>NZ_CP073043.1:0-4923318 GCF_001034475.2 Citrobacter sp. MGH103 | reverse complement strand
GGCGGACTCCACTCGAACAAAAGTCGATAAATGACAAAGGCTGAAACATTCATGATTGTTGACGCACACCGACAAGACCCTATGCAAAGGGTGACGTGCGAATTGCTATCTGCAATTTTTACCCGATCAGGATCCATTGAAACGATCAGGACCGCGGATCATAGCGTAAACTGAGAAAGAGATCTTCTGTTTCTCACAGATTCTTCCCGATTTATCCACAGGATGATCCAGAATCGGCTAAGTGTAAACGATCCTGGAGAAGTGCTGCAGGTTTTAGCGCGCATATTGAAAAAATTAATGAGTAAAGATGCTTTACTGCTTAAACGATCTAATAAAGATCCCGAGCGATCCTTGCGCTTTATCCACCAGCCCGTATAATTCTTACCCCCAGCGAGTAACGGTCGCCTTACGGCGTCAACGCTGCCTGTTTTTTACGCGAAACCATGCGGAAAAAAGCGGGAAATAAGGAAAGAGAATTGACTCCGGAGTGTACAATTATTACAATCCGGCCTCTTTAATCACCCACACTGTGGCGTAAGTCGTTCGAAATTCGTTCGGGTATACGCAAAAGTCAGTGAATTTATTCAAGTTTAGGTAGAAATCGCCATGAAACGCACTTTTCAACCGTCTGTACTGAAGCGCAACCGTTCTCACGGCTTCCGTGCTCGTATGGCTAATAAAAATGGTCGTCAGGTTCTGGCACGTCGTCGTGCTAAAGGCCGTTCTCGTCTGACCGTTTCTAAGTAATAAAAGCTAGCCCCTGAGTGGTTAAGCTCGCATTTCCCAGGGAGTTACGTTTGTTAACTCCCACTCATTTCACATTCGTCTTCCAGCAGCCACAACGGGCTGGCACGCCGCAAATCACCATCCTCGGCCGCCTGAATTCGCTGGGGCATCCCCGTATCGGTCTTACAGTCGCCAAGAAAAATGTTAAACGTGCGCATGAACGCAATCGGATTAAACGTCTGACGCGTGAAAGCTTCCGTTTACGTCAGCACGACCTTCCAGCAATGGATTTCGTGGTGGTGGCGAAAAAAGGGGTTGCTGACCTCGATAACCGTGCTCTCTCGGAAGCGTTGGAAAAATTATGGCGTCGCCATTGTCGCCTGGCTCGCGGGTCCTGATAGCCCTTATTCGGGTCTATCAACGCCTGATCAGTCCGCTGCTTGGGCCGCATTGCCGTTTCACTCCAACCTGTTCGAGCTACGGAATTGAGGCATTGCGCAGGTTTGGAGTGATAAAAGGCAGTTGGTTGACGGTGAAACGCGTATTAAAATGCCACCCTTTACACCCTGGTGGTGACGATCCCGTCCCGCCCGGACCATTTGATACCAGAGAACACTAACGATGGATTCGCAACGCAATCTTTTAGTCATCGCTTTGCTGTTCGTGTCTTTCATGATCTGGCAAGCCTGGGAGCAGGATAAAAACCCGCAACCTCAGGCCCAACAGACCACGCAGACAACGACCACCGCAGCGGGTAGCGCCGCAGACCAGGGCGTACCGGCCAGTGGCCAGGGGAAACTGATTACGGTTAAAACTGACGTGCTTGATCTGACCATCAACACCCGTGGTGGTGATGTGGAACAGGCTTCACTGCCAGCTTACCCGAAAGAACTCGGTTCTACCGAACCGTTCCAGTTACTGGAAACCACGCCACAGTTCATCTATCAGGCACAGAGTGGCCTGACAGGTCGTGACGGCCCGGATAACCCGGCTAACGGCCCGCGTCCGCTGTACAACGTCGAAAAAGACGCGTTTGTACTGGCTGACGGTCAGAATGAACTGCAGATCCCGATGACCTATACTGACGCAGCGGGTAACACATTCACTAAAACGTTTGTACTCAAGCGTGGTGAATATGCTGTCAACGTTAACTACAGCGTGCAGAACGCCGGCGAAAAACCGCTGGAAGTCTCCACCTTTGGTCAGCTGAAGCAATCCATCAATCTGCCATCTCATCGCGATACCGGAAGCAGCAACTTTGCACTGCACACCTTCCGCGGCGCGGCGTACTCCACGCCGGATGAGAAGTATGAGAAATACAAATTCGACACCATTGCTGAAAACGAAAACCTGAACGTCAATGCTAAAGACGGCTGGGTCGCAATGCTGCAACAGTATTTCGCAACGGCATGGGTTCCGCGTAACGACGGCACCAACAACTTCTATACCGCTAACCTGGGTAACGGCATTGCCGCTATCGGCTATAAGTCACAGCCGGTACTGGTACAGCCTGGCCAGACTGGCGCGATGACCAGTACCCTGTGGGTCGGCCCGGAAATTCAGGATAAAATGGCGGCCGTTGCACCGCACCTGGATCTGACCGTGGATTACGGCTGGTTGTGGTTCATTTCTCAGCCGCTGTTTAAACTGCTGAAATGGATCCATAGCTTCCTGGGTAACTGGGGCTTCTCCATCATCGTTATCACCTTTATCGTTCGTGGCATCATGTACCCGCTGACCAAAGCGCAGTACACCTCCATGGCGAAGATGCGTATGCTGCAGCCGAAGATTCAGGCAATGCGTGAGCGTCTGGGCGATGACAAACAGCGTCAGAGCCAGGAAATGATGGCCCTGTACAAAGCTGAGAAGGTTAACCCGCTGGGCGGCTGCTTCCCGCTGATCATCCAGATGCCAATCTTCCTGGCGTTGTACTACATGCTGATGGGCTCCATTGAACTGCGTCATGCACCGTTCGCTCTGTGGATCCATGACTTGTCTGCACAGGACCCGTACTACATTCTGCCGATTCTGATGGGCGTGACGATGTTCTTCATTCAGAAGATGTCTCCGACCACTGTAACCGACCCGATGCAGCAGAAGATCATGACCTTTATGCCGGTCATCTTCACCGTGTTCTTCCTGTGGTTCCCGTCAGGTCTGGTGCTGTACTATATCGTCAGCAACCTGGTAACCATTATTCAGCAGCAGCTGATTTACCGTGGTCTGGAGAAGCGTGGCCTGCATAGCCGCGAGAAGAAAAACTCCTGATTCGGTGTAGGCCGGATTAGGCGAAGCCGCCATCCGGCAAACGGAACATAAAGTAAAGGGCGGTCATTAGACCGCCTTTTTTATTGCATTAAGAAGAGACAAACCATGAGCCATAACGACACCATCGTCGCTCAGGCCACCCCACCGGGACGTGGTGGCGTGGGTATCCTGCGTATCTCCGGCCTGAAGGCGCGTGAGGTCGCAGAAACCGTACTGGGGAAACTACCCAAACCGCGTTATGCCGATTATCTGCCGTTTAAAGACGCGGATGGCAGCACGCTGGATCAGGGGATTGCCCTGTGGTTCCCCGGCCCGAACTCCTTTACCGGCGAAGACGTTTTAGAGCTTCAGGGTCACGGAGGTCCGGTGATTCTTGACCTGCTGCTCAAACGTATTCTGACCATTCCCGGGCTGCGCATTGCCAGACCGGGTGAATTCTCCGAGCGCGCGTTTCTCAATGATAAGCTCGATTTAGCCCAGGCAGAGGCGATTGCCGACCTGATCGATGCCAGCTCGGAGCAAGCCGCTCGCTCGGCGCTGAACTCGTTGCAGGGTGCATTTTCCGCACGGGTAAATCATCTTGTGGAAGCGCTCACTCACCTGCGCATCTATGTGGAAGCGGCGATCGACTTCCCGGATGAAGAAATCGACTTCCTGTCTGACGGCAAGATTGAAGCGCAGCTCAATAACGTTATCAGCGATCTTGATGCCGTACGTGCCGAAGCGCGTCAGGGTAGCCTGCTGCGCGAAGGGATGAAGGTAGTCATTGCCGGTCGCCCTAACGCCGGGAAATCGAGCCTGCTGAACGCGCTGGCAGGCCGTGAGGCGGCTATTGTGACCGACATTGCGGGGACAACTCGCGACGTACTGCGTGAGCATATTCATATCGACGGTATGCCGCTGCACATCATCGACACCGCCGGTTTGCGCGATGCCAGCGATGAAGTTGAACGCATTGGTATCGAACGTGCCTGGCAGGAAATCGAACAAGCCGACCGTGTGCTGTTTATGGTGGATGGCACCACCACCGATGCCGTGGACCCGGCTGACATCTGGCCAGACTTTATTGCCCGTCTGCCAGCCAAACTGCCAATTACAGTGGTACGTAACAAAGCGGATATTACCGGTGAGACGCTGGGCCTTAGCGAAGTAAATGGCCACTCACTGGTTCGTCTCTCCGCACGTACCGGTGAAGGCGTTGACGTACTGCGTAACCATCTCAAACAGAGTATGGGCTTTGAAACCAATATGGAAGGCGGCTTCCTGGCGCGTCGTCGTCACCTGCAGGCGCTGACAGAAGCTGCAGAGCATCTCGAGCAGGGTAAAGCCCAACTGCTCGGCGCATGGGCCGGAGAATTGCTGGCTGAGGAGCTACGCCTGGCGCAGCAGAACCTCAGTGAGATCACCGGGGAATTTACCTCCGACGATCTGCTGGGACGAATTTTCTCCAGCTTCTGTATTGGTAAGTAACGTTGTGTTGCCCGGTGGCGCGATGCTTGCCGGGCCTACAGGCCCTGTAGGCCGGATAAGGCGTTTACACCGCCATCCGGCAACAACAATTTCCCATGCGGAAATCACTGTTGTCCAAATGGCAACTCGTGCAGTTGACTCTCTGACCGTATGCTTAGCGCCACATTTCTCATGAGGTCGCTATGACACGCTTTCTAATCTGCAGTTTCGCCCTGGTTCTTCTTTATCCTGCCGGTATTGATATGTATCTGGTGGGGCTGCCCCGTATTGCGGCCGATTTACAGGCCAGCGAGGCGCAACTGCATATCGCGTTTTCGGTTTATCTGGCAGGAATGGCGACGGCGATGCTTTTCGCCGGAAAAGTTGCCGACCAGTCAGGACGTAAACCAGTCGCTATTGTCGGTGCACTCATTTTTATTTTCGCCTCTGCGCTGTGTTCATTTGCCGAGAGCGGTACGCCGTTCCTGGTAGGCCGCTTTATTCAGGGTGTGGGCGCCGGCTGCTGTTATGTGGTGGCTTTCGCTATTCTGCGCGATACGCTCGACGATCGTCGCCGGGCGAAGGTACTGTCGTTGTTGAACGGTATTACCTGTATCGTGCCGGTGCTGGCTCCGGTGATGGGGCATCTGATCATGCTCAAATACCCGTGGCAGAGCCTGTTCTACACGATGATGGGAATGGGTGTGGCTGTTTGCCTGCTGTCGGTGTTTGTCCTGCGAGAATCGCGCCCAGCAACGCTTATGGCGACGATGGAAAAGAACCACACAACCGAACCACTGGTAAACCGCTTTTTCTTAAGCCGTCTGGCCATTACCACCCTCAGCGTGTCGGTGATCCTGACCTTTGTGAATACGTCTCCGGTGCTGCTGATGGAAGTGATGGGCTTCGACCGCGGCGAGTACGCCACTACCATGGCCATGACCGCTGGCATCAGTATGGCGGTCTCTTTCTCTACGCCATTTGCTCTGAGCGTGTTTAAACCTCGCGTTATGATGCTGACCTCGCAGGTGCTGTTTCTGTGTGCTGGCGTGGTGTTAACCCTTGCTACTTCACACGCGGTAACGTTGTTCGGGTTAACCTTAATCTGCGCCGGATTCTCGGTCGGTTTCGGTGTTGCGATGAGCCAGGCGCTGGGACCGTTCTCGCTGCGCGCGGGCGTCGCCAGCTCGGCATTAGGTATTGCACAGGTTTGCGGTTCCTCGCTGTGGATTTGGCTGGCGGCTGTTCTTGGCCTTGATGCGCTGAATATGCTGATCGGGATTCTGATTGGCTGTAGCATAGTGAGTATCATGCTGATTATCACTGTTGCACCTAACCGGTCCGCGCCAACTCATGAAGAAATCCCTCAGCAGTCTCGATCTTAATTTATTGCTCTGCCTGCAGCTGTTGATGCAGGAACGCAGCGTCACTAAAACCGCTAAACGGATGAACGTCACACCGTCGGCGGTCAGTAAGTCGCTGTCGAAGCTGCGGGCCTGGTTTGACGATCCCTTGTTTGTGAACACCCCGCTGGGGCTATCGCCGACGCCGCTGATGGTCAGCATGGAGCAGAGCCTGGCTGAATGGATGCAGATGGGCAATCAGCTGCTCGATAAACCGCACCATGAATCGCCGCGCGGGCTGAAGTTTGATCTGGTGGCCGAAACGCCGCTGGTGATGATCATGTTCAACGCGCTCTCCCGGCAGATTTACCAGCGCTATCCTCAGGCGACGATCAAAATACGCAACTGGGACTATGATTCGCTGGATGCCATTATTCGCGGTGAAGTGGATATTGGCTTCACCGGGCGCGAAAGTCATCCGCGTTCGCGCGAACTGCTGAGTTTGTTGCCATTGTCGATCGACCATGAAGTGCTGTTTTCCGATCTGCCCTGCGTCTGGCTACGTGAAGATCATCCCGCACTGCAGGAAGAGTGGAATCTGGACACCTTTCTGCGCTATCCGCACATCAGCATTAGCTGGGAGCAAAGCGATACCTGGGCGCTGGATGAAGTCCTGCAAGAAATGGGGCGCGCACGCAATATCGCGTTATGTCTGCCTGGTTTTGAGCAATCGCTGTTTATGGCAGCGCAGCCAGATCACGCGCTGATTGCCACCGCACCGGTTTATTGCCAGCGTTATAACCAACTCCATCAGCTTCCACTCGTTGCGCGGCCGATGCCATTTGATACGGCGCAACTGGAAAAAATGCGCGTACCGTTCACTCTTCTTTGGCATAAACGCAACAGCCACAATCCTAAGATCGTCTGGCTAAAAGACACGATCAAGGCGCTTTATCGCGATATATCCTGACGATCCGTCATTTTGGTGTTTCTAAATCGACCATTCTGGCAACAGAAATGTAAATATCGCGTAATGTATCCCATTTCCGCTTATTTTTTGGGCAGCAAAGCCTGCCCGGAAGCCGTGTAAATGTTACTCTGGTGATAATCACGGACCATTAATCACGGAGCGAAAAATGGCGACACATTTTGCCAGAGGGATTCTTACGGAGGGACACCTGGTTTCAGTTCGTCTCCCTACTCCATGTCACATTGAAGCAAGAGATCTACCCGCCCACCGCCGAACACGCTTCCTGGCCTCCCGAAGTCTTCTCGCCGAACTGATGTTCATGCTTTACGGCACCAGCACATTGCCTGAGATTGTTACTGAGGCGAAAGGTAAGCCCGTTTTTCGCGATAAGAATCTACCGGGATTTTCGATCTCTTATGCCGGAAATATCGTCGGCGTTGTGCTAACGACTGAAGGAACGTGCGGCCTGGATATGGAACTTCAGCGGGCAATCCGCGGGTTTAACAATCCAAATTCAGCGGAAACGTGGCGCTTCTCCAGTAACGAAAACCTGTGGATCAATAATCAAAACGACCCCAATGAAGCGCGCGCGCAGCTCATTACATTGCGCCAGAGCGTACTCAAACTCACTGGCGATGTATGCAATGACGATCCGCGCGAACTCCAGCTTTTACCCGGCGCAGGACGCCTGAAATGTGCCCATGTTGCGCAGATTGAAGCCATTTGCGACGCGGAAGATGTGCTGGTGTGGTCGGTTGCGGTTACGCCAACCATTGAAAAACTCAAGGTTTGGGAGTTTGATGGTCAGCAGGACTGGAAAAGTTTGCCTGATATCCAGACTCGCGCCAATGAGCCAACGGGTCGTCTGATCCGGTTCTCTCAATTATGCGCAGCGAAAAGCCATACGCTTTGATTTAACCTTCATGATGAAACAGGAGTCACCATGTCTGAAACATTGAATGTTGTTACGTTACTGGGAAGTCTGCGCAAAGGTTCGTTTAATGGAATGGTTGCCCGTACACTGCCCAAGATTGCTCCCGCAGGAATGGAAGTGAGCGCGTTACCGTCGATTGGTGATATCCCACTGTACGATGCCGATCTCCAGCAGGAAGAAGGTTTTCCGGCCAGCGTAGAAGCACTGGCTGAGCAAATCAGAAAGGCTGACGGTGTCGTCATCGTCACACCTGAATATAACTATTCTGTTCCGGGCGGACTGAAGAACGCCATCGACTGGCTGTCTCGCCTGCCCGATCAGCCATTATCCGGCAAACCGGTGCTGATCCAGACCAGCTCCATGGGTGCCATTGGCGGCGCGCGCTGCCAGTACCATCTGCGTCAAATCCTGGTGTTCCTCGACGCCATGGTAATGAACAAGCCGGAATTTATGGGCGGGGTCATTCAAAACAAGGTGGATCCGCAGACGGGTGAAGTGATTGACCAAAGCACGCTGGACCATCTGACCGGCCAGTTGACCGCATTTGGCGACTACATCCAACGCGTGAAAGCCTAAAAGAAAACGCCCGCCAGCAACGATGCCTGGCGGGCAGTTGTCCAGACCGATATTTTAGTGCGCGTCGATAAACACAATCTTCAGTACAAACAGCAGCGCGACAACGATGACGCACGGGCTGAGATCGCGGAAACGTCCAGTACCGATTTTCATCACGCAGTAAGAGATAAAGCCCAGCGCAATACCTTCGGTAATTGAGAAGCTAAACGGCATCATCACAGCGGTAATAAACGCCGGAACCGCTTCAGTCAGATCATCCCACTTCACGCGTGACAGGCTTGATGTCATCAGGACACCAACATAAATCAGCGCACCTGCTGCTGCATAGCCCGGTACCATACCCGCCAGCGGCGACAGGAAGATAACCAGCAGGAACAGCAGGCCAACGACGACTGCCGTCAGGCCGGTACGGCCACCAACCGACACCCCGGAAGAGGATTCAATATAGGCGGTAACGGAAGAGGTCCCGATAAACGCCCCGGTAACCGACGACACGCTATCCACATACAGCGCCTGCTTCATGCGTGGGAACTTGCCCTTCGCGTCCGCCAGACCGGCTTTATCCGTCACGCCAATCAGCGTACCGGAGGAGTCAAACAGGTTGACCAGCATGAACGAGAAAATCACACCCGCCAGGCCAATGTTAAACGAACCGGCCAGATCGACATGTCCGATAACGGACATCACGCTCGGCGGTGCAGAAACGATACCGTTGTAATGGACATCGCCCAGCATCCAGCCCAGCAGCGTGGTTACAATGATGGAAATCAGCACCGCCGCATGAATGTTACGTGACGCCAGAATCGCGATGATAAAGAAGCCCAGAATACCGAGCAGTACGCTGTGGGACGTCAGGTTACCGATAGACACCAGCGTGTCTTTGTTGGCGACGATAACACCTGCGTTTTTCAGCCCCATCATGCCGATGAACAGACCGATACCGCTGGTGATCCCCACTCGCAGACTAACTGGGATATTAGCAATCATCCAGTAACGTACGCGGAAAATGGTCAGCAGCAGCAGACCTACCGCGCCCCAGAAGATAGCACCCATACCGATCTGCCATGACAGGCCCATCGCGCCGACGACCACGAAAGCGAAAAATGCGTTCAGGCCCATAGCAGGCGCAAGTGCGACCGGCAGGTTAGCAAATAGCCCCATCAGGATGCTACCAAAGGCAGCAATAAGGCAGGTGGTAACAAAGACGGCGCTGGTATCCATGCCAGCCACGCCAAGAATTTGCGGGTTAACAAAAACGATATACACCATCGTCAGGAAGGTGGTTAAACCGGCGATCACTTCGGTCCGTGCCGTCGTGCCATGTTCGCGCAGTTTGAACACGCGTTCCAGCATCCCCTGGCCAGAAGCCTGGGTTGTGTGTTGTTGACTCATTATCAATTTCCGAACAAGGAGGGAAAATTCGTCGCTATCCTATACCAAAATGCGACAATAGGGTTGGGTTATGAGCAACTTTTTTCATTGATTTTGCTTATACGGCAACGATTGCGTCGCCCAATAATGCATTACGAAAACGTTAAACTTGTTAAAACGGAAATGACATGTCCCAGATAGAAGCCGTATTTTTTGACTGTGACGGTACCCTTGTCGACAGTGAAGTGATTTGTTCTCGCGCGTATGTCAGCATGTTCCAGGCGTTTGGCATTACGCTCGATCTTGAAGAAATTTTCAAACGCTTCAAGGGGGTAAAGCTGTACGAGATCATCGACATTATCAACGAAGAGCACGGTGTCGAACTGGCAAAAGCCGATTTAGAACCGGTTTACCGCGCTGAGGTCGCACGTCTGTTCGATACCGAGCTGGAAGTCATTGCTGGTGCGAACACGCTGCTGGACAGCATGGCTGTGCCAATGTGCGTGGTGTCTAACGGTCCGGTCAGCAAAATGCAGCATTCGCTGGGTAAGCTGGGCATGTTGCACCATTTTCCTGATTTACTGTTCAGCGGCTACGATATCCAACGCTGGAAGCCCGATCCGGCCCTAATGTTCCATGCGGCAAAAGCAATGGACGTTAATGTTGAGAACTGCATTCTGGTTGATGATTCCAGCGCAGGCGCGCAGGCGGGGATTGCGGCGGGGATGGAAGTGTTCTACTTCTGCGCCGATCCGCATAACAAACCGATCGATCATCCCAAAGTCACGACTTTTACCGATCTGGCACAGTTGCCGGAATTGTGGAAGGCGCGGGGTTGGGATATTACCCGGTAATTTTTTGTAGGCCCGGTAAGCTTGCGCCACCGGGCAATTGCCGGATGGCGCTAACGCTTATCCGGCCTACTTTCTACGTTTTTATCACTCTTTAGGATCTTTGCCCGCCAGCAGCTTATCCAGCTCATCGCCGCCCACGTGACGGAAGTCTTGTCCCTTCACGAAATAGAAGATGTATTCGCAGATATTCTGGCAGCGGTCACCGATACGTTCGATGGAACGTGCGCAGAACAGCGCGGTCAGCACGCTTGGAATGGTACGTGGGTCTTCCATCATATAAGTCATCAGCTGACGCACGATGCCTTCATACTCCTGGTCGACTTTCTTATCTTCGCGATAAATACGTACCGCTTCGTCGAGATCCATACGCGCAAACGCATCCAACACGTCGTGCAGCATCTGCACGGTGTGACGACCCAGCGACTCCAGACTTACCAGCAGCGGCTGGTGCTGTTGCGAGAACTTCTCCAGCGCGGTGCGGCAAATTTTATCTGCCACGTCGCCAATACGTTCCAGCTCAGCGATGGTTTTGATAATCGCCATCACCAGACGCAGGTCGCTCGCTGTCGGTTGACGCTTGGCGATGATACGCACGCAGGCTTCGTCGATCGCCACCTCCATCATGTTGACGTTCTTATCGCCTTCAATGACGCGCTTCGCCAGCTCGCTGTCCTGGTTGTGCATCGCCGTGATTGCATCAGAAAGCTGCTGCTCGACCATGCCGCCCATGGTCATCACCTGGGTACGGATGCTTTCCAGCTCTGCATTGAACTGGCCGGAAATATGTTTATTAAGGTTAAGGTTATCCACAACAAGCTCCTGAATCAGCCGTAACGACCGGTGATGTAATCTTCAGTTTGTTTCTTCGCGGGCTTGGTGAACAGATCGTCCGTGTTACTGAATTCAATCAACTCGCCCAGGTACATAAATGCCGTGTGATCGGAACAACGCGCAGCCTGCTGCATGTTGTGGGTAACGATAACGACGGTGTAATCCTCTTTCAGCTCAGTGATCAGCTCTTCGATACGCCCGGTAGAAATAGGGTCGAGCGCTGAACATGGCTCATCAAGCAGAAGCACTTCCGGGCGAATGGCGATGCCACGCGCAATACACAGTCGCTGCTGCTGACCACCCGAGAGAGAGTACCCGCTCTGGTGTAATTTATCTTTGGTTTCATTCCACAATGCGGCCTTGGTCAATGCCCACTGCACGCGTTCGTCCATATCCGCACGCGAGAGTTTCTCAAACAGACGTACGCCAAAAGCGATGTTGTCGTAGATGGACATCGGGAACGGCGTGGGCTTCTGGAATACCATGCCCACTTTGGCACGCAGCAGAGCGATATCCTGGGTATTGGTGAGAATATTGTCGCCATCCAGCAGAATTTCACCTTCCGCACGCTGCTCCGGGTACAGTTCAAACATTTTGTTGAACGTACGCAGCAGCGTCGATTTACCACAGCCAGAAGGCCCGATAAACGCCGTTACCTGGTTTTTCGCGATATCCAGGTTGATGTTCTTCAGGGCATGGAATTTGCCATAGTAGAAGTTCAAATCACGAACCTGAATTTTACCTGGGGCAGTATCAACCATACTCATTTCAATCTTTTCCTCATCCGGCGCCGCATCAGCCACGCCGTAAAAATTAACCGTGTTTCTTCTTCGCGAAAATGACGCGCGCCAGAATGTTCAGCAGCAGTACGCACAGGGTAATAATCAGTACCCCGGCCCAGGCCAGTTGCTGCCACTCAGCAAACGGGCTCATCGCAAACTTAAAGATAGTGACCGGCAGGTTGGCGATAGGCTGCATCATGTCGGTGCTCCAGAACTGGTTGGAGAGCGACGTAAACAGCAGCGGAGCCGTTTCACCTGCGATACGAGCAATTGCTAACAGAACACCTGTAATGATCCCCGAGACAGATGCCTTCAGGGTGATCGCAGAAATCATCTTCCATTTCGGCGTACCCAGTGCATAGGCGGCTTCACGCAGACTATCTGGCACCAGCTTGAGCATGTTCTCTGTGGTACGAATAACAATAGGCACCTGCAGCAGCGCCAGCGCGATCACGCCCGCCCAGCCGGAGAAATGCTCCATTTTTGCTACCACGATGGTGTAAACGAACAGACCGACCACGATAGATGGCGCAGAAAGCAGGATGTCATTGATAAATCGGATGACCTCAGCCAGCCAGGACTTACGCCCATACTCCGCCAGGTAGATACCCGCCATAATACCGAGCGGGGTACCAAACACGGTCGCCCACAGAATCAACAGACCGCTACCGGCCAGGGCGTTCGCCAAACCACCGCCCGCCGTATTCGGCGGCGGCGTCATTTCGGTGAACAGCGCCAGCGACATACCGTCAATACCGCGGGTGATCGTGGACATCAGGATCCAAATGAGCCAGAACAGACCGAACGCCATGGTCGCCATAGAGAGCGTCAGCGCGATGCGGTTTTTCAGACGACGACGCGCCTGCATTTTACGGCGGGATTCCGCAAGCTGAGCGGTGTTTTGCATTTCAAGCGTAGCCATTAGCGTGCCCCCTCGTTCTTCGCAAGGCGCATGATCATGAACTTAGACGCAGCCAGCACGATGAAGGTGATCACAAACAGAATCAGACCCAGCTCCATCAACGCTGCAACGTGCAGCCCAGATTCCGCTTCGGCAAATTCATTCGCCAGCGCAGAGGTAATACTGTTGCCCGGCATGTACAGCGAGGCACTGTCGAGCTGGTAGGTGTTACCGATGATAAAGGTCACCGCCATGGTTTCACCCAGCGCACGCCCCAGACCCAGCATCACGCCGCCGATCACGCCATTTTTGGTGAACGGCAGGACGATACGCCAGATAACTTCCCAGGTGGTACAGCCGATGCCGTAGGCCGACTCTTTCATCAGTACCGGCGTTTGTTCGAACACATCACGCATAACCGCCGCAATGTACGGGATGATCATTATGGCGAGGATCACGCCAGCCGCCAGAATACCGATACCAAAAGCTGGGCCGGAGAACAGTGCGCCAACAAACGGAATGTTGGAAAGGATGTTTCCGACCGGCTCCTGGAAATAAGTCGCAAACAGCGGGGCAAAGATAAACAGCCCCCACATGCCGTACACGATACTCGGAATTGCCGCCAGCAGTTCAATAGCGATGCCCAGCGGGCGACGCAGCCAGCCAGGTGCAAGTTCAGTCAGGAACAGCGCAATGCCGAAACTCACCGGAACGGCAATCAGCAGTGCAATAAGTGAGGTAACCAGCGTACCGTAAATCGGTACTAAAGCACCGTAGATATCGTTCGGCGCATCCCAGTCTTTGGTCCACAGAAAGGAGAAACCAAATTTCTGAATGCTTGGCCAGGAGGAGATA
This sequence comes from Citrobacter sp. MGH103, assembly GCF_001034475.2. NCBI lineage: Bacteria > Pseudomonadati > Pseudomonadota > Gammaproteobacteria > Enterobacterales > Enterobacteriaceae > Citrobacter > Citrobacter sp. MGH103. The sequence continues at coordinate 4,909,458 of NZ_CP073043.1, read as the reverse complement.
ACCAGAGAGACAATAATGCCACCCAACATCAATAGCACAATCAGCGCAGCCAGTCTTACCAGCGCGCTGAAGATCATGTCACCCTTTTTACCCGGTGGGTTAAAAGCAGGCTTGGTTGCAGCCATAAATCACTCTTTAAGTTAAACGCGTTTACGAAGTTGCCCATGCCGGATGGCGCTACGCTTATCCGGCCTACAAAGCGGGCCTACAGTCGAAACCGTAGGGCGGATAAGCGTAGCGCCATCCGCCAACTCGTTAAAGATATTCTATTAGTACAGCGCTTTACCGCTGCTGTCTTTCACGTTGGTCTTCCATGCAGCACGAACCTGCTCAACCACGCTGTCCGGCAGGCTGGCGTAATCCAGGTCGTTAGCCTGTTTGCCGCCATTTTTGTACGCCCAGTCGAAGAACTTCAGCACTTCTGCGCTCTGCTCTGGTTTCTTCGACTCTTTATGGACCAGGATGAAGGTGGTGGAGGTGATTGGCCACGCGTCGTCACCTTTCTGGTTAGTCAGATCCTGAGCGAAGGTTTTGCTCCAGTCAGCGCCTTTTGCGGCGTTAGCAAAGCTCTCTTCTGTCGGGCTTACCGGTTTGCCATCAGCAGAGACCAGCTTGGTGTACGCCAGGTTGTTCTGCTTAGCATAAGCGTACTCAACGTAGCCGATAGAACCCGGCAGACGCTGTACGAACGCAGCGATACCGTCGTTACCTTTACCGCCCAGACCGGTCGGCCAGTTCACGGTAGAGCCGGAACCAATTTTAGATTTCCACTCTTCGTTTACTTTTGCCAGGTAGCTGGTGAAAACGAAGGAAGTACCGGAACCGTCAGCGCGACGCACAACGGCGATATTCTGTGAAGGCAGCTTCAGACCCGGGTTCAGTTTGGTGATGGCTTCATCATCCCACTTCTTAATTTTACCGAGGTAGATGTCACCCAGCGTTTTACCGTCCAGCACCAGCTCGCCGGATTTCAGGCCCGGGATATTCACAGCCAGCACTACGCCACCGATCACGGTCGGGAACTGGAACAGACCTTCTTGCGCCAGTTTTTCGTCAGACAGCGGTGCATCAGAAGCGCCGAAATCAACGGTATTGGCCGTAATTTGTTTTACACCACCGGAGGAGCCGATACCCTGGTAGTTTACTTTGCTACCGGTCTCTTTCTGATAGGTATCTGCCCATTTGGCATACACTGGCGCAGGGAAGGTTGCACCTGCACCTGTCAGGCTCGCTGCTGCAAACGCAGAGAACGCGCTCATGGATAAGGTCGCGGCGACAACAGTTGCGACAGTGGTACGCATAACTTTCATAATGTCTCCTGCACGGTTTTCGTAAATCGTTGTTTGAGTTGCTACTGTGAGCAAAATAGGACAAACAGGTGACAGTTAAATGTACGAAATATGACAGTTTTATGACAACGAAAAATACGGGAAGTTTTTTATCTAAAAACACATTCAAAACAAAAAGTTAGTCGATATCATGACAATAACATTTCGTTAAAATTTTCTTTTTATGACACTGAAAACAGTAGTTGAAGATGACGGTTTGTCACATAAAACAGGCGGGATAATTGATTAAAAACAGAACAAATTTAAAAAAATGCCCCGCTTGTAGCAGGGCATTTCCAGTTCAGTTAAGCACGGATTACTCTACGGTAACTGACTTCGCCAGGTTACGCGGCTGATCGACGTCGGTGCCTTTAATCAGTGCCACATGATACGCCAGCAGCTGCAGCGGAACGGTGTAGAAGATCGGTGCAATCACCTCTTCCACATGCGGCATCTCGATGATGTGCATGTTTTCGCTGCTGGTAAAGCCAGCATCCTGGTCAGCAAAGACGTACAGCTGACCGCCACGGGCGCGAACTTCTTCAATGTTGGATTTCAGTTTTTCCAACAGTTCGTTGTTCGGCGCAACCACGATAACCGGCATATCGGCATCAATCAGGGCCAGCGGACCGTGTTTCAGTTCACCTGCGGCATAAGCTTCAGCGTGAATATACGAGATCTCTTTCAGCTTCAGCGCGCCTTCCAGCGCAATTGGATACTGATCGCCACGGCCAAGGAACAGCGCATGATGTTTGTCAGAGAAACCTTCTGCCAGAGCGGCAATGCGTTTGTCCTGAGACAACATCTGCTCAATACGACTCGGCAGCGCCTGCAGACCGTGAACGATCTCCTGCTCAATAGACGTATCAAGGCCTTTCAGACGGGACAGTTTCGCCACCAGCATCAGCAGAACGGTCAGCTGAGTGGTAAATGCTTTCGTGGAGGCCACGCCGATTTCGGTACCGGCGTTGGTCATCATCGCCAGGTCGGATTCGCGCACCAGAGAAGATCCCGGTACGTTACAGATAGCCAGCGAGCCCAGATAGCCCAACTCTTTGGATAAGCGCAGCCCCGCCAGAGTATCCGCCGTTTCACCAGACTGAGAAAGGGTAATCATCAGGCTGTTACGACGCACGGCAGATTTGCGATAGCGGAATTCGGAAGCGATTTCGACATCACAAGGAATACCCGCCAGCGATTCAAACCAGTAGCGGGACACCATACCGGAGTTGTAAGACGTACCGCAGGCGATAATCTGGATATGCTCAACCTGAGACAGCAGCTCGTTGGCACGCGACCCCAGCTCGCTTAAATCCACTTCACCGTGGCTAATGCGCCCGGTCAGCGTATTTTTAATCGCGTTCGGCTGTTCGTAGATCTCTTTCTGCATGTAGTGGCGATAAATACCTTTTTCGCCCGCGTCATACTGCAGATTCGATTCGATATCCTGACGTTTCACTTCTGCGCCAGACTTGTCGAAAATAGAGACAGAACGACGAGTCACTTCCGCGATGTCACCCTCTTCCAGGAAGATGAAGCGACGGGTTACCGGCAGCAGCGCCAGCTGATCGGAAGCGATGAAGTTTTCGCCCATACCCAGACCAATCACCAGCGGGCTACCAGAACGGGCCGCCAGCAGAGTTTCCGGGTTACGGGTATCCATGATCACTGTGCCGTAGGCACCGCGCAGCTGCGGAATAGTACGCAGCACGGCTTCACGCAGCGTTCCACCCTGTTCCAGTTCCCAGTGCACCAGGTGAGCAATCACTTCGGTGTCGGTTTCAGAAACAAAGGTATAGCCACGCGTTTTCAACAGCTCACGCAGTGGTTCATGGTTTTCAATGATGCCGTTATGCACCACAACAATGTGTTCAGAAACATGGGGATGCGCGTTCGCTTCTGAAGGTTCACCGTGTGTCGCCCAGCGGGTGTGAGCGATACCTGTACCACCATGCAACGGATGTTCTTCCGCAGCAGCAGTCAGCATCTGCACTTTACCCAGACGACGCAGACGGGTCATGTTACCTTCAGCATCGACGACGGCCAGACCAGCAGAGTCATAACCACGATATTCCAGACGACGTAAACCTTCGAGAAGGATTTCAGCTACATCACGCTGCGCGATAGCGCCAACAATTCCACACATATTTTTTGATTCCGAATTTAGGCATTATGCCTGTCGTTGTCGCTGACCTGTATTTGCCCATTTCGGGCGCCCCGAGCCTTGTAGAGAGTGGGGTTATTTTTATGGTACTGCTTGTTGAGCGGAGGATTATGTTATCCCCTCATCTCTTGTGTGCCTGATGGCGCTTACGCTTATCAGGCCTACAGAACGTCACCGCACGTAGGCCGCCATCCGGCAAAAATCACTTACTTCTTCTTCACCGGACGCTGCCAGCCCTGTTTATGGACCTGAGGTACACGGCTTAATACCAGTTCGTTATCGGCGACATTACGCGTTACGGTGGTTCCGGCGGCGATCGTTGCACCTTTACCCACGGTGACAGGCGCCACCAGCTGAGTATTAGAACCCACAAACACATCATCACCAATAATGGTTTTAAACTTATTGGCGCCATCGTAGTTGCAGGTAATCGTACCCGCGCCGATATTCACGTTATCGCCAATTTCCGCATCGCCCAGGTAGGTCAAATGACCGGCTTTGGAGCCTTTACCCAGACGCGCTTTTTTCATTTCGACGAAGTTACCCACGTGTGCGCCTTCCTGCAGCTCAGCACCCGGGCGCAGACGTGCGAATGGACCAATGGTGCAAGCGGCTTCCAGATGGGCATCTTCCACCACACTGTATGGGCTAAGCTCGCAACCCTCACCAATCACGCTGTTTTTGATGATGCAACCGGCGCCAATCTTGACGCGATCCCCAACGGTTACGTTACCTTCAATGATAACGTTAGTATCAATTTCAACATCGCGCCCGTGAATAAGCGTACCGCGAAGATCAAAACGTGCCGGATCGCGCAGCATCACGCCTGCCAGCAGCAGTTTTTCTGCCTGCTCGGACTGATAAACACGTTCCAGACGGGATAGCTGAAGACGGTTATTCACCCCTTCAGTTTCGCTAATGCGTGCCGGATGTACTGCAGCAATTTCACGTCCTTCCTTATACGCCATCGCGATGATATCGGTGATGTAGTATTCACCCTGCACGTTGTTGTTGGTCAGTTTAGACAGCCAACGCTTCATGTCAGCGCCGTTGGCAATCAGGATACCAGTGTTTATTTCCTGGATTTGACGCTGCTCGTCGGTGGCATCTTTATGCTCAACGATACCCGTGACATTGCCGTTATCGCGGGTAATTCGGCCATAACCGGTTGGGTCATCAAGTTTTACCGTTAGCAAGCCAATGCCGCCCTGCGGTTTGGCTTCACGCAGGCGACGTAAGGTATCGGTAGAGATCAGCGGCACATCGCCATAGAGCATTAAAATGTCTTCATCATCACCAAAGAATGGCGCCGCCTGCTGCATTGCATGGCCGGTACCCAACTGTTCCGCCTGCAGAACCCAGTTCAGATTGCCATCTTTCAGCGTCTGCTTGAGCAAATCACCACCGTGCCCGTAGACCAGATGTACGTGAGTCGCACCTAATTCATTAGCAGCATCAATGACATGCTGAACCATCGGTTTTCCTGCGAGGGTATGCAGCACTTTAGGGAGATCGGAATACATACGCGTGCCTTTGCCTGCGGCAAGGATCACGACGCTCATAGCTTTATTCAACATACACGTCCTGACTGTAATTTGAGAACGAATTTATACCGTTTCACATTGAAAATACTACATTTTTTTCATCGTGAAATGGACCGAAGATAAAACGTTCAACAGGGGTAATTCCCCATCTGATAACTCACTATTTTCGTCTAAATCAGTGTCTTTTGTCTGCCAAAAACCTGGGGTCTGCTCTTATTAAAGCCTTAGGTTAATGTTTTTGCTATTTTTTTACCGCATGAATAAAGAGTTACACATGCAAAGCCCGATTTTATTTATGTGATTCAGTGAGAAACCGAAAATGCGTACGCGAAATAAAAAGTTGAGGGAGAAGAGTAGGGGGAGGGAATTTATAACAACAAGTGGCGCTGACTGATAAACCATATCCAGCATAGCGCCACAGGACAGGCAGGTAAAGTCTAAAAGCTCATATTGCTGAACATGGCGATGATTTTATTGAGTAATTTCATGTTGGCATCTCTTTTTATCTGATTTTATTATGTGACATACATCACATAAAAAGAGTCTACGCCGCATTTTTTAGCCAATCAATATTTTTATGATCTAAATCACAAAACAGCTTTCAATTTAAATGTTCTTGCAGCAAAAACAAAAAAAGCCAGCCTGGAAACCAGACTGGCCTTTGTGCTTTTCAAGCCGGTGTTACATCGCTTTTTTGGTCAACTCGATAACGCGCAGTTTCGCGATCGCTTTGGCCAGTTCCGCAGATGCCTGAGCGTAATCCACGTCACCATGAGAGCTCTTGATGTGCTCTTCAGCCTTACGCTTCGCTTCCAGGGCTCTCGCTTCATCGAGATCCTGTCCGCGAATCGCGGTATCAGCCAGAACGGTCACGCTGCCAGGCTGCACTTCGAGAATGCCGCCGGACAGGTAGATAAACTCTTCATGACCGAACTGTTTAACGATGCGGATCATACCAGGCTTAATGGCGGTGAGCAGCGGTGCGTGACCAGGGAAAATACCCAGTTCACCTTCACTACCCGTTACCTGGATTTTCTCGACCAGACCAGAGAACATTTGTTGCTCTGCGCTGACGACGTCCAGGTGGTAAGTCATTGCCATATCACCCTCCGATTAAGGCGTTAAAGTTTTTTGGCTTTTTCCACGGCTTCGTCGATAGAACCAACCATGTAGAACGCCTGCTCTGGCAGGTGGTCGTATTCGCCTTCCATGATGCCTTTAAAGCCACGGATGGTGTCTTTCAGGGAAACGTATTTGCCCGGAGAACCGGTGAATACTTCCGCAACGAAGAACGGCTGGGACAGGAAGCGCTGAATCTTACGTGCGCGTGCTACCACCAGTTTATCTTCTTCAGACAGTTCATCCATACCCAGGATGGCGATGATGTCTTTCAGTTCCTGATAACGCTGCAGCAGGGACTGTACGCCACGCGCGGTGTCGTAGTGTTCCTGACCAACAACCAGCGGATCCAGCTGACGGCTGGTGGAGTCCAGCGGGTCAACTGCCGGGTAGATACCCAGAGATGCGATCTGACGGCTCAGTACCACGGTTGCATCCAAGTGAGCAAAGGTGGTTGCTGGGGATGGGTCAGTCAAGTCATCCGCTGGTACGTATACCGCCTGAACGGAGGTGATAGAACCGGTTTTGGTGGAGGTGATACGTTCCTGCAGAACACCCATCTCTTCCGCCAGGGTCGGCTGGTAGCCTACCGCTGATGGCATACGACCCAGCAGTGCAGATACTTCTGTACCGGCCAGGGTGTAACGATAGATGTTATCAACGAACAGCAGAACGTCACGACCTTCGTCACGGAACTTCTCAGCCATGGTCAGACCGGTCAGCGCAACACGCAGACGGTTTCCCGGCGGCTCGTTCATCTGGCCATATACCAGGGATACTTTGTCCAGAACGTTGGAGTCGGTCATTTCGTGGTAGAAGTCGTTACCCTCACGAGTACGTTCACCTACGCCCGCAAACACGGAGTAACCGGAGTGTTCGATCGCGATGTTACGGATCAGCTCCATCATGTTTACGGTTTTACCTACCCCCGCACCACCGAACAGACCAACTTTACCGCCCTTAGCGAACGGACACATCAGGTCGATAACTTTGATACCGGTTTCCAGCAGTTCCTGAGAGCTTGACAGCTCTTCGTAGGAAGGTGCTGCACGGTGGATAGCCCAACGCTCTTCTTCACCGATATCGCCTTTCATGTCGATCGGGTGACCCAGGACGTTCATGATACGACCCAGCGTTGCTTTACCTACCGGGACTTCGATCGGGTGCTCGAGGTCTTTAACTTCCAGACCACGACGCAGACCGTCAGAAGAACCCATGGCGATGGTACGTACGATACCGCCGCCGAGCTGCTGCTGAACTTCCAGCACCAGGCTCTCTTTACCATTCATAACCTCAAGAGCATCGTACACGCGCGGTACGGCATCCTGAGGGAATTCGACGTCAACCACGGCGCCGATTACCTGGACAATTTTTCCAGTAGCCATCTTGAATCCTCTACGAATTAACCTGGTTATACCGCGGATGCACCACCGACGATTTCGGTGAGTTCCTGAGTAATGCTGGCCTGACGAGCTTTGTTGTATACCAACTGCAGCTCTTTAATCAGGCTGCCGCCATTGTCGGTCGCGGCTTTCATCGCCACCATACGTGCGGCCTGCTCGCTGGCCAGGTTTTCTACCACGCCCTGATAAACCTGAGACTCGACATAACGACGCAGCAGGGTATCCAGCAGCGCTTTCGGGTCTGGCTCATACAGGTAATCCCAGGATTTACGCTTCAATTCATCATCATCTGATGCCGGCAGAGGCAGCAGTTGGGTGATGGTTGGCGTCTGAGACATGGTGTTAATAAATTTGTTGCTGACAACGTACAGTCTGTCCAGGCGACCTTCATCGTAGGCCTGCAGCATCACTTTAACCGGACCGATCAGTTCGGACAGGGAAGGGTTATCCCCCATACCGGTTACCTGAGCAATCACATTACCGCCAACGGAGTTAAAGAAAGACACGCCCTTAGAGCCGATCATTGCGATATCGCACTGAACGCCTTTATCGGACCATGTTTTCATATCCGCCAGCAGCTTTTTGAACAGGTTAATGTTCAAGCCACCGCACAGACCACGGTCGGTCGACACCACCAGGTAGCCCACGCGTTTAACGTCGCGTTCTTCCAGGTAAGGGTGCTTATATTCCAGATTACCATTCGCAAGGTGACCAATCACTTTGCGCATGGTCTCTGCATAAGGACGGCTGGCCGCCATGCGATCCTGCGATTTACGCATTTTGGAAGCGGCGACCATCTCCATCGCTTTAGTGATCTTCTGCGTGTTCTGGACGCTTGCGATCTTACTACGTATCTCTTTTGCGCCGGCCATGAGCTTCTCCTCAATGCCTTGCGGTCCACCCTAAAGCAGACCGCCAGACGTTACCAGGACTGGGTTGCCTTGAAGGAATCGAGGATAGCTTTCAGCTTGCCTTCGATTTCATCGTTATAGCCACCGGACTGGTTGATCTCTTGCATCAGCGGAGCGTGGTCACGGTCAACGTAAGCCAGCAGAGCGGCTTCGAAGCTACCGATTTTCGCCAGTTCCACATCTTCGAGGTAACCGCGTTCAGCCGCGAACAGCACCACACCCTGCTGTGCAACAGACATTGGCGCATACTGTTTCTGCTTCAGCAGTTCAGTTACTTTCTGACCGTGGCTCAGCTGCTTACGAGTAGCTTCATCCAGGTCGGAAGCGAACTGAGAAAACGCTGCCAGTTCACGATACTGCGCCAGTGCGGTACGAATACCACCGGACAGTTTCTTGATGATCTTGGTCTGCGCTGCACCACCAACACGAGATACGGAGATACCCGGGTTAACTGCCGGACGAATACCGGAGTTAAACAGGTTGGTTTCCAGGAAGATCTGACCATCGGTAATAGAAATTACGTTGGTCGGAACGAACGCAGAAACGTCACCCGCCTGGGTTTCGATAATCGGCAGAGCGGTCAGGGAGCCAGTTTTACCTTTAACTTCACCATTGGTGAACTTCTCAACGTATTCCGCGTTTACGCGGGATGCGCGTTCCAGCAGACGGGAGTGGAGGTAAAATACGTCGCCCGGGAATGCTTCACGTCCTGGTGGACGACGCAGCAGCAGGGAAACCTGACGGTAAGCAACAGCCTGTTTAGACAGGTCATCGTAAACGATCAGTGCATCTTCACCGCGGTCACGGAAGTATTCGCCCATTGCGCAACCGGCATATGGTGCCAGGTATTGCAGTGCAGCAGATTCAGACGCGGTCGCCACAACAACGATGGTGTTGGACAGTGCGCCGTGTTCTTCCAGTTTACGAACCACGTTAGAAATGGTGGACGCTTTCTGGCCGATAGCCACGTACACACATTTGATGCCAGAATCACGCTGGTTGATGATGGCATCGATTGCCATCGCGGTTTTACCTGTCTGACGGTCACCGATGATCAGCTCACGCTGGCCACGACCGATTGGGATCATGGCATCAACAGATTTATAACCGGTCTGCACTGGCTGGTCGACGGACTGACGTTCGATTACGCCTGGTGCGATAACTTCGATTGGCGAGAAGCCATCGTTATCAACCGGACCTTTACCGTCAATCGGGGAACCCAGAGTGTTCACCACACGACCCAGCAGTCCACGGCCAACCGGAACTTCCAGAATACGACCCGTACACTTAACCTTCATGCCTTCGGCGAGGTCAGCGTATGGACCCATCACAACTGCACCTACGGAGTCGCGCTCCAGGTTCAGTGCGATAGCGTAACGGTTACCCGGCAGGGAAATCATCTCACCCTGCATACAATCGGCCAGGCCGTGAATGCGGATAACACCGTCACTTACAGAAACAATAGTACCTTCGTTGTGAGCTTCGCTCACAACATTGAACTGAGCAATGCGCTGCTTGATCAGTTCGCTGATTTCGGTGGAATTCAGTTGCATGCTCCAGTCCCCTTAAGACTGCAAGACGTCTGCAAGGCGTTCAAGACGGCCGCGTACGCTGCCATCAATGACCATATCACCCGCTCGGATGATTACGCCTGCCATTACAGACTTATCGATTTTGCAATTCAGCTTAACTTTGCGTGACAGACGTTTTTCCATCGCTGCGCTAATCTTCTTAAGCTGTTCATCACTCAGTGCATTGGCAGAAGTAACTTCTACCTCAGAGATAGCCTCACTGGCTGCACGCAGGTGAATAAACTGCTCAAGAACATCCGGGAGCGCATTCAGACGGTTATTTTCAGCCATTACCCGAATCAGGTTTTGGCCGCTTTCGTCCAGTTGCTCACCGCATACGGCGATAAACGACTCAGCGAGCGTTTCCGGCGCCAGCGCGCCAGAGAGAAGCTCTGCCATTTGTTCGTTTTTTGTCACCTCAGCGGCAAACATCAGCATATCCTGCCAACGGTCAACGCTTTGGTGCTCAACGGCAAAGTCAAAAGCTGCTTTGGCGTAGGGGCGAGCTACCGTAACAAATTCAGACATCAGCCCCTCCCTCCTTACAGTTCAGCGACAAGTTTGTCCACGATGTCGCTATTAGCAGCTTCATCCACGGAACGTTCGATGATCTTCTCGGCGCCAGCAACAGCCAGGATAGCAACTTGCTTACGCAGCTCTTCGCGAGCACGTTTACGCTCGGCTTCAATTTCCGCCTGCGCCTGTGCCACGATTTTAGTACGTTCCTGCTCTGCTTCAGTTTTAGCTTCGTCCAGGATCTGAGCACGGCGTTTGTTCGCCTGCTCGATGATTACCTGAGCTTCCGCCTTCGCTTTTTTCAGCTGGTCGGTCGCGCTGGCCTTTGCAAGGTCAAGATCCTTATGTGCTCGTTCTGCAGAAGCAAGGCCGTCAGCAATTTCTTTTTGACGTTTTTCGATGGCAGCCATTAAAGGCGGCCATACGTACTTCATGCAGAACAGAACGAACAGGACAAACGCGATGGCCTGGCCGAGGATTGTTGCGTTAAGATTCACAGCACAATGCCTCTATCTAGTTAACGTTCTGATATTGCTCTTAATTCAAGCAACGCTTACTACGCGACAGCAAACATCACGTACAGACCCAGACCTACAGCGATCATTGGGATTGCATCCACCAGACCCATAACGATAAAGAACTGAGTACGCAGCAGAGGAATCAGATCCGGTTGACGCGCTGCGCCTTCCAGGAATTTACCCCCGAGGATGCCGATACCGATCGCAGCACCGATTGCCGCCAGACCCATCATCACAGCGGCAGCAATGTACAGCAGATCCATATTCAGGTTTTCCATGACAGTCTCCAGTTTGTTTCAGTTAAAACGTAGTAGTGTTGGTAAATTAATGCTCTTCAGATGCCATCGACAGATAGACAATCGTCAGAACCATAAATATGAAGGCTTGCAGCGTGATAATCAGTATGTGGAAAATGGCCCACGGCACATTCAGGATCCACTGTGACCACCACGGCAACAGACCAGCAATCAGAATGAAAATCAGCTCACCAGCGTACATGTTACCGAACAGTCGCAGACCAAGTGAGATTGGTTTGGACAGCAGGCTTACCCCTTCAAGGATTAAGTTGACAGGGATGAACGCCCAGTGATTGAACGGCTGCAGCGTCAACTCTTTCGCGAAGCCACCGATGCCTTTCATTTTGATGCTGTAGAACAGAATGAGGATAAATACGCCCAGCGCCATCGACAGGGTGATGTTCACGTCAGCAGACGGAACCACACGCAGAGCCGGTAGGCCAAAGATATGCTCACCGATGTACGGCAGCAGGTCGATAGGCAGCAAATCCATCAAGTTCATCAGGAATACCCAGACGAAAATCGTCAGGGCCAGCGGAGCAATCAGCTTGCTTTTGCCATGGTACATGTCTTTCACGCTACCATGCACAAAGCCGATTACCAGCTCAATCGCAGTCTGAAATTTACCTGGTACGCCGCTGGTCGCCTTTTTGGCTACGCTACGGAACATAAGCAGGAACAACAGACCCAGAACCACCGAGAAGAAAATGGAGTCAATATTGAGCGTCCAGAAGGTGGCTGGGGGGTTGTGCGGATCCACCAGCGAGAATGTACGTAGGTCCAACTGAAGGTTATTCAGATGGTGTCCTATGTAATCCTGCGGCGTCATATTTTCTGAAGCCATGATGCCTTTACCCTTTGTTGTTAATTACAGCCGGCGCCAGTATCTGAACCACCAGCACCAAAACCCACGTAACGATCAGCGGCATGAATACCGCTTTCAAAACAGCCAACGCCACCACCAACAACACCAGCATAGCTAATACCTTGAAGGCTTCGCCGAAAGCGAACGTCCAGGCTACTCGGCCTTTAGCTGGTGTATGTGCCTGGTGACGCCAGGCAAATATCATAAACAACACATTAGGCAGTAACACTGCCAATCCACCGCACAATGCGGAGATGCCCCAGAAAGGGTCTTTGAGGCTAAATAGCAGTCCACTTGCTATTACCGCCAGAAACTGTGTGAGCAAAAGCTTACGAGCAACGTTTCGACTCAAGAGCGACATAGACATCACGTTTTTACTCCTGCTCCCTTCGAGGTATGCCGCGTGTCGTATAAAACGTTCTTTATGGCTTAGAGTCAAGCATCAAAAAGCGGTCAAATTATACGGTGCGCCTTCTCGATTTCAAACAATAAGTAGCTAAAAAGTGAATAAATGTTTAAATATTTTTCGCTACGCCACATTTATCACTTTTATGCAAACTGTGAACGATCATGCAAAACTGCAAAAGCCGCGTAAACACTGGCTGCAAAGCGTGCACCAGATCACATATTAAGCATATTCGCCCCGGCACTATTTATTTACTTGGCAAATGATGCCATTTCAACTTTTTGATATTTAAGCCTAAAATTCGTTACTGTTTTAAAAATAGCGAATAACAACAAAAAAACCACCCATTGACATTTATAATAAAAAATTAACACGAGCGGTGATTCTTTGATTCTATTTTTAGCAGGCTGATATTTTCACAGCTGACTTGTTTCACTTTTAACAAAAAACGGTACGTTATAGTTATGATGCAAAACCGTAAGGCATTAGTGAAATGTAACGACATTTAACCACACTATTCCTTATGACTTTTAACACCCGAAGAACCGTTTTTTTTCTATTTTTTTTGATAAAAATTAAATTTTGTTTGGCTTAATAACCACCAGATGACGTTCACCATCCAGTTGCGGAACGCGTAATTTTTCGACCGACTCGACGCTGAATTCTGCAGGCAACGAGGCAATTTCATCTTCAGGCAACTGCCCTTTTAGCGCATAAAAACGCCCTTCCTGACCAGGCAAATGATGGCACCAGCTCACCATATCATTGAGTGACGCGAAAGCACGGCTAATCACCCCATCAAACGGCGGCTCTGAAGGGAATTCTTCAACGCGACTTTGCACTGGAGTGATGTTAGTAAGCGCAAGCTCATGCTGCACCTGGCGCAAGAAACGAACGCGTTTTCCCAGGCTATCCAGCAGTGTGAAATGCGCTTCAGGACGTACGATGGAGAGAGGGATTCCCGGTAGGCCCGGACCAGTGCCGACATCGATAAAACGCTCGCCCTTCAGGTACGGCGCGACGACAATGCTGTCCAGAATATGGCGCACCAGCATTTCGTTGGGATCACGCACCGACGTCAGGTTGTACGCTTTGTTCCATTTATGCAGCATATCGACATACGCAATCAGCTGATTTTTCTGGTGATCGGTAAGAGAAATACCGGCATCAGCCAGCAGACGAGAGAGTTTGTTGAGCACGGTCGTTACCTGTAAATAATCTATTGCCCGACGCGCTGTCGCTTATCGGGCCGACAAATTTGTAGGGCGGGCAAACGAAGCACTCCCGCCAAAAAGTGATATCAAGCGCTGCGACGCAGCATACCTTGTTTTTTCAGCCATACCAGCAGAATGGAGATGGCGGCAGGTGTTACGCCGGAAATACGCGATGCCTGGCCGATCGATACCGGTTTGTGATCGTTCAGTTTGGCAATGACCTCATTCGACAAGCCGGAGACCTGACGATAATCCAGCGTTGCAGGCAACAGGGTGTTCTCATTACGCTGTTGTCTCTCGATCTCTTCCTGCTGACGGGCGATATATCCTTCGTATTTCACCTGAATTTCAACCTGTTCCGCGGCCTGAGCATCATCAAGCGCAGGTGCAAACGCAGATAAAGAGGTCAACTGAGCATAGGTCATATCCGGGCGACGCAGCAGATCTTCACCGCTCGCTTCACGTGACAGAGGTGTCGCCAGGTGAGCATTCACTTCTGCAGCGGACTCCGCTAACGGATTCACCCAGGTTGATTTGAGACGCTGGCGTTCTTGTTCAATACGCTCCAGCTTCTCGTTGAAGCGAGCCCAACGCTCATCGTCCACCAGTCCCAGCTCACGGCCAATTTCGGTCAGACGCAGGTCGGCGTTATCTTCGCGCAGCATCAAACGGTATTCCGCGCGTGAGGTGAACATGCGGTACGGTTCTTTGGTGCCCAGCGTACACAGATCGTCCACCAGCACACCAAGATAAGCCTGATCGCGGCGCGGCGCCCAGCCGTCTTTGTCAGCAGATAAGCGTGCGGCGTTCAGACCAGCCAGCATCCCTTGCGCGGCAGCTTCTTCATAACCGGTCGTACCGTTGATCTGACCAGCAAAGAACAGACCCTGGATGAATTTGCTTTCCAGAGTAGGTTTCAGGTCGCGCGGATCGAAGAAATCATACTCAATCGCGTAGCCAGGACGGACGATTCTGGCATTTTCCATCCCCTGCATGGAACGGACAATTTGCATCTGCACATCGAACGGCAGGCTGGTGGAGATGCCATTCGGGTAAATTTCGTTAGACGTCAGTCCTTCCGGTTCGAGGAAGATCTGATGCTGGTTACGATCGGCAAAGCGCATCACTTTGTCTTCGATCGACGGGCAATAGCGTGGGCCGATACCTTCGATCACGCCTGCGTACATCGGGCTACGATCGAGGTTATTACGGATCACATCATGGGTTTTTTCATTGGTATGCGTGATGTAACACGGCATCTGGCGCGGATGTTGAGAAGCATCGCCCAGGAATGAGAAGACCGGCATCGGGTTATCGCTGTTTTGCTGGCCGAGCACGCTGAAATCAATCGTGCGCGCATCGATTCGCGGCGGTGTACCGGTTTTCAGGCGACTGACGCGCAGCGGCAGTTCACGCAGACGACGTGACAGCGGAATAGACGGCGGATCGCCAGCGCGGCCACCGCTGTAGTTGTCCAGACCAATATGAATTTTGCCGTCGAGGAAAGTCCCCACGGTTAACACGACCGCTTTGGCACGGAACTTCAGTCCCATTTGGGTTACCGCGCCTACGACACGATCGTTTTCAACAATCAGATCTTCAACCGCCTGTTGGAAGATCATCAGGTTGGGTTGATTCTCCAGTGCGGTACGTACCGCCTGGCGATAGAGCACACGATCGGCTTGAGCGCGAGTAGCACGAACGGCAGGCCCTTTGCTGGCGTTTAGTATCCTAAACTGGATACCCGCATGGTCGATCGCTTTTGCCATCAACCCACCAAGCGCATCCACTTCTTTTACCAGGTGTCCCTTCCCAATACCGCCGATCGCCGGGTTGCAGCTCATCTGTCCCAGAGTGTCGATATTGTGTGTCAAAAGCAGAGTCTGTTGACCCATTCGCGCCGCGGCCATTGCGGCCTCGGTGCCTGCATGACCCCCGCCAATGATGATGACGTCAAAAGGATCCTGATAAAACATGGTGATTGCCTCGCATAACGCGGTGTGAAAATGGATTGAAGCCCGGGCCGTGGATTCTACTCAACTTTAGTCGATGGAGAAAGACCTGGGATCCTGGGTATTAAAAAGAAGATCTTTTTATTTAGAGATCTGTTTTATTGTGATCTCTTATTAGGATCGCACCTTTCTGTGGATAAGGTCGATCCTTTAAGTAAGATCAACAGGTTGCTGAGGATCATTAGCTGTGAATGATCGGTGATCCTGGTCCGTATAAGCTGGGATCAGAATGAAGGGTTATACACAACTCAAAAACTGAACAACGGTTGTTCTTGGGATAACTACCGGTTGATCCAAGCTTTTAACCAGAGTTATCCACATAAAAAAGTACGATCTTTACAAATCTCTGAGCAACGGATGCCACGATCCCAGCCAAATTTCAGCCGGATCTTCCGGAATTTCATGTTCCAGTACGTTGATCCTGAGTGTTTCGCCGATCTGTTTTGCCCCACAGGCCTTCAATTCGGCTTCCAGCTTGTCGATTGCGCCGCAAAAGGTGTCATATTCACGACTGCCGATCCCGATTGCACCAAAGTGCACTTGTGACAGGTTCGGTTTCTGCTCGCGTAAGGCATCATATAAAGGCTGCAGGTTGTCAGGAATGTCTCCTGCTCCGTGTGTGGAGCTGATAATCAGCCAGATCCCGTCAGTCGGAACCTCTTCAAGCATTGGCCCATGCAGTATTTCGCTGGAAAAACCGGCGTCGTCCAGCTTTTCAGCCAGATGCTCTGCTACATATTCCGCACTGCCAAGCGTACTACCGCTGATAAGAGTGATGTCTGCCATGATCGCCCACCTTTATAAAGAGGGCGTATTGTACGCTGTGTGCGAGCTGGGATCTACCTGTGGAAAAATAGGGGATTAAAAAAACCGATCATGGCTTGATGGTACGCATAATCGGGTTCTGCAAGACGATCAGGGTTTCAGTGGACTGAATTTCGTCAATTGTTTGGATCTTGTTGATAAGTACCTGCTGCAACGCGTCGATCGATTTGCACATTACCTTAATAAAGATGCTGTAGTGCCCGGTGGTGTAATACGCTTCGGTCACTTCATCGAGGCTTTCCAGTCTTGCAAGTGCTGACGGATAGTCTTTCGCACTTTTCAGAATGATGCCGATAAAGCAGCCGACGTCGTAACCCAATTGTTTGGGACTAACATCAATCCGCGCGCCGGTAATGATCCCGGCCTGCTTCATCTTTTCTACGCGAACGTGAATTGTTCCTGGGCTGACGCCGAACTGTTTGGCTAATTCTGCGTAGGCTGTACGGGCATTTTCCATCAGGGCATCAAGAATGCCGCGGTCCAGATTGTCGATCTGATAATTTTCCATAGGTTTTTCTTATGTAGATTAATGATTCCCTCTATTTTAGACGTTAATTTTAACGAATCAAAATCGAAGTCGGCTTTTTGTTTGTTGATTATTGAATATTACCTCCATTCTGTTGCTTAATCATAGGCAACAGGACACAGGAGTACACATAATGAAAACCGCTTACATTGCCAAACAACGTCAAATTAGCTTCGTAAAATCTCATTTCTCTCGCCAGCTGGAAGAGCGTTTAGGTCTGATCGAAGTTCAGGCTCCGATCCTCAGCCGCGTTGGAGATGGCACGCAGGATAACTTGTCGGGCTGTGAAAAAGCGGTGCAGGTGAAGGTTAAAGCATTGCCAGACGCTCAATTCGAAGTGGTTCATTCACTGGCGAAGTGGAAGCGTCAAACGTTAGGACAACACGACTTTAGCGCAGGCGAGGGGCTGTACACGCATATGAAAGCCCTGCGTCCCGATGAAGATCGCCTCTCCCCGCTGCACTCAGTGTACGTTGACCAGTGGGACTGGGAGCGCGTGATGGGCGACGGTGAGCGTCAATTCTCCACTCTGAAAAGCACGGTAGAGGCTATCTGGGCGGGAATTAAGGCCACCGAAGCTGCGGTTAGCAAAGAGTTTGGTCTGGCACCGTTCCTGCCAGACCAGATCCACTTTGTTCATAGCCAGGAGCTGTTATCTCGTTATCCGGATCTTGACGCAAAAGGTCGTGAACGTGCGATCGCTAAAGAGCTGGGCGCGGTATTCCTGGTGGGTATCGGCGGTAAGCTCAGTGACGGTCACCGTCATGATGTACGCGCGCCGGATTATGATGACTGGAGTTCAGCGTCTGAGCTGGGTCATGCCGGTCTGAACGGTGATATTCTGGTCTGGAACCCGGTTCTGGAAGATGCGTTTGAGCTGTCTTCTATGGGGATCCGTGTGGATGCTGACGCTCTGAAACACCAGTTGTCTTTGACCGGTGATGAAGATCGCCTGAGTCTGGAATGGCACCAGGCGCTGCTGCGTGGTGAAATGCCGCAGACGATTGGTGGGGGGATTGGGCAGTCGCGTCTGACCATGCTGTTGCTGCAATTACCGCACATTGGCCAGGTTCAGTGTGGCGTATGGCCGGCCCAGGTACGTGAAAGCGTCGCTTCTCTGCTGTAACAATTAACGCCGCCAGCGTCTGAGCAGGCGGCTTCGCATCCCGGTATCAAAGCGCCAGATATGATCGAAAATGCGCATGATGCCGGGTTTGCCATGTGCTGACATCGCTACCGCATGAAAACGGTGCTGGTGCACCCGCTGTAATTCCCCCACTTTGCTGACGACTTCATCGGGTAATCGCTGAGCGATAAAATCTGAGATAACCACCGCATCGGCATCAAACCATTCCCGACCCTGCATGCGTTCAATAATGGCGCGAAAACAGCTGGCAATATCAGTGCCACCACGAAAGCGTTGACTTAAAAAGCGGATCGCCTGTTCGATGCCCTCCGGACCGGAAAGCTCATAGCGCACCACTTCTGTTGAAAACAGCATAATGAAACAACGCCGGTTATCGGCAAGGGCGACGCGCATTAGCGCCAGGCAAAAGGCTTTCGCACACTGCTCATTAAACCCGCCCATCGATCCTGATGTATCAACGCAGACGATAAAAGGTCCGCGCGGCTGCTCGTCAAAATCCTGATGCACCACCGGACGTTCTGTTACTTTCTCACGCCATGCTTCGCCGTGCAGGCGGTAGGTCAGCAGTTGCTTTTCCACCAGCCGTCGGTAGAACTCGTATTCCAGTTCGGTTATGCCCAACGTGGCCAGTTCTGGCGGTAGCAGGCGCAGGATATCGTCACTTTGCTGGATGCCATCCACCTGCTCCGGGACGGTGGCCGGTTCGCGCACCAGGGTGCGGAAGGTTTCCATTGGCGCATCTTTACGCGGCACGGATTTCGCCTCTCTGGAACGACCTAACTGCTCGGCCAGGCGCTGGAGTTCGGGTTGTTGCGTCAGAAATTCGCCGTATTTCACCATCAACTGATAATCACCGCGCTTGATTTGGCCCGCGCTCATATCCCACAACCGGCCTGCAGCGTTGTCATTTTCCGCCAGAACAGGTTCCAGTTGTCCGCTAAGGGTCATCCGTTCCTGTACTTCACTGAGCAAATGCTCGCGCTCTTCTTCCAGCAGTTGCTGATTCAGCGTTGTGGTTTGCACCACCAGGCTCAGGCGCCAGCGCTGGAGAAAAAGCGTATGTAGGGCGGGCGTAAAGGTGCTGTTGTCATTGACCAGTTGCTGCGCTTGCCCAGCCCAGGGCGAATGGAGTCGGTGCAATATCGATAATATTTGCGGTAGTTGAACGATAAACTGTGCATGAGAGAGGAGCTGGCTTTGTTGATAACAAATGACTTCTTCTGCCAACTCCGGCGGCACATGGGTATCTTTGAGGCGGCTACGCAAAGATTCGCGCCAGCGGGGAATATCGTCAGTGATCGCTTTTTTAAGGCGAGGAAATTTTTTAAAAAATACCACCATCTTTGGGGAAGCCAACAGGGCGACGATCATCTCTTCGATCATCGCCTCTTCGCTGACTGCCAGCATTATGTTGAGTGTATCAAGGGTCAGCATTGTTGCGCCTGGCGGATTTGCGCCCCGACATCCTGCAGGCTGGCCTCAATGCGGCCTAACCAGTCGCTATGAATAAACAGGCATTTTTGCTGTTCGCTGAATGCGCTGTGCTGCTGATGCCACTCGTTATCGAGGGCTTCAAGCTCCTGTTTTATCTCTGCGGGCATACTCTCTTGCGAAGCCCCCGGCAGCGCCAGGCGAGAACCCTGTAAACTGACATCGCGCACAACCAGATGCTGTGCACTATCGACTTCCATATTCAGCGTTTGGGCAAAGCCGATCCCGTTTAATTTTCCGCGGATTTCACCGCCTTTTGTTAGCCACAGTTCCAGCGCACTGCGTTCGAAAGCAATATGGATAACTTCCATATCATGCAGCTTTAATGGCTTTTGTAGCAGTAATGTCACGACTGAGGACGTAGCTTCCGGTGGTAAATCATAATGAGGACGACGACTGAACATGCCACCCTGACGGATTACCGTGAACGCCGTTTTGTCGCTTTGTTGCTGCTGGAGTTGAATGCGGCGCTGCACAATACTGCCCAGGCGCGTCAGCATGGCTTGCTGCTGCCAGGCGTGTCCGGTCATCAATATTTCAAGCTGCTGTTGCATCAGATTCAGGCTTTGCGCGTCGTACCACAGACAATCTTTCAGCAGGATCAGGTCGATAGGTACTACCGCATCACGTCCGCTAAAGAAAGCGCTGGCCTGGAGTAAGCGGATCGCTTTTTTCCAGCGACGATCGGACACGTAGGGGGCATTCGGTAGCGTGTCCAACTGCTGGCGTAGGGTGAAAATAAGCTCAAACACGCGATCGGGAAGCTTGATGGCGCCAATGTCTTTTTGCCACTGGTGATACTCTTCATCCGTCACCTGCAATGATGCGGGGACCGGGTTGTCGCTTTCATCCTGCTGACTTAGCAGCATGGACCGGAAATTGGCCTTGTCCTGAACTTTATCCAGCCACAGACGAATCAGCATACGGTCGTACAGCGCTTCCAGGCTGCTGTCGGCTTCAGGCAGTTCGTTGGATGCGGCCACCAGCAGACGCATCGGAATTTTTTCTTCATACGCGCCGTTGCGAAAGTGACGTTCGTTAATGGCGGTCAGCAGGGTGTTAAGAATTGCCGGGCCTGCTTTCCAGATTTCATCGAGAAAAACGATTTCAGCTTCAGGAAGATAGCCCGCCGTTAAGCGTTCATAGCGACCTTCGTCTTTAAGGGCCTGAATGGACAGCGGGCCGAAAACTTCTTCCGGCGTAGAGAAGCGCGTCATCAGGTATTCAAAAGCGCGTGCATTTTGGAAGGCAAACTTCAGTCGGCGGGCAATTAAGCTCTTTGCGATCCCCGGGGGCCCTAATAAGAAAACGCTCTCGCCGCTGAGTGCTGCCAGCAGACACAGACGAATGGCGTGGCTACGTTCAAAAAGTCCCTTTTCCAGCGCATTGCTCAGACGGGAAATTCTTTCCGCTAATAAATGTGGGTGAGCCATAATGAAGTGGCGTCCTTTCGCCAAATGTACTGCATAAACTGCGAGTATAGATGCTTCACACCATTGCAGTAATAGACTGAAGGTGCGCTTATTTTTCTTTGAGCCAGATTAATCTGGTCTCATTTAGGGGTACGATTTTGTGATTAATCGTGCATACTGTGCGCCTTTTTGTGGGCCAAGGGACGACGCACACATTTCTTATATATACACCAAATCAATCAAGCTGCACCAAGGCGGCAATGGAGTTTTCTCCTGGGATGGGGGGAATAACGAATGCAGCCCACACGGAGTGGCTTGAAAGATGATGTGTATAAACGAAAGACGAGTCTATGAGCACTGATAATAAACAATCATTGTCTGCGATTACCCTTGCAGCCATTGGGGTTGTCTACGGTGATATTGGTACCAGCCCACTTTATACGCTTCGTGAATGTTTGTCCGGTCAGTTTGGTTTTGGCGTTGAACGTGATGCCGTATTTGGTTTTCTCTCGCTGATTTTCTGGCTGCTGATCTTTGTTGTCTCCATAAAATACCTGACGTTTGTCATGCGCGCAGATAACGCCGGAGAAGGCGGGATCCTGACGCTGATGTCATTGGCCGGGCGCAATACCTCGGCGCGAACAACCTCCATGCTGGTCATTATGGGATTGATAGGCGGCAGCTTCTTCTATGGTGAAGTGGTGATTACGCCAGCCATTTCTGTGATGTCTGCGATTGAAGGTCTGGAGATTATTGCCCCGCAACTGGATACCTGGATTGTTCCGCTCTCGATAATCGTACTGACCCTGCTGTTTTTGATTCAAAAACACGGTACCGGCATGGTCGGTAAGCTGTTTGCGCCGATTATGCTGCTGTGGTTCCTGACGCTGGCGGTTTTAGGCGTGCGCAGTATTATTGGCAATCCGGAAGTACTGCAGGCGCTAAATCCGTATTGGGCGGTGCATTTCTTCCTCGAATTCAAAACGTTGTCTTTTATTGCGCTGGGTGCGGTGGTGCTGTCGATTACCGGTGTTGAAGCGCTGTATGCGGATATGGGCCACTTCGGTAAGTTGCCGATTCGCCTGGCATGGTTCTCTGTGGTGTTGCCTTCACTGGTACTGAACTATTTTGGTCAGGGGGCGCTATTGTTAAAGCATCCTGAAGCGATCAAAAACCCGTTCTTCCTGTTGGCGCCAGACTGGGCGTTGATCCCGCTACTGATCCTCGCCGCGCTGGCGACGGTTATCGCTTCGCAGGCGGTTATATCCGGTGTCTTCTCGCTGACGCGTCAGGCCGTGCGTTTGGGATATTTATCGCCAATGCGCATTATCCATACCTCGGAAATGGAGTCGGGCCAGATCTACATTCCTTTCGTTAACTGGATGCTCTATTTTGCGGTGGTTATCGTGATTGTGAGTTTTGAACACTCCAGTAATCTGGCCGCGGCGTACGGGATTGCGGTAACGGGGACGATGGTGCTGACCTCTATTTTGTCGACCACCGTGGCGCGCAAAAACTGGCACTGGAATAAATACTTCGTCTTCCTGATCCTGGTGGCATTCTTGTGCGTCGATGTTCCGCTGTTCTCCGCGAACCTCGATAAACTGATTTCCGGCGGTTGGCTGCCTCTGACGTTGGGTCTGGTGATGTTCACCATCATGACCACCTGGAAAAGTGAACGCTTCCGTCTGCTGCGTCGCATGCATGAGCACGGTAACTCTCTGGAGGCGATGATTGCTTCTCTGGAGAAATCGCCACCGGTACGCGTGCCGGGAACGGCGGTGTATATGTCCCGCGCACTGAACGTCATCCCGTTTGCGCTTCTGCATAACCTCAAACATAACAAGGTGCTGCATGAGCGCGTTATTCTGCTGACGCTGCGCACGGAAGATGCGCCCTATGTTCACAACGTGCGTAGGGTGCAGATTGAGCAGTTATCGCCCACCTTCTGGCGCGTAGTTGCCAGCTACGGTTGGCGTGAAACGCCGAACGTGGAGGAAGTGTTCCATCGCTGCGGTCTGGAAGGCTTAAGCTGCCGGATGATGGAAACCTCCTTCTTCATGTCGCACGAGTCGCTGATTGTCGGCAAACGACCGTGGTACTTGCGTCTGCGCGGTAAGCTGTATCTGCTGCTACAGCGCAATGCGCTGCGTGCGCCGGACCAGTTTGAAATCCCACCGAACCGGGTTATTGAGCTCGGTACTCAGGTCGAGATTTAATCTCATCGACGCCCTCTTTCATCGCGAAAGGGGGCGTTTTGTTTTGCCCCTCCCAGTTTTCATTTCATCTAATGATAATCCTTGCGAAACGTTTCGATGGCGATCACATTTTCGTAACGTCGCGGTGGTTTTCTGTCCACTCTTCGCACTACACTTATCTCCAGCGAAACGTTTCGCTAGTGGGGAAAGAAAATGAAGAAAGGCACGGTACTCAACTCTGAAATTTCATCGGTGATCTCCCGTCTGGGGCATACCGATACGCTGGTGGTGTGTGATGCAGGTTTACCCATCCCGAACAGCACAACGCGTATCGATATGGCATTAACCCAGGGCGTACCTTCTTTTATGCAGGTACTGGATGTGGTCACACGTGAAATGCAGGTCGAGGCGGCCATTCTCGCGTCGGAAATTAAACAACATAATCCGCAACTCCACGAAACGTTGCTCAGCCACATTGAGCAACTGCAACAACACCAGGGAAACACCATAGAAATTCGTTACACCACGCATGAACAATTCAAAAAACAAACCGCAGACAGTCAGGCGGTAATTCGCAGCGGAGAGTGTTCTCCGTATGCGAATATTATTCTCTGTGCTGGCGTCACGTTCTGAGGCCATCATGAACGCATTACTGCAACTCAAAGGGATCGATAAAGCGTTCCCGGGCGTAAAAGCGCTATCCGGCGCCGCGCTGAATGTCTACCCAGGCCGCGTAATGGCGCTGGTGGGCGAAAACGGCGCGGGTAAATCCACCATGATGAAGGTGCTGACCGGAATCTACACCCGTGATGCCGGTTCCTTATTGTGGCTGGGGAAAGAGACCACCTTTAACGGCCCGAAATCCTCCCAGGAAGCCGGAATCGGTATCATCCACCAGGAGCTGAACCTGATCCCGCAACTCACTATCGCTGAAAACATTTTTCTCGGTCGTGAGTTTGTGAATCGCTTTGGCAAAATTGACTGGAAGAAGATGTACGCCGAAGCCGATCTGCTGCTCGCCAAACTCAATCTGCGCTTTAAAAGCGACAGGCTGGTCGGTGAGCTGTCGATTGGCGATCAGCAGATGGTCGAAATTGCTAAAGTGCTGAGCTTTGAATCGAAGGTCATCATTATGGATGAACCGACGGATGCCCTCACCGATACTGAAACCGAATCCCTGTTCCGCGTCATTCGCGAACTGAAATCCCAGGGACGCGGCATTGTCTATATTTCTCACCGCATGAAAGAGATCTTCGAGATTTGCGACGACGTAACCGTCTTCCGCGATGGGCAGTTTATTGCCGAGCGTGAAGTCGCATCGCTTACCGAAGACTCGCTGATTGAAATGATGGTGGGACGTAAGCTGGAAGATCAGTACCCGCGTCTGGAAAAAGCGCCGGGTGATATTCGCCTGAAGGTCGATAATCTGTGCGGTCCTGGCGTAAACGATGTGTCATTCACGCTGCGTAAAGGCGAGATCCTTGGCGTATCGGGGCTGATGGGGGCCGGACGTACCGAGCTGATGAAAGTGTTGTACGGCGCATTGCCACGCACCAGCGGCTACGTCACGCTTGATGGCCATGAAGTGGTTACCCGTTCGCCGCAGGATGGACTGGCTAACGGCATCGTCTATATTTCTGAAGACCGTAAACGCGATGGTTTAGTGCTCGGCATGTCGGTGAAAGAGAACATGTCACTGACCGCGCTGCGCTATTTCAGCCGTGCAGGCGGAAGCCTTAAACATAAAGATGAGCAGCAGGCGGTAGGGGATTTTATTCGCCTGTTCAATGTTAAAACGCCATCGATGGAACAGGCTATCGGCCTGCTCTCCGGCGGTAACCAGCAGAAAGTGGCGATTGCGCGCGGTCTGATGACCCGGCCAAAAGTGCTGATCCTTGATGAACCAACGCGCGGCGTTGACGTTGGGGCCAAGAAAGAAATCTATCAGCTTATCAACCAGTTTAAGGCCGATGGGCTGAGTATCATTCTGGTCTCTTCTGAGATGCCAGAAGTATTGGGCATGAGCGATCGAATTATCGTTATGCATGAAGGGCATCTCGGCGGTGAATTCACTCGCGAGCAGGCCACTCAGGAAGTATTAATGGCTGCCGCTGTGGGCAAGCTTAATCGCGTGAATCAGGAGTAAAAAAGATGACTACCCAGGCTGTTTCTGGTCGCCGTTATTTCACTAAAGCATGGCTTCTGGAGCAAAAGTCGCTCATCGCTCTGTTAGTGCTGATCGCGATTGTTTCCACCATGAGCCCTAACTTTTTTACCGTTAATAACCTGTTCAACATTCTTCAGCAAACGTCGGTGAACGCCATCATGGCGGTTGGCATGACGCTGGTTATCCTGACGTCGGGTATCGATCTGTCCGTCGGTTCATTGCTGGCGCTGACCGGTGCGGTTGCGGCTTCGATTGTAGGGATTGAAGTCAATGCGCTGGTGGCTGTTGCTGCGGCCCTGGCGCTCGGCGCTGCCATTGGCGCGGTGACCGGAGTGATTGTCGCGAAAGGTCGCGTGCAGGCGTTTATCGCGACTCTGGTTATGATGCTGCTGCTGCGCGGTGTGACCATGGTCTACACCAACGGCAGTCCGGTAAACACCGGGTTTACTGACAATGCCGATCTGTTTGGCTGGTTCGGGATTGGTCGTCCGTTAGGCGTCCCTACGCCGGTGTGGATCATGGGGATTGTCTTCCTCGCGGCGTGGTACATGCTGCACCACACGCGTCTGGGGCGTTATATCTATGCGCTGGGCGGTAACGAAGCGGCAACGCGTCTGTCCGGTATCAGCGTCAGTAAAATCAAAATTATCGTTTACTCACTGTGCGGCCTGCTGGCATCACTGGCGGGCATCATTGAAGTTGCGCGCCTCTCCTCTGCGCAACCGACGGCAGGTACTGGCTATGAGTTGGATGCTATCGCTGCGGTGGTATTAGGCGGAACTAGCCTGGCGGGTGGTAAAGGACGAATTGTTGGGACGCTGATCGGCGCATTGATTCTTGGTTTCCTCAATAATGGGTTGAATTTGTTAGGTGTATCCTCCTATTACCAGATGATCGTCAAAGCGGTGGTGATTTTGCTGGCGGTACTGGTAGACAACAAAAAGCAGTAACAACGATTACAGGACATCTTAAATATGAACATGAAAAAACTGGCTACCCTGGTTTCTGCTGTTGCGCTGAGCGCCACCGTGAGTGCGAATGCGATGGCGAAAGATACCATTGCGCTGGTGGTCTCCACCCTCAATAACCCGTTCTTTGTTTCTCTGAAGGATGGGGCGCAAAAAGAGGCGGATAAGCTGGGTTACAACCTGGTGATTCTGGACTCGCAGAACAACCCGGCGAAAGAGCTGGCTAACGTTCAGGACTTAACGGTTCGTGGAACTAAAATTCTGCTGATCAACCCAACCGACTCTGATGCCGTTGGTAATGCTGTGAAGATGGCTAACCAGGCAAAAATTCCGGTTATTACCCTTGACCGTGTTGCCTCCAAAGGCGAAGTGGTAAGCCACATTGCGTCTGATAACGTGTTGGGCGGCAAAATTGCGGGTGATTACATCGCGAAGAAAGCTGGTGAAGGCGCAAAAGTTATCGAACTGCAGGGGATTGCCGGAACTTCAGCGGCGCGTGAGCGTGGCGAAGGTTTCCAGCAGGCCGTTGCGGCACACAAATTTAACGTACTGGCCAGCCAGCCGGCAGACTTCGACCGCACTAAAGGTTTGAACGTCATGCAGAACCTGCTGACTGCGCATCCTGATGTGCAGGCCGTATTTGCTCAGAACGATGAAATGGCGCTGGGTGCGCTGCGCGCACTGCAAACCGCGGGTAAATCTGATGTGATGGTGGTTGGATTTGACGGCACTCCAGATGGCGAAAAAGCAGTAAATGATGGCAAACTGGCTGCGACCATTGCTCAGTTGCCGGATCAGATCGGCGCGAAAGGCGTTGAGACTGCGGATAAAGTCCTGAAAGGCGAGAAGGTTCAGGCTAAATATCCGGTTGACCTGAAGCTGGTCATCAAGCAGTAATACCGATTCAGGTCGCTCGCGGCCTGATGGAGACATAAATACGCCATCCCCGTATCTGGTTTTGGGGATGAAAGCGTAAAAAGAAAAGCAGGGCACGCGCCACCCTAACCCGGTGGCGCACTTTGACTTGGAACACCAAATATGAAAACCGCAGGCAACCTCGTTGTTCTTGGCAGTATCAATGCCGATCACATCCTTAACCTTAACTCTTTCCCGACACCTGGTGAAACCGTAACCGGTAGTCATTATCAGGTCGCATTTGGCGGTAAAGGCGCGAATCAGGCTGTTGCTGCGGGTCGTAGTGGCGCGAATATCGCATTCATTGCCTGTACGGGCGATGATGATATTGGCGAAAGTGTGCGTAAACAGTTAGCCAAAGACAACATTGATATTGCGCCGATTAGCGTAATTTCGGGGGAATCGACCGGTGTTGCGTTGATTTTTGTGAATGGTGAAGGTGAGAACGTTATCGGCATTCATGCCGGAGCTAACGCAGCTCTTTCGCCAGCGCTGGTGGAAGCACAGCATGAGCGTATTGCGCAGGCGTCCGCTTTGCTGATGCAGCTAGAGTCGCCGATCGAAAGCGTTCTGGCTGCGGCAAAGATTGCACATCAAAATAAGACCATGGTCGCCCTAAACCCGGCTCCGGCACGTGAACTTTCTGACGAGCTGTTGGCGCTGGTAGATATTATTACCCCGAATGAAACCGAGGCTGAAAAGCTGACGGGGATCCGGGTTGAAAATGATGAAGACGCGGCCAAAGCGGCGCAGGCATTGCATGCTAAAGGAATCCATACTGTACTGATTACCTTAGGGAGTCGCGGTGTGTGGGCCAGCGTGAATGGCGAAGGTCAGCGAGTGCCCGGTTTTAAAGTGGAAGCCGTTGATACTATTGCCGCCGGAGACACCTTTAATGGCGCGTTAATTACAGCGTTACTGGAAGAGACTCCACTGCCTGAAGCGATCCGTTTTGCGCATGCCGCTGCGGCGATTGCGGTTACCCGTAAAGGTGCACAGCCTTCCGTTCCGTGGCGCGAAGAAATAGAAGCGTTTTTAAGTCAACAGAGGTAACGCTTGGCTACAATGAAGGACGTCGCCCGCCTGGCGGGTGTTTCCACGTCGACGGTTTCTCACGTCATTAATAAAGATCGCTTTGTCAGTGAGTCTGTCACTGACAAAGTAGAAGCTGCGATTAAAGCGCTTAACTACGCTCCCTCCGCGCTGGCGCGTAGCCTCAAGTTAAACCAGACCCGCACGATTGGCATGTTAATCACTGCCAGTACCAATCCCTTCTATTCTGAGCTGGTGCGCGGCGTTGAACGTAGCTGTTTTGAGCGCGGCTACAGCCTGGTGCTGTGCAATACCGAAGGCGATGAACAGCGCATGAACCGTAATCTGGAAACGCTGATGCAAAAACGCGTGGATGGCTTGCTGCTGCTCTGCACGGAAACACATCAGCCTTCCAGAGAGATAATGCAGCGTTATCCTTCTATACCGACCGTGATGATGGACTGGTCGCCCTTTGATGGTGAAAGCGATCTGATTCAGGATAACTCCCTGCTGGGCGGGGATTTAGCCACGCAGCATCTTATCGAAAAAGGTTTTACGCGCATTGCTTGCATCACCGGGCCGTTGGATAAAACCCCGGCGCGTTTGCGTCTGGAAGGATATCGAGCGGCAATGAAGCGGGCGGGCTTGCCTGTCCCGGAAGGCTACGAGATTACCGGTGACTTTGAGTTTGGTGGCGGCTTTGAAGCTATGCAAACGTTGCTGTCGCATAAACAGCGACCGCAGGCCGTTTTTACCGGCAATGATGCAATGGCTGTTGGCGCGTATCAGGCTCTGTACCAGTCGGGATTGCGCATTCCGCAGGATATGGCGGTGGTGGGTTATGATGATATCGAGCTGGCGCGCTATATGACGCCTCCGCTGACGACCATACATCAACCAAAAGATGAATTGGGCGAACTGGCCATCGATGTATTAATCCATCGGATGGCCCAGCCCGCATTACAACAACAGCGTTTACAGCTTACTCCTGTTTTGATGGAGCGGGGGTCGGTTTAGGTTTGTGCCGATCTTTGATCAGGTTACGTCCATCTTTAGCTTTTAGCAGCATGAACATCAGCGCGGATATTACCGTGATAGCGCCCATCGTCATAAAGGTGTAATGGAACTGCTCGACCGTATTGGTTCCTTCCATACCTTCATAGATACGCAGAACGGCGGCGCTGATGGCAACCCCTAAACTGATTGATAACTGCTGAGTAACGGCCAATACGCTGTTGCCGCTGCTGGCGTTTTCATCGGTCAGATCCGCCAGAGTGATAGTATTCATTGAGGTAAACTGGGTGGACATCGCCATACCTAAAATGAACAGCGGCAGGATCAGCATCCAGACCGGCATGGCAGGAGATTGCAAAGCGAACTGCGCAATCATCAGGCCGATAAAAACCGTAACACCCACCAATGTGGTCCTGTAGCCGAGTTTGCGCAGAACCTGCGTCACCATGGATTTTGCCAGAATTGAACCCAACGCCGTTGGCGCCATCATACAACCGGCTATCAGAGCCGGATATCCAAAGCCTACCTGCAACATCAGCGGCATTAAGAAGGGCACGCAGCCTGTGCCCAGGCGAGTGGCGAGGTTGCCGGCGATCCCAACAGAAAAGGTTCGAGTCTTAAATATCGGAAGAGATATAAGTGGCGTTGGGTGACGACGAGCATGGCGAATATAGGCGAGTAGTAACAACACACTGGCAAGAATAATACCGAGTGCGATCCAGGTAGCGACAAGCTTCTCACCGAACAATTCAACGCCGCTGGAAAACAACACCAGGCTCAAACCAAACAGAAAGAAACCGGTCATATCAAAACCGCGGCGTGGGGTGGTGAAGTTCGGCATATATTTGCGGGCATAGAAGATACCGGCAATGCCAATTGGAATATTAATAAGGAAGATCCAGTGCCAACTGGCCCATGTAACCAGTACACCGCCCAATACCGGACCTAAAATCGGCCCCACAAGTCCAGGCATGGTGACGAAGTTAAGCACGGGAAGCAGTTCACTGCGAGGGTAGGCACGCAATAACGCCAGACGGGCAACGGGCATCATCATGGCGCCACCGATCCCCTGAATGACACGGAAAATCACCAGCTCGCTTAGGGAGCTGGACAGCGCACAGGCCAGCGATCCCAACGTAAACAGGCTAACAGCAATCATAAAGACGCGTCGGGTACCAAATCGGTCTGCCAACCAACCACTTACCGGGATCAGCATCGCGACCGTCAGGGTATAGCTGATAATGGCCGACTGCATGGCGAGCGGAGAGCGGTTAAGACTATGTGCTATTGCTGGTAGGGCGGTATTGAGGATAGTGGCGTCTAGTGCCTGCATAAAAAAGGCCATGGCTGCTATCCACGGTAGCCCGGCCATACTGCGTGATTTCTTTTCCGACATATTATTTATCCGGTAGCACGTTCGGTGCTATCAGCAATGCCTGACAAGCAGCAAAGGCGCGATCGCCATCGTTATCATCTATTGCATCGACAATGGCCTGGTGCAAATCCAGTTTCACCACATCGTTATAGGTAATAGAGGTAAAGTAGGTCTGGTAAACCGAATGGAACAGAGATGCAAAGGAAATAAGGAACGGATTCGCACTCATTTCATAGATGTGTTCATGCCAGGCGATATCAACCTCAATCCAGCGTTCGCGTCTGAAGTTTCTTTTCAGCTCGACCATCTCTTCCATCAGCGTGTTGAGGTGCGCTTTCTGTTCAGCCGTACCAATAGTCGCCGCCAGTAAACACGCCTGAGGCTCCAGGCTGATACGCATCACCAGAAAATGTTTAATGACCTGCGGGAAATTATCTTCCGTCATCCACCAGGTGAGCAGTTCCTGGTCGAGGAAGTTCCAGTTTGCTTGCGGCATGACGCGTGTGCCGATACGTGGGCGTGGTAATACCATACCTTTTGCCGTTAACGTTTTTACCGCCTCTCTTACCGCGGTGCGACTCACACCAAACTGATCGCCCAGCTCTATTTCGCCAGGCAATATAGCGCCCGGCGCGTATTCACCTTTTAATATTCGCTGAGCCAGCTTTTCGGCCAGAACGTAGGACAAGTTTTTCTGTGCGGCTAGCTGTTGGGCATTTAATGGCATGAATGTTCTTCCTTACTCTTTTTCTTATTCATTAGTATGCCACCTGGAAGTGTGATTGCGGCTGCAAAAACGGCAATTTGCTTATTTTATGGCATGTTAATGGTTGTTTTGGTGAAAAAACACGCACTCAGAAAGTTATTTTAAATTTCCCCTTGTCAGCCTGAAATAACTCCCTATAATGCGCCTCCACTGACACGGAACAACGGATTACAAGCCGCCGGGTCAGCGGGGTTCCACTGAGAACTCCGGCGAAGAAAGCGAAATTAAATGCTTGACTTCGTAGCGGGATGGCGTAATATGCACACCCCGCGCCGCTGAGAAAAAGCGAAGCGGCACTGCTCTTTAACAATTTATCAGACAATCTGTGTGGGCACTCGAAGATACGGATTCTTAACGTCGCAAGACGAAAAATGAATACCAAGTCTCTGAGTGAACATACGTAATTCATTACGAAGTTTAATTCACGAGCATCAAACTTAAATTGAAGAGTTTGATCATGGCTCAGATTGAACGCTGGCGGCAGGCCTAACACATGCAAGTCGAACGGTAGCACAGAGGAGCTTGCTCCTTGGGTGACGAGTGGCGGACGGGTGAGTAATGTCTGGGAAACTGCCCGATGGAGGGGGATAACTACTGGAAACGGTAGCTAATACCGCATAACGTCGCAAGACCAAAGAGGGGGACCTTCGGGCCTCTTGCCATCGGATGTGCCCAGATGGGATTAGCTAGTAGGTGGGGTAACGGCTCACCTAGGCGACGATCCCTAGCTGGTCTGAGAGGATGACCAGCCACACTGGAACTGAGACACGGTCCAGACTCCTACGGGAGGCAGCAGTGGGGAATATTGCACAATGGGCGCAAGCCTGATGCAGCCATGCCGCGTGTATGAAGAAGGCCTTCGGGTTGTAAAGTACTTTCAGCGAGGAGGAAGGCGTTGTGGTTAATAACCTCAGCGATTGACGTTACTCGCAGAAGAAGCACCGGCTAACTCCGTGCCAGCAGCCGCGGTAATACGGAGGGTGCAAGCGTTAATCGGAATTACTGGGCGTAAAGCGCACGCAGGCGGTCTGTCAAGTCGGATGTGAAATCCCCGGGCTCAACCTGGGAACTGCATCCGAAACTGGCAGGCTAGAGTCTTGTAGAGGGGGGTAGAATTCCAGGTGTAGCGGTGAAATGCGTAGAGATCTGGAGGAATACCGGTGGCGAAGGCGGCCCCCTGGACAAAGACTGACGCTCAGGTGCGAAAGCGTGGGGAGCAAACAGGATTAGATACCCTGGTAGTCCACGCCGTAAACGATGTCGACTTGGAGGTTGTGCCCTTGAGGCGTGGCTTCCGGAGCTAACGCGTTAAGTCGACCGCCTGGGGAGTACGGCCGCAAGGTTAAAACTCAAATGAATTGACGGGGGCCCGCACAAGCGGTGGAGCATGTGGTTTAATTCGATGCAACGCGAAGAACCTTACCTACTCTTGACATCCAGAGAACTTAGCAGAGATGCTTTGGTGCCTTCGGGAACTCTGAGACAGGTGCTGCATGGCTGTCGTCAGCTCGTGTTGTGAAATGTTGGGTTAAGTCCCGCAACGAGCGCAACCCTTATCCTTTGTTGCCAGCGGTCCGGCCGGGAACTCAAAGGAGACTGCCAGTGATAAACTGGAGGAAGGTGGGGATGACGTCAAGTCATCATGGCCCTTACGAGTAGGGCTACACACGTGCTACAATGGCATATACAAAGAGAAGCGACCTCGCGAGAGCAAGCGGACCTCATAAAGTATGTCGTAGTCCGGATTGGAGTCTGCAACTCGACTCCATGAAGTCGGAATCGCTAGTAATCGTGGATCAGAATGCCACGGTGAATACGTTCCCGGGCCTTGTACACACCGCCCGTCACACCATGGGAGTGGGTTGCAAAAGAAGTAGGTAGCTTAACCTTCGGGAGGGCGCTTACCACTTTGTGATTCATGACTGGGGTGAAGTCGTAACAAGGTAACCGTAGGGGAACCTGCGGTTGGATCACCTCCTTACCTTAAAGAACCTGCCTTTGAAGTGCTCACACAGATTGTCTGATGAAAAGTAAATAGCAAGGCGTCTTGCGATTGAGACTTATACGTCCCCTTCGTCTAGAGGCCCAGGACACCGCCCTTTCACGGCGGTAACAGGGGTTCGAATCCCCTAGGGGACGCCACTTGCTGGTATGTGTGAGTGAAAGTCGCCGACCCCAATATCTCAAAACTTACCTTCGGGTGACGTTTGAGATATTTGCTCTTTAAAAATCTGGATCAAGCTGAAAATTGAAACGACACACTGTTTCATTTCTCCGTAATAAGAAATGAAAAGCGGTGTGTTCGAGTCTCTCAAATTTTCGCAACACGGTGGTGTTTTACGAAACATCTTCGGGTTGTGAGGTTAAGCGACTAAGCGTACACGGTGGATGCCCTGGCAGTCAGAGGCGATGAAGGACGTGCTAATCTGCGATAAGCGTCGGTAAGGTGATATGAACCGTTATAACCGGCGATTTCCGAATGGGGAAACCCAGTGTGTTTCGACACACTATCATTACGTGAATACATAGCGTAATGAAGCGAACCGGGGGAACTGAAACATCTAAGTACCCCGAGGAAAAGAAATCAACCGAGATTCCCCCAGTAGCGGCGAGCGAACGGGGAGCAGCCCAGAGTCTGAATCAGCTTGTGTGTTAGTGGAACGGTCTGGAAAGTCCGACGGTACAGGGTGATAGTCCCGTACACCAAAATGCACAGGTTGTGAACTCGAAGAGTAGGGCGGGACACGTGGTATCCTGTCTGAATATGGGGGGACCATCCTCCAAGGCTAAATACTCCTGACTGACCGATAGTGAACCAGTACCGTGAGGGAAAGGCGAAAAGAACCCCGGCGAGGGGAGTGAAAAAGAACCTGAAACCGTGTACGTACAAGCAGTGGGAGCCTCTTTATGGGGTGACTGCGTACCTTTTGTATAATGGGTCAGCGACTTATATTCTGTAGCAAGGTTAACCGTATAGGGGAGCCGAAGGGAAACCGAGTCTTAACTGGGCGTTAAGTTGCAGGGTATAGACCCGAAACCCGGTGATCTAGCCATGGGCAGGTTGAAGGTTGGGTAACACTAACTGGAGGACCGAACCGACTAATGTTGAAAAATTAGCGGATGACTTGTGGCTGGGGGTGAAAGGCCAATCAAACCGGGAGATAGCTGGTTCTCCCCGAAAGCTATTTAGGTAGCGCCTCGTGAACTCATCTTCGGGGGTAGAGCACTGTTTCGGCTAGGGGGTCATCCCGACTTACCAACCCGATGCAAACTGCGAATACCGAAGAATGTTATCACGGGAGACACACGGCGGGTGCTAACGTCCGTCGTGAAGAGGGAAACAACCCAGACCGCCAGCTAAGGTCCCAAAGTCATGGTTAAGTGGGAAACGATGTGGGAAGGCACAGACAGCCAGGATGTTGGCTTAGAAGCAGCCATCATTTAAAGAAAGCGTAATAGCTCACTGGTCGAGTCGGCCTGCGCGGAAGATGTAACGGGGCTAAACCATGCACCGAAGCTGCGGCAGCGACACTATGTGTTGTTGGGTAGGGGAGCGTTCTGTAAGCCGTTGAAGGTGTACTGTGAGGTATGCTGGAGGTATCAGAAGTGCGAATGCTGACATAAGTAACGATAATGCGGGTGAAAAACCCGCACGCCGGAAGACCAAGGGTTCCTGTCCAACGTTAATCGGGGCAGGGTGAGTCGACCCCTAAGGCGAGGCCGAAAGGCGTAGTCGATGGGAAACAGGTTAATATTCCTGTACTTGGTGTTACTGCGAAGGGGGGACGGAGAAGGCTATGTTAGCCGGGCGACGGTTGTCCCGGTTTAAGCATGTAGGCGGAGGTTCCAGGTAAATCCGGTACCTTTTAACGCTGAGGTGTGATGACGAGGCACTACGGTGCTGAAGTAACAAATGCCCTGCTTCCAGGAAAAGCCTCTAAGCATCAGGTAACACGAAATCGTACCCCAAACCGACACAGGTGGTCAGGTAGAGAATACCAAGGCGCTTGAGAGAACTCGGGTGAAGGAACTAGGCAAAATGGTGCCGTAACTTCGGGAGAAGGCACGCTGATATGTAGGTGAAGTGATTTACTCATGGAGCTGAAATCAGTCGAAGATACCAGCTGGCTGCAACTGTTTATTAAAAACACAGCACTGTGCAAACACGAAAGTGGACGTATACGGTGTGACGCCTGCCCGGTGCCGGAAGGTTAATTGATGGGGTTATCCGTAAGGAGAAGCTCTTGATCGAAGCCCCGGTAAACGGCGGCCGTAACTATAACGGTCCTAAGGTAGCGAAATTCCTTGTCGGGTAAGTTCCGACCTGCACGAATGGCGTAATGATGGCCAGGCTGTCTCCACCCGAGACTCAGTGAAATTGAACTCGCTGTGAAGATGCAGTGTACCCGCGGCAAGACGGAAAGACCCCGTGAACCTTTACTATAGCTTGACACTGAACACTGGTCCTTGATGTGTAGGATAGGTGGGAGGCTTTGAAGTGTGGACGCCAGTCTGCATGGAGCCATCCTTGAAATACCACCCTTTAATGGCTGGTGTTCTAACGTGGACCCGTAATCCGGGTTGCGGACAGTGTCTGGTGGGTAGTTTGACTGGGGCGGTCTCCTCCTAAAGAGTAACGGAGGAGCACGAAGGTTAGCTAATCCTGGTCGGACATCAGGAGGTTAGTGCAAAGGCATAAGCTAGCTTGACTGCGAGAGTGACGGCTCGAGCAGGTGCGAAAGCAGGTCTTAGTGATCCGGTGGTTCTGAATGGAAGGGCCATCGCTCAACGGATAAAAGGTACTCCGGGGATAACAGGCTGATACCGCCCAAGAGTTCATATCGACGGCGGTGTTTGGCACCTCGATGTCGGCTCATCACATCCTGGGGCTGAAGTAGGTCCCAAGGGTATGGCTGTTCGCCATTTAAAGTGGTACGCGAGCTGGGTTTAGAACGTCGTGAGACAGTTCGGTCCCTATCTGCCGTGGGCGCTGGAGAATTGAGGGGGGCTGCTCCTAGTACGAGAGGACCGGAGTGGACGCATCACTGGTGTTCGGGTTGTCATGCCAATGGCATTGCCCGGTAGCTAAATGCGGAAGAGATAAGTGCTGAAAGCATCTAAGCACGAAACTTGCCCCGAGATGAGTTCTCCCTGAGACTACAAGTCTCCTGAAGGAACGTTGAAGACGACGACGTTGATAGGTCGGGTGTGTAAGCGTAGCGATACGTTGAGCTAACCGATACTAATGAACCGTGAGGCTTAACCTTACAACGCCGAAGATGTTTTGGCGAAGAGACGAGATTCAGCTTGATACAGATTACATCGACATGCCAGGGCGTGTTGATAAACAGAATTTGCCTGGCGGCTGTAGCGCGGTGGTCCCACCTGACCCCATGCCGAACTCAGAAGTGAAACGCCGTAGCGCCGATGGTAGTGTGGGGTCTCCCCATGCGAGAGTAGGGAACTGCCAGGCATCAAATTGCAGTAAACCGGGATGAAGAATCCGGGTAGTGACAAAGAAATTCGGTGGAGCGGTAGTTCAGTTGGTTAGAATACCTGCCTGTCACGCAGGGGGTCGCGGGTTCGAGTCCCGTCCGTTCCGCCACTTATTAGAAAATTAAGCCTGCTTAGTAGCAGGCTTAATGATAAGAAAATTTAGGGGCGTAGCTCAGTTGGTAGAGCACCGGTCTCCAAAACCGGGTGTCGCGAGTTCGAGTCTCTCCGCCCCTGCCAGAAACAATCCTTAGCATTCTTGCTAAGGATTTTTTTTATCTGCAATTTGCGCTGTGCCTTCCAGTTGTTTTATTCCCGGCATCCTTGCCCGTATTTTCTTTAATCTTCCAGAATATTCGTTCTCAGCAAGTCGCAAATCAGTGCATGTTTATCGCTGTTTTGCAGCCAAACTGCATATAACGGGCGCGAAAGGGTTGTACTGTCAGTAACCGTATGGAGATCGCTTTTACCTTTAGCCCAACTGACCGGAAGCCAGCTAAAGCCTCTAAGGACTGAAAGTTGCTGCCTGGCCAATTCTGCCGAACTGGTGGTGAGTACCGGCACTTCATCTCCCGCAATCAATCCCGCTTCGTGTTGCTGAAAGTCAGGTCCCCATTCCAGACGCAGATAATTCAGTTCATCCTTGGTTTGCGAAGGAGAACTGCAATAGAGCGCCAGCGTGAAATATCCCAACAGTTGGCTGCTAAATTCGTCCATTTTGGGCGTTTCGGTAGTAATCAGTAGATCAAGCTGTCGTTCATGGAGCTGTTTTACTAACGACTGTCGCTGAGCGATCCTCGCTTCAAACTGCAGGCTGGATTGCGGCTCCTGGGATTGGTACAAACGCCCCAGCCAGCCATTAAGCATGCATTCCCAGAGGGATGCGCTGGCACCAATAGAAAACTCGTTATGCCGCGAGGTATTCGCAACCTCCTTACGTGCGGCTTGCCACGTATTCATCAGCGTTTCAGCGTAAGGCAGTAATTTTTCACCTGCAGCGGTTAAACGGATATTGTTTCTGTGTCGGGTGAACAGGTTTACACCCAATTGATTTTCCAGTTGTCTGATCCGGAAACTAACCGCTGATTGGGTCAGATAGAGCGCTTCAGCAGCTCTGCCAAAGTGGCGTGTCCGGCTAACTTCCAGGAAAGTTTTTAACAATTCCGTATCCACAACTCGCTCCATAAAATTATTTGTCGTTATGATTTAAATCTTTTGTTTGACGCTCTGTCAAGCGTAACTAATACTCCGCGCCATAAATAGCTCGGCCAAAGAATTAGGAGCGTGCAGGATGGCGGAAAGCTTTACGACGACTAATCGATATTTCGATAATAAATATTATCCCCGCGGATTCTCCCGTCATGGTGATTTCACCATTAAAGAAGCACAACTGCTTGAGCGTCACGGTTATGCTTTCAACGAGCTGGATCTGGGCAAGCGTGAGCCGGTAACGGAAGAAGAAAAACTGTTTGTTGCGGTATGCCGTGGTGAGCGCGAACCGGTTACCGAAGCTGAACGTGTGTGGTCCAAATACATGACGCGCATTAAGCGTCCAAAACGCTTCCACACGCTGTCAGGCGGGAAACCTCAGGTGGAAGGTGCGGAAGACTACACCGAATCTGATGATTAATAAAAAAGGGCGAAAGCCCTTTTTTTATGCCAGTAGTTTTTGCAAATGAATGAGTAATCTGTCTATCGCCCGATACCCAACAGCCTCCTGTAAGTGCTGGCGAGAGATATGGTCAGATTGTTCTATATCCGCGATCGTTCGAGCAACCTTTATCAGGCGTAACCAGGCGCGGATAGATAATCCGAGATGCGCGAGCGTTTCTTCAAGCCACTGTGCATCGTCGCTGCGCAGTGGACAGTATTTATGGATATCCTGACTGTCCAGATGCGCGTTTAACTTATTTTGTCGTCGATACTGACGATCTCGCGCTGCCATAACACGTTGCTTCACCGTTGCGCTATCTTCCCCTTTTACCTGGTTCTGGCTGAGTATCCCGGGCGGTGGCAAAGGGATTTCGAGAGAGAGATCGAAGCGGTCAAGAAATGGACCGGATAATCGATTGAGGTAGCGTAGCGTCTGCTCTGGGGTACAGCGGTTATGGTTCCCCTGATAATGGCCTGTTGGGCTGGGATTCATGGCGGCTATGAGTTGAAAGCGAGCGGGATAGGTGATTTTTGCTCTGGTGCGGGATAGATGTATCTGTCCGGACTCAATGGGTTCGCGCAGTGCATCCAGCGTGCGCCGCTCAAACTCGGGTAGTTCATCCAGAAATAGTATGCCGTTATGCGCCAGAGAGATCTCGCCTGGCGCAGGAATAGAGCCTCCACCGACCATGGCGGTTAATGAAGCACTGTGATGCGGAGAGCGAAAAGGGCGTTGTTTCCACTGTTTCTGTAGCGTGTCGGAATTGACCAGACTAAGAATCGCGGCGCTTTCCAGTGCCTCATCGTTACTCAGTGGCGGAAGCAATCCTCTCAGGCGACTGGCCAGCATGGTCTTACCCGTACCCGGAGGGCCGATGAGTAAGAGGTTATGACCGCCAGCTGCGGTAAGCTCCAGCCCACGTTTACCCTGTTCCTGGCCGATAACATCGCTCAGATCATCTGCTAATGCGCAGGGGGTAAAATCTGCCGATGATGGTTTGTCTAAATCATGCTTACCTTCGAGGAATGCGCATACTGCCTGTAGATGATCGGCTATCAGGCACCCTTCACCCTGTATTAGTCCAACTTCAGCTGCATTCTCTTTTGCGACAATAATTCTCCTGCCTGCGCGAATGGCTTCGGTTGCACTTGATATCGCACCGGGAACGCCGCGTAACGCGCCTGTAAGCGCTAATTCGCCTACCAGCTCATATGTATCGAGATTATGGGTAGTAAGCTGCTCAGAAGCGGCCAGAAGCGCAACTGCGATAGGTAAATCGTATCGTCCCCCTTCTTTTGGGAGATCGGCCGGAGCGAGGTTTATGGTTATCTTCTTTGCCGGGAATTCATAACCGCTATTAATTACCGCACTGCGAACCCGATCGCGGGCCTCTTTTACCGTTGTTTCGGGTAATCCCACCATGGTTAAACCAGGCAAACCATTGCTGATATGTACCTCGATGGTAATGGCTGGCGCATTCACGCCCAGCGCAGCGCGTGTGTGAACAATCGATAGTGACATAAGCCCTCCTGATGAAAGCATTATGTCGCAATACATCGCGGCAAGATTTCACATAATTACGGTTTTTAGAGGCTTATTCCCGTGTTTTTATGTGGCTCAACACTGATTACATTAAGTCTGGAATAGCGCTCGCAAACGCTTTTGCATGGCGTTTTTAATAGGGAGTGGGTTGCCGAGAATCACCTGAAACGTGAAATATTTTCACCTTTGATTTTTTGTTTAAAAAACAACGATATTTATCTAAACCGTTAACGTCGTCAGAAAAACGAATAAAAAAATATCTTGTGTCATTTGCAAATTCTATGGTAACTCTTTAGGTATTCCTTCGAACAAGATGCAAGAAAATACAAAAATGACAGCCCTTCTACGAGTGATTAGCCTGGTCGTGATTAGCGTGGTGGTGATTATTATCCCACCGTGCGGGGCTGCACTTGGACGAGGAAAGGCTTAGAAAACAAGCCTTAACGAACTAAGACCCCCGCACCGAAAGGTTCGGGGGTTTTTTTTGACCTTAAAAACATACACGAGGAGCAGAAAGTGAACGGTAGCATAAAATTCTGTTTCTCAAGATTTACGGCGGGGATGTAACTATGAATGGGGCACAGTGGGTGGTACATGCGTTGCGTGCACAAGGGGTTCAAACCGTCTTTGGTTATCCTGGTGGCGCAATTATGCCGGTTTACGATGCGTTATATGACGGCGGCGTAGAACACCTGTTGTGCCGACACGAGCAGGGCGCGGCAATGGCAGCAATTGGCTATGCCCGTGCGACCGGTAAAACCGGCGTGTGTATCGCCACTTCCGGGCCTGGTGCTACCAACCTGATCACGGGCCTTGCCGATGCGCTGTTAGATTCAGTTCCTGTGGTGGCGATCACCGGCCAGGTGGCATCACCTTTCATCGGAACGGATGCGTTCCAGGAAGTGGACGTTCTGGGTATGTCTCTGTCCTGCACCAAACACAGTTTCCTGGTGCAGTCACTGGAAGAGCTGCCGCGCATCATGGCTGAAGCTTTCGCTGTAGCGAATTCCGGTCGTCCGGGGCCGGTTCTGGTTGATATCCCGAAAGACATCCAATTGGCCAGCGGTACGCTGGAGCCGTATTTTACGACAGTCAAAAACGTAGAGGTTTTCCCGCACGCTGACGTTGAGCAGACGCGTAAAATGCTGGCACAAGCGCAGAAACCTATCCTGTACGTAGGTGGTGGCGTTGGTATGGCGCAGGCGGTCCCGGCCCTGCGTGAATTTATCGCGGTAACCCAAATGCCGGTCGCCTGCACGTTGAAGGGGCTGGGCGCAGTAGAGGCTGACTACCCATACTATTTGGGTATGTTGGGAATGCACGGCACTAAAGCGGCAAATTTCGCGGTGCAAGAATGTGATTTACTGATTGCAGTGGGCGCGCGTTTTGATGACCGGGTGACCGGCAAGCTGAATACCTTCGCACCAAACGCCAGCGTGATCCACATGGATATCGACCCTGCGGAAATGAACAAGCTGCGCCAGGCGCACGTAGCATTGCAGGGTGATTTAAATTCTCTGCTGCCGGCATTGCAGCAATCGCTGAAGATTGACGCATGGCGTCAGCATAGTGCTGAACTGCGCACAGAGCATACCTGGCGCTATGATCATCCCGGTGAGGCTATCTACGCACCACTGTTGTTGAAGCAGTTGTCCGATCGCAAACCCGTGGACAGCGTAGTGACAACGGATGTTGGCCAGCATCAGATGTGGTCGGCGCAGCATATGACCTACACCCGCCCGGAAAATTTTATCACCTCGAGCGGCCTGGGTACGATGGGCTTTGGCTTGCCAGCAGCGGTTGGCGCGCAGGTTGCTCGCCCGAACGATACGGTAATCTGTATCTCCGGTGACGGTTCCTTCATGATGAATGTACAGGAGCTCGGCACCGTAAAACGCAAGCAGTTGCCGCTGAAGATAGTTTTACTCGACAACCAGCGGTTAGGCATGGTGCGACAATGGCAGCAGCTGTTTTTCCAAGAACGTTATAGCGAAACCACCCTTACCGATAACCCCGATTTCCTCATGTTGGCCAGCGCCTTCGGCATACCAGGTCAACACATCACCCGTAAAGACCAGGTTGAAGCGGCACTCGACACCATGCTGAACAGCGAGGGGCCATACCTGCTTCATGTCTCAATCGACGAACTTGAGAATGTCTGGCCTCTGGTACCGCCAGGTGCCAGTAACTCAGAAATGCTGGAGAAATTATCATGATGCAACATCAGGTCGCCGTTGAGGCTCGGTTCAATCCGGAAACGTTAGAACGTGTTTTACGCGTGGTACGCCATCGCGGTTTTCAGGTGTGCTCCATGAATATGGAAGCCGCCAGCGATGCGCAGAATATAAATATCGAATTGACCGTTGCCAGCCCCCGGTCGGTCGACTTACTGTTTAGTCAGTTAAGTAAACTGGTAGACGTTGCACATGTTGCTATCTGCCAGAGCACAACCACATCACAACAAATCCGCGCCTGAGCGCAAAAGGAAGAAAAATGACGACGAAAAAAGCTGATTACATTTGGTCTAATGGCGAGATGATTCGTTGGGAAGACGCTAAGGTTCACGTGATGTCCCACGCGCTGCACTACGGTACTTCTGTATTTGAAGGCATCCGTTGCTACGATTCTCACAAAGGGCCGGTGGTGTTCCGTCATCGTGAACATATGCAGCGTCTGCGTGATTCAGCCAAGATCTATCGTTTTCCGGTTTCTCAGAGCGTTGATGAGCTGATGGAAGCTTGCCGTGAGGTGATTCGTAAAAATAATCTGACCAGCGCCTATATCCGTCCGCTGGTGTTTGTTGGCGACGTGGGGATGGGCGTTAACCCGCCAGCGGGATACACCACTGACGTGATCATCGCTGCGTTCCCGTGGGGCGCTTACCTTGGTGCTGAAGCGCTGGAACAGGGGATCGACGCGATGGTTTCTTCCTGGAACCGCGTTGCGCCGAACACCATCCCTACAGCGGCTAAAGCGGGCGGTAACTATCTGTCTTCACTGCTGGTGGGTAGTGAAGCGCGTCGTCATGGCTATCAGGAAGGCATTGCGCTGGATGTGAATGGTTACATCTCTGAAGGCGCGGGTGAAAACCTGTTTGAAGTAAAAGACGGCATTCTGTTTACCCCGCCGTTTACCTCTTCTGCACTGCCGGGTATCACCCGTGACGC
Source organism: Citrobacter sp. MGH103 (assembly GCF_001034475.2). NCBI lineage: Bacteria > Pseudomonadati > Pseudomonadota > Gammaproteobacteria > Enterobacterales > Enterobacteriaceae > Citrobacter > Citrobacter sp. MGH103. Next base: position 4,865,899 of record NZ_CP073043.1, on the reverse strand, counting down.
GATCATTAAGCTGGCGAAAGATCTCGATATCGAAGTGCGTGAGCAGGTGCTGTCCCGTGAATCGTTGTACCTGGCCGACGAAGTGTTCATGTCCGGTACCGCGGCCGAAATCACTCCAGTACGCAGCGTCGATGGTATCCAGGTGGGTGAAGGCCGCTGCGGTCCGGTCACCAAACGCATCCAGCAGGCCTTCTTTGGCCTCTTCACTGGTGAAACGGAAGATAAATACGGCTGGTTGGATCAGGTTAATCAATAAACATAAATTTGGGACGGCACGCACCGTCCCAATTATTAGACAGACGGGAGTTAATCAAGCATGCCTAAGTATCGTTCTGCTACCACCACCCACGGCCGCAATATGGCGGGTGCCCGCGCACTGTGGCGCGCCACCGGGATGACCGATGATGATTTCGGTAAACCGATTATCGCTGTGGTGAACTCTTTTACCCAGTTTGTGCCGGGTCACGTCCACCTGCGCGATCTCGGTAAACTGGTTGCCGAACAAATCGAAGCCTCAGGCGGCGTGGCGAAAGAGTTCAACACCATTGCTGTGGATGATGGTATCGCCATGGGGCACGGTGGCATGCTGTATTCACTGCCGTCGCGCGAGCTGATCGCCGATTCAGTGGAGTACATGGTTAACGCCCACTGCGCCGATGCGATGGTCTGTATCTCTAACTGCGACAAAATCACCCCTGGGATGTTAATGGCCTCTTTGCGCCTGAATATTCCGGTGATCTTTGTTTCCGGCGGTCCGATGGAAGCCGGGAAAACCAAGCTCTCTGACCAAATCATCAAGCTCGACTTGGTTGATGCCATGATTCAGGGCGCTGACCCGAAAGTCTCCGACTCACAAAGCGAGCAGGTTGAACGTTCCGCCTGTCCAACCTGCGGCTCCTGTTCCGGCATGTTCACCGCCAACTCGATGAACTGCCTGACCGAAGCGCTGGGCCTGTCGCAGCCGGGTAACGGTTCGCTGTTGGCGACTCACGCCGACCGTAAAACGCTGTTCCTTAACGCGGGTAAACGCATCGTCGAGCTGACCAAACGCTATTACGAGCAGGATGATGCCTCCGCCCTGCCGCGCAACATTGCCAGCAAGGCGGCGTTTGAGAATGCCATGACGTTGGATATCGCCATGGGCGGCTCCACCAACACCGTTCTGCACCTGCTGGCGGCAGCGCAGGAAGCGGAAATCGACTTCACCATGAGTGATATCGACAAGCTGTCCCGCAAAGTCCCACAGCTGTGTAAAGTTGCGCCGAGCACGCAGAAATACCATATGGAAGACGTGCACCGCGCAGGCGGCGTACTGGGTATTTTAGGCGAACTGGATCGTGCCGGACTGCTGAACCGCGACGTGAAAAACGTGCTGGGTCTGACTCTGCCGCAAACGCTTGATCGGTATGACGTGATGTTGACCAAAGACGACGCGGTGAAAAAAATGTTCCGCGCCGGACCGGCGGGCATCCGTACCACCCAGGCGTTCTCGCAGGACTGCCGTTGGGATACGCTGGATGACGACCGCGCTGAAGGCTGCATCCGCTCGCTGGAACATGCTTACAGCAAAGATGGCGGTCTGGCTGTCCTGTACGGTAACTTTGCGGAAAACGGCTGTATCGTAAAAACTGCAGGCGTGGATGACAGTATCCTGAAATTCACCGGCCCGGCAAAAGTGTATGAAAGCCAGGACGATGCGGTTGAAGCAATCCTCGGTGGTAAAGTGGTGGCTGGCGACGTGGTTGTCATTCGCTATGAAGGGCCGAAAGGCGGGCCAGGCATGCAGGAAATGCTCTACCCAACCACCTTCCTGAAATCGATGGGCCTCGGCAAGGCTTGTGCGCTGATTACCGATGGTCGTTTCTCCGGCGGTACTTCGGGGCTTTCCATCGGTCACGTTTCTCCGGAAGCGGCCAGCGGCGGTAATATCGCGATTATCGAAGATGGTGACATGATTGCCATCGATATCCCGAATCGTGGCATTCAACTGCAACTGAGTGATGCGGAAATCGCTGCGCGCCGTGAAGCGCAGGAAGCTCGCGGTGACAAAGCCTGGACGCCAAAAGATCGTCAACGTCAGGTCTCCTTTGCACTGCGCGCCTACGCCAGCCTGGCAACCAGTGCCGACAAAGGTGCGGTGCGCGATAAGTCGAAGCTCGGGGGATAATGACCATGGCGGATTCACAACCTCTATCCGGTGCTCCTGAAGGCGCTGAGTATCTCAGAGCGGTACTGCGTGCGCCGGTATACGAAGCGGCACAGGTAACGCCGCTACAGAAAATGGAAAAGCTCTCTTCGCGCCTCGATAACGTCATTCTGGTGAAGCGCGAAGACCGTCAACCCGTTCACAGTTTCAAGCTACGCGGTGCCTATGCCATGATGGCGGGCTTGACCGAAGAGCAAAAAGCGCATGGGGTCATCACCGCATCGGCGGGTAATCATGCTCAGGGTGTCGCGTTCTCTTCTGCGCGATTAGGCGTGAAGGCGCTGATTGTCATGCCAACGGCTACCGCCGATATCAAAGTCGATGCCGTTCGCGGCTTCGGCGGAGAAGTGCTGTTGCACGGCGCGAATTTTGATGAAGCCAAAGCCAAAGCGATTGAACTGTCACAGCAGCAGGGTTTTACCTGGGTTCCACCGTTTGATCATCCGATGGTGATTGCCGGGCAGGGCACGCTGGCGCTGGAGCTGCTCCAGCAGGACGCTCATCTCGATCGCGTATTCGTGCCTGTTGGTGGTGGCGGATTAGCGGCAGGTGTTGCGGTGCTGATTAAACAGCTGATGCCGCAAATCAAAGTGATTGCCGTGGAAGCGGAAGATTCGGCCTGCCTGAAGGCGGCGCTGGTTGCCGGTCATCCGGTGGATCTGCCGCGTGTGGGTCTCTTTGCCGAAGGCGTAGCGGTGAAACGTATTGGCGATGAAACCTTCCGTCTGTGCCAGGAATATCTCGACGATATTATCACTGTCGATAGCGATGCTATTTGTGCGGCAATGAAAGACCTGTTCGAGGATGTACGTGCGGTGGCTGAGCCTTCCGGGGCGCTGGCGCTGGCGGGGATGAAAAAATACATCGCCCAGCACAATATTCGCGGTGAACGTCTGGCGCACGTGTTGTCCGGTGCGAACGTTAACTTCCACGGCTTGCGCTACGTTTCCGAACGTTGCGAGCTGGGGGAACAACGTGAAGCCCTGCTGGCGGTGACCATCCCGGAAGAGAAGGGAAGTTTCCTGAAGTTCTGCCAGCTGTTGGGTGGCCGTTCGGTAACGGAGTTTAACTACCGCTTTGCCGATGCGAAAGACGCCTGCATTTTTGTCGGTGTACGCCTGAGCCGTGGGCTGGAAGAGCGTAAGGAAATCCTGCAACTGCTCAACGAGGGCGGCTACAGCGTGGTGGATCTGTCTGATGACGAGATGGCGAAGCTACACGTGCGCTATATGGTCGGTGGACGTCCGTCGAAACCCTTACAGGAACGTCTCTACAGCTTCGAATTTCCTGAATCGCCGGGGGCGTTGCTCAAATTTCTGCATACCCTGGGGACGCACTGGAATATTTCATTGTTCCACTATCGCAGTCACGGTACCGACTATGGTCGCGTACTGGCGGCGTTTGAGTTGGGGGAACACGAGCCTGATTTTGAAACGCGGCTAAATGAACTGGGTTATGACTGTCACGATGAAACGCATAACCCAGCGTTCAGGTTCTTCCTTGCGGGTTAACAACAGCCATTAAAAAAGGGTTCATGTAAAAACATGAACCCTTTTTGCTACTGTATCAGCAGATTACAGCGTGATAACGTCGAATTCGACTTCGGTGTTCACGTCAGCGTCGTAGTCCACGCCGTCGAGACCAAAACCGAACAGGTTCAGGAATTCCTGCTTGTAGCCTGCATAATCGGTTTCTTGCGCCAGGTTTTCGGTGGTGATCAGCGGCCACAGGTCGCGACATGCCTGCTGAATGTCATCACGCAGTTCCCAGTCATCCATACGGATACGCTGGTTGTCATCAAGCGCCACTTTGTCACCGTACAGGCTGGTGGTCATCAGACGGTTGATTTGCTCGATACAACCTTCATGAATCCCCTGTGCTTTCATCAGCTTGAAGACCATGGAGATGTACAGCGGCATCACTGGAATGGCGGAAGACGCCTGAGTGATAACGGATTTCAGTACGGCAACGTTCGCGGAACCGTTCAGCGGAGCCAGCTGGTTACGCAGTTCGCCCGCGGCGCGATCAAGGTCTTCTTTCGCTTTGCCCAGCGCGCCGTGCCAGTAGATTGGCCAGGTCAGGTCGGTACCGATGTAGGAGTAGGCTACGGTTTTCACTCCGTCAGCCAGCACGCCCGCTTCGCTCAGCGCGCCCATCCACAGTTCCCAGTCCTCGCCGCCCATTACGGTAACGGTGTTCTGCACTTCTTCTTCGGTTGCCGGCTCAATGCTGGCGGTGATGATCTGATCTTTGTTGGTATCGATCGCTTTAGAAGTGTAAACCTCACCGATTGGCTTCAGCGCAGAACGGACGATTTCACCGGTTTTCGGCATTTTACGCACTGGGGAAGCCAGTGAATAAACGACCAGGTCAATCTGACCCAGGTCTTCTTTTATCAGTTTGATCACTTCATCACGGCATTCGTCAGAGAACGCATCGCCGTTGATGCTTTTGGCGTACAGACCTTCACGCTTAGCTGCTTCATCGAAAGCGGCAGAGTTATACCAGCCCGCGGAGCCCGGTTTGGTATCCGTGCCCGGTTTTTCGAAAAATACGCCGATAGTGGCGGCTCCGCTGCCAAAGGCGGCAGAAATTCTGGAAGCCAGACCGTAACCGGTGGAAGCACCGATCACCAGCACGCGGGACGGGCCGTTCTCTATTTTCCCGTTCTGCTTAACATACTCGATCTGCTTTTCCACGTTGACTTTGCAGCCAGTCGGATGGGTCGTTGTACAGATGAATCCACGAATTTTTGGTTTGATTATCATAATGATGGCTAATTAAGTTTGTATTTTCGCTGTCAAGTGCGCAATGACACCGTCTGTTCTGGCCTGCTTAACGCGATGGTTAACAAGCCCCCCACTACAATGGATCACGACATTATACAGAAAAGGAGCGCCAATACTGAATCTACCACTGATTTTAGGCCTGACGCTGGCGCTACTCGGCAGATTTACGTTCCAGAACAATCTTCCAGAACGCGTCGATCAGCGGTTCATGCAGCCGCTTTTTCGGCGCGCAGACGCCGAGCTCGAACGGCATTTTCTCGTCGCTGCGTTCTAAAATCATCACGCGGTTACGTACCGGCTCTGGGCTGTTTTCCAGCACCACTTCCGGCAGCAGCGCCACGCCGCAGCCCAGCGCCACCATTGAGACCATCGCTTCATGACCGCCTACCGTAGCGTAAATCGATGGGTTGCTGATTTTGTGACGGCGGAACCACAGCTCAATGCGGCGGCGGACCGGCCCCTGGTCGGCCATGATAAACGGCACCGTCGACCAGTCGGGTTTCTCGACGGAAACCTGATTACGCACCGGGCAGGGCAGCGCCGGGGCGATCAGCACCACCGTCAGATTCTCCAGCATCGAGAACGCTACCGCGCCGGGCAGTGTCTCGGGCTTACCGGCAATCGCCAGATCGGCTTCACCAGTGACCACTTTGTCCATCGCATCGGCGGCATCGCCGGTGGTGAGCTTGATTTCAACCGACGGGTGTTCAGCGCGGAAGCGATCAAGTATCGGTGGCAGGTGGCTGTACGCGGCGGTGACGGAGCAGAAGATATGTAACTCGCCTGACAGTGACGGTCCTTGCTGATCGAGGGTGTGGCGCAACTGCTGGTATTGCAGCAGCGTCTGCTGGGCGAATACGCGCAGCTCTTCGCCCGCTTCGGTCAGCGTGACCGTACGGTTATCGCGCACAAACAGCGGCTGGCCGAGATCTTCTTCCAGGCGCTGAATCTGGCGCGAAAGCGTGGAGGGGCTGACGTGCATTGCCCGTGCGCTGCGGCCAAAGTGGCGACTTTCAGCCAAATGCAGGAACATTTTCAGATCGCGTAAATCCACAGACGAGCCTCCGATTTTCTACGTTGCATAAATTGCAACGTGATGTTGTGAATATATCAATTTCCGCAATAAATTTCCTGTTGTAATGTGGATTCAATCTCGCAAATACAAATCTGCGAACCGAATAATAAGCACCACAACACAACATCACGGAGTACACCATCATGGCTAACTACTTTAATACACTGAACCTGCGCCAGCAGCTGGCACAGCTGGGTAAATGTCGCTTTATGGGCCGCGACGAATTCGCCGATGGTGCGAGCTACCTTCAGGGTAAAAAAGTGGTCATCGTCGGCTGTGGCGCTCAGGGTCTGAACCAGGGCCTGAACATGCGTGACTCCGGTCTGGATATCTCCTACGCACTGCGTAAAGAAGCCATTGCTGAGAAGCGTGCTTCCTGGCGTAAAGCGACCGAAAACGGCTTCAAAGTGGGTACCTACGAAGAGCTGATCCCGCAGGCTGACCTGGTGGTTAACCTGACGCCAGACAAGCAGCACTCCGACGTTGTACGTTCGGTACAACCGCTGATGAAAGATGGCGCGGCGCTGGGCTATTCACACGGCTTCAACATCGTCGAAGTGGGCGAGCAGATCCGTAAAGACATCACCGTTGTGATGGTGGCACCGAAGTGCCCGGGTACTGAAGTTCGTGAAGAGTACAAACGTGGCTTCGGTGTACCGACCCTGATCGCCGTTCACCCGGAAAACGATCCGAAAGGCGAAGGTATGGCGATTGCTAAAGCCTGGGCTGCGGCCACCGGCGGTCACCGTGCGGGCGTGCTGGAGTCCTCCTTCGTTGCGGAAGTGAAATCTGATCTGATGGGTGAGCAGACTATCCTGTGCGGTATGCTGCAAGCCGGTTCTCTGCTGTGCTTCGATAAGCTGGTGGAAGAAGGTACTGACCCGGCATATGCTGAAAAACTGATTCAGTTCGGCTGGGAAACCATCACCGAAGCGCTGAAGCAGGGCGGCATCACCCTGATGATGGACCGTCTGTCTAACCCGGCGAAACTGCGTGCTTATGCGCTGTCCGAACAGCTGAAAGAGATTATGGCGCCGCTGTTCCAGAAACACATGGACGACATCATTTCCGGCGAATTCTCTTCCGGCATGATGGCTGACTGGGCTAACGACGATAAGAAACTGCTGACCTGGCGTGAAGAGACCGGTAAAACCGCGTTCGAAACCGCCCCGCAGTTTGAAGGTAAAATCGGTGAGCAGGAGTACTTCGATAAAGGCGTTCTGATGATTGCGATGGTGAAAGCGGGCGTTGAGCTGGCGTTCGAAACCATGGTGGATTCCGGCATCATCGAAGAATCTGCGTACTACGAATCACTGCACGAGCTGCCGCTGATCGCGAATACCATCGCCCGTAAGCGTCTGTACGAAATGAACGTGGTTATCTCCGATACCGCAGAATACGGCAACTACCTGTTCTCTTACGCTTGCGTACCGCTGCTGAAAGAGTTCATGACCACCCTGCAGACCGGCGACCTGGGCAAAGCGATTGCCGAAGGTGCGGTAGACAACGCGCAGCTGCGCGACGTGAACGAAGCAATCCGTAGCCACGCTATCGAGCAGGTTGGTAAGAAACTGCGCGGTTACATGACCGATATGAAACGCATTGCCGTTGCTGGCTAAATAGGATGTCGGGTGGCGCTTGCGCTTACCCGACCTACGCACAGCAGATGTAGGCCGGATAAGGCGTAGCCGCCATCCGGCAAAAAAATCCCGGTGCCTGAACGCTCCGGGATTTTTTATTAGTTACGGTACAGCACCTTAATGATGTGATAACCGAACTGGGTATGCAGCGGGCCGGTCGGCTCCAGCACCGGGCAGGAGAAGACGACTTTATCGAACGCCGGAACCATCTGGCCCTGACGGAATTCACCTAAATCACCGCCGCGTTTGCCTGATGGGCAGATAGAGTGTTTCTTCGCCAGTTTGCCGAAGTCTGCGCCGTTTTTAATCTGTTCCAGAAGATCCAGTGCCAGTTTCTCTTCTTTAACAAGGATATGCACTGCTGCTGCTGTTTTTGCCATGATCGTGCCTTGAGTGGGGTGGTTAAGGCTGGCTATACTACCACGCTGTTATTCTCCCCTCCCGACTTTCATGAGTGACCCTTTATGCGTTTGAACCCCGGACAACAACAAGCCGTCGAATTCGTCACCGGACCTTGCCTGGTGCTGGCGGGAGCGGGTTCCGGCAAGACGCGTGTTATCACCAACAAAATCGCCCATCTGATCCGTGAATGTGGTTATCAGGCACGCCATATTGCAGCCGTGACCTTTACCAATAAGGCTGCGCGCGAGATGAAAGAGCGCGTGGCGCAAACGCTGGGTCGTAAAGAGGCGCGTGGGTTGATGATCTCCACCTTCCACACCCTGGGACTGGATATCATTAAGCGTGAATATGCGGCGCTGGGGATGAAGTCTAACTTCTCGTTGTTTGACGATACTGACCAGGTGGCCTTGCTCAAGGAACTGACCGAAGGGCTAATCGAAGACGATAAGCTTATCCTCCAGCAGTTGATCTCGACGATCTCCAACTGGAAAAACGATCTGATGACTCCGGCACAGGCGGCAGCCAGCGCCAAGGGCGAGCGCGATCGTATTTTTGCCCACTGCTATGGTCTGTATGACGCGCATATGAAGGCGTGTAACGTCCTCGATTTTGACGATCTGATCCTGCTTCCCACGCTGCTGCTACAGCGCAATGAAGAAGTGCGTGAGCGCTGGCAAAACAGAATCCGCTACCTGCTGGTGGATGAATATCAGGATACCAACACCAGCCAGTACGAGCTGGTGAAGTTGCTGGTAGGTAAACGCGCGCGCTTTACCGTCGTGGGCGATGACGATCAGTCGATCTACTCCTGGCGCGGCGCCCGTCCACAGAACCTGGTACTGTTAAGCAAAGATTTTCCGGCTTTGCAGGTGGTGAAGCTGGAGCAAAACTACCGTTCATCAGGTCGCATCCTGAAGGCGGCGAACATCCTTATTGCGAACAATCCACACGTCTTTGAAAAGCGACTCTTTTCCGAGTTGGGTTACGGTGCTGAACTGAAGGTACTGAGTGCCAATAATGAAGAGCACGAAGCGGAACGCGTGACCGGGGAATTAATTGCCCATCATTTTGTGAACAAGACGCAGTATAAAGACTACGCCATCCTGTATCGCGGTAATCATCAGTCGCGCGTGTTCGAAAAGTTTCTAATGCAGAACCGTATCCCGTACAAAATTTCCGGCGGAACGTCGTTCTTCTCGCGTCCGGAGATTAAAGATCTGCTGGCCTATCTGCGCGTGCTGAGCAACCCGGATGACGATAGCGCATTTTTGCGTATCGTAAATACGCCAAAACGTGAAATCGGCCCGGCCACGCTGCAAAAGTTGGGGGAATGGGCGATGACACGTAATAAAAGCCTGTTTACCGCCAGCTTTGATATGGGGCTTAGCCAGACACTGACCGGGCGCGGGTATGATTCTCTGACTCGCTTTACGCACTGGCTGGGGGAAATTCAGCGTCTGGCGGAGCGTGAGCCGGTTGCCGCTGTGCGCGATCTTATCCACGGTATTGATTACGAATCCTGGCTGTATGAAACCTCGCCGAGCCCGAAAGCGGCTGAAATGCGTATGAAAAACGTCAATACGCTGTTCAGTTGGATGACGGAGATGCTGGAAGGCAGTGAGCTGGAAGAGCCAATGACCCTGACCCAGGTTGTTACCCGCTTTACCCTACGCGACATGATGGAACGTGGAGAGAGTGAAGAAGAGCTGGATCAGGTGCAATTAATGACACTGCATGCCTCAAAAGGGCTGGAGTTCCCATACGTGTTTATGGTGGGAATGGAAGAAGGATTTTTGCCGCACCAGAGCAGTATCGATGAAGACAATATCGACGAAGAACGTCGTCTGGCTTATGTAGGGATTACGCGTGCACAAAAAGAGCTCATCTTCACGCTATGTAAAGAGCGTCGTCAGTATGGTGAGCTGGTGCGTCCGGAACCGAGTCGTTTCCTTCTGGAGCTGCCACAGGATGACGTTATCTGGGAGCAAGAGCGAAAAGTGGTGAGCGCAGAGGAACGGATGCAAAAAGGTCAGGCCAGCATCGCTAATATTCGGGCAATGATGGCGAAAGCTAAAGCGAAGTAGGTATTTTATGGGCCGGATATGTGTAAGCACTATCCGGCAACCAACATCTAATGAACGTCCAGCGGCCAATGGACATAGCTTTGCCACTGGCTTTCCTGATCGATTAACTCTTTACCCAGCGGATGATGTTCCAGCCAGCCTTCTGGTAGAGTGACCGTCAGGTGCTCGTTTCTTGCATCCAATTGAATTTCCGGCACAAGATCGTCACGGCGACGACTGGCGAAGATGATCGCCAGGCGTAGCAAACGACAAAGATGCTCCGCGATGCGCGGCGGCACTGCGTTTTGCTGGTGGAGCGAAGAGAGATCGACGGGATTGGTCTGGTTGAGTAACAGCGTCGCTAGCAGTTTCTTTTGCGCAGGGGTAAAACCCGGGAGATCGAGATTGCGCACCAGATAAGCGGCATGCTGTGGTGCCTGTTTAAAATCAACGCTTAGGCCAATTTCATGCAGCTGACAGGCACTAATCAGTAATTCGCGGCTAATCGGTTCAAGATGCCACTTTTTTTCTACCTGATCGAGAAATTTAGTCGCTAAATTGGCAACGCGATGTGCTTGCTCTGTATCGACCATAAAGCGACGCTGGATATTGCGTAATGTGCGGCTACGAATATCCTGATCCACCGCCAGATGCAGCATACCGTAGACCAGACCTTCACGTAATGCGCCTCCGGCCAGGGTCATGCATTGAATGTTCAGTTCGGTGAAAATAGCAATCAGAATGGCCAGCCCGCTGGGGAAAACCAGCGCACGTTCCAGCGTTAACCCTTCGATCTCCAGCTCTTCCAGACGACCGCAGTGAATGGCACGCTGCTTAAGCTGCTGAAGTTTGGCCAGCGTAATGCGCTCATCCATGCCCTGCGCCATCATGATTTCCTGCAACGCCTGGACGGTGCCAGAGGCACCAACGCAAACTTTCCAGCCATGAAAACGCAGTTTGTCGGCGACCGGGCGCAGAACTTCGCGAGCGGCTTTCTCGGCCTCGTCAAAGTTTTCCTGTGCCAGATTACGATCGGTAAAATAGCGTTCGAGCCAGGTGACGCAGCCCATTGACAGGCTGAACAGGGAAGTGGTTTGCGCGCCAGAACCGGTAACCAGTTCAGTGCTGGCCCCGCCAATGTCGACGACCAGACGCTGATCTGCACCGCCGGTAGTGTGGGCCACACCTTGATAAATCAGGCGCGCTTCTTCTTCACCGCTAATCACCTGGACAGGGCAGCCGAGGATCTCTTGCGCTTTAGCAATAAACACATCGGCATTTACGGCAATGCGTAATGTTGCCGTGGCGACCACGCGGATTTGTGGATGCGGGATATCCTGCAGACGTTCTGCAAACAGGCGCAAACATTGCCAGCCGCGCTCCATTGCTTCAACAGAGAGCTCGTTGTCACCGTTGAGTCCAGCAGCCAGACGCACTTTGCGTTTGATACGAGTGAGCGTCTGGATGCTTCCTGCCACCTCGCGTACAACCAGCATATGAAAACTATTTGATCCGAGATCGATTGCCGCATACAGCGAAGTAGAATTCATACACTTCATCCTTCAACCTGTATCTGTGTTGGCTGCGTTCTCTCACCCGAATCACTTACTAAAGTAGGTTCATCAGGATTCGTTTTCTTGCCGCCTTGATACAGGCTGAATGATTTTGTGTATGGCATAACTTTTCTTAACCTGAACGACGACGATTACGCGGAGCACCACCGGTACGGCGTGGGCCATTGCCTGTGCGCGGGCGCGTTAAGCGCAACGGCTTCGGCAGATCGGTCATCAGCGCATCCGGGTTATATTTGCTGACCGGAATCGAGTGGCCGATATAGGTCTCGATTGCGGGTAAATTCAGCGCGTACTCTTCACAAGCGAGGCTGATAGAGTGACCGCTTGCACCAGCACGACCGGTACGACCGATACGGTGAACGTAATCTTCACAGTCATCCGGCAGGTCATAGTTAAATACGTGCGTTACGGCTGGGATATGCAGACCACGTGCAGCAACATCCGTCGCAACGAGAATGTCGATATCGCCACGGGTGAATTCATCGAGGATTCGCAGACGTTTTTTCTGCGCCACGTCACCGGTCAGCAGACCGACACGATGGCCGTCTGCAGCAAGGCTGCCCCAGATATCTTCACAACGATGCTTGGTGTTAGCAAAAACAATGGCGCGATCTGGCCACTCTTCTTCAATCAGCGTTTGCAGCAAACGCATTTTCTCTTCGTTGGAGGGGTAGAAGAGCTCTTCTTTAATGCGATGGCCAGTTTTCTGTTCCGGTTCGACTTCAACGTACTCAGCGTTATTCATTTGTTCGAACGCCAGTTCGCGAACGCGATAAGAGAGGGTTGCAGAAAACAGCATATTCAGACGTTGGGTGGTTGGCGGCATACGACGGAACAGCCAACGGATATCTTTAATAAAGCCCAGATCGTACATACGATCGGCTTCATCCAGCACCACGACCTGAATCGCGCCCAGATTAATGTGGTTCTGTTTTGCATAGTCGATAAGACGACCGGTCGTGCCGATAAGAATATCGACGCCGCTTTCCAGCACTTTCAGCTGTTTATCGTAACCGTCGCCGCCATACGCCAGGCCTAATTTCAGACCAGTGGTCTGTGCCAGCGGCTCGGCATCGGCGTGGATCTGCACGGCTAACTCACGCGTTGGCGCCATAATTAACGCACGCGGTTGGTTCACCTTGCGATCGGCAATCGCGGGATGAGAGAGAAGATAATGAAACGTTGACGTCAGGAACGCCATCGTTTTTCCGGTACCGGTTTGCGCCTGCCCGGCAACATCACGACCAGCCAGCGTTAGCGGCAGCGCGAGGGCCTGAATGGGCGTACAGTTATGAAAGCCTTTGTTTTCAAGGGCTTCTATCACCTTTGGGTGCAGGGCGAAGTCGGAAAACTTCTGTTCTGTTAAATGTGTTTTGCTCATAGTGTGGTAGAATATCAGCTTACTATTGCTTTACGAAAGCGTATCCGGTGAAATAAAGTCAACCTTTAGTTGGTTAATGCTACATCAACACGTCGTTGATTAATGCTACACCAATGCACCAGGCTTATTCCTGTGGAGTTATTATGAGCGATAAAATTATTCACCTGACTGACGACAGTTTTGACACGGATGTACTCAAAGCGGACGGAGCAATCCTCGTTGATTTCTGGGCAGAGTGGTGCGGTCCGTGCAAAATGATCGCTCCGATTCTGGATGAAATCGCTGACGAATATCAGGGCAAACTGACGGTTGCTAAATTGAACATTGACCAAAACCCAGGCACCGCGCCGAAGTATGGTATCCGTGGCATCCCGACCCTGTTGCTGTTTAAAAACGGCGAAGTTGCGGCGACAAAAGTCGGCGCGCTGTCTAAAGGTCAGTTGAAAGAATTCCTCGACGCTAATTTAGCGTAAGGAAGTCTCATGATCGGGCGACCATACTTCGAAATGATTCGGATGACTGGACGCCCGACTTGAGTCGTGCTAAGTTAGTGTTGACTTCGTATTAAACATACCTTATTAAGTTTGAATCTAGTTATATCCAATACTTCCCGTTGTTTCTCGCGCGAGAAGTGGACAGATTCCTGGCTTGTCACTCAATCCGTCTTGTCGTTTCAGTTCTGCGTACTTTCCTGTGACCAGACAGCGAACAGACATGAGTTGATGGCCGTAAACAGGCATGGATGACCCTGCCATACCATTCACAACATTAAGTTCGAGATTTACCCCAAGTTTAAGAACTCACACCATTATGAATCTTACCGAATTAAAGAATACGCCGGTTTCTGAGCTGATCACTCTCGGCGAAAATATGGGCCTTGAAAACCTGGCTCGTATGCGCAAGCAGGACATTATTTTTGCCATCCTGAAGCAGCACGCAAAGAGTGGCGAAGATATCTTTGGTGACGGTGTGCTGGAGATATTGCAGGATGGATTTGGTTTCCTCCGCTCTGCAGACAGCTCCTACCTCGCCGGTCCTGATGACATCTACGTTTCTCCCAGCCAAATCCGCCGTTTCAACCTCCGCACTGGTGATACCATTTCTGGTAAGATTCGCCCGCCGAAAGAAGGTGAACGCTACTTTGCGCTGTTGAAAGTTAACGAAGTTAACTACGACAAACCAGAAAACGCCCGTAACAAAATCCTCTTTGAGAACTTAACGCCGCTGCACGCAAACTCCCGTCTGCGTATGGAGCGTGGTAACGGTTCTACTGAAGACTTAACGGCGCGTGTACTGGATCTGGCATCGCCGATCGGTCGTGGCCAACGTGGCCTGATTGTTGCTCCGCCGAAAGCGGGTAAAACCATGCTGCTGCAGAACATCGCGCAGAGCATTGCATACAATCATCCTGACTGCGTGTTGATGGTGCTGCTGATTGACGAACGTCCGGAAGAAGTTACCGAGATGCAGCGTCTGGTGAAAGGTGAAGTGGTTGCGTCTACCTTTGACGAACCTGCCTCCCGCCATGTTCAGGTTGCGGAAATGGTTATCGAGAAGGCGAAACGTCTGGTTGAACACAAGAAAGACGTTATCATTCTGCTTGACTCCATCACCCGTCTGGCACGTGCATATAACACCGTGGTTCCTGCTTCCGGTAAAGTACTGACCGGTGGTGTGGACGCCAACGCCCTACATCGTCCGAAGCGTTTCTTTGGTGCTGCACGTAACGTGGAAGAGGGCGGTAGCCTGACCATCATCGCGACTGCGCTGATTGATACCGGCTCTAAAATGGATGAAGTTATCTACGAAGAGTTTAAAGGTACCGGCAACATGGAACTGCATCTCTCCCGTAAGATTGCTGAAAAACGCGTCTTTCCGGCTATCGACTACAACCGTTCTGGTACCCGTAAAGAAGAGCTGCTCACCACCCAGGAAGAGCTGCAGAAAATGTGGATCCTGCGCAAAATCATCCATCCTATGGGTGAAATCGACGCAATGGAATTCCTCATTAACAAACTGGCGATGACCAAGACCAATGACGACTTCTTCGATATGATGAAGCGTTCCTGATTCGGGCATCATCTGAAAACGCCACGTTTTTACGTGGCGTTTTGCTTTTGTGGATGTAATCTTAACGACACAATAATAATAATCCGGTATGACATACCGCCTGGTGACGAAGGGTTGTAATTCGTATTTTGTGGTTAATAATCATACAGAACCACCTGATATGGAGTCGGGTTTCTCTTCTGAATAATCGCCTGGATGGTTATACTTCATATATTGATATTCTCTGAGAGTATGTATAGTGAATTTACTGACAGCAAGTACTGATCTCATCAGTATTTTTTTATTCACAACGCTGTTTCTTTTCTTTGCCCGCAAGGTTGCGAAAAAGATTGGATTGGTGGATAAACCCAACTTCCGTAAACGTCATCAGGGACTGATTCCGCTGGTTGGGGGGATTTCGGTTTACGCAGGCATTTGCTTTACCTTCCTCATCGCCGATTATTATATCCCGCATGCTACTCTCTACCTGGCCTGTGCCGGTGTGCTGGTGTTTATCGGTGCCCTGGACGATCGTTTTGATATCAGTGTAAAAATCCGCGCGACCATCCAGGCCCTTATTGGCATCATTATGATGTCAGTGGGCAAACTCTATCTGCTAAGCCTTGGCTATATTTTCGGCCCTTGGGAGATGGTGCTCGGTCCTTTTGGTTATTTCCTGACCCTGTTTGCCGTCTGGGCGGCGATTAACGCCTTCAATATGGTCGATGGGATCGATGGTCTGCTCGGTGGGCTATCCAGCGTCTCATTCGCAGCGATGGGGCTTATTCTGTGGTTCGATGGCCAGACAAGCCTGGCAATCTGGTGTTTTGCCATGATCGCCGCCATTCTGCCTTACATCCTGCTGAACCTGGGGATTCTCGGACGCCGCTATAAAGTCTTTATGGGGGATGCGGGAAGTACGTTGATTGGCTTCACGGTGATTTGGATTCTGCTGGAGACTACCCAGGGGCCAACGCATCCTATTAGCCCGGTCACGGCTCTGTGGATTATTGCCATTCCGTTAATGGATATGGTGGCAATTATGTATCGCCGTTTACGTAAAGGCATGAGCCCTTTCTCCCCGGATCGCCAACATATTCACCATTTAATCATGCGCGCCGGGTTTACTTCCCGACAGGCTTTTGTCCTGATTACGCTGGCTGCTGCGATCCTGGCTTCTATCGGCGTGTTGGCTGAATATTCTCGTATTGTCCCGGAATGGGTGATGTTGGTGCTCTTTTTACTGGCGTTTGTCCTGTACGACATCTGTATAAAACGCGCCTGGAAGGTGGCGAGATTTATCAAACGCTGGAAGCGCAAGTTGCGTAGAAACCGTGACAGTAAACCAAACTTAACCAAATAAATTGAGGGTACGATGACACAACCATTACCGGGGGAACATGCCATGAGCGCTGAAAATGAACTGGACATCCGTGGGTTGTTTCGTACTTTGTGGACAGGGAAGGTGTGGATCGTCGGTATGGCTCTCGCCTTCGCGTTAGTCGCTCTCGCCTATACGTTTTTTGCTCGTCAGGAGTGGAGCGCGACGGCGATTTCAGACAGGCCAACGGTTAATATGTTGGGTGGCTATTACTCTCAGCAGCAGTTCTTACGTAACCTGGACATCAAGGCCAGTCTTGCATCAGCGGATCAGCCGTCAGTGATGGATGAAGCCTATAAAGAATTCATCATGCAACTTGCTTCCTGGGATACGCGTCGTGAATTCTGGCAGCAGACTGATTATTACAAGCAACGTATGGTGGGTAACAGCAAAGCCGATGCGGCGATGCTGGATGAACTGATCAATAACATTCAGTTTATGCCTGGCGATGCGGTTCGTAATACCAATGACAGCGTGAAGCTGATTGCCGAGACGGCACCTGATGCCAACAATCTGTTGCGTCAGTACGTTGCGTTTGCCAGTCAGCGTGCTGCGCGTCATCTGAACGACGAGTTAAAGGGAGCCTGGGCTGCACGCACCGTGCAGATGAAGGCACAAGTTAAACGCCAGGAAGAAGTGGCGAAATCGCTCTTCTCCCGCCGTGTTCACAACATTGAGCAGGCGCTCAAAATTGCTGAACAGCATAATATTTCGCGTACTTCTACGGATGTTCCTGCTGAGGAATTACCGGATTCTGAACTGTTCTTGCTTGGACGTCCTATGCTGCAGGCGCGACTCGAGAACCTGCAATCTGTTGGTCCTGATTTCGATCTGGACTACTTCCAAAACCGAGCCATGCTTAACACACTGAACGTTGGGCCAACTCTGGATCCGCGTTTTCAGACCTATCGTTATTTGCGTACGCCGGAAGAACCGGTAAAACGTGACAGCCCTCGTCGTGCTTTCCTGATGATTATGTGGGGCATCGTTGGGGCTCTGATCGGTGCTGGTGTCGCGTTAACCCGCCGCCGCACGATCTAGCAATATCGTTGCAGTGAGGGGCTGGGCCCTCACTGCCAATCCGAAGAGAATCGATGTGAAAGTACTGACTGTATTTGGCACGCGACCAGAGGCCATAAAAATGGCACCTCTGGTTCATGCGTTGGCAAAAGATCCTGATTTTGAGGCAAAAGTTTGCGTCACGGCGCAGCATCGGGAGATGCTCGATCAGGTGTTGAACCTCTTTTCCATTGTACCTGACTACGATCTCAACATTATGCAGCCAGGTCAGGGACTAACAGAAATTACCTGCCGAATACTGGAAGGATTAAAGCCAATTCTGGCTGATTTTAAACCTGATGTGGTGTTGGTTCATGGTGATACCACAACGACCATTGCCACGAGTCTGGCTGCGTTCTATCAGCGCATCCCGGTGGGGCATGTAGAGGCTGGTTTACGTACTGGTGATCTCTACTCTCCCTGGCCAGAAGAGGCGAATCGGACGCTGACCGGGCGTCTGGCTATGTATCATTTTGCGCCAACAGAAAACTCGCGCCAAAATTTGTTACGGGAAGCTATTCCCGAAAATCGTATTTTCGTCACAGGCAATACGGTGATTGATGCGTTGATCTGGGTTCGCGACCGCGTACTGGCGAACGATGAATTGCGTGCTGAATTAGCAGAGCATTATCCTTTCCTGAGCTCGGATAAAAAGATGATACTGGTGACCGGTCATCGTCGTGAAAGCTTCGGTCGCGGTTTTGAACGCATATGTCACGCGCTGGCGGAAATTGCTGCGGCTAATCAGAACGTACAGATTGTCTATCCGGTGCACCTGAATCCTAACGTTAGCGAACCGGTTAATCGCATTCTGGGTCACGTTGAAAACGTCATCCTGATTGAACCGCAGGATTACATGCCGTTTGTCTGGCTGATGAATCATGCCTGGCTGATCCTGACCGACTCCGGTGGGATTCAGGAAGAAGCCCCATCTTTGGGGAAACCGGTACTGGTGATGCGCGAAACGACGGAACGTCCGGAAGCGATTACTGCAGGTACAGTACGTCTGGTAGGGACAGACCCGCAGCGTATTGTCGAAGAAGTCACGCGTTTGCTGCATGACGATAATGAATATCAGACCATGAGCCGCGCCCATAATCCGTATGGTGACGGGCAGGCATGTGGCCGCATTTTACACGCGTTAAAAAATAATCGGATATCGCTATGAGTTTTACGACCATTTCTGTCATTGGGCTGGGTTATATCGGACTGCCGACGGCGGCTGCCTTTGCTTCCCGTCAAAAGCATGTGATTGGCGTAGATGTAAATCAACACGCGGTGGATACCATTAATCGCGGTGAAATTCATATCGTTGAGCCAGATTTGGGCGCCGTGGTGAAAACGGCGGTCGAAAATGAATTTCTGCGTGCGACCACAACCCCTGTAGATGCGGATGCCTTTCTGATTGCTGTGCCTACTCCGTTTAAGGGGGAGCACGAACCCGATATGGTTTATGTGGAAGCCGCAGCCAAGTCTCTTGCTCCGGTGCTGAAAAAAGGCGCGTTGGTGATCCTTGAATCGACGTCGCCTGTCGGGGCTACCGAACAGATGGCCACATGGCTGGCTGAAATGCGTCCTGATTTGACTTTCCCGCAGCAGGTCGGTGAACAGGCTGACGTCAATATTGCCTATTGCCCTGAACGCGTGCTGCCAGGTCAGGTGATGGTTGAACTGATTAAAAACGACCGCGTGATTGGGGGAATGACCTCCGTCTGTTCCGCGCGTGCTAGCGAACTGTACAACATTTTCCTTGAGGGTGAATGTGTCGTGACCAACGCGCGCACAGCGGAAATGTGCAAGCTGACTGAAAATAGCTTCCGCGACGTCAATATCGCCTTCGCTAATGAGTTGTCGCTGATTTGCGCCGATCAGGGGATCAACGTCTGGGAACTGATTCGCCTGGCAAATCGCCATCCGCGCGTGAATATTTTGCAGCCGGGTCCGGGTGTTGGCGGGCACTGTATCGCGGTTGATCCGTGGTTTATCGTGGCGCAGAACCCGCAACAGGCTAAATTGATCCGTACCGCGCGTGAGGTAAACGACGGTAAGCCTCATTGGGTGGTCGATCGGGTAAAAGCTGCCGTGGCCGACTGTCTGGCGGATACCAATAAACGGGCCAGCGAAGTGAAAATTGCCTGTTTTGGTCTGGCATTTAAACCGAATATTGATGATTTACGTGAAAGCCCGGCGATGGGAATTGCGCAAAGTATCGCGCATTGGCACAAAGGCGAAACATTGGTGGTGGAACCGAATATCCATCAACTGCCGAAAAAACTGGACGGTCTGTGCCAACTGGCAACGCTGGACGATGCCCTGGGAAGCGCCGATGTGCTGGTCTTGCTGGTCGACCACAATGAATTTAAAGCCATTAAAGGCGATGCGGTTCACCAGCAATATGTCGTTGATACCAAAGGGGTCTGGCGGTGAAAATCCGCGCCAGTATTGAGCCGCTTAGCTGGGAAAATACGTTCTTTGGCGTGCATAGCGCCATTGTGCGTTTTGACCAACACGCGTCGGTTCTGACTGCGGATGCGTTGCAGCCCTGGTCGCGGGTACAGGCAAAAATACCTGCCGCCAATACCCAAGCATTAGATGCCCTGCAACAGCTGGGCTTCTCACTGGTTGAAGGTGAAGTAGATTTTGTGCTGCCAGTGACGTGTGCGCATGGTGACCCCGGTGCGCAGGTCGCACAAACTACGGATATCCCTGCATTACGCCATCTGGCAGGACAGGCGTTCGCGCAAAGTCGTTTTCGCGCCCCGTGGTATGCCGCAGATGCCAGCGCGCGTTTTTATGCGCAGTGGATTGAAAACGCGGTGCTGGGGACGTTCGATCATCAATGCCTCGTTTTTCGTACACCAACAGGTGAGATTCGTGGCTATGTCTCGCTGCGTGAACTGAATGCGACCGAGGCGCGAATTGGCCTGCTAGCCGGGCGTGGGGCGGGAGCAGAACTGATGCAGGCCGCGCTTTGCTGGGCGCAGGCTCACGGTAAAACAGCACTGCGTGTGGCGACCCAAATGGGCAATACCGCCGCGCTTAAACGTTATATACACAGTGGTGCGAATGTGGAAAGCACCGCGTATTGGTTATACAGGTGACACGATGATTCCATTTAACGCACCGCCGGTGGTGGGCACTGAACTCGATTACATGCAGGCTGCGATGAACAGCGGCAAACTGTGTGGCGACGGCGGTTTTACCCGTCGCTGCCAGCAGTGGCTGGAACAGCATTTTGGCAGCGAGAAAGTATTGCTGACGCCTTCCTGCACCGCATCGCTTGAGATGGCGGCATTGCTGCTGGATATCCAGCCTGGCGATGAAGTCATTATGCCAAGCTATACGTTTGTCTCCACGGCCAATGCTTTCGTGCTGCGAGGCGCGAAAATTGTCTTTGTTGATATCCGCCCGGATACCATGAACATTGACGAAACGCTGATTGAAGCGGCGATCACCGACAAAACCCGCGCGATTGTGCCGGTGCATTACGCGGGCGTGGCCTGCGAAATGGATACTATTATGGCGCTGGCGACCAAACATAACCTGTTTGTGGTGGAAGATGCGGCCCAGGGCGTTATGTCGACTTACAAAGGTCGGGCGCTGGGGACGATTGGTCACATCGGTTGCTTTAGCTTTCATGAGACCAAAAACTATACCGCAGGTGGTGAAGGCGGCGCGACGCTGATTAATGATAAAAAATTAGTCGAACGTGCAGAGATCATCCGTGAAAAAGGGACAAACCGCAGCCAGTTTTTCCGTGGCCAGGTAGATAAATATACCTGGCGTGATATCGGCTCCAGTTATTTGATGTCCGATCTACAGGCCGCCTATCTGTGGGCGCAGCTGGAAGCAGCGGACCGCATTAACCAGCAGCGTCTGACTCTGTGGCAGAACTACTATGATGCTCTTGAACCGCTGGCGCGTACCGGACGTATCGAGCTGCCTTCTGTACCGGACGACTGCGTGCAAAACGCCCATATGTTTTACATCAAGCTGCGCGATATCGACGATCGCACGGCGTTGATTAACTTCCTAAAAGAAGCTGAAATTATGGCGGTGTTCCACTATATCCCGCTGCATGATTGCCCGGCTGGCGACAAATTCGGCGTATTTGCCGGTGTTGATCGTTACACCACCAAAGAGAGCGAGCGTTTGCTGCGTTTACCGTTGTTCTACAACCTGTCGCCGGTCAACCAGCGAACGGTAATTTCGACCTTACTCAACTACTTCGCCTGAAATGTCGCTTGCTAAAGCGTCCTTATGGACGGCAGCCAGTACGCTGGTAAAAATTGGTGCGGGTTTGCTGGTCGTGAAGCTGCTGGCGGTGTCGTTTGGCCCGGCAGGCGTGGGGCAGGCGGGTAACTTCCGCCAGATGGTCACCGTGCTTGGTGTCCTGGCGGGGGCCGGCATTTTCAACGGCGTCACGAAATATGTTGCGCAGCACCATGACGATCCGACCCGGCTCCGCAAGGTCGTCGGTACATCTTCCGCGATGGTGCTGGGATTCTCTACGCTGATGGCGGTGATTTTTCTGCTGGCGGCCGCACCAATCAGTCAGGGATTGTTTGGTCATACTCATTATCAGGGGCTGGTAAGACTGGTTGCGCTGGTGCAGATGGGCATTGCCTGGGCGAATCTGCTGTTGGCGTTGATGAAGGGTTTTCGAGATGCGGCGGGTAACGCGCTGTCGCTGATTGTGGGTAGCCTGGTGGGCGTAGTGGCTTATTATGGCTGTTATCGCCTGGGAGGGTATGAAGGCGCTTTGCTGGGTTTGGCGTTAGTGCCCGCGTTGGTCGTTATCCCTGCCGCTATTATGCTGATTAAGCGCGGGGCGATTCCTCTGCATTACCTGAAACCCTCGTGGGATAACGGTCTGGCTGGACAGCTAAGCAAGTTTACGCTGATGGCGCTGATTACCTCCGTAACGTTGCCTGTGGCATACGTGATGATGCGAAACCTGCTGGCGGCGCAGTACAGTTGGGATGATGTTGGGATTTGGCAGGGGGTAAGCAGTATCTCTGATGCTTATCTGCAATTCATTACCGCTTCATTCAGCGTTTACTTGCTGCCGACGTTGTCGCGACTGACTGAAAAGCGCGACATTACGCGCGAGGTGGTTAAGTCGCTGAAGTTCGTGTTACCAGCAGTTGCCGCTGCGAGCTTTACCGTTTGGCTACTGCGTGACTTTGCTATCTGGCTGCTTTTCTCCGCAAAATTCACCGCCATGCGCGATCTGTTTGCCTGGCAACTGGTTGGCGATGTACTAAAAGTTGGGGCGTATGTCTTTGGGTATCTGGTGATCGCGAAAGCATCACTGCGGTTTTATATTTTGGCTGAAATTAGCCAGTTCATGTTATTGACGGTGTTTGCTCACTGGCTGATCCCTGCACATGGTGCGCTGGGAGCGGCACAGGCTTATATGGCAACGTACATCGTCTATTTTTCTCTTTGTTGTGGCGTGTTTTTACTCTGGCGTAGGCGGGCATGACTGTACTGATTCACGTTCTGGGATCGGATATCCCTCACCATAACCAAACCGTGCTGCGGTTTTTCAACGACTCGCTTGCCGCGACGAGCGAGCACGCGCGCACGTTTATGGTTGCCGGTCAGGATGCGGGATTCAGTGAGAGCTGCCCGGCGTTATCGCTGAGTTTCTACAGCGGGAAAAAAGCGTTAGCCGAAGCAGTTATTGCGAAAGCAAAAGCGAATCGCCAACAGCGATTCTTCTTCCACGGTCAGTTCAACACCAGCCTGTGGTTGGCGCTGCTGAGCGGGGGAATTAAACCGACGCAGTTTTACTGGCATATCTGGGGTGCTGATTTATACGAAGTCTCCAGTGGGCTGAAATTCCGCCTGTTTTACCCGATTCGCCGCATGGCGCAGAACCGCGTGGGCTGCGTATTTGCCACGCGGGGCGATTTACGTTATTTCGCCGAGCAGCATCCGCATGTACGGGGTGAGTTGCTCTATTTCCCAACGCGAATGGATCCTTCACTCAATAACATGAGCAATGATTGTCAGCGCAGCGGCAAGATGACGGTGCTGGTTGGCAACTCTGGCGATTGCAGCAATGAGCATGTTGCCGCGCTGCGTGCTGTCCATCAGCAGTTCGGCGACACGGTGAACGTGATTGTGCCGATGGGTTACCCCGCCAATAATGATGCCTATATCGACGAGGTTCGCCAGGCCGGTATGGCATTATTTAGCGCTGATAATCTGCAAATTTTAAGTGAAAAGCTGGAATTTGATGCCTATCTAACATTATTGCGGCAATGCGATTTGGGTTACTTTATTTTTGCCCGGCAGCAGGGGATCGGTACCCTGTGTTTGCTGATCCAGGCGGGTATCCCGTGCGTGCTCAACCGTGAAAATCCCTTCTGGCAGGATATGGTGGAACAGAATCTTCCAGTGTTATTTACCACGGATGATCTCAATGAAGGCGTCGTACGTGAAGCGCAGCGCCAGTTGGCATCGGTAGATAAAAACACGATTACCTTCTTTAGCCCGAATTATCTGCAGCCGTGGTATAACGCGCTGCGCATTGCTTCAGGAGAAACCGTATGAGCCTGATGCAATTCAGCGGTCTGCTGGTAGTCTGGCTGCTCTCTACCTTATTTATCGCCACGCTGACCTGGTTTGAGTTCCGCCGCGTACGTTTTAACTTCAATGTTTTCTTCTCATTGTTGTTCTTGCTGACGTTCTTCTTCGGATTCCCGTTAACCAGCATCCTGGTGTTCCGCTTTGATGTGGCAGTGGCTCCGCCGGAGATCCTGCTGCAGGCCTTGCTGTCAGCAGCCTGTTTCTATGCCGTCTACTACGTGACGTATAAAACGCGATTGCGTAAGCGAGTAGAGGGTAAGCCGCGCAGGCCGCTGTTTACCATCAATCGCGTTGAAGCCCATTTGACCTGGGTTATCCTGATGGCGATTGCGCTGGTGAGCGTGGGCGTCTTCTTTATGCACAACGGATTCCTGCTGTTCAGACTGCAATCCTATAGCCAGATTTTTTCCAGCGAAGTCTCTGGGGTCGCTCTGAAGCGTTTCTTCTACTTCTTCATTCCGGCCATGCTGGTGGTTTATTTCCTGCGTCAGGACAGCAAAGCGTGGTTGTTCTTCCTGGTGAGCACCGTCGCGTTTGGTTTGCTGACCTATATGATTGTGGGCGGGACACGCGCCAATATCATAATCGCGTTTGCCATCTTCTTGTTTATCGGCATTATTCGCGGCTGGATTTCTCTGTGGATGTTGGTCGCCGCAGGCGTGCTGGGTATTGTCGGGATGTTCTGGCTGGCCTTGAAGCGCTACGGAATGAGCGTTAGTGGCGATGAGGCGTTCTATACGTTCCTGTACCTTACGCGCGACACTTTCTCGCCGTGGGAGAACCTGGCGCTGTTGCTGCAGAATTACCACAATATTGAGTTCCAGGGGCTGGCGCCGATTGTCCGTGACTTCTACGTCTTTATTCCTTCCTGGCTGTGGCCTGGGCGGCCGAGTATTGTACTCAACTCAGCGAACTACTTTACCTGGGAGGTGTTGAACAACCACTCAGGACTGGCGATTTCGCCGACGTTAATTGGTTCGCTGGTGGTGATGGGCGGGGCGCTTTTTATACCATTAGGCGCGATTGTCGTTGGACTCATTATCAAGTGGTTCGACTGGCTGTATGAGCTAGGTAACCAAGAAACCAATCGCTATAAGGCGGCGATTTTGCACAGTTTCTGTTTTGGCGCCATTTTCAATATGATCGTGTTGGCACGTGAAGGGCTGGATTCGTTTGTCTCGCGAGTGGTCTTTTTCCTCGTGATTTTTGGCGTTTGCCTACTGATGGCAAAACTGCTGTTTTGGCTATTCGATAGCGCAGGACTCATCCATAAACGAATCAAGTCGCTGCCCCGGACACAAATTGAAGGATCGTAATGACAGATAATACAACTGCGCCGCTGTATTCGCTGCGCGGATTACAACTGATTGGCTGGCGCGATATGCAACATGCGCTGAATTACCTGTTTGCCGAAGGACACCTCAGGTCAGGAACGCTGGTGGCTATCAACGCTGAGAAAATGCTGACAGCAGAAGATAATCCTGAAGTGAGGGAGCTGATCAACGCCGCGGAGTTCAAATATGCTGATGGGATTAGCGTGGTGCGTTCGGTGCGCAAAAAATTCCCGCAGGCGCAGGTTTCACGTGTGGCCGGTGCTGACCTTTGGGAAGCGCTGATGGCGCGAGCTGGGCAAAACGGAACGCCTGTTTTCCTGGTTGGTGGCAAGCCTGAAGTTCTGGCGCAAACAGAAGCAAAACTACGTGCACAGTGGCGTGTGAACATTGTGGGTAGCCAGGATGGTTATTTTACCCCAGAGCAGCGTCAGGCGTTATTTGAGCGTATTCACGCCAGCGGCGCGCAAATTGTGACGGTGGCGATGGGGTCGCCGAAACAAGAGATCTTTATGCGTGATTGCCGCAAGACTCACCCTGACGCGCTGTATATGGGCGTGGGTGGCACTTACGACGTCTTTACCGGTCACGTTAAGCGTGCGCCTAAAATCTGGCAAAATCTGGGGCTGGAGTGGCTGTATCGCTTATTGTCGCAACCGAGCCGTATTACTCGACAACTTCGCTTATTACGCTATCTCCGCTGGCACTATACAGGCAACCTCTGACGCCCTCTCTCCTCTGATAAGTAGCGTGATCTGCTAATTACGCTACTTATTTACAACATAATCGCTGCTTTCTCGCACAATATATTCATTTTTTGAATGCTTTAATTGCCATTTAAGCGATTTTAGGAAACCATTCGCAACAATCATTCCAGTGCCGTGGAGTTTTGACGCCAACCGCTAAGCGGTCGGTGTCGTATGGCCTGTTATGACATAACAAGATGTACCCATAACGAGAACCGGTAATACCGGACAGCATGCAAACACAACAAGAGGATTTATGGCCGAGAACAAACCTGAGCTACAGCGTGGGCTGGAGGCTCGTCACATCGAATTAATTGCCCTCGGGGGCACTATTGGCGTCGGGCTGTTTATGGGGGCCGCCAGTACCCTGAAATGGGCGGGACCTTCGGTTCTGCTGGCGTATATCGTCGCCGGGCTGTTCGTATTTTTCATTATGCGTTCTATGGGGGAGATGTTATTCCTCGAGCCGGTTGCCGGTTCATTCGCTGTTTACGCTCACCGTTATATGAGCCCCTTCTTTGGCTATCTCACCGCCTGGTCATACTGGTTTATGTGGATGGCGGTGGGGATCTCAGAGATTACCGCCATCGGGGTGTACGTCCAGTTCTGGTTCCCGGAAATGGCGCAATGGATACCCGCACTGATCGCGGTCGGATTGGTTGCATTGGCGAACCTCGCCGCAGTTCGCTTGTATGGTGAAATTGAGTTCTGGTTTGCCATGATCAAAGTGACCACCATCATTGTGATGATCGTCATTGGGTTAGGGGTGATTTTCTTCGGTTTTGGTAATGGCGGTCAGGCGATCGGCTTTGGCAACCTGACCGAACACGGCGGTTTCTTTGCCGGTGGTTGGAAGGGCTTCCTGACGGCATTGTGTATTGTCGTGGCTTCTTACCAGGGCGTGGAGCTGATCGGCATTACTGCAGGTGAAGCGAAGAACCCACAGGTCACGCTGCGTAGCGCGGTAGGTAAAGTGCTGTGGCGTATCCTGATTTTCTACGTTGGCGCAATTTTTGTTATCGTCACTATTTTCCCGTGGAATGAGATTGGCAGCAACGGCAGTCCGTTTGTTCTCACCTTTGCCAAGATTGGTATTACCGCCGCGGCGGGGATTATTAACTTTGTGGTCCTGACGGCGGCGCTGTCTGGCTGTAACAGCGGCATGTACAGCTGTGGGCGTATGCTCTACGCGCTGGCCAAGAATCGCCAGCTCCCCGCCGCTGTTGGGAAAGTTTCTCGCCATGGCGTACCGGTTGCCGGCGTGGCCATTTCTATCGCGATCCTGCTGATTGGTTCGTGCCTGAACTACATCATTCCCAATCCGCAGCGCGTGTTTGTTTATGTCTATAGCGCCAGCGTGTTGCCGGGGATGGTGCCGTGGTTTGTGATCCTGATAAGCCAGCTGCGTTTCCGTCAGGCGCATAAAGCGGCGATTGCCAGTCATCCATTCCGCTCCATTCTGTTCCCGTGGGCGAATTATTTGACGATGGCGTTCCTGATTTGCGTATTAATTGGCATGTACTTTAATGAAGATACCCGAATGTCGCTTTTTGTTGGCATGGGTTTCTTACTGGCCGTGACGTTCATTTATAAGGTTTTTGGTCTGAATCGTCATGGCACAGCCCATAAATTGCGGGAATAAGCGACAAAACGCACAAACCATGACCAAACGATAATTTATTTTAAAAAAGCACTAGACAGAAGACCGAGACCTCCGTAATATCCAGCCCCGCAACGGCGCTAAGCGCCCGTAGCTCAGCTGGATAGAGCGCTGCCCTCCGGAGGCAGAGGTCTCAGGTTCGAATCCTGTCGGGCGCACCATTTAGTAGGGTGCCAGAGCTGCGGTGGTTTTAATACCGCGTAAAAGATTTGCAGTGGTGGCTATAGCTCAGTTGGTAGAGCCCTGGATTGTGATTCCAGTTGTCGTGGGTTCGAATCCCATTAGCCACCCCATTAATTTAAAGTTGTGAAATGCGAAGGTGGCGGAATTGGTAGACGCGCTAGCTTCAGGTGTTAGTGTCCTTAGGATGTGGGGGTTCGAGTCCCCCCCCTCGCACCACGACTTAAATAATTGAACTAAAAATTCAAAAAGCAGTAAAACGGCGAGTAGCGCAGCTTGGTAGCGCAACTGGTTTGGGACCAGTGGGTCGGAGGTTCGAATCCTCTCTCGCCGACCAATTTTGAACCCCGCTTCGGCGGGGTTTTTTGTTTTCTGATTTTCCCTTCTCTGCCTTTATTCCCGCGAATTACCTGATGTCTTAAAAAGTCCGAATACCTGGTTTTTGCAGTGCAATCGTGGCATGCCTTGTGCAATAATATGCAGGTAGATGCTCATTCCATCTCTTATGTTCGCCCTCTGGCCTCATAAACTCAGGAATGATGCAGAGCCGTTTACGGTGCTTATCGTCCACAGACAGATGTCGCGTAGCCTCATCAAACACCATGGACATAACGTTGAGTGAAGCACCCATTTATGTTGTCATACAGACCTGTTTAACGCCTGCTCCTTACCGAGCGGGCGTTTTTTTATGCATACACAAAATCCTTCGAGCTGCTTCTCGAATGATTTTGTGTATACGAGATGAAAAATATGTAGGCCCGGTAAGCGAAAGCGCCACCGGGCATTCAGGAGTTACTGCGGGGGATTGTTGTTCTGCAACGTCAACATCAGGCCATCACGACGCATGGTGGCGGCTTCTTCCGGCTGATGCAGTCTGTCCAGCGCGTCAGCAAGCCAGGCGTAGTCATAGGCATCCGGGCGCTGTTTGAGAGCGGCACGGAAGGCGAGCGTGGCTTCCTGCCATTCCCCATGCTTCATTAACGACTGACCCAGCGTACTCCACAGCAACGGGCGATCGCCCACGGCTTTAATCTGCTGGCGCAGCACTTTTTCTATCTGTTCCGGATTATTGGTTTTCAGACGCGGGATTGGCAGCACCAGGCGGTCATCGTACTGACGTTTCAAACCATCAATGATGACCTGCTGCGCCGTATCGTGATCGTCACACTCAATCAGATGTTCAGCCATTGCTACCTGCAAAGCAACCTGATGACGGGTTTTACGGTTCTGGTTTTTCCACCATGCACGCAGCCCCTCGCTGCCCTGATCGGCACGGACCTGATCCATCAAGCCAACCCATGCCTGTTGTTCCAGCATGGCGCGGTGCTCGTCATCACCCACATGCGCTTTTGCCATGGATGGGATAATATCCAGCAAGGAACTCCATGCGCCGGTGCGAATGTAGGCCTGCTCAGCCAGACGCAGCACTTCCGGATGACGTGGCGTTACTTCCAGCAGTTTGTCTATGCTGTGGCGTGCGGCGTGATTTTCATTACGCGCCAGTTGCAGGCGAACGCGAGCGATTTCTACCGGGATCGTATCATTTCCCGCCAGTTCGGCAGCACGCTCAAGGTGTTGGTTGGCGCGAGCTTCGTCACCGCGCTGCTGAGCCGCTTCTGCCGCCAGCAGGTAATTCACTACAGGCTGTTCTGCATGATCGGCATTTTTCGACATCAGCTTCTCAACCTGCTGATAGTCACCTTCTGCCAGTTTGAGCAGCGCCTGTTCGGTCTGCTTACGGGCGCGACGACGTTTACGACCCACAAACCACCCACGGGTATGTGCGCCAGTGCGGAAAATTCGGCGCAACAGCCATTCAATCGCAAACAGGACGACCATGGCGACGATCAGTATGATCACCAGGCCCGTCACACTGGTTTCGATATTGTAGTTATCCGTCTGGATCAACACGTAGCCCTGATGACCGGCTATCATCGGACCGACGACGATCCCGGCGATCAACAGCACAAAGAGCAACAATACTTTTAGCATCATTATTCTCCTTGCGGCGCGGTTGCCGGAGCGTCTGTCGAAGGCGCTGGCGCTGCTGCTACCGGTGCTGTGGCAGGTTGCGCCAGTAAATTACGTACGCGGGTCTGCATTAACTTGTCGAGAATAGCCTGACTCTGCAGCGTTTCCGGGACATCCATACTGATGCTTTGCTGGCTCAGTTGGTCTACTTCTTCAAGGAACGCTTTGGTCGCTGCATCGTCGGTGTCGTAGTAAGCACGCACCCATGTGGAGACATTTTCCAGCGCCTGGCGGTATGTCTCTTCCTGATGACGCGGCACGGCCTGGGCAGCCACTAACAGGCGGGAACGGATATTTTCACGTAAGTAAACGTCCTGGTTCGGTGCCAGCAGCGGTACGGCAGTTTCATCACGACGGCGCACGGTGATAAAGCTGTCCATAAAGTTCTGCCAGCTTTTTTGCAGATTGACGCGCCATTCGCTAATAGAGCTGGAAAGCTCGCTGCTGTCCGAGTCCATCGGTGAATCGTCGGTGTCGTTGTCGGCCAAACGCAGGTTATCGATCTGATTAGAGAGTTGATTCACTTTCAGGATAATGCCGTCATAGTCGACCTGAGTCACCGCGGAGAGGCTCGCGATATCGTCAGTAATCGCACGTCGCGCGGTAATTAAGCTCGGGTCGTTCATATCTGCCAGACTGGCATCGGCGCTTTTCAGCAGCGCCGCGGCGGTAGTGACGTCCTGATCGCTCCATAATTTGCGACCAGCCAGTTTCACCAGGAAATCAGCCTGCGCCAGCAGCCATGTTCCAGCATCGCTGCCGGAGATGGTGGCGACTTTTTGCTGGACTTCATCAAGCTGTTTGACCAGCGCGGCCTGCTGGCGAGTGGCTTCATCCAGCTGCGTTGCCTGCTGTTTAATAATGCCTTCCAGCTCAGCTTTTTGGCTTTCCTGCGCTTTTTGCAGTGCCGTCAGCTGGTTCGCCAGCGCATCGCTGGTTGCCGTTTGTGTTGTTGCCTGTTGTTTCCCCCAGCCGTACAGCCCAACGCCTGCTGCCAGCGCAATAGCAATCGCCACAGCGCTCAGAATCAGCGCGGTGCTGTTCTTACTCTTTTTTTCAGTATTAACTGGCTGTGACGTGGTTTCCACGGCCTCCCTGGTCTCTTCAACCACGGCGGAGGATTTTTCTTGTTCCGTCATTATGGCATCCCATTATGAGAGTTATTGTAATGCGCGTAGTAGCGCATCGTTGTCGGCGTTATCAGCGACCTTAATATCTTGCCAGCCCAGTTCCCGGGCGAGGTGCGCCAGACGCTCACTGACGACCAGCAGCCGACAGCGTAGTAACCAGTGCTCACGATACCACTGTGGAATGAGCGTCCAGAGTTGTTGTAGCATCTCTCCGCTAGTGACAACCACCGTGGTTACGCCACGGGATTGCCAGCGCATCGCTTCTTCTGCACCATCGTAATATTTTGCACTGCGTTGATAACATTCACAAAAATCGACATCGGCTCCGCGTGCCGTCAGGGTTTCACCTATCAGCTCACGGCCACCGTTGCCGCGTAATATAAGCGCGCGTTTTCCCGCAATATTTTGTAATTCAGGTAATTGTAGCAAGACTTCGCTAATTTCCCGATCCAGAGGGTAGTGAATATTGAAGCCGCTAACAGTATGCAGCGCCAGCGCCGTTGTACGGCCAATGGCAAAATACCGCGGAAGGGATGGCCAGCTTTTCTCTTGCTGCTGAAGCTCGGCATCTGCAAAGGTAACGGCGTGCTGCGAGAGGGCGAAGACCAGATCGTTCTCCGTCAGCGCCGACAGTCGGGAAGCAAGCGTTGCCAGTTCCCGACCAGGTGAAAACTCGATGAGCGGAAAACTCCAGGCCACCTGCCCCAGTGTGCGCAGACGGCTCACTAACTCTTCCCCAGCGGGAGACGGGCGGGTGACCAGAATACTCATGCGGGTGCTTCTCCGTTATAAACTTCAGCCAGAATGGCGCGCGCACCGTTCTCCAGCAGTTCTTCTGCCAGAGAGATGCCCATCTGTTCGGCATCCTGTGTGGCGCCGCGACGTTCTCCGCATACCATCTGTGAACCGTCTGGCGCGCCGACCAGCGCACGTAGCCAAATTTCACCGTCGATGATTTCGGCATAGCTACCAATAGGTACCTGACATCCCCCTTCCAGGCGGGTGTTCATGGCGCGTTCTGCTTTGACGCGTAGCGCCGTCTCTTCATGGTTGAGCGGCGCTAACAGCGCCTGAGTGCGCATATCATCCAGTCGACATTCTATGCCTACTGCGCCTTGTCCGACAGCGGGCAGGGAGACTTCCGGCGGCAGAGCGGTACGGACTCGCGACTCAAGACCTAAACGTTTTAATCCAGCGACCGCCAGAATAATGGCGTCATAATCGCCGTTATCCAGTTTGCTGAGGCGCGTGCCTACGTTGCCGCGCAGCGAACGGATGACGAGATCCGGGCGACGCTTCGCCAACTGGCACTGGCGACGCAAACTGGATGTCCCAACGATGCTGCCTGCGGGGAGTTCATCCAGCGTGTTGTACTTATTTGAGACGAAAGCATCACGCGGATCCTCTCGCTCGCAAATGGTGACCAGTCCAAGACCGTCAGGGAATTCAACCGGCACATCCTTCATGGAATGCACGGCGATATCGGCGCGTTTTTCCAGCAGCGCGACTTCCAGCTCTTTAACAAACAACCCTTTCCCTCCGACTTTCGCCAGCGGGGTATCAAGGATCACATCGCCACGGGTTACCATAGGAACCAGTTCCACGATCAGACCGGGGTGGTTTGCCATTAAGGCGTCTTTGACATAATGTGCCTGCCAGAGCGCAAGGGGGCTTTGGCGTGTGGCAATTCTCAAAACATTGTCTAACATGCTTGTTACCGTCATTATCAATCATTGACCATCCTAACATCCTTATCAAAGGGATGTCAGCGTTACGCTCAAACGTAAGTGAGAGGAAAGGCGCTGCATCATCACTGTCAGTGAATAATGACGAGAAAAACCTCCCGACCGTATGAAGGAATTTACACGTAACGAACGGTGCTACACTGGTATGTAGCGCATCTTTCTTTACGGTCAATGAGCAAGGTGTTAAATTGATCACGTTTTAGACCATTTTTTCATCTGTAACTAATAAAAGTGCAGGGGAAAAAGGTAACGGTTATTTTTGACATACGGTTTATCCGGACTGATGACGAGGGTGGTGAGCGTTTGCGCCGCCGCTATCGACGCCATGACGGATGCAACATCAGGCGATACGTCTTGTACCTCTATATTGAGACTCTGAAACAGAGACTGGATGCCATAAATCAACTGCGTGTGGATCGCGCGCTTGCTGCCATGGGACCTGCTTTCCAGCAGGTATACAGTCTGCTGCCGACATTATTGCACTACCACCATCCGCTGATGCCGGGTTACCTTGATGGTAACGTTCCCAAAGGCATATGCCTTTACACGCCTGATGAAACCCAACGCCACTACCTGAACGAACTGGAACTGTACCGCGGTATGTCGCCGCAGGACCCGCCGAAGGGCGAACTGCCGATCACCGGCGTTTACTCGATGGGCAGTACCTCTTCGGTAGGGCAAAGTTGTTCGTCTGACCTTGATATCTGGGTCTGCCATCAATCCTGGCTGGATAGCGAAGAGCGCCAACTGCTGCAGCGTAAATGTAGCCTGCTGGAAAGCTGGGCGGCCTCGTTGGGCGTGGAAGTCAGTTTCTTCCTGATTGACGAAAACCGTTTCCGTCACAATGAAAGCGGCAGTCTGGGTGGTGAAGACTGTGGCTCGACGCAGCATATCCTGTTGCTGGATGAATTCTATCGCACCGCTGTGCGCCTCGCGGGTAAACGTATTCTGTGGAATATGGTGCCGGGCGACGAAGAAGAGCACTACGACGATTACGTCATGACGCTCTACGCACAGGGGGTGTTAACGCCAAACGAATGGCTGGATCTCGGCGGACTCAGTTCGCTTTCCGCCGAAGAGTACTTTGGCGCCAGCCTCTGGCAGTTGTACAAGAGTATCGACTCCCCGTACAAAGCGGTACTGAAAACGCTGTTGCTGGAAGCCTATTCCTGGGAATATCCCAACCCACGACTGTTGGCGAAAGACATTAAACAGCGCTTGCATGACGGCGAGATCGTCTCTTTTGGTCTCGACCCTTACTGCATGATGCTGGAGCGCGTTACCGAGTACCTCACGGCGATCGAAGATCCGACGCGCCTGGATTTAGTACGTCGATGTTTCTACTTAAAAGTGTGCGAGAAACTGAGCCGTGAGCGCGCCTGCGTGGGCTGGCGTCGTGAAGTATTAAGTCAGTTAGTGAAAGAGTGGGGCTGGGATGACACTCGTCTGACCATGCTGGATAACCGCGCTAACTGGAAGATTGACCAGGTACGTGAAGCGCATAACGAACTGCTCGATGCGATGATGCAGAGCTATCGTAACCTGATCCGCTTTGCGCGGCGCAATAACCTCAGCGTCAGCGCCAGTCCGCAGGATATCGGTGTGCTGACCCGTAAGCTGTATGCTGCGTTTGAAGCGTTGCCGGGTAAGGTCACGCTGGTGAACCCGCAGATATCTCCGGATCTCTCGGAACCGAATCTGACCTTTATCCATGTACCGCCGGGTCGTGCCAACCGTTCGGGTTGGTATCTCTACAACCGCGCGCCTAACATGGACTCGATCATCAGCCATCAGCCGCTGGAATATAACCGCTATCTCAACAAGCTGGTGGCGTGGGCCTGGTTCAATGGCCTGCTGACCTCGCGTACGCATTTGTTTATTAAGGGCAACGGCATTGTTGATTTGCCGAAGCTGCAGGAAATGGTCGCCGATGTGTCGCACCACTTCCCGCTGCGACTGCCTGCGCCAACGCCGAAAGCGCTCTATAGCCCATGCGAAATTCGCCATCTGGCGATTATCGTTAACCTCGAATATGACCCGACGGCAGCGTTTCGCAATCAGGTGGTGCATTTTGATTTCCGTAAGCTGGACGTCTTCAGTTTTGGTGAAGAGCAAAAATGCCTGGTGGGTAGCGTAGACCTGCTGTACCGCAACTCGTGGAATGAGGTGCGTACGCTGCACTTCAACGGCGAGCAGGCGATGATTGAAGCGTTAAAAACGATTCTGGGCAAAATGCACCAGGATGCCGCGCCGCCAGATAGCGTCGAGGTCTTCTGCTATAGCCAGCATCTGCGCGGTTTAATTCGTACCCGCGTTCAGCAACTGGTGTCTGAGTGCATCGAATTACGCCTCTCCAGCACCCGTCAGGAAACCGGACGTTTCAAAGCGCTGCGTGTTTCCGGCCAGACGTGGGGATTGTTCTTCGAGCGCCTGAACGTTTCGGTGCAGAAGCTGGAAAACGCGATTGAATTCTATGGCGCGATTTCACATAACAAACTGCACGGGCTTTCCGTCCAGGTTGAGACCAACCATGTGAAACTGCCGTCGGTGGTAGACGGTTTTGCCAGTGAAGGGATTATTCAGTTCTTTTTCGAAGAAACGGGTGATGAGCAGGGCTTTAATATCTACATTCTGGACGAAAGCAATCGGGCTGAGGTGTATCACCACTGCGAAGGTAGTAAAGAGGAACTGGTACGCGACGTCAGCCGTTTCTACTCATCGTCGCACGATCGTTTTACCTACGGCTCCAGCTTCATCAACTTTAACCTGCCGCAGTTCTATCAGATTGTGAAAACCGACGGGCGCGCGCAGGTGATTCCGTTCCGCACCCAGCCGATTAGCGCTGTTCCGCCCGTCAATCAGGATAACGACGCGCCGCAGTTGCAGCAGTATTTCTCTTAAGCATAGTGCCGGATGGCGGTGTAAACACCTTATCCGGCCTCCAAATGCGCGAGATACCCAGGCCGGATAAGCGAAGCGCATCCGGCAATCACACTTAGTGGAAGCTCACCTCTTCACCTGCCTGCTGCGTTGCCGCCTGTTCCAGCAGATCCCAGAACGTTTCGCCGCTTCGGTCGCAGATCCACTCGTCGCCTTTCAGGTCAAAGTGGTAGCCGCCCTGTTTGGTCGCCAGCCATACCTGGTGCAGCGGCTCCTGACGGTTAATGATAATTTTGCTGCCGTTTTCGAAACTGATGGTCAGAACGCCGCCGTTGATCTCACAATCAATATCGCTGTCGCCATCCCAGTCATCCAGACGTTCTTCAATGGTCATCCACAGGGTGTCAGCAAGGCGATGAAATTCACTGTCGTTCATTTTCTTATCCTATTTTTCGTGATGCCCGCAGTATAACGTGGAATAAATCGCGATGCAGTTTTTAGCCAAACTCTTGCTTTTACGCCTTCTCCTGCGATGATAGAAAACAGAAAGCATGAACTTTACAGGCAATCAATAATGAAAAACGTGTTAAAGCCACTCGCTGTCATTTTTACTCTGTTCAGCCTGACGGGCTGTGGGCTAAAAGGCCCGCTCTATTTCCCGCCAGCTGATAAAACCGCGCCGCCTCCGACCAAGAGCGTTCAGCCGCAATCGCAATCCACCACGCCTGAGAAAAACGATCGTGGGATTAGTGATGGGCCTTCTCAGGTGAATTACTAACGGCAGGAATAGATTTTACATTTCTGTACCCGCGTGAACGGAGTGAATGATGCAATTCTCTAAAATGCATGGCCTTGGCAACGATTTTATGGTCGTCGACGCGGTAACGCAGAATGTCTTTTTCTCACCAGAGCTGATCCGCCGCCTGGCCGACAGACATCTCGGCGTTGGATTTGATCAACTGCTGGTGGTTGAACCTCCGTATGATCCGGAGCTGGATTTCCACTACCGTATTTTTAATGCCGACGGCAGTGAAGTGTCACAGTGCGGCAATGGCGCCCGCTGTTTTGCTCGTTTTGTTCGCCTGAAAGGGCTGACCAATAAGCGCGATATTCGCGTCAGTACCGCGAATGGTCGTATGGTATTAACCGTAACCGACGACGAGCTGGTGCGGGTGAATATGGGCGAACCCAATTTTGAACCCTCGCAGGTGCCTTTTCGCGCTAACAAAGCAGAGAAGACCTATATTATGCGCGTGGCCGAACAGACAGTATTGTGCGGCGTGGTTTCAATGGGGAACCCGCACTGCGTGATTCAGGTTGATGATGTTGATACGGCCACGGTAGAAACACTGGGACCGGTTCTGGAAAGCCATGAACGCTTCCCTGAACGCGCCAACATCGGATTTATGCAGGTGGTAAAACGCGAGCATATCCGACTGCGCGTCTATGAGCGCGGCGCGGGTGAAACGCAGGCCTGCGGCAGCGGTGCATGCGCAGCCGTTGCAGTCGGTATCCAGCAGGGGCTGCTGGCAGAAGAAGTGAGGGTGGAATTACCGGGCGGTCGACTTGATATCGCCTGGAAAGGTCCGGGTCATCCGCTGTATATGACTGGCCCGGCGGCACATGTCTACGACGGATTTATTCACTTATGAAGCAACCAGGGGAAGAACTACAGGAAACGCTCATGGAGCTCGACGATCGGGCGGTCGTCGATTATCTGCAACGTAATCCTGAGTTTTTTATCCGTAATGCCCAGGCCGTTGAAGCGATGCGAGTTCCGCACCCAGTGCGGGGCACGGTCTCTTTAGTGGAATGGCATATGGCGCGGGCGCGTAATCATATTAACGTGCTGGAAGAGAACATGGCGTTGTTGATGGAACAAGCCAACGCCAATGAAAGCCTGTTCTATCGTCTGTTAAGTCTGCAAGGCCGGCTGGTGTCGGCCAGCAGTCTTGACGACATGCTGATGCGCTTGCATCGCTGGGCGCGTGAGCTAGGGCTGGCCGGAGCGACGGTTCGTCTTTTCCCGGATCGCTGGCGACTTGGCGCGCCATCAAAATTCACCCATCTGGCATTAAGCCGTCAGGCTTTTGAACCGTTGCGTATCCAGCGTTTGGGCCAGTCGCAGCACTATCTTGGGCCGCTTAATGGTCCGGAATTGCTGGTGATGATGCCGGAGGCGAAAGCCATCGGCTCAGTCGCGATGTCGATGCTCGGGCAGGATGGATCCCTTGGCGTGATGCTGTTTAGCAGTCGTGATGTTAATCATTACCAGCAGGGGCAAGGCACGCAATTGCTGCAGGAAATCTCGCTGATGTTGCCGGAGCTGCTGGAGCGCTGGATTGAACGCGTATGACCGATTCACCCCTTTCTCAGGATGTGGCGCGCTTTTTGCGCTATCTGGGCGTTGAGCGTCAGCTTAGCCCGATCACCTTGCTTAATTATCAGCGTCAGCTTGATGCCATCATTGCGTTAGCCGGAGAGACCGGTCTGCAAAGCTGGCAACAATGTGATGCGCTCATGGTCCGCAGTTTTGCTGTTCGCAGCCGTCGTAAAGGACTGGGGCCGGCGAGTC
Source organism: Citrobacter sp. MGH103 (assembly GCF_001034475.2). Taxonomy (NCBI): domain Bacteria; kingdom Pseudomonadati; phylum Pseudomonadota; class Gammaproteobacteria; order Enterobacterales; family Enterobacteriaceae; genus Citrobacter; species Citrobacter sp. MGH103. The sequence continues at coordinate 4,827,402 of NZ_CP073043.1, read as the reverse complement.
TGGCACTGCGTCTCTCCGCGTTACGCAGTTTCTTCGACTGGCTGGTTAATCAGGGCGAACTGAAAGCCAATCCGGCAAAAAGCGTTTCCGCGCCGAAAGCACCGCGTCATCTGCCTAAAAATATCGATGTCGACGACGTTAATCGTCTGCTGGATATCGATCTCAACGACCCCCTTGCCGTGCGTGATAGAGCGATGCTGGAAGTGATGTACGGCGCGGGTCTGCGTTTATCTGAACTGGTTGGGCTGGATATTAAACATCTCGATCTCGACACCGGCGAAGTGTGGGTGATGGGTAAGGGCAGTAAAGAGCGTCGCCTGCCGATTGGCCGCAATGCGGTGGCGTGGATTGAGCACTGGCTGGATCTACGCGGACTCTTTGGCTGCGATGACGATGCGCTATTTCTGTCAAAACTGGGCAAACGCATCTCGGCGCGTAACGTGCAGAAACGCTTTGCTGAATGGGGTATCAAGCAGGGGCTGAACAGCCACGTACATCCCCACAAATTACGCCACTCCTTTGCGACGCATATGCTGGAGTCGAGCGGCGATCTGCGCGGAGTGCAGGAGTTATTGGGTCATGCCAATCTCTCCACAACTCAAATCTATACCCATCTTGATTTTCAACACCTGGCTTCAGTGTACGATGCGGCGCATCCGCGCGCCAAACGGGGGAAATAATGCGTTTTTACCGGCCTTTGGGGCGCATTTCTGCGCTCACCTTTGACCTTGATGACACCCTTTACGATAACCGTCCCGTTATCACACGCACCGAGCAGGAAGCGCTCGCGTTTGTACAGAATTACCATCCGGCGTTGAATTCGCTGCAAAATAGCGACCTACAGCGCTTGCGTCAGGCCGTTCGTGACGCCGAGCCGGAAATCTATCACGATGTTACCCAATGGCGTCACCGGGCCGTAGAACGCGCTATGCTGGAGGCGGGTTTGTCAGCGGCAGAAGCCAGAATGGGGGCGAATGCGGCGATGATGAATTTTGCCAAATGGCGTAGCCGCATTGAAGTCCCACAGACGACGCATGACACGCTGAAAGCATTGGCTCGCAAATGGCCGCTGGTGGCGATCACCAACGGTAACGCGCAGCCGGAACTGTTTGGCCTGGGTGATTACTTTGAGTTTGTGCTGCGCGCCGGTCCCGACGGACGATCAAAACCGTTCAGCGACATGTACACGCTGGCGGCGGAAAAACTGAAAATGCCTGTGGGTGAGATCCTGCATGTGGGTGATGACCTGACGACAGACGTCGCGGGCGCCATCCGTTGTGGTATGCAGGCCTGCTGGATCAAACCAGAAAATGCCGACCTGATGCACACCGCTGACAGTCGTTTGCTGCCGCATATCGAAATTTCACAGTTGGCATCTCTGACCTCGCTGATATAATCACCAACAACTCTGTATAAATTCCCAGGGGTCCGGCTGGGCCCTGTTGATTCCGGCGGTGCCAATGGACGTTTCTTACCTGCTCGATAGCCTCAATGACGAACAGCGCCAGGCTGTGGCCGCGCCACGCAGCAACATGTTGGTTCTGGCAGGCGCGGGGAGTGGTAAAACGCGCGTGCTGGTACACCGTATCGCCTGGTTACTGACGGTAGAGAACAACTCGCCGTATTCGATTATGGCGGTAACCTTTACCAACAAAGCGGCGGCGGAAATGCGCCACCGTATTGGTCAGATCATGGGAACCAGCCAGGGTGGTATGTGGGTGGGGACGTTCCACGGTCTGGCGCACCGTCTGCTGCGCGCGCACCATATGGATGCCAACCTGCCGCAGGATTTCCAGATCCTCGACAGCGAAGACCAATTGCGTCTGCTTAAGCGCCTGATCAAGGCGATGAACCTGGATGAGAAACAGTGGCCGCCGCGTCAGGCGATGTGGTTTATTAATAGTCAGAAAGACGAAGGGCTGCGCCCGCACCATCTACAGAGCTATGGCAACCCGGTTGAGCAAACCTGGCAGAAAGTGTATCAGGCTTACCAGGAAGCGTGTGACCGCGCCGGGCTGGTGGATTTCGCCGAGCTGCTGCTGCGCGCCCATGAACTGTGGCTCAACAAGCCGCATATCCTGCAGCACTATCGCGAACGCTTTACCAATATCCTGGTGGACGAATTTCAGGATACCAACAACATTCAATACGCCTGGATCCGCCTGCTGGCGGGCGATACCGGTAAAGTGATGATCGTGGGTGATGACGACCAGTCGATCTACGGCTGGCGCGGGGCGCAGGTGGAAAACATCCAGCGCTTCCTCACCGATTTCCCGGGCGCAGAAACCATTCGTCTGGAGCAGAATTACCGCTCGACCAACAATATCCTCAGCGCAGCTAACGCCCTGATTGAGAACAACAACGGGCGTCTGGGTAAAAAGCTGTGGACCGACGGTGTCGACGGTGAACCGATCTCGCTGTACTGCGCGTTCAACGAACTTGATGAAGCGCGTTTTGTGGTTAACCGCATCAAGACCTGGCAGGACAACGGCGGCGCGCTTGAACAATGCGCTATTCTGTACCGCAGCAACGCCCAGTCGCGCGTACTGGAAGAGGCGTTGTTACAGGCCAGCATGCCGTATCGGATTTATGGCGGGATGCGCTTCTTCGAACGCCAGGAAATCAAAGATGCGCTCTCTTACCTGCGCCTGATCGCTAATCGCAATGACGACGCCGCATTTGAGCGCGTGGTGAATACACCGACCCGCGGGATTGGCGATCGTACTTTAGATGTGGTGCGTCAGACCTCCCGTGACCGCCAGCTAACGTTGTGGCAGGCTTGTCGTGAGCTGTTGCAGGAAAAAGCCCTCGCGGGGCGCGCTGCCAGCGCCTTACAGCGTTTTATGGAGCTGATTGACGCACTGGCCCAGGAGACCGCCGATATGCCGCTGCACGTGCAAACTGACCGGGTGATTAAAGACTCCGGCCTGCGCATGATGTACGAGCAGGAAAAAGGCGAGAAGGGCCAGACGCGTATCGAAAACTTAGACGAACTGGTGACGGCAACGCGCCAGTTCAGCTACAACGAGGAAGATGAAGACTTAATGCCGCTGCAGGCGTTCCTGTCTCACGCCGCGCTGGAGGCGGGCGAAGGGCAGGCGGATACCTGGCAGGATGCGGTTCAGCTGATGACCCTACACTCGGCGAAAGGTCTGGAGTTCCCGCAGGTGTTTATCGTCGGCATGGAAGAAGGCATGTTCCCCAGCCAGATGTCGCTGGACGAAGGCGGACGTCTCGAAGAGGAACGCCGCCTGGCCTACGTCGGCGTGACCCGCGCGATGCAAAAGCTGACGCTGACCTACGCCGAAACGCGTCGTCTGTACGGCAAAGAGGTTTACCATCGCCCGTCGCGCTTTATTGGTGAACTGCCGGAAGCGTGTGTTGAAGAGGTACGTCTGCGCGCCACGGTCAGCCGCCCGGTAAGCCATCAGCGAATGGGCACGCCAATGGCGGAAAACGATACCGGCTATAAGCTTGGCCAGCGCGTACGCCATGCCAAGTTTGGCGAGGGCACCATTGTCAATCTGGAAGGCAGCGGCGAGCACAGTCGTTTGCAGGTCGCGTTCCAGGGGCAGGGAATCAAATGGCTGGTGGCGGCCTATGCTCGACTGGAAACGGTATAACTTTCAGAAAAATATCATTATTTTGTAACGATCTGCTAGCCTTACTGATGAGCAGGTAATTTATCCAGGCTAGCGTTTCGTTGCGTGTTGACGTCAAAATTTTGCTGGCGTAACATGCGCGCACGATTACGCTAAGAGGACATTCGCCTTGGACACACCCAGTAGATACTGGCTCATTATCCTGTCATCCAGGATCAACTCCTAAGGCTATCCCTTTTTGCTGATAGCCTTCGCGGTTGTCAGCGACCTTCTGTTTTTCCCGTCGCGCTGAGTCAGGCTGTTTAATGGTCTGAAACCCAATTTGTTTCTGTGTGCCCTCCGAACTGTCCGATAATTTTTTGCATTGGGAGTCCCGGTCATGCTGAGCGCATTTCAACTGGAAAACAATCGTTTAACTCGCCTTGAGGCAGACGAGATCGAGCACCTGGCCAGTTCGGTTTGGGTCGATTTAGTCGAGCCGGATGACGAAGAACGAAACCGTGTGCAAAAGGACTTGGGCCAGAATCTGGCTACGCGCCCTGAACTGGAAGACATCGAAGCATCCGCGCGTTTTTTTGAAGACGAAGACGGTCTGCACATTCACTCCTTCTTCTTTTATGAAGACGCCGACGATCACGCGGGTAACTCAACCGTCGCATTTACTATTCGCGAAGGCCGTCTGTTTACCCTGCGCGAGCGCGAATTGCCGGCCTTTCGCCTGTACCGCATGCGTGCGCGTAACCAGGCTATGGTGGATGGCAATGCCTACGAGCTGTTGCTCGACCTGTTCGAAACCAAAATTGAACAGCTGGCGGATGAGATCGAAAACATCTACAGCGACCTGGAAAAACTCAGCCGTGTGATCATGGAAGGGCGTCAGGGCGATGAATATGACGAAGCGCTGTCGACGCTGGCGGAACTGGAAGATATCGGCTGGAAGGTACGCTTGTGTCTGATGGATACCCAACGCGCACTGAACTTCCTGGTGCGTAAAGCGCGGTTGCCGGGCAGTCAGCTGGAGCAGGCGCGTGAGATCCTGCGCGATATCGAATCTCTGCTGCCGCACAATGAATCGCTGTTCCAGAAGGTTAACTTCCTGATGCAGGCGGCGATGGGTTTTATTAACATCGAGCAGAACCGCATCATCAAGATCTTCTCGGTGGTTTCTGTGGTGTTCCTGCCGCCGACGCTGGTGGCGTCCAGCTATGGGATGAACTTTGAGTTCATGCCGGAACTGCACTGGAGCTTTGGTTATCCTGGGGCGATTGTCTTTATGATGCTCGCCGGTCTGGCGCCGTATCTGTACTTTAAGCGCAAGAACTGGCTGTAATTGCGGTGACTTATCCGGCCTACGGTGATGTGCTTTTGTAGGCCGGATAAGCGAAGCTCCATCCGGCAATCCCCTAGCTCCGACGTACCCGTCGTTGCGTATAAATCGCATCCATTACGAAAATCGCCAGCGCGACCCAGATAAACGCGAAAGTAACCATCTTGTCCGCACCCGGTACTTCACCGTAGAACGTTACCGCCAGCAGGAACATCAGCGTAGGGCCAATGTACTGGAAAAAACCCAGCGTCGACAGACGCAGGCGGGTTGCCGCGCCGGTAAAGCACAGCAGCGGTATGGTGGTCACGACACCCGCAGCAATCAGCAGCAGATTGAGCGACATCGGGTTTTGCCTCATATGGCTGGTTGGACTGTCCGCAATGCCAAACAGATAGATGGCTGCAACGGGTAAAAGCCACAGGGTTTCGATCAGCATGCCGGTTTGTGCTTCGACCGCAATCTTCTTGCGCACCAGGCCATAGAACGCAAAGCTGAACGCCAGTCCCAGCGCGATGATTGGCAGCGATCCGAAGGTCCACAGCTGTACCAGCACGCCGCAGGCGGCTAACAGTACCGCCAGCCACTGCATGCGGCGAAAGCGTTCGCCGAGGAATAGCATTCCCAGCACAATATTCACCAGCGGGTTAATAAAATAGCCGAGGCTGGCTTCCAGCATATGGTGATTATTGACTGCCCAAATGAACAGCAGCCAGTTTCCGCCGATGAGCACCGCCGAGAGCGCCAGCAGGAAGATCTTCTTTGGCGTTTGGAGCAGCGTTTTGACACCCGACCATTGGCGGCTGATGCTCATCAGCACCACCATGAAGAAAAATGACCAGATGACGCGGTGCGTCAGGATCTCATCCGCCGGGACATAGTAAATCAGCTTGAAGTAGGCAGGTGCGATACCCCAAATAAAATAAGCAGCAAGAGCGAGTAACACGCCCTGCCGCGTTTGTTTAGCATCCATCGGGAAAACTCATTGCAGAAATGTAACAGCAGTTTACCTTTTTTTGGCCGCTTACCCCACCATATAAGTGGCGGTTGCGCTGGCAATATAAAGCTGTTCTTCGTTATGCAGTTCCACGCGTGCCACGGCGACTTTATTACCCGCCCGCAGCAGGCTGCTGGTGGCGGTAAAGCGATTCCCTCTCCCTGGACGCAGGTAATCAACGCGCAAATCGATGGTTCCCATGCGTGACATCCGCTGACGCAGTTCGTCCTCACTGATTGTCTCATGGCGGGTTAGCGTACTGCCAACGCACACCAGTCCGGCGGCGACGTCCAGCGCCGAGGCGATCACGCCGCCATGCAAAATGCTTTGCGCCCAGTTGCCGACCATCATCGGTTGGTTATTAAAGGCTAATTGAGCGAATTCTTTCTCATAGCGTTCAAGCTCCAGTCCCAGTGCCCGGTTAAACGGCATATGATAGACGAACATTTCACCCACTAACTTCAGCGCTTCCTCAGCAGTAAGTACGGCAGACATATGATCCCTACATCCTAATGGTTAATGAAATGTTGATATTATGCTTATTATTTGTTGTTTTCTACTTTAGGACGGGATAACTAACGAGGAACTCGCTAAGTATGTAGAATACTTGCCAGATAATTATACAATTCATCAATATTTTGGTTCAGGAGAACAGTACCGATGCGGGCGATTCTGGGATGGTTACTACCAGCAGTCATGCTGCCGTTGACCGCGTATGCGCAGGAAGCGACAGTGAAAGAGATTCATGATGCACCGGCGGTTCGTGGCAGTATTATCGCCAACATGCTGCAGGAACATGACAACCCTTTCACGCTTTATCCTTATGACACTAACTATCTTATCTACACTAATACCAGCGACATGAACAAAGAGGCGATCAGCAGCTATAGCTGGTCCGAAAATGCGCGCAAAGATGAGGTTAAGTTTCAGCTAAGCCTGGCGTTTCCGCTCTGGCGCGGGATATTAGGCCCAAATTCGGTACTCGGCGGCTCCTATACCCAGAAATCCTGGTGGCAGCTTTCTAACAGTGAAGAGTCTTCACCGTTTCGCGAAACCAACTACGAACCGCAATTGTTCCTCGGTTTCGCCACCGACTACCGCTTTGCCGGTTGGACGCTTCGTGATGTCGAAATGGGTTATAACCATGATTCCAACGGTCGTTCCGATCCGACCTCGCGTAGCTGGAACCGTCTTTATACTCGTCTGATGGCTGAAAACGGTAACTGGCTGGTGGAAGTTAAGCCGTGGTACGTCATCGGCAGCACTGATGATAACCCGGATATCACAAAATATATGGGCTACTATCAGCTCAAACTGGGTTATCACCTCGGTGACGCCGTCTTAAGTGCGAAAGGTCAGTACAACTGGAATACCGGTTACGGCGGCGCTGAGTTGGGTGTCAGTTACCCCATTACGAAGCATGTGCGTCTTTACACCCAGGTTTACAGCGGTTACGGCGAATCGCTGATTGACTATAACTTCAATCAGACCCGTGTTGGTGTGGGCGTGATGCTCAACGATATCTTCTGATAAGTATTGAGAGTATTTTAATCATTGCAGTTTCTCTCTCAGGCGCTGAAAATAGCGCCTGTTTTTATTTCAGGCTAATGGGGTTAATGTGGCGCAGGCGGAAGTGTTGAATCTGGAAATGGGCGCTAAACAGGTTTTGCAAGAAACCTTTGGCTACCAACAGTTTCGCCCTGGTCAGGAAGAAATCATTGATACCGTGCTCTCTGGTCGCGACTGCCTGGTCGTTATGCCGACCGGCGGCGGTAAATCCCTGTGCTATCAAATTCCCGCATTATTGCTAAACGGACTCACCGTTGTTGTTTCTCCGCTGATTTCCTTGATGAAGGATCAGGTCGATCAACTGCTGGCCAACGGCGTGGCGGCGGCGTGCCTTAACTCTACTCAAAGTCGTGAGCAGCAGCTTGAGGTGATGGCAGGCTGTCGTACAGGACAGATTCGCTTACTGTACATTGCGCCCGAACGCCTGATGCTGGATAACTTCCTTGAGCATCTGGCGCACTGGAATCCGGTGCTGCTGGCGGTTGATGAAGCGCACTGTATTTCGCAGTGGGGGCATGATTTCCGCCCCGAATACGCGGCGCTGGGCCAGTTGCGCCAACGTTTCCCAACCCTGCCGTTTGTGGCGCTGACCGCGACCGCGGATGAGACAACCCGGCTGGACATTGTGCGTCTGCTGGGACTCAACGACCCGTTAATTCAGATCAGCAGCTTTGACCGCCCGAACATTCGCTACATGTTGATGGAGAAGTTTAAGCCGCTCGATCAACTGATGCGCTACGTGCAAGAGCAGCGCGGTAAGTCTGGCATTATCTACTGTAACAGTCGCGCTAAAGTCGAGGACACCGCCGCGCGTCTGCAAAGCCGTGGCATCAGCGCCGGGGCTTATCATGCCGGGCTAGAAAATGCCGTACGCGCCGAGGTGCAGGAGAAATTCCAGCGCGACGATCTGCAAATCGTGGTGGCGACCGTGGCGTTCGGTATGGGGATCAACAAACCTAACGTACGCTTCGTGGTGCATTTCGACATTCCGCGCAATATCGAATCCTATTACCAGGAAACCGGCCGCGCCGGGCGTGATGGCCTACCGGCGGAAGCGATGCTGTTTTACGATCCGGCTGATATGGCATGGCTACGCCGTTGCCTCGAAGAGAAACCCGCCGGACAGTTGCTGGATATCGAACGGCATAAGCTCAATGCGATGGGGGCATTTGCCGAGGCGCAAACCTGTCGTCGCCTGGTGCTACTGAATTATTTTGGCGAAGGGCGTCAGGAGCCGTGTGGTAACTGCGATATCTGTCTTGACCCGCCAAAACAGTACGACGGACTCATGGATGCGCGTAAAGCGCTGTCGACGATTTACCGTGTTAACCAACGCTTCGGCATGGGGTACGTCGTGGAAGTGCTGCGCGGAGCGAATAACCAGCGTATTCGCGAACTGGCCCATGACAAACTGCCGGTCTATGGCATTGGTCGCGAGCAAAGCCACGAACACTGGGTGAGCGTTATTCGCCAGCTTATTCACCTGGGCCTGGTGACGCAGAATATTGCTCATCACTCCGCGTTACAGTTAACCGAAGCCGCGCGTCCGGTGCTACGCGGTGACGTTCCACTACAGCTTGCCGTGCCGCGTATTGTGGCGCTGAAACCGCGCGCGATGCAGAAATCCTTCGGCGGCAACTATGACCGCAAACTGTTCGCCAAATTGCGTAAGCTGCGTAAAGCCATTGCCGATGAAGAGAACATCCCGCCGTACGTGGTGTTCAACGACGCTACGTTGATTGAAATGGCCGAACAAATGCCGGTTTCACCGAGTGAAATGCTGAGCGTCAACGGTGTGGGAATGCGTAAACTTGAGCGTTTTGGCAAAGAGTTTATGGCGCTTATTCGCGCACATGTTGATGGTGACGACGAAGAGTAGTCAGCCGGGCAAAAAAGTGCCAGGATGGTGACTCACTGAACTATTCCCCCGCGAGTCATTTTTATGTTAACGCTATTTTTCACCGTTGCGTTGGTGCACATCGTTGCGCTGATGAGTCCCGGTCCCGATTTCTTTTTTGTTTCTCAAACTGCGGTTAGTCGTTCGCGCAAAGAAGCGATGATGGGCGTGCTGGGTATTACCTATGGTGTCATGGTCTGGGCAGGTGTGGCACTGCTCGGCCTGCATCTGATTATCGAAAAAATGGCCTGGCTGCACACCATTATTATGGTAGGTGGGGGTCTGTATCTGTGCTGGATGGGCTACCAGATGCTGCGCGGCGCGTTTAAAAAACAGGATGTTGCAGCTCCCACTCCGCAGGTGGAGCTGGCGCAGAGCGGACGCAGCTTTTTGAAAGGTCTGCTGACCAACCTGGCGAACCCTAAAGCCATTATCTATTTTGGCTCCGTCTTCTCATTGTTCGTTGGCGATAACGTGGGAACGGGCGCGCGTTGGGGGATTTTTGCTCTGATTATCGTGGAAACGCTGGCGTGGTTTACCGTGGTCGCCAGCCTGTTTGCGCTGCCGAAAATGCGTCGTGGCTATCAGCGTCTGGCGAAGTGGATTGATGGTTTTGCTGGCGCGCTGTTCGCGGGTTTCGGCATCCATCTGATTATTTCGCGCTAAGTTTGTTACCCGCCTGGGAGTCCCGGGCGGAGTACGGTTTATTGCACAAGCTTCTGTAATTCATCCTTCGAAAGGCCGGTCATTTCCATAATCGCATCGGTATCAAGACCTCGCTTGAGCATTGCTTTTGCTATGTCCAGTATGGCAATACGTTTGCCCTCTTCGCGGCCTATCTGCTTTAGTTGATCCGCCATTGTCATCAGTTTGTCTCCATGCTGCGGCACACACTGTGCCAGCTTATACAATAATGTCTGAACATCTTGTGTATTCCCTGCTTGCACCATGTAGTTTACCAGCACGGTTATTTGTTGTCCGCTCATCTTCTCCAGCATAAACAGGCGGGTAAGCTTATCCAGCAGTTGTGCCATGTCGCGCTGGCGAATGTGTTTTTGTACTAATGTCAGCGCCGCCATACTGCGATGCTGCATGATTTCATCATCTGGAATAACCGTCACATCCACCAACGGAAACGGTGTGCTGTAAAGTTGAAGGGCGGTTCCCGAATCCTCAAAGTGATCCAGCCAGTTCATTGAGCCTTGCCATGGGCTTTGCTTACCATGGTAAAAGAGCACTGGAATCACCAGCGGTAGAGTGTCGTTTCCAGCCTCAAGATGACGCTGCATCGCTGCGATAGCGTAGCGCATCAGGCGAAATGACATATGCTTGTCAGGTGAGCTTTGATGCTCGATGAGCACATGTACATAGCCATGCCCGCTGGTGGTTTCCAGTGAGTAGAGAATATCGCTGAAATAGGGGCGCAGATCGTCCTCCACAAAACTGCCTGATTCCAGACGGAGCGTTTCCAGTTTGCAGATTTTGATTAACGAGGGAGGAAGATGAAGTTCGATAAAGTCCCGCGCGGTTTCCACGCGGGAGAGGAAGGTCTTAAATACTGCGTCATGGGGTGTCGTTGCTTCCGCCATCGTCCATCATCCGTGAGAAGTGAGAGTGGCGGCATTCTTACTCTGGTATTCAACACCTAACAGCACAGAATAAAAGACTTTTCCTCCTTTGCGGCTAAGTACGGAAAGTCATATTCAGACGCTCATACTGTTAGCATTTCTTTGCGAGTGCCGTTCCATTGGCTAGGCATGCCTTGCCGATGCCAGCAGGGCGCCTATCAGCATAAACAGCGAGCCGAACACTTTGTTCAGCGCCTTCATTTGCTTTGGCCCTTTAATCCAGCCAGCAATGCGCGTGGCCAGCGTTGCGTAACTGATCATCACAATGATATCGACCACGATGGTCGTAACGCCAAGCACCACGTACTGCATCAGTTGCGGTTCCTGCGGCAGGATAAACTGCGGGAACAGGGCGGCAAGAAAAACAATGCTCTTGGGGTTGGTCAGATTCACAAAGACCGCGCGTTTGAACAGGCGACTGCGTGATTGTGTATTCGCCATGGTGTTCAGATCGATAGCGCCTGCAGCCCGCCATTGTTGAATACCCAGCCAAATCAGATAGGCCGCTCCCGCCCACTTCAGCACCTCAAACGCGATCACCGAACGTGAAAATAGCGTTCCTAGCCCCACGCCTACCAAAACGATATGAATGCCCAGCCCTGTCTGTAAACCTGCAATCGACGCGCTGGCACCGCGATAACCATGGCTGATGGCAGTGGTCATAGTGTTGATTGCGCCAGAGCCTGGAGACAAGCTCAAAATAATAGAGGTCAGCAGGTAGGCGAACCACCATTCAAAGGTCATGAGAAACTCCCGGATTGTCTATTTTTATGCCACAATACGCTACTGCCGTTAGGTTGTATCAGCGACGGCGAAAAAAACGATTTTACTTGGTCAGCGAGGCTGGATACCCGATGTTTCAGCAGCAAAAGGACTGGGAAACAAGAGAAAACGCGTTTGCTGCTTTTTCCATGGGGCCACTGACAGATTTCTGGCGTCAGCGGGAAGAAGCGGAATTTACGGGTGTGGATGATATCCCCGTACATTTTGTGCGTTTTCATGCAGAAAAAAACGATCGCGTCATCGTCGTCTGTCCTGGACGCATTGAAAGCTATGTGAAATACGCTGAACTGGCGTATGACCTGTTTCATTCTGGTTTTGACGTGCTCATTATCGATCACCGTGGTCAGGGGCGTTCCGGGCGAATGCTTTCGGATCCACATCGCGGTCATGTCGATAACTTTAATGACTATGTCGACGATCTAACCGCCTTCTGGCAGCAGGAGGTGCTACCCGGCCCGTGGAGAAAACGCTATATCCTGGCGCATTCAATGGGCGGGGCGATTGCCACATTATTCCTGCAGCGCCACCCGAATCAGTGTGATGCCATCGCGCTTTGTGCACCGATGTTTGGTATTGTGATGCGCTTTCCCGACTGGATGGTGCGCCACATTCTGGACTGGGCTGAAGGGCATCCGCGGATCCGCGAAGGCTATGCGATGGGAACTGGGCGCTGGCGGGCGCTGCCGTTCGGTATGAATGCGTTAACCCATAGTCGACAGCGCTATCGGCGCAATCTACGCTTCTATGCTGATGAGCCGCGGTTGCGCGTTGGCGGTCCCACCTATCACTGGGTACGCGAAGGGATTCTGGCTGGTGAACAGGTTTTGGCTGGCGCTGGGGATGATGCGACGCCGACGCTGCTGATTCAGGCTGAAGAAGAACGTGTAGTGGATAACCGCATGCACGATCGTTTTTGTGAACTCCGCGCCGCAGCGGGCCATCCTGTAGAAGGAGGTCAGCCGCTTGTCATAAAAGGCGCGTACCATGAGATCCTTTTTGAAAAGGACGCCATGCGCTCAGTCGCGCTTAACGCTATTGTCGAATTTTTCGACAAGCATAACTCATCCAGCGGAACCCGCTTTGCCTAGAGGTTGAATTTTCTTATGTATCAGGTTGTTGCGTCTGATTTAGACGGTACGCTGCTTTCCCCCGACCATACTCTGTCCCCTTATGCCAAAGAGACGCTGAAGTTATTGACCGCTCGCGGCGTTAACTTCGTGTTTGCGACTGGCCGTCATCATGTTGATGTGGGGCAAATTCGCGATAACCTCGGCATTAAAACCTACATGATCACGTCCAACGGCGCGCGGGTGCATGATTCTGACGGGAATCTGGTTTTTTCACATAACCTGGATCGCGACATTGCCAGCGACCTGTTTGGCGTAGTGAATGCAAACCCGGACATCGTGACCAACGTTTATCGCGATGATGAATGGTTTATGAATCGCCATCGTCCGGACGAAATGCGATTCTTCAAAGAAGCAGTGTTTAATTATTCCCTGTTTGAACCTGCATTACTGGAGCCTGAAGGCGTCAGCAAAGTGTTCTTCACCACCGACTCTCACGAAAGACTGCTACCGCTGGAGCAGGCGATTAACGCCCGCTGGGGCGATCGCGTCAACGTCAGCTTCTCTACGCTTACCTGTCTGGAAGTCATGGCGGGCGGCGTGTCGAAAGGTCATGCGCTGGAAGCGGTAGCGAAAGCGATGGGCTACAGCCTGAAAGACTGCATCGCTTTTGGCGACGGGATGAATGATGCGGAAATGCTCTCCATGGCGGGCAAAGGCTGCATCATGGGCAATGCCCACCAGCGCCTGAAGGATCTGCATCCGGAGCTGGAAGTCATCGGACTCAACGCCGACGATGCCGTGCCGCACTACCTGCGCGATCTCTTTTTAAAGTGATTGTTCTTTAGTTGACCAGTTGTCAACTAAACTCTCCGCTACAATGGATGTTCCCTGTTCTAAGAGACATCCATTGTGGCGCTACTCATCATTACCACTATTTTGTGGGCATTTTCCTTCAGCCTGTTTGGCGAGTACCTTGCCGGTCATGTCGATAGCTATTTTGCGGTGCTGGTGCGCGTTGGACTCGCGGCGCTGGTGTTCCTGCCGTTTTTACGAACCCGTGGGCACAGCGTAAAAACGATCGCGCTGTATATGCTGGTGGGGGCCATGCAGCTTGGCATTATGTATATGCTGAGTTTTCACGCCTACCTGTATCTGACGGTTTCAGAGCTGTTGCTTTTCACCGTGCTGACGCCGCTCTACATCACGCTGATTTATGACCTGATGAGCGGACGTCGTCTGCGCTGGAGTTATGCCTTTAGTGCGTTACTGGCGGTGATTGGCGCGGGGATAATTCGTTACGATCAGGTGACCAGCCACTTCTGGACCGGTCTGCTGCTGGTACAGTTGTCCAATATCAGCTTTGCTATTGGTATGGTGGGCTATAAACGTCTGATGGAAACGCGGCCAATGCCGCAGCACAACGCCTTTGCCTGGTTTTACATGGGGGCCTTTATGGTGGCGGTAGTGGCCTGGTTCATGCTGGGCAATGCGCAGAAAATGCCTGCAACCACGCTACAGTGGGGAATTCTGGTCTTTCTTGGCGTGGCAGCGTCCGGCATTGGTTACTTTATGTGGAACTACGGCGCGACCCAGGTGGATGCGGGCACGCTGGGCATCATGAACAATATGCATGTCCCGGCCGGGCTGTTGGTTAACCTGGCTATCTGGCATCAACAACCTCACTGGCCAAGCTTCATCATTGGTGCGGCTGTGATAGTGGCTTCACTGTGGGTACATCGAAAGTGGGTCGTTCCGCACTCCGCACAAACGGCAGGTGATCGCAGGCGTGATTCCGCGCTGAGCGAATAAACGCTTCTGTGACCGGCTGTCGCTGCTCGCCATCACGCACGGCGGCGTACAGTCGGCTCCACAATCCATCACCCAGGGTTTTAGTCACTACTAAACCCTGGCGTTCAAAACTCTCCACCACCCAGTGCGGTAACGCCGCGATACCCATTCTGGCTGCAACCATCTGAATCAGCAGCAGGGTGTTATCCACGCTCTTCAGCGACGGACTAACACCTGCAGGCTGCAGGAAATGCCGCCATACATCCAGTCGACTCCGTTGCACTGGGTAAATGAGCAGCGTCTCGCTGGCCAAATCTTCCGGCGTGATTTGCGTTTTGCTGGCCAACGGATGGTCCGGCGCCAGTACCAGGCGGACTTCAAAATCAAACATCGGTGAGTAGTGCAATCCGCTGCGCGGCAGGATGTCGGAGGTTAATACCAGATCCAGCTCATCCTGCTGTAGCGCTGGTTGCGGATCGAACGTCACGCCGGATTTAAAGTCCATCTCCACTTGTGGCCAGTTGGCACGAAAATTCTCCAGCGCGGGCGTCAGCCATTGAATACAACTGTGACATTCAATTGCGATTCGCAGCCGGGTTTGCTGCGGTTCGTTGCAAGCCTGCAGCGCGCGACCAATTTGCGGCAACACCTGATTGGCTAACTGCAGCAGGATTTCTCCCTGCGGCGTAAAGCGCAGAGGCTGGCTTTTACGGATAAAAAGTCGAAAGCCAAGGCGCTGCTCCAGATCGCTGAACTGGTGAGAAAGGGCGGATTGGGTCTGATGCAACGTCGCCGCGGCGGCTGCCAGCGAACCACTATTCCGCAACGCCTGGAGCGTTTTCAGGTGTTTAATCTCGATCATGAAAGTCCTTCACTTCGGCATGAACAAATTGCGCTTGAGGAATATACAGTAACTGCCAAATATAGATGTGTAAACATCTGGACGGCTAAAATCCTTCGTCTTTTAAATTTATGGTGCGTTGGCTTCGTTTCCCCACCCCAGTCACTTACTTCAGTAAGCTCCTAGGGATGAGTAAACTTGCCGCCTTCCCTAAATTCAAAATCCATAGGATTTACATATAATTAGAGGAAGAAAAATGACAATATTGAATCACACCCTCGGTTTCCCTCGCGTTGGCCTGCGTCGCGAGTTGAAGAAAGCGCAAGAAAGCTACTGGGCGGGAAATTCTTCCTGTGAAGAGTTGCTGACCGTTGGCCGCGAGCTGCGTGCCCGCCACTGGGATCAGCAGAAGCAGGCGGGTGTTGACCTGCTGCCGGTAGGTGATTTTGCCTGGTACGATCACGTGCTGACTACCAGCCTGCTGCTCGGCAACGTTCCGGCTCGTCATCAGAACAAAGACGGTTCGGTTGATATCGATACCTTATTCCGCATTGGCCGTGGCCGCGCACCGACCGGTGAGCCAGCGGCGGCGGCAGAAATGACCAAATGGTTTAACACCAACTATCACTACATGGTACCGGAGTTCACCAAAGGTCAGCAGTTCAAACTGACCTGGACGCAACTGCTGGATGAAGTAGACGAAGCGCTGGCGCTCGGGCACAAGGTGAAACCTGTGCTGCTGGGGCCGGTAACTTACCTGTGGCTGGGGAAAGTGAAGGGCGAACAGTTTGACCGCCTGAGTCTGTTGAACGACATTCTGCCGGTTTACCAGCAGGTGCTGTCTGAGCTGGCAAAACGGGGTATTGAGTGGGTGCAGATTGATGAACCGGCACTGGTACTGGAGCTGCCGCAAGCGTGGCTGGATGCCTTTAAACCGGCTTATGATGCCCTGCAGGGCCAGGTGAAGCTGCTACTGACCACCTACTTCGAAGGCGTAACGCCAAACCTGAATACCATTACCGCGCTGCCGGTGCAGGGACTGCACGTTGACTTCGTGCACGGTAAAGATGATGTCGCCGAGCTGCACAAACGTCTGCCTGCCGACTGGCTGCTGTCAGCGGGCCTGGTGAACGGACGCAACGTCTGGCGCGCCGATCTCAGCGAAAAATATGCGCAAATTAAAGATATCGTTGGGAAACGTGACCTGTGGGTGGCTTCTTCCTGCTCCCTGCTGCACAGCCCCATCGATCTCAGCGTGGAAACCCGCCTTGATGCAGAGGTGAAGAGCTGGTTTGCCTTCGCCCTGCAAAAATGCGGCGAGCTGGCACTGCTGCGTGATGCGTTGAACAGCGGTGATACGGCGGCAATTGTCGAATGGAGCGCACCGATTCAGGCTCGTCGTCACTCTACTCGTGTCCACAACGCCGCAGTGGAAAAACGTCTGGCGGCAATCACCGCCCAGGACAGCCAGCGCGCCAACGCTTACCCGGTTCGCGCCGAGGCGCAACGTGCCCGCTTTAATCTGCCGGCATGGCCGACCACGACAATCGGCTCATTCCCGCAAACCACCGAAATTCGCGGCCTGCGTCTGGACTTCAAAAAGGGCAACCTGGATGCCGGTAACTACCGCACCGGTATCGCGGAACATATCAAACAGGCGATCGCCGAACAGGAGCGTCTGGGGCTCGACGTGCTGGTACACGGTGAAGCCGAGCGTAACGACATGGTGGAATACTTTGGTGAGCATCTGGACGGGTTTGTCTTTACCCAGAACGGTTGGGTGCAGAGCTATGGCTCCCGTTGCGTGAAGCCACCGGTAGTCATTGGCGACGTCAGCCGCCCGGAAGCGATCACCGTGGAGTGGGCGAAGTATGCCCAGTCGCTGACCGACAAACCGGTAAAAGGTATGCTGACCGGTCCGGTGACCATTCTTTGCTGGTCATTCCCGCGTGAAGACGTGACGCGTGAAACCATCGCGAAGCAGATTGCGCTGGCGTTGCGTGATGAAGTTGCGGATCTGGAAGCAGCGGGGATCGGCATCATCCAGATTGATGAGCCGGCACTGCGTGAAGGTTTACCGCTGCGTCGCAGCGACTGGGCGGCGTATCTGGAATGGGGCGTGGAGGCTTTCCGCATTAACGCGGCAGTGGCGAAGGATGAAACCCAGATCCACACCCACATGTGTTACTGCGAGTTCAACGACATCATGGACTCCATTGCGGCGCTGGACGCGGACGTGATCACTATTGAGACTTCACGTTCTGATATGGAGCTGCTGGAGTCGTTCGAAGAGTTCGACTATCCGAACGAAATCGGGCCGGGCGTCTACGACATTCACTCGCCGAACGTCCCGAGCGTGGAGTGGATTGAAGCTTTGCTGAAGAAAGCCGAGCAGCGTATTCCGGCAGAGCGTCTGTGGGTGAACCCGGACTGCGGTCTGAAAACGCGCGGTTGGCCGGAAACCCGCGCCGCGCTGGCAAACATGGTTAAAGCGGCGCAGAATCTGCGTCAGGCGTAAAAACAAAACGGAGGCTGATGCCTCCGTTTTGTTTATTGGTTTGCCTGGCGGGAATTATTTCTTCCCACCGTATTGCGCGAACCACTCCAGCATTCTCTGCCAGCCGTCTTTCGCGGACTCTTCGTGATAGCTCGGGCGATAATCGGCGTTGAACGCATGTCCGGCATCGGGATAGACCACGATTTCCGCTTTAGCATTGGCGGCGCGTAGCGCCTGACGCATTGTTTCAACGGTATCTTGCGGAATGCTGGTATCCTGGCCGCCATAAAGTCCCAAAACGGGGGCGTTAAGATCGGTTGCGATATCAACGGGATGTTTCGGCGAGTTGAGGGTTTTATCACCCACCAGTTTGCCATACCACGCCACGGCCGCTTTTAACTGCGGATTATGTGCGGCATATAACCAGGTAATGCGTCCACCCCAGCAGAATCCAGTGATCATCAGTTGGTGCGCATCTCCTCCGTTGCGGGAGGCCCAGCTGGCGACGTGGTCCAGATCGGCCAGTACCTGAGAGTCAGGCACTTTGGCGACAAGGCCGCTGAGCAACGTGGGGATATCGGCAAAGTCATTGGGATCGCCTTCGCGAAAATAGAGTTCTGGTGCGATAGCCAGATACCCTTCCAGAGCCAGACGGCGGCAAACGTCACGAATGTGCTCATGAATACCAAAAATCTCCTGCACGACAATGACCACGGGAAGCAGGCCATCGGTTTGTTTTGGTCGTGTGTGATACGCTGGCATATCATCGCCTTGTGAAGGTATGGACGTTACACCGGCGATAATTTCGTTATCCGGAGTGTGAACCGTGGTAGACGTCGGTGGAGATACAGCAGGTGCAAAGCCAGATTGTCGTGTTGTCATGGTATTCTCCGTACCCTTAAATATTCAGCCAAAAAGCGCATTGTTAACTATAGACACATGCAACGAACCACATTGCCTTAAACGGGCTATCTTTTGTGCAGGGCTTCCTTACATCGCATCATTTATGTGATATACATCACTGTTTGATGGTAATTGAATGCAATTTATTTACATCAGAGTGATGACTGTCACGAAAATATGTTCATGCCTTCGGTAAAGTGTATTTTTGCTTCTTCTGACAAAACCGATTCACAGAGGAGTTTTTATGTCTAAGTCTGATGTTTTTCATCTCGGCCTCACTAAGAGCGACTTACAAGGGGCTACGCTTGCTATCGTCCCTGGCGACCCGGAGCGGGTGGAAAAGATCGCCGCGCTGATGGATAAGCCGGTTAAGCTGGCATCTCATCGCGAGTTCACTACCTGGCGTGCTGAGCTGGATGGTAAAGCCGTGATCGTTTGCTCTACCGGTATCGGCGGCCCGTCAACCTCTATTGCCGTAGAAGAACTGGCACAGCTGGGCATTCGTACCTTCCTGCGCATCGGTACGACTGGCGCTATCCAGCCGCATATCAACGTGGGCGATGTCCTGGTTACCACGGCGTCTGTCCGTCTGGACGGCGCAAGCCTGCACTTCGCGCCAATGGAGTTCCCGGCCGTTGCGGACTTCGAGTGCACCACTGCGCTGGTGGAAGCGGCGAAATCTATCGGCGCCACAACCCACGTGGGCGTTACCGCATCTTCTGACACCTTCTACCCGGGCCAGGAACGTTACGACACCTTCTCTGGTCGCGTCGTGAGCCGTTTCAAAGGCTCGATGGAAGAGTGGCAGTCTATGGGCGTTATGAACTACGAAATGGAATCTGCCACGCTGCTGACCATGTGCGCAAGCCAGGGTCTGCGTGCCGGTATGGTCGCGGGTGTTATCGTGAACCGTACTCAGCAAGAGATCCCTAATGCGGAAACGATGAAACAAACAGAAAGCCATGCGGTAAAAATCGTGGTGGAAGCTGCGCGTCGTTTACTGTAATTCTCCCGTCTATTCAAAAAGGCCGACGCGTTCGGCCTTTTTATTTTGCGTAGTACCTCGCAGGAAATTCCTTTTAAACTGGACGTTTATACAGCACAATTCTATTTTGTGCGGGTAAGTCGTTGCTGTAAGGGGGCGTTGTGGATATTTCAATTATGATGAGTGCCGTGCTGGCGTTAGCCGCAGGGCTGCTGGTTGGGTGGCTGGCAACAAAAGCACACGCCGACAGGATCCGTGCCGATCTCATCGAAGAACGACGTGAACTGGATATCGCGCTAAGTGCCGCCCGGCAACAACTCTCACAGGAAGCCCACTGGCGTGATGAGTGCGAACTGCTTAATAACGAATTGCGCAGCCTGCACAGTATCAACACCTCTCTGGAAGCTGATCTCCGTGAAGTCACTACCCGGCTGGAAGCAACGCAACAGCATGCGGAAGATAAGATCCGTCAGATGATCAACAGCGAACAGCGCCTGAGCGAGCAGTTTGAAAATCTGGCGAACCGTATATTCGAGCACAGCAATCGCCGCGTAGATGAGCAAAATCGCCAAAGCCTGAACAGCCTGCTGGCACCGCTTCGCGAACAACTGGACGGTTTTCGACGCCAGGTTCAGGACAGCTTTGGTAAAGAGGCACAGGAACGTCATACTCTGGCGCACGAAATTCGTAATCTCCAGCAGCTGAATGCGCAGATGGCACAGGAAGCGGTAAACCTGACGCGGGCATTAAAAGGTGATAACAAAACGCAGGGGAACTGGGGCGAGGTGGTACTCACGCGGGTGCTTGAGGCTTCTGGTCTGCGCGAAGGCTATGAATACGAAACCCAGGTCAGCATCGAAAACGACGCCCGTTCGCGGATGCAGCCAGATGTTATTGTCCGATTACCGCAGGGCAAAGATGTGGTGATTGATGCGAAAATGACGCTGGTCGCCTATGAACGCTATTTTAACGCTGAAGATGAATTCACCCGTGAGAGCGCGTTGCAGGAGCACATCGCCTCGGTGCGCAACCACATTCGTCTGCTGGGCCGCAAAGACTATCAGCAGCTTCCGGGGCTGCGTACGCTTGACTATGTGCTGATGTTTATCCCCGTTGAGCCCGCTTTTTTGCTGGCGCTCGACAGACAGCCCGAACTGATTACCGAAGCGCTTAGAAATAACATTATGCTGGTGAGTCCTACCACGCTGTTGGTGGCATTGCGCACGATCGCCAACCTGTGGCGCTACGAGCATCAGAGTCGTAATGCGCAACAAATTGCCGATCGGGCCAGCAAACTTTATGACAAGATGCGGTTGTTTGTGGATGATATGTCGGCAATAGGTCAAAGCCTGGACAAAGCCCAGGACAACTACCGACAGGCGATGAAAAAACTCTCTTCAGGCCGTGGAAACGTCCTGTCGCAGGCAGAAGCGTTTCGCAGTTTAGGGGTGGAAATTAAGCGCGAGATTAATCCTGAGCTGGCTGAACAAGCTACTACGCAGGATGAAGAGTACCGTTTGCGCTCGGTCCCTGAGACGCAACAAGATGCGTCTTACCCTGATGGTGAAGCGGTAAATCAGCAATCAAACTAGTCCATTTGGGGTAGTTGAACCCGGCAGAAGGGTAGGGCAAATTGGCCCAATCTGTTACACTTCTCGAACATTTTTTGAATGAGCAGGCACTGAGATGGTGGATAATTCACAAGAAACGACGCACTTTGGCTTTCAGACCGTCGCTAAAGAGCAGAAAGCTGACATGGTGGCCCACGTTTTTCATTCTGTGGCCTCTAAATATGACGTTATGAATGACTTAATGTCATTCGGCATTCATCGTTTGTGGAAGCGCTTCACCATTGACTGCAGTGGCGTGCGTCGCGGGCAAACCGTTCTCGATTTAGCAGGCGGTACCGGCGATCTGACGGCGAAATTCTCTCGCATGGTAGGCGAAACCGGCAAAGTTGTGCTGGCGGATATCAATGACTCAATGCTCAAAATGGGTCGCGAAAAGCTGCGCAATATTGGTGTGGTGGGTAACGTTGAGTACGTTCAGGCGAATGCGGAAGCACTACCTTTCCCTGACAACACGTTTGACTGCATCACCATCTCTTTCGGTCTGCGCAACGTTACGGATAAAGACAAAGCATTACGCTCCATGTACCGCGTATTGAAGCCGGGCGGACGTCTACTGGTGCTGGAATTCTCCAAGCCGATTATCGAACCGTTGAGCAAAGCCTACGACGCGTACTCTTTCCATGTTCTGCCGCGTATAGGTTCAATGGTAGCAAGCGATGCGGACAGCTACCGCTATCTGGCGGAATCCATCCGCATGCATCCCGATCAGGACACCTTAAAAGCAATGATGCAAGATGCCGGGTTCGAAAGCGTTGATTACTACAACCTGACAGCAGGTGTCGTTGCGCTGCATCGTGGTTACAAGTTCTGACAGGAGAGTGGGGATGCCTTTAAAACCCTTAGTGACCGCAGGCGTTGAAAATCTGCTCAACACCTTTCTGTACCGCTCTCCTGCGCTCAAGTCAGCCAGAACGCGTTTACAGGGTAAAGTGCTACGTGTTGATCTCAAAGGATTTTCAACATCGTTAGTCCTGGTGTTTAGTGAGCGCCAGGTCGATGTGCTGGGGGCGTGGGAAGGCGAAGCCGATTGCACCGTAATCACATATGCCAGTGTGTTACCGAAATTGCGTGACAGACAGCAACTCACCACGCTTATCCGCAGCGGTGAACTGGAAGTCCAGGGTGATATCCAGGTAGTACAGAACTTTGTTGCGCTGGCCGATCTGGCGGAGTTGGATCCTGCAGAACTGTTAGCACCCTATACCGGCGATATCGTCGCGGAAGGGGTCAGCAAAGTCTTGCGTGGTGGAGCGAAGTTCCTGTGCCATAACTTTCAGCGCCAGCAGCGCTATGTCGCCGAAGCGATCACCGAAGAGTGGCGCATGGCTCCTGGCCCACTAGAGGTTGCATGGTTTGCTGAAGAAACGGCAGCCGTTGAGCGCGCGGTTGAATCTCTGGCCAAACGGCTGGAAAAACTGGAGGCCAAATGACGCCAGGTGAAGTACGGCGCCTTTATTTCATCATTCGCACTTTTTTAAGCTACGGTCTTGATGAACTCATCCCCAAAATGCGAATCACGCTGCCGCTTCGGTTGTGGCGTTACTCGTTGTTCTGGATGCCTAACCGACATAAAGACAAACCGCTGGGAGAAAGGCTGAGACTGGCTTTACAGGAACTCGGCCCGGTGTGGATCAAGTTTGGGCAGATGCTCTCCACCCGTCGTGACCTTTTCCCTCCGCACATCGCCGATCAGCTTGCGCTATTGCAGGATCGTGTTGCCCCGTTTGATGGGCTTAGAGCGAAAAAACAAATCGAAGAGGCCATGGGCGGGCTGCCCGTCGAGGAATGGTTTGATGATTTTGAAATCACGCCGCTGGCATCTGCGTCTGTTGCTCAGGTTCACACTGCGCGATTGAAATCGAATGGCAAAGAGGTGGTGATCAAAGTTATTCGCCCGGACATACTGCCGGTCATCAAAGCGGATTTAAAACTGATCTACCGCCTGGCTCGTTGGGTTCCTCGTCTGCTGCCAGATGGGCGTCGCCTGCGACCAACAGAAGTCGTCCGTGAATATGAAAAAACGTTGATTGATGAGCTAAATCTGCTGCGCGAATCGGCGAACGCCATTCAGCTACGACGTAATTTTGAAGATAGCCCGATGCTGTACATCCCGGAAGTGTATTCCGACTATTGCAGTCAGAACATGATGGTGATGGAGCGCATTTACGGTATCCCGGTTTCAGATGTCACCACGCTTGAGAAGAACGGCACCAATATGAAGTTGCTGGCTGAACGTGGTGTTCAGGTCTTCTTTACTCAGGTTTTCCGCGACAGCTTTTTCCATGCGGACATGCACCCCGGGAACATTTTTGTCAGTTATGAGCACCCTGAAAACCCGAAATACATTGGTATTGATTGTGGGATTGTGGGCTCTTTAAACAAAGAAGATAAGCGTTACCTGGCTGAAAACTTCATTGCGTTCTTTAACCGCGATTACCGCAAAGTTGCTGAACTGCACGTGGATTCTGGTTGGGTTCCACCGGATACCAACGTAGAAGAGTTTGAATTTGCCATTCGTACCGTGTGCGAGCCGATTTTTGAAAAACCGCTGGCGGAGATTTCCTTTGGTCATGTGCTGTTGAATTTGTTCAACACTGCGCGCCGCTTCAATATGGAAGTCCAGCCTCAACTGGTATTGCTACAGAAGACGCTGCTGTACGTTGAGGGTGTCGGACGACAGCTCTACCCGCAATTAGATTTGTGGAAAACGGCTAAGCCATTCCTCGAATCCTGGATTAAAGATCAGGTCGGTATTCCGGCGCTCGTTAGGGCATTTAAAGAAAAAGCACCGTTCTGGGTCGAAAAAATGCCAGAAATACCTGAACTGGTGTATGACAGTTTGCGCCAGGGCAAATATTTACAGCACAGTGTTGATAAGATTGCCCGCGAGCTTCACGCGAATCATGTACGCCAGGGACAATCCCGTTATTTATTGGGCATTGGCGCAACATTGTTGCTAAGTGGAACATTCCTGCTGGTAAGCCGCCCTGAGTGGGGGCTTATGCCGGGCTGGTTGATGGCAGGCGGTGTCTTAGCCTGGTTAATCGGCTGGCGCAAAATGCGCTGAATTTTTCATCGCCCAAGGCAGGCCGTGTAACGTATACTACGGCCTTATTAATTCATCATCTATGACAGAGGAACATGTATGGGTGGTATCAGTATTTGGCAGTTGTTGATCATTGCCGTCATCGTTGTACTGCTATTTGGCACCAAGAAACTCGGCTCCATCGGTTCCGATCTTGGCGCATCGATTAAAGGCTTCAAAAAAGCGATGGGTGATGATGAGCCTAAGCAAGATAAAACCAGCCAGGACGCTGATTTTACAGCTAAATCCATCACCGATAAGCAGGGCGAAGTGAAAAAGGAAGACGCCAAAAGCCAAGATAAAGAGCAGGTATAATCCGTGTTTGATATCGGTTTTAGCGAACTGTTATTGGTGTTCGTGATCGGCCTCATCGTCCTGGGGCCGCAACGATTACCCGTAGCGGTAAAAACGGTGGCTGGCTGGGTGCGTGCTTTACGTTCCCTGGCAACTACTGTTCAGAATGAACTGACCCAGGAGCTTAAGCTTCAGGAGTTTCAGGACAGCCTGAAGAAAGTAGAGAAAGCGAGCCTGACAAATCTGACCCCGGAGCTGAAAGCGTCAATGGATGAGCTGCGTGAAGCGGCGGAATCGATGAAGCGTTCATACAGCGTGCACGATCCTGAGAAAGCGAGCGATGAAGCGCACACTATCCATAATCCGGTGGTGAAAGAAGGTGAAGCGCAGCGAGAAGGGGTCACCCCTGCCGCCGCTGAAAATCAGGCCAGTTCGCCGGAGCAAAAACCGGAATCCACGGGTGCTAAAACGCCAGAGCCGACGGAAAACGCTTCCGCCACGTTGATGGATGCAGAAAAGAAAGCTGCCGCACCTGTTGTCGAATCCTCACCCTCGTCGAGTGATAAACCGTAAACATGTCTGTAGAAGATACCCAACCGCTCATCACGCATCTTATTGAGCTGCGTAAGCGACTCCTGAACTGCATTATTGCGGTAATCGTGATCTTTCTGGCGTTGGTTTATTTTGCCAACGACATTTACCATATGGTTGCAGCGCCGCTGATTAAACAGATGCCGCAGGGCGCAACGATGATCGCCACCGATGTGGCTTCGCCGTTCTTTACGCCAATCAAGTTGACCTTCATGGTGTCGCTGATCCTGTCAGCGCCAGTGATCCTCTACCAGGTATGGGCATTCATTGCGCCTGCTTTGTACAAACATGAACGTCGCCTGGTTGTGCCGCTGCTGGTCTCCAGTTCGTTGCTGTTCTACATCGGCATGGCATTCGCCTATTTTGTCGTCTTCCCGTTGGCGTTTGGTTTTCTGGCTAACACGGCTCCGCAAGGCGTGCAGGTATCAACGGACATTGCCAGCTATCTCAGCTTTGTAATGGCGCTATTTATGGCTTTCGGTGTCTCTTTTGAGGTCCCTGTCGCCATTGTGCTGCTATGCTGGATGGGCATTACGACGCCAGACGATTTACGTAAGAAACGACCTTACGTTGTGGTGGGAGCATTCGTCGTCGGGATGTTACTGACCCCGCCAGATGTCTTCTCGCAAACGTTGTTGGCGATACCGATGTACTGCCTGTTTGAAGTGGGCGTTTTCTTCTCTCGTTTCTATGTCGGCAAGCGACGTACGCGAGATGAGGACAACGAGGCTGAAGAAGCAAAAGAAGCCGAAGCCACCGAGAAAACAGAAGAGTAAGTTCAACCGCCCGTCAGGGCGGTTGTCATATGGGAGGTAGCATGTTTGACATTGGCGTTAATTTAACCAGTTCACAATTTGCAAAAGACAGGGATGATGTTGTGGCGCGCGCCTTTGCTGCGGGCGTAAACGGTATGCTTCTGACCGGAACAAACCTGCACGAAAGCCAGCAGGCGCTAAAGTTGGCACAGCATTATCCGCATTGCTGGTCCACGGCTGGCGTGCACCCGCATGACAGCAGCCAATGGCAGTCCTCAACGGAAGACGAGATTATCTCGCTGGCAAACCAGTCTGAGGTGGTCGCTATTGGCGAGTGCGGTCTGGATTTCAATCGCAATTTCTCCACGCCGCAGGAGCAGGAACGTGCTTTTGAGGCGCAGCTGCGCATTGCTGCTGAACTGCAGATGCCGATTTTCATGCATTGTCGGGATGCCCACGAGCGTTTTCTGACGTTGCTGGAGCCGTGGCTGGATAGCCTCCCAGGCGCGGTGCTGCACTGTTTTACCGGAACGCGACAGGAGATGCAGGACTGCGTGGACCGGGGACTCTATATCGGTATCACCGGCTGGGTCTGTGATGAGCGCCGGGGGATGGAACTGCGGGAACTGCTGCCGTTTATTCCGGTGGAAAGGCTGCTGATTGAAACCGATGCGCCTTACCTACTCCCTCGCGACTTAACGCCTAAACCGACGTCACGGCGCAATGAACCGGCGCACCTGCCACATATTCTTGAGCGTATTGCCCACTGGCGCGGTGAAAATCCTCAATGGCTGTCAGCAAGCATTGATGCTAACGTCCGAACGCTGTTCGAAGTGACCTTCTAAACGGCTTAAATTTTTCGAAAGCCGGTATTTTTCACGCTCTGCTTAACCTCTTTATTCAACAGGTTAAGCAGTAGCATGGAACGCGCTTCGCCATCCGGTTCGGTGAAGATCGCTTTTAGCCCCTCAAACGCCCCTTCAGTAATAATCACGCTGTCCCCTGGCTGAGGAGTTTGCGGGTCAACAATTCCTTCAGGCTTGTAGATAGAAAGC
The DNA here is from genome assembly GCF_001034475.2 of Citrobacter sp. MGH103. NCBI lineage: Bacteria > Pseudomonadati > Pseudomonadota > Gammaproteobacteria > Enterobacterales > Enterobacteriaceae > Citrobacter > Citrobacter sp. MGH103. The sequence goes on along the minus strand of NZ_CP073043.1, from coordinate 4,800,107 downwards.
TGGTGAATAACGGGAGAAGGAACTGTCGCAGGCGTCGCGCCAAAACGGACGAAATGGCTGACACCACGCGTGGCATTGATAGTCGTGGTGTGGATCACTTCCGGGTCGAACTCGACAAACATGTAATTAGGGAATAGTGGTTCACTGACTGTGGTACGTTTACCGCGCACTATTTTTTCCAGGGTGATCATAGGCGTCAGGCAGTTCACCGCCTGCCTTTCCAGGTGTTCCTGGGCTCGCTGAAGTTGCCCACGTTTGCAGTACAGTAAATACCAGGATTGCATAATAACTCTTATCCGCTTGTTCTGAGCGCCAGCATAGCAAAAGCCATGCGTTAAGTTAATTATACCCGCCTCAACGCAGGCTGAAACCCAATGGGTATATACTCCCAGGGCTTATATGTATCGCCAGAGTTCACGCTAATTTAACAAAAATACAGCATCACAATGATGAACGCCGTATAATGAAGCGCTTACGAAGAGGCCACAATGGACGCCATGAAATATCACGATTTACGCGACTTCCTGACGCTGCTTGAACAGCAGGGCGAGCTCAAACGCATTTCGCTTGAGGTGGATCCCCACCTGGAAATTACTGAAATTGCCGATCGCACTCTGCGTGCCGGTGGGCCTGCCTTACTGTTTGAGAATCCGAAAGGCTATTCAATGCCGGTGCTGTGTAACCTGTTTGGCACACCAAAGCGTGTTGCGATGGGGATGGGACAAGAAGATGTCTCGGCGCTACGAGAAGTCGGTAAACTGTTGGCGTTTTTGAAAGAGCCAGAGCCACCGAAAGGATTCCGCGATCTGTTTGATAAGCTGCCGCAGTTTAAGCAGGTGTTGAACATGCCGACTAAGCGGTTGCGCGGTGCGCCTTGTCAGCAAAAAATCTACTCAGGCGGTGACGTTGATTTAAACCGCATTCCGATTATGACCTGCTGGCCGGAAGATGCCGCGCCGCTGATTACCTGGGGACTCACCGTCACGCGTGGTCCGCATAAAGAGCGGCAGAATCTGGGCATCTATCGCCAGCAGCTGATTGGTAAAAACAAGCTTATTATGCGCTGGTTGTCCCATCGCGGCGGCGCGCTTGATTATCAGGAGTGGTGCGCGGCGCATCCTGGTGAACGTTTCCCGGTTTCAGTGGCGTTGGGGGCTGATCCTGCGACCATTCTGGGGGCCGTGACGCCCGTTCCTGATACATTATCCGAGTATGCATTTGCCGGGCTGTTGCGCGGTACCAAGACCGAAGTGGTCAAATGTATTTCCAACGACCTGGAAGTGCCTGCCAGCGCAGAAATCGTACTGGAAGGGTACGTCGAACCGGGCGAGCTGGCTCCAGAAGGGCCCTATGGCGATCATACCGGCTACTACAACGAAGTAGATAATTTCCCGGTCTTTACCGTCACCCACATTACCCAGCGTGAAGATGCTATTTATCACTCTACCTATACCGGACGCCCGCCTGATGAGCCAGCAGTGCTCGGCGTGGCGCTGAACGAAGTATTCGTTCCTATTCTGCAAAAGCAGTTCCCGGAAATCGTCGATTTTTACCTGCCTCCGGAAGGCTGTTCATATCGTCTGGCCGTGGTGACGATGAAAAAACAGTACGCAGGCCATGCCAAACGCGTCATGATGGGTGTTTGGTCTTTTTTGCGCCAGTTCATGTACACCAAATTTGTTATTGTCTGCGATGATGACGTTAACGCGCGCGACTGGAATGATGTAATTTGGGCTATTACTACCCGTATGGACCCCGCCCGGGATACGGTACTGGTAGAGAATACGCCAATTGATTACCTGGACTTTGCCTCGCCGGTTTCCGGCCTTGGTTCAAAAATGGGGCTGGATGCCACAAATAAATGGCCGGGCGAAACCCAACGCGAATGGGGACGTCCGATTAAAAAAGATCCTGAAGTGACTGCGCGTATTGACGCAATTTGGGATGAACTGGCCATCTTTAATGACGGCAAAAGCGCCTGAGGCGCGATCGTTTTGCCTATTGATCCGACAGAGAGAGCGCATGACAACCTTAAGCTGTAAAGTGACCTCGGTAGAAGCTATAACTGACACCGTATATCGCGTTCGTTTAGTGCCAGACGCGGCGTTTTCCTTTCGTGCTGGCCAGTATTTAATGGTCGTGATGGACGAAAGGGATAAGCGTCCGTTCTCCATGGCATCAACGCCGGACGAGCAAGGATTCATTGAGCTGCACGTTGGCGCCTCTGAGCTAAATCTTTACGCCATGGCCGTGATGGACCGTATTCTGAAAGACCGGGAAATCAAGGTCGATATTCCGCATGGCGAAGCCTGGCTGCGTGATGAAGACGAGCGCCCGCTGATCCTGATTGCCGGAGGTACAGGGTTCTCTTACGTGCGTTCTATTCTGCTTACCGCGCTGGCACGCAATCCCAACCGCGATATCACGATTTACTGGGGCGGGCGCGAAGAGAAGCATCTCTACGATCTCTCAGAGCTGGAAGCATTGTCGGTGAATCACCCGAACCTGCGTGTTGAGCCGGTGGTAGAGCAGCCTGAAGACGGCTGGCGTGGTCGTACGGGAACCGTGTTAACGGCAGTATTGCAGGATTACGGTACTCTGGCGGAACACGATATCTACATTGCCGGTCGTTTTGAGATGGCAAAAATCGCGCGCGACCTGTTCTGTAATGAGCGTCAGGCACGTGAAGATCGCCTGTTTGGCGACGCGTTCGCGTTCATTTAAGCGCTGTGCGCCGGAGTCCTTCCGGCGCATCCATCACCAACCTTACTTCTTCTAACAGGGTGCAAGCCCGGTCTCACAGCTCCTCTTTTCAGAACATTTTTAGTAAACATGTTTTTCCTATCTATTAACCATAAAACTGATTTTTTGTGACGGGTCTCATTTTGTTTAGTAAACAAAATAGGCAAGCTGTATCGCATCACATTGCTGGACATCAACGAGGGAAAACCATGAGGCTCGGACTGGATATCGGCGGGACTAAAATTGAAGCGGTGGTGATTGATAACGCGGGTGAAATTGTTTACCGCGAGCGATGTGCGACACCAAAGCAGAGTTACGGTGATTTTTTCCAGGCCGTGACGGAGATGATTTCTAAGGCCAGACTGGCCGTTAATCAGTCTTTATCGGTTGGTGTTGGAGTGCCTGGCGCGGTGGATAGCGAAGGTTTGATTAAGAATTCGAACATCCTGGTGTTGAATCAGCAGGCCTTTGCTCAAGACCTTGAGCGAGCGTTAGGAATACCTGTGCCTGTTACTAATGATGCCAACTGCTTTACCCTGTCGGAAGCGATGGACGGTAGCGGACACGGGCATAGCGTGGTATTTGGCGTGATCCTCGGTACCGGTTGCGGCGGTGGACTATGCATCGATAACCGTTTGATCTCTGGGCCTAACGCCTGTGCAGGAGAGTGGGGACATAATGCATTGCCGCGCTACCACGAATCTCGGGATGGGGCTGAAGTGACATGCTATTGCGGACAGGTGAACTGTATTGAGAGCTTTATTTCCGGCAGCGGCCTGGAGCGTCAGTATATGAATCACACCGCGCAACATGCAGGTGTGCCACATATTATGCAGCGGGTAGAATCGGGTGATGCAGATGCCTGTTTGTTATGGGAACGCTATTGCGATCAGCTGGCGCGCGCGTTGGCGGGGGTGGTGAATACGCTCGATCCCGATGTTATCGTGCTGGGCGGTGGGGTATCCAATATCACTTTACTGTACTCAGGCTTGCAGGCGCGAGTGGCGCAGTACGTATTTGGTAAACAGTGCCGTACGCCGATCGTTCAGGCCCGACACGGTGACAGCAGCGGCGTACGCGGCGCGGCCTGGCTGGGGGCGCAAAAGGCCAGCGTAAATCAATGAGAGTGACATGACGAAACCTGTACGTATCAGGGACATTGCCGAAGCTTGTGGTGTCTCGGTTGGCGCGGTTTCCCGCGCCCTGAAAGGGCAGCCAGGGCTACGTGAAGATACCCGGCTGCGCATTATTTCTGTGGCGCAGCAGCAGGGTTATGATTTTTCTCGCCTGCGTGCAGACAAGATCAAACGCGTCCTGTTTTTGCTGCACCGCCAGCACAATATCAGCCGGGCATTGCCGTTTTATTCTCAACTGCTGCTGGGGATAGAAGATAACTGTCGTGACCATGGTATTGCGCTGAGCTTTCTCTCCATTGGTCCAGGCGATGCAGTGAGTGAGCAGGTGATGTTGCACCAGCCTGATGCGCTGATCTGCGCGGGATTTTTTGAGCCTGAATTACTTGGCTTGCTGCAACAGATGAAACTGCCGTTGGTGCTGGTGGATCTCTGGGCGCCGGGCCTGCCTTGCGTGAACCCGGACAATACCCAGGGCGGTTATCTGGCCACGCAACATCTGATTGCGCAAGGGCGCAGCCGTATCGCTTTTCTTGCCAGTTCGCTTGCACACTACAGCATCCGTCAGCGCGAGAAGGGCTACCGTCAGGCATTGTATGAAGCCCGTTTGCTGATGCCGCCAGAGTATGAAGCCATTGCGCCGCCACTGCTGGATACCGAGCAATCTTTGGTGGAGGCGATTAATGAATTGCTCAGCCTGCCAGAGCCGCCCGACGCTATTTTTGCCTATAACGACGCGGCAGCGCTGGTTGTTCAACGGGTGTGTGCGCAGCAGGGTATACGTATCCCGGAAGATCTTGCGTTGGTGGGGTTTGATGATATTGATGCTGCGGCCTGGTCACATCCACCACTCACCACCATTGCGGTTGATAAACAACAATTGGGGCGTGAAGCGCTGCGTTTATTGCTGGAAGAAAATCAGGAAGAGAATCTGCTGTTGCCGGTGCAGTTAGTGGTGCGTGGTAGTTCAGGGAAATAAAAAACCCGCCCCTGACAGGCGGGAAGAACGGCAACTAAACCTTTCCCCGTCATAATTCACACTGCCTCTTTGTTGGCTGCCTTTGCTCACCCCGGTCACATAGTTATCTATGCTCCCGGGGATTCGCTCAGTTGCCGCCGCGATGCAGCGCGAATTATTTAGGGGAATTTATCTTTGATTAAACTCGCTCAAATACCGTCGCGATGCCCTGACCTAACCCGATACACATCGTCGCCAGGCCAAACTGTACGTCTTTGCGTTCCATCAGGTTGAGCAGGGTGGTGCTGATACGTGCCCCGGAGCATCCCAGTGGGTGGCCCAGAGCGATCGCGCCGCCGTTGAGGTTGATCTTCTCGTCTATCTGCTCCATCAGTCCCAGATCTTTAATGCACGGCAGGATCTGAGCGGCAAAGGCTTCGTTCATCTCAAACAAGCCGATGTCGCTGGTGGAGAGTCCCGCTTTTTTCAGCGCCAGCTTTGAGGCCGGAACCGGACCGTAACCCATGATTGACGGGTCGCAGCCAACAACAGCCATCGAACGAATACGGGCACGCGGCGTCAGACCCAGCTCACGGGCGCGACTTTCACTCATCACCAGCATCGCCGCTGCGCCGTCGGAGAGCGCGGAGGAGGTACCGGCAGTGACCGTTCCACTAACCGGATCGAACGCCGGGCGCAGGGTGGAGAGCGCTTCAACGGTTGTCTCCGGGCGGATCACCTCATCGTAGTTAAACTGCTTTAGCACGCCGTCGGCATCATGACCGCCGGTCGGGATGATTTCGTTTTTAAATGCGCCAGACTGTGTTGCAGCCCAGGCGCGAGCATGTGAACGTGCGGCGAAAGCATCCTGCATTTCACGGCTGATGCCGTGCATGCGGGAGAGCATTTCTGCGGTCAGACCCATCATCCCCGCCGCTTTTGCTACGTTGCGGCTCATGCCCGGATGGAAATCAACGCCGTGGCTCATTGGTACATGGCCCATATGCTCCACGCCACCAATCAGGCATGCCTGAGCATCGCCGGTCATGATCATACGTGCCGCGTCGTGCAGCGCCTGCATTGATGAACCGCACAGGCGGTTCACGGTGACCGCCGGAACGGAGTGCGGAATTTCCGCCAGCAGCGCGGCGTTACGGGCGATGTTGAAACCCTGCTCCAGCGTTTGCTGCACACAGCCCCAGTAAATGTCATCCAGCGCGGTTGGATCCAGTGCCGGATTACGCGCCAGCAGGCTACGCATTAAGTGTGCGGAGAGATCTTCTGCCCGCACGTTACGAAACGCCCCCCCTTTTGAACGGCCCATCGGGGTACGGATCGCATCAACAATTACAACCTGTTCCATTGTGACTCCTTAAGCCGTTTTCAGGCTGCCAACCGGGCGGGCAGGCTCAACCTGGGGATAATACGGTTCGTTATGGCGCGCCTTATCACGCAGACCAGCCGGAACTTCATACAGCGCTCCGAGGTGCTGATACTGCTGGGCCATATCGAGATACTTCGCGCTGCCGAGCGTATCCAGCCAGCGGAACGCGCCGCCGTGGAACGGAGGGAAGCCCAGGCCATACACCAGTGCCATATCGGCTTCTGCCGGGCTGGCTATAATGCCTTCTTCCAGGCACCGTACCACTTCGTTGACCATTGGGATCATCATGCGAGCGATAATCTCTTCATCACTGAATTCGCGTTTCGGCTGGCTGACTTCTGCCAGCAGATCATCAACGGTGGCATCCTCTTCTTTTTTCGGCTTGCCCTTGTTGTCTTCTTTATAACGCCAGAATCCAAGACCGTTTTTCTGTCCGAAACGGTTAGCATCAAACAGGGCGTCTATCGCGTCGCGATAATCTTTCTGCATACGCTGAGGGAAGCCTGCGGACATCACTGCCTGCGCGTGATGTGCGGTATCAATTCCCACCACGTCCAGCAGATAAGCCGGGCCCATCGGCCAGCCAAACTGTTTTTCCATGACTTTATCGACTTTGCGGAAATCCGCCCCATCGCGCAGCAGCTGGCTGAAACCGGCAAAATACGGGAACAGCACGCGGTTCACGAAGAAACCGGGGCAGTCGTTGACCACAATTGGCGTTTTGCCCATCTGGCTTGCCCATGCGACAACTTTGGCGATGGTTTCATCCGAGCTTTTCTCGCCGCGAATGATCTCAACCAGTGGCATGCGGTGTACTGGGTTAAAGAAGTGCATCCCACAGAAGTTTTCCGGGCGCTTGAGCGCGCTGGCCAGCTCGTTGATTGGGATGGTAGAGGTATTCGACGCCAGTACGGTGTCCGGGCGTACCTGATCTTCGGTTTCCGCCAGTACCGCTTTTTTCACTTTCGGGTTTTCCACGACCGCTTCAACCACCACGTCCACACGCTCAAAACCGCTATAGTCGAGGGTTGGATGAATAGTGGAAATCACGCCCGCCATTTTCAGACCGTCAATTTTGCCGCGCTCAAGCTGTTTGTTCAGCAGTTTGGCCGCTTCGGTCATGCCCAGCGTTAATGATTTGTCGTTGATATCTTTCATGACAACCGGCACGCCTTTCCAGGCTGACTGGTAAGCGATGCCGCCGCCCATAATGCCTGCACCCAGCACTGCCGCTTGCTTTGGTGCTTCAATATTTTTGGTGAGCTTTTTGGCTTTGGCTTTCACGAACTGATCGTTAAGGAAGATCCCAACCAGCGCGCGAGCTTCACTGGTGTGCGCCAGTGGCACAAAGCTTTTATTTTCCAGATTCAGCGCTTCTTCACGGCCAAAACGAGCCGCTGCTTCAATAGTTTTTACCGCGGTAATCGGTGCGGGATAATGCTTACCTGCCGTCTGCGCCACCATGCCTTTGGCGATGGTAAAGCTCATAGCCGCTTCAATTTTGCTGAGTTTCAACGGCTCCAGCTTAGGCTGACGTTTGGCTTTCCAGTCGAGGTCGCCGTTAATCGCCTGACGTAATACCGCGATCGCGCCATCAAGCAGTTTGTCTTGCTTCACTACGCCATCGACCAGACCGACTTTAAGCGCCTGCTCAGCACCAACGTCTTTACCTGCCGCAATAATTTCCAGAGCGCTGTCCGCACCCAGCATACGTGGCATACGCACAGAGCCGCCAAAGCCCGGCATAATGCCCAGCTTGGTTTCCGGCAGGCCAATGCGCAGGTCCGGCGTTGCCAGACGATAATCGGTTGCCAGGACACACTCGCAGCCACCGCCCAACGCATAACCATTTACCGCTGAGAGGGTCGGAACAGGTAGATCTTCGAGGCGGTTAAAGACGCTGTTGGCAAAATGCAGCCACTGGCTCAGTTGCTCTTCAGGCACGAGGAACAGTGAAAGGAATTCGGTGATATCGGCACCAACAATAAAGGCTGCTTTGTTAGAGCGCAGAAGCAGCCCTTTTAAATTCGGTTGTTTTTCCAGCACATCAAGCGCATGGCCCAGGCTGGCAACGGTGGCCGTGTCGAGTTTATTGACCGAACCAGGGGCATCGAACACCAGTTCGGCGATGCCATCTTCCAGCCAGTCGAGGTACAGGGTGTCGCCTTTGTAAAGCATGTCAGTCTCCTGAATCCGCAAGGTGATCTGGTCATACCAGATGAATCGAAGTGTGTGTTTTATGTTAATAAAATGCAAATGAATGATTAAAGAAATGACGATTCGATCACGCTCGGCAGAAATCACGCACTCACAAAGCGATGTGCTAAGATGCGGAGACTTGAGGTCAAAAAAACAGAAGGGTAGAAAATGGAATCACTGGCCGCACTCTATAAAAATCATATCGTTACCTTACAAGAACGGACGCGCGACGCGCTGGAGCGCTTCAAGCTGGATGCGTTACTTATTCACTCAGGCGAACTTGTTAACGTCTTTCTCGACGATCATCCGTACCCGTTTAAGGTCAATCCGCAATTCAAAGCCTGGGTGCCTGTCACGCAGGTTCCTAACTGCTGGTTGCTGGTGGATGGCGTAAACAAGCCGAAACTGTGGTTCTACCTGCCGGTCGATTACTGGCACAACGTTGAGCCGCTGCCTACCTCTTTCTGGACGGAAGAAATCGAGATCATCGCGCTGCCGAAAGCGGATGGTATCGGTAGCCAACTGCCAGCTGCTCGCGGCAATATCGGTTACATTGGCCCGGTTCCGGAACGTGCCCTGCAACTGGACATCGCGGCCAGCAACATCAACCCGAAAGGGGTGATTGACTACCTGCATTATTACCGTGCCTATAAAACGGACTACGAACTGGCCTGTATGCGCGAAGCGCAGAAAATGGCGGTAAATGGACACCGTGCAGCAGAAGAAGCGTTCCGTTCCGGAATGAGCGAGTTTGACATCAACCTCGCTTACCTGACTGCCACCGGTCACCGCGACACCGACGTGCCATACAGCAACATCGTGGCGCTTAACGAGCATGCTTCGGTTCTTCATTACACCAAGCTGGATCATCAGGCGCCGTCTGAAATCCGCAGCTTCCTGCTCGACGCTGGCGCGGAATACAACGGCTATGCGGCAGACCTGACGCGTACCTGGTCGGCGAAAAGCGACAACGACTATGCGCATCTGGTGAAAGACGTTAACGACGAAGAGCTGGCGCTGATTGCCACCATGAAAGCAGGTACCAGCTACGTGGATTACCACATTCAGTTCCATCAGCGCATCGCGAAGCTGCTGCGTAAGCATCAAATCATCACCGATATGAGTGAAGAGGCGATGGTAGAAAACGATCTTACCGGGCCGTTTATGCCACACGGCATTGGTCACCCGCTGGGCCTGCAGGTACATGATGTCGCTGGCTTTATGCAGGATGACAGTGGTACCCATCTGGCCGCGCCGTCGAAGTATCCTTACCTGCGTTGCACCCGCGTATTGCAACCGGGCATGGTTCTGACCATCGAACCGGGCATTTACTTCATTGAATCTCTGCTGGCGCCATGGCGTGAAGGGCAGTTCAGCAAACACTTCAACTGGCAGAAAATTGAAGCCCTGAAACCGTTCGGCGGTATTCGTATTGAAGACAACGTGGTGGTCCACGAAAACAATATCGAAAACATGACGCGGGATTTGAAACTGGCGTAATGGACAGTTGGTTAATCCCTGCGGCGCCGGTTAGCGTCGTCGAAGAGATCAAAAAAAGCCGCTTCATTACGCTGCTCGCCCATACGGACGGCGTTGAAGCGGCCAAAGCGTTTGTTGAGTCAGTCAAAGCGGAACACCCGGACGCCCGCCACCATTGCGTGGCATGGGTGGCGGGTGCGCCCAATGACTCGCAGCAGCTGGGATTTTCAGACGATGGCGAACCGGCGGGTACGGCAGGTAAACCGATGCTCGCACAACTGATGGGGAGCGGTGTCGGTGAGATTACCGCTGTAGTCGTGCGCTACTACGGCGGTATCCTTCTCGGTACTGGAGGGTTGGTAAAAGCCTACGGCGGCGGTGTGAATCAGGCGTTGCGCCAGTTAACGACACAGCGCAAGACGCCATTAACCGAATATACTTTGCAGTGTGAGTACGGTCAGCTGGCAGGCATTGAAGCCTTGCTGGGGCAGTTTGACGGTAAAGTTGTTGCCAGTGATTACCAGGCTTTTGTTCGACTCAGGGTGGCGCTTCCTTTTGCCAAAGTGGATGAGTTTTCGGCAAAACTGGCGGATTTTAGTCGTGGTTCATTGCAATTGTTAGCGATTGAAGAATAATCCCCACCTCATTTTAAAGAACTAAGGAAGCGGCAGAGATGCATTTTCGCGCCATCACCCGAATCGTTGGACTACTGGTCATCTTATTCTCGGGGACAATGATTATCCCTGGACTGGTAGCGCTCATCTACCGTGACGGGGCAGGGCGTGCATTCACCCAAACTTTCTTCGTTGCTTTGGCGATCGGCTCCATGCTGTGGTGGCCAAACCGTAAAGAGAAGGGCGAGCTGAAATCGCGCGAAGGATTTCTGATTGTCGTTTTGTTCTGGACCGTTCTGGGCAGCGTGGGTGCGCTACCGTTCATCTTTGCGGAAAGCCCTAACCTGACGATAACCGACGCTTTTTTTGAATCCTTTTCCGGATTGACCACTACCGGTGCGACGACGCTGGTGGGGCTGGATTCATTGCCACACGCGATTCTCTTCTATCGCCAGATGCTGCAATGGTTCGGCGGGATGGGGATCATCGTGCTGGCGGTGGCTATCCTGCCTATTCTTGGCGTGGGTGGGATGCAGCTCTATCGGGCAGAAATGCCGGGGCCGCTGAAAGATAATAAGATGCGCCCGCGTATTGCCGAAACGGCGAAAACGCTGTGGCTTATCTATGTATTACTGACGGTGGCGTGCGCGCTGGCGCTATGGTTTGCCGGGATGCCCGCGTTTGACGCCATTGGGCACAGTTTTGCCACGATTGCCATCGGTGGTTTTTCCACACACGATGCCAGCGTGGGGTATTTCGACAGTCCCACGATTAATACGATTATTGCTATCTTCTTGCTGATCTCCGGTTGTAACTATGGTCTGCACTTCTCTTTATTAAGTGGGCGTAGTCTGAAGGTTTACTGGCGCGATCCGGAATTCCGCATGTTCATCGGCGTGCAGTTGACGCTGGTGGCTGTCTGTACGTTGGTGCTGTGGATACACAATACCTATGGCTCGGCGCTCACGACGATCAACCAGGCCTTTTTCCAGGTGGTATCGATGGCGACGACTGCCGGATTTACCACGGACAGTATTGCCCGCTGGCCGCTGTTCCTGCCGGTGCTGCTGCTGTGTTCTGCTTTTATCGGCGGCTGTGCCGGGTCGACGGGGGGGGGCTTGAAGGTGATTCGTATCCTGCTGCTGTTTAAGCAAGGCAACCGCGAATTGAAACGACTGGTTCATCCGAATGCGGTTTACAGTATCAAACTGGGTAACCGTGCGTTGCCGGAGCGAATTCTTGAAGCCGTATGGGGATTCTTCTCTGCCTATGCGTTGGTCTTTATTATCAGTATGCTGGCGATTATTGCGACCGGCGTTGATGACTTCTCCGCGTTTGCCTCCGTTGTGGCAACGTTGAATAACCTGGGGCCTGGACTGGGGGTTGTTGCCGACAACTTTGCCAGTATGAACCCTGTGGCGAAGTGGATCCTGATTGCCAATATGCTGTTTGGTCGTCTGGAGGTCTTTACTCTGCTGGTGCTCTTTACCCCTACCTTCTGGCGTGAATAATGGAGTAACACGTGAAAACACTGATTCTTTTTTCTTCCCGGGACGGACAAACGCGTGAAATCGCTGAATATCTGGCTTCTGAACTCAAAGAGCTGGGCGTTTGGGCAGATGTTGTTAATTTGCATCGTACCGCGGAGCCGGACTGGCAAAATTATGACAGCGTGGTGATTGGCGCCTCGATTCGCTATGGTCATTACCATGCTGCTTTTCAGGAGTTTGTGCAAAAGCATGCCACACGGTTGAATTCGATGCCGAGTGCGTTCTACTCCGTAAACCTCGTTGCCCGTAAACCGGAAAAACGTACGCCGCAAACCAACAGCTATGCGCGTAAGTTCCTGATGAGTTCTCCGTGGCGACCAGATCACAGTGCAGTCATTGCGGGTGCTTTGCTGTATCCCCGCTATCGCTGGTATGACCGCGTTATGATCCAACTGATAATGAAGATGTCAGGCGGTGAAACGGATACGAATAAAGAAGTGGTGTATACCGATTGGGAACAGGTTGCGAGATTCGCGCGGGAAATAGCCCAATTAACCAACAAAACGTCGTTAAAATAAACGTAAAGAATAAAAAATACGCACTCGGAAGATTATTTTAAATTTCCCCTTGTCAGCCTGAAATAACTCCCTATAATGCGCCTCCACTGACACGGAACAACGGATTACAAGCCGCCGGGTCAGCGGGGTTCCACTGAGAACTCCGGCGAAGAAAGCGAAATTAAATGCTTGACTTCGTGGCGGGATGGCGTATTATGCACACCCCGCGCCGCTGAGAAAAAGCGAAGCGGCACTGCTCTTTAACAATTTATCAGACAATCTGTGTGGGCACTCGAAGATACGGATTCTTAACGTCGTAAGACGAAAAATGAATACCAAGTCTCTGAGTGAACATACGTAATTCATTACGAAGTTTAATTCACGAGCATCAAACTTAAATTGAAGAGTTTGATCATGGCTCAGATTGAACGCTGGCGGCAGGCCTAACACATGCAAGTCGAACGGTAGCACAGAGGAGCTTGCTCCTTGGGTGACGAGTGGCGGACGGGTGAGTAATGTCTGGGAAACTGCCCGATGGAGGGGGATAACTACTGGAAACGGTAGCTAATACCGCATAACGTCGCAAGACCAAAGAGGGGGACCTTCGGGCCTCTTGCCATCGGATGTGCCCAGATGGGATTAGCTAGTAGGTGGGGTAACGGCTCACCTAGGCGACGATCCCTAGCTGGTCTGAGAGGATGACCAGCCACACTGGAACTGAGACACGGTCCAGACTCCTACGGGAGGCAGCAGTGGGGAATATTGCACAATGGGCGCAAGCCTGATGCAGCCATGCCGCGTGTATGAAGAAGGCCTTCGGGTTGTAAAGTACTTTCAGCGAGGAGGAAGGCGTTGTGGTTAATAACCGCAGCGATTGACGTTACTCGCAGAAGAAGCACCGGCTAACTCCGTGCCAGCAGCCGCGGTAATACGGAGGGTGCAAGCGTTAATCGGAATTACTGGGCGTAAAGCGCACGCAGGCGGTCTGTCAAGTCGGATGTGAAATCCCCGGGCTCAACCTGGGAACTGCATCCGAAACTGGCAGGCTAGAGTCTTGTAGAGGGGGGTAGAATTCCAGGTGTAGCGGTGAAATGCGTAGAGATCTGGAGGAATACCGGTGGCGAAGGCGGCCCCCTGGACAAAGACTGACGCTCAGGTGCGAAAGCGTGGGGAGCAAACAGGATTAGATACCCTGGTAGTCCACGCCGTAAACGATGTCGACTTGGAGGTTGTGCCCTTGAGGCGTGGCTTCCGGAGCTAACGCGTTAAGTCGACCGCCTGGGGAGTACGGCCGCAAGGTTAAAACTCAAATGAATTGACGGGGGCCCGCACAAGCGGTGGAGCATGTGGTTTAATTCGATGCAACGCGAAGAACCTTACCTACTCTTGACATCCAGAGAACTTAGCAGAGATGCTTTGGTGCCTTCGGGAACTCTGAGACAGGTGCTGCATGGCTGTCGTCAGCTCGTGTTGTGAAATGTTGGGTTAAGTCCCGCAACGAGCGCAACCCTTATCCTTTGTTGCCAGCGGTTCGGCCGGGAACTCAAAGGAGACTGCCAGTGATAAACTGGAGGAAGGTGGGGATGACGTCAAGTCATCATGGCCCTTACGAGTAGGGCTACACACGTGCTACAATGGCATATACAAAGAGAAGCGACCTCGCGAGAGCAAGCGGACCTCATAAAGTATGTCGTAGTCCGGATTGGAGTCTGCAACTCGACTCCATGAAGTCGGAATCGCTAGTAATCGTGGATCAGAATGCCACGGTGAATACGTTCCCGGGCCTTGTACACACCGCCCGTCACACCATGGGAGTGGGTTGCAAAAGAAGTAGGTAGCTTAACCTTCGGGAGGGCGCTTACCACTTTGTGATTCATGACTGGGGTGAAGTCGTAACAAGGTAACCGTAGGGGAACCTGCGGTTGGATCACCTCCTTACCTTAAAGAAGCGTTCTTTGAAGTGCTCACACAGATTGTCTGATGAAAATTAGCAGTAAGAAAATCTCTGCAGGCTTGTAGCTCAGGTGGTTAGAGCGCACCCCTGATAAGGGTGAGGTCGGTGGTTCAAGTCCACTCAGGCCTACCAAATTCTTTCTGATACCGCGTTGTGAAACGACTCGCATACTTCAGTATGCTTCGCCGCTCCACGCCTTGTCTCAGCAGGAATTAAGGTGAATGAGATAACTACGATGGGGCTATAGCTCAGCTGGGAGAGCGCCTGCCTTGCACGCAGGAGGTCTGCGGTTCGATCCCGCATAGCTCCACCATCTTTACTGCAAAAACACAAGAAAACTTCAGAGTGTACCTGAAAAGGTTCACTGCGAAGTTTTGCTCTTTAAAAATCTGGATCAAGCTGAAAATTGAAACGACACACTGTTTCATTTCTCCGTAATAAGAAATGAAAAGCGGTGTGTTCGAGTCTCTCAAATTTTCGCAACACGATGATGTTTTACGAAACATCTTCGGGTTGTGAGGTTAAGCGACTAAGCGTACACGGTGGATGCCCTGGCAGTCAGAGGCGATGAAGGACGTGCTAATCTGCGATAAGCGTCGGTAAGGTGATATGAACCGTTATAACCGGCGATTTCCGAATGGGGAAACCCAGTGTGATTCGTCACACTATCATTACGTGAATACATAGCGTAATGAAGCGAACCGGGGGAACTGAAACATCTAAGTACCCCGAGGAAAAGAAATCAACCGAGATTCCCCCAGTAGCGGCGAGCGAACGGGGAGCAGCCCAGAGTCTGAATCAGCTTGTGTGTTAGTGGAACGGTCTGGAAAGTCCGACGGTACAGGGTGATAGTCCCGTACACCAAAATGCACAGGTTGTGAACTCGAAGAGTAGGGCGGGACACGTGGTATCCTGTCTGAATATGGGGGGACCATCCTCCAAGGCTAAATACTCCTGACTGACCGATAGTGAACCAGTACCGTGAGGGAAAGGCGAAAAGAACCCCGGCGAGGGGAGTGAAAAAGAACCTGAAACCGTGTACGTACAAGCAGTGGGAGCCTCTTTATGGGGTGACTGCGTACCTTTTGTATAATGGGTCAGCGACTTATATTCTGTAGCAAGGTTAACCGTATAGGGGAGCCGAAGGGAAACCGAGTCTTAACTGGGCGTTAAGTTGCAGGGTATAGACCCGAAACCCGGTGATCTAGCCATGGGCAGGTTGAAGGTTGGGTAACACTAACTGGAGGACCGAACCGACTAATGTTGAAAAATTAGCGGATGACTTGTGGCTGGGGGTGAAAGGCCAATCAAACCGGGAGATAGCTGGTTCTCCCCGAAAGCTATTTAGGTAGCGCCTCGTGAATTCATCTTCGGGGGTAGAGCACTGTTTCGGCTAGGGGGTCATCCCGACTTACCAACCCGATGCAAACTGCGAATACCGAAGAATGTTATCACGGGAGACACACGGCGGGTGCTAACGTCCGTCGTGAAGAGGGAAACAACCCAGACCGCCAGCTAAGGTCCCAAAGTCATGGTTAAGTGGGAAACGATGTGGGAAGGCACAGACAGCCAGGATGTTGGCTTAGAAGCAGCCATCATTTAAAGAAAGCGTAATAGCTCACTGGTCGAGTCGGCCTGCGCGGAAGATGTAACGGGGCTAAACCATGCACCGAAGCTGCGGCAGCGACACTATGTGTTGTTGGGTAGGGGAGCGTTCTGTAAGCCGTTGAAGGTGTACTGTGAGGTATGCTGGAGGTATCAGAAGTGCGAATGCTGACATAAGTAACGATAATGCGGGTGAAAAACCCGCACGCCGGAAGACCAAGGGTTCCTGTCCAACGTTAATCGGGGCAGGGTGAGTCGACCCCTAAGGCGAGGCCGAAAGGCGTAGTCGATGGGAAACAGGTTAATATTCCTGTACTTGGTGTTACTGCGAAGGGGGGACGGAGAAGGCTATGTTAGCCGGGCGACGGTTGTCCCGGTTTAAGCATGTAGGCGGAGGTTCCAGGTAAATCCGGTACCTTTTAACGCTGAGGTGTGATGACGAGGCACTACGGTGCTGAAGTAACAAATGCCCTGCTTCCAGGAAAAGCCTCTAAGCATCAGGTAACACGAAATCGTACCCCAAACCGACACAGGTGGTCAGGTAGAGAATACCAAGGCGCTTGAGAGAACTCGGGTGAAGGAACTAGGCAAAATGGTGCCGTAACTTCGGGAGAAGGCACGCTGATATGTAGGTGAAGTGATTTACTCATGGAGCTGAAATCAGTCGAAGATACCAGCTGGCTGCAACTGTTTATTAAAAACACAGCACTGTGCAAACACGAAAGTGGACGTATACGGTGTGACGCCTGCCCGGTGCCGGAAGGTTAATTGATGGGGTTATCCGTAAGGAGAAGCTCTTGATCGAAGCCCCGGTAAACGGCGGCCGTAACTATAACGGTCCTAAGGTAGCGAAATTCCTTGTCGGGTAAGTTCCGACCTGCACGAATGGCGTAATGATGGCCAGGCTGTCTCCACCCGAGACTCAGTGAAATTGAACTCGCTGTGAAGATGCAGTGTACCCGCGGCAAGACGGAAAGACCCCGTGAACCTTTACTATAGCTTGACACTGAACACTGGTCCTTGATGTGTAGGATAGGTGGGAGGCTTTGAAGTGTGGACGCCAGTCTGCATGGAGCCATCCTTGAAATACCACCCTTTAATGGCTGGTGTTCTAACGTGGACCCGTAATCCGGGTTGCGGACAGTGTCTGGTGGGTAGTTTGACTGGGGCGGTCTCCTCCTAAAGAGTAACGGAGGAGCACGAAGGTTAGCTAATCCTGGTCGGACATCAGGAGGTTAGTGCAAAGGCATAAGCTAGCTTGACTGCGAGAGTGACGGCTCGAGCAGGTGCGAAAGCAGGTCTTAGTGATCCGGTGGTTCTGAATGGAAGGGCCATCGCTCAACGGATAAAAGGTACTCCGGGGATAACAGGCTGATACCGCCCAAGAGTTCATATCGACGGCGGTGTTTGGCACCTCGATGTCGGCTCATCACATCCTGGGGCTGAAGTAGGTCCCAAGGGTATGGCTGTTCGCCATTTAAAGTGGTACGCGAGCTGGGTTTAGAACGTCGTGAGACAGTTCGGTCCCTATCTGCCGTGGGCGCTGGAGAATTGAGGGGGGCTGCTCCTAGTACGAGAGGACCGGAGTGGACGCATCACTGGTGTTCGGGTTGTCATGCCAATGGCATTGCCCGGTAGCTAAATGCGGAAGAGATAAGTGCTGAAAGCATCTAAGCACGAAACTTGCCCCGAGATGAGTTCTCCCTGAGACTATAAGTCTCCTGAAGGAACGTTGAAGACGACGACGTTGATAGGTCGGGTGTGTAAGCGTAGCGATACGTTGAGCTAACCGATACTAATGAACCGTGAGGCTTAACCTTACAACGCCGAAGATGTTTTGGCGAAGAGACGAGATTCAGCTTGATACAGATTACATCGACATGCCAGGGCGTGTTGATAAACAGAATTTGCCTGGCGGCTGTAGCGCGGTGGTCCCACCTGACCCCATGCCGAACTCAGAAGTGAAACGCCGTAGCGCCGATGGTAGTGTGGGGTCTCCCCATGCGAGAGTAGGGAACTGCCAGGCATCAAATAAAGTGAAGAAGCCCATCCTGACGGATGGGCTTTTTTGCGTGTGTGCGGGGTAAAACCGCCGGGCTGAACGTATTGTGCAGGCCTGATAAGCGCAGCGCATCAGGCAGATCACGACACCGCAGTTATCTTCTGGCCCATTGCGTAACAAAATCAGCTACTTGCTGTATGTTGTTGATATCTAACAATGGAACATCCACCGCCAGCGGAACGTCACTGGCAACCGCTATAACATAGTCATCCATCACCAATTCCTCAGGACTATGCCCGCAGCCTTCGCGGAAAAGTAGGATCTTAGCGACAGGTTCATGCTTAAATCCCTCAACCAACACCATATCCAACGTTGAAGCGTCCATCCGGCTTACCAGATACGCTAAATCCAGTTCGGGCTCTTCCGGTGTTTCTACCATTAATGCCCAACGTTGCTGGCTGGCGACCAGAGTTTGTGCTGCACCAGCTTTGCGTAACTCATAGCTATCTTTACCGGGCTTGTCGACATCCATCTTGTGATGAGTATGCTTAATCAATCCGGGACGTATACCTCTGGCACGTAGTTCCGGGATCAACTTTTTGAGCAGCGTGGTTTTTCCCGTGCCGCTCCATGCCGCAATGGCGAGTAATGGGATCATGATTTTTCCTGCCATTTTGCGAGCTCTTCGGGGGTGTTCACGTTTACGAACGCATCTTTATGATCGCTGAAATCGACAGCATGACCGCCTGCCAAACGCATAAAGACCATAACGCGTCGTTCACCGGACTGAAGATAATCCTGCAGTAAAGGCTGCATAGAGCGGTGCATCAGCGCAATGGTTGGGTGATCTCTTTCGCCATCATGCACCCAGACAACCGGTGCTGCTTTGCGCTGCTCTTTTAAACGAGCGACCAGATCGTGAGGAATATAAGGCATATCGCACGGGCAGAACAAAAACCATTCCCCCGTTTGCTGCAGGAATACCGATAGCATCCCGGCCAGTGGGCCAGGGAAATCGGCCAATGAATCGGGAATAACTTTCAGGCCGCTTTGCTGGTATATATCCCTGTGGCGATTGGCATTAACCACCACGGTTTCGACCTGCAAAGCGAGAATGTCGGCCACATGTCGCCAAAGAGGTTTACCGTCCAGCTCAAGCAGACCTTTATCGGTTCCGCCCATCCGTCTGGCCTTACCGCCAGCCAGTACAACCCCTGTTATTGCACTATCCAGAATCACTGATATCGCCTCTTTTAATGTGGGATTGACCCTGCTAACGTATCTGTATTGAGCCTAAGGAGCACAACCATGAAATGTAAACGTCTGAATGAAGTTATTGAACTCCTCCAGCCTGCCTGGCAGAAGGAACCCGATCTTAACCTGATGCAATTTTTACAGAAACTGGCGCAAGAGTCAGGTTTTGACGGCGAACTGGCGGATTTAACTGATGACATTCTGATCTATCACCTGAAAATGCGTGACTCGGCGAAAGATGCGGTCATTCCAGGTATTCAGAAAGATTATGAAGAAGATTTTAAAACTGCACTACTCCGCGCACGTGGCGTAATTAAAGAGTAAAAGCTTGTAATCGCCGCCACCGAAAGCGCTGCGAAATGATATCCTGAATCATTCGTAGTATTTTCCGGATGATGGGATGAACGACAACGCTTTTAATTTCCAGACGCTACACCCGGATACCATCATGGATGCACTGTTTGAGCAGGGGATCCGGGTGGACTCCGGGCTTACCCCGCTTAACAGCTATGAAAACCGTGTCTATCAATTCCAGGACGAAGACCGTCGACGCTTTGTCGTTAAGTTTTATCGCCCTGAACGTTGGTCTGTCGATCAGATCCAGGAAGAGCACCAGTTTGCTCTGGAACTGGTAAGCGATGAAGTCCCGGTAGCTGCTCCGCTGGTATTCAGCGGCCAAACGCTATTAAGCCATCAGGGTTTCCATTATGCGATCTTCCCCAGCGTCGGTGGACGCCAGTTTGAAGCCGACAACATCGATCAGATGGAGGCGGTGGGGCGCTATCTCGGGCGTATGCACCAGACCGGATGCAAGCGTACTTTTGCCTTCCGCCCAACGATCGGCCTTGAAGAATACCTGACTGAGCCACGTAAAGTTTTTGAACACGCACAGCTAATCCCATCAGGGCAAAAAGCGGCCTTCCTGAAAGCAACGGATGCGCTTATCGCGATCGTTACCGAACGCTGGCATACGCGTTTTACCACGTTACGCCTGCACGGTGATTGTCATGCCGGTAATATTCTGTGGCGCGATGGCCCGATGTTTGTCGATTTAGATGATGCCCGCAACGGTCCGGCTATTCAGGATTTATGGATGCTCCTCAATGGCGATAAAGCTGAACAACGTATGCAGCTTGAAACCATTATCGAGGCTTATGAAGAGTTTAGTGAGTTCGACATCTCTGAAATCGGACTGATAGAACCTTTACGCGCTATGCGTTTAGTTTATTATCTTGCCTGGCTAATTCGACGTTGGGCTGACCCTGCATTTCCAAAAAACTTCCCGTGGTTAACCGGGGAAGATTACTGGCATCGTCAGACCGCGACCTTTATTGAGCAGGCAAAAATTCTGCAAGAGCCCCCCTTACAATTAACGCCAATGTATTAACCGGAGAAACTTGAACATGAAAAAAATATGGCTGGCGCTGGCTGGTATGGTCTTAGCTTTTAGCGCATCTGCAGCGCAGTTCCAGGATGGCAAACAATACATCACTCTGGAAAAGCCAGTTGCGGGTGAACCGCAAGTGTTGGAGTTCTTCTCCTTCTACTGCCCGCACTGCTACCAGTTTGAAGAAGTGCTTCACGTATCTGATAATGTGAAGAAAAAGCTGCCGGAAGGCACCAAGATGACCAAATACCACGTCGAGTTTCTCGGGCCTTTGGGTAAAGATCTGACGCAGGCATGGGCGGTTGCAATGGCGCTGGGTGTTGAAGATCAGGTCACCGTTCCGCTGTTTGAAGGCGTTCAGAAAACCCAGACCGTTCAGTCTGTCGCTGATATCCGTAAAGTGTTTGTCGACGCAGGTATTAAAGGCGAAGATTATGATGCGGCATGGAACAGCTTCGTGGTGAAATCACTCGTGGCACAGCAGGAAAAAGCGGCGGCTGATTTACAGCTGCAGGGCGTTCCGGCGATGTTCGTGAATGGCAAATATCAGATCAACCCGCAGGGTATGGATACCAGTAGCATGGATATCTTCGTACAACAGTATGCGGATACCGTGAAGTACCTGGTTGGTCAGAAATAAAAGCAAAAGCCGGTCACTGACCGGCTTTTTTATTGTCACCCCTAAACCACCTCCTAGGGAGGTGGTGATTGATCCTGTAAGGCTATAGCCTGAAGAATGCCCATGCCGGAATATCTCTGCTTACTCACCACAAGTAAAAGGAGACAAACCAACATGGGGCTTTACAGGAGTTCATCACATGTATATTGGCGTTGCAAATACCACATAGTCTGGACACCAAAATATCGATTCAGGATCCTCAAAGACAAGCTGGGCAAGGAGCTTTACAGGACAATCTACATTCTCTGCGGAATCAAGGATTGTGAAGTTCTGGAGTTAAATGTCCAGCCAGATCATGTACATCTAGTCGTCATCGTCCCACCTAAAATCTCAATATCAACGCTAATGGGCCATTTGAAAGGTCGCAGTGCCATCAGGCTCTACAATCGTTTTCCACACATCAGGAAGAAGCTCTGGGGAAACCATTTTTGGTCGCGTGGTTACTTTGTAGATACGGTAGGAGTGAACGAGGAAATTATCAGAAGATATGTGCGGCATCAGGAGAAAACGGAACAAACACATGAACAACAGATGGAATTGCTAGAGTAGTAAGCGAAAGGTGAAAGTAGCCCCCCTTACAGGGGGCATTTTCAAAAGCCACCTTCTAAGAAGGTGGTCTTTTACTTGAGGCTTTAATCGCGTCGAGCTGCGCGTCTTTCTCACTCCATAGCGTATTTAGCCAGAGCTGAAACCGACGCTTGAATCCCTTATCGTTCACGTAATCACCGTGCAACTCTTCATGAATTGGCTCCAGATTCACCCGCACGACAATCCGCGTTAACTTACCGCTCAGCATGTCGTAGAACGGTCGACTGCTGTTTTCCGGATAGCACAACGTGACGTTCAACATTTTATCGAACTGTGAACCCAGTACATTCAATGCCATTGCAATACCGGCCGCCTTAGGTGGGAGCAGGTTTTGATAGGGCGAGCGGGTTTGCTCACGTTTATCTTTGGTAAAGCGCGAACCTTCGACAAAATTCACAATGGTTGTCGGGTGTACGCGAAATTTCTCGCAGGAACGACGCGTTGTTTCGACATCTTTACCACGGCGTTCCGGATGGCGAAGCAGATAGCCACGTGAATAGCGTTTCATAAACGGCATATCCAGCGCCCAGCAGGCTAGGCCAATAAAGGGTACCCAGGCCAACTGCTGCTTGAGGAAATATTTATTCATCGGGATGTGCTTACGGAACAGAACGCAAAGCACAACGATATCGGCCCAGCTGTAATGATTACAAATGAGCAGATACCAGTTTTTCTTGCTAAGACCTTCCAGTCCTTCAACATCCCACTTTAGCCGTGGATTAAGGTGCAGCAGTAGCGCCAGACCTTCACACCAGCAGTACATCATGAAATTACAGAAGACAGAAACCTTGCGCCAGACGACAGGAATAGGCAAAAGGAGTTTCACAACCCCGGCAAGGATGATCGGCACAGAACAAAAAATCGTGACCAATATGGTCAATACGATACTCAGCAACAGCGTTATCGCAGCGAGTATTCTCGTCATAATTAAATTATTCAAAAGGTTAGCCATAGACAGTGCGCGAAAGAGGCGCAAGGGGCTGATTTTATCAGAAAACGAACCAAATGATGGATCTTCCCTCAATAGAAAAAAGAGGAATATCTATCCACATCAGGATATAAGCTGTAAAAATGGGATAAAATGCTGTGTATTTATTTAATTCATTGAAATACATATAAAAATATTATGAGGCAGTAATTGCCTTGTTATATTTAAAGAGCTGTAAATTATTTATTCACAAAGTTATCCACAGATGTCTTTGCGAGCAAAGCAGAAGATCTACAAAAGTTTTTCGACAAATGCGGCGAAAAACTCATGTTTTCATCCTGTCTGTGGCATCCTTTACCCATAATCTGATAAACAGGCACGGACATTATGGTTCAGATCCCAGAAAACCCACTTATCCTTGTAGATGGCTCATCTTACCTGTATCGCGCATACCACGCGTTCCCACCGCTGACTAACAGCGCAGGAGAACCTACGGGCGCGATGTACGGTGTCCTCAACATGCTGCGTAGCTTGATTTTGCAATATCAGCCGACCCACGCGGCGGTGGTATTCGACGCCAAGGGTAAAACCTTCCGTGATGAGTTATTCGAACACTATAAGTCGCACCGCCCACCCATGCCGGACGATCTGCGTGCGCAGATTGAACCTCTGCATGCGATGGTAAAAGCGATGGGGCTGCCATTGCTGGCGGTTTCTGGCGTGGAGGCGGATGATGTCATCGGTACGCTGGCGCGGGAAGCGGAGAAGGTGGGTCGTCCGGTGCTGATTAGCACTGGTGATAAAGATATGGCTCAGTTGGTGACGCCGAATATCACTCTTATCAACACCATGACCAATACGATCCTCGGCCCGGATGAAGTGGTGAATAAATACGGTGTCCCGCCGGAACTGATCATCGATTTCCTGGCGCTGATGGGGGATTCCTCAGATAACATTCCTGGCGTTCCAGGCGTAGGTGAAAAAACTGCGCAGGCTCTGCTGCAGGGGCTGGGTGGGCTGGATACTCTCTATGCTGAATCAGACAAAATTGCGGGGCTGACTTTCCGTGGTGCGAAAACCATGGCGGGCAAACTCGAGCAGAATAAAGAGGTGGCGTACCTCTCTTATCAATTGGCTACTATCAAAACGGATGTTGAGCTGGAGTTGACCTGCGAGCAGCTGGAAGTCCGTCAACCGGCAGCAGAAGAACTGCTTGGCCTGTTTAAACAATATGAATTCAAACGTTGGGTTACTGACGTTGAAGCGGGTAAATGGCTACAGGCGAAAGGGACGAAGCCGGCGGCAAAACCGCAAGAAACTATTGTCGTCGATGAAACGCCTGAGGAGCCGGCTACGGTTCTTTCGTATGATAACTATGTGACGATTCTGGACGAAGCGACGCTGGAAGAGTGGATCGCGAAGCTGAAAAAAGCACCTGTCTTTGCCTTCGATACTGAAACTGACAGCCTGGACAATATTTCCGCGAATCTGGTTGGCCTGTCTTTTGCCATTGAACCGGGTGTGGCGGCATATGTTCCTGTTGCCCACGATTACCTGGATGCCCCCGATCAAATAGCTCGCGATCGCGCGCTGCAGCTGCTGAAGCCGCTGCTTGAAGATGAGAACGCGCATAAAGTTGGGCAGAACCTGAAGTACGATCGCGGTATCCTGGCGAACTATGGCATCGAGCTGCGCGGCATCACCTTTGACACCATGCTTGAATCCTACATTCTTAACAGCGTTGCTGGCCGACACGATATGGACAGCCTGTCGGACCGCTGGCTTAAACATAAAACTATCACCTTTGAAGAGATCGCTGGAAAAGGCAAAAACCAGCTGACCTTTAACCAGATAGCATTGGAAGAAGCCGGGCGCTACGCTGCGGAAGACGCCGACGTTACGCTACAGCTGCATCTGAAAATGTGGCCAGAATTACAGCAGCATAAAGGGCCACTGAACGTCTTTGAAAATATCGATATGCCGCTGGTGCCTGTTTTGTCTCGTGTTGAGCGCAACGGTGTGAAAATCGATCCGGCTGTTCTGCACAAGCATTCAGAAGAACTGACGCTGCGTTTGAACGAGCTGGAGCAAAAAGCGCACGAGATCGCCGGAGAAGCGTTTAACCTGTCTTCCACCAAGCAACTGCAAACCATCCTGTTTGAAAAGCAGGGTATTAAGCCGCTGAAGAAAACGCCGGGCGGCGCACCATCAACGTCGGAAGAGGTGCTGGAAGAGTTAGCGCTGGATTATCCGTTGCCGAAAGTTATCCTGGAATATCGTGGGTTAGCCAAACTGAAGTCGACCTATACGGATAAGCTTCCGTTGATGATTAACAAGAAGACCGGGCGCGTGCACACTTCCTATCATCAGGCAGTTACCGCAACGGGTCGCTTGTCTTCAACGGATCCGAACCTGCAAAACATCCCGGTACGTAATGACGAAGGTCGTCGTATTCGTCAGGCGTTCATTGCGCCAGAAGACTACGTGATTGTCTCTGCGGACTACTCACAGATTGAACTGCGTATCATGGCGCACCTTTCACGTGATAAAGGTCTGCTTACCGCGTTTGCCGAAGGGAAAGATATTCACCGCGCAACGGCGGCAGAAGTCTTTGGTTTACCGCTTGATTCTGTGACCAGCGAGCAACGCCGCAGCGCGAAAGCCATTAACTTCGGTTTGATCTACGGGATGAGCGCCTTTGGTCTGGCGCGCCAGTTGAATATTCCGCGTAAAGAAGCACAGAAGTACATGGATCTCTACTTCGAACGCTACCCAGGCGTGTTGGAATATATGGAACGCACCCGCGCGCAGGCGAAAGAGCAGGGTTATGTAGAAACGCTGGAAGGTCGCCGTCTCTATTTACCGGATATTAAATCCAGTAATGGTGCTCGTCGTGCAGGTGCAGAACGCGCGGCAATTAACGCCCCGATGCAGGGTACTGCCGCAGACATTATCAAACGAGCGATGATTGCGGTGGACAGATGGCTGCAAACCGAGCAACCGCGTGTGCGTATGATCATGCAGGTACACGATGAACTGGTGTTTGAAGTGCATAAAGATGACCTCGAAAGCGTCTCTAAAAAGATCCACCAACTGATGGAAAACGAGACCCAGATTGACGTGCCGTTGCTGGTGGAAGTCGGTAGTGGCGAAAACTGGGATCAGGCGCACTAAGGGTTTACTGAATAACGGCTCTTTTTCGTAACTAAGCAACATAAGAGAGAACTTTTTGTGATGTCCATTAGAATTCCCTATGTAAGGAATGAAAAAAAATTACAAAAAGTGCTTTCTGAGCTGCTCAAAAAAGAGTAAAGTTATTCACGTAGGGTACAGAGGTAAGATGTTCTATCTTTCAGACCTTTTACTTCACGTAATCGGATTTGGCTGAATATTTTAGCCGCCCCAGTCAGTAATGACTGGGGCGTTTTTTATTGTGCGAAAGAAGGTTTCGCACATACTGTAGGCCGGATAAGACGCACAGCGGCGCCATCCGGCAATACGGTGGGTTATTCCCCTTCCTGCATCTCTTCAACCGGTGCCAGTTCACTAAACCAGCTATCCAGTTTTTGCCGCAGTTTGTCCACACCCAGCTTTTTCAGCGATGAAAATGCTTCTACCTGCACATCACCGTTAAATGCCAGTACGGCTTCGCGTACCATATTCAACTGCGCTTTGCGTGCACCGCTGGCCAGCTTATCTGCTTTAGTCAGCAGTACCAGAACCTGAACGTTGCTCTCAACCGCCCACAGGATCATCTGTTGATCGAGATCTTTTAACGGGTGACGAATATCCATCAGTACCACCAGACCCTGCAGGCTCTGACGTTTTTCCAGATATTCAGCCAGCGCGCGCTGCCATTTACGCTTCATCTCTTCTGGAACTTCGGCATAACCGTATCCTGGCAAATCGACCAGGCGTTTGCCGTCAACGACTTCAAACAGGTTGATGAGCTGAGTACGACCTGGCGTTTTAGATGTACGTGCCAGACCCTTTTGATTCGTCAGGGTATTTAGCGCACTGGATTTGCCTGCGTTGGAACGGCCAGCAAAAGCCACTTCTATACCGGTGTCGGAAGGTAAGTGGCGAATATCAGGCGCACTCATCACAAAGTGCGTCTGTTGATAATTCAAGTTAGTCAAAGCAGTCCTCTCCATCAATCAGGGCTTTGCAGCGATTATACCTGAACCCCAGCAAAAGGCTGGTTTTTCGACGAGTGGGCTGTGAGAGTAAAAACCACGCGCTTTGTGAGACATTGCCGACAGTTTCTATACGAGATGACAGAGTAAAAAATGACAGAACTAAAATAAATCATAGAGTTATATTTGGGCGCTATTCTTAAAATCAGAAATTGTTACCCAGGTTACTTGTACGTTTAAACCAAAACGGTAAAGTAGCGTCCATAGCGAGGAAGCTGACAGGATAGACGACTCAGGATGAGGGTCCGGAGCGCCAGGAGGCGAAGACACAGGATTGTCAGGAAGACAAACGTCCGGAGACGTTAGTAAAAGGAAATGGAAACAACACGGAATGTTAGAGGCTAAGGGAAAAACAGGGTGTGTTGATAGCCAACAGGGATTGTAGAGCCCGTAAGGGTTGAGAGTCAGGAAAAAAGGCGACAGATTACTCTGTCGCCTTTTTTCTTTATTTCTGCTAGATTCCGGCGCAATTATATACTGAATAAAACAGCCAAAGACGAATCATGATGAAACCAACTTCTACACCACGCGGTAAAGGTCCTGCAAAAGCGCGTCGTAAAACACGCGAAGAAATTAACCAGGAAGCTCGCGACCGTAAGCGCCAGAAAAAACACCGTGGTCATGCGGCAGGTAGCCGTGCGTCCGGTAGCGAAGGCGCATCTGGTGGCGGAAACCAAAATAAGCAAAAAGATCCTCGTATTGGCAGCAAAACCCCCATTCCATTGGGCGTGACCGAAAAAGTCACCAAACAGCACAAACCGAAGAGTGAGAAACCTATGCTTTCACCACAGGCTGAGTTGGATTTACTGGAAACGGATGAGCGCCTGGATGCGCTGCTGGAGCGTCTTGAAGCAGGAGAGACCCTGAGCGCGGAAGATCAGTCCTGGGTTGATGCCAAGCTGGACCGCATTGATGAGCTGATGCAAAAGCTGGGTCTTTCTTACGATGACGAGGAAGAAGGGGAAGAAGAAGAAAAACAGGAAGACATGATGCGCCTGCTGAAAGGCGGCAACTAACGGTTTTACACCGTGGGTCTTCCCGTCCTGCTTATAACCCTTCCGGTTATATGTTATCTGGTGTGGTTATTCGTTAAACTACAGCGGTTGTCGCGGCGACAGAAGTGGCTGCGCAACCGACTTATCACCCGTACTGGGGTTAAGTCGGTACGCCGTACCCGCCAGAGACGCCATCGGAAGGAGTGAGCATGTCAGAGCAGTTAATAGACTGGGACCTGGCCCTGATCCAGAAATATAACTATTCCGGGCCACGATATACCTCGTACCCGACCGCGCTGGAGTTTTCTGAAGACTACGGCACTGAAGCATTTCTAAAGGCCGTGGCACGTTATCCTGAGCGTCCTCTCTCGCTGTACGTTCACATCCCGTTCTGCCACAAGCTGTGTTATTTCTGCGGCTGTAACAAGGTCGTGACTCGCCAGCAGCATAAAGCCGATCAATACCTCGATGTCTTAGAACAAGAAATTATTCATCGCGTACCGCTGTTTGCCGGACGTCATGTCAGTCAACTGCACTGGGGCGGCGGCACGCCAACGTATCTGAATAAAGCGCAAATCAGCCGTTTGATGTCGCTGCTGCGTGGCAACTTTAACTTTAACGACGACGCCGAAATCTCGATCGAAGTGGATCCGCGTGAAATTGAGCTGGATGTGCTCGATCATTTACGCGCTGAAGGTTTTAACCGCCTGAGCATGGGGGTGCAGGACTTCAATAAAGAAGTTCAGCGCCTGGTGAACCGTGAGCAGGATGAGGAGTTTATCTTTGCGCTGCTGAATCATGCGCGTGAGATTGGCTTTACCTCAACGAATATCGATCTGATTTATGGTTTGCCAAAACAGACGCCGGAAAGTTTCGCCTTTACCCTGAAACGCGTTGCTGAGCTGAATCCAGACCGACTGAGCGTCTTCAACTACGCGCACCTGCCGACGCTGTTTGCCGCTCAGCGCAAGATTAAAGACGCCGACCTGCCCAGCGCGCAGCAGAAGCTGGATATCCTGCAGGAAACCATTTCTTCACTGACCGAAACCGGTTATCAGTTCATTGGTATGGATCACTTTGCTCGGCCGGATGATGAGCTGGCGATTGCTCAACGCAAGGGTGTGCTGCATCGTAATTTCCAGGGTTATACCACCCAGGGTGATACCGATCTGCTGGGAATGGGCGTGTCAGCCATTAGTATGATTGGTGACAACTATGCGCAGAACCAGAAAGAGCTGAAGCGCTATTATCAGCAGGTAGACGAGCAGGGGGACGCACTGTGGCGCGGAATTGCCCTGACCCGCGATGACTGCATTCGTCGTGATGTTATTAAGCTCCTGATCTGTAACTTCCGCCTCGACTATGCCGCTGTGGAACAGCAATGGGATCTGAACTTCGCTGACTATTTTGCCGAAGACCTGAAACTGCTGGCACCACTGGCGAAAGATGGGCTGGTGGATGTGGATGAGAAGGGGATTCAGGTTACGCCGAAGGGGCGCCTGTTGATCCGTAATATTTGCATGTGCTTTGATGCTTATCTGCGGCAGAAAGCACGCATGCAGCAGTTCTCCCGCGTCATTTAACCGGGTTGCCCGGTGGCGCTACGCTTACCGGGCCTACACGTCGCAATAATCTGTAGGCCGGATAAGCGTTAGCGCCATCCGGCGCGCCTTCAGCTGAACAGCCCAACCAGCGCTGCACACAGCACTGCGGCAACCGCAGTTTGTGGCGTATGGCTTTCGACCGCACCGCTCGACAGCAGATTAATCATTGATTCCAGCATGATGACTTCCCCCGTTTGCCGGGCACGATCATACTTAACTCATCGGAACAGTAAAGCGCAAAATAGCAGCAATTTGCGCTCAATTATCAATCTTTACACTGTGACGAATCGTCACTCCATTCCGAGTTCTTTTAACTTACGCGTCAAGGTATTACGGCCCCAGCCAAGCAGGCGTGCGGCTTCCTGTTTGTGCCCCTGGGTATGACGTAGCGCGGTGGTCAACAGCGTGCGCTCCATTTCCGGTTGAGCCTCAGAAAGCAGGTTTTGATGACCGGAACGCAAGGCCCGGTCTGCCCACTGTGCCAACAGGGTTGCCCAGCTGTCTGGCTGCATATGGGACGGTGCGTCAGGCACGGTGGTTTCAAACAGCTCGGCTGGTAAGTCCTGAATCAGTACTTCCTGGCCGGCGGCCATGACGGTTAACCAGCGGCATGTGTTCTCAAGCTGACGCACGTTACCCGGCCAGGCCAGACGGGTCAGCGCCGCCTCGGTCTCCGGGTGTAATTGTTTGGCTTCAACCCCCAGTTCGTGCGCGGCCTCCTGCAGGAAATGGCGCGCCAGACGTGGGATATCTTCCCGACGTTCACGCAGCGGCGGCAAATGCACGCGGATGACGTTCAGACGATGGAATAAGTCTTCGCGGAATTTGCCTTCCTGTACGCGTAGTTCCAGATTCTGGTGCGTGGCGGCGATAATACGTACGTCCACCTTCACGGGCGCATAGCCGCCAACGCGGTAAAACTGTCCATCGGCTAATACGCGCAGTAAACGCGTTTGCACGTCCAGCGGCATATCGCCAATTTCATCGAGGAACAGCGTACCGCCGTCAGCCTGTTCAAAGCGCCCCTGGCGAATCGTATTCGCCCCGGTAAATGCCCCTTTTTCATGACCAAACAGCTCAGATTCGATCAAATCTTTCGGAATAGCCGCCATGTTCAGGGCGATAAACGGCGCTTTGACGCGCGGGCTATGACGATGCAACGCATGGGCGACCAGCTCTTTACCGGTCCCGGACTCCCCGTTAATCAATACGCTGATTGACGACCGGGACAGTCGGCCAATAATGCGAAAGACGTCCTGCATTGCCGGCGCTTCGCCGATGATGTCAGTTGTTGGGCCATTGATCTGAACATTGCGCGGCTGCTGCTGTTCCTGATAATGGCTGATGGCACGTTCGACCAGCGCCACGGCTTCATCAATATCAAAAGGTTTGGGCAGATAATCAAACGCCCCTTGCTGATAGGCGCTGACGGCAGCATCCAGATCGGAGTGCGCGGTCATTATGATGACCGGAAGCATCGGATGCCGCTGTTTAATCTGTTTTAACAGCGTTAGACCGTCCATGCCCGGCATGCGAATATCCGACAACAGTACGTCAGGCGTTTTGCTGGCCAGCGCGTCCAGCACCTCTTTACCACTTTCAAATGTGGTACAGCTTAGCCCTGCCCCTGCGAGCGCACGTTCAAGCACCCAACGGATGGAACTATCGTCATCAACGACCCAGACTATTCCTCGTTGCATAAACGTCACCTTATTTCCTGATAGGCAGGTAAACCGAGAACTCGGTATGACCCGGCCAACTGGTAAATTCAATTTTGCCGGAATGTTGATCAATTAAATTGCGGGCGATGGATAATCCAAGCCCGGTACCGCCTTCGCGACCGCTGACCATTGGGTAGAACAGCGTGTCCTGCAAATGCGAGGGAATACCCGGACCGTTGTCCTCAACATCAATCCGTGCCGCCAGGCGATAACGTACGCCGTGCAGCGTGAGCTGAAACGCGGTGCGGGTACGCAGAATGATCTCACCGCCTTCCGCTCCCAGCGCCTGCAAAGCATTGCGCACGATGTTTAACAGAACCTGCTCGATCTGGTCCGGGTCGTGCAGTAATTCGGGCAGACTCGGGTCGTAATCACGAATCAGCGTGACGTTTTCCGGGAGCTCCATTGAGACCAGCGCCACCACGCGCTCCGCCACCTTGTGAATACTTTCCGTGACATGCATGCCAGGCTGTTGTGGTCCCAGCAGACGGTCGACCAGATTACGCAGGCGGTCGGCCTGCTCAATAATGACTTTGGTATATTCGGTCAGCGCCGGGTCCGGAAGCGCTTTGCTGAGTAGCTGCGCTGCGCCGCGTAATCCACCTAAAGGGTTCTTGATTTCGTGCGCCAGACCGCGCACCAGATCGCGGGCGGCAATCTGCTGGGCGTGCTGGAGCTGCTCCTGACTCAGACGGCGCTGGTTATCCATTGGCGCCATCTCCAGCAGGATAAGGCCATCAGGCAGCCTCTGAGCGGTCACTGACAGGATATGTGAGTGGCTGTCTATCACCAGCGTCACTTCGTTATCCGTAAAGCCCTGGCCTGCTTCCAGGCTCTCTCGCATCAGTCCGATGTTTAAGGAGAAATAACTCAACAGATCGGGAAGCGGTGTACCAAACAGTTTGCGGGAGCTTTGGGCGAGCAGCTGCTGTGCCGCCGGATTGGCGTAATGTACCGCCAGCTCATCGTCGACGAGCAAAATGCTGTTGATTAAAGAATTGAGGATCTGCCCAGCATCGGGCAGCGTGCCGGTTGCCATTCAGCAGTCTCCTGAAAAGTGTTGCACCAATTTAGTGCATTATAGCTTTTTACATCAAAAAAGCGCGAGAAAGCAGGTTGTTAGTGGAGAAAAAAGCCCATCCTGGGATGGGCTACAGATGACTGGCAAACGCAGATGCCGGATGGCGGCTTTGCTTTATCCGGCCTACAAGGTGATGTTACCGGTAGGCCTGATAAGCTTGCGCCATCAGGCGTCCTATCATTCGCCATCGATCTCAAGCCTGCCTGAGCAGGCTAAAAGTTCCACGGCAACTCAAACGATTAAACGCTGTAGTACAGCTCAAACTCTACCGGGTGCGGAGTCATACGCACACGGTCATCTTCTTCGCGACGCAGCGTAATGTACGCATCGATCGCTTCATTGGTGAACACGCCGCCTGCAGTCAGGAACTCACGGTCCAGATCCAGTTCTTTCAGTGCTTCTTCCAGAGAACCAGCAACCTGTGGGATCTCTTTCGCTTCTTCCGGCGGCAGGTCATACAGGTTTTTGTCCATGGCTTCGCCCGGGTGGATCTTGTTCTTGATACCGTCAAGACCAGCCATCAGCAGCGCTGCGAAGCACAGGTACGGGTTAGCAGCCGGGTCCGGGAAACGCACTTCGATACGACGCGCTTTCGGAGAAGCAACTACCGGAATACGGATAGAAGCAGAACGGTTACGGGCAGAGTAAGCCAGCATTACCGGCGCTTCGTAGCCTGGGACCAGACGCTTATAGGAGTTGGTGGTCGGGTTAGCCAGGGCGTTGATCGCTTTAGCGTGTTTGATTACGCCGCCGATGTAGAACAGCGCCTGCTCAGACAGACCCGCATATTTGTCGCCAGAGAACAGGTTTACACCGTTCTTGGACAGGGACATGTGGCAGTGCATACCGGAGCCGTTATCACCGAACATCGGTTTTGGCATAAAGGTCGCGGTTTTACCGAAACGGTGCGCAACGTTGTGCACAACGTATTTGTAGATCTGAATTTCGTCCGCTTTTTTGGTCATGGTGTTAAAGCGGGTCGCGATTTCGTTCTGGCCAGCGGTCGCCACTTCGTGGTGATGCGCTTCAACAACCAGGCCCATTTCTTCCATGATCAGACACATGGTAGAACGGATGTCCTGAGAAGAATCTACCGGAGGAACCGGGAAGTAACCGCCTTTCACACCAGGACGGTGGCCTTTGTTACCACCTTCGTATTTGGTGGAGGAGTTCCATGCGCCTTCGATGTCATCGATTGCCACATGGGAACCGGAAATAGACGCGCCGAAACGGATGTCGTCAAACAGGAAGAATTCTGGCTCTGGCCCGAACAGAACGGTGTCTGCGATGCCGGTAGAACGCAGATACTCTTCAGCGCGTTTTGCGATGGAGCGCGGGTCGCGGTCATAGCCCTGCAGCGTACCCGGTTCCAGGATATCGCAACGGATGATCAGGGTAGACTCTTCATAGAACGGGTCGATGAGTGCAGTCGACGCATCTGGCATCAGAACCATGTCTGATTCGTTAATGCCTTTCCAGCCACCGATTGAGGAGCCGTCAAACATTTTGCCTTCTTCAAAGAATTCGGCATTTACCTGATGAGCAGGAATAGTGACGTGCTGTTCTTTACCTTTGGTATCAGTGAAGCGCAAATCAACAAACTTCACTTCGTGTTCGTTCAGCATCGTCAAAACGTGTTCAGCGGACATACTTACTCTCCCGGATTGGTCATGGTCGTCGTGGTAACGAAGTCTTCAATTCTGCAAAAAATTGGCCGTGTCGCCGTAAAAAATATAAAGCGAAATCTGTGCCAACTTTTAAATTGCCCCTAAAAGGCGTTATCATGCGCACTATCGTGCAAAGGGGCTGCACCATGAAGGTTGTATTGCACCATTATAGTGCTTTAATGTGAACATTAAGCACCATATTGGTGCAAAGCATGTCAGATTACCCCTTTTAACGCTCCGTGAATGTGATCACAAAGAAACTCTGCAATACTTGTTTGCGGAGGATGTTTGTGATCCTGTTTTGTACTGCGATTAATCCGTGTACAATAACGCGCTATTTCTAAAATGCCTGAGGCAAAGTTGTGATCGAAAATTTGCGTAACATCGCCATCATCGCGCACGTAGACCATGGTAAAACGACCCTGGTAGACAAGCTGCTCCAACAATCCGGTACGTTCGATGCACGTGCTGAAACCCAAGAGCGCGTGATGGACTCCAACGATTTGGAGAAAGAGCGTGGGATTACCATCCTCGCTAAAAACACCGCTATCAAATGGAATGACTACCGCATCAACATCGTTGATACCCCGGGGCACGCCGACTTCGGTGGTGAAGTTGAACGTGTAATGTCCATGGTCGACTCCGTGCTGCTGGTGGTGGATGCAATGGATGGTCCGATGCCGCAGACGCGCTTCGTGACCAAAAAAGCCTTTGCCCATGGCCTGAAGCCAATTGTTGTTATCAACAAAGTTGACCGTCCTGGCGCTCGTCCTGACTGGGTTGTTGATCAGGTATTCGACCTGTTCGTTAACCTCGACGCTACCGACGAACAGCTGGACTTCCCGATCGTTTACGCTTCCGCGCTGAACGGTATCGCAGGTCTGGATCACGAAGATATGGCTGAAGACATGACTCCGCTGTATCAGACCATCGTTGATCGTGTACCGGCTCCGAACGTAGACCTTGATGGCCCGCTGCAGATGCAAATCTCTCAGCTGGACTACAACAACTACGTTGGCGTAATCGGCATCGGCCGTATTAAACGCGGTAAAGTTAAACCGAACCAGCAGATCACTATCATTGATAGCGAAGGTAAAACCCGTAACGGTAAAGTCGGTAAAGTTCTGACTCATCTGGGTCTGGAACGTATCGAGAGCGATATTGCCGAAGCCGGCGATATCATCGCGATTACCGGTCTGGGCGAACTGAACATCTCCGACACCATCTGCGATCCGCAGAACGTCGAAGCGCTGCCGGCTCTGTCCGTTGATGAACCGACCGTAACCATGTTCTTCTGCGTAAACACCTCTCCGTTCTGTGGTAAAGAAGGTAAATATGTTACCTCTCGTCAGATCCTTGACCGCCTGAACAAAGAGCTGGTGCACAACGTTGCGCTGCGCGTTGAAGAAACCGAAGATGCGGATGCGTTCCGCGTATCCGGTCGTGGTGAGCTGCACCTGTCTGTTCTGATTGAAAACATGCGTCGTGAAGGTTTCGAAATGGCGGTTTCCCGTCCGAAAGTTATCTTCCGCGAAATCGATGGCCGTAAACAAGAGCCGTTCGAAAACGTAACGCTGGACGTCGAAGAGCAGCATCAGGGTTCTGTCATGCAGGCTCTGGGTGAGCGTAAAGGCGACCTGAAAAACATGAATCCAGATGGCAAAGGCCGCGTACGTCTTGACTACGTGATCCCAAGCCGTGGTCTGATCGGTTTCCGTTCAGAATTCATGACCATGACTTCCGGTACCGGTCTGCTGTACTCCACCTTCAGCCACTACGACGATGTTCGTGCGGGTGATGTGGGTCAGCGTCAGAACGGCGTACTGATCTCTAACGGCCAGGGCAAAGCAGTTGCGTTCGCACTGTTCAGCCTGCAGGACCGCGGTAAGCTGTTCCTGGGTCACGGTGCTGAAGTTTACGAAGGCCAGATCATCGGTATTCACAGCCGCTCTAACGACCTGACTGTAAACTGCCTGACCGGTAAGAAACTGACCAACATGCGTGCGTCCGGTACTGACGAAGCAACGGTTCTGGTTCCGCCGGTTAAGATGACTCTGGAGCAGGCTCTGGAATTCATCGATGACGACGAACTGGTAGAAGTTACTCCAACCTCTATCCGTATTCGTAAGCGTCACCTGACTGAAAACGATCGTCGCCGTGCAATGCGTGGCGCGAAAGAAGAGTAATTAACGCTCTTTCTCAGGTAAGCATAAAAAAGCCGCTGATTATCAGCGGCTTTTTTTATCATCAGCAGTATCAGAAGAAATACTTTGCCCCAACACGAATCTGGTTTTGTTCGCGATGATAAGGTTCAACATTGCGATCTAACCAGCGTAATTCCAGGTAGGGCAACCAGTGTTCATTGATCCGATATTTAAAGGTATTGGTAATTTCCCAGTGATGATCTTTTCCGTTGCTGCTATTGAAGTCATTGACTCGCATAAAATAGTGCGGTTCAAAGGTATAGGAAAATTTATCGGTAATGGCAAAGTTCCAGTAGTTACCTATTTCATAGGTATCATTATTATCCAGGTCACCGTTCAGGTCGGTTGAACTGTAGTTATTATGATTATATCGATTACGCACGGTAAGATTAAACCATGGTGTAAATTTATAGTTAACATCCAGATAAACAGCACCGCCAGAACCAATACTCTTATCGTTTATTAGCCCGCCAGGTTGGATTGTTAATTTATCTGTCGGTTTAAATAACGGATACCAGCCCTCTATTTCGTTATAGCCGTGTTTTAGCTCATCCTTGCGTTGCATCGTGTAGGTGTTGGTGAGCATGATACCTGCGCCCATATCAGAGTTATAGCCGACGCGCATCATGACCTCTATTTGATCGGACGCCAGATTATATGCTTCCCGGTTTTCTACATAGGCTCCAGCGAAAGCAGAGGTTGATACCACAGAGGATAAGAAAATTATTGTCGTTAATTTTTTCATGATAAATCCATTTTTTAAGCGTAGGGAGGCCGCCATCCATTGGGATGGAATAGGCGGCTATTATTTTTATACGTTTACAGCAGAGGTATTCTTTTTATTGGTAATAGGGTCCGGTTGGATGTTGTTTTTCTTCCGTTGGCTGATTTCCTCAATAATAAAAGCAAAACGTGTTTCGTTGAGTTTATAAAAGAAGCCCATTGTGAGTGCTGCAATAATTGCAAGTCCGCAAGGCCAGAGAAAAATGAGTTGACGCAAACCGAGCAGGGTAGCATCGCTCTGGGCTATGTTGGGGATATAACCGATTTGTGTCAGCATAATCCCAGGCAGGAAGCCTGCGAGCGCCGCGGAAATTTTGCGAGAAAAGGTATAACCCGTATATACCGAACCTTCCGCACGGATCCCCGTCTTCCATTCGCCATAATCGACCGTATCCGGAACCAGCGCCCAGTTCAGGCTGTTAACAAAAGCGGTTCCGAAGAAGGCCATGCAAGAAAACATCACGAATAAAAATGACGTGCTGCCCCAGAAAAAGTTCAGCACATCGCCGATTGCCCATAGCGCCAGACCGCCGAGGTAAACCTGTTTTTTACCGAAGCGTTTTACAGCTGTGGGAACCAGCAGTACCCCAACCAGAATGCATCCCATGCTGAAGAAACCCATCCACGACAGTAGATGTATATCGTTCAGCACGTACTGGGTGTAATACACCTGAATCGCAAGCTTAATGTTGAATGCCGCCAGCGTGCACAAGTTGGCAACACATAGCACCAGTAGTGGAGGGTTACGGAAAATGGCGCAGAACGATTTGAGAATACTGGGCTTATGATGGTCCGGCACGATTTCGATATAGCGTTCCTTCACACCGCTAAAGCACCACCACATACTGAACAGTCCGCAGACAGAGAAGAGCAGTGCGGCAATCAGATAACCCAGCGAAGGTGAACTGACAAATAGCGCCTGAATTGGCATAAAGCCAACGGTACACAGTAACAGGCCTACGGTAGCGCCGCCCTGACGCCAGGCGGCGAGCTGAGCGCGTTCATGTGGATTTTTAGTAATTGCAGGCACCATCGCGCCGTAGGAACAGTTCATCAGGCTATAGAACAGGCCGAACAGCATGAACAACACCGTTGCCAGCCCCGTTTTCACTGTTAGCGTAAATCCTGTCGCTAAAAACTGCGCGCTGGCGACGACGGCGACAGGAAATGACGCATACAAAATAAAGGGTCTGAATTTCCCCTTTGCGCCAATATTACGCCTTGAGTCCAGCAACACGCCGGTCAGAATATCGGTGAAGGCGGTGAAGAACTTCGCTACTAAAAAGATAATCCCACCGTACCAGGCCGGCATCCCTAGTTCATCGGTATAAAATTTAAGCAGATACAGCGTGCCGATACACAGCATCAAATTTGAGCCGAAGTCACCCACTCCGTAGGCGAATTTTTCACGCAGGCTCAGTTTTAGCGTTAGCGGATCATGAAAAGACATAATCGCTCCTCAATAGCGCCCCGTAGAGCGCTATTCATTATTATTATCAAACGGTTTGTTTACGCGCTTCTATCTCTTCAACGATGCGGACATACATCTTCTCGTTAAGGTTGTAGAAACAGCCCATAGCTACAATGGTGATCACCGCCAACGCGCAGGGATAAATAAAGATCAGCTGACGCAATCCTTCGACCGTACTGGCAGATTGCACCACGTTGGGGACATAGCCGATTTGCGTCAGCATCCAGCCGGGGAAGAATCCTGCCAGCGCTTGTGACACTTTACGAAAGAAGGTGAAGCCGGTGTATACCGTTCCTTCCGAACGTACGCCGGTACGCCATTCGCCATATTCCACCGTGTCAGAAACCAGTGCCCAGTTCAGGCTGTTGACGAATGCTGAGCCGAAGAACGCCAGGCACGAGAAAGCGACAAAGCTGACGGAACCGCCGCCAAAGAAGTAGTTCAGCAGATCGCCCGCGACCCAAATCAACAAACCGCCGATGTAGACCTTTTTCTTGCCGAAACGTCTGACCATTCCCGGCATCAAGAAGACACCGATGAAGATACAGCCCATGCTGAAAAAGCCCATCCAGGAAAGGAGGATCGGGTCGTTCAGTACGTACTGGGTGTAATAGACCTGAATCGCCAGCTTGACGTTAAACGCGCCAAGTGTGCAAAGGTTGGCAACGCACAGAATAAACAGCGGGCGGTTACCTGCGATGGCGCGGAAGGATTGCAGCAATCCCGGTTTTTGCGCGGCATCAACGGGTTTCACTTCCACGTAGCGTTCTTTAACCCCGGCATAGCACAGCCACATAAACAGCAAGCCGAACAGAGAGAATAAGGTGGCGGCGAAGATATAACCCAACTGTGAGTTGCCTTCGATCAGGTTCATTACTGGCACAAAACCGACGGTGCACAGCAGCAGGCCAAGAGTGGCTCCGCCCTGTCGCCAGGCTGCCAGCGAGGCGCGTTCGTCCGGGTTTTTGGTGATCGCGGGGACCATCGCACCGTAAGAGCAGTTCATCATACTGAAGAACAGTCCGTACAGCATAAACAGTACCGTTGCCATCACCGTTTTACCGGTGACTTCAAATGGTGTACCGACAAAGTTCGCAATCGCCAGCAGCGTCACTGGAAATGCGGCATACAGAACGAACGGGCGGAATTTGCCTTTCGGGCCGATTTTGCGGCGCGAGTCGAGCATAATCCCAGTCCCCATATCGGTAAACGCGGTAAAAAACTTGGCGATAAGGAAAATGATACCGCCATAAGTTCCAGGTAAACCAAGAACATCGGTATAAAACTTGAGTAAATAGAGCGTACCTATGTCCAGCAGGATATTGGAACCTAAATCACCCATCCCATAGGCGAGTTTTTCTTTGAACGGCAAGCGTAGGGTTGCCGGATTAGAAGAGGTCTGACTCATTATTATTCTCCATGTGCCCGTGAGTCTCCTCACGGGCGAGCCGTATTAGATGTTGCGTAAAGTGGCAAACAGTGGCGCCCATTCACTCTTCGCGCGATAAAACACCGGAGGCTTGCCAATAGGCGCATCCACGGTAATTTCACCGCCCTGATAGGTTTCCCCGGTCCAGACATTTATCCAGCTATCTTCCGGCAGATACAGGGTCCAGTCGGATTTGCCTTGCTCGTGAACTGGCGCGACCAAAAGATCTTGTCCCAGCAGATACTGATATTTCAGGGTATAGGTACGCGCATCGTCTTCGTAATGCAGGAACAGCGGACGCATCACCGGCAGACCGGTAGCGCTGTTTTGCGCGACGGCCTGTTTGAGATACGGTTTCAGGGTGGTAAACACGGTGGTCATTCGTGCAAAGTGGGCGATGGTTTCAGCATCACCATCAAACTGCCAGTTATCGCTTGGGCGGTTACCCTCGTGGGTACGCATCATCGGCGTGAAGGCGCTGAAGTCACACCAGCGCAGCAGCAGTTCTTTGCTGCGTTTCATGTCAAACAGGGTGGTGTAGCCGCCGATATCGCTGTGGTGCAGACCGTGGCCGGTCATCGCCAGCGACAGCGCCGCAGGAACGACGGAAGCCAGACCGTCGTCAAGGCTCCAGTCCACGTTCTGATCGCCCGCCCACATCATGGTGGAGTATTTCTGGCTGCCGGTGTAACCCGCACGCATAAAGAACAGGATCTCGCCGAGTTTGCCGGTCTCCTGTAGCGCTTCGTAGTTACATTTCGCCCACAGTGCGGGCCAGGCGTTGTGCATGATCTCGGCGCTGACGCCGTTGTGCAGATACGTATCTGTCGGCAGGTATTCGCCAAAATCTGCCATCCAGCCGCCGCAGCCCAGTTCGATCATGTTTTTCTTGATGACCTCTTTGAACCAGTCGTAGGCTTCCGGGTTGGTCAGATCGACCACGCCGCCGTAAAACTCGCCAAACTCTACGAGGTAATCGCCGCCGGATGCATCTTTCGCCAAATAACCGTGTTTGGCTGCTTCGGCACAGAGATCTTTATCGCTGGCAACATACGGATTGATGTAGGAGAGAAACTGCACGCCTTCTTCTTTCCACTGCTTAATACGGCTATCCAACTGCGGATAATTGTCGCTGTTCCATTTCCAGTTCCACATCACGCGCTTGCCAAAGGAGGTCATGCGGATCCCGGACCAGTCCTGCGCCCAGATGCCGTTTACTTTCACGCCTGCGTTACGCATGGTGTCCAGTTTGCTCTGGCAAACCTCAGTACCGCCCTGAATACCGAGCGTGACGCCATCGTAGATCCAGTCCGGCAGCTCCGGCTGGCGTCCTAACAGCGCAGTCAGTTTTTCCAGCAGAGAGATGTAGGTATCAGCGCACTCAAAGCGCAGGGTGGTTTTGTCCTCCCACAGCGCCAGTTCGTGATACTCCGGCGCGCTGAAGTCGAAATTCATATAGCAACTGTTATCAACGTGGCAGTAGTACTTCTGCGTGCTGACGAAGGTCGGCTGTGGGAAGAAGGTCCAGTAGTAGTCGCCACCGGCGTTCTCTTTACAGTCGGCTTGCCAGGTGACATAGCTGTTTTTGTTTCGGCCCACGCCCTGTTCGCTGGTCCACAGCGGGAACGGCTTACCGCGTAAGTCGAAATAAGAGAACTGTTCGCCGCAGCCGTAAATATGATCGTCCGCCCTGGCGGCCAGACGCAGCCAGATGCGGTTATGGTTGAGATCGCCGTTGTGCAGATCCAGCTTCAGGCGACCCTGTTCATCGGTGGAAATATGCAGCGTGGCGTTGATGGTATCACCGCGGCTGAAATGCACCCGCCAGCCGTCTGGGGACTCGCTTACAGTGGCGCCAGTTAGAGCAATCTTCTCATTGAGCCTGTCTTTAATGCTGAAGTTGCCGCGAAACATGTCAATGTCGGCAACGCCAGCGCCGACCCACAGGCAGGGCGTTTCTGTGCTGTGGCGTAAAATCAGGCGTTGGTGGTACGTTAAAGCAAATCCATCAGGTAATGATGTGAGTTCTATGGCGGTTGACCGTTGTTGTAGCGAATTCATTGTCGTCTCCGTAAAAATAGGGTAATTCGGTAATTTGTCGGAAATCTGTTATTCACTGCCGATTAAAAAATGCATCTGATGTTGTTCTCCGGGCGCGAGATGAATCAGGCTTATTCCGGAGTTATAGGCGTCGGGCGGGCAGGTCATCGGTTCAACCGCCAGGCCGCGCCGTGCTAATTTTTCGCCGGTATACACTTGCAACCAGGGCTGGTGGCTGCGTAAAAAAGTGGACATGTTTTGCGATGGACTGGTCATCCTGACTTCCCACTCAGCGTCAGGTGGCATAGTCCTGAACGTATGATCGATAGCGGTCTGCGCAATGCGTTGCGGCGTGGTGAAATATCGTTCATCACATGTTTCTTCACTCACCGGGAGTGTTAATTCACAGTCATCAATGGGTTGCAGATTGCAGGTCAAATAGGGATGTGCTCCCACGCCATACGGCGCGATTTCGTCACCCACATTCTGTGTGTGGATAAAAACTTGCAGTCCACGGGTTGCCTCCAGTCGGTAAATCACCTCTGAAACCAGCGCGAAGGGATAACCATAAGAAGGCGGCAGAAAAATCGTCAGCGACACTTCCGATGCCGACTGCTGGTTAATCTGCCAGTCCCGCCAGGCCAGTAACCCATGAATGGCGGTATGTGAAACCGAGTCGTTAACGGCAAGCTGGTAATCCTTGCCGTTATAGTGATAGCTGCCGTCTACAACGCGGTTTGGCCAGGGGATTAACACTTTCCCCAAGTGTGCTAGCGGCATTTCTTCCGGTTTGTGGGGAATAACGATATGACGTCCACGGTGCGTCAATTCCGCTAGCCCAGCGCCAACCGTGACGATTTTCGCCTGATAGTGTCCGGCCTGAAGATGAATGGTTTTTCCACCGCTATGCATGGCAGCCCACCTTGTTACTTATTTAGCGTTGATATCCAGCAGACCGGCGGCAACAGCCGGAGCAAGGCCCGGAGCCAGTGGCAGACGTGGGATTACCAGGCAGTGCAGCAGGTGATAAATATCCTGCTTGCCGTCCCAGACTTTGGTGGTCACCTTGTTATCGGTGTCCAGCTCCTGCCACCATGAACCGGTCTCGTAATCCATCAGGTAGGTGATGCAGTAATCCCACCATTTCTGGTACCAGGCTTCGTACTGGCTGTCGCCTGTGAGGGTGTACAGGGCGTAGGCGGTACCCATCGCTTCGACTATCGGCCAGCGCACTCTTTCGCGAACGATCGGTTTGCCATCCCAATCCACCGAATAGACAAAACCGTCTGCGCCGTCCGGTGCCCAGGCGTCGCGGATAGTGGCGTGGAAAAGTCCTTTTGCATCTTCCAGCAGCCAGGCAGGAGGCGTTTCGAAGCGAGCTTCCAGCGCGGCATGTAGATGCAGCATCAGGCGGCCCCACTCGATCCAGTGACCCGGCGTGCCACCGTAGGCGCGGAAACGGTGAGCTGGGTTGTCCTTGTTGTAATCGCGGATTGGATTCCACTGTGAATCGAAGTGTTCATTGACGCGGTACTCCCCACTACGGGCCACGTCGTGAATAATCACCGAAGCGATACGCAGTGCGCGATCGAGCCATTTACGGTCATGAGTCACGTCATACACGATCAGGAAAGCCTCGACCGCGTGCATGTTAGCGTTGCCGCCGCGATAATCTTCTGTCTGGCTGAAGGCTTCGTCCCAGGACTCCAGGCACATTTGTTCGTCTTCGCTCCAGAAGTACTTCTCAATCACCTCGATGGCGTCATCCAGCAATTTTCTGGCCTGTGGATGACCGGTAGTGACTGCGCTTGCCGCGCCAAGTAAAACGAAGAAATGCTGATAACCCTGCTTGGAGGCATCCATCACGCCTTCGTCATTGACGCAGGCGTACCAACCGCCGTAGCGTGTGTCGCGTAGCGCGCCGTTCAGCGCCTTAATGCCGTGGTCGACGAGTTGATATGCACCTGGGCGACCCATGGAGGTGGCAACGGAATAGACGTGCAGCATGCGGGCGGTGATCCACAGATGTGTTCCCATATCCGCTCTGACCTGACCACTGTTTCCTAACCAACCAAACCCGGTGGGCACCGCCGCGTTCTTACCAAAGTTAAAGATGCGATCGGTTTCTTGTTCCAGCCAGCGGTTGTGGCTTAGGGTGTTAAACCATTTCATGCTTTGATCCTCTATTAGCGGCGGGCCATCATTTCGTCGACGATATCGCCCAGACGCTG
Source organism: Citrobacter sp. MGH103 (assembly GCF_001034475.2). NCBI lineage: Bacteria > Pseudomonadati > Pseudomonadota > Gammaproteobacteria > Enterobacterales > Enterobacteriaceae > Citrobacter > Citrobacter sp. MGH103. The sequence goes on along the minus strand of NZ_CP073043.1, from coordinate 4,755,732 downwards.
CAACTTCGGTGCGGAAACATCACGCAGCATCAGTTCGGTATCCGGCAGACCCACGACGGATGACCAGACCGCACGCCCGGCCAGGAAGCCGGATGCGCCTGCGGTCATTGCTACGCTGACCGCGCGTGGGAACAGTTTTTCATCCACACCAGAGGAGAGAATGACCCACGGCATGCTGATGTTTTCATTCAGGCGCTGAGAGGCGCTAAGCAATTCCTGTTGGGTTCCTTTGCCGTACAGCGGCATTTCGACCTTGTAGAGATCGGCACCGCTGTCGCCCAGCTCTTTCGCGGCATCGATGATGGCCTGTTCACGGCAGAACTTATCGCCACGACGCGGTGGGCGAACAACCGGCTCGATGATGCTCAGTAGCCCATTGGAATGGCATAACTCATTGAATTCTTTCACCATGTCCAGGCGCTGTTGGGCATCTTCATCGCTACGCCACAGCACCAGCAGTTTGAGAGCCTTAGCACCATCTTGCTTCACAGCCTGCGGGTTGATTTTTTTATCAATCACTACGCTATCGACCGGAATTCCGTTACCCGGAATAAACTCATCAGCGGCCACAATCATGGCGCAGCTTTTGGCTACCGCGTTTTGCTCTACAACCTGGCGGTAGCAGAACTGCTGATCGACCAGAATGGCGGAGGCATAGGGGGACAGGATCTTTGCCGCATTGACTTTGAAATCGGTCAGCACGCTGTCATTGACCGGGGATTTTGCACCCGCAGCGGCAAACATTAAGCGCATGGCTTCGCGCTGATCGACCGCCAGCATGGCAAAACCGCCGGAAGCTCGGGTGATATCTTTCAGGGTGTACTTCGTCATTGTTCAGTCCTTACTTATCTGTGTGTTTATTTAGCCCGGCGGATGCGCGAACCTGTTCAAGAATGGCCGTCCAGTCTTCCCGGCCACGGCCAGCGGCGCGTGCCTGGTTATAGACTTCGCGAGATGCGGCACCGAGCGGCATCGGCACATGTAGTTGGTTGGCAACGTCCAGCGCGATGCCAAGATCCTTGTGAGCTAAATCGATCATGAAGGCCGGGGAAAGATCGCCTTTCAGCACTTTGTTCGGCCAGGACGTCGTGAAGTGGCCTTTCCCGGCGGGAGTGCCGCTCATGACTTGCAAGGCCACATCGAAGGAGAGGCCGAGCGCTTCGCACAACACGGCGGCTTCAGCAGACAAGGCGTTTAACGCGATGCTCATGTAGTTGTTGATGAGCTTGACGCGAATGCCCATGCCGGGACCGCCTGCGTTGATCAATTCATTACCCATCGCCATCAGAACCGGTGTGGCGCGTTCTACCTGCTGTGCCGTTCCACCTGCCAGCAGCAACAGCGTTCCCGCGATAGCGTGATCGGAGGTACGTCCAACCGGGCAATCCATCATGTCGAAGCCTTTGTCACGCATACCGGCGATCAGTTTGTCGGTTTGCAGTGGGTGAATAGTCGACATATCAATCACTAATGCCTGTGGGGAAAGGCTTTCACAGATACCCTGCTCGCCGAACAGTACGCTGCGCACTAGATCGCCGTTTGGCAGCATTGTGATGACAAATTCTGCCCCTTTTACTGCCTGAGCCGGGCTACTGGCAGGTTGAGCTCCTTTTTCCACCAGGAGCTGAACGGCATCCGGGTTAACGTCAAAGACGCTGAGTTGATGACCCTGCTTCAGCAAGTTGCTCGCCATGGGTGAACCCATCTGACCTAATCCGATAAATGCTATAACTGCCATAACGTTCTCCTGAGACGTGGATGTCATTTTTTGTCATTTAAGGTCGTTTGTTTTTGTCTGTTTTTGATCGTATTTGTAATTTATGGTCAAAAAATTGACAGCCGTCACTTTTTAAACATTTTGTGAAATTAAAATGATCCCATCTTGAAACGCCTAAGGAATGACCATGATTCGTATTGCTTGTGTAGGTATTGCCGTGATGGATCGCATCTATTACGTGGAAGGTTTACCGACCGAAGGAGGTAAGTATGTGGCGAAGCGTTATACGGAAGTGGGCGGCGGGCCTGCTGCAACGGCCGCAGTGGCTGCAGCGAAGCTGGGCGCGCAGGTGGACTTTATTGGCCGTGTGGGCGATGACGACACCGGAAATAGCCTGCTGGCGGAGCTGGAATCCCTGGGGGTAAACACCCGCTACACCCGGCGCTATGCGGGGGCAAAGTCTTCGCAATCGGCAATTATGGTTGATGCGCAAGGAGAACGGATTATCGTTAACTATCCCAGCCCGGATTTACTGCCGGATGTTGCCTGGCTGAATGAGATCGATTTTTCCCAGTGGGATGTGGTGTTGGCGGATGTTCGCTGGCACGAAGGCGCCAGGCAGGCGTTCACGCTGGCGCGTCAGGCGGGAGTGATGACGGTACTGGATGGTGACGTCACGCCACAAGATATCAGTGAGCTGGTGGCGTTGAGCGATCATGCGGCGTTCTCTGAACCGGGTCTGGCGCGTTTAACCGGGATAAATGATTCTGAAGCTGGACTTAAACAAGCAAAAACGCTCACAAATGGTCATGTCTATGTGACACGAGGGAGCGAAGGCTGTGACTGGATAAAAAATAATACGTTGCAGCATCAATCTGGATTTAAAGTCGATGTTGTGGATACTACGGGAGCTGGGGATGTTTTCCACGGTGCGCTCGCATTCAGCCTGGCGGGTGGCGATGCTCCAGAAGAGGCCGTCAGGTTTGCCAGTGGGGTTGCTGCGTTAAAATGCACTCGCCCGGGAGGAAGGGCCGGAATCCCTGACTGTGATCAAACCCGATCTTTTCTGTCACTTTTTGTATAAAATGCCAGGGCAATGGTTTTTCGAGGAAATTTCATGAGTCTTACCGAACTGACCGGTAACCCGCGGCACGATCAGCTGTTGATGCTGATTAGCGAGCGCGGTTATATGAATATCGACGAGCTGGCGAGCCTGCTGGACGTGTCCACGCAAACTGTGCGTCGTGATATTCGTAAACTCAGCGAGCAGGGATTAATTACGCGTCATCATGGTGGCGCGGGCAGAGCCTCCAGCGTGGTGAATACGGCGTTTGAGCAGCGTGAAGTTTCCTGGACGGAAGAGAAGAAGGCCATCGCGGAAGCGGTGGCTGACTACATTCCCGATGGATCAACGGTGTTTATTACCATTGGCACCACCGTTGAGCAGGTGGCCCGCGCGCTGTTAAACCATAATCATTTGCGCATTATTACCAACAGCCTACGCGTGGCGCACATTCTGTATAACAACCCACGTTTTGAAGTTATGGTACCAGGTGGAACGTTACGCCCGCACAACAGCGGCATCATTGGCCCTTCTGCTTCAGCATTTGTGGCTGATTTTCGGGCCGACTACTTGGTTACCAGCGTTGGTGCGATCGAAAGTGATGGCGCGCTGCTGGAGTTTGATGTCAATGAAGCCAGCGTAGTGAAAACGATGATGTCCCATTCAAGACACATTCTGCTGGCAGCGGATCATACGAAATATACGGCTTCTGCCGCGGTAGAAATTGGTAACGTGTCTCAGGTGACTGCGTTGTTTACTGATGAATACCCAGATCCGGCATTACACAATTTACTCCAGTCACAGCAGGTTGAAATTGTGCAGGTGAGTCCTTCACAGGATGATGCTCTGGCCGTGTAATTCCTTCTAATGATGGCTTGATAAGTTCGTAGCCATCACTCTCGCATAGTCAAACTTCTCCTTTCCCGCTACAGTTATTCATCCACGGCGAATAAGGAGAAGGGCATGCTCTATATCTTTGATTTGGGTAATGTGATTGTCGATATCGACTTCAACCGCGTGTTGGGCACATGGAGCGATCTAAGTCGTGTACCGTTGGCTTCGCTAAAGCAAAGTTTCACCATGGGGGAGGCTTTTCACCAGCACGAGCGAGGTGAAATAACGGATGAAGCCTTTGCCGAGGCGCTATGTCATGAGATGGCGCTGCCGCTAAGTTACGAGCAGTTCTCTCACGGCTGGCAGGCCGTTTTTGTCGCCTTGCGCCCTGAGGTCATCGACATCATGCAAAAGCTGCGTGAGCAGGGGCATCGGGTGGTCGTCTTGTCGAATACCAACCGCCTGCACACCACGTTTTGGCCGGATGAATATCCCGAGATCCGTCAGGCTGCTGACCATATTTACCTTTCCCAGGAACTGGGCATGCGTAAACCGGAAGCGCGGATTTACCAGCACGTCCTGCAGTCTGAAGGTTTTTCTGCGCACGATGCGGTCTTTTTTGACGATAACGCCGATAATATTGAAGGGGCTAACCGGTTAGGGATCACCAGTATCCAGGTCGTCGATAAAAAGACCATTCCTGACTATTTCGCGACGTTGTTATGCTAAAAAATGTTCAGCAGCAAGCCAGGCATCATACGCGTCCTGTCCGAGACTGGCTGAAGCTACTATGGCAGCGGATTGATGAGGACAACATGACGACGCTGGCAGGGAATCTTGCCTACGTTTCATTGCTCTCATTAGTGCCGCTTATTGCCGTCGTATTTGCGCTTTTCGCCGCATTTCCGATGTTTTCCGACGTCAGTGTCCAGTTACGTCATTTTATTTTCGCAAACTTTATCCCGGCGACGGGAGACGTCATTCAACGTTATATCGAACAGTTTGTCGCCAACTCGAACAAAATGACGGCAGTCGGGGCATGCGGGCTGATTGTCACAGCGTTATTGTTGATGTATGCCATTGATAATGCGTTGAATACTATCTGGCGCAGTAAGCGTACTCGCCCTAAAGTTTACTCTTTCGCCGTCTACTGGATGATTTTAACGCTGGGGCCGCTGTTGGCGGGGGCCAGTCTGGCGATCAGCTCTTATCTGTTGTCATTGCGCTGGGCCAGCGATCTCAACACGGTGATTGATAACGTCCTGCGTATTTTCCCGCTGGTGCTTTCCTGGCTCTCGTTCTGGCTGCTTTACAGCATTGTACCGACTACGCGTGTACCCAACCGTGATGCGGTTATTGGTGCCTTTGTGGCTGCTGTGTTGTTCGAAGCCGGAAAGAAAGGATTTGCGCTCTATATCACGATGTTCCCGTCTTATCAGCTCATTTACGGTGTTCTGGCGGTGATCCCCATTTTATTTGTCTGGGTATACTGGACCTGGTGTATCGTCTTGCTAGGCGCGGAAATAACTGTCACTCTCGGGGAATACCGCAAACTTAAACAAGCCGCAAAAGAAGAAGAAGCAGAGCAACCATGATTGCATTAATTCAGCGCGTAACCCGTGCCAGCGTTACCGTGGAGGGTGAGGTGACGGGTGAAATTGGCCCAGGACTTTTGGTCCTGTTAGGTGTCGAAAGGGATGATGACGAACAGAAAGCGAATCGCCTGTGCGAGCGTGTACTCGGTTATCGAATCTTTAGCGATGCCGAAGGTAAAATGAACCTCAACGTGCAGCAGTCAGGCGGCAGCGTGCTGGTGGTTTCACAGTTTACGCTGGCGGCAGATACCGAGCGTGGCATGCGCCCGGGGTTTTCGAAAGGCGCAGCGCCCGAGCGTGCAGAAGCGCTGTATGAATACTTTGTTGAGCGTTGCCGCCAACAGGAAATGAATACGCAAACTGGTCGATTCGCTGCGGATATGCAGGTTTCACTGGTTAATGATGGCCCGGTGACGTTCTGGTTACAAGTATGAACCAGCTACCGGTATGGCCGCGGACAACAAGAGAGAATACGACTATGTATCACCTTCGAGTACCGCAAACAGAAGAAGAATTGGAGCGCTACTACCAGTTTCGCTGGGAGATGCTGCGTAAACCATTGCACCAGCCAAAAGGCTCCGAACGGGATGCATGGGACGCGATGGCGCATCACCAGATGGTGGTGGACGAAGAGGGGAATCTGGTTGCGGTAGGGCGTCTGTATATCAATGCGGATAACGAAGCTTCCATACGCTTTATGGCCGTAGATCCTTCCGTGCAAGAGAAAGGGTTGGGCACGCTGATGGCGATGACTCTGGAGTCTGTGGCGCGTCAGGAAGGGGTCAAACGCGTAACCTGTAGTGCCCGTGAAGATGCGGTCGAATTTTTCGCCAAGCTCGGTTTTGTGAGCCAGGGGGAAATCACCACGCCACAAACCACGCCGGTGCGCCACTTTTTGATGATTAAGCCCATTGCGACGCTGGACGATATTCTCCATCGCGGTGACTGGTGCGGACAGCTACAACAAGCCTGGTACGAACATATTCCATTGAGTGAGAAAATGGGCGTACGCATTCAGCAGTACACTGGGCAGAAATTTATCACCACGATGCCCGAGACAGGCAATCAGAATCCGCACCATACCCTGTTTGCCGGTAGCCTGTTTTCACTGGCTACGCTAACGGGCTGGGGACTTATCTGGCTGATGCTGCGCGAGCGTCATCTGGGTGGGACAATAATCCTGGCCGACGCGCATATCCGATACAGCAGGCCGATCACCGGGAAACCAACTGCTATTGCCGATCTGGGGTCGTTGAGCGGTGACCTCGACCGCCTGGCAAGAGGTCGCAAGGCGCGCGTTCAGATGCAGGTCGGGGTGTTTGGCGATGACACACCGGGCGTCGTGTTTGAAGGCACTTACATTGTGCTACCTGCGAAACCGTTTGGCGCATATGAAGAAGGCGGTAACGAGGAAGAGTAGGTCCTCTGGCTAAAATGTAATGTTGGGTTCATTTGCTGATGTAAAATGCGGATTATGAAAATGCCATAATCCGCATTTTGATAAAAATCGCATGCTGTCGATGATTGTATTGACGGGTACCTTCCTTAATTTCAGAACTCATGAACATCCTTATTGGCCAAGCCTCCAGGCCACATCTCGCATCACATTTCGTGCCGCCGGGCTCACCCCTGCCAACTGGAAAAAACCGTGGATGACGCCGAGATAGCGTTGGCAAGAGCACTCCACGCCTTGCTCCAGGAACCGTTGATACAGGGCTTCACCCTCATCTCGCAGTGGGTCGAATTCAGCAGTAATGATGTGCGTGGGCGGTAAACCGTTGAAGTCTTTGCGCCAGAGTGGGCTGACTTCGGGATGTAATGGATCGGTTTTCGGCATATACATTTCGTAGCCCGAAAGCAGTGTATCGCGAGTGATAATGTAATCCCGTCCATTATGGTCATAGCTCGCAAAGCTGGCAGTTGCGTCCAGCATCGGGTAGATCAGCATAAGCTGTGCAGGTTGCCATTGCCTGGCCGCTTTCAGGCGTAGTGCGGTGACTAGCGCCAGGTGTCCACCTGCGCTGTCGCCAGCAAGCGTAATGTTGTCCCGGTCTACCCCCAGTTTCTGGGCATACTTCCAGATAATGTTGGCCCCGGTTTCAGCATCGTTATGTGCTGCCGGGAAGGTATGCTCTGGTGCGAGGCGATACTGCACCGCAATGACCCGACAGCCGCTGTACCAGGCGAGTTGCCTTAGCTGGTTATCATGTGTGGCAAATCCACCGCTGACAAAGCAGCCACCGTGATAATAGATAACGCAGGGGAGATTTCCCGTGCTGCCCCGCGGCGAAATAACGCGAAATGCCATGGCATCGAGTTCAATATCTTCAACCTGTACGCGGGTTTCAGTTTCTCCGGCCAGCGCCGTACTGGCAATATAGGCCGCTCTCCGGTCATCAATATTCTGCTCACGGGAAGAAGGGCGTCCCGCCGCGATAAATGCCTCAACTAACTGCGCAATCCCGCTTTCCAGTGCCATTTTTAAATACTCTTATCTGTATGGATATACAGTTTTATAACCTGGATTACTAAGAATGAAAATGGGAAAAATAGGGGTGGGAATGAATCTGGAAAGCGGCTCGCAAAAGTAAAAATCGTTCGCGTGGAGGCTATTTTCTCGCTTTTTTCAGGTGTATGTTGTGTGGAAATTAATCGCTGATGATATACTGGAGGTATATATGAGTATGATGGCTGGGATGGATATGGGCAGAATTTTACTCGATTTATCAGATGAAGTGATTAAACGTCTTGATGATCTCAAGGTGCAGCGCAACCTGCCGCGAGCAGAACTTTTACGGGAGGCCGTTGAACAGTATCTTGAGAGGCAGGATCAGGCTGAAACCACAATTTCACGTGCTCTTGGGCTGTGGCAAGGCTGTGAGGAAGATGGTGTTGAATACCAGCGTAAACTCCGTGAGGAATGGTAATGGTCAAAGGATCCGCGCTTTTTGATACCAACATCCTCATCGATCTGTTTAGTGGGAGAAATGAAGCAAAACTAGCGATAGAAACATGGCCGCCGCAGAATGCAATCAGCCTCATTACATGGATGGAGGTGATGGTGGGTGCAAAAAAATACCATCAGGAAGCCCGTACTCGTGTTGCGCTAGGTGCTTTTAACGTGATCGGCGTTTCACAGGATATTGCTGAACGAAGCGTGAGTATCAGACAGGAATATGGGATGAAATTGCCGGATGCCATTATTTTGGCAACAGCACAGATTCATCGTCTTACGCTGGTTACGCGAAATACTAAGGATTTTGCAGGCCTATCCGGTGTGGTCACACCGTATACATTATAACCCGGGCGACTTACGCCGCCCGGTAGTGCGAAGAACTTACTCCCCTTCACCCGGGAACAGGAACGGGTTGATGGAGCTGCGGGCAAAGCCCTCTTGCTCCATGTGCGCGTCCAGCATCAGTGAAGCGAGATCGTCGGCCACGGCTTCGACTTTCGGGTCTTTTTCCTGATAGAGAATCTTCAGGTATGTCCCGCAGTCGCCGCAGCTTTCAGCTTTGATTGCCGCCTGTTCGTTATCCAGTGACCAGTAGTTCAAATCACGGCTCTGCTCGCAGTTGCTGCACTTCACGCGCACCACGTGCCACTCGGTTTCGCACAGGTTGCAGTGCAAATAACGCAGACCTTGGGTGGTACCGATTTGCACCATGCTGGAGACCGGCATTGAACCACACACCGGGCAGTACTGACGCTGTTCACCGTATTCCGCACGGGCTTTGCCGGGGATCAGGCTTGCCATCTGGGCCCAGTAGAGCGACAGGGCAGCCCAAATGAACGGTGCTTTGTCGCTGCTGACGGAGGCAAAATCAGAGGCAAACAGCGCGCTGGCTATCAGCTCCAGTTCTTGCTCTGAGGCTTTTTCCAGATTCTCGATCACCGCTAACGCGGGACCGCTCATCTCTGGCTTCAGCTCAGCAATCAACGACTGCAGCAGCTTTTGCCAGTGCTTGTCGCGTGGCAGGACGTGGATATCCAGCGGCGGTTTGCCCTGATCGTTCGCTTCTTTGATGCGCGCGGTCAGATCCATCTGCAGCGGATGGTCGTACAGCACCACTTCCTGCGCGTGGGCGATCAGCGCGGCAAAGCGCAGGTAGTCGCCCAGCGGGTTGTTCTCGGCCAGCTCGCGCAGGCGCTCAGCGCGGCGGTTATACAAATTTTTGAGTCTGGGGAATAATAACGGCGGAATCATATCCGCCGTGCGTTTCTCGCTCTTCTCCAGCTCATCTTGCGGGATTATGCGAATACTCATTCAGATGACTTTTCCTGTTTCTGGCGGACTTCACGGTACCAGCGCGGGTGATGTTTCTTCGCCCATGAGCTGGTAACCCATCCTTCCACCATCGCGGTAATGGTGCCTTTCACCCAAAGGGCGGCGTAAATGTGCACCATGATAACCACAATTAGCGCTACTGCGGCAAATGAATGCAGCATTAACGCGAATCGGATCACCGGGATTGAGAAAGCAGGTGCAAAATACGGACGCCAGATGACCACTCCGCTCACCAGCAACAGGACCAGGAAGATAATCGCCGCCCAGAATACGCATTTCTGGCCGAAGTTATAACGTCCCGTGTCACCTACTTCCTCGTTGACGACAATCTTACGAATATTCTTCGCCCAAAAGATATCATCCCGATTGATTAGATTGTGGTGCCAGTAACGGAAAAACATGATGATAAACGAGGCAAACATGATCACGCCGACAAACGGGTGCACAATTCGCGCCAGTTGCGGAGTGCCCATGATGTGCATTAGCCAGTTAAAAGACGGGAAGAGAAAGCCCATCCCGCTCACTGCCGCCAGAATGAAGCAGAAGGCAGTGATCCAGTGGTTGATGCGTTCCGGCGCCGTGTAGCGCACGATGGTGTCACGTCGTTTCATTTGCGCACCTCGTCTTTTTCTTCATGCAGGTTGTCTTCTTCCTCTTCCGCGCGGTTCGGGCCTACACCGACGTAGTGGAAGATACTGGCCGCAAATGTCGCTGCAAAGCCGACGGCTGCGAGAGGTTTCCAGATGCCTTTCCAGAATTTCACGGTGGCGCTGATTTCCGGGTTCTCCGGCAGGCCGTGATACAGATTCGGCTTGTCAGCATGGTGCAATACGTACATGACGTGCGTACCGCCAACGCCTGCCGGATCGTACAGACCCGCGTTTTCGTAACCACGCGTTTTCAGCTCCGCCACACGCTCGCCTGCCAGCGTTTTCATCGACTCTTTAGTACCGAAATGAATCGCGCCGGTTGGGCAGGTTTTCACGCAGGCCGGTTCTTGCCCGACCACGACACGGTCAACGCACAGCGTACATTTGTAGACGCGATTGTCTTCCGGGTTGAGGCGCGGCACGTCGAACGGACAGCCTGCGATACAGTAGCCACAGCCGATACACTGCTCGGACTGGAAGTCGACGATACCGTTGGCATACTGAATGATTGCGCCTTCAGCCGGACACGCCTTCAGGCAGCCCGGATCGGCGCAGTGCATACAGCCATCCTTGCGGATAAGCCACTCCAGTTTGTCGTTTTGTTCCACTTCTGAGAAACGCATCACCGTCCAGGATTTAGCGGTCAAATCAGCCGGGTTGTCGTACACCCCAACGTTGTTGCCCACTTCATCACGGATGTCGTTCCATTCTGAACACGCCACCTGACACGCTTTACAGCCGATACAGGTGGTGACGTCGATAAGCTTCGCCACCTCTTCCTGATGGTCCCGCGCCTGAGGCGCGGGGGTGAAACCGTTAGTGGCGGAACGACGAATGATGTCTTGCGATTGATAAGCCATAGGTCGTCTCCGTTACACCTTTTCCACGTTCACGAGGAAGGACTTAAATTCCGGCGTCTGCGTGTTCGCATCACCGACGAATGGCGTTAACGTGTTAGCGATAAAGCCTTTTTTCGCCACACCTTCGTAGCCCCAGTGAATCGGAATACCGATGGTGTCGATATCCTGACCGTTGGCCTTCAGCGTGCGAATACGTTTAGTCACCACTGCTTTGGCTTTAATGTAGCCGCGGTTAGAGGAGACTTTGACGGTATCGCCATGAGAGATACCGAGTTTATTCGCCAGCTTCTCGCCAATTTCCACAAACTGTTCCGGCTGTGCGATGGCATTGAGCAGCGCATGCTTGGTCCAGTAGTGGAAGTGCTCGGTCAGACGATAGGTCGTACCGACGTACGGGAATTTATCTGCTTTACCCAGTGCTTCCGCGTCACCTTTAAAGATGCGCGCGGCAGGGTTAGAGATAACGTTCGGGTGCAGCGGGTTAGTCCCCAGCGGCGTTTCAAACGGCTCGTAGTGTTCCGGGAACGGACCTTCCGCCATCTTATCGATAGCAAACAGGCGTCCCATCCCTTCCGGTTGCATGATGAACGGCCCAACGTTGCTGCCAGGTGCGGCGGCGCTGTAGTCCGGAATATCCATCCCGCTCCATTTCGCCCCATCCCATTTCAGGATCTGACGTTTTGGATCCCACGGATTCCCCTGCGGATCAGCGGAAGCGCGGTTATACAGAATGCGTCGGTTGAGCGGCCACGCCCATGCCCAGCCCAGCGTGTTGCCAAGGCCTGATGGGTCGGCGTTATCGCGACGTGCCATCTGGTTGCCTTCCGGCGTCCAGCTACCGGCAAAAATCCAACAGCCGCTGGAAGTGGTGCCGTCGTCACGCAGTTGGGCGAACGAGCTAAGCTGTTGGCCTTTCTTAACGATGACTGCACCTGTTGCCGGGTCGATAATGTCGGCCAACGCTTTACCGTTGCTCTCCATCGCCACTTCTTCCGAAGCCGGTTCGTGTGGTGTGGAGTAGTTCCAGGTCATGCTCAGCACCTGTTCCGGGTTCGCGCCACCCTGCTCGGCATACATCTTGCGCATGCGCAGGAAGATACCGGCGAGGATTTCACCATCGGTAACGGCAATCCCCGGGGCGTCCGCGCCTTTCCAGTGCCACTGCAACCAGCGACCGGAGTTGACGATAGAACCGTTCTCTTCGGCGAAGCAGGTGGACGGCAGACGGAATACTTCGGTCTGGATTTTCGACGGGTCAACATCGTTCGACTCACCGTGGTTCTGCCAGAAGGTAGACGTTTCGGTGTTGAGTGGGTCGATGGTGACCAGGAATTTCAGTTTGGACAGTGAAGCCACGACCTTGTTTTTATTCGGGAATGACGCGACCGGGTTAAAGCCCTGGCAGATATAGCCATTCACTTTGCCCTGGTTCATCATCTCGAAGTACTGCAGCACGTCGTACCCTTTATCCCACTTCGGCAGCAAGTCGAAGCCCCAGCTGTTTTCCGCTGTCGCTTTATCGCCAAAGAAGGCTTTCATCATCGAAACGAAGAATTTCGGGTAGTTGCCCCAGTAGTTCACCTGACCTTCCAGCAACGGTTTTGGCGTGTTGGCGGCAAGGTAGGTTTGCAGGTCAGTCTGTTTTTCGCTCGGCAGCGTCATATAGCCCGGCAGGCTTTGTGACAGCAGGCCTAAGTCGGTCAGACCCTGAATGTTGGAGTGACCGCGCAGGGCGTTAACACCGCCGCCGGCCATCCCCATGTTGCCAAGCAGCAACTGGATCATCGCCATGGTACGGATGTTCTGCGCACCTACGGAGTGTTGTGTCCAGCCAAGGGCGTACAGGAACGACGCGGTTTTATCTTTGGCACTGGTTTCTGCAATGTACTCACAGACCTTCAGGAAGTCAGCCTTTGGCGTACCGCAGATATTTTCTACAACGTCCGGCGTGTAGCGGGAGACGTGCTGTTTCAGCAGGTTCCACACGCAGCGCGGGTGTTGCAGGGTGACATCGCGTTTGGCGAAGCCTTTTTCATCCAGCTCGTAGTTCCAGCTGGTTTTGTCATACTTGCGTTTGTCCGCGTCGTAGCCAGTGAACAGGCCATCTTCGAAACCGTAATCCTCACGCACGATCAGGCTGGCGTTGGTATAGGCCTCAGTGTATTCGCGGTTGAATTTTTCGTTGTTCAGCAGGTACAGCAAGACGCCTGACAGGAAAGCAATGTCAGTACCGGAACGAATCGGCGCATAGAAATCAGCCACCGCTGCGGTTCGCGTAAAGCGCGGATCGATCACAATCAGCTTCGCGCCGTTGTGAATTTTAGCTTCCATCGCCCAGCGGAATCCGACCGGGTGAGCTTCAGCGGCGTTACCGCCCATCACCACAACGAGGTTGGCGTTTTTAATGTCGACCCAGTGGTTGGTCATCGCACCGCGACCAAATGTTGGAGCAAGACTTGCTACCGTTGGTCCGTGTCAGACGCGTGCCTGGTTATCGACCGCGAGCATACCGAGCGCGCGGGAGAATTTTTGCGTTAAATAGCCGGTTTCGTTACTGGAAGCGGAAGCACACAGCATCCCGGTGGAAAGCCAGCGGTTAACGGTTACGCCTTCGGCGTTTTGTGCAACGTAGTTTGCGTCGCGATCTTCTTTCATCAGTTTAGCGATGCGGTCAAATGCCTCATCCCAGCTAATCTGTTGCCACTTATCAGAGCCTGGTGCGCGGTATTCCGGGAATTTCAGGCGACTTTCGGAGTGGATGAAGTCCACAAGTCCTGCCCCTTTCGGGCACAGCGCGCCACGGTTAACCGGGTGATCCGGGTCCCCTTCGATATGGAAGATGGATGCTTTGGCGTTTTTTGCTCCGTCACCGAGACTGTACATTAACAGTCCACAGCCAACGGAACAGTAAGTGCAGGTGTTACGGGTTTCGCGGGTACGCAGCAGTTTATATTGCCGTGTTTCCGCGAGCGCTACGCCGGGTGCAAAACCCAGTGCCGCTGCCGTGGTGCCTGCCATACCGCCAGCGCAGATCTTAAAGAACTGCCTTCTGCTGACCTGCATGGTTTGCTCCTTTTTCGACATTGTCACGTTCCCTCACTTTTACGTTACTCGAGCGTGAGGGAAGTGGTTGTTATTTTTCTTTGCGGACGGGACCGCAAAGGTCCAGAATTGGGTGAATTTCCCTCCGTCTAGGAGGGGTTTGTAAAGAATACCACAATGTTGGTATGCGTGTTCCAATATGGTTAAAAGAAAGTGAATAAGATTATTCGAGAAAACATCAAAAATGTGACGACTTTGACAGGATCGCGCCAGTTGACCCTCTGGAAACGCGAGGATTTGCAACATCCTCAGCCGGATGTCGTCGCTGAAGAAGTACCGGTTGCGCTGGTTTACAACGGGATTTCGCACGTGGTGATGATGGCGTCACCGAAAGATCTTGAGCACTTTGCGATGGGCTTTTCACTTTCTGAAGGCATTATTGAGCGCCCACAGGATATCTACGCAATGGAAGTGGTTCCTTCCTGTAACGGATTAGAAGTGCAGGTTGAGCTGTCCAGTCGTCGATTTATGGGGCTGAAGGAGCGTCGTCGCGCGCTGGCCGGTCGCACCGGTTGCGGCGTTTGTGGCGTGGAGCAGCTCAATGACATTGGCAAGCCAGTCCAGCCGCTGCCGTTTACCCAGACATTCGATCTGGTGAATCTCGATCACGCTTTACGACATCTCAATGATTTTCAACCTGTGGGGCAACTGACAGGCTGCACGCACGCGGCTGCCTGGGTACAGCCGTCAGGTCATCTGGCGGGCGGGCATGAAGATGTTGGGCGTCATGTTGCGCTGGATAAACTGCTGGGGCGACGCGCAATCGAAGGCGAAACCTGGCAACAGGGTGCGGTATTAGTCTCCAGCCGCGCCAGCTACGAGATGGTGCAGAAGTCGGCGATGTGCGGCGTGGAGATCCTGTTTGCTGTTTCTGCAGCGACAACGCTGGCGGTAGAAGTTGCCGAGCGCTGCAACCTGACGCTGGTGGGCTTTTGCAAACCGGGCAGGGCGACGATTTATACACACCCCGAGCGTCTGATAGCTGAATAACAAGCATTCAATTATTTTGAATAAGACTGGCAAATCCTTCCGCTTTTAGTTGTGCGATGTGAGGGCTATTATTTATCACATCAAGGCACGGTGCCTTACTCAAACAACTAAGTTAAAGGGTTTATATCATGAAAAGCATCAAAACTTTTGTCGCAGTTATCGCTCTGGCTACTTCTTTCGGTTCTTTCGCTGCTCAGACAGTTACCGCAACCGGTTCTACGCTGGAAAGTGCTGAAGCAAAAATTGCCGCCCAGGCTGAACGTGCAGGCGCCAGCGATTATAAAATCACTCAGGCTTACACCGGCAACCGCGTGCACATGACTGCTGAACTGCTGAAATAAGATACCTCAGTACTGTCGAAAGAGCGCCCTTGAGGCGCTTTTTTAGTTTATGCCCGCTATTCTCAGCAATGCGGTCACCACCGCGGCGGCAACGATCACCACAATTAGCGGCAGCTTGCGCCAGGCGAGAAATACCGCGAAGCCAACCCCAAGAACCCGCGCCATACCGGCAAAGTGCTCGCCTTCATAAAAGGTGGTCGCCAGCGCAACGGAGAACAGTAATACCGTTGCGGCGTCGGAAAGCAGCGCCTGCGAGCGTTCCGAGAACGCTAAACGACCCCCAAGCTTCGCTCCGCCTAAACGCATTAAATAGGTTCCCAGAGATAAGATGGCGATACCGATGATAAACAGCGTCATGTTGCCCATTATTTTTTCCTCGTCAGTAAGCCAAACAGTGAGAGCAAAACCGGTAAACCGACCGGCGCAAAGGGGATGGCGGCAAGCGACAACCCGGCACCGCTACAGGCGCGAATCAGCGTGGTGCGGTTTTTAAAGGCCGGGACCACTAAGGCCAATAAAATAGCAGGGAAGACGGCATCCAGACCGATGGTTTCTGGGGCGGGGAGCAGTTTGCCGACGCCCGCGCCGATCAGTGTGCCAACAGGCCAGAAAATCGCGACGCCCAGACCGCACAGCCAATAGGCTGCTTTACGTTGTTCGGGCGTTTTTTGCGACAGGCCGAATACTACACTTTCGTCGTTCATGATATGACAACCGAGGAAACTCGCAGCCCGGGAGCCCACAAGATCGCGCACCGTGACGCCAAACGGGACGTGTCGGGCGTTGACCAGTAAACCGGCAGCCGCAGCCGCCAGTGGGTTACCGCCGCTGGCGACGATGCCGATAAACATAAACTCGGATGCACCCGCCAGCACGGTAATAGAGAGCACAAACGGTACCCACAGCGGGAAGCCGTAGGCCATTGCCAGCGAGCCGTATGACATGCCGACTACGCCGACGGCCAGACAGACTAAAAATATTGCTTTTATTGTGTCGCTTTTGAGACTGGAAAAATAATGTTGCATACCATTTTAGCCATATCGAACGAATTTCCATTATAATGAACGCGACCAGTCAATATTACAAGTCGAACGATTCGTTCGATATAAAGAACATGGAGTCGTGAATGACCCAGCCCATCAGTATGATCGCGAAAAGCCTGGTGCGTGAACGTCAGCGCACCGGTTTGTCACTGGCAGAGATTGCCCGTCGCGCAGGGATTGCAAAATCGACACTCTCGCAATTGGAAGCGGGCAATGGCAATCCTAGCCTGGAAACGCTCTGGTCGCTGTGTGTGGCGTTGGATATTCCCTTTGCGCGCCTGCTGGAACCACAGGAACAAAAAACGCAGGTGATTCGCCGTGGCGAAGGAACAAAAGTCGTGGCTGAGCAGGCCCACTATCAGGCCATTTTACTGGCCGCCTGCCCACCGGGGGCACGGCGGGATATCTATCTGCTGCTGACGCAGCCGGGCGCGGATCGGATTTCACAGCCGCATCCGCCGGGATCGGTTGAACACATCATCGTGACGCAGGGTAAGGCGATGGTGGGATTGACGGAAGCACCGGAGGAGTTAGGCGAGGGCGACTATATTTGTTACCCCGCTGACCAGGCGCATATCTTTAAAGCGCTGGAGCCTGACACCCAGGCGATTCTGGTTTCTGAGCAGAACTAACTGTTATGTTGCGTTGTGCCGGATGCGGCGCGTTAGCGCCTTATCCGGCCTACAAGACTACTGCAAATAAAACACTTCTTTTAGCTCTGCGCTGACCGGACTGTTGTCTGGGTTTGCTGGCATTACGTCACGCATATGCTTCCACCAACGTTGGCAAACGTCGGTGCTGGCAACGGCATTCCAGCGTTCTTCGGACTCAATCTCAACGGTGGCGAACAGCAGATTGCGCTCCTCGTCGAGATAAATCGCGTAGTGATGGGCGCCGTGTTCTTTCAGCACTGTTTCCAGTTCTGGCCAGATGGGGTTATGACGACGCTGGTACTCAACGTGTGCGTCGGCATTCACCTGCATTATAAAGGCCTTGCGGATCATAACGCCTCCAGATACAGCTCGCGGACCTCGTCGCGGCTGGCGGTGCGCGGGTTGCACGGCGCACACGGATCGGCCAACGCTTTATCCAGCCAGCCCTCAATATCCTCTTTCGTCACGCCAAGTGAACTAAAGCCCGCAGGAATACCGACACGCTTGCTGAGTGCACGAATCGCGTTGATGGCCTCCATACTTGCCGCTTCATCGCTCATGTCACGGATATCGACGCCCATCGCCTGCGCCACGCGGGCAAAGCGCGCCACGGCGTTCGGGCGGTTAAAGTTTTCGATTACCGGCAGCAGGATGGCGTTGCAGACGCCGTGTGGCAGATTATGGGTTGCGCCCGGCTGATGTGCCAACGCATGTACCAGACCCAGGCCAGCGCTATTAAATGCCATCCCCGCCAGATACTGACCAAACGCCATTTGCTCACGAGCTTCGAGGTTATGACCGTCGTCGACCGCTTTTGGTAGCCACAGGTTGATCAGGCGAATCGCTTCCAGCGCGTTAGCGTCGGTGAGCGGATGCGCACCAACGGAAACATAGGCTTCCACCGCGTGGGTTAAGGCGTCCATACCGGTTGCGGCGGTGACGGATGCCGGAATGTCCAGCATGACGCTGGCGTCATCCACGGCGATATCCGGGATGATATTCGGGTCGATGATCACCTCTTTGACCTTACGGGCAGAGTCGATAATGACCGCGTTGCTGGTCATCTCTGCTGCCGTTCCGGCGGTGGTATTGATGGCGACCAGCGGTACACCTGCATTTTTCACTTTGCCTACGCCGGAGTAAGCGGTAGAAGGGCCGGGGTTGGCGGTCAGGATCTTCACCGCTTTAGCGGTATCGATCGGGCTACCGCCACCGAAGGCAATAATGTAGTGACATTCTGCGTCCTGATACGCCGCGAAACCTTTCTGCACCAGCTCTTCCGTCGGGTTTGGAAACACTTCATCAAACAGGTGGTAAGACATCTGATGTTCATCCAGCGCGGCAAACAGGCTATCCAGCAGGCCCAGTTTTACCAGTTGACCATCGGTGACGATCAGCGCTTTACCCCATTGCTTATTCGCCACGAGGTTCACCATATCGGCAATCGCGCCGGCGCCATGCAGGCTAATTTTTGGCAGTGCCAACATAAAGCTCATCATTATTCTCCTTACAATGCCAGTGCGCTGGCCAGCGGCGTCACGCCGAAGCGTTTGCCAAGTGCGATCAGCTCTTCACGCGTAATGGTCTGCTTCATACCGCCCATCGAATAGATTTTGACTAAAACTTCTGCAGATTTCTCTGCGGTATCGATCAAACCGAACGCTTCGTCGAGGGTGGGTCCACTGCCGAACACGCCGTGGAATGGCCACAGTACCAGCGAGTGTTTCTGCATTTCCTCGGCGGTCGCCTGACCAATTTCATCTGTACCTGGCACCATCCACGGCAGAATGCCAACGCCATCCGGGAACACCACCAGGCACTCGGTGCTGCCTTCCCACAGCTTGCGGGTAATCAGCGCGGTGTTGTTTTCCAGCACGTAGGTCAGAGCGATCAGGTTGGTGGCATGGCAGTGCATGATCACGCGGTCTTTACCGTTCGTCGCTTTAATGCGTTCGCAGTGAGAGAGGAAGTGAGCCGGCAGTTCAGAGGTCGGTACAGCCTCGTGATTCAGGCCCCAGAGGATGTGGTAGCCCGCACCGTCGCTGTCGATTTTCACCACGCCCAAATTGGCTGCTGGATCGAGCTGGACGTTGCGGAAAAATTTCCCCGAACCGGTGACGATAAACGGCGTATTCGCCAGTAGCGGCATCGGCTGACTCAGCGCGATATAGCGTGGTTTTTCGTGGAAATCGGCGCTAAATGGCGCGATATCTGCTTCATCAAGACGCAGCGTCAGGTTACCGCCGTTACGCTCGTCCCAGCCTTTCAGCCACGCATCAGAAGTGGCTTTGATCATCCCCTGGACGAACCAGGAAGTAGTAATGTTTTGCATGTTCGGTGTTCCTGTTTAGTGCCCGAACGTTATCGGGTCTTACGTAGGCCGGATAAGCGAAGCACCATCCGGCAATCGTGTTTCATTCATTGCCGGATGGCGACGCGGGGCGTCTTATCCGGCCTACAAGCCTGGCGTCACGGTTAGCTACGTTTGCTCAAAATCTCTTTTTCATAAGTGCGCACGCTGTCCAGCCACTGGCTGCCCGCTGGCGTGTCGTGACGCTGGCAATACATCTCCCAGACGGCCTGCCACGGCAGCGATTTTTGCTCTTCCAGCAGAGCCAGGCGTGCGGTGTAGTCGCCGCTGGCTTCGAGCTGGCGCAGTTGCTCGGTCGGTTCTAACAGCGCGCGCAGCAGGGCTTTTTTCATATTGCGGGTACCGATCACCCACGCGGCGATGCGGTTAATGGAGGCGTCGAAGAAGTCGAGGCCGATGTGTACGCGGTCAAACAGGTTGTGGCGCACGATCTCGCTGGCAATCGCCTGCGTTTCATCATCCAGCAGCACCACGTGATCGCTGTCCCAACGCACCGGACGGCTGACATGCAGCAGCAGGCGCGGCACGTACAGCATGGCGGCGGAGATTTTGTCGGAAATCACTTCGGTCGGATGGAAGTGACCCGCATCCAGACATAGCGCCGTCTGGCGACTGGTGGCGTAACCCATGTAGAACTCGTTAGAGCCCACGGTGTAGCTTTCCGCACCGATGCCAAACAGCTTGCTTTCGACGGCATCGATATGGTGCGCCGGGTCTAGTTTCTCGCTGATCACTTCGTCCAGCGCATCCAGCAGACGCTGGCGCGGCGCTAAACGATCAACGGTGATATCTTTCATGCCATCCGGGATCCAGATGTTCATCACTGATGGCGTACCCAACTGCTCGCCAAAATACGCCGAGACGCGACGGCTGGCTTTGCAGTGATCGATCCAGAACTGGCGAATGGTGTCATCGGCGTGGGCCAGCGTGAAACCGTCGGCGCTCAGCGGGTGTGAGAAGCAGGATGGGTTGAAATCCAGTCCTAACTGGTTCGCTTTCGCCCACTCCACCCAGTTTTTAAAGTGCTCAGGTTTGATTTGGTCGCGGGCAACCGGCGTATCAGATTCCAGATAGATCGCGTGCAAATTCAGACGTTTTGGACCCGGAATCAGGCTCAGCGCCTGCTCCAGATCGGCCCGCAGTTCGGTGGCGTTACGCGCTTTACCCGGATAGTTACCGGTAGCCTGAATACCGCCAGTGAGCGAGCCTTCCGGATTTTCGAAACCGGCGACATCATCGCCCTGCCAGCAGTGCATGGAGACCGGCAGACGATCGAGCTGGCGTAAGGCCGCCTCGACATCAATGCCTACCGCGGCGAAACGCAGTTTTGCCAGTTCCCAGGCTTGTTCAAGTTGAGTGGTCATGCGCAAAGCTCCTTTGTCTGTCGTAGTGATTGAAACTGCGCCTGGTAGCGGGCAATTTCACTTTCAGGATTGGGAATGAAGGTGGTCAGTTCGAAGTTAGCGCGCACCACCTGACGGAAATCATCAACGTTGTTCAGCTCGTCCAGCGTCATCAGCTGGATGCCAATATTGCCGAGCGTGGAGGCCTCAATTGGCCCGGATACCACGCGAATACCGCAGGCATCTGCACACAACTGGTTCAGTAAGGTGTTCTGGCAGCCGCCACCGACAATGTGCAGTTGGCTAAATGCTGCACCACGCAGTTGTGCCAGCTCTTGCAGGATGTCGGCGTACAGCAACGCCAGGCTGTCGAAGATACAGCGCGCCAGTTCGGCGTTTTGCAGGGGTACGGGTTGGCCTGATTCACGGCATGCTGCCTGAATTTCTGCACTCATATCGTCGGGGTTGATAAAGCGGTCGTCGTTCGGGTTTATCAGGAATTGACAGGCCGGCAGCGCTTGCGTTTGGCTGATAAGCGTTGGCAGGTCGGAAATCTGGCGCTCTTTTAATACGCGCTGGAGCAGCCACAGCCCCATAATATTTTTCAGGACACGGTAGCGCCCTTCCGCGCCGCCTTCGTTGGTGATATTCGCCGCCAGCGCCGCATCGTTGGTATACGGCGTTCTGCTCTCAAAGCCCATCAGCGACCAGGTCCCGGAAGAGAGATAGGCGCTGTTTTTGTCGGCCAGCGGAGAAGCTATGACCGCGCTGGCCGTGTCGTGACTGGCGACGGCTACGACCGGAATTTGATTTTTCTGCGGGCAAATCCAGTGACCAATTACGTTCCCCGGATGCGTCGGACGACCAAACCAGGCTTTGTCTGCTCCGGTCCACGCCAGCAGAGTGTCATCCCAGTCGTCGGTATTGATATTGACTAACTGGGTGGTGGTGGCATTGGTGTATTCCCAGTTCATTTTGCCGGTCAGGCGAAAGCTGAAGTAGTCGGGGATCAGTAGGGCATGGACCACCTGCGGGAGCAGTTCTGGCTGTTGTTCAACCAGCGCACGCAACTGATACAGGGTGTTAAAGGGCAGAAACTGAATGCCGCTACGGCGGTAAATTTCACCTTTACCCGGCTGCGCCATCGCTTGCGCCATAATGCCGGTCGTGCGGCTGTCACGGTAAGAGACCGGCAGACCGACACGTTGACCGACGTTATCGATCAGAACGTAATCCACGCCCCAGGTATCAATGCCGATGCTGTCTATCCGAATGCCTTCATCGCAGACTTTTTTCAGACCAAGACGAATATCGTTTTCCAGGCTGTCGATGTCCCAGGTGTCAAAACCGTCTGTTTTTTGCAGGCAGTTCACGAAGCGGTGGATTTCACGCAGCGTCAGGGTGCGGTGTTCACTGTCGTAACGCGCCAGCATTACGCGCCCACTGGATGCGCCGAGATCGACTGCGACACAATGGCGAAAAGTCATAGCGAGGTCCTTCTGAGTTTTATTGCACTCAGTCTAAGAACCCCAGATAACGCGTACCTTCTTGACAGTGACAGCCACAATTAGCGGCTGGCAACATGGCAAAGGTGAACGTGATGCTGTTCACAATTTCTATTAATAGGGTCGGTTTTAGCGGATGTGACGTCTTCCGCAATTCCCGATCTTTCCCACCATTTCTTGAAGAATTGACCGTGTTTACGCACTTTGGCGTCAAAAATTTAAGGTGAGGGTGATAACCCTTAATTACTATTCAGCCATGTTCATTTGATCGGGAAGGATGTCATCATGACGATATTGCATTGCGTGGATTTTTTTCCGACAGGTAAAGCGCCAGTGGCTATTGAACCGCGGCTTCCTCAACCTGCGTTTCCAGAACATCATCATGATTTTCATGAAATTGTGGTGGTCGAACATGGAACGGGGATCCATGTGTTCAACGGACAGCCTTACACCATCAGCGGCGGTACGGTGTGTTTCGTTCGCGATCATGACCGGCATTTATATGAACATACTGACAATCTGTGCCTGACCAATGTGTTGTATCGCTCCCCGGATGCGTTTCAATTTCTGGCTGGGCTGAATCAACTTTTACCTCAGGAACAGAATGGGCAGTATCCTTCGCACTGGCGGGTGAATCAGGGTGTGTTGCAGCAGGTTCGACAACTGGTGGGGCAGATGGCAGCGCTCGGTGAGGGGATGGATACACCAACGGCGGCAAATCGCGAGATCCTGTTTATGCAGCTGCTGGTGCTGCTGCGTAAAAGCAGCCTGATGGAAGCAGCGACCGATAACGACGCGCGGCTTAACCTCCTGATGGCGTGGCTGGAGGATAACTTTGCCGACGAGGTATGTTGGGAGGCGCTGGCCGAGAAGTTTTCCCTCTCTTTGCGTACTCTTCATCGCCAGCTTAAACAGCAAACCGGATTGACGCCGCAGCGCTACCTTAACCGCTTGCGGCTGATCAAGGCTCGGCATCTGCTTCGTCACAGTGATGATAGCGTGACAGACATCGCTTATCTCTGCGGATTCGGCGACAGTAACCACTTTTCGACGCTTTTTCGCCGTGAGTTCAAGTGGTCGCCACGCGATATTCGTCAGGGGCGCGATCTCGTTGTGGCAAGCAGCCTCCAGTAACGCGAAAGCTATCAACGTTTTTTATCGCCGAATCTCAGATAATCATGTTCCTTAACGCCGGATGGCGGCTACGCCTTATCCGGCCTACAGATTACGTGACACGTAGCCGCCACCCGGCAGGGAATATTGTGATGGCGAACCATCTGGTCCTTCTGAAATCAGACTTTTTTGCGCATGAACAGCAGGCTGTCGCCGTAGCCGATCGTTATCCGCAGGATGTCTTTGCTGAGCATACCCATGAGTTTTGCGAGCTGGTTCTGGTCTGGCGCGGTAATGGCCTGCATGTCCTTAACGATCGCCCGTACCGGATAACCCGTGGCGATCTGTTTTACATTCGCGCCGAAGATAAACACTCCTACACTTCTGTTAACGACCTTGTGCTGCAAAATATCATCTACTGCCCGGAGCGGTTGACGCTGAATGTTGACTGGCAAGGGGCGATCCCCGGATTTGATGGTACGCCAAGGCACCCGCACTGGCGACTCGGTAGCGTTGGCATGAGCCAGGTCAGACAGGTGATAAGCCAGCTTGAGCATGAAAGTAATCAACGTGATGCGCAGGCTTTTACCATGGCTGAGCTGCTGTTCGGGCAACTGGTGACCCACCTTAAGCGGCATCGTTATGCAACGGATACGCTCCCGGCGACGTCGAGCGAAACGTTGCTGGATAAACTGATCACCGCGTTAGCCGGTAGCCATGAGCATGCGTTCGAACTGAATAAGTTTTGCGAGCGCGAACGGTGCAGCGAGCGCGTTTTGCGCCAGCAGTTTCGCAGCCAGACCGGCATGACCATCAACCAGTATCTCCGCCAGGTGCGGGTTTGCCATGCGCAGTATCTTCTCAAGCATAGTCGGTTGATGATTAGTGAGATTTCCATGCGCTGCGGCTTTGAGGACAGTAACTACTTTTCGGTGGTGTTCACGCGCGAAACCGGGATGACGCCGAGCCAGTGGCGTCATCTGGCTGAGTGAGTAACCATGATTACGTCGGATATCAAGATGATAAAATCTGACCGCGATCCCTCCAAAAATTGAAAATTTCGCGATGGCTCACTTCTGTAAATAAAGCCTAAAATAGGAATGACGACCATTATCAGGAGAGAATGATGAGCGTATGTTGAAATAATTTACCAGAAATTATTGGGCGTTAAACAATGCAGGCTTCTGACTATTTAAGAATGAAATTTCAAAATGACAGGCGGCTGGCGCTAACCACTCAGAATGCGGTTGGTGGAGTTTTGCAGTCAGCCCGGGGAGTTGCTTCAGATATATATTCGGGTATGGAGCGAGCTAGTTGGTATTCATCATGCTTTATACCGCAATATAATGATGTTTGTCAGGAGTTAAAGACTGAAGAAATAAGAGCACTCTATTCCATAGAGTCTATATATAGATATCGTGATGTAATTGCATATATGCTCTATTTGTACTTCAAAATGATAAGTGATGATGTTGATGAAGGTAATCCAGAAGGTTCGGCGCGGCAGTTAATCAGAAAAATGTCAGCAATAGCCTCTCATATGAATATTGCAGGAGGGACCAGGTACGCTTTTGCTTCCGCGGCTTCTCTTACGTTGTCTCAGTCTGGTTTCATGTCTAAAATCATTGTTGAACGTCTATCTACAAAGCTACCACAAGCAGTATTCGTGCTTCAGTTTTTCGGCGTTCAACAAAAGTGTGCGCTTGCTGCCCGTCATCTAAAAGCAGTGGATTCAGATTATTATTGGATTTTATATCAGGCAAAGCTTGAAATGCTTTATTATTTTGTCGAACCAGCAATTTCCAAAATGATTAGCAGAGCAAAGTCTCAACTCTTCTCAAATCTTGATGACTTAGCTGATTTTTTACAGGGGGATTTTAGTGTTTAAGAGTTTGATAACACTTTTATTAGAAGGTGTAGTGTTTCCAGTTCTGTTAATAGGCTTTGGTTTATTATGGCTTCATCTGTTCCCTAAATGTTGTTTATTGCTAACATTAATTACACTTATTATTCTGATGTGGTTGTTTCCCCGATTGACTTCACGGTTCACCAAGTTTAAATAAAAGGAGTTTAAATTTCTAACCCAGCTTATTTGTGGCTAACAGATGAAAATGGTTCTCCTATGTCAGGCTCCTCTCTGGTTGTCGGACGTGTCGGAGCTATTGAAATAAAGTCACTGACTCACAACGTCAATATCCCGGTTGATAGTAATACAGGGCGCCTAACGGGTATGCGAATTCATGCACCCATCATGTTTCAAAAAGAATTCGACCGGGTTACACCTTTTTTGTACAGAGCATTAAGTACCGGAGCTACGCTCAAATCAGCGACGATCAAAATGTACTCAATTAATGAAGCAGGGATTGAAAAGGAATATTTCAACATCATTCTTCACAACGTAAAGCTTACGTCCATCACGCCTGATTTGTATCCCGGCTCATCAACAGGTACACATCTTGAAACGGTACTGCTTCGCTACGAGAAAATCACCTGGAAGCATTGCGATGGTAATATCATCTATACCGATGAATGGAATCACCGTACTATCTATTAAAAAATTAATCTGGCAAATAAAAATTTGTGTGTATCAAACTAACGATAGATGACGCCCAGCCAGTGGCGTCATCTCAGCAACCAACATGATTAACTGGCCATTCCCAGACCAACAATGTTTGCCGCGACAATGATCACCACGCAGCCAAGGCTTAGCACACTGACCGGACGGCGACCCGCGTTTTTCCACTCTTTCAGCACCAGCCCGACAATCCCGCCGCACAGAACATAGAAGCTCATGTGCAGCATCCAGCTTACATAATCATATTGAGCCGGAATTCGCGCGTGGCCCCAGGCGTAGAAGAAGAATTGCAAATACCACATCAGGCCACCAAGCGCAGACAGCAGCACGTTGGTGATAATCAGTGGTTTGGCTAGCGAAAAATCGGCTTTTATCGACAAGTTTTTCACTTTTGCCAGACGAATGAAGCAAAAGCCCAGGTTGACTAACGCGCCGCCGCCCATGATAACCACATAGCTAGGCAGGGCGACATACAGCGGGTCCACACCCAATGCGGCGGCGGCATCGTGCATCGGTTTCGCGGCGTTCATCGCAAATGACATCCCGGCGGAGAAAATGCCGCACATGACCGCCAGAACCAACCCTTTTTTCAGGTTGAACTCTTCGGCTTTGATGCCCATTTTGCGTTCTTTTAATTGACCCGCACGGGTCACAATGCCCACGCCAATCAGTGCGACCAGCACGCCAAGCAGCGTCATGCGTCCGCCGGAGGTGTTGATCAGCACGTCAAAGTTGCCATTGATAATTGGGGTCATCAGCGTACCGACAATCAGCGTGATACCAATCGCAATGCCGATCCCCATCGACATACCGAGATAGCGCATGGTCAGACCATAGTTGATATTGCCAATCCCCCACATCGCGCCGAAAAGAAATACCGGGGCCAGTGTGGAAAGGCTGAAGGAGCTGAAATAGGCCCAGAAATTGGGAAGTAACATCGCGCTGATCGTCCACGGAAGGATAAGCCAGGAGACGATCCCGCCCACCGACCACATCGTTTCCCATGACCAATGTTTGACCTGCTTGAACGGGGCATAGAAACAGGCGGCACTGGCTGCGCCTATCAAATGCCAAAAGATACCCATCGTAATCGCGTTACTCATGACTTAATCCTCGTTATTTTTTATCGTCGGTAATGACCCCTCTGACCTAACGAGTTTAAAAATTACGCAGGGTGTTGACCTTTTAACGATTGCCGCCATTTTGCGCAGGTTGGCAATCATCACGTTAAGTGGGTGATTCGGTTCACAACTTTTGCAATAGACTGCACGATTAAAACCTTGTAAAAAGTACGGCATTGATAATCATTTTCAATATCATTTAATTAACTATAATGACCCAACTGCTTACGCGGCGTTAACACAGGCCGCCCGACAATACTGGAGATGATTATGAGTTATACACTGCCATCCCTGCCGTACGCTTATGATGCCCTTGAACCGCACTTCGATAAGCAGACGATGGAAATCCACCATACCAAACACCACCAGGCTTACGTAAACAACGCGAACGCTGCGCTGGAAAGCCTGCCAGAATTCGCCAGCCTGTCCGCTGAAGAGCTGATCACCAAACTGGATCAACTGCCAGCAGACAAGAAAACCGTACTGCGTAACAACGCGGGCGGTCACGCTAACCACAGCCTGTTCTGGAAAGGCCTGAAAATCGGTACTACGTTGCAGGGTGACCTGAAAGCGGCTATCGAACGTGACTTTGGCTCCGTTGACAACTTCAAAGCTGAATTTGAAAAAGCAGCGGCAACCCGCTTTGGCTCCGGCTGGGCGTGGCTGGTGCTGAAAGGTGACAAACTGGCTGTTGTTTCCACCGCCAACCAGGATTCCCCGCTGATGGGTGAAGCTATCTCTGGCGCTTCCGGTTTCCCAATCGTGGGCCTGGATGTTTGGGAACACGCGTACTACCTGAAATTCCAGAACCGTCGCCCGGACTACATCAAAGAGTTCTGGAACGTCGTGAACTGGGACGAAGCTGCCGCGCGTTTCGCAGCAAAAAAATAAGTTCTATGCTTTAACGAAGCCCTGCAAGCGATGCTTGTGGGGTTTTTTTGTGATCAAACTCAATATAAAAACAATGATCCACTTAAATTGAAACAAGGTTTTATTATGCGAGTGGGATCACTTTTATAGTCTCTATGAATGTCTATCTTCTTTTCATCAAGACGGGCGCATCTCAAAGCAAGATGCAATCGCCCATAAAAATTGCCCCATTTTTATGTCTACAGGTGATGGAAATGCAGATCAAACGTACGATAGAGAAAATCCCAGGCGGTATGATGCTGGTGCCGCTTTTCCTGGGCGCGTTGTGTCACACCTTTTCCCCCGGCGCCGGGAAATACTTCGGCTCCTTTACCAACGGTATGATCACCGGTACGGTACCTATCCTGGCGGTCTGGTTCTTTTGCATGGGGGCGTCGATCAAACTAAGCGCCACCGGCACCGTGCTGCGTAAATCAGGTACGTTAGTCATAACCAAGATTCTGGTGGCGTGGGTGGTTGCAGCGATTGCCTCACGCATTCTGCCGGAACATGGCGTAGAGGTCGGATTCTTCGCTGGGTTGTCTACGCTGGCGCTGGTGGCCGCCATGGATATGACCAACGGCGGGTTGTATGCCTCGATTATGCAGCAGTACGGCACCAAAGAAGAGGCTGGGGCGTTTGTCCTTATGTCGCTGGAGTCTGGCCCGCTGATGACCATGGTGATTCTGGGAACTGCCGGGATCGCGTCGTTTGAACCGCACGTATTTGTTGGCGCAGTATTGCCGTTCCTGATTGGCTTTGCGCTGGGGAATCTGGACCCTGAACTGCGGGAGTTCTTCAGCAAAGCGGTGCAGACACTGATCCCGTTCTTTGCCTTCGCATTAGGTAACACTATTGATTTGAGCGTGATTGCTCAGACCGGCGTGCTGGGTATTTTGCTGGGCGTGGCAGTGATTATCATCACTGGTATTCCATTGATTATCGCCGATAAACTGATTGGTGGTGGCGATGGTACGGCGGGGATTGCGGCTTCCAGTTCTGCGGGGGCAGCGGTTGCTACGCCTGTGCTGATTGCTGAAATGGTTCCGGCATTTAAACCGATGGCACCGGCAGCAACTTCTCTGGTCGCCACGTCGGTGATTGTGACCTCCATTCTGGTGCCGATTATCACGTCTATCTGGTCGAAAAGGGCCAAAGCAAGGGCGGCAGAAATTGATCTTCGTGGCACCGTGAAGTAAGTCTCTTAAGCCGGATGGTCTGCACCATCCGGCTTAATTATTT
This sequence comes from Citrobacter sp. MGH103, assembly GCF_001034475.2. NCBI lineage: Bacteria > Pseudomonadati > Pseudomonadota > Gammaproteobacteria > Enterobacterales > Enterobacteriaceae > Citrobacter > Citrobacter sp. MGH103. The sequence goes on along the minus strand of NZ_CP073043.1, from coordinate 4,726,417 downwards.
ACCCTTTGACGACAAACACCTCATCGATTGTTCTACACTCACTCTCGTTCAACTCTCCACCGGCATTACGTGACACGCCGGAGCAATAGCCAAACTTACGCGATACCACGGTTTTGATGGTGGTGACAAAATCTTCGCCGATGGCATAGATGGACATGTAGGTGCCAATCTGGTCCTGAATATCGCGAAGCGCTGCCAGGTCGCCCTGTTTAAACGCTTCCCGCGCGCTGACAAACAGTTCCGGCATGACGTTGTTCAACCCTGAAATAATCCCTGCGCCACCTGCCAACAGGTTGGGAATATAGTATTCGTCGTAGCCGGACAGCACGGCAAAATCCTCCCGCACGGCGCGGGTGGTCTGAATCATACTGCGGGTATGGGACTGGCAGTCGACGGTGTCTTTGATACCAGCGAAATTCGGGAATTCAGCGGCGAGGGAGGCAACCAGCTCGGGGGTTAAATCGCAGCCGGTACGTGCCGGGAAGTTATAGGCAAACCATTTGCCGCTGAGTTTCTGCCCCAACTGACGGAAGTAACTCAGCAACTGTTTCGCCGTTTGTCCGTAGTAGTAGGGCGGCAGGATCATCACGGCATCGTAACCTGAGCGATACGCTTCCTGCGCCATCAACAATACATCATTCTGGCAGGTGGATGAGACGTTGGCGACCATCTTCAGCGAGCTCATGGCGCGGGCCTCGCGGATCAGCAGCAGCCTTTCTTCGAGCGTAAAGGAAGCAAATTCCCCGATGCTGCCCATCAGCAAAATCACGTCGATTTTGGCCTCGGTAAGGCGTTTGAGATGCTGGCTTAGACCGTTGAGATCGATCTTACCGTCATTGTCCATTGGCGTAATGGAAGGACACCAGACGCCAGCAAATTGCGATTGATCAGTCACGTTGTCGACTCCTTATTTGAAATGATGTTTCAAAACCAGCTTACATTGATAGCATGTGTCCCTAAGTTTCATGTGAACCGTGCTCTCATTTTGAGCGACTGGGGTAAAATAAATGTGGTGTAATGGGGGAAATTTATCGGGAGAGGGAACAGATGCGATATCCGGTCGATGTTTTTACGGGCAAAGTTCGGGACTACACGGGAAGCCGTCCCAGCGCGATTGCTAAAGTCCAGATTGACGGCGAGCTGATGCTGACCGAACTGGGGCTGACAGGGGATGAACAGGCGGAAGCGAAAATTCATGGCGGGCCGGATCGCGCGCTGTGTCACTATCCGCGTGAACACTATCAGCACTGGAGACAAGCGTTTCCGGAGCAGGCGGAGCTATTTGTCGCGCCCGCGTTTGGTGAGAACCTCTCTACTGAGGGGCTGACTGAAGAGAATGTGTATATTGGTGACATTTTCCAGTGGGGAGAGGCGTTGATTCAGGTCACACAGCCGCGCTCGCCGTGCTTTAAGTTGAATTTCCATTTTGGCATCAGCGATATGGCCTGCCAGATGCAGGATGCAGGTAAGACGGGCTGGCTGTGCAGCGTCATCGCGGCAGGGCTGGTATCTGCAGATGCGCCGTTGATCCTGGCGTCACGCGTGAGCGACGTCAGCGTGCGGGAGGCGATTGCCATTGCCTGGCATATGCCGTTTGATGATTCGCAATATCACCGTTTACTGTCGGCTGCCGGGTTATCAAAAAGTTGGACCAGAACGATGCAAAAGCGTCGTTTAAGCGGCAAGATCGAAGACAATTCCCGCCGTTTGTGGGGGAAATAGCCCACGTCAGTCTCTGCAATTAAATCAGGTGGCGACACCTGATTTACCTCTCCCCCGCGGTTCATTTCCCTGCATACAAAACCGGGCAAAAACCTGCCGGTCACGGTTTGCTTCAAAGCCATTCTTGATACCTGGTCCACAAAAAGAAACTCTGCGTTGAAAAAAAACTTGAGTATTTCCTGCACTCAAATATCTTAGCTTCAAATTGGTTTAAACCAGATGAGCGAAATGAAAAAGAAAAATAATGTTGATGTGCTCAGAGAGCGCTTTGAAAGCTGGTTAAACGAGAAGAATTTACCAGCGGGGTCCAAATTGCCTTCGGAGAGGGAGTTATGTGAGCTTCTGGATGCAAAGCGTATGACCTTACGTCAGGTTTTGATTGAGCTCGAGATCGATGCGCGTATTTTCCGCAAGAACCGCAGTGGTTGGTTTATTTCGTCGAAGCGATTTATTTATAACCCTAAATCACTTTCCAGCTTCAATGCTGAAGCCTGTGCTCAGGGACGTGAACCTTTTTGGGATTATTTAACCAAAGAAACCATTGAAACAGCCCCGCATCATGTTGATGATGTTTTTCTCTCCTCCGGCGATCGCTATTTAGTTACTGGCTGGTGCGGTCTTGATTCACATAAAGTGTTTTACCATGAATCCTATATTGATGCCGATGTTGCGCCAGGATTCATTAATAAATTGGGCAGTCAGTCTTTTGCCAGCGTCTGGGAAGATGCATTTGGCTATGTTTTAAATATCAAAGAAATGATTTTTAAACCGGTCAATATGCCAGAAGTGGCCTGCAAAGAGCTGGGAGTTGCGCCTAATACGTATGGAATTTTAGTAGAAAAACATCGGGCTACCCAAGATAAAAAAGTGGTTCAGGTTGATTTCGAATACTGGCGACTTGAATCAGTGGAACTTGTTATTCGTGATGAATGAGAAAAATAATGGGAAAATATAACAAAGAACTTCTTGCCGAACGCGCGAGAAATATACCGCTGTACCTACATGCTTATGCTTTTCATCTGAATATGCGCTACGAGAGAGTCCTGCCGGGGGATCTTCTGGATATTGCGTATCAGCAAAAATTGAAGGGTGTAAAAATACATGTTGAGGATGGTGAGTCCCAATCACTGCAGAAACTAAACGATCAGCAGCTACACGATTTTAAAGAGAAGGCCAAAAAATATAATCTGGATGTGCATATCGAAACGAGCGCATCGGATAAGGCGACATTGACGGATGCAATCCGTATTGCTGTTGCTACTGGTGCAACTTCAGTGCGTTTCTACCCGCGTTATGAAGGACATCTGAACGATGTTATGGCGAAGATTGCCAATGATATTGCGTGGCTGTCTCAGTATGACGATTGCGGACTAAGCTTTACTATCGAACAGCATGAAGATCTGCAAGGCCATGAGCTGGTGACGCTGGTTAACAATAGCGGGATGAAAAATCTCTCTATTCTGTTTGATTTTGGCAACATGATTAATGCTAATGAACAGCCGCTTTCTGCGTTAGAGGTTATGTCTCCATTAATCACTCAGGTACATATCAAAGACGCCAAAATTATTAAAGAAGGTAAAGGCTGGGGGCATGAGGCTTGTCGTTCAGGACACGGCGATTTACCCATGGAAGAGATGCTCAAGGTATTATTACTTTTAGGTGAAGATAAACCGCAAGTACATGCTTTTGGTCTGGAAGAAGAAGTTGAATATTATGCCCCTGCATTTCGCTTCGATGATGAGGGTGATAATCCATGGATCCCATGGCGCGACGCAAGTTATACGCCGCTGCCTGACAGTAATATGATTGATGCGCGACTGGCGCAGGAAAAAGAGCATGCTCTTGCACAAATCAAATATATTCGCGATTTATGCGATAAATTTATAACTAATCAATAAATTTCTTTAAATATTATTAAATGTAAGAATGACTATGCAAATAGTCTATCTGTTTTATTGATTAAATATTTTAATTAAATATTTCTCTCAACAAGCAATGAGGGTTTAATTATGTTCATGAATAAATGGGCAAGGCTCTGCTTTTTAATTTTAGGCGGCGGCACGATATTCAAGCTTTCAAGTATGAAAGATGTTTTCTATGTGCCAATGCAGAATGACTGGGGTTTAACCAATACGCAAATTGGCTTGAGTTTTACGGTTTATACGATTGTTCAGACAACCGGGCTTTTTCTTTCTCTCTATATCGCAGATCGTTACTCCAAGAAAATATTATTACCGTTAGGTCTGATTGGTGTTGGGTTATGTGGCTTATATCTGGCAACGCTACCGTCATTTACCGGCTATCTCATTTGCTTTGCCGCGATGGCTTTCTTTGCCGATGTGGTTTATTGGCCGGTATTGCTGAAAGCCGTTCGTTTGCTGGGAACGAAAGAAGAACAAGGGCGCATGTTTGGCTTTTTGGAGGCTGGACGCGGTGTGGTAGACGTCATTGTCGCTTCTGGTGCCCTGTTTGTCTTCGTCCATTTTGGTGAGGGGAAAGCAGGCATGCAGGCGGGGCTGATGTTTTATACGCTCATCACCATTGCGGCAGGTATTGTGACCTACTTTATTGTCGATAATGACGAAGTTAAAGGCGGCGAGAAAACCAGTGCCAACATGGAAGTGTTAAAGGGTATCAAACATGTTTTATCCTGCCCTAACGTTTGGCTGGTTTCTTTAGGTATTTTCTTCGTTTACGCCGCGTACTGTGGACTGACTTACTTTATTCCGTTCTTAAAAGATATCTATATGCTGCCGGTAGCACTCGTTGGCGCGTACGGCATCATCAACCAGTATGCGTTAAAAATGGTAGGTGGGCCGATTGGTGGAATGTTGGCAGATAAAGTTGCTAAATCACCGACAGTGTATCTGAAGTGGACGTTCCTGATCTCTGCTGTTGCGATGCTTGTGTTCATGCAGTTACCGCATCAAACAATGAACGTGTATATCGGTATGGCGGCGACATTAGGGTTCGGAGCTATTATCTTCTCACAGCGCGCCATTTTCTTCGCGCCGATGGATGAGATCGGTACCCCACGTGAGTATGCGGGCTCGGCAATGGCATTTGGTTGCATCATCGGTTATATGCCAGCGATGTTTGCGTACACCTTGTACGGCTATTTGCTGGATACCAATAGCGGCATCACTGGCTACAACTATGTCTTTAGCGTGATGATTGCGTTCAGCTTAATGGGCTTTATCTGCTCGACCATTCTGGTGAAGCGAATTAAAAATCAAAAGCTAGCGGCTGCAGCTGCGGCGACATAACGTGAATGCTTCCCCGGTAATCATGTCGTACCGGGGAAGCCTGTTAAGCGCGTTTATACAGCGGTAACCAAATTACCAGCCGTAAACCACCCAGCGGGCTGTCTTCGGCCTTCACCCAGCCACGATGCTGCTGGATTGCGGTTTCAACAATCGCCAGACCCAGACCTGTTCCGCCAGACTCGCGATCGCGCGCCTCATCGGTACGATAGAACGGACGGAAAATCTGTTCTCTGTCTTCAGGGCTTACACCTGGGCCATCGTCGTCCACGGTGATGGTAATCCCGTCGATATCCACCGCGAAGCCAACTTCAATCTTCGTATGTGAATAGCGCAGGGCATTGCGCACAATGTTTTCCAGCGCACTTTCCAACGCATTTGGGTTACCGTACAGCGGCCACGGACCCGGCGGGAAATTCACCGTGAGCGATTTACCCATCTGCTCAGCTTCAAAGGCGGCGTTATCCAGCACTTCGCCCCAAAGCTGATTAGCTTTCACCGTTTCACTGACCAGCGCGTTTTTCTGCTGATTACGTGACATCACCAGCAGGTCGTTGATCATGCTGTCTAGTCGGTGTGCTTCTGTTTCAATGCGCTCCAGCTCTTTGCTCTCACCGCTACGACGGCGCAGCAGAGCGGTGCCCAGTTGCAGACGCGTTAGCGGTGTTCTCAGCTCGTGAGAGATGTCCGACAGCAGACGTTGCTGTGTGGTCATCATCCGTTCCAGCGCCGTCACCATCTGGTTAAAGCTGGCACCTGCCGCCAGAAACTCCTGCGGACCGGCTTCCAGCTCCGGATGTTGACGCAGGTTGCCCTGAGCTACTTCATCCGCCGCGTTTTTCAACTTACGCGCTGGTTTCGCCAGACTCCAGGCAAGCCAGAGCAATAGCGGAGAGCTGACTAACATGGTGACGATCAGCAACAACAGCGGTCGGTCAAACAGCAGGTTGATAAAGTCAGATTGTGAGCTGCTGGCTGGTCGAATGAGATACAGCTGGTAGTTATCTTCACCGTCTCTGACGGAGAAAGGCCCGACCATCTCAACGCGACCGTATTTTTTCTTTTGCGGATGGTCGGCGTTATCGGCCTGACCAATAAAGTTACGAATGATCTGCATTTCATTGCGTTCTGCGCCGATCACGCGTCCTTCCGTCGTAACAAGTAATAACCGCTGTCCTGGCGGCGCCCACTTGTCTATCGCCCGAAACAAGCGACGCCACCACATCAAATCGTTAGGTGGATCGTTCGCCAGTTCAGCTTCAACGTGTTGCTCAATCATTAACCCCTGGCGCTGCTCGCTGTCCAGTAGCTCGGTCATCTGGCGTGAGTCGAGCTTGGGTAACATCAGTACCAACATCAACACCAGTGCCAGCGTCAACCAGAAGATGGCAAAGATGCGCGCGGTTAAGCTCCCTATCATGAAGCGGAAACCATCAGGTAGCCGCGACCACGCAGGGTTTTAAACCACGGGTGTCCGTCTTTACGCTCTGGCAGCTTACGACGCAGGTTCGAGATATGCATATCGATAGCGCGATCGAAAGGTGTCAGGCGTTTACCCAGCACTTCCTGGCTCAGGTGCTCACGCGAAACCACCTGACCGAGATGCTGTGCCAGCAAATAAAGCAGGGTGAATTCGGTGCCGGTTAACTCCAGAATTTGCCCGTCAAAGCTGGCTTCCTGGCGACCCGGATTAAGGCTTAACGCATCTACTTCCAGAGTCGGCGAGCCGTTATCGCTGTTCTGCTGCTGTTCGCTCCAGTGTGAGCGACGCAGAATAGCGCGGATGCGCGCGACCAGTTCACGGTCGTTAAACGGTTTGGGTAAATAGTCGTCCGCGCCCAGCTCAAGGCCAAGTACGCGATCCAATTCGCTGCCGCGAGCGGTCAGCATGATTACGGGTGTCTGGTGTGTCTGACGAAGTGCTTTCAGCGTATCAATGCCGTTTTTCTTCGGCATCATGACGTCGAGCAAAAGTAAATCGATGCTGTCATCCAGAAGCTCAAGTGCCTGTTCCCCATCATAGGCAACCAGCACATCGAAACCTTCCATTTCGAGCAACTCCTTTAACAGGGAAGTCAGCTCTCGGTCATCATCAACTAACAGGATTTTATTCATTGTTTACGTACCTCCGAGGCAGAAATTACGTCATCAGGCGTCGCTAATCTATGACTTTACGTTGTTTTACACCCCCTGACGCATGTTTGCAGCCCGAATCGTAAACTGTCTCTCGTTGAATCGCGACAGAAAAGATTTTGGGAGCAAGTGATGGGCAAAGTTAGCGCTGCCGTCATGGCCTCAACGCTGGCACTCAGTACATTTAGCCATGCAGCTGAAGTCGTCACAGGCGATCACTGGCACCTGGGTGAAGGCTCATCGCAACGCAGCGTTCAGAGCCACATGTTTGACGGTATCAGTTTAACCGAACATCAACGTCAACAGATGCGAGATTTAATGCAGCAGGCAAGACACGAACAGCCTCCTGTTAATGTTAGCGAAATGGAGACAATGCATCGCCTTGTCACCGCAGAGAAATTTGATGAAAGCGCAATGCGCGCTCAGGCAGAAAGAATGGCGCAAGAACAGGTTGCCCGCCAGGTTGAAATAGCCAGGATCCGCAACCAGATGTATCGCCTGTTAACGCCCGAGCAGCAAGCGGTTTTAAATGAGAAACATGAACAACGAATGGAGCAACTGCGCGACGTAGCGCACTGGAAAAAAAGCTCATCGTTGAATTTATTGAGTAGTAGCAACTCACGTTCCCAGTAGTAACCCTGTTTTCCTTGCCATAGACACCATCCCTGTCTTCCCCCACATGATGTGGGGGTTTTTTTTGCCCAAATTAAATCGGATTACCAAAGATAAGCAGCTACTTACAGAAGATATTTGGAGCTTATAAACGCTTTTGTTATGCGTGATTGACCTCAATGTAACTGACTGCCTTTATGTAGAGCCGTGTAATCTGATAATAATGCTTAGCTTTTTCCTAAATCCAACACAGTACCATCATTGGTAATGATAAAGGTGTAGTAGTGGTTTTTTCCATTTAAGGTATAGCTTGCGCCATACACTAACCCTTTTTCTAAATTTACCGTAAAGCAGGTACTTGGGTAGGTGAGATACTTAAAATCGCCGACTAATAATTTTTTATATTCTCTACCATTAGTTGATAGAATATAGCGGGTTAATACATCATTTTTATCTATGGTAAAGCAAACGCGACTGCCATCTACGTAGATCGCCCGTCGTTCGCCGGACTCTGCACCCTCTCTACCTTTCCCTGGGCATCCGGCCAGAAATAAAAGTATAGGAAGAAAAAAGATCGACTTCTTCATATCGGAAAATCCCCTAATACCTTTTCATATTTCTGTATTAACTCCAGCTCAGGTTCTTCTGGGTCATAATCACGGTAAACATACAGATTGACCTGCCCCCACGATTAGATACAACACTCAGTTAGTAACGTCGGAATCTTCATTCTCAGAATGACCCTTTCTCCAGCCCGCTGCAAATTCAGACGGTGTCTGATAATTCAGCGTGGAGTGCGGGCGGCATTCGTTATAATCCTGCCGCCAGTCATTAATAATTTTCCTGGCATGAACGATATCGCTGAACCAGTGCTCATTCAAACATTCATCGCGAAATCGTCCGTTAAAGCTCTCAATAAATCCGTTCTGCGTTGGCTTGCCCGGCTGGATTAAGCGCAACTCAACACCATGCTCAAAGGCCCATTGATCCAGAGCACGGCAAGTGAACTCCGGCCCCTGGTCAGTTCTTATCGTCGCCGGATAGCCTCGAAACAGTGCAATGCTGTCCAGAATACGCGTGACCTGAACGCCTGAAATCCCAAAGGCAACAGTGACCGTCAGGCATTCCTTTGTGAAATCATCGACGCAGGTAAGACACTTGATCCTGCGACCGGTGGAAAGTGCGTCCATGACGAAATCCATCGACCAGGTCAGATTGGGCGCCGCCGGACGGAGCAGCGGCAGACGTTCTGTTGCCAGCCCTTTACGACGTCTTCTGCGTTTTACGCCCAGGCCACTGAGGTGATAAAGCCGGTACACGCGCTTATGATTAACATGAAGCCCTTCACGGCGCAGCAACTGCCAAATACGACGGTAGCCAAAACGCCTGCGCTCCAGTGCCAGCTCAGTGATGCGCCCTGATAAATGCGCATCAGCAGCCGGACGGTGAGCCTCATAGCGGCAGGTCGACAGGGATAAACCTGTAAGCCTGCAGGCACGACGTTGCGACAGACCGGTCGCATCACACATCAACATCACGGCTTCCCGCTTCTGGTCTGTCGTCAGTACTTTCGCCCAAGAGCCACCTGAAGCGCCTCTTTATCCAGCATGGCTTCGGCAAGCAGCTTCTTGAGTCTGGCGTTCTCTTCCTCAAGCGACTTCAGGCGCTTAACTTCAGGCACCTCCATACCGCCATACTTCTTACGCCAGATGTAAAACGTGGCATCGGAAATGGCATGCTTGCGGCAGAGTTCACGGGCGGGTACCCCAGCTTCGGCTTCGCGGAGAATACTGATGATCTGTTCGTCGGAAAAACGCTTCTTCATGGGGATGTCCTCATGTGGCTTATGAAGACATTACTAACATCGGGGTGTACTAATCAACGGGGAGCAGGTCAAGATCGCTATGTCCATCAAACCCATAATGCTTTAACAACCAGTAATCGCTGACTAATGATGCTTGCTGCTCCAGCCCGTAATCAAGTAAGTTTTTTTCATTTAGGCTGTATGTATAATCAGCTGCCCATGAGAACGCCCCGCGTGTTCGTACCCACATTCCATATTGGTGCTGCCAAACATGCATCATTTCATGTAAAAAAAGATGCTGAGCATTTGGAGTTTGCTGTTTTGTTGGCATCGAGAAATCATCTTCGTATTTTATTTTTCTAAACCACATTTCGCCGTTGGGCGTCATCGCCTGGCCGGGGTTTTGACTATCAAAAGGAAGATAACTTTCCAGATGAACCCAAACTTGATGGTAAAGAATGCTGAAGCCAAAGAGCGAGTTTGCAAGATTTATCTCGCCAAGCCTTAACCTACGCAGCCCTCCTTCTTGAATCGGTTTCCAGTCAATAGAATTAGGGTAATACGTCATCTTAATCCCTCAAGATATGTTGATTGAGTGTTTATCGTACACCTAAAGTAAATCAGCATTGGAAGAGTTATAGAGAGGTCTTAAAAACTCAGAATAAAACGTATTCAACTGACGTATGGTCATGCTGATCCGGCTGTAAGATAGGCCGTAATGTAGATTTTTTATTAGAATAAATTTTTAATTTAAGTGTTGCTATGTATTGCTACAACATTCCATCCCTGTCTTCCCTCACATGATGTGAGGGGGGGCCAAAATTTGTCACTCGGTTATTGCCTGACTGTTTTACTTCATCCGTTATACTAGCGGCATATTCTGGCTGGAGTGTTTATGAATCATACCTATGGGCGGCTGGTGAGCCGGGCGGCAATCGCGGCGACCGTGATGGCATCGCTGTTACTTTTGATCAAAATTTTCGCGTGGTGGTACACCGGATCGGTCAGTATTCTGGCTGCACTGGTGGATTCTCTGGTGGACATCGCGGCGTCGTTAACCAACCTGTTGGTGGTGCGCTATTCGCTGCAACCGGCCGATGATGAACATACGTTCGGACACGGAAAAGCGGAATCACTGGCGGCGCTGGCGCAAAGCATGTTTATTTCCGGTTCGGCGCTGTTTTTATTCCTGACCGGGATTCAGCATCTCATCCAACCGACGCCGATGAAAGATCCCGGCGTTGGGGTGGTTGTCACCATCATTGCGTTAGTGTGTACAATCATTCTGGTCTCGTTTCAGCGCTGGGTAGTGAAGCGTACGCAAAGTCAGGCCGTTCGGGCAGATATGCTTCATTATCAGTCTGATGTTATGATGAACGGTGCGATTCTCATTGCGCTCGGGCTGGCATGGTACGGCTGGCATCGTGCGGATGCCTTGTTTGCGCTCGGGATTGGCATCTATATTTTATATAGCGCATTACGCATGGGGTATGAGGCAGTGCAATCTTTGCTGGATCGCGCTTTACCCGATGAGGAACGTCAGGAAATTATTGATATCGTGACGTCATGGCCTGGGGTCAGCGGCGCTCACGATCTTCGCACGCGGCAGTCAGGGCCGACCCGCTTTATTCAGATTCATTTGGAAATGGAAGATAATCTGCCGCTCGTTCAGGCGCATTTAGTGGCTGAACAGGTTGAGCAGGCAATTTTACGGCGTTTCCCGGGATCAGATGTCATCATTCATCAGGATCCCTGTTCAGTCGTACCCAAGGAAGGCAAGGTGTTTGAGCTTTCATAATTCGTTGTAAAAAGTGAACCGGGCCAGCATTTTGTGTATAAATTACCACCATTTGGCCTGACCTGAATCAATTCAGCAGGAAGTGATTGTTATACTATCTGCATATTCGTTGGATCGTTTCGATATGCGGAATCGACTTCCGGCAGCAGATTTCATTTTGCATTCCAAAGTTCAGAGGTAGTCATGATTAAGAAAATCGGTGTGTTGACAAGCGGCGGTGATGCGCCGGGCATGAACGCAGCAATCCGTGGTGTTGTACGTGCAGCGTTGACGGAAGGGCTGGAAGTCATGGGGATCCATGATGGCTACCTGGGTTTGTATGAAGACCGTATGGTCCAGCTTGACCGCTACAGCGTGTCCGACATGATCAACCGTGGCGGTACTTTCCTCGGTTCAGCTCGCTTCCCGGAATTCCGCGACGAAAACGTGCGTGCGGTGGCTATCGAAAACCTGAAAAAGCGTGGCATTGATGCGCTGGTTGTTATCGGCGGTGACGGTTCTTACATGGGTGCTAAACGCCTGACTGAAATGGGCTTCCCGTGCATCGGTCTGCCGGGCACTATCGACAACGATATCAAGGGCACCGACTACACCATCGGTTACTTCACCGCTCTGGGTACTGTAGTAGAAGCGATTGACCGTCTGCGTGATACCTCTTCTTCTCACCAGCGTATTTCCATCGTTGAAGTGATGGGCCGCTACTGTGGCGATCTGACCCTGGCGGCTGCAATTGCCGGTGGTTGTGAGTTCGTAGTGGTTCCGGAAGTGGAATTCAGTCGCGACGATTTGGTTGCTGAAATCAAAGCGGGCATCGCGAAAGGTAAAAAACACGCAATTGTAGCGATCACTGAACACATGTGTGACGTTGACGAACTGGCGCATTACATCGAGAAGGAAACGGGCCGCGAAACGCGTTCGACCGTACTAGGTCACATTCAGCGTGGTGGTTCCCCGGTTCCTTACGATCGTATCCTGGCATCCCGTATGGGCGCATATGCTATTGAACTGCTGCTGGCAGGTCATGGCGGTCGCTGTGTCGGTATTCAGAACGAGCAACTGGTTCACCACGATATCATCGATGCTATCGAGAACATGAAGCGTCCGTTCAAAGGTGACTGGCTGGACTGCGCGAAAAAACTGTACTGATTGTTTTTTGTTGCCCGGTGGCGCTTCGCTTACCGGGCCTACAGCGTGTACTCTTGTAGGCCGGATAAGGCGTAAGCCGTCATCCGGCACAACCTGCCTCATTTATTCCCCGAAGTTATAGCAAATCTTTTTTTATTCTTTAATGTTTGGATGCCTTTCTGGCACGCTTTGCTCATCACAACATCACATAAGAGAGCTGGGCGATGAACAAATGGGGCGTAGGGTTAACATTATTGCTGGCATCGACCAGCGTTCTGGCAAAGGATATTCAGTTACTTAACGTATCGTACGATCCAACACGTGAACTGTACGAGCAGTACAATAAAGCCTTCAGCGCGCACTGGAAGCAGGAAACGGGCGATAACGTCGTGATCCGCCAGTCACACGGCGGCTCTGGTAAACAGGCGACCTCTGTCATCAACGGTATTGAAGCCGATGTCGTGACGTTGGCACTGGCGTACGACGTGGATGCCATTGCTGAACGTGGTCGAATTGATAAAAACTGGATTAAGCGCTTGCCGGATAACTCTGCGCCTTACACCTCCACCATCGTGTTCCTGGTCCGCAAAGGCAACCCCAAACAAATTCATGACTGGAACGATTTGATCAAACCGGGCGTGTCAGTGATTACACCAAACCCGAAAAGCTCAGGCGGCGCACGCTGGAACTATCTGGCGGCATGGGGCTATGCCCTGCACCACAACAACAACGATCAGGCCAAAGCGCAGGACTTCGTCAAGGCTCTGTTTAAAAACGTTGAAGTGCTGGATTCCGGTGCGCGTGGTTCAACCAATACCTTCGTTGAGCGTGGTATCGGTGATGTGCTGATCGCCTGGGAAAACGAAGCGCTGCTGGCAACGAACGAGCTGGGTAAAGACAAATTCGAGATAGTGACGCCGAGTGAATCTATTCTCGCGGAGCCGACCGTTTCCGTGGTCGATAAAGTGGTGGAAAAGAAAGACACCAAAGCGGTGGCGGAAGCTTACCTGAAGTATCTCTACTCTCCGGAAGGCCAGGAAATTGCAGCGAAAAACTACTATCGTCCACGTGATACAGACGTTGCGAAGAAATACGAAAATGCATTTCCGAAGCTGAAGCTGTTCACCATCGATGAAGAGTTTGGCGGCTGGACGAAAGCGCAGAAAGAGCACTTCTCTAATGGCGGTACGTTCGACCAGATCAGCAAACGCTAAATAAGTCTGTGATTTACCGACCCGGTGGCCTAACGCGACCGGGTTTTTTATTTGTCATGGTTTTGCGTTACTCTTGCCCTTCAATGGGATGCAGGAAACGCGTAATGAAAAAAGCAGGCTATCTTTTACTGGCGGTGATTGTGGTTGCCGCCGCTGCAGGCATCGGGTACTGGAAATTCACCGGCAACCCGGACGCATTACGCCAGATCGTCCTTCAACAATGCTTGCCGCACCAGTTGCAGCAGCAGGATCCTGCACCATGCGCAGAAGTGAAGCCGGATGCCGGATATGTGGTGTTCAAAGATCGTAACGGCCCTTTGCAATATTTGTTGATGCCCACTTATCGCATTAACGGTACGGAAAGCCCACTGCTGTTAAAATCAGGCACGCCGAACTTTTTCTGGCTGGCCTGGCAGGCGCGTAGCTTTATGAGCCAAAAATACGGCCAGGAAATCCCTGACAAAGCAGTCTCTCTGAGCATTAACTCACGTAGCGGGCGTACTCAAAATCACCTGCATATTCATATCTCCTGCCTGCGAACCGATGTCAGAAAACAGCTGGATGACAACCTGGCGAAAATCAGCACCCGCTGGCTACCTCTACCAGGTGGGCTGCGCGGTCATGAATATCTGGCGCGTCGCGTCACGGAAAATGAACTGGCACAACGCAGCCCGTTTATGATGCTGGCAGAAGAGGTGCCGGATGCACGTGAGCATATGGGCAGCTATGCGTTGGCGATGGTGCGTCAGAGCGATGAATCCTTTGTTCTGCTGGCTACTCAGCGCAATCTGCTGGCGCTGAATCTCGCCTCTGCTGAGGAAATTCAGGATCATCAATGTGATATTCTGCGTTAACCCCACCTAATCTGGCGTTTACTCCGCATGCCTGTCCCCGTATTCTTGTTGAAAAAAACAACAGGAGACAGGCATGTCGCTCTGGCTTACACACCCTCTGTTTATCCCCTCTATGGTGGTTGGCATCACCATTCTGCTCTGGGCTACGTCGCTGCTGCCGGAGTTTATAACGGCGCTGCTGTTCTTTGCCGTGGCGATGGTCGCCAAAATCGCGCCACCGGATGTGATCTTTGGCGGCTTTGCGTCCTCCGCATTCTGGTTGGTGTTTAGCGGCTTTGTGCTGGGTATCGCGATTCGTAAAACGGGGCTGGCGGACAGGGCGGCGAGAGCGCTGTCATCACGGTTGACCGACTCCTGGCCGTTAATGGTGGCGAGTGTGGTGCTGTTGAGTTACGCGCTGGCGTTTGTAATGCCATCCAACATGGGCCGCATTGCGCTGCTGATGCCGATTGTCGCAGCGATGGCGAAACGGGCTGGAATTAACGATGGTACGCGCGGCTGGTATGGTCTGGCACTGGCCGTTGGGTTTGGGACATTTCAGCTTTCTGCGACGATTTTACCCGCAAACGTACCGAATCTGGTGATGAGCGGCGCTGCGGAAGGCTCTTACGGCATCCACCTCAATTATCTTCCCTATTTGCTGCTGCATACGCCGGTTCTGGGTTGGCTTAAAGGCGCGGTTCTCATCGTGCTTATCTGCTGGCTGTTCCCTGGCAAGCCCCATGCGCCGCGCGATCTCACGCCGTCGGAACCGATGAGCGGAGATGAAAAACGTCTGGCCTGGATGTTAGCGGTGGTGTTGCTTCTTTGGGTAAGCGAAAGCTGGCACGGCATTGGCCCCGCGTGGACTGGGCTGGCGGCGGCAGTTATCACATTGCTCCCACGGGTTGGCTTTATCAATGGCGACGAGTTTTCCACTGGGGTCAACATTCGTACCTGCATTTATGTGGCGGGTATTCTGGGGCTGGCGATCACCGTCACGCAAACAGGTATTGGTAGCGCCGTTGGTGAAGCGCTGTTACAGGTGATGCCGCTGGATGCGGAAAAGCCGTTTACCAGTTTCCTCGCGCTGACCGGTATTACCACGGCGCTTAATTTTATTATGACGGCGAACGGTGTTCCGGCGCTGTATACCACGTTGGCGCAAAGCTTTGCCGATGCGGCGGGATTCCCGCTGCTGTCGGTGATTATGATCCAGGTGCTGGGTTATTCCACACCACTGTTGCCGTATCAGGCTTCACCGATCGTGGTGGCGATGGCGCTCGGGAAAGTACCTGCAAGGGCAGGGATGCTGCTGTGTATCGCACTGGCGGCGGCAACGTATTTGATTCTTCTGCCGCTGGATTACGCCTGGTTTACGGTGTTGGGAAAACTGTAGCTGTATCAAAATGTTAATTTTATGTTTTGTGAGTGAGTGAATTGTATTATGCGCGGCAATATCGGTTAATGCCTGAGCGCAGATTTGCGCACTGGAAACTCAAGGATTGATTCATGGACAGTTTGACCCCCATCCGCCGCTGGCCTGCCATCATCTCGCTTGTGATTACGCTGACCATCTGGTTTGTTATCCCGTGTCCTCCTGACGTAACCCCGCAAGCGTGGCATCTGCTGGCACTGTTTATTGGTACGATCGCCGCGATTATCGGTAAAGCTATGCCCATTGGCGCAATTGCGATTGTGGCGATTATGCTGGTGGCGATGACAGGCGTTACTAACCCAGGCAAACCCTCGGCGGCATTGAACGATGCATTGAGTGGTTTTTCTAACCAGCTAATCTGGCTGATTGGTTTATCCATTATGCTGTCGCAAAGTCTGTTAAAGACCGGCCTGGGCGCGCGTATTGGCTACGGGTTTATTGCGCTATTTGGTAAAAGAACGCTGGGTATTGCGTGGGCATTAACCCTTGCGGAAACGCTAATTGCACCCGTAACGCCAAGTAATACCGCGCGTGGTGGTGGCATTATCCACCCGGTAATGCGGGCGATTGCGGAGAGCCTCGGCTCGCAGCCAGGCCATGCCGAGAATGGCTCCACGGGCCGTTATCTCGCGCTGGTGAACTACAACATTAACCCGATCAGCTCGGCTATGTTCATCACCGCGACTGCACCTAATCCGTTAATCGTCAGTTTTTTGACAAAGGGGACGGATGGCGTGCTGAACATGACCTGGGGAATGTGGGCTATTGCGGCGCTTCTTCCCGCACTGGTATCACTGGCTGTCATGCCGATTGTAATCTGGTGGCTCTATCCGCCAGCTATCACGCGCACACCAAATGCACCGCAGTTTGCGCGGCAAAAACTGGATGCGCTGGGTCCACTTTCTTTGGCAGAGAAAATCACCCTGGGGGTGTTCATTTTGCTGCTCTGTCTATGGGCGGGTGTTCCAGCAATGCTGATGGGCAGTGCCTGGAGCGTAAACCCCACTAGCGCCGCGTTAATTGGATTGTCGATTCTATTGATGGCGGGTGTATTGAGCTGGGATGACATTCTTAAATGCCGCGGGGCATGGGATACGATAGTCTGGTTTGCCGCGCTGGTGATGATGGCGGATTTTCTCAGCAAACTGGGATTGGTAGGATGGCTGGCAACCAGCGTGGGTAGCGCAATCGACCATCTTGGCGTGCACTGGAGTGTTGCGACGCTGTTGTTGATCCTGCTTTACGTCTACTCGCACTACTTTTTCGCCAGCACAACTGCGCATATTACGGCTATGTTCGCTGCGTTCTTCGCCGCAGGCTTAGGCCTCGGCGCGCCGCCAGCGCTGCTTGGTTTAATGCTCGGTTTCTCCTCCTCCTTGATGATGTCGCTCACGCACTATGGCACGGGTACTGCGCCTATTATCTTTGGTTCGGGCTATGTTACGTTGGCGGAGTGGTGGAAAACGGGGCTGGTGATGAGTGTGGTCAACCTGACCATTTGGGGTGTGACCGGCGCCTTCTGGTGGCACTGGTTGGGATACTGGTAGTTAATACAGCGGGAGGAGGGCTCCTCCCGCCTTAACAACTTAAGCCTGTTTAGCGGCTTCTGCTGCTTTAACGATGACTGCGAAGGCGTCTGCTTTCAGAGAAGCACCACCAACCAGCGCACCGTCGATGTCCGGCTGAGCGAACAGTTCTGCCGCGTTAGCTGCGTTTACAGAACCGCCGTACTGGATGATAACTTGCTCAGCGATTTTCGCGTCAGCTTTAGCAATGTGGTCGCGAATAAATTTGTGAACAGCCTGAGCCTGAGCAGGAGTTGCAGATTTGCCGGTACCGATAGCCCATACTGGTTCGTAAGCGATAACGACGCCTTCGAATGCTGCCGCGCCCTGAGTTTTCAGAACCGCGTCGATCTGACGTGCACAAACTTCTTCAGTTTTGCCCGCTTCGTTTTCTGCTTCGGTTTCGCCGATGCACAGAACTGGAGTCAGACCCTGCTCTTTCAGCACGGCGAATTTTTTAGCGATCAGCTCGTCAGATTCTTTGTGGTAAGTACGACGCTCAGAGTGACCGATAATGATGTACTGCGCGCCGATGTCTTTCAGCATTTCAGCACTTGTTTCACCAGTGAATGCGCCAGACAGGTTCAGGTCAACGTTCTGCGCGCCCAGAATGATGTGGCTACCGGCAGCGGCGTGTTTCGCCAGGTCGATATACATTTCCGGTGGAGCAATCGCTACTGCACAGCCAGCAACGCCAGCCAGTTCTTTACGCAGGTTAGCAACCAATTCGTTTACCATGTGGCGGCTGCCGTTCAGTTTCCAGTTACCCATCACTAAAGGATGTCGCATTTCATTTCTCCACGCTTGTCAGCGAATTAAGGAATATGGCCGCCCGTGAGGGCAGCATGGTCTGTGAAACAGTATAGAGATTCATCCCCTGAAAGGCTTTGCTTTTTGTCATCAATTCGCCTTCTCAAGACTTTCTGATAGTACCAGCTTAATCGGTTCAACAGCGAAGGTCAGTCCTTTTTCACCGTTGTCAGCAACAACATAGCGAATTGCGCCTTCTGTTTCAGCGTAATAGCGCTTACCTTTGCCTGCGGCGAGCAGTTTTTGCAGCTTTTTCTGGCTCTGTTCCTTCGTCAGTAGCGGTGCGACGGTGCGGATGACGGCGGTCATGTATTCCAGCGCTTTCGCTTTGGCTGCCTTTTGTTCTGGCCCCTGAATGGGTAACCAGGTTATCTGCATGCTTTTGATTTTAAGGGTGCCGCGTTCAAGAGCGGAAGACGCATACAGGTTTTCATTGATTTTACTGGCTGCGCGGGTGAGATTTGCTCGATCGCGACTGCTGTCGATGGCACGGAACTCATTCAGAATAAGCTTCGGATTCTGCGTATTAAAGTTTTCACGAAACTGGCTAATCGACAGGTCAAAGGTCGGCGCGCCCGCCAGTAAATAGGGGGCCGTGGTTGCCGTCGACGGCTCTTCCGCCAGTACCGCAGTGCTCGCGGTTAAGGCTGAAAACAATAATAAAAACAGTGTAAATCCTTGCTTCATCAATCGTACCTTTCATTCTCATTGCTCACGATTAAAACGGTAACCGTCGAGCTTGTCAAAAGGGTAAACTGTTCTGGAAGGTAATAATAAAGGAACTTACATGACCATACAGCAGTGGTTATTCTCATTTAAAGGGCGCATCGGGCGCCGTGATTTCTGGATTTGGATTGGCCTCTGGATCGTCAGCATGCTGGTTCTGTTTTCGCTGGCGAGCAAACAATTACTCGATATTCAGACCGCGGCTTTTTGTCTGGTGTGTCTGCTATGGCCAACGGCGGCAGTGACGGTAAAACGTCTGCATGACCGGGGGCGCTCCGGAGCGTGGGCGCTGTTGATGATCCTGGCGTGGATGCTGCTGGCCGGAAATTGGGCGATTTTACCCGGCGTCTGGCAATGGGCGATAGGCCGCTTTGTTCCAACGTTGATTCTGGTTGGTATGCTTATCGATCTGGGGGCGTTCATTGGCACCCAGGACGCGAATAAATATGGTAAGGATACGCAGGACGTAAAGTACAGAGCTGACTCGTAGGCCGGATAAGCGTAAGCGCCATCCGGCAAAATGCCCGGGTGTTTACCGGGCATTGAAACGTTCTTACCAGTAGTGCTCTGCGGTCATATGGCCCGGTCGACGGCGCAGGTGTTTGGTCATTTGCCGGGTCTCTTTCAGCAACTGCTGCGTATCGCGTACCATTTGCGGGTTTCCGCACAGCATCACATGGCTGGTTTCTTTATCCATTGGCAACCCGACTGCTTTTTCTAGCTCACCGCTTTCAATCAACGCCGGTACACGTCCGGTCAGCGAATCTGCGGCTGTTTCACGGCTGACAACTGTCTGGATGCGTAATTTACCTTCGTAGCGTTTTTCCAACGCCTGCATCAACGGTAGATAGCTCAAATCGGCGGCATAGCGCGCGGCGTGGACCAGCACCAGATTTTTAAAGCGATCCAAGTCCTTGCCTAACTGCAGAATCGACAAATATGGGCCGATAGCCGTGCCGGTCGCCAGCATCCATAGCGTTTCGCAATCGGGGACTTCATCCAGCACGAAGAAACCAGCAGCTTCACTCACCACCTGGACTTCATCGCCAGGCTTCAGTGCTGCCAGACGAGGGCTGAGTTTGCCGTCGGGAACTGTCACCAGATAAAACTCTAAATTGGGGTTATCAGGGGCATTTACGTAAGAATAGGCGCGCTGGACGCGTTCGCCGTCGATCTCAAGGCCAAGCTTAGTGAACTGACCTGCAGTGAAAGGAAGAACCGGAGCTCGCACGGTCAAACTAAACAGGGCATCGGTCCAGTTTTGCACCTTTGTGACTTTGCCTGTTACCCAATCTGCCATGGTTTTCTCCTGTCTGTTTTGATTGCCTTATCTTCGTTCGTTGGACGAAAGATTTCCAGCCCATATGGGCTGGAAGGCTCTATTGATCAAATCAATTACAGGATGTGCGCCTGCACATCGGGATCTTTACGATCGAGGTAGTGAATCGACTGAATGCGACGGATCGTACGTGATTTGCCGCGGATCAGCAGCGTTTCGGTGGTCGCGATATTACCTTTACGGCTAATCCCTTCCAGCAAATCGCCTTTGGTGATGCCGGTGGCGGAGAAAATGACGTTGTCGCTACGCGCCATTTCATCGAGGCGCAGCGCTTTGCCCGCTTCAATGCCCATGGCGGCGCAACGAGCCAGTTCTTGTTCGCCAATGCGACGGTTCTCTTCGCTGTCGCCTTTGACGTCATGACGCGCCAGCAAACGGCCCTGCATGTCGCCGTCCAGTGCGCGGATCACAGCTGCGGAAACCACACCTTCAGGTGCGCCGCCAATGCCGTACAGCACGTCAACTTCACTGTCTGGCATGCAGGTCAGAATGGAGGCCGCAACGTCGCCGTCAGGAATGGCGAAGACGCGCACGCCCAGTTTTTGCATTTCGGCGATCGTTTCATCATGGCGTGGTTTGGCCAGAATGGTTACGGTCAGCTCACTCAGCGGTTTATTGAGTGCAGCGGCAACGTTATGCAGGTTGGCTTCCAGCGACAGGTTCAGGTCGATAGACCCTTTTGCGCCTGGGCCGACAATCAGCTTTTCCATGTACATATCTGGCGCATTCAGGAAGCAGCCTTTATCGCCCACAGCCAGTACGGCCAACGCGTTTGCCTGACCCATTGCCGTCATGCGTGTGCCTTCGATAGGATCGACGGCGATGTCGACCGCATCACCAAGACCGGTCCCGACTTTTTCACCGATAAACAGCATCGGCGCTTCATCAATCTCACCCTCGCCAATCACGATGGTGCCGTCGATGTTGACCTGGTTGAGCATAATACGCATGGCGTTCACCGCCGCGCCGTCAGCGGTATTTTTATCGCCGCGGCCCAGCCATTTATAGCCAGCCAGCGCGGCCGCTTCGGTCACGCGTGAAAATTCAATGGCAAGTTCTCGTCTCATTGCAAACTCGTAGCTGAAAGGAATGGCGCGAAGTGTAGCACAGGGGAGGGGGCGAGATTATTGATGTGTGTGCGGGGTTGCCCCCGCACGAAGATTTTGCCGGATAAGCCAAAGTAGCCATCCGGCAATGACGTATTACTCGTCGTGATCTTCCCATGCCATGGCGCGTTTGACCGCTTTTTTCCAGCCGCTGTAACGGAAGTTACGCTCGGTGGTTTCGATGCCTGGACGGAATTCACGCTCGATGACCGCTTTCTCCTGCAACTCATCCAGATTCTGCCAGAAGCCTACTGCCAGGCCAGCCAGGTACGCTGCACCTAATGCGGTGACTTCGCGAACTTCCGGACGCTCTACGCGGGTGCCCAGAATGTCAGACTGGAACTGCATCAGGAAGTTGTTGGCGACCGCACCGCCGTCAACGCGCAGGGCGTGCAGACGAATACCGGAGTCAGCCTGCATCGCTTCCAGAACATCACGCGTCTGATAAGCGATAGACTCAAGCGTTGCGCGGATGATGTGGTTGGAGTTTACGCCACGGGTCAGGCCGAAGATGGCGCCACGTGCATACGGGTCCCAGTACGGTGCACCCAGGCCAGTAAATGCCGGAACGACGTACACGCCGTTGGTGTCTTTCACTTTGGTGGCGAAATACTCAGAGTCGAATGCATCGCTGATGAGTTTCATTTCATCGCGCAGCCACTGAATCGATGCGCCAGCCATAAATACCGCACCTTCCAGCGCGTAGTTCACTTCCCCGGTCGGTCCGCAGGCGATGGTGGTCAGCAGTCCGTTTTCGGACTTAACGGCTTTCTCACCGGTATTCATCAGCATGAAGCAGCCAGTACCGTAAGTGTTTTTCGCCATCCCTTCCTTTACGCACAGCTGGCCAAACAGAGCTGCCTGCTGGTCACCGGCGATACCGGAGATAGGAATACGAATGCCGCCTTTACCACCAATGTTGGTCTGACCGTACACTTCAGAAGAGCGACGCACTTCTGGCAGCATGGCGCGCGGAATATCCAGCGCATCCAGCATCGTGTCATCCCAGTCCAGGGAGTGGATGTTGAACAGCATGGTACGTGAAGCGTTGGTGTAATCCGTGACGTGTACGCGTCCCTGCGTCATTTTCCAGATAAGCCAGGTGTCCACGGTACCAAACAGCAGTTCGCCGCGACGAGCGCGTTCACGCGAGCCTTCAACGTGGTCGAGGATCCATTTCACCTTGGTGCCAGAGAAGTACGGGTCAATCACCAGGCCGGTGTTGTTACGGATGTATTCTTCCATGCCATCGCGCTTGAGCTTTTCGCAGATATCTGCGGTACGACGACACTGCCACACAATGGCGTTGTAGATTGGTTTACCGGTCTCACGCTCCCAGACGATGGTGGTTTCACGCTGGTTGGTAATACCGATCGCTGCAATTTCATCGGAACTGATATCGGCTTTCGCCAGAACTTCAACCAGCGTAGAGCTTTGGGTTGCCCAAATTTCCATTGGGTCGTGTTCTACCCAACCTGCTTTCGGGTAGATTTGCTCGAATTCGCGCTGTGAAACGGCAACGATATTCGCATCGTGGTCCATTACGACCGCGCGGGAGCTGGTGGTGCCCTGGTCGAGCGCAACGATATATTTTTTTTCAGTCATAATTTTTGTCCCGTAGTCACATTACAGCGAAGCTTTTTGTTGAGTGTTGGCCGCCGCGTCTTTTTCTTCAATCACGCAGACATCGCACGGTAAATGGCGACCAATCAGTTTGCGATATGCCCATGCGCCCAAAATCGCGCCGGTAATTGGGCCAAACACCGGAACCAGGAAGTAAGGGATATCGCGACCACCTGTGAAGGCAATCTCACCCCATCCGGCCATCCAGGCGAAGAGTTTCGGTCCGAAGTCACGTGCCGGGTTCATCGCAAAACCTGTCAGCGGACCCATGGAAGCACCAATAACGGCAATTAATAAGCCAATCAGCAGTGGTGCCAGCGGACCACGAGGTACACCGTTACCATCGTCGGTCAGAGCCAGAATCAGCCCCATTAGAATAGCGGTAATGACCATTTCAACCGCGAAGGCCTGCACAAAATTGATATGCGGATTCGGATAGGTGGAGAAAGTACCCGCCAGACCCAGGCTTTCGGTAGTGCCACGCACGATATGGTTGGTTTGTTCAAAATCGATGAAAAGATTGTAATAAAGCCCGTAAACCAATGCCGCTGCGCAAAAGGCGCCGGCAATTTGCGAAATAATAAAAGGGACAACTTTGCGTTTATCAAAACAGGCGAACAGCCAGAGTGCGATGGTTACCGCGGGATTCAGGTGTGCACCAGAAACACCTGCGGTCAGATAGATAGCCATCGCTACCCCCAGACCCCAGATGATACTGATTTCCCACTGACCAAAAGTAGCACCAGCTACTTTGAGTGCAGCGACACAGCCCACACCGAAGAAAATCAACAACCCGGTACCGAGGAATTCAGCAATGCACTGGCCTTTTAAGGTTGAGGTTTGACTCATAATCGGATCCTGAAGAGAGTTTAATGTTTATTGTGTGCGAGAAGGTCACTGACATCCCCGGAGCCGGTAGGCACACTGTTAATTTATCGTTAACGCTCAAAAACGAGAAATATCGAAATTAAAATGTGTGTACTGCATCAACAAAATGAGCGTTTTCGCGCCATTGTGCGGTATTTGTTATACAAAAATAGTGTGAGCTGAATCATTTCACTGATCAATCTGTTAACACTTAAGAGTTATGACAGTCATGTCACCAGGAGAAAGACTAAAAGTGTTGCAAACCGCAATCTGCGCGGGATGCCGCTGGACAGCGATGACGCGGCTTCATACAATCGGTGTTAAGTAGAGTGCGCTCGTTTTTATTAAGGCGTCGCCGGTTATCGGGACGAGGATTTTTATCCATCAACGCCTTGCAATTCAGGAGAGGTATGACGATGTCATTAGAAGTGTTTGAGAAACTGGAAGCAAAAGTACAGCAGGCGATTGATACCATCACGTTGTTACAGATGGAAATCGAAGAGCTGAAAGAAAAGAACAACTCACTGTCGCAGGAAGTTCAGACTGCACAGCAGCAGCGTGAAGAGCTGGAGCGTGAGAACAACAACCTGAAAGAACAGCAGAACGGCTGGCAGGATCGTCTGCATGCCTTGCTGGGTCGTATGGAAGAAGTCTAATTCTGATTTCTTTAAAAAGGCATCCATAATGGATGCCTTTTTACTATGTAGAGATTAGGATATCGTAACTTTTAAATTTCAAAGAATACGATATGACAAAAAGAAACGATATTATTGATAATTCGGATCGATTTATCACCAGTGATATTAAATATGGCCTTATCTATACAGAGAATCTAGGATGGATTGATTTAGGCCATGCTAATCCAGCAGGGGCTGAAAGATTATGGTTTGAAATGATAAGAGCTCGTGGTGGTGATAGCGAATTTTATGAAGTAAATTATCATCAAAGTATGTCCAAAAACATTCATGGCCTAAATATTAATACTGGTATATATCGTAGATATATGGTGCGACGAGGATTACCGGAACGAACCTTACAAGGTATTGCTTTATCGATATTCTTAGGTACGTCACATCGCTTCGAATCCTTGCAGGATTTTTGGCCTTACGTATATTTAACGGATAGTGGCTATAGTGCTGAAGATTTGGTATCGAACTTATTTGGTTTTTACCAAGCTGTAAATTATGCAGATTACACCTCTCGTCTTCAGATCTGTTCGAAAGAAAAGGCTTATCGTATCTGGGACTTCTATGGTCCTGTTGGTGAGTTTAAAAACAAAAGCGTTATTCCGTTACTATTTCCTGACCCAATAGATAAGGATAAGAAACATGAACCCTACTCAGGGGAATTACCTTTATTTATGGATATAATAAAACCTGTTGCGAATCCAAATTATGTTCGGGAACTCCGCATATGAAGTTCAGGAAATCAGGTTTTATTATTGTATTTATGATTTTAATTTCGCTACTTTATTGCTGTTTCATGTTGAGCATCTTTACAGAAAAAATCTATACACAGCAGAATTTATTATTCTATCATCTGCTAACACCGAAACCTCTTAAACAGGTCCCAAGGGTATCCAGCGACTGGTTTTTTGTAAGCTATTCAGATGAAGGTAGCCATCTTCAACTCAGTGAAATAATTTTTATCGGAATACAAAAGAGTGACGTTCAGATAGCTGTGGATAAATTAAATGCTTATATCGAAACTTATCCTGCCAGTCGTGAGATGATGAGCGTCGTTGCCGAAGAAAAAAATGAAAAGTATGATATTAAAGTCATTCATTACGAATCAAATGAATGAAAAAAAGGCCATCAAATTTGCTGATGGCCTTTTTACTTACTCGATATCAAGCGGGTCTTCGGAGAGGATTATCCCGGTGTTGTCGGCGTACAGGTGATCGCCAGAGAAGAACGTTACACCGCCAAAGTTGACGCGCACATCGCTTTCTCCAATACCTTCCCCTGCGGCACCGACCGGAATTGCGGCAATCGCCTGAATGCCGATATCCAGTTCTTCCAGATCGTCTACCTGACGGACTGAGCCGTAGATGACCAGACCTTCCCATTCATTCTGTACGGCCAGTCGAGCCAGTTCGGCATCGACCAGCGCACGACGGACAGAACCACCGCCATCGACCAGCAGAATGCGACCACGGCCGTTTTGTTCGAGCAGATCGTACAGCAACCCGTTGTCCTCGAAACATTTTACCGTGATGATTTGTCCGCCAAACGACGACCGTCCTCCAAAGTTAGAGAACAGTGGTTCCACGACGTTGACATCTTCCTGATAGATGTCACAAAGCTCGGATGTATCGTATTTCATAGGCTCAACGTTCAGTTGCTGCGAGAATTTTTAGTATATCGCGCTATGTGTACTGTTGGCAAAATCATCAATTGTTAATTGATATTTGTCAGTTAAAGAGACCACTGACTTAAGAAAATTCCAACGACAAACAGCAGGTTAGTTAACAATGCCGCTTTTACGGTGCGTTCCAGCATTGGGCGCATTGCCGCAGGATCCATCTCACGCATCACGTATCGCGCCTGTTTAATCAGCAGCGGAGCGGCGAGGATAAACAGCCATCCCCACAGGCTTTGCAGTGAGAACAGGTTAAACAGGGCCAGGCAGACCAGCGTGCCCATCAGCAGACAGGCGTGGTAGCGGCGGGCATTGACAGCGCCTAAACGCACGACCAGCGTGTTCTTGCCGTTCTCTCTGTCGCTGTTGATATCGCGCAGATTGTTGACGTTGAGCACGGCAGTTGCCAGCAGGCCGCAGGCGGTAGCAGGTAGAATGAGCGCCGGAATCAACGTATGCGCCTGCAGATACCAGCTTCCCATAACGCTCAGCCAGCCGAAGAACACCAGCACGGAAATATCGCCCAGACCGATATATCCGTAAGGGCGATTGCCTACGGTATAGGTGATTGCGGCGATGATCGACAGGCCGCCGAGCACCAGGAAGCCGACAAAATCTGCCAGCGTGTGGCAGGCCACAGCAACCAGGGCCAGACCGGACAGGCAGATCAAGACCACGGTGACGATCAGCGCCCGCTTCATCTGCTGTTGGGTGATGACCCCTTTTTGCATACCGCGCAGCGGTCCTATGCGGTCGGGCTTGTCGCTGCCTTTGACGGCATCGCCATAGTCGTTAGCGAGATTGGACAGAATTTGCAGCAATCCCGCCGTAATCAATGCCAGCAGAGCAACCAGCGGATTGAAGTATCCTTGCCACCATGCTAATGCCGTACCGACGATGATCGCCGCGAAGGCGAGCGGTAAGGTCTTAGGTCGTAAACTTTCCAGCCAGGCTTGTGAGCGGCTAATTTGTTGTTGTTCAGTCATATTTAGCGCCAATAAAAATGGGGCTTTATCAGCCCCATCAACAGTGATGAAAATGCATTGAACGCGATTATAGGATAAAACGGCTCAGATCTTCATCTGCGACCAGCGCATCCAGATGTTTGCTCACATATTCGGCATCAATTGTGATGCTTTGGCCGTTCAAATCGCTCGCATCATAGGAAATATCTTCCATCAGACGTTCCAGAACGGTATGCAGACGACGTGCACCGATGTTTTCGGTGGTTTCGTTAACCTGCCAGGCCGCTTCGGCAATGCGTTTAATACCGGATTCAGTGAAGTTGATGTCCACACCTTCAGTCGCCATCAGCGCTTTGTACTGGACGGTGATGGAGGCATTCGGTTCGGTAAGGATACGCTCAAAATCGCTGGTGGTCAGCGCCTGCAGCTCGACACGAATCGGCAGACGACCCTGCAGTTCCGGGATCAGGTCGGACGGTTTCGCCACCTGGAATGCGCCAGAGGCGATAAACAGGATGTGATCGGTTTTCACCATGCCGTGCTTGGTGGACACCGTGCAGCCTTCAACCAGCGGCAGCAGGTCGCGCTGTACGCCTTCGCGGGACACGTCCGGGCCGGAGGATTCACCGCGCTTACAGATTTTGTCGATTTCGTCGATAAACACGATCCCGTGCTGCTCAACGGCGTCGATAGCTTCTTGTTTCAGCTCTTCCGGGTTCACCAGTTTGGCCGCTTCTTCTTCAATCAGCAGTTTCATCGCGTCTTTGATTTTCAGCTTACGCGGTTTTTGCTTCTGACCGCCCAGGTTCTGGAACATGGACTGCAGCTGGCTGGTCATCTCTTCCATTCCCGGAGGCGCCATGATTTCAACGCCCATCGGTGCGGCCGCGAGATCGATTTCGATCTCTTTATCATCCAGTTGGCCTTCACGCAGTTTTTTACGGAACGCCTGACGCGCTGCAGAAGGTTCCTGCGGCTGCTCTGACTGTCCCCAGTTATTTTTAGCCGGTGGGATCAGCACGTCGAGAATGCGCTCTTCCGCCATCTCTTCGGCACGGAAGCGGTTTTTCTCGATTGCCTGAACGCGAACCATCTTAATGGCAGCATCGGTCAGATCGCGGATGATCGAGTCAACTTCTTTACCAACATAGCCAACTTCGGTGAATTTGGTTGCTTCAACTTTGATGAACGGCGCGTTGGCCAGTTTTGCCAGGCGACGGGCGATTTCGGTTTTACCGACGCCGGTCGGGCCAATCATCAGAATGTTTTTTGGCGTGACTTCATGGCGCAACTCTTCGTTGAGCTGCATACGACGCCAGCGGTTACGCAGGGCAATCGCCACGGAACGCTTAGCGTTATCCTGGCCGATGATGTGTTTGTTCAGTTCGCTGACAATTTCGCGTGGGGTCATTTCAGACATGGGGGATCCTTACGCTTTGGAGTTCAATTCTTCGATGGTATGGAAGTGGTTGGTATAAATGCAGATATCCCCTGCAATATCCAACGCTTTCTCAGCAATCTCGCGTGCGCCAAGCTCGGTGTTTTCCAGCAGAGCGCGTGCAGCAGCCTGGGCGTAGGGACCGCCGGAGCCGATGGCAATCAGATCGTTTTCTGGCTGGATGACGTCGCCGTTACCGGTGATGATGAGCGATGCCGTTTCATCTGCGACGGCCAGCAGCGCTTCGAGTTTGCGCAGCATACGGTCTGTACGCCAGTCTTTTGCCAGTTCAACGGCAGCCTTCACCAGGTGACCCTGGTGCATTTCCAGCTTGCGTTCAAACAGTTCAAACAGCGTGAATGCATCCGCAGTACCGCCCGCAAAGCCCGCGATGACTTTGTCGTTGTAAAGACGGCGGACTTTCTTCACGTTGCCTTTCATTACGGTGTTACCCAGTGTGGCCTGACCATCACCGGCGATTACCACATGGCCGTTACGGCGTACGCTTACTATTGTTGTCACGAGCAGACCCCTTGGTTACAAATGCAATGTACAGGCCCCGCACAGTATGCGGGGCGTAATGCAAGTATAGATGGGGGGGATTTTGGGGGTTTCAACCCCCAGTGGCGAGTCGAATGCAGTTTGTGTGACCAGCAACCTTCAGGCGGCTGATGGTGTTGTCGGCATTCTCTTTGCCTTTGACCGGACCAATGACCACGCGATTCCAGCCGTTATTGGTGGTAATACGCGAGTTGAACCCTTCAAAGGCCAGCTGCGCGCGCACGGTTTCTGCCTGCTCAGCGCCTTTAAATGACCCGCACTGAACCATCCAGCGGCGTTCATCTTTTTTCTCCGCCGTCTGTTTTGGCGGCTGCGTTTCATTCGTTATTGGCGCGGCCGGTTGCGTTTTCGGCTGAGCGGCGGTGGTATGCGCAGGCGTTTGCAGCAAATCCTGATACGGCTGTTGCGCCGCCGGTTTTGGCTGTGCTTTCGGCTGCTGTACCGGCGCGGTTTGCGCCGTACGCGTTTGCGGCTGCTGGTAAGGCTGTTCCGCTACCCGTGGTTGCGTGCGCGGCTGTTGAGCCTGCTGCTGCGTGTTGGCCCATTGCTGTTGCTGTACCTGACGCTGGCGCTGCAACGTTTGCTGACGCTGTTCAGGCGTTTGTTCGTTCCACGGCACTTCGTTGAGCTGCGTTGGCTGTTGACGCATATCAGCCTGCATCTGCGCCAATAGCTGGCGCTGCTCATTGGTTAGCTGATCGGCGTTCAGCACCTCGCCGCCGGCAGACGGTTCGGTAGGCGCACGTACGCCAGGCTGACGGCTTTCCAGCTCTTTAATGTATCGCCAGCGCTCTTCCGGTTTTGGCGGGATGCCATTACCGGTGACTTTCTGGTTTTGCAGCGTTTCGGACTCTTCTTTCTTGTGATGCGTAATGAAGTACAGACCACCGATAAAGGTCACGAGTACGGCTGCAGCAATAGCAACCATTGCGGGCGATACCGCAGGCGTATTGCGTTGTTTTTTCCGTGATGTGCTCTTCTTGCGCCGCGAAGGTGCCGGTTGGCCGCGACGTACATAATCTCGTTGTGCCACTATCGTTTCGCTGTATTTATTCGTTCGTCAGCCCGCCATGTTACTTAAGCGGCGGGCCTTTGACCAGACAGGGGAGTCCGAAAGCACTTTACTTTACGTCAGTGCCCGGGTAGTACCCCGAATAATAAGCTCGCAGTCCAGTAAACGTGAGCCACTGCTGACGTTCTGTCCTTGTAATTGATCGAGCAGTAACAGCATAGCTTCACGTCCGATATCGAAACGCGGCTGTGCGACGGTTGTCAGGGGTGGATCACAAAATTCCGCGAGCGAAATGTTATCGAAGCCGATAATCGATAAATCGTCGGGCACTTTCAGACCCTGACGTTTGGCGTAAGAGAGGGCGCCAAGCGCCATGACATCGCTGTGACAAAAGACCGCGGTAGGCGGCTGTGGTAGCGCCAGGAGCTGTTTAAGCGCATTGGCTCCCGCTTCATAGGTAAAGTCACCGCGCGCGATGAAATGCGGATCGACCGTAATTCCGCTGCGACGTAGTGCCTGAACGTAACCTTGCAGACGGTAATGGCACAGCGGCATATCTTCGGGCCCGGCGATACAGCCAATGCGTTTGTGCCCCAGTTCCAGCAGATAGTTCATCGCGTTGAAGGCGGCGGTGAGGTTATCAATGTGCACGGTGGGCAGTTCCAGCTCTGGCGCGAACTCGTTGGACATAACCATCGGTGGCAAGTTGCGTTGCTCTTCCACGCTGGCATCAAACGGCAGGCGCGAGCTGAGCAGCACCATGCCATCGATCTGCTTGGTAATTATGAGGTTGAGGAAGGTCTTTTCCTGCTGGTTCTGGTGCGCGCAATCGCCGATAAGCACCAGATATCCCTGTTCTGCGGCGGTGACTTCGATGCCACGAATCACTTCGCTAAAAAACGGATCGCAGATATCCGGCACAATCACCAGAATGGTACGCGATTCATTACGCTTAACGTTACGTCCCATTGATTGGGGTAAATATCCCACTTCAAGCGCTGCCTGCTCAACCTTGTTACGGGTTGACTGCGAGACTTTGTCTGGGTTCATTAATGCGCGGGATACGGTTGCCGTTGAGACTTTCGCCTTCAGAGCAACATCTTTCATCGTAGCGGCGGCAACCTGCTTATTCGGTTTCACTCTTTCTCCTCGCCAGAGAGCTGCTGGCACAGACTCGTCCTTGAATAGCCTTCATCTGAAACATTTTTATCAGATAGTGAATGGAAGCGGTTACAGAATTTTCATAAAAAGTGTGATGGATATTTAATTTTACGATCCGCCTCGCATCGTGAGGGATTATCCCTCGATGGGATCGACATCCAGCACCCATTTAACCTTACGTGCATCGGGTAACGTATTAATCAGCGCCAGCGTTCCGCTGACGATATGCTGCAGGCGAATTCGCGACGGGTGCTGCAACAAAATTTGCCAGCGATAGCGACCGCCACGTTTGGGCGCCAGGGCGGGAACTGGGCCTAACACCCACAGTTTTTCATCGGCCAGTGGACTGGCCTGAATCAGATTTCGTAACTGCTGTAAGAACATCGGCGCATGCTGGTTGTTGTGATCTTCTGCCCGCACGATCACATGGCTGGTCCATGGGGGAAGCTGGAGCGTTTGTCGCTCTGCCAGCGCCTGCTCGGCAAAGGCGTCATACCCTTTATACAGCAAGGTTTGCAGCAGCGGATGTTCAGGGTGGTGCGTTTGCAGTACCACTTCGCCCTGCTTCCCGGCGCGACCGGCACGCCCGGAAACCTGCGTGTAGAGCTGGGCGAAGCGCTCTGCCGACCGGAAATCTGCGGAGAACAGCGCGCCGTCAACGTCCAGCAACGCCACCAGGGTGACGTCCGGGAAATGGTGGCCTTTCGCCAGCATTTGCGTGCCGATCAGGATTCGCGCGCCGCCGCGATGCACTTCCGCCAGATGCTGCTCCAGCGAGCCTTTGCGGCTGGTAGTGTCGCGATCGATGCGTGAGATTGGCACGCCGGGGAAAAAAGGCACCAGAGCCTGCTCAAGCTGTTCGGTGCCGAGTCCTACCGGAACCATGTGCGTTGAGCCGCAGGAAGGGCATTGACGCGGTATCGGACGCTGACTGTCGCAGTGATGGCAGCGCAGATGGTGTTGCGCCTGATGCAGCGTGTAGTAGTGATCGCAGCGCGGGCATTCAGCAATCCAGCCACAGTCGTGGCACAGCAGGGCAGGCGCAAAACCCCGGCGGTTTAAAAACAGGATCACCTGGTTATCCGCTTGCAGATGCTGACGCATACGGGCGATAAGCGCAGGGGCGAGCCCGGCCTGTACCTGCTGACCCTTGAGATCCAGCACGTGCTGAATGGCTGGGCGTGCATTCCCGGCACGGCGCGTCAGGCGCAACATGCGGTATTTTTTCTGCCGCACGTTGCACAGCGTTTCCAGCGCAGGGGTGGCTGAGCCGAGAATGATGGGAATTTGTTCGCTATGGGCGCGATAAACCGCGAGGTCGCGCGCATGATAACGCCAGCCTTCCTGCTGTTTATAAGAGCTGTCGTGCTCTTCGTCGATGACAATCACGCCCAGATTTTTAAACGGCGTAAACAGCGACGAGCGCGTGCCGATAACAATTGCCGCTTCACCATTTTTCGCCTTCAGCCATGCCGAAAGACGTTCACTGTCATTTAAACCCGAGTGCAGAACTTCGACCGGCGCATTGAAGCGTTCGCGAAAACGGGCAATAGTTTGCGGCGTCAGGCCAATCTCCGGCACCATTACCAGCGCCTGTTTGCCCTGGGCGAGCACATTTTCCAGTACGCTTAAATAGACCTCTGTTTTACCCGATCCCGTCACGCCCGCTAATAGCCAGGCGCTAAAACTGTCAGATGCGCTGTGGATCGCCCCGACGGCGGTGGCCTGTTCGGTATTCAGCCGCAGACGCTCACCGGAAACCGCGTAGTGCGTACGCCAGTCGCTAAAGCCTGGCGTTTCGCTCGCCAGGGAGCACAGCCCTTTTTTCCGCAGCGCCTGTAATGCGGCGTCATTAAATTCCAGTTCAGCCACCTGGTCGCGCCAGATTTTTCCCTGGCGTAGCGCAGCCAGCGCCTGTTGCTGCTTAAGAGAACGCTTCAGGCTGTTGAGGTCAATAACCTGGCCTTCTTCAGTGGCAAACCAGTACCACATGGGCGCGTTTGTAGCCGGACGTCCCTGGCGCAGTAAAATTGGCAGAGCATGAAACAGTACGTCGCCGATAGGATGGTGATAATAGTCAGCCGCCCACAACAGCAGACGCCAGACGGAGGTCGAATAAACCGGTTCGCTGTCCAGTACTTCAAGAACGGCTTTTAATTCGTTGAAAGGTAGTTCGCTGCTCTCGCTGACGGAAAGGACGATACCCACGCGCTCCTGCTGCTTGCCAAAAGGCACGCGTACACGACACCCGGCTTTGGCGCTCAAGCCTTCCGGCAGGAGGTAGTCAAAGGTGCGAGGTAGCGGAACAGGTAAGGCAACGTGCGCAACGGGCATTGAATCATCCTGACTTGAAATCTGGCGGGTTAGTATACACATTAGTGGAGGGTAGAATGCGGATCAGTTTGCATGAGCAGGTTAATTTCTGTATGATTCGCCGCCTTTGATACAAATTTGTATCACTGACCTATACTATTAACATCGCGTGGTGTCTGGCGTTAGGGCTGGAAGAGCGACGCGGCCTTAAACCGAGGTTTTCCCATGAAAAAAGATATTCACCCGAAATACGAAGAAATTACTGCAAACTGCTCTTGCGGTAACGTCATTAAAATCCGCTCTACTGTCGGTCACGATCTGAACCTCGACGTGTGCAGCAAGTGCCACCCGTTCTATACTGGCAAGCAGCGTGATGTTGCTACCGGTGGCCGTGTTGATCGCTTCAACAAGCGTTTCAGCATCCCAGGCAGCAAGTAAGTTCAGCTGTCAGAAAAAAGCGCCTTATGGCGCTTTTTTTGTATCTGCGCTTGAAGACTAAAATTTATATTGATGTGTTGAATAGTGTTTTTATTTAACAAATGAAACGGTGTTTTTATTTTTCAGGTAAAATGTTTCTACTGGTGATCTGCGTCATTTTTATCTTCTGATTTCTGCCACTCATGCCAATTGTTGGCAAAATACCAAAGGTTTCTGCTTTCTTTCTAAAATACACTTTCGTGGAAATATAAAATTATTCTTAATCCTTCATCGTTTCCCATTAATGGACGGGACGAGTTGGGTAATTTCCGTTGTTGAGTGTGAAGAGGGATTGTCATGAAATTTAAATCTGCGTTATTACTGATTCCATTATTCTCTGCGGCCGCACAAGCGGGTTATGTTGATTACCGGCATGAATATTATGACGATGGGCGTAATTACGATCGTGTTTATATGTCTCACCGTTTTGCGACTGGTTTTGGTGTCGCAGTCGAAGCCATTTCACGTTCCGAAGATACGCAATCTAATGATGCGTGGAATAATATGGAAAGTAATGGCAACGAGTATACTGCAAGCTACCAGTTTACCTGGCGGGATCTTATCTGGCAGCCAGGTATTGCGATCGAAACGGGCGATAACATCACGATTTATAAACCTTACATCCGCGTGCAGTACAACATTAACGACAGCTGGTGGACCGCGTTCCGCTATCGTCAGGAGTACATGCGCAGAAACACTGACGGCAAAGATGACCGCATGGTCTATCGTCCGGAAGCCTGGCTTGGTTATAACGTCAATGACTGGATGTTTGAGCTAAATGGTATTTATAAAATTGCCGATAGCGAAGATTTATATAACAACCGGAAAGATGATTATGAATATAACTTCCGCGTGGCGTATAAACTAGGCTCTTGGGTTCCATTTGTTGAGGTTGGTAACGTTTCCTCGGGTTATAACACAACAACGACTGACGATCGTCAGACCCGTTATCGTGTCGGTCTTGGTTATAACTTCTAACCGGTAATAGCTTTCATATCGACTGATTACATCGATAAGCATAGTTTGTGTGAATAATATGTCTAAGGAGTTGACATCATGTCTAATGATGGAACTATTATCGGAAATAATGAACCCACTGCCGTCAGACCTTTCGGAATTCGAGATAAAATTGGTTATTTATGTGGTGACCTCGGAACCTGTTTTATTCTTGGCTTAGTTAATAGTTTTTTAATGATTTATTACACTAACGTCCTCGGTATTTCCGGCGTTATTGTTGGCTCACTCTATTTTGTGACCAAACTCTTTGATGCGTTCGTTGATGTTGGTGTAGGGCGCTTATGCGATACCTCTAAATTGACGGTACATGGACGTTTTAACCCGTGGGTGCGTCGCATGAAGTATCCATTTTGCATCATTGCAGTTGTCCTGTTTCTGCCGTTTGTAAATGATTTTTCTTATACGGCGAAAATTATCTACATCTGTTGCTCCTATTTCATTTACGGTTCGCTGTTATCGACCGTGAGTATTCCGTACGGCGCTATGTCTGCGGCGATTAGCTCGAATCCGGATGATCGTGTCTCGCTGTCAACCTGGCGCAGCGTTGGGTCAGCTATCGGCGGTGGGGCAACTGGCTTTTTCATTCCGATCCTGATGTACACCACCCTGGTGGACGGAAGCCAGGTGATTTCCGGGCAACACTTCTTCTGGATTTCCATTGGTTGCGCAGTGCTGGGCTTTATCTTTTTATCCTTGACCTGTCAGTTAACGACCGAACGCGTGCGCGTGGAGAGAAAAGAGAGCATGCCCGTTTCGGTGTTGCTGAAGGGACTGGCACGCAATAAGGCGCTGATTGTTTTAGTGGTTGTGGATTTGCTGATTGTGATTAATCAGGGATTGTCCGGTACCAATATGACTTACCTGTTTAATGACTATTTCCACAATAAAGAGGCGATGTCAGTCGCGTTGCTGTTTACCTTTGGTTCCCTGGTTTTGCTGGCACCATCGGCATCCTGGCTCACGAAGCGGTTTGGTAAAAAAGAGGCCAGCGTCGGCGCGCTACTCTTTGCAGTAGCGATGTATTTGATTATGTACTTCATCCACATTACCGACGCGAAAGTCTATTTGGTTTTCCTGTTCCTGGCGACGTTGGGGGCCGGACTATTCAACCTGATGATTTGGGCGTTTATGACCGATGTTTGTGATTATCACCAGTATGTCACCGGCGATCGCGAGGATGGTACCGTCTATGGTGTGAACTTCTTTGCCCGCAAGGTTGGTCAGGCGTGTGCAGGGGCCATTGGCGGCTTTATGTTGGCCATCATTGGTTATCAATCATCGTCAACAGGTGGCGCTGTGCAAACCAGCATTGTGCAGGAAAATATTTATACGATGGCGAATCTCTTGCCGGCACTATGCCTGTTTTTGGCGGCGGTCATTCTGATTTATTTCTATCCATTGAACCGTAAAGAGACGCTCAAAATGGAAGAGACATTGAATAAACTCAATGGTATCAGTAAGTAACATAGCGAGAATCGGCGGGAGCAATCCCGCCTTTTCTCATCTGTTCTAACAATCAGTATTCCCACGTTTCCGGGTTGATACCCAGTTCACGCATGATTACCTTTGCTTCTTCCGGGATTTCATCACTGCGCTCTTTACGCAGGTCTTCATCGTTGGGTAATGGTTGCCCGGTAAAAGCATGCAGAAACGCTTCACACAGCAGTTCACTGTTGGTGGCGTGGCGCAGGTTGTTCACCTGACGACGCGTGCGTTCATCGGTAAGGATTTTTAACACCTTCAGAGGAATGGAAACCGTAATTTTTTTGACTTGCTCACTCTTCTTACCGTGCTCAGCGTATGGGCTGATATATTCGCCGCTCCATTCAGCCATGAGATACCTAATCCTCTTTGTCATTAATATTGAGGCCAGAACCTGAGCCCGGACCATAATTGTGCGTAGTTTATCGTAGTGGCGCGGCCCTGACACGAAGTAGCCGACGCAGATGTACGCTAATGCATATAATTTTAACGGCTATTTCCAGTTTGCTCAATCTATACGCAAAGAAGTTTAGATGTCCAGATGTATTGACGGCTATAGTAACAATGATTACTCTGGTGCCTGACTTTTCACCGACTCAGCCAGGATCTTCTCAATATGACGCGTAAACAGGCCACCATCGCAGTGCGTAGCGGGTTAAATGACGACGAACAGTACGGTTGCGTTGTCCCGCCGATTCACCTCTCCAGCACCTATAACTTTACCGGATTTAATGAACCTCGTGCTCATGACTATTCGCGTCGCGGCAACCCAACGCGTGATGTCGTTCAACGTGCGCTGGCGGAACTGGAAGGTGGTGCAGGTGCTGTACTGACCAATACTGGCATGTCGGCGATTCATTTGGTGACCACTGTCTTCCTTAAGCCTGGCGATCTGCTGGTTGCACCGCACGACTGCTACGGCGGGAGCTACCGACTGTTTGACAGTCTGGCAAAGCGTGGCTGTTATCGCGTCCTGTTTGTCGATCAAGGAGATGAGCAGGCATTGCAGGCCGCATTGGCGGAAAAACCGAAGCTGGTGCTGGTAGAAAGTCCAAGCAACCCGCTGCTGCGCGTGGTGGATATTGCGAAAATCTGCCAGTTGGCGCGCGAGGCTGGCGCGGTCAGCGTGGTGGACAACACTTTTTTAAGCCCGGCACTGCAAAATCCACTGGCATTAGGCGCCGATCTGGTGTTGCATTCATGCACGAAATATTTAAACGGTCACTCAGACGTGGTGGCTGGTGTGGTTATAGCCAAAGATCCGGAAACGGTCACTGAACTGGCATGGTGGGCGAATAATATTGGTGTGACCGGCGGCGCGTTTGATAGTTATCTGCTGTTGCGCGGCCTGCGTACTTTGTCTCCTCGTATGGAGGTGGCGCAACGTAATGCTCAGGCGATAGTCGATTATCTGCAAACTCAGCCGCTGGTGAAAAAATTGTATCACCCGTCATTGCCGGATAATCAGGGCCATGAGATTGCTGCGCGTCAGCAAAAAGGCTTTGGCGCGATGTTAAGTTTTGAACTGGATGGCGATGAGCAAACGCTGCGCCGTTTCCTCGGCGGGTTGTCATTGTTTACGCTGGCGGAATCGTTAGGGGGCGTTGAAAGTCTGATCTCCCACGCCGCAACCATGACACACGCGGGCATGGCACCAGAAGCGCGTGCTGCTGCCGGAATTTCCGAAACGCTGCTGCGTATCTCCACCGGTATTGAAGATGGCGAAGATTTAATTGCCGACCTGGAAAATGGCTTCCGGGCTGCAAACAAGGGGTAAACATGAGTGTGATTGCGCAGGCAGGGGCGAAGGGTCGTCAACTGCACAAATTTGGTGGTAGTAGTCTGGCAGACGTGAAATGTTATCTGCGTGTCGCAGGCATTATGGCGGATTACTCGCAGCCTGATGACATGATGGTTGTTTCAGCCGCAGGCAGTACCACTAACCAGTTGATTAGCTGGCTGAAATTAAGCCAGACCGATCGCCTTTCTGCGCATCAGGTTCAACAGGCGTTACGTCGCTATCAAAGTGAGCTTATCAGCGGTTTGTTACCTCCCGAGGTGGCGGATGGACTGATTGGCGCGTTTATTCACGATCTGGAACGCCTGGCTGGGTTACTCGACAGCGGCGTGAACGATGCCGTCTATGCTGAGGTTGTTGGGCATGGCGAGGTATGGTCCGCGCGTTTGATGTCTGCCGTCCTTAATCAACAGGGGCTGGAGTCGGCCTGGCTGGATGCGCGCGATTTTTTACGTGCTGAACGCGGTGCCCAGCCGCAGGTAGATGAAGGTCTTTCTTACCCATTACTGCAGCAACTGTTGGCGCAGCATCCGGGTAAACGCCTGGTGGTTACCGGCTTTATTAGCCGCAGCAATGCCGGTGAAACAGTGCTACTGGGGCGTAACGGTTCTGACTACTCGGCGACGCAGGTTGGTGCGCTGGCGGGCGTTTCCCGAGTAACCATCTGGAGCGATGTCGCTGGGGTTTACAGCGCGGATCCGCGTAAAGTAAAAGACGCCTGTTTGCTGCCGCTGCTGCGTCTGGATGAAGCCAGCGAGCTGGCGCGTCTGGCGGCACCGGTTCTCCATGCCCGTACCTTACAGCCGGTTTCCGGTAGCGATATCGATCTCCAGTTGCGTTGTAGCTATACCCCAGAACAGGGTTCAACGCGTATTGAGCGAGTACTGGCCTCCGGTACCGGGGCGCGTATTGTGACCAGTCATGATGACGTCTGCCTGATTGAGTTTCTGGTTCCGACTGGCCAGGATTTTAAGCTGGCTTATAAAGAGATTGACCAGGTTTTAAAACGTAGCCAGGTGCGTCCGCTGGCAGTGGGCGTGCATCCTGACCGCCAGCTATTGCAATTTTGCTACACCTCCGAAGTCGCTGACAGCGCGCTGAAAATTCTGGATGAAGCTGGCCTGCCAGGCGAGCTGCGTCTGCGCCAGGGGCTGGCGCTGGTGGCGATGGTCGGGGCGGGCGTCACCCGTAATCCGCTGCACTGCCACCGTTTCTGGCAACAGTTGAAAGGTCAGCCGGTTGAATTTACTTGGCAGTCGGAAGAGGGCATCAGCCTGGTCGCGGTACTGCGTACTGGGCCAACGGAGAGCCTGATTCAGGGTCTGCATCAGTCAATCTTCCGTGCTGAAAAACGCATTGGTCTGGTGTTGTTCGGCAAAGGCAACATTGGGTCGCGCTGGCTGGAGCTGTTCGCTCGCGAGCAGAGCACGCTCTCGGCGCGTACCGGATTAGAGTTTGTGCTGGCGGGTGTGGTTGATAGCCGTCGTAGCCTGCTGAATTACGAAGGGCTGGATGCCAGCCGCGCGTTAGCTTTCTTTGATGACGAGGCGGTAGAGCAGGATGAAGAGTCTCTATTCCTGTGGATGCGTGCTCACCCGTATGATGATTTAGTGGTGCTGGATGTGACAGCGAGCGAGCAACTGGCGGATCAGTATCTGGATTTTGCCAGCCATGGTTTCCACGTTATCAGCGCCAACAAACTGGCCGGGGCGAGCAGCAGTAATAATTACCGCCAGATTCATGACGCTTTCGAAAAAACGGGTCGCCACTGGTTATATAACGCCACCGTGGGTGCAGGTTTGCCGATCAACCATACCGTGCGCGATCTGATTGATAGTGGCGATACCATTTTGTCGATCAGCGGGATCTTCTCCGGCACGTTGTCGTGGTTGTTCCTGCAATTTGATGGCACGGTCCCATTCACCGATCTGGTGGATCAGGCATGGCAACAGGGTCTGACTGAACCCGATCCGCGCGTAGATCTTTCCGGCAAAGATGTGATGCGTAAGCTGGTGATTCTGGCGCGTGAAGCGGGTTACGACATCGAACCGGACCAGGTTCGCGTGGAATCGCTGGTGCCTGCGCATTGTGAAGAAGGCTCTATTGACCATTTCTTTGAGAATGGCGATGAACTGAACGAGCAGATGGTGCAGCGTCTGGAAGCGGCGCGTGAAATGGGGCTGGTGCTGCGCTATGTAGCGCGTTTTGATGCTAACGGCAAAGCTCGCGTTGGTGTTGAAGCGGTTCGCCCTGAACACCCGCTGGCGGCGCTGTTGCCGTGCGATAACGTATTCGCCATAGAGAGCCGCTGGTATCGCGATAACCCGCTGGTGATCCGTGGACCGGGCGCGGGCCGTGACGTTACCGCTGGGGCGATTCAGTCTGACATCAACCGTTTAGCGCAGTTGCTGTAATTTGCGTTGCCGGGTGGTGCTTACGCTTACCCGGCCTACATATGGCATGATCCGTAGGCCCGGTAAGCGGCAGTGCCACCGGGCAAATCGCGCTGGGTGATCAGGGTGTTGTATTGCTCCGCCAGCGTCCTTATCGTCTGAAACACCGAATGAGCCGAGTAACGGGCGCTATCCCGAAACTCCGCCTGCTGCTGTAACCAGGCGAGAAAATGGTGGCCTGCCGCCAGTGTGATTGACGCCCCTTTTTCAACCTGACCCTCCGTTAACAGACACACCATTTTGCGTGTGTCGCCTTGTTGCCAAATTTGCCACTGGTTTTGCCACCACCCCTGCCAGGTTTTACCCAGCAATCGCCAGGGCAGTGTGCACTTATCGCTATTGATCTCTTCATCAATAAACCAAAGCGAAGCGTGATGATCGCGATATTGCTGCGCCCATGCGGTAATCGCCGCGCCGCGCAGAAAACATTCGTGGGCAATAATGTGCGTTTTTACCTCAGGCCAGAGATGGCTCAGTATGCGGAAATGTCCGTGCGCGGTAATGACCGGACGTAAAACTGCACCGTTGGCATTTCGTTTGAGCATGGCACTGCCGTACTGGATTTCATCAAACTGGCTGCGGCGTAAAAACAGGGTTTCCCTCTGTCTTACTCGTTCAACGATATCGTCATGAATGACCGTAGGTTCAACGTTGTTACGCCAGCGGTATCGCAATGTATCCCCTACGAGATGGGGCGTGAAATTACTGGAAATATGCAAAATATTGCCGCGAATAGCGTCAAAACTGAGTAATACATAAAGTTTCTGGTCGGTGCAGGCTCCCTGAAAAGGGACGATTAAGGGAACCGTCGCTATTTGTTCTGGTGGAACAATGGTGGTGAGCGGCTGCTGCTTTGGTGTCCAGACTTGTTTGCAGCTCCGGCACTGAACGCGTTGGCTGCCCTGAGGATTATGCCCATAGAGGATGGTTTCCCGCTGATAACATCGTGGGCAAAAATGACCGCTTTGGGCGGCAAAATCCGTTAAATATGCTGACAACCACCCACCAAACTGTTCCTCATTAAACAGCGGTGGATAGCTGCCGCATGCCCGGCAATGCAGCGCAGCATAACCCAACCGATACTCGGGCCAGCTGTAATCTGGTGAGCTCGCCAGTCCCAGATTTTTACAGCCGAAGGACTTACAGCAATTGATGGTGAACAGTGACGTCATCGTATTACCAACGATTTTTAATGGTCGTTGATTTTGACCCGCGACTATCACCAGTGGATGTGAGTTTTCTCACATAAAAAAACCTTTCAGAACGTAACGTAGCGATTCTTTATATGACTGAAAGGGATTGATTATGAAGTTAAAAATGCTTGCTGTTGGTGTTCTGGTATCGTTGCCGCTTTGGGCGAGTGCCAAAGATGTCACGATTATCTATACCAATGATCTTCACGCCCACGTTGAACCTTATAAAGTCCCATGGATTGCTAATGGCACGCGTGATATTGGTGGTTGGGCTAATATCACGACGATGGTGAAGCAGGAAAAAACGAAAAATAGCGCCACCTGGTTTTTTGATGCCGGTGATTATTTTACCGGGCCGTATATCAGCAGCTTGACCAAGGGTAAGGCGATTATCGATATCATGAACACCATGAATTTTGATGCTGTCACCATGGGTAATCATGAATTCGATCACGGTTGGGATAACACGCTACTACAACTGAGTCAGGCGAAATTCCCCATCGTGCAGGGTAATATCTTTTATCAGAACAGCAGCAAAATGTTCTGGGATAAGCCTTACACCATTATTGAAAAAGATGGCGTGAAGATTGGTGTGATTGGCCTGCACGGCGTGTTTGCTTTTGATGATACGGTTTCTGCTGCGACACGTGTCGGTATTGAAGCGCGGGATGAAGTGAAGTGGTTGCAACGCTATATCGATGAGCTTAAAGGTAAAGTCGATCTCACTGTGGCGCTGATCCATGAAGGTACGCCAGCGCGTCAGTCTAGCCAGGGAAGTACAGATGTGCGCCGTGCATTGGATAAAGACATCCAGACCGCAGGTCAGGTAAAGGGGCTGGATATCCTGATTACCGGCCATGCGCATGTGGGCACGCCGGAGCCGATTAAAGTCGGTAACACTCTGATTCTTTCTACCGACAGCGGCGGTATTGATGTGGGTAAACTGGTGCTGGATTATCAGCAGAAACCGCATCAATTTACCGTGAAGAACTTCGAGCTGAAGACCATTTATGCTGATGAGTGGCAGCCAGACCCGCAGACGAAACAGGTCATTGATGGCTGGAATAAAAAGCTTGATAAGTTGGTACAACAGACGGTTGCAAACTCTCCGGTTGAGCTGACGCGTGCTTACGGTGAATCTTCTTCGTTGGGCAATCTGGCGGCGGATGCGTTGCTGGTGGCGGCAGGTAAAGATACTCAATTAGCGCTCACTAATTCGGGCGGTATCCGTAATGAAATCCCAGCAGGTGCTATCACGATGGGTGCAGTCATTAGCACCTTCCCGTTCCCCAACGAGCTGTCAACAATGGATCTCACCGGTAAACAGTTGCGTAGCCTGATGGAGCACGGCGCGGGTTTAAGCAACGGTGTATTGCAGGTGTCCAAAGGACTGGAGATGAAGTATGACAGCAGTAAACCAGTCGGTCAGCGCGTCACCGTACTAACGTTAAACGGTAAACCGATTGAGGATGCCACGGTTTATCACATTGCCACCAATAGCTTCCTGGCAGACGGCGGTGATGGTTTTACGGCATTTACCGAAGGAAAAGCGCGAAATACCTCCGGAGGTTACTATGTCTCTAATGCTGTCGTTGACTATTTCAAGGCGGGAAATACGCTGACGGATGAGCAGCTTAAAGGCATGCGTGTGGCAGATGTGAAACCATAGTGAGCTCAGGCCAGCAGACAATCCGCTGGCCTGTTGTTTTAGCCTCTGTGAGAGGCAAATACCTCTTTCGCGGCGAACAAACCATTGAGTGCGGCAGGGAAGCCGGCATATACGGCCATCTGCATAATCACTTCAACGATCTCATCCTGCGTTAAACCAACGTGTAATGCCGCGCCAATATGCACTTTCAACTGCGGGGCGGCATTGCCCATTGCCGTTAAAGCGGCGACAGTGGCAATTTCTCGGCTGCGCAGGTCCAGACCTGGACGTGCATAGATGTCGCCAAACGGAAATTCCAGCAGGTAGCGGGCAAAATCCGGCGCGATATCCTTCAGGCTCTCAACGACGGCCTCTCCCCCTTTACCATCTACCTGTTGCAGCATTTTCTGGCCGGTAATAAAACGTTCTGATTCCATGATTTTTCCCTCGTAGGTGTGGCGTATGGCGAGAGAATAGGGGGCGTAGAATGATTTGGATAATACCGTTTCCGTGATACCTTTTCGGTATGACAACATCGCCATTACACTCTCTGGATATTCGCCTGCTGCGCTACTTTTCCGTAGTAGCGGAAGAGAACAATATGAGCCGGGCTGCGCAGCGCTTGTTCATGTCGCAACCGCCGTTGAGCCGCCACATTCGCCAGCTTGAAGATCGCCTGGGGGTCATACTGTTTGTCCGTCATACCCGTGGATTAACGCTGACGGAGGACGGCCAGCACGTACTTGAAATGGTGCGCCCGCTGCTTGATCTCCAGGACAAAACCTACGCTGCGTTGAGTCAATTAACGCAAATCGGGGAGCCATCTCTGCGCTTAGGGCTAAGTACAGCGTTTGAACAGGGCGTTTTTGCGGCGCTTGAGTCACAGCTGACTACGCATATGCAGAAGCGACATATTGTCCGTCATGGTTCGCCTGAACTCGCGCGTCTGGTGCGTCGTGGAAAGCTGGATGCCGCGCTGGTGGCGT
Organism: Citrobacter sp. MGH103; assembly: GCF_001034475.2. Taxonomy (NCBI): domain Bacteria; kingdom Pseudomonadati; phylum Pseudomonadota; class Gammaproteobacteria; order Enterobacterales; family Enterobacteriaceae; genus Citrobacter; species Citrobacter sp. MGH103. The sequence goes on along the minus strand of NZ_CP073043.1, from coordinate 4,681,574 downwards.
TACCGCTTGAGACTTCGGGGCTTAGCGTCACGCCGCTCGGCTGGCAAGAATCGTTGATCGTCGCCTTACCCGCGCTCTGGCCAGAGGCAGCGCTGCCTTCGCTCTCGTTAATGTCGCTGAGCCACCGACCACTGTTCTGGTTCAAACGTGAACGTAACCCCGCCTTTTTTGATTACACCCGACATATTTTTAGTCATGCTGGTTACTCTCCTGCCTGTATTGAAGAACCGCTGGAACATGATGTGTTGTTGGCGCGGATCGCGCAGGGTGAAGGTCTGAGCCTGCTTCCGGCCTCCTTTTCCGCTATCCAACGTCGGGGGGTGATATTCCTGCCGCTTACCGATACCGAATTGCGTATTAGCACGGGGTTGCTGATGCTGCCTGAAAACGTAAAAAAATTAGCATGGCTGCAGACGGTCATGGCGCAATCCCTCATCAATTCAGACTGATGTGAATTTTTTTCACGTTGGCTGAGTATTCCTCACCTTTAGCGATGATTTTTGTGTTGACGCCAGCATGCTTTTCCGTCATTTTTACATCTAGACGTCTAAACGTATAGCAGTTCACAACACAACATATAACGACAAAAGATTGATGAGGTAAGGTATGAGCTTTTTTCACGCCAACCAGCGGGAAGCCCTGAATCAGAGCCTGGCAGAAGTTGCCGGTCAGATTAACGTTTCATTTGAGTTTTTCCCGCCGCGCACCAGTGAAATGGAGCAAACCCTGTGGAACTCCATCGATCGCCTGAGCAGCCTGAAGCCGAAGTTTGTTTCAGTCACTTACGGTGCAAACTCTGGTGAGCGCGACCGTACGCACAGCATTATTAAAGGCATTAAGGATCGCACTGGCCTTGAAGCGGCTCCGCACCTGACCTGTATTGATGCAACCCGCGATGAGCTGCGTACCATTGCTCAGGACTACTGGAACAACGGTATTCGTCATATTGTTGCCCTGCGCGGTGACCTGCCGCCGGGAAGCGGTAAACCGGATATGTATGCTTCTGACCTGGTGACGCTACTGAAAGACGTTGCAGACTTTGATATCTCCGTTGCGGCTTACCCGGAAGTGCACCCGGAAGCGAAGAGCGCTCAGGCCGATCTGCTGAACCTGAAGCGTAAGGTTGATGCCGGTGCGAACCGTGCGATTACCCAGTTCTTCTTCGATGTAGAAAGCTATCTGCGCTTTCGTGATCGCTGTGTGTCTGCGGGAATCGACGTGGAAATTATTCCGGGTATCCTGCCAGTCTCCAACTTTAAGCAGGCGAAAAAATTTGCCGACATGACCAACGTCCGCATTCCGGCGTGGATGTCGACCATGTTTGATGGTCTGGATGATGACGCGGAAACCCGCAAGCTGGTGGGCGCTAATATCGCTATGGACATGGTGAAGATTCTCAGCCGCGAAGGGGTGAAAGATTTTCACTTCTATACCCTTAATCGTGCCGAGATGAGCTACGCTATTTGTCACACACTGGGTGTAAGACCGAACTAAACAGATCCCAGCCCTCTACGGAGGGCTTTTTGTTGATCATTTTGATCTACATCTCTGTAACGTAAAATATAAAAGGAATTAGCTATCGAATCTGTGGGTTATTTCGACTATATCTTATCACTGGTGGTGTATATCGTAGTCAGAACACTGTAAAGGGAGCATATAGATGAGCATGTCCGACGATAGCCAGAACACATCAACTGCCGGTAAGTGTCCTTTTCATCAGGGCGGTCACGACCAGAGCGCGGGAGCAGGAACGAACAACCGCGACTGGTGGCCAAATCAACTGCGCGTTGATCTTTTAAACCAACATTCCAACCGTTCTAACCCGCTGGGTGAGGACTTCGACTACCGCAAAGAGTTTAGCAAACTCGACTACTCTGCCCTGAAAGGGGATCTCAGAGCCCTTCTGTCCGAATCTCAACCGTGGTGGCCCGCTGACTGGGGAACCTATGCTGGATTGTTTATCCGCATGGCATGGCACGGTGCAGGGACCTATCGCTCCATCGATGGACGCGGTGGCGCGGGTCGCGGACAGCAGCGTTTTGCACCACTGAACTCCTGGCCGGACAACGTCAGCCTGGATAAAGCGCGTCGTCTGCTGTGGCCAATCAAGCAGAAATATGGCCAGAAAATTTCCTGGGCCGACCTGTTTATCCTCGCGGGTAACGTGGCGCTGGAAAACTCCGGCTTCCGCACCTTCGGCTTTGGTGCTGGTCGTGAAGATGTCTGGGAACCGGATCTCGACGTAAACTGGGGTGATGAAAAAGCCTGGCTGACTCACCGTCACCCGGAAGAACTGGCCAAAGCGCCGTTGGGCGCAACCGAAATGGGCCTTATCTATGTGAACCCGGAAGGACCGGACCATAGCGGCGAACCGCTTTCAGCGGCAGCGGCTATTCGCGCGACCTTCGGTAATATGGGTATGAACGACGAAGAAACCGTGGCGCTGATTGGCGGTGGTCATACGTTGGGCAAAACCCACGGCGCTGCACCGGCTTCGCACGTAGGCGCCGATCCTGAATCCGCACCGATTGAAGCACAAGGCCTGGGCTGGGCGAGCAGCTACGGCAGCGGCGCGGGCGCGGATGCCATTACATCCGGTCTGGAAGTTGTCTGGACGCAGACGCCAACCCAATGGAGCAACTATTTCTTCGAGAACCTGTTCAAATACGAGTGGGTACAAACCCGCAGTCCGGCAGGCGCTATTCAGTTTGAAGCGGTTGACGCGCCAGAAATTATTCCTGATCCGTTTGATCCATCGAAAAAACGTAAGCCGACGATGCTGGTTACCGACCTGACGCTGCGTTTCGATCCTGAGTTCGAGAAAATCTCCCGCCGTTTCCTGAACGATCCGCAGGCGTTCAACGAAGCGTTTGCTCGTGCGTGGTTTAAACTGACGCACCGTGATATGGGGCCAAAAGCGCGTTACATCGGACCGGAAGTGCCAAAAGAAGATCTGATTTGGCAAGACCCGCTGCCGCATGCGTTCTTCAACCCAAGCGAAGAAGATATCCTGAAGCTGAAAGCGACCATTGCCGCTTCCGGGCTGTCCGTGGGCGAACTGGTATCGGTAGCGTGGGCGTCGGCATCGACTTTCCGCGGTGGGGATAAACGTGGCGGCGCTAACGGTGCGCGTCTGGCGCTGGATCCACAGCGAGGCTGGGATGTGAATGCCACCGCAGCACGCGTTCTGCCTGTGCTGGAAGGGATTTATAAGTCTGCCCATACCGCCTCGTTGGCCGATATTATCGTGCTGGCCGGGGTTGTTGGTATCGAGCAGGCGGCTAGCGCTGCGGGCGTCAGCATTAAGGTACCTTTTGCGCCGGGCCGCGTGGATGCGCGCCAGGATCAAACGGATATTGAGATGTTTGAACTGCTTGAGCCGATCGCCGATGGCTTCCGTAACTACCGCGCCCGTCCTGACGTATCGACCACCGAGTCGCTGCTGATCGATAAAGCACAGCAGCTGACGCTAACCGCACCGGAAATGACCGTGCTGGTGGGCGGTATGCGCGTACTGGGCACCAACTTTGATGGTAGCCAGCACGGTGTCTTTACCGATCGTCCAGGCGTACTCAGCACTGACTTCTTCGTCAATCTGCTGGATATGCGCCATGAGTGGAAGGCGGTTGATGAGTCACAAGAGCTGTTTGAAGGTCGTGACCGTCTGAGTGGCGAAGTAAAATACACCGCAACCCGCGCCGATCTGGTATTTGGTTCTAACTCTGTACTGCGCGCAGTGGCTGAAGTTTATGCCTGCAGCGATGCCCACGAGAAGTTCGTGAGAGATTTCGTGGCCGCATGGGTGAAAGTGATGAACCTGGATCGTTTCGATCTGCTGTAACAGACAATGCCGGATGCCGCTTGCGCGGGTCCGGCATGGTAGGAATAAAAAAATCCCCGCATTTGCGGGGATTTTCTATTTGCAGGTTATTCCCACTCTTGCAGGTAACGTTGACCGTACTGGTCAGCCACAAGCAGGGCGGCATACACCTAGTCCGGCGTTGCGCCGCCAGGCATGTTGTGGATGGTTTCGCCTTCGGCACAGGCTGCCTCAGCCACAATGCGCATTTTCGCCTGAATATCCTGTTTGATATCCAGTTGTGCCAGGGTAATCGGCAAGCCAACGGAATGGCACAGCGCGGCAACGGTTTCAATTTCATCGACCGGCGCGTTTTCCAGCACCAACTGCGTCAGCGTACCGAAAGCCACTTTCTCGCCGTGGTAATAATGATGTGCATCCGGGATTGCGGTCAGACCGTTATGAATGGCGTGAGCCGCTGCCAGACCACCGCTTTCAAAACCGACGCCACTCAGATAGGTGTTGGCTTCAATAATGCGCTCCAGTGCTGGTGTAACCACGTGCTGCTCTGCAGCCAGCATCGCTTTTTCACCTTCTTCGATCAGCGTATTAAAGCACAGCTCTGCCAGCGCCAGCGCCGCCTGAGTACACTGACCGCCCGCCATGGTGGTTGCGCCGCTGCGTGAACAGGCACGCGCTTCGAACCAGGTCGCCAGCGCATCGCCAATACCCGCAGCTAACAGACGCGCCGGTGCGCCCGCGACAATTTTGGTATCAACAATGACCCTGTCCGGGTTATTAGGCAGCAGCAGATAGCGATCGAATTCACCGGCATCGGTGTAAATGACGGACAGCGCGCTGCACGGCGCATCGGTAGAGGCGATGGTTGGCGCAATGGCGACAGGCACGCCCATAAAGTGCGCCAGCGCTTTGGCGGTATCCAGCGTTTTACCGCCACCAATACCAAGTACTGCCGCACACTGCGCTTTTTCCGCTACGACGCGCAGACGGTCGATTTCGTTTTGTGAACATTCGCCGCCAAACGGTGCAATCTCCAGCGCCAGTCCGGCATCCAGGAAGCTTTTTTCCAGTGCACCCTGGGCAAAGCCTAAGACAAACTTGTCTCCAACGACCAGCCAGCGCTCTGCCAGTGGTTTGAGGTAGCTGCCAAGACGGGTAATAACATCAGCACCCTGGATGTACTTACCAGGTGATTGAATAATGCGATCCATACTTTATTTCCTCACAGGTTGATGTGACCAAATGCGTTGTTCCAGTCCTGCTCAAACTTCTCTATTGCTGACTCTACCGCAGGGGTATTGAGCATTTGTTGCGCTACGTCTAATGGTAGGGTGATTGCTTCACATCCTGCCAGCAAGCAATCCAGCGCCTGACGTGGAGTTTTAAAGCTGGCCGCCAGTACCATGCTGTTCGGTGCATGCAGTTCCAGCAATGTTTGCAGTTCCTGTACTGTGCGAATCCCGTCGCCGCCCTGCGCGTCGATACGGTTAACGTAAGGCGCGATATATTTCGCTCCTGCCAGCGCAGCCAGTAGCCCCTGAGAAGCACTGTAAACGGCGGTTCCCAGCGTGGTGATACCCTCTTTTTTCAGCATCTTGATCGCGGCCAGACCTTCGGATGTCACCGGGATTTTCACTACCAGACCGGGCACCGCATTGCTCAGGCGTTTAGCTTCTTCCACCATGCCCTGCGCATCCCGGCTCATGGTCTGGGCAAACAGAATGCCCTCTTTGCCAATGGCGTTCTGCAGGCGTGGCAGCACATCCCAGATGGATTCTTTGCTTGCTGCCACAATGCTTGGGTTGGTGGTGACGCCCGCGATAGGGAAGATGCGGGCCAGACGTTCGACTTCCGCGACATTGGCGGTATCAAGATAAAGTTCCATACAAAAACACCCTCTACGTTTTCCGTTAGCTGCCCGTTGCCGGGTTGCTTTGCTATGCACAGGATAAGAGTGTTTCGTCACGCAGTGCTATCTGACAAATCTGTCAAAAGCTGGATAAATGTAATATGTCTATAAAAGTGAGAGATACTTCACATGTAAGTGATATGTGCTGGTATATGTTTTTTGATAATACAAAAATCCAGTAAATGTTACCTTTGTCTCCGTTTTCTGTCCCAGTATGCGATTATTACTGGTCAGTTTTTTTCTCCGTCAACTGGCTGTGATACTGCCGACGATACTCTGACGGCGAACGTTCAGTATTCTTGCGAAACAGGCGGCAGAAGTAGTTGCTGTCAATAAACCCACAGGTGTGCGCCACGTCTTTGATCTTCAGCTCGTAACCCTTTAACAGCGTTTTTGCGTGTTCCAGTCGCGTGTGGTTCAGGTATTCGTTAAAACCGATAGCGCCCGTTTTTTGAAACAGGTGGGAGAGGTAATTGGGTGAAATGTAAAACGCCTGTGCGACGGATTCACGGGTGAGTGGTGAAGCGTAGCGTTCGTCAATATAGCCGCGAATGGCGTCGAAAAGCGCCTGACTACGTGATGCGGTTTGGATCTGGCTGCCGAGCAGATCGCGACAGTGGCTCAGCAAGCTCGCAACGATTAGCCTGGCCGTTTGCTGCTCCTGTGGCTGCATTTGCATCTCATGGAGCGTTTGCAGCAGAAAAGAGCCAATACGCGGCCCGCGCCGAGCGACGTGCTGGTGGGTAATGTTTTGATATTGCTTGCCGTCCCATTGGACGACGCTGAAACCCAGTTGCTGTTTGCCGAACAGAATGCTGAGTGTCGTGACCGGTGTGATCCACTGCGGAATATTCCAGCCGCCAGCCGGAACAAACAAGACATCGCCGGGGGTAAGCACCTTATCGATGCCAGAATCCGCAAATTCACCTTCCAGCACAATTTCCAGCCGGGGAAAATCGACCTGATACGCCAGTTCCGGCGTTGTGCTATTGGTGCTGGCGAAATAAATCTGCCGCAGCGGCGTGGGGCCGTTAATCAGGCGGGAGAGAAGATGGCTGACGTCGTGATACATGTTAATCCCTTGCAGGCAGCAGACAGGGAAACAGTAACGTTGAAAACAATCGCCCTCAAGTGATTATTGCCGGATGGCGGCTAATGCCATATCCGGCCTACAAGTCTTTGCGAGCTGTAGGCCGGATAAGCGTAGCGCATCCGGCAGACGGTTATTGATTACCGATTTGATCGCCGTAAGGCAGGGAATCGTAATCTATCAGGGCATTTTTCTTGTACGGATTGCCAATCCAGCGGGTTGTCTCTTTGAACTGCGGACTGGTAATGGCGCGAGTTGGATCGAAGCCATCGTAGGTGAAGCCCGCTAAGTCAGACCATGTATGGATAAGCTCTGAGCTGCTGTATTTACGATTCACATCCTGTGAGAAGTCGCGCGGGTGCGCGGCCTGCCATTTTTCCGAAGTCCACAACAGGAACGGCACCGTGTACATATGGCGCGTTGGGTTGTCTTCATTACGACCCTGCGTTTTGTGCGGTGGCGTATCGTAAACCTCTTCGCCATGATCGGAGAAGTACAGCAGGAAGCCGTTCGGATCGGTCGCTTTATAGTCTTTGATCAGGCTGGCAATAATATGATCGTTATAAACATTCGCGCTGTCGTAATCGTTGTAGGCTTCCAGCTCATCGTTACTCAGGCCTGCGGGAACATGGTCGATATTATTATCGAACTTACCCTGGCCATCCGGATAGCGGAATTTGTACTTAATATGCGTACCCAGCAGATGCACGATGATGAACTTTTTCGGTGCCGGGTCGGCCAGGACTTCTTTAAATGGCGCCAGCACGTTGCTGTCATATTCGCGCGCACTTTGCGTACGCTGCTGGTTCATATAGAACTGTTTATCCGTCTGCTTAGAGAACACCGTCAGCATGGTGTTGCGGGCGGTCATCGTCTGCTGATTAGTGATCCAGAAGGTTTTATAACCCGCCTGTTTCATCATGTTCATCAGGGACGGCTGAGTCAGATACAGATCCGGGTTCTTCTCGTTAGCGAAGGTCAGCGCCTGCTGCAGGATTTCAATGGTGTACGGACGGGAAGTCACGACATTATTGAATACGGTGAAGTTAGGATCGGATTTATGCAGCGCATCCAGTTCTGGCGTCGTTTCACGCGGATAGCCATACAGGCTCATGCGGCCACGTTGCGTTGACTCACCAATCACCAGTACCAGCGTACGCGGTGCGTCACCTGAACTGTCTTTAAAGTTAGCCAGCGGCGGCAGGGCATTGTTCTCATTCAGCAGGCTATTGAGCGAGGTCAACTGCTGACGATATTGATAATACCCGGAGATGAATTGCCACGGCGCGGCGGGCTCCATACGTGAAGCGAGCCCATCCAACGTTTTTTCAAACGGCTTATGTTTGATAAATGTGTTCACTGTCATCGGATGCAGAATCAATCCGTATAACAGTGCAAACGACACCAGATAGCGCCAGGGTGATGGAATATGTACCGGACGCAGACGTGTCCATAGCAGAATTGCCATTGCTGTATATGCCAGCGCAATTAAGACGATCTTCAGGCTGAAGTATTGACTCAGGTACTCGCTGGCTTCGTTCGCATTGGTTTCAAACATTACGTACAGAACGCTTTGCGAGAACTCTTGCCCGTAAATGACGTAATAGCTCAGCGCAGCCAGCGAGGCCGCCCATAGAATTACGCCAATGACGGCAGCAATAATGCGGATACGGTTTGGAAATAAAAATACCGGGATCAACCACAGCGAGCTGAACAGTAGGGAGTCGCGTAGGCCGGTAGATCCGCTATAGCCGCTAAAATAGATAACGGTCTGCAGTAATGAGGAAAAAAACCAAAAATAGAGGAGCGCCCAACCCAGGGCTTTCCAGCTAAAGGCGGGTTTAGACTGGAGTTGTAAGGATTGCATAATGTGAGCCTGTCTTTAATCGTAGCGCCAAGAGTAGCGACTAAACATTAAGAGGAACTGAAGCATCACGATCTCAGGATCGTGTTTTGCTGTTGTAATATTCACGTAGTGAATATGTTCAGGCAGGAATATATTGAAAATGAAGTGGTTGTAACAGCGGTTTTTACTGTCGCCTTCGTACAGTAGCACGAAGGCGACAGCAGGAGGGGACGTTAGCCTGTATTGCGCATACCGGCGGCGACACCCGCGATGGTCACCATCAGCGCTTGTTCAACGCGTGGATCCGGTTCATGGCCTTGCTCTTCGGCCTGGCGTGAGCGGTGTAACAACTCTGCCTGTAAGACGTTCAGCGGGTCAGTATAAACATTCCTTAACTGAATGGACTCGGCAATCCACGGCAGGTCGGCCATCAAATGTGAGTCGTTGGCAATCGCCAGTACGACATCGATATCTGCTGCCAGGCGTTGGCGTAGCTCTTCACCCAGCGGCCACAGCTCTTTTTTGACCAGGCGCTGATCGTAATACTCTGCCAGCCACAGGTCTGCTTTCGCGAAAACCATTTCCAGCATGCCAAGGCGTGTGGAGAAGAATGGCCAGTCGCGGCACATCGCTTCGAGTTCGCTTTGCTTACCATCTTCAACCACTTTTTGCAGCGCGGTACCAGCACCAAGCCAGGCCGGGAGCATCAGACGGTTCTGCGTCCAGGCAAAGATCCACGGTATAGCACGCAGAGACTCAACGCCGCCGGTCGGACGGCGTTTTGCCGGACGTGAACCGAGCGGCAATTTACCCAGTTCCTGCTCTGGTGTAGCTGAGCGGAAATAAGGGACGAAGTCTTTGTTTTCACGCACATATCCACGGTATAGCTCGCAGGAAATATCGGAAAGCTCATCCATGATATGACGCCAGTTATCCTTCGGTTCTGGCGGTGGTAACAGGTTGGCCTCCAGAATTGCTCCGGTATACAGCGACAGGCTGCTGATGGTCACTTCCGGCAGGCCGTACTTAAAGCGGATCATCTCCCCTTGTTCTGTCACGCGCAGACCGCCTTTCAGGCTGCCTGGTGGTTGAGAGAGCAGCGCCGCATGCGCAGGCGCGCCGCCGCGACCAATGGATCCGCCGCGACCATGGAACAGCGTCAGTTCGATACCGGCTTTTTCGCAGGTTTTGATCAGCGCGTCCTGAGCCTGGTATTGCGCCCAGGACGCTGCCATCACGCCCGCGTCTTTTGCGGAATCAGAGTAGCCAATCATGACCATCTGTTTGCCCTGGATAAAGCCGCGGTACCAGTCGATATTCAGAAGCTGGGACATGACGTCATCGGCATTGTTGAGGTCGTCCAGCGTTTCAAATAGCGGAGCGACCGGCATAGCAAAACCAATTCCGGCTTCTTTCAGCAGCAGATGCACGGCCAGCACATCCGACGGCGTTTTCGCCATCGAGATAACATAGGCGGCAATGGAGCCATACGGGGCTTCGGCAATGACCTGACAGGTGTCGAGCACTTCACGGGTGTCATTGCTCGGCTCCCAGTTACGCGGCAGGAGCGGACGCTTGGAATTCAGTTCGCGGATCAGGAAAGCCTGTTTATCTGCTTCCGACCAGTTTTCGTAGTCGCCAATGCCCAGATAACGAGTCAGCTCGCCCAGGGCTTCAGTATGGCGGGTGCTTTCCTGACGAATATCAATACGCACCAGCGGCACGCCGAAACACTTCACGCGCCTAAGGGTGTCGAGCAATTCGCCATTGGCGATGATGCCCATACCACAGGCCTGTAGAGACTGGTAGCACGCGTAAAGCGGGTCCCAGAGCTGTTCGTTTTGGGTGAGAAGTCCCGCAGGTTTCGGCAATTTCTCGCCTTTCAGACGAGCTTCAAGCCAGGCCTGGGTCGCCATCAGACGAGAACGCAGGGTTTTCATCAGATATCGGTAAGGTTCCGCTGCGCCTTCTTCACCTACCAGTGCCATCAGCTCCGGTGTAGCATCCACCATCGACAGCTCAGAAATCAGAAACTGGATGTCTTTCAGGAACAGGTCTGTCGCTTTCCAGCGGCTGAGCAATAGCACGTGACGGGTGATATCCGCCGTTACGTTCGGGTTGCCGTCACGGTCGCCGCCCATCCAGGAGGTAAATCGAACCGGGACAAAATCAACCGGCAGCTTATATCCAAGATGCTCTTCCAGTTGTTCATTCAGCTCGCGCAGGTAGTTCGGCACACCTTCCCACAGGCTGTTTTCAACAACCGCGAATCCCCATTTAGCTTCATCAACCGGGCTTGGGCGCAGTTTGCGGATTTCATCCGTATGCCAGGACTGAGCAATGAGCTGACGCAGACGGCGCATCAGTTGGTTGCGTTCATAATCGACGAGGTCTTTGTTATCAAGCTGCTTGAGGCAGGCGTTCACTTCACCCATTTTATGGATCAGCGTACGACGAGTGATCTCGGTCGGGTGGGCGGTGAGTACCAGCTCCAGAGAGAGTGATTCTACGGCTTTCTTGATGGTGGCGTCATTGAGGTTGGGCTGCTCTTTCAGTTTACGCAGAGTGCGAGCAATCACTTCCGGGTTGCTGGCGGCTTCGCCTTTTGGCGAAATGCTGTGGTACTGCTCGGCGGTGTTGGCCAGGTTTAGGAACTGGCTAAATGCGCGGGCAACCGGCAGCAGCTCGTCGTTAGACAGATTTTGCAGTGTGGTGAGCAATTCCTGGCGATTAATTTCATTGCCAGCGCGAGATGATTTGGACAGCTTTCGAATTGTTTCTACGCGATCAAGAATGTTCTCTCCCAACGCATCCTTGATGGTCTCTCCCAGCACTTTGCCGAGCATACTGACATTACTACGCAACGCGGAATATTGTTCGTTCATATTAACCCAGACACCCCATCTATTTTGAATATGTCCTGTATCTTTCGCGCCTGACTATCACGCAAAATCTTGCGGACTTAACTTTTTAGCCGTCTTTTATAAAGCCACGTAAAACACGTGACGTCAATTGCTGCGAAATCGGTTCAGCAAACGAATAAATGCCGTGAATTTACGTTATTTAATTCACATCCAATCAAATAAGCGTTGCTTATGGAAATGTTAAAAAATCGCCCCGCTTACCACTAAGGGATTAGCGGGGTGACAAGCAGTTAATGCCAGCAGAAATGGTGCACAACCTGGGTGATTAATTCGCGGGTTGGCTTAATAAAGCGCGTTTCCAGATACTCATCCGGCTGATGCGCCTGATTAATGGAGCCTGGACCCAATACCAGCGTTGGGCAAAGCGTCTGGATAAACGGCGCTTCGGTGCAATAGTTCACCACTTCAGTCTGTGCGCCCAGCAGTTTCTCAACCACCTCTACCAGTTGATGGTCAGGTGGGCACTCATAGCCTGGAATTGGCGGATGCAGTTCCGATACGGTCAGGCGACCCGGCCAACGTTCGCTGACAGGGGCCAGCGCTTCGTTAAGTAACCCATTGAGATCGTTTAGCGTCATACCCGGTAGCGGGCGAATATCCATATGCAATTCGCAGCAGGCGCAGATTCGGTTGGCGGCGTCACCGCCGTGGATGTGGCCCAAATTTAACGTTGGATACGGGACGGTAAAGGCATCATGGTGATAGCGCGCTTTCAGGTCATCGCGCAGATGCATGATATGGCCGATGGCATCATGCATCAGTTCAATCGCATTAACGCCACGCGCTGGATCGCTTGAATGACCCGACTGACCCAGAATGCGTATCGCATTAGAGATATGGCCTTTGTGCGCGCGCACCGGTTGCAGGGATGTGGGTTCGCCAATGATCGCGCAGTCCGGGCGCAGAGCGGTAGTTTCAGAGAAGTAGCGAGCTCCCGCCATGCTGGTCTCTTCGTCAGCAGTGGCCAGAATGTACAGGGGTTTTTTCAGTTTCGTGACGTCGACATCACGCAACGCGTCGAGGATAAAGGCGAAGAAGCCTTTCATATCCGCCGTACCCAAACCATACAGCTTATTGTCATGCTCGGTTAGAGTGAACGGATCGCGCGTCCAGCGTCCGTCGTCAAAGGGTACGGTATCTGTATGGCCCGCCAACAACAGGCCGCCAGCGCCCTGTCCAATGCTCGCCAGCATATTGAATTTATTTCGCGTATCGGGAACCGGTTGGACCTCCACATTGAAGCCTAAATCTTTAAACCAGCCCGCCAGCAGAGTGATTAAACCTGCATTGCTTTGATCGAGCGCTTCTTCGGTGGCACTGATCGATGGCGTGGCAATCAGAGCGCGGTAAATCTCGATAAATGGCGGTAAATTGTTTTTCATTGTTGACACACCTCGGGTCATGATAGTATCAATATTCATGCAGTATTTGTGAATAAAAATACATTAACGTTGAGCGTAATAAAACCCACCAAGTGTAAGGTGAGGTGATAAAGGCTTATACCTGGCAACAGAATCTAAGAAGGTGAGCTGCCCCGATGTTGAATACGCTGATTGTGGGCGCCAGTGGCTATGCCGGCGCAGAGCTTGTGACCTATGTAAATCGCCATCCTGATATGACCATAACCGCTTTGACCGTCTCAGCGCAAAGCAATGATGCAGGAAAATTAATCTCCGATTTGCATCCGCAGTTGAAAGGCATTGTCGATTTACCGTTGCAGCCAATGTCAGATATCAGCGAGTTTAGCGCAGGGGTGGATGTTGTGTTCCTCGCAACGGCTCATGAGGTGAGTCATGACCTGGCTCCGCAGTTTTTGCAGGCCGGTTGCGTGGTGTTTGACCTTTCGGGCGCGTTTCGCGTAAACGACGGCGCGTTCTATGAAAAATATTATGGCTTTACGCATCAGCATCCTGAGCTGCTGGAGCAGGCCGTTTATGGGCTGGCGGAGTGGAACGCGGATAAACTGAAAGAAGCGAATCTGATTGCTGTGCCAGGTTGTTACCCGACGGCGGCGCAGCTTTCGCTGAAACCGTTGATTGATGCCGGGCTGCTGGATCTCAGCCAGTGGCCGGTAATTAATGCGACCAGCGGCGTGAGCGGTGCGGGGCGTAAAGCGGCTATCTCCAACAGCTTTTGTGAGGTGAGCCTGCAGCCGTATGGCGTGTTTACCCATCGTCATCAGCCGGAAATCGCCACTCATCTGGGGACAGAAGTGATTTTCACCCCGCATCTGGGTAACTTCCCGCGCGGAATTCTGGAAACTATCACTTGCCGCCTTAAGGCGGGCGTAACCCATGCACAGGTGGCTCAGACGCTGCAACAGGCGTATGGCGATAAACCGCTGGTGCGTCTGTATGACAAAGGGGTTCCGGCGCTGAAGAATGTGGTTGGATTACCGTTCTGCGATATCGGGTTTGCCGTACAGGGTGAACACCTGATCGTCGTGGCGACGGAAGACAACTTATTGAAAGGCGCGGCGGCACAGGCGATGCAGTGCGCAAATATTCGTTTTGGCTTTGCCCAAATGCAGTCTCTTATTTAAGGGTGCAACAATGAATCCATTAATTATCAAGCTGGGCGGCGTTTTACTGGATAGCGAAGAGGCGCTGGAGCGCTTGTTTGCTGCACTGGTGAATTATCGTGAGTCGCACCAGCGTCCGCTGGTCATTGTGCACGGTGGCGGCTGTGTGGTTGACGAGCTGATGAAGCAGCTGAATCTGCCGGTGAAAAAGAAAAATGGTCTGCGCGTCACGCCTGCCGATCAAATTGACATTATTACCGGTGCTCTGGCAGGAACGGCGAATAAAACCTTGCTGGCCTGGGCGAAAAAGCATCACATCGCGTCTGTGGGTCTGTATCTTGGCGATGGCGACAGCGTAAAAGTGACGCCGCTCGATAAAGAACTGGGTCATGTTGGACTGGCGCAGCCGGGTTCGCCTAAGCTGATTAACACGCTGTTGGAAAGCGGTTTTCTGCCGGTAGTGAGCTCTATTGGCGTCACTGATGATGGGCTGCTGATGAACGTGAATGCCGATCAGGCGGCAACAGCGCTGGCGGCAACGCTGGGTGCGGATCTGATCCTGCTCTCTGATGTGAGCGGTATTCTGGATGGTAAAGGCCAGCGTATTGCCGAAATGACCGCAGCGAAAGCGGAACAGCTGATTGAACAGGGCATTATTACCGATGGCATGATCGTGAAGGTGAATGCGGCGCTGGATGCCGCGCGTACGCTGGGTCGTCCGGTGGATATCGCCTCCTGGCGTCATGCAGAGCAACTCCCGGCGCTGTTTAACGGCACGCCAATTGGTACGCGTATTCTGGCTTAACTATTAATGTGCCGGATGGCGGCTTCGCCTTATCCGGCCTACGTGGGTTTTGTAGGCCCGGTAAGCGCAGCGCCACCGGGCAAAAATATCATATTAAGGAAATTCGTTATGGCACTTTGGGGTGGGCGTTTTACACAGGCAGCAGATCAGCGGTTCAAACAGTTCAACGACTCGTTGCGTTTTGACTACCGCCTGGCAGAACAGGATATTGTTGGCTCTGTGGCCTGGTCCAAAGCGTTGGTAACGGTCGGTGTACTGACTGCTGATGAACAGCTGCGGTTGGAAGAGGCGCTGAATAATCTGCTGGAAGAGGTTCGTGCGAATCCTCAGCAGATTCTGCAAAGCGATGCCGAAGATATTCACAGTTGGGTGGAAGGTAAGCTGATTGATAAAGTCGGCCAGCTTGGTAAAAAACTGCATACCGGACGTAGCCGTAACGACCAGGTCGCGACCGATCTCAAGCTGTGGTGCAAAGACACGGTTATCGAATTACTATCGGCCAATCGTCAGTTGCAAACTGCGCTGGTGGTGACGGCGGAGAATAACCAGGACGCCGTCATGCCGGGTTACACCCACCTGCAACGTGCGCAGCCGGTGACGTTTGCTCACTGGTGTCTGGCCTATGTTGAAATGTTGGCGCGTGACGAGAGCCGCCTGCAGGATGCGCTCAAACGCCTGGACGTCAGTCCGTTAGGCTGCGGCGCGCTGGCGGGTACGGCGTATGAAATCGATCGCGAGCAGCTGGCGGGTTGGTTGGGCTTTGCCTCGGCTACGCGCAACAGTCTGGACAGCGTTTCTGACCGTGACCACGTTCTGGAGTTACTCTCAGACGCCTCTATCGGCATGGTACACCTGTCGCGTTTTGCTGAAGACCTGATTTTCTTTAACACCGGCGAAGCGGGCTTTGTCGAGCTGTCCGATCGTGTGACTTCGGGTTCATCTTTGATGCCGCAGAAGAAAAATCCGGATGCGCTGGAGCTGATCCGTGGCAAATGCGGTCGCGTGCAGGGTGCGTTGACCGGCATGATGATGACGTTAAAAGGCCTCCCGCTGGCATACAACAAAGATATGCAGGAAGACAAAGAAGGGCTGTTCGACGCGCTCGACACCTGGCTGGACTGTCTGCATATGGCCGCGCTGGTGCTGGATGGCATCCAGGTGAAACGTCCGCGTTGTCAGGAAGCGGCGCAGCAGGGCTATGCTAACGCCACTGAACTGGCGGATTATCTGGTGGCGAAAGGTGTCCCGTTCCGCGAAGCGCACCATATCGTAGGTGAAACGGTGGTCGAGGCGATTCGACAGGGCAAACCGCTGGAGGCGCTGTCGCTTGCTGACTTACAAAAGTTTAGCCAGGTGATTGGCGATGATGTTTACCAGATCCTCTCGTTGCAATCGTGCCTGGACAAGCGTGCGGCGAAAGGCGGCGTGTCACCCCAGCAGGTTGCACAGGCGATCGACTACGCGAAGGCACGTCTGGCATAAAGTGATGGGTAATCATTCGAGCCTGGCGTCACGCCGGGCTTTTTTATGCAAAAAAAATGCGGACACAAGGTCCGCAAAAGTTCACGTTGGCTTTAGTTATTTCGAGTATGAGAGAAACTCTCAGAACGGACAGTAGCTTCAAGGGTTAAAGGGGTACCGTTCCGTTTCTGTGGTGCATTATTAAACAGAAAGCTTGATAGGGATAATCGTTCGTTGCTATGCTACCTATCGCTACGAACTATCGTGGCGATGGAGGATGAATAATGAATATTCGTGATCTTGAATACCTGGTAGCGCTAGCCGAACATCGTCACTTCCGACGAGCGGCAGACTCCTGTCACGTTAGCCAACCAACGCTGAGCGGGCAGATCCGCAAGCTGGAAGATGAGCTTGGCGTCATGTTGTTGGAGCGTACGAGTCGCAAGGTGCTGTTCACCCAGGCTGGTTTGCTGCTGGTGGATCAGGCGCGCACCGTGCTGCGCGAGGTCAAAGTGCTCAAGGAGATGGCAAGCCAACAAGGCGAGACAATGTCTGGCCCGCTGCATATTGGTTTGATCCCAACGGTGGGGCCATACCTGCTGCCGCATATTATTCCGATGTTGCACCAGACCTTCCCAAAACTGGAAATGTATCTCCATGAGGCGCAGACACATCAGCTGTTAGCGCAACTGGATAGCGGCAAGCTTGACTGCGTCATTCTGGCGCTGGTGAAAGAGAGTGAGGCGTTCATCGAAGTACCGCTATTTGATGAGCCTATGCTGCTGGCGATCTATGAAGATCATCCGTGGGCAAACCGTGACTGTGTACCGATGTCCGATCTGGCGGGTGAAAAACTGCTGATGCTGGAAGATGGCCACTGCCTGCGCGATCAGGCAATGGGCTTCTGCTTTGAAGCGGGTGCTGATGAAGATACCCATTTTCGGGCAACCAGTCTGGAAACGCTGCGTAACATGGTGGCGGCAGGAAGCGGTATTACCTTACTGCCTGCGCTGGCTGTTCCGCCGGAGCGTAAGCGTGATGGTGTCGTTTATCTGCCATGCATTAAACCCGAACCGCGTCGTACGATTGGTCTGGTGTACCGTCCTGGTTCGCCGCTGCGCAGCCGTTATGAACAGTTGGCAGAGGCCATCCGTGGATCAATGGATGGCCATTTCGACAGTGCGTTAAAACAGGCGGTTTAAGCCATTTAGCGCTGCTACCCGATAGGCTTCTGCCATGGTTGGGTAGTTAAAGGTGGTGTTAACGAAGTACTCGATAGTGTTACCACCACCTTTTTGCTCCATTATCGCTTGTCCGATGTGAATAATTTCGGCAGCGCGCTCCCCAAAGCAGTGGATCCCCAGAATCTCTTTGGTTTCGCGATGGAACAGGATCTTCAGCGTTCCGACACTCATACCCACGATTTGCGCACGTGCCAGATGCTTAAACTGGGCGCGGCCAACCTCGTATGGAACTTTCATTGCCGTGAGTTGCTGTTCGGTTTTACCAACGGAGCTGATTTCTGGAATGGTATAAATCCCGGTCGGGATATCTTCAATCAGATGCGCGGTGGCTTCGCCTTTTACCAACGCCTGGGCGGCAATGCGTCCCTGGTCGTAGGCTGCCGATGCCAGGCTCGGATAACCGATCACATCCCCTACAGCATACACATGCGGCAGCGCCGTCTGGTACATGCTATTCACTTTGAGCTGCCCACGGCTGTCGGTTTTCAGGCCAATGTTTTCCAGCGCCAGCGAATCGGTATTACCGGTACGGCCATTGGCGTACAACAGGCAGTCTGCCTTCAGTTTCTTACCGGATTTCAGGTGCATGATGACGCCGTCATCGCAGCCTTCAATCTTCTCATACTCTTCGTTGTGGCGAATGACCACACCGCTGTTCCAGAAGTGGTAAGAGAGCGAGTCGGACATCTCTTGATCTAGGAACGCCAGCAGACGATCGCGGGTGTTGATTAAATCAACTTTGACGTCCATTCCACGGAAGATCGACGCATATTCACAGCCAATGACCCCCGCGCCATAAATCAGCACATGGCGGGGTTCGTGGTGCAGGCTCAGGATAGAGTCGCTGTCGTAAACCCGGGGATGCGAAAAGTCGACATCAACAGGGCGATAAGGACGCGAACCGCAGGCAATAACAAACTTATCCGCAGTCAGCGTTTCCACCGTACCGTCGTGACATTCCAGGGCGATCGTGTGTTCATCAACAAAACGGGCATTCCCCTGCAAAATTTCGCAGTGATTGCGCTCGTAAAATCCTTGCCGCATACGCGTTTGCTGATTAATAACGTTATCAGCGTGGTTGAGAATATCGGCAAAAGAAGAACGAAGGAGTCGGGAGTGGTCGCTGTACAGTGGGTTCTGATTGAATTCAATAATGCGGCTGACGGCGTGGCGGAGGGCTTTCGACGGGATCGTGCCCCAGTGGGTACAGCCTCCGCCGACGTTATGATAGCGCTCAATCACCGCGACGCGCGCTCCTTGCTTAACCAGACCCATTGCAGCGCCTTCGCCGCCGGGACCGGAACCTATTACTATTGCATCGTAATCGTAGGAATGTGACATGGTCAGGCTTACCTGTTCTTATACATAAAAGCAACAGAATAGTAACATCGTTGTCAGGATAACCCAATTATCGTTGTGCTTTTTTGCGAAGTCGAAGCACAAACTGCGCGTAAACAATCATTCACAAAGCCATGCCAACCGCCTAATCTCTGGTATAGTGCCAGCAAGGTATGTGGAAGGATTCAGACATCGTGATGGGCGTTAGAGCGCAACAAAAAGAAAAAACCCGGCGTTCGCTGGTAGAAGCCGCATTTAGTCAACTGAGCGCTGAGCGTAGTTTTGCCAGCCTCAGTTTACGCGAAGTTGCTCGTGAAGCGGGCATTGCGCCAACCTCGTTTTATCGCCATTTCCGCGATGTGGATGAACTCGGCCTGACGATGGTGGACGAAAGCGGTCTGATGCTGCGTCAATTGATGCGCCAGGCGCGCCAGCGTATCGCGAAGGGCGGGAGTGTGATCCGCACCTCGGTCTCAACATTTATGGAGTTCATCGGCAACAATCCCAACGCCTTCCGTTTATTATTGCGCGAGCGTTCGGGGACATCCGCAGCGTTTCGTGCAGCGGTCGCACGTGAAATTCAGCACTTCATTGCGGAACTTGCGGACTATCTGGAACTCGAAAACCATATGCCTCGTGCGTTTACTGAAGCGCAAGCCGAAGCCATGGTAACCATTGTTTTCAGCGCCGGGGCAGAAGCACTGGATGTTGGCGCTGAACAGCGTCGACAGCTAGAAGAGCGGCTGGTATTGCAACTGCGCATGATCGCGAAAGGCGCATTTTATTGGTACCGCCGTGAACAAGAGAAGATGACGCACCACTCCGAGTAACGAGAAGGACAAGCAATGAAACAGTCAGGTCAAGATAAAGGTACGCTGCTGCTGGCGCTGGTTGCTGGCTTATCGATCAATGGTACATTTGCGGCGCTGTTTAGCTCCATTGTGCCATTCTCCGTATTCCCGATTATTTCGCTGGTGCTGACGGTTTATTGTTTGCATCAACGCTATCAGAACCGCACCATGCCTGTGGGATTGCCGGGCCTGGCCGCCGCCTGTTTTATTCTCGGTGTTCTGCTGTACAGCACCGTGGTACGCGCTGAATATCCGGATATTGGCTCTAACTTCTTCCCGGCGGTGCTGTCGGTGATTCTGGTGTTCTGGATCGGCTTTAAAGTGAGTAACCGTAAACAGGAAATTGTGGAGTAATAGTTGTCGCTGTAGGCCGGATAAGGCAAAGCCGCTATCCGGCAATCTGAACCGGTAGTGCTTATCCGGCCTCCGTTCAGTCTTACTTCTTCGTTAACAGTACTCCGCACTCCATATGGTGCGTATACGGGAACTGATCGAATAGCGCCAGACGTGAAACATTGTGCGTCTGGCTTAACGTTTCCAGGTTCTTACACAGCGTCTCCGGATTGCAGGAGATGTACAGAATGCGCGGATACGCCTGCACCATTTTCTCCGTTTCGCTGTCCAGACCGCTGCGCGGTGGGTCAACGAAGATAGTTTCACACTGGTAACTCTTCAGATCGATTCCCTGCAAACGGTTGAACTCGCGAACGCCGTTCATCGCCTGTGTAAACTCTTCGGCCGCCATGCGGATAATTTGTACGTTATCAATATGGTTAGCCGCGATGTTGTACTGTGCAGCAGCCACGGACGGTTTGGCGATTTCAGTGGCCAGTACGCGGTTGAAGTTTTGCGCCAGGGCTAACGAGAAATTGCCATTGCCGCAATACAGCTCCAGCAGGTCGCCTTTTGAGCCCCTGGTGACATCAATCGCCCACTCCAACATCTGAATATTCATGGCGGCGTTCGGCTGGGTGAAGCTGTTCTCAACCTGGCGGTAGATAATCTCTTTACCTGCAACCGGCAAGCGTTCGTCAATGTAGTCCTGGTCCAGCTCAATTTTGGTTTTGGTAGCCCGACCAATCAAATGCACGTTCAGGTTTTGCGCCCGCAGCGCATCTCGCAGCGCTTCGGCTTCCTTACGCCATTCATCATCCAGCTTTTTATGGTACAGCATCGAAACCACCGCCTGATCGCTCAGGGTTGTGAGGTAATCAATCTGAAACAGTTTGTGGCGCAGGACGTGGTTGTTGCGAACGCCGTCGATCATTGCCGTCATCAACGTGTTGATGAGCTCGCTGGCTGCCGGGAAGCTGTCGACGCGAATACGGTTTTTGGTCTGGCTGTCGAACATGATGTGGTACAGGTCATCACCGTCATGCCACAGGCGGAATTCGGCGCGCATACGGTAATGGCTGACCGGTGAGCGAAACACTTCCGGAGCCTGTGCATAAAATGGCGTCATTAAGCTCTGCAGACGCACTACTTTCTCAGCTAACTGGGCGTCGTACTGTTCTGTCGGAAGGTGTTCGGGGGTCATGATGCGTCCTGAAAAATAAAAGTACGCGGGGATTGTAGGGATTGCTCAACAGATGTCCAGTCATTGATGATTTCCGATAATGTGATACGCGGTCTGGACACCAGGTTGTAACATACTGTAGCATCCGTTTTCCGGTCCTGTGAGTTAAAAGGGAATCCAGTGTAAATCTGGAGCTGACGCGCAGCGGTAAGGAAGGTAAGAGATGAGCGCACCTGGTGCAGACACTGCGGATTGCCGCGGGAAGTCATCGTCTCTTTAAGTCGCCTCCAAGCCCGAAGACCTGCCGGCTAACGTCGCATCTGGTTTTCATCATCGCGTACTATCGGTGGGACCTGCGGCATCCTTCTTAAATTGTGGATGCTTTACAATGATCAAAAAATCATTGCTGTGCACGGCGCTGTCCGTCACGGCATTTTCTGGTTGGGCACAGGACACTCGCCCGGATACTCTCGTCGTCACTGCCAACCGTTTTCAGCAGCCTGTTAATACTGTTCTTGCCCCCACCGATGTGGTCACGCGTGAAGATATTCAGCGCTGGCAGTCAAAAGATCTGAATGATGTCATGCGTCGATTGCCGGGGGTAGATATCTCACAGACCGGTGGGATGGGGAGCAGCTCTTCTCTATATGTGCGTGGGACTGAAGCGCGTCATGTGCTGGTACTGATTGACGGTGTTCCAATGGCACGGCCAGGCATTTCCAATGGTGTTGATATTGGCCAGATTCCGGTATCGCTGGTGCAGCGGGTTGAATACATTCGCGGACCGCGTTCAGCGGTGTATGGATCTGGTGCGATCGGTGGTGTGGTTAACATCATTACGATGAGTGATGAAGAGAAATCGCAGATCAACGCAGGCATGGGTAGTAACGGTTATCAGACTTACGATGGCGCTATCAACAAGCGTTTCGGCGACACGGTGGTGACCGCTGCCGGCGCATATCAGACGACGAAAGGCTTTAACATTCAGCCCGATTCACCCTACAGCGGTGACAGCGACCGGGATGGTTACCGTAACAAGTTGTTCTGGGGCGCGGTACAGCATAAGTTCGACAATAATTTCTCCGGTTTTTTCCGTGGCTACGGCTACACCGCGAATAGCGATTATGACCAAGGGGCGTGGGGTTATCCGGGCGGTAATGACGAAGCCCAGAATTACAACCAGTCCTGGGATACGGGTTTACGGTACAACTCTGGCATTTACTCTTCTCAGTTAATTGCTAACTACCAGCGCCTGAAGGATTACAACTACAGTAACGAGCTTGGCCGCTACGCAGGAGATGCCACGCTGGATGATATGGAACAGCGTTATATCCAGTGGGGGAATAGCATTGAGGTTGGACATGGGGCGATCAACGGCGGTGTTGACTGGAAACAGGAAAAACTGACCTCCAGTAGCACGACGTTATCCGACAGCTATAAACGTGATACGACCGGGCTTTATCTGACCGGACAGCAACAAATTGACAGCGTCACGCTGGAAGCTTCGGGGCGTGAAGATCATGACGAACAATTCGGCTGGCATGGCACCTGGCAGACCGCAGCCGGCTGGGAGTTTGTTGATGGTTATCGCGCAACGCTCTCTTACGGTACTGGTTTCCTGGCACCCTCGCTGGGTCAGCAGTACGGGGCGACGCGCTTTGCCTCATCCTATGGGCCGGGTATTGCCGCCAACCCGAACCTGAAACCGGAAGAATCCAAACAGTGGGAAGCAGGAATTGATGGATTGACAGGGCCGCTTGATTGGCGTCTTTCCGCATACCACTATGAAATTCAAAACCTGATCGACTACAAGAATAACCAGTACGTCAACGTTAAATCAGCCACGATTAAGGGGCTGGAATGGACCGGAAACATTACGACTGGCCCTGTAGAACATCATCTAACGCTACAATACGTTGATCCGCGCGATGATGACACAAACAAGGTGCTCTATCGCCGTGCAAAACAGCAGGTTAAGTATGAGTTAACCGGACAGGTCCAGGATCTGGGCTGGAACGTTGCGTATCAATATATAGGTGAACGTTACGATAATGATTACGACAATAATCGTGATGTTAAATTGGGCGGCGTCAGCTTATGGGATATCGGATTATCATATCCAATCACCTCACAGCTGACAGTTCGTGGTAAAATCGCCAACCTGTTCGATAAAGATTACGAGACAGTTTATGGCTACGCAACTGCAGGACGGGAATACACCTTGTCTGGCAGCTACACCTTCTGATCCCCGTCCCACCGTGCTGGTGTTTGATTCCGGCGTCGGTGGGTTGTCGGTCTATGACGAGATCCGGCGTCTTCTGCCGGATCTCCACTATATCTACGCTTTCGACAACGTCGCCTTTCCTTATGGAGAGAAGAGCGAGGAGTTTATCGTCGAGCGTGTTGTTGAGATTGTGACTGCTGTCCAGCAGCGCTATCCCCTTTCTCTTGCGGTCATCGCATGTAATACAGCAAGCACGGTGTCGCTTCCTGCGTTACGTGAGAAGTTTGCCTTCCCGGTTGTGGGCGTGGTGCCTGCGATTAAACCGGCGGCGCGACTCACGGCGAATGGCGTAGTGGGGCTGCTGGCTACGCGTGCAACGGTGAAGCGCTCGTATACCCATGAGCTGATTGCGCGGTTTGCTAACGAATGCCAAATTGCAATGTTGGGTTCCGCCGAGCTGGTGGAACTGGCGGAAGCGAAGCTGCACGGTGAAACAGTTTCTCTGGAAGAGCTGCGGCGTATTCTGCGTCCGTGGCTGCGGATGTCGGAACCACCCGACACGGTAGTGCTCGGGTGCACTCATTTCCCTCTATTACAGGAAGAGCTTTTACAGGTCCTGCCCGAGGGGACGCGGCTGGTGGATTCTGGTGCCGCGATTGCGCGCCGCACGGCCTGGTTATTAGAACATGAAGCGCCAGATGCGAAATCAACAGATGAGAACGTTGCATTTTGTATGGCAATGACGACAGAAGCCGAACAACTATTGCCCGTGCTACAGCGCTATGGCTTTAAAACGCTCGAAAAACTGTCAGTTTAAGTTGTTTTGATGAAAAAATACGCACTCGGAAGATTATTTTAAATTTCCCCTTGTCAGCCCGAAATAACTCCCTATAATGCGCCTCCACTGACACGGAATAACGGATTACAAGCCGCCGGGTCAGCGGGGTTCCACTGAGAATCTCGTAGAGAAAAGCAAAAATAAATGCTTGACTCTGAATGAGGAAAACGTAATATACGGGACCTCGCGACAGAGCGCTAAAGCGCGTCGCAACTGCTCTTTAACAATTTATCAGACAATCTGTGTGGGCACTCGAAGATACGGATTCTTAACGTCGCAAGACGAAAAATGAATACCAAGTCTCTGAGTGAACATACGTAATTCATTACGAAGTTTAATTCACGAGCATCAAACTTAAATTGAAGAGTTTGATCATGGCTCAGATTGAACGCTGGCGGCAGGCCTAACACATGCAAGTCGAACGGTAGCACAGAGGAGCTTGCTCCTTGGGTGACGAGTGGCGGACGGGTGAGTAATGTCTGGGAAACTGCCCGATGGAGGGGGATAACTACTGGAAACGGTAGCTAATACCGCATAACGTCGCAAGACCAAAGAGGGGGACCTTCGGGCCTCTTGCCATCGGATGTGCCCAGATGGGATTAGCTAGTAGGTGGGGTAACGGCTCACCTAGGCGACGATCCCTAGCTGGTCTGAGAGGATGACCAGCCACACTGGAACTGAGACACGGTCCAGACTCCTACGGGAGGCAGCAGTGGGGAATATTGCACAATGGGCGCAAGCCTGATGCAGCCATGCCGCGTGTATGAAGAAGGCCTTCGGGTTGTAAAGTACTTTCAGCGAGGAGGAAGGCGTTGTGGTTAATAACCGCAGCGATTGACGTTACTCGCAGAAGAAGCACCGGCTAACTCCGTGCCAGCAGCCGCGGTAATACGGAGGGTGCAAGCGTTAATCGGAATTACTGGGCGTAAAGCGCACGCAGGCGGTCTGTCAAGTCGGATGTGAAATCCCCGGGCTCAACCTGGGAACTGCATCCGAAACTGGCAGGCTAGAGTCTTGTAGAGGGGGGTAGAATTCCAGGTGTAGCGGTGAAATGCGTAGAGATCTGGAGGAATACCGGTGGCGAAGGCGGCCCCCTGGACAAAGACTGACGCTCAGGTGCGAAAGCGTGGGGAGCAAACAGGATTAGATACCCTGGTAGTCCACGCCGTAAACGATGTCGACTTGGAGGTTGTGCCCTTGAGGCGTGGCTTCCGGAGCTAACGCGTTAAGTCGACCGCCTGGGGAGTACGGCCGCAAGGTTAAAACTCAAATGAATTGACGGGGGCCCGCACAAGCGGTGGAGCATGTGGTTTAATTCGATGCAACGCGAAGAACCTTACCTACTCTTGACATCCAGAGAACTTAGCAGAGATGCTTTGGTGCCTTCGGGAACTCTGAGACAGGTGCTGCATGGCTGTCGTCAGCTCGTGTTGTGAAATGTTGGGTTAAGTCCCGCAACGAGCGCAACCCTTATCCTTTGTTGCCAGCGGTTCGGCCGGGAACTCAAAGGAGACTGCCAGTGATAAACTGGAGGAAGGTGGGGATGACGTCAAGTCATCATGGCCCTTACGAGTAGGGCTACACACGTGCTACAATGGCATATACAAAGAGAAGCGACCTCGCGAGAGCAAGCGGACCTCATAAAGTATGTCGTAGTCCGGATTGGAGTCTGCAACTCGACTCCATGAAGTCGGAATCGCTAGTAATCGTGGATCAGAATGCCACGGTGAATACGTTCCCGGGCCTTGTACACACCGCCCGTCACACCATGGGAGTGGGTTGCAAAAGAAGTAGGTAGCTTAACCTTCGGGAGGGCGCTTACCACTTTGTGATTCATGACTGGGGTGAAGTCGTAACAAGGTAACCGTAGGGGAACCTGCGGTTGGATCACCTCCTTACCTTAAAGAAGCGTTCTTTGAAGTGCTCACACAGATTGTCTGATGAAAATTAGCAGTAAGAAAATCTCTGCAGGCTTGTAGCTCAGGTGGTTAGAGCGCACCCCTGATAAGGGTGAGGTCGGTGGTTCAAGTCCACTCAGGCCTACCAAATTCTTTCTGATACCGCGTTGTGAAACGACTCGCATACTTCAGTATGCTTCGCCGCTCCACGCCTTGTCTCAGCAGGAATTAAGGTGAATGAGATAACTACGATGGGGCTATAGCTCAGCTGGGAGAGCGCCTGCCTTGCACGCAGGAGGTCTGCGGTTCGATCCCGCATAGCTCCACCATCTTTACTGCAAAAACACAAGAAAACTTCAGAGTGTACCTGAAAAGGTTCACTGCGAAGTTTTGCTCTTTAAAAATCTGGATCAAGCTGAAAATTGAAACGACACACTGTTTCATTTCTCCGTAATAAGAAATGAAAAGCGGTGTGTTCGAGTCTCTCAAATTTTCGCAACACGATGATGTTTTACGAAACATCTTCGGGTTGTGAGGTTAAGCGACTAAGCGTACACGGTGGATGCCCTGGCAGTCAGAGGCGATGAAGGACGTGCTAATCTGCGATAAGCGTCGGTAAGGTGATATGAACCGTTATAACCGGCGATTTCCGAATGGGGAAACCCAGTGTGATTCGTCACACTATCATTACGTGAATACATAGCGTAATGAAGCGAACCGGGGGAACTGAAACATCTAAGTACCCCGAGGAAAAGAAATCAACCGAGATTCCCCCAGTAGCGGCGAGCGAACGGGGAGCAGCCCAGAGTCTGAATCAGCTTGTGTGTTAGTGGAACGGTCTGGAAAGTCCGACGGTACAGGGTGATAGTCCCGTACACCAAAATGCACAGGTTGTGAACTCGAAGAGTAGGGCGGGACACGTGGTATCCTGTCTGAATATGGGGGGACCATCCTCCAAGGCTAAATACTCCTGACTGACCGATAGTGAACCAGTACCGTGAGGGAAAGGCGAAAAGAACCCCGGCGAGGGGAGTGAAAAAGAACCTGAAACCGTGTACGTACAAGCAGTGGGAGCCTCTTTATGGGGTGACTGCGTACCTTTTGTATAATGGGTCAGCGACTTATATTCTGTAGCAAGGTTAACCGTATAGGGGAGCCGAAGGGAAACCGAGTCTTAACTGGGCGTTAAGTTGCAGGGTATAGACCCGAAACCCGGTGATCTAGCCATGGGCAGGTTGAAGGTTGGGTAACACTAACTGGAGGACCGAACCGACTAATGTTGAAAAATTAGCGGATGACTTGTGGCTGGGGGTGAAAGGCCAATCAAACCGGGAGATAGCTGGTTCTCCCCGAAAGCTATTTAGGTAGCGCCTCGTGAATTCATCTTCGGGGGTAGAGCACTGTTTCGGCTAGGGGGTCATCCCGACTTACCAACCCGATGCAAACTGCGAATACCGAAGAATGTTATCACGGGAGACACACGGCGGGTGCTAACGTCCGTCGTGAAGAGGGAAACAACCCAGACCGCCAGCTAAGGTCCCAAAGTCATGGTTAAGTGGGAAACGATGTGGGAAGGCACAGACAGCCAGGATGTTGGCTTAGAAGCAGCCATCATTTAAAGAAAGCGTAATAGCTCACTGGTCGAGTCGGCCTGCGCGGAAGATGTAACGGGGCTAAACCATGCACCGAAGCTGCGGCAGCGACACTATGTGTTGTTGGGTAGGGGAGCGTTCTGTAAGCCGTTGAAGGTGTACTGTGAGGTATGCTGGAGGTATCAGAAGTGCGAATGCTGACATAAGTAACGATAATGCGGGTGAAAAACCCGCACGCCGGAAGACCAAGGGTTCCTGTCCAACGTTAATCGGGGCAGGGTGAGTCGACCCCTAAGGCGAGGCCGAAAGGCGTAGTCGATGGGAAACAGGTTAATATTCCTGTACTTGGTGTTACTGCGAAGGGGGGACGGAGAAGGCTATGTTAGCCGGGCGACGGTTGTCCCGGTTTAAGCATGTAGGCGGAGGTTCCAGGTAAATCCGGTACCTTTTAACGCTGAGGTGTGATGACGAGGCACTACGGTGCTGAAGTAACAAATGCCCTGCTTCCAGGAAAAGCCTCTAAGCATCAGGTAACACGAAATCGTACCCCAAACCGACACAGGTGGTCAGGTAGAGAATACCAAGGCGCTTGAGAGAACTCGGGTGAAGGAACTAGGCAAAATGGTGCCGTAACTTCGGGAGAAGGCACGCTGATATGTAGGTGAAGTGTTTACTCATGGAGCTGAAATCAGTCGAAGATACCAGCTGGCTGCAACTGTTTATTAAAAACACAGCACTGTGCAAACACGAAAGTGGACGTATACGGTGTGACGCCTGCCCGGTGCCGGAAGGTTAATTGATGGGGTTATCCGTAAGGAGAAGCTCTTGATCGAAGCCCCGGTAAACGGCGGCCGTAACTATAACGGTCCTAAGGTAGCGAAATTCCTTGTCGGGTAAGTTCCGACCTGCACGAATGGCGTAATGATGGCCAGGCTGTCTCCACCCGAGACTCAGTGAAATTGAACTCGCTGTGAAGATGCAGTGTACCCGCGGCAAGACGGAAAGACCCCGTGAACCTTTACTATAGCTTGACACTGAACACTGGTCCTTGATGTGTAGGATAGGTGGGAGGCTTTGAAGTGTGGACGCCAGTCTGCATGGAGCCATCCTTGAAATACCACCCTTTAATGGCTGGTGTTCTAACGTGGACCCGTAATCCGGGTTGCGGACAGTGTCTGGTGGGTAGTTTGACTGGGGCGGTCTCCTCCTAAAGAGTAACGGAGGAGCACGAAGGTTAGCTAATCCTGGTCGGACATCAGGAGGTTAGTGCAAAGGCATAAGCTAGCTTGACTGCGAGAGTGACGGCTCGAGCAGGTGCGAAAGCAGGTCTTAGTGATCCGGTGGTTCTGAATGGAAGGGCCATCGCTCAACGGATAAAAGGTACTCCGGGGATAACAGGCTGATACCGCCCAAGAGTTCATATCGACGGCGGTGTTTGGCACCTCGATGTCGGCTCATCACATCCTGGGGCTGAAGTAGGTCCCAAGGGTATGGCTGTTCGCCATTTAAAGTGGTACGCGAGCTGGGTTTAGAACGTCGTGAGACAGTTCGGTCCCTATCTGCCGTGGGCGCTGGAGAATTGAGGGGGGCTGCTCCTAGTACGAGAGGACCGGAGTGGACGCATCACTGGTGTTCGGGTTGTCATGCCAATGGCATTGCCCGGTAGCTAAATGCGGAAGAGATAAGTGCTGAAAGCATCTAAGCACGAAACTTGCCCCGAGATGAGTTCTCCCTGAGACTTAAAGTCTCCTGAAGGAACGTTAAAGACGATGACGTTGATAGGTCGGGTGTGTAAGCGTAGCGATACGTTGAGCTAACCGATACTAATGAACCGTGAGGCTTAACCTTACAACGCCGAAGATGTTTTGGCGAAGAGACGACATTCAGCTTGATTACAGATTACATCAGAACGCATAAGGCGGTCTGATAAACAGAATTTGCCTGGCGGCTGTAGCGCGGTGGTCCCACCTGACCCCATGCCGAACTCAGAAGTGAAACGCCGTAGCGCCGATGGTAGTGTGGGGTCTCCCCATGCGAGAGTAGGGAACTGCCAGGCATCAAATAAAAGCGAAAGGCCCGGTCGAAAGACCGGGCCTTTTGTTTTATCTGTGGTCTGTCGGTGAGCGCTCTCCTGAGGAGGACAAATCCGCCGGGAGCGGATTTGAACGTTGCGCAGCAACGGCCCGGAGGGTGGCGGGCAGGACGCCCGCCATAAACTGGCAGGCATCAAATAAAGTGAAGAAGCCCATCCTGACGGATGGGCTTTTTTGTGTGTGTGCGGGGTAAAAACCGCCGGGCTGAACGTATTGTGCAGGCCTGATAAGCGCAGCGCATCAGGCACATCACGACACCGCACCATCGGGTGCAAAGCAATATCCTGAGCCTCCATAACACAAGCCATTCTGCAGTATATGCGGTAAACTAGGCGCGATTTTGCATCAGGAAAGCGTCTATGAATCACTCCCTTAAAGCCTGGAACACCTTCGGTATCGATCAGCAAACGAATGAACTTGTCTGCGCCGAAAATGAACAACAATTACTGAATGCCTGGCAATCAGCCAATGCATCGCATCATCCAGTACTGATTCTGGGCGAAGGGAGTAACGTCCTGTTTCTTGATACCTTCCAGGGTACGGTGATCGTCAATCGTATTAAGGGTATTGAGATTACAGAGCAACCTGATGCGTGGCATTTGCACGTAGGCGCGGGTGAAAACTGGCATCAGTTGGTGTGCTATGCGCTGGAGCGCAACATGCCTGGCCTGGAAAATCTGGCACTCATTCCCGGCTGCGTGGGTTCATCGCCAATCCAGAATATTGGTGCCTATGGCGTAGAGCTGCAGCGCGTCTGCGAATACGTAGACTGCGTTGAGCTTTCGACTGGCAAACATCTGCGCGTTAACGCAGCAGAATGCCGTTTTGGTTACCGTGACAGCATCTTCAAGCATGAATACCAGGATCGTTTCGCAATTGTAGCCGTTGGTCTGCGCTTACCTAAACAGTGGCAGCCCGTTTTGACTTACGGTGACTTGACACGTCTGGATCCTACAACAGTTACACCTCAGCAGGTTTTTGATTCTGTCTGCCATATGCGCACGACAAAACTACCCGATCCGAAAGTAAACGGTAATGCGGGTAGCTTCTTTAAAAACCCTGTTGTCACTGGGAGTATTGCGCAGGAGCTCCTGGCTAAATTCCCAACAGCACCTCATTACCCGCAGGCTGATGGTTCTGTGAAACTGGCAGCAGGCTGGCTTATCGATCAGTGCCAGCTAAAAGGTATGCGCATTGGTGGCGCGGCGGTACATCAGCAGCAGGCACTGGTGCTGATCAATGCAGATAATGCGACGAGTCAGGATGTAGTGCAACTTGCACACCATGTGCGCCAAAAAGTCGGTGAGAAATTTAATGTCTGGCTCGAACCAGAGGTCCGGTTTATTGGTCCGCAGGGTGAAATGAATGCTGTGGAGATCATTGCATGAAGGATAATACCGTCCCTCTGACGCTTATTTCATTATTGGCCGATGGAGAATTTCATTCCGGTGAGCAGCTCGGTGAAACGTTGGGAATGAGCCGTGCCGCAATCAATAAGCATGTCCAGACGTTGCGCGACTGGGGGGTTGATGTCTTTACTGTTCCAGGTAAAGGATACAGCTTACCGGAGCCTATCCAACTATTAGATGCCTCACTTATTCATTCTCAATTGGATGGTGGAAATATCACTGTCCTGCCGGTTATCGATTCAACCAATCAGTACCTGATGGACCGAATAGGTCAGCTGGAGTCAGGGGATGCCTGCGTCGCTGAATATCAACAGGCCGGGCGCGGCCGCCGTGGTCGGAAATGGTTTTCACCGTTTGGTGCCAACCTTTACCTCTCAATGTTCTGGCGGCTGGAACAAGGACCGGCCGCCGCGATTGGCCTGAGTCTGGTTATTGGTATCGTCATGGCTGAGGTTTTGCGTGATCTGGGTGCGGATAAAGTCCGTGTAAAATGGCCCAACGACCTCTATTTACTCGACCGTAAACTGGCAGGGATCCTGGTTGAACTGACAGGTAAGACAGGTGATGCCGCGCAAATTGTTATTGGCGCGGGTATTAATATGTCTATGCGCCGGGTTGAAGAAAATGTGGTTAATCAAGGCTGGATTAACCTGCAGGAAGCGGGCATTAACATTGACCGCAATACCCTTGCTGCCCGACTGATACGTGAGTTGCGCGCTGCGTTGGTGCTCTTTGAGCACGAAGGTTTAGCACCGTATCTGTCTCGCTGGAAGAAACTGGATAACTTTATCGACCGCCCGGTAAAACTTATTATTGGTGATAAAGAAATATTTGGTATCTCTCGTGGAATAGACGCGCAAGGTGCATTATTGCTTGAACAAAATGGCGAGATCAAACCCTGGATGGGTGGAGAAATATCGCTGAGAAGTGCTGAATAATAAGAAGGGGAGCTGAGGCTCCCCTTTTTATTTATTTACGTAGCCTGACTTGCTCAACGGCATGATTGGCGCTTTTAGTCATAATCAAGCTGGCTCTTTCACGTGTTGGTAAAATGTTTTGCTTTAAATTCAGCCAGTTAATTTCTTTCCATAGCGATGTGGCAGTATTGATAGCCTCATCTTCTGATAATTTTGCATAGTTATGGAAATAAGAGTCCGGGTTGGTAAACGCCCCTTCACGGAATTTCAGAAAGCGGTTGATATACCACGTCTGGAGTAATTCTTCTGGCGCATCAACATAAATAGAAAAGTCGACAAAGTCAGAAACAAATACATGATGTGGATCGTGAGGATAGTCCATCCCGCTTTGTAATACATTTAACCCTTCGAGTATTAATATGTCGGGCTGGGCAACGGTTTTGTCGCCATCAGGGATCACATCATAGATGAGATGGGAATAGACCGGCGCCGTGACGTTAGGTACGCCTGATTTCAGATCGGAAACGAATTTAACCAAGCGATGCATATCATAGGACTGGGGGAAGCCTTTCTTCTTCATTAGTCCACGATCTTTCAATACCTGGTTAGGGTGGAGAAAGCCATCGGTAGTAATCAATTCAACCTTACGATGCTCTGGCCAGCGACTGAGTAAGGCCTGCAAAACACGCGCTGTCGTACTTTTACCGACGGCAACGCTGCCAGCAATACTAATAATATAAGGAATACGCTCGCCATTCGTGCCTAAAAATTGCTCCAGCACTGCCTGACGTCGCAGGTTTGAACTGATGTAAAAGTTTAGCAAACGCGAGAGAGGCAAATAAATCTCGGCAACTTCTTCCAGCGATAAGTCTTCGTTAATGCCTTTAAGACGAGCAATCTCTTCCTCGGTCAGGGTCATCGGCACGGAATCACGAAGCGCAGCCCACTGGTTGCGATCAAACTGTAGGTAAGGCGACGTTAACGCTTGCTCTTTTATACTCATACGCATGGTCTGGCTGTCATTGCTATATCAGGTCTGCGGTAAAAAACGAAATCATCCCCGGTACGCAATGGCACGCACATTTCAGTTAATTTGGACAATGGGCAGGAGGGTAACACCAGATGAAGGGGAATAATAAGAAAAAATCATCCTCTGAAATGCAATGTGACGGGTATTCCAGATGTATAAAGATGTGCTTTCTCTCTATCGACGCGTGCATGCTGGAGCAAAATTCCTCCCTGAGGTGGCACCTGGCGTTGGAAATTTGTCCAATCCAAAGAAGAAATAGATTATTTATCGGTCGCATAGTGCAAAATGTGAGCGATAGAACATTTTATGCAATTTTTTAGTTGCATGAGTGCGCATGTCTCCATAAAATGCGCGCTACTTGATGCCGACTTAGCTCAGTAGGTAGAGCAACTGACTTGTAATCAGTAGGTCACCAGTTCGATTCCGGTAGTCGGCACCATCAAGTCCGGTGGGGTTCCCGAGCGGCCAAAGGGAGCAGACTGTAAATCTGCCGTCACAGACTTCGAAGGTTCGAATCCTTCCCCCACCACCACTTTCTGGCAGCGTTATCGCCGCCTGAGTTGATTAAAAAATTAATCAGCTCGAACAGAAAAGAGAGAAATCTCTTTTTTGTTACAGAAAGAACTGGGTAGCCGAGTTTCAGGATGCGGGCATCGTATAATGGCTATTACCTCAGCCTTCCAAGCTGATGATGCGGGTTCGATTCCCGCTGCCCGCTCCAGACGTGCTGATATGGCTCAGTTGGTAGAGCGCACCCTTGGTAAGGGTGAGGTCCCCAGTTCGACTCTGGGTATCAGCACCACTTCACTTCTCCTTCCCGTTTCTCTCTGTTTACTTTTAAAAGCATTCAACAGCTCAGGTATATTGCCTGGTTGATGTGGTGATATCACCGATTTATCCGTGTCTTAGAGGGACAATCGATGTCTAAAGAAAAATTTGAACGTACTAAACCGCACGTTAACGTCGGTACTATCGGCCACGTTGACCATGGTAAAACAACGCTGACCGCTGCAATCACTACCGTACTGGCTAAAACCTACGGCGGTGCTGCTCGCGCATTCGATCAGATCGATAACGCGCCGGAAGAAAAAGCACGTGGTATCACCATCAACACTTCTCACGTTGAATATGACACCCCGACTCGCCACTACGCACACGTAGACTGCCCGGGCCACGCCGACTATGTTAAAAACATGATCACCGGTGCTGCGCAGATGGACGGCGCGATCCTGGTTGTTGCTGCGACTGACGGCCCGATGCCGCAGACTCGTGAGCACATCCTGCTGGGTCGTCAGGTAGGCGTTCCGTACATCATCGTGTTCCTGAACAAATGCGACATGGTTGATGACGAAGAGCTGCTGGAACTGGTAGAAATGGAAGTTCGTGAACTTCTGTCTCAGTACGATTTCCCGGGCGACGACACTCCGATCGTTCGTGGTTCTGCTCTGAAAGCGCTGGAAGGCGAAGCAGAGTGGGAAGCGAAAATCATCGAACTGGCTGGCTTCCTGGATTCTTACATCCCAGAACCAGAGCGTGCGATTGACAAGCCGTTCCTGCTGCCTATCGAAGACGTATTCTCCATCTCCGGTCGTGGTACCGTTGTTACCGGTCGTGTAGAGCGCGGTATCATCAAAGTTGGTGAAGAAGTTGAAATCGTTGGTATCAAAGAGACTGCTAAGTCTACCTGTACTGGCGTTGAAATGTTCCGCAAACTGCTGGACGAAGGCCGTGCTGGTGAGAACGTTGGTGTTCTGCTGCGTGGTATCAAACGTGAAGAAATCGAACGTGGTCAGGTACTGGCTAAGCCGGGCTCTATCAAGCCGCACACCAAGTTCGAATCTGAAGTGTACATTCTGTCCAAAGACGAAGGCGGCCGTCATACTCCGTTCTTCAAAGGCTACCGTCCGCAGTTCTACTTCCGTACTACTGACGTGACTGGTACCATCGAACTGCCGGAAGGCGTAGAGATGGTAATGCCGGGCGACAACATCAAAATGGTTGTTACCCTGATCCACCCGATCGCGATGGACGACGGTCTGCGTTTCGCAATCCGTGAAGGCGGCCGTACTGTTGGTGCGGGCGTTGTTGCCAAAGTAATGAGCTAATTGCCGAATAACATTTGACGCAATGCGCAATAAAAGGGCATCATTTGATGCCCTTTTTGCACGCTTTCACACCAGAACCTGGCTCATCAGTGATTTTTTTTGTCATAATCATTGCTGAGACAGGCTCTGAAGAGGGCGTTTAGTCCGAAACGCACCAGAGCATTTCGGTTTGGATCTCCTCGCTTACGCGGGGTGAAAATGTTTGTAGAATACTTCTGACAGGTTGGTTTATGAGTGCGAATACCGAAGCTCAAGGAAGCGGGCGCGGCCTGGAAGCGATGAAGTGGGTTGTTGTCGCTGTATTGCTGCTTGTAGCTATCGTTGGCAACTACCTCTATCGTGACATGATGCTGCCGCTGCGTGCGCTGGCCGTAGTGATTCTGATTGCCGCAGCGGGTGGTGTCGCGCTGTTGACAACAAAAGGTAAAGCGACCGTTGCTTTTGCCCGTGAAGCGAGAACCGAAGTCCGTAAGGTCATTTGGCCAACTCGCCAGGAAACATTGCACACCACATTAATTGTGGCTGCGGTTACCGCAGTAATGTCACTGATCCTGTGGGGACTGGATGGTATTCTGGTTCGCCTGGTATCCTTTATCACTGGCCTGAGGTTCTAAGATGTCTGAAGCCCCTAAAAAGCGCTGGTACGTCGTTCAGGCGTTTTCCGGTTTTGAAGGCCGCGTAGCCACGTCGCTGCGCGAATATATCAAGTTACAAAATATGGAAGAGCTGTTTGGCGAAGTCATGGTGCCGACCGAAGAAGTGGTCGAAATCCGTGGTGGCCAGCGTCGCAAGAGCGAACGTAAATTCTTCCCGGGCTATGTACTGGTCCAGATGGTGATGAATGACGCAAGCTGGCACCTGGTGCGCAGCGTGCCGCGTGTGATGGGCTTTATCGGCGGTACATCTGACCGTCCGGCGCCGATCAGCGACAAAGAAGTTGATGCGATCATGAACCGTCTGCAGCAGGTTGGTGATAAACCGCGTCCGAAAACGATGTTTGAGCCAGGTGAAATGGTTCGCGTTAGTGACGGTCCGTTTGCTGACTTTAACGGCGTGGTTGAAGAAGTGGACTACGAGAAGTCCCGCCTGAAAGTCTCTGTTTCTATCTTTGGTCGTGCGACCCCGGTAGAACTGGACTTTGCCCAGGTAGAAAAAGCCTAAACAGCGATCAAAAAAGCGGCGATTTAATCGTTGCACAAGGCGCGAGATTGGAATACAATTTCGCGCCTTTTGTTTTTATGGACCCTGTCCGTAAAACGAATTTAATCACGGGGAGCCTCCTTGAGGCGCTATAACCCAACTAGAGGAATTTAGAATGGCTAAGAAAGTCCAGGCCTACGTCAAGCTGCAAGTTGCAGCTGGTATGGCTAACCCGAGTCCGCCGGTAGGTCCAGCACTGGGTCAACAAGGCGTGAACATCATGGAATTCTGCAAAGCGTTCAACGCAAAAACTGATTCCATGGAAAAAGGTCTGCCGATCCCGGTTGTTATCACCGTTTACGCTGACCGTTCTTTCACTTTCGTTACCAAAACGCCTCCGGCAGCAGTTCTGCTGAAGAAAGCGGCTGGTATCAAGTCTGGTTCCGGTAAGCCGAACAAAGACAAAGTGGGTAAAATTTCCCGCGCTCAGCTGCAGGAAATCGCGCAGACCAAAGCTGCCGACATGACTGGTTCCGACATTGAAGCGATGACTCGCTCCATTGAAGGTACTGCACGTTCCATGGGCCTGGTAGTGGGGGACTAAGAAATGGCTAAACTGACCAAGCGTATGCGCGTGATCCGTGACAAAGTTGATGCAACTAAACAGTACGACATCAACGAAGCTATTGCTCTGCTGAAAGAGCTGGCCACTGCTAAATTCGTAGAAAGCGTAGACGTTGCCGTTAACCTCGGCATCGATGCTCGTAAATCTGACCAGAACGTACGTGGTGCAACTGTACTGCCGCACGGTACTGGCCGTTCCGTTCGCGTAGCCGTATTTGCCCAGGGCGCAAACGCTGAAGCTGCTAAAGCTGCAGGCGCTGAGCTGGTAGGTATGGAAGATCTGGCTGACCAGATCAAGAAAGGCGAAATGAACTTTGACGTTGTTATTGCTTCCCCGGATGCAATGCGCGTTGTTGGCCAGCTGGGCCAGGTTCTGGGCCCGCGCGGCCTGATGCCAAACCCGAAAGTTGGTACTGTAACCCCTAACGTTGCTGAAGCGGTTAAGAACGCTAAAGCAGGTCAGGTTCGTTACCGTAACGACAAAAACGGCATCATCCATACCACCATCGGTAAAGTGGATTTTGACGCTGACAAACTGAAAGAAAACCTGGAATCTCTGCTGGTTGCGCTGAAAAAAGCGAAACCGACTCAGGCTAAAGGCGTGTACATCAAGAAAGTTAGCATCTCCACCACCATGGGTGCTGGTGTTGCCGTTGATCAGTCCGGTCTGACTGCGACTGTGGCGAACTAATATTCGCCTTTACGTGGGCGGTGATTTTGTCTACAATCTTACCCCCACGTTTCTGCTAATTGCAGACGTATATCCGAGATATTCAGGCTGTGGCAAGGCGACAACTGAGTGAATCGCCAGGAGCATAGTTAACTATGTGACTGGTGTGAACGAAGGCAGTCAACGCCGGCACAGATTGAATAGCGACAGATAGACAGGATTTGTTCGTTGGAGCCTGGCCTATCCAGGCCTCCGTCGAAGACCGCAGGTGTTTCGTAAGAAACTTAATGCCCTGCGTAGACGGTGACAGAACGCTAAGATTATTTCTGATACTCTGGCTTGTTTCTGCTCACCGTATTTAGACGCTCTCTCCGTTGGGGAGAGTGAAGTGAGTTCCGGAACATGAGTTCCGGCAAACATCCAGGAGCAAAGCTAATGGCTTTAAATCTTCAAGACAAACAAGCGATTGTTGCTGAAGTCAGCGAAGTAGCCAAAGGCGCGCTGTCTGCAGTAGTTGCGGATTCCCGTGGCGTAACTGTAGATAAAATGACTGAACTGCGTAAAGCAGGTCGTGAAGCTGGCGTATACATGCGTGTTGTTCGTAACACCCTGCTGCGCCGCGTCGTTGAAGGTACTCAGTTCGAGTGCCTGAAAGACACGTTTGTTGGTCCGACCCTGATTGCATACTCTATGGAACACCCGGGCGCTGCTGCTCGTCTGTTCAAAGAGTTCGCGAAAGCGAATGCAAAATTTGAGGTCAAAGCCGCAGCCTTTGAAGGTGAATTGATCCCGGCATCGCAAATCGATCGCCTGGCAACTCTGCCGACCTACGAAGAAGCAATTGCACGCCTGATGGCAACCATGAAAGAAGCTTCGGCTGGCAAACTGGTTCGTACTCTGGCTGCTGTACGCGATGCGAAAGAAGCTGCTTAATCGCAGTTATTTTTCTCAAGCATCTGCTTACGTATAAACTTATTCTGATTTTCAGGAACAATTTAAATGTCTATCACTAAAGATCAAATCATTGAAGCAGTATCCGCTATGTCCGTAATGGACGTTGTAGAACTGATCTCTGCAATGGAAGAAAAATTCGGTGTTTCCGCTGCTGCTGCTGTAGCTGTAGCTGCTGGCCCGGCTGAAGCTGCTGAAGAAAAAACTGAATTCGACGTAATTCTGAAAGCTGCTGGCGCTAACAAAGTTGCTGTTATCAAAGCAGTACGTGGCGCAACTGGCCTGGGTCTGAAAGAAGCTAAAGACCTGGTAGAATCTGCTCCGGCTGCCCTGAAAGAAGGCATCAGCAAAGACGACGCAGAAGCACTGAAAAAATCTCTGGAAGAAGCTGGCGCTGAAGTTGAAGTTAAATAAGCCAACTTTTCTGGTTGCAGCCTAAGAAATTAGGCTGATGGCTGGTGACTTTTTAGTCACCAGCCTTTTTGCGCTGTAAGGCGCCAGTAGCATTTCACACTGTTTGACTACTGCTGTGCCTTTCAATGCTTGTTTCTATCGACGTCTTAATATACTGCGACAGAGCATCAGTTCTGTGTAAATCGCAATGAAATGGTTTAAGCGTGATAGCAACAGGCATTGCGGAAAGTATTCGATTTTCCGGTCAACAAAATAGTGTTGCACAAACTGTCCCTTCGTCGGACAGATGGGTCGACTTGTCAGCGAGCTGAGGAACCCTAATGGTTTACTCCTATACCGAGAAAAAACGTATTCGTAAGGATTTTGGTAAACGTCCACAAGTGTTGGACATACCTTATCTCCTTTCTATCCAGCTTGACTCGTTTCAGAAGTTCATCGAGCAAGATCCTGAAGGGCAGTATGGTCTGGAAGCAGCTTTCCGTTCCGTTTTCCCGATTCAGAGCTACAGCGGTAATTCCGAGCTGCAATACGTCAGCTACCGCCTTGGCGAACCGGTGTTTGACGTTCAGGAATGTCAGATCCGTGGCGTGACCTATTCCGCACCGCTGCGCGTAAAACTGCGTCTGGTGATCTACGAGCGCGAAGCGCCGGAAGGCACCGTAAAAGACATTAAAGAACAAGAAGTCTACATGGGCGAAATTCCGCTCATGACTGACAACGGTACCTTTGTAATCAATGGTACTGAGCGTGTTATCGTTTCTCAGCTGCACCGTAGTCCTGGCGTCTTCTTTGACTCCGACAAAGGTAAAACCCACTCTTCGGGTAAAGTGCTGTATAACGCGCGCATCATCCCTTACCGTGGTTCCTGGCTGGACTTCGAATTCGATCCGAAGGACAACCTGTTCGTACGTATTGACCGTCGCCGTAAACTGCCTGCGACCATTATTCTGCGTGCACTGAACTACACCACTGAGCAGATCCTTGACCTGTTCTTTGAAAAAGTTGTTTTCGAAATTCGCGACAACAAGCTGCAGATGGAACTGGTGCCGGAACGCCTGCGTGGTGAAACCGCCTCCTTTGACATTGAAGCTAACGGCAAAGTCTACGTCGAAAAAGGCCGTCGCATCACTGCGCGCCACATTCGCCAACTGGAAAAAGACGATATCAAACATATCGAAGTTCCGGTTGAATACATTGCTGGTAAAGTTGCGGCTAAAGACTACGTTGACGAATCTACTGGCGAGCTGATCTGCGCAGCTAACATGGAGCTGAGCCTGGATCTGCTGGCTAAGCTGAGCCAGTCTGGTCACAAGCGTATCGAAACGCTGTTCACTAACGATCTGGACCACGGTCCGTACATTTCTGAAACTGTACGCGTCGACCCTACCAACGATCGTCTGAGCGCGCTGGTAGAAATCTACCGCATGATGCGCCCTGGTGAGCCGCCGACTCGTGAAGCTGCTGAAAGCCTGTTCGAGAACCTGTTCTTCTCCGAAGACCGCTATGACCTGTCTGCGGTCGGTCGTATGAAGTTCAACCGTTCTCTGCTGCGCGACGAAATCGAAGGTTCCGGTATCCTGAGCAAAGACGACATCATCGAAGTGATGAAGAAGCTCATCGATATCCGTAACGGTAAAGGCGAAGTCGATGATATCGACCACCTCGGCAACCGTCGTATCCGTTCCGTAGGCGAAATGGCGGAAAACCAGTTCCGCGTTGGCCTGGTACGTGTTGAGCGTGCGGTGAAAGAGCGTCTGTCTCTGGGCGATCTGGATACCCTGATGCCTCAGGATATGATCAACGCCAAGCCGATTTCTGCAGCAGTGAAAGAGTTCTTTGGTTCCAGCCAGCTGTCTCAGTTTATGGACCAGAACAACCCGCTGTCTGAGATTACGCACAAACGTCGTATCTCTGCACTCGGCCCAGGCGGTCTGACCCGTGAACGCGCAGGCTTCGAAGTTCGAGACGTACACCCGACTCACTACGGTCGCGTATGTCCAATCGAAACGCCTGAAGGTCCGAACATCGGTCTGATCAACTCCCTGTCCGTGTATGCACAGACTAACGAATACGGCTTCCTCGAGACTCCGTACCGTAAAGTGACCGACGGTGTTGTAACTGACGAAATTCATTACCTGTCTGCTATCGAAGAAGGCAACTACGTTATCGCTCAGGCGAACTCCAACCTGGATGACGAAGGCCACTTTGTAGAAGATCTGGTTACCTGCCGTAGCAAAGGCGAATCCAGCTTGTTCAGCCGTGATCAGGTTGACTACATGGACGTATCCACCCAGCAGGTGGTATCCGTCGGTGCGTCCCTGATCCCGTTCCTGGAACACGATGACGCCAACCGTGCATTGATGGGTGCGAACATGCAACGTCAGGCGGTTCCGACTCTGCGCGCTGATAAGCCGCTGGTTGGTACCGGTATGGAACGTGCTGTTGCCGTTGACTCCGGTGTTACTGCAGTTGCTAAACGTGGCGGTACTGTTCAGTACGTGGATGCTTCCCGTATCGTTATCAAAGTTAACGAAGACGAGATGTACCCGGGCGAAGCAGGTATCGACATTTATAACCTGACCAAATACACCCGTTCTAACCAGAACACCTGTATCAACCAGATGCCTTGCGTATCTCTGGGCGAGCCGGTTGAACGTGGTGATGTGCTGGCAGACGGTCCGTCCACCGACCTCGGTGAACTGGCGCTGGGCCAGAACATGCGTGTGGCATTCATGCCATGGAATGGTTACAACTTCGAAGACTCCATTCTCGTATCCGAGCGTGTTGTCCA
The DNA here is from genome assembly GCF_001034475.2 of Citrobacter sp. MGH103. Taxonomy (NCBI): domain Bacteria; kingdom Pseudomonadati; phylum Pseudomonadota; class Gammaproteobacteria; order Enterobacterales; family Enterobacteriaceae; genus Citrobacter; species Citrobacter sp. MGH103. The sequence continues at coordinate 4,639,553 of NZ_CP073043.1, read as the reverse complement.
GGAAGACCGTTTCACCACCATCCATATTCAGGAACTGGCATGTGTGTCCCGTGACACCAAGCTGGGGCCAGAAGAGATCACCGCTGACATCCCGAACGTGGGTGAAGCAGCGCTCTCCAAACTGGATGAATCCGGTATCGTTTATATCGGTGCGGAAGTGACCGGTGGTGACATTCTGGTTGGTAAGGTAACGCCGAAAGGTGAGACCCAACTGACGCCAGAAGAGAAGCTGCTGCGTGCGATCTTCGGTGAAAAAGCGTCTGACGTTAAAGACTCTTCTCTGCGCGTGCCAAACGGTGTTTCCGGTACGATTATCGACGTTCAGGTCTTTACTCGCGATGGCGTAGAAAAAGACAAACGTGCGCTGGAAATCGAAGAGATGCAGCTGAAGCAGGCGAAAAAAGACCTGTCTGAAGAACTGCAGATCCTCGAAGCTGGCCTGTTCAGCCGTATCTACGCTGTGCTGGTTTCTGGTGGTGTTGAAGCTGAGAAGCTCGACAAACTGCCGCGTGACCGCTGGTTAGAACTCGGCCTGACCGACGAAGAAAAACAGAATCAGCTGGAACAACTGGCTGAGCAGTACGACGAACTGAAACACGAATTCGAGAAAAAACTCGAAGCGAAGCGCCGTAAAATCACTCAGGGCGATGATCTGGCACCGGGCGTGCTGAAGATTGTTAAGGTTTATCTGGCGGTTAAACGTCGGATCCAGCCTGGTGATAAGATGGCAGGTCGTCACGGTAACAAGGGTGTAATCTCTAAGATCAACCCGATCGAAGATATGCCACACGATGCTAACGGTACGCCGGTAGATATCGTACTGAACCCGCTGGGCGTACCATCGCGTATGAACATCGGTCAGATCCTTGAAACCCACCTGGGTATGGCTGCAAAAGGTATCGGCGATAAGATCAACGCCATGCTGAAACAGCAACAGGAAGTCGCGAAACTGCGCGAATTCATCCAGCGTGCTTACGATCTGGGTTCAGATGTTCGTCAGAAAGTTGACCTGAATACCTTCAGTGATGAAGAAGTTCTGCGTCTGGCTGAAAACCTGAAAAAAGGTATGCCGATCGCAACGCCGGTATTCGACGGTGCGAAAGAGTCTGAAATCAAGGAACTGTTACAGCTGGGTGGCCTGCCGACTTCCGGTCAGATCACACTGTTCGACGGTCGTACCGGTGAGCAGTTCGAGCGCCAGGTTACCGTTGGCTACATGTACATGCTGAAACTGAACCACCTGGTTGATGACAAGATGCATGCGCGTTCTACCGGTTCTTACAGCCTGGTTACTCAGCAGCCGCTGGGTGGTAAGGCGCAGTTCGGTGGTCAGCGCTTCGGGGAGATGGAAGTGTGGGCGCTGGAAGCATATGGCGCAGCATACACCCTGCAGGAAATGCTCACCGTTAAGTCTGATGACGTGAACGGTCGTACTAAGATGTATAAAAACATCGTGGACGGCAACCATCAGATGGAACCAGGCATGCCGGAATCCTTCAACGTACTGTTGAAAGAGATTCGTTCGCTGGGTATCAACATCGAGCTGGAAGACGAGTAACTCTCGATCAAACAGGTCACTGGTGCTGGCGTAACAGCCAGCGCCAGATTGTGCTAACTCCGACGGGAGCAAATCCGTGAAAGATTTATTAAAGTTTCTGAAAGCGCAGACTAAAACCGAAGAGTTTGATGCGATCAAAATTGCTCTGGCCTCGCCAGACATGATCCGTTCATGGTCTTTCGGTGAAGTTAAGAAGCCGGAAACCATCAACTACCGTACGTTCAAACCTGAACGTGACGGCCTTTTCTGCGCCCGTATCTTTGGGCCGGTAAAAGACTACGAGTGCCTGTGCGGTAAGTACAAGCGCCTGAAACACCGTGGTGTGATCTGTGAGAAGTGCGGCGTTGAAGTGACCCAGACTAAAGTACGCCGTGAGCGTATGGGCCACATCGAGCTGGCGTCTCCGACTGCTCACATCTGGTTCCTGAAATCTCTGCCGTCCCGTATCGGTTTGCTGCTTGATATGCCGCTGCGTGATATCGAACGCGTACTGTACTTCGAATCTTATGTGGTTATCGAAGGCGGTATGACTAACCTGGAACGTCAACAGATCCTGACTGAAGAGCAGTATCTGGACGCGCTGGAAGAGTTCGGTGACGAATTTGACGCGAAGATGGGTGCGGAAGCAATCCAGGCCCTGCTGAAGAGCATGGATCTGGAGCAAGAGTGTGAAACTCTGCGCGAAGAGCTGAACGAAACCAACTCCGAAACCAAGCGTAAGAAGCTGACCAAGCGTATCAAACTGCTGGAAGCCTTCGTACAGTCTGGCAACAAGCCAGAGTGGATGATCCTGACCGTTCTGCCGGTTCTGCCGCCAGATCTGCGTCCGCTGGTTCCGCTGGATGGTGGTCGTTTCGCAACGTCGGATCTGAACGATCTGTATCGTCGCGTTATCAACCGTAACAACCGTCTGAAGCGTCTGCTGGATCTGGCTGCGCCGGACATCATCGTACGCAACGAAAAACGTATGCTGCAGGAAGCGGTTGACGCCCTGCTGGATAACGGTCGTCGCGGTCGTGCGATCACCGGTTCTAACAAACGTCCTCTGAAATCTTTGGCCGACATGATCAAAGGTAAGCAGGGTCGTTTCCGTCAGAACCTGCTCGGTAAGCGTGTTGACTACTCCGGTCGTTCTGTAATCACCGTAGGTCCATACCTGCGTCTGCATCAGTGCGGCCTGCCGAAGAAAATGGCACTGGAACTGTTCAAACCGTTCATCTACGGCAAGCTGGAACTGCGTGGCCTGGCCACCACCATCAAAGCCGCTAAGAAAATGGTTGAGCGTGAAGAAGCTGTCGTTTGGGATATCCTGGACGAAGTTATCCGCGAACACCCGGTACTGCTGAACCGTGCACCAACACTGCACCGTCTGGGTATCCAGGCATTTGAACCGGTACTGATCGAAGGTAAAGCTATCCAGCTTCACCCGCTGGTTTGTGCGGCATATAACGCCGACTTCGATGGTGACCAGATGGCTGTTCACGTACCGCTGACGCTGGAAGCCCAGCTCGAAGCGCGTGCGCTGATGATGTCTACCAACAACATCCTGTCTCCGGCGAACGGCGAACCTATCATCGTTCCGTCTCAGGACGTTGTATTGGGTCTGTACTACATGACCCGTGACTGTGTTAACGCCAAAGGCGAAGGCATGGTGCTGACTGGCCCGAAAGAAGCTGAGCGTATCTATCGCGCAGGTCTGGCCTCTCTGCATGCGCGCGTTAAAGTGCGTATCACTGAATACGAAAAAGATGAAAACGGCGAATTCGTTGCGCACACCAGTCTGAAAGACACGACCGTTGGTCGCGCCATTCTGTGGATGATCGTACCGAAAGGTCTGCCTTTCTCCATCGTCAACCAGGCGCTGGGCAAGAAAGCTATCTCCAAAATGCTGAACACCTGTTACCGCATTCTGGGCCTGAAGCCGACCGTTATCTTCGCTGACCAGACAATGTACACCGGCTTTGCTTATGCAGCGCGTTCAGGTGCATCTGTTGGTATTGATGACATGGTCATCCCAGAGAAGAAACACGAGATCATCTCTGAAGCGGAAGCTGAAGTTGCTGAGATCCAGGAGCAGTTCCAGTCCGGTCTGGTAACCGCGGGCGAACGCTATAACAAAGTTATCGATATCTGGGCTGCGGCAAACGATCGTGTATCCAAAGCGATGATGGATAACCTGCAAACCGAAACCGTTATTAACCGTGACGGCGTAGAAGAGCAGCAGGTTTCCTTCAACAGCATCTACATGATGGCCGACTCCGGTGCGCGTGGTTCTGCAGCACAGATTCGTCAGCTGGCCGGTATGCGTGGTCTGATGGCGAAGCCAGATGGCTCCATCATCGAAACGCCAATCACCGCGAACTTCCGTGAAGGTCTGAACGTACTCCAGTACTTCATCTCTACTCACGGTGCGCGTAAAGGTCTGGCGGATACCGCACTGAAAACAGCGAACTCCGGTTATCTGACTCGTCGTCTGGTCGACGTTGCGCAGGACCTGGTTGTTACTGAAGACGATTGCGGCACTCTGGAAGGCATCACCATGACCCCGGTTATCGAGGGTGGTGATGTTAAAGAGCCGCTGCGCGATCGCGTTCTGGGTCGTGTGACTGCTGAAGACGTTCTGAAGCCGGGTACGGCGGATATTCTGGTTCCACGCAACACGCTGCTGCACGAACAGTGGTGTGACCTGCTGGAAGAGAACTCCGTTGACTCCGTCAAAGTCCGTTCTGTTGTATCTTGTGACACCGACTTTGGTGTATGTGCGCACTGCTACGGTCGTGACCTGGCGCGTGGCCACATCATCAACAAAGGTGAAGCAATCGGCGTTATCGCGGCACAGTCCATCGGTGAACCGGGTACACAGCTGACGATGCGTACGTTCCACATCGGTGGTGCGGCATCTCGTGCGGCTGCTGAATCCAGCATTCAGGTGAAAAACAAAGGTAGCATCCGTCTGAGCAATGCGAAGTCGGTTGTGAACTCCAGCGGCAAACTGGTTATCACCTCACGTAACACCGAACTGAAACTGATCGACGAATTCGGCCGTACCAAAGAAAGCTATAAAGTGCCTTACGGCTCCGTTATGGCGAAAGGTGATGGCGAACAGGTTGCTGGCGGCGAAACCGTAGCAAACTGGGATCCGCACACCATGCCGGTTATCACCGAAGTGAGTGGTTTTGTCCGCTTCACTGACATGATCGACGGCCAGACCATTACTCGTCAGACCGACGAGCTGACCGGTCTGTCTTCTCTGGTGGTTCTGGATTCTGCAGAGCGTACTGCGGGTGGTAAAGACCTGCGTCCGGCACTGAAAATTGTTGATGCTCAGGGCAACGACGTTCTGATCCCAGGCACCGATATGCCTGCTCAGTACTTCCTGCCGGGTAAAGCGATTGTTCAGCTGGAAGATGGCGTACAGATCAGTTCTGGTGACACCCTGGCGCGTGTTCCGCAGGAATCCGGCGGTACCAAGGATATCACCGGTGGTCTGCCGCGCGTTGCTGACCTGTTCGAAGCACGTCGTCCGAAAGAGCCGGCAATCCTGGCTGAAATCAGCGGCATCATTTCCTTCGGTAAAGAAACCAAAGGTAAACGTCGTCTGGTTATCACCCCGGTAGACGGTAGCGAACCGTACGAAGAGATGATTCCGAAATGGCGTCAGCTCAACGTGTTCGAAGGTGAACGTGTAGAACGTGGTGACGTTGTTTCCGACGGTCCGGAAGCGCCGCACGACATCCTGCGTCTGCGTGGTGTGCATGCTGTAACTCGTTACATCGTTAACGAAGTTCAGGACGTATACCGTCTGCAGGGTGTTAAGATTAACGATAAACACATCGAAGTTATCGTTCGTCAGATGCTGCGTAAAGCCACCATCGAAAGCGCTGGTAGCTCCGACTTCCTGGAAGGCGAGCAGGTTGAATACTCCCGCGTCAAGATCGCTAACCGCGAGCTGGAAGCGAACGGCAAAGTGGGTGCAACGTTCTCCCGCGATCTGCTGGGTATCACCAAAGCGTCTCTGGCAACCGAGTCCTTCATCTCTGCAGCATCGTTCCAGGAAACCACGCGTGTCCTGACCGAAGCCGCTGTTGCAGGTAAACGTGATGAACTGCGCGGTCTGAAAGAGAACGTAATCGTGGGTCGTCTGATCCCGGCAGGTACCGGTTACGCGTACCACCAGGATCGTATGCGCCGTCGTGCAGCGGGCGAACTGCCAGCTGCACCGCAGGTGACTGCTGAAGATGCGTCTGCCAGCCTGGCAGAACTGCTGAACGCAGGCCTGGGCGGTTCTGACAACGATTAATCGTTGCCGACCATAATAAAAAACCCGCTTCGGCGGGTTTTTTTATGTCCAGGTTTATTTCTGATGGCGCTTATCTGGTCTATGAGGCTACGAAGCCATCCGGCAGTGTCATTAATTTACCGGCGGTAACCGCCGATAAAGCTCAATCATATCTCCCGCCAAATCCTGAATCACCATCGCGTTCATCAGGTGATCCTGCGAATGGACGGTGATGAGATTAACCGGTAGCTTGCCGGTTCCTTCGTCAATTCCGATCAGCTGGGTCTGGATTTTATGCGCTTGTTTAACGTACTCGCGTGATTCCGTCATCGCTTGTTCTGCACCGGAGAAATCACCTTTACGCGCCAGTTGCAATGCCGTCAGGGCCTGGCTGCGTGCAGCGCCAGCGTTTACCAATAACTCCATGATGATCGTTTCTAACTCTTCCATACCATCACTCCAGTAGTTTCAGCGCCTTGTCCAGTACCGCATCGCCTTTCATCATGCCGTAATCCATCATGTCGATAACGGCGACCTTTTTGCCTAGTGGGTCGGCGATCGCCTGTAGCTTGGCCTGTTCATACTTAACCTGTGGACCGAGCAAAACGATATCCGCTGTAGCGATATTCTCTTCAAACTCGGCCACCGGGACGGCTTTGATAGTAACGTCGACGCTTTTTTTCTGGGCGGCATCTTTCATCCTTTGCACCAGCATGCTGGTGGACATTCCGGCGGCACAGCATAAAACGATGTTTTTCATAAGCAGTCTCGATCAACATGTGTGAGTTGATAATTATCGCGAGCCAGCTATAGCAACAACTGCTTTGCAACGATTGTGTGCAAGGCATCACAAAGAAAACCGCTTTTTCTGAAACCGGTTACAAAAAGAGGCCAAACCCTGCGATCTGGACCGGGACCAGCGGCTTTTTGACTCGCTTATCACATGCTGGAATATATAATTACTGTCAATAAAGACATGTTATAAAAAACAGTATTGACAGCGTTTTTTAAACCCGTATGTTAATACTTAACAGCGGAGAAATTGTAGTTTGCTGTTAACGTAGTAAGTGTTAGTAGAGCTTGATTGGGGTTTGCGATAAAGGCCATGAAGTATTTTTGTATGGGATAGTCGATGCTGAAAACGCTATTTTTTCACCTCGACAATGCTTTCAGGCCACGTAGTTGATATATCTAATCGCAAAAAATCAGTAAAACGCGACGATGTAACGCCATGATTTAATAGTAATTGTTCGTGATTTCTGCTTTTTTGGTTATCACGAGGGAAATAAGGCAACGCATCAAAGAGTATATGTCGCGAGGGGAAGTGTACTTGTTTAGGTCACCAGCCTTGAGTTCTATTATCAAGCGGGTGGAATGTGTTTAACGGTAAATAGAGGAAAGCTTTAGTTAGTATCAATATCCAATATTATCTGTAGTAAACGTGTACATTTTAAAGTAGTACCATCAGCAGTATTAAATCGTTAAGTTTATTAATGTTAAATTTGAAGTGTGTAGTAACGTAAAGCCCTGACTGCAATAGTCGGGGCTTTTGTTCATTGTAGATCAAGCTGTTATCCAGGATGCTTAGCCGCGTTGGTTCAACAATCCATCACTCAGTGGGTATTAAAAAAATTAATGCTTGCTTAATGATTAGAAGTAGGTCTACTATAGCGGCATCGGTTTGGAACACAGACCTTATGCAAGCAGTTTTAGTAAAGCAGTTCTCAGTTCAAGCGTTATCCTCAGATACTCTTCTTCATGAGCCTCCTCCCTAAGTGCCCCATAAGTTAATTTCTGCAAAACAGGCCATCTTCGCTGCATAAGCGGCTCAAAAACATGAAAGGAAGTATCTATGTCTAACAAAATGACTGGTTTAGTAAAATGGTTTAACTCTGATAAAGGCTTCGGCTTTATCACTCCTCAGGACGGTAGCAAGGATGTGTTTGTGCATTTTTCCGCTATCCAGAGTAACGATTTTAAAACGTTAGACGAAGGTCAAAAGGTGGAGTTCTCCGTGGAGAATGGCGCTAAAGGCCCGTCTGCTGTTAACGTTGTCGCGCTGTAAACGCCGATAATTTCACGAAGGCTTACGATAGCGATGAAGGCCAGAGCCCGAGCAGTTAAGCACCAGTGAAGAAAAAACCCGCGAAAGCGGGTTTTTTTGTTTATGCGATAGCGTTGGGCTTAGGGCATCTGTGCCGCGCGTCCCAGATAGCTGTCCCAGTCTTTCCACACGGGCTGTAATCCCTGCGCCATCAGTGCTTCAGCAACGGCTTCCGGGCGACGATCGTCGTGCGGGGAGAACTGTTCCAGTTCGGGGTGGTTATCGGCATAACCACCGGGCTGGGTTTTTGAGAAGGCGCTGACGTTGTTGATTGCCAACGGGATCACATGGTCACGAAACCATGGCGATTCGCGGGTGGAGAGCGACAGCTCAATTTCTGGTGCCAGTAAACGAAACGCGCAAATGGTCTGGACCAGCTGTCGCTCATCCATGATCGATGCAGGCTCAACGCCTCCGGTGCATGGGCGCAGGCGAGGGAAGGAGATAGAGTAGCGGCTCTGCCAGTAATGCTGCTGCATCCACAGCAGATGTTCAGCTACCATATAGCAGTCAACCCGCCAGCTGTCGGACAAACCAATCAACGCGCCAAGACCGATTTTGTCGATCCCTGCGCGGCCCAGCCGGTCCGGCGTTTCCAGTCGCCAGAAGAAATCCTGCTTTTTCCCCTTCAGATGGTGGCGGGCGTAAATCGCCTCATGATAGCTCTCCTGATACACCATCACGCCATCCAGCCCCAGCGTCTTCAGCTCCGCATATTCAGCCTCTGACAGCGGCTGTACTTCCATCTGTAAAGAGGCAAACTGGCGGCGAATGGCAGGCAAATGGCGACGAAAGTAATCCATCCCCACTTTGGCCTGATGTTCACCGGTGACCAGTAGCAGATGCTCAAAGCCCAGCTCACGGATAGCCGCACACTCACGTTGTATCTCATTTTCGTCCAGCGTTTTGCGTTTGATACGGTTGCTCATCGAAAAACCGCAGTAGGTGCAGTCGTTGGCACAAAGGTTGGAGAGATACAACGGCACGTAAAAGCTCACCGTGTTGCCAAAACGCTGACGGGTGAGCTTTTGCGCCCGTTGCGCAAGCGGCTCCAGATAATCGGCGGCGGCAGGAGAGAGCAATGCCATCAGATCGTCGCGACTAAGATGCGAAGCGTTGAGGGCGCGCTCCACGTCAGCGGCGGTTTTACCGTTGATGCGCAGGCGGATGTCGTCCCAGTCCAGCTGTCGCCAGCGATCGCTGAACGTTTTCATGCGAAGGCCTCCAGGAATCCGGTTAGCGGGCTTGTGGGATTTGCCTGCGAGCTTTTGCTTCCAGGTACCGCCTGGCGCGCCAAAAGGCCTGCTTCAACTGCCAGACGGAAAGCGGTGGCCATCATCACCGGGCTGTCGGCTACCGCGATTGCCGTGTTGACCAGCACCGCGTCGGCGCCCATTTCCAGTGCCTGCGTGGCGTGGCTGGGGACGCCGATGCCTGCATCAACCACCACCGGCACGGTCGCCTGTTGGATAATAATCTCCAGCATCGCTTTGGTTTCCAGCCCCTGGTTGGAGCCGATAGGCGCGCCGAGCGGCATCACCGCCGCGCAGCCCACGTCTTCCAGCCGCTTGCACAGTACCGGATCCGCGCCGCAGTAGGGCAGCACCACAAAGCCCTGTTTCACCAGCGCTTCGGCAGCTTTTAGTGTTTCAATCGGATCCGGCAATAGCCAGCGGGCATCCGGGTGGATTTCTAATTTCAGCCAGTTTGTGCCCAGCGCTTCACGCGCCAGTTGGGCGGCGAAAATCGCCTCTTCAGCGGTTTTCGCTCCGGAGGTGTTAGGCAGCAGCGTCACGCCCGCGTCGATAAGCGGGGCCAGAATGGCATCGTTATGCTGGCGCAAATCCACGCGCTTCATGGCCAGCGTGACCAACTGGCTGCCGGAGGCGCGAATCGCCTCGACCATCAGCTGCGATGAGGCAAATTTTCCGGTACCGGTGAACAGATGTGAATCAAACGTTTTGTCGGCAATACGTAACATATCAACCCCCTGCAATAACCTGAAAAAGCAGGATCTGGTCGCCTTCCTGCACGATTTGCTGCTGCCACTGCTCGCGCGGCAGGATCTGCTGATTGAGCGCCAGCGCCGCGCCCGGTTTAAGCTGATTAAGCTCGGTGAGCAGCCCGCTGACGGTTTGTCCCTCGGCGCACTGCATCGGCTCATCATTGAACTGAATCTGCATGTTGCCCTCCACATACCGGGCAGCCATTGGCCCGACGCAGCGCAAGGCTGCGCCATTGGCTGGTTTTACCGTCAAACAGGCGTAACTCGCCGCTGGGCGTCGCAATGCCGCTAAGCAGCTTGATGGCTTCCAGCGCCTGCAAGGTGCCCATCACGCCGACAACCGGGCCGACGATACCGGCGGTACGGCAGTTGCGCTCAGGTTCGACATCATCCGGCCACAGGCAGCGGTAACAACCTTGTTCCCACGGTGGCGTGAGCACCATCAACTGGCCGCCGAAACCGACGGCGCTGGCGGTAACCAAAGGTGTATTCAGCGACACGCAGGCGGCGTTAATTTCCTGACGCGTGGCCATGTTGTCGGTACAGTCGAGCACCACATCGGCACGCGCTACCGCATGTCGGAGCGCATCGCCTTTCAGTCGCTGCTGGAGTGATACCAGTTCGATATCCGGGTTGAGCCGCGTCAGGCGCTGCTGGGCAATCTGCGATTTTGAACGCGCGATATCATCAGTGGTAAACAGGATCTGGCGCTGCAGATTGCTCAAATGAATGTCGTCATCGTCTACCAGCGTCAGTTTGCCGATACCTGCTCCCGCCAGATACAGCGCGGCAGGCGAACCTAACCCGCCTAAACCGACAATCAGCACATGGCTGTCGAGCAGCTTTTGTTGGCCCTCAATCGCGATATCGCCGAGCAGGATCTGCCGGCTGTAGCGCATAAAGTCGCGGTCATTCATCGCCGACTCCCGCGATATCCAGCAGTTGCGCCGTGGCTGCCTGCCAGTCAGCCGCCTGGGTAATGGCGCTGACCACGGCAATGCTGCCGACGCCGGTTGCCAGCACCGCGGGCGCACGTTCCAGGCTGATGCCGCCAATGGCGACGGTCGGGTAATCGGCCAGTCGTTCAATATGACTTGCCAGCTGCGTCAGCCCCTGCGGGGAGGAAGGCATATGCTTGGTTTGCGTGGGGAAGACGTGGCCGAGTGCGATATAAGAAGGCTTAGCCGCCAGCGCGACGTCGATCTCCATATCATCGTGAGTGGATACACCCAGGCGCAGCCCCGCCGCCTGAATCGCCTTCAGATCGGTGGTTTCAAGGTCTTCCTGGCCCAGATGCACGCCGTAAGCGTGGTGCTTAATCGCCAGCCGCCAGTAGTCGTTGATAAACAGGCGGGCGTCATAGCGACGCCCCAGTTCAATGGCGGCCATGACGTCGGCTTCGACCTCTTCATCACGCTTATCTTTAATGCGCAGTTGGATCGTGCGTACGCCCGCCAGCAGCAGGCGTTCAATCCACGCCACGCTGTCCACCACCGGGTAAAGCCCGAGGCGGAACGGCACGGTCGGGAAATCAGGCTGGTACATTATGCCTCCTCTTTTTTGAGGTAGATTTCACCGCCTTTGGCGCGGAAGTTCTCCGACATATCTGCCATTCCCACTTCAATAGTCTGCGCGGCGGCGTAGTCGCGTACTTCCTGGCTGATTTTCATCGAGCAGAACTTCGGCCCGCACATGGAGCAGAAATGGGCGACTTTGCCGGACTCCTGCGGCAGGGTTTCATCGTGATAAGCGCGGGCAGTGAACGGGTCGAGCGCGAGGTTAAACTGGTCTTCCCAGCGGAATTCGAAGCGCGCTTTCGACATCGCGTTATCGCGGATCTGCGCGCCCGGGTGGCCTTTGGCTAAATCCGCGGCGTGAGCGGCAATCTTGTAGGTAATCAGCCCTTGCTTCACGTCTTCTTTGTTAGGCAGGCCGAGGTGCTCTTTTGGCGTGACGTAGCACAGCATCGCGCAGCCAAACCAGCCGATCATCGCCGCGCCAATGCCGGAGGTGAAGTGGTCATAGCCCGGCGCGATATCTGTCGTCAACGGCCCTAAGGTGTAGAACGGCGCTTCGTGGCAGCTCTCCAGCTCTTCGGTCATGTTGCGTTGGATCATATGCATCGGCACATGCCCTGGGCCTTCAATCATCACCTGCACATCGTATTCCCAGGCGATTTTGGTTAGCTCGCCCAGCGTATGCAGTTCGGAGAACTGCGCTTCGTCGTTGGCATCCTGAATCGAACCCGGGCGCAGGCCGTCACCGAGAGAGAGCGAGACATCGTAGGCGGCGCAGATTTCACAAATTTCGCGGAAATGTTCAAACAGGAAGTTTTCTTTGTGATGAGAAAGGCACCATTTCGCCATAATTGAACCGCCGCGCGAGACAATTCCGGTCAGGCGTTTAGCGGTCATCGGCACGTAGCGCAGCAGTACGCCCGCATGGATAGTGAAGTAGTCGACGCCCTGTTCGGCCTGTTCCAGCAACGTATCGCGGAACGCTTCCCAGGTGAGATCTTCGGCGATCCCGTTGACCTTCTCCAGCGCCTGGTAGATCGGTACGGTGCCGATCGGCACCGGGCTGTTACGCAGGATCCACTCGCGGGTTTCGTGAATATAGCGACCGGTGGAAAGGTCCATCACCGTATCTGCGCCCCAGCGGGTCGACCACACCAGTTTTTCGACCTCTTCTTCGATAGAGGAAGTGACCGCCGAGTTACCGATGTTGGCATTCACCTTCACCAGGAAGTTGCGGCCGATGATCATCGGCTCGGATTCCGGGTGGTTGATGTTGGCGGGAATAATCGCCCGGCCCGCAGCGACTTCATCACGCACGAATTCCGGGGTGATATTTTCCGGCAGACGCGCGCCAAAGTTCATCCCCGGATGCTGGTGGCGCAGCACTTCACTACGAATACGCTCGCGGCCCATATTTTCACGGATGGCGATAAACTCCATCTCCGGCGTGACGATCCCCTGACGGGCGTAGTGCAACTGGGTCACGCGCTTTCCGGCTTTGGCGCGCTTTGGCGTCAGCAGGCCGCTGAAACGCAGCTCGTCCAGGCCATCGTCGGCCAGGCGCTCTTTGGTGTAAGCGGAGCTGCGGTCGTCTAATTCTTCGCTGTCGTTACGCGCCGCAATCCACGGCTGGCGCAGTTTCGCCAGGCCCTGCTGGACGTTAATCGCCACGTCAGGATCGCCATACGGCCCGGAGGTGTCGTACACCGGCACGGCTTCGTTGTCTTCAAATTGCGGGTTGTCTTTGCTGCCGCCAATCAGCGTCGGGCTAAGCTGGATTTCGCGCATCGGAATGCGGATATCCGGCTGCGAACCGGTAATATAAATGCGTTTTGAGTTAGGGAAGGCGGTCCCTTCCAGGGTATCGATAAAGTGTTGGGCTTGCGCGCGCTGTTCGCGGCGTGATGGTTTAGTAGTGGCAGACATAGCTCATTCCAAAAAAGTAAGGACGTGGCTTGTCAGACGACGGATGAAGCAAGAGAGGCGATCACCCAAAGGCGAACGGTTGTAGATTGACTCTTGTTCCCTTCGCAGGTCTTAACCTGATCAGGTTCCGCGGATCCCGAATTAACGGTCTCAGCCTTTTCCACGTCATCCTTCGCGCTGCCTCTTTGTTGGCTTCGTCCGCTCACTCCAGTCACTTACTTAGGTAAGCTCCTGGAGATTCACTGACTTGCCGCCTTGACGCATCACGAATGCTTTTGTGGAAAATAAGCACTCCGACAAGAAGTAACCTCTATCTTAGAGGTAATGAATGTAAACTACGCGTTAATGCGACAAATCTCAAGCAGGACGTTTGAGAGTGCCACTCTCGTGCATCGCATCAAATACCAGCATGATCAGCTTATCTTCGAGCACGAACCGGGCTTCCAGCGCTTCGCCGAGATCCGATAAAACCTTTTGAAACTCAAGGAAGTTATCATGATCAATCGCAGTTTCCAGGCTGGAGTCATAGTAGTCCATGATCAGCTGCGTATTGGCTTCCAGCAGCGGCCAAATTTTTGTGGCTTTTAAAAGCTGCCCGTTGCCTTCCAATTTATGGAGAATACGTTCATAAATACTGAAGTGTCCGGTGGAGAGGTAATCGACCAGGCTCTGACAAAAATCATCCAGCGCCTTTTCATTGAGTCGCATGTACGATTCTTTGCCAGGCTTAATGCCAACCAGATTGTAGTAAGCCACGAGCAGGTGCTTACGTACATGTAGCCAGCGATCAACCAGTTTATTACTTCCTCCGACGTGCTCCGTCAGGCTTTCCAGCTGGTTTAGCATGATTGACTCCGCAAGATGGTGTTTAGGAACTGCTCACCCGTAAATGTAAAAATAATGTAAACAACATGCCTGTGAAGCAAAGGTTGCGCAAGAGATATGGATCGTATAATTGAAAAATTAGATAGCGGCTGGTGGATTGTCAGTCATGAGCAAAAGTTATGGTTACCTCATGGCGAGCTACCTTATGGCGACGCAGCCCGTTTTGATCTGATTGGTCAGCGCGCGCTGCCAATAGGCGAGTGGGAAGGGGAAACTGTCTGGCTGGTGCAGCAGCAGCGTCGACACGATATGGGGTCGGTGCGCCAGGTCATTGACCAGGACGTTGGCCTGTTTCAACTGGCCGGACGAGGCGTACAGCTGGCAGAGTTTTACCGCTCGCATAAATTCTGCGGTTACTGCGGCCATCCCATGCACCCGAGTAAAACGGAGTGGGCGATGCTCTGTAGTCACTGCCGCGAACGTTATTACCCGCAAATTGCTCCCTGCATAATCGTCGCTATTCGCCGAGATGATTCCATCCTGCTCGCCCAACATGTTCGCCATCGCAACGGCGTGCATACCGTGCTGGCGGGTTTTGTCGAAGTGGGCGAGACCCTCGAGCAGGCGGTGGCGCGTGAAGTCATGGAAGAGAGCGGCATCAAGGTGAAAAACCTGCGTTATGTCACTTCTCAGCCGTGGCCGTTCCCACAGTCTTTGATGACCGCATTTATGGCGGAGTATGATAGCGGCGAAATCGTCATCGACCCGAAAGAGCTGCTGGAAGCGAACTGGTATCGCTATGACGATTTACCGCTCTTGCCCCCGCCGGGTACTGTCGCGCGTCGATTGATTGAAGATACTGTGGCAATGTGTCGGGCTGAGTACGAGTAAAGAGCGAGTGGTGATACACTGATGGACTGACGCAATAAGGAACTGCAAAAATGACCGAACTGAAGAACGATCGTTATCTGCGTGCGCTGCTGCGCCAGCCCGTTGATGTCACTCCGGTATGGATGATGCGCCAGGCAGGCCGTTATCTACCGGAATACAAAGCTACCCGTGCCGAAGCGGGCGATTTTATGGCGCTGTGCAAAAATGCCGAGCTGGCCTGCGAAGTCACGCTGCAGCCGCTTCGTCGCTATAAACTTGATGCCGCGATCCTCTTCTCCGATATCCTGACGATCCCGGATGCGATGGGACTCGGGCTGTATTTTGAAGCAGGAGAAGGTCCACGCTTCACCTCTCCGATTACCAGCAAGGCTGACGTCGACAAACTGCCGATCCCGGACCCGGAAGATGGGCTTGGATACGTGATGAACGCGGTGCGCACTATCCGCCGTGAACTGAAAGGCGAAGTGCCGCTGATCGGCTTCTCCGGTAGCCCGTGGACGCTGGCGACCTACATGGTTGAAGGCGGCAGCAGCAAAGCCTTCACCGTGATTAAAAAGATGATGTATGCCGACCCTAAAGCGCTGCATCTGCTGCTTGATAAGCTGGCGAAGAGCGTCACGCTGTACCTGAACGCGCAGATCAAAGCGGGCGCGCAGTCGGTGATGATTTTCGATACCTGGGGCGGTGTGCTGACCGGTCGCGATTATCAGCAGTTCTCCCTGTACTACATGCACAAAATCGTCGATGGCCTGCTACGCGAGAACGAAGGTCGTCGCGTACCTGTGACCCTGTTTACCAAAGGTGGTGGTCAGTGGCTGGAAGCGATGGCGGAAACCGGCTGTGATGCGTTAGGTCTCGACTGGACCACTGACATTGCCGATGCGCGTCGTCGTGTAGGTCATAAAGTGGCGCTACAGGGCAATATGGATCCGTCCATGCTATATGCACCGCCAGCCCGCATCGAAGAAGAGGTGGCGACAATTCTGGCCGGATTCGGTCAGGGCGAAGGGCATGTCTTTAACCTGGGTCACGGCATTCATCAGGACGTCCCGCCAGAACATGCGGGTGTCTTTGTGGAGGCGGTACATCGGTTGTCCGAACAGTACCACCGTTAAGGAGTCATTATGGATCTCGCGTCATTACGCGCGCAGCAGCTTGAACTGGCCTCTTCATTGATCCGCGAGGATCGTCTGAAGTACGATCCGCCGGATCTGATCGGCGGGGCGGACGTTGGGTTTGAGCAGGGTGGCGAAGTGACGCGAGCCGCGATGGTCTTACTGAAGTATCCCACGCTTGAACTGGTTGAATATAAGGTGGCGCGTATCGCCACTACCATGCCCTACATTCCCGGTTTTCTCTCCTTTCGTGAAACCCCCGCGCTGATGGCCGCCTGGCAACTGCTCTCGCACAAGCCAGATCTGCTGTTCGTTGACGGGCACGGCATTTCGCACCCGCGCCGTCTGGGCGTGGCCAGCCATTTTGGCCTGCTGGTGGACGTCCCAACGATCGGTGTGGCGAAAAAACGGCTGTGTGGCAAGTTTGAACCGCTCGCTGCTGAACCCGGTGCGCTAGTGCCATTGCTGGATAAAGGCGAACAGCTGGCATGGGTCTGGCGCAGCAAAGCGCGCTGTAACCCGTTGTTTATTTCTACGGGCCACCGCGTGAGTTTGGACAGCGCACTGGCGTGGGTACAACGCTGTATGAACGGCTATCGTCTGCCGGAACCAACGCGCTGGGCAGATGCGGTGGCATCCGAACGCCCGGCTTTTACGCGGCTTGCAGCAAAAGCGCCCCATATCGGGTAAACTGCGGCTAATTTCCGTATTTGAGAACTCATCATGTTACAAAATCCGATTCACCTGCGTCTGGAGAAGCTGGAAAGCTGGCAGCACGTCACGTTTATGGCCTGTCTGTGCGAACGCATGTACCCGAATTACGCCATGTTCTGCAAGCAAACTGAATTTGGTGATGGACAGATTTACCGCCGAATTCTGGATCTGATTTGGGAAGCGCTGACGGTTAAAGACGCGAAAATCAATTTCGACAGCCAGCTGGAAAAGTTTGAAGAGGCCATTCCTTCTGCAGACGATTACGATCTGTACGGCGTTTATCCGGCGATTGATGCCTGTGTGGCATTAAGCGAACTGATGCATTCACGTCTTAGCGGTGAAACGCTGGAGCATGCAATTGAAGTTAGTAAAGCTTCGATTACGACGGTAGCGATGCTGGAAATGACCCAGGCTGGTCGCGAAATGACCGATGAAGAGCTCAAAGAGAACCCTGCCGTTGAGCAAGAATGGGATATTCAGTGGGAAATTTTCCGACTTTTAGCCGACTGTGAAGAACGCGATATTGAGCTGATAAAAGGGCTGCGTGCAGACCTGCGCGAGGCTGGCGAGAGCAATATTGGTATAAATTTTCAGCAATGACACCACAAAACGTGATTTAACGCCTGATTTGTCGTGCCTGAAGGCTTCCCATCCGCCCCCGGTCTGGTCTACATTTGGGGGGCGAAAAAAAGTGGCTATCGGTGCGTGTATGCAGGAGAGTGCTTTTCTGGCATTTCCGTCGCACTCGATGCTTAGCAAGCGATAAACACATTGTAAGGATAACTTATGAACAAGACTCAACTGATTGATGTAATTGCAGACAAAGCAGAACTGTCTAAAACACAGGCTAAAGCTGCTCTGGAATCCACTCTGGCTGCTATTACTGAGTCTCTGAAAGAAGGCGATGCTGTACAACTGGTTGGTTTCGGTACCTTCAAAGTGAACCACCGTGCTGAGCGCACTGGCCGCAACCCGCAGACCGGTAAAGAAATCAAAATTGCCGCAGCTAACGTACCGGCATTTGTTTCTGGTAAAGCACTGAAAGACGCGGTTAAGTAATTCGCGTGGCAGTGAACAGTTTTAACGAAGGGGCGGTTTCGCCCCTTTTGTCCATCTGGCGTCATACGCTTTGGCTTTCAGGTGTTCTGTTACTGTCTGCCTGCGGTAGCCATTCTGAGCTTCCTCCGTTCACGGCCAGCGGCTATGTTGGCGATCAGGGGGCGGTACGCATTTGGCGTAAAGACTCCGGTGACGATGTTCACTTGCTCTCGGTATTTAGTCCGTGGCGAAAAGGCGAAACCACTACCAGTGAATACCGCTGGCAGGGTGATTCGCTCTCTCTGATAGAACTCAACGTTTACAGTAAACCGGCTGAACATGTCCGTATACGCTTCGATGACCGGGGCGAACTGAGCTTCATGCAGCGTGAAGTCGACGGGCAAAAGCAGCAGCTTTCCAGCGATCAAATCGCGCTTTACCGCTATCGCGCCGATCAAATTCGCCAGACCAGCGATGCGCTGCGTCAGGGACGGGTGATATTGCGTCAGGGACGTTGGCATGCGGATAACACGGTCACAACCTGTGAAGGTGAAACGCTGAAGCCAGACCTGGAGTCGTGGGCGATAAACCATATCGAGCGCCGCCAGAAACATTCATCCGTAGAGGTGAGTGTGGCATGGCTGGAAGCGCCCGAAGGGTCGCAGATACTGCTAGTCGCCAATGAAGATTTTTGTCACTGGCAGCCTACAGCCAAAACTTTCTGAAAACCTGAAGACAGGTAGTCAGCAGGCCTGAACCGTATGGCGTCATTAGGCATTAAGTCTTTTACCAGTGACCCATTCCCATATGGCCGCCGCCGCGATGGTTACTGCCACCGCCGCATCCGCCGTAGCCCATTCCCGCGCCACGTGGCACGCCAGCCTGCGCCATTGCGACATCGCGTTTAACGCGCTGCTCGTCCAGAGACTGATTCAACGCTTCCATCTCTTTTGCAACGGCATTAATTTTTGCCGTGTCCGGCGAGCTGGCCGTTAATAGTGCATTGTACTCATAACGTTTGGATGTCAGCTGTTGGCGCAACGCGCTGGTCTGGGAGTAGTAATCATCATAGATTTTCTGTGCGGCAGCCTGCTGCTCAGCGGTCATTGGGGTACCGCCCCGTTGCTGCATTCCATCACCATATCCCCAGTGATTCTGCGCCAGTACCGGGGTGGAGCCCAGTGCGATCAGAGAAAGTGCAATCAGTGCCAGTTTGTTGTTCCGTTTCATCGTTCGTTCTCCTGTTGGTTAGCTTACATTCCCTATTGCATCTTCCGTGCCAAAGCGGCAATCCCAGTCCTGCGGGCGTCGTACCCGCCGTCTTTGCAGGAAAACGAGTAAAAATGACTCGCCAGAACGCGCCAGCGAGTCATTTTTACCCGGTACTTTCAGCTGTTTGTGTCTGAGGGCAGGGTTATCAGGGGGAAAAAATGGCATGATTTCTGCTGTATACCTGCAACGATGAAAGGAACAAGTGGGATAAAGGGAGAGCGTATGCGTCTTTATAAGGATACGGTGGCAAAGTGGTTGAGCCGACTCTTGCTGGCGGCAATCCTGATTTTGGTCGGCTGGTTTTCGATTATGACTATTCGGGACTATGGGCGGGAAAGTGGTGCCGCGCGGCAAACGCTACTGGAAAAAGGCAGCGTGCTCATTCGCGCTCTGGAGTCTGGTACGCGTGTAGGCATGGGGATGCGCATGCATCATGCCCAGCAGCAGACGCTACTGGAGGAAATGGCCGTACAACCAGGCGTGCTATGGTTTGCCGTCGTCGATGAGCATGGTGTCATTATTACTCACAGCAATTCCGCGATGGTCGGAAAAACGCTCTATTCACCGGATGTCCTGCGACAGCTTAGTCCTGGGGAGCAAGAAAGCTGGCGGAATATTGAAATTCCAGCGAGGGATGGTGAAAAAACGCCGGCCCTGGAAATTTATCGCCAGTTTCAGCCGATGTATGGTCCAGGACGCCACGGCATGGCGCGCTGTGCCAGCAATGACGGGCAGCTTATCACCCCAGCGCAAATCATATTTATCGCCTTTGATGCCAGCGATCTGACAGCGACTCAGGCAAGAGAGTGGCGTAACACACTGATAGTCCTCTGTGCGCTGGCGGCTGTGTTGCTGGCCACCGTACTGACGTTCTTCTGGTATCAGCGCTATCAGCGTTCGTACAAAGAACTTCAGGATGCGATGAAGCGTAAAGAAAAACTGTTAGCGCTCGGGCATCTTGCGGCTGGAGTGGCGCATGAAATTCGTAACCCGCTTTCATCGATCAAAGGTCTGGCGAAGTATTTTGCCGAGCGAACCCCGGCAGGAGGCGAGTCGCATGAGCTGGCACAGGTGATGGCAAAAGAGGCGGATCGTTTAAATCGGGTGGTGAGCGAGCTGCTGGAGCTGGTGAAGCCTGCACATCTGACGCTGCAACAGGTGGATCTCAATGAGGTTATCACCCACTCATTACACCTGGTGGGTCAGGATGCGGCAAGCAGGGAAATCCAGCTCCGCTTTTCGGCCAATTCTACGCTGCCCGCTATCCAGGCCGATCCTGACCGACTGACTCAGGTTTTGTTGAATCTGTATCTGAACGCCATTCATGCGATTGGTCGTCAGGGCACGATCACGGTTGAAGCGAATGAAAGCAGCGGCGATCGCGTTAAAATTGTGGTTACCGATAGCGGGAAGGGAATTGTAGCGGAACAGTTGGAGGCCATTTTTACGCCTTACTTTACAACCAAAGCTGACGGAACCGGCCTCGGGCTGGCGGTAGTGCAGAACATTATCGAACAGCATGGTGGCACCATTCAGGTGGCAAGCGTTGAGGGCAAAGGTGCGACCTTTACCCTTTGGCTGCCGACCAAAGCGAAACAACAGGATTAACAAGGATGACGCGCGGAAAAATCAATATTCTGGTAGTAGATGACGATATCAGCCACTGCACCATTTTACAGGCGCTGCTGCGCGGCTGGGGTTATGAGGTCGCGCTGGCCTATAGCGGGCGAGCGGCGCTGGAACAGGTGCGCGAACGCGTATTTGATTTAGTGCTGTGTGATGTACGCATGGCGGAGATGGACGGTATCGCAACGCTGAAAGAGATTAAAGCGCTGAATCCGGCGATTCCGGTCTTGATCATGACGGCGTTCTCCAGCGTAGAGACCGCCGTTGAGGCGCTTAAAACCGGGGCGCTGGACTACTTAATCAAGCCGCTGGATTTTGACCGTCTGCAGGAGACGCTGGAAAAGGCGCTGGCGCATACGCGGGAAATGGGCGCTGAATTGCCGTCAGCGTCGGCTGCGCAGTTTGGCATGATTGGCAGCAGTCCGGCGATGCAGAAGTTGCTCAATGAAATCGCGATGGTTGCGCCCTCAGATGCGACAGTGCTCATTCACGGAGACTCCGGCACGGGCAAAGAACTGGTGGCCCGGGCGCTGCATGCCAGCAGCGCCCGTCGCGATAAGCCGCTGGTGACGCTCAACTGCGCGGCGCTTAATGAATCGCTGCTGGAGTCCGAACTTTTTGGTCACGAGAAAGGGGCGTTTACCGGGGCGGATAAACGCCGGGAAGGGCGCTTTGTGGAAGCCGATGGTGGCACGTTATTTCTTGATGAAATTGGCGATATCTCACCGCTGATGCAGGTGCGTTTGCTGCGGGCTATCCAGGAGCGAGAAGTGCAGCGAGTTGGTAGCAATCAGACCATTGCGGTTGATGTCCGGCTGATAGCCGCTACGCATCGCGATCTAGCAGAGGAAGTCAGCGCCGGGCGCTTTCGTCAGGATCTCTACTATCGTCTGAACGTCGTCACCATTGAAATGCCAGCGCTGTGCCAGCGCCGGGAAGATATTCCGCTGTTAGCCGAACATTTTCTCCAGCGTTTTGCCGCGCGTAACCGTAAAGCGGTGAAAGGCTTTACTCCGCAGGCGATGGATCTGCTGATCCACTACGACTGGCCGGGCAATATTCGTGAGCTGGAAAATGCGATTGAGCGCTCGGTGGTGCTGCTGACGGGGGAATATATTTCCGAACGTGAACTGCCGATGGCGATTGCCGCGACGCCGATAAAAACGGAATTCAGTGGCGAGATCCAACCGCTGGTGGATGTCGAAAAGGAGGTGATTCTGGCGGCGCTTGAAAAAACGGGCGGCAATAAAACGGAAGCCGCCCGTCAGTTAGGCATTACGCGTAAAACGCTGCTGGCGAAAATTTCGCGTTAGCGTTGCTCGCGTTCAATGGCGCGCCAGCCGATGTCGTTACGGCTGAAGCTGCCATCCCAGCGGATGTCGGTCATCAGGGCGTAAGCGCGTTTCTGCGCTTCAGCCACGGTGTTGCCCAGCGCGGTGGCGCACAGCACGCGACCACCGTTGGTCAGCACGCGATCGTCAGCAGACAGTTTGGTGCCCGCGTGGAACACTTTACCGTCAGCGACGTCTTCCAGCGGCAGACCGTGGATCTCATCGCCGGTATTGTAATTACCCGGATAACCTCCGGCGGCAATGACCACACCCAGCGAGGCGCGTTCGTCCCACTCGGAGGTTTTCTCATCCAGCTTGCCGTCACAGGCGGCGAGGCACAGCTCCACCAGATCGGACTTCATGCGCAGCATGATCGGCTGGGTTTCCGGATCGCCGAAGCGGCAGTTAAACTCGATAACCTTTGGGTTGCCCTGCTTGTCGATCATCAGGCCCGCATAAAGGAAACCGGTGTAGGTGTTACCTTCCGCCGCCATGCCTTTCACGGTTGGCCAGATGATGCGTTCCATGGTGCGCTGATGCACTTCATCAGTTACCACCGGCGCTGGTGAGTAAGCACCCATCCCGCCGGTGTTTGGGCCGGTATCGCCATTGCCCACGCGCTTGTGGTCCTGGCTGGTGGCCATCGGCAGCACGTGCTCACCGTCGACCATGACAATAAAGCTCGCTTCTTCACCGTCGAGGAACTCTTCAATCACGATGCGGTGGCCCGCGTCGCCAAACGCGTTGCCGGCCAGCATGTCATGAACCGCGGCTTCGGCTTCCTCCAGCGTCATCGCCACGATAACGCCTTTCCCGGCAGCCAGACCGTCAGCTTTGATAACGATCGGCGCGCCTTTCTCGCGCAGGTAAGCCAGCGCAGGTTCGATTTCGGTGAAGTTCTGATATTCCGCCGTCGGAATCTGGTGACGGGCGAGGAAATCTTTGGTGAAGGCTTTGGAGCCTTCCAGCTGCGCGGCACCTTCGGTTGGGCCGAAGATTTTCAGACCGGCGGCGCGGAACGCATCGACCACGCCAATCACCAGCGGCGCTTCCGGGCCAACGATGGTCAGATCGATCTTCTCGTTCTGGGCAAAGTCCAGCAGCGCTGGAATATCGGTTACGCCGATGGCCACGTTTTGCAGCGTGGGTTCCAGCGCGGTGCCCGCATTGCCCGGGGCGACAAATACTGTTTCGACTTTTGGCGACTGCGCCGCTTTCCACGCCAGGGCGTGCTCGCGCCCGCCGTTGCCAATCACTAATACTTTCATCGTCTGCTCCGTGGATTAATGGCGGAAGTGGCGCATATCGGTAAATACCATCGCAATGCCGTGTTCATTGGCGGCGGCAATCACTTCGTCATCGCGAATAGAACCACCCGGCTGGATCACGCAGGTCACACCGGCGGCAGCAGCGGCATCAATCCCGTCGCGGAACGGGAAGAAAGCGTCAGAAGCCATTGCAGAACCTTTCACTTCCAGGCCTTCGTCGGCCGCTTTGATCCCGGCGATTTTCGCGGAGTACACGCGGCTCATCTGGCCTGCGCCTATGCCAATAGTCATGTTCTCTTTGGCATAAACAATGGCATTGGATTTCACGAACTTCGCCACTTTCCAGCAGAACAGCGCATCGCGCAGCTCCTGCTCGGTCGGCTGGCGTTTGGTCACTACGCGCAGTTCAGCTTCGCTCACCATACCCAGGTCACAGTCCTGAACCAGCAGGCCGCCGTTTACGCGCTTGAAGTCCAGGCCCGGAACGCGCTGCGCCCATTGGCCGCAGACCAGCACGCGAACGTTCTGCTTGGCAGCGGTAATGTTCAGTGCTTCTTCGGTGGCGGATGGCGCGATGATCACTTCCACGAACTGGCGGGAGATAATCGCCTGCGCGGTTTCAGCATCCAGCTCGCGGTTAAAGGCGATGATGCCGCCGAACGCGGAGGTCGGGTCGGTTTTGTAGGCACTGTCGTAAGCGTCGAGAATAGAAGTGCTTACCGCCACGCCACACGGGTTAGCGTGCTTAACGATCACACAGGCTGGCTCGTTGAATTCTTTCACGCACTCCAGCGCCGCATCGGTATCGGCGATGTTGTTGTAGGAAAGTGCTTTGCCCTGTACCTGCTGCGCAGTGGCAACGGAGGCTTCTTTAACATTTTCTTCTATATAGAAGGCAGCCTGCTGGTGGCTGTTCTCGCCGTAGCGCATATCCTGCTTCTTAATGAAGTTCAGGTTCAGCGTACGTGGGAAGCGACCGGCGGCTTCTTTGCTTTCGCCGTGGTAAGCCGGAACCATGCTGCCGAAGTAATTGGCAATCATGCTGTCGTAAGCGGCGGTGTGTTCGAAGGCTTTAATCGCGAGATCGAAACGGGTGTCGAGGGTCAGAGAACCGTCGTTGGCATCCATCTCTTTAATAATGGCGTCGTAGTCGCTGCTCTTCACAACGATAGCTACATCTTTATGATTCTTCGCGGCGGAGCGCACCATGGTCGGGCCGCCGATATCGATGTTCTCTACTGCATCTTCCAGCGAGCAGCCTTCGCGTGCGACGGTCTCGGCGAACGGATACAGGTTAACGACAACCATATCGATAGGAGCAATGTGGTGTTGTTCCATAATGGCATCATCCTGGCCGCGACGACCGAGGATGCCGCCGTGGACCTTCGGATGCAGGGTCTTCACGCGTCCATCCATCATTTCCGGGAAACCGGTGTAATCGGAAACTTCGGTTACCGGCAGACCTTTCTCTGCTAACAGGCGCGCAGTGCCACCTGTAGACAGCAGCTCCACACCACGTGCGGAAAGTGCCTGGGCGAATTCGATGATACCGGCCTTGTCAGAAACACTGAGCAGAGCGCGGCGGACTGGACGACGTTGTTGCATGGTAAATCCCCTGGATTTGACTATTACAGAGAGCGTTAGGTGAATTCTTGGCTAAAAACTCAGCTAACGCCCCTTACGGGGCATCCTTGTTGTGCGGGGGCATTGTAACGAAAACGTTTGCGCAACGCTCGCGAATTTTTAATTTTCGATTTTGACCTCTTCTTTTTCAGTTGAAAGAGGCTGATATAACGAGAGGATCGTAGAAACGATCGTGTGGTTTGTGGATAACTCTGTGCGTAAATGGGTATAAGACGGGGTTTTGCTGTGGAATGCAGCAGTCAGTCATTTTTCTGTCATTTAAGGGTTGCGGGCCACAGGAAACTCCCTATAATGCGCCTCCATCGACACGGCGGATGTGAATCACTTCACACAAACAGCCGGTTCGGTTGAAGAGAAAAACCTGAAAATGAGGGTTGACTCTGAAAGAGGAAAGCGTAATATACGCCACCTCGCGACAGAGCGCTAAAGCGCGTCGCAACTGCTCTTTAACAATTTATCAGACAATCTGTGTGGGCACTCGAAGATACGGATTCTTAACGTCGCAAGACGAAAAATGAATACCAAGTCTCTGAGTGAACATACGTAATTCATTACGAAGTTTAATTCACGAGCATCAAACTTAAATTGAAGAGTTTGATCATGGCTCAGATTGAACGCTGGCGGCAGGCCTAACACATGCAAGTCGAACGGTAGCACAGAGGAGCTTGCTCCTTGGGTGACGAGTGGCGGACGGGTGAGTAATGTCTGGGAAACTGCCCGATGGAGGGGGATAACTACTGGAAACGGTAGCTAATACCGCATAACGTCGCAAGACCAAAGAGGGGGACCTTCGGGCCTCTTGCCATCGGATGTGCCCAGATGGGATTAGCTAGTAGGTGGGGTAACGGCTCACCTAGGCGACGATCCCTAGCTGGTCTGAGAGGATGACCAGCCACACTGGAACTGAGACACGGTCCAGACTCCTACGGGAGGCAGCAGTGGGGAATATTGCACAATGGGCGCAAGCCTGATGCAGCCATGCCGCGTGTATGAAGAAGGCCTTCGGGTTGTAAAGTACTTTCAGCGAGGAGGAAGGCGTTGTGGTTAATAACCTCAGCGATTGACGTTACTCGCAGAAGAAGCACCGGCTAACTCCGTGCCAGCAGCCGCGGTAATACGGAGGGTGCAAGCGTTAATCGGAATTACTGGGCGTAAAGCGCACGCAGGCGGTCTGTCAAGTCGGATGTGAAATCCCCGGGCTCAACCTGGGAACTGCATCCGAAACTGGCAGGCTAGAGTCTTGTAGAGGGGGGTAGAATTCCAGGTGTAGCGGTGAAATGCGTAGAGATCTGGAGGAATACCGGTGGCGAAGGCGGCCCCCTGGACAAAGACTGACGCTCAGGTGCGAAAGCGTGGGGAGCAAACAGGATTAGATACCCTGGTAGTCCACGCCGTAAACGATGTCGACTTGGAGGTTGTGCCCTTGAGGCGTGGCTTCCGGAGCTAACGCGTTAAGTCGACCGCCTGGGGAGTACGGCCGCAAGGTTAAAACTCAAATGAATTGACGGGGGCCCGCACAAGCGGTGGAGCATGTGGTTTAATTCGATGCAACGCGAAGAACCTTACCTACTCTTGACATCCAGAGAACTTAGCAGAGATGCTTTGGTGCCTTCGGGAACTCTGAGACAGGTGCTGCATGGCTGTCGTCAGCTCGTGTTGTGAAATGTTGGGTTAAGTCCCGCAACGAGCGCAACCCTTATCCTTTGTTGCCAGCGGTCCGGCCGGGAACTCAAAGGAGACTGCCAGTGATAAACTGGAGGAAGGTGGGGATGACGTCAAGTCATCATGGCCCTTACGAGTAGGGCTACACACGTGCTACAATGGCATATACAAAGAGAAGCGACCTCGCGAGAGCAAGCGGACCTCATAAAGTATGTCGTAGTCCGGATTGGAGTCTGCAACTCGACTCCATGAAGTCGGAATCGCTAGTAATCGTGGATCAGAATGCCACGGTGAATACGTTCCCGGGCCTTGTACACACCGCCCGTCACACCATGGGAGTGGGTTGCAAAAGAAGTAGGTAGCTTAACCTTCGGGAGGGCGCTTACCACTTTGTGATTCATGACTGGGGTGAAGTCGTAACAAGGTAACCGTAGGGGAACCTGCGGTTGGATCACCTCCTTACCTTAAAGAAACGTTCTTTGTAGTGCTCACACAGATTGTCTGATGAATGATGAACTTCTGAATGTACTTTCGAGTGCATTAAGAAGTTTTGCTCTTTAAAAATCTGGATCAAGCTGAAAATTGAAACGACACACTGTTTCATTTCTCCGTAATAAGAAATGAAAAATGGTGTGTTCGAGTCTCTCAAATTTTTGCAAGTCGATGATGAATCGAAAGAAACATCTTCGGGTTGTGAGGTTAAGCGACTAAGCGTACACGGTGGATGCCCTGGCAGTCAGAGGCGATGAAGGACGTGCTAATCTGCGATAAGCGTCGGTAAGGTGATATGAACCGTTATAACCGGCGATTTCCGAATGGGGAAACCCAGTGTGATTCGTCACACTATCATTACGTGAATACATAGCGTAATGAAGCGAACCGGGGGAACTGAAACATCTAAGTACCCCGAGGAAAAGAAATCAACCGAGATTCCCCCAGTAGCGGCGAGCGAACGGGGAGCAGCCCAGAGTCTGAATCAGCTTGTGTGTTAGTGGAACGGTCTGGAAAGTCCGACGGTACAGGGTGATAGTCCCGTACACCAAAATGCACAGGTTGTGAACTCGAAGAGTAGGGCGGGACACGTGGTATCCTGTCTGAATATGGGGGGACCATCCTCCAAGGCTAAATACTCCTGACTGACCGATAGTGAACCAGTACCGTGAGGGAAAGGCGAAAAGAACCCCGGCGAGGGGAGTGAAAAAGAACCTGAAACCGTGTACGTACAAGCAGTGGGAGCCTCTTTATGGGGTGACTGCGTACCTTTTGTATAATGGGTCAGCGACTTATATTCTGTAGCAAGGTTAACCGTATAGGGGAGCCGAAGGGAAACCGAGTCTTAACTGGGCGTTAAGTTGCAGGGTATAGACCCGAAACCCGGTGATCTAGCCATGGGCAGGTTGAAGGTTGGGTAACACTAACTGGAGGACCGAACCGACTAATGTTGAAAAATTAGCGGATGACTTGTGGCTGGGGGTGAAAGGCCAATCAAACCGGGAGATAGCTGGTTCTCCCCGAAAGCTATTTAGGTAGCGCCTCGTGAATTCATCTTCGGGGGTAGAGCACTGTTTCGGCTAGGGGGTCATCCCGACTTACCAACCCGATGCAAACTGCGAATACCGAAGAATGTTATCACGGGAGACACACGGCGGGTGCTAACGTCCGTCGTGAAGAGGGAAACAACCCAGACCGCCAGCTAAGGTCCCAAAGTCATGGTTAAGTGGGAAACGATGTGGGAAGGCACAGACAGCCAGGATGTTGGCTTAGAAGCAGCCATCATTTAAAGAAAGCGTAATAGCTCACTGGTCGAGTCGGCCTGCGCGGAAGATGTAACGGGGCTAAACCATGCACCGAAGCTGCGGCAGCGACACTATGTGTTGTTGGGTAGGGGAGCGTTCTGTAAGCCGTTGAAGGTGTACTGTGAGGTATGCTGGAGGTATCAGAAGTGCGAATGCTGACATAAGTAACGATAATGCGGGTGAAAAACCCGCACGCCGGAAGACCAAGGGTTCCTGTCCAACGTTAATCGGGGCAGGGTGAGTCGACCCCTAAGGCGAGGCCGAAAGGCGTAGTCGATGGGAAACAGGTTAATATTCCTGTACTTGGTGTTACTGCGAAGGGGGGACGGAGAAGGCTATGTTAGCCGGGCGACGGTTGTCCCGGTTTAAGCATGTAGGCGGAGGTTCCAGGTAAATCCGGTACCTTTTAACGCTGAGGTGTGATGACGAGGCACTACGGTGCTGAAGTAACAAATGCCCTGCTTCCAGGAAAAGCCTCTAAGCATCAGGTAACACGAAATCGTACCCCAAACCGACACAGGTGGTCAGGTAGAGAATACCAAGGCGCTTGAGAGAACTCGGGTGAAGGAACTAGGCAAAATGGTGCCGTAACTTCGGGAGAAGGCACGCTGATATGTAGGTGAAGTGATTTACTCATGGAGCTGAAATCAGTCGAAGATACCAGCTGGCTGCAACTGTTTATTAAAAACACAGCACTGTGCAAACACGAAAGTGGACGTATACGGTGTGACGCCTGCCCGGTGCCGGAAGGTTAATTGATGGGGTTATCCGTAAGGAGAAGCTCTTGATCGAAGCCCCGGTAAACGGCGGCCGTAACTATAACGGTCCTAAGGTAGCGAAATTCCTTGTCGGGTAAGTTCCGACCTGCACGAATGGCGTAATGATGGCCAGGCTGTCTCCACCCGAGACTCAGTGAAATTGAACTCGCTGTGAAGATGCAGTGTACCCGCGGCAAGACGGAAAGACCCCGTGAACCTTTACTATAGCTTGACACTGAACACTGGTCCTTGATGTGTAGGATAGGTGGGAGGCTTTGAAGTGTGGACGCCAGTCTGCATGGAGCCATCCTTGAAATACCACCCTTTAATGGCTGGTGTTCTAACGTGGACCCGTAATCCGGGTTGCGGACAGTGTCTGGTGGGTAGTTTGACTGGGGCGGTCTCCTCCTAAAGAGTAACGGAGGAGCACGAAGGTTAGCTAATCCTGGTCGGACATCAGGAGGTTAGTGCAAAGGCATAAGCTAGCTTGACTGCGAGAGTGACGGCTCGAGCAGGTGCGAAAGCAGGTCTTAGTGATCCGGTGGTTCTGAATGGAAGGGCCATCGCTCAACGGATAAAAGGTACTCCGGGGATAACAGGCTGATACCGCCCAAGAGTTCATATCGACGGCGGTGTTTGGCACCTCGATGTCGGCTCATCACATCCTGGGGCTGAAGTAGGTCCCAAGGGTATGGCTGTTCGCCATTTAAAGTGGTACGCGAGCTGGGTTTAGAACGTCGTGAGACAGTTCGGTCCCTATCTGCCGTGGGCGCTGGAGAATTGAGGGGGGCTGCTCCTAGTACGAGAGGACCGGAGTGGACGCATCACTGGTGTTCGGGTTGTCATGCCAATGGCATTGCCCGGTAGCTAAATGCGGAAGAGATAAGTGCTGAAAGCATCTAAGCACGAAACTTGCCCCGAGATGAGTTCTCCCTGAGACTTAAAGTCTCCTGAAGGAACGTTAAAGACGATGACGTTGATAGGTCGGGTGTGTAAGCGTAGCGATACGTTGAGCTAACCGATACTAATGAACCGTGAGGCTTAACCTTACAACGCCGAAGATGTTTTGGCGAAGAGACGACATTCAGCTTGATTACAGATTACATCAGAACGCATAAGGCGGTCTGATAAACAGAATTTGCCTGGCGGCTGTAGCGCGGTGGTCCCACCTGACCCCATGCCGAACTCAGAAGTGAAACGCCGTAGCGCCGATGGTAGTGTGGGGTCTCCCCATGCGAGAGTAGGGAACTGCCAGGCATCAAATAAAAGCGAAAGGCCCGGTCGAAAGACCGGGCCTTTTGTTTTATCTGTGGTCTGTCGGTGAGCGCTCTCCTGAGGAGGACAAATCCGCCGGGAGCGGATTTGAACGTTGCGCAGCAACGGCCCGGAGGGTGGCGGGCAGGACGCCCGCCATAAACTGGCAGGCATCAAATAAAGTGAAGAAGCCCATCCTGACGGATGGGCTTTTTTGTGTGTGTGCGGGGTAAAAACCGCCGGGCTGAACGTATTGTGCAGGCCTGATAAGTGCAGCGCATCAGGCAATAAGTACGGCTACCCGTGTACGAGGTTGAGTAACGGGTATGCTCGTCCGAGATCGTCCACCTCTGTACGTCCCGTCACAGTAAATCCCATCTTCTTATAGAATCCAACTGCCTGCTCATTCTGTTCATTAACGTTGGTTGTCAGCGTTGAACTCATTGATAAAGCATGTTCAATCAGCAGTTTACCAACGCCACTACCACGCACATCCGGATCGACAAACAACGCATCCATATGCTGATCGGTCAGAAGCATAAAGGCGACAGGCTCATCTTGTTCTGTCACTGCAACCCATAGCGGAGCTTCTGGTAAAAATGAACTTACCAGCTCTTCCAGCTCAATCCGATACTCCGCAGAGAGGAAACGGTGCGTCGCATCGACAGAACGACACCAAATAGATATGAGCTTATCACCTTCGTCCTTACGCGAACGACGAATGGTAAAGGGCATAGCATTCTCCTTTTATCTTTACTGCACTATTCTACAGCAAGGGCCGTGAAACTTTCTCAACTTGAGGATGCAGGCTCGACATTCGCATGATTCCTGGGTATCTTCAGCTATCTGGATGTCTAAACGTTTAAACGTATGTAGTGAGGTTATCAGGTTATGCCAATTCGCGTGCAGGACGAGCTACCCGCCGTCAATTTCTTGCGTGAGGAAAACGTCTTTGTGATGACGACATCCCGCGCTTCCGGTCAGGAAATTCGACCACTGAAGGTGCTCATCCTCAACCTGATGCCCAAGAAGATTGAAACGGAAAACCAGTTCCTGCGCTTACTGTCTAACTCACCGCTACAGGTAGATGTTCAGCTATTGCGCATCGATGCTCGCGAGTCACGTAACACCCCTACGGAGCATCTGAATAACTTTTACTGTAATTTCGAGGATATCTGCGAGCAGAACTTTGACGGACTGATCGTGACCGGCGCGCCGTTGGGTCTGGTTGAATTTAATGACGTGGCTTACTGGCCGCAGATTCAACAAGTGCTTGAATGGGCGAAAGATCACGTTACCTCAACGCTATTTGTTTGTTGGGCGGTGCAGGCCGCGCTGAATATCCTGTACGGAATTCCTAAGCAAACCCGTACGGACAAACTTTCAGGCGTCTATGAGCACCATATTCTGCATCCTCATGCGCTGCTGACGCGTGGATTCGATGATGCGTTCCTGGCTCCGCATTCGCGCTATGCCGATTTTCCTGCTGCGCTTATTCGCGACTACACCGATCTCGAGATTTTTGCTGAAACCGAAGAGGGAGATGCCTACCTGTTTGCCAGCAAAGATAAACGAATTGCCTTTGTGACGGGCCATCCGGAATATGATGCCCATACGCTCGGCAGTGAGTATTTTCGTGACGTCGAAGCGGGCCTAACGCCGGAAGTGCCCTATAACTATTTCCCGAAAGATGACCCGCAAAACAAACCGCGGGCAACCTGGCGTAGCCACGGTAATCTGTTGTTTACCAACTGGCTCAACTATTACGTCTACCAGATCACGCCATATGATCTGCGTCACATGAATCCAACGCTGGATTAATCTTCTGTAGCAGACGATCCTTAAGCGTTTCAGCATATTGAATCAGGCACCTTCGGGTGCCTTTTTTATTTCCGAAACGCACCTCACAGTGTAATTAAATTTTATTTATATTGTTATCAATAGGTTAATCGATAATTAAATTAAAAATGGAAATTGTTTTTGATTTTGAAATTTAAATGAGTAGTCTTAGTTGTGCTGAACGAAAAGCGCACAACGATCCTTCGTTCGCATTGGGGATGTGTTTGGATCAATGACGAGGAACTACGCAATGAATCAACAGGCAACGACAACCGATGAACTGGTCTTCACCAGGCCGCGTGGCGAACAGGAGCAACAAATTCTGACCGCTGAAGCAGTAGAGTTTCTGACTGAACTGGTGACAAGATTTACGCCAAAACGCAATAAACTTCTGGCTGCACGTATTCAGCAGCAGCAGGATATTGATGACGGTAAGTTGCCTGATTTTATTTCGGAAACAGCTTCCATTCGTGAGGGTGACTGGAAGATTCGCGGTATTCCTGATGATTTACTGGATCGCCGCGTAGAGATAACCGGACCCGTTGAGCGCAAGATGGTTATCAACGCGCTCAACGCGAACGTCAAAGTCTTTATGGCTGACTTCGAAGATTCGCTGGCTCCTGAGTGGAGCAAAGTTATCGACGGGCAGATAAACCTGCGCGATGCGGTCAATGGCACCATTAGCTATACCAACGAAGCGGGTAAAATTTACCAGCTCAAACCTAATCCGGCTCTGTTGGTATGCCGCGTTCGTGGTCTGCATCTGCCGGAAAAACACGTCACCTGGCGTGGCGAATCCATCCCGGGCAGCCTGTTCGATTTTGCCCTCTATTTCTTCCACAACTACAAAACGTTGCTGGCAAAAGGCAGCGGCCCTTACTTCTACCTGCCAAAAACGCAAGCCTGGCAAGAAGCAGCATGGTGGAGCGAAGTGTTCAGCTATGCAGAAGATCGCTTTAATCTGCCGCGCGGCACCATCAAAGCGACTCTGCTGATTGAAACGCTGCCGGCTGTCTTCCAGATGGACGAAATTCTGCACGCCCTGCGTGACCATATTGTGGGTCTGAACTGCGGTCGCTGGGACTACATTTTCAGCTATATCAAAACGCTGAAGAACCATCCGGATCGCGTGCTGCCGGACCGTCAGGTGGTGACGATGGATAAGCCATTCCTCAGCGCCTATTCGCGTCTGCTGATTAAAACCTGTCATAAACGTGGCGCATTCGCGATGGGCGGCATGGCAGCGTTCATTCCCAGCAAAGATGCGGAACGTAACAACCAGGTTCTGACCAAGGTAAAAGCGGACAAAGCGCTGGAAGCCAATAACGGTCATGACGGCACATGGATTGCCCATCCGGGACTGGCAGATACAGCAATGGCGGTGTTCAACGACGTGCTCGGTGAAAACAAAAATCAGCTGTTCGTGACCCGTGAAGAAGATGCGCCGATTACTGCAGAACAACTGCTGGCGCCTTGTGAAGGTGAGCGTACTGAAGAAGGCATGCGCGCCAACATTCGTGTTGCGGTGCAGTACATCGAAGCGTGGATCTCCGGTAACGGCTGCGTACCGATTTACGGTCTGATGGAAGATGCGGCCACTGCCGAAATCTCCCGTACCTCCATCTGGCAGTGGATCCACCACCAGAAGACGCTCAGCAACGGCAAGCCGGTTACCAAACCGCTGTTCCGTCAGATGCTGGCCGAAGAGATGCTGGTGATTCAGGACGAGCTGGGCGAACACCGCTACAGCAGCGGACGTTTTGACGATGCCGCGCGCCTGATGGAGCAAATCACTACCTCTGATGAATTGATCGATTTCTTGACCCTGCCAGGCTACCGCCTGCTGGCGTAATCCACCACATAACAATATGGAGCATCTGCACATGAAAACCCGTACTCAACAAATCGAAGAATTACAGAAAGAATGGACTCAACCGCGCTGGGAAGGCATCACCCGTCCATATAGCGCGGAGGAAGTGGTGAAATTACGTGGCTCGGTCAACCCGGAATGCACGCTGGCTCAGCTTGGCGCGGCGAAAATGTGGCGTCTGCTGCACGGCGAATCGAAGAAAGGTTATATCAACAGCCTCGGCGCGCTGACTGGCGGTCAGGCGCTGCAGCAGGCGAAAGCCGGTATTGAAGCGGTCTACCTTTCAGGCTGGCAGGTGGCGGCAGATGCCAACCTGGCATCCAGCATGTACCCGGACCAATCGCTGTATCCGGCGAACTCCGTCCCGGCAGTGGTGGATCGGATCAACAACACATTCCGTCGCGCCGATCAGATCCAATGGTCAACCGGTATTGAACCGAACGATCCGCGCTATGTGGATTACTTCCT
Source organism: Citrobacter sp. MGH103 (assembly GCF_001034475.2). NCBI lineage: Bacteria > Pseudomonadati > Pseudomonadota > Gammaproteobacteria > Enterobacterales > Enterobacteriaceae > Citrobacter > Citrobacter sp. MGH103. Next base: position 4,604,793 of record NZ_CP073043.1, on the reverse strand, counting down.
GCCGATCGTTGCCGATGCGGAAGCGGGTTTTGGCGGCGTACTGAACGCGTTTGAACTGATGAAATCGATGATTGAGGCTGGTGCAGCGGCCGTTCACTTCGAAGATCAGCTCGCATCGGTAAAAAAATGTGGTCACATGGGCGGCAAAGTTCTGGTGCCGACTCAGGAAGCTATCCAGAAACTGGTGGCCGCCCGTCTGGCAGCCGACGTCATGGGTGTTCCGACGCTGGTTATTGCGCGTACTGATGCTGACGCAGCCGATCTGATAACGTCTGACTGCGACCCATACGACAGCGAGTTCATCACCGGCGAACGTACCAGCGAAGGGTTCTACCGTACGCATGCGGGTATTGAGCAGGCGATCAGCCGTGGTCTGGCCTATGCACCTTATGCGGATCTGGTGTGGTGTGAAACCTCCACGCCGGATCTCGAACTGGCGAAGCGCTTTGCCGATGCGATTCACGCGAAATTCCCCGGCAAACTGCTGGCCTACAACTGTTCGCCGTCATTTAACTGGCAGAAAAACCTGGACGACAAAACTATTGCCAGCTTCCAGCAGCAACTGTCGGATATGGGTTACAAATACCAGTTCATTACCCTGGCGGGCATCCACAGCATGTGGTTCAACATGTTCGACCTCGCACACTCCTATGCGCAGGGTGAAGGCATGCGCCACTATGTTGAGAAGGTTCAGCAGCCAGAATTTGCGGCGGCTAAAGACGGTTACACCTTCGTGTCCCATCAGCAGGAAGTGGGTACAGGCTACTTCGACAAAGTAACTACTATCATTCAGGGCGGCGCTTCCTCGGTGACCGCGCTGACCGGCTCGACCGAAGAATCGCAGTTTTGATTAATGCCCGGTGGCGCTGTGCTTACCGGGCCTACGAAGGGATGTAGGCCGGATAAGCGAACGCGCCATCCGGCATGACGTTGTGCCGGATGGGAGAAGTCGATGACGCGTGGCCTGGAATTACTGATTGCTCAGACGATTTTGCAAGGTTTCGACGCCCAGTACGGGCGTTTTCTGGAAGTCACCTCCGGCGCGCAGCAGCGTTTTGAACATGCCGACTGGCATGCGGTTCAGCAGGCGATGAAAAGCCGTATTCACCTTTACGATCATCACGTAGGTCTGGTGGTGGAGCAGTTGCGCTGCATTACAGACGGCAAAAGTACCGACGCGGATTTTTTACTTCGCGTGAAAGAGCATTACACCCGGCTACTGCCGGATTACCCGCGCTTCGAGATTGCGGAGAGCTTTTTTAACTCCGTTTACTGTCGGTTATTTGACCACCGCTCGCTGACTCCCGAGCGGCTGTTTATTTTCAGTTCTCAGCCAGAGCGTCGTTTCCGCACGATCCCACGCCCGTTGGCGAAAGACTTTTTTCCTGATACCGGCTGGGAGTGGCTGCTAACTCGCGTCCTTAGCGATCTTCCCCTACGTCTTCCATGGCAGAATAAACATCGTGATATCCACTACATCATCGAACACCTGACCGAAACCCTGGGAACGGATGTATTGCCAGGCTGCCATTTACAGGTGGCGAATGAACTGTTTTATCGTAACAAGGCCGCCTGGCTGGTCGGTAAGCTGATTACCCCTTCTGGAACGCTGCCGTTTTTACTGCCAATCCACCGGACAGAAGAAGGCGAATTGTTTGTCGATACCTGCCTGACCACGACGGCGGAGGCGAGCATTGTGTTTGGCTTCGCCCGCTCCTACTTTATGGTGTATGCCCCGCTGCCCGCGGCACTGGTGGAGTGGTTGCGCGAGATCCTGCCCGGTAAAACCACCGCTGAATTGTATATGGCGATTGGCTGTCAGAAGCATGCAAAAACGGAAAGTTATCGGGAGTATCTGCTCTACCTGGTCAACTGTGATGAGCAGTTTATTGAAGCGCCGGGGATCCGCGGTATGGTGATGCTGGTGTTTACCCTGCCGGGCTTTGACCGGGTGTTTAAAATCATTAAAGACAAATTTGCGCCGCAAAAAGAGATGTCTGCCGCCCACGTCCGCGCCTGTTATCAACTGGTCAAAGAGCACGATCGTGTAGGGCGGATGGCTGACACCCAGGAGTTCGAGAATTTTGTGCTGGATAAACGGCAAATCGATCCGGCGCTGATGGCGCTGTTATTGCAGGAAGCCCCGGAAAAAATTACCGATCTTGGCGATCAGATTGTCATTCGCCATCTGTATATCGAACGACGGATGGTGCCGCTGAATATCTGGCTGGAGCAGGTCGAAGGTCAACAACTGCGCGATGCCATTGAAGAGTACGGCAACGCGATTCGTCAGCTGGCCGCCGCCAATATTTTCCCCGGCGATATGCTGTTTAAGAACTTCGGCGTCACCCGTCACGGGCGCGTGGTGTTCTACGACTACGATGAAATCTGCTACATGACGGAGGTTAATTTCCGTCATATCCCGCCGCCACGCTACCCGGAAGATGAGATGAGCGCTGAGCCGTGGTACAGCGTATCGCCTGGAGATGTCTTCCCGGAAGAGTTTCGCCACTGGCTATGTGCCGACCCGCGTATCGGGCCGCTATTTGAAGAGATGCACGCTGACTTGTTCAGCGCCGACTACTGGCGGGGTTTGCAAACGCGGATTAAAAACGGGCATGTGGAAGATGTTTACGCTTACCGACGCAAACAGCGTTTCAGCGTGCGTTATGAAACAGACCGTAGGCCGGGTAAGGCGTAGCTGCCACCCGGCAACCCCATCTTAACGAAATCCGCCGTACGCCAGCGTGACTTCTTTCGCTGCTTTGATTGCCATGGCGCCAAACTCGGTCACACGGTCATCGGTAATGCGTGAGATTGGCCCGGAAATGGAGATGGCGGCGAACGGCTGACGGTGCTCGTCATAAATGCACGACGCCACGCAGCGCAGACCCAGCGCATGTTCCTCATCATCAAAGGAATAGCCGCGCTTGCGCGTCTGAGCCAAATCCTCTTTCAGATGCACTGGCGACACCAGCGTGGCGTGGGTATAAGCGTGTAGTCCTTTGCGGTGCAGCAGCCCTGTCACCTGTTCTTCGCTCAGTTGGGATAAAAACGCCTTACCCGCGCCGGAAGCATGCATCGGCAGTTTGCCGCCGATAGGCGCGGACATGCGCATCAGTTGGGTGCACTGCACCTGGTCGATAATAATGGCCTGATGATCGCTTTGATCCAGCACGGCGAGGTTGACTGTCTCACCGGAGTCTTCCATCAGCTTGCGCAGGATTGGATGCACAATCGCCAGCAGATTACGGCTTTGCAAAAAGCTGCTGCCGACGATAAACGCATGTGCACCCACGGCCCAATGCCCTAATTCACCGACCTGACGAACAAATCCCTGCTGCTGCATGGTGGTCAATAATCGGTGAGTCGTGGAGTTTGGCAGGCCGGCCTGTTGCGCCAGCTCGGTCAGCGCCACGCTGCCGTTGGATTCCGCAATCCACTCCAGTAGCTTCAGGCCGCGCGTCAGGGACTGAACCTGCCCGGTTGCGGGCGCAGTAGTAGCGGCGGGTTTTCTACCGCGTTTCGCGGGAACGGGGGCAACCATGGCAGACTCCTTTTCTGTATCGTGGAAATCATTTTCGTTTTATTCAATTATAATGCAAGAATTCCTGTACTGATCGGATGAGTGAAGCTGAACATGTCTCATGTTGGCCGTTGTTCTCTTTTCCGCCTCTCAGGTTTGTGCCAGTATGGCCTGTTGAGTTTTTTCGGTCTGGTTGAGCGTTGTCGGGAGCGAGTGTGAGCAGCAAAGTAGAACAATTACGTCAGCAGTTAAATGAACGTATTCTGGTGCTGGACGGCGGTATGGGCACCATGATCCAGGGATATCGTCTGAGCGAAGAGGATTTCCGCGGCGAACGCTTTGCCGAATGGCCGTGCGATCTGAAAGGCAACAACGACCTGTTGGTGCTCAGCAAACCGGAGGTGATCGCCGCGATTCACAACGCCTACTTCGAGGCGGGCGCGGACATAATCGAAACCAACACCTTTAACTCCACGACTATCGCCATGGCGGATTACCAGATGGAATCCCTGTCGGCGGAAATCAACTTTGCGGCAGCCAAACTGGCGCGCGCGGCGGCAGATGAATGGACGGCACGCACGCCGAACAAACCGCGCTACGTCGCGGGCGTGCTTGGCCCAACCAACCGTACGGCGTCTATCTCGCCCGACGTCAACGACCCGGCTTACCGCAATATTACCTTTGATCAGCTGGTGGCCGCCTACCGCGAATCCACCAAAGCGCTGGTGGAAGGCGGCAGTGACCTGATCCTGATTGAAACCGTTTTCGATACCCTCAACGCCAAAGCCGCTATTTTCGCGGTTAAAACTGAATTCGAAGCGCTGGGCGTTGAGCTGCCGATTATGCTCTCCGGCACCATCACCGACGCTTCCGGGCGTACGCTCTCCGGCCAGACCACCGAAGCATTCTACAACTCCCTGCGCCACGCCGATGCGCTGACTTTTGGTCTGAACTGTGCCTTAGGCCCGGACGAACTGCGCCAGTACGTGCAGGAACTGTCGCGTATTGCCGAATGCTACGTTACCGCACACCCGAACGCCGGTCTGCCGAACGCCTTTGGTGAGTACGATCTCGATGCCGACACCATGGCGGCGCAAATCCGCGAATGGGCCGAGGCGGGCTTCCTGAATATTGTTGGCGGCTGCTGCGGCACCACGCCGGAACACATCGCCGCCATGAGTCGCGCAGTGGACGGACTGCCGCCACGCCGCTTGCCGGAAATCCCGGTTGCCTGCCGCCTTTCCGGCCTTGAGCCGCTGAACATCGGCGACGACAGCCTGTTTGTGAACGTCGGCGAGCGTACCAACGTTACCGGTTCGGCGAAGTTTAAACGCCTGATCAAAGAAGAGAAATACAGCGAAGCGCTGGATGTCGCCCGTCAGCAGGTGGAAAGCGGCGCGCAGATCATCGATATCAACATGGATGAGGGGATGCTCGACGCCGAAGCGGCGATGGTTCGTTTCCTCAACCTGATTGCCGGTGAACCGGATATCGCCCGCGTGCCGATTATGATCGACTCCTCGAAATGGGAAGTAATCGAAAAAGGACTGAAGTGCATTCAGGGTAAAGGCATCGTTAACTCCATCTCGATGAAAGAGGGGGTTGAGACCTTTATCCATCACGCGAAGCTGCTGCGTCGCTACGGTGCTGCAGTGGTGGTGATGGCCTTTGACGAGCAGGGCCAGGCCGACACCCGCGCGCGTAAAATTGAGATCTGCCGTCGGGCGTACAAGATTCTTACCGAAGAGGTGGGCTTCCCGCCGGAAGATATTATCTTTGACCCGAACATCTTTGCGGTGGCGACCGGCATTGAGGAACACAACAACTATGCGCAGGACTTTATCGGGGCCTGTGAAGACATCAAACGCGAACTGCCGCACGCGCTGATCTCCGGCGGCGTTTCTAACGTTTCATTCTCGTTCCGTGGCAACGACCCAGTACGTGAAGCCATTCACGCGGTATTCCTCTACTACGCCATTCGCAACGGCATGGACATGGGGATCGTCAACGCCGGACAACTGGCAATTTACGACGACCTGCCCACCGAGCTGCGCGATGCGGTTGAAGATGTGATCCTCAACCGCCGTGACGATGGCACCGAACGACTGCTGGAGCTTGCTGAGAAGTATCGCGGCAGTAAAACCGACGACACGGCGAATGCCCAGATGGCGGAGTGGCGCAGTTGGGATGTGAAAAAGCGCCTCGAATACTCGCTGGTGAAAGGCATAACCGAGTTTATTGAGCTGGATACCGAAGAAGCTCGCCAGCAGGCCGCGCGCCCGATCGAGGTTATTGAAGGACCGCTGATGGACGGCATGAACGTGGTTGGCGACCTGTTCGGCGAGGGCAAAATGTTCCTGCCGCAGGTGGTGAAATCCGCCCGAGTGATGAAGCAGGCGGTGGCGTACCTTGAACCGTACATTGAGGCCAGCAAAGAGAAAGGTTCCAGCAACGGCAAAATGGTCATCGCAACCGTGAAGGGCGACGTGCACGATATCGGTAAAAATATCGTCGGCGTAGTGCTGCAATGTAACAACTACGAAATCGTCGATCTTGGCGTGATGGTGCCCGCGGAGAAAATCCTCAGAACGGCGCGTGAAGTGAATGCCGATCTGATTGGCCTTTCCGGGCTGATTACCCCATCGCTGGACGAAATGGTCAACGTGGCGAAAGAGATGGAGCGTCAGGGCTTCACTATTCCGCTGCTGATTGGCGGCGCCACCACCTCGAAAGCGCACACCGCGGTGAAAATTGAGCAGAACTACAGCGGCCCGACGGTGTACGTGCAGAACGCCTCGCGTACCGTTGGCGTCGTCGCTGCGCTGCTCTCTGACACCCAGCGTGATGACTTTGTCGCCCGTACGCGTAAAGAGTATGAAACCGTGCGTATCCAGCATGCGCGTAAGAAACCGCGTACTCCGCCCGTAACGTTACAGGCTGCCCGCGACAACGATCTGGCCTTTGACTGGGAAAACTACACCCCGCCGGTGGCGCACCGTCTGGGCGTACAGGAAGTGGAAGCCAGCATCGAAACCCTGCGCAACTACATCGACTGGACGCCGTTCTTTATGACCTGGTCGTTGGCCGGGAAATATCCGCGAATCCTCGAAGATGAAGTAGTGGGCGAAGAGGCGAAGCGCCTGTTCAAAGATGCCAACGACATGCTGGATAAACTCAGCGCTGAGAAGACGCTGAATCCGCGTGGCGTGGTGGGTTTATTCCCGGCCAACCGCGTGGGTGACGACATCGAGATTTACCGTGACGAGACGCGTACGCACGTCATCAACGTGAGTCATCACCTGCGCCAGCAGACGGAAAAAGTCGGTTTCGCCAACTACTGCTTGTCTGACTTTGTTGCGCCGAAACTGAGCGGTAAAGCGGATTACATCGGTGCTTTTGCGGTCACTGGTGGTCTGGAAGAAGACGCGCTGGCAGATGCTTTTGAAGCGCAACATGACGACTACAACAAGATCATGGTGAAAGCGATCGCTGACCGTCTGGCGGAAGCGTTTGCAGAATATCTGCATGAGCGCGTGCGTAAAGTCTACTGGGGCTATGCGGCGAATGAGAATCTCAGTAACGAGGAGCTGATCCGCGAAAACTACCAGGGGATTCGCCCGGCACCGGGCTATCCGGCGTGTCCGGAACACACCGAAAAAGCCACCATTTGGGAACTGCTGGACGTGGAGGCGCATACCGGGATGAAGCTCACCGAATCCTTCGCCATGTGGCCAGGTGCGTCGGTTTCCGGCTGGTATTTCAGTCATCCGGACAGCAAGTACTACGCTGTGGCGCAAATCCAGCGCGATCAGGTTGAAGATTATGCCTTCCGTAAAGGGATGAGCGTGGCAGAAGTGGAACGCTGGTTAGCGCCGAACCTCGGCTACGACGCCGACTGATTCACAAAACTGTCATCTTTCTTTACAACAAACAGGGCGCTCAATGAGTGCCCTGTCTCTTTATTACGTTTAAACCCTTATACTGAAAGAAGGTTCGCGAGCGCTATTTGCCGGCTGGCGGCGTAAACGCCTTATCCGGCCTACAAGGGACATTCTGTAGGCCTGATAAGCGCAGCGCCATCAGGCACGCTATCTGCGCCGAGCCCAGGAACATATAACGATAAGGAGTACTTGATTCCGTGTTAACTCTGTTACACCTGCTTTCTGCCGTCGCGATGCTGGTTTGGGGTACGCATATTGTGCGTACCGGCGTGATGCGCGTCTTCGGCGCCCGCTTGCGTACCGTGCTCAGCCGTAGCGTTGAAAAGAAGCCGCTCGCCTTTTGTGCGGGTATCGGCGTGACTGCGCTGGTGCAAAGCAGCAACGCCACCACCATGCTGGTGACCTCGTTTGTTGCACAAGATCTCGTGGCGCTGACTCCTGCGCTGGTGATTGTGCTCGGTGCCGATGTGGGGACCGCGCTGATGGCGCGTATCCTGACCTTCGATCTCTCCTGGCTGTCGCCACTGCTGATTTTTATCGGCGTGATCTTCTTTCTCGGCCGTAAGCAGTCCCGTGTGGGGCAACTGGGGCGGGTCGGTATTGGACTGGGGCTGATTTTACTGGCGCTGGAGCTGATTGTGCAGGCAGTAACGCCGATCACTCAGGCTAATGGCGTACAGGTTATTTTCGCCTCACTTACCGGCGATATCATGCTGGATGCGCTGATTGGCGCCATGTTTGCGATTATCAGTTACTCCAGCCTGGCGGCGGTACTGTTGACGGCAACGCTGACCGCGGCGGGCATTATCTCGTTCCCGGTAGCGTTGTGTCTGGTGATTGGCGCCAACCTCGGCTCTGGTCTGTTGGCGATGCTCAACAACAGTGCTGCGAATGCTGCTGCTCGTCGTGTAGCGCTCGGCAGCCTGCTGTTTAAGCTGGTGGGCAGCCTGATTATCCTGCCGTTTGTTCATCCGCTGGCCAATCTGATGGATGAACTGCCACTGCCGAAATCTGAACTGGTTATCTACTTCCACGTCTTCTACAACCTGGTTCGCTGCGTGGCGATGGTGCCGTTCGCCGAACCGATGGCGCGTTTTTGTAAGCGCATCATCCGCGATGAGCCGGAGCTGGATGCACATCTGAAGCCCAAACATCTGGACGTCAGTGCGCTGGATACGCCGACGCTCGCTCTGGCTAATGCCGCCCGCGAAGCGCTGCGTATTGGCGACGCAATGGAGCAGATGATGGACGGGTTGAAGAAGGTGATGCACGGCGAGCCGCGCGAAGAGAAAGAGTTGCGCAGGATGGCGGATGACATCAACGTGCTGTACACGGCGATTAAGCTCTATCTGGCGCGGATGCCAAAGGATGAACTGGCGGAAGAGGAATCACGCCGTTGGGCGGAGATTATCGAAATGTCGCTCAACCTCGAACAGGCTTCCGATATCGTTGAACGTATGGGCAGCGAGATTGCCGATAAGTCGCTGGCCGCCCGTCGGGCATTCTCGGTAGAAGGGCTGAAAGAGCTGGATGCACTTTACGATCAGCTGCTCAGCAATCTGCAGCTGGCGATGTCGGTGTTCTTCTCGGGCGATGTGACCAGTGCCCGTCGTCTACGCCGCAGCAAGCACCGTTTCCGTATTCTCAACCGTCGTTATTCGCACGCGCACGTTGACCGTCTGCATCAGCAGAACGTGCAAAGCATCGAGACCAGTTCCCTGCACCTGGCGCTGTTGGGCGATATGCAGCGTCTGAACTCGCTGTTTTGCTCCGTGGCCTACAGCGTGCTGGAACAGCCGGATGAAGACGATGAGCGGGATGATTATTGAGTGAGGTGAAGCGGTAGGCCGGATAAGGCATTTATGCCGCCATCCGGCATCAGACAACAAATCAACTAAAAGCAGTGGCCTGCTTCAACAGCAACCGCCTCTTCACCCGCTTTAAAGATATACGTGGTGTTCGGGCCGCCGAGCACGGACTTACCGTTACTCACCTTGATCCAGTTACCTTCCGGCAAGCCAATCACCGTCAGCTCCGGTGCCACAACCAGCAGTTCGCGGATACGCTGTTCACGCGTTTCGCCTTTGTGGCCTTCCGGCAGCGCGTTGGTGAAATGTGGGTTAATCTGCAGCGGGAACAGACCCAGCGCATCAAAGCCTTTGGGATCGACAATCGGCATGTCGTTGGTGGTGCGGATGGTCTGGCAGGCAAGGTTGGAACCCGCGCTCCAGCCGATGTACAGCGCACCGCGTTTGACGACATCCACGATCGGCGCCAGCAACCCGCGCTCACGACTCTCTTTCAGCAGCTGGAAGGTATTCCCGCCGCCGACAATCACCAGCTCGGCGTTTTCAATGGCTGCAATTGGATCGGCAACGGTATGAATACCGGTAACGTTAACGCCCATTGGCGCAAAGATGGCTGCCGTTTTCGCCGTGTACTCATCCCAGGTTTGCGTCACGCCGGCGAACGGAATAAACACCGCCGTACGGCGACCATTCAGTTGTTCAGCAATCAGCGGCAGCGCATGTTCCATCCAGCCTTTGCCCGGCAGCGTCGAGTTACTCAATAAAAGCAGTTCCATCATTTCTCCATGTAATCAGAAAATTACAAACCGCGCTAATGCTACCACTATCAGCCTGACGCCTTACTGATATGGCTCACGATGTTGGAAGTGAGGTTCTGGAAAGCGCCTCGCAGACTGGCGTTTTATTTCGGCTGAAAGGGAGATTGTTGATTTATTCTTCTGGTGGGCAATGGCATTTTATACCTAAATGGATATAATTAAGGGGGGAGGATGACGAAACCACTTTACTGGGTTGGGCATGCCTGGAAAGATCTACAGGGAATGCCAGAACATGTTCGGGATACGTTTGGGTTTGCTCTTTGGCTTGCGCAGCAGGGTAAACAGCATTCACAGACTAAACCATTAAAAGGATTTGGTGGCGCGGGGGTTCTGGAAGTCGTTGAGGATTATCACGGCAACACCTGGCGGGCGGTTTACACCATCCAGTTGAAAAATGCGGTTTATGTTCTCCATGTTTTTCAGAAGAAGTCCGTTGCCGGGAAGGCAACGCCCAAACCTGAAATTGACCTGATTTATCAGCGGCTCAAGGCTGCACAGCGCCATGCGCAGGAGAGTGGATATGTCACATGAAGTTGAAGCCAGTAGCGGAAATGTTTACGCCGATTTAGGCGTGTATGACGCAGAACAGATGCAGTTGAAAGCGCAACTGGCAATGGTGATTGGTGAGATTTTGCAACGCAAAGGGTTAACGCAGCAGCAGTCCGCGCAGCTACTGGGAATGACGCAGCCTAAACTTTCCAACCTGCTACGTGGTCAGTTTCGTGGTATCAGTGAAGTAAAGATGCTCGAATGCCTGGTGAGACTGGGTCGTGATGTAGAGATTGTTGTTGGGAAAGAGGGCAATATGTCAGGAAAGCTGAAAGTGAAATTTGGCTGATATCCAATTTCAAACCTTAACTGTCAATCCAATACCGAGCGCCTTCATCACTGCCAGCGTGGTTTTCAGCGTCGGGTTTCCTTTCTCACTAAACGAGCGGTAGAGTTGTTCGCGGGATAATCCCGTTTCTGCCGCGATGTTCGCCATTCCTTTAGCGCGTGCCACCACGCCCAACGCTTTTGCAATGTACGTTGCATCGCCTGTTTTGCGTCTTCTTCTCTCATACCGCAAGCCGATCTGTTTTATTCTCCACTCGCCGAGGCGTTTCGCCATCTTGATTGTCGCCATCTCACCACCGAAGAAAATCTGGCGCTATCGTTTGGCTGTGAAGAGGTGCTGGCAGGGTTGTACCAGACGCTGAATTTTATGGGCGAAAGCCTGCTGACTATGTCAGGTGAAAGTCAGGGACATTTTTCCCATGAGAGCGTATGCCAGTTAGGACACAGTCTGGTAAACATCAGCCAGTTGATTCCCGCGCTGGCGCGGTTGGAAGCGAAAGCCGATCAAACGCTGCTTGCTGTTGCGTAGAACTTAAAAATGTAAAAGAGCGCCCATCCCCGGCGCTCTGTTCCTGCTCCTTTACCCCGCCCGCGCAAATTCTGCTGCTTCGGCAATCAGCGCGTCATCCGGGCGCACGTCGGTGTACATAGCGAATTGCTCTACGGCCTGTAAGGCAATCACCTCTGCGCCGCTGATGGTCTTTTTACCCAACTGCTGTGCCAGCTTAATCACCGGCGTTTCCGGCGGCAGAGCGACCACGTCAAACACTATGCTGGCGGTCGCAACCATCGCTTCGCTGTAGGCCAGTTCATCACACTCTTTCCCGCCCGCCATGCCGACGGGCGTCACGTTGACCAGAATATCGCAGGCAATTCCATCCGGCTGCGGCTGCCACTGGAAACCGTACTGTTTTGCCAGCGTAGTGCCGCTCTCTCGATTACGTGCGGCAATGATTACATCCGTAAACCCCGCATCGCGAAAGGCGGCAATCACAGCTTTGCCCATGCCGCCGCTGCCGCGAATCATGACGCGTGCGCTGCTATTGAGCTGGTGGCTGGCAATCAGACTTTTTACCGCAATATAGTCGGTGTTAAATCCTGTCAGCGTACCGTTGTCATTGACGATGGTATTGACGGAATCAATGACGCTTGCGGAAGGATCGATGGCATCCAGAAACGGCATGCAGCTCTCTTTAAACGGCATTGAGACCGCGCAACCGCGGATACCCAGCGCGCGAACGCCTTTCACTGCGGCCTCAATATCCTGCGTGGTAAAGGCTTTGTAGATAAAATTTAACCCTAATTTTTCATACAGATAGTTGTGAAAGCGAGTGCCAAAGTTGCCGGGGCGACCGGCAAGCGACATGCACAACTGGGTGTCGCGGTTAATCATGTTAAATTTCCTCGGCGTGAGACAATATGTACTGTTCGGCTTCCTGCGACCAGACCCCCTGATGACGCTCCAGGATATCGCGCAAGGCTGGATCATCAATCTGAGTGAGCGCGGTTAATGGTAAGGCTTTGCCGGTGTAAACCAGTTTTTTCCCGCCGCCGATTTTTGGCAGTTCCAGCGTTGTTTCACCTGCCGCATTTAACCCCAGAATGTGCGTCACCACTTTTGCCGCCTGAACTTTCTTCTCTTCGATCAGTTTTACCGCCGCGCGCATGTCGTCGGTATTGCCGCCAGACGTCCCAACATAATGGGTGAAGGCGTAGTGTACGTCGTAGAAGTTAATCGGCGCGCTAAACTGCTTATCCTGCGGACCAGCAAAGAAGTTCATGCAACCATCGGCAGCCAGCAGGGAAGAGGCCAGCGTAACCAGCTGTTCGTTGGGCACAAACACAAAGATGTCATCAAACCCGTGCCCGCCGCTCAGCGCCATCAAGGTGTCATAACTCGCATCCTGGGCGTGGAGATAATGGATCAACGTTTGTGGTTCTGATGGATAGTGCTTGCGGGCGTAGCTCAACTTGTCGTTATTGGTGTCGGTTACCACCAGCAGCGCCGGGTTAACCGGGCCATGCAGTGCATAGTCGATCGCCAGTAGTCCCATCGGACCGGTGCCGCCGAGTATCAGTGTATGTCCCTGCGGACGAATGCCCATCTTATGGTTATAAGAGCCTTCCTGCAGGTGATAGTTGGCGTTGAATGCGCCAATCACGCAGGATAGCGGCTCAACCAGCGAACCTTCAAAATAGGTTTCACCTTCGTAGGCCAACAGGCAGTCCTGCTCCATGACTTCATCAGGAATGATGACGTGCGTGGCTTCACCGCCCACCCACGGGAAGGAGTAGCCGGGACAGTCCGGGCGATCCGGCAGTTGCAGGTTAGCCTGAATGACATAGCGCTGGCCGGGCTGAAACTTATGCTGCCATTTTTTGCCTACGGCAATAATGTCGCCGCAAAACTCATGACCGATGATGATCGGGTTGGTGGCCACATCGTCCGGCACCTTTTTGTGGTTCTCGCCCTGGTTAGCCTCTTTCCAGGAAGAAAGGCACAGGCTGTCGGTTACGACTGAGGCCAGAATTTCGTCATCCCGCATTTCAGGAAGGTCGAAAGTTTCCAGGCGCAGATCGCGTTTACCATAAAGACGTAAAGCTGTTGTTGTTTGCATTGTTACCACCTCTTCCTCTTTCGAGGACTATTTGTTGAAGTTGCCCCGGCATTGCCGGAGCGAAAAATCAGGACAGGAAGCCCAGTGCGTTACCGATAATTCCCAGCGCAAACAGGGCGAATATTAGCCATACCGGATTAATTTTCTTGTTGAGCAGACGCACCATCAGCAGCGTCAGACCCAACGCCAGCAGGCCGGGGCAGAGTTGGTCGAGAATGTTCTGCACGGTCATGGTGACGGTGGTGCCGTCTGCGCCAGGCGTTTGCGATACCACCAGCGGCACGTTGATGCTGGTCCATTTGGTGACCAATACTCCCATCACAAACAGGCCGAGAATCGATGCGCCTTCGGTCAGTTTCTGTAGCAGGTTGCCGCCCATGTCGCTGACGATGTTGACCCCTTTACGAAAGCCAAGCTGTAAGCCGTACCACTTCATTGCCAGACGTACTGCATTGAAAATAAAGAAGAACAATAGTGGGCCGAGAATGTTGCCGGACAGCGCCAGCGATGCGCCGAGCGCGGCGGTAATCGGGCGCAGCGTTCCCCATACCAGCGGATCGCCGACGCCGGCCAGCGGACCCATCAGCCCAACTTTGATACCGTTGATGGCACCGTCGTCAATTTCCGCACCGTTGGCGCGAGCTTCTTCCATCGCGGCGGTCACGCCAATCACCGGGCCGCAAACGGCAGGTGTGGTATTGAAGAACACCAGGTGCCGTTTGAGTGCTGCAACCTGGTCTTCTTTCAGCGGATACAGGCGCTTGATGGCAGGGATCATGTCGTAGCAAAAGCCCAACCCATGAATGCGTTCAAAGTTGAATGACGCCTGTTGCAGGTTGGAGCGAACGAACATGCTAAACAGGTCGGATTTGGTCAGTTTTTTCTGTTCCATGGCTGGCTCCATTAGTCATCAAGCTGATCGATAGCTTGAGAAGAGGCGGGTTGCGCCTGCGGTTCGGCTTTACGCCACTGTGGGTTCAACTGGATGTAGACCAGCGCGATAATCACGCCAACCCCACCGAAAGCCAGCAGGCTCAAATCGAGATAACCCCCAGCGATAAACCCGAGGAAGAAGAAGGGCATCAGGTACTTCACCCCCATCATGCGCAGCACCATGGCGTAGCCGACCACCACGATAAAGCCACCGGCAATCTGCAATCCGCGGGTGACGAATTCCGGAATGGCATTGAGCATATTGCTGACCATATCGGCGCTGACAAACAGCGAGACGATTAATGCAGGAATGGCAACGCGCAGCGCCTGTACACCGAGAGCGGAAACGTGCAGCATGTCGATGGTACGAAAGCGGGCGTCTTCGGCGGCTTTATCCGCCGCGTGCTGGAACACCACGGTGATGGTACGGGCGAATACCGTCAGTACCTGACCTGCCGCCGCCACCGGCAGGGCGATGGCGATACCGGTAGCAATGCTTTGCTGACCGACGATAACCAGAATGGCAGAGATAATACTGGCGAGCGCCGAATCGGGAGACTGCGCTGCGCCGACGTTCATCCAACCCAGAGCGATTAACTCCAGCGTGCCGCCGAGCATAATCCCGGTTTTTAAATCACCGAGGATCAGGCCGATAACGGTACAAGCAATTAGCGGACGGTGGGTCTGGAACTCATCCAGCACGCTACCCATTCCGGCAATACAGGAAAATAGAAATATGGCGATAATTTGTAGGGTACTTATTTCCATAATATGTCACCTTGTGAATGTGATCATCCCTGCCTGTTAAAGCATAAGTACACAGGCATTTTTATTTATTCAGCGAACGATTGTTCTTCTATTTTTTCGAGAATATTAATAGATGGATCGGATGCGACGACGCGTAAATCCAGCGTGACACCCAGTTTATCTAACTCACGAAACGCATGAATATCGTCGTTATCTAAAGAAACGGCTTTGGTTAATTGTTTTTTACCTGGTCGCCAGGCCATGCCGCCAATATTTAATGTGGTGATTTTTACCCCTTGTTTTACCATTGCTAATGCATCCTGTGGGCGGGTAAATAGATAAAAAACGGTTTCGTTCTGGTATTGCGGATTATGGTAAACTGCGACCGCCTTTTCGATATTAACAACGTTCACTTTCATTCCCGGCGGGGCGGCCTGACGTAATAATGTACGACGTACTTCATCGTTATAAACGTCGTCATTACAGATAATAATCCGTTGGGCATTTGCCACCTTCGACCAGACGGTGGTGACCTGACCGTGGATCAGGCGGTCATCAATACGAGCAAGGGTAATGTTCATCAGAAATCCTCTTCGGCCGTTTCCAGATGTTTCCAGACGACACAGGTTTGTTGAGCAATGGTCGTCAGGTGTTCGCACAGTTCATCCACATTCATGCTGCTTTGGTTGTCTACCAGCTCCAGCGCCAACGGCAGTGATAACCCGCTAATGACCCGTATCGCCGGATTGTGCATTGCCAGCGTCGCGGCAGCATTCCAGGGACTGCCACACTGCAAATCGACGGCAATCAGCCATTCATCGCCAGTGTGAATACTTACTAACTTTTTCAGCTTTTCCACGATGTCGCTGGCGTTCTCTCCGGGGACAAATGCCACGGCTTCAACGTTGGCATCACCGTAGACCATCTGTACCGATTCCAGCATGGCGCAGGCCAGTTTGCCGTGAGCACAGAAGATTGCATTGACCATAAAACCTCCTTAGCCGCGCGTTTTTCCGCCAGCAATGTTAGTGGTTACTCCGGTTATGTAACTGGCGCGCTCAGACAAAAGATAACAAACAAAATCAGCGACTTCGCTTAAGCGCCCTGAGCGACCAATTGGGATCGCGTTCTTGGTGTAGCCCTCGCGCAGCTGTTCGACGGTGATGTTGCGAGTCCAGGCCAGCGCTTCTTCATATTCGGGGGTACGCAGTCCGGTTTTTTCCAGAATGCCAGGTGCAATGCCCACCACACGAATGCCGTGTTTGCCCAACTCTTTCGACCAGGAACGGGTAAAGCTATTCAATGCGGCTTTGGTGGCGGCATAGCAACTTTGGCCCTCTGAACCTTCCAGCCCGCTTTCTGAAGAGACATTCACAATCACGCCGTTACGCTGTTTTACCATTTGGCGTGCCGCTGCTTGCGACATTAAGAACACACCTTTCTGGTTGATATTCACCATTTTTTCAAAAGCGGCTTCGTTGAGTTCATATTGCCCGGCGGGGGCTTTTTCATCGACCAGCAGCCGCGGAAAATTAACGCCTGCGTTATTCACCAAACCATCGATACGCCCATAGCGGTGGATAATTTCGGTAACGGTATGATTAACTTCTTTGGCGCTGGAAATATCTGTCGGCCAGAAATGATATCCATTATGGCCTTCATATTTACCGTCACCACCGTGAATATCCGCCATTTGCACATTAGCGCCCTGCGCTAATAACTCTTCAACAATCGCCAGCCCAATACCGGATGCACCACCGGTAACAATAATGACTTTGCCCTGCAAGTTTAACCACGTTTGCATAATTAACTCCCGATTTCAGATAAGGGGATCCCACATAAAATTAATTATGGCAGGACCAATTAGAATTTATTTACTTCAACAATAATTCAGCGGTATGGCTGTTGGTGACTAAACAGTTAATATAATTCCCACGTAATGCGCCTAATATCCCACTGTATTTTTCTTCACCCATTGCAATGCCAATGGAGTAACGCGTCTGTTTTAATTTATTGGTTTCGATGGAGAGCGTCTTTTCACTCATATTGGTTTCTACGGTTGCACCGTTGATATCGTAAAAGCGCGAGCAAATGTCTCCGGCGACCTGGCGAGCATGCAGGTCATCACTCTCTTCACTGCCGTAAAAAGCGTGCCAGTTGGCGCCATCACGTATTGCCGGAGATCCAATCCCGACCAGCGCGATGTCCAGATTATCCCAATAAGCGGAAATCGATTTAAAATGTCGTGACTGCATGATCCCGTTACGGATCAGCGGGTTTTCCAGCAGTGCCGGGAAATCTGCCAGGTGTGATTCCCCTTTGAGCTTTGCCGCAGCGCCGTAGGTCAACGTATTGACGTGGTAGCGGCTTTCAAGCTTGCCGGACGGTCCGCCGATAATCGGCACACAGATCAGCTGGCGCGACTGGCTGGCAGGGGATAACCCTTCCACCAGTCCCCGCACCGCGCGTCCCCATGAGAACCCGATAATGTCCCCAGGTTCCAGCAAGCGTTCCAGCAACTGTGCGCCGTGCACACCCATCATTGTGAGCTGTTCATCTTCCTGTTCGCTGTCGCAGGAGACCACCACCGCTTCTTTCAGGCCAAATTTCTGTTTTAGCTGCTGTTCCAGCCACAGATTTTCGTTGTAGTCGTAATTAATGGCGATGGTGACGATACCCTGCTCGCGTCCACGTTTTAGCAAACGGCTGATCGTCGTGCGGTAAATACCCAGCTCGCGGGCGATTTGCGCTTGTGTCATATCCTGCTCGTAATACAGCTGCGCTATCTTTACGATTAGGCGGATATCATCGCTGTTTTCCATCGCCATTTTTGGACTCCTGCACATTTGTGCAAATCACGAAATTGTCTTCTTGATCTGATATAACCCCAACTGTTCTCCATCTCAAAGCTATTTTCACTTATTTCAGTGCCCTGTAATGACCGATTGTGTTGCACATTTGATGTGGTGATGGCGTGCTGTCGGCACAGATGTGCTTGTCTCTCTAATGTATTGATTCCGCTTGTTTTCACCCAACAAAATTGCAGGGATGAATCGCTGACACTTTTGTGTCAAAAGGTGTGACGGATCACAAATAGCGCGTGGGCAGTCGAGCACGATTATTTTTTATCGTCCGCAAGGTAGGGTATATTTCGCTGTCAAAGGAGAAATTATGCTGCCCGACTCATCCATCCGATTAAATAAATACATCAGTGAAAGCGGAATCTGCTCGCGTCGCGAGGCGGATCGCTTTATCGAACAAGGGAATGTCTTCCTGAATGGTAAACGCGCCACCATCGGCGATCAGGTGATGCCTGGCGACGTCGTAAAAGTGAATGGTCGGTTGATTGAGCCGCGTGAAGCGGAAGATCTGGTTTTTATCGCGCTGAACAAGCCGGTAGGAATTGTCAGCACCACCGAAGACAGCGAACGCGACAACATTGTTGATTTCGTGAATCACAGTAAGCGCGTGTTCCCTATTGGCCGTCTGGATAAAGATTCCCAGGGGCTAATCTTTCTGACCAACCACGGCGACCTGGTGAATAAAATCCTGCGTGCCGGTAACGATCACGAAAAAGAGTATCTGGTGACGGTAGATAAGCCGGTCACTGATGATTTTATCCGTGGGATGGGGGCTGGTGTGCCAATCCTCGGCACCGTCACCAAGAAATGTAAGGTGAAGAAAGAAGCGCCGTTTGTGTTTCGCATCACGCTGATTCAGGGGCTGAACCGTCAGATCCGTCGTATGTGCGAACACTTTGGCTATGAAGTTACCAAGCTTGAGCGCACACGCATCATGAACGTGAGTTTGTCCGGCTTGCCACTGGGTGAATGGCGTGACCTGACGGATGACGAACTGATCGATCTGTTCAAGCTGATTGAGAATTCATCCTCAGAAGCTAAACCGAAGGCGAAAGCGAAGCCAAAAGCCGCCACAGCAGGCATCAAGCGTCCGGTAGTGAAAATCGAAAAATCGGCGGAGAAAGAGAAATCGCGCCCGGCGGCAAACGGCAAGCGTTTTACCTCGCCGGGGCGTAAGAAGAAAGGACGTTAACGTCTGCCGCGCGTTGGCGTATTCGCCGACCAGGAGAATGACGCGTCTGAATCCGGTTTATAAGCCTGCTTTTTCTTCAATTGGCGGGCTTTTTTAGCTTCTGCTTCGCGCAAGGCCATCAGTTTATCGATGTACTCTTTCTTGATGCTGTTTGTTTCAGCGTTGGTCAGCAGGCGACCATGTGCAATGCGCGCGCGGTCAAGCAGCGTTTTCAGTTCACGCTGTTCGCGCTCGGTCATCTCTTTTTGGGTAATGCGGGGGAGTGCCATACGGGTGCCCTCTGTTAGCCGATATCCTCAGTGTACGGTAATCCTGGCCAGGCTGATAGCGCTCAATAGGCAATACGCAATTTTCCGCCAAAGTCCTGCTGGGTATAACCCGTTGTTTTGAATCCTTTATCCGTGATGATGCTATCGATTTCTTTTAACGTGGCGATACACATCACCCCATCCTGACCAAATTTGGTATGGTCGGCGAGAATTACCGCTTTTTTGCTCATGGCAATCATGGACTTCGCCACGTACGCCTCATCAAAACTTTTTACCAGCACTCCATGCTGAGGCGAAATTCCACCTGCGCCAATAAAGCAGATATCGGCGTGAATGGCGTTAATTTGCTGACAAACCGAGACACCGAGATTGGCGCGAAAATGGTAGTCATATTCACCGCCTAAGACGTAAACGCGGGCCTGAAGATTATGCTCTTTAATTTTATCCGCAATTAACGCTGAGTTGGTAATAACAGAATAAGCGAGTGGGGGTAATAGTTCAGCAAGAATTAAGTTAGTCGTACAGGAGTCAATAAACAGCGTATCGCGTTCGCTAACCATCGTGGCGGCAATTTTACCAATTGCCATTTTTTCATCACGGTGTATATCAATCCGCGCGCCGAACTCATCTTCCTGAACGACCTGTTTTTTGACAGCCCCGCCATGGATTTTGGTAATTTGTCCTTCGGACTCCAGTATCGAGAGGTCACGGCGAATGGTCTCTGATGTAACTTTTAGCGTTTCCGATAATTTGATGACTGTGACTTCACCGAACTTATTTAATTCATCAAGAATATGTTTTCTTCTTTTAATCGGGTTCATTATTTTCCGCCAATGTCGTGCTTTGGCGCATGGTAACTGGATGCGCAAAGCAACGCAACCACTCCAGTGCACAGACAATACCTTCATCATCATTAGAGGCCGTTACATAGCTGGCGTGTTGTTTTACTGCATCAGGCGCATTGCCCATGGCGATACCGATGTTCGCAGCGGTAAACATACTGATATCGTTCTGCTGATCGCCAATCGCCGTAACCTGTTCGGTCGCTATATTTAGCTGTTGCCTTAACATGTTTATAGCATAGCCTTTGTTTATTTCAGTACGTTGGATGTCAATATAATTCCCTCCGGTGATTGTCGCCATATAACCATAGGGTAATTCATTATTCATTGCCGTACATAATGCATTTACTTTTGATTGTTCTGCCACTAATGTGATCTTATAAATGTCATGCTGATTAAAAATATATTCAGGCGCTGCCGAAATAAAGGGTAGCTCAAATAAGTTGGCCTCATAAGTCGTCCATGGTGCCACGAGTCGGTCATCACGATGATAAATAGCATCGGCGCTAAAAAAATGATGGGGGTAGCAGGAAAGAGATTGGTCAATCTCCCGGAGAGCCATGCAAGAGAGTGTCGCAGTATGAATCATATGCTGCGACGTCATCTCCAGAATTTGCCCGCCATTAAAACCGGCGCACCAGGCAAACAATTTATCTACCTGTTGCTGTTGTAACAGGCGCACCATAGAGGAGACCGGCCTGGCGGAACAGGCTGCCAGCAGACCGCCACGCTGGCGGAACTCAACCAGCGCCTGACGCGTGCGCGGGCTGATTGTTTTCTGTGATGTCAGTAACGTTCCATCCAGATCGGTCACCAGCAACATTTCTCTTTCCTCTGCGTTTACTGAGCAATAAACGGCGTGACGGCCTCTTTGGCGGCGTTGCAGACCATATTGTCGATTGCCGTACCGACGACCAGAATATTGACCCCGGTATCTTTAAACGCTTTGGCGTTGGCGAGGTTAATACCGCCTTCTGCCAGCGTCGGTACATCAACCGCGCCAACCAGCGCTCGCAGCCTTTCTTTAATGGCCTGTGGAATGTCGCCTGCGGCTACGCCTTCATAGCTCATACCGGTCATCAAGCCGATCATATCGACGCCAATTTCCTGCATCCGCTTCGCCACGCTGGAAACCTCTTCCGGCGTGCGCGCAGGAATACCGAAAGTATGCAGATCGTCCGGGTGACCAATATAGGCGTCAACGGTCAGACCATATTGATGGGCGAGATTAACGATATCCTGCAGATCGTCCCAGTCGGATTTATGCGTGTGCAAACCATCGGCTCCGGCACGGGCAATCTCCAGAATCTCAGTGTCACTGAGCGGCACGGGCAAGGTTTCGGTAAAACCTCCCGCAATACCCACGGTAATGAAAATATCGTCAGGAACCACGTTACGCACGCCGTGTACCGCTTCAGCCATTTGCCCGTTGGTGATTTCATGGCGGATCTGCTCCGCTGCATGCATATTGCTCACGCCTTTGTGTCCACGCGCCAGCGCCAGTGCTGGGTGGTTTGGTTCCAGCAGCTTAACGCCTGCCTCACACACCGCTTTCGCCAGACGCGCATCGTCGCCAGTGATCCCGGTACTGAGGATGGTTTGTCCGCCGTGGAGCGCAATGGCGTCTTTCACTTTCTGTAACGCTTTGGCGCGTTTTTTATTCATATCGCCTTTAAACATGGTGTACCTCTGGTGTTGGTGCATTAATTAACGGGCTGACGCTGCAGGTTCGCTCTGTACGACAGCCTTAAAACGGTTAGCAATAATGGTGGTAATACAGGTCATCGCCATTGTTGTGATCATCACGATGGCCATCTGAAGCGCATTGCTGGACAAGAACGGCGAGGCAAAAGCGGGAACATAGGCCACGCCTTTAACGTTAAAGAAGCCCAGCATCATGCCGCCCATTCCGGCCCAGAAAATGGCGGAGCCAAAGACAATTTTGTTGGCGAACATGAAGGGGTAGGCAGATTCCACGAAGGTTCCGAAACCCAGGTTTATAAGCAGCCCCGGTGTGGCGACGGCGGCTTCACTTTTTTCACGAGGGGCGATAACGTTGGCAAGGTTAATCCCTGCGGCAACCATCACCAGACCCACCATATCGACTGCGCCGAGGAAGCTTACGCCGGATTTTTCCATCTCCAGCAGAACCAGCGGCAGGATGACCGCATGATAGACACCGCCCAGGATGGCTGGCCAGATAACCAGCCCTGCCAGCAGTCCGGCAAGAACAGGACTGAAAGCCAGGGTGCTTTCGATAGCCAGTTTGATGTAATTACCTGCTGACAACGCCAGCGGACTCAATAGATAGTGCATGATCAACCCGGCGGCAAGACCTGAAATCCCACCGGCAACGATGTTGACGGTGGTCATCGGAAAGCGCCAGTTCAGGCATAATTCAAACAGCCAACGAACGAAAATCCCGGCCATCAAACCACCGATGATCCCGCCAATCAGGCCCCCCTCGACGGACAGCACCCCGGCGACGACCCCGGCAACGATTGAGACTTCATCCAGCTCAGAAATCTGTTTTGCCGCCAGCACGGCAACCAATACCGGCAGGCCTTTCAGCAGGATTTCAAAAATATCGTTAAGTTTTTCCAGACCCGGGATGTGGCTCAGGGCGAGAACAATCGCCATCGCGATAAAGCCAGGCAGCGCAGGGATCATAATGCTGCGAATGTTAAAGCGTTTGAGCAGGCTCTTTCCGGAGCCACCCTGGGAGGGTGAAGCGTTACCCAACTGCGGCTTGTACTTAATGCCCCAGTGTTTACACAGAGACGCCACGAAAGAGACTGCGCGGGTTCGGCTGGTGGTGCCGGTCGTACCAGAGGTAGCGACAATATTTGCCCCTTTTGCAGCCACCAGCGCCATTGACGTTCCGCCGGTGCCAACGATCGGCGTTTTCATTTCAACGGCAGCGGTGAAGACTTCGTGGTTCGCTTTTCCCGGATCGGCGCTCATCACAACGATTCCGTCGATCGCGCCGCTACGGATCATCTCAGCAATCTGGCGATCGCTTTCGACCACCGATGCGTTCACCTCTGAAAGTTTGCCCTGAAATATCCTTTGTGGTTTTTGTTGGTTTTCTGTGGTTAATGCATACACGGATGCCGGTGTGTGGGGTTTGGCTACATCCATCGAAGCTTCCGCCGCGATAAACTGCACGGCGGCAACTTCCACACCTGCGGCTTCGCACTGCTGATAGATTTCCTGGAGTAACTTCTCTGGCTCTGCGCCACCCAGGTTGTAGAGGTTGCCTCCACTGCTTCCAATAATCGCAATTTTTTTCATAGCGGCCTCGAAGATAGGGTAAGGGTTTATCTGTGTTGTAGTGACAGCATATTCCCAATTAAAACAAACAAAATCAACATCTATGAAGTGGGTTTATTTGAGTTTTAAACTGTATTTTTTATATATACAATTGAAATATAACAATTAAATAATTATTTTGTTTTATGTTGATGTTTGTTGTTTTGTGATGAGGTTCAAATGCAGATAGGGAGAAATGGAGGATGCCTCCTCCATTTTATAGAGATCAGTGTTGTTTTACTGCGTGCGGTTTCTCTTCAATCGCCTTCCCGGACCAGTAACCCGCCAGTAGCGAACCAGAAAGGTTGTGCCAGACGGAAAATAGCGCGCCGGGCAAAGCGGCGAGCGGACCGAAGTAGATTTTGCCCAGCGCAGCGGCGAGGCCGGAGTTTTGCATGCCGACTTCAATCGCCAGTGTGCGGCAGGTGGATTCATCAAAGCCGAACAGTTTCCCGCCCCAGTAGCCGCCAAGCAGGCCAATGGTGTTATGCAGAATAACGGCGATAATTACCACAAAGCCGACTGACGCTATGTGCGACGCAGAACCTGCCACAACAGCGCTGATAATCGCCAGGATGCACACCATAGAAAACGCGGGCAGATACGGTTCTACGGCTTTCACGACGCGTGGGAACAGATGGTGAATGACCAGACCCAAAGCAATCGGAATAACCACGATCTGCAGAATACTCAGCAGCATACCCATCACATCCACCTGGATATGCGCGTCGACGTAAAGACGGGTGAGCAGCGGCGTGGCGACAACACCGACCAGCGTTGAAACCGATGAAATCGTCACGGAGAGCGCCACATCGCCTTTCGCCAGGTAGATCATTACGTTAGATGCCGTTCCGCTGGCCACGCTACCGACCAGCACCATACCTGCGGACAATTCCGGCGGCATATTAAAAGCCAGCGCCAAAATCCATGCGGCGAGCGGCATCACCAGATAGTGCAGGAAAATACCCGCCGCGACCGGGGCCGGGCGTGAGAGTACGCGTTTAAAGTCATCCACCTTCAGGTGCACGCCCATACCGAACATAATCAGCATCAGTAACGACGGCACGAATGGCCCGACAGGCGTAAAGGTGGAGGGTGTGTAATACGCAATAACAGAGAGCAGCAGCGCCCATAACGGGAACAGCCGCGTGAGAGTAGCGAGCATGTTGTATTCCTTGCGATTGAAATGTGTTGTGTTGTTATAAAAAAGCCGGGATCGAGCCCGACCATAGTTATGGTTTATCGCGTGATGGAATATTATTCAAACAAATTATGTTTATGTTCCGCAGTGAATGTTTTCCCAGCTCAGCCCGAAGCGGGCGAGATATTTTCGCAGGCGGTCTGCATCGTTAGGATTGGCTTTTTTCTGCCGCGAGACGGCAAAAAGCTCGCGTCCGGCTTCCGACAGCGACGCGCAGCGGCGGCACACTTCCAGTACCGTTTCTAACTGGCGGCGATCGAACAGGTCAATGTCCATATTCAGTTCAGGCTGCGGAGTTGCTATCTGCCAACTCTCCTTTAGCAGCGCAATCTCTTCTTCGACAAGGGATAAGGTGATGCGACCTTGTTCGGCAAGCGTCGCCATGCGCGCGATGGATGAACTTAGCTCGCGAAAGTTGCCGCGCCATTGCGCCTGTGGGGAGCAGGCAAATGCCAGATAGGAAGCGCGGGCTTCTTTATCGAAACGGATTTGCGTCTGTTTGCTGCTGGAGAAACGTTGCAGCTCATACTCGACGTTCGGCGCGATATCTTCCCGCCGCTGCGCCAGACCGGGCAGAGCGAAGCTCCACATATTGATACGCGCGTAGAGATCCTCGCGAAAACGGCCTTCAGATACCCATTGCCGCATGTCGCGATGGGTGCCGGCAATCAGCTGAAAATCGCTGCGTACCTCTTTGTCCGATCCAAACGGGAAAAAGGTTTTTTCTTCAATCGCTTTTAGCAGCATGGCCTGCTCATCCAGCCCTAATTCGGCGATTTCATCGAGAAACAGCACGCCGCCATCGGCCTCTCGCAGTAATCCGCTACGCGCCGTGAGCGCACCGGTAAAGGCTCCCTTCACGTGACCGAACAGCGTGGACATCGCATTGTCGCCGCGCAGGGTCGCGCAGTTAACCGCCACCAGTTTTCCCGCTACCAGATGCCGCGACTGGCGTAGCTGGAAAATGCGTTTCGCGAGGAAGGATTTGCCCGCGCCGGTAGGGCCGGTGAGCAGGATCGGGTCGGTCGAACGCAGAGCGACCCGCTCAATGCGATCGATCAGTTTATTGAAGGTGGCGTTGTGCGTATCAATCCCGGCTTTCAGAAAAGAGACTGACTGCTGCTGTTCGCGCTGAAAACGGCTGGTGAGCGTGGCGTAGCGGCTTAAATCGAGATCGATAACCGAGCAGACGCCAGCGGCGACGGCCTCATCTGATGAACCGCGTGGCGCCGGGCTGGTTTGCAGCAGGCTGGCGGGCAGGTAGCGGGCTTCCGTCAGCAAAAACCAGCAGATTTGTGCCACGTGAGTGCCGGTGGTGATGTGCACCAGATACTCTTCGTTTTCCGTATCAAATTCATAATGCGTGGCAAAGTCGAGAAACGCGGCGTAGACCTCTTCAAAGTCCCACGGATCGTTAATGGTGACGGCATGCGGGCGAACCTGGGTGTGCGGCGAAAGCAGCGCGACGTCTTCAATCAACCGTTGCGCCATGCTCTCATCGCGTGGCTGGTGGAGGAGTTCCAGCCTGTCGACAGGGAAATCGGGTTGTTGGCATAGCCCAACCGTGGGTCGCCACTTCTTAAACCGATTGGCCCGCTTGCCGCGCTTATCGAGCACCGTTCCCAGTACGCCAATCACTACCCGCCGTTTTTTCATGGTTTATCCAAAAAGATAAATAAGAGAAGAAAAGATAAAAAAATTAACCCGTCGAGACAACCGCCATTATTGGCATCAATAATTAAAATTATAAAAATCAATTAATTAACAATTAAATATGCCTTTTTTAATTCCTGGCACGCTTCTGGCAATAACACTTGCGTCAATCACGCTGAAAGCGCAGGGGGTTAAACCCCGCCGGCACGTCAGGAACGGCACAGGCTGTTTTCCGGGAGTGTTCCGTCAGCCGATGACACACAGTGGGTTCGATTCCCAATTTCATCCCCGAATGAAAACTGGTTGTTAATCATAGAAATAAAGCGGAGTGATGTGCAGTTAGCACGCTCCAGAACAGGCTGCCGGTAAAGATGCCGTGTGACAGGCAAAAGGGAATTCCCCTGTCGCTTCGCCCCTGCACCCGCGCCTGAACGATATTAAGGAATATACAATGGCTAAGAAAATCACTATTCAAAAAGCGCAGTTAGGTCTTTTATCCCGCGAGGGTGATTACTATCAGGTGTTGGAAGCGGGTCAGCATCGTTTACCGTGGTTTAACACCCCGGAAGTGCTGATCGTCAACAGGGATGGCGGCGAAGTACCGCAGGCATTAGCGGAGTATTTACGCCGCTTTCAGCCCGAGTGGGTGGCGCGTTTCTGCCTGGTCGCGGATACAACGGATACCGAAGCCGCGGCGCTGTATATCAACGGCGTTTTGCAGGAGATCCTGCCACCGGCATCGCGCCGTCTGTACTGGAGAGCCGACGAAGCGTTAACGCTGGTACGTATGGATACGCGCGAGGTTCAGGTGCCAACGGACGTCATGAATGCAGTATTACAGCCCCGTCGCAGCGGTGCGGTGAAAGGTCGCGAAGCAATCTTAACGGTGCAGGTTCCGGCGTGGCACGTCGGTGTGCTGAAAATTGACGGTGAAACTCAGGCGCTGTTGCCGCCGGGGTTAACAGCATACTGGAAGGTAAACCATCTGATTGAAGCGGAAGTAGTGGATACCCGCTTGCAGGTGCTGGAGGTTGGCGGCCAGGAGATACTGACCAAAGATAAGGTCAACCTGCGTTTGAACCTGGCGGCGAACTGGCGTTATCGCGATGTGCTGCTGGCATTTGGTCAACTGACTAAACCGCTGGATCACCTGTACCGGGAATTGCAGTTTGCGCTGCGTGAAGCGGTGGGAACGCGCACGCTGGACGAATTGCTGGAAGATAAGCAGGCGATCGATGAAGTGGTGAGCGCGCAGGTGAAAGCCCGCATGACGCCGTTTGGTATCGAAGTGGCTTCACTGGGGGTGAAGGATATTGTCCTGCCCGGCGATATGAAGGCTATTTTATCGCAACTGGTTGAAGCGGAAAAATCCGCCCAGGCCAACGTGATCCGACGTCGTGAAGAGACGGCCGCCACGCGATCGCTGTTAAATACGGCAAAAGTGATGGAAAACAACCCGGTAGCGCTGCGCTTAAAAGAACTGGAAACCCTCGAAAGAGTTGCTGAGCGTATCGATAAAATCTCGGTGTTCGGGGGCCTGGATCAGGTGCTGCACGGCCTTGTGAACATAAAAGGATAAGAATAATGAGTTACAACACAGTGGACGGCGCAATGCGTGAAAGGGTATTGCGCCAGCTAAAAGAGGTTGAGCAGCGCTATGGCGTCAGGGTGCTGTATGCCTGTGAATCCGGCAGCCGTGGCTGGGGATTTGCCTCGCCGGACAGCGACTACGACGTGCGATTTCTCTATGTTCATCCCCCTGAATGGTATCTGCGGATCGAAGCGCCACGCGATGTTATTGAGCTGCCGATAGATGATGAGCTGGACGTGTGCGGCTGGGAATGGCGCAAGGCGCTGGGGTTACTCAAAGGCGCAAACCCGACGCTTATCGAGTGGCTGGATTCGCCGGTGGTCTATCAGCAGGATGACGTGACCGTTTCGGCGCTGAAAGCGCTGGTGCCCAAATGGTTTTCTCCGCTACGTGCCCGCTGGCACTACTACTCTATGGCGCGGAAAAACTTCCGTGGTTATTTGCAGGGTGACGACGTGCGATTGAAGAAGTACTTCTACGTTCTGCGACCCCTGTTGGCGGTGCGTTGGGTGGAAGCGGGCAAGGGCGTACCGCCGATGCGTTTTGCCGACCTGCTGGCGGGAAGTGAACTGGATGCGCCATTGCGTCATGAAATTGATGAGCTGTTGGAGCGCAAGCAGTGTGCGGGTGAAGCGGAGTACGGCCCGCGTCGTCCACTGTTGCATGCGTTTATCCGCGCCGAGCTGGAAAGAGGAGAGATTCCACCGGCGTTACCGGATTGCCGGGAAGGCGATGTCAGGGAGCTGGACAGATTGTTATATGAAACGGTGATGCGGTGAAAATGCCCGATGGCCTAAGAACCATCGGGCGTTGACGTCTACTTATTCAAACAAGTTATGGTGTAGCTTCTGTACAACCTGCTCGGCTTCAGTACCGGGTACCAGGAAGCACAGGTTATGGCTGGACGCGCCGTAGCAAATCATTCGAATGTTGAATGGCTCCAGTACGCCGAACACCTCTTTACCCACGCCACAGGCTTTGGACAGGTCATTGCCAATCAACGCCACCAGCGCCAGGCCTTCTTCCACTTCAACCCGACACAGGGCAGACAGTTCCATCAGCAGAGACTGTGTTAACAGTGTATCGCCGGTGGACGTTGAACCAGTGGTATCCAGCGTCAGCGCGACGCTGACTTCGGATGTGGTAATTAAATCGACCGAGATATTGTGGCGTGCCAGGATGCCGAACACTTCCGCCAAAAAGCCGCGAGAGTGCAGCATATTCAGGCTATGCAGCGTCAGCAGCGTCTGCTTACGGCGTAATGCCAGCGCCCGGAACAGCGGTGGATTCGCGGTTTTATTACATACCAGCGTACCGCCTGCTTTTGGATCCTTACTGGAGCCCACAAACACCGGAATATCGCTACGTACGGCTGGCAACAGGGTTGCCGGATGCAGCACTTTCGCGCCAAAGGTCGCCATTTCCGCGGCCTCTTCAAAGGCAATTTCATCAATACGCTGCGCAGCCGGAACCACGCGCGGATCGGTCGTGTAAATGCCGGGAACGTCGGTCCAGATATCAACGCGCGTTGCGTGTAGGGCTTCTGCCAGTAAGGCGGCGGTATAATCGCTGCCGCCGCGTCCCAGCGTGGTGGTGCGGCCCTTGCCTTCACTGCCGATAAAGCCCTGAGTAATCACCAGACCTTCGCTCAGACGCGGGGCCAACTGGAGCGTTGCCAGTTCAGCCAGCGCCGTGACGTCGGGTTCTGCACGACCAAAACGATCGTTGGTGCGCATCACTTTACGCACGTCAAACCACTGCGCTTGCACGTTGCGTTCACGCAGGATCTCGACGAACAGCAGGGTAGACATCAGTTCACCGTGGCTGACCAGTTCGTCGGTCAGCGCGGTTGAGGTCGCCAGTGACGCCGCTTCTGCCAGTGTGGTGATGTTTTCCAGCAGACGTTCGATCTCTTCACGGATCACGTTTGGATAACGCAGGCGTTCCAGAATATTGAACTGAATTTGACGAATGGCATCGAGTTTTTCGAAGCGCGCGGTTGGCTCCAGCCCTTCAGCCAGTGCGACCAGCAGGTTGGTGATTCCCGCAGAAGCGGAAAGTACCACCACACGGACGTTAGCATCAGAAAGCACTACATCAGCGCTGCGATTCATGGCATCAAAATCCGCCACGCTGGTACCACCAAACTTGGAGACAACTACATCAGTCATAACTACCTCGTGTCAGGGAATGAATAGAGCGACCATGGCACATAAGGCAGAACGAAAACCGGTGCAGGCGCAAATGCAAATACCGTATTTATAAATAAAATGTGTAGCTTGCACTGTCAACGCTGGGATTATGCGGATTTTTCATGCTGCAACTGCGTTGAGTAACGGTACTAATAACAACGCTGATAACCGCTATACTTTTTAGCCACGTTTGGCGGATGCCCTGGCAATGGCATTAAAACAATCACACTTTTCTGTGACTGGCGTTACAATCGATCTCAGTCACAATTCTCAAAATCAGAAGAGTATTGCTAATGAAAAACATCAATCCAACGCAGACCTCAGCCTGGCAGGCACTACAAAAACACTTTGAAGAAATGAAAGACGTTACTATCGCGGATCTTTTCGCGAAAGATAGCGATCGTTTCACTAAATTTTCCGCGACGTTTGACGATCTGATGCTGGTGGATTTTTCCAAAAACCGCATCACTGAAGAGACGCTGGCTAAACTGCAGGATCTGGCGAAAGAAACCGATTTGGCGGGTGCCATCAAGTCCATGTTCTCCGGTGAGAAAATCAACCGTACTGAAGACCGTGCCGTGCTGCACGTGGCGCTGCGTAACCGTAGCAATACGCCGATCATCGTTGACGGCAAAGATGTGATGCCGGAAGTGAATGCGGTACTGGAGAAGATGAAATCTTTCTCTGAAGCGATCATCTCCGGAAGCTGGAAAGGCTATACCGGCAAAGCCATCACTGATGTAGTAAACATCGGTATCGGCGGTTCTGACCTTGGCCCGTTCATGGTGACCGAAGCGCTGCGTCCGTATAAAAATCACCTGAACATGCACTTTGTGTCGAACGTCGATGGTACGCACATCGCCGAAGTGCTGAAAAAAGTGAACCCGGAAACCACGCTGTTCCTGGTCGCTTCCAAAACCTTCACCACCCAGGAAACCATGACCAACGCCCACAGCGCGCGCGACTGGTTCCTGGCGACCGCTGGCGACAACAAGCACGTAGCCAAACACTTCGCAGCGCTTTCCACTAACGGTAAAGCGGTTGGCGAGTTTGGTATTGATACTGCCAATATGTTCGAGTTCTGGGACTGGGTTGGCGGTCGTTACTCCCTGTGGTCTGCAATCGGTCTGTCCATCATCCTGTCCGTAGGCTTCGACAATTTTGTTGAGCTGCTCTCCGGCGCACATGCGATGGACAAACACTTCTCCACCACCCCGGCTGAGAAAAACCTGCCGGTGCTGCTGGCGCTGATCGGTATCTGGTACAACAACTTCTTCGGTGCCGAAACCGAAGCGATTCTGCCGTATGACCAGTATATGCACCGTTTCGCGGCCTACTTCCAGCAGGGCAACATGGAATCCAACGGTAAATACGTTGACCGTAACGGCAATGCGGTGGATTACCAGACTGGCCCAATCATCTGGGGTGAGCCGGGTACTAACGGCCAGCATGCGTTCTACCAGCTGATCCACCAGGGTACCAAAATGGTGCCGTGCGATTTCATCGCGCCGGCAATCACCCACAATCCGCTGTCGGATCACCATCCGAAACTGCTGTCTAACTTCTTCGCGCAAACCGAAGCGCTGGCTTTTGGTAAATCTCGTGAAGTGGTTGAGCAGGAATATCGCGACCAGGGTAAAGATCCGGCTACGCTTGAGCACGTTGTGCCGTTCAAAGTGTTCGAAGGTAACCGTCCAACGAACTCCATTCTGCTGCGCGAAATCACGCCGTTCAGCCTGGGTGCGCTGATTGCGCTGTACGAACACAAAATCTTCACTCAGGGCGCGATCCTGAACATCTTCACCTTTGACCAGTGGGGCGTTGAGCTGGGCAAACAGCTGGCGAACCGCATTCTGCCAGAGCTGAACGATGATAAAACTGTTTCTTCCCATGATGTTTCTACTAATGGGTTGATTAACCGTTACAAAGCCTGGCGCGCCTGATGGCGCTGCGCTTATCCGGCCTACAGGCACATATCCTGTAGGCCGGATAAGGCGTTTCGCCGCCATCCGGCATTAATGAAATAAAAAAGCCGATATTAATATCGGCTTTTTTATAAGATTACTCCAGGATATCTACGTTTTTACTTCACCCTTTAATTGAGCTTAATCCTAAAATAATTTATTCAACGTTATCCTATTTCTGATATTTTCAGATTTACCGGGTATTGTGTTTTTATTATTATATTTTAACTCTTTGAATTAAGTTGTTTTTATTATTTGTTGTTAATCATATTTTCTCTCGTTATCTAATTGTCCTAAATTCCCTCTCGACCTAATTTGCATACTTCGCTTGTGTATACTCGATCTCGCCCGAAATTCTTTTGGGTAAATCTCCATTCATACAATGAAGGGAATTTGTGATGAAAAAAGTTCTGTATGGCCTTTGGGCTATATCTGCGCTTGCGGCGACCTCTGTCTATGCCGCCCCCGTTCAGGTGGGTGAGGCTGCAGGGTCGGCTGCTGCGTCGGTTTCGGCAGGAAGTTCCTCCGCAACCAGCGTGAGCACCGTAAGTTCTGCGGTGGGGGTTGCCCTGGCGGCGACCGGCGGCGGCGATGGTTCTAATACCGGAACCACAACTACCACAACCACCAGTACCCAGTAATAAAGGTACGTTTAATTCTAACCACACTTCGGTGTGGTTATTTTGGAATTGCCAAAAGTCTGTGGGATTTGTAGGCCGGGTAAGCGTCGCGCCACCCGGCAATAATGCGGAGAAACGTCGTGAAGCGACCAGCGATCATAATGGTTTGCCTGCTACTGCAGGCGTGCTCAGCCACTACCGAAGGGCTGGGTCATTCGCTGTGGGATAGCGTGTTTGGTACTCCCGGCGTACAGATGACGGACGATGAAATTCAAAACATGCCTTACGCCAGCCAGTACATGCAGCTCAACGGCGGTCCCCAACTGTTTGTGGTACTCGCGTTTGCAGAAAACGGACAGCAGAAATGGGTGACTCAGGATCGGGCTATTCTCGTCACGCAGCATGGGCGCATTGTGAAAACGCACCTTGGCGGGGACAACCTAATCGAGGTGAATAATCTGGCGACAGACCCGCTCATCAAGCCAAATCAGATAGTCGACGGCGCAACGTGGATCCGCACGATGGGCTGGACTGAACATCAGCAGGTACGCTATGCCACCGCGCGCTCGGTTTTCACATGGGATGGCGCCGACACCATCAAAGTCGGCAGCGATAACACGCCGGTACGGATCCTTGATGAAGAGGTCACCACCGATCAAACGCGCTGGCATAACCGCTACTGGGTAGACAGTGACGGCATGATTCGCCAGTCGGAACAGTATCTTGGCGCAGGTTTCTTCCCGGTGAAAACCACGCTGATTAAGGCGGCAAAACCATGATGAAACAAATGATTACTGCGCTGACATTCAGCCTGTGCGCGGCATCTGTTTTTGCTGCGGGCAGCGTAAAAGTGATTACGACAGGTAGCACAGAAGCAAAAACGCTGACCGGGGCTGAACATCTGCTCGACCTGGTTGGACAGCCGCGGTTGAGCAATAGCTGGTGGCCAGGCGCGGTTATCAGCGAAGAGCGGGCAACAACTGAGGCACAACGTCAGCAGCAGGCATTACTGGCTCGTCTGGCGACGTTGAGCGCTGAAGCAAGCGGTGAGGATGCTAGCGCTATCAACGCATTACGCCAGCAAATTCAGGCGCTGAAGGTGGCCGGTAGACAGACGATTAATCTCGACCCGGATGTAGTGCGTACCAGTGAGCCAGGCAACCCGCCGTTGCAGGGTAATTACACACTGTGGGTCGGACCGCAGCCCACGGATATCACGCTGTTGGGTTTGCTAAGCCACACGGGTAAACAGCTGTTTATACCCGGACGTGATGTTGCCAGCTATCTCGATGGGCAGCATCGGCTCAGCGGCGCGGATCGTAGCTACGCCTGGGTTGTCTATCCCGACGGACGCACACAAAAAGTACCGGTCGCCTACTGGAACAAACGTCACATTGAGCCGATGCCCGGCAGCATCATTTTTGTCGGGCTGTCGGACTCTGTCTGGAGCAGCACCCCGGATGAAATCAATGCCGACATTCTTCGCACCCTGACCCAGCGGATACCCGAATAATGAGAAAAACTTATCTGCTCAGCCTGTTGGCGCTGGGTATTAGTGCGGCCTGTCACGGTGAAACGTATCCTGCACCGATTGGTCCTTCCCAGTCCGATTTTGGCGGCGTGGGGCTGCTGCAAACCCCAACCGCACGCATGGCGCGTGAGGGCGAAATGAGCCTTAACTACCGCGATAACGATCAGTACCGCTATTACTCTGCGTCGGTGCAGCTCTTCCCGTGGTTGGAAACCACGCTGCGCTATACCGATGTGCGTACCAAACAATACAGTAGCGTGGAGTCGTTTTCTGGCGATCAGACTTACAAGGATAAAGCTTTTGATCTCAAACTACGTCTGTGGGAAGAGAGCTACTGGATGCCGCAGGTGGCAGTTGGCGCGCGAGATATTGGCGGAACGGGCCTGTTCGATGCGGAGTATATTGTGGCGAACAAAGCCTGGGGACCGTTTGATTTCTCACTCGGTCTTGGCTGGGGATACCTCGGGACCAGCGGCAACGTCAGCAATCCGTTTTGCTCATACAGCGATAAATTCTGTCATCGCGATAACAGTTACAAGCAGGCGGGTTCCATTGACGGCAGCCAGATGTTCCACGGCCCGGCGTCGCTGTTTGGTGGCGTGGAATATCAGACACCCTGGCAGCCGCTGCGTCTGAAACTGGAGTATGAGGGTAATAATTACCAGCAGGATTTTGCGGGCAAGCTGGATCAGAAGAGCAAGTTTAACGTCGGCGCTATTTATCGCGTCACCGATTGGGCCGACGTTAACCTCAGCTATGAGCGCGGCAACACCTTTATGTTTGGGGTCACGCTGCGGACTAACTTTAACGATCTGCGACCACACTATAACGACAACGCCCGCCCGGAATATCAGCCGCAGCCGCAGGATGCTATCCTGCAACATTCGGTGGTGGCGAATCAGCTAACGCTGCTGAAATACAATGCCGGGCTGGCGGATCCTAAAATCCAGGTGCAGGGCGATACGCTGTATGTAACAGGCGAACAGGTGAAATACCGTGATTCGCGCGAGGGGATCGAGCGTGCCAACCGGATCGTGATGAACGATCTTCCTGACGGGATCCGCACGATCCGTATTACGGAAAATCGCCTTAACTTGCCGCAGGTGACGACCGAAACAGAGGTTTCCAGCCTCAAGCGCCATCTGGAAGGCGAGCCGTTGGGCCATGAGACTCAACTGGCGCAAAAACGCGTGGAGCCCGTGGTGCCGAAAACGACCGAGCAGGGCTGGTATATCGATAAGTCGCGCTTCGATTTCCATATCGATCCGGTGTTAAACCAGTCGGTGGGCGGCCCGGAAAATTTCTATATGTATCAGTTGGGCGTGATGGGTACGGCGGATTGGTGGGTGACCGATCATCTGCTGACCACCGGGAGTTTGTTCGCCAACCTCGCCAATAACTATGACAAGTTTAACTACACCAACCCGCCGCAGGATTCGCATTTGCCGCGTGTGCGTACCCATGTACGTGACTACGTGCAAAACGATGTTTACGTGAATAACCTGCAGGCCAACTACTTCCAGTCACTCGGCAACGGCTTTTACGGACAGGTGTACGGCGGCTATCTGGAGACCATGTACGGCGGCGCGGGGGCAGAAGTGCTCTATCGTCCGCTGGACAGCAACTGGGCGTTTGGTGTTGATGCCAACTACGTGAAACAGCGTGACTGGCGTAGCGCGCAGGATATGATGAAATTCACCGACTACAGCGTGAAGACCGGGCATTTGACCGCGTACTGGAATCCTTCTTTCGCCCAGGATGTGCTGGTGAAAGCCAGCGTGGGTCAGTATCTGGCCGGGGATAAGGGCGGAACGTTGGAGATCGCCAAACGCTTCGACAGCGGTGTCGTGGTGGGTGGTTATGCGACTATCACTAACGCCTCGCCGGATGAGTATGGCGAGGGTGATTTTACAAAAGGGGTGTACGTTTCCGTGCCGCTGGATCTGTTCTCGTCTGGTCCGACCCGCAGCCGTGCGGCGATTGGCTGGACGCCGTTAACACGTGATGGCGGTCAGCAGCTTGGGCGTAAGTTTGGTCTGTACGATATGACCAGCGATCGCAGCGTGAATTTTCGGTAATCGAGCCGTTTGCCAGCCGGATGGCGCTACGCTTATCCGGCCTACAAAGAGCCTGTATTGCAGGCCGGATAAGGTATTTACGCCGTCATCAGGGAAGTTACAGGCGACGCAATAATTTTGCCGGGTTTCCCGCGTACACGCCTTTCTCGGTGATTGATTTGGTCACTACGCTTCCTGCGCCGATGACCGCGCCATCGCAGACAGTGACCGCCAGAATGGTCGCTCCACTGCCGATCGAAACATCGTCGCCAATCGTAATGCGTCCCCAGCTGTTGCGGTCGGCGTTGGGTTTTCCTTCGCGGAACATATCGTTGGCGAACATCACGCCATGCCCGATAAAACAGCGGGCGCCGAGGGTGACATATTCGCAGATGAAGGTGTGCGACTGAATTTTGCTGTCTGCGCCAATCTGTGTGTTGCCCTGGATTTCAACAAATGGTCCGACAAAAACGTTGTCTCCCAATGTGCAATCGTAGAGATTGGCGGGTTCATAAATCACCACGTTCTCACCGCAGGTAACGTTGCGGACAGCGGATTGTCTTAGCTGCATAATTCATCCTGTGAAATGTATCGTGGCATTCATCATTCTCCGTTGACCTTTCTTGCACAAAATATAAACAAAAAATGTAGATCTCTGTCACATTTTTGCGTTATACAGGAACCTCGCCACTGAGTAAGAGGTGCTGTTATGACGTCGCTATCTCGTCCGCGCGTGGAGTTTATCTCCACTATTTTACAGACCGTGTTGAATCTGGGACTGCTGAGTCTGGGCCTGATCCTGGTTGTATTCCTCGGGAAAGAAACGCTGCATCTGGCGGACGTGCTGTTCGCCCCGGAACAAACCAGCAAGTATGAGCTGGTGGAAGGGCTGGTGGTTTACTTCCTCTACTTTGAATTTATCGCGTTGATTGTGAAGTACTTTCAGTCAGGGTTTCACTTTCCGTTGCGCTACTTTGTCTATATCGGGATCACCGCGATTGTGCGGTTGATCATTGTCGATCATAAAGCGCCGATGGATGTGCTGATCTATTCTGCAGCGATCCTGCTGCTGGTGATCACCCTGTGGCTGTGTAATTCCAAACGGCTGAAGCGAGAGTAAAAGACAACACGCCGCAATCGGGCTGCGGCGTGTAGACGTAGTTAATAATTGGCAAATATCTTAATCAGGCTGGTACTACTTGCTTTCATTTGCTGCTTTCATCATGAGCTGTTGCTGCTTTTCTTTGGATAAGCGAGCAATGCCAAAACCAGTGAACCCCCATAACGTCGCAAAGAAAATGCCACTCCAGCAGAGAATCGCCCACGGAAGATAGCTTAATGTTGCAACACCAAGCGTACCTGCCATGTAGGCTCCCGCCGCAGTCCAGGGCAGAATCGGCTCGAATATGGTGGCAGAGTCTTCTACTGTCCTTGCCAGATTTTTTGGGTGTAGCCCGCGCTCAATATAAGCGCTTCGTAGCATTTCAATCGGAATCAGGATTGAGATCTGACCATTACAGGTCACGCTAATCATTGTTAAACCACAGGCAATAGTCGCAAGAATCATGGTACCTGTGGAATGAACTAATTTAAGTAGGTTGTGGACAATGACTTCTAAAGCACCGCTCAGAGCCAATGTTCCCGCAAATGAAAGGGCGCAGAAACAAATCAGCAGCGTACTCATCATCGAGTTCATGCCACCACGGTTAAGCAAATTACCCAATAGGGGATTAACATCTTTATCGGCAAGCATTGAAACGTTAAATCCGTCTACGGCGCTTTTTACAATATCGTGCAGAGTGAAACCCTGAATGACGCTGGCGTTGATCATGGCAACCAGTGCCGAAACTAACATAATTGGAATGGTTGGTTTCTTGGTAATCGAGCCGTACAAGACAATAGCAATGGGTAACAGTAACAACAAATTAAAATGGTAAATTCCCTTTAATCCCTCTGTAATTAACTGAACTTTATCGGGAACGGTTGAGCCGCCGAGATCGCCATTCATACCATAGAGGGTCATGACAACAGCAGAAAGGATCAAGGAAGGAAGGGTTGTGTAAAGTAAATGAGCGATATGTTCATAGAGATCTATCTGGGCGGCCATCGCTGCCAGGTTTGTGTCACCAGAAAGGGGAGACAGTTTGTCCCCGAAGTAAGCTCCCGCCACAATAGCGCCAGCAGTTGCTGCCAGATTAGCCTCCATTCCGATGGCCACGCCCATAAACGCTACACCGACTGTGCCCGCTGAGCCCCAGGATGTTCCTGTGCACACAGAGACGACTGCAGTGACAAGCAGGGCTGTCACATAGATCATTGAAGGGTTTATCAGATTAAGGCCGTAATAAATCATCAGCGGAATAGTGCCGCCTATCATCCATGTCCCAATCAGTAGGCCCACGCTGATCAAAATTAAGAGAGCGGGCATCGTTTTGGCGATTTTCTGCGAAATTGATTCAAGGATTGCGTTGTAGCCGTACCCCAAACGCTTAACCAATAGTGCCGCAATGACGGTCGAAAGGACCATTAATGGCTCAGGTGGTAGATCGAAAGCCGCATAACCGACCCCCAGCAATAAGACCATCGCCAGTATCGGTAACATTGATTCCACCAGAGTTGGTGTTCTTGGAGTATTGTTATTATTCATGGAGGGAAACTCCTTTAGTGTAGGGTATGCTCTGATAAATCCGTTCAAATGCTTCTTTAAGAATGGTTCTCGGCGTGGCAATGTTCACACGGAAAAAACCAAGTCCTTCATCGCCAAAATCTGATCCCCAACTCATCTCAACACCTGCGAGCGAAACAAACCAATGGCGTAGCTGTTCTTCGCTGATGTTCATCGCTCGGTAGTCAATCCACAACATGTAAGTTCCGCCACCAGAGGCTAAAACCCAGTCTGGAAAATGAGTCTGGCAAAAGGATTGAACCCAGCTCCTGTTTTCGGCTAAATAATCTTTTAATGCTGCTAACCAAGAATCACCATGGCGGTAAGCACAGAGAAATGCAGGAACAGAGAAATAACCAGGATTATGGATACCTGCTGCAATAAGAGCTGATTTAAACTTTTCTCGACACTTATCATTAGCAATAACAATATTGGCGATTTCAAGTCCGGCCATATTGAATGTTTTTGCCGGAGATGTACAAATAAATGAGTTTTGTGCAACGTATGAACTTATCGAAGAAATTGTTTGATGTTGTTTTTTGATGAAATTGAAGTCTGCATGAACATCATCAGAAATAATAAAAACGTTGTATTTCTCTGCTAATGAAGCTATTTTTCTTAGATTATCTTCTGACCAGATTGTTCCTGTTGGATTATGCGGCGATATTAGAATGAAACAACAAGCCGTTTTAAACTTATCTTCGAGATCCGCAAAGTCTATTTCATAGGAGCGGTCACGATAAAGCAACGCACTTTCCAGCAATACTCTATGGTTGACTTCAACTGCATGGCTAATAGGATGATAGGCTGGTGCCAGGCTGACAATAGCATCTCCCGGTTGGGTAAAATTCTGGATATATAATGAAACGGCTTGTACCACTCGTGGGCAAAAAACAATGTGTTCAGGGTTGACCTTCCACGAGTAATGGCGTTGATACCACTGTGCTGTCACTTGCTGCCAGTCATCACTTAATAATGTATAACCGTAGATACCTTTCTGATTTGCGACTGATAATTCAGAAACCATAAAATCAGCTACCGGGATATCCATATCAGCTACAGATAGAGGGATGATTTCACGCCCCTTGTTATTATATTTAGCGCTATAGGTTCCGTCGCGTGAAATAACTTTATCAAAATTATAAACTTTCATATTTGTTACTCGCCCGATTTCATCTTTAGAGTAATGTAATATTTCGAGGGTGGAAGTGTTATTCTGTATTTTGTTTTCGTCATTATGAAAATTTGCATATGTGATGCTTATCACAAAGATGTTAACTATCTGTCAATAAAAATAATCCGGCGAGTGTAAACGTTTTACATCGCTTAACCGCCTGGAATTTACATAAAAAAAGGGCGCTCCGTAGAGCGCCGAATAACAGTCACAGGTTGGGATAACATAAGTTGAGGGTTGCAGTGGCATTGCCCGTTGCCGGGCAGTTACTTCGGTAAAACTTAACCTTTCACACCACCTGCCGTCAGTCCGTTGACCAGCCAGCGCTGCGCCAGCAAGAACACCAGAGTGATCGGAATGGCTGAAAGTACAGCTGCGGCGGCAAAGTCGCCCCACAAATAGTTCTGTGGATTGAGGTACTGCTGCATACCTACCGCGAGGGTATAGCTGTTCACATCACGCAGCAGCAGTGACGCGACCGGTACTTCGGTAATAGCGGCAATGAAAGACAGAATAAACACGACCGCCAGAATCGGAACGGAAAGTGGTAGCAGCACCAGGCGGAATGCCTGCCACGGCGTTGCGCCATCCAGCGCGGCCGCTTCTTCCAGCGAACCGTCGATGGTTTCGAAATAACCCTTAATCGTCCATACATGCAGCGCAATACCGCCAAGATAGGCGAAGATCACGCCGCCGTGCGTGTTCAGGCCGATAAACGGAATGTACTGACCCAGGCGGTCAAACAAAGCATATAACGCGACCAGAGACAGCACCGCCGGGAACATCTGGAAAATCAGCATCCCTTTCAGCAGGGTTGCTTTGCCCGGGAAACGCATACGCGCAAAGGCGTAAGCACAGGTGGTGGAAAGCGTCACGATACCGATCGCGGTAATGCTGGCCACTTTCACCGAGTTCCACAGCCATAACAATACCGGGAATGGCGGTGGCGTCACGCGGCCATCCGCGTGTTCAACGCTAAAGCCCAGCGCCAGTTTCCAGTGTTCCCAGGAGATGTTTTCCGGGATCAAACTGCCGGTGGCAAAGTTACCTTCGCGCAGCGAGATAGCGATAACCATCAGCAACGGGAACATGATCGCCGCGATGAAAATCAGCAGCAGCAGGTGCGTTGTTAAGAGACGCAGTTTCTGAGATTTGGGTTGTACCATAGCCATGTTCGTTGTCTCCCTTAATCAAACTTCATACGTGTGGCTTTCAGGTTCACAATCGCCAGCGCGCCGACCAGCAGGAAGATCAGCGTGGCAATCGCCGCCGCCAGACCGAAGTCCTGACCACCGCCGCCTTCAAAGGCAATACGGTAGGTGTAGCTCACGAGCAGGTCGGTATAACCGGCTGGCGTGGTGGTGCCGAGTCGGTCCGGGCCACCGTTGGTCAACAGCTGAATCAGCACGAAGTTGTTAAAGTTAAAGGCGAAGCTGGCGATCATCAGCGGTGTCAACGGCTTAATCAGCAGCGGTAGCGTTATCTTAAAGAAGTTCTGGAACGGACCTGCACCATCCATCGCCGAGGCTTCATACAGATCGTCAGGAATCGCTTTCAGCAGACCCATGCACAGGATCATCATGTATGGATAACCGAGCCAGGTGTTGACGATAATAATCATCGAGCGTGCGGTGGTTGGGTCGCTGAACCAGGCCGGTTTGATACCAAACAGTGCGCTCAGCATCATGTTGATTTCACCAAAGCTCTGGTTGAATAAGCCCTTGAAAATCAGAATCGAGATAAACGACGGTACGGCATACGGAAGAATCAACAGGACACGGTAAATCGCTTTGCCTTTGAGAGATTCCCACTGTACGAGACAGGCCAGCACCATCCCCACAGCAACGGTGAGGATCACCGTCAGAACGGAGAAGACCACCGTCCAGACAAAGATGGCGAAGAACGGTTTCTGGATGCCTTCGTCGGTAAACACGCGAGTGAAGTTATCCCAGCCGATGGCAACGGTATAGCCTGGACTGAGTTTTTCGCTACCCCAGTTACCGTCAGCGTTAATCGCCTGATAATAACCAATATCGTTATTGGCGCGGTATTTTACGCCGCTCTGGCTGTTGGTGAGCGTACCGTCATCAGCGAGCGTATAAAGTGGCTGCGTGCCGGAAAACTGGCGCAGTGAACTCATAATCACTTTGCTTTCATCCGGCAGGATGGCGGTCAATTGGGTTAATGCCTGGCGATTTTGCGTGATGATGCGCAGCGTTGCACGCTCGCCCGCTGGCAGCGCTTCGGCTTCTTTCAACTGCAGTTTCTGTTCGCCGCCAAATTTAAAGGCGTCGGAGAGATAATTCTTGCCGGTTTCACCGTCGGTGAGAGCCAGTTGCCACTCATCACCCGCCGGATACAGGCCAAAGTTGTAGGTTTTCCCAGCCTGATACGAACGATCCATCAGGACTTCCTGAGCGCGTTCAAAGGTCAGTTGGTTGGTACTGCTGTAGTTGGTAAAGGCAATGGCGATCGTACAAATCAGCGGAAACAGGACAAACAGCCCCA
Organism: Citrobacter sp. MGH103; assembly: GCF_001034475.2. Taxonomy (NCBI): domain Bacteria; kingdom Pseudomonadati; phylum Pseudomonadota; class Gammaproteobacteria; order Enterobacterales; family Enterobacteriaceae; genus Citrobacter; species Citrobacter sp. MGH103. The sequence continues at coordinate 4,561,933 of NZ_CP073043.1, read as the reverse complement.
TACCGGCAACGCCCGGGTAAACATAGCGCCAGGCATAGGCTTTACGGTTAGCGAAAATATACAGGCCAGCAGAGCTTAAAATCAGCGTCATGATGGCAAACAGGTACTCCCCCTGAGCGTACATCAAAACAACAAGGTAACCGACCAGCAGCCCAAGCAGACCCATCACTGACCATTTCAGCGTGTCGCTTTGCCACCAGTGTTTCTTTTTAATGACATCCATGGGGTTCAATCCTCAACAACAATGAAAACCTGTTGGTCAGCGTGCCTGATGGCGCTGCGCTTATCAGGCCTACGGTGTGTTGTAGGCCGGATAAGGCATTTATGCCGCCATCCGGCACGTGTGCTACAGCATTACTTGGTGATACGACCTTGTGCATCTTTCAGCGCGGCATCGACGGTCTGACGGCCGCTGGCTGCGTTGATCACTGCGGTACGAACGGCATACCAGAATGCGGACATCTGTGGGATGTTCGGCATGATTTCGCCTTTCTGGGCGTTATCCATGGTGGCGGCGATGCGTGGGTCTTTCGCTAACTGATCCTGGAAGGATTTCAGCGCAACGGCGCCCAGCGGCTTGTCCTTGTTCACTTCATCCAGACCCTGATCGGTCAGCAGGTAGTTTTCGAGGAACTCTTTCGCCAGTTCTTTGTTCGGGCTGGCGGCGTTGATACCAGCGCTCAGAACGCCAACAAACGGTTTAGACGCTTTGCCTTTGAAGGTTGGCAGCAGCGTGACGCCGTAGTTGATTTTGCTCTTGTCGATGTTGGACCACGCCCACGGACCGTTGATGGTCATCGCGGTATCGCCCTTGTTAAAGGCCGCTTCGGCGATGGAGTAATCCGTATCCGCGTTCATATGTTTGTTCTTGATCAGGTCAACCAGGAAAGTCAGGCCCGCTTTCGCGCCGGCGTTATCCACGCCCACGTCTTTCACATCGTACTTGCCGTTTTCAAACTTGAATGCGTAACCGCCGTCGGCGGCAATCAGCGGCCAGGTGAAGTACGGCTCTTGCAGGTTGAACATCAGCGCGGATTTACCTTTCGCCTTCAGCTCTTTATCCAGCGCAGGAATTTCTTCCCAGGTTTTCGGTGGGTTTGGCACGAGGTCTTTGTTGTAAATCAGCGACAGCGCTTCAACCGCGATCGGGTAGGCAATCAGTTTGCCGTTATAGCGTACGGCATCCCAGGTGAACGGATAGAGTTTGTCCTGGAACGCTTTGTCAGGCGTGATTTCAGCCAGCAGGCCAGACTGAGCGTAACCGCCAAAACGGTCATGAGCCCAGAAGATGATGTCCGGGCCGTCGCCGGTCGCGGCAACCTGCGGGAATTTCTCTTCCAGTTTGTCCGGGTGCTCAATAGTGACTTTGATCCCGGTGTCTTTCTCGAATTTTTTGCCCACTTCAGCGAGGCCGTTATAGCCTTTGTCGCCGTTAATCCAGATAACCAGCTTACCTTCTTCAATCTTGGCGAGAGCCGAGGCGGAAAACATCATCGTCGTTAATGCAGACAATGCGAGGATGCGTGCGCCAGTTTTGATTTTCATAGTTCCCATCCTGTTTGGTGATTTTGCAGAGGTGGCTTAACGGTTACTAGTTTCTTTATACGACAACCTCTTTCCATCCTCCTTACCCCTACGCCCCACCCGCTCTTTATGTGATCTGTGTTACATAAATGTGAGTATTGCGTACTGGCGCACATAAAAACCCACCGATTTTTGCAGGCTGCATCACGAAATTCCTCTGAGGCGGGTAGCCCGGGTCTCAGACGCTGCTCTCTCATCCTCCCGCCTCCTCCCCCATAAAAAAGCCGGGGGGTGGAGGATTCACGCAGTCAAGTGATCGCGCATAGTCAGCCCATCATGAATGTTGCTGTCGATGACAGGTTGTAACGAAGGGAGAAGGGCATGGCGAGCGTACAGCTGCGAAATGTAACAAAAGCCTGGGGTGACGTGGTGGTATCGAAAGATATCAATCTCGACATTCACGAAGGGGAATTCGTGGTGTTTGTCGGACCGTCAGGCTGCGGTAAGTCGACCTTGCTGCGTATGATCGCCGGGCTTGAAACCATCACCAGTGGTGACTTGTTTATCGGGGAGACCCGGATGAACGACATTCCGCCCGCCGAACGCGGTGTGGGCATGGTCTTTCAGTCCTATGCGTTATACCCCCATTTATCTGTCGCGGAAAACATGTCATTCGGCCTCAAACTGGCTGGGGCGAAAAAAGAGGTGATGAACCAGCGTGTGAACCAGGTTGCGGAAGTTCTGCAACTGGCGCACCTGCTGGAGCGTAAACCAAAAGCGCTTTCCGGCGGACAACGTCAGCGTGTGGCGATTGGCCGTACGCTGGTCGCCGAACCGCGTGTATTCCTGCTGGACGAACCGCTGTCAAACCTCGACGCCGCGCTGCGCGTGCAGATGCGTATTGAAATCTCCCGCCTGCATAAACGTCTTGGTCGCACGATGATTTACGTCACCCACGATCAGGTCGAAGCGATGACCCTGGCTGACAAAATTGTGGTGCTGGATGCCGGTCGCGTAGCGCAGGTCGGTAAACCGCTGGAGCTATACCACTACCCGGCTGACCGCTTTGTTGCCGGGTTTATTGGCTCGCCGAAGATGAACTTCCTGCCGGTGAAAGTCACCGGGACGGCCATCGATCAGGTGCAGGTTGAACTGCCTAACCGCCAGCAAATATGGCTCCCGGTAGACAGCCATGCGGTGCAGGTTGGCGCCAACATGTCTTTAGGTATCCGCCCGGAACATCTGCTGCCCAGCGATATCGCCGATGTCACCCTCGAAGGTGAAGTGCAGGTGGTCGAGCAGCTTGGTCACGAAACACAAATTCATATCCAGATCCCCGCCATCCGTCAAAACCTGGTTTACCGCCAGAACGACGTGGTGTTGGTAGAAGAGGGTGCCACATTCGCTATCGGCCTGCCGCCAGAGCGTTGCCATCTGTTCCGTGAGGATGGCAGTGCATGTCGTCGGTTGCATCAAGAGCCGGGTGTTTAAGGTATCCCATTAAAAAAAAGCGCAAAACCGTCAAGGTGAAGCGTTTAAAGAAAAGCAATGATCTCAGGAGATAGAACGATGATTACTCTGCGCAAACTCCCTCTGGCGGTTGCTGTGGCGGCAGGCATTATGTCTGTTCAGGCAATGGCTGTGGATTTCCATGGCTATGCACGTTCCGGTATTGGCTGGACGGGTAGCGGCGGTGAACAACAGTGTTTCCAGGCAACCGGCGCCCAAAGTAAATACCGTCTTGGTAACGAATGTGAAACCTATGCGGAAATTAAATTAGGTCAGGAAGTGTGGAAAGAGGGCGATAAGAGCTTCTACTTCGACACTAACGTTGCCTATTCCGTCGCACAGCAGAATGACTGGGAAGGGACTGACCCGGCCTTCCGTGAAGCCAACGTGCAGGGTAAAAACCTGATTGAATGGCTGCCAGGCTCCACTATCTGGGCAGGTAAGCGCTTCTATCAGCGTCATGATGTTCACATGATCGACTTCTACTACTGGGATATTTCAGGTCCTGGTGCTGGTATTGAAAACATCGATCTGGGCTTCGGTAAACTGTCTCTGGCCGCGAGCCGTTCACAGGAAGCGGGTGGCTCATATGCTTTCAGCAGCCAGAATATCTATGATCGTACCAAAGACACCGCCAACGACGTATTTGACGTTCGTTTAGCGCAGTTGGCAACTAACCCGGATGGGATGTTGGAACTGGGCGTTGACTATGGTCGCGCGAATACCACCGATGATTACCACCTGGCAGACGGCGCATCTAAAGACGGTTGGATGTTCACCGCTGAACATACCCAGAGCATGCTGAAGGGCTACAACAAGTTTGTTGTTCAGTACGCGACAGATTCTATGACCACTCAGGGTAAAGGTCTGAACCAAGGGTCTTACGGTTCATCCTCCTTCACTGTTACTAACCCAGACGGTAGTAAAACGAATTACGCCAATAACGTTATTAATAACAACGGTAGCCTGTTCCGCGTACTTGACCACGGTGCAATCTCCCTGGGCGACAAATGGGATCTGATGTACGTCGGTATGTACCAGAACCTCGATATGGATAACGACCTGGGGACCGAATGGTACACCGTCGGTATCCGTCCGATGTACAAATGGACACCGATCATGAGCACCCTGCTGGAAGTCGGTTACGACAACGTCAAATCTCAGCAGACTGGCGATCGCAACAGCCAGTACAAAATCACCCTGGCGCAACAGTGGCAGGCTGGCGACAGCATCTGGTCCCGCCCGGCAATTCGTGTCTTTGCAACCTATGCCAAATGGGATGAAGAGTGGGGCTACGTTAAAAATGGTAACGACGTAACCAAATACGCCGCTGCAACCAACTCTGGTATCAGCACAACCAGCCGTGGCGACAGCGATGAGTGGTCCTTCGGTGCCCAGATGGAAATCTGGTGGTAATTCAGCACTAACCTGACGTAAAGACCGAAAGAGGGGCGCCAGCCCCTCTTGATTACGGTTTAGCGCGCTATTGCCTGGCCACCGCTGAACCCATGCTATCTGAGGTGATAACAATGAAAATGAAGAAAAGTCTCGTTGCCCTTTGTTTATCTGCAGGGTTATTTGCCAGCGCGCCTGGCATCAGCCTGGCCGATGTAAATATTGTTCCGCAGAACACCACCGCGGCTCCAACTATTCCCACTGCTGCGCTACAACAGTTAACCTGGACGCCGGTTGATCAATCTAAAACCCAGTCAACACAACTCGCGGCAGCGGGTCAGCGTCTGGATGTTGCTGGTATTACTGGCCCAGTCGCCGCGTACAGCGTCCCCGCGAATATTGGTGAGTTAACCCTGACGCTGACCAGTGAAGTCAACAAACAAACCAGTGTATTTGCACCAAACGTTTTAATTCTTGATCAGAACATGACGCCATCTGCGTTCTTCCCCAGCAGCTATTTCACCTACCAGGAACCCGGCGTGATGAGTGCCGATCGTCTGGAAGGCGTAATGCGTCTGACGCCAGCGCTGGGCCAGCAAAAGCTCTATGTTCTGGTCTTTACCACAGATAAAGATCTCCAGCAGACCACGACCCTGCTTGACCCGGCAAAAGCCTATGCCAAGGGTGTAGGTAACGCTGTTCCGGATATCCCTGACCCGATCGCCCGTCATACCACCGACGGTCTGCTGAAGCTGAAAGTCAAAACCAGTTCCTCCTCCAGCGTGCTGGTAGGGCCGCTGTTTGGCTCATCCGGCCCTGGCCCTGTCACGGTGGGTAATACCGCAGCGCCTGCAGTTACTTATGCGGCTCCGGCGGCAGCCGTTGCCGCTCCAGCGCCACAACCGGTGAAGAAAAGTGAGCCGATGTTAAATGACACGGAAAGTTATTTTAACCAGGGCATTAAGGATGCCGTGGCGAAAGGCGATGTCGATAAAGCGCTGAAGCTGCTTGATGAAGCTGAACGTCTGGGATCCAAATCTGCCCGATCCACCTTTATCAGCAGTGTAAAAGGCAAGGGGTAAACGTCTCCCCGCAGTGCTGATTTTGCAACAACTGGTGCGTCTCCTGGCGCACCTTTTTTTATCCTTCGGTGCTAATTGTTACACTTATGTTGCTCTGACGATCACTTAATTGTGTTTGCTCACCCCGTAATGCATTTTCTGCGATACAATGCCTTCAGGTTATAAATCGGAGAGTAAGGCATGCCACACCCTGCGTTAACGCAACTGCGTGCGCTGCGTTATTTTGATGCGATCCCGGCGCTGGACCCCCAACTGCTCGACTGGTTGTTACTGGAAGATTCCATGACCAAACGTTTTGAGCAGCAGGGGAAAAAGGTCACCGTAACGTTGATTCGCGAAGAATTCGTTGGGCAAAATGAGGTGGCTGAAGAACTGACGCTGCTGCCTAAAGAGTCTCGCTATTGGTTACGTGAAATCCTGTTATGTGCGGATGGTGAACCCTGGCTTGCCGGACGGACCGTGGTGCCTGAATCAACCTTGTGCGGCCCTGAACTGGCCTTACAGAACCTGGGGAAAACCCCGCTCGGACGCTACCTGTTTACGTCATCGACATTGACCCGAGATTTTATTGAGATTGGCCGCGATGCAGCGCTATGGGGGCGTCGTTCCCGCCTACGGCTGAGCGGTAAGCCGCTGATGCTTACCGAGCTTTTTCTGCCTGCATCGCCGTTGTACTAAGAGGAAGATAAAGATGGAGTGGAGTCTGACGCAGAATAAGCTGCTGGCGTTTCACCGCTTGATGCGTACGGATAAGCCGATCGGCGCCTTACTGCTGCTCTGGCCAACGCTATGGGCATTGTGGGTGGCGACCCCAGGCATGCCGCAACTGTGGATCCTGGCGGTATTTGTCGCCGGCGTTTGGTTAATGCGCGCCGCTGGATGCGTGGTAAATGATTATGCCGACAGGAAGTTTGACGGACACGTTAAACGCACCGCGAATCGACCGCTGCCGAGCGGTGCTGTCACCGAAAAAGAAGCCCGAACGCTGTTCGTCGTATTGGTGTTGCTCGCCTTCCTGCTGGTTTTGACGCTCAACACGATGACCATTTTGTTGTCCGTTGCGGCGCTAGCGCTGGCGTGGGTCTATCCCTTCATGAAACGCTACACGCATCTGCCGCAGGTGGTGCTGGGCGCGGCGTTTGGCTGGTCTATACCGATGGCGTTTGCCGCCGTGAGCGAGTCTGTACCACTGAGCTGCTGGCTGATGTTCCTCGCCAACATTCTCTGGGCGGTGGCCTATGATACACAGTATGCGATGGTTGATCGGGATGATGACCTGAAGATTGGCATTAAATCGACCGCGATCCTGTTCGGCCAGAACGACAAACTCATTATTGGTATTCTGCAGGTCGGTGTACTGGTGCTGATGGCGCTGGTTGGGTGGCTGAACGGACTGGCGTTAGGCTATTACTGGTCTTTGCTGGTGGCGGGTGCGCTGTTTGTGTATCAACAAAAGCTGATTGTTCACCGTGAACGTGATGCCTGCTTTAAAGCGTTTATGAACAATAATTATGTAGGGCTGGTACTGTTTTTAGGACTGGCGATGAGCTACTGGCATCTTTGATCGCTTTTGTGAGACAAAAAACCGGTCGTTGACCGGTTTTTTTATGCCCTATCGGTTTCATATGCAAACACCCATGAAAGCGGATTTGGCTTTAATTAACGTTCAAACGGTCACCTCAACGGCTTTGTGTGATGAGGTAGTCATTGCCATTGGCGAAAAAAACACCGCATCAATACTTCTGCTAATAATGTGATATATCAATTTTCCCCCTCTATAAAAGAGCTATTTTATAAAACATAAGCAATTCTAAACGAATCGTCTTTTGTCCTCTGGATATGTAAATTTTCGTTTCACCGGTAATAATCTTTAAGTCTTAACATATCTAAAATTTATTGTTATTTTGTAATCTAATGTTTTTTGTTGTTACATTTGGTCGATAAATATTTATTGGTGAAATAGTTAAGAAAATCGTGACTATCCAATGATGCTGATGAGTTGATGCTCGTCAAAATGCTGCTTTATAACGTGGGGTGTTTAAGGATTTCCTTATTTTTAGCTAAGCCTTGGTCTTTTTTGATATATTTATTATGAATATATGTAGATTTTCTAAAAATGAATTTAGTTTATCTAACGTGATAAATAAAATCCTCCATGATAAATTCTCTCCTGTCATTCAGTACTCGATTAAATTTTAATCTTATCGACGGCTCTGTTTGTTATCATCAAATCAGTATCTAACTCTATAAAAGTATTTTGATTTTATTTATTGTAAAGGATTATACACAATGTTTAAGAAAACACTGTTAGCTGTTGCTGCAACTTCTCTTCTTTCCAGCATGGCTTTTAATGCATCAGCTGCTGATCAGGGGCATGGTAAAATTTCTTTTGAAGGTATCGTAATTTCCGCGCCTTGCTCTATTGCTCCGGGTGACGAAGACCAGACTATTAGCTTGGGTGAAGTGGCTGATACCGCTCTGAACGGCGGTAAATTCTCCCTGCCGGTTCCTGTTCAGATCCACCTGCAGGATTGTACCCTGACTGGCGGTACCACTGAAGCGCCGACCACTATCACTAAGGCAACAGTTACATTCTCTTCTGCTAACGCAGATGCAGATAGCCTGCTGAAAAACACCGCTGAAGGCAACTATGGTGGCGCTGAGCACGTAGGCGTGCGTCTGCTGACAGAAGGCAATGACAAGGTGGTAATGGGAACTCCGGTTGAATTCGCTCTGATGGCTGATAACTCTTATCAGGTGCTGAACTTCAAAGCTCGTATGGAGTCTCCGACTACTAATGCGACAGCGGGTAACGTAGCCTCTGACGTTAATTACGTTCTGGCATACCTGTAATTATTTTTATATAGATGATTGTATGAATCAAGCCGGTGGAGGAATCACCGGCTTTTTAGGCTTTTTTAACTGAAAAGGATTTTATGAAAAATACAATTATAAAGGCCGGGTTAAGAAAGCTTCCTGTTTTAATTAAGCAATCTCTGCGTCCTGCAATTATTACCGCCATTATGTTTACCCCGGCTTGGGCGGTTGAATTTAACACGGGTATGATAGATGCTGAGGATAAAGAAAATATCGACCTCAGCCAGTTTGAAAAGAAAGGGTTTATCCCACCAGGACAATACATTACACGTGTTGAAATAAACAAAAAGAAGCTCCCGAATACATGGTCTTTTGAGTGGATTAAAGCGGACAACGAAAGTGGTTCGCAAATCTGTCTGACCAAAGATGATCTAATGTCTTTTGGCTTTGCTGATGAATTCATCCAGTCATTGCGCTCAATCAATGAGCGAGGATGTCTGGATCTCGCCAGTAAACCTGAACTGATTGTCAGGCTTGATAAGGGCGATATGGTTGTTACCATCATTGCACCTCAGGCATGGATGAAATATCAGGCAACAAACTGGACGCCGCCAGAATTCTGGGATGACGGTGTTGCGGGATTCATACTCGATTACAACGTTTATGCTAGTCAGTATAATCCGGACGAGGGCGATAAGAGCCAGAGTATCAGCTCCTACGGCACGCTTGGCTTCAACCTTGGCGCATGGCGCTTACGTTCTGATTACCAGTACGACAAATCCTACGAAGACGGCAAATCTGTTGGCAGTAACAGCAGCATGGATCGCACCTATCTGTTTCGCCCGATCCCGTCTATTGCCTCGAAATTGACGCTGGGTCAGTACGATCTGAATTCAGACATATACGATACATTTCATTTTACCGGTGCTTCGCTTGAGAGCGATGACAACATGCTGCCGCCAGATTTGCAGGGATATGCCCCGCAAATTACCGGTATCGCACAGACGAATGCCAAAGTTACAGTAACCCAGAACGGACGAATGGTTTATCAAACCACCGTCGCGCCGGGACCGTTTAACATTACTGATATTGGCGATACCTTTCAGGGCCAATTGGATGTCACCGTAGAAGAAGAAGATGGGCGCAAAAGCACCTTCCAGGTTGGGGCATCCTCGATACCGTTCCTGACGCGCAAAGGACAAGTACGCTACAAAATCTCTACCGGTAAACCGACAGCTGTAGGAAGTACGGATGTTAATAACCCGATGTTCTGGACCGGTGAGTTTTCCTGGGGTTGGACGGGGGATACCTCGCTTTACGGTGGGGCATTGCTGACGGCCGATGATTACCAGGCGACTACGGCGGGTATTGGTTTTAACCTGAACAGCTTTGGTTCTCTCTCTTTTGACGTGACTCGCGCAGAAGCCACTCTGCGTGGAGAAAATGATGAGAACAATGACAAGCAGCGTGGCTATAGCTACCGCGTGAACTATTCCAAGCGGTTTGAGTCCACAGGAAGCCAGGTGACATTTGCCGGCTACCGTTTCTCGGATAAAGAATATATCACCATGAACGAGTATTTAACGGCTCGCAGCGGTGATGACTCCTCCGGCAACCAAAAAGAGAGCTATGTGCTGTCTTTCAACCAGTATATTGAATCGCTGGCGATCAACACTTATCTCAATCTGACGCGTAACACTTACTGGGATGATTCTGCCAGCACTAACTATACGGTATCGATGAGTCGAAACTTCGACATTGGTAGCATAAGAGGGATCTCTTCTTCGTTTACGGTTGGTCGTTCCACATGGGATGACACAGAAGAGATGCAATACTATCTCTCGTTTTCTGTACCACTGGAGCAGAACCGCAGCCTCTCCTGGAGCATGCAGAAAAATGGCAGCGACAGTATGTCCCAGACGATGTCTTACTATGACTCTTCAGATCGCAACAACACCTGGAACATTTCTGCGACAGGCGATGCGAGTGATTTCCGCGAGGCCGAACCTGCTATTCGCGGGGGCTACCAGCACTATTCGCCTTATGGTCGCCTGAGCGTTAACGGCAGCGTACAGCCTAATGTATACCGTTCAATCACGGCGGGCTGGAATGGTTCATTTACCGCTACACGTTACGGTATGGCATTGCATGATAACGCCTACGGCAACAACGCCCGCATGATGGTAGACGCGGACGGCGTTGCTGACGTTCCGCTGAGCGACAAGCGCACGGTAACCAATATGATGGGGATTGCCGTAACCAACTCGGTCAGTAACTACACCACCTCCGCGGTACGCGTCGACAGCAACAAATTGCCTGACGGCGTCGATATTAATAACTCCGTAATTAGCACTACGCTCACTGAAGGTGCTATTGGCTACGCGAAGCTGAACGCCACAAAAGGCTATCAGATCATCGGCATTGTCAGACTGGCAAATGGTCGCTTCCCTCCATTGGGCGTTACCGTCGTGGATATTGACAGCGGCAAGGACGTTGGCCTGATTGCTGAAGACGGTTACGTCTACCTCAGTGGGCTTCAGGAAGACAGTAAATTGCGTCTCCAGTGGGGGAATAACGTTTGCGAAATAACGCCGCCTAACCAAAGCAATACTGACGGTCAGGCAGTAATTTTACCTTGCAAAACAGTAAACTAATTCAGGATGAATAAGATGAAACCAACATTTATTGTGAAAGGACTTTTGGGTTTACTCAGCGTTTGCTCTGTGGCAAACGCGACGGTCTCACCAGACAGAACACGCATTATCTTTAATGAAACGGATAAAAGCGTCAGCATTAAATTAACGAACCAGAGCAAAACGCAGCCCTACTTGGCGCAGTCATGGGTTGAAGATAAAAATAATCAAAAAACGCGCGAATATATTTCGCCGTTACCACCGTTAGTACGCCTTGAAGCGGGAGAACAAACTCAGGTTCGCCTGATGGGACAGCCGACGTTGCAGCAGCTTCCTGCGGACAGAGAGTCGTTGTTTTTTTATAACATACGTGAAATTCCGCCGCGTACGGAACAAAAAAATACCATGCAACTGGCAATGCAAAGCCGCCTGAAATTATTCTGGCGACCCAAAGCCATTGTGCTGAAAGAAGGCCAGGCAGTACCGATGGAAAAAGTTGAGGTTTCGCGGACGGCTTCAGGCATAACGATTAAAAACGATACCCCTTACCACGTAACAGTGGGTTATATCGGCATTGACGGCAAAACGCTTTTACCGGGAGCCGATGGATTTATGGTCAACCCCTTTGAGCAGGCCACTTCAGAGATTAAAAATCTGCCGGCTAAATTTCAGATTGGCTATATCGGTGACTACGGTGGCTTAAATATGTTCAGCGTAAGCTGCACATCCGTCCAGCCCGTTTGCCATAGCGAACCTGCGCAGAAGGGTAAATGATGAAAACGATTTTAACCTTTCTGGGGGCCGTACTCTTACTGTGTTCATCTTCTGCCTGGGCAATAAACTGCTATAAAGATGTGGTGAATGGGCAAACATCGTTCGGTGTAGAATTACCCAGTTTTACCGTTCCGTCCAACGCGGTGCTTGGCAGTAAAATATGGGAAAGCTCGGATATCAACGTCACAGTGTATTGCGATGGTGCGACAGGCTGGAGCACAAGCAATCAGACGGAGGACATCTTTGCGTGGATTAAACTGACGGCTAAGAACAGTGCTGATGTGTTGAATAACCCTCTGTTTACCTTTGGAGTAACCTATAACGGTGTTGACCATGAGGGGATCGATGAGGGGATTGATACTGGCGCGTGCCTGGATACATTCGAGCAATATTACGATGGGATTTGGCATGACCCTGTCTGTAATGGAAGCACAGTGCAGAAGAATATTACCTTTCCAGCCCGTTTTCGTTTGTATGTAAAACTCAAAGGCTTTCCAGATGACCCTGATGCCATCTATAACCTTGATAATATTAACGTTCTACAGTTTGATGGTAAGGGAGGGGCGAACCTGGCGGCTAATGCGAAAAACCTGCGTTTTAACATTACTGGGATGAACAACGTTCACTTTCTCGACTGCGGCGTGGATATTCAAATCTTCCCTGAAAGCCAGGTGGCCAATTTTGGTCAGGTGAATAACGTTGAAGTGTTGTCGCAAAAAGCGCCGTTTAGCGTATCAACCATACGCGACGCAACTGCAGCCTGTTCTCAGCAGTTTGATGTCACCATGAGCTTTAACACCGACGATTTGTATGACACCAATCGTGTGGATATGGGGAATGGTTTGCTGATGCAAATTCGGGATGAAACGTTAGGCGAAGACCTCCTGATGAATACCTACTATCCGTTTGCCACCTACTATCCGGATGGCGGTGCCAGCACGGTTACCCATAATTACATGGCAAAACTGACGAAAAAACCGGGTAGTGATATACAGTTAGGACCGTTCAGCAAGGATCTTGTACTGAAAATAAACTATCAGTAGCCTAAAAAAAACCGGTCATTTCGACCGGTTTTTTTATGCTTACTCGCCCTGTGTGGCGCTCTCGATGGTCAGACGCACATCTGACGTCACCAGTTCGGCCAGCATCTGGTAGATCTTCATCGTCTCTTCCGGCTCGGCATCCCCGGTATCGCTGATGAATCCTTCGTCACGCAGCGTCAGCACCAGAGAGCTGAACACCGCTTTATCGAAGAATTCCGGCGCGTTAATGCCGTGCAGCACAGAGAGGCGTTGTGCCACGGTGCGGCTCTCTTTCTCCAGCGTGCCACGGTTGATGGACGGGTTGGCGCTCAGTAGCCAGAAGGTGATAGCGTAGCGTTGCAACGTCTCGCGAGCACCCGCAGCCAACAGCTGCAGCGTACGGGAGCGGGCAGGATTAATATGCAGCTCGCCATCCTGTAGAGTAATCAGTCCCTGGCGCTGCATTTCGCTGGCCAGTTCGTCAATCACTCCGGCAAGTTCATCGCGCTCCCAGCGCAGGAACAACTCGGCTTTTAGCATCGGGTACAACGCATCAATATGCTGCTGTAGCGCGACGCGTGAAATACGGCGGTGCTGAGTCACGATGGCTGCCATCAACGAAGGCAGAACTAGCATATGAGCAATGTTATTGCGGTAGTACGTCATCAAGACCGCCTGCTCGCGCGGCAGAATAATGATGTCACCGATGGTGTCTTTCTCGACCTCAAACTTGTTCATCTGCAAGGCGTGGTCGATCAGTTCACTGGCACTTTGCGCAGGAACGGTTGAGTCCGCCGCGTACGGCACGTTGCGCAGCAGGCTCAGGTAGCAGTCGAGCTGCTCGGTTAACTGTTCACGGGTCAGAGAGCGCTGGCGGGAAGCCAACAGCGCGGTACAACACAGGTTCATGGCGTTGGCCGCGCCAGCGTTGTTAATGCGCACCATCAAATCGGCGGCAATGTTATTCACCGTCGGCGTCAGCCAGGCCGGACGGATAGACTCGATAGGGTCAATAGATTCACGCCATTCTGGCACATGCTGGTTGAGGTAAGTCATCAATGGCATTGGTTCACCAAAGTTGACGTAGCCCTGACCCAGGTTACGCAGCTTGCTTAAGCCACGCAGCATTTGTGGCAGACTTTCTTTCTCTTTCGTCGCGCCACGCAGCTCTTTTGCGTAGGTGCCCACTTCCATTACGTGCTCGTAGCCGATGTAGATCGGTACGAGAGTAATAGGACGCGTACCGCCGCGCAGCATCGCCTGAATAGTCATCGACAGGGTGCCGGTTTTCGGGTCGAGCAAACGACCAGTACGTGAACGTCCACCCTCGACAAAATACTCAACCGAGTAGCCGCGGCTGAACAACTCGCCCAGGTATTCGCGGAATACGGTGGAGTAGAGCTTGTTGCCCTTGAAGGTACGACGAATAAAGAATGCGCCCAGACGACGGAAAATCGGACCCGCTGGCCAGAAATTCAGGTTGATACCGGCTGCGATGTGCGGCGGAACCAGACCCTGGTGGTACAGAACGTACGACAGCAGCATATAGTCCATATGGCTGCGGTGGCACGGAACGTACACGATTTCATGCCCATCGTGCGCCAACTGGCGTACACGTTCAGCATTGTGAACGTTAATCCCCTGATACAGACGGTTCCAGGTAAAGCCCAAAATACGGTCCGTCAAACGGATCATTTCGTAGGAGAAGTTGGCTGCAATCTCTTCCATCAGCGCAATGGCATTTTGCTGCGCTTTTTCGTGGGAGATTTTTTTACTGCGCGCTTCATCTTCTACCGCGCGAGCGATCGCTTTTGAAGCTAACAGCTTATTAAACAGATCCTGGCGGGCAGGGAGGCGCGGGCCGACAGCGGCCAGACGCTGGCGAGCAAAGTGCATACGCGCCACGCGTGCCAGCTTCTGGGCAATGATCTTATCCGTACCGTGTTCATCCGCCATACGACGCAGAGAGACCGATGGGGAGAAGCGGACAAAACTGTCGCGACCCAGCCAGGACACCGCAAAGAATTTCTGTACGCCGTTTAGCATACGTAACGGCGGATTAACTTCACCTTTTTCACGCCCTGGCGCACGGCCAAACATCACCGAAACCGGCACCATCTGCACATCCAGGTCTGGATTGCTGCGATGTAAGTCGAGATAGTTATGGAACAGCTTGATGGACTCTTCTTTTGGCGTGTAATAGGTGAACACACGCGGGCCGCCGTGAATAAACACGTAGCGCGGAAGTAAAGTCCCGTCTATCTCCAGCGGTTCCAGGGGATCGGGGAGGTCGTGCACCAGACATTGGGCACGCAGCGTCAGCAAGTCTGCTTTTGAATTGTACGGTAGGACGTACATAATGGGACGAGACGTATCGAGTCCCAATTCCGGGGCAGGTTCTGCCGGAATAGACTTGCTTTTTACCAGGACGCTTAATGGTAAATTCAGTAATTTGTAGTAAATTCGTGGCCAGCCGGACATAAACGATGTAAAGCCTCTGGTTAATAATGCAAATGCGCTGCAAGGATATCAGAAAGTTTAGTGAATTTCTGTGGTATCCGGTCATACTTCGCGCTGCTTTGCCACACCCTGAAAAAAACGGGGTAACGTTACAATGACATTGACGCTAATAATGTAAAAAGGTTCTTTTTGATGGCCAATAATACCACTGGATTTACCCGAATTATCAAAGCTGCAGGCTATTCCTGGAAAGGTTTTCGCGCCGCATGGATCAATGAGGCGGCATTCCGCCAGGAAAGCGTTGCCGTACTACTGGGCGTAGCCATCGCCTGCTGGCTGGACGTCGATGCGATTACCCGCGTGCTGTTGATTGGTTCCGTGATGCTGGTGATGATCGTTGAAATCCTCAACAGTGCGATTGAGGCGGTGGTTGACCGTGTTGGCTCTGAGTATCACGAACTTTCCGGTCGGGCGAAAGATATGGGGTCGGCGGCAGTGTTGCTGTCTATTTTCGTTGCTCTGATCACCTGGGGCATCCTGTTGTGGTCGCATTTGCGATAAGGATTCCACATCTTTATAAATCTCCTGTTTTTTGTGCAGTTTGCGGTTCCAAAATCGCCTTTAGCTGTATATACTCACAGCATAACTGTATATACACCCAGGGGGCGGAATGAAAGCGTTAACGGCCAGGCAGCAAGAGGTGTTTGATCTCATTAGAGATCACATCAGCCAGACAGGTATGCCACCGACGCGTGCGGAGATCGCGCAGCGTTTGGGGTTCCGTTCCCCAAACGCAGCTGAAGAACATCTGAAAGCGCTGGCGCGTAAAGGTGTGCTGGAAATTGTATCTGGCGCATCGCGCGGTATTCGACTGCTGCAGGAAGAAGAAGAAGGATTACCGCTTGTCGGCCGCGTGGCGGCAGGTGAGCCCCTTCTGGCGCAGCAGCACATCGAAGGCCATTATCAGGTCGATCCTTCACTGTTTAAACCGAACGCCGATTTTCTGCTGCGCGTTAGCGGTATGTCGATGAAAGATATCGGTATTATGGACGGCGATTTACTCGCTGTGCATAAAACTCAGGACGTGCGTAACGGTCAGGTTGTTGTTGCCCGTATTGATGACGAAGTTACGGTTAAACGCCTGAAAAAGCAGGGCAACAAGGTTGAACTTCTGCCAGAAAATAGCGAATTTAAACCTATCGTTGTCGACCTGCGTGAGCAAAGCTTCACCATTGAAGGGCTGGCGGTAGGTGTCATTCGTAACGGTGAATGGCTCTGATTTTCTGCTGAATCTCTGTAGGCCGGATAAGACGATTACGTTGCCATCCGGCAATGTGCCCGGTAGCGCTGCGCTTGCCGGGCCTGCATCACATTGTCCAGTACGTCTAACTTCTTCTCAGGCCCTCCTGTATGCCTTTCTTTACCTCTTCTGATAAAGCACTCTGGCACCTCGCCTTACCGATGATCTTCTCCAATATCACTGTTCCCCTGCTGGGACTGGTGGATACCGCGGTGATTGGTCATCTGGATAGCCCGGTCTATCTTGGCGGTGTTGCGGTTGGTGCTACGGCAACCAGTTTTCTCTTTATGCTGCTGCTTTTCCTGCGCATGAGCACCACGGGTCTTACTGCGCAGGCATTTGGTGCGAAAAATCCTCAGGCGCTGGCGCGCGCACTGGTGCAGCCGCTAATGCTGGCGCTGGGCGCGGGGTTGCTTATCGCACTGTTTCGTACGCCGATTATCGATGTAGCGCTGCATATTGTCGGGGGAAGTGAAGCGGTACTGGAACAAGCCCGGCGTTTCCTTGAAATCCGCTGGCTCAGCGCACCCGCCTCGCTGGCTAATCTGGTGCTGCTCGGCTGGCTGCTTGGCGTTCAGTATGCGCGTGCGCCGGTTATCCTGTTGATTGTTGGCAATATTCTTAACATTGTGCTCGATTTATGGCTGGTGATGGGTCTGCATATGAACGTGCAAGGTGCGGCACTGGCGACGGTGATTGCTGAATATACCACCTTACTGATCGGCCTGATGATGGTGCGCAAAGTCCTGCATATGCGCGGAATTTCGCTGGCAATGCTGAAGCAGGCGTGGCGTGGCAACTTCCGCCGTTTGTTGGCGCTTAACCGTGACATCATGTTGCGCTCGCTGCTGCTGCAGCTCTGTTTTGGCGCTATCACGGTGCTGGGTGCACGTCTGGGAGGCGATATTATTGCGGTTAATGCCGTTCTGATGACTCTGCTAACCTTTACCGCCTACGCGCTGGATGGATTTGCCTATGCCGTGGAAGCGCATTCGGGCCAGGCCTATGGGGCGCGAGATGGTAGCCAGTTACTGGACGTATGGCGGGCGGCCTGTCGGCAGTCCGGTATTGTGGCTATTCTGTTTTCGCTGGTTTATGCCCTGTTTGGCGAGCAGATTGTTGCGCTACTGACCTCGCTGCCGCAAATCCAACTACTGGCCGATCGCTATCTCTTCTGGCAGGTGGTGTTACCGCTGGTGGGTGTCTGGTGTTATCTGCTCGACGGAATGTTTATTGGCGCGACGCGCGCGGCAGAAATGCGCAACAGTATGGCCGTTGCCGCAGTGGGATTCGCCTTAACGCTGCTGACTTTACCGTGGCTGGGAAATCATGGCTTGTGGCTGGCGTTAACCGTTTTCCTCGCGCTGCGTGGGCTTTCACTGGCCTTTATCTGGCGACGCCACTGGCGTAATGGAACCTGGTTCGCCTGATCTGGATGGTTAAAAATTCCGAATAGTAAATAAAACCCAGAATCACTGACTACACTTATTCTCACGTCCAGCAAAAACAGCATGTGTCTGGACATGGCACTCTCGCTATTCACAACCTAACGATGAGGACTTGATGATGAATAAAGACGAAGTCGGCGGCAACTGGAAGCAGTTTAAAGGTAAAGTGAAAGAGCAATGGGGCAAACTGACCGATGATGATATGACGGTCATTGAAGGTAAACGTGACCAACTGGTCGGTAAAGTCCAGGAACGTTACGGTTACGCGAAAGATCAGGCGGAGAAAGAAGTTAACGATTGGGAAAAACGTAATGATTACCGCTGGTAATTAACCCCTCCCTCCTGAGAGTACAAGGATGTACGCTCTCCCGCTTACCTAGCGCCCAACTTTCTTCTTCACCTGAATCGTATGGTCATGCTGGCACTCGCCAGGATGGCGGCATGACTCAACTTCTACACAGGCCGGACACAGCCCGTGTGCTTCAATAACATTATGTCGCAGAGCAAAGCCCATTTTGGCCGCCAGCGTATGCATGATGTCTTCCACACCTTCTGCGCACTCTTCTTTTACCACACCACAGCGGTCACAAATGAACATCGCGGAACTGTGCGTTGGCTGATCGAACAGATGGCAAAGGACATAGCTGTTGGTGGATTCCACCTTATGCACAAACCCTTGTTCCAGCAGAAAATCGAGCGCACGATATACGGTTGGCGGCTTGGCCTGCGGCTCGGTTTCCCGCAACAGGTCGAGCAGGTCATAGGCGCTGATAGCCCCTTCCTGCAGGCTCATCAGGCGCAGCACTTCGAGACGCTGTGGCGTAAGCCGCACGTTGCGTTGCGCACAGAGTTTTTCAGCTTGAGCCAATAACTCTTGCGTAGTGGTTTTGTCCATTTGGCGCCTCGATTTGCGTGGAAGGTTAATCCCTTACTTTAACATGTTCTGCTTAAAACGCCGAGATCCACCGCGGTGTGCTATACCTGACGCATCGCAATACTGGAAAATAACCATGAAAAGACCCGATTGTATTCGCCACTGGCGTGAGGTTGAGGGGGCTGATGACTCCACTTATCCCGACAGCGATGAGCTATTTGCTATTGGCGCGCCGCTTGCCCGCAAGTTGGGGTTAGGACGACTCGGCATTCATCATGAACGCCTGCCGCCGGGTCGGCGCACGTCGTACCCGCACGCTGAAAGCGATGAGGAAGAGTTTATCTATGTACTGGAAGGTTATCCTGAGGCCTGGATTAACGGGTATTTATGGAAGCTAGAACCGGGCGACAGCGTCGGTTTCCCGGCAGGTACAGGCGTGTGCCATACCTTTATCAATAATACCAGTGAAGAGGTGCGTCTGTTAGTCGTGGGTGAGGCGAACAAAAAATATAACCGCATTTATTATCCGCTTAACCCGGTCTATGCCGCTACACGTGAGGATCGCTGGGTCGACCATCCGCCGCAGTTTTTCGGATCACATGACGGAAAACCGGGGCGTAAATAGCGTTTGTTGAGGGGCAGGGGGAGTGAGCCGCGAGGATGTGGCTCACTATCGTAACGGTCTATGCTATAGTAGCGCCCCTTTTTTAACCGGATGCTTGAATATTCGCCATGCTGCCTGAATCTCAGTCTACCGCTTTTCCCGCTCATCGTTTTTCTATCGCGCCGATGCTCGACTGGACGGACAGACACTGCCGCTACTTTTTGCGCTTACTGTCCAGCCAGACGTTGCTCTATACGGAGATGGTAACCACCGGCGCGATCATTCATGGTAAAGGCGATTATCTGGCGTATAGCGAAGAAGAGCATCCGGTCGCATTGCAACTGGGCGGGAGCGATCCTGCGGCGCTGGCGCAGTGCGCAAAGCTCGCTGAACAGCGGGGTTATGACGAAATCAATCTCAACGTGGGTTGTCCTTCCGACCGCGTGCAGAATGGCATGTTTGGCGCTTGCCTGATGGGGAATGCGCAACTGGTCGCCGATTGCGTCAAAGCAATGCGCGACGTGGTGTCGATTCCGGTAACGGTGAAAACGCGTATCGGCATTGATGACCAGGACAGTTACGAATTCCTCTGCGATTTCATTAACACGGTATCTGGCAACGGCGAGTGTGAGATGTTTATCATTCACGCCCGCAAGGCCTGGCTGTCCGGGTTAAGCCCGAAAGAAAACCGCGAAATTCCACCGCTGGATTATGACCGTGTTTATCAGCTAAAGCGTGATTTCCCGCATCTGACGATGTCGATCAACGGCGGCATTAAATCGTTGGAAGAAGCGAAAATTCATCTGCAACATATGGATGGCGTGATGGTGGGGCGCGAAGCTTATCAAAACCCAGGAATTCTGGCGTCCGTTGACCGCGAGATTTTTGCAGCTACCAGCGAAGATACCGATCCGGTTACCGTGGTGCGCGCCATGTACCCGTACATTGAGCGTGAACTGAGTAAGGGAACCTATTTGGGACATGTGACGCGCCATATGTTGGGTCTGTTTCAGGGGATCCCTGGGGCTCGTCAGTGGCGTCGCTATCTGAGCGAAAATGCGCATAAAGCCGGGGCAGATATTAACGTACTGGAGCACGCGCTGAAGCTGGTGGCAGACAAGCGTTAAGTTTTCACCAAAAGTTAGTTAATTTCACCACGCCCTGTGCTTTGTCGCGGGGCGTTTTCTTTATAAATCAATGCATTATTTTTGGCATGTTTCTTGTAAAGCAATGGAGAGAATTTCATTTCGGGAGAGAGCCATGCTGGAACTACTTTTTGTGATTGGATTTTTTATCATGCTGATGGTCACCGGCGTATCTTTGCTGGGCGTTCTGGCCGCATTGGTCGTAGCCACCGCAGTGATGTTTCTGGGCGGACTATTTGCCTTGATGATTAAACTGTTGCCCTGGCTGCTACTGGCTGTTGCCGTGGTGTGGGTTATCAAGGCGATAAAAGCGCCAAAAGTCCCACAGTATCAGCGCAATAACCGTCGATTTTACTAAGGTATTGAGCGGTGCGTCACAACCTGCAACATTGCCTTTAGAACCAAATAGGAATTGATTATCAAATCTGTCACTATTGCCAGGTTAACGAATTCATCGAGCTGTACCCTACATACAGCCGAACTAAAAAAAGAAAGGGCTTCCCACGGGAAGCCCTAATTCTTTACTTCCCCGTCATAATTCAAACCGCAGGTGTGTTGGCTGCTTTCATTCACCCCAGTCACTTACTCCAGTAAGCTCCTGGGGATTCATTCAATTGCCGCCTTCCTGCAATTTGAATTATTTAGGGGAAGTCGAAGCATTATGGGATTAGCAAACTCGATCCCTGCGTTGCCCGGCTTTCCAGTACTTCATGAGCACGCTGTGCATCGTGCAGTGCGAACGTCTGACCAGGCGCGACATCCACTTTGATTACTCCGCTGGCAATTAGCGAGAATAGCTCATTGCTGGCTTCGGTTAATTCGCGGTGATTGGTGATATACCCCTGGAGTGAAGGACGGGTCACGTACAGCGAACCTTTCTGGTTCAGAATACCTAAGTTCACGCCAGTCACCGGCCCGGAAGCATTACCAAAGCTGACCATTAGTCCCCGGCGCTGTAAACAATCCAGCGAGGCTTCCCAGGTATCTTTCCCCACCGAGTCATACACCACCCGTACTTTTTTTCCACCGGTTATCTCTTTCACTCGCTCAACTATACTTTCTTCACGATAGTTAATGACCTGCCATGCGCCGGCCTGCAGCGCAATTTGCGCTTTTTGCGCACTGCCGACGGTACCAATCAGCTTCGCGCCCAATGCTTTTGCCCACTGGCAGGCAATCATCCCGACGCCGCCCGCAGCCGCATGGAACAAAAACGGCTCATCAGGCTGAATTTCATAGGTTTTACGCAGCAGATAAAAAACGGTTAACCCTTTCAGGAATGAGGCTGCGGCTTGTTCAAATGAGATAGCGTTGGGTAGGATGGCGGCTTTATCGGCCGGAACGTTATGCACTGAGCTGTAGGCACCAAGGGCAGACTGGGCGTACACCACGCGATCGCCAGCTTTAATGTGTGTCACTTTGCTGCCGACTTTGCTGACTACGCCGGCAGCTTCGGTACCCAGGCCGCTGGGCAGAGATGGCGGCGGATAAAGACCACTGCGGATGTAGGTGTCGATATAGTTGATCCCAATAGCTTTGTTCTCGACCTGGATTTCATTTTCCGCCGGGTCTACGGGTGTAAACTCCACCGCCTTGAGTACATCAGGGCCACCATGCTTGTGAAATTCAATACGTGTTGCCATGCTTCCTCCAAAAGAAATGTGGTAATCTTTCGACCCAATCATTATCTCGGTAACTCCATTCACTATGGCAGGAAATAAACCCTTCAACAAACAACAGACTGATGCTCGTGAGCGCGATCCCCAGGTCGCCGGGCTGAAAGTACCGCCGCACTCGATTGAAGCGGAACAGTCGGTGTTGGGCGGTTTAATGCTGGATAACGAACGCTGGGACGATGTCGCCGAGCGTGTGGTGGCGGAAGATTTTTATACCCGGCCGCACCGGCATATCTTCACGGAAATGCATCGCCTGCAGGAGATGGGGAAACCCATCGATCTGATCACGCTGGCAGAGTCGCTGGAGGTTCAGGGACAACTGGACAGCGTCGGCGGTTTTGCTTACCTGGCTGAGTTATCTAAAAATACGCCAAGTGCAGCGAATATTAGCGCTTATGCGGATATCGTCCGCGAACGTGCCGTTGTTCGTGACATGATTTCGGTTGCGAACGAAATCGCGGAAGCCGGGTTTGATCCGCAAGGCCGTTCCAGTGAAGATCTGTTGGATCTTGCTGAATCCCGTGTCTTTAAAATCGCGGAAAGCCGCGCAAATAAAGACGAAGGGCCGAAAAATATTACTGATGTGCTCGACGCCACCGTCGCGCGTATCGAGCAGTTGTTCCAGCAGCCGCACGACGGTGTCACCGGGGTGAACACCGGTTATGACGACCTCAATAAAAAGACGGCTGGTTTGCAGCCGTCAGACTTAATTATCGTCGCCGCGCGTCCGTCGATGGGTAAAACGACATTTGCGATGAACCTCGTCGAAAATGCAGCGATGTTGCAGGATAAGCCGGTTCTTATCTTTAGTCTTGAAATGCCCTCGGAACAGATCATGATGCGTACCCTGGCCTCGCTCTCACGCGTAGACCAAACCAAAATCCGTACCGGTCAACTGGATGATGAAGACTGGGCACGAATTTCCGGAACAATGGGTATTTTGCTGGAGAAACGAAACATCTATATTGATGACTCCTCCGGCCTGACGCCAACGGAAGTGCGCTCGCGTGCCCGTCGTATCGCCCGTGAACATGGCGGTATCGGACTTATCATGATCGACTACCTGCAGCTGATGCGCGTGCCGTCGCTCTCCGACAACCGTACGCTGGAAATTGCAGAAATCTCCCGCTCGCTGAAAGCGTTAGCGAAAGAATTGCATGTGCCGGTGGTGGCGCTGTCGCAGCTTAACCGCTCTCTGGAACAACGCGCCGACAAGCGTCCGGTTAACTCGGATCTGCGTGAATCCGGCTCCATCGAACAGGATGCCGACTTAATCATGTTTATCTATCGTGATGAGGTTTATCACGAAAACAGTGACTTAAAAGGCATCGCCGAAATTATTATTGGTAAGCAGCGTAACGGTCCGATCGGTACGGTGCGCCTGACGTTTAACGGACAGTGGTCCCGCTTCGACAATTATGCCGGTCCTCAATATGATGATGAGTAATTTCTAAGGAATACAAATGCAAGCGGCAACTGTAGTCATTAACCGCCGCGCTCTGCGACACAACCTGCAACGTCTGCGTGAACTGGCTCCTGCCAGTAAACTGGTTGCGGTCGTGAAAGCGAACGCCTACGGCCATGGTCTGTTAGAGACCGCGCGAACGCTCCCCGATGCGGACGCTTTTGGTGTCGCTCGTCTTGAAGAAGCCCTGCGGTTGCGAGCGGGAGGGATCACGCAGCCCATCCTGCTGCTGGAGGGATTTTTTGATGCCTCCGATCTGCCGACTATTTCCGCGCAGCGTCTGCATACAGCCGTCCATAACCAGGAGCAGCTCGAAGCCCTGGAAGCCGCTAATCTGGTTGAACCCGTTACCGTCTGGATGAAGCTCGACACCGGTATGCACCGCCTGGGCGTACGCCCTGAGCAGGCCGAGGCGTTTTATCAGCGCCTAACTCAATGTGAAAATGTGCGCCAGCCGGTCAATATCGTCAGCCATTTTGCGCGCGCAGACGAACCTGAATGCGGCGCGACCGAAAAACAGCTCGATATCTTCAACAGCTTTTGCGAGGGCAAACCTGGGCAGCGTTCGATTGCCGCATCGGGCGGTATTCTGCTGTGGCCACAGTCTCACTTCGACTGGGCGCGTCCGGGACTGATTCTGTATGGTGTGTCGCCACTGGAAAACCACTCTATCGGCGCCGATTTTGGCTGTCAGCCGGTGATGTCGTTGACCTCCAGCCTGATTGCGGTGCGTGAGCACAAAGCGGGCGAGCCGGTTGGTTATGGTGGTACTTGGTTGAGCGAGCGCGACACGCGTCTGGGCGTGGTGGCAATGGGCTATGGTGATGGTTATCCGCGCGCGGCGCCGTCTGGGACGCCGGTACTGGTCAATGGCCGTGAAGTGCCGATCGTCGGTCGCGTTGCGATGGATATGATCTGCGTCGATTTAGGCCCCGAAGCGCAGGATAAAGCCGGCGATTCGGTGATTCTGTGGGGGGAGGGACTGCCCGTTGAACGCATTGCTGAAATGACGAAAGTAAGTGCTTACGAACTTATTACGCGCCTGACCTCAAGGGTGGCGATGAAGTATATCGATTAGCAGAATGATTTGCTGGACAGGCGGTTACGCCGCCTTCCGGCAATATTACCCTCAACATCCTCTCGATCTTCTCCCGCTTCCGGTTTATTGTGTTCTTAACCCTTGCCTGTAAACCTGGAGAACCACACGTGTTTCAGAAAGTTGACGCCTACGCCGGCGACCCGATTTTATCGCTCATGGAGCGCTTCAAAGAAGATTCACGTAGCGACAAAGTGAACCTCAGCATCGGCCTGTATTACAACGAAGACGGAATTATTCCTCAGCTTAAAGCGGTGGCGGAAGCGGAAGCTCGACTTAATGCCAAACCGCATGGTGCTTCGCTGTATCTGCCGATGGAAGGTCTGAACACGTATCGTCATACTATTGCGCAGCTGCTGTTTGGCGCAGATCATCCGGTTCTCCAGCAGCAGCGCGTCGCAACTATTCAGACGCTGGGCGGCTCCGGTGCGTTAAAGGTTGGCGCAGACTTCCTGAAACGCTATTTCCCTGATTCTGGCGTATGGGTCAGCGATCCGACCTGGGAAAACCATATCGCGATTTTTGAGGGGGCTGGATTCGAGGTAAGCACTTACCCCTGGTATGACGACACGACTAACGGCGTGCGTTTCAACGACCTGCTGGCAGCGCTGAATACTTTACCGGCGCGCAGCATCGTGCTGCTGCATCCGTGCTGCCATAACCCGACGGGTGCGGATTTAACTCCTGCGCAGTGGGATAGCGTTATTGAGATCCTGAAAGCACGCGATTTGATTCCGTTCCTGGACATTGCTTACCAGGGCTTCGGTGGTGGAATAGAAGACGACGCCTATGCGATTCGCGCCATTGCCAGCGCCGGATTGCCCGCTCTGGTCAGTAACTCATTCTCGAAGATTTTCTCCTTGTACGGCGAGCGTGTCGGCGGACTGTCTGTAGTATGTGAAGATGCTGATACCGCCAGCCGCGTTCTGGGGCAGCTAAAAGCGACGGTGCGTCGTAACTACTCCAGCCCGCCAAACTTTGGTGCGCAGGTAGTTGCCGCGGTACTGGGTGATGACGCGCTGAAAGCCAGCTGGCTGGCGGAAGTCGAAGAGATGCGTACCCGCATTCTGGCGATGCGTCAGGAGCTGGTTAACGTATTGAATGCAGAGATCCCGGGCCGTAACTTTGACTACCTGCTGCAACAGCGCGGTATGTTCAGCTATACCGGGCTTAGCGCAGCCCAGGTTGATCGCCTGCGCGATGAGTTCGGTGTGTACCTGATCACCAGCGGTCGCATGTGCGTAGCTGGGTTGAATCACGGTAACGTGCAGCGCGTGGCAAAGGCATTTGCCGCCGTCATGTAACCGGCTTTGTATGTTGCCGGATGGCGGCGTAAATGCCTTATCCGGCCTACAAAGGTATATGGATTTTCGTTTGTAGGTCTGATAAGCGTCGTGCCATCAGGCACGCTTTCCTGTGTGATCGTGCTCCTTTTCCAGGGCAAAACCAGAGAAAATCCTTCCTTTCCCTCCCCCTAAGGGGTAAGGTCAGATAGTTTTTTGACCAGTTGTTAATAAAAAATGATAACTAACTGACTACTTAGGGAAAAATATGCGCAAGTTTACGTTGGCACTGAGTGCCGTTTGTTTATTGTTCACGCTAAATCAGCCAGCCCAGGCACTCGTTTCTTCTCCCTCTCAGCTCAATCCAGGCACCAATGTTGCAAAGCTCGCTGAGCAGGCTCCCATTCACTGGGTCTCCGTGGCACAAATTGAAAACAGCCTGACCGGACGTCCGCCGATGGCGGTCGGGTTTGATATTGATGACACAGTCCTCTTTTCCAGCCCAGGCTTCTGGCGCGGTAAAAAAACGTATTCTCCGGACAGTGAGGATTACCTGAAGAATCCGGCCTTCTGGGAAAAAATGAATAACGGCTGGGACGAGTTCAGTATTCCAAAAGAAGTCGCGCGCCAGCTAATTGATATGCACGTGCGTCGTGGTGACAGCATCTTTTTCGTGACCGGGCGTAGCCAGACGAAGACTGAAACGGTGTCGAAAACGTTGTCTGATAACTTTCACATCCCGGCTGGCAATATGAATTCGGTCATTTTTGCCGGCGATAAGCCGGGCCAGAACACCAAAACGCAGTGGTTGCAGGATAAAAATATCCGCATGTTTTACGGTGACTCCGATAATGACATCACTGCCGCTCGCGACGTGGGTATTCGTGGTATTCGCATTTTGCGCGCTTCTAACTCCACTTATAAGCCGCTGCCACAGGCCGGTGCGTTTGGTGAAGAGGTGATCGTCAACTCGGAATATTGAGGACACTGGCTGCGGATTGCTGTTTTTTTAAACAAATTTACATTGCTGGCTTTTACCTTTTGCGGACTTGCTGCACACTGAATAAATGATGTTCTCATTAGGCAATATGCTGGTAAGGGGAATAAAGATGACGAATTCGGAGTTGCTGCAATACTGCATGGCAAAAATGGGCGCGGAGCAGAGCGTTCACAGTGACTGGAAGGCCACGCAAATCAAAGTCGAAGATGTGCTTTTTGCCATGGTAAAAGAGGTGGAAGAACGCCCGGCAGTGTCTCTGAAAACCAGCCCAGAACTGGCAGAGTTGTTGCGCCAGCAGCATAGCGATGTTCGGCCAAGCAGGCATCTCAATAAGGCGCACTGGAGTACGGTGTATCTGGACGGCTCGCTGCCGGATTCACAGATTTATTATCTGGTTGACGCCTCTTATCAGCAGGCTGTGAACACGCTGCCTGCTGATAAACGGCGGATACTGACGCAGCCCTGAACGGTCTTGTTAAGCGTAGCGCCATCAGGCACAACCGTTGCCTGATGCTGCGCAAGCGCCTTATCAGGCCTACAAGCTTTATGCGTGTTCTGTGGGCCTGATAAGTGTTGCGTAATTACAACAGTGGTTTGAGGAAACGTGCCGTGTGTGAGGCTTCACACTCAGCGACCGTTTCTGGTGTGCCGGAGACAAGAATTTCGCCGCCGCCGCTGCCACCTTCCGGACCGAGATCGACAATCCAGTCAGCGGTTTTAATCACGTCCAGATTGTGCTCAATCACCACGATGGTGTTGCCCTGATCCCGGAGCTGATGCAGCACGTCCAACAGTTGCTGAATATCCGCAAAATGCAGACCGGTGGTCGGCTCATCGAGAATATACAGCGTTTGCCCGGTACCGCGTTTTGACAGTTCGCGCGCCAGCTTCACGCGCTGCGCCTCGCCGCCCGAGAGTGTGGTAGCGGACTGACCCAGTCGGATGTACGTCAGGCCAACGTCCATTAGCGTTTGCAGCTTACGCGCCAGCGCCGGAACGGCATCGAAGAACTCGCGTGCTTCTTCAATCGTCATATCCAACACTTCGTGGATAGTCTTGCCTTTGTACTTAATTTCCAGCGTTTCGCGGTTATAGCGCTTGCCTTTACATTGATCGCACGGCACGTAGATATCCGGCAGGAAGTGCATTTCGACTTTGATCACGCCGTCGCCCTGACAGGCTTCACAGCGTCCGCCGCGGACGTTAAAGCTGAAACGCCCCGGGGTATAACCGCGTGCACGTGACTCCGGCACGCCGGCAAACAGTTCGCGCACTGGCGTAAACACGCCGGTGTAGGTTGCCGGGTTAGAACGCGGCGTACGGCCAATCGGGCTTTGGTCAATGTCGATCACTTTGTCGAAATGTTCCAGGCCCTGAACGTCGCGATACGGCGCAGGTTCAGCCAGCGTCGCACCGTTCAGCGCCGTCTGCGCAATAGGGAACAGAGTATCGTTAATCAGTGTCGATTTACCCGAACCGGAAACCCCGGTAATGCAGGTAAATAAACCTACCGGCAGCGTCAGGGTGACATCTTTCAGGTTGTTGCCGCGTGCGCCGGTGAGCTTCAGCACTTTCTCTGGGTCAGCCGCAACGCGCTGTTTAGGCACTTCAATCTTGCGTTTACCGCTCATGTACTGGCCGGTCAGCGACTCAGGCACTGCCATGATGTCGTCGAGCGTCCCTTCGGCGACGACCTGACCGCCGTGAACACCCGCGCCGGGGCCGATATCGATAACGTGGTCAGCGGCGCGAATCGCATCTTCATCGTGCTCGACTACAATGACGGTATTACCCAGATTACGCAGGTGGATAAGCGTACCCAGCAGACGCTCGTTATCGCGCTGATGCAAACCGATAGATGGTTCATCCAGCACGTACATTACACCGACCAGACCCGCGCCGATCTGGCTTGCCAGACGAATACGCTGGGCCTCACCGCCGGATAGCGTTTCCGCCGACCGCGATAGCGTCAGGTAGTTGAGGCCGACGTTGACCAGGAACTTCAGACGATCGCCAATCTCTTTAAGAATTTTCTCGGCAATCTTCGCCCGCTGACCCGCAAGCTTCAGATTGTTGAAGAAATCCATTGCATGACCGATGCTCATGTCAGAAATTGCAGGCAGCGGCGTATTTTCAACAAATACGTGGCGGGCCTCGCGACGTAAACGCGTCCCTTCACAACTGGCGCACGGTCGGTTACTGATGAATTTGGCTAATTCTTCGCGTACCGCACTGGATTCCGTCTCTTTATAACGGCGCTCCATATTGTGCAGCACACCTTCAAACGGGTGACGACGTACGGACGTATCGCCGCGATCGTTCATGTATTTGAATTCGATATTCTCTTTACCAGAACCGTACAGCACCACTTTATGCACGGTAGGATTCAGGCTGGCCCACGGGGCTTCGACGTCAAATTTATAGTGTTCCGCCAGAGACTTAAGCATCTGGAAATAATAGAAGTTACGGCGATCCCAACCACGAATAGCACCACCGGCCAGCGACAGTTCCGGGTTTTGAATCACCCGGTCAGGATCGAAATACTGCTGCACGCCGAGACCGTCACAGGTTGGACAGGCGCCCGCTGGGTTGTTAAACGAGAACAGCCGAGGTTCCAGTTCGCGCATGCTATAGCCGCAGATAGGGCAGGCGAAGTTGGCTGAGAACAGCAGCTCTTCCGCTTTCGGGTCGTCCATATCGGCGACCACCGCCGTACCACCGGACAGTTCCAGCGCGGTTTCAAAGGATTCAGCCAGTCGTTGGGTGAGATCGTCACGAACTTTAAAGCGGTCAATCACCACTTCAATAGTGTGTTTCTTTTGCAGCTCAAGCTTAGGCGGATCGGAAAGGTCACACACTTGGCCGTCGATACGGGCGCGGATATAGCCCTGGCCCGCCAGGTTTTCCAGCGTTTTGGTGTGCTCGCCTTTACGCTCCTTAATTACCGGCGCCAGCAGCATCAGACGTTTGCCTTCCGGCTGCGACAGGACGTTGTCCACCATCTGGCTAACGGTCTGCGCTGCCAGGGGAACGTCGTGATCCGGACAGCGCGGCTCGCCAACGCGGGCAAACAGCAGACGCAGATAGTCGTGAATTTCGGTAATTGTACCTACCGTGGATCGCGGGTTATGGGACGTCGATTTTTGTTCAATTGAGATGGCAGGAGAGAGCCCCTCAATGTGGTCGACGTCCGGTTTTTCCATCAGTGACAGAAATTGACGCGCGTACGCGGAAAGGGATTCAACGTAACGACGCTGCCCTTCGGCATATAAGGTGTCGAAAGCGAGCGAAGATTTGCCTGAGCCCGAAAGCCCGGTGACGACAATCAGCTTGTCGCGCGGGATGACGAGGTTGATGTTTTTGAGATTATGGGTGCGGGCGCCCCGAACTTCGATCTTATCCATTCATCTTTCCCGGATTAAACGCTTTTTTGCCTGGCTGCATGGTGCTACCGGCGATCACAAACGGTTAATTATGACACAATCCGACCTGAATGGATATACAGTATTGGAATGCAAAACGCATGTTCCTGTGCAACAATGTCTGGCGGGGGTTGTTTACTGGAATCAACTTCGCAACGTAGTAAAAGCGCTATTGGAAATGCTACAATCCCGCGCTTACACTTATTCAGTAACGTTTTTCAGGAGACACGATCATGGCCAGCAGAGGCGTAAACAAGGTGATTCTCGTCGGTAATCTGGGCCAGGACCCGGAAGTACGCTATATGCCGAATGGTGGCGCAGTTGCCAACATTACGCTGGCTACTTCCGAATCCTGGCGTGATAAAGCGACCGGTGAAATGAAAGAGCAGACTGAATGGCACCGCGTTGTGCTGTTTGGCAAACTGGCGGAAGTGGCCAGTGAATATCTGCGTAAAGGTTCCCAGGTCTATATCGAAGGTCAGCTGCGTACCCGCAAATGGACCGATCAGTCCGGCGTAGAAAAGTACACCACTGAAGTTGTTGTTAACGTTGGCGGCACCATGCAAATGCTGGGCGGTCGTCAGGGCGGTGGTGCTCCGGCAGGTGGCGGCCAGCAGCAGGGTGGTTGGGGTCAGCCTCAGCAGCCGCAGGGCGGCAATCAGTTCAGCGGCGGTGCGCAGTCTCGTCCGCAGCAGTCCGCTCCGGCAGCGCCGTCTAACGAACCGCCGATGGATTTCGACGACGATATTCCGTTCTAGCGTGTACCAGATAGTAGATTTTGTAAAAAATCACGAAATACTTATTTAAAATTAGAAAGTTAATTGAAACTTACGAATAGATATTAAAAATATTCGTAAGTTTTTTTTGTCTTTAAATCAGGTTATGAACTACCTTGTAAGAATGTTAAGGGGGTTCAGATGAATATTAAACGATTCCAGTTTAATTCAGGCGAAAGCTACTCCATTCTTTTGGATGATGATTTATTGCCCATGTATTATCCCAATCTGTTTGTAACCCTTTATCATCGTAATCGTTCTGATACTGCTAACACCTGTTACAAAGAATTTGAACATATTAAACTCTTTTATGAAATTATGGATATTCTTGATATTGATATAGAGAATAGATGCAAGCGGGGAGTATTTCTCGAGAGGAATGAGGTGGAGGGGATAACTGGACTGGCTAAGTATCATAGTGCAATATTAAAAGAAGTGAATTTTACATTTCTGAATAACTCTCTAAAGAAGAAAAAGCCATCGCCAGGTAAAATAGAAGGAGCAAGATTTTCCCCAGTCATTAATAAAGAGAATTTAGTATCATCCAAAACATGTTATAACCGATTAACTACATTTGCTAATTATATTGGATGGCTTGAAAACATGCTATTCCATTCAACGCAGGCGGATACAAAACATCTTTTTATAGTGCTGAGGCCGAAACGCAAGGAAAGAATAAACATTATTGATAACCATGCAGTGAAAGTGGTCGATCTTTTGGATAAAAACGGTGTGAAAATTCCTCTTGAAAATAGCGATTATAATGATGACTATCGATCATTATCCGAAAACCAATTAGCTCAGATTTTTGAGGTGGTTAAAGTAGAAAATAACAGAAATCCATGGCAAAGATCGGACGTTCGTTTTAGAAACCAGTTGTTGATTCATTTACTCTCATCCACAGGGATGCGAAGAGGGGAAGTAATACGTATAAAAATCACTGATCTGGGGCGCAGTACGACTACTGGCCGATATTATCTTTTAGTACGAGTAGGTGAGGATATGGAAGATAAGCGAATAAACAAACCTTCAGCGAAAACATCCGGGAGACGAGTTCCGTTGCACCAGAACCTCTATCATATGATCGAAGAATATATCATTTTTCATCGTAGTAAGATCACCAACGTTGAAAAAACACCATACCTCCTAGTTGCACATTCTTCAGGGAGAAATCAAAAAGGTGATAACGGTTTATCTCTTGTCTCAGTGAATAAAATTTGTCTTCAAATTTCAGTTGTAGTTGGATTTACTGTTCATCCTCATATGTTCCGCCATACATGGAATGATCGTTTTAGCAAGCATGTTGAGAATCTCATAAGAGAGGGGAAAACAACTGAAGCAAAAGCTGAAAGTGATCGCAGGAAATTAATGGGCTGGAGCAGTGAATCTGAAATGGGGGCAAGATATGCCAGAAAATATGAAGAAGAGAGGGCCATTAAAACGGGGTTGAAGTTACAGGATAAAAGCTATAACCAGGAAGATGATAGTCAGTAAGGATATTTAGCAATGACTTCATTATCAAATGCGTGGTTTCTAATATGAATAAATCGAATGTAGAAAATAAAGACCAATATCTTACCACTGCAGTATCGCTGAGAGGCTACGGTTTTAATTATCTTGATAGCGAATGGAAACTAGATAGAAACCATATTGTTCCTGTGCAATTCCTAGATAAATTAGATGTGCATATAGGTGGTGATATACGAAAAGTATTGGTTTATTATGCCGAAAATTATTCTGCTGGTTATACATCCGTTCACGCGCAGACACTCTATGCCTATTTTACATACTTCGGATGCAATACGTTTTCTGAAAAAGATTTAATTACATATAAATCAACAATGGGATTTAAAAAAAGGTATAAGATAAGGCTTCTAAAGATATTCATTTCACAAATGATTGTATTGAAGTTAGATGGAAATCTTTCTAAGAACATTCCTGATTTAGTGAATAAATGGCGTATTTCTGCTGGGGCAAAATACAAATATATTTTAAATCTTGATCCCAAAATGGGGCCGTTTAGTGATATTGAATTCGAAGCTATTGGACATGTTTCGGCAAATAAATTCGCAAATGATCTATTGTCACTGGAAGAATATGCTTTGTTATTGACTATGAAATCAACAGGCCGAAGACCAGAGCAAATAGCGACACTTAAAATCAAAGATTTTGTTATTAGCAATAAATATACTCAACAACCAATATTTTGTTTGAATATACCACGGATTAAAATAAGAAATGCACCATTCAGAACTCAATTAGCGGCTTTTGGTCTGGTAAATTCTACCGGCCAGATTTTAACTGAATATATTAAATGGTATATTCAGGAAACAGAGACTTTGCTTAGTACAACGTTAACACCAGAACAAAAAAATGAGATGCCATTATTTGCTAATAAAAGTTGTATTCGTTTTCTCATGACCCATCCTCAGGAGGAATGGACTGAGGGTTTAAGATCTGAGCGTGTTCATATGAAAAGCGTATACTTTTCAAATTGGATTAGAAAAATTGTTGAATCTTTGGATGTTATTTCAGAACGAACCGGAAAACCTGTTCATGTTACAGGATATCGCTTTCGTTATACATTAGGTACCCGTGCGGCACGTGAAGGATCGGGAAAATTAACTATTGCTAAACTGCTTGATCATACAACGCTCAGTAGCGTTGAGCATTATGTGAAAAATATTCCAGAATTTGCTCTGGAGATCTCCAGAGTAATGAATGATTCATTGATAAACTATGCCAGTGCTTTTGCAGGCCATCTTACAAAAAATGAGGAAGCTGCAAATCTGATTCATCCAGGATGCGCCAGAATTCCATTTCAGGAAAAAAATTGTGATGTGGGTTCATGCGGGGCGGAGACTTACTGTACCGACTATGCGCCCATCGCATGTTATACCTGTCCAAAATTCAAGCCTTGGTCTGATGCTCCACATCACTTTGTACTTGAGTGGTTACTGGAAGAACGCCGCCGTATTAACGAGTTAACAGGAGATATAACAATTTCAGCTATAAATGATCGTTCAATCATTGCCGTTATGCAAGTGATGAATGCCTGCGCGGAGTATAAAAAAAATGCCTGATGCTTACATATTCGTACCGAAAAGCAAAACTAATAAAAAGAGAAATTTTGAAGAATTTATCCACTTTGTGGAGAAAAATTTTCCGCCAATCAATAACAACTTTTATCAAAGTAACTACTGGTGTCGGGTATGTAATTTTACAAAACTTGGAGTGAGTAGCAGAACACGTTCACCCGATACACTTTTACATCCTTCTCTTATACGGTTTGCTAAAGCTTATATCACATATAGCCAGACATTAAACCTTACACGACATGCTAACGAAATTTATGCCTTTAGAGCTTTAGATCTAAGTATAGAAAAAAACGCTAATGGAATCGATTTTACGTCATTGACGCCAGCTGATTTTGAACGTGCCCTGCAGATATCACGGCAATTCGTAGCCCCTGACGTTGCCTACCTCATAGGACGAATGTTGCAAAATCTCCATGCTTTTCTTAAGGATAAGGGTATTATAGATAACTATATATGGACTAATCCTCAATCCAAAGATCCCTATTGCTCGACTGCATCAGATGAAGCGAACAGGCGCAGGCAGGAAAAAATGCCGGATGAACAAACATTGTTAGCTCTGGCTTCGGTATTTTCACAATCCACTGAAATGCTTTCTGCGAGGGATATATTTACGACGTCATCTGTAGCATTATTGTTGTCAGCGCCGGTAAGAGGTTCAGAGTTGTTCTATCTTCAGCATGATTGTTTATATAAAGAAAAGATGACTGTCAGACGGGCTCTTGAATGTGGTTTTTCCCTGGGCGAATTGCAGGCAATGTTAGCATTTCGGAATAAGGTTTATGATAATTCGGACGTAATTTGTTTAAGTGATTCTTGCGAGACTGATTTTAGTCACACTTCAACAGACAACGAAGTTTTACAAGATGATGATGTTATTGAATTGACGGGGATAAGGTGGTTTTCCGGAAAGGGATATGGTTATGCGAATAAGTGGATCCCAACAGTCATGATTCCTATTGTAGAACGTGCGATTGAACGTTTGAAAATTATATCAGCGCCTGCTCGTGAATTTGCAAAAAAACTTGAAGAGTCCACTGATTTTCCCCGACATCCACTTTGTCCTGATGTAAATGAGGATGCATTATTGACGCAATATGAAGTTGTGGCAGCATTTGGCTTTGATATTTCTGAATTGAATTTAAGACAAGCTGGTATTAGCAGTCGTCAAATTTTAAAAAGAAAAGGCGTTATTTCACAAGATTATGCAGTGAACTTAAGAGATTTGAATAAAATAATCAGAAACGATTTAAACAAAGAATTTCCGTATGTTCCTTACGGTAATCCATTGAATAATGTACAGCTTCGATGGTCAGAAGCATTGTATGCAGGTTTTTCTAATATTTTCGCCTCAAAAAAG
This sequence comes from Citrobacter sp. MGH103, assembly GCF_001034475.2. NCBI lineage: Bacteria > Pseudomonadati > Pseudomonadota > Gammaproteobacteria > Enterobacterales > Enterobacteriaceae > Citrobacter > Citrobacter sp. MGH103. The sequence continues at coordinate 4,526,173 of NZ_CP073043.1, read as the reverse complement.
ACGCAGATATGCACAGAGTTATGGATTGCAACAATAAACACTTTAGCTAAAGACTTTGGCTCATCTCATAACAATGCGGACTATAAAAAACCGCAAAATCCTTCGAAAACAATTTTCGAGCGATGGGGGTACGGCAATCTTTCCTTACGTTCACACCAGTTGAGGCATATGCTGAACACGATGGCACTGGTGAATGGCATGAGTGAAATGGCCATAGCGAAATGGGCCCAGCGTGCAGACTCGCAGCATAATCACTATTACGATCACACAACACCAGATGAATATGGTGAGGACTTTGCACAGTCTCAGGATATCGAAAATTTTCTTCCGGAAGTTGTTGTCGATGTTCTCATTTCCACTCCAAAAACGATTCAGGAATTGAAAACTAAAGCCAGCCTGACTGCGCATACCACCGAATTCGGCATGTGCATATCATCTTATCTAAGTGAGCCTTGCGGGAGATATCGGGATTGTATCAACTGCAACGAACATGTTTTACTTAAAGGTGACAGCATAAAATGTGAGCGCCTGCGTCATAAATTAAAAATGGAAGAGGGCCTCTTGTTGAAGGATCAAAAAGCTGTCGATAACGGCGTTCCCGGAGCAGCACAGTGGCTGGCAAGGCGCATTCTTACCGTTGAACGTTGCAGGGAAGTCCTGCGCTTACTGACCAGTCCTGATATCAGGGACGGTTCACTCGTGAAACTTGATATTCAGGATTATTCCCCTTGACCTGCCCCCACGATTAGATACAACACTCAGTTAGTAACGTCGGAATCTTCATTCTCAGAATGACCCTTTCTCCAGCCCGCTGCAAATTCAGACGGTGTCTGATAATTCAGCGTGGAGTGCGGGCGGCATTCGTTATAATCCTGCCGCCAGTCATTAATAATTTTCCTGGCATGAACGATATCGCTGAACCAGTGCTCATTCAAACATTCATCGCGAAATCGTCCGTTAAAGCTCTCAATAAATCCGTTCTGCGTTGGCTTGCCCGGCTGGATTAAGCGCAACTCAACACCATGCTCAAAGGCCCATTGATCCAGAGCACGGCAAGTGAACTCCGGCCCCTGGTCAGTTCTTATCGTCGCCGGATAGCCTCGAAACAGTGCAATGCTGTCCAGAATACGCGTGACCTGAACGCCTGAAATCCCAAAGGCAACAGTGACCGTCAGGCATTCCTTTGTGAAATCATCGACGCAGGTAAGACACTTGATCCTGCGACCGGTGGAAAGTGCGTCCATGACGAAATCCATCGACCAGGTCAGATTGGGCGCCGCCGGACGGAGCAGCGGCAGACGTTCTGTTGCCAGCCCTTTACGACGTCTTCTGCGTTTTACGCCCAGGCCACTGAGGTGATAAAGCCGGTACACGCGCTTATGATTAACATGAAGCCCTTCACGGCGCAGCAACTGCCAAATACGACGGTAGCCAAAACGCCTGCGCTCCAGTGCCAGCTCAGTGATGCGCCCTGATAAATGCGCATCAGCAGCCGGACGGTGAGCCTCATAGCGGCAGGTCGACAGGGATAAACCTGTAAGCCTGCAGGCACGACGTTGCGACAGACCGGTCGCATCACACATCAACATCACGGCTTCCCGCTTCTGGTCTGTCGTCAGTACTTTCGCCCAAGAGCCACCTGAAGCGCCTCTTTATCCAGCATGGCTTCGGCAAGCAGCTTCTTGAGTCTGGCGTTCTCTTCCTCAAGCGACTTCAGGCGCTTAACTTCAGGCACCTCCATACCGCCATACTTCTTACGCCAGATGTAAAACGTGGCATCGGAAATGGCATGCTTGCGGCAGAGTTCACGGGCGGGTACCCCAGCTTCGGCTTCGCGGAGAATACTGATGATCTGTTCGTCGGAAAAACGCTTCTTCATGGGGATGTCCTCATGTGGCTTATGAAGACATTACTAACATCGGGGTGTACTAATCAACGGGGAGCAGGTCATCAATAAGATAACAGATCTTGTTGATGTGATTACTAAGTTAGAAGGGCTGTTTTATTCTCTAAACGAATGGCTTAAAATTGAGAAAGATGCCTTTAACAGACAAAATTTATTAGATGACTATAAATCTCAAAAACAGAATAAAGAAGGAGAACTAAAAAAAGGTGCTGAAAACATTACGAGCTTAAATAAATCATTGGAAGATGCACTTGAATATTTTCCTGAGTTAGCGAGCAGCAGTATAAATAATGATATACTCAACGATATGTTTATGTATATTGAACCACATTTAAAGTATGATAAAATAAAGTTTAAGGTTGATTTGAGTAGTGGTAATAAAGGTATTTATATACAAGCTCACTCAGATGAAAATAGTGAGAGTACAACGCCTGTATATTATTTAAGTGAAGCGCAAATAAATATTCTTTCAATTTGTATTTTTCTTGCTGACCATGCGAGAAAAATAGACTGTGGGATAAATGCTATAATAATCGACGATCCGGTTCAAAGTATGGATGATTTGAATAGCTATGCGTTAATAGATTTATGTAAGTTATTTGCAAGACGATTTGGTAAGCAAGTTATTATAACTACGCATAATAGAAGTTTTTTCAATTTATTCAAAGAAAAACTTCCAGAATTCAGATATGCGACGAAATATATTAGCTTGTGATTAAAAATAGCTGAGTTATATTGAGTAGCTCAGCATTTATTTATTCCATTTTAGTAATCATCTTTCATGATGGGATTTAATAATGTTCCCTATCGTTTTTGATTCATAAACATATAATTCTTACCTTGAACAAAAATGTGATTAAGTCAATAGAAGCATGTCATTTGGAGTCGACTACCCCCACTATCTCTGGGGATTACTGACAGCAATACCTAGAATCATACGGTGTTACGGTTCCAAAATGTAAATTTTTTCCTATGGCGACACATAAAATATTACGTAAATCATTACATAAATATAAATATGCAATACAATGCCATGATTTTTATGAAATTTAATTGAAAATATTATTCACAGGTGTTCATAACCGCAGTTAAGATAGCTGAACGTATTAACGTTCGTACTAATGAAAACCCCGTTGCGACGGGGTTTTTTTACATCTCTTATTCAGAATTAATTATTCGGTATTTTCTGGTTTATCATCGCTGCTTGATGATTCATTTAATGCGAGTTGATAGGCGCTAACATTCGATAATATTTATTTATAACCATGGGAAATAAAAATAAATGTAGGTATTGTCGAATAATAAAAGAAAATATGAAGATAATAATTGGTGGATATGTGTCGTACATTCAAATTCTTCTTTTTGAGATAGTTTCCCGGCGAATAATATTTAATTAAATTAATGGAAAAAATGTATTTTATTGCATGGTAAATATTGACAAATTAATGTCTGGCTTTAAATAATACTTTTGGCTAATCAATTCTTCGTTAATGAAAATACGTTTATTATCCGCTGCTTTTTATTAGTGGGGGGTTGATAAATGCTTTGATAAACTATTTATTATGGAGCTGATTATGTATCAACGGAAGATAAACCCTAAAGCAATAATACCCTTCGCACTTTCATTTACCGCGGCACAGTTGGTTTGTGCTGGATTAGCGAGTGCAAAAAACTATGAACTAAATTATATAGATGTTGATGGTGGTCAGGAAGGGATCATCATTCGGGATACGATTGCTGATGACAAAAACTATGACATCACGGTGAATATTGATAACCCTGTGCGAGATGAAAACAACGGTCTTGAGGTGAAGATTGGCAGCATCACCAAAGACCAGGCGGGAGAGTATCATATTGGCAATTACAACGTTAATATTAGCGGAACCACACAGCAGGAACACCGCGCAGGACTGGCTTTTTTTGGCTTATCCGCCGAAGGTCAGGACACCAACGTCACCATTGATAACTTTAGTCTGAAAAATACTTTCTTAATCGGTTCTAAATATACCCATAACAATACCGCGTTGTATGCGGGAAGCGGCGCGAATATCTCTGTAAACGGCAATGTGTACATCCGTTCAGAGGTTGAACATACCAACGATGGGGAAGATGCCACGCTGGCAAATAATGGAATCTATGCTCGCGGTGCAGGTTCAACTATTACGGCGAACGGTGGCGATGTTTACATTAATACTTACGCCAGTAATTTTAAAGAACTGCTGGAGAACAACAGCGGTTATCCTGATGGCTCATCAAAAAGCGATGCAGTCAGTGCTAAAGATGGTAGTATCGTTAATATTAATCAGTCGGGCGAGAACAAGGTTAATTTATTAGGAAATATAGACTTCGGCGATAAGTTATATACTCACACCAGTCAGATGAATATTACCCTCAATGGCGCAGAGTCATTCTGGCATGGGCATGAAGCGAATTACCTGGATACCGACAGCGGTAAATGGACGGGAGATTTGAATCTGACGCTGACGAATCATGCCTACTGGATCCCGGATGGCCAAGACGCTCTGATAAGCGCCATTACGTTGCAAGACGGCGGGATGGTAAACCTGCACGGTTTTAACCTGCATACTAATCAGAGCATCAACGAAACCGTGAAGATTCACGATCTGAAAGGCAACAACGGTATTTTCCTGATTGATGTAAACACCAATAAAACCGATGAGCAGCGGCGTAATGGTAGCGACTTTATCGAAGTCGTTAAGAGCAGCACCGGGGGAACTCATGCCATTGAGGCGTTAAATATTAATAAGCTCAGCGATCTGCAAGACGATATCTGGGTTGCCGATGCTGCCAGCAATGTGACGTTCGAAGCGTACGATAAAGTCGATATCACTAACGAGTATGTATATGACTATAAACCGCTACTGCGTTCTGATATCCGGGAGGGCGATCCGGCAAGTCAGTATGGCACAAACTGGTATATCACGGGGGTTTCAACGAAAGCCAGTGCGGCGAGCAACACCGCGATTGCCAATGCCGGGTTGAACTACGCGGCGGCCACCGCTCGTCTCGAAATCGACAGCCTGAATGAGCGTTTAGGGGAATTACGCCAGAATCAGCAGCAAAATGGTCTGTGGATACGCTACAAAGGTGGCGAAATGGAAAGCGATAATGGCAGCTATTTCAAAAACCTGTATAGCTTCTGGCAGCTTGGCTATGACAATAAAGAGGAAGGTGAACACTCAGTCTGGACGCGAGGCATTGCGGCACATTACATGAGAGGTAACGCTGACTTTACTTATGGCACGGGTGATAACAAGAGCTACGGTGGTTCACTTTATGCTGCATGGAATCGTCCGGAGAAACAGGACTACCTGGATCTGGTGCTGAAATATAGCCGCCATGAGAGTGATTTTAACTACCGAAATGTGTACGGCAACACGGGGATGGCGGATAGCAGCACGTGGTCAATCAGCGCCAGCGCAGAATACGGTCGTGAGTTTAGTCTGGGAGAGTCCTCTTTCATCGAACCGCAAGCGCAGCTCGTATATACCCGGTTGGATGAAGCTCGTTATACCACCAGCAGCGGGCTGCGGGTTCGTCAGAACGATATCGACAGCGTGATTGGTCGCGTCGGATTGCGCGGAGGTTATCGCTTTGAAGAACGCCCGGACAGCGACATTTATGTGAAGCTGGCTCTGCTGCACGAGTTTGCCGGCGATCGTGATGTCACCGTGTGGGGTAAAGATGCGTCCATGACGGTTCGCGAGGGAGGAAGTGACTCGTGGATTAACTACGGTATTGGTACCAATATCCATCTTACTCAGAACAATAATTCCCGACTGTACGTTGACCTGGAAAGATCGGCTGGAGGCGACATTGATATGAACTGGCAGGTGAACGCAGGTTTCCGTATGGAGTGGTAAGCGGTTAGCGGAATGTCAGTTCCATCGTTATCGCTTAAAACCGTGTCCGACCGGGTATGTTCCTGGTCGGACACGCTGTTGTTATCAGTTCAACACCATCGGCCAGTCTGGCGGTGTGTGGCTCATCACATCAACCATCACGGTTTCAATGTTCTGCCAGATAGTGGACATATCCACCAGGGTTATGCCGAGCAATCCAGTCGCAAACCAGCAGGCAAACACCAGCCCCAAACCGCTGCTAATGACGGCCAGGCCAATATAATCTGATTTACGAAAACGGATATTGAGCGTACTGGCTAAAAACATCAGTACCGCGCTGAGTAGTTGCCACCGCAGAAGAACCACGCCAGTTGTTATTGTTGCCATGAAAAACGTCCTCAGAAAGTCTGGATGCCCAGGACAGCGCGGGGGTGTTCACCGAGGGTGTAGTACTCTGGCTATCGACGGGCAATAACATCAATGAAACATTGTTTCTGTTACATTATTTTGTGAACTATATCACATATGGTCGTTTGTTCACCACTATCGGATGCTATTTTTGTAGGCCTAAAACCACTCTGAGTGTGTGGTTTAATTTAATGAAGGGTTGATAGTAAATAACCATGTTTTAAACATGTATGTAATCTGCTTGTTATATTTATCCTAAATTAAACGTTAAAAAACTTTAATGAATTTCTTAAACGCAGCCAGGATAATGCTCATAAAAAATTACTCCGTGGGGATAATCACGTTATGAAATAAGCATAACTTTAAGTTTGCCTTACGGAAAAATAATATCATCATCAACTATTATCAGACTTTTACATAGAGAAGTCTGTTGCTAATACTGATAGATTCATGCAACTTAATCAGTCGGTGTTTATAGCATCCTGCCTTGATGGGTTCTGGCATATACGAAACAGGGAAATAGGGCTGACATGAATCACAGTGCGCGACGCAAGATGCTGAAGTTCCTGGGAACATTCATGGTGGTATTGTTCCCCGTGGTGCTGGCGATTTGGTTTGCACATATCCGGGCGATGACCGAAACCCATAACCAACTCCGCTCTTTTGCTCAACTGGTGTTAAATAAAACAGAATTGGTAATCCTACAAGCCGATTTGGCGCGTGATATGGCCCAGTTGTATCAGGGTAAGATGTGTACCCCGGCACATCAGAAAAGTATGCTGAATATTATTCGCGGTCGTTTATATATCAGTGAGCTAATTTATGCGCAGGGCGATCATTTTTTGTGCTCTACGTCTATGGCGCCGACTGTTACTTATATTATGCCGACAGCCGACTATAAACGTACGCCGGATATCGCCATCTATTACTACCGCGATACCCCTTTTTTCGCTGGCTACAGAATGACGTACATGCAACGTGGGAACTACGTCGCAGTCATAAATCCATTATCCTACAGCGAAGTCATGTCAGATGATCCGGATCTGTCCTGGGGCGTATATGACACAGTAACAGATACGTTTTTCTCTGCCAGCGAAGCGGCAAATATTGCGCAATTCGCGCCTCTCGTACGCGGTGAAGCCTCGACCTTTCAACAAGACGATCGCTTTTACACCATCGTGCATTCAGAAAAACGCCCAATTGCGATCATTGTGTCGACCTCAGACAACCGCGTAAGTCAGATTTTCTATCACGAGGCGGTGTTAACCATTCCCTTCGGGATTATCTGCAGCATCCTGATACTGCTAATGTGGTGGCGCACGCGCCAGGAATACTTATCTCCCCGGCGCTTACTAAAACGCGCGATCAAAAAACGTCAGCTTTGCCTGCATTACCAGCCGATCATTGATATTAAGAATGGGCAATGTGTTGGTGCTGAAGCTCTGCTGCGCTGGCCGGGTTGTAAAGGTGAGGTGATGAGCCCGACGGAGTTTATTCCGTTGGCTGAAAAAGAGGGAATGATTGAGCGGATCACGGATTATGTCGTTGAAGAGGTGTTCAACGATTTGGGGTATTTTCTTTCGGCGCATCCTCAGCTTTATATCTCGATTAACCTTTCCGCTTCTGACTTTCATTCATCCCGATTGATTGCTCTGATTAACGACAAAAATCGTGAGTACTCCGTGGCGGCCCAGCAAATTAAAGTCGAAGTGACGGAGCGGGGGTTCATAGATGTACATAAAATGACCCCAGTAATCCAGGCGTTCCGCAAGGCGGGTTATGAAGTGGCATTTGATGATTTTGGCACGGGATATTCCAATCTGCATAATTTGTCAGCGCTGAATGTCGATATCCTGAAGATCGACAAATCGTTTATTAGCACGTTGTCCACTAACAGCACCAGTCACTTGATTGCCGAACATATTATTGAGATGGCGCAAAGCTTACACCTGAAGACGATTGCGGAAGGGGTGGAAACGAAGGAACAAATCGAATGGCTGCTTGAACGCGGCGTACAGTATTGTCAGGGCTGGTATTTTGCGAAGGCGCTGCCGTCTCAGGAGTTCATGCACTGGATACAACGGTCGCCCGCCATACTGACGCAGAGCGGGCAATAAGCTTACAGGCGGTGGCGGTAATCGCTGGGGGTACGATCAAACTCGCGGCGAAACACGCGCGAAAAGGTTTGTTGCGATACATAACCAAGATCCATCGCGATATCGAAAATAGGTCGCTCAGTCGTCCTCAGTTCAACCGCCGCCAGCAGAAGTCGTCGCTGGCGGATGTAGTCACCCAGCGTCTGGCGCGTCACCGTGCGGAACATTCTCTGTAAATACCACTTCGAGTAACCTGATTTTTTCGCAACCGCCTCAATGTTCAGCGGCTGATCGATATGTTCATCAATCCATTCAATAAGGGTCTGAATAATCTGCTGATGGGACATAGGGCTGCCTCTTTCTCAGTATTCGATTCGTCGTTTTGTCTGTGGGCGAGTATAATTCCTCAAGTTAACTTGAGGTAAAGCGATTTATGGAAAAGAAATTACCCCGGATAAAAGCGCTGCTCACGCCAGGTGAAGTTGCAAAGCGTAGCGGCGTGGCAGTTTCGACCCTGCATTTCTATGAAAGCAAAGGGTTAATCAGCAGCATGCGCAACAGCGGTAATCAGCGTCGCTACAAACGTGATGTGTTGCGTTACGTGGCGATTATCAAGATTGCTCAACGTATTGGGATCCCGCTGGCAACGATTGGCGACGCGCTGGGCGTATTACCTGAAGGACATTCACTTAGCGCTAAAGAGTGGAAACAGCTCTCTTCGCAATGGCGTGAAGAGCTGGACCGACGCATTCATACTTTGGTGTCGCTACGTGATGAGCTGGATGGATGTATTGGTTGCGGCTGCTTGTCGCGCAGCGATTGCCCGTTGCGTAACCCAGGCGATCAGCTGGGCGAGCAAGGAACCGGGGCGCGACTGCTGGAAGATGATTGATTGGTTTAAATATATGACGGGTATAAAACTAAAGCGCCACAGAGGGCGCTTTAGTTTGGTTCCGGTCTTTGTCTTTCACTCTATCCCGCTGGTTCACGGGAGGGTTTCCCCCGACATCAACACCCCTCAGTCGAGCACATTAGGGGAGGTTCCGGCCTGTGTTGATAATGTAAGTGTAAGCTACCTCCCTCCATTTGCCAGTCAAATGATGATTTTTTAGCCAAAAAAATTACCGCATCTTCACCGGTTTTCTTGCGCGAGTTTGCGCGAAAAATAAGAACGATTGTTGCGACAATCTGGCGAAATTTGTTACCAGATTGCGCATTGACGATAACGTTTGCGCATCGACTGGTTGTTTATTGTGCGTTATAAGAAGAAATGAGTAAAAAGCGGCAAAGTTCAGTTGAAAACCGGCGTATGATCGCTGGATAATCGTTTGCTTTTTTTTACCACCCGTTTTTTATGCGCGGAGCTAAACGTTTGCTTTTTTGCGACACCCCTAATGACGCAAACCTGGCACATGGAGAAAACGTTTAGCAGGCAGTGGATTGTCCAGCACGCATAATGACGAAAAAATAAACTCTCAGGGGATGTTTTCTATGTCTACGCCTTCAGCGCGTACCGGCGGTTCACTCGACGCCTGGTTTAAAATTTCGCTTCGCGGCAGTACCGTTCGTCAGGAAGTCGTTGCCGGATTAACGACGTTCCTCGCCATGGTTTACTCCGTTATTGTGGTTCCAGGGATGCTGGGTAAAGCCGGATTCCCGCCTGCCGCTGTATTTGTGGCAACCTGCCTGGTCGCGGGCGTCGGTTCTATTGTCATGGGCCTGTGGGCAAATCTGCCGCTGGCGATTGGTTGCGCCATTTCTCTGACGGCGTTTACCGCATTCAGCCTGGTATTGGGACAACATATCAGCGTGCCCGTTGCGCTGGGCGCGGTGTTCCTGATGGGCGTCCTGTTTACCATCATTTCCGCGACGGGTATTCGTAGCTGGATCCTGCGCAATCTGCCGCAGGGCGTTGCGCACGGTACGGGAATCGGTATCGGCCTGTTCCTGCTGCTGATTGCGGCAAACGGCGTTGGTCTGGTGATTAAGAATCCGCTGGACGGTCTGCCGGTTGCGCTGGGTGACTTCGATACCTTCCCGGTGATTATGTCGCTGGTTGGTCTGGCGGTGATTATTGGCCTCGAAAAACTGAAAGTACCGGGCGGCATCCTGCTGACTATTATCGGTATTTCCATTGTTGGCCTGATTTTCGACCCGGCCGTGCATTTCTCCGGTATTTTTGCCATGCCGTCTCTGAGCGACGAAAACGGCAACTCGCTGATCGGCAGCCTGGATATAATGGGCGCACTGAATCCTATCGTTCTGCCGAGCGTGCTGGCGCTGGTTATGACCGCCGTCTTCGATGCGACCGGCACCATTCGTGCCGTAGCCGGACAGGCGAATTTGCTGGATAAAGACGGACAGATTATCGACGGCGGCAAAGCGCTGACCACCGACTCCCTGAGCAGCGTGTTCTCTGGTCTGGTGGGCGCTGCTCCTGCGGCGGTATACATTGAATCCGCAGCGGGTACGGCGGCAGGCGGTAAAACTGGCCTGACGGCGATCACCGTTGGCGTCCTGTTCCTGCTGATCCTGTTCCTCTCTCCGCTCTCGTATCTTGTACCGGTATACGCAACGGCGCCTGCACTGATGTATGTGGGCCTGTTGATGCTGAGCAACGTTGCGAAAATCGACTTTGCTGACTTTGTCGACGCAATGGCGGGTCTGGTAACGGCCGTATTTATCGTGCTGACCTGTAACATCGTTACCGGCATTATGATTGGCTTTGCTACCCTGGTGATTGGCCGTCTTGTCTCTGGCGAATGGCGCAAGCTGAACATCGGCACGGTGGTTATCGCTATCGCGCTGGTGGCCTTCTACGCGGGCGGCTGGGCTATCTGATTTTTGTTCGATAAAGATCCTCAAAACGGGTGGCTTTGGCCGCCCGTTTTTATTTTCAGAACACACTCGTTGTCTTTTGCGTTACTCTCAATTAGATAGAATTGAGGCACGACGCCTCTCATCACCAATCATAAGAAACATCGCAAACAGGGAACGCATGGAAATCTTTTTCACCATACTCATCATGACCCTTGTGGTCTCGCTGTCGGGGGTATTTACTCGCGTATTGCCCTTCCAACTCCCTTTACCCCTAATGCAGATCGCCATCGGCGCCTTGCTGGCGTGGCCGACGTTTGGTTTGCATGTGGAATTCGATCCTGAGCTGTTTTTGGTGCTGTTCATCCCGCCGCTGCTCTTTGCCGATGGCTGGAAGACGCCAACGCGTGAGTTTCTCGAGCATGGGCGAGAGATCTTCGGCCTTGCGCTGGCGCTGGTGCTGGTCACTGTGGTCGGCATTGGATTTATGATTTACTGGCTGGTGCCGGGGATACCACTTATCCCAGCCTTTGCGCTGGCCGCCGTCCTTTCGCCAACCGATGCTGTTGCCCTTTCCGGCATTGTGGGGGAGGGGCGCATACCGAAGAAAATCATGGGCATCCTGCAGGGCGAAGCGTTGATGAACGACGCCTCCGGTCTGGTCTCTCTGAAGTTTGCCGTCGCCGTGGCGATGGGGACGATGGTATTTACCGTTGGTGGCGCAACGCTTGAGTTCTTCAAAGTGGCGATTGGCGGCATCCTGGCTGGTTTTGTCGTCAGTTGGCTGTATGGGCGCTCCCTGCGCTTCCTCAGCCGCTGGGGCGGTGACGAGCCGGCAACGCAAATCGTCCTGCTGTTCCTGCTGCCGTTTGCGTCTTACCTGATTGCGGAACACATCGGTGTTTCCGGTATCCTCGCGGCGGTCGCTGCCGGGATGACGATCACCCGTTCCGGGGTGATGCGCCGCGCACCGCTGGCGATGCGTTTACGTGCTAACAGTACCTGGGCAATGCTGGAGTTTGTGTTTAACGGCATGGTCTTCTTGTTGTTAGGGCTACAGTTACCGGGGATTCTGGAGTCTTCCTTAGCAGCGGCAGAGGTCGATCCGAACGTTGAAATCTGGATGCTGTTTACCGATATCGTGCTGATTTACGTGGCGCTGATGCTGGTACGTTTTGGCTGGCTGTGGACGATGAAAAAATTCAGTCTGCGCTTCCTGAAGAAAAAACCAATGGAATTCGGCTCCTGGACAACGCGTGAAATCCTGATCGCCTCCTTTGCCGGTGTACGCGGAGCAATTACCCTCGCCGGTGTGCTCTCCATTCCACTGTTGTTACCGGATGGTAGCGGATTCCCGGCGCGATATGAGCTGATCTTCCTTGCCGCAGGCGTGATTCTGTTCTCGCTGTTTGTTGGCGTGGTGATGTTGCCGATTCTGCTACAACATCTGGAAGTGGCAGACCACTCGCAGCAGCAGAAAGAGGAACGTATTGCTCGCGCTGCTACGGCAGAAGTGGCGATTGTCGCGATCCAGAAAATGGAGGAACGACTGGCCGCGGACACCGAAGAGAACATCGATAACCAGTTACTCACCGAGGTGAGTTCCCGCGTGATTGGTAACCTGCGTCGTCGCGCCGACGGACGCAACGATGTGGAAAGCTCGATGCAGGAAGAAAACCTCGAGCGACGTTTCCGCCTGGCAGCGTTGCGTTCAGAACGCGCAGAGCTTTATCACCTGCGCGCGACGCGGGAAATCAGCAATGAAACGCTGCAAAAGCTGCTGCACGATTTGGACTTGCTGGAAGCGCTGTTGATCGAGAATCAATAAACGAGAGAGCCTGATGCGCTACGCTTATCAGGCCTACATAAAATATTCATCGTGTAATTTGCGAGCCGCTTTCCTGAACTGATCTGTTTGTCTTGTCTGTTCCCTCTTTTCTCCATACGGTTGAGGAAAGGGGGAAACATGTCCAACTATCGACGAAATTACATCAACGGAGGAACCTGGTTTTTTACGGTAAATCTGCAGGACCGTCGAAGCCAGCTTCTGATATCAAAAATTGATCGGTTACGTTGTGCTATTTCTGCGGTACAAAAAATGAAACCTTTTTATATCAATGCGTGGGTCGTATTACCTGAGCATATGCATTGCATCTGGACGTTGCCTGAAAATGACGCTGATTTTTCATCCCGCTGGCGGGAAATTAAGAAGCATTTCACGCGATCGTTATCTGCCCGACATATCTGGCAACCTCGCTTTTGGGAACATACCATCCGCGATGAGCACGATTATCGACAGCATGTTGATTATATTTACATTAACCCAGTGAAGCACGGGTGGGTAAAACAGGTACAGACATGGCCTTTTTCAACATTTCATCGCGATGTGAGGCGTGGTTTGTTCCCACACAATTGGGCAGGTGAAATAATGGATTTTAATATGGGTGAACGTGCCTGATGGCGCTACGCTTATCAGGCCTACAAAACCGATGTAGGCCGGATAAGGCGTTTGCGCTGCATCCGGCATTTTACGACGCTTGCGGTAGCCAAAACCCTTCACAGCATTTGAGCCACGCCTGGGCGCTGTGCGACAGATACACGCCTTCGCGCCAAATCATGCCCAATTGCCAGCGTAAATCACTCTCCAGAGGGATCCAGCGCAACGTTTGCTTATCCAGGCGCTGGCAAATCGGCTCCGGTAAAATGGCAATCCCGACTCCGGCTTGTACCATCGCAGCCAGAAAATCCCACTGCCCGCTGCGCACCGCGATGCGGGGCTTGACGTTGTGTTGGCTAAACAGCTCAAGCAATTGGCGGCTCAACGCGAAATCTTCGTTGTAGATCAGTAGCGGATGTTCCGCCAGTGCCTCGGGGGAAATGGATTCGCATGTTGTCCACTGACCGGAGCGGGGGACCAGCACGCAGAGCGGATGACTGAAAAGCGGTAGGGTCGCCAGACCACTCTCTTCTTCAACCGGCAGCGCGGTCATCGCGACATCCAGATCGCCGTTCATCACCGCCTGCTGGACGGTTAAGCCGCCAAATTCAGAGACCTTCAGCTCAACGCCGGGATAGCGCTGGCGAAACAGGCTGATAGGCCCGGCCATCAACATACCGACCATCGGCGGGATACCGAGGCGCAGCACACCCCTGTTGAGGTGATTAATGTCGCTAAGTTCAGCTTCAAGCTGGCGAAACTCAGCGAGGATCGCCAGGCCGCGTTCGAAAACGACCTGTCCGGTGTCGGTTAACAACAACCGCCGCCCGTCGCGGATGAGCAATGTGCAATTAAGCTCGTCTTCAAGGTTCTTCAACATCTTGCTGATGGTGGGCTGGGTGACAAAAAGCTTCTCCGCTGCGCGAGTAAAGCTCTGCTGACGAACCACCTCAACAAAATATCGCAGCGTTCTGATATCCATGATTATTCCTTAAGACTATGCCTGCAATGAGTTTAATTCATTTCAGTCCTGGACGGGGGCTCTCTATACTGGCGCTCTCTATTTTTTAAGGACATACCCTCATGGCTGTGGCGATAAGCCGCGTGACGCCTGCTGTTATTCATCGACTCCAGATCCCCGTTCAGGTTCTGTTGTACGCAGGTCTCTTTGTATTTGCTCAATATCTTGTCTCCTGGCTGCATCTGCCGCTTCCTGCCAACCTGGTAGGGATGGTGCTGATGCTGGCGTTAATTGTCTGCCGGGTTATCCCGCTGAACTGGATTCGCGCAGGTGCTCGCTGGTTACTGGCTGAAATGCTGCTGTTTTTTGTCCCGGCGGTGGTCGCCGTTGTGAACTACACGCAGCTGTTGCTGGTTGATGGCTGGCGTATATTTGCCGTCATTGCGATCAGTACGCTGATGGTGCTCGGCGCCACGGCGTGGGTGGTGGATAAAGTGTATCGCTATGAAATGAGCAGGTTAAACCGTGAGTAATTTCCAGCTAAGCGTGTTGTGTCTGGTGATTACGCTGGGTATCTACTTTGCTAATAAGCGTTTGTATCGCCGTTTTCGTAAATTACCGCTGATGCCATTAGTTCTCACCCCGGCCCTGCTGGTGCTGATGCTAGTCTTCGGCCATATCTCCTGGCAAAACTATATTGGTGAATCGCACTGGTTGCTGTGGTTGTTAGGACCGGCGACCATCGCCTTTGCCGTTCCGGTGTATGACAACCTTGCGGTGATTAAGCGTCACTGGATGTCGCTGACGGCGGGCGTGGTAACTGCAACGCTGGTAGCCGTCACCAGTTCCGTGTGGCTGGCGCGCCTGTTTATGTTGCCTGATGAGATCCAACGCAGTCTGGCTGTGCGTTCCGTCACCACGCCATTTGCGCTGGCAGCGGCAGAGCCATTGGGCGGGCAGCCGGACCTGGTGGCCTTGTTCGTGGTGGTGACCGGCGTATTCGGCATGGCGGTCGGCGATGTGCTGTTTTTACGCCTTTCCATTCGTGAAGGAATGGCGAAAGGCGCAGGATTTGGCGCTGCATCGCATGGCGCAGGCACGGCGCGCTCTTATGAGCTTGGTCAGCAGGAGGGCGTGGTTGCCAGCCTGGTAATGATGCTTTCCGGTGTGGTGATGGTATTGGTGGCGCCGCTGGTCGCGAGGCTGATGTTCTAAGAAAGGATGTAATCCTCCGGCCCGAAAGCCGGAGGAGAGGGGAGGTTAGTGCGCGCGACCTTGTTCTACGCCGTACCCGGTCTGGGAGCGGATGAACTGAGCACGGAACTGCTCGCGTTCGCGGTTGCCTTCTTCTGAGTTGTCGGTAGCAGAGAAGAACCAGATCCCGAGGAACGCTATGCTGATGGAGAACAGCGCTGGATATTCATACGGGAAAATGGCTTTTTCGTGACCGAGGATCTGGACCCAAATGGTTGGGCCGAGAATCATCAATACTACCGCTGTTAACAGACCTAACCAGCCACCCAGCATTGCGCCACGGGTGGTCAGACGCGACCAGTACATGGAAAGCAGGATGATCGGGAAGTTGCAGCTGGCCGCGATGGCGAACGCCAGACCCACCATGAAGGCGATGTTCTGGTTCTCAAACAGCACGCCGAGCAGGATGGCTATCACACCCAGTACCAGTACGGTGATTTTTGACACCTTCAGCTCTTCACGTTCGGTTGCGCCTTTGCGGAATACGTTGGCGTACAGGTCGTGAGAAACTGCCGAAGCGCCAGCCAGCGTCAGCCCGGCAACCACCGCCAGGATGGTGGCAAACGCCACTGCAGAGATGAAGCCGAGGAACAGGTTACCGCCCACCGCATTCGCCAGGTGAACCGCCGCCATGTTGTTACCACCGATCAGTGCGCCTGCAGCATCTTTGTACTCTGGATTAGCACCTACCAGCATGATCGCGCCAAAGCCGATGATAAAGGTCAGGATGTAGAAATAACCCATAAAACCGGTGGCATAGAATACGCTCTTACGCGCTTCGCGGGCATCGCTGACCGTGAAGAAACGCATCAGAATATGCGGCAAACCTGCTGTACCGAACATCAATCCAAGACCTAACGACAGGGCGGATATCGGATCTTTTACCAGACCGCCCGGGCTCATAATCGCGGAGCCTTTCGGGTGTACTGCCATCGCTTCAGTGAACAGGTTGTTGAAGCTGAAGCCGACGTGCTTCATTACCATGAAGGCCATAAAGCTGGCGCCGAACAGCAGCAGAACAGCTTTAATGATCTGTACCCAGGTGGTTGCCAGCATGCCGCCAAACAGAACGTACATCATCATCAGTACGCCAACCAGCACGACGGCGATGTGATAGTTCAGACCAAACAGCAGCTCAATCAGTTTACCTGCGCCGACCATCTGGGCGATCAGATACAGCGCGACCACCACCAGGGAACCACAGGCCGACAGAATACGGATTGGACCCTGCTTCAGACGATAAGAAGCAACGTCAGCAAAGGTGTAACGACCGAGGTTACGCAAACGCTCAGCAATCAGGAACAGGATAATTGGCCAGCCGACCAGGAAGCCGAGTGAGTAAATCAGCCCGTCATAACCGGAGGTAAATACCAGCGCGGAAATTCCAAGGAACGATGCCGCCGACATATAGTCGCCCGCAATCGCCAGCCCGTTCTGGAAACCGGTGATGTTACCGCCGGCGGTGTAGTAGTCATTACGCGAACGTACGCGCTTAGACGCCCAGTAGGTAATGCCGAGCGTAAAGATGACGAAAATCAGGAACATAACAATCGCCTGCCAGTTGGTTGGCTGGCGTTGGACTGCACCGCTAATAGCATCCGCCGCGTTTGCGGCGAAGGGCAGCGTGGCGGCAAGCGCCGTCAGAACTCTCTTCATGATGCTTTAACCTCGTGCAAAACCGCATTGTTCAGGCGATCGAATTCACCGTTTGCCCGCCAGATGTAGATCCCGGTCAGGATGAAGGAGATGAGGATCACTCCGACCCCAATCGGAATACCGCGGGTGACGCTGGTTCCTGCGTGGAGCGGCGTACCCAGCCAGCCAGGCGCAAAGGCAATCAATAAAATAAAGCTGATATAAACTGCCAGCATGATGATGGACAGAATGGTGGCAAACCGTTGCCGTTTTTCTACTAACTCCCTGAAACGCGCACTGTCTTCTATCCGCTGATAAATAGAGTCATTCATCACAGAGTCTCCAGAGATACCCCCTTCGTCTTTCACGCCGCAGGTGCGTTGGCCGCACTCGCCCACCCCAGTCACATAGTGAACTATGCTCCTGGGGATGTGCTCGCTTGCCGCCTTCCTGCAACGCGAAATCCTTTGGGGGAGGGTTTTTATATTTCCCTCCCGGTCAGGGGAGGGGTAGGGATAGGATTTGTAGGCCCGATAAGCTGCGCGCCATCGGGCATTTCACAGTTATGGTTATGATGGCATCGCGATGGCCTGCTTCTCTTCGAGCAGTTTCTCCACGACGCCAGGATCGGCGAGGGTCGAGGTATCGCCCAGATTGCTGGTATCGCCCGCCGCGATTTTACGCAGAATACGGCGCATGATTTTGCCGGAGCGGGTTTTCGGCAGTGAGTCGGTCCAGTGCAGCACGTCTGGCGTTGCCAGCGGGCCAATTTCTTTACGCACCCAGTTGCGAACCTCGGCGTACAACTCAGGTGACGGCTCTTCACCGTGATTCAGCGTGACGTAAGCGTAGATCGCCTGGCCTTTAATATTATGCGGAATCCCTACCACCGCGGCTTCGGCAATCTTCGGATGCGACACCAGCGCCGATTCGATTTCAGCTGTTCCCAGACGGTGGCCGGAGACGTTCAGCACATCGTCCACACGTCCGGTGATCCAGTAATAGCCATCTTCGTCACGGCGCGCGCCGTCGCCGCTGAAGTACATATTCTTGAAGGTAGAGAAGTAGGTTTGCTCAAAGCGTTCGTGATCGCCAAACAGCGTTCTCGCCTGGCCCGGCCACGAGTCGGTAATCACCAGATTGCCTTCGGTCGCGCCTTCCAGCGGATTACCTTCGTTATCGACAATCGCAGGCTGTACGCCAAAGAATGGACGGGTTGCAGAACCGGCTTTCAGTTCGGTGGCGCCCGGCAGCGGGGTGATCATGAATCCACCGGTTTCAGTCTGCCACCAGGTATCGACGACCGGGCATTTTTCGTTGCCGATCTTCTTCCAGTACCACTCCCATGCTTCCGGGTTGATCGGCTCGCCAACTGAACCCAGGATATGCAGTGACGAACGGTCAGTGCCTTCAATCGCTTTATCGCCTTCCGCCATCAGGGCGCGAATGGCGGTCGGTGCGGTATACAGTATATTGACCTGATGCTTGTCCACAACCTGCGACATACGCGCCGGGGTAGGCCAGTTTGGCACGCCTTCGAACATCAGCGTGGTTGCGCCGCAGGCCAGCGGACCGTACAGCAGGTAGCTGTGCCCGGTTACCCAGCCTACGTCAGCGGTACACCAATAGATATCGCCCTGATGGTAATCAAACACATACTTAAAGGTAGTTGCAGCGTAGACCAGATACCCGCCGGTAGTGTGCAGTACGCCTTTCGGCTTACCGGTTGAGCCGGAGGTATACAGGATAAACAGCGGATCTTCCGCGTTCATCTCTTCCGGCTGGTGTTCTGAGCTGGCCTTCTCGATAAGATCGGACCACCACAGGTCGCGACCTTCCTGCCATTCCGTTTTTCCACCGGTACGTTTGAGAACGATCACATGTTCAACGGTTTTCACATTTGGATTTTTCAGCGCATCATCCACGTTCTTTTTCAGTGGGATAGCACGCCCGGCGCGTACGCCTTCGTCGGCGGTGATCACCAGGCGTGAATTGGAGTCGATAATACGTCCGGCGACGGCTTCCGGTGAGAAACCACCGAAGATGACCGAATGCACCGCGCCAATACGGGCACAGGCCAGCATGGCGACCGCAGCTTCCGGCACCATCGGCATATAAATGGCCACCACGTCACCTTTTTTAATGCCTAAATCCAGTAGCGTATTGGCGAAACGGCAGACATCGCGATGCAACTTGCGATAGGTAATGTTTTTGCTTTGGGTTGCGTCATCGCCTTCCCAGATGATGGCGGTACGATCGCCGTTTGCCTGCAGGTGGCGGTCAAGACAGTTTGCGGCCAGATTCAGGGTGCCGTCTTCGTACCATTTAATCGACACGTTGCCTGGTGCGAAGGAAGTGTTCTTCACCTGGCTGTACGGCTTGATCCAATCAAGAATTTTTCCCTGTTCGCCCCAAAATGTGTCGGGTTCGTTAACGGATTGCTGGTATTTCTCTGCGTACTGCTCCGGATTTATCAGGCAACGATCCGCAATGTTTGCGGGAATAGCGTGTTTATGTATTTGGCTCATGGCTTTTGTTCTCCTTGTAGGATGTTAATAATATGTCTCATAAACGTTAAATGTAGGGGCTTTGAGAGTTTTGTTTAGTATTTGCGCGGCAGATCACGCAATAAACGAATTGTGCAAATTAGCGACAAACTGAATTTTGAAGGGAGCTAGCAAAATTGACTAAATCTCGCGATAACATGTAGTTATCTAAAGGATTGTTGAAAAGGTGATCTGTATCTGAATTAGACAAAAGAGGGAGCAATCAAAGGGTGTTACTAACTCTAAAGTGGTATTTTACATACACTTACAATTGATTAAAGACAACATTTTCAGTGTGGTTTCTTGTTACAAATAGGGTGGAGCAATGTCATGACAGTGTCAAAGCAAGTTTAAAATGTCACCTCTTTGTGCAAGATAGAAAGGGCACTTTCAGCCTATGTAATCATATTAATGTGACTGCTGCGTTATCCCACTCAACCAATTAATAAAGCAAAAGTTAAATATGAAAGACTGGAATAAAAATATAACGAAAACATCTTAATATGGAAATATCTGTGTCAACGGGATCTTTAGTTATTGAATATCTGGTTCTAAATAGGTTCTACATTCAACGGGAAGGGAAACCAAATATCTATATGTTTTTTATAAATACCATTACGTGGCAAACAACAATCTGCATATTTTTTTAAAGAATCTCCACATGGACAAATATTTTCTGGCGATAATACTCCATCATGTTCTTTCGCCTTAAATCTCCAGGTCGTAATATTGAAAATTTGATGTGGGGATTGTATGTATTTGACAACACTAATTAAAGTTGAATAGTTATAATGATCACCATCATTGGAGAAAAAAACACTACATTTGTTAACGGGATTACTAACTATGTCATAAGTAATTAATTCAAAATCGATCACTTCATCAAAGCAAAGAACTCCATTATAAAGTTTATTTTTAACATGACCACAATCATTAATAAAACTACGGGTTGTATTACATACTGAACATTTCACTTCTTTTATTATTTCACGAGAACTACCGAAGATTTTATATGGGAATAACGCCTGCCAATTACATACCATTCTCGCTAAGAAGTTAACACCATAGAAATTAACCTCAGGCAGAAACTCATTATTTTCTTTAATATGTATTAAATCTATTTCTATCCTTTCAAGTTCTACCCATGCTTCATAAAAATCACCTCTTGTAAGTAAATTAATGACTTGAATATATTTTAAATGGGCTAGTAAAATTGTTTTGTATAAAAACAATCTGTTTGATTCATTATTCAAGCTCAAGGATTGAGCTTTTTTTAACTCAGCATTAAGATAATCAAGAATAGCACTATCTTCTTGAGTAATACACATCCAACGCTTTAACTTTTCGTGAATATTCATAATATCTATATAGATTTTTATTTGATTTTGTTAATTACTTTTAAAACATCGTCTACTTTTCCAGAAACAGTGTATTTCACATGTTTTCCTGATTTATTTTTTTTAATTATAGAGACTTTAACGTCTATATCTCTAGTTCCAAAGTTATCAATTTTTTTCTGAATATAATTTGAAACAAGATTTACTAAAAAAGGTATCATTACTGATGTGGCAAAGAAAGTGCCTAACGCTAACGTTATACTGTTTAATTGCAGGTACGAAACACCATTAGAATCTCCGTACACTTTAACATTAGAATGTGATTGCTTGGTGAACTGGAAAAAATCCAGTGCATTACCTCCAGTAATTTTTGAACTATCAAAAACGATCGCAATCTCATCATCTTGAGGTTCATATGAAGAAATGATTTTTACCTCTTCATCTTCATCACTCATTTCACTCAAAGTAATGGGGTTCATTCTCAACTCCTTGTTTTATATTTTTACATTCAAATTTTACTATACGACTGGTTAATTGCTCCTGTCCAACACACACCAGAGTTCATATGCTTAGCATACAAGGGACCAATGCCAGTAGCGACAGGCTAGTGTGTCAAAAAACCACATGAAGATCAATCTCCTGCGGAAAATTTGGCCGCAATTAGTTTCATTGTCCTTTCCATGCCTTGATAAACTGTCGCATCTGTAATGTTTAACCTTGCGAGTTCCTTAAGTATTCTAGCTTTGTTTCTGATCACTATTTTTTCTACTTTAAACTCTTGCATAGCATCATCAGGGTTTGAAACTAAATCGGGATAAACAGCATTATTCCCAAATAATAAGAATGCACCTGACTGTGATGACATCCTTTCATTATTATTTCTTCCTTTAACGAAAATTAACCTTTCCAAATCTGATGGTATAATTACATCTTTAAAATAAGGTTTTTCATCTTTAATGTAATGTATGAGTTTTTGACAAGCTTCAGTTTTATTGAAAGCCTCCTTGTCCATTTTACAATCCAGCTGATCTTTCAGTGTTTGACTTAGCATTGATATATTTGATATGCAACTTACTGTATCAGAGTCAAAGAATTTTATACGATCCCTTTTTGTTTTGAAAATAATAACATGTCCATCAACCTCATTTGTATTTTCATTATTACTAATGTCGCAACAAGCGAAATACAGAGCGATTAGTGGATTTGATGTTATATCCAACAAACGAGTTGGTAGTCCGTAGTGTTGCATCCTTACTAACTTGTCTAGCATTGTTTTATCATCAACAAACTCAGTTGGCCTTGCTGTTAGGGCTTCACGGACTAAATTTGATTCACTGTGCAAATGCTTGAAGTTACCTTTTTTGTTTTTCCTGAAAACTGATGGAGCCAACTCGTAAGATACATCAGAATGTCCACGATAAAATATTTCTGCATCTTCTTCATGATCTTGTTCTAAAACACGCGCCATGAAACTTTGAACATTATCTATTATTGGGTAGTTATCAACTTCATCAGGAAGTGCTTCAGTAGGAGGAAGTGGTGTACTTCTTGTCGTTATATTTAGAAGTGCTAATGTTTGATTTAAATCACGTGCTTTTATTCCCCAGTGAGTCCGTTTCAGCCCATATGCACCTAATTCTAAAGCTGTTTGATATAACTCTTTGTTTATCACTACGACATCATCTTGTGAGTGAGTGATTCTGAAATCAAACTCAACATTTTTGTTAACTGTTCGTAGATTTGAAATTACACCAAGTCGCAAAGTAATGTATTCAACATTGTCTCGGGAATAAAGTTCTGACATAAAAAGCGTAGGTAATTTCTCAATATAAGATAATGCTTTATCATTCAAAGGCGTTAACTTCAACCGGATGTCATCAGAGGTGCCTTCTAACATACGTGATATAGGAAAATCACAACTCCCACTAACCCGTTCATACATGGGCCAATGTTCAAAATAGTCAGGTTCTCCGCCCATAATTAGATTAAACATTAAAACTAAATCCTTATATTTTACTTAATGAATTATTTACAATCCAATCAATTGCGCCAGAGGTGCGAATCCAAGGCTTTATATTATGATTCACATAATAAATGGCTTCATCCATTCCACCTAACGTGATATATCCACTGTTAGACTTGATCTGTAATCTGCACTTCGATAACAAGCCGGGGATGTGTCTATTAGAATCAATCGCAGCTTTAGCGATATCATCGGCATCCGGGGATGACTGTCGGTAGGCGAGTAGGGCGCGTGTATACTGAAAAAACGAACGCATATCCCCAGGATAATCGTCCAGTAGCAAGGCCAGATCATCCACCATTTCAAGCTCAAGGTAATAGTTCGCTAATAAATGACGAATCCCCTGGTTATCGTTCGGGTTGAGCTTCAGCATTTCGCGGCTATGAGCCATAGCCGGATAAAAATTACCAGACTCCCATAAGGCCTCAGCCAAAGCTGCTTTTGCTCTCATATATGGACGTGTTTCGACAAATCCCCAGAAACGTCCTGCGAACTCCTGAAAATCCTCGCCAAGTGCAATGCTGGCTGCGTACAAAGCAGTCTCCAGCTTCCCGATTTTTGACTCAGGAGGTTCTTGAGATATCTCGCAGTAGAATGAGTATGCGTCAGCACAGAGCGGGGATTTCTTGATAGCTTTTCTGATGAGTTTCAGCACAACTTCCAGGTCATCATTTTCCCAGGCATCGAACATGAACTCCTGAGCCGCAACCAGATCTAGATGTAATTGCTCAGAGCTGACAGCAGTTTTATACAAATCAACGCGCTTTGTAGTCGGGAATTTAATCATCTCAAGTATCCTTTTGGGGACTCACTGTTCCGGTACTTTGCAGCACTGATGGTCGATTCTATCGCTTTGAACTTGCCACAAACAAGCTCGGGTCTGCCAGAACGGGATTGATAGCCCGGAGCTGTTCCTGGATGCGCACCTGAGCCTTACGGCTGGGCGATTTTTTGCTTCGTTCCCGTTTGCCTTCGCTTTCCCGCTCATCCTGTTTTACCTGAGCCAGTCGGAGTACAGTCCCGAGACGTTTGTTATCAACAATCTGCCCCTGGTCGACACAGGCCAGCTTATCAAATGCCTGGCACTTAAGGCTCCGGTGCCCATAGAGGAAGGCGAGGGTGCCATCGGGATAATCCAGTACTTTAATTTTTTCACCGGCAAGACGGCTATTTTCTTCTGTGGTGTCCATGAGATAAAGGATCTTATCGTACTGGAAGGTCAGTGATTTCGACACGGTACGAACATCATGCCAGGCAAAGATGTCTCTTAATTCATCGGGGCTTTCCTGCACCGGACGATGCAAATCTTTGGGGAACTTAGCCGGTCGTGAAAACCGGCTGTTAAAGTCAGCGATGAAAGTGGCAAGCCAGGCATTTGCGGCCTCAATGCCGGTTATACCTTCCAGACGCATTTCTTTGATCAGCCGATCCTGAAGTGTCTGATTCGCACGTTCCACGCGGCCTTTAGCTTCAGAGCTGTTGGCACAAATAAGCTCGATTGCCAGGTCATAAAGCACACGTCCGAACTGGGTAACGGTGGTATTGCGTTTCTCCGGACCACTGACGCGAAATATTGCGTGTTTGTCACTGTACAGCGATACCGGCTTCCCATGCTGCTCGATGTATTCCCGGGTTGCCAGCATGTAGTCAAAGGCTGTTTCTGACTCGCTGAACCGCAAATGCATCAGACGCCCGGTGGCATCATCGATAAAGACCAGCAGGCAGCATTTTGGCGCACGGCCTTCAAACCAGTCATGGTGGGAGCCGTCGATCTGGATAAGTTCACCCAGACAATCACGCCGATGTCGGGGTTGATAAACCCGTGACTTACGGCGAGCATGCGGGACCCAGAGTCCGTCAGACGTCATCCAGTTGCGGACGGTCTCGATTGAAAGCCGGATATTATGGCGCTCTCTGAGTTTTTCTGCGGCCAGTGTGGGCCCAAAGTCACTGTAGTTTTCACGTATCAGCGTGAGTACTCGTAGTTTGAGAGATTCGGTCAACCGGCGGTTGCTGGGCTGGCCGCGTTTGCGGCTGACAAGTCCTTCAGCACCAGAAACTCGGTAACGATTGATAAGTCGTTGCGCCTGACGTTCTGAAATGCCAAGCTGTGATGCTGCATCACGACGGCGTAGACGCTTTTCACAAACTGCCTGTATCACCGGTAGGCGGTGGATCTCTTTATCTGACATGGTCACCAACATGCGTTGAGTCCCTTAGAATTGCATTCAGTTTAGCTTACTCTAAGGTGACGTTTCTATCTGGATAAAAAGTGACATTACTAAATGGTTCTAACAGACAGTATTCGTGTGGTTGCTGTTATGGAAAACAATAAAAGAACCGCCATTGCAGATAATGGCGTCATCTGGATGAGACCCCTATGGCAAGGATAAAATCACGCGTACGCCGTTTCTTCAGCCTGTTAGTACCTTTATTATTTATCTCTGCAGTTCACGCTGAACAAACCCCCGTACCCGCAAAAACCGTCACCGTTGAAGCGAAGAATGAAGTCTTCGCCCCTCAGCATCCCGATCAATATCTCTCCTGGAAAGCCACGTCTGAGCAATCAGCCCGTGAAGATGCGCTGGCAGAAGATCCTCGTCTGGTGATCCTGTGGGCGGGATATCCCTTCTCGCGCGATTACAACAAACCGCGCGGGCACGCGTATGCAGTGACCGATGTTCGTGAAACCTTACGTACCGGCGCACCCAAAACGGCAGAAGATGGTCCGTTGCCGATGGCCTGCTGGAGCTGTAAAAGCCCGGATGTGGCGCGTCTGATCCAGAAAGACGGTGAAGATGGCTACTTCCACGGTAAATGGGCGCGCGGCGGTCCTGAAATTGTTAATAATCTTGGCTGCGGCGATTGCCATAACACCGCGTCACCAGACTTTGCCAAAGGCAAGCCAGAACTGACGCTGTCGCGTCCTTATGCTGAGCGCGCGATGGAAACCATCGGCAAACCGTTTGAGAAAGCCGGTCGCTTTGACCAGCAATCCATGGTCTGCGGCCAGTGCCACGTGGAATACTACTTCGACGGTAAAAACAAAGCCGTTAAGTTCCCGTGGGACGACGGCATGAAAGTCGAGAACATGGAGAAGTACTACGACACCATCGCCTTCTCTGACTGGACCAACTCCCTGTCTAAAACCCCGATGCTGAAAGCGCAGCACCCGGAGTATGAAACCTGGAGCGCAGGCATTCACGGCAAGAACAATGTGACCTGTATCGACTGCCACATGCCGAAAGTGCAGAACGCGGAAGGCAAGATTTACACCGACCATAAGATTGGTAATCCGTTCGATAACTTCGCTCAGACCTGTGCGAACTGCCACACCCAGGACAAAGCGTCCCTGCAAAAAGTGGTCGCCGAGCGTAAACAGGCCATTCATGACCTGAAAATCAAAGTTGAAGACCAGCTTGTTCGTGCGCACTTCGAAGCGAAAGCCGCATGGGATGCGGGTGCGACCGAAGCGGAAATGAAGCCGATTCTGGAAGATATCCGTCACGCGCAATGGCGTTGGGACCTGTCTATCGCCTCACACGGTATTCACATGCATGCCCCGGAAGAAGGTCTGCGGATGCTGGGTAGCGCAATGGATAAAGCCGCTGACGCACGTACCAAACTGGTCCGTCTGCTGGCGACCAAAGGCATCACGCATGAAATCCCGTTACCGGATATCTCTACCAAAGAGAAAGCCCAGGCGGCGATTGGTCTGAACATGCAGCAAATCAATGCTGAAAAGCAGGACTTCATCAAAACGGTGATTCCGCAGTGGGAAGATCAGGCGCGTAAAAACGGTCTGTTAAGCCAATAACCCCATTTCGCCCCGCAAGGGGCGGATAACTCAACGGAGTGAATATGAGCGTATTACGTTCGTTATTAACTGCTGGGGTGCTGGCGTCAGGCTTGTTATGGAGCCTGAGTGGAATCACTGCCACGCCAACGCCGCAGGAGTCGGATCAACGCTGGACGGTTACCCAACAGCGTAATCCGGATGCCGCCTGTCTGGACTGTCACAAGCCGGATACCGAAGGCATGCATGGTAAGCATGCGGAAGCCATCAACCCGAATAACAAACTGCCTGTCACCTGCACCAATTGTCACGGCCAGCCGTCACCGAACCACCGCGAAGGGGTGAAAGATGTGATGCGCTTTAATGAGCCGATGTACAACGTGGAGCAGCAGAACAGTGTCTGTATGTCCTGTCACCTGCCTGAGCAGTTGCAAAAAGCGTTCTGGCCGCACGATGTCCACGTAACCAAAGTGGCGTGTGCCAGCTGTCACTCACTGCATCCGAAGCAAGACACGATGCAGACGCTGAGCGATAAAGGACGGATCAAGATTTGCGTCGATTGCCACAGCGATCAACGTAACAATCCGAACTTTAACCCGGCGTCGGTTCCGTTGCTTAAGGAGCATCCATGAGTTGCTCTCGTCGCCAGTTTATCACCGGCGTCGGCGCGCTGGTGGCAGTGAGCGGGACGGCGGGGCGCGTTGTGGCGAAGACGCTGAACATCAATGGCGTGCGTTACGGTATGGTTCATGATGAGTCTTTATGCATTGGCTGTACGGCCTGCATGGATGCTTGTCGGGAAGTTAACAACGTGCCGGAAGGCGTATCGCGTCTGACGATTATCCGCAGTGAGCCGCAAGGGACATTTCCTGATGTGAAGTATCGCTTCTTCCGTCACTCGTGCCAGCATTGCGACCACGCTCCCTGCGTTGACGTCTGCCCGACGGGGGCATCGTATCGCGATGCCGCCAGCGGCATTGTGGATGTGAACCCGGACCTTTGCGTTGGCTGCCAGTACTGTATCGCCGCGTGTCCTTATCGCGTACGGTTTATCCATCCGGTGAGCAAAACGGCGGATAAATGCGATTTCTGCCGGAAAACCAACCTGAAAGCGGGCAAACAGCCCGCCTGCGTTGAGTCATGCCCGACGAAGGCGCTGACGTTTGGTAATCTGGACGATCCCAACAGCGATATATCCCGTTTGTTGCAGCAGAAAACTACCTACCGTTACAAACTGGCGTTGGGTACAAAACCGAAGGTCTACCGCGTTCCCTTTAAATTTGGGGAGGTGAGCCAATGACATCCGCTTCTGCATTTCATTTTGAATCACTGGTGTGGGACTGGCCCATTGCCATCTATCTGTTCCTGATAGGTATCTCTGCCGGACTGGTCACGTTGGCGATTCTGCTGCGTCGCTTCCATCCGGAGGCGGGCGGTTCAGACAGCACGCTGCTGCGCACCACGCTGGTGTTAGGGCCGGGGGCAATTATCCTCGGTTTGCTGATTCTGGTGTTCCACCTGACGCGTCCATGGACTTTCTGGAAACTGATGTTCCACTACAGCTTCACCTCGGTGATGTCGATGGGGGTCATGCTGTTCCAGTTGTACATGGTGGTGTTAGTGCTGTGGCTGGCAAAAATCTTTGAAAAAGAGGTAATTGTCCTGCAACAGCGGTTCGTGCCGCGACTGACGATTGTGTCAAAACTACTGACGCTAATCACGCCGTTCCATCGCGCGCTTGAGACGCTGATGCTGGTGCTGGCGGTTCTGCTCGGGGCGTATACCGGGTTCCTGCTGTCGGCGCTGAAATCCTACCCGTTCCTGAATAACCCGATCCTGCCGGTGCTGTTTCTGTTCTCCGGGATCTCCTCCGGTGCGGCGGTGGCACTGATCGCCATGGCGTTACGTCATCGTAGCAATCCGCACAGTACGGAAGCGCACTTTGTGCATCGCATGGAAGTCCCGGTGGTATGGCTGGAGATCTTCCTGCTGGCGGCGTTCTTCGTCGGCCTGGCGCTGGGCGATGACGGAAAAATGCGTGCGCTGGCGGCGGCATTGGGTGGCGGATTCTGGACCTGGTGGTTCTGGCTTGGCGTGGCTGGGCTTGGGTTGATACTGCCGATGCTGCTAAAACCCTGGGCCAACCGCAGTTCGACGTTTCATGGTGTGCTGGCAGTGTGCGGCGCCAGCCTGACCGGCGTACTGCTGCTGCGCTTTTTTATCCTCTATGCGGGTCAGCTAACCGTTGCGTAAGGTGATATCTGGACGTTCTCCTTCCTGAAGCCGGTTTTCTGGCGCTGTTATTAAGCCTCGGGGTCAACGTGTTGACCCCGCTTGCCGTGTTGGTAGGTGTCCGCCAGCGCTGGCAGGGGATGATGCGCCTGGCAAGCGTGGGCGTGTGGACGCAATTTGCCCTGCTGCTACTGGCCTTTACCATTCTGGTATTCTGCTTTTTGACCAGCGATTTTTCGGTGGTCTACGTTGCCCAGCACAGCTACAGCCTGCTGCCGTGGGGATTAAAACTGGCGGCGGTGTGGGGCGGTCATGAAGGATCGCTGCTGCTGTGGGTGCTGTTTCTTTCCGCCTGGAGCGCGCTGTTTGCTCTTCGCTATCGGCGTAATACCAACGCGCTGTTTCCGCTGACGCTCAGTGTCCTTTCAATGATAACGGCCCTGCTGCTGCTGTTTGTGGTGGTATGGTCCGATCCGTTCGTGCGTATCTTTCCGCCAGCCATTGAAGGGCGCGACCTTAACCCGATGCTGCAACATCTCGGGTTAATCCTCCATCCACCGCTGCTGTACCTGGGTTACGGTGGTTTGATGGTGGCGGCAGGCGTGGCGCTGGCCTCGCTGCTACGTAGTGACTTTAATGCGCAGAGCGCCTGGGTGTGCTGGCGCTGGGCCTTGCCCGGTTGGTGCGCGCTGACGCTGGGGATTATCCTCGGCTCCTGGTGGGCCTACTGCGAGCTGGGCTGGGGCGGCTGGTGGTTCTGGGACCCGGTAGAAAACGCTTCCTTATTACCCTGGCTTTCCGCCAGCGCGCTGCTACATAGCCTGTATATCACGCGCCAGCGCGGGATCTTCCGCCACTGGTCGCTGCTGCTGGCGATCGTCACGCTGATTTTATCGCTGCTGGGGACGCTGATTGTGCGTTCCGGCATTCTCGTTTCGGTGCATGCTTTCGCGCTGGATAACGTTCGTGCCGCGCCGCTGTTTGCGCTGTTTACCGTGTTGAGTCTGGCGTCGCTCGGGCTGCACGCCTGGCGGGGCCAGCAAGTCCGGCAGAATGCTCGTTTTGGCGGTTGGTCACGCGAGATGCTGATTCTGGTTGCGCTGCTGCTCTTTAGTGCGGTGCTGCTGATTGTGCTGATTGGCACGCTCTACCCGATGATTTACGGGCTGTTCGGCTGGGGGCGGCTTTCTGTGGGCGCACCGTACTTTAATCGCGCTACGCTGCCTTTTGGGCTGCTGATGCTACTGGTTATTGTGCTGGCTACGGTCAGAAGCCGCAAAGTGTCTTTCCGCATCCAACTTCCGGCACTGCTGGCGCATGCCGGGGTGCTGGTGTTTGCGGCGGGGATCGTCTTTTCCAGCGGTAGCCGTCAGGAGATAAGCCTGAACCTGAGCCCTGGGCAGCAGGTTGAACTGGCGGGTTACATTTTCCGTTTTGAGCGTCTCGACCTGGAAGCCAAAGGTAACTACACCAGTGAAAAAGCGCAGATCACGCTGTGGCACAATGAGAAACGCATTGGCAGCCTGCAACCTGAAAGGCGCTTCTATGCCGCGCGTCGTCAACAGATGATGGAGCCGGGGATCCGCTGGAACCTGATGCATGACTGGTATGCGGTAATGGGTGAAAAAACCGGACCAGACCGTTATGCCATGCGCTTGTACGTGCAGACCGGCGTGCGCTGGATTTGGGGTGGGGGACTATTAATGGTCTTTGGCGCGCTGCTGAGCGGATGGCGAGGGAGGAAGCGTGATGCGTAAATTAATCACAGCGTTGCCGGATGGCGGCGTAAACGCCTTATCCGGCCTACAAGGTGCGCAAACCGTAGGCCGGATAAGCGCAGCACCATCCGGCAGAAAGTTATTACTCCTAACGCTCGTCCTGTTTTTCATTACTTTCGCTACGCATGCCCAGGTTGTGGATACCTGGCGCTTTGAAAATCCGCAACAGCAGGAACAAGCGCTGTCTATTGCCAGCCAACTGCGTTGTCCACAGTGCCAAAACCAAAATTTGCTGGAATCCAATGCGCCGGTAGCAGTCAGTATGCGCCATCAGGTTTATAGCATGGTGGCGGAAGGGAAAAGTGAAGCCGAGATAACCACCTGGATGACCGAGCGTTACGGTGACTTCGTTCGTTATAATCCGCCGCTGAATGAACAAACGCTGCTGCTGTGGGCGTTGCCGTGCCTGTTGTTGTTGCTGGTAGGTGTAGTGGTCTGGCGAGTGAGAAAACGTCAGCATACGGAGGAAGGTGAACAATGAGCCAGTGCGAACCGCCGTTACGCCCAATGCCCGTGAAGCGGCTGACCGCTGCGGCGGTACTGATGGTTGTGGCCTGCATTGGAGGCTACCTGTTGACGCCAAAATGGCAGGCGGTTCGTCAGGAGCAGACGCGACTGGCGGACCCTTTACATGCTTTCTCTGATGAAAATATTCAGGAAAAACAGTTGCTTTTGCTGCAATCGCAGATTCGAGCCAATCCACAGGACGGCGTAAAATGGGCGCAACTCGGGGAGTACTATCTTTGGCAAAACGCGTATCACAATGCGCTGCTGGCCTACGAGCAGGCGCTGCGTGTCGGCGGTGAAAATGCTGAGATCTATTCAGCGATGGCAACGGTATTGTATTACCAGGACGGACAACATATGGCGCCGCCCACTCGCGAGATGATTGATAAGGCCTTGGCGCTGGACCCGGCAGAGGTCACCGCGCTGATGTTGTTAGCCTCAGATGCGTTTATGCAGGCAGACTACGCCCAGGCTATTTCAGTGTGGCAAAAAGTTATGGATTTAAATTCGCCGAGGGTGAACCGGGCACAGCTCGTTGACTCTATTAATATGGCGAAGTTGTTGCAGAATCGGCAAAAATAAATTTGTTTTTTTTGTGATTTGTATCATTTTGCCTGTTTAAAAAACAGGCAAACGAACAGGTGGGCGAAAAAAACTCACGCTATGACTTCTTCATTTTTGAACATATTAAAATTCTTTTATAACAAAAAGTTATTCATCAATACCGCGATAAAATTGCATTTTTATGCATAAATTCAGCCAAAAGCCCTGTTCTTAGAGGGTTGCGCGGAATGCCATGCAGATGATAATGATAATAAGCGTTAAAAAACTCCATAAACGAACGCAACACAATTCATACCCTTTCAGTATGTACTATTCCCACACACCGCATGTGGAATAGCGCTCCATCGAGGAAGTCCGTTGTTATGAAAAATTTGAAAGTCAGCCTGGCATGGCAGATTCTAATCGCCATGGTGCTGGGCATTCTGCTAGGGAGTTACCTGCATTACCATAGCGACAGCCGCGAATGGCTGGTGGTCAACCTGCTGTCTCCGGCGGGCGATATCTTTATCCATCTGATCAAAATGATCGTCGTGCCGATTGTTATCTCCACGCTGGTGGTTGGTATTGCCGGGGTGGGTGATGCAAAACAGCTGGGCCGTATTGGCGCCAAAACCATTCTCTATTTCGAAGTGATCACCACCGTAGCGATTATTCTTGGCATCACGCTGGCGAATGTTTTCCAGCCGGGTTCCGGGATTGATATGTCGCAACTGGCGACCGTGGATATTTCGAAATATCAAAATACGACCGCAGAAGTGCAGAGCCACGCGCATGGCCTGATGGGCACAATTGTGTCGCTGGTGCCGACTAATATCGTCGCGTCGATGGCGAAAGGCGATATGTTGCCGATTATCTTCTTCTCGGTGCTGTTTGGTTTAGGCTTGTCTTCCCTACCAGCAACCCACCGCGAGCCGCTGGTGACCGTGTTCCGCTCGATTTCAGAAACCATGTTTAAAGTGACCCACATGGTGATGCGTTATGCGCCAGTCGGTGTTTTTGCGCTGATTGCTGTGACCGTCGCGAACTTCGGTTTTGCCTCCCTGTGGCCGCTGGCGAAACTGGTGCTGTTGGTTCATTTTGCCATCCTGTTCTTCGCGCTGGTGGTGCTGGGGATTGTGGCGCGTATCTGCGGTCTGAGCATCTGGATCCTGATCCGCATTTTGAAAGATGAGCTGATTCTGGCTTACTCTACCGCCAGTTCCGAGAGCGTACTGCCGCGTATTATCGAGAAGATGGAAGCCTATGGCGCACCGGCTTCAATCACCAGCTTTGTGGTGCCGACCGGCTACTCATTCAACCTTGATGGTTCAACGCTGTACCAGAGTATTGCCGCGATCTTTATTGCGCAGCTGTATGGTATCGACCTGTCGCTGTGGCAGGAAATCGTATTAGTACTGACGCTAATGGTTACGTCGAAAGGGATTGCGGGCGTGCCGGGCGTCTCCTTCGTGGTACTGCTGGCTACGCTTGGCAGCGTCGGGATCCCGCTGGAAGGTCTGGCGTTTATCGCCGGTGTTGACCGTATCCTCGACATGGCGCGTACCGCGCTGAATGTAGTGGGGAATGCGCTGGCGGTGCTGGTTATCGCCAAGTGGGAGCACAAATTTGACCGCAAGAAGGCGCTGGCTTACGAGCGCGAGATGCTGGGTAAATTTGATAAGACCGCTAATCATTAATTAATGAAAGATTGCCGGATGGCGCTGCGCTTATCCGGCCTACGGAAGACGGTGAACTGTAGGCCGGATAAGGCGTTTATGCCGCCATCCGGCAATGCAAATCATTACCCGTTTGTTAACTTTTCAAACTCTTCACAGCCGGTATCGAACCCTTCCATACAGCTCAGATTCAGCCAGTGTAGCGCCTTTTGTTTATTCTTCACGATAAAACCTTGCTCGCCGTTTAAGAACATCATTCCGGCCCAGTACTCGGAATAACCGGTGCGGGAGATGGCGGAGCTGCGTTTGAAATACCACGTCGCTTTTTCATCGTCTGCGGGGATCCCCACGCCGTTGGCGTAAATCAGCCCGAGCAGCATTTGCGCGTCGACGGCTGAGTCATTTTCCAGATCTTCAGAGGCGTTTTGCAGCAAGGTAATGGCTTTGGGGTAATCTGTGTGTCCTGCCTGGGTGTTGACCAGAATCCGCGCCAGGGTGAGTTCTCCTGCTTTACTGCCCGCTTTGGCTGCCTTTTCCGCCAGCGTTTTGGCCTGGGGGTAATCCAGACTGACCGGATTCGTAATTTTGATTTGCGCCAGGAGCGCGCAGGCGTCGGCATCGCCATTGTCGGCGGCTTTTTGCGCCCAATACTCGGCTTTGCTCAAATCGCCCGAACTGAACCAGGTATCGGCAAGAAAGTACTGTGCGCGACGGTCCCCTGCCTCAGCGGCCTGTAAGTACTGGCTTCCTGGCTCAGTATCACTGGCATGGGCAAAGAATGTCATAAAGAACATCAATGCAATGAGTTGTTTCATTTTGAGTTTTATTTAGGGTACGGAATGAACAGTATAAAGAGATCGTATGGATAAAAAAACAGCCTCCGGGCGGAGGCTGTTGCAGAACAGGTACGTAAACGGACTAACCCATCGCGCTTTCGCGCAGACTGGCTTTCAGCTTGTTGTACTCATCAATAACATACTGCTCGGCAGCGCGCTGATCGGCAATGCGTTCAACGTTAACGGCACAGTACTTATACTCTGGCGTTTTGGTAATCGGGCTTAAGTTCTCGGTTACCAGCTCATTACATGCGCCAATCCACCACTGGTAGGTCATGTAAATCGCGCCTTTGTTTGGACGATCGCTGACTGCCGCACGGGTAATGACCCGACCTTTACGCGAGTTAACCCACACCAGTTCTTCGTCCTGGATGCCCAGGCGTTCTGCGTCGGCGGTGTTGATCTGGGCATAGCCCGGTTCATCCGCCAGCGCGGCCAGCGCCGCACAGTTACCGGTCATCGAACGGCAAGAGTAGTGGCCGACTTCACGCACCGTAGACAGTACCATTGGGTACTCTGGGGTGAGTTTGTCGATTGGCGCTACCCAGTCGCAGGTGAAGAACTGCGCCAGGCCGTTCGGGGTGTCGAACTTCTCTTTGAAGAGATAAGACGTCCCTTGATCGGCTTCTGAGGTGTCGCGGCAAGGCCACTGGATATAACCCAGTTCGCCCATTTTCTCGTAAGTGGCACCGTAGAAATCCGGGCACAGATGACGCAACTCGTCCCAGATTTCTTGGGTGTTGTTGTAGTGCATCGGATAGCCCATACGGGTGGCGATTTCACTGATAATCTGCCAGTCCGTTTTCAGATCCCACTTCGGCTCAACGGCTTTAAAGAAGCGCTGGAAGCCACGGTCAGCCGCGGAGAATACGCCTTCATGCTCGCCCCATGACGTAGACGGTAAAATAACGTCTGCGGCCGCGGCGGTTTTGGTCATGAAGATATCCTGCACGATGACCAGTTCCAGATCCTCAAAGCCTTTGCGCACTGCGGAGAGTTCAGCATCGGTCTGTAATGGATCTTCACCCATGATGTACGCCGCGCGTACTTCGCCATGCGCAGCACGGTGCGGCAGTTCGCTGATGCGATAACCGGTATGTGCAGGCAGACTTTCCACGCCCCAGGCTTTAGCGAATTTCTCGCGGTTTTCCGGGAACTTAACGTACTGATAGCCCGGATAGGTATCCGGCAGCGCACCCATGTCACATGCACCCTGAACGTTGTTCTGGCCACGAACCGGGTTAACGCCCACGCTTGGCTTACCGAGGTTGCCGGTCAGCATTGCGAGGCTGGTCAGTGAACGCACGGTTTCCACGCCCTGATAGAACTGGGTAACACCCATGCCCCACAGGATAGCCGCGCTTTTTGCCGTGGCATACATACGTGCAGCCTGACGAATATCCTGCGCGCTAACGCCAGTGATATCTTCGACGGACTCCGGCGTGTAGCCTTCGACAATCTTGCTGTACTCTTCGAATCCTTCCGTACGGGAGGCGACGAACGCCTGGTCGTACAGTTTTTCTTCGATGATGACATGACCCATGGCGTTGAGCAGCGCGATGTTCGAGCCGTTTTTCAACGCGATGTGCATGTCGGCAATACGCGCGGTTTCAATTTTGCGCGGATCGCAGACGATGATTTTCGCCCCGTTACGTTTAGCGTTAATCACGTGATTCGCCACGATCGGGTGGGAATCCGCCGGGTTATACCCGAAGATGAACACTAAATCTGTGTTATCAATTTCATTGATAGCATTACTCATTGCGCCGTTACCGACCGATTGGTGCAGACCTGCAACCGATGGGCCGTGTCAGACGCGAGCGCAGCAGTCAACGTTATTGGTACCAATAACGGCGCGCGCGAATTTTTGCATTACATAGTTGGTTTCGTTACCCGTACCGCGAGATGAACCGGTCGTCTGAATAGCGTCCGGGCCATACTTCGCTTTGATGGCGCTCAGACGAGTGGCGACGTAATCAAGCGCTTCATCCCAGGAAACAGATTCCAGTTTGCCGCCACGCTGGCGACGGATCATTGGGGTTTTCAGACGAGGGGTCAGGATCTGGGTATCGTTGATAAAATCCCAGCCATAGTAGCCCTTCAGACACAGAGTACCCTGGTTGGTTTTCCCCTGCGCCGCTTCAGCCCGGACGATTTTGCCGTTATCGACCACCAGGTTGATTTTGCAACCTGATGCGCAATATGGGCAAACCGTGACGACTTTTTTCATCGGTCTCGCTCCAGTTAATCAAATCGCGCATACGCGCTGTCGCCCTCAGTATGCATCTTCTATGCCACTTTTTTATTGTGGGCATTCCCTGATATTACGGGTGATTTTTGGTCAAAACCCTGACGAAAAACAGGCTGTCGTCATATTTGACGTGTCGAATCTCCAATACGTGACGCCCCGGCAGTGTGACCGAGGTTATGTTTCCCACATATCCTTGTGCCTTATCGCTGTCACTCTGGGCAGAATCAATCACACTCATTTAAGTTGGCCAGAAATGGGGAAAAACAATGAAGCCAGCCATACTGGTTGTGGATGATGACGTGGCAGTCTGCTCGCTTTTACAGGATGTGCTGAACGAACACGTCTTTGCGGTGACCGCTTGTCACACCGGGCAGGAGGCGTTGCGCTGCATTGAGACTCAGCCGGAGATCGCGCTGGTATTGCTGGATATGATGTTGCCCGACATCAACGGTCTGATGGTGCTGCAGCAGGTGCAAAAAATGAGGCCCGGATTACCGGTGGTGATGCTGACCGGGCTTGGTAGCGAGTCGGATGTGGTGGTCGGGCTGGAAATGGGCGCTGACGACTATATCGGTAAACCGTTCAATGCGCGGGTGCTGGTGGCTCGGGTAAAGGCGGTGCTCAGACGCGTTGGCGTGTTAACGGCAGAAAGCGGCGGCCCACAGACCACGGGGCTTTCTTTCAATGGCTGGCATCTCGATACCGCCGGTTGCCAGCTTCGTAATCCTCAGCAATTGAAGGTGGA
This sequence comes from Citrobacter sp. MGH103, assembly GCF_001034475.2. Taxonomy (NCBI): domain Bacteria; kingdom Pseudomonadati; phylum Pseudomonadota; class Gammaproteobacteria; order Enterobacterales; family Enterobacteriaceae; genus Citrobacter; species Citrobacter sp. MGH103. Next base: position 4,488,526 of record NZ_CP073043.1, on the reverse strand, counting down.
CCTGACGCAGGGGGAATACAGCCTGCTGTTGGCGCTGGCCCAAAATGCCCGCCGGGTGCTGAGCCGGGAACAACTGCTGGAGCTGACGCGTAGCGACAGTGTTGAGGTGTTTGACCGCACCATTGACGTGTTAATCATGCGCTTGCGGCGAAAAATAGAGATTAACCCGCATCAACCGATGTTGATCAAAACCCTGCGCGGGTTGGGTTATGTGTTTGCCGCTGACGTGCAGCATCACGATAAGGCGGCGTGATCGTGTGCACTTGCCGGATGCGGTCGTAGGCCTGATAAGCGCAGCGCATCAGGCGTCAACCATTTCTGCTTTTAGCTCTGCCAGCGTCTTCGCGCCGTCTATCGCATTGGCGCACAGCAAGCTTGCCCGCGCACAGGCGTGTGCCAACCTGACGCTGTCCGTCAGCGACCAGCGCTCATGACAGCCATACAAAAATCCGGCGCAAAACGCATCACCCGCCCCGACGCTGCCAACGATCTCCTCCTGCGCCAGGTACTGCGACGGGATCCAGACGCCCGGCAGATCCGGCGCTTCACCCCAGGCACCTTCCGGACAGTGAATAACCACCCGCTGGCGTACGCCTGCATCCAATAATTCGCGCGCGGCGGTAGCGATATGCGGGATATGCAGCTCGCCGTTGGGCTGGCGGATCTCCAGCCCGCTAAATTCTCCGGCTTCCAGCTCGTTAATCACCAGATAGTCAAGATGGCGCAAGGCTGGCATCACCAGTGGTTGGTAGCGCGGGTCGCCCTTGCGTGAGACCAGATCCAACGACGTTTCAAAGCCGTTGTCGCGCATTTGCGCCAGCAGCCTTGCGCTACGCGTCCCGTACTCCTCATCCGGCATGTCCAGACTGTCGAGCAGCAGCAGATATCCCAGATGGAAGATTTTCATCGAGGTATCCAGTTGCTCAAAAGCGGGCAAATCCAGCAGTCTGTTGGCGCCCGGCGAGTGGAAAAAGGTGCGCTGACCGCTGGGATCGGTCATCACCTGCGACATTGACGTGGGCGCGAATGTCGTGCGCTGCACGTGTTGGCGATTAACGTGATACTGCTCCAGCATCGCCATGATGTAGTCGCCATCGCTGTCCTGACCGATTAACCCCACCGCCTGCAACGGCAGCCCAGTGTGCATTTTTGCCAGCGTCAGCAGCACATTAAGCGGCGCACCGCCCGTGGCGCGTTCGCTACGGGTGATTTCCGCCAACCAGCCGCGTTCCGGCCACTGCACAATTTGATGCACATGATCGACCAGCATGTTGCCTGCGGCGATAACGCCTTTGCGTTCCATCAGACCCGTCCCGCGCTGCCAAAAATGCGCATCTGTTCTGAAACGGTATCGGTAATGGCTTCCTCAATGCCGAGCAGCAGTTCGGCGAATTCGTCGTATAAGGGCTGACGATTCGCCATCCGCGTCTCCACTGCCGACAGCGCCGCCTGCGACATGCCGGTATAGAAGTTGATTTTGTGAATGCCGAGTTCAATTGCGCGCTTGAAATCGTCGTCGCTGATGCCGGAGCCACCGTGCAGTACCAGCGGGATTGCCGCCTGCTGGCGAATGGCGTCCAGACGCGGGAAGTCGAGCAGCGGTTCGCCTTTATATTTGCCGTGGGCATTGCCAATGGCGACCGCCAGCGCGTCAATCCCGGTTCTGTCAACGAAATCACGCGCCAGCATTGGGTCGGTAAACAGTGATTCGTCGGCATGACCGTACAGCGCACCGCCTTCATCGCCACCGACTGCGCCCAACTCAGCTTCCACCGACACGCCGACGGCGTGGCACATCTTCACCACTTCGCGGGTCTGTCGGATATTTTCTTCGTACTCCAGCGTGGAGCCATCGAACATCACTGAGCTGAAACCTAAGCGTAACGCTCGCACCACCGACTCAAAGTGCAGGCCGTGGTCAAGATTCAGCACTACGGGAATGTCATGTCTGGCGGCTTCGAACTTGACCGCTTCGACCAGAGAATCCAGCGAGATATATTTAAAATGCACCTCGGCAATGTTGATAATAAATGGCGAACGTTCCTGCTTTGCCGCGGCAAACAACGCGCGCAGGAAATGTGAATCCAGAACGTTAAACGCCCCTAAGGCATAGCGGTGCTCGCGGGCATGGGCAAGGCCATCAGCGAGTGAGATCAACGGCATAATGTGCTCCTTAGTTAGCGGAACAGGCGATATTCGTTACACAGCACCAGCAGCGCCGGTTCGTCTTCTTCAATGTCGTTGTAGCGGGAAATCGGTTGCAGAAAATGGTTGTCGTGGTCGTCGTCATTAACAGAAGAGACCTCGCCAACCAGCACGTCGCCAAAACCTTCTTCCGCCCAGAAGCTGTGATACAGGCCCGGCGGCAGGCAGATGCTTTCACCTGGCGTCAGGCGCAGTTGACTGCCTGCGGCATGGGTTTGCCGACAGCCGTCAATTACCACGCTAACGTCGCTGTCTTCCGTTTGCTCGCGGATCCCTGCATTCCACAGTTCTACAATGAGATTGCCGCCGCCGCGATTGATAATGTCTTCGCGTTTGCGCCAGTGAAAATGCATCGGCGTGACCTGTGCATCGCGAACATGCATGATTTTCTCGGCGTAGCATTTCTCGTAAGGCATGCCTTTCGGCGAACCATTACGCAGGGTGAACAGCGTTAATCCTTGCGCGGCGAAATTGTTGCCGCCAAACGCAGTGACATCCCAACCGAGCTTAAGGTCGAACACTTCGCTCCAGGCAGCGGCATCAAGCTTGCGCCATTGGGTCGGGGGGAAGCTGGCAAAAGGGGGGAGATGCACGTCGTGCTGAGAGAAAAACTGGCGCGTGTGGCCAAGGATCTCGTTTATTGCGGAGCGTTTCATTGATTCTCCTGTGGCTGATAAGATGACCTTTATGCGGCCCTCTCTCAAAGGGAGAGGGAGAAAATCAAAAGCTTTCCCATGGATCAAATGGGATACCATCCGGTTACCTCTCCCTCACAGCAGAACAGGGAATCGTTATATTTTATTGTGTTTTTTTATGGGGTGGTGTGATTCATTCAATAAAATGATAAATGAAAAGAATATTTTCATAAATGTTATTGTAAATCATTGGGTTAATGCGTTCGTTTTTTTAGTCACATCTCAGTTTTCTGGAACCATTTGGATATGAACGCTGGATTGTTGCCTCGCGGTGAAAAAACGAATGCGGCGTTTTATAAATCTTTTTGTTAAAAAATCAATTTCATTGAATATAAAATCTCGCCAGTTAATCGTTTATTTATATTCCAGGGTTATATTACGTGTTTGACTAATAATAATTAAATCACTTCCAGATTTTTTCAATAAAAAATAACCTTTTTTAGTTATTATTGATATGCTGACTGGACTTTATTTCTTATGTATTACTTTCTTTTGGCAAGGGATGCGATAATGAAAAAAGGTTCAGGGTTCTATAATCTGGAAGGTATAGTTTCAGAGGAGAGTATAAATAAATATTTATTCTCCGTAAGGGGCGAAGGTAAGTTAGGGTGGCTTGATGTTGAAACAATTGAAGGTCATGAAAATTTAAGTAAACCATACACTTATAAGATTACATTTACATCAAAACTAAAAAACATCCCTCCTGATTCACTTCTAAATATTGAAGGCTCGCTGAAAATCAGAGCACCTAATCATAATTGGAGTAAATATATTCAGGGTTCTGAAATGTGGCTATATGAACGACAAATTGAAGGCGTCATTACGTCATTTTCGCTTATTAGCACATCAGCGGATGAATCACTGTACGAAATCAGGCTGGAGCATAAGCTTGCATTACTCTCTCGACGCAAGCGATCGGCTATTTACCTGAACATAAATGTGCCGAATTTGGTCACGCAGATCCTCAAAGAACATGCTTTTGCCGATTATGAAATCGACTTTGATAATCTTGTTTGTATGTATCCTAACCGGGAAATGATCGTCCAGTGGGATGAGTCAGATTTAGCGTTTATCAGCCGCATCCTGTCAGAAGTTGGGATCTGGTTCAGAATTGAAAATCATCATGCCGTTCCGCACATTATGGTGCTTATCTTCAGCGATTCACAAAGCCGGTATATCTTCGATCAAAAGATTATGCATGCATCTCATGCGGGTCTGACAGCAAATGATTATTCGATCGATAAGCTGGTATCAAAGCACAACGTTGTTTCCGCAGCCGTTAAAGCAAAGAACTTTGACTATCGGCTTGCCAATTCGCTAATACTCAATGTTGATGCCGAGGGAGCTGAACAAACGTCGACGACGTATGGAGTGGATTATCGTTATGCGGATATTCATCACCAGCCGGGATCGAAATTTGCGGAGGAACAACCAGGCGAATCAAGCTGGTTCTACGCCAAACTGCATCACGAAATTATTCTTAATAATCAGTCCGTTTTAAGCGGCGTGACCACCAGTCCATCGATCGTGCCAGGTATGGTGCTTAAAATCGACGGTACCATTCCGCAGGCGTTCACTTCGGGCTTTGTGGTAACGGCAATGCGAGTGACGGGCAGGCGTGATGCAGCCCTGCAATCCCAACTGTTCGGTATTCCCTACAATGAGCGCGTTTGCTTTCGACCGCAGCCGCTACCCAGACCGCGTATCGCGGGTACGGTTCCGGCAATTGTTTCATCTCGAATAGACAATGACCAATATGCCCACATCGATCTGCAGGGGCGCTATTGGGTGAAGTTTGATTTTGACCTCGACCAACATAGGCAAGGCTATGAAAGTATGCCCGTCCGTCTGGCGCGGATTTATGCCGGCGATACTTATGGTCATCACTTTCCACTCATTCAGGGTGCGGAGGTTGCCATTGCGTTTGAAGGTGGCGATCCGGAAAGACCTTTCATTGCCCATGCGCTGCATCATGCGCCAAAACCTGACCCCGTTACCAGCCGCAATAATACCCGCAATGTCATCCGCACTGCGGGTCTCAATAAGCTGCGGATGGAAGACCGGCGCGGGCAGGAACACGTCAAGCTGAGTACCGAGTACGCTAAAACGCAGCTGAACATGGGACATCTTGTTGATGCAGGTGGTAAGCCGCGCGGTGAAGGCGCAGAACTGCGCACCGATGACCGGGCTGTTTTGAGGGCTGCAAAGGGAATATTGCTGACGACAGAGGCGCAGCCAAAAGCCCAGGGCCAGCAGCTCGACATGAATGCAGTCGTTCAACAGCTACAGGCAGCCCTTGTGCTGGCAACTTCTCTTCAGCAAAGCGCCCTGACGGCGCAAGCGTTAAACGTTGAAATGGAGCAACAGCAGCAGCTTAACGCCGCGCTTCAACAGCTCACCCGCTCGGGGCTGGTGGCCTATGCCGATCACGGTATGGCTCTGCTTACACCGGAAACCATGGCGCTGTCGGCAAACAAAGATCTGTCGCTGAACGCGGCCAATAACGGCAGTTTTAACGTTTTTAAGAAACTCTCCATGGCAGTCGGGCAGGGCTTATCGCTTTTCAGCAGAGCGATCGGGATCAAAATTATCGCCGCAAAAGATGATATTTCCGTCCAGGCGCAGCGCGGCGAAATGGGCCTGCTTTCGGATAAGCATTTTCATATTCAAAGTATGAACGGCAATGTGACCATCAGCGCCAAAAAGAATATTCAGTTGCTGTGTGGAGGGGGCGGTATTCGAATAAATGAAGATGGCTCAGTAAAAATATTCTCTCCCGCAAAAGTGCAGCTCAAAGGCACCACCCTTGACTGGAGCGGGCCGGAATCCGTTAAAGATAAATCCCCCGTTTTTCAGGAAGACCAGTTTCACCGCCGCATTAAATTACATGGTTATGGAAATACGGACGATGTTCTGAAAAAAACAAAATTCAGACTGACTAAGGCCTCCGGTGAAATCATTGAAGGTGTTACCAACGATGAAGGCATGACGCCGTTACTGGATATGACGGAAATGGATGAAATGAAAATGGAGATTTTGCCAAATGAGTAACAGTCCCTTTAATCCGCAGGTGGTGGCGACAGGTGTACAGGGCGTGCCTAAATCTACGGGCGGAAAAATGGCGGTCTGCGACGTGCCCGTTAAGTATTCCATGCCCTGCATTGTGATCCTTGTGCACGGCGTCAACGATGTGGGCGAGGCCTATCAGAATCAGGAGCAGGGTATTATCGCTGGCCTGAATGAACGTATGGGTCGCACGGATATGTATCCGCATGAATGGCATCAGTACAAAATGGATATGGGCGATGGCGAGCAGCAGCAGGTGAAAATGCCCGGGCGCAGTCCGGTGATCCCATTTTACTGGGGATATAAACCTGTTGACCATGCAACGTATATTGACGATCAGCGGCGTTATCGCGATGAGCGGGCTAAATCAGGAGACGCCGCAAAACTGCCTTATAACGCCTACCAGGAAGATGACAACGCAACGCTGGCAAAGTTAGGACACATTCCTCAAACCACGTTGAAATATCAGAATGATAATTTTGGTAATGTTCTCGATGATGTGTATGCCAAAGGCGGGGGTACCTTTGCCAATGCGACAACCACTATTCCGGATATGCTAGGCCCTGGCTCCGGCGGCCTGGCGAACGCTGCGGCAGGATTTGCTTCATTTCATCTGAATGCCGGGGATTTTACGCACCCAATTTATGATAACCCGCACCGAATTTATCAGTTTTTTGCCGCGCAGCGGCTGGCCGATTTAATTCTGATGATTCGAAGAGAACCGGCAACAAAATTCGATCCCATTAATATTATTGCGCACTCCCAGGGAACGATTATTACCATGCTCGCCAATATGCTGGTCAAAGCAGCTGGTGCCGATCCCGCCGATTGTGTGATCCTCAACCATTCTCCCTACGCCCTGGAAAAAACGGCTGCTGAAGGGATGACGCCCGGACATCACCAGACGGATCGCGCCCGACAGCAGACGTTCCGCAATTTCTGCCAGTTGATGGCGACCAACGCCAGATACGGCAAGGGGGAATATCACACGCAGGCCGAGATTGATGAATTAGAAGGCGCAATTTGTCTGAGTAAAACCAATTCACAGTGGCGGCAGAATAAACTCTATACGCGTAATAACTTTGGCAAGGTATATAACTATTTTTGCCCCAATGACAGTGTGGTTTCATTACTTAACGTGCAGGGGTTGGGCTGGCGGGGAGTCCCCCATAACATTGCCAGCGGAATAGACAATCTGCGCCAGCGGGTTTTCTGTGAAAATGGTCCGGAAATAGGCGGCAGCCCGCTGAGCGTCCCTTTTGAAATGCCGGCGTTAGAAAAGGATTGTTTTGATCAGGATACGGGCGCGACCAGACAATATACGTTTGCGGATGTGGTTGTTAACGGCGAGCAGCTCCCCGTTACCTTCAGGCATCAGTTACAGGGCGCGGGAAGTCAGTATAAATATTCGATAGCGCCGGGTTCACCCGATCAGGACATCTCATTTTCTGCAAAAGCCACGGTTATTGCGCGCACTGAGACAGATTTCAAAAATCTCAGCGGCGCAGGTTTCGATTATTTACAGCCGGGCCAGGAATTAACGCCCACTGAACTTACGATGTTCGCCAAAAAATATGGCAAGCCTTATACCAAAGGCGTTGTTCTGGGCGGGGGATACAATAAGACCGTTCAGTTGATTTATGAAAAAACGCCGGATGAGCTGCAAAAAGAATGGATGCAATCAGAGCAGGTTGGTTACAGCCAGCATTCCTCTATTGTTATGTCGAAAGATGCCCCCGCGAAAGCGATGCCTTTCGATCTGGCGGTGGGAATATGCAGAGCATTTGATCACCGCTGCGGAGAATTCTGGACCGAGCTACTCCTGCGCGGGGACTGGCGTATGAAGCGTAACGGTCTTCAGGAAGCAGTTGAATATTATAAATCAGGAGAGCTAAACGACAGGAAAACAAAAATATATATGAATAAACCAGATGATATTTTACCGACAGGAACGTTTGGCGTGGTTAACGAATATTGCCATTCAACAACGGTTAAACCTGCCAGACATAATGAAATATATAATACCGAGACACCCAATCTGCAATGGGATATGCCCAAAATACTTAACGTTTAAGGATGAGTTATGATAATGGGAAATGTGGTAAGCGTAATCGTCGTAGCAATTTCACTATGTGTTATCTCTGGCTGTACAAAAAAAACACCCTCACAGGTTATTTATCGTTATGACGATAATCGTTATCTGGAGTTAAAAGGCTATTATTGTGAGGGAGCACTTTGGTATCACGATGGTAAAAAAAATATTCATAAAGAGATATATGATGGAGTATTTGCTTCCTTCAGGATATTCTCTGGGATATATATCCATCCATCGGATAAATACATCTTTATTCCTGAATGGGAACCCGGTGCATATACAATATCTAAAGACTATGGACAAACGTGGCAGGTCGCAACGTATATGTCCCCATCTCAGGGGCAAGAGAAAAATTCTGATGGGAATATGGTAGATAGACCTGAAGGAAAAGAAATAAAAAGAGTGGTGGTGGTTAATAATCAGGCATTTATTTCCACTGCACAAGGACATTTATATCTGAGCTCATACCCTTTTGACGACCCGCGCTTAAAGCCGGGTGGTCCGGGTATAGATTATCAATACTTTGATGACACGTATTATCTCTACAGACCAGGCAAGCATAAATCCAGTGGCGAGTATGTGAACGGCCATATGAGACCTGAATCGCCAGGTGCTGCCTGGGGAACGGTGGTGTTTATGAAAGCATCCCTGGCCCATTTAACGGAGGGATATAAGGCCAACTATCAAAACCTGCCGGACAAAGAACCAGAAGTGGTGGGCTATAAGGGCTGGACCCGGATGTACTGCGATATGGATGCAGGGAAATAATCTGCAATGGGATATGCCCAAACCGCTTAACGTTTAAGGATAAATTATGAATAAGGGAAGTGCGTTAAAAATAATGATCGGAACTATTTCGCTATGTGCTATCGCTGCCTGTACAAAAAGAACACCCTCACAGATTATTTATCGCTATGATGATAACCGATATCTGGAATTAAAAGGCTATAATTGTGAGGGAGCGCTTTGGTATCATGATATCAGGCGGAATATACATAAAGAATTAGTAAATGGCGTTTATTCAACGTATCAGATCTTTTCCGGTGTATATATTCACCCATCAGATAAGTATATTCTGATACCACGATGGGAGCCAGATGCTTACAAGATATCTAAAGATTACGGACAAACGTGGCAGGTAGCAGACTATATGGCCTCTTCCCGGGCGCTGGAGAGAAACTCCGATGGGGTTATGCGTGACTATCCTGAAGGAAAAGAAATAAAAAAAGTGGTGGTGGTCAATAACCAGGCGTTTATTACCACGGCGCAGAATCATTTATATATGAGTTCATACCCATTTGACGACCCGCGTTTAAAGCCGGGTGGTCCGGGTATAGATTATCAATACTTCGATGATACCGACTATCTCTCTATATATACAGACGGAAAGAAAAAATCTAAAGGAAAATATTATTATGGTCATACCCGTCCTGAATCTCCAGGTGCTGCCTGGGGAACAGTGGTGTTTATGAAAGCATCCCTGGCCCATTTAACGGAGGGATATAAGGCCAACTATCAAAACCTGCCGGACAAAGAACCAGAAGTGGTGGGCTATAAGGGCTGGACCCGGATGTACTGCGATATGGATGCAGGGAAATAATATGAAAGGTGTAATCAGACTAAATGACCCGCTGGAAAACGGTGGGTATGTGAACAAAGCTTCTGGTAGCAAGTTTATGGGAATTCCCGTCGCTTTAATGGGGGATACTGTTGTTTGTATTGCGCATAAAGGGACCTTTCCCATACTTGATTTTGAACCAACCTGGACAATGGACGGTAGAGGTGTTGTTGTGGATGGGTGTAGGGCTGCATGCGGTTGTGCAATAAAAACCACACTGCCAACAGCGGGGACAAGCAAATGAATAAATGGAAGAGACCAAACAAGAATCCGTATCAGGATGTAGGAAAATTTCCGCTGATTACTATGCTGGTCATTAGCTTTGGTATATTTTTAGTTTTTACAACATACAGTATATTAAATTGGCAGCAGGGAGAAAAAGTTACTGGTGAATTGATATCGATTACATTATCAACCCCGTTGATACTAGTATTAGTGATCTGGTGCGCTGTAGGGATGGCTTACTGTTTTATAGCTTATCCATTTTGTTATGCGGATTTCCTTGAAAAATATGGTATGAATCGATGGCAAAATTGGGCCAGACAGGCGTTACCTCTTTTAGATTACTCATCAATTCTTCCAGTATCAGAGCTGGCGCTAAAGATGCAAAAACTAGAGGGTGAGGCACCTACAGGCGCCGCAACGCCGTTAAGAATTGCTATTGAAGTTGATTCTATGGATGACATCAGAGTTGATAAAGTACTAAGGCAGTTGATCGAGCCACTCAAAAACTCTCTTGCTAGACAATATTCTCCCTTTAAGACCTGGCTATATGTTAAGGGAGCAGATGACTCTATAGGTAATAGCTTCAAAACGGTGCTTGAAAGCTTGAGCGTCCCCAAAGATAAAATTGGGGAAATAAAAATCCTCCATGAATGCCCTGATTATTATTTAATCAACGACTGGATTGGTTTTAATATGTTTGAAAATAATCTAATTGTTACAGTTGAATTGCACAGCGAAAATGACTCTGATTTTTTTGAAAGTGCAAACGCATTTGTTTTCACCGATGACAGGTTCCTTGAAAGTAAAGATACACCATTATATTTATTACGCATGATGGACAGTACACCGTATTATCTCGATGAAATAGTGAATACATATCTCTCCGCTCAGCAAGTGGTAATTGATAAAATTAAAAGATTATGGTTCAACTCGCTGGATAAACAGTCAAAATTCGTAATATCTGGTGCAATAGAAAATGCAAAAACGGGCATTCTCCCTGATAGCATATATGATCTGGAAACCGTCACCGGGAAAGGCTCTGAGGTTCAGCGCTGGGTCGTATTAGCGTTGGCTGCGGATGCTGCAAAATACGGGCAAGGACACCAATTATTCGCCAGTAAATCTGCAGATACTATTCAATCCGGGATAATCGCGGCTAAATATCCAGGGCGTAAACCTGCTCCTGACATAGCAGACTTCTCGAATTATTGGAAAATTATATCCGCATGCTCAATTATTTTATGGTGTACTGGGTATCTCTGTTTAGTGTCAGAGGAAACCTTCAACATTCATCCCTGGTATTCTATTGTTCCTTTTGTGGTTGGTATATTGGTTATTTTTATAGCGGTATTGTTTTTTTCTATATTCGTGAGTGATAAAATTGAGCAGGAAATGGGTATTTACTATGTTCCATTTTTATGAGGAAAGCGCCCTGACGGGCGCTTATTCTTCAATTTCTTATACTGTCTTTACCGTGGGGAGAGGTATCAGGCGGCCCAGCACTTATTTCACCGTCCAACCCTTATAACTGCCGACGTTGTTTTTATCGATCATCGTCACTGGGATCAGCACGGGTTCTTTCGGGGCGGGTTTCCCCTGTAATATGTCATAACCGATTTCGACCGCTTTGGCAGCCATCACCTGCGGATCTTGTGCTGGCGTCGCCACAAATAGTGAGTTTTCGCGCTTCAGGGCTTCTTCGCCGTCTGGGGATCCATCTACGCCGACAATAAAGAATTCGCTACGCTGCGCCTGTTTTGCCGCCAGATCGGCGCCGATCGCTGTGGGATCGTTAATGGCGAATACGCCGTCGATCTTCGGATTCGCCGCCAGCAACGCGGTCATGATCTCCAGCCCGCCTTCGCGACTGCCTTTGGCGTTTTGGTTATGCGACAGCACCTTGATGTCCGGGTGGCGTTTAAACTCAGTCTGGCAGCCTTCCACGCGGTTCTGGACGGCGGAAACCGGCGGCCCGTTGATGATGACGACGTTGCCTTTCCCTTTCAGACGGTCGGTAATGTATTTACAGGCCATTTCACCTGCCTGAGTGTTATCGGAAGTAATGGTCGCGTCTGCGCCTTCCGCCGCTACGTCAACGGCAACCACCACGATCCCGGCGTCTTTCGCGCGTTTAACCGCCGGGCCGATGCCTTTGGAGTCGGCTGCGTTAAGGATAATCATGTCGACTTTGGCGGCAATAAAGTTGTCGATTTGCGACACCTGCTGGCCCAGATCGTAGCCGCTGGAAACCAGCGTCACTTTAACGTTATCACCGGCCAGTTTGCGTGCTTCCAGCTCCGCGCCTTTGGTTATCTGCACGAAGAACGGGTTGGCCAGATCGCCCACCGTAACACCGATGGATTTCAGTTCTTTTGCCTGTACAAACGGAGCGCTAGCAAGCAGTGCGCCAGCACAGAGCGCGGTGACTAAGGGCTTCAATCTCATGCTGTATTCCTCGATGTAAGATGTTGTTGTTATGCACTTTGATGGTGTCGGGTACGGTATTTGTCGATCAGCACCGCTATGATGATCACCGCCCCTTTGATCACCAATTGCCAGAAATAGGAGACGCCCATCAGCGTCATGCCGTTATTGAGCGTGGCGATGATCAACGCCCCCACCAGCGTGCCGGTGATGGTGCCGATCCCGCCAACAAAGCTGGTGCCGCCGAGGATCACCGCCGCGATGGCGTCCAGTTCGTAACCCATACCTAAGTTGCCGTTGGCGCTGTACAGCCGCGAGGCGCTCATCACCCCGCCAAGACCTGAGAGCAAACCGCTCATGCCGTAGACGAACAGCAGCACCAGCCACACTTTGATCCCGGTTAAGCGCGCGGCCTGCATATTGCCGCCAACCGCATAGATATGAACGCCGAGCGTTGTGCGCCTAAGAATGAACCAGCACACCACCACCACCGCCAGCGCAATGACCACCAGCCACGGAACCGGACCGAGATAGTTGTTGCCGATCCACTCAAAGCTGATGTTGGAGTTAATCACCGTCGTGCCATCCGCCAGCAGATAGGCCGCGCCGCGCAGCGCCGTATAGGTTCCAAGCGTGACGATAAACGGCGGCAGGCCGGCAAAAGCGACCAGCGCGCCGTTAAACAACCCCAGCACCATGCCGAGCAACAGTGCAGCAGGGACTGACAGCATGGCAAACTCAGGAATGAGAGAAACCACCATGGCTGCGACGGCGGTGGTGCCGAGAATCGAACCAACCGAAAGATCGATGCCGCCGGTTAAAATAATGAAGGTCATGCCAGCGGCCAGCACGATGTTGATCGACGCCTGACGGGTAATATTCAGCAGGTTGCTTTCGGTAAAAAAGTTAGGCGCGATAAAGCCAAACACCGCCACTATCAGGATGAGAATCGGTAAGATACCGACCGTTTGCATCAGATCGCTCATCAGCATTTTTTTTGCGGAGGCGGATTTCGCCACCTGCTGGGGAGTGGTTGGATTATTCATGGGGCACCGCCTGATGATGGGAGTCGTTCACGCCGGTTGCCAGCGTCATAATATTTTCCTGGGTAATACTTTGTCCGTTCAGCTCGCCGGCAATACTGCCTTCGCGCATGACGTACACGCGGTCGCTCATCCCGACCACTTCCGGTAGTTCGCTGGAGATCATCAGGATCGCCACGCCTTTGCGCGCCATATCGTTCATGATCCGGTAGATCTCGCTTTTGGCGCCGACGTCCACGCCGCGCGTCGGTTCATCGAGGATCAAAATGCGTGGCCCGATCGCCACCCAGCGCGAAATCAGCAGCTTTTGCTGGTTGCCGCCGGACAAGCCGCCTGCGCGGACCTGGGCATGCGGGACGCGAATATTGAGCAATTTGATGGCGTCATCGGAAATCGCCTGCGCCTTTTTGCGATCGAGCATGCCCCAGTTCGCGTCACGTTCCAGCGTTGCCATGGTGATGTTTTCTGCCGCTGCCAGCTCTAAAAATAATCCCTGCTCTTTGCGGTTTTCCGTCAGAAAGCCAATGCCGTGGTCAATTGCTTCGCGCGGGGAGTGGATCACCACCGGTTCACCGTCCACTTCAATCATGCCGCCGATGGCTTTGCGCACGCCAAAAATCAGCTGCGCCAGTTCAGAACGCCCTGCGCCGACTAACCCGGCCAGGCCGACGATCTCCCCGGAGCGCACCAGCAAGCTGCACGGCTGGACCTTATGGCCGTCGGTAAGGTGATGGACGTTGAGGCGTGCTTTACCTAAGGGAATATCGCGCTCTTTGTTGAACAGATCGCTCAACGGACGGCCCACCATCATGCGCACCAGCTCCGAGGCGTTGAGCTTGTCGCGGGTCAGGCTGCCAACATATTGCCCGTCGCGCAGGACGCTGACGCGATCGGAGAGTTCGTAAACTTCCGCCATGCGGTGGCTGATGTAGATAATCGCCATCCCCTCATCGCGCAGGCGCATGATCAGTTCAAACAGGCGGTGGGTTTCACGTGAGGAGAGGGCGGCGGTGGGTTCATCCATCACCAGAATGCGGCTGTTACGGTGCAGGGCACGGGCAATTTCAACCTGCTGCTGTTCGGCGATGGTCAACGTCATCACACGGTCGCTGGCCTTAAACTGGGCGCCGAGTCGATCGATGACTTTCTGTGACTGCATGATCATCTCTTTACGCTGGACCAGACCGCCGCGCGACAGCTCGCTGCCAAGAAAGATATTTTCTGCCACCGTCAGGTTCGGCGCGAGCTGCATCTCCTGATAAATCAGCGTGATGCCCGCGCTGAGTGCATCTTTGGGACCGCGAATGTGAAACGGCTGACCGTCAATCAGGATTTCACCGCTGGTGGCGGCATAGGCGCCCGCGAGGATCTTCATCAGGGTGCTTTTCCCCGCACCGTTCTCGCCCATCAGGGCATGAATCTCGCCCGGCCAGACCGTTAAATCGACCCCTTTCAGCGCGTAAAATTTGCCAAACGCTTTAGCAATGTTGCGCATCTCCAGAACCGGTGTCCTGCTCATGGCGGATCTCCTGTGGGGTTGCCGATATCAGCAGTCCATCACAGGAATGTAAATGCAAAATGTCAGAAGCCGTTCATATTTGTCATATTGCGATTTTTCTTCACGGAGCGTGATATGCCGCAACCGGGACGTCACTTTTTCGCCAGTGCGCGTGGACGATTGCTGTTCTTCAATCTGCTGGTGGTGGCGGTCACGCTGATGGTGAGCGGCGTGGCGGTGCTGGGGTTTCGGCACGCAAGCCAGATCCAGGAGCAGGTGCAGCAGCAAACCGTTGACGACATGACCGGCAGCATGAACCTGGCACGGGATACGGCGAACGTGGCGACAGCGGCGGTGCGGCTGTCGCAGGTAGTCGGGGCGCTGGAATACAAAGGCGAAGCGGAGCGGCTGCAGGAGACGCAAAGGGCGCTGAAGCAGTCGCTGGAACAACTGGCTACCGCACCGCTGGCGCAGCAGGAGCCGGGGCTGGTCGAGCGAATTATCCAGCGCAGTAATGAACTACAAAGCAGCGTGGAAGGGATGTTGCAGCGCGGTCAGCGGCGGCACCTGGAACGTAACGCGCTGCTCAGTTCACTGTATCAGAATCAAAGCTATTTACGTCATCTGCAAAAGCTCACCGGCGCGCAGGACGATGTGCTGCTGGGGCAGATGGACCGCTTAATTGTTGCCGCCATCGACACGCCCACGCCGCGTTCAGTGGTGAAACAACTGGATGCGGTGATGCCCGCTCTTCCCTTGCTTCATGCCAATCCGCTGATTAGCGGTATCCTCAACGACTTCAACCAGGAGCTGCATAAGCTGGAGCCGCTCTCTTCCGCGCTGGAGCAAAGCGATTTGGCCATCAATTGGTATATGTTCCACATCAAAGCGTTGGTGGCGATCCTCAACAGCGATATCAACCAGTATGCCTCGCAGGTGGCGCTGATCTCAGAGCAGCGGGTGGCGCAAAGCCATCAGGAACTGCAATCCGGCGCGTTGTTTATTTTAGTGTTTGCGCTGCTGGCGGTGGTGATCACCGGTTTTGCCGGGTGGTATATCTACCGTAATCTCGGCTCCAACCTAACGGCCATTTCGCGGGCGATGACCCGGCTGGCGCACGGTGAATCAGACGTCAGTGTCCCGGCCCTGCAGCGGCGCGATGAGCTGGGCGAGCTGGCCCGCGCCTTTAGCGTCTTTGCCCGCAATACGGCATCGCTGGAGCACACCACCCGACTGCTAAAAGAAAAAACCAGCCAGATGGAAATCGATCGCACCGAGCGTCAGGGGCTGGAAGAAGCGCTGTTGCACAGCCAAAAGCTGAAGGCGGTGGGGCAACTGACGGGTGGATTAGCGCATGATTTCAATAACCTGCTGGCAGTGATTATTGGCAGTCTGGATTTGGTGAATCCGGAGTCGCCCGATGCGCCACGGGTCAATCGGGCGCTAAAAGCCGCCGAGCGCGGGGCGCTGCTTACCCAACGGCTGCTGGCCTTTTCGCGCAAACAGTCATTGCACCCTCATGCGGTGGAGCTGAAAACGCTGCTGGAAAACCTGGGCGAACTGATGCGCCACTCTCTTCCGGCCACGTTGACGCTGGAGATTGAAGCCCAGTCGCCTGCCTGGCCCGCGTGGATTGACGTCAGCCAACTGGAAAACGCCATTATCAATCTGGTGATGAACGCCCGTGACGCCATGGACGGGCAGGCGGGCACGATAAAAATCCGTACCTGGAATCAACGGGTTACGCGCAGCGATGGGCGTAAGCAGGACATGGTGATGCTGGAGGTAGCCGACCAGGGAAGTGGGATGTCGCAGGCAGTGAAAGCGCAGGTCTTCGAGCCCTTTTTCACCACCAAACAGACCGGCAGCGGCAGTGGGCTGGGGCTGTCGATGGTTTACGGTTTTGTGCGCCAGTCCGGTGGCCGGGTGGAGATTGAAAGCGCCCCCGGGCAGGGAACGACTGTCCGGCTGCAACTGCCTCGCGCCGTTGTTCCGGTGCAGGCTCAAGTGGAAGCGGTAGCGCAACACACAACGACCAACGATGAAAAACTGGTGTTGGTGCTCGAGGATGAGGAAGATGTACGCCAGACGTTGTGCGAGCAATTACACCTGCTGGGCTACCTGACGTTAGAGGCCGCCAACGGCGAACAGGCGATGCATATGCTGGCGGCTTCATCCGAGATTGATATTTTTATCAGTGACTTAATGCTGCCAGGTGGTTTAAGCGGCGTGGATGTGGTTAACCATGCCCAGGCACATTATCCGCAGTTGTCCATCCTGCTGATGAGCGGTCAGGATTTACGCCCGGCGCATAACCCGGCGCTGCCGGATGTGGCACTATTGCGTAAGCCTTTTACCCGGGGAGAACTGGCGCAGGCGCTGCGGCATTCGCGTAATTGAGATTCCTCCGCTACCCGCGCAAATACGCTTTGGTTACCTTGGGGCGAGTTTCTTGATGAGGCTGGTTTTATGCAACGCTCCGCGACATTCCTTCTTTTTAGTTTGCTGATGCTGACCACCGTATCGGCGCAGGCGGATATTATCGATGACGCCATTGGTAATATTCAGCAGGCGATAAACGACGCATACAAACCGGACAACGGGCGGGATTATGATGATTCCCGTGATGAAAGCTGGCAGCGCCAGATGAGTGACGACCGGCGCAGGCAATATGACAATCGCCGCCGCCAGTTTGAAGATCGACGTCGCCAACTGGATGACCGTCAGCGCCAGCTTGATCAAGAACGGCGTCAGTTAGAAGACGAAGAACGCAGAATGGAAGAAGATTACGATCGTTAACTGTAACTATCTAAATGTAAGAATATTTTATCCCCTGTAAGGGATTTCGCTGTCAGCTCAACATCTCGCCATTTTATGTCAATGCATGCACTTGAGCACAGTGCATGTATGCATTGCAATCTCTCTATGCTTATGGAAAAGTCGCCTGGCTGTCGTCTTGTCGGCCGGATAAGATGTTTTCATCGCATCCGGCAAATTTCCTTACTCCAGCATAATCTCCATTCCGTCATATCCTGCCTCAAACCCTGCGGGAAGCTGGTTTTCCATTATCCACAGGTCGAACTGATGGCTGATATGCGTCAGGATCACCCGTGGACAGCGGATAATGTCGTTCAACGCGATAACGGTATTTAAATCACAGTGATTGCGCGGTGGCTCGGCGCGCGGGGCATGGCTGCAGTCGATGATAATCATCTGGGGTTGGTTATTGTGGAGAAACTTCAGCGTCTTGTCGGGAAGTCCGGCGGTATCGGAGAGCCACGCCACGCGGCTATGTGCGGTCTCCAGCAGATAACCAAACGTCAGCTTTGAATGGTTGAGCGGTAGCGGCGTGACCTGCAATCCTTGCAGGTCAAACACTACGAATGGCGCGACGGTATGGCTAAAATCGAGGATGCCGGGATGCTTAAACAGATCGTCGCAACCCTGTTCATCCGGCGGTCCGTACACCGGGATAGTCGCCCCCACGCCCCAGCGCAGCGGAAACAGCCCCTGCACGTGATCCATATGATAGTGGGTCAACAGAAACTGCTGGAAGCTGCCCGCTGGCCAGTCGTCCATCAGATGCGGGATCCCCGCGTCCAGCAGCGTCACCGCATTGTTGAATTTGACCACCCCGCTACAAGGGCGTCGACGATATTGCGCCTGTAAGCGTGCTCGTTGGCAGGCCGCACAGTCGCAGCCAAATGTCGGCACCAGCTGTGCGCCGCCCGTTCCCGTTAGCGTAATGGTCAGACTCATGGCTCCCCCTACAGCGGTTTGGTGAAGCGAAAATGGCTCATGGTATAGCCTTCGCGCTGGTAAAAACGGTGTGCGTCAAGGCGTTGGGTGCTGGTGGAAAGCTCGGTGACTTCTGCGCCCGCTTCGCGTGCGGCGGCTTCGGCCCAGGCCAGTAGCTGGCTGCCAACCCTTAACCCTCGCGCCTGCGGCATCACCACCAGTTCCTGGATTTCGCCAATCCAGTTGGCGTGGTGAAGATGAAACTGCAGGTGTAGACCGATCAAGCCGACGACCTGTCCGTCGATCAGTGCCAGCTGGTAGTGCATATTGGCATCTTGCAGATTAGCGGCGTAACCAGCGCTAAAAGCCTGCAGGTCAAATTGACCCTGCTTCAACTCGCAGATGAGCGCGTAAACCGGATCGGTATCGTAGAGCGTGGCGCGGCGTAATTCACAGACAGACATGTTTCTTCTCCTTGCGTCCCATCAGTGCGAGCAGTGTATCGACAGACTGTAGCAAACTACCATCGTTATTCAGGACGTGGCAGTCATACGGGGCGTAGCGGGCTGCGCGTTCAAGACGGGCGGCGATTTCCGTTTCGCTCTCCCGCCCACGAGCCTGCAGGCGCTGGCGGAGAATTGCCGGAGAAACCTGTAAGCAAATGGGAAGCAAAGAAGCGCCATAACGGGCCTGCGCCTGGGGCAGATGCGCACGCGAGCCGTTGACCACCACATCAAAACCAGTGTGCAGCCAGAGGTCTATCTCCACGCCGACGCCGTAGTAGAAACCGTTGGCGTGCCAGCTCAGCGCCAGCAGATTCTGCCCGGCGCGGGTAAAAAACTCTGGTTCACTTAGCGCAATATGATTTTCATTCCCGGCGTTGGCGGCGCGGGTGATGTAGCGATGCGCCACCAGCAGTTGCGCCGGTTCCTGCTGACGCAATTCTGCCAGCAGACTGTCCTTACCGGAGCCGGACGGCCCCATCAGCCAGATCAGTTTACCCATAGTCAGAATACCCTTTTGCCCTGACGCCAGACGTGGTCGATATGGATGTTGCCGCCTTTGCGATGCGCCAGCACCAGATCCGCGCGTTTACCTTCGGCAATAACGCCGCGATCGTCGAGATTTAAGGCCCGCGCCGGATTGCGGGTCACCAGACGAATAGCCTGCGACAGCGTAAAGCGGTTAGCGTCGTCATCCGCTACGCGAAATGCCGCATCGAGCAGGCTGGCGGGGTAGTAGTCGGAGGAGAGAATATCCAGCAGCCCCAGCTCAGCCAGCCTATGTGCCGCCACGTTGCCGGAGTGAGAACCGCCGCGCACGATGTTAGGTGCGCCCATCAGCACGTTCATGCCATGCTGGCGTGAGGCATCGGCGGCTTCGAAAGTTGTGGGAAATTCGGCGATCACGCTGCCAAGTTGATGCGATTCCAGCACATGATCGCAGGTGGCATCGTCATGGCTCGCCAGCGCAATCTGGCGCTCACGGCACATCTGGGCAATCGCCGTGCGGTTGGGCTGTGACCAACGCGCAGCCAGCGCTAACTGTTCTTCTTCATAACGGGCCATCTGCTCGTCGGTGAGCGAATACTTGCCCTGATAATACTCGCGGTACTTCTCACGATTGGCGAACTGACGCTGGCCGGGGGAATGATCCATCAGCGACACCAGCGTCACCGGCTCACGACCAACCAGTTTTTCAAACAGCGGCAGGGTAGTGTGATGCGGCAGCTCGCAGCGCAGGTGCAGGCGGTGCTCGGCGCGATTGACCCCACGCTTTTGCGTCTCTTCCACCGCGTTGATCATCTTCTCCAGATTTTCCAGACGGTCACCACCGTCGCGCACATCGCCAATCGCCACTGCGTCCAGCACGGTGGTAATGCCGCTGGCGACCATTAGCGCGTCGTGGCTGCTCATTGCCGAGTGGGCAGGCCAGTCTACCTTCGGGCGCGGGGTAAAAAATTTGTCGAGATTATCGGTATGCAGCTCGATAAGCCCTGGCAGCAGCCAGCCGCCTTCGCCGTCCAGCGCCTCAGGTAGGCTGCTCGGACTTTCAGCAAAGGCGCGAATGACCCCGCCCTCGATTTCCAGCGATCCTTGCACCACGTCATCTTCCAGTACCAGCTTTACATTATTGATAATCATGCTGTTGTTCCCATCAGATGCAGACGATCCGCTACGCGGTCGCGCACGGTTTGATCGTGAAAAATACCGACAATTGCTGCGCCGCGGGCTTTTGCTTCTTCAATCAATGCGACGACGGCGGCGCTATTTTTGGCGTCCAGCGAGGCGGTGGGTTCATCGAGCAGCAGAATCGGGTAATCGACGATAAACCCGCGGGCGATGTTGACGCGCTGCTGTTCGCCACCGGAGAAGGTCGACGGTGCCAGGTGCCACAGCCGCTCCGGCACGTTCAGGCGGGTAAGTAGGTTAGCCGCTTTGGCTGCACACTCCTCACGGGAGACACCCAGATCCAGCAGCGGTTGCATCACCACATCCAGCGCGGAAATCCTCGGGATTACGCGCAGGAACTGGCTCACCCAGCCGATGGTTGAACGGCGAACTTCCAACACTTTGCGCGCCGGGGCCTGCACCAGATCGACCCACTCATCGCTGTGGCGAATGTGGATGTGTCCTTCATCCGGCAGATAGTTGGCGTACAGCGATCGCAGCAGCGTGGACTTGCCGCTACCCGAGTGACCGTGCAGCACCACGCATTCGCCATTTTTCACTTCCAGCGTGGCGTTTTGCAGCACCGGCAGACGCACGCCGTTTTGCTGATGCAGGACAAAAGTTTTACTGACGTTTTCAACGCGAATCATTTGAGCCTCATGGTTCTTATTGCCGGATGGCGCTGCGCTTATCCGGCCTACAAACAGCGCCCCGTAAGCTGCCATCCGGCATCCGATGTTTAATTTTGCAAAACGGACGACACCAGCAACTGGGTGTACGGATGGTGCGGGTCGTCGAGCACGCGGTCGGTTAACCCACTTTCCACCACCTGACCCTGCTTCATCACCAGCAAACGGTCTGCCAGCAGACGCGCCACACCCAAATCGTGGGTGACAATGACCACTGCAAGGTCCAGTTCCACCACCAGGCCGCGCAGCAGGTCCAGCAGTTTGGCCTGTACCGAAACGTCCAGCCCGCCGGTGGGTTCGTCCATAAACACCAGTTTGGGATGGGTGACGAGGTTGCGGGCGATCTGCAGGCGCTGCTGCATACCGCCGGAAAAGGTGGTTGGCAGGTCGTCAATACGCGAGGCAGGGATCTCCACCTCCTCCAGCCAGCGCTGCGCGGTGGCGCGGATGTCGCCGTAGTGACGCGCGCCAGTGGCCATCAGGCGTTCGCCGATATTGCCTCCGGCGGAGACCTGACGGCGCAGGCCATCCAGCGGATGCTGATGCACCACGCCCCATTCGGTGCGCAGCAGACGGCGACGGTCGGCCTCGTTCATGCCGTACAGCGAACGGTTCTGATACAAAATCTCACCGTTCTGCGGCGTCAGCCGTGAAGAGATCGATTTCAGCAGCGTGGTTTTGCCGGAACCGGACTCGCCGACGATACCCAGCACTTCGCCTGGCCACAGGTCAAAAGAGACATCGCTGAAGCCCTTGCCCGGCGCGTAGAGATGGGTCAGGTTGTTGACTGAAAGCAGCGGTTGCGTCATTTGCTGAGGGCCTCGCTCTGTTGGCGGCAGTAATCGGTGTCGGAGCAGACAAACATGCGTTTGCCGCTGTCATCGAGCACCACTTCATCGAGATAGCTGTGGGTTGAGCCGCAGATGGCACAAGGTTCATCCCAGCTCTGCACGGTAAACGGGTGATCGTCGAAATCGAGACTTTCCACGCGGGTGTAAGGTGGAACGGCATAGATGCGTTTTTCGCGGCCTGCGCCAAACAGTTGCAGGGCCGGCATCATGTCCATCTTCGGATTGTCGAATTTCGGGATGGGCGACGGGTCCATGACGTAGCGGTCGTTGACCTTCACCGGATAGGCGTAAGTGGTGGCGATATGACCGAAGCGGGCGATATCTTCATACAGTTTCACCTGCATGATGCCGTACTCTTCCAGCGCGTGCATGGTGCGAGTTTCCGTTTCACGCGGTTCGATAAAGCGCAGCGGCTCGGGGATCGGTACCTGGAAGATGATTATTTGATCTTCCACCAGCGGCGTCTCCGGGATGCGGTGGCGGGTCTGGATCAGCGTCGCATCTTCCGTACGCTCAGTGGTATTCACTCCGGTCACACGCTTGAAGAAATTACGAATCGATACGGCGTTAGTGGTGTCGTCCGCACCCTGGTCAATCACTTTCAGCACGTCCGGCTCGCCAATCACGCTGGCGGTAAGTTGAATGCCGCCGGTTCCCCATCCGTATGGCATCGGCATTTCACGTCCGCCAAACGGTACCTGGTAACCGGGGATCGCTACCGCTTTCAGAATTGCGCGGCGGATCATGCGTTTGGTCTGCTCATCAAGATAGGCAAAGTTGTAGCCGGAGAGGTTAGTGGTCACGGGTGGCCTCCTGTTGCAGGCGTTTGAGCAGTTCCAGTTCGGCCTGGAAATCGACGTAATGGGGAAGTTTGAGGTGCGAAACAAAACCCGCCGCCTCGACGTTATCCGCATGCGCCAGCACGAACTCTTCGTCCTGCGCCGGTCCTGTGACCGTTTCATCGTATTCGGCTGCCTGTAGGGCGCGGTCCACCAGCGCCATCGCCATCGCTTTACGTTCGCTCATACCGAACACCAGCCCGTAGCCGCGGGTAAAATGGGGGGATTCATTTTCTGGCGCGACAAAACCGTTGACCATTTCACATTCCGTCATCAGCAGTTCGCCGACGTTCACCGCAAATCCCAGCTCTTCCGGTACGGTTTCCAGTGCCACATAGCCGCTACGGATTTCGGCGGCAAACGGGTGGTTGCGCCCGTAGCCGCGCTGGGTGGAGTAGGCCAGCGCCAGCAAATATCCCTCGTCACCACGCATCAGCTGTTGCAGACGTGAAGCGCGTGAGCAGGGGTAAACCGGCGGCGTGCGGGTGATGTCGTCGGGTGTTGCGCCATCATCCTCTTCACGTTTAGCCAGGCCCTGGTTCGCCAGCAGGGAAAAGACGTGCGGGGAGGCATCCTGCGCGCCGTCTGCGCTGCGCAGAGGCGGGGTTTCGCCATTGGCCAGTAAGGTAAAATCCAGCAGGCGATGGGTATAGTCATAGGTTGGACCCAACAGCTGCCCGCCGGGAATATCCTTGTAGACCGCGGAGATTCTGCGCTCAAGACGCATTTCTGCGCTGTTAACCGGTTCGCTGACAGCTACCTTTGCCAGCGTAGTGCGGTAGGCGCGGAGCAAAAAGATGGCCTCGACGTTATCGCCGCTGGCCTGTTTGAGCGCCAGTGCAGCCAGTTCGCGGTCAGCGATGCCACCTTCGGTCATCACCCGATCAACAGCCAGGTTCATCTGCTGTTCGATTTGCGCCACGCTCAGTTCAGTAATGGTCTCATCGCCCCGGCGTCGGTTTTCCTGCAGGGCGTGGGCGTTGGCTATCGCCTTTTCGCCCCCTTTGACGGCGACGTACATCAGCACACCTCCACATGGGTGGTTCGCGGAATAGCCAGCAGGCGTTCGCCACAGGTGAGGATCAGATCGACCCCCAGTGGGAACGGATGCGGGCGTTCGGTGAGTTCGTGAATCAGGCATTCCGGCAGCTGTGGCGCGATCATGCGCTCTTCGGCGATGCCCGCGCCGGTCAGACGCAGCATGCGTCCGCCGCTTAAGCCAGAGACCTGCACAATCAGCGTGGCGCTGGTTTCTGGCGCGACGGCGGAACCGGCGGAGAGGGCGTTAAGCTGTTCGCTGCTGATACGTTCGTCGGCGACGGCAAAGGCCGCCAACTGTGGTTGATCCACCAGCGGCGCGTTGGTGTGAAAACGCAGGTTCTGCCGGGCGATATCGTTATCCATCGACGGTGCCAGCCAGACCGGCGTGTCGCCATCGACCAGGGTCAGCAGCACGCTGGTGGTCGCCAGACCCAGCGGCTGCCAGCCGTGTTTCAGCTGATGCAGGGCGACGATTACGCCCGGTTCGCTCATGGCTTTCAGCAGGCGACGAAAGCTCTGCTGAGCATCCTGAACGGGTAAATTAAATGCGGTCTGTAAGGTCATGCGTTATCTCCGCGTACCAGCGTGAAGAAGTCGACCCGGCTGGCGTTGACTTCGGCACAGCGTGCGTTAATCAACGCATCGCGTTCCGCTTCCAGCGGGGCAATTAAGGTTTCCATTAGGTTCTGGAAATGCGTTTGTTCCTGCAGTAGCGCGTCAATTACCGCGCACTGCTCGGCATGTTGCTTATTGCGTCCCAGCAGGTAGCTGTAACCCAGCGTGCCGCTCTTCAGGCGTACCACTGCGCGGGTAAGCGTGGTGTCACCGGCAAAGAAGCGGTTACCGGTACCGCCCATACGGGCCTGGATCTGCATCAGTCCGCTTTCCGGTGCGCGGATAAGTTCATAGTCCGGCGTCAGTTTGAGCGCGTTGATGCGGGCGTTCAGGGCATCGGCATTGCTGTAAGCCAGCGCGCGCATCCAGCGCTGGCGGGTGGCGGTATCGAAATGCATTCAGTGCTCCATAGTGAATTCGATCATGTCGGCGCGGGTCAGGCTGACGGAGTATTCCGCCGCGTGTTCTTCGCCTTCACGGTGGTTCAGGGTGCGCACGCACAGCAGCGGCGCCATATTGGGGATTTCCAGCACCTTGCTCTCTTTGGCCTGCGCGCGGCGGGCGCTGATGCGCGTTTGCGTGCGCAGCAGCGTCAGACCTGATTGTTGGCGCAGATAGTCGTGCAGTGAGCCGCTGTTAAAGCCTTGCAGCAGCGGCCACAGCGTGAGGTCGGAAAAATAGTGGTCGATCTGGCACAGTGCGATCCCGTTAACCCGACGCAGGGTGCGCAGGTGAATCACGTTATCGCCCTCGTTTATGCTGAGCGCATCGGCAATGTGGCTGGAGGCCGGACGCAGCACCGCCAGCAGTTTTCGCTGGTGGGGTGGCTGCCCTGGTCCAGCAGGTTCTGACTAAAGCGTGCCTGGGCATTAAGCGGGTAATCGAACGGGCGCATCAGCACCAGTACGCCGACTCCCTGGCGACGCTGAACCCAACCGCGTTCAACCAACTGGTCAATGGCGCGGCGCAGGGTGTGGCGGTTTACCTCGAAGCGCGCGGCAAGCTGATGCTCGGCGGGCAGATAGTCACCGCAGCGATAATGTTGACGTAGCTCCTGCTCAAGTCTCGCGGCAATTTCCTGATAACGCGTTGGATAACTGGTCGGATGTGTAGACAAGTGCATAGCAATCAATGCCTCGCTAATCAGATAAAGTGCTTACGCAAACGCTGGGAAAGGAAATCCAGCAGGCTGACGGTGACGATGATTAACACCATCAGGGCGCAGGTTTGCTGGAACTGGAAGCCGCGAATCGCTTCCCATAAGGTCACGCCAATACCACCTGCGCCCACCATGCCGACTACCGTGGCTGAGCGAACATTGGATTCAAAGCGATACAGCGAGTAGGAGATAAGCAGCGGCATGACCTGTGGCAGAACGCCGTACAGAATCTCTTCAATTTTGTTGGCTCCGGTGGCGCGAATACCTTCTACCGGACCCGGCTCAATGGCTTCTACCGCTTCGGAAAGCAGCTTGGAGAGTACCCCGGTAGTGTGGATAAACAGCGCCATCACCCCGGCGAATGGCCCTAACCCGACGGCGACCACGAACAGCATCGCGAAGACCATTTCATTGATGGCGCGGCAGGCGTCCATCAGGCGGCGCATCGGCTGGTAAATCCACCACGGCACCAGGTTATCGGCGCACATCAGGCCGAAGGGAATCGATAGCACCACGGCGAGGGCAGTCCCCCAGACGGCAATTTGCAGGGTGACGGCCATTTCACCGAGATAGTCCTGCCACTGGCTGAAGTCCGGTGGGAAGAAGTCGGCGGCGAAGGTTGCCATATTGCCGGAATCTTCGATCAGCGTGAGCGGAGCCATTTCGGCACCTTTCCACGAGACCACCAGTACGGCGAGCAGAATGGCCCAGCTCAGCAGCGAGAACCAGCTACGTTTGGGCGGGGCGACGGTGATGGTTTGCATGTTTAGCTCCGTGCATAGGTTATTGCCGGATGGCGGCGCAGGGGCCTTATCCGGCCTACAAAACATCGTAGACCCGGTAAGCGAAGCGCCACCGGGCACCAGGGTTACTGCACCGCTTTGGTGACGCTGGTCATAGCGCCCAGTGCGGCGGTCAGACGGTCAAGGTCATCGAGCTGCGCTTTCAACGCCGAGGTTTTGCTGGTTTTCTCTTCCTCGTTCAGCCCTTTGTTGTCCTTCACACCCTGCATCTCTTTAAACAGTGCCAGCTGGCGAATCGGCACCAGTTGCAGATCGCTGGAGGCGCGGAACGGTGCCCATCCAAGGCGTTCCAGTACGGTTTTCTGTTCCGGCGTTTTGCCGTAATTCATAAAGAAGTCGTACACCTTGTCCTTGGTGGTTTCGGAGAGGTTTTTACGCCAGACGATCGGATCGCCCGGGATCAGCGGTGACTTCCAGATCACCTTCAGCTCTTTCAGCTTTTCCGGCGCGGAAGTTTTCAGCTTGTCGAGGTTTTCGGTGTTGTTGGTGGCGACATCGACTTGCTTGTTGGCGACTGCCAGGGCGTTGGTTTCGTGTCCGGCGTTAACGGTGCGTTTGAAATCGCTCGCGGAGATGTTGTTTTTGGCAAAGACGTAGTAGCCGGGAACAAGGAAGCCTGACGTTGAGTTGGGATCGCCGTTGCCGAAGGTCAGATCCTTACGTTTGGCGATCAGATCGTTCAGGTTATTGATCGGACTGTCTTTGTTAACGATCAACACGCTCCAGTAACCTGGGGATCCGTCGGCGGCAACGGTCTGGGCAAATACTTGCCCGTTAGCGCGATCCACCGCTTCCATTGCCGAGAGGTTGCCGTACCAGGCGATATCCACTTTGTTAAAGCGCATGCCCTGGATGATCCCGGCGTAGTCCGGGGCGAAGAAGGCGTTCACTTTCACGCCCAGTGATTTTTCCATGTCCTTCAGGAACGGTTCCCACTGCGGCTTCAGGTTTTGCTGTGACTCGGTCGAAATAATGCCAAAGTTCAGCGCTTTTTCTTGCTCTTCGGCATGCGCCGGGCTTAACAAGGTACTGACGCTAAACATGCTGGTGAAAGCCAGCGCGGCAACTGTCTTATAGCTCATGTCGTTTCCTTAATTAGTCATTGTTCCAGGCTATTTCACTTGCCAGCCTGAATCCGGGCAGTGCTCAAAATCCTCACGTACTGCGTGTACGCTCCGGTTTTTCCGCGCTGGCCGTCTCCAGCCTGGCTGCGCCAATAACGCCTGGTTTTTTAGAACTATGCAGCCTGCGCGTTCTGTTCGACGCGGTTCATGCTGCGGTAAAGATGGTCAAAACGATCGTTATCAAAATGCTGGCTGCTGCCATCAAAGAAGACGTTGCCCTGGCGCAGCGCGACGATGCGTTCGCAGTAGCGCAGGGCGTAATCCACCTGATGCAGCGTGACGACCACGGTGATGCCGTCGGTCTGGTTGATGTCGCGTAGGGTGTCCATCACGATGCGTGCGGATTCCGGGTCCAGTGAGGCAATCGGCTCATCGGCAAGGATCACTTTGGCCTGCTGCATCAGCGCGCGGGCGATTGCGACGCGCTGCTGTTGTCCGCCCGAAAGCGTGGAAACACGCTGGTATGCAAAGTGCGCCATGCCAACGCGGGTTAACGCTTGTAATGCACGCTGTTTCTGCTCAGCGGTAAACCAGCTAAAACAGGTGCGCCAGAACGGTGTGCTGCCGAGCGCGCCAATCAGGACGTTCTCCAGCACTGTCAGGCGGTTCACCAGATTGAACTGCTGGAAGATGTAGCCGGTGTGGGCGCGGCTTTTGCGGATATCGCGCGCCAGGCGGCCTTCATGTTGAACGGTGCGGCCCAGCAGCTCGACGCGGCTACCGGGTGATTTATCACCGACGATCAAACCGCTTAAATGACGTAAAAGGGTGGATTTGCCGGAGCCGGACGGCCCAAGCAGAGCCACCATCTCACCGGAACAGATATTCAGATCAACCGCATTGAGCGCCTGATGTTGATTGAAGGACTTGGAGAGTTTTTCGACGCGAATAATCGTTTGCATGCTGCGGCCTCCCTAAAAAAGTGGCCCCATCGTGGCGGATCAATGTGACGTTTTCGTTAAGGGATAGTTACTCGATGATGAAGAGTTGAGCGCTATTTGATGACAGTACGGGAGGGCTGGCCTCCCGTTGGATTACTCTGTAGGGGGTTGCTGTTGTTTGACGACGTTGATCATCCACGGCACGCCATACTGGTCGCTCACTTTACCGAAACCGTGGGCCCAGAAGGTTTCCTGCCAGTCCATTTCGATTTTTCCGTTTGCTGCCAGGTTATCGAACCAGCGTTTGCCTTCATCGACGTTTTGCGTGTCGAGCACCAGCGTAAAGCCAGAGTAGTGAGCATTTCCGTCCGGGGCGCTATCGCTCATCATGATGTCGCTGCCCGCAACGCGCAGGTTGGCGTGGGCGATGGCGGTGTCGGGGAATTTCATGCCTGAAGGGCAACCATCTTCACTATCCTGCGCCGATTTGGGCATTTCACCGAAGTTGATTTTGTAGAGCAGTTCAGCGCCTAACGTTTTTTGATAGTAGGCGATAGCGTCAGCGCAGTTGCCTGCAAAGGAGATATAGGGACTTAACGGCATAATCTTTACCTCAGGTAAAAGAAACCAGTTAAGTGTAGTTATCGTCTGCATAAATAAACCAGGCGGGAAGTATGAGCTTCCCGCCTGGCAGATGAGCTGGTGTAGACCTGATGAGCGTAGTGCCATCAGGCAATTTGCATCAGTTCTTTTTCACAAACTCAGATTTCAGCTTCATTGGGCCAAAGCCATCGATTTTGCAATCGATGTTGTGGTCACCTTCAACCAGGCGAATGTTTTTCACTTTGGTACCGATCTTCAGCATGGAAGAGCTACCTTTTACCTTCAGGTCTTTCACGACGGTAACGCTGTCGCCGTCGGCCAGCAGGTTGCCGTTGGCATCTTTAACGATCAGTTCGTCGCTGTCCTGTGCCGGTTCAGCATCGTTCCATTCGTGCGCGCATTCCGGGCAGATGAACATGCCGTTATCTTCGTAAGTGTATTCGGAGTTGCATTGTGGGCAGTGTGGTAATGACATGTGGATTTCCTCAAAAGTCAGCAGGGGCAAATGCGCCCAAAAAATGGCAGATTGCCGAAAAAGGCCGCAATTATACATAAAATCCCTGCTTTTGTCGGGACTACTGCGTGATTATGCAAATGATCTGCTGTAAAGACCCTTTGCTTTTACCTCAATGAAAGTATGGGGTAATATTTTTTAAGGGAAATTGCTACGTCAGGTTATTTAAGATAAGGTGAGGCGAAATATCTGATATTCATAGGTAACATCGCCTGGGGATGTCTAAGTCATTGTGATTGAATATCTCAATCCCCCTTAATTTTAGTAGGGGGATTAAGCTGGCATTTTTTAAAACTGAACTACGCTGTTTATCTTTCTTACTTATTACATAAGTGAGAGGTTTCAGGCCAGCGGTTGTACGCCAAACTTATTTTAATAATATCAATTGGTTGTTTTGATTTTAATTATTTCCACACGTAATTATAAAAGCCAAAAAATCTATAAATAAAACGATTGGGCTAAATAAAAGCAATGCTATTTGCGTTAAGGAAAGATTTTCCATGCACACACAGACAATATATGAATTAAGTCAGGAAGCGGAACGCTTGCTGATGCTCTCGCTTGAACATCTCAGGCAATTGCAAAAATTGCCCATGACGTCGTTGGATGATGTCGCGCTAAAACAAGGAGAGCATAGCAGTCAGGTTGTTCAGCCCCTGCATTTCAGCGCGCGTGGCATGGATGTCCAGCAAGCAACGCTCAATAATGAGTTGCGCAAGATTACGCGTCTGGAAATGGTGCTGGCGATTGTTGGCACGATGAAAGCGGGAAAATCGACGACGATTAACGCGATTGTAGGGACAGAAGTTTTACCTAATCGTAATCGCCCCATGACGGCGTTACCAACGCTAATTCGTCATACGCCGGGGCAGAAAGAGCCGGTCCTGCATTTTTCACATGTCGCGCCGATTGATGCCTTAATGAAGGTTTTACAGCAGCGTGTGCGCGAGTGCGATCGCCTGCGTCTTACGCAGACCCTGGAAATTGACAAGGATATGAATGTCCTGCTGCAGCATATTGAAAACGGCGTGGCATTTGAACGGTATTATCTTGGCGCACAGCCTATTTTCCATTGCCTTAAAAGCCTGAACGACCTGGTGCGCCTGTCAAAAGCATTGGATGTTGATTTTCCTTTTGCTGCCTATGCCGCGATTGAGCATATTCCGGTTATTGAGGTTGAGTTTGTCCATTTGGCCGGACAAGCAAGCTACCCAGGGCAATTAACGTTGCTGGATACGCCGGGGCCGAACGAGGCGGGACAACCGCACTTACAAAAAATGCTTAATGAACAGCTGGTACGGGCCTCTGCGGTACTGGCGGTGTTGGATTACACCCAATTGAAATCGATTTCTGATGAGGAAGTGCGTCAGGCGATTATGGCGGTTGGCAAGTCAGTACCGCTGTATGCGCTGGTGAACAAGTTTGATCAGAAAGACCGCAACAGTGACGATGAAGAGCAGGTGCGGGCGTTGATTTCTGGCACGTTGATGCAAGGTGGCATTGCCCCTGAGAGAATCTATCCGGTTTCCTCAATGTGGGGCTATCTGGCAAACAGGGCGCGTCATGAGCTGACGGCCCGTGGGCGACTGCCGGATCATCAGGTGCAACGTTGGGTGCAGGATTTTGCCGAAGCGGCGCTTGGCAGACGCTGGCGTACCACCGATCTTGAAGATACGGAGCATATCCGTCATGCCGCCGACCTGTTGTGGGAAGACTCGCTGTTTGAACAGCCTATCCAGAAAGTGATTCACGCCGCTTACGCCAATGCATCGCTGTATGCGCTACGCTCAGCGTCACATAAGTTATTGAACTATGCGCAAAGCGTGCACGAATATCTGGAGTTTCGTGCCCACGGGTTAACGGTCGCCTATGACAAACTGCGGCTGAACATCACGCATATTGAAGAGGATATGCAGCAGTTAGAAGTGAGCCAGGGGCGGGTGAGCGATGAAGTCAGCCATGAAGTAGAACTGGCGCTGGAGGCTGCTGCAGCCTATCTCAGAGAGCAACAAACCGAGATTCTTTGCGGTATCAACACGTTCTTTATCAAAGAAAACGTCCTGATGATGTCACAACATAGCCTGGGAGCTGGCGTCTCCTCGGCAGAAATGGCCGGAGAAATGCTGGTGCTGCACGATGAAGGCCAGGCGAAAATTGTGTTAGATAAAATTCGCTCGTCCTGCGAGGGGGTATTGCTGGCAGCGCAGGAAAGCATCAGCCGTGACTTAGCCCTGCGTTTTGAACAGCTTGAGTCGACGCTCTCCCGGGCGCTAAATGACGCGATGCGGCCAATTGAGCAAAGGGTGAAAGAGGAGCTAAACCACGCCGGTTTTCGTGCGCGGATCCGTTTTCCAGCGTTCCATACAGCGATGTTTAATTTCAATACCCGCCAATTGTTTAACGAAGCCATTGAACAGGATATCCCGGTGGAAAATCCACCGTCTACTGGTGGTGCGGTGCGTGACACTTTCTCTCGTTGGCTAAATCAACCCAACTGGGGATGGAATGATTACGTCGAAACAAAAACGCGTTATCTCATTGATATGGGCGCTTTGCATAAGAACCTTGTGCAGTATGTCTCCCAGTTTTGCCAACAAATTCGTAAAGCTTTAGTTGCTCAGGTCGATATTTCCGTTACGGCAGGCATGGCCACGTTTTTTGCAGATTTTTCACTGTGTCTGGCGCAATTGCAGGCGAGCCTGAGTGAGAGTCTGACGCTACGCCAACAAAATGAATCCGCGGTGAATGCAATGAATGAGCAATTGCAGCAGCGCATTACGATTGCGGCATGGCTTTATGAAGATTCCCGTTTGCTGCGTGACGATATCAATACCCTTTTTGCAACCGAGCACACATGACTAACGTTTTACTGGAAGGCCCCGGGAGGACGCTGGAGTGTGTCTACCCGAAGTTTATGGTCGATCTGGTTCAGGGAGATGAAACCAAACGTTCCGGCGGTTTTCTGCAACAGCAGCAGCGGCTGCGCGCGCGTCTGACGCAGGAGGTGTTATCCCAGACACAACTGCGGGCGTGGGTGATGGCGGGAGTGTCCAGCGAGCATCTGGTGATGCGTCTTAAGCTGGTAGAAAAGTTGGCGGGCATGATCGACCCAGGCCATCTGGCGCTGGTGCGTATTGCCGAAGGGCTGAAGTTTTTACAACAAACCGAACACCCGCGTGGGCTTTCAACCCCCGGTCTTTTACAACAAATAAATTCACTGACTGACTGGTTTACCCAACGCGCTGCGTATAAAGAGAAGGCGCTGACCCAGCGTGGTCTGACGGTTCAGGCGGGCGAACACAGCGAACAAATTTTTACCCGCTGGCGGGCTGGCGCATATGACGGTTGGTCGTTACCTGGACGCTGTTTTGTTGCGCTGGAGGAGTTGCGCTGGGGAGCCTTCGGTGACGCCTGCCGGTTAGCGAATTCCGATGTGGTGTTAATGCTAAAAGACAACCTGCGAACCATGGCCGCTCAGGCGTTGGCGGACAGCGTGAATGCGGCGCCTGCTACGCGTCATTACTATCATCATTGGCTCAGCACGCCAGTTGTCGGCGGATCGGGCGAGTATAACGATATGCTGAGCTGGTTAGGCGGCTGGTGCGATGCGCAGCGTCATCCGGTGAGCTGGTCGGTGACGCAGCGTTGGCAAAATGTGGCGTTAGGAATGCCGCGATTGTGTTCGGCGAAACGACTGGCTGATGCGATGGTTGAGGAGATTTTTGCACCGTCCCCACTCATCAATTGAGCAGGGACGGTCAGTGTGGCTAAGACAGAGTTAGTGGTGCAGAGAGTCTGCCGGGGTGGACACCGTTTCGTTGGCGACCAGGTTTTTATTAAAACGTTTGGCGTACAGCGCGGTGATAATCGGCACCAGAATGGCGGTGACAATTACGCTGGCGGCAACCAGCGCCGTAGCGGATGCGGCAACCGGTTCGAACGCCGGGTTAATCTGGGCGATAATCACCGGGTTTGCTACCGCAGCGCCTGCTGCTGAAGAGGCTGCTACGCCTGCCGTACCGTTCCCGCCACCAATAACACGGTCTGCAATAATCAGCGGGATACCGGTGATGACGATAACCGCGACACCCAGCAGGATACCCAGCAGACCGGTATCAACGATTACGCTCAGGTTAATGGTGTTACCCAACGCGAAGCCGAAGAACGGGATCAGCACCGGAGTGGCTTTGCTGAAGAAAGAACGCAGGTCATGATCCAGGTTGCCTAATGTAAAGCCAATCAGGAACGGTAATACCGCGCCGATGAAATGGTGTGGCTCGAAGGAGGCCAGACCCGCGGAGCCGAGGATCACCATGGTCATTAACGGGCCGGATTCCAGAGACATCAACACAAATGCGCCAGACTCTTCTTTGGTGCCGTACTGGTTCATCAGGCTGGCGTACAAACCACCGTTGGTCATGTCCATTGCGGAGACAATTGCCAAAACTGAGAGGCCTGCAAAGAACCCGGTTTGAATACCGGTATCAGGAATGAATGAAGCCGCAATCATTGCCACTACCCACGCCACGGCTATTTTGGTTATTACCAGCGTACCGGACTTGCGTAATACCGTGCCGGTTGCCCGTAAATCAATAGATGCGCCGATACAAAAAAACCACACTGCCAGAATCGGTACCGTTCCGCTGATCATTCCTTTGGTAAACGAACCGAAATACGCACCGGTATCCGGAGCTAACGTATTTAACACTGCGCCTAATAACAGAGGAATCAACATCATTCCACCGGGGATGCGTTCAATCGTGGCTTTAATTTTCATAAACGTCCTCATGTCTTGTCGCCGCTAATACTAGCGCAAGAAAGTAAAAATTAATAAATTCAAATGGTTACTGGTTTTTCTTAACAAAGAAACTCGCTATCTCTTTGTTTTATAAAATCTAACGCGGCATACGTTGAGCGTGTTGCTGCTCCCAGGGATATTGCGTCTGGAATTAGTTTGCATTCATGGGAACATTGATTCAATCAAAATAAAACGGCGTTTTAGTTATCTTCATCACATATTCCGAGCAAAAGTTCCCGGTCGCTCTGATTATTAAAAAAGCTGTGATCTTTTTGTGAAGGGATTAGGTGTTTTTTTGCTAGCAGAATAATAATGACCGCTGTGATTGTTGGTGCAATAAAGAGATTTATTCTTGTATTTAATTGTCAGTAAATCGCAAGCGTTACATGTAAAAAAGATGACTAAGAATGACCTAATTTACGCATGTTGACGAAATGAAAAACTATATGTGAAGTTGATCACAAATTTAAACGCTGTTAGGGTAAAGAGGTCATTAACCGCCCAATCAGGCGTCAACAGGTTCGGTTGTACTGTGCGTTTCTCGTCAGTGTAAGTAAACCTGCTACGCTTGTTACAGGGAATGCGCCTGTGCGTTCCCCGCTCGGTGATGACCTTGACGCATGGGCGTTGGGGGATTCGAACTGGAGCGTGACAGGGCTAAGTCTATGAGGACGAGTATGCTAAAAAGGAAAAAAATAAAACCGATAACGCTGCGCGACGTTACCATCATTGATGACGGTAAATTGCGAAAAGCCATTACCGCAGCGTCGTTAGGTAATGCGATGGAATGGTTCGATTTTGGTGTTTATGGATTTGTTGCTTACGCATTAGGTAAAGTGTTCTTCCCGGGGGCTGACCCCAGCGTGCAGATGGTTGCTGCACTCGCCACCTTCTCTGTTCCCTTTCTGATTCGACCGCTTGGCGGATTGTTCTTCGGTATGCTCGGCGATAAATACGGTCGTCAGAAGATACTGGCTATCACCATTGTGATTATGTCGATAAGTACCTTCTGTATCGGTCTTATTCCCTCGTATGCCTCGATTGGTATCTGGGCGCCGATTCTGCTGCTGCTGTGTAAGATGGCACAGGGATTCTCGGTCGGCGGAGAGTACACCGGGGCGTCGATTTTTGTCGCGGAATATTCGCCGGACCGTAAGCGTGGATTTATGGGCAGTTGGCTGGACTTCGGCTCGATTGCCGGGTTTGTGCTGGGTGCGGGCGTGGTGGTTCTGATTTCAACCGTCGTCGGCGAGGAAAATTTCCTTGACTGGGGCTGGCGTATTCCGTTCTTCCTGGCGCTACCGTTAGGGCTGATTGGTCTGTACCTGCGTCATGCGCTGGAAGAGACGCCGGCGTTCCAGCAGCACGTGGATAAACTGGAGCAGGGCGATCGTCAGGGTCTACAGGAAGGTCCGAAGGTTTCGTTTAAAGAGATTGCGACTAAGCACTGGCGCAGCTTGTTGGCATGTGTTGGTCTGGTGATTGCTACCAACGTCACCTACTACATGCTGCTCACCTATATGCCGAGCTACCTGTCGCATAACCTGCATTACTCCGAAGACCACGGTGTGTTGATTATTATCGCCATCATGATTGGTATGCTGTTTGTGCAGCCGATTATGGGGTTGCTCAGCGACCGCTTCGGGCGTCGTCCGTTTGTGATCATGGGCAGTATTGCGCTGTTTGTGCTGGCGATTCCGGCATTTATCCTGATTAACAGTAATGTTATCGGTCTGATTTTCGCCGGGTTGCTGATGTTGGCGGTGATCCTCAACTGCTTTACCGGGGTGATGGCGTCCACGTTACCGGCGATGTTCCCGACGCATATTCGCTACAGTGCACTGGCCGCCGCGTTTAATATCTCGGTATTGATTGCTGGTCTGACTCCGACATTGGCCGCATGGCTGGTGGAAAGCTCGCAGAATCTGATGATGCCTGCTTATTATCTGATGGTGATTGCGGTGATTGGTTTAATTACCGGCGTGACCATGAAAGAGACCGCCAATCAGCCGCTGAAAGGGGCCACGCCTGCCGCTTCAGATATTCAGGAAGCGAAAGAGATCCTCGGCGAACACTACGATAACATTGAACAGAAAATCGAAGATATCGATCAGGAAATTGCTGAGCTACAGGTTAAGCGCACGCGTCTGGTGCAGCAGCATCCGCGTATTGATGAGTAATCGTGTCATTGCCTGATGGCACGCAGCTTTTAGGCCTACGGGTAGCATTGTACTTTGTAGGCCGGATAAGGCGTCAGCCGCCATCCGGCGCGTGGCCTTAAGGTTGGCTTAATATCCTTCAGGCAAACTCTCCTCCATAGTTTCGGAGGAGAGTGTCATGAAAACCCGTATTTATGAAAGTTTGACCACCGTGTGCAGTTTGCTGATCGTCAGCAGCTTTTTGTATGTATGGGTGAGCTCTTACTGAATTTTCGCCAATTTCACCCATGCGCGAGTGCCGTTGGCTCCCTGGCGATTTTGCAAATAGAAATGCCCTTGATGTAACTGGGTGATGCGACTGACAATGCTCAGCCCCAGTCCAATTCCGCCAAAGCGGCTGTCCATACGCACAAACGCTTTACTCAACTCCCCACATTTACTTTCATCAATGCCCGGCCCTTCATCTTCGACGGCAAGGACGGCATCATGCTCTGTGTTAAGGCTAATTGTAATATGGGTGCCTTCCGGGCTGTAACGATGCGCGTTTTCCACCAGATTTCGTAGTAGCATCCGCAACAGCGTAGCATCACCAGGCACAACAACGTCCGCCGCGCTTTGTGGCAGGAGCAGCGTCTGTTTACGTTGGTCCAGCATGGTGCTGAGTTCATCGTAGGAGGGCAGAATAACATCCTCCAGCAGCTTGACATGCTGGTAGCTCCCGGCCGAAAACGACTGTCCGACGCGGGCGAGTTGCAGCAGTTGCGATACGCTGTCCATCATTTGATCTAGCCGGGCAATTAGCGGCGAAACGTCGACCTTATGGGTTTTGGATAATAATTCCAGATGCAGGCGCACGCCTGACAGCGGTGTGCGCAGTTCGTGAGCGACATCGGCGGTAAATAAGCGTTCGTTTTCAATCGTGCTGGTTAGCCGCGTTACCAGGTCGTTGAGCGCGGAGACAACCGCCTGGATCTCAATGGTTGAGCTGTGAATTTCAATCGGGGTCAGGTTATCGGCTGCCCGCGCCTCCAGCTCTTTTTGCAGATCTGCCAGCGGGCGAGTAATACGTCGCACTGCCTGGTAGCAAATCAGCAGTGCCAGGCTGACCATAAAGATGCCGGGGACGATCAGACTGGCGATGGCCTCGCGGATCTCATGCATGATGTGGCGATCGTTGTTGCGATTTTCGCGCAATGCCTGTTCGAATAACTGTATTTGCTCGGTACTTTCATGCCACAACCAGAAGGTGCTAATCAGCTGAAAGACCAGCAGAATAAGACCAATCGTCAGCATCAGGCGATGACGAAGCGGGAGCGGTTGTTTTAGATATTGCAGCAGCTTCACTTAGCTTTCCTCAGTGGCAACCAGCATATAGCCAAATCCCCTGACCGTGCGGATGCGAGATTTTCCGACTTTGTCGCGCAGGTTGTGAATGTGCACTTCCAGCGTATTGGTCGACGGTTCGTTATCCCAGCTGTAGATGTCGTTATACAAAATTTCCCGGTGTACCGGGCTGCCCGCTTTGAGCATCAGGCGCGACAGGAGTGCGTATTCTTTCGGCGTTAAGATAACCTCTTGCCCGTCCATCCACACCTGGCGCCGACCGATATTCAGCGTCAGATTGCTGACAATGAGTTCACTTTCACCCTGATTGTTGTGACGACGCAGCAGTGCCCGGATGCGGGCGTGCAGTTCTTCCAGTGCGAACGGTTTGACCAGGTAGTCATCTGCCCCCACGTCCAGCCCACTGACCCGGTCCTTCACCGTATCGCGGGCGGTGAGGATAAGTACCGGCACGGTGTATTTTTTTTGTCTGATTCTGTTCAGAAAGTGCAGGCCGTCTTCATCCGGTAAGCCCAGGTCGAGGACCACCAGACTGTAATGTCCGCTCTCCAGACACTGCTCCGCTGCGCGGGCCGTTGATACGCCGTCGCAGGCATAGCCTTCTGTTTGCGCGGCGAGTATCAGTCCCTGTAATAACAACGTATCATCTTCAACAATCAGGATTTTCATTCGTTTAGCCTCCCCGGCAGGGTTGCAGAATATCATCCGCCGCCTGATATTTCTGTGTTTGTACGCCCGTTAATCCCAGCAGGGTCGAGAAGAGATTATCCTGTGAGAAATCTTCTGAGCTTGCCCGTTTTTGCAAACATGTCTGAGAGACCTGATAGCGTTGCTGATAATCCTCGGAGAGCCACAGCAGCATCGGCACATGTTTTTGCGTATCAGGTGCAATCGAATACGGCAGGCCGTGCAAATAGACGCCATTTTCCCCTAAGGATTCGCCGTGATCGGAAAGATAGACCAGGCTGGTGGTGAAATTATCCTGGTGCTCTTTCAGTATATTGATTGCTTTATCAACAATATAGTCAACGTAAAGAATAGTGTTGTCGTAAGTATTGACCAACTGTTGCTGTGAACAGGTCTGGATTTCGTTGGTATCGCAGGTTGGCGTAAATTTCTTAAACTGCGCAGGATAGCGGTTGTAATAGGTCGGACCGTGGCTGCCGATGGTATGCAACACAATCACGCCGTCGCCTTTCAGGTTATTAATGTACTCTTCCAGCCCGTGGAACAGGACTTCATCGTAGCATTCACCGTCAATACACTGCCCCGGCAGGTTCAGCTTAGTCATATTCTGGTGTGGAACCCGGTCGCAAGCCCCTTTGCAGCCGCCGTCGTTATCGTTCCACAGAACGTTAACTCCCGCCCGTTGAATAATGTCGAGCACGCCTTCCTGATGCTGCGCCAGTTCTTCGTCGTAGTGCGCGCGTGGCATATCCGAGAACATGCAGGGTACTGATACTGCCGTTGCCGTTCCGCAGGACGTTGTGCGGGGGAAATAGACCACATTATCTTTTTCCAGCAGCGGGTTGGTCTGGCGCGAATAGCCTGACAGCGAGAAGTTATCGCCACGTGAAGTCTCGCCGAGAACCACAATCGTCAGGTTCTTACGCTTTTCTTTCACCATCAACGGATTGCGGTGTGCATCTTCGCCAATGCGTACCAGCGGCAGGTGGGCCAGCCTCTGGTGTGAATACCAGGATGACGTCGCCACAATGCTGTTGGATGGACTGAGGGATTTCACCAGTTCTTTGTTGTTGCGAAACAGTGAAGCGTAATCTTTATAGAAGAACGCAGCGACCAGCACGATCAGCAGTGCGGAGATCAGAATGTTCGCGCCACGGAACAGTATGCTGCGCATGACAGACGTGATCGGTTTGATTTTTACCCAGCAGGCAATAAGTGCGGCCAGAATGCCGCTCACCCCGAGCGTGATGAGCAGTTGTGGCGTCAGCAAAGCAAAGGTTTCGGCGGGGGTGGTGTCCATCATATTGGCGATCATTGAGCGGTCGATGATGATGCCGTAGGTCATGATGAAATATTGGGCCGATGCGCCAACCAGAATGAAAATGCACGCCACCAGGCGATTAAGCCACAGGAATGAGGCCAGTGTCAGCACAATGTTCATGACGCTGAACGCGACCACCGGCATTGATAAAAACACCAGCACGTTACGCACAGAGTCCAGAGGCAGGTCTTGCAGCACTTGTTTATAGAACGCAATGTTCAGGAAGGTCGCAAGATAAAATGAGATCAGCAGAAGCCAGCTGATTAGCCCGAGAGTGGGCCTTTTAAACAAGAGCTTTAACATTAAGGGGGGTTCCATCGACTATGTGGCGCAAATCCTCTCAAAGTAAAATTAAGCCAACCTTAAGTTCTTAATGTTGATTTTTCGAAGAGCGGTGGGAGAACGTTGGCCCGATGAACTTACGCCATCGGGCCACGACGATTGTTGGTGTTAGTTATTGTTTACCGGGGCATCCAGTGGATACGGGTTTTTATGGATCCGGTTGTAGTTCAGTGCGTACAGCGCGGTGACGATCATCAACGTGACGAACGACCACATCACTTCTTTGGCTCCGGAACCGACAACCGCCCAGATGCAGTAGACAAAGGCGATAAAGGTCACCAGTAAGTACATCGGGCGTGCTTTACCAAAGTGACCATGGCCGAGCAGCAGCAGTGCGGCACAGGTATACAGATACGGCACCAGGGTGAAGATAACTGAGACCGAAGAGACCAGACCAAACTCTTTCGCTGCGTTCGGCGACATGCTGCTGAACTGGAAGATGGTCATCAGAATGCCGACGATAATTAACCCGGCCACTGGTGTACCGGCTTTGTTCACGCGGGCAAAAATCGGTGGGAACAGGCCGTCATCGGCTGCGGCTTTGGCGGTTTGCCCGGCAAGCAGCGTCCAGCCGCCCAGAGAACCAAGACACCCAGCCGCAGCACAGAAGGAGACAATTGCCCCTGCGGTGTCACCCAGCGCCATGCGTGCGGCATCACCGAACGGAGAGGCTGAAACACGTAGCGCCGCGTTAGGGATCATACCCATGATCGCGGTGGTGGAGAGCACGTAGCAAACAGCGGCAATCAGCACGCCGCCCATGGTGGCGATAGGTACGTTACGTTTGGGGTTTTTAACCACGCCAGCCGCGACGGAGGCGCTTTCTACCCCGATAAAGGACCATAAGGTAACATTCAGAGTGCTTTGAATCGCGCCGAAGGTGTTCATGCCGCTGACGTTCCAGGCCGCCATATAGGTTTCACCGCGGAACCAGAACCAGCCGAAGACGGCAATCCCGACAATTGGTACCAGTGCCAGTACCGTTGCGACGGCCTGCACGCGGGTGATCATTTTCGGTCCGACAATGTTCAGTAATACGAAGATCCACAGTACTACGACACAGGTCAGCGTCAGGACCAGCGGATCTTTTAAGATGGGGAAGAAGTAGCTCAGGTAACCGACACCAATGACCACCATGGCGATGTTACCAATCCAGCAGGCCAGCCAGTACAGCACGTTGGTCTGGTAGCCCAAAAAAGGACCGAAGCAGCGGCGGGCATAAGCATAAGAACCACCGGGACTGGAGTCTAAGGACGACATTTTGGCGTACACCATCGACAGTGCCAGAGCACCGATAATCGTGACCAACCATCCGTAGATTGCAATCCCGCCAGTTGACGCAAGGTTTGCGGGTAGCAGGAATACACCGGAACCCATAATATTCCCCGACACCATAAGGGTGACGGGGATTAAGCCCACTTTGTGAGCATCAGCATCCGTCGACATATTTTCTAACTCCTGATAAGGATAAATGACGCCTTATCATACCTCGTCAAAAGTCTGTTTAATGATGGCGGAGCTGGGGTATCGCTAATGCTGATATTATTATGGCTTATCGCTAACTGATTAAAAATCAGGCGGCGGATGGCTCCCTATGTTGACTAACATAATGCAGAGGCGTCATCCCATAGAACTCTTTGAATACGGAGATAAAGTATGAGGTACTGTTATATCCACATAG
Source organism: Citrobacter sp. MGH103 (assembly GCF_001034475.2). Classification (NCBI taxonomy): domain Bacteria; kingdom Pseudomonadati; phylum Pseudomonadota; class Gammaproteobacteria; order Enterobacterales; family Enterobacteriaceae; genus Citrobacter; species Citrobacter sp. MGH103. The sequence continues at coordinate 4,446,297 of NZ_CP073043.1, read as the reverse complement.
TTGAGAGACCTGGGAAATGTTTTTGCCGTCCATCAGTAATTGATTGACGGCATATCGCATGCGACAGGTGGTAATTATTTGGCTGTAACTTGTATTTTCACTTTTGAGCTTTTTCTTTAACAAACTGGGACTCAGGCATAAGCAACTGGCAACCATGCTTAAATTCCAGTCTTTATGTATATCGCTCTCAATAATGTGATAAACGCTGTCGCTGATACAGTTGCGCAGCATATACATGAGCAAAGAGATAAACTTTTTGCTGTCGAGAAAGCGTGATAACACCGTGAACAGTAGCGAGCGCGTACGCTCTCTTTCAGCTTCGTTCACTGTGTCCATTACGCTATGTTGGGCAGCCACCCTGAAGACATCCGGCGTCAGACACGCTGAGGTCATTACTGGGCTGGCACTGCGTTGCCAGAGTGGGATCTGTGAAAGGTCTTTATTTAAAAAGCGCAGATAGTCTTTAATGATATCGCGGCTAATATGTACGACCAATGCGTTATTAAGTGATGAAAAATCGATAATATTATTATCGCATGCCACCAGTGCCATATGATTAGCTTTTAAACTGATGGCTTCTTTACCGTTAATCCTTAACCAAACATCCTTCTCCGTTAATACAACAACACAAGCTTCTTTGCTGCAAAGCTTCATACCCAACTCCAGGAATATGAAAAAACACCGTAGCTCAACATCAGATGAGCCAAATCGGCTAAATTGAAATTGTATGATGAAACCAGGACCGCAATAAAATAACGTGTCTGAAATTAATTACAATGTTTGGTGGGGTTTTTCTTATGTACACATTTTTTTACGCAAGTGGAAAGATGCTATTTGCGTATAAAAAAAGCGCGGGGTGGTCCCGCGCAAAAAGGTATGACAGTGTTATTGTTTTGCAGCAATACTCAGGAATTACTCAAGAATGACATGTCTACCTTAAACATCGGACTATCTAAAAAGAGACCTTATGCTTTCACGCACATAACGTGATAAACACCGTCAATAATTTCCGTTCCTTCGGTTTCATGTTCAAATCCAGGGAAGTGGTGGTCCCAGGACTGCAACGAACGCAGGTACCCAATTTGCGGGCTGTTGGCATCGCCAAAGTTTTCACCGGACAGCAGCATCGGAATTCCCGGTGGGTAAGGGATCACGGAGTTTGCCGCAATACGTCCCGCCAGATTTTCAATCGCCACCATCTCAACGTTGTCACTGACTATCGCGTTGTAAGCGTCACGCGGAGTAATATCCGCATCCGGCAGACCGGAGTAGGCTGCATTGAGACGGCTGCCTGGGTTGTTCTCTTTCAGCCAGGCGAACATGGTGTCGCCCAGATCGTGAATACCCATGTTGGCATAAGTGTCAGGATGTTCCTCAACCAGTTCTGGCATCACCTGTGCCAGCGGGGTATTGGCATCGTAGTGGTGTTTGAAAGAGCACAGCGTGTTGATCAGTGTGCCCCATTTCCCGCGGGTAATCCCCATGGAGAACAGGAACATAATCTGGAAATCGGTGGTTCGGGTCGGCACGATGCCGTGGCGGCCAAGCCAGGCGGTAACCAGTGCGGCCGGTACGCCGTTCTCTTCCAGTTCGCCATCGTCGCCCATCCCCGGTGCCAGAATGCTGACTTTGATCGGGTCCAGCATGCTCCAGTTATCCGGCAGGTCTTTAAAGCCGTGCCAGGATTCACCCGGACGCATCACCCAGCAGTTCTGATCGGTTGCCAGCAATGTGGCTGGCGCGTCGGCAAAGTCATAGGTTTTACCGGTCTGCGGATCGGTTACCACTTCTTTGTTCCACGGTTTGAAGAACCAGTCGCCTTCGGCGGTAAACTCTTTGTACAACCGTGCCATGGCCTGACGGAAATCGACTGCTTCGTCGATCACTTCCTGAGTGAGCGACAGGCCGCTGTTACCGTCCATCATGGAGACCGCCACGTCGTTTGAGGCGCAGATAGCATACAGCGGAGAGGTGGTGGCGTGCATCATGTACGCCTGGTTAAAGCGGGAGAAGTTCACGGCCCCACGCCCTTCACGAACGTGAATGTAAGATGCCTGAGAGAGCGCATTCAGCAGTTTGTGGGTCGAGTGGGTGGCAAAAACGGTAGGACCGTTATGATCGCCCGGCGCGCCACGCATGGCGTAGTGATCGGCATAAATTGGGTTGAAGCGAGCATAGCCGTACCAGGCTTCATCGAAGTGGATGCGATCGCTGGTTTGTGCGAGCAGATCCTGCGCCTCTTTGGCGTTGTAGCAAACACCGTCGTAGGTACAGTTGGTCACAACGCTGTAAGACGGTTTTTGCCCAGCTTTGCCTTTGGTCAGCGGGCTTTCGCTGATTTTTTTCTGTAAAGTTTCAGGCTGCATTTCTTGCGGGTAGATAGGCCCGATAATGCCGTACCGGTTGCGGCTTGGCACCATGTACACCGGTTTTGCCCCGGTGAGGATCAGCCCCTGTTCGATGGATTTATGGCAGTTACGATCCAGCACCACGACGTCGTTGTCGGTCATACAGGCCTGCATGATGGTGCGGTTAGAGCCGGAAGTCCCGACCACTACGGACCAGGAACGGTCGGCACCGAACACGCGGGCAGCATTTTTTTCACTTTCCCCAAATGCGCCTGTATGGTCGAGTAAAGAACCGAGATTGGTACGTTCAATCCCCATGTCGGTACGGAAGAGATTCTCACCGTAGTAGTCATGGTACAGTCGACCGGCAGGTGTTTTGGTGAAACCGACACCGCCCTGGTGACCCGGTGCAGCCCAGGAATACTCATGGACATTGCTGTATTTCATCAGGGCGTTGAACAGCGGTGGTAACAACTGCTGACGATAGCGAGTCATCGCTGCGATGGCACGGCCAGCGATAAAGTCAGCGCTGTCCTCCAGAATCCAGGCGAATTCATCGACAAGCTCCAGCAGGTCGCGATCCAGCGATGCGGTGGCTTTTTCGCGATCGCCCAGCAGGAATACGGGAACGTTTTGCTGGCGCTCGTGGAGCTTGCCGATCAATTGCCTGACGTTCAGGTGTTCATCTTGTTGTTCCATTTGATAGCTGAACATCAGGCAATCAATGGCTTCATTGGCGGCGAGGATTGCGTAGCCATCGTCGAATGAGGTGGACTTAATGACGGTAACATTTTGGCGGCTTAATGCGTCAGCCAGACGTTCGACAGCGCTACCGACCCAGGTGTCCTGATGCAGAAACTCACTTTCAACAATTAATACTTTCATCATCTTTTACCCGGTTGTGGAAAGGTTGCAATCTATGAATTGCAGACACACCGTATGAATGTGACGCAGGCAAGTATTATCCTGTCAAAACGGGCTGTAAAGCGGGTGAAAAATAGTCTGATTTATGTTTAATTTGTTTTTAAACATATGGTTACGTTTGCTTGTTGGCGGTTTTTCACCACCGTTTATCGACAGGGGGAATATTTTTTTGGCTGATACTGATATGGCCGAATGATATCAACCAGCCATTGTTTGCCGATGCTGCTGACTTAGTTTGCGGTACTGCTGCGGCGACATGCCGACAAACTTGCTGAAGGTGTCATAAAAACGGCTGCTGGAACGGAATCCGGCGGTCAATGCAACGTCGAGAATGGTTTTATCGGTATCGCTAAGCAATGCGCGGACGTGATTGATCCGCATTGCCGTGATGTACTGCTTCAGGGTGAGTTGCATCACGCGTTGGAAAATCCCCATCGCGTAGTTGGCGTTGAGCTTCACGTGTTCCGCGACGTCGTTGATGGTGAGCGCCTGATCGTAGTTATCGGCAATAAAGCTCAGCATTTGGCTGACGTAAAACTGGGCGTGCCGCGACACGCTGTTTTTGTGGGTCCGCGAGGTTTTATTGACGAGTATAGGCTGCCAGCCGGAAAGGCTAAACCGCTTGAGCATCAGACCAATTTCATCAATGGCGAGCTGGCGAATTTGTTCGTTCGGGTTGTTCAGTTCCTGTTGCCAGCGCTGAACTTCAAAGGTGCTCAACTGCTGCGACGCCAGCGATTTGATGACCATTCCATGGGTAACATGGTTGATCAACTCGCGATCCAGCGGCCAGGAGAGGAAAAGGTGCATCGGTAAATTGAAGATAGCCATACTTTGGCAACTGCCCGGACGCGTGAGTTGATGCGGTGTGCAGGCCCAGAATAGCGTGATGTGTCCCTGTTTTATCTGTACGACTTCGTTGTTGATCAGGTACTCGACGTCACCATCAAACGGCACATTGATCTCCACCTGCCCATGCCAGTGGCTGGCTGGCATAGCATGCGGTGAGCGCAACTCGATATCCATCCGTTGATATTCTGAGTACAGCGATAGTGGGCTGCGGGTTTGTTCTTCATCGCTACTGCACATGTGCGGATCGGGGGGAAGAGGCGATGTCGGTAATGTACTCATGGTTGCTCCATTTCCTGAATTATCAGAATCATGTCATTTAACACGTATTAAGGCTGAGAATCAGGACACAAATTGGACCGTTACCATTGAGCATAGCGACATTTTGCGGCCACATACTCTGCTTTTTGGGTAATTTTGTCCCATAAACTCAGATCCAATAGGGTGCAGAGTGATGATCTGAGTTTATGGGAATGGTCAGCAGAGAAGTCGGAAGTTTTCAGCTATACGCTGTGCCACCATGACTGTGTTTACTAATGTTCTGGAGAGTCATGATGTCTGCACCCAAAATTACCTTTATCGGCGCCGGTTCCACGATTTTCGTCAAAAATATTCTTGGGGACGTCTTTCACCGCGATGCGCTTAAATCTGCGCATATCGCCTTGATGGATCTCGATCCTACGCGTCTGGAAGAGTCACACGTTGTTGTGCGCAAGTTGATGGATTCTGCGGGCGCGTCTGGACGAATCACCTGCTATACCGATCAAAAAGCAGCATTACAGGATGCTGATTTTGTGGTGGTCGCTTTCCAGATCGGCGGCTATGAACCCTGTACCGTCACCGATTTTACGGTGTGTAAACGCCATGGTCTGGAGCAGACGATTGCCGACACGCTGGGGCCGGGCGGCATTATGCGCGCGCTGCGCACCATTCCGCATTTATGGCAGATTTGTGAGGATATGACCGAAGTCTGTCCGCAGGCCACCATGCTTAACTACGTTAACCCGATGGCGATGAACACCTGGGCAATGTATGCGCGCTATCCGCATATTAAGCAAGTTGGGCTGTGTCATTCGGTGCAGGGGACGGCGGAGGAGTTGGCCCGCGATCTGAACATTGACCCTGCCTCTTTGCGCTATCGCAGTGCCGGGATCAACCATATGGCATTTTATCTGGAGCTGGAGCGCAAAACGGCGGACGGCGCCTATGTGAATCTCTACCCGGAGCTGCTGGCGGCCTATGAATCCGGTCAGGCGCCGAAACCGAATATTCACGGAAATACCCGTTGCCAGAATATTGTGCGCTATGAAATGTTCAAAAAACTGGGGTATTTCGTCACCGAATCGTCGGAGCACTTCGCCGAATATACGCCGTGGTTTATCAAACCGGGGCGTGAAGATCTGATTGAGCGCTATAAGGTGCCATTGGATGAATATCCGAAACGTTGTGTGGAACAGTTGGCGAACTGGAAAAAAGAGCTGGAAGAGTACAAAACGGCTGAGCGGATCGACATTAAACCGTCGCGCGAATATGCCAGCACTATCATGAACGCTATCTGGACCGGTGAACCAAGCGTCGTCTATGGCAACGTTCGCAATGACAATCTGATCGATAACCTGCCGCAAGGTTGCTGTGTTGAAGTCGCTTGTCTGGTTGATGCGAATGGTATTCAGCCAACGAAAGTCGGTGCTCTCCCGTCACATTTGGCGGCTATGATGCAAACCAATATCAATGTTCAGACTCTGCTAACGGAAGCCATCCTGACGGAGAACCGCGATCGTGTTTATCACGCGGCGATGATGGATCCGCATACCGCCGCGGTACTGGGGATTGAAGAGATTTATGCGCTGGTGGACGACCTGATCGCGTCTCACGGCGACTGGCTGCCGGCCTGGCTGCACCGTTAATACACAATCACGCCGGGCAGAGCATCCGGCGTTTAACCTCTGACGTTTCCTCTTACAGAAGGCGGGCGCTGGTAACAGCGACCCGATAGCCTATGAGCATCTCTCTGACAACAAAACTCAGTTACGGATTTGGAGCGTTCGGTAAGGATTTCGCTATCGGTATTGTGTACATGTACCTGATGTATTACTACACCGACGTGGTGGGATTATCGGTGGGCGTCGTCGGAACCTTGTTCCTGGTGGCAAAAATATGGAACGCGTTTAACGATCCGGTGATGGGGTGGATAGTGAATGCCACCCGGTCGCGTTGGGGAAAATTTAAACCCTGGATCTTACTCGGTACGCTGGCGAACTCGTTGGTGCTGTTTTTGCTTTTTAGCGCACATCTGTTTGAGGGTACTGCGCAGGTCGTATTTGTTTGCGTGACGTACATATTGTGGGGGATGACCTACACCATTATGGATATTCCATTCTGGTCGCTGGTCCCCACGATTACGCTGGATAAACGCGAACGTGAACAACTGGTGCCGTTCCCTCGTTTTTTCGCCAGCCTTGCAGGGTTTGTCACCGCGGGCGTGACGCTACCCTTTGTAAACTATGTTGGCGGCGCGGATCGCGGGTTCGGTTTTCAGATGTTTACGCTGGTGCTGATCGCATTTTTTATTGTTTCTACCCTCGTAACCTTGCGCAATGTGCATGAAGTGTATTCCTCTGACAGCGAAGCTACCGCAGACAGCACCCGGCTGACGCTGAAATCAATCCTTGCGCTTATCTACAAAAACGATCAGCTTTCCTGCCTGCTGGGGATGGCGCTGGCTTACAACGTGGCGTCCAATATCATTACAGGTTTTGCGATTTACTACTTCACCTACGTGGTGGGTGATGCTGACCTTTTCCCATACTACCTCTCCTATGCCGGAGCAGCTAACTTGCTGACATTGATTCTCTTTCCCCGTCTGTCAAAGGCGCTTTCTCGCCGGGTACTGTGGGCTGGCGCTTCGGTTATGCCAGTTCTCAGCGCAGGCGTATTGCTGATTATGGCTCTGGGGGCATTCCACAATACTTTCCTGATTGTTACCGCAGGGATCCTTCTGAACATTGGTACGGCGCTGTTCTGGGTACTGCAGGTGATTATGGTGGCGGACACCGTAGATTACGGTGAATACAAGTTTAACGTCCGCTGCGAGAGTATTGCCTATGCCGTGCAGACAATGGTGGTCAAAGGTGGCTCGGCGTTTTCCGCTTTCTTTATTGCGGTGGTGCTGGGATTGATTGGTTATGTTCCGAATGCGACGCAATCTGCTGAGACCATCCTCGGCATGCAGTTCATCATGATCGCGCTGCCCACGCTTTTTTTCGTTGTGACACTGGTGCTCTATTTCCGTTACTACCGGTTGAATGGCGATATGCTGCGTAAGATTCAGATCCACCTGCTGGATAAGTATCGAAAAGTGCCGTCGCCCGTCAAACAGTCGAATACTCCGGAGATTCCGGTGGTAGTAGCCAGCGATGTGAAGGCCTAGCTATGGAGTGGCATTCCTGGATTGGCTATCTGGCGGCAACGCTGACGACGCTCTCTTTTTTGCCGCAGGCGATTAAGGTTATTACCACCCGCAACACGCAAGGCATCTCCGGTTTGATGTATGTGATGTTTGTGTGCGGGCTGGTGTTGTGGCTGGCTTATGGGTTATTGATTGAAGATACCGCTGTCAGCATGGCGAACTTTCTGACACTGTTGTTCGCCTTGCCGATTCTGGTTATCAAGTATCGCAGTAGGTAGCGCAGATTGCCGGAGAAGCGTTAGCGCTCTCCGGCCGTTTTCAACTGCCGATTGTGCCAGCCCGCCAACGCGAGGATCGTTGTTAACGCACCGAGCAGAGCGCAGAACATGTCCGACTGGGTATCCCACGGGTCACCCTGCGTGCCAAGGAAGTCTTCCGCACCTTGTCCCATTGCCAGCGCTGCCCACCACTCGATCAGTTCATACATTGCGCTAATCGCCAGTGCTACGCAGCAGACCAAAAATGCCAGCATCTTACGACCACGGACAATATTGCCACGCACTAAAATCTCTCTTGCTGTTAGGGCTGGTACCAGCCCCTGGAAGAAGTGACCCAACTTGTCATAGGGGTTACGACTGAGATCCAGCCATTCCTGAACCTGAAAACCGACGGGAACTTTGGCGTAGGTATACATCCCGCCTACCATCAGAATGATGGCGTGCAAGAAAATCAACGTATAAAGCAGCGGCGTCAATGGATACTGCTTCATGGTAGCCAGCAACAGCGGGACGACAATAATGACCGGCGTGACTTCCATCAGCCAGGTGATTTTCTCCGAGGCAGAGATACCGGTGTAGATAAGGATCAGCGCCAGGAACACTGCGCCAGTGTGCAAGATTGTGGGGTTCAGAGTGCGGAGCATTGTGAATTCACACGTAATGGAAAAGGTCACTATTCCCTGTGAACGGCAAAAATTCAATACCAGTAAATGGGGGGATAAAGTTGGCCCGGGGGGATCGCTGGACTGACGCCAAAAATTTAGTGCCAGTCCAGTGCCGGGCCGAATGGGTTACTTCGCGCAGTTAGCGCATTGTTTGCTGACGATTTGCTGGAAGAAATCGTTGCCTTTGTCATCGACCAGGATGAAAGCAGGGAAATCTTCTACTTCGATTTTCCAGATAGCTTCCATTCCCAGCTCCGGGTATTCCACGCATTCCAGATGCTTAATACTCTGCTGCGCCAGTACCGCTGCCGGACCACCGATGCTGCCTAAGTAGAAGCCGCCGTGTTTGTGGCAGGCGTCAGTCACCTGCTGGCTACGGTTACCTTTCGCCAACATGATCATGCTGCCGCCGTGAGACTGCAACAGGTCAACGTAGGAGTCCATACGACCCGCGGTGGTTGGGCCTAAAGAACCGGACGGATAGCCTGCAGGCGTTTTGGCCGGACCCGCGTAGTAGATCGGATGATCTTTCACGTACTGCGGTAAACCTTCGCCGGACTCAATACGTTCTTTTAACTTCGCGTGGGCAATGTCACGACCGACAATGATAGTACCGCTCAGTGACAGACGAGTAGAAACCGGGTACTGAGAGAGCTGGGCGAGGATCTCTTTCATCGGGCGGTTAAGGTCAACTTTAACCACTTCACCTTCACCCGCCTGGCGCAGAGATTCCGGAATGTACTGACCTGGGTTATGTTCCAGTTTTTCAATCCAGATCCCTTCGCGGTTAATCTTGGCTTTAATATTACGGTCTGCGGAGCAAGAAACGCCCATACCAACCGGGCAGGATGCGCCGTGGCGAGGCAGGCGGATCACGCGGATATCATGTGCGAAGTATTTCCCGCCAAACTGAGCGCCAAGGCCGAGTTTCTGTGCCTCGATCAGCAGTTCCTGTTCTAGTTGCAGATCGCGGAACGCCTGGCCGTGAGCATTACCTTCAGTCGGCAGCGCGTCATAGTAGTGTGTGCTGGCCAGTTTCACCGTTTTAAGGGTACTTTCCGCTGACGTCCCGCCAATGACGAATGCGATGTGATACGGCGGGCAAGCTGCAGTACCCAGCGTGCGCATTTTCTCAACCAGGAAGTTTTTCAGTTTGCCGGGAGTCAGCAGCGCTTTGGTTTCCTGATACAGATAGGTTTTGTTGGCTGAGCCGCCGCCTTTGGCCACGCACAGGAATTTGTATTCGTCACCGTCCACGCTGTACAGATCGATTTGTGCGGGCAGGTTGGTGCCAGTATTCACTTCTTTGTACATATCCAGCGCCGCGTTTTGCGAGTAGCGCAGGTTATCTTCAATATAGGTATTAAATACGCCTTTGGAGAGGGCCGCTTCATCGCCGCCGCCGGTCCAAACGCGCTGACCTTTTTTACCCATGATAATTGCCGTACCGGTGTCCTGGCAGGTTGGCAACACGCCTTTGGCGGCGATTTCGGAGTTTCTCAGGAACTGCAGCGCCACGTACTTATCGTTTTCGCTGGCTTCGGGATCATGGAGAATTGAGGCGACTTGCTGTTGGTGTTCTGGGCGGAGCATGAAGGAGGCATCGTGGAAGGCTTGTTGGGCCAGTAGCGTAAGTGCTTCAGGAGCTACTTTCAGGATTGTTTCGCCTTCAAACTCGCCGACACTGACGTGATCGGATGTCAGCAGGTAGTACTCAGTTTTGTCTTCCCCCAGTGGGAAAGCCGCCTGGTAAGTGAATTCAACTTTTGACATTTGCTTCCAGCCTTTTCATTTTTCTCAGGAATTTTAAAATTCTCTGTGTCTTAATGGTGGCGTGCCGTACCAACGCGGACGGCACGCGAACTGTGATTACAGGAAACCGTACATTGCGGCGAAGATCCAACCAAAGACACAGGATACGCTTACGCCGATCAAACCAGGCAGAATGAAGCTGTGGTTGATAACGAAGCGGCCGATGTGGGTGGTGCCAGAGCGGTCAAACTGAATAGCCGCCAGGTCGCTCGGGTAGGTCGGCAGAATGTAGTAACCGTAACATGCCGGAGCGGAAGCCACGATGTACGCTGGATCAACCCCGATTGCAAGTGCGACCGGAACAATCGCTGCCAGCGCTGCTGCCTGGGAGTTTACAAATTTGGATACCAGCAGCAGAACAATTGCATAGGCCCACGGATACTCTTTCACCATATTGCCCAGCACACCTTCGATTTCTGTCATGTGCGCGCCGAACATTGTTTCGGCCATCCAGGCAATACCGTACACCGCCACAATCGCGATCATACCGGAACGGAAGACTTCGTTTTTAGATATTGAAGCGGGATTGGTCTTCGTCAGGATAATAATCAGCGCACCGGTCAGCAGCATGAACATCTGGATAACCAGCACCATTGACAGTGGTTTGCCGCTAAAGGTAGGGCGCAGCTCAGAGAACGCGCCGAGTACGGCAACAACGGCGATAGCGGCAAGGAAGATCCACATGGCCAGCCAGTTGCTTTTCGGCAGCTTTTTGTCTAACAGCGTGGCGGTATCGCCATACACATAGTTGTGGTTTTCAGGTACAGAAATGAACTTCTGGAACTCTTCATCTTTATCCAGATCTTTACCACGGAACCAACTGAAGATACCGATCGCCAGGATACCCAACAGGGTAGACGGGATGGTGATGCTGAGTAGGTCGAGGAATTCGAGATGCTTGCCTTCAAACGTTACGTTACCCAGCATTGCCACCAGTGACACAACGGCTACAGAAACCGGGCTGGCGATAATCCCCATCTGCGCACCGATAGAACTCGCCGCCATCGGACGTTCCGGGCGAATATTGTTCTTAATGGCAACGTCATAAATGATTGGCAGGATGGTGTATACCACGTGCCCTGTACCGCAGAGAATCGTCAGGGTGCAGGTAACGAAAGGTGCGACGATGGAAACATATTTTGGGTTACGGCGCAGCAGCTTTTCAGCGATTTGCAGCATAACGTCAAGACCGCCGGAGGCTTGTAAGGTTGCCGATGCGGCCACTACGGCAATAATAACCAGCATGACATCTACAGGTGGTTTACCCGGCTGGAGATGGAAAACGAAAACCAGAATGACCAGGCCGATACCGCCTAATAAACCCAGCGCGATACCGCCCTTTCTGGCACCATAAAACAAACATATTAATATTATGAGAAGTTGTATACTAAATAACATTTTATTTACCCTCGCGAAAAACCCAGTCAATTTTTTGAAAAATGGATCTGTGCCACATTCTTTTTTGCCAGAATAAGCATCAAAAAATGGTCAGTATTCGATATGTCCGTATTTGCGATTAATGTTCAAATGTCTTGCTAGAATTTTTTTTAAAGTTATGGCGATATTTGGTTTTTTCTGTGGCTTTGATCAGAGGAGAGAATCCTCAGGCGATGGGAAGCAGAGCTGAACATGGAGATCCGCGGTTGACGCTGTAATTTATCTGTTTTGCGTTTTCCGCTATTACATGAACCACCGACAGAATGAGTGAGTGGGTTATTTATGTGATCACGGTCACGCCATTTCATGATGTGATGAAGTCGGCGTGCGGATACTTTTATTTGCTCACAAAAATGTACGGTGTCCATGGTACGTAGCATGGTCTCCATTGCTACCAGTCTAGATTTTGTATGTCTGGTTAATTTCAGACTAATCCTTTATGGGTAAAAATACACACTCTGCGAGTTAGATAATACTTAATTAACTTTTGTTAGCGATTTTGAAATTAAAAACAGTGTGATATTTGTCAATATTAAAATAATACATTTAACATGCCGGATACAAATATATTTGATCTAACGCAAATTTATAATTTTGCAGTGTCAGCTGGTGAAATAGGGGATTTTTCATTATTTTAATAATTGTTACTTTCAAATAACAAATAATCCCAAGTGTATTTATTGGCAATATTGTTTAAGCAATGAGTAGTGTTCAGCCTGCACGCGATAACGATAAACAGGTCTGCCGGTCACGCCATAATGGATGCTGGTAAATAAGATGTGACAATTGACGAGCCAGATAAGGTATTTACGGCAAGAGACGCGCGAGATATTGACCTCGTTAGCCAGCTCATCCGTGGAGAACTCCTGATCCTGGTGCTCATCAATCCACTGGCACAACGTGCGCAACGTTTGTGGCGTTAATCCTTTGGGTAAGCGCCGCGTTTCTTGTTCATTGGAGGAGCTGCCGTGAATCAACTGGTCAAGCTCAGACTGTTCATAGTACTGATGCTTTTCCATCTCAGTTTTTTTCTGTAGCCAGCCGGTGAGCGCCTCTTCAAACCGGGACGCCTGGAAAGGTTTGATCAAGTAGTCAACGACGCCGTAGTGAAGTGAATCTTTAATGGTGGTGGCATCGGCTGCAGAAGAGATGACGATGACATCGCACTTGCAACCTTCACTGTGCAGAACCGGTAGCAGGTCCAGACCGTTTTCTTTTTGCATATAAATATCTAGCAAAATCAGATCTATATGATGACCGCTATGAAAGATTATCTCTTTTGCTTTCTCCAGCGTGGAGGCTGTGCCGCAGCAGTGAAAACCGGAGAGTTGCGCGACATAACGGCGGTTTAATTCCGCTACCATTGCATCGTCATCGACAATTAAGACATTGATCATCTGCTGGCCCTCTCACCATTCCACGGTAACTGTACAAAAAATTGGGTGAAGATCCCAGGTTCAGACTCGACGGATATATTACCGCCAACGTTTTCAACCTGTTGTTTAACAAGCGCTAAACCTACTCCCCGTTCGGTTCCTTTTGACGAAACGCCCTTCTCAAAGATGTGCTCAATGTTTTCGGGGGCGATCCCCGGACCATCGTCATTCACTTCGCAATGCAACCAGCCGTGTCGATAATGCAAGGATACGCTGATCTCACCACCAGGTTCTTGACCTAGCGCCTCCAGGGCGTTTTCAATCAGATTACCCAGAACGGTAATCAGCACCGCCACCTGATCTTCGTTGTTATTTTCCGGTAGCTGGCTTTCATTGCTGATGACCAGGCTATGGCCTAAATCAGATGTGCGATTAATCTTACTGAGTAAAAATCCTGCGATCACCGGAGATTTTATTTTTCCTAACAGTGAGCCAATTTCTTCCTGATAATTGTTCGCGGTCTTTAGGATGTAATTTTCAAGCTGCTTATAACTTTTCAGATGCAATAATCCCAGAATCACGTGCAATTTATTCATGAATTCGTGGGATCGTTCACGAAGTGCATCGGCATAGTTGACCATACCGTCCAGGCGTTGCATTAACTTTCGGACTTCAGTCTTATCTCTGAAGGTTGAAATGGCGCCGATGATTTTACCGTTGCTGAGTACCGGGACCGTGTTAATTAAGAGTAGCCGATCCTTCACCATGATCTCTTCATCGCGGCGCGGCGTTCCGTTATGTAGTACCTGTGAAAAATCGACCACCTGTGACCACGCATGGCTGAGCGTGGAGAGCTGGGCATCATCTTGTGATTTGCGATAATCCAGCAGCTCCTGCGCAGCTTGGTTAATCAACGTCACCTCACCGCACTCGTCAACGGCAATGACTCCTTCCTTTATAGAGTGCAGCATCGCCTGGCGTTGTTCGAACAGATTGGAGATTTCATAAGGTTCCAGACCAAACAGAATGCGTTTGAGGACCTTAACGAATATCCATGTGCCGAGCAGCCCAACCAGCACGCCAAATAAGATTGACCAGATGATGCTGCCGCGGCTGTTATTGATCTGTTCAGCAACTCTGCTTAGCTCAAGACCGATCGCCACCACGCCAATTTGCTGGTGATGTTCGTCGTATATAGGGGTGAATACCCGTAGGGCTTTAGCCAGAAATCCGCGATTAATGGCGACATTCTCTTTACCTTGCAGGGCCAGCAAAATGTCATCGCCTTTAAATGGCTGGCCGATTCGCTGTGCTTCGGGATGGGAGTAACGAATGCTTTGCATATCGGTGACGACGATGAACAAAAAATCGTTGCTCTTATTCACCGCCTGGGCAATCGCCTGAATACCGCTTTCCTCGGGCTTTTTCATTAGTCCCTGGCGGATCTCCGGAGAGTTGGCCAACGTTCGCGCGACGGCAAGCGCTTTACTCGCTAACGCATCGCGCGTCATGTTGCTAATTTGCGAGAAATAAATCAGATGAACGACAAGCAGCACGGAGAAGAGAACTGCACTAACCATGAGGATCACGGTGGTGCCAAGCTTCATCGGGCGTTTGCGTATAGCAGTACGTTGCAGTGAGTGTCTCATCACGGTCCTGAAATCACGGTTTGTGCGGGTATTATCGCCTGATGGGGGGCGTAATTCAAAGGTGGTAGGGATTATGGAGCTTAAGTTGTCAGCCCTTCTTCTTTATATAGCGTAGAGTGAATTTCTTTCTATATAGAAGTTTTCATACCGGTTCTCTCCTTTTTCAGGGACGCTGACAGATAATTTGCTTACGATTGTGGATAACTCTGTGCGTAAATGGGTATAAGGCGGGGTTTTGCTGTGGAATGCAGCAGTCAGTCATTTTTCTGCAATTTAAGGGTTGCGGGCCACAGGAAACTCCCTATAATGCGCCTCCATCGACACGGCGGATGTGAATTACTTCACACAAACAGTCGGTTCGGTTGAAGAGAAAAATCCTGAAAATCGGGGTTGACTCTGAAAGAGGAAAGCGTAATATACGCCACCTCGCGACAGAGCGCTAAAGCGCGTCGCAACTGCTCTTTAACAATTTATCAGACAATCTGTGTGGGCACTCGAAGATACGGATTCTTAACGTCGCAAGACGAAAAATGAATACCAAGTCTCTGAGTGAACATACGTAATTCATTACGAAGTTTAATTCACGAGCATCAAACTTAAATTGAAGAGTTTGATCATGGCTCAGATTGAACGCTGGCGGCAGGCCTAACACATGCAAGTCGAACGGTAGCACAGAGGAGCTTGCTCCTTGGGTGACGAGTGGCGGACGGGTGAGTAATGTCTGGGAAACTGCCCGATGGAGGGGGATAACTACTGGAAACGGTAGCTAATACCGCATAACGTCGCAAGACCAAAGAGGGGGACCTTCGGGCCTCTTGCCATCGGATGTGCCCAGATGGGATTAGCTAGTAGGTGGGGTAACGGCTCACCTAGGCGACGATCCCTAGCTGGTCTGAGAGGATGACCAGCCACACTGGAACTGAGACACGGTCCAGACTCCTACGGGAGGCAGCAGTGGGGAATATTGCACAATGGGCGCAAGCCTGATGCAGCCATGCCGCGTGTATGAAGAAGGCCTTCGGGTTGTAAAGTACTTTCAGCGAGGAGGAAGGCGTTGTGGTTAATAACCGCAACGATTGACGTTACTCGCAGAAGAAGCACCGGCTAACTCCGTGCCAGCAGCCGCGGTAATACGGAGGGTGCAAGCGTTAATCGGAATTACTGGGCGTAAAGCGCACGCAGGCGGTCTGTCAAGTCGGATGTGAAATCCCCGGGCTCAACCTGGGAACTGCATCCGAAACTGGCAGGCTAGAGTCTTGTAGAGGGGGGTAGAATTCCAGGTGTAGCGGTGAAATGCGTAGAGATCTGGAGGAATACCGGTGGCGAAGGCGGCCCCCTGGACAAAGGCTGACGCTCAGGTGCGAAAGCGTGGGGAGCAAACAGGATTAGATACCCTGGTAGTCCACGCCGTAAACGATGTCGACTTGGAGGTTGTGCCCTTGAGGCGTGGCTTCCGGAGCTAACGCGTTAAGTCGACCGCCTGGGGAGTACGGCCGCAAGGTTAAAACTCAAATGAATTGACGGGGGCCCGCACAAGCGGTGGAGCATGTGGTTTAATTCGATGCAACGCGAAGAACCTTACCTACTCTTGACATCCAGAGAACTTAGCAGAGATGCTTTGGTGCCTTCGGGAACTCTGAGACAGGTGCTGCATGGCTGTCGTCAGCTCGTGTTGTGAAATGTTGGGTTAAGTCCCGCAACGAGCGCAACCCTTATCCTTTGTTGCCAGCGATTCGGTCGGGAACTCAAAGGAGACTGCCAGTGATAAACTGGAGGAAGGTGGGGATGACGTCAAGTCATCATGGCCCTTACGAGTAGGGCTACACACGTGCTACAATGGCATATACAAAGAGAAGCGACCTCGCGAGAGCAAGCGGACCTCATAAAGTATGTCGTAGTCCGGATTGGAGTCTGCAACTCGACTCCATGAAGTCGGAATCGCTAGTAATCGTGGATCAGAATGCCACGGTGAATACGTTCCCGGGCCTTGTACACACCGCCCGTCACACCATGGGAGTGGGTTGCAAAAGAAGTAGGTAGCTTAACCTTCGGGAGGGCGCTTACCACTTTGTGATTCATGACTGGGGTGAAGTCGTAACAAGGTAACCGTAGGGGAACCTGCGGTTGGATCACCTCCTTACCTTAAAGAAACGTTCTTTGTAGTGCTCACACAGATTGTCTGATGAAAAGTAAATAGCAAGGCGTCTTGCGATTGAGACTTCAGTGTCCCCTTCGTCTAGAGGCCCAGGACACCGCCCTTTCACGGCGGTAACAGGGGTTCGAATCCCCTAGGGGACGCCACTTGCTGGTATGTGTGAGTGAAAGTCGCCGACCCCAATATCTCAAAACTTACCTTCGGGTGACGTTTGAGATATTTGCTCTTTAAAAATCTGGATCAAGCTGAAAATTGAAACGACACACTGTTTCATTTCTCCGTAATAAGAAATGAAAAATGGTGTGTTCGAGTCTCTCAAATTTTTGCAAGTCGATGATGAATCGAAAGAAACATCTTCGGGTTGTGAGGTTAAGCGACTAAGCGTACACGGTGGATGCCCTGGCAGTCAGAGGCGATGAAGGACGTGCTAATCTGCGATAAGCGTCGGTAAGGTGATATGAACCGTTATAACCGGCGATTTCCGAATGGGGAAACCCAGTGTGATTCGTCACACTATCATTACGTGAATACATAGCGTAATGAAGCGAACCGGGGGAACTGAAACATCTAAGTACCCCGAGGAAAAGAAATCAACCGAGATTCCCCCAGTAGCGGCGAGCGAACGGGGAGCAGCCCAGAGTCTGAATCAGCTTGTGTGTTAGTGGAACGGTCTGGAAAGTCCGACGGTACAGGGTGATAGTCCCGTACACCAAAATGCACAGGTTGTGAACTCGAAGAGTAGGGCGGGACACGTGGTATCCTGTCTGAATATGGGGGGACCATCCTCCAAGGCTAAATACTCCTGACTGACCGATAGTGAACCAGTACCGTGAGGGAAAGGCGAAAAGAACCCCGGCGAGGGGAGTGAAAAAGAACCTGAAACCGTGTACGTACAAGCAGTGGGAGCCTCTTTATGGGGTGACTGCGTACCTTTTGTATAATGGGTCAGCGACTTATATTCTGTAGCAAGGTTAACCGTATAGGGGAGCCGAAGGGAAACCGAGTCTTAACTGGGCGTTAAGTTGCAGGGTATAGACCCGAAACCCGGTGATCTAGCCATGGGCAGGTTGAAGGTTGGGTAACACTAACTGGAGGACCGAACCGACTAATGTTGAAAAATTAGCGGATGACTTGTGGCTGGGGGTGAAAGGCCAATCAAACCGGGAGATAGCTGGTTCTCCCCGAAAGCTATTTAGGTAGCGCCTCGTGAATTCATCTTCGGGGGTAGAGCACTGTTTCGGCTAGGGGGTCATCCCGACTTACCAACCCGATGCAAACTGCGAATACCGAAGAATGTTATCACGGGAGACACACGGCGGGTGCTAACGTCCGTCGTGAAGAGGGAAACAACCCAGACCGCCAGCTAAGGTCCCAAAGTCATGGTTAAGTGGGAAACGATGTGGGAAGGCACAGACAGCCAGGATGTTGGCTTAGAAGCAGCCATCATTTAAAGAAAGCGTAATAGCTCACTGGTCGAGTCGGCCTGCGCGGAAGATGTAACGGGGCTAAACCATGCACCGAAGCTGCGGCAGCGACACTATGTGTTGTTGGGTAGGGGAGCGTTCTGTAAGCCGTTGAAGGTGTACTGTGAGGTATGCTGGAGGTATCAGAAGTGCGAATGCTGACATAAGTAACGATAATGCGGGTGAAAAACCCGCACGCCGGAAGACCAAGGGTTCCTGTCCAACGTTAATCGGGGCAGGGTGAGTCGACCCCTAAGGCGAGGCCGAAAGGCGTAGTCGATGGGAAACAGGTTAATATTCCTGTACTTGGTGTTACTGCGAAGGGGGGACGGAGAAGGCTATGTTAGCCGGGCGACGGTTGTCCCGGTTTAAGCATGTAGGCGGAGGTTCCAGGTAAATCCGGTACCTTTTAACGCTGAGGTGTGATGACGAGGCACTACGGTGCTGAAGTAACAAATGCCCTGCTTCCAGGAAAAGCCTCTAAGCATCAGGTAACACGAAATCGTACCCCAAACCGACACAGGTGGTCAGGTAGAGAATACCAAGGCGCTTGAGAGAACTCGGGTGAAGGAACTAGGCAAAATGGTGCCGTAACTTCGGGAGAAGGCACGCTGATATGTAGGTGAAGTGATTTACTCATGGAGCTGAAATCAGTCGAAGATACCAGCTGGCTGCAACTGTTTATTAAAAACACAGCACTGTGCAAACACGAAAGTGGACGTATACGGTGTGACGCCTGCCCGGTGCCGGAAGGTTAATTGATGGGGTTATCCGTAAGGAGAAGCTCTTGATCGAAGCCCCGGTAAACGGCGGCCGTAACTATAACGGTCCTAAGGTAGCGAAATTCCTTGTCGGGTAAGTTCCGACCTGCACGAATGGCGTAATGATGGCCAGGCTGTCTCCACCCGAGACTCAGTGAAATTGAACTCGCTGTGAAGATGCAGTGTACCCGCGGCAAGACGGAAAGACCCCGTGAACCTTTACTATAGCTTGACACTGAACACTGGTCCTTGATGTGTAGGATAGGTGGGAGGCTTTGAAGTGTGGACGCCAGTCTGCATGGAGCCATCCTTGAAATACCACCCTTTAATGGCTGGTGTTCTAACGTGGACCCGTAATCCGGGTTGCGGACAGTGTCTGGTGGGTAGTTTGACTGGGGCGGTCTCCTCCTAAAGAGTAACGGAGGAGCACGAAGGTTAGCTAATCCTGGTCGGACATCAGGAGGTTAGTGCAAAGGCATAAGCTAGCTTGACTGCGAGAGTGACGGCTCGAGCAGGTGCGAAAGCAGGTCTTAGTGATCCGGTGGTTCTGAATGGAAGGGCCATCGCTCAACGAATAAAAGGTACTCCGGGGATAACAGGCTGATACCGCCCAAGAGTTCATATCGACGGCGGTGTTTGGCACCTCGATGTCGGCTCATCACATCCTGGGGCTGAAGTAGGTCCCAAGGGTATGGCTGTTCGCCATTTAAAGTGGTACGCGAGCTGGGTTTAGAACGTCGTGAGACAGTTCGGTCCCTATCTGCCGTGGGCGCTGGAGAATTGAGGGGGGCTGCTCCTAGTACGAGAGGACCGGAGTGGACGCATCACTGGTGTTCGGGTTGTCATGCCAATGGCATTGCCCGGTAGCTAAATGCGGAAGAGATAAGTGCTGAAAGCATCTAAGCACGAAACTTGCCCCGAGATGAGTTCTCCCTGAGACTTAAAGTCTCCTGAAGGAACGTTAAAGACGATGACGTTGATAGGTCGGGTGTGTAAGCGTAGCGATACGTTGAGCTAACCGATACTAATGAACCGTGAGGCTTAACCTTACAACGCCGAAGATGTTTTGGCGAAGAGACGACATTCAGCTTGATTACAGATTACATCAGAACGCATAAGGCGGTCTGATAAACAGAATTTGCCTGGCGGCTGTAGCGCGGTGGTCCCACCTGACCCCATGCCGAACTCAGAAGTGAAACGCCGTAGCGCCGATGGTAGTGTGGGGTCTCCCCATGCGAGAGTAGGGAACTGCCAGGCATCAAATAAAGTGAAAAAGCCCATCCTGACGGATGGGCTTTTTTGCGTCTGTGCGGGGTAAAAACCGCCGGGCTGAACGTATTGTGCAGGCCTGATAAGCGCAGCGCATCAGGCAGATCACGACACCGCACCATCGGGTGCAAAGCAATATCCAGAGCCTGCATAACACAAGCCATTCTGCGGCATACGCGATAAACACCCAATCTGAATTATCTGTATTACCTCCCGAAAATATCAGGATCTCCTGCGGCAGTTACGTGTACCTTTATCTATTAGTAAGGGTCAATCCGGAGAATAAAGTGTTCGGAAAAATGGTATTAAACTACATGCCGGGTCTAAAAAATTTATTAGCGTACGATAAAAGCTGGCTAAAACATGATGTTAAAGCCGGGTTATCCGTTGCTGCCGTAGCACTACCGGTTGCGATTGCTTACGCTGAGTTGGCGGGAGTCGGGGCTATCGTCGGGTTATATTCCTGCGTTTTGCCAATGCTAGCTTATGCACTGTTTGGTTCTTCCCGCCAATTGATTGTTGGCCCTGATGCCACGACCTGCGCGGTAATTGCGGCAGTTGTGGTTCCTCTTTCTGCCGGAAATCCAGAACTCCACTGGCAGTTAACAATCGTCATGACCGTGATGATGGGAGGATGGTGTCTACTTGCCAGTAAGTTTCGCCTGGGTGCGCTTGCTGATCTGCTTTCTCATCCCATTCTAACGGGGCTGCTTAACGGCGTTGCCGTGACGATTATTGTCGGGCAACTCGGTAAGGTGCTGGGGATTACGCTTGATGAAGAGCAAGTGATTGAGAAGATTATAGCCCTGCCAGGCCGACTCTCAGAAATTCATTTATTAACCTTAGGGATCTCCATCCTAACGTTAGCGATTTTAATAGCTATCAAAACGTTTCGTAGCCAATGGCCAGCACCGTTAATTGCAATTGTGATAACAACGGCGCTGGTATGGGTCACATCTGCACAGCAGTATGGTATTGCCACTATTGGGGGATCGGGCTTCCAGTCTGGTTTGCCTGTTGTTCACTGGGGCTCATTTCAGCCTGGACTGGCGCGTGATTTATTGATCCCTGCGCTGAACCTGGCATTAGTCAGTTTTGTTAGCCTGATGCTAACCGCTCGCAGTTTTGCCGCGAAAAATGGATACGAAATAAATGCTGATGCTGAGTTCAGGGCTTTGGGTGTTGCGAATTTGATGTCTGGCTTATCTCAGGGGTTTGCGATTAGCGGAGCCGATTCCCGGACTGCGGTAAATGACTCCACCGGAGGGAAAAGTCAGCTGGTTTCCGTTGTTGCAGCCTTAATCATCGGAATTGTCGTGGTATTTTTCACGCAGCCATTACAATTTATTCCGGTATCTGCATTAGGCATTGTTCTAATTTATGCATCGTGGTCATTGATTGATTTACGCGGACTCTGGAATCTGAGGCGAAGAAATAAACCCGCATTTCGCCTGGCGTTCTTCACTTTTGGCTGTGTTCTGATTATTGGTGTTATTCAGGGGATCGGCCTTGCGGTATTGCTGGGTCTGTTGCAGTTCCTGCGCACAGTTTTTCGTCCTACTGAACACTTATTGGGAATTGACGAAAATGGGATGATTCACTCATTAGGGAATTCAACTGATGTGAAAATGATCCCTGGCGTGTTGATGTACCGATTTAACTCACCGCTGACCTATTTTAATGTGGCCTATTTTAAGCGCCGCGTTTTGAATTTAGTCGATGGTGCAGTACTACAACCTAAATGGGTGGTCATTGACGCCGTTTCTTGCTTTACCTATTCAGATATCAGCGTCCTGGCAACCATTAATGAGTTAAAGCGGGACCTGAAGGGGCGGCAGATTAAGTTAATTCTTGCGGGCCGGAAAACGGAGTTAACACGCTGGTTTAAAGAGAGTCGACCGACAATGAAGGACGACGACATGATTCTGGCACCAGACCTTTATTTGGCGCTGCGGTTTATTCAAAGCAAAGAAAGCATGAGTGATGGTGAATCTGGCGTTGTTGAATAAAGCAGATTTAGGTAAATAATCAGGATGGAAGGCGCTGAGGACGGGTTTTCGTCCAGCAGGACCTGACATCGACCAGAACCCTATGTTGCTAAAGGGGGGATCAGCATCCGCCCGGGGACGGTGAGTTCCCCGGCAGAGCATTGATATCGGCAAGCTACCTGAAATATAAGCAGTGTGACTGTTGTTAACCTTACGCTGTGAATGCGACAGATCGCTTAAATGATATCCTTCCCATTGCTGGCTTCGAGCTCCCGAATCAGGCGCTTGTTGATCTTGCCAACGCTGGTTTTGGGAATATCCGGGACTATCCTTATCTGTCGTGGGATCGCCCATTTAGTGATGTGGCCGCGGTCGACGAATCCTTGTAGATGTGTCGCTATGGCTTGCGGCTCCAGGTCCTCCCCTTCCTTGCAAACCACCAGAGCCAGGGGGCGTTCGCCCCACTGCTCATCAGGTATCCCGACGACGGCTACCGACCTGACCGCCGCGTGTGAGCTGATGAGGCTCTCCAGCTCCAGCGTGCTTATCCACTCACCGCCCGTCTTGATTACGTCTTTGATGCGATCCTTGATTTCCACTATCCCATGGGGATCGATAGAGGCTATGTCGCCGGTGTGCAGCCAACTGCCATTCCATAGCTCAGCCCCTTTCTCGGGTTCCTTCAGGTAGCCCTGAGTCAACCAAGGGGCTCGCACCACTATTTCGCCCAGGGCTTCTCCGTCGTGCACCACCTCCCGACCTTCGCCATCGACGATACGCAGATCCACCAACGGGACAGGCAGGCCGGTCCGAATCCGCAGGGGTAACTGTTCATCCATGGGAAGGGCCAGCTCGGCATCGCTTAAGTGGGTCATACAGAGCAGGGGACAGGTCTCAGACATGCCATAGCCGGCGTGAATGCGTATGCCCCTATGGTGGGCCTGTGTCGCCAGTCCAAGGGACAGTGAACTGCCACCCAGTAACATCTTCCATCCTGACAGATCAGTCTGCGTGGTTTCTTCGCACTCAAGGATCATCTGCAATATGGTTGGCACACAATGCGAGAAGGTCACACCCTCATCGTGATAAAACCGTACCAGTTTGTTGGGTTCGTAACGACCGGGATATACCTGCTTCACACCCAGCATTGTTGCGACATAGGGAGCGCCCCAGGCATGCACGTGGAACATAGGGGTGATCGGCATGTAGACATCGTTCGATCGTAGCAGCGACTGTCCCTCGTGGGCAGCCAGGAGACCCAGCTCATTGAGCGTGTGCAGGACCAACTGGCGATGGCTGAAGTAGACTCCCTTGGGATTGCCCGTGGTTCCAGTGGTATAGAACAAGGTAGCTATCGAGTTTTCATCGAAGTCGGGGAAGTCAAAGCGTTCTCCCGCTGCGGCCAGCAGGGTCTCATATTCCCCTAGCACCGGCAGGCTGGTCGCCTTCGATTCTTCGTCGCTAAGCTGGATGTATCCCCGGACAGTGGTCAGCGTCTCTGCCAGTGACTCGACAACCGGCAAGAAGTCGTCGTGCACCAGTACCAGGTTGTCCTCGGCATGATTCATGGTGTAAGCGATTTGGTCCGCCGAGAAGCGGACGTTCACCGTGTGAAGCACGGCACCAATCATGGGTACCGCGAAGAAGCACTCGAGGGCGCGATGGCTGTCCCAATCTAGCAGGGCGACGGTGTCTCCAGGCATGACACCGGCCGCTGTCAGCATGTTTGCCAGGCGATGAATGCGCTGTTTGAGGGTACGATAGTCGTAACGGAGCTTATCGGCGTAGACGATTTCTCGCTCGGGATGAGAACGCCCACCCGACAGCAGTAGGCTTTTGATCAGCAACGGATAGGCATGGGCCCCCTGCGCTGACTGTATGATTCTTGTTTTCACCATCCAGATTCCTCGTTGACTCACTATTTGCTCGGTATGATGGCAATTGTAGATGAAGGTTGGCTTTTACTCCCTGGCGTTTGCTTCAGATATCGAGGCGGAGACCAGTTCCAGCCCCTGGGGATGAATGTGCGTACCTTGCAACGCGATCGGGTTATTCGCTACCTGCAGAATCCTGGCTACTCTATGCCCAGTTCCTTCACCCGCTGGTTCAGTGCCCAAGGTTTTCAGATAAATTACTCAAATCTGGCCTACGGTTAAGCACGCCAGAAAAAGAGGTGTTCCTGATACCGCTATATTTTTTGCAGTACCATCGTGGTCTCACTGAAAGGTTTAGCTGGCGTGATGAGGTAGGGTAGGAGTCGCTGTGGACAGAACGATCAGAAATCTAGCAGAACCCTAAAAGCAAAAAACCCGCCATAGGCGGGTTCTTCTGAATAGTGGTGCCCGGACTCGGAATCGAACCAAGGACACGGGGATTTTCAATCCCCTGCTCTACCGACTGAGCTATCCGGGCAACGGGGCGCATTAAACCGTATTCACGTCTGTCAGTCAATCAAATTTCTGGAAACATTGTTCAACCGCTTAATATTGCGGCAATCTGCATGGTTATGCCTGAAGTTTGCACAAATCTCCCCGACAGATGCGGCTAAAACAGATAATGCTCGCTTAGGTCAGCGCACCGCCCATTCGGCACTGGGCAAAGCGTAGGATATCTTCGGCCAGGTGGTGTGCCGTTTCGACATCAGCATGACTACGATTAACCAGCATGCGGCTCAGGCAGCCTTCCAGCACCAGTTCCATCTGTTTGGCGACCATTGCCGGGTCGTCAACTTCCAGCGTCGTGAGCAGTTCATGGGTGAAGTCATGTGCTGCCTTTTTTTGCTGATCGGCTAACTGATGGATCGGATGCCCGGGATCGGGGTAAAACGTACAGGCGGCGATGAACAGACAGCCGGGATAGCGATTATTGCTCACGCATTCGGACAGTGCGGTGTAGCGCGCCAGTAATTTCTGCTCAGCGCTCAGGGTGTCATCCAGCAAAAGCTGACGCCGCCAGATATCCACCCGCTGGCTGAGGTAACGTAGCGCATCGTACAGAATGGCCTCTTTATCGGGCCAAAAGCGCTGCAGTTCATCCAGAGGATAATCGATACGTTCGGCCACCATTTCCAGCGTGGTATTGGCTATCCCTTGCACCTCAAGTAATTTCAGGGCTTCTCCCAGGACATCTTCACGTTGCACGGTATTCTCCTCCGTATTTCCTGTTGCAAGTGTCGCTCACGGTTGGCGATCGCGCAAATGTGCGCTGAAGGTCGCGGCATCCATAAAACCCGTTACCCGGGCCTCCGGATGCTCTTTTCCCTCGGCATCAAAGAACAAGATAGTCGGCAAACCTAAAACCTGTAGATGTTTCAGCAGAGCGACATCCTGGGCATTGTTTGCTGTCACATCCGCTTGCAACAGCACCGTGTTGCCTAGCGCTTGCTGAACCTGCGGATTACTGAACGTGTACTTTTCAAATTCCTTACAGGCTACACACCAGTCGGCATACAGATCCAGCATGACTGGCCTGCCTTTAGCTTGCTCCAGCGCTTGATTTAACGCATCTACCGATGCCACCGGCGTGAAGTTAAGGTGTGCCTGGGGTTGAGTATGCGGCGCGCCGAACGCCCAGTCTTGCAGTGGACGCACGCATACCAGTGCTGCGGCTAACAGGACAATCTGCACGATACGCATCCAGGCGTGCTTTGCCTGCAGGCTGGTAATGAACGCCCAGCCAAAGAACGCGACGCCTAACAGTGACCATAAGCGAACGCCCCACTCGTCGCCAACGATACGTTCGAGTAAGAAGACGGGAAGCGCCAGAATGACAAAGCCAAAAGCGGTTTTGACATGCTCCATCCATGGGCCGCTTTTAGGCAACAGGCGATTGCCAAATACGGTAATCAGCATCAGGGGGAATCCCATCCCCAACGCATACAGATACAGCGTGCCGCCTCCCAGCCACATGTTCCCGCTCTGAGCGATATACAGCAAAATCGCGCTTAGCGGGGCCGTTGTGCAAGGAGAACAGATGAGGCCAGCAATCGCCCCCATCGCAAAGACGCTGCCGGGAGCTCCGCCTTGCTGGCGGTTACTCATTAGCGTGAGGCGCGTTTGCAGCGATGAAGGCAGTTGCAGTGTGAACAGGCCAAACATCGACAGAGCCAGCAGCGTAAAGATGACGGCAAGGCCAATCAGGACGTAAGGATGTTGTAGCGCGGCCTGGAACTGTAAACCGGCGGCTGCAACAACCAAACCCAGCGCGGTATAGGTGAGCGCCATCCCTTGAACGTAGATAAACGTCAGCAGCAGTGCCCGTCCGGTTGATAAGCGTTGCTTGCCGCCCAGTACGATCCCGGAAATCAGCGGATACATCGGCAGTACGCAGGGCGTAAACGCGATGCCTATTCCGATCAGCAATGCCCACAGAGCGGTAAAGGGAAGTTGAGCCGCGGGCTGCGGTTTCTCTTGCGGATCGACAGTGGCTGGCACCGGCGCAGGTGTCGCCTGGATATCGGCAGACACTTCACTTAATGGCACCGTTTTTGTTTCTGGTGGATAGCAAAATCCGGCGTCGGCGCAGCCCTGGTATGTGATCGTTAATGTTGCGCCAGACTTAGCCTGATTGACCGTGATCGGGATAGTCAGTTGTTTACGGTAAATCTCACTTTTGCCGTAAAACTCATCTTCATGCCAAACGCCTGGCGGCAGTTTTATCTCGGCAATATCGGCCTGAGATGGCGTAATGCTTATCTGTTTGCGATACAGATAGTAGCCATCTTTAACCTGCCATGTGAGGTTCAGATCGTGTTGGTTTTGCTGAAAATCAAAAACAAACGCCCGATCGGCAGGTACAAACTGCGAGCGGCCAGGCGCGTCAAATAATCCGGCAAAGGAAGATGTGCTGCACAGCAGCAGGATCAGCGTAAGGATGCGTTGAGCCATGAGCGGTAATCAAAGTCTCCGTGAGTGACGGGTAAAACCAGAAGTTCAGGCGTTTGATACGGATGATGTGACTTCAGGCAATCGAGAAGGGCTTGCTGGTGCATAACGGTGGTTTTTAAAATCATCTGCACTTCATATTCCTGCTCCAGTTTACCTTCCCAATAATAGAGGGAGGTCGCACCGGGTAGCAGGGTCACGCAGGCAGCCAGCTTTTCCGCCAGCACTTTGGCGGCGAGATCCTGGGCGGTTGCTTCATCCGGGGCAGTACAGAGCACCACAACGGTATCGGGGATGGAAATATCCTGACTCTTTACATCAAGCATAAACACCTCGAAAGAACAGAGTAACCAGCAAAAGAATGGTCACTATACAACGGACGAGGGAAGGATGTTAGTTAAAGCGGGGTGGGGAGTAGGAACTGCAGGGCGCCCAGGCACCCTGCAGGAAAAACTTACAGCATGAAGCTGCCCAGCAAGAAGCCGAAGCAGACAGCCAGAACCACACCCAGAGTACCAGGGATGAAGAACGGATGGTTAAAGACGAATTTACCGATGCGGGTTGTACCGGTGTCATCCATCTGAACCGCCGCAACCAGAGTTGGGTAGGTTGGCAGAATGAACAGGCCAGAAACCGCGGCGAAAGACGCAACAGCAGTCAGTGGGGAAACGTTCAGAGCCAGAGCCATCGGCATCAGTGCTTTAGCGGTTGCAGCCTGAGAGTACAGCAGCGCGGAAGCAAAGAAGAAGATGACCGCCAGCAGCCACGGATGACCCTGGATTACGCTACCTGCAGTATCTTTGATCCAGTCAATGTTGTGAGATACGAAGGTATCACCCAGCCATGCAACACCCAGGATACAAATACAGGCGCTCATACCGGCTTTGAAGGTGCTGGAGTTCAGGATGGAGTCAGTTTCAACGCGGCAGACGATCGTGGTCAGCGTCGCGACGCTCAGCATGATGATCAGGATTGCGTTGGTGGTGTTCATCAGCGGTTTAGCGACCAGGCCAAGGCTTGGGCTGTTGATGATGGCGTAAACAACTACGCAAACCACGCCCAGCAGGAACAGCCAAACGGAGGTTTTCGCGCCAGCTTTGATTTCAACTTGTCTTTCACCGCGCAGTTCAACCAGGCCTTCTTCCAGACGCTTACGATAAATCGGGTCGTCAGACAGTTTGGAGTTGAACAGTGCGGTGATCAGGAAGGACATCACCAGAACGGCCAGCAGGGTGGATGGAATGACCACGGACAGCAGGTGAATGTAGCTGATGCCATGACCTTCCATGACGGAAGACATGTAAACCACGGCTGCGGAGATTGGAGAAGCCGTAATCGCAATCTGTGCAGAAACCACTGCGGTAGAGAGCGGACGGCAAGGCTTGATACCTTGTTCCTTCGCAACTTCAGCGATAACCGGCAGCGTTGCCAGAGAGATGTTGCCAGTACCGGCAAAGATAGTCAGGAAATAGGTCACGATAGGTGCAAGGATCGTGATGTATTTCGGGTTCTTACGCAGCAGTTTTTCAGTTTGATGAACCAGATAGTCCAGACCACCTGCAATCTGCATAGCTGAAATGGCAGCGATAACCGCCATGATGATGGAAATAACATCGAACGGGATATTACCGGGTTTTACGCCGATAGCGGCAAGAACCAGAACACCCAGCCCACCTGCAAATCCAATACCGATACCCCCAAGTCTGGCACCTAAAAAGATTGCCAGCAAAACGATGATAAGTTCTAAAACTATCATATTAGCCTTCCTTGTTGTTTAACAAGTTGATATTAAATTGTTGTTTTTAAGTAACTTCGAGTAAGAAAAAAGGCACGTCATCATGACGTGCCTTCTCCGGTACTACCCTACACGATTACTGTTCGCTTTCATCAGTATAACGTTTTGCTTTATAAGCAGGGTGCATCAGGTTCTGTGCAGAGAAGATATCGTCCAGTTCAGACTCGGTCAACAGACCGCGTTCCAGGACAACTTCACGTACGCTCTTACCAGTTTCGGCACAAATTTTACCGACGATGTCGCCGTTGTGGTGACCGATGAACGGGTTGAGGTAAGTAACGATGCCGATGGAGTTGAATACAAACGCTTCACAGACTTCTTTGTTAGCAGTGATACCACTAACGCATTTTTCCAGCAGGTTGTAGCAAGCGTTGCTCAGAATGTGAATGGATTCAAACATTGCCTGACCAATGACCGGCTCCATTACGTTCAGCTGCAGCTGACCAGCTTCAGATGCCATGGTAACAGTGATGTCGTTACCGATGACTTTGAAGCACACCTGGTTTACGACTTCCGGAACAACCGGGTTCACTTTAGCTGGCATGATAGAAGATCCAGCCTGCAGTTCCGGCAGGTTGATCTCGTTCAGACCCGCACGCGGACCAGAGGAGAGCAAACGCAGGTCGTTACAGATTTTGGACATCTTCACAGCCAGACGCTTCAGTGCGCCATGCACCATAACGTATGCGCCACAGTCAGAAGTTGCTTCAATCAGGTCTTCTGCCGGAACACAGGCGAAGCCAGTAACTTCAGCCAGTTTCTGTACTGCCAGCGGAGAGTACTCTTTCGGCGTGTTCAGACCAGTACCGATTGCTGTTGCGCCGAGGTTAACTTCCAGCAGCAGCTCAGCGGTACGCCCAATGTTTTTCACTTCTTCTTTCAGCAGTACGCTGAAAGCACGGAATTCCTGACCGAGAGTCATCGGTACAGCATCCTGCAGCTGGGTACGACCCATTTTCAGGATGTCCTGGAATTCATCGGCTTTTTTCTCAAAGCCTTCACGCAGCTGGTTCAGTGCATCAATCAGTTTGATGATGGATGCGTATACAGCGATACGGAAGCCAGTTGGGTATGCATCGTTGGTAGACTGACATTTGTTAACGTGGTCGTTCGGGTTCAGGTACTGATATTCACCTTTCTGGTGACCCATCAGTTCCAGACCGATATTGGCCAGAACTTCGTTGGTGTTCATGTTGACGGAGGTACCCGCACCACCCTGGTAAACATCTACCGGGAACTGATCCATGCATTTTCCGTTATTCAGGACTTCATCACACGCCGCGATGATGGCATTTGCCACACTCTTAGGAATGGTTTGCAGCTCTTTGTTGGCCATTGCCGCTGCCTTTTTAACCATTACCATACCGCGAACAAATTCAGGAATATCGCTGATTTTGCTGTTGCTAATGTAGAAGTTTTCAATCGCTCTCAGAGTGTGGACACCGTAGTAGGCGTCCGCTGGAACTTCCCTGGTACCCAACAAGTCTTCTTCGATACGAATGTTGTTTAACATGTGAACCTTCTTTTTCAAGCTGCCAATGATTTGACTAAACACACAGGATATATGTGATTTCGATTGTTTCTCGACCGACGATTATCCCCTGCATCGGTCTGATACCCGAGATCATATGCTGGTTAAGGATTTCTACCGTAATCTGGATCACTTAAAGCGTGGAATTTACCCCTTATTTATTATTCTGTGAAATGGATCACCCCTTTGTGATTAACCCTAAATATTAGTGTACAAGCCACTTGAAATTTTGCTAACCACCACAATATCAAATCGATGCGATTAACATAATTTTTCGAACAGAAGTTGAACAAAACGGCTGTTATTAACAGGAGATCCCTTTGCGCTGGATACCATTACTTGCCATTTTTCTCTATGTTTACATAGAGATATCTATTTTTATTCAGGTTGCCCATGTGATGGGCGTCCTGATGACGCTGATTTTGGTTATTTTTACGTCGGTTATCGGTATGTCTCTGGTTCGTAATCAGGGATTTAAGAACTTTTTACTGATGCAACAAAAAATGGCTGCTGGTGAAAGTCCGGCTGCAGAAATGATCAAAAGCGTATCGCTGATTATTGCCGGTCTGCTGTTGGTACTGCCTGGTTTTTTCACCGATTTCCTCGGTCTTCTTCTTTTATTACCCCCGGTGCAAAAACATCTGACGATGAAACTGCTGCCACATTTACGTTTTTCACGTATGCCTGGCGGTGGTTTTAGCGCCGGAACCGGTGGCGGTGAGACTTTTGATGGTGAATTTCAGCGTAAGGATGACAAGCGCGACAGCATCGAACATAAAGACGATCGTCGGGATTAAGCCTCAGTATGTAGGCCGGATAAGCGTTAGCGCCATCCGGCAAAAGTGTTTATAGGCCGGATGATGGCGTCAACGTTGCCTTATCCGGCCTGCGGGGTAAAAACAGCCACAGCCCTGCCAGCATAATCAACGCGTACAAACTCTTCCAGCCGACCATTGCCAGTAGTAGTAGGCACAGCAGACCACCAATGATCGCCAGTGCGCGGTAATGCCCTTTCAGTAATCGACAACCCGCCAACATGCACAGCAAATAAATCATAATAAAGATGCCGTTGGCGTAGACGATTAACGCATCGAGATTGATTTGCAGCATATAGATACACAGAGTACTGACTACGCAGCAGCCTAAGACGGCGTTTAGCGCATTGCGCGGAAGGTGGCGGGGGGACAGGCGAGCCAGATAACTCTCAGGCTTATACTGCGCTTGCGACCAGACCAGTCGAGCGAAACTTTGAATATAAATGTTGAGGCTGGCAAAACAGGCCAAATAACCAATGATGCAGGCGACCCACAGTGCCTGTACACCAAACAGTTGCACGACGATTTCTGGCAGCGATGCTGCGGCGGCCATTTGCTCGCCGTAGGCACCAAAATGGAGAACGACGACGGTGCATGCCCAATAAACAGATCCAGCCAGCAGCAGGCCAATCATCAGCGCGCGTGGGAAGTCTCGTTCCGGATTTTTGAATTCAGACGCCAGGTGAGCAAACGCTTCGAGGCCAACAAAACACCAGAACATCACCGACAGCGCGGCGAACAGACCGGGGAGTTCAATATCGCTAATTGCAGGGAAGGGGATTTCGCCTGGTTTCAGATCGCCCGCCCACCAGATAGCAACAATGAGGGCAACAATCAGTCCGGCAATGACCGTTTGCAGATTAGCGCTTGAGCTTGCGCCGCGGGAGCCGATGTACCAAACCAATGCCAGCGTACCCAGCTCAGCCAGCAGAAGCTGCTCGTCATGCCAGCCAAACATCGCCTGACCGAATCCGGCGGCGATGTGCAATGCCGCAGGCAAGCCGACAGGAATGACCGACAAAAATAGCCATCCGGTGACGCGCTCCAGTCGTGAACCAAAGGCCATGCCGACAAAATGCGCCACACCGCCTGCGCTGGGGAAATGACGACCCAGTACGGCGAAGACAATCGCCACCGGAAAGACCAAAACAATCAGCACCGGCCAGGCCCACAGGCTGTTATTGCCAGCCACCAGCGCAGCCAGCGCGGGGACGGCGAAAACGCCTGTACCTAACAATGATGTCGACAACAGGCCAACGCCCTGAGCCAGTCCCAGCTCTTGTTTCAGTCCGCTCATAAGTGGTTATCCGATTATGCCCATTGACCGGGCTACAACGCAGATTTTTGATGGTATCACAATCGGATTTGCTTATGACGACGTGACTGAAATCGTTATGGAATGTGAGGCAGGTCGGCATTTTGACGGGATTTTCTGCTGATAAAAAATTTTTTTCGCTTGCCCCCTTGAAGGCACAAAACCCCATCCCCATCTCTCTGGTCACTAGCCGGGAAACCGTTTACGGGCCGGCGTCACCCATAACTGATAAAGACTTTCTCAAAGGAGAGCTATCAATGAGTATTCGTCCGTTACATGATCGTGTGATCGTCAAACGTAAAGAAGTTGAATCCAAATCTGCTGGCGGCATCGTACTGACTGGTTCTGCAGCAGGTAAATCAACTCGTGGCGAAATCATCGCTGTCGGTAAGGGTCGCATCCTGGATAACGGTACCGTACAGCCGCTGGACGTGAAAGTCGGCGATATCGTTATTTTCAACGATGGCTACGGTGTTAAATCTGAGAAGATCGACAATGAAG
Organism: Citrobacter sp. MGH103; assembly: GCF_001034475.2. Classification (NCBI taxonomy): domain Bacteria; kingdom Pseudomonadati; phylum Pseudomonadota; class Gammaproteobacteria; order Enterobacterales; family Enterobacteriaceae; genus Citrobacter; species Citrobacter sp. MGH103. The sequence goes on along the minus strand of NZ_CP073043.1, from coordinate 4,413,074 downwards.
AAGTGTTGATCATGTCTGAAAGCGACATCCTGGCAATTGTTGAAGCCTAATCCGCGAACGACACTGAACATACGAATTTAAGGGAAAGAGAAAATGGCAGCTAAAGACGTAAAATTCGGTAACGACGCTCGTGTGAAAATGCTGCGCGGCGTAAACGTACTGGCAGATGCAGTGAAAGTTACCCTCGGTCCAAAAGGCCGTAACGTAGTTCTGGATAAATCTTTCGGTGCACCGACCATCACTAAAGATGGTGTTTCCGTAGCACGTGAAATCGAACTGGAAGACAAGTTCGAAAACATGGGTGCGCAGATGGTGAAAGAAGTTGCCTCTAAAGCGAACGACGCTGCAGGTGACGGTACCACCACCGCAACCGTACTGGCTCAGTCCATCATCACTGAAGGTCTGAAAGCCGTTGCTGCGGGCATGAACCCGATGGATCTGAAACGTGGTATCGACAAAGCTGTCGCTGCTGCTGTTGAAGAACTGAAAGCACTGTCCGTACCGTGCTCCGACTCTAAAGCTATTGCTCAGGTTGGTACCATCTCCGCTAACTCCGACGAAACCGTAGGTAAACTGATCGCTGAAGCGATGGACAAAGTCGGTAAAGAAGGCGTGATCACCGTTGAAGACGGTACCGGTCTGCAGGACGAACTGGACGTGGTTGAAGGTATGCAGTTCGACCGTGGCTACCTGTCTCCTTACTTCATCAACAAGCCGGAAACTGGCGCAGTAGAACTGGAAAGCCCGTTCATCCTGCTGGCTGACAAGAAAATCTCCAACATCCGCGAAATGCTGCCGGTTCTGGAAGCTGTAGCGAAAGCAGGCAAACCGCTGCTGATCATCGCTGAAGATGTTGAAGGCGAAGCGCTGGCGACTCTGGTTGTTAACACCATGCGCGGTATCGTGAAAGTCGCTGCGGTTAAAGCACCTGGCTTCGGCGATCGTCGTAAAGCAATGCTGCAGGATATCGCTACCCTGACCGGTGGTACCGTTATCTCTGAAGAGATCGGTATGGAGCTGGAAAAAGCAACTCTGGAAGATCTGGGCCAGGCGAAACGCGTTGTTATCAACAAAGATACCACCACCATCATCGATGGCGTGGGCGACGAAGCTGCAATCCAGGGTCGCGTGACTCAGATTCGCCAGCAGATCGAAGAAGCAACTTCCGACTATGACCGTGAAAAACTGCAGGAGCGCGTAGCGAAACTGGCAGGCGGCGTTGCGGTTATCAAAGTTGGTGCTGCGACTGAAGTTGAAATGAAAGAGAAGAAAGCCCGCGTTGAAGATGCCCTGCACGCTACCCGTGCTGCGGTAGAAGAAGGCGTGGTTGCTGGTGGTGGCGTTGCGCTGATTCGCGTAGCGTCTAAAATTGCCGGCCTGAAAGGTCAGAACGAAGACCAGAACGTAGGTATCAAAGTTGCGCTGCGCGCAATGGAATCCCCACTGCGTCAAATCGTACTGAACTGCGGCGAAGAGCCGTCTGTAGTGGCTAACACCGTGAAAGCCGGTGACGGTAACTACGGTTACAACGCTGCAACTGAAGAATACGGCAACATGATCGACATGGGGATCCTGGATCCAACCAAAGTAACTCGTTCTGCTCTGCAGTACGCGGCTTCTGTTGCGGGTCTGATGATCACCACCGAGTGCATGGTAACCGACCTGCCGAAAGGCGATGCACCTGACTTAGGTGCTGCTGGTGGTATGGGCGGCATGGGTGGAATGGGCGGCATGATGTAATCATGTTGTTCTGAACCTCTCAGAATTGAGAAACCCCTGGGCAGAAATGTCCGGGGGTTTTTCTTTTGGTCATCTTTTTAGTATATGATTCAGCTACGGACATAACGTCCAACTAATTGATCATGGGGAATGACATGCACGTGAAATATTTAGCAGGGATCGTTGGTGCCGCGCTACTGATGGCGGGTTGTAGCTCCAGCAACGAACTGAGTTCAGCCGGGCAAAGCGTACGCTTTGTCGAAGACAAGCCTGGCGCAGAGTGCCAACTGATAGGCACGGCAACCGGTAAGCAAAGCAACTGGCTTTCTGGCCAGCACGGCGAAGAGGGCGGCTCAATGCGTGGCGCAGCAAACGATCTGCGTAACCAGGCTGCGGCAATGGGCGGTAATGTGATTTATGGCGTCAGCAGCCCATCGCAGGGAATGCTGTCCAGCTTTGTTCCTACCGCCAGTGAGATGATTGGACAGGTTTATAAGTGCCCTAACTGATTACACTTCATCCTTCAACCAGCCTCTTTGTTGGATGCGCTGTGAAACCCCAGTCACATAGTTATCTATGCTCCTGGGGATTTTCTTCGCTTGCCGCCGCGATGCAGATTGAATGATTTTGTGTAATAAAGTGGCCTGGACAGACTCATGCAATCGTAGGCCTGATAAGCGCAGCGCCATCAGGCATTCTGAGTCTTATGTGCAGACTGAACGCGTAAATGATGCAGCGCGCGCAGGCACTGATCCTGATTGAGTTTTTGCGTCTTATCACCCGTCAACGTTCTGATAAACACCTGGCACGGTACACCGGCAAGTTTTTTCAGCCGTGGGCTGAAATCGAGCAGACGGCGAGTAATGGCTTCGGCCTCTTTGCTGCCGGAAGCGGCGCGAGTTTTTACTACCGAACCACAGAAATGGGCTTTTCCTTTATCATCCGTATAGCGGTAAATAATCGCCAGATAATGATTAAACAGGTTATGTTTCCATTCGGGTTGTGTATAAGAGTCGTATTCCAGATTGTCGTTTTGCTGGCAATCCACATCGTACAGCGGCAGGAAATCCAGCAGCGATGTAATTCGTAGCGCTAAATCCCGCATGCCAGCATTATTTATTGCATGAATAATTGCATGCGCCAACACCTGAATTTGTAATTCATTAACCAGTAATTCATCTGTTTTCCCGTCATGCAACGTCAGAGAAAATGCTAAGTTCTCCCCTTTATCATCCACTAACGTCAGTGAATTTATGCGACGGTTAATATCCGCATTCTTTAACTCATCTTCCTGAATTAACGGAATGTTTTCGTGCATCTTTTTGCTGGCTTTGTCACGTTCTTTTTCATATTGCAAACGTGCGTCTTCGCTAAGTTGGTGCTTCATATAGAGCCTGCTCTCGAGCGCGATAAGCAGATCTCTTAGCCCAAGCGGAGAGAGAAAAAACAGCGACTCTTTATTTCTTGGTTCTTTAATCTTCAATGCCAAGGCAACAAATTCATTCTTTTGACGAATAACGCCGGTATTAACACCCTTAATACTTATAGCCATCAAAGGTTCTCCCTAACCATATATTTATTGAAAATCTAGATTTGACTTGATTTATATTTTTTGCAAATAACTAATTGCGCGCTGCGAGTTAAAATAGCACATATTAAAAGTGCGGCTCCACCTGCAGGGATATTAAATAATCGTGATCGATAGCGAGTGTCCGGAATCGGACACTCAATAATGGTTATTGTTGGCGTAACTGCAGGTCCAACGGCGTTTTACTTGGCTCTCCGCCAATTTCACGCGCCAGTTTGGGGACCATGTAACCGGAAACCAGTGTCAGCAGTTCACGCATAATGTGACGTGCTTCATCATCGCTGACCATAAAGTGGGCGGCACCCTGTACTTTATCCAGCACGTGCAGGTAATAGGGCATCACACCGGCATCAAATAGTGCGTTGCTAAGGTTAGCCAGGGTTTGTGCGTTATCGTTCACGCCACGCAGCAATACGCTTTGGTTGAGTAGCGTAATGCCCGCGGCGCGCAGACTACTCATCGCCTGGCGAAACGTCTCATCAACTTCATTGGCATGGTTAATGTGATTGACCAGCAGAATCTGCAGAGAGGAGCGCGCAAAACGTTCGACCAGTCCTTCGGTAATGCGCGCAGGGATCACTATCGGCAAACGGCTGTGAATACGCAGGCGTTTAATGTGCGGAATGGCTTCCAGTTGCGTGAGCAACCAGTCCAGTTCGTGGTCTTTGGCCATTAACGGATCGCCACCAGAGAAGATGATTTCATCCAGCTCAGGATGCGCGGTAATGTAGTCGAGAGCGACCTGCCAGTTGCGCTTATTGCCTTGGTTTTCGGCATATGGGAAGTGTCGACGGAAGCAATAGCGACAATTCACCGCACAACCGCCTTTGACCAGCAACAGTGCCCGATTGCGATATTTATGCAGCAGACCGGGAACCACACTGTGCTGTTCTTCCAGCGGGTCGGTTGAGTAGCCTGGCGCGGCAACAAACTCTTCCTGGGAGGTAAGTACCTGACGCAAAAGCGGATCGTCCGGGTTACCTTTCTGCATGCGGGCAATAAACGCGCGCGGCACGCGCAGGGCGAAAAGCCGTCTCGCATCGCGTCCGGCCAACAGTTTTTCATCTGCGTCTATATTCAAAAGATGCAGAAGTTCATCGGGATCGGTCACAACATCGGCAAGTTGCGATAACCAATCTTCTCTGGATGGGGTATTTAGGGTTACAATATGCGCCATTTTGTGGCTTAGCTACCAGTTAACAATTTTCAGAGGGCCTTATGGCAACGTACTATAGCAACGATTTTCGTGCTGGTCTTAAAATCATGTTGGACGGCGAACCTTATGCGGTTGAAGCCAGCGAATTCGTTAAACCAGGTAAAGGCCAGGCGTTTGCGCGCGTTAAGCTGCGTCGCCTGCTGACCGGTACTCGCGTAGAGAAAACCTTCAAGTCTACTGACTCCGCTGAAGGCGCAGACGTAGCCGACATGAACCTGACTTTCCTGTATAGCGACGGTGAGTTCTGGCACTTTATGAATAACACCACTTTCGAACAGCTGGCTGCTGACGAGAAAGCGGTAGGCGATAACGCTAAATGGCTGCTGGACCAGGCTGAATGTATCGTGACCCTGTGGAACGGTCAGCCGATCTCCGTAACTCCGCCGAACTTCGTTGAGCTGGAAGTTGTTGAAACCGACCCAGGTCTGAAAGGCGATACAGCTGGTACTGGCGGCAAACCGGCTACCCTGTCTACCGGCGCAGTCGTTAAAGTTCCGCTGTTCGTACAGATCGGCGAAGTGATCAAAGTGGATACCCGCTCCGGCGAATACGTTTCTCGCGTAAAATAAGTCTTCCATTTGATCTTATGGCGCAGGTTGCTGCGCCATACTTTTTCCAGGGCAGGAATGATGAAACGTCTTCTCGGTCTTGTAATGCTACTCCTTTTCACCAGCACCCTCCTGACGGGATGCAATACCGCGCGCGGCTTCGGTGAAGACATCAAACATCTTGGCAATTCAATCTCTCACGCTGCCAGCTAATCCTTTCATATAGTCTTAAAAACGATTGTTTATCCATCACACTCCCAGATCTTGTCTATTATTAAGTAGCTATACACAAACAATATTGGCTAGAAAAGGAAGACGTTATGGTTAAGAAGACAATTGCTGCGATCTTTTCTGTGTTGGTACTTTCTTCCGTTTTAACCGCGTGTAATACCACACGAGGCGTAGGACAGGATATTTCTGAAGGCGGTAGCGCCATTTCTGGTGCAGCGACAAAAGCTCAGCAATAATGAAGAACGGTACGACGTCGTGTCGTACCGTTAATCTCCCTTCCCTGGGAGTGACAGAAACGGCGAGAAGCGGTTCCCCAGGTGCAGTTTCATACGGATATTCCGCTTATAGGTGTAGACCGTTTTGCCATGAATGCTGAGTGCGGCGGCAATGGCATTGTTACTCACACCATCCATCCACATTGATAATACTTTCTCCTCCTGCGGCGTAAGCAAAGGCGTGGCGTTTTTGGGTATTTCTAATGCGGGGCGAACCTGAAGTGCTTCCTGAATTGTGTGGGAGAGTGTGTTCAGCGTGGTGTGCTTGGTCAAGACCGAATGGGCGACGGATTGAGAGGGCGCGATGGGGGCATGCTGTCTATCTGCTGATTGCAGTAAAATCAGTGGGATGACGCCACAACTCATAAAAAAAGGGTTAATTGGCGGACTGGAGTGCGTCTCGCTAATAAAACTGTATAAATCCGCGATCACCAGATGCGGTTTCCATTGCAAAATATGCTCTTTTGCTAACAGGAGATTATTGATTCCTGATACCAGAAATGAAGAGCTGAACCTGCCAGAATGATTAAGCAAGGCCTCTATCCCTGTGCGGGTAAAGTGGCACCGGTCAATCACTAAAATTTTAAGCATAAACGTTTCGCATTCAGAAGAGGGGCAATCGACTTTCCGTTTCAGAAAGCCCTTCATCATAGAGAACTCCGATGAGTGCCAAATGCGGGAACTACGCCGCTAATTATGCTTAATTCTTGCTTTTAGCAGGCAATGAATAAAAAGGTTGAAATTCATTTTCTTCCGGGCAAAAATGCCATTTCACACATCAGCTTTGTAGGACGACCTGCAAACGCTTCTTTCACCGGGGACGGCCCCATTGTTCTGGAGCCTGATATGTCCTGGATCGTTTTATTAATTGCAGGTTTGCTCGAAGTCGTCTGGGCGATTGGCCTGAAATATACCCACGGTTTTACGCGTCTTACGCCAAGCATTATCACTATTGCGGCGATGATCGTTAGTATTGCCATGCTCTCCTGGGCAATGCGCACATTACCTGTAGGAACCGCTTATGCGGTCTGGACCGGCATTGGCGCTGTCGGGGCGGCCATTACAGGGATTTTGCTGCTGGGTGAATCTGCCAGCCCGGCGCGTTTGCTGAGCCTTGGGCTGATCGTTGCTGGCATTATTGGTCTGAAGCTGAGCACTCACTAAGCGCCAGGCTGTTTCACCCAAATCAGCTTATTCACCTCAAACCCTTCCCGGGTCGCGATGGCTAACATTTGCTGTTTCATTTCATCTGAAATAGTTGGGGTCCGTGAAAGGATCCACAGGTAGTCGCGATCCGGACCGCAAACCAGCGCGTGACGATATTCCCGGTCGAGTGCAATTACGTTATACCCACCATAGAAGGGGCCGAAGAATGATACTTTAAGCGCGGCCGTGCTTGGGTCGCCGGTGAAATAGGCTTTCCCTTCCGTTTTCTGCCACATCTCCCTGTCAGGGTTATAGCCCTTGTTAATAACGTTGATGCCGCCGTCGTCGCGCAAGCTGTACGTTGCGGTCACTTTATCCAACCCGCGCTCGAAACGATGGTCGAAGCGCGCAATTTCATACCATGTTCCCAGATAGCGTTTGGCATCAAAGTTATTCACCACGGTAACGCCTTTCGGCGGTGTTGGGGAGCTGCAAGCGACAACCAGGAATGCAGCCGTAACTGCAGCAACGACGGGCAGAATGCGCATAGTGTTTTCCTTACTGTTTTTTGTTAAGTGTAGATGACAGCAGGGAAAAAAGAGCAAGAAAGGAGGTCCGATTTACCGGACCCCTCTGTCAGTTATTGCAGTTTTTCAAGAATGCGCCAGGCCGCCTCGACGCGAGCCGGGTTGGGGTAGCTTTTGTTTGCCAACATTACGATGCCAAGGTTTTTTTCTGGAACGAAGGCAACGTAGCTGCCAAATCCGCCTGTGGATCCTGTTTTATGCACCCATGAGGCTTTCACGGCAGGTGCTGGCGGGTTTACCTCAACGGCGGGAAGCGCTGCCAATGCCACTTTGCTGTCGCTGCCGTTGATGATCGAATCAGCTTTCAGCGGCCAGTTCAGCATCTCCCAGCCTAATCCCTGGTACATATCACCAATACGCTAGTAGCGAGACTGCGCAAGCTCAATGCCCTGCTGGAGCGTTTTCTCCTGAACGTGGCTGGCGTCCATGTTGGCCTGAACCCAGCGGGCCATATCGATAACGCTGGATTTCACGCCATAGGCTTCGGCGTCAAGTTGTCCCGGAGAAACGTGTACAGGCTTCCCTTCGCGATAGCCCCAGGCATAATTTTTTTGTTCGCTTTGCGGAACCGTAATCCAGGTATGCGCCAGTTTTAATGGTTGCAGGACGCGTCTGGTCATTGCCTCTTCGTAGCTCATACCTGAAGGTTTTACCACCAGCGCACCAAACAGACCAATGCTGGAGTTAGCGTAAAGACGCTTAGCGCCCGGAGTCCATTGTGGTTGCCAGTTTTGATAAAAGCGCAGTAATTCGGCTTTATCCGTAACGTCATCGGGGATCTGCAGCGGCAGGCCACCCGCTGTATAGGTGGCTAAGTGCAGCAGGCTGATACCCCGCCACTGTTTGCCTGTCAGTTCTGGCCAGTATTTCGTGACCGGATCGCTGAGCTTAATTTCGCCGCGGGCGATAGCGTCGCCGCCCAACACGCCGTTAAACGTCTTACTGACCGACCCTAGCTCAAACAGCGTTTGCTGCGTGACTGGGTGGTTATTGGCGATATCGGCTTTACCCCAGGTAAAGTAATAAGGTTTCCCCTCGTAGATAATCGCCACGGCCATACCCGGAATAGCCTGCTCCTGCATCAGTGGTGTGATGGTGCGGTTAACGATATCGGCAATTTGTTGTTCTGTTTTTGCGGCAGCAAACGTGGAGAAAGAGGCTGTCAGCAGCAGTGCGCAGCATATCGATTTTTTCATCATGAAATCAGTTCCGTAATTAAAAGCAAAAGGGTGTCCGGGCCCGTCAGACGCAATCAGTGTGTTTGATTTGCACCGTGTTGACAAACGGTTAAATTTAGCAGCAGATATAAGTTTTTCTAACAGGCCGGATGATGACGCGTAGCTATATCCCTCTTAACTCGCTGCGGGCTTTTGAAGCCGCGGCCAGACATCTCAGCTTTACCCGCGCTGCGATTGAGCTCAACGTGACGCATTCTGCCATCAGCCAGCATGTAAAATCGCTGGAGCAGCAGCTGAACTGTCAGCTATTTGTGCGCGGTTCTCGTGGATTAATGTTGACGACTGAAGGGGAAAGTCTGTTACCTGTACTTAATGACTCCTTCGATCGTATGGCGGGGATGTTGGATCGTTTTGCCACTAAACAGACCCAGGAAAAACTTAAAATTGGCGTAGTGGGAACCTTTGCTATCGGCTGTCTTTTCCCGCTTCTGAGCGATTTTAAGCGCAGTTACCCACATATTGATTTGCATATTTCTACCCATAATAATCGCGTGGATCCCGCCGCCGAAGGGCTGGATTATACCATTCGCTACGGTGGGGGAGCCTGGCACGATACCGATGCGCAATATTTATGTAGCGCGCTGATGTCTCCACTGTGTTCGCCAACATTGGCTTCGCAGATTCAAACGCCTGCGGACATCCTGAAATTTCCGTTATTACGATCGTATCGGCGAGATGAATGGGCGCTTTGGATGCAGGCGGCCGGAGAGGCGCCTCCGTCACCGACGCACAATGTGATGGTGTTTGATTCGTCCGTCACCATGCTGGAAGCCGCTCAGGCGGGGATCGGTGTGGCAATTGCGCCAGTCAGAATGTTCACGCATTTACTCAGCAGTGAACGTATCGTTCAGCCGTTTTTAACGCAGATTGATTTGGGAAGCTACTGGATAACGCGTTTGCAATCTCGCCCGGAGACGCCCGCGATGCGTGAATTTTCCCGTTGGTTGACCGGGGTGCTGCACAAATAAAAAAGGCCCGCCAATGGCGGGCCTGATAATTAACGCATGTACTTAGATGGTCAGAATACCAATCGCCGTTACAACGGTCAGGATAGCTGCCAGTCCGTAGAATACCCATTTGCCAGCCGGCACGTGGATTTTCAGGTCATGCATCGCGTGGTGCATACGGTGTAAACCACACCACAGCGGCAGAACGATCATCAGGAACAGAAACGCACGTCCGATGAAGCTCTGAGCGAATGCCAGTACGCGTTCATAGCTGAAAGCATCAGGAACAAAGCCCAGCGGCAGCATAATGCCTACCAGCAGGATCATTACCGGCGCAATGATTGCGCTCCACATACCGCCTGCACCAAACAGGCCCCAGAATACGGGTTCGTCAGAGCGTTTTGGATTTGGATTAATCATTCCGGACTCCTTACCAGAACAGGGCAACAAACAGTATGACTACTGTAGCAACCACAGTGACTGCCCAGAGACCTTTGATGATCGGCTCTGGCCCCATTTTTTCGTCTTTTACGATGATGTTGGCTGCTTTTGGTGCCAGCTCAAACCAGGTTTTGGTATGCAGCAGCGCTGCTGCCAGGGCGATAATGTTAAGGATTACCACTACCGGGTTTTGTAAAAAGGCGACAAAGCCCATCCAGGACTCTGCACCATGCTTGAGTGCAAACAGGCCGATAATCAGTTCAATGCTGAACCAGACTGCCGGGACTGCCGTGCCTTCACGCAGCATGTAAAAACGATAAAATGGCAGCTTTTTCCACCAGGTGGACGTCATTGGCCGCACATAGGCTTTACGTTTAGTCGTCATCGTGCACTCCTTAGCGTGGTTTCAGGGTAGCGATAAGAAAGTCTTTTGAACTTTCAACTTTACCCTGCTGAATGGCTGCAGCCGGATCGACGTGTTTCGGGCAGACTTCGGAGCAGTAGCCCACGAAAGTACAGGTCCAGACGCCGTTCGGGCTGTTCAATTGAGCCATACGCTCCTTCTTACCGTGGTCGCGGCTATCTTCGTTGTAACGATGCGCCAGCGTAATCGCAGCCGGTCCAATGAACTCAGGGTTCAGGCCGAACTGCGGGCACGCGGCGTAGCACAGACCACAGTTGATGCAACCGGAGAACTGATGATACTTCGCCATCTGCGCCGGAGTCTGGGTATTTGGACCCTGATCCGGTGTACGCGGGTTACCGATGATGTACGGTTTGATCGCTTCCAGGCTTTCGATAAAGTGCGTCATGTCGACGACCAGATCGCGCTCAATCGGGAAGTTACCCAGCGCTTCAACCTTCATGCCGTTTGTGTAATCACGCAGGAAGGTTTTGCACGCCAGTTTCGGTACATTGTTGACCATCATGCCGCAGGAGCCGCAGATTGCCATACGGCAGGACCAGCGGTAGCTCAGGTCCGGTGCCAGGTTATCCTTGATGTAGCCCAGCGCGTCCAGCAGTGACGTGGTTTCATCATAAGGAACTTCGTAGAAAGCACTGTGCGGCGCGGTATCGGTTTCCGGGTTATAGCGCACCACCTCAACTTTCAGGTTTTTCATCTCAGCCATTCGCCTTCTCCTTCTTATCGGCTGCTTCCGCTTCGCCACCGTAAACACGTTTAGCCGGTGGCAGAGTGGTGATTTTCACGTCGCTGTATTCCAGGCGAGTCGTCCCGTCAGCATCGCGGAAGGCGAGGGTGTGTTTGAGGAAGTTCACGTCGTCACGCTCGGTGCAGCCTTCATCCAGACGCTGGTGCGCGCCGCGGGATTCTTTACGTGCCAGAGCGGAGTGCGCCATACATTCAGCAACGTTCAGACCGTGACCCAGTTCGATGGTGTACAGCAGGTCGGTGTTGAAGACGCTGGAAGTATCAGTGATACGTACGCGCTTGAAGCGCTCCTGCAGTTCCGCCAGCTTATCAACGGTTTTCTGCATCAGTTCCGGCGTACGGTAGATACCGCAACCTTCTTCCATGGAAATACCCATTTCGTCACGGATCTTAGACCAGTTTTCGTTACCTTCCTGGTTAACCAGATCTTTCAAGCGTTTTTCAACGCCAGCAACCTGTGCATCCAGAGCAGCACTGTTTGCAGCGCCAGCCGTTGCAGCGCGTTCCGCAGCTTGTTCACCGGCCATACGACCGAAGACCACCAGTTCCGCCAGAGAGTTGGAGCCCAGACGGTTAGCGCCATGCAGACCAACAGAGGAACATTCGCCGACAGCGAACAGACCTTTAATGCGGGTTTCACAGTGCTGATCGGTTTCGATACCGCCCATGGTGTAATGTGCTGTCGGACGTACCGGGATCGGTTCTTTAACCGGATCGACACCCACATAGGCTTTCGCCAGTTCGCAGATGAACGGTAAACGTTCGAGCAGTTTTTTCTCGCCGAGGTGACGCAGGTCCAGGTGAACCACATCGCCACGCGGAGTGGAAATGGTGTTGCCTTTGCGCCATTCGTGCCAGAAAGCCTGAGAAACCTTGTCGCGCGGACCGAGTTCCATGTATTTGTTTTTCGGCTCGCCCAGCGGGGTTTCCGGACCCATGCCGTAGTCTTGCAGATAACGGTAGCCGTTTTTGTTGACCAGGATACCGCCTTCACCACGGCAACCTTCTGTCATCAGGATACCGGAGCCAGGCAGACCCGTCGGGTGATATTGAACGAATTCCATATCACGCAGCGGAACGCCGTGGCTCAGCGCCATGCCCATACCGTCGCCGGTTACGATGCCGCCGTTGGTATTGTAACGGTAAACACGACCAGCGCCGCCCGTTGCCATTACGACTGCGTTAGCACGGATCTGCACCAGCGTGCCTTCCATCATGTTCATGGCAACCAGGCCGCGGGCATGACCCTCGTCCACCAGGATATCCAGAACGAAGTGTTCGTCAAAGCGCTGAATCTGCGGGAACTGCAAAGATGTTTGGAACAGCGTATGCAACATGTGGAAGCCGGTTTTATCTGCGGCAAACCAGGTACGCTCGATTTTCATGCCGCCGAAGCGACGTACGTTGACGCTACCGTCTTCACGACGGCTCCATGGGCAGCCCCATTGTTCCAGTTGCGTCATTTCAGTTGGGCAGTGGTGGACAAAGTAATCCACGACATCCTGCTCACATAGCCAGTCTCCGCCTGCTACCGTATCGTGAAAATGGTAGTCAAAGCTGTCATGATCCTGCGCGACAGCAGCAGAGCCGCCTTCGGCAGCAACGGTATGGCTGCGCATTGGGTACACTTTTGAGATCAGTGCGATTTTAGCGTTGGGATTTGCTTGTGCGGCAGCAATTGCAGCACGTAATCCCGCGCCACCGGCGCCTATAATGGCAAGATCGGCTTGAAAGGTTTGCACGACATTCCTCCAGATTGTTGTTATTTCATCCCCGCCTGAAATCAGATGCTTCATCGGCTTCAAACAGGTTATGAACGCGTTTCCACTGCTCCTTTATAGGTACAATAGTATAGTCTTAGGGATGTGCGGGAAATTTGACGTGTTCGATTTTTTTAGCGTGTCACAGGGGGGAATTATCATTGAATTTGATTAATTTAATTACTAAACCACCCTATGTCGCTTTTTTTATCCAATTGCCAGTGCTGATTACTGCTGCCTGAAATTTGTCTCGTTAGCGCGATACGAGTAGACTTCGTGCCCTTGTCTTAAATCGGAGAAACAACCATGAGCGAAACGGCAACCTGGCAGCCGAGCGCGTCCATCCCCAATCTGTTAAAACGTGCAGCAATTATAGCGGAGATTCGCCGCTTTTTTGCCGATCGTGGCGTGCTTGAGGTTGAGACCCCTTGTATGAGTCAGGCAACGGTAACGGACATCCATCTGTTCCCGTTCGAAACGCGTTTCGTTGGCCCTGGACACTCCCAGGGGATGAATCTCTATTTAATGACCAGCCCTGAATACCATATGAAGCGCCTGCTGGTGGCAGGGTGCGGCCCGGTGTATCAACTGTGCCGCAGCTTCCGTAATGAAGAGATGGGGCGCCATCATAACCCTGAATTCACTATGCTTGAGTGGTATCGTCCGCACTACGATATGTATCGCCTGATGAATGAAGTGGATGATTTGCTTCAGCAGGTGCTGGACTGTTCGCCTGCGGAAAGCCTCTCTTACCAGCAAGCCTTTCAGCGTCATCTGGAGATAGACCCGCTGTCTGCGGATAAAGCCCAGCTGCGGGAAGTGGCGGCGAAATTGGATCTCAGCAATATCGCCGATACCGAAGAAGACCGGGACACCTTACTGCAGCTGCTGTTTACGATGGGCGTTGAGCCGCATATTGGTAAAGACAAACCGACGTTTGTGTATCATTTCCCGGCCAGCCAGGCATCACTGGCGCAAATCAGTACCGAAGATCACCGCGTGGCTGAACGTTTCGAGGTTTATTACAAAGGTATTGAGCTGGCAAATGGTTTCCATGAATTGACCGACGCGCGCGAGCAGCAGCAGCGGTTTGAACAGGATAACCGCAAACGTGCCGCACGAGGCTTACCGCAGCAACCTATCGATACCAACCTGCTGGAAGCGCTGAAAGTAGGCATGCCGGATTGCTCAGGCGTGGCGCTGGGTGTTGACCGTCTGGTGATGCTGGCGCTGGGCGCAGAGAGCCTGGCCGAGGTTATCGCATTTACCGTCGATCGCGCATAACTTACTCTTCCGCAATACAAAGTGGCGGCTTAATCGCCACTTTGTAGCATATTTTTTCATTTCCCCTCTAATAGCCACAATTTATACTTGGATATTTGATATCGTTTAGGTATCAATTCTGTGTTGATTTTTTTATCGCTGAACTCTGCAAAGAGAGCAGTGCCAACCGGTGAGCGGCGTTTGTTAAACGCTTGCCAGAGTAAGGGATGGTTTAATGACCCAAACAATAAAAAAGATGAGCCTGCCAGGTCTCATTCTCATGATATTTACGTCAGTTTTCGGTTTTGCTAATAGCCCCTCCGCATTCTATTTAATGGGGTATAGTGCAATACCGTGGTATATATTTTCTGCATTATTATTCTTTATTCCATTTGCTTTAATGATGGCGGAAATGGGTTCTGCCTATCGGAAAGAAGAGGGTGGAATCTATTCGTGGATGAATAATAGCGTTGGACCGCGCTATGCCTTTATCGGCACGTTTATGTGGTTTTCTTCTTATGTGATATGGATGGTAAGTACTGCGGCGAAAGTCTGGGTACCTTTTTCAACCTTCTTGTTTGGCGCAGACATGACGCAGCACTGGCGTATTGCAGGGCTTGAGCCTACGCAGGTTGTCGGGCTGCTCGCCGTCGGCTGGATGATCCTGGTGACCTGCGTGGCATCCCGGGGTATTAATAAGATTGCGCGTATTACGGCAGTAGGCGGAATTGCCGTAATGTGTCTTAATTTAGTTCTGTTGTTAGTGAGTGTCGCTATTTTGTTATTAACTGGTGGCCACTTTGCACAGGATATTAATTTCATCTCCTCACCTAATCCCGGATATCAGTCCGGGCTGGCAATGTTGTCATTTGTTGTGTTTGCCATTTTTGCTTATGGCGGAATTGAAGCTGTAGGGGGACTGGTTGATAAAACAGAAAAACCAGAAAAGAACTTTGCTAAAGGCATTGTTTTTGCCGCTATTGTCATTTCTGTTGGTTATTCACTGGCCATCTTTTTATGGGGCGTTAGCACCAACTGGCAGCAGGTATTAAGCAATAGCTCGGTCAACCTCGGCAATATTACTTATATCCTGATGAAGAGCCTCGGGATGACGTTGGGTAATGCGCTGCATCTTTCCCCTGAGACCGCGATGGTGATGGGTGTATGGTTTGCACGTATTACCGGGCTTTCCATGTTCCTTGCCTATACCGGCGCTTTTTTCACCCTCAGCTACTCACCGCTGAAAGCGATTATTCAGGGCACGCCGAAGGCGTTGTGGCCCGCGCCGATGACCAAACTGAATGCCGTAGGGATGCCGACGACGGCAATGTGGTTACAGTGCCTGCTGGTGAGCCTGTTTATCCTGTTGGTTTCATTTGGTGGCGATACGGCGTCAGCGTTCTATAACAAACTGACGCTGATGGCGAACGTCTCCATGACGCTGCCGTATCTGTTCCTGGCACTGGCGTTTCCGTTCTTTAAAGCCCGTCCGGGTCTGGAAAGACCGTTTGTGGTCTTTAAAACCCGAGCGGCGACGCTGCTGGCAACGGGTGTGGTCGTTCTGGTGGTGACGTTTGCCAACGTGTTCACCATCATCCAGCCGGTAATTGAAGCCGGGGACTGGAACAGTGCCTTGTGGATGACCGGCGGCCCGATCTTCTTCTCGCTGCTGGCGATGGCGATTTATCAGAACTACAGCCGCCGCGTTGACCGTCAGCCGGTTCTGGTGACAGAGTAAATTGGGCCGTGTAGGCCGGATAAGGCAATGCCGCCATCCGGCAATCAGTATCGAATTGCCTGATGGCGCTACGCTTATCAGGCCTACAAGACCCACACTGTAGCCCGGCCTAACGCAGTGACGCCGGGATTTCCCGGTGCGAGTGTTAGCGACGTTATTACTCATACACATCGTCCATAAATAATATGGTATTTATGGACGATAGATTAGTGTTGTAATTATTTTTTAGATAAATGCTATTTACTGTGAATTATATCTTTAATCAATTGCTTTAAATGTTTTTGATATTTTATGTTTCTGTTTCTCGCTTAATGTAGTATCCAGTGGTTTACTTATCTTTTAAGCTAAGGACAGTGACATGCGTGATTCGGTTATTTCTGTAAGGTCGACAGCTATGGTTTTCCACATTGGAATGGTGTGGATTTTCTTCGTTGGAAAACTCTTCCAACAAATTGGCGTTTTGATACAGGGACTGCACATTTATGGATATATAAAACAGCATGGTTAGTTTATCATAGAAATATGCTAAAAAAATCGGCTGAGGAAGCCCAAATCCCTCTATTGTTGTTGGCTGGTGTCGCTGCAGCAGAGGTGGGGGGGGACGCCAGAAAGATTTAAGTCAGTGGGTGTATTACAAGTCAGACAAATTCTGGAAACTATCTCGCGAAGGGAGGATAAGGCCTTATCTAATGCTACTTCAGTTGGTTCTATCGCAATACAGCTGGGTGTGGCCGCTAGCACGATGGGCATCAGGCCCGATAAGTTGACCTCTTTTGAGCAGTTTCAGCTATCGAATTGTCTACTGGATAATCGCTTTAATATTCGGGTTGTCGCGTTTCATTTGCGCGATCTTATTATGTTAAGTTACCCTGGGAAAGATACTGCTCATCTTACCGATGAGCAAATTATTATTATTGGCTCAAGATATAATCGTGGTACCCAACGAGAAATTCAAAGCATTACTGATTCTATTTCTGCTCCGGTTGGTACTAAACAGCGTGAATACAGTGAGTATGGGCGGCGAATTATTGAGAAAAAGACAGCAATAATGGAAATTATGCGAGGAGGATGAATGAATTCGAAAGCCATATCGCTGAATGTTATCTGGGGAACAGTAAGTTTCGTTCTGATTATTATTTTCTCTACCCAGGATAAAGAGTGGTTTATCGATGGGCTGGGGGTTAATAATATTTGTGACCTGATGACCTATGTTGAAAGTGATGATATCCGTGATGCTGGTATTATCTTCACGCTCCCGCTTTTTATTCCCTATATCTATGTCATTGCATACAGGAAGCAGCGTAGTTTCTGGCAGTTACTGACGGTGACGGTATTGGTTTGCTTTTGGCTATGGCGCTTCTTCCTGCGATACCAGTTCTGCCTGTAATCCAATAGTCTGGTAGCCCGGCCTAATGTAGTGACGCCGGGATTTCCCCGGCGTCGGTGCTAGCGCCCCTCGTCCGGGCTACTCAGGTATTACAAACTTCCCGCCGGGCGACTGCCTCTGCCCGCAGAACTTAACGTTCTCCCCGTTTGCTTACCGCCGAGGCTCTCCAGACGCATCTGGAACGGTGGGAACGGCATATCAATACCGTGCTCGCGGAAGCCTGCCAGAATCAGTTGGTGGATTTCATGGCGCAGCGGCATGCGATGCCCCATTTCAGCGGCATAAATACGCAGTTCGAAGATTTGAATTCCTTGTTGTAGGTCAACCAGGAAGACTTCTGGCGCCGGGTTATCGATAACCAGCGAGCAACGATGTGCGGCAGTCAGCAGGATCTGCGTAACCTCCTCGCTGTTAGCCTCCGACGGTGCCGGGATGGTTAACACCACACGGGTAACCGAATCGGATAGCGACCAGTTGATAAACTGTTCGGTGATAAAGGCTTTGTTGGGTACGATGATCTCTTTGCGGTCCCAGTCGCTGATAGTAGTGGCACGGGTATTAATTTTCGTCACGCTACCGGTAAGATCGCGAATTGTAACCGTGTCGCCAATGCGGATTGGCTTTTCAAACAGGATAATCAGGCCGGAAATAAAGTTGGCGAAGATCTCCTGCAAACCAAAGCCCAGACCGACACCGAGAGCCGCCACCAGCCATTGCAGTTTGGACCACTCAATACCGATCATCGAGAAACCCACCAGGCCGCCAATCAGCATCAGAAGATACTTAGTGATAGTGGTGATGGCGTAACCGGTGCCGGGGGTTAAATCCAGATGTTGCAGTAGCGCCAGCTCCAGCAACGCGGGTAGGTTGCGCACTAGCTGGGTGGTGATGATAAACACCAGAATAGCAATGAGCACCGCGCCCAGCGTTATCGGTTCTAAGCTTTCCACGCCCTGCACCGTGGAGGTGACATCCCACAACGAGATGTTTTCCAGGAAGCCGAAAGCGG
Organism: Citrobacter sp. MGH103; assembly: GCF_001034475.2. Classification (NCBI taxonomy): domain Bacteria; kingdom Pseudomonadati; phylum Pseudomonadota; class Gammaproteobacteria; order Enterobacterales; family Enterobacteriaceae; genus Citrobacter; species Citrobacter sp. MGH103. The sequence goes on along the minus strand of NZ_CP073043.1, from coordinate 4,394,810 downwards.
AATGAATTTCTGACCATAGCACAATGACCGAGAGCAGGGCGATAAGCATCAGGATAGAACGTACCAGGCGCAGCGATTGCGCGCTGATTGCATCCAGATCCACTTCGCTTTCATCTACATCGATCGTACCTTCAAGGCTGGTGGAATGAGGTGGTTCCTCTTCGCCCCGCGCACGTTGCGCCAGCATTTCGGCGCGTCGATGTTTGGCGCGGTCAAACGCAAGGCGGCGGCGCTGAATTAGCATCCAGCGGCGGATGACGTGATACACCACCAGTAATAAGAACCAAATCGCCACGGATGTTTCCAGGCGTGCCAGCAGGGCTTGCGATGTGGCGAGATAACCCACTGCCGCGGCGAGAATGGCAATCAGCGGCGCGCCCATCAGCATATTCCACAGCATACTATTGACCATGTTATCGCTGTTGCCCTCTTTATCGAGGTACAGCGGTATCCCGGCGCGTTTCAGGCTCAGGGTCACGACCGCCAGCGCACCGCAAATCAGAATAAAGCACAGACGTCCCAGTGAGGCGGAGAATTCCCGGTCATTGAGATTATCAAACATAATCACCGCCATGATCAGCGGGACAATCAGTCCGATGCTCATCAGGTAGTAGTGCATGGCTTTCGCGACGCGGTTACGTGGCCAGCCAAAGTGGGCAATGAACAGACCGTTGGGACGCGCAAAGGTGGCGCAAATCATTACCGCCCATAGCATAGGCACCGTGGCGGTAACGCCATCGCCGATAGCAACAGCCAGCGGGTAAGGCCAGGCTTCCTGCAACCCGTAACCGAGCGTTGCCCATAACACCGGCAACGGAGAAGCGACGAGTATTGACCAGAATACCGTGCGTATTGTCAGCCAGAAATGGTCCTGGGTGACTTTCCCGACTCGCGCGGACGAGCGTTCAAGGAAACGGGTGAAGTGCTTGCGCGAAGAGAGGCTAAAGCCAACCAGCACCAACGCCGCGAACAGCGGCAATAGTGTTTCTTTGCTGGTCAGCATCATGACGCTGGCTTTACCCAACTGATTAAACGTATCTAATGAGATCAAACGCCGCAGATCCTGAACGATGTCGACAGGCCAGGAGAGCGAGATGGGACTGACGTCTGACGTCCAGAACAGATAGCGGTGCGTTGCTTCGTTGACCTCTTTTAGCGCATCTTCCAGTTGGCTGTTGGAGACTTTGAGCTTGGTCAGCTCAAGGATCAGCGTATCGCCGCCCTGTAACAATGAGTTCAGCAGCTCGCGCTGGGTGCGTAGCTGGGCGTTGAGAATGCTGCTCTGTTCAGCGGTCAGCGGTTGTCCATCGGCCTGATGAATCTGACGCAGCTGCGGCTGTTTGTTGAGGAGATCCTCATAGCGCATACGGTGCACGCGAAGCTGCGCCATTTCGGTATCCAACTGCTGGGGCTTGGGCATTTCCGGCAGACGGGATACCTGCGCGCGCAGCGCTTCTCCCAGCATATTTGAAACCCCAAGCCACTGAGACTGCTCTCGCAGCGTATTCAAGGCCTGGCGGACCTGCAGCGTTTGGCTGGCAGCCTGACGCTGCTGCGAGGCGACCAGGTCCATACGTTGCGCCTGCTGGTTCAAGGCCTGAGACAGCTCGCGGTTAACCTTGAACTGATCGACAATACCTTCCGGCAGTCCCGCGCTGTTTTCTGCCAGCAGTTCGGTACTTTCCAGCGCTCGCTCTGCTTCACGCTGGCGCTGACTGTTGAGTTGATTGCGCAAAGCCTGCAGGTAAGTGTCGAGTTGTTGACTCTGCTTTTCCGCCAGTTCGGAGCGCATACGCGCCAGTTCCTGACGGTTATTGGCGGAAAGCTGTGCCAGCTCCAGTTCATCGACCAGGGCTTTAAGTTTGGCGGATTCAGCTTGCATCGCCTGATTCTGCGCGGAATTGCCGTTGGCGGTACCAATGCGCCGCTCAAGCTCATTGAGCTGGCGGCGGGCATCGGTTTGCTGTTGAGGAAGCTGGCTTAACGAGTCGGCGATTTCCCGGGCGCGATCCTGCTCCTGCTGGGCCTGACGACTCTTTTCCAGCAGTTGGCTGCTAACCTGGAGGATCTCCTGGTTTAATGCATCGGTAGAGAGTCCGGTTGGCACATTGCGCGGTTCATCGCGCAGGTTACTAAGCTGTGCGCGTAACGTTGCGGACAGCTTGGGGAAGTTATCAATAACCTGCTGATATTGCTGTGCGCGCTCGAGAGAGCCTTTCCGCTCCTCAAGGGCATTCAGCGCGGACTGGAGCGCCTCGACGGTTTCTGGCTGAGCGGGTTTTGCCGCTTTTGCCTGCTCCAGTTCCTGGGTGAGTTGTTTGGCATCGGGGGCCGTCGCAGCGTACGCCCCCAGGCTGAGGCACCAGGCCATCAGAAAAGTGATAATCAGGCGCACAGCAGCGATTCCTATGTTTAACTTTCGTCTTTTTTGTCGTCAACCAGCGGGCTGGCGTCGTGTTCTGCTTCGATCTCTTCTTTCGCCAGCGGGGCCGGTTCTGTCTCTGGCGTCACGAAAGTCTCGGTCGAGATGGCCATTGGTTGGCCGATTTTGGTCACGGAAAGATCCTGCAACTGCTCAACCAGGTTAACTTTGCCAGGTGCGAACAGGTTGATGACGGTGGAACCGAGCTTAAAGCGGCCCATTTCCTGACCTTTCAACAGCGCCACCGACCCTTCGCTTTCGCCTTCCGGCCAGGTCCAGCGCTTGATAACGCCTTCACGCGGTGGGGTAATGGTGCCAGCCCATGTGGTTTCAATGCTGCCGACGATAGTCGCGCCGACCAGAATCTGCACCATCGGACCAAATTCGGTATCAAACAAACAGATTACGCGTTCGTTGCGGGCAAACAGGTTCGGTACGTTTTGCGCAGTCAGGATGTTTACAGAGAAGAGATCGCCCGGCACATACATCATTTCACGCAGGATACCGTTACACGGCATGTGTACACGGTGGTAATCGCGTGGAGACAAGTAAGTGGTTACAAACGTACCGTTGCGGAATTTTTCCGCCATCTGATAGTTGCCAGCCAGCAGCGCTTCAAGGGTATAGCTGTGCCCTTTAGCCTGCAGCAATTTGTCTTCTTCGATGTTGCCTAACTGGTTGATCACGCCGTCAGCGGGCATGACCAGTACGTTTGGGTCTGTATTAATCGGGCGAGCATCGTCGCGCAGCGGGCGAACAAAGAAGTCGTTAAAGGTGCGATAGCTGGCGGTGTCCGGCTTTTGCGCCTCTTTCATATCGACCTTGTAATATTTCACGAACAGATCGATAACCAATTTGGTCAGCCATCCCGCTCGTTTGCTCGCACCCCAACCCGCCAGGCGAGTGAGCCATAGTTTCGGCAGAATGTATTGTAGCGAAAGCTTAAATGAGTTTAACAAGGTAGCCTCCAGGCCATAATTTGTTCCCGATCCGGCATGTGGGCCGGATCCTGAAAAAAGGGGGACGATTCTAGCGATGCTTAGCTTAGTTGTCAGTTGTCTGTATCAGAAAAGTTTTTACGCGTTTTTACCTGCGCCATGCTTTCCAGGATGCGGTGATAATTTTCAAACCGGGTTTCGGCTATGGCCCCTTTTTCTACAGCCTCACGGATAGCGCAGCCTGGATCGGTATCATGCTTGCAGTCGCGGTATTTGCAATGGCCCAGGTAGTCATGAAATTCGACAAAGCCATGCGTGATTTGTTCCGGCTCCAGATGCCACAGTCCGAACTCACGTACGCCAGGGGAGTCGATAACGTCGCCGCCGTGCGGGAAGTGATACAGGCGAGAGGCCGTGGTAGTGTGCTGTCCAAGACCGGAGTTGTCGGAGACATCGTTGGTCAGGATCTCTTCTTGCAGGCCGAGAAGATTATTGAGCAGGCTGGATTTACCTACGCCCGACTGACCGGCAAAAATGCTGATGCGATCGGTTAATGCTTCTTCAAGCGGTTTCAGGCCGTCTTTAGTGCGGCTGGATACCATCAACACCCGATAGCCAATGTTGCGATAGATATCCATCTGTTCGTTAACGAAGGCCATGCCTTCATCATCCAGCAGATCGATCTTATTCAGTACGATAATTGGTTCAACATGTAGCGTTTCGCAGGCTACCAGATATCGGTCGATAATATTGAGTGACAGCTCGGGTAAGATGGCTGAGACAATAACGATCTGGTCGATGTTGGCGGCAATAGGTTTTACCCCGTCGTAAAAGTCGGGGCGTGTCAGTACCGAGGTACGATCGTGTACCGCTTCAACGATACCTTTGACATTCACGCCTTCAGCCGCCGCTTTACCCGGGCGCCAGACTACGCGATCGCCAGTAACCAGCGAGCGAATTGTACGGCGGATGTTGCAGCGGTGAATTTCACCGTCAGCAGACTCTACGTCGGCATGCATGCCAAAACGGCTGATAACTATGCCTTCAGCGGTTTCGCCAAACAGGTTGTCGTCGTAGTCGGGCTTCTCCGTGGACGTTTTAAGACGACGCTGGTGATTGGCGTTCACACGGCGCTGTTGGCCTTTGGAGAGTTTATTCTTACTCAATCGGACTGGCTCCTGGTCGCCCATGATGGGCAAAACATTTATGATACACACAATTTTAGATCAATGTAGTCACACTGAATGTGACGCTGAAGGGTGGAAAATAGCATGAGTGCCAATGAAAACAACCTGATTTGGATCGATCTGGAGATGACAGGTCTGGATCCCGAGCGCGATCGCATTATTGAGATCGCCACGCTGGTGACGGATGCCAATCTGAATATTCTGGCAGAAGGACCGACAATTGCGGTGCACCAGTCCGACGAACAACTGGCATTAATGGATGACTGGAACGTACGTACGCACACCGGTAGCGGGCTGGTGGAACGCGTGAAGGCAAGCACCATGGGCGATCGTGAAGCAGAACTGGCCACGCTGGCTTTTTTGAAAGAGTGGGTTCCGGAAGGGAAATCACCTATCTGTGGCAACAGCATTGGTCAGGATCGTCGTTTCCTGTTTAAATACATGCCGGAGCTGGAGGCGTATTTCCATTATCGCTATCTGGACGTCAGCACGCTCAAAGAACTGGCGCGTCGTTGGAAGCCGGAAATCCTGGCTGGCTTCACCAAGCAGGGAACACATCAGGCGATGGACGACATTCGTGAATCTGTTGCTGAGCTTGCTTACTATCGCGAACATTTTATTAAGCTTTGATTTTGTTCTCCGGTGGCTTGCGCCACCGGCTTTTTGACGCTAAATTGTCCAGCTTGATTGCAAAGTAATCACTTGAACGAATTTTCGAAAAAAACGTATTCAAGGGGGTTGCAGCTAAACGGATTTCTCGTATAATGCGCCTCCCGTAACGACGCAGAAATGCGAATTACGACAGCAACAAATTTGCGGGAATAGCTCAGTTGGTAGAGCACGACCTTGCCAAGGTCGGGGTCGCGAGTTCGAGTCTCGTTTCCCGCTCCAAAATTTGAAATGCTTGTAAAGCAAAGACACACCCAAGCGGGAATAGCTCAGTTGGTAGAGCACGACCTTGCCAAGGTCGGGGTCGCGAGTTCGAGTCTCGTTTCCCGCTCCAAAATTTGAAAGTGCTTATAAGCACAGACCACCAATCGCAGGATTTCGAATTGCGACAAGGCGGCAACTGAATGAGTCCTTAGGAGCTTACTGAAGTAAGTGACTCAGGCGAATGAAGGCAGCCAACGCAGTAGCGGTTCGAAAGACGAAGATTATGCGGGAATAGCTCAGTTGGTAGAGCACGACCTTGCCAAGGTCGGGGTCGCGAGTTCGAGTCTCGTTTCCCGCTCCAAATTCTTACCCCAATAAAAATATCCACAACGAATAATCGCGTTGGGGACGTTTTGTTTCGTCATTGACATACTCTTGTAAACAGACTTATCCACAGGTTCGGGTATTATTCCTGGAATGCAAAAAACTTCGCCGGGTGAATAGTATCATTTTAACTGATTGAAATTATTGGTTTAATTATCATTTCAAATTGTTAATGCGATCACTTGACGATTTTTTCCCTCTTGAATATCAATGTATTTTTATTTTTATACACAAGCTGTGGATGACTTAAGCGTCGCGCGGCAGACCCTTCTCAATGACCCTGACCAAACGTTGTTTCTTCGGTAGCTGCACCTCAACTACGCAGGCATTTCGCTTCTCGATTTGCTGAGCAACCGCCCAGTCTATATGTTCGTCGAGAAGTGGGTGCTCACCTCTGCGACTTTCCAGCGCGAGAATAACAGCGTCATTCCAGGGAGCATTACCCAACGCAACGGCGATATTTCGCAGCCAGCGCAGGTGGCCAATACGACGAATGGCAGACCCCTCCGTGACTTTTAAAAACCACGCTTCGCTCCAGCTAAACAGCTCTATTAACTCCGGAGCATGAAGCTGCTTGCGCGGGTTGAAGTCATCCTCTGTCGTCAACTGTGAATAGCGGTTCCACGGGCAAATGAGCTGGCAATCATCGCAGCCGTAAATTCGATTCCCCAACAATGGACGAAACTCTTCCGGGATCGGGCCTTCCAGTTCGATAGTGAGATAAGAGATACAGCGGCGCGCATCTACGGTGTAGGGTTCAACGATGGCCCCAGTGGGACAGATGGTCATGCAGGCGACGCATTTCCCGCATCCTTCTTCTGCTGGTTGGTCGACCGGCAAGGGTAAATCGATCAGTAATTCCCCGAGGAAGAAAAATGAACCGGCTTCGCGATTGAGGATTAGTGAGTGCTTACCTGTCCAGCCAAGCCCGGCTTTTTCAGCCAAAGGACGCTCAAGAATGGGCGCAGAATCGACAAAAGGTCTAAAATTCAGCGAAGCGCAGTGCTGTTGAATCATCTCTCCCAGCTTTTTTAAGCGGTTACGTAACAGCTTATGGTAGTCGCGGCCAAGCGCGTAACGGCTGACGTAACCCAGAGAAGGGTTCTTCAACGTGCTGGCAAAGGCCGCTTTGGCAGGAAGATAGTTCATACGTACGCTGATGACGCGTAGCGTACCGGGCAATAATTCGTGGGGGCGGGCGCGCATCATGCCGTGACGGGCCATCCAGTCCATCTCGCCGTGGTATTGTTTATCCAGCCAGGCCTGCAGTTTGGGCTCTGCTTCGCTGAGGTCGGTATCGGCAATACCGACCTGCTGAAAGCCAAGCTCCAGCCCCCACTGCTTAATATTTTGCGCTAACTGATTGAGATCGAGGGGCTCTGACATGACGGACCATACAATGAAGAAAAACCCCGCAAGTATACCACACTCCATCTGGCACGCCGATGACATCAGGCGTATGGAGCGAGAGGCGGCAGACAGTTTAGGGCTGACGTTGTATGAGCTGATGCAACGGGCGGGAGAGGCGGCGTTTCAGGTCACCCGCGAGGCCTATCCGAACGCCCAACACTGGCTGGTGCTATGTGGTCACGGCAACAACGGCGGTGATGGTTACGTGGTGGCAAGACTTGCCAAAGCGCAGGGTTTTAATGTTACGTTGCTGGCGCACGAGGGTGATAAACTGCTCCCCGAGGAAGCGCAGCAGGCGCACGACGCCTGGCTTAACGCCGGTGGCGTTATTCATGCTGCTGATATTAACTGGCCAGACAGCGTGGACGTCATTATCGACGCGCTGTCAGGTACTGGCTTAAAAAACGCGCCGCGTGAACCTCTCCCGGCGTTGATCGAACGTGCCAATAGCCACCCAGCCCCTACAATTGCAATCGACATTCCCTCCGGCCTGCTTGCGCAGACGGGGGCGACGCCGGGGGCAGTCATCAACGCTGCGCATACCGTTACCTTTATTGCGCTCAAGCCAGGTCTGCTCACCGGTAAAGCACGCGATGTCACCGGACGTCTGCATGTTAACGCACTCGGGCTGGACGACTGGCTGGCGGTGCAGAACGCGCCGCTGCAACGTTTTGATGCTCAACAGCTTGCGCACTGGCTAACGCCGCGTCGGCCCACCTCACACAAAGGCTCTCACGGTCGGCTGGTGATTATCGGTGGCGACCACGGTACGGCAGGTGCAATACGTATGGCCGGTGAAGCGGCGTTGCGTGCGGGAGCCGGGCTGGTCAAAGTATTGACGCGCAGTGAGAACATTGCGCCTGTTCTGACTGCCAGACCAGAACTGATGGTCGATGCGCTGACGCCGCAGACTCTGGAAGAGAGCCTGGCATGGGCGGATGTTGTGGTGATAGGACCAGGTCTTGGTCAGCAGGAGTGGGGCAAAAAAGCGCTGCAAAAAGTGGAGAATTTTCGCAAACCGATGCTCTGGGATGCGGATGCGCTGAACCTGCTGGCAATCAACCCCGATAAACGTCACAATCGCGTGATCACGCCGCATCCAGGTGAAGCCGCGCGACTGCTGGGCTGTTCCATTGCAGAAATTGAAGACGATCGCTTACTTTGTGCACAACGTCTGGTAAAACGGTACGGAGGCGTGGTAGTGCTGAAAGGCGCGGGTACGGTTGTTGCTGCTGAACAGGCTGAGTTAGGTATTATTGATACCGGCAATGCAGGGATGGCCAGCGGCGGAATGGGAGATGTGCTTTCCGGTATTATTGGCGCATTGCTCGGACAGAAGCTTACCCCGTATGATGCAGCATGTGCGGGATGTGTTGCGCACGGAGCGGCGGCGGATGTGCTGGCGGCGCGTTTTGGTACGCGCGGCATGCTGGCGACAGATCTCTTTACCACGCTACAGCGTATTGTTAACCCTGATGTGATTGACGTTTATCATGATGAATCGAGTAATTCCACTACCTGATGAGCAGGCAACTTTAGACCTGGGACTGCAGGTAGCCAAAGCCTGTGACGGCGCGACGGTTATATATTTGTACGGCGACCTGGGGGCGGGTAAAACCACTTTCAGCCGGGGATTTCTGCAAGCGTTAGGTCATAAAGGTAATGTAAAAAGCCCCACCTACACGCTGGTTGAACCCTATTCACTCGATAACTTGATGGTTTATCACTTCGATTTATACCGACTTGCGGACCCGGAGGAGCTGGAATTTATGGGGATCCGCGATTATTTTGCCAATGATGCCATCTGCCTGGTGGAATGGCCGCAACAAGGTAAAGGTGTACTGCCAGACCCGGACGTCGAAATACACATTGAATATCAGGCGCAAGGTCGGGAGGCGCGCGTAAGCGCAGTCTCCTCATCGGGTGAATTATTGCTGGCGCGTTTAGCCGAATAACCTTAAGGGTGGCGGGATGATTTATCGCATCAGAAACTGGCTGATGGCAACCCTGGTCCTGCTGTGCGCGCAGGCAGGGGCCGCCAGCCTCTCCGATCTTCAGGTTTCCAATGGCAATCAACAGGCGCGGATTACGCTGAGCTTTATTGGCGAGCCTGAATACGCCGTGAGCCAGGACGGGAAACGCACCGTCGCGCTGGATATAAAACAAACCGGAGTGATTCAGGGATTACCGCTGCTGTTTAGCGGCAATAATCTGGTGAAATCTATCCGCTCCGGCACGCCAAAAGATGCGCAGTCCTTGCGTCTGGTGGTGGATTTAACCGAGAACGGCAAGGCCGAAGCCGTTAAACGACAGAACGGCGGCAATTATACAGTTGTGTTTACCATCAAAGCTGATGCGCCACCGCCACCGCCTCCACCTCCAGTGGTTGTTAAGCGTGTTGAAACGCCGGTTGTCGCCCCTCGTCCTGCCGAGCCTGCGCGTAACCCGTTTAAAGCAGAGAACGATCGCACCACGATGGTGACCAACAGTAATACCTCCACACGACCTGCGGCGCGCGCCAGCACCGGCAGCGGTGAAAAAGTGGTTATTGCCATTGATGCCGGACACGGCGGGCAGGATCCGGGGGCGATTGGCCCTGGCGGCACGCGTGAGAAAAACGTCACGATTGCCGTGGCGCGTAAACTGCGCAGCTTGCTCAATGATGACCCAATGTTTAAAGGCGTACTCACCCGTGATGGCGATTACTTTATCTCGGTGATGGGGCGTTCAGACGTCGCACGTAAACAAAACGCCAATTTCCTGGTTTCTATTCACGCGGATGCCGCGCCAAACCGTGATGCCACAGGTGCTTCCGTTTGGGTGCTGTCGAACCGTCGGGCGAACAGTGAGATGGCCGGCTGGCTGGAACAGCACGAAAAACAATCGGAGCTGTTGGGCGGCGCGGGCGATGTGCTGGCAAACAGCCAGTCCGATCCTTATCTCAGCCAGGCCGTACTGGATCTGCAGTTCGGTCATTCGCAGCGCGTCGGGTATGATGTGGCGACCAGCATGATCGGCCAGTTAGAACGTATTGGTTCGATGCATAAGCGCCGTCCGGAACACGCCAGTCTTGGCGTACTGCGTTCGCCTGATATCCCGTCTGTGCTGGTTGAAACCGGCTTTATCAGTAACAACAGCGAAGAACGTCTGTTGGCGAGCGATGATTACCAGCAGCAACTGGCTGAGGCGATATACAAAGGATTGCGTAACTATTTCCAGGCGCACCCGATGCAAACCGGACCGCAGGGCGCGCCGGCGCAAACCGCCAGTGCCATATCGCCGGGTAACACGTTAACAAATTAAGGATTAGCCATGCCGATTCAGGTTCTACCGCCACAGCTGGCGAACCAGATTGCCGCAGGCGAGGTGGTAGAACGGCCTGCGTCAGTGGTGAAAGAGCTGGTGGAAAACAGCATCGATGCCGGTGCGACGCGCATTGATATCGATATTGAGCGCGGCGGCGCGAAGCTTATCCGTATTCGTGACAACGGCTGCGGGATTAAAAAAGACGAGCTGGCGCTGGCGCTGGCGCGTCATGCCACCAGTAAAATAGCCTCGCTTGACGATCTTGAGGCCATCGTGAGCCTCGGATTTCGTGGCGAAGCGCTGGCAAGTATCAGCTCCGTGTCTCGTTTAACCCTGACATCGCGCACACAAGAGCAGCCTGAGGCCTGGCAAGCCTATGCTGAAGGGCGCGACATGGATGTGACGGTAAAACCTGCTGCGCATCCAGTGGGAACCACACTGGAGGTGTTAGATCTGTTCTACAACACCCCGGCGCGGCGCAAATTTATGCGCACCGAGAAAACTGAATTTAATCATATCGACGAGATTATTCGCCGCATTGCGCTGGCGCGTTTTGATGTGACGATTAATTTGTCTCACAACGGCAAAGTGGTGCGTCAGTACCGGGCAGTGGCCGTGGATGGGCAGAAAGAGCGCCGGCTGGGCGCGATTTGCGGCACGCCGTTTCTGGAGCATGCGCTGGCGATTGAATGGCAGCATGGTGATTTAACGCTGCGTGGCTGGGTGGCCGATCCTAACCACACAACGGCGGCACTGGCAGAAATCCAGTACTGTTATGTGAATGGTCGGATGATGCGAGATCGGCTGATCAACCACGCTATCCGCCAGGCCTGTGAAGATAAGCTGGGAGCCGATCAACAACCCGCTTTTGTGCTGTATCTGGAAATCGATCCGCATCAAGTGGATGTCAACGTACACCCAGCTAAACATGAGGTCCGTTTCCATCAATCCCGCCTGGTGCACGATTTTATTTACCAGGGCGTGTTGAGCGTCCTGCAACAGCAGCTTGAAACGCCGCTGCCGTTGGCTGATGAGGACGAACCTGCTCCAAGGCACATCCCGGAAAACCGTGTTGCTGCCGGACGTAACCATTTTGCCGAGCCTGCCCCCGCGCGTGAACCTGCAACACCGCGGTACTCAGCATCCGCTGGCGCTGGAAACGGCAGTAGTGGCGCAGGCCGTCAGGCGGGGGCCAGTTGGCCTCATGCCCAACCCGGATATCAAAAGCAGCAGGGCGAAATTTATCAGAAACTGATGCAGACGCCGGCTCCAACGCGCAAAACGCCGGTCTCTGAAACATCATCGGCACCTCTGAGTGGCAGCAGTCAGGGCTTTGGCCGGGTGCTAACGATTGTCGGTGCAGACTGTGCGTTACTCGAGTGCGATGGCCATATTCGGTTGCTGGCATTACCGGTGGCTGAGCGTTGGCTGCGTCAGGCGCAATTAACGCCGGACCAGGGGACCGTTTGCGCCCAGCCGTTGCTGATCCCTTTACGGTTAAAAGTCAACGCCGATGAAAAAGCGGCGCTGCAAAAAGGACAGAGCCAACTGGCTGAGCTGGGCATTGAATTTCAACTGGATGCGCAGCATGTGACCATCCGGGCGGTGCCTTTACCCTTACGCCAACAAAATTTACAAATCTTGATTCCTGAACTGATAGGCTACCTGGCGCAGCAATCCGTATTCGAGCCGGGCAATATTGCGCAGTGGATCGCACGTAACCTGATTAGCGAGCATCCACAGTGGAGTATGGCACAGGCGATTACGCTGTTAGCGGATGTTGAGCGGCTTTGCCCACAACTCGTGAAGGCACCGCCGGGTGGTTTGTTACAACCTGTTGATTTACATTCGGTAATGAATGCCCTGAAACATGAGTGATACCCGTAAGGCGAGCCTGCCAAAGGCGATTTTTTTGATGGGGCCAACGGCCTCCGGTAAAACGGCACTCGCAATTGAATTGCGTAAAGTTTTGCCCATAGAGTTGATAAGCGTTGATTCCGCCCTTATTTACAAGGGGATGGATATCGGTACAGCCAAGCCCGATGCAGATGAATTACAGGCCGCGCCGCACCGATTACTGGATATTCGCGATCCGTCGCAAGCGTACTCCGCTGCGGATTTTCGTCGCGATGCGTTAGCCGAGATGGCCGACATCACCGCCGCGGGGCGTATCCCGTTGCTGGTGGGCGGCACAATGTTATATTTCAAAGCCTTGCTTGAAGGGCTGTCGCCGTTACCGTCGGCGGACCCGGAAGTCAGGGCCAGAATTGAGCAGCAGGCGGCAGAGCAGGGTTGGGACGCGTTACACCGACAGCTTCAGGACATCGATCCGGTGGCTGCGGCGCGTATTCATCCAAATGATCCGCAAAGACTTTCCCGGGCACTGGAAGTTTTTTTCATTTCGGGTAAAACTTTAACGGAGCTGACGCAAACGTCAGGAGATGCTTTGCCGTATCAGGTGCATCAGTTTGCAATCGCCCCGGCGGGCCGTGAACTGCTCCATCAGCGAATTGAGCAGCGTTTTCATCAGATGTTAGCTTCAGGTTTTGAAGCAGAAGTCCGGGCGCTTTTTGCCCGTGGAGATTTGCATACGGATTTGCCTTCCATTCGTTGTGTAGGGTATCGCCAGATGTGGTCATACATTGAAGGTGAAATTTCATACGATGAAATGGTTTATAGAGGTGTTTGCGCCACGAGGCAGTTGGCGAAGCGACAGGTAACCTGGTTGCGTGGTTGGGAAGGGGTGCACTGGCTTGACAGTGAAAAGCCTGACCAGGCGCGAAACGAAGTATTACAGGTTGTTGGTGCTATCGCGAACTGAATGTGTACAATTGAAACGTATCGTGCGCAATTTTTCAGAATCGAAAGGTTCAAAGTACAAATAAGCATATAAGGAAAAGAGAGAATGGCTAAGGGGCAATCTTTACAAGATCCGTTCCTGAACGCACTGCGTCGGGAACGTGTTCCAGTTTCTATTTATTTGGTGAATGGTATTAAGCTGCAAGGTCAAATCGAGTCTTTTGATCAGTTCGTGATCCTGTTGAAAAACACGGTCAGCCAGATGGTTTATAAGCACGCGATTTCTACTGTTGTCCCGTCTCGTCCGGTTTCTCATCACAGCAATAACGCCACCGGCGGCACTGGCAGCAACTACCATCACGGTAGCAACGCGCAAGGTTCATCTGCGCAACAGGACAGCGAAGAAACCGAATAAGGTTATTAGCTGTTTTACATACGGGGAGCCAGCGATCCTGCGTTCCCCGTTGATTTATATTAAGGGGTTGACGCTTGTTTGACCGTTATGATGCCGGTGAGCAGGCGGTACTGGTACACATCTATTTTTCGCAAGACAAAGATATGGAAGACCTCCAGGAGTTTGAATCTCTGGTTTCTTCCGCCGGTGTCGAAGCAATGCAGGTGATTACCGGGAGCCGTAAAGCACCGCACCCGAAGTATTTTGTTGGTGAAGGTAAGGCAATCGAAATTGCCGAAGCCGTAAAAGCGACTGGCGCTGCGGTGGTGATTTTTGATCATGCTCTGAGCCCCGCCCAGGAACGTAACCTGGAACAGTTGTGCCAGTGTCTTGTAATCGACAGGACCGGTCTTATTTTAGATATTTTTGCCCAGCGTGCGCGCACCCATGAGGGTAAGTTGCAGGTTGAGCTGGCGCAGTTGCGCCATATGGCTACGCGTCTGGTCCGTGGCTGGACCCACCTTGAAAGGCAAAAGGGCGGGATTGGTTTGCGTGGTCCGGGTGAAACCCAGCTCGAAACCGACCGTCGTTTGCTGCGTAATCGCATTTTGCAAATACAGTCGCGCCTGGAAAAAGTTGAAAAGCAACGTGAGCAGGGGCGGCAGTCGCGCAAGAAAGCGGATGTCCCAACCGTATCACTGGTGGGATATACCAACGCCGGAAAATCCACCCTGTTCAACCAGATCACCGAAGCCCGGGTTTATGCAGCGGACCAGCTGTTTGCGACCCTGGACCCAACGTTGCGCCGCATAGACGTGGCGGACGTGGGTGAGACCGTGCTGGCGGATACCGTAGGGTTTATCCGCCATTTGCCGCACGACCTGGTGGCGGCATTTAAAGCCACCTTGCAGGAAACACGTCAGGCGACATTGCTGCTGCACGTTATTGATGCTGCAGATTTTCGTGTGCAGGAAAACATCGAGGCAGTCGACACGGTGCTCGAAGAGATCGATGCACATGAGATCCCGACCCTGCTGGTGATGAATAAAATCGATATGTTGGATGACTTTGAGCCGCGTATCGATAGAGATGAAGAGAATAAACCCATTCGCGTTTGGGTATCAGCGCAAACGGGGATTGGTATACCACAACTTTTTCAGGCTTTGACTGAGCGACTTTCCGGTGAGGTGGCGCAGCATACGTTGCGTTTGCCGCCGCAGGAAGGGCGTTTGAGAAGCCGGTTTTATCAACTTCAGGCAATAGAAAAAGAGTGGATGGAGGAAGACGGCAGCGTAGGTCTGCAGGTTCGTATGCCGATCGTAGACTGGCGTCGCCTCTGTAAACAAGAACCGGCACTGGAAGACTATGTTGTCTGATCTGACGGATATGGCCTGAAGATTTTTTCGCCTCTATACCTTGTGGATTTTGTGCGGCAGGAAGGCGGCAAGTCCTGAAATCTCCAGGAGCATAGTCAACTATGTGACTGGAGTTGAGGGACGCAGCCAACGCATCGGCAGCGCAAAAGACGCAGGTATAGCATCGCATAACAAATATGGAGCACAAAAATGGCGTGGAATCAGCCCGGTAATAACGGACAAGACCGCGACCCCTGGGGAAGCAGCAAACCTGGCGGCAACCCTGAGGGAAATGGAAACAAAGGTGGTCGCGAGCAGGGGCCTCCCGATCTGGACGATATCTTCCGCAAACTGAGTAAAAAGCTCGGTGGTCTGGGTGGCGGTAAAGGTACTGGTTCTGGCGGCGGTAGTTCATCGCAAGGCCCGCGTCCGCAACTGGGCGGGCGAGTCTTTACTATCGCAGCGGCCGCCATCGTCATTATCTGGGCGGCTAGCGGTTTCTATACCATTAAAGAAGCGGAACGTGGCGTGGTGACACGCTTCGGTAAATTCAGCCATTTGGTTGAACCGGGTCTGAACTGGAAACCGACCTTTATCGATGAAGTGACACCGGTCAACGTTGAAGCCGTGCGTGAACTTGCCGCATCCGGCGTTATGCTGACCTCTGACGAAAACGTCGTGCGCGTCGAAATGAACGTACAGTACCGCGTGACCGATCCGCAGCGTTACCTGTTTAGCGTAACCAGTGCGGATGACAGTCTGCGTCAGGCAACTGACAGCGCCCTGCGTGGGGTTATCGGTAAATACACCATGGACCGTATCCTGACCGAAGGGCGTACCGTTATTCGTAGCGATACCCAGCGGGAACTGGAAGAAACAATCCGTCCGTACAACATGGGTATCACCTTGCTGGACGTCAACTTCCAGGCAGCACGTCCGCCGGAAGAAGTAAAAGCCGCGTTTGACGATGCTATCGCAGCACGTGAAAACGAACAGCAGTACATTCGTGAAGCAGAAGCGTACACCAACGAAGTTCAGCCGCGTGCAAACGGTCAGGCTCAGCGTATTCTGGAAGAAGCGCGTGCGTATAAGACTCAGACCATCCTGGAAGCACAGGGTGAAGTGGCTCGCTTCGCAAAAATTCTGCCGGAATATAAAGCCGCACCGCAAATTACCCGTGAGCGTCTGTATATCGAAACCATGGAAAAAGTGCTGAGCAATACCCGCAAAGTCCTGGTTAACGATAAAGGCAGCAATCTGATGGTTCTGCCGCTGGATCAAATGCTGAAAGGTGGTAGTGCGCCAGCAGCAAAGACTGACAGCAGTTCAAACCTGTTGCGTCTGCCGCCAGCAACGACTTCCAGCACTGGAGCAAGCAATACATCGTCCACCAGTCAGGGCGATATTATGGACCAACGCCGCGCGAATGCGCAGCGTAACGACTACCAGCGTCAGGGGGAATAACGATGCGTAAGTCAGTTATTGCGATTATCATCATCGTTCTGGTAGTTCTGTTCATGTCTGTCTTTGTGGTCAAAGAAGGCGAGCGCGGTATTACTCTGCGCTTTGGTAAAGTTCTGCGTGACGATGAAAACAAGCCGCTGGTCGTTGCACCAGGCCTGCACTTCAAGATTCCGTTTATTGAATCTGTGAAGATGCTCGATGCGCGTATTCAGACCATGGACAACCAGGCCGATCGCTTTGTTACCAAAGAGAAGAAAGACCTGATTGTTGACTCCTACATCAAGTGGCGCATCAGTGACTTTAGCCGTTACTACCTGGCAACGGGCGGTGGCGATGTTTCTCAGGCGGAAGTCCTGCTGAAACGTAAGTTCTCTGACCGTCTGCGTTCTGAAATTGGTCGTCTGGACGTGAAGGATATCGTTACCGATTCCCGCGGTCGTCTGACCCTGGAAGTTCGTGACGCGCTGAACTCCGGTTCTGCTGGCACGGAAGATGAAGTGGCGACTCCGGCAGCAGATAGCGCGATTGCCGAAGCGGCTGAACGTGTTCAGGCTGAAACGAACGGTAAAGTACCGGTCATCAACCCGAACAGTATGGCGGCATTGGGCATCGAAGTGGTTGACGTGCGTATTAAGCAAATCAACCTGCCTGCTGAAGTGTCCGAGGCTATCTACAACCGTATGCGCGCTGAGCGTGAAGCGGTAGCGCGTCGCCATCGTTCACAAGGCCAGGAAGAGGCGGAAAAACTGCGTGCAACGGCGGACTATGAAGTCACTAAAACGCTGGCAGAATCTGAGCGTCAGGGCCGTATCATGCGCGGTGAAGGCGATGCAGAAGCCGCTAAGCTGTTTGCCGATGCATTTAGTCAGGATCCAGACTTCTACGCCTTCATCCGTAGCCTGCGTGCTTACGAGAAGAGCTTCGAAGGCAACCAGGACGTGATGGTCATGAGTCCGGACAGCGATTTCTTCCGCTACATGAAGACACCGAGTTCCGCGACACGCTAATCGCGTTCCAGCGGTTTTAAAGCAGCAAAACCACCGGCATCTCCAGGGATGCGGTGGTTTTCTTTTTATATAAGGGCGATGGATGAATTCAACAATTTTGCTGGCGCTCGCGCTGGTTTTGGTGCTGGAAGGGCTGGGTCCGATGCTTTATCCCAGCGCATGGAAGAAAATGATCTCTGCAATGGCGCAACTTCCCGAAAATATTTTGCGTCGTTTTGGTGGAGGTCTTGTGGTTGCGGGCGTAGTGGTCTACTACATGTTGAGGAAAACGATTGGCTGATTAATAAGTAGACTAATTTGCGGATTTTCGCATGCAAAAAGTGCTGTATATCTGAAAAAGCGGTGGTAGAATCCATTTTTAAGCAAACGGTGATTTTGAAAAATGGGTAACAACGTCGTCGTACTGGGCACCCAATGGGGTGACGAAGGTAAAGGGAAGATCGTCGATCTTCTGACTGAACGGGCTAAATATGTTGTGCGCTACCAGGGTGGTCACAACGCAGGCCATACTCTCGTAATCAACGGTGAAAAAACCGTCCTCCATCTTATTCCATCAGGTATTCTTCGCGAGAATGTCATCAGCATCATCGGTAACGGTGTTGTTCTGTCTCCGTCCGCGCTGATGAAAGAAATGAAAGGACTGGAAGATCGTGGTATCCCGGTTCGCGAGCGCCTGCTGCTGTCTGAAGCTTGTCCGCTGATCCTTGATTATCACGTTGCGTTGGATAACGCTCGTGAGAAAGCGCGTGGCGAGAAAGCGATCGGTACTACCGGTCGTGGTATCGGTCCGGCTTATGAAGACAAAGTAGCTCGTCGCGGTCTGCGTGTTGGCGATCTGTTTGATAAAGCAACCTTCGCTGAAAAACTGAAAGAAGTGATGGAATATCACAACTTCCAGCTGGTGAATTTCTATAAAGTTGAAGCAGTTGACTACCAGAAAGTGCTGGATGATGTGATGGCTATCGCCGACATCCTGACCTCGATGGTTGTTGATGTTTCCGATCTGCTGGACCAGGCGCGTAAGCGTGGCGATTTCGTCATGTTTGAAGGTGCGCAGGGTACGCTGCTGGATATCGACCACGGTACCTATCCGTACGTAACGTCCTCCAACACCACCGCAGGTGGCGTGGCAACCGGCTCTGGCCTGGGCCCACGTTATGTGGACTACGTTCTGGGTATCATCAAAGCTTACTCTACTCGTGTAGGTGCGGGTCCGTTCCCGACTGAACTGTTTGATGACGTTGGCGAGTTCCTGTGCAAACAAGGTAACGAGTATGGTGCGACCACCGGTCGTCGTCGTCGTACCGGCTGGCTGGACTCCGTTGCTGTACGCCGTGCAGTACAGATTAACTCCCTGTCTGGCTTCTGCCTGACCAAACTGGACGTACTGGACGGTTTGAAAGAGGTGAAAATCTGTGTCGCTTACCGTATGCCGGATGGCCGTGAAGTAACGACTACTCCGCTGGCAGCAGACGACTGGAAAGGTATCGAGCCGATTTACGAAACCATGCCGGGCTGGTCTGAATCTACCTTCGGCGTGAAGGAACGTAGCGGTCTGCCGCAGGCTGCACTGAACTACATCAAGCGTATTGAAGAACTGACCGGTGTGCCGATTGATATTATCTCAACTGGCCCAGACCGTACTGAAACCATGATCCTGCGCGACCCGTTCGACGCATAATTCTGGTTATAGCGTGGCGTCGAATGGCGCTGCGCTTGCAATATCTCAAGCCGGATAAGGTGCTTTGCATCAGAATCCGGCTTAAAATCACGTAAGTTCCTCGCTTTTTTCCTTCCCGAACTGAAATAAATTAGCGACCTGGCTGGTGGCTGGTTTATCATCAATATAATTAATACCACCAGGTTTATCCGTTTTATCCCTTTTCCTGAGGTTGATGTGCAGTTAACAAGTTTCACCGATTACGGATTACGTGCGCTAATCTACATGGCGTCACTTCCCGAAGGACGTATGACCAGTATTTCTGAGGTGACAGAAGTCTACGGCGTGTCCCGTAATCATATGGTCAAAATAATCAATCAACTTAGCCGGGCGGGCTTTGTTACTGCTATTCGAGGAAAAAATGGCGGTATCCGCTTGGGTAAACCCGCTAAGGATATTGGTATTGGTGATGTGGTTCGCGAGCTGGAACCCTTATCGTTGGTCAATTGTAGCAGCGAGTTTTGCCACATTACCCCAGCCTGTCGACTCAAACAGGCGCTTTCTAAGGCAGTGCAAAGTTTTCTCACGGAGCTGGACAACTACACACTTGCTGATTTGGTTGAAGAGAATCAACCGCTTTATAAATTATTGCTGGTGGAGTAATGAAGTCCAAAGTATTTCGCGTCGCATCGCGGCGGCAACTGAGCGAGTCGCCAGGAGCTTACAAAAGTAAGTGACTGGTGGGAGCAAAGGCAGCCAACAAAGAGGCGTCGTGAAAGACGAAGGAATTCCATCAGAGCTGACAATGGAGGAACCTCAATGTCACAAGATCCTTTCCAGGAACGCGAAGCTGAAAAATACGCGAATCCTATCCCAAGCCGGGAATTTATCCTCGAACATTTAACTAAACGTGAAAAACCGGCCAACCGTGATGAGCTGGCCGCTGAACTCAACATTGAAGGTGAAGAGCAGCAGGAAGCACTGCGCCGCCGTCTGCGCGCGATGGAGCGTGACGGACAACTGGTCTTCACCCGTCGTCAGTGCTATGCGCTGCCGGAGCGTCTCGACCTGCTGAAAGGTACCGTTATTGGCCACCGTGATGGCTACGGCTTTCTGCGCGTTGAAGGCCGCAAAGATGACCTGTACCTGTCCAGCGAGCAGATGAAAACCTGCATTCATGGCGATCAGGTGCTGGCGCAGCCGCTGGGCGCGGACCGTAAAGGTCGTCGCGAAGCGCGTATTGTGCGCGTACTGGTGCCAAAAACCAGCCAAATTGTCGGTCGCTACTTCACCGATGCTGGCGTTGGGTTTGTCGTCCCTGACGACAGCCGTCTGAGTTTCGATATCCTGATCCCGCCGGAAGAGGTGATGGGCGCTCGTATGGGCTTTGTGGTCGTCGTTGAACTGACCCAACGTCCGACTCGCCGCACCAAAGCGGTGGGTAAAATTGTAGAAGTGCTGGGTGACAACATGGGAACCAGCATGGCCGTTGATATGGCCCTGCGTACTCATGAAATCCTATATATCTGGCCGCAGGCTGTTGAGAAACAGGTCGCCGGGCTGAAAGAAGATGTGCCGGAAGAGGCGAAAATAGGACGTGTCGATCTGCGCGACCTGCCGTTGGTGACTATCGATGGCGAAGATGCGCGTGACTTCGACGATGCGGTTTACTGCGAGAAGAAACGCGGCGGCGGCTGGCGTTTATGGGTGGCAATTGCCGACGTAAGCTATTACGTTCGCCCGCCGACTCCGCTGGACCAGGAAGCCCGCAGCCGTGGCACATCCGTTTACTTCCCGTCGCAGGTTGTTCCGATGCTGCCGGAAGTGCTGTCTAACGGATTGTGTTCGCTCAACCCGCAGGTGGACAGGTTGTGTATGGTCTGTGAAATGACCATTTCGTCGAAAGGCCGTTTAACCGGCTTTAAATTCTACGAAGCGGTCATGAGTTCCCATGCACGTCTGACCTACACCAAGGTCTGGCACATGCTGCAGGGCGACCAGGAGCTGCGTGAGCAGTACGCACCGCTGGTCAAACACATTGAAGAGCTGCATAACCTCTACAAAGTGCTGGATAAAGCCCGCGAAGAGCGCGGCGGTATCTCGTTTGAAAGTGAAGAGGCGAAGTTTATCTTCAATGCTGAACGCCGTATTGAGCGTATTGAGCAGACGCAGCGTAACGACGCGCACAAGCTGATTGAAGAGTGCATGATCATGGCGAACATCTCAGCGGCGCGATTCGTTGAGAAAGCCAAAGAGCCAGCGCTGTTCCGTATTCACGATAAGCCGACGACCGAAGCGATTAACTCGTTCCGTTCCGTCCTGGCAGAGCTGGGACTGGAGCTGCCAGGTGGCAACAAACCTGAGCCGCGCGATTACGCTGAACTGCTGGAGTCGATTGCTGACCGTCCTGACGCAGAAATGCTGCAAACCATGCTGCTGCGTTCGATGAAGCAGGCGATTTACGATCCGGAAAACCGTGGTCACTTCGGCCTGGCGCTGCAATCTTATGCACACTTTACTTCACCGATCCGTCGTTACCCGGACCTCTCCTTGCACCGGGCGATTAAGTATCTGCTGGCGCAGGAGCAGGGTCATAAAGGCAACACCACGGAAACGGGTGGCTACCATTACTCGATGGAAGAGATGCTGCAACTGGGTCAGCACTGTTCGATGGCCGAGCGCCGTGCTGACGAAGCCACGCGCGATGTCTCTGACTGGCTGAAGTGCGACTTCATGCTGGATCAGGTGGGGAATGTCTTCAAAGGCGTGATTGCCAGCGTCACCGGATTTGGTTTCTTTGTCCGTCTTGATGAGCTGTTTATCGACGGTCTGGTGCATGTCTCCTCTCTGGATAACGACTACTATCGTTTCGACCAGGTTGGGCAGCGCCTGACGGGGGAATCCAGCGGTCAGATGTATCGCCTGGGCGATCGCGTGGAAGTTCGCGTGGAAGCAGTCAACATGGACGAGCGTAAGATCGACTTTAGCTTGATCTCCAGCGAACGTGCGCCGCGTAATGAAGGTAAAACTGCGCGCGAAAAAGCCAAAAAAAGCGATGCGGGTAAAAATACCGGTAAACGTCGTCAGATGGGCAAAAAGGTGAATTTCGAGCCGGACAGTGCTTTCCGCGGCGAGAAAAAAGGCAGAGCCAAACCTCAGGCGGAAAAGAATGCGGCTGAGAAGAAAGGCGACAAAAAAGCGAAAAAGCCATCGGCAAAAACGCTTAAAATCGCTGCCGCCACCAAAGCTAAACGTGCGGCGAAAAAGAAAGTCGCACAATAACTGCCATAAACAGTAAGTCGGGCAATCTCGTGTTGCCCGCGTTATGCATAAACTATTAACGAGTACATTCATGAGTGAAATGATTTACGGCATCCATGCGGTGCAGGCTCTGCTGGAACGTGCGCCTGAGCGCTTCCAGGACGTCTTTATTCTCAAAGGTCGTGAAGATAAACGCCTGCTGCCGCTGATCCACGCACTGGAAGCACAGGGTGTTGTCATTCAACTGGCTAACCGTCAGTTTCTGGATGAGAAAAGCGAGGGTGCGGTACATCAGGGGATTATTGCTCGCGTGAAGCCTGGGCGTCAGTATCAGGAAAACGATCTGCCGGATCTGATTGCTACGCTCGATCAGCCGTTCTTTTTGATCCTCGATGGCGTCACCGACCCGCATAACCTGGGGGCATGCCTGCGTAGCGCCGATGCCGCTGGCGTACATGCTGTAATCGTACCGAAGGATCGTTCCGCTCAGTTGAATGCAACGGCGAAAAAAGTGGCCTGCGGTGCGGCAGAAAGCGTACCGCTGATCCGCGTGACCAACCTGGCGCGCACCATGCGTATGCTGCAGGAAGAGAATATCTGGATCGTCGGAACCGCTGGTGAAGCCGACCATACTCTCTACCAGAGCAAAATGATCGGACGTCTGGCGTTGGTGATGGGCGCAGAAGGTGAAGGTATGCGCCGTTTGACCCGTGAACACTGTGACGAACTCATCAGCATCCCGATGGCAGGTAGCGTTTCGTCGCTGAACGTTTCAGTTGCGACGGGCATCTGCCTGTTTGAAGCAGTCCGTCAGCGCAGCTAAGCTTAATTTTCGGAAAAAGCCATCCTGATTCGGATGGTTTTTTTTATCTTAAACAAGTATGATAAAGGCTGAAAAATGATATTTATTTCTAATTAACTAATATATGGGAAATATATGGCATGGAATCCGCAGGTGCTTGCTGAAGCACTACAAACTCTTCAAGAATTAAATATAGATATTGAAAATAATGAGCGGTCATTAATTATTAAAATGAATGATTATGGCGATTTGCCGCTCAGTGTGTTATTTACATCCCGCCAGATTATTATTGAAACCATTATTTGTCCTGTCAGCAGTATTCATCAGCAAGATGAGTTTAATGTTTTCTTATTGCGTAATCAGAAACTCCTTCCTCTGTCTTCCGTGGGGATTTCACGCGTTCAGCATGATGAATATTACGTCGCATTTGGGGCGCTTTCCCTGAACTCATCGTTGGATGATGTGGTCCTGGAGATGACGACGCTTGCGGATAACGCTCTGGATTTGGCTGAAATCACTGAAGAATACACTCACGAATAACAAGGAACGCTATTTATGGGAATTTTAAAAAGCCTGTTTACCCTCGGCAAGTCCGTACTTTCTCAGGCGGAAGAGTCAATTGAAGAAGCGCAGGGTGTGCGGATGCTGGAACAACATATTCGTGATGCGAAGGGCGAACTGGATAAAGCCGGCAAATCGCGGGTTGACCTGCTGGCGCACGTGAAGCTGAGTCATGACAAGTTGAGCGATCTGCAGGCACGCAAGAGTAGTCTGGAAACGCGAGCGCTGGAAGCTCTGAGTAAAAACGCTAACCCGTCTCTGATTAACGAGGTTGCAGAAGAAATTGCCCGTCTGGAGAATGTCATTACCGCTGAAGAGCAAGTGCTCACTAACCTTGAGAGCTCTCGTGATGGCGTCGAAAAAGCGGTTAGTGCAACCACACAACGGATTGCGCAGTTTGAGCAGCAGCTGGAGGTGGTAAAGGCGACAGAAGCGATGCAGCGCGCCCAGCAGGCCGTGACCACATCAACTGTGGGCGCGTCTTCCAGCGTGTCTACCGCCGCGGAGTCGCTCAAGCGTTTGCAAATGCGCCAGGCAGAGCGTCAGGCGCGTCTGGATGCTGCCGCACAGCTGGAAAAAGTTGCGGATGGGCGTGACCTTGACGAGAAGCTGGCCGAAGCAGGTATTGGCGCAAGCAATAAAAGTTCTGCTCAGGATGTGCTGGCACGATTGCAGCGCCAGCAAGGCGAGTAATCATACGGCGATATATGCCAGCATCGACCGGAGGCTGGCACATCATTAAGGATAAATGATGACGAGTTTTTTCCAGCGTTTATTTGGTAAAGCGGATGTTGCTGCGCCAGTTCGCGGGCCGTTGGGGTTACATCTGAATGCCGGGTTTACGCTCAATACATTGGCGTTTCGCCTGTTAGAAGAGGCTTTATTGATCGAATTTCCCGGCGAAGAGTACACCGTCGCCGCGATTAGCCACATCGATTTAGGCGGCGGAAGCCAGATTTTTCGCTACTACACGTCCGGAGAAGAGTTTCTGCAAATCAATACCACGGGCGGCTCAGACATTGATGATATCGACGATATCAAATTTTTTGTTTATGCAGAAAGCTACGGGATTTCGCAGAAAAAAAACTGGCAGTCTGCTATTAGCCCATCCGCGATAGGTACGCCAACGCTCTCTTGGCAGGAAGAGCGCTGGCAGCGCTTTTTTAACGAGGAAGAGCCGGGGAACATTGAGCCGGTTTATATGCTGGAAAAAGTGGAAAATCATCAGCATGCCACATGGGATGTACATAATTTTACCATGGGTTATCAGCGGCAGGTTACAGAGGATACATGGGAATACCTGCTGTTGAACGGTGAAGAGTCGTTTAATGAGCTGGGAGAGCCTGAGTGGGTATTCTCGCGGGCGCTGGGTGTGGATATTCCATTAACATCACTTAATGTAATTGGTTAATTTCAGGGAAGGTTACACAATGCACATACTGGATTCATTACTGGCTTTCTGCGCCTATTTTTTTATTGGCGCAGCCATGGTGATTGTTTTTCTGGTCATCTACTCAAAAATTACGCCGCACAATGAATGGCAGTTGATTAAAAATAACAATATGGCGGCGTCGCTGGCGTTTAGCGGTACGTTACTTGGCTACGTTATTCCGTTATCCAGCGCGGCAATTAACGCCGTCAGCATTCCGGATTATTTTTCCTGGGGCGGTATCGCGCTGGTGATACAACTTATCGTTTACGGTGGCGTGCGTTTATATATGCCGGCACTGAGTGAAAAAATTATTAATCACAACACCGCAGCGGGACTATTTATGGGAACCGCCGCGCTGGCGGGAGGCATTTTTAACGCCGCCTGCATGACATGGTAATGGACGATCATGGCAAGAAAACGTAAATCCGGAAACAAAAACAGAACATCAGGGCATTCTGCTATCACGCGAATCGATCGCCCGGTTAACCCCTTTGTAAGAAAACGCAGTCGTTACAGCGGAAAGTATCTGACGCTGGCTATTATGGGCGGAGCGGCATTTTTTATCCTCAAGGGGTGTAGTGATGACGCAGGGGCAGACAACGATGGCGACGGTACCTTTTACTCCGCGGTGAGTGAATGTATTGACGATGGCAATAGCGCCACCGTTTGTGCTGATGGCTGGAACAATGCGAAAACAGAGTTCTACTCCAACCTGCCAAAGCAGATGAATAAGCAAAGCTGTCAGACCCAGTTTGGCGACTGCTATCTCGACAGCACCGATCAAAGCTGGGTGCCTGTATTCACCGGTTTTTTACTCAGTCGCGTCATTCGTAAAAATCGCGACGAACAGTATGTTTACCACAGCGGCGGTTCATCCTATGTTTCGCGTCCGGTCTGGCGTACGACTTCCGGGGATTACAGCTGGCGTTCCGGTAGTGGAAAAAATGATACCGCGACCAGCCATAGCTATACGACAAAGAAAGTTTCGACGGTTTCACGCGGTGGCTACGGGCGTTCGTCCAGCGCGCGTGGGCGCTGGGGAGGTTAACGATGCTGCGACATGATGTTCCTGTTCGGCAAGATTTGGACAGGATCGCTTACGATCACGGTTTCGATTTTCATATTATCGATAACGAAATCTACTGGGATGAGAGTCGGGCTTACCGCTTTACGCTCAGACAAGTGGAAGAGCAGATCGAAAAACCTACTGCGGAACTGCACCAGATGTGTCTGGATGTCGTCGAACGAGCAGTTAACGACGAACAGATTATGCAGCAACTGGCGATCCCGCCGCTGTACTGGGACGTTATTGCCGAAAGCTGGCGCAATCGCGATCCCTCTCTGTACGGCCGTATGGATTTTGTCTGGTGCGGAAATAAATCGCCGGTCAAGCTGCTGGAGTACAACGCGGATACGCCAACGTCGCTCTATGAGTCAGCGTATTTCCAGTGGTTATGGCTGGAAGATGCGCGTCGCAACGGGGTGATTCCACGCGATGCCGATCAGTACAACGCTATTCAGGAGCGGTTGATCTCCCGTTTTGCTGAGCTTTATAGCCCGGATCCCTTCTATTTCTGCTGCTGTGAAGATACCGATGAAGACCGTACCACGGTGCTGTATTTACAGGATTGCGCACAGCAGGCCGGGCAAGAATCGCGATTTATTTACGTTGAGGATCTGGGGCTTGGCGTTGGCGGCGTTCTCACAGACCTTGACGATAACGTCATTCGTCGCGCCTTTAAGCTCTATCCCCTGGAGTGGATGATGCGAGATGAGAATGGCCCCTTGCTGCGCCATCGCCGCGAACAGTGGGTTGAACCGTTGTGGAAGAGCGTGCTCAGCAATAAAGGGTTGATGCCGTTACTGTGGCGTTTCTTTCCCAATCATCCCAACTTGCTACCCGCCTGGTTTGACGGTGAAACGCCACAAATTGCGCCAGGTGAAAGCTATGTGCGCAAACCGATATTCTCCCGCGAGGGAGGAAACGTCACCATTTTTGATGGTCAGCAGCAGGTCGTTGAGCATGCTGAGGGTGATTACGCCGAAGAGCCGATGATCTATCAGGCATTTCAGCCGTTACCGCACTTTGGCGACAGCTACACGCTGATCGGCAGTTGGATCGTAGATGATGAAGCATGTGGTATGGGGATCCGCGAAGATAATACGTTGATCACTAAAGATACGTCTCGTTTTATTCCTCACTATATTGCGGGCTAACCCTACTTTTGTGATCTTCCTCCGTCGCGAATCATGGGGTTCTGACCATACTTAAGGCGACGTCCATTGACGGAGGGAAACACAATGCACTGGCAAACGCATACCGTTTTTAACCAACCTGTACCGCTCAATAACAGTAACTTATATTTGTCCGACGGCGCGCTGTGCGAAGCGGTTATCCGTGAAGGCGCTGGCTGGGATAGCGATCTTCTCGCCAGTATTGGTCAGCAGCTAGGGACTGCCGAGTCGCTCGAACTTGGTCGTCTGGCCAATGCTTTTCCACCTGAACTATTGCGCTACGACCCGCAGGGGCAGCGGCTGGATGATGTGCGTTTTCATCCTGCCTGGCATTTGCTGATGCAGGGATTGTGCGCCAACCGCGTACATAATCTGGCCTGGGAAGAAGACGCGAGGCAGGGAACATTTGTTGCCCGGGCGGCGCGTTTCATGCTGCATGCGCAGGTTGAAGCAGGCACGTTGTGTCCGGTGACCATGACGTTTGCCGCTACGCCGCTGTTACTTCAAATGTTACCCGCCCCCTTTCACGACTGGCTGACGCCGCTGCTAAGCGACCGTTATGACTCGCATTTACTGCCCGCAGGGCAAAAGCGCGGGCTACTGATTGGTATGGGTATGACCGAAAAACAGGGTGGTTCAGATGTGCTGAGCAATACCACTCAGGCAGAACGTCTTGTCGACGGCTCGTATCGGCTGGTGGGACATAAGTGGTTTTTCTCCGTACCGCAAAGCGATGCCCATTTGGTGCTGGCCCAGGCAAAGGGCGGCTTATCCTGCTTTTTTGTACCGCGATTTTTACCTGACGGGCAGCGTAATGCCATCCGTCTTGAACGACTGAAAGATAAGTTAGGCAACCGCTCCAACGCCAGCTGCGAGGTTGAATTCCACGATGCGATTGGCTGGCTATTGGGCGAAGAAGGGGAGGGTATCCGCCATATCCTGAAGATGGGCGGGATGACGCGTTTTGACTGCGCGCTCGGCAGTCACGGCATGATGCGACGTGCTTTTTCCGTCGCGATTTATCATGCGCACCAGCGACAGGTTTTTGGCAAGCCATTGATTGAACAGCCGATGATGCGTCAGGTATTAGGCCGGATGGCGCTCCAACTGGAAGGTCAGACGGCGCTACTGTTTCGACTGGCGAGGGCCTGGGACCGTCGTGCTGATGCCAAAGAAGCGCTGTGGGCCAGGCTGTTCACGCCTGCGGTGAAATTCTCAGTTTGCAAGGTCGGTATGCCGTTTGTGGCTGAAGCGATGGAAGTGCTGGGCGGGATTGGCTATTGCGAGGAGAGTGAGCTGCCGCGCCTGTATCGTGAGATGCCGGTAAACAGTATCTGGGAAGGCTCCGGCAACATTATGTGCCTTGATGTATTGCGGGTACTGACAAAACAACCCGGCATCTACGATATGCTCAGCGAAGCCTTTGCGGAGGTGAAGGGGCAAGATCGACATTACGATCGAATGGTACGTCAGCTACAGCAGCGTTTACGTAAACCCAGTGAGGCATTGGGACGAGAGATTACGCAGCAGCTTTTCCTGCTCGGTTGCGGGGCGCAGATGTTGCGTTATTCTTCTCCGCCAGTGGCGCAGGCCTGGTGCCAAATGATGCTTGATACGCGGGGTGGACTACGATTGTCTGAACAGGTGCTGAACGATTTGCTCCTGCGGGCAACGGGGGGGTTACGGTAATAACTTGCCTGATGGCGACGCGGGTGCGTCTTATCATGCCTACGCTCAGTCCAGGTCTGATAAGTTTACGCCATCCGGCAATCTGTTACGCATAAAGTATGGCCTGTACGCGCCAGTTGTCGGGCTGCTGGTCTTCGTACATCTGAATGATCCGATACCATGAGGCACCTTGTTCATCCGCTTTTAACGCGATTACACGTTCTACATCCTGCGGATTCCCTGCAATGTTACTGACAGAGATCAGGCCAATTTCGTTCAGGCCAGTAACGCAGTCAGCACTGGCGAATTCGGCAGACTGCGCCGTAGTGCCTGCCAGTCCGGCAGAAAGCAGCAGTGAGGATAAGGCAAGAGATTGTTTCATCGTCAGCTCCATTATTCGTACCCCTACACACGGCAGGGCATTCCATCGCGATAATAAACCTCAAGCTTCCTGCTGTTGGTTTATTGTGCACAGGTAAACGCATAGAGGCGCAAAGCAATGTAAAGCTGACTAAATTTCAACCCAATGTTATTTACGATACAAAATTGCCTGTGAATACCATTGGCCTGTCACGATGGTTTCATCTACTAATAAAACCACGTAGTAATCAGCTTTAGCCGCGACGGCTTTGGCACGGATCTCTGCCAGCGCATCATCCGGAGAGCCTCTAACCAGCGCGCTAACCGTCCCTAATCGCTGTAACCCATTACTCTGGTCACGGCGGATCTCCTGCGGGTGGTCGGCAACGGGCGGTGCGGGTTGCGGCGTTCCCTGTAGCACGCTACAGGCGCTTAAAAACATAACCAGCAACAAAGAGGCAAACCGACGCATAACTCTATCTCGTTTCCTGATAGCCATAGTGTAGTGCCTTATTAATTTCCCTTTAGGGGAATGTTCCCGAATTGTTATCTCTCACGCGATTTTCGAATGAAAATGTTGCGAAAGCGTAACCCAGTTCTCAACATTATGAATCATTACCGAACACATTCGCTTGCGTTAAGTATTGCTGCATGGCATACCAGAAAAAAAGGGGCAACAAATGATAGAAATTGAGACACGACAGTTAGCTGGTATCCCTGTCCTGCACGCCGTTCCGGCTGGTAAACGCGAATGTTCACTCCCTTGTATTCTCTTTTATCACGGGTTTACATCTTCAAGTCTGGTCTACAGTTATTTTGCCGTTGCGCTGGCTCAGGCCGGGTTTCGCGTCGTCATGCCAGATGCGCCCGAACATGGCGCCCGATTTAACGGTAATGCTCAGGAGCGAATGTTCCGCTTCTGGCATATATTGCAGCAAAACATGCAGGAGTTTACGACGTTACGTGCGGCTCTGGTGGCAGAAAATTGGCTTTCAGATGAGCGGCTTGCCGTCGGTGGGGCATCGATGGGAGGAATGACTGCATTGGGCATAATGGCGCGCCATCCTGAGGTTAAATGTGTAGCCAGCCTGATGGGCTCAGGATATTTTACCCGGCTTGCGCAGACGCTTTTTCCTCCTTTACTGGTTCAGACCCCAGAGCAACAGGTGGAATTTGATGCCGTTATCGCCCCGCTTGCCGAATGGGACGTTACGCATCAGTTGCCACGCCTCGCCGACAGGCCGTTGCTGCTGTGGCATGGACAGGATGATGATGTTGTACCGGCTGTTGAAACCTTCCGCTTACAGCAAGCGCTGATTCAGGCAGGTTTGGACAACAATCTGACCTGCCTGTGGGAAGCGGGCGTACGACATCGCATCACGCCAGAAGCGTTGGCCGCAACAGTGACGTTTTTCCGCCAGCACCTTTAAACGCGCATAATGCTCACGCCCTGAGCTTCAAGCTGTTGCAGAATCTCAGGGTTCGCGTTTTTACCGGTAATGAGCATATCGATTTGATCGGCGCGACTGAACAGCATCCCCGCGCGTTCACCGACCTTACTGCTATCGACCAGTACCACCAGTTTGCCTACCACGTTAAGCATCTTCTGCTCGGCCATCGCGGTCAGCATATCGGTTTTATACAGTCCGTCCGCGGTCAACCCTTTGCCGCTGGTAAACATCCAGTGTCCGGCATACAGGCTATTTTCACTGCCTTGCGGGCTAAGCGTGATGGATTGGCTTTTGTTATATTGCCCTCCCATGATGATCACGCTGTCATGCTCCTGGTCGATCAGATAGTTCGCCAGCGGCAAATAATTGGTGATGATCTGCACCGGCTTGCCGCACATTTCGCGACCCAGCAGGAAAGCGGTCGATCCGCAGTTGATCACTACGCTTTCACCCGCATTCACAAGCTGGGATGCTGCCTTGGCAATGCGAACTTTTTCATCGTGGTTCTGCGCCTGGTGCAGATTCATTGGCGTCCAGCGCGGTCTCTGTTGGGTAATAGCTTCTGCGCCGTTGCGTACTTTCTTGAGTTTGCCGCTTTCGTCGAGCTTGTTGATGTCCCGGCGCGCTGTGGCGGGTGAAATCCCCAGACGCTCAATTACGTTCTCAACGGTAACAAAGCCCAACTGCGCCAGCATATCCAGCAATATTTGATGTCTTTGTGCTTCAGTCATGAGCTATTCCGATACAAATTGATTTGAAAAGATGATATTTGAAATAGCCTGGAAATACTAAAGTAAATGGGAAAAAAATGCCGGGATGGCCCGGCATTTTGTGTGGATCACAAGAATGATTTAAACGGTAAATCCGGTTCAATGGTGAAGCAGTCATCAAAGCCGCGCGGATAGTGATATTCAAAGTTATCTTTGTCCAGCGGCCAGGTGAACTTGCCACCTACCTGCCAGATGAATGGCTTAAAGCCATACTTAAGGCGATCTTTTTTCATCTCCCACAGTACGCGGATCTCCTGCGGATCGGCCTGAAAGTTTGACCAGATATCATGATGGAAAGGGATCACCACTTTTGTATTCAGGGCCTCCGCCATACGCAGCATGTCAGAACTGGTCATTTTGTCCGTAATACCCCGTGGGTTCTCGCCGTAGGATCCGAGTGCGACGTCGATCTGGTGCTCGTTGCCATGCTTTGCATAGTAGTTGGAGTAGTGTGAGTCGCCGCTATGATAAAGCGTACCGCCCGGCGTTTTGAACAGATAGTTTACGGCGCGGGCATCCATACCATCCGGCAGCACGCCAGCGGCTTTTTGATCGGCGGGCAGGGTGATTAACGCAGTACGATCGAACGCATCAAGCGCATGAATTTCAATATCTTTCACTTTCACCACATCGCCTGGTTTTACCACGATGCAGCGCTCTTTTGGTACACCCCAACCGATCCACAGATCCACACAAGTCTGCGGTCCAATAAACGGCACGTCGTCGGCACAGTTCTGCATGACGGCTGCCGCAACATTTACGTCGATGTGATCGTTATGATCGTGTGTGGCCAGCACCGCATCGATCTGACGAATGGCAAACGGATCAAGAACAAACGGCGTGGTGCGCAGGTTTGGCTGCAGCTTCTTCACCCCTGCCATGCGTTGCATCTGGTGACCGGTTTTCATCAGCGGGTTACCGTGACTCTGTTTGCCCGTGCCGCACCAGAAATCGACGCAGACGTTAGTCCCGCCTTCCGATTTCAGCCAAATTCCGGTACAGCCGAGCCACCACATCGCGAAAGTACCTGGTGCGACCTGTTCCTGCTCGATCTCCTCATTCAGCCAGCTTCCCCACTCCGGGAATGTGCTCAGGATCCATGATTCACGCGTGATGCTTTTTACTTTACTCATCGCAATTACCTTCATGTTTGTTCAAGTTGAATCAAATTGTGATTTGTTTTGATTGATACTGACATCATTTTTTCAAGAAGGCAATGCGTTGATTTTTGGTGTTGAATGAAAAATTGTTAACAAATTACAACGTGACAAGATGGTTTATATGAAATGTATTTTTGTATTTTATTGTTTTGATTGGTTTTATTTTGAAGCGAATGAATTGTGAGTAAATCCACTCTGCAAGTAAGAGAATTATTTGCGTACTGCATCACATTTAATCAAATTCAATCTTGTTGTGATTACTTTTGAAAATTAGAGTGAGGGCACAACATCCTGGGCATCTGTAATGAATGTTCAGCAACTTCGTCTACTGGAGATCGTTATGGAGATCCTCTACAACATCTTTACCGTCTTTTTTAATCAGGTCATGACCAATGCACCGTTGCTGTTGGGTATTGTGACCTGCCTCGGCTACATCCTGTTGCGTAAAAGTGTCAGCGTTATTATCAAAGGCACGATCAAAACGATTATCGGTTTTATGTTATTGCAGGCAGGGTCGGGCATTCTGACCAGCACGTTTAAACCGGTAGTGGCGAAGATGTCCGAGGTTTACGGTATCAACGGTGCGATTTCCGATACCTATGCCTCCATGATGGCAACCATCGAACGTATGGGGGATGCCTATAGCTGGGTAGGGTACGCGGTACTGTTGGCGCTGGCGCTAAACATTTGTTACGTGCTGCTACGGCGGATTACCGGTATTCGTACCATCATGCTGACCGGGCACATCATGTTCCAGCAGGCGGGCCTGATCGCCGTCTCTTTCTACATCTTTGGCTATTCCATGTGGACCACCATCATCTGTACCGCAGTGCTGGTGTCGCTCTACTGGGGCATTACCTCCAATATGATGTACAAGCCGACCCAGGAAGTGACCGACGGCTGTGGTTTTTCCATCGGTCACCAGCAGCAGTTCGCCTCCTGGATTGCTTACAAAGTCGCGCCGTATCTGGGTAAGAAAGAGGAGAGCGTAGAAGATCTCAAGCTGCCAGGCTGGCTGAATATCTTCCATGACAACATCGTTTCTACCGCGATTGTGATGACCATCTTCTTCGGGGCGATCCTGCTCTCTTTCGGCATTGATGTGGTTCAGGCGATGGCGGGTAAAACCCACTGGACCGTGTATATCCTGCAAACCGGTTTTTCGTTTGCTGTCGCTATCTTCATCATCACCCAGGGCGTACGTATGTTCGTTGCTGAACTTTCAGAAGCGTTCAACGGTATCTCCCAACGTCTGATCCCGGGCGCGGTACTGGCCATTGACTGCGCGGCGATTTATAGCTTTGCTCCTAACGCGGTGGTCTGGGGCTTTATGTGGGGGACCATCGGACAACTGATTGCGGTGGGCATCCTTGTGGCCTGCGGCTCTTCCATTCTGATTATCCCAGGCTTTATCCCGATGTTCTTCTCGAACGCCACTATCGGCGTATTTGCTAACCACTTTGGCGGTTGGCGCGCAGCGCTCAAGATTTGCCTGGTGATGGGGATGATCGAAATCTTCGGCTGCGTCTGGGCGGTGAAGCTCACCGGTATGAGCGCCTGGATGGGCATGGCGGACTGGTCAATTCTGGCACCGCCGATGATGCAAGGCTTTGCCTCCATCGGCATCGTGTTTATGGCCGTCATTATTCTGATTGCACTGGCTTATATGTTTTTCGCAGGACGCACGTTGCGTGCTGAGGAAGACGCAGAAAAACAACTGGCAGAACACTCTGCTTAATAAGGAGTTCCGATTATGACCGTACGTATTCTGGCTGTGTGTGGCAATGGGCAGGGCAGTTCCATGATCATGAAAATGAAGGTGGACCAGTTTTTAACCCAGTCAAATATTGACCATACGGTAAACAGCTGCGCCGTGGGTGAATACAAAAGTGAACTGAGCGGAGCGGATATTATCATCGCCTCTACGCATATCGCCGGTGAGATTACCGTTTCTGGCAATAAATATGTCGTTGGCGTACGCAACATGCTGTCTCCTGCCGATTTTGGACCAAAACTGCTGGAAGTGATCAAAGCGCATTTTCCGCAGGACGTGAAGTAAGGGGCGGCATATGAAATTACGTGACTCGCTGGCAGACAATAGTTCCATCCTTTTGCAAGCCGAGGCCAGTACCTGGCAGGAAGCGGTAAAGCTTGGCGTGGATCTGCTGGTTAAGGCTGATGTGGTTGAACCACGCTACTACCAGGCCATCCTTGATGGCGTTGAGCAGTTTGGCCCGTACTTTGTGATTGCGCCAGGCCTGGCGATGCCGCACGGCCGTCCGGAGGAAGGGGTCAAGAAAACCGGTTTTGCGCTGGTGACGCTGAAAACGCCGCTGGTGTTTAACCACGAAGATAACGACCCGGTCGATATTCTGATAACGATGGCGGCAGTTGATGCCAACACACATCAGGAAGTGGGCATCATGCAGATCGTGAATCTCTTTGATGACGAAGCCAATTTCGACCGTTTACGTGCCTGCCGCACCGCGCAGGAAGTGTTGGATTTAATTGATAACGCCACTGCGGCGGCTGTTTAAAAGGATACCAAAATGTCATTACCTATGTTGCAGGTTGCGCTGGATAACCAATCAATGTCTTCCGCGTATGAAACGACGCGTCTGATTGCCGAAGAGGTCGATATCATTGAGGTGGGCACTATTCTTTGTGTGGCAGAGGGCGTGCGCGCCGTTCGCGATCTGAAAGCGCTTTACCCACATAAAATTGTACTGGCGGATGCCAAAATTGCCGATGCGGGAAAAATCCTCTCCCGCATGTGTTTCGAAGCCAACGCTGACTGGGTTACCGTCATCTGCTGTGCCGATATCAACACCACCAAGGGTGCGCTGGAGGTGGCGAAAGAATTTAACGGTGATGTACAGATTGAACTGACTGGTTACTGGACCTGGGAGCAGGCGCAAGAGTGGCGTGACGCAGGGATTGGGCAAGTTGTATATCACCGCAGTCGTGATGCGCAGGCGGCGGGCGTGGCGTGGGGAGAAGCGGATATCAGCGCGATCAAGCGTCTGTCCGAGATGGGCTTTAAAGTCACCGTCACCGGCGGTCTGGCGCTGGAAGATCTGCCGCTGTTCCAGGGAATTCCGATTCACGTCTTTATTGCCGGCCGCAGTATTCGCGATGCCGCCTCTCCGGTGGAAGCGGCCCGTCAGTTCAAACGTTCTATCGCCCAACTGTGGGGATAAGGAGCGACTATGTTGTCGAAACAGGTCCCGCTCGGTATTTATGAAAAAGCACTCCCCGGCGGGGAGTGCTGGCTGGAACGCTTGCAACTGGCGAAGGAACTGGGCTTTGACTTTGTCGAAATGTCGGTTGATGAAACCGACGCTCGCCTGGCGCGTCTTGACTGGAACCGGGAGCAGCGACTGGCGCTGGTGGCCGCTATCGCCGACACTGGGATACGGGTACCGTCCATGTGCCTGAGCGCTCATCGTCGTTTTCCGCTTGGTAGTGAAGATGATGCGGTACGCGAACAGGGGCTGGAGATCATGCGTAAAGCCATTCAGTTTGCGCAGGATATCGGTATTCGCGTTATTCAACTGGCGGGTTACGACGTTTATTACCAGCAGGCCAATAACGAAACGCGTCGTCGTTTTCGCGATGGGCTGAAAGAGAGCGTAGAGATGGCGAGCCGTGCACAGGTGACGCTGGCGATGGAAATCATGGATTATCCACTGATGAATTCGATCAGTAAGGCGCTGGGATACGCCCACTATCTCAACAATCCGTGGTTCCAGCTGTATCCCGATATTGGCAATTTATCGGCGTGGGATAACGACGTGCAGATGGAGCTGCAGGCGGGAATGGGCCATATAGTTGCCGTACACGTGAAAGATACCAAACCTGGCGTATTCAAAAATGTGCCGTTTGGTGAAGGGGTTGTCGATTTTGAACGTTGTTTTGCGACTCTCAAACAGAGTGGGTATTGCGGGCCATACTTGATTGAGATGTGGAGCGAAACGTCGGACGACCCGGCACGTGAAGTGGCGAAGGCGCGCGACTGGGTGAAAGCGCGTATGGCCAGCGCGGGCCTGGTGGAGGCAGTGTAATGCAAAAAAGTAAACAGCAGGTTTTTGAGGCCAATATGGATCTGCCGCGCTACGGTCTGGTGACGTTTACCTGGGGTAACGTCAGCGCCATCGACCGCAAACGCGGGCTGGTGGTGATTAAGCCCAGCGGCGTCGACTACCAAACAATGACAGTGGATGACATGGTGGTTGTGGATCTGCACGGTAATGTGGTGGAGGGACGCTATCGTCCTTCTTCCGATACCGCCACCCATCTGGCGCTGTATCGCCGTTATTCCTCTCTCGGCGGCGTGGTGCATACCCACTCAACCCACGCGACGGCATGGGCGCAGGCAGGTCTGGCAATTCCTGCGCTCGGCACGACGCATGCTGACTACTTCTTTGGCGATATTCCCTGTACCCGGGCTTTAACTGAAGCTGAAGTTCAGGAGGAGTATGAACTTAATACCGGTAGGGTGATTATTGAAACGCTCGGGGAGGTGGAACCTTTACATACGCCTGGCGTAGTGGTGTACCAACATGGCCCGTTTGCCTGGGGCAAAGATGCTCACGACGCAGTACATAACGCTGTGGTGATGGAAGAGGTGGCAAAAATGGCATGGATTGCGCGTGGCATTAATCCGGCGCTCAGCCCCATCGACAGTTACCTGATGAATAAGCACTTCATGCGTAAGCACGGCCCAAATGCCTATTACGGCCAGAAGTAAGAAAAAACGTTCCGGAGCCAACTCTTCATGGGGATGAGATCGGTCTGGCTTCGGGATTGTTTTGCAAAAAAAAGCCCCCAGTGAAGGGGGCAAGTCAAACTGTGGCAATGTTCTCGTTGGTTGTTTCTGGTGCTAGCGATAAATATCTGCACTGGCGTGCATATTTCCGTTACTACCGGGTTCCCTGGTGAGGATCACGTGATAGTAGGTTGCGCCTTGCGCATCGGTTTCTTCATTCAGGGCCTGAGTGGCTTCACTTTCAGTGGCGAAGTTATGATTTATGTAAATAACGCCTAAGCTCTGCACATCATCCATATTCCTGGCCTGATGATTGTCAATTTTGATGGCTGCCGTTGCATTTGCACTGAGCAAAAGTACAGCCAGAAGGGTCAAAACACGGGCTCGCATATGTACCTCCTCGACTGCGGTCTCTGGTTAGCTCTCTCCTGTGAGTGGATAACTTCTGATTTAATTTTAACCGCTGCCGGCGCAGTCGATAGCGACCATTTCTGATGCAGTTGTTCAAAAAATTACCGCAAAGCCATCTTTTCTTTAATTAACAATCAGCTGATGCCTTCCGCTACGGTTAAAAATACCTGCCTTACGCGCATAAGCTCTTACCAAATAGTCAATTTAATCGGGTGAGTACGCCGTTTATAGTGAGCCAGATAATTAATATAACTTTATGATAATTAGGCAAAAACTTATGGATACTTCATTCATGGATTTCAGCTATTTCGTGATTATGTTTATGGTCGCGCTGGTGGCTGGCTTTATTAACGTGGTGTCGGGCGGCGGTGGTTTTCTCTCTATTGGCGCTCTCTTAATTTCTGGTTTACCCCCGGCTAATGCGCTGGCAACCAATAAAATTCAGGCACTGGGTAGCTCGCTAACCTCCGGAATTTACTTTTTACGCCGGGGACATATTAATGTGCAGGAGCACAAATATGTCTTTTTATCTGCCTTTATCGGTTCTGCGATGGGCACAACGCTTATCCAGTTTATTGAACCGGACGTGTTGAAGAAACTGCTGCCGATCCTGATTATCGCGGTCGCTATCTACTTTATTTCTGCGCCTAATCTTAGCGAACCGAAAAGGAAGCAGCAGGTATCCCTGTTTCTCTTCTCGTTGATCTGCGGGGGAGGTATTGGGTTTTATGATGGTTTTCTCGGTGCCGGGGCCGGCTCCTTTTATACGCTCTGCTATATCCTGCTGTGGGGGTACAGTATCGATAAAGCGCAAATTCACTCGAATTTTATCAACCTGGCGTCGAATATTGCCTCGATTCTGTTCTTCATTTTCGGCGGTAAAATGATCTGGTCGCTGGGGCTGGTGATGTTTGCCGGGCAATCCCTTGGCGCACGTCTGGGTGCGACAGTCGTACTGACGCGCGGCAAGAAAGTCATCCGACCCATGATTGTCATCGTCTCTATTTGTATCAGCGTCAAAATGCTGCTGGATATGTATTAATGGCGACATGATAAATAATCGTACAAGCACCTTGAGTTTAACTGCTGACCCCAGTATTATGACGCGTCATTTTTCAGCCGACCTTTAACACGTTCCTTGCCTCCATGGGCCTCGGCTGACCCAGACAGGAGGCTGAATAATCCGTAAGGAGCAATTCGATGCGTCATTACGAAATCGTTTTTATGGTCCATCCTGACCAGAGCGAACAGGTTCCGGGTATGATCGAACGCTACACTGCTGCCATCACTGGTGCAGAAGGCACGATCCACCGTCTGGAAGACTGGGGCCGCCGTCAGCTGGCTTACCCGATCAACAAACTGCACAAAGCTCACTACGTTCTGATGAACGTTGAAGCGCCGCAGGAAGTGATCGATGAGCTGGAAACTACCTTCCGCTTCAACGATGCCGTTATCCGCAGCATGGTTATGCGTACTAAACACGCTGTTACCGAAGCATCTCCGATGGTTAAAGCGAAAGACGAGCGCCGTGAGCGTCGCGATGATTTCGCTAACGAAACCGCAGATGATGCTGAAGCTGGGGATTCTGAAGAGTAATTTCTGATGACCAACCGTCTGGCGTTGTCCGGCACCGTGTGCAGGGCTCCCCTTCGAAAGGTCAGTCCATCAGGAATTCCTCATTGCCAGTTCGTGCTTGAGCATCGTTCTGTGCAGGAGGAAGCCGGGTTTCACCGGCAGGCGTGGTGCCAAATGCCCGTTATTATTAGCGGACACGAAAACCAGGCCATTACTCACAGTATAACGGTCGGTAGCGCAGTGACCGTTCAGGGGTTCATCTCTTGCCACAAGGCAAAGAACGGCCTGAGCAAAATGGTTCTGCATGCCGAGCAGATTGAATTGATAGATTCTGGAGACTAGCCATATGGCACGTTATTTCCGTCGTCGCAAGTTCTGCCGTTTCACCGCGGAAGGCGTTCAAGAGATCGACTATAAAGATATCGCTACGCTGAAAAACTACATCACCGAAAGCGGTAAGATTGTCCCAAGCCGTATCACCGGTACCCGTGCAAAATACCAGCGTCAGCTGGCTCGCGCTATCAAACGCGCTCGCTACCTGTCTCTGCTGCCGTACACTGATCGTCATCAGTAATCGGTCACGGTCCATTAATACGACTTTGAGAGGATAAGGTAATGCAAGTTATTCTGCTTGATAAAGTAGCAAACCTGGGTAGCCTGGGTGATCAGGTTAACGTTAAAGCGGGCTATGCTCGTAACTTCCTGGTACCACAGGGTAAAGCTGTTCCTGCTACCAAGAAAAACGTTGAATTTTTCGAAGCGCGTCGCGCTGAGCTGGAAGCTAAACTGGCTGACGTTCTGTCCGCTGCTGAAGCTCGTGCTGAGAAAATCAACGCACTGGAAACCGTAACCATCGCGTCTAAAGCTGGCGACGAAGGTAAACTGTTCGGTTCCATCGGTACTCGCGACATCGCTGACGCTGTAACTGCAGCTGGCGTTGAAGTAGCTAAGAGCGAAGTTCGTCTGCCGAACGGCGTTCTGCGTACCACTGGTGAGCACGAAGTGAGCTTCCAGGTTCACAGCGAAGTGTTTGCTAAGCTGACTGTAAACGTAGTTGCAGAATAAGTTTTTATTCTGATGACCGCGTAAAAGCGCCGGCCCTGTGCCGGCGTTTTGCTTTTCTGTTCCCCCGCTTTTCTCTCTGGCTATTCTTTATCCTTTTCGGGATAATCACAAAAATAAAACATTATTTCAAAGTGGTGATGGAATGGAACCAACGCACCAACCTCTGTTTGCGCGTAAAAATGTTGTCTATCTGAGCGCGGCGTTCTGCTGCCTGCTGTGGGGGAGCGCCTATCCGGCGATCAAAAGCGGATATGAGATCTTCCAGATTGCCACGGATGACATTCCCTCAAAGATTGTCTTTGCCGGATATCGCTTTCTGTTTGCGGGAATATTGCTGCTAATGCTGGCGCTGGCACAGCGAAAACCGATTGGCCGGTTAAGCCCGCGTCAGTATGGCCAACTCACGCTGTTGGGGCTGACGCAAACCTCGCTGCAATACATCTTCTTCTATATCGGCCTGGCGTTCACGACGGGGGTGAAAGGGTCCATTATGAATGCGACCGGGACCTTCTTCAGCGTGCTGCTGGCCCATTTTATCTACCATAATGACAAATTGAGCTACAACAAAGCGCTGGGCTGTATCCTCGGCTTTGCTGGGGTGATGGTAGTGAACTTTAGCAGCGGAATGGATTTTAGTTTCAGCCTGTTAGGAGACGGTTCAGTAGTGATGGCGGCCTTTATTCTTTCTGCTGCCACGCTATATGGAAAACGTATTTCTCAGACGGTGGATCCGACGGTAATGACAGGGTACCAGTTGGGCGGTGGCGGTCTGGCGTTGGTTATCGGTGGCTACGCTTTTGGCGGCACGCTGACCGTACACGGTGCGTCTTCGGTGGCAATTCTGGGCTACCTGACGTTACTCTCTTCTGTCGCCTTTGCCTTGTGGAGTATTCTGCTCAAGCATAATCGTGTGGGAATGATTGCGCCGTTTAACTTCCTGATCCCGGTTTCGGGGGCGCTGCTGTCGGCGATATTCCTCGGCGAAAACATTCTCGAATGGAAATACGCACTGGCACTGGTGCTGGTCTGTTCGGGGATCTGGTGGGTGAATAAGGTGAAGCGCTGACGCTTCACCTTGATGCCTGATGGCGTCGCTTAACGGGCGCGAATAAAACTGCCGTTTGGCTGGCGGGTGAACAGAACCTGCTGGCCATTCCCGGTATCAATGGTTAATCCCGTCACCACGCCATTGGCATTCTGCCTGATCTGCACCATCTGACCGTCTTTCAGGTTGCTTAGCGGTTTTCCCGCGCCTTCAACCTGCGCCATTGCATACACATCGGTTGGCGGGAGGTTATGGTCACGGAAGACCTGGGCCAGCGTTTTGCCCGAGTCTACGCGATAAGAGCGCCACTGTTGCTCAATTCCGCTATCCTGTTGGAAAGGTTGCGTCTGCGGCTGAGATTGCTGAGCCTGCGGCTGCGCATCAGGTTCTCCTTCCTGGATTGGCTCTGGAGCAACCGGAGCGACCTGGCCGGGATCGTTTTGCGGGGCGACTAACTGTGCCTGTAGCTGAGCCTCGGTTGGTGGCTGCGACTGTGACTGTAAATCCAGCTGGGCAGTACGCGTCACCACAGGGGCATCGCTGGTGTCACTGGAAGGAAGCAGGAAACCTATCACCAGCACGATAGCAGCAATAATAATGCCGCGGCGGTGCATAGGCGGTAGCGGATCCATAATGCGAAAATTGTCCGGTGCATGCCAGATTTTCGCCAGGGTTGGTTTTAATTCAAAGCGCCCGGGCATGGCTTTCCTCCTGCTCCGCGTCTCGTTCCTCGATCATAGAGTATAGATGGCTAACGCTATGATGTTCGTCATATTACCCGCTTTCGTGACGTCAACGCGGGATATTCCTATTGTTTATGTTTCCTCGCGATTTGTCATCTGTTCCCGAGACAAAGTTTTACCGGATGCGGCATGGCTGATATGCTGCCCGCTACTTTACATCCGATGAAAGGAAATATGATGGCTAACCCGACTTTTGACACTATCGAAGCGCAAGCAAGCTACGGCATTGGTTTGCAGGTAGGACAACAGCTGAGCGAATCCGGACTGGAAGGACTGTTGCCTGAAGCGCTGGTAGCGGGTATCGCTGACGCGCTGGAAGGTAAGCACCCGGCAGTGCCGGTTGATGTTGTGCATCGCGCGCTGCGTGAAATCCATGAGCGCGCTGATGCAGTACGTCGCGAACGCTTCCAGGCTATGGCGGCTGATGGCGTCAAATATCTGGAAGAAAACCGTGAGAAAGAGGGTGTGAACAGCACTGAATCCGGTTTGCAGTTCCGTGTTCTGACTCAGGGCGAAGGGGCTATTCCGGCGCGTACTGACCGCGTTCGCGTGCATTATACCGGTAAACTGATCGACGGTACCGTGTTTGACAGCTCTGTCGCACGTGGCGAACCGGCTGAATTCCCGGTTAACGGCGTAATCCCTGGCTGGATTGAAGCACTGACCCTGATGCCGGTAGGTTCGAAATGGGAACTGACTATTCCTCAGGAACTGGCTTACGGCGAGCGTGGCGCTGGCGCGTCCATTCCTCCGTTCAGCACGCTGGTGTTTGACGTTGAGCTGCTTGAGATCCTGTAAGCAGTGACTTCTGTTCCCCCCGAGGCCGGGGGGAGCAAAAAAATAGCGTGAAAAGCTATAGTTACGTCGCTGTCGATATTTTATCTTGCAAATGCCGCATCAGCGTGTATTTTTGTGAGCTGATTCGCGCTATCAGAGTGATATGACACTCACTTTAAACATTAAATTAACATTATATCTAAATCTTAGTATTCATCCCGCCAATTCTTACCTAATATCGATGAGTCCTGATAACAGGATCGTCGAATCATAGACACACTAAAGGCCGTAGAGCCTGAACAACACAGACAGGTACAGGAAGAAAAAACATGGTAGATCAGGTAAAAGTCGACACCGCTGAAGAGGCGTCGTCTGAACAGTCGCTACGGCGCAATCTCACAAACCGTCATATTCAACTTATTGCTATTGGTGGTGCTATCGGTACTGGCCTGTTTATGGGCTCCGGTAAAACCATCAGTCTCGCCGGACCGTCGATCATCTTTGTATATATGATCATCGGTTTTATGCTGTTTTTCGTGATGCGGGCAATGGGTGAATTGCTGCTCTCGAATCTGGAGTACAAATCGTTTAGTGATTTCGCCTCCGACCTGCTCGGGCCGTGGGCCGGGTATTTTACCGGCTGGACCTACTGGTTCTGCTGGGTCGTTACTGGGATGGCAGACGTTGTCGCGATTACCGCGTATGCGCAATTCTGGTTCCCCGAACTGTCAGACTGGGTCGCCTCGCTGGCGGTGATTGTGCTGCTGCTGAGCCTCAACCTCGCCACCGTAAAAATGTTCGGTGAGATGGAGTTCTGGTTTGCGATGATCAAAATCGTCGCCATCATCGGCCTGATTGTCGTCGGTCTGGTGATGGTGCTGACGCACTTCCAGTCGCCAACCGGCGTTCAGGCATCGTTCACGCATCTGTGGAATGATGGTGGCTGGTTCCCGAAAGGTCTGAGCGGCTTCTTTGCCGGCTTCCAGATAGCGGTGTTCGCGTTTGTGGGTATTGAGCTGGTGGGAACGACCGCTGCGGAAACCAAGGATCCTGAGAAATCTCTGCCGCGCGCCATTAACTCGATTCCAATCCGTATTATCATGTTCTACGTGTTCGCGCTGATCGTGATTATGTCCGTAACGCCGTGGAGCTCGGTAGTACCAACCAAGAGCCCATTCGTTGAACTGTTTGTGCTGGTTGGTCTGCCTGCTGCGGCGAGCCTGATCAACTTTGTGGTTCTGACTTCAGCTGCCTCTTCCGCAAACAGCGGCGTGTTCTCTACCAGCCGTATGCTGTTCGGCCTGGCGCAGGAAGGCGTTGCACCGAAAGCATTTGCCAAGCTGTCTAAACGCGCAGTTCCGGCGAAGGGTTTAACCTTCTCCTGTATCTGTCTGTTGGGCGGCGTGGTGATGCTGTACGTGAACCCGAGCGTGATTGGCGCGTTTACCATGATCACCACCGTGTCGGCGATTCTGTTCATGTTCGTCTGGACCATCATTCTTTGCTCGTACCTGGTGTACCGCAAGCAACGTCCTCACCTGCATGAAAAATCAATCTACAAGATG
Organism: Citrobacter sp. MGH103; assembly: GCF_001034475.2. Taxonomy (NCBI): domain Bacteria; kingdom Pseudomonadati; phylum Pseudomonadota; class Gammaproteobacteria; order Enterobacterales; family Enterobacteriaceae; genus Citrobacter; species Citrobacter sp. MGH103. Next base: position 4,349,962 of record NZ_CP073043.1, on the reverse strand, counting down.
CCGTTAGGCAAGCTGATGTGCTGGGTATGTATGGCGTTCTTCGTCTTCGTACTGGTACTGCTGACGCTGGAAGATGATACCCGTCAGGCGTTGATGGTGACGCCGCTGTGGTTCATCGCGTTGGGTCTGGGCTGGTTGTTTATCGGTAAGAAACGTATGGCGGGTATGCGTTAAGCGTTGTCATATCGGACACAAAAAAGGCCACATAAGCAGTGGCCGAATTCGGACTTCAGGAAGGCGCTCTCGGGCGCCTTTTTTTATTCACCTGCGAGGGCACGCGGGAACAACACATTGTTTTCCAGGCTGATGTGTTCCATCAGGTCATCGATCATTTCGTTAATGCCGTTATACATGGCTTTCCAGGTGGTGCAGGCTTCTGGCGGCGGCGTCACGTTGTGGGTGATGTGTTTGATCACTTCCACCAGTTCACCCGCATCGTCATGTTCGCTTTCCATCACGCTGATTGGCCCCATCGCCTGACTACCCATGCCCTGTTTGATCATCGGGAACAGGATCTGCTCTTCTTTCATCATGTGGCTGGACAGCTCTTCATGCAGCATGGTCAGGTTTTTCGCCAGACCGCGCGGTACGTTCGGTTTGTCTGCGTGAACGCGTTCAACTTTTGTGGCCTGCAGGATCAGCTCCGGAAGCTGTTCGCGGTGTCTGTCGTGATAACGCACGATGATATGGTCGATGATTTCAGCCAGAGCCACGGTACGCCAGTCTTTCTCCAGCGGCTGTTCAGCCAGCTGCGCGAGCTGCGCCTCAATAACGTCTAAATCCAGCTCTTTACGCGCGGCAGCGCGTGCCAGCGTTTGCTTACCGCCGCAGCAGTAATCCATATCGTATTTACGAAACAGGGCCGAAGCGCGAGGAATAGAGAGCGCCAGTTCACCTAAAGGTTGATCGCGATAAGACATTGCCGTTACCTCATTCTCAATAATATAAGATGTATTTTAAATGCAACTTATGGAGAAGGATATAACCCTTTCGGGGTGGGGTGATTTGTGATGAACGTCACGAAAATTTCTTATTTCGTTAAGGTGCTGAATCTTATTGGAAAGGTGAGGGGCGGCGAAAAAAGCGGCACGACAGGATTAAATAAGCGCACGCCGCTGCCGATAGTTAGACCTCAGACAATACCTGCATAATAAAAAGGCTACAGATGTTCAAACGAATCAAAGTGATAACCTTACTTATCACCGTGTTACTCGCCCTGGGCGCAATGCAGCTCATCTCCGCGGGCGTTTTTATTGGCGCACTCAATAACGATAAGCAGAACTTTAACGTGTCTCAACTTTCCAGCCAGAACGTGGCCGAGTTTACCGATGCGTGGATTAGCCTGAACCAGGCTCGCGTCACGCTCAACCGGGGCATGCTGCGTTTACAGGGAACGATGGCCAGCGAGATTAACGGCGGTCAGTTGAAGGAGCTGGTGAACACAGCAAATCGCCTGTTGGCCGAATCGAAAGAGCATTACGATAAATACTACGCTCTACCGGAAACGCCGGGGTTGGATGAGCATCTGGCCGATCGACTGGAAGAACAGTACGGCATCTATTCTGCGACGCTGGCAAAAATGAACGCGCTGCTGGCTGAAGGAAAGCTGGAAGAGATGTTCAAGCAGAACGCCGAGCAAAAGCAAACGGCCATGCAGGAAGTTTATCGGGAATGGCGTAGCGCGCAAACGGCGCTGGCCACTGCCGGGGTACAGGACAATGAGAGTGACTACCAGAAGATAATCTGGCTACTGTCCGCGGTGATGCTGATTGTCGTCACCGTAATTATCGCCAGTTGGCTGGCGATGCAGCGAGTGCTGCTCAAGCCGCTCCACGAGGTGATGGGACATATTCGCCATATTGCCGCAGGTGATTTGACTCACCGCATCAACGCCGATGGCAGTAATGAAATGGCGCTGCTGGCAGGCAACGTCCGCGACATGCAGCAGGCGCTGGCGAACACAGTCAGCGTGGTGCGTGATGGGGCTGACACCATCTATACCGGCGCGGGTGAAATTGCCGCTGGCAGTAACGATCTCTCGTCACGTACCGAACAGCAGGCCGCCTCTCTGGAGGAGACCGCAGCCAGCATGGAACAACTTACCGCAACCGTGAAACAGAATGCGGATAACGCGCGTCAGGCGACCAGCCTGGCAAAAAACGCCTCACATACGGCGCAAAAAGGCGGAACAGTGGTTGATGGCGTGGTGCGTACGATGGATGAAATCGCCACCAGTTCCAGCAAAATTGCGCAAATTACCACTGTTATCGACGGCATTGCTTTCCAGACCAACATCCTGGCGCTGAACGCGGCGGTAGAAGCGGCGCGGGCTGGCGAACAGGGGCGTGGCTTTGCTGTAGTCGCAGGTGAGGTGCGTACGCTGGCGCAGCGTAGCGCTCAGGCGGCGAAAGAGATTAAGGCGCTGATTGATGACTCAGGGAATCGGGTCAATGCCGGTACGGCGCTGGTGCATGAAGCGGGTGAGACGATGGCGGAAATTGTCAGTGCCGTCACCCAGGTAACCGATATTATGGGTGAAATTGCGTCGGCCTCTGATGAACAGAGCCGGGGTATCGATCAGGTCGGTCAGGCGGTGGCTGAGATGGATCGCGTCACGCAGCAAAACGCCTCGCTGGTGGAGGAATCCGCTTCCGCCGCAGCCGCGCTCGAAGAGCAGGCCGCACGGTTGAACCAGACGGTGGCGGTGTTTAAAGTTTAACGTCTGCTCCGGCCTACAAGATATTATCCAGTAGGCCGGATAAGCGGAGCACCATCCGGCACATTATGATTGTGAAACCACCATGACGCTCGGTTTCTGCGGCTTGGCTCTGACGGCTATCACTACCCCAACCATCAGCAGCGTAATACCGCTTACCGTCAGCAACGGTGGAAATTCCTGGCGCAGTATAAAGGTGTACAGCAGGCCAGCCAGCGTTTCGAAGACAATCAACGGGCCGAGGATCACCGTCGGCAGCTTCTGGCTGGCGACGTTCCAGCACAGTGCGCCAACCCAAGAACACAATACCGCAATGGCTATCATCAGGCCGATAAACACGGCTGGACGCGGACCGAAGGGCAGAGCGAAGTCCGGCGTTTGCCCGTTCAGCCACAGGCAGGCGGCAATATAGCCGAGCAGAGAAACAGGCAGCGTTACCAGAGCCTGAGCCGTCGCCCACATCATCGGGTGCTTATCCGGATTCTCGCGCAGCCAGCGGGCATTACGCAGCGCATACCACGCCCAACACACCACCGAAATCAGCGCCAGTGCGATTCCAGAGCCATATCGCCAGCCGCTAAAGTCAGGGAGTCCCTGATTCAGCTCCGAGATATTCACGCACAGCAGGCCTATACCAATCAACACCAGCGCAGGCGACAAACGCCACCATGATAATTTGCCGTCACGCTGGCTGTAGAGGAGGTTAGCGAAGACCGGGATCACCACCGGCAATGTACCAATAATCATCGTGGAGACCGGTGCGCCGGTGCGCTGGATAGCGCTTGCCAGGCAAACGTAATAAATCAGATTCCCCATCATTGTTAGCGTCAGCGCAGTTACCCAGTCTTTCCGCCCGAGTTGACGCAGGCGCACACGTCCCAGCCAGGCAATCGGCAATGCGATCAGCCCCAGCGCCAGATAGCGCCCCATCGACTGCAATACCGCCGGGTATTCCGGTACGATCAGCGGTCCAACAAAAATTAATCCCCACATCAGCCCGGCCAGCAGGGCATACAACACACCGCTAATCATTTTTGATATCCACATCGCTTAACAATACGTCGAGTGTAGGCAGGAAAAATGCCGCCGTATTGTATGAGATTGCTGATCAACGCCGGACGACTTGTTTCTGATAACGCACTGGCGTAATGCCGTAGCGATGGGTAAATGCGCGGGTGAGATGCGACTGGTCGGTGAGGCCGGTTGCGGCGGCGACCTCTGCGGCGGGCATACCGCAAGTGAGAAAACCTTTGGCTCGCCACAGGCGGATCGCCATCAACATCTGGTGCGGCGTGACGTGGAAATGAGATTTAAACTGGCGCTGAAAATGCCAGGGACTCAGCGATGCAACCCGCGCCAGCTCGTCGAGCGTGACCGGATGCATATAATTATCGTGCAGATACTCGCGTACTCGTTCAAAGCGATGCGCCCCCTCCGGCAATACTGGTGCATGGCGGGCCAGCGGCTGGAACGTGTCGATCAGATCGAGCAATAGTCCTTTTTGCGCCAACGGATCTTCCGTGTTCCACAGGCCGTGGATCAGCGAGCAGATCTGGCGCGAGCGCAGCGGATCGTGACGCGTTACGTCATGAAACCACCAGTGGCGGATCCCAGTGACCTCTTCCAGAAGATCGGGCTCAAGATAAATCATCCGATAGCGCCAGCCATCGGCGGTTTCGGCCTCGCCGGTGTGCAGCTCATCGGGATTCATGGTTACGACGGAATGGGCGGGGGCCACGTACTGCGTGCCGCGATAACGAAAACGTTCGGCTCCGGCTTCTATCGCGCCAATGCCGAATGCTTCATGTGTGTGCGGCTCAAAGGCGTAACGTGAGATGTGCGCATGATACAGCTCTACGCCCGGCACCTGCGCCAGATGGCGAAAGCGGGCGCTGTCTTTCTCATCAATAAACTGCTCAGGTACACCTTGCACGTTTTCTCTCCCCACGCATCATCCTGTCATTATCAGAGAGGATGCGCGGGGATGCCACCACAATTAACTAATTTTTAACACTTACACGATGCCTTTGACGCTGTCAGCCAGCGAGGTGGTCGGGCGACCAATCAGTTTGCTTAGCGTATGGCTGTCGTCGAACAGACCGCCTTTGGAGGCGCCACTGTCTGAGTCAGCCAGCATGTCCGCCAGTCCGGCAGGCAGACCTACACCTTTTAGCGCGGCGGCAAAATCAGCTTCGCTCAGGTTCTGATACACCACTTTTTTACCACTCTGTTTTGCCAGTTCGGCAGCCAGCTGGCTCAGGGTCCAGCCTGCGTCGCCCGCCAGCTCATAGGTTTTACCGGCGTGACCGTCTTCACTGATGACGCGCGCGGCGGCAGCGGCATAGTCGGCGCGGGTCGCTGAGGCAATTTTGCCTTCACCTGCAGCCCCGATAAACACGCCATGTTCCAGAGCAGCCGGTGCGCTGGCGAGATAGTTTTCGGTGTACCAGCCGTTACGCAGTAGCACGTAGGCGATACCGGATTCAGCCAGCATCTGCTCGGTTGCCACATGCTCATCAGCCAGCCCCAGCGGGGAGGTGTCAGCGTGCAGCAGGCTGGTGTAGGCGATAAATTTCACGTGAGCGGCTTTCGCTGCGTTAATCACGTTGCGATGCTGCGGGGCACGTTGTCCCACTTCGCTGGAGGAGATCAGCAGTAGCTTGTCGATACCCTGTAAGGCAGTTGTAAAGGCGGCTTCATCGCTGTAATCCGCCTGACGAACGGTAATGCCATGCTGACTAAGCGCCGTCGCTTTAGCGGGATTACGCACGATTGCTACAATCTGGCTGGCAGGAACGGTTTTCAACAGAGATTCAATAACGTGTTGGCCCAGTTGGCCGGTGGCGCCGGTAATCGCGATCATGGGGTGACTCCTTGGTATTGGTCTTGTGTTTAATCACGCTAACACCTAAACTTACTTTTAGTAAGTACGTACAAAAAGGTTAGTATGAAAATGACAGCTTCGACGCTCTCCCAGCAGTTACGCGATGGCAACTTGTTTGCCGAACAGTGTCCCTCCCGCGAGGTGTTAAAACACGTCACCAGCCGCTGGGGCGTGTTGATTCTGGTGGCGCTGCGCGACGGTACGCACCGTTTCAGCGATTTGCGCCGTAAGATGGGCGGGGTCAGTGAAAAGATGCTGGCGCAATCCCTGCAAGCGTTAGAGCAGGACGGGTTTATCAATCGGGTGTCATATCCGGTAGTACCGCCGCACGTGGAATATAGTTTGACGCCGTTGGGTGAGCAGGTGAGCGATAAAGTCGCCGCGCTGGCGGACTGGATAGAACTGAATTTGCCGCAGGTTTTAGCGCAGCGGGAAGAGCGGGCGGCGTAAAGTATTGCCGGATGGCGGCTAACGCCTTATCCGGCCTACAGATTACTTCGACACGTAGGCCGGATAAGACGCTATTGCGTCGCATCCGGCACGAAAATTACTTACTTAAATCCAACTGGTAAATGGCGAAACCGATGTCATCGGTCGCGACTTTTTTCAGCGGATACTGGCCTTTCTCTTTAATAAACGCCGCGGCTTTATCAGACGGTGATGTTTCAAAGCGAATATCCAGTGGCGTATCGCTGTGAATTGGCGCCAGACGCCAGTTGTTATCTGCCGCCGGATGAATTTCACCGGCACGCTTCGTCTGTGCACCAATCCACGCGGCCAGCACCGAGCGGTTTTCATCCGGAGAAGCAAACGCGATGTGGTTGTCGCCGGTTCCGGCAAACTTACCGCCGTAGGCGCGGTAGTTGTTGGTCGCGACGAGGAAGGTAGCATTCGGATCGATTGGTTTGCCGTTAAAGGTCAGATTTTTAATACGTTCCGCTTTCGGATTAATGGTCTGACATTCCCCGTCGTAGCGGGCGGGTTGTGAAACATCAATCTGATAATTCACGCCATCAATCACGTCGAAATTATAGGTACGGAAGCCGTCCCAGTTAATCAACGACTGTGGTTTGCTGCTGTGGATATCAATCTGATTGAACTGCCCGGCGGAACATTCCAGCCACTCTTTCACCTCTTTACCGCTGGCTTTCACCACCACCAGAGTGTTGGGATAGAGATACAAATCAGCGGCGTTACGGAAGGTTAACTGGCCTTTTTCGACTTCTACAAAGCTGGCCGGATCGTTCTTACGCCCACCGACCTTAAACGGCGCGGCGGCGGAAAGTACCGGTAGTTTTGCCAGATCCGGATCGCCCTGAATAAAGTGTTCCACATAGGCTTTCTGCGCGTTGTTCACCACCTGTACGGTCGGGTCATCCTGTACCAGCGCCAGATAGCTGTACATATTGTCGGCGGATTTACCGATCGGTTTGCTGACAAACTCACGCGTAGCGTCGTGATCGGCTTTCAGGATCTCAACGATTTTTTTGTCTTCTGCTGCCAGTGATTTTTTCGCTGCCGCGTCATAAATCGGACGTGCTTCGGCTTTCGCCTGGGTGACCTGCCATTTACCGCTGTCGTTATTCAGCACTAAATCCACCACCCCCAGATGATCGCCCCACATACCCGGCATCACCGCCGGAACCCCATTCAGCGTACCTTTTGCGATATCTGCACCTTTGATGTTGGCAAAGTCTTTACCAGGGAAAACGGCGTGAGCGTGACCAAACATAATGGCATCTACGCCCGGGACCTCACTGAGGTAATAAACGGAGTTTTCCGCCATGGTTTGATACGGGTCGGCAGAAAGCCCGGAGTGAGCAACTACCACCACGACATCGGCACCTTTTTCTCGCATTTCGGGAACGTATTTGCGTGCAGTTTCCGTAATGTCGTTCACCGTCACTTTACCGCTGAGGTTGGCTTTATCCCAGGTCATAATCTGCGGTGGCACAAAACCGATATAGCCAATCTTCAGCGTCTGCTTGTTCCCTTCTTTGTCGACAACCTCAGTGTCTTTGATCAGATAAGGCGTAAATAGCGGCTTTTTGGTCTTAACGTCGATGATATTGGCATTAACGTAAGGGAACTTCGCCCCTGCCAGCGCGTTGTGCAGATACTCAAGACCGTAGTTGAATTCATGGTTGCCGAGGTTACCCACCGCGTAATCCAGGGTATTCAGCGCTTTATATACCGGGTGAGTTTCGCCCGCTTTCAGCCCTTTGGCCGCCATGTAATCCCCGAGCGGGCTGCCCTGAATCAGATCGCCATTATCAACCAGCACGCTGTTTTTGACTTCTCCACGCGCAGCGTTGATAAGACTTGCCGTTCGTACCAGACCGAATTTTTCAGTCGGTGTATCTTTGTAATAATCGAAATCCATCATATTGCTATGCAAATCAGTGGTTTCCATTATACGCAGATCGACGGTCGCGGCATTGACGCTGGCTGCAATCAGCGTTGCCAGAAGCGTTGCACTAAACTTAATCATCAGGGGCATCCTTTTAAGATCTAAGCCACAAAAGAAAATGTATATAAATCTTCTTGCTTACAGAACTGTGAATCATGACATGAATATAGCGTTTAAAACCGCAGACGCTATCACAGTTGGCGGATCCCCTGACGATCGGGTATAAGTAAAACAACGAGTTAACACCACTGACAGAAACGAGGTGGAGAATGCTAGAACATGTATGCCAGCTTGCACGGAACGCGGGCGATGCCATTATGCAGGTCTACGATGGAATCAAACCGATGGAGATTACCAGCAAGCAGGATGATTCTCCGGTCACGGCGGCGGATATCGCCGCGCACAAGGTTATCCTCGAGGGATTACTGGCGCTGACGCCGGATATTCCCGTCCTGTCTGAAGAAGCGCCTCCTGGCTGGGATGTCCGCCAGCACTGGCAGCGCTACTGGCTGGTGGACCCGCTGGACGGGACCAAAGAGTTCATTAAGCGTAACGGTGAATTTACGGTCAATATTGCGCTGATCGAAAAGGGAAAGCCGGTTCTGGGCGTGGTTTACGCGCCGGTAATGAAAGTGATGTACAGCGCAGCAGAAGGTAAAGCGTGGAAAGAAGAGTGCGACGTACGTAAACAAATTCAGGTTCGTGACGCGCGTCCGCCGCTGGTGGTCATTAGCCGCTCGCATGCCGATAATGAGTTAAAAAAGTATCTGCAACAGTTGGGCGAGCACCAGACCACGTCGATTGGCTCATCGTTGAAGTTCTGTCTGGTGGCGGAAGGGCACGCACAGCTGTACCCGCGTTTTGGGCCCACTAACGTATGGGACACCGCCGCGGGCCACGCTGTTGCCGCCGCAGCCGGAGCGCACGTTCACGACTGGCAGGGGAAACCTCTGGATTACACCCCACGTGAATCGTTCCTCAACCCCGGCTTCCGCGTTTCTATTTACTGAGCAATTTGTGCAGCAGGGCAATTACCTGCTGCACCTCTTCCTGCGTTAATGCGCCATCTTTTGCCCACTGCACGCGTCCGTCCTTATCGAGTACGACGATAGCGGAGCTCTCTTCATCCAGTTGCCAGGCTTTACGCGCAATGCCATTGCTGTCGACAATGAATTGCGACCACGGGTAGAGCTTCTTATTGCTCTCCAGACTGCTGCGCACAAACATACCGGAGCCGGGGATGGCGTCATCTGTGTTGACGATAGTGGTGGTCTGATATTTGTCGTGCGGCAGGTTGGCGGCTTTGATTGCCTCGATCAGTGTCGCATTTTTCTCTTTGGCGGAGGTGCGTCCAGCAATGTGTTGCACAATTCGCACTTTCCCAGGCAACTGCGCGCTATTCCAGCTTTTGTAGCTAAACTTATCGTTATCGAGAATCAGTTCGCCGCGATCGGCGATCCCCACCGGTGGTACGCGTTGGTCAGTCTCAAACTTATGTGCGGAGGCAATCATCGGCAGCAGCAGAAACGACAGCGCCAGCAGTTTTCGTAAGGTCATAGGTTTTCCTTCTTTCTTTTATTTTGCAGGTGATCCGACCACTTGGGTCTGGAATTTAATCATATGTGCGATTGATGCTTTTTCCCGCAAGCGCGATGCCAGTTTGCGGACGGGCGCACAAATCCTGCGAAAAATGAAGGCTTATACTGAAGACAGCGAAGCGTTGAAAAGATAATTCTGAATAATTGTAACCTGAAGGTAAATAAACTTATACACGCTGGAAACATCAACGAGATAGTCTATAGTCATAGGGCATTAAAATTTGCGCCTGAGGATTGTCGGACCGATTGTGGTACCGCAAAGGCGTAATGCTCAGCAGGAGACAACAATGAAAATTTTCCAACGATACAACCCGCTGCAGGTGGCGAAGTACGTGAAGATCCTGTTTCGTGGACGGTTATATATCAAGGATGTAGGCGCTTTTGAATTTGATAAGGGTAAGATTCTTATCCCAAAAGTGAAGGACAAGCTGCATTTTTCCGTGATGTCCGAAGTTAACCGTCAGGTCTTGCGTCTGCAAACTGAGATGGCTTGATCAAGTGCTATGCAGTAGTTAAAAAAACGGCTCCTGGACAGGAGCCGTTGATGTTTCTGTAAGGCGTTACGACGCCTTTGCCTCTTCTTTTGCATCTGGCAGTTTTGGTACCAGAACTGTAGGTTTGCTGTCCAGACGCGTCACCAGCAGCTGATCGATCTTGTAGTTATCGATATCCACCACTTCAAATTTGTAGCCAGAATACTTCACCGAGTCGGTGCGTTTCGGGATTTTACGCAGCATGAACATCATAAAGCCGCCGATGGTTTCATAGTTGCCGGACTGCGGGAACTCGTCGATATCCAGCACGCGCATAACGTCATCAATCGGCGTACCGCCATCAACCAACCATGAGTTCTCATCACGCGCCACAATCTGCTCTTCCAGACCCTGGCCAACTAAATCACCCATCAGCGTGGTCATCACGTCGTTGAGCGTGATAATCCCTACCACCAGCGCGTACTCGTTCATGATGACGGCAAAGTCTTCGCCTGCGGTTTTGAAGCTTTCCAGTGCTTCAGAGAGCGTCAGCGTGTCCGGGACGATCAGCGTATTGCGGATCTGTACGCCGCTGTTCAGCGCCATGCTTTGGTTCGCCAGTACGCGGTTGAGGAGATCCTTTGAATCGACATAACCAATGATGTGGTCGATATCTTCGTTACACACCAGGAATTTGGAGTGCGGATGTTCCGCCACCTTGTTCTTCAGGCTTTGCTCATCTTCATGGAGATCGAACCAGATAATATTCTCGCGCGAGGTCATTGAAGACGGGACGGTACGCGATTCCAGTTCGAACACATTTTCAATCAGCTCATGCTCCTGTTTGCGCAGAACACCTGCCAGCGCACCGGCTTCGACCACGGCGTAAATGTCGTCTGAGGTGATGTCATCTTTTCGCACCATTGGGATCTTAAACAGACGGAAAATGTTGTTTGCCAGACCGTTAAAGAACCACACCAGCGGGCGGAAGACCAGCAGGCAGAAGCGCATCGGGTTGATGATACGCAAAGCCACAGCTTCTGGCGCAATCATACCGATGCGTTTCGGGGTTAAATCCGCGAACAGGATGAACAGGCCAGTAACCAGCGAGAATGACAGAATAAAGCTTAACTGTTCGGACAGCTCTGGAGCGAAGTATTTTGAGAACAGGCTGTGAAAAGCCGGGGAGAATGCCGCATCACCGACGATACCGCCGAGAATGGCGACCGCGTTAAGGCCAATTTGCACGACGGTAAAAAACATGCCGGGGTTTTCCTGCATCTTCAAAACACGTTGTGCGTTTACGTTGCCTTCATCGGCAAGCAGTTTAAGTTTTATTTTGCGTGATGCAGCAAGCGAGATCTCAGATATCGAGAAAAACGCACTCACGGCGATCAGGCAGAGAATGACTAAAATACTGTTTAACATATCTTATCCGACCGTTCAGGTCAGATCCTCGGAAGGGAGAAGTTGATACTCGTCGTCTTTCAAGCTGCAGGTGCGTTAGCTGCACTCATTCACCCCAGTCACATAGTTATCTATGCTCCTGGGGATTCACGAGTTTGCCGCCTGCCTGCAACTCGAAATCTATAGAGTATAAATCCAATGGAATATTCAATGAAAACCGGTCCGAAGGGAGTGGACCGGTAATTTCAGAAGCTAGTATAGCGTAAGGTACTGTAAAGCCGCCAGAGGGCGGCGATTATCCTTGTGGCGGCAGGCAAACGCCAATTCCGCCAATGCCACAATATCCATAAGGATTTTTATGCAGATATTGCTGGTGATCGTCCTCGGCATAGTAGAAAGGCGTTGCCGTAGTGATTTCCGTGGTAATGGTGCGCTCGTCGCCTGCGGCGGTCATAGCTGCCTGAAAACGCTCAAGGCTGGCCTGTGCGGCGGCGGTTTGTTCCGGCGTTAACGGGTAAATGGCGGAGCGATACTGTGTGCCCTGGTCGTTCCCCTGACGCATGCCCTGCGCCGGATCGTGATTTTCCCAGAACACCTGCAGCAGTTGTTCGTAGCTGATAACATGCGGGTCATAGACGATGCGTACCGCTTCGGCATGCCCGGTGTCGCCAGAACACACTTCCCGATAGGTTGGGTTTGGGGTGTAGCCGCCGGTGTATCCGGCCGCCGTGCTGTATACCCCGGGTAATGACCAGAATAAACGCTCAACGCCCCAGAAACATCCCATGGCGAAATAAGCGGTCTCCATACCGTCGGGCACGTTGGTCATCGAATGTTGGTTAACCGCATGCAGCGTTGCCACTGGCATCGGGGTGTTGCGTCCAGGTAGCGCATCTGCTTGAGTAACAAGATGCTTTCTATCAAATAAACTCATGGCCGTTCTCCCGAAATCAGTCATTTGGGTTAAGGTTGTAACGAGACGCGTCTTTGCCCACAATAAACGGCGTGAATACGTCTAGAGTTAAACATAAGAAATATTTGGGTTGTCGTCTGTTTTTCAACTCTTATTGTTGATTTTTTGTTAAGCCGAGGAACGGCATAGTATTTTTTTCCAGGGGTGGGAAAAAAGGATATTCAGGAGAAAATGTGCCACATATCCGTCAGTTATGTTGGGTGGGATTACTGTGCTTAAGTGGCTCCGCCGCCGCCGCGAATGTTCGCTTACAGGTCGAAGGATTATCAGGACCGCTGGAGAAAAACGTCCGTGCGCAGCTGTCCACGATTCAAAGTGATGAAGTCACTCCAGACCGACGCTTTCGTGCGCGCGTTGATGATGCCATCCGCGAAGGGCTAAAAGCGCTGGGCTACTTTGAGCCGACCATTGATTTTGAACTACGTCCACCGCCGGCGAAAGGCCGGCAGGTGCTGATCGCCAAAGTGACCCCCGGCGAGCCGGTGCTGATTGGTGGCACCGAGGTGATTTTGCGTGGTGGCGCGCGTACGGATAAAGATTATCTGGATCTGTTGAAAACGCGCCCGGCAATCGGCACCGTGCTGAATCAGGGGGACTATGACAACTTCAAAAAGTCACTCACCAGCGTGGCGCTGCGCAAAGGTTATTTCGACAGTGAATTTAATAAAAGCCAGCTTGGAATAGCGCTTGAGCGCCGCCAGGCGTTCTGGGATATCGATTACAACAGCGGCGAACGCTATCGCTTTGGGCATGTCACCTTTGAAGGCTCGCAAATTCGCGATGAGTATCTGCAAAATCTGGTGCCCTTTAAAGAAGGTGAAGAGTACGAGTCGAAAGATCTGGGCGAACTGAACCGTCGTCTGTCGGCGACCGGATGGTTTAACTCCGTGGTCGTCGCGCCGGAGTTTGATAAAGCCCGCAAAACCAAAGTGCTGCCGCTGAAAGGCGTGGTCTCACCGCGCACCGAAAACACCATCGAAACCGGGGTTGGTTATTCAACTGATGTTGGACCACGGGTGAAGACCTCGTGGAAAAAGCCGTGGATGAACTCCTACGGCCACAGCCTGACGACCAGCGCCAGTATCTCGGCACCAGAGCAGGTGCTTGATTTCAGCTATAAAATGCCGCTGTTAAAGAACCCGCTGGAACAGTATTACCTGGTACAGGGCGGCTTTAAGCGAACCGATTTAAACGACACCGAGCAGGACTCCACGACGCTTGCGGTTTCCCGCTACTGGGACCTCTCCAGCGGCTGGCAGCGCGCGATTAACCTGCGCTGGAGCCTCGACCACTTTACCCAGGGTAACGTCACCAACACCACTATGCTGCTCTATCCGGGCGTGATGATCAGCCGGACGCGCTCACGCGGCGGCTTGATGCCTGTCTGGGGCGACTCTCAGCGTTATTCTATTGATTACTCCAACACCGCCTGGGGGTCAGATGTTGATTTCTCCGTTTTCCAGGCGCAAAACGTCTGGATCCGTACGCTGTACGATCGTCATCGCTTTGTGATGCGCGGTAATCTCGGCTGGATTGAAACTGGAGACTTCGACAAAGTACCGCCGGACCTGCGTTTCTTCGCCGGGGGCGATCGCAGTATTCGCGGCTATAAATACAAATCTATTTCGCCGGAAGGTAGCGACGGCAAGCTGAAAGGGGCCTCCAAGCTGGCAACTGGCTCGCTGGAATACCAGTACAACGTGACCGGTAAATGGTGGGGCGCGATGTTTGTCGATAGCGGTGAAGCGGTCAGCGATATTCGCCGAAGCGATTTCAAAACCGGTGCCGGGGTCGGCGTACGCTGGCAATCACCAGTGGGGCCTATCAAGCTCGACTTTGCCGTCCCGGTCGGCGACAAAGATGAACATGGTTTACAGTTTTACATCGGTCTGGGGCCTGAATTATGAGTTTATGGAAGAAGATAAGCCTCGGCGTGCTGATTTTTATCCTGCTGTTGTTAGGCACGGTGGCGTTCCTCGTCGGTACCACCTCGGGCCTGCATCTGATCTTCAAAGCCGCTAATCGTTGGGTTCCGGGGCTGGAGATTGGTCAGGTCACCGGTGGCTGGCGGGATTTATCACTGAAAAATATTCGTTATGACCAGCCTGGCGTGGCGGTGAATGCCGGCGAAGTGCATCTGGCTGTGGGGCTTAACTGCCTGTGGGACAGCAGTCTGTGCGTCAACGATCTGTCGCTGAAAAATATCAATGTGGCGATCGACAGCAAAAAGATGCCGCCATCCGCGCCGGTTGAGGAAGAAGAGAGCGGTCCGCTTAATCTTTCCACGCCTTACCCCATCACGCTTTCGCGCGTGGCGCTGAACAACATCAATATCAAAATCGATGACACCACGGTTTCGGTGCTGGATTTTACCTCCGGCCTGAACTGGCAGGAAAAAACGCTGACGTTGAAGCCAACGTCATTACAGGGGCTACTGATTGCCCTACCTAAAGTGGCGGAAGTGGCGCAGGAAGAGGTTGTCGAACCGAAGATTCAAAACCCGCAGCCGGATGAAAAGCCGCTCGGCGAAACGCTAAAAGATCTGTTCTCACAGCCGGTGCTGCCGGAAATGACCGATGTCCATCTGCCGCTCAATCTCAATATTGAAGAGTTTCGCGGCGAGCAGCTGCGCGTGACCGGAGATACGGATTTAACGGTCCATAGCATGCTGCTAAAAGTGAGCAGCATTGACGGCAACATGAAGCTCGACGCGCTGGACATCGACTCGAATCAGGGAACGGTAAAAGCCAGCGGCACGGCGCAACTGACCAACACGTGGCCGGTTGATATTACGTTAAACAGTACGCTAAACATCGACCCGTTAAAAGGCGAAAAGGTGAAGCTGAAGGTCGGCGGCGCGCTGCGCGAGCAGCTGGAAGTCGGCGTCAATCTGTCTGGTCCGGTGGATATGGACCTGCGTGCACAGACGCGTCTGGCTGAAGCCGGATTACCGCTCAACATTGAGGTGGTGAGTAAGCAGGTTTACTGGCCGTTTACCGGTGAGAAACAGTTCCAGGCCGATGACATCAAACTCAAACTGACCGGTAAGATGACCGACTATACGCTGTCGATGCGTACCGCCGTGAAAGGTCAGGATATTCCACCGGCTACCATCACGCTGGACGCCAAAGGCAACGAACAGCAGATCAATCTCGACAAACTCAGCGTTGCGGCGCTGGAAGGGAAAACCGAGCTGAAAGCGCTGGTGGACTGGCAGCAGGCGATCAGCTGGCGCGGGGAGCTAACGCTGGATGGTATCAACACCGCAAAAGCGATCCCGGATTGGCCGTCAAAACTGAATGGCCTGGTGAAAACTCGCGGCAGTCTGTACGGCGGAAGCTGGCAGATGGAGGTTCCCGAGCTGAAGCTGACCGGCAACGTGAAGCAGAACAAGGTCAATGTGAACGGTTCGCTGAAGGGGAACAGCTACCTGCAGTGGACGATCCCGGGCCTGCATCTGGAACTGGGGCGCAACAGTGCGGACGTAAAAGGTGAACTGGGGGTTAAAGACCTCAACCTCGACGCGACGATTGATGCCCCAAGCCTGGATAACGCGCTGCCGGGGCTGGGCGGTACGGCGAAAGGGCTGGTAAAAGTTCGCGGTACGGTTGAAGCACCACAGCTGCTGGCGGATATTACCGCCCGTGGTCTGCGCTGGCAGGAACTTTCCGTTGCTCAGGTACGTGTTGAAGGGGATGTGAAATCGGCCGAGCAAATTGCCGGTAATCTTAATGTTCGCGTAGAGCGGATTGTACAACCTGACGTGAATATTGGCCTGGTGACGCTCAACGCCAAAGGCAGTGAAAAGCAGCACGAGCTGCAGTTGCGCATTCAGGGTGAACCGGTTTCCGGGCAACTGGATCTTGCCGGGAGCTTTGATCGCAAAGAACAGCGCTGGAAAGGAGAGTTAAGCAATACCCGCTTCCAGACGCCGGTCGGTCCGTGGTCGCTCAACCGGGCTATCGCGCTGGATTACCGTAATCAGGAACAAAAAATTAGTATCGGACCGCACTGCTGGAACAACCCGAATGCGGAGCTGTGCGTACCACAGACGATTGATGCGGGTGCGGAAGGGCGCGCGGTGGTGAATCTAAACCGCTTCGACCTGGCGATGCTAAAACCGTTTATGCCGGAGACAACCCAGGCCAGCGGCGTGTTCACCGGTAAAGCCGATGTGAGTTGGGACACCACCAAAGAGGGTCTGCCACAGGGGCAGGTCACCCTGAGCGGACGTAACGTGAAGGTCACGCAAAGCGTGAATGATGCACCGCTCCCCGTGGCGTTTGAAACGTTGAATCTCACCGCCGACCTGCACAATAACCGTGCCGAGCTGGGCTGGCTGATTCGTCTGACCAACAACGGACAGTTTGACGGACAGGTGCAGGTAACAGACCCGCAAGGGCGCCGTAATCTGGGCGGTAACGTCAATATTCGCAACTTCAATCTGGCGATGGTGAACCCCATCTTCTCGCGCGGTGAAAAAGCGGCAGGGATGATCAACGCCAACCTGCGGCTGGGCGGCGATGTGCAAAGCCCGCAGTTGCTCGGACAGCTGCAACTGAGCGGTCTGGATATAGACGGTAACTTTATGCCGTTTGACATGCAGCCAAGCCAGTTAGCCGTTAACTTCACCGGAACACGCTCAACGCTGGCGGGCGTGGTGCGTACGCAGCAGGGAGAAATTAACCTGAGCGGCGATGCCGACTGGAGTCAGATAGACAACTGGCGGGCGCGGGTCGCGGCTAAAGGCAGCAGGGTACGTATTACCGTGCCGCCGATGGTTCGCCTGGATGTCTCGCCGGACGTGGTCTTTGAAGCCACGCCAAGCCTGTTCACCCTCGATGGCAACGTGGATGTGCCGTGGGCGCGTATCGTGGTACATGACCTGCCGGAAAGCGCGGTTGGGGTTTCCAGCGATATGGTCATGCTTAACAACAATCTGCAGCCCGAGAAACCGCAGACCGCCGGCATTCCGATCAACAGCAACCTGAACATCCACGTCGGTAACAACGTGCGTCTTGACGCCTTTGGTCTGAAAGCGCGTCTGACGGGCGATCTGAAAGTGGTGCAGGATAAGCAGGGGCTGGGGCTGAACGGACAAATTAATATTCCGAGCGGTCGCTTCCATGCCTATGGTCAGGATCTGATTGTGCGTAAGGGCGAGCTGTTGTTCTCCGGTCCGCCGGATCAGCCGTTGCTCAACATCGAAGCGATTCGTAACCCGGATGCCACCGAAGACGACGTGATCGCTGGCGTTCGCGTCACTGGTACCGCCGATGAACCGAAGGCGGAGATCTTCTCTGACCCGGCAATGTCGCAGCAAATGGCGCTTTCCTACCTGCTACGCGGACAAGGGCTGGATAGCGAGCAGAGCGATAGCGCAGCGATGACCTCAATGCTTATTGGTCTGGGGGTTGCACAAAGTGGTCAGGTTGTGGGTAAAATCGGGGAGACATTTGGCGTAAGCAATCTGGCACTGGACACGCAAGGGGTGGGCGACTCATCTCAGGTGGTTGTCAGCGGATACGTACTGCCAGGTCTGCAGGTGAAATATGGTGTGGGTATATTTGACTCCTTAGCGACACTCACGCTACGTTATCGTCTGATGCCTAAGCTATATCTGGAAGCAGTGTCTGGCGTAGATCAGGCACTTGATTTGCTCTATCAGTTCGAGTTTTAGCAATGCGAATATTTGTCTACGGCAGTTTACGAACCAAACAAGGCAACAGCCACTGGATGACCAATGCCCTGTTGCTGGGAAATTTCAGTATCGATAACTACCAGTTGTACAGCCTGGGCCACTATCCAGGCGCCGTTCCGGGAAATGGAACAGTACACGGGGAAGTTTATCGTATTGATAACGCCACGCTGGCAGAGCTTGACGCTCTGCGTACCCGCGGCGGTGAATACGCACGCCAGTTAATTCAAACGCCGTACGGAAGTGCATGGATGTACGTGTACCAACGTCCGGTTGATGGCTTAACGCTGATTGAAAGCGGTAACTGGTTAGACAGAGACCAGTACTGATGTGAACACGCCACCTTCGGGTGGCGTTGTTTTATGTGCCTGTTGCACTTGTATCAGGGCACAAAAAAGCCCCGACATGCGGGGCTAAGCATCAAAAGTAAAACTTACTTCTTCGCGCGCTCGAAGGAAGCAACAATTTCAGCTTTAGCAGCTTCAGCGTTGTCCCAACCGTCAACTTTTACCCATTTGCCAGCTTCGAGATCTTTGTAGTGTTCGAAGAAGTGGGTGATCTGCGCTTTCAGCAGTTCCGGCAGGTCGGTCACATCTTTGATGTGATCGTATTCTTTGCTCAGCTTGGTGTGCGGTACCGCAACCAGTTTCGCATCTTCACCGGATTCGTCGGTCATTTTCAGTACGCCAACCGGACGGCAACGAATCACTGAACCTGGCTCCAGCGGGTACGGAGTCGGGACCAGAACGTCTACCGGGTCACCATCCAGAGACAGGGTGTGGTTGATGTAACCGTAGTTGCACGGATAGAACATCGCGGTGGACATGAAGCGGTCAACGAACAGGGCGCCGCTCTCTTTGTCAACTTCGTATTTGATCGGATCTGCGTTAGCAGGGATCTCGATAACAACGTAGATATCTTCCGGCAGGTCTTTACCGGCAGGGACGTTGAGTAAGCTCATGTCTGTTTCCTTTAAATAAGCTATGGCAAACAAGTGGCGGGTATTATAGCCAACTCGCGCGGAATGTCTCCGCTTGTTTTCGCTTTCTCTGCGTGCATTTTCTTCTTTTCACCTCTCTCTCGTGACAGAAAAGTCCATATCTTCAGCCGCATTTTTCATAGCGAGATGAAAGCGATTACAAAGTTGTGATTAACGTTTTATTTACTTTTTTGAAGTGTGATGTAACGCAATCCGTTACATGCTCAATTGTCTATAGTTTTTTCGCAACGGTTAATTAACCAACAATAATCACCCTACGAGGACGCACTTATGTGGAAGCGCTTACTTTTAGTCACAGCAGTTTCGGCAGCCATGTCGTCTATGGCAATGGCAGCCCCTTTAACCGTAGGATTTTCGCAGGTTGGCTCTGAATCCGGCTGGCGCGCAGCAGAAACCAACGTCGCGAAAAGCGAGGCCGAAAAGCGGGGAATTACGCTGAAAATCGCTGATGGCCAACAAAAGCAGGAAAACCAGATTAAAGCAGTTCGCTCATTTGTTGCGCAGGGCGTCGACGCCATCTTTATTGCGCCGGTCGTGGCAACAGGTTGGGAGCCGGTTTTAAAAGAAGCGAAAGATGCCGACATTCCGGTCTTTTTGCTTGATCGTTCCATCGATGTAAAAGACAAATCTCTCTATATGACCACTGTCACTGCCGACAACGTGCTGGAAGGCAAATTGATCGGCGACTGGCTGATTAAACAAGTGGACGGCAAGCCGTGTAACGTCGTTGAGCTGCAAGGGACCGTCGGGGCCAGCGTGGCGATCGATCGTAAAAAAGGCTTTGCTGAAGCCATCGCCAGTGCGCCAAACATCAAAATTATCCGTTCTCAGTCCGGTGACTTCACCCGCAGTAAAGGGAAAGAAGTGATGGAGAGCTTTATCAAAGCAGAAAACAACGGCAAGAACATCTGCATGGTTTACGCCCACAACGATGACATGGTGATCGGTGCTATCCAGGCGATCAAAGAAGCGGGCCTGAAACCCGGCAAAGATATTCTCACCGGTTCTATCGACGGCGTACCGGATATCTACAAAGCGATGATTGACGGTGAAGCCAACGCCAGCGTCGAACTGACGCCGAATATGGCCGGTCCGGCATTCGACGCGCTGGAGAAATTCAAAAAAGACGGCACGATGCCTGAGAAGCTGACCATTACCAAGTCGATCCTTTATCTGCCGGATACGGCGAAAGAAGAGTTAGAGAAGAAGAAAAACATGGGCTACTAAGCCTTCATGAAAATGCCGGGGGGCTGCGCTTGCCCGGCCTACATTACGCTCTTTTGTAGGCCGGATAAGCGTAGCGCCATCCGGCGTGATGCAGGGGGAATCATGACCACCGACCAACATCAGGAAATCCTCCGCACCGAAGGATTAAGCAAATTCTTTCCCGGCGTCAAAGCGTTGGATAACGTGGATTTCAGCTTGCGTCGCGGTGAAATTATGGCGCTGCTGGGGGAAAACGGAGCCGGCAAATCGACGCTTATCAAAGCGCTGACCGGCGTTTACCATGCAGATCGCGGCACTATCTGGCTCGAAGGCCAACCGATCTCCCCCAAAAACACCGCCCATGCCCAGCAACTGGGGATTGGCACCGTGTACCAGGAAGTGAACCTGCTGCCCAATATGTCGGTTGCCGATAACTTATTTATTGGCCGTGAGCCGCGGCGTTTTGGCCTGCTTCAGCGCAAGCAGATGGAAAAACGCGCGACGGAGCTGATGGCGTCATACGGTTTTTCCCTTGACGTGCGTGAGCCGCTGAACCGCTTTTCCGTGGCGATGCAACAAATCGTCGCCATCTGTCGGGCGATCGATCTCTCCGCGAAAGTGCTGATCCTCGATGAGCCGACCGCCAGCCTCGATACCCAGGAAGTTGAAATGCTGTTCGGCCTGATGCGTCATCTGCGCGATCGGGGCGTCAGCCTGATCTTCGTCACTCATTTCCTCGATCAGGTTTATCAGGTCAGCGATCGCATCACCGTTCTGCGTAACGGCGGCTTCGTTGGCTGCCGTGAAACCCGGGAATTACCGCAAATTGAACTGGTCAAAATGATGCTGGGTCGCGAACTGGATACCCATGCGCTACAGCGTGCGGGCCGCACATTGCTTAGCGATAAGCCGGTGGCGGCCTTTAGCGACTTTGGCAAAAAAGGCACCATCGCGCCGTTTGATCTACAGGTGCGTCCCGGTGAGATCGTCGGTCTCGCAGGACTGCTGGGATCCGGGCGAACGGAAACGGCAGAGGTGATCTTCGGTATTAAACCCGCCGACAGCGGAAGTGCGCTGATCAAAGGCAAACCGCAGACCTTGCGATCGCCGCATCAGGCTTCGTGTCTGGGAATCGGTTTCTGTCCGGAGGATCGCAAAACGGATGGCATTATTGCCGCCGCTTCGGTGCGGGAAAACATCATTCTGGCATTGCAGGCGCAGCGCGGCTGGCTGCGGCCTATCCCACGGAAAGAACAAAACGAGATTGCCGAGCGTTTTATCCGCCAGCTCGGAATTCGCACCCCCAACGCTGAACAGCCGATCGAGTTTCTCTCCGGCGGCAATCAGCAAAAAGTATTGCTCTCGCGCTGGTTACTGACCAAACCGCAATTCCTGATCCTCGATGAACCCACGCGTGGGATCGACGTCGGCGCACATGCCGAGATCATCCGCCTGATCGAAACGCTGTGCGCGGATGGTCTGGCGCTGCTGGTCATTTCATCCGAACTGGAAGAGTTAGTGGGCTATGCCGATCGGGTCATTATTATGCGCGATCGCAAACAAGTGGCCGAGATCCCACTGGCTGAACTGTCCGTACCGGCGATCATGAACGCTATTGCGGCCTAAGGAGACTATGGTGATGCCTCAATCTCTCCCTCAATCCAATCCGCCTAAACGGCGGTTCCGTTGGCCAAAGGGGATGCCACAACTGGTGGCGTTACTGCTGGTGCTGCTGGTGGATAGCCTGGTCGCCCCGCACTTCTACCAGGTGATTTTGCAGGATGGTCGGCTGTTTGGTAGCCCGATTGATATTCTCAACCGCGCCGCTCCCGTGGCGCTGTTGGCGATTGGTATGACGCTGGTGATTGCCACCGGCGGCATCGACCTTTCCGTGGGGGCCGTCATGGCTATTGCTGGCGCCACTACTGCGGCGATGACGGTGGCCGGGCACAGTCTACCGGTGGTGCTGCTTGCCGCCTTAGGTTCCGGCATTCTGGCTGGACTGTGGAATGGAATTCTGGTGGCCATACTCAAGATCCAACCGTTTGTCGCCACGCTAATCCTGATGGTGGCCGGGCGTGGAGTGGCGCAGCTTATCACTTCCGGGCAAATCGTCACTTTCAACTCGCCCGAGCTGTCGTGGTTTGGTAGCGGCTCGCTCTTACTGTTCCCTACGCCGGTAATTATTGCACTGCTCACGCTGGTGGTGTTCTGGCTGCTGACGCGGAAAACGGCGCTGGGTATGTTTATCGAAGCGGTGGGTATCAACATTCGTGCGGCAAAAAACGCTGGGGTGAACACCCGCATTATCGTGATGCTCACCTATGTGCTGAGCGGCCTGTGCGCGGCTATCGCTGGCATTATCGTCACGGCGGATATCCGCGGGGCAGACGCCAATAACGCCGGATTATGGCTGGAACTGGATGCCATCCTGGCGGTAGTCATCGGTGGTGGCTCGCTAATGGGCGGGCGCTTTAACCTGCTGCTGTCGGTGGTAGGCGCGTTGATTATTCAGGGCATGAACACCGGGATTTTGCTGTCGGGCTTCCAGCCGGAACTGAATCAGGTGGTCAAAGCCGTGGTGGTGTTGTGTGTGCTGGTCGTGCAGTCACAACGCTTTATCAGCCTGATAAAAGGAGTGCGTGGTCATGATAAAACGTAATTTACCGCTGATGATCACCCTCGGCGTGTTTGTGCTGGGCTACCTTTACTGCCTGACGCAGTTTCCAGCTTTTGCTTCCACCCGGGTGATTTGCAATATCCTGACTGATAACGCTTTTTTAGGGATTATCGCCGTGGGCATGACCTTCGTGATCCTCTCTGGCGGGATCGACCTTTCCGTTGGCTCGGTGATCGCGTTTACCGGCGTATTTTTGGCGAAGGCCATTGGCTATTGGGGTATTTCCCCGCTGCTGGCGTTCCCCCTGATTTTGCTGATGGGCTGCGCGTTTGGCGCATTTATGGGGTTACTGATTGATGCGCTGAAGATCCCGGCATTTATTATCACTCTGGCGGGAATGTTCTTCCTGCGCGGCGTCAGCTATCTGGTCTCTGAAGAGTCGATCCCAATTAACCATCCGATTTATGACACGCTCTCCAGTCTGGCATGGAAAATTCCTGGCGGCGGTCGCCTGAGCGCGATGGGGTTGTTAATGCTGGGCGTGGTGGTGATTGGCATCTTCCTTGCGCACCGTACGCGCTTTGGTAATCAGGTTTACGCCATTGGCGGCAACGCCACCTCTGCTAACCTGATGGGCATTTCTACTCGCAGCACAACGATCCGCATTTATATGCTGTCTACCGGGCTGGCGACGCTTGCCGGCATTGTGTTTTCCATTTACACCCAAGCGGGTTATGCGCTGGCGGGCGTTGGCGTTGAGCTGGATGCGATTGCCTCAGTGGTGATTGGCGGAACGCTGCTAAGCGGCGGCGTGGGAACGGTGTTGGGTACGTTGTTTGGCGTCGCCATTCAGGGGTTAATCCAGACCTACATTAATTTTGATGGCACATTAAGTTCCTGGTGGACGAAGATCGCGATTGGCATTTTATTGTTTATTTTTATAGCGTTACAACGCGGTCTGACGGTGCTTTGGGAAAATCGTCAAAGCTCGCCGGTTACCCGAGTGGGTACGGCGGCAACACCAAAGTAACATCCTGATTTTGCACAAAACATTTAAATACCTAAACTTTTTCCGGTTGTAGTCGATAGGTTCTGTACAGGTCTGTTTTAACCCTACAACCGGAAATATAACGATGCCAAAATCCCTTTCAATTCGATCAAGTTTGTTGGTGTTATTGTCTTTGCTGACTTTCCTTCTGTTACTGACCGGTGGTATGGGGCTATATGCCTCTACGCGTGTCATTAAATCATTGATTTATCACGGTATTATGAGCGCTGCGATGTTGGCTGCTATCGCATTGCTGGCGGTTATTTGGTTTATGCTGCGAAATAAGTTTCTCAAACCGCTGGATAATATGGTTGAGCAACTGGAACGTCTGGCGACGGGGGATTTATCACCGGTTACCACGCTGTCGGCCAGCGCTGAATTCAACCGCCTGAACGCGGCAATGGATGACATGCGCCATGCGCTGGGCGACTCGGTACAACGCGTACGCGATGCCAGTTCGCAAATTGATATTGGCAGTCGTGAACTGACGGCCGGGAACCAGCATCTGGCGCAACGCACTGAATCGACAGCCACTTCACTGGAGCAGACCGCCGCCAGCATGGAAGAACTCACGGCGACGGTGAAACAGAATGCGCAGAACGCGGAACAGGCTCACCAACTGGCAAAATCGGTGTCGGATACCGCCGATCGCGGTAGCGAAATGGTGTGCTATGTGATCGAGAAAATGCGCGATATTTCCGGCAGCTCCAGCCGAATCGCCGACATCCTCAGCGTAATCGACGGTATTGCTTTCCAGACCAATATCCTGGCGCTCAACGCTTCCGTTGAAGCGGCGCGCGCCGGTGAGCAGGGGCGGGGCTTTGCGGTTGTTGCAGGTGAAGTACGTAATCTGGCCAGCCGCAGCGCCGAGGCGGCCAAAGAGATCCGCACGTTAATCAGCGATTCGCACACCCACGTAGGGGAAGGCAGCGAACTGGCGCAGCAGGCGGGCGAAACCATGGATGAGATTGCCAATGAAGTCATGCGCATGACCAAACTGATGCGTGAAATTGCCAGTGCGTCCCAGGAACAGAGTCGCGGCATAGAGCAGGTGAATATTGCGGTGATTCAGATGGATGAAACGGCGCAGCAAAATGCGGCGCTGGTACAGCAGTCGTCAGCGGCTACCCGCTCGCTGGAAGAACAGTCTTCAGCGCTAATCGAAGCAATGGCCGTATTTAAGCTACAGACAGCCTAACCATGCGTAGGCCGGATAAAGGCGTTTACGCCGCCATCCGGCAATATCACCGTATTGTGCCGGATGGCACTTCGCTTATCCGGCCTGCAACGTGCTGTAGGCCGGATGTTGCGCTTACGCGTCCGGGAACTCGCGGATAAAGCGTTCTACATCTTCAACCATATGGTCGTTACCCACGAAGAAGGAGCGGCGCTGGTGCAGGCTTTCCGGGATGATATCCAGAATACGATTTTTACCGTCGCTCGCCTTGCCGCCCGCTTGCTCGGCCAGCAGGGCCATTGGGTTGCATTCATACAGCAGACGCAGTTTCCCTTCCGGGTGGCTGGCAGTGCTTGGGTACAGGTAGATCCCGCCTTTCAGCAGATTGCGATGGAAGTCGGCAACCAGAGAGCCAATGTAGCGCGAGGTGTACGGGCGCTGGGTTGACTTATCTTCTTCCTGGCAGAATTTAATGTACTTCTTCACGCCGTTCGGGAATTTGATGTAGTTACCTTCGTTAATGGAGTACGTGCTGCCTTTCGCCGGGAAGCGCATACGTTCCTGGCTGAGGCAGAATACGCCCAGAGAAGGATCGTAGGTGAAGGCGTGCACGCCACAGCCGGTGGTGTACACCAGCATGGTGGAAGAACCATAAACCACGTAACCTGCAGCAACCTGCTTGTTGCCCGGTTGCAGGAAATCCTCTTCCGTGACCGGTGTGCCGACTGGGGTTACGCGGCGGTAAATAGAGAAAATCGTACCGACAGAGACGTTAACATCGATGTTGGATGAGCCATCCAGCGGATCCATTAGCACAACGTATTTAGCGTGTTCACAGCCTTCAAAGACGACGATTTCATCTTCTTCTTCCGAGGCAATGCCCGCCACAATGTCGCGCGCCTTCAGTGCAGCTTTCAGTTTTTCGTTCGCGAACAGATCGAGTTTTTGCTGAACCTCTCCCTGCACGTTCTCAGCACCGCTGGCACCCAGGATATCGACCAGACCGGCCTTGTTGATATCGCGGTGGATGATCTTGGCGCCCAGCTTTATTGCCGACAACAAAGCAGTGAGTTCACCGGTAGCATGAGAAAACTCGTGCTGCTTTTCGACAATAAATTCACCTAACGTTTTCATAACACTTTCCCTGCAATTTATGTGGAGTAAAGCGACCGCAACAATATTAACAAATATTTCCATTGTTGCGCTTAGGTGAATCGCGCCAGCAAACTGCGGAATATCCTGAAATGCGTTTCTCACTTGCCGGACATGTGCGTAAAATGGCCCCCAGATTAAAAAAGGATAGTGACGTATGCGCATTCATATTTTGGGAATTTGTGGCACTTTCATGGGCGGTCTGGCGATGCTGGCGCGCTCGCTCGGTCATGAAGTAACCGGTTCGGACGCCAATGTGTATCCGCCGATGAGTACCTTACTTGAGAAGCAAGGCATTGATCTGATTCAGGGTTACGATGCCAGCCAGCTCGACCCGCAGCCGGACTTAGTGATCATCGGCAATGCCATGACCCGTGGTAATCCGTGCGTGGAAGCGGTTCTCGAGAAGAACATTCCGTACATGTCTGGCCCGCAGTGGCTACATGACTTTGTATTGCGCGACCGCTGGGTACTGGCGGTTGCGGGTACGCACGGCAAAACCACCACCGCCGGAATGGCGACCTGGATCCTCGAAGCCTGCGGCTATAAGCCTGGCTTTGTGATCGGCGGCGTACCGGGTAACTTCGAGGTTTCTGCGCGTCTGGGCGAAAGCGACTTCTTCGTGATTGAAGCGGATGAGTACGACTGCGCGTTCTTCGACAAGCGTTCTAAATTCGTGCATTACTGCCCGCGTACGCTGATCCTCAACAACCTTGAGTTCGATCACGCGGACATCTTTGACGATTTGAAAGCGATCCAGAAACAGTTCCATCACCTGGTGCGTATCGTGCCGGGCCAGGGACGCATCATCTACCCGGAAAACGACATCAATCTGAAACAAACGATGGCGATGGGCTGCTGGAGCGAACAAGAGCTGGTGGGCGAACAAGGTCACTGGCAGGCGAAAAAACTGACCACCGATGCTTCTGAGTGGGAAGTATGGCTGGACGGTGAAAAAGTCGGCGAAGTGAAGTGGGGCCTGGTGGGCGAGCACAATATGCATAACGGTCTGATGGCGATTGCGGCTGCGCGCCATGTGGGTGTCGTGCCTGCAGATGCAGCTAATGCGCTCGGTTCATTCATTAACGCCCGTCGTCGTCTTGAGCTGCGCGGTGAAGCCAATGGTGTGACGGTGTATGACGATTTTGCCCATCACCCGACGGCCATTCTGGCAACGCTTGCGGCGTTGCGCGGTAAAGTGGGCGGTACGGCGCGCATCATCGCAGTGCTGGAACCTCGCTCGAACACCATGAAAATGGGCCTGTGCAAAGACGATCTGGCGCCGTCGCTAGGCCGTGCGGACGAAGTGTTCCTGCTGCAACCTCCGCATATTCCGTGGCAGGTAGCCGAAGTCGCTGAAGCCTGCGTTCAGCCGGCACACTGGAGTGGCGATGTGGATGCCCTGGCAGATATGGTGGTGAAAACCGCGCAGCCAGGCGATCACATTCTGGTGATGAGCAACGGCGGATTTGGTGGTATTCATCAAAAACTGCTGGATGGCCTGGCGAAGAAAGCTCAGGCAGAAGCGGAAGAGTAAAATAACGCCAGGCGGTACAGGCATAACGTTTTTCTGGCAGGGTCGTGATTGTCTACAACGGTATTAACTATGCTCACTCGCGAAAAAATAGCGTCTACCACCTCGGCACTTTTTCTCCCGTTGGATGCGCTTTACGCTCAGTCGTTTCCCTGGCATGAGCAGCGGGAAATGCCAGCGAAACAGTTGGCGTTAAGTAACCCGCACTATGCGCTGGAAGCGTGGTTTGACGGTACGACATTTGTGGGGCTCAGCGGTTGCTGGGATTTCGGCGAATATATGTATATCGAGCATCTGGCGATTGATGGCGCGCTACGTTCGCAAGGCTATGGCAAAAAGGTGTTACACACTATTCTCACCCGTTCTCCGATGACGATTCTGGAGATTGATCCGTTAACAACGGATATCGCTAATAAACGTTTACGCTTTTATGAGTCGATGGGGTTTTGTGCGAATGAATGACCGCATACGCATCCGGCGTATCATCAGGGGATTGCTGACCATGAACTGATTGTGCTGAGCTATCCGCACGCAATAGATGCAGAATGCTACCAGCGCTTTAATGAGGATTTGCGCCATCATGTGATGGCGTTGTAAAGGTGGTGCCCCAAGGGATGGGGCATCCTTTGCGGAATTACGCCTCGTTTTCCGCCAGTTCACGCAGATACTGGAAGATCTGGCGGGAAGATTTTGGCGGCTTGTTGCCCGCTTTTTCTTTCCTGGCGTTACGCACCAGCGAACGCAGTTGCTGGCGGTCGGCGTCAGGCCACAGATTCATCACTTCTTCGATGGCTTCATCGCTACCGTCAACCATACGGTCACGCAGTTGCTCCAGCTTATGGAAGACAACGACCTGCTGGTTGTGACGATTTTTCAGCTTATCCAGCGCCTGACGGATAGGATCAACATCGCGCTGGCGCAACATTTTGCCAATCAACTGCAGCTGGCGGCGACGCCCTTCCATCTTAATACGCTGGGCCAGCTCAATGGCGGCACGTAAATCCGCATCGAGCGGGATCTTATCCAGCGCGTTTTTCCCCAGATCAACCAGTTCCGCACCCAGGCGTTTTAACTCCTCGGCATCGCGTTTAATTTCACTTTTACTGACCCAGATAATTTCATCGTCTTCGTCTTCGATGTCATCACCGGGAACGTCGTCGAGCCAGTCTTCGGGCTGCTTTGTCATTTCAGGCTCCTTAAAAAAAGAGGCTAATGTTACCAGTTAAGATGCGCACTGAAAAACGGTTCTCTGTTAGACTTCAGAGAAACTCTCTCTACATTATGGCATTTGCGATGAAAGTAATCTCACAAGTTGAAGCGCAGCGTAAGATTCTGGAAGAAGCAGTCTCGACGGCACTGGAATTAGCGTCAGGTAAGTCGGATGGCGCGGAAGTCGCTGTGAGCAAGACCACGGGTATTAGCGTCAGCACCCGTTATGGTGAAGTGGAGAACGTCGAATTCAATAGCGATGGTGCACTGGGGATTACGGTTTACCACCAGAACCGTAAGGGCAGCGCATCGTCCACCGATTTAAGCCCGCAGGCGATTGCACGCACCGTGCAGGCTGCGCTGGACATTGCACGTTACACTTCGCCGGATCCGTGCGCAGGCGTGGCAGATAAAGAACTGCTGGCCTTTGATGCGCCCGATCTGGACCTGTTCCACCCGGCGGAAGTTTCCCCTGATGAAGCCATCGAACTGGCCGCTCGTGCTGAACAGGCGGCGCTGCAGGCTGATAAGCGTATCACCAATACCGAAGGCGGCAGCTTTAACAGCCACTATGGCATCAAAGTGTTTGGTAACAGCCACGGCATGCTGCAGGGCTACTGCTCCACGCGTCATTCCCTTTCCAGCTGCGTGATCGCGGAAGAAAATGGTGATATGGAGCGTGATTACGCCTACACCATTGGCCGGGCGATGGGCGATCTGCAAACGCCGGAGTGGGTGGGGGCTGACTGTGCTCGCCGTACCTTATCACGCCTGTCTCCGCGTAAGCTGTCCACCATGAAAGCGCCGGTGATTTTCGCCAACGAAGTGGCGACCGGACTGTTCGGACACCTGGTCGGCGCGATCGCCGGCGGTTCTGTGTACCGCAAATCCACCTTCCTGCTGGATTCGCTGGGCAAACAAATTCTGCCGGAATGGCTGACTATTGAAGAACATCCGCACCTGCTGAAGGGACTGGCGTCGTCGCCGTTCGACAGCGAAGGGGTACGGACTGAACGCCGTGACATCATTAAAGAAGGCGTGCTGACTCAATGGCTGTTGACTAACTATTCCGCACGTAAGCTGGGCCTGAAGAGCACTGGGCATGCGGGCGGGATCCACAACTGGCGAATTCCGGGACAAGGTCTAAGCTTCGAGCAGTTGCTCAAAGAGATGGGCACAGGTCTTGTGGTTACCGAGCTGATGGGACAGGGCGTAAGCGGCATTACCGGCGATTACTCGCGCGGCGCGGCGGGCTTCTGGGTCGAAAATGGTGAAATTCAGTATCCGGTGAGCGAAATTACCATCGCCGGTAACTTAAAAGAGATGTGGCGCAATATTGTGACCGTGGGGAACGATATTGAAACGCGCAGTAATATCCAATGTGGTTCGGTATTGTTACCGGAGATGAAAATCGCCGGGCAGTAATACTCGTTAAGGCGTTAATTTTTAATAATAAAAAAGGAAGTGAGCAATGCGTAAACACCTGTTAGCGATCGTCGCGGCTTCAACGCTGGTTCTTGGTTCTTCTGCGTTTGCAGCCGATCTCGAAGATGACATGGGGATCCTCAACGACAACCTGAAAATTGTCGAAAAAACGGATAATGCGACTGAACTGAAAGACGCGTTAACCAAAATGCGTGCAGCCGCGCTGGACGCGCAAAAAGGTACGCCGCCGAAGCTGGAAAACAAATCCCCGGACAGCCCGGAGATGAAAGATTTCCGCCACGGCTTTGACACGCTGATCGGCCAGATTGACGGCGCGCTGAAGCTGGCGAACGAAGGTAAAGTTAAAGAGGCGAAAGCCGTTGCGGAAGAGCTGAAAACCACGCGCAACGAAAACCACAAGAAGTTCCGCTAATCTGCGCTACCCGGCCTGCATACCCGTAGGCCGGATAAAATCCCCCGCTACTGCACGCCCCATAAGTAAACGCTATCCCCATCACATTTTTTCATTTTTATCGTCCATTCATTGTTCGCACTTCCTTCCATTTTGCGGCCCACTCTTGCGATCTCAATCACATTCTTCCGGTGATAAATCGTGGTTCCAGCCCTTTTTGCGGCACAGATCACTATCGCTGCACACCTTTCCACTTCGAAGTGGAAAACAACTCGCTACAAACTTATAACCTCCGTCGCTAATTTACCCTCAGAGACATTAACGGGGTAAGACGAGTGAATAACGGAGCTGTAATGAATGACATGGGGGAATCGGTGGAACTGGCCGACCGCATGCTGGCGCAGGTGTATGCCTTGCTGCGTGAACGCAACATTATTCCCAACGCCGTACAGGAACAGATGCTGACGTCGCATGTTCGCGCCATGGCGCACCGCTCGGTAACGGGTGAACCCTTACCAGAAGTCGATGCCAGCTTGTTTGATGAAATATCTGCCGAGTCAATGGCGCTTGCCCGCGACGTGGTCGCCGAGTTTGGCAATCTTCCTGAGGAAGAGGCCTGGCTGCTGTCGGTGCACTTTGAAGTCGCGAAAGACAACCTTTAAGGAGAAAAAGATGGAACAGATTACCGTAGTGATTGGCGATCGTCTGGGTAAAGGCCAGAAAGTGGCGGCAGGCGTAGAGAAAGCGGGTGGCCGTGCCGTTGTGGTGCCGGGCGTTGCAGCAGATATGAAGCTGGGTGACGTGATGAAGGCGGAAAACGCCACCTTTGGTATCTCGTTTTGCGGCAGCGGTGGTGCGGGTGCGATTACTGCGCAGACCAAATACGGCTACAAAGCGAAATACGGCATGCGTTCGGTCGATGAAGGGGTAACCGCCATCAACGAAGGGTGCAACGTACTGGGATTCGGCTTTATGGACAAAGAAGAGCTCGGCGAGCGCCTGGTGCAGGCCTGGCAAAAGAAACACGGCGCTTAAGCATGAAAGAGCAATTCACCACCACGGTGAGAGTCACGGGTAAGGGCGAGACCAAAGCTCGCGCCTTTGCCGATGCCCTGAACCACGTTCAGGCTGCGGTGATGAAAGCGTCGCCGCATATCTTACTGCGTATTGAGCCACAGGATGTGCAGGTTGTTCAAGCGCGTGAATCGGTGCGTAAAGAGGCGTTTTTATTCCTCTTTTTGCGCCGGGAAAGACGCACTTTCAGCGTGGAGCTGGACGTGACCGTCAACGTGACTGCCATCAATCTCGACAAGGTGGATTTCGTTACGCAACGCTGATTTTCTATTAAAAGGCATAATTATGTTCCTGATAATATTAATAAAATCGCTCATCATCGGCGCGTTGGTTGGCGTTGGTGTCGGCGCTGGGGCTGCACGCATGTTTCATGCGCCTACCACTCAAGGGATGGGCGCGTTTCGTACTCTTGGAGAACTGAATTCCTGCGAAGGGGATCCGGCTTCTCACTTCTCGTTCGGTCTGGGCTTCTTCTTTAACGCCTGGGCTTCCTCCGTTGCGGCGGGGGCGTTCACTCAGGACGTCGACCATCGCATCATCCCCAACTGGGGTGCCGCCGCGCTGATGATTAAAAATCGCAACGTCGGTGAAACGCTGCACGATCCTAAGCGCATGGCAATTGCCTGCGGCGTTATCGGGATGATCGTGGTGACCTTCCTGAACCTCACTGCGTCATCCGTACCGGAAGCGCTGCAGGTTACCGCCGTCAAGGTGCTGGTGCCAGCGGCTAACCTGCTGGTTAACACCGTGATGCCGGTGATCTTCTGGCTGGCGGCGATCGACGCCGGTAAGAAATCCGGCTTCTGGGCCACCGTTTTTGGCGGCGCGGCGCAGCTGATCATGGGCAACGCCGTTCCGGGGCTGGTGCTCGGCATTCTGATCGGCAAAGGTGTTGAAGAAAGCGGCTGGAACCACGTCACGAAAGTGATGATGGTAGCTATCGTCGCGCTGTTTGTTCTGAGCGGCTTCTTCCGCGGTTTCGATATGAAGATGATCGAATCCTTCCATCTGACCGTGCCTAACTGGCTCGAACTTATCCACAACTCGCTCAGCGGCAAATAACGGAGGTCATCATGGAACAGAATAAAGGTTTTTGGTTCGCTGACTGGTCGTTCCCGATCTTCGTGGGCCTGCTCTCATCCGGCGTATTTGCCGGAACGCACATGTACTACCTGTACGGTATTGGCGCATTTAACGAAGTGGCTTTTGTGGCGATGCTGAAAGCTGGAATGGATACCGGCTCCTATGGGGCGGTGGCGGCATTTGGCGCAAGTTTCCTGTTTGCCCGCATCATTGAAGGTTCGCTGGTGGGGATTCTGGATATCGGCGGGGCGATTCAGACCGGGGTTGGGTTAGGCGTTCCGGCGCTGCTACTGGGCGCGGGCATTATCTTCCCGGTCGCCAACTTCGCCGCCTCGCTGGTCACTGGTCTGGTGATTGGTTTAGCGATTGGCTACATCATCATTCTGGCGCGTAAGTTCACCATCAACCAGAGCGACTCAACCTACGGTGCGGACGTCATGATGGGGGCCGGTAACGCCTCCGGCCGCTTCCTCGGACCGTTGATTATCCTCAGCGCGATGACGGCTTCTATTCCTATCGGAATCGGTTCTCTGGCGGGGGCGCTGCTGTTTTATCTGTGGCAAAAACCGATTACCGGCGGGGCGATCCTTGGAGCAATGATCCTCGGGTCCATCTTCCCGATTGCCATTAGCTAACTGTTGATTTGCAGGCCGGATAAGGCGGTTACGCCGCCATCCGGCATAGGAGAGAGCGATGTTTGATTTACTCCTGCGCCGTGCGCGCCTCGTTGACGATACGGTGAGCGATATTGCGCTCAAAGACGGCAAGATCGCGGCGTTGGGCGACGTTGATGGCTCGGCGCTGAAAACCATTGAGCTGGGCGGCGAGTGCTACGTCAGCGCAGGCTGGATTGACTCCCACGTTCATTGCTACCCGAAATCCCCGATTTACCACGACCAGCCGGATAGCGTCGGTATTGCGACTGGCGTCACTACTGTGGTGGATGCGGGCAGTACCGGGTCGGATGACATCGACGATTTTTACACCCTGACCCGGGAAGCTGCCACCGAGGTGTATGCGATGCTGAATATCTCTCGCGTTGGGCTTATCGCCCAGAACGAGCTGGCCAACATGGCCAATATTGACGCTGATGCGGTGCGAGAGGCGGTGAAACGCCACCCTGATTTTATCGTCGGTCTGAAGGCACGTATGAGTAGCAGCGTAGTCGGTGAAAATGGCATCACGCCGCTGGATCGCGCCAAAGCGATGCAAAAAGAGAACGGCGACCTGCCGCTGATGGTGCACATCGGCAACAACCCGCCGGACCTGGATGAGATCGCCGAGCGCCTGAGCGCGGGTGACATCATTACCCACTGCTACAACGGTAAGCCGAACCGCATTCTGACGCCGCAAGGCGAGTTGCGGGCGTCAGTGACGCGGGCGATTTCACGCGGCGTGCGTCTGGACGTTGGGCATGGCACCGCCAGCCTGAGCTTTGCGGTGGCAAAACGCGCTATTGAACTGGGGATTTTGCCACACACCATCAGTTCCGATATTTACTGTCGCAACCGTATCAGCGGCCCGGTGCATTCTCTGGCGAATGTGATGTCGAAATTTCTCGCCATTGGGATGTCGCTTCCGCAGGTTATTGAGTGCGTTACCGCCAATGCTGCCGACGGCCTGCGCCTGAAACAGAAGGGGCGACTGCAGGTCGGTCTGGATGCTGATTTAACCCTCTTTACGCTTAAGCGCCAGCCAACCGTGCTGGTAGATGCAGAAAACGACAGCCTGCAGGCTGAACAACTGCTGGTGCCGCTTGCCGCAATACGTGCGGGCAAGGGCTATATGACCGAACAAGGGAGCGCGGAACATGCCTTCGATTTTTGAGAAATACGATTTAAAACAGGTGATTAATACCTCCGGCCGCATGACGGCGCTTGGCGTTTCCACGCCGCGACCAGAAGTGGTTGAAGCCGCGATGGCCGGGATGAATCAATACTTTGAGATGAAAGACCTGGTGAATAAAACCGGCGACTACATCGCGAAATTGCTGGAAGTGGAAGGGGCAACCGTTGTCTCCTGCGCCTCGGCGGGGATCGCCCTGTCGGTGGCTGGCGTATTGGTTAAAGACAGCGACTGGCTGCTGGAGAACCTGCACGTCACGCCCATCGAGAACAACGAAATCGTGCTGCCCAGAGGCCACAACGTCAACTTTGGCGCTCCGGTGGGTACCATGGTGGCGCTTGGCGGCGGTAAGTTAGTGGAAGCCGGTTATGCCAACGAATGTTCCGCGGCGCAGCTGGCTGCGGCCATTACACCGCGTACGGCGGCCATTCTGTATATCAAATCTCACCACTGCGTCCAGAAAAGTATGCTCAGCGTGGAGCAGGCTGCGGTGGTGGCGCGTACGCATAACCTGCCGCTGATCGTGGACGCGGCGGCGGAAGAAGATTTGCAGTGCTACTACCGGGTTGGCGCAGATCTGGTTATTTATAGCGGCGCGAAGGCGATTGAAGGACCAACCAGCGGTCTGGTGATAGGTAAAACCCAGTACGTTGAGTGGGTGAAACGCCAGACGGCGGGAATTGGCCGGGCGATGAAGGTGGGGAAAGAGGGAATTCTTGGCCTAACCTGCGCCATCGAACTGTATCTGAACGCGCAGAAAGAGAGTGGCGCGGAGATGGTCGAGAAAATGACGCCGTTCATTAATGCGTTGAACCAGCTTAATGGCGTGAGCGCCCGCGTGGTGTGGGATAGCGCAGGGCGCGACATCGCACGCACGGAAATTAAGTTTGATGAAGCGGTAACCGGGATCGCCACGGGCGAACTGGTTGAAGCCCTGAAACAAGGCGAGTACGCGATTTACTTCCGTGGTTACAAAGCCAACGAAGGCATTATCGAAGCCGATGTGCGCAGCGTCGATCGTGCGCAGCTGGAGATTGTGGCCCGTCGAATTGGTGAAGTGATTTCGCAGGAGAAAGAAGTATGAAACTGACCCCTAACTTTTATCGCGACCGCGTCTGCCTGAACGTGCTGGCAGGCTCCAAAGAAAATGCGCGGGATATTTACGCGGCGGCGGAAGGACATGTGCTGGTTGGTGTGTTGTCAAAAAATTACCCGGATGTCGCAAGCGCAGTAGCGGATATGCGTGAATACGCAGCGCTTATCGACAATGCGCTCTCCGTGGGGCTGGGGGCGGGCGATCCTAACCAGTCGGCGATGGTCAGTGAAATTTCCCGTCAGGTACAGCCGCAGCATGTTAATCAGGTCTTTACCGGTGTGGCCACCAGTCGCGCGCTGCTGGGCCAGCAGGATACAGTAGTCAACGGTCTGGTCTCGCCAACCGGCATGCCGGGCAGGGTGAAAATCTCCACCGGTCCGCTGAGCAGCCAGACGCCGGACGGTATTGTGCCGGTAGAAACCGCGATTGCGCTGCTCAAAGATATGGGCGGTAGCTCGATTAAATATTTCCCGATGGGCGGCCTGAAATGCCGTGAAGAGTACATTGCCGTAGCGCAGGCCTGCGCCCGGCATGACTTCTGGCTGGAGCCAACCGGCGGTATCGATCTGGATAATTTCACTGAAATCCTGCAGATTGCCCTCGATGCCGGAGTGAGTAAAATCATTCCTCACATCTATAGTTCGATTATTGATAAGGTGAGTGGTAACACTCGTCCGGATGACGTACGCCAGCTGATGGCGATGACCCGGGCCTGCGTAGGCTAACTGACTGATGAGGAAACTGACGTGCGATTCCCCAACCAACGTTTAGCACAGCTGTTTGACATGTTGCAAAACGAAGCGCTTCCACAGGACGAGCTGGCGCAGCGGTTGTCGGTTTCCACACGCACCGTACGGGCGGATATCACCGCGCTAAACGCGCTGCTCACCCAGTACGGCGCACAGTTTGTCCTCAGCCGGGGTAACGGTTATCAGCTCAAAATTGACGACCCGGCAAGTTATAACACCCTGCAAACGCAGCAGCCCAACGCGTTGCTACGCATCCCTCGAACCAGCCAGGAACGGATACACTGGCTGGTGGTGCGTTTTCTGACGTCGGCTTTCTCGCTAAAGCTGGAAGATTTGGCTGATGAATGGTTTATCAGCCGCGCGACGCTGCAAAACGATATGGCTGAGGTGCGCGAGCATCTGCAACGTTATCATCTGACGCTGGAAACGCGTCCCCGTCACGGCATGAAACTGTTCGGCAGCGAAATGGCGATTCGCGCCTGTTTGACCGATCTGCTGTGGACGCTGGCACAGCAGGATCCGCAGCACCCATTAGTGATGCAGGAGGCGCTTAATGCCGGGATCCCTGAGCAGCTACAGCCCGTTTTACAGGATATTTTCGCTCGTTTTCATATTCGTCTGACCGATGAGGGCGAGCTGTTTTTACGCTTGTACTGCGCGGTGGCGGTACGGCGGATTAGCGAAGGGTATCCACTCCCGGATTTTGCCGCAGAAGAGGCCGATCAATCGGTGTGCCTGGCCACGCGGGAAATCGCGGCGGTACTGCACCGCCTGGCAGACAAACCGCTTTCCGTTTCCGAAGAAAACTGGCTACAGGTGCATATTGCTGCCCGCCAGGTACAAGAGATCGCGCCCAGTGCTATCAATGCGGATGATGACGAAGCGTTGGTCAATTACATCCTGCGTTTTATCAACACCCAGTACAACTACAACCTGTTGAATGACAAACAGTTACATGCTGACCTGCTGACGCATATTAAGACGATGATCACCCGCGTGCGTTACCAGATAATGATCCCCAATCCGCTGCTGGAAAATATTAAACAGCACTATCCCATGGCGTGGGACATGACGCTGGCCGCCGTCTCGGGATGGGGAAAATATACGCCGTACACCATCAGTGAAAATGAGATCGGCTTCCTCGTGCTGCATATTGGCGTCGGGCTGGAGCGTAGTTACAACATCGGTTACCAGAGACAGCCGAAGGTTCTGCTGGTATGCGATGCCGGAAATGCGATGGCGCGGATGATTGAAGCGGTGCTGGCGCGTAAGTATCCGCAGATAGAGATCGTCGATACCGTGACGCTGCGTGACTACGAACAGCGGGAAAGCATTAGCGAAGATTTTGTTATCTCTACCGCGCGGATCGGTGAAAAAGATAAGCCCGTAGCGATGATTGCGCCGTTTCCGACCGATTATCAACTCGAGCAAATTGGCAAACTGGTGCTGGTGGACAGAACCCGCCCGTGGATGTTGAACAAATTCTTCGATGCCGCCCATTTTCGTGTAATTGACGAGCCAATGGATCAACAAACGTTGTTCAAAACCTTATGCCGTCAGTTGCAGGATGAAGGTTTTGTCGACGCGGAGTTCCTTGATTCAGTGGTTGAGCGTGAGGCCATCGTCAGCACCATGCTGGGTGACAGCATTGCCCTGCCGCACGCCCTCGGTCTGCTGGCCAAGAAAACGGTGGTCTACACTATCCTCGCCCCGCAGGGTATTGCCTGGGGCGATGAAACCGCGCACGTGATCTTCCTGCTCGCCATCAGTAAAAGCGAGTACGAAGAAGCGATGGCGATCTACGATATTTTCGTCACCTTCCTGCGTGAACGCGCTATGACGCGGCTCTGCGCATGCCGGAATTTCACCGAGTTCAAAACGGTCGCCATGGAGTGTGTCAGTCGTTTTTGAGAGGCAGAAAACAGAATATTAACCGCCTGGAGATCAACGTAAATGATGCACAACCTGGTTGCTGCTACCTCGCCAGATTAGCGCCGGGTCTTTAAGATCCTGCACGTATTTGCCATCGACCAGTACGTTGATGAGATCGACCACCTGCATTTGCGCGGCGTTGAGTTCATCGAGCTTGTAGCCGGTCCACACCCAGATATCTTTGCCGGGGCACTCAGCGCGAACGCGCTGCACTAGTTGCAGGATTTCCGGCACGTTTTGCGGATGTAGCGGATCGCCACCGGAGAGCGAGATCCCCTGACGCTTGATTCGCGTATCGTTCAGATCGGCAATGATCTTGTCTTCCATCTCTTTGGTAAATGGCTCGCCGGAATTGAGCCGCCAGGTGCTTTTGTTATAGCAACCGGGACATTCATGCACGCACCCGGACACAAACAGCGTGCAGCGGGTGCCGGGGCCGTTAACGATGTCGACGGGATAGTATTGGTGAAAGTTCATTTTCGCTTCTCATCCGCTTATCAATTCGCGCCATAGCTGCGTTAGCTGCATTCGTGCGCCCGAGTCACTTACTTATGTAAGCTCCCCGGGACCCACTCATTTGCTGCCTTGCTATGACGTGAATTGCGTTGCGGAAAAAATGGCCCGAAAAGCATCGCATTGCCGGGCAATAATACTGTCGAAATTAACCTATCTGCCCATTACCCAAATGCTTAACGCGGCGCTTCACTTCTTCCTGCTTACCGGCGTTAAACGGACGGGCGTCCGGGCTGCCTAAATAACCGCAGACGCGGCGGGTGACCGACACGCGCGCGGCGTCGTGGTTACCACATTTCGGGCAGGTAAAGCCTTTGCTGGTGCACTCGAACTCACCGGTAAAGCCGCACTCGTAGCATTCATCAATTGGCGTGTTGGTCCCGTAATACGGCACGTGCTGATAGCTGTAATCCCAGACGTCTTCCAGTGCTTTCAGGTTGTGTTGAATATTCGGGTATTCGCCGTAGCAAATGAAGCCTCCACTCGCCAGCGGCGGGTATGGCGCTTCGAAATCGATCTTGTCGTACGGGTTAACCTTTTTCTCCACGTCGAGGTGGAAGCTGTTGGTGTAGTAACCTTTATCGGTCACGCCTGGCACCACACCAAACTCGGCGGTATCCAGACGGCAGAAACGATCGCACAGGTTTTCGCTCGGCGTGCTGTACAGGCTGAAGCCGTAGCCGGTCTCGTCTTTCCACTGATCGACTGCCTGACGCAGGCGTTCGACAATGGCGATAGCTTTGGCGCGAAGCTGCTCGCTGTCGTACAGATGTTTGTCACCAAACAGTGCGTTAATGGTTTCGTGAATGCCGATGTAACCCAGCGAGATAGACGCGCGGCCATTTTTAAAGATTTCTGACACGTCATCGTCCGCTTTCAGACGCACGCCGCAGGCACCTTCCATATACAGGATTGGCGCCACGCGGGCTTTCACGCCTTCCAGACGCGCAATGCGGGTCATCAGCGCTTTACGTGCCAGCACCAGTCGATCGTCGAGCAGTTTCCAGAAGGTGGCTTCATCGCCGTGGGCTTCCAGCGCGATACGCGGCAGGTTGAGGCTGATAACGCCGAGGTTGTTACGCCCGTCGTGAATCTGTTCGCCGTTCTCGTTTTCCCACACGCCGAGGAAGCTGCGACAGCCCATCGGCGTTTTGAACGAACCGGTCACTTTCACTACCTGATCGTAGTTCAGGATGTCCGGATACATACGCTTGCTTGCGCACTCCAGCGCCAGTTGTTTGATGTCGTAGTTCGGATCGCCAAACTTGTGGTTCAGGCCGTCGCGAATGGCGAACACCAGTTTCGGGAACACGGCGGTTTTACGATTTTTACCGAGGCCCGCAATGCGATTACGCAGAATGGACTGCTGGATCAAACGTGATTCCCAACTGGTTCCCAGGCCAAAACCGAAGGTGACGAACGGCGTCTGACCGTTAGCGGTATGCAGGGTATTCACTTCATACTCGAGGGACTGGAATGCGTCGTAGCACTCTTTCTCGGTACGGGAATGCGCATAGCCGTCGGCATCCGGGATCTGCCACTCTTCAGCGGTTTTGCGATGCTTGTTAAAGCTCTCGGTCACGAATGGTGCGAGAACTTCGTCAATACGGTTAATGGTGGTACCGCCATAAATATGGCTGGCAACCTGCGCGATAATTTGCGCGGTGACGGCCGTCGCGGTGGAGATGGATTTTGGCGGCTCAATCTCCGCGTTACCCATCTTAAAGCCCTGCGTCAGCATGCCTTTCAGGTCGATCAGCATGCAGTTAAACATTGGGAAGAACGGAGAGTAGTCGAGATCGTGATAGTGAATATCACCACGCTCGTGCGCCTGGACGACATCACGCGGCAGCAGGTGCTGACGCGCATAGTGTTTGGCGACGATACCGGCCAGCAGGTCACGCTGGGTCGGGATCACTTTGCTGTCTTTGTTGGCGTTTTCGTTCAGCAGAGCAGAGTTGGTTTGCTCAACCAGACCACGAATTTCCTGGTTCAGACGGCCACGCTTTTCACGCTGTATATCACGGTCGTGGCGATATTCGATGTACGCACGGGCGAGTTGTTTGTACGGACCAGACATCAGCTGGTTTTCTACCGCTGTCTGGATCTCGTTGATATCGACCTGGCTGCGCTCATTCATCTGGCTACTAACGACTTCTGCGACGGTGGCACAGTAATCTGCGTCATCGACTCCCGCTGCTTTAGCTGCACGCAGAATGGCTTCTTTGATGCGCTCTGATTTAAACGGCACTTTACAGCCATCTCGTTTCATCACATGCGGTGTCATGATCACTCCATATTTATAAGAACAGGTTATCCACAGAGGTTGGGGAAGCGGCCATGGCTTTATTCATCTCTATTGCCAATGACTTCCCGCAATCCTGACCCACTTTATCCACAATTTCACCGTAAAGCGGTGCACTGTAGTTGTAGCAATTGTAGTCGATTAATACAACATATTGGGTCGGCGTGCATTTTAAGTTCTATATGTAGTGATTTGCATCAAGGATGTTTACGATTTATTTGATGTAGCGCAAAGTAAAAATCGGAGCGTACAGATGACGGGCAGTACAGCGATTGTAAATTGTGGGCAGAAAATTCTGATTAATTATTCAACAAAAACAGGAGGCTAAGCTAAGCGCATGTAGCAACGCCCGGTAGCGCTATGCGTACCGGGCTTGAGCATAATTGCAAGCTATTTTTGTACCCACCAGACGGCCTCAAAAGGACGCAGTGTCATGTCCCCAGGTTGGCTGGCGACCTCGGCATAGTTGTGCATCAGCACCTGCCAGTTTCCATCGGCCTGGACTGGCTGCCAGTTCTGGAAGGTATCGCTCAGATTAGCAATGACCAGCAGTCGCTGCCCTTGCCACTCGCGTTGGTAACACCACAGATGTGGGCTGTCCGGTAACAGATCCTGATAGTCGCCCCAGGTAATAACTGGCTCCGCTTTGCGCAATGCGATAAGCCGCTGATAGGTGTAGAACACCGAGTCGGCATCGCTCAGCGCTGCCGCCACGTTGATCTCCGCTGCGTTGTCACACAGATTGATCCATGGCTCGCCCTCGGTAAAGCCCGCGTGTTGGCTGGCATCCCACTGCATCGGCGTGCGGCTGTTATCGCGGGATTTACTGGCGAGGATCGCCAGCAGTTCGTCGGCATCCCGCCCCTGACCGTTCAGTTCGGCAAACATGTTATGGCTTTCCACATCGCGATAATCGGTAATCTGGCTGAAGTGCGGATTGGTCATGCCGATCTCTTCACCCTGGTAGATATAGGGCGTGCCCTGCATGCCATGCAGCACCATCGCCAGCATTTTGGCCGACGGAATGCGGTATTTACCTTCATCGCCAAAACGCGACACGATGCGCGGCTGATCGTGGTTACACCAGAACAGCGCGTTCCAGGCCTGATTGTGCATGCCTTGCTGCCAGTGACGGAACAGGGTTTTCAGCGCCACATAATCGGGTTTGGCTAACGTCCACTTCTCACCGTTGGGGTAATCCACTTTCAGGTGGTGAAAGTTAAAGGTCATCGACAGTTCGCTGCCATCGAGTGCGGCGTACTGCTGGCAGTTTTCCAGTGTGGTGGAAGACATCTCGCC
Organism: Citrobacter sp. MGH103; assembly: GCF_001034475.2. Lineage (NCBI taxonomy): Bacteria > Pseudomonadati > Pseudomonadota > Gammaproteobacteria > Enterobacterales > Enterobacteriaceae > Citrobacter > Citrobacter sp. MGH103. Next base: position 4,307,124 of record NZ_CP073043.1, on the reverse strand, counting down.
CACCGTCATCAGGCCGCGTGGCGTGAAGACGTCACGGTTCATCTCGCGTAAAAACGCATGCGCGCGCGGGCCATCTGTATAAAAACGCCGCCCATCGCCGTCGGGATCGTTCGGGTAGTCCTGATCTTTAGAGATAAGATTCACCACGTCGAGGCGCAATCCGTCCACGCCGCGATCGGCCCAGAACTCACAGACTTTTTTTAGCTCGGCGCGTACCGCCGGATTTTCCCAGTTCAGATCGGCCTGCTCCGGAGCAAAGAGGTGCAGATAGTACTGCTCGCTTTCGGCGTGCCAGCCCCAGGCGTTACCGCCAAATTTGGAACGCCAGTTATTCGGCGGGCTGTCTGGCGTGCCGTCGCGCCAGAGATAAAACTGACGATACGGGCTGTCTTTATCCAGCGCTTCACGAAACCAGGCGTGCTGGGTTGAGGTGTGGTTAAACACCATATCGAGAATAATACGGATGCCGCGCGCTTTCGCCTGCGCCACCAGTTCGTCAAAATCTTCCAGCGTACCGTAGGCCGGATCGACAGACAGGTAATCTGCGACGTCGTAACCGTTATCAACCTGCGGCGAAATATAGAATGGCGTCAGCCAGATGGCATCGACTCCCAGTTTTTGCAGATAGTCGAGGCGCTGCGTCACGCCGCGTAAATCGCCGGTGCCGCTGCCGGTAGTGTCCTGAAAACTCTTGGGGTAAACCTGATAGATAACGCCGTTTTGCCACCAGTGGGGAATATTCATGGTTGTTTCCTGGAAATACGCTGGGGCGCAACTGCGCCCCGAAGAAAAGTTAGATAATTTGTAATGTGCCCAGACGGTATTTACGCTGGTAAACAAATGAGGTCAGTATCATTGGGATAACAATCGCAATGACCATCGCCATGCCAAATACCTGCCAATAAGTCGGCTGGATGGAGAGGATGCCCGGCAAACCGCCGACGCCAATCCCGTTTGCCAGCACACCGTTCAGGCCGCACAGCAGTCCGGCGAGACCGGAGCCGATCATCGCGCACAGCATCGGGAAGCGGTATTTCAGGTTGATCCCGTACATTGCTGGTTCAGTTACTCCAAGATAAGCAGAGATCGCGGCAGGAACGGAGATTTCACGTTCGTTGTGCTTGCGACTGGAGATAATGATCCCGACCACCGCAGAAGCTTGAGCGATATTCGACAGTGCGATCAGTGGCCATACCGGCGTGCCGCCCATGCTCTGGATCATCTGCATGTCGATAGCCAGCGTGGTCTGATGCACACCGGTGATCACTAGCGGGGCGTACAGGAAGCCGAACAGGGCCGCGCCAATCGGAGCAAAGCTGCCGGTCAGCAGATGGCGGACCGCAAACGCGACACCGTCGCCGATCATGCGACCAAACGGACCGATGAAGGCGTGCGCGAGGAACACCGCAATGATCAGCGAGCACACCGGGACGATCACCAGATACAGATAATCCGGCACGATGCGCTTCATGCGTGTTTCAATAAACCCGAGCGCCAGACCAGCCAGCAATGCCGGAATGACCTGCGCCTGGTAGCCCACTTTCTCAATGCTGAACAGGCCGAAGTTCCACACTTCCGGTACCTGCTGACCGAGCAAATAAGCGTTCATTAACTGCGGTGAAACCAGGGTTACGCCCAGCACAATACCGAGGATCGGCGTACCGCCCATTTTCTTCACCGCCGACCAGCAGATCCCGACCGGCAAATAGAAGAAGATCGCCTCGCCAATCAGCCACAGGAAGTCGTAAAGGGTTTTCAGCGAAGGATGCATCTGCGCCAGCGTCTGGCCATTGCTCATCGGCAGATCGCCGATCACGTTACGGAAACCTAAGATCAAGCCGCCGCTAATCAGCGCGGGCAGCAGCGGGAAGAAGATCTCCGCAAAATGAGAAATCAGCTGTTCATGCCATTTCATATTCTGCCGCGCCGCTTTTTTCGCCTGCTCTTTGTCGGCGCTGGCTTGTCCGGTAGTTGCCAGCAGCGCTTTGTAGTAATCACCTACCTCGGTGCCAATCACCACCTGAAATTGCCCGGCGTTGGTGAAGCAGCCTTTGACCATCGGCAACTGTTCGATCTCTTTCGGCCTGGCGTTCGCAGGTTGATTCAGCACAAAACGCAGGCGAGTAATGCAGTGACTTACCGTGGCGATATTGTCGCGCCCGCCTACCAGCTCAATCAGCCGGTCGATGTCTGCTTGTTTTATTTTGCTCATGATGACGTGTGTTCCCCGTAGGCCGGATAAGACGCGTTAGGTCGCCATCCGGCAACTCTCGCGTTGTTGGCGCCAGAGTATATCGTCGATGAATATTTAAAAATGGGAACGTTCCCGAAACGCAGCGAAGATCACAAATTAACGCTCAGAAAGCGGTCAGGAGAGGGTGGAAGGAATAACGATTTGTCGTGGTTCGCTGCGGCCGTTGATCTGCTCGATCAGCTGAGAGGCCGCTTGTCGCCCGGCTTCGGCGTATCCTGGGTCGACGGTGATAATTTCCGGATGGAGGAATTTCATCAGCGGCGTGCTGCCCACGCTCGCCAACTGCAGGTTCTCAATTCGCTGCTCCTGCAGGTATTTGCTGACCCCAAGGGCGAGGGTGTCCGTCGCGCAGACTAATGCGGTGGTTTCCGGGGTGATGACACTGGCGGCCTGCTCATAGCCCTGCTTCATGGCCAGACCCGGCAGCGCGGCAACCGGATGCAGTTTGTGTTTCTTACAGAATGCCAGATAAGCTTCATGGCGGCGCTTACCGGTGGTCACGTCGCTATGAGGAACGCCAAGAAAGCTAATATGGCGATGCTCGCGTTCATATAAACGCTGCATCAGGGTGCGAATGGCACCCTCATCGTCATAGCAGACCGAGGCAATGCCTTTGGCATCTCTTGCCAGCAGCACCAGCGAATCCTGCCAGGTGGTGAGCATGGATTCAGTAATGCCGGTAAAACCAAACAGCACCACGCCGTCAATATTACGGCGTCGGAGCATGCCGAGATGTTCTTCAACCAGTTCGGGTGAGAACTGGCTTTCCATCATGATCGGATCGTAACCCTGTTCATAAAAGGCGGGCAGCATGGTCTGCACGGCGAGATTTTCCGAAAGCGAGTCCAGACGCGTGACGATAATCGCCACTACCTTGTCGCTTTGCCCACGCATGGCGCGTGCGGAGCGGGAAGGGGAAAAACCGTGCTGATTCATCACCGCTTCAACGCGCTCGCGGGTGCGTTCACTCACGCCGCTTTCATTGTTGAGCACACGGGAAACGGTTGATTTTCCCACACCGCTTAAGCGGGCGATGTCTTTAATGGTCAGCCGATTTTGCATCCTGTTTTCCCATGTTGCGTGTGAAGTTATGCCAAATAGAGAATAACTTTACTCAAGCGCAGTGCAATGGGCAAAGTCTGGTATACATTTGGTTTAGTTTCCGTGCTGTATCATACCGCCATAATTGCCACAAACCTTATGGTTTTCTGCGTATAATCCGCAGCGCAAATCTTTCACTTACCGGAGGCTATATGGATCCCGATCCCACCCCTCTCCCGAGACGGAGAAACAACCCTTTCCGGTAAGCCTGTCTTTCACTGTCTTACCGGATGCGTAAGACAGTGACGTTCTGACGTCCCTGTTACGATTTTGAGATTGCCATCAGGCAAGGCTTCGCCACGCCTGAAGGATTTACTGCGCCTGTTTATACTGGTGCAGGGGGACTGCCTATGTTCAAAAATATTACTCGCCAGCTATTTGCCCGGTTAAACCGCCATCTACCGCATCGTCTGGTGCATCGCGATCCGCTACCCAATGCGCAAACCGTTGCCAGCACACCGATCCCACCCTCGCTGAGCGAACATTGCCTGAAAATGGCGCTGATGGACGAAGCCGCGCTGTGGAAAACGTTCGGCGCGCACCCAGAAGGGTTGAACGCCGCAGAAGTCGAGAACGCTCGCGAAATCCATGGCGAAAACCAGTTGCCGGCGCAGAAGCCGTCGCCCTGGTGGGTGCATCTGTGGGTCTGCTACCGCAACCCGTTTAATATTCTGCTGACCATCCTTGGTGCGATTTCCTATGCCACCGAGGATCTGTTCGCTGCTGGCGTCATCGCGCTGATGGTCGCCATCTCGACGCTGCTGAATTTTGTGCAGGAGGCGCGTTCCACCAAAGCGGCGGATGCGTTGAAAGCGATGGTCAGCAACACCGCCACGGTGCTGCGCGTTATCAACGAGAAAGGGGAGAACGGTTGGGTTGAACTGCCGATCGATCAGTTGGTTCCTGGCGATATTATCAAACTGGCGGCAGGGGATATGATCCCGGCCGATCTGCGCGTGGTACAGGCTCGTGACCTGTTTGTGGCTCAGGCTTCGCTGACCGGTGAATCGCTGCCGGTAGAGAAAGTTGCAACCAGCCGCGACCCGCAGCAAAGCAACCCGCTGGAATGCGATACCCTGTGCTTTATGGGCACCAATGTGGTGAGCGGCACGGCGCAGGCCATCGTGATTGCGACCGGGGCCAATACCTGGTTCGGGCAACTGGCGGGCCGCGTCAGCGAGCAGGAAAGCGAGCAGAATGCCTTCCAGAAAGGGATCAGCCGTGTCAGCATGCTGCTGATCCGCTTTATGCTGGTGATGGCGCCGATTGTGCTGATCATCAACGGTTATACCAAAGGTGACTGGTGGGAAGCGGCGCTGTTTGCGCTGTCTGTGGCGGTGGGACTGACTCCAGAAATGCTGCCGATGATCGTCACCTCTACGCTGGCGCGTGGGGCGGTGAAGCTGTCAAAACAAAAGGTTATCGTTAAACACCTCGACGCTATCCAGAACTTTGGCGCGATGGATATTCTGTGCACCGATAAAACCGGCACTCTGACACAAGATAAAATAGTGCTGGAGAATCATACTGATATATCTGGAAAGCCCAGCGAACACGTCCTGCATTCTGCGTGGCTGAACAGCCACTACCAGACCGGGCTGAAGAATCTGCTGGATACGGCAGTGCTGGAAGGCGTGGACGAAGAATCCGCACGCCGTCTCTCTACCCGCTGGCAAAAAATCGATGAGATCCCGTTTGATTTCGAACGTCGCCGCATGTCGGTGGTGGTGGCAGAAGAAACCGATGTGCACCAGTTGGTCTGTAAAGGGGCACTACAGGAGATCCTCAGCGTGTGTACCCAGGTGCGCCACAATGGTGAGATTGTTCCGTTAGATGACAACATGCTGCGTCGGGTGAAACGCGTCACGGACACGCTGAACCGCCAGGGGCTGCGCGTGGTGGCGGTGGCGACGAAATACCTGCCAGCGCGTGAAGGTGATTACCAGCGTATTGATGAATCCGATCTGATCCTCGAAGGCTATATCGCGTTCCTCGATCCGCCGAAAGAGACCACCGCACCGGCGCTTAAAGCGCTGAAAGCCAGCGGTATTACGGTGAAAATTCTGACGGGCGATAGCGAGCTGGTGGCGGCGAAAGTGTGTCATGAAGTGGGGCTGGATGCGGGCGATGTGGTTATCGGTAGCAGCATTGAGGGGTTAAGTGACGACGAGCTGGCCCAACTTGCCCAGCGCACCACGCTGTTTGCCCGCCTGACACCAATGCACAAGGAGCGTATTGTCACGCTGCTCAAGCGCGAAGGTCATGTGGTCGGCTTTATGGGGGATGGCATTAACGACGCTCCGGCGCTGCGCGCGGCGGACATTGGTATCTCCGTTGATGGCGCGGTTGATATTGCCCGCGAAGCGGCTGATATCATCCTGCTGGAAAAGAGCCTGATGGTGCTGGAAGAAGGGGTAATCGAAGGACGCCGTACCTTCTCTAACATGCTGAAGTACATCAAAATGACGGCCAGTTCTAACTTCGGTAATGTGTTTAGCGTGCTGGTGGCGAGCGCCTTCTTACCGTTCCTGCCGATGTTGCCGTTGCACTTACTGATTCAGAACCTGCTGTACGATGTATCCCAGGTGGCGATTCCGTTTGATAACGTTGATGAAGAGCAGATCAAAAAGCCGCAGCGCTGGAATCCCGCCGAGTTGGGCCGCTTTATGATCTTCTTTGGACCGATCAGCTCGATCTTTGACATTCTGACTTTCTGCCTGATGTGGTTCGTCTTCCATGCCAATACGCCTGAACATCAGACATTGTTCCAGTCTGGCTGGTTCGTGGTGGGCCTGCTGTCGCAAACGCTGATTGTGCATATGATCCGTACCCGTCGCGTGCCGTTCATCCAAAGCCGCGCCGCATGGCCGCTGATGCTGATGACGCTGGTGGTAATGGTGGTGGGCATTGCATTACCGTTCTCGCCGCTGGCCAGCTATCTGCAATTGCAGGCGCTGCCGCTGAGCTACTTCCCGTGGCTGATTGCGATTCTGGCGGGTTACATGACATTAACCCAGCTTGTGAAAGGTTTTTATAGCCGCCGCTACGGCTGGCAGTAATCTTTTTATTTCTCTGCCGGATGGCGTTCACGAAGCCATTCGGCATTTCTGGATCTGCATAAAAACCATCTCCTATGGAGGTGGTCAGCAACAGGTTTTGGTTTTGCCTGTTCAATTCTTCTAAATTTATTCTGAATTATGGAATTGCTAATGCCCTTCAACAGAAGAGGGTACATTGTAAATGTTAACATCAGAGTATGTTAATTATTTACAGGGAATGATTATGTCAAATTATATATTGGGAAAAGAAGATCCTGAATATATTATAGATGCTGGGAGTGGTGAATGGTGTGGTGCTGGTCACTTTTCTGAACAATTATATCACTATAAATGTTACTTAGAGCAATTGGTCGAGGGTAGCTTTTATTTAAAATATCGTTATCCCGTTGCTCGGGACCATTTATTACATTATCTGCAAAACACTGGTGAAGATGTACATATTAATTTATTCGACCTGATGAGCAAATCAAATCAGTTAAGAGATAATTATGTAAGTGAGTTGAATGAGGCGAAAGTATTTTGTCGAAATTTATCACCAGGGCAGCATTTTTTTACTTCTGAGTCTGTTAGTACAGATGATTTTATTTCCAGCGATCCAGATCTTTTTTATGCTATTGGTGGATATCAATATTGGGGCAAAGGACAGGTATTAATTACTGAAGATAAGTATAAAAATACGATGAGCAATGGTAGTAGATTATGTAGTTATGATTTGACATTTCAGTTTAAGTTTTTTGACAGGTATAACTGGAATGTTACTGTCGCAAATTCTGAGGTTCGTTTAGGTAGTGTTATTCCGGTTAGTGATGATTTCATGGGCAGATTTCATCAGGAATGCCTTGCCAGAGAGTACAATATTTTTGGTACCATTGAATCAGAGGTGAAATGGCATGACTGAGCATCGATGCTCTTTGTTTCTGGGAAGAATTCTCAGTGTTGCTACATTCTGCGCTTTTCTCTATATGATTTATGTTGTTTTGGCTTGTTGGGCTCCCATACGTGAAAGCTATCAACTTCTGGTTGTGCAATGGTGCCGTAATGATGATACCAGTATCCATTATGCGGAAAATATCTCGTGGCATGGCTTATATGTTTACCTGGAAAAATCGGCTGGAAACATTATATTAAGAGAAGTAAATACTCCAATTGATAACTCCTTTCAGCCTTACAGGTATATTTACAACATAATCGGTCATGAGCATGAGCTGCGTTTGGCCAGTGAGAAGTGGGGAGCGATTGAGTGTCAGGCAGGAAATAAAGCTATTATTGGTTCATCCGGTTATCTCTTTTCATGGGGGCCGAACTGATGAAGTTTGCTTTACAACGATGCAGAATAAAAATTATCATGTTAATTGGTATTTTGTTGATTTGCATTTTTTTAATCGATTCAGTCGGTCGTTATAATAAGCTTGTTAGCTTCAAAATTTATAATGGCGTGATATATACTTTAGAGAAGATAGATGATGATAGTATCTACGTTCTCAAGGCTAATGTTTATAGCTCAAAAGCTAATTGGCTATTAGGTCGAGTTTGTTTTTCAAAAAATATAGATTCACAGAAAAAAAGAACAATGAAATTGTATCACTGGAATTTTAAAAAAATTGAGAATAAATCAGTTAGCGTAACGAACAAGGGCAGAGAGCTGAGTTTTCCAGTTAGAGATTGCTTGTGAAAAAACAACGCGTAAGGAACCCTGCCAGAGCAGGGCTCTCTAATAAGACTTAGCGACGAACGGCGATCGCTTCAATCTCGATTTTCACGTCTTTCGGCAGACGGGCAACTTCTACGCAAGAACGCGCCGGGAAGGTCGCGTTGTGCTCGGTGAAGAATGCTTCGTAGGTCGCGTTTACGGTGGCGAAATCGTTCAGGTCTTTAACGAAAACGGTCGTTTTTACGATGTCGCCCACTTTCAGGCCTGCTGCTTCAACGATAGCTTTTACGTTTTCCAGCGACTGACGTGCCTGAGCGGATACGTCTTCCGCTACGGCACCGGTTTTCGGATCGACCGGGATCTGACCGGAAGTGATTACCATGCTACCCAGGTCAACGCCCTGAACGTATGGGCCGATTGCTGCTGGTGCATTTTCCGTCGCGATAGTCTTGCTCATGATTTCTCCTGAATTTACAGCGGTAGTAGAATGTTCCCGCCCATTATACACGTCATCCTTCACACTGCCTCTTCGTTGGCTACGTCCTCTTACCCTGGTCACATAGTTTACTATGCTCCCAGTGATAATCGGACTTGCCGCCTCGATGCATTGCGAATGCTTATGTGTAACGGGAGCCGGGATCTCATAACCAACCCCCAATTAGTTGGCCAGCACCACATAATGCGAAAACTCTTTTTCACAGTATTTGCATTTGAGTGCGATGTCATCGGCACGTTTTTTCACTGCAAAACTGGAAGAAACCGGCTCAGCATGACTGATGCAGTTGCTGTTCGGGCAAACCAGCACGTTATCGATACGCTCAGGCAGGCTCGGACGTGATTTACCCACCACGTCGTAATCGTCAATGCGGTTTACCGTTGCCTGCGGGGCGTACAGGGAGAGCTGGTTTACCTGCTCGTCGGTCAGGAACGTGTTTTCGATTTTAATCAGATCCTTACGGCCCATCTCGCCAGACGGCAGGTTCAGACCGATGGTGATACGTTGGTCGGTTTCCGTCAGTTTGAACAGCGTCAGCAGCTTAAAACCAACCTGTGCGGGAATGTGGTCAATCACGGTGCCACGTTTGATGGCTTCAACCTGCAGTTTGTTATCGTGTGTCATCTCTTTTTCTCCCTTACAGTGCCAGTTCGCTATTCAGTACCAATGCCAGTAACGCCTGGCGGGCGAAGATGCCGTTGCCAGCCTGCTGGAAATACCAGGCGTGCGGCGTCTTATCGACGTCGGTGGTGATTTCATCGATGCGCGGCAGCGGATGTAGCACCTTCATGTTTGCTCTGGCGCCGTTCAAATCGCTGGCGCGCAGGACAAACTGTGCTTTCACGTTGGCGTATTCGGACGGGTCCAGACGCTCTTTTTGTACGCGGGTCATGTAGAGGATATCGACCTCCGCCATCACCTCTTCGATAGTGCCGTGCAGGCTCCAGGCGATACCTTTTTCGTTCAACATATCCAGAATGTATTGCGGCATGGCCAGTGCGTCCGGGGCGATGAAGTAGAAACGGTTACCTTCGAACTTCGCCAGCGCCTGGGTCAGGGAGTGGACGGTACGGCCATATTTCAGGTCACCCACCATGGCGATGTGGAGATTGTCCAGGCGACCCTGCGTTTCCTGAATGGTAAACAGGTCCAGCAGCGTTTGGGTGGGATGTTGGTTGGAGCCGTCGCCTGCGTTCAGTACCGGAACGTTACCGGAGAACTCTGTAGCCAGACGTGCGGCGCCTTCCTGCGGATGACGCATGACGATGGCGTCGACATAGGTGCTGATGACGGAAATGGTATCGGCCAGGGTTTCGCCTTTTTTGCCCAGCGACGTGTTGCTGCTGTCAGAAAAACCCACCACGCTGGCGCCCAGGCGGTGCATGGAGGTTTCAAAGGATAAACGGGTGCGGGTTGACGCTTCAAAGAAGCAACTGGCGATAACCTTATGCTTTAACAGCTCCGGCTGTGGGTTAGCTTTTAATTTCGCCGCCGTCGCGAGGACCAGATTGAGGTCATCGCGGCTGAGGTCGTTTATGGAAATGATGTGTTTTTGATAGAGCGGGTTAGCCATGTTTATCTCCTGACGCCTGGGCAAAAAAAAAGCCCCTCAATTGAGGGGCTCGGAATGGGTGATCAACGGAAAGAAAAACGGCAGGCCAGCGTCCTTTTTCAGACGCGGTAAGACAAAATGTCGTACACACTGAACCATACATCCTCCCGGCAAATTGTCCGCGATTATACTCAGCTCCGTTATGGGATCAAGCGGAAAATGCACAATTTATTCACCGCAAACGGTTCTTATGAATTTTAATTCATTTTAAATAGATAGTTAATCTGCTTGTGCACCAGCCCCGTTCGCTGCACAACGCGCGGCGCAACCCAGACAATACTGCTACCAGCGATGACACCCAGAATCTCTGGTAACGCGTGGTAATCGAGGATTCTGGCAACGGCACGGCCATAACCTGCCGCCGTGTGGATGAGGATAAATTCGCTATTGTGCTCCACGCTGACCACCATTTCAGCAATCGATCGGGCAGCATCAGGAGCGGGTCGCGATTGCGGATTTACAGAATAAATTTTTTGCCCTTTCGTATTTCTTATTTTTATAGCCCCGAGCAGTTTCAGCAGACGGGATACCGTTGACTGACTAATTCCGGTAAAACCATGGTGCTGGAGATCGCGGCGAAGCGCTTCCTGAGAAAGGTAGCTTTTTTCGCTAATCAGGCGCTGACAAATCGCCAATTGTTTCTGCTCTTTGGTCGAGTAATCATCGAATTCCTTCATAAATACACCCTAAGTTTATCATTTGTATCAATGTGATGGCGAAATTCACCACATTTGCAGTATCAATAACGGCTCAAACGGGCGGTTGCGCAGAAAAACGAGAGTGCGCTCAAAAAAGCCGTCGGGATCCGACGGCTAAAAGGGCTACAACATCGCGCCGATACTCAGGACGGCCATGTTCAGTAACGTCAAAATGAGCAGGAGCGGGGCGACCCATTTCAGGTAGCGCACGTAAGGAACACGGGCGATGGCTAACCCACCCATCACGACGGCTGAGGTGGGTGTAATCAGATTCACAATGCCGGAAGCGGATTGATACGCGGTGACGACCAGATCCCTGGGGACATGCGCGAAGTCGGCCAGCGGGGCCATAATGGGCATCGTGAGCACCGCCAGGCCAGACGAGGAAGGGACCAGGAAGGAGAGCAATACTTCCAGCCAGTAGGTTACATTGATGAAAATGGTGGTGGACAGACCGGAGACTAAATTTTCGGCGCTGTGCAAAATAGTGTGGGTGATCATGCCGTTGTCCATCACCACCACGATACCGCGTGCAATGCCGATAATTAGCGCCACGCCAAGCAGATCCCGCGCACCGTCAATGAAGGTACTGGTGAAGGCTTCTTCACTCATGCGGGCAATCACGCCGACGATAATGGCAGAAGCCAGAAAGACTGCGGATATTTCTGCCATCCACCATCCGAGTACCGCGACGCCATAAATCATTACCGCAAAGGCGGCGGCGAATATCAGCAGGATCCACTTACGCGTGGCCGTGAATTCAAGATTGGTATTGCCGCGATTGCCGAGAAAATGCGCACGGTTTTCCTCCATTTTATCCGCCACAATCGACAACTCCGGGTGATTGCGGACTTTGCGCGCATAACGCATGACCCACACCACACAGATAACATAGCCGACGACCAGCAGCAGAATGCGCATCAGCATTCCCTGGGTGAAGGGGATCCCGGCGGCGTTAGCCGCGATAACCGTTGCGAAAGGGTTGATTGTCGAGCCGAGTGTGCCAATGCCCGCGCCGAGCAGAACGGTGGCGGCGGCAACCAACGGATCAAAGCGTGCGGCCATCATGACCGGAACCAGCAATGTGTAAAAAGGGAGTGATTCCTCCGCCATCCCGTAAATCGTACCTCCGGCGGCGAAAAGTCCCATCAGAATGGGGATCATCCACTCCTCTTTACCGTTCAACCTGACCGTCACGCGCTCGATACCTGCGTCGATGGCGCCTGTTTTGTTTACTACGCCGAGAAACCCACCAATAATCAGGACAAACAACGCCACATCAATTGCGCCTGCGGTATAGGTTTCGTGGTTGTAAAGACCGTCAATCGGGGCCAGCAGTACAGCGGTAAAACCTTGCGGGTGCGCCTCTGTGGGGGCATAAGTACCGGCAACTGGCACTTCTTTGCCCAGAGTAGCATTCATCGCCATCTGGTATTTCCCTGCCGGGACTATCCAGGTCATAACCGCGACGAGTGCAATGAGAATAAACAGGATGGTATATGCGCTGGGAAATTTGAATTTACCCATGATGTTCTCCGGATAGCTTGGGCATATGCCGTCAGGCGACATACACCCGCTGGGGTTAGTCGCCGAGGGTCGCTACCATTACCGCTTTAATGGTATGCATCCGGTTCTCTGCTTCGTCGAAGACGATGGAATGAGCTGACTCAAAAACCTCTTCCGTGACTTCAAGCCCTTTCAGGCCGTAGGCCATTTCGATTTCACGTCCAACCTTTGTGTGCTCGTTATGGAAGGCGGGCAGACAGTGCATAAATTTCACATTGGAGTTACCGGTTGCGTTGATGACCCGCTGGTTAATTTGATAGGGCGTCATCAGGCTAACGCGTTCTGCCCAGGCTTCTTTGGGTTCGCCCATAGAGACCCAGACATCGGTGTAGAGGAAATCGACGTCGTATACACCTTCCTCAACATCCTCTGTGAGCGTAATGCGTGCGCCAGTCACGCTGGCAATTTCACGGCATTCGGCAACCAGTGCCTCGTCAGGCCAGAAGGATTTAGGTGCGACCAGCCGAATATCCATCCCCATTTTCGCCGCGCCGACCATCAGCGAATTACCCATGTTATTGCGGGCGTCACCGAGATAAGCGAAACTCAGTTCCGGCAAGGTTTTACCCGGCGCGTGTTCCAGCATGGTCATCAGATCCGCGAGGATCTGGGTGGGGTGAAATTCATTTGTCAGTCCATTCCAAACAGGAACTCCGGCAAATTGCCCCAGTTCCTCCACAATGTCCTGGCCGTATCCGCGATATTCAATGCCGTCGTACATGCGGCCTAGCACGCGGGCAGTATCTTTCATTGATTCTTTATGGCCGATCTGCGATCCGCTTGGGCCGAGATAGGTCACCTGCGCGCCTTGATCGAAAGCGCCGACTTCAAAGGCACAGCGGGTACGGGTTGAGGTTTTTTCGAAGATCAGCGCGATATTTTTACCGACCAGCGTCTGTCTTTCGCGCCCGGCCTTTTTTGCCGTTTTTAACTCGATAGCCAGATCGATCAGGTACTGGATTTCCGTCGGGGTGTAGTCCAGCAGTTTGAGAAAATTGCGATTTTTCAGGTTAACAGTCATGAAAATGTCCTTATGTAGGCCGGATAAGGCGAAGCCGTCATCCGGCAAAAAAAGTCCTACGCGTTAGCGTCGGTGGTTTCGAGACGAATTAGCGTGCCTTTGTCGCCGGCGAGAATGGCCGAACCGTCGGCCAGTGAACCGATGCCAGCAATCCCACGACAGTGAGAGACGAATTCCGCGCAGGCGGTGACTTTGGGGCCCATTGAACCGGCGTCGAATTGCATTTCACCGAGCAGTTCCGGGGTGACCTGGGACAGCGGGCGCTGGGTAGGTTTGCCCCAGTCGAGGTACACGGCATCTGCATCGGTGAGGATCAGCAACGCATCGGCATGGAGTTGGCGGGCGAGTAGGGCGGCGGAGAGATCCTTATCGATCACCGCTTCAATGCCGTGGTAGCCATCGGCTTTTTCCACCACCGGTACGCCGCCTCCGCCGTTGCAAATCACCAGATGATCGCGGGAGATCAATGTGCGAATGGCATCACTTTCAACGATACGTTTGGGTTGTGGAGAGGGCACAACGCGGCGGAACGCTTTGCCGTCGGCTTTGAAAATCCAGCCCTTTTCCGCGTGTAGCGTTTTAGCCTGAGCGTCGTCGTAAATCGGTCCGATATATTTGGTCGGATTGCTGAAGGCTGGATCGTGGGCATCGACTTCAACCTGAGTCAGCAGCACACTAATTTCACGCTGTGGAAGCTGGTTTTTCAGCGCCTGTTGCAGCATATAGCCAATCATTCCCTGACTTTCCGCGCCGAGAATGTCGAGCGGATAGGGGGTGACGCTGGCATACGCACTGTTTTGCAACGCCAAAAGTCCAACCTGCGGGCCATTGCCGTGCACCAGAATCACGCGCCATTGCTGTGTGAGCTGAGCGATAGTTTTTGCCGCCAGCTCAATGTTCTTGCGCTGGATGTCAGCTTCCAGCGGCTCGCCGCGTTTGAGCAGCGCATTGCCGCCCAACGCCACAACCAGAGTAGGTTTGTTTTCCATGACTTTTCCTTAAATACCGTCGCGTTCCAGTGGGCAGCTCATGCAGCGTGCGCCGCCGCGTCCACGTCCAAGTTCGTCGCCAGGAATGGGTAAAACGGTGATGCCTGCTTTGTCGTATTTCTCGTTGGTCCAGATGTTGCGCTCGTAGCCCACGACCACACCGGGGCGTAGCGTCAGGACGTTGTTGGCGTCATTCCACTGTTCGCGTTCAGCTTCGAAGGCGTCGCCTCCGGTGGTTATCAGCGTGATTTGGTCAAGGCCCAGCGCTTTTTCGAGGGCATGTACCAGAGTACTTTCCTGGGTGCGTTTCAAGCCGCCGCGCCCGTCTGGCGTCAGGGTCCAGCACTGGACATCCGGGCGTACCACTTCCGGGTAGACGGAGAAGGTATCGATATCAATGTGGGTCATGACGGTATCGAGGTGCATACAGGAGCGATGTTTCGGCAGTTCAACCGCGATGACGCGTTCAGCCTGGCGATGCTTAAACAGCGACTGGGCAAGGAATTCAATGCCCTGCGGCGTGGTGCGTTCCGACATACCGATGAGTACCGCGCCGCGACCAATGACCAGCACATCTCCACCTTCTAATGTGGCGTGGTCGTAATTAATATTTTCATCGCCGAAATATTTAATAAATTCACCATCAGCAAATTGAGGGTGCCAACGGTAGATCGCCCGCAGGTTATTGGTTTCTCTTTGCCGCGCGGTTTTTGCCATTGGGTTAATTGACACACCGTTATATATCCAGCATGAGGTGTCGCGGGTAAATAAGTGGTTTGGTAATGGCTTCATAATAAAGTCATTAATATCGTGAGTATCGACCACCATATTTTTGATTGAGGCAGGAATTTCTCCGTAGGTTAGCCCACCGCTTAAATGCCGGGCGAGTTCCCGATGCTGCATATCTGCAAGCCAGGCACGAATATCCGTGGCGAAAGCGGGGCCAAGGCGATAATCAGAGATTTGTGTCTCCAGCAACCAGTCTTTGGCATCTTGGACATCTAAGGTTTGTGTCAATAAATCAGTGAGTAACAGAACCTCAATCCCTTGCTGACGTAACGTGTTGGCGAAAATGTCATGCTCTTCTCCTGCACGTTCTACCGAAAGAACATCATCAAAAAGCAGTTCCTGGCAATTTGATGGCGTCAGCCTTTTTAAGCTGAGATTAGGGCGATGTAGCATTACGCTACGTAATTGACCGATTTCAGACCCGACATAATGCTTTTCCATCATTATTCCTTTAATACGATTTTAAAAAATAAAGAGGATGTGCCTGCAAATAATATTTATTGCAGTCATGACTTTTCAGCTGATTTCAGAATCTATATTTAGATCTTATTTGATGAGGAAACGTGATTTATTTCACAGTCAGGTCGATATTTGACTTTTGATGTTTAATTTATGATATGGCTCGGAGAATTAATAAAATAAAAATATGAATAATTGAATTACTACGCGGGAATATGTCTTGTTATTTATCGGTGTTAATTTTATGTACACTTTTAGCGTGCTGTAATATAATTAATGCATTGATTTATTTGTGCTTTTTTCTGTGTTGTGAATTATTATGCGAATATATGATTTTATTATTTGCGCGGTAAAGTTCATTTCAAAATAAATATGACGATGAAGAAGGATAGCGAAGGAGAGGTGAACTGTGATCGATAGCTGGTTTTTCTAATAAAACTTTTAATAACAGTTGGTTACTGATCTGGTTGAAAAAGGGTGGCCGAAAGTTATGCAAAGTTTATGCATAACCTGTTGCTGAGAGTTAGCAATTATTTAACACCATCAGCGATAAACATGCGTTGACGCAAAATATCGGCAAATAGCAGTAGTATGGCAGGCCGTTTTTTCGTATAACAACTAAAATGAAACGTTGTTTTAATTAAGGGGTTTGAGATGATTGTTGGCAATATTCACAACCTGGATGCCTGGCTGCCGGAAGAGCTGCGTCAGGCAATTGAACACATTAAAGCGCATGTGACGGATGCGACGGAAAAAGGTAAGCACGACATTGACGGCGATCGCCTGTTTTATCTGATTGCCGAAGATATGACGGAGCCGTTTGCACAGCGCCGCGCCGAATATCACGCTCGCTATCTGGATATTCAGATCCTGCTCAAAGGCCAGGAAGGAATGACCTTCAGCACGCAGCCTGCAGGCGCGCCGGAAACTGACTGGCTGGCGGATAAAGATATCGCCTTCCTGCCGGAAGGGGTACAGGAGAAGACGGTGGTGCTGAACGAAGGTGATTTCGTGGTGTTCTATCCGGGTGAAGTGCATAAACCGCTGTGCGCGGTCGGTGCTCCAGCGCTGGTACGCAAAGCCGTGGTGAAAATGCAAGTGGCATAAGCGTATTTGCCGGGGGCGGCTTCGCCTTGCCCGGCCTACGAGAGCGCCGTTGTAGGCCGGATAAGATGCTTAGCATCGCCATCCGGCATTCTTTTGATCCATGCCCTCACTTCGCCAGCGTCGCCACCATCACCGCTTTGATGGTGTGCATCCGGTTTTCCGCCTGATCAAATACGATGCTGGCGGGTGATTCAAAGACCTCATCGGTCACTTCCATACCGCCGTGCAGACCATATTCCTGTGCCATTTGTTTGCCAAGCGTGGTTTGATCGTCATGAAATGCGGGCAGGCAGTGCAGGAATTTCACCTGTGGATTGCCGGTCAACGCCATCATCGTGCTATTAACCTGGTACTTACGCAGCAGCGCAATACGTTCGGCCCACTTCTCTTTTGCTTCGCCCATTGATACCCAGACGTCGGTATAGATAAAGTCCGCACCTTTCACGCCCGCGGCGACATCTTCGGTCAGCGTAATATTGCCACCGTTTTTCTGTGCCAGCGCTTTGCACTCTGCAACCAGACTTTCCTCTGGCCAGCAGGCCTGCGGTGCGACCAGGCGCAGATCCAGCCCGGTTAACGCAGCGGCTTCCAGCATGGAATTGCCCATATTGTTGCGGGCATCACCGGTGTAGACCAGCGTCATCTCATTAAACGCTTTACCCGGCAGGTGTTCCTGCATAGTTAACAGATCCGCCAGCAGCTGGGTGGGATGAAACTCGTTGGTTAATCCGTTCCACACCGGAACTCCGGCATATTCCGCCAGCGTCTCGACAATCTCCTGGCCGTGGCCCCGATACTGAATACCGTCGTACATGCGGCCGAGCACGCGGGCGGTGTCTTTGATCGACTCTTTATGGCCAATCTGGCTGCCGCTTGGCCCGAGATACGTCACGCGAGCACCCTGGTCGTATGCGGCAACTTCGAAAGAGCAACGGGTTCGGGTTGAGTCTTTTTCGAAGATGAGCGCGATGTTTTTACCGGTGAGCTTTGCGACTTCAGTGCCGTTTTTCTTATCTGCCTTTAGCTGCGCGGCGAGCTGGAGCAGTGACGTGAGTTCAGCAGAGGTGAAATCAAGCAGTTTCAAAAAATGTTTATGATAAAACGCAGACATGGTTCCCTCACATGGCTTAGGCTATTTATTGAATTAAAATTCAATTTATATGTATGTTTATTCATTTGCAACCTTGTTTAACAAATCTTTCCTGGAAAGGTGGAGGCAATGACAGCGGTATGTGACAATAAGAGTATCGGCAGGACATTATGAGGAACGAGCCATGGCAAACCCGGAACTACTGGAAGAACAGCGTGAAGAAACGCGCTTGATTATTGAAGAGTTACTCGAAGATGGCAGCGATCCAGACGCGCTGTACACCATTGAGCATCACCTTTCCGCGGATGACTTCGAAACCCTGGAAAAAGCGGCAGTAGAAGCCTTCAAGCTGGGTTATGAAGTGACCGAGCCGGAAGAGCTGGAAGTGGAAGAAGGCGACACGGTTATTTGCTGTGACATTTTGAGCGAATGTGCACTGAATGCGGAGTTGATCGATGCTCAGGTTGAGCAACTGATGAACCTGGCTGAAAAATATGATGTGGAATACGACGGTTGGGGCACCTATTTTGAAGACCCGAACGGCGAAGAAGGTGAAGACGGCGACGATGAAGATCTCGTCGACGAAGATGATGACGGCGTGCGTCACTAAGTCATCTACTGACCTGCGGTAGCCCAGGCTGCCGCAGGCCAAGGACAATGTATGGATTACCTGCAAATACTCTCCCCGATCCACAATTTCCTGCACTGTAAAACGCCCCAGGCCTGGCTTGATAAAGCGCGAGACCCGGCTAATCTGCCTCTGTTATTGACCGACCACCTCGTCTGTGAGCTGAAAGCAGCGCAAACGGCGATGCTGCTGGTGCGTAAGTATGTCGCAGATAAACAGGGATCTCAGGCGCTGCTGGACTGGCTGAAACCCTATGAAGCGTTTGCTTTCAGAGAAGGGGATGAGCCGGATTTTATCGCGCTGAATAAACAGATATGCAAAAGCGTGATGCCGCAAACCGACGACCCGTGGGGACGCAAGCTTATCGACAGCATGGTTTTGCTGATCAAGGAAGAACTGCATCATTTCTGGCAGGTGCGTGAGGCGATGATGAGTCGCAACATTCCCTATATTAAGATTACCGCCAGCCGTTACGCCAAAGGCATGCTCAAAGAGGTGCGCACCCACGAGCCGCTGACATTAATCGATAAACTGATTTGCGGGGCTTACATTGAGGCGCGTTCCTGTGAACGGTTCGCCGCGCTCGCACCGTATCTGGATAACGATTTGCAGGCGTTTTATCTGTCGCTGCTGCGATCCGAGGCGCGGCACTATCAGGATTACCTGGCGCTGGCGCAGCAGGTTTCAACCGATGATATCAGTAGCCGGGTGCAGTTTTTTGGCGAAGTAGAAGCCGCGTTGATCACCTCTCCTGACGATGAATTCCGCTTTCACAGCGGTGTGCCAGCTTAGTTCCTTTCTTTGACGCGCGGTGCCCATCGCCGCGCGGTTTAATCCTTCCTGTTTCTGTTAGCAAAATCTGGTGGCTGGAAATAGCTCGCTGCTGCCGTAATAATCAAAACATCGAAGGGGAAATATATCCCTGTAACAGAGACGATTTGGCATAAGGATGGTTAATGAACTGGGCACACGTTTTGTTGGCAGGTTATATCGGGGCGGTGATTGCTATCGTCGTCGGCATGTTTCGCAAAAAAGGCTGGCTGGGCAAGGTCTCCGGCGCGGTGGTCTTTGTGGTGGCGATTATCGCGTGGAATCTGTTTGATGTGCACTACCTGATCCCACGCGAAAGCCCGGATTATGGTCTGACGGATGCGCAGAAATTTGAAAACGCGATGCTGTCCATGCCCGTTTATCAGGTGCTTAAGGAGCAGGAGCCAGCTCTGTGGCAGAACATCCTCACCCAGGCAACGCAGCTGAAAGAGGCGGGGAAAAGCGAGCAACAGATTATCGACGCTATTCAGCCGCAGATCCTACAGGTACAGATGGCGCGTTTGCAGCAGGCGCCTGATGCCAACGTGATCGAGTATATGAAGATTAATCTCGAGCAGATTGCCGCGGTGGCAAAAGTGGGTAATGACGAATGTTTTCGCTTTTTGTTCCCGGCTGTGAAAGGCGGGATTAACCCGGTGCGTATTATTCCGCGCGAGCTCATGAACCGTCGTATGGCCAGCGACATGAGTATGATGCACGCGGCCTATGGCCCGAACAAACATACGGTTACGGCGGAAGAAAAACAGTTGGCGCTTCAGGATCTGCAATCCATCAGTCCGGGGCTGGTACAGCGCTTTGGACCGGATATCCAAATCATGGCCGATCCGAGTAAAGGCGTGGGCAAAGAGAAAGTCGTCTGTGAAATGGTGCAAGATTTATGGTCACAGGTGCTGAAGCTGCCAACCGCTCGTGCGGCTGGCGTTATTCGACTGATGCTCTCAGCCGAGATGCAGTAACGCGGTTAAAGCCTCTCGGCGTAAGGTTAGAGGGGCTTTAACATTCGCACTTCACAATCTACGTGCCCGGTACAGCCCAGCGCTTCGCTGATATGCTCAAAGCCTAAATGCTCATACAGGCGGATTGCCTCAGTCAGAAACGCCGTGGTCTCAAGATAGCACTGCTTGAAACCTTGCTCACGGGCATGTTCAAGCGCCATCAGCGCCAGTTTTTTCGCCAGCCCCTGACCGCGCGCGCTCGACAGGAAGTACATCTTTTGCAGCTCGCAAATGTCTGGTTCACTACATCCTAACGGTGCAACACCACCGCCGCCCACGACTTCACCGTTTTGCTCAACCACCCAGTAGGCCGCGCCCGGCTGGCTGTAAACCTGGAACAATTCGTCCAGATTAGGGTCGGCAACGGTGTAGCCTTTATCGGCGGTCAGGCCGTATTCAGCGGAAACTTTGCGGATAACGCGGGCAATTGCGGCGTTATCATCGGCAGAAATTCGGCGCAGCGTTGCCGCGACGGAGGTAATGGCACTCATAGCGAACTCATGACATAAAAGTGAGACATATGCAGTTAATACCACTGCGGTGAGGGGAAGCGCAAGCGAGGATAATTCAATAAAAAGCCTCTGAGCATATGCGTCAGAGGCTTTTATTGTCTGCGGCGTCGGATGCGCAACACTTATCCGACCTACGTTGACGGTGCCCGTAGGCCGGATAAGCGCAAGCGCCATCCGGCAAACGTACAGGCACGATGATTACAGCGCGGCGATAACTGCCTGCTGCTCAATCAGCTTCGCTTTCGCTTCTGCGTAACCGTCCAGCTTCTCACGCTCTTTGGCGATGACCGCTTCCGGTGCGCGGGCAACGAAACCTTCGTTGGACAGTTTGCCTTCGATACGGGCAATCTCACCTTCGATTTTCGCCACTTCTTTCGCCAGACGCGCCAGCTCATCTTCTTTGTTGATGAGGCCAGCCATCGGGATCAGCAACTCGGCGCCGTCGATGATTTTGGTCACGGAGACCGGACCTTTGTCATCGGCTGGCAGCACGGTGATGCTTTCCAGACGCGCCAGGTTAAGCAGGAAGCTCTTGTTGTCGTTTACACGACGCATCGCATCCGCGCTGCAACCACGCAGCAGCAGCTCCAGCGGTTTGCCCGGGGCAATGTTCATTTCCGCGCGAATATTACGTACGGCAACGATCGCCTGCTTCAGCCATTCGGTATCGGCCAGCGCCGCTTCATCTACCTGAGCCGCGTTATATTCCGGGAACGGCTGCAGCATGATGGTATCTGCGGTGTTGCCACAAATCACCTTCACACGCTGCCAGATGGTTTCGGTGATGAACGGAATGATCGGGTGCGCCAGGCGCAGCAGACCTTCCAGCACGGTCACCAGCGTATTGCGGGTGCCGCGCAGTTCAGCATCAGTTCCTCCGGTCATTACCGGCTTGGTCAGCTCCAGATACCAGTCGCAGAACTGGTTCCAGGTGAACTCGTACAGGATGCCCGCAGCGATATCGAAGCGGAAGTTATCCAGCGCTTCGCGGTACGCTTTGATGGTCTGGTTGAATTCAGCGAGGATCCAGCGGTCTGCCAGTGACAGGGTCATTTCGCCGCCGTTAAAGCCGCAATCATTTCCTTCAGTGTTCATCAGCACGAAGCGGCTGGCGTTCCACAGCTTGTTACAGAAGTTACGGTAACCTTCCAGACGCTTCATGTCCCAGTTGATATCGCGGCCGGTCGAAGCCAGCGCCGCCAGGGTAAAGCGCAGGGCGTCGGTGCCGTGCGGCTCAATACCGTTCGGGAACTGCTTCTCGGTACGTTTGGCAATCTTCTCAGCCAACTGCGGCTGCATCATGTTGCCGGTGCGTTTCTCCAGCAGCTCCGGCAGTGAGATACCGTCGACCATATCCAGCGGGTCGATAACGTTGCCCTTGGATTTGGACATCTTCTGGCCTTCGTCGTCGCGAATCAGACCGGTCATGTAGACGGTATGGAACGGAACCTGCGGCTTGCCGTTTTCATCTTTGATGAAGTGCATGGTCATCATGATCATGCGGGCAATCCAGAAGAAGATAATGTCGAAGCCGGAGACCATCACGCTGGTTGGGTGGAACTGACGCAGCGCGTCGGTGTTTTCCGGCCAGCCGAGCGTGGAGAAGGTCCACAGCGCGGAGGAGAACCAGGTATCCAGAACGTCTTCGTCCTGACGCAGCGCAACGTCGGCGCCGAGGTTGTTTTCCTGACGCACTTCGTCTTCGGTACGGCCAACATATACGTTGCCGTCGTTGTCATACCATGCCGGGATACGGTGACCCCACCACAACTGACGGGAAATACACCAGTCCTGAATATCGCGCATCCAGGAGAAGTACATGTTTTCGTACTGCTTCGGTACGAACTGAATGTCGCCGTTTTCAACCGCTTCAACCGCCGGTTTCGCCAGCACGTCGGCACGGACGTACCACTGGTCGGTCAGCATCGGTTCGATAACTACGCCGCCACGGTCGCCGTAAGGTACGGTCAGGTCGTGCGGTTTAATTTCTTCCAGCAGGCCCATCGCATCAATGGCAGCGACGATCGCTTTACGCGCGGCAAAGCGTTCCAGCTTCTGGAACTCAGCCGGGATGGCGTTGGAGTAAACGTCAGACTCTTCGCCTTTGGTGTCATATACTTCCGCGGTTTCACGGATGTCACCGTCAAAGGTCAGAATGTTGATCATCGGCAGGCCGTGACGTTTCCCGACTTCGTAGTCGTTAAAGTCGTGTGCCGGGGTGATCTTCACGCAGCCGGTGCCTTTTTCCATATCGGCATGTTCGTCGCCGACGATCGGAATACGGCGGTCAACCAGCGGCAGAATAACGAATTTGCCGATCAGATCTTTATAGCGCGGATCTTCCGGGTTCACGGCCACGCCGGTGTCGCCCAGAATGGTTTCCGGACGGGTAGTCGCCACGACCAGGTAATCTTTACCGTCTGCGGTTTTCGCGCCGTCGGCCAGCGGATAGCGGATGTGCCACATCGAGCCTTTAGACTCGCGGTTTTCCACTTCCAGGTCAGAGATGGCGGTGCGCAGTTTCGGGTCCCAGTTTACCAGGCGCTTGCCACGGTAAATCAGGTCTTCTTTGTACAGGCGAACGAAGACTTCTTTCACGGCATTGGAAAGGCCTTCGTCCATGGTGAAGCGCTCGCGCTCCCAGTCAACGGAGTTGCCGAGACGGCGCATCTGACGGGTAATGGTGCCGCCGGATTCCGCTTTCCACTGCCAAATTTTATCGATAAACGCTTCGCGACCGTAGTCGTGACGGGTTTTACCTTCTTCAGCGGCAATCTTACGCTCAACCACCATCTGGGTAGCGATACCCGCGTGGTCGGTACCAGCCTGCCACAGGGTGTTTTTACCCTGCATGCGCTGGTAGCGAATCATGGTATCCATGATGGTTTGCTGGAAAGCATGACCCATATGCAAACTGCCGGTGACGTTCGGCGGCGGGATCATGATGCAGAAGGACTCTTTGCTTTCATCGCCGTTAGGTTTGAAATAGCCCTGCTTTTCCCAGTGCTCGTAAAGCGGCTGTTCGATATCTTGTGGGTTGTATGTCTTTTCCATTATTTCCAGGTTGCCGTATTCAGGTTAAAACCAGCCACGCGGTAAGCTTTGTAGCGATCGCGTGCCGATTGTTTCAAAGAATCTTCGTAAGGAACGAAGTCTATCACTTCTGTGAAAGCGGTGGCAAAATCTGCAAAGCCAACGCGCAAACTGATGAGCAGGTCGCGCGGGCTGCTATTGCGTTTCTCCGGCCAGGCAATTTCTACCGGCGCGCCGCCTCTGGGGCCTTCGCCCGCCAGATTATGCGGAACAAAGCTTTCTGCCGGTCTTGCCCACAGGGCTTCATCCAGTCGAAGAGCCTGCTTTTCGTTTTCACAGGCGATAAGCACGCGCTTGCCAGCCCGCCAACGTTCTGCGGCAATTTCACACACCAGTTGCTCGACGGCGCTTAAACCATCTTGTTGTGTGTCGTTGTCCAGAAGATAGAACGTCGCATTCTTCATATATGGGGCTTCTTGTGGTGGATTTAAATGCAAAGCCGGGTGGCGCTACGCTTACCCGGCCTACGGTTGAGTGACGTTGTAGGCCGGGTAAGGCGAAGCCGCCACCCGGCGTTTTACATCACTCTTCGCCGTTAAAACCCGCGCGATTGAGCAGGAACTGCGACAGTAACGCGACCGGACGACCGGTTGCACCTTTGGCCTTACCGGAACGCCATGCGGTACCGGCGATATCCAGGTGCGCCCAGTTGTACTTACGGGTAAAGCGTGACAGGAAGCAGCCCGCGGTAATGGCGCCGCCAGGGCGTCCGCCGATGTTCGCCATATCCGCAAAGTTAGACTCTAACTGCTCCTGGTATTCATCACCCAGCGGCAAACGCCACGCGCGGTCGCCAGCCTGCTCGGACGCACCGATCAGCTCATGCGCCAGCGGGTTGTGGTTCGACATCAGGCCGGTGATGTGATGGCCCAGCGCAATCACGCACGCGCCGGTCAGGGTCGCAACGTCAATCACCGCCTCCGGCTCAAAGCGCTCGACGTAGGTTAACACGTCGCACAGCACCAGACGGCCTTCGGCGTCGGTATTGAGCACTTCAACGGTCTGACCAGACATGGTGGTCAGCACGTCGCCTGGGCGATACGCGCGGCCACCCGGCATATTTTCGCAGCCCGCCAGTACGCCGACGACGTTGATGGGCAACTGAAGCTCGGCAACCATGCGCATTACGCCGTACACAGCCGCCGCGCCGCACATGTCGTACTTCATCTCATCCATGCCTTCGGCTGGTTTGATGGAGATACCGCCGGAGTCGAAGGTTAACCCTTTACCGACCAGCACAATCGGACGCGCGTCTTCGGACGGATTGCCTTTGTACTCGATGACTGACATCAGCGACTCGTTCTGCGAACCGTGACCGACGGCGAGATAAGAGTGCATACCCAGCTCTTTCATCTGCTGCTCGCCGATCACGCGGGTCACAACATTTTTGCTGTAGCTGTCTGCCAGCTGACGCGCCTGAGAGGCCAGATAAGCTGCGTTACAGATGTTCGGCGGCATGTTGCCGAGATCTTTCGCCGCTTTAATGCCAGCGGCGATTGCCAGACCGTGTTGGATCGCACGCTCACCGCTGGTCAGCTCGCGGCGGGTCGGCACGTTGAAGACCATTTTACGCAGCGGGCGACGCGGCTCGCTTTTGTTGGTCTTCAACTGGTCAAAGCTGTACAGCGTTTCCTGTGCCGTCTCAACGGCCTGGCGCACTTTCCAGTAGTTATTGCGCCCTTTGACGTGCAGCTCAGTCAGAAAGCAGACGGCTTCCATTGAGCCAGTATCATTCAGGGTATTGATGGTTTTCTGAATGACCTGCTTGTACTGGCGCTCATCAAGTTCGCGCTCTTTGCCACAACCAATAAGGAGAATTCGCTCAGACAGAACGTTAGGAACATGGTGCAGCAACAGGGTTTGACCCGGTTTGCCTTCCAGTTCGCCACGACGCAGCAGTGCGCTGATGTACCCGTCGCTGATCTTGTCGAGCTGCTCTGCAATCGGAGAGAGGCGGCGTGGTTCAAAGACACCCACGACGATGCACGCACTCCGCTGTTTCTCCGGGCTACCGCTTTTTACACTGAACTCCATGCACTACGCTCCTGAATCTTAAAGACAACAGCGGTGGCTACGGATAGAATTGCAAGCTTTCGTAACTCATACCCGCTGTTGCGGTGACTTCGTGTTAATCTTAACGTTATTACGGCATTGGCACGTCAGAACAATTTCTGAGAGGTGGATCCGTTGAGTATAATGATCTTAGCGACGATTTCGACGACTCAAGAGAATAAATGACGTTTAAGCCATGAAACAAGCTAAATTCCGGCAAAAGACGGGTTTTTACGGGCGTATTTAAAGTGATAATCATAAGATATCTGGTTCGGGAAACGCTCAAAAGCCAACTTGCGATCCTATTCATCCTGCTTTTGATCTTCTTTTGTCAAAAGTTGGTCAGGATCCTTGGTGCGGCTGTTGACGGTGATATCCCGGCAAATCTGGTGCTCTCGCTGCTGGGGCTGGGCGTGCCAGAAATGGCGCAACTTATCTTGCCCTTAAGCCTGTTCCTCGGGCTGCTGATGACGCTGGGCAAACTGTATACCGAAAGTGAAATTACGGTCATGCATGCCTGTGGGCTGAGCAAGGCTGTGCTTGTTAAAGCGGCGATGGTGCTGGCGTTGTTTACCAGTATTATTGCGGCGGTCAACGTGATGTGGGCCGGACCGTGGTCCTCCAGACATCAGGACGAAGTCCTGGCGGAGGCGAAAGCGAACCCCGGTATGGCGGCGCTTGCTCAGGGGCAATTCCAGCAGGCGACCAACGGCAGTTCGGTGCTGTTTATCGAAAGCGTTGACGGCAGCAACTTCAAAGACGTGTTCCTCGCGCAAATCCGCCCGAAAGGCAACGCTCGTCCTTCGGTCGTCGTAGCCGATTCCGGACATCTTACCCAGATGCGTGATGGCTCTCAGGTTGTGACGCTAAACCAGGGGACGCGCTTTGAAGGTACCGCGCTGCTGCGCGATTTCCGCATTACCGACTTCCAGGATTATCAGGCGATTATCGGCCATCAGGCCGTGGCGCTGGATCCAAACGATACCGAACAGATGACTATGCGTACGCTGCTGGCGACCGACACCGATCGTGCCCGCGCGGAGCTGACATGGCGTATCACGTTAGTATTCACCGTATTTATGATGGCGCTGATGGTTGTACCGCTGAGCGTGGTAAACCCGCGTCAGGGTCGCGTGCTGTCGATGCTGCCAGCAATGCTGCTCTATTTGCTGTTCTTCCTGGTTCAGACATCGCTGAAGTCGAACGGTGGCAAAGGTAAGCTGGATCCGGTGTTCTGGATGTGGGTGGTTAACCTGGCTTATCTGGCGCTGGCGATTGTGCTTAACCTCTGGGATACGGTGCCGATGCGCCGCTTGCGTGCCCGTTTTATGCGTAAAGGAGCGGTATAATGCAGCCTTTTGGTGTACTTGACCGCTATATCGGTAAAACCATTTTCACCACCATCATGATGACGCTGTTCATGCTGGTGTCGCTCTCCGGGATCATCAAGTTCGTTGACCAGCTGAAAAAAGCCGGGCAGGGGAGCTACGATGCGATGGGCGCCGGGCTGTATACCCTGCTCAGTGCGCCGAAAGATATCCAGATCTTCTTCCCGATGGCGGCGCTGCTGGGGGCATTGCTGGGGCTGGGCATGCTGGCCCAGCGCAGTGAACTGGTGGTGATGCAGGCTTCTGGCTTTACCCGTATGCAGGTGGCGTTGTCGGTGATGAAAACCGCGATTCCGCTGGTGCTGCTGACGATGGCCATTGGCGAATGGGTCGCACCGCAGGGTGAACAGATGGCGCGTAACTACCGTGCGCAGCAGATGTACGGCGGCTCGCTGCTCTCTACCCAGCAGGGTTTGTGGGCGAAAGACGGTGACAGCTTTGTCTACATCGAGCGGGTGAAAGGCGAGGCCGAGCTGGGCGGGATTAGCATCTACTCGTTTAACGACAAGCGCCGTCTGCAGTCTGTACGCTACGCTGCGAGCGCGACGTTTGACCCGGAGCAGAAGGTTTGGCGTTTGTCGCAGGTGGATGAATCCAACCTGACCGATCCGAAACAAATCACCGGCTCGCAGACGGTGAGCGGCACCTGGAAAACCAATCTGACGCCCGACAAGCTCGGCGTCGTGGCGTTGGATCCTGACGCGCTGTCGATTAGCGGACTGCATAACTACGTGAAGTACCTGAAGTCGAGCGGCCAGGATGCCGGACGCTACCAGCTCAATATGTGGAGCAAAGTCTTCCAACCTCTGTCAGTGGCGGTCATGATGCTGATGGCGTTGTCGTTTATCTTTGGTCCGCTGCGTAGCGTCCCGATGGGTGTGCGTGTGGTGACGGGGATTAGCTTCGGTTTTGTGTTCTATGTGCTGGACCAAATCTTTGGCCCGCTGACGCTGGTGTACGGCATTCCGCCGATTATCGGTGCGCTGCTGCCAAGCGCCAGCTTCTTCCTGATAAGCCTGTGGCTGATGCTGCGTAAATCGTAATCATAGTAATCGTAGGCCTGATGGCGTTGCGCTTTTCAGGCCTACTCCGGGCCCGTAGGCCGGATAAGGCGTTAAGCCGCCATCCGGCAACGTAATACAGGCTAGCGTTTTCTCCCGCCCATCAAACTCCCCAACATGCCGCGGATTATCTGATTAGTAACCTGTCGCGCCGCGCTTTTCGCCACGCTCTGTACCACGCCATCGCGCTTGCCGCCGCGCGGCCCTGTGCTGCCAAATAAAATATCCTTCAATCCACCGAGAATACCGCCGTCCACCTCGACCGCTTTACCGTTGGCGGGAGGCGTATTTTGCTGCTCGGTACTGGCCTGCACGCCCTGCTGTAAACGTTCATAGGCGGACTCTCGGTCGATATCTTCTTCATATTTGCCGTACAGCGAAGAGTGATTAATCAGCCCGTTGCGCTCGTCGTCCGTCACCGGTCCCATCCGTGAGCACGGCGCAATCACCATCGCCCGTTCAACCACCGACGGGCTGCCTTTGGCGTCCAGAAACGACACCAGCGCCTCGCCGGTTCCCAGCTCCTGAATGGCTTTTTCGGTATCAAATGCCGGGTTGGCGCGCATGGTTTGCGCCGCGGTTTTCACCGCTTTCTGATCTTTCGGCGTGAACGCGCGCAGGGCGTGCTGCACGCGGTTCCCCAGCTGACCAAGCACGTTGTCCGGAATATCCGACGGGTTTTGCGAGACGAACCACACGCCGACCCCTTTCGAGCGGATCAGACGGATCACCTGTTCGATTTTATCCAGCAGCACCTGCGGGGCATCGTTGAACAGCAGATGCGCTTCATCAAAGAAGAACACCAGTTTTGGCTTCTCCAGATCGCCCGCTTCCGGCAACTGTTCGTACAGTTCTGAGAGCATCCACAGCAGGCTGGCGGCGTACAGTTTGGGCATCTGGTAGAGCTTCTCTGCGCTGAGAATATTAATCATCCCTTTGCCGCTGGCGTCGGTACGCATCCAGTCTTTGATATCCAGCATCGGTTCGCCAAAGAAGTGTGCCGCTCCCTGCTGCTCCAGCGACAGTAGTCCGCGCTGGATAGCCCCGACCGAAGCGCTGCTGATATTGCCGTACTGATTTTGGAAGGATTTAGCGTTATCGCCGATGTACTGAGTGATGGCCCGCAGGTCTTTGAAATCGAGCAGCAGCAGGCCCTGGTCATCGGCAATGCGGAAGATAATATCCAGCACGCCGGACTGAACGTCGTTGAGATTCAACAGACGAGCCAGCAGCAGCGGCCCGAGGTCAGATACCGTGGCTCGCACCGGGTGACCCTTTTCGCCGAAGATATCCCACACCGTGACCGGATTACCATGCGGTTGCCAGTCGGTAATGCCGATGTTTTTCAGGCGGGCGAGCAGCTTTTCAGAGGCTTGTCCTTCCTCGGCCACGCCGGTTAAATCACCTTTCACATCGGCCATAAATACCGGTACGCCAATCTCGGACAACGATTCGGCCAGCTTTTGTAGTGTGACGGTTTTACCAGTCCCGGTGGCGCCGGTAATCAGCCCGTGACGGTTGGCCATGCCTGGCAGTAAAAACAGTTCGGTGTCCGGCGTGCGGGCAATTAGCAGGGGTGCGCTCATTGAGATTTCCTCCATTTATCCTGCCTGGAGTATAGGCAACCGTGACGCACTCTTCACCGCTAAATTGCGGAGATTGTGAGGAGAATTTTACCTGCCTGGAATAGCGGGGAGAATAGCCGGGAAGCTTACGCCTCCCGACAAAGACGATCAGAAGTCGGCTTTCAGCACCACGCGGTAGCGGGCTTTGCCGTCACGCACATGCTGGATTGCTTCGTTAATTTGCGACATCGGGTACAGCTCGGTGGTAGGCGACACCTTGCTGCGCCCGGCAAACTTCATCAGCTTGCGCAGCTCGAATGGCGTCCCGGTCGCCGAACCGGAGATGCTGCGATCCCCGGCAATTAAGGTAAACGCCGGAACCGGCAGCGGCTTCAGCACTGCACCGACGGTATGGAAGTTACCGCCGTAGGCCAGCGCTTCAAAATAGGGCTGCCAGTCGAGATCGACGTTAACCGTGTTAATGATGAGATCGAACTGGCCCGCCAGCGCTTTTAGCGCATCCGGATCGCGGCTGTTGACCACTTTATCCGCCCCCATCGCCAGCACTTCCTGCTCTTTCGCCGGATTGGAACTGAATGCGGTCACTTCGCAGCCCATCGCGTGTAACAGCTTAATGGCGATATGTCCCAGGCCACCGATGCCGATCACCCCGACGCGGCTGGTGGCAGTGATATGGTGCATCAGCAGCGGTTTGAACACCGTAATGCCGCCGCACAATAATGGGCCAGCTGCCGCCAGATCGATACTCTCCGGCAGCGGGATCACCCACTGCCAGTCGGCCCGCAGCTTCTCGGCAAAGCCGCCGCGATTAAGAATAGTGGGAACGGAACCTTCCAGGCAGTTGATTTGATTACCGCTGATACAGGCGTCGCAGTGCCCGCAGCTGCGGGCCGTCCAGCCAATACCGACGCGCTGACCAACCTTCAGACCCTTATCCTGCGCCGCGCTGCCGAGAGCTGCCACGCGACCAATCACCTCATGCCCGGCAACCAGCGGATACTGAGAGAACCCCCATTCGTTGTCGATCATCGACAAATCGGAATGGCAGATACCGCAGTAATCGACCTGGACTTCGACATCTTCCGGCTTGAGCTCTCCCGCATCATATTCATAGAGTTCGAGTTCGCTGCCCGCCGCTTTTGCAGCGTAGCTTTTTATCATCGACATCGTGTTTCCCTCAGTGTGGTGTTGAACTGGAAGTGTAGAGCATGGGGAAACGGGACGCTTCGCAGAAGGGGGGATTAAGGAGGGGCAAACTGTGATGATGGTTACAGGTAAGAAAGGTAATGCTGAAATTTTCAACACTTAGCGAGCCATACACACGCTGGCGCTTGCATGGTGGCGCACGACAGGTATAATCCACAACGTTTTCCGCATCCCTTCCGTGCCGGAGTGGCGAAATCGGTAGACGCAGTTGATTCAAAATCAACCGTAGAAATACGTGCCGGTTCGAGTCCGGCCTTCGGCACCATACAAAGCTTTTTTCAAGTCTATTAACGTCTACTTTAGTCCATAAAAACAGTAAGTTAAGCAGGTTTCTGGCTTTTCTTAGTCTGTACACGTCTACTCAATTCCTTGAACATATACCAACTGATGATGGTATAACTGATGGTATTCCCGGTTCGATTGATTTTGTACCAACACTGGAGGTATCAGCTGATGGCACTCACCGATATCAAAGTTAGGACTACCAAGCCCTCCGACAAACCCTTCAAACTCACAGATGGGCAGGGTATGCACCTGCTGATCAATCCCAATGGTTCAAAATACTGGCGACTCCAATACCGTTTCGGGGGCAAACAGAAAGTTTTAGCATTGGGTGTTTATCCAATGGTCTCTCTTGGTGAAGCCCGCAGGAAGCGAGATGAAGCCAAAAAGTTGGTATCTGATGGCATCGACCCTTCTGAGAAGAAAAAAGCAGATAAGATTGAGCAAAGCGAAGCCTTGACATTCGAGGCTGTCGCAAGGGACTGGCATACTGCTTGTAAAAGGAAATGGTCTGATTCCCACAGCGAGAGAGTTCTAAAAAGCATGGAAGATGGTCTCTTTACTACTATTGGTAAAAGAAAAATATCCGAGCTTAATACCAGAGATCTTCTTGCCCCTATCAAGGCTGTTGAAGCTTCCGGGCGACTGGAAGTTGCTTCCCGACTACAGCAAAGAACGACGGCAGTAATGCGATATGCTGTCCAGAACGGGCTGATAGATTACAACCCTGCTCAGGAGATGGCAGGAGCTATTGCTGTAGCCAAAAGAATCCACAGGCCTGCTTTGCCATTCGAACGATTTTCAGAACTCTTAGAACGAATTGATAACTTCAAAGGTAGGAAACTCACGAAGTTAGCCGTAAAGCTGACATTGCTCATTTTTATCCGTTCCAGTGAACTCCGATTCGCAAGATGGTCGGAGATCGACTTTGAAAATGCGATGTGGACTATCCCTGGAGAACGCGAGCCATTGCCAGGAGTCAAACATTCCCATCGAGGCTCAAAAATGAAGACCCCACACCTCGTGCCGTTAAGCCGTCAGGCCTTAGAACTTCTAAAAGCAATCAGAGAAATCAGCGGTGAATGCGACCTTGTATTCATTGGTGATCATGATTTCAGAAAACCTATGAGCGAAAACACAGTCAACAAGGCACTAAGGTCGATGGGTTATGACACAACTGTTGAGGTATGTGGGCATGGTTTTAGAGCGATGGCTTGTAGTGCTTTGATCGAGTCAGGAAAGTGGTCGAGAGATGCTGTTGAGAGGCAGATGAGCCATCAGGAGCGAAACTCCGTTCGTGCCGCATACATTCATAAAGCTGAGCATTTGGACGAGCGTAGGTTGATGTTGCAGTGGTGGGCTGATTATCTTGATGAAACAACTGAGAGAAGAATTGCACCTTTTGATTTTGATAACTAACTGATTTTAATTAATAAAATGGCGTGCTCAATAAAAAAATGAGGCGCTATTTTTTTATTTTCGATTTATGTGCTATTACGAAGTAAAACTTTTTACAACGGAGTGGCATTAATGAAATCTTGGGTAAAAATGAATAGTTGGACATCAGAAGACACCAAAGCAGTGAAAACATGGTTTGATTTGGATAGATATCGAGAGTTTGAAAACATTTCAATTAATATGCTTTACCATGAAATATGGGCGAGGACATATTTCTTCAAACCAGTAATAGAAGAAGGAATGCATAAAACAGTATTGAAAAATTATATGCAGATATTAGAAGGTAATCCTTTTCTCATCAAAGAGAAAGACTTGAATTATATGGATGCTGAAAATAAACTTTATCAACCGCCATACTTTTTTATAACCACGGTAGATCGAATAGCTAATATCAGTTTTGCTTGTATGAAAAAGGCTTTATTCATAAGAGCTAATTCAGAACAATATAAGATTGATTCCACTATTGAGAACGAATACATATCCGAAAAAATCCCTGAACAGTTTCCTACTACAATTATGTTAGAAATCGATCTTGCGGCTGGAAGTGATGATGAGATAGCAGAGGCACTGCGAATATCATTACCACAATGGCGAAAAGTTAAGGGTGTAAAACCTGCACCGCTTGATGCAGTAAGATTTGGTTATGGGACAATAAAAAAGTTAATGAGCTATAGAATAATACCAATGCTTGATTTACTTGCTTGGTCAGAAAGAAAAAAAGTGCATCTGTCAGATGATAGAATATCACGATTGATTTATAGAGATGAAGATGACGATAAGGTAATTAGACAAGGGTATCATATTAGAGATGCAGACCGACCTTTAGCTATGAAAGTAGTAGAAAATGATTTTTTACGCCAATTCTACTTTTTTATAAATAAAAACAGACATATTAAAGAGATGAGCGTTTATGATGTAATGAAAATTACAGACACCGATTGATTATGTTGTAATGGTTGATAAATATATTTTAAGAAAGATTTTACTGGAAATAGACTATTTTAATGATTTGAAATGCAGTAACGATTATGCGAGATATGACAATTTTTTTCACGGTATGATTGTGCTATTATATAACAGTGAATATTATGATGGATTATCCAATGGCACTAAGTATCGATAATATAAGAGTTTTTTCAAGGGTGTTCAGCCGCCCAGTTTTCGAGGCTTTAGCCAAGGGAAGAGAACCGTCTAATGTCTTGGATTTTGTGTCTTTCTCTGATGAAATGAAGCAGGATGGGCAACCATTACATACATTTTTTAGTGAATGTTATAAAGAGTTATCCAGGAATTATAGAAATGAGTATGTTTACAAAACAGAAGTAGCAAATCGAATAGTTTTTGGGAGGCATAGCCCCCGGACCTCATCATTATTAAGTGAGCTTCATGTCGGAAAGTCTATTGTTGATATTGCAATTTTTAACGGAACATCTACAGCGTATGAAATTAAAACGGAATATGACACCCCGCGTAGATTGCAAACTCAAACCCCAGATTATTTAAAAGCATTCGATAAAGTTTATGTGGTTACTCATCCAAATTTATCTGAAAAATATGCTGAGATTGTTCCAGATAAAGTTGGTGTTATTGCATTAAATAATAGAGGTAGCCTTAAGATAGTTAAAAATGCTGAGTCAAACTTAGCTAATGTTGATATATTATATATTTTTCGTATGCTGAAAAGAAGTGAATACCTTCCCGCAATAGAAAAATTCATTGGCGAGAAGATCAATTTACCCAACGGGCTTATTTATGCATTCTGCGAGGATATATTTAAAAAAATTCCTCAGGATTTAGCTCACAATATTTACATTAATGCAATGAGAGGCAGAACGACAAGTGATGATATTGTAAGCTTTGTTAATTGCCTTCCTAGTTGCCTTCGTGTGTTGGGAATGTCATCTGCTTTATCAAGTGTTCAACGTAAAAAGATCCTCACGGTTTTGGGGATAGTGTAGAGATGCTTAACTTTATGTGATCATTGTTCTCTCTGGAGGGAGTCATATGTATAGTCCATATCTATATGGTCGTGGTTCTGAGCTGTTAGCGCTAAGAGAATTGGCAGCAAGTTGTACTAATGCTGAGTTGTTTATACCGATAATTGAACCTGTGCTAACCAAAACCGATAAACTTATACGTTGTTTAGAGATACTTTCAGAGAAAAACAAGAGGGTCATGTTAGTCATCAATCCAAAACAACATGAGTTTAGTAAAGATATAGAGGCTCGAAGAAAATTTGTAGCAACGATTAAAAATAATTTAGATAAATGTAAAACGCTTATCCCCACCCTTATAGTTGACTCAAGTGTAGCAATTGAAACCCTTAATGGTTTCTTAAAAGCATTTGAAGGTTCAAATGTTGCTTTAATATACAACAAGCCAAGTATTAACGATGTGGAATTTTCCAAGTTAACAAAATTAAAATTTATTGAATTTCATATTACTATTGATGGTAATGTTACCGATTTTCAATTTAATGAAATCCCTAAAAATAAACTTATTGAAGTGAAAGATAACTTCGTCAAATTAGATAAGAATGCAGATTACTCTGGTCAAGAAGTTTTCACGGATAAACATAAAAAAATTGGTAAAACAGTATTAGGTATCGGTGATTTCACTATAGTCGGGAAAAAACTTGAGATTGGTGGTGGCAAGGCTGGTGCCGTTGCATCTCATTTAATTTATAAACATCCTGCAAGCGGTGATATATGGATAGAACATTTTGTTTCGAATGACACTGATAGAGACATTGGCGACGTAGCGTCAAAATTCTTACAAATGACAGATAAAATTGAAAAGGAAGTTAGAACAAGGGCCACAGAGTACGGCTCTAATAAAGCATTAGAAAAATATAACGAGCATTATAAAAGCAGAACGTTTCCCGGTTTGGGGAAAAATAAAGAATACCAGATTAGACACCACATACAGCACATAATTGATGTAATATCAGGAAAAATCTGACAGTAAAGAGGCTATTCTATAGCCTCTTTTTAGTTTTGTTTAGAGCTTTTTTGTTATGAATTTTGGATTCGATTATTTTTTTTTCTCTTTTAGCAGTGTGTATGTTATTTAATGTAATGGATTTTTTTGTCAGATCTTGATAGTTCTCTGTGAATATATTTTCAGATATAGCAAATGAATTATCTTCCTGTTTTGTTAATATTTCTTTGCCGAGCATATAACTAATTAAAGAGGTTATTTCATCTGGTATTATCGTTGTTCGTTCAATTATATCATCAAATAGAAGTTGTAAGAAATCAAGATATTCTCTTGGCGTTAGATTACATAGGTATTTATCATAGAATTCATAACTACCAAGTTTGATTAATTCACTTCTGAAAAGATGTTCATTACTATAATAATACACTCTAACGTGGTCTATGTTCCCTTTTATATCAATCATTTTTGGGTCCTTAATAATTATTGTTATAATAAAATAACATGTCAAAACTATTATGCAATAGAATTTAGAAGGTTTTTATTATAAAAATAGATTTTTCAATCTAACTCCTTATTGAAGAAAAAACATAATTAGAGGCTGTCTTAATACGCAATTGAACAGATAGTTATCTTCTCTAAGCTCAAATCTAGTGAGTAAAGGTTTTCGATCTTGTGAAAATTTAGGTGAATGAAAGAACTGTTTTCTACCTGTAGCCTATTGATGTGAGGGTTTCGGATGTTATGAAACTCTCAGATTCTGAGTGATATGAATCTCCAGAGGCTCATAGTTTCGAACCAGGGATGGCTCTGGTGTTCGTAATCTCGCTTCATCCATTCGAAATTCATTTGTACTGTATCCCTGTAGAAACAACAGAGGACATACATATGGAAAATCAAGCTCGTCTCATCCGTTTACCAGAAGTCATGAAGAAAACTGGATTTGGTAAAGCGTGGATCTATCGTCTTATCAGCCAAAATAGGTTTCCACAGCCAGTAAAGATCGGTGTTCGTGCTACCGCTTTTGTCGAAAGCGAAATCGATGAATGGATTCAATTAATTATCGAAAATTCAAGAAAGCATGTCGCTTAACAAAAATGCTGCTTCATCGATTTTTAACTTTTAATAATGCATTAAGAAAAAGAAATTTACAGATGTTGTGAGTTTACGTATTGGTTTTGAAACAACGAGGCTTTGTAAAGTTTGCATCTGAGAAAAAGAATATATTTGACGTAATTCTTTACCTTTTTTCTAGCAGAGCTTTTGCTATAAGGCTTGAAGATGGTTTTCTTAATATCGGGTATGGATACTTCATACTAGCCGTACCTGTTTATTTGACGTCAAATAAAATTTTTCAAGCCATTAATATATATACCAATTAAACAAGATTCATTGTAAAAAATTTGAATTATTTTGAATAGGAATATATTTAATAAGTGAGAGTGATATTAATTTGTTAAGTTTGAGGTGAAAATGGGATATAAAGTAAAGAAATTCATCATGAGTAGTGGAGAGCGAGGATGCCTGATCCTTGATAAAAAAAGTAATCTACCAACTTACTATCAAAATCTATTTCTTACTACAGACATAAGAAATAGAGGCGCAACAGCCTCAACGATGGAAATAGTTGCAACTAACTTACTAATTTTCAGTAATTTCTTGGATGGTAGGGGAATTGATATAATTGAGAGAGTTGAACTTAAAAAATATCTCAGCGTTGCAGAAATAGATGATCTGGTAAGATATGCGAAACAAAGATTCGACAGACAAAAAATCATAAATATAAAATCGACAAATTATAGGTTTATTGCGAAGAGAACCTTTAGTTATAGAATACACGTTTTTTCACGCTACCTTAAGTGGTTATGTGGATTAGTTCATTCGTCAAAGGGGATTCATGCAAAGTATGAAGTAGACGTATTTATTGAAAGTATCAGAGCACATATTCCAAGAAACAGTTCATTGAATATGAATGAAATATCTGAAAAATCGTTAAATGAAGAAGAGATCAAAGTGCTTTTCCGTCTATTGGAAATTGGCGGGATTAAAAACCCTTTCCATAAGGAAGTACAGGTCAGGAACAGACTAATATTTACCTTGCTCTTAAATTTAGGTTTAAGGGCTGGAGAGTTGCTCAATCTTAAAATAGATGATTTTGATCTCAGAGACAACACTTTAAGTGTAGTCAGAAGACATGATTCAAAAGAAGATGGAAGATCTTATCAACCATTAGTAAAGACTGGAGAAAGGGTTATTCCGTTATCTGATGAGTTAGCCTGTGAAATTTTTGATTACATAAGCAATAGCAGAGAAAAAATGACAAAAAGGAAAAAGCATAATTTCTTATTGGTGGCTCATTGCACCGGAAAAAACGCAGGAGAACCCTTAAGCATTTCAGCTTATGAGAAGGTGATATCAACACTGAAACGAGCAAGTCCAGAGCTATATAATCTTTCAGGCCATAGGTTAAGGCACTCTTGGAATTATATGTATTCTAAAGGAATAGAAGGTGCTGAATTAGAATATAGTAGAAGGAAAGATTTAAGGAATTATCTAATGGGTTGGTCAAAGGAGTCAATAATGTGTGATAGATACAACTATAAATATATATCTCAACAAGAGAAGGATGTCGTCCTAAAGGTCTATAAATCAGTAAGTAAAATAATTAGTGGAGTTTAGTATGGAAAACAAATGTATTGAAAGTGAGCAAATCTTTTTTGCTAAGATGAACAGGTATAGTTTCAAACTGTCAGATAAGAAATGGCAACTGGATAAAGAAAACTGCGTATACCCTCATAAAGTTGTAGATAGAATGCCTACAAAAATGAAACTTAGCTACTTAAAAACATTGGCTTACTATGCGTCTGAATATAGTTCTTTTTATATTCAAAGTATTAACAATCTATTTTATAAGTGGTTTGGTGCGATGACTATCGATACTATTGATGGCAAAGCCATATATCAATTGAATGTTTATTTAGGTTCAGCGAGAAACTACAAGCTAAACATAGTTAAGTCCTTCATCACTAAATGGAAAAAACTCAATTACCCTGGAGTAGAAGCGACTGCCCTTAGAATGTTGGAGAAAATAAAAATAATTCCAAACCAAACAGGAGAGGCAGTTAAAAGACGAGATCCAAATAAAGGACCTTTAACTGAAACGGAACTAAATTATATCCTTAACTCTGTTAGCAAATTTTATCTTCAGAAGAAAATTCAACGCTTCTTATATTGTTATATTCTTCTGTTGGCAATAACAGGAAGAAGGCCATTACAATTAATCTCTCTAAAAGCTAAGGATCTCATTAAAAATGAGAAAGGGTATTTTTTAAATGTACCAAAAGTAAAACAAAGGAAATCATTCAGAAATGAATTTAACATGGTAATGATAGAAAAGTTTTTGTATGACAGCTTATCAATGCTAATTGATGAAAATCAGGTGTTTGTAGAAGATAAATTTAGTGTTGGGATTAATAACTATAGAGGCGAATTGCCAATCTTCATGGATTTAGACAAGATTACGGAAATAAAAATAATTGAGGAGTTTCTATCTGATTTAACAACAGATTTTTTCCATATGAAAAATTCAGTCATGTCAAAGCTATTAAAACGCTTTCCTTCAAAATTCGATGTTAGATCAGAAAGGACTAACAGCTATATAGAGCTTAATGCCAGAAGATTCAGATATACATTAGGGAGTCGACTGGCTAATGAAGGAGCCTCAATTGAGGTGATTGCTAAAGCGTTAGATCATAAATCAGCAAACTCTTCTATGATTTATATAAAAAATAATCCTGACAGTGTTTATGATATCGATAAGAAACTAAGTGCATTTTTTAACCCCTTATCTAATATACTTATGGGCGTAGAGATTGAAGAAAACAAGAACTTTTTTATCAAGTATGTTTTAGATTCATTTTTATTATTAGAAGATACGAAAGAGGAATTTAAATGTTTATCTTGTAAAAAATTCAACCCCTGGAGAACATAATGAATAATATATTTATTTTTGAACCAAGTAATATAAACAACCCACACTATAATGTTATTAAGTTCATCGAGTTTTGTAAGGATACCATTTCTAATAATAATTTAACAACTTCCTGGGAAAGCAATAAATGGAAAGGTTTATATAGATTTACTAAGTTTAACTTAAAAAACAACCTCAGCAGCAAGGAACGCTTAGATGATAGTTTTATTAATTTTGCTAAAGCATATATGTTGCATGTGCATTCATTCAATAAAGCTAAGACGAAACACTCAACATTATCAATGTTGAAGATTGTAGAATTCGTTTTACTGAAAATCAATATGGAAGCTAATGTAAGCTATTGCAACAATTCAGTTTTTGATGAATGCATAAGAATAGCATCTGAAAAGTATTCTAAAGCACACGCATTTTCTATTGGAAAAGAACTTGAGAAATTGAGTTCATTTCTAAGTGATAATAACATGACTAATTTATCTTATTTATTTTGGGTAAACCCAATTAGGTATAGGATTACTCAGTCTTGGACTGGTTATGATTCTACACTGGAAGGCCATTCTAGATTGCCTGATATCAAATCAGTTATTGCGATTGCTGAGATTTTTTCAAAGAGGGATGAACAATTATCTTTAAGAGACATATTTACTACATCTGTGCTTGCTTTACTTATGTGCGCACCGAGTAGGATATCAGAAATTTTAGCTTTGCCAGCGGATTGTGAAATTACAGAATGTGATGGAAAGGGCATTCAAAGATACGGTTTGAGATTTTTTTCAGCAAAAGGGTATGAAGGTAATATAAAATGGATTCCAACTCTAATGATACCTGTAGCTAAAAAGGCAATTACCAGATTAAAAGAATTATCAAGTCAAGCGAGGTTATTGGCTGCTGAAATTCAGAAAAATCACTCTAATTCAACGATGGGAACCCTTAAAGAGAATATACCTCAAGATTTCCCTTGGTATGATAGAGAGAAGAAAATTGAATATTCTAATGCGCTTTGCTTGTTAACTGAAGGACAGTTAAATCAAAACAAAAAGAAAATGTTAGATAAGTTATTCAGACCTACAATGAGTTTTTTTAAAACTGACATTGTTGATTCTGATTATATAAAAGGACATTTTAATATCTTTAAAAGACATGGTTATATAAATGAAGATGGTAGCCCATATTTGCTGAGAACACATCAACTGAGGCATCTTCTTAACACATTTGCTCAAATAAATGGTATGGATGAATTTAGTATTGCTCGCTGGTCTGGACGTAAGCTTATTTCTCAAAATGTTTCTTATGACCACAGATCGCATCTTCAAATGTCTAAAGCAATAAGAGAACAAAAGTTATCAGTGTGTGTTAATGAGCACAGAAAAAAGGATATTCCAGTGGTGGATCTTGACGAGTTTGATTCACTTAGTAGTGGTGCAGTACTTGTATCAAAACATGGCTACTGCAAGCACTCATATGCGTTTAAGCCGTGTGAACATTATCCGATTGAGAATTCTGGTTTAGATAACGAAACGATTTCAAACATTCACGATAAAATTTTAAAAAGAACACTGTATGATAAAAATGATGGGAACATAAATGCTGATAGATGGTATGAATTCCATAAGAGAATAAAAAAAGGAGAATAAATGGCTAAGCATATAAATGGTTATCATGAGAAGAAGATTGTAGATGTTATTAACACATGGTCTATAGATGAAAAACTAACTTGGGACGCTTTGTGCGACAGGTTAGTAAGGATTATTGGGAAAAGACCATCAAGACAATCCTTAAGTAGTCATGTAAGGATTGCAGAAAGCTTCAGTGTGAAAAAAGCCACTATCAAATCTGGTGCAATACACACTGTAAAACCTGCTAATTTAAAAGTGGCTTCTCAACGAATTAGAAGACTTGAAGCTGAAAATGAAGCTTTGAAGGCATTAAATGAACGCTATTTAGAACAGTTCAAAGTGTGGCTTTATAATGCTCACCTTAAACAAATAACGATTGAAGAACTTAATAATCCATTACCTGCAAAATACCTTTAATAGAATTGATAGGTTTTAGCTATTGACATGGTAAAATATTATGTTATTTATTTTCTTGTCAGGACGACAAAATTTCACTATTGCAAGGATGCATATTATGGATAAAACAAATATTAACTTAATGGAAAGGTATCTATTACTGCTTGATCGATTCGTTGATAAACTCGCTGAATCTGGTTTCTCAGAGCAACGAATTATCGAACAATCATATCTTTTTTGTGCAGGATTTTATATCAAATACCAAAGTGGTATCGAAAAAATGACCTTCTCCAACAGGGAGGTTGTTTTAACCTTTCTGCTACTTTCATATTATAGTCATATAAATAAACTGGATGATGATTTGATCAACAAAGAGCGTATGAAAAATGTATGTTCTTCATTGATTAACTTTATAGTCAGTAATGGTAGCCGAACAGAGAAAGTCTATGCTAATGAGAAAAGGAAATATGATGCTTCGACCCTAAAAAGATCGTTATCCATCAAAGAGAAGAAAAGAAAATATGGATTGTAATTATTTTAAAAGCCCGTAGTAGGAATCTACGGGCTAACTCTTTGTTGCTTATATTTTTTATTTTTTTACTAAATCGATAAGATTTCTGATTTCATGATCAAATCTAGCGCTTCTTCTTTTAATCCATTTGATACAAACGAAGCTTCCGATCCTTGATAGGAAATATGTGAGCCACATATACTTGTGCTCATCCCACACATATCCATCTTTAAAGCCCCAAGGCAATGTGAGAAATGAAATAAGTGCAGCAGCACAAAGTAAAATGAAAACAATAGAGAATAGTTTCGAAATAGGCATTGCTCTGTAATACGATGCTGTAGAAGCATTATGGAACAGCATTGTCAGAAAAGCGGGGATGACAACTTTTTTCCTATTTAAGTTTACTTCATGTTCTCCCGTGTTCTTATTAACGATAAGTGCATCTTTATACACATTATACGAACCATCCTCACTATACTGGCGAAGCTCGTATTTATAAATAGTGTGTGAACTTCTGAAGGGGATACCATAGTCGGAAATCTGCTTCTCATCCCCAGCGT
This sequence comes from Citrobacter sp. MGH103, assembly GCF_001034475.2. Taxonomy (NCBI): domain Bacteria; kingdom Pseudomonadati; phylum Pseudomonadota; class Gammaproteobacteria; order Enterobacterales; family Enterobacteriaceae; genus Citrobacter; species Citrobacter sp. MGH103. Next base: position 4,264,132 of record NZ_CP073043.1, on the reverse strand, counting down.
CGGTATTTACCCAGATCTGATTATTGCTTGGGTTGGAATTAATGACAGTGCCAGAGAAAGTCTTAACAAACGTGTAAGTTTCACCAAACAGATCAAACTTTGAGGCTGTAATCTCTGCTTTCCGGCGATCAGAAAGACCAACATTGACTTCTTCATTGCGGCGTTTCGTGGTGGAGATGCTCATACAAGTTCCTTTGTGTTAGATGTTAAATTCATATTCGATGTATGAAGAAATCAGGGACTACAGATGAGATGGTATCTGCCATTTCAAAACCTGCATGTTAGTTGAATACGTAAATAGGCTAGTTAAATCAGTCTGTTATATTCTTTGGTGTGAAATCACATTTTGACTGGGTTTACAGGAAAGGCAAATCACTTGTACCGATCGATTAAAGATTAATGATAGATGCAGGCTATCACCAAAAGAATATCGATCGGTATAAACGATCAAATTATTGACCTGTATCTATCAAAAAGGCTTGACAGCCTTACATCGAAAGCGAAGCTCTTCTGGATTGAGGTGCTGATTCAATGAGATTTTTTTGGGGGAGAGGCGTAATCTCTACCATTCTCACGCTAGTGATGGTTTTGTGTTTTTGAGGGCGTTTAAGGGTTGGGATTTTGAGGTTTTTGAAGATGGTAATAATGGTATTGAGATAGGGGATGGTCTCTAACCATCTGAACGTTGAAGCCCTATAGCTTCGCTTGGGCGCTACTTTTAACGTTTCGGTTGCTATCGCTTCTTTGTTAGTTGCAACAGCTTCTGGGAGAAGCGCTTCGACAGAAGCGATAGAGTATTCGTCCTGACCAGCAGCTCGTTTATCGAGGATAAGTGCTTCTATGGGGCGGTTAACGTATTCTGTCGTGGTTTCAGGAGCATCTATAGTTATGACCATATCATGAGTTGCACTAACAGATGTTTCTCTGACAGATGATTTCAGTTTAAACAGGAAAGCATTATCACGTTCCTGTTGGTAGTCGATTCTGCTTTGCAAGGCAGACCAGGAATACCCTTTTCCCAATTGAGATGCTTTGAAAGCAATCCCGTTGTATTCGAATGAGAAGCCGTTCATGCGTCCAGTAGAGGCAATGTTAGGGATTGGCCTGATATTTTGTGCCACAAGCTGTTGCACGAAGTCGGTAATCGATTGCCTGGTATCAAGCAGTTCGTTAAGGGCGTTTTGGATGAATCCTTTTGGGCATAGCTCACCAGTTCTCTTTTCTATCATCATCTCATTACGGGATTTTTTGAGCTTCGGTGTAGGTGAGGGCGCTGCTGGAGAAGCTTTCGGTCCTTTGGTTCTTGTTAGCTGGTAGTCTTGTTCAAGATCCTGGATGATACGGGTGCTGATAAGGTTCTCATTTTTACCTAAGTAGAGCTTCCCCGAACTGAGTTCGATGCGACTGGCGATGATATGGATGTGCTGGCCGGCCGCATCATCATGGAGGACATAGCATCTGAGGTGCGTTTCAGAGAAGCCCATTCGGGACATGTAATCATCAGCAATCTCTGACCACTGAGCATCTGTCAGCGCTTCGTTTTTCGGCAAGCGAAGCGAATTGTGCCAGACGGGTTTAGCAAGATCCGGGCGAAGCGCTTTAGTCGCATTGAATTCTGCAATCAACTCTCCGGCATTGCTTCCATCCATATTGCCACCAATCACTGATGGGGGGGGTTTATGATGCGAAGCTGGCCTCAATGCATAAAACACTACGCCAGCGAAGTTCTTACCTCGCTTTATCTTCTGCATCCCCTTCATGGGAAGCTCTCCACAGGTCAGCGGTAATTAAATGCAAGCGAAGCTCTGAGACCTGGCGCTTTACGGCGAAGAGTTCAGTTTGCGTCAGAGGGCTTTCATAGCTCTTGCTATTAAGATGAGCCACAAGCTTGTTTAGCTTCTGCGAAATCTCACCAAGGGTTTTCCAGGCTTCAAAATTGATGGCTGGAACGACAGCTGGGAGTTTATTAAGTAAAGATAAGCGAAGCCACTCGCCTTTACGATGACGACCTCGTTTCTCATTGAGAAGCGTTAGCTCTTCATCATTTAATCTGACACTGACGCAATGAGAACGAAGCTGGTTGTATGAGAGCTTCGCTTCGTTAACGCTTCCATTACGGGAATGCTTACTTACAACGATCTTATTAAAAGTATCACTTTCGACCATATGAACTCCTTTTCATATAATTAAATAAAAGCATATTCCTTATGCTTAATTTATTTATATGATAGATTCGGATAATGTCAATGTAGTGTCTTGATTTTGCTTTTGATTTTTTTCAACCGAAGGGCGAAAAAAACAAGGGGAACTCGAAGAAGCAGCGTAGCGCTTCGATGAGTTAGCCCTTGCTTTTAATTAGTATCCGAAAAGTTATTTAACTTCAAAAAATATAACTAACAATCAAAAACAATAGGTATATATTATTTCTTTATATATAAATATGATTATATTCCATTTGGTTATTAATTCTAAGTTGTGAGTCTTGTTTGCTTGTGTAACCATATGATTTTAATTGGTTATATTAATAAGGGTTAACGAGGAAATATATTGACATATTTTCCGCTAAGCTATAAGTTAATATAAATTATCTCATATATTTTCATGTCAATCGTCAATCGATTTCGGCAATTTTACAAAAGCGACTGAATATAATGGACAAAGACAAAATTGATTTGATTATTAAGTCATTAACTAGAACTGATAGCTATTTGAACTATGCAAATACTAAATCTACCATATTGCTAACATTGGCATCAGCCATATTGACGATCGTTGGAGTTAATCTGTCAAAGGTGCTTCCTGAAAAACTTTATGAATTAAGTTATTTATCGTTGTTTTTCTTTATGTTATTTTTAGTAGTAGGAGTTTTATTGAATGTTGCTTCTATTATCAAGTCATTAGGTTCAATAGCACCATTTATTAAGGCAAGCGAAAAGGAGAACAATTTCTCGTTTGTGGATATTGTTCATTACTACAAAGATGGGATTGATTATTTCAATAAGTTATCTGAGACAAAATATTTAGATTTAGGGCAACAACTAGCAATTCTGAATTACACTTTGTCCAATGGGTTAATAAAAAAATACAATGGGCAAAAAAGATCAATTCTATATTTGAAATTATCCCTCATTTCCTTTTTTATATCGATATCAATCCCTTGGGTAGAATTATCTTTTGGGTTATTCAAGAATGAAGAGAATAGTGTGATAGTCTTAAGCCTTATCATTATTTTCCTTTTGTTGATTATTGTATTCATGGTATGTGTCATTTATTACTTGCTGCTTATAGGAAGAAAAACAAAATGAGTATTAAGAATTTATATAAAAATTTAAACTCTGACATGGAAAGTATAGCTAAAAGAAATAAGAGTGATAGTTATAATTTTTTCACAAAAAAATCCTTCGACTCTGCTGGGATGGAAAATTTAGAACCAGTGTGGGAAGATGCAAATGACATTTCTTTGGAAAGTTTTAATAAAACATTGTATGAAAGTGTGAATTCGGAAAGTGCCGTCGTAAGAAATGGTATTACGCCACTAAGAGATTATGAAGCTGTCCGTGGGCTAAGAGAAGCTTTTGGTAAGCCTGATCGAGAGGAAGAGCCTGCGATTGGAACACATCCTGACTTTAAAAATTTGGAGACAAATAATATAACGCAATTTGGGTATGTGGTTACCATGTTTATGGATATTATAGGCTCGACTAAACTTGGTCTTTCATATAGTCCATCTGATGTTTTTCTTTTTAAAAACAATATCATTAGCGGTTTTATCGAGACTATCAATGCATTTGATGGACATGTGCATAGAATTATGGGAGATGCTGTTATGGCTTTCTTCCGAAGCAATGAAAATGAAAACCTTAATACATTAGAAAATAGTGCTATTGATGCTATTAACTGCGCAGCATACTTTATTGAGGTAATGAATGAAATCGTTGTTCCACAAATTAAAGAAGTCGCTGATGAGAATATTGGTATTAGAATTGGCATAGATATCGGTGAAAGTGATTATGTGTTGTGGGGGAACTATGGTATCCCTGGCATTAATGAAGTAACTGCTACATCATTCTATGTAGATATAGCATCTAAATTACAGCACAAGGCACCCAAAAATTCTATAATGCTTGGGGAAAGTTTAGTTAATAAATTAGGGCTTACTATTAAGGATTATCTGGATTACAAAATAAAAAATAACGAACCAGATAGATATGTTATTGATTACACATCTAAAAATAAAGAAAGATTGCGATATCGTCAATATTTACTTAATCAGGAAAAATACTTTTCACTTCTTCCTCATGGTATTATATCCTCTCGTATAAAAATTGAAATCACATATAGTAGCGACGAGTTTGGTTTTTCAAATAAAAAAACTTATAAAAGTTGCGGCTCTGTAATTCCAAAAAATAAATGGGTTAAGTTTCATGCTATTTTTTCTGAGGGTTATGGAGAGAACTATGATTCGCTTAAATTCAAGTTTCGTGTTGTAAATAATGGAATTGAAGCCAGTAAAAAGCACGACTATGACAATCATGAAACTGAAATAATAAAAAAAGCTCACGAGAAAGAAGATGGGGTATTTCATGCTATTCACAAAGAAAGAACTTCATACAAGGGACTTCATCTTATGTATGTTTCTGTGATCTCTAACGGAAGAGTGATTGAGAAAGAGGTTCCTTGTAGTATATTTATACAGTAATTATGATGGTATTTACAAATACTACAAAATAATATTCCCAAATAAAAAATATAAGTTTTGTTTGAAATTGAATCCCATATATATCCAAGAAATGTTAATCTTGAAGTTTCTTGGATATATTCTATAAAGAACGATATAATCCCATTGTTTATTGTCATATATTCAATCGCGTAAGTATATATTTCATTTAATCTACTATCCAATATTGAAATTCTATAGCTGTTTGGATGTTAATGTGATGTCATGAAAATAAATTTGAAAACTTATTTATTAGATGCTATTAATCATGAGGTGAAATAATTATTGAAGAGGTAGTGTTATGAATGTAATAAAAGATGTTTGGACTATTATGATTAATTTTAAATATATAATAATCACTGTTGTGTTATATTCCGTGGCGTGTCTATATGGCTTGATAATAAACTTTTCTGATACGGCTAACTTGCCAATGAAAGCTTTATTTGGAACTATTTCTTTTTCATTGATTATGTTCTTGCCGATACTTTATAAATGGATCTACATATCGGCAAGAAAATTAATTAATAATTTTGATGATTAATCATTGGTCTAATTGTGCTTAGGGTCTCTTTTCGAGTTTGGATATATAGTAACAATTGTTTTGGTAAGGGAACAAACACCTATATAGCTGAGAATTATAATTGAAGTAATATTATTATTTAGTACTATGGAGTCAAAATAACTACCTCCAAGAGGTTTAGATATTGCCACAATTGATACAATTGCTACTGATGCCGTCAAGCCAATGTCGCATACCTTATTTATAACGGCTCTCATTTCTGGAAGCCAGTAATAAATCATGGAAAGTACTATTGATATAACTATTGGTGGGAAAAATAAGAATGTCGGTGAGAGGGTTTGTGAGATTGTTATTTTAACAAGATATACTGTTGAACATAATATCACTAAAAATATTATAAAAAAAGTAATTACAGAGCTAATCAAGAACCTTTTAACCGACATTCCTAAAATAACGTTCGGTTTTATTTCTTCGGTTTTTACCTTTTGAGAGGGGGTGTTATTATTTTCTGGATTTTTAGGGTTGATATTTTTCACTTGCGTAATATCCTTCATAATATTTCCTTTCCTGACACTATTTCAATTAGTCGTAAATGAATTTATAGCATAATCGCCCAGTTTAACCTAGTCTGCCGCAGACCATGTAAGCATCCTAATAGTCGATAGGATATAGTTCATAGGTCTAATAAATTTTAACCTTATATATCAATTAGTTAATTGACAATGGAAAGTGCTGATGTATCATTCGCTTGTAGTTTCTGATTTCTGTTTGCGTTCATAAAAATTGCACCCATACTTATCTTCACATAAGAAGTTAAATTTTCATCCTCACCCCCACCAGCTCTCATCTTTCTAGGTTGCTCAAGGTATTGAAAGTGGGTGTAGGCTTCCTTGACATCAATGATGTCAAGGATACTGGCCAACGCTTCTTCGAATAAGTCAGTATAGAAGCCTTTCGCATTGTGATTGCTGAAGGCATACATCTCATACTATGAGCCACTAACAACTCTTTGAAACCCGTGCGTTTTAACGTCATGTTAGCTTCTTAGCTGTTTGCCGGTGCAAGCTGCATATGAGAATCAGAAAGCATTATTGATTATCATAGGATAAGCAGCATCATTTTTCGGAATCGCCATTCAGATGCTAACATCTTGTAACATATTTATTAAATGGTGTATCCTCATTTCTATAGGAAAAATCCGCTTTAAAGCGGTTGCTGATTGTGATTATTAGTTTTGTGAGGCAATGGCAATGTGCGAAAGGACGTTAAAAAAAGATGAGTATTCTGAATGGGTTATACGCAATAGCCTGTACTGGATGACTTCGCTTACTCAGTGGAAACTTTGTGAAGATATATCCTCCTGGACAATCTCTTTTGAAAACGATGGTCCCGAATGCCTCTATGAATTCGAGAGGCTGCTGAATGATTATGCTTTGCGAGAAAAACTACAGCATAAAACGGGGGCGTTGAGAGATTCTATTGTCCATAAAGTGCTTCGCAGTGTCGATGAAAGGCTTTCGTGATGGAATTGATGCCATTCAATTTTGACAGATTGCCTAATGGACAGGTGTTTATAAGCAACCTCGCTGGTTTTCATCACTTCATTGATGAGCAAGAGCTGCTTGATCTTTCTGATGAGCAAATCAGTGCGGAACAATCAAACGCACTTGAAAGCAAGCTGTTCATAACCAACGAAAGCTCATCAGCTATTGCTCCCTATGCTTTAAGTTCTGCTTTTGCAAAACGATTGATGAATGAACTGGCTATCAGGCCAATTTTCATGATTGTGCCCACATTACGTTGCGACCATACCTGCAAGTATTGTCAGGTCAGTCGAGCTTCAGTGAACGCCTCTGGTTATGATTTAGATCCCGCTCTCATCCCTGATATCATTTCTACTATCAAAAAACTATCAACTCCACCTTACAAGATAGAGATACAGGGTGGAGAGCCACTCTTGCGGTTCGATTTAATTCAGTCTATCTATGAGCAATGTGCTGAAACGCTGGGAAGCACCGATTTTGAGATGGTGGTAGCATCAAGCCTGTCTGTATTGAATGAGGATATGCTTGAATGGTCGAGAGATAGGAACATAACGTTCTCTGTTTCGCTTGATGGTGAGGAAGTTGTTCACAACAGTAATCGAATTCTTGGTCATGGGCTTGCGTACAGTAGAACAGTGTCAGGGGTAGAGGCTATCAAACGGTCTTTAGGCGCTGGTCGCGTTGCAACGGTTACTACAGTTACTAAAGATCTCATTAGGCATCCTGAATCGATTGTCAAGGCTCACTTGTCTCTTGGCATCAAGGACATGTTTATCCGACCTGTCAGTCCCTATGGGTTTGCACAAAAAGCATCGTTCACATTTTCTATGGAGGAATACTTCAGTTTCTATGCCTCGTTGATAGATGAAATTCTCAAGATGAATAATGAAGGGATAAGGGTTGTGGAACATTCGGCCTCCATTCATCTGAAAAGGATCTTCAATCCCGGCTTTAGTGGTTATGCGGATTTAAAGTCGCCAAGCGGGGTCGTGCTTAACAGTATTCTTTTCAATTATGACGGTCGAGTATATGGTAGCGATGAGAGCCGTATGTTGCAGAAGGTGAACCCTGAAACGGAGTTCAGTGCGGGTGAGGTTAAAACGCTATCATTTTCTAAGAGTCCTTATTATAACGCAGTGTTGAGTTCATCGTTCAATTGTGCTCTGCCGGGTTGTGATACATGTGCATATCAACCATTTTGCGGTGCAGATCCATGCCAGAACATAAGTGTACAGGGTGAGCCTGTCGGTGATAGGAGTCGTTCAACGTTTTGTCAGTATCACAAGGGGATGTTCAGGTATCTGATGAACTGCATCTCAGAAGGTGGTCCGAAGGCTGAGATGCTAAAAGGATGGGCATATGTCTGAGGTTATCAGGAACGATATCTTTCATTTTGCTTCAAAAAAGAATGTGCCCACAGGGTTCTATCGGTTATGCAAACAAAAACCAGTGAACCCTTTATTCTTTTTGCCCAATTTGCTGGTAGTTGCTGAAAGCAATAATGATGCCATTCTACCATGCTTTGATTACTCTGTTATTAGCACTGAATTATTTGAGTCAATTGAAGATGGAGATATTGGGGTAATTAACAATGGCAATATGATCCGCGTTATTCTGTCCCGCAGAGCCAATCATAATACTGTCTTAGTAACGGAACGCTGCAATAACTTGTGTCTCTTTTGTTCGCAGCCACCAAAGAAATCAAATGATGACTGGCTACTTACCCAATCAGCTCTTGCTATCGCTTCATTTGGGTTGAATGGAGTAGTTGGGGTCAGCGGTGGTGAACCTTTGCTGTATGGAGATGATTTCCTTAACTTCATTGATTTTATCATCGAGAATTCACCAGATACTGCTTTGCATGTTTTAACAAATGGACGCAAATTTGCTGATACCAACTTTACTCATGAAATGGCAAAGCGAAGTAAAAAGATAAAAATCACCTTTGGTATACCGCTCTACTCATCAAGACCACTTGTGCATGATCATTTGGTAGGAAGTGATGGCGCATTTAATGAAACGGTTAAGGGGTTAATCAATGCAGGGAACTCAGGGATTAATATCGAACTTAGAGTTATTCCGACACTGGCTAACTATACGGAATTGGATGACATCGTAGAGTTCGTTGGCCGTGTTTTCTCCAACATCAATCAGATTTCCCTTATGGGGTTGGAATCTATCGGTTGGGCGCGAAAAAACTGGTCAACAATCTTCATTGAACACAGCAGCTATAGTGAGAAAATAACCTCCGCTATAGACGCTGCACACAGGTCAGGTATACCTCTAACAATTTTTAATTATCCTTTGTGTCATCTTCCTGAAAGAGCCTGGGAGCTTGCTGCTCAGTCGATCTCTGATTGGAAAAATTACTATCCTAAAGAATGTGATGAATGCACTCAGAAGTCTTCCTGTGCTGGTTATTTCAGTTCTTCAACGGGCCGTTTTCATCAACCACCGAGACCAATTTTATGAAAAAATTTAATTTTGCTGCTCTACTTCCGGGGTTTTTGGCACTCAATAATTCTGTATGGGCAAGTGATTCATCTACCGGAGCAAGTGATTTGCCTGGTATGACTCTTAATGAACATGATTTAGTGATAGCCCCACTTAACACCGAAGTTCCATTCTACATTGCAGGGCATCGCAGTCATAGCTCCCATCGGAGCCATAGTTCTCACCGTTCATCATCAGGTGGCGGGTACTATGGTGGCAGCACTCCCTATTATCCAAAAACATACAGCTCACCAAGTTCATCTGGGTCTTCAAGTTCAGGAACAAGTTCCTCATCGTCCTCTTCCTCTGTGCGTTCGCTTCGTTCTAACGACAATATTAACTCTACTACTACGAATTCAGTTGGAACTACAGAAGCTAACCGTGCAAGTAATGGGCTTACTTCTGCTACAGAGAAGCGTAAGCGCTTAATCATGCGTGTTCAGTTCGCATTGCTGGACAAGGGATTTTACAATGGGAATATTGACGGCATAATGGGACCATCTACGAGGCAGTCTGTGAAAAATTACCGTATTGCGAACGGATTACCTATTCCTGCAACTGAAACACTCGACACTCAACTTTTGAATTCTTTAAATATTTTGGCTCGTTAAATCTCTATGGAGCATAAAATGAAAAGTAATAATTTGGCTTTACCGTTTTTGGCTCGATTCGCTACCGAGAGAACAGAGGGGGAAAACATTCCCGGTTGGTACTCGTATGAGCAAGATCTTTGGGTAGTTGAAGAGGACAGTAAAGAAATCCCAATAATCTCTAAATATACTCTTACACAGACAGTAACTAAAACTAAAGTAAGGCAAGAAAGCGATGATGATTCATCAGTTTCTATGCTTGAATTAACCACGAAAACAGAGGCTCAACTAGAAAGGGATGATTCCGATTTAAGTATGAACCATCTATTAGAGTTAATGACCAAAACAGATACAATCCAAGAACGAGACGATGATAACTGGTGTGCAGGAAATATTCTGGAGTTATCTATTAAAACGTTTGTTTCAGTAGAAAGAGATGAGGATTTCTCTATGCATACTTATGATCACCAAAGGGAAGGTTTAATTTAATGATATTGTTGGTGACTAATAAGCGCGATATAACTATGGATTATATCGTGGTTGAGTTAAAAAAACGAGGCATCAAGTACTTCCGTCTTAATACAGAAGACTTGCCAAGATCATACTGTTCTATGTCAGATTCATCATTTATGGATTGGAGTATATCTATTAATGGAAATACAATAAAAGGTATCGATGTTAAAGCCGCCTACTTTCGTAGACCTGGGAATCCCGAAGTTCCTGCCTCAATAACTGATCCTGGTATTGCTGATTACATTCAGGGAGAATGGAATAGTTTCCTTAAGAGTCTTTATTCGCGACTTGATTCTTTTTGGTTTTGCTCGCCTACTAATATAATTTTAGCTGAAGATAAACCAAAGCAACTGGTCGTTGCCAAACGTTTGGGTTTTAATATTCCAGAGTCAACCATCACTAATTCATTTGAAGAAATAAAAAGTTGTAGCAATAGCTTTCAAATGATCGCTAAGCCTTTACGACAAGCTCTATTTATAAATAATGATGCTGAAAGTATCATTTTTACCAACAGATTAGGTCAACTAGATGAGACCGATTCGAGTTCACTTTCTTTGGTACCTATTATAGTTCAGCATGAGATAATAAAAAAGTTTGATGTTAGAGTAACAGTAGTTGGGAAAAGAGTTTTTTCTGTTGCAATTTACTCCCAAAGCCATAAAGAAACAGAGGTAGACTGGCGCAAGGGGTCTCGAATTGACTTAAAACATAAACCTTTAGAGCTACCTACATCATTGAGTTCTAAGTGTATAGATCTAGTCGAATCACTTAATCTTCGATTTGGGGCAATAGATTTTATTTGCGACGAAGATGATGTTTTTTGGTTTTTAGAAATTAATCCTAACGGTCAATGGGCGTGGATAGAAAACCAGACAGGTCTTCCTATTGCTAGTTCTATAGTCGATGAACTTATGAGGATCGGTAGATATGAGTTTTGAAGATATCAGAGAATTCTTTTGGCCAGTTTTAGTTGAACTGAATAGTGAAGAAATAAGACAAGATCAAGAAAAGCTGGATAATGATATCTTAATTATTAAAAATACTGACTGGACAAATGAAAGTGAACTAGCCCTTGATGAGGCAAAAAAACTCAATGAATTAGAAAATCAAAGAAGAGTAGGAGCTGAGAGTAAAGCTGCAATATATTTAACAGCTATTACTGCTCTTGCTCCTGTATTAGTCTCGTTAGTTCCCGGTATTATTAGTAGTGGTGGAAATAATGCCTTTGTGGATTTTTTGTCATTTGCAATTTTTGTGTATGCACTTTCTAATTTGCTTAGAGCTGCATTATGGGCTTTTAATACCTTAAAAGTTTCAGCTTCCAATAGAATCGACACGATAGATTTAGTTAGAATTTGGGGGGGGGCCGGAGATGCATACAAAAAAAATTTAATTGTTGAAAATCTTTGTGCTGTTCGAAAAAATAGAGATGGAGTAAATCGTAAGGTAACATGTATTAAAATGACGCATGAACTTCTCCTTAGAACATTTCTTGCGTTTGTTTTACTCTTATTGTTACAAACATCGATGTCATTTATTCCTAATATCAGCATTGCCAATCAGGTCTCTTCAACTACATGTAATGATAAACAGGATATTGTTCAACATCCTGTTAATATTTATAGAATATAGTAAAATTGAACGATACGAATCTAAATGCTGAATCTATCAATAGAAATAGAGAGGGCTAGAAACCCTCTCATTCCTTACCGAAAATGAGAGAATGCCCCATCACTTCCTTTTGGTGCAAACCAGAATACTCTTTTTATCCCTCGTGTTATAGCTACATATGCCAAACGATATGACTCATCGATCATAGCTTGATCATAACTATATTTGAAGTAGGGAATCTGTTTATAAACTTCATTTCTTAAAATGTGTCCTATATGAGCTTTGCTATCATCAAAGATCACACATACTTCCCCCTGCAAACCTTTAGCTTTATGGATCGTTAAAAAATTTATTCCTTTAATACTGCCATATCTTTCTATATAAAAATCTCTTATTTCTTTAAGTGTATTATTAGTTCGGCTCAAAACTATAATATGAGTTTTATCTTTATGTTTTTGATTTTTTACCATATTTAATTGTTCATAAATTAGCTGAATTGCTTTATTTTTCCATGAATTATCATCTTTTTTATCATCATACCCATAACAATAGACACCATGCTCATCACCATCAGGTTTTCGGCATGATATAGATTCTTTTATGATTTTCCCTTTAACTAAAGCCATCATTTTTTCAGCATCATTAAGAATCGCAGCATCCGAACGATAGTTTTCCATCATAAAAACTGTCTTATGTTTTCCCAATGATTTATGCACAGGGAAAAAATCTGAAAAATTCATGAAAATATCAGGAGAACTGCCTCTCCATGAATATATTGATTGCCAATCATCACCAATAGCCATTATCGTAGGCCTTCGACTTAAAATTGCATTTTCTTTATGTATTGCCCTTAACCAATTAGCTATTTGAGGTGAAATGTCCTGGAATTCATCTACTAATAGATTTTCAAATCTAACATATTTATTTTTGAATAAATCACGTCTTTGCTGCAACACTAACTCATCTGAAAACATTATGAACATTCGATTGAAAGTCATTATGTTATTTTTATGGATAGTCTCTTCAAATAATGGCCAGAATAAAGCCAAAGCCTTGGCGAAATAATACTCAATACCCTTTTCTCGAAAAAGCGTAATATTAGATATTGTCGTAACAACTTCTTTGCCAAGACTTTCAATAAAAGAGCCTTGGTCATATAAAAGTTCAAGTATATTTGTTGAGTTTAACTCACCATGCAACTTGATTGAAAAATTGCTAGGGGATTCGCCAGTTTTAAATGTTCTCAGAAAGTTATTTACTGAGTTTAGTTTGTCATTGCTATTTATAAATATAGAAATTCTATTATTGTATCCAGCAACTATTTTGTTTTTTATAGATATTGCAGTACTTAAAAGTACTTTTTTCTTGGGATCGGTTTCATGAGGATCAAAAGAGTCATTCCCATCAAATAATTTCTTACTCCCAATATTACCTGATAAAAAAACCGGCATTTCATTATGTTCAACATACCCATTAGCATAAAAAATATTTCCATTAACATGAAAGCACTTTACGGGACCAGGCACAATTCCCTCTATAGGCCATTTCCCATCTTTAGACCATAGATCATTAATTTTTTTTGTTAGAGCAAGGTCTCTCTCTGCTGCATAATTAATTAACCAACTTCTTTGCTCTTTTTCATCGGATGAAGAGGATGATGTTATTGAAAAATCAACAAGCTTATCAATACAAATTTTGAATTCCTTGTTATTATTATATAACTCGGTGTAAACGCTTTTCAAAATGTCTATTTGCTCATTGTTTTTTTTGCCTAACGATATTTCCAAGGCAGACTCATTCTCATTTTTATGTTCGCCTAAAAAATCGAAAACACTTATTCCTGGCATTGAGTTCAATGAAAACCTATATATAAGAGAGTGGAATGTGCTGACGAGTGAATTAACAGATTCTTTATCATACCCTTCATCCCAAAAAGTAAATACTTTATTTAACTTTTCACTTAACTCCTCACATGATTTTTTTGTAAATGATATTACTGTAATTTTATTTAATGGAATCTTTAAATAAAAATGCATAAACACTACGCGAAGAATTAGTGTTGTTGATTTACCTGAGCCAGCACCAGCAACAACGCAAGTCGCTGGATGATCTGAAAAAATCATTTCCCACTGAGAGGGGGAAGGTGAACTTATAATTCCAGCTTTAGTTGCAACTCTTACTTTTTCAATCATGAGTTGCTCTAATTCTCTCGTAACGCCAATATTTTCTGGTCCATAAATCGAGTTGTCAATAGCGGACATCGAGAACGTATCGATTTCGCGACGAATGTGATATTTTAACACACCATCATCATGACCTTTACGATAACCCTTATCTTTCCCCTGAGAATATCCTTTCTTGTACGAACGCTGAATTATTATTTTTATTTTTTTATAAAAGAACTTTACGAATATTCTGTCAGTTAATTTCATGTATATCCTTTATCTTAGTAAATATGTTTGAATATTTAGATAGAATAATATTTGTTGTGTGCAGTGTAAACGATTTTAAGTGTAAGAGGGCTTCAATGTTAGGCTATAATCATGGCAGGTAGAATTATATGTGAAAATGAAGCTCCTATCTTTATGGCAGGGGGCACTAACCCATTGCGATTTTACTAAGATCGTTTCAAAAAGTGCATACTTGATGAAAATTGACCTTGATACTTGGTTTGAACCTGGTGGATTATAGTAAACAGGTGCGCGTGATGGTATCAATGATGGTATCATACCCATTGTGGTAATTTTTAATGTCTTAAGATCATGAGGATAGTAGTGATGTGCGAGTCCGGCCTTCGCACCAAGAATGCAAGATTAAGCTACCTACGGGTGGCTTTTTTTGTGTCATTTTTTCCGAATCATATACTCAGCTTATATATCGCTCTGACAAAGCACCAATCATAGGTGCTCCATCTTGTTGAATAAATTACACTAATTAAGTATGTTTAATTTATTGATTCTGAAGTGTATTAAATTTACAGGTCAATTATTATTGTGACTAACTTCGCGTTTTAAAATGGCAACAGATGATTATTCTTTTGATGAGTAATATTATTATCTGTTTTGCTAACTATTTTTATGAATTATTCCTGTCGGATCAGTCTGTTTACGCAGTCAATTTGCAAGGAGCTTGCTTTGAGTCAGTCAGAATACACGTCGATCCTAAAATGTACCCCGTGGCTAGCTAAATTCCTCGCTCGTAGAGGATTGAAGCAACCAGATCATCGTCCGTTATATGAATATCACGCAACGTGTGATGAATATGATGAATTGAAACGGATGTTGCGAGCTATAGGGCTACCCGATGGTTACAAAAGTGATAAAGGGTACGCAGCCTGCTTCACTTTGTTCTGCTCTGAGTGGTACAGAAGGGATTACGAGCGAGATTGTGGATGGTCGTGGGAACCTATTTATAAAACTCTTAGTATATCGCTACCTTCTTCTGAAATGGGGAATATAATCCCTAAAGGCCTGGATGGGTACTGGGGACGTCCAGTGCGGTTCTATGATACTGAAAGGCGGAATTTTTTAGGGTCCTTATTCAGTGAAGGTGGTT
The DNA here is from genome assembly GCF_001034475.2 of Citrobacter sp. MGH103. Taxonomy (NCBI): domain Bacteria; kingdom Pseudomonadati; phylum Pseudomonadota; class Gammaproteobacteria; order Enterobacterales; family Enterobacteriaceae; genus Citrobacter; species Citrobacter sp. MGH103. The sequence goes on along the minus strand of NZ_CP073043.1, from coordinate 4,248,589 downwards.
TACCTTTCAGGTTGCTAAAGGAATCTGATAGCCGTTTTCAGTCAATGTTTTCTCTCATTTTAAACCAATACGATCAGGCTAAATCTTCTGACATTTCCACGTACGCGTTGGTTCATGCAGCGGTAGAAAAATCATCCCTGCCAGTCGTTTTCAAAGAAGATACTTCAGTTGAGCTTATTAGTCGAATGGCTGAACAGTTAGTATCTCTTGTTCAAATTTATGATTTGAGTAATCATACCGAACCCGTAAAAGAACTTGAGCGTGTTCATCCAAAGTGGCGGGACAGTTTCCCTGTTCCCCTTGAGGATGATACGGGTACCAGTTTCCTTAATGGACTTTTACGAACAGCTTCTACTGAATCAAAACCCCGCCTTCAAAAGAATAAAACCACTCTCTGTCAGTTTTTATGGTCAGAAAATAATCCTGAAGCTGTCCAGGCTCTCATTTCTCTACCTGAGGAGCTGAGCTTTTCAATTGATAGTGAGCCTTCAACAACGCGCTTCGAGCTTGCTATCTATGAAGATGGTAACGAAATCGCAAGTCTGGGCCCTGCTTATGCAACGTTAAGTAACTCCCAGGCAAAAATAAGAGTTCGTAAGCGCGAGATTAAATTTTGCCGAAGAAATCCCGCAGTAAGTTTGTTTATTGTGGCGAGAGCTGGGGGAATGTTTGTCGGCTCCAATCTTTTAGAAGGTAGTGAAGTTGCCGTTGGCGATGTTCCATTGGTTTTTGTTTCTGATAAAAGTGAATGGCTGTTACAGGGACAAGCCTCTTGCAGCGTGCGTGGCAGCCATGTGCTTATCGTACTACCAAAGGATGGTTGTCTGGCTTCGGAACATGAGGATTGTGACTCTGGCTTTTCGGCTTTGGGCTGCCGTGCTCTGACTATCAAAGGTCGGCAGGATATCATTATTGAAGGCGACGAAACGTACCGGATAAAGACAGGAAGAGATCAGATTATTCAGGCTGGGTTCTCTTTCCAGGGAAAGCGGTTGAATTGGACAAGCTACCCGGATGAAGCCTTCCTTGGAATTCCCGGGATTACCAAGAATCCTGAGAATCTCTCAAAGCATCATTATAAACGCTTTTTCAACGGTACGTTTATAGATGATTGCGATGTGCAAGAGAGAATGGGAGCACAGTTTATTTCTGTGCGTAACGAAAGTAATGAAACTTTACTGCGTAAGAAAATAGGTATTCTCCCCAATGATTTTAGCCTGGAAATAAAAAATGGAGAACAGGCAAACGAAGGTTCGGTCATTATTACTACTCAGCATCCTTGTTTGTATCGTTTGAAGGAAAAAACACTTGAAGTTGGACGGGAGCGGCTGCCTGGTAGTACAGAAATAATGATGAAGGCGGAGGGGATTCCTCCTGCATCGATTTCATTACAAGTAACGCCAAACCTCACTGCGGACCCAATTGTTATTTGCTTACCATTTCCTGCACGAGGTTGTCTTGCGTTCGATAAAGACGAGAAGCCTCTTCCTAAAAATTTAACGATTAGCGATCTTCTGGGAGCCAGAGCATACCTTTTCGGAAAAAATGGAGAGCCTACGCGATACCAGCTTGAACTACGTCTACATTCCCGTAGTGGAATGCAGGCTTGGTATGAGTGGCACTATAGTGCGGGAGAAAGTCCGGTAGAGCTTACGTTATACAGCTTAAGGGAACATATTGATAATTTACTCTCACTGGAAGAGGGAATTGATCAAATAGTTGATATGCGTATAGAAGGAGGTGGTAGTTCTTTTACCTGGCAGATTCGACGTTACAAATATAGTCTGGATTATGATCGGGAAAGGCAGGTTCTTTTCGCAAACTCAGTAAGCAATCTTACAGGACAGATCCCTTCGCCCGTAATTATGTTACTCAGCGAACCGGAGAGAAAACCCATACCGCTGATGTCAAGAATGAGCGAAGGCGTACCGGTTGGGGAATTCGAATTAAGTTCGACAATACAAAATAATGGCCCATGGCTGGTGTTGCCAAAACAAGGTGAAGAAGCTTCATTTCGGCCATGCTACATTGCTGGCGAATCAGTAATTCAAAGCGACACGACAACAATACAGTCCTTGCAAAAAGCAACGCAGCTTTTTAATCCCCGGTCGGATGTAAATACAATTACGTTAGTTCTGGAACAAATGGCGAGCGACCCTGCACACTCGGGCTGGCAGTTTTTACGCAATTTATACGATCAGTTTGGATATTTACCTTTGGCTACCTTTGAAGTATGGCGGGCACTTGTTCAGCATCCGCAAGCGTTGGCGATGTCGCTGTTCAAATTTGAAATGTCCATTGATTATCTCAGCCGTATTGAAAGCGAGTTTCCTGTTTTCTGGGAGTTTTTACCTATTACAGAAGTGAAATGTGCCGCCAAACGTTTTCGTACTTTTTTGACTCATAAAGGTGCGCCTGAGGAAATGCAGATAAGGTTGCTGGACAGAATGTATCAGCAGCTGGGCACAGTGTTCCCGACTTATGCCAATGAGGTAAAATTATGGTTGAGTCAAGGGAAATTACCACCGGTTTTTCCGGAGTTGGTGATGAAAGGTATTATCCAAGGGTGGTATCAGGAACTTCTACGCGAACATGGTGAATCTCGCTGGCCAGAATTTGGTGGTCCGGGCCTTTTTCGTTGGTATATATCGCAACAAAATCCGGTTATAGATATTTCACCTGATACTAGTTACCGATATTCCGTCACCTTGCTCCCCGTATTTGCTGCTGCTGTTGCAAGCGGAAAAACAACATTTAGCAGTGTGAATCGCCACAGATAATCTAGACACTTCCGAGCCGTTGATAATACTGGTTTTCATATTCTGTCGGTGACATCTGATCGCTAGAACCATGCCGACGCTTACTGTTATAAAACATTTCGATGTAATCAAAAATATCACTGCGGGCTTCTTCCCGCGTTCCGTAGATCTTTTTCTTTATCCGTTCGCGTTTCAACAACTGGAAAAAGCTTTCTGCAACCGCATTATCATGGCAGTTACCGCGACGGCTCATGCTGCCCTCCAGGCCGTGTGATTTCAGGAAAGACTGCCACTCATGGCTTGTGTACTGACTGCCCTGATCCGAATGAACCAGCACCTGTTTTTGGGGATTACGCCGCCATACAGCCATCAGCAGTGCGTTCAGGACAATGTCCTTTGTCATCCGGGATTGCATGGACCAGCCGATAATTTTGCGTGAGAACAGATCAACAACCACAGCAAGATACAGCCAGCCTTCGTGGGTCCTGATGTAGGTTATGTCTGTTACCCAACGCTCATCAGGAGCATCCGGATTGAACTGTCGCTGGAGCCTGTTGGGCGACACGATACTGGCCTCGCCTTTACGTGCCCGCGGGCTCCGGTATCCGACCTGAGCCTTTATCCCGACACGTTTCATCAGTCGCCAGACTCTGTTCACTCCGCACTGTTGCCCGCTGTCCCGCAGATCCAGATGGATTTTGCGATAACCATAGACGCATCCCGATTCCAGCCAGAACTGTTTAATCTGTCCTGTCAGTCTCAGGTCTGCCTGATGGCGTTGAGAATGCGGCTGCTGAAGCCAGGCGTAAAAACCACTGGGATGAACATCCAGCACCCGACAGAGCAGGCGAACAGGCCAGCAACAGGTGTTGTCACGGATAAAGGCGTACCTCAGTCGGACAGCTTTGCGAAGTACGCCGCGGCTTTTTTTAATATGTCCCGTTCGTCGGTAACCCGCTTCAGCTCTTTCTGGAGACGACGGATCTCGGCCTGAGCATCTGACTGTTCTTTATTAGTGGAAGAATCCGGACCGTACTTCTTTATCCAGGCGTAAAGGCTGTGGGTGGTGATATCGAGACGTGTTGCCACGCTGGCAACAGAATAACCGCGATCAACAACCTGTTTGACTGCTTCAGTTTTAAACTCTTCGGGATAACGCTTACCGCTCATGGGCACCTCTCTTTAAGCCATCTTAAATGACTCTGAGGTGTCTGTTAAACCCGTGGCGATTCACTATCTTCACTCGTTCTTATTTTTGTACCTTCTTCATTAAGACTTTCAATGCCTCAATAGTGAGTGAAGGTTTTTGTCTGTGGATCATGGCATGGCAATTGGGGCAGACAGGACGAAGGTCTTTTACGGGATCCAGTTTGTAGCGCTCCCCAATATCAGACAGCGGTGTAATATGGTGGACGTGAATATAGTCCTTCCCGGTTTCACCATACGTTTCCTCAAAATCCATATTGCACACGCTGCACTGACAGCCGTAGTGATCTATGCATTTGTCTCTCGCCGTTTTACTACGTTCGTATTTGTTAACTTTGATTTGCTTTACGGCACCTTCGTAAAAGGTTTCCGGAACATCATCTGGATAATCGATATTCAATCGGGTGGAAAGCGATTCTGCTTTTTTTATGCCATCTGGTGTGAGCTTCCAGATACCAAGGCCTGATTCTTTAGCATTGTGGAGGTACTTGTAGTCAACAAGCTTTTTCCTTGCCCATTGGACCATGTTGTTCCATTGAGGGCGATTAGTATCATCAGGGAGTAACATGTTCATTTCTTCGTTGGTCAGGCCGAACTCCTTGCCCAACGGCTCGTAACATGAGGAGGAACTTACTTCTCCCCCTCCGTTGTAGATATTTAAAAGCAGAGGGATTTCTATCTCTTTATAACTGGGAAACGACATGTTGATCACCATCAATGGATTAATATTTTTATGTCCTGAAAACTTCTTGTTGATGCCACTCAATAAATTTTTCTTGAGGATAGTCCTCTTTATTTTTTGGAAGATGAATCTGAACTCCTGAAAAGTCCCAAAATAACCTGGAGACAATATTACTTCCATTTACTGCAGACGAAATTCGTACTCGCATACGCTCATCCAGCCCAATCGAACCTTTATCAAAGGCTTTATGGTGGATTGCACACAACGCCAGGCCGTTTGAAATCTCACACGGGCCGCCGTGCTGTTTCCATTTGATATGGGCGGCTTCCAGGGCGACTGAGGTGCTGTCGTGGCGCATATTGAAGCCACAAATGGCGCATTCATAGTTATAAGCACGCAGAACCTGCTGGCGGAACAATGGATCCCGCTGTTTGCGGATTTGCAGGATATCAAATCCCAGTTCATCCGCGATCTCTTCCTGGATGCTTTCGGTGAAGTGCGCCTCGAGGATTTGCTGGGCCAGGGCGTTGATGAGGCTCTTGCTCTTTTTCAGCAGGGCAAAATGCTGTTCATCAAAACCTCCGGTAACGTTGTGCGACACCAGTTCTCCGGCAGGAGGCTGTTTGCTGCTACCGGATGTTGAACAGTGCTCGGCGTTTTGTAGCTCCCAGAACCCATCTCCCTGTAAGCGCCAGAAAGGCATATCCGGGCGGTATTGCGCGCGCTGTGGTCCAAATCGCTCCAGCAGACTATGCAACGGGTCGCGAACTTCCGAACCGTAGTCAAACAGGCGACCGTGACCCTGCTGATAACCGGCCAGCACATGAAGCAGCAGCAGGGGCTTGTGCGGCGCACGCTGCTCGCCTTTACGCCAGATGGTGATGTCGGCAATCGCCTGTTGCAGGGTTTTACTGGAAGTCATTGATTTCATTATCAGGTAAATAATTGCGATGATGCTCGCAAAATATCACCTGATCAAGCAAAGACGGGTTGATGCGCTACCGACATCACTTTTATGTTTTCTGAAAAACACATACGCCATGGCGTTTACCGTTCCCCAAACTGGAGACGCAGGAGTACAATAAGTAAGCAAATTATTGCATATCGAAGGATCTTTGATGGTGAAGGATAACGAGGTATTGGAATTTTTTCGGGGGGAGTTATCTCTCGCGGTAACGTTTACTTTCAAGCTTATCCCGATTGAACTTGATACGCCGCTGCAAGGTTACGCTGAATGGGATGAATTACCGTATGCCATTGAAGATTTTGGAGAGAAATATAACGTTGAGGTTTCAGTCATTGATTTCGAAGCCTATTACCCCAGGGAAAGAGAATCGGTCTATCGAAAGTGGTTTACGAAAGAACCCATCAAACAAGTGTCAAAACCGCTTACTGTGCGTATGTTCGCAGAATCAGCCAGAGCAGGTCACTGGTTATATGATTGACTGTATGCTTACAGAGGATACTGACGCAATTAGATGTTGATTGCATTGACAAAATCTGGAAAATAATTATACGAAGAATAATGGCAGTATCAGTTTACTCAAAAGTTTTGGTGGTGTATCTCGCTGTTTATTAGAGAGGAATGACCTCGTTTGTTCATAAAACGTATGCTTTCACCACCAGCACATTCTTTCTGTGCTGGTGAAATACTCAATGGCAGTTACGAAATTACTCTGTGATTCCAGGCATCCTTATAAATGATATTTCCATCGCAGTGCTTCCATGTAATAGCCTCATATCTTAGCTGAATAGTTTCATTGTGGGTTCCTGTTCCCGAACCGGGGAATAAATTTGGTGTGATTCCTGTCACTTTTACATTTTCTAAAATGATATTGAAGTATTCACTTTCAATACCAACCTCCAGAATTTGATACATTTTTATTGTGGCTGATTTTAATGTCTGGCTTTCACTTAACGCTTTATACAAAAGGGGCGTTGTTTTATCAAACTCCTTCTGTATTGTAATCGGCGCGTGCACACGCGTTCCTGTCAGTCTACCTGTATTTCCATCTACAGGGACAGACAGGTGATGAGTGACTGCTTTCAGTTCAATAGCACCAATGCGTCCAGCGACTTGTGAGCTTCCCATTACGGGGGAGCCATTTGCATCGGTTAACCACAGATAGGCTGGGTTTGACATGATTAGTCCTTATCTATATTTATACGGGAAGGGAAATAAAGCATGATGAGAATCCAAACGAATGTTCCAATAATTTTTATGGGCCAGGGTTCAAGAAAAGCGAAACAGGCGAGGCCTCCTGCGATTAGCAATGGACCGGATAATAGATCAAGAACTCCCCCCATCAGGTGTATCTTTGTTGGTAAGAACCTATTGGCTATAAAGGCGATAATATAAGCGCTTACAACGATGATAATAATGGCAAGGATTTTATCCTGCCATGAATCGAATTCGATGAGAGAAATTAAACAAAGGGTGGCAACATACCCACAAAACAATGAATTTATTATTAGGGTGATAATTTTTTTCATGTTACCAGTCCTTAGACTTACCGTTTAAATGTTCTCCCACTAACTCAATTATTTTTATAAAAGTAGGTTTGCCTTCTGTATATCCAGCATGTATAGCATCAACGAAAGGTTGTACTGCATCAATGAAAAGGAAATAAAGAAGATCGTAGTCATGAGGCCTTAATAACTCGTATATCTCGGGTGCATCTGTACTGAGGCCATCCGATGTCCTGATAGAACGTTCGGTCATACCTCCCAATAAAAGGAAGGTGCTTAACAGTGTTATGGGATTACCTTTACCCTTAAAGACAACATAAGTGAAAGATGTTTTTTCGATAACGGCTTTCGCAATGTTTGAGGCGATTGTATTTGCAATAATCCTTCCTGCTATAGATGTAATAACGGTTCTGTATATTTTATCTTGTGCCTGTTCGGATAAGAAATTGTTAAAAAGATGAAAGATGCGAGAAACAGCATTGACGATATTCTCATAATTTAGAATGTCATTTTTTATGGCTGTCATGATGCGAATACGTTCTGTTTCTCGTTTAAATCTGCTGTCTGTATCAAAGACACCGTAAATCATATATCCATAATCTAAAGGAACAGACAGGCCACCATTGATAAGTCCTGTGACTGTATCAGGTGAAATGATAATGTTATAGATCCTTCTTGCAATGCCTTCTATATCGGCCATGGCAATCCTTTAATAAAATAAGATGGCTAGAAATGAAAGCATGTAAATAACAAAAATAGATGGTGAAATAGTTGACCTGAGTAACAGTTTCTCAAATAACATTAAGAATATCGACATTGGTTATTAATTAGAGATATTAATTCTTGAGCTAAATATTCTAGTGCTGATATAAAAAATCATATGAAAATGCTTCCTCAAAAAAGGCGCCCCGCAGGCGCCTCAATGACAATCACAATTACAATCTCACCCCTTCAACGCTTTCCCCGCAATCACCCCGATAAACTCCAGTACCTGCTTTTGCTTACGCGCGGAGAGCTTTTCCACGGCGCGCAGGGATTTCATCAGTTCTGACTCTTCGGGGTCGGCGGTGCGGGCGGTTAATACGATGCAGCCTTGCATTACGCGAACATCAACGTCGGTGCCGGTATCGAATCCGGCGGCTTTCAGCCACTGGCCCTTCATCACAATGGACGGAAACCGAACGTACTTCACCGGAATACGGCTGTAATCAGGATAACGGCTCGCATAACCCACCTTCAGGCGACGGTTATCTGCGGCGTGGACTTCTGGATCAAACGAAACTGCAATACAATGCGTATCAGTCATGGCTGCTATTCTCTATTAATAGTTGCTGTGATTAGCGATGCGGAGGTGTTGGCGCACCTTCGCATCGCGCTAATAAAACCCCTGTAAATTACGCCAGTATCCTGGGGGAAGTCCAGATGTAAATAAGATGAAATAAGCGCGAATAGCACGCTTTCGGAATAAATAGAAAACCCCTTAACCCCAATAAATCCGGTATTATTCACCGTATAAATCCATTCTCATCCAATCCGCCAAATACCTGCCATTTCCAGAAAATAATGCTCCTCTGCATCTGGCCAAAAATGCGATCTCACTCACTGAAGCAAATAGTAAACTCTGAAACAACATCGTTTTGTACACTTTGCTTTACACTTTTAGTGATGTAAATCACAAATATCACTCCGTGAAGTGATCCGACTCTCACAAAATGGCGTGTACTCATTCACCAATACATTATGAGAACAGCCTGGAAAGTTATGTTTTCAGTATTTCCACTCTCCGCAGACACACTACGACGAATGGCAAATCGAAACGCAAAAAAAAACTTGTTGAATATTAACGGGTAAAAAAATGACGTGTGATTTGCATCACTCACATTTACAGCTTTTTAAATTATTGCCAGTGATTAATGTTGACCGGGCTATTTCCATAATCAATCAAATCTTGCATAGTGCCTCCACATTATTTCTCCCCCTGACTCAGGAGGCGAATAGTTATATTTCATCAGGATTTGTTGATGAACCAGGTATGATTTACTTCACATTAATACGTACATGACCACTGTTACTGGAGAAACAAAATGAATTATCCGGCAGAACCCTTCCGTATTAAAAGCGTTGAAACTGTATCTATGATCCCGCGTGATGAGCGCCTCAAGAAAATGCAGGAAGCGGGTTACAATACTTTCCTGTTAAATTCGAAAGATATTTATATTGACCTGCTGACAGACAGTGGCACTAACGCAATGAGCGACAAGCAGTGGGCCGGAATGATGATGGGTGATGAAGCGTACGCGGGCAGTGAAAACTTCTATCATCTGGAAAGAACCGTGCAGGAACTGTTTGGCTTTAAACATATTGTTCCGACTCACCAGGGGCGTGGCGCAGAAAACCTGTTATCGCAGTTGGCTATTAAACCTGGGCAATATGTTGCCGGGAATATGTATTTCACTACCACCCGTTATCACCAGGAAAAAAATGGTGCGGTGTTTGTCGATATCGTTCGTGACGAAGCGCACGATGCCGGTCTGAATATTGCGTTTAAAGGTGATATCGATCTTAAAAAATTGCAAAAGCTGATTGATGAAAAAGGCGCAGAGAATATTGCGTATATCTGCCTGGCGGTAACGGTTAACCTCGCTGGCGGGCAGCCGGTCTCCATGGCGAACATGCGTGCGGTGCGTGAACTGACAGAAGCGCATGGCATTAAAGTGTTCTACGACGCTACCCGCTGCGTAGAAAACGCCTACTTTATCAAAGAGCAAGAGCAGGGCTTTGAGAACAAGAGCATCGCCGAGATCGTGCATGAGATGTTCAGCTACGCCGACGGTTGCACCATGAGTGGTAAAAAAGACTGTCTGGTGAACATCGGCGGCTTCCTGTGCATGAACGATGACGAAATGTTCTCTTCTGCCAAAGAGTTAGTCGTGGTCTACGAAGGGATGCCATCTTACGGCGGCCTGGCCGGACGTGATATGGAAGCCATGGCGATTGGCCTGCGTGAAGCCATGCAGTACGAATATATTGAGCACCGCGTGAAGCAGGTTCGCTACCTGGGCGATAAGCTGAAAGCCGCTGGCGTACCGATTGTTGAACCGGTAGGCGGTCACGCGGTATTCCTCGATGCGCGTCGCTTCTGCGAGCATCTGACGCAAGATGAGTTCCCGGCACAAAGTCTGGCCGCCAGCATCTATGTGGAAACCGGCGTGCGCAGTATGGAGCGCGGAATTATCTCTGCGGGCCGTAATAACGTGACCGGTGAACACCACAGACCGAAACTGGAAACCGTGCGTCTGACTATTCCACGTCGTGTTTATACCTACGCACATATGGATGTCGTGGCTGACGGCATTATTAAACTTTACCAGCATAAAGAAGATATTCGCGGGCTGAAGTTTATTTACGAGCCGAAGCAGTTGCGTTTCTTTACTGCACGCTTTGATTACATCTAAAAAATAGTTATGGCCCCATCACGTGATGGGGCTTTTTTGTATTCCTTTTCCATGAACAGGAAGCCTTTGCGGTGCCCGTTACCGTGACATAACTAAAAAAAGTAAACCCTGACTCCGACATTTTTATTATCCGCATGATGTACAAATGACAGCTGTAATTATAACGAATAGTCTACAGGAACATTTATCATGGATATTAATGCCATTGAGCGACAGAGTAGTACCCCCGGACTGATTAGCGGAACCATGTTGGTTATCGCGACCGTAGTGGGTGGCGGGATGTTCTCCCTGCCGATTGCGATGGCCGGCGTATGGTTCCCCGGTGCGTCTGTTATTCTTCTATTTATCGCCATCATGATGTTATTAACCGGTCTGATGCTGGTCGAAGTTAACCTACATTATGGCGCCGGTGCCAGTTTTAATACTTTTACTCAGGATTTATTAGGCCGGAAGTGGAATATCGTGGTTGGTATCGCTTTCGGCTTTGTGCTGTATATTCTGACCTATGCCTATATCTCCGGTTCGTCGGCGGTGATGGCGCAAACCGTGTTCAAATACAGCGGTGTGCACTTTCCGGCGAATATCTCGGTGGTGATCGTCAGTATGCTGGTCGGCGCGATTGCCTGGTATAGTTCCTTGCTGGTCGGACGCATCACTACCGTGCTGATTATCGGTAAGTTTGTGGCGTTCTTTGCCACGTTCTCCGGGCTGATTGGCCATATCGAAGTGGCAAAACTCATCGACAGCGTGGCGGTGGCGTTGCCCAATTCGCAGTATCTGCCGTACATCCTGATGACGCTGCCGTTCTGCATCATCTCGTTTGGTTTTCACGGTAACGTGCCAAGCCTGGTTAAACTGTATGGCACAAGCGGAGTCTCGAATATTACGCGTTCGATTATCATCGGTACGCTGTTTGCTCTGCTGCTGTATATTTTCTGGCTGGGCGTGACGATGGGTAACATCAGCCGTTCCTCATTCCCGCCGATTATCGCCAAAGGCGGCAATATCGATGTGTTTGTCGAGGCCATCAGCGGGCTGTTCACCAGCCGATATATGGATCTGATCCTCACCTTTTTCGGCAACTTCGCGGTAGCCAGTTCCCTGCTGGCGGCGACGCTTGGCCTGTTCGATTACATCGCCGACCTGTTTCACTTCCCGGACGACGGCATGGGCCGCCTGAAAACCGCGCTGGTGACCTACTTCCCGCCAGCCGCCGTGTGCTTCTTCTTCCCGAACGGTTTTGTGCACGCGATTGGTTACGCCGGTCTGGCCTTTACCATCTGGAGTGTGATCCTGCCGCCGTTCCTGGTGAAAGCCGCGCGGAAACGTTTCCCAACCGCCAGCTATACCGCGCCCTGTAATAACACCGTGCTTAACCTGGTGATTGTCTGCGGAGCGGTTGTCTATCTGACGGTTGTTCTGGACGTATTTGGTCTGCTGCCAACGTTTCGTTAGACGGAGTCAAAATGAAAAACGTGTTGTCTGTTCAGTCGTCGGTCGTTTATGGCTATGCCGGAAATAAAGCCGCTGTGTTGCCGATGCAGCTCTCGGGGATCGATGTCTGGCCGTTTTACACCGTACAGTTTTCCAACCACACCCAATATGGGATGTGGCAGGGCATGGCGATGCCGCACGGCGAGCTGAGCGCGATCATCAGCGGGCTGGATGACCTGCAAAAGCTGGCGCAATGCGATGCCGTATTGTCCGGGTATCTTGGAGATAAACGCCATTGTGAAGAGGTGAAGTACGCCGTCTCCACCATTCGTCAGCGTAATCCGCAGGCGCTCTATTTTTGCGATCCGGTAATGGGCGACCCGCAAAAAGGCTGCATTGTCGCGCAGGGCGTGGAGTCATTTTTTGTCGATGACGCCATTCAACTGGCCGACATGATGGGACCGAATCTCTATGAGCTGGGCGTGCTGACGGGCAGACAACTGCGTAGTTTTGACGAGGTGGTGGAAGCGGCGCGGCAGCTGGTGTCGTGGGGCGTAAAGAAGGTGCTGGTGAAGCATCTCGGCGACTGTTCGCGGAACAAACAGGCGTTTGAAATGCTGCTGGTGACGCCGGAACAGACGTTACACATTGCCCGGCCGCTGTATACCTTTGCCAAAATGCCGGTCGGCGTTGGGGATCTGATTTGCAGCGTGATGCTGGCCTCACTGCTCAATGGTTATGAGGACAAGCAGGCACTGGAGCGGACCACCAGTGTTGTTGACGCGGTAATGCGGCTGACGAAAGAGCATGATTCGTATGAACTGCGGCTGATAGACGCGCGCCACCAGATTATGGACCCACAGGTTCGCTATCAGGCAACGGTGATCTGACGCCGCAAGGGGGCTCTGTGTTTCTGACATTGCTGAGGTTTCAGCATCCGCTGGTCTACCGTTTTGCATGGCTTCGTATTTGGGTTGTGATGTTAAGAGCGTGCGGACTGCGTAAGAGAAAGGGGTGAACATTTTACGCTGCTGCCGGATGCGGCTAGCGCCTTATCCGGCCTACAAATGAGCGTGAAACGCAGGCCTACAAATGAATGCGAAACGTAGGCCTGATAAGCGAAGCGCCATCAGGCATAAGTGCCCAGTATTACACGCGGAAGTAGCGTGGTGGAATCAACGCGGAAAAGGCGTCGAACTTCTTCACCATCTTTTTCCAGAACAACATAACAACAATCCTCGATTTGAAACATCGGCGCTATTTTAGTCAGCGCCGACAAATCGTAAAGTCTGTCGCCTCGTTCCGTTCCCGGGGAGGTGTAAACCTTTTTGGTCACCGCGTCGTCAAATACGGTTGCCGCAAATTTGACGGGGTTGACAATGGTTTATGCCATAAACCAGTAATAAAAGAGGCCAACCTTTAAGCCGAGGATCACGATATAGGCGCAGCAGTATTTCATGGTGCCAGACATGATCTGGTTGGCCTGACCGTCCATTTTTGTGGCGGATACCGCGATGGCGATGCTTTGCGGCGAAATCATTTTTCCGCCCGTTGCGCCAGAGGTGTTGGCCGCCGCCAGCCAGTTGGGATCGATATGCAGTTTGCTGGCGGCAATGGTTTGCAGTTTTCCGAACAAAATGTTCGAGTTGGTATCGCTGCCGGTAACGAACGTGCCCAGCGCGCCAATCACCGGGGCGAGGAAGACGTACGAGCTGCCGGTCAGATCGACAATCGACTGCGCCAGCGTGGAGATAATCCCGCTGAGATCCATCACCGTGGCCAGCGCGACGATCGCCATAATTGCAACGATAGAGTTTTTAAGCTGGAAAATCGTTTTGATAAATACTTCCAGCATCCCGCGTGCGGACGCTCCCTGAATAAAACCACCGATAATGGTCGCAAAGATGATCAGCATCCCTGGCGTGGTCACCCATTCAACTTTCAACGCCATCGTTTTGCCGTCAGCCAACGTGAAATGTAGCACCGAGGCCAGTTGTGAGGCTGCGCCTTTTATCGTCGGGAACAGCGGCGAACACATCAGGATAAACACAAAAATAAACAGATAAATAGAGCCAACTCGGAACAACACCTTTGCCGAGCGCGGCGTGGTTTCGCGGGTATGGCTGACTTCAATTCGCCACTCGGGATCGGTTTTCCCTTTGCGCAGACGGCTAACCATCGCCACGGCAAACAGGCTGACCAGGCTACCGGCAAAGGCGGGTAATTCAGCACCGAGATGAATAGCGACAAAATACTGCGGAACCAGCGTGGTAATACCGCAAATCAACGTAATCAGAAATACGCCGCGAATGGCTTTCAGGCCGCCGCCAATAATGCAGACAATCACAAACGGCAGCAGGATATTAAACAGCGCGAGCTGCAGAATAATGGTTCCGCCTAAGGTATAAACCGGCAGGTTAACCTGTTCTGCCAGAATAGAAACCGGGATCCCGACCGCGCCGAATGCAGTGGGAACGGTATTTGCCACCAGAGAGGCAATTGCCGCCTTCAGCGGATTGAAACCCAATGCGATAAGAATACCGATCGGAATGGCGACCGCTGTACCATAACCCGCCGCGGCTTCAAGAAATCCACCAAAGCACCATGAAATCAGCAGCACCTGAATACGCTTATCTTCGCTAATACTGGCGAGAATATCGCGCAGAATATCCAGCGCTTTGGTCGCCTGCATGACGTTATAACTGAAGATAGCGCCGAGGATCACAATCACAATCGGCCATAATCCCTTCAGCGCGCCATAGCCTATCGCGGCTTTTAGATTTTGTACGGGCATTTCCCAGAATATTGCCGATAGTGCAGCGGTGAATACCAAAGAGATCAGTACTGAATAATGGATGGGCATTTTCAATTTCAATATTAAAAATACCATCAGTAGTAACGGAGAGAGTGCCAGGGCAAACATAAAATATTCGTTCATTGCTATTCCCAATTGGTTCATTAAACCTGATTTATATTTATGGTTGGGAGGCTACATTGCTGTTCTAATAAAGTATGCAAACTGAATCGCTTCAGTGAATAAAGTAATTATGATTTGTAGTTTTGTAACTATTGTAATCTTTTAATTAAAATCTAATGCCGGGTAAATATACTTAAGTGCCGATTAAATACCTATAAGTAGTTATTTAATAAACTTTTTAATAATGGTAGTGACAACAGTGGTAATCACTTGAAACTGTTTTCTAAGGTGTTAATAACGCTGTGGTTTCCAATGTAAAAATGTGAGCGAGGCCGAAATAAATAAACCAGGGTATTGCATGTGCGAGTCGATTAGGGGATTATTTGTTTTTGTCATACAAATGAAAATAAAGACATTTGCGATTGTCCTGATATAAGAAGAGGAGAGTCGTCATCAAAGGAAAACGATCAGAGCATCACCATGACCCCAGGTATTGGTAAAACCAGCAAACAGAAAAACTGGGCATGAAATACGAATGAACATTTGTTTGATATCGCGATATCAAGCGCAATAAACAGAAATGAAGCAATGGAGTAGTTATTGTGAATGTAAATTTCTTTGTTACCTGTATTGGTGACGCACTGAAATCACGGATGGCACGAGACTCCGTATTGCTGCTGGAAAAACTGGGTTGTCGCGTTAATTTCCCCGAGAAGCAAGGGTGTTGCGGTCAGCCAGCCATCAACAGCGGTTACATCAAAGAGGCGATCCCCGGGATGAAAAACCTGATCGCCGCCCTGGAAGACAACGACGATCCGATTATCTCCCCGGCAGGCTCCTGCACCTACGCGGTAAAAAGCTACCCGACGTATCTGGTGGATGAGCCTGAATGGGCGCTGCGCGCCGAGAAGGTTGCCGGACGTATGCAGGATCTCACCTCTTTTATCGTCAACAAACTGGGCGTGGTGGACGTGGGTGCCAGCCTGCAGGGCCGCGCTGTGTATCACCCTTCCTGTAGCCTGACCCGCAAACTGGGGGTGAAGGAAGAGCCGCTCACGCTGCTGAAAAACGTGCGCGGACTGGAGTTGTTGACGTTTGCCGATCAGGACACCTGCTGCGGCTTTGGCGGGACGTTCTCGGTCAAGATGGCCGAGATCTCCGGCGAGATGGTGAAAGAGAAAGTTTTACATCTGATGGATGCGAAGCCGGAGTTTTTGATTGGCGCTGACGTCAGCTGCCTGCTGAATATTGGCGGCCGACTGCAACGCGAAGGCCAGCCGGTCAAAGTGATGCATATTGCTGAAGTGCTGATGAGCCGCTGAGGGGAAAGAGATGTCGATAAAAACCAGCGATGTAGAATTTAAACTGCGCATTCGTCAGCAGATCGAAGATCCGATCATGCGCAAAGCCGTGGCCAACGCGCAGGAGCGTATTGGTGCGAATCGGCAGAAAATGGTTGATGAGCTAGGCCACTGGGAAGACTGGCGCGATCGTGCCAGCCAGATCCGCGACCACGTTCTGAGCAACCTCGATGCTTACCTGTATCAACTCTCCGAGAAAGTGACGGAAAACGGCGGGCACGTCTATTTCGCCAAAACCAAAGAAGACGCCACCCGCTATATTCTGCAGGTTGCGCAGAGTAAAAATGCGAAGAAGGTGGTGAAGTCCAAGTCGATGGTGACCGAAGAGATCGGTGTCAACCATGTGCTGCAGGATGCCGGAATTCAGGTGATCGAAACCGATCTCGGCGAATATATCCTGCAGTTGGATCAGGATCCGCCTTCGCACGTTGTGGTCCCGGCTATTCATAAAGATCGCTATCAGATCCGCCGCGTGCTGCATGAGCGTCTGGGGTATGACGGCCCGGAAACCCCGGAAGCCATGACCTTGTTCATTCGCCAGAAGATCCGCGAGGATTTCCTCAGTGCCGAAATCGGTATTACCGGCTGTAACTTTGCCGTGGCGGAAACCGGCTCTGTTTGCCTGGTGACCAACGAAGGTAACGCGCGCATGTGCACCACGCTGCCGAAAACGCACATTGCGGTGATGGGCATGGAGCGTATCGCGCCGACCTTTGCCGAGGTGGATGTGTTGATCACCATGCTGGCGCGCAGCGCCGTGGGCGCACGTCTGACGGGCTACAACACCTGGCTGACCGGCCCACGCGAGGCGGATAACGTCGACGGCCCGGAAGAGTTCCATCTGGTGATTGTCGATAACGGCCGCTCGCAGGTGCTGGGCTCAGAGTTTCGCGATGTGCTGCGCTGCATCCGCTGCGGGGCTTGTATGAACACCTGCCCGGCGTACCGCCACATTGGCGGACACGGCTATGGTTCTATCTATCCCGGCCCTATCGGCGCGGTGATCTCTCCACTGCTCGGCGGCTATAAAGATTTTAAAGATCTGCCATACGCCTGTTCATTATGCACGGCCTGTGACAGCGTTTGTCCGGTTAAGATTCCGCTGTCAAAACTGATCCTGCGTCATCGCCGGGTGATGGCCGAGGAGGGCATTACGCCGAAAGCCGAGCGACGGGCGATCAAAATGTTCGCCTACGCCAATAGCCATCCGGGGCTGTGGAAAGTCGGGATGATGGCGGGCGCACATGCGGCGAGCTGGTTTATCAATGGCGGCAAAACGCCGCTCAAGGTTGGCGCGATTGGTGACTGGATGGAGGCGCGCGATCTGCCTGATGCCGACGGCGAGAGCTTCCGTAGCTGGTTTAAGAAACATCAGGCGCAGGAGAAAAAGAATGGATAACCGTACCGCGTTTTTAAATACCATCGCCCAGGCGCTGGGTCGCCCGCTGCGCTTCGAACCGCAAGCGGATGTCGCACCGGTTAACAACTATGCTAACGAGCGCCTGAGCGAACTTAGCCCGCAGCAGCGCTGCGATGCGTTTGTCCAGTTTGCCAGTGAAGTGATGCTGGCTCGCTGTGAGCTGACTCGCGAAGACCAGGCCGCAGATGCGGCGCTCCGTCTGTGCGAAGAATTGGGCCAGCAGCCGGTGGTGCTGAGCGGCGACAGCCGGCTGGCGGCGCTGGGCATTACCGAACGCTTGCAACAGGAATGCAACGCCGTGGTCTGGGATCCGGCGCGTGGCAGCGAAAATATTACCCAGGCCGAAAAGGCGAAAGTGGGCGTGGTGTATGCCGAGTATGGCCTGACCGAGTCCGGCGGCGTGGTGCTGTTTTCCGCGCCGGAGCGCGGGCGTTCCCTGAGCCTGTTGCCGGAATCCTCAATTTTCGTGCTGCGTAAAAGCACTATCCTGCCGCGCGTGGCGCAACTGGCAGAAAAACTGCATCAGAAGGCGCAGGCCGGTGAGCGTATGCCATCGTGCATTAACATCATTAGTGGGCCCAGCTCGACGGCGGATATTGAGCTTATCAAGGTGGTTGGAGTGCATGGCCCGGTGAAGGCGGTGTATCTGATTATTGAGGATTGTTGAGGCTGGATGGATAACCGCTCTGGCGCTGCGGGCCAGAGCGGTATCGACGTTATGCAATCATGCTGATGATCAATACGATAATCAGGCCAACCACGGAGTTCACCAGCTCCAGCAGACCCCAGGTTTTCAGCGTATCCTTCACCGACAGGTCAAAGTAGCCTTTGAACAGCCAGAACGAGGCATCGTTGATATGGGTCAGGGTGTTGGAGCCCGCCGCCGTTGCCAGTACCAGTAGCGCCGGATCGACGCCCACCAGTTGACCGGTTGCCGGGTCGAGAATGGCGGCGCTAATAATCCCTGCAGCCGTCATGGCTGAGACTACGCCCTGACCCGTTGCCAGACGAATCAGCACGGTTATCAACCACGCCATGATGTACGGAGAAATATTGCCGTGCGACATCAGCATACCGATGGTATCGCCAATGCCGGTATCAATAATGGTCTGCTTCAGTACACCGCCCGCGCCGATGATCAGGATCACCATGGCGATGCTTTTCACCGCGTTTTCAAAGGCATTCATCACCCATTGCATGTCGTGACCACGCGCGGTACCAAACAGCACGAAGGCGACAACCATAGCGATAAACATTGCAATCGGTGAAGAGCCTAAGAAGTTGACCACTTCCCACGCCTGCGTCCCTTTCACCAACCAGATGTTGGCGATGGTGGTGGAGATCATGATGATCGCCGGGATCAGCGGCACCAGGATAGAAACACCGAAGGATGGCAGGTTATTCTGGTCAACCGGTACGTCGGCCTTCATGAATGACGGCGTTGGGCGATCGAGGTTGCCGAGGAATTTCGGCAGGATAAGCCCGGCGCAGATCACGCTCGGAATGGTCACCAGAATACCGTAGATGTAAACCATGCCCATGTCCGCACCGTAGGCGTTAACCAGCGCCACCGGACCCGGCTGCGGTGGGAACAGCGAGTGGGCGGTGGTGGCGGCGGCAACGGCAGGAATCGCCAGCTTGAGGAACGGGATCTTCGCTTCTGCAGCAATGACGATCACCAGCGGCGCCAGCATAATGAATGCCACTTCATAGAACATCGCCAGGCCGAAGATCAGACCAATAATGATTACCGACAGCTGCACATAGCGCAGGCCGAGGCGCGCCAGCAGCGTATGGGCAATCTGATGCGCCGCCCCGGAATCAACCATCAGCTTACCGATGACCGCCCCGAATACCACGATAATCGCCAGTTCACCCAGCGTGCTGCCAAAGCCGGATTTCATGGTGTGCAGCAGCTCCATTAAATCCATACCCGCCAGCATACCGACCGAGAGCGCCGCCAGCAGCAGGGCGACCATCGAGTTTATTTTGAATCTTAGATTGAGCACCAGCATCAGACCGATGCCGAATACGACCCACAGAATATTGAGAACGTGCATATAACGTCTACCTTTATTGGTTGAACTATTATGATTTTGGTTGAGATGTTACATATATTGGTTAACCATTGATGCGATAAATGTCACATTGCGTTACATGTTTACATTCTTACTGAGCAACATGGCCGTAAAATGGCGATCTCAATAGAATAAATCGTGATTTGGTTAACCAATTTTAAGCTTCAGGTTGACATGTCATACCAAAAGGAGGAATTTATGTGCCATATCGTCGAGTCCATAACGTAACGAGGAATAAAACATGGAACAGACATGGCGCTGGTATGGTCCTAACGATCCGGTCACCTTAGCGGATGTACGTCAGGCGGGTGCCACAGGCGTTGTCACCGCCTTGCACCATATCCCGAACGGGGAAGTGTGGACGGTTGATGAGATCCTAAAACGCAAAGCCATTATTGAGCAGGCGGGCCTGGTCTGGTCGGTCGTCGAAAGCGTGCCGATCCACGAAGACATTAAAACCCGTTCCGGCAACTATCTGCAGTGGATCGCCAACTACCAGCAAAGCCTGCGTAACCTGGCTCAGTGCGGTATTCGTACCGTGTGCTACAACTTCATGCCGGTTCTCGACTGGACCCGTACCGACCTGGAATACGTTCTACCGGACGGCTCCAAAGCGCTGCGTTTTGACCAGATTGAGTTTGCCGCCTTTGAGCTGCATATCCTCCAGCGTCCGGGCGCGGAAGCGGACTACACCGCCGAAGAGATTGCTCAGGCAAATGAACGCTTCGCCAACATGAGCGATGAAGACAAAGCGCGTCTGACCCGCAACATCATTGCCGGTTTGCCGGGCGCGGAAGAGGGCTACACCCTCGACCAGTTCCGCCAGCATCTTGCGCGCTACAAAGATATCGACAAAGCCGCGCTGCGTGAGAATTTCGCCGTCTTCCTGAAGGCGATTATTCCGGTGGCGGAAGAAGCTGGCGTACGCATGGCGGTACACCCGGACGATCCGCCGCGCCCGATCCTTGGCCTGCCGCGCATTGTTTCCACGGTGGAAGACATGCAGTGGATGGTCGATACGGTCAACAGCATGGCGAACGGTTTCACCATGTGCACCGGCTCCTATGGCGTGCGGGCGGACAACGATCTGGTCGACATGATCAAACAGTTTGGCCCACGCATTTACTTCACCCATCTGCGCTCCACGCTGCGTGAAGATAACCCGAAAACCTTCCATGAGGCGGCGCATCTTAATGGCGATGTCGACATGTACGAGGTGGTGAAAGCGATCGTTGAAGAAGAACAACGCCGTAAAGCCGAGGGTAAAGAGGATCTGATCCCGATGCGTCCGGACCATGGCCACCAGATGCTGGACGATCTGAAAAAGAAAACCAACCCAGGCTACTCCGCGATTGGTCGACTGAAAGGGCTGGCGGAAGTGCGCGGCGTTGAGATGGCTATCCAGCGCGCTTTCTTTAGCCGCTAAAGCGAGTTGCCGGCCACCTGTCTGGCCGGCTTTTTCTTTTCTCATCCGTTGGCCTTTCAACGGGTTCTGGAGTTCACGATGACAACGACAATTGCCAATAGCGACCTGCCGGTTGCGCGCCCTGCATGGGACCGCTCGCGCCTGCAATCCCGCATTGTTCACCTGGGATGTGGCGCTTTTCACCGCGCGCATCAGGCGCTGTACACCCATCATTTGCTGGAAACCACTGACAGCGACTGGGGGATCTGTGAAGTTAACCTGATGCCGGGTAACGACTGCGTACTGATTGAAAATCTGCGCAAGCAGCAACTGCTGTATACCGTGGCGGAAAAAGGCGCGGACAACACCGTGCTGAAAGTGATCGGGTCAATGAAAGAAGCGCTGCACCCGGATCTTGACGGCTGTGACGGTATTTTACAGGCTATGGCGCGCCCGCAGACGGCAATTGTTTCGCTGACGGTCACCGAAAAAGGCTACTGCACCGATGCGGCCAGCGGTCAGTTAGATCTCAATAACCCGCTGATTAAACACGATCTGGCGAATCCGACCGCGCCGAAATCGGCGATTGGTTACATCGTACAAGCGCTGTACCTGCGCCGTGAGCAGGGGCTGGCGGCTTTTACCGTGATGTCCTGCGATAACGTGCGTGAAAATGGGCATGTGGCGAAAGTCGCAGTTCTGGGGCTGGCGCAGGCGCGCGACCCGCAGCTGGCGCAGTGGATTGAAGCTAATGCGACTTTCCCGTGCACTATGGTCGACCGCATTGTTCCGGCGGCGACGCCGGAAACGTTGCAGGAGATTGCCGACCAGTTGGGTGTTTACGATCCGTGTGCTATCGCCTGTGAACCGTTCCGTCAGTGGGTAATTGAAGACAATTTTGTCAACGGTCGTCCTGACTGGGACAAGGTTGGCGCACAGTTCGTGGCCGACGTGGTGCCGTTTGAAATGATGAAACTGCGCATGCTCAACGGCAGCCACTCTTTCCTTGCGTATCTGGGCTATCTCGGCGGCTATGAAACCATCGCCGATACCATGACCAATCCGGCGTACCGTAAAGCAGCGTTTGCGCTGATGATGCAGGAGCAGGCGCCGACGCTCTCGATGCCGGAAGGCACCGATCTCAACGCCTACGCGACGCTGCTGATCGAGCGTTTCAGCAACCCGTCTCTGCGCCACCGTACCTGGCAGATTGCGATGGACGGCAGCCAGAAACTGCCGCAGCGCCTGCTGGATCCAGTGCGTCTGCACCTGCAAAATGCCAGCGGCTGGCGTCACCTGGCGCTGGGCGTGGCGGGCTGGATGCGCTACACCCACGGTGTGGATGAGCAAGGGCAGGCCATTGATGTTGTCGACCCTATGCTGGCTGAATTCCAGCACATCAACCAACAGTACCAGGGCGCCGAGCGCGTGACGGCGCTGCTGGGGCTGTCTGGCATTTTTGGTCATGACCTGGCGGAAAACGCTGGCTTTGTGGAGACCATTATCGCGACGTATCAACTGCTATGTGAACACGGCGCACGTGAGTGCGTTGCGGCATTAAGCGCTGACGCATAACCTCCGAACTATGACGGGTCAATCAAAATATTGGTTTGGTTGACCCGTTTTCTGTTTTTGCCTTCCCGCAAATGCTATAGTTCGATACCTATTCCCCGTATCTGATTACACGCATCTGACGGACATAACACGATGAAATCGAACACTTCTCAGCAAAGACCCTACCAGGAAGTGGGTGCCATGATCCGCGATCTGATTGTCCAGACGCCGTACCAGCCCGGTGAACGCTTGCCGCCAGAGCGTGAAATTGCCGAGATGCTCAATGTCACTCGCACGGTGGTTCGCGAAGCGTTAATCATGCTGGAAATTAAAGGCCTGGTGGACGTGCGCCGCGGAGCCGGGATCTACGTGCTCGACAATGCGGATGCGCAGACTATCGACAGTACGGATGCAAATCATTGCAATGATGCGGGCCCGTTTGAACTGTTGCAGGCGCGACAGCTGCTGGAAAGCAACATTGC
Organism: Citrobacter sp. MGH103; assembly: GCF_001034475.2. Taxonomy (NCBI): domain Bacteria; kingdom Pseudomonadati; phylum Pseudomonadota; class Gammaproteobacteria; order Enterobacterales; family Enterobacteriaceae; genus Citrobacter; species Citrobacter sp. MGH103. The sequence goes on along the minus strand of NZ_CP073043.1, from coordinate 4,225,367 downwards.
CGAATTTGCCGCGCTGCAGGCTACCCGCGAAGATATCGTCAAAATGCGCCAGGCGTTGCAACTGGAAGAGCGGGAGCTGGCTTCCAGCGAGCCAAACGGTTCTGAAAGCGGCGACATGCAGTTCCATCTCGCCATAGCTGAAGCCACGCATAACAGCATGCTGGTGGAGCTGTTTCGCCAGTCATGGCAGTGGCGTGAGAACAACCCGATGTGGATCCAGCTCCATAGCCACCTCGACGATACCCACTACCGGAAAGAGTGGATGGGCGACCATAAACAGATCCTGGCTGCATTAATCAAAAAAGATGCCCGCGCGGCCAAGCTGGCCATGTGGCAGCATCTGGAAAATGTCAAACAGCGTCTGCTGGAGTTTTCAAATGTCGATGACATTGATTTTGATGGTTATCTGTTTGATTCCTGGCCGCTGGATAAAGTTAACGCCTGATTTTCCTTCCTCTCATACGCGGGCTATTGCGGCCCGCACCGCGTTTTCCGCATCCTCATTCATTGCCCGGCAGGGCCGCTTTTCACGTTCTGAAAGTCACGTAAAAAATTGTTTCCATCGCCTCGGATGAACATTTTTTCGTCCCCTTTGTGCGGTGCAAATTGATTTAAATCAATTAAAAACAACTTATTTTCGCATGCGAAAAAATGTGTCATTTACCTTATTTTTACCTTTCCGTGCTTATTTTTAGACAAAATGGGTCTGGGTTAAGTGAGAATCAACGCGATCTCTGCAGTAATCAGGATAAGGTTTACCGGCATAACTACACATAGAAACAAGCGGTTCGCGTAAATGTAGACATTAATAACGGTGCGTAACTTATTGGTCGTAATGATGTTTTGATTGGTGATATAGTTGATGTAAATGTTTCATGCTTTTTTAATCAAATGAATAAAATCCAGTATTCGTAAAGCTAGCATTACACATTATTCCATAAACAAGTTATCTTTCATTTGAAATATCGTTCCATTCTTCATTGGTTTATTAACACTTTCATTACTATTATGACTGTATTTTACCGTTGACATGTTTTTACACTAACTGCATATTTCATCGCCATAAGCGTGTTATTACGTTCAGGAGTTGAAAATGCCATCTCGAGACTATCCCGATATTCGAAAACCCAGAGGGACCCGATCAAAAGATATGGTTCTTTTAAGTGCCCGTGTCGATACCTCTTTGTGGGAATATGTGCGAACGCTGGCATTTGAAACCCGTAAAAGTAAACAAGATATTATTGCTGAAGCATTAATGTTGCATCGCTCAGTTAATGAGAGTGAAAGTCTCGAGTAATTATCGCTGTCCGGTTTTGATTGAAAATCCAAAAATTAATTATGTCTTGCCACTTCATTATTACCTTCATTGGTATTTTTTGGGTGTGTTATTGGTATTGCCCCTTAATCCATAGGGGACTTTTTTATGCAGGTATTCTGCCTGCATAACAAAGTTGATAGCCAAATTCACAATTAAAAGTGAGTAATAACATGAAAAAGTCAGTAGTGGCATTAGCTGTAATGGCATTAGGGGTAACCTCCGTTCATGCAGCGGAAATTTATAATAAAGATGGCAACAAGCTGGATCTCTACGGCAAAGTAAAAGCAGCCCATTCCTGGACTGATGGTACTAATGCTGATGAAACCTACGCACGTCTGGGTTTTCGCGGTGAGACGCAAATCAACGATCAACTGACCGGTTACGGGCAATTTGAAAGTCAGTTTGATGCCGCTAAAGCAGAAGGTTCGCAGAATGGCGTTAATACACGTCTGGCGTTTGCTGGCCTGGATTATGGTCATGACGTCAGTTTTGACTATGGTCGTAACTATGGTATCGCTTACGATGTGGGAGCTTATACTGATACTCTCTCAGAGTTCGGCGGTGACTCCTTTGAAAATACTGACCGCTTCCTTACTACACGCACTTCTGGCGTTGCAACACTTCGCACCAAAAATCTGTTCGGTGCCGTTGATGGTCTAAATGTTGGCGCGCAATATCAGGGTCAGGACGATACCAATAAGGATCCGACGAAACAACACGGCAATGGCTACGGCTTCTCCCTGGGTTATGACAACATTGCGGATTCTGGCATATCTGCAATTGCGGCCTATACCAACAGTTCTGTGACTGCTCAGCAGAAACAAAAAGGTTGGAATGGCGAAAACGCAGAGTTCTGGGGCGCGGGTCTGAAATATGATGCTAATGCTATCTATGTAGCGACTATGTACGGAGAGTCCCACAACCTGATTCAGGATGCGGACAAAGCTGAGCACTTTGAAGCGATGGCCGCGTATGTGTTTGATTTTGGTCTGCGTCCAAACGTGGCTTACGTCCACGCGCGTGATAACAACAATAATGACCTGACCGAATACGTCGCGCTGGGTACAGACTACTACTTCAACAAAAACATCGTGGCTGATGTAGGTTATAAAATTAACCTGCTCGATGGTAAAGACAGCGATAACCAGGTTGCTGCGGGTCTGACCTATCAGTTCTAACTTTTTGTTCTGGTATGAAAAAGGCGTCCTGGTAAAGACGCCTTTTTTTATATCTGCCGGCGTTTAAACCGGCTGACTCTCTTCCTGCTGTACACCGCTAAACAGCCATTGCCAGATGCCCACTTTTACCCATGCAACCACGCAGAGAATCAGATAAAAAAGTGGATTATGCGTAATGGTAACGCGCATGACCTCCATTAAATCCACATGCAAATTTCCGGCAATGGCCATATTGATAACAAAAATAGAGGCTATCGCGCTGGCCAGTAAAATAAGTATGGCATGTAACTTTGTTATCTCCGGTAACCTGCCAGAGGCCCATTGCCATAAAAATGTTGTTGATAACAGGAAGATAATAAACAATCCCAGTGCGCCAAACAGGCCAAAGTCTTTATAATCCTTTAGCGTGCCAATTAAACCCGCCAAAATAATCAACCCCAGTAATATTTTTTTAAACCACGACATGTATTTTCCCGAAGATAGTGTTGATGTTGAATTAACATGTCCATTTTTACGCATTTTAAATTGAGTTTATAAATGAACGGACGGGAATTATAAATTGTCTGGCGGGTAATTACCGATTATTTTAGGTTTATTAAATGTTGACATTTAATTGCGGACTAATCCGAATATACCTTCTTTAGAAGGTTGCCGGTTATACCCTTTTTGGCGAGGCGAAACGCTGTTTGTATAATTGCGTGAGGCTGATAAGTGCCGCAATCAACAACGCGACGGCGCCGCACACCGTGGCGTTAACGATCGCCAGTGCGCCGCTTCCCAGCAGGCTGGTTAATAGCGGACCAAGTATTTGCCCAATGCCGTAAGTCAGAGTGACCAGGCCCAGCAGATTAATATTGCGCGGTACGCTAAGTTGTCGGGCAAGCGGCATCACCAGTGAAGTGGTTCCCATAAACGTTGCGCCAAAACCCATGCTGCTTATCACCAGCAGCGGCAAAGAGCCGCTGGCGAGCGTCATGAGCACGCAGGTGCTTTGAATCAGCAAATTCGCCGTCAGGCATTGCAATACTCCCCAGCGTCGGGCGGCCCAAAGCCAGGCGAAACACCCCGGAATTATCGATATGCCGACCAGCGACCAGAGATGTGCAGTCAACAGCGGCGAACCGGCGCTTTTCGCCATTAGCGGCAGGTAGGTGGCGACAATGATGTAGCCAAATCCGGCCAGCCCGTACAGCAGCGCCAGCAGCCACCAGGACATAGGCTGATGCTCTGTTTTTACCGGGGCCGCGGCGGGGAGCACGTGGTCGCGAGATGGCAGGAGTATAACCAGTAGCACAAAGAACAGAGCCGAGGTTGCCGCCGCGCCCAGCCAGAGCGTGTGCGAGGACAGCGCAAAATGCAGACCGCTAATGACATATTCATTGCCCAGCAAAATGCCTGCGCCAACGCCGGAGAACAACGCCGCGATCACGAAGGGATGCCGGGTATGATGCAGAACGATCATCGAGCCAAAGATCATCATACCGGCACTGGCGACGCCCGCCAGAAAGCGGATCAGCATCACCAGCGCGGGCTGCGTTAAGCTGGCCATCGCCAGAATCAGCCCTGCGGTAGCGAGCGCGGACGTTAGCAACATTGGACGTAAGCGTGAGGGAAGATGAAAGAGCCCAAAGGAGAAGAGCAGGCTTCCCGCCAGATACCCGGCGTAGTTGGCGCTGGCAATCCACGAGAGTTGGTCAAACGTAAATTGACCTTCTGACAGCAGTACCGGCAGCATTGGCGTATACAGAAAGCGCCCAATCCCCATGCCCAGCGTTAAGACCAGCATGCCAAAGAGCGCGACACTGATGGCATGGCGATTTGAATCTGGGCTTCCCTGGGGCATACGGACTCTCATTTCGCGCTGTTAGCTGATAATTGTTATATTACATACGTAAATGATAATGAAAAGTAAAAATAAAACCGCGTAACGCTGAATGCCATCAAAGGTTACGGCTGTAGACCCGCGAGGCTTCTCCCCACGGATGATAGCCCGGCCCGTTGAAGTAAAACCCTGCTTTCTCGTATAAACCTTCCAGGTCAGTACACAGATGGAGCTGCGTAAAACCCAGCTGTCTGGCCTGCTGTGCAATATGTTCGATCAGGCGAAACGCCAGACCGTGACCACGATAGCGAGGATCGATATAGAGCGCGCATAGCCACGGCCACAATTCGCCGCGACTAATAAAATCATTGGTGATCAATCCAGCGCAGCCAACAATGCTGTCACCATCCTGCAGCCAGTACCACTGTGGTAGCGGGTTCTTTGCGCCAATACAACGGCGCAATGCATCCTCGTATACCGCCATGGAGTCTTCTGAGGCCCATTGCTGCTGAAAGTAAGCGGTGATCTCGTGCAGCTTTTCTGGCGTCTCGCGCAGGGAAAAAATGCGGATGCTCATCGTCATTGAATCTTTCTCCTTAAAAATTCGCCAGCGTCAGCAGGGACGGAATTTGCGACAACAGATATAACACCAGCCCGATTGAACCGCCAACCAACGTGCCGTTGACGCGAATAAACTGCAAATCTTTACCGATGTTTAACTCAATTTGCTGCGACATATCGCGTGCATCCCAACTTTTCACCGTGTCGCTAATATGGCGCGTCAGGAAGGTGGCGAACTCCGGGGCAACTTTATGCGCAGCCTGCTCCAGATGCCCATTTAGTGAGGCACGCAGGGCGCTGTCGGCTACCAGCGTTTCGCCGAACCACTGCCCGGCGCTGGCGATGCGCTGCTTCACACGGGAATCATCTGCGTTAATGTCGGTTTTCACCCACTGACGCAGGTCTGCCCACAGCTCGCCAAGATAACGGTTGAAGGCTTCATCTTCCTTCAGATAGCTTTTCATGCTTTCGGCCCGCGCGGTCATCTCCGGATCGTGTTTGAGCTTATCGATGAGCTTAAATGTAGCGCGATCGAAGGCATGGCGGATCTGATGCGCGCGATCGTGGCTGATGTCATCCAGCAAGGAGTTAACGGCATCAGACACCAGCTCGGCGCTGTGCTCGCCCAGCCATTCGGTTGGCAGGATCTTTGCTTTCAGCGGATGTTCGGTTTCCAGCCAGTGCACTACTTGTCTGGCGATAAACGCTCGCGAGCTGTCGCGCTGGAGCAGGGCGATCAGTTGGGCGATCAGCGTATCGAGCAGCACCTGATGGCGATTGTTTTTGGTCATGCTTTCCAGCATCAGCGCGCTGGTTCCGGAGAGATCGACCTTGTCGATGGCCTTGTGCACCGCCCGCTTGATCAGCCGCTGAATGCGCGAGTCGTCGGTCAGTTCGAGAAAACCGCTCATGATCTGCAACAGATGCTGGCCGATGCGCTGGGCGTTTTCCGGCTGGCTGAACCAGTTGCCGATCAACAGCGCCGGTTCATGGCGGCGGATCAGGGCTATCAGCGACTGGGTATCGAGGAATTTCTCTTGTACAAACTGACCAAGATTTTCGCCGATCCGATCCTTATTGCGCGGGATAATAGCCGTGTGTTGCGAGATAAACGGGATCGGCACCCGGCGAAAAAGCGCCACCACGGCAAACCAGTCCGCCAGCGCGCCCACCATCGCCGCTTCGGCGATCGCTTTGATCCCGAGTACCCAGAAGTTGGGCGGCAAAAACAGCGTGATGACGAAGGTCGCGGCAGCGATCAGCAGCAATGAGAGCGCCAGTCGCTTGGCACGTTTGAGTTCAGCAATTTTATTCATAGGCTTAAGGATAGAGCCAGACGGGGGGATCGCGCAAAAATTGTGGTGCGTCTCCCATTTTCAGGCGGGAAGCTTTTATCCAGGGATCCAGTTATCCCACGCCGGTAAGGGACCAAGTTCTGCGACCAGAAAATCGATAAACGATCGCACCTTCGGATTGCTGTACTTGCTGGGAAAGTACAGCGCATACAGGGCATGAGTTTCACAGGTGATGGTGCCGTCGAGCATCAGCGGCGTGATCTCCTCTTTTTGAATATGATCGCCAATCAAATAAGTGGGCAAATATGCCACCCCCTGATCTTCTAACACCGACTTCAACAGCACCAGGCTGCTGTTGGCCTGGATCGGCATATGTAGTTTCAACTGATGCAGTCGATCCTGTTCATCTGCCACCTTCAGTACCGGCGTGAGGCCCGGGTAAACCAGGCAATCATGATCTACCAGATCGCTGCGACGCTGGGGCATGCCTTTTTTGGCGAGGTAGCCGGGTGAGGCACAGTACGCCCAGCGAACAGGCACCAGCTTGCGCATCGCATAGTTTTGCGGCGGCGCGGTGGAAATTCGCAGGGCAATGTCGAAATCCGTTTCGTTCAGATTGACGAAGTTATCGTTGAGATCGATATACAGATTCACATCCGGGAACTGGGAGCGGTATTTATCCACCAGGTTCACCAGCCGGGAATAACCAAACGCAATTGAGCAGGTTATGCGTAATTCACCCTGCGGGCTGTGGTAATAACCGGAGGTGGTATTCAGCGTTTCATCGAATTCTTTCAACAGCTTATTAGCGCGGTTGAAGAGATATTGCCCGGCGTCGGTCAGGGTAATACTGCGGGTGGTGCGTTTAATTAATGTCGTGCCTAACGTATCTTCCATCGCTGCCAGGCTTTTGCTGACCGCAGACGGCGAGACGTTGAGCTGCGCCGCGGCTTCTGACAATCCTCCGCAGTCGACGATTTTAGTAAAAAACTCCAGATGCTTGAGTGAAATCGGCGTACTCATAATTTCCTTAAATTCACAAGTGATTTGCAAAAACGGTACGAATAGGCCGTTACATTCGCCTTTTAAACATGCAACTATTGAATCACAGGAAACAACTTGCTGGCAAAATGAAAAAATAACAACTTAGGTGAGTTACGTCACAAATTAAAAGGAGGCGAAACGGAAACTCATCACATTGTGAATTTAATCTCATTAATTATTATTCTAAAGGTACCGATTATGTGGTCACGACTCGAACCCTACAGATCGTCGATTATTTTATTAGTTGCTCTGGTGATTGGCGGCTTATTAGGTATTTATGCCCCATCGTTTGCAAGTAAACTCCAGCCAATAGGTCAGATATTCTTAAACCTGTTATTTATGATTATTGTGCCGCTGGTGGGGATCAGCGTCATGTCTTCGATCGCCAGTATGACCGACCTGAAAAGGCTGGGGCGTATTATGGCGATTATCTTTATTGTTTCGATCGCGATGGCCTTTATTCCGGCGGCCGGGATCGTCGCGCTGGCGCTCTGGTATAACCCGGCGCAGGGCGTCACTATCGATCTCTCGCAGTCGGTGCAGGCGGGCAGCGGCAAGATGGATTTTGTCAGCATGATCACCACCAGCGACTTTATTGGGCTGTTCTCTAAGTCCAATATTCTGGCACTGATCGTGATGGCGATCATCGCCGGTGTGGCGATTGGCCAGTCGGATCAGGCCGGTAAACGTATTGCGTCGCTGCTGGAAGACGCCAATACCGTGATCATGAAGATCGTTTCGATCATTATGAAGGTCGCGCCGATTGGTCTGGGCTGCTACTTCGCCGCCACCATGGCCAGTCAGGACTCTGCACTATTGTTAACCTTTGCCCGCGCCATCGGCCTGTTTATGGTTGCCACGCTGGTCTATTTTGTTTTTGGCTCGATTCTCTATTCGTATATTGGCGGCGGTATTCCGGCGGTCAAAGCCTTCTGGCGTAACGCGATTGAACCGTCTGCGACTGCGCTGGGGACCTGCTCTTCGCTGGGGACGCTCCCGGTGACGCTGCGTGCCGGTAAGGCGATGGGGATTAACCCGGAAATCGTTGATGTTTCCATTCCACTGCTGGTTAACCTGAACAAAGGCGGTGTGGCGATGATTGCCGCGCTGAAAATCGTCTTTATCTATTCCGTGCTGGGTATGGAATTCACCACCGAAACCTTCTTCCTGACGATGCTGATTGCGGTGCTCTCCGCCATTATCGTTGGTGGCGTGCCGGGCGGGGCGTTCCTCGGTGAAATCTTTATCGTTACCACGCTGGGCCTGCCGATGGAAGCAATCCCGATGCTGGTGGTGCTGGGCACTATTACCGATGCGCCGGCCACACTGATTAACGTTATCCATGATTTGAATGCGGCGCAGATTGTTGAACGGTTCGCTGGAAAAAAGCAGACCAACACTGAAATAAACTCTACTGCTGCGGTGGTATAGGTTTCACACGGATTAAGAACAGGAGATGTTATGAAAGACGCAATGAAGCTTGAGACGCAACTGGTTGTTGCTGGTCGTGACAAACGCTACACCCAGGGAGCGGTGAATCCGGTTATCCAACGTGCCTCTTCACTGGTATTTGATACCGTGAAGGACAAGAAATTTGCTACCGCCAATCGCGCGAACGGCGAGCTGTTTTACGGTCGTCGCGGAACCTATACCCACTTTGCCTTCCAGAAGGCAATGAGCGAACTGGAAGGCGGCGTTGGCTGCGCGCTGTACCCATGTGGTGCTGCGGCGGTGACCAATGCGATTCTGGCGTTTGTTCAGGGTGGCGATCATATCCTGATGACCGGCGCGGCCTACGAGCCAACCCAGGATTTTTGCAATAAGATCCTGAGTAAATTCAATGTGGAAACAACGTATTACGATCCGCTGATTGGTGCAGGTATCGTCGATCTTCTGCGTCCGGAAACGAAGGTTGTATTCCTTGAGTCACCAAGTTCTATCACCATGGAAGTCCAGGATGTGCCGGGGATGGTGAAGGCTATCCGCGCGGTGAATCCGGAGATTGTCATTATGATCGACAACACCTGGGCGGCGGGTGTGCTGTTCAAAGCGCTGGATTATGGCGTGGATATTTCCATTCAGGCGGGAACGAAGTACACCATCGGTCATTCGGACGGCATGCTGGGCACGGCAGTGTCTAACGCTCGTTGTTGGGATCGTCTGCGCGAGAACTCCTATCTGATGGGGCAAACGCTGGATGCCGATACCGCCTACAACGGCAGCCGCGGATTGCGTACCCTGGTGGTACGCCTTAAGCAGCATCAGGAGAGCAGTATCCATATTGCTCGCTGGCTGTCGGCAAGACCGGAAGTGGCGCGGGTGAACCATCCGGCGTTACCGGAATGTCCGGGCCATGAGTATTTTCAGCGTGATTTTACCGGAAGCTCAGGCCTGTTCTCATTTGTGCTGAAAAAGAGACTGACCGACGAACAGATGGCGAATTTCCTCGATAATTTCTCGCTGTTCCATATGGCCTATTCGTGGGGTGGATTTGAGTCGCTCATTCTGGCGAACCAGCCGGAAGAGCTGAACAGCATTCGCCCGGCTGGAGAGGTGGATTTCAGCGGCACGCTGGTCAGGGTGCATATTGGCCTGGAGGATATTGGCGACCTGATTGCCGATCTCGAAGCGGGATTTGCACGCATTGCGTAAGGTGATGTGAGCGTAGCCGGATGCGGCGCAAGCGCCTTATCCGGCCTACATAGTTGTCGTAGGCCGGATAAGCGGGCAGGTTAGTTTTCAGTGGCTAACGTCGTTGCCTCATGCTGGCGTACCCGTTTGAGTAAGCCTGCCAGCGTGAACACGACAGCGAGCCCCGCCGCAACCGCCAGCAGATGAAACGAAATCCTGCCACCGTTAAACCATAGCCAGCGTCCAATTTCGACAGAAACCGCCATCACCGTCAGGATCACCATATTCAGCGATGCCGAGACCGTTCCTTTAGGTAAGTTGTTGGAAAACAGCGTAAAGCGGAACAGCGTCGGGAAGATCATCCCAATACCAAACGCATACAGGCTGGTTCCCAGCACCGACCACAGCCAGACGTGCGGCCACAGTAAATTGCCGACAATCAGCACTGCCAGCCCGCTCAGCTGTATAGGTGCGGCCCGCCAGATAAAGCGTGGTCGGGTCGGATCTTTCACGAAACGAACCACCACCATATTGGCGACGATCACTGCGCCAAACACCGGGGCCTGTGCCCAGGCAAACTGCGATGTAGTCATGCCGCCCGCATCAATCAGTATCACCGGTGAGACCGCCACCCAGCTCATCATCGGGATATAGCTTAGCGATAGCGTGGCTGCGCCAAACAGGAATACCCGGTTGCGGAAAACGTCGCGGAAATCACGCAGTACGCCGCGTGCACTGAACGGTACCGCGCCGCGCTGGACGGTTTCCGGCATGGCTAGCATTAACCCAATCAGGGCGATAAGCCCCATGACGGCAATGATGGCAAACAGGATCTTCCAGTGTACAAAGTGCATTAGCGCCGCTCCGGAGAGCGGGCCGATAACCGGTGCAACCAACACAATGGAAGTGATTATCGCCATTAACTTAATGGCCTTCGTTTGCCCAAACGCCTCCTGCACCGTGACATAGCCAACGGTCGCGATAAAGCAAATGCTGGTGCCCTGCACAAATCGGGCGATCAGAAATTGCGTCATTGAAGTAGTAAACAGTGTGGCAGCGCAGGCGAGGGTAAAGATTAACGCCCCCGCAATCAGCACCGGTCGACGGCCAATCCGGTCGGAAAGTGGCCCCAACAGCCATTGCAGCGCCATGCCGCCTGCCAGATAGAGGCTCACCGCAGCGGGCGCCAGGCTGACGTCGGCGTTGAAATCGCGTACGACATTAATGATGCCGGGCTGAATCAAGTCCGTCGACAGATAGGCTGCGAAATCATACAAAATCAACGCAATAGGAAAAAATAACGTTGTGGCGCGTTGGGAGAAAAACGCGAGAATCCGTTGCATAAAACAGCTCCTTGTCGGGAGAAAACCCTCAACGGGAATAGCGAAATTCAATACCGTCTTTGAGACGTCAGGCCGATGACAGAATAAAAGCAGACTGCAAATGTACTGAATTTCATGTAATCAAAAACGCTGCCTGCGTGAAGCGCAAACAGGAGAAACGCTCACTAACGTGGGGTCAGAAAACGTAACGATTACAGGTAACAATCAGCACATCGCACCTCAGGAAGAGTAAGTTGAACGGGTAATAACCATCCGCAGTGTAATGCGGATTGGATATTAATTAAACGAGTTTATCCTGTTTATGTGTAGAAAATCGCACCGCAAATCAGACTACGATGCTCTGCAAAAACCGCAGCGCGATAGCACAGCCGAAGATAATCAATACACCGCCAGCGATACGCTCTATCCACAAGATCCCTCTGGTTAACCGCCGCTGGATCTGCGGTAAGCCGATGAACATCACGATCAGCAGATCCCAGCACAGCACCACGCTGGTCATCCAGATCCCGCTCATGGTTTGTTGTAGCAGCGTCACCGACGGGCCGAGCAGGGCGGTCATTAGCGCCAGATAGAACAGTGCATTTTTTGGGTTAAGCAGTGACGAACCCAATCCCAGCAGCAGCTGTTTACCAAATCCTGGACAGGTAGACCGGGCATCAGCTCCGGTCAGAGTTTGCGGGCGGCTGCGTATCAGCAGGCTGCCTATCCACAATAAATAGAGCGCGCCCAGCAGCTCAACAACCGTAAACAGCAGGGGAAGCTGGCGCAGGATCCCCCATCCTATTATCGCCAGCAGGATATACAACCCATTGCCGACGGCGATACCCACACACAGCCCGGCGCTGCCGCGCATCCGGTATCGTACGGCATAACCGATCAGTAAAAAGAAGTCCGGTCCGGGGCTTAGCAGAGCAACAAAATGTGCCAGCGCCAGCGCGGGAAAAGCAGACGGAAAAAATACAGAAAGCAGCGACATAGCGACCTCAGACAATGAATCTGAGATCACCGTACGCCTGACGCAGCGCTAATTATTGTCTGATATTGATCTCCCCAACGCGTACTGGCGCGGTGTGGCGGCGGTGTAGCGAACAAAGGTGCGATGGAAATGACTCTGGTCGGCAAACCCGCTCTGATAGCCGACATCGGCAATTTCGTCCCCGGCCCGCAGCCGCTGGCGGGCATAGTCAATCCGTATGATGTTCAGATAACTTCCTGGCGTCAGCCCGGTGTCCTGCTTAAAGGTACGGATCAGCGTTTCTTTACGCATGTGACACTCATGTGCCAGCTCATCGAGTGAGGGCGGAGCCTGCAGGTTGGACTGCAACCGTTCGCGCAGATACTGGCTGGCGGCGCTTAGGTTTTCCGGTGCTACCGATTGCAATGGTAGCGAACGTAGCAATGCTTGTGCGGCATCCGTTACCCGCGTCGTTTGCCGTTGCTGCATAAGTGCCACGAGGTTTACATAGTGCTGGAACAATTGCCGATCGCGGATAACACGATCGCGCGTGCAAAGCCGCTGATTGTTGTTCTGCGCAGGCAGATGGGCAAGGCACCACCGGGCATCAAGATAAAGCATGTGATAGCTGCGAAACTGTCCGTTAACAGGATTACAGCTGTGAGGTGCCAGCGGCGGGATCACAATCAGATCGCCCACCTGCAGATGGTATTCCTTGCCATCGCACAGGCAGCACGTTTCCCCCTCGAGAATTGCCCCAATCGAGAGCTGAGAGTGGTGATGCCGCTTATAGGCCTGCAGGCTTTGCCAGGTGCTGCGCAGTTCCAGCCACGGGAGCTGTTCATCACGCCAGAACGATTGTGGAATATCCCGGGTGTGCGTCACATCGCGTCCTCCCTGAAAGTAATGATTCGTTATAGCACAGGCCGAGTGGTGAAAAAGTGGGTATGTGCATTGAGATAGCGATTCTGCGTGACGGGTTCCAGACAAATGCAGACGTTACATAGGGACGTTTTTATCCCGGAAATCGTCTCGCAAACAGAGAAAGTTGCAGGTGAGGGTGTGGCTTTGCGGCGCTACAGTCATGGCATCTTATTTCCAGGTGACGGATCGCCATGAACAAAGCGCCGACTTCCACACCGCATGATGCGGTTTTTAAAACATTTTTACGTCACCCTGAGACTGCACGGGATTTTCTGCAAATACATCTTCCTGCCTCGCTACGCGAACTTTGCGATCTTCAGACGCTGAAACTCGAGTCAGACAGTTTTATCGAAGAGAATTTACGTGCGTACTATTCCGATGTGCTGTGGTCGGTGAATACGACAGAAGGGAATGGATATATTTATGTGGTGATTGAACACCAAAGCACGCCGGATGCGCATATGGCATTCAGACTGATGCGCTATGCAGTTGCGGCCATGCAGAAACATCTGGATGCCGGACATCAGCAGTTGCCGCTGGTGGTGCCGATGCTGTTCTATCACGGCGCTAAAAGTCCGTACCCTTATTCGCTATGTTGGCTGGACGAGTTTGCCAACCCGAAGCTGGCACGTCAGGTGTATGCTGCGGCGTTTCCGCTGGTGGATATTACGGTTATCCCAGATGACGAAATTGTGCAGCATCGACGCATGGCGCTGTTGGAGTTAATCCAAAAACATATCCGTCAGCGCGATCTTATGGGGCTTGTTGAGCAAATTGTTTCCCTGCTACTTACGGGAGTGACTAATGACAGCCAGATAAAGACGCTGTTTAATTATATTTTGCAAACTGGCGATGCACCTCGCTTCAGTGAGTTTATTCGTGGGGTTGCTGAACGTTCACCACAGCATAAGGAGCATTTAATGACGATCGCGGACAGATTGCATGAGGCTGGATTTCAAAAAGGGTGGCTCGAAGGCCAGCAAAAAGGTAAGCAGGAAGGTAAACAAGAAGGTTTAATTGAGGGGCAACGCACCGAGGCGCTGCGTATTGCCCGCACCATGCTGACCGACGGTACTGATCTCAGCACGGTGCAAAAAATTACCCGACTTTCCGTTGAAGAGATTCAGGGCGTAAGCCATTAGAAATGACTTAATCCGTGCAATCGCCAGCCCGGTAGCACCGGGCGGTCTGATTTACTCTATCGCCACCTTTACCGCCTCGCCGAGCTTCTGCATCACTTCCCGATGCTTCTCGTTTGGCGGCAACGCGCAGTTGATGCGTACGCAGTTGCGATACTTTCCTGATGCGGAGAACAGCGAACCCGGTGCGACCTGGATTTTGAGGCGGCAGAGCTGCTTAGCGACACAGACCATATCGACCTGTAGCGGCAGCTCGACCCACAGCATAAAGCCGCCTTTTGGTCGGGTGACGCAGATCCCGCAGGGGAAGTATTCCCGTACCCAACAGGTGTAGAGCTCCATATTCCGCTGGTAGATCTGACGCATACGGCGAACATGCCGATGATAATGCCCCTCGCGCACGAAAGCGGCGGCCGCCAGCTGCGTAGCAGGAACGTTAGTGCCGATGACGGCATATTTCATATGCAGAAATTTATCGTGATAACGACCGGGAATAACCCAACCGACGCGCAACCCCGGCGCCACGGATTTGGTAAATGAACTGCACAGTAGCACCCGACCATCGCTGTCCCTGGAGTGTATTGTGCGCGGACGGGGATATTCCGTGGCAAGCTCTCCGTACACATCATCTTCAAAAATGACAATATCGTGCTGCTGGGCGAGGGCGAGGACCGCCCGCTTACGTGCATCCGGCATAATAAATCCGAGGGGATTATTGCAGTTAGGAACCAGAATCACCCCTTTAATCGGCCACTGATCCAGCGCCAGTTCCAGCGCTTCAATGCTGATCCCTGTATCCGGATCGGTTGGGATTTCTATAACTTTGATCCCTAATCCGCGTAGCAGCTGCATCGTGCCGTAATAGGCGGGCGATTCTACGGCGACGATATCTCCTGGCTGGCAGACTGCCAGCAGCGCCAGTGACATCCCGCTCTGACTCCCGCTGGTGATCACAATATCATCCGCATTGATGACCGAACCTCCGTCCAGCATGAGCCGGGCAATCTGTTGACGCAATTCGCGACAGCCTGGTAATTCATCGTAGCCCAGAACCGCCTTGAGATTATGCTGCGCCACGCGACTTAGCTCGCGCCAGAGCGGCTTCAGGCTGGGTTGATTGATATCGGGCACGCCACTGCTAAAAGGGATTATCGATTTGTCTGCATGACCTGCAAGCATGTCCAGCACCTGATCCCACTGGGTGATCTCAACTGGACGCTGGACCGGGCGCGACATCAGCGGCACCGGCGGCTGTGCTTTTTGTGGTGCGACAAAATAACCGGAACGCGGCTGCGGCGTGATCAGCCGTAATTGTTCCAGCGTCTGATACGCCTGCTGGACGGTGCTGATGCTGACCCCGTGCTCCTGGCTCAGGCTGCGTACCGAAGGCAGTTTTTCGCCATGGCGATACAGACCTTGCTCAATGCGTTCGGCCAGCAGATTGGCCAGATGTTGGTAACGCGTCATGCTGTATCCCTCATGGGTACCATACAGATTAATAAACCAGTACAGATTGGCGTGAAAAAAGCGATGCAGAACTCTTTTTAACCAATCTGTATGTTAAATAAAAGTACTTTGTGAGTCTGTATTGTTTTGGGCCAAATCCGTGAAGATAAAGCCTCTGGCAAGGCGGGGAGGCAAGGTATGGAATTTCACGAGAATAAAGCAAAACAGCCGTTTATTGGGTTTGTACTGATCTGGCGGGCATACAAGGCGTGGCGGCTGCGAGCGCAAACGCGGCGCCTATTGCAACAGATGAGCGACGAGCGGCTGCGGGACGTCGGGCTGCGACGCGATCAGGTGGAGTGATTTTCTTTCATCGGCAGAGGCTGGGGGTTATCGCCCGGCCTCTTTTGTATTCATGGTATTTATCAATTCATGCTTCTGAATGATGTGTTTCTTGATACTTACCATGATAAGTATTATTTTCTTCATCAGCGATGAGGGGAAGGATACATGACTGAAGATGAACTGTTTGCCCGCCGCCCTATGGGGATGCGCATGGCAATGGTGGTGCGCCAGTGGCGGGCCATTATTGATGCAGCCATTACCGACACTGGCCTGACGCAGTCAAGCTGGACGGTATTGATGCAGCTGTATCAACTGGGAGACAACGTCTCGGTCAGTGAACTGGCGGAGGTGCAGGGTATTGAACTGCCGCCGCTGATGCGCACCCTCTCACAGTTGGAAAAGCACGGCTATCTGCTGCGTTCCACATCGCCTTATGACAAACGCATTCGCCTGCTCACGCTGACCGAGCAAGGCCGCGCAAGGCTGGAAGAACTAAACCGGGTGATTGAGAACTATCAACATCGCGTTACGTGTACCATCCCTGAAGCGGAGCTTGCCGCCTTCAGCTCGACCTTAAATCAACTCGCCTGCAATTTGCGGACAATCCGCGAAGAAGACAATCAACACTAAAAAACTATGATGACCCCAGAACAAAAATTTGCCCGTTGGGTAAGGGTGAGTATTGCCGCTTTCCTGGTTATATTCGCCTGGTTTATCGTTGCCGATATCTGGATCCCGCTAACACCGGACTCCACGGTGATGCGTGTGGTAACGCCTGTTTCCTCACGCGTATCCGGCTACGTCTCGCAGGTGCATGTACATAACAATAGCCAGGTGAAAAAGGGCGATTTGCTGTACGAACTGGATCCGACGCCGTTTATCAATAAGGTCGAGGCTGCGCAAATCGCCCTTGAGCAAGCAAAGCTGAGCAACCAACAGCTGGATGCGCAGATCGCCTCTGAGCGTGCCAACCTGCGTACCGCGCAATTTAACACCCGGAACGACAAGACCACCTTTGACCGCTATCAGCGCCTGAGTGCCATGCAGAACGTGTCGCAAGCCGATCTCGACAAGGTGCGCACCGCCTGGCAAACCAGCGAGCAGTCGGTGTCGGCGCTCAATGCCAGTATTCAGAACCTGCTGATCCAACGGGGCGAGCGCGATGATAAGCGTAACGTGACGCTACAAAAATACCGTAACGCGCTGGAAGAGGCGCAACTGAACCTCGGCTGGAGCAAAGTGTATGCCCAGACCGACGGTACGGTGAGCAATCTCCAGCTTAGTCCCGGACTTTACGCCACTGCCGCCACGCCATTGCTGGCGCTGGTCAGCCACCAGACCGATATCGTGGCCGACTTTCGCGAGAAAAGCCTGCGTCACACTAAAGTGGATACCGATGCCGCGGTGGTGTTCGACGCCATGCCGGGCAAGGTTTTCTCTGCTCGCGTCACCAGCAGCGATGCCGGTATTTTGGCAGGACAGGAGCAGGTTAACGGCCAGCTGTCGCAACCGGAACAGTCTACCCGCTGGGTGCGCGACGCCCAACGTATGCGTATTCACGTCGCGCTGAACGAACCGCTCGACACGCCGTTGCCGACCGGGGCGCGCGCCACGGTACAGCTGTACAACAGCGAGGGGATGTTCGCCCGCACCTTTGCCGGGGCGCAGATCCATCTCGTTAGCTGGCTGCATTATGTCTATTAACACTCTGGCCCACGTCTTTACGCCGCACGGGAATATTGTCTACACCGCCAATGATTTTCGCCAGACCCTGCGTATCTCGGTTGCCGGGACAATCGCGCTGAGTATCTCGACCTTTTATAACGTGCAGTACGGCGTGTTTTTTGTGGTTTATCCGCTGATGCTGTTGTCGCTGGTACCGGTGTTCAACCGCCATGTGGCAAAACAGTTTGTGTTCAGCGCGGCGATGAATTGCGTCGAAATGGTGCTGATTGTCGGCTATCTCTCACAATGGCCGCTGATTATGACGCTGGTGGTATTTAGCCTGTACGTGGTGCGTTTTCGTTTGATGAGCAAAGGACCGCTGTTTCTGTTCGGCTCAATGGGCGTGGTGTGCCAGAGCACGATGCTCAATTTTATGAGCTATCCCACCACCAACTGGCATACGCTGATGTTCTCCAATATGGAAGCCTGCGTCATGGCGGTGGCGCTGAGTGCGCTGCTGCATTATCTGATCCCGGACGTGGAACCCCGACAGCCGCCGCCGCGCATTGAGAAAGATGACGCCCGGGTTCGCCACGAGTCGCTGCTCTCCGGTTCGGTGGCGACAATGATTTTTGTGGTCTTTCAGATTTGTGACTTGAGCGATTCGCTGTCGGCGCTGATGGCGGGTATTTTGATCCTGTTTCCGATGCATTATCGTGGCGCGGTGTTGAGCTCTCTCTGGCGTGTGGTCGGCGTGGTACTGGCTTGTCTGTACATTCTGCTGGTGCAACTGCTGGTGTATGATTTCAGCAACCATATGCTGTTGATGATGCCGCTGATTGGCCTCGGGCTGGCGTTCAGCGCCCGCCTGCACGTGATGGAAAAAGTCGGTGCGGGCGTGGGTTTTGCCAGTATCACCACCATCGGCATTATGTTCGGCCAGAACCTGCATCCGGACAGCGATCTGGTGTTCAGCGATCTCTACCGCATCACCTCCGTTACCGTGGCGCTGCTGGCCACGTTAACGATGGTATTTCTGGTGCACCGGATATTGAACTGCTTTGCGGCGACACGATTTGTGATCACCGAGTGAGTGGCTGCAATGCCGGATGGCGGCTGCGCCTTATCCGGCCTACTAAAGTTCATCCTTTCAACAGCAAAATGTGATGTTATTTCCAACAATTTCGCTATAATCATAAGATAATTGTATATACATTTTTGTATATACAATTAGGGATGAAATACATGCCAATGGAGTTTGAATGGGATGCAAACAAGGCACAAAGTAACCTGAGAAAACACGGTGTCCGGTTTGAGGATGCGGTGCTGGTGTTTGACGATCCCCAACATCTTTCGCGGCAGGATCGGCATGAGAACGGTGAGTATCGCTGGCAGACCATCGGTCTCGTTCATGGCATTGTGGTTATTCTGGTTGCCCATAGCGTTAGGTTTGAAAGTGGCTTTGAAGTCATTCGTATCATCAGTGCCAGAAAGGCAGACAGTAAGGAGAGGAATCGTTATGAGCATGGTTAAGCATAAACGCGGCAGCGTATCCGCGCTGAGTGCTCAGCATGAGGCTGAACTGAAAGCGCTGGCGAATAAATCGGATGATGATATCGATTACAGTGACATTCCCGTGACCGAAGATAAGCAGTGGTCAGAGGCCACACGCGGTAAGTTTTTCCGTCCCTTAAAAACGCAGGCCTCGGTGCGTATTGATGCCGATGTGATGGAGTGGCTGAAACGTCCAGGAAAAGGATATCAGACGCGCCTTAATGCCATTTTGCGCGAAGCGATGCTGCGCGAGCAAAATAAGAAATAGTCAGAATATACTGGGGCAGTGAGTGCCGGATGGCGGCTGCGCCTTATCCGGCCTACAAAAAATCTACTTCTTCAATCCCGCAAACGCGGCTCTGATCTCGTCTTCCGGCAGATTAATACCAATAAACACCAGTTGGCTGTACGGTTGTTCGTCGCCCCACGGGCGGTCCCAGTCGGCGCTGTATAGGCGCTGGACGCCCTGGAACAGCAGGCGGTTTGGTTCGCCTTCAATCCACAGCATGCCTTTGTAGCGCAGCAGCTTCTCGGCGGATTCCAGCAATAGATTTTCCATCACCCTGGACACGTCGCTGATGTTCACCGGGTAATCCAGCTCGACGACGATCGAGGAAATATCGTTTTGTTTGTCGGCGATAAAGTGGAAGCGCGGTTTGGCGCTGACCACGTTCTCTTCCAGCATAAAACCGTTGGTGTCGAACAGTTGCGCGAGGTCGATATCGCCATGCGTCACGGTGTAAATCGGCGCACGGGCGTTGATGCGCGCCAGGCGCTCACGCAGTTTTTCGCTTTCACCTGCTACGTCGGTTTTGGTCAGCAGGATGCGGTCGGCGTAGCCTACCTGCGACTGGGCAATGGTGAACTGGTTCATCTGCTCGTCGGCATGCACCGCGTCAACCAGCGCAATCACACCGTCCAGCAGGTAGCGTTCGCAAATTACTTCATGGGAGAAAAAGGTCTGAATAATCGGGCCGGGATCGGCCATGCCGGTGCATTCGATCACCAGACGGTCGAAATTGATGGTGCCTTTGTCGAGGTTGTCGAGCAGATCGAGCAGCGCGTCTTCCAGTTCGCTCGAACGGGTGCAGCAGATGCAGCCGTTGGTCAGGGTTTTGATCTGTGTTGCGCGATCGCCAATCAGCTGATCGTCCACCGAGACTTCGCCGAATTCGTTTTCGATAACGGCAATCTTGTAACCGTGCTGCTCGTTGAGAATATGGCGCAGCAGGGTGGTTTTACCCGCGCCAAGAAAACCGGTGAGTAGGGTAACTGCAATCGGGGTCATTCACTTCTCCTTCTAACAGCAACTGCTTCCGCCGCTACCGTAGCGGGCTTCCTGGCGCTCGCGGAAGAATTCTTCGTAGGTCATGTACGGCTTATCGGGATGGTTGGTCTTCATGTGCTCGACGTAGTTGTCGTAGTCCGGAATGCCAATCAGCATTTTCGCCGCCTGACCGAGATATTTTTTTGCCTGACCTAAAGTACCAAACATTCTGCCGTCCTGTTAATGAATAAAGCCGGATGGCGGCTTGCGCCTTATCCGGCCTACATACTGCACATTTTGTAGGCCGGATGAGCGCAGCGCCATCCGGCAATTACGGCTTAATGATGTGAAGAGGTTTTCACGCCGCCTTCCGGCACCGGTACATACGGTGTCTCTTTATCAGATCGACCGTCGATGGCGCGGGCTTTCTGCCAGGTACGGAACCCGTAGAAAATGATGCTGTACACCACCACCAGGAACAGAATACTCAAGCCTGCGTTGGTGTAGTTGTTGACGACGATGTGGTTCATGTTGGCAATCTGTTGAGCGGTCAGTTCGCCGCCGTTAGCAATCTTCTCTTTGTACTGATTCGCCATGAAGAAGAAGCCTTCCATCTGCGGGTTGGTGCTGAACAGTTTCAGACCCAGCGCCCAGGTGGTGCAGATAAGCAGCCATACTGCCGGAACCACGGTAACCCAGATGTATTTGGTGCGCTGCATTTTAACCAGCACCACGGTGCCGAGAACCAGCGCCACGGCAGCCAGCATCTGGTTAGAGATACCGAACAGCGGCCACAGGCTCTTAACGCCGCCCAGCGGGTCAACAACACCTTGATACAGCAGGTAACCCCACAGGCCTACGCAGCCCGCAGTACCAATGATACCCGCAACCAGAGAGTCGGTTTTCTTCAGGAACGGAACGAAGTTACCCAGTAAATCTTGCAGCATAAAGCGGCCAGAACGGGTACCGGCGTCCAGTGCGGTCAGGATGAACAGCGCTTCGAACAGGATACCGAAGTGGTACCAGAAGCCCATGTCAGCCATCGGCAGCACTTTGTGGAACACGTGGGCGATACCAACGGCCAGCGTCGGTGCACCACCTGCGCGGTTCAGAACGGACGGCTCGCCGATGTCTTTCGCGGTTTGCAGGATCTGCTCAGGCGAAATCACAAAGCCCCAGGAGCTGACGGTTGCCGCTGCGTGTGCGGTAACGTCTTTCAACTGCGCCATAATCAGCGGGGCGTTCTCACCGCTCATTTCATGCAGGTTCGGCATGGTGATGCCAAGGCCCGCAGGCGGGGTGTTCATTGCGAAGTACAGACCCGGTTCGATGATGGATGCAGCAACCAGTGCCATAATCGCCACGAAGGATTCCATCAGCATCGCGCCGTAACCAATGAAACGCGCGTCGGTTTCACAGGCCAGCAGCTTCGGTGTAGTACCGGAAGCGATCAGCGCGTGGAAGCCAGATACCGCACCACACGCGATGGTGATGAACAGGAACGGGAACAGAGCGCCTTTCCACAGTGGGCCAGTACCATCAACGTACTGGGTCATCGCCGGCATTTTCAGTTCCGGGTTGAGGATAACAATCCCCACCGCCAGACCGACGATAACGCCGATTTTCAGGAAGGTCGCCAGATAGTCGCGCGGGGCGAGGATCAGCCATACCGGCAGCAGCGCAGAGATAAACGCGTAACCGATCAGGGTGAAGGTAATAGTGGTGTCTTTAAAGGTCAGCGCCGGGCCCCAGTACGGGTCGTGCGCAATCACGCCGCCGAAGTAGATGGAGGCAACCAGCAACACAATACCAATCACCGACACTTCGCCCACGCGTCCTGGGCGCAGGAATCGCATGTAGATCCCCATGAACAGCGCGATAGGTACGGTTGAGCAGACGGTGAACACACCCCACGGGCTTTCAGCCAGTGCTTTCACCACGATCAACGCCAGTACTGCGAGGATGATGATCATGATTAAGAAGCAGCCGAACAGCGCAATGGTTCCCGGGATCGGGCCCATCTCTTCTTTGATCATCTCACCCAGAGATGCGCCGTTACGGCGAGAAGAGATAAACAGCACCATGAAGTCCTGTACTGCACCGGCCAACACTACGCCCGCCAGCAACCACAGCGTACCAGGCAGGTAGCCCATCTGCGCGGCCAGTACCGGCCCAACCAGCGGACCTGCACCTGCGATAGCAGCAAAGTGGTGACCAAACAACACGTTACGGTTGGTTGGAACGTAGTTCAGACCATCATTGTTGATGACCGCCGGCGTGGCGCGCGTCGGGTCAAGTTTCATCACCTTTTGGGCGATGTACAAACTGTAGTAACGATAAGCCACCAGATAAACAGAAACTGAGGCGACTACGATCCACAGGGCACTAATGTGTTCACCCCGACGTAATGCCACTACCGAGAGGCAGAATGCACCGATGATTCCGAGAATCACCCAGGGTATGTGCTTGAATATCTTTTTCGTATCCATAGTAAAACCTGGTATCTAATTAATAATTGGCCGAAGCCGCGTGGGTTAGATCTTGTGTTTGAGGAGGTTATTTGACTGCTATGTTGGGGGGATCTTGCCAGAGAATTACGCGCGTAAAGTAAGGTAAATAAGTGAGCGGTTGTATGTCAGCTTAAGCGGTCCCAAGTGTCAGCGAGCGGTAAGCGGTGGGGACTAACGGGTATATTTATGTGATTGAGATCACTAATAAACCCGCTTAGCGCTTTGGCAGACGGCGTAGATCGACGAATCGTCGATGCTGAGATCGATTCAACTAGCACAAATTTCATAAAGTTTTCCCTTTCCAGGCCGAAAATTCTGACATCTGTCTAGCGGAAAGAGAAAACATGTTAAAACGTATGAAGATTGTTACCAGCTTACTGCTGGTATTGGCGCTATTTGGCCTTTTACAGCTCGCCTCGGGCGGCTTGTTTTTTAACTCACTTAAGAATGACAAAGAGAACTTTACCGTTCTGCAAACCATTCGCCAGCAACAGTCTGCGCTGAACGCCACCTGGGTTGAGCTGCTGCAAACGCGTAACACCCTGAATCGGGCAGGCATTCGCTACATGATGGATCAGAGCAATATCGGCAGCGGCGCGACCGTTGCCGAGCTGATGCAGGTGGCGAGTACGGCGCTGAAGCTGACGGAAAAAAACTGGGCGATTTACGAGTCGCTCCCGCGCGATCCGCGCCAAAGCGAAGCCGCTTTCCAGGAGATCAACCGCACCTATGACATCTATCACGGTGCGCTGGCGGAGCTGATCCAGTTACTGGGTGACGGGAAGATCAACGCGTTCTTTGATCAACCGACGCAGAGTTATCAGGATGGTTTTGAGAAGCAGTATATCAATTACATGCAGCAGAACGATCGCCTGTATGACATCGCTGTGGAAGATAACAACAGCTCTTACAGCCAGGCGATGTGGGTGCTGGTTTGTGTGCTGATCACCGTTCTGGCGGCGATTATTGCGGTCTGGTTTGGTATCAAACTGACTCTTATTTCCCCAATGAACCGTCTGATTGACAGCATTCGTCATATCGCCAGCGGCGATCTGGTGAAGCGTATTGAAGTGGAAGGTTCCAACGAGATTGGGCAACTGGCGGAAAGCCTGCGTCACATGCAGGGTGAGCTGATGAACACCGTGGGTGACGTGCGTAACGGCGCCAATGCGATTTACAGCGGGGCCAGCGAGATTGCGATGGGCAATAACGATCTCTCCTCGCGTACCGAACAGCAGGCTGCATCTCTGGAAGAAACCGCAGCCAGCATGGAACAGCTGACGGCAACTGTGAAGCAGAACGCCGAAAACGCGCGTCAGGCCAGCCATCTGGCGCTGAGTGCGTCGGAAACCGCGCAGAAAGGCGGCAAAGTGGTGGACAACGTGGTGCAAACCATGCGTGATATCGCTTCCAGTTCGCAGAAGATCGCCGACATTATTAGCGTCATCGACGGCATTGCCTTCCAGACCAATATTCTGGCACTCAACGCCGCAGTAGAAGCCGCACGTGCGGGCGAGCAGGGCCGTGGATTTGCGGTGGTGGCGGGTGAAGTGCGTAACCTGGCCCAGCGTAGTGCACAGGCCGCGCGCGAGATTAAGAGCCTGATTGAAGACTCGGTCAGCCGTGTGGATGTCGGTTCAACGCTGGTTGAAAGCGCCGGTGAAACCATGGATGAGATCGTTAATGCGGTAACCCGCGTGACCGATATCATGGGGGAAATCGCCTCTGCTTCTGATGAACAGAGCCGCGGTATTGATCAGGTTGGTCTGGCCGTTGCCGAGATGGATCGTGTGACGCAGCAGAACGCCTCGCTGGTGGAAGAGTCCGCCGCTGCCGCTGCCGCGCTGGAAGAGCAGGCCAGCCGCCTGACTCAGGCCGTTGCCGTGTTCCGTATTCAGCATGACCAACAGCGCGCGCGTGACGTTGCGGCCGCTAAACCGGTTTCAACAGTCCAGCCGCGTAAAGCCGCGGTAGCGGATGCCGGGGATAACTGGGAAACGTTCTAAGACTGTGATGCCGGATGGCGCTATCGCTTATCCGGCCTACGGGAATGTTACGTAGGCCCGATAAGGCGTAGCCGCCATCGGGCAATTAGCGCAACATCAGGCGCATGGCGCAGCGCGATTCATATGCCAGTCCATGCGCTGCTTCCTCTTCTCTTTTCTGGAGCAACTTTGCAGGCAGCGTCTCTTCAGCCAACATTTCAAATCCCAGTCGCGCGTACCATGGCGCATTCCACGGCACATCGCGGAAGGTGGTCAGCGTAAGCGACGTGTAACCTTTCTCGCGCGCCTGTTCGGCAACATAGCAAATTAATCGGCGGCCAATTCCTTTTCCCTGCCACTCCTGATGCAGCGACAGTTCTGCAATGAACAGCGATGAATCCAGCGTTTCGGCGACTAAAAAGCCGACCGGATGCTCATCGGCCTGCGCCAGCCAGCTCAAGCCAGTGGCGGCAAATGCCTGATGCTGAGCAGCCGATATAATCTGGTCATCAGCAATCCACGCCAGTTCCGGGATCTGTAAAAAACGTTGCCCCGCAGATCGTTCGATGGCGGGAAGAGCGGCTGTGTCTGCCAGAGTAGTAGCGCGTAAGGTGATGTTCATACGAGGAGCATAACATGCCCGATAAGCACGGTGTTATCGGGCATCTGGAGGATTAATCTTTACGTGGATCGCTAATGGGCTGGCGAACCAGGAAGATGTAGGCAAGGGCCCCCACCATGGTGACGCAGCCACAGATGATCAGCGCCAGGCGGAAAGAGTTGGTGGTATCAACAATAAATCCGGTGACGATCGGCGCAAACGATGCGCAGATAAAGCTGGCAAAGTTCTGGATACTGCCCACGGAAGCGGTCATGCGTGAGGCGACGGCGACGTGGATCAGGCCCCAGCACGAGGTACCGGCGAAGTGGATACAGAACAGCGCCATACCGATCAGTAACACGGCGGCCATCGACGTTGTGGCCTGCGGCACAACGAAGGTGAAGGCTGCAGAGCAGAACATCCCGGCGATTATACAAATCTTACGGCTCTTAATCGGCGCCATACCGCCTTTTACCAGCCAGTCGGTGACAAAGCCGTTAATCAACATGCCGGCTGCGCCAAACAGGAACGGGATCGCCGCCATTAATCCGGTGCTTTTTAAATCCAGGTTGTAGGAGGTTTGCAGGTAGCCCGGCAGCCAGGCCAGGTATAACCATGCGGTATAGTTGATGCCGCTAAAGCCCAGCATCATGCCCCACATGGTACGGTTGCGAAACAGGCTGCGCCATTCGGCAAAGCTCAGCGGATCTCGGCGGGCATTGACGCTACCAGCGTTCAGGTACGCTTGTTCCGTGGCGCTCAGCTCAATTTGCTCGCGGTTGCGATACAGCATGTACCAGCCGATGGCGAGGAAAATACCCAGCACGCCAATGGTGATGAACATCCAGCGCCAGCCCATTACCAGCATCATGGCAGCCAGAATCGGCGGGCTAATGGCAACCCCGATGGTGGAGGCGGCGTTGAATAATCCCATCGGGCGGCCGCGCTCTTTGATGTTAAACCAGTCGTTGATGACCTTTACGCCGCACGGGTTCATTGGCGCTTCACCAATCCCCATCCCGATACGTACCAGCACAAACTGAGTGAAGGTATGCACCATGCCGGACATCGCCTGAAACAGCGACCAGAAGAACATCCCCAGCCCCAGCATAATGCGCGGACCTTTGCGATCCAGCAGCGGGCCGCAGGGCAATTGCGCAATACCATAAGCGAGAGAAAATACCGACAGCAGCACGCCGATTTGCGTGGCGCTCAGCCCCAGTTCTTCACGAATCGTTAAGTTGGCGACCGACAGAGAACTGCGGTCGAGGTAATTAATAACCGCAGCAAAAAATAATAAAATCATTGCCGTGGTTTGAATGCGTTTTATTCGGCTACTGCGTTGCACCATGCCCTCAGGCGGAACATTAATATCCGCAGATGATGACGTGCCAAACGAAGAACTCGGGTCGAGGGTAATATTATTTTTTTCCACGCCGGACTCCTGAACCTCAATAATTTATTTTTCACACAGCAGGACTGTGCAGTATTGAAAAAATACCGGTGATGAATCAATTTGCTCATCACCGCTCACAAAAGTTTTTAATGCAGTCGACTTAGCGTGAGCATAGGCAAGAGGTATTTTTCAGGCGTTTTTATTTTTATAAAATCGTGCTCCCGGTAATGATTTGCTGTTTTTTATCGGTACTTAATGGGCGGCGCTATGACTCTGGTTGATGGAACGAATCATTGATTGTTTGGCTGAATTCAAATGGTTACAAAGCGCCAGGGTGGCATCCAGGTCGCTGCGGCAGATCAGCGCGCTGAGGATGGTCATATGCTCATCGATGGCAATGATGTTGCGTTGTTTGAGGTCGCTCTCATCCCACTGATAGTGGAAGTGGAAAATCACGGAGATGATTTCAAGTGATTGATTGAAAAATATATTATCGGCAGCAGAGAGCAGCAAGGCATGAAACTCACGGTCTAACTGCGAGAACATACGAAAGCTGCTGCCGATGCTGTCGCGCAGGATCCGGTGGCGTTCCAGCAGCGTTTTCGCTTGCAGCCAGCGTGGGTCATCGTCGGGCAGATTGAGAAAATGTTGCAGGGAATGGGTTTCCAGCATTTCTCTGAGTTCAAACAGCTGCTCCGCATAGGCCTGATCGAACTGCTTCATGCTCCACTGACCGCGTTTTTCGTTTTTGATCAGGTTGTAACGTTCGAATTTTAAAAGATATTCCCGTACGACTACCGGACTGACGCCCGCGGCTCTGGCAAGCTGCAGTTCGGAGAAGCTCTCGCCTGCACGCAGCTGGCGCTGGTTGATCATGGTGAAAAACGCCTGCTCAAAAATCCTGTTTTGCTCAGTCATGGAG
This sequence comes from Citrobacter sp. MGH103, assembly GCF_001034475.2. NCBI lineage: Bacteria > Pseudomonadati > Pseudomonadota > Gammaproteobacteria > Enterobacterales > Enterobacteriaceae > Citrobacter > Citrobacter sp. MGH103. The sequence goes on along the minus strand of NZ_CP073043.1, from coordinate 4,197,466 downwards.
GCGGTGGTGCAGGCAAAACCGTCGTCATGGTCGGGTTTACGCACGATAACATAGTGGCTGCCGACCTGGGTCAGAACGCCGCACTCGCCTAAGTGGCTCAGCATATGACGCACAGTGGTGCGGCTGATGTTGTACATCTCCGCTAATGCGCTTTGCGACGGGAGAGGGGAAGGGATATGACCACGCGCCATATCATCGATAATCTGGTTAATCACATTGTGGCGTAAGTTCTGCGAACGGCTCATGGCTTCTCCTTTTTATCTATTAAAACCCGATTTAAAACATTTTTATGCGCTGGGATTCACAGATTGTGTTTCTGCTTTCTCCGTCTTTTTTATTTTCGTTGATATCTGAGGAAACAAAAAACAGGAGAGCAGAATCATGTCTACGATGAATACGTTGATTTGCCAGGAACCTAAAAAATTAGTCTGGAAAGAACGCGAAATACCTATTCCGGGTGAGAGCGAAGCATTAATAAAAATTAAATCGGTAGGGATTTGTGGTACCGATATTCATGCCTGGGGTGGCAATCAACCTTTTTTCAGCTACCCACGTGTATTAGGGCATGAAATATGTGGGGAAATTGTCGGGCTGGGTAAGAATATACAGAATCTGAAAAATGGTCAGCAGGTGGCGGTTATTCCTTACGTGGCCTGCCAGCAGTGTCCGGCATGCCTGAGCGGGCGCACCAACTGCTGCGAGAAGATTTCAGTAATTGGCGTGCACCAGGATGGCGGTTTCAGTGAATATTTGTCCGTTCCGGTGACCAACCTGCTGGATGCGCAGGGGATTGACCCGCAGGCGGCGGCGCTGATTGAGCCTTATGCCATCAGCGCGCATGCGGTACGCCGGGCGGCGGTGGCGTCGGGTGAGCAGGTGTTGGTGGTCGGCGCTGGTCCGATTGGCCTGGGGGCAGCAGCGATTGCCAAAGCCGATGGCGCACAGGTGGTGGTCGCCGATACCAGTCCGGCGCGCCGAGACCATGTGGTTTCCCGCCTGGGACTCCCGGTTATCGACCCATCCGCTGAAGATTTTGATGCGCAGCTGCGCGCTCAGTTTGGCGGTTCGCTGGCGCAAAAGGTGATTGATGCCACGGGGAATCAGCATGCGATGAATAACACGGTGAATTTGATTCGTCATGGTGGCAGCATCGTTTTCGTTGGGTTGTTTAAAGGCGATTTGCAGTTCTCTGACCCTGAGTTCCACAAGAAAGAGACCACCATGATGGGCAGTCGCAACGCCACGCCGGAAGATTTCGCCAAAGTAGGCCGCCTGATGTCGGAAGGCAAATTGACCGCCGACATGATGCTTACGCACCGTTACGCGTTTGCCACACTGGCTGAAATCTACGAGCGGGATGTAATCAACAACCGTGAACTGATTAAAGGCGTGATCACGTTCTGAGAGGGAAAACAGGATGAAAACATTGAATCGACGTGATTTTCCGGGAGCCAGCTACCCAACGCGTGTGATCCAGTTTGGAGAAGGTAACTTTCTGCGGGCGTTTGTCGACTGGCAACTGGATATCCTCAACGAGCATACCGATCTGAACGCTGGCGTGACTATCGTTCGGCCAATTAATACCGATTTCCCGCCGTCGCTGAATACCCAGGACGGGCTGTATACCACGCTTATTCGCGGGCTAAACGAGCAGGGTGAGGCGGTGAGTGAGGCGCGGCTTATCCGGTCGGTGAATAACGAAATCAACCCGTACCAGGATTTCGCGGCGTATCTGGCGCTGGCGCACAATGCAGATATCCGTTTTGTGTTTTCAAATACTACCGAAGCCGGAATTAGCTATCACGCGGCAGACTGTGTGGATGATGCGCCGCCAGTGAGCTTTCCGGCCAAACTGACGCGCCTGCTGCTGGAGCGCTTTAACCACTTTGAGGGCGCGGTGGATAAGGGCTGGGTAATTATCCCGTGCGAGCTTATCGACTATAACGGTGAGGCGCTCAAAACCCTGGTGCTGCGGTATGCGCAGGAGTGGCAGCTTCCTCCGGCATTTGCCGACTGGGTGGAGACGGCAAACACGTTCTGTTCCACGCTGGTTGACCGTATTGTCACCGGCTACCCGCGCGAAGAAGCCGCTGCGCTGGAGGCTACACTTGGCTATCATGATGCGTTTCTCGATACCGCGGAGCATTTTTACCTGTTTGTGATCCAGGGGCCGCAGTGGCTGGCAGAGGAGCTGAAGCTGGCGCAGTGTCCGCTGAATATCCGTGTAGTGAGCGATATCAAACCGTACAAAGAGCGCAAAGTCGCTATTCTCAATGGCGCGCATACGGCGCTGGTGCCGGTGGCGTGGCTGTGCGGGTTGGAGACCGTTGGCGAGGCGATGCAGGATGCTGATATCCGCCGCTTTGTCGAGCGGGCGATTAGTGAGGAGATTATTCCGGTGTTGGATCTCCCGGCGGACGAACTGCGAGAATTTGCCGACGCGGTGAGCGGGCGTTTTCAGAACCCCTACATTCGCCACCAGTTGCTTTCCATTGCGCTTAACGGGATGACTAAATTCCGCACCCGAATTTTGCCGCAACTGCTGGCGGGTGAGCAAAATGGGCGCTGGCCAGTGCGGTTAACGTTTGCCCTCGCTGCGCTGCTGTCGTTTTATCGCGCAGAGCGTAACGGGGAACGCTATCCGATACAGGATGATGAGCAGTGGGTAAGCCTCTATGCCAGCCTGTGGCCGCGAGTTGGCAATGATTTAACGCTGCGTGAACTGGTGGATTCAGTGCTTGGCGATGCGGCGCACTGGGGAGAGGATTTGACGTTGTTACCTGGGCTTGCCGGGCAGGTGACGGCCAACCTGGAGATGATTCTGGTGCAGGGTATGCGCCAGGCGGTGAACAGTCTGGAATAAGGTTGCCATGCAGCGCCCGGTGTGGTGTTGGGCGCTGTTTTTTTTATCCCTGAGCAGCCACTATTTTGATTTCAACCATCCCGATCCCCAGCTTACGCGGTGAGTGACCGAGAATATTGCCCTCGTTGGTGGCGACCGGATCGGGTGGAACAATAACCAGCGTATCGGCATCCGCCGGGTTATCAAAATGTAAGGTAGTGGTGCTGACGTCATGGCCTAACACCAGCGTCTGTTCCTCGTTGCCAACGCGCACGGGGATCGGACGATTGGCATTGTCGCCGAAGGCTTTCGCGGTAATGACCAGATCGAATTTCTTCGGCAACGGGGCTTTGTACTCTATCGTTACTTCTTCGCTGAGCTGCGCATTGGACCAGCGTCCCCAGGATTCGGGGCGTGAAATACCGCTAAATTGTTTCACCTCTTCCGGCGCGCCCGCCACGTTGAAAACGAAGCTATCTGCTTTGTAGCGAATGTCGTTATCGACAATTTTCAGCGTATCGACGTTACCTTTGTAGCGCTCCATGTCGATCACCGTATCTTTAAATACGGTTTTACTTTTCCATTTGGCTTTGTCGACGTGCTGCACAATTTGCTGCCCGCCTAACTGACCCTGTGAAACGCACCAGTCGGTAGAAAGCGCCAGCTCCGGCGCCCACAGTTGCGCCATTTTGTAGCAGCGATCGACCCAGACAAAGTTATCGCGCGGGGCAAAATCAGCCAGCTGGAAGCGCAGCGGGGCCGAGTATTCGCTTTCCGGCAGCGGCTCGACGCGTTTGTCCGATACACGCAGCAGCAACGGCAAGCGGAAATGGCTGCCGGAGAAGGAGATCATATTTTTGTCCTGGTCGACGGTGAACTCTTTCATCTCTTTCGGGAAATTCCACAGGCGAATGATATCGGGCTTCCACGCCAGCATTTTTTCTTTAATGTTCAGGAATACTTCCGACACGGATTCGCTCGACAAGCTGCTACGGCCAAGACCGATAAAGTTATCGCCGCCGAGAATATCCAGTACCGTTGCGCCGTTATCCATCGTATTACGTTTTACCGCCAGCGTGTCCTGTTGCGGTTGGTCGCCGCGCAGCACGAAGAACAGGTTGTTACGATCCTGCTTGTTCAGATACTTCCATGCGGTGTTGTTCATCGCCAGATGATCGGAAGAAACAACGATAACGGTATCTTTAAACCACGGCGATGCTTTGATTTTATTGATAAATTCGGCAATGTTTTCCTGGCTGCAACTGACCGCGCTGAACGACTGGTTGGCCTTCCCGTCGATGTCATAACGTTTACGGTTGCAGCTACGTGAGATAAATCCATCCGGATGATGGGTATCCACGGTCAGGTTAAACAGTGAAAAACGCTGGCCCGAGCGCGAAAGCTCTTCGAATTTTTTCCATGCTGCGTCCAGCACGGTATCGTCGTAGAAGCCCCAGTCGTTACGATAGGCCGGGTCCGCCACCACGCTTTTTAACTCTTCCGCACCGTACAGATGGTCAAAGCCGTGAGATTTCAGGAACACGTCTTTGCCGGCAAAGCGCAGGTTGGCACCCTGCACAAAGTAGTTCTGATAGCCGGAGTTTTTCAGGATATCGCCCAGACAGATATTGTTAGGGAAGAAACTTGAGACCGACGCCGAGGCGTTGCCTTCAAATGGCGCAAACAGCGGAATACCGCACTGGGAGGCGACCATCCCGGCGATGGTGTAATCGGTACCCGGCAGTTGCATGGTATTGCTGAAATCCAGACCTTCATTTTTTAACGCGCCGAGTTCCGGGGTCAGATCCGGGAACGCGTCGTTATTAAAATAGGTGCGCTCGAGGCTCTCACCGTAGATATACACCAGGTTCAGCTTCGGGTTGGGAATGGTTTTCGACGGCTCTTTATAATACGTCGTGAAATCCGGATCGCCATCGCGCGACTGCGACTTCACCAGTTCGGTTATCTGGTGAAAAGCCGGGCTGGCGTCAACGGAGGCCAGCGCCAGCAGCAGGGCCAGCAGACTGTAACCCACATGATGCGGGTGATGGCGACGGCGGCGCAGGATCCAACCGAGCGCGACAAAAACCGTCGTCAGCGCCAGCGCGATGCCGACCCCCGGCAAAATATATTTTCCAATCCCCGCGCCGGTCAGGCTGTTGGTCAGCGTGTAGAGTACCGCGTCATTGATCCCGTCGCCGGTGAAATAGTCACTGGCGTACAGCGTGATATTCAGGACAATAAAAATCCCCAGCACCGTTAACGTGGCGGCAAACCACCAGGTGTTGCGACCCGCTTTCCAGGCGTAAATCAGCACTGAAGCGAGAAACAGAGTGATGGAGATTAATTCTGACAACGGTCGATCCTCAATAAACCGGGCACATGCCTGGCAGGCTAATCATTAGGGGAAAGCACAATGTAATAGCGATGTTATATTGCTGCAATTGTAGTGACATTAAATTACGTTGTTATTCAGAATTGGTTTAGATATGTGTGTTTTTTGCAGGGGATTTACTAGTTATTTAACGTGTGAATGTAATGGGGTAAAAAATAGATGCCGCGCAGGTTATACGCGGCATGTCGTGCGTCAGGAAATGAAGTTCATGCCCTGTTTTAACACCAGATCGCAGGCCTTGGTTTTAACCTGCTTCGCCAGCGAGCTGTTGCCAATCGTGTTCAGGTCCAGCTGTTGACCATCTTTGGCGTTGAGCAGACCCTGAATCCCGTCCATATAGTTGGTGTCTTGCTTCTGCTCAGGAGCACTGAGCCCCAGTTTATCCAGCACCTGGTTTTTGACGTTTTGCGTGTCGGTGACCGAGGCCAGCTTCTGTTTCGCGCAATATTCCAGGATCCCGGCGGCGTTATTCATGCTGCTGGAGGTCAACGACTGATTACTGCCATTCAGCAGGCTGGTCAGGGAAGAGAGCGACGAGCTGCTTTGCGAGCCGGAGCTTTGTTTGCTCAGCTCACTGGCCGCGCTGGAGAGCGAGTCCTGCCAGGAGGCAGCGAAAACGCTGGTGGAGATGAGCGTGCTGGCGGCAAGCGCACAGCACAGCAGACGTTTGGTAGTTTTCATCATTATATGCAACTCGTGTTATGCCTTTTCAGCGCAGTATAGCGCTGGCAGTCTTAGGAGTGGTCCTAATACGTTAATACTCTTTACCGGTGACCCGACTACGGTAGCTTTCCCAGTTAAAAATGACCCACAGGCTGTTGCCAAGGCGCATACGATCCATCACGCGCTCGCCCAGCAGCTTGTTCATTTCATCCATATTGCTGTTAGTTAACATGCCGGTCGGACGTTTTGAGGATGAACGGCGATCGACAATCTGATTAATAATCACTTTTTCATAGCGGGATTCGGTCTGCATGCCGATCTCGTCGATCACCAGCAGATCCACATTGCTCAGATCGTTGAGCAGCTGTTCTTCGCTGGTTTCACGATTGCTGAACGTCTCTTTCATCGCCGACATGATATCGGCCACGGTAATGATCAGTACCGACTTGCCGCGCAATAGCAGTTCGTTGCAGATGGCGGCGGCCAGATGGTTTTTGCCGGTGCCGGGTTTGCCGGAGAAGATAAAGCTGGCGATGTTGCCGTCAAACTCTTCAACGTATTGGCGGGCTTTGCTCAGGGCGTTCATCTGACCTTCGCACTCAACCCGATAGTTTTCGAACGAACAGTTCTGATGCAGCGGACGGATACCGGAACGGTTGAATGTGCGCTGCATTTTCATGGCCCGGTTTTCGCGGGCCAGCGCTGCGGCACGAATTTCACCTTGCTCTTTTTGCCATGCCAGCAGCTCCTCGCCCGTTTTAAAGGCGGGCTCGACATTAGGTGGCATCATTTTTTGCAGACGTTTCATCAGGTCACCAACGTTTTTCATCGTTATCCTCTAAAACCCGGTGGAATGTGGCTGTCAGGTTCACTGACGCTGTTCACATCGCGCTTTGGCATTCCGCCATTGCTGGCCCGTCCAATCTGAATGCTGCGCGCCAGTTTTTGCTGCCACTGAATATGGTGAAAGACTTTGCCTTCAGCCTGCCAGTAGGCAACAAATGAGGCCAGTTCTTCAGCAGTAACCGGCTCTCGCAACGCTACGCCCCATAAAGCGGCCTGACGCTGAAAATCGGCATCAGGCTGCCAGGCAGCGTACATCGCAAATTTCCCCATTGGCACGGCAACGGGAGCGGTTTGCGGCTCTTCATAAAATTGATCATCCAATGTCACATCGCTTCCCGGGCGTGACAGTTTCTCCTCAAGCGCCAACAGCTCAGCCAGTCTCGCAGGCGTCACCGCGTAAAACGCTGGTGCATTGTTAGCGAATACGGCTACGGCGCCACCCGCAGACTTGGCCAGCACAGCGTGGTGATCGTGTAGTAAGGCGTCAATGCTCGTGACGTCTGGCGTCAAAATTTTGCAGGGCATAATGTTTCTCAATACTGAACAACAACCGAGAAGGGGACTGCTTTTATAGTAACACAGAGAAGAAGGAGAGCAGCAGGTGAGGGGAGATTCCCCTCTCTGCACGGCATTAAAGAAAGTGTACCGTCAAACGCGTGGACGTTTGCGATACAGCCATAATCCTGGCACGGACAGACCGATGGAGAGCGCACCGACAATCGATGAGGCTTTCAGGAAGTTGGTCAGCAGGGTAATCATCAGCACTTCGCTGTAACCAAAATGGCCGATTTTTACCGCTGAGATCATGGCTGTGTAGGCGGAGATCCCCGGAAACATAGGGATCACTGCCGCGACGGTGAAGACTTTCGGATGCGCCAGATACCAGCGCGACCACTGGATCCCAATGCAGCCGACCAGCAGCGACGCCATAAATGTTGACCATTCAATATTAAACCCTGCGGTCATCATCACCATTCGTGAGCCGTGACCGAGTGCACCGAGTAATGCGCACCATGGGAGCGCCCGATGGGGGACATTGAATACCATGGCAAAGCCAAGCGCTGGGATCGCCGACAGGATCATATCCTGCATCAGCGCCAGTATGAAATCGATCACGCCCATCCGCGCAGCCCCCATAAGGTCATCGACACGATCACGCCAATACAGGTCGCCAACGTAAGCAGACTGGCAATAGCCCAGCGAGCGAGTCCGGTATTAATGTGTCCCTTAAACATATCCGCGACGGAGTTGATCAACGGAAAACCCGGAACCAGCAGTAGCACGCTGGCGGCCATAGCGATAGTCGGAGTATTACTAAAAGTCGGCAACGTCAGCAGCAAGCCTGAAATGGTGGTCGCCACAAAGGCGGTGATGCAAAAATTGATTTGCGGATGCAAATGCCGGGATGCCAGTATCTGGCGGATATACATCGCCACCATGCTGGCGAAAAAGGTGATCACCGCACCATCCCACCCGCCGTTATTGAGTTTACAAAAACAGGCGCAGGATAAACCGACCATCAGGGCGACCAGCCATCTTGGATAGCGCAGTGGTTTAATCTGGCTAAAGCGTTTCTCTACGCCTTTAACATCCAGCAGTTTATGTTCCGCCAAAATGACAATGTGCTGCACTTCTGTCACGACGTGCATATTAATGCCGCGATCTTGATTTTTTCGCGTTGATGTCAGGCATTGCCCGTCTTTAATGGTGGTCAGGACGATAGCGTTAGAGGAGATAGCGCTTTCTACACTATCCATGCCAAGCGCCAGCCCGAGGCGGGTGGAAAGCTCGTCAACCAGCGCGCTTTCTGCCCCATGCTGAAGTAAAAAAAGACCGCATTGAATACATAACCGTGTAACCGTTCGCTGTGACGACTGCTCTGTTTGCATGGTTCGCTCTGACTGAAAAGGATCTCTTTGAGTGACGAATGTTTACTTTTATCATGAAGCATGAGCCCGCTGGCTCTGGCTAAGATCAATCTTTGTGTCGAAAAAAGACACCGACGATACGGTTATGGCATATTAACACTCCCCACCCGCCGAGGTATGAGAGGGCGCATGACTGTAATGTAGCGTTATTTATCCGGATGGCAAATACATAAGCCATGCTAACGACCTATTGTAGTTATTTTAATTTTACAAATAACGTATTTATGCGTAATCATGTAATAATAGCTTGACAGTTTGGCTTTATCTGGATTGTAGTGCCAATACTTTTATTTTAATAAACGCCAAGGATAAGCAATTCACCCCGTTTATTGTTCGGAGTATTTTCTCGTGAATTAATGGCTATTAATTTATTCGGGAAAACTGAATTAAGTACGATTACGGACTGGTGAGTGTGGAGGGGATATGTTGCAAGGACGCTGCAAAAACGCAATTATTATTAGTAAATCACCGATTATACAGACCGGGCTTAAAGGTATAATACAGGCGCAGTTTGCCGATTACGAACTCACATACTGTCGTTCTGTTGAAGAGCTAACATTATTACAACTACGGTACGCTGATTTGGTGATTGCTGATTTAACTGGAGACTGCAATTATCCTCGTTCAGTCTGCGAACAATATTATTCTTTATTATCTCAATACCGTGATATTCACTGGGTCTTTCTCGTCTCTCGTATTTTTTATCCTTTGGCTATTGAGCTACTGATGTGTCCTGTCAGTTCGCTACTCTCTGATGCAGAGCCGATAGAAAGTTTAGTGAGCGTCATTCACGCAGGAAATGCGCGAGCAGAAAGAATAAGTAAGACACTACTTTCTCCACCTGCCATGCCGCAATTGTTAGATCATAGCGCGCGCTCAATAGTCCTCACTCTCTCTGAAAGGAAAGTGCTGCGCCTCCTTGGGAAAGGCTGGGGAATTAATCAGATTGCGATGTTGCTGAAGAAAAGCAATAAAACAATCAGTGCCCAAAAGAATAGCGCTATGCGTCGTTTGTCGATAAATAGCAATGCAGAAATGTATGCCTGGATAAATAGTTCTCAAGGATCGCGAGAACTTAATTTACCTTCAGTTTATGGAGAAACCACGGAATGGAAAGCAGAATCATCAAAAGAAACGTTGCACTGGTAGAAAAGTGTACAATGAGCAGTGTAGGTATTAATAGTTTATTTAATACCATGCCAGATGACCAATATAAACTTCATCTCTTTTCTAGCCAGCCCACTTTTAGTCAGGCAATGTTAAAGATGTCGTTTTCGGCAGTTATTTTTTCTCTCTCTGCAATCAGAAGCGATCGCAGAGCTGGGTTGGCCTATTTAACGGAACTGGCGATAAATTTTCCACGGATTCGCCGTGTGGTGATTGCCGATGATGACGCTGAAGCGCGTTTAATTGGCTCCTTGTCCCCCTTGCCGCTGGATGGCGTTGTGAGTAAAGCTTCTTCGTTAACGGTGCTACAGGACGCTTTATTTACGGCGTTAAGCAGCCCAAGCCGAGGAACCGAAAGCACGAAAAACCATTGGTATATTAATCAAAGCCGCATACTCAGTCCAACAGAACGAGAAATTCTGCGCTTTATGTCGAATGGATATTCAATGCCGCAGATAGCCGTTCAGTTGGAGCGGAATATTAAAACCATTCGGGCACATAAATTTAATGTGATGTCTAAACTGGGCGTGAGCTCAGATGCCGGACTGCTTGATGCGGCAGATATCCTGCTGTACCTGCGCGCAGGTGAACCCGCTCCATTTCTACAGGCGGTTTCTTAACGGCAATGCTAATCGTAACGTGCTGGTGTGAGCAACCGGCACGGGGCGTATTATAACCTTACTGACAGACATCCACCCAGGTGGCAGAAGTTAGTTCAGCCATTCTCTCAGGCGTAATGCGAACAGCGCTGTGGATGGCACCTGCGGCAGGCAACACTTCAGCGTAGTGCTTCAGAGAAACATCACAGTACACTGAAATCGGTGTTTCTAATCCGAAGGGGCAAACGCCGCCAACGGGATGCCCCGTCGCGCTCACGACCTCATCACTACTCAACATACGGGCTTTGGCACCGAACGTACTCTTTAGCTTTTTATTATCCAGTCGGGCATCACCTTTTGCCACGACCAGGATGATGTCGTTCTTCACCTTTAGCGAAAGTGTTTTCGCTATCTGACCAGGTTCAACGTTATGGGCTTTTGCTGCCAGATCAACGGTTGCTGTGCTCTGATCTAATTCGATAATCTCAATATCTGGTGCATGTTGCGCCAGGAATTGACGTACTGATTGCAAACTCATTCTTCTCTCCCTATCGCTTACAGATAACCCTGCACAGCAGAAAACATGCAGGATGTAATTTGTCATAGGGGCAACCGCACTGTAAATATTTTATTGTAACAACATAGCAACATTAGCAGTTTTTCGATCGTCTTCACAATCAAAGAAACCGGTTACAGTAACCGGTTGCAGAATGCTGAAATGACGATTAATACTGAAGTTGTCACTTCCTCTGTATCACATAATAAGAGCCATCTATGAAACTTAACTCGAATAGCGGTAGTGCTGGTGTTCCTCCCGGCACGGTTGCGAAAAGTGGTAATGGGCTTTACGTGGTGGTGTTGATGCCAACACGGTTGCAGGATTTTGCACAACGGGAGAACGGCTATGTCTACTAACCATGCTGTGTTTAACGTGATTTTCCGCTTTGTTGAAAACTATGTTAGCCCTGTTGCCGGGCGCATCTCTTCACAACGTCATGTCATGGCTATTCGTGACGGTTTTATTTCGGCGATGCCTTTTATGATTGTAGGCTCTTTTCTGCTGGTTTTTGCCTATCCGCCATTTTCTCCGGATACCACCTGGGGATTCGCCCGTGCGTGGCTGGATTTGGCAAAACAGTTTGAAGGCCAAATCCTCACACCGTTTGATATGACGATGGGGATCATGTCGGTCTACATATGTGCGGCTATTGCTTATAACCTGGGCAAGCACTATGTGAAGTCGCATCAGTTAGATCCGTTTATGTGTGCGATGCTATCAATCATGGCTTTTTTGCTGATTGCCGCGCCAAAAACCAAAGGCACGATGCCGGTTGATAGTCTGGGAGGAACGGGGATTTTCACCGCCATCCTGGTAGCCATTTACTGCGTTGAAATGATGCGCTTCCTGAAGGCGCACAACATTGGCATCCGTTTACCCGATCAGGTGCCGCCGATGATCAAAAACTCTTTCGATCTGCTGATCCCGGTGCTGGTGGTGGTGCTAACGTTGTACCCGCTAAGCCTGGTGATACAGTCGCAGTTTGACATGCTGATCCCGCAGGCCATTATGGCTATTTTCAAACCACTGGTGTCGGCTGCAGATTCTCTCCCAGCGATCCTGCTGGCGGTATTGATCGGCCATCTGCTGTGGTTTGCCGGTATTCACGGCGCGGCTATTGTGTCGGGAATGCTGCAAATGTTCTGGCTCACCAATCTCGGGATGAACCAGTCGGCGCTGGCGCAGGGTGCGCCGTTGCCGCATATCTTTATGGAAGCGTTCTGGACATTCTTCATTGTGGTTGGTGGTTCCGGCGCGACGATGGGGTTGGTGATTTGCTATCTGCGGAGTCGTTCCGCTCATCTACGCTCGATTGGGCGTCTGAGCGTGGTCCCCAGCATTTTTAATATTAACGAACCGGTGATATTCGGTACGCCGATTGTCATGAACCCGGTGTTTTTTATCCCCTTCCTGCTGGCTCCGATGGTGAATGCGGTACTGGCGTGGGCGGCGATGAAACTGGATTTAATTGGGCGGGTAATTTCAGTGGTTCCATGGACGGCCCCGGCACCGGTTGGCGCCGCATGGGCGTTAGGTTGGGATTATCGTGCGGCTATCCTGGTGGTGCTGTTGGCGCTGGTATCGGCCGTTATCTACTTCCCGTTCTTTAAGGTCTACGAAAAGCAGTTATTAGCGCAGGAAAAAGAAGAAGCGCAGCGTATGGAAGAGGAAAACCAGCAGGTTGCATAAATATCTGGCGAGGGGCTACGGCTCCTCGCTTACTTCAGCGTGCAGTCTCCGCATTGCTGAACGTCAGGCAGGCGATAGCGTTGGCAGCAGGTTCTGCGCACTAACAGCCCTTCACGCGGAACAACGGTACGCCATAAAGGATTATCCTGACCGCAGGAAAGTTGTTTCTCAAAAAAGCAGGTCTGGCGCAGCGTGGTCAGCAGTTCTTCACCTAACAACGGCTTCATTTCCGTTAAATACCAGTGAATTAAGTATCCGGTGTTGCTCCAGATAAGCTTTGCGTTGATCTCACCCGTCGCTTCCAGCGCCTGCACAACCGGCGTTAGCGCTGAGATAATCAGCGTTTCCATGCGTTGTTGAGGAGACAGGGCTGTAGCCAGATGATCCTGATGGACATCGAGCCAGAAGCAGGCTGCTCGGCCCGTTTCGTGGAATTCTACGTGCATGTGTTCAGGAGAGACGTCTATAGCCTCCTTTTGCGTCAGCAGGGCCACCATTAACGGAGGCATCATCAGACCGATATACCATTGCGCCCAAAGAGATATCAGGGGCTTATTTTCGCGGGGCAGCGTGGGCTGGTTGCGATAGATATGATCTGAATAAATAGCGAGCAATGAACTTAGCGTCGTCGGTTGCGTCCATTCATGCAGCGTCATTGCACCTGGCACAGGCGTTTCGTCAAGACGAATGAAGTCCAGCAAGTGCTCGCGAGTTTTGGCTATCGTTGCGCGTACGGCAGCAGCCAGCGAGGGCATCTCTGAGGGGAGATGGCTACGCCAGATGACATCTTCAACGATCGGTGCGGAACGATAAGCCATGTCGATATAAGGATGTTAATCTTAATGATAATGATTGCTAATCCTATAATTGGTGTTAAGCGATAGCAAGATCTTTGTCGCCATCTCGGGTGGCACCGCACAGAAAACTCAGGTAGAAGGGCAGTTTACCCGTAGCTCATCGCTGGCCAGAGTATTGTTACGCCCAAGATTCTTCGCCTCGTAAAGGGCTTTATCCGCTTTGGCAATAGCAGCATCAATATCCTGTTCGACCAGAGGTGCAATGCCGATACTGACGGTTACGTTGGTTGCCACGCTCTCATTAAACATGTGAGGGATTTTAAGGTCGTACACTTTCTGGCGGATACGTTCGGCGGCTGCCTGGGCCTGCTGTGGATCGACCGCGGTCAGCAAAATCATAAACTCTTCACCGCCAAAACGCGCCACCACATCCCTGGAGCGGACGGAGTCTCGGATGGCGGCAGAAACACGGATCAACGCCTGGTCGCCCATCATATGTCCGTAATGATCGTTATAGGATTTGAAATGGTCGATATCCAGCAGCAGAACGAAGTGTCTCGAATTACTTAGGGCCAACAGCGTATCGAGCCGGTGTTGCAGCCCCCGGCGATTATACAAACCGGTTAGCGGGTCGAGCATGCTGAGCCCGTTCAGGGTTTCTCGTTCTTCCAGCAGTTTGTACATCAGCTGCTGAGCGAATCCATCGTAGCGCTTTTGTATCACATGCTGGATGGCGATACCGGCCATAGGCAGCGCCATAAAATAGAAAATCCGCAAACCATGCTCGCTGCCGTTAAGCCATAAACAAACGGCGACGGAGGGGAGTGAGTGGAGCGTAAACGCGATGATATTATTGGCAAAAGCGATAGAGCCAATAAACAGTACGCTGAGAAGCGCTATTAACAGGAAATAATAATCATTCTGACCTAAAGCATTATATTTCAATAATATGTGTAACGCCCATAACAAGCCAAAAACGATTGAAATAAAAGGGAGATTAATTCTTTTATCTGCGTATTTCCCATGCCATACCAGCAGCAGTGTACTCATCACCAGTATCAGCAACGCCGATACTGATAAGGCTTTGACCGCAAACAGTGGGAAAAAAAGCGTAAACAGCGCGGAGACTGCGTTGAGCAGCAGAAACAGTCGTAAAGAGAGTTGGTATTTTTTGGTGCGCAGAGTTCGCCAGGATTGTACTGTCATAGGTAAATATTGTTAGTTATCTGCAATGTACGAAGGTGTGTTGGTAAATAAAACAAATAACGAACGGGGTATCATTCGCAGAGGTTTTTATTGTTTTTAGTTGAAGAGCTAACCGGTGAGCAATTTATCACCTTGGATTATTCATGTCATCAATCGTTAAGTAAAACTCATATAATTGATAGTGCTTCACGGCTGACAAATGAGAAATTTTATCATATGATATTGGTTATCATTATCAATGTCATAGGTGGAATCATGTTGCAACGTACGCTGGGCAGTGGATGGGGTGTTTTGCTGCCGGGAATGCTGATTGCCGGGATGGCATATAGCGACCTGTCGGTCTACGTATGGAAGGTGATGATTGTATTAGGATTACTACTGACTTCGCTCATGTTGTACCACAAGCGTTTACGGCACTTTGTTTTGTTACCTTCATGCGCGGCGCTGATAGGTGGCATTGTTCTGGTAATGATGAACTGGAATCAGGGATGAACAAAACTAGGGAAGGAAATCGAGAGGGAAATAAGATAATTGGTGCGAGGGGGGGGACTCGAACCCCCACATCCTAAGGACACTAACACCTGAAGCTAGCGCGTCTACCAATTCCGCCACCTTCGCACAGTCATCTTATTTTTTTGATATCGCCTCGTTGGTGCGAGGGGGGGGACTCGAACCCCCACATCCTAAGGACACTAACACCTGAAGCTAGCGCGTCTACCAATTCCGCCACCTTCGCACAGTGCGAGCAATATCAACGTGGATTATGGTGCGAGGGGGGGGACTTGAACCCCCACGTCCGAAAGGACACTAACACCTGAAGCTAGCGCGTCTACCAATTCCGCCACCTTCGCATACCATCGACACTCAAAAAGTATCGTTACCACGGAGGCGAATTCTAGAGATTTTATGCAGGGCGTCAACTGTTAATTATCGAACTTAACGTGATTGCCGAAAAAAAAGGCGTTTCTTCGGCTTTGGCGTTTTATGCAGGCCGGATAAGCGATAGCGCCATCCGGCGTTGCTCGATGTCACGCCGGATGGCGGCGTAAACGCCTTATCTGGCCTGCAGCGGTTAGGCTTTTTTCGCCTGGCGCGTCATGATGGTGCGATAGACCTTGAAGCGCCCGGTCTGCGCGATAACTTCGTGGAAGCCAAACACTTCATCCAGAACCTTCGGATAAGGCAGGAAGGCGTTTGCCACGATACGCAGTTCACCGCCACTGTTCAGATGACGCACGGCGCCGCGAATCAGCGTTTGCGCGGCATCAAGGCTGGTCTGCATTCCATCGTGGAACGGTGGGTTGGAGATGATCATATCAAATCGGCCCGTTACGTCAGAAAAGACGTTACTGGCGATGACGTCACCTTCAATGCCATTGGCTGCAAGCGTTGCACGGCTGGCTTCAACGGCGGCGGCGCTAACATCGCACAGGGTTAAGCGCACTTTCGGCGAGTGGCTGGCTAAGGCGACGGAGAGAACGCCTGCGCCACAGCCGACATCCAGCACTTTGCCTTTGGTGTGCGGCGTCAGCGTGGAGAGCAGCAGTTGGCTGCCAACATCCAGGCCGTCACGGCTGAAGACGCCCGGCAGCGTTTTGATGGTCAGATTTTCTGTCTGGTATTCATCCCAGTATTTTTCTGCATCAAAGACCGGCTGTTTTTCCAGACGACCGTGGTACAGGCCACAGCGACGTGCGCTGTCGACTTTGTTTAACGGTGCGTATTCGGCCAGCATCTGCTCTGCGCTACGTACGCCGCTGCGATTCTCACCGACAACAAAAATATCGGTGCCAACCGGTAACAGCGACAGAATGTTCATCAACTGGAACTGGGCTTCTGGCTTATTCTTTGGCCAGTAGTAGATCAGCGTATCGCTATCGGCAACGTCATCGGCCTGCGCGACGAGGCTGAAGCGGACGTTGTCGCCCATCTGGCGGTTAAGCACCTGCCAGTGGTGAAGTTGCTGAGTGTGCGCTCGGCTGGCGGCACTTTCAAAATGGGCAGGCAGGTCATCCTGCAAATCACCGGCAAACAGAATACGGCTTTGTTCGAAATCATCACTGTGGCGCAGCAAGACTTCACTTGCCGGGGTAAAAGCAGACATGGAATGCTCCTTAAATTGTACAGCGGGGGATTATAGTTGTTTGATGGCACGGATTCGACAAATTTGCTATATTTGCGCCCCTGATAGACAGGAGTGTTTCGCTATGACATCCCGACGAGACTGGCAGTTACAGCAACTGGGCATTACGCAGTGGTCGTTGCGTCGTCCTGGCGCACTGCAGGGCGAGATCGCGATTTCCATTCCTGCGCATGTCCGTTTGGTGATGGTTGCTGCACAGTTACCCGCGCTAACCGAACCATTGATGAGCGATATTTTACGCGCATTAACCGTCAGCCCGGATCAGGTTTTACAACTGACGCCTGACCGTGTCGCCATGCTGCCGCAAGGCAGTCGCTGTAATAGCTGGCGGCTGGGAACCGAAGAGCCGCTGCTGCTGGAGGGCGCTCAGGTCGAGAGTCCTGCGTTTAATGAATTACGGGAAAACCCAGCGGCACGCGCCGCGTTATGGCAACAAATCTGCGCATATGAACACGATTTCTTCCCTCGAACCGACTGATTTACCCGCAGCATTTCATATTGAAAAACGCGCCCACGCTTTTCCGTGGAGTGAAAAAACATTTGCCAGCAACCAGGGCGATCGCTACCTCAATTTTCAGTTGAGAGTGGATGACGTGATGGCGGCTTTTGCGATTACGCAGGTCGTGCTGGATGAAGCTACGCTGTTCAATATTGCCGTCGATCCTGACTTTCAGCGTCGTGGGCTGGGGCGTGAGCTGTTGGAGTATTTGATCGATGAGCTGGAAAAGCGTGGCATTTTGACGCTGTGGCTTGAAGTGCGCGCCTCGAATGCGGCCGCTATCGCGTTGTACGAAAGCTTAGGCTTTAACGAGGCGACGATCCGTCGCAATTATTATCCAACGGCCGATGGTCACGAAGACGCCATCATCATGGCGTTGCCAATCAGCATGTAAGACAAGGTGTAATGATGAAGAAGTGGGACTGGATTTTCTTTGATGCCGACGAAACGCTGTTTACATTTGACTCGTTTACCGGCTTACAGCGGATGTTTCTCGACTATAGCATTACCTTTACCGCTGAAGATTTTCAGGACTACCAGGCCGTGAATAAACCGCTGTGGGTGGATTATCAAAACGGCGCGATTACCTCATTACAACTTCAGCATGCCCGTTTTCAGAGCTGGGCCGAACGCCTGAAGGTTGAACCGGGCCAGCTTAATGATGCATTCATCAATGCGATGGCGGAGATCTGCTCGCCGTTGCCGGGGGCGGTTTCTCTGCTCAATGCGATTCGTGATAAAGCGAAAATCGGCATCATTACTAACGGCTTTACCGCGTTGCAGCAAATCCGCCTTGAGCGGACGGGGCTGCGCGATTATTTCGACCTGCTGGTGATTTCTGAGCAGGTTGGGGTGGCAAAACCTGATTCCCGTATTTTTGACCATGCGCTGGAGCAGGCGGGCAATCCTGACCGTTCTCGCGTGCTAATGGTGGGTGACACCGCAGAGTCCGATATTCTTGGCGGCATTAACGCCGGGCTATCCACCTGCTGGCTAAATACGCACCACCGCGAGCAGCCAGCGGGCATTCAGCCGACCTGGACCGTAGCGTCATTAAGCGAACTGGAGCAGCTCCTGTGTAAACACTGATTGCCTCCCCCCCGTTGATGGGTAAAATAGCCGCAATTTTTCGTATTCAACTTGCCCGGCCCGTTGCCGTGCTTACCTAAGAAGATTTGACTATGACGTTGTCTCCTTATTTGCAAGAGGTGGCCAAACGCCGCACTTTTGCCATTATTTCTCACCCGGATGCCGGTAAAACGACAATTACTGAAAAGGTACTGTTATTCGGACAGGCCATTCAGACCGCCGGTACGGTAAAAGGCCGTGGCTCCAGCCAGCATGCAAAATCTGACTGGATGGAAATGGAAAAGCAACGTGGTATCTCCATTACCACCTCTGTGATGCAGTTTCCGTATCATGACTGCCTGGTGAACCTGCTGGACACCCCGGGGCACGAAGACTTCTCCGAAGATACCTATCGTACTCTGACGGCGGTGGACTGCTGCCTGATGGTTATCGATGCAGCAAAAGGCGTTGAAGATCGTACCCGTAAGCTGATGGAAGTTACCCGTCTGCGCGATACGCCGATCCTGACCTTTATGAACAAACTCGACCGTGACATCCGCGATCCGATGGAGCTGCTGGATGAAGTTGAGAACGAACTGAAAATCGGCTGTGCGCCGATCACCTGGCCGATTGGCTGCGGTAAGTTGTTCAAAGGTGTCTATCACCTTTATAAAGATGAAACTTACCTGTATCAGACCGGTAAAGGCCACACCATTCAGGAAGTGCGTGTTGTTAAAGGTCTTAACAACCCGGAACTTGATACTGCCGTGGGTGAAGACCTGGCGCAGCAGCTGCGCGACGAGCTTGAGCTGGTGCAGGGCGCGTCCAACGAGTTCGACCATGAGTTGTTCCTTGCGGGCGAAATCACCCCGGTCTTCTTCGGTACCGCGTTGGGTAACTTCGGCGTTGACCATATGCTGGATGGCTTAGTGGAGTGGGCGCCTGCGCCGATGCCGCGTAAAACCGACACCCGCGTCGTCGAAGCCTCAGAAGAGAAGTTCACCGGTTTCGTGTTTAAAATTCAGGCCAACATGGACCCGAAACACCGTGACCGTGTGGCGTTCATGCGTGTGGTATCCGGCAAGTATGAGAAAGGCATGAAAATGCGCCAGGTGCGCATTGGTAAAGACGTGGTGATCTCCGACGCACTCACCTTTATGGCCGGTGACCGTTCTCATGTGGAAGAAGCGTATCCGGGCGATATTCTCGGCCTGCATAACCACGGCACTATCCAGATCGGCGATACCTTTACCCAGGGCGAAATGATGAAGTTCACCGGTATTCCGAACTTCGCGCCGGAGCTGTTCCGTCGTATTCGCCTGAAGGATCCATTGAAGCAGAAACAGCTGCTGAAAGGGCTGGTTCAGCTATCAGAAGAGGGTGCAGTGCAGGTATTCCGTCCGATCGCCAACAACGATCTGATCGTAGGTGCGGTGGGTGTGCTGCAGTTTGACGTGGTGGTTTCACGTCTGAAGAGCGAGTACAACGTTGAAGCGATTTATGAATCCGTCAACGTGGCGACTGCGCGCTGGGTAGAATGTTCTGACGTGAAGAAATTCGAAGAATTTAAGCGTAAGAACGAAATTCAGCTGGCGCTGGATGGCGGCGATAACCTCACCTATATCGCGCCAACCATGGTTAACCTGAATCTCACCCAGGAACGTTACCCGGACGTTCAGTTCCGTAAAACACGCGAACACTAATCGACCTTCCAGGGCACGGTATCCGCCGTGCCCTGCAACTTTTCCTGTCTTTTAAATCCCTTGCGGAATGTTCTTAAAACCTCGCGTTTTTCTTTTGTTTGCCTGTTTTTTAGTCAATTCGGGCAGCGATCACGAAATCCTGAACTATATTTAACAATGTGATGACATAAATATCGGCGTTTAATGCTTTTTAGGCTGCCTGTTGCAGCTTCTATTGCTGATATTTATTCCACTTACAAAATTAGTTGCTGGTTCAGGCCGTGTAACGGCAGAGCCTGGCTTTTAGCAAAACATACAGGAATACATCGATGACAATGACAGGACTTAAGATTTCTAAAACGCTGCTGGCCGTGATGCTGACCTCCGCTGTTGCAACGGGTTCTGCTTATGCAGAAAACGCCACGATGGATAAAGCGCAATCCGGCGTCGAAAGTGCGGGGCAGAAAGTCGATAGCTCTATGAACAAAGTCGGTAATTTCATGGATGACAGCACCATCACCGCGAAAGTAAAAGCCGCGCTGGTGGACCACGATAGCATTAAGAGCACCGATATTTCCGTCAAGACCGATCAGAAAGTAGTAACGCTAAGCGGCTTTGTTGAAAGCCAGGCGCAGGCTGAAGAAGCGGTGAAAGTGGCGAAAGGCGTTGAGGGTGTGACCTCCGTTAGCGACAAACTGCACGTGCGTGATAGTAAAGAAACCTCCGTTAAAGGCTATGCGGGCGATACGGCAATCACCAGTGAAGTAAAAGCCAAGCTGCTGGCCGATGATATTGTCCCTTCACGCAAGGTGAAAGTTGAGACCACCGATGGCGTTGTGCAACTTTCAGGCTCTGTCGATTCACAAGCTCAAAGCGATCGCGCTGAGAGCATCGCCAAAGCGATTGATGGCGTGAAAAGCGTCAAAAACGATCTCAAAACTCACTAATTAGACTTAATTCGCCCTCCTGACGTTTGTCGGGAGGCGTATTGTGCACCACACTGAAAATATCGCCGATGGGTAGCCTGAGCGCTCATATCAAGCGGTGAAATTAACTATGGTAAAGGAGAAGCATATGTTTCGATGGGGCATCATATTTCTGGTTATCGCGTTAATTGCCGCTGCACTGGGTTTTGGTGGACTGGCGGGTACCGCTGCAGGCGCAGCGAAAATTGTTTTTGTGGTGGGTATCATTCTGTTTCTGGTCAGCCTGTTTACCGGGCGTAAACGACCCTAGTACGTAAACCGTAAAGATAACTTGCTACTGAGCCAGTCCAGCGGACTGGCTTTTACGGTTTTAGCTGCAGGCAATTTGCGTTACTTTGTTGTCCTATTACAAAAACAACAGGAAGGCAGAGGTGGGGCAGAGAATACCCGTCACGCTCGGTAATATCGCGCCGTTATCGTTACGTCCGTTTCAACCAGGCAGTATGGCGCTGGTGTGCGAGGGCGGGGGACAAAGAGGCATCTTCACCGCAGGCGTACTGGATGAATTCATGCGCGCGCAGTTCAATCCCTTTGATCTCTTCTACGGGACGTCCGCTGGTGCGCAAAACCTTTCAGCTTATCTCTGTAACCAGCCCGGTTACGGTCGTAAAGTCATCATGCGTTACACTACCCGACGTGAGTTTTTTGACCCGGTGCGCTTTGTGCGCGGGGGAAACTTAATCGATCTCGACTGGCTGGTGGATTCGACCTCGTCCCAAATGCCGCTGGCGATGGACAACGCTGAGCGCTTGTTGCCGCGGGGAAAGCGTTTTATATGTGCGCCTGTCGGGGTGATGACTACACGCCGGGCTATTTTTCGCCGAACCGGCAAAACTGGCTCGATCTTATTCGTGCCTCCAGCGCGATTCCCGGGTTCTACCGCACAGGGGTTGTGCTGGACGGTGTGAATTACCTGGATGGTGGCGTCAGCGACGCCATTCCCGTGCAGGAAGCAGCGAAGCAGGGGGCGAAAACGCTGGTGGTTATCCGCACTGTGCCTTCGCAAATGTATTACACCCCGCAGTGGTTCAAGCGTATGGAACGCTGGCTGGGCGAAAGCAGCCTGCAACCACTGTTGAATCTGGTGCAGCACCATGAGGCCACCTATCGCGCGATTCAGAGCTTTATTGAGAAACCGCCGGGCAAGCTGCGTATCTTTGAGATCTACCCTCCCAAACCGCTCCACAGCATGGCGTTGGGAAGCCGTATTCCGGCCTTGCGGGAAGACTACAAAACCGGACGTCTGTGCGGTCGTTACTTCCTCGCTACCGTCGGCAAACTGCTGGGGAAAAACGTGCCGCTGCCTCGTCAGACGCCGAAGATTGTGGTGCCGGGACCGGTGGTGGTTCCTCCCGCGCCGGTGGCCAACGATGCCCACGCGCCGGTGGTGGCCAATGCGCCTCAGGCCAACGATACAACGTTTAATAATGAGGATTTGGCGTGAGTTATCGTTTTATCGATACGCACTGTCACTTTGATTTCCCGCCGTTTACCGGCGATGAACCTGCCAGCATTCAGCGCGCGGCGGAGGTTGGTGTACAGAGCATTATCGTTCCGGCCACCCAGGCGGCGAATTTTTCCCGTGTACTGGCGTTAGCGGAAAATTATCCTCCATTATTTGCCGCGCTTGGTTTACATCCCATTGTTATTGAACAACATAGTGATGACTGCCTGGACCAGTTGCAGCAGGTGCTGGATAAGCGCCCACAAAAGCTGGTGGCGGTAGGTGAGATTGGATTGGATCTGTATCGCGACGATCCGCAATTCGACAAGCAAGAGCGGGTGCTGGAAGCGCAACTTAAGCTGGCGAAGAGGTACGAACTGCCGGTGATCCTGCATTCGCGACGCACGCATGACAAGCTGGCGATGTACCTTAAACGCCATGCTTTGCCACGAACAGGCGTGGTGCATGGGTTTTCCGGGAGCGTGCAGCAGGCCGAACGCTTTGTGCAACTGGGATACAAAATTGGCGTGGGCGGCACCATTACCTATCCGCGTGCCAGTAAAACCCGCGAGGTAATGGCGCAGCTGCCGCTGGAGTCGCTGTTGCTGGAAACCGACGCGCCGGATATGCCGCTCAACGGCTTTCAGGGGCAGCCTAATCGCCCGGAGCAGGTAGTCAGAGTCTTTGACGTCTTATGCGAACTGCGCCCGGAACCTGCGGACGTGATCGCTGACGCGCTGTATCGTAATACCACGGCGTTGTTTGATTTTTGAATTCCGGATGCGGCGCTATTGCATCGCATCCGGATATCACAGGTACAGCGCCGGAAAAATCAAATTATCCACCCCGCGTTCGCGCAATCTTTGCGCCAGGTGTTCCACATCCTCCGGCGTGGCGCTCGGCCAGTCCTTCGCTTCGCCATACACCCCGTGCGCATGAAAGGCATTCAGCCGTACCGGCACGTCACCTGAACCTCTGATAAACGCCGCCAGCGCATCAATATGCTGTAGATAATCCACCTGACCAGGGATAACCAGCAGGCGCAGTTCCGCAAGTTTCCCTTGCCCGGACAGAAAGGTAATGCTTTGTTTAATCAGCGTGTTATCGCGACCGGTCAACTGACGATGACACGTGCTGTCCCAGGCTTTTAAATCCAGCATTACGCCGTCGCACACCGGCAGCAGCTTCTGCCAGCCGGTTTCGTTCAGCATGCCATTGCTGTCGACCATACAGGTCAGGTGTTGCAGTTGCGGATCGGTTTTGATCGCACGAAACAGCGCCACAATAAACGGTAGCTGGGTTGTCGCTTCGCCGCCGCTGACCGTAATTCCCTCAATAAACAGTGCTGCCTTGCGAATATGCTGCAGCACCTCATCAACGCTCATGGTCTGCGCCATCGGCGTGGCCTGCTGGGGGCACATATGAAGGCAGGTGTCACACTGCTGACACAAATCGGACTGCCACCACACTTTCCCCGCGCTCAGGCTCAGCGCCTCATGCGGGCAATGCAGCACACACTCCCCGCAGTCGTTGCAGCGTCCCATCGTCCACGGATTGTGGCAATTTTTACAGCGCAGATTACATCCCTGCAGAAACAGAGCCAGGCGACTGCCCGGCCCGTCGACGCAGGAGAAAGGGATAATCTTACTTACCGAAGCGCATCTGCTGTTCATGGCTAATCACGCGAGGTTGTCGTTCCAGAATGCGCGTATTACGCGCGGCTTCTTCGCCAAGCCAGGTGGTGTTGGTGCGAGAACCTTCGGCGCGATATTTTTCCAGATCCGACAGACGCACCATATAGCCGGTAACGCGAACCAGATCGTTGCCGCTCACGTTGGCGGTAAACTCACGCATCCCGGCTTTAAATGCGCCGAGGCACAGCTGCACCAGCGCCTGAGGATTGCGCTTGATGGTTTCATCCAGCGTGAGAATGTCGCTGATCCCCGCGTGATAAAACGCGTGATGCGGCGCGACGGTTTGCAGATGAGTAATCGGGTCTGGTTCATCGCCGTAAGGCAGGCGTGCACCCGGCGTGGTGCCGATGTCAGAACTGATCCCCGACTGTGCATGCAGCATCGCGCGCTGCTTCCAGCCATATTTCACTGGGGTGCTTTCGACAAACTCCGCCAGTTGGGCGCTGATGCGATAGCCAAGCTGATTGGCGAACTCATCTTTTCCGTAGCGCGCATTTTGTCCCGCCTTATCGCACAGTAGATTCACCGCCTCCGCCAGGCCATACATGCCGAACATAGGCACAAAACGTTCGGGATCAATCAACCCTTCCTGCACGAGGAAGCTATTCTCAAAGAAATGTGATTTTTCATAGAGGAATTCACATCGTGAATCAATGATGGCGATTTGCTGTTGGCAATAGTGCGGTAGGGTGCGCGTAAAGAAGTCATCGACAGAGGCGCTGCGCTCTGCGATGGCTTTCAGATTAAGCCTGACCAGCGTGCTACCACCCCCGGCGAGCGGCAAAGAGTTGTAACAGCTGACGACGCCATACTGACCTTTTGTGAAAATTTTATCATTTTCAGGGCCGTTGGAAATATGTGGCTTACTGCACTCGCAGATATTTTTCGCCACGCTGAGCAGCAGATCGTCAGGTGTGATTTGCGGGTCATAAATGAAAGTCAGATTAGGCGAAACCTGCTTTAACTCTGCATCCGCGCGTAAAATTGCACGGGTAACTGGAGTATCGGCGGGGCCGATATTGGCATGCATAAACGCGTCTGGCAGGGTTCTGTCGAGATAACGCCAGAAACGTTTTATTCGAATATCGATCTCTTCTTGTGTTAGAATTCTAACATACGGTTGCAGCAGAGCATCGAGCTGGCCGAGATAAACCGGCATCGACGTCACTGACGGAACGTGGTGGTACAGGATGGTGAGTAAGGATAACGCGTCATCAAGATCCTTTGCCCCTTCCAGCTCTAGCCACGATGAACCATTGGCCAGAAAACGCGCGTAATCGGGTAAAACGTAGCGCGGTTTGAACGGGGCATGACCTTCGTACATATCGCAGATTACCCCATCATCCAGCGCCTGACGTGCCTGTGCAGGTAGTTGCGGATAAGGCAGCGCGTTTTCAGCTTCCAGCGCCAGAAAGTGGCGTTTCTGCTCAGGGCTGAGCACCGGGCTGGTCACGATTTGTTGGCAACGCTGTTGCAGCGCGAGTTCGCTTGAAGTGGGCATCGTTGATTCCTTTTTGTCCCGAAGGTGTAACGCCATTGTAGAAAGCAACGCCGCCACAACCTTTGATCCGGATGCGCCTGATGCCACCGCATCCCTTTAGAAAAGGTAATTTATTTGAAGTATATCTCATTAGAGTAATGCAAATCTGTATGTGGTTTTCATTAACTGTGATGTATATCGAAGTGTAATAGCGAGCGGATGTTAGAATACTAACAAACTCGCAAGGTGAAATTTTATACGGCGATGCCGTTGGAGAATGTTATGACCGATTTAACAGCAAGCAGCCTGCGTGCACTGAAACTGATGGACCTGACCACTCTGAATGACGACGACACCAATGAAAAAGTGATCGCGCTGTGTCATCAGGCGAAGACCCCGGTTGGCAACACTGCCGCAATCTGTATCTATCCGCGTTTCATCCCTATTGCGCGTAAGACTCTGAAAGAGCAGGGTACGCCGGACATCCGCATTGCAACCGTCACCAACTTCCCGCACGGCAACGACGACATCGAGATTGCGTTGGCGGAAACCCGCGCGGCGATCGCCTACGGTGCTGATGAAGTTGACGTGGTGTTCCCGTACCGTGCGCTGATCGCTGGTAACGAGCAGATTGGTTTTGATCTGGTTAAAGCTTGCAAAGACGCGTGTGCGGCGGCAAACGTGCTGCTGAAAGTGATCATCGAAACCGGTGAGCTGAAAGAAGAAGCACTGATTCGCAAAGCATCTGAAATCTCCATCAAAGCCGGTGCTGATTTCATCAAAACGTCTACCGGTAAAGTGCCGGTCAATGCGACGCCGGAAAGCGCACGCATCATGATGGAAGTGATCCGCGACATGGGTGTTTCTAAAACTGTAGGTTTCAAACCGGCTGGCGGCGTGCGTACTGCAGAAGATGCACAGCAGTTCCTGGCGATTGCCGATGAACTGTTTGGCGCTGACTGGGCTGATTCTCGTCACTACCGTTTTGGCGCATCCAGCCTGCTGGCTAGCTTGCTGAAAGCGCTGGGTCACGGCGACGGCAAGAGCGCAAGCAGCTACTAAGCCCGTAGGCCGGATAAGGCGCAGCCGCCATCCGGCATTAAGACGACTGCCGGGTGGCGCGTTGCTTACCCGGCTTACAACGGCCTTCTACTCTTTTCCCCTGGGGGTTACCGTGTTTCTCGCACAAGAAATTATTCGTAAAAAACGTGATGGTCATACGCTGAGCGATGAAGAAATTCGTTTCTTTATCAATGGCATTCGCGACAATACCATTTCTGAAGGGCAAATCGCCGCCCTGGCGATGACCATTTTTTTCCACGATATGACAATGCCTGAGCGTGTTTCGCTGACCATGGCAATGCGTGATTCAGGAACCGTGCTGGACTGGAAAAGCCTGCAGTTGAACGGCCCGATTGTGGATAAACACTCTACCGGCGGCGTAGGTGACGTAACGTCACTGATGTTAGGCCCGATGGTTGCTGCGTGCGGCGGCTATATTCCGATGATCTCCGGGCGTGGCCTGGGGCATACCGGCGGTACGCTCGATAAACTGGAAGCGATTCCTGGATTTGACATCTTCCCGGACGACGCGCGTTTCCGTGAAATTATTAAAGACGTGGGTGTGGCGATTATTGGGCAAACCAGCTCGCTCGCACCGGCGGATAAACGTTTTTATGCCACCCGCGATATTACCGCGACGGTGGATTCCATCCCGCTGATTACCGGTTCCATTCTGGCGAAAAAACTGGCGGAAGGGCTGGATGCGCTGGTGATGGATGTGAAAGTGGGCAGCGGTGCTTTTATGCCGACCTACGAGCTTTCTGAAGCCCTTGCTGAAGCGATTGTCGGCGTGGCAAACGGTGCGGGTGTACGTACCACCGCGCTGTTAACTGATATGAACCAGGTGTTGGCCTCCAGCGCAGGTAACGCGGTCGAAGTCCGCGAAGCGGTGCAGTTCCTGACCGGTGAATACCGCAATCCACGTCTGTTAGACGTCACCATGGCGCTGTGCGTGGAAATGCTGATCTCCGGCAACCTGGCGAAAGATGACGCCGAAGCCCGTGCGAAATTGCAGACGGTGCTGGATAACGGCAAAGCAGCAGAGATTTTTGGTCGCATGGTGGCGGCGCAAAAAGGCCCGACCGATTTCGTCGAAAATTATGCGAAGTACCTGCCGACGGCAATGCTCAGCAAAGCGGTATATGCTGATACCGAAGGCTTTGTCAGCGCGATGGATACCCGTGCGCTGGGAATGGCGGTTGTTTCCATGGGTGGCGGTCGTCGTCAGGCATCGGACACCATTGATTACAGCGTTGGCTTTAGCGATATGGCGCGTCTGGGCGACAGCGTAGACGGACAGCGCCCACTGGCGGTGATCCACGCCAAAGACGAAGCCAGCTGGCAGGAAGCGGCGAAAGCGGTCAAAGCGGCAATTAGCCTTGACGATAAAGCGCCAGAAATTACACCGACAGTCTATCGTCGTATTACCGAATAACTGTATACTGATCTGATCGCTTTTTTGCGGCGCAGATGTATGGAGAACAAGATGAAACGTGCATTTATTATGGTGCTGGACTCCTTTGGTATTGGTGCGACTGAAGATGCGGATCGCTTTGGCGACGTAGGTTCAGACACTATGGGACATATTGCAGAAGCCTGTGCGAAAGGTGAAGCTGACAATGGTCGCAAAGGTCCACTGAATCTGCCTAACCTGACCCGTCTGGGCCTGGTGAAAGCTCACGAAGGTTCTACTGGTAAAATTGCTGCTGGCATGGACGGCAACGCGGAAGTGATTGGTGCCTACGCATGGGCGCATGAACTTTCTTCCGGGAAAGACACGCCGTCTGGCCACTGGGAAATCGCGGGTGTTCCGGTTCTGTTTGACTGGGGATATTTCTCCGATCACGAAAACAGCTTCCCGCAAGAACTGCTGGATAAACTGGTAAAACGTGCCAACCTGCCGGGCTACCTCGGCAACTGCCACTCTTCCGGTACCGTGATCCTGGATCAACTGGGTGAAGAGCATATGAAAACCGGCAAGCCGATTTTCTATACCTCCGCTGATTCCGTGTTCCAGATTGCCTGCCACGAAGAGACTTTTGGCCTGGATAAGCTCTATGAGCTGTGCGAAATCGCCCGTGAAGAGCTGACCGAAGGTGGTTACAACATCGGTCGTGTTATCGCCCGTCCGTTTATCGGCGATAAAGCCGGTAACTTCCAGCGTACCGGTAACCGTCACGACCTGGCCGTTGAGCCGCCAGCACCGACCGTGTTGCAGAAACTGGTCGACGAGAAAGACGGTCACGTGGTTTCCGTCGGTAAAATCGCGGATATCTACGCTAACTGCGGCATCACCAAAAAAGTGAAAGCCACCGGTCTGGACGCGTTGTTCGACGCCACCATCAAAGAGATGAAAGAAGCCGGTGATAAGACCATCGTCTTCACCAACTTCGTTGATTTCGACTCTTCCTGGGGACATCGTCGCGATATCGCCGGTTATGCTGCGGGCCTGGAACTGTTCGACCGCCGTTTGCCTGAGTTGATGGAGCTGGTGGGTGAAGATGACATTCTGATCCTGACCGCTGACCACGGCTGCGACCCAAGCTGGACCGGCACTGACCATACCCGTGAGCACATTCCGGTACTGGTTTACGGCCCGAAAGTGAAACCAGGTTCTTTAGGTCACCGTGAAACCTTCGCGGATATCGGTCAGACGCTGGCGAGCTACTTTGGTACGTCGCCGATGGACTACGGTAAAAATATGCTCTGATGCAATTGCCCGGTGGCGCTTCGCTTACCGGGCCTACGGTTTTGTAGGCCGGGTAAGGCGCAGCCGCCACCCGGCAAAAACAACAATATAAAAGGAACTGAAGATGGCAACTCCACATATTAATGCAGAAATGGGTGATTTCGCTGACGTCGTATTGATGCCGGGCGACCCGCTGCGTGCAAAGCATATTGCTGAAACTTTCCTCGAAGATGTTCGTGAAGTGAACAACGTTCGCGGCATGTTAGGCTTCACCGGTACTTACAAAGGCCGTAAGATCTCCGTAATGGGCCACGGTATGGGTATCCCGTCCTGCTCCATCTACACCAAAGAGCTGATCACCGACTTCGGCGTGAAGAAAATCATTCGCGTAGGCTCCTGCGGCGCTGTGCGTATGGACGTTAAACTGCGTGACGTGGTTATCGGTATGGGCGCTTGCACCGACTCCAAAGTTAACCGTATCCGTTTTAAAGATCATGACTTTGCAGCTATCGCTGACTTCGACATGGTGCGTAACGCAGTTGATGCGGCAAAAGCGCTGGGTGTAGACGCTCGTGTGGGCAACTTGTTCTCCGCTGACCTGTTCTACTCTCCGGACGGTGAAATGTTCGACGTGATGGAAAAATACGGCGTGCTGGGCGTGGAAATGGAAGCGGCGGGTATCTACGGCGTGGCGGCGGAATTCGGTGCGAAAGCGCTGACCATCTGCACCGTATCCGACCATATCCGTACCCACGAGCAGACTACTGCCGCTGAGCGTCAGACGACCTTCAACGACATGATCAAAATCGCACTGGAATCCGTTCTGCTAGGCGATAAAGAGTAAGTTTTGTTGTGGCCCGGAGGCGCTGCGCTTACCGGGCCTACGGGAATGCCGCTATTAATGCTTGATGGCGCTTCGCTTATCAGGCCTACGGGAGCGGTCTTGTAGGCCGGATAAGGCGCAGCCGCCATCCGGTAATTCGCCACTAATCGCTTAACGCACGGCCTTCGCTACCCAAGCAGCCAGCTCACGCAACTCGCTTTCCTGATCTGGATACTCCGCAAGCAGCGCTTCACAAGTCTGCTGTAAAATATCGGCGCGATACTGGCAGCCCTGTAGTCGTTCTGCCAGTACTTCCAGCGGCGCAGGATTGAGGCTATCGGTGTAGACTTGGGTGCGGGTAATCACGCCTTTTTCGACGTCGAAATGCAGCTCAACGCCACCCCAGGTGAAACGTTCGTCCAGTAAATGTGAAAAAGCAGGCGCCTGACCAAAATTCCACTCCCAACTGCTCTGGCGGGCAAAGGTTTCGGCGAAGTTCGGCAGATCCGGCGCTTTGTCTGGGGAGATGATCTCGGCTTCTACGCGTTCGCCGTAGTGGGCAAAAAAGGCTTCCGTGATGGCCTGACAGACCTGTTGATGAGTGATGCCCGGTAACAGCTCGGTCAAATTCGCTACGCGCGAGCGAACCGAAGTGATGCCTTTGGCGGCAAGTTTCTTTTTATCGGGATTGAGATAGTTTGCCAGGCGGCTGAGATCGGCATTCAACAGCAGCGTGCCGTGGTGGAATCCGCGATCTTTCGTTTCCCGATAAGCAGAGCCGGAAACTTTGCGATCGCCGTCCGGCGTTTTCACCACCAGATCGTTACGCCCGGAGGCATCAGCTTCTACGCCCAGCGAATTCAGCGCATTGAGGACGATCGCGGTGGAGATGGTTTTGTCGTATTCCGGTTTACCAGCCATAAAGGTAAAGCAGGTATTGCCTAAGTCATGGAACACCGCGCCGCCACCGCTGCTGCGCCTGGCGAGCCGCACGTTGTCTTCTTCCATGCGGCGGGTATTACACTCTTTCCACGGGTTTTGCGCCCGGCCAATTACCACCGTATCGGCGTTACGCCACAAGAACAGAACGCGCTGCGTGGCGGGCATCTGGCGAAAAATGCACTCTTCGACCGCGAGGTTAAACCACGGATCGTAAGAGTCTGAGATAAGCAGGCGTAGTGTTGTCATGGTTGATTTCCCTTCTGTTTTACAGTTTTTACAGCTTTTACTCTATCTTCTCGTTGTCTTCTTCCTGCACCGGTTTGTTGGCAGTGAGAAGGAAAGGAGATTGCTGCCAGCGGGTACGCTTACCTTGCAATAAGGTACGGGTCAGCACTACACCGATTGCCAGTGACAGTAGCAGCATCAGGCGTAAGATGTTGGTGGTGTTATCCACCTGCTTGGCTTCAGTGGCAAGAGTGTGGGTATCCAGCGTCAGGCGCAGATAGCCCAGCGGACCATTTTTTCCCTGAATGGGTTCGACGATCTGCTGGTTAAAATAGCCTCCGGCTTTTTTGCCGTCGAGCGCCAGACGATCACGAACATTGACGCTCTCACCGGTGCGCGTAATCAGGTCTCCCTGTTCGTCGTACACGCCTGCGTCCAGAATACGGCTACTCTCCGTCAACTGTGTGAGCACCGCCTTAATACGCTTTTCATCCGGCGTTTCGGTACGCATCAGCGGGGCGACGTTCAGCGCGACCTGACGGGCCAGCGTGCGGGCCAGCTCTTCGAGCTGCGGATTACGCTGCTGCTGGTGGCTTTGACTAAACCAGGAAGCCCCCTGCATCAGCGCGACGAGCAGCGCAAGGCAGGACAATACAATCACTGCACGATGAAGTCGGAATTTCAGTTTTGTGCGAGCCATATTCCACCTGCTGAAAATTTGAGACTTAATGTTGCCAGAAGCGCTGGTTACAGGGTAGCCTCATGCGTTATTTTCCCCTGATGATTCCGACCCGAACGATTTTACAGGAGCTTTAATGCCTAACATTACCTGGTGCGATCTACCTGAAGATGTCTCTCTGTGGCCAGGTCTGCCCCTCTCTTTAAGCGGTGATGAAGTGATGCCGCTAGATTACCACGCGGGCCGCAGTGGCTGGCTGCTGTACGGTCGTGGGCTGGATAAACAACGGTTAACGCAATACCAGAGTAAACTGGGCGCGGCGATGGTGATCGTGGCGGCGTGGTGCGTTGAGGATTATCAGGTAATTCGGCTGGCGGGCTCGTTAACGCCGCGTGCGGCAAAACTGGCGCATGACGCCAAACTGGATGTTGCGCCGCTGGGTAAAATTCCGCATCTGCGCACGCCGGGTTTGCTGGTGATGGACATGGATTCAACGGCTATCCAGATCGAATGCATTGATGAAATTGCTAAACTGGCCGGAACCGGCGAGATTGTTGCCGAAGTCACCGAACGCGCAATGCGCGGCGAGCTGGACTTTACCGCCAGCCTGCGCAGCCGCGTGGCGACGCTGAAGGGCGCTGATGCCAATATTCTGCACCAGGTGCGCGAAACATTGCCGCTAATGCCAGGCCTGACTCAGTTGGTGTTAAAACTGGAAACGCTTGGCTGGAAAGTGGCTATCGCTTCCGGCGGGTTTACTTTCTTTGCCGATTATCTGCGCAACAAGCTGCGCCTGACGGCAGCTGTGGCGAATGAGCTGGAGATCATGGACGGTAAATTTACTGGCAATGTGATCGGCGATATCGTCGATGCTCAGTACAAAGCCAGTACTCTGACCCGCCTGGCGCAAGAATATGAGATCCCGATGGTGCAGACGGTGGCGATCGGCGACGGTGCCAACGATCTGCCGATGATCAAAACGGCCGGGCTGGGCATTGCGTATCATGCGAAACCCAAAGTGAATGAAAAGACGGAGATTACTATCCGTCACGCTGACCTGATGGGCGTGTTCTGCATTCTCTCTGGCAGTATGAATCAGAAATAATGAGGTAAAACGTGGCAAAAGCTCCTAAACGCGCCTTTGTTTGTAATGAATGCGGGGCCGATTACCCGCGCTGGCAGGGGCAATGCAGCGCCTGTCAGGCCTGGAATACCATTACCGAGGTGCGCCTTGCTGCATCGCCAACGGTGGCGCGCAACGAGCGACTCAGCGGCTACGCCGGAAACGCGGGCGTTGCAAAAGTGCAGAAGCTCTCTGACATCAGCCTTGAGGAACTGCCGCGTTTTTCTACCGGATTTAAAGAGTTTGACCGCGTGCTCGGCGGTGGTGTGGTGCCCGGCAGCGCCATACTGATTGGCGGTAACCCCGGCGCGGGCAAATCAACGCTGCTGTTGCAAACGCTGTGCAGGCTCGCCGAGCAGATGAAAACCCTGTACGTCACCGGCGAAGAGTCGCTGCAACAGGTGGCGATGCGCGCGCATCGGCTTGGCCTGCCGACGGCGAACCTGAACATGCTGTCGGAAACCAGTATCGAACAAATTTGCCTGATTGCTGAAGAAGAACAGCCGAAGCTGATGGTGATCGACTCCATTCAGGTGATGCACATGGCGGATATTCAGTCTTCGCCGGGCAGCGTGGCGCAGGTGCGTGAAACCGCTGCTTACCTGACGCGCTTTGCTAAAACGCGCGGCGTGGCGATTGTGATGGTCGGCCACGTCACCAAAGATGGCTCGCTGGCCGGGCCGAAGGTACTGGAGCACTGTATTGACTGCTCGGTGTTGCTCGACGGCGACGCCGATTCCCGCTTCCGTACACTGCGTAGCCATAAAAACCGCTTTGGCGCGGTGAATGAGCTGGGCGTCTTTGCCATGACGGAACAGGGGCTGCGTGAAGTCAGCAACCCTTCTGCAATTTTCTTAAGCCGTGGCGATGAAGTCACTTCCGGTAGTTCGGTGATGGTAGTCTGGGAAGGCACGCGCCCGCTGCTGGTCGAGATTCAGGCGCTGGTCGATCACTCAATGATGGCGAACCCGCGTCGTGTGGCGGTCGGTCTGGAACAGAACCGTCTGGCGATTCTGCTGGCAGTGTTACATCGTCATGGCGGCTTGCAGATGGCGGATCAGGACGTGTTCGTTAACGTAGTTGGCGGCGTAAAAGTCACCGAAACCAGCGCCGACCTGGCGTTGCTGCTGGCAATGGTCTCCAGCCTGCGCGACAGGCCGCTGCCACAGGATTTAGTGGTCTTTGGCGAAGTGGGGTTGGCGGGAGAAATCCGTCCGGTACCCAGCGGGCAGGAGCGTATTTCGGAGGCGGCGAAACACGGTTTTCGCCGGGCGATTGTTCCTGCCGCTAACGTACCGAAAAAAGTACCGGAAGGGATGCAGGTCTTTGGCGTTAAGAAGCTTGCGGATGCGTTAAGCGTGTTTGACGACCTATAATCAAATACCCGTACGTACTGAATTTGTAGGCCTGATAAGCGATGCGTCATCAGGCAGTGTTACGCGATTTTTCCAGCAGGAGGCTCTTGTGTCATTTGATTATCTGAAAACCGCCATTAAGAAAAAGGGTTGTACCCTGCAACAGGTGGCAGATGCCAGTGGCATGACCAAGGGATATCTAAGCCAGCTTCTGAATGCCAAAATTAAAAGCCCCAGCGCGCAAAAGCTGGAGGCGTTGCACCGTTTTCTCGGACTGGAGTTTCCGCGCCAGCAGAAAAATATCGGTGTGGTATTTGGTAAGTTTTATCCGCTGCATACCGGCCATATCTATCTTATCCAGCGCGCCTGTAGTCAGGTTGATGAACTGCATATCATCATGGGCTATGACGACACGCGCGATCGCAGCCTGTTTGAAGACAGTGCCATGTCGCAACAGCCTACGGTGCCCGATCGTCTACGCTGGCTGCTGCAAACCTTTAAGTATCAGAAAAATATCCGTATTCATGCCTTCAACGAAGAGGGCATGGAGCCGTATCCACACGGTTGGGACGTGTGGAGCAACGGGATCAAAACGTTTATGCAGGAGAAAGGGATCCAGCCAAACTGGATCTACACCTCTGAAGAATCAGATGCCCCGCAATATCTCGAACATCTGGGGATCGAAACCGTGCTGGTGGATCCCAAGCGGACGTTTATGAGCATCAGCGGCGGGCAAATCCGTGAAAA
Organism: Citrobacter sp. MGH103; assembly: GCF_001034475.2. Taxonomy (NCBI): domain Bacteria; kingdom Pseudomonadati; phylum Pseudomonadota; class Gammaproteobacteria; order Enterobacterales; family Enterobacteriaceae; genus Citrobacter; species Citrobacter sp. MGH103. The sequence goes on along the minus strand of NZ_CP073043.1, from coordinate 4,162,134 downwards.
CCCGTTTCGCTACTGGGAGTATATTCCGACCGAAGTGAAGCCGTTTTTCGTGCGCACCGTGGCGATCCTCGGCGGGGAGTCGAGCGGTAAATCGACGCTGGTGAACAAGCTCGCCAACATCTTTAACACCACCAGTGCGTGGGAATATGGGCGTGATTACGTCTTCTCCCATTTGGGCGGCGATGAGATGGCGTTACAGTATTCTGATTACGATAAAATCGCCCTGGGACAAGCGCAATACATTGATTTTGCTGTTAAGTACGCCAATAAAGTGGCGTTCATCGACACCGATTTTGTGACCACTCAGGCTTTCTGCAAAAAGTATGAAGGGCGTGAACACCCGTTTGTGCAAGCGCTGATTGACGAGTATCGCTTCGACCTGGTTATCCTGCTGGAAAACAACACCCCGTGGGTAGCGGATGGCTTGCGCAGCCTTGGAAGTTCGGTTGACAGAAAAGCGTTTCAGACGCTGTTGGTCGAGATGCTGCAGGAAAACAATATCAATTTTGTGCACGTTCAGGAGCCTGACTACGACGGCCGCTTCCTGCGCTGCGTGGAGTTGGTGAAAGAGTTGATGGGCGAGCAGAGGTAGGTTTTAATGCCGGATGCGCTGCGCTTATCCGGCCTACAAGTCGCACTAACCTCGTAGGCCGGATGTGGCATGACGCCGCCATCCGGCGCTTAACGCTAATTACTTAGAAATACGCTTGTACTTAATACGCTTCGGCTCCAGCGCATCGGCGCCCAGCGTGCGTTTCTTGTACTCTTCGTATTCGGTAAAGTTACCTTCGAAGAACTCAACCTTACCCTCATCCTGGTAATCCAGAATGTGGGTCGCGATACGGTCAAGGAACCAACGGTCGTGCGAGATAACCATCGCGCAGCCCGGGAACTCCAGCAGGGCGTTTTCCAGCGCGCGCAGGGTTTCGATATCCAGGTCGTTGGTTGGTTCATCGAGCAGCAGCATGTTGCCGCCAACTTGCAGCAGCTTCGCCAGGTGCAGACGACCACGCTCACCGCCGGACAACTCGCCAACGCGTTTACCCTGATCCACACCTTTGAAGTTGAAGCGGCCCACGTAGGCACGGCTTGGCATTTCGGTGTTGCCGATCTTCATGATATCCAGCCCGCCGGACACTTCTTCCCACACGGTTTTGCTGTTGTCCATGGCGTCACGGAACTGGTCAACGGAGGCCAGTTTGACGGTTTCACCCAGCGTGATGGTACCGCTGTCAGGCTGTTCCTGGCCGGACATCATACGGAACAGGGTTGATTTACCCGCGCCGTTCGGACCGATGATGCCGACGATAGCGCCTTTCGGTACCGAGAAGCTCAGGTCGTCAATCAGCACGCGATCGCCGTAGGATTTACGCAGATTGGTAACTTCAACGACTTTATCGCCCAGACGTGCTCCAGGTGGGATAAACAATTCGTTGGTTTCGTTACGTTTCTGGTATTCAGTGTTGTTCAGCTCTTCAAAGCGTGCCAGACGGGCTTTACCCTTAGACTGACGGCCTTTCGCGCCCTGACGTACCCACTCCAGCTCTTTCTCAATGGATTTACGGCGAGCCGCTTCCTGAGAGGCTTCCTGGGCCAGACGCTGATCTTTCTGCTCCAGCCAGGAAGAGTAGTTACCTTCCCATGGAATACCTTCACCACGGTCCAGCTCCAGGATCCAGCCGGCAACGTTGTCGAGGAAGTAACGGTCGTGGGTAATCGCCACCACGGTACCTTCGAAGTCGTGCAGGAAGCGTTCCAGCCACGCGACGGATTCGGCGTCCAGGTGGTTAGTCGGTTCGTCGAGCAGCAGCATGTCTGGTTTTTCCAGCAGCAGGCGGCACAGCGCGACGCGGCGGCGTTCACCACCGGAGAGATTCTCAATTTTAGCGTCCCAGTCCGGCAGACGCAGGGCGTCAGCGGCACGCTCAAGCTGCACGTTCAGGTTATGACCGTCGTGCGCCTGAATGATCTCTTCAAACTTGCCCTGTTGCGCGGCCAGCTTATCGAAGTCAGCGTCCGGTTCGGCGTACTTGGCGTACACTTCATCCAGACCTTTCAGCGCGTTAACCACTTCGGCAACCGCTTCTTCCACGGATTCACGAACGGTATGTTCCGGGTTCAGTTTTGGTTCCTGTGGCAGGTAACCGATTTTAATGCCAGGCTGTGGGCGAGCTTCACCTTCGATATCAGTATCAATACCGGCCATGATGCGCAGCAGGGTAGATTTACCCGCACCGTTCAGACCGAGAACACCGATTTTGGCGCCAGGGAAGAAGCTCAGTGAGATGTTTTTAAGAATATGACGTTTCGGCGGAACGACCTTACCGACACGATGCATGGTATAAACGAATTGGGCCACGTTGGACTCGCCTCTATGTTTATCCCGTCATACTTCAAGCCGCAGATGCGTTGGCTGTGTCGTTCACCCCAGTCACGTACTTTTGTACGCTCAGGGGATTCACTTCCTCGCCGCCTTGCTGCAACTTGAATTATTTAGGGCTAATTATTGGTAAATAGTTATCAAAGGCGAAGTGTAGCCTTTTTCATTGTCCAATCCCAGCCAGCAGATCCCACTCGCAACAAAAGTAAAAAAGTGTCCGTGACGTGGCGCATTCTGCAATGTCTGGTTAGCATGAATGAATTAAGCGGCATGATGCTGCACAGACGTAACATGAGAAGAGGAAGAGCTTGTGGACAAAGCCAAACAATTTACCTGGCGCCTGCTGGCTGCCAGCGTATGTCTGCTGACGGTCAGTCAAGTAGCGCGAGCGGATTCCCTGGATGAGCAGCGCAATCGCTATGCGCAAATTAAGCAGGCCTGGGATAACCGGCAGATGGATGTCGTAGAGCAGATGATGCCTGGCCTGAAGAACTATCCTCTGTATCCTTATCTGGAATATCGCCAGATCACTGACGATCTGATGAATCAGCCCACCATTACCGTCACCAATTTTGTGCGCGCCAACCCGACGCTGCCCCCGGCGCGTACTCTGCAATCTCGTTTCGTGAATGAACTGGCGCGCCGCGAAGACTGGCGTGGGCTGCTGGCGTTCAGTCCGGAAAAACCGGGCACCACCGAAGCGCAATGTAACTATTACTTCGCGAAATGGAGTACCGGACAAACTGAAGAAGCCTGGCAGGGGGCGAAAGAACTGTGGCTGAGCGGAAAAAGTCAGCCGAACGCCTGTGACAAATTATTCGGCGTATGGCGTGCCTCAGGCACCCAGGATCCGCTGGCGTATCTGGAGCGTATTCGTCTGGCGATGAAAGCCGGGAATACCGGACTGGTCACGGCGTTGGCCGGACAGATGCCCGCGCAATACCAAACCATTGCTTCAGCGATCATCGCGCTGGCCAACGATCCGAATTCGGTAATGACCTTTGCTCGCACCACCGGCGCAACGGATTTCACCCGACAGATGGCGGCGGTCGCCTTTGCCAGCGTGGCGCGTCAGGATGTGGAGAATGCCCGCCTGATGATCCCTTCCCTGGTGCAGGCGCAACAGCTGAATGACGAGCAAACCCAGGAGCTGCGCGACATTGTCGCCTGGCGTCTGATGGGCAATGACGTTACCGACGAGCAGGCCAAATGGCGTGATGATGCGATTATGCGCTCCAACTCCACCTCGCTTGTGGAGCGCCGGGTGCGCATGGCGCTGGGAACCGGCGATCGTCGTGGCCTGAATACCTGGCTGGCGCGTCTGCCAATGGAAGCCAAAGAAAAAGATGAGTGGCGCTACTGGCAAGCGGATCTGCTGCTGGAGCGCGGACGCGATGCGGAAGCCAAAGAGATCCTGCACCAACTCATGCAGCAGCGCGGTTTCTATCCGATGGTGGCGGCACAGCGCCTGGGCGAAGAGTACGAGCTGAAAGTGGATAAAGCACCAGCTAACGTTGATTCTGCGCTGACTCAGGGCCCGGAAATGGCACGCGTACGCGAGCTAATGTACTGGAACATGGATAATACCGCGCGCAGTGAATGGGCGAATCTGGTCACCAGCCGTACCAAGTCCGAGCAGGCTCAGTTGGCGCGTTACGCGTTCAACAATCACTGGTGGGATCTAAGCGTTCAGGCGACGATCGCCGGAAAGTTGTGGGATCATCTGGAAGAGCGATTCCCGTTGGCCTATAAAGATCTTTTTACCCGTTACACCAGCGGCAAGGATATTCAGCCAAGCTATGCGATGGCGATAGCGCGTCAGGAAAGCGCCTGGAACCCGAAAGTGAAATCACCGGTTGGCGCAAGCGGGCTGATGCAGATTATGCCGGGTACGGCGACGCATACGGTGAAAATGTTCTCGATTCCAGGTTACAGCAGTCCGAGCCAGCTATTGGATCCTGATACCAACATCAACATCGGAACCAGCTATTTGCAGTACGTGTATCAGCAATTTGGCAATAACCGCATCTTTGCGTCAGCAGCCTATAACGCCGGTCCGGGACGCGTTCGCACCTGGCTTGGCAATAGCGCTGGCCGCATTGATGCCGTCGCGTTTGTCGAGAGCATTCCGTTCTCAGAAACGCGTGGTTATGTGAAGAACGTGCTGGCTTACGATGCGTACTATCGCTATTTCCTCGGCGATAAACCGGAGTTGATGAGCGACGCAGAATGGCAACGTCGTTACTGATCGTGTCGATTGTGTTATGCTATCGTACTCGTTAAAGAGTACAAAAGGGGGAGGCAAGCACGCTTCCCCCGCAACGATGGCGATATCTTATGACTCAGCAATCACCCTATTCAGCAGAGATGGCAGAACAACGTCACCAGGAGTGGTTACGTTTTGTCGATCTGCTTAAACACGCCTACGAACAAGATTTACACCTGCCACTGCTCAATTTGATGTTAACGCCGGATGAGCGTGAAGCGTTGGGCACGCGTGTGCGTATCATTGAAGAGCTGCTGCGCGGTGAGATGAGCCAGCGTGAGCTTAAAAACGAGCTCGGGGCGGGGATTGCTACTATTACGCGAGGGTCGAACAGCCTCAAATCCGCACCGGTGGATCTGCGTCAGTGGCTGGAACAGGTGTTGCTCGGGAAAAATTGATCCGCCGGATGTGGCTTTGCCTTATCCGGCCTACGATTGAACAACCGGCACAATGCTATAAATATACCGCGTTATGAAACGGGCTGAGCGCCAGAATCACCGCCTGGTGGTAGACGCTCGAGCGCGTCAGCTTACCCGCGGTAAAGACGCCGATTGCGCCCTCTTTACGGCCAATCTCATCAATACCTGTATAGTCCGACATCACCGGGCCGAGTGCTTCACCTTTGCGGACTCTGTCGAGAATGACAGTAGGCAATGGCAGCGTGGCTGAACGGGCTTCACCGCGCTGGATGCCGTTATCAATTACTACCCAACTGAAGGTGGCATCGTCGTCAATTCCTGCTTCAATGGCGACCCAGAAATCAGCCTGTGGGTGCTGGCGGCGAGCGTTATCAACGCGATTTCGTGCGCCAGTGCGCGTTTCCTGGTTTCCGAAAGGTTGTTCCGGCACGCCACTCTCGACGGCGACGGGTTCAATATGGCAGGATCCTTCCCCGAAAATCTCTTCAAATGCCCGCAGAATTGCCTGAATTTTGGCAGGATTGGTGGTCGCAGAGATAACCTTGTGCATAATTAAGCTCAGTTTGAAAATTCATCGCATCGCAGTATAACGGAAAAAAAGCATGTTACAGGTATACCTTGTTCGCCATGGCGAAACGCAGTGGAACGCCGAGCGACGTATTCAAGGCCAGTCAGACAGCCCACTAACCGCTAAAGGTGAACAGCAAGCCATGCAGGTGGGTGAACGCGCTCGCTCGTTTGGTATTACGCATGTCATCAGTAGCGATCTTGGTCGTACACGACGCACCGCAGAAATCATCGCCCAGGCCTGTGGCTGTGATATCACCTATGACTCCCGTCTGCGCGAGCTAAATATGGGTGTGCTGGAAAAACGTCACATCGATACGCTGACGCCGGAGGAAGAGGGCTGGCGTCGCCAGTTGGTGAACGGTACGGTGGATGGGCGTATCCCGGAAGGGGAATCGATGCAGGAATTGAGCGATCGCGTCAACGCAGCGCTGGCATCCTGTCTGGAATTGCCGCCGGGAAGTCGTCCGCTGCTGGTCAGTCACGGTATCGCGCTGGGTTGCCTGGTGAGTACAATTCTTGGATTACCGGCATGGGCTGAACGTCGCTTGCGTCTGCGCAACTGTTCTATTTCTCGCGTTGATTACCAGGAAAGCTTATGGCTGGCGCCGGGATGGGTCGTTGAAACGGCAGGGGACATCTCACATCTGGACGCCCCTGCGTTGGATGAACTACAGCGCTAGCGGCGAATCGGAATCAGGAATTCGCAGCGCAGGTTGATCGGGCGATCTCCCGCTTTGGCATCTTCTGCCGGGTAATATCGCTCGATATCCTGTCCTTTACGGCGCGTCAGGTTCAGCATTGGCATGCATGTGCCGTAAACCGTCAGGATAAACTCTTGCACGCCGGTTCCCAGCCCTTCGTAGGTAAACATCACGTACTCGCCACCCTGTAACAGGATAGGCTGCGCCGACGGCACATAGCCATTGGCCTGTTCCGGCGTCAGTGCAGTGGTGTAAAACACTTCCTGCTCGTCATCTTTTTCAATGCTCGGACGCGTTTCGTTAAGCCCGTACAGGACTGGCGGGATCGCAGGAGCCTGACTGAGGAAGTCGCGCCAGAACTGAATACGCATTTCATGACGGAAATCTGAAATCTGTTCCAGCGAGCAGGAATAGCTTTGCGTGGTGCCGAGTAGTTGCGTATCTTCCAGGGTGACAAACTCGTGCGCAGGCATCGCAAATTCACCCAGTCGCATTGGCGGGCGAATACCAAACGCACTCCATTCCGGGGAGCGACGATACAGAGCAGGAGTTTGGGAAAACTGTTTCTTGAACGCGCGAGTAAAGGTTTGTTGAGAGTCGAAGCGATATTGCAGCGCAATATCCAAAATTGGGCGCGCAGTCAGTCGTAGCGCCACTGCAGATTTCGATAAACGACGGGCGCGGATATAGGCGCCAATAGCATGGCCCGTCACGTCCTTAAACATTCTCTGCAGGTGCCACTTGGAATAGCCCGCTTTTGCCGCCACATTGTCAAGCGACAAAGGCTGATCCAGATGACCTTCCAGCCAGATTAATAGGTCGCGAATAATGCCAGCCTGATCCATAAAATATCCTCATCCTTTCAACAACGAGTACCTGACGTCAGGTATGAGGATAATAGCATTTTTTGCTGTTTTAGCATTCAGTGTTTTTTTTGCTCATAAATGCTTTTTTCGGACATACGAAAGCGTGATTATTGTAATCCTGTGATCTGTATACGTTTTATCTTAGAATGTCGAATAATTGCACAGAGTAACTTTTAAAAATGGTAACAATATGAAATATAAGAGCTTAGTCATTTCCTCAATTCTGCTGATGTTGGCGCAGGTTGCCCATGCGGAGCAGATTGGATCTGTCGATACGGTGTTCAAAATGTTCGGCCCGGATCATAAAATTGTGGTCGAAGCGTTTGACGATCCGGATGTTACCAACGTGACCTGCTACGTGAGTCGGGCGAAGACTGGCGGCATCAAAGGTGGTCTGGGGCTGGCGGAAGATACCTCCGATGCCGCCATTTCCTGCCAGCAGGTTGGGCCGGTAGAACTGAGCGACAGAATCAAGAACGGTAAAGCTCAGGGCGAAGTGGTATTTAAAAAACGTACCTCGCTGGTGTTTAAATCTTTACAGGTCGTGCGTTTTTACGATGCGAAACGTAATGCGCTGGCCTATCTGGCTTATTCAGATAAAGTCGTCGATGGATCGCCCAAAAATGCCATTAGCGCGGTACCCATCATGCCGTGGCGGCAATAATAAGGAAGCACAATGCAACAGCCGTTGATCTGGTTGGTTGAGGATGAGCAGGGAATCGCTGATACGCTTATCTACATGCTGCAGCAAGAGGGGTTTAGCGTAGAGGCGTTTGAGCGCGGATTTCCCGTGCTGGAGAAATCTCGCCAGCAATGCCCTGATGCCATCATTCTGGATGTCGGGCTACCGGATATAAGCGGTTTTGAACTGTGCCGACGTTTACTTGAACGCCACCCGGCGTTGCCGATCCTGTTTCTGACCGCACGCAGCGATGAAGTGGATCGCCTGTTGGGGCTGGAAATTGGCGCGGATGACTATGTTGCCAAGCCTTTCTCGCCGCGTGAAGTGTGCGCTCGTGTGCGTACGCTGCTGCGGCGGGTGCAAAAATTCTCCACGCCTTCATTGACAACGCGCTGTGGGGATTTTGAACTTAATGAGCTGGCCGCGCAGATTACCTGGTTCGGCATGCCGTTGAACCTGACGCGCTATGAATTCCTGCTGCTGAAAACATTGCTGATGGCGCCGGGACGTATTTACTCCCGCCAACAATTGATGGATTTAGTCTGGGCCGATGCGCAGGATACCTTTGACAGAACGGTCGATACCCACATCAAAACGCTGCGCGCCAAGCTGCGGGCCATCAACCCCGAGCTTTCCCCCATCAATACGCATCGCGGTATGGGATACAGCCTGAGGAGCGTCTGATGCGCATTGGCATGCGTTTGCTGCTCGGCTATTTTCTGATTGTTGCCGTCGCTGCCTGGTTCGTTCTGTCTATCTTTGTGCAGGAAATTAAGCCAGGCGTCCGTCGAGCGACTGAGGGCACATTGATTGATACCGCCACGCTGCTGGCTGTGCTGGCGCGTGATGACTTACTCTCTGATACCCCCGCCAACGGCAAGCTGGCGCAGGCCTTTTCGCAACTGCATAACCGCCCATTCCGCGCCAATATCAGCGGCATTAACAAAGTACGTAATGAATACCATGTCTACATGACGGACGCGCAGGGCAAGGTGGTGTTTGATTCAGCTAACCAGGCCGTCGGTCAGGACTACTCCCGCTGGAACGACGTGTGGTTAACGTTACGTGGGCAGTATGGCGCTCGTAGTACGCCGCAAAACCCGGATGATCCGGAAAGCTCGGTGATGTACGTTGCCGCGCCGATTGTAGACGGTGGTCGTATTATCGGTGTGCTCAGTGTCGGCAAACCAAATGCAGCGATGGCGCCGGTGATTAAACGCAGTGAACGGCGAATGCTGTGGGCCAGCGCCGTATTGCTGGGTATTGCCCTGGTGATTGGCTTCGGGATGGTATGGTGGATAAACCGCTCCATTGCCCGGCTGGCGCGTTATGCCGATTCCGTTACTGAGAATCGCCCCGTCCCACTGCCTGATTTAGGCAGTAGCGAGTTACGCAAACTGGCGCAGGCGCTGGAAAGTATGCGTCTGAAGCTCGAAGGCAAGAACTACATTGAGCAGTATGTCTACGCGTTAACGCATGAGCTGAAAAGCCCGCTGGCGGCCATTCGTGGCGCGGCAGAGATACTGCGCGAAGGTCCGCCGCCAAACGTGGTAGCGCGCTTTACCGATAATATTCTGACGCAAAATGCGCGCATGCAGGCGCTGGTTGAAACCTTGTTACGTCAGGCGCGACTGGAGAATCGGCAGGACATTACGTTGACGCCAGTGGCGGTAGATGCACTGTTTGCTCAGCTCAAAGAGGCGCGTAGCGTGCAGCTGGCGGCAAAAAACATCACGCTGACCATTTTGCCTTCATCGCTTAGCGTCGCAGCCGATCCCGCGTTACTGGAGCAGGCATTGGGGAATTTACTCGACAACGCTATCGACTTTACGCCACAGGACGGGACGATTGTGCTGAGTGCACATCAGCACGAGGATCGGGTCACGTTGCAGGTTACCGACAGCGGTAGCGGGATCCCTGACTTTGCGTTGCCGCGTATTTTTGAGCGCTTCTACTCGCTGCCCCGCGAGAATGGACACAAGAGCAGCGGTTTGGGGCTGGCGTTTGTCAGTGAAGTTGCACGACTGCATGAAGGCGCGGTGACATTATCTAACAGACCAGAGGGCGGCGCACAAGCTTCGTTTACGCTTCACCGTCACTTCACATAACTTCAAATTCTCCGCACATAGCTGTTCTACCTTGCTGATATTGCAAAGGAGAACGCTATGTTGAAATCACCCCTGTTCTGGAAAATCGTCACTCTGGGTGGCGCCATGCTGCTGCTGTTAATTCCCCTGACAATGGTCAGGCAGATAATCGTAGAGCGATCGGATTATCGCAATGACGTTGAAGATGCAATCCGCCAGAGCACCAGCGGACCGCAAAAGATGGTCGGCCCGTTGATAGCCATTCCGGTGACAGAGCTTTATACCTCGCTGGAGGATGGCAAAGAGATCCAGCGTAAGCGAAGCTATATCCATTTCTGGCTGCCGGAGTCGTTGGTGGTTGAGGGGAGTCAGAACGTTGAAGCGCGTAAAATCGGTATTTATGAGGGCCAGGTCTGGCACAATGACCTCTCGGTGAAGGCCGAGTTTAACGCTGAACGTTTGCGTGATTTAAACCATCCCAACGTCAGCGTCGGCAAACCATTTATCGTGGTTGGCGTGGGGGATGCGCGCGGGATTGGTGTGGTGCAAGCGCCGCAGGTCAATGGAACGTCGCTGGCGGTTGAGCCGGGGACGGGGCTGGATGGACGTGCGCAGGGAATTCACATTCCGTTACCCGACGCGAGCTGGGCGGAGCAAAACCTGAGCATGACGCTGTTGCTGAATTTGAGCGGAACAGGAGATTTCTCCGTTGTTCCGGTTGGCCGTAACAGTGAAATGACCTTAACCAGCAATTGGTCGCATCCCAACTTTCTTGGGGATTTTCTTCCGGCTAAGCGCGAAATCAGTAAGTCTGGATTCAATGCCCAGTGGCAAAGCAGTTGGTTTGCCAATAACCTCGGCGAACGCTTTGATGGCGAAAAGATTGGCTGGGAGGGAATGCCTGCATTTAGCGTCGCTGTCGCCACGCCTGCGGATCAATACCAACTGACGGACAGGGCGACAAAATATGCCATTTTGCTGATTGTGCTGACCTTTATGTCTTTCTTTGTTCTTGAAAGCATGACCAGCCTTCGACTGCACCCAATGCAGTACCTGCTGGTGGGATTATCGCTGGTGATGTTTTATCTGTTGCTGCTGGCGTTGTCAGAACATATTGGTTTTACCGCCGCGTGGATTACGGCGAGTCTGGTGGGGGCGTTGATGAACGGTGTGTATCTGCAGGCGATATTACAGGGTTGGCGTAAGAGTATTTTGTTCACCGTAGCGCTGCTGGGGCTGGATGGTGTGATGTGGGTGTTGCTCCGTTCACAGGACAGCTCTTTACTGCTGGGAACCGGCGTGCTGTTGGTCGCGTTGTGTGGCGTGATGTTCCTGACGCGTCATCTTGACTGGCACTCGCTGGCACAGCCAAAACCAAAGCCGACAGAAATTCCGGAGTTTCAGCCTGCGCAGAGTGACGAGTTTCGCTTATGGAAATAGGGCTGTGGTGAAATGAAAAACGGCGCATATTGCGCCGTTTTTTTACCTGTGAGGATCGAATTAATCCTGCAGGTCGCCGCAGAAACGGTAGCCTTCACCGTGAATGGTGGCGATGATTTCTGGCGTATCCGGCGTTGATTCGAAATGTTTACGAATGCGGCGGATAGTCACGTCAACGGTACGGTCATGCGGCTTCAGTTCGCGACCGGTCATTTTTTTCAGCAGTTCTGCGCGAGACTGGATTTTGCCCGGATTCTCACAGAAGTGAAGCATGGCGCGGAATTCGCTGCGTGGCAGTTTATACTGCTCGCCATCAGGACCAATCAGAGAGCGGCTGTTGATGTCCAGCTCCCAGCCATTGAATTTGTAGCTCTCGACGCTACGGCGTTCTTCGCTGACGGTACCCAGGTTCATGGTACGCGACAGCAGGTTACGAGCACGGATAGTCAGTTCGCGCGGGTTAAACGGCTTGGTGATGTAATCGTCTGCGCCGATTTCGAGGCCGAGAATTTTATCGACTTCGTTATCACGGCCCGTCAGGAACATCAGCGCAACGTTAGCTTGTTCGCGGAGTTCGCGCGCTAACAGGAGGCCATTTTTCCCAGGCAGATTGATATCCATAATCACAAGGTTGATGTCATATTCAGAGAGAATCTGATGCATTTCCGCGCCATCTGTCGCTTCGAATACATCATAGCCTTCTGCTTCGAAAATGCTTTTCAACGTGTTGCGTGTTACTAACTCGTCTTCAACGATAAGAATGTGCGGGGTCTGCATGTTTGCTACCTAAATTGCCAACTAAATCGAAACAGGAAGTACAAAAGTCCCTGACCTGCCTGATGCATGCCGTAAATTAACATGATCGGCGTAACATGACTAAAGTACGTAATTGCGTTCTTGATGCACTTTCCATCAACGTCAACAACATCATTAGCTTGGTCGTGGGTAGTTTCCCTCTGGACCCGACAGTGTCAAAAACGGCTGTCATCCTAACCATTTTAACAGCAACATAACAGGCTAAGACATGCCGGACACCCAATAAAACTACGCTTCGTTGACATATATCAAGTTCAATTGTAGCACGTTAACAGTTTGATGAAATCAACGTATCCAAATGTTTGCTTTCATCACAAAATTGCAATATTACAACTAGTTGCACGCGCTAATTAATAAATGTAATGAATCCAACCAATGCGATCCATTTTAAATTAAATTATCATGGATAAACAGAAGGATATGCAACTTTTGTTAACATAAAGGGCAATAGTTCAGCCTGGAAATAGTTTAGCATTTTTTACCGGATGCGAAATGCTTTTTCAGTGATTTCTGTTAAAAATATGTAAATTCGTGCTGCGTAATATGTTGATGCACGTCACATTATTACCTGCACACAGGCCAAAAGAGTATCGAAATGCGTTTAACAATTATTCTGGTTGCCCCCGCCAGAGCGGAAAATATTGGTGCGGCAGCCCGTGCGATGAAGACCATGGGATTTACCCAGTTGCGGATCGTTGACAGCGAGGCCCACCTGGAACCCGCCACGCGATGGGTTGCGCATGGCTCGGGTGATATTATTGATAATATTAACGTTTTTCCAACGTTAGCCGAGGCGCTTCACGACGTGGATTTTACCGTCGCGACCACGGCGCGCAGCCGCGCGAAGTTTCATTATTACGCTACGCCGGTCGAACTGGTTCCCCTGTTGCAGGAAAAATCAACGTGGATGGATCACGCCGCGCTGGTTTTTGGTCGTGAAGATTCGGGGCTGACCAACGAAGAATTGGCTCTGGCGGATGTCCTCACCGGGGTACCTATGGTAGCTGACTATCCATCACTCAATTTGGGGCAGGCGGTGATGGTGTATTGCTATCAATTAGCAGGTTTAATACAACAACCGGCCAGAAACATTGAGATGACGGATGAGCATCAGCTACAGGCATTGCGCGAACGTGTTTTGCGTTTATTAGCCACGCTGAACGTTTCTGACGACATTAAGTTGACGGACTGGCTGCAACAGCGAATGGGTCTGTTAGAGCAGCGAGACACGGCAATGTTGCACCGTTTTTTACATGATATAGAAAAAAATCTAACAAAATAAAGTATTGATAAATGTTTGTTGAGTGGTGTTTTACTCTGGTTTCAAGTGGGCGAGACATACTGTATTGGTTGAAAGTAAAAGGGCAAGCAGTCGCTCATGAACAAGTGTCGGAATGTGATCAATTTAAAAATTTATTGACTTAGGTCAGCAGATACTTTAACCCTAAAAGAATACAAGACAGACAGATAATAATTACAGAGCACACAACATCATGAAACGCATCAGCATCACTATTACCACAACCATCACCATTACCACAGGTAACGGTGCGGGCTGACGCGTACAGGAAACACAAGAAAAAGCCCGCACCTAAACAGTGCGGGCTTTTTTTTCGACCAAAGGCAATGAGGTAAACCATGCGAGTGTTGAAGTTCGGCGGTACATCAGTGGCAAATGCAGAGCGCTTTCTGCGGGTTGCCGATATTCTGGAAAGCAATGCCAGACAGGGGCAGGTCGCGACCGTGCTCTCTGCCCCCGCAAAAATTACCAACCATCTGGTGGCGATGATTGAGAAGACCATCGGTGGTCAGGATGCTTTAGCCAATATCAGCGACGCCGAACGTATTTTCTCTGAGCTGTTGGTGGGTTTGGCCGCTGCGCAGCCGGGTTTTCCGCTGGCTCCGCTCAAAGCCTTTGTTGAACAAGAGTTTGCCCAGATTAAACACGTCCTGCATGGCATCAGCCTGTTGGGACAGTGCCCGGACAGCATCAATGCCGCGCTTATCTGCCGCGGCGAAAAAATGTCGATCGCCATCATGGCTGGCCTGCTGGAAGCGCGCGGGCACAACGTGACGGTCATCGATCCGGTGGAGAAATTGCTGGCAGTCGGCCATTACCTCGAATCTACCGTTGATATCGCCGAATCTACGCGCCGCATTGCCGCCAGCCGTATTCCTGCGGACCACATGATTTTGATGGCCGGATTTACCGCCGGGAATGAGAAAGGTGAGTTAGTGGTGCTGGGGCGTAATGGCTCCGACTACTCTGCCGCCGTACTGGCCGCCTGTTTGCGCGCGGATTGTTGTGAGATCTGGACCGATGTTGACGGCGTATATACTTGCGATCCGCGTCAGGTACCCGACGCCCGACTGCTGAAGTCGATGTCTTATCAGGAAGCGATGGAGCTTTCTTACTTCGGCGCCAAAGTGCTGCACCCGCGCACCATTACCCCTATTGCCCAGTTCCAGATCCCTTGCCTGATTAAAAATACCGGCAATCCACAAGCGCCTGGCACGTTGATTGGCGCCAGCAGTGATGACGACGATTTGCCGGTAAAAGGTATTTCTAATCTCAATAACATGGCGATGTTTAGCGTTTCCGGCCCAGGAATGAAAGGCATGGTGGGTATGGCGGCACGCGTTTTTGCCGCAATGTCGCGTGCGGGCATCTCGGTAGTGCTGATCACCCAATCCTCTTCCGAATACAGCATCAGCTTCTGCGTCCCGCAGGGCGACTGCGCGCGTGCGCAACGCGCGATGCAGGATGAATTCTACCTCGAACTGAAAGAAGGCCTGCTGGAGCCGCTGGCGGTGACTGAGCGTCTGGCTATCATCTCTGTTGTTGGCGATGGTATGCGTACTCTGCGTGGCATTTCGGCGAAATTCTTTGCCGCATTGGCTCGCGCGAACATCAATATCGTGGCGATCGCCCAGGGTTCGTCTGAGCGTTCTATTTCAGTGGTGGTGAACAACGACGACGCGACTACCGGCGTTCGCGTGACCCATCAAATGCTGTTCAACACCGACCAGGTGATTGAAGTGTTTGTGATTGGTGTAGGCGGCGTGGGCGGTGCGCTACTGGAGCAGCTTAAACGTCAGCAAACCTGGCTCAAAAAGAAGCATATCGATCTGCGCGTGTGCGGCGTGGCGAACTCGAAGGCCCTGTTGACCAACGTCCACGGACTGAATCTGGAAAACTGGCAGTCGGAGCTGGAAAGTGCGAAAGAGCCTTTCAACCTTGGGCGCTTAATTCGCCTGGTGAAAGAATATCATCTGCTTAATCCGGTGATTGTCGACTGTACGTCAAGTCAGGCGGTGGCAGATCAGTATGCTGATTTCCTGCGCGAAGGTTTCCATGTGGTTACGCCGAACAAAAAGGCCAACACCTCGTCGATGGATTACTACCATCAGCTGCGTTTTGCCGCCGCGAAGTCCAGGCGTAAATTCCTCTACGACACCAACGTGGGCGCAGGCTTGCCGGTAATTGAAAACCTGCAAAACCTGCTCAGCGCAGGTGATGAATTGCAGCGTTTCTCCGGTATTCTTTCCGGCTCGCTGTCGTTTATTTTCGGCAAGCTGGATGAAGGCATGAGCTTCTCGCAAGCCACCACCATGGCGCGTGAGATGGGCTATACCGAGCCCGATCCGCGTGACGATCTTTCCGGCATGGATGTGGCACGTAAGCTGTTGATCCTCGCCCGTGAGACCGGTCGTGAGCTGGAGCTTTCAGACGTGGTCATTGAACCAGTTCTGCCAAAAGAATTTGATGATTCCGGTGATGTATCCGCGTTTATGGCGAAATTGCCGCAGCTGGATGACGTGTTTGCCGCGCGCGTGGCGAAAGCCCGTGATGAGGGAAAAGTATTGCGTTATGTTGGCAATATCGAAGAGGACGGCGTTTGTCGCGTGAAAATTGATGCAGTAGACGGCAACGATCCGCTGTTTAAAGTGAAAAACGGTGAGAACGCGCTGGCATTCTATAGCCACTACTATCAGCCGTTACCGTTGGTTCTGCGCGGATATGGCGCGGGTAACGACGTGACGGCAGCGGGCGTCTTTGCCGACCTGCTACGCACCCTTTCATGGAAGTTAGGAGTCTGACATGGTGAGAGTTTATGCCCCGGCTTCCAGTGCCAATATGAGCGTCGGGTTTGATGTGCTCGGTGCGGCGGTAACTCCGGTGGACGGTTCGCTGTTGGGCGATGTGGTGACCGTTGAGGCGGCTGATCAGTTCAGCCTGAACAACCTTGGGCGCTTTGCCAACAAGCTGCCGTCAGAGCCGCGCGAAAATATTGTCTATCAGTGTTGGGAGCGATTCTGCCAGGAGCTGGGTAAAACGGTTCCGGTGGCGATGACGCTGGAAAAAAATATGCCGATTGGCTCCGGGTTAGGCTCCAGCGCCTGTTCCGTCGTGGCGGCGTTAGTCGCTATGAACGAACACTGCGGTAAGCCGCTCAACGATACGCGCCTGTTGGCGATAATGGGCGAGCTGGAAGGGCGTATCTCCGGCAGTATTCATTACGATAACGTTGCCCCGTGCTTTTTGGGCGGCATGCAGTTAATGATCGAAGAAAACGGCATTATCAGCCAGCAGGTGCCAGGCTTTGATGAGTGGCTATGGGTACTGGCGTATCCGGGGATTAAAGTGTCGACGGCAGAAGCGCGGGCGATTCTACCTGCGCAGTATCGCCGTCAGGACTGTATCGCCCACGGGCGACATCTGGCTGGATTTATCCATGCCTGCTATTCCCGTCAGCCTGGGCTTGCCGCGAAGCTGATGAAGGACGTCATTGCTGAGCCGTATCGTACCCGCTTGCTGC
Source organism: Citrobacter sp. MGH103 (assembly GCF_001034475.2). NCBI lineage: Bacteria > Pseudomonadati > Pseudomonadota > Gammaproteobacteria > Enterobacterales > Enterobacteriaceae > Citrobacter > Citrobacter sp. MGH103. Next base: position 4,145,087 of record NZ_CP073043.1, on the reverse strand, counting down.
CAGGCTTTAGTCAGGCGCGTCAGGCGGTAACAGAAATTGGCGCGCTGGCCAGCGGGATCTCCGGGTCAGGGCCGACGCTGTTCGCCTTGTGCGATAAGCCGGATACGGCGCAGCGCGTAGCAGATTGGCTGAGTAAAAATTACCTGCAAAATCAGGAAGGCTTTGTTCATATTTGCCGGCTGGACACGGCGGGCGCACGGGTACTGGGATAATCAATGAAACTGTATAATCTGAAAGATCATAACGAGCAGGTCAGCTTTGCGCAGGCCGTCACGCAAGGGCTTGGCAAGAATCAGGGATTGTTTTTTCCGCACGATCTACCGGAATTCAATCTGACAGAAGTGGATGAGATGCTGAACCAGGACTTCGTCAGCCGCAGCGCGAAGATCCTGTCCGCATTTATTGGTGATGAGATCCCTCAGGAAATTCTGGAAAAACGCGTGCGTGCTGCATTTGCTTTTCCGGCACCGGTTGCTCAGGTTGCCGCAGATGTCGGCTGTCTGGAACTGTTCCACGGCCCTACGCTTGCATTTAAAGACTTTGGCGGGCGCTTTATGGCGCAAATGCTGACGCACATCAGCGGCGACAAGCCGGTAACCATTCTGACGGCGACCTCAGGTGATACCGGCGCGGCGGTTGCACATGCCTTTTATGGCCTGAAAAATGTGCGCGTGGTGATCCTCTACCCGAACGGCAAGATCAGCCCATTACAGGAAAAACTGTTCTGTACGCTGGGCGGTAACATTGAAACTGTAGCGATTGATGGCGATTTTGATGCCTGCCAGGCGCTGGTGAAACAGGCGTTTGATGACGAAGAGCTGAAGGTGGCTCTGGGACTGAACTCGGCTAATTCAATTAACATCAGCCGTTTGCTGGCGCAAATCTGTTACTACTTTGAGGCTGTGGCTCAGCTACCGCAAGAGGCGCGGAATCAGCTGGTGATTTCTGTTCCCAGCGGTAACTTTGGCGATCTGACCGCCGGGCTACTGGCGAAATCACTGGGCTTGCCGGTGAAGCGTTTTATCGCGGCGACTAACGTTAACGATACGGTTCCGCGTTTCCTTGCTGAAGGTGAGTGGGCGCCGAAAGCGACTCAGGCGACGTTATCGAATGCGATGGATGTCAGCCAGCCGAACAACTGGCCGCGCGTGGAAGAACTGTTCCGCCGTAAAATCTGGCGTCTGAATGAGCTGGGTTATGCCGCCGTTGATGATGCCACGACTCAGGACACCATGCGTGAGTTACATGAGATAGGCTACACCTCAGAACCGCATGCGGCGGTGGCTTACCGTGCGCTGCGTGACCAACTGAACCCTGGCGAGTACGGCCTGTTCCTTGGTACTGCGCATCCGGCGAAGTTTAAAGAAAGCGTTGAAGAGATTCTTGATCTGACGTTGGCGTTGCCAAAAGAGCTGGCGGAACGCGCGGACTTGCCGCTGCTTTCTCATCACCTGCCTGCTGATTTTGCGCAACTGCGTAAGCTGATGATGACCCGCAGTTAACGGTGGTGCCCGCTGGCGCTTTGCTTAGCGGGCCTACAAAACCTGTAGGCCGGATAAGGCGTTAGCCGTCATCCGGCATGTAAATTATTGCTCGTGGCGTTTAAACACCAGTTCGCCGTTTCCTGACGCTTCTTCATCAAAGAAATAGCCTTCGCTGTTAAATGCGGTCAGCTGTTCCGGCTGCGTTAAGCGGTTCTCAATGATGTAGCGGCTCATCAGGCCGCGCGCTTTCTTGGCATAAAAGCTGATGACTTTGAACTTGCCGTTTTTCTCGTCGAGGAAGACTGGTTTAATCAGCTCGGCATTGAGCTTTTTCGGCTTCACGGATTTAAAATACTCATCCGAAGCGAGATTAATCACCACGCTGTCGCCTTGTGCTTCAAGTGCTTCATTAAGTTTATCGGTGATGATATCTCCCCAGAACTGGTAGAGATCTTTACCCTTCGCATTGGCCAAACGAATGCCCATCTCCAGACGATAAGGCTGCATCAAATCCAGTGGACGTAGAACGCCGTACAGTCCGGACAACATCCGTAAATGCTGCTGAGCGAAGTCGAAATCCGCCTCGCTGAAGGTTTCAGCCTGCAGCCCGGTATACACGTCGCCCTTAAATGCCAGAATGGCCTGGCGTGCATTGTCCGGCGTGAAGTCAGGCTGCCAGTCATGGAAACGCGTGGCATTCAAATCCGCCAGTTTGTCGCTAATTCCCATCAGCTTGCCAATCTGCGGCGCAGAGAGCTGGCGCGCCACATGGATAAGCTGCTGAGAGTGATCCAGCAGTTCGGGTAGCGTATGGCGTGTTGTTGCCAGCGGACTTTGGTAGTCGAGCGTTTTTGCAGGTGAAATCAGAATCAGCATATCCAGTCCTTGCAGGAAATTTACTGCGACTTTAGCAAAAAAAACGACAGATTTGATCGATGGTTGTGATTGCCGCGCTATCCGCGCGGCGTTTCATCCCAGCTTTCGGGGGCAAGCTGTTGTCTGATATCAGGATAACGGTGCGGATCGAATTCCGGGCGCACCCCGAGTTTACGCTGGCGCAGATAGTCGCTGGCGATGGTATGGACAACCGGAGAAAGCAGCAGAATCGCTGTCAGGTTAGTAATGGCCATACAAGCCATAATGATATCGGCCAACTGCCAGACCAGCGGGAAGCTGACAAACGTTCCGCCGATAATGGTGCTAATGGTAGCGATTCGCAATAGCCAGATGACGCGCATATTGTCCAGTTTCAGAAAGACGAGATTGTTCTCCGCATAGATGTAGTTGGCGACGATCGAGCTAAAGGCAAACAGAATCACAATAAAAGCCACGAATCCGGCTCCCCATTCTCCCGTCAGCGTTACCATTGCTTTTTGAAGTAACTGGATGCCTTCCATTGGCACATAGCTGGTGCCATTGCCTGCCAACAGAATAATCATCGCGCTAGCCGTACAGACCACGAGAGTGTCGCCTAATACCCCAATCATTTGCACAATGCCTTGTGCCGCAGGATGCGGTGGCCAGGAGGCGGCCGATGCGGCTGCATTCGGCGTAGATCCCATTCCGGCTTCGTTAGAAAACATGCCGCGCTGAAAACCGTTGGCAATAGCCTGGCTTAGCGTATATCCGGCCGCACCCGCCGCTGCTTCCTGCCAGCCAAAGGCGCTTTTTATAATGGTGACGATAATGTCGGGAAGCTGCCCGATATGCCACAGACAGATGATGATGCTACTTCCAACCCACAGCAGTGCCATCATCGGAACGAACCATTGCATCAGGCGTGCGACGCCTTTAATACCGCCGACGATGACCAGTAATGACACTATTGCCAGTGCGATACCGGAGAAGAGGGGAGGGATGTCAAAAGCAAAGGTCAACGCACGAGAGACCGAGTTCGCCTGAACGCTGTTAAAAATCAGTCCATAGGCAATCAGTAAAAAGATGGCAAAAAGGACGCCCATCCAGCGCATGCCCAGACCACGTGCCATATACCACGCAGGACCACCGCGGAACTGTCCTTTGCTATCGCGTTCTTTATACAGTTGGGCAAGTGAGCACTCGGCGAATGACGTTGCCATACCAATGACCGCTGAGACCCACATCCAGAAAATGGCTCCAGGGCCGCCAGCGGCGATCGCCAACGCTACGCCGGCCAGGTTCCCGCTACCGATACGCGCGGCAAGGCTGGTGCACAGAGCCTGAAAGGAAGTTAAACCGCCCGGCTGCGGGCTAATGCTGTTTTTAAGACTTGTGCCAAACTGGCGAATGTAGCGGAACTGCACGAACCCTGTACGCCAGGTGAACCAACATCCTGCGCCAAGCAGGAGGTAGATCATCACCGATCCCCAGAGTATTTCATTAATAAATGAGAAAAAATCAGGCATTAACATCCCTCTTGTTGATGCCGGTAAGCGCGAAGATTTCCGTGTAAGCGCTACCAATAATCGACCAGTATATACCTTGTCATGAGAGTGATTGCGGGAGTTTATCATAACAATCGTTATATCCCGCAATTGCGCATCACAGGCTTTGAGATGCGTAATCAGGGCTGAGCAGCGGGTCGGACAATCCAGGCGGTTGCGCTGAGAGTGCGTCGTGCTATCATCAGGGAAGATCGGTTACATCCCCCTAACAAGCTGTTTAAAGAGAATCGCTATCATGACGGACAAATTGACCTCCCTTCGTCAGTTCACCACAGTAGTGGCCGACACCGGAGACATCGCGGCAATGAAGCTGTATCAGCCTCAGGATGCCACAACTAACCCTTCTCTCATTCTTAACGCAGCGCAGATCCCAGAATACCGCAAGCTGATTGATGACGCTGTAGCCTGGGCTAAGCAGCAGAGCAACGACCGCGCACAGCAGATCGTCGACGCGACCGACAAACTGGCAGTAAATATCGGTCTGGAGATCCTGAAACTGGTCCCGGGTCGTATCTCTACTGAAGTTGACGCTCGTCTGTCTTACGACACCGACGCGTCCATCGCGAAAGCAAAACGTCTGATCAAGATGTACAACGACGCTGGCATCAGCAACGATCGCATTCTGATTAAACTGGCTTCAACCTGGCAGGGCATCCGTGCCGCTGAGCAGCTGGAAAAAGAAGGCATCAACTGTAACCTGACTCTGCTGTTCTCCTTCGCGCAGGCACGTGCATGTGCAGAAGCTGGCGTATACCTGATTTCTCCGTTCGTTGGTCGTATTCTTGACTGGTACAAAGCCAACACCGACAAGAAAGAGTATGCACCGGCAGAAGATCCGGGTGTGGTTTCCGTAACGGAAATCTACGAGTACTACAAACAGCACGGTTACGAAACCGTGGTGATGGGTGCGAGCTTCCGTAACATCGGCGAAATCATTGAGCTGGCAGGCTGCGATCGTCTGACGATTGCTCCGGCACTGCTGAAAGAGCTGGCGGAAAGCGAAGGCGCTATCGAACGTAAACTGTCCTTCTCCGGCGAAGTGAAAGCGCGTCCTGCACGCATCACCGAAGCTGAGTTCCTGTGGCAGCACAACCAGGATCCGATGGCTGTAGATAAACTGGCGGACGGTATCCGTAAGTTTGCTGTAGACCAGGGTAAACTGGAAAAAATGATCGGCGATCTGCTGTAATCATTTAAGCGTGGCCCTGATATGGGTCACGCTACCTCTTCTGAAACCTGTCTGTCCTTCCTTTCGCAGTGTATCATTCTGTTTAACGAGACTGTTTAAACGGAATAATCATGAATACTTTACGCATTGGCCTGGTTTCCATTTCTGACCGTGCTTCCAGCGGCGTTTACCAGGATAAAGGTATCCCGGCCCTTGAAGAGTGGCTGGCATCTGCCCTTACCACCCCTTTTGAGCTGCAAACGCGACTGATCCCGGATGAACAGGCGATCATCGAACAGACCTTATGCGAGCTGGTGGATGAAATGAGCTGTCATCTGGTGCTGACTACCGGCGGAACGGGTCCGGCACGTCGCGACGTGACCCCCGATGCTACGCTTGCCGTCGCTGACCGCCAGATGCCAGGCTTTGGCGAACAGATGCGCCAGATAAGTCTGCACTTTGTGCCAACGGCTATTCTCTCCCGCCAGGTCGGTGTGATTCGCAAACAGGCGTTGATCCTGAATCTGCCTGGGCAGCCGAAATCGATCAAAGAAACGCTGGAAGGCGTGAAAGATGCCGACGGTAAGGTTATCGTACCAGGTATTTTTGCAAGTGTACCGTATTGTATACAGTTGCTGGATGGGCCGTATGTGGAAACCGCACCGGCTATTGTAGCATCTTTTCGTCCTAAAAGCGCAATTCGCGACACAAACGCCTGAAAGTAGCCCGATCGTGACATAAGTGCCAATCACAGTGGAGTATTGAATTGTTTACGATATAGTAATTTTTGCTTTACATGTATCGACAGACAGATTCAATAACTCCACTGACTGATGGTTTGCTATGTCACAACACACTCGATCGCTGAATCGCCAGGATTATAAAACTCTTACGCTTGCTGCCCTCGGCGGCGCGCTTGAGTTTTATGATTTCATTATCTTCGTCTTCTTTGCCGCTGTTGTTGGTGAACTCTTCTTTCCAGCAGACATTCCTGAGTGGCTACGTCAGGTGCAAACCTTCGGCATTTTTGCCGCCGGATATCTGGCGCGTCCGCTGGGTGGCATCATCATGGCGCACTTTGGCGATCTGGTCGGGCGTAAGAAAATGTTCACCCTGAGCATTTTGCTGATGGCGATACCGACGCTGGCGATTGGTCTTTTGCCTACCTACGCCTCAATGGGGATCCTCGCACCGTTGTTGTTACTGCTGATGCGCATTTTGCAAGGCGCTGCCATCGGCGGAGAAGTGCCGGGCGCGTGGGTGTTCGTGGCGGAGCATGTACCGGAGCGCCGCATCGGCATTGCCTGTGGCACGCTGACCGCCGGGCTGACGGTGGGGATTCTGTTGGGATCGGTGGTTGCGACGCTGGTGAATACCAATCTGACGCAACAGGCGGTGCATGACTACGGCTGGCGTATCCCGTTCCTGTTGGGGGGCGTTTTTGGGCTGGTGGCGATGTACCTGCGTCGCTGGTTGCAGGAAACGCCCATCTTCCTAGAAATGCAGCAGCGTAAAGCACTTGCGCAAGAGCTACCGGTGAAGTCGGTGGTGAGTAAGCATAAAAAAGCGGTGGTTATTTCAATGCTGCTGACCTGGTTGTTATCGGCAGGGATTGTGGTGGTGATCCTGATGTCACCAGTCTGGTTGCAGAAGCAGTATGGCTTTGCACCCGCGCTAACGCTACAGGCCAACAGTGTCGCTACCATTATGCTGTGCGTCGGCTGTCTGCTGGCCGGATTTATTGTCGACCGGGTCGGCGCCAGCAAAACCTTTATTGTCGGCAGCCTGCTGCTGGCCTGTTCGAGCTGGTTTTTCTATCACCTGACCGGCAGCCATCCTCAGCACTTGTTCCTGTTATACGGGCTGGTGGGATTATGCGTTGGCGTGGTCGGCGCAGTGCCTTATGTAATGGTGCGGGCGTTTCCGGCGGAAGTCCGTTTTACCGGTATTTCCTTTTCCTATAACGTCTCATATGCCATTTTTGGTGGTCTGACGCCAATTGCCGTGACGATGTTAATGGGCGTGTCGCCAATGGCTCCGGCCTGGTATGTGCTGGCGTTATCGCTGGTGGGGTTAGGTCTGGGGATTTGGCTGCGACAGGATATTTATCATCGCGATACGAGCGTACAGGGAGAGTTACAGCGTTTGTAAGGAATATCCCCCCTTCAGGGGGGATATTGTCAGATTAGTGCGCTTCACCAATCGGCAGGATGGTACGGCCAAACTGTTCGTTCAGCACTTCACCCATCGCCAGGTAAATGGCGCTTGCACCACACACTAAGCCAACCCAACCCGCAACGTGAATGATTGCTTCGTTACCTGCAATGTTGCCAACGGCCAGCAGGGCGAACAGCACTGTCAGGCTCAGGAACACGAACTGCAGCATGCGCGCGGCTTTCAGCGTACCGAAGAACATGAACAGAGTGAACACGCCCCACAGACCCAGGTAAGCGCCCAGGAACTTACCATTGGTTGCATCCGCGAGGCCCATTTTCGGCATCAGCAGAATCGCAACCAGCGTCAGCCAGAACGAACCGTAGGAGGTAAAGGCGGTTAAACCGAAGGTGTTGCCTTTTTTATATTCCAGAAGACCGGCAAAAATTTGCGCGATACCGCCGTAGAAAATGCCCATCGCCAGAATAATAACGTCTAAAGCGAAGAAACCCGCGTTATGTAGGTTAAGCAGAATGGTGGTCATGCCAAAGCCCATCAGGCCCAGCGGTGCCGGATTAGCCAACTTAGTGTTGCCCATAATTCCTCAAAATCATCATTGATTGAATGGTGAAATAGTTTCCCCGAATAACGATCGCTGTCTTCGGGGCGCGGCATAATAATCAGGGGAGAGGGCACTGTCTATGATCTAACGAAGGGAAAACGAATTATTTTCCCTGTGATGGGCATCACGCTTGTGTGTGGTTGAGCATTCTGCGCAGGCAGGCAATGTGGAGTACAGCCGGGATCGTCACCCGATAAGCGCTGCCGCTCACCGCTTTAACCCCGTTTAAAGCCGCACCTACCGGGCCGCCAAGTCCGGCTCCGCGCAGTAATCCGTGCCCGATTACGCTGACGGCGGCGTGGGTTCGCAGAATTTTGGTTAACTGGCCGGAGAGCAGGTGAGAGACGCCTTTTGCCAGATGACGATCCTTCAATAATAACGGTAGCAGTTCTTCCAGTTCAGAAACTTTTGCATCGACAGCCTGCAGAAATTCCTGCTTTTGTCCGGCATCCATTTTTTGCCAGGCGTTGCGTAAAAAGTGCTCCAGCAGAGACTGTTCAATTTCGAACGTGGACATCTCTTTATTAGCTTTAATCTTCAGACGCTTCGAAACGTCCAGCAAAATCGCCCGATACAGTTTTCCATGTCCACGGAGTTTATTGGCAATGCTGTCGCCCCCATAATGCTGCAGTTCGCCAGCAATCAGTTGCCAGTTGCGACGGTGCTGTTCCGGATGTCCTTCCATCGATTTAAATAAATCGTTGTGGTTGAGAACGCTCGACAGACGGGCTTTCCCCTTTTCATTATGTGTAAGCAGACGGGCAATATTGGCGAGCTGCTCCTCGCTGCAATGCTGAAGAAAATCGAGATCGTCGTCATTCAAATAGGTGACATTCATGTTTCTATGGCTTTTGAATAAAAGTATGGGGAATTAGTCGTCGCCGATGATTTTCAGCGTCGCCATATCAGAAGAGTTCACCGTATGGCCGGAGAAGGTAATTTTTTTCACGCAGCGCTTATTGTCGTTGTCGCTATTAATGTTGATCCAATTGGTCGTTTGCCCTTCTTTGATGGAGGAAGGCACGTTCAGACTCTGGCTGGACATGCGGGCAGCTTTGAAATAAACCGATGCACCACTGAGCTGTAAATCACCATGATCGGCCGTAAGTTGAATGCGTTTCACCACGCGGCAAACGGGAAGTTTCAGCGTCAGATCGTTGGTTTCATTACGGGGCATGGCGATCACGCCGAGGACTTTATGATCGTTAGCGTGTGCGGCGCTGCTCAGCAGTAGGCCCATAAGCAGGCTGGCGGAAAGGGTTAATACGGATTTCATGAAATTTCTCTTTGACGGCTGTAAAAGTGTGTCGTTTCAGACCATCTTACCGCTGTCAGAATCATGATTCATGCTTGTAATCTTTTCTTTTTATTACAATTTTTATGTGAATGGCTGTGCTGAATTTATCTGTTTTATGAATTAATTTTGATTTGAGACTATTCATTTTTTAATCTTTTAGCCTTTTTTCTGCGATTTTATTGCCACAAGGCTAAAAAAAATTTTCATGCCCCCCTTGATGACGTGGGTTACGACCCCATCTTGTAAGCAACCGCAGTGGTGAGTCTGAAAAAAAACGATTCAGGGTAGTTGAAACCGCACGTTTCGCCCTTATTACAGATTCACAACCACATGATGACCGAATTTTTAGTGGAGACGTTTAGATGGGTAAAATTATTGGTATCGACCTGGGTACTACCAACTCTTGTGTAGCGATTATGGATGGCACTACTGCACGTGTGCTGGAGAACGCCGAGGGCGATCGCACCACGCCTTCTATCATTGCTTATACCCAGGATGGTGAAACTCTGGTTGGTCAGCCGGCTAAACGTCAGGCAGTGACAAACCCGCAAAACACCCTGTTTGCGATTAAACGCCTGATTGGCCGCCGCTTCCAGGACGAAGAAGTACAGCGTGATGAAGCCATCATGCCGTACAAAATCATCGGTGCTGACAACGGTGATGCATGGATTGACGTAAAAGGTCAGAAACTGGCACCGCCGCAGATTTCTGCTGAAGTGCTGAAAAAAATGAAGAAAACGGCTGAAGATTACCTGGGTGAGCCGGTAACTGAAGCAGTTATCACCGTACCTGCATACTTTAACGATGCTCAGCGTCAGGCAACTAAAGACGCCGGTCGTATCGCAGGTCTGGAAGTAAAACGTATCATCAACGAACCAACCGCAGCTGCGCTGGCTTACGGTCTGGATAAAGAAGTCGGCAACCGTACTATCGCGGTATATGACCTCGGTGGTGGTACTTTCGATATCTCTATTATCGAAATCGACGAAGTTGACGGCGAAAAAACCTTCGAAGTTCTGGCAACCAACGGTGATACCCACCTGGGTGGTGAAGACTTCGACAGCCGTATGATCAACTACCTGGTTGACGAGTTTAAGAAAGATCAGGGTATCGACCTGCGTAATGACCCGCTGGCGATGCAGCGTCTGAAAGAAGCCGCTGAGAAAGCGAAGATCGAGCTGTCTTCCGCTCAGCAGACCGACGTGAACCTGCCGTACATCACTGCAGACGCGACCGGTCCGAAACACATGAACATCAAAGTGACCCGTGCGAAACTGGAAAGCCTGGTTGAAGACCTGGTTAACCGTTCTATCGAGCCGCTGAAAGTTGCTCTGCAGGATGCTGGCCTGTCCGTATCTGATATCAACGACGTTATCCTCGTTGGTGGTCAGACGCGTATGCCGATGGTGCAGAAGAAAGTTGCTGAGTTCTTCGGTAAAGAACCGCGTAAAGACGTTAACCCGGACGAAGCCGTAGCAATCGGTGCTGCTGTTCAGGGTGGTGTATTGACCGGTGATGTTAAAGACGTGCTGCTGCTGGACGTTACCCCGCTGTCTCTGGGTATCGAAACTATGGGTGGCGTAATGACTCCGCTGATCGCGAAAAACACCACTATCCCGACCAAGCACAGCCAGGTGTTCTCTACCGCTGAAGACAACCAGTCTGCGGTAACCATCCATGTGCTGCAGGGTGAACGTAAACGTGCTGCTGATAACAAAGATCTGGGTCAGTTTAACCTGGATGGCATCAGCCCGGCTCCGCGCGGTATGCCGCAGATCGAAGTTACTTTTGACATCGATGCCGACGGTATCCTGCACGTTTCCGCGAAAGACAAAAACAGCGGTAAAGAGCAGAAGATCACTATCAAGGCTTCTTCTGGTCTGAACGAAGAAGAAATTCAGAAAATGGTTCGCGAAGCAGAAGCGAACGCAGAATCTGACCGTAAGTTTGAAGAGCTGGTTCAGACCCGTAACCAGGGTGACCATCTGCTGCACAGCACTCGCAAGCAGGTTGAAGAAGCAGGCGACAAACTGCCGGCTGACGACAAAACTGCCATCGAGTCTGCACTGACCGCGCTGGAAACTTCTCTGAAAGGTGAAGATAAAGCGGATATCGAAGCGAAAATGCAGGCGCTGGCACAGGTTTCCCAGAAACTGATGGAAATCGCTCAGCAGCAGCACGCACAGCAACAGTCTGGTGCAGCAGGCGCTGATGCTTCTGCAAATAACGCGAAAGATGACGACGTTGTCGACGCCGAGTTTGAAGAAGTGAAAGACAAAAAATAATCGCCCTTTGAACGGGTAATTACTGGCACGGGCGAAGAGGTTTCCTCTCCGCCCGTGCACGCATGTTAGGGGCAGATAAAAAGAGATGGCTAAGCAAGACTATTACGAGATTTTAGGCGTTTCCAAATCAGCGGAAGAGCGTGAAATCAAAAAGGCCTACAAGCGCCTGGCCATGAAATATCACCCGGACCGCAACCAGGGTGATAAAGAGGCCGAAGCCAAGTTTAAAGAGATCAAAGAAGCGTACGAGATCCTGACCGATGCGCAAAAACGTGCGGCCTACGATCAGTACGGTCATGCTGCGTTTGAGCAAGGCGGCATGGGCGGCGGCGGCGGTTTTGGCGGCGGGGCTGACTTCAGCGATATCTTTGGTGACGTGTTTGGCGATATCTTTGGCGGCGGTCGTGGTCGTCAGCGCGCCTCACGTGGTGCTGATTTACGTTACAACATGGATCTCACTCTGGAAGAAGCCGTGCGTGGCGTCACCAAAGAGATCCGTATTCCGACTCTGGAAGAGTGTGACGTCTGCCACGGTAGCGGCGCGAAGGCGGGCACTCAGCCGCAGACCTGTCCAACCTGTCACGGTTCTGGTCAGGTACAGATGCGTCAGGGCTTTTTTGCCGTACAGCAGACCTGTCCACACTGTCAGGGCCGCGGTACGCTGATCAAAGATCCGTGCAACAAATGCCACGGGCATGGTCGCGTTGAGAAGAGCAAAACGCTGTCTGTTAAAATCCCGGCAGGGGTTGATACCGGCGACCGTATCCGTTTGTCTGGTGAAGGCGAAGCCGGTGAGCATGGCGCGCCAGCAGGTGATTTGTACGTTCAGGTGCAGGTAAAACAACACCCAATTTTCGAACGTGAAGGCAATAACCTCTACTGCGAAGTGCCGATTAACTTTGCGATGGCTGCTCTGGGCGGCGAGATTGAAGTCCCGACGCTGGACGGTCGCGTGAAGCTAAAAATTCCGGGCGAAACGCAAACTGGCAAACTTTTCCGCATGCGTGGAAAGGGCGTCAAGTCTGTACGCGGTGGCGCTCAGGGAGACCTGCTTTGCCGCGTGGTAGTGGAAACCCCGGTTGGCCTGAATGACAAGCAGAAGCAACTGCTGAAAGATTTGCAGGACAGTTTTGGCGGCCCGACGGGTGAACAAAACAGTCCGCGCTCCAAAAGTTTCTTCGACGGTGTGAAGAAGTTCTTTGACGATCTGACTCGCTAATTCGCCGTTTTATCTCGAATAAAAAGCCTGGGACTGAAAAGCCTCAGGCTTTTTTATTGTCACCCCTAAACCACCTCCTAGGGAGGTGGTGATTGATCCTGTAAGGCTATAGCCTGAAGAATGCCCATGCCGGAATATCTCTGCTTACTCACCACAAGTAAAAGGAGACAAACCAACATGGGGCTTTACAGGAGTTCATCACATGTATATTGGCGTTGCAAATACCACATAGTCTGGACACCAAAATATCGATTCAGGATCCTCAAAGACAAGCTGGGCAAGGAGCTTTACAGGACAATCTACATTCTCTGCGGAATCAAGGATTGTGAAGTTCTGGAGTTAAATGTCCAGCCAGATCATGTACATCTAGTCGTCATCGTCCCACCTAAAATCTCAATATCAACGCTAATGGGCCATTTGAAAGGTCGCAGTGCCATCAGGCTCTACAATCGTTTTCCACACATCAGGAAGAAGCTCTGGGGAAACCATTTTTGGTCGCGTGGTTACTTTGTAGATACGGTAGGAGTGAACGAGGAAATTATCAGAAGATATGTGCGGCATCAGGAGAAAACGGAACAAACACATGAACAACAGATGGAATTGCTAGAGTAGTAAGCGAAAGGTGAAAGTAGCCCCCCTTACAGGGGGCATTTTCAAAAGCCACCTTCTAAGAAGGTGGTCTTTTACTTCTGTTTTCCGCTCGGAAAATCTTTATCGACTTTATCTGAATAGGTCGTAAAAACCGATCTATCAATCACAAATAATCTAATTTTAACGAGCTTTTTGAGGGTGTAAGATAGTATTTACGAAGTATTCACCCAATAGAGAGAATAAAAGTGAAACATCTGCATCGTTTTTTTAGTAGTGACGCCTCGGGGGGCATCATTCTGATCATCGCTGCCGTGGTCGCTATGCTGATGGCAAACATCGGGGTAACCAGTGGATGGTACCACGCCTTTTTGGAAACGCCCGTTCAACTGCGGGTTGGCGCACTTGAGATCAACAAAAATATGCTGCTGTGGATCAACGACGCGTTGATGGCGGTGTTCTTCCTGTTGATTGGTCTGGAGGTGAAGCGCGAGTTGATGCAAGGCTCGCTGGCCAGCCTGCGTCAGGCAGCGTTTCCGATCATTGCCGCTATCGGGGGGATGATTGTCCCGGCGCTGCTGTACCTGGCATTCAACTATGCCGATCCCATCACCCGTGAAGGGTGGGCGATCCCGGCGGCAACGGATATCGCTTTTGCATTAGGCGTGCTGGCGCTGTTGGGCAGCCGTGTACCGCTGGCGTTGAAAATATTCCTGATGGCGCTGGCGATTATCGATGACCTCGGTGCTATCGTAATTATCGCGCTGTTCTATACCAGCGATCTCTCGCTGTTGTCGCTGGGGGTTGCCGCGTGCGCGATCCTCGTTCTGGCGGCATTGAATCTGTGCGGAGTGAGACGTACCGGGATTTATATTCTGGTTGGCGTGGTGCTGTGGACTGCCGTACTGAAGTCGGGCGTGCATGCAACTTTGGCGGGTGTGATCGTCGGTTTCTTTATTCCGTTGAAGGAAAAACACGGGCGTTCACCGGCGAAGCGACTGGAGCATGTTCTGCATCCATGGGTGGCATACCTGATCCTGCCACTGTTTGCCTTCGCCAACGCGGGCGTTTCACTGCAGGGCGTCACTATTGATGGACTGACCTCGGTATTACCGCTGGGGATCATTGCTGGTTTGTTGATCGGTAAACCGTTGGGTATCAGTCTGTTTTGCTGGCTGGCGTTACGCCTCAAGGTGGCGCAATTGCCAGAGGGAACGAATTTCCAGCAGATTATGGCGGTCGGCATTCTGTGCGGCATTGGCTTTACGATGTCGATTTTCATCGCCAGCCTAGCGTTTGGGAACGTCGATCCTGAGCTGATTAACTGGGCGAAACTGGGGATCCTGATTGGCTCCTTACTGTCGGCGGTAATTGGTTACTGCTGGTTACGCACCCGGTTGAACGCGTCAGCCTGACGGGATAGCCCTATCGTGACAATTTTCAGGGAGAGAGTATGTCTCATATAAACTACAACCACCTGTACTACTTTTGGCATGTCTATAAAGAAGGTTCGGTGGTTGGCGCAGCAGAAGCGCTTTATCTGACACCGCAGACCATTACCGGGCAGATTAAAGCGCTTGAGGAACGCTTGCAGGGAAAGCTGTTCAAGCGCAAGGGGCGTGGGCTGGAGCCCAGTGAGTTAGGCGAATTGGTTTTTCGTTATGCGGATAAGATGTTCACCTTAAGCCAGGAAATGCTGGATATCGTGAACTACCGCAAAGAGTCTAATTTACTGTTTGATGTCGGCGTGGCGGATGCGCTATCGAAGCAACTGGTCAGTAGCGTGCTGGATGCCGCTGTGGTTGAAGATGAACAAATCCATCTGCGTTGTTTTGAGTCAACACACGAGATGCTGTTGGATCAACTCAGCCAGCATAAGCTGGATATGATTATCTCCGATTGTCCGATCGATTCTACACAGCAGGAAGGGCTGTTCTCGGTGCGGATAGGCGAATGCAGCGTGAGTTTTTGGTGTACCAAGCCGCTGCCTGAAAAACCCTTCCCGGCCTGCCTTGAGGAGCGTCGATTACTGATTCCTGGACGTCGTTCAATGCTCGGTCGTAAGCTGCTGAATTGGATCAACTCACAAGGATTGAATGTCGAAATCCTCGGCGAGTTTGATGATGCTGCGCTGATGAAAGCGTTTGGCGCAACGCATAATGCCATTTTCGTTGCGCCTACGCTGTATTCACACAATTTCTATGCCGATGATTCTATTGTTGAAATTGGACGCGTAGAGAATGTGATGGAGGAGTATCACGCCATATTTGCGGAAAGGATGATCCAGCATCCGGCGGTGCAGCGTATTTGCAATGCGGACTACTCAGCACTGTTCAAGTCGCCACAGGTCTAAACGCCTTCATGTTGCCGGCTGCGGTGTACTAACCGCAGCCGGACTTTGACTACAGTTTCAACATATTACGATACTGCCCGCCTTCGCGGATAAATACCGGAATTCTGTTCAGGGGAGCGTCATAGCATAGCGTTTGTCCTCCCTGATAGCTCTCGCCGGTTGCAAGATCCGTCCATGTTTCCCCTTCCGGTAGCCAAACGTCACGCTCGCGCATGCCTTCATGCATCACCGGAGCAATCAGCAGATCGGGACCAAAACAGTACTGATCGGCGATCTCCCAGCTTTTTGTCTGCTCAGGAAATTCAAAAAACAGGGTGCGCATAACCGGGGCATTGCGTTCGTGTGTTTCCGCCATCACCGCTTTGATGTACGGCCTTAACTTTTCTCGCAACGTCAGACAGCCAGTCAACACTTCGCACACCTCTTCACCATAGCTCCACACTTCGTTTGCCGCACCGGTCGGACACTGGGCAATACCATCACGGTAAGGATGTTCTGGTAAAATCTGCGGATCGCGGTTGCCGTGCAGGCGCATCACTGGGCTAAACACGCCCCACTGGAACCAGCGAATCAGCAACTCATGAAAGTGTGGGTCGTGAATATTGCCGCCATGAAAGCCGCCAATATCTGTTGTCCACCACGGGATACCTGCAATCCCCATGTTCATCCCGGCGGCAAACTGATTGCGCAGAGAACGAAACGATGAGTGGATATCACCTGACCAGACCAGCGCGCCGTATTTCTGACTTCCGGCCCAGGCGCAGCGCAGCAGGTTGATCACCTGGTCTTCGCCATCGGCTTTCATGCCGTCAAAAAAGGTTTTGGCATACATTCGCGGGTAGATATTGCCCACTTCCAGCACCGGTCCGGCGTGGTAGCGATAATTATCGTAGTCGTAAACGCTGAACTCCGGCTCGGCTTCGTCTAGCCAGAAGAGCTTCACGCCTTTATCGTAATAGTTGCGTTTTGCTTTACCCCAGACGTAGTCGCGAGCGTCGGGATGGGTAGCATCAAAGAAAGTGGTATTGCCGAGGAAATCCATATTAATCGGCAATCCGCGCTCTGTTTGCACCAGCCAGCCGTTTTCACGCATCTCCCGATAGCTTTCGGTGCGGTTGTCTACCGTTGGCCACACGGATACCATCAGTTCGATACCCAGTGATTTCAGTTCGGCGATCATGGCATCGGGATCGGGCCAGTCCCGCGAGTCGAACATCCAGTCCCCCTGATTTGGCCAGTGGAAGAAATCGATCACGATTACCGAGATGGGGAGATTGCGCCGTTTGTACTCGCGGGCGACGGCGAGCAACTCCTCCTGAGTGCGATAACGTAACTTGCACTGCCAGAAGCCCATGGCGTAATCCGGCATCATTGGTGGCGTGCCCGTGGCGAGCGCATACGCCCGGCTAATTTCTGCCGGGGTATCGCCAGCGGTGATCCAGTAGTCCAGCTGCTCGCTGATTTGAGCTTCCCACTCGGTCACGTTGTGGGCGAACGTCACGCGGCCGACCGCAGGGTTATTCCATAAAAATCCGTAGCCCAGGCTTGAGAGCATAAAGGGCACCGAGGCCTGAGAGTTGCGCTGGGCCAGTTCGAGCACGCATCCTTTGAGATCCAGATTGGTCTGCTGATATTGGCCCATACCGTAAATTTTTTCCCCTTCGGTGGCTTCGAAGCGGGCTTTAAGTGAATATTTCCCACCCTGAATAGGGCGGAATTCGCGTCCCTCAAGGTTGAGTGCGCTGACGTACTGGCCGTGAGAAGATTCATCCTCGCCAATTTCGCCCCGCAGGCGCCAGAACTCCTGCAACAGGGGTTTGTGTGGATGACGGTAAAAGGTAACTTGTCCTTTTTGATTGACGATAGCGATAATTTTGCCGTTGGTCAGTGTCGCCTGGTGGTGCTCATAATCGATGTGGCAGTGGCTTTCTGCGACTGGCTCAGTCAATGCCCAGTCTTCATTTCTCATTACCGGCAGATGACGACCACTGCGTACGCGCAGGCTGTTCTCGCCCCAGGGTTCAATCCACAAATAGCGATCGTTTTGCTGCCAGACCAGACGACGCGGGTCATGTTGCACAAATGGCATGGTGGTGCCTCCCATATTTTGAGGGTAAAGATTAAGAAAGTTATTGGGTGATGGTTTCCAGATCGTGGCGAATCGTCTCTTCCATTGCTTCGTACTTACGGAAGAAAAGTAGCGGGATCGCCGCGAGTGCGAAGAGTAGGGCGGGCGCCCAGATAAAAGCCCAGGTAATGCCTTCCAGGCCCGCAGCGCTTTGGGCATGGTTCGGGACATAGCCAAAACTGTTCATGATCCAGGCGGCGAAAGCGGTACCCAGACCACTGCCCATCTTGATGCAGAAAGTACTGCCGAAGGCGATAAGAATGCCCGTGGCCTTAATGCCCGTTTTCCAGGCACCGAAGTCGACGGCAAAGCCCAACATGGCAAACGGCATTGAGCAGGCGATTCCGCTACCGATATTGCCGAGCACCCAGGCCGCGATGAGGAAAGGTATGTTGTCCGCCGCCAGCCACATCAAGACGCCGCCGAACGTGGCGATCAGCAAGCCACCTACCCATATCCAGGTTTTAGCCAGGAATTTGCTAAAGAAAGGGATGGCGATGATGAACAGGATCTGAATCGTCGCCAGACTGTTAATCAGCGGAACCAGGTCTTTGCGATCGAGGTTGTAGGTCAGATAATAAACAATGGTTGTGGACCGCTGTTGCAGGGCAATCCAGAAGATCAGATTGGCCAGCACCATCAGGATCCATGGCCAGTTACCTTTCATTGCCGTGAAACTTTTTTTCATCGGCAGTTTGGGTTCTTGCTGTATTTTATCCGCATCCATTTCGCGGATATTTTTAAAGGCGAAAAGCGTTAGCGAACAGGATATTGCAGCAAACAGAATCGCCGTGTAAATAAATCCGGCATGATCATTTCCGTTACCTAAAAATGCAACCAGGGGTAATGCTGTGGCATTCATTAATAAAACCCCAATTTGTCCCCCGGTCATTCTCCAGGAATTTAATACTAGCCGTTCCTTAGGGGACAGAGTCATTAGAGGTAATATTGCGCTGAGCGGTGTATTGAGTCCGGTAAATAAAATGCTGGCAATCATGTAGGATATTGCTGCATATATGGCTTTTCCTATCATGCTGATATCTGGAGACCAAAATGACAGCGCGCTGAATACACCAAAAGGCAGCGGTAGCCATAAGAACCAGGGACGACATTTACCATAACGTGAACGTGTTTTATCGATAATGATCCCCCAGATTGGGGCATCTATACCATCTACGATACGCGCCAACAGCAGGATGACACCTGCTACGGCGAGACTAATACCCGCAACGTCAGTGTAGAAATATAAGATGTAGGTTGAGCCGAAACAGTACAGTAGATTACCTGCCACATCCAAAGAGCCGTAGCTAATACGCTGTAGTAAAGATAATGATGCTGACCCGCAAGACTGGGTATCCTCAATAACAGAACTCATAATAATAACTCCGATATTGGTGCGATACGCCCAGAAAAACAACTTTTACTTTCCAAGCAAGTTTTAAATATTATTTTTTATGTCGTTACTGAATTTAACCTCAGATTAAAATGAGTGAGTAAGGTGTACATGGAAAGTAGTTGACCCTACCGCAGCAATCAATTATCAAATCTTACATCAGGATTGCGTTTATTCGTTTTTGAATGAGAGATGTTTCTATTTGCTAAGGTGGTCACAGTTTTTTTAATAATGAAATAAAAAAAGGAAAACAGTGAAAGAAAATAACTTTCAAGTATTACGCGACGCGACTAACTAAGGGAGGGATAGCTGAAAAAACAGGCTGGTCAGGAAGAGCGTGGGCGAGTGAGAACAACATCAGTGGTTGAAGAGAAAAACGCCAGATAGCAAGCATAAAAAAACCCGCTTTCGCGGGTTTTTTCACAAAGCGTCAACAAGCAGGCGATTAAGCCAGTTTGTTGATCTGTGCAGTCAGGTTTGCTTTATGACGTGCAGCTTTGTTTTTGTGGATCAGACCTTTAGCAGCCTGACGGTCCACGATTGGTTGCATTTCGTTAAATGCTTTCAGTGCAGTAGCTTTGTCGCCAGCTTCGATAGCTGCGTATACTTTCTTGATGAAAGTACGCATCATAGAGCGACGGCTAGCGTTGTGCTTGCGGGCCTTTTCAGACTGAACGGCGCGCTTCTTAGCTGATTTGATATTAGCCAAGGTCCAACTCCCAAATGTGTTCTATATGGACAATTCAAAGGCCGAGGAATATGCCCTTTTAGCCTTCTTTTGTCAATGGATTTGTGCAAATAAGCGCCGTTTAAATTCCAGCACTCGTTGCGTAGTGATGGCGCAGGATTCTACCAGCTTGCGTGGCGTGAATACAGCTTTTCGACGAGAAAAATTGCATTGGTGTACCCGTGAAGGGCGTCAATTTGTTTCATAACAATGAAAACCATCCTCTTTCTGTTTCGTAGAAACAATCGCCGGTTAACCTTGACCGCGGTACAGGGTATACTTTCACGATTTTCACTGTTTTGAGCCAGACATGAAGCTGATACGAGGCATACATAATCTCAGCCAGGCCCCGCATGGGTGTGTGCTGACTATTGGTAATTTCGACGGTGTGCACCGTGGCCACCGTGCGTTGCTGCAAGGCTTACGGGAAGAAGGGCGCAAACGCAATTTACCGGTGGTGGTAATGATTTTCGAGCCACAACCGCTGGAACTGTTTGCGACGGACAAGTCACCTGCGCGCCTTACCCGCCTGCGGGAAAAACTGCGTTATCTGGCCGAATGCGGTGTGGACTACGTGCTGTGTGTGCGTTTTGACAGGCGTTTCGCCGCATTAACGGCGCAGACCTTCATCAGCGACCTGCTGGTGAAGCGCCTTGGTGTACAATTTCTTGCCGTTGGCGATGATTTCCGCTTTGGCGCTAGCCGTGCGGGCGATTTCTTGTTATTACAGGAAGCGGGCGCTGAGTATGGTTTTGATATCACCAGCACCCAAACCTTCTGTGAAGGCGGTGTGCGTATCAGCAGCACCGCAGTACGTCAGGCGCTGGCCGAAGATAACCTGCAACTGGCCGAAAGCCTGCTTGGGCATCCTTTTACTATCTCAGGACGCGTCGTTCACGGTGATGAGTTAGGGCGCACCATCGGTTTTCCGACGGCAAACTTACCGCTTCGTCGTCAGGTTTCTCCGGTGAAAGGTGTTTATGCGGTTGAAGTGATGGGACTGGGTGACAAACCGTTGCCCGGCGTCGCCAACATCGGCACCCGCCCGACGGTAGCAGGCGTACGCCAGCAGTTGGAAGTGCATCTATTGGACGTTGTAATGGACCTGTATGGTCGCCATATAGATGTAGTACTGCGTAAAAAAATACGCAGCGAACAGCGATTTGCCTCGCTGGATGAACTAAAAGCGCAGATTGCGCGTGATGAGTTGACTGCCCGTGAATTTTTTGGGCTAACAAAACCGGCTTAATGCCTATACGAGTTTTAAATACGGAACCGAGAATCTGATGAGTGACTATAAATCAACCCTGAATTTGCCGGAAACAGGGTTCCCGATGCGCGGCGATCTCGCCAAGCGCGAACCGGGAATGCTGGCGCGTTGGACTGATGATGACCTGTACGGCATCATTCGTGCGGCCAAAAAAGGCAAAAAAACCTTCATTCTGCATGATGGCCCTCCTTATGCGAATGGCAGCATTCATATTGGTCACTCGGTTAACAAGATTCTGAAAGACATTATCGTGAAGTCCAAAGGACTCACGGGCTATGACTCGCCGTACGTTCCGGGCTGGGACTGCCACGGTCTGCCGATCGAGCTGAAAGTAGAGCAGGAATACGGCAAGCCGGGCGAGAAGTTCACCGCTGCTGAGTTCCGCGCCAAGTGCCGTGAATACGCAGCGACCCAGGTTGATGGTCAGCGTAAAGACTTTATCCGTCTTGGCGTACTGGGCGACTGGTCGCATCCGTACCTGACCATGGACTTCAAAACTGAAGCCAACATCATTCGTGCGCTGGGTAAAATCATCGGCAACGGTCATCTGCACAAAGGTGCGAAGCCGGTACACTGGTGCGTTGACTGCCGTTCCGCGCTGGCGGAAGCGGAAGTTGAGTATTATGACAAAACCTCCCCGTCCATCGACGTGGCGTTCCACGCTGCCGATCAGGATGCGGTGAAAGCGAAATTTGGCGTTTCTGACGTCAACGGCCCGATCTCTCTGGTTATCTGGACCACTACCCCGTGGACGTTACCGGCGAACCGCGCAATCTCTCTGGCACCTGATTTTGACTATGCGCTGGTGCAGATTGACGGCCAGGCTGTGATTCTGGCGAAAGATCTGGTTGAAAGCGTCATGCAGCGTATTGGCGCGGCTGAATACACCATTCTCGGCACCGTGAAAGGCGCTGAGCTGGAACTGCTGCGCTTTACCCATCCGTTTATGGGCTTTGACGTGCCGGCTATCCTTGGCGATCACGTTACGCTGGACGCGGGTACCGGTGCGGTCCATACCGCTGGCGGTCACGGTCCGGATGACTACGTCATCAGCCAGAAATACGGTCTGGAAATCGCTAACCCGGTTGGCCCGGACGGCGCATACCTGGCGGGTACCTATCCGGATCTGGACGGTGTGAACGTCTTTAAAGCCAACGACAAAATCGTTGCGCTGCTGAGCGAAAAAGGCGCGCTGCTGCACGTTGAGAAGATGCAGCACAGCTACCCATGCTGCTGGCGTCACAAGTCACCGATCATCTTCCGTGCGACCCCGCAGTGGTTCGTCAGCATGGATCAGAAAGGCCTGCGCGCGCAGTCGCTGAAAGAGATCAAAGGCGTACAGTGGATTCCGGACTGGGGCCAGGCGCGTATTGAATCGATGGTTGCCAACCGTCCTGACTGGTGTATCTCCCGTCAGCGTACGTGGGGTGTGCCGATGTCTCTGTTTGTTCACAAAGACACCGAAGAGCTGCATCCGCGCGCTATCGAACTGATGGAAGAAGTGGCTAAACGCGTTGAAGTTGACGGCATCCAGGCGTGGTGGGATCTCGATCCGAAAGATATCCTCGGCGACGAAGCTGACCAGTATGTCAAAGTCCCGGATACGCTGGACGTGTGGTTCGACTCCGGTTCAACCCACTCATCCGTCGTGGATGTGCGTCCTGAGTTTGCGGGCCATGCGGCAGATATGTATCTGGAAGGTTCTGACCAGCACCGTGGCTGGTTCATGTCTTCTTTGATGATCTCCACCGCCATGAAAGGCAAAGCACCTTATCGCCAGGTACTGACCCACGGTTTCACCGTTGATGGTCAGGGCCGTAAGATGTCCAAATCTATCGGTAACACCGTTTCTCCGCAGGACGTGATGAACAAACTGGGCGCGGATATTCTGCGTCTGTGGGTTGCTTCTACCGACTATACTGGCGAAATGGCTGTTTCTGACGAAATCCTGAAACGTGCTGCCGACAGCTATCGTCGTATCCGTAACACCGCGCGCTTCCTGCTGGCGAACCTGAACGGGTTCGATCCGGTTAAAGACATGGTGAAACCGGAAGAGATGGTGGTGCTGGATCGTTGGGCGGTAGGTTGTGCGCAAGCGGCGCAGGACGAAATCCTGAAAGCCTATGAAGCCTATGACTTCCACGAAGTGGTACAGCGCCTGATGCGCTTCTGCTCCGTAGAAATGGGTTCGTTCTACCTCGACATCATCAAAGACCGTCAGTACACCGCGAAAGCGGACAGCGTGGCGCGTCGTAGCTGCCAGACTGCGCTGTTCCATATTGCAGAAGCGCTGGTTCGTTGGATGGCGCCGATCATGTCCTTCACCGCCGATGAAATCTGGGGCTACCTGCCGGGCGATCGTGAGAAGTACGTCTTTACCGGTGAATGGTACGAAGGTCTGTTTGGCTTAGGCGAAACCGAAGCGATGAACGATGCCTACTGGGACGAGCTGCTGAAAGTGCGCGGCGAAGTGAACAAGGTTATCGAGCAGGCGCGTGCGGATAAGAAAGTCGGCGGTTCTCTGGAAGCGGCAGTGACCCTGTACGCTGAACCTGAGCTGGCGGCGAAACTGACCGCGCTCGGTGAAGAGTTGCGTTTTGTACTGCTGACCTCTGGTGCGACGGTTGCGGATTATGCGGCTGCTCCTGCTGATGCTCAGCAGAGCGAACTGCTCAAAGGTCTGAAAATCGTACTGAGCAAAGCCGAAGGTGAGAAATGCCCGCGCTGCTGGCATTACACTACCGACGTCGGTCAGGTGGCGGAACATGCAGATATCTGCGGACGCTGTGTCAGCAACATCGCCGGTGATGGCGAACAACGTAAGTTTGCCTGATGAGTAAGCCTCTTTGTTCAACAGGACTACGCTGGCTGTGGCTGGTGGTAGTCGTGCTGATTATCGATTTAGGCAGCAAGTACCTGATCCTCCAGAACTTTGCTCTGGGGGATACGGTGTCGCTGTTTCCGTCGCTTAATCTGCACTACGCGCGTAACTATGGTGCGGCGTTTAGCTTCTTAGCTGACAGCGGCGGCTGGCAACGCTGGTTCTTTGCCGGTATCGCCATCGGTATTTGCGTCATCCTGATGGTGATGATGTATCGCTCGAAGGCGACGCAGAAGCTGAAC
Organism: Citrobacter sp. MGH103; assembly: GCF_001034475.2. NCBI lineage: Bacteria > Pseudomonadati > Pseudomonadota > Gammaproteobacteria > Enterobacterales > Enterobacteriaceae > Citrobacter > Citrobacter sp. MGH103. Next base: position 4,120,853 of record NZ_CP073043.1, on the reverse strand, counting down.
AACATCGCGTATGCGTTAATCATTGGCGGTGCGCTGGGCAACTTGTTCGATCGCCTGTGGCACGGCTTCGTGGTTGATATGATTGACTTTTACGTCGGCGACTGGCATTTCGCGACCTTCAATCTGGCCGATACAGCTATTTGTATCGGGGCGGCATTGATTGTTCTCGAAGGCTTCCTGCCGTCGAAAGAGAAAAAAGCCGCATAAAAAAATGCCGGATGGCGCTATGCTAATCCGGCCTACAATTTACTGCGATCCTTGTAGGCCCGGTAAGCGTAGCGCCACCGGGCAGACAGGCGGCAGCAATTTTAAAGAGCAACCTGCATGTCTAAATCAGTACAGAGTAACAGTGCGGTGCTGGTGCACTTCACCCTTAAGCTCGACGATGGCTCCACCGCAGAGTCAACCCGCAATAACGGCAAGCCTGCGCTGTTTCGCCTGGGCGACGGTTCTCTGTCTGAAGGACTGGAGCAACACCTGCTGGGGCTAAAAGAAGGCGATAAAACCACCTTTGCTCTGGAGCCGGATGCCGCCTTTGGCGTATCAAGTCCGGACTTAATTCAGTATTTCTCGCGTCGGGAATTTATGGACGCGGGCGAGCCAGAAATTGGCGCTATCATGCTCTTTACCGCAATGGACGGCAGTGAGATGCCTGGCGTGATCCGTGAAATCAACGGTGACTCGATCACGGTTGATTTCAACCATCCGCTGGCTGGGCATACCGTTCATTTTGATATTGAAGTGCTGGAAGTCGAACCGGCACTGGAGGCGTAAAATGCAGATCCTGTTGGCCAACCCGCGCGGTTTTTGCGCTGGTGTAGACCGCGCTATCAGCATTGTCGAAAACGCGTTGGCTATTTACGGCGCGCCGATTTATGTCCGTCATGAAGTGGTACATAACCGTTATGTGGTGGATAGCCTGCGCGAGCGCGGCGCTATTTTTATCGAGCAAATCAGCGAAGTGCCGGATGGCGCGATCCTGATTTTCTCCGCTCATGGCGTGTCTCAGGCTGTGCGTAACGAAGCCAAAGGCCGCGACCTCACGGTTTTTGATGCAACCTGTCCGCTAGTCACGAAAGTGCATATGGAAGTTGCCCGCGCCAGCCGTCGTGGCGAAGAATCCATTCTGATTGGTCACGCCGGTCACCCGGAAGTCGAAGGCACGATGGGCCAGTACAGCAACCCGCAAGGGGGAATGTACCTGGTTGAATCACCGGAAGATGTGCTGAAACTGAATGTGAAAAATGAAGGCAAATTATCCTTCATGACGCAGACCACGCTCTCCGTTGACGACACTTCTGACGTTATTGATGCTCTGCGTCAACGCTTTCCGAAAATTGTCGGACCGCGCAAAGATGATATCTGTTATGCCACCACCAACCGTCAGGAAGCGGTTCGCGCGCTGGCGGAACAGGCTGATGTTGTGCTGGTGGTCGGCTCGAAGAACTCCTCTAACTCCAACCGTCTGGCTGAACTGGCACAGCGAATGGGGAAAGCGGCGTATTTGATTGACGATGCGACCGACATCCAGGAAGCGTGGGTGAAAGAGGCGAAGTGCGTAGGTGTGACGGCCGGAGCCTCGGCGCCGGATATCCTGGTGCAAAACGTGATTGCTCGTCTGCAGGAACTTGGCGGTGGGGAAGCTATTCCGCTTGAAGGCCGCGAAGAGAACATCGTTTTCGAAGTGCCGAAAGAGCTGCGTGTGGATGTTCGTGAAGTAGAGTAAGTCTTTCCGGTTACGATTATGAGAAGATGCCAGACTTAACGTCTGGCATTTTTTTATGGAGAAACCATGCGCTTACCGATCATTCTTGATACCGATCCCGGCATTGATGATGCCGCCGCCATTGCCGCCGCGCTGTTTGCCCCTGAGCTGGATCTGCAACTGATGACCACGGTAGCAGGCAATGTGTCGGTGGAAAAAACCACCCGTAATGCGTTGCAACTGCTGCACTTCTGGAATGCGGATGTTCCACTGGCGCAGGGAGCATCAATGCCGCTGGTGCGGCCACTGCGTGATGCCGCTTCCGTGCACGGCGAGTCCGGTATGGAAGGGTATGAATTTGTCGAACACGACCGCCAGGCGATGGCAAAACCCGCCTTCCAGGCGATTCGCGATGCGCTGATGCATGCCCCGCAGCCCGTGACGCTGGTGGCAATTGGCCCGCTGACCAACATTGCGCTGCTGCTGACCCATTATCCTGAATGCGTATTCAACATTCACCGTCTGGTGATTATGGGCGGCTCTGCCGGGCGCGGGAACTTCACACCCAACGCCGAGTTTAATATTGCTATCGATCCCGAGGCTGCCGCGAAAGTCTTCCAGAGCGGGCTGGATATTGTGATGTGTGGGCTGGATGTTACTAACCAGGCCATGCTCGCCCCGGACTATCTGGCGACGCTTCCCCAGCTTAACCAGACGGGAAAAATGCTGCACGCGCTGTTTAGCCATTACCGTAGCGGCAGTATGAATACGGGGCTGCGAATGCACGATCTGTGTGCCATTGCCTGGCTGGTGCGTCCGGAACTGTTTACCCTGCAGTCGTGTTTCGTGGCGGTTGAAACCCAGGGCGAATATACCTCAGGTGCAACGGTGGTGGACATCGAAGGACGTCTGGGGCATCCAGCAAATGCGCAGGTTGCGCTGGGTCTGAACGTTGAAGGTTTCCAGCAGTGGGTGGCAGAGGTACTGGCGCTGGCCCCTTGATCTCCACGCTTTATAACCCGATGACGCTGCTTATTCCGTGGCGTCATGCCTTTTACTGATATCTCTGCCTGTTTATCATTAAATTCTAATTATCGACGTTTTCGGCTGGCGGCGCAGCGTTGCGCTGGTTAATCTGAAAACGATTTACGTAAAATTAACAAAAGAGAATAGCTATGCATGATGCACAAATCCGCGTTGCCATCGCGGGAGCCGGAGGACGCATGGGGCGTCAGTTGATTCAGGCCACTCTCGGCATGGAAGGCGTACAGCTGGGCGCGGCGCTGGAGCGCGAAGGTTCCTCCTTATTAGGAAGCGATGCCGGAGAGTTAGCTGGAGCCGGGAAAACGGGCGTTACCGTACAAAGTAGCCTTGAAGCGGTGAAAGATGATTTCGATGTTTTCATCGATTTTACCCGCCCGGAAGGCACGCTGACGCATCTGGCGTTTTGCCGCCAGCACGGTAAAGGGATGGTGATTGGCACCACCGGCTTTGATGACGCGGGTAAACAGGCTATTCGTGATGCCGCGCAGGAGATTGCTATTGTTTTCGCCGCGAACTTTAGCGTCGGCGTGAACGTTATGCTTAAGCTGCTGGAGAAAGCGGCGAAAGTGATGGGCGATTACACTGATATTGAGATTATTGAAGCCCACCACCGCCATAAAGTTGATGCGCCGTCAGGCACTGCGCTGGCGATGGGCGAGGCGATTGCCGGGGCGCTGGATAAAGATCTGAAAGACTGCGCAGTCTATTCGCGTGAAGGTTACACCGGCGAGCGCGTACCGGGCACGATCGGCTTTGCCACGGTGCGGGCGGGGGATATCGTTGGTGAGCATACCGCGATGTTTGCTGATATTGGCGAGCGTATTGAGATCACGCATAAAGCGTCCAGCCGCATGACTTTTGCTAACGGCGCGGTGAGATCGGCAATTTGGCTAAAATCAAAGTCAAATGGTCTTTTTGATATGAAAGATGTGCTTGATTTACGTAATTTATAGCTTTTACTACCCTTCGTGATGTGGTTATTGTAATCATAATCAATTGATTACATGGGGCAATATTTTATTGCCCTTTTATTTTTTAGCTTTTGAATGTATTTTTTCTTTTAAATGAGTGTTTGTATATGTTTTGTTGGGTGTTTATGTTATCTCAATGTAAATTTTGACCAAATGGTCCACTTTTTTCTCTCCCGCATTCTGTTTTTACACTCTTTGCCTACCGCAAGCGTTTTCCACCACAAGTTAGCTGATCTTTTTGCCTGTTAAATCGTGTGATTTATCCCAGTGGCGCAAAATAATAATAAAAATTACCCTTTTGGGTAGACTTTTACGTGGGCTATCTCTAGAATGCCGCCGTTTGCCAGAAATCCATAGGTAAGCAAATTTGCATTGATTCATGAGGTGTTAATGAATTAATATGCAAATAAAGTGAGTGAATATTCTCTGGAGGGTGTTTTGATTAAGTCAGCGCTATTGGTTCTGGAAGACGGAACCCAGTTTCACGGTCGGGCCATAGGGGCAACAGGTTCGGCGGTTGGGGAAGTCGTTTTCAATACTTCAATGACCGGTTATCAAGAAATCCTCACTGATCCTTCCTATTCCCGCCAAATCGTCACTCTTACTTATCCTCATATCGGTAATGTCGGCACCAATGAAGCCGATGCAGAATCTTCACAGGTACATGCGCAAGGACTGGTCATCCGCGACCTGCCGCTGATTGCCAGCAACTTCCGCGATACCGAAGACCTCTCTTCTTACCTGAAGCGCCATAACATTGTGGCGATTGCTGATATCGATACCCGTAAGCTGACGCGTTTGCTGCGTGAAAAGGGCGCACAGAACGGCTGCATCATCGCGGGCGATAACCCGGATGCGGCGCTGGCACTGGAGAAGGCAAAAGCTTTCCCTGGCCTGAACGGTATGGATCTGGCGAAAGAAGTGACCACCGCGGAGCCTTATAGCTGGACGCAGGGTAGCTGGACGCTGGCGGGTGACCTGCCGGAAGCAAAATCTGCCGATGAACTGCCGTTCCACGTTGTGGCTTACGATTTCGGCGCTAAACGTAACATTCTGCGTATGTTAGCGGACCGCGGTTGCCGCCTGACGGTTGTACCGGCGAAAACCTCAGCAGAAGACGTTCTGAAGATGAATCCGGACGGTATCTTCCTGTCCAACGGCCCTGGCGACCCGGCGCCGTGCGACTATGCGATTACCGCGATTCAGAAATTCCTCGAAACCGATATTCCGGTATTTGGCATCTGCCTCGGCCATCAGCTGTTGGCGCTGGCGAGCGGTGCGAAGACCATTAAGATGAAGTTTGGCCACCACGGCGGCAACCATCCGGTAAAAGATATTGATAACAACACCGTGATGATCACCGCGCAGAACCACGGTTTTGCTGTAGATGAAGCCTCCATGCCTGCCAACCTGCGCGTGACCCACAAGTCACTGTTCGACGGCACCTTGCAGGGGATTCATCGTACCGACAAACCGGCATTCAGCTTCCAGGGGCACCCTGAAGCGAGTCCGGGTCCGCACGACGCTGCACCGCTGTTCGACCACTTTATCGAGTTAATTGAGCAATACCGTCAGTCCGCGAAATAATCAGGAGTAAAAGAGCCATGCCAAAACGTACAGACATAAAAAGTATCCTGATTCTGGGCGCGGGTCCGATTGTTATCGGTCAGGCGTGTGAGTTTGACTATTCCGGCGCACAGGCGTGTAAAGCCCTGCGTGAAGAGGGTTACCGCGTTATTCTGGTGAACTCCAACCCGGCAACCATCATGACCGACCCGGAAATGGCCGATGCCACCTACATCGAGCCAATTCACTGGGAAGTAGTACGCAAAATTATTGAGAAAGAACGTCCGGACGCGGTGCTGCCAACCATGGGCGGTCAGACGGCGCTGAACTGTGCGCTGGAGCTGGAGCGCCAGGGCGTACTGGCTGAATTCGGCGTGACCATGATTGGCGCAACGGCGGATGCCATTGATAAAGCGGAAGACCGTCGTCGCTTCGATATCGCGATGAAGAAGATTGGTCTCGACACCGCGCGTTCAGGCATCGCTCACACCATGGAAGAAGCGCTGGCGGTTGCCGCTGACGTTGGCTTCCCGTGCATTATCCGCCCTAGCTTCACCATGGGCGGCACCGGTGGCGGTATCGCCTACAACCGCGAAGAGTTCGAAGAAATCTGCGAACGCGGTCTGGACCTTTCCCCAACCAACGAGCTGCTGATTGATGAATCGCTGATTGGCTGGAAAGAGTACGAGATGGAAGTGGTGCGTGATAAAAACGACAACTGCATCATCGTCTGCTCCATCGAAAACTTCGACGCGATGGGCATCCATACCGGTGATTCCATCACCGTAGCACCTGCCCAGACGCTGACCGACAAAGAATATCAAATCATGCGTAACGCCTCGATGGCGGTACTGCGTGAAATCGGCGTGGAAACCGGCGGTTCTAACGTCCAGTTTGCGGTAAACCCGAAAAACGGTCGCCTGATTGTCATCGAGATGAACCCGCGCGTATCCCGCTCCTCGGCGCTGGCGTCCAAAGCTACCGGCTTCCCGATTGCGAAAGTCGCCGCCAAGCTAGCCGTAGGTTACACCCTCGACGAACTGATGAACGACATCACCGGCGGCCGTACTCCGGCCTCGTTTGAGCCGTCCATCGACTACGTTGTGACGAAAATTCCACGCTTCAACTTCGAGAAATTCGTAGGTGCTAATGACCGTCTGACCACGCAGATGAAATCTGTTGGTGAAGTGATGGCGATTGGCCGCACCCAGCAGGAATCGCTGCAGAAAGCGCTGCGCGGTCTGGAAGTGGGCGCGACCGGCTTCGACCCGAAAGTCAGCCTGGACGACCCGGAAGCGCTGACCAAAATCCGTCGCGAACTGAAAGACGCTGGCGCTGAGCGTATCTGGTACATCGCCGATGCCTTCCGTGCTGGCCTGTCCGTCGATGGCGTGTTCAACCTAACCAACATCGACCGCTGGTTCCTGGTGCAGATTGAAGAGCTGGTGCGCCTGGAAGAAAAAGTCATTGACCTTGGCATCAACGGCCTCGACGCTGACTTCCTGCGCGTACTGAAGCGCAAAGGCTTCGCTGATGCGCGTCTGGCAAAACTGGCCGGCGTTCGCGAAGCGGAAATCCGCAAACTGCGTGACCAATATAACCTTCACCCGGTCTACAAGCGCGTGGATACCTGTGCGGCGGAATTCGCGACCGACACCGCTTATATGTACTCCACTTATGAAGATGAGTGTGAAGCGAATCCGTCCGTCGACCGCGATAAAATCATGGTGCTGGGTGGTGGTCCAAACCGTATCGGTCAGGGCATTGAGTTCGACTACTGCTGCGTACACGCCTCTCTGGCGCTGCGCGAAGACGGTTACGAGACCATCATGGTCAACTGTAACCCGGAGACTGTCTCTACTGATTACGACACTTCCGACCGCCTGTACTTCGAGCCGGTCACGCTGGAAGACGTACTGGAAATCGTGCGCATTGAGAAGCCGAAAGGCGTCATCGTACAGTACGGCGGCCAGACCCCGCTGAAGCTGGCGCGTGCGCTGGAAGCGGCAGGTGTACCGGTAATCGGCACCAGCCCGGATGCCATCGACCGCGCGGAAGACCGTGAGCGTTTCCAGCAGGCGGTTGACCGTCTGAAGCTGAAGCAACCGGCGAACGCTACCGTAACGGCTATCGAACAGGCTGTTGAGAAGGCGAAAGAGATTGGCTACCCGCTGGTGGTGCGTCCGTCATATGTTCTCGGCGGCCGCGCGATGGAAATTGTCTACGACGAAGCCGACCTGCGTCGCTACTTCCAGACTGCGGTCAGCGTTTCTAACGATGCGCCGGTACTGCTGGACCGTTTCCTTGACGATGCGGTTGAAGTGGACGTGGACGCTATCTGCGACGGCGAAATGGTGCTGATTGGTGGCATCATGGAGCACATCGAACAGGCGGGTGTACACTCCGGTGACTCCGCATGTTCACTGCCAGCGTACACCCTGAGCCAGGAAATTCAGGATGTGATGCGTCAGCAGGTGCAGAAACTGGCCTTCGAACTGCAGGTTCGCGGTCTGATGAACGTTCAGTTTGCGGTGAAGAATAACGAAGTTTACCTGATTGAAGTGAACCCGCGTGCGGCGCGTACCGTTCCGTTCGTCTCCAAGGCAACTGGCGTACCGCTGGCGAAAGTTGCGGCGCGCGTGATGGCCGGGAAAACACTGGCACAGCAGGGCGTAACCAAAGAAGTTATCCCGCCGTACTACTCAGTAAAAGAAGTGGTGCTGCCGTTCAACAAATTCCCGGGCGTTGACCCGCTGTTAGGGCCAGAAATGCGCTCTACCGGGGAAGTGATGGGCGTGGGCCGTACCTTCGCGGAAGCGTTCGCCAAGGCACAGCTGGGCAGCAGCTCCACCATGAAAAAACAGGGGCGTGCGCTGCTCTCCGTTCGCGAAGGCGATAAAGAGCGTGTGGTTGACCTGGCGGCGAAACTGCTGAAGTTTGGTTTTGAGCTGGATGCAACGCACGGCACGGCGATTGTGCTGGGCGAAGCGGGTATCAATCCACGTCTGGTGAACAAGGTGCATGAAGGGCGTCCGCACATTCAGGACCGTATCAAGAATGGCGAGTACACTTACATCATCAACACCACCGAAGGTCGTCAGGCGATTGAAGACTCTAAGCTGATTCGCCGTAGCGCCCTGCAGTACAAAGTGCATTATGACACTACCCTGAACGGCGGTTTCGCGACGGCGATGGCGCTGAATGCCGATGCCACTGAGAAGGTGACCTCGGTACAGGAAATGCACGCGCAGATCAAAAAGTCATAAACAAAGAGTCCGGTGATAATTGCGTTAACCGGACCTGCAATATAATCTTGAAAGGGTTTCTGTAAAGAAACCCTTTTTTTATCTCTCGTAAGGTCATTCCTGGCCAAATGCAGTTTCATAACCACATTTTCAATGTAATAAGCACGATATTGCTCACACTAATCAACATTCAAGTCGCATACTATCTTTTATATCCACAATTTTAATATGGCTTAGTTTTTATTAATTTGGACAGGCCGTAGCCAGATTTTTAATTTGTGAAATGGTGTGCTTATGTGTGAAAAATATGTTGAAAGACCGCTTTATTTGTTAATTGCTGACTGGATGATGGCTGAAGATCGTTGGATCACCGCAAAAGAAATTTCCCGCCATTTTGATATTGAACACTGCAAAGCAATTAATACGCTCTCTTATATTCTGTCGGAAGTGGGAGAAATTGTTTGTGAAGTTAAGATGATCCCTAATCAGATTGCAGGCCGGGGCTGCCAGTGCCAGCGTCTGGTAAAAGTCATCAGTATTGATTCTCACCTCTACAACCGATTGAGCCACAATTTGCAGGAAAAAAAGGTGAGTGTGGCGAAAACGCCGCGGCTGTCTGCCGTTCCCCCAACAGAGCTCAACCGTGAGCAGAAATGGCAGATGATGCTCTCCAAGAGTATGCGTCGCTAATTGTCAGTTGCCTGATGGCGGCATAAACGGTGGTTGACGCGTAGGCCGGATAAGCGTGAGCGAATCCGGCATCAATTACTGTGCTGATTTGGGTTTTACGTCCGTCGTGCCTTTCAGGCGCGGCCGGTGTTCTTCGACCCGCGTTAATGGCTGCGTTTCGCGTAAACCTGCCCGGCAGCGGACCGCAAGATCCTGATACTCTTTGGTGTTTAACCGTTTCCAGTGCAGTTCCTGGTCCGTGACTTCACGCAATACGCGAGCGGGTGAGCCCACCAGCATCTGCCTTGCCTCCCCCTGAAATCCGGCTTTGACAAAGCTCATGGCGGCGACAATGCTCTCTTCACCAATCGCTGCGCCGTCCATAATGACGCTGTTCATGCCGATCAGCGCATCTCTGCCCACCACGCAACCGTGCAGGATTGCGCCATGGCCGATATGCCCATTCTCATGCACGATGGTGTCAGTGTCGCAATAACCGTGCATGATGCAGCCATCCTGCAAGTTAGAACCTGCCTCCAGAATCAGGCGACCATAGTCACCACGCAGTGAGGCATGCGGGCCGACGTAGACGCCAGCCCCCACGATTACATCACCAATCAACACGGCGCTGGGATGAACATACGCCTCTGGATGCACTACCGGAATCAGGCCTTCAAAGGCGTAATAGCTCATCGGTTATCAGCGTCCTTTCCACACCGGATCGCGTTTTTCTGCAAACGCTTGCGGTCCTTCAAGCGCATCTTCGGAGTGCAGCACTGACGGATAGTGCTTCAGCACGCCGCTGCGGATGTAGCGGTAGCCTTCTTCCACCGGCATTTCGCTGGTCGCACGATAAATCTCTTTCAGCGCGGCGATCGCCAGCGGGGCGCTATTCACCAGCTGCTGCGCCAGTTCGCGCGCGCTATCCATCAGTTCGCTCTGGCTGACAACGCGGTTGACGATACCCCAACGCAGTGCTTCTTCGGCACTCATTCGTCTGCCGGTCATCACCATTTCGTTGACGATAGCCGGTGGCAGTAGCTTCGGCAGACGCAGAACGCCGCCGCTGTCAGGCACGATCCCGAGCTTGGCTTCCGGTAGCGCGAAGCTGGCATTTTCCGCGCAGACGATAAAATCCGCCGCCAGCGCCAATTCAAAACCACCGCCAAACGCATAGCCGTTTACCGCAGCGATGACCGGTTTATTGAGGTCGAAAATTTCGGTTAAACCGGCAAAGCCGCCTGGGCCAAAATCGGCATCCGGCGCTTCACCTTCAGCTGCCGCTTTTAAGTCCCAGCCCGCAGAAAAGAATTTCTCACCGCCGCCAGTGATTATCGCTACGCGTAATTCCGGGTCATCACGAAAATTAAGAAACGCTTCACCCATGGCAAAACTGGTTTTTGCATCAATGGCATTGGCTTTAGGCCGGTCGAGGGTAATTTCCAGAATCGGGCCGTTACGGGTCAGATGTAATGATTCACTCATAGTTCATCTCCAGATAAATAGATTTCCCGGCAGGAGGAATTCCTACCGGGAGGGTTATTTCAGATTTTTTTTGATTATTTTTCCTGAACAATTGCGCGGCAGGTCGGTTCTTATCTCCATAAACGAGGGAACCTTGAATTTCGCCATATTGTTTTCGCAGAAGCTGAAGAACTCGGCTTCGCTTAATGTTTCACCTTCATTAAGGACGATAAACGCTTTAATGGCTTCATCACGGATTGAATCTTTAATACCGACAACCACAATGTCCTGAATTTTCGGATGCGCAGAAATAATATTTTCCAGCTCGACGCAGGAGACATTTTCTCCGCCGCGTTTAATCATGTTGCAGCGTCTGTCGACGAAATAAAAATAGCCATCCGCATCCTGATAGCCCGAATCTCCGGTATGTAACCAGCCTTCAGGTTCCAGCGCTTTGGCGGTAGCCTCCGGCTGGGCATAGTACTCTTTGAAGATTGTTTTGCCCGGCACGCCTTTAATACAGATTTCGCCAATTTCTCCGGCGGGCAGGGGACGGTTGTGATCGTCACGGATTTCGGCCTCATAGCTAAATCCCACGCGGCCAATGGAGGGCCAGCGTCGTTTGTCACCGGGACGGTCGCCGATAATACCGACGATGGTTTCAGTCATACCGTAAGAGGTCAGCAGCCTGACGCCAAAGCGTTCGGTAAAGGCGTCTTTTTCCTGTGCGGATAAATTGAGATAGAACATTACTTCGCGCAGGTGATGCTGTCTGTCGGTTGGCGCGGCAGGTTGTACCATCAGCGTTCTGATCATCATCGGAATGCATTCGGTAACCGTCGCCTTATATCTATGCACCTGATTCCAGAACGCCCTGGCACTGTACTTCTCTAGCAGCACAAAGGTGCTGCCTGCGGAGAATGCGGGCATTGCGGCGGTACACTGACAGTCGATATGAAAAGCGGGCATCACCGTCATGTAGACGTCATCATCGCGCAGAGCGATTTGCCAGGAAGTGTAGTAGCCTGCAAAACGCAGGTTGTAGTGGGTAATCACCACCCCTTTAGGCCGTGAAGTGGTGCCTGAGGTAAACAGAATTTCCGCCGTATCGTCAGTGGATAACGCAGGTGTATAGCACAGCGTGGCGGACTGGCGGGATTGCAGTTGGGTAAAGTGGCTCACGCCGTCGTCAGCCGGAAGCTGTTCGCCAATCAGACAGATATGATTAAGCGGCGTGGTATTTTCCAGCCGTATCTGGCGGTACATAGGATAAAACTGGGCGCTGGTGACCAGCAGGCTTACCTGGCTGTTTTGCAGGATCCAGGCACTTTCTTCGCCCAGTAAGCGGGCATTAATCGGTACCATAATGGCGCCAATTTTTGCCAGCCCAAACCAGCAAAAAATGAATTCCGGACAGTTATCCAGATGCAATGCGACCTTATCGCCCTTGCGGATCCCTAAGGAATGGAAAAGGTTTGCCGTGCGGTTAATCTCTTCATTGAGCGAGGCATAGCTAAACTGCCGAACGACTCCTTCGCAGGATTCGAAAATTAACGCCGTTTTATCTCCGTACACCCCGGCCAGGTCGTCCCACATCTGACGTAAGTTTTGTCCGCCAACGATATCCATATTGCTTTATCCACTGAAATCAGGCGTGAGCGCTAACCAATGAGCGGTCAGCGCGTCGCGTTTATTCCTCAACTCTGGCCAGGCCTTTGCCGACCAGCTCATTTATGTCTGCTTCGCTATAACCAATGTTTTTCAGAATGGCGGCAGTATCCATGCCATGTGACGGCATGCCACGCCAGATTTTCCCCGGGTTGTTTTTAAATTTCGGCATGATGTTCGGACCTTTGCAGGTGCGACCGTCCATCGTTTGCCACTGAGTAATAGATTCACGGGCAACGTACTGCGGGTTGCCTTCCAGTTCTGGAATGGTCAGCACCTTCGCGCAGGCGATGTTCAGCTCAGCAAAGCGCGCCTGGACTTCGGCGATGGTGTGCGTTGCCAGCCAGGCGTCCAGTTTCTCTTCCACGAGCGGGCCGTAAGGGCATTCCACACGATGAATAAGCTGGGTACCTTCCGGAACTTCCGGCGTGCCAAGAATGTGGGCGAGGCCAATATCTTTGAAGCACTCGTTGATTTGCGTGATGCCGACCAGCTCCATGACGATATAGCCATCGGCGCATTTATACAGGCCGCAGCCAGCGTAATACGGGTCTTTGCCTTTGGTCATGCGTGGGCAAATTTCGCCGCCGTTGAAGTAATCCATCATGAAATACTGACCCATGCGCAGCATCACCTCGTACATGGCGATATCGATGCTTTCACCTTTACCCGTTTCGCGGACTTTGTGCAGAGCCGCCAGCGCCGCTGTCGTCGCGGTCATCCCGGAGAAGTAATCGGCGGTGTACGGGAAGGCTGGCATTGGCTGATCCACGTCACCGTTTTGGATCAGATAGCCGCTAAATGCCTGTGCGATGGTGTTATACGCTGGAAGATTGGTGTACTCCTCGGTACCAAACTGGCCGAAGCCGGAAAGGTGGGCGATAACCAGTTTCGGGTTATGTTCCCACAGCACTTCATCGGTAATACCGCGGCGGGCAAAGGCCGGGCCTTTACTGGCTTCAATGAAAATATCGGTGGTTTCCATCAGCTTCAGAAACGCTTCCCGGCCTTCATCTTTGAAAATATTCAGCGACAGGGCATGCAGATTACGGCGTGAGAGCTGCGGATAGTTAGGTTGCACGCGGATGGTATCGGCCCACGCAACGTTTTCAATCCAGATAACCTCAGCACCCCATTCGGCGAACATCTGTCCGGCGAACGGACCGGCAATTTCGATCCCTGAAAAGACAACGCGTACCCCGGAAAGCGGGCCGAAGGCTGGCATTGGTAAATGATTCATCATTTTTCTCCTGGCATTTTTTTGTAGGCCCGGTAAGCGCAGCGCCACCGGGCATATTGCCGGATGGTGGCGTAAACGCCTTATCCGGCCTACGAAACGAACGAATCAACGGTATTGCTTCAATACCGCACGACCCAACGTCAGGATCTGCATTTCGTCAGAACCTCCAGAAACACGGTCAACGCGCAGGTCACGCCAGAAGCGCGTGATGCGATGGTTACCCGCGATACCCACGCCACCCAGCACCTGCATGGCGGTGTCTACCACTTCAAATGCCGCGTTGGCGCAGAAGTATTTGCACATGGCCGCGTCGCCCGAGGTAATAGTGCCGTTATCCGCTTTCCATGCGGCTTCCAGCAGCATGTTTTTCATGGAGTTCAGTTTGATCGCCATGTGCGCGAACTTCTCCTGAATCAGCTGGAAACGGCCGATCGTTTCACCAAACTGTACGCGTTGGTTGGCATAACGCGCTGCGTCTTCAAAAGCGCACATTGCCGTACCGTAGTTGGTCAGTGCGACGAGGAAGCGTTCATGGTCAAACTCTTCTTTCACACGATTGAAGCCATTACCTTCCCGACCGAACATGTCTTTCTCGTCCAGTTCAACGTCATCAAAGGTGATTTCACAGCAGCTATCCATGCGCAGACCGAGTTTCTCCAGTTTGTTGACCTTGATACCCGCCTTGCTCATGTCAACAAACCACTCGGTATAAACAGGTTTATCCGGCGATGCACCATCTCTCGCCATCACTACGATGTACGGGGTATAGGCGCTACTGGTGATAAAGCACTTACTGCCATTAAGATAAACCTTACCATTTTTGCGTGTATAAGTGGTTTTCAGACTGCCAACATCCGATCCCGCTCCCGGTTCGGTAATTGCAGAGTTCCACATCTGCTTACCTGTTCCCTGGAACGCCATGATTTTATCGATTTGTTCCTGAGTCCCTTCACGCAGGAAGGTGTTAAAACCCCCCGGTAACTGGTACAGCACATAGGTTGGCGCGCCCAGGCGGCCGAGTTCCATCCAGACGGCGGCAACGGTGACAAAACCGGCTTCCAGCCCGCCGTGTTCTTCCGGGATCAACAGGCTATCGATGCCCATATCTGCCAGTGCTTTTACAAAACGCTCAGGGTAGACGCTGTCGCGATCGCACTCGGCAAAATAAGCTTCCCAGTTCTCACTGGCCATCAGTTCACGAATACCGGCGACAAACAGTTCCTGCTCGTCATTTAAGTTGAAATCCATCTTTCAGCCTCTTGATCAATTGGGTTAATAAGAATTACTTGTCTTTCCAGTGCACTTTGGCGTCTTTAATAAAGGACAGCGTCACCATGATGTTGACGAAGAACAGCGGGCATCCTCCGGCGATAATTGCGGTCTGAATGGGCTTCAGCCCACCCAGCGCCAGCAGAACGATGCCGATGACGCCGACCAGAACGGACCAACCGATACGCACCAACAGCGGCGGTTCTTCACCATCGCGAACTTCGCGACAGGTGGACATCGCCAGGGTGTAGGAGCAGGCGTTAATTAGCGTGACGGTGGCAATAAAGCAGAGGATAAAGAAGCCCCACATGGTGGCGGTGCTGAATGGCAAGGCGGCCCAGGTTTCGATAATGGCGCGCGCCACGCCGTGTTGTTCAATCAGCTGCGGGATGTTGAGAATGTTTTTATCCATCAGCAGCAGCGTGTTGCTGCCAAGGACTGTCCACAGGATCCAGGTGGAAGCGGTCAGGCCCAGCACCATCCCAAAGCACAGTTCACGTACGGTACGACCACGAGAAATACGCGCCAGGAAGATACTCATCTGGATGGCGTAAATGACCCACCACGCCCAGTAGAAAACAGTCCAGCCCTGCGGGAATCCGCCTTTGCCGATGGTATCGGTATAGAACAGCATGCGCGGCAGATACATCAGCAGCATGCCGACCGAGTCGGTGAAGTAGTTCATGATGAAGCTGGCGCCGCTGACGATAAACACCCAGCCCAGCATCAGGAAGCTCAGGTAGCTACGCACGTCGCTGGCGATTCTGACTCCTTTTTGCAGGCCACAGGCTACGCAAATGGCGTTCAGAATGATCCAGCAGGTAATGATGATGGCATCTAATTGCAGCGTATGCGGAATACCGAACAGCCATTGCATACACTCGGTTACCAGCGGCGTCGCCAGACCGAGGCTGGTACCCATCGCGAAGATCAGCGCCACCAGGTAGAAGTTATCAACGATGGTGCCGAACAGCCCTTTCGCATGCTTTTCGCCCACTAACGGTACCAGCGTAGAGCTGGGACGGATGACGTCCATCTTGCGCACAAAGAAGAAATAGGCGAAGGCCACGGAAAGGAAGCTGTAGGTTGCCCACGGCAACGGCCCCCAGTGGAACAGGCTGTACGCCAGACCGATCTCTTTCGCACCCGTGGAATTGGGCTCCAAAGCGAACGGCGGGGTAGAGATATAGTAGTAGATCTCGATGGAACCCCAGAACAGCACCGCGGCGGATGTACAGGAGGCGAACATCATAAAAATCCAGCTGGCGGTACTAAACTCGGGTTTTTCGTCGCCTAATTTCTTTTTGGCATACGGGCCAAAGACTAACCAGAACCATCCGAAGAGCATGACGACCATATACCATTCGAATGCCCAACCCCAGACGTTGGTGACATAACTGAATACCGCATTAATAACGACGTTAGCGGCATCAAGATCTCTTACTGTTAGCCAACAAAGTATCCCAACAATTATTAATGGCGGAAAAAAAACCTTCGGTTCAATTCCCGATTTTCTCTTTTCATTTTTCATAAGTGAATTCCAGTGTGAAAACGAAATTTATTTAGCGTGCCCGTATGTGATCGTTTGTTTATTTATTATTAATGATTTGTTGATGACTTTTTAACCTCTGGGGCGCCTCAGTGAGTAACTCATAATGGGTATTCATTTCCGGCTATTCTGTTATCTTTGTCACACTTTTTTATGCTGGTTATTTTGTCTGGAAATCTAGATAATTTCTTTATTAATCATGATGTTGGCATTGGTTTTTTAACTTTTTTAAGTGACTGGCGTTCAATATTGTTGAACCAGCAGACAATATTGAAAATTTTCATATTTGACGTGATTCTTTCAATATTGGTGAGGCATGTAACACTATTGAAAGTTACGAATTTCAATGTGTGACATTTTCAATATTGGTGATTAAGGTTTTATTTCCGAATTAAAGAGCGTGATATCTGTATTTAACACCGCCGATATAAATACGTTTCCTTCATGATTTCTGGAGATGCAATGAAGATAATTACTTGCTACAAATGCGTACCTGATGAGCAGGATATTGCGATTAATAATGCTGATGGAACACTCGATTTCAGCAAAGCAGATGGCAAAATCAGCCAATATGATCTGAATGCGATCGAAGCGGCTTGCCAGTTAAAACAGCAGGTGGGAGAGGCTCAGGTTGTGGCCATGAGCGTCGGAGGCAAAGCGCTGACCAATGCAAAAGGGCGCAAAGATGTGCTTTCCCGTGGCCCTGATGAACTGATTGTTGTCATTGACGATCAATTTGAACAGGCGCTGCCGCAACAAACTGCCACTGCGCTGGCTGCCGCCGTGCAAAAATCCGGTTTTGATCTGCTTATTTGCGGCGACGGTTCTTCCGATCTTTATGCTCAGCAGGTTGGTCTGCTGGTGGGCGAAATGCTGGACGTGCCGGCGATAAACGGCGTGAGCAAAATCCTCTCTCTTACCGACAGCACTCTGACGGTAGAGCGTGAACTGGAAGATGAAGTTGAAACCCTGAGTATCTCGCTTCCGGCGGTTATCGCGGTCTCTACTGACATCAACACCCCTCAAATCCCTTCCATGAAAGCCATTCTTGGTGCGGCGAAAAAACCGGTTCAGGTTTGGTCACCTGCAGACATTGGGCTGAACAGCGTGCAGGCGTATTCCGCACAACAGGTTGCTGCGCCGAAACAGCGCGAGCGTCAGCGCGTTGTAATTGAAGGTGACGGTGAAGAACAGATTGCCGCGTTTGTCGAGAATCTTCGCAAAATCATTTAATTATCAGGGGATGTTATGAACAAATTTTCCAGTATCTGGGTATTCAGCGATACCCCTTCTCGTCTGCCGGAACTGATGAATGGTGCGCAGGCTTTAGGTGAAAAAGTTAACACGTTTGTGCTCAGCGATGCGGACAGCGCAACGGCATGTCATTTAGGCGCGGATCATGTCTGGCTGCTCAGCGGCAAACCAGAAGACCGTATGGTTGAAGACTACGCCGATGTGATGGCTCAGACCATTCGTCAGCACAGCGAGGGCGGCGCGGTGCTGCTGCCGAATACACGTCGGGGCAAGCTGTTAGCGGCAAAGCTGGGCTTTCGCTTGTCGGCTGCAGTCTCAAATGACGCCAGCGCAGTCGCGGTGCAGGATGGAAAAGCGGCGGTCAAACATATGGTCTACGGTGGCCTGGCGATGGGAGCAGAAACAATCGCTTCACCGTTTGCCGTGATAACTCTCAGTAGCGGAACGTTTGACGCGCAGCAACCGGATACCACCCGCAGCGGCGAGATGCATACCGTACAGTGGCAGGCTCCGGCCATTGTCGTGACCCGTACGGCAACTCAGGCGCGTCAGAGCAACAGCGTCGATCTCGACAAAGCCCGTCTGGTGGTCAGCGTGGGACGCGGTATCGGTAGCAAAGAAAATATCTCGCTGGCAGAAGCGCTGTGCCAGACGATTGGCGCTGAGTTGGCCTGTTCCCGTCCGGTGGCGGAAAACGAGAAGTGGATGGAGCATGAACGCTACGTCGGCATCTCTAACCTGATGCTTAAGCCTGAACTGTATCTGGCCGTGGGGATCTCCGGGCAGATCCAACATATGGTCGGTGCCAACGGCGCACAGACGATTTTCGCCATCAACAAAGACAAAAATGCGCCGATTTTCCAGTATGCAGATTATGGCATTGTTGGCGATGCGCTGAAGATCCTGCCTGCTCTGACGGCTGCCTTAGCGCGTTAAACCATTCGGGCAGGATGCGAAGGTATCCTGCCGCTGACAGGAGTACGTATGTCCGAAGATATCTTTGATGCCATCATTGTGGGTGCAGGTCTGGCTGGTTCGGTTGCGGCGCTGGTGCTGGCTCGGGAAGGTGCACAGGTGCTGGTTATCGAGCGCGGCAATTCTGCTGGCGCGAAGAATGTCACCGGTGGGCGCATGTATGCGCATAGCCTGGAGCGCATCATTCCCGGTTTTGCTGAGCAGGCCCCCATTGAACGCATAATCACCCACGAAAAGCTCGCCTTTATGACCGACAAAGGGGCGATGACCATCGACTATTGCAATGGTGAAGAGGCCGCATCGTCGCAGGTTTCTTATTCCGTCTTACGTAGCAAATTTGACGCCTGGCTGATGGAGCAGGCCGAGGAGGCGGGCGCCCAGCTTATCACCGGTATTCGTGTGGATAACGTTGTGCAGCGCGAGGGTAAAGTCGTGGGCGTGGAAGCCGACGGCGATATTCTGGAAGCCAAAGTGGTGATCCTCGCCGACGGGGTGAATTCTCTGCTGGCTGAAAAGCTGGGTATGGCAAAGCGCGTCGAGGCATCGCATGTTGCCGTCGGCGTAAAGGAGCTGATCGAACTGCCAAAATCGGTAATTGAAGATCGTTTCCAGTTACAGGGGAACGAAGGTGCAGCTTGCCTGTTTGCCGGTTCGCCAACTGATGGATTGATGGGCGGAGGCTTTCTCTATACGAATGAAACGACCCTTTCTCTGGGGCTGGTCTGCGGCCTTCATCACCTGAAAGACGCGAAAAAATCGGTCCCGCAAATGCTGGAAGATTTCAAACAGCATCCGGCGGTTGCCCCACTGATCGCCGGTGGCAAGCTGGTGGAATATGCCGCGCACGTCGTACCTGAAGCCGGTATGAATATGCAGCCAGAACTGGTGGGGGACGGTGTGCTGATCGCCGGTGACGCTGCCGGAATGTGTATGAACCTCGGCTTTACCATTCGCGGTATGGATCTCGCCATTTCCGCAGGCGAAGCGGCGGCGAAAACGGTGCTTTCAGCGATGAAGCGCGACGACTTTAGCAAGCAGTCGCTGGGTGAATACCGTCAGCATCTGGACGATGGCCCGATGCGCGATATGCGTATGTACCAGAAGCTTCCTGCTTTTCTTGATAACCCGCGCATGTTTACCGCCTATCCCGAAATGGCGGTCAGTATCGCACGCGACCTGTTCACCGTAGATGGTTCCGCCCCGGTGCCAATGCGTAAAAAAATCCTGCGCCATGCGAAGAAAGTGGGCTTCATCAACCTGATGAAAGATGGCCTGAAAGGAGTGACCGTATTATGACATCTCCCGTCAATGTGGACGTCAAACTGGGCGTCAATAAGTTCAATGTCGATGAAGACAGCCCACATATCATTCTCAAAACCGATCCTGATAAACAGACGCTGGAAGTGCTGATTAAGGCCTGTCCAGCAGGGCTGTATAAAAAGCAGGACGACGGCAGCGTACGGTTTGATTACGCCGGATGCCTGGAGTGCGGAACGTGCCGCATTCTCGGGCTCGATACAGCGCTGGAAAAGTGGGAATACCCGCGTGGGACATTTGGCGTGGAGTTTCGCTACGGTTAATAAGTACGAGGTTGTGCACCCGTAGGCCGGATAAGACGCGCTAGCGTCGCCATCCGGCAATCATGTGACGCCAGTGCCGGATGGGGGCGTAAACGCCTTATCCGGCCTATAGATGACGCTTTGCCCGTGTTGAAACAGGAAGTCGCTATGCAGCAGCCCAGGAACTTTGATGACATCAAATTTACCTCTATTCACCGCCGGATAATGCTGTGGGGAAGCGGTGGGCCATTTCTGGATGGTTATGTGCTGGTGATGATTGGCGTGGCGCTGGAACAGCTCACGCCAGCATTGAAACTGGACGCACAGTGGATTGGTCTGCTGGGCGCCGGCACTCTCGCTGGTCTGTTTGTGGGGACGTCGCTGTTTGGCTACATTTCCGATAAGGTCGGGCGGCGCAAAATGTTCATCATCGATATTATCGCCATTGGCGTGATATCGGCAGCAACCATGTTTGTTTCCTCGCCCGTTGAGCTGTTGGTGATGCGCGTGCTGATCGGCATTGTGATTGGTGCCGATTATCCGATTGCTACCTCGATGATTACCGAGTTCTCCAATACCCGCCAGCGCGCTTTCTCCATCGGTTTTATCGCCGCGATGTGGTATGTCGGTGCCACCTGTGCCGATCTGGTCGGTTACTGGCTGTATGATGTTGAGGGAGGATGGCGCTGGATGCTGGGCAGCGCGGTGATCCCCTGTATTTTGATCCTGATTGGGCGCTTCGATCTTCCTGAATCGCCGCGCTGGCTGCTGCGTAAAGGTCGGGTGAAAGAGTGTGAAGCGATGATGATCAAACTGTTCGGCGAACCGGTGGTGTTCGACGAAGAGGCGCCGCAGGAGACGCGTTTCCTTCAGTTGTTTAATCGCCGACACTTCCCGTTTGTCCTGTTTGTTGCCGCAATCTGGACCTGTCAGGTGATCCCGATGTTCGCCATTTATACCTTTGGTCCGCAGATTGTTGGACTGTTGGGGCTTGGTGCCGGGAAAAGCGCAGCGTTGGGCAATGTGGTGATAAGCCTGTGCTTTATGCTGGGATGCATTCCGCCCATGTTCTGGCTCAATAGCGCGGGTCGCCGACCGCTGTTGATTGGCAGTTTTATTATGATGACGCTGGCGCTGGCCGTGCTGGGGTTAATTCCTGATATGGGGGCGTGGCTGGTAGTGCTGGCGTTTGCCGTGTACGCGTTTTTCTCGGGGGGACCGGGAAACCTGCAGTGGCTATACCCAAACGAGCTGTTCCCTACCGACATTCGCGCGTCTGCCGTCGGGGTGATTATGTCCTTAAGCCGCATCGGTACTATTGTTTCAACCTGGGCGCTGCCGGTATTCATCACCAAATACGGTATCAGCAATGTCATGCTGATGGGCGCAGGAATTTCGCTGATTGGCCTGCTTGTGTCCATCGCTTTCGCCCCGGAAACGCGAGGTCTGACGCTGGCGCAAACCAGTCAAATGACGATTCGCAGTAAGCCCGTGACCAGGGCGGGCTATTAGGAGTGTTCTGTATTTTCCCTGCAACTCAGTCAGTTAGCCTACAGTTAACTGGGTATATCACTGAAAACAACTGAAAAGCAGGGAGAACACCATGCAAAAACATATCCTGGTCACCTCAATTTTTACCGCAGCAGCACTGTTTACCGTGGCCGGTTGTTCCTCAAACCAAGCGGTTAAAACCACCGATGGCAAAACAATCGTCACTGACGGCAAACCGCAGGTTGATGATGATACTGGTCTGGTGTCGTACAAAAATGCCCAGACGGGTAAGACGGAACAGATTAACCGCGATCAGGTTAAGGATATGAGCGAACTGGACAACTAGTTCAGTTTTCTCCATTCAGCCACTCAATAATATTGACTGTTAGCCTGTGGATTAAGTGACTAAACTCACTGTTATTACAATAATGCAGTGACACAGGCTAATCATGATTCTCATCATTTATGCGCATCCCTATCCGCAACATTCGCATGCGAATAAGCGGATGCTTGAACAGGCAAGGACGCTGGAGGGCGTGGAGATACGCTCGCTCTACCAGCTCTACCCCGACTTCAATATCGATATTGCCGCTGAACAGGATGCGCTGGCGCGCGCTGATTTGATCATCTGGCAGCATCCGATGCAGTGGTACAGCACACCTCCATTACTCAAGCTGTGGATGGATAAAGTCCTTTCGCACGGCTGGGCGTATGGCCATGGTGGTACTGCGCTGCACGGTAAACAACTGCTGTGGGCGGTGACGACCGGCGGCGGTGAAAACCACTTCGATATTGGCTCCCATCCCGGATTTGATGTGCTTTCTCAGCCTTTACAGGCAACAGCGCTCTATTGCGGCCTCAAATGGCTGCCGCCGTTTGCGATGCACTGTACGTTTATCTGTGATGATGAAACGCTGCAAGCGCAGGCGCGTCACTACAAACAGCGTCTGATGGAATGGCAGGAGGCACACCATGGATAGCCATACGCTGATACAGGCGCTGATTTATCTCGGATCGGCGGCGCTGATTGTACCCATCGCCGTACGGCTGGGATTAGGGTCGGTACTGGGGTATCTCATCGCCGGATGCATTATCGGGCCCTGGGGTCTGAGGCTGGTGACGGACGCCGAATCCATCCTGCATTTTGCGGAGATCGGTGTGGTACTGATGCTGTTTGTCATCGGTCTGGAGCTGGATCCGCAACGTTTGTGGAAATTGCGGGCATCGGTGTTCGGCGGCGGTGCGCTACAGATGGTGGTTTGCGGCGGCTTAATTGGTTTGTTCTGTATGTTCCTTGGCCTGCGCTGGCAGGTAGCGGAACTGATCGGCATGACGCTG
Source organism: Citrobacter sp. MGH103 (assembly GCF_001034475.2). NCBI lineage: Bacteria > Pseudomonadati > Pseudomonadota > Gammaproteobacteria > Enterobacterales > Enterobacteriaceae > Citrobacter > Citrobacter sp. MGH103. The sequence goes on along the minus strand of NZ_CP073043.1, from coordinate 4,097,846 downwards.
GCGCTTTCCTCAACGGCTATCGCTATGCAGGCAATGAATGAACGCAACCTGATGGTTTCGCAAATGGGCCGCAGCGCGTTTGCCGTGCTGCTGTTCCAGGATATCGCCGCTATTCCATTGGTGGCGATGATCCCGTTACTGGCGGCGAGCGGCGCATCGACTACGCTTGGGGCGTTTGCATTGTCAGCCCTGAAGGTAGCGGGCGCACTGGTATTAGTGGTGGTATTGGGGCGTTATGTCACACGTCCGGCCTTGCGTTTTGTTGCGCGTTCGGGCCTGCGGGAAGTATTCAGTGCCGTTGCGCTGTTCCTCGTGTTTGGCTTCGGTCTGCTCCTGGAAGAGGTTGGCCTGTCGATGGCGATGGGGGCCTTTCTGGCCGGGGTGCTGCTGGCAAGCTCTGAGTATCGCCACGCGCTGGAAAGCGACATTGAGCCATTTAAAGGATTGCTGCTGGGACTGTTTTTCATTGGCGTGGGGATGTCTATCGACTTTGGTACGCTGATTGATAATCCCTTGCGCATTATCATTTTGCTGGTCGGTTTCCTGGTTATCAAAACCGTCATGCTGTGGTTGATAGCGAAACCGTTGCAGGTGCCGAACAAGCAGCGTCGCTGGTTTGCCGTATTGTTAGGGCAGGGCAGTGAGTTTGCCTTTGTGGTGTTTGGTGCGGCGCAAATGGCAAATGTGCTCGATCCTGACTGGGCGAAATCGCTGACGCTGGCGGTGGCGTTGTCGATGGCGGCTACGCCGATTTTGCTGGTGATTTTGACGCGTCTGGAAAAATCGGCGACTTCGGAAGAGCGGGAAGCCGATGAAATCGATGAGGAGCAACCGCGGGTGATCATCGCTGGATTTGGGCGATTTGGCCAGATAACCGGTCGTCTGTTGTTGTCGAGTGGGGTCAAAATGGTGGTTCTTGATCATGACCCGGACCATATCGAAACGCTGCGTAAATTCGGGATGAAGGTTTTCTATGGCGATGCGACCCGGATGGATCTGCTGGAGTCTGCCGGGGCGGCGAAAGCTGAAGTCATTATTAATGCCATTGACGATCCGCAAACCAGCCTGCAGTTAACCGAAATGGTGAAAGAGCATTTCCCGCATCTGCAAATTATTGCTCGTGCGCGCGATGTGGATCATTACATCCGCCTGCGCCAGGCGGGCGTGGATATGCCGGAACGCGAAACCTTTGAAGGTGCACTGAAGACCGGACGTCTGGCGTTGGAGGGGCTCGGGCTTGGGCGCTATGAGGCACGTGAGCGGGCCGACGTATTCCGCCGATTCAATACCATGATGGTAGAGGAGATGGTGAAAGGGGAAAATGACGCGACTTCCCGCGCGGCCGTTTATAAACGCACCAGCGCAATGCTGAGTGAAATTATTGCGGAAGATCGTCAGCACTTATCGTTAATTCAACGCCATGGCTGGCAAGGCACGGATGAAGGTAAGCATACGGGCGACGTCGCCGATGAGCCGGAAGTGAAACCGTCAGCATAGGGTAAAAAATGTGATGTTCTGCAAACTTTACTGCTAATTGGCTGTTTTTGAACTACTGTAATGCTGGCGTACCACCTTAAATAGGTCGGTTCGCCAGCAGAACGGAAAATTTTCCTGTTCATCCTCTTTCCGCCAGTCGACGAAAGATTGCGCTTTCCGTATAGTGGCGACAATTTTTTTGTATCCGGGAAATATTCAATGATCAGTCTGATTGCGGCGTTAGCGGTAGATCGCGTCATCGGTATGGAGAACGCCATGCCGTGGAACCTCCCTGCCGATCTCGCCTGGTTTAAACGTAATACCTTAAACAAGCCGGTTGTCATGGGACGCCACACCTGGGAATCCATCGGGCGACCGTTACCTGGGCGTAAAAATATCGTCATCAGCAGCAAGCCTGGCACTGACGATCGTGTACAGTGGGTGAAGTCTGTTGATGAAGCCATTGCGGCCTGCGGTGATGAACCAGAGATTATGGTGATTGGCGGTGGGCGCGTGTATGAGCAGTTCCTGCCAAAAGCGCAGAAGCTGTATCTGACGCACATTGATGCTGAAGTCGAAGGGGATACGCATTTCCCGGACTACGAACCGGATGACTGGGAGTCGGTGTTCAGTGAATTCCACGATGCCGACGCGCAAAACTCTCACAGCTACTGCTTCGAGATTCTGGAGCGTCGTTAATCCTGTAAGTGCCGGATGGCGGCGAAACGTCTTATCCGGCCTACTCTTGTGCCAGATGTAGGCCTGATAAGCGTAGCGCCATCAGGCATAAATCTCTCAGGCGTTTACCGCTTCGCCAGGATCCAGATTCAGATGGCGATTTGATGGCTGCACAAAGTACTGTTTGTCTTCCCAGCGCAGACAGGTGAGATCGCCTCCCCAGCAACACCCCGTATCCAGCGCGTAAATACCTTCTGGTGTGCCTTTGCCTTCCAGCGATGCCCAGTGCCCGAATGCAATGCTGTACGCTTCACTGACAGGTCCAGGAATGGCAAACCATGGCTTCAGCGGGGCAGGTGCGTCTTCTGGTGACTCTTTGCTGTACATATCCAGTTGACCGTTGGGGAAGCAGTAACGCATGCGGGTAAAGGCGTTGGTAATAAAACGCAGGCGTGCCAGCCCGGTCAGTTCCGGGGTCCAGTTATTGGGCATGTCGCCGTACATCGCATCAAGGAAGAAGGGATATGAGTCGCTCGACAACACGGCTTCAACATCGCGAGCACAGTCTTTTGCCGTCTGCAGGTCCCACTGTGGGGTGATACCGGCATGTGCCATCACCAGCTTCTTCTCTTCGTCTACCTGCAACAGCGGTTGACGGCGGAGCCAGTTAAGTAATTCGTCGGCATCCGGTGCTTCGAGCAGCGATGTGACCCTGTCTTTAGGTTTATTACGACTGATACCAGCAAATACGGCCAGCAGGTGTAAATCGTGATTACCCAATACCAACCGTACGCTGTCGCCCAGTGATTTCACGTAGCGCAAAACGTCCAGCGAGCCCGGCCCACGAGCGACCAGATCGCCGGTGAGCCATAGGGTGTCTTTTTGGGAATTAAAGTCTACCTGATGCAGCAAGGCTACCAGTTCATCGTAACAACCGTGAACGTCGCCAATAAGGTATGTCGCCATAGTTATTGTTTTAATGAATGAGTGTTGGAACGGCGAGTCGGAATACGGGAATGTCGATGGTAAAGGCGATGCCTTGTTCATCGATCATTTCGTAGTGACCCTGCATGGTGCCCAGCGGCGTTTCAATCACCGCACCGCTGGTATACTGGTACTCTTCGCCGGGTTCGATATGGGGCTGGACGCCAACCACGCCTTCACCCTGGACTTCTGTTTCGCGGCCATGACCATTAGTGATTAACCAATAACGCCCCAACAGCTGCACAGGCGCTCGCCCCAAATTGCGGATAGTTACGGTGTAAGCAAAAACGTAACGTTCATCATCAGGTGAGGATTGCGCCTCAATGTAGACGCTTTGTACCTGAATGCACACTCGGGGCGAATTGATCATGTTTAACTCTCCTTCGATGGCGCGTTTTCTGACAGATAGTTAGCCATCCGGCAGTATTGCGCGACAGAGATATTTTCCGCTCGCATCGCCGGATCAACGCCCAGCTCTGTCAGTACTTCAACGCTGAATAGGTTGCCGAGACTGTTACGTACCGTTTTACGGCGCTGATTAAACGCTTCGGTGGTAATACGGCTCAGCACACGAACATCTTTAACCGGGTACGGCATCGTCGCGTGAGGGACCAGACGCACAACAGCTGAATCAACTTTAGGCGCTGGCGTAAATGCAGATGGCGGCACTTCAAGTACCGGGATCACATTGCAGTAATACTGCGCCATGACGCTTAATCGACCATACGCTTTACTGTTTGGCCCTGCAACCAGACGATTGACCACCTCTTTTTGCAACATGAAATGCATGTCGGCAATGGCATCAGTATAGGAAAAAAGATGGAACATGAGTGGCGTGGAGATGTTGTACGGCAGGTTGCCGAATACGCGCAGCGGCTGACCCATCGTTTGTGCCAGTTCGCCGAAGTTCATGGTCATGGCATCTTGCTGATAAATCGTCAGCTTAGGCCCTAAAAACGGGTGTGTCTGTAAGCGTGCTGCCAGATCGCGGTCCAGTTCAATGACCGTGAGCTTGTCCAGGCGTTCGCCAACTGGTTCGGTCAATGCCGCCAGGCCTGGGCCGATTTCGACCATAGCCTGACCTTTCTGCGGGTTGATAGCAGAGACAATACTTTCGATCACAAACTGATCGTTGAGGAAGTTCTGCCCGAAACGTTTACGGGCTAAATGGCCCTGATGGACTCGATTATTCATTGGTATTAACAATCATTTTGATGGCGAGATTAAGCGCCGTAATAAAACTGCCGACATCTGCTTGTCCACGGCCCGCGAGTTCAAGTGCGGTGCCGTGATCGACGGATGTGCGAATAAAGGGCAGGCCCAGTGTGATATTCACACCGCGACCAAATCCCTGGTATTTTAGCACGGGGAGACCCTGATCGTGGTACATTGCCAGCACGGCATCCGCGTGGTCGAGATATTTGGGCTGAAAAAGCGTATCTGCGGGCAGCGGGCCGTTTAATTTCATCCCCTGCGCACGCAGTTCATCGAGTACCGGAATGAGGGTGTCTATCTCTTCCGTTCCCATATGGCCGCCTTCACCAGCATGCGGGTTAAGACCGCACACCAGAATATGTGGATCGGCAATGCCGAACTTAGTGCGTAAATCATGATGCAAAATGCCGATCACTTCCTGAAGCAGGGCGGGCGTAATGGCGTCGGCAACGGCTCTGAGCGGCAAATGCGTGGTTGCCAGGGCAACGCGCAGTTCTTCGGTCGCCAGCATCATAACAACTTTCTTTGCCTGTGAGCGCTCTTCAAAAAACTCGGTATGCCCGGTAAACGGAACGCCTGCGTCATTGATTACGCCCTTGTGAACAGGACCGGTGATCAACGCCGCAAACTCACCATGCAGGCAACCATCGCAGGCGCGAGCCAGCGTATCCACCACATATTGCCCGTTTTCTACCGCCAACTGACCCGCGACAGCAGGTGCCCGCAGCGCAATCGGTAACAGCGTCAATGTGCCTGCAGATTGCGGTCTGGCTGGGGTATCTGGAGAGTAGGGGAGGAGTGAAAGCGGTAAACCGAGCATTGCTGCCCGGTCACTGAGAAGTCCTGCATCCACACAGACAACGAGTTCTACAGGCCAATCGCGCTGGGCGAGCTGAACCACCAGGTCCGGGCCAATCCCGGCGGGTTCGCCGGGAGTGATAACAACACGTTGAGTACGAGCCATTAGTTGCTCAGAACTTTAACGTAAGCGCTGGCGCGCTGTTCCTGCATCCAGGTTGCTGCTTCTTCCGAGAATTTACGGTTCATCAGCATACGGTAAGCTCTGTCTTTCTGCGCCGCGTCAGTTTTATCAACGTTACGCGTGTCCAGCAGTTCGATCAGATGCCAACCGAAAGAGGAGTGCACCGGGGCGCTCATCTGGCCTTTATGAAGTTTGGTCAGCGCATCGCGGAAAGCTGGGTCGAAAATATCCGCTGCAGCCCAACCCAGATCGCCGCCCTGGTTGGCAGAGCCTGGATCCTGAGAAAACTCTTTAGCGGCTGCTGCGAAGGTAGTTTTACCGCTCTTAATATCTGCCGCGATTTGTTCCAGCTTCAGACGCGCCTGCTGATCGGTCATGATCGGCGACGGCTTAAGCAGAATATGGCGGGCGTGAACTTCAGTCACGGAGATGCTCTGGCTTTGGCCACGCATATCATTGACTTTCAGGATGTGGAAGCCGACACCTGAACGAATTGGGCCGATGATATCGCCTTTTTTCGCAGTGCTTAACGCCTGGGCGAAGATACCCGGCAGCTCCTGAATACGTCCCCAACCCATCTGGCCGCCTTTCAGCGCTTGCTGGTCAGCGGAATAAGTAATAGCCAGTTTGCCAAAATCACTACCGTTACGCGCTTCATCAACAACAGAGCGCGCCTGGCTTTCAGCCGCGTTAACCTGGTCGGAAGTTGGGTTTTCCGGTAATGGGATCAGAATGTGGCTCAGGTTCAGTTCGGTGCTGGCATCGTTTTGGTTGCCTACCTGTTGCGCCAGGGCATCCACTTCCTGAGGCAGGATAGTGACGCGACGGCGAACTTCGTTGTTACGCACTTCAGAGATGGTCATCTCTTTGCGGATCTGGCTACGATAGGTCGAATAGCTTAAACCATCCTGTGCCAAACGACTGCGCATCTGATCCAGCGTCATGTTGTTCTGCTTGGCGATGTTGGCAATAGCCTGATCCAACTGCTCGTCAGAGATTTTAACACCCATCTTCTGACCCATTTGCAGGAGGATTTGATCCATGATCAAACGTTCCAGGATCTGATGACGCAGCGTGGCGTCGTCCGGTAACTGCTGACCAGCCTGACCCGCATTAAGTTTTACTGACTGCATTAAGCCATCGACGTCGCTTTCGAGAACGACGCCGTTATTGACGACGGCTGCGACTTTATCGACTACCTGTGGGGCAGCGAAACTGGTATTCGCGATCATGGCGATACCGAGAAGCAGCGTTTTCCAGTTCTTCATACTTTTTCCATTTCAATTAACCGCGATGCGGATTACGTTGTAAATCAATCAGATCATAAAGAGCTTTGATACGGCAAAATGTTTGAACGCAACATTTGGTTGGTGCCGAGACCGTAGTTGGAGCTCAGGCCGCGCAGTTCGATATTAAAGCCGATCGTGTTGTCATAAATCGCGTGTTTCTGGGTATTATCCCAGCCGTTCAGCTTACGTTCGTAACCGAAGCGAATGGCGTAACAGCAGGAGTTGTACTGCAAGCCCAGCATTGAATCTGCTTCTTTGTTCACGTTTGTATCGAAGTAGTAAGCGCCGACAATCGACCAACGGTCGGCGATTGGGAAGCTTGCCACTGCGCCCACCTGTGAGATCCCGTTTTTATACTGCTCTGCCGTAGAGTAGTAAGACGGCAGGGTAGCCTGGATATACTCCGAGCTGGCATAACGGTAGTTCAACTGCAGCATACGGTTTTCGTCGCGACGATATTCGATACTGCTGCTACTGGTTGCAACGCTGTCCAGACGCGTGTCGTACTGGATCCCACTGCGTAAACCCCAGCGATCGGAGATGCGCCAGTAGGTGTCACCCGCCCATACCAGTGAGCCCGTTTTGTCGTCATTCTCCCATTTAATGTTGTCATCGCCGGTGCGAGACTCGGTGAAATAGTAGATTTGACCCACGGATATATTAAAACGTTCAACGGCTGCGTCATCATAAACGCGAGATGTGACCCCAGTCGTGACCTGGTTGGCGGAGGCAATGCGGTCCAGACCGCCATAGGTACGGTCACGGAACAGGCCGCTATAGTCAGATTGCAGCAGGGACGAGTCATAGTTATAGATATGACTTTGGTCGCGATACGGTACGTACAGGTACTGCGCGCGCGGCTCCAGCGTCTGGGTATAACCCGGCGCCAGCATTTGCATGTCACGCTCAAACACCATCTTGCCGTCAACTTTAAACTGCGGCATGACGCGGTTAGCTGAATCATCGAGCTTGGTGGTGTTATTCGCGTTGTACCAATCCAGATTAGTCTGCTGATAGTGCGTTGCCAGCAGTTTTGCTTCGGTATTGATACTTCCCCAGTTGTTCGACAATGGCAGATTGATGGTCGGTTCAAGGTGAACGCGCGTCGCTTCCGGCATGTTGTCGTTGGTGTTAACGAAGTGCACCGCCTGACCATAAATACGGGTATCAAACGGACCAACGTCATTCTGGTAGTAGTTGACGTCTAACTGCGGCTGCGCAGAGTAGCTGTTACTGTTTTGCGCGTCGAAGACCTGGAACTGCTTGGTCGAAACCGTGGCATCAAAGTTCTGTACCGCGTAGCCGACGCTGAATTTTTGCGTGGCGTAGCCGTCAGTACTAGAACCGTATTTGTTATCGAAATCATTAAAGTAGCTGGTGTCGCTGACCTTGGTATAGTCGACGTTGAAACGCCACACCTGGTCCAGTACACCGGCGTGCTGCCAGTAGAACAACCAGCGACGCGAATTGTCATCCTTCGGATGTTCGTCCTCATACACTTTATCGGAGTTCAGATAGTCGAACTCCATCAGGCCCGCACCTGCTTGCGTCAGGTAGCGGAATTCGTTCTCCCACATGATCCCGCCACGACGGTGCATATAATGTGGCGTGATGGTGGCGTCCATGTTGGGCGCAATGTTCCAGTAATACGGCAGGTAGAACTCAAAATAGTTATTGGTGGAATATTTTGCGTTCGGGATCAGGAAACCGGAACGGCGCTTATCGCCGACGGGTAACTGTAAATAAGGACTGTAAAAGACCGGAACCGGACCCAGTTTAAAACGGGCGTTCCAGATCTCTGCGACCTGTTCTTCACGGTCGTGGATCACTTCGCTACCGACGACGCTCCAGGTATCGGAACCTGGCAGACAGGAGGTAAAGCTACCGTTTTCCAGAATGGTATAACGGTTTTCCCCACGCTGTTTCATCAGATCGGCTTTCCCGCGCCCCTGACGGCCCACCATCTGGTAATCACCTTCCCAGATGTTGGTATCTTTGGTATTCAGATTAGACCAGCCCTTCGGTCCCTTCAGAATAACCTGATTGTCATCATAATGGACGTTGCCCAGCGCATCGACGGTACGTATTGGCTCCGGCTGGCCTTCAGCCTGCTTCTGATGAAGCTGTACTTCGTCGGCCTGCAGGCGGCTGTTACCCTGTGCGATGTCCACGTTGCCGGTAAACACCGCGTCATCGGGATAATTCCCTTTAGCGTTGTCGGCATTGATGGTGACGGGTAATTCATTAGTCTCGCCCTGTACCAGAGGACGGTCATAGCTCGGCACGCCCAGCATACACTGTGAGGCGAGATCGGCTGCCAGGCCCTGATGGCTATAGAGGGCACTGGCAATCATGGTGGCCAGAAGAGTGGGAATACGTTTTTTCATACGTTGTATTTATTGTTCCATCATCAGTAGCGTCGCGCGTGACAAACGGTCACAGCCTAACTTATCTCATCTTCACTGCGCTAGTGTTAATCCTGCCCATTTAGGCATCCGTGGTGTTAGGCACGGCATTGAATGACAGGTATGATAATGCAAATTATAGGCGATGTCCCACAATTGACCGCAGCCGTAAATCGGTAAAAGCACCTTATATTGTGGGACATAGCCTGGCTGAGAGCATAAAGATTTGGGGAGTCTATGCAGTATTGGGGAAAGATAATTGGTGTAGCCGTGGCCTTAATGATGGGTGGCGGCTTCTGGGGTGTGGTTCTGGGGCTGTTAGTTGGCCACATGTTCGACAAAGCCCGCATGCGCAAAATGGCGTGGTTTGCCAACCAACGTGAACGCCAGGCGCTGTTTTTTGCCACCACTTTTGAGGTGATGGGACATTTGACCAAATCCAAAGGTCGCGTCACGGAAGCCGATATTCATATCGCCAGCCAGTTGATGGATCGGATGAATTTGCACGGTGACTCGCGAACGGCTGCACAACACGCCTTCCGGGTAGGAAAATCGGATAATTATCCATTACGTGAAAAGATGCGTCAGTTTCGCAGCGTCTGTTTTGGTCGATTCGATCTGATCCGCATGTTTCTGGAAATTCAAATCCAGGCGGCATTTGCCGATGGGTCGTTACATCCTAATGAGCGTGAAGTGCTGTATGTGATTGCTGAAGAGTTGGGGATCTCACGTACCCAATTTGATCAGTTCCTGCGCATGATGCAGGGCGGCGCACAGTTTGGCGGCGGATATCAGCAGCAGTCTGGCGGCGGTGGCTGGCAGCAGGCGCAACGCGGCCCGACGCTGGAAGACGCCTGTAATGTGCTGGGTGTGAAAACGACCGATGATGCGACTACCATAAAGCGCGCTTACCGTAAGCTGATGAGCGAGCACCATCCGGACAAACTGGTCGCGAAAGGTCTGCCGCCAGAGATGATGGAAATGGCGAAGCAAAAAGCGCAGGAAATCCAGAAGGCTTACGAGTTAATCAAAGAACAAAAAGGCTTTAAATAATAATTATGCCGGATGCGGCTAGCGCTTTATCCGGCCTACGGTAATGAATGTAGGCCGGGCAAGCGAAGCGCCCCCGGCATAAATTGGCTCAGAATTTAAAAATCCGCCGGGACTTTAAACGTCATACTGTTGCCGTATTCGGGATGCGTGATGGTTAGCATCTCGGCGTGCAGCAGCAGGCGGGGTGCCAACGCCAGCGCTTCAGGCGGAGCATAGAAGCGATCGCCGAGGATTGGATGCCCTAACGCCAGCATATGCACACGCAGCTGGTGGGAGCGTCCGGTAATCGGTTTAAGCACGACCCAGGCGGTGTTATCCGCCGCGAACTCCACCACCTCATACTCTGTCTGCGCTGATTTCCCGGTCTCATAACACACTTTTTGTTTTGGCCTGTTCGGCCAGTCGCAAATCAGCGGTAAATCAACCAGACCCTCGGCCGGAGCGGGATGCCCCCAGACGCGTGCAACATACTGTTTTTTCGGTTCGCGCTCGCGAAACTGCCGTTTTAGCTCGCGCTCTGCCGCTTTGGTTAGCGCGACTACAATCACGCCGCTGGTGGCCATATCCAGACGATGGACGGATTCAGCCTGCGGATAATCGCGCTGGATACGCGTCATCACGCTGTCTTTGTGCTCATCCAGACGACCCGGCACAGACAACAAACCGCTCGGCTTGTTGACCACCATAATGTGCTCATCCTGATACAGGATGACCAACCAGGGTTCCTGCGGCGGATTGTAGTTTTCCATCCCCATGTATGGCTCCGTTACTGATGCGTCACGACGATCAGGCGCAGGGCATCCAGACGCCAGCCCGCCTGATCCAGGCTTTCCATCACCTGCTGACGGTTGCTTTCAATTGCGCTGAGTTCGTCATCACGGATGTTCGGGTTAACGGCACGCAGCGCTTCCAGACGGGAGAGTTCCGCAGTCAGTTTTTCGTCCGCTTCTTTACGCGCCGCGTCGATCAGCGCGCGGGCTGATTTTTCCACCTGTGCTTCACCGAGTTGCAGAATAGCATGAACGTCCTGCTGCACGGCGTTGACCAGTTTACTGCCGGTGTGGCGGTTAACGGCGCTGAGCTGACGGTTAAAGGTTTCGAACTCAACCTGTGCAGCGAGGTTATTGCCGTTTTTATCCAGCAGCATACGTACCGGCGTTGGCGGCAGGAAGCGGTTCAGCTGCAGCTGTTTCGGCGCTTGCGCTTCAACCACATACACCAGCTCAACCAACAGCGTTCCGACCGGTAATGCTTTATTTTTCAACAACGAAATGGTGCTACTGCCGGTGTCGCCAGAGAGGATAAGATCCAGACCATTACGGATTAACGGATGCTCCCAGGTAATAAACTGAGCGTCTTCACGCGACAGAGCGACATCACGCTCAAACGTAATGGTGCAGCCATCTTCCGGCAATCCAGGGAAATCTGGCACCAGCATATGATCGGACGGTGTCAGCACGATCAAATTGTCACCACGGTCATCCTGATTAATACCAACGATATCAAACAGGTTCATGGCGAAGGCGATCAGGCTGGTATCATCGTCCTGTTCTTCAATACTCTCAGCCAGTGCCAGCGCTTTTTCACCGCCGTTAGAGTGGATCTCCAGCAGACGATCGCGACCTTGCTCCAGCTGAGCTTTCAGCGCGTCATGTTGTTCGCGACAGGTTTTGATCAGATCGTCAAAGCCATCGGTATTTTCTGGTTCAGCCAGGTAGCCGATCAGATTGTTATAGACCGTGTCGTAGATGGTACGGCCGGTCGGGCAGGTATGTTCAAACGCATCCAGACCTTCATGGTACCAGCGCACCAGCACGGATTGTGCGGTTTTTTCCAGGTACGGAACGTGGATCTGAATATCATGTGCCTGACCAATACGGTCCAGGCGGCCAATACGCTGTTCCAGCAGGTCCGGGTTGAACGGCAGGTCAAACATCACCAGATTGCTGGCGAACTGGAAGTTACGCCCTTCGGAGCCGATTTCAGAACACAGCATTACCTGGGCGCCGCTATCTTCTTCGCTAAACCAGGCTGCGGCGCGGTCACGCTCAATGATCGACATCCCTTCATGGAACACGGCAGCGCGGATACCTTCGCGCTCGCGCAGAACCTGCTCCAGCTGAAGCGCAGTGGTGGCTTTTGCACAGATAACTAATACTTTTTGCGAGCGGTGGCTGGTCAGATAGCCCATCAGCCATTCCACGCGCGGGTCAAAGTTCCACCAGGTGCCGGTATCGCCTTCGAATTCCTGATAAATCTGTTCCGGGTAGAGCATATCGCGCGCCCGGTCTTCCGCGCTTTTACGCGCACCCATAATGCCGGAGACTTTAATCGCCGTCTGGTATTGGGTCGGCAGCGGCAGCTTGATGGTGTGCAGCTCGCGTTTTGGGAAGCCTTTCACACCATTACGGGTGTTACGGAACAGCACGCGGCTGGTGCCATGGCGGTCCATCAGCATCGAAACCAGCTCCTGACGCGCGCTCTGGGCATCTTCGCTGTCGCTGTTTGCCGCTTGCAATAGCGGCTCAATGTCCTGCTCGCCAATCATGTCGCCTAACATGTTCAGCTCACTGTTACTCAGCTTGTTGCCTGCCAATAACATAGCGACGGCGTCGGCGACCGGACGATAATTTTTTTGCTCTTCAACAAACTGGGCGAAATCGTGAAAACGGCTGGGGTCCAGCAGGCGCAGACGAGCAAAGTGACTTTCCATGCCCAGCTGCTCCGGTGTAGCGGTTAGCAGCAGGATGCCCGGCACACGTTCTGCCAGTTGTTCAATGGCCATATATTCGCGGCTGGGCGCGTCTTCGCTCCACACCAGGTGATGCGCTTCATCGACGATCAGCAGATCCCATTCGGCGTCACACAGATGCTCCAGGCGCTGTTTACTGCGACGGGCAAAGTCCAGCGAGCAGATGACCAGTTGTTCGGTTTCAAATGGGTTGTAGGCATCGTGCTGCGCTTCTGCATAACGCTCATCATCAAACAGTGCAAAACGCAGGTTGAAGCGACGCAGCATTTCGACCAGCCACTGGTGCTGTAATGTCTCCGGGACGATGATCAGCACGCGCTCTGCGGCGCCGGACAGCAGTTGTTGATGCAGGATCATCCCGGCTTCAATGGTTTTACCTAAACCCACTTCGTCTGCCAGTAAAACGCGAGGGGCATGACGACGGCCAACATCATGGGCAATGTTCAGTTGGTGAGGGATCAGGCTGGTACGTTGACCACGCAACCCACTCCACGGCATACGGTATTGTTCGCTCTGAAATTTACGGGCGCGATAGCGCAGAGCAAAGCGATCCATGCGGTCAATCTGGCCGGCAAACAGGCGATCTTGTGGTTTGCTGAATACCAGTTTGCTGTCGAGTAGTACTTCACGCAGCATGACACCGGTTTCTTCGGTATCCAGGCGGGTTCCGATATAGGCAAGCAGGCCGTTTTCTTCTTTTACTTCATCGACATGCAGTTGCCAGCCTTCATGGCTTGTTATCGTATCGCCAGGATTGAACATCACGCGGGTCACGGGGGAATCACTGCGCGCATACAGACGGTTTTCGCCCGTCGATGAGAAAAGTAATGTGACGGTTCGCGCATCCATGGCGACAACGGTACCAAGTCCCAATTCGCTTTCTGTATCGCTGATCCAGCGTTGACCAAGTGTAAAAGGCATATATGTTCGGCTCTATATCTTTAGTTGCAGGCAATACTCACCCTCTGCCAGAGTAAAGTGGCAGCAAGTGTATTGGGGTCCAGGAATGGAAAGGGCGCTATGGTACTGGATGGCGACGGTTTCGTCACGCGTCAAAATAACCCCAGTTGCCCTGTGAGTAGTGTAGCAAAATTATCGTCAATAAAGGGAAGAATTCCCTCGGCAACGGGTTGGATCTGGCGTGTCAGATAATGCTCGTAATCGAGCGCAGATAGCTGATAATCAACAGGTTCTGGGCCATTGACCGTCCAGACATATTTTATGGTTCCGCGATTTTGATACTGCGGTGGACGCCCCAGCTTTACATTCTGCTCATCGGCGAGGCGCGCGGCGCGCACGTGTGGTGGAACATTTCGCTGGTATTCGCTTAACGGGCGGCGCAGGCGCTTGCGGTACACCAGTTGTTCATCCATTTCACCGGCCATCAGACGGTCAATAGTCTCGCGAACAAACTCCTGATAAGGTTCGTTACGAAAAATTCGCAGGTATAGCTCCTGCTGAAACTGTTGGGCCAGCGGCGTCCAGTCGGTTCGTACCGTTTCCAGTCCCTTAAACACCATACGTTGCTCAGCGCCGTCCTGAATCATCCCTGCATAGCGTTTTTTACTGCCGGTATCTGCACCGCGAATGGTCGGCATCAGAAAGCGACAAAAATGGGTTTCAAATTCCAGCTCCAGCGCACTGGTCAGGTTTTGTTGTTTCAGCGACTGCGCCCACCAGTCGTTGACGTAGCTCACCAGCTCACGGCCAATCCGGGCGGCATCATCTTCTGAGTGCGCCTTTTTCAGCCAGACAAAGGTCGAGTCGGTATCGCCATAGATAACGTCGTAACCCTGAGCTTCAATCAGCGCTTTGGTCTGGCGCATGATCGCATGGCCGCGCATGGTAATGGACGAGGCCAGTCTCGGGTCGAAAAAGCGACAGGCGGTGGTTCCCAGCACGCCGTAAAATGCGTTCATGATGATTTTCAGCGCCTGCGAGAGCGGCTTATTGCCGCGGCGTTTTGCTTCATCGCGACCATGCCAGATCCGGGTCACGATTTCCGGCAGGCAGTGCTTTTCACGTGAGAACCAGGCGTCAAGGAACCCTTCGGTGCTGTGCTCCGGATCCGGCTGCGCCATTCCTTCGATAAGCCCCACCGGATCGATTAAAAAAGTACGAATTATTGAGGGGTACAGGCTTTTGTAATCCAGCACCAGTACCGAGTCGTATAAGCCGGGGCGCGAGTCCATCACGTAGCCACCGGGGCTGGCGTGCGCGGGGACTTCACCCAGGTTCGGTGCCACATAACCCGCCCGGTGCATTCGTGGCAGGTAGAGATGTCCGAAGGCGGCAACTGAACCACCGTGCCGGTCGACCGGCAGACCGTTGACCGTCGATCGTTCCAGCAGAAATGGCATGATCTCGGTTTTATGAAAAATACGCGTGACCAACTCACAGTCTTTGAGATTGTAGGTGGCGAGCGCGGGCTTATCCTGGGCAAACCGGCGATCGATTTCGTCCATCCTGTCCCAGGGATTATCAATTGACTTCCCTTCGCCCAGTAGCTCCTGCGACACCGTCTCCAGCGAAAATGACGAGAAATTCCAGAATGCGGATTTGAGCGCCTCAATGCCGTCGATAATCAGGCGACCTTTAGCCTGCGCGAAGAACACGCCGTTTTTGAAGCCATGCTCGCGCCACTCCAGCTCGCTATTGTCACGACCAAAACGCAGGGGAATGCGGTAACGTTCGGCGTGCTTTTGCAGGACGCGTAAATCGAATTGCACGACGTTCCAGCCGATTATCACATCAGGATCGTGACGGGCAATCCAGTCATTGAGCTTTTCCAACAACTGCGGGCGGCTTGCAACGTACTCAAGTTCAAAATCCAGCGCAGAGGCATCACCGTTTGCCGGGCCGAGCATATAGACAATACGCTGCCCACAGCCCTCAAGACCGATGCAGTAGAGTTCGCCGTGGCGCGTGGTTTCGATATCCAGCGATACCCATTTTAGCGGTGGTCGATAGTCAGGGTTCGGCTTCAGGCGGGCATTAACCAGCATGTCGTCATGTCTGTCGCCTTCGACCCAAACAGGGGAGGTGATAAAGCGCTCCATTAGATACCGCTCCGGCGGCCGTACGTCAGCTTCGTAGACGGTGACTGCGTTTTCGCGCAGCAGTTTTTCCAGCCGCATAAGCTGGCGATGTGAGCGGCAATACAGGCCGGAAACGGGCTGGCGGTGGAAGTCTTGCAACTGAAGAGGCGTCAGGCGATAGCCGTTTTCAGTACGTAATAGTGAGGTGACGCGAGGAACCTGACTGGTGGGAATAAACGCGACTGACTCCTGTGGCGCAAGCGTGACCTGCAGCGGCCCATCGTCTGTAGCCAGCCAGAATGAGACCTCAGTTCCCTGCGGAGTGTCCCGCCAGTGTCGGGTTAGAATAAAGCCTGCCTGCGCCACGCTGTGTATCCATTAAAAAACCAGGCATTATTATAGCCTGGTTCTGATAGATTGGCTGTGATTTTATACAGTTGTTATGTGTCAGCAGGGACTATTGCCCGTAGTAGGCTTTAGCACCGTGTTTACGCAGGTAATGCTTATCTAACAATGTTTGTTGCATATCTGGCAATTGCGGCGCGAGCTGGCGACAGAAGATCCCCATGTAGGCGACTTCTTCCAGCACGATGGCGTTATGCACTGCATCTTCGGCATTTTTTCCCCAGGCAAACGGACCGTGAGAGTGCACTAGCACGCCAGGCATCTGCGCGGCGTCAATACCTTGTTTCTCAAAGGTTTCAACGATTACATTGCCGGTTTCCCATTCATATTCGCCGTTGATTTCTTCGTCGGTCATTTTCCGTGTGCAGGGAATCGAACCGTAGAAATAGTCCGCATGGGTGGTACCCGTGGCCGGAATCGACTGCCCCGCCTGCGCCCAGATGGTTGCATGACGCGAATGGGTGTGAACAATGCCGCCAATGGTCGGGAATGCCTGATACAGCAGTCGGTGCGTTGGGGTATCGGAAGAGGGCTTCTTCTGGCCTTCGACTACTTCACCCGTGGCGATACTGACTACCACCATATCGTCTGCGGTCATTACACTGTAATCGACCCCGGAAGGTTTAATCACAAACACGCCGCGCTCGCGATCGACGGCGCTGACGTTCCCCCAGGTCAGGGTGACCAGATTGTGCTTAGGCAACGCCAGATTGGCTTCCAGTACCTGACGTTTAAGATCTTCTAGCATGTTAACTCCTGAATGCCGGATGGCGCTTCGCTTATCCGGCCTACGGTGATTTGTAGGCCCGGTAAATGAAATGCCACCGGGCAATCCGTTTCGACAATTAACGTTTGAACCCGTAATACACTTCGTTCCAGCGCAGCGCGTCCTTAAAGGCCGGCAGGCGGGTATCGTTATCGATCACCGCGATCTCGATATCGTGCATTTCAGCGAACTGGCGCATATCGTTCAGATCCAGCGCGTGGCTGAACACGGTGTGGTGCGCGCCACCGGCCAGGATCCAGGCTTCAGATGCAGTTGGAAGATCCGGGTGAGCTTTCCACAGCGCGTTAGCTACAGGCAGTTTCGGCAGGGAGTGCGGTGTTTGTACCGTGTCGATGCAGTTAACCAGCAGGCGAAAACGATCGCCGAGATCGATCAGGCTGGCAACCACGGCCGGGCCGGTTTTAGTGTTGAAGATCAGACGGGCGGGATCGTCTTTACCACCAATGCCGAGGTGCTGTACGTCGAGGATCGGTTTCTCTTCCACCGCGATGGACGGGCAAACTTCCAGCATGTGCGAACCGAGTACCAGATCGTTGCCTTTCTCGAAGTGGTAGGTGTAATCCTCCATAAATGAGGTGCCGCCCTGCAGACCGGTTGACATCACCTTCATGATGCGAAGCAGAGCGGCGGTTTTCCAGTCGCCTTCGCCCGCAAAGCCATAGCCTTGCTGCATCAGACGCTGTACGGCCAGACCCGGGAGCTGTTTCAGGCCGTGTAAATCTTCAAATGTGGTGGTGAAGGCGTGGAATCCACCCTGTTCCAGGAAGCGCTTCATCCCCAGTTCAATACGGGCCGCTTCCAGGACGTTCTGACGTTTTTCACCGTGGACTTGCGTCGCCGCCGTCATGGTGTAGGTGCTTTCGTACTCATCGATTAGCGCGTTGATTTCGCCGTCGCTAATTGCGTTCACTACCTGCACCAGATCGCCCACGGCCCAGGTGTTTACCGAGAAACCGAACTTGATCTGCGCAGCGACTTTATCGCCATCGGTGACCGCAACTTCACGCATGTTGTCGCCAAAGCGGCAGACTTTCAGGTGGCGGGTATCCTGTTTGGACACGGCCTGGCGCATCCAGGAGCCAATGCGTTCATGCGCTTGTTTATCCTGCCAGTGACCGGTGACCACGGCATGCTGCTGACGCATACGTGCGCCGATGAAGCCGAACTCACGACCGCCGTGCGCAGTCTGGTTCAGGTTCATAAAGTCCATATCAATGCTGTCCCACGGCAGGGCGGCGTTGAACTGGGTGTGGAACTGCATCAGCGGTTTGTTGAGGATAGTCAGGCCGTTAATCCACATTTTGGCCGGGGAGAAGGTATGCAGCCAGACCACCATCCCTGCACAGCGATCGTCGTAGTTAGCGTCACGACAGATAGCGGTAATCTCGTCAGGGGAAGTTCCCAGCGGCTTTAATACCAGCTTACAGGGCAGTTTGGCTTCAGTATTCAGTGCGTTAACGACGTGCTCCGCATGTTGGGTTACCTGACGCAGGGTTTCAGGGCCATACAGATGCTGGCTACCAATCACAAACCACACTTCATAGTTATCAAAAATCGTCATTGTCGTGTCCTTAATGTGTCAGGGTTGCCAGGTCTACCGGGGCTTGTTGCGCCGGAGCGGCAGTCGGAAGGTATTGTTGTTCAGCGCTTACCGCCCACTGCTGATAGCGGCGGTAGAGTTGTTCAAAACGTTGAGCCTGCTCTGGGCGAGGTTGCAGCGTGTTTTCCACGGCGCTTGCCATTTGCTGCTGAGCGGCTGGGATATCCGCGTGTACTTTCGCGGCAACGGCAGCGAAGATAGCCGCACCGAGTGCGCAGCACTGGTCTGAAGCGACAATCTGTAGCGGGCGGTTCAGCACGTCACAGCAGGCCTGCATGATGACCGGGTTTTTGCGCGCGATACCGCCAAGCGCCATTACGTTGTTAACCGCAATGCCTTGTTCGGTGAAGCATTCCATAATGGCGCGTGCGCCAAAGGCCGTGGCGGCAATCAGCCCACCGAACAGCGCTGGCGCGTCAGTTGCTAGGTTCAGATCGGTAATTACCCCTTTCAAGCGCTGGTTGGCATTGGGCGTACGGCGACCGTTGAACCAGTCGAGCACCACCGGGAGATGCTCCAGTGATGGATTTTTCGCCCATGCTTCAGTGAGTGCAGGCAGCAGCTGTTTTTGACTGGCTTTAATCTGGGACTGCAGTTCCGGATGCTGTGCGGCAAGCTGTTCCAGAGGCCAGCTCAGCACGCGGCTAAACCAGGCATAGATATCACCGAATGCAGACTGGCCAGCTTCGAGGCCAATAAAATCAGGTACTACGCTGCCATCAACCTGGCCGCATATGCCTTTCACCGCGCGTTCGCCGACGCTGTGCTTGTCGGCAATCAGAATGTCGCAGGTCGACGTGCCGATGACTTTCACCAGCGTGTTAGGCTGTGCGCCTGCGCCAACCGAGCCCATATGGCAGTCAAAAGCACCGCCTGCAATCACCACGCTTTCCGGTAGCCCCAGGCGCTGTGCCCACTCGGCGCACAGGGTGCCAACCGGCAGATCCGCGGTGAAGGTATTGGTAAACATTGGGTATTGCAGATGGCGGTTGAGGATGGGGTCGAGTTCGTCAAAGAAACTGGCTGGCGGCAGACCACCCCAGCTTTCATGCCACAGGGATTTATGTCCGGCGCTGCAGCGACCGCGACGAATATCCTGTGGGCGTACGGTGTTGGAGAGCAGGGCCGGAACCCAATCGCATAGCTCAATCCACGAGACCGCAGCTTCGGCTACCGCATGGTCCTGACGAGTTACATGCAGGATTTTGGCCCAGAACCATTCGCTGGAATAAATGCCGCCGATATAGCGGGAGTAATCGATCTTGCCCGGTGTGTGGCACAGGCGGGTGATTTCTTCGGCTTCTTCTACTGAGGTGTGATCTTTCCACAGGACAAACATTGCATTCGGGTTTTCCGCGAACTCCGGACGCAGTGCCAGTACGTTACCGTCTGCATCGATGGGCGCCGGGGTTGAGCCGGTACTGTCAACGCCGATCCCGACCACTTCCGCGCGCTGTTCAGCGCTCAGTTCGGCCAATACGGTTTTCAGCGCCGCTTCCATGGATTCAATGTAGTCGCGCGGATGATGGCGAAACTGGTTGTTTGGGCCATCGCAATACTGCCCTTCCTGCCAACGTGGATACCACTCAACGCTGGTGGCGATCTCTTCGCCGGTGGCACATTCCACCGCCAAAGCGCGTACTGAATCACTACCAAAATCGAGGCCAATTGCAATCGCCATCGTCTTACTCCATCCAAAAATACGGGTATGGATAAACAGTAGTGAGTAGCGATAAAAACCGTCAGGCAGGATCCGCTAATCTTATGGATTAAAATGCTGTGGCATCACAAAGTGTGACGCTGTGCAAATAATCAATGTGGACATTTCTGCCGTAGTTATAGACACTTTTGTTAGCCGATTTTGACGTTGGCGTAGTACATGTTTTTTACAAAGAGCTTTTCACAAGCGGGATTGGTGGTCCATTACCGCAAATACAGCGGCCCGCAGGGGCGACAGCGATGATGTCTGGCGTAATATGGACAAATTGTTTCTTGGCAGGACATAGGGAGTATTGAAATTATGGCTGAAACGCAAAACGATCCCCTGTTGCCAGGTTATTCGTTTAACGCGCATTTGGTGGCCGGATTAACCCCCATTGAGGCGAACGGATACCTGGATTTTTTTATCGACAGGCCGCTGGGTATGAAGGGTTATATCCTCAATCTCACCATCCGTGGCGAAGGGGTTATCAATAATCAGGGCAAGCAGTTTGTCTGTCGGCCTGGCGATATTCTGTTGTTTCCACCAGGAGAAATTCACCACTACGGACGCCACCCTGACGCCAGCGAGTGGTATCACCAGTGGGTTTACTTTCGCCCGCGCGCCTACTGGCAGGAGTGGCTGACCTGGCCAGCCATTTTTGCCCAGACCGGTTTTTTCCGCCCGGATGAAGCGCATCAGCCGCATTTTAACGAGCTGTTTGGGCAGATAATTAACGCCGGGCAGGGAGAAGGTCGTTATTCCGAACTGCTGGCGATTAATTTACTGGAACAATTATTGCTCCGACGTATGGAAGCCATCAATGAATCGCTACACCCGCCCATGGACAACCGCGTCCGCGATGCCTGCCAGTACATCAGCGATCACCTGGCGGACAGCAATTTTGATATCGCCAGCGTCGCGCAGCACGTCTGCCTGTCGCCTTCCCGTTTGTCGCATCTGTTCCGTCAGCAGTTAGGTATCAGCGTATTAAGCTGGCGCGAGGACCAGCGCATCAGCCAGGCGAAGCTATTACTGAGTACCACACGTATGCCCATTGCCACCGTAGGTCGCAATGTTGGCTTTGACGACCAGCTTTATTTCTCTCGTGTTTTCAAAAAATGTACCGGCGCCAGTCCGAGCGAGTTTCGTGCTGGATGTGAATAAAAAGTGAATGATGTATCCTGAAAGTTGTCATAACTCGCAATCTATTCAGACAATTGATGGCTTGACGAAGTTGAGAGGGGTTATCAAAATCCCTGCTTCGTAAATTTGACGGACACATTATGCAAGCATTGCTGGAACACTTTATTCTCCAGTCCGCCCTGTACTCTCTGATCGCCGTACTTCTGGTGGCTTTTTTGGAGTCGCTGG
Source organism: Citrobacter sp. MGH103 (assembly GCF_001034475.2). NCBI lineage: Bacteria > Pseudomonadati > Pseudomonadota > Gammaproteobacteria > Enterobacterales > Enterobacteriaceae > Citrobacter > Citrobacter sp. MGH103. The sequence continues at coordinate 4,076,109 of NZ_CP073043.1, read as the reverse complement.
CGCTGGTTGGCCTGATTCTACCTGGGACCGTGATGATGGCGGGGCTGGGGGCGCTGATTGGCAGCGGCGAACTGAACTTCTGGCATGCCTGGCTTGCGGGCATTATAGGTTGCTTATTGGGGGACTGGATCTCTTTTTGGCTGGGCTGGCGCTTTAAAAAGCCATTGCACCGTTGGTCGTTCATGAAAAAGAACAAGGCGTTGCTGGATAAAACCGAGCACGCCCTGCATCAGCACAGCATGTTTACTATTCTGGTGGGGCGTTTTGTCGGACCGACGCGTCCGCTGGTGCCGATGGTAGCAGGCATGCTGGATCTGCCTGTCGCTAAATTTATCGTCCCGAATATTATCGGCTGCGTGCTGTGGCCACCGTTCTACTTCCTGCCGGGGATCCTGGCGGGAGCGGCAATTGATATTCCTTCTGATATGCAGAGCGGGGATTTCAAATGGTTGCTGCTGGCGACGGCGGTGTTGCTCTGGGTGGGCGGCTGGTTTTGCTGGCGGCTATGGCGCAGTGGCAAAGCGGCTGTCGATCGCTTAACGGCGTATTTCCCCCGCAGCCGTTTGCTGTATCTGGCGCCGTTGACGCTCGGGATCGGCGTGGTCGCCCTGGTGGCGTTACTGCGCCATCCGCTGATGCCGGTGTATATCGATATTCTGCGCAAAGTGGTGGGTTACTGACGATTCCTTTGCCGGATGGCGGCTTCGCCTTATCCGGCCTACAGGTCGCACATTATGTAGGCCGGATAAGGCGTTCACGCCGTCATCCGGCAACGCATTATGCTTTAATGCCCAATAGCGCCGAGGCGCTAGCGTTACCGCTTAACAGATCGTCCGTATCGCCCTGCCAGGCGATGCGCCCGTCGGCGACCACAATCGAGCGTGGCGCAATTCGCGCCGCATCTTCTACGCTGTGGGAAACCATCAGTAACGTCAGCTGCTTCTCGCGACAGACTTCGGCCACCAGCGTTAGCATCTCCTGGCGCAGCGCGGGATCAAGTGCAGAGAACGGTTCATCAAGCAGTAAAATAGGTTGTTCCCGCACCAGACAACGCGCCAGCGCCACGCGCTGCCGCTGCCCGCCGGAAAGCTCACCGGGGAGGCGTTCCAGCAGAGAGTCGATCCCCATTTGCTGGGCGATGTGGAGTATTTTCTCCCGCTGCGATGCGTTAAGCTTCAATCCAGGATTCAGGCCCAGGCCGATGTTTTGCTGTACGCTCAGATGGCTGAACAGGTTGTTTTCCTGAAACAGCATAGAAACAGGACGGCGCGAGGGTGGTGTCGTGGTGTGATCTTCACCGTCAATCACCATGTTACCGCTGGCAGGCGTGAGAAAGCCGGCAATCAGATTCAGCAGCGTACTTTTCCCGGCGCCGCTGGGCCCGAGTATCGCTATCTGCTCACCGTGCGCGACCGACAGCGTAAAGCGCATGGGCAGATGGTGATAAAGCCATGTGATATCAATCAGTTTTAACATTTCGACCCGGCAATTTCTCAATAACGGTAAACAGCGTAAAGCACAGGATCAGCAGTAATAACGCCGTAACTGCGCCATCCTGACTGCGATAAGAGCCAATCTGCTGATATAAATAAAACGGCAGGGTGCGGAAATCTTCATTACCAAATAACGCCACTACGCCAAAATCGCCAATCGACAGCACGCAGGCAAACGCCATCGCCTGTGCCAGCGGGCGCTTCAGGGCGCGCAGTTCAACCACTTTCAGGCGCGACCATCCCTCAATGCCCAACGACTGGCACAACATACTATAGCGCGCAGTGACGTCACGCATTGGGTTTTCCAGCACCTTCAATGCATAAGGGATCGCCATCAGCGCATTGGTAAAAATGACAATGCCGTCGGCAGATTCGGGAAGCCCAATAGTGTTATTGAGCAGCAGAAAGAAGCCGGTTGCCAGCACGATACCCGGCATGGCGAGGATCATCATGCCGCTCAGCTCCAGCATCTGACCTGCCAGCATCTGCTGTCGTGCACGAAGTTCACGACTGCTCCATAACAGCATCATGGTGAGTATGACGCATAACGCTCCTGCTGCTAATGCGATGCGCAGCGAGGTTCCCAGCGCCTGCCATAGCACTGGCTGCACCAGTACATCCAGAACATGGCGGTTTAAGCCATCGACAATCACCGCCAGCAGCGGCGGCAGCAACAGCAACAGGGCCAGAATAATCAGGATTGCGTCAGTCAGTCGGCTGTGCAGGCGATCGTCAGGATCGCGCCAGCCTTGTACCAGGGTAGCACCGGGAGCAATCGCGCGGCTCAGACGTTGACTGAGAAGCACCAGCGCCAAACAACAAACCATCTGGATCAACGCCAGCATGGCTGCGCGGGCAGGATCGTAATCAAAATTCAGCGCCTGATAGATAGCCAGCTCGATGGTCGTAGCCTGTGGCCCGCCGCCCAGCGACAGAACGGTGGCGAAGCTGGCGAAGCACAGCATAAAGATGAGTGCTGCGACGGGCAGGATCTGACGACGCAGCCACGGCCATTCAACAAAACGGAAGAAATGCCAGCCACGCATACCCAACTGAGCGGCTAACTGCCGCTGTTCGCCGGGAATACTCTCCAGCGATTGTAACAGCAGGCGGCTGGCCATCGGCAGATTGAAAAAGACATGCGCCAGCAGAATGCCCTGTAAACCGTATGGCGAAAACGTCCACTCCAGCCCGAATGTATGCCAGAGTGAGGCCAACCAACCCTGGCGACCGTAGACGCTAAGAATACCGAATACCGCGACCAGCACCGGCAGGATTAACGTCATTGCGCACAGACGCAGCAGCGCCAGACGTCCTGGAAAACGGCGACGATAGAGCGCTCTGGCAAGGAAAATCGCCGGGACAACCGACAGCACAGCGGATAGAAAAGCCTGCCAGAAAGAAAAGCGCACCACGTGCCACAGGTAGTCATCTTGCCACAGCGAGAACCACTCTCCCTGCGGGGCGTTAAACCACAGTGCCAGAAACGCGGCCAGGGCAACGGCCACCATCAGCGTGGCGGCGGTAAGCCCTGGAACCAGCCAGCCGGGGATTAACGGCTGACGGCGCGTTGCCATTCGCTAATCCATGCCTGACGTTGAGTCGCAACCTGCTGCGGCGTAAATTCCAGCGCGGTGGTCGGTTTATTCAGTTGCTCGAATCCTGACGGCAGGGCGACTTGCGTCACGGGATACATCCAGTTGCCGGTCGGAATCGCATTCTGGAATGCCGGAGACACCATGAACTTCAGGAATTTCTCGGCCAGTTCCGGCTGCTTGCTGGCCGCGGTGCGGGCGGCGACTTCTACCTGCAAATAGTGGCCTTCACTAAAATTAGCGGCGGCGTAGTTGTCTTTTTTCTCGGCGATGATGTGATAGGCCGGAGAGGTGGTGTAGCTGAGCACCAGATCGCTTTCACCTTTCAGGAACAGGCCGTAGGCTTCGCTCCAGCCCTTGGTGACGGTGACGGTTTTGGCTGCCAGTTTCTGCCACGCCTCTGGCGCTTTATCACCATAGACTTTCTGCATCCATAGCAGCAGACCCAGACCTGGCGTGCTGGTGCGTGGATCCTGATAAATGACGCGCCATTTTTGGTCGCTCTCTACCAGTTCTTTCAGGCTTTTGGGCGGATTCTTCAGCTTGTTCTTATCATAAACGAAGGCGAAATAACCGTAGTCAAACGGCACGAAGGTATCGTTTTTCCAGCCGCCGGGTACGTTAACGGTGTCGTTGGTTACACCACTTTGGGCAAACAGTTTGGTTTGTGTGGCGGCTTCCAGAAGGTTGTTATCCAGACCCAGCACGACGTCGGCTTTGCTGTTTTTTCCTTCCATGCGCAGGCGGTTAAGCAGCGAGACGCCATCTTCCAGCGCGACCAGTTTCAGCTCGCAATTGCAGTCAGCTTCAAAGGCTTTTTTGATTGTTGGGCCCGGGCCCCAGTCCGCTGCGAACGAGTCGTAGGTATAGACGGTCAGTACAGGTTTGGCGAAGACAGGCGCTGCGCACAGCAGTAAAAGCGGAAGACATTTTTTAAACACTTTGCACCTCAAGAGTTGGGTGGCAAAGGACTTGAGATAAGCCTCAAATCCCTTCGCCGGCATTATCCGGATCAGGTTCGACGGGTATCTCTCAGCCCATACGCAGATCGAATGATTTTGTGTATGTTTTTATTTAGCACCCCGTTGAGAACGGCGTTAGTGTAATGATTTTGTTGCTTAGCAGCAATTAAGGATCCGGCGGAGCAAACCACGCCGATTTAAAATCAAACCAGCCGAGGGTATTCATGCGCAGCCCGCGCATACTGCGCTGTCCCTGAATGATCAGCCAGTGGTGGATTAATGGCACAATGGCCTTTGTGGCGAGCAGCTGTTGGCACCATGCTGCCAGGCTCATTTCGCCCGTTCGCCAGCGAGCCGCATCGTTTTCCCAGTCCCGCGAGATACAGTTTTGCAGCAACGGGACTTCGCATAAATGGGCGAACAGTGAGAAGTCGAGCGGTAGGGTAAAGTTGGCGCTGTTGAGCCAGATATCGCTGACGATTTCACCTGCATGCCATTGATCGTAGTCGATCTCCTGAATATTCAACTGCACCTGATGTTGCGCGAGCAATGTCTTCATGATCTGCGCGATAATCCGGTGTTCGATGTGATCGCGATAGTAAGTGATTGTCAGCGTTTCCAGCCCGGCGGGTTTTTCACCATGGCCGGGTTTTGCGTGATGCCAGCGGGGGAGTAAACCATACGCGGGAAACCACAGTCGCTGGTACTGTTCGTCGGCGTGGCAGATTAAATTCGTTGGCGAGAGAATGCGGCTTACCCATTCACGGACCTCCTGGTTAGTGCCACGGTGGCTACGCGCATCAAACAGCAGGTAGTAGCAACCTTCTTCGAGGCGGCTTTCGATCGCCTTTTCATCCTCTGTGGGACCTTTTAGCGTTAACCCGCCGCCAGGCTCTTCTCCGATGTCGGGTAATACCCAAACGTTAACTTCGTCGATCAGGGCCCGGTAGCCAAAGTAATCATCAAATGCATGAATTTTCAGTTGGTTATTGGTGTTTCGTATTACCGCATACGGACCGGTACCAATCGGGTGACTGGAGAAGTTGTTTAGCGTTTCCCATTCTCGCGGCAGGATCATGGCGGGGACCTGCCCCAATAGCCAGGGAAGCCAGCGGTCTGGCTGGGCCAGATGGATATCCAGCGTCCAGGCCGTGGGAGAGACGATCTGCGTGATGTGTGAGTACAGCGGCAGGCTGTTAATGCGCATCAGTGAGGCGATAACATCTGCCATTTCCAGCTCGCGGCCATGATGAAAATGGATCCCCGGACGCAGGAAGAATCGCCAGTGTAAAGGTGAAATTTGCTGCCAGTGATGGGCAATGTCCGCTTCCAGTTCCCCATTTTCCTCATTTACCCGAATTAAGGCGCTGAAGATTTGCCGGGCGATATGGGTTTCGGAGCGGCGTAATGCCGTGCCGGGGAGCAGGTTGTGCATGGGGCGATAATAGAGAACGCGCATGATATGCCGACCCTGGCGAAAGCTGCGACCCAGATGGGAGACCAGCATTTGCCGTACGGCCGTTTTATCACCGACCAGTTGCACTAGTTGATCGATGCGATCCTGTTCCAGTAGGTCTTCCGCGCGCTGCTGCTGGAGCGCCAGCCCGGTATAGAGGAATGTCAGGCGCGAGCGTTTACCTCGTCCAACTTCAGCTTCCCACGTTAACCAGCCGCGATCTTGCATGGTATTAAGCAGTGTACGCATATGGCGGCGCGAGCAGCTCAGCAGATCCGCCAGCTCGTTGAGCGTCGTGTCTTGCGTTTTGCCGTCACAGCATTGCCACAGACGGATGAACTGTTGTTGCAAACGACCAGAAGACATAAAAGGGGAACTCCTGCGGAAAACTCAGCAATTTTATAATCCCTATATTAAGCCAATAATAGATTCCGATGAAGCGATGAGACAACGAAGGGGTCATCTATGCGTCAGTTCTGGTTGAAGTACTTTACCACGACGGAAAAATCGTCCTGGTTGGCTTGCCTGAGCGCACCGCAGCGCTTAAAGATGCTCGAAGAGCTGATGCAGTGGGAGATGATATCTGACTCCTGAATTGGAAATTGCAGACATCATGTGTGACTGAGTATTGGTGCAGGCTGTATCCTGCCATTATATCTGAGCATCGCTGGTGGCTATTTTTTCACATGGCAAGGCGCGAACAGTGAAATTTGGTGAACCAAATAAGGTGTGAGCAACACAGCTATGTGAAAAAATGGCCCCAGCCCTCCGGGACGCGTGTAAAAAACGCATACTCTGCGTTGTCAGGCTTGGGAATAGATTTCTATACCCAGCGCCCTCTGCCTGGATTATGCGTTTTTTACCCAGCGTCGATGCCAGATATAATGGCAGGATACAGCCTCGTTCACCCGCCAGCAGGTATTATCTGCTGGCTTTTTTCGTTTCAGCTGCGCTTAAAAGGAAAGATATGCTCTGGATTATGACCATGGGACGGCGCCTCAACGGCGTTTACGCGGCATTTATGCTGGTCGCTTTTATGATGGGCGTGGCGGGGGCATTGCAGGCACCCACCCTGAGTCTGTTCCTGAGCCGTGAAGTCGGGGCGCAGCCATTTTGGGTCGGGCTGTTTTACACCGTCAATGCGATTGTCGGGATCGTCGTCAGCCTTGGCCTGGCGAAACGATCCGACAGCCAGGGCGATCGGCGTAAGTTGATCATGTTCTGCTGTCTGATGGCAATTGGCAATGCGCTGCTGTTTGCCTTTAATCGCCACTATCTCACGCTGATCACCTGCGGTGTGCTGCTGGCCTCGCTGGCGAACACCGCCATGCCGCAGCTGTTTGCGCTGGCGCGAGAATATGCTGATAACTCCGCGCGTGAAGTGGTGATGTTTAGCTCGGTGATGCGTGCGCAGCTTTCGTTGGCCTGGGTGATAGGACCGCCACTGGCATTCATGCTGGCGCTGAATTACGGCTTTACGGCGATGTTTTCCATTGCCGCAGGTATTTTTGCCATTAGCCTGGTGCTGATTGCGCTGATACTGCCGTCTGTCGCGCGGGTGGAGCAGCCTGTAGACGTGCCGCTGGAACAGACCGGCGGTTGGCAGGACAAAAATGTGCGTATGTTGTTTATTGCCTCCACGCTGATGTGGACCTGCAACACCATGTACATCATTGATATGCCACTGTGGATAAGTCTTGAACTGGGCTTGCCGGACAAGCTGGCCGGGATCCTGATGGGGACGGCGGCTGGGCTGGAAATTCCGGCGATGATTCTGGCAGGCTATTACGTGAAGCGCTTTGGTAAACGGCGAATGATGATCGCGGCCGTAGCGGCAGGCGTGCTGTTTTATATTGGTTTGATCTTCTTTCACAGCCGTACGGCGCTGCTGGTGCTGCAACTGTTTAACGCGGTATTTATCGGTATTATCGCCGGGATAGGCATGCTGTGGTTTCAGGATCTGATGCCCGGACGTGCGGGGTCAGCGACCACATTATTTACCAACAGTATTTCAACGGGAGTCATTCTGGCAGGGGTGATTCAGGGGGCAGTTGCGCAAAGCTACGGTCACTATGCCGTCTATTGGGTGATTGCGGTGATTGCGGTGGTTACGCTGTGGATGACCGGGCGGGTGAAGGACGTTTAGTCCGGCGCAGTCCTGGCGTCGCAGTGCCCGGACTGGCGATATTTTGCATTAGTTTTTGTCGTTTTTGTAGGCCGGATAAGGCGTTTACGCCGCCATCAGGCAACCTGTCCCTACGGCCTGAACGCGTTACGCTTATCAGGCCTATCCCTCTTTTTTTATCTTGCACGTAAATGTAACGTTGATCACATAACGATCATTTTCCTCTTCCTGGATCTTCTTTTTTCTACTGTTACGCGTATACAGTTACGCGTAACAGTTATCAAAAAAGGAGTTTTTTATGAAAAACCTATTCGACCTGACAGGTAAACGCGCGCTGATTACCGGTTCCGCTCAGGGCATTGGTAACCTGCTGGCCAGCGGTCTGGCGGCGCACGGTGCTGAGATTGTTATTAACGACATTACCCAACTGCGTGCTCAGGTGGCGGCGGACAAACTGGTGGCCGAAGGCTATCGCGCTGTTGGCTATGGATTTGATGTTACCAACGGGGAAGAGGTGGCGTGCGCCATCGCGCAAATTGAAAAGGAAGTTGGGGCCATTGATATTTTAATTAACAACGCCGGAATTCAGCGTCGTTATCCCTTCACCGAATTCCCGGAGGCTGAATGGGACAAAGTGATTGATGTAAACCAGAAATCGGTCTTTCTGGTATCGCAGCAGGTTTCCCGCTACATGGTGCAACGCCGCCGCGGGAAGATTATTAATATCTGCTCAATGCAAAGCGAATTAGGACGTAAAACCATTACCCCCTACGCGGCGTCAAAAGGCGCGGTCAAAATGTTAACCCGTGGCATGTGCGTGGAACTGGCGGAATACAATATTCAGGTCAACGGCATTGCTCCCGGCTATTTCGCTACCGACATGACTACCGCGCTGGTCAACGATGAAGCATTCTCCGCCTGGCTGTTCCAGCGCACGCCCGCCGCTCGCTGGGGTAACCCGGAAGAGTTGATCGGCGCGGCGGTTTATCTTGCTGCACCGGCCTCTGACTTTGTGAATGGGCATCTTCTGTTTGTGGACGGCGGCATGCTGGCCGCGGTTTGATCGCTAACGAGGCCGCGGGAAGCGACCTCATCCTTTAATGATAATCCGAGGAGTGAGTATGAATATGCTCGCAAAACTGCCGGCGCGCCGCTGGTGGTATTTAATGCCGATTATTTTTATTACCTACAGCTTAGCCTACCTTGATCGCGCGAATTACGGCTTTGCCGCTGCCGCTGGTATCGAACACGATTTAGGGATTACTCAGGGAACCGCATCGTTAATTGGCGCGTTGTTCTTCCTGGGCTACTTCTTCTTCCAGGTGCCGGGCGCGATGTACGCCGTCAAGCATAGCGTGCGCAAAATGATTTTCTACAGCCTGATCCTCTGGGGGCTTTGTGCCGCGGCGACCGGCTTTGTCAGCAATATCCCAACGCTGATGGCGATCCGCTTTATTCTCGGCATCGTCGAAGCGGCGGTGATGCCCGCGATGCTGATTTATATCAGCAACTGGTTTACCAAAACTGAACGCTCGCGCGCCAACACCTTTTTAATTCTCGGTAACCCGGTCACAGTGCTGTGGATGTCGATTGTCTCTGGCTACCTGATTGAAGCCTGGGGCTGGCGCGAAATGTTTATCATTGAAGGTATTCCTGCGGTCATTTGGGCATTCTGCTGGGTGATTCTGGTGCGCGATAAACCGGCGGATGCGGGTTGGTTGAGCGAGCAGGAGAAGCAGGCGTTACAGCAGGCGATGGACCGCGAGCAGCGGGACATCAAACCGATGCGCAACTACGGTGAAGCGATGCGTTCACGCAGCGTCATTATGCTTTGCGCGGTGCATGCGCTGTGGAGCATCGGGGTGTATGGCTTCATGATGTGGATGCCGTCGATTCTGAAAAACGCGGCGCAGATGGATATTGTGGCGGTGGGCTGGCTGGCGGCAGTGCCGTATCTGGCGGCGATCTGCCTGATGCTGACGGTTTCCTGGCTATCCGATAAATACCAGAACCGTAAGCTGTTTATCTGGCCGCTGCTGCTGATTGCCGCCATCGCGTTCTTTGCCTCGTGGCTGTTGGGCAACCAGTCCTTCTGGCTCTCCTACGCGCTGCTGGTCGTGGCCGCCGCCTGTATGTATGCGCCTTACGGACCGTTCTTTGCGCTGATCCCCGAACTGCTGCCGCGCAACGTCTCCGGCGTGTCGATGGGAATGATCAACAGTTTTGGCGCGTTAGGGGCATTCCTCGGCGCGTGGCTGGTGGGTTACCTCAACGGCGTGACCGGCGGGCCGGGCGTCTCCTACACCTTCATGGCGATTGCTCTGCTGTCATCGGTGGTGCTGATGTACTGCGTTCGTGCGCAAAATGAAACCACGTCGCCGTCGGCTGAGGTGGTAACGCGTTAAGGTTGAGCGAGGAGTGCAGTCGCTAACCGGCTGTGATAAGGTTCTCTGCGAGCATAATGGGATGTTGGTCGTAGAGAACCTCATGAAAAACAATCGGATGACATTACAGGATATCGCTAATCTGGCCGGTCTGAATAAGATGACGGTCAGCCGTTATCTGCGTGACCCGAATCAGGTGTCGCAACGCAGCCGTGAATTGATTTCGAAAGTGATGGAAGAGAACAACTACATTCCTAACCGCGCGCCGGAAATATTGCTCAATGCGCGCAGTAAAACCATCGGCGTGTTGATCCCTTCTTTTCGTAACCAGATTTTTGCCGACGTGCTGGCGGGAATTGAATCCGTCACCTCGGCTTGCCAGTACCAGACGTTGATCGCCAACTACGAATATGACGCCGAGCGTGAAGAACGCGAGGTGCTGAATCTGCTCTCTTACAATATCGACGGCCTGATCCTCACGGGAAAGCTGCATACCGAGCGGATGATCCAGTACGTGCGCGCCAGCGGCGTACCGGTGGCGGAACTGATGGATATTAGCGGCCAGTATCTTGATATTCAGGTTGGGTTTGATAACGAAAAAGCCGCGTTTGAAATGACGCAGGCTTTTATCGACAGCGGCAAACGCAGCATTGCTTTCTTTGGCTCGATGGACGACCCCCGCGACCTTAGCCGTTTTCGCGGTACCGGGAAAGCGCTGGCAGCGCAGGGGCTGGAAGCGTACCACCTTGCGCCAAAAACGATTTCGTCGGTGGCGCTGGGCCGCAAGATGTTTCAGCAGGCGATGGCGGAAAAGCCGGATATTGACGCTATTTTCTGTACCAACGATGACCTGGCGGTTGGCGTGCTGCTGGAGTGTCAGGCACAGCAGTACGATGTGCCGGGAAAAATAGCGATTGCCGGTTTCCACGGGCTGGAAATTGGCCGCGCGCGGCTGCAAAAAATCGCCAGCGTGATTACACCACGCTATGAGATTGGCAAAACGGCGGCGGACATTCTGATTAAGCGTTTGAACGGGAAAGATGCGCCGGGCAGCGTTAATCTTGGCTACCAAATCTATTACGGCGATACGCTGTAGGCGAAGAGTAGAGGCTGGCCACCGTGCGGTGACCAGCGGGAGAGATTACTGCATAAACGCTGGCTGCTTGTCTTCGTACTCGGTGATGGCCGCTTCATGCTGCAGCGTCAGCCCGATGCTGTCCAGACCGTTCAGCATGCAGTGGCGGCGGAAGTCGTCGATTTTAAAGCTGTAGGACTTATCGCCTGCTTTCACCACCTGCGCTTCCAGATCCACTTCAAATTTAATGCCCGGATTGGCTTTCACCAGGGTAAACATTTCATCTACTTGCGCGTCGCTCAGAGTCACCGGCAGCAGTTGGTTATTGAAACTGTTGCCGTAGAAGATGTCGGCAAAGCTTGGGGCAATCACCACTTTAAAACCGTAATCGGTCAACGCCCACGGCGCATGTTCGCGTGACGAACCGCAGCCGAAGTTTTCGCGCGCCAGCAGAATTGATGCCCCTTTATATTCCGGGAAGTTCAAAACGAACTCAGGATTTGGCTGTTGCCCTTTTTCGTCCAGAAAACGCCAGTCGTTGAACAGATGAGCGCCAAAACCGGTACGCGTAACCTTCTGCAAAAACTGTTTGGGAATGATTGCGTCGGTATCAACGTTGGCGGCATCCAGTGGGACAACCAGGCCGGTATGCTGGGTAAATTTCTCTGCCATGGTAGTTTCCTTATTTGATGCTGCGAATGTCGGCAAAATGACCGGTAACGGCGGCAGCGGCGGCCATGGCCGGGCTGACTAAATGCGTGCGGCCACCGCGGCCCTGACGGCCTTCAAAATTACGGTTGCTGGTGGAGGCGCAGCGCTCGCCCGGATTCAGGCGGTCATTGTTCATGGCCAGACACATGGAACAGCCTGGTAAACGCCATTCGAATCCTGCTTCGATAAAGATCTTGTCCAGACCTTCTGCTTCCGCCTGCGCTTTCACCGGACCAGAGCCCGGCACCACCAGTGCCTGTACGCCTGGCGCAACTTTACGTCCTTTGGCGATTTCTGCCGCAGCGCGTAAATCTTCAATACGCGAGTTGGTGCAGGAACCGATGAACACTTTATCGATAGCCACTTCCGTTAACGGAATACCTGGCTTCAGCCCCATGTAAGCCAACGCTTTCTCAGCCGATGCGCGTTCTACCGGATCGGCAAATGACGCCGGGTCGGGAATATTATCGTTCACCGAGATGACCTGACCCGGATTCGTTCCCCAGGTGACCTGTGGCGCGATCTCTTCTGCCTGCAGGGTGACGACGGTATCAAAGGTGGCGTTGTCGTCGGTTTTCAGCGTTTTCCAGTACTCAACCGCGTGGGTAAAATCTTCGCCCTTCGGTGCGTGTAAACGCCCTTGCACATAGTTAAAGGTGGTTTCATCCGGTGCGACTAGGCCCGCTTTGGCACCCATTTCAATGGCCATATTGCACAGGGTCATGCGGCCTTCCATGCTCAGCGCGCGGATGGCTTCGCCACAAAACTCAACTACGTGTCCGGTACCGCCTGCACTACCGGTTTTACCGATAATCGCCAGCACAATATCTTTGGCGGTAATGCCAGGGGCTGCTTTACCGTTGACTTCAATCTTCATGGTTTTGGCGCGCCCCTGTTTCAGGGTCTGCGTCGCCAAAACGTGTTCAACTTCAGAGGTGCCAATGCCAAACGCCAGCGCGCCGAACGCGCCGTGTGTAGCGGTGTGGGAATCGCCGCAGACGATGGTCATACCCGGCAACGTCACGCCTTGTTCTGGCCCCATCACGTGAACGATACCCTGATACGGATGGTTCAGGTCATACAGCTCGACACCAAATTCGTTACAGTTCTTAATCAGCTCCTGCATCTGGATGCGTGCCATCTCACCCGACGCGTTGATGTCTTTGGTCTGGGTAGAGACGTTGTGATCCATGGTGGCAAAGGTTTTACCCGGCTGGCGTACCTGACGGCCATGCGCGCGCAGGCCATCAAACGCTTGCGGAGAGGTCACTTCATGCACCAGATGTCTGTCGATGTACAACAGCGGGGTTTCGTTTTGCGCTTCAAAGACGACGTGCGCATCAAACAATTTTTCGTATAACGTTTTGGCCATGATTACACCCCTTCTGCGACGTAACGGGCAATGATGTCGCCCATTTCATCGGTACCGACTGCGGCAGCGCCACGGGCTAAGTCACCGGTGCGAATGCCTTCTTCTAATGCGCGGTTGATGGCGCTCTCAATTGCGGTTGCCGCATCATTGGCATCCAGGCTATAGCGCAGCAGCAGCGCCAGCGACAGGATCTGGGCGATAGGGTTGGCAATGTTTTTCCCGGCGATGTCCGGGGCGGATCCGCCAGCAGGCTCGTACAAACCGAAGCCCTGATCATTCAGGCTGGCGGACGGTAACATGCCCATAGAACCGGTGATCATGGCGCACTCGTCAGACAGAATGTCGCCAAACAGGTTAGAGCACAGCAACACGTCGAACTGGGAAGGATCTTTGATCAATTGCATCGTCGCGTTGTCGATGTACATATGCGCCAGTTCAACGTCTGGGTATTCATTAGCAATTTCATTGACGATTTCGCGCCACAGAATCGATGTTTGCAGTACGTTAGCTTTATCAATCGACGTGACTTTACGGCGACGTTTACGGGCGGATTCAAACGCGATACGCGCAATACGTTCGATCTCGAAACGGTGATAAACCTCGGTATCAAAGGCTTTTTCATGTTGTCCGCTGCCTTCGCGGCCTTTTGGTTGACCGAAGTAAATTCCGCCAGTCAGTTCGCGTACGCACAGGATGTCAAAACCGTTCGCGGCAATATCTGCGCGCAGAGGGCAAAACGCTTCCAGACCCTGATAGAGTTTAGCCGGGCGCAGATTGCTGAATAATTTGAAGTGCTTACGCAATGGCAGCAGTGCGCCACGCTCTGGCTGCTGGTTTGGCGGCAGGTTTTCCCATTTCGGGCCGCCAACGGAGCCAAACAGAATGGCGTCAGCTTGTTCACAGCCTTCAACCGTTGCAGGCGGCAGCGGCTGACCGTGGTTATCGATAGCGGCACCACCCACGTCGTAGTGGCTGGTGGTAATGCGCATGTTAAAGCGGTTACGGATTGCGTCCAGTACCTTCAGGGCTTGCGCCATCACTTCCGGGCCAATACCGTCACCCGGCAAAACAGCAATATGATAATTCTTCGACATCACACGGTTTCCTTGTTGTTCTCGTTGTTCTGAGCTTTGCGTTGCAATTCTTTTTCGACTTCTTCGGCGCGCCAGATGTTGTTCAGCACATGAACCATTGCTTTAGCGGAAGATTCGACGATATCTGTCGCCAGACCGACGCCGTGGAAACGACGACCATTATAGTTGGCAACGATATCCACCTGACCCAGCGCATCTTTACCGTGCCCTTTGGCGGTCAGGCTGTATTTCACCAGTTCGACGTTGTACTCAGTTACACGGTTGATTGCCTGATAAATGGCATCGACCGGACCGTTACCGTTCGCCGCTTCGGCTTTGACTTCTTCACCACAGCCCAGCTTGACGGAGGCGGTGGCGATGTCGTTTGAGCCGGACTGCACGCTGAAGTAATCCAGACGGAAATGCTCCGGTTCTTCCTGCTGTTTATTAATGAAGGCCAGCGCTTCCAGGTCGTAATCAAATACCTGACCTTTTTTGTCCGCCAGTTTCAGGAATGCGTCGTACAGGTTGTCCAGGCTGTATTCATTTTCTTTATATCCCATCTCGTCCATACGGTGTTTCACCGCGGCACGTCCGGAACGGGAGGTCAGGTTCAGCTGTACCTGGTTCAGGCCGATGGATTCAGGCGTCATGATTTCGTAGTTTTCACGATTTTTCAGTACACCGTCCTGATGGATGCCGGAAGAGTGGGCAAAGGCGCCGCTACCGACAATGGCTTTGTTAGCAGGAATAGGCATGTTGCAGATTTGGCTGACTAATTGACTGGTGCGCCAGATCTCCTGGTGATTGATGCGGGTCTGTACATTCAGGATATCTTTACGCACTTTGATCGCCATGATCACTTCTTCCAGTGAGCAGTTACCGGCGCGTTCGCCGATACCGTTCATCGCGCCTTCCACCTGACGCGCTCCGGCGTGAACGGCTGCCAGTGCGTTGCCTACGCCCAAACCTAAATCATCATGGGTGTGTACGGAGATGATGGCTTTATCGATATTTGGTACGCGTTCATACAGGCCAGAAATGATTGCCCCAAATTCGAAAGGCATGGTGTAACCGACGGTATCGGGGATGTTAATGGTTTTGGCTCCCGCGTTAATGGCAGCTTCAACCACGCGAGCCAAATCGGCGATAGGGGTACGGCCTGCATCTTCGCAGGAGAACTCCACGTCATCGGTATAATTACGCGCACGCTTAACCATGTAGACCGCGCGCTCAATGACCTCATCCAGCGTACTGCGTAATTTCGTCGCGATGTGCATCGGCGAGGTGGCGATAAACGTATGAATACGGAAAGCCTCAGCGACTTTCAGAGATTCTGCGGCAACGTCGATATCTTTTTCTACGCAGCGAGCTAAGGCACAAACGCGGCTGTTTTTAACCTGACGAGCGATAGTCTGAACTGACTCAAAGTCGCCCGGTGAAGAAACGGGGAAACCCACTTCCATCACGTCAACGCCCATACGCTCAAGGGCCAGCGCAATCTGCAGTTTTTCTTTCACACTCAGGCTTGCCTGTAACGCCTGTTCACCATCGCGTAAGGTGGTATCGAAAATAATGACTTGCTGGCTCATGGTTTAGGTCCTTGGTTTCTTAGGGCGCCTTGCTTCGAGCATAAAAAAACCCGCGCAACGGCGCGGGTTTTTTGTCTTAACTGGAGCTGACTTAATGCTGAATGTCGTCCACCAGTCTACCGCGCAACGAAGATGCGTTTAGTAGTAGTAGACCGTTGAAACGAGCAATGTAAGTCATCAATTAAGCTCCAGGCGAATGCGATATGCTTTTAGTGGTACTGGATATGAAGACTGATGTCAACCCTCACCCCAGCAAATGCCTCGTTAGAGGGGGGAAGTTTCTGCAAAACTTAAGCGAATTGTGCTGAATTTTTCGGGGTACATAAAATTAATCAGTTGATGGTTGTACATAATTTTCATGGTTTGACATATTTGAGCATAGTTATTTGCATTTATTGTAACGGCGAACTGAAGGAAAAGTCGCTCTTGGGATTTCATATCTTAATGATTTATCTGTCTTTATAGTAATTATGAATGGCTATGGGTAGTGTGACACCACAAAATTGATAAATTAATGTTAACTTTTAATGTATTAATAATATAAACATTTAATTAAAACTTAAATACACATTCACGATACGTATGATTGTATATTCGCCATGCTTATGGTTATATTGTTTTTGAAATTTAAACATATGAATCACCGTGCAGTGACACTGCCACACTGCGATCGCATTGGTCTTTTGTTCATTTAGGTTTGTGCCTTTATGTTTTCCTAATTTTAATGTTTTTTCTTTTTCTCATCTTATATGTATGGTAAATCATATTAACGGAGATTATTTCTTCACTCCGTCTGGGAAAAGGGAGTTTAGAGTGACAGTGGAGTTAAATATGCCAGAAGTAAAAATAACAGATAAAACAAATATTATAGATATTGGGAAACCACAGCTTCGCATGGTTGATCTTAATTTATTAACCGTTTTTGATGCGGTGATGCAAGAACAAAACATTACCCGTGCCGCGCATACTTTGGGGATGTCGCAACCTGCTGTCAGTAATGCGGTCGCGCGCCTGAAAATTATGTTTAATGATGAGCTTTTTGTTCGTTATGGACGCGGTATCCAGCCGACAGCAAGAGCCTTCCAGCTATTTGGTTCTGTTCGCCAGGCATTGCAATTAGTGCAGAATGAACTGCCTGGATCGGGTTTTGAGCCAGCCAGCAGCGAGCGCGTATTCAATCTTTGCGTATGCAGCCCATTGGATAATATTCTGACCTCGTTGATTTATAATAGAGTTGAGCAAGTTGCACCAAACATTCATGTCGTATTTAAATCTTCACTCAATCAAAATACAGAGCATCAATTACGTTACCAGGAAACTGAATTCGTTATTAGTTATGAAGAGTTCCGACGTCCTGAATTTACCAGTATTCCGTTATTCAATGACGAAATGGTGTTAGTGGCAAGTAAAAAGCATCCGCGCATTAGTGGTCCTTTACTGGAAAGCAATGTCTATAATGAACAGCATGCGGTGGTGTCACTTGATCGCTTCGCATCATTCAGCCAACCGTGGTATGACACACCGGATAAACAATCCTGCGTGGCTTATCAGGGCATGGCATTAATTAGTGTTCTAAATATTGTGTCGCAAACGCATTTGGTCTCTATTGCGCCGCGTTGGTTAGTAGAAGAATTTGCCGATTCTTTAGAACTACAGATCTTGCCTTTACCGTTAAAATTGAACAGCCGCACATGCTATCTTTCATGGCATGAAGCCGCAGGCCGGGATAAAGGACATCAATGGATGGAAGAGTTGTTAGTCTCCGTTTGTAAGCAGTAGCATTTAGCAGAGTAAACCGGACGGTGCATCCTGTTTATTCTGCTTTTAACTTTATAACTGAAATTTTATGCTGAACTCTATTTTTTACGTCTGTCCAAAAGTGTCAAAAAATAGAGTAATCGCTGTAAGTCCCCATTTTTAAGCGATTATTTATCATACTGATTGCTTATGCTGGTTTAATTCTCCGTTTATTCGCGTCTTTCCTCCTTTTTATTCTTATTTACTCCAGTGCCACCCCTTCGGAGTCAATTGCCATGCGTCATCGTCAGCGGTTAATGTGTTGTTAAACCGCAATTCATTATAAGAGTGAGGCAAGCCATGGAGATGTTGTCTGGAGCCGAGATGGTCGTCCGATCGCTCATCGATCAGGGTGTGAAGCAGGTATTCGGTTATCCCGGGGGGGCCGTCCTCGATATTTATGATGCCCTGCATACGGTCGGCGGTATTGATCATGTGCTGGTCCGCCATGAACAAGCGGCGGTACATATGGCTGATGGCCTTGCGCGTGCCACGGGAGAAGTGGGGGTCGTATTGGTCACCTCAGGGCCGGGGGCGACCAACGCGATTACCGGGATCGCAACGGCTTACATGGATTCCATTCCGCTGGTGATCCTCTCCGGACAGGTCGCAACGTCGCTGATTGGCTACGATGCCTTCCAGGAGTGCGACATGGTAGGTATATCCCGCCCGGTGGTGAAGCATAGCTTCCTGGTCAAACAAACGGAAGATATCCCGCAGGTGCTGAAAAAAGCCTTCTGGCTGGCAGCAAGCGGTCGTCCGGGGCCAGTGGTGGTGGATTTGCCGAAGGATATTCTGAATCCGGCGAAAAAACTGCCTTACAGCTGGCCGGAATCGGTGAGTATGCGTTCGTATAATCCGACGACGACAGGGCACAAAGGGCAGATAAAACGTGCGCTGCAGACGCTGGTCGCAGCGAAAAAACCGGTTGTCTATGTGGGCGGTGGCGCGGTCAATGCCGCTTGCCACGAGCAGTTAGCTCAGATTGCTGAAGCACTTAATCTGCCGGTTGTCTCCTCGCTAATGGGGTTAGGTGCGTTTCCTGCGACGCATCGTCAGGCGCTGGGCATGTTGGGTATGCATGGTACCTACGAAGCGAATATGACCATGCATCATTCCGATGTGATCTTTGCCGTTGGCGTTCGCTTTGACGATCGAACGACCAATAACCTGGCAAAATATTGCCCGAATGCGACCGTACTGCATATCGACATCGATCCGACCTCTATTTCAAAAACCGTCACGGCGGATATTCCGATCGTCGGCGATGCCCGGCTGGTGCTGGATCAGATGCTTGAGCTGCTGGAGCAGGAGAAATCGCAGCAGCCGCTGGACGATAACCGTGACTGGTGGCAACAGATTGAGCACTGGCGTGCCCGTCAGTGTCTGAAATACGACACGCAAAGCGAAAGTATTAAACCGCAGGCGGTGATTGAAACCATCTGGCGTCTGACGAAAGGGGAGGCGTATGTGACCTCTGACGTTGGCCAACACCAGATGTTTGCCGCACTTTACTATCCGTTCGATAAACCGCGTCGCTGGATTAACTCAGGCGGCCTCGGGACTATGGGATTCGGTTTACCTGCGGCGTTAGGGGTGAAAATGGCTTTGCCGGATGAAACGGTAGTGTGCGTCACCGGGGATGGCAGCATTCAGATGAATATCCAGGAGCTGTCGACGGCGCTGCAATATGAACTGCCGGTGCTGGTACTCAACCTTAACAACCGTTATCTCGGCATGGTCAAACAGTGGCAGGACATGATCTACTCCGGGCGTCACTCACAGTCTTACATGCAGTCGCTGCCCGATTTCGTGCGCCTTGCTGAGGCTTATGGACATATCGGTATCCAGATTAATCGGCCTGAAGAACTTGAGAGCAAGTTGGGCGAAGCGCTGGAACATGTGCGTAACCATCGTCTGGTGTTTGTCGATGTCACCGTCGACGGTAGTGAACATGTCTACCCGATGCAGATTCGTGGGGGTGGGATGGATGAAATGTGGTTAAGCAAAACGGAGAGGACCTGATTATGCGCCGGATATTATCAGTATTGCTTGAAAACGAGTCAGGTGCATTATCGCGTGTTATTGGCCTCTTCGCCCAGCGTGGTTACAACATTGAAAGCCTGACCGTCGCGCCGACCGACGATCCGACCTTATCGCGGATGACGATTCAGACGGTAGGGGATGAGAAAGTCCTTGAGCAGATCGAAAAGCAGCTCCACAAACTGGTGGATGTTCTGCGCGTTAGCGAGCTGGGGCAGGGCGCTCACGTTGAACGAGAAATCATGCTGGTGAAAATCCAGGCCAGCGGTTATGGCCGGGAAGAAGTGAAACGCAACACGGAAATTTTCCGCGGGCAAATCATCGATGTCACGCCGTCTATCTACACCGTACAACTGGCGGGCACCAGCGATAAGTTGGATGCGTTTCTGGCAACGCTGCGTGAAGTCGCTAAAATTGTGGAAGTTGCTCGCTCCGGCGTGGTGGGGCTTTCCCGCGGCGATAAAATCATGCGTTAATCATGATCGGGTTCTTAATTCGCAAGCCCAACGACTCAGGTTGGGCTTTTTTTTGCGAAATCAGCGGTAACCAGAGACAAAAGCGGTTGCCGGAGTCATTATTCTGCGCTTAGATGTTAATAAATTTAACCCATGCCATCACAAAGGTTATGGTTTGTACATTTTACGCAAGGGGCAATTGTGAAACTGGATGAAATCGCTCGGTTGGCCGGCGTTTCGCGAACGACTGCAAGCTACGTTATTAATGGCAAAGCAAAGCAATATCGCGTAAGCGACAAAACGGTTGAAAAAGTCATGGCGGTGGTGCGCGAGCATAATTACCACCCGAATGCCGTGGCGGCCGGGCTGCGTGCTGGACGCACACGTTCTATCGGGCTGGTGATCCCGGATCTTGAGAACACGAGCTATACCCGGATCGCAAACTATCTGGAGCGCCAGGCGCGTCAACGTGGGTATCAGCTGTTGATTGCCTGCTCTGAAGATCAGCCAGATAACGAAATGCGCTGTATTGAGCATCTTTTACAGCGCCAGGTCGATGCCATTATTGTGTCGACTTCCTTGCCGCCTGAACATCCGTTCTACCAACGCTGGGCAAACAGTTCATTCCCGATTGTGGCGCTGGATCGTGCACTGGATCGCGAACATTTTACCAGCGTAGTGGGTGCAGATCAGGATGATGCGGAAATGTTGGCGGAGGAACTGCGTAAATTCCCTGCTGAAACCGTGCTCTATCTGGGCGCGCTTCCTGAATTATCCGTCAGTTTCCTGCGCGAACAGGGTTTTCGTACCGCGTGGAAGGACGATCCGCGTGAAGTCCATTTCCTGTACGCCAACAGCTATGAGCGGGAAGCGGCCGCGCAGCTGTTTGATAAATGGCTGGAAACGCACCCAATGCCTCAGGCGCTGTTTACCACGTCCTTTGCCCTGTTGCAGGGGGTGATGGATGTGACCCTGCGTCGTGATGGTCAGTTGCCGTCTGATCTAGCGATTGCGACTTTTGGCGATCACGAACTGCTCGACTTCCTGCAGTGCCCTGTTCTGGCAGTGGCACAGCGCCATCGTGATGTCGCGGAACGCGTGCTGGAGATTGTACTGGCAAGTCTGGACGAACCGCGTAAACCAAAACCAGGTTTAACGCGTATACGGCGTAATCTGTACCGTCGCGGTATTCTCAGCCGTAACTAAGTTCCCTCAATTGATGACGTCGGCGGGATAAGCCTCTGACGTCTTCAGTTTTTCTATTCTCAGAAATAACCGCATTATATTTAAGAATATTCTTTAGAATTATCTGAAATGTATTCTTGAAATACCCCGAATTAAAAATGCAACTATCCATTTTTGGGTTATTGATACGTAACGACGCGTTACGGTTGTATTATTTTGTTACATGCATGTGTGGATTTGCCGAATTAACAAACACTTTGCTCTCGTATTGCGGCCATCTGGTGCTTACCTTGGTCCTGCGCGGCGTACAGACCGATTAACTGGTACTGTTAACTCGCTGCATATTGTCCTAAAATGCCGCTCGCGTCGCAAACTGACACTTTATATTTTCTTCTGATGATATTCAGTTGTTTTAAACAATGATGAGTTGTTGGATTTTTTTCTTACAAATATTCATGACGTTAATTTGCTTCGTTTGCTGTACGGATTTTGTTCAACGCTGATATTAGCCGTAAACAATGGGTTTTTTGCTCCGCTAAGCGCCGCGACTTGCTTGACAAGGTTTTCCTCCGCTCCGTAAACTCCTTTAAGTGGGAATTTGTGGGATAAAGTGGTAATCGGGGGTGAGACTGGCATGTTCCGGGGAGCAACGTTAGTTAATCTCGACAGTAAAGGGCGCTTATCCGTGCCTACCCGTTATCGGGATCAACTGCTTGAGAGCGCTACCGGTCAAATGGTTTGCACCATTGACATCCATCACCCGTGCCTGCTGCTGTACCCCCTGCCTGAATGGGAAATAATCGAGCAGAAGCTATCGCGTCTGTCGAGCATGAATCCAGTTGAGCGTCGCGTACAGCGCTTATTGTTGGGTCATGCCAGCGAATGTCAGATGGATAACGCTGGTCGATTACTGATAGCGCCCATTCTGCGGCAACACGCAGGGCTAACGAAAGAAGTGATGCTGGTTGGGCAGTTCAATAAGTTTGAGCTGTGGGATGAAACGACCTGGTATCAACAGGTCAAGGAAGATATCGACGCTGAGCAGTCTGTTACTGGCGCGTTGTCGGAACGATTGCAGGATTTGTCTCTATAAAATGACGGAAAATTATAAACATACAACGGTGTTGCTGGATGAAGCCGTAAACGGCCTGAGTATTCGTCCAGACGGCATCTACATTGACGGGACATTTGGTCGCGGTGGTCACTCACGTCTGATCCTCTCCCAGCTTGGCGAAGAGGGGCGTTTACTGGCAATCGATCGCGATCCGCAGGCTATTGCCGTTGCTAAAACGATTACCGATCCTCGCTTCTCCATCGTACATGGACCTTTCTCTGCGCTGGCTGACTATGTCGCTGAGCGTGGACTGACCGGTAAGATCGACGGGATTCTTCTCGATCTGGGCGTTTCTTCACCGCAGCTCGATGACGCAGAGCGCGGTTTTTCGTTTATGCGTGACGGTCCGTTAGATATGCGTATGGACCCAACACGCGGTCAGTCAGCGGCCGAATGGCTGCAAACCGCCGATGAAGCAGACATTGCCTGGGTGATTAAAACCTTTGGCGAAGAGCGCTTCGGCAAACGCATTGCGCGCGCCATCGTGGAGCGTAACCGCATCGAACCGATGACCCGCACCAAAGAACTGGCGGAAGTTATTGCGGCGGCAATGCCGGTGAAGGACAAATTCAAACATCCCGCGACCCGTACCTTCCAGGCGGTGCGCATTTGGGTGAACAGTGAACTGGAGGAGATAGAGCAGGCGCTAAAAAGCTCGCTCAGCGTGCTGGCTCCAGGTGGTCGCCTTTCGATCATCAGTTTCCATTCGCTTGAAGACCGCATTGTGAAACGCTTTATGCGTGAACAAAGCCGTGGCCCTCAGGTACCGGCTGGAATACCGATGACCGAAGCGCAGATCAAAAAACTGGGCGGCCGTGAGTTAAGAGCACTAGGCAAGATGATGCCGGGTGAAGAAGAGGTCGCTGAGAATCCTCGTGCCCGTAGTTCAGTTCTGCGTATTGCAGAGAGGACGAACGCATGATCAGCAGAGTGACAGAAGCCCTCAGCAAAGTTAAAGGATCGATAGGAAGCAA
Source organism: Citrobacter sp. MGH103 (assembly GCF_001034475.2). Lineage (NCBI taxonomy): Bacteria > Pseudomonadati > Pseudomonadota > Gammaproteobacteria > Enterobacterales > Enterobacteriaceae > Citrobacter > Citrobacter sp. MGH103. The sequence goes on along the minus strand of NZ_CP073043.1, from coordinate 4,052,703 downwards.
CGAGCGCCATGCATTGCCTGGCGTGATCGGTGACGATCTTTTGCGGTTTGGGAAGCTGCCACTCTGCCTGTTCATTTGCATTATTTTGACGGCGGTTACCGTCGTGACAACAGCGCACCATACGCGGTTACTGACTGCGCAGCGTGAGCAGCTGGTCCTGGAGCGAGATGCGCTGGATATCGAATGGCGTAACTTGATCCTTGAGGAGAACGCGCTCGGCGACCATAGCCGTGTTGAACGGATCGCAACGGAAAAGCTGCAAATGCAGCATGTCGATCCCTCACAAGAAAATATCGTAGTACAAAAATAAGGATAAACGCGACGCATGAAAGCAGCGGCAAAAACGCACAAACCAAAACGCCAGGAAGAACAAGCCAACTTTATCAGTTGGCGTTTTGCGTTACTGTGCGGCTGTATTTTGCTGGCACTGGGTTTTCTGCTGGGTCGCGTTGCCTGGCTGCAAATCATCGCGCCGGACATGCTGGTGCGTCAGGGTGATATGCGCTCTCTACGCGTCCAGGAAGTGTCTACATCGCGCGGAATGATTACCGACCGCTCTGGTCGTCCGCTGGCGGTGAGTGTTCCGGTTAAAGCTATATGGGCCGACCCGAAAGAAGTACATGATGCCGGCGGAGTGAGCGTTGGCGAACGCTGGAGAGCGCTGTCAACCGCGCTGAATCTCCCGCTCGATCAACTGGCTTCCCGCATTAACGCCAACCCGAAAGGGCGCTTTATCTATCTGGCGCGTCAGGTAAACCCTGACATGGCTGATTACATCAAAAAACTGAAGCTGCCAGGTATCCATCTGCGCGAAGAATCCCGCCGTTACTACCCTTCCGGGGAAGTGACTGCTCACCTCATCGGATTTACGAACGTCGACAGCCAGGGCATTGAAGGCGTTGAGAAGAGCTTCGACAAGTGGCTCACCGGACAACCGGGCGAGCGTATTGTACGTAAAGACCGGTATGGCCGCGTCATTGAAGATATCTCCTCTACCGACAGCCAGGCGGCGCATAACCTCGCGTTGAGCATTGATGAGCGTTTACAGGCACTGGTTTACCGTGAACTGAATAACGCCGTGGCGTTCAACAAGGCGGAGTCAGGCAGTGCGGTACTGGTGGATGTGAACACTGGTGAAGTGCTGGCAATGGCCAACAGTCCGTCCTACAACCCGAACAATCTCACTGGTACGCCAAAAGACGCGATGCGTAACCGCACCATTACCGACGTGTTTGAACCAGGTTCTACCGTTAAACCGATGGTGGTGATGACCGCGCTGCAGCGCGGTGTGGTACGCGAAAATACGGTCCTCAACACTATCCCTTACCGAATTAATGGTCACGAAATCAAAGACGTGGCACGTTATAGCGAATTAACCCTCACCGGGGTTTTGCAGAAGTCGAGTAACGTCGGTGTTTCCAAGCTGGCGTTAGCGATGCCGTCCTCAGCGTTAGTAGATACTTACTCACGTTTTGGGCTGGGAAAAGCGACCAATTTGGGGTTGGTCGGAGAACGCAGTGGCTTATATCCTCAAAAACAACGGTGGTCTGACATAGAGAGGGCCACCTTCTCTTTCGGCTACGGGCTAATGGTAACGCCGTTACAGTTAGCGCGAGTCTATGCAACGATCGGCAGTTACGGCGTTTATCGTCCACTGTCGATTACCAAAGTTGACCCTCCAGTTCCGGGCGAGCGTATCTTCCCGGAAGCGACCGTACGCACCGTGGTGCACATGATGGAAAGCGTGGCGCTGCCCGGTGGCGGCGGCGTGAAGGCGGCGATTAAAGGCTATCGCATCGCCATTAAAACCGGTACGGCGAAAAAAGTAGGGCCAGATGGCCGCTACATCAACAAATACATTGCTTATACCGCAGGTGTTGCGCCTGCGAGTCAGCCGCGCTTCGCGCTGGTTGTTGTTATCAACGATCCGCAGGCGGGTAAATACTACGGTGGCGCCGTTTCCGCGCCGGTCTTTGGTGCCATCATGGGCGGCGTATTGCGTACCATGAACATCGAGCCGGATGCGCTGACAACGGGCGATAAAAATGAATTTGTGAATAATCAAGGCGAGGCAACAGGTGGCAGATCGTAATTTGCGCGACCTTCTTGCTCCATGGGTGCCGGGTGCACCGGAGCGAGCACTGCGGGAGATGACGCTTGACAGCCGTGTGGCTGCATCGGGCGATCTCTTTGTCGCAGTATTAGGTCATCAGGCGGACGGGCGTCGGTATATCCCGCAGGCGATAGCGCAAGGTGTGGCTGCCATTATTGCAGAAGCGAAAGATGAAGCTACTGATGGTGAAATCCGTGAAATGCACGGCGTTCCGGTCATCTATCTTAGTCAGCTTAACGAACGTTTATCTGCACTGGCAGGCCGTTTTTACCACGAGCCTTCTGAGAAAATGCGTCTGGTCGGCGTGACCGGGACCAACGGTAAAACCACCACCACCCAATTGCTGGCGCAGTGGAGCCAACTGCTTGGCGAAACCAGCGCGGTGATGGGAACAGTAGGCAATGGCCTGCTGGGCAAAGTGATCCCGACGGAAAATACCACCGGTTCAGCCGTTGATGTCCAGCATGTGCTGGCGGGGCTGGTTGCGCAGGGCGCAACGGTTGGCGCGATGGAAGTCTCTTCACACGGTCTGGTTCAGCATCGCGTGGCGGCGCTGAAGTTTGCCGCATCAGTATTTACTAACTTAAGCCGTGACCATCTCGACTACCACGGCGACATGGAACATTACGAAGCCGCGAAATGGCTGCTGTATTCCACGCACCATTGCGGTCAGGCCATCGTCAATGCGGATGATGAAGTCGGTCGTCGCTGGTTGGCGAAACTCCCGGATGCGGTTGCCGTTTCGATGGAAGACCACATCAACCCGAACTGTCACGGTCGTTGGTTAAAAGCGGTTGACGTGAAGTATCACGACAGCGGGGCAACGATTCGTTTTACCTCCTCATGGGGCGACGGCGAAATTGAAAGCCGCCTGATGGGGGCGTTTAACGTCAGCAATCTGCTGCTGGCGCTGGCAACGCTGCTGGCACTTGGCTATCCGTTAGCTGATTTACTGAAAACGGCGACACAATTGCAGCCGGTTTGCGGGCGTATGGAAGTGTTCAGCGCGCCGGGTAAAACCACCGTGGTTGTTGATTACGCCCATACGCCAGATGCGCTGGAAAAAGCGCTACAGGCGGCACGTTTGCACTGTACTGGCAAACTGTGGTGCGTCTTTGGCTGCGGCGGCGATCGCGATAAAGGCAAACGTCCGTTGATGGGCGCAATTGCCGAGCAGTTTGCCGATGTTGTTGTGGTGACCGATGACAACCCGCGTACCGAAGAGCCGCGCGCCATTATTAACGACATTCTGGCGGGGATGCTGGATGCCGGACAGGCGAAGGTGATGGAAGGTCGCGCAGAAGCGGTGACAAACGCCATTATGCAGGCGAAAGAAAATGATGTGGTGCTGGTGGCCGGTAAAGGTCATGAAGACTACCAGATCGTTGGTTCACAGCGCCTCGATTATTCTGACCGCGTCACGGCAGCGCGTCTGCTGGGGGTTATCGCATGATTAGCGTAACGCTCAGCCAACTGGCGGAGATCCTCCGTGGCGAATTGAAAGGGGCCGATCTGACCCTTGATGCCGTAACAACCGATACGCGTAAAGTGACGCCGGGCTGCCTGTTTGTGGCACTGAAAGGCGAACGCTTTGATGCCCATGATTTTGCAGACAAAGCGCAAGAGAGCGGGGCCGGTGCGCTGTTGGTCAGCCGCCCGTTGGACACCAACCTGCCGCAGCTGATTGTTAACGATACGCGTCTGGCGTTTGGTGAACTGGCTGCGTGGGTTCGCGCCCAGGTTCCGGCGCGCGTTGTCGCGCTGACCGGCTCATCCGGTAAAACGTCCGTCAAAGAGATGACGGCTGCCATTCTGAGCCAGTGTGGTAACACCCTATATACCGCGGGCAACCTGAATAACGACATCGGTGTACCGATGACGCTGCTGCGCTTAAACAACGATTACGACTATGCCGTGATTGAGCTCGGTGCCAACCATCAGGGCGAAATCGCCTGGACCGTCGGCCTGACGCGTCCGGAAGCGGCGCTGGTGAACAACCTGGCCGCCGCGCACCTGGAAGGCTTCGGCTCTCTGGCGGGCGTTGCGAAGGCAAAAGGTGAGATTTTTACCGGTCTGTCAGCGAACGGTATCGCCATTATGAATGCCGACAACAACGACTGGCTGAACTGGCAAAGCATCATCGGCGATCGCAAAGTCTGGCGTTTCTCCCCGAATGCAGCCAATAGCGACTTTTCGGCGACCAACGTTCATGTGACCTCGCATGGCACGGAATTTTCTCTGCAAACGCCGACCGGAAGCATTGATGTCCTGCTGCCGTTACCGGGTCGCCATAATATCGCTAACGCCCTTGCGGCGGCGGCGCTCTCTATGGCGGTAGGCGCGACGCACGAGGCGATCAAAGCGGGTTTGAAGGATCTGCAAGCGGTACCGGGGCGTCTGTTCCCGATTCAACTTGCGGAAAATCAGCTGCTGCTGGACGACTCCTATAACGCGAACGTCGGTTCGATGACCGCAGCGGTGCAGGTGCTGTCTGAAATGCCGGGCTATCGCGTACTGGTCGTTGGCGATATGGCAGAGCTTGGCGCAGAAAGCGAAGCATGCCATGTACAGGTGGGGGTTGCTGCGAAAGCCGCAGGCATCGACCGTGTACTGAGTACGGGAAAACTGAGTCAGGCAATTAGCGACGCCAGTGGCGTTGGCGAACATTTTGCGGATAAAAGTGCGCTGGCCGCGCATCTTAAAGCATTGATTGCAGAACATCAGGTCATGACGATTTTAGTGAAGGGTTCACGTAGTGCCGCCATGGAAGAGGTAGTACGCGCATTACAGGAGAATGGGACATGTTAGTTTGGCTGGCCGAACATTTGGTCAAATATTATTCCGGCTTTAACGTCTTTTCCTATCTGACGTTTCGCGCCATCGTCAGCCTGCTGACCGCGCTGTTCATCTCTTTGTGGATGGGCCCGCGCATGATTGCCCGCTTACAAAAAATGTCCTTTGGACAGGTCGTACGTAACGACGGTCCGGAATCGCACTTCAGTAAACGCGGTACGCCAACCATGGGTGGGATCATGATCCTCACCGCGATAGTTATCTCCGTACTGCTGTGGGCATATCCGTCGAACCCGTACGTATGGTGCGTGCTGGTGGTATTGATTGGCTACGGCATTATCGGTTTTGTCGATGACTACCGCAAAGTGGTGCGCAAAGATACCAAGGGCCTGATTGCCCGCTGGAAGTACTTCTGGATGTCGGTGATTGCGCTGGGTGTAGCCTTTGCGCTGTACCTCGCTGGTAAAGACACCCCAGCTACCGAGCTGGTGGTGCCGTTCTTTAAAGATGTCATGCCGCAATTGGGGCTGTTCTACGTGCTGCTGGCGTACTTCGTGATTGTGGGTACGGGCAACGCGGTAAACCTCACCGATGGCCTGGATGGCCTGGCGATTATGCCGACCGTGTTCGTAGCAGCGGGTTTTGCGCTGGTGGCATGGGCTACCGGTAACATGAACTTTGCCAACTATCTGCACATTCCCTATTTACGCCATGCAGGCGAACTGGTGATCGTCTGTACGGCGATTGTCGGCGCGGGGTTAGGTTTCCTGTGGTTTAACACCTATCCGGCGCAGGTCTTTATGGGTGACGTAGGTTCGCTGGCGCTGGGTGGCGCGCTGGGCATTATTGCCGTGCTGCTGCGTCAAGAGTTCCTGCTGGTAATCATGGGCGGCGTATTTGTTGTAGAAACGCTGTCGGTCATTCTGCAGGTTGGCTCCTTTAAGCTGCGCGGACAGCGCATCTTCCGTATGGCGCCGATTCACCACCACTATGAACTGAAGGGCTGGCCGGAACCGCGCGTCATTGTGCGCTTCTGGATTATTTCGCTGATGCTGGTGCTGATTGGCCTGGCAACGCTGAAGGTACGTTAATCATGGCTGATTACCAGGGTAAAAAAGTCGTCATTATCGGTCTGGGATTGACCGGGCTGTCCTGCGTGGATTTCTTTCTGGCGCGTGGCGTGACGCCGCGTGTGATGGATACCCGCACAACGCCACCTGGCCTGGATAAATTGCCGGAAGCAGTTGAGCGTCATGTTGGCAGCCTGAATGATGACTGGCTGCTGGCCGCCGATCTCATCGTCGCCAGCCCTGGTATTGCCCTGGCGCATCCTTCGCTGAGCGCCGCCGCTGATGCAGGGATCGAAATTGTCGGTGACATCGAGCTGTTCTGTCGCGAAGCACAGGCGCCGATCGTCGCGATCACCGGGTCCAACGGGAAAAGTACCGTCACTACGCTGGTCGGCGAGATGGCGAAAGCGGCCGGTGTGAACGTGGGCGTTGGCGGTAATATTGGCCTGCCTGCGCTGATGCTGCTGGATGACGAACGCGAGCTGTATGTACTGGAGCTGTCGAGCTTCCAGCTGGAGACAACCTCCAGCTTACAGGCCGTAGCCGCCACCATTTTGAACGTCACCGAAGATCATATGGATAGATATCCGTTTGGCTTGCAGCAGTACCGTGCGGCCAAACTGCGTGTCTATGAGAATGCGAAAGTGTGTGTGGTCAATGCTGATGATGCGCTGACCATGCCGATTCGCGGGGCGGATGAGCGCTGCGTGAGCTTTGGCATCAACATGGGTGACTATCATCTCAATCGTCAGCAGGGTGAAACCTGGCTGCGGGTGAAGGGTGAAAAAGTCCTGAACGTGAAAGAGATGACGCTTACCGGCCAGCATAACTATACCAACGCCCTGGCGGCGCTGGCGCTGGCGGATGCTGCGGGTCTGCCGCGGGCGTCCAGCCTGAAAGCGCTGACTACCTTTACCGGTCTGGCGCATCGTTTCCAGTTGGTACTGAATCATAACGGTGTGCGTTGGATAAACGATTCAAAAGCCACCAACGTCGGCAGCACCGAAGCGGCACTGAATGGTCTGCACGTTGAGGGTACGCTGCACCTGCTGCTGGGCGGTGACGGGAAATCCGCCGACTTTATGCCGCTGCAACGTTACCTGACTGGCGACAACATTCGTCTGTACTGCTTTGGTCGCGATGGCGCACAGCTTGCCGCTCTGCGTCCTGAGGTTGCGGAACACACTGAAACCATGGAGCAGGCAATGCGTCTGCTCGCACCGCGTGTGAAGTCGGGTGATATGGTGCTGCTGTCGCCAGCCTGTGCCAGCCTTGACCAGTTCAAGAACTTTGAGCAACGTGGTGACGTCTTTACCCGTTTGGCGAAGGAGTTGGGTTGATGCGCTTCTCTCTCCCTCGTCTGAAAATGCCGCGCGTACCGGGACTGGGTGTCCTGGCGTGGATCTTCGCGGCACTTAAAGGCTGGGTGATGGCTTCGCGTGATAAAGACGCGGACAGCCTGATCATGTATGACCGCATGCTGCTGTGGCTGACTTTTGGTCTGGCAGCGATCGGTTTTGTGATGGTGACATCGGCATCGATGCCCGTAGGGCAACGCCTGGCAGGCGATCCCTTCCTGTTCGCTAAACGTGACGCGCTGTATATCTTCCTCGCGTTCTGTCTGGCGATGGTGACGCTACGTCTGCCGATGGAGTTCTGGCAAAAGTACAGCACGACGATGCTGATCGCCTCGATCATCATGTTGTTGATCGTTCTGGTGGTGGGGAGCTCCGTTAACGGGGCATCGCGCTGGATCGCGTTGGGTCCACTGCGTATTCAGCCTGCGGAATTCACCAAGCTGTCGCTGTTCTGTTATCTCGCCAACTACCTGGTGCGTAAAGTCGATGAAGTGCGTAACAACCTGCGCGGCTTCTTAAAACCGATGGGTGTGATTCTGGTGCTGGCAATCTTGCTGCTGGCGCAGCCTGACCTTGGTACGGTAGTGGTGCTGTTTGTCACGACGCTGGCGATGCTGTTTCTCGCTGGAGCGAAACTGTGGCAGTTCATTGCCATTATCGGTATGGGGATTTCGGCGGTGGTGCTGCTGATCCTTGCCGAACCGTATCGTATTCGCCGCGTAACCTCCTTCTGGAACCCATGGGAAGATCCGTTTGGCAGCGGCTACCAGTTGACGCAATCGCTGATGGCTTTTGGTCGCGGTGAGATTTGGGGGCAGGGGTTAGGTAATTCGGTGCAAAAACTGGAGTATTTACCGGAAGCGCACACCGACTTCATCTTCGCCATCATTGGGGAAGAGCTGGGTTATATCGGTGTGGTATTGGCACTTTTAATGGTATTCTTCGTCGCTTTTCGCGCGATGTCGATTGGCCGCAAAGCGCTGGAAATTGACCACCGTTTTTCAGGCTTTTTAGCCTGCTCCATCGGGATTTGGTTTAGCTTCCAGGCGCTGGTAAACGTCGGTGCGGCAGCTGGTATGCTGCCAACCAAAGGTCTGACGTTACCGCTGATCAGTTATGGTGGTTCCAGTTTGTTGATTATGTCGACGGCCATCATGTTTTTGTTACGTATTGATTATGAAACGCGTCTGGAAAAAGCCCAGGCGTTTACACGAGGTGCACGATGAGTGGTCAACCGAAGCGGTTAATGGTGATGGCAGGCGGTACCGGCGGGCATGTGTTCCCGGGGCTGGCGGTCGCGCATCATTTAATGGCTCAGGGCTGGCAAGTTCGTTGGCTGGGCACCGCCGATCGTATGGAAGCGGACTTAGTGCCGAAGCATGGCATTGAAATTGACTTTATTCGCATCTCCGGTTTGCGTGGCAAAGGTGTCAACGCTCTGCTTGCCGCCCCCGTGCGTATTTTTAATGCCTGGCGTCAGGCGCGGGCCATCATGAAGCAGTTTAAGCCTGATGTGGTGCTGGGTATGGGCGGCTACGTGTCCGGCCCTGGCGGTCTGGCAGCCTGGTCATTAGGCATTCCGGTTGTACTGCATGAGCAGAATGGCATTGCGGGATTAACCAACAAGTGGCTGGCGAAAATTGCCACTACGGTGATGCAGGCTTTTCCTGGCGCTTTCCCGAATGCGGAAGTGGTGGGTAACCCGGTACGCACCGACGTTCTGGCGCTGCCGTCGCCCGAAGTACGTCTGGCAGGGCGTGAAGGCCCGGTTCGCGTGCTGGTCGTCGGGGGGTCTCAGGGTGCACGCGTATTGAACCAGACGATGCCGCAGGTTGCCGCAGAGCTTGGTGACGCGGTGACTATTTGGCATCAGAGCGGCAAAGGTGCGCAGCAAACCGTTGAACAGGCATATGCTGACGCGGGACAACCACAGCACAAGGTCACTGAGTTTATTGATGATATGGCAGCCGCCTACGCGTGGGCGGATGTCGTAGTTTGTCGCTCAGGTGCGCTGACGGTAAGTGAAATTGCTGCCGCAGGTTTGCCTGCGCTGTTTGTGCCTTTCCAGCACAAAGACCGACAGCAGTACTGGAATGCGCTGCCGCTGGAGAAAGCGGGCGCCGCCAAAATTCTTGAGCAGCCGCAGTTTACTGTGGATGCCGTCGCTAACACCCTTTCCGGGTGGTCGCGAGAAACCTTATTAACCATGGCAGAACGTGCGCGCGCCGCATCCATATCGGATGCCACAGAGCGTGTTGCTAATGAAGTGAGCCGGGCTGCCCGGGCGTAATTGTGGTGATGCCTTTTGCATCGCATGAACTAAGAAGTTAATGGCTAAAGAATGAATACACAACAACTGGCAAAACTGCGTTCCATAGTGCCCGAAATGCGTCGCGTTCGGCACATTCACTTTGTCGGCATCGGTGGTGCTGGTATGGGCGGTATTGCCGAAGTTTTGGCCAACGAAGGTTATCAGATCAGCGGTTCTGACCTGGCGCCGAATCCGGTGACTCAGCAGTTGACGAATCTGGGCGCCACGATTTTCTTCAACCATCGCCCGGAAAACGTGCGTGATGCGAGCGTGGTGGTGGTATCCAGCGCCATTTCTGCGGATAACCCGGAAATTGTTGCGGCGCATGAAGCACGTATTCCGGTGATCCGTCGTGCTGAAATGTTGGCTGAATTAATGCGTTTTCGTCACGGTATCGCCATTGCCGGGACGCACGGTAAAACCACGACCACAGCGATGGTCTCCAGTATCTACGCGGAAGCGGGGCTGGATCCGACGTTTGTCAACGGCGGTCTGGTGAAGGCTGCAGGCGTCCATGCGCGTCTGGGTCATAGCCGTTATTTAATTGCGGAGGCGGATGAGAGCGATGCGTCGTTCCTACATTTGCAGCCGATGGTGGCGATTGTTACCAATATCGAAGCCGATCATATGGATACCTACCATGGCGACTTCGAAAATTTAAAGCAGACGTTTATTAATTTCCTGCATAACTTACCGTTTTATGGTCGTGCGGTGATGTGCGTTGACGATCCGGTGATCCGCGAGTTGTTGCCGCGCGTCGGTCGTCAAACCACAACCTATGGTTTCAGCGATGATGCTGATGTGCGCGTTGAAGATTACCAGCAGATTGGTCCACAAGGGCACTTCACGCTGCTGCGTCAGGGGATGGCCGATTTACGTGTGACATTGAACGCACCGGGCCGTCACAATGCGCTGAACGCGGCGGCGGCGGTGGCAGTTGCAACAGAAGAAGGCATTGAAGACGACGCAATTCTGCGCGCGCTGGAAAGTTTCCAGGGCACCGGACGCCGTTTTGACTTCCTCGGCGAATTTCCGCTTGAGCCGGTAAACGGTAAAGCCGGGACGGCGATGCTGGTTGATGATTATGGCCATCATCCAACGGAAGTGGATGCCACGATTAAAGCTGCACGCGCGGGCTGGCCGGACAAAAATCTGGTAATGCTGTTCCAGCCGCACCGCTTTACGCGTACACGCGATCTGTATGACGACTTTGCCAACGTGCTGACTCAGGTCGATGCGCTGTTGATGCTGGATGTATACGCCGCGGGTGAAGCCGCGATTCCGGGGGCTGACAGCCGTTCGCTGTGCCGTACGATCCGTGGTCGCGGTAAGATCGACCCGATTCTGGTATCCGATCCGGCTCAGGTGGCAGACATGCTGGCGCCGGTATTAACCGGCAATGATCTGATTTTGGTGCAGGGCGCTGGAAATATCGGCAAAATCGCGCGTTCCTTAGCTGAAATCAAACTGAAGCCGCAAAACCCGGAGGAAGAACAACATGGCTGATAAAATCGCGGTCCTGTTAGGAGGAACCTCCGCAGAGCGTGAAGTTTCGCTGAATTCCGGCGCGGCCGTACTGGCAGGGTTACGCGAAGGTGGTGTCGATGCCCATCCGGTTGACCCTAAAGATATTGATGTCACTCTTCTGAAATCTATGGGTTTTCAGAAGGTGTTTATTGCGCTGCACGGTCGTGGCGGGGAAGATGGCACGTTGCAGGGCATGCTGGAGCAAATTGGCCTGCCATATACCGGCAGCGGCGTCATGGCGTCCGCAATTTCGATGGACAAACTGCGCAGCAAGCTGCTGTGGCAGGGCGCAGGTTTACCCGTCGCGCCCTGGGTTGCATTGACCCGCTCTGAGTTCGAAAAAGGTCTTAGCGATGAAGCGGTTACAAAAATCTCTGCGTTAGGTTTGCCGCTGATTGTGAAGCCAAGCCGTGAAGGCTCCAGCGTAGGGATGTCAAAAGTTGAAGAAGAAAATGCTTTGCAGGGTGCATTAGCATTGGCTTTTCAGCATGATGAAGAAGTACTGATCGAAAAATGGCTCAGTGGCCCGGAATTTACAGTTGCGATACTTGGTGAAGAAATTTTACCGTCAATACGTATCCAACCCGCGGGAACCTTCTATGATTATGAGGCGAAGTATCTCTCTGATGAGACACAATATTTCTGCCCTGCAGGTCTGGAAGCTGAACAAGAGGCCCGTTTGCAGGAATTAGTCCTGAAAGCATGGACCGCATTGGGCTGTAAAGGTTGGGGGCGCATTGACGTCATGCTGGACAGCGATGGCCAGTTTTATCTGCTGGAAGCGAATACCTCTCCGGGTATGACCAGCCACAGCCTGGTGCCGATGGCGGCACGTCAGGCTGGCCTGAGCTTCTCGCAGTTGGTGGTAAGAATTCTGGAGTTGGCGGACTGATATGTCGCAGGCTGCGCTGAACACGCGAAACGGTGATGAAGAAGAAGTAAACTCCTCACGCCGCAATAATGGAACGCGTCTTGCAGGAATACTGTTCCTGCTGACAGTGCTGTGCACCGTGTTTGTCAGCGGCTGGGTAGTGTTGGGGTGGATGGAAGATGCGCAGCGGTTGCCATTGTCAAAGCTGGTGTTAACCGGCGAACGGCATTACACGCGCAATGACGATATTCGTCAGTCCATTCTGGCTCTGGGCGCTCCGGGAACCTTTATGACTCAGGATGTGAACATCATTCAGAGTCAAATTGAACGTCTCCCCTGGATTAAACAGGCGAGCGTCAGAAAGCAATGGCCCGATGAATTGAAGATTCATCTGGTTGAATATGTGCCCATTGCGCGTTGGAATGACCAGCATATGGTGGATGCCGAAGGCAATACGTTCAGCGTCCCAACCGGTCGGGCCAATAAGCAGGTATTACCTATGTTGTACGGACCGGAAGGCAGCGCAAGTGAAGTGTTGCAAGGGTTCCGTGATATGGGGCAGGTGCTGGCTAAGGATAGATTCACCCTGAAGGAAGCGGCGATGACCGCTCGTCGTTCCTGGCAGTTGACGCTGAATAACGATATTAAGCTCAATCTGGGCAGGGGCGATACGATAAAACGTTTGGCTCGCTTTGTGGAACTCTACCCGGTTTTACAGCAGCAGGCGCAAACCGATGGCAAACGGATTAGCTACGTTGATTTGCGTTATGACTCAGGAGCGGCAGTAGGCTGGGTTCCCTTGCCTCCTGAGGAATCTAATCAGCAACAGAATCAGGCACAGGCAGAACAACAATGATCAAGGCGACGGACAGAAAACTGGTAGTTGGACTGGAGATTGGCACCGCGAAGGTAGCCGCTTTAGTAGGGGAAGTTCTGCCCGACGGTATGGTCAATATCATTGGCGTGGGCAGTTGCCCATCGCGAGGTATGGATAAAGGCGGGGTGAATGACCTTGAGTCAGTGGTGAAGTGCGTACAGCGCGCCATTGACCAGGCTGAACTGATGGCAGATTGCCAGATTTCCTCGGTGTATCTGGCACTTTCCGGTAAACATATTAGCTGTCAAAATGAAATTGGTATGGTGCCCATTTCCGAAGAGGAAGTGACGCAGGAAGATGTGGAAAACGTGGTACATACGGCAAAATCCGTACGCGTTCGCGACGAACATCGTGTTCTGCACGTTATTCCGCAGGAATACGCCATTGACTACCAGGAAGGCATTAAAAATCCGGTAGGTCTTTCCGGCGTACGTATGCAGGCAAAAGTCCACCTTATTACCTGCCACAACGACATGGCGAAGAACATTGTCAAAGCTGTTGAACGTTGTGGTCTGAAAGTTGACCAACTGATTTTTGCCGGGTTGGCAGCCAGTTATTCCGTGTTGACGGAAGATGAACGTGAGCTGGGTGTCTGCGTGGTGGATATTGGTGGTGGTACAATGGACATCGCCGTTTATACTGGCGGGGCGTTGCGCCACACTAAAGTTATCCCTTATGCAGGGAATGTAGTGACCAGTGATATCGCGTATGCCTTTGGTACGCCGCCGAGCGATGCTGAAGCCATTAAAGTGCGCCATGGCTGTGCGCTGGGGTCCATCGTGGGTAAAGACGAAAGCGTTGAAGTGCCAAGCGTAGGTGGTCGTCCACCGCGCAGCCTGCAACGTCAGACCCTGGCAGAAGTCATTGAGCCGCGTTATACCGAGCTGCTCAACCTGGTCAACGAAGAAATTTTGCAATTACAAGAACAGCTTCGCCAGCAGGGTGTGAAACATCATCTGGCGGCGGGGATTGTGTTAACCGGTGGTGCTGCGCAAATTGAAGGTCTGGCGGCCTGCGCACAGCGCGTGTTCCATACGCAAGTACGTATTGGCGCGCCGCTGAATATCACTGGTCTGACGGATTATGCTCAGGAGCCGTATTATTCAACGGCAGTGGGGCTGCTTCACTACGGAAAAGAATCCCATTTGAGTGGTGAGGCTGAAGTAGAAAAACGCGTAACGGCATCAGTTGGCTCGTGGATCAAACGACTCAATAGCTGGCTGCGAAAAGAGTTTTAATTTTTAAAGAGACCATCGCACATTAACGGTCTCAGGCGACAGGCACAACGGAGAGAGAAACTATGTTTGAACCTATGGAACTTACCAATGACGCGGTGATTAAAGTCATCGGCGTCGGCGGCGGTGGCGGTAATGCCGTTGAACACATGGTGCGTGAGCGCATCGAAGGTGTTGAATTCTTCGCGGTGAATACCGACGCTCAGGCGTTGCGTAAAACGGCGGTTGGACAGACCATTCAGATTGGTAGCGGCATCACCAAAGGTCTGGGCGCGGGTGCGAACCCGGAAGTCGGCCGTAATGCGGCAGACGAAGATCGTGAAGCTCTGCGTGCAGCGCTTGACGGGGCAGACATGGTGTTTATCGCAGCAGGCATGGGCGGCGGTACCGGTACCGGTGCAGCGCCAGTGGTTGCTGAAGTAGCAAAAGATTTAGGTATTCTGACCGTTGCTGTCGTGACTAAGCCTTTCAACTTTGAAGGCAAGAAGCGTATGGCATTCGCGGAGCAGGGTATCACCGAGCTGTCCAAACATGTGGACTCTCTAATTACTATTCCGAATGACAAACTGCTGAAAGTACTGGGTCGCGGTATCTCCCTGCTGGATGCGTTTGGCGCAGCGAACGACGTACTGAAAGGCGCAGTTCAGGGTATCGCTGAACTGATTACTCGTCCGGGCCTGATGAACGTCGACTTTGCAGACGTGCGCACCGTGATGTCCGAAATGGGCTACGCGATGATGGGTTCTGGCGTGGCGAGCGGTGAAGACCGTGCAGAAGAAGCGGCTGAAATGGCTATCTCTTCTCCGCTGCTGGAAGACATCGATCTGTCCGGCGCACGCGGCGTGCTGGTCAACATTACTGCGGGCTTCGACCTGCGTCTGGATGAGTTCGAAACCGTGGGTAACACCATCCGTGCCTTTGCATCGGATAACGCGACCGTGGTAATCGGTACCTCTCTGGACCCGGATATGAACGACGAACTGCGTGTGACCGTTGTTGCGACTGGAATTGGTATGGACAAGCGTCCTGAAATCACTCTGGTAACCAACAAGCAGGTACAGCAGCCGGTAATGGATCGTTACCAGCAACACGGCATGGCGCCGTTGACGCAAGAACAGAAGCCGGTAGCGAAAGTGGTTAACGACAATACGCCGCAAACCACTAAAGAGCCGGATTATCTGGATATCCCTGCATTCCTGCGTAAGCAAGCTGATTAAGAATTAGCTGGAATTTGGGAATCTGCGCTCTTTGTGCTAAACTGGCCCGCCGAATGTATAGTACACTTCGGTTGGATAGTTAATTTGGCGAGATTATACGATGATCAAACAAAGGACACTTAAACGTATCGTTCAGGCGACTGGCGTCGGTTTACATACCGGCAAAAAAGTCACGCTGACGCTACGCCCTGCGCCGGCCAACACCGGGGTCATCTATCGTCGCACCGACTTGAATCCTCCGGTAGATTTCCCGGCCGATGCCAAATCTGTGCGTGATACCATGCTCTGTACGTGTCTGGTCAATGAGCATGATGTGCGGATTTCAACCGTAGAGCACCTGAATGCTGCTCTGGCGGGCTTAGGTATCGATAACATTGTTATTGAAGTTAACGCCCCGGAAATCCCGATCATGGATGGTAGTGCTGCTCCGTTCGTATACCTGCTGCTCGATGCGGGTATTGAAGAACTGAACAGCGCGAAGAAATTTGTTCGCATCAAAGAGACCGTTCGTGTCGAAGATGGCGATAAGTGGGCTGAATTCAAACCGTTTAATGGTTTCTCGTTGGATTTTACCATCGACTTTAACCATCCGGCGATTGATGCCAGCACGCAGCGCTACGCGATGAACTTCTCTGCAGATGCGTTCATGCGCCAGATCAGCCGTGCGCGTACTTTCGGCTTCATGCGTGATATCGAATATCTGCAGTCCCGTGGCCTGGCCTTGGGCGGCAGCTTCGATTGTGCCATCGTTGTTGACGATTATCGCGTATTGAACGAAGACGGTCTGCGTTTTGAAGACGAATTCGTTCGTCACAAAATGCTCGACGCGATTGGTGACTTGTTCATGTGTGGTCACAACATTATTGGTGCATTCACCGCGTATAAATCCGGTCATGCATTGAATAACAAACTGTTGCAGGCGGTCCTGGCAAAACAGGAAGCTTGGGAATATGTGACCTTCCAGGACGATGCAGAACTGCCTCTGGCGTTCAAAGCACCTTCGACCGTACTGGCATAACGACATACGCTGTCGTATAAATTCGACTGGTAAATCTGGCACTCTCTCCGGCCAGGTGAGCCAGTCGTTTTTTTATGTACTCATTAACGCAGCCTTTTCCAACGCAAATATTTCCCTGCCACTAGGTTAAAATAGTGTGCGATCGCTGCTTTCTTGAGCATATTTACCCATGGCCGGTTGTCATTACTGCTGTGGAGCGTACGCTTTAATGATAAGATTCGTGCGCAAAAAAATGTTTTGCATTCGTAACCCCAAACGCAGGGTATATCAGGTGGCAAAAACGTGAGTGGAATACTGACGCGTTGGCGACAGTTAGGCAGACGGTACTTCTGGCCGCATCTCCTGTTGGGGATGGTCGCGGCGAGTTTTGGCCTGCCCGCGCTCGGTAATGCTGCTGAACCCAATACCCCCGCGAAGGCGACCGCCAGCAATCACGATCAATCCGCTAAAGTTAACTTTAGCCAGCTTGCTTTGCTGGAAGCGACTAATCGCCGCCCAAATTTTACCGTCGATTACTGGCATCAACATGCCATTCGTACGGTTATCCGCCATCTTTCTTTTGCCATGGCGCCTCAGGCGTTGCCTGTTGCCGAAGAGCCGTTGCCAATCCAGGCACACCATCTTGCGTTACTGAATACGCTCAGCGCGATGCTGACGCAAGAAGGCACTCCGCCCGCGACAGTAAGTCGCGTGACATACGCCCACTTTACTTCTCAGGCCGCGTTTAGCGTTCCGGTCTGGATCAGCCAGCTGCAGGGTATCCGCGCTGGTCCTCAACGCCTCAGCTAAAAAAGAACCTTCCAACTTATAATTTTGACTCCGCATCGCGGGGCGTTTGAGATTTTATTATGCTAATCAAATTATTAACCAAAGTATTCGGTAGCCGTAACGAGCGTACGCTGCGTCGTATGCGTAAAGTGGTCAATGTCATCAACGCAATGGAACCGGAGATGGAAAAACTCTCCGATGATGAACTGAAAGCGAAGACCGCTGAATTCCGCGCCCGTCTGGAAAAAGGTGCCAGCGTTGAGAGCCTGATCCCGGAAGCGTTCGCAGTGGTGCGTGAAGCGAGTAAACGCGTGTTCGGTATGCGCCACTTCGACGTTCAGCTGCTGGGCGGTATGGTGCTTAACGATCGCTGCATCGCGGAAATGCGTACTGGTGAAGGTAAAACCCTGACCGCGACGCTGCCAGCCTACCTGAACGCATTAAGCGGGAAGGGCGTGCACGTAGTTACCGTGAACGACTACCTGGCTCAGCGTGATGCCGAAAATAACCGCCCGCTGTTTGAATTCCTCGGCATGACCGTTGGTATCAACATGTCTGGCCTGCCAGCGCCAGCCAAGCGTGAAGCCTACAACGCCGATATTACTTACGGTACCAACAATGAATACGGCTTTGACTACCTGCGCGATAACATGGCGTTTAGTCCGGAAGAGCGTGTTCAACGTAAACTGCACTATGCGCTGGTCGATGAAGTTGACTCCATCCTGATCGATGAAGCGCGTACGCCGCTGATCATTTCCGGCCCGGCTGAAGACAGCTCGGAAATGTATAAAAAAGTGAACAAAATCATCCCACACCTGATCCGTCAGGAGAAGGAAGATTCCGACACGTTCCAGGGGGAAGGCCACTTCTCTGTTGATGAGAAAGCGCGCCAGGTTAACCTGACCGAACGTGGTCTGGTACTGATTGAAGAGTTGTTAGTTAACGAAGGCATTATGGATGAGGGCGAGTCTCTGTACTCTCCAGGCAACATTATGCTGATGCACCACGTGACTGCCGCACTGCGTGCGCACGTGCTGTTTACCCGCGATGTTGACTACATCGTGAAAGACGGCGAAGTTATCATCGTTGATGAACACACCGGCCGTACCATGCAGGGGCGTCGCTGGTCCGATGGTCTGCACCAGGCTGTTGAAGCTAAAGAAGGCGTAGAGATCCAGAACGAGAACCAGACGCTGGCATCTATTACCTTCCAGAACTACTTCCGTTTGTACGAAAAACTGGCCGGTATGACTGGTACAGCAGATACCGAGGCCTTTGAATTTAGCTCCATCTACAAGCTGGATACCGTAGTTGTACCAACTAACCGCCCGATGATCCGTAAGGATTTACCGGATCTGGTGTACATGACCGAAGCGGAAAAAATTCAGGCGATCATTGAAGATATTAAAGAGCGTACCGCAAATGGCCAGCCGGTGCTGGTGGGTACTATCTCCATTGAAAAATCTGAAGTGGTCTCTAACGAGCTGACCAAGGCAGGCATCAAACATAACGTTCTGAACGCCAAGTTCCATGCCAGCGAAGCGGATATCGTCGCACAGGCGGGTTACCCGTCTGCCGTGACAATCGCTACTAACATGGCGGGTCGTGGTACCGATATCGTGCTGGGCGGTAGCTGGCAGGCAGAAGTTGCCGAGCTGGAAAACCCAACTCCGGAACAAATCGCGCAGATCAAAGCCGAGTGGCAGGTTCGCCATGACGCGGTATTAGCTGCTGGTGGTTTGCATATTATCGGTACTGAGCGTCACGAATCTCGTCGTATCGATAACCAGCTGCGTGGTCGTTCTGGTCGTCAGGGGGATGCGGGTTCTTCTCGTTTCTATTTGTCGATGGAAGATGCGCTGATGCGTATTTTTGCCTCTGACCGCGTGTCCGGCATGATGCGTAAACTGGGTATGAAGCCTGGTGAAGCCATTGAACACCCATGGGTGACCAAAGCAATTGCTAACGCGCAGCGTAAAGTGGAAAGCCGCAACTTCGATATTCGTAAGCAGTTGCTGGAATATGATGATGTTGCCAACGACCAGCGTCGTGCTATCTACACCCAGCGTAACGAACTGCTGGACGTAACTGACGTTAGCGAAACCATTAACAGCATTCGCGAAGACGTCTTCAAAGCGACGATTGATGCCTATATTCCGCCGCAGTCTCTGGAAGAAATGTGGGATATTCCGGGTCTGCAGGAACGTCTGAAAAACGACTTCGATCTGGATATGCCGATTTCAGAGTGGCTGGATAAAGAACCTGAGCTGCACGAAGAAACGCTGCGCGAACGTATTCTGGCAAACGCAGTAGAAGTTTATCAGCGCAAAGAAGAAGTTGTGGGCGCGGAGATGATGCGTCACTTCGAAAAAGGCGTGATGCTGCAAACGCTCGACTCTTTGTGGAAAGAGCACCTGGCTGCGATGGATTACCTGCGTCAGGGTATCCACCTGCGTGGTTATGCGCAAAAAGATCCGAAGCAGGAATACAAGCGTGAATCCTTCTCTATGTTTGCATCAATGCTGGAATCTCTGAAGTACGAAGTGATCAGCACTCTGAGCAAAGTTCAGGTGCGTATGCCTGAAGAAGTAGAAGCGATGGAGCAGCAGCGTCGCGAAGAAGCTGAGCGTTTAGCGCAGATGCAGCAGTTGAGCCATAAAGGTGATGATTCTGCTGCGGCAGAAGAGCTGGCGGCACAAACTGGCGATCGTAAAGTGGGTCGTAACGATCCGTGTCCTTGCGGTTCCGGCAAGAAATACAAACAGTGTCATGGCCGTCTGAGCTAAGAAAATAACTTATTGAAAAGGCGCAGACTTCTGCGCCTTTTTTATGGACGATGAAAATGAAAATATTGCAGATCGCCGTCGGGATTATTCGTAATCAGCACAATGAAATTTTTATCACCCAGCGTGCGGCTGATGCCCACATGGCCAATAAGCTGGAGTTCCCCGGCGGGAAAATTGAAGCGGGCGAAACGCCGGAGCAGGCGCTGATTCGCGAGCTACAGGAAGAAGTAGGGATCACACCGACTCAAAGTTCATTGTTCGAAAAGTTGGAGTATCAGTTTCCGGACAGGCATATCACTCTGTGGTTCTGGCTGGTTGAAAGCTGGGAAGGCGAGCCGTGGGGAAAAGAGGGGCAACCGGCGCAGTGGATTGCGCAATATGCTCTGAATGCGGAAGATTTCCCGCCGGCGAATGCACCGGTCATTGAAAAGCTGATTACTGGATAATGGTGTTCGTAGGCCGGATAAGGCAACACCGCCATCCGGCAAATTATGGCGGGGGTGCTACGCTTGCCCGCCCTACGTATTAGCACAATTACTTCTGCTCCTCACTCCAGTCGTCGCTTTCCGACAGATCGCCTGAGCTTGGGATGCGTTTCTCTTCTGCAGCCCACTCTCCCAGATCGATTAACTGGCAGCGCTTGCTGCAGAATGGGCGAAACGGACTGACTTCAGCCCATACTACAGGCTTGCCACAGGTTGGGCAGTTGACGATGGTTTGTTCAGACATGTTGACTCCTTAACAGCACGCCAGTTCAAAATCGAGGCGCTCAGGCACCTGACCATTCTCGCTATCCAGCGGCATAAAGCGGATGGCAAAACGGCTCTTATGACCAGAAATTTGCGGATAAAGCTGCGAATCAAGCGGCAGCTGCAAGCGCAGCAGATCTGCATCTTCGCCGTTGTCCTGATAAAAACCATTCAGGCTGGTTTGCTTACGAAACGGCGCTGAGTTGCGAATTAAATCCAGCACCAGCGACAGCGCTTGATTAAGCGGATTCAGGCTGGCAAGCCAGGTTTCAACCTGCGCGTCACGATACGATTGCGCCAGGTGTAACCAGATATGCAGAGTCGGCAGATCGAAACTGCAGCACCCGCCAGGAATACTTAAACGCTGACGTACGAGACCAATCAGACGATCTTCGCGCAGCGTCTGTCCAATACGCGGGGCAGAAATCAGAATGCTGCCTGCACTTTTTAACTGCTGGCGCAAAGAGTCGATTCTGCTTTGATCGACGCCGGGAACTTCGACCCAGGCCTGGAGTTTTCGCTGCTGTCGCTCCAGTTCTTTGAGGAGTTCGGTACGGACTTCGCCGCGTTCAAATACATCCAGTAAATCTCCGATATTGCGGAAAAAATGCAGAGCGCCGGCATGGTCAGCAATGGGCAAATTAACGGAGAGCTGTTGGATTAAAAACTCAATGCGCAGCCATGTACGCATCTTCTCATTGAGAGGGTGTTCAAAAAGGACCTGGGTGTGCATTACGGTTTTTCCTGTGAGACAAACTGCGACGCGCATTGCAAATAGAGCGCGTGCAGGCGGGCGACATCCGAGGCGATGGCTTCCGGTGCGCCATTATTATCAATAACATCGTCTGCCACGGCCAGCCGCGCTTCACGCGTTGCCTGGGCAGCAAGAATTTGTTCAACATGCTCACGTGTGACGTCATCACGCTGCATGGTGCGTCTGAGCTGGGTTTCGGGCGTGACATCCACCACGAGTACGCGGTCGGCTTTTTTATACAGCGAATTTTCCACCAGCAAAGGGACAACCCATAACAGGTAAGGTGAGGTCGATTGCTGAAACTGGCGCTGCGTTTCCTGCTGAATAAGCGGATGGAGCAGGGCATTCAGCCAGCTTTTCTCCTCTGGGGCGGAAAAAATGCGTTCGCGTAAAATGCGCCGCTGCAACGATCCGTCTGCGGCGATAACCTCGGAACCAAAATGTTCTTCGATCGCCTTAAGAGCAAGTGTGCCGGGTTCAACCACCTGGCGCGCAATAATATCTGCATCAATGATGTTTATTCCGAGGTCAGCGAACGCATTTGCAACGGTGCTTTTACCACTGCCAATGCCGCCGGTTAAGGCTACCGTATACCTCATAGATGCCGATCCTGGAGTTTAAGTTTGATTATCAAACAGTTAAAAGTTAAGCGTGCGAAGGCGAGGCTGCTGCAGGATTAACCTACTATTCGCCAGGTAAATTTATGGGATTGTAGCGTAAAAAAAGAGAATTTCGCAGTCTTGCGCGGCATTGATTAGTGCGTATGATAGCGTCACTGGAGTTGTGAGTTTCGATTTTTCGCCATTAACCCCAGGAATCCGCACATGCGTATCGAAGAAGATCTGAAGTTAGGTTTCAAAGACGTTCTTATCCGCCCTAAGCGTTCTACTCTTAAAAGCCGTTCCGATGTTGAGCTGGAACGTCAATTTACCTTTAAGCATTCAGGTCAGACCTGGTCCGGCGTACCTATTATTGCCGCGAACATGGACACTGTCGGGACGTTTGCCATGGCAACGGCGCTGGCATCCTTCGACATCCTGACTGCTGTGCACAAACACTATTCTGTTGAAGACTGGGCCGCCTTCATCGCAGAGAGCTCTGCCGATGTACTCAAACACGTAATGGTTTCAACTGGCACGTCTGACGCAGACTTCGAAAAAACCAAACAGATTTTGGCGCTCAACCCAGCGCTGAATTTTATCTGCATTGATGTGGCAAATGGCTACTCAGAGCATTTTGTTCAGTTTGTGTCGAAAGCGCGTGAAGCATGGCCGACAAAAACGATTTGTGCGGGCAATGTGGTCACCGGTGAAATGTGTGAAGAGCTGGTGCTCTCCGGTGCTGATATTGTCAAAGTAGGTATTGGCCCAGGTTCTGTATGCACCACGCGTGTAAAAACCGGCGTTGGCTATCCACAGCTTTCTGCGGTTATTGAATGTGCGGATGCAGCCCACGGTCTGGGCGGCATGATTGTCAGCGACGGCGGCTGCACAATGCCGGGTGACGTTGCAAAAGCGTTTGGCGGCGGCGCAGACTTCGTTATGCTCGGCGGTATGTTGGCCGGTCACGAAGAAAGCGGCGGCAAAATTGTTGAAGAAAACGGTGAGAAATTCATGCTGTTCTACGGTATGAGCTCAGAATCTGCCATGACGCGTCACGTTGGTGGTGTTGCACAGTACCGCGCTGCAGAAGGTAAAACCGTCAAGCTGCCACTGCGCGGCCCGGTTGATAATACCGCTCGCGATATTCTCGGCGGTTTGCGTTCTGCTTGCACCTATGTAGGCGCATCCCGTCTGAAAGAGCTGACCAAACGTACAACGTTTATTCGTGTACAGGAACAAGAGAACCGCGTATTCAATAGCCTGTAAAACAGGTCGTTCTGTGAAATGCCGGATGGCGTTACGTCGCCATCCGGCATTTGAATTTATCCCACTCCGCTCATCGCATCTCCCAAATGGAAAATCGGTAAATACATCGCGACAACCAGCGTACCGATGATAAGCCCCGTAATGACCAGCAACGCAGGCTCAAGTAATGCAGCCAAATTCTCAGCCTGAGCCAGGGTTTTCTCGCCATGGTGATGCGCGAGATTGCGCAGCATTGCATCCAGCGAGCCGGAAGCTTCACCAGTTCGGACCAGCTGTATGCACAATGGGCTGAATTCACCGCTATTTTTAAGCGCTAACCAGACCGGCTTTCCGGTGCTAATGTCGTGCTGAACCAGCGCTAAACGTTGCGACCAGAAAGGGTTAGCCAGCGTTTCGGTAACGCTCTCAAGACCCTGCAAAAAGGGAATGCCCGCATTTTGCGTTAACGCCAGAACGGTGAAGATCTGCGTGAGCTTTTGCCCTCTCACCATCGGCCCTATGACCGGGAGGCTGAGCAGCAATTTCTGGCGCAGAACGAGCCAGTACGGTTTCTGATTTATCAAATGATGTGCCGCAACCGCTACCAGGCCAAGTGCTACCGCCAGCCATCCCCATTGGCTGCTATAGTGTGCGATGGTAATAATCCACTGAGTGAGGGCCGGTAGCGGGGTGTTGAATGTCTGGTAGATGGCGGCAAACTCAGGGAGTACAAACTGCAACATCGCAAATACGACCAACACCGCCATTGTGATGATGATAAGCGGATAACGCAGGGCTTTTTTAACTTTATCAGCAAGTTGCTGTTGTTTCTTTTGCTGGTAGGCGAGTTCAAAACAGCAGTCGTCCAGCTTACCCGTAAGCTCTCCGGTGCGGATCATTGCCTGGTAAAGGGGCGGAAAAACGTGTTGCCATTGTGATAGTGAGGTGGAGAGGGTAATGCCCTGTTCCATATCGCAAGCCAGCGTACGCAGTAGCGCCTGCCATTGACTGCTGGGATGCTGTTCAGCAAGCAGAGCTAGCCCTGTTGAGAGCGTTAACCCTGCTTTTAGCAATGTCGCCAACTGGTGTATGGTTTCGGCACTTCTTGTACGGCTCCAGTGCGAGGTTTTGACACGCATACGTTTAATGCGTAGCGGCGTAATCTGTTGTTTCTCAAGAGCCAGCATTAATGACGGTCGGGTATCGGCCCATAGTGTACCTTCCAGCGATTTACCTTTGTTGTTAATGCCTTGCCAGCGCCAAAGCTGTTTAGCGGACATGAGGCATGCCCAGTACACGAATCAGCTCTTCAAATGTCGTTAATCCTTGCTCGACGGCCTGACAGCCATTCTCGAAAAGCGTTCTCCCTGATAGCTGAGCATCAGGTTCCACTCCGTCTACGGGGGTGCCACTGGCAATACTCTGACGTAATGCCGGAGTAACAGGGAGTACTTCAAACAATGCCGTACGGCCATAAAATCCGTGATAACAATGTTTGCAGCCAGGGGCCTGCCAATTCGGTAGTGGTGTAGGCCAGACAGCTTTCGGGAGTGTGATAGGCGTACTCTGACGTTGTCGGCAATGGGGGCACAACTTTCTGACCAACCGCTGTGCAATGACGAGCGTCAGCGCGGAGGCGATCATCCAGCGTGCGACCCCCATTTGTTGCAGACGCACCAGCGTTTCACTGGTGGAATTGGTATGCAGCGTAGAAAGAACCAGATGACCGGTTTGTGCGGCTTTAAGGGCTATTTCTGCTGTTTCTCCATCGCGGATTTCACCCACCATGATAATGTCGGGATCCTGGCGCAACAGAGCACGTAAGACTCCCTGAAAAGTCAAACCGGCGCGTGGGTGAATTTGCGTCTGGTTGATGCCTGCGATCGGGATCTCTACCGGATCTTCCACGCTACAGAGATTTACATCTGGCGTGTTTCGGGTTTGCAGCGCACTGTACAGTGTGACCGTTTTACCGCTTCCGGTAGGCCCGGTAACCAGAATCAGCCCCTGAGGCTGCTGCAAGGCTTGCGAAAATGCGGCCAGCTGCGCGTCTTGCATCCCCAGTGCGGCGATCTCCAGTGACTGATCGACCTGATGAAGTAGCCGCAACACGACTTTTTCGCCGTAGCGACAGGGCAGGGTGGCGATGCGAAACGAGATGGGTTCTCCTGAAATCTCAACGGTAAATTGTCCGTCTTGTGGAAGCCGATGCTCGGCAATATCCAGACTGCCTAATACTTTTAACCTCGCGGTGATGGCAATGCCCATCTCGGTCGTGATTTCCGGTAAAGCGTGGAGTACTCCATCCACACGTAATCTGATCCGATAGTGATTTTCCGCTGGCTCAAAATGAATATCAGAAGCCCGTTTCTCCAGAGCGGAATGAAACGTCTGATTCAGCAAGTCTGCTGCGCTGGCGCTGCTTTTTGTGACTACTGCAGGGAGCATTTTCTGCGGTGTATGCGTGTGGCCTTCCATTTGCTGACGTGTCCAGCAGACAATGTCGATGCGCCGGGTGGTGGCAAAATGCAGTGCATCCAGCAGTTCGTGTGATGGGGCGTCTACGACGGCGATATGCACCACTTCATTGTCTGCATCCAGTAATATTCCCTGATAACGTTGGCATAGCGCTGTAAGCTGGGTGGTATTCATCTCTGTTCCTTAGTGGGTATCGAAGCGGAAAACATCTTCACAGGCCTGCTGCAATGCGCTGTCGTTCTGGATGATGCAGTTACGGTTCCAGCCGGTAATGCCGTTGGCATTGTCCCAAGCTGGTGTCATGGTGATGCTTAACCCGTTCAGGCTTTCCTGCCCACTAAGGCTGACAACGCCTTTTTCAATGCTCATGGCTGAGACGTAACGGGTAGTTGTTGGCGTGGGAATACCATTCGTTCCGGCATCGCAGGTATCTGTTCCTCCATGCTCCAGTGCACAGAGCTCAACCGCTGTGCGATAGGGGACAAAAGTTTGCAGCATGTCTGTCAGCGCGGCTTTGCGCAGATAGTTTTGATATGCCGGAATACCGATGGCGCTAAGAATGGCAATAATGCCAATCACCACCATGAGTTCGATAAGCGTAAAGCCTCGTTGCTTGTTCATTGTTCACTCCTTGAGTTTGCTGGCGCTACTTTGGCAAACCGACGAGAGGACGGCGAGAGACAAAAAACAGAATGGGAAGGCGGATTCCGAGGACTTTTACGAAATTACAGAATCAGACAATGTATTTGCTAAGAGGCTCGAAGAAACTGCCGGATGGCGGCGTAAATGCCGTATCCGGCTTACAGAATAAACCTGTGTAGGATGCCTGATAAGCGAAGCACCATCGGGCAATACAATCAGCAATTAGCGAAAACGCATGGAGAGATCGAGTGCGCGAACATGTTTGGTCAGCGCGCCAACAGAGATGAAATCCACGCCGGTTTCGGCAAATTCGCGCAGCGTTTCATGGGTGACATTGCCCGAGACTTCCAGACGCGCCTGGCCGTTGGTGCGTTTTACCGCTTCGCGCATTTGGTCGGTTTCGAAGTTATCGAGCATGATGATGTCGGCCCCGGCTTTCAGCGCGTCGTCCAGCTCATCCAGGCTTTCTACTTCGACTTCAACCGGCACATCCGGGTGCAACCAGAATGCTTTTTCTACGGCCTGACGTACCGAGCCGGAAGCAATAATGTGGTTTTCTTTAATCAGGAAAGCGTCGGACAGCCCCAAACGATGATTCGCGCCGCCGCCGCACAATACGGCGTATTTTAGCGCGGTACGCAGTCCTGGCAGGGTTTTACGCGTATCCAGCAGTTGGGTCTTGGTCCCCGCTAACAGGTCGACGTATTTACGCACCTCGCTTGCTACACCTGAAAGCGTCTGCACAAAATTAAGCGCGGTACGTTCACCGGTCAGTAACACGCGGGAAGGGCCGTCCAGTTCAAACAGTGGCTGATTAGCCTTAATGCTGTCGCCATCTTCGACATGCCAGGTGATGTTTACATCATCGCCAGCCAGTTGAATAAAGACCTCTTCCACCCAACGTTTCCCACAAAAAACGCCATCTTCGCGGGTGATTACGGTAGCGTGGGAGCGCATGTCTTCGGGTAAAAGCTGTGCAGTGATATCGTTATTGGCATCAACTTCTCCGCCTAAATCTTCACGCAGCGCCTGAGCGACAGCGGCAGGGATATCGAGATTTATGCGTTCCAACAGCGCGTCACGTCGGTAGTCAGGGTTATAGCGGCGAGGCGGCATGATAAAACTCCAAATTGCTAACGAATCATAAGGTGGAAACATGCTACTCTGAACCTGATATGAGCACCACCAATAAGGAGATTCTGCATGTTGTTAGACGAGGGCTGGCTGGCAGAGGCGCGACGCGTTCCCTCTCCGCATTACGATTGCCGCCCGGATGACGAAAACCCTTCTCTGCTGGTGGTGCATAATATCAGCCTGCCGCCTGGCGAGTTTGGCGGCCCGTGGATAGACGCGCTGTTTACCGGCACGATTGATCCCAACGCCCATCCTTATTTTGCCGGAATCGCCCATTTGCGCGTTTCGGCCCATTGTTTAATTCGCCGTGATGGTGAAATCGTACAGTATGTCCCCTTTGATAAACGCGCCTGGCATGCCGGCGTCTCAAGCTATCAGGGCCGCGAACGCTGTAATGATTTCTCAATTGGTATTGAGCTGGAAGGGACGGATACGCTGGCCTATACCGACGCGCAGTACCAGCAACTGGCAGCCGTGACCAATGCCCTGATTACGCGTTATCCGGCTATTGCTAACAATATGACCGGACATTGCAATATTGCGCCCGAGCGTAAGACCGATCCCGGGCCCTCATTTGACTGGGCAAGGTTTCGCGCCCTGGTCACCCCCTCGTCGCACAAGGAGATGACATGACGCTGTTTACAACATTACTGGTGTTGATTGTTGAACGCCTGTTTAAGCTGGGTGAGCACTGGCAGCTTGATCACCGGGTTGAAGCTTTTTTCCGCCGGATTAAGCATTTCTCGATGATGCGTACGGTAGGCATGACTCTTATTGCGATGGGAGTAACGTTTCTGCTACTGCGCGCACTTCATGGGCTGCTGTTTAACGTTCCGTTGCTGGTGGCGTGGATCTTAATTGGCTTGCTGTGCATCGGCGCTGGTAAGACACGTCTTCATTATCATGCCTATCTGAACGCGGCGGCTCGCGATGACGCTCACGCTCGTGAGGCGATGGCCAGCGAGCTAACGCTTATCCATGGTGTTCCGCCGGACTGTGATGAGCGTGAGTTTTTGCGTGAACTGCAGAACGCGCTGTTATGGAACAACTTTCGCTTTTACCTGGCGCCGTTATTCTGGCTGATTGTCGGTGGCCCGTGGGGACCGGTGACGCTGGTGGGTTATGCTTTTTTACGTGCCTGGCAGTCCTGGCTGGCGCGCTTTCAGACGCCGCATCAGCGTCTGCAATCGGGTATCGATGCGATCCTGCATGTGCTGGACTGGATCCCGGTGCGCCTGGCGGGCGTGGTCTATGCGCTGTTAGGACACGGCGAGAAGGCGTTGCCAGCCTGGTTTGCGTCGCTTGCTGATCTGCATACTTCGCAATATCAGGTGCTTACGCGCCTGGCGCAGTTCTCGCTGGCGCGCGAACCTCATACCGATAAAGTCGAAACGCCAAAAGCGGCTGTTTCGATGGCGAAGAAGACCTCGTTTGTGGTGGTGGTGATTATTGCGTTGCTGACCATTTATGGGGCATTAGTATAGCGTTGTGCCGGATGGCGCTAACGCTTATCCGGCCTACAATGGAAAAACGTGTAGGCCCGGTAAGCGTTAGCGCCACCGGGCAGTGCAACGGTTTAGTTCGTATCAGCAGGCGGGATGCCAAAATCTGGCATGCCGTTTTCGTCCCAACGCACGAGCTTCAGACGAGTGTGGCGGTTTGGGTCGTACAGCGGATCGCCCTCGATTTCGGTGTAATTTCTCGCGTGATACACCAGCACATCTTCACCTTCTGGCGTTTGCGTAAAGCTGTTGTGTCCTGGCCCAAACTGGCGGTTTTCATAGCTGGTGGTAAAGACCGGGCGCGGTGATTTGTGCCAGTTCTGCGGGGTGAGCGGATCTGCGTCTAAGTCAATCCACAATAATCCCATACAGTAGTTCTCATCAGTAGCGCTGGCGGAATAGCTGATAAACAACTTGTCGCCGTGAACCATGACGGCAGGACCTTCGTTGACCCAAAAACCCCGGCATTCCCAGTCATATTCAGGATGGCTTAGCATGACCGGCTCGCCTTTAATCGTCCATGGATTTTCCAGTTCTGCGAGATAGATATTGGAGTTTCCGGCGATATCGGGCGATTTCTGCGCCCATAGATACCACTGTTTTCCCTGATGGTTAAAGGTGGTGGCATCGAGCGCAAAGGTATCAAACTGCGTTTTAATCTGACCTTTCTCCGTCCACTTTCCGGTCAGCGGATCGGTGTCGGCACATTCGAGCGCAAACATGCGATGCTGGAACATCCCCAGCTTGTCGAGCGACTGTGTGTGCGTGGCGGCAAAATAGATGTACCACTTGCCTGCCAGATGATGGATTTCGGGCGCCCAGATGAGTTGGCTCATGGGGCCGCTTTCTGGCTTGCGCCAGATGATAACCGGGGCGGCAGTGCGCAACCCTTCCAGCGAGTCGGCCCGGCGTATCTCCAGCCGGTCATATTCAGGTACTGAAGCAATGAAATAGTAGTGGCTACCGTCACGTAAGATAAACGGATCGGCACGCTGTTCAATAAAGGGATTTGGCCACTGATTCATTAGGCTTTCCTTACGGTTTCAGTCGTTTTTATATCGTGGTATTCATTCAGTTCACGGTAGTTGGCGCGGCGCTTTTCTAAATCTGTCTGGATTTGCTGCATAAACTCGCGGTCAACTTTCAGCAGACGAACCACGCCTGCAGTAATCAGGTAGCCTGCGCCCGGTATGATGGTAAACAGCAGCATAATACCGTTAATGGCGGAGTCGCTTTGCGTTTTCGCCCCAGCGTCGTAGCCGTACCAGGAGAGCAGGAAGCCGACCATCGCTCCGGCAATCGCCAGACCCAGTTTCAGGAAGAACAGGTTACCGGAGAAGCTGATTCCGGTGATACGTTTACCGGTTTTCCACTCGCCATAGTCATCGACATCCGCCATCAGCGACCAGTGCAGCGGGGATGGGATCTGATGCAGGATGTTGAGCAGGAAGTAGAGCACCATAATCATCATGGTGGCTTTCGGATCGAAGAAGTAAAACGCGGCGGAGAAAATCGCCAGGATGATATTGGTCCAGAAGAACACTTTCAGTTTGCACCAGCGATCGGTTAATACCTTCGCCAACATGCTGCCGATCATCATGCCTACAACGCCAAGACTGATAAACAACGTCGCAAATTGTGTACTCTGCTGCATAACCCAGGTCACGTAGTACATGGTGGCAGCCATGCGAATAAAACCCGGACAGACGTTGCACAGGGTTAACAGCAGAATTTTTACCCACTGATCGTTCTTCCACACATCTTTTAGATCGGCTTTTAAATCGTCATTGGTCGGGACGGCAGGACGGACACGCTCACGGACGGTTGCAAAGCAGAACAGGAACATACACATGCCGATGAAGGCCAGTACCGCCATCGCCATTTGATACCCTTTGGCTTTGTCTTCCCCGCCGAACCAGTCGGCCATGGGGAGCAGGGTGAGTGACAGCAGCAGAGTTGCAATTCCTACCAATACAAAGCGATATGACTGGCAGGCGACGCGTTCTTGCGGATCGTTGGTGATGACGCTGCCGAGAGAGCAATAGGGGATATTGATCGCCGTATAGGTAATTGAGAGCAGGAAATAGGTAACAAAGGCATAGATAACTTTGCTGTTATAGGTCCATTCCGGGGTGGTAAACATCAATACGCTGAATAATGCGTATGGGAAAGCCATCCACAAAAGCCATGGACGAAATCGACCATATTTGCTGCGCGTACGGTCGGCCATTGCGCCCATAATGGGATCAGTAACGGCATCAATAACGCGTACTGAGAGCAGTAATACGCCGACCAGAGCAGGCGCTAGACCAAAAATGTCTGTGTAAAAATAGTTAACAAACAACATGATGGCGCCAAAGATGATGTTGCATCCGGCGTCGCCCATTCCATAGCCAATCTTTTCTTTCACCGTGAGCTTACTGGTTTCCATCAACTGCACTCCATGAATGAAATATGGAGAGAATTATTGTCTGGTACCGGTGTTTTTGCGTTGCAGGATAACGCCGCTGATATGGACTAAACAGTCGTGAGTGGGAAAGTGTGAGGCAGGTAACAACCCCCACCTGGCGCAGGTGGGGGAGGAAAAATTAATGTGCTTTAACCGTGCCGGCCGTTTTCTGTTTGAACAGGTAACCAATGCCAAGAATAGCAATCCATACTGGGATTAAGTACACCGAGATCGCCATGCCCGGCGTCATCAGCATAATCACCAGTACTGCAGCCATGAAAATCAGGCACACCCAGTTACCCAGCGGATAGAGCAGCGCCGGGAAGCGGGTGGTAACACCCTGCTGCTGTTTGGCTTTGCGGAACTTCATGTGCGCAAGGCTAATCATTGCCCAGTTGATCACCAGTGCGGAAACTACCAGCGCCATCAACAGGCCAAAGGCAGATTCTGGCGCCAGGTAGTTGATCAGCACGCACAGAGCCGTCACCAGTGCGGAAACCAGAATGGTGTTCACCGGCACGCCGCGTTTGTCGACGTTCATCAGCGCTTTCGGCGCATTGCCCTGCTGTGCCAGACCGAACAGCATACGGCTGTTGCAGTACACACAGCTGTTATAGACAGAAAGGGCAGCAGTCAGCACCACGATGTTCAGGGCATTAGCAACAAACGTGTCGCCCAGTTCGTGGAAAATAAGGACAAACGGGCTGGTATCAGCCGTAACGCGCGTCCACGGCATCAGGGAAAGCAGAACCGCCAGCGAACCCACATAGAAAATCAGGATACGGTAGATAACCTGGTTGGTTGCTTTGGGAATGCTTTGCTCCGGGTTATCCGCTTCTGCTGCGGTGATCCCAACCAGCTCCAGTCCACCGAAAGAGAACATGATAATCGCCATCATCATCACCAGACCGGTGAAACCATGCGGCAGGAAGCCCCCCTGGTTCCACAGGTTGCTGACGCTGGCCTGCGGCCCGCCGTTGCCGCTGAACAGCAGCCAGCCGCCGAAGATGATCATCGCGACGACAGCAATGACTTTAATAATGGCGAACCAGAACTCCATCTCACCAAACACTTTCACGTTGGTCAGGTTAATGGCGTTGATAATCACGAAGAAGGCTGCAGCAGAGGCCCAGGTTGGGATCTCCGGGTACCAGAACTGGATATATTTACCGACTGCAGTCAGCTCAGCCATGGCAACCAGCACGTACAGTACCCAGTAGTTCCAGCCAGAGGCGAAACCCGCGAAACTGCCCCAGTATTTATAAGCAAAGTGGCTAAAGGAGCCTGCTACCGGCTCTTCAACCACCATTTCACCTAACTGACGCATAATCAAAAAGGCGATAAAGCCGGCAATAGCGTAACCCAGAATAATACCCGGTCCTGCAGACTGGATAACGGATGCGCTACCGAGGAATAACCCGGTACCAATCGCGCCACCCAGCGCGATTAGCTGTATATGGCGGTTCTTAAGACCGCGCTTGAGCTGATCGCCATGCTGTTGACTTTCCATCATGAAACCTCGTGTGTGGTTTTACTCTTCATATTTCGAGTACTTATTTTTTGAACTACGCAGCAATGCGTGTGTAAGTTTGCAATTCCGTTTGTTGTATTAATTTGTTTACAGATGCTTTTAATGAAATGTTGCCTTAATGCTTTTGTCTTGATCAGAATAATGATATGTGAGCGCGAATGCACCTGCTTTATGCGGGGGAGATGACGAGTTGAATAAAAAGAAACCATTTGTAAATGCGAGTTTATCTACCACAAAATTTCTATTTTGAATTTCTATTCATTAATAGTGATTTAAGTATCGATAAATAAGCAGGTGAATCGGTTCAGATGAGATAATTTTTCGTTTCAATTCCGTTAAAACTACCTCGAGGTGGGTAAATTTAACATTTGTGCATAGTTACATGTTTGAAACGTTATTTCTGTAATGTTGTTAAAATATGCCTCCTTTACTGATTTCAATCAAAACCTGTATGGACAGAAGGTGAATACTTTGTTACTTTAGCGTCAAGAACATGAAATTGGTAAGACCAATTGACTCCGGGCAAATGGCTTAAGACAGGAAATCATGGCCTACAGCAAAATCCGCCAACCAAAACTCTCCGATGTGATTGAGCAGCAGCTGGAGTTTTTAATTCTTGAGGGGACACTTCGCCCCGGAGAAAAACTCCCACCGGAACGCGAGCTGGCAAAACAGTTCGACGTCTCCCGCCCCTCCTTACGCGAGGCGATCCAACGCCTTGAAGCGAAGGGGTTACTGCTTCGTCGTCAGGGCGGTGGCACTTTTGTTCAGAGCAGCCTGTGGCAGAGCTTTAGCGACCCACTGGTAGAGCTGCTCTCCGACCATCCTGAATCCCAGTTTGACCTGCTTGAGACGCGCCATGCGCTGGAAGGTATTGCAGCTTATTACGCTGCACTGCGCAGCACGGATGAAGACAAAACGCGTATCCGTGAACTCCACCATGCGATCGAGCTTGCTCAACAGTCCGGCGATCTTGACGGTGAATCTGATGCAGTACTCCAGTATCAAATTGCTGTCACCGAAGCGGCACATAATGTGGTGCTGCTCCATTTGCTAAGGTGTATGGAGCCGATGCTGGCCCAGAACGTTCGGCAAAACTTCGAATTGCTGTATGCGCGTCGTGAAATGCTGCCACTGGTTAGCAGTCACCGTACCCGTATTTTTGAAGCAATTATTGCCGGGAAGCCGGAAGAGGCGCGTGAAGCGTCCCACCGTCACTTGGCGTTTATCGAAGAGATTCTGCTGGACAGAAGCCGTGAGGAAAGCCGTCGTGAACGCGCCTTACGCCGTCTGGAGCAACGAAAGAATTAGTGATTTTTCTGGCAGAACGTTAACCAGAAGATGTTGTAAATCAAGCGCCATATAAAGTGCGCGGCAACTAAACGCAGAACCTGTCTTATTACGCTCTCTGGCGAGAACGTAATGGGACAGGTTCCAGATAACTCAACGTATTAGATAGATAAGGAATACCCCCATGTCAGAACGTTTCCCAAATGACGTGGATCCGATCGAAACTCGCGACTGGCTACAGGCGATCGAATCGGTCATCCGTGAAGAAGGTGTTGAGCGTGCTCAGTATCTGATCGACCAACTGCTTTCAGAAGCCCGCAAAGGCGGCGTGAAAGTAGCGGCAGGTGCAGGGGCCAGCAATTATGTAAACACTATTGCCGTTGAAGATGAACCGGAATACCCGGGCAATCTGGAGCTGGAACGTCGTATTCGTTCTGCTATCCGTTGGAACGCCATCATGACCGTACTGCGCGCGTCTAAAAAGGACCTCGAGCTGGGTGGCCACATGGCATCCTTCCAGTCCTCCGCAACGGTATATGATGTTTGCTTCAACCACTTCTTCCGTGCACGCAACGAGCAAGATGGCGGCGATCTGGTGTACTTCCAGGGCCACATCTCTCCGGGCATCTATGCACGCGCATTCCTGGAAGGTCGTCTGACTGAAGAGCAGATGAACAACTTCCGTCAGGAAGTTCATGGCAAAGGCCTGTCTTCCTACCCGCACCCGAAACTGATGCCAGAATTCTGGCAGTTCCCGACCGTATCTATGGGTCTGGGCCCAATCGGTGCTATCTACCAGGCTAAATTCCTGAAATATCTGGAACACCGTGGTCTGAAAGATACCTCTAAACAAACCGTTTACGCCTTCCTGGGCGACGGCGAGATGGATGAGCCAGAATCAAAAGGTGCGATCACCATCGCGACCCGTGAAAAACTGGACAACCTGGTCTTTGTGATCAACTGTAACCTGCAGCGTCTTGACGGCCCGGTAACCGGTAACGGCAAGATTGTTAACGAACTGGAAGGCATCTTCGCGGGCGCTGGCTGGAACGTTATCAAAGTCATGTGGGGCGGTCGTTGGGATGAGCTGCTGCGTAAAGACACCAGCGGTAAACTGATCCAGCTGATGAACGAAACCGTTGACGGCGACTACCAGACCTTCAAATCCAAAGATGGTGCATACGTACGTGAGCACTTCTTCGGTAAATACCCGGAAACCGCAGCACTGGTTGCTGACTGGACTGATGAGCAAATTTGGTCTCTGAACCGCGGTGGTCACGATCCGAAGAAAGTTTACGCTGCACTGAAAAAAGCGCAGGAAACCAAAGGCAAAGCAACTGTAATCCTCGCCCATACCATTAAAGGTTACGGCATGGGTGATACCGCTGAAGGTAAAAACATCGCTCACCAGGTTAAGAAAATGAACATGGACGGCGTGCGTTATATCCGCGACCGTTTCAACGTTCCTGTGACCGATGAGCAGGTTGAAAACCTGTCTTACATCACCTTCCCGGAAGGTTCTGAAGAGCACACTTATCTGCACGCTCAGCGTCAGAAACTGCATGGCTACCTGCCAGCTCGTCAGCCGAACTTCACTGAGAAGCTGGAACTGCCGGCTCTGGAAGACTTCGGTGCGCTGCTGGAAGAGCAGAACAAAGAAATCTCCACCACTATCGCTTTCGTTCGTGCCCTGAACGTGATGCTGAAGAACAAGTCGATCAAAGATCGTCTGGTTCCGATCATCGCTGATGAAGCACGTACTTTCGGTATGGAAGGTCTGTTCCGTCAGATCGGTATCTACAGCCCGAACGGTCAGCAGTACACCCCGCAGGACCGTGAGCAGGTTGCTTACTATAAAGAAGACGAGAAAGGTCAGATCCTGCAGGAAGGTATCAACGAACTGGGTGCTGGCGCATCCTGGCTGGCTGCTGCGACCTCTTACAGCACCAACGATCTGCCGATGATTCCGTTCTACATCTACTACTCCATGTTCGGGTTCCAGCGTATCGGTGACCTGTGCTGGCAGGCAGGCGACCAACAGGCTCGTGGCTTCCTGATTGGTGGTACTTCCGGTCGTACGACGCTGAACGGTGAAGGTCTGCAGCACGAAGATGGTCACAGCCATATTCAGTCTCTGACTATCCCGAACTGTATCTCTTACGATCCGTCTTACGCGTACGAAGTTGCGGTCATCATGCACGATGGTCTGGAGCGTATGTACGGTGAGAAACAAGAGAACGTTTACTACTACATCACCACGCTGAACGAAAACTACCACATGCCGGCAATGCCAGCAGGTGCCGAGGAAGGTATCCGTAAAGGTATCTACAAACTCGAAACCCTCGAAGGTAAGAAAGGTAAAGTTCAGCTGCTGGGCTCCGGTTCTATCCTGCGTCACGTCCGTGAAGCAGCACAGATCCTGGCGAACGACTACGGTGTAGGTTCTGACGTTTACAGCGTAACCTCCTTCACTGAACTGGCGCGTGATGGCCAGGATTGTGAGCGCTGGAACATGCTGCACCCGATGGAAACTCCGCGCGTTCCGTACATCGCTCAGGTGATGAACGACGCTCCGGCAGTAGCATCTACTGACTATATGAAACTGTTTGCCGAACAGGTTCGTACTTATGTACCGGCTGATGATTATCGCGTACTGGGTACCGACGGTTTCGGTCGCTCTGACAGCCGTGAAAACCTGCGTCACCACTTCGAAGTTGATGCTTCCTACGTGGTTGTAGCGGCCCTGGGCGAACTGGCTAAACGTGGCGAAATCGATAAGAAAGTGGTTGCAGACGCAATCACCAAATTCAACATCGATGCAGATAAAGTTAACCCGCGTCTGGCGTAAGAGGTAAAAGAATAATGGCTATCGAAATCAATGTACCGGACATCGGGGCTGATGAAGTTGAAATCACCGAGATCCTGGTCAAAGTGGGCGACAAAGTTGAAGCTGAACAGTCGCTGATCACCGTAGAAGGCGACAAAGCCTCTATGGAAGTTCCGTCTCCTCAGGCTGGTATCGTTAAAGAGATCAAAGTCTCTGTTGGCGATAAAACTGAGACCGGCAAACTGATCATGATTTTCGATTCCGCCGACGGTGCAGCAGCAGCTGCACCTGCTCCGGCAGAAGAGAAGAAAGAAGCGGCTCCGGCAACAGCACCTGCTGCTGCGGCGGCGAAAGACGTACACGTACCGGACATCGGCGGCGACGAAGTTGAAGTTACCGAGATCATGGTTAAAGTGGGCGACACCGTTGCGGCTGAACAGTCTCTGATCACCGTTGAAGGTGACAAAGCGTCAATGGAAGTTCCGGCACCGTTCGCGGGTACCGTTAAAGAGATCAAAATCAACACCGGCGACAAAGTGTCTACCGGTTCCCTGATTATGGTCTTCGAAGTAGCGGGCGCAGCGCCTGCTGCTGCACCGGCTCAGGCGGCTGCTCCAGCAGCAGCGGCGGCTCCGGCTGCTTCCGGCTCGAAAGAAGTTAACGTACCGGATATCGGCGGTGACGAAGTCGAAGTCACTGAAGTGATGGTTAAAGTGGGCGATAAAATTGCCGCTGAGCAATCACTGATCACCGTTGAAGGCGATAAAGCGTCAATGGAAGTTCCGGCACCGTTCGCGGGCACCGTGAAAGAAATCAAAATCAGCACCGGCGACAAAGTTAAAACCGGTTCTCTGATTATGGTCTTCGAAGTCGAAGGCGCAGCACCTGCAGCCGCTCCAGCACAAGCAGCTGCTCCGGCTCCGGCCGCAGCACCAGCGCCTGCGCAAGCCGCAGCTCCGGCCGCGAAAGCGGAAGGCAAATCTGAGTTTGCTGAAAACGACGCTTACGTTCATGCAACACCGCTGATTCGTCGCCTGGCGCGCGAATTCGGTGTGAACCTGGCGAAAGTGAAAGGTTCTGGCCGTAAAGGTCGTATCCTGCGTGAAGACGTTCAGGCTTACGTGAAAGACGCTATCAAGCGTGCTGAAGCGGCTCCGGCTGCAGCAGCAGGCGGCGGTATCCCGGGCATGCTGCCTTGGCCGAAAGTGGACTTCAGCAAGTTTGGTGAAATCGAAGAAGTGGAACTGGGCCGTATCCAGAAAATCTCTGGTGCTAACCTGAGCCGTAACTGGGTGATGATCCCGCACGTTACTCACTTCGATAAGACCGATATCACCGATCTGGAAGCGTTCCGTAAACAGCAGAACGCCGAAGCTGAAAAACGTAAACTGGACGTGAAATTTACCCCAGTAGTCTTCATCATGAAAGCCGTTGCCGCAGCTCTGGAACAGATGCCGCGCTTTAACAGCTCCCTGTCTGAAGACGGTCAGCGCCTGACCCTGAAGAAATACATCAACATCGGTGTAGCGGTTGATACTCCGAATGGTCTGGTTGTTCCGGTCTTCAAAGACGTGAACAAGAAGAGCATTACCGAGCTGTCTCGTGAACTGACCGTGATCTCCAAGAAAGCGCGTGATGGCAAGCTGACTGCTGGCGAAATGCAGGGCGGTTGCTTCACCATCTCCAGCATCGGTGGCCTGGGTACTACCCACTTCGCGCCGATTGTGAACGCGCCGGAAGTGGCTATCCTCGGTGTCTCCAAGTCCTCTATGGAGCCAGTGTGGAACGGTAAAGAGTTTATGCCGCGTCTGATGATGCCGATTTCGCTCTCCTTCGACCACCGTGTAATTGACGGTGCGGATGGTGCGCGCTTTATCACCATCATCAACAACATGCTGTCTGACATTCGCCGCCTGGTGATGTAAGCGAAAAAGCCGGCCCGACGGCCGGCTTTTTTCTGGTAATCTCATGAAGTCAGTGAGGTTATTGTGCGAAAGACAAATCGGTTGCCGTTTGTTGTTTCAAAATTGTTAACAATTTTGTAAAATACGGGCGGATAGAACGACCCGGTGGACGACGGGTATAAATTAAGAGGTCATGATGAGCACTGAAATCAAAACTCAGGTCGTGGTACTTGGGGCAGGCCCTGCAGGTTACTCTGCTGCCTTCCGTTGCGCAGATTTAGGTCTGGAGACCGTCATAGTAGAACGTTACAGCACCCTCGGTGGTGTTTGTCTGAACGTCGGCTGTATCCCTTCTAAAGCGCTGCTGCACGTAGCAAAAGTTATCGAAGAAGCCAAAGCGCTGGCTGAACACGGTATCGTTTTTGGCGAGCCGAAAACCGATATCGACAAGATTCGTACCTGGAAAGAAAAAGTTATCACTCAACTGACTGGCGGTCTGGCTGGTATGGCCAAAGGCCGTAAAGTGAAAGTGGTTAACGGTCTGGGTAAATTTACTGGGGCGAACACCCTGGAAGTTGAAGGCGAAAACGGCAAAACCGTAATCAACTTCGACAACGCGATCATCGCGGCGGGTTCCCGTCCGATCGAACTGCCTTTCATTCCGCACGAAGATCCGCGCGTGTGGGACTCCACTGACGCGCTGGAATTGAAAACTGTTCCTAAGCGCCTGCTGGTTATGGGCGGCGGTATTATCGGTCTGGAAATGGGTACCGTGTACCATGCGCTGGGTTCAGAGATCGACGTGGTTGAAATGTTCGACCAGGTTATCCCAGCTGCCGACAAAGACGTGGTTAAAGTCTTCACCAAGCGTATCAGCAAGAAATTCAACCTGATGCTGGAAACCAAAGTGACCGCCGTTGAAGCGAAAGAAGACGGTATCTACGTTTCCATGGAAGGCAAAAAAGCCCCTGCCGAAGCTCAGCGTTACGATGCTGTGCTGGTAGCTATCGGTCGTGTACCGAACGGTAAAAACCTCGATGCGGGCAAAGCTGGCGTTGAAGTTGATGACCGTGGCTTCATCCGCGTTGACAAACAGCTGCGCACCAACGTGCCGCACATCTTTGCTATCGGCGATATCGTCGGTCAGCCGATGCTGGCGCACAAAGGTGTTCACGAAGGTCACGTTGCCGCTGAAGTTATCGCCGGTAAGAAACACTACTTCGATCCGAAAGTTATTCCATCCATCGCGTACACTGAACCAGAAGTTGCATGGGTTG
The DNA here is from genome assembly GCF_001034475.2 of Citrobacter sp. MGH103. Classification (NCBI taxonomy): domain Bacteria; kingdom Pseudomonadati; phylum Pseudomonadota; class Gammaproteobacteria; order Enterobacterales; family Enterobacteriaceae; genus Citrobacter; species Citrobacter sp. MGH103. The sequence goes on along the minus strand of NZ_CP073043.1, from coordinate 4,012,375 downwards.
GCCTGACTGAGAAAGAAGCGAAAGAAAAAGGCATCAGCTACGAAACCGCCACCTTCCCGTGGGCTGCTTCTGGCCGTGCTATCGCTTCTGACTGCGCAGACGGTATGACCAAACTGATTTTCGACAAAGAATCTCACCGTGTGATCGGTGGTGCGATTGTCGGTACCAACGGCGGCGAGCTGCTGGGTGAAATCGGTCTGGCGATCGAAATGGGCTGTGACGCTGAAGACATCGCGCTGACCATCCACGCTCACCCGACTCTGCACGAGTCCGTTGGTCTGGCAGCTGAAGTGTTCGAAGGTAGCATCACCGACCTGCCGAACCCGAAAGCGAAGAAAAAGTAATCTTCCCGTTTTTGTGAAAACGCCTCTTCGGAGGCGTTTTTTTTCCCGAAAGCTACCAGTTCTGGTAGTCATCTTATTGATATCTCCACTAAAAAAAATTGCGCAACTGCCGATACTTTTTTCGCCATTGTGTGGCTACTGGCCGCGCGGTTAAGAGGCTCTGGACTCTCTATTACACGAAAAAAGGAAAATACATGTCTTTAAAAAAAATCGCGGTTGTTGGCATGATTGTCGCGGCAATGACGCTGACCGGTTGTGGCGCGATGACCACCGCCGTTAAAAAACGTAACCTTGAAGTGAAAACGCAGATGAGTGAAACCATCTGGCTGGAGCCTTCCAGCGAGAAGACCGTCTACATTCAGGTAAAAAATACCTCTGACAAAGACATGAGTAACCTGCAAACCCTGCTGGCAAATGACCTGTCCGCGAAAGGTTATAAAGTGACCAGTTCACCAGACAGCGCTTATTACTGGGTACAGGCGAACGTATTGAAAGCGGACAAAATGGATCTGCGTGAAGCTCAGGGCTTCCTGAAAACGGGTTATGAAGGTGCCGCGATGGGCGCAGCGTTGGGTGCGGGGATTACCGCCTATAATAGCAACTCCTCTGGTGCGGCGCTGGGTGTTGGTATCGCGGCGGGGCTGATCGGCATGGCTGCGGATGCGATGGTGGAAGACGTAAACTACACCATGGTCACTGACCTGCAGATCTCTGAACGCAGCAAAGCGAAAGTGACAACGGATAACGTTGCGGCGTTGCGTCAAGGGACATCCGGTATCAAGTTGCAAACCAGCAGCGCGCAAGGCGATCGTGCAAAATATCAGACTCGCGTCGTGTCTAATGCTAACAAAGTGAATCTGAAGTTCGAAGAAGCGAAGCCGGTTCTGGAAGCTCAGTTGGCGAAATCTGTCGCTAACATCCTGTAATTTGCTGTGGGTTGCCGGGGGGCGGCTACGCCTTACCCGGCCAACTAATCTTTCGAATTGGTATCAGGGCGCTACGGGCTGCCAGGTTTTATCCGGATGGAATGTGGTTAACGCCTGTGCTTTTTGCTGAGAATCAACGCCGAGATCGGCCTGATAGACTTTATCATCACCGTTAATCATAAAACTCATCACGCCGGTGTGATCATAGCTAACAGGCCAGGCCACCATGGCAAAACCGCTGGTTTTGTCGGGAAGGATACGAAAATGATAGCCGTGATAGCCCGTGCCAGGTTCCTGTGGACTAAAGGCCGGGCCGAGTGGGCTTGGCGCTTCGCCGGGTGAAACAGGCCAGTACAGACCATCTTTTTTCCCTTCAGAACTGACAATCTTTTGCGCGTATTTCTGGTTCATCGCAAAATAGCTCTGCTGGGCATCTACATAAGCGTGTAACGCCTCGATAGCCGCGAGTTCGTTTCGTCCAATCTCACGGGTCAGGATCTCTTCGGCCGCTTCCTTGATATCAAATTGCCAGCCTGAAGCGTTTTTGACGACCGGGATTGGCAGTTGCCAGTCGCTATCCCCGACCACCAGATGCGCGGTATTGCCGTCGACAACGGTATTATGGCGAACCTTCCAGTCGCGCAGGAAACGATCAACCGCATCAGGATCGACGCCTTCTGGCGGTAGAAAATCACGCCAGTTTTCCCCGAGCAGGTTGCTCATTGCACTTTCATTTTGCTCACTAATCGCGTTTGCCAGCGCATCGGTCGCCTGGTCTGGTGTGCTGAAAGATTGTTGTGCCATCGCGGCAGCCGAAACCATGAACAACACAATTCCACTGAGTAGTTTATTTTTCATGTCGGTTCCCTTAACGATGACGGAATTCACGGTGTTCAGCACGCCCGCCAGAAGGCTGGCGCGATGGCTGATTACGGGCGACCTGCCGGCTCTGTGCCCCTCGCTGTTGCTGCGCCTGCCAGTTGGCGGAGCGACTGTCGTTCCCGCTCAGCGCATTGGCGCGTGGCTGGCTGGTCCGTTGTTGAAGATTGCGCTGTTGCACATTGCGTTGCTGCGCCGGTTGCGTGACCCGTTTCTCCTGTCGCTGGGCGGCTGCCTGACGATTCTCACGTTGCTGTGTGCTTGTCCGTTTCGCGGTTTGCGGTTTGGTATCGTAACCACGGTAGTTATTACGTTGGGAAATTTGCTTCAGCTGTTGGCTGGATGCCTGACGCTGGGCGTCTTTCGTGCCCGTACGCGCCGTCTGCGGGAATGTTTTTCCCGTTGATTTTTCCATTTGGCTCATCGCAGCCTGGCGTTGGCTATCACGGTTGACCGGTCTTTGCTGGGTTGAACTTAAGCCTGTAGCCGTGTTAGTGGAGTGGAAGCGGTTATTGAGCTGGTTATTTGGGTATGGCACACCCTCACGATAGGCCGGGTTGTGCTGCCAGGTACGGTTGGCGTCTGTCAGTCGTTGTCCACTGATTTTATTAAAGTTATCAACGTTAATATTGATGTTGTTATCACCATTACGGTTATAGCCGCCATGGTTATCCCAGTCATCATTATGATGGTGATCGTCGTCGTCATCCCAGTCGATGTTGCTGAAGATGGCATAGGTTGTTGCAACACCGAGGCTGAAGCCTAAACCATTAACGAAGCTGTTACCAAACTGCTCGCCGGGCGTTGGCGGCAGATAGGTTGGCGGATAGGCGGTGTTCGGCCAGGTACCGTAAACCGTATTCGGGTTATAGGTAGGAACGTACACCACCTGCGGATCGGCGGATTCAATTTTGATTACCGTTGGGCTTGTTGAGGCGGTCGTGGCTGTTGTGGTCACTGAACTGGTCGTCGACTCGCTGGTGACGGTTTTAGCCGGCGCCGCTTTGGTCACGGTGGTGACTGTCTGCTGCGGTGTCGATTGCAACGCACCGGTCTGTTGCGCCAGTGCACGCAGGCGTTGAACGGAATCCATAACATCTTTTGGCTGCGCAAGGAAAGCATCGCCCAGACTTTGTACCCACGGCGGATTTTCACCCATCAGCGACATCAACTGAGGAAAGGCGACCAGCGATTTCACGCTGGGATCCCAGGGCTGGCTGGCAACGGCCTGAATGGCGGCGTCGCCCTGCATTTTGGGATTGTCTTTTGACCACTGTGCGGCCTGGATGACGTTAGCCGGATAGGTTGAGGCCATCAAAATTTGCGACAGCAGCGAGTCTGGATAGAGTGCGATAGGTGCAACCCACTGATCGATTTGTGCTGCCGAGTAGGTTGGTGCCACGACGGGCGCTGTTTGGTCGGCCGGGGCAGGGGCCGCTATGGGCGCTGGAGCCGGTACTGACGGTTGCTGTGCAACGGGGGCCGGAACTGCAGGCTCCGTAGCACGACTTTTAACGAACATCACGCCTGAGGCGGCAAACAGCCCGACACTGCACAAAAGGACAAGCAGATGTGGCTTAAGGGGCAACTTCATAAAATGACTCCAACGAGACAAGCGCTGTGCCGTGAGGCGTTCCTGTTGCCGCGAGTATTATTCACCCGTGTTAGACAGTTTTGACTTTTATTGGGGATTCACCCGGTAGGTCCGGAAAAAGAGTGTGAGGATTTATTACACAATTATATCTGATGGCTGAAAAGTCGCTGGAAAATTCAGCATCTCGCGCTTGAAAATCAACCGTTTCAGGGTGGTTTTAGGTAGCCTGAATTGCGTTCCGCCTTGCCGCTACACCATTCTTAACGATTCAGCCAATTTTTTATGTTGCTTTTTTGTAAACGGATTAACACTTAATGAAAATCCTGTTATTGTGCCTTATGCGGTACCGGGCATTTACCCTACTAACTACTGTCTCACAGGAGCGTGAAGAGAATCGCCCATCTACAAAAGCGCCGCATTATGACAATGAGAGCGAGGAGATATCGTCGTGCTAGAAGAATACCGTAAGCACGTAGCTGAGCGTGCTGCCCAGGGGATTGTGCCAAAACCTTTAGACGCAACCCAAATGGCCGCACTTGTCGAGCTGCTGAAGACCCCGCCTGTGGGCGAAGAAGAATTCCTGTTAGACCTGTTGATCAACCGTGTTCCTCCTGGCGTAGATGAAGCCGCTTATGTTAAAGCTGGTTTTCTCGCTGCCGTCGCGAAAGGCGACACCACCTCCCCGCTGGTTACCCCAGAAAAAGCCATTGAACTGCTGGGCACCATGCAGGGTGGTTACAACATTCATCCGCTGATCGACGCGCTGGATGACGCCAAACTGGCACCGATTGCCGCCAAAGCGCTCTCTTCAACGCTGCTGATGTTCGATAACTTCTACGATGTGGAAGAAAAAGCCAAAGCGGGCAACGAATATGCGAAGCAGGTAATGCAATCCTGGGCCGATGCCGAATGGTTCCTGAACCGTCCGGCTCTGGCTGAAAAAATCACCGTTACCGTCTTTAAAGTTACCGGTGAAACCAACACCGATGACCTCTCTCCGGCTCCGGACGCATGGTCCCGCCCAGATATCCCGCTGCACGCGCTGGCGATGCTGAAAAACACCCGTGAAGGTATCGAACCGGATCAGCCGGGCGTAGTTGGCCCGATCAAACAGATCGAAGAATTGCAGAAAAAAGGTTACCCGCTGGCTTATGTGGGTGATGTTGTCGGTACCGGTTCTTCGCGTAAATCCGCGACCAACTCCGTGCTGTGGTTCATGGGTGACGACATTCCTCATGTGCCGAACAAGCGCGGCGGCGGCCTGTGCCTCGGCGGCAAAATTGCACCTATCTTCTTCAACACCATGGAAGATGCGGGCGCACTGCCGATTGAAGTGGACGTGTCGAACATGAACATGGGCGACGTGATTGACGTTTACCCGTTCAAAGGCGAAGTACGCAACCACGAAACAGGCGAACTGCTGGCCAGCTTTGAGCTGAAAACCGATGTCCTGATCGACGAAGTACGTGCCGGTGGTCGTATTCCGTTGATCATCGGTCGTGGCCTGACCACCAAAGCGCGCGAAGCACTGGGTCTGCCGCACTCAGACGTCTTCCGTCAGGCGAAAGACGTGGCGGAAAGCAGCCGTGGCTTCTCCCTGGCACAGAAAATGGTTGGCCGCGCCTGCGGCGTGAAAGGTATCCGTCCGGGCGCGTACTGCGAACCGAAGATGACCTCCGTGGGATCTCAGGATACCACCGGTCCAATGACCCGTGACGAACTGAAAGACCTGGCATGCCTGGGCTTCTCAGCTGACCTGGTGATGCAGTCCTTCTGTCACACCGCTGCCTATCCGAAGCCGGTTGACGTGACCACGCACCACACGCTGCCAGACTTCATCATGAACCGTGGTGGTGTTTCCCTGCGTCCGGGCGATGGTGTTATCCACTCCTGGCTGAACCGTATGCTGCTGCCGGATACCGTAGGTACCGGTGGTGACTCCCATACCCGTTTCCCTATTGGGATCTCCTTCCCGGCAGGTTCTGGTCTGGTGGCGTTTGCTGCAGCGACCGGCGTGATGCCGCTGGATATGCCGGAATCGGTACTGGTGCGCTTCAAGGGTAAAATGCAGCCGGGTATCACTCTGCGTGACCTGGTTCACGCCATTCCGCTGTACGCGATCAAACAGGGTCTGCTGACCGTTGAGAAGAAAGGTAAAAAGAACATCTTCTCTGGCCGCATCCTTGAAATCGAAGGTCTGCCGGATCTCAAAGTGGAGCAGGCGTTCGAACTGACGGATGCTTCCGCAGAGCGTTCTGCTGCGGGCTGTACCATCAAGCTGAACAAAGAGCCGATCGTTGAGTATCTGAACTCTAACATCGTTCTGCTGAAGTGGATGATCGCGGAAGGTTACGGCGATCGCCGTACGCTGGAACGTCGTGTGCAGGGCATGGAAAAATGGCTGGCGGATCCGCAGTTGCTGGAAGCCGACGCTGACGCAGAATACGCGGCGGTGATCGACATTGACCTGGCTGACATCAAAGAACCAATCCTGTGTGCACCGAACGATCCGGACGACGCGCGTCTGCTGTCTGATGTACAGGGTGAGAAGATCGACGAAGTGTTCATCGGCTCCTGTATGACTAACATCGGCCACTTCCGTGCCGCTGGTAAACTGCTGGATGCGCACAAAGGCCAACTGCCGACGCGTCTGTGGGTGGCTCCGCCAACTCGTATGGATGCGGCACAGCTGACCGAAGAAGGTTATTACAGCGTGTTCGGTAAGAGCGGTGCGCGTATCGAAATTCCAGGCTGCTCTCTGTGCATGGGTAACCAGGCGCGTGTCGCCGACGGCGCAACGGTGGTCTCGACCTCTACCCGTAACTTCCCGAACCGTTTAGGTACCGGGGCAAACGTCTACCTGGCTTCTGCGGAGCTGGCGGCGGTTGCGGCGCTGATCGGCAAACTGCCGACGGCGGAAGAGTACCAGACCTATGTGGCGCAGGTGGATAAAACTGCCGTGGATACTTACCGTTATCTGAACTTCGACCAGCTGTCTCAGTATACGGAGAAAGCCGATGGTGTGATTTTCCAGACCGCGGTGTAATGCGCTAACGCGTTTTGTGTAAAAACACATCAATGCCCGGAGAAGTCTGCTTCTCCGGGCATTTTTATTTCTATTCCTTATACCCACTACGCTTTTTTTCTGCCGCGCTGCTGCGATAATTACAGCAAGGCGCGATGCGGTATTGGCGCATTGCCGGGAGTAGAGGAAGACATTATGGATTACGAATTTCTGCGCGATATTACCGGGGTGGTAAAAGTGCGTATGTCCATGGGCCACGAGGTGGTGGGGCACTGGTTTAATGAAGAAGTGAAAGAAAACCTGGCCTTACTTGATGAAGTGGAACAGGCGGCGCGTGCGGTTAAGGGCAGTGAGCGCTCCTGGCAGCGAGCAGGGCATGAATACACGCTCTGGCTGGATGGCGAAGAAGTGATGGTTCGCGCTAATCAGTTGGAGTTCTCTGGAGATGAGATGGAAGAGGGGATGAGCTATTACGACGAAGAAAGTTTTTCGCTTTGTGGTGTAGAGGACTTTCTTCAGGTTGTGGCGGCATACCGCGAATTTGTGCAACAGCGTTAATTCATGCGGAGCCAGCGGGCTCCGCTATGTCTGTTACTTCACGTAGGCCAACAGGCTCAGAGAATCACGCGCCAGTGCTTTGCATTTCTTTGCCGTGGGGATGCCGATACCGCTGAGATCGCGGTAGCTGTCTTCACCCAGCGCTTTCATATTGAAGGTATCGTAATTACTCAGGTCCCACTGGTTTTGCTGGGCAAAAAAGACCAGTGCGCGACGGATCTGCCCATTAGGCAAATTCTGGTATCCACAGTCATTTTTCAGAAAAACAAAAACTGCCGTTAAATCGGCCATATCTTCGGCTTCGGACTCGCTGAGCGCGTAGCTGTTTGCGCATACGGCCATCAGGCTGCCGAACAAAACTGTTCTGAAAAACGTCTTCATTGCTTCTACCACTGCATCACGGAATTTAAACGTTAGCATACTGCGAGCGAAGCGACGACCTTTATTATTAGCCGTTCACTTGACCTTCCCGTAAGGGGAAGGCTTATGCTTAAAAGATAGCCTGCTTAAGCTGCTGAATATAAGGAAGTGATTATGCAACGTCGTGATTTTTTAAAGTACTCCGTGGCGCTGGGTGTAGCGTCAGCGTTACCTCTGTGGAGCCGGAGCGTATTTGCCGCAGACCGCCCTGCATTGCCCATTCCTGATCTGCTAACCGCGGATGCATCTAATCGCATGCAGTTGGTGGTGCAAGCCGGACAGTCGAGTTTTGCTGGTAAAACAGCGACGACCTGGGGATATAACGGCAATCTGCTCGGACCGGCGGTCAAGCTGAACAAAGGGCAATCGGTGACCGTGGATATCCATAACCAGCTTGCCGAAGAGACGACGTTGCACTGGCACGGGCTGGAAATCCCTGGTGAAGTCGACGGTGGGCCGCAAGGCATAATCCCGGCGGGCGGAAAACGTTCAGTGACCTTCACGCCGGATCAGCGCGCGGCAACCTGCTGGTTCCACCCTCATCAGCATGGAAAGACCGGTCATCAGGTAGCGATGGGGCTGGCCGGACTGGTGCTGATTGAAGACGAAGAGATTCGCAAGCTGATGCTGCCTAAGCAGTGGGGAATTGATGATGTGCCGGTAATTATTCAGGACAAACAGTTCTCTGCTGATGGGCAGGTTGATTATCAACTGGACATCATGACCGCCGCAGTCGGCTGGTTTGGCGATACGCTGCTGACCAACGGGGCGATTTATCCTCAGCATGCCGCACCGCGCGGCTGGCTACGTCTGCGTCTGTTGAATGGTTGTAACGCGCGCTCGCTGAACATTGCGGCCAGCGACAATCGTCCTTTGTACGTCATTGCCAGCGACGGTGGACTGTTGGCGGAACCGGTAAAAGTGACCCAGCTTCCTATGCTGATGGGCGAGCGCTTTGAAGTGCTGGTGGATGTCAGTGACGGCAAAGCTTTTGATCTGGTCACTCTGCCAGTTAGCCAGATGGGGATGGCAATTGCGCCATTTGATAAGCCGCACCCGGTGATGCGCGTTCAGCCGCTGCTGATTACCGCTTCCGGCACGCTGCCGGATACGCTGACATCCATGCCATCGCTGCCGTCACTGGAAGGTCTGACGGTGCGCAAGCTGCAGCTGTCGATGGATCCGATGCTCGATATGATGGGCATGCAAATGCTGATGAAGAAATTCGGCGGTCAGGCCATGGCGGGTATGGATCATGGAAAGATGATGGGCCATATGAATAATGACAATATGGACCACGGCAATATGAATCATGGCAATATGAACCACGGTGAGATGGGGAATATGCAGCATGGCAACATGGGCAACATGAAGCATGGCGGATCGTTTGATTTCCATAATGCCAACCGGATTAATGGTCAGGCGTTTGATATGAATAAACCGATGTTTGCCGCGGCAAAAGGGCAGCATGAACGCTGGGTGATTTCCGGTCAGGGCGACATGATGCTGCATCCGTTCCACATTCACGGCACGCAGTTCCGCATTCTGTCTGAGAATGGCAAAGCGCCTGCCGCACACCGTGCGGGATGGAAGGACACGGTGCGGGTAGAAGGTGGCGTGAGCGAGGTATTGGTTAAGTTTGACCATGACGCGCCAAAGGAGCATGCCTATATGGCGCACTGCCATCTGTTAGAGCATGAAGATACCGGGATGATGCTCGGCTTCACCGTCTAAACAAATCGCGCTGTGCTTATCCGGCCTGCAGAAATCTCTCGTAAGCCGGATGAGACACAGTCTCTTTACAGTGTTTCATCGCACGACTCCCACCTCCTGCAAATTCTGCTATTGCACATAAAGTAATCGCCTTTAGAACCGATAATCATTGGGTACCCAATGTGAGTTCAATGGATGAAATACTATGATTAAAAATGTGCGCGTTATTACCGGCATTCTTCTGGTTCTCGCCATTTTCTGTTTGCTACAGGCCGTGACAGGAAGTTTTTTTTATTCTGCAGTAAGCAATGATCGCCATAATTTCCAGAACTCAGGCACCCTGAATGCCCAACAGGAAAATCTGAGTGATAGCGTCAATACGCTGATTAAAACCCGGGTAACGGTAACCCGCGTAGCAATTCGTTTCTTAAAGAACCAACGCGATCCGGCCTCACTGGCGGCAATTGATACTTTGCTAAAAACGGCGAGTGAGTCGATGAAGAAGGCTGAGGGATACTTCGCGCATTATCAGTCATTGCCGCAGGTGTCGGGGCAGAATCCGCAAATTGCATCTGAAATGGAAAAACAGTATCGGCAGATGCACGACGTGATGGCGTTATCGATAGAGTATCTGCGCGCAAATAACTATCAGGCCTATGGCGATCTTGATGCTCAGAAGGCGCAAGATGAAATGGAAGCCAGCTATGACCAGTGGCGTAACGAAAATAACGCGTTGCTTCAGCACGCGGCGGCGGAGAATCAGCACAGCTTTACCCGCATGCAATGGACATTAGGGGCGATTGTCGTCGCTGTGCTCATCGTGCTGGGCATGATCTGGAGTGGGTTGCAGCATATGCTGCTTAAACCCCTGGCGCAGATTATGGAGCATATCCGCATTATTACCCGTGGTGATTTGACCCATCAACTCGACGTCCAGGGACGTAATGAAATGGGGCGTTTGGCGACGGGGTTAGATGAAATGCGACAGTCGCTGATTTCGACAGTCACGTCGGTGCGTAACAGCTCAGAAACGATTCATAGCGGTGCAGCGGAAATCTCGTCAGGTAACAACGATCTGTCTTCGCGTACCGAGCAGCAGGCTGCTTCACTTGAAGAGACTGCCGCCAGCATGGAACAGCTTACTGCAACCGTGAAGCAAAATACGGACAATGCGAAACAGGCGACTCAACTGGCTAAGAATGCGTCTGATACTGCCGCGCGCGGTGGACGGGTTGTTGATACTGTCGTGCACACGATGAGTGAAATTGCCGGTAGTTCACAGCAAATAGCGCAGATCACCAGCGTCATCGACAGTATTGCTTTCCAGACCAATATCCTGGCGCTCAACGCGGCGGTTGAGGCAGCCAGAGCAGGAGAGCAGGGACGCGGATTTGCTGTTGTGGCGGGTGAAGTCCGTACTCTGGCAAGCCGTAGCGCTCAGGCAGCCAAAGAGATCAAAGCGTTGATTGATAACTCAACTCACAGCGTGGGGATGGGATCTCAGCAGGTGTCGGACGCGGGTAAAACGATGAAAGAGATTGTCGCTGCGGTCACCCGCGTGACGGACATCATGGGAGAAATCGCCTCAGCCTCAGAGGAACAGAGTCGGGGGATTGAGCAGGTGAGTCTCGCGGTCTCGCAGATGGACAGTGTCACACAACAAAACGCCGCGCTGGTAGAAGAGTCTGCCGCCGCCGCCGCTTCGTTGGAACAACAAGCTGAACAGTTACGACTGGCCGTGGCAGCATTTCGCATCACTCGCGATACCTCCAACAGTGAGCATCGGAAACCGCCTAAGGATGCTCCGCAAGCAACCTCTGCGGGGAGTACGACACAAGACCCGCATTGGGAAACGTTTTAGCCACATGCTGTCGTGCGAACCAGGTTTTGCTTAATAAGCATACAAAAAACGACGCAAACGGGTTCTCCTGTGAACTATCAGAGGAACCCGCTCTCTTTACTGGTATACTTCATCAACTGAATTGTTTGTATGCTGTCGCAAGTTTTGTGGTTAGAGCGGGTCGCCGTCTGTCAGTCGGTGTATCAACGTAAGCGCTTTCTTTCGATCTGCATGATGTGTCAACTGATAAAAATCAGTGAGTTATAAGGTTTATGAAACATACTGTTGAAGTGATGATCCCGGAAGCGGAGATCAAAGCGCGTATTGCTGAACTGGGGCGCCAGATTAACGAACGTTACAAAGACAGCGGCAGCGATATGGTGCTGGTTGGTCTGTTACGTGGCTCATTTATGTTTATGGCGGATTTGTGCCGTGAAGTGCATGTCTCCCACGAAGTCGATTTCATGACGGCATCCAGCTATGGCAGCGGAATGTCTACTACGCGTGATGTTAAAATCCTGAAAGACCTGGATGAAGACATTCGTGGCAAAGACGTGCTGATTGTCGAAGACATCATCGACTCCGGCAATACGCTGTCCAAAGTGCGTGAAATTCTGAGCCTGCGCGAGCCGAAATCCCTGGCTATCTGCACGCTGCTGGACAAACCTTCTCGTCGTGAAGTGAATGTTCCAGTCGAGTTTATCGGATTCTCTATTCCAGATGAGTTTGTGGTCGGTTACGGCATTGACTATGCCCAGCGTTATCGCCATCTGCCGTATGTTGGCAAAGTGGTGCTGCTGGACGAGTAATTGGCGGGAGCGCCTGATGGCGCTTCGCTTATTCGGCCTGCGCGTTACTTCCGCAGGCCGAAAAGTCGTTTACGCGTCGCTGCCGCTTGTTGGTATCTGCTTGTGATTGGTATGTTTCTGGCTGAGGTTGGACAACCCCTGGCGATAGCGCTGCTCCAGCGTTTCGCGGCTGGTGGCGGTAACGTCGAGATCGCGCAACAGGCCATCATGAATACCGTAAGCCCAGCCGTGAATGGTAACTTTCTGACCGCGCTTCCAGGCTGAACGCATAATGGTTGAGTGGCCGAGGTTGTAGACCTGCTCCATGACATTCAGTTCGCACAGGGTGTCCATGCGACGTTCCTGCGGCATTTCGCCCAGCAGTGAGCTGTGTTTAAACCAGATATCGCGAATATGCAGTAACCAGTTATCAATCAGCCCCTGTTCTTTATTTTCAATCGCCGCCTGGACGCCGCCGCAACCATAGTGACCACAAATAATAATATGTTCCACTTCCAGCACATCCACCGCATACTGCACCACTGAGAGACAGTTCAGGTCGGTGTGAATAACCAGGTTGGCAACATTACGGTGGACAAATAATTCGCCCGGCTCAAGACCGGTTAATCGTTCGGCGGGAACGCGGCTATCGGAACATCCAATCCATAGAAAACGCGGATTCTGCGCATGTGTCAGCGTTTCAAAAAATCCGGGATCCTCTTCGACCAGCATCTTTGACCATAGTGCATTGTTGCTGATGAGTGTATCTATGTCTTTCATGGAGTTGTACGACCCGAAGCCAGATAAATTCGATGGGCTAATATAGGGTAACTCCAGCATTAATTAAACTATATATAAAATGTCAGAACGTAAGGTAAGTAAAAAACATGACCATTGCTCTGGAACTTCAACAACTTAAGAAAACCTATCCCGGTGGTGTTCAGGCGCTACGCGGTATAGATTTGCAAGTCGAAGCGGGCGATTTCTATGCGCTCTTAGGTCCTAACGGCGCAGGGAAGTCCACCACCATCGGGATAATCAGCTCGCTGGTGAATAAAACCTCCGGGCGGGTTAGCGTTTTCGGCTACGATCTCGATAAAGACACAGTTAACGCCAAACGCCAGCTTGGGCTGGTCCCACAGGAGTTTAACTTTAACCCGTTTGAAACCGTGCAGCAGATCGTGGTCAACCAGGCCGGTTACTACGGCGTTGAGCATAAAGAAGCGGTTAAACGCAGCGAAATTTACCTCAAACAGCTCGATCTGTGGGAAAAACGCAACGAACGCGCGCGCATGCTTTCCGGTGGGATGAAACGCCGTCTGATGATTGCCCGTGCGCTGATGCATGAGCCAAAATTACTCATCCTTGATGAACCGACGGCGGGCGTGGATATTGAGCTGCGCCGTTCAATGTGGGGCTTTTTAAAAGATTTAAACGACAAAGGCACCACCATTATTCTGACCACTCACTATCTTGAAGAAGCGGAAATGCTGTGTCGCAATATCGGCATTATCCAGCACGGTGAGCTGGTGGAAAACACCTCAATGAAGAGCCTGCTCTCTAAGTTGAAATCCGAGACCTTTATTCTCGATCTGGCACCGAAAAGCCCGCTGCCAAAACTGGAAGGCTACCAATACCGGCTGGTGGATACCTCCACGCTGGAAGTGGAAGTTCTGCGTGAACAAGGGGTCAACAGCGTGTTCTCACAGCTGAGCGCCCAGGGCATTCAGGTATTGAGTATGCGAAACAAAGCGAACCGACTGGAAGAACTGTTTGTTTCTCTGGTGCATGAAAAACAAGGAGATCGCGCATGATGCAGCTTTATTGGGTGGCGCTGAAAAGCATCTGGGCGAAAGAGATCCACCGCTTTATGCGCATCTGGGTCCAGACACTGGTTCCCCCCGTCATCACCATGACGCTCTATTTTATTATCTTTGGTAACCTGATCGGCTCGCGTATCGGCGAAATGCATGGTTTTAGCTACATGCAGTTTATCGTGCCGGGGCTGATTATGATGGCGGTGATCACCAACTCGTACGCGAACGTGGCATCGTCATTCTTCAGCGCTAAGTTTCAACGCAATATTGAAGAGCTGCTGGTCGCCCCGGTACCAACGCACGTGATCATTGCCGGTTTCGTCGGCGGCGGCGTGGCACGTGGCTTGTGCGTAGGCATTCTGGTAACGGCTATTTCACTGTTCTTCGTGCCTTTCCAGGTGCATTCCTGGGTCTTTGTGGCGCTAACGCTGATGTTAACGGCGGTACTGTTCTCGCTGGCCGGTTTGCTGAACGCAGTCTTTGCTAAAACTTTTGACGATATCAGCCTGATCCCAACCTTCGTACTGACACCACTGACCTATCTGGGTGGCGTGTTCTATTCGCTAACGCTGCTGCCACCGTTCTGGCAGGGGCTGTCGCATCTGAACCCGATTGTCTACATGATTAGCGGTTTCCGCTACGGCTTCCTGGGGATTCATGATGTTCCGCTAGTCACCACGTTTGGTGTGCTGGTGGTGTTTATCGCTGCGTTTTATTTGCTGTGCTGGTACCTGATTCAGCGCGGACGCGGCCTGCGCAGCTAATTCTTTCTTCCTCTCCTTGCCTGGGAGAGGAAGACTTTTGATGCTTGTCACCATTACGGATTTATCACACTGATAAACTACTTGCCTGCTAAGGAGGTAGGCAATGTTAGGTTGGGTAATTACCTGTCATGACGATAAGGCACAGGATATGCTGCATCGTCTGGAGAAAAAGTACGGCCCGTTGGCCCAATGTCAGGCGGTAAGTTTCTGGCGTGGACTCAGCTCGAATATGCTAAGCCGCATGATGTGCCACGCCCTGCATGCCACAGACTCAGGCGAGGGCGTGATATTCCTGACGGATATGGCCGGGGCCGCGCCTTACCGCGTGGCTTCGTTAATGAGCCATAAACATCCCCAGTGTGAAGTGATTTCTGGCATCAGCTATCCATTACTTGAGCGAATGATTTCGTCTCGGGAATCTATGAGCAGTTCAGCGTTTCGCGATTGCATCGTCGCACTTGGCGGCCCCGAAGTCTCCAGTCTCTGGCATCAGCAACAAAAAAATCCCCCCTTCGTGTTGAAGCATGATTTGTATGAGTATTAATCATTGGTATTGATGGCGCTTTTGCTACAATAGCCGAGGTTTCTCGCCTCGGTTATCTCATATGGTTATGCGCGTTCTGCTTGTTTTATTGCTCCTGTTTTCTGGCAGCGTCGCTGCGGCTTTGCCTGCTCGTTATATGCAAACCACCGAAGCCGCCGCCGTATGGGCGCAGATTGGCAATAAAATGGTGACGGTTGGGAATATTCGCGCCGGGCAGATCCTCGCCGTTGAGCCAATTGCCGCAGACTATTACGAATTTACCTTCGGCTTTGGCACCGGGTTTATTGATAAGGGGCATCTGGAGCCCGTTCAGGGGCGGCAGAAAGTCGATGATGGTCTGGGCGATCTCAATAAACCGCTCAGCAACCAAAGCCTGGTAACCTGGAAAGATACGCCAGTTTATAACGCTCCGGATGTCGGTAGCGCCCCGTTTGGCGTGCTGGCGGATAATCTGCGTTATCCGGTCATCAGCAAGCTTAAAGACCGACTCAACCAGACCTGGTACCAGATCCGCATTGGTGGCCGACTGGCCTATGTTAGCGCGCTGGATGCGCAGGAAGACAACGGCATCCCGGTGTTAACCTATCATCATATTTTGCGCGATGAAGAGAATACCCGCTTTCGCCATACCTCCACCACAACCTCCGTACGCGCTTTCAGCAACCAGATGGCCTGGCTCCAGGATCGCGGCTACACCACGTTGACGATGTATCAACTGGAAGGCTACGTGCAGAATAAAATGAATCTCCCGGCGCGGGCGGTGGTGCTGACTTTTGATGATGGTCTCAAGTCAGTGAGCCGTTATGCTTACCCCATTTTGAAGCAGCACGGCATGAAGGCCACGGCGTTTATCATCTCCTCACGCATCAAGCGCCACCCGCAGAAGTGGGATCCGAAATCGCTGCAGTTTATGAGTCTCTCTGAACTGAACGAGATCCGGGACGTGTTCGACTTCCAGTCGCATACCCATTTTTTGCATCGGGTTGATGCGAATCGCCGGCCGATCCTACTGAGTCGCAGCTATCATAATATTCTGTTCGATTTCGCCCGTTCGCGCCGGGCATTGTCCCAGTTTAATCCTCACGTTCTGTATCTTTCGTATCCGTTTGGGGGTTATAACGCCACGGCGGTAAAAGCAGCAGGCGACGCGGGATTCCACATGGCGGTCACCACGGTGAGAGGGAAGGTTAAGCCGGGAGATAATCGGTTCTTATTGAAAAGGCTTTATATTTTAAGGACGGATTCGCTGGAGACGATGTCGCGGCTGATAGTCAATCAGCCGCAGGGGTAAGTACTGTCAGGCAACCTGTACCGGAATAGCTTTCGCGGTGCGCTTCATCTCGTTGTCGCCTTCAAAATAGGCCACTTTCGGACGCCAGGTGCGGGCTTCTTCGTCAGACATGGTGACGAAGCTGGCGATAATTACAATATCGCCAACATCAGCGCAATGCGCCGCAGCTCCGTTCACCGAGATGATTCTGGAGCCGCGTTCAGCCGCAATTGCATAGGTTGAGAAACGTTTACCGTTGGTTACGTTCCAGATATCAATAGCTTCGTTTTCCAGAATACCTGAGGCATCGAGAAAATCCTGATCGATGGCGCAGGAGCCTTCGTAATGCAGGTCCGCCTGCGTGACTTTTACGCGGTGGAGCTTGCCTTGTAGCATGGTGCGAATCATAACTTCTATACCCTGTCGTTTACCTTGGCTAAGCAGACGAAATTGGCCTGCTTTGAGAAATTCTCAGGCAGTATTGCCCGATTTTTAACCCCTGTCTACTGGGCTAATGTAACGCTTTGATTATCGATCAGACGCGCCTGATCCAGCCAGGCGGCAGCCAGAATCACCGCGCGTTTGCTGGTTTCCGTCAGCTCCAGCAGCGTGTCGGCATCGCGAATCTGAATATCGTCGGCGCGGAAGCCTTTTTCATTCAGCTCCTGCTCGGCAATAGCAATAATCTCCTGCAACTCACGATTACCCGCAATCAGTTTTTCTGCGATGCTAGTCATCACTTTGTGCAGACCCGGCGCAATTTTACGCTGTTCTGCGGTCAGATAACCGTTACGTGAGCTAAGCGCCAGACCGTCTTTGGCGCGAATAATCGGCACGCCAACGATCTCAATGTCATAACCCATATCCGCCACCATTTTGCGGATCAGCGCCAACTGTTGGAAATCTTTCTCGCCGAAGCAGGCGAGGTCAGGCTGGATAAGGTTGAACAGCTTGCTGACGATAGTGGAAACGCCGCGGAAATGGCCCGGACGGCTTGCGCCTTCCAGCATGGTGGAGAGACCGGGAACCTCAACGAAAGTCTGGCCTTCCAGACCCTGTGGATAGATTTCCTCAACGGCTGGTGCAAAAACATAATCGACTTTGCGCTTGTTCAGCTTTTCACAATCTTCCTGCAGTGTGCGCGGATAACGCACCAGATCGTCCGGTCGGTCAAACTGCATCGGGTTGACGAAAATGCTGGCGATTACCACATCAGCCCGGGCTTTTGCCTCATCGACCAGCTTCATATGGCCGTCGTGCAGATTTCCCATGGTGGGAACCAGTGCGATGCGTTTACCTTCCTGACGCAGACGACGAATATGCTGGCGCAGCAGCGGCAGGGTTTCAATAATTAACACAACAAGACTCCTTAAATACGATGCCTGATGGCGCTTCGCTTATCAGGCCTACGCGTGAAATTGTAGGCCGGATAAGGCGCGTAGCGTCGCCATCCGGCGTAATGGCGTGCTGGCAGATAAATTAATGGAAGCTGTGTTCTTCGCCCGGGTAAACGCCGGACTCCACTTCAGTCATATACTGCCGCACTGCGGCGCGCATGTCGCCTGCTTCATTGAGGAAATTCTTCGCAAATTTCGGGATATGACCACCGGTAATGCCAAACGCATCGTGCATGACGAGAATTTGCCCGTCGGTGACGTTACCTGCGCCAATACCGATAACCGGAATAGAAAGTGCTTCAGTGACGCGCTTAGCCAACTCAACCGGCACGCACTCCAGCACCAACAGCTGAGCGCCAGCGGCTTCTAAGGCCAGCGCGTCATCCAGCAGCACTTGTCCGGCATCGCCGCGGCCCTGAATTTTATAGCCGCCAAACACGTTCACCGACTGCGGGGTTAACCCCAGATGGCCGCAAACCGGTACGGCGCGTTCGGTGAGCATTTTCACCGTATCAACCAGCCACGCGCCGCCTTCAATTTTGACCATGTTGGCGCCCGCACGCATAACCACCGCGGCGTTTTCAAACGCCTGTTCCGGCGTGGCGTACGTCATAAATGGGAGATCGGAAAGCAGTAGACAGTTAGGGGCGCCGCGACGCACAGCGCGAGTGTGGTAGGCGATATCGTCAACGGTGACAGGCAGAGTGGAGTCATGCCCCTGGATCGTCATGCCCAGCGAGTCGCCAACCAGCATCACGTTAATGCCCTCGTCAGCAAATAGTTTGGCAAAGCTGTAGTCGTAGGCGGTAATTGTCGCGAAGCGTTTTTTCTCTTGCTTGCATTTCTGCAGCAGTGAAATGGTAGTGGGTTTCATAACATTTCCTGATGATGAAAGTCATATTTATCGGCATTCTAACAGTCACATTCAGGGGGGCAATTGTTTTAAGCAATCGTTTGGCGCTAAAGCAGTAAACGCTAAAGGGGAGGAGATACTTTACCAGTGTGCAGGTTTTGCAATACCAAGATGGGTGAGGTGCTGATGCAGTCTGATACCATCCGGAAAAATAAGCTCAGGCGCAATTTCGAATAACGGCCACAGCATAAAACCACGGTTTTTCATGTCGTAGTGCGGCACGGTCAGGCGTTCGGTGTTAATCACTTCATCGCCAAACAGCATAATATCGAGGTCCAGCGTTCGCGGTCCCCAACGTTCAGCTTTGCGCACCCGGCCCTGTTGCAGTTCAATTCGCTGGGTATGATCCAGCAACGCTTCGGGGGCGAGAGCGGTATCCAGCGCCACGGCGGCGTTCAGATAGTCGGGCTGATCCTGTGGACCCAACGGGGGGGTGCGATAAAACGAAGAAACCGCAACGATACGGCTGTCAGGGATTTCGCCGATCGCTTGCACGGCAGCATTCACCTGCTCCAGGGGAGAAGCTAAATTACTGCCGATGGCGATATAAACGACGGTCACGCGCTACCTTCGCGACGCGGCGCACGCTTACGCGGGCGGCGATGGCGACGGCGTACGTCAGGCTCTTCATCCAGTTCGTTCAGCATGCCTTTTTGTTCCGGCGGCGCGGAAACCTGGAATTCACCCCACCATTTCGCCAGTCGTTGCAGTTCAGCGTTGTGTTCTACTTCGGCACGCAGTGCTAACAGGTCGTAAGCTGCGCGGAACTTTGGATGTTCCATCAGCTTCCAGGCGCGTTTACCCTGACGACGGGACATACGTAATTGCAACTGCCAGATATCGCGGGTTAGCGAGGTCAGACGTTTCGGGATCGCCAGCGAGCGGCAGGCTTCGTCCAGCACGTCGTTCATTGCCAGCGCGAAAGCGTCGTAGTAAGCCAAACCGCTTTCTTGCGCAATTTTCTGCGCGGCTTCCAGTAACGGATACCAGAACATCGCGGCGAACAAGAACGCCGGGTTAACGCGCATATCATTGTTAATGCGGTTATCGGTATTCTTCAGCACCTGAGCGATAATGCGTTCCATCGGGCTGTCACCGTCTTCGGTGAAGTAGCGTGTAATGGTTGGGAACAGCGGCTGGAACAGGCTGTACTCACGCAGTTTTTTATAGGTTTCATACCCATAGCCCGCCTGTAACAGCTTAAGTGCTTCTTCAAACAGGCGTGCGGGAGGAATGTCGTTCAGCAGCGTTGCCAGACGCGGGATCGGCTCTGCGGTTTCCGGGCTGATACGCATGTCGAGCTTGGCGGCAAAGCGCACGGCGCGCAGCATACGCACGGGATCTTCGCGATAGCGCGTTTCCGGATTACCGATCAGGCGAATGATGCCCTCTTCGAGGTCCTGCATACCGCCGACGTAATCACGTACGGTGAAATCGGCCACGCTGTAATACAGGCTGTTTATCGTGAAATCGCGACGTTGGGCATCTTCTTCAATGGAGCCGAAGATGTTGTCGCGCAGCAACATACCGTTTTGCCCGCGTTGCGACGTGGTGCGATCGGCTTCGCTGCCTTCATGATGGCCGCGGAATGTCGCCACTTCGATAATTTCTGGGCCGAACATGACATGAGCCAGACGGAAACGGCGACCGACCAGGCGACAGTTACGAAACAGTTTGCGCACCTGATCCGGCGTTGCGTTAGTGGTGACATCAAAATCTTTCGGCTTTTTGCCCAGCAAAAGATCGCGTACACCACCGCCAACCAGCCATGCCTCGTATCCGGCCTTATTGAGCCTGTACATTACCTTCAGGGCATTTTCACTGATATCTTTGCGGGAGATAGAGTGCTGCTCACGCGGAATTACCGTCATATGTGGACGGGCGACGGCGAGCTCAGCCTCGCGCTCCTCGCGGCTTAGCACCTTGCGGCAAAAATTAGCGACTCGGGTAAAAATAGTGCACCTCGGTAGTGTCAAACTTCAATCAGAACAAGTGTTGCTGTGTAAAAATAGCGGCTAATCATAGCTCAGCGTGGCGCATTTGAGAATGCCGGATTTAAGATCACTGATTCAGGCACTGTTGTCAGACGCCAGTTCTCAACGGCAAACGCCAGGATCTGGTCCACACGCATCTCCTGCCACGGGATATCGGCACGCTGGCCGAGAAAGCGTAGCGCGGCAATAATCACTGGGCGCGGATCGCCTTGTGGTAGCGCAGGTGCATGATTTTGTTTTGAAAGTTTAGCGCCTTGTTCGTTGAGCGCCAGCGGAAGATGAATATAGTCAGGCGCTTGCCAGCCAAACTGCTGATACAAAGAGATTTGCCGCACCGTGGGTTCGATGAGATCGGCGCCGCGAACAATCTCCGTTACGCCCTGAAAGTGGTCATCAACTACCACGGCGAGGTTATAGGCAAACAGCCCGTCGCGGCGGTGGATGATAAAATCTTCACCAGCAAGTTGCGGGTCAGCCTGAATCACACCGCGTAGCCGGTCAGTAAACTGCATCACGGGATGGCGTTGTTTAATGCGGACGGCCGCCTGTTCTGGCCCGAGGCGTAACTCACGGCAGTGACCGTCGTAAATACCGCCGACGCTTTGAATACGCGCTCGTGTGCAGGTGCAGTAATAGCTCAGATCCTGCTGATGCAGCCAGGTAAGCGCTTCGCGGTAGGCTTCATGGCGTTGGGATTGCCATAAAATATCGCCATCCCAGTGCAGGCCGTAATGTTCCAGCTGACGCAGGATCGTATCTGCAGCACCGGGAACTTCACGAGGGGGATCAATATCTTCAATGCGTACTCGCCAGATTCCGCGCCGGGCACGAGCCTGCAGGTAACTGCCGAGGGCGGCAATCAGTGAACCGAAATGCAGTTCGCCGGAGGGGGAAGGGGCGAAGCGGCCAATATAGTGTGAATCGCTCATTTTGCGGACTGACAAATAATAAGGCGGGAGAAACTCCCGCCTGTAGTAAATGTGGTAAAAATGACCGGAATTAACCTGCCATCTGTTTTTCGCGGATTTCTGCCAGCGTTTTGCAGTCGATACACAGATCGGCTGTCGGACGCGCTTCCAGACGGCGAATACCAATTTCTACGCCGCACGATTCGCAGTAGCCGAAATCTTCGTCTTCTACTTTCTTCAGCGTCTTCTCGATCTTTTTGATCAGTTTGCGCTCACGGTCACGGTTACGCAGCTCAAGGCTGAATTCTTCTTCCTGCGCGGCGCGGTCCACCGGATCAGGGAAGTTAGCCGCTTCGTCTTGCATATGAGATACGGTGCGATCAACTTCATCCCTAAGTTGATTACGCCATGCCTCAAGAATACGCCTGAAGTGCGACAGCTGGGCTTCGTTCATATACTCTTCGCCCGGTTTCTCCTGGTACGGCTCCACCCCAGCGATGGCGAGAATACTCAGGGACGATGTTTTACGGTTTTGCCCTTCTTGCATGTTGCTTCTCCTTAACACGCACTATCGATCCCCATGTTCGGGGGAAAAATCAGGTCGCTATAAATAGCAGATGCTTTTCCGGATAGCAATTATCTAAACGTAACACTTGACAACCCTGTGAGGAAAAGCGTATTTGCCCACGCGCCCAGAATACTAATTAACCAAATGTTTACACCATTACAAGGTAATGGGCAACGGCTCTTTAAGAGTCATGCCATGGGCAGAAAGTTCCGCTTTATAAACCAGAATTTCTACCCCCTTAAGCTGTGCTTCAACTAATAATTGCGCATATTTTGCATCGATATGGTGCGCGGGTGAAAACCGTGTAATGGCTGAATGCAACACGGCGAAAAATATCACCGCCCGCTTGCCTTCTGCCGCTACGCTCATCAATTCCCGAAGATGCTTCTGACCTCGTTCAGTGATGGCATCGGGAAAATAACCCTGATCATTTTCCGCCAACGTGACTGATTTCACTTCAATATAGCAGTCAGGTCGGGAATCCGCCTGCAACAAAAAGTCGATACGGCTCCCTTCTGCGCCGTATTTTACTTCACTTTTCAAAGCACTGTAGCCTGAAACTTCCGAAATAAGCTCATTCTGAATAGCCTCTTTCGTTAATCTATTGGCCCGCAGCGTGTTAACACAAATAAATGCCCCGGATTGGGTTTGCGTTAATTCCCAGGTATGTGGATATTTCCGTTTAGTATTTTCTGATGTCGAATACCAGACGGTATCACCCGGGGTGGCGCATCCGGTCATCGCGCCAGTATTTGGGCAGTGTAACGTTAACGTTGAGCCATCCGGTGTGATCACATCCGCTAAAAAACGCTTGTAGCGCTGGATGAGCGTTGCGGGTTGTAAAGGTGGAGAAAATTGCATAAACAGTCCCTTTAATTATTCAGTCAGCGTCCAGCGTTGCAGCTGCGTATAACGCGTGCGTCCTCGTGCGAATGAAGAGGAGTAAAGTGCGAACTCTGTGACCGGAAATGACCAGCCAAAGCCCGGTGGGGGGATGGGAACCGCGTGTCCGGCATCGCGCAGCAGCGTGATATGTGGGTGAAACGGCTGCGGGCTTTGATAACACCCGCTGCGCGCGGCCTGCGCCCGCAGCATATTCGCCAGTTGTAACAGTCCGCGCGGCGGCTGACGCATCCCCAGCCACACGACCCGCGAGCGCAGCCATTGCCCGGCATCATCCAGTTTGAGCGTAAAACCTGGCTGGCGAATGCGTCCGGCTAGTTGCGACAACGCCTGTTGCTTCTCTGCGCTGACATCACCTAAAAAGGCCAGCGTCAGATGCAGGTTTTCTGCCGCAACGGGACGCCCGGCTTCTGCGGGGAACTGCTCCGCACGCCAGTGAACAATTGGCTCACGGATTGCGCCAGGCAATTCAATCGCAAAGAACAGCCTTTTTGGCTCAGACATGATGGATACTCGGTTATGAATTAACGCGATGCTACAATGCAGCGCGAAGAATGTTAACCCTCTGGAGCTATTTGTGACGTCGTTGCCCGTTGCCGCCGTAGTGCCTGAACTGCTTACTGCCCTTGATGCCTCGCCGCAGGTGCTGCTGACCGCGCCGACCGGTGCCGGGAAATCGACCTGGCTGCCGTTGCGACTGCTTGAACATGGTGGCATCAAGGGGCGGATTATTTTGCTGGAGCCGCGCCGTCTGGCGGCACGCAACGTGGCGCAGCGGTTGGCGGAGTTGCTGAACGAAAAGCCCGGTGAGACCGTGGGTTATCGCATGCGCGCGCAAAGCTGCGTGGGGTCGCAGACCCGGCTGGAAGTGGTGACGGAAGGCGTCCTGACGCGCATGATCCAACGCGATCCCGAACTCACTGGCGTCGGGTTAGTGATCCTCGATGAATTTCACGAACGGAGCTTGCAGGCCGACCTGGCGCTGGCGCTGTTGCTGGATGTACAGCAAGGTCTTCGTGACGATCTGAAACTATTGATCATGTCCGCAACGCTCGATAACGGGCGCTTGCAGCAGTTATTGCCCGATGCGCCCATGATTATCTCTGAAGGCCGCACATTCCCCGTCGAGCGACGGTATCAGCCGCTGGCGGCACATCTGCGTTTTGACGAAGCGGTGGCGATAGCGACGGCGGAGCTACTGCGCCATGAAAGCGGGTCGCTGCTGCTGTTTTTACCGGGCGTTGGGGAAATCCTGCGCGTGCAGGAACAACTGGCAACGCGTGTGGGCGGCGATGTTGTGTTATGTCCATTGTACGGCGCGTTGACGCTGGCTGAGCAGCGTCAGGCGATTTTGCCCGCGCCGCAAGGTAAGCGCAAAGTGGTGCTGGCGACCAATATTGCCGAAACCAGCTTAACGATTGAAGGTATCCGGCTGGTGGTGGACTGCGCCCAGGAACGCGTGGCGCGCTATGACGCGCGTACCGGTTTAACGCGGTTGATTACCCAGCGCATTAGCCAGGCATCGATGACCCAGCGAGCCGGGCGTGCAGGTCGTCTGGAGCCAGGTATCTGCCTACATTTGCTTGCCAAAGAGCAGGCGGAAAGAGCGGCGGCGCAGGGAGAGCCTGAGATATTACAGAGCGATCTGTCCGGACTACTGATGGAGCTGCTGCAATGGGGATGTACCGATCCTGAGCAACTGAACTGGCTGGATACGCCGCCCGCTATTAACCTGCAGGCGGCAAAACGGCTGTTGCAGATGCTGGGCGCGCTTGAGGGCGACAGGCTCAGTGCCCGTGGGCAAAAAATGGCGGCATTGGGTAACGATCCCCGTTTAGCGGCTATGCTGGTTAGCACCAAAAATGACGATGAAGCGGCATCGGCCGCAAAACTGGCCGCAATTCTGGAAGAGCCGCCGCGCGGGGGCAGCACCGATTTGGCTGTGGCGTTTTCACGAAATCAGCCCGCCTGGCAGCAGCGCAGTCAACAATTATTGAAACGGCTTAACGTACGCAGCGGGCAGCCTGACGGCGCGTTGCTCCCTTTGTTGCTGGCGCAAGCGTTTGCCGATCGGATCGCCCGTCGACGTGGACAAGAAGGGCGCTATCAACTGGCCAACGGCATGGGCGCGATGCTGGATGCCGATGACGCCCAGGGGCGCCATGAGTGGCTGATAGCGCCGCTGTTACTGCAGGGTAGCTCATCGCCAGATGCGCGTATTTTGTTAGCGTTGCCGCTGGATATTGAAGCGTTGATGCAGGCATGTCCTGAGCTGCTGCAACAGTCCGATACTATCGAATGGGATGAAACCCAGGGAACATTAAAGGCACTGCGTCGGTCGCGTATCGGCCAGTTGACGGTAAAAGTACAGCCGCTGGCCAAGCCCTCGGAAGAGGAACTACACCAGGCCATGCTGAATGGTATTCGCGATAAAGGGCTAAGTGTGCTCAACTGGACGTCGGAGGCCGAGCAGTTTCGGCTGCGTTTGCAATGTGCGGCAAACTGGTTACCGGAGTACGACTGGCCTGCGGTAGATGAGGATTCTCTGCTGAAGACGCTGGAGCGCTGGCTGTTGCCACACATGAGCGGTGTGCACTCTTTACGCGCGTTAAAAGCACTCAATGTGGGTCAGGCATTGCGCGGTTTGCTGGACTGGTCAATGCTGCAACGTCTGGATAGTGAACTGCCGGCGCATTACACTGTGCCGACGGGAAGCCGGATTGCTATTCGCTATCATGAGGATAATCCTCCGGTATTGGCCGTTCGGATGCAGGAAATGTTTGGTGAAGCAAACACCCCGACTATCGCCCAGGGACGCGTGCCGCTGGTACTTGAGCTGCTGTCTCCGGCCCAAAGACCGCTACAGGTGACGAGTGATTTGAGTGCGTTCTGGCAGGGATCGTACCGCGAGGTGCAAAAAGAGATGAAAGGGCGTTATCCCAAACATGTCTGGCCGGACGATCCGGCGAATACCGCGCCAACGCGGCGCACCAAAAAGTATTCATAGCTGTATGCGTGGTTGCCTGATGGCGCTGCGCTTATCAGGGCTAACGTAGGCCGGATAAGGCGTTTTACGCCGCCATCCGGCATAAATACAGCTGAAAATTGAGAGATTTCTTCTTCTGTCGCAGGACGGAAGAACAGAGAATCGGGCCTTTGCGCCTGAATGTTGCGGAGAAAAAGCATGGCGGGGAATGACCGCGAGCCAATTGGACGTAAAGGGAAACCCTCACGTCCAGTGAAACAAAAGGTGAGCCGTCGTCAACTCAGAGATGAAGAGTATGACGACGATTATGATGATGATGACTATGAGGATGAAGAACCGATGCCGCGTAAGGGTAAAGGCAAAGGGCGTAAGCCTCGTGGTAAACGCGGCTGGTTCTGGCTGCTGGTAAAACTGTCGATTGTTTTTTTGGTGCTGATCGCCATTTACGGCGTCTATCTGGACCAAAAAATCCGTAGCCGTATCGACGGTAAAGTCTGGCAGCTTCCGGCGGCAGTATATGGCCGCATGGTTAACCTTGAGCCAGAAATGCCCATCGGCAAGAACGAGATGGTGAAGCTGCTGGAGGCCACGCAGTATCGTCAGGTCTCGAAGATGACGCGTCCGGGCGAATTCACCGTACAGGCGAAGAGCATTGAGATGATTCGTCGTCCGTTTGACTTCCCGGACAGTAAAGAAGGGCAGGTGCGCGCACGTCTGACCTTTGATGGCGATCATCTGGACACTATCGAGAATATGGATAACAACCGCCAGTTCGGTTTCTTCCGTCTCGATCCACGCCTGATTACCATGCTCTCTTCACCTAACGGCGAGCAGCGCCTGTTTGTCCCGCGCAGTGGATTCCCGGATCTGCTGGTAGATACGCTGCTGGCAACCGAAGACCGTCACTTCTATGAGCATGATGGCGTCAGCCTCTACTCGATTGGTCGTGCGGTGCTGGCCAACCTGACGGCCGGTCGCACGGTGCAGGGGGCGAGTACGCTGACTCAGCAACTGGTGAAGAACCTGTTCCTGTCCAGCGAACGTTCTTACTGGCGTAAGGCCAACGAAGCTTACATGGCGCTGCTGATGGATGCGCGTTACAGCAAAGATCGCATTCTTGAGCTGTACATGAACGAAGTCTATCTCGGTCAAAGCGGCGATAATGAAATTCGCGGCTTCCCGCTGGCGAGCCTCTATTATTTCGGTCGTCCGGTGGAAGAACTGAGTCTCGACCAGCAGGCGTTGCTGGTGGGGATGGTTAAAGGGGCGTCAATCTATAACCCATGGCGTAACCCGAAGCTGGCGCTGGAGCGTCGTAACCTCGTGCTGCGTTTGCTGCAACAGCAGCAGATCATCGATCAGGATCTGTATGACATGCTGAGCGCGCGTCCGTTAGGCGTACAGCCGCGTGGTGGAGTGATCTCGCCACAGCCAGCCTTTATGCAGATGGTGCGTCAGGAGCTTCAGGCGAAGCTGGGCGATAAAGTTAAAGATCTCTCCGGCGTGAAAATTTTCACCACCTTTGATTCCGTGGCGCAGGACGCTGCGGAAAAAGCGGCGGTGGAAGGCATTCCGGTGCTGAAGAAACAGCGTAAGCTGAGCGATCTGGAAACCGCGATTGTGGTGGTTGACCGATTCAGTGGCGAAGTTCGCGCCATGGTTGGCGGGGCAGAGCCGCAGTTCGCGGGCTATAACCGTGCGATGCAGGCGCGTCGTTCGATTGGTTCTCTGGCGAAGCCGGCGACCTATCTGACTGCGCTCAGCCAGCCGAAACTTTACCGCCTGAATACCTGGATTGCTGATGCGCCGATTGCACTACGTCAGCCGAACGGTCAGGTCTGGTCGCCACAGAACGATGATCGTCGCTATAGCGAAAGCGGAAAAGTGATGCTGGTGGATGCGTTAACCCGCTCCATGAACGTACCGACGGTAAATCTGGGGATGGCGCTGGGCTTGCCTGCCGTGACTGATACCTGGTTGAAGCTGGGCGCGCCGAAAGATCAGCTTAACCCGGTTCCGGCCATGCTGCTCGGGGCGTTGAACCTGACGCCGATCGAAGTGGCGCAGGCGTTCCAGACTATCGCCAGCGGCGGGAACCGTGCACCGTTGTCGGCGCTGCGTTCGGTGATTGCCGAAGATGGTACCGTGCTGTACCAGAGCTTCCCGCAGGCTGAGCGTGCCGTTCCGGCGCAGGCGGCGTATATGACGCTGTGGACCATGCAGCAGGTGGTTCAGCGTGGTACGGGTCGTCAGCTTGGCGCGAAATATCCTGGCTTGCATCTGGCAGGGAAAACCGGGACCACCAACAACAACGTGGATACCTGGTTTGCCGGGATCGACGGCAGCCAGGTGACCATCACCTGGGTGGGCCGCGATAACAACCAGCCAACCAAGCTGTACGGTGCCAGCGGCGCGATGTCGATTTACCAGCGCTATCTGGCAAACCAGACGCCAACACCTCTGGTGCTGACGCCACCGGAAGATGTGGTGGATATGGGCGTGGACTACGACGGTAACTTCGTTTGTAGCGGCGGGATGCGCACGCTTCCGGTATGGACCACCGATCCTGATTCGCTGTGTCAGCAGGGTGAAATGCTGCAGCAGTCGGGGAATCCGTTCGATCAATCTTCTCAACAGCCGCAGCAGCAGCCTCAACAGCAGCAACCGCCGCAGCAAGAGAAGAAAGACAGCGATGGCGTGGCTGGTTGGATAAAAGATATGTTTGGCGGTAACTAATTTTTTAGCTGTCCTCCCCCGCATCGGTGCCTGCTGATGTGGGGGAATTCTCCCTCTTGTTGTATTCGCATTTCGGTCTGTATAGCAAGCTCAGGATAGGGTGAACAGTGATGGTGTTTCCTGCCTATATTTTCCGTTTAATCATAAATTCAATATATTATTTTTTTGTATATATCATCGGTTGGTTGATTTTATTCTATTTTTTCTGCGTTTTTTTATTATCTGCCCGTATGCATATGTGGGCAATATTGTTTTTATGAATATATTCATGCTGGCTAAAATCACCATTAAGAAAATATTATTTTCATAAATTGTTCTGCTAAAACAAGATGTTGTGTGTTGTTTCTTTAGTTTTGGTGAATGTGTTGATTAGCTTTTATTCATCATGGTACGTAGAATAGATGACACAAGGGAATGTTTTAAACTGAATGAGTTGATAAAGATATATTATATCTATGATGTTGTTGGATTTATATTCCAGCACTTCTCCAGCCATTGTCTATTTCCCCTCTGTGTTAACTTTTCTCTTCATTGATTTTTGTGAACATATGTAAGGAATACGTTATGTGCAAAAAAATTATCATCTCGTTGCTTGTCAGTAGTGCAATGGCAACTGTAGCAACATCTGCTTTTGCCGTTGATACCGGGACGGTAACGTTTAATGGGAAAATTCTTCCCGATAGTTGCGTGGTTGATGTAAATGGTACAGCGACAAACGGTACTGTGACGTTTAACAACCTTTCTCAAACTGCGTTTGGCGAAGATAAAAAAGTCGGCGACACGCAATCTTTTGCGATTACGCTGACAGAATGTGATGCTGCGGTTGCCAACCTCAATATCAAATTTGATGGGACGCGTATTGCCGGATACGACGATGAAGTCTTGCAGGCGACAGGGACTGCGCAGAACCTCGGGGTACGTATGCTTCCAGAAGGGAGCAGCAACTACGTGAAATTTGATGGCTCAGATCCTGAAGCGGCACTGAATAAGACTAACGGCGAGAGCGTGGTTTTTAATTATAAAGCTGAGGTTATCCAGGTTGGTAGCACTTTACCAACTACCGGTGATTATACCGCACAAGCGACCTATACTCTGCTTTATCGTTAATCATCATAAACCTGGCCCAGGCAGGGCCAGTATTTCAATGGAATGGAAAGATGAAACGACTTATCACAGCATTAATACTTATATTAACCTCGGGATTAAATTCGGTTCAAGCTGGCGTAGTAGTGGGTGGCACACGAATTATATATCCGGCTAACCAATCTGAAGTACAGATTGCTTTAAAAAATAAAGATAATGATAAACGTTATCTGGTGCAGAGCTGGGTCAGTAATATTGATGACAGCAAAGCGCCATTTATTATGACACCGCCAATTTACAAATTGGACGAAAACCGCCAGACGCTGCTACACGTGGTTTATACCGGAAATAAATCGGCGCTACCTCAGGATCGTGAGTCATTATTTATGGCGAACATCAAATCTGTTGCAGCGATCCCAGAAGAATTGCATGACAAGAACACGTTACAATTTGCCATTAAAACTAAATTAAAACTGTTTTATCGACCGGCCTCATTGACAGAAGACGAGGCAAAAATGGCCTGGCAATCGTTGCAATTTAGCCGCCATCAAAATCAACTGGTGGTGAAAAACCCCACACCCTTCTATGTCACCTTCGGACAGATCTCTGTGGCGGGAAAAGCGATTAAACCGGCTACAAACCAGTCCTCTCCGACGGCATTAACGATGATGGTTGCTCCATTTGGTGAGCAGCGTTTTCCGCTGCCATCGGCTGTAAAAGGCAACGTTGTCTGGACCGCAATTAATGATTTTGGCTCAGAAACCGAACAGCGTAAACAGTCGCTGTAAATCAGCTATCGATGAGTTATGGGGTGACATTTATGCCTTCACATCGTACTGCCCGGCTTTTTGCTCTCAATACGCTGACATTCGCTATATTGACTGCGAGTGGTTCCGTTTGTGCTGATGATTATTTCAATCTCAGTGTACTTGAAACGGGAACCCCACTTGAGAATACCGGGGCGCTTGAAGCTTTTTTACAGCATAATGGTTTATCCCCCGGACGTTATTTAACGTCGATTGTTTGGGATCAGGATCGCATTGATAAACGAAATTTAAATTACTTCCTTTCAAAAGATAACAGCAAACTGATTCCGCAATTTACCAAAGCGGAGCTGCGCGAACTGGGCGTTAAAGTTGATACGGTTCCGGCATTAAATAATGTTAACGAAGATACGTTGCTGGGTGATATTAGCAAATATATCGCGGATGGACGCTATGACTTCAATCCGGAAACACAGGTGCTGCAATTACGTATTCCGCAGATCTACCGCGACCGCAAAATTTCGGGCGAAAGCAATCCCACTTTCTGGGATGACGGCATTCCGGCTCTGTGGACCAGTTACTATATTTCGGGATCGCACCAACAATCCGGAGGTCAAAATAATGCTTCGAACTGGGCAAGTTTGAATTCAGGGATGAATATCGGCCCCTGGCGTTTGCGTAACACCAGCAATTGGGGGAATGATAATGGTTGGCAATCTATTAATACGACGCTTGGACGCGATGTCAAAGCATTGCGTAGCCAGCTTCAGATAGGGCAAACCTACACTAACGGCGAACTGTTCGATAGCGTGCAGATGACGGGCGTTAAGCTGGAGACCGATACCAGTATGCAGCCCAGTGGATTACAGGGCTTTGCCCCAGTCGTTCGTGGGATTGCTAATAGCGATGCTAAAGTCACCATTAAGCAAAACGGTTACACCATCTACCAGACCAACGTCTCGCCTGGCCCGTTTGAAATTCGTGATTTAACGCAGGTGACGGCAGGAGCGGATCTGGAAGTCACCGTGACGGAGGCCGACGGTACAGAGCGCAGCTTTATTCAGGCCAGCTCCTCGGTGCCGATTATGCAACGTGAAGGCGCGCTGAAGTACAGCCTGGCGGCTGGGAAATATCGCGATGTTGATAACGGCGAGGAGCCGGAATTCAGCCAGGCTACGGCAATTTATGGCTTACCTTTCGGAATTACCGCTTACGGCGGTCTGCAGGGCGCGTCGATGTATCGTGCCGGACTGGTCGGCATCGGAGCTGATTTACGCGATTTTGGTTCGCTGTCGATGGATCTGACGGCGGCGAGAACCGCGTTTGACGACGAACGCGCGGATGCGAATGGCCAGTCGTGGCGCGCGCAGTACGCAAAAGATTTTCCGTTAACCAATACCACGGTCACGCTGGCCAGCTATCGTTATTCCACCTCCGGGTTTTATACCTTTCAGGAGGCTCTCGATCAGCGTAATAACAGCTACGACGATGACAGCATCTATAGCTATCGCGATAGCTATAACCGTCGCAGCCGCCTGCAACTTAATCTTTCTCAGTCGTTACAGAGCTGGGGATCGATATACGCCAACGCTTATCAGCAAGATTACTGGGGAATGGAAGGCCATGAACGAAGCGTGAGTCTCGGTTACAGCAGCAGTTGGCAGGGCGTTAACTGGTCGCTGAATTACAGCCTGACAAAAACGCCATCAACCACTAACGATCAGCAGTTTTCTATCTCAATGAATGTCCCTCTTTCGCGTTGGCTGGCGAATGCCTGGGGAACATATACTCTGACAAGTTCAAAAAATGGTAATAGTGCACATCAGGTTGGCGTCAGTGGAACGCTACTGGAAGATAACAATTTAAATTATAACCTTCAGCAAACCTACACCGATAACGATGTCGGTTATGGTGCCTATCTCTCTTCCCGGTATCGGACATCGGTTGGCGAGTTCAGCGCCAATTACAGTTATCAAAAAGACAGTAAACAGTGGGGCTATGGCGCTCAGGGTTCCGTTGTTGCGCATTCGCAGGGAATAACGCTTGGACAATCCATTCAGGATGCTTTTGCCATTGTGCACATTACCGATGGCGATAATGTAAAAATACAAAACTCCCGGGGGGTTTACACCGATTATTGGGGCAATGCCATTGTGCCAACTTTAACCAATTATCGCCGTAATACTATTACTGTGAATACTCAGGGACGTGATGATATTGATATTCAGGATGCTTCTCTGGATGTGGTTCCGACAAAAGGGGCCGTCCTGAAGGCTGACTTCACGGCGCGTTCAGGTAAGCGTGCATTACTTACCTTAAAACATGGTCAGAGCGTGGTTCCTTTTGGTGCTCTGTTAAGTATGGACGGTACGACATCGATCGTGGGTGACGACGGTGAAGTGTATGTCACTGGGCTAAAAGGAACACAGCGCATTGAGGTGCAATGGGGAAATACCGCACAGACGAAATGTACGGGCAGCGTAAGCGTGCCTGAGAACATGGGTACGGGAATTCTCTCAGCTACGGTTAATTGCCAATAATGGAAGATGGCTTATGAATACGGAAATTGTCAGATATGAGTAAAAGGAACATAAACATTTTCAGGGCTATGTTGATCATATTGATTTTAGCTGGATCTGCGGCACCTGTTTATGCCGCCACATGTACCGGAAATTACCCGGAAAATGGCGCAATGACCTTTCAGCTACCGGCAAGCATCACTGTGGAGCCTGACGTATCAGTTGGTACGGTTATTTATGAGGGAAGCATTGAGAGCGGCCAAATCGATATGGATTGCCAGGATACTGGCAACAAATACAAAGGTTACGCAGTGTTAACGGATGCCGATGCCCGCAATGGAGTGCTGGAAGGCGTTTATCAGACTAGCGTTCCAGGTATAGGTATCCGCATGGCTGAAGCGGAAGAACGAACACCTACCTTTACCTCTGAGGATATCGTCACACCCATGCATTTTTATAGCTATGGAGCAAGCGGATGGAACAGTATTCATACAAAGTACCATGCGTCAATGCAGTTGGTTGTGACGGGCGACGTCGAGGATGGTTATCTTGATACCTCCCAGCTGACAGCGCAAGAGAAGTGGGGTAATGATGTGATAGCTCAGATATTGGTATCTCCCACCAGCATTCATATCCAGACTAATACCTGTAACCTGGAGGATAAAAATATCTACGTGCCGCTGAAGACGATTAATGTCGATAACTTTGACAGTCAATTTTCAGAAGCACTCACCGATAACAGTTTCAAAATCGAGATTTCTGATTGTCGGGCAGGTACCCAAATCGATTATAAGTTCAACAGTGCTGGTTCGACAGGCGTTACGGATGGCAATATTTTGGCTATCGCCAGTGGAGACAGCTCTGCCAGCGGTGTCGGTATCCAGATTCTGGACACGAACAATAATGTGCTGAGTTTTGATCAAACCTATACAGCTGTGAGCAGCACCAGCGCTAACGAAGTGGCAGAAATTCCGCTGAAGGCACGCTATGCCAAAACCGGCAATGTCAAAGCCGGGAAAGTGGACGCCGTCGCGACTTTTGAGGTCTTTTACCGCTAACGCCTTGCGACCCGCTGCGGCGGGTTGTCAGCGCTCTAACATTCCAGCCTAATTTATTAACCCTTTCTTTTCATCTGGTTATTTCTTAACCCCTCAGTTTTAGTAGGGGCGCGTATTGCTTGCTATCTCGCCAGAGTTTCGAATATTATGCTGCCGTTATAATAATAATTCTCGTTTACGTTATCATTCACTTTCATCAGAGAAATACCAATGGCGCGTCTTAAAACTGCTCAGCCAAGTTCATCACTGCGTAAAATCGCAGTAGTGGTAGCCACAGCGGTTAGCGGCATGTCTGTCTATGCACAGGCGGCGGTTGACCCGAAAGAAGAAACCATCACCGTAACTGCAGCTCCTGCTCCGCAGGAAAGCGCATGGGGGCCAGCTCCGACCATTGCTGCTAAGCGTTCCGCTACTGCGACCAAGACTGATACGCCTATAGAAAAGACACCACAGTCTGTTTCGGTAGTGACCAACGAAGAGATGCAAATGCATCAATTCCAGTCGGTGAAAGAGGCTCTGGGATATACGCCTGGTGTGACTGTTAACAGTCGTGGCGCATCTAACACCTATGATTTTGTGATTATCCGTGGTTTCTCTTCCGTCGGCCTGAGCCAGAATAACTATCTGGATGGACTGAAATTGCAGGGTAACTTCTATAACGATGCGGTTATTGATCCCTACATGCTTGAACGTGTTGAGTTGATGCGTGGCCCAACGTCTGTACTCTATGGTAAGAGCAATCCTGGCGGCATCATCTCTATGGTCAGCAAGCGCCCGACCACAGAGCCGTTAAAAGAAATTCAGTTCAAAATGGGGTCGGACAATTTGTTCCAGACCGGTTTTGATTTTAGTGATGCGCTGGATGACAACGGGGAATTTTCCTACCGTTTAACCGGGCTGGCGCGCTCAACAAATGAGCAGCAGCAGGGTTCTGAATCACAGCGTTATACGATCGCGCCTTCCTTCTCATGGCGTCCTGATGACAAAACCAACTTTACGTTCCTGTCCTATTTCCAGAACGAACCGGAAACAGGTTACTACGGTTGGTTACCAAAAGAAGGCACCGTTGAACCGCTGCCAAACGGCAAGCGTTTGCCGACTGATTTCAATGAAGGTGCCTCAAACAATACTTATTCCCGCAATCAGAAAATGGTGGGATACAGCTTTGAGCATGGCTTTAACGATACATTTACCGTTCGCCAGAACCTGCGCTTTACTGAAATGAAGACGTCGCAGCAGAGTGTATACGGCACCGGGATCGCTTCCGATGGCCATACATTGAACCGTGGAACGGTCGTGGATGATGAGCGCCTGCAAAACTTTAGCGTCGATACGCAACTGGAAAGCAAATTTGCTACCGGTGCTGTGGAACATACTTTGTTAACTGGTGTTGATTTCATGCGCATGCGTAATGATATCAATGCTGCGTTTGGTAGTGCGCCACCCATTGATCTTAACGGCAACTATGACCCTGAGTATTTTGCATTTGGTGATACCGAACCGTATCAGATGAATGAAACCAAACAGACTGGTATCTACGTTCAGGATCAGGCTGAGTGGAATAAGTGGGTGTTTACCGTCGGCGGTCGCTACGACTGGTCTCAGCAAGCTACAACAATACGCCAGAACTCTTATACGCCAACGGAAGGATATATTGAGCGTAATGATCACCAGTTCACCTGGCGTGGTGGTGTAAACTACCTGTTTGATAATGGGATTACGCCGTATATCAGCTACAGTCAGTCGTTTGAACCGAGTTCATTTGACTTGTGGAGCGTGCCACGCGTTTCCTATGAGCCGTCCAAAGGCGAGCAGTATGAAGCCGGGATTAAGTATGTACCGAAAGATCTGCCGATTGTCGTCACCGGTGCGGTTTATCAGTTGACGAAAACCAATAATCTGACTGCTGATCCAACGAATCCACTGGCTCAGGTTCCTGCCGGTGAAATCCGTGCTCGTGGTGTTGAACTGGAAGCTAAAGCGGCGCTTACCGCGAATATCAACATGACTGCGTCTTATACCTATACCGATGCGGAATACACGAAAGACACCAATCTTAAGGGAAATACACCTGAGCAGGTGCCAGAACAAATGGCTTCTCTGTGGGGTGATTACACCTTCTATGAAGGTCCGTTATCTGGCCTGACGCTGGGTACCGGTGGGCGCTTTATTGGTTCAAGCTATGGCGATCCAGCAAATACCTTTAAGGTGGGTAGCGCAGCAGTCATGGATGCTGTTGTAAAATACGATTTAGCGCGTTTCGGTATGGCTGGCTCCAGTATTGCGGTTAACGTTAATAACTTGCTTGATCGTGAATACGTCGCCAGCTGCTTCCAGACCTATGGCTGCTTCTGGGGCGCAGAACGTCAGGTCGTTGCAACCGCAACCTTCCGTTTCTAATTTCTATTGGGCACGCTTTGCGTGCCCGTTTTACAAGTTGGCTGCTATGCAGGAAAACAGATCCCATCCCGACACTACTTTTGCGTTGCGTAATGTCTCCTTTCGTGTGCCTGGCCGCACGCTTTTGCATCCTCTCTCATTAACTTTTCCTGTGGGCAAAGTGACCGGCCTTATCGGCCACAACGGTTCCGGAAAATCGACGTTATTGAAAATGCTGGGACGTCATCAGCCGCCGTCAGAAGGTGAAATCCTGCTCGACGAACAGCCGCTGGAGAACTGGAGCAGTAAAGCGTTTGCCCGCAAGGTCGCCTATCTGCCGCAGCAGTTGCCGCAGGCCGAAGGGATGACGGTGCGCGAACTGGTGGCGATTGGCCGCTATCCGTGGCACGGGGCGCTGGGACGTTTTGGCGTTGCCGACAGAGAGAAAGTAGAAGAGGCGATTTCGCTGGTTGGCTTAAAACCGCTGGCGCACCGTTTGGTTGATAGTCTGTCCGGCGGAGAACGCCAGCGCGCGTGGATTGCCATGCTGGTAGCGCAGGACAGCCGCTGTCTGCTGCTTGATGAACCGACTTCCGCGCTGGATATCGCTCATCAGGTTGACGTACTGGCGCTGGTGCATCGCTTAAGTCAGCAGCGCGGGCTGACGGTGATTGCGGTGCTGCATGATATCAACATGGCGGCCCGCTACTGTGATTACTTAGTTGCGCTGCGCGGTGGTGAAATGATTGCACAAGGGACGCCAGCTGAACTGATGCGCAGTGAAACTCTGGAACAGATTTACGGTATCCCGATGGGCATTTTGCCGCATCCGGCCGGTGCCGCACCCGTGAGTTTTGTCTATTAATGATTGAATTACATCATATTACCCGTCGGCGGCTGCTTGCGGCGATGGCGCTGTCGCCGCTGCTGTGGCGGATGAATACGGCGCACGCTGCGGCGGTTGATACGCAGCGCATTGTGGCGCTGGAATGGCTACCGGTAGAGCTATTGCTGGCGCTGGGTATTACGCCGTATGGCATTGCCGATATCCCTAACTACAAGCTGTGGGTCAGTGAGCCCCCGTTGCCGGATTCGGTGATTGACGTCGGGCTACGTACGGAGCCCAATCTCGAACTGTTGACCGAAATGAAACCCTCGTTTTTGCTGTGGTCGGCAGGCTATGGTCCTTCCCCTGAAAAGCTGGCGCGGATTGCGCCTGGCCGGGGATTTAACTTCAGTGACGGTAAAAAGCCGCTGGCCGTTGCGCGACAATCGCTGCAGGAAATGGCGCAATTGTTCAATCTGCAAGCCTCTGCTGAACGCCATCTGACCGAGTACGATCGT
Source organism: Citrobacter sp. MGH103 (assembly GCF_001034475.2). Taxonomy (NCBI): domain Bacteria; kingdom Pseudomonadati; phylum Pseudomonadota; class Gammaproteobacteria; order Enterobacterales; family Enterobacteriaceae; genus Citrobacter; species Citrobacter sp. MGH103. Next base: position 3,974,341 of record NZ_CP073043.1, on the reverse strand, counting down.
TTTATCGCCAGCCTGAAACCGCGCTTCATTCAACGCGGCGCACGCCCTGTACTTCTCACTTCCCTGCTTGATTCACGACATATGCTGGTGTTTGGCCCAAACAGCCTGTTTCAGGACGTGCTGGATGATTATGGGATCCCCAACTCCTGGCAGGGCGAGACAAACTTTTGGGGCAGCACTGCCGTGAGTATTGACCGTCTGGCTGCTTATAAGGATGTCGATGTGCTGTGTTTTGACCACGGCAACGATAAAGAGATGACTGCACTGATGTCTACGCCATTATGGCAGGCGATGCCGTTTGTCCGCAGCGGACGTTTTCAGCGTGTGCCTGCCGTCTGGTTCTATGGTGCCACGCTCTCGGCGATGCATTTTGCCCGCATTCTGGATAATGCGCTGGGAGGCAAAGCGTGAGTAAACGAATTGCGCTGTTCCCAACGCTTCTTCTGGCGGTTCTGTTTGTCGCTGCCTGTTGGCTGACCTGGGTTAACTTCTCTGTTGCGCTACCGCGCAGTCAGTGGCAACAGGCTATCTGGTCACCGGATATCAATGCTATTGAGCAGATGGTTTTCCACTACAGTCTGCTGCCGAGGCTGGCGATTTCGCTGTTGGTCGGTGCCGGGCTGGGGCTGGTCGGTGTCTTGTTTCAGCAGGTGCTGCGTAACCCACTGGCAGAACCCACTACGTTAGGTGTCGCAACCGGGGCGCAGTTGGGCATTACGGTTACCACGCTGTGGGCTATTCCCGGTGCGCTGACCACGCAATTTGCGGCGCTGGCGGGAGCATGTGTTGTTGGGGCTCTGGTGTTTGGCGTTGCCTGGGGCAAACGTCTTTCTCCGGTGACGTTAATCCTTGCCGGGCTGGTGGTCAGCCTGTACTGCGGGGCAATTAACCAGTTGATGGTTATCTTCCATCACGATCAACTGCAAAGCATGTTTTTATGGAGCAGCGGCACGCTAACGCAAACCGACTGGAGCGGCGTACAGCGTCTGTGGCCGCAACTGCTGGGCGGTGTGATGCTGACGCTGTTGTTATTACGCCCAATGACGCTGATGGGACTGGATGACGGCGTGGCGCGTAACCTCGGTCTGGCGCTGTCGCTGGCACGTCTGGCGGCGTTATCGCTGGCCATTGTTATCAGCGCCTTACTGGTTAACGCGGTTGGGATTATCGGCTTTATTGGCCTGTTTGCACCGCTGCTGGCGAAAATGCTCGGCGCGCGTCGTCTGCTGGCGCGTCTGATGCTGGCCCCGCTGATTGGTGCGTTGATCCTCTGGCTCTCCGACCAAATTATTCTGTGGCTGACCCGCGTATGGATGGAAGTCTCCACTGGTTCGGTGACGGCGCTGATTGGCGCGCCATTGCTGCTGTGGCTGTTGCCGCGCCTTAGAAGTATGAGCGCGCCGGATATGAATGCCAGTAACCGCATCGCTGCTGAGCGCCAGAATGTACTGATGTTTGCCCTGGCGGGCGGGGCGATATTGCTGCTTACCGTTATTGTGGCGCTCGCGTTTGGCCGCGATGCGCACGGCTGGACATGGGCCAGCGGCGCGATGCTGGATGAGCTCATGCCCTGGCGCTGGCCACGTGTTCTGGCAGCGCTGATTGCCGGGGTAATGTTAGCGGTAGCTGGCTGTATTATTCAGCGTCTGACCGGAAATCCAATGGCCAGTCCGGAAGTATTAGGAATTAGCTCCGGGGCGGCATTTGGCGTGGTGCTAATGTTATTTCTGGTCCCTGGCAATGCCTTTGGCTGGCTGCTGCCGGCCGGGAGCCTCGGTGCGGCAGCCACCTTGCTTATCATTATGATTGCCGCCGGGCGCGGGGGCTTTTCACCGCACCGCATGTTGCTGGCAGGGATGGCGCTCAGCACGGCGTTTACAATGCTGCTGATGATGCTGCAGGCCAGCGGCGATCCGCGTATGGCGGGGGTGCTAACCTGGATCTCCGGCTCAACCTATAACGCGAGTGGCGAACAGGTGCTGCGCACCGGGATTGTAATGGTTATCCTGCTGGCGATGACGCCGCTGTGCCGCCGTTGGCTGACAATTTTACCGCTCGGCGGCGATACGGCACGGGCTGTCGGTATGGCTATTACGCCATCACGCGTGGGATTACTGCTGCTGGCGGCAGGGCTGACGGCGACAGCCACCATGACTATTGGACCGTTGAGCTTTGTCGGGCTGATGGCGCCGCATATTGCCCGGATGATGGGTTTTCGTCGGGCGATGCCGCATATGCTGATTTCGGCGCTGGCGGGTGGCGTGTTGCTGGTCTTTGCTGACTGGTGCGGCAGGATGGTGTTGTTTCCGTATCAGATCCCGGCGGGATTACTGTCGACGTTTATTGGCGCGCCGTACTTTATCTATCTGCTACGTAAGCAGAGCCGGTAATTTATGCCGCCATCCGGCCTATGGCGTAGAATGTAGGCCGGGTAAGCGTAAGCGCCACCCGGCAATTCATCCTTTACAGTTTCGCAAACACCCGGCGCGCGGCGTCGATGGTGTTATTGATATCTTCTTCACTGTGCGCCACGGACATAAAGCCTGCTTCGAACGCGGACGGCGCCAGATAAATTCCTTCATCCAGCATCATGTGGAAGAAACGCTTGAAGCGTTCAACGTCGCATGCCATCACATCCTGATAGCAGGTTACGGTTTCTGCATCAGTGAAGAAAATCCCGAACATCCCGCCTACATGGTTAACTACCAGCGGAATATTCGCTTCTTCGGCAGCTTCCAGCAGACCTTCCGCCAGACGCGTCGTCAGTTCGTTCAGCGTTTCATGAATACCCGGCTGGGAGACTTCGGTCAGACAGGCATAACCTGCCGCCATCGCGATTGGGTTACCGGAAAGCGTCCCCGCCTGGTAAACCGGTCCAGTCGGCGCCAGTGCGTCCATCACATCGCGACGCCCACCGAATGCGCCAACGGGCATTCCGCCACCGATGATTTTGCCAAGACAAGTCAGATCCGGCACGACGCCGTAATAATCCTGTGCACCGGCCAGCGCCACGCGGAAACCGGTCATCACTTCATCGATGATCAATAGCGCGCCAAACTCATCGCACAGTGCACGCAGGCCCGGCAGGAATTCCGGCAGCGGCGGGATGCAGTTCATGTTGCCTGCGACCGGCTCAACGATGATGCAGGCGATCTCCTGCGGATATTGTTCAAATGCCGCACGTACTGAAGCGAGATCGTTATAGGTGCAGGTCAGAGTGTGTTTCGCGAAATCAGCCGGAACGCCCGGGGAGTTCGGCTGACCCAGCGTTAACGCGCCCGAACCCGCTTTGACCAGCAGACAGTCGGCATGACCGTGGTAGCAGCCTTCAAATTTGATGATCTTATCGCGACCGGTGAAACCGCGCGCCAGACGGATTGCGCTCATCGTCGCTTCCGTGCCGGAGTTCACCATGCGCACCATGTCCATGGTCGGCACGAGTTCAGTGACCAGCTCCGCCATTTTCACTTCCATTTCGGTCGGTGCGCCAAAGCTTAAACCGCGCTCCGCAGCTTCAATCACCGCATTACGGATTGCCGGGTGATTATGGCCCAGCACCATCGGTCCCCAGGAACCGACGTAGTCAACATAGGCTTTACCATCGACATCGTACAGATACGCGCCGTCGGCTTTTTCGATAAACAGCGGAGTACCACCCACGCCAGTAAAGGCGCGAACGGGGGAGTTAACGCCGCCTGGGATAAGTTCGCGTGCTGCGCTGTAGAGATTTTCAGACTTACTCATGGATGGGGTCCTGGTTCGTAGAAAAAGTAAATGCCCGCTATTCTAGTTATTCAGAGAAGGTTATGAAAGTTTTACGCATTTGAAACAATACGATTTGCAGGGGATTTTCGTGAAATGTGCGAGTAGAATGCCGATTCCGTATTTGTATTACCAATTAATGATCATCTGATGAAGACAGACACTCCCTCTTTTGAAGCACAACAAATTGTGCGTTTACGCCGCAGGGATCAAATCCGTCGACTCCTGGAACGAGACAAAACGCCGTTGGCGATCCTGTTGATGGCTGCCGTAGTGGGTACAGTGACAGGGTTTGTTGGCGTGGCATTTGAGAAAGCGGTGACCTGGGTGCAGAATCAGCGCATTGGCGCGCTGGCTCAGGTTGCGGACCATGCCATTCTGCTGTGGCCGCTGGCATTTATTCTCTCTGCGTTGCTGGCGATGGTCGGCTACTTTCTGGTGCGTAAATTTGCGCCGGAAGCCGGTGGTTCGGGGATCCCAGAGATTGAAGGCGCGCTGGAAGAGCTGCGGCCTGTGCGCTGGTGGCGCGTACTGCCGGTGAAATTTTTCGGCGGTATGGGTACGCTGGGTGCCGGTATGGTGCTCGGGCGAGAAGGACCGACCGTGCAGATCGGTGGTAACCTCGGGCGCATGGTGCTGGATATTTTCCGCATGCGTAGCGCAGAAGCGCGACATACCTTATTGGCGACCGGTGCGGCAGCGGGCCTTTCGGCGGCGTTTAACGCTCCGCTGGCGGGGATCCTGTTCATTATTGAAGAGATGCGCCCGCAGTTTCGCTATAACCTTGTCTCGATCAAAGCCGTGTTTACCGGCGTCATCATGTCGAGCATTGTGTTTCGTGTTTTCAACGGCGAGGCACCGCTTATTGAAGTTGGGAAGCTCTCCAATGCACCGGTGAACACGCTGTGGTTGTATCTGGTCCTGGGGATTATTTTTGGCTGTGTCGGACCGTTGTTCAACACCATGGTGTTACGGACTCAGGATATGTTCCAGCGTTTCCACGGCGGCGATCTCAAAAAATGGGTGCTGATGGGCGGTGCGATCGGCGGTCTGTGCGGGATTCTTGGCTTAATTACACCTGAAGCGGCTGGAGGCGGGTTTAACCTGATACCTATCGCTGCGGCAGGGAATTTCAGCGTTGGTTTACTGCTGTTTATCTTTATTGCCCGCGTCATTACCACGCTGCTGTGCTTCTCGTCCGGCGCGCCCGGCGGGATATTTGCCCCGATGCTGGCATTGGGCACGTTGCTTGGCACCGCGTTCGGTATGGCGGCAGCGGCCTCTTTTCCGCATTATCATCTGGAGGCCGGGACCTTTGCCATCGCCGGAATGGGGGCATTGTTGGCGGCGTCGGTAAGGGCGCCGCTCACCGGTATTGTGCTGGTGCTGGAGATGACCGATAACTATCAGCTCATTTTGCCAATGATTATTACCTGTCTTGGCGCAACACTATTAGCCCAATTTATGGGCGGAAAGCCGCTATACTCGACTATCCTTGCCCGTACGCTGGCAAAACAGGAAGCGGAGCAGGCGGCTAAAAGCCAGGGTACAGCCGCTGGCGAGAATACTTGAACGAAATACCAGGGTATTAGATAATGGCCTTAACCATTGGGTTATAATTTGCCCAATTGCCAATGTCGTTTGGAGCAAAATATGAGTGATGACGTAGCGCTGCCACTGCAATTTACTGAAGCAGCAGCCAATAAAGTAAAAAGCCTGATCGCTGACGAAGATAACCCGAATCTGAAATTACGTGTGTATATCACCGGCGGTGGTTGCAGCGGTTTCCAGTACGGTTTCACCTTTGACGATCAGGTGAACGATGGTGATATGACCATTGAGAAACAAGGTGTTGGTCTGGTGGTTGACCCGATGAGCCTGCAATATCTGGTGGGCGGCGCGGTTGACTATACCGAAGGTCTGGAAGGTTCCCGCTTCGTTGTGACTAACCCGAATGCGAAAAGCACCTGCGGGTGTGGTTCTTCTTTCAGCATCTGATTGCTGTCTGTAATACCAGTGGTCTGATGGTGTAGGCCCGGTAAGCGTAGCGCCACCGGGCAATGTGCCGGATGGCGGCGTAAACGCCTTATCCGGCCTACATATTCTGCATCATCATGTCAACGTCCGTTATCATCCAGCGCAAACGTCGGTAATTTCAAATGCCAGCGAATGGCGGCAAGCCGAATCAGCAGGGTGACAATCATCCCCATCATACTGGCGTTTTCCAGTGAAACATCAAAGGTATAAAACGCCGTCGCATGCACGATCCCGCCGATAATACAGGCTGTGGCGTAGATCTCGGTGCGCAAAATCATCGGGACTTCACGTGCTAATACATCGCGAATGATCCCACCGCCGACGCCGGTAATCACCCCCATACAAATCGCAACCAAGGGTCCTGTTCCTGCGAGAAAGGCCTTGTTGACGCCAATACCCACGAACACCGCCAGGCCAACGGCATCAAGCACCGGAAGGATCCATTTCGGCAGGCGTCTTGGCTGCCGTACCAACAGGATCGTCAGCATGCTGGTGATCATCGCTACGACCAGATCGGTTGGATCTTTAACCCAAAAAACCGGTCCATTATCCAGCGCCATATCGCGGATCGTGCCACCTCCGACGGCGGTAACCACGCTGAGGACCAGGACGCCAAACGGATCCATACGTAATTTTCCGGCCAGTAATACGCCAGAGATTGCAAATACCGCGGTGCCGACAATATCAAGCCAATAGACGAGCATTTTTAAATCCTCACAACAGACCTGGTGGGGGCAGGCGCTAATTTATCTGTGAAAGCGCATTACAGAGTTGTTTTGCGGCGAGGATAATACGCGGGCTCGCGCGTTCGAACCAGTCACTATTAAGTGTAATAACGGGTATTTTTAGCTGGTTTCCCCAGTATTGCTCAATTTTCAGAGTTTCGCCCGGACCGCCGGTTGCAACAATAGCATGGGGGGCTCGTGCCAGGACCTGCTCACGGCTAACCTGCGGCCAGGGAACCCGACTACCGGCAAAGATGTTTTCTCCGCCGCATACCTCAAGAACTTCGTGCTGAATAGAACCTTTTCCACTGGTAAACAGAGGATTGGCACCAAACTGGAGAAACACGCGTTTTTTCGGTTTGTTGGCATACTGAGATTTAAGTAAAGCATAGTCATCAAGCATGGTTTGCGCCGCCTGTTTAGCTTGTTCAGGCTTGGGGCTCCACGCAGCCAACTGGCGTAGCGCATCGGCAACCTGCTCAATGGTAACGGCGTCCACCCAGATGACCTTAATTCCCAGGGAGGTCAGTTGATTCACCTGCCGCTCAGCATTTCCCCCGCGCCAGGCGACGACCAAATCAGGTTTCAGCGCCACAATACGCTCAAGATTCATACCTTGCCATGTTGAGACCTCTTCAATATTTTTGGCTTCTGGCGGGTAGTTTGAGTAGCTGCTGACGCCAACGGGGGTAATGCCAGCGGCAAAAGCGAGTTCGGTATTGGCAGGAGAAAGCGTTACAACACGCGGTGCGGCGTAAAGGAACGCCGGGAGAGTGAAAAGCAGGGCGACCAGCGCCCTGGAGAATAATTTAGCCATGCGCCAGTTTCTGCACCAGCGTTTCAACCATCAGGCTTGACTGCTTCGCGGCAACCACCAGGAATTCGTCAAAGCTGAGATGGGACTGCTGATCGGCAACGTCAGAGATAGCGCGAACCACGACAAATGGCACCTTAAAGTTGTGGCAAACGTGCGCAATTGCGGTCGCTTCCATCTCAACGGCAATCGCCTGCGGGAAGTTATGCTTAATTTTAGCCAGCCCCACGGAACCATTAATGAATGCATCGCCGCTGACGATAAGTCCGCGAACAGCGTTCAGATTGAGTTCGGCGATGCAAGATTCTGCGGCTGCAATCAACGCAGGATCGGCTTTAAAACCAGCCGGGCAACCCGGTAGCTGACCAAATTCATAACCAAAGGCAGTGACGTCGGCGTCGTGATAGCGCGCTTCATCAGAAACTACGATATCGCCGACTTTCAGCGTAGAGGCCAGGCCGCCCGCGGAACCGGTATTAATGATGGCGTCCGGCTTGCAGCGTTCAAGCAGCAGCGTAGCGCCGAGCGCCGCAGCCACTTTACCGATACCTGATTTCAGAAGCGCAACCTCAGTACCGTTCAGTTGGCCGGTGTAAATTTCACAACCGCCGAGCGTGATGGTCTGACGGTTTTCGATTTTGTCACGCAGCAGCGTAACTTCTTCTTCCATTGCACCAATGATGCCGATTTTCATAGATTTACTCGCGATAAGCCAGATTTGAGGGCATAGTCTATCATGCGCTTAAGGGGTAGCGCATTTCTCAGGCGGGAGAGGATATGGTACAGATCGATTTCCGAAAAAAAATAAACTGGCATCGCCGTTACCGTTCGCCGCAGGGCGTGAAGACGGAGCATGAGATCCTGCGAATTTTTGAAAGCGATCGTGGACGTATTATCAATTCTCCGGCTATTCGCCGGCTGCAACAAAAAACCCAGGTCTTTCCGCTAGAGCGTAATGCAGCGGTGCGTACGCGCCTGACGCACTCGATGGAAGTGCAGCAGGTTGGGCGCTATATCGCGAAAGAGATCCTCAGCCGACTGAAAGAGCTAAAGCTGCTGGAGCAGTATGGTCTGGATGAACTGACGGGACCGTTTGAGAGTATTGTCGAAATGTCGTGCCTGATGCATGACATCGGTAATCCGCCGTTTGGTCATTTTGGCGAAGCGGCGATTAATGACTGGTTTCGCCAGCGGTTGTATCCCGCCGACGCGGAAAGTCAGCCCCTGAGTGATGACCGCTGCCAGGTGACGGCATTACGTTTGCGTGAAGGTGAAGAGTCGCTGAATGATATTCGCCGCAAGGTACGCCAGGACTTGTGTTATTTTGAAGGCAATGCGCAGGGTATTCGTCTGGTGCATACTTTGATGCGTATGAACCTTACCTGGGCGCAGGTTGGCGGTATTTTAAAATATACCCGTCCGGCATGGTGGCGCGGCAGTGCACCCGAGACGCACAACTATTTAATGAAGAAGCCTGGTTATTACCTTTCCGAGGAACCGTATATTGAGCGGTTACGTAAAGAATTATCATTAGCACCTTACAGTCGTTTTCCATTAACCTGGATTATGGAAGCTGCCGATGATATCTCATATTGCGTGGCCGACCTGGAAGATGCCGTTGAGAAAAGAATCTTTAGCGTCGAGCAACTTTACCATCATCTGCATGAAGCGTGGGGGCATCACGAAAAAGGCTCTCTGTTTAGTCAGGTTGTTGAGAACGCCTGGGAAAAATCACGTTCAAATACATTAAGCCGCAGCACCGAAGATCAGTTCTTTATGTATTTACGCGTCAATACGCTGAATAAACTGGTTCCGTATGCGGCCCAGCGGTTTATTGATAATTTGCCGCAGATTTATGAAGGCAGCTTTAATCATGCGCTGTTAGAAGATGCCAGTAGCTTCAGCCAGTTACTGGACGTTTATAAGAATGTGGCGGTAAAACATGTGTTTAGCCATCCGGATGTTGAGCAACTGGAATTACAGGGCTATCGGGTGATCAGCGGGTTGCTGGAGATCTATCAACCGTTATTGAAAATGTCTCAGTCAGATTTTACTGAACTGGTCGACAATGAAAGAGTAAAACGTTTTCCTATCGAGTCCCGTTTATTTCAGAAGTTGTCTACCCGCCATCGTCTTGCGTATGTTGAGGCGGTTAGTAAAATATCGACGGAGTGCGCTGAGTATTCGGTTCTGGAATATTATTATCGCTGCCGGTTGATCCAGGATTATATCAGCGGGATGACAGATTTGTATGCCTGGGATGAATATCGTCGCTTGATGGCCGTAGAACAATAAATACTCATTTGTAAAGACGGCCAATAAAATTTTACTTTTTCCTTAAACTCAATTCTGGAACTTAGCGTTATAAAACGACTCTGACGTATACAGCAATTTTGCGTTACCTGTTAATCGAGAACGAAACACATGAAAAAAACCACATTAGCAATGAGTGCACTGGCTCTGAGTTTAGGTTTGGCGTTGTCCCCCCTGTCTGCAACTGCGGCTGAGACGTCGTCTTCAGCAATGACCGCCCAACAGATGCCAAGCCTGGCCCCGATGCTCGAAAAAGTGATGCCATCGGTGGTAAGTATTAACGTCGAGGGGAGCACGACGGTGAATACGCCGCGTATGCCGCGTAATTTCCAGCAGTTCTTTGGTGATAATTCACCGTTCTGCCAGGACGGATCTCCGTTCCAGAGTTCACCGTTCTGCCAGGGCGGCGCACCGGGCGCTGGTAACGGCGGCGGCCAGCAGCAGAAATTTATGGCGCTGGGTTCCGGCGTAATTATTGATGCTGCGAAAGGGTATGTCGTGACCAACAACCACGTGGTGGATAACGCTACGGTAATTAAGGTTCAGTTGAGCGATGGCCGTAAATTTGACGCGAAGATCGTGGGCAAAGATCCACGCTCCGATATCGCGCTGATCCAAATTCAGGATCCGAAAAACCTGACGGCGATTAAGCTGGCAGACTCCGACGCGCTGCGCGTGGGTGATTACACCGTAGCAATCGGTAACCCGTTTGGCCTCGGTGAGACCGTGACCTCCGGCATCGTTTCTGCTCTGGGCCGTAGCGGCCTGAATGCGGAGAACTATGAAAACTTTATTCAGACGGATGCTGCGATCAACCGGGGTAACTCCGGTGGCGCGCTGGTCAATCTGAACGGTGAGCTGATCGGCATTAACACCGCGATCCTCGCGCCGGACGGCGGTAACATCGGTATCGGTTTTGCAATCCCAAGCAACATGGTGAAAAACCTGACTTCGCAGATGGTTGAGTTTGGTCAGGTTAAACGTGGTGAGCTGGGTATTATGGGGACCGAACTGAGCTCTGAGCTGGCGAAAGCGATGAAAGTTGACGCTCAGCGTGGCGCATTCGTCAGCCAGGTAATGCCGAACTCTTCCGCAGCGAAAGCCGGTATTAAAGCCGGGGATGTGATTACCTCCCTGAACGGCAAACCAATCAGCAGCTTCGCCGCTCTGCGTGCGCAGGTGGGGACGATGCCGGTCGGCAGCAAAATCACCCTGGGTCTGCTGCGTGACGGTAAGCCGGTCACCGTGAACCTGGAATTGCAGCAGAGCAGCCAGACTCAGGTTGATTCCAGCTCTATCTTCAAAGGCATTGAAGGTGCCGATATGAGCAACAAAGGCCAGGATAAAGGTGTCGTGGTAAGCGACGTGAAACCGAATTCTCCGGCTGCACAGATCGGCCTGAAGAAAGGGGATGTGATTATCGGTGCGAATCAGCAGCCGGTGAAAAACATCGCCGAATTGCGCAAAATCCTCGACAGCAAACCCGCTGTGCTGGCGCTGAACATTCAGCGTGGCGACAGCTCCATCTATCTGTTGATGCAGTAATCTCCCTCAACCCCTTCCTGTACAGGAAGGGGTTCTTTTTGTGATACCTCCCACAACTCCATATTTCTCCCTTCCGCTTTGTGCATTTGCACAATGTCGCCGCTTATTATCTTCCCTATGCTTGAGCTCTGCTCACAGGAGGGGTTTATGGCTGGCTGGCATCTTGATACCAAAATGGCGCAGGATATCGTGGCGCGAACCATGCGCATCATTGATACCAATATCAACGTAATGGATGCCCGTGGGCGGATCATTGGCAGTGGCGATCGCGAACGCATTGGTGAATTGCACGAAGGTGCGCTGCTGGTGCTTTCGCAGGGCCGGGTGGTGGACATTGACGATGCAGTGGCGAGGCATTTGCACGGCGTGCGTCAGGGGATAAACCTGCCGTTGCGCCTGGAAGGCGAAATCGTTGGCGTTATCGGGCTTACCGGTGAACCGGAACATCTGCGTAAATACGGCGAGCTGGTGTGCATGACAGCCGAAATGATGCTGGAGCAGTCGCGCCTGATGCATCTGTTAGCGCAGGATAGCCGCCTGCGTGAAGAGCTGGTGATGAATCTGATTCAGGCGGAAGAGAATACCCCGGCGCTGATGGAGTGGGCGCAACGTTTAGGCATTGATTTGAACCAGCCGCGCGTGGTGGCAGTGGTAGAGGTTGATAGTGGCCAGCTTGGCGTTGACAGCGCGATGGCGGAGCTACAGCAATTGCAGAACGCGTTGACTACGCCTGAACGTAATAATCTGATTGCGATTGTTTCCCTGACCGAGATGGTGGTGCTGAAACCGGCGCTCAATCAGTTTGGTCGCTGGGACGCGGAAGATCACCGCAAGCGTGTTGAGCAGCTCATTGCTCGCATGAAAGAGAACGGACAGCTGCGTTTTCGCGTGTCGCTGGGCAACTATTTTACCGGGCCAGGCAGTATTGCCCGTTCGTATCGTACGGCGCGCACGACCATGATGGTCGGCAAGCAACGGATGCCGGAAAGTCGTAGCTATTTCTACCAGGATTTGATGCTGCCAGTTCTGCTGGACAGCCTGCGCGGCGGCTGGCAGGCCAACGAGCTGGCGCGTCCGTTGGTACGGCTGAAAGCAATGGATAACAACGGCTTACTGCGTCGAACATTAGCGGCGTGGTTTCGGCATAACGTTCAGCCGCTGGCGACCTCAAAAGCGTTATTTATCCACCGTAATACGCTGGAATATCGCCTGAACCGAATTTCAGAGCTGACCGGGCTGGATTTAGGGAATTTTGACGACCGATTGCTGCTGTATGTCGCGCTACAACTGGATGAGCAGCATTAATTCCTTGCCTGTTGGCGCTACGCTTATCAGGCAAAATGCCGGGGGGCGGCTTCGCCTTACCCGGCCTACGAACACATTCACTCGCGGTTATTTACGCGTTAGTTTTTCCAGATCGGCTTCAATTTCGCTGATCTTGTTGGTCACGACGCTTTCCAGATGACGTAAATCATCAAGGATCTTGCGTTTAAGATCGACTTCGCTGCGATCGCGCTGGCAGATCTGATCCAGTTCGTCGATCACATAGCGCAGGTTGGGACTGATCTCCTGCACTTCTTTGTAACCCTGGCCGACGCCATCGGCGACAACCGTTTTACGCTGACGGGGATATTTGAACTTCACGCTCTTGGCAAAAAACTCGCCTTTATCCTTCTGGAAATAGATTTTCAGGATATCGTTGTTGGCTTCTTGCCGCAGGCTGTAACGATCGATTTCTTCAGGATTAGTAATGCCCAGACTTTTCAGATTGTCATACATAGCGGTACCCTTAAGCTCACCATAACCATTGAATAATTAACGAAAAGCCTTGTTTATGCCACTCGCAGATGTAAAAAAAGCGGGCTAAGCCCGCTTTTTCAAATCACTGTTAGTCGATGGTGCGTAACAGTTCGTTGATTCCTACTTTGCCACGCGTTTTGGCATCGACTTTCTTCACAATCACCGCGCAGTACAGGCTGTATTTGCCATCTTTCGACGGCAGGTTGCCGGAGACAACCACAGAGCCCGCCGGAACGCGGCCATAATGCACTTCGCCGGTTTCACGATCGTAAATACGGGTGCTCTGACCAATGTACACGCCCATAGAGATAACAGAGCCTTCTTCGACTATCACGCCTTCAACCACTTCAGAACGTGCGCCGATGAAGCAGTTGTCTTCGATGATGGTCGGGTTAGCCTGTAACGGCTCCAGTACGCCACCGATGCCAACGCCGCCGGACAGGTGAACGTTTTTACCAATTTGCGCGCAGGAACCCACGGTCGCCCAGGTATCAACCATCGTACCTTCATCCACATAAGCGCCGATGTTCACGTAAGACGGCATCAGCACGGTGTTACGGGCGATAAACGCACCCTGGCGTACGGCCGCTGGCGGAACCACGCGGAAACCTTCTTTCTGGAAGCGTGCTTCGTCGTAGTTGGCGAATTTCATCGGCACTTTATCGAAGTAACGGCTTTCCGCACCCTCGATAACCTGATTATCGTTAATACGGAAAGAGAGCAGGACCGCCTTTTTCAGCCACTGATGCGTGACCCACTGACCCTCAATCTTTTCTGCGACGCGCAGTGCACCGGAATCCAGTAAAGCAATAACCTGATTCACCGCTTCGCGGGTTACGGTATCTACATTTGCCGGAGTAATGTCGGCACGGCGCTCGAAAGCGGTCTCAATAACGTTCTGTAACTGCTGCATTGTTAAACTCTTTCCATAATAAATAAAAACATTACCCTTTATCGTTTGGATTGAGGGCCTCTGTCAACCGTTGATGCACTTCCTGCTGCAGCTCATTATTAAGGGCGCGCCGGTCGGCGGTGGCGATTATGAATAAATCTTCTACTCGCTCGCCAATGGTTGTAATTCGGGCGCCATGCAGCGAAATTCCCAGATCGGCAAAAATCTGCCCGACCCGCGCCAGCAGTCCAGGCTGGTCGAGAGCGATAAGTTCAAGGAATGATTTTCGGTCGGTGTGGGTCGGCAGGAAAGTAACCTCGGTATCGACGGTAAAGTGGCGTAATTTTGCCGGCTGACGACGTGGTTGCGGTGGCTGCCAGCTGCGCTGCGTGATGGCCTGTTCCAGTCCAAAACGGATCGCTTCGTGTCGGTCTGAAGACAGCGGGCTGCCGTCCGGTTCCAGCACGATGAATGTATCCATCGCCATCCCATCTCGGGTAGTGAAAATCTGCGCATCGTGGACGCTTAGATTGCGCCTGTCCAGTTCGGCGCAGACGGCGGCAAACAGGTAAGGGCGATCGGGGCTCCAGATGAAAATTTCCGTTCCGCCGCGCGTGGCCTGCGGGCTGAGCAGGATTAGCGGCTTACTGAGATCGTGCTGCAGCAGATGACGCGCATGCCAGGCCAGTTGATTTGGGCTGTGGCGCACGAAATAGTTGGCGCGACAGCGCGACCAGATGTGGTGCAGCGCTTCTTCATCAATGTTGTCCATACGCAGTAGCGCCAGTGCCTGAAGCTGATGATGGCGAACGCGTTCGCGCATATCTGGCGTGTTTTGCATCCCTCGACGTAGCTGTTTTTCCGTCGCAAAGTACAGCTCGCGCAGCAGACTTTGCTTCCAGCTATTCCACAGCGTTTCGTTAGTAGCGCAAATATCCGCGACGGTCAGGCACACTAAAAAGCGCAGACGATGTTCCGTTTGTACTTCTTCAGCGAATTGCTTGATCACTTCCGGATCCTGAATATCACGGCGCTGAGCGGTCACCGACATCAGCAAATGCTGACGCACCAGCCAGACGATCAGCTGCGTTTCACGCGAGTTCAGACCGTGCAGCTCGGCGAATTTGAGCACGTCCTGGGCGCCGAGAACCGAGTGATCGCCGCCGCGACCTTTGGCGATATCGTGGAACAGCGCGGCAATCAGAATTAGCTCCGGCTGTCGCAAGCGCGGCCACAGATCCACGCACAGCGGATGGCGCGGACGGGTCTCTTCGTTAGCAAAACTCTCCAGCTTGAGCATCACACGGATAGTGTGCTCATCCACCGTATAGGCATGAAACAGGTCAAACTGCATTTGGCCGACAATGTGCGACCATTGCGGCATATAGGCCCACAAAACGCTGTGCCGATGCATCGGCAGCAGGCCGCGACTCACCGCGCCCGGATGGCGCAACATACTGAGAAACAGCGAACGCGCTTCCGGAATGTAGCAGAGTGGCTGGGTTAAATGACGGCGGGCATGACGCAAATGGCGCAGCGTGGTGGAGTAAATCCCGCTGATCGCGCTGTTACGTACCATGATGTAGAACATCCGCAATATCGCTTCGGGTTTACGGATAAACAGGTCGTCGTTGCGCAGATCGATCAATGTGCCGCGCAGTTGAAAGTCGTCATCAATCGGGCGCGGTTTTTCATCGGCTGGCAGGGCGAGGATCGCTTCGTCGAACAGTTGCAACAGCATATGGTTCAGTTCGCTGACCCGTCGCGTGACCCGGAAATAGTCTTTCATCATCCGCTCGATCGGCTCGTTGCCTTCGCCGCCGTAGTTTAGCCGTTGCGCCACGCTGAGTTGGCGGTCAAACAGCAGGCGGTTGTCGTAACGACTAACGACCAGATGCAGGGCGAAGCGAATCCGCCACAGGATATGCAAACATTCATTCAGTTCGGCGCGTTCTGCCAGCGTCAAAAAGCCGAAGCCGACCATTTCGTCCAGCGAGGTGGCGCCAAAATGGCGACGGGCCACCCATTGCAGAGTATGGATATCGCGCAGGCCGCCGGGACTGCTTTTGATATCCGGCTCCAGGTTGTAGCTGGTGCCGTGATAACGCTGGTGGCGCTGATTTTGCTCTTCCACTTTGGCGGCGTAAAATTTATCGGACGGCCAGAAACCTTCGCTAAAAATATGCTTTTGCAGCTCAAGAAATAACGCCACATCGCCGATAAGCAGGCGTGTTTCAATCAGGTTAGTGGCGACGGTTAAATCTGACAATCCTTCCAGCAGACACTCTTCCAGCGTACGCACGCTGTGCCCAACCTCCAGCCTCACGTCCCATAGCAGCGTTAACAGCTCACCGACTTTTTCTGCCTGCGAATCAGGTAGCTTTTTACGACTGAGGATCAGCAGGTCAATATCGGAGAGCGGATGCAGTTCGCCGCGCCCGTAGCCGCCAACGGCAACCAGCGCCAGGTCGGCAATTTGACCGAAACCGGCTTCAATCCACAGGCGCTGAAGCAACTGATCAATAAATTCGGTGCGGGCCTCAATGAGCTGTTCTGCGGAAATTCCACTGTCAAACGCTTCGCCTAACCAGCTCTGGAAGGTGTCGATATGCGCTTTAATACCGGTGCAGTTGAGGTCGTGCTGTGGCCATGTCCCAGGATTTTGTGGCTGGCCAGGCAGGGTGGGGAGGGCAGTATTTGCGTGCTGTTCAGGAAGAGTATTCATTATGCGCCACCCATTAAAAAGCCGGATGATGGCGTGAACGCCTTACCCGGCCTACTAAGTAGTACAATTTGTAGGCCTGATAAGATGCGAATGCATCGCCATCAGGCAAAACATTATTCGCCGTGAGTGATGATCGCCGGGATGGTGTCATCCTTGCGTAACGTCAGAATCTCACAGCCGTTTTCCGTCACTACAATAGTATGCTCGTACTGTGCAGACAAGCTCCGGTCTTTGGTTTTCACCGTCCAGCCGTCTTTCATGGTGCGGATGCGGTAATCACCGGCATTCAGCATCGGTTCTACGGTGAACGTCATGCCCGGCTGCAGTACCACACCGCCGTCGTCTGCATCGTAGTGCAGAACCTGCGGCTCTTCATGGAAGCCGCGACCGATACCGTGACCGCAGTATTCACGAACGACAGAGAAACCTTCACCTTCCGCATATTTCTGAATTGCAGCGCCCAGCGTGCGCAGGCGAATGCCCGGTTTCACCATCCGCAGCGCCAGATACAGGCTTTCCTGCGTGACGCGGCACAGACGCTCGCCCAGAATAGTAGGTTTGCCGACGATAAACATTTTCGAGGTGTCGCCGTGGTACTCGTCTTTAATCACAGTCACATCGATGTTGACGATATCGCCGTCTTTCAGAAGTTTGGCGTCGTCCGGGATCCCGTGGCACACCACTTCATTAATAGAGATACACACGGACTTCGGATAGCCGTGGTAACCCAGGCAGGCGGAAATGGCCTGCTGCTCATTCACGATATAGTCATTACAGATACGATCCAGCTCGCCGGTGCTGACGCCCGGTTTAACAAACGGTTCGATCATTTCCAGTACATCAGCGGCCAGGCGGCCAGCGACGCGCATTTTTTCGATTTCTTCAGGGGTCTTGATTGAGATAGCCATGAATTCTGTCCATCAGTGCCGATGATATCGGCAATAATTGTTTAAGTGCTGCCAATGGTATCAGTCCCGCATACGTGCTGCCAAATTGAGAATCATTAACAGCACACAGTGCCAACAATTATTGGTGTCTATGGCGTATTTGTGGTATAAAGCGCGCCGGACTTCCGATCCATTCGAAGACTACACACGATGGACGGGAGCGACAAATCTCACTTTGTGTAACAACACACACGTATCGGCACATATTCCGGGGTGCCCTTTGGGGTCGGTAATATGGGATGCGTGGAGGCTTAACCCCAACTTTTATATATAGAGGTTTTAATCATGGCAACTGTTTCCATGCGCGACATGCTCAAGGCTGGTGTTCACTTCGGTCACCAGACCCGTTACTGGAACCCGAAAATGAAGCCGTTCATCTTCGGTGCGCGTAACAAAGTTCACATCATCAACCTTGAGAAAACTGTACCGATGTTCAACGAAGCTCTGGCTGAACTGAACAAGATCTCTGCTCGTAAAGGTAAAATCCTTTTCGTTGGTACTAAACGCGCTGCAAGCGAAGCGGTGAAAGAAGCTGCTAACAGCTGCGACCAGTTCTTCGTGAACCATCGCTGGCTGGGCGGTATGCTGACTAACTGGAAAACCGTTCGTCAGTCCATCAAACGTCTGAAAGATCTGGAAACTCAGTCTCAGGACGGTACTTTCGAAAAGCTGACCAAGAAAGAAGCGCTGATGCGTACTCGTGAGCTTGAGAAACTGGAAAACAGCCTGGGCGGTATCAAAGACATGGGCGGTCTGCCGGACGCTCTGTTCGTAATCGATGCTGACCACGAGCACATTGCTATCAAAGAAGCAAACAACCTGGGTATCCCAGTATTTGCAATCGTTGATACCAACTCTGATCCGGACGGTGTTGACTTCGTTATCCCGGGTAACGACGACGCAATCCGTGCTGTGACCCTGTACCTGGGCGCTGTAGCTACTACCGTTCGTGAAGGCCGTTCTCAGGATCTGGCTTCCCAGGCGGAAGAAAGCTTCGTAGAAGCTGAATAATAAGGCACGCTCGTTAGAGCCCTTATAGACCAGGTAGTATCACGTTTGGTTAGGGGGCCTGTATATGGCCCCCTTTTTCACTTTTAAATCTGTGCGGTTTCATGCCGGGCAGATCAAATCTTCCGAGGATTTTAGAATGGCTGAAATTACCGCATCCCTGGTAAAAGAGCTGCGTGAGCGTACTGGCGCAGGCATGATGGATTGCAAAAAAGCACTGACTGAAGCTAATGGCGACATCGAGCTGGCAATCGAAAACATGCGTAAGTCCGGTGCAATCAAAGCGGCGAAAAAAGCAGGCAACGTTGCTGCTGACGGCGTAATCAAAACCAAAATCGACGGCAATATCGCTTTCATTCTGGAAGTTAACTGCCAGACTGACTTCGTTGCTAAAGATGCTGGTTTCCAGGCATTTGCTGACAAAGTACTGGACGCTGCCGTTGCTGGCAAAATCACTGACGTTGAAGTTCTGAAAGCACAGTTCGAAGAAGAACGTGTTGCTCTGGTTGCTAAAATCGGTGAGAACATCAACATCCGTCGCGTTGCTTCCCTGGAAGGCGAAGTTCTGGGTAACTACCAGCATGGTGCTCGTATCGGTGTTCTGGTTGCTGCAACTGGCGCTGACGAAGAACTGGTTAAACAGCTGGCAATGCACGTTGCTGCAAGCAAACCAGAATTCGTTAAGCCGGAAGACGTTTCTGCTGAAGTTGTAGAAAAAGAATACCAGGTTCAGCTGGACATCGCTATGCAGTCTGGCAAGCCGAAAGAAATCGCAGAGAAAATGGTTGAAGGCCGCATGAAGAAATTCACCGGCGAAGTTTCTCTGACCGGTCAGCCTTTCGTCATGGAACCGAGCAAATCTGTTGGTCAGCTGCTGAAAGAGCATAACGCTGACGTAACTGGTTTCATCCGCTTTGAAGTGGGTGAAGGCATCGAGAAAGTTGAGACTGACTTTGCAGCAGAAGTTGCTGCGATGTCCAAGCAGTCTTAATTTTGAAAGGAGCCGCCTGAGGGCGGCTTCTTTTTGTGTCTGGCTTGTAAATTCAGCGAACCGCTATAGTGGTCCTGCTGAAAAGCGACATACAATGTCGCTGGAATTAACTCATCTCATTCGTTGACAGTCTCAGGAAAGAAACATGGCTACCAATGCAAAACCCGTCTACAAACGTATTCTGCTTAAGTTAAGTGGCGAAGCTCTGCAAGGTTCGGAAGGCTTCGGTATTGATGCAAGCATCCTTGACCGCATGGCTCAGGAAATCAAAGAGCTGGTTGAGCTGGGTATTCAGGTTGGCGTAGTGATTGGTGGTGGTAACCTGTTCCGTGGCGCTGGTCTGGCGAAAGCAGGGATGAACCGCGTTGTGGGCGACCACATGGGCATGTTAGCCACCGTAATGAACGGTCTGGCGATGCGCGATGCGCTTCACCGCGCCTATGTGAACGCTCGCTTGATGTCCGCAATTCCTCTGAACGGCGTGTGTGATAACTACAGTTGGGCTGAAGCTATCAGCCTGCTGCGTAACAACCGCGTTGTTATTTTGTCTGCGGGTACCGGCAATCCGTTCTTCACCACCGATTCAGCAGCCTGCCTGCGTGGTATTGAAATTGAAGCGGATGTGGTACTGAAAGCCACCAAAGTCGATGGCGTATTTACTGCCGACCCGGCTAAAGATCCGACGGCGACCATGTACGAACAGTTGACCTACACTGAAGTACTGGATAAAGAGCTGAAAGTCATGGATCTGGCTGCGTTCACGCTGGCTCGTGACCACAAATTACCGATTCGTGTCTTTAACATGAACAAACCAGGTGCACTGCGCCGTGTTGTTATGGGTGAAAAAGAAGGCACGTTAATCACGGAATAATTCCCGTTGCGGCTAAATGCAGGTAATATTCCGCTTTAATGTCGCGGGATACGTCCCTCAAAATTAATCAAGACTATACTTGTCACATCTTGCGCGGCGGGTATGGTCTGACTGAAACAAGCTTTCAAGGATTCGTAACGTGATCAACGATATCAGAAAAGATGCTGAAGTACGCATGGACAAATGCGTCGAAGCGTTCAAAAACCAAATCAGCAAAATTCGCACGGGTCGTGCTTCTCCTAGCCTGCTGGATGGTATTGTCGTGGAATATTACGGCACACCGACTCCGCTGCGCCAACTGGCAAGCGTAACGGTTGAAGATTCCCGTACCCTGAAAATCAACGTGTTTGACCGTTCTATGGGGCCAGCCGTTGAGAAAGCCATCATGGCTTCCGACCTCGGTCTGAATCCAAGCTCTGCGGGTTCCGACATCCGCGTTCCGCTGCCGCCGCTGACCGAAGAACGTCGTAAAGATCTGACCAAGATCGTGCGTGGCGAAGCTGAAGGCGCGCGTGTTGCGGTACGTAATGTACGCCGCGATGCAAACGACAAAGTGAAAGCGTTGTTGAAAGAAAAAGAGATCAGCGAAGATGATGATCGCCGTTCTCAGGACGACGTACAGAAACTGACTGACGCTGCAATCAAGAAAGTTGATGCGGCGCTGGCAGAGAAAGAAGCGGAACTGATGCAGTTCTGATTCGCCTGTACGCTAAAAACGCCGCTTAGAAGGCCTGAGAAGGCTGGATGGCGGCGTTTTGCTTTTTTCTGTCTATATACCTTAAAGGGTAAAATTCTTCTGGATGTCTCATGAAGCAATTAACCATCCTGGGATCAACCGGTTCCATTGGTTGCAGTACGCTGGATGTAGTACGCCATAACCCGGAAAAATTTCGTGTTACTGCGTTGGTGGCGGGTAAAAATGTCGCCCGCATGGTAGAGCAATGCCTGGAGTTTTCTCCTCGCTATGCGGTAATGGACGATGAAAAAAGCGCTGCGTTGGTAAAAGCAGCTCTGCTGGAGCAGGGCAGTCGCACAGAGGTCATGAGCGGTCAGCAGGCTGCCTGTGATATGGCTGCGCTGGATGATGTTGATCAGGTCATGGCGGCAATTGTCGGCGCAGCGGGCTTATTGCCAACGCTGGCGGCAATTCGTGCGAGCAAAAGTATTTTACTGGCGAACAAAGAGTCTCTGGTGACCTGCGGTCGTCTGTTTATGGACGACGTGAAACGCCACAAAGTGCAGCTTTTGCCGGTAGATAGCGAGCATAACGCGATTTTTCAGAGTTTACCGCAACCTATCCAACACAATCTGGGATACGCTGACCTTGAGCAAAACGGCGTTATGTCAGTTCTGCTTACCGGGTCTGGTGGCCCATTCCGTGAAACGCCATTGCGCGATCTGGTCTCTATGACCCCCGATCAGGCATGTCGTCATCCGAATTGGTCGATGGGACGAAAAATCTCTGTCGATTCCGCCACCATGATGAACAAAGGTCTGGAATACATTGAAGCGCGTTGGTTATTTAATGCCAGTGCAAGCCAGATGGAAGTGCTGATTCACCCGCAGTCGGTTATTCATTCGATGGTCCGTTATCAGGATGGTAGTGTTCTGGCGCAGTTGGGTGAACCGGACATGCGTACACCTATTGCCCATACCATGGCATGGCCAGAACGAGTGACGTCCGGTGTTAAGCCTGTCGATTTTTGCAAACTCAGTGCGCTGACGTTTTCAGCACCTGATTACCAGCGTTATCCGTGCCTGAAGCTGGCGATGGACGCGTTTGAGCAAGGGCAGGCGGCGACGACTGCACTTAATGCCGCGAATGAAATTACCGTTGCCGCGTTTCTGGCGCAGCAGATCCGATTTACCGATATTGCTGACCTGAATTTATCCGTGCTGGATAAGATGGATTTGCAGGAGCCGCAGAGCGTTGATGACGTGCTGAAGGTTGATGCCATCGCGCGGGACGTCGCCAGAAAAGAAGTGATGCGACTCTCAAGCTGATGATAATCCCTCTACGGAGAATCGTGCTATTTGTTAGCGTTGGGCTTCAGTGATATAGTCTGCGCCACCCGATCGCGGGTATTTGCTTTTTTTCGGTCGGGTAAGCCGTGGTTTGACACGGCTTTTTTGTGGATGGGCTTCAGTATTCCTGAGTACCGTAAATCCTTTCAGGGACTAATAACGCGTTATGTTGTCTGCAACTAAACCATTAAGCGAAAATTTGCCAGCACATGGTTGTCGCCATGTCGCAATTATCATGGATGGCAATGGCCGCTGGGCGAAAAAGCAAGGGAAGATTCGCGCCTTTGGGCATAAGGCCGGAGCAAAATCCGTCCGCCGGGCTGTCTCTTTTGCTGCCAATAACGGTATTGATGCGTTAACGCTGTATGCCTTTAGCAGTGAGAACTGGAACCGACCTGCGCAGGAAGTGAGCGCGTTAATGGAACTGTTTGTGTGGGCACTTGATAGTGAAGTGAAAAACCTGCACCGCCATAACGTACGTCTGCGTATTATCGGGGATATCAGTCGATTTAACTCTCGTTTGCAAGAACGGATTCGCAAATCAGAAGCGATTACTGCCCAGAATACCGGGTTGACGCTGAATATTGCAGCGAATTACGGTGGACGGTGGGATATAGTCCAGGGGGTCAGGCAACTGGCACAACAGGTGCAGGATGGTCTGCTGCGTCCAGAGCAAATCGATGAAGAGATGCTTGGGCAGCAAATTTGTATGCATGAACTGGCTCCTGTGGATTTAGTGATAAGGACTGGGGGAGAGCATCGAATTAGTAATTTTCTGTTGTGGCAAATTGCCTATGCCGAACTTTACTTTACGGATGTTCTCTGGCCCGATTTCGATGAACAAGACTTTGAAGGTGCGCTGCATGCCTTTGCTAATCGTGAGCGTCGTTTCGGCGGCACCGAGCCCGGTGATGAAAAAGCCTGATGGGGGTCGCTTTTGCTGAAGTATCGCCTGATTTCTGCTTTTGTTTTAATACCCGTTGTCATCGCGGCGCTGTTTTTGCTGCCGCCGGTGGGGTTCGCCATTGTCACGCTGGTCGTTTGTATGCTGGCCGCCTGGGAATGGGGACAGTTAAGCGGTTTTACCACGCGTACACAGCGAGTCTGGCTGGCGGTTTTGTGCGGGCTATTGCTGGCGCTAATGCTGTTCTTACTGCCGGAATACCATCGCAATATTCATCAACCGCTGGTTGAAGTATCGCTGTGGGCGTCGCTGGGCTGGTGGGTCGTGGCGCTGTTGCTGGTATTGTTTTATCCCGGCTCTGCGTCGGTCTGGCGTAATTCCAAAACATTACGCATAATTTTCGGCGTGTTAACCATTGTTCCGTTTTTTTGGGGAATGCTGGCGCTACGTGCATGGCACTATGATGAGAATCATTATAGTGGCGCGCTATGGCTGCTGTATGTCATGATCCTCGTTTGGGGAGCGGACTCTGGTGCGTATATGTTTGGTAAGCTGTTTGGCAAACATAAGCTGGCACCGAAGGTTTCTCCTGGTAAAACCTGGCAGGGTTTTATTGGCGGACTCGCCACTGCGGCCGTGATCTCATGGGGTTATGGCATGTGGGCGAATCTTGAAGTTGCGCCTGTCACCTTGCTCATTTGCTCCATCGTTGCAGCCCTGGCCTCCGTGCTGGGTGACCTGACCGAGAGTATGTTTAAGCGTGAAGCAGGTATTAAGGATAGTGGTCACTTAATTCCAGGACACGGTGGTATTCTGGACCGTATTGATAGCCTGACGGCTGCGGTACCGGTCTTTGCCTGCCTGTTGTTACTGGTATTCAGGACGCTCTAACGGATGGTCTTATGCTGAGTATTCTCTGGAATCTGGCTGCATTCATTGTCGCACTTGGTGTGCTTATCACCGTGCATGAATTTGGTCATTTCTGGGTTGCGCGGCGCTGCGGAGTCCGCGTCGAACGCTTTTCCATTGGTTTTGGAAAAGCGCTTTGGCGGCGTACCGATAAATTAGGTACGGAATACGTTATCGCCCTGATTCCCCTCGGCGGTTACGTCAAAATGCTGGATGAGCGCGCTGAACCAGTCGCACCGGAGCTGCGCCATTACGCTTTCAACAATAAAACGGTTGGACAACGCGCAGCCATCATCGCCGCAGGTCCGATTGCAAACTTCCTTTTTGCTATTTTCGCTTACTGGCTGGTGTTTATCATCGGTGTCCCTGGCGTTCGTCCGGTTGTTGGTGAAATAACACCCAACTCGATTGCCGCGCAGGCGCAAATTCAGCCGGGTACGGAACTAAAAGCGGTTGATGGTATCGAAACCCCTGATTGGGATGCCGTGAGATTGCAACTGGTAGCCAAAATTGGCGATGAGCATACGACTCTCAGCGTAGCGCAGTTTGGCAGTAACCAGCGTCAGGACAAAACGCTGGATTTACGTCAGTGGGCATTTGAGCCAGACAAAGAGGATCCCGTCTCCAGTTTAGGGATTCGTCCGCGCGGTCCGCAGATTGAACCGGTGCTGTCAGAAGTGCAGGTTAACTCCGCTGCAAGTAAGGCGGGTTTGCAAGCAGGCGACAGGATCGTTAAAGTCAATGGTCAGCCGCTGACGCAATGGATGACGTTTGTGACGCTGGTGCGCGATAATCCGGATAAGCCGTTAGCGCTAGATATTGAAAGACAAGGAAGTTCCTTGTCTTTAACGTTAACCCCAGATTCAAAACAGGTTAACGGGAAGGCAGAAGGTTTTGCGGGCGTGGTGCCTAAAGTTATTCCTCTGCCTGATGAGTATAAGACTGTACGCCAGTATGGGCCATTCAGCGCCGTCCTCGAAGCCTCGGATAAAACGTGGCAGTTGATGAAGCTGACGGTCAGTATGCTGGGAAAATTGATTACCGGTGATGTAAAACTGAACAACCTCAGTGGGCCGATTTCTATCGCCCAGGGGGCTGGGATGTCAGCGGAATTCGGGGTTATTTATTACCTGATGTTCCTTGCGCTTATCAGCGTGAACTTAGGGATAATCAACCTGTTTCCGTTGCCCGTTCTTGACGGGGGGCATCTGCTGTTCCTGGCGATTGAAAAGCTGAAGGGCGGTCCGGTATCCGAGCGGGTTCAAGACTTTAGTTATCGCATTGGCTCTATCTTGCTGGTGTTGTTAATGGGGCTTGCACTTTTCAATGATTTCTCTCGGTTGTAAGAGAGTGTTAGGAAGAACGCATAATAACGATGGCGATGAAAAAGTTGCTCATAGCGTCGCTGCTGTTTAGCAGCGCCACCGTATACGGTGCTGAAGGGTTCGTAGTGAAGGACATTCATTTCGAAGGCCTACAGCGAGTCGCCGTTGGTGCGGCTCTCCTCAGTATGCCGGTGCGCACAGGCGACACGGTTAATGATGAAGACATCAGTAATACCATTCGTGCTCTGTTCGCCACCGGTAACTTTGAGGATGTCCGCGTCCTGCGCGATGGTGATACCCTTCTGGTTCAGGTAAAAGAGCGTCCGACGATTGCCAGCATCACTTTCTCCGGTAATAAATCGGTGAAAGATGACATGCTCAAGCAAAACCTCGAGGCGTCTGGCGTGCGTGTTGGCGAGTCTCTGGATCGCACCACGCTTGCCGATATCGAAAAAGGCCTGGAAGATTTCTACTATAGCGTCGGTAAGTACAGCGCCAGTGTGAAAGCGGTGGTGACGCCGTTGCCGCGTAACCGCGTTGACCTCAAGCTGGTCTTCCAGGAAGGTGTTTCGGCGAAGATCCAACAGATCAATATCGTCGGCAACCATGCCTTCACGACTGACGAACTTATCTCTCACTTCCAGTTGCGTGACGAAGTGCCGTGGTGGAACGTGGTGGGCGATCGTAAATACCAGAAACAGAAGCTGGCGGGCGACCTTGAAACCCTGCGCAGCTACTATCTGGATCGCGGTTATGCCCGCTTCAATATTGATTCCACTCAGGTCAGCCTGACGCCGGATAAAAAAGGTATCTACATCACCGTTAACATCACAGAAGGCGAGCAGTACAAGCTTTCTGGTGTTCAGGTGAGCGGTAACCTGGCCGGGCACTCCGCCGAAATTGAGACCCTGACGAAGATTGAGCCAGGTGAACTCTATAACGGCACCAAAGTGACCAAGATGGAAGATGATATCAAGAAGCTCCTGGGTCGCTATGGCTATGCCTATCCGCGCGTACAGTCGCAGCCTGAAATCAACGACGCTGACAAAACCGTTAAATTACGTGTAAACGTGGATGCGGGTAACCGTTTCTATGTGCGTAAGATTCGTTTTGAAGGTAACGACACCTCTAAAGATTCCGTTCTGCGTCGCGAAATGCGTCAGATGGAAGGTGCATGGTTGGGCAGCGATCTGGTCGACCAGGGTAAAGAGCGTCTGAACCGTCTGGGTTACTTTGAAACAGTTGATACCGATACTCAGCGTGTCCCGGGCAGCCCGGATCAGGTTGATGTAGTCTACAAGGTCAAAGAGCGTAACACCGGTAGCTTTAACTTCGGCGTCGGTTACGGTACTGAAAGCGGCGTGAGCTTCCAGGCTGGCGTTCAGCAAGATAACTGGTTAGGTACCGGTTATTCTGTCGGCATCAACGGCACCAAAAACGACTACCAGACCTATACTGAGTTGTCAGTGACCAACCCGTACTTCACCGTTGATGGTGTGAGCCTGGGTGGCCGTGTCTTCTATAACGATTTTGAAGCGAATGATGCGGATCTGTCCGACTATACCAACAAAAGTTATGGTACAGATGTCACGCTTGGCTTCCCGGTAAACGAATACAACACGTTGCGTGCTGGCCTGGGCTATGTCCATAACAAACTGTCCAACATGCAGCCGCAGGTTGCGATGGATCGTTATCTTGAGTCAATGGGCGAGACCAATACCAACAGTTTTGCCGCTGATGACTTCACCTTTAACTACGGTTGGACGTACAACAAACTGGACCGTGGGTACTTCCCTACGGACGGTACACGCGTCAACCTGAACGGTAAAGTCACCATTCCGGGTTCTGATAACGAATACTACAAAGTGTCGATGGATACCGCGACCTATGTGCCGATCGATGATGATCACAAGTGGGTGGTTTTAGGACGCACGAAGGTAGGCTATGGCGACGGTATTGGCAGTAAAGAGTTGCCGTTCTACGAGAACTTCTATGCGGGTGGCTCCAGCACCGTGCGTGGCTTCCAGTCTAATACCATCGGTCCGAAAGCGGTCTATAAACCTGGGGCTTATGCCGGAGATACCGACAGCTACGAAGAGTGTACCAATAAAGACGGTTCGTACTGTAAATCAGACGATGCGGTCGGTGGTAACGCCATGGCCGTAGCCAGTCTGGAATTTATTACCCCGACGCCGTTTATCAGTGATAAGTATGCCAACTCGGTCCGTACCTCCTTCTTCTGGGATATGGGTACCGTTTGGGATACTAACTGGCAGGATAGCGCTCAAACACGTGCTATAGGTGTGCCGGACTACAGTGATCCAAGTAATATCCGTATGTCAGCGGGTATCGCTTTACAATGGATGTCCCCATTGGGGCCGTTGGTTTTCTCCTACGCCCAGCCGTTCAAGAAGTACGATGGAGACAAAGCGGAACAGTTCCAGTTTAACATTGGTAAAACCTGGTAATTGTTCTTCGCAAAGGAATGTAGTGGTAGTGTAGCGATGACTTTAGGCGATCTTGCATGGGATCGCCTGGCCACGCAAAGAACTGCACCTTCGGGTGCAAATGGGATGGTAAGGAGTTAATTGTGAAAAAGTGGTTATTAGCTGCAGGTCTCGGTTTAGCGATGGCAACGTCCGCACAAGCGGCTGACAAAATTGCAATCGTCAACATGGGTAGCCTGTTCCAACAGGTTGCACAGAAGACAGGCGTTTCTGCTACGCTGGAAAACGAGTTCAAAGGCCGTGCCAGCGAACTGCAGCGTATGGAATCCGATCTGCAATCTAAGATGCAGCGTCTGCAATCAATGAAAGCAGGTAGCGATCGTACCAAGCTGGAAAAAGACGTTATGGCTCAGCGCCAGACTTTCTCTCAGAAAGCTCAGGCTTTTGAGCAGGATCGTGCGCGTCGCTCCAACGAAGAACGTGGCAAACTGGTTACTCGTATCCAGACTGCTGTGAAATCTGTTGCCAGCAGCCAGAGCATCGATCTGGTCGTTGACGCAAACACCGTTGCATACAACAGCAGCGATGTAAAAGACATCACCGCTGACGTACTGAAACAGGTTAAATAAGTAATGCCTTCAATTCGACTGGCTGATTTAGCAGAGCAGTTGGATGCAGAATTACACGGTGATGGCGATATCGTCATCACCGGCGTAGCGTCCATGCAATCTGCGCAAACTGGCAATATCACGTTCATGGTGAATCCTAAGTACCGTGAACATTTAGGCGTATGCCAGGCTTCTGCCGTAGTAATGACGCAGGACGATCTTCCTTTTGCTAAAAGTGCCGCGTTGGTAGTGAAGAATCCCTACCTGACCTATGCACGTATGGCGCAAATTTTAGATACCACGCCTCAGCCTGCACAGAACATTGCACCGAGTGCAGTGATCGATGCAACGGCGAAGCTGGGTAATAATGTCTCTGTGGGCGCAAATGCGGTCATTGAGTCTGGCGTAGAACTGGGTGATAACGTCGTTATCGGCGCAGGCTGCTTCGTCGGAAAAAATACTAAAATCGGTGCAGGTTCACGCTTGTGGGCGAATGTGACGATTTACCACGACATTCAGATCGGTGAGAATTGCCTGATCCAGTCAAGCACTGTCGTTGGATCTGATGGATTTGGTTACGCGAACGATCGCGGTAACTGGGTAAAGATCCCGCAACTTGGTCGCGTGATTATCGGCGATCGCGTTGAGATCGGCGCTTGTACCACCATTGACCGTGGTGCTCTGGACGATACTGTGATCGGTAATGGTGTTATCATTGATAACCAGTGCCAGATTGCGCATAACGTTGTGATTGGCGACAATACGGCAGTAGCCGGTGGCGTCATTATGGCGGGTAGCCTGAAGATTGGCCGTTACTGCATGATTGGCGGCGCCAGCGTGATCAATGGGCATATGGAAATATGCGACAAAGTCACGGTGACTGGCATGGGTATGGTGATGCGTCCTATCACCGAACCTGGCGTCTATTCCTCAGGCATTCCGCTACAACCCAATAAGGTATGGCGTAAAACAGCTGCACTGGTGATGAATATTGATGATATGAGCAAGCGCCTCAAAGCGATTGAGCGCAAGGTTAATCAACAAGACTAAAGCACCGTTTTTGCATGTCTGACTTTTCGGCCTGTCCCATTCATACGATTGCGACAGGCCGTGTTATTATTGCCTTTTAGTATATTTTGACAGGAAGAGTATTTTGACTACTAACACTCATACTCTGCATATTGAAGAGATTTTAGAACTTCTGCCGCACCGTTTTCCGTTTCTGCTGGTTGATCGC
Organism: Citrobacter sp. MGH103; assembly: GCF_001034475.2. Taxonomy (NCBI): domain Bacteria; kingdom Pseudomonadati; phylum Pseudomonadota; class Gammaproteobacteria; order Enterobacterales; family Enterobacteriaceae; genus Citrobacter; species Citrobacter sp. MGH103. The sequence goes on along the minus strand of NZ_CP073043.1, from coordinate 3,944,456 downwards.
GTGCTGGATTTTGAAGAAGGTCGTTTTCTGCGCGCAGTGAAAAATGTATCCGTTAACGAGCCTTTCTTTCAGGGCCACTTCCCGGGTAAACCTATTTTCCCTGGCGTATTGATTCTGGAAGCGATGGCACAGGCTACCGGTATCCTTGCGTTTAAAAGCGTAGGAAAACTGGAACCAGGCGAACTGTATTATTTCGCGGGTATTGACGAAGCACGCTTTAAGCGTCCTGTCGTGCCTGGCGATCAGATGATCATGGAAGTGACTTTCGAGAAAACGCGCCGTGGCCTGACCCGTTTTAAAGGGGTTGCGCTGGTCGACGGTAAAGTTGTGTGCGAAGCAACGATGATGTGTGCCCGTAGCCGGGAGGCCTGATACGTGATTGATAAATCCGCCTTTATTCACCCGACCGCCATTGTAGAAGAGGGCGCCAGCATTGGTGCCAATGCTCACATTGGCCCATTTTGTATTGTTGGACCCCATGTTGAAATTGGTGAGGGTACCGTACTGAAGTCTCACGTTGTCGTGAATGGCCATACAAAAATTGGTCGCGATAACGAGATCTATCAGTTTGCCTCCATCGGTGAAGTTAACCAGGATCTTAAATATGCTGGCGAACCGACCCGTGTGGAAATTGGCGATCGCAATCGCATCCGCGAAAGCGTCACCATTCATCGTGGCACAGTGCAGGGCGGTGGAGTGACGAAGGTGGGCAGCGATAACTTACTGATGATTAATGCGCATGTCGCGCATGATTGTACGGTAGGAAACCGCTGTATTCTGGCGAATAACGCCACGCTTGCCGGACATGTTTCGCTGGATGATTTTGTTATCATCGGCGGCATGACTGCGGTGCATCAGTTCTGCATCATCGGTGCTCATGTGATGGTTGGCGGCTGTTCTGGTGTAGCCCAGGACGTGCCTCCGTACGTTATCGCCCAGGGCAACCACGCGACGCCGTTTGGCGTCAATATCGAAGGTCTGAAGCGTCGTGGATTCACCCGCGAAGCGATTACCGCGATTCGTAACGCCTACAAAGCGTTGTACCGTAGTGGTAAAACGCTGGAAGAAGTGAAACCAGAAATCGCGGAACTGGCGAAACAGTACCCCGAAGTTCAGGCTTTCAGCGACTTCTTTGAGCGCTCAACGCGTGGCCTGATTCGTTAATGACTGAACAGCGTCCTTTAACGATTGCCCTCGTCGCCGGAGAAACCTCCGGCGATATTCTTGGTGCAGGGTTAATCCGTGCACTCAAGGCTCGCGTTCCCAATGCGCGTTTTGTTGGTGTGGCGGGTCCGCTGATGCAGGCCGAAGGCTGTGAAGCCTGGTACGAAATGGAAGAGCTGGCGGTCATGGGCATTGTTGAAGTGCTCGGACGTCTGCGCCGTTTACTGCATATTCGTGCCGACCTCACTCGCCGATTCACCGACTTAAAGCCGGATGTTTTCGTTGGCATTGATGCACCTGATTTCAACATTACCCTCGAAGGGAACTTGAAAAAACAGGGCATTAAAACCATTCATTATGTCAGTCCGTCCGTCTGGGCGTGGCGACAGAAACGCGTTTTCAAAATAGGCAGATCCACCAACATGGTGCTGGCCTTTCTGCCTTTCGAAAAAGCGTTTTATGACAAATTTAACGTCCCGTGCCGCTTTATCGGTCATACCATGGCGGATGCCATGCCGTTGGACCCGGATAAAAACGCGGCACGTGATATTCTGGGCATTCCTCATGACGCTCACTGCCTGGCGCTACTGCCAGGAAGCCGTGGTGCAGAAGTGGAGATGCTCAGCGCCGATTTTCTGAAAACGGCGCAGCTATTACGCCAGCATTATCCGGATCTCGAAGTGGTGGTGCCGTTGGTGAATGCCAAACGTCGCGAGCAGTTTGAACGCATCAAAGCGGAAGTTGCACCGGAGCTTTCCGTACATCTGCTCAATGGTATGGGACGTGAAGCAATGGTGGCCAGCGACGCCGCACTGCTGGCTTCAGGTACCGCCGCGCTGGAATGTATGCTGGCAAAATGCCCGATGGTGGTTGGCTACCGTATGAAACCCTTCACCTTCTGGCTGGCGAAGCGTCTGGTGAAGACTGATTACGTTTCGCTACCTAACCTGTTGGCGGGAAGAGAACTGGTTAAAGAGCTGTTGCAGGAAGAGTGTGAACCGCAGGCGCTGTCGCAAGCGCTGTTGCCGTTGCTGGCGAAGGGTAAAACCAGCCATGCGATGCACGACACATTCCGTGAACTGCACCAGCAGATCCGTTGCAATGCTGATGAGCAGGCAGCGGATGCGGTCCTGGAGTTAGCGCAATGATTGAATTTGTGTATCCGCATACGCATTTAGTGGCGGGTGTGGATGAAGTCGGACGCGGCCCTTTGGTCGGCGCGGTCGTCACTGCTGCCGTCATTCTGGATCCGGCTCGCCCTATTATCGGTCTTAACGACTCAAAAAAACTGTCAGAAAAACGTCGCCTGGCGCTATTTGATGAAATTAAAGAAAAGGCGTTAAGCTGGAGCCTGGGTCGGGCGGAACCGCATGAAATCGACGAACTGAACATTTTGCATGCTACCATGCTGGCCATGCAGCGTGCGGTTGCGGGTCTGCATATTGCGCCCGAATACGTGCTGATTGACGGCAATCGTTGCCCGGCATTACCGGTACCGTCGATGGCGGTGGTCAAAGGTGATAGCCGTGTGGCGGAGATCAGCGCTGCATCGATTCTGGCAAAAGTGACCCGTGACGCTGAAATGGCGGCGCTGGATACGGTTTTTCCACAGTATGGTTTTGCACAGCACAAAGGTTATCCAACCGCATTTCATCTGGAAAAATTGGCACTGCATGGTGCGACTGAGCACCATCGCCGCAGCTTTGGCCCCGTCAAACGCGCACTGGGACTCTCGTCCTGATTCTTGTGTCGAAGGAATCTGAAGATGTCTGAACCACGTTTCGTCCACCTACGGGTGCACAGCGACTACTCCATGATCGATGGGCTGGCGAAAACCGGACCGCTGGTAAAAAAGGCGGCCGCGTTAGGCATGCCTGCGCTGGCGATCACCGATTTTACCAACCTGTGTGGTCTGGTGAAGTTTTACGGAGCGGGCCATGGCGCGGGTATCAAGCCGATAGTTGGCGCAGATTTTCATGTCCGCAGTGAGCTGTTGGGCGATGAACTCACGCAGCTTACCGTGCTGGCCGCAAATAATACCGGCTATCAGAACCTGACGTTGTTGATTTCGAAAGCCTATCAGCGCGGCTATGGCGCAGAAGGACCGGTTATCGACCGGGACTGGTTGGTCGAGTTAAAAGAAGGTTTGATTTTGCTCTCCGGCGGTCGCATGGGTGATGTCGGACGAAGTCTGCTGCGCGGCAATAACGCACTGGTTGACGAGTGCGTGGCGTTTTACGAAGAACATTTTCCCAATTGCTATTTCCTCGAACTGATTCGCACCGGCAGGCAAGATGAAGAAAATTATCTGCACGCAGCCGTAGCACTGGCCGAAACGCGTGGTCTACCGGTGGTGGCGACTAACGATGTCCGCTTCCTTGAAACCGGAGATTTCGATGCGCATGAAATCCGCGTAGCGATCCACGACGGCTTTACCCTTGATGACCCGAAACGCCCGCGTAACTATTCGCCGCAGCAGTACATGCGCAGCGAAGATGAGATGTGCGAGCTGTTCTCCGATATTCCGGAAGCATTGCAAAACACCGTCGAGATAGCTAAACGCTGCAACGTGACGGTGCGTCTGGGCGAATATTTCCTGCCGCAGTTCCCGACCGGCGATATGACCACCGAAGATTTCCTTGTGGCGAAATCACGCGAAGGGCTGGAAGAACGTCTCGAATTTTTGTTCCCTGACCCTGAAGTTCGTGCGCAGAAGCGCCCACCTTACGATGAACGTCTGGAAGTTGAACTTAAAGTTATCAACCAGATGGGATTCCCGGGCTACTTCCTGATCGTTATGGAATTTATCCAGTGGTCGAAAGATAACGGCGTACCGGTAGGCCCGGGACGTGGTTCCGGTGCTGGCTCACTTGTTGCCTATGCGCTGAAAATTACCGATCTCGACCCGCTGGAATTTGACCTGCTGTTCGAACGTTTCCTTAACCCGGAACGTGTCTCAATGCCCGACTTCGACGTTGACTTCTGTATGGAGAAACGCGACCAGGTCATCGAGCACGTGGCGGAAATGTACGGTCGTGATGCGGTTTCGCAGATTATTACCTTCGGTACGATGGCAGCAAAAGCGGTTATCCGCGACGTGGGCCGCGTACTGGGGCATCCGTACGGCTTCGTTGACCGTATTTCGAAGCTAGTACCGCCCGATCCGGGCATGACGCTGGCAAAAGCCTTTGAAGCCGAACCCCAACTGCCGGAAATCTATGAGGCAGATGAAGAGGTTAAAGCGCTGATCGATATGGCGCGTAAGCTGGAAGGCGTCACGCGTAACGCCGGTAAGCACGCTGGTGGTGTGGTTATCGCACCGACCAAAATTACTGATTTTGCTCCGCTGTACTGCGATGAACAGGGGCTGCACCCGGTTACTCAGTTTGATAAGAACGATGTGGAATATGCCGGTCTTGTGAAGTTCGACTTCCTCGGCCTGCGTACGCTCACCATCATCAACTGGGCGCTGGAAATGATCAACGCGCGCCGTGAAAAGAACGGTGAGCCACCGCTGGATATTGCGGCTATCCCGCTGGATGACAAGAAAAGCTTCGATATGCTGCAACGCTCGGAGACCACGGCGGTCTTCCAGCTTGAATCCCGCGGCATGAAAGACCTGATCAAACGTCTGCAGCCTGACTGCTTCGAAGATATGATCGCACTGGTGGCTCTGTTCCGCCCTGGCCCGCTACAGTCGGGAATGGTAGATAACTTTATCGACCGTAAGCATGGTCGCGAAGAGATTTCCTATCCGGATGTACAATGGCAGCATGAGTGTCTGAAACCGGTACTGGAGCCGACCTACGGCATTATCCTGTATCAGGAACAGGTTATGCAGATTGCCCAGGAGTTGTCCGGGTACACCCTTGGCGGCGCGGATATGCTGCGTCGTGCGATGGGTAAGAAAAAGCCGGAAGAGATGGCCAAGCAGCGCGGCACCTTTGAAGAAGGGGCGAAAAAGCGCGGCGTAGACGGCGAACTGGCGATGAAAATCTTTGACCTGGTGGAGAAATTCGCCGGTTACGGATTTAACAAATCACACTCCGCTGCCTATGCGCTGGTTTCTTACCAGACTCTGTGGCTGAAGGCGCATTATCCTGCCGAGTTTATGGCGGCGGTAATGACTGCCGATATGGATAACACCGAGAAAGTCGTCGGACTGGTGGATGAATGCTGGCGCATGGGGCTCAAAATCCTGCCGCCGGATATCAACTCCGGGCTTTACCATTTTCACGTGAATGATGATGGCGAGATTGTTTATGGCATCGGCGCGATAAAAGGCGTGGGTGAAGGGCCAATTGAAGCTATTATTGAGGCGCGTAACGAAGGCGGCTACTTCCGTGAGCTGTTTGATCTCTGCGCGCGCACGGATATCAAAAAACTTAACCGCCGGGTGCTGGAAAAGCTAATCATGTCCGGGGCGTTTGATCGCCTTGGCCCGCATCGTGCGGCGTTGATGAATTCGCTCAACGACGCACTAAAAGCCGCCGATCAGCATGCAAAAGCCGAAGCTATTGGTCAGGCCGATATGTTTGGCGTGCTGGCGGAAGAACCGGAGCAAATTGAACAATCCTATGCCAGCTGCCAACCGTGGCCGGAGCAGGTGGTATTAGACGGTGAGCGTGAAACGTTGGGGCTTTACCTGACGGGACACCCCATCAACCAGTATTTAAAAGAAATTGAGCGCTATGTCGGAGGCTACAGGCTGAAAGACATGCATCCGACAGAACGTGGTAAAGTCACCACGGCTGCGGGGCTCGTCATTGCTGCGCGGGTAATGGTCACCAAGCGCGGCAATCGTATCGGCATCTGTACACTGGATGACCGTTCCGGACGTCTGGAGGTTATGTTGTTTACCGATGCTCTGGATAAATACCAGCAATTGCTGGAAAAAGACCGCATACTTATCGTCAGCGGACAGGTCAGCTTTGATGACTTCAGTGGCGGGCTTAAAATGATGGCCCGTGAAGTCATGGATATTGACGAAGCCCGGGAAAAATATGCTCGCGGGCTTGCTATCTCGCTGACGGACAGGCAAATTGATGACCAGCTTTTAAACCGACTCCGTCAGTCTCTGGAACCCCACCGCTCGGGGACAATTCCAGTACATCTCTACTATCAGAGGGCGGATGCACGTGCGCGGTTGCGTTTTGGCGCGACGTGGCGTGTCTCTCCGAGCGATCGTTTGCTAAACGATCTCCGTGGCCTTATTGGTTCGGAGCAGGTGGAACTGGAGTTTGACTAATACAGGAATACTATGAGTCTGAATTTCCTTGATTTTGAACAGCCGATTGCAGAGCTGGAAGCAAAAATCGATTCTTTGACTGCGGTTAGCCGTCAGGATGAGAAACTGGATATTAACATCGATGAAGAAGTGCATCGTCTGCGTGAAAAAAGCGTAGAACTGACGCGTAAAATCTTCGCCGATCTTGGCGCATGGCAGGTAGCCCAACTGGCGCGCCATCCACAGCGTCCGTACACCCTGGATTATGTCCGCCTGGCGTTTGATGAATTTGATGAGCTGGCGGGCGATCGAGCCTATGCGGATGATAAAGCTATTGTCGGCGGTATCGCGCGTCTGGATGGCCGTCCGGTGATGATCATTGGTCATCAGAAAGGCCGTGAGACCAAAGAAAAGATTCGCCGTAATTTCGGCATGCCAGCGCCGGAAGGCTATCGCAAAGCGCTGCGCCTGATGGAAATGGCCGAGCGCTTCAACATGCCGATCATTACCTTCATCGACACCCCAGGGGCTTACCCGGGCGTGGGCGCGGAAGAACGTGGTCAGTCAGAAGCGATTGCGCGCAACCTGCGCGAAATGTCACGTCTGAGCGTGCCGGTAATCTGCACCGTTATCGGTGAAGGTGGTTCCGGCGGCGCGCTGGCTATCGGTGTGGGCGATAAAGTTAATATGCTGCAGTACAGCACCTATTCCGTTATCTCCCCGGAAGGTTGTGCTTCCATTCTGTGGAAAAGCGCCGACAAAGCGCCGCTGGCCGCAGAAGCAATGGGAATTATCGCGCCGCGTCTGAAAGAGCTGAAGCTGATTGACTCTATCATCCCGGAACCGCTGGGCGGCGCGCACCGCAACCCTGAAGTAATGGCTGCGTCCCTGAAGGCACAGCTGCTGGCCGATCTCGCCGATCTCGACGTGTTAAGCAAAGATGATCTGAAAAACCGTCGTTACCAGCGTCTGATGAGCTACGGTTACGCGTAAACTGCATTAATTCTGAAAAGGGCCACAATGCTGTGGCCCTTTTTTTTACCTGTGGTTTGGCCAGGCTATGATTAACTAAGGTTTTTCCAGGAGGAACGCATGAATATCATTGCCATCATGGGACCGCATGGCGTCTTTTATAAAGATGAGCCCATCAAGGAACTTGAATGTGCGCTGCAGCAGCAGGGGTTTCAGATTATCTGGCCGCAGAATAGCGTCGACCTGCTGAAGTTTATCGAACATAACCCGCGAATTTGCGGCGTCATTTTTGACTGGGATGAATACAGTCTGGAGCTGTGCAGCGACATCAACCAGCTCAACGAGTATCTCCCGCTCTACGCCTTTATTAATACCCATTCGACGATGGATGTCAGTGCGCACGACCTGCGCATGGCGCTGTGGTTTTTTGAGTATGCGCTGGGTCAGTCTGAAGACATTGCCACCCGCATCCGCCAGTACACCAGCGAATACCTCGATAACATCACGCCTCCTTTCACCAAAGCGCTGTTTACCTATGTGAAGGAAGGGAAGTATACCTTCTGCACGCCTGGGCACATGGCGGGAACGGCGTACCAGAAAAGTCCGGTCGGCTGCCTGTTCTATGATTTCTTTGGCGGTAATACGCTGAAAGCCGACGTGTCCATTTCCGTAACCGAACTGGGCTCATTGCTTGATCATACCGGTCCGCACCTGGAAGCGGAGGAGTATATCGCGCGTACTTTTGGTGCCGAGCAGAGCTATATGGTGACCAACGGCACCTCGACATCGAACAAGATTGTCGGTATGTATGCTGCACCTGCAGGCAGTACGCTCCTGATTGACCGCAACTGCCATAAGTCACTGGCGCATTTGCTGATGATGAGTGATGTGGTGCCAATCTGGCTGAAGCCCACGCGTAACGCGCTGGGGATCCTCGGCGGTATACCCCGTCGGGAATTTACCCACGCAAGCATTGAACGCAAAGTTGAGGAAACCAATCAGGCGCAATGGCCGGTCCACGCGGTGATCACCAACTCCACCTATGATGGCCTGTTGTATAACACCAACTGGATCAAACAAACCCTGGATGTGCCCTCCATCCATTTTGATTCAGCCTGGGTGCCGTATACCCATTTTCATCCGATCTATCAGGGGAAAAGCGGGATGAGCGGCGAACGGGTACCGGGAAAGGTGATTTTTGAAACCCAGTCCACCCACAAGATGCTGGCGGCGTTGTCACAGGCTTCGCTGATCCACATTAAGGGCGACTATGATGAAGACACGTTCAACGAAGCCTTTATGATGCACACCTCTACGTCTCCGAGCTATCCGATAGTGGCGTCGATAGAAACGGCGGCGGCAATGCTGCGTGGCAATTCAGGCAAGCGGTTAATCAATCGTTCGGTGGAACGGGCGCTGCATTTCCGTAAAGAAGTGCAACGTCTGCGTGAAGAGTCGGATGGTTGGTTCTTTGATATCTGGCAGCCGGAAAAGGTAGATGAAGCAGAGTGCTGGCCGGTAGCGCCAGGTGAAGACTGGCACGGATTTGTTGATGCTGATGCCGACCACATGTTCCTTGACCCGGTGAAGGTCACGATTTTGACGCCGGGAATGGATGAACAGGGAAATATGAGCGAAGAGGGGATCCCCGCGGCGCTGGTGGCGAAATTCCTTGATGAACGCGGCGTCGTAGTCGAGAAGACGGGACCGTATAACCTGTTGTTCCTGTTCAGCATTGGTATTGATAAAACCCGGGCGATGGGGCTGCTACGTGGCCTGACGGAATTTAAGCGCTCGTACGATCTGAATTTACGTGTGAAAAATATGCTGCCGGATCTATATGCTGAAGATCCCGATTTCTATCGCAATATGCGTATTCAGGATCTGGCGCAAGGGATCCATCAGTTGATCCGCCAGCATGATCTCTCCGGGTTGATGCTGCGGGCATTTGATACCTTGCCGGAAATGAAAATGACGCCGCACCAGGCCTGGCAGCGGCAGATCAAAGGTGAGGTCGAAACGGTAGCACTTGATCAACTGGTGGGGCGCGTTTCTGCCAATATGATCCTGCCTTATCCCCCCGGCGTGCCGCTTTTGATGCCCGGGGAAATGATCACTGCCAAAAGCCGGGCTGTCCTCGATTTTCTTCTGATGCTGTGCTCGGTAGGGCAGCGCTACCCTGGATTTGAAACCGATATCCATGGCGCTAAACTGGGTGAGGATGGCCTGTATCGCGTGAGAGTCTTAAAAATGGCATAACGACTTGCCTCACCCCAAGACGTTCGAGTAACGTTCTGACAGAAAAATGAAAGAGGCGATGACGCTATGCTGGGATTAAAACAGGTTCACCATATTGCCATTATTGCGACTGACTACGCGGCGAGTAAGGCATTTTACTGCGATGTGCTTGGCTTTACACTGATGAGCGAAGCCTATCGGGAAGAGAGAGACTCGTGGAAAGGCGATCTGGCATTGAACGGCCAGTATGTGATTGAGCTTTTTTCTTTCCCGTTTCCACCTTGCCGTCCGAGCCGACCGGAAGCCTGCGGTTTGCGTCATCTGGCGTTCAGCGTAGATGATGTGGAAAAGGCGATAATTCATCTGGAAAGCCATGATGTGAAATGCGAGCCGGTACGAATCGATCCGTTTACCGGCAAACGTTTTACGTTTTTTAACGATCCGGACGGATTACCCCTCGAACTGTACGAGCTGTAGGGCTTGTCATTGTGGCGTTAGCCCGGTAACGTGCCGGGCAATGCCATTGTAAGTAACCATCATGACGACACTCACGCTGAACACTTCTCTGCTGAATTCTCAATCGATTCTGGTCGCCTTTAGCGGCGGGCTGGATTCCACCGTATTGCTGCATCAGTTGGTGCAGTGGCGAGCGCTGCATCCTGATGTTGCTTTACGCGCAATCCACATTCACCACGGATTAAGCCCACACGCAGACAGTTGGGTACAGCATTGTGAGTCGGTATGCTCGCAGTGGCAGGTGTCGCTGGTGGTTGAGCGGGTACACCTTGAGGATGATGGTCTGGGCATCGAAGCCCAGGCGCGACGCGCGCGCTATCAGGCGTTTGCGCAGACCTTACTACCGGGCGAGGTGCTGATGACCGCACAGCATCTCGATGACCAGTGTGAAACCTTTCTGCTGGCGCTTAAACGCGGCAGTGGTCCTGCCGGACTTTCCGCCATGGGGGAAAGCTCTCCGTTTGCCGGAACCCAACTGATTCGACCGCTGCTGGCGCAAACGCGAGAGGCGCTTGAAGCATGGGCACGGCAGCATGAATTATGCTGGATTGAAGATGAAAGCAATCAGGATGATACCTACGATCGCAATTTCCTCAGATTGCGCGTTACCCCATTGCTCCAACAGCGCTGGCCGCACTTCGCGCAAGCCGTTGCCCGCAGTGCTGCGCTGTGCGCTGAGCAGGAGAGTTTATTGGATGAACTGCTGGCCAGCGATTTAGCCGATTGCATCACATCCCGCGGAACACTGTTACTGACGCCATTAATGATGATGAGCGGCGTGCGTCGTGCCGCGCTGCTTCGTCGCTGGCTGGCGGGGTTAAATGCGCCGATGCCTTCCCGTGATGGGCTGGAACGTATCTGGCAGGAAGTGGCGCTGGCGCGGGAAGATGCGTCACCAAGTTTTCGCCTCGGGGAGTACGAGGTCCGTCGTTATCAGTCACAGCTGTGGTGGGTGAAGTCAGTCGATGGGCAAAGCGAAACTATTATCCCGTGGTTAGAGTGGAAAACGCCGTTGACGCTGCCTGCCGGATTGGGTTCGGTTCAGTTAATCTCTGCGGGTGATTTGCGCTTGCCGCAAGCGGATGAAGTCGTCAGTATCCGTTTTAAAGCGCCAGGGTTATTGCATATTGTCGGGCGTAACGGCGGACGGAAATTAAAAAAAATCTGGCAGGAGCAGGGGATCCCGCCCTGGCGACGAGATACCACACCGCTGCTGTTTTACGGCGAAACGTTGATTGCGGCTGCGGGTGTTTTCGTGACGCGTGAGGGGACGGCGGAAGGTGAAGAAGGCGTGAGGCTGGTATGGCATGCCTGATGGTGCTGCGCTTATCAGGCCTACGTTTCACATGGAAAGTAGGCCGGATAAGGCGAAAAAAAGTTAAGATTCGCTGACCACCACGGTACCGATCTGCGGGTGGCTGAAGCTGGCAATTTTGTCGAGACGAAGCTCCCGGGTTTCACCTGCGACATCTGCGACCAGATACTCCACGTTTTTGCGTGAAACCAGGTCGTTCGCTTTCGCCTGCAAAACTTTGCCATCTTTTAGCGCCAGCGTCAGTAACAAATGGTGCTGGCAGGCGAGTTCAAGATTGTCGTAATCATCGCAGTTGATGGGTTGATACGTTTCATTCATTGACATAATCGCTCACCAGTAAGTTCGCGGCAGCATACGCCGCTTTTTCCCTGATCGACTCTGGAAGGGCGCTGTCTGCCGCCACTTCATTAAGCACCTTCAATACGCAACCCAGCGCATCCGGGATATACCCTAAGTCTCCGCTGGCGATTTCCGCGTACCGCTTGCGTATTAACTCACAATATTTTTCCACATGCCCTCCTGTCAGCACTCTGACTTAACCGTGGATGCAAGTCTAAGCCTACGAAGATAAACTCTGTTTAGCAAGGTGACTATACCATACTCATTCAAGCAATATCAGCGCCTTGATAGAGGAGCAGTTAGCAGCCTTTTGCCGCAGTTTTCGCTACAATGTGCGCCTGATTCGAAAGGAGTTCTCTCATGGCGCTTAAAGCGACAATTTATAAAGCCGTCGTCAACGTAGCGGATCTTGACCGCAACCAGTTCCTTGACGCGGCCTTGACGCTGGCGCGTCACCCCTCTGAAACCCAGGAGCGCATGATGTTGCGCCTGCTGGCCTGGATCAAATATGCCGATGAACGGCTGCAGTTCACGCGTGGTCTGAGTGCGGAAGACGAGCCTGAAGCATGGCTGCGTAACGACCATCTGGGTATCGATCTCTGGATTGAGCTGGGTCTGCCGGATGAGCGCCGTATTAAAAAAGCCTGTACCCAGTCTGGAGAGGTTGCCCTGTTTGCTTACAACAGCCGTGCGGCTCAGATCTGGTGGCAGCAAAATCAGAACAAGTGCGCGCAGTTTAAAAATCTGACCGTGTGGTATCTGGATGATGAACAACTGGCGCAACTGAGTGATTTTGCAGGTCGTACAATGGCGCTGCAGGCAACTATCCAGGACGGTGCTATCTGGCTGTCTGACTCTCAGAACAATCTGGAAATTCATCTGACCGCGTGGCAGCCGCGTTCATGATTGTTATCTCCCGAAACGTCTCTATCCCTGATAATGAGCTGGAAATCACGGCGATTCGGGCGCAGGGCGCGGGCGGTCAGCACGTTAACAAGACCTCGACGGCTATCCATTTGCGCTTTGACATTCGGGCCTCTGGCCTGCCAGAGTATTACAAGGAACGTTTGCTTGCCGCCAGCCATCATCTGATTAGCGGTGATGGCGTTATTATCATTAAGGCGCAGGAATACCGTAGCCAGGAACTTAATCGGGAAGCGGCAATCTCCCGGCTGGTAGCGGTGATAAAAGAATTAACCGCAGTGCAAAAAAGCCGACAGGCAACTCGCCCTACACGCGCCTCGAAAGAGCGCAGGTTGTCATCGAAGGCGCAAAAATCCACAGTGAAAGCACTGCGTGGGAGAGTTCGTCGAACGCAAGACTGACGAGCGGGAATAAAAATTTATAAGGAATTGATAGTGAAAACAGCAATATTGTCCGTAGTCGCTGCATGCACGCTTTTTTCCTTGATCGGCTGTAATAACCGTACTGAAGTTGAAGTACTACAGCCGACGCGGGCGGCAGAATTAAAACCGATGCAGCAAAGCTGGCGTGGCATCTTACCTTGCGCGGACTGTGAAGGGATTGAAACCTCTCTGTTTCTGGAGAAAGACGGTACATGGGTGATGAACGAACGTTATCAGGGCGTGCGGGATGAACTGTCTTCATTTGCCTCTTATGGCACATGGGCGCGCACTGCCGACAAGCTGGTGCTGACCGACAGCAAAGGTGAAAAGTCGTACTACCGGGCTAAAGGCGAGGCGCTGGAAATGCTCGATCGTGAAGGTAACCCGATTGAGTCACAGTTTAACTACACGCTCCAGCCGGTTTCCGCCAGCTTACCGGTGACGCCAATGCCGATGCGAGGCATGTATTTCTATATGGCTGACGCGGCAATCTTTACCGACTGCGCAACGGGTAAACGGATGCCGGTGGCGAATAATGCTCAGCTTGAACGTGACTATTTAGCTGCGCGTGCGGAAAACGGACAGTCCGTATTGCTGACGCTTGAGGCGCATTTCACGCTGGAGTCAAACCCGGATACGGGTGAGAAAGTGAAAACGTTGATGGCGGATAAAGACGCGAAATTTATCCCCGGTAAAGCGTGTAATTAATCGATAGAAAAAAGGCCCTGATAATCAGGGCCTTTTTGTTGGTATTAGCCTTTAATGGCTTTGACCAGGAAGTCGACGATGTCGCCGGTTTTAATCAGCTCTTTCTCGCCGTTACGACGGTATTTGTATTCGATATCGTCGTTGTCGAGGTTACGGTCGCCCAGCACGATAGTGTGCGGAATACCGATCAGTTCCATATCGGCAAACATCACGCCCGGACGCTCTTTACGGTCGTCCATCAGCACTTCAATACCCTGAGCGCGCAGCTCAGCGTACAGTTTTTCAGCCAGTTCCTGCACGCGGTAGGACTTGTGCATGTTCATCGGCAGAATCGCGACCTGGAACGGAGCAATGGCGTCTGGCCATACGATGCCGCGATCGTCATAGTTCTGTTCGATAGCAGCAGCAACCACGCGAGTGACCCCGATACCGTAGCAACCCATGGTCAGGATCTGGTTACGACCATCTTCGCCCTGTACGGCGGCTTTCATCGCTTCAGAGTACTTGGTACCCAACTGGAAGATGTGGCCGACTTCGATACCGCGTTTGATCATCAGCGTACCTTTGCCGTCCGGGCTCGGGTCGCCGGCGACCACGTTACGGATGTCTGCAACTTCCGGGGTGACTACGTCGCGATCCCAGTTGATACCGAAATAGTGTTTACCGTCGATGTTGGCACCGGCAGCGAAATCGCTCATTACTGCAACGGTACGGTCGATAACCACCGGAATCGGCATATTCACCGGACCGAGCGAGCCTGGACCTGCTTTTACCAACGCACGAATTTCTTCTTCGGTGGCAAAGGTCAGCGGGCTGGCAACCTGCGGCAGTTTTTCCGCTTTGACTTCGTTCAGCTCGTGATCGCCACGAACCAGCAGGGCGACCAGCGGGTAGCTGCTGCCTTCAACCGCTTTCACCAGCAGGGTTTTCACGGTTTTTTCGATAGGCAGGTTGAACTGCTCAACTAGTTCGGCGATGGTTTTGGCGTTCGGAGTATCAACCAGCGTCATTTCCTGAGTTGCTGCTGCGCGCGGCTCTTTCGGCGCAACGGCTTCGGCGAATTCGATGTTCGCCGCATAATCGGAGGAGTCGGAGAAGATCACATCGTCTTCGCCGCTCTGTGCCAGGACCTGGAATTCGTGAGAGGCGCTGCCGCCAATAGAACCGGTATCCGCTTGTACTGCACGGAAATCCAGCCCCATACGGCTGAAGATTTTGCTGTACGCAGCGTACATCGCATCGTAGGTTTCCTGCAGGGATTCCTGAGAGGTGTGGAAAGAGTAGGCATCTTTCATCAGGAATTCGCGGGAACGCATCACGCCGAAACGCGGACGGACTTCGTCACGGAATTTGGTCTGGATCTGATAGAAGTTCAGCGGCAGCTGTTTGTAAGAGCTCAGCTCGTTACGGATCAAGTCGGTGATCACTTCTTCATGCGTTGGGCCGAGGACGAACGAACGATCGCCACGGTCAGCAATACGCAGCAGTTCCGGGCCGTATTGTTCCCAACGGCCGCTCTCTTCCCACAGTTCAGAAGGCTGAACGACCGGCATCAACACCTCGATCGCACCGGCGTTGTTCATCTCTTCACGCACGATATTTTCGACTTTTTTCAGGACGCGCACGCCGGTCGGCAGCCAGGTATATAACCCGGAGGCCAGCTTGCGGATCATCCCGGCGCGCAGCATCAGCTGGTGGCTGATGACTTCGGCGTCGGCAGGTGTCTCCTTCAGAGTGGAGAGCAGATATTGGCTAGTACGCATGTTGTTACGGTTCCAGTTGAACGATCGAACAGGCTCAAAACGAGCCTGGCACAAAACAAAAGTGGTTTAGTTTACCAGCGAGAAAGGGATGTCAAAAGAGTACGCGACGCAAATTAGCGGGCTTCCAGAGCAAAGACCTCAAATCCTGACGGTGTGACGCGCCAGCGCACGTTAAAGTCCAGCAGCCAGACGGCGTAGGTTTTGCCTTCTTCCTCATTTTTACGGTAGGCAGGACGCGGATCCTGCGCCAGCACTTCGGTAATAAACTGACGAAGACGCGGGTAACGTTGTTCGAGCTTCAGTAGTTGCTCCGCGAGATCTTCACTGAACGTCACCTCGACGCTGGCCTGAGGTGCGTCCTGGGCATAGCTGGCGCGAGCATCAGGCAGCGATTCGGCAAACGGCAGATACGGCTTAATATCCACTACTGGCGTTCCGTCAACAAGGTCCAGTCCACCGAGTTCGAGGATTACGTGCTCTTTATGGCAGCGGATGCCCCGCAGCTCTACCAACGACATGCCAACAGGGTTAGGACGAAACGTTGAACGTGTGGCAAAGACACCCATTCTGGCGTTGCCACCAAGACGGGGAGGGCGCACGGTCGGACGCCATCCACCTTCCATTGTCTGGTGAAAAACAAAAATCACCCACAAATGACTGAAGGCTTCCAGGCCGCGAACGGCATCGGCCTGGTTATAAGGTGCGAGCAAATGCAGTTCGCCGCAGGCGCTTTTCACCAGACCTGGCTGGCGTGGAACGGCGAACTTTTCTTTATATGGTGAGCGGATAACGCCTATTTGCTCGAACTGAAAATGGCTCATTTCGCCGAAATGTTCAGTGCAGAACCGATGCAAACCGCCTGACGATAGCAACCCGGTGTTCCGCTGGTCACTTCGCAACTGTGCAGCAATACCGCATTAGCTTTCATTTTTGATGCGTTAATCTGCATGCGTTTGCGCGCGGTTGGAATGCTCGGAGGGGAATCCTGGTTGGATGCCTGGCAGGATTCACCGCTAACTTCGCCAAGATCGCGGAACGGCTTGCCTACTAAATCTTCAGCGTTAGTAATGATTCTTACCGGCGTCGCGCGCGGTGCTTTCGGTTTTTCCGGCTCCGCTTTCGGCGGGGTTGCGGTGCTTTGAACGGGTTCAACAGGGGATCTGCTTAACATAGAACAGCCGCTCAGCAAGAGTGCTACTAAACAGATCGGTAAAGCACGCATAATATTTCCTCAATGAATGATCTAAACGTCAGATATTGAATCAGGTGCTTGCATAAATGACAAGACGGGCAAGCGCCCGTCCTGATGATATTACATATTATGTAAACAGCCTAAAATTACCAGCCCTTAACAGCACCGCCGTTAAAGACTTTGTTTGCTGCTTCGTACACTTCATCAGACTGATATGCCTGAACGAATTTCTTCACGTTCTCAGCATCTTTGTTGTCTTCACGCGTCACGATCAGGTTTACGTACGGAGAATCTTTATCTTCAACAAAGATACCGTCTTTTGCCGGGGTCAGGCCGATCTGGCTGGCGTAGGTGGTGTTGATGACCGCCAGTGCGATTTGAGCATCGTCCAGAGAACGCGGCAGCTGCGGCGCTTCCAGTTCAACCAGCTTCAGATTTTTCGGGTTTTCAATCACGTCCAGCGCGGTCGGCAGCAGGCCAACACCATCTTTCAGCTTGATTAAGCCCACTTTTTGCAGCAGCAGCAAGGAACGGCCAAGGTTAGTCGGGTCGTTTGGAATCGCGACCTGTGAACCGTCCTGCAGCTCATCCAGTGATTTGATTTTTTTGGAATAGCCCGCAATCGGGTAAACAAAAGTATTGCCTACAGCAACCAGCTTGTAACCGCGATCTTTGATCTGCTGATCCAGGTACGGTTTGTGCTGGAAGGCGTTAGCATCGATATCGCCTTTGCTCAGCGCTTCGTTAGGCAGAACGTAATCGTTAAACGTGACCAGCTCAACGTCCAGACCGTATTTTTCTTTAGCTACTTTCTGCGCGACTTCTGCAACCTGCTGCTCTGCGCCAACAATAACGCCCACTTTGATGTGATTAGGATCTTTTTCATCCTGACCGCAACCCACAAGTGCCAGAGAACCGATCAGGGCTCCAACTGCCGCAAAGGTTTTGAATTTGAACGCCATGCTTATTTCCTTTTCTTAATGAGTTTTTAGTGTTGTGTGCAACGTTATTTGTGCGTGACAGCCCGGACGATGCGATCGCCGGATAACTGAATTAAATAAACCAGAACGACGAGCAATACCAGTACTGTATTCATTACTGTAGCGTTGTAACCAATATAGCCGTACTGATAACCAATCTGTCCAAGACCACCGGCACCGACGGCACCGCCCATCGCGGAGTAACCAACCAGCGTGATAAGAGTGATGGTGGCCGCATTGACCAGTCCTGGCAGCGCTTCTGGCAGTAATACCTTACGTACAATTTGCAGCGGCGTGGCGCCCATCGCACGAGAGGCTTCTATTAGCCCGGTCGGGATTTCGAGCAGCGCGTTTTCCACCATACGGGCGATAAACGGCGCGGCGCCGACGGTCAGCGGGACGATAGCGGCCTGCAGTCCGATAGAGGTGCCTACGATCATGCGGGTGAACGGAATCATCCACACCAATAAGATGATGAACGGGATGGAACGGAAAATGTTCACCAGCGCAGAGAGCGTACGGTAGAGCTTCGCGTTCTCAATGATTTGCCCCGGACGCGTTACGTACAGCAACACGCCAACCGGCAGACCGATCACAAAACCAAAAAAACCGGACACAAAGGTCATTGCCAGCGTTTCCCATACGCCGCGAACCAGAAGCCACATCATCGGCTCAGACATAACCTAGTACCTCTACTTTTACATGGTGTTCCTGCAACCAGTTGATGGCTGCTTGTGTATCTTCCTGTGTGCCGTGCATTTCAGTCAGCATGATGCCGAATTTCACACCGCCGGCGTAATCCATCTGCGCGCTAATAATGTTGTTATTAACGTTAAAACGGCGGGCCGTCTCAGAAAGTAGCGGCGCATCGACCGAATGACCGGTGAATTCCATACGCAGCATCGGCACACTGTCTGCTTCTGGCTCGGCTTTTAACCGTTCCAGGTAATCTTCCGGGATATCCAGGTGCAGCGTGGACTGAATAAATTTCTGTGCCAGCGGCGTTTTCGGGTGTGAGAACACTTCGCTAACGGTGTCCTGTTCAATCAGTTCACCATTACTGATGACCGCCACGCAGTCACAAATGCGTTTTACAACGTCCATCTCATGGGTTATCAGCAGAATGGTAAGTCCCAGACGACGGTTAATGTCTTTCAATAATTCCAGAATCGAGCGGGTCGTTGCCGGATCGAGTGCGCTGGTGGCTTCATCACACAGCAGCACTTTGGGATTGCTTGCCAGCGCACGGGCGATTGCCACACGCTGTTTTTGTCCACCAGAAAGATTGGCCGGGTAGCTATCGTGCTTGTCACCAAGACCAACCAAATCCAACAGTTCTGTTACACGGCGTTTGATCTCTTCTTTTGGCGTGTTATCCAGTTCCAGCGGCAGCGCGACGTTGCCAAACACGGTGCGGGAAGAGAGCAGGTTAAAGTGTTGGAAAATCATGCCGATTTGACGGCGAGCTTTGGTCAGCTCTGACTCAGAAAGCGTCGTGAGTTCCTGACCGCCGACCTGAACGCTGCCTTCGGTTGGGCGTTCAAGTAAGTTAACGCAGCGGATGAGCGTACTTTTACCGGCACCGGAGGCGCCAATAACGCCATAAATCTGCCCGGCAGGAACATGCAGGCTGACGTTATTTAACGCCTGAATGGTGCGAGTCCCCTGCTGGAACACTTTGGTGATATTCGAAAGTTTAATCATTGGTTATTTATTATCGTAATTAAGTTAGCCGTGGCATTTTCGTCTGTCAGGTACGGTCGAAGCCGTCAACTAGATGGATGTTAAGGCATCCAGACGTCTAAATCAATCAGGCTTTGCGCGATGAGCACTTTCTTGCCCGCTGAAACATGCGATACTAGAGCCACATGCCTTATTCAGGAGCTATAAAAGGTGGCAAAGTCTGTACCCGCAATTTTTCTCGACCGTGACGGTACCATTAATGTGGACCACGGTTATGTACATGAGATCGACGAGTTTGAGTTTATCGACGGCGTTATTGATGCCATGCGTGAACTTAAAAAAATGGGTTACGCGCTCATTATTGTGACGAACCAGTCTGGTATCGCGCGTGGTAAATTTACTGAGGCGCAGTTTGAAACGTTGACCGAATGGATGGACTGGTCGCTGGCCGATCGCGATGTTGAGCTGGATGGCATCTACTACTGCCCGCATCACCCACAAGGCACCGTGGAAGAGTATCGTCAGGTCTGCGACTGTCGTAAACCGCATCCTGGCATGTTTATCTCCGCCCGAGACTTCTTGCACATCGATATGGCCGCTTCTTATATGGTAGGCGACAAAATTGAAGATATGCAGGCGGCGGCAGCTGCAAATGTTGGCACGAAGGTATTGGTGCGCACAGGCAAACCCGTCACGCCGGAAGCAGAAAATGCGGCAGATTTAGTCATAAATAGTCTGGCAGACCTGCCAATGGCGATAAAAAAGCAGCAAAAGTAAGCGTTGTGGGTAAAAGGTGAGCGGTTGAAACAAAAATGCATTTTTCCGCTTGTCTTCCTGAGTCGACTCCCTATAATGCGCCTCCATCGACACGGCGGATGTGAATCACTTCACACAAACAGCCGGTTCGGTTGAAGAGAAAAACCTGAAAATGAGGGTTGACTCTGAAAGAGGAAAGCGTAATATACGCCACCTCGCGACAGAGCGCTAAAGCGCGTCGCAACTGCTCTTTAACAATTTATCAGACAATCTGTGTGGGCACTCGAAGATACGGATTCTTAACGTCGCAAGACGAAAAATGAATACCAAGTCTCTGAGTGAACATACGTAATTCATTACGAAGTTTAATTCACGAGCATCAAACTTAAATTGAAGAGTTTGATCATGGCTCAGATTGAACGCTGGCGGCAGGCCTAACACATGCAAGTCGAACGGTAGCACAGAGGAGCTTGCTCCTTGGGTGACGAGTGGCGGACGGGTGAGTAATGTCTGGGAAACTGCCCGATGGAGGGGGATAACTACTGGAAACGGTAGCTAATACCGCATAACGTCGCAAGACCAAAGAGGGGGACCTTCGGGCCTCTTGCCATCGGATGTGCCCAGATGGGATTAGCTAGTAGGTGGGGTAACGGCTCACCTAGGCGACGATCCCTAGCTGGTCTGAGAGGATGACCAGCCACACTGGAACTGAGACACGGTCCAGACTCCTACGGGAGGCAGCAGTGGGGAATATTGCACAATGGGCGCAAGCCTGATGCAGCCATGCCGCGTGTATGAAGAAGGCCTTCGGGTTGTAAAGTACTTTCAGCGAGGAGGAAGGCATTAAGGTTAATAACCTTAGTGATTGACGTTACTCGCAGAAGAAGCACCGGCTAACTCCGTGCCAGCAGCCGCGGTAATACGGAGGGTGCAAGCGTTAATCGGAATTACTGGGCGTAAAGCGCACGCAGGCGGTCTGTCAAGTCGGATGTGAAATCCCCGGGCTCAACCTGGGAACTGCATCCGAAACTGGCAGGCTAGAGTCTTGTAGAGGGGGGTAGAATTCCAGGTGTAGCGGTGAAATGCGTAGAGATCTGGAGGAATACCGGTGGCGAAGGCGGCCCCCTGGACAAAGACTGACGCTCAGGTGCGAAAGCGTGGGGAGCAAACAGGATTAGATACCCTGGTAGTCCACGCCGTAAACGATGTCGACTTGGAGGTTGTGCCCTTGAGGCGTGGCTTCCGGAGCTAACGCGTTAAGTCGACCGCCTGGGGAGTACGGCCGCAAGGTTAAAACTCAAATGAATTGACGGGGGCCCGCACAAGCGGTGGAGCATGTGGTTTAATTCGATGCAACGCGAAGAACCTTACCTACTCTTGACATCCACGGAACTTGCCAGAGATGGCTTGGTGCCTTCGGGAACCGTGAGACAGGTGCTGCATGGCTGTCGTCAGCTCGTGTTGTGAAATGTTGGGTTAAGTCCCGCAACGAGCGCAACCCTTATCCTTTGTTGCCAGCGATTCGGTCGGGAACTCAAAGGAGACTGCCAGTGATAAACTGGAGGAAGGTGGGGATGACGTCAAGTCATCATGGCCCTTACGAGTAGGGCTACACACGTGCTACAATGGCATATACAAAGAGAAGCGACCTCGCGAGAGCAAGCGGACCTCATAAAGTATGTCGTAGTCCGGATTGGAGTCTGCAACTCGACTCCATGAAGTCGGAATCGCTAGTAATCGTGGATCAGAATGCCACGGTGAATACGTTCCCGGGCCTTGTACACACCGCCCGTCACACCATGGGAGTGGGTTGCAAAAGAAGTAGGTAGCTTAACCTTCGGGAGGGCGCTTACCACTTTGTGATTCATGACTGGGGTGAAGTCGTAACAAGGTAACCGTAGGGGAACCTGCGGTTGGATCACCTCCTTACCTTAAAGAAACGTTCTTTGTAGTGCTCACACAGATTGTCTGATGAAAAGTAAATAGCAAGGCGTCTTGCGATTGAGACTTCAGTGTCCCCTTCGTCTAGAGGCCCAGGACACCGCCCTTTCACGGCGGTAACAGGGGTTCGAATCCCCTAGGGGACGCCACTTGCTGGTATGTGTGAGTGAAAGTCGCCGACCCCAATATCTCAAAACTTACCTTCGGGTGACGTTTGAGATATTTGCTCTTTAAAAATCTGGATCAAGCTGAAAATTGAAACGACACACTGTTTCATTTCTCCGTAATAAGAAATGAAAAATGGTGTGTTCGAGTCTCTCAAATTTTTGCAAGTCGATGATGAATCGAAAGAAACATCTTCGGGTTGTGAGGTTAAGCGACTAAGCGTACACGGTGGATGCCCTGGCAGTCAGAGGCGATGAAGGACGTGCTAATCTGCGATAAGCGTCGGTAAGGTGATATGAACCGTTATAACCGGCGATTTCCGAATGGGGAAACCCAGTGTGTTTCGACACACTATCATTACGTGAATACATAGCGTAATGAAGCGAACCGGGGGAACTGAAACATCTAAGTACCCCGAGGAAAAGAAATCAACCGAGATTCCCCCAGTAGCGGCGAGCGAACGGGGAGCAGCCCAGAGTCTGAATCAGCTTGTGTGTTAGTGGAACGGTCTGGAAAGTCCGACGGTACAGGGTGATAGTCCCGTACACCAAAATGCACAGGTTGTGAACTCGAAGAGTAGGGCGGGACACGTGGTATCCTGTCTGAATATGGGGGGACCATCCTCCAAGGCTAAATACTCCTGACTGACCGATAGTGAACCAGTACCGTGAGGGAAAGGCGAAAAGAACCCCGGCGAGGGGAGTGAAAAAGAACCTGAAACCGTGTACGTACAAGCAGTGGGAGCCTCTTTATGGGGTGACTGCGTACCTTTTGTATAATGGGTCAGCGACTTATATTCTGTAGCAAGGTTAACCGTATAGGGGAGCCGAAGGGAAACCGAGTCTTAACTGGGCGTTAAGTTGCAGGGTATAGACCCGAAACCCGGTGATCTAGCCATGGGCAGGTTGAAGGTTGGGTAACACTAACTGGAGGACCGAACCGACTAATGTTGAAAAATTAGCGGATGACTTGTGGCTGGGGGTGAAAGGCCAATCAAACCGGGAGATAGCTGGTTCTCCCCGAAAGCTATTTAGGTAGCGCCTCGTGAACTCATCTTCGGGGGTAGAGCACTGTTTCGGCTAGGGGGTCATCCCGACTTACCAACCCGATGCAAACTGCGAATACCGAAGAATGTTATCACGGGAGACACACGGCGGGTGCTAACGTCCGTCGTGAAGAGGGAAACAACCCAGACCGCCAGCTAAGGTCCCAAAGTCATGGTTAAGTGGGAAACGATGTGGGAAGGCACAGACAGCCAGGATGTTGGCTTAGAAGCAGCCATCATTTAAAGAAAGCGTAATAGCTCACTGGTCGAGTCGGCCTGCGCGGAAGATGTAACGGGGCTAAACCATGCACCGAAGCTGCGGCAGCGACACTATGTGTTGTTGGGTAGGGGAGCGTTCTGTAAGCCGTTGAAGGTGTACTGTGAGGTATGCTGGAGGTATCAGAAGTGCGAATGCTGACATAAGTAACGATAATGCGGGTGAAAAACCCGCACGCCGGAAGACCAAGGGTTCCTGTCCAACGTTAATCGGGGCAGGGTGAGTCGACCCCTAAGGCGAGGCCGAAAGGCGTAGTCGATGGGAAACAGGTTAATATTCCTGTACTTGGTGTTACTGCGAAGGGGGGACGGAGAAGGCTATGTTAGCCGGGCGACGGTTGTCCCGGTTTAAGCATGTAGGCGGAGGTTCCAGGTAAATCCGGTACCTTTTAACGCTGAGGTGTGATGACGAGGCACTACGGTGCTGAAGTAACAAATGCCCTGCTTCCAGGAAAAGCCTCTAAGCATCAGGTAACACGAAATCGTACCCCAAACCGACACAGGTGGTCAGGTAGAGAATACCAAGGCGCTTGAGAGAACTCGGGTGAAGGAACTAGGCAAAATGGTGCCGTAACTTCGGGAGAAGGCACGCTGATATGTAGGTGAAGTGATTTACTCATGGAGCTGAAATCAGTCGAAGATACCAGCTGGCTGCAACTGTTTATTAAAAACACAGCACTGTGCAAACACGAAAGTGGACGTATACGGTGTGACGCCTGCCCGGTGCCGGAAGGTTAATTGATGGGGTTATCCGTAAGGAGAAGCTCTTGATCGAAGCCCCGGTAAACGGCGGCCGTAACTATAACGGTCCTAAGGTAGCGAAATTCCTTGTCGGGTAAGTTCCGACCTGCACGAATGGCGTAATGATGGCCAGGCTGTCTCCACCCGAGACTCAGTGAAATTGAACTCGCTGTGAAGATGCAGTGTACCCGCGGCAAGACGGAAAGACCCCGTGAACCTTTACTATAGCTTGACACTGAACACTGGTCCTTGATGTGTAGGATAGGTGGGAGGCTTTGAAGTGTGGACGCCAGTCTGCATGGAGCCATCCTTGAAATACCACCCTTTAATGGCTGGTGTTCTAACGTGGACCCGTAATCCGGGTTGCGGACAGTGTCTGGTGGGTAGTTTGACTGGGGCGGTCTCCTCCTAAAGAGTAACGGAGGAGCACGAAGGTTAGCTAATCCTGGTCGGACATCAGGAGGTTAGTGCAAAGGCATAAGCTAGCTTGACTGCGAGAGTGACGGCTCGAGCAGGTGCGAAAGCAGGTCTTAGTGATCCGGTGGTTCTGAATGGAAGGGCCATCGCTCAACGGATAAAAGGTACTCCGGGGATAACAGGCTGATACCGCCCAAGAGTTCATATCGACGGCGGTGTTTGGCACCTCGATGTCGGCTCATCACATCCTGGGGCTGAAGTAGGTCCCAAGGGTATGGCTGTTCGCCATTTAAAGTGGTACGCGAGCTGGGTTTAGAACGTCGTGAGACAGTTCGGTCCCTATCTGCCGTGGGCGCTGGAGAATTGAGGGGGGCTGCTCCTAGTACGAGAGGACCGGAGTGGACGCATCACTGGTGTTCGGGTTGTCATGCCAATGGCATTGCCCGGTAGCTAAATGCGGAAGAGATAAGTGCTGAAAGCATCTAAGCACGAAACTTGCCCCGAGATGAGTTCTCCCTGAGACTATAAGTCTCCTGAAGGAACGTTAAAGACTATGACGTTGATAGGTCGGGTGTGTAAGTGTAGCGATACATTGAGCTAACCGATACTAATGAACCGTGAGGCTTAACCTTACAACGCCGAAGATGTTTTGGCGAAGAGACGAGATTCAGCTTGATACAGATTACATTAACCGGCGAAAAGCGGGTTAATAACAGAATTTGCCTGGCGGCTGTAGCGCGGTGGTCCCACCTGACCCCATGCCGAACTCAGAAGTGAAACGCCGTAGCGCCGATGGTAGTGTGGGGTCTCCCCATGCGAGAGTAGGGAACTGCCAGGCATCAAATTGCAGTAAACCGGGATGAAGAATCCGGGTAGTGACAAAGAAATTCGGTGGAGCGGTAGTTCAGTTGGTTAGAATACCTGCCTGTCACGCAGGGGGTCGCGGGTTCGAGTCCCGTCCGTTCCGCCACTTATTAAGAGCCCTGAGCATTAGCTCAGGGCTTTTTCTTTGCTTGCAATTTAATTATTGCTACATCCGCAAAAATCCTCTGCATTTATCACTCTTTTTCTATAAAGAGCTGGAAGTCATAATCCTCTTAGTTGATGAACATAGTGATTAAAAAGAGGAGTTCTATGGCTATCCCTGCATTCGGTTTGGGTACTTTCCGCCTGAAAGACGACGTGGTTATCGCTTCTGTTAAAACGGCGCTTGAGCTGGGCTACCGTGCTGTCGACACTGCGCAAATCTATGATAATGAAGCGGCTGTTGGTCAGGCGATTGCCGAAAGCGGCGTACCGCGTAACGAACTGTACATCACCACCAAGATCTGGATTGAAAATCTCAGCAAAGAAAAACTGCTCCCAAGTCTGAAAGAAAGCCTGAAGAAACTGCGTACAGATTATGTTGATTTGGCGCTGATCCACTGGCCATCTCCAGGAGATGCTGTATCTGTTGAGGAATTCATGCTGGCGCTGCTCGAAGCAAAACAGCAGGGACTGACTCGTGAAATTGGTATCTCAAACTTCACTATTGCGCTGATGGAAAAAGCCATTGCCGCAGTAGGCGCAGACAATATTGCGACCAACCAGATTGAGCTTTCTCCGTATCTTCAGAGCCGTAAGGTGGTTGACTGGGCGAAAGCACACGGTATCCACATCACCTCTTACATGACGCTGGCTTACGGTAACGCGCTGAAAGATGAAGTGATTGCGCACATTGCCGCTAAACATAACGCGACCCCGGCGCAGGTTATTCTGGCATGGGCAATGGGGGAAGGTTACTCCGTAATTCCTTCTTCTACCAAACGTGAAAACCTGGCAAGCAACCTGCTGGCGCTGGAACTGCATCTGGATGCCGAAGATAAAAAAATGATCGCGGCACTGGACTGCAACGATCGTCTGGTCAGCCCGGAAGGTCTGGCTCCTGCCTGGGATTAATTGCCCGATCCTGTGTATCCCTTACCCCTCTTTTACAGCTCCTTCGGGAGCTGTTCTTATATATTCACTTAAAAAGTCTATAAATGCACGAATACGTGTACTGACCGCACGATCGCTGTAGTAAACGGCGCTGAAAGGCATTTTTACCGGCAGACGTTTATCGGCCAGCAGTTCCACTAGCTCTCCCCGCGCGATCTCTTTATCTATCATATAATCTGAAAGACAGGCGATGCCGTTGCCGTTCAGGCAAAGCTGTTTTAGCGTTTCCCCACTGTTGGAAGAAATGCCACACTCGACCTCATGCAGCTGTCCGTCGCTACAGGCAATCGGCCAGGTATTGAGCGAAACCGGTTCGGAAAACCCCAGACACAGATGCTGTTTTAACTCCTCGACGGTCTCTGGTCTACCAAAACGGGCAATGTACTCCGGTGAGGCAATAATCTTGCGATAGCTGGTAAATAACGGACGCGCACGTAGACTCGAGTCAGTCAGTGTGCCCGCTCGTATAGCAATATCCACTTTTCGTTCAATAAGATTGATGAATGTTTCCGAGGAGACGAGAGACAACGTCATCTCGGGATACCGCTCCCGGAACGGTTTGATTAGCGGCATCAGGAAATGCAACATCACCGGTGTTGCTGCGTCGATGCGCAGCAGGCCGCGCGGAGTATTACGCGACTCCATGATTTCCGTTTCTGCTGCAGCCATCTCTTGCAGTATCTGCTGCACCCGCCTGAAATAGCGCTCTCCTTCCTCAGTGAGACTTAGCTGTCGGGTCGTTCGATTAAGCAAACTGACGCCCAGTTTCATCTCCAGCTTTTTTACTGCCCGACTGACCGCGGAATTGGCTTGTCCAAGCTGTTCTGCCGCCCGGCTAAAGCTGCCGCTTTCCACTACCGCTACAAAAATCGCAAGTTCTTCAGAGGTTGCTTTCATTTTTGCACCTGACGCAAAATTATATTGAGATTTTGAATATTTTTGTCATTAAAACATCCAGGCATACTGCGTGTCATCTGATTACTGATGTTACGGAGTTATTTATGCCTCTCGCTTTATTTGCACTAACAATTAGTGCCTTCGCTATAGGCACTACTGAGTTTGTGATTGTTGGTCTGGTGCCGACCATCGCTCAACAACTGGCGATCTCGTTACCTTCCGCCGGGATGCTGGTTTCCATCTATGCGCTGGGTGTGGCGATTGGCGCACCGGTACTGACCGCTTTGACCGGACGCCTGCCACGTAAACAGTTACTGGTTGCGCTGATGGTTCTGTTTACGGCGGGGAATTTGCTGGCATGGCAGGCTCCCGGGTATATGACACTCATTGTCGCTCGTCTGCTGACTGGGCTGGCACACGGCGTATTCTTCTCGATTGGTTCTACCATCGCGACAAGTCTGGTGCCAAAAGAGAAAGCGGCCTCCGCCATCGCTATTATGTTTGGTGGCTTAACGGTGGCGCTGGTAACCGGCGTGCCGCTGGGTACGTTTATTGGTCAACACTTTGGCTGGCGCGAGACTTTTCTTGCGGTATCAATGTTAGGCGTGATTGCACTGATCAGTAGCCAGCTGTTGATCCCCGCCAATATTCCCGGTCGTGCAGCCGCCAGCATTCGCGACCAGGTGAAGGTGCTGACTCATCCCCGTCTGTTGCTGATTTATGCCGTTACGGCACTGGGCTACGGCGGTGTATTCACGGCATTCACCTTCCTGGCACCGATGATGCAGGATCTGGCGGGATTCTCTCCGGCAGCAGTAAGCTGGATCTTACTGGGTTATGGTGTTTCAGTGGCTATCGGTAATATCTGGGGTGGTAAGCTGGCGGATAAGCATGGTGCTGTTCCTGCGCTGAAATTTATTTTCGCCGCGTTGTTTGTTCTGTTGATGGTTTTCCAACTGACGGCTTCTACGCAGTATGCCGCGCTGGCTACCATCCTGGTAATGGGGATCTTTGCCTTTGGTAACGTACCGGGGTTGCAGGTCTACGTGGTACAGAAAGCGGAACAATTTACGCCTAATGCTGTAGATGTGGCGTCAGGGTTGAACATTGCGGCGTTTAATATTGGCATTGCACTGGGTTCAGTGATTGGTGGACAAACGGTCGAGCATTATGGTCTGGCGCAGACGCCGTGGATTGGTGCACTTATTGTCCTGGTTGCTTTCCTTCTGATGGGACTCAGCGGTCGTCTTGATAAGCCCGCGCGCGTTGCTTTGGGGTAAATCATTGATGTAAGCGCCCACTTACAAAACAAACTGCAATTGTTCGTTGAAAGTGAGTGCTAAAATCCCTATAACAGAAGAACCAGTCCGGCTGCGGACTGGTTGACGTTACAGAGGTTTGAAAGTCTAAAGTGCGAAAAAACACCTATGCCATGCGTTATGTTGCCGGACAACCCGCCGAGCGGATTTTACCGCCGGGGTCGTTTGCGCATATTGGCCAGGCATTACCCGCAGGCGTTCCGTTAAGCAGTGAAGATCGCATTCGTGTGCTGGTATGGAATATTTTTAAACAGCAGCGCGCAGAATGGCAGTCGGTGCTGAAGAATTTTGGCAAAGATGCGCATCTGGTGTTATTGCAGGAAGCACAAACCACGCCAGAACTGGTGCAGTTTGCGACCGCTAACTATCTTGCTGCCGACCAGGTTCCCGCCTTTGTGCTACCTCAGCATCCCTCTGGCGTCATGACGCTCTCTGCTGCTCATCCTGTTTACTGCTGTCCATTGCGCGAGCGTGAGCCTATTTTACGGCTGGCGAAATCGGCGCTGGTGACGGTGTACCCGTTGCCTGACACTCGGCTGTTAATGGTGGTGAATATCCACGCGGTTAACTTTAGCCTTGGCGTTGATGTCTATAGTAAGCAGTTACTTCCCATTGGCGATCAGATTGCTCATCACAGCGGTCCGGTGATCATGGCTGGCGATTTTAATGCCTGGAGCCGTCGACGGATGAATGCGCTGTACCGCTTTGCGCGTGAAATGTCGCTGCGCCAGGTTCGCTTTACTGACGATCAGCGCCGCCGTGCGTTTGGTCGCCCTCTCGATTTTGTGTTCTATCGCGGTCTGAACGTAAGTGAAGCCTCTGTGCTGGTCACCCGTGCATCCGATCACAACCCGCTACTCGTTGAATTCAGTCCCGGCAAACCTGAACAATAACGGTGTGTCAGGTCTGCCATAGGGCAGGCCTGTGATGGTTGCCCTTCATATTTCATAACAACCGAAGGACAACACAATGACAACACGCTCTCACCATGACAACGTCGAAAAACAGTTTGGCTCTCAGGCTAATGCCTATTTAACCAGTACGGTGCACGCCTCTGGCCGTGACTTGCAACGTCTGGGGGAAAGGTTGTCGGCATTTCCGCAGGCTCGCGTATTGGATATGGGATGCGGAGCAGGGCACGCCAGCTTTGTGGCCGCGCAACAGGTAAAGCAGGTCGTGGCTTATGATTTATCGTCGCAGATGCTTGAAGTGGTTGCTAAGGCGGCAAAAGACCGAGGTCTGGAAAATATCGCCACACGGCAGGGGTATGCTGAAAGCCTGCCATTTGAAGATAACGTATTTGATGTGGTGATTAGCCGCTATTCCGCGCATCACTGGCATGATGTCGGGCGCGCGCTGCGGGAAGTGAACCGCGTTCTGAAGCCCGGTGGTGTACTGATTGTGATGGATGTGATGTCGCCTGGCCACCCAGTACGTGATATCTGGTTGCAAACCGTGGAGGCGTTACGCGATACCTCACACGTACGCAACTATTCCAGCGGAGAGTGGTTGTCGTTAATCAATGACGCCAATCTGATTGCCGATACCTTGTTAACCGATCGTCTGGCGCTGGAATTCAGTTCGTGGGTGGCGCGGATGCGTACGCCTGCAGCGTTGAGCGACGCGATTCGTGCCTACCAACAAAGTGCTTCTGCACAAGTGAAAGACTACTTTGCGTTACAGGGAGATGGCTCGTTTACCAGCGACACGATAATGGTTGAGGCACATAAAGCGGGATAAATGAAAAAGGCACTGGGGGGAAACCAGTGCCTTCATTTCTACAATGCTATCAGGAGTCCGGCATGTCGTTGTTTTTCACAAACAACGTTAGCTGATCGCCTGGCTGTAGATTATTCGTATCGCTGTTCCAGCGCATCACATCCTTGATGTTAACCCCGTGGCGTTTGGCAATACTCGAGAGCGAGTCGCCTTTACGCACACGATAGGTGATGCTATCGCTGTTGTTCGCCAGTCGCTGTGCGCTGCTGCCAGCGCCCACCGTCAGATTCTGGCCTACTTTCAGCGATGACCCGCGCAGATTATTCCACTGCTTAAGGTCATTGATGCTCACGCCAAGACGTGAAGCAACGCCAGAAAGCGTATCGCCAGAGCGAACTTTGTAGCTACGGCTGTTCAGCGGCGTGTTATCCGCGACCAGCGTTGACTGCACGGCTGCAATTTCGCCTGAAGCCAGAGACTCACGCAGCTTCTCTGCATGCTTCTTTGGCACCATCACATATTGCGGGCCGCTGGCACCCAGCGTGGAACCTTTCACGCCTGCATTGAAGGTCTTCAGCTTGCTAACGGAAATACCCGCCATATCGGCAACCTGAGCCATCTCAACCGGGCTACTCAGGCGAACACGTGCCAACGCGCGGCTTTCGTCTGTTGTTGGCAGACGTACGCCATAGCGTTTGCTGTTTTTGAGTATATCGCTCAATGCCAGCATTTTGGGCACGTATAGCTTCGTTTCCTGAGGCAATGGCAACGACCAGAAGTCAGTGGGTTTACCACGAGCTTTGTTCGTTTTGATTGCCTTCATGACACGACCTTCACCGCTATTATAAGCAGCAACGGTCAGCAGCCAGTCGCCATCAAACATCTTGTTCAGACGCTGCATCATGTCCAGCGCGGCGGTGGTGGAAGCCACAACGTCGCGACGTGCATCATAACTGCGGGTCTGTTTTAAACCATAATTGCGCCCCGTGCTCGGAATGATCTGCCAAATACCTGCGGCATTGGCGCCAGACGTTGCGTGAGGATCAAAAGCGCTCTCCACTATGGGTAGTAGTACCAGTTCCATAGGCATGTTACGTTTCTTAACCTGCCCGGCTATCCAGTACATATACGGCTCTGCCCGTAAAGTTACATCGTGGAGATAGCTCTTATTGCGTAAATACTTCTGTTTCTGTTCGCGAATCCGGCTGTTTTCCGGAATTCCCATCTTTAGCTCGTCACCAATGAAAGCCCACAAATCTTGATCAGCAGCGATAGATGTTCCGTCGTCCATCCATCGCGCCTGACTTGTAAACTTTCCTGCTTCCCCTTGACCAGCAGCAGAAAGGCTCTGTGCGTGTTGTTGGACGTTACCAGTATTCTGGCACCCAACAAGCAGGACAGAGGCGAGTAATATCGCTTTTGCCTTCATGTGTGTGTCAATAGTTGCTTAAAAGACGACCGATCATAACGGCGAAGTTTTCAAAAGGCAACCCGGAATTGTCAGAACGTATCTTTCTTTGACCTTAACCAGGCAAAACGCTCCTCAGGTTGTTGCAATATTGTTTCTTTGTTAATTTCATTAATTAAATCAATATCTTCTGTTCTTAAAAAAAGATTATTTCGCCGCTCATTTTTCAGAATTACGGGTAGTGTCATTTGTTTTTTTACGCGTAACTCATTAACTTTACGATAATATTCATTTATGAACGAATCGTGCGGGAGAATGCTTAAGGCAAACTTCATGTTTGCTAATGTGTACTCATGTGCGCAACAAATTAATGTATCGTCAGGAAGGGCGTTTATTTTTTTAAGTGATTGATACATTTGGGTCGCTGTGCCTTCGAAAAGTCGACCGCAACCGCCAGAAAAGAGTGTGTCACCACAAAATAAGTAAGGATGGCTAAAGTAACAGATATGTCCTAAAGTGTGACCCGGAGTAGCAATTACCCTAAATTCATGCCCCAAAACGAGTGCAATATCACCATCTTCGACTATGTGTGTCGTTCCCTTATCTTGCGTTTCAGCCGGTCCGTATACCACTATTTGTGGGAAATGCTGCAGAAGTTCTTTCACTCCGCCCACGTGATCCTGATGATGATGGGTTAGCAGAATGGCTTCAGGCACCCAGTTATGCTCTGCAATGGCTTTCAGAACAGGAGCCGCTTCACCCGGGTCCACAATCAGACAATGCTGGTCATTATTTGACAAGACCCAGATGTAATTGTCCTGAAATGCAGGAATACTGTTAAGATTCATATATTACCTCTCAATGCGTAACGGAAGGTTGTGATGAAACCGGCAAGGATCCCTCAAACTGTCGTAGCGCCCGTTAGCTGGGATGATCTGCCCTGGGGCGAACACTATCGTGAGGCGCTGGAGTATCAGCTTAACCCGTGGTTCGCAAAAATGTACGGTTTTCATCTGCTTAAGGTTGGTAATTTAAGCGCAGAAATCGATTCCGAAGCGTGCGCGGTTTCTCATCAGGTAAATGTTTCTTTGCAGGGTTCTCCCATGCAGGTGACGGCCGATCCTTTGCATCTTCCCTTTGCCGATAAGTCCGTGGATGTCTGTTTATTGGCCCATACGTTACCGTGGTGTTCCGATCCGCATCGCCTACTGCGTGAAGCCGATCGCGTGTTGATTGATGACGGTTGGTTGATTTTGAGCGGCTTTAACCCGGTAAGCCTGATGGGTTTGCGTAAACTGGTGCCCGTATTGCGTAAGACATCGCCCTATAACAGTCGGATGTTTACCCTCATGCGTCAATTGGACTGGCTATCATTACTGAATTTTGAAGTGCTGCACTATAGTCGTTTTCATGTTCTGCCCTGGAATAAGAAGGGCGGGAAAATGTTAAGCACCCATATCCCCGCGCTGGGCTGTTTACAGCTGGTGGTTGCGCGCAAGCGAACCATTCCACTTACACTCAACCCGATGAAACAAAATAAAAGCAAAACGCCTATCCGTCATGCCGTTGGCGCGACCCGGCAATACCGTAAACCGGACGCTTAAGCCTCAGTCTGATACCCAATATCATCCTGAGTTGGGCTCATGGCCGCGGCGCGCGCAAGCTCATCGCAGCGTTCGTTTTCCGGATGGCCTGCATGGCCTTTAACCCATTCCCATTTGATTTGATGAGGGCCCAAAGCGGCATCGAGACGCTTCCACAGATCGACGTTCTTCACTGGTTTTTTATCTGCTGTTTTCCAGCCACGCTTCTTCCAGTTGTGGATCCACTGCGTAATGCCCTGGCGCACATACTGGCTGTCCGTGCTGAGTATCACTTCACACTGTTCTTTCAGGGCTTCCAGCGCAACGATTGCTGCCATCAGCTCCATGCGATTATTAGTTGTAAGGTTGTAGCCTTCGCTAAAGGTTTTTTCGCGCCCGCGATAGCGTAAAATTGCCCCATAACCACCCGGTCCTGGATTTCCCAGGCAAGAACCATCGGTGAAAATTTCTACCTGTTTAAGCATCTCTGGTAGACTTCCTGTTTTAGCAAATCGAAATCAAACGATAAGTCTGACATAAATGACCGTTATGAGCACTGGAATTACACGACAGATCGTCCTCGATACCGAAACCACCGGTATGAACCAGATTGGCGCCCACTATGAAGGCCACAAGATCATTGAGATCGGTGCGGTTGAAGTGGTGAACCGCCGCCTGACCGGCAATAACTTCCATGTTTATCTGAAGCCGGATCGGCTGGTGGACCCGGAAGCGTTCGGTGTACACGGAATCGCAGACGAATTCCTGCTTGATAAACCCACGTTTGCTGATGTAGCCGACGAATTTCTCGACTACATTCGCGGCGCGGAGCTGGTCATCCATAACGCATCGTTCGATATCGGTTTTATGGATTACGAGTTCGCGAAGCTCAAGCGGGATATTCCGAAGACGAACGAATTCTGCAAAATAACCGATAGCCTGGCGCTGGCGAGGAAAATGTTTCCTGGCAAGCGAAACAGCCTTGATGCGTTGTGCTCGCGCTATGAGATAGACAACAGTAAACGAACCCTGCACGGCGCATTGCTTGATGCCCAGATTCTGGCCGACGTTTATCTGATGATGACCGGCGGGCAGACCACGATGGCGTTCTCAATGGAAGGCGACAGCCAGCAGAGGAATGACACGGGGATCCAGCGTATTGTGCGCCAGTCCAGCAAACTACGTGTTGTTTTCGCCACTGATGAAGAGTTAGCGGCCCATGAGTCACGCCTTGACCTGGTGCAGAAGAAAGGCGGAAGTTGCCTCTGGCGGGCATAGTTTGTACATTTACCGTATGAAAATGGCCGTTCGGGTGATTTTTGCAGCAAACGATTAAAAAACGTGAGAAAAAGCGTTGACGAGGTGCGAAGCAATCCGTAATATTCGCTTCGTTCCCAAGCGGAACACAACGCGGAGTGGTAGTTCAGTTGGTTAGAATACCTGCCTGTCACGCAGGGGGTCGCGGGTTCGAGTCCCGTCCATTCCGCCACTATTCAGAAAGCCTGAATCAGAAATGATTCAGGCTTTCGTCGTTTTAATCACTGCAAAATATTATCTATCATTTTACCATCAAAAAAATCAATAACTGACCGCGCGGTATGGATACCTGTCTGGTGGTACGATTCAACCGTCGCAGCGGCGATGTGTGGGGTCGTGATAATATTTCTGGAATGTAGCAGAGGGCTGAATTGTGGCAAAGGTTCATGCTGAAATACGTCGAGGGCGGAAAACACATTCCTTTCATCAATCACCTGCAACAAAGCGCGTTCATCGATTAATTTCCCACGAGCCGCATTGATGAGCAGGGCACCATTTCTCATCATAGAAAGGTATTTGTGACTGATAAAATTCTCTAAGGATGATGTATAAGGGAGAAGCACGACAATGACGTTGGACTGCATGAAGATGTCGTCAACCGACACAAACTTAACAGCCATTTTTTCAGCTATCTCATGATCCGGGTTTTTGTCGTACGCGAGAATTTCGATCTCGAAGCCGGACAACCTCTTAACCAACGTTTTGGCAATATTCCCAAAACCTAATAATCCTACCCGTTTACCATTTAATTCATTTCCCAGCGAGTATCCCCAATAGCCGTTTTGCATGTCCATATGATTACCGGGAATATTTCTCAGACCAGAAAAGATAAGGCCAATGATAAATTCGGCGACAGCGTTGGCATTGATGCCTCGTGCATTATTAACCACAATGCCTGATTTTTTTGCCGCGTAAGTATCTATATTATCAACGCCGGTACCAAATCTTGAGATGATTTTCAGTTTTGGTAGAAGAGAAAACACACTGGCGTCATAGCAATCCGTTCCGGCAATGACAGCATCAATAGATGCCCTCAACTCATCTGATTCTGATGCGATAAGATGATTCACACTGTTCTTGAAAATGAGATTATATTGATTATCGCGCAATAATTTGCAACCGGTTACACAACGAGCCGAAAAACTGGAAACGGTGATTAATACATTTTTCATATCTGTTACCTCGTACCTGAGAACGCCATCAGGTTGTGATGGCGTAGACCGGTTACAATAAAAATGACACAAGTTATGAATTTACTTTAACGCCGAGAGCACCTCCTGGATGAAATAAACCAAAATCGGTTCGGGTAAACTGCTTGAGTTCTGACAGCGTGAGGGCTACCGCATCTCCCACGACAAGAACAGCCGTAGAAGAGCAGGATGGAGCAAGACCTAAGGTGTCGGCTTCACTTTTTACGGGTATTTCAATCGATAAATCACAGCAGATAGCCAGCGACGAATTGTGGCTTCGGGTAAATGAGACCAGAAAATTTTTCATTTTTTTCAGACTTGGTAGCGTAGCTAACAGTTCTGCTGTCTCACCACTATTGGATATCAAAATAACAATATCTTCACTGGTAACCATGCCCAGATCGCCATGAACAGCTTCTGTTCCATGAATAAAAAAAGAGGGGGTACCGGTGCTGGCAAATGTCGCTGCCAATTTTTTTGCAATAATTCCTGATTTTCCTACGCCGATAAAGACAACTTTTCCGCTACAGGATTGCAGTATTTTTACAAGAGTTGCGGTTTCTGAAAGCGGTGCATTAATAATTTCCTCAACTGCTTTTTGCTCATTTCGCATAAATCCTTTAATGAGTGAGATGACCTCAGTATTATTCATGTCTGTTTTCCTGATTAATTTTATCAATAACGTAAGCCACCCGAGATAAGCCCTGGTATAGTTTTTCCCTGCTGCAAGCCAGATTTAACCGTAAATAGTTTTCCCCACCTGGTCCATATACGTTGCCTGCCATGATCCCCACTTTTCCTTCATGAATTAACATGGCGTAGAATTTTTCGAATGAACAATTGATGTGTGAACAGTCTATCCATGCAAAATAGCAACCCTCAGATTCTCTGAGTTTCAGAGGTGAAAGATTTTCTTGAACATAATGAACAGCAACATCAATGTTTGACTGAAGGTGTGACTTCAACTGTTGTAACCATACATCACACTCATTGTAGGCAACCATAGTGGCAATGATATTCAATACCGAAGGTGAATTCACAAAATCCCGATAACGAGTTATCACCCTGAATTTTTCATTAAAGATAATGTCAGGTGCGATAAGATACGAGCCCGTTAGAGCAGGGACATTAAATGTTTTTGAGATAGAGTTAAAAACAACCGTTTTATCGTAGTGCAATTTAAGTGCAGACGTAAATTTATGGCTAAAAGCGAAATCACTGTGGATCTCATCGGATAACAGCCAACAGTTATTTTTTATACATATCTCTGAAATTTTAATTAACTCATGCTCAGACCATACTTTTCCTGTTGGATTATGTGGATTGCACAATAAAATTACCTTTGCATGTTTTGCTCTGGCATTGAAGTCGTTCCAGTCTATGCCATACCGGCCATCATCATTTTTAATCAATGTTGAAGTGAGTAATTTTCTTCCACTATTTTTGATAACATCAAAGAATGCATTATATGCTGGAGTGAAAGTCAGAATGCTATCTTCAGGTACAGTTAATAATTCTAGCGCTTTGGCGATTGAGTACATCACACTCGGACTATAAGTAATCCAGTTAGCATCAATGATCGTATCATATTTCTGACCATACCAATGGCATATCGCGTTGAGATATTCGCTATGTTGCCAGCGACTATACCCGAGGACAGGATGTTCCAGTCTTTTCTGTAGCGCTTTGGTAATTGCTTGTGGTATGGGTAGATCCATATCAGATATGGAAAAAGGAATAATATCGTGTACACCAAATCTGTCTTCGCAGAAGTCCCACTGCGTGCAGTAAGTTCCTTTTCGCGAAATAGGCGTGTTAAAAATATCCATCAACATAACCCCATACATTTATCCATATCTTTACGCAAGGCGATGACTTTTGTACCAATAATGACCTGTAAGGTATTTTTATCGAGTTTGACAATTGCGATCCCTCCCTGCTTTTTAATGGCAGCTTCATCAATTGCTTCTATATCTTTGATTGTTAGCCGTAAACGTGTAACACAGTTATCCAGAGAGGTAATGTTTTCTTTTCCTCCGAGAGCCGCAATCATATTCTCAGCGGTGCTGACGTCTGTATTTCTATTTGCCACTGGTTGGACAGTCGGTGTTATCACATCAGCTGTTGTTGCAGATGGAACCATGTCACTGTCTTCTCTGCCAACAGTCATTAAGTTGTATTTTAGAATGGCCCATTTAAATACCATGTAATAAATGAAAAAATAGGCGATTTCTACACAGACAGCCACTGGCCATCCAGTTCTTGCACCCCGTAATACGCCAAAGCTTATAAACTGAATCAAATCTCCGGTGAATCCCATTTTCACGCCGAGATACGGTAAAAACATATTTGCGAAGCCATTCATAAAAGCATGGAATACAAATAAGACAGGGCTGACAAACAGGAATAAAAATTCAATCGGTTCGCTAACACCGCCAATAATTACAGTCAGTACCGCAGAGATTAATAATGCTTTAATAGCCTTGCGATTTTGTACATGAGCAGTCTGATACATAGCAAGAGCCGCACCTGCTAAACCATACTGGATCATTAGCTTACCTTGTTCCATTTTTCCGGCAAGGTCTAAGGGAATGACGGCGTTTTCTTTGACGTAGGCCATAAACATATTGAGAGTGCCGTAGTACTCCTCGCCGTTGATGATTGCTGATCCGCCAATCGGAGTAAATCTGAATACAGATGTGACTAAATGATTTAGTCCGAAGGGAATCGTTACGCGCTCTGCAACGGCATAGAAGAAATAACCTACCGGACCTGAGGTGGATATCCAATGGCCGATTAACATAAACATGTTAAAGAAAGGAGGCCAGACAAAAGGGATTATGATGCCGAAAACACTCATGACAACTAACGTAATGATAGGAACAAGGCGTGGGCCACTATAGAATCCCAACGACTCTGGGATACGCAGATTGACGATCCGTTTGTACATGGCGAATACCATCAACCCTGCAACGATTCCCCCCAATACGCTGGTATTGTATGACTGAATTCCCAGAATAATAGTTTGTCCATGTGTGGACATCTGATCTGTGGGGACGAGCAGACCGTGACTTTTAAGATAAAAATTTGTTCCCAAATGCATTGCCATAAACCCGACCAGGCCGGAAAATGCGCCATATGCTTTATCTTCTTTTTCTTTCAACAGACCCAGTGGGATGGCGATTGAAAATAATACCGGTAAATTAACAAAAGCGAATAAACCCAGGCTAACAATAAAATCTAAAAATGATTTAACAACAGGGTACCCTAATACAGGAATTAATTTAGCCATTTCCTCGCTGGCTAATCCACTTCCCAGGCCTAACATCATGCCGCATACGCTTAGCAGAGCGATTGGATACATAAATGCCTTACCCAGGCTCTGAAAAAAACTCCAGGCTTTTTTCTGTTTCATATTAACTGTCTCGTGATAAGGTGAAATACAATCAGTCCATCAATACCTTAATGCGAATTGAAAGATACAACTTTTCTTCCATCGCCAGTTCATAGTTAAACTCTGATTTTAAATACTCTTCTATTTTTATAATAGAATGTTGCAAGATTAAATCTTTCTCCAGAAAATGTTCATAGATATCACCGATGTCTTTATTCTTTATATTTTCGTTGCATAGCACCCGACAGGAGAAATATTTTAAATGGGTCATGAAACGTGAGTAGTTGAATGCGTTACGATCTACTCTTTTCTCGTAAACTTTTTCAATAATATCTGTGATTTTTTGTGAGAACTCTATAGTCCTGAGAGATTCATAGTTGGAGGTGTTTTCATAGTTATTCAAAATATGTAGAGCGATGAAACCAATCTCATCATCCGGAAGTCGGATGTTAAAATGCTCATTGACGATGGATAAAGCATCCCGACTAATAGCATACTCTGACTTGTATAATGCTTTTATCTCATCAAGGAATATATTATTGATTTGGATGCCAGCAGCGCATCGAGAGACTGCATTCGAAATGTGATCGGCAAGAATGAGTAAAAGCGATGGGTTCAACTTTTTGTCAAGATTTATCTCCGCATAACGGACTATGTTTTCAGATACAAAAACATAATCAATATCTACCCTTTCTATTAGTTTGTATAATTTTCCTTTTTCTTCATTTCTGACATAAAAAAATCGATTAGCAGGATGTGGTGGAACAGACATGCCATTTTTTCTGTTGTAACCTACGCCAGGGCCAGAAATGATGACTTCCTGACCATTCATCGATGCCAGCACACAATTATTGTTCATGACTTTTTCGATGATCATTTCATGGCTCCAAAAAAAAAGGCAAGACAAGTAAGAAGTAATAATCACTTCAAACGTTGTCTTGCCTGATTTAACAGTTACAAGATTACTCACTGATGTGTATACCCTACACAGGATTATCTTAAATAAATGAGATGCATGTCCTGTTTTGGGATTAGCATGACAAATTTAAGATGCCAGCCACACATACAACACACTAATAATTCATGTGGTGAATTCATGGGTGGGATATATAATATTTTCCTATGTATAGTGTTGTTCGTCCTTCCTTCAGCAGTGTGTAGGCAATTACTCGCTTAGCGTCTGTGCGATGTCTTTTTGCACCTGCTGGCGCTGTTCTGGAGTCAGCACTTTGTTCAGGTCAAAATAGTATTTCACGCGATAATAACGCGCCTGCTGTTCGATGTTGCTGAATGCCGAAAGCTGTTTTTTGACGGCTGTTTCATCCCACTTCCCGGACTTGATGACGTCAATCAACGCGCCGTCTTTAACATCCTTCACCGAAATCTGGCTTACGTTGGTTTCAAGCTGCTGGTGCAGTTTTTTAATCTGCGCAATCTGGTCAGTGCTCAACTTAAGATGTTGTACTATCGGATCCTGGGCTGGAGCCGGAACATTAGATGTGGTTGCTGCAAGCGTGCTAAAAGAAGCGCCAGCCACGGTAACTGCCAGCAAAGTCATGCGTAAGAAGTTCTTCATGTCGAGATCCTGATAAGGGAATTATTAACATTGTCAGTCACTCGCTGGTTACGAGTGATTATCTTTTGCAGGATACGATGCCCACCGCATGTCGCCACGCGAATTTGTTTTGCGGTTGGTTACGGAGTGAAACAATCCCGCCACGGAAAAACATTATGCAGCGGGAGTGAAGGCGATAGTTATAGCGTGAACGGGTCGGCATCCTGCCAGGCGGGAAATTTCTCGCGATATTCACGCAGCGCTGAGAGAGACAGTTCTGTGTCAATGCGTGTGGCCTGATGCGGCTCGGCGGTGGCAATAATCTCACCCTGCGGATTAATCACCCGGCTATCACCGCGATAATGATGCCCGTTACCGTCAGTGCCCACGCGGTTACATCCTGCTACATAAGCCTGGTTCTCAATCGCCCGTGCGGCAAGCAGAACCTGCCAGTGCAGAGAACGCGGCGCAGGCCAATTGGCAACATACAACGCAAGGTCGTAATCGTTGCGATTGCGCGACCATACCGGAAAACGCA
Organism: Citrobacter sp. MGH103; assembly: GCF_001034475.2. Classification (NCBI taxonomy): domain Bacteria; kingdom Pseudomonadati; phylum Pseudomonadota; class Gammaproteobacteria; order Enterobacterales; family Enterobacteriaceae; genus Citrobacter; species Citrobacter sp. MGH103. The sequence continues at coordinate 3,902,775 of NZ_CP073043.1, read as the reverse complement.
GGTCATAACAGACCAACGGTAGAATGCGCCAGCCGCGCCATTCAACAATAACGCGCGCGTCACCCGCCTGGTAATGCTGGTGCTCATCCGCCATGCGGAACAGATGGCGCTTGTCGTAGAAATGCACATTACCTTCGGGTTCAACCAGCAAAAAACGATTCACCGGTCCCCGTTCAGACTGTATCGCCGCGCTACCTGCTATCAGGGCATTTGTCTGCTGCGCTTTGCTACGCATCCAGCTTACAACTTCTTCTTGCGGCAACGATTTATTTGCCGCTTCCATGGCAAATCCGCTGGTAAACATCTCAGGCAATACAATGACATCACGTCCGGCGACGGTTTCCAGTTGTCGGTCAAAATGGCGCAGGTTGGCCGGGCCATCCATCCAGATCAATGGTTGTTGCAGCAGAGTAATTTTCAAACCAGGCACGATCGAGGCTCCTCGTTGAACAACATTTTGACACTGTAGCATGAGCATTAATGAAAATGTGGCAATAAAAAGCCCCGCATTAAGCGGGGCTAAACGTCGTGCGAGTGTCGTTATGCGGCTTCGACTTTACGCACTTTCTCTGGCAGCTTTACCGGCTGAGTCGCCAGCTCCTCGGGTTCAAAGTCATCCACGTTGATACTGCGCAGGCGGCTCGCTTCGGCTTTCACCAGAATCGCGGCTTCATCTTTATCAATCAGCCCTTTCGCCAGCGCATTGTGCGCCAGTTCGTCGAGACGGGTAAATGGCAGGTTTTTACCCAACTCTTTACAGATCCGCTGGTGGATTGGGTCGGCTGCAATCACGTCCAGCAGCGCCTCTTCCAGCAAACCAACCGGGTTATGCTCGCTTGGCGTCAGATATTGACCGCGACCAATACGAGAACGAGTAGCGCTCGGAACCTGCAAAATCTTCGCGACTTTATGATCCAATTTGTCAGACGGTGCATGGTAGTGGCGACCGGTAGGGAAGATAACCACATTCAGCAAGCCCGCGACCAGACGGTTCGGGAAGTTCTTCAGCAGATCGTCCATCGCCTGTTCCGCTTTGTACAACGCATCCTGAACGCCCCAGTGAACCAACGGCAGGTCCGCTTCATGACGGCCTTCGTCGTCATAACGCTTCAGCACCGCGGAGGCCAGATACAGCTGACTTAACACATCGCCCAGACGTGCGGAGATACGTTCACGACGCTTCAGACTACCGCCCAGTACAGCCATCGACACATCTGAAAGCAGGGCCAGGTTGGCGCTCAGACGGTTCAGGTGCTGGTAGTAACGTTTGGTCGCATCGCCAGTTGGCGTGCTGCTGGTTAAACCACGCGTCAGGCCAAGCCAGAAGCTACGCACTTTGTTACTGCCGACGTGACCGATGTGTTTGAACAGCAGCTTGTCGAACGCATTCACATCGTTACTCTGTGCCGCAGCCATCTCTTCCAGAACATACGGATGGCAGCGAATCGCACCCTGACCGAAGATCATCATGCTACGGGTCAGAATGTTGGCACCTTCAACGGTAATAGCGATTGGCGCACCTTGATAAGCACGGGCGAGGAAGTTGCTTTCGCCAAGCATAATGCCTTTACCGCCAGTGATATCCATCGCATCGATGATTGACTGCTGTCCGCGGTGGGTGCAGTGATATTTCACGATGGCCGACAACACCGCCGGTTTTTCACCCAGCATAATGCCGTAGGTAATCAGTGATGCTGCAGCGTCCATCACGTAGGCGTTACCGGCAATACGTGCCAACGGCTCTTCAATACCTTCCATCTTGCCGATAGAGATTTTGAACTGGCGACGAATGTGCGCATACGCGCCGGTGGCCATCGCGACCGATTTCACGCCGCCCGTCGAGTTAGATGGCAGGGTAATACCACGTCCCACAGACAGGCATTCCACCAGCATGCGCCAGCCCTGACCGGCCATTTTCGGACCACCGATGATGTAATCAATTGGTACAAACACATCTTTGCCCAGTGTTGGACCGTTCTGGAACGGCACGTTCAGCGGGAAGTGACGACGCCCAATTTGTACACCTGGCGTTGAGGTTGGGATCAGCGCACAGGTAATGCCAAGATCTTCTTCGCCACCCAGCAGTTTTTCCGGGTCGGAGAGTTTAAATGCCAGACCCAGCACGGTAGCGATAGGCGCCAGCGTGATATAGCGTTTGTTCCAGGTCAGGCGCATACCCAGCACCTGCTGGCCCTGCCAGTCGCCCATACAAACCACGCCGGTATCAGGGATCGCGCCTGCGTCGGAGCCGGCTTCCGGGCTGGTCAGAGCAAAGCATGGGATCTCCTGACCGCGAGCCAGACGTGGCAGATAATGATTTTTCTGCTCTTCGGTGCCGTAATGTTGCAGCAGTTCGCCTGGGCCTAATGAGTTAGGCACGCCAACGGTGATCGCCAGGATCCCGGAAACGCCGGAGAGTTTCTGTAGAACGCGAGCCTGAGCATATGCTGAGAATTCCAGCCCGCCGTACTCTTTCTTAATGATCATCGCGAAGAAGCGGTGTTCTTTCAGATATGCCCACAGTTCCGGAGGCAGATCCGCGAGTTCGTGAGTGATCTGAAAGTCGTTCGCCATGCGGCACGCTTCTTCCACTGGACCATCAATAAACGCTTGCTCTTCAGCAGTCAGATGCGGCTGAGGATAGTTATGCAGTTTTTTCCAGTCAGGCTTGCCCTGGAACAGGTCACCTTCCCACCAGGTCGTACCGGCATCAATCGCTTCTTTCTCAGTACGCGACATCGGCGGCATGACTTTACGGAAACCGCGGAACACCGGTGCAGAGATCATAGATTTGCGCATCGGCGTAAAGTTAAACGGTACGAGAATAATGGCCAGAGGAACCAGCAGCCAGACTGACCACAGGCCAGCCACGCCAAGCGCGGCCGTCCAGGCGAGCAAAATTAAGCTGCTGAGGAATAAGCTCACGCGGTGATAAAACAGAACGCTGAGCAGAACAACCGTAGCGATAATACTCAAAATCATCATAACGAAAAGCTCCCTTGCTTGTAGGAGGTCTGACCACTTGTGATGATATGGTTGTAGTGGATGTAAATTCTTTTAGCAATGCGTTTACAAAATAATTACAACAAAGCTCACATTGTTGCTGTTTTAACCGGCACAAAAAATCAAAAGCCGTAGCCATTCCTGTGGCTTGTACTTCTCGCTGGTAGCGCTATCCGGTACACTGCACCTTGTCATTTACATTCATGCTGAAGGATATCCTCATGTACCAGGATCTTATTCGTAACGAACTGAGCGAAGCGGCGGAAACGCTGGCTAATTTTCTTAAAGATGACGCCAATATTCACGCCATTCAGCGCGCGGCGGTCCTGTTGGCAGACAGCTTTAAAGCCGGCGGTAAGGTACTTTCTTGCGGTAACGGCGGTTCCCATTGCGACGCGATGCACTTTGCCGAAGAGCTGACCGGACGCTATCGTGAAAACCGTCCTGGTTACCCTGCTATCGCTATCTCTGACGTCAGCCATATCTCCTGCGTCAGCAACGATTTCGGTTACGATTATGTGTTCTCTCGCTACGTAGAAGCCGTGGGTCGTGAGGGAGATGTCCTGTTAGGCATCTCGACTTCGGGTAATTCCGGTAACGTAATTAAAGCGATTGCCGCAGCGCGTGAGAAAGGGATGAAAGTTATCACCCTGACCGGTAAAGATGGCGGCAAAATGGCGGGCAGCGCGGATATCGAAATTCGCGTGCCGCACTTTGGCTACGCTGATCGTATTCAGGAAATTCATATCAAAGTGATTCATATCCTGATCCAGTTGATCGAAAAAGAGATGGTTAAACCATAAGAAGACGATTGCCGGATGGTGGCTGAAGCCGTATCCGGCCTACATGAGCGCCACGTAGGCCTGATAAGCGCAGCGCCATCAGGCAGTTCACGGTTTTAAGGTAGGTGATGTATGTGCGAACTGCTCGGGATGAGCGCCAATGTGCCAACCGATATCTGCTTTAGCTTCACCGGGCTGGTCCAGCGCGGCGGAGGTACCGGGCCGCACAAAGACGGCTGGGGTATTACGTTTTATGAAGGTAAGGGCTGCCGTACGTTTAAAGATCCGCAACCCAGCTTTAATTCGCCTATCGCCAAACTGGTACAAGACTATCCCATCAAATCCTGTTCCGTGATTGCCCATATTCGTCAGGCGAATCGTGGAGAAGTAGCGCTGGAAAATACCCATCCATTTACCCGTGAACTATGGGGACGTAACTGGACGTATGCCCATAACGGGCAACTCAGCGGTTATAAATCACTGGAGACCGGTAATTTCCGCCCGGTCGGTGAAACCGACAGCGAAAAAGCCTTCTGCTGGCTGCTCCACAAGCTGACGGAGCGTTATCCGCGCACGCCTGGCAATATGACGGCGGTGTTTAAATATATCGCGATGCTGGCAGGAGAACTGCGGGAGAAGGGCGTCTTCAACATGCTGTTGTCTGACGGACGTTATGTGATGGCCTTCTGCTCGACCAATTTGTTTTGGATCACGCGGCGTGCGCCGTTTGGCGTGGCGACATTGCTGGATCAGGATGTGGAGATTGATTTTAGCTCAGAGACCACACCCAATGATGTGGTCACCGTGATTGCCACTCAACCGTTAACCGGCAATGAAACCTGGCAAAAGATTATGCCAGGCGAGTGGGCATTATTTTGTCTCGGGGAGCGCGTAGTTTGATGCCAGTTGCGGCTGAACCACTTCGTGACTCAACGGCTTGCTGATAACGTAACGGCCATCGACGACGGAAACGGTCGGTGGCTTACGCGTTTGTTCGAAGTAATCGTATCCCGGTTTTAGCTGCGACCAGAACTCTTTGTAATACGAGAACTTATGGCGCTGCATGTTGGCATCGGTCATGCGGAACGGGTAAATGCTAACCTGTACGCTGGACTGCCCGAACACCAACGCGCCGGTGACAAACTGGAAAATCTCATCAATGCCGTTGTCGGTCATCGCATAGCAGCCGACGGAAACGCATGCGCCGTGGATCATCAGGTATTTACCTTCATAACCGTGGGCGCGATCGTAGGCATTAGGGAAACCAATGTTAATCGCTTTATAGAAGCGGCTATCCGGTTTCAGCTGTCCACGCTGAACGCTGTAAAATCCTTCCGGACTTTTGAAATCACCCTGACGCTGTTTCGGCCCTAAGCCACCGGAATAATTACAGATCTTATAACTGTCGAGCAATTGATACTGTTCGCCCATCTTGACGTACAGATCCAACGTTCGCTCTTCTTTGAAGATCTGGATATAAACGGGGGAGCCCATTAATTGCTGCTTATATTCTTTGCTGACAGGCGTAGTCGGGCTGCTGCTGCTCAGCAAACCGGCAAATGAAACGCACGGCAATAAAAGCATCGCAAGAAAAAATGCGATTTTACGCATACTGCTTATTCCTTGATAAAACGATCACACACGCCAGGACGGCAAAAGAGTCCCCAAATCGGATAAATCTGGATCTGGAGCGCTCACATTATCACCCAGAGAGTTTTTCGCAAGTCTCTCTTGCTGCGTTTACACTTTAGATTTTCTTTATACGGATAATTGTGCTTAAAGTCTGTCAGACACTGGCGTATTTTGCGGGTGAGCGACCGTCATTGAGCCCTATTAGTGCAAAATTCCTAATGTATTGAATTTAAAAAATTAATACTTTAATAATCAAATATTAAAATGGAATACCCGGTAATAGCGGTAGACTGCGCGGAACGTGTTTGATTAGGTATTTTTGTTTTCATGTCTTTTGTCTCTGCACCCCGACGCTTTTTGCCGGGTCTGCTGTCTTTGTGTGTTGTATTGTCCTCACCGTCTGTCGCCAAAGTTCAGCCCCTCTTATCTGACGCCCATGTAAGCTATGCGGCGCAAATTCGCATGCGTAATCGTGCCCGGCTGCTGAAGCAGTATCACGCACAGGTAAAAAAGCAGGCAAGCTACGTGGTGGAAGGCAACGCAGAAAGTAAAAGCGCGCTGCGCCAGCAGAACCGGGCGCTGATTAAACAGCACCCGGAGTGGTTCCCTGGCCCACTAAAAGCCAGCGACCATCGCTGGCAGGAACTGGCTGAGAATGATCATTTTCTTAGTAGCGATCATCTACACAATATCACTGAAGTGGCCATCCACCGACTTGAGCAACAGCTCGGTAAACCTTATTTGTGGGGCGGTACCGATCCGGATGAAGGGTTTGACTGTAGCGGGCTGATTTTTTATGCCTACAACAAAATCCTGGCGGCAAAATTGCCCCGGACAGCGAATGAAATGTATCACTATCGACGGGCTACTATTGTCGCTAACCGCGATCTTCGCCGTGGTGATTTAGTGTTCTTTCATATTCACAGCCGGGATATTGCCGATCATATGGGCGTCTATTTGGGGCAGGGACAATTTATTGAATCACCACGGACAGGAGAAACAATTCGGGTGAGCAATTTATCCGATGACTTCTGGCAGGATCATTATCTAGGCGCTCGTCGTATTCTTACGGAAAATACGATTCTGTAATCAAAAAGGCGGTGTAATGACACCGCCTCGGCAGGCGTTAACTTAACGCCCCCATGATCTTTAATTCCAGTTCATCCGGAACTTCGTTATAAGACAACACCTGTAGGCCCGGGGCAAACAGGCGCGCATAGCGCGCGAGCAAAGGACGTAACTGCGGCGCGACCAGCAGCACAGGCTCTTTCCCCGCCGCTTTCATCTGTTCTTTTATCTGCGGCATATTGGTCTGAAACTGATTCAGCATATTGGGATCGACCGGCACGCTATCCAGCACCACTTTTCCACTTTGCTGAGCCTGATTCACCACATTCGCCAGCAGATTCTCCAGTTCACTGTTCAGCGTATATACGGCCAGCTCATCTTTGCGCACAAACGGGTGGGTAATGCTGCGACGGAGCGCCAGACGCACATCCGCCGTTAACAAAATATGATCTTTGGTCACGGTGCTACTGGCGACAAGTACGGTGGCTATGGTGACGATATCGCGCAATGACACACCTTCGATAAGCAGCGCCCGGTACACTTTCAAGAGCTGGCTGTAATTCAGCGCTGCGCTCAAATCTTCCGCCAGACGCGGCGCCATAGAAGAGAGGCGGTTATGCAACTGCGTAATGTCATCGTAATTAAACAGCTCTGGAATATAGTTACGAATGATCTTATTCACATGCGTCGCAATGACGCTGGCACTATCAATAACCTGGTACCCCATATTTAACGCTTTAGCTTTTTGCGCCGGAACAATCCAGGTGACCGGCATACCATAGGCTGGATCGTGGCCTAAAACACCGTCGATCTCGCCATAGGTTTCACTGGAGGGCAGCGCCATCAGCTTATCTGCGGGAATATCGGCTTCATCGGCCTTGATCCCATTGATAAAAATGGCGTACTGGGTCGGTTTAAGGCGGAAGTTTTCGCGGATGCGAATTTCCGGCAGCAGTACGCCGTTCGTGTCTGAGATCACCTGTCGCACGCCGCGAATGCGTTGAGTGAGCGGATTCCCTTTGGATTTATCGACCAACGACACCAGCTTATATCCCAGGCTCAGGCTGATAGGTTCTATTAAGGGGATAGTTTCCCAACTGACCTGCTGCTCGGTGGTTTCAGCGATGGTTTTGGTCAGCGTTTCGAGATTTTTCTCTTCGGTCTCAGCCACCTTCGGTCGCTTGCTCATGCGCCAGGCGGTGAATCCCAGCAGGGCGCTGAAAATCAGGAAGGGGAAATGCGGCATCCCCGGCACCACTGCCAGCACAAACATAATGCTGGTGGCGGTATACAGCACGGAGGGGCTGGCCAGCAGTTGGCTACGTACGTCCGTGGCAATATCGCCGCTGTCGCTTACGCGGGTGACGATGATCGCTGCTGCTGTCGACAACAGCAGAGAAGGGATCTGGGCGACCAGGCCGTCACCGATGGTCATCAGTACGTATTGCTGGAAGGCGGCTTCGGCGCTTAAATCGTATTTAAAGATCCCGATACAGACGCCGCCGATCAGGTTGATAGCCAGGATCATCATCCCGGCGATGGCATCGCCGCGCACGAACTTTGACGCACCATCCATCGCGCCATAGAAATCCGCTTCGCCCGCTACGTCTTTACGTCGCGCTTGCGCCTGCGCCTGATTAATCAGTCCTGCGTTCAGATCGGCGTCGATCGCCATCTGCTTACCGGGCATGGCGTCCAGCGTAAAGCGGGCAGAAACTTCGGAGATACGCTCCGCACCTTTGGTCACCACGATAAAGTTAATTGTGAACAGCGTCAGCAAGGCTGACCGAGAAAATATTGTGGCGGCGCTGCACGGCCAGTCAATCTTTAACGGTGGCGGTATGGCACCTTTAAACAAGCTGGGCAAGCAGCCGATAGCGCCGGGTGCGCAGAAGAAAAACGTCACGCGCAACAAGTTGGATAAAACGGTTACCCCGCAAGAGACGGCGAAGATCACAGAAGATAACGCCAAAAAAGCGCTGGATGTAAATGAAAAAGCGGTGTTGCTGAAGCAAAAATCAGCGCGTGAATTGGGCGAGCTGGCGACCGATATTAACGTCATTGCCCGCAACGCACATATGGAAACCAACCTCGAGATGGAGATTGTTCCTCAGGGGTTGCGCGTACTGATTAAAGATGACCAGAACCGGAATATGTTTGAACGCGGCAGCGCCAAAATTATGCCGTTCTTTAAATCGCTGCTGGTTGAGCTGACCCCCGTGTTTGACTCGCTGGACAACAAGCTCATCATTACCGGACATACGGATGCGATGAGCTATAAGAGCAACATTTACAACAACTGGAACCTCTCCGGCGACCGTGCTTTGTCAGCACGACGCGTGCTGGAAGATGCCGGCATGCCGCAGGATAAAGTCATGCAGGTTAGCGCCATGGCGGACCAAATGCTGCTGGATGCCAAAAACCCGGAAAGCGCAGGCAACCGCCGTATTGAGATCATGGTGTTAACGCAAAGTGCTTCCGATACGCTGTATCAATATTTTGGTCAGCACGGCGAGAAAGTGGTTCAGCCACTGGTTGATAAGCTGGACAAACAAAAGCAGGTGGCCTCTTTACGTCAGCCCTCTGTTCCCGTCACTCATTAATTCTGTTTTCCGCCCCCCACGCAACGTGGGGGCAAATTATCCCTCAGGAAGGTAATGTGATAGATGTAACCCATATTATTCCATTGGATATTCATACTGATAACGTCACTGATGGGGCTTGTCAGGGCGCGCATTTCGACCCGGTTTCAGGTATCTGGTACACCGAGCCTCATGTGTTAAATGAGGGGCTTCGTGACTATGTCTACAACACCGACAGTTTTAACATCGTTGCGCCGTACTATCTGGTGATTACCTCGAAGATGCACTGCTGGAGCTGCCACCAGCTCATCCATATTCACGGGGTGATGTTTACCCGCTTTATCAGAAAAGATCAGGATGGCAAAGGCTGGCAATCTATTCGACGGAATACCTTTCTGTTCCACATTAATTCTCTGCCTGAAGAGATACAAAAGAACATCAAAGCCAGCAATTACTATCTGGATAAAAGTAAAACTACCGGGCTACGTTACTGGATGAATCATTGTGAAATTTGTGGAGAGCGTCTGGGCGACTATGAGCTTTTCTGCGTGGAAAATGATGCATTTCGCCTGATGACGATCGAAAAACTGCTGCGGGCAAAGATTCGCAAAGTGAATAAGCTTTTTGTCAGTACGGCGGGTAATCCCGCAGAACATAAGATCACGGACATCGTGCGTTACCTGTGCGATGCACGCTTCGTCATGAATGGTCCGGCCTAAGGTATAAACAGACTTCTCACAACATAAAAATACTGTATACTTAAACAGTATTGTGGGAGGCGAGCGATGCGCAAAATCATACATGTCGATATGGACTGCTTTTTCGCGGCGGTGGAAATGCGCGACAACCCCGCCTTGCGTGATATTCCCATTGCTATTGGCGGCAGTCGTGAACGTCGGGGAGTCATCAGCACGGCCAATTACCCGGCGCGCAAATTTGGTGTGCGTAGCGCAATGCCGACCGGAATGGCGTTAAAACTGTGCCCGCATCTCACGTTATTACCTGGTCGTTACGAGGCCTATAAAGAAGCCTCCCGCCAGATTCAGGCTATTTTCTCCCGCTATACCTCGCTGATAGAACCGCTTTCGCTGGATGAAGCCTATCTGGATGTGACTGACAGCACTCACTGCCATGGCTCAGCTACGCTGATCGCTCAGGAGATCCGCCAGACAATTTTTGCCGAGCTACAGTTAACCGCCTCTGCCGGAATTGCGCCGGTCAAATTTCTGGCAAAAATAGCCTCCGATCTCAACAAACCCAATGGGCAATATGTGATTACCCCTGCCGATGTTCCTGAATTTCTCAGAACATTACCGTTAGGCAAAATTCCCGGCGTTGGCAAAGTCTCTGCCGCTAAGCTGGAAGCGATGGGGTTGCGAACCTGCGAGGATGTTCAGAAATACGACCTGGCCATGTTGCTCAAACGTTTTGGTAAGTTTGGTCGCGTGTTGTGGGAACGTAGCCAGGGCATTGATGAGCGCGACGTCAACAATGACAGACTGCGCAAATCAGTCGGCGTCGAGCGTACTTTGGCAGAAGATATTCATGAGTGGGCTGAATGTGAGGAGATTATTGAGCGGCTATATCCCGAACTGGAACGACGTCTGGCCAAGGTAAAACCGGATCTGTTGATCGCCCGGCAGGGAGTAAAACTCAAGTTTAATGATTTTCAGCAAACCACTCAGGAGCACGTCTGGCCGCGCTTAAGTAAAGATGACTTAATTGCGACGGCGCGCAAAACCTGGAATGAACGTCGGGGAGGGCGGGGCGTAAGGCTGGTGGGATTACACGTCACGCTGTTGGATCCACAGCTGGAAAGGCAACTACTGTTGGGGCTGTGATGTTGATGTATTGCCGGATGGCTGCGTAAAAACTATATCCGGCCTACAAATCAGCATGTAGGCCGGATAAGCACCGCGCCATCCGGCGTTTAGCGCAGACTTACTTCGCCGGAATAGACTTCAGCAGTTCAGTCAGAAGCGTCCAGTAGTGGCCGACGCTTTCAATATGAACCTGCTCATCCGGAGAATGCGGACCGGTGATGGTTGGCCCGATGGAAACCATGTCCATATCTGGATACGGTTTCTTGAACAGACCACATTCCAGACCGGCGTGGATAATCTGGATGTTCGGCGTTTTGTTGAACAGACGCTGATAGGTTTCACGAACCAGGTGCATAACCGGAGAGTTGGCATCCGGCTGCCAGCCTGGGTATCCGCCTTTTGCCTGGGTTTTCGCGCCAGCCAGTTTACCCAGTGAATCCAGCATGCTCACCACGTAGTCTTTACCGCTGTCGATCAGAGAACGGATGAGGCAGTGAATTTCAACGTTGTCGTCAGTCATGGTTACAACGCCGACGTTCAGGGAAGTTTCTACCACGCCTTTGGCGACGTCGGAGTTGCGGATAACACCGTTCGGGGTGGCGTTCAGCAGACGCACAAAGCTGTCACGAGACTCAGCGGTCAGCGCGGCTTTGTCTTGAGTAACGGCATCCAGCAGCAGAGCCAGGTTCTTCTCTTTGGCTTCCAGTTCGTTTTTCAGGATTTCCTGGTAGGTGCCGACCAGCGCTTTTAACGCATCAACTTTATCTGCAGCTACGGCGAGGGTAGCAAAGGCTTCACGCGGAATCGCGTTGCGCAGCGTACCGCCGTTGAAATCAACCAGACGCAGATCCAGCTCTTGGGCGTGACCCGCCAGGAAGCGGACCAGCAGCTTGTTGGCGTTACCAAGACCCACGTGGATTTCACCGCCGGAGTGGCCGCCTTTCAGGCCTTTCAACGTCAGCTTAAAGCTCTGGAAGCCAGCCGGGATTGCTTCACGGGACAGCGGCAGGTTAGAGGTAAAGTCGATACCGCCTGCGCAACCCATGTAGATCTCACCTTCTTCTTCAGAGTCGGTGTTGATCAGAATATCTGCCTGCAGCCAGTTAGCCTGCAGACCAAACGCGCCATCCATACCCGCTTCTTCGGTCATGGTGAGCAGGACTTCTAACGGGCCGTGTACCACGTTGTCATCAGCCAGAACGGCCAGCGCAGACGCCATACCGATGCCGTTATCCGCACCCAGCGTGGTGCCACGGGCTTTTACCCATTCGCCGTCAATATAAGGCTGGATAGGATCTTTAGTGAAGTCGTGTACGGTGTCGTTGTTTTTCTGCGGGACCATATCCAGGTGCGCTTGCAGAACGACCGGTTTACGGTTTTCCATGCCTGCGGTAGCGGGTTTGCGAATCAGGATATTACCGACTTGATCGCGCTCGACGTGGAAACCTTTTTCCTGGGCCCAGCTCAGAATGTGTTCAGCGAGCTGCTCTTCATGATAGGACGGATGAGGAATAGAACAGATTTTGGCAAAAATATCCCATAGCGGTTGCGGGGATAATTGAGACAGTTCAGACACGTTGAGTCTCCTTGGCGATGTCCTACAAAACTTGCTTGCAGGCCACGGGGTTAGCAGAATTAAAAACATCACAAGTCAGGCTTGCGCGATGCGATTGAGAATACCACTTTCTCCGCTGACGGCTAGCATAAAGCATGCAAAAAGAGGCGCGGATTCCGCGAAACACTGGTTTTTAGTGCGTCAGATCTCTATAATCTCGCGCAACCTATTTCCCCCTCGAACACTTTTTAAGCCGTAGATAAACAGGCTGGGACACTTCACATGAGCGAAAAATACGTCGTCACCTGGGACATGTTGCAGATCCATGCACGTAAACTGGCAAGCCGCCTGATGCCTTCTGAACAATGGAAAGGCATTATTGCCGTTAGCCGTGGTGGTCTGGTACCGGGCGCATTGCTGGCGCGTGAATTGGGTATTCGTCATGTCGATACCGTATGCATCTCCAGCTACGATCACGACAACCAGCGCGAACTGAAAGTGCTGAAACGTGCCGAAGGCGACGGTGAAGGTTTCATCGTAATCGATGACCTGGTTGACACCGGTGGTACCGCCGTTGCGATCCGCGAAATGTATCCTAAAGCGCATTTCGTTACTATCTTCGCTAAGCCGGCAGGCCGTCCGCTGGTGAATGATTATGTTGTTGATATCCCTCAGGATACCTGGATTGAACAGCCGTGGGATATGGGCGTGGTGTTCGTCCCGCCGATCTCTGGTCGCTAATCTAAAAAGTTTTCAACGCCTGGCAACTGCCGGGCGTTGTTCTTTTTGTGCAGTGTCAGGTTACACTATGCCTTAGTGAGTACTCATGGAGGCTGCAATCATGTCACAGGCTAACCTCAGCGAAGTCCTGTTTAAACCCCGCTTCAAACACCCTGAAACGTCAACGCTGGTTCGTCGTTTTAATCACGGCGCGCAGCCGTCCGTACAATCTGCCCTGGATGGTAAAACCATTCCCCACTGGTATCGCATGGTGAATCGTCTGATGTGGATCTGGCGTGGCGTCGACCCGCGTGAAATCCTTGAGGTGCAGGCACGTATCGTGATGAGCGAAGCCGAGCGTACGGATAAAGAACTCTACGATACGGTTATCGGCTATCGCGGTGGGAACTGGATCTATGAGTGGGCGAAGCAGGCGATGGACTGGCAACAGAAAGCGTCTATGGAAGAGGATCCGCAGGTGAGCGGACGCCACTGGCTGCATGCGTCTACGTTGTACAACATTGCCGCTTACCCACACCTGAAAGGCGATGAGCTGGCAGAACAGGCACAGGCTTTGGCCAATCGCGCCTATGAAGAGGCCGCGCAGCGACTGCCGGGGACATTGCGCGAGATGGAATTTGCCGTTACCGGCGGCGCGCCAATCACTGGATTCCTGCATATGCCAAAAGGCGACGGTCCGTTCCCGACGGTGCTGATGTGCGGTGGCCTCGATTCCATGCAAACGGATTATTACAGTCTGTATGAGCGCTACTTTGCTCCACGTGGCATTGCCATGCTGACGCTGGATATGCCGTCGGTTGGGTTCTCATCAAAATGGAAACTGACTCAGGATTCCAGCCTGCTGCATCAGCATGTATTAAAAGCGCTGCCTAATGTTCCCTGGGTGGATCACACTCGCGTGGCGGCCTTTGGTTTCCGCTTTGGCGCTAACGTAGCGGTACGTCTGGCATATCTGGAATCATCACGCCTGAAGGCGGTGGCCTGTCTGGGACCAGTGGTTCATGCGCTGCTCAGTGACCCGCAACGTCAGGCGAGCGTCCCGGAAATGTATCTTGATGTACTTGCTAGCCGCCTGGGGATGCATGACGCCTCCGATGAAGCGCTGCGCGTTGAGCTTAATCGCTATTCATTAAAAGTGCAGGGCCTGCTGGGGCGACGCTGCCCGACGCCAATGCTTTCGGGGTTCTGGAAGAACGACCCGTTTAGCCCGGAAGAAGAGTCACGTTTAATCACATCTTCATCCTCAGACGGTAAGCTACTGGAGATTCCCTTCAATCCGGTGTATCGCAATTTTGACAAAGGGTTGCAGGAAATAACCAGTTGGATCAATCAGAGATTGTGTTAAAAGTTTGCTAAATTTTATCGATTTGGTAAAACAGGTGCTTCACCTAAGGAGATCGTAATGACGTTACCGAGTGGGCATCCGAAAAGTAGATTGATCAAGAAATTCACCGCGCTTGGCCCGTACATCCGGGAAGGGCAGTGCGAAGATAATCGATTTTTTTTCGATTGTCTGGCTGTTTGCGTCAACGTGAAACCCGCCCCTGAGAAACGCGAGTTCTGGGGCTGGTGGATGGAACTGGAGGCGCAGGAAAAACGCTTCACGTATAGTTATCAGTTTGGTTTGTTTGATAAAGACGGTAACTGGACTGCGGTGCCGGTGAAAGAGACTGAAGTGGTAGAGCGACTGGAATACACCTTACGTGAATTCCATGAAAAATTACTTGGCTTGTTAACGACGCTGAATCTGGCGCTGGAACCTGCTGACGACTTTAAGGATGAACCGGTTAAGTTAACGGCATAATGAACAGTGAAAAGCCGGATGGCGGCGCAACCCCATCCGGCTTTTTTATGCTATATCAAAACTGGTAGACCATACCGACTGCAACGATATTATCATCGTTGATGCCCAGCTTATTATCGCTATCGAGCTGGTTGATTTTATAATCGACAAACGCGGACATATTTTTGTTGAAATAGTACGTTGCGCCGAGATCAATATAATTCACCAGATCCTCATTGCCGACGCCTTCAATATCTTTCCCTTTAGACAGCACATAACCCAGTGACGGACGCAGACCAAAGTCAAACTGGTACTGAACGACCGCTTCGAAGTTCTGTGTTTTATTAGCAAAGCCACCGGAAATTGGCGTCATATTGCGCGTTTCAGAATAGAACGTTGCAATATAAATATCGTTAGCATCATATTTTAAGCCAGTTGCCCAGGCTTCTGCTTTATCGCCTGTACCGCGAGTTTGCAGATTCTGCTGGTTAGTACGATCGGAGTTGGTATAAGCGCCGCTCACCGCAAAATCGCTGCCGCCAAAGTCATAGGTAACGGAAGTACCAAAACCGTCGCCATTCTGTTTTTTCACATCGCGGTCCTGGTTTTTACCCTGATATTGCAGGGTCAGATCCAGGCCATCCACGACGCCGAAGAAGTCGGTGTTACGGTAAGTTGCCAGGCCGCTGGCACGTTTGGTCATAAAGTTATCGGTCTGTGCGGAGGAGTCGCCGCCGAATTCCGGGAACATATCGGTCCATGCTTCCACGTCATACAGCGCACCCAGGTTACGACCATAATCAAACGAGCCAAAATCTTTTAATTTCACACCGGCGAAGGCCAGACGTGTTTTTTGTTGGTTAGAATCGCTTTCAGCTTTATTGCCGGCGAATTCAGCCTCCCAACGACCATAACCGGTCAGTTGATCGTTAATTTGCGTTTCGCCTTTAAAACCTAAACGGATATAGCTTTGGTCACCATCTTTGCTGTCATAATCCGTCATGTAATGCATGGCTTTTACTTTGCCGTATAAGTCCAGTTTATTACCGTTCTTGTTATACACTTCCGCTGCCTGTACGGATGCCGACGCAACAATTCCCATCACCACTAATGCCAGAGTGCTCTTTTTCATTTTCATTCCTGATTAAAAGTACGCGCTAATATTCACTGGGTGTGATCCCCCGTTAAAAGACAGGAGGGTTTTTAACGTCTGGCAATGAACGTTTTATGACAAAGTAAGAATATTTTTAAAAAAGGATGTTTTTTTGTTTCTGTAATAAATGCGTCAAAATCTGCCGCTACGCTTGCTGATCCTGCGCAATAAAATTTCATGCTTTGTGCGCTGGTTGTTGGCAACCGGGGCCAGTCCTGCTAAAACGTTCGTTTGATATCATTTTCCCCAATTTTGAATGGCAGAGAATCATGAGTGACAGCCAGACGCTGGTGGTAAAACTTGGCACCAGTGTGTTAACGGGCGGATCCCGCCGCCTGAACCGCGCCCACATCGTAGAACTGGTTCGCCAGTGCGCGCAGCTCCATGCCGCAGGGCATCGTATTGTTATTGTTACCTCAGGCGCGATTGCCGCCGGACGTGAGCATCTTGGTTACCCTGAACTCCCGGCAACGATAGCCTCGAAACAGCTGTTGGCAGCGGTAGGGCAGAGCCGACTGATTCAACTATGGGAACAGCTTTTCTCGATTTACGGTATTCATATCGGGCAGATGCTGCTGACGCGTGCGGATATGGAAGACAGAGAGCGCTTCCTCAATGCCCGTGATACCCTGCGCGCGCTGCTGGATAACAACATCGTTCCTGTCATTAATGAGAATGACGCCGTAGCGACCGCCGAGATTAAAGTGGGTGATAACGACAACCTCTCAGCGCTGGCGGCAATTCTGGCTGGAGCCGATAAGCTGTTGCTGTTGACCGATCAGCAGGGGCTGTTCACCGCCGATCCGCGCACCAATCCGCAGGCGGAGCTGATCAAAGACGTGCACGGTATTGATGATGCGCTGCGCGCCATTGCCGGAGACAGCGTCTCGGGTCTGGGAACCGGCGGGATGGGAACAAAACTGCAGGCCGCCGATGTCGCGTGCCGCGCCGGGATCGATACCATAATTGCCGCAGGCAGCAAACCGGGCGTGATTGGCGACGTGATGGAAGGCGTTTCCGTTGGGACGCGTTTTCATGCTCAGGCATCTCCACTGGAGAACCGTAAACGCTGGATCTTCGGCGCGCCGCCTGCCGGAGAAATTACCGTTGATGAGGGCGCTACCGCAGCGATTCTGGAACGCGGCAGCTCATTACTGCCAAAAGGCATTAAAAGCGTGACAGGCAACTTCTCTCGTGGTGAAGTGATCCGCATCTGCAATCTCGAAGGGCGCGATATTGCCCACGGCGTCACCCGCTATAACAGCGATGCGCTGCGCCGTATTGCCGGACATCACTCACAACAGATCGACACCATCCTGGGCTACGAATACGGCCCGGTTGCTGTCCATCGTGACGACATGATCACCCGTTAAGGAACAGGCATATGCTGGAAAAAATGGGCATTGCTGCCAAAGCCGCGTCATATAAGCTGGCGCTGCTCTCCAGTCGCGAAAAAAATCGCGTACTGGAAACCATTGCTGATGAGCTGGAAGCGCAAACCGAAAGCATCCTCAGCGCGAACGTACAAGATGTTGAGCAGGCGCGAGCCAACGGCCTGAGCGATGCGATGCTCGACCGCCTGGCTCTGACGCCAGCGCGTCTGAAAGCGATTGCTGACGATGTACGCCAGGTGTGTAATCTCGCCGACCCGGTCGGGCAGGTGATTGACGGTGGGCTTCTGGACAGCGGTCTGCGTCTGGAGCGTCGTCGCGTCCCGCTGGGCGTGATTGGCGTAATTTATGAAGCGCGCCCAAACGTCACCGTTGACGTTGCCTCCCTGTGCCTGAAAACCGGCAATGCCGCGATCCTGCGCGGTGGGAAAGAGACCTACCGGACGAACGCCGCCACCGTGGCGGTTATCCAAAAGGCGCTGGAAGCCTGCGGTTTACCCGCGGCTGCCGTACAGTCGATTGATAACCCGGACCGCGCACTGGTCGCTGAGATGCTACGGATGGATAAGTACATCGATATGCTGATCCCTCGCGGTGGCGCGGGCCTGCACAAGCTGTGTCGTGAGCAGTCGACTATCCCGGTCATCACCGGCGGCATTGGCGTATGTCATATCTATGTTGATGATACCGCGGAGATCGCCCCGGCCCTGAAGATTATCGTCAATGCCAAAACCCAGCGTCCGAGTACCTGCAACACCGTAGAAACTCTGCTGGTGCATCAGGATATCGCCGCGCGTTTTCTGCCAGCATTGAGCCAGCAGATGGCACAAAGCGGCGTAACTCTGCACGGAGACGAAATGGCGCTGGCTACATTGAAGGCAGGACCTGCTAATGTGGTTGCGGTGAAAGCTGAAGAGTATGACGACGAGTTTCTGTCGCTGGATTTGAACGTGAAAATCGTCACCAGTCTGGATGATGCCATCGCCCACATCCGCGAGCATGGTACCCAGCATTCCGATGCGATCCTGACGCGTACGCTACGCAACGCCGATCGTTTTGTGAATGAAGTCGATTCTTCCGCTGTGTACGTTAACGCTTCTACGCGTTTTACCGATGGCGGCCAGTTTGGACTGGGTGCGGAAGTGGCGGTAAGTACGCAAAAACTGCACGCGCGTGGTCCAATGGGGCTGGAAGCACTGACTACATACAAATGGGTTGGCTTCGGCGACGACACGATCCGTGCGTAATTGAAAACGGGCGATTCCATAATAGCACTCTGATTTTCAAGGCTATTAAGGCATCGCCCTGTTAATTCTAACCTTCACTCCACTGCCACATTTTTCTATCCTGCGTTTTAACATCATCAGTCTGGTTTTGACCCATGCGTCCCTGTGCCAGAAAGGCGATGTATCACAGAATTTTCCCTGCCAGCATGAATTTTCCTGGTCTTAAGTTCACGTATTGTTCCCATGGCCCGATCTATTAGAATCAGTCTCATTTTTATGAGGAGTTGTTGCGTGAAATCGGATATTCACAAACATCGCATTCCTGTAGTGCCGCTCGGCAACCCGTTTCCCCCCCGCCATTGTTCGCTGTGTCCAAAGGGAGCGGCAATTGATCGTGATAATCAACACCGATTAATAGACAAAAGAAGAAGGTTTAAAGCTGGGGAGATACTCGCCCGGCAGGATGAAGCCGCAAACATGCTTTTTGTTATTCACGAGGGATACTGCAAGTCCAGCGTGGAATGCGGTGATAACGATTTTATCAGTCGCTTTTATGTTCCGGGAGATATCATGGCGCTGGATGCTGTCGAAGGGGGGAAGTACCTGACAACGATTAAGGCGGCAACGGCTGCGGAGGTATGTCATATCGATATTGCGCGGTTGTTCAAAGTAGCAGAAAAGGATCCGTCGGTTGCTGCCGCAGTCATCAAGTTTCTCTGCAGGGACAATGGATTCATTGTTGAAAAACTGCGGCGCTATGCGAATAAACATGCTGAGGCCAGGATCGCTGCTTTTCTGGTGGAGTTTTACGAGATGCATTTACGTATTGGCAGGCCAGAAACGACGCTTCACTTGCCATTCTCCCGGGAGGAAATTGCCAGTTATCTCGACCTTAAAATTGAAACCGTTAGCCGGTCATTTAAATCCCTCGAACAACAAAATTTGATTACCCTACATCGGGTACGAACGGTAACACTTAATAGTTATTTGGGATTAAAAGGTTTCAGCTAAATCTCTCCTGTTGAGCGTTATATAACTCTTGATATTCCAGGAATATTCTTTTTATATGGAAAATTCCTGGTTTTATTTATGTGAAATAATTATCAATTCGAATACTAATCCTCCAGCTTAGCGATTATTTTATAAGAATATTCCCCCTCATATGAATATTTCATGAGAATTTTCTTGTGAAGTTAAAGAATTAGCATAATTGCAACAAATAATAAGCATTATAGAGAAAATATGGAGGCGTTAATTATCTTTATGTTTTGTAAGGATTTTGCTTAGGTGGTATTTGTATGATCTTTTTGATATTTATCAAAAACATAAAAAAGATGAATTGTTTGGTATTGCTTATTTGTGCGGGTGATAATTCTGAAACAAGGCGCATTTCAAGTAATTCTGTCTTAGGAGACTTCTTAGATAAATTTTTTTGTGGGAAAATTCTTAGTTTTTTGTATTTTTTGCGTTTCAGGGTTTGTTGAGATGTTACTTAATTCAAATGATAATTTTTTGGCGCGGCAATTCTGGCTCGCAACTAATGGAACCGCTGGAGTGACTTAAAAATAAGACTCGGTGGTGAGTTTGTTCTTAGGAGAAGATAAAAATGAAAAAATTATTATTAGTAACCTCTCTGGCTTCTGTATTTGTTGCAGCAAATGCAATGGCAGACGTTACTGCTTCTGCAACTGCCTCGTGGGACGCGACGGCAACAAAAGATACCACCAGTATGTTGGTTGTCACCCCGCTGAACTCTTTGACTTTCCAGTATGCTGAAGGACTGAAAGCCTTCAACTCTCAGGACGGTGCTTTTGATGTGACTATTCAGGGTCAGGAAACGGCAACTGATTTTGAGCTGACTGCTCAGATCATTAGTAACACGCTGACCAACGCCAGTGGCGATGCGTCTACCCTGAACGTAGGGGTGGCATGGAATGGCACCGCGCTGACTAACTCATCAGATACTGTCCTGGTTAACTCCAGCTCGACTTCTGGTCTTGAAAGCCTGATGGCTGATGGCGCTTATAACGGTGCTGCTCGTGTCAGCGATCAATCCAACTTCAAATTCACCATCGCGTCAGCGACTTCTGATGGTAGCCAGGCAGTAACGGATTACTCTGCTCTGCCAGACGGCTATTGGACTGGCGATGTAAAAGTACAGTTTAATGCAACCTGGACGACTCCGTCTGCCTAAGTAATAAAAATTCGGGAGAGTTTTTTCTCCCGAATTTATCAGGAATGGCGTCATGAAAAAATATTTACCGGCAGTGATGTTGGTAGGGTTAGTAGCATCTTTTCCCGGATGGGCAATTAATGTGGGTGAAATCACATCGATAATGACTTCTGCTGAGAGTTCATTATCGAAAGAAATTACTAATACAACTGATGCGGCGCGTTATGTCAGTGTTTCGGTAAAACAATTGTCATCACCTTTGGCGGGGGGAGTCGAAATAAAGCCTGTCAATTCCGGAGAGTTACTTTCTACACCTGCCAATCTTATTCTTCCTGGTCAAGCAAAGGATGTTTTCCGCTTCTTTTATAAAGGACCAGCAGATGATCTCGAACGTTATTATCGTCTGCAATGGATAGATGAGCCGGTCACCGAGAGCGCGGAAACCCGGGCGAATAAAATGGCGGTAGCAACAGCGTCGGCAGAAATTGGCACTATTCTGGTGGTCGCGCCGCGAAAAGAACGTTTTGAATATAGCCGAAATGGCGATGTTATTACCAATACTGGCAATGTTTCGTTTCGTGTGATCGCCTATGGTGCCTGTAAGGATAAGGCTCGCGATCAGGGACGAGGTTGTCGCGAACGCTATTACATTATGCCAGGTACAAAAATAAAACTGCAGTTCACCGACATTAGTAATAGCCGCTCACGCATTGGTATCTGGCACGGTAAGCAGTTTATTACAGTGAAGTGATGGTCAATAGCAGCCATCTGTACGGGATAAATAAAAATACCGGATTGTAAGGATGCATATGACAACAAAATATATTGTCGGCGGTAGCATTTGTCTTTTTCTTGCGCTGACACCAGGAACTTCACATGCAGCCCCAGTAAAAGTGGGTAATTACGTTATTCCCAGCGCTTTCGCCCGTTCACTGGAGCAGGGAATGACGGTGCCGGTATATATTCGTTACAACGAGACTGACGAGAAAAGTCAGCAAAAAATTGCCGATGCGATGATTTCGCTTGTTGATGGCAATATTACAGTTAAAGCCCTGACTCTTGCTGAATTGCCTAATAATGCCGTGTTATCTGGAAAAACTCGTGCGTTGGTAGAAAAAATTCGTGATGTGAAATTTCACGATAACACCAATATCGAGCTATCGGACAATGCACGCCTGCAACTCAACGTCTCTTCATTTCACCTGGAGATGATAGTCAGCAAAGATGCGTTAACTGAAGCGATTGTCGCACGCAGTAGCCTGCTTGGACCTTCCAGCGTGGAGTCTCTCTCTAACGTCCTGAATTATAACTTTGGTACCTACTACAACGATTATCATAATGGCAGCAGTACCCGCAGCTATCTGACGGTGGACAATACAACATCGCTGCGTGAGCACCATATCAATATTAACGGTTCGTTTTACGGCATCGGCGACAGCAACGGCACCAGTAAACTCTATCGTGCGATGTATGAGCGTGATTATGACGGGTATCGACTGGCGCTCGGGATGCTCGACACCTGGAACGTGCAGTCTATTGCTAGTTTGAATGCGTTGAATGGTGGGAAAATTTACGGTGTGAGCTACGGAAACAAAGGAAGTACGGTTGTTGAGAATACCGCGCTTTCACTCACGCCGATTACCGTATTTTTGCCAGCCGCTGGCGAGGTTCATGTCTTCCGTGATGGGCGTTTGCTCAGCGTGCAGAACTTTAATATGGGCAGCTATGAAATTGATACCAGTCGCTTTCCGTATGGTGTTTATGACGTCACGGTAGATATCGTGGTCAATGGCCGGACAATTAATAGTCGTATTAGCAGGGTTAATAAAATCTTTGCCCGCCAACAAGCCGTCGGGATTGATCAGCTTTCGTGGCAACTGTTTGGTGGCTCACTGGATTATGACCGTGTGAGTTACAAGCGAAATCATTATCAAGATTTGGGCAACGAGCAGACCTGGATTGCCGGGGGGGCCGCATCGGTGACGCTGGCGATATTATCGGGGCTGGGCCTGAAATCCACGCTCTACGGTTTTGACAACAATGCGGTTAATGAAACGGATGTCACGCTCAATGTGAATGAATACGTAAGTATTGGCAATCAGACGCTAGTGGCGAACGATTCGTCATGGCGAAATATCAGTAACATCAACCTTAATGTCCCTGAGGGATACGGTTCCCTATGGGCATCTCGTGAAGACAGTAAAATTGGCGATCGTCTGCCTTTACAGGAGCGTGATAATTATTCCATTGGCGGGACTCTTAACCTCGGAAAGTTTATTCCTCATGGCGGCTCGCTCACCGTGAGTCAGACGGAGAATCGCTACTCGGGAAATAAATATCGTAATCTGGACTACAGCACGACCCTTTATTCAGGCAGGTATGCCACGGTTGGGTTGCGTGCAGGTATTCAGCGTTATTACTACAACAATCGGAATGACGATGGGCGACAGGAACGTTATGTCAGTCTGGATTTATCGTTGCCGTTGGCGACCTGGTTGAGCATGGGCGTCTCCCGGGATCGTTATGGCAGTACTCAGGGTAATCTCAGCGCGCGTAAGCAGTATGCTGAGGGCCCGATTAAATCGGTCGGATTGTCGGCATCAACGCGTCTGAGTGGCGAACAATATTACGACAATAATTATTCGGTAAACGGCAATTTGAGTTATGACACGAAATATAACGCCGGCACCGTATCGGTAACGCGTTCTGCTGACAACTCCACCAATATGAACTTCTCTTCTCAAGGTTCTCTGGCGTGGGCAGGTAAAGATTTCGGCCTGAGTAAAGAGCGGCAGCGGTCCGGCATCATTGTGAAAACAGATTTGACCGGTGAAGGGAAACTAGCTGCGAAGATTAATAACCGCAATTATCTTCTCAGCGGTAAATCAAATTTCATTGCACTGCCGCCCTATGCTCAGTACAAGCTGGAAATCCTCAATGATAAAAACTCTGAGGACAGCTTCGATATTGTTTCAGGACGCAAACAGGAGCTGACGCTATATCCGGGTAACGTGGGTGTTATCAATCCTGAAGTGAAAAGCATGGTCACTGTATTCGGGCGCATTCGTTATCCCGATGGACAATTGGCTGCAAATACCGATATCCATAACCACATCGGTAAAACGCGTACGGATGAAAAGGGTGAGTTTGCTATCGATATCGATAAAAAGTATCCGGTCATCACGTTAATTTCAGCCAATGGCAGCATATGCGAAGCCGATCTTGATTTGGAAAAAGCACGCGGCGCAGCGTGGGTTGGCGATGTGAAATGTGCAACGCAAACCACGATGGCGCAGAGGTAATAAAATGAAAGTATTAATTAAATTAGCTACTGTAATCTGTGCCGTAGGGAGTTTTTCACCTGTGCCTGCTTTGGCGTTGAATGCAATCTCTTCCGGCTCAGTCAGCAATAACTATTTGTTTATCGAAAATGCCATTGATAGTGAATACTTTATTACCCCATCGGCACTTGATCCGCGTTTCAGCGGGTCAAACACGTGGATAAAATACGGTACCTCTCAGGTGAGTCTCGGGTATTTAGGTTTTGTCGGCTGGACTGCGCCTGGAAATTATTATCAGGACATGTGGATTGATAACTCCCCGATTAACGGGCCTTTCCGGGGAATCCGTTGTTATAGTGGCACCCAATGCCCATCAACCGGGTTTATTGCCGGATTGGGCACTGACAAAAACGGTTTTTATCATGCGCAGGTCGGCTCTGTCGCAGGCGTTATTGGTGGCGCCTACGGATTCGCTTCCCTGACCGATACTGCTTATGAGTACTTTCGCAATGTGCCTACCGGTAGCAGCGAAACCTACGTGTTCAACCGCTGTTATACTTCTGTAAATTATGATTATTCTTCCGGGCAACGGTGCAAAGACCAATCGACAGGATCATGGAATTACGTCAATTACACGTTAACTAAACGCGGTCATCTGTCACTTGTCTCGACTAACGCATTTCAGGAGCTTTGGGTTGCCAGCGACGGTACGCCGAGCATCACCAAAGACTCTGGTTATTGCGAACTTGGCGTGGTAGGCGGTACTGACGGTGTGATTTGCAAAATGGTGAGTTATAACCTGCAACAAACGGCCAATCTGACCGCCTCCTTGACGTTTCGCGCTTTTGTCGATACGGCGATGCTTGGTTTTACGCCCGGAGCGGCCACCGTGAGATACTCCGGGAATGGTTCAAACTGGTATAACTATGGTACTTCAACTGCTTATTACAACGTTTTTACGACCTCCGGAGAATACATTTATATTTTTCTGTCAAAAGCATTTTTGAAGAATCTTGTCGATTCAGGGATCAGCATTACTAACAGTCAGCCCTTTACCTTCGGCTTTTATAATGGCTTAACACCAGAGTCAGGACACTACCAGTTTACCCCTTCGCTACAGCTCAATATTGTGCCGAAGGAGTATGGGATCAGTATCGTCTCTTCGGACAACACAGCTTCTGCGAGCGGTAGTGGCACGATTGGCGATGCCGCTCCTATAGAAATGGAGTACACCGTAACCGTCTCAGGTCCCCGTCAAGCAGACAGTATTACCGCGCAAGTTATTGGGGAAAGTACGACGATAAACAGTGTCCCTTACTGTCTGTTTACGTCTGCGCAAGGCGGGCTGTCCGTCCCCATTCCCGCTTTTCTGCAGTACAACAGTCAGTCGGGGGGCGTGGTGCAAAAACGAAATAGCTGCAGTGAAGCGGCAGTCAGTATGAGAGATGCGCAGTGGCAACAGACGCCCTGGGACGCAAATAACAATGACGATGGAAGCTATTATGCTACTGATTTGAAATTGCTTTTCCCAATGAATGATTCACGTTCGATGTTAACCGTTTCCGGCGCTGACTGGGAAGGTGTCGTCAGCGCCAGTGGAGAGATAAAAGTCACGGCGAATTGGGTGGGAGTGACGCCATGAACCGCCGTCGTCTGGCGCTTAGATGGGTATTTATTCTACTTTCCGGTCTGACAGCATTCTCTACACAGGCAGTCTACCTGGAGTCGACCATTTATGAGATGCCATCGGATAAAGCATTTATCAGTAAACGAATCTATAACGATAGCCAGAAACAGAATTTATACAGTATCGGCGCAGTAAAAATTGATAAGCCGGGACCGGGAGGTGAAAACAGAAGTGCTATTGCTGAAGGCGAACTTCTGTTTACTCCGCTGAATTTTTCACTGGCTCCGCAGGCGAGTGAGTTTTTTAAGATTTTCTACCGCGGGCCGCAGGATGATAAAGAACGCTATTACCGAATTCTGTTTCGTGAAATGCCGATCACGCTGTTTACCGAACGTAATCAAGGGAAAGGCGGGCAGGCTCTCCCGGTGATCGCTATGGACACCATATTGGTTGTTCGCCCGAGAAACATAAATCTGGCCTACACCATTGATGAGGCTAACGGAACACTGAAAAACACTGGGAATACTTTTTTTAAAATCATCGTACACCAAGGGTGCAATTCAACCGATGATGAAGCCACCATGCGTTATGTGTTGCCGGGTGAAACCTGGCGTAGTAGTGAGCTCAAAACAAAAAACCGAAAGTTTATCGTAGCGTTGCAGAAATACATCCCAGTAGGTCAGGGGTGCTTCAAACTCAATCAATAGTAAGCATTGAGTCTGATCCGATATGTCATGGTTAGATATCGAACCTATACTGTAACTATCTTTATACAATGCAGTATTCAGCTCAGCACAGATGAAACTTTGGTCATTTGTACTCCATGTCACGGTATTCAAGAGTCAGGTAGTATGAAAAGTATAATTAATGATCAGGCTGAGTACGATTCCACCAGAAAAAGCCTGAAACATCGCGATACTACAATAATCCTTTCGGCATCTACAGCGAGACTACTTGAGCTATTCATTGTCCATAAAAATCAACAACTCCATCGTGAGTTTATCATTGAAGAAGTATGGAAAAAGCATGGCATGGCCCCATCGGGTCATAGCCTTAATAAAAGTATCAGTATATTGCGAAAAGCATTTAGTGAGTTGGGGGCCGATAATCCCATTGAAACATTGCCCCGGCAGGGATTTTTGTTCCATGCTTCGGTCAATGATGAACAGTCATCTTTCAGTGGAGATGTACCTGTTCGTTCGGTAACAGAAACGGTGAACTCACCCGCAACACCGAAACGCAAAAATATTGTTCTGTTCATTTTATTGTTTGCCTTTCTTGGGAGCTCTGTTTTGATATTGCCAGCTCTTAATTCAGGTGCCACGAATTTTATCTATATCAGGGCAATAGGTGATTGTGAACTTTATACTGCCGATGACAATAATGCTGATAAAACGAAAGCGTTTTTATCTTCTGATATGTGGCGAAAAATAAATGCGACTTGTCATGATGGCAAGAAAACAATTGTTTTTTATGATGATAATAATTTATCGGCAGGTAATGATCTTAAAGAGAATTTTTTGGGGAACTGTACGCTGGATAAAGGAGGGGCTGCCCGTGAATGCGAAAATTATCTTTATTAGCGGGGCGATCTTTCTTGCGGTGATAACAGCATACTTTTTTTATCGCCATCAAGAACCTGAGACGCTGACCTGCTCTGCCAAGAATTACCTGCATCTGGAGGCGCAAACTCAGGGCGTAAAAATTGAAGGTGAAGTTCTGTTGGTTTTTCGTATTTCTTCCGCTACCGAAGGGCGGGTATCCCAGATAGGGAGCCTTAATATTCAGGGTAAGCACTATGCTGTAGATCGTAATGTTGTCCTGAATTTTATTGGCAAAGACCGTGACGGATATCTGCAGACTCGTCGCTTGGCTATTGTCAAAAATAAAAATGACAATGTTCCCGATGACATTACCGAACTGCTTATGTCTCAACAGGATATTTTCTATTATAAGGTCATCCGTATCGCAGGAAATGTCTATGCAATAAGAGATCTGCGACGTACGCTCATGGTTTGTCGGGCAGCATAAATCAAGGTAATGTGTTAGTATTTTGATTTTTGTGGTTGTATATTTTGTCGTTTCTTGCATTCGTGGTTTTTTGTTTTGCCTTGTAGTGAAAATGAGTAAAAGGATTTGTACTGATGAAAATTAGGAATTTTCCTTTTTTGATATTTAAAATGGATTTACCATTTAATGGGAATACGCATATGGATAATTGTGATTATAAACTCTGAAATTACGTGATATGGCTTATGGATAAAGTTAATTCACGAACCGCCTTATAATTGCTGGAGGCTGAAGGTGTTGTATATTCTCTCGTGTATATAACGAGGGACCTGCTATGCCATAAATTTAAGTTGGTGGTAACTATGAATACGAAAAAGGTTTTTCTGCTCAGTTATGATATTTTTCTTTTCTCAGGGATAAAAGCGTGGCTGCCAAATCTGGTACTGGTTGATGCGCGATCATTTATTTCTGGTACACAGTCAGTTATTCCACGATACCCGTCCTGTTTGCTGGTGATCGATAACCGGTTACCATTGCTACTGGTCAGGAAATGGTTTCAGAGAAATAGCACGCAGTTTATCAACATCAACTGTATTGTTCTTCGGATGAATGAAACTCGTTCTGTTAATCGAGGATACGAGGAGTATGCTTTCATTAATGGACGAGAATTATCTGATCAATTGATTTCTCAGCTAAGAGCCAATTTAATGGCACCCAATGAGGTTGTGGAGGTCACTAAAGGTTCGACGATTTTTAATTTTCATTTGACTGAATTTGAAGAGGAAATGTTGTATTCATCATTCACAAAAGAAAAATTGCACGACTTTTGTATTGCTAACTCACTAACAACTAAGTCAGTTTATCGATATCGGGAGCGGATAACCGCTCGTCTGGGATTTTCTCATTTTAATGAAACTATCATTTTTTTAACCAGGAATAATTTATTGCATGAAGGCTACCCGACAAACAGTCATTCTGGTGAGAATGTAATTTATGGCGATGCATATGATGTTTCAGATTCTGGCCGACTGAGTATGGCAATAAGGAATGAAGAAATCATTCCTTATTTTCAGCCCATCGTAAATATCAATGGGGACGTCTGTGGTGTTGAGGTTTTAGCTCGGTGGCCACAGGGCCATAATTATGCGATTTCTCAGCGTGAGTTTATACCTCTGGCTGAAAAAAGTGGCTTAATGAATGAGTTAACGAGCTATTTAATGACCACCGTCGCGCGTAATCTGGTCGACGGAAGCGAGGATATTAATAAAACGCTATTCGTCTCCTTTAATGTCAGTCCATCAGGTTTAAGTAATCCTGTTTTTTATTGGGAATGCCTTAACTTTATGGAGATAACGCAAAGACTACCGATAAAATTAATGATTGAAATAACCGAAAATCAGACCCTAACTATCACTCCAGCTCTCAAAGAGCTGATACGATCGTTGCGAAACAGAGGGGTGCTGTTTGCTTTAGATGATTTTGGCACGGGATACGCTAATCTCTGCTATCTCAATGAGTTAGACCTGGATGTAATCAAAATTGATAAAACGTTCATCAAGGCTATTAAAGAAGTTGAGCAACATATCCCTATGCTCGAGTCAATCATTCATCTTTCCGGACTCCTGGGGTTACGCATGGTGGCGGAAGGCGTTGAATATGGCTATCAGCAGCAATGGTTGCGGAAAAATAATGTGGATTACCTGCAGGGTTATCAATTTTTACCGCCAGTGATGTTTGATGATTTTATGCGTTTTTACAAGCAGTCTGTAGGGCTGTTTGAATCAGCGTCGGATTCAACTTTTTCAGCGTAAACTTGTCGGGAACATCAGGGGCGGATGCCTCTGATGCCGGTTTTTTTGCCGAGGTTAGTACTACAGATCCTGCCTGTCTGGTGAAGACGATAGCCTGTTCTGAGTGAAACATTGTTTGTTTATGTGTCTTTTACAGGGTATTTATAGCGGTATCAGCGTTAATCAAACCGCTTCCGAGGTTAGTCTATAGCCATGCGTCATTTCCTGACAAAATTAAGAGTCTGGCTTCCACCACCACTCATCTTAATATTATTCCTCATCGCGGATGCGTTGACGGCGATCCCGCGTTTCACATTTGGCGCGGCGACTATTGTAATAAGTGCATTGTTGGCTAGCGCCAGTTTGGCGATGATACTGCATACCGCGTGGCAGATGCGGAAGAAACGTACGACGCTAAACCCACTGCATGCAGAGAAATCGACCACGCTTGTTACTGGCGGATGTTATGCCTGGAGCCGCAATCCAATCTATCTTGGAATGAGTGGACTCCAGTTAGCTTTTGCTCTCTACGTCGGTAGCCTGATTGGAATATTGGTTGCACCACTGTTTATGCTGGCGGTTGCCAGATTGCACATTGATTTTGAAGAGGAACAACTGCGAAAACATTTCGGGCTGGAATGGAAACACTATGAGCAGCGTGTTCGCCGCTGGTTATAGAGTTCCCTTGCCGCGTACAGGATGCCTGTGACGACACGATTCGTGCGTAATTGAATCCGGATGATGCAAAAATAGGCGTTTGATTCGCAAGGCCATTGACGCGTCGCCCGGTTAGTTTTAACCTTCTACCCCGTGCTCACATTCGTGGACATGTCCTTTTCAGGGCCGATATAGCTCAGTTGGTAGAGCAGCGCATTCGTAATGCGAAGGTCGTAGGTTCGACTCCTATTATCGGCACCACTAACCACGCGGGTTCACGCGATATTCACCAGTTCAGCAAAAGCGCCTTGTGCCATATTTGTGCCATTCCCCGCCAGGAATGAGTCGATTTGCATGGCATGCTGCGTCAGATGATTCGGTGCCAGATGTGCATAACGCTGCACCATCTCGATACTTTCCCACCCGCCCATTTCCTGTAGCGCACTGAGTGGCACGCCGGACTGTACAAGCCAGCTCGCCCAGGTGTGCCGCAGGTCATGGAAGCGGAAATTTTCTATTCCCGCCCGCCTTAACGCTGCGCGCCATGCCGTGTTAGCATCAGACCGCATTTTGCGCACCGCCTTTGTTCTCGTTCCATCCGGGCGAACGGATGATTCAGTGTGAACAAAGACCCACCGGTTATGTTTCCCCAGTTGATCCCGCAGCACCTTACAGGCCGATTCGTTCAGGGCGACCCCAATCGCCCTTCCTGCTTTCGCGTCCTCGGGGTGAATCCACGCGACCTTCCTCTGCATATCAATTTGCGACCACTCCAGATCTGTGATGTTCGACCTGCGCAGCCCCGTCGCCAGTGCAAAAATAACAACCGGCTTCATATGCTCTGGAAGCTCCCGGATCAGGTTCGCCGCTTCCTCTTTGGTTAGCCAGCGAATACGCTTATTTTTCGGCACCGGGCATTTGATATTCGGCGCTTTGGCTATCCATCGCCATTCGTTGGCCGCGCATCGTAACAGCGCCCGGATGAAAGCAAGGTGCGTCGCCTTGGTGGCCGCCGCTGCTGGTTTGTCCTTAAATTCGGGAACCGGCTTCCCTCTTCGCAGCAGGCTGTCGCGCTTAGCCTCCCAGTTCATTCGATGCTTGCGGTTAACCATCGAACTCACCGCAGACAAGATCCTGTCTTCCGTGATTGCTGACAGGTCCATTCCTTTGAAGTGCATCCTCCAGAATCCGATCCGGCTTTTGTCATCGTCCAGGCTTTTCTTGTGCTGCTTTTCGTTAAGCCAGCGAACGCACGCTTCATCGAACGTTCGCGGCTTAAACTCCCCCATCTTATCAACTCGCCATGCTTCAGCTTTCAGCTGATCATAGAGCTCCTGCGCTTGCCTTTTGTCCGTTGTCCCAAGAGACCGTCTAATTCGACTTCCACCAGGCGTAACGAAGTCGCAGTGCCACGTACCGGCACGTTGTTTGATTGACATGCTTTATCCTCCTGCACATCAACCGCATTCACGGGTTGATTGTGGATCGGGTTCTTCACTGCCGCAATACAGTCTGTTTTGCAGATCAGGTATGGGCTTTTTTTCTTATGTGGATTTTTTCGGGTAGCAGCCAGGCGACCGGACTTTATCCACTGGGCAATCGTGCCTTTATCCACTTTAAGGAAGGCGGCGGCCTCATCTCTGGTAAATACTTCTTCGTCCATCGATGTTCTCCAGTGGCCCCAGCCGGGGCCGTCATTGTTATTCAGTGTGCCTGTGCTGGCAGGTTTCGAAGTTTGCGAACGCCGATCATTGCTGTGGCGACATAGCTGGTGGCCCGGTTGACGACTTCGACGGTGACCTTCATGCCGTCCACCTCGACGGTGTAATTTGTCTGGTGCTTCTGCCTGCCGTAATCGCCATATTTAGCGTGGTGCTCCGCCAGCGCAGCATCGCAAGCGCGGCGACCAATAGGTGATTGCTTACTGCGATTAATCAGCTTCATCATCACTTCACTCCCAAAGTCGCTACTACATCACTCGCTGTTTCGCGAGTGCTGCCTTTGCTGGATATAGCCCGGCGAGCACTGACGCGGTGCAGCGTGAAGCCGTGCTGTTCGTAAAGTTCAATTACTCGCGGTGCGGTAGAATTGCTGATTACCACTTTTGCCCCCCGCTGGTGGGCTGCCACACAGCTTTCCGCAAGCTCTACCTGGCTATCCCATGAGAACCCACCAGCCGCGTAGTTAGTGAAACCAGCGGTGCCGGGCAGCGGTTCATAAGGCGGATCGCAGTAAACGACGTCCCCATCACCTGCCAGCGCGAGCGTACGCCCGAAGCCTGCATTCATGAATACGCATGCGTGAGCCTTCCGCTTAAATGCCTTGATCTCTTCTTCCGGGAAATATGGCGCTTTATATTTCCCAAAGCCGACGTTAAAAAAACCGTCCAGGTTATAACGGATCAGGCCGTTGAAGCAGTGCCGGTTGAGGTAAAGGAATGCTGCTGCACGCTCGACCGCATCCAGCCGCTGCGCGTTGAATGCTTCACGAATTTCCGTGTAGTTGTCGGCATCATTCAGATGTCTGAATGCCTTCATTGCCTCATAGATCACCGAATCGGGGACCACAGCCAGCATCTGATACAGGTTAATCAGGTCAGCGTTGACGTCAGCCAGAAGGAAGCGTTCGTGCTTGTCCGAGTTTAGGAACACCGAGCCGCCACCCACAAAAGGCTCAATGAGGCGCTTACCAGCGGGGATCAGGCGATCCAGTTCCGGCAGCAGCGAATATTTACCGCCAGCCCATTTTAGGAACGGTCGCTGCCAGCTGCGCGGCGTAGGTTCTGCTATGGGCAGTGCTGCCGCGATACGTTCACCAATCCAGCGCATTACCGGGACGGCCATGCTGTTGCCGATCGCTTTATAGCGTGGCCCGTCCGGGCAATCAGCCACAGCTTTTCCGCGCCACGAAATCAGAGTGTGGTTATCGGGAAAACCCTGGAGTCGCTCGCATTCAACGGGCGTTAGGCGGCGAACCTGCATGCCAAACTGAACGACGTCAGCAGATGCACGCGAATCCTGCGTAAAGGCCACGTCTTCCTGATAGCCTTTACCTTGAGGGCCAGCAGCATCGTGGCGACCAATAGACGCGTGCTGGATGCAAATAGCGGGCGGCTGACCGCTGTTTGCATGGCTGGTATCGTGATTACCGGCTCTCAGCGTTGGTGACATATCCACGGTCGCATCAGCGCCATGGTCTTTGTAGCTGAAAGCTATTGCCGGGAAGCCTTGTCCTGGTTTACCTCCGCCAGTGGATAGAGGGCCGACTATTTGCCCGTCGCCGCCCTGCAAACGAATCTCACCACGACTGTTCTCCGCGAAAGCAATGGCTGGGGCCAGATTGGTGCCTGATTGTGCTGAAGTCAGCGTAGGGGCTTGTTCTTCAGCCCAACCAATGCCACCGGCTTTACTGCCCTGACCGGGTTTAAACCCATAACACACGGCGTTTTCCTGACCATGATTACGTCCCAACGTATGAGCCAACTCGTGATTAGTGTCAGGATCTTGCGTGCCATGGACAGCGAAGGTCTCTGTGTCAAAGTCCATTCTCACACCGTGGGCGGTGCATGCGGTTGCTACGTCGATACTTCCGCCAGTATTGCCTCCGCCATACGCCAAAACGTAGGTGTCCAAATCTTCTGCGGTGCTGTCGTTTTCTTTCGCCAACAATGTGCGGGAAATATCGGAATAAGCGTCTGATACAAGTCCAGATCCGCGCTGGCTGAAAATTTCCTGATTGCTGGCGCCAATACCACCAATATTGTTGGACTGGTTCAGGGTTGGGTGTGGATTTGCTGGGTTGTCCCAGTGACTACCGCCATCAGAGCGTTTTCCAGCATAGCTGGCAATTTCCGGTTGCGTTTCTCGGCGCGGCGGAGTATCCCGGCGCACGCTGTTGAGCTCAAAAAGTACCGCTGTGGGATCGAAGTCTTTTCTAGAACTTGCGACAACGAACACACGGCGGCGGCGTTGGGCCACTCCGAAAAATTGAGCATCAAGGACGCGCCAGGCGATAATCCTTTGTGGTCCAGACACACAACCTGCGTGCGTCCATTTTCCCCCTGCTGGCTGCAACTCGCTGCTTTCTCCGGCAAGTCCTGCCAAAAAGCAACCAAAGGCGTTGTCTTTGCTGCTGAGGACGCCCGGGACGTTTTCCCAGACGATGATCGCTTCATCTTCTCCGCGCTCGCGGCGTTTGTCGTCGATTGCATTCGCTAATTCCACGTAAGAAAGGGTTAACTGTCCGCGCTCGTCGTCCAGACCATTGCGCAGGCCAGCAATACTGAAAGCCTGACACGGCGTGCCGCCCACCAGCACATCTGGTGCCGCAACATCACCAGCGCGCACCGCAGCGGCGATTTTTGTCATGTCGCCGAGGTTCGCCACCTGCGGCCAGTGATGAGCCAGGACAGCAGACGGAAACGCTTCAATCTCAGCAAACCATGCTGGTTGCCATCCCTGCGACTCCCATGCGACGCTGGCGGCTTCAATCCCACTGCAAACAGATCCGTATCTCATGCTGCCACCTGCTTTTCGTTAAGTTCTTCGGCCAGTCGTTGCGCCTTCAGTGGGTTGGTAACGACTTCACCCCACGGCAGCAACCATCCGTTTTTCTCTTTGAGCCAGGGCAGGCGCACCGCGCCAACCCTGATTTCGTCCTGTGCGTGTGTCATGTCACACACCGTCAAAAGGGAATGTCATCATCAAATTCAGGAACTTGCTGACCGCTGCTCTGCTGCAAACGCGATTGTGGTGCGCCACCAGTCTGATTTGCATAAGGGTTGCCTCCATGTTGGGCATTGCGCGGACCAGAGAACTGCGCGCCGCCGTGCATACGTTCGTCCTTATCCTTCATCGACAGTTCAAGCGCGGCGATCGCTTCTGCTGGGGCATTCTCAGCGTGCTCGGCGTAGGTCTTACGTGTTCCCGGCTGGAAAACGTGGCGCACTTCGAACTTGTAGCCGTCACCGCCGTCGTTTTTGGTGTACAGCACCTTCTGGAGGAACAGGCCCACCTTTTTGCCAACCAGCGCCGGGCAGTGCCATTCGAGGCCGTTTTGACCCTGTACCTGCTGCGGTTGCGCCTGTTTGACCTGGGCGACCCACATCAGAGCTGATACCAGCCCCATGCCGAAAGTCTGCTGGCCGTCTTTGCCGAGGAAGTTAATGCGCAGGAAATTCGCCTTAAGCCCGTTCGAATCTAGGCTCAGTTCGAGCGCCTGGGACTGGCTGCCATCTTTCCCGAATGTGTACACCGCAGAAACGATTTCGCCCTCGTAAGCGCCGGTTTCGCTAATCCCGCCTGTTGCGCCAGCTTTCTTCGCCATCTCAGCCGTTTCGTTGTTCCACATAAAAGTCATTGGTTGGTTCATCGTTAAATCCTCAAAGTTACAATTCGGTCATAAATTCGGTGATAGCCACGTCTACGGCGTGGAGGTCGTTATCCATTTCCGTCTGGTCAGGAAACAGGTCAGGCGGCGCTTTGGCGGTGTCGTTGTCATCGCCTTTGATAAGAAAAACGTGTTTGCCGTCCTTCTTGATGGCGCGCAGCACGATGGAGAAATAGCCCTCCGGCGTCAGCTTTTCGTTGAGCATCTTCCCGGTGGTTTTCATGCGGATCTTCCCCTCGGTCTCTTCGGTGTGAGCCAGAAAATAAACGCGGAAGTCGTCCGGAAGCTCGGTGGCCGCCATGATGATTCGCCAGATGTGATCTGCCATTTCGGTGAACTTGGCATAGCCGGTCTGGTACGCGCGGTTCATGTTTTCGTGCTGCATGACCACCTGGAAATCGTCGATAATCAGAACGCGGCGGGTCTTTGAAAGCACCATGCGGTTGATGGTATCCAGTACTATTTCCCATTCGTCAGAGCGAATAACGTTACCGCGCTGTTTGCTTCCGTCTGGCAGCAGCTTGCCGTGAAGTTTCCAGCCCGCAGACTTGAATGGCAGCATCTTGGGGATGCACTGGAGCAGCATCACATCGTCCGGATTGAAGTTGCGCAGGCTATAGGACTTGCCCGCGCCAGAGTCACCGAGGATCAGCACTGGAGTACCCATCATTTACCCCCGTTCAGCCAGTAGTTGGCCGTAAACAGCACATCTTCATCATCACTGTTGGCGACGAGCCAGCGCAGGTAACCCGGTTCTGTCTTTGCCAGCTCGGAGAACGCGACGCCTTTGTGCTTACCGAAGCGGAGCGCATTAAGCAGGGAAGGGTTGTTGGAGATAGCGCGCATTTCGCCCATCGTCCATTTCGCCAGGCGACCCATGTAGAGCAACAATTCGGCGGTGACGTAGCAGTCATACAGCGCGCGGTGAGCGTAAAGCCCTTCAGGTACTTCCGGTTTCAGCCCGAGGCTGTAACGCAGGTACTGGTTGCTGTGGCTCTTGTGCTCCGGCAGGAGCGAACGCGCCAGCTTGGCGGTGCAGATCCACGGCGCATCAATTTGCGGCAGTTTGGATTTGTCGAACTTCGCGTTGTGGGCGACGTAGGCATCAGCCCCCAGATAGCGGCCAATTACTTCACTGAGCAGCGGCGCGCCTTCCACCATGTCTTCGGTGATATGGTGAATTGCCATGGCCTCAAAACCGATCGGCACGCCAGGCTTTACAAGGTCACTCATTGGGTTGCAGATCACCCCGTCGACGATATCGACGCTGGCAATTTCCACCACGGTTTCCGGGCCGCCTTCCAGCCCTGTCGTTTCGGTATCAATGACACGCAGCATTGTTAATCCCCTGTGTTCTGTAATCACAAACTGCATCGAAGTGAGCGAGCTGGTGGGCGATGGCCTCAAGGTCAGCTGGCGATAAGTGGTACATCAGGCACAGAAGCGCGATAAGGTTCATTGCCTGCTGTTGGTTTTCGGTCCGCATTGCTTCTTCTCCTGTTCTGGAAACCCGGCACCGTGGAGGCTGCCGGGATCAGGTCAGTCTTTCGGGTTGAGCTTTTCAGTTAGTTCAGCCACACAATCACGCCCGGCCTTTTTGTATGCTTCGGCTGCACTGCCGCTATATTTGTCGTCTACAGCCTGTTCGAACTGGTCAATGGAACCGAAGAAACAACCCGCAGCGATCCGAAACTCTTTGCCGGTCCACACAGCGAAGATGGTGCGTCTGGAGTAACCGCAGTTCTCACGATAAGAAACGTTCGTGATCTTCTCCGGGCGCAGGTAGAGCGAGCCGCCCACGGTCAGATTGTCCGGCAAGGCGTCGACGCCGCTAACATCTTCCAGATCTAGATTGTGGGTGACGGTAATATTCCCGTTATCGGAAACAGTGTGCTGAATATCGTTTTTAACGAGGTACTTAATTAAGTCGAACATTGCTGATCCTTAAATTTTGGGTGTAACAATCCTGTCGCTTTAATAGCCGACCATTCGGTTAAATTCGGTTATGCTGGTGGTGTCAGCCCTGCGATTCGCCGCAGAACGGGCAGAAACTCATTTTTACGTTGGTTTCCAGGCGGTTCAGGTTTTTAGCCATTTCGCCGTTTTTCTTTTTGGCCCGGTACGCCAGTTTGTATTTCAGCATCACAAACAGTTTGCCTTCGGAAAGAGAAAGAACCTGATTATCCCAACCGGTATCAAAAGTGCTTTCGCTTACTTCAGCACCTTCCGGAACCTTCTCTTTCAGTCGCGCTTCGATCTGAGCACCGACCTCATTAATGCAGTTGCACATCCCTTATCCCTCAAAATTTCGCGTCATAACCCGCTGGCGTTTCGTCAGCGTGAATGATGCCTTCGACTGGATAGCAGTTAGTGACGCCCATTTGCTCACTCACTGCTGCTTCACATTGCTGCTGGTTGTCGAAAATACCGACAACAGCGTCCTGGTAATCACCGTTCGTCATGGTGATGGTCAGCACTAATGCGTACAGGGCTCCCATCAGTGAGTCCCCGCAGGCACAAGATTTGGTTCGATGGTGCGTGAGGCATAAGGGCGGCGAATGTGGCGCAGATTGCCCTGCGGCTCGTGCCAGTAGGTGCCGTCGCGGTGGTCGTAGGAAACCTGCCATGCTGCGCCGGTGCGACTGTTGCGCATGACTACTGCACGACCGTTGTGTGGTACTGCGTGGTTAGTTTTCATCTCATCCTCGTGCCTTATCGCCGGCCAGCGGAGTTTTGGACCATCTGCGCATTTATGTGCATTGTTTGGATGAGGTAAATGTACAGATAAAACTGTATTTTCGTCAACAGACAAAACTGTATTAATTGGTGTGTTTTACATATGTGACTGTAATTTCTGTTGATTTAATTTTATAGATGCGAAAAAAAACCGACTTAATAGTCGGTTTAGGTTGGGAATGAAGGGTTAACGTTTTCTGCGGTAGATACGGTGTTCGATCATTACACCGATGATAGTGAGAGGCTGATGGTCACTATTAATCACTGGGTAATCATCGTTCAGGGGAACAAGTTCGAAATGCTGACAACCCATAATGTCTGTGTAGGTTGGCCGATACTTTTTGAAAGTTGCTTGTTGTCCGCCATTTTTAGCAACAACAAACTCGCCTGGAGTAGGTTCTAAT
This sequence comes from Citrobacter sp. MGH103, assembly GCF_001034475.2. Lineage (NCBI taxonomy): Bacteria > Pseudomonadati > Pseudomonadota > Gammaproteobacteria > Enterobacterales > Enterobacteriaceae > Citrobacter > Citrobacter sp. MGH103. The sequence goes on along the minus strand of NZ_CP073043.1, from coordinate 3,863,970 downwards.
TCTGGGTCAACAATGATCACATCGCCAGCTTTGAAATCTGGTTCCATGGAATCTCCTTCAATGCGAAGCGCAAATGTAAAGTCAGAAACATCAAGGTCTGTCAGAATGTATTCGAGATTTCCATCAAACGCCTCAATAGGACTCTTCTCTGCAAGCGCACCGGCTTGAACATAGCTGATCAAAGGAACCCTCCTGGAACTAACTTCAGCCATAGGCATAAACGCACCGCCATTCATAAGCCAGCTGGCATCGCATTTTAATGCTTTTGCTATACCAACAATATTTCGAGGTTTAAGGGTTTTTCCATCCTCTATGCTCTGCCAGGACTGCTGTCTAATACCTGCTATTTCTGCCGCTTCTGTCTGGGTCAATCCCAGCTCTACTCTTTTTTGTTTTACGCGATCTGCAAGGCTCATAAATCCCTCTCTCTGTATGCCCTGATAATCACAGTTAAAACTGTAATTGACAAACAGAAATAACTGTCACAGAATACAGATAAAACTGTGGAGGTAATATGGAAACAATTTCGCAGCGCATCAAGCAAAAGCGAGAGGAGTTGAATCTTTCTCAAGCCCAGCTCGCCGAGAGAGCCGGAATGAAGCAGCAATCACTTCAAGCTATTGAGGCTGGAACAACCAAGCGCCCTCGTTTTTTGTTTGAGTTAGCCAGTGCTCTGCACTGCGACCCAAAATGGTTGCTGTATGGTGAAAAACCTAACCATTCTCAATAATTACGCCGCGATAACGCGGTGTTTCAAACAACACCCAGAGGATTATTAACAATGGAGAACGCAATCGCACGAAAGTTAGACCCGCCAGTTATCAATCCGGTTGAGATAGAAAGCGTCCTGCTCAACCGGCTTGCATCAGTGGGCCAGAAGTCTTACGCCGAGCATATGGGCATCAGCGAGTCGACGGCCAGCAGGCGCAAAGCTGAGGGGCATTTCAGCACCATGGCGAAAGAGCTGGCCTTCCTAGGCATTCAAGCCGCGCCACCGGAAGCGGTGCTGGTATCGCGTGAATATCTGGCGTCAGTGGAAACGCTCGCTGATATCGGGCTGAAAGCCGAACGAGCCAGGCCGGGGCCGTTAGGTTGGGATTAAGCCATGAACCATATCGAATTCATCGAAAAGCATGTGCGTGAAGAACTGCTGAAGCTCGGTTTCTCTCTGGGAGTGGCTCAGGGGGGGGGCATTCCAGGCTATCGACATGTACAGGCGCATGAGCCAGGCAAGCCGAAAGGGGAAGATTTTTGATGATGTTTTACGGCACGCAAAGCTGTGGGCGGAGAAGCAACAGTTACCTGCTGACCGCTTTGAGAAGCGAAAAGTTAAACGGAACGCCCAGCCGGGCCTGTTCTGAAAAGGCGAAAGCCGCTGTGCGTCAACACAAGCGGCTCTCAGGTGCAACAAACGTGAGTAAATTGCGAGGTCAATTCTAATGCCTAAGCGCAAAAAGTACCAGGAAAATGAGGAACGACGCCTTCAGGATTCCCCTGATGGGCTGGTGGTTGCCGCGTCAAAAAACAGGGCGTTCGCCGAACGTCTGGTGGGCGTGATCCGTCTGGCTCTCGCTACGTCAGGAGTGAAAAATGGGCGTCGTTAAGTTAGCAGACTACAGGCCGCATCTGTCGGTCGTGGAGAGTCAGGTGGCAGATCTTGATGATGGGTATACCCGCATCGCTAACGAGCTGCTGGAAGCAGTTATGGCTGCTGATTTAACGGCTCGCCAGCTTAAGGTCGTTATGGCGGTTATCCGCAAAACATACGGGTTCGGTAAGAAATTTGACCGCGTTACCAATACGCAGATTTCTGCAATGACCGGCATTCATCATACGCACGTTTGCACTGCCAAAAATGAGATGATTGCCATGAATATCATCCTGACCAATGGTCTGTCGATAGGAATCAATAAGGTCATTTCTGACTGGGATTTCACTATTAGCCAACATGGCAAATCATTAGCCAAATCGGCTAATAAAACATTAGCTGAATCAGCTAATGCAGATAAGCCAACTCAGCTAAACACAAAAGAAACTATTCAAAAGAAAGAAAGAAAAGATCCCCCTGAATCCCCCAAGGGGGAGTGTGTCGGGCTGGAGGAAAAACCTGTCTCAAAGAAAACCCCGATCGACTACCAGGCAGTGCTGTCTGCATACAACACCACCCTGGGAGACCGCCTTCCCCAGGCAGAGGCACTAAACGACAAACGTCGCCGTGCTATCAAACGCCTGCTGACCGAACTGAAAGAGCCAACCGTCGAGGCTGTGGAGAATTACTTCGCCGCGTTCTCTGAGCGAGCACCAAAGTTTTACTTCGGTGAGAACGACAGAGGCTGGCGCGCCAGTTTCGATTATCTGCTGCGCTCTGACACCCTGCTGAAAACCAGGGAGAAGGCGCTATGACCGAAATGAACATGATCCCGCAGAACATCGAAGCGGAACAAAGCGTGCTTGGCGGCATGATGCTGGATAGCGGTAGCGACCGCTGCCAGACCGCCATGTCGATGCTCAAGCCTGAATCGTTCTACATCCGCCCCCACCAGGTGATTTTCGCCGAGATGCGGGAGCTGGTAGCCAACCAGAAGCCTATCGACCTGATCACCCTGATTGAGTCGCTGGAGTCCAAAGGTCTTGGCGAACAGGCTGGCGGCTTTGCCTACATGGCCGAAATATCCAAAAACACCCCCAGCGCGGCGAACATCGTTCACTACGCGATGCTGGTGCGTGAGAAAGCCATGGAGCGCTACGGCATCGACAAGCTGACCAGCGCCACCGAACTGCTGTATTCCCGCAACGGGATGACCACCAGCCAGAAGTTTGACGCTATTCAGACTCTGTTCACCGATATCGCTGACTACGCGAAAACCGGTAACCGACGAGGGCTCCGCGAATTTTCGGAAGTGATGGGAGACTGGGTGGACGAGGTGGAAGCGCGCTGGAGCGACTCAGACGCAACGCGAGGGCTTTCGACGGGGATCGGCTCGCTGGATGACCTGCTGCAACCGAAAGGACTGGTTAAAGGTGCTCTGATGGTGATCGGCGCACGTCCGAAGATGGGGAAAGCGCAACCGCTTAATTCACGCATTTTGCTTGCTGATGGTTCATGGACAACATTTCGTGACGTATGTGTTGGAGATCCCCTAGCATCAGTGGATGGACAACCATCATTCGTGTCTGGAGTTTTTCCTCAAGGGGAGCGAGATATTTACCGAGTTACGTTCTCTGACGGAAGAACCGTTGATTGCGCGGATGATCATTTGTGGGAAATTCATAGTAACCGTATTACCGGTGGCGTTGATGTTGTAGACACCAGCCGCCTACGGGACATGATGGAATGCGTTCGCTATCAAAGCCGCATTCATGTTCCTGGTATTAGCGGTGACTTCGGATTGCCTGTTGATTTAGGGATTAGCCCATGGCTGTTAGGTGCGTTACTTGGCGATGGAAATCTTGCAGGTACGCCACGAATCAGCATGACGGAACCATACATCATTGAGCGAGTAAGATCTGAAGTGGGTGACGATATTGAAGTCAGGCATGTTTCTGGCTGCGATTACTCCCTATCTCACAAGTTTAGCCGCAAATTATCTCTTACGCGGGTCATGCAACGGCTTGGTATCTACGGCCGGATGTCAGAGATTAAAATTATCCCGGATATTATTTTTTCTGCTGATAAGCAAACTCGTATTGATGTTCTATGCGGATTACTTGAAACCGATGGTTGGGTTGAAGGAAATAATGCCCTGCGCTTTAGCTCGGCAAGCAAGTTCCTGTCAGATGGTGTAAAGCGGCTGGTGCATTCTCTTGGTGGCGTGTGTCGTATGACAACCAAACAGGAGCCGAAATTCAGTTATAAGGGAGAAATGCGCAAAGGTATGGATGCCCATATTTGCGCAATCAGGTTGCCTGATGAGGTTCTATCACACATAAAATCTCCACGCCTGAAGCAAAAATTCACTGCAAAACGCATCAAAACAAGTGCGCCTGTTATCACGTCGGTTGAGTATATTGGACGTGAAGAGTGCATTTGCATCATGGTATCCCACGAGAGACATTTGTATGCAACTGACGGATACATTCTAACCCACAACACCACGCTGTATAGCCAGCTGGCCGTCAACTGTGCCGAAGTTGAGCAGCTCCCCGCGCTGATGTTCAGCCTCGAAATGCCGGATAAGCAGATTGTGGAGCGCATGGTGGGGCAGGTGAGCCGCGTAAATACCGATGTGTTTTATGGCGATCGGTACGACGACACAAAAGTCGCAATGGCCTTTGCTGCCGCTGGACGGCTGGCCCAGAACGGAAACCTGTACGTCGACGACACGCCCGGGATCACGCTGGCGCATATCGTCGCAGAGTCACGTCGCATCAAACGCGAACGCGGCGCTGTCGGCATGGTGCTGGTGGACTATCTGACCCTGATGACCGCAGACAAGGCTGACCGTAACGATCTGGCCTACGGGATTATCACGAAGGGGCTGAAGAACCTGGCGAAGGAACTGAACTGCATCGTGGTGCTGCTTACCCAGCTGAACCGCGATCTGGAGAAGCGCACCAACAAACGCCCGATGCCGAGTGACTCCCGCGACACCGGTCAGATTGAGCAGGATTGCGATTACTGGATCGGCATTTACCGCGAAGGCGCATACGACGAAAACGCAGATCAGGCGGCTACCGAATTGCTGTTGCGCCTGAACCGCCACGGCCCGACTGGCGTTGTTTATTGTGACCAGCGCAACGGGGCGATCTACGACTGCGACCAGGCTGCTGCTGAGCAGAAGCGCCGCGCGAATGATGCCAGACCCAACAAAAAGAGGGAATTTTGATGAAAATTTACATTGCTGGGCCAATGACCGGCATTCCGAAATATAACCGTCCTGCGTTCCATTTTGAGGCTATGCGCCTGGCTTCGGAAGGCCATGTGGTGTTAAACCCCGCGACGCTTCCCGATGGCCTGAGCCAGCCAGAGTACATGGATATTTGTCTCGCGATGCTCCGCTGCGCTGACGGCATTTTCCTGCTGTCCGGCTGGCAGAACTCCGCAGGCGCAAAAGCGGAACACGCTCTGGCTAAAAAGCTGGATCTGGAAATCATTCATCAGGAGAACGCGGTATGACCAACAAAACCAAAGAACTCGTAGCTGCCGGTCATGCGCTGGCGAAAGAGCTGCATTGCGCTGAATCTGCCGCGCTGGTGCGCGAACTGGCGACGCAGCTGGATGTGCAGCGTGTTCGTGCCGACATATTAGCCACAAAACTTCGTCAGGGAGCTGCACAATGAGCATCAAGGTCGAAAAAATTAACGTCTTATCTTTCATCGTTACTGGAGCCGATCGCCTTGACCCAGTTCGCGTGATGATTGAAAACATCGAGCCAGGAAGAGGGTTAATCACCATCACCTGCTTCGGGAAATCGTGGAATGCTGGTTGGGGCTCAATGGGCGGCGACACAGTTCAGGACTTCATTAAGCGCGTTAGCAATGACTATCTGATTGGGTGTCTTTCCCCTCAACTCCGCAGCACGGTTGATGATGACAACTATGCGAACCTTATTTTTGTGAAGTCAGAAATCATCAAACTTCGCCGCCAATTGGAGATTAGCTACGACGAAGCCCGGGTTATGTGGGATGAGGCCGAAAATGCTGACGATGTGAAAGCAAACTGCTGCGATTTCCAGCTTGGAGGGAATTTGCTCAGTCTATTCGGCGATGATCCGAGTTATGCAGGTTGGCCTACTGTTCCAAATCACGAATATCAATACCTCGAACGTATCGTTAACGCAGTTCGCGATGGTCTGAATGAAATGGAGCGTGCGGCATGAACAGAATCACCGAAGGTAAAAAATACTGCTATCGCTACTATGACGGGAACGACAGCGAAGGCCGCCCGATCGTCACTTTGTGGAAGCGCGTAATCATCCGCGAGACAGAGAAGACTTTCTGGCACGTCGAAGATATGCCGTACATGACCAATGAGCAGCTTATTAAATTCCGGACCGGTGGGCAGCCAGCGAACCAGAAACACCATGTTAAACGCTGCTTAAAAGGCGCTGATCGCTCCAGTTACCATTACACCAAAGAAGAAGCGTTGCAGGCATTTGTTCGGCGCAAAACCCACCAGATTAGCAAGATTCAGCTCGCAGAAGAAACGGCGCGCCTGTGTCTTGCTGGTCTTCGCGAGGCCGGGATCATTTCCGAGGGATATCGCTGTAAGGTCGAGAAACTGCCAGAAAGCGACAGATTCCTCGCTGCCAACCAGCCGGGGCCGATTGCGTCAGAATATAGCTGGGGCGAATACTGATGGCTAAATCCGCCGCCGAACGTAAAGCCGCCCAGCGTGCCCGGCAAGCTGCTGCTGGTGGGCGTAAATTTGAGCTCATACTTGATACGCAGGAACTGGAGATGCTGGAGCGCAATTGTGCCGCCCGCCGCCCGGGGCGAACGCCGTATGAAATGAGCGAATACGTTGCGATGCTGATCCGCCAGGACGATGCCCGCGTTCGTGGTCGCATCAAGTCAATCAGCGCGAACCGCTGCGGGAAATGTGGCGATGCGCTGCCGGTTGAGTCGTGTCCTTGCGACGGTGATTCGCAATGCTGGGTTACGCGTGGCTGGCATGAAACCAAATTAGTATCGTGACATGTCACAATATAATCAATAACATACAAGCCTCTTCGGAGGCTTTTTTCTTTGCTGCCAAATTGCTTTTGCCTGCATGCCCAGCCATAATATCCCTGTCAGCCTGAGAAACTGACGACCATCTGCGCCACGGAGAACACCATGGCGCTGCACCACCAGCAAAAACACTTTCGCCTGACGTTATCCGACGTCAGCGATTTGTCGTATCTGTCGCTTAACCTCTTCGGGGGTGACGCGTGAGCCAACAATTCCACCTCGTTAACGAAAGCGTTAAGCAGAACGCTATCAATTACATTCGTCAGTTACCGGTCGACAGCAAGCGCCCGCTGATTCTCGATGTCAAAGAGTCGACGCGCACCGCCATTCAAAACCGCAAGATGTGGCCGCTCCTGAAAGACCTTTCCGACCAGGTTCTCTGGTTCGGTAATAAATACGATTCCGACGACTGGAAAGACCTCATCACCGCGCTGGTGGCGAAGACCAAAAAGCAGGAACAGCGAATGGCCCCTGGCCTTGACGGCGGCGTCGTGATGTTCGGCCAGCGCACCAGCAAAATGACCATTCCCCAGATGGTCGAAGTCATCGAGACGATTTACTGGTTCGGCACCCAGCAGGGAGTCACTTTCAGCGAACAATCCCGCAATGAAATCGAATGGGCAAAGCGCTGGGGGGAAAGCAATGCGAAATAACCCCAGTCAGAGAACCTACCGCAGCAAAAAATGGCTCGCGGCTGTCGGGCAGATCGAGCAGTGCGTGTTATGCGGTTCGTGGGGGACGCAGGTAGCACATCGCAACGAAGGCAAAGGCATGGGCCTGAAAGCTGATGATTGCGCCACGGCGGCGATCTGCGTTTGCTGCCACGACAGCATCGACAACGGGAGCAAGCTATCGCGCGACGAACGTCGCCAGCTTATGGACCGCGCTATCGTTCTGACCGTTATCCAGATCGCCCGCCTTGGGCTGGTGGTGCCAGCATGAAAATTGACAAAACTGGACGATTGCTTAGCGATAACGCACTTAAAAATATGGGTGGCTCTGGGCGCTTCAAGGCTAAGCATGGGATGAAAAACACGCCGGAATACCGAGCGTGGATTGATATGAAAAACAGGTGTTCTAATCCGAATGTAAGGTCTTATTCAAATTATGGAGGTAGGGGGATCACTGTCTGTAAAGAGTGGGTAGAGAGTTTTGAAGAATTCTTCAAATACGTCGGTCCTCGCCCAGATGGTTACAGTCTTGACAGGATTGACACCAATGGGAACTACGAGCCCGGAAACATTAGATGGGTTACGAATCGCAGCCAACAAAATAATAAAAGAAATACCGTCTTTGTAATGTTTGATGGTCAAAAAATATCAGCCAGTGAGTATGCGAGAGCTGTAGGCATGAAGCCGGACACAGTACACGCAAGAATTCGTCGAGGCTTGAAGCTTGATGGGGCGATCATATGCAAGTGATTTATGAGATTACCCCTGTACCTAAGCCAAGACAAACCCGCGCAGACAAATGGAAAACACGGCCAGCGGTCATGCGCTACCGCGCGTTCTGCGATGAAGTGCGCCTTCGCAAAACCCACCTGCCGGAGTCCGGCGCGCATATCACTTTCGTTATGCCAATGCCCCCGAGCTGGAGCAAAAAGAAGCGGGAACAGTTCAACGGCAAGCCGCACCAGTCAAAACCAGACTGCGACAACATGCTAAAGGCGCTAATGGATGCGCTTTTTGATGATGATTCCAGCGTCTGGGATTGTCGCATCACGAAGCTTTGGGGCGAGAAAGGCCAGATCATCATCCGGGAGAACGCACAATGACACGCAACGACATTAACAATTATCAGAAGGCTTCTGTTGAGCGTACCAACTCGCAAAACCCCTGGGCGACGCTGGCAGCAGCTCCACGCAGATCTTACCTGGGAAAATATCGCCGACTGACACCATCGCAAAGCCGTTGGGTTCGTTCGTTGCTGAACCACTGGGGCGGCATGTACGGGGGCAGCGGGACAGAACACCTTTCTGGCGGTGGTGGTATGTGGTCGATGATATTGACCGGCTGGACTGGCGAACAGCAGGAGCGGATCGCTACCGTGCTGTCTGGTCTGCGAAAAATTGGCTATACCGGCGATGCGTTGTTTGAGCAGGCAAAAGCCATCATCTGGCCGAAGAAATCACTTTCTGACCTGATCGGCAATGCCGGGGATCAGGAGGAAGCGGCGTTCATGGAAGCTATCATTCTGAAGTCATTCAGTCCGGGAAGCCCGGTGTATGAAATCGGGAAAGACTATTACACCTGGCGGAAAACCATCAATGACATGGCTCGATGGATGCAATATTACTACGCACCGTTCCTGACAGAAAAACAATGTATTGACCGCGTGCGCTGGTGTATTGAGTTGTTCAACTCTGCTGTCTTCTTCACATTAAAGGATGAATTAGGCTTCGAAAATGCAAAAACTTGCGAAAAAGACTTGAAAACGAGTTTTGAAACTGCATAATTCAGATATGCTCGGACGTCAAAGGCGAAAGAGCTTACCCACCAGCGGAGATGCCTTGTGCGGAGCGGTGGGAACCACATTTAAGCCCTTGCAGAAATGCAGGGGCTTTTTGTTGCAATAATTCTATGGCTGCCACTCTCGCTGGTGGCCTTTTCTATTTTCAGGCTCCGGGAATCATCCTCGACTTTCCTTTGTCAATCTCGCCGAGAGTCTGAACCCTACACATAGCACCATCCGAACTTTCGGAGGTGAGGCTTATGAAAATGCACAATGATCCCCATTCCTGGCCGGACCTGATCGAATTGTTTCAGAGCTGGTGGCGAGGTGATACGCCACTTGGCGCTGTCCTTATGTCCCTGTTCATGGCTGGCTTACGCATTGCCTACTTTGGTGGCGGTGGCGGCTGGAAGAAAAAATCGCTGGAAATTCTGCTTTGCGGCGCGTTGACGCTGACATTCTCTTCAGCGCTTGAATATTTCGGATGGCCTAAATCTCTGTCTGTCGCTATTGGCGGCGGCGTTGGGCTTATTGGCGTTGATGCGATCCGGGGCTTTGCGATGAGGTTCATTGGTGGACGTATAGGTAGCGGCAATAACAAGGTTTAATTATGAATCAGTCTCAATTTCAAATGGCGGCTGGTATCAGCGCCGGGTTGGCTGCGCGCTGGTTTAAGCCAGTAGATGCTGCGATGAAAGAATTTGGCATTTCTGCTCCTGCTGACCAGGCGATGTTTATCGCTCAGGTAGGTCACGAGTCGGGCGGATTTAGCGCTGTAGTCGAAAATTTGAACTACACACCATCTGCGCTGGTGGCGACATTCGGAAAGAGGATCACACAGCAGCAGGCTGATGCACTTGGCAGAACAACCGAACACGCGGCCCGGCAGGATGCTATCGCCAATCTGGTGTATAGCAACCGCCTGGGTAATAAAGCGCCCGGCGATGGCTGGAAATATCGCGGCAGAGGGTTAATTCAAATCACTGGCCTTGATAATTATCGCACCTGTGGGGCGGCGCTAAAGTTAGACCTCGTTACTTCACCTGAACAGCTCGAACAGGAACTTCAGGCAGCACGCTCTGCCGCCTGGTTCTACACATCCAAAGGGTGCATGGCCTACGGTGGCGATATTACTCGTGTTACGCGCATTATTAACGGCGGCCTGAATGGCATTGAGGACCGCAAGATCCGCTACAACAAAGCGCGGGCGGCGCTGCTGGCATGAAAATGAGTTATTGGGTGCTCATTGTGACGTTTATCGCCTGTCTTGCTGGCGGTCTTGTCTGGTCAGCGGATCACTACCATGGAAAGTTTCTGGAGGAACAGCGTCGCGCTGACGATGCAGAACAGCGTGCTGATTCATCTGAGACCATCACCGCGAATGTCCTGCGCACCGTAGCAATAACGAACATCATTCTGGAGACAAACCAACATGCCAAGCAGCAGATCGCATTGGAGTCACAGAGAGCTAAGGAAGATATCAAAGTGGCTGTTGCGGATGATGATTGTGCTGTTCGTTTTGTGCCTTCTGGCGCAGTTAAGCGGCTGCACGACTACGCGAACGGTCTACGTTCCAGTTCCGGTGGTTCCGTTACCAGCCAACCTGACGGCTGAAACACCCCAGCCAGATTTACCCGATCCGTTTACGTGGGGAGCAAGCCTTAACCTGAATGTTGCGTTGTTGTCAGCGTTAGCACAGTGCAACAGGGATAAGGCTGATATCAGGACTTTCGAGAACAACAGGGCAGGACAAACCGATGGCACGATTAAACGTTGAAGTTATCCCGCCAAGCAGCGAGGCGCTGAACGGGATTTTTGCAGAGATTGAGCGTAAATATGCGCATCAACCACTGACGCCAAAAGTAATTGATGAAATGCAACGCGAAGTGGCGCGCCTTGTGCGGCGAATGATAACCACAAAGGTTACGTTCGTCCGGGACTGACATTACAGAAGCCCTTCACTGAGGGGCTTCGATAATGGAGCACTGGAATTATTCATGAACAGACCACACCCACCAGCGCATTTTACGATGCCACCTGACCCGAAGCCGTACATCAGCATTATGCCCGCTAATGACGTTGGCGAGTGGCTGAATCAGCACATCCTGAGCGATGAGGGTGACCTCTACAACCCTGACCACCAGCATTTGCTTGAAGCGGATCTGTGCTTTCTCTGGGCGTCGAACGCTTTCGAGAAGAAAGGGCGTTCCGTGCTGGGGCAGGCGGAAGAAGTGGCAATGCGTGCCGGAGGCTGGCAGAAAGCGCGGATGGAGCAGCAGATGTATGAATGGTTCGGCAGGGTGCCGCATTTCATCATCACGCTCGCCGCCGATTACTGTTCGCAATGTTCCGATCTGGAGTTCTGCGCGCTGATAGAGCACGAGCTTTATCACATCTGCCAGGCGACAGATGAATTTGGCGCGCCGAAGTTCACGCAGGAAGGGCAGCCAAAGCTGAAGCTGCGCGGTCATGACGTGGAAGAGTTTGTGGGCGTGGTTCGCCGTTACGGTGCAAGCCGGGACGTGCAGGAAATGATTGATGCGGCGAATCAGCCAGCGGAGGTTGCTCATCTCGATATTGCCAGAGCGTGCGGGACGTGCATGCTGCGACTGGCTTAAATACTGGACTGTATAAGACGAATGGTGATTTATGGCTGCATTAAAACCTGATGTGAAAGCCTTCATCATTCAGTCGCTTGCGTGCTATGACACGCCATCGCAGGTGGTCGAGGCTGTCCAAAAAGAATTTGGGATCAAGATCACCCGCCAGCAGGCTGAATCTCACGACCCCACGAAGGCCAGCGGTAAGACGCTCGCCAAAAAGTGGATCGAGATGTTCCACGCGACGCGCGAACGGTTCCTGACCGAAACCAGCGACATTCCGATCGCGAACAAATCCTATCGCCTCCGCGTGCTTGACCGCATGGCAACCAAAACCGAGGGGATGAAAAACTTCTCCCTGACGGCGCAGCTGATTGAACAGGCCGCGAAAGAGGTTGGCGACGCTTACACCAATAAGCTGAAGGTTGAAAGCACCGGCAAGGATGGCGGCCCGATCAAGACCGAGACGACCAACCTCACCGCAGATCAGGCCGCAGAGATTTACCGCAAGATGATGGGGTGATCATGCCTCTCCCGTTTGAATTCGATTTCAGAAAACCTGATTACCAGATGGTTTTTGAATGGCGGATGGAGCGCTTACAGCGCATTCGCCAGAACCCTGAAATGCTGCCAGCACTAAAACAGTTTTACCGCACCAACCCGGCACAGTTCATCATCGACTGGGGTATGACTACTGACCCGCGTAACATCGATTATGGCCTGCCGGTCACCATCCCTTTTCTGCTGTTCCCGAAACAGGAAGAGTGGATTCACTGGATCATGGAGCGGCGCGAAAAGCTGGAGAACGGCATCACCGAAAAGAGCCGCGAAATGGGGCTCAGCTGGACGGCGATCGGCCTGGCCTGCTCGCTCTGCCTGTTCAACAAAGAAATGGTTATCGGCTTCGGCTCCCGTAAAGAGGAATACGTCGACAGCACCGGTGACCCGAAAGCGCTGTTCTGGAAGGCGCGCAAGTTCGTGGAAACGCTGCCCGTCGAGTTTCGCGGTTCGTGGGACGAGAAGAAGCACGCGCCCTACATGCGCGTTGAGTTTCCCGATACTGGCGCGGTCATCAAAGGCGAGGCTGGCGACAATATCGGACGTGGTGACCGTACCACGCTCTACCTGGTGGATGAGGCTGCATTCCTCCAGCGTCCTCTGCTGATTGATGCGGCGCTGTCGCAAACCACCCGCTGCCGTATCGACCTGAGTTCGGTTAACGGCATGGCGAACCCGTTCGCGCAGAAGCGTCACGGCGGGAAGATACCGGTATTCACATTCCACTGGCGAAATGACCCGCGCAAGGATGAAGAGTGGTATCGCAGGGAATGCGAGAAAATCGACAATCCGGTGGTGGTGGCGCAGGAACTTGACCTGAACTACAGCGCATCAGCGGAAGGCGTCCTGATCCCGTCCGACTGGGTACAGGCTGCCGTCGACGCGCATATCAAGCTGGGTATTCAGCCAACGGGCAAACGACTGGGCGCGATGGACGTCGCCGACGAAGGCCGGGACAAAAACGCCTTTTCGACCCGTCACGGCTTCCTCCTGGAGAACGTGCGGGAATGGTCCGGCGTGGGCAGCGACATTTACCAGTCCGTTGAGAAGGTCTTCGGCTTTTGCGAACAGGACAACCTCGAAGAATTTCGCTTCGACGAGGACGGCCTGGGCGCTGGCGTTCGCGGCGATGCACGCGCCATCAACGAACTGCGTAACGCTGCGCGCCGACCGTCAATACTCGCCACACCGTTTCGCGGTAGCGGCGCGGTGTTTGATCCGGACGACGAAGCGGTGCGCGGCGACAACGGACAGGCCGCCCGCCTGAACAAGGACTTCTTTGCTAACGCCAAGGCCCAGAGCTGGTGGCAATTACGCAAGCTTTTCCAGAACACCTATCGCGCCGTGGTTGAGGGAATGGCCTACAACCCGGACGAAATTATCTCAATCAGCAGCGCCATGGCGAGCAAAGACAAACTCATCATCGAGCTGTCGCAACCGACCTATTCCATTAACGGTGTGGGGAAAATCGTTGTTGATAAACAGCCTGAAGGCACCAAGTCGCCGAACCTCGCCGACTCGGTGATGATCAGCTACGCGCCAATGAATTCAGCCCTGAACATCTGGGAGCTGCTAGGGAGACAGGCCTGATGGCACGAAACAAGCAAGCCTCTCAGCGAACGGCGCAGGCCACCGCTGATGGCTATGAAAACTTTGTCGCCCGCGTGGGGATGCAGACGCCTAACCAGCACTCAGCATCGACCTACCGGGCGAACTTCACCAGCCGCAACCGCATGCTGGTGGAATGGTCATATCGCGGATCGTGGGTTATCGGCGAAGCGGTCGACGCTATCCCGGACGATATGACCCGGAAAGGCATTCGCATCACTTCGGAGATTGACGCCAAAGACCGTGGTACCCTCGAAGCGCAACTGGATGAGTTGCAGATCTGGGATGCGCTGAACGACGTGCTGAAATGGTCGCGTCTCTACGGCGGCGCGGTCGGCTTCATCATGATCGAGGGGCAAGCACCAATGACCCCGCTGCGACTCGAAACCATTGGCGAGGGCAAGTTTAAGGGCATTCTCCCGCTCGACCGCTGGATGATTAACCCGGTGCTGACACGCCGCATTAAAGAGATGGGGCCGGACCTCGGCAAGCCTGAGTTTTACGACGTGGTGACCACCGCAACGGGCATTCCGGCCTGGCGCATCCATCACAGCCGCCTGATCCGCTTTGATGGCGTCACGCTGCCATTCCAGCAGAAGATGACCGAAAACGAATGGGGAATGTCGGTTGTAGAGCGTATCTGGGATCGGCTTACTGCGTTCGATAGCGCCACTGTCGGCGCGGCGCAGCTGGTCTATAAAGCGCATCTGCGTACCTATAGCGTGGAGAAGTTGCGCGAGCTTATCGCGCTTGGAGGCCCGGCGTTCGAAGCGTTGCTGAAGAACATCGACCTGATCCGCCAGTTCCAGAGCAATGAAGGTATGACGCTCATGGACTCGCGGGATAAGTTCGAAACCCACCAGTACAGCTTTAGTGGTCTGGATGACATTCTTTCGCAGTTTGCTGAGCAGATCAGCGGTGCCGTTGGTATCCCGCTGGTACGCCTGTTCGGTCAATCCCCGAAAGGCTTCTCTACTGGTGATGCAGACCTCGCCAACTATTACGACCGGGTGAGCTCATTGCAGGAGCGCCGCTTACGGCTGCCGATGCGCCGGATACTGGACATTATGCACCGCTCGGAACTCGGAAAGCCGCTGCCGGTCGATTTCACGTTTGAGTTTAACCCGCTATGGCAAATGTCAGACGTTGACCGATCAACGGTGGCCGTAAACACCACCAACGCGATCAGTACCGCGCTGGGCGACGGATTGATGACGCGTAAGGCGGCGATGACCGACCTGCGCGAAAACTCTGACGTCACCGGCATCGGGGCATCCATTACCGACGAGGATATCGAGAATGCCGAAGACGAAGCGCCGCCAGGCATCGGCGAACTTGGCGACAAACCGCCAGAGCCGCCAGGCGGAGATCCGATATCGAACGAGCCTACGGCAGATAGCGCGGGCGGTCGGGGATATCGTAAATGGTCGCTACGATGGTTCAAACGATAGCGTCACCGAAATAATGGATGCGCTGGAGCGCTACAGCGAAATCATCACCCCCTGGGCGACTAAGGTTGCTGAGAGCTTCACCGCCGACATTGCGCGCCAGAATGAAAAGCAGTGGCGTCAGCACAGTCGGAACATCAGCGCAGAACTACGCAACATGGTCGACCGCGCCCCGGTAGGCCAGGTGATGAAATCCATCGTCGCCGAGCAAATTAAGTACATCAAATCTCTGCCTCTTGAGGCCGCCGATCGGGTGTATGACATTCAGAACAAGGCCATCGAGGCTGTAGTAACTGGTGGCCGCGCTGAGCCATTCGCGAAAGAGATAGCTGCTTCCGGTGACGTGTCACGCTCACGAGCGAACCTTATCGCCCGGACTGAGCTTGGGCGCGCAACCGGTGCACTGGATCAGGCGCGTGCGCTGTCAATCGGCTCGAATGGTTATATCTGGCGTACAGCCGAAGATGGCGACGTCCGGCATTCTCATCGAGAGATGGAAGGGAAGTTTGTCGAATGGGGCCGACCTCCAACGCTTGACGGCATGACCGGTCACGCTGGCGAGCTCCCGAACTGCCGCTGTTACAAAGAAATCGTCTTCCCCAACCCTCATTCTTATCTCGCCTGAATCGCAGGTAAACCATGAAATATTTTTTCAATACCCGGCTAGGGGAAACCCGCTATCAGCTGGCTGACGGCTCGTTGCTGTGCAAAGACGTGCCGATAGGACGAACAGGTAAGCAGCTCTATGGTGCTGATGACCTGCCAAAACTGAAACCCGATAAGTTCGGTGAAATAGTCGTCACGCGTTCTCCTGAGCAGGTATTCCATCCCGCCACGCTTGCCTCATTCGAAGGAATGAGTATCACGGTGTTGCATCCCGAGGATGAAAACGGGGATGTGCGGCTGGTGAATCCAGAGAACTGGAAAGAGCTCGCGGTCGGGCATCTTCAGAATGTCCGGCGCGAGACGGGTGTGCAGTCTGATTTGATGCTGGCTGACCTTATCGTCAAAGACGAAAACGCCATTCAGCTTATCGAAGATGGCCTGCGTGAAGTGTCGTGCGGCTATGACGCTGAGTACGAGCAGACCGAACCCGGAAAAGCCGAGCAGGTCGATATTACCGGAAACCATGTGGCTCTTGTCCCCAAGGGCAGAGCCGGAAATCGTTGTGCAATTGGAGACAGAGACACAATGGCAAATCAAAAGAAAAGCTGGTGGACCCGCATGCGCACGGCCATCAAAACGGGTGACGCTGACACCATGAACGAACTGCTGGACTCTGCGCCAGCGGCTGTAACGGGTGATGAAGGGGATCTGCCGAGCGGCGTTAACCTCAACATTAACCTTTCACCGCAGCAACCATTACCGGACCAAAAGCCGGAAATGGGCGGAGAGCCAACCGGCGACGGCGAGGACGATATCAAAACCTTGCTCAAAGCCCTGCTGGCTAAGCTGGAAGGAAATGCGACGTGCGATAACGACAATAAGCCTGATGAAAAAGACAAAAAAGATCCGACCTGCGACGGCGAGGACGACGAAGAGGAAACCACGATTACCGGTGACTCTGCCTATCGTGCCGAAGTTATCGTCCCGGGTATCGATCTGAGCCGCAAGGTGAAACCGACCGCGTTCAAACGTGATGTGCTGGCTGCCGCTGACAAAACACTGGTTCGCCAGGTTGTCGGTGATGCGGATATCCGCAAATTGCCCAAGCAATCGGTCGATATGGCGTTTAACGCCGTGTCAGAGATTGCCAAAGGGCGAAACACCCGCACCACCACTGGCGATGCACAACGTCCAAATATGGGCATGACCAGCATCGCTTCCCTGAACAAACAAAACGCCGACTTCTGGTCTAACCGCAAAGGATAATCCAATGAATGCATATCTGTACCGGATGCCTGTTGGCATTGCCGGGGCTATCTCTCGCCCGCAGGACTTAACCGTCGAACCGGTGATCCTTAAATCCGCTAACGCCTTCGCTGCCTATGGTCTGGCTGGCAAATATGACGCTGACGGCTTTTTCGTGCCGCTGGCGGACGGTGACACCGCCGACAAGGTGAAGGGGATCTACGTTCGTCCGTATCCGACCACATCGCAGCCAGACATGGTTCGCCAGGTGGGGACGGATAAGAACTTCCCGGGTGACGCCATGAAGCGTGGCTACATGACCGTTAATCTCGGTTCTGATTTTGATGCCAGCACCATCAAAAAAGGCGCCCCGGTATACGTTGTCGTCTCCACTGATGAATCCATAAAAGTGCCGCTGGGCGGCTTCATGTCCACGTCCGTCAGTGGCAAAAACGTGGCGCTGACCAACGCCGAATTCACAGGGGCCGGTGACGCTAACGGCAATGCAGAAATCTCCTGGAAGATTTAAGGAACAGACGAATGATTACTTTTGATCAGGCAACCGTTGATAGCTCTGGTGCCTTTCTCATCGGGGAGCTGGAGCGACTCGACCAGACGCTGAACCTGCCGCTGGTGGGTTACACCTGGACCCGCGATATTCAGCTGCGTGAAGACGTTTCTATCGCAGATGACATTTCCAGCTGGACTAACACCAGTTTTGGCGCTGCTGGTACTGGCGCAAATCCGAACGGTAAAAACTGGGTAGGCAAAGACTCCACTGCTATTGCTGGCGTGAATGTTGATATCGGCAAAGACGGCAATCCGCTGAACCTCTGGGGAATGGAACTGGGCTGGACCGTTGTAGAGCTGGCAGCAGCTCAGCAGGTAGGTCGCCCGATTGATACCCAGAAGTACGACGGGATGCAGCTCAAATGGCAGATGGACAACGACGAGCAGGTTTACATTGGCGATGATGCGCTCGGCCTGAAAGGGCTGGCAAACCTTGTCGGTGTGACGCTGAACAATGCGCCGAAGACCTGGGCGAACTCCACCAACGACGAGATTCTCGATAGCGTGAACAGCGTTCTGTCGAATGCCTGGGCAGCATCCGGTTATTCCGTCGTGCCTTCTGATCTGCGCATTCCGCCAGAGCAGTATTCACTGCTGGCGAGCCGTAAGGTTTCCGAAGCGGGTAACCAGTCACTGCTGACCTATCTGGCCGTGAACACTATCGCTTTCCACCAGAACGGCGTTCCGCTGGAAATCAAAGCGGTCAAATGGCTGAAAGGGCGCGGAGTTGGCGGTAAAGACCGTATGGTCGCCTACACCAACGACAAGAAATACGTGCGCTATCCGCTGGTGCCGTTGCAGAGCGTTCCTGTCCAGTATCGCGGTCTGTATCAGATTGCGACCTACTACGGCAAGCTCGGTGCGGTTGAGCCAGTGTACAAAGAAACCCTGTCCTACGTGGACGGTATCTGATAACCAGAACGGCCCCGAAAGGGGCCAGAAGGAAACTGAAAATGGCGAAAGAAAAGCTGGTTACCATCCATGTTCACACCCCGTTTACGCTGACGCTCGGCGATCAGTCAAAACAGGAGTTTGGCCGGGGGCGGCATAACGTACCGGAAGAGGTCGCGTCTCACTGGTTCACCCAGGCGCACTCTGAGCTTTCCGAAAGCGTGATTAGCGACACCGATGATCTGCAACCCATTATCGACAGCCTGCAAGCGCAGATTGCCGACAAAGATAAGCAGATTGTCGATAAAGATCAGCTGATTGCCGATCTGAAAGAAGCGCTGCTCAAGCTGCAAGAGCAGAACGACAGCCTGCAAGCGCAGATTGCTGCCGCCCAGACTGGCGGTAATGGGGCGAAAGATGCCAAAGAATCAAAGCCTGCCAACAGTAAGTGATTTTCGCCGCGACTTCCCGCAGTTTGCTGACCCTGCCAAATATCCCGAAGCGCAAATCCAGTTTCGTCTGAATCTGGCCGATGTGCTGCTGAGTGAAAACGTCACCGGCAAAGAGTTGTTTCCGTACTTTGCCGAGTTGTTCGTGGCTCACTACATGACGCTATGGGCGGCAGATAGCCGGGCAATGCTGGTTGGCGGGCCGGGCGGTTCAACCAATGGTGTTCAGTCCTCCAAGTCCGTTGACAAGGTAAGCGTCAGCTATGACACCAGCGCGACGCTAAACCCTGACGCAGGCTTCTGGAATAACACCCGATATGGCACTGAATTTTATCAGCTGATCACGATGTTCGGTGCGGGCGGTCGCCAGCTATGAGTTTCAAAAGTGGTGTAACAACGAGGGTTGATAACGCTCAGGCCATTCTGGATGCGCTCCGGTCGCTAACCAAAAAGGATGTGCTGGTGGGCATCCCGGAAGAAGACAGCGAGCGTGAGGATGTTCCGTTTGGTAATGCCGGGATCGGTTACGTCAACGAATACGGCTCACCAGCGCAAAACATACCCCCACGCCCGCACCTGATCCCCGGCGTTAAATCCGTAGAGGAACAGACGGTGCCGCAGCTCAAAGCAGCGGCGCAGGCTGCGCTTGATGGAAATGCGGCGGGTGCGGAAAGAGCGCTTAACCGCGCCGGAACGCTGGCCGCGAATGGCGTCAGGCGTTACATGACCATTACCGGCTTTACACCGCTTGCTGATAGCACCGTTGAAGCACGCGCGCGTCGAGGGCGCAAAGGGGCGAAAGCTGAGTTAGCACGCAGATCGGCAGACGGAAAGCTTAATGCTATCAACCCAGATTCTGGTCAATTGATAAGCAATGAGAATGTAAGGCCGTTGATTGATACCGGACAGTACCGCAGAGCCATTACCCATATTGTGAGGGATAAAGATGCCGAATCTTGATGTAACAGACGTGCTTTTTGACCCCGATTTTTGCGACTTCAACCTGTGGGTAACGCGTCGCGCGCAAACGGTGGACGATGACGGGATCGGCAGCGACAGCGAAGTTAAAACGCAGTTTGCCGGGGTTGTTACTGTTGACCGCTCCCTGGAAAATCGCCGCATGCAGGCCGGGCAGGTTATCAGCGGCGCGATTCTTATCGTGACGACTGAACGACTTACGCAGGGGCAGACTGGCCGTGATGCCGATATCGTGACGTATCAGAACCGTGATTATCGTGTGACGTTCGTCGACCCGTATACCGCTTACGGTGCTGGCTTCGTCCAGGCGCATTGCGAACTGTTGCCGTTTGATGGGGGTACTCCCGTTGAGCAATAACACCAGCACAGAGCGCGGCTGGCTGACACCCACCAGCGGCGATCCGGATTATGACGAAGCGCTCGACAGGCTGCTAAGCCAGTGGATGCGCAACGTTTCCGGCTTGCCTGCTGGGATGGTTCGCCCGCGCTGGCAGAAAGACCAGCCGCCACTTCCACCAGTTGAAACGAACTGGTGCGCGTTCGGAGTTACCGGGTGGCCCATTGATAACAGTCCCGCATTCACCAGGCAGACCGACGAGGGCGCTCAGCTCTGGCGGCATGAAACGTTCGAATGCATGGCGTCGTTCTATGGCCCGGCTGGTATGTCTTATGCGTCCCGTTTTCGCGATGGCATATCTGTCCCGCAAAACAATGCTGAGCTGAACGCGCTTGGTTTGTCCCTTGGAGACTATACCGGTCTGACCCCTTTCCCCGAGCTTATCAACCAGCAATGGGTTCGCCGCTACGACATGACGGTGCGCCTGCGCCGGAAGGTTGTGCGCGAGTACGGCATCAAATCGCTGGTGGAAGCGCCAGTCACCTTTTTTGGAGAATAAACCATGACGCAGGGCTTACCTGTATCCAACGTTGTAAACGTTGATGTGATCATCTCGCCGAAAGCGGCTACTGGTCGTAACTTTGGCGCGCTGCTGATTCTTGGTTCTTCCACCGTTATTCCGGTGCAAGAGCGCGTTCGCCTTTATGCGTCCGTTGAGGACATTGGCGAGGACTTCGGAGTCGACAGCCCGGAATATGAAGCGGCGCAGGTTTTCTTCAGCCAGTCGCCGAAGCCGACGCAGGTTTATGTTGGCCGCTGGGCGAAGACGCTGACCTCTTCCGAAGGTGGCAGCGTGGAAACCATCGTGCAAGCTGTTAATGCATGTCTGCAATATACCAACTGGTATGGGCTGGTTGTCGCTGATGATGTTGCTGATGGCGGTGATGTGCTTGATGCTGACGACGTGATTGAGGTTGCTAAACTCATCGAAGCGTCCAGTCTGAGCCGAATTTTCGGGGTAACCTCTGCCGACGCCGAGATTATCAATACGACCTCGACGACCGATGTTGCGTCAAAATTAAAGGCTGGCAAGTATTCCCGGACCTTTATTCAGTATTCCACCAGCAGCCCTTATGCGGCGGTTTCAGCTTTCGGTCGCGCGTTTACTGTCAATTTCAACGGCAGCAATACCACCATTACCCTGAAATTCAAACAGGAACCAAGCGTAACCTACGAAACGCTGACGGTCGGTCAGGCTGCGGCAGTGGATGCGAAGAATGCGAACGTGTTCGTGTACTACGCCAACGACACGGCGATCCTGCAACAGGGAGTGATGGCAAACGGCGACTTCTTCGACGAGCGCCACGGGCTCGACTGGTTGCAGAACTACGTTCAGACCAACCTCTATAACCTGCTTTACACCAGCACCACCAAAATTCCGCAGACTGATGCCGGTGTGACCCGTCTGCTTTCCAACGTTGAACAGTCCATGGATCAGTCCGTCACGAACGGTCTGGTAGCGGCTGGCGTTTGGAATGGTGGCCCTATCGGACAGCTGAATTCCGGCGATACGCTGACCAAAGGTTATTACGTGTATGCGCAACCTCTGTCCGAACAGGCGCAGGCCGACCGCGAAGCGCGCAAAGCACCGTTAATCCAGGTGGCCTGTAAGCTGGCTGGTGCAGTTCATTATGCCGATGTGCAGATCAACGTGGTTCGCTAAGGAGCGATAAATGGCAACTTATTCTTTTCTCGATGTAACCGCGTCGCTCACCGGGCCGACCGGCGTTATCGATCTTGGTCAGGGTTCTGCGAACTCTGAGGAAGGTATCACCCAGACCATGGGCGGCAACAAGAACACCATGACCATCGGTGCCGATGGCGAAGTGATGCACAGCCTGCACGCCGATAAGTCAGGCACCATTACGGTAACGCTGCTGAAAACCTCCCCCGTGAACAAGAAGCTGTCTCTGGCGTATAACGCGCAAAGCCAGTCCTCTGCCACCTGGGGCAATAACGTGATCGTCATTCGCAACACGGCATCGGGTGATATTTCTACTGCGCGTTCGTGTGCATTCCAGAAACAGCCTGATTTCAATAACGCCAAAGAGGGCGGGACTGTTGCCTGGGTGTTCGACTGCGGCAAGATTGACCAGCTGCTCGGGGAGTTTTAACGCATGGAATTCGAAATTAAAGGCGTGAAATATCGCACTGCAAAGCTCAGCGTTTTCGAACAGCTGAAGGTGTCCCGAAAGCTGTTGCCGGTGCTGGCCGGGATGGTTTCTGACTTCCGGAGCGTTCAGGAGAAGATCAGCAGCAAAGACACCGAAGGCGCGATGGCTACTATCCTGCCCAAAATTGCTAATGCTGTGTCCGATCTGAGTGATGGCGATGTGGACGCTATCCTGTTCCCCTGCCTTTCCGTTGTTTCACGCGAGCACATGAAAGGCTGGGTGCCGGTATGCCAGCATGGCGAAATGGCGTTTGACGATATCGACCTGCTGACCATGCTGCAACTGGTGGCGCGGGTGGTCGCCGACTCGCTGGGAAATTTTTTGCAAGGACTCCCTACCAGCGAGACGCCCACCCCGCCAGCGGAATAACCTTCAACAGCCTGCCGGGCGGTGAAGATTTTATTCTTCGCCCGGCGCTTGCCTTCAATATTGACCAGAAAGACCTTAACAGTGGTGCGGTAGACCTCTGCCGCATCGCGCTTCTCAATGACTACCTCGACATGCGCGAGGATAACGACGCCCGGGTAGATAAATGGAGAGCGGCCAATGAGCGGTAACGCAGATACGATTAAAGACTTCCTTGTTTCGCTGGGGTTCGATATCGATCAGGCTGGCGCTAATAAGTTCGAAGCCGTGCTGAAAGGCGTTACCGCGAACGTTCTGAAGGTCGGCGCGGTGGTGGAAGGCGCAGCGCTGAGCATTGTCGGATTTACCACCCAGATCGCGAACGGTCTGGATAAAATTTACTGGGCATCCCAGCGGACGGGGGCCAGCGTCCAGGGCATCAAAGCGCTGGGCTATGCCGCATCGCAAACGGGTGCCAGCGCTGAGTCAGCTATGTCCTCCCTCGAAGGGCTGGCCGGTTTCATGCGTAGCAATCCGGGTGCGGAAGGGTTCCTGAACCGTCTGGGCGTACAGACCCGCGATGCCAGCGGAAAGATGCGTGATACTGCGGCCATCTTTACTGGCGTTGGGCAAAAGCTCAACAACATGCCGTATTACCGCGCGAAACAATACGCGCAGATGCTTGGCATCGATGAAAACACGCTGATGGCGATGCGCAGAGGGATGGGGCAGCTCAGTTCTGAGTACGCGTTGACGGCAAAGCGTATTGGTTTTAATGCTGAGTCAGCGGCTAAACAGTCCAATATTTTCATGACCTCCATGCGTAATCTGACGATGACGCTTGGACAGGCGAAAGACAAGATTGGCTCTAACCTAGCTGGTGGCCTTGCTGGCAGTATTGATAACTTCCGCAGGCAGATACTCGACAACTGGCCGAAGATTGAAGCGGTCATCACGAAGATCATCAAAGGAATTCTCTGGGCAGGTGACGCGATTACCCGCGTGTTATGGCGAACTGGGCAAGCTGTTGAGGGTGTGATCGCCTGGTTCAAAAAGCTGAACCCAGCCACGCAGCAGCTTATCGCATTGTTCAGTGGGCTGTTGGTTGCATGGCGGCTGCTAAATACCGCTTTCATGTCATCACCCTTGGGCATGATAACGACGCTTATTATTGCACTTGGTCTGCTCTTGGATGATTACCAGACGTGGAAAGAAGGTGGCAAAAGCCTGATTGACTGGGGGAAATGGAAGACTGAAATTGATCAGGCCGTCAAAATGATTGGTGACCTGAAAAAGACTGTTACGGACCTGACAAAAGCGCTGGCTAAGTTGCTCGGTATCGACCCCAAGTCATGGTCCCTAAAGTGGGATTTTAGCAACTTTATTTCGCAAATGGGTGAGTTCGGCAAGATGCTGAACATGATCGCTGATTTGCTGAATGCCATAAAAGATGGAAACTGGGTGCAGGCCGCTAACATAGGCAAACAACTGCTGAATCAGGGCAGCGGGCAACCGAGCGCCACACCGGCAGTAGAGGATAGCGCGAACAGAAGCGCTGACTGGGTTAAGGAAAATCTGGGCTTTGACCCGCGTAACGTAGGTAGAACCATTCGTGGATGGTTTGGTGATGATGAACCTGCCCAACATGCGCAGTCTGCTAAAGCTCCACGAGGTATTAGAAATAATAACCCCGGTAATATCGACTATCGTGGGCAATCTGGAGCGAAGCTCGAAAGGCCTGGCGGCAGGTTCGCGCGATTTGAAACTGCTTACGATGGCCTGAAAGCGCTTTCAAGACAGCTAATGCGCTACTTTGAAGGCAAGACCACAGGTAAGCCGCTGCAAACCCTTAACGATATAATCTCTACGTGGGCACCGGGGAATGAAAATAATACCGGTGCTTACATTGCTCAGTTATCGAAAATGATGGGTGTGGCTCCTGATGCCATTCTCAACCTTAAAGATCCGCAGGTAATGTCCTCTCTGATGAATGGAATTATCCATCATGAGAACGGGAGAAACCCTTACCCAAGTGAATTGGTTCGTATGGCCGCTGGTGGCGGTGCTTCACAAAACATACAGCAAGAAACGGTTATTAATATTCACGGTGTATCTGATCCACGTGAGGCTGCCAATATCACAGTTGAGCGGCAGAAGAACGTTAATTCACAACTAACTCAACAACTTCGAACGGTGCCGAGCTAATGGATATTCTCTCCGCTATTTTTCGCCAGCAATCCCGGCGAATTGGCATATTAATTCCCAGCGTGGTCGTCTCCGAAAAGCATTCTGATGCGCTCGAAATTACTGAGCACCCGGTGGAGAAGCCAACAACGAATAGCGCCTCGGGTTTCATCGCCGATCATGCGTATAAGCGCCCCAGCGAAGTCACAATGGAATGCGGCTTCGCTGGTGGCGGTTCGTTGCTGGACTTCATTGATACATCGTCAATCGGCCTCAGCGCCGGACTTAGCCCGAAAGAGACATACCAAAAGCTGCTGGATATGCAGCTTGAGCGCGTACCGTTCGATGTGGTTACCGGGAAGAGGGTGTACACCAATATGCTGGTGCGAGCCATTGAGGTGACGACCGATAAAACCAGCGAGAACGTGCTGAACTGCACGCTTACCCTGCGTGAAGTCATCATAACGCAGACAAAAAATGTCACCGTTGCTGATAAATCCGATATGCAGGACGGGGTTAGTACATCTGCGGTGCAGAATTCCGGGACTAAATCCACCACCCCAGTAAATGAATCGGTAATTAAGTCAACAGGGTGGTTTGATGGACTAAAAGGAACCAGTCTTGGTAACTCTATAGGTATCCAATGAATGTAACTGAAATCCCTTTATCGCCGGATAACCAGCTATTTCGCATTCAGTTAGCAGAGACAACATACACACTGAGAGTCATTTGGCGTGATTCTGCTGGCTGGATTCTGGATGTACAAGATAGCAGTGGCGAACCGCTTCTTTCTGGTGTGCCGCTGGTAACCGGTGTAAATCTTCTTGAGCAATATCCTCAACTAGGTATTAACGGGGCGCTGCTCGTTGGCTGCGATGTAGGCGCACCGGACGAGCCCACCAAAACCAACCTCGGCACATACAGCCACCTCATTTTCGTACAGGAGTAGAAATGTCTCTTAACTGGATGCGCCATTTTGAGTTGCAGCTGTTGGACCAGAACGGGCAGGGTGTTTCTCTGTCAGATTTTAAGGTCACGTTCCAGATCGAATGGGCAGATACACGCTGGCCGCGCGTGGCGAACGTGAAAATTTACAACCTTTCGACCGATACCACGAACAAGATACTTGGGCAGGAGTTTGCCAAAATTCGCATCATTGCCGGGTATGACGGTATAGCGCCGGATGTTGATGCGAGCCAGGTTGGTGTCGCCCGGGAGATTTCACCAGACCAGGTAGGGCAGGTGAACGGTCAGAACTACGGCCTGATATTTGACGGTGATATTCGCTTCACCGTCACCGGGAAGGACAACATCACCGATTCCTGGGTGCTGATTCAGGCCATCAGTAACCACGAAGCGTTCCTCTACGCGACTACCATCACCACGCTTGCCGCTGGTTATACCGTTGCGGACCTGCACCGGGCGACTATGCAGGATTTCAACGCGTTCGGCGTGACGCAGGGCATTACCGGTGACTTTCCTGATACCGTGTTTCCTCGTGGCCGCGCGATTTACTCATCCACCCGTAACGTGATGGATAATATTGCTGCGCAGTGCAAAGCGACATGGCAGCTGGTGGATGGTCAGGTTCAGATGGTGCCGGAGGATAAATACATTCACGAAGCCATTGTGTTGAATGCTGATACTGGCCTGATCGGTATGCCGCAACAGACGATGGGCGGCGGCGTAAATGTGCGGTGTCTGATAAACCCCAACATCCGCATTAATGGGCTTATTCAGCTCGATCAGGCTTCGGTATACCGCGCGACAGTTGGCAACTCCGATATTGCGCAATCGCTTGGGCGGATCGGGACGTCTGTATATAATGGGAACATCGAAAGTGACACGTTACCCAGCAAACAACAGGCTGCCAGCATTGCGACAGATGGCGTTTATATCGTCAAAGCTATCGACTATACTGGCGACACAAGAGGTCAGGCGTGGTACATGGATTTGATGTGTTTTGCGCGTGGCGCTCGTGATCTTTATAGCCCGAAAGCAATGCAAGGGACGACGAATTAGTGAGGTGGGGCCGTGAGACATTTACTTTGCACTGTTACCGTGTTCGCGGTGCTTATATCAGCACCCGCTTTTGCGGATCAGCAATGTGGTGATTTTAAAATCCATTGGGCAGATGATGGCTTAGCCAGAATCAATGGCGCAAAGCCAGAAATGCAAAAAATCACCTTCCTGAAAAACAAAGGCGATTATAACAATATCAAGATGGATTGGCGCATGGCTACCGATCAGCCTGGAAGATGGGTTGGTCTTGAGTACATCAATCGAAACGGCAAGATAATTCTCAATGCCCAGTGGCTGCAAGCCAGCATGAATGCGCCGCGTCAGTATGCAACCTATGATTGTATAAAGGTGAAATGAGTGACAGGTAAGGGACTGTCAACTATTGGCCCTTTGGAGCTGGCATCTCTAAATGATGATAACTTTGTTATTACCATTGTTTTTCCTCATTCGACGGCAAAAAATTATCCAATGGCTGTAGCCATTGCTGAGCTTTCAGATGTAAATAAAATTGGTGAGATAGCAGGGAAAAAATTCCATTTAGCGTCCTTTAGTAAAACGCCTGATCAACTTTCAAGAGCTGCAAACCTATGTTATCTGGTGTATGGAATTACTGGCGTTCAAGCCTTTATTAACGGTGAGTTGGTTGTAAATGTTCAGGAGTTATCATCTTCTCTTGGGTGTTATGCTCGATCACTAAAAGCCAACAATCAGCAGTCTTATTGCGAATGCGTTTCTAACTACCCGGGTAACTACCTTTTACCTTGCCGTTTACTTAGGGGGTGGGAAGGCGGAGTGTCCGATAAATTGCCATTTAGTTTGGCTGACCAAATACAAGCATTGGCAGTAAGTAAAGGGTGTAGTTGGTGCCCCAATTTCCACCCAGAAAAGATGAAGCGAATTTAATAACACAAACCCGCCGCTGAGCGGGTTTTTTTATGGAGTTTTTATGCCAATTCCAACTCAATCACAGATCGGCGGTGAGCAGCAGACCGCGCAGGCCATTGCCGATTCGGTGTCTACCCAGATGCGCGTGGCGATGCCAGGCATCATTCAGTCGTTCGATCCTGACACTGTTACCTGCACAGTAGAGGTGGCGCTTCGCGGTATTGTTGGCGATGGCTCCACCGAATTAAAACCGCTGGTGGATGTTCCTGTCATCTTCCCGCGCGGCGGCGGCTGCACGCTGACCTTTCCGGTTAAAGAAGGCGACGAGTGCCTGCTGATCTTTGCCGACCGTTGCATCGATTTCTGGTGGCAGAGCGGCGGCGTTCAGGAGACCGTCGACCCGCGCCAACATGACTTGTCTGATGCGTTCGCTATTGTTGGCCCGCAGTCGCAAGCACAGAAAATCAGTGGTATCAGCACCAGCGCCGCGCAGCTGCGAACCGATGATGGCGCGGCGTTCGTAGAGGTCGCCGCAGGACATAACATCACCATTAAAACGCCGGGCCAGCTTACGGCTACGGCTGAAGGTGGAACGACAATCACATCCCCGACTATCACGCTGAACGGCAACGTAACGATTAACGGTAACCTGTCTCAGGGAATGGGAGAAAGTGGTGGTACTGCGACGATGCTTGGGCCGGTTACGGTAACGAATGATGTGACAGCTTCAGGTATAAGTGTCGCCACGCATAAACATGGCGGAGTTCAGACAGGCGGGGGAACTACTGGAGGGCCGCAATAATGCGATACCGTCGCGAAGATGCTGACGGCGATTACACTTTCGGGCAGGGTGACGATACCTTCCTTATCGACAGCCCGGAGTGTGTCGCCCAGGCAGTAAAAACCCGCTTCGAGCTGTGGCGCGGTCAGTGGTTTCTCGATCTGACGGAAGGCACGCCGTATGTTCAGTCGGTGCTTGGTAAACAGCGATCTGACGTCTACATCCTGGCTATACGTGAACGCATACAGGACACACCGGGCGTTCTGTCGATTCTTTCCTTCGATACCAATTATGACGGCACCAGCCGTCGCGTCACCTTCACTTCCTCCATTGACACAATCTACGGCCAGACGACTGTAACAAGCGAGGCATAAATGGCTTTGAACCTCGACACGCTGGGGCTATCGGCAACGGTAACCGCCCAGGGGATTAGTGCGCCTGATTACCAGACAATCCTAGATACACTGACCAGCTATTTCAGGCAGATTTACGGTAGTGATGCCTACCTCGAACCAGACAGCAAAGACGGGCAGATGGTCGCGCTGGTGGCTCTTGCCGTGCATGACGCTAACAACACCGCTATCGAGATTTACAACTCGTTTTCACCGATGACAGCGCAGGCCGCAGCGCTTAGCAGCAATGTGAAAATTAACGGGATCACGCGAAAAGTAGCGACAAACTCTACTGCTGACCTTCTGTTAACCGGTACGGCAGGCACGACTATCACGAATGGCTCCGCACGGGATAAAAACGGCATTATCTGGAATTTTCCAGCGAGTGTGGCGATCGGCGTTGACGGTACTGTGCTGGTGACGGCCACATGTGCGAATAGCGGTTCGGTTGCGGCGATGGCCGGGACTATCACCACCATTAATACACCGACTCGCGGCTGGGTATCGGTAACCAACCCGGCTACGGCTACTGTCGGTTCACCAGCTGAAACCGACGCAGAGCTGCGCATTCGGCAGGGGCAAAGCGTCGCGCTACCATCGGTCACACCGTTTGAAGGCGTCGACGGTGCAATCGCTAACATTGCTGGCGTGACACGTCACAAACTGTATGAGAACGACACGGGGGCAACCGACAGCAATGGGCTGCCGCCACACTCGATTTCCGCCATCGTCGATGGTGGGGATGTTACCGAAATAGCCCAGACCATCAGGGGGAATAAAGGGCAGGGAACGGCAACCTACGGGACAACTTCTGTCACGGTGCCGGATACTTACGGTAATCCACACGTCATCAGTTTTTCGCGCTCTACCGATGTGCCAATTTTCGTAGCCATTACCCTGAAAGTTTTTACCGGCTATACCTCTCAAATCGGCGAGCAGATTAAACAGGCTGTTGCCGATTATATAAATGGCCTAACAATTGGCGACGACGTTCTGCTGAGCCGTATTTATTCCCCGGCAAACCTCGGCGTTGTGAGC
Source organism: Citrobacter sp. MGH103 (assembly GCF_001034475.2). NCBI lineage: Bacteria > Pseudomonadati > Pseudomonadota > Gammaproteobacteria > Enterobacterales > Enterobacteriaceae > Citrobacter > Citrobacter sp. MGH103. Next base: position 3,833,676 of record NZ_CP073043.1, on the reverse strand, counting down.
GGCGGGAATGCCCGCTATTACGATATTACCGACCTGCTGATCGGTAAGTCGTCTGGCAGCGTATCGGCATCAAACATTGATATTGCCTATGATGCTTCTGCGTCCTGTAGCACCGCGAATATCAGTATCACGGTGACCTCATGAGCAAATACACCGAACTGATCACTAACTACCACGCTACCAAGCCACTCTTTTTTGACCATATAGATCTGAGCACCCGCCCGCTGATTGATGTGTCCAGCACTATGTCAGGGCTTATAACAGCCTTCGATATCGATACTGCTGTCGGTGTACAGCTCGACATCCTCGGTCTGTGGATCGGACGCAGTCGCATAGTCAGCCAGCCAATTAGCGGAGTTTATTTCAGCTGGGACACTGACGGGCTTGGATATGACCAGGGCATCTGGCAGGGGCCATATGATCCTGATTCTGGCTATACGACGCTGAGTGATGAGACGTACCGCATCATTCTGAAAGCGAAAATCGCTATCAACAACTGGGATGGCCGCAATGATTCACTGCCTCCCATCCTTGACGCTGCTACCGCAGGCTCTGGCCTGAAGATGCAGATCGTCGACAACCAGGACATGACTATATCGGTCTGGGTATTTCCCGAGACTGATATTTCTGATGTGTCTCTTGAACTGATTGCCGCTATCAAACAGGGCTATCTCACCGTTAAAGCTGCTGGCGTATGGGCTGGTGATGTTGAAACGCCTTCGGTAGAAGCACCATCCGAGGGTTCTAAATTCTTTGGGTTTGATATGGATAACGAATACATCGGTGGGTTCGATGTTGGAGCATGGGGGACAATACTCTAATGGCAATAAATAACTTTAAACCTTTCGCGACAGCAGCAAATGCTAACGTGATGTCTCAAGCTGACTGGGAAGCGCTTCCGGCTCTGCTTTCTGGCTTCATGGCAGGCAAAGCCTCCAGTGCGCAGGTGAACAAAGCTATTCGACAGGCCAGTTTTATCGCGGCAGCGCTTGCACAGTACACAGCAAACAAAAGCGGACTGGATATATTGGATGATGGCGACCTGAACGGGTTCATTACCAAAATGTCTTCTGCATTCGGTAAGGATTATCAGGCGCTTGATGCTACGTTGACGGCTCTGGCCGGGCTGGCTGGCGCAGCCAATAAACTCCCTTATTTTTCTGGCCCAGACGTAATGTCGATGACCGATTTTTCTGATATCGGAAGGGCAATAATCGCGGCAAGCACCAAGTCATCAGTGTTGTCATATCTTGAACTGGGGAGCGCCGCCAAAAAGAACACAGGAACAGACGCGGACCAGATACCGGATATGTCGTCATTTGCATTTGGTAGCCGCTGGATTACGCTTCCCAGCGGACACATCATCCAGTTTGATGTTTTAACTGCCGGTGTTGGAGACAAAGCAAACTGGCCAGTAACGAATTATCCTATTCCGTTTCCAAACGAGTTATTACTTCCTCCTGTTGCAATACACACAGGAAACGGAGCTGTAGATACGAGTGTTAATTTTATTGTTGACACTGAAGCATCTTTAACCCGTTTCCGGGCAGGAACAAGCGGCCTGACCCCACAAAATGGTGCATATATAGCAATAGGGAGATAACTATGTATTTATTTTCACGCAGCACATTAGCATTTTATCCCGATGTCTTACGAAACAACTATGAGGCAGCAGGAACTCTCCCCGAAGATGTAATAGAAGTCTCTGGAGACATACGCGATACATACAATGGTAAACCGCCGACAGGAAAACGTCTGGGTATCAATTCTGACGGAATGCCAATATGGGTTGATATTCCGGTTCCCACAAAGGAAGTGCTTATTCAGAACGCTGAAAATGAGCGTCAGCGACTGCTAAAACATGCTGACGCTGTGATGCTGGACTGGCGTACAGAGTTGCTGCTGGGTGAAATCAGCGACGCCAACAGAGATAAACTGTCGGCGTGGATGGCGTATAAAAATGAGGTTAAGTCGGCTGATGTGACAACCGACCCCGAGCGTGTTAACTGGCCTGTTCCCCCGGAGGCGTAGGCCATTTGATATCTGGTGCGCTGGAAGCAGTTGATACTTCGACTGCGCCGGATATCACTTGGCCTACGCCACCAGTGGCTTAATCTCATTATGGCGGTGTGCCAGATTTGTGTCATACATGGTAAATCGCCTTCCTCTTTCTTACATCATGTGCCATTAAGTTGAGCAATGTGAATGCGGTAATGTACATGTAAAACAGTTAGTTAAATGTGATTCTACTAATTCGTAATGCGAAGGTCGTAGGTTCGACTCCTATTATCGGCACCATTAAAATCAAATTCTTACGTAAGATCTTATCATTCTCCCACCAAAAAATTATTTTCATGTAACAGCTGGTGTAAGTAAATTCTATCAACGAAGATCAATCTTATCTACTGACCAAAAAGGCCTGATAGGGCTTCGCTCACTATACATCCGTGGCTGCAGGTTTAGTTGTCCATGTCTACACCACTCCTAAATTTAATGTGTTGGCAATGTGTTCAATAAAGCTCGAACAAATTAGCTCATTATGATCGGTTAATACTTCAACTTCTGGTTGCATGATTGTTTGTCCGTAAAAAGATAACGCGCCCGCCGGGTAGTAGCAGGCGCATTACGCAATAGGTAAACAAGGGAGGAAGTTCAGAAATGTAAATCGGGAAGGTTGTACGCAATGTTCATCGTACTACGTTGTTACGGCTTTGCCGCAACAAGCCAGTTGCCTGCCGCGCTCGCAGAATGTCTACAGCCCGGAGATAAGGAGATTGTTCCTGCCAGCTAAATCCCTTCCTGTCTATACGAACCAGCTCGTATTTTTCTACCAGAAAATTCACGGCATCGGCTAGGGTGATACCGGCATCGATGTGTTCCTTAATCACAGCCTCATTGCAGAATGGCGTGTCGTTTATTGTCAGACCATAGTGCTGTTCCAGCAGACGTGTCAGTAACATTTGCCAGACAGCCACGGGTGACAGGCAGGGCTTCACCGCCCGCTGAGTTGTTGCAGGTAAAGTTTTCATGTTTGCTCTCGTGAAGGTAATTAACGCTGAGTGGGGTAAATGGCGATGTATACGTAGCCGCAACTGCCAAGGGTGTCGGCTTCGCAGGTTAAATCGTTGTGGTACAGGGTAACGCAGTGGGCATGGTGGGTGCTGAGTTCACCAGTGGTCAGCATCGATTCCATCTGGCGGATAAAGTGCGGGAATGTTTCATCCAGCTTCCGGTATTCGATGTCACTGAACTTGCCGGTCATGCTGGCCCGGTCAGCCAGATAATGCAGTCGGTTGCCTTCCTGCACCAGACGGGCTCCCAGACGTGGCGTGATATCACGCTGCAGACCCCATGTGATTTTGCTCATTGATAACCTCTTTATTGTCAGTTCAGGGTGATGCTCATCAGGCAGGCATAAGGCCCCTCGCGGTCCTGGCGGCGTTCGGCGTATACCGCCAGGACTCCTGTGATATCCGGAACGTCCCTGCCGGTGTAATGGCAGACGCTACCGTGCCACTGGTATTTGCCGGTGCAGAAACGAAAGATTCGGGACTCAGGATGCTGGCGGTATATCGTCATTGCCCGGCGTTTACTGATAATTTTCATGTAATACCTCACAGCAGACCGTGTTCTGCGAACGAATAGATTTGCCTGCCGCCGACAATCAGATGGTCAGGGACACGGATATCCACCAGTTGAAGTACCTGAACCAGTCGCTGCGTGAGGGCTTTGTCAGCCTGGCTGGGCGTCGTCTCGCCGGAAGGATGGTTATGCGCCAGTATTACCGCTGCCGCGTTGAAGTACAGAGCGCGCTTGACCACCTCGCGGGGATGTACCTCGGTACTGCTAATAGAACCGGCAAACAGGGTTTCGTGGGCAATCAACTGGTTCTGCTGGTTCAGATACAGCACCCGGAACTCTTCCCGTTCAAGCGCGGCCATATGCAGCCGCAACCACTCCCGGACGGCATGAGTGGAGGTGAAGGCTACCCCAGGCTCATGCAGGTGCCGCTCCAGAGCCCTGAGCGCCCGCTGAATGAGACGCCGGTCCTGTGGCGTTATCTCGCCGGGTAAAAAGGAAAGCTGTTTCATTCGTTGCTCCTCCGGTCAGTCAATGATACGCAAAATGGCGTGGGCTTCAGAATGCTGCAGGGCATAGTCCCGCAGGCGGTAATAGTGCGCGGTCATTGCGTCACACTCTGTACGGCAGGCGTGATGGCTGTATTCAATCAGGCAGACAGCAATGCCTGCGGCTTCAGCACTCATGTCCGCGCCATTGCCGTTCATACCGTTGAACAGATGCCATTTATCGTCAACGTCAGCATCAGGGGCCATAAACGCGCCGCCATTGCTGAGCGTGTAAAAGGACCAGATACCACTGTTGTACTCGTCACAGAAGCGGTCCATCCAGGCGAAAATGCGGGGTTCCAGCGTTATCCATTGTGGGATAGAGCCAAAGTACTGCGGCCAGAAGCAGATACGCTGTTCGTCGGGTATCTGCGTTACGGTCAGTTCAAATTCGGATTCGTTAGCAGCAGATGCGAGGTTGTTTTTTGTCGCTGTTGTCATGGGTATGTCTCCGTCAATAAAAAAACGCCAGCGGCGACGGCTGGCGTATGCGGTAATAATGAGTGTTCGGGAAGATTAAATGTTGCTGGTAAATCATGCGGAGCCAGCAGATGGATACGTCCGTACAGATGCCTGGCTTGCGGGTATAGCGGTTAAGACCTTCACCGGCATCCGGTTCAAAGTTCCATGCCTGCCCTAGTCGTCTTCAATGTTAACGCCGGTGATACTGGCAGGAACTAATGGCCCTGCTGCGCAATCAGCCGATACCCACTACGGTAGGTCATAAAGCGATTAGTGAAACGACTTCAAACCTTCAGAATTATTCATTACTCCCCCCCTGAAAAATAATAAAAAAGCGGCAGAATCGTGAGATTCTGCCGTTAGTTGTGTATGTTCAGAGGAATGATATATATCTGAATATTTTTATAATGCTGATAGGCCGTTTTGTGCCAAAAGCAGAAGCTGGTAATTCGTGTCTAATATACTTCACTTAACGTATATCCCAGCTCTGGTACAGAATATGCAAATTAAATACCCAAGAAGTGGCAGGCTGATTAACAAAGAACTCCTTCGATTATAGGATGATTTGTATCGGCACTCATCACACCATGTGCTCGATTCACGCCGCATAGTCAGTTGAATTTTGCTACTCTGTAAGAGGTGGTAAGCATTATCCAATACGGATTTAAATCAATGGAATAAATGATTATGAGTGAAAATGAAACAATCCCAAAGAAGTCTCACAGCCAGATTAACAAAGCTGTATTCTTTACATCTGCTTTGTTAATTTTTCTTCTTGTCGCTTTTGCCGCTGCATTCCCGGATGTTGCTGACAAAAATTTCAAACTACTTCAGCAACAAATCTTCACGAATGCAAGCTGGTTCTACATCCTTGCTGTGGCCCTGATTTTATTGAGTGTCACGTTTCTGGGACTCTCACGCTACGGTGATATCAAGCTGGGTCCGGACCATGCGCAACCTGATTTCAGCTATCACTCCTGGTTTGCGATGCTTTTTTCGGCAGGGATGGGGATCGGCCTGATGTTCTTTGGCGTTGCTGAACCGGTGATGCATTATCTCTCACCTCCCGTTGGCGCCCCAGAGACTGTTGCGGCAGCGAAGGAAGCAATGCGGCTGACCTTCTTCCACTGGGGTCTGCATGCCTGGGCAATATATGCCATTGTAGCGCTGATTCTGGCCTTTTTCAGTTACCGCCACGGTCTACCTTTAACGCTGCGTTCTGCACTCTATCCCATTATTGGCGATCGCATATACGGACCTATAGGCCATGCGGTTGATATTTTTGCCGTTATAGGTACGGTCTTTGGCGTTGCAACATCGCTGGGTTACGGTGTTTTGCAGGTGAATGCCGGTTTGAACCACCTATTCGGGGTGCCCATTAATGAAACGGTGCAGGTCATTCTGATCGTGGCCATCACGGGGTTAGCGACGATTTCTGTGGTGACCGGCCTAGACAAGGGAATACGTATCCTGTCTGAGCTCAATTTGGGCCTCGCGTTGTTGCTCCTGGCGCTGGTCCTGTGTCTGGGGCCAACTGTGCTTCTGCTGAAGTCATTTGTGGAAAATACCGGCGGTTATCTTTCGGAACTGGTGAGTAAAACGTTCAATCTTTACGCATATGAACCTAAGTCGAGCAACTGGCTGGGGGGCTGGACATTACTGTACTGGGGATGGTGGCTTTCATGGTCGCCATTTGTGGGGATGTTTATCGCACGGGTCTCACGCGGCCGAACCATTCGCGAATTTGTCACCGGTGTGCTGTTTGTTCCGGCCGGCTTTACGCTCATGTGGATGACGGTGTTTGGTAACAGCGCAATCTATCTCATTATGAACCAGGGGGCGACCGATCTCGCCAATACCGTCCAACAGGATGTCTCGCTGGCCTTGTTCAATTTCCTGGAGCATTTCCCGTTCTCCTCCGTGCTGTCATTTATTGCAATGGCTATGGTCATCGTCTTCTTTGTCACATCTGCTGACTCGGGGGCAATGGTTGTAGATACTCTGGCATCAGGTGGGGTGGCAAACACACCCGTCTGGCAGCGAATCTTCTGGGCATCGCTCATGGGAGTTGTTGCAATTGCGCTTCTCCTTGCGGGAGGGCTGAGCGCGCTGCAAACGGTGACAATAGCAAGTGCATTACCCTTCTCCGTGATCTTGCTGATATCCATATACGGGCTGTTAAAAGCCCTGCGTCGAGATTTGACTAAGCGTGAAAGCCTGAGCATGGCGACTATTGCTCCTACGGCTGCACGTAACCCAATTCCCTGGCAGAGAAGGTTACGCAATATCGCGTATCTGCCGAAACGATCTCTTGTGAAACGTTTTATGGACGACATTATCCAGCCTGCCATGACGCTGGTTCAGGAAGAACTGAACAAGCAGGGGACGATAAGCCACATTAGTGACGCAGCCGACGATCGTATTCGTCTTGAAGTGGATTTGGGCAACGAGCTGAATTTTATATATGAAGTGAGGCTTCGCGGGTATAGCTCACCCACCTTCGCGCTCGCCGCAATGGATAATGATGAGCAGCAGACTGACCAACATCGATATTATCGCGCTGAGGTTTATCTCAAAGAAGGCGGTCAAAATTATGATGTGATGGGCTGGAATCAGGAACAGTTGATTAATGACATACTGGACCAGTACGAAAAACACCTGCACTTCCTGCACCTGGTTCGTTGATAGCAAAATGCCGTCCTAGGGGGCGGCAATTATTTATCCCGACCGCAATACGAGGGAATGCAGAATGATTTCACGCTGGCAATGGATTCTGAAGCAAACATTTAAGAAACTCTGGTTCAGAGCTACGTTATTCGCAATTGTCGCGATAATAACGGCTCTTTTATCTATTCTTTTTAAATCAATGATTCCTGAGTCGGTTTCAGTGAAGGTTGGTGCGGAAGCAGTTGATAACATTCTGAACATACTGGCATCGAGTATGCTGGCAGTGACCACATTTTCGCTGAGTATCATGGTCACAGCCTACGGTTCAGCCACTACTAATGTTACTCCCAGAGCAACGCGTTTAGTTGTGGAAGACGTAACCACACAAAATGTACTGGCCACCTTCATTGGTTCCTTTCTCTTCAGTCTGGTAGGAATTATTGCCCTCAATATGGGAGCCTACGGAGAAAGGGGAAGAGTCATTTTATTCATTGTCACACTCGTTGTCATTGCCCTCATCCTCATCACATTGCTTCGTTGGATACAGCATTTGACCTCTCTGGGGAGGGTCGGTGAGACAACAGCAAAAGTAGAACAGGCGGCCATCGAAACATTTATTGCGAGAGCCAGAAATCCCTGTCTCGGCGGATATCCATGGCTTGAGAGCTATGAACAGCCGAAAGGAACGGTTGCAGTTTATCCGAAGAAGATTGGCTATGTTGAATATATTGATATGGAGAAACTCAGCAAGCTGCTGGCCAATGATCCTCGTCATGTATACCTTGTGGCGCAACCAGGCAGTTTCATTCATCCGTCCATGCCAGCTTTGTACCTGAGTCAGGGCCAGGAGTCATCAATCTGCGCCGATTTACTTGAGACGATCATTGTCTCGGATGTGCGTTCATTTGCTCAGGATCCCCGATTTTGTCTTAGCGTCATGGCCGAAATAGCCTGCAGAGCCCTTTCACCCGCAGTGAACGATCCTGGAACCGCAATCGATGTCATTGGCAGAGGTGTTCGTATACTTTCTGCTTACGCGCAGAATAAGTCTCATGAAATTGAAGTGACCTATCCTTCAGTACACGTTGCGCCACTTCAGAACAACGATCTCCTGGAAGACTTTTTCTCACCTGTCGCACGCGATGGTGCCAGTATGAGAGAGATTCAGATAAGAGTGCTCAAAGGGCTATCTATGCTGAGTACGGGTTGGCCTGAGATGTTTGCTGATGCCGCGCACACTCTGGCAATTGAAACATTAGAGCATGCAAATCGCGCTGACCATATAGACTCCGATAGAGAATTCATAAAATCAATTTATTTTGATTTGTTTTTTGATGAAAACGCTAATAAGCAATCATAGTTGTGGAGCAAGCGATTTGGTTGCTAGCGAGACAAGAACAAAGCGTCTGCATGAGAATGGGCGTCTGCTTTGTATTAGAAGAGAACATACTGAGTCTTCATCACTTTTGCAGCAGGCTTTATCTCTACGTAAGACATCGCCTACAATCAAATATTTCGGTTTAATACCAGGAGAACACTAAATGTAGAAATTATGTCTACTCAGTTCGGAACAGACTACTGTTTTTTTATTCCGTAGCTGAGACCATCATATTTCCTCCAGCAAAGGAGATAAAAATGGAAAAATTATTTACCCAGTTTCAGACCGGTGATACTGACCTGGTAAACCGCGTCGTTATGGCCCCCATGACCCGCTCACGGGCAATGACTAGTGATACCGCTGATGAACTGACCGCAAAATATTATCAGCTGCGTGAATCCGTATGGGGCAAACCGGAGGTCGTCCGTGACGGGCTCAGGGATCTGGTTCGCCGCACGGGCGCAGATGAAATTATGGTGAACTCATGGCAAGGCACTCGTCTTTGCCGCTCTTCAGAAATAATGCTGAGTATTCTACCGGAAAGGCAAAAGGATCATTTACCAAAGATAATGACGAGAAAGTCATTGACGAAGCGGGGAAGGGGTTAAGTCATCAATCCATATCAAAATATCAGACGCCTGTTTACGCTATGCGGGCGTCCGCTTTTCGCTCACAGCGGACCTTCAATCCAGTAAGTATGTCGGCTTCGTGCTATGAGTCCAGCGATTATTGCAAGAATCGAAATACGCTAACCAACTGGGATCGGGGTACGTCGGCAATCGAAGCTGCAGGCAGGTAGCTCCTGCAGCCAGTATTGTTAACATTTCAACAGCAGCACTCTGCTTCTTTTTCACTACATTCTTCACAAATTCTGCAAGAGCAGAAGTCCTCAAGGTTATTGCACTGGCTACATTTTTTGCAGGTACAGTCCGACTCTTTCTCGTCACAGTTCTCACAAGTTCCACAAGTACATGCACTCATCATGTGTGCACACTTATCACAAATTTTATCCATAGTTTCTCTCAACCGCTAAATAAACAATCTCAACATAACACGTGATTATTTTATCATTGCTATATAGTCAACTAAAACTGGCCACTGCGCTCATTATTCGGAAGTGCCTGGACTAATCGGTGGAAATAAAAAATGAAAAAAATAAACCCTGACTGCTCCTGGCAGTCAGGTATGTTGTTATGGATGGAAAGCACAACTGTCACTCGTTAGTGCAGTCTGCTAATGTTGGCAGTGCCTTCGTAGCGTTCGTCAGGTCAACGCTGAAGGTCCCCGCTTTGCGGTCATTGACGTAGACGTCGAACTGCCTGGCCTTACGGATATCCATGATGAAACTAAACCAGGCATTATCCCCGTTACGCCAGCCAAGGGTTGAGGGAATGGCGTATTGCTTATGGGGCCCATCACCACTGTGATGTCGGTACTGTCATCATGCGAGCTGATCGTTTTATCCCCTGCGAGGGTCAGAAAAACCGATTGCTGGTAAATACCGTTCTGGTCCGGATTTTCCGTGCAGTTGATGGTAAACATCTTTCCGCTGCTATCCGTCACACTGTATTCCGCATTGCCCTGACCGTACCCCTGTTGCCAGAGTCCCGAAACCGCAGAGGCATTGAAGCTGACAAGCAGCACGCCAGCGAGCATGAGCCGACTTAAAGAATTTATTTTCATTTCTGTCTCCTTTGTCTTTGTATTTATTCCCGGTTATCAGGATTTGAGGGTATCAGCAGCCGTCCCATCAGTTTGCCGTCATGGGAATATTCAAGGAAACGCTCCCGGGTGCGCGGGTCCGTTTTCTCGTGGTATTCCAGGCTGATGTTGTCGGCAATACACAGCGCATTCATCAGCGGCTGCACGGTTTTCTCCTCCATATCCACGAGGTAGTAGTAACAGCCACCCTCGCAGCCATCGGGCGACTGACGGGTACGTAAGACCTGCATAGTGGGACCAGAAAGAGCAATCTGCGACCACTCTTCCCTGACATCATCCTGACGGCTCACCACATCGCTGAAGCGCGGAGGCGTGAGGTCCTTAAATTTACTGATAGCTTTCAGGTCATCACTCCTGTCATCGCAAGCGCTCAGAAACAGAGTGGAGGCAACCAGCGCCAGTAGAGGTAGTGTTTTACGTTTCATTATTTTTTCCTGAAATCAGACGAACCACTTTGGTAAAGACATAAATCCCCACGAAAATACCCACCGGCACGCCGACGAACGGCGTCAGCGCGACACTGGCAGCACCGGCTGCGCCACCTCCCGTCAGTAGTGCGGCAACGGTTGCAAGTGTCAGGGCCGTGAGGCTGTCGGACACTCCAGTTTTGTTCAGAATGATGACGATGATAACAATGGCGATAATGGCAATAACAGGCACTGGGCTCCTCCCTGTTGCCGGGTTGATAACAACGCCTGCGCTATTCCGGTGGGCTGTCAGCCGGAACAAACGTAAGCAGTGAATGCTGGATAAAGCGAAAATGGGGTAAGGCCTGAATGAAGACCGGGTCTTCAGTCAGGCGGCACAGACTGTCATTCCGGCGAAAAGTCTCCTGCAAAGGCTGAATCAGATGGATTTCATCAAGTGTGAATAAGGCGATATGTCCGTCGTGCTCTGCCACCAGATACCAGGCCTGCTGGTGGATAAGTAACCGGCAGGGAGCCAGCCGCTCACAGCGCTGCCCCTCGGCAATCAGCGTCACCCGCCTGCGCCCGGTAATGGCCTGAATCAGTCGCCAGAAAGACAATGCGCCTGATGGCGAAGGAGCCGGACTGGCGGGTGCGATTACGCAGGGAGACTCATCGCACATCAGCAGTGCGTTTACCAGACGACGGTCAAAGCCAGGGAAAAGACCGGCCATCCCGCTGCGGTGGGCAAAGATAAGCACGTCGGGCACCATCTGCGTCTCACTGCCCGCAGTGCGTAAGCGGCAATATCCGGACTGATACTCCAGGTCCAGATACATCAGCCGCTCACGAAAATCACGCCGCAGCGTGCGCACCGACACACCAAACTCAGCGGCCAGCTTACGCACACTCAGTGTTTCCCCTGCCACCAGACGGCTGATTATCAGTGACAGCCTGACAGCCAGCCGGTCATGGCGGCGTTCTGCCTGTGTCATGAGACGTTCTCCGTGAAAGTTAACTGACTGAAAATGATGTGATTACTTTAAAGAGGGGGTCGGACAGGGTATGGACATCACAGAAACTATTTTTCATTTCTGCAAAAGCCAGAGGCAGCGGGGGTTACAGGCCATTCCTCAGTGAGTGAGGACCGCCAGCACGGTGCGATGCGGACAGGTGGTGTCCGATATTAACAAAGCGGCAACATTAAACGGTCACTGCAGTTGCGTGAGCATCGCTTCCGCCATCACCCACAGTGCCCGGTTAAGTTTCACGTCCCCGTCGATACCGCGAACGGCACGGGTATGTGACCGTCCTCCTTTGGCATTACGGCCACTGAGCCCACCCTTAATCAGGTTCTCCTGAATACGCTGGTACGTGGTCCACAGGTCGCTACTCTCATCTTGCCAGCGGCGCGGGGAGAGGATCTGCGACTCAGTCACCGGCTGGTGGTCCTCACCAAAGCGGTACGTCAGCGCGGCTTTTGCCAGTGCCTGCTGCGCAGGTGGTGGCAACAGCAACGACTGCATCGCATCCCGCTTCTCCTCCACACGGTCAAAAATGCCCAGCACTTCATAGGCCCCCTCAATCACCTGACTCACTACATCGCCTTTGTGCGGCACACGCACCTCGCCAAATGACTCACCGCAGACGAGCCCGTTCTGACAAACCGCACGAAATAAACCCGGCAACATCTGGTACGAACTGGTGCCATCATGGGAGTTGAGCAGGATAATTTCTGGTACCTGTTTACCGGTAATCTGCCCCTCCCGACGAAGGCGTAGCATGTGTTTTGTGTGCTCGCGTCGACCCGGGTCGCGTACCCGGGTCTGACAGGCAAAGAACGGCTGGAAGCCTTCGCGCTGCAGGCTGTCCAGCAGGGATATGGTGGGTATATAGGTATAACGCTCACTACGGGATGCGTGTTTGTCCTCACTGAATACACTGGGCACCACGCGAAACAGCTCTTCGCGGGTTAACGGGCGGTCGCGACGGATAAGATTTGCTGCGCCAAAGCGCGAAGCCAGACGGGCCATAAGCAGACTCCTCATAACGGGAAAACAAATAAAAGGGATCCCCGTCGCATCTGCGACAGGGGCAGGGAAGTAACAGGGATGGGTTAAATACTCAGAAGAAGAAATCCCAGACGGCGCGGGCCACTGACACCACCGTGGTGCGCACGGCCTGAATGACAGCCCGTACCGGGGCGGGTATCAGGGGAAAGGCACTGATGCTATCGAGTACGGCCCCGACGGTTTCACCAAAATCGCTACGAGCCTGTTCCCGGACTACCGTCGTGCGAAAGGAAGACTGGAGTTGCGACACCACCGGGCTGGTGGCCTCACGTGGCAGGCACTTAATCATTCGCTCGGCCATCACCCGCAGTCCCCACTGAAGACGGACCGACACGGCACACACCGGATGTACGGGCTGGAACAGCTCATGCAGCAGACAGATTTTACGGCTGATATTCTGCTTCTGCGCCGTGGACAACGGTCCCCCACCGCTGGTGGGTTCGGCCTTATCCGACTGGCTGATAACAAACAGCACCTTATGCCGGTATACCTCTCCAATCACCTGATGATAAAAATGTTCATCCACCGCCAGCGCCCGGTCATCGGCCTTAATCAGCCACAGAACCAGGTCGAGCCGGGGGAGTTGTTCGCGGTACATCGCAGCATACTCGGTATCGCGAGCACCACTTTCGCCCACGCCGGGCAGGTCCACCAGCGTCATATAGCGCTCGCCGACTTGCAGGCGAAAGCGCAGTGGCTCACGGGTACATGCAGCCACATCGCTGACCGGTGATATATCTCCGGCAAACAGGGCATTGCACAGACTGCTCTTCCCAACACCGGTTTTACCCATAATGCCGATCACTGGCTCGTAGCGGGTTAACTGATTTATCTGCTGCAATATACGTTCAGACACCCACTGTGGCAGACCAGCGAGCGATTGCTGAAACGGCTTCAATCCTTCAGAATTGTTCATTACTACTCCTCTGAAAAATAATACAAAAACGGCAGGATCGTGAGATTCCACCGTTAGTCAGGTATGTTCAGAAGAATGATATCTATCTGAAAATAATTTGAATTAAGGTAAGCGTTAAACAGCTGCCGCCTGTGATCCCGGCCCCTAAGTCGTTAGGTTATTCTGCCCCCCTCATCCTCAAGCCAGACCAGTGGATAAGGGCAAATTGTCCGAGGGGCGATAGGGCATTGGGCATTGGGCATTGGGCATTGGGCATTAAGGTTTTATAGTTGTTAGGCATTAATCTAACGTTATAGAAACATCAGCTAATACGATGACTGTCTACGTTTGAAACGTCATCTCTTGCTTTTACATAAGTATTAATGTTGATTATCATCAATTTGATTATAATCATGGCACTTTATTGATTACCGTATTAAATTTTCATTTTTCCCTATAGTGATGATTCATGCCTAGTCCCCCTTGTAAGCGGCTTGACGACTTGAGTCAGGTCCAGCGCGAACGGCTGGCCTACATCGATTTTCGGCTTTACTTCTTCGGTGAGATCGGTCGCCCAGATCTGATTGAGCGCTTTGGCGTTGCTCCAGCAGGAGCGACTCGCGATTTGGCTTTGTACCGGGAAATCGCTCCGAATAACATCACCTTTGATGGTAGCGACAAGATCTATCGTATCGGGCAGGCGTTCTCTCCGTTGTTCGAGCACGCATCGCAGCGTGTTCTGTCGGCGCTGGCTCTGGGCTTTGGCGATGGCGTGAATGGCCCAATGCAGGCGTTGCTACCCTGTGAATCCCCCACAGCCCTGAGCATACCCAAGATGGATGTGTTGGCCGTGATTTGTCGAGCCATCCACTCCAAGCGCCCCGTCGCCATCCGCTACCACTCGATGAGCAGCGGAAAGTCCGAACGGATCATTGTGCCCTTTGCTTTGGTAGATACCGGCCTGCGCTGGCACGCCCGGGCCTTTGATCGCAAGAGTGGAGAGTTTCGGGATTTCGTCGTCACCCGCATCGAAGCGCCAACATTGCTTGAAGAGGTTCCGCAGGCCAACGAACGACCGGATAATGATATCCAGTGGACGCGCATCGTTGAGTTGGATTTCGTGCCGCACCCGCGTGTTGAACGCCCCGAAATCATCGAGATGGACTACGGGATGACCGGTGGCTCGATTAGGATGTACGTTCGTGCAGCGGTGGCAGGCTATATGTTGCAGCGCTGGCGTGTTGACTGCTCACCCAATCATTGCCTAAATGGACCGGAGTACCGTTTATGGCTCAAAGATCATCTCGCGATCTACGGCGTGAAAAACGCCTTACTGGCACCAGGCTATAGCACCTCTACAAAGGCTGACTCTTGATGGAACTGATCGACAATATCAATCGTCTGCTCGGAGACGACCTAAAGCAGACGCTCAAACCCGGTGCTCGCCTGAAGATCGCCGCCTCCTGTTTTTCGATGTACGCGTTTGAAGCGCTAAAAGCAGAGCTGGAAAAAATCGACGAGCTGCAATTCATCTTTACCTCGCCGACGTTCACCGCTAATGAAGTAACCGACAAGATTCGTAAGGAACGCAAAGAATTCCACATACCGAAGGCTGACCGCGAACGTAGTCTGTACGGTAGTGAGTTCGAAATTCAGCTGCGCAACAAACTGACCCAGCGCGCAATTGCAAAAGAGTGTGCGGACTGGATGCGGCGTAAGACAACATTCAAGTCCAATCGCAGCAAGGCTCCGATGCAGCAGTTTGCTTGTGTTCAGGCCGCCGCCGCAGAGACTGCCTACATGCCACTGCACGGATTTACGGCCGTCGATCTTGGCTACCAGCAAGGCAATGCTGTTTCAAACCTCGTCAACAAAATGGACGAGTCGACGTTTACGGCGACCTACCTCAATCTGTTTAACCAGATCTGGCAAGATCCTGAGAAGCTGGAGGATGTAACGGCGCAGATCTGCGACCACATTGCATCCGTCTACCAGGAAAACTCGCCTGAAAGTATCTACTTCCTGATGCTCTATAACATCTTCAATGAGTTTCTGGACGACCTCAACGAGGATGTCCTGCCCAATGACCGCACGGGCTATCAAGACACGCTCATCTGGAACAAACTCTTCAATTACCAGAAAGATGCTGCCACTGGGATCATCAACAAACTTGAAAACTACAGCGGTTGCATCCTGGCCGACAGCGTGGGCTTGGGCAAAACCTTCACCGCACTTGCCGTCGTAAAGTATTACGAACTGCGCAACAAGTCAGTTCTGGTGTTATGCCCCAAGAAACTTGCGGACAACTGGCTGAACTATAACCGCAACCTTAAGACCAACATATTTGCTCGCGACCGGTTCAGCTACGACGTGCTTTGTCATACTGACCTCAGCCGTACGAGCGGCGAGTCGTTTGGAACACAATTGAATCGCATCAACTGGGGCAGTGAAGTGGCACACTGAATTTGTCCACCTGAACAGAGGTGATATGCTCACCTCAGAACAACACAGGTGCTCCAATGAAAAAAAGAAATTTCAGCGCAGAGTTTAAACGCGAATCCGCTCAACTGGTTGTTGACCAGAACTACACGGTGGCAGATGCCGCCAAAGCTATGGATGTTGGCCTTTCCACAATGACAAGATGGGTCAAACAACTGCGTGATGAGCGTCAGGGCAAAACACCAAAAGCCTCTCCGATAACACCAGAACAAATCGAAATACGTGAGCTGAGGAAAAAGCTACAACGCATTGAAATGGAGAATGAAATATTAAAAAAGGCTACTGTAGATTCAATTGGTCAACGCAACAGTTATGTGAAAACATGGGGTTGCGGAGGTTTTTTGAATGAGACGAACATTTACAGCAGAGGAAAAAGCCTCTGTTTTTGAACTATGGAAGAACGGAACAGGCTTCAGTGAAATAGCGAATATCCTGGGTTCAAAACCCGGAACGATCTTCACTATGTTAAGGGATACTGGCGGCATAAAACCCCATGAGCGTAAGCGGGCTGTAGCTCACCTGACACTGTCTGAGCGCGAGGAGATACGAGCTGGTTTGTCACCCAAAATGAGCATTCGTGCGATAGCTACTGCGCTGAATCGCAGTCCTTCGACGATCTCACGTGAAGTTCAGCGTAATCGGGGCAGACGCTATTACAAAGCTGTTGATGCTAATAACCGAGCCAACAGAATGGCGAAAAGGCCAAAACCGTGCTTACTGGATCAAAATTTACCATTGCGAAAGCTTGTTCTGGAAAAGCTGGAGATGAAATGGTCTCCAGAGCAAATATCAGGATGGTTAAGGCGAACAAAACCACGTCAAAAAACGCTGCGAATATCACCTGAGACAATTTATAAAACGCTGTACTTTCGTAGCCGTGAAGCGCTACACCACCTGAATATACAGCATCTGCGACGGTCGCATAGCCTTCGCCATGGCAGGCGTCATACCCGCAAAGGCGAAAGAGGTACGATTAACATAGTGAACGGAACACCAATTCACGAACGTTCCCGAAATATCGATAACAGACGCTCTCTGGGGCATTGGGAGGGCGATTTAGTCTCAGGTACAAAAAACTCTCATATAGCCACACTTGTAGACCGAAAATCACGTTATACGATCATCCTTAGACTCAGGGGCAAAGATTCTGTCTCAGTAAATCAGGCTCTTACCGACAAATTCCTGAGTTTACCGTCAGAACTCAGAAAATCACTGACATGGGACAGAGGAATGGAACTGGCCAGACATCTAGAATTTACTGTCAGCACCGGCGTTAAAGTTTACTTCTGCGATCCTCAGAGTCCTTGGCAGCGGGGAACAAATGAGAACACAAATGGGCTAATTCGGCAGTACTTTCCTAAAAAGACATGTCTTGC
The DNA here is from genome assembly GCF_001034475.2 of Citrobacter sp. MGH103. Taxonomy (NCBI): domain Bacteria; kingdom Pseudomonadati; phylum Pseudomonadota; class Gammaproteobacteria; order Enterobacterales; family Enterobacteriaceae; genus Citrobacter; species Citrobacter sp. MGH103. The sequence goes on along the minus strand of NZ_CP073043.1, from coordinate 3,816,071 downwards.
CCAATATACTCAACATGAACTAGATCTGGTTGCTGCTCAGCTAAACAACAGACCGAGAAAGACACTGAAGTTCAAAACACCGAAAGAGATAATTGAAAGGGGTGTTGCATTGACAGATTGAATCTACAACCGCGCTCTTGATGTCAGACTCCCTGAACAGTTCTCGATAATCGGGAAACTCAGAGCGCATTATCCTGTGGTCACACTCTGCCATGTGTTCGGGGTTCATCGCAGCAGCTACAGATACTGGAAAAACCGTCCTGAAAAACCAGACGGCAGACGGGCTGTATTACGCAGTCAGGTACTTGAGCTACATGGCATCAGCCACGGTTCGGCCGGAGCAAGAAGCATCGCCACAATGGCAACCCGGAGAGGCTACCAGATGGGACGCTGGCTTGCTGGCAGGCTCATGAAAGAGCTGGGGCTGGTCAGCTGTCAGCAGCCGACTCACCGGTATAAACGTGGTGGTCATGAACATGTTGCTATCCCTAACTACCTTGAAAGGCAGTTCGCCGTGACCGAGCCAAATCAGGTGTGGTGCGGTGATGTGACCTATATCTGGACAGGCAAGCGTTGGGCTTACCTTGCTGTTGTTCTCGATCTGTTCGCAAGGAAACCTGAGGGTTGGGCAATGTCATTCTCACCGGACAGCAAGCTGACATCAAAGCGCTGGAAATTGCGTGGGAAGCTTGCGGTAAACCCGCCGGAGTGATGTTCCACAGTGACAGTAATAATGCCGGTGTCAGTCTTTACCACCACTCAGTTTGCCGTTTAACCCGATTGGTGTGATTACTGATGCAGTGAAGACCTTTCCGCATCACATCACTACAAATATTGATTTTTGATTGTTGGATTCGCACCAGATTTCACCTCTGTAGGGTATTCAAAAATGCTCAGTTATTACTGATGCCTAAACTGCAGCGTTGCGGGCAGGTAGCGTTGTAGCGTTTCGGGCGTATCGCCCTCGATCAATTGGCTTATCAGATCATAGCAGTGCCAGGCCAACTGGCGGTTATCCTGCTGTACGGTATCGATACGCAGCGACAGCGAATCATAAAGATAGTGATCGTCAAAGCTCGTCAGATGGATATCTGAGTCGAGTAAATGGTGCTGGCTCATATAGCGCAGTACCCCTTCGAGCAGTCCACAGGCGGCAGTGAACAGCGCCTTAGGCGGCCGCCCAAGTCGCGCGCAGAGTGCGGCGAACATCTCATAGCCTGAGCTCGGGTGGTAGTTACCGTTAATCACCCATTCCGGGCGCAGTGCAATACCCGCCTGAGCCAAACCCTGCGTGAAGCCGGTCAGACGATCGCGTGAAGGCGACAGACGCGACTGACCGCCTAAAAACCAGAACTCATCGCTATGCTTAGGTGCAATGCGGGAAATCAGTTCCGCCGTTGGGGTAATCGAATCAGTCATCACCAGCGGCAGCAGGCTTTCATTAGGACAACGGTCAAACAGCACTACTGGCAGTTGTTGGCTGAGCTTAAGATAGTCGGCATCGTTGTGCATACATGAAGCGACGATCAGACCGTCAACCTGGCGGGAAATCATGTTATTGACCACCACGCTCTCCTGACCGGGGTTTTCATCAGTACAAGAGATCAATAGCTGGACGCCTGCTTCGCGGCACAGCATTTCCAGCTCATGTGAAAAGACCGCAAAGCCGTGGTTGGTGATCTCCGGCACCACCAGTCCGATGGTGTGGCTGCGGTTGTCGCGCAGCGAGCGGGCGTGAATGCTTGGCTGATAGTGCTGCTCACGGGCAATCGCCAGTACTCGCTCACGCGTTTCCTGCGCCACACGCAGCTCCTTACCACGACCGTTCAGTACTAGGCTGGCGGTCGCTTTTGAGACGCCAGCCTGTTCGGCGATATCTTTAATGGTTACGCGTTTAGTTTTCATTACGACGCCATGAGCTTGAGGCAAAACGCTTATTCTACCATGCAAGTTCGCAGCGGCCAGTAGCAGAATGCGTCCGGTGTGATGCCAGAGAACATTAGCTGCCCTGAACAGGCCGGGAAGTAGCGGCAGCTCATCACTCCTTCGCCGCCGTTGATGAAAATCTCCACGCTAGACTGGTCGATGAAAATATGCAGCGAGCGGACGTCTCCGCGCCAGTAACGATAATGCTTCTCGTCGCTGGCCAGACTGGGTCGGGCCAGGCGGATCCCGCTGGCATCGCGTTCAAGGATTAATGCGCCGTCAAAATCGAGGCTCAAAATATCGTCCCCAGTGGTTTGTAGAACGATTTCCATCGGTGCCAGCGGCAGGGAGTTCCCTGCCCAGCCGTGCGCTTCGCCGCGCAGGGCGCTCAGCTCTCGTAGAGGACGTTGGTATAGCTGACCATCGATAAACTCCAGCTCACGCAGGCAGGTCATCTGATGGATCCAGCCGTTGGTGAGGGTCGGTTGAAGCATCTCTTCGCCCTCCGGCACGCCCATCCAGCCGACCAGCAGACGGCGGCCATCACTGGTAAGCATGGTTTGCGGGGCGTAGAACTCAAACCCTGCGTCCAATTCGTGCAGTTCGCCATGCTCGAAGGCCGCGCGGTGGTAGTCGAAATCGCCGCTCATCCACACTGCCGGGTAGGTGTTGAGATAGCGCTCTTTCTCACGAGGCACGCCCTGCGGGCAGCAAATCAGGACATGCTGGTCGCCGAGGGCAAACAGGTCCGGGCATTCCCACATATAGCCCGCGTCGTCCAGGCCATTGATGCCATAACCGGCGATTTCGCCCTGACTCGTCCACTCATGAAGGTCCGCTGAGCTGAATAACAACACCTTGCCACGCTTTTGCAAATCCTGTGCGCCCAGCACCATGTACCAGCGACCTTCGTGCTGCCAGACTTTCGGGTCACGCACGTGGCCGGTATAGCCCTCCGGCAGCGGTAATACCGGGCCGAGTTTGGTAAACGTGCCGTCGGCATTTTCCGTCGCCAGGCACTGCCACGTGGTTCGGCTGCCGTCGTCAAATTTTACGTTGCCGGTATAGCACAGGGTGAGCGTGCCCTGACTATCCACGGCGCTTCCGGAGTAGCAGCCGTTGCGGTCATACTCTTCATCCGGCATGAGCGCGATCGGCTCATGTTGCCAGTGCAGCAGGTCGGCAGAGCTCCAGTGCCCCCAGCACTTGAACTTATGATCGCAGGCGAGCGGGTTCCACTGATAAAACAGGTGATAACGTCCGGCAAATTCAATAAAGCCGTTGGGATCGTTCATCAGCCCGGTCACCGGCGCATGGTGCCAGCGGGGATAGTGGCTGTCGGCCAGCGCGCGCGGCTGGCCCTGCATAACAGCCTGCAAAATCGCAGGCAGGCGTGATGGATGTGACATTATTCAGCGTCCGTTTTGTATTTCAGTACCAGGGAGACGACAAAGGCGACGCCAAAGGCGATAACCATCCCGATAATGTAGTTCAGCAGCGAGCTGGCCTGCACGATAGCCATGCCAGGGATAGCCGTCAGGCCCACGGCGGTCATGTAAACATGCATGGATACCACCCACGCGCCGCCCACCGCGCCGCCAATCAGGGCTGCGATAAACGGTTTTACAAAGCGTAAGTTAATACCAAAAATCGCCGCTTCGGTGATGCCGAGCATGGCAGAAAACGCCGAGGGCAGGGTAATGGCTTTGATTTTGGCATCTTTCGTTTTGAACCACACCGCCAGACAAGCACCGCCCTGAGCGACGTTGGCCATCGCCCAAATCGGCAGCAGGAAGTTGACGCCGATGGATGGGTTGCCCAGCAGTCCCGCTTCGATGGCGTGGAAGCTGTGGTGAATACCGGTAATGACGATAACCGAATAGAGACCGCCAAACAGCAGTCCGGCCAGCCAACCGGCGTGGGTAATCAGGGTGCTAAGGACAAACGAAATACCGTCGCCAAGCGCGCGACCAGCCGGGCCGATAATCAGCAGGGCGATAAAACCGGAAATGATCACCGTCAGGAACGGCGTCAGGATCAGATCCAGTGCATCGGGGATCACGCGACGCAGCTGTTTCTCAACGATGCTCATAAACCACACCGCCAGCAGCACCGGGAACACCGTGCCCTGATAGCCGATCATGGCAATCTCAAGGCCGAAGAAGTTCATGGTGTGGAAACCGGCGGCCACACCCCAGGCGTTGGTGAGCGCCGGGTGAGTCAGGATGCCGCCAAGCGTCGCGCCAAGATAAGGATTACCACCGAACTCGCGGGCGGCGGTGAAGCCAATCAGGATCGGCAGAATAATAAACGCCGCTGAGCTGCACATATCCAGCATGATGTAGATGGCGTTACCCGGGTCGACCCAGCCGTACGTTTTAACCATCCCCAGAAGGCCCATCAACAGGCCGGAGGCGACGATAGCCGGGATGATCGGCACAAAGATGTTCGACAACAGGCGGGCAATGCGCTGGAAAGGATTCAGTTTTTTCGCCGCAATGTCGGCAGCTTCCGATTTGCTGGATTCGCCAATCCCTGCCGCCTGAATAAAGGCGGCGTAGACTTTGTTCACCACCCCGGTGCCGAAGATAATCTGCATCTGTCCGGCGTTACGGAAACAGCCCTTCACCCCATCAATTTTGCCGATGGCCTGCTGATCGGCCAGTGAGTCATCGACCAGCACCAGGCGCAGGCGTGTGGCACAGTGCGCGGCGCTGGCGATATTTTCCTTGCCTCCCAGAAGCGGAAGTAGCGAGCGGGAAATCTGTTCAAAATCCATAGTACCCTCTGAATGCGTATTGATTTTCGAGTTGTCGTCCCGTGGTAGCCGGAGCGCATTCTCTTCGTTGTTATTGTGTCCGGGGCGACGAAACGTATTTTGTCGCCCCGGCGGTTACTGTCGCCAGGTGTTAACCATCAAAACCAGGTTTCCATCTGCATCCCGAACGACCATTCGCCGCCCGATTTAAAACCACTGCTGCCCAGCGCGTCATCGCTGGCGTAATTATTGAGTTTTTTGCTCCAGTCCATCCACGAGGTGTAAAGACGGATTTCAGGACGGCTGAAGAAATCGCCGATGTCGCCAACCTTAAAGGTCGGGGCGAAGGTGAGCTTGTAGAAGCTGCCGTTTACCGCATGGCGATCGTTATAACCTTCAGGTTTGAGATCCATATACTGGTAACTGCCTTCATAAGCGAGGGCGAAGTTTTGATTGATCTCCTGGATCAGACGCATGTTGAGGGTTGCCCACTGGTAGCTGTCGCCATCGACATAACGGTCTTTACTGGTTTGCGCCAGTATCGCCGGGGCGATAAACCAGTTCTTGCTCAGTGGCGTGGTGCCGTAGCTGGCGAAGCGCCAGGTGTTAGCCCCCGAGCGTAACGCGCCGTCAGAGCCGACACCTTTAACTTCGGCACCCAGTCCGTGACCGTAGAGCAGGGCGGTTTTGCTGGCACCTTCACGCAGGCCGTAAAAACTGTCGTTGTGCAACCCGAGCAGCGCATGTACACCGGTATTTGCCGCATCGCCTTTGACCGGATTACCGTTGGTATCCTGGCGTTCGTCGTTGTCTTTTGCCCGCATCCCGCTGACCATCATCTGCACCGGCCCGATGAAATTGTTCATGCTGACGATGTAGTTCTGCACACTGTTGCTGGTATCAGCAATATCGCCGAAGTTACGCCCGTAAAGAGAGAAGTTGCTGCGAACGCTGTCGTTCCACCTGACATCGTAAATACCGCCGCCGGTACCGGCGAGGAACACGACATCCGAGTCGATCCAGTGAATGTCAAAGTTATCCCGGTCAAAGCGTTTCCCGGCCCACAGGGTGGAGCCTTTAAACGGCCCGTCGAAGGTGGGCAAGTTGCCCAGTTCAACAAAGGCCTGACGCACGTTCAAATCACTGGTGCTCGCCGTCCAGTCGTTATAAGTGGTTTGACCGTCGGCGACCATGACTTTGAAGCGGGTCGTTGCCCCGTTATCCAGGGTCTGCTTATGTTCAAGATTCATTTCAACATAGGTATCGGCCTGGTTTCCCAGGCGGCCAATAGCCCCACCGGTTTCCCCTGCTGGCGTCATGTAGGCTCCGGATTTGGTGCTGGCGCCGGAGTCATTCATTATCACGCCGGAGCGGGCGTAGCCGTGGAACTCAAACCCGCTTTTCTCATCGGCTTTTTTCTCCAGTTTGGCGGTACGCTGAGCCACTTCCTGAGTGCTGTCCTGGGTTTTTTGTTGCTGTGTCGTGAGCTGCTGTACTTTCTTCTCTGCCGACTCTGCGCGGGTTTCTGCCGTTTGCGCTCTGTTTTCGGCATCCTGTAAGCGTTTTTCCAGCGCAATTAAACGGGCTTCGATACTGCTGAGATCCGTTTGTGCATGGGCTGAGGCGGCGCCGGTTAGCAAAGCGATAAGAACCGCGAGTGTGCTTTTTCTGAACATATTGATTGCATCCCAAAAGGAAAATAAAAAATTGTGTGTTTTTGCTAAACCGGTTTAGTTGCAATGTTAAGCACGACATTTAACATTTTGAAATTGATTTTGCTAAACCGGTTTAATAAGTGTGATGGATGCAACAAAGTGGACCGCGTACGACGGTATTTAGGATCAAATCTGGCGGTGTAGATCGCGCTGGTATGGCAGGGCAGTCATCGCGCCTTTCGCCAGGGTTGCCAGGGCACCGCAGGTTTGCGCCAGAGCGAGCGTTGGCTCCAGGGCATTGATATCCGCCGGCATCCCGTTGGCAGCAAGGCTGGCAAGCAGTCCGGCGACAAACGCATCGCCCGCACCGGTGGTATCCACGCTGACAACCGGTTTAGCGCTGAAATGGATAAACTGCTGCTGGAATGCGGCGATGACGCCCGCTTTACCCTGAGTCACCAGCAGTAATTCAGGCTGATAACGCTCAGTGATGCTGGCGATCCCCTGCGCGATATCATTACTCCCGCTGATGAGTATCAGCTCTTCTTCGGACAGTTTCACCACGTTCGCCAGACGCAGGGCGCGGTCGAGACAGGCGTGCAACAGGTTCTGATCTTGCCAGAGATCCAGGCGGATATTAGGGTCAAAGCTCACCCGGCCACCGGCACGTTTGATGTTCTCCATAGCCGCGAAGGTAGCACTGCGGCTGGGCTCGGCGCTGAGCGCGATGGAGCAGATGTGCAACCACTGTCCGGCGGCAAACTGTGGCAGGTCTTCTTCAGCCAGGAACAGGTCAGCGCTGGGGCGTACCATAAAGGTAAAGGTGCGTTCACCTTGGTCATCAAGGTCGACCACCACAGTGGACGTGCGGTGATGATCGTCAAGATACATATGGCTGACGTCGACCTGCTCCTGTTGCAGGGTATGACGCATGTAGCGGCCAAACGGGTCACCGCCGACGCGGCCGATAAATCCGCTGTTGCCGCCAAGGCGGGCAACCCCTACCGCCACGTTAGCCGGCGCGCCTCCAGGGCACTGTAGCAAGCGCCCTTCACTCTCCGGTAGCAGGTCCACCACTGCGTCGCCCAGAACCCAAACTTTTGCTTTCATGCTAAAACCCTCCAAGGCTAAACTTAATTAAACCGGTTTAGCATATTAAATCACAGTGAATGAGTGGGGGAAAGTTCCAGCCGGAAAAGCACTGCTCAGGGCATAAAAACGTGAGCCGCCTTACGAAATAGAATTGATTCGACAGCTGTGAAGACTTACGTCCTGGACACAAATGGATCCTGGATAAATTACCATGCAACTTGATGAAATTATCATGTTTTATCTTATTTACAGATAAATCAAAGGGCTTTTAACACCACACTTCTTGGCATAATGGTTAAGTGTAGTAATGCTCGCTCTGGATGGGTTTGCTTCTATGCTGCGCAGGTATTTGTAAGAAATACCCATTCTACTGGCGAGTTGTTGTCGCATCAGGCCAGCGAAACTGCGCAATTTCATCAGCGTTTCTGGAGGGTTTCCTTTAAAACTTCATCGACAAAACCGCTTTTTACCGTAGATACAGTAAGTGCCTCTTCTCTGCCATTATCCCAGCATCCAAGGTTACCGGGTTCTGATGTAGTCTGCCGATATGCAAGAAATGCAACGGCATCATGCTGGTTATGATGCTGTTTAATCTTCATTGTCACATGGACTATTCAGGGAGCGACAAGCGCTCCCACATGAAAACAGAACCACTCGTTTCATTTACGTGCTTCCTCAAAAGTAATCTCATACCCAATACTTCTGATTTAGTAGGGTTCTGATCATATCATGCAGCTCGATTGCGCTCAATTTGACGGTTTTCATCTTTACACAATGCTCGGTTATGATACTTTGTGATAGGCATGACAAGATCTGGCCGTAATTTTTTAGAAGTGAGTTTGCCCGCCACTTCACGGGACAGCATACATCCGGATAAAACCGGTAACAGGAAAGGCTCCACGCTGCATACGGAGGAAACAGAATTAATGAATGATAAATTGCCGCCCTGCGCTGATACCAGGGTGGAACGTGTCCGTCTTAAAGATGGGGATTACTTTTTCCCTGCTGAACCCGCCATAAAAGCGGATTCTTTGCGGACAAAATCGCTCCTTCATCGTTTTAACCACACCGATCCTGCTCATATTGATTCCCGCCTGCTACTGATGAAAGAGTTGCTGCCTGAATGTGGGGAAGGGGTATCTGTCACCACGTCTTTCCACTGCAGCAGGGGGTATAACATTCGTAAGCGTCGTCTCAGCACCGTCTGGCAGATCCTGAAATTCCTGAGAGGATAGTGGACACCAAATATGGTGGACACTATCCATGAAATCATTAACCACAGTGCGTAAAAAAAGCCCTAATTATCCCGTTGAGTTCAAAATCAAAATGGTTGAACTCTCGCATCGACCAGATATCCGAGTCTTTGCGTTTGCCAGCGAGGATAAGGAGTACCAACCGTTACTCGATGATATTCTGGATGGTCCAATGGTTGGGCGTTTTGATACTGAGGAAGCCGGAAAGGCTTTGATCGATGGTGGATTGATTGAGCGTTTGATGTCAACTATCATGCCCTTTATCACTTCAGAGGCCCCTCTACCCGATACGCATCTACGTCGGGAAACAACCTGGTATTATCCACTGGAAGCTATTCGCGAAACTGTTGTAAATGCACTGGCTCATCGTGACTGGACACGCTTTGTTGAGATAGAGATTGGCTTGTATAGCAATCGATTTGAAGTTATTAGCCCAGGGGCGCTGAATAATTCGATGTCGATTGAAAAGATGGTTACAGGTCAGCGATCACCACGTAATACGATTATCATGGAAGTCTTACGTGATTATGGTTACGTTGATTTCAGGGGGATGGGAGTCAGGACAAAGATTATTCCACTAACACAGGCCATGAGTGGCCAACTCCCTGAGTTTACTGCAACAGATGATTACTTGAAAACAATACTTTATCGCTCACCATCTTCTTGATATATAAGGTCTGGCCTTTCCATCCATAAGAAAGGCCATTGCTGTAAAAAATAAATTACCCGCGACTGCAGCCGAAGCTACGGTCGCCATCTCCATATGCTTTTGTATCGAGTTTAGCTAGGTAGTCGAAGCGATTCAGTAATTTATTGTATTCTCCTTCAAAGTTAAAATCATTGACGTCTAAAATATAACGACAATTTTCAGGGTAGTGAACCAATCCCGGATAATCATCCAGTTCCAATCCCAGTGCGCTATACCATGCTCTTACAATCATCATCCTTAAATTTCTTTCAGCCTCATAATCACCTAAATGGTAATAAGCATCTTTATTAAAAAAAAGACCAAGGTGAAAGTGACATTTTCCTTCTTCGGAAAACTCCCGTGCCCAAACATGACGAACACGGTTTGGATATATTCTTTTGCCGTTAGCTGCTCTGGTTCTCTCATTGGCCTCCAACATGGCATTTAATGCATTACGGAAACGGGATATGGCACCAGGCTCTAGATTAGGAAAACAGCAAACAGTGTCACCTCTGTCTAAAATGGGTGGATAATGAACATCAACACGTAACGCCATTGTTCTGGGGAATTCACTGATAGCATCATTGACGACTCGTTCAATATGTTTTTTATAGGCGAGCACATGCTCACCATGGGAACCATGATATAATTCCATGTTTCGATCCTGTCGTTAGCCCTACGGCTTTGGATAGCCGTATATAGTAATATGATCAGACATAGCTGAATGTCTGTGGTTAGTTATATTAATTAACTGTTAATAGTAATGACTGTTATATAATACCTTTCCAACAATAAAACTTGTTATCAACCCATTACCCATGCAGTAAAATAATTAAAAAGCAACTCTGCAATTATAATCACCCAAAGATGCCGTTATCCCAGTGTCTTTTTACCGTGGAAATACTTATTCCTAAGATCTTTGCCACCTTGGATTGAGAGTAATGCTTAGCCTTCTCACTCTGAATTAAATGGGAATATTTACTTCCTTCAGGCCTTCCTAGAATTTTCTTTGATTTTGCTTTGTTAGTAGGCATCTTTTACCCTCATCAAGCTATTAGGTACTAACTCCATACTGTCGAGATGTATGCAACTAAGTGGTTATGCTTAACATTGGTATCAGAAAGTATGGCTTACTTCACCGTTAAAGGGGTTAATAATGATGGCATCTCCTCCTTTCATCGCCTTTTGAGGTGTATCGCCTTCGGCAATCACAGGGACCATTACCGCTAGATCATTTGTGTAATAAATTGGTATCCAGCAATAGCATGATTGTTTAGGGGGAGTTTTATTTCTTTTCAATACTGCTTCAACTCCAAATGTAATAAGTTCAAAGATTGGCATAATCACAATGCTGCTCAAATCAAAAAAACAACCATCGTAGACTGTTTCCTTTATCAGTATGATATTAGATAACCCTCCTGCAATGAGATGTTTGTGGTTCACGCGCCGATCTGTGTAAATAAAAATTGCTTTTTTTACATTGAAACTTTTTATAATGTATGAGAGCTTTTCATGAATTAATTTTTTTTCGCTCTTACCCATCTTATCATGAGGTATTTTGTGCGCATAAAAATCTTGATCGACAACCTCGTTCCGGTGTCGAATGTGAGTGTTCCAGACGGAATAAAAAAACTCTTCGTAAGTTAATTTTGGCTCACCCCGTGCGATTGAGGGGGCCTTCTCTTCAAAAATACAGCCTAATGTTGACTCCAAAGTTTGAGCTATATGATATTGCGATGTTATTTTATTCAATGCTGGGGCTGTGGCGTTTAACAAAAATGATATCACCTCTGACCTAGAATATCCTTTTGCATTGCTATAGTCGTCAATTGCATCAATAGTTGATTTTTTGTTTGCGCTGAAAGTGATGCGTTTTTTCATATGTATCCTTGACTTTCGTTAATGTAAAATGTGATAAACGGTGTGATTTAGTATCTTTTATCGACGGATTGTTTCTGTTAATTAACCCAGCTATTCTTTAGAATAGCTGGGGAGTTATGATTTTGATGCTGCTGTTAATTACAATATACTGAGAAGGTTAATAGGAACCTATCAATGTCTTTGCGTAACCAATAATGTCGGCTGTTAATTTTCTTTGGGCGTGGTAAACCATTAGGCAGCTTGTCTTGGCAAAGCCATTTTCGAATTGTTTGGGCTTTAAGGTTTAATAGATGTGCTAACTCACTTGTGGAAACAAGTTCAGATAGAGATGTTCTGGATTGCTCATATATGCTCATGCTACCACCTCAATGATTGAGATGCAGGCATATACAAAAAGTAATGAAATTAGAAGGGAAAGAAAGGACCAAAAAGAAAACAAAAAAGCCAAGCTTGAATAAGCTTCAGGGTCAGGATCACTACCTTCGCTTGAGCCGGATGAGGTACTTTTAGTTGATTTAGACGCATTACCTTGCGAGTTTTCGGCCTGATTTTTGTGCGAGATGATACGTGCAAAAAAAACGCCCAAAGTTTTATGTCGATTGTTTTTATTGTATAAAGAGTTTTTTTCACTGAGGTGTCCAAGAGCAGCTCGAATCCTGATGTTCACCTGTCTTTCCTGAAATATGGACTCAGCACAGGTTTGTCGCTGCTTACTAGAACGAACAACTTTGATCTTACCCACGACCCGTACTATTCGAGCCTTTGAGCTGGTTTGCGCAGAACTCATCAAAGAATTAGACATAATGCTTTATCTCCTGATTTAAAAGTGGACGATGGAATTTAAACCTTAAAATACACTTATGTCAACGATGGATGTTGTTCTGTAATCTATTGATATTAAATGAAATCAACGCATATCAACGGTTATTTTTTTACAATATTTGCTTGCTGTAAGATCCACCTCTCAATTTTTTCATGCCATTTGCGCAACAGATCTAACGGACGACGGCGGTAGTGTTTTTCCGCCAGTGCACTTGGTTTGTGTCCCATAATTTGAGCAACAATACCTGTTGGCACTTCAACCCATTCAGCAAGAGTGCCAAAACTACGGCGTAAGCCGTGAAGGCTGATATGTGGTAACTCAGCTCGAGCTAACGCTCTGTTGTGTGCTGAACGCGGTTCAATAATTTTGCCACTTTTACTGTTACTTCTGAAAACCCAACCCTCCTTATTTACGTCAGAATTTGGGAATTGCGCTAGCGCACTTAACAGCTCAGAAACATAAGGAGTGAGAGGGATGATACGTTCGCCTTCGATCTTGTCTTTAATCCTCATGCTTGACCATTTGAAATCTACGTCAGACCACCGAAGTGACGCAATTTCTTCACGCCGTGCACCGGTGAGCAAAAGTACCTGGAGATAGGCCGATGCAATGGGATTATTGAGGCTACGTACGGCACTGAACCAGATTTTTAACTGTTCTTTTTGTAAGCAATCTCCCGCTTTACTCGCTGATACTGGAACCACTTTTCTCACGTTATGATCTTGTGCAATATCGCCATGGATTATTCCCTGATATTTTTTCTGGTAATTAGCCCATTTGATAAATGCACGCAACAGACGGTAGGCATGAGCAGTGACGGTAGGCCGATTTTGTCTCTCTGTACTTAGCCATGCGGCAATGTTCTCTGGTGTTAGTTCCGATAACGGTAGGTCGAGTAAGCTAGCCAATGGTCCAGCCGAGGTTGGGCCCCGGCCTCTTTTTTTACTTTCGCCTCCACGGCTGGACAAGTTAATGTGATCGGCAATGTATCGAGTAGAATATGGGCGTTTAGTTTTTGCGCTGATTCCGGCTCTCAATTCTTCAAGGTAATCTTCCCAAGCGCTTGTGAAGGTTACCTTCGTTTTACGAGATTCAGCCTGCTGTGATTCCGCTTCAGCAATTTTTTCTGCCTTAGCTATACGCGGATCTATCCCTGTATCGATTAATGTTTGCAGCCGCCTGGCTTCGGCCCTGGCATCATCAATTCTCCAATCGTTAATGTTGCCAATGGTCATGCGAAGGGTTTTTCCCGCATATACGCTTTGGAACACAAAAGCTTTTGTTCCGCGAGTTGCCCTACATGCCAGGGAAGTTACGTCCGCATCCCAAAGAAATGCCTGGGTTTTTCCTTCAGATAAAGCAAATTTTCGAATGCGCTCGAAGGTGAGTTTTTGTCTTGGAAGTGCCATTTTGGGGCTCCAGATGAGAAATGTTACATCACCATAATGTAACGGCTAGTGTAAGTAAAATGGGGGAATAAACATCAACGCGTGTCAATTTTTATCAACAGGTGTTTTTCATAACACAATGTTTTATAATGAATTGCTTGTTTTAATAGTAGGTTTTTAAAGGGGTGAAAATATAATAACATCGCATTCGTAATGCGAAGGTCGTAGGTTCGACTCCTATTATCGGCACCACCTTTTCTCGTAAAATCATCAAGTTACTATTGCAGTGTTTTGCTTTGTTCAGCACTAATGTGCATTTTGTGCGTTGCGGATGTGACAAAATTGAGGCAACTGATGATCAATATATTTGTTTCAATGAGTTGAACAATACAAAGTGGGAGTTTTGTAAGACGTGCAATCGCAGGTCCTCGCCATTCTGTGAGCGGAGGTTTTAGCTCCGAATTACATGAAAACCACAATTTTACTTAGGGATGGGGTGATTTTACATGAGTAAGAACATTTACCTAGAAAAAACAATCGACTAACATAAACTTATTGGCAGAAATCCTTGTCATCTTGCGCTGTATTTTTTAATCTATCTTCAATATCTACCAGAAGATAGGCCTCTCATGAAATTCCAGGACGTTGCTACTTTTTCCGGAAATATTCTCACCTTTTTGGGATTGCCAGCACTGATTTTTTTTAAATTTTCCTCTTTTTTGTTTTTTCTGAATGAATGGAAGATTCCTTTCATATGTGGTTCTGTTGTCATTCTAATAACTACATTAATTTATCATCGAAAAAAAAGACGTTATCCCAACAAGTCGAGTTGTTTCTCATTGCTTGTGTTGTTTTTTGCAATGGGTTGTGCGATTTTCTACCAACCATATCCTGAATTTGCACAGATAAGCATTTCTGGCTTCTATAATGAAAAAGATGGGGGGTGGAATAGTAGTAATACAGATGAAAATGCTTATGACATCACTCACCAGATGGAGGAAACATGGAAAAGGGCCACATCTAAAGAGAATCCTTCATTCCAATTTGTGCCCCCGTTTGCGGTTGAGAACTGGCAATTTCCGACATTGTTTTTGACTCATCGTTCTAAACAGCAAATAATTAATTTGGCTGAAGCGAATTCTCGCTCAGTCGTAACGTTGGTAGGGTTTACACGTGATAATAAAATAGAGAAAATCCACTATAGTTTGAACGGGAAGTTGTTATCACCCAATGCGCATAGCATTAATTTAGAGAGTAGATGGTTTAATCAGATTTTTGATAAAATTATTTTGCAATCACAGTTAACTGATGCTCAAAAGCGAGAGATAATAGCTAAGATCCTCTTCATTGATATAAATGCCCGTACACTAAGTGCCCGAAAAGATGAAATGGACGCTATTGGTATGGCTAACCTGGTCGTTAAGATAAGAAGTGAGGTCATTGATTTAAAAGGGAGATATCCTTTTATAGACGATGAGCTCAACTTTTTGATGGCTGGTCTGACAGCTTCTTTCGTAGATGTTTATAGTGCAGAACTATCTGATGACGTCGCTGCTGGGTTTTTAGTGCAGGCACTCAGCTTTCATCCGTATTATCCTTATCCAGATAAGGAGAGTTTTCAACGCGCTTATGTCAAAAATAGTTATGATAAATGGAAACTAACTAATGACGCTGAAAATGATGTGACTTTATTGAGCCACCTTGCGCAGTTGACATATTTTATCGAAGATACTAAGGAAAAAGAAAAGATCATTGATGAATTTAAAAATCAGGTTTTTCTTCAAAACCAATCGCCTACGATTTTTTATTCAATGTTAGAAATGATCAAAACCAGTAATTCACTGCTTGATATACCAGTTAAACAAATTCATGAAATTAAAGAAATAGAAGATTATACGGATAATTTTCTTTATCAACATCCTGGCATGGATGATGAATTCATTGAGTTAAAAAGCGCATTGTTATACGGTGTATGCCATACCTGGTATGTTAATCATAATCGAAAAAAAGATGCTTCAAGGTTATTGAGGAAATTCACAAATATTGTGGATAATAATCCTAATGTGTTGCATTTTTTAATGAAAATGAAACAAGAAGATAGTGAATGAAAATAATAGTGCCTGAATCCTCGTTTTAGCTTGTAATAGCAAAAACGCGCTTAGACGCCCCTGTCTGTTGGTGGCTAACTGGTACTATATCACTTGGTTTTTCATTAAAATGGCTGATAATATCGAACGGCCCTGCGGCAGGGCCGATTCGTTTACTGAGCAGATTTAGCAAGATGTAAATGCAATACGCTTCAACCCCTCTACCGCTTTTTCGAGGTAGGCGCGTGGACATCCCATGTTCAGGCGGATAAAACCTTTTCCAGCAGGACCAAAACTATTTCCCATTGAAGGCGCAATACCGGCAACATCAAGCATTACCCATTTGAGCTGCTCATCATCCAGTCCAAGCGCTTTGCAATCTATCCACAGTAGATAAGTTGCCTGGGAAGGAACAACCCGAGCCCACGGGAGATGTTCATCAATTTGTTGAATAAACCAGCGTCGATTTTCAGCCAGATAGCCAAGTAACTCGTCTAACCATGGTGCACCATGTTGCCATGCTGCCGTACTCGCTTCGACGGATAGCGCATTGAATACATCCAGCCCATGTGCATCCAGACGGCGTAAAAAGTGTTCACGCAATGCCGGTGCCGGTATCAGAAAATTAGCAATACGCAATGTCGACAAACCAAACGTTTTACTGGCTGAAGTGGCTGAAATTACACGCGAATGCCAGCGTTCTCCCAGATGCAGAACTGAAGTAAATTGTTCTCCAGGAAGCAATAAATCTGCCCATATTTCATCAGACAGCAACGTCACATCATAGGTTTCGCACAGCGTAAGTAGCTGTTCCAGCTCCTGTGCAGACCAACAACGGCCGGTTGGGTTATGCGGATTACATAAAATCATCAACGGTGGACGTTCAGTCCGGAATAACATTTCCAGGTGAGCAAAATCCATTTGATAACCGGTAGCCGGGTCCTCATACAACGGATTTTCCAGCAACTGTCTGCCGTTCAAAGAGATAATTTTAGCGAATGAGCCATAATAAGGCCCCTGAACGACTACGCCTTCACCGGGTTGGCTCAGCATTTGTACGAGTAGCGATAATCCCGGAACAACACCTTCAATACTGCAGATCCACTCTTGCTTGATTTCCAGCTGATGCCGGGTTGAGAGCCATGAGATTAATGAATCAAAGTAGCTTTGTGGCCGTTCGCTGTAACCAAAAATACCGTGCCCGACGCGGTGAGTTAAAGCCTCCTGAACAGCGGGCGGGCAAGTAAAGTCAAAATCAGACACCCACATTGGCAACAGTTGATGTGTATCCTCGCCGAAATATCGCGCCATAAAGTCCCATTTCAGCGATGCGGTATCGTGGCGATCGATAATCTTATTAAAATCCATTACATGCTCTCCCTATTCTGTTGCCGTAATATTTTTTTTTGTTTCTGTCACTGATGGCGCCTTCGCAATACCGATTCCCGTGAAGCCGTAAATCAAGGCGAAGAAGATTGCGGCATAGCACTGAATCGCCCATGGCAATAAATCCAGTGTGCTCACTCCTAATGTTGTGGCCATATAAACTCCGGCGGCGGTCCATGGCAACAACGGCTCAATGACGGTGCCAGCGTCTTCAATTGTGCGGGACAGATTTTTGGTATCCAGTCCCATGCGGCGGTATGCGTCTTTAAATAATTCAGCTGGAACCAGAAGAGCCAGCTTGCCGTCGCTTGTCGCTCCGGTAACAAGAAGGGTGGTACCAATGGTTGCCGCAATTAACTGACCGACGCTGTGAATGACCGTCAGTAAGCGGTTAATGATAATGTTGAGTGCGCCCGTTAACGTTAAGGCACCGGCAAAAGAAAATGCGCAAAATACCAGAAGAATAGTGCTCATCATTGAGAACATTCCGCCACGGTTCAGCAGGCGCGGAACATCAGCAATAATGCCCTCACTCCCTTGCGGGAACATAGTAATGTTGAACCCATCTATAAAGGCATCCAGCCCCTGCTTGATGCTGAGTCCTTGCATGACAACGCCCAGAATCAGGGCTAATACGCATGCGCTCAGCATTAAAGGAATGACCGGCTTTTTACGAATCGCGCCCCACAACACAATAACCGGTGGCAAAATCAGAATGATATTGAAGTGGTATAGCGACTCCAGAGCGTTGACAATATCGGTAACCCGTTGTGGCGTGGCGACCTCGCCGAGCATATTGCTGTGGCCCGCAATAAGATAAACCACGGCGGCAAGCAGAAAGCTGGGAATAGTGGTCCACAATAAGTGCTGGATATGCTCGAAAAGGGTGGTATCTGCAACAATGGCCGCAAAGTTGGTGGAGTCTGACAGCGGTGATATCTTGTCACCGAAGTAAGCGCCAGAAACAACGGCACCTGCCGCTGCTGCCAATGAGACATCCAGTCCGGCGGCAACCCCCATCAGCGCTACGCCAACCGTTCCCGCGGAACCCCAGGAGGTTCCGGTACACACCGATACGACGCTGGTCAAAAAGAACGCGGCGATGAGAATATATTCGGGGCTGATGAGTTTAAGTCCCCAGTACACCATGTAAGGGATGGTGCCGCTGAACATCCATGTACCAATCAGGCCGCCAACACAGATAAGAATCATGATAACCGGCATTGCTTTGGCGAGTTTATCCACCACCGAATTAATGATGTCTTCCCAGCAATACCCTTGCCACCAGGCCATGCCCGCGGCGACTGCAGCAGAACAAAGCAATAAAGGCTCAATACGTAGCCCCATGATGCCGTAGCCAATAATTAACAGCAGTAGCATGGCTAAAATAGGGATCACTGCCAGTCCAAATGAGAGTGCTTTTTTCTGATTTTGAGAGGCATTCATTCATGAATCTCCAGTCTGTAAGGTCGCTCAAGAGTAGAGAACACTCTTTTGTCTGACTGTGATCGTTCATTGGCCCTCATGTAAGCGATTACATGAGGGCGCTAAATTTGAAGTCGATCACAACTCAGGGTCTTGACGATTTACGCATTGATTTCAGAGAGAGGGGGGAAGAACAGAATCGCGGATCACCAGCTCTGCAGTGAAACTATTCACGCTGGGACGCTGAGTTGCGCCCTTAAAAAGCTGTATCGCCAGCTGCGAAGCGCAGCGAGCCATGCGCTCAACGGGATAATGCATTGTTGTGAGTGCAGGGTAGAGATAGCGGGCCATCACCACATCATCAAATCCAACGATCGAAAGCTGTTGCGGAAGTGTAATTCCCTGCTGATGGAGGATACGCATAATCCCGGCGGCCATCACATCATTAAACGTCACCGCTGCGGTGAAAGGAATGCCGCAATTAAGCAGCTGATGTGCAGCGCGTTCGCCACCTTCTTCATTAAAGGGCACGCTAATCACCCAATTTTTATCTGGCGTAATACCATATTCAGCCAGCGCCTGGCGATAACCTTCCAGCCGCTCACGGCGATCGATAATCGGTAAGTCACTTGTCACGCAGGCAATACAACGGTGTCCTTGCTCCAGGAGGTGTAGCGTGGCTGTTTTAGCTGCTTGACTATTTTCCAGCCACACGCAGCGATTGGCCATCCCGGCAATATAGCGATTTACGACCACCATGGCAGGAAAATGAGCGGCATATCGCAACAGTTCCTTTTCAGACAGTCTACTGGCATGGACCACAATAGCTTCACAGCCCTGGTTTATCAGGAAATCGAGTCCTGATTTTTCCATTCCTTCATCGTGGCCACCGCTGCATACCATCAGCCGAAATTGCTGCTGGCGTGATACTTCTTCTACGCCTCGTGCAAGCCTGGCAAAAAAGGGATCGGCAAGATTGCCGGTCAATAACCCGAGCATGTCACCGCTGCGTTTCGCTAATGCAATAGCGGCGGCATTGCGATGATAGTTCAGTTCGCGCATGGCTTTTTCAACACGCTCACGCGTCACGGGTTCAACCCATGCGGTTTGATTAATAACACGTGAAACTGTTGCGGTGGACACTCCCGCTAACTCTGCAACATCCTTTATCGTTGCCATGCTGGCTCTTTACCTTTTTAATTCTTAAGAATTTGCTTATCGCTGGTTTTATTCCTTATCTTATTCAGGTTGGGGGGATTTGTCACCGATACATCCTCTGAGTAGATATACTCAGAGGCTTATTTTAGTATTTAATTATTCAATACTATCCTGAGTATTATTATACTTACATGCGATATTCGATCATCCCGCTCTTTTTGGCCACCCAGTCATACAGACGTTGCCCACGGAGATTGGTTTCATGCGTATGCCAGTATAATCTTGACGCGTGATTTTTTTTGGCTTGTTGTTGGACATATTCGATAAGTTGTTTACCGATGTGTTGGCCGCGTACATCTTCGCTAACAAATAAATCTTCGAGATAGCAATAGTTTGATTCTGCCCAGGTTGAGCGGTGAAAGAGATAATGAACCAGTCCCACTATTTTCCCATCATATTTTGCAACAGCACAATAAACAGGTTCGCTCGGGGTAAAGAAACGCTCCCACGTTAATTTTGTTACTTCATCTGAAATTATAGTGCGGTAAAATGTTTGATAGTTTATCCATAAAGGAAGCCAGCTGGCGTAGTCTTTTTGTTCTGCACTTTCAATAGTAACGGCATGCATGTTAGTCATATATATCCTGATATTTTATACGAGTAATGTGTTAGTATGATGATACTAAGAATTTTATAAACTCTCGTAAAGAGACACTTTCGATATATTGAAAGGATCCACTTTAGTATAAAGGTTAATACAATGAAGAAAAACAATGCGCCTTTATTTCAAGGATTTGTTTTAGGAAAAGGTGCGGTTAAGGAGCAGGTTTACCACATCCTCCGCGATCACATCCTCGAAGGGCGATTGCCGCCAGGAACAAAAATGCCGTCAACCAGGGCGTTGTCCGAAATGATGTCAATTTCACGAAACTCAGCGATCGCTGGTTATGACCGGCTATTAGATGAAGGGTATATCCTGACTCGTAAAGGGTCTGGAACATATGTCTCACATAATATTCCGGATCGGAGTATCAGCAATAGCTTTCCAGAGATGGCGTTGGGGGACGTCGTATCGCCTGATGAGCAGGTTCACAGCCGAAATAATCCTGTTCGCGATTTATGGTCAAATGAGTATGAAGGGCGCGGCATGAACCGTCTATTTGCGGTTGGTGTCGGGTGTACGGATCTCTTCCCGCATGCGTTATGGGGAAAGCTACTGCAACGTGTCTGGAGACAATCCCGGCATCAACTGGGAGCTCACACTCATCCTTGCGGGTATCTTCCTTTGAGAAAAGCGGTTTGCCGCTACATTAAAACAACGCGTGGAGTGAACTGTAACGAAGATCAAATAATCATCGTAAATGGTATTCAGCAGGCATTGAACATTACTGCACGAGCATTGCTGTCGGCAGGAAATGACGTTTGGCTGGACGACCCGGGTTACAAAGGCGCCCGCGGAACCTTCATGTCTGTTGGTGCTATGGTGAGGCCGGTACCGGTAGATAGCGAAGGAATGAACGTCCGCTATGGTATTGAGCATTTTCCTGACGCCAGGCTGGCCTATGTCGTCCCGTCGGATCAATATCCATTAAGTGGAACGTTGAGTTTATCCCGGCGTTTTGAGTTGCTGGAATGGGCGAAGTCGAATGAGGCATGGATATTTGAAGATGATTATAATAGTGAGTTCCGTTATGCCGACCGTTCTTTACAAGCTCTGCAAGGATTAGATCAGAATCAACGCGTAATCTATGCCGGAACATTTTCTAAAATGATGTACCCGGAATTCCGTTTAGGTTTTTTAGTTGTTCCGCCGGGTTTACAAGAACAGATTATGGTGACCAAATATTATTCCGATCTCGGTACCAGTTATCTTGAACAAGCAGTGATGGCAAATTTTATTGAGGAGGGGCACTATGCCAGTCATGTGCGTCGAATTCGCAAAGCATGCTATGAAAGAAGAACTGCGTTGGTCAATGCTATTCAATACTATCTTGCAGATAAAATGATTATTCAACCTTCAGACTCTGGCGTTCATATCGTATGTTGGTTGCAAAATGGGATGGCTGGGAGTGAAGTTGAAGAGAAAGCCAGATTACTAGGGATGGGAATACTATCGCTAAGTCGTTATTACCAGAGCGATGTCTCACGACAGGGGATTTTGATTGGTTTTGCAAATCATCCGGTAGAGGCAATTGTTGATGGGATTCGCCGTCTGGCTCAGGTTATTTAACTTATAATTTATTCAGCTCTTAGCATTAATGCAGTAAATACGTTTCTTTTGCTACGTGTAAAAATATTGTGCCTGTTTTTTGTACAGATAAATAGTGTGGATCTGTTAAAAACACGCATTGTGGTTCTTTTGGACTGCCCAGTTTGATCATACTCTGCGCTGGTTTAGCCCTGTTTTGTAAGAGGTATGGATATGTCGGGCATCTTTAATCAATTTCATCAACCCGTTGGTATGACTTTGTCTGACTGGAAAGGCGCCCCCTTTCCACAGGCTCAGCAAATTACAGGTCGCTATTGTAAGCTTGAACGTATTAACGCCGAACGCCATGCAAAAGAGTTGTATGAAGCGTACTGCGAAGCAAACGATTGTCGTGACTGGACATATCTGGCGGTCGGGCCTTTTGAGACCTTCGATACCTTCCTGGATTATGTAAAAAAGATGGAAGAACAGACCGATCCGATGCATTTTGCTGTGATCGATTTAACCAGTATGAAACCTGTTGGTACGTTTGCACTGATGCGGATTGATACCTCAAATGGCGTGATCGAGGTTGGCCATGTTTCCTACTCCGTACGCATGAAACGTTCGCGAATCTCAACAGAAGTCATCTCATTGCTTTTAAAGTACGTTTTTGAGGATCTGGGCTATCGCCGTTTTGAATGGAAATGCGATGCTCTCAATGCTCCTTCCCGTGGGGCGGCGGAGCGATTTGGCTTCAGTTTTGAAGGCATATTTCGTCAGGCTGTCGTCACGCGGGGGCGTAATCGAGATACCGCATGGTACTCAATCATTGACGGTGAGTATCCGTCACTTCGACCGGCCTACGATATGTGGCTCGATGAGCGTAATTTCGATAATCAGGGACGGCAGATTAGGCGTCTTGGCGAGCTGATGGAAAGGGGATAAAAAAGCTCCCCGAATAAACCGGGGAGCCAGAAAGCGTAGCGCCCGTGTAGAATTATCTCTGCCGCGACTCAAGCCAGACCAGCGCCAGCGTGGAGAGTCCGCACATCAGCAGAATGCCGACAAACCAAAACAGATACCACATCGTACAATCCTCCTTAATAAAGTTCGTGGTTGTGGCGGCGGATCGTTTCTACATTGATGCGCCCGAGCATTTTGTAATAACTCCACACGGTATAAAGCAGAACGATCGGTAGAAAAATCAGCACAATAACCAGCATGATACTGAGTGTCATCTGGCTGGAGGTGCTGTCCCACACCGTCAGGCTGGAGAGCGGATACGCGCTTGAAGGCATCACAAACGGAAACAGGGTGATTCCAGCGGTGAAGATCACGCAGGCCTGGCCCAGTGAAGCAAACAAAAATCCCCATACGGCCCGACGCTGTCCGCAGGCATAGATCGCGAGCATCGGGAAAATCATGCCAAGCAGCGGAATAATTAACAGCAGTGGTGACTGATAAAAGTGCGCCATCCACGCGCCCGGCGAGGTAGTTACTGCTTTTAATAGCGGGTTGGAAGGACCATTAGGATCCTGGCTTAGCAACACATAGCCATCGATCCCCGTCCATAGCCAGTAACCGGCTAACAGAAAGCAGAGCACGACCAGCATCGCGCTGCGGCGGGTAGCAGACAGCGCACGTTGGTGAAGAATGCCGTCGGTCTTCAACTGGAGCCACACGCCTCCTTGCAGAATAACCAGCATCAGGCTTAATGCGCCGCACAGCAGGGCAAAGGGTGAGAGTAACTGCCAGAAGGTGCCCAGGTATTGCACATGAAGCTGTGGTGTGAAGATAAAAGGCACGCCCAAAAACAAGTTACCGAATGCAACGCCGAAGATAACTGGAGGGACCAGACTGCCAATCACCAACCCGGTATCCCACATGGCGCGCCAGCGTGCATTGGCTATTTTTCCACGATAATCAAATGCCAACGGGCGAAAGAAAAGGGCGCACAACACCAGAATCATCGCCACATAAAAACCTGAAAATGCCGCGGCATAGACCCGCGGCCAGGCCGCGAATAATGCACCGCCCGCCAGAATGAGCCACACCTGGTTACCTTCCCAGTGCGCTCCGACGCTATTGATTAGTACCCGACGCTCATCATCGTTACGCGCGATCAGCGGCAACAGGCAGCCAACCCCCATATCAAACCCGTCGGTGACCATAAATGCCACCAGGATGATGCCAATCAGCAGCCACCAGATGAGCCGCAACGTTTCATAATCCAACATGATTATCTCCTTTATCCCTGTTGTTGCGCTGGTTGTTGGTTATGCATTGCATCCGGGCCAAGGCGCGCGTATTTCTGCATCAGGTAGACTTCGGCAATTAAAAACAAGGTGTAAAGCGTGAGAATTAGCCCCATGGAGAAGGCCAGTTGGCCTGCGCTTAACGCGGAGTGGGCGTACCAGGTCGGCAAAATATCCTGAATCGCCCACGGCTGGCGGCCAAACTCCGTCATAAACCAGCCGGCTTCAATGGCAATCCACGGTAGCGGCAGGCTCCACAGCGTCATGTGCAGTACCCAGCGATGCTGGTCGATACGCCAGCGTAAGGTCTGTATCAGGGCAATCGCCATCACCAGCAGCAGAAGTGAACCGCATGCAATCATGATGCGAAAACTCCAGAATACCGGTGCTACTTGCGGGATCGCACCGCGTTGCGCGGCCTGATATTGCTCCGGAGTGACATGGTTCATATCAGGCGCGTAGTTCGCCAGCAGGATGCCGTAACCCAGATCTTTCTCCACAGCGTGAAAAGCGTTCAGTACCTGAGGCGTGCGGTTACCTTTGGCGATTTCCTGCATCAGCAGCCACGCTTCCCGACCTCGTTGCAGGCGGGGGAGAGCATCCTCCATCAGATTTTTCAGCCCCGGAACCGGCGTGTCTAAAGAGTGCGTGGCCAGGATGCCCAGCAGAGCCGGTATCTTCACAGCAAAGGCGTTACGTTCTTGCTCCTGCTGCGGCCAGGCGATGACATGAAAGGGCGCGGGTGCCGGTTCGGTTTGCCATTCGCCTTCCATTGCCGCCAGTTTTACCGGCTGGCGTTGGGCAACCTCATAGGCTGAGCTGTCACCCAGTTGTAGAGTGCCGAGGATAGCCAGCGTGCCAAAAACGGAACCCACCGCGAAGGAACGCCGGGCGAACTCGCGATTGCGACCGCGCAGCAAATACCAGGCGCTGATGGACATAACAAACATGGCGCCGGTGACATAACCGGACATCACGGTATGCACAAATTTCACCTGGCTGATGGGGTTAAAGACCAGCTCGCTAAAGCTGCTCATCTCCATACGTAGGGTATCAATATTAAAGTGAGCGCCGGTTGGATATTGCATCCAGCCGTTGGCGTTGAGGATCCACAGGGCCGAGATATTGGAACCAAACGCGACCAGCCAGGTGACCATCAGGTGTTGGTATTTGGTTAAGCGTTGCCAGCCGAAGAAGAACAGACCAACGAACGTGGATTCGAGGAAGAAGGCCAGCAGGGCTTCCATTGCCAGAGGCGCGCCAAAAATATCTCCCACATAGTTAGAATAGAGCGACCAGTTAGTACCGAACTGAAACTCCATGGTCAGGCCGGTTGCCACGCCGAGCGCAAAGTTAATCCCGAATAACTTGCCCCAGAAACGCGTCATGTCGCGGTAGACTGTTTTGCCGGTCACCACATAAATGGTTTCCATGATGGCCAGCATAAAAATTAGCCCCAGCGTCAGGGGAACAAACAGAAAATGGTACAGCGCGGTCAGCGCAAACTGCCAACGCGATAAGTCAATGACGTCCCACATGCGAACTCCATCAGGCATTAGAGAGTGAATAGATAAGGTAGAAAACGCCAGACCCGCAGCATAAAAGCATGCGGGCCGGGAGAGAGGGTCAGACCGGTGGACCAGATGTCAGCCAGCCGCAGACTTCATCCAGACGCTGGAGCGAGTCGCGAAGATCTTCCGGCGCAGCCTGCACCAGTTCCGGTAATGGACAGATCTCATAACTTTCGAGCAGAAGCCCTTTCAGGGTATCCAGACAGCGCACATGCCAGACATGGCGCAGCGCCGTGGCGTCGATTTGGCTCTCGCCGTAGCCGATAGTGCGGATCTGGATGTGTCCTTCGCCACATAACCGAGCAAGAAACAGGCGATCCGCATCGCTAATTGGCAGTTGTGTGAGGTTAATGCTATGGGGTTGCAAGGCCGGATCGCGCACGTGCGCCAGCAGTTCCTGAGCCAGTGTCAGGCCATTCATTAGCCCGTCCACCGGCGGGGGCAACAGGCTGTCGTCCGGCAGTGTATTGAACGTTGCCGCCAGCCACAGTGCCCGCGGCGCGCTGCCTGCTTCCAGATGCTCCTCCCACTGCCCGTTGTCATTCTGACAACGCACCCGCCAGATACCGCAGAAAATCGACTCCTGGATCTCGCATGCTCTGCCGTCAGCATGCTGGATGCGCACTGAAACTTCGCCTTCGCCGAGCAGCGTATTCAAAAACGTGAGATCGTCTGCGTTGAGCGCGGATAAATCCCATCCCAGCACGTCCTGTTTGGCGGGAATGCGCCTCCTGAGCTGCTGGCGCACATCGGCTAACAATGCCATCACCGCCGGACTGTGCGGGCAGTTTTCCAGTGATGCCATGCTGGGGTCGCTGTTGACCTGGCAGGTGAGGGGTAAGGGATTCATGCTGAAGCTGTCATCGTCCGGCTGCGTTCCCGGCCCCAGCAGATGAAAAAAAGTGTCGCTCATCGTTCAGACTCCGGCGGCGTGCGTGGTTCAACTAAGGGGCGCATCAGGTTGAGCAGATCGGCCCACGGGTGGATGCCGCTGAGAATGCCGCTCAGTTCGCCGTGGATAAACACCAGTGTGGCCGGGAAGCGGAATACGCCAAAACGATCGCCAATCGCCTCGCTATGCTCGAGATCCGCCATGGCGATGTGCCAGTCAAACTGGGGAAACTCGCGGAGCAACTCGGCAATCATCACCGGATTATCGCTGACTTCCGGTGTACGGCGGGGATCGCTACTGAGTAACACCACACCGTCGCGAACGTGGGTTATCCAGTCATCCAGTTCGGGCGCGGTTAGCGGCTGCCAGCCTCGTGCCAGCATACGTTGCCATAGAGCAGGAAAAGGGTTGTCATTCAACATGTTGCTTATCTCTCCAGCGTTACGCGATACTGGCGAATATGCACGCCTTCATAGTTTTCCATCGACAGGCATTCATAGTTCAGGCAACGCGTTTCATCGTTGGTCTGTGGCACAATCCCCCACGCAGCCAGTTGCGTAAGTGCAGCCTGCTCCGCCGCCGGAAGCTGAGCACGCGCGATGTCGGTCAAGCTGCCGCCATAGTCGTCCAGCTGTACCGGTTGAAGTCCTACAAGGGCGATGTGCGAGGGCAGATGGCCGCGAATGTCCGCCAGCGCCAGCACTTCGGAGAAGCTGTTCTGATGCAGACTCATTTTTTTGGCGCTGAGGTAACTGGGGACTTTTTCACCGGCGTAGGTTTGCAGGGTCCCCGGCGCGAGACCGTAGTCGATGGCGTCCAGCAACAGCAGATGACTGGCCTGCTCAACGTAGCCCAGCAGATTCAGCCCCTGCGTGCCGCCGTCGACGATCTCAACGTATTCCGGCCAGTGATAATGGGCGTACAGGCGTTCGGCGACGCGAATGCCAAAGCCTTCGTCTGCCCACAGCAGGTTGCCTAGACCCATCACGATGACGTGTGGTTCGCTCATGACGCCTCCTTGTCGTGCTGACCTTTGGGAAATTTGTGGCTACGGTAGCCATTGACCATGGTGGAGATGACGGTATCGTCAGACATGATGTCCTCACGAATCGCCATATACACATGGCCTACGATGAAGGCGGCGATGAACCACATCCCCAACCGATGCCAGCTGTGGATATCGAGAGAGTTCCCACCGGTCCAGTAGAAAAACTCCGTCACATAGCGGAAAGGGGTAAAAATGGCGTACTGGCTATGTTCGCTGTATAAGGCAAAACCGGTGAGGATCATAAAAACGGAGAGCAGGAAATAACCGCACATTGCCGCCTGCGCGATGGGGTTATGACCGATATCATCTCCCGGTTTTTTTTCCAGAAACAGATACCAGCGCACGACCGAAAACGCGCCTCGCCACCAGCTGCGCCGCCAGACCGGCACGATAAAAAGTTCTCGTGAATAGCGGTTACCGACGAAGGCCCAGTAAATGCGCATCAGCAGGATCACCGTGAACACCATGGCGGCGGAGAAATGCACCAACCGGATGTCGCCCATATAGAACAGATAAGTGGCCTCACCGCTGACCGACGGCAGCGGTCGGCCAATGAAGTATCCGGTCACCATCAACACCAACATGCAGCCGACCGTCAGCCAGTGCCACAAGCGCACAGGCGCTTCAAACACATAGTGGCTGATAGCGGTATCACGCGCCTCCCCGACGCGTGGGGATGTTTTTCCAGTCATCGTTCCGTTCCTTAACGCTTAGCGAACCTGGACGGCGATAAGTTCGCTGCCGTCGTCGCCGAGTACGTGGGTTGAACATGCCAGGCAGGGATCGAAGCTGTGCAAGGTGCGCAGGATCTCCAGCGGTTGATCCGGTATCGCCATTTGGGTGCCCATCAGCGCCGCCTCGTAAGCGCCAATTTGTCCCTTCGGATCGCGCGGGCTGGCATTCCAGGTGGTCGGCACCACACACTGATAGAGATCGATTTTCCCGTCGCGAATCGATGCCCAGTGACCTAACGCGCCGCGCGGTGCTTCGGTAAAACCGATCCCGCGGCACTGCTGTGGCCAGCTTTCAGGCTCCCATTTTTCGGTGTTTGCGGTCGCCAGATTACCGTTTTTCAGGTTGGTCATTAGCTTGTCGAAGAAATATTGCAGTTTGCTCACGGCCCACTGGGCTTCGTGCGCGCGGCACAGAATACGCCCCAGCGTCGACTGCATACCCGAAAGCGGCAGCTTGAGGGCAGACATCATGCGATCGACGGATTCAATCGTGGCGGCATCCCCTTTGTGATAGGCAATCAGCGTGCGCGCTAGTGGTCCAACTTCCATGGCGTGTCCGCGCCAGCGCGGGGCTTTAATCCACGAATAGCGTTCCTGTTCGTTGAGCTGTTTGATATCAATATCGCTGCCTTTGACATCGCCCGGGTTATACCAGGGTTCAGTAATCCCTTCGAACGGGTGACGACCTAATTGATCGTCCGGATAACGGTACCAGGCATGATCGACAAACTCCTGAATTTGTTGCTGATCGGCCAGATCCACTGGCAGCACGTTTTTAAAATCACCGTTAATCACCGCGCCGCCTGGCATCAACAGGCTCTTCGCGCTGAAGTCATTGGCGATATCCGGGAATGCGCCGTAGCTCAAGACGCACTTATCAGAAAGCCCGGTGCCAATCTGGCTCCAGGACTTATTGAACTGACCGATAGCCAGCGCGTCAGGCACCATGACGTTGTTGATGAAATCAGCGGTGCGGGTGATGATCGACTGCACCAGGTTCAGGCGTTCCATATCGACTGCGCCAACCGCGCCGCGCTGATCGATATTAATCGCGCACGGCATACCGCCGACAATCCAGTTAGGATGCGGGTTCTTACCGCCAAACACCGTATGGATTTTGATGATCTCGCGCTGAAAATCGAGAGCTTCCAGATAATGGGCAAAGCCCATCAGGTTAGCCTCAGGTGACAGTTTGTACTGCGGATGACCCCAATAACCGTTGCGGAAAATCCCCAGTTGACCGCCGTCGACAAATTTCTTCAGGCGATTTTGGACGTCAAAAAAGTAGCCAGGGGAGGACTTCGGCCAGGCAGAAAGGCTTTGCGCCAGCTGCGATGTGGCGCGCGGATCTGCTTTCAGGGCATTCAGCACGTCAATCCAATCCATTCCGGCTAACTGGTAAAAGTGCACCAGATGGTCGTGGCACCACAGCGTCGCCAGCATGATATTGCGAATGATGTTGGCGTTGTCGGGCACCTTGATGCCAATGGCATCTTCAATGGCATACACCGATGCCAGGGCATGTACGCCGGTGCATACTCCGCAAATACGTTCGACAAAGGCCCAGGCATCGCGAGGGTCGCGCCCCTGCAGAATGATCTCCAGTCCGCGGAACATGGTGCCGCAGGAAACCGCGTTGGTGATGATATTCTGCTCATCAATGTTCACTTCACAACGCATATGGCCTTCAATGCGGGTTATGGGGTCCACAACCAGGCGGCGACCCGCATTGTTTAACGTATATCCCTGGGTTTGATACGAGTTGCTCATGCTTGGTTATCCTCTTTGTCCGGCTGCGGTTGTTCGGCTTTAGTTAACTGCTGTTTGTGGCGGTTATGTTGATTGACGGCGCTGGCGACTGCGTGGACGCCGACACCAGCCGCCACTACGCCAAGCGCGGTGAGGCCCACGGTGTCAGCGGTAGAATGCGTTCCCATCTGTGGAATATCGACCACGCGGCTGTAGAACGAACCGCGATCCCAGAAGCCGTTCTCCGAACATCCCAGACAACCGTGGCCGGACTGGATGGGGAAGGAAACTCCGCCATTCCAGCGGGTGGTGGAACAGGCGTTATAGGTGGTTGGCCCCTTGCAGCCCATTTTGTACAGGCAATAGCCTTTGCGGGCAGCGTCATCGTCCCAACTTTCAACGAACTCCCCGGCGTCAAAGTGGGCGCGGCGGTAGCATTTGTCATGAATACGCTGACCATAAAACATCAGCGGACGCCCCAGACGATCGAGTTCCGGCAGCCTTCCAAAGGTCACCATGTAGGTAATGATGGCGCTCATGACGTCTGGAATCGGCGGGCAACCGGGCACTTTCACGATAGGCTTATCGGTAATCACTTTATCGATCGGTGTTGCCTGAGTTGGGTTAGGCCGGGCAGCCTGCACGCAGCCCCAGGAGGCGCAGGTGCCCCAGGCGATAATCGCGCTGGCACCGGCGGCGGCTCTTTTAAGCTTTTCAATAAACGGTCGCCCGCCACTAATGCAGAACATCCCTTGTTCTCCCAGCGGAGGATTACCTTCGACGGCCAGAATGTATCGGCCGTGGTAGCGGCTTAGAATGTCTTCAAAGACCTCTTCGGCCTGTGTTCCGGCGGCGGCCATCAGAGTGTCGTCGTAATCAAGGGAAATCAGAGAGAGGATGACGTCTTTGGCGAGTGGGTGAGAGGAGCGGATAAATGATTCGGTACAGCAGGTGCATTCCAGACCGTGGATCCAGACGACCGGGATCCGGGGTTTGTTTTCCAGCGCCCAGGCGATTCTGGGCGTCATTCCGGCTCCCAACCCTAGCGATGTTGCCGCGAGGCTACAATATTTAAGAAAACTGCGCCTGCTCACGCCCTTGCGGCGCATCGCCTGATAAAAGGTCTCCTCGTTATTCGTATTCATAACACGCGTTTCTTCCCCCGTTGAGTTCTGGCGCACGCCGCCAGCGATAATCTAAAAAAGCCTATCCGATTAGCGGGGAGAAACAATGTAAAGTGTGTGGTTATGTCCTATTGCGATATTTTCGTGCCTGTTATCTGTTTTTCGCTTATTCGGCAATAAAAAAACGCACAGGGGGGACCGCCCTGTGCGTCGGGTTTATCGCGGAAGAACTTAAACCCCAAGGCGATCGCGTAAGCTGTAATAGGCCGCGCCCATGGCGGTAAACGGAATGCGCAGGCTGCGGCCTCCCGGGAACGGGTAATGCGGCAGTTTGGCGAAAGCGTCAAAACGCTCGGCATCCCCGCGCAGCAGTTCCGAAATCAGCCGTCCTGCCAGGTGGGTACAAGTCACGCCGTGGCCGCTGTAGCCCTGCATATAGTAAATGTTGGTATCAAGACGGCCGAACTGCGGCATGCGCGACAGCGTTAACAGGAAATTACCGGTCCAGCGGTAATCAATTTTTACCCCCTGCAATTGCGGGAAGGTCTTCAGCAGTTTCGGCATCACCAGACGCTCAATATCGTCCGGATCGCGAGCGCCGTAGACTACACCGCCGCCGTACAGCAGGCGGTTATCGCCGGTCAGACGGTAGTAATCCAGCAGGTAGTTACAATCTTCAACGCAGTAGTTTTTCGGGATCAGCGAGCGCGCCATCTCCGCCGACAGCGGTTCGGTGGTTAACACCTGCGTGCCACACGGCATGCTGCTTTTTGCCAGCGCAGGTTCCAGTTTGTCGCCGAGGTAGGCGTTGCCCGCGACAATCACAAAACGTGCCGTAACCTGACCTTTTTCGGTGCTGACCACTGCCGGGCTGGTGTGCTGAATACGGGTGACTGGCGACTGTTCGAACACGCGCCCGCCGTTCAGACGAATGGCGTTAGCCTCGCCAATCGCCAGGTTTAGCGGATGAATATGACCACCGCTGTGGTCGAGTAGCGCGCCGACATAACGATCGCTGCTGACTTCTCGGCGAATTTCGCTGCTATCCAACAGTTCAAGCTGCGTATTGCCGTAGCGTTCCCAGTTCGATTTCTGCTCCTCCAGAGTTTCCATCTGTTTGTGGTTCAGGGCCACAAACAGCCCGCCAGGACGATAGTCGCAGTCGATCTGATAACGTTTGATACGTTCGCGAATGATATTGCCGCCTTCAAACATCATACTGCCAAGCATTTTAGCGGCGTCCGGGCCGTAGGTGCGTTCAATGACGTCGATATCGCGACTGTAGGAGTTCACCAACTGACCACCGTTGCGCCCGCTGGCTCCGAAGCCAATTCGTGCGGATTCCAGTAGCACCACGTCGTAACCCATCTCTGATAAATGCAGGGCGGAGGAGAGTCCGGTATAACCACCGCCCACGACGCAAACATCACAGCTTACCGATTCGCTAAGGGTCGGGAACGGTTCGTATTGATTGGCGCTTGCGGCGTAATAACTGCTGGTATGTTCAGTCATGATTAAGACTCCAGGGAGATCCAGATGGTTTTTAATTCGCTAAATTTTTCCAGCGCATGCAGGGATTTATCGCGTCCGTTACCACTTTGCTTATAGCCGCCGAATGGCACGGTCATATCACCGTCGTTGTAGTTATTCACGAAGACCGAACCGGCCTTCAGGCGGCGACTCATGCGGTGCGCGCGCGACAAATCGCGGGTCCAGACCGCGGCGCCCAGACCGTAGTCGCTGTCGTTGGCCAGCGCCAGAGCTTCGGCTTCACTGCTAAAACGGGTGATGACCAGTACCGGCCCGAAAATCTCATCGCGGCTGACGTGGGCTTGCGGCGCGGTGTCGACAAAAATAGTCGGGCCGATGGCCGCCGGGTGTACGTGGCTGCGGCCATCCAGCGCCAGCGTGCCTTGCGCTTCACCGTCGCGAATAAAACTGTGTACGGTGTCGGCATGCGTGTTGTCGATAAGCGTGCCCATCGTGGTTTCCGGATCCAGCGGGTTGCCCGGCTGCCAGTTTTTCGCCTGCTCTTTTAAAAGCGCGATAAACTCGTCGGCAATACTTTCTTCCAGCAGCAGACGCGTACCGGCGATACAAACCTGGCCCTGGTTATAGAAAATACCTGCCGCTGCATTAGCGGCGGCTTTCGGCAGATCCGGGCAGTCGGCAAATACGATGTTGGCACTTTTACCGCCGGCCTCCAGCCAGACGCGTTTCATGTTGCTGTCGCCAGCATCTTTGAGCAGTTGCTTGCCGGTGCGGGTCGAACCGGTAAAGGTGATCACATCAACATCCGGATGCAGCGACAGTGCCTGGCCCGCCTCGTGACCGTACCCGCTCACAACGCTGAGCACGCCATCGGGCAAACCTGCTTTTTTAGCCAGTGCGGCCAGGCGAATCGCGGTCAGCGGTGATTTTTCGGAAGGCTTGAGGATCACGCTGTTACCCGCAGCCAGAGCCGGGCCGAGTTTCCAGCAGGCCAGCAGCAGGGGAAAATTCCACGGCACGATGGCCGCAATCACGCCCACCGGTTCGCGGACAATCAGCGCTAAATCGTTCACCGAGGTAGTGGCAACTTCACCATAGACTTTATCTATCGCCTCGGCGTACCAACGGATGGCGCGTGCCGCGCCGGGAATATCATCACGCAGGCTATGGCGAATCGGTTTACCGGTGTCGAGCGTTTCCAGTAGCGCCAGCTCCTCGTGATGCTGCTCCATTAAATCGGCGAGTTTGTGCAGCACCGCTTTGCGCTCTGCGGGTGATGCCTGCGACCAGTCCCCGCGTTCAAACACGGTGCGGGCTGCGGTGACCGCGCGGTCAACATCCGCTTTTTTGCCGCGGGCGACTTTGGCGAGCGGGCGTTGTCCTGCCGGATCCTGGGTAATAAAGGTTTCGTTATCGGCGGCGGCACAATATTCGCCGTTAATAAATAAACGGGTTTCCGGTGAATAATGGCTGGCTTTCTCACGCCAATATTTAAGATTCTGAAAGTTCATAGCTACTCCTTTTATATCAATAAGATAAAGTTCGTTGCTGATCTTTTTCAGGCAAAATCAGGCTGCACGATACCCCAGGGATGTACCCTGTTAATGCGCGTTATTTAAGAAGGCCTGAGAAACTCAGGCCGCTACTTATTAGAACGTGGTGGGAGTGTGGGCACTGATGATGCGGCAGATCCCCGCCGAAGTGTTGCTGAAGCTGTGTGGTATGCCGGTGTTAATGGCATAGCTTTGCCCTGCAACAAGAGGATACGTTTGACCGTTGATGGTCAGTATCACTTCACCTTCCAGTATTGTGCCAATCTCTTCACCCTGATGTTTAATTCTCTCCCCGGTTGTCGTGCCTGGCTGATAGGTTTCAAACATCATTGCCAGCGTACGATTCGGATTTCCGTTGTGTACCAGCTTCATGGATACTCCCTGACTCCCGATCTCAATCAAATCATCCTGATTGATAATCACCTGCGGTTCGTCAGGCTTTTCCGGTTCCGCGAAGAACTCGGAGAGCGACAGCCCATATACTTTCAATAGCTTTTGCAGCGTACTGATGGCAGGACTGACTTTATCCTGCTCTATGGTGCTGATGGCGCTATGCGTTAACCCAGACAGTTCGGCGGCACGACGCTGCGAAAGACCCAATTGCTGGCGGATCTCTGACAAACGTTTACCCGGCGCCAGGCCGTCATCGCTCATAATTGCATTTCCTTAACTGTAGTGGTCAGAGTCGCTGTTTTTCAGCGAGGTGGTTCTGACAAGCGGTGATAAAACCTTCAAGTAACAAACGCGACAGGGCGTATTCGCTACTGTTCCATTCCGGGTGCCACTGCACGCCGAGCGCGAAAGGATGGTCATGGACGCTGGCCGCTTCCACTAATCCATCCTGCGAGCGTGCTTCCACGCGCAGCTGCGGGCCAAGGGTTTTTGCGCCCTGACCATGCAAGGAGTTAACCCAAAACGTGCTGCAACCTGGTATTAACTGAGATAGCAATCCTCCCTGTTGAACCTGGACTTCATGAGATGGCGCATATTGCTGCTCCACCGGGAGTTCCGCATCTTCACGATGTTCCAGGAACTGTGAGTGATCGCACAGGCGACGATACAGAGTCCCGCCAGTGGCGACAACTAATTCCTGTAAGCCCCGGCAGATGGCGAAAATGGGAATGCGCCTTTCGAGCCCGGCGGTAATTAGCGCCATGCTCAGAAGATCACGCCCGGGATCGGCGTCAGACTCATCGCCATTTTCACCATAGAGGTGCGGCTGCACATTGCTTGGGCTTCCTGGCAGGAAGATACCATCCAGTTTCGGTAACAGCGCGTTCAGCAATTCGGGTTCCGCGAGCGCATGGGGCAGCGCTATCGGTAATCCACCGGCATTTAATACCGCATTCAGGTACTTTTCTTGCAGAGTCTGGGTCTCATGACCCTTAAGCCTGTTCCTACACATCACTACACCAATAACTGGCTTGTCAAATATATTGCCCATGATCGACCTCACGTTTTGGAATAAATTATTGCCAAACGGTTCCTTGTTGTGCAATTCCGTTCATTATTTTCTCAATCTAGCAGCGGAATAACCTCCTAGCAAACTTAATTTAACATTTGACAAACAATTTGTTTGCATCCAGAGTCGAATGGTGGACATTATATTTAACAGTCTAATCACAGAGCAGCTTACCAGGCCAACGGCGGTGAATCATGGAAACCAATATCGTAGAAGTTGAGAATTTTGTTCAGCATTCTGAAGAGAGACGAAGTAGCGCGTTTGCGCGCGAAGTTAAGCAGTATCTGGAACGCTATCCTAATACGCAGTATGTGGATGTGCTGTTAACCGACCTTAATGGTTGTTTTCGCGGTAAGCGCCTTCCGGTTGCTGGATTGCATAAGTTAGAGAAAGGCTGCTATTTCCCGGCATCTGTTTTCGCGATGGATATTCTTGGCAATGTGGTCGAAGAGGCGGGATTAGGCCAGGAGCTTGGCGAACCGGATCGGACTTGTGTACCGGTGGCAGGCACGTTAACCCCTTCGGCCGCCGATCCTGAATTTATTGCACAGATGATGCTGACGATGCTGGATGAAGATGGCGCTCCCTTTGACGTTGAGCCGCGGAACGTACTGAACCGACTCTGGCAGAAACTTCGCCAGCGCGGTCTGTTCCCCGTCGTAGCGGTAGAGCTGGAGTTCTATTTACTCGATCGTAAGCGCGATCCCGAAGGTTATCTGCAGCCGCCGTGCGCGCCGGGTACGGACGATCGCAATACCCAAAGTCAGGTTTACTCGGTTGATAACCTGAACCATTTTGCTGATGTGTTAAACGATATCGATGAACTGGCCCGTTTACAGCTGATCCCGGCTGACGGCGCAGTGGCTGAAGCCTCCCCTGGGCAGTTTGAAATCAACCTCTACCATACCGATAACGTGCTCGACGCCTGCGATGACGCGCTGGCGTTGAAACGTCTGGTACGGCTGGTGGCGGAGAAACATAAGATGCATGCCACGTTTATGGCAAAGCCTTATGAGGAGCATGCCGGTAGCGGGATGCATATCCACATCAGCGTCATGAATAACAAAGGCGAGAACGTGCTGGCCGATGCGAATGGCGATGATTCCATGTTACTTAAGCGTGCACTTGCCGGGATGATTGATCTGATGCCCGCGTCAATGGCGCTGCTGGCGCCGAATGTGAACTCCTATCGCCGCTTCCAGCCGGGTATGTATGTGCCGACTCAGGCTTCCTGGGGGCATAACAACCGTACGGTGGCGCTGCGTATTCCCTGCGGCGATCGTGATAACCATCGGGTTGAATATCGCGTGGCAGGGGCGGATGCCAACCCGTATCTGGTGATGTCGACCATCCTGGCGGGGATCCTTCACGGTCTGGATAACGATCTGCCGCTGCAGGAAGAAGTGGAAGGCAACGGACTGGAGCAGGAAGGGCTACCGTTTCCTATCCGCCAGAGCGATGCGCTGTGGGAGTTTATGCAAAACGACAGTCTGCGTGAATTATTGGGTGAGCGTTTTAGCCACGTGTATCACGCCTGTAAAAACGATGAATTAATCCAGTTTGAACGTCTTATCACCGACACTGAAATTGAGTGGATGTTGAAAAACGCCTGACAGTCGTACAGGTCATTTAAAAAGAAGTCGCATCATGCGGGCTGAGCGGAGCCAGCCCGTCAAAATTGCAGGAATACCTGCCATTTCCCGGATGTCGCGTAATGGAGCGCGGGCGACAACGGGTCTTCAGATAACCGACAGAGTTTGTGACGAGGAAATGTGATGATGCCAATGTTTAAAAACCAGCCCCGCGTGAGCATCCATGGCTCCCGCAGTAAGTACGGACCGCATCTGTGCCGTGCAACATTGACGCCTTTCTTATGGTTTTCTACCCCGATACGACCCAGGTCTGCTGTTCCCACATTTCGAACGCAGATCTGGGCTCGTCGCGGGGAGGAAAGCTATGTCGACTAATTCTTCTGTGGATCTTGCAGCCCAGCCGGGCAAAGCACAGCTGCGTAAATCTCTCAAGCTGTGGCAGGTAGTGGTGATGGGGCTGGCCTATCTCACGCCGATGACAGTGTTTGACACCTTTGGCATTGTTTCGGGTATCAGCAATGGCCATGTTCCAGCCTCCTATCTGCTGGCCCTGGCGGGCGTACTGTTTACCGCCATCAGTTACGGAAAGCTGGTGCGCCAGTTTCCGCAGGCCGGTTCGGCCTATACCTATGCGCAAAAAGCGATTAATCCGCATGTGGGGTTTATGGTCGGCTGGTCTTCACTGCTTGACTACCTTTTCCTGCCGATGATTAACGTACTATTGGCGAAAATTTACCTTTCCGCGCTATTCCCGGGGGTTGCGCCATGGATTTGGGTGGTGCTGTTTGTGGCGATCCTTACCGCGGCCAATTTGAAAAGCGTTAACCTGGTGGCGAACTTCAATGCCCTGTTTGTCCTGGTGCAGGTGGCGATCATCGTGGTGTTTATTTTCCTCGTGGTGCAGGGGCTGCACAAAGGCGAAGGGGTCGGGACCGTCTGGTCGTTGCAACCGTTTATTAGTCAGAATGCGCATTTGATTCCGATTATCACCGGGGCGACCATTGTCTGCTTCTCGTTTCTCGGCTTTGACGCGGTAACGACTCTCTCTGAAGAGACGCCAGATGCTGCGCGCACCATTCCAAAAGCCATTTTTCTTACCGCGCTGTACGGTGGACTGATCTTCATTGCCGCCTCGTTCTTTATGCAACTGTTCTTCCCGGACATTAGCCGATTCAAAGACCCGGATGCGGCGCTGCCGGAGATTGCGCTGTACGTCGGCGGCAAGTTGTTCCAGTCTATTTTTCTGTGCACCACCTTTGTGAATACGCTGGCGTCAGGTCTGGCGTCGCATGCCAGCGTTTCGCGCCTGCTGTACGTGATGGGACGCGATAATGTCTTCCCGGAGAAATACTTTGGTTATGTCCATCCAAAATGGCGTACTCCCGCGTTGAACGTCATCATGGTCGGGATTGTGGCGCTGTCGGCCCTGTTTTTTGATCTGGTGACCGCTACGGCGCTGATTAACTTTGGCGCGCTGGTGGCCTTTACCTTCGTTAATCTGTCCGTGTTTAACCACTTCTGGCGTCGTGAAGGACGTAAGCATACCTGGCAGGAAAAGTTGCACTATCTGGTATTGCCAATGGTCGGTGCCGCCACGGTAGCCGTACTGTGGGTGAATCTGGAAGTGACATCGCTGACGCTGGGACTGGTATGGGCCGGCGTCGGGCTGGTGTATCTCGCGTACCTGACCGGACGCTTTCGTAAACCGCCGCCGCAGTTTGACGCCGCGAAATCTGAGCGCGCCTGGGAGTGATGGATATGGAATCTGCTGAGATCTGGTAATGACGATTAATATTTAGCAGGGGGCCAGATTTACACCATCGGATGTGAAAGTCGGCCGTAGCTTTCGGTTAGTCAAATGAAAAACGGTATGCCACGGTGGAGAGTCGTGGCATACCTGCTTAGCGGTGTTGTTTACTGAACCGCAAGTCGATTTTTTTCCCTGATGAGATTGATCATTTCCATTTGCTCGTGGTTTGCCCTTACTAACAAACCGTCCAGAACGGCATCGTTATATTGTTCGCTTGAATAGGTTAATTCAAATAACCCCATCTTAATGATAATATCGCGAACCGCTTCATTTGGATCGTTAGCAAGTCTCAGTCGGATTTTCTGGCTGCTTCGTGGAGCAAGGAACCCACTAAACAGGCACCGAGCCAAATCGCTTCGAATCGTGACATCAGGGTCATTTGCCAGTTGCTCTTGCACCAGAAGAGAGAGCGGATTCATACGATCTGATTCTTCAATCAACTTTCTTTTAACGCTGTTATCTATATCCTTTGCCAACAATATCTGGACCTCTGGCGTTAACCTTTTATTTTTCGCCAATGCGAGCCTTATTCTGAAATCGTTATCTTTTATCAACCGATGCTGCACTTCTTCACTCAGTGGCGAATTGAAAAGTCCTTCCGAACCTTTAGCCAATGCTTCCCTAAGGAAGGTGCGAACAAGTTCCTGATATGAGATCATCATATTCATCCGGAGCGCATCCCAGAGGGACATCATGAGCCATCAACTCACCTTCGCCGATAGTGAATTCAGCACTAAGCGCCGTCAGACCCGAAAAGAGATTTTCCTCTCCCGCATGGAGCAGATTCTGCCATGGCAGAATATGACCGCTGTCATCGAGCCGTTTTATCCCAAGGCGGGCAATGGCCGACGGCCCTATCCGCTGGAGACCATGCTGCGTATTCACTGCATGCAGCATTGGTACAACCTGAGCGACGGTGCCATGGAAGATGCCCTGTACGAAATCGCCTCCATGCGCCTGTTTGCCCGATTATCCCTGGATAGCGCCCTGCCGGATCGCACCACCATCATGAATTTCCGCCACCTGCTCGAGCAGCATCAACTGGCACGTCAATTGTTCAAGACCATCAATCGCTGGCTGGCCGAAGCAGGCGTCATGATGACCCAAGGCACTTTGGTGGATGCCACCATCATTGAGGCCCCCAGCTCTACCAAGAACAAAGAGCAGCAACGCGATCCGGAGATGCATCAGACCAAGAAAGGCAATCAGTGGCACTTTGGCATGAAGGCCCACATTGGTGTCGATGCCAAGAGTGGCCTGACCCACAGCCTAGTCACCACCGCGGCCAACGAGCATGACCTCAATCAGCTGGGTAATCTGCTTCATGGAGAGGAGCAATTTGTCTCAGCCGATGCCGGCTACCAAGGAGCGCCACAGCGCGAGGAGCTGGCCGAGGTGGATGTGGACTGGCTGATCGCCGAGCGTCCCGGCAAGGTAAAAACCTTGAAGCAGCATCCGCGCAAGAACAAAACGGCCATCAACATCGAATACATGAAAGCCAGCATCCGTGCCAGGGTGGAGCACCCGTTTCGCATCATCAAGCGGCAGTTCGGCTTCGTGAAAGCCAGATACAAAGGGCTGCTGAAAAACGATAACCAACTGGCGATGTTATTCACCCTGGCCAACCTGTTTCGGGTGGACCAAATGATACGTCAGTGGGAGAGATCTCAGTAAAAACCGGAAATAACGCCAGAAATGGTGGAAAAAATAGCCTAAATAGGCTGATTCGATGTGTTTGCGGGAAAAAAATCGGCCCAGATCCGCGAAATTTTAATCAGCGAGTCAGCTTGGGAAGAAATGACCTGCTTATTCGCACCTTCCCTAACACAAATGGCATCATCTTCTACCAGTATGAGTTGTGCCGACGGATGCAGTTTAGGATAAGAGGCCATTTTCTGGCGAATTGACAGATCGCTATCTCTGGCAAGAAGGGTTTGTGTTAGAGGATTCAGTGTAAAGAGATAGTTTTCCTCCTCTGGTATCAGGTGGGCACGTACTCTTTGGTCTCTATCGTTTGCCAATTTCACCTGAACTGCTTTTCCTGGGCTTTGTGAGGCCGCAACTGCGCAGCGTACTTCGACAGATTTATCGTTCGCCAGTTGCCATTCGATCTCGCGATCTGTCCACCAATCACGTAACAGGGCGATGCGAACCTTGTCTTCATCATCAAGGAGCAGTTCGTGGAGAATCTTAGTATTCGTATTTTGGTTGGCCGCCAGTTTCTGACGCACATTGGCCTCTTTGTGCGTAACCAACTCTTCTTGCCCATCCCGACTCAATGTCGGGTTACTGGCCAACGCTTCGAGTATCTCTACGCTGCAGTTCTCCAGATTCAGGATTTTATTCTGTAGGGTTTCCGATAGAGCGGAATTACCGGCCAGCGCTAGCGCGATTTTTGACACACTCTTCGTTGATGGTAAACCTGAGTTTGCCCTCATGCTGGCTAAAATCGACTGTACGCTTTCCATCGCCGTGGCCAGACTGTTTACCGCCAATTCTGTTTGATAGATGCGTTCCATTAACGGTTCGCCGATTTGTGGGTTGCCCGCTAGATTCTCATGTATCGAAGCTGAGCCCGTGTCGTAAAGCTGGGTATAGTACTCTTCATTGAGATGCTGATTTAGTGCAAGCGCCAGTTGTACTTCCTCTTCATCCTTGATTAATTTACCAATGATGGGGGCGGTAAGGGCATTGTTCCTGGCCAGTTGAGCACGGATTTCGCTATCATGCATTTCAGCGAGCTGCGCCATGATTGGCCCCGTCAGGTTGCGATTACCTGCTAACGTGTAATGCACTTCCTGGTTACCGTTATCCAGCAATTGCTGTTGAGTTAATGCACTTATAGTGGAGTTACTTGCCAGCTCTTTTTGAACATCGTAGATATCATTGGCTAGTCGCTGTTGTACTTCACTCGGTAGATTTTCAGTGTAAGCTAACGATTTTCGAACCAGATGGTTTTGGTCCATCGCGAGATGATGTATAGCTTTCTCTGGCAGCGAATTGCGCCAGTGTACCAGGCGTGCGCGAACATCATCATCGCTATCATCCATTAAGGTACAGATCGTGTCGTCCGCAATGTTAGTATTGCCAGCTAATGCCTCACGTACTTCTGTGCAACTGTCTTTGGTCAGTTGTTCCTGAACCTCAGGGTGAAGAGCGTAATTGCTGGCAAGGGCAATACGAATTTTTTCTGACGGATGCTGGCTCAAATTGTTTTGCAACAGGGCGGTATCAAAGTGTTTGCTACCGGCGAGTTCTCTAAGAACTTCATCTGTGTCCTGGAGCAAAGAGTTTAATGCGGGATTGGACAGATTGGGGTGTTCGGCAAGCTTGCGACGAACCGAGACATGCGTATCCTGAGTCAGCCGTATCTGTGCGGTTGCAGCCAGGTTGGGGTTAGACGCTAATGACTCCCTAACTTCCGTACATTCATCTTTTGCTAACGCGAGTTGTACAGCTTCCGCGAGTAATCCTTCACGGCGGCGTTTAGCCAGTGTTTCACGCACGTCCTGATCGCTGTCCAGCGTCAGGATCTGTTGTACCGTTTCGCTAAGCCCATCAAGATCTGCTAGATCTTCACGCACGGTAAAATCGCGGTCCCTTGCCAGTATTTCCTGTACCTCAGGGTGAAGATTGCTATTGCGCGCCAGACGTCGGCGAATAGATACCCTGGAATCTTTCGCCAGTTGTAATTGCATTAATTTACTGAGATTTTTATTGGTAATAAGCATCTCGCAAACGTCTAATTCTGGATCACGCATTAAATGTTGAAGCAATGTACTATCTGTGCTGTTGCCAGCGAGCTGGAGTCGATGTTGAATAGTGAGCTGAAGCCGTTCGAATTGTGTTGCCATCAGATCATGCGGTGCATTTGCATGCATACAGGCCAGATGTAAAAGATCGATTTCAAACTCAGGCTGGTCATTAACAATGTTAATACGTTGGGTGAGTACCTGCTCAGGACAGTTCGGGTTACGATATACTGCTTTGCGTACGTTCAGGTCTGCATCTGCCGCCAGTTTTTCCAGTAAATCATCCGGACAATCTTCGCTATTAGCGACCTCTGCGCGGCGCAACGAGTTTGCACTATCCGCCATCTGAATCATCTGCGCTACGCTAAGACCATCGCTGGTGGAAGCTGGTTTGAGTTTGAGTTTCTCAAACAGCTCTTCGTATTGGGCAACCTGTTCACGCAGGGTCTCACGTAACGGAACTGTAAGCTGGATAGCTGCTTCCAGATCTTTCAACTCCAACTGGCGGTTTTCAAGGAATGCTATTTCTCGAGCTTCGTTGATAGCATTCTGAATATCTGCACCTGCATAATCACGGCACTGTGTTACCAGCTTATTGCGTTCATTCTGGGTCAGTTCAAGCGACTCACCTTTCAGATGGATGTCCAGAATAGCTGCTCGCTCTACGCCGTTGGGGAATCCGACGTAAAACACCTCATCGAATCGCCCTTTACGCAGCAACTCTGGAGGGAGCACGGTAATATTGTTAGCAGTGGCAATGACAAATACCGCACCGGTTTTTTCTTGCATCCAGGTAAGAAAATAGCCGAAAAGTCGTGAGGAAACCTCCGAACCACTGCCACTGTTCATGCCGACAAAGGCTTTTTCCAGTTCGTCGATCCACAAAATACAGGGGCTAATTGATTCTGCCATTGTTAGCGCCCGACGCATATTATGTTAACTTTCTCCGACGTACTTACCCAATAATGAGCCGATATCAAGACGTAGGAGTGGCAACTGGAATAAACCGGAGGCTGCTTTGGCCGCAAGAGACTTCCCACAACCGGGCATACCGGCGATAAGTACACCTTTAGGCGCCTGTACGCGTGAATCGCGAGCTTCACTCAGGCGGCGGAAAATCTGGGCGCGGCGAGTGAGCCAGGTTTTAAGGTTCTCAAGACCGCCGATGTCAGTTGCATTTTCGATTACGTGCAGCATCTCAAGCACGCCGCTTTTTGCGATAATCTGCTCTTTCCCATGCTGGATAAGAGCCAACGCCTCGTCATTAATTTGTTCATGCTGTTGACGAACTAGTGCTAATACTGATCGGATCTCTTCCTGGTTCAATCCGCAACACGCAGTATGCAGGCGCTGATGCATATTTTCCGGGACAAACAGATCAAGCATCTGGCAAAAACTGCTGAGCTGCTGGTTAATTTCCTCACCCTGGGGCAGTGACAGGGGGAGCAAGGTGATTTGCGACTCGATTTGTACTGGGATGTGCAAAGTTTCTGAAACAAGTACGACAACAGTTTTGCTCCGGTGGTGGCGCTGAATGCGGTTGAGCAATTGCTTTAACCGTGCAACGGCGAGTGGCTGGTTTTCCAGTGCACTGCGGGCATCTTTAATGATG
Organism: Citrobacter sp. MGH103; assembly: GCF_001034475.2. Taxonomy (NCBI): domain Bacteria; kingdom Pseudomonadati; phylum Pseudomonadota; class Gammaproteobacteria; order Enterobacterales; family Enterobacteriaceae; genus Citrobacter; species Citrobacter sp. MGH103. The sequence continues at coordinate 3,771,715 of NZ_CP073043.1, read as the reverse complement.
AAGAGTTTTCCGTCCAAATCGTCATCGAGCAGCGAAGGTAAACTTTCTGCTAGTTCGGTGGCCTGACTCTGCGTGTTCCGAGGCTGTTTGTTACGGAAATCAACCCAGCCATATCCAAGATTCCACTCTTTGGGATACAGTGTCAGTTCTGTACTTATTTCTTGCAATAGCGTATCAACTCGGCTTTCTTCGCCGGAGTGGATGTAAAGCCCTGGATATCCAGCGAGGATATGGGATTTTATCTTGGTCTTAAGTTCGAGCAGATTCATCCGTATTTACCAGAATGAGAAAAGGTTTGAGGCAAAGTTACTGATACCCCGGCTAAAGGACTTAATGGCACGACCCGCGTTTTCAGTAACACTGGCAATGACCTTGGCAGCTGTTTTGGCAACAACCTTGCCCGCGCTATAGACGATTTCACCAATTTGCCCACCCGCTATACCACCTGCGACACCGCCAACAAACCCTCCAACGGCTGTACCAACTGGACCTAATACGGTACCAATCGCTGCGCCCAACGTGGCCCCCTCCGTTGCACCAGCAATTGCCATTATCGTGGTTATAGTGGTGTTACCGATGGCATCGAGCGCTTCCTCTCCAGTCAGTTCACCTTTGCCCAGTTTATAAAGTACCTTTGCATTCTGTATGCCCACGCAGACGATATTGGTAATTAGGCCCGCAGGAGTACTGCGTAATGCTGCGCCAAGAAAGCCGTTCTTGACAGCGACTACGACCGCTCCGGAAATAGCAACCTGTATAGCTGTTTGCGTACCGGTACGCAGCGAGCTTTCGAAAAACTCGTTGAGGTCTTCATTGGTGGATGGATTTTCACGACCGTTCAGGCGGTTCCAGGCACGCCTTGCAAGGATTCTGGCTCCCTGCATACCCACCGCAATACAGGCACCGAGCATAGCCTGTTTACCAATTTGCTTGGCAATATCAATACGATTAGTGTCATTCCAGTCGTACTGACGTGCTTCGGCATCTTGTTGAGCTTTTTTCTGTAATTCTTTTGCTTTCTCTTTAGAAAGTGGCTTAGAAGACACTCCGTCAGCTTCAATAACCTCTGTGCTGTTGGCCACATCTGCGCCTTGCCCCTCGGGAACTAGCGCTTGTTGATCGTTATAGTCGCCCCGATTGAGCTGAGTATTTGTAGCGTTTGAGTCAGCACCATATTTCGACTGATATTTGCAGACCACATTGCCGTTGCCGTCAACAATCTCAATATCAACGGAGTTTAGCTCCTGTGAACCAACAACCCGTGCACGATACGGACTGCCTTTGGTGGTTGCATCGATATTAAATGTATCGACGTGATGCTGTTCCGCAACAAGACCATCTAGATTGGGGTTTTGGTTGATATTCCCGGCCTGCGTGGTGATTGTTTTGCGCGCATTTTCGTTAGCGTCTACCAAGGCGCTATCGATAAGGCTGGCGTATTGGCCTACGTGTACCGAACCAGAAACTGCTGCATTTTTTTCTATCTCGCTAGCCAACCAGGAGGCACGGCTACGACCTTTATCCATATGCTGCTGTAATGAGTCGCGAGACTGGTTAAAGGCTTCTGTAGACCGTATTATCTGCCGACGAGTGTTTAGTAACTCTTCTTCGTTTTTCCAGATCTGTGGATATTTACGAAATTCATCATCCAACCATTGCCCCAATGGCTGATCGCCGCGAGCCTGGCAGGAGGTTACAAAAGAGCTAATAATGGATGCGGTCTGCTCTGGAGCATTAATCTCCTCTACAACTTGTAATTCTACCTGTGTGATGGAGGAAAATTCATCATCGTTAATGTTCTGTGCGAGATTATTATTTTGTTGTGTCATCATTTTTACCGTTAAATCTGCTGTGTGATATATCATCAAATGACTATGAAAATTGACGCAAATGATATTAGCCGTAATGCTAAATGCAGACTAGCGCAGCGATCACTAATATTGATTATGAACTCTATGACTGAGGTAGCCAAAATCTTCAGGTTGCCACCCGATTTGAAGCTTCTTGGCTAGTTTCTCATCAGGAATTAATTTCGGGGAAATACCGTGTTTTTAAGGCTAAAGCAACCTATCATGCAGGAAAATCCTTCTCACTGTTTTTTTTGCACAATACAAAATCTCCATATGGGGGAGCATTAATCTCCATATGAATTTCAAAAAACCTCTGAAAAAACCCTTATTTTTAGGAGGGGGGAGGCTCTACAACTCGTGGCTGTATGGCAATATCTGTAGACTGATTGGTAGCAACAACACGATGTTATGACGTTAAATTGCATGGTGTTTTGCTTAATTAATATGCAGTTTTCGTTAAGGGAATAAAAAACCGGCACGGGAGCCGGTAAGTGGAACAATGTAGGAATATAATTATTATTATAATTCAGCCAACTCAATAGGAACGGGTTTCCCTATATGGTATCCCTGTAACCAACCAATACCCATCGTAATTAGCATCTTTTCAATTTCCTCATTTTCAACAAACTCAGCTACTACTTCCATGTTTTTGAGTTTTGCTACTTCGCAGAAGGATCTGACGGCGCATCGACTAAATTCATCGGTCAGTATATTACGGATGAAGGAGCCATCAATTTTCAGAATATCTGCGTCTAATGTTCTGAGTCGTGAATAGCTTGACGCCCCTGTGCCAAAATCATCAATAGCAATTTTAGAACCGGCTTTACGTAATGCTCTCAGAACATCAGTGACATTAGCGTTGTCAATGATATCTGATTCAATGACTTCAAAAATTATACGTTTAGGTGCGATGGAATATTTTCTAAACAATGTGAAAACATTATCAAGAAAATCAATTTTATTAAGCGAGTCAGGTGTCAGATTAATGGAGAAATGACTGTTCGGGTCAGATTTCTGCCGTGACTGTATAAAACGAAATGTTTGCTCAATAACAGTGATATCCAGTGCAGGAAGTAATCCTGCCTCGCGAGCAACCGGTAGGATGGTGTCTGGAAAGATTAACTTACCATCAACCATTTTTATCCGAATAAGTATCTCGTGATAACGTGTCAGTCCCGTAGTTGAAACGATAGGCTGAACAACCAGCATCGTTGATACGATGGGTTGAGCCATAAGCTCAAACGATTTTCTGTCAATTGCTTTTTGCAACATATGACGAATGACAGCCTGACTGACAATTTTATCACCTGGCACCTGCGGGCTGAGTAACAACGGTTGTCCCTGCATTAACGAGATGTAGCTTTGGGTATTAAGATGTTTAATTGCTTGTGATAAATTTTTAATCAGGTTTTTCTCGGTGGTATATGCCACACCACAAGATAGTCCCAATTGGTAATCCTTCCAGATAAAACGAAAAGAGTTTAGGTCTTTGTAAAGAGCAGGAATGTCAGGGACAGTATTAAGGCGAAGAATTATTCCATGACCTGGTGCGTAATAAATGTTACCTGTATCCTTAATTAATTTACGTACATATGCGCTTAGCGCTTTTACAAATTCAAAACGGAATTCTATTCCATGAGTTTGCTCCAGCGTATTCAACTCTGTACAACGGATGTAACACAAGCACTCTGTTGCGTGTTTACGGATGTCCATTTGCAGGGCCTGAAAGTTAGGCAGTCCGGTATTAGGCTCTGATCTAAAAAGTTGTTTGAGGCGGCGGAGATATTTTCGGTTACGGACCACAAGTACACCGGTAACAACAATCGTAAGAGAAAAGACAAACACTATCGTGGAGGAAATCACGAGACTATGTAAATAATTATTATAGTTATCCGGCGAAATATAACTGTTTATATAATATCCCAACAGGATGAGCATTGTTACCCATACAGGGGATATAAAAGCATGGCCAATGCAGATCACTCCCCACAGCATTACTGGAAGTAACCACAGTAATGAATAGTCTGTAAATATAAGAATATCTTCTCTGATGACGATCAAAGCGGACATAATGCAGAGTAACAGCACCAGCCATAATACTTGATACAGAATAGGAGGGCCGGATTTTATCAGCGTCTTCACTTGTCTGATGTATAAAATGCACCATGCAGGGTTTTGAACGCTTCTAAGCAACAGATAACAAAAAGGGATGCCAGTCAGGCAAGAGTTCATCAACCACTGTAAGTTAATTAGTGTTTGTAGTGTAAAAAGGTTTGTGATCGGTACAGAGGCAGTGTTCGACTGGAGCCAGTGATCAATCGAGATGAATAGTAAGGCGTTGCAACACACGAGCCAGACAATACGCAGGGTTGTAAGCTGGCTACGACCAAAGCTAACCGCGCCTCGTTTACCTGTCGAGAAAAAGTAGAGTGTCTGGCTAATGAGAGCAGCCAGTAGCTGAGCCGTTAGCGTGAATACCGAAGATAAAGAGTAAGAGTAAAGGGCATACAAGAAAAAGGCACCCAAAATTGGCAGCGCCTTTTGCCGGTATAAAACCAGCAGTGCAGAAATAAGAGGTAAAGTGAGATCGTAAAAATGCAGGGTTATACCCGCAACATCCTCTTGCTTACTGAGATGACCAGCGATCAGCTGTAATGCAAAAAACGCGATGCCTACACAAAAATAGTCTCTAAATGTATTAATAAAATTTATATTTTCAGTTTTTCTTAGCAATATCATCATTCGCAATTCTCAGTGAGTTATCACCGTTCTCGATTTAAGTCATCTACTTAAAACAGGTTAGACTGGAGGTTTGAAATGTGTATTTTTGGATGTTTTCGCTAATTGAAAACCATTCTAAAATATGTTATGTAAATTTTTTAAAGGTAACCCTCGATAATTTCCGTGTGTTTCACAACGCAGGGAAGAACAATCTTTATGGCTGTGCTGATAATAAAAATTCCGTCAGTAGCCATTATTTAAGACAGAATGGACGATCGATAAAAACGATCAATATAAATCTTTTGATAGATTTTATCGATAGGTTTGGCAGATCATAAATACCACGAAAGATCGATAAAAGCTATTAAAATGTTATTTTTTAATGGTGTTTATTTCATAAATGTTAATTGAGCACTTTGTTTATTAAAAATTAACCTATGCAGGCATCCTTCTAAAGGAATTATTATGATATTGGCGGGAAAGTGAGTTTCCCCACCTTCCCACAATACACTCAATTGTTAATCATTAACGAGGTTGCTGCTGTGTCGCGCAGTGAATGCCGCCGCCGCCAGCCGCAATGCCATCAATATTCAGTTGTATAATTTCACGATCGATAAACAGCTCCTGCAAAATAGCATGGGTATTACGATCGGTGCGCTTATCGCCAAATTGTGGTGCAATGACGGCATCATTACACAGATAAAAATTGATATACCCTGCGGCAAAATCATCACTCGCATAAGTCTGGCGGATGGTAGAAGGTCCTTCCAGCGTGACGACCTTCAACCGTCGGCCTTTGGCATCCGTGGCGGCTCGTAATATGTCCAGATGACGTCGGGTGATCGCGTAATCAAAGGACGACGGATCCTGCTCAAGACCTGTCACCACCGTACCCGGATGCGTGAACCTGGCATAAAAATCTGTATGGCCGTCGGTAATATCCTTGCCGGCAATACCCGGCAACCAGATGATTTTCTCCAGACCTAGCAGTCGCTTAAGTTCTTCTTCGCATTCGGCTTTGCTGACGCCGGGATTACGGTTGGAGTTAAGCACGCAGCTCTCGGTAATAATCGCCGTGCCTTCGCCGTCTACCTCAATACCGCCACCTTCCAGAGTCAGCGCCGAGCGGATGAACTCGGTATGAACGTAATCAGTAACGAATTCAGCCACATCGGCATCACGTTCGTGCTCTTGCTTATTGCCCCATCCGTTAAAATTAAATCCCACACCGCCGAGCGCACCGCTGGCGCTTTTCACAAACACCGGCCCGGTGTCGCGGATCCACAGATCGTCTATCGGGTGAACCAGAAGATTGACCGACGGTCCGCACAGACGCGCGGCGAGTTCGCCGTCTTCTTCGCGTACCAACATATTTACGGGTTCAAATGCGGCGATGGTTTTAGCAACTAGCGCCAGGTTTTCCTGCACCACCGGTAGCAGATGAGGCTCCCAGATCTCCGCACTGGCACCAAACGCCATCCAGGTTGCCGCATGCGGTGCGCCTTCATCCGGCATTTGCCAGCGGCGGTCCTCTGTTGCGCGGGCAAATTGGCTAAAACTGATGCCTGTCATACCGGCGAGTAGCATACTCGTTGAAGTCACCAAACCTTGCCAGACGAACGAACGTCTTGTCATCATAGGATTAACCTTTACGTATATTTATCTGATATTGGATGAATAAAATAATAATAGATAGTTAATGTTCTGCGTATTTTAAATATTGAATAACAAATGAATTGATTGCGGATAAGTTTCATGCGGAATATATCACAGGAGATATTCGTTGCAATCTCTTCGTTTTATATTATGAGTGAAATTGACTACTATTAAAATTTCTCAACTATATATTTATATATAATTTATATTTATCAGCATGAACATGTGTCACGCCGTAGGCTCTGAAGCCTCGTCAGACGGGCCTTGCCGCGGATTGTGATCTGACCGATTGTTCTGTTGTATTTATTAATGCCATGAACCGTGTGGACTATAGTAAAGATGGCCGTTATTTCTCATCATTAATAACCATGAGTGGGGGATGTGAATGAAGAAGATACTGATGCTGGTCGGAGATTATGTCGAAGATTATGAAACAATGGTGCCTTTTCAGGCTTTGCAAATGCTTGGGCATCGTGTGGATGCCGTCTGTCCGGATAAAAGTCAGGGTGACTACGTTCAAACCGCCATTCACGATTTTGATGGGGCACAGACATACAGTGAAAAGCCGGGACATCGTTTTACGTTGAATGCGAATTTTGCCGAGGCGCGGGCCGCCGATTACGATGCTCTGTTGATCCCCGGCGGGCGTGCTCCGGAATATCTTCGACTGAATCCAGATGTCATTAAGCTGGTGCAAGATTTCAACACTGCCGGTAAGCCTATCGCTGCGGTTTGTCATGGGCCCCAACTATTAGCGGCGGCGGGAGTGTTAGAAAACCGGACCTGTAGCGCTTATCCGGCCTGTGCGCCTGAGGTCCGTCTGAGCGGTGGACATTATGCCGATATTGGCATTGATCAGGCCCACGTTGATGGCAATCTGGTGACGGCACCAGCATGGCCCGCGCATCCGCAATGGTTAGCTAAATTTGTTGAAGTATTAATGAAGTAAGCGACGATGAGATGAAAAAGTCGGTATAACCAGCCTGGCTATACCGACAGGATATATTACCTCTGCATGAGTGCGAACACGCCCCACCCGATATATTCCCGGGTGAAGGTAACGTGGCGTGCTGGTGAACTTCTCAGTTGCTCTCTGACTTCGACGGCAAACTCATCGTCCGGATTTGCCTTCAGCCACCGGCGCATCGTCAACCATTTTGCCGCCTCGTATCTGTCCCAACCCTCCTGGTCCGCCAGTACCATTTCAACCACGTCATAACCGAGCTGGTCGAAAGACGAAACGCGTTCTGGCAGAGAGAGGAAATCAGTCACTGAGGTCGCGCCGCAAGACTTAGCGATCTCCTCCGTTGCGGGTATCTGACGCCAGTACGGTTCGCCGATGAGCAGCATCCCGCCTGATTTGAGACTTTGTTCCAGCTGTTTGACCGTTCCGGCCACGCCGCCGGCAATCCAGGTTGCACCAACGCAGGCGGCAATATCGAATTTTTCTTCGGCGATATAACCTGTTGCATCGGCATGAATAAAACGCACGTGCTCAGCGACGCCCAATTCACTTGCCCGCAGGGTGGCTTGTTCGCTGAATAACTGGCTCATATCGATACCAACGCCGGAAATTCCATGATCGCGTGCCCAGGTGCACAACATCTCGCCAGAGCCGCTGCCGAGATCCAGGATGCGGGTTCCTGGGGCCATCCGTAAAACCTGACCTAACGTTGCATATTTCTGCGCGGTGAATGGATTATGAATGCGATGTGCGCTTTCGCTGATTGTAAAAATCTTCGGGATATCCATCTCTCTCTCCTTAGCGATTATCCAGTTGGGCGCGAACGTTGTTCAGCCCAGTGGTATTGATGCGGTAGGGCTGACCATTGACGGATTTGATCAGTTTTTTCGTTCTGAGCTTTTTGAATACATCGAGCGTGCAGTCGCAGAGCAGTAACCCTTCGCGGCTATAGCATTCGACGGAAGTGACACGACCTGATGCATCACGGACGTGAGCAATACGGCCACCTTTGGCGAGTACGTGTAAGGTACGTTGTTCCTGACGGGATAAATTCATACTGGAAAACCTGTTTAATCATCATGTGCAAAACGTGCAAACACACAGTGGTGTCCGCATTCGATTTCGGCGCATTGATAACCAGTCCGGCCTGAAAAGGTCGGTAAGCTGATTATCTGATGATTACATTCTCCAGCATCAAAGCCTCGGGTTGAGTTGATAGATATTTACCTGCTGAATCATACCAGCCTGGACGAGTAGGGGAATCGTCCTGTCGGGAAAATGTGATCTATGACTAAAAATTGCGTTTAGCTTATTTTATGATTTTTTAACTCTCAGCTAGGGAAGGTGCGAATAAGCAGGTCATTTCTTCCCAAGCTGACTCGCTGATTAAAATTTCGCGGATCTGGGCCGATTTTTTTCCCGCAAACACATCGAATCAGCCTATTTAGGCTATTTTTTCCACCATTTCTGGCGTTATTTCCGGTTTTTACTGAGATCTCTCCCACTGACGTATCATTTGGTCCACCCGAAACAGGTTGGCCAGGGTGAATAACATCGCCAGTTGGTTATCGTTTTTCAGCAGCCCTTTGTATCTGGCTTTCACGAAGCCGAACTGCCGCTTGATGATGCGAAACGGGTGCTCCACCCTGGCACGGATGCTGGCTTTCATGTATTCGATGTTGATGGCCGTTTTGTTCTTGCGCGGATGCTGCTTCAAGGTTTTTACCTTGCCGGGACGCTCGGCGATCAGCCAGTCCACATCCACCTCGGCCAGCTCCTCGCGCTGTGGCGCTCCTTGGTAGCCGGCATCGGCTGAGACAAATTGCTCCTCTCCATGAAGCAGATTACCCAGCTGATTGAGGTCATGCTCGTTGGCCGCGGTGGTGACTAGGCTGTGGGTCAGGCCACTCTTGGCATCGACACCAATGTGGGCCTTCATGCCAAAGTGCCACTGATTGCCTTTCTTGGTCTGATGCATCTCCGGATCGCGTTGCTGCTCTTTGTTCTTGGTAGAGCTGGGGGCCTCAATGATGGTGGCATCCACCAAAGTGCCTTGGGTCATCATGACGCCTGCTTCGGCCAGCCAGCGATTGATGGTCTTGAACAATTGACGTGCCAGTTGATGCTGCTCGAGCAGGTGGCGGAAATTCATGATGGTGGTGCGATCCGGCAGGGCGCTATCCAGGGATAATCGGGCAAACAGGCGCATGGAGGCGATTTCGTACAGGGCATCTTCCATGGCACCGTCGCTCAGGTTGTACCAATGCTGCATGCAGTGAATACGCAGCATGGTCTCCAGCGGATAGGGCCGTCGGCCATTGCCCGCCTTGGGATAAAACGGCTCGATGACAGCGGTCATATTCTGCCATGGCAGAATCTGCTCCATGCGGGAGAGGAAAATCTCTTTTCGGGTCTGACGGCGCTTAGTGCTGAATTCACTATCGGCGAAGGTGAGTTGATGGCTCATGATGTCCCTCTGGGATGCGCTCCGGATGAATATGATGATCTCATATCAGGAACTTGTTCGCACCTTCCCTAGCTGAGCGGTGTATGAATGTATTAAATTTATTGAATTTTCAGACATCTTCAGTAGCGGTATTGGTCGTAATGATGTGTAGTTGGTCTCACTTGCGTCACACTATAGATTAGTGATATTTAATCTTTTCTTATCTTAATTTTGTTTTATTTGATAAACAGGTCTTTATTATAAAAAGAATTTTTAATGGTGTTTGTTTTTAATTCTATTTAGGAATTTTCTTAACGTCATGAAGTGTGTATACTCAATCCTGCAAGAAGCTCTTCTGTTATCATCAAAACTATAAAAATGTCCTTAACACCCGTATTACCTCTGCCCTGTATCTCTTCTCAGGGGAGAGGTTTTTTTTCTGTATATTATTTTGATAGTCATCATAAATAGATAATTTAATATTATTGTTCTTGTTGCTTTACATTAGTGATGACGACAGATTTTTTTCTGTGAATCATACGTTACTATTGAAATAGTAACGCCATGAATCTATTTTATAGTGAATAGTGTAATTTTATATTTATTTGTAATGGTATTATATAATTTTTCTTATAACTGCCTGTTTTTCAGCGTTATGTTAATTCTCGCTTTTGAAATAATTGTGATTTTGTTCACGGATTTTAGTGCGTTAAGTGGCTATTTGTAGAGAGGTGCAAACGGTTGCATTTTGCTGTTACAGCATTCGTTCATTAAAAAATATAGCGATGGTATATCTTGTGTCGGTATTGGGTGCAAGAATCTAAATGATTTTTATTATCTCTTAGATATACGAATACCGTTTATGACTTCTGTTAGCTTAACACCATGGAAAATGCAGTAAAAACAGACAGGGAATATGATTTTATCAATCAGAACGGAGCTTTTAATCACTGGCATAATTACTGGCTTTTTATCTTCCTTTTTATAAATCGTTGTCGTAATGCCCATAAAGTCAGCATTCTGGGATGAGTGCTGATTTTATTTTGTTCTCAGATTATTCAACCCACGCTGTATGCAGGTCTTCTCTTGCAGTACCTCGTAAATGATACATTAAAGGATCTCCTGGAATGGATATTGTTGAACGCTTTATTAACTACACGAAAATCAATACCACGACCTCAAGGGAAAATGGTGCTAATGGGATAATGCCTTCTTCACCTGGTCAAATGGAACTGGCAAAACTGCTGGCAGTAGAACTTGAAGCATTAGGAATGGAAAACATTGAGGTCAGGGATACCGCTATTGTGACAGCGACATTACCTGCAAATACGGACGACGCGATCCCTGTCGTTTCCTTTTTTGGTCATCTCGATACCAGTGCGGAACAGACTGCGGACACAAAAGCACAACGTCTTCACTACAGCGGTGGGGATTTGTGTCTGAACCAGGAGCTAAAAATTTATCTGCGCGAAAGTGAATTTCCAGAACTGAAAAATTATATCGGTGATGACCTGCTGGTGACGGATGGTACCAGTCTGTTGGGGGCAGATGATAAAGCCGCCATCGCCGCGATTATGAATGCCCTGGAGTACCTTGTCGCACATCCGGAGATTAAGCATGGGCCGGTGAAGGTCGGTTTTGTTCCTGATGAAGAGCAGGGATTACGAGGTGCAAAAGCATTTGATGTTGCGGCGTTTGGGGCTGATTTTGGCTATACCCTGGACTGCTGCGGCATTGGAGAATTTGTCTATGAGAACTGGAACGCGGGTGATGCGGAAATCATCTTTACCGGCCAGTCCGCACACCCTATGTCGGCCAAAGGTAAGCTGAAGAACTCTCTGCTGATGGCGCATAAGTTTATTGCGATGCTGCCCGGAGGAGAGGCGCCTGAGTATACGGAAGGACGCGAAGGGTATTACTGGGTAAAACAACTTCAGGGTAACAGTGCCCGTACGGTACTTAAGCTGGATATCCGGGATTTTACCGAAGAGGGGTATAAGGCGCGTATGGCATATATCCGCCAGCTGGCCGTCAGCACCTGCGCGCTGTGGGGAGAAAACAGCGTGGTCTGCCATTTAACCGATCGCTATGCCAATGTGTTCAATAGCTTGCAGGGCGATGCTCACTACCCGATTGATATTGCGTTACGCGCGTATCAGAAGTGTGGCATTACCCCGCAACCTGTCGCCATGCGTGGTGGATATGATGGCGCAGTGTTATCGCAGAAAGGACTACCTTGCCCGAATATTTTTACCGGTGCCCATAACTTTCATTCGATTTATGAATACCTGCCGGTGCGTTCACTGCGGGCCGCCAGCGATGTCGTGGTAGCGGTCATTGAGGAAACCTTTGCTGAGTTCGCGCAGGGGAGAGCTCAGTCATGATTCAGGTGTTAATTGCCCTACTGGTGATCGTGGTGGTCGCGCGTCTGATCCTGAAAGGTTATCGCGCTGAACCCGTGTTGTTCATTGCTGGCCTGGTGTTGATGATTTGTACGGCGTTAACCGGATGGGGTTCTGTATTACCGAAGGGGGTTGCCAGTACGGGGATTTCATTTCTCGATCCTTTCGAGGTGATGCGCGATCTCTTTAGTACGCGTGCCGCCGATCTCGGCCTGATGATCATGGCGCTCATGGGATTTGCGCATTACATGGATCATATCGGGGCAAATGAAGCGGTTGTGCGGGTTGTGACGAAACCTTTGCGCGCGCTGCGTTCGCCCTATGTGCTTCTATTTTTCTCCTATCTGCTCGCCAGCATCCTGCAGTTGGCCATTCCATCCGCCACCGGGCTAGCCGTGTTGCTGATGGGGACGATGTTCCCCATTATGCTGGGGTTAGGGCTTTCTGCGGCCTCAGCCGCTGGGGTTATTGCCACCTCGCTTGGTGTGGCATATACCCCGACGGCCATCGATGCTATCAGGGGATCTAAAGCGGTCAATATGGATGTGGTGGAATACGTTGTTTACCACCAGGGACCCGCAGCGCTGGCAACCGTGCTGGTCGTCGGCATCTGCCATTTCTTCTGGCAGCGGCATTGCGACCGTAAAGCGGGGACGCTTCCAAGAGAAATCGGTAGCGCTGAGGTGACTGACTCAGGAAAAGCCCCGGCTTTTTATGCGCTGCTCCCGATGCTTCCGATACTGATGGCGGTGGGATCATCGGAAATGTTTGTCAGTGGTATTAACCTGAATATTATCACCATTGTGCTCATTTCGATGGCTGTTTGTATGTTGATTGAATGGCTGCGGGTGCGTGATTTAAAGTCAGTATGCGAAGGATTCAGCCATTTCCTTAAAGGCATGGGCACCGCCTTTACCGGGGTAGTTGGGCTGCTGGTTGCGGCAGGTGTTTTTGCCCACGGGATTAAAGTTATTGGTGCCATTGATCAATTAATCCTGATGGCGGAGCACGTGGGATTACCCCCATTTGCTATGGCGGTGGTGTTTGCGCTGGTGACGCTGGCGGCAGCAATTATTATGGGATCGGGTAATGCGCCATTCCTTGCTTTCGTTGAGCTGATCCCGCAAATCGCGGCAAGTATGGGCGCTAACGCTGTTGCCATGATCCTGCCGATGCAGCAGGCATCACATATGGGGCGGGCAATTTCACCGGTTTCCGGCGTGGTGATTGCCGTTTCCAGTGGGGCGAAAATAACGCCATTTGATGTGGTTAAACGTACCGCCGTACCGCTGATTGTGGGCTTTGTAACTCATACCCTGATCATCGGTATTTTCTATTAACTTCGTTTGTAACAAGCAAACTTCCGGCCTGCTAAATGTCCGGTAGTTTGCTTTTTCTGATTACAGCTCTCATCACCGCAGATGATATTGATTACTGGTGATTATTATTAACTTTTATCTTTATCGCATTATTCTTATTGGACATTGTTGAGCTATTCTGGATTAATGATTAATAAGTTTGATGTATTGTATTTGCACGTTTATTACATAGGGATAAGTTAACCTGGATCATATTTTGGCGATTTTAGTTGTAGTAATTTTTTAATAGAGTAATACAAGAATAACGTGGAATAACAATGACGATTTATTTGGGCAGGTTTAAGTGGTAAGGGATTCTGGAAGAGTTAGTACGTTACGACATCATTATCAGGATGATCTGGAAACATTTACCTGGAGTGCGTTAGTTGCAATTGGTATCGCAATAAAGGATCATAAGATCTACTCTAAAATGTCAGAGCATCTATTCATTATGCATTGGCTGGCTATTGCCAAAAAAAGAAAAATATTTTCGAAGAGTATTGTCAGTGAGCTTCAGTGGCTAATTGATGAGGGGAAGAAAAAAAGCATCAATGCACAACTTAAATTTAAAATAGAATATTTGTACGCCACGTCGAGTGGTGACGTGACAATGCAAAACGACTATTTTAAATTTACTCATACGATTGAAGTATTGAGAAATAATGGATGGGAGAGCTTTCTGCTCACTCCAGAGAAGTGGCAAGGACTTCATGAAAGTATTAAGGTCAGAAAAGGTGACTTTATCTTTATGGATGATGCCCGGCTTCAGGAGTGCTTTGGCGTGCAGGGCGAGATTGTCAAACCTTTCTGTATTCGAGTGTACGGCGATGTTGAGTTTGCAAAGTTAACGTTCATCAAACATAACCTGCCGGTTGAATTTGTGAAACACATTTCGAATGAGTTTCATTATTTCAATTTTCTTTCTGTTAAGTAATGCTTAATTGATATAGAGGAAAAATTTCTGTTTGTTCAAAGAGTAGTGATCTACTTGTGAAAGTATCGGATATATACCACGCGCAAAGGATAGCGAATGTTTACTCGAAAGTTAGTGATTACAACCGAATGGATAAGGTTGTCGGATACGTCAGACAATATGTCCATTTCTTTTCGGGGCGTTCTTGAGATCGGTGAAAGCACAGTTGTGCCAGATGACAATACACCTCTACTTCGTTTAGAAAATGACATGGCACCTATCGCCGTTGATGCGTTATCATGGGTGAGGGTGCCAGTTGAACGCCATGAAAATGTTATCGTCTATATTTTCTGAATCCGGGCTTATTAATCCATTAATAATATTAATGTCGATTTGTTCTTATTTTATCCTTCCCGGTGCAAGATGAGATGTCTGGCTGAACAATTTGTTGAGGATCACATCACGGGTGAGAGCATTTGTAGTGCGTGTACATTATAAATAATGCCAAACACCGCCACCGCGAGCAGAAAAAGAGAGGAGATAAAACCGCTGCATCTGGCAAAGCGCGCTGGTATCCAGCGTTTGAAAACCACGATGTAAAAAGACAACACCGTAACATCAAAAATAACCCACACCAGCGTTAGCGTCAGAATGCTGGTGGTGAAATCTTGCGTAATGGCAATGAACTGGGGGAAAAAAGCTACGAAAAACAAAATGTCCTTTGGGTTGGCGACCCCGGTCAGAAATCCGTGGATAAGCCCGCTGTTATCGCGCTTTCGCGCACCCAGTCCGGGTTTTGAGGCCCTGGTCTGCAGGCCGTTAATCGCCATCACTCCGATGTACAACGATCCCACAAGACCCAGTACGCCAAGCCATATCGCAGAGATTGAAACCACGCCAGCTAGCATCAGTGCAGCCAGAGCAATCAGTACTAAAGAAGCGCCGTTAGTGCCAATCAGCGTGAGAAAAGCCCGGCGATAGCCGTGCTGCGCCGCGGTGGTGGTAATCAGCGCCACGACAGGACCCGGTGTTAACAGCAGGGTTACTACGCTGAGGCTATAGGCAGCCAGTAAAGTGAAATTCATACCTGATTATCCTGATGATATTTTCCACCAGTATTCCGTTTACGTAGCGCATTGAAAAACGAATAAAACTGCGCTCTACTGTGAGTAAAACTCAACATAGAAACTCACGATGACGCTACCTCCGTTGTATGCCCTGAGGGCTTTTGAAGCCGCAGCCCGTCTGGGAACGTTCAGCAAAGCCGCTATTCAACTTAACGTGACGCCGGGCGCGGTAAGCCGTCATATTCGCACGCTGGAGGCATGGTTTGGCTGTGAGCTATTTATCCGCAGCGGCCCGCGTATCGAGATAACACCTTCTGGCCAAGGGTTAGCGCAGCAGTTGACGGCTGGGTTTCAGAGTCTGGAACACGCGTGTCATGCCTTTCGCAGCAGCAGTTATGAGCTACGGCTGAAAGCGCCGTCTACGTTGACAATGCGCTGGCTTCTGGATGTGCTGCGTCTTTTCCGTGAAGCGCATCCGACCCCGGTGATCGAAATTTCCAGCGTCTGGATGGATACCGATTCGGTATCCTTCAGTCGTGAACCGTATGACTGTGCGATCCTGTTAGGGAATGGCCATTTTGGCGACGATACCGACAGCCGGTTGCTGTTTCAGGAGTGGCTTATCCCAGTGTGTTCACCCGCACTGCTGGTGCAGGCGCAGCGCGATCTTTCTGCCTGTGAACTGATTCATCCCTCAGCGGATCGCCGAGACTGGCGTCGGTGGCTGCAACGCACTGGGAAGTTTCCGACGTTGAATCTTGCGCGAGGCAAAGTGTTCGACACCCTGGAGCAGGGTAGTCTTGCCGCGATGAGTGGTCATGGCGTGTCTGTTGCCGACCTGCTGCTAAGCCTGGCGGCCATTCAGGCAGGGATGTTGGCGTTACCGTTTAAAGATGCTGTGGCGACTGGCGAGGGGTATTACCTTGTCTGGCCAAAGGCTTCAACACGGCTCAGAAATATTGAGCTGCTGTATCGCTGGTTAAAAGAGGCTGCGCCGTGTGCCTCCTCGGCAGATCTAAA
This sequence comes from Citrobacter sp. MGH103, assembly GCF_001034475.2. Classification (NCBI taxonomy): domain Bacteria; kingdom Pseudomonadati; phylum Pseudomonadota; class Gammaproteobacteria; order Enterobacterales; family Enterobacteriaceae; genus Citrobacter; species Citrobacter sp. MGH103. Next base: position 3,755,318 of record NZ_CP073043.1, on the reverse strand, counting down.
CTGGCTGGATTAAGCTGTTTATTTAGCTGATTACCTATATTGATAATGGTTCTCATTATTATTGTCGTATTGTGCAGGTAATGGTAATGTTGCTTCAGTTATAAACCGTTAATCCCATTTCCTGTGCAGAAGACAGCATGAACAACACCACCGCCCTGAATGCCTCCGGACGCGTCGCTCGCACTTTCTCCGTAAGCGAGTTTATGGATTTTGGTGAGCGCTACGGGATCGATTACCGCTTTCCCCTGTTGGCACAAAGACCGGATTTGCCGTCTGGCAGCCCTGTTCTGCAAGGTGAAATTGAGGAGATGACTCTCCCCTGCGGGATGTGCGTGACGCACTCCGACGTACAGGTATTGCAACCCTACGAAACCACCTCTCGCCACGACAGTCCTCTGTATATGCTGGTGGTTCTGGAAGGCTGCGTGATCCTGACGCTTAACGGACAGGAGCATGTGGTGCGCTCCGGCATGGCGTTTAGCTCACGCCTGAGTGAGCACCAGACGATGCGTGCCCGTCATCATGCTGATTGTAAACTCCGGACATTATCGCTCGGTTTATATCCCGACGGCGCGTATCGCAAGGGGTTGCTTGAATCGTTGATGCGCGAGTGGGAAAGGTGCCAGACGCCGACGCTTATCTGGCAGGTACCGGGGTTTTTACTCAGCGGACTGCAGTACGCGCAGCAGAGTACGATTAGCCATGTTTCTCGTCAGCTGATGCTGGAAGGGCTGATATTACAACTGTTCGGTCATGGTCTCAGCATGTGTCAGGTCGAGAGCGGTAAACGTCTTGCGACGAGCGGTGAGCAGCAGCGGCTGGAGGTCGTTCGCCGACTGCTGGAGGAGAGTCCCGAAAATGACTACACCCTTAATGAACTGGCCCAACGCGCGGCGATGAGCCCCAGCAGCCTGCGCAGTAAGTTCCGTGCAGCCTATGGCTGTTCGGTATTCGACTACCTGCGCGATTGCCGTCTGGAACATGCGCGCGGCTATCTACTGGAAGGATATAGCGTACAGCAGGCGGCCTGGATGTCGGGTTATCAGCACGCTACCAACTTTTCTACCGCTTTTCGTCGCCGTTACGGCTTTTCGCCCGGCGATTTACTCAAACCTTGCTAATCCATATTTGCGTTTTACGCACGTGATTTCCTGACAATTTGGCACTGCGCATAGGCAACCTGGCATCCGGCATAGCTATCTCCGTCAGCAAAAAGGTAATAATTCTCACTTACAATTAGACATGCCTTTGGAGATATTCATGTTCGCGAAGACTCGCTTGGCGCTGCTGGTGGGATGGGTGACCGGCAGCGTGGCTTTTCCTCTGCTGGCGCAGGAAACAACAAAAAACGATACGGTGGTTGTCACCTCGCAGATGCAGAGCGGGGCCACGAAGCTTGCCACGCCGGATATTGAAACGCCGCAGTCGGTATCGATCGTTACCCGTGAACAGTTTGAAGAGCAAGGCGCAACCAGCGTGCGCCAGGCTGTCAGCTATACGCCGGGGGTGTACAGCAATCAGATTGGCGCCTCCAACCGCTTCGACTACATCGTGCTGCGTGGCTTTTCTGACGGGAGCCTGGATAACGTCTATCTCGATGGTCTGAAGATGATGGGCGACACCAACTCACACAGCTCGCTGGTGGTTGATCCGTGGTTCCTCGAAGATATCGAAGTCGTACGTGGCCCGGCTTCCGTACTGTATGGCCGTTCCTCCCCGGGCGGTATTGTGGCGCTGACCTCACGCAAGCCGTCGTTTGATGCGGGCGGTGAAGTGAAGCTGTTTGCCGGCAACAATAACCAGCGCGGCGCGGCGTTTGACGTCACCGGGGCGCTGGATGATAACGATCGAGTGGCGGCGCGATTGAGCGGGATGACGCGTTACGCAGACTCGCAGTTTGGTCCATTGAAGGAAGAACGTTACGCGCTGATGCCCAGCCTGACCTGGCGTATCACCGACCAGACGCGTCTGGATCTGATGGCCTATCTGCACCGTGACCCGGAAGGCGGAAGCCACTCCGGTCTGCCGTATGACGGCACCGTGGTTCCGCATTACGGGCAAAAGATCTCCAATACCTTTTACGAAGGCGAGGATGATTATGACAAATACGATCGCCGTGAAAACATGGTGGGCTACAACATTGAGCATATGTTTGATAGCGGTTGGTCGGTGCGGCAAAAGCTGCGCTATCTGCATACCGACGTTGAGCTGAACCAGGTGTATGCGGCGGGCTGGTTGAATGAAACCGAGCTTAATCGCGGCTACTCCGGCTCCGATGAAAAAATGTCGGCGATTACGCTGGATAACCAGCTCGACGGCAGCTTTGATACCTGGCAGGTAAACCACCGTTTGCTGGTGGGGATCGACTATCAGGATCGCAGCAACAATACTACCGGTTACTACGGCGCTTTCCCCCCGATTGACGCCTTTAATCCGGTGTACGGCGCGAAGCCTGATTACATCGACATGTATGCGCGTGAGAAACACAAGCTGCGACAGACGGGTTACTATTTGCAGGATCAGATGTCATGGGATCGCTGGCGTATTACGCTCGGTGGTCGCTACGATCAGGTCAGCGTTTCTAACATTGATAAGATCAAGGATACTCGCAGCGATCTGGATAAAAACAACTTCAGCACCCGCGCCGCGTTGCTCTATTTGTTCGATAACGGCTTTGCGCCGTACGTGAGTTACTCCACTGCCTTTACGCCCACCAGTTTTGCCGATGAGAACGGTAATCTGCTGGACCCGATGAAAGGCAAGCAGTGGGAAGCCGGGCTGAAATATGAGCCGGAAGGACTTAACAGTCAGTTCAGCGCGTCGGTGTTCCGTATCAATCAGACGAATATAGCCACTAAAGAAGAGCCGACCGATCCATACCGCTCGATTGGGGAAATTGAATCTGAAGGGGTGGAGCTGGAGGCAATTAGCCAACTGACGGATAGCTTACGTTTGCAGGCGGCGTATACCTATACCGACATTCGCTATAAGAAAAGCAGCCCGGAAGAGCAGGGCAAGCGCGCAGTGTACGCCCCGCGTAACCAGGCCAGTGCCTGGCTGAGCTACGATGTAAAAAGTGGTCCGCTGGACGGTCTGACGTTGGGTTCAGGCGTGCGCTACGTTAACGGTATTACCAGCGATCGCTTGAATACTCACACCCTGCCGTCATACACACTGGTGGATATGGTGATTGGTTACGACTTAACGAATATCGGTATTAATGGGTTGAGCGCGCAGCTGAACGTTAACAACCTGACCGACAAGCGCTACGTTGCGGCCTGTAACTCTCTCTCATACTGCTACTTTGGCGCCGAGCGCAGCATTGTCGGCAGTGTGTCCTGGAAATTCTGATGTTTTAGCCGGATGCAGCGCTGGCGCCTTATCCGGCCTGGTGCAGCGTGCAAATTGTATGCCTGATGAGCGTAGCGCATCAGGCATAGTGGATTGCGGTTATTGTGTAAAACCGTTTTGCATACAAATCTGCGCGCTGGTTCTCAGAGTAAAGGAGACTTTGTCTGGGTACTGACTGTAATAGTTATGCTCTTCTTCCAGCCCTTTTGCCTGCGCCAGACGTACCGTTTCCAGCGAGCAGGTACGGTAGATCAGGTCTTTATTCATATTGGTCTGCTTCTCGCGCTGTTTATCTGCGGAAAGCGCCAGCCAGTTTTCGGACAGTGAGTAATCGTAGACCACCCGATTTCCTTTCGCCTGTACGTTCTCAATGGTAATAAATTCGTCGATTTTCAGTCTTGGCTGCCCACGCATTTTTTTCTTATCTTCTGCGGCGGCATATTGGGCCAGCGCATGAATATCCATACTGGCTATTTTCTGTTTATAAGCATCTACATAGGCGGTAGGTTGCTGATAATGCTGAGCGTAAGCGTTTCTTAATTCCCCGTCACTCATCGTACAACCTGCCAGAAACAGAGGTAATAGCAGTGCCAGTTTTATTTTAGTCATGATGTTATCCCGTTCATTATTTTGATCCCAGTCGCCCATAATAAAATAGAAAAATTATTACGGATGATATTTAAGGTTGTATAAACGAGAGCACGATGGCACAAGTTCAATTGTCTTAAAATGGCAGGACAGACGGGAAACCCTGCCAGAATTGGCAGGGTTAATGGATGAAGAGGATCAGAATTCCATTTTCACCGTGAACTGCACTTCTCGTGGGTCGCCAATCTGATTACCCAGATTATTGGTGGCAATGGATGAAGTGTAATAGGTCTTATCAAACAGGTTTTTCACATTGAGCTGCAATGTGACCGGATACTGCAGCTTCATTTTATAAGCGGCAAAGGCATCGGCGACAAAATAGCCCGGCAGATAATAGTCTGCGCCATTGGTTGCGGAACGGCGGCTCACCCCATGACCCCCACCGCCAATCGTCAGGATATTGCCCATAAAGGCATTCTGAATATCGTAGGTGAGGAATAATGAGCCGGTATGCTTCGGTACATTAGGCAGCGACTTACCTTTGTAATCAGGATCTTCCGTCACTTTCGCGGCGGTATAACCGTAACTGGCGATGATATTGGTGTTGGTGGTCAACGAACCGGCGACATCCACTTCCACACCTTGTGAACGCACGCGACCCGCAGTTTTCGCCACAGTTTCGCCATTGATCATTTCGTTGTACAGCACATTGCGTTTATCAATATCAAACAGGGCAATATTGGCGGTGATACCGTCAAAGATATCGAATTTTGCCCCCACTTCATAAGCCGTTGAGGTTTCAGGTGGCAATTCGCCAATATAACTGGCGATAGAATATTGCGGCATGAAGGATCGCGACACGTTACCGAACAGCGATACCGACGGCGTCAGTTTGTACACCATACCGAATTTGGGCACCCACTGTTGGTCGGTACTGTCGGTGTTGACGTTGAACGGACGGCCTTTGCCAGCGTATTCGGTGTAGTACTGATAACGCATCCCGGCGACGGCGATCCATTTATCGGTCAGGTACAGCGCGTCCTGCACATACGCAGAATAGCTCTCTTGTTGAATAGTCTGATCGCTATCAGCGGCAGAAACGTTAGTACATTTACCCAACGTACCGTAGACAGGATTATAAATATTGAACCCTTTTACGTTCTTGCAGCGGATCATGTCGGTGCGTAGCAGATCGTAGTTCTCATAAGAGATGCCGGTGAGGATCTCGTTATAAAAGCCAGCGATATCGACGTTGCCCTGTAAATCGGCACGTGTGGCGTGCATGCGCTGGGTGGAACCTTGAGTGGCATCAACACGGCGGGTCAGATTTCCGCTTGCAGAATCATAAGCCATCACGCGAGCCTGATTATCGCTGTATTTATCCTGACTAAAGCTGTAGTCGAATTTCGCTGTCCATTCGCTGTTGAAACGGTATTCGGCATTCAGCTGCGCCAGATCCGATTCGCCATCGGTGATATTAAACGGCTCATCAAAACGGGTTTTGCGATCCACATTCACCGCGTGTTTGGTGTTGAGATCGAAAATGGTGCCGCGATCGAACGGGGCTTTATAGTCGCGATGTGAATAGAGCACGTTGACGGTGGCCTTGTCGCCAAACCAGGTAAGGGACGGGGAGATGAAGCTGCTCTGATAGGTGCCGAAGTTACGCCAGTAATCCTCATGCTGATATTCGCCAATCAGGCGATAGGCTAACTGAGTGCCTTCAATCGGCCCGGTCACGTCAAACTGCCCTGTGCCGCCGCCAAAGCTGCTGGAGGTTACTGAAATCGACCCGCCAAACTGCGTTTCCGGACGTTTGGTGACGACATTAATCAGGCCGCCGGGATCGAGAATCCCATACAGGGTTGAGGCCGGGCCTTTCAGCACCTCCACGCGTGAGGTGGCGGCGTTAAAGCTGCGCGGCAACACGGTTTTCAGACCATTGGTCATCACCGAGCCGTCACGGTTTGCGCCGAAGCCACGGCGGACAAACGCATCCTGTGTGCCACCTAATGTGTTGGTTTGCACGACGTTACTAACGTTATACAGCGCTTCGTCCAGCGTCGTGACATGCTGATCTTCCAGAACTTTATCGCTGACAGTGTTCACCACTTGTGGGATATCCAACAATGGCATGGATGTCAGCGTCGCGGTGGACGAACTCAGCGGTTGATAACCCGATGTTACGGCCTGATCGGCAGACGATGCATCTGCCCGAACGGTGATGGTATCTTCTCCTTTAGGCGGAGTCGTCTCTTTCTCCGCTGCAAATACCGCAGGTGTTGTTGTCATGCCCAGAAAGAGAGCAGAGCACAATGCCCGCCCTTTCATCCCCGAAAAGTAAGTCGTTAACTCAGCCATTATTTTATTTATTCCGCAAAAGACCCTGCCAAAAATGGGCAGGGAAACAAGTTGATTCAATTCATTGCCCGGCTTGCCAGCCCTGCATTTATCCATCTGTAAGCCAGCGTTACTGGCGTCAGACGTGTAATTGAGAATCATTCAATCATGGGTGTTTGTAGTAGTAAACGTAAAAATGAAAAAGAAACTACAAGCGATTTGACGCAATTTAACCGTCGTTTTTTTAAGGGTATTTAATTTTCAATGTATTGAAAAAGAATGGTTTTTATTGATTTTTTAGCGTTTTTTATTTGTGCTTTAGTTGTTGGCGACAGGTGATGTAACTACAGGGTGTAATTGCTTGACTACTACAGTGCAAGCCAGCAAGATCACAAAGAGAATGAGTTTTATTTTTATTTAGGGAGTTACTCATGCAGGCTTTGCCATGCGGCGGCGCAGGAGTGAACATGCCACAGCATGTGGAAAATACCGCCCACAGAACGGGCATTGAACTACAACAGCTTTCTGCGGGTTATCGCCATAACACCATTGTCCACGATATCTGTCTCACTATTCCGCAAGGCAAAATGACGGTACTGGTGGGGGCGAACGGCTCGGGTAAATCAACGTTGTTAAGCACTATCGCCCGTATGTTGAAACCGCACGGCGGCAGCGTATTGCTGGATGGCAAAGCCATTTATCAACAGCCTACCAAAGCGGTTTCACGCCAGCTCGGCATCCTGCCGCAATCCCCATTGGTGCCCGAAGGACTTACCGTTTTCGAACTGGTATCGCGTGGGCGTTTTCCCTGGCAGAACATGCTTTCGCAATGGACGGACGATGACGAACGCGCCGTGGAGCAGGCACTCCAGTTAACCGGAACTGCTGATTTTGCGCATTTGCCGGTAGAGAGCCTTTCCGGTGGGCAACGTCAGCGCTGCTGGATTGCGATGGCGCTGGCACAGCAAACGCCGGTCATCTTGTTGGATGAGCCGACTACGTTTCTCGATCTGCGCTATCAGGTGGAGATCCTCGAACTGTTGCATTCACTGACTCGCCATCATGGCCGTACTGTGGTTGTGGTCCTGCATGACCTGAATTTTGCCGTGAATTACGGGGACATGCTGGTGTTCCTCAAACAGGGGACGTTGCAGGGCGTCGTGCATGATGGCGAAAACTGCACGCCCGAGTTGATTAAGCACGTGTTTGACGTCGACGTGCAGATGTCGGTGAATCCTCTCACCGGCAAACCGTTCTTTATGCCGTTCCGCGCGCCGGGCGGGCAAGAGCAATGACGGTCATGGCAAGCACACTGGCTCGTCGCCGTGGCCGGATTATGCTGGCGTTCCCCGTGTTAACGCTGCTGTTGTGTGTTCTGGCAGTGGTGCATCTGGGTGTGGGCGCACGCACTATCAGCCCGCAGACCGTCGTGCAGGCGCTGTTCCACTTTGACGCGAAAAATTTCGACCACCGGATTATTGTCTCCTTACGTCTGCTGCGCATGACGGCGGCGATGCTGGTCGGCGCGGCGTTAGGTGTTGCGGGGGTTCTGTTGCAGGCGTTGATTCGTAATCCGCTGGGAGAACCGCATATTCTGGGGCTGAATGCCGGTGCGGCGTTTGTCGTTGTGTTGTGCACCGCGCTTGGCGTGACGGGGGTAAGCCAGCCATTGCTGGCGGCAGGCGGTGCTGCGGCACTCTTTTCGTTGGTGATGGCGCTTGCATCTGCCGGGCGCGGTGGCTTAACGCCGCTGAAGGTCACGCTGTGCGGCGTGGCGCTGTCGGCCATGGTGTCATCGCTTACTGCGGCCATCCTGATTCTGGATGAACAAACCCTGTTGGCAATGCGCACCTGGCTGGTGGGTGATCTCGCGGGTCTGCGTTGGGAAAGTGTCAAAAGTGCCGTTCCCCCGTCGCTTGCCGGTATGGTGCTGGCGATCGCTATCGCGCCGGGCCTGAATATTCTGGCTCTCGGCGACCGTATGGCCTGTGGGTTAGGGGTGAACATTCTGCGCATACGCTTGCTGGCGATGATCGCCATTGCGCTGTTGTGCGGTGCGGCAGTTTCTGTCGTGGGGCCGCTGGGATTTATCGGCCTGTTAGTGCCTAACGTTACCCGCCGTCTGGTAACAAAAGATATTCGTCAGATGCTACCGACGTCGGCATTGCTGGGCGCGGCGCTGCTGCTGCTGGCGGATATTGCCGCCCGCACGGTGCTGGCTCCGCAGGAGCTGGCTACAGGGATCATGACCGCCCTGGTGGGCGCACCGGCGTTTATTTTCATTGCGTCGAGGTTTTTGAAATGAACGATATGCTGCAACGTGCAGGGCTTCGTGCATGGCGGGTGGGTGGATTTTCTCGTGTCATTCGTCCCAAAACCGTGCTGTACAGCCTCAGCCTGACGGTGCTGGCAATCGCATTACTGCTGTTTGGCGTGATGCAGGGGTCGCTCCCGGTTCCGGCTTCCGCTATCGGACGGGCGGTGTTTGACCCTCAGGCGTTGACGGCTCAGCAACAGTATGTCGTTTGGGATGTACGACTGCCTCGACTGCTGATGGCGCTTCTGTGCGGGGCGATGCTCGGATTGGCAGGGGCGGCGATGCAATCTATCACCCGCAACGGGTTGGCCGATCCCGGGCTCATCGGTGTCAAAGAAGGGAGTTGCGTGGTGGTACTGGCCCTGGTGCTGCTTTTCCCGTCAGCAAGTCTGGTTTGGCGGCCCCTGGCGGGAATGGCCGGCGGCGCACTGGTCGCCACACTGGTGATGCTGCTGGCCCGTGATTTCTCCCGGCCTCGCTTTGTGTTGATAGGCATTGGCGTGTCGTGGTTCTTTGCCGCGGGAATGGGCGTATTTATGACCACCGCCGATGTCCGTGACGTACAGACTGCACTGGTCTGGCTGGCGGGGAGCCTTCATGCCGCCACCTGGCCACTGCTGCTGGTGGCACTGGTCTGGACGTTGCCTGCGGCCATCATCTTATTTGCCACGGCGCGCGCTTCGGATGTGGCGCTACTTGGCAATGCGACGGCAACGGGGCTAGGAGTCCATTTACCCCGACTGGCGTTGTTGCGTTTTCTCGCGCCGGTTGTACTCACCGCCGCCAGTGTTGCCTGCGTGGGCAGCCTCGGTTTTGTCGGGTTGATGGCGCCACACATGGCACGATTCTGGCTGCGTGGCGGACAAACAGCGCTGCTGTGGGGAAGTGCGTTGATCGGTGCGTTGCTGGTGCTGGTCACCGATACCGTGGGTCGTCTGGCGTTTGCACCACTGCAAATCCCCGCCGGGATCGTCATTGCCCTGGTCGGTGGACCGTTCTTTTTGCTGTTGCTCTGGCGTCGCCGGGATCGTTTGTAATTGTTAAGAGGGTATATGCGTTTAATCTTTTCATTGCTGCTGCTGGTCGGCTGCACCGTCCAGGCGGCGGAGCCTGTTCAGTCATTTACTGACGATCTCGGGCGAGTGGTGAACGTGCCGCTGCATCCGCAGCGTATTGTGTCATTGCACGATCTCGACATCACTATTCCGCTGATCGAACTTGGCGTGCCTCCGGTGGCCAGTCATGGCCGAACGCGCCCGGATGGCAGCAATTTTTTACGCTCCGGCGTGCTGCTGACCGGCGTGGATTTTGATAATTCGAACATGACGTATATCGGTACGGCAGACATTGATATTGAAGCCATTGTGGCGGCAAAACCGGATTTAATTATCACCGAACCCAGCCGTAACACGCCGATTGAGCAACTGGAAAAAATAGCGCCGACGGTCAGCATCGATCATCTTGATGGCGGTGCGCCGGAAATCTACCGCAAGCTGGCGCAGCTTACCGGTACGCAGAACCGGCTGGCATTGCTGGAACGGCGCTACCGTGAAGAAATAGCCCAGCTCAAGCGGACGGTCGATACGCAGCACATCTCTGTGGCGGTAATACAGGCCAATCAGGGCAAAATCAATGCGTTGCACACCTATCATTCCCTGGGGCGAGTTTTACGCGATGCTGGTTTCACTTTCCCGAAGATTATCGACAGTATTCCGCCGGGTGGGCGCATTGATGTCAGTGCGGAACGTCTGCCTGAACTGGATGCCGATTTTGTCTTCGCGACCTGGCGTGGCGATACCGGCGGTAAACCGCAGGATGAAATCGCGGCGATGGATGCGGTGATGCCTGGCTGGTGTGAGTTCCTGACCGCCTGCCAGCGCGGACATTACGTTTTACTCTCCCGTGAAGAGGCGATATCTAATTCCTATGCCTCGCTCAGTCTGATGGTGGCGCAGGTGCAAACGCACATCGCCGGACGATGGCTACCGGAGGCTAAATAACCATGCTGACGGCGAAAAAAGCCAAAAACCGTATTGATGTCTATGGTGACCGTTTTCGCGCCCGGGCGCATTTACTCTCGCCACGTATGCAGGCCGTGGCGCGTTATATCAACGAAAACCGCGAAGTGGTGCTGGAGTTTACAGCGATAGAAATCGCTGCCGCCACGCAAACATCTGACGCGACGGTGGTCAGGGCAATTCAGGCGCTGGGGTTTGCCGGGTTGCGCGATTTAAAGCAGACCATTGAACACTGGTTTGGCCCTGGCGTGACCTCAGAAGAGAAGATGACCACCACGGTGAATACGCTCTCTTGCGATGTTAATTCCAGTATTGATTTTGTCTTGCAGGGGCATCAGCGTACCTGTGAAGCGCTTTCTACACCGCAAAACCGCTATGCAATTGCCCAGGCGGTGGCATTACTGGTAGAAGCCCGTCAGGTGGGAATTTTTGGTATTGGCGCATCCGGCGTATTGGCGGATTATACCGTTCGTCTGCTCAGCCGTATTGGCCTGCCTGCGGTAGCATTTAATCGCACCGGGATTAACCTCGCGGAGCAACTGATCGCATTGCAGCGTGGAGATGTGCTGATCATGATGGCGCAGAAATCTCCGCACCGGGAAGGGCTGACGACCATTCGCGAGGCCAGGCGGTTGGGTGTCCCGGTTATTTTACTGACGAACGCGCTGGACTCCCGTTTTAGTAAAGAAGCGGATGTGGTGATTAACGTGCCGCGCGGCGGCGAGAATGGGAAAATGCCGCTCCACGGTACGGTGCTGGTGTGTCTGGAAATGATTGTGCTGTCTGTCGCTTCCACTGCGCCGCAGCGATCAATTAAATCCGTGAAGCGGATTAACGAACTGTATCGGGGCATTGGTAAATCCGGGGCGAAGAAATAAACCGGTGATATCCGCTGTGTAGGCCGGGTAGGGTGTTGTCGCCACCCGGCATAAATGCAGACAGTTCAAACCATTAATGGCCGATCATTCTGGCCTTCGGGATCAACTGGAAATACATATGATCCGGCACCGGCGTCTGCCAGACGTTGGCGTACACCGCATAACCTACGGCGGCAAACAGAATACCAAGCACCAGTAGCGCCATGGCAACACCTGACATCGTCCTCTGACGCCATAACGATTTACCACCGTTGCCTTGTGCGCCAGGCGGAGTCTGCAGTGAAAAGCTCAGCGTTGAGGCTACCGGGCAGGATTCAACGCAGGTCATGCAGCCAGTGCATTCCACGGTACGCACCTTAATCAGTCTGTCGACCGGGATATTCGACGGGCAGTTTTTCGCGCATTTTCCGCAGTCGATGCAACTGTCTGCGTTACGGCGGATTTTAAACGGCGAGAATAGCGAGAACAGGCCGAGCAGCGCGCCATAAGGGCACAGATAGCGGCACCAGGCATTGCGAATAAACAGGCTCAGGACGCTGATAACGACAACAAAGATGAGCGTAGCGGGGCCAATATGGCGAAAGAAATCGAGCATCTTCACGTCGATAATCATGCCATAGGCCGACATTAGAAAATACTGAATCCCCTGTGCAGGCATCGACAGGGCAATATATAAAAAGAAACTCAGCAACAGATACTTCAGACTGAGCAGCGGCATATCCAGCCAGCGCGGCAGCGTGAAGTTGCGACCAAAGACTTTTTTCCCCAGATTGCCGAGCAGTTCGGACAGTGTGCCCACCGGACATAACCACGAACAGAAGGCTTTTTTTAACAACAGACTAATCAGGATAAACGCAACTAACAGTAGCATGGAGGCGGCATGGATGGGAGGAAGAAAACCAGTTTCCAGCGTATAGCGGATATTCATCAAACCCGCGATCGGTAGCCATCCCTCAATACCACCAGGCCTTGGAATATAGACGCTGGTGCCGGCGGTTTCGAAATAGCGGACCCAGTAATAGAACGTTACGCCAATATAAATATTAATAGTCAGCAGGAGAAACTGGGTGGCTTTTCGCCAGCTGCTGGCATTGCGCCAGTCATTCCACGGCAGTTTGCCTCCGATCGTGCCAGGACGGCGCTGCCAGCGCGTTCTCTTCTTCCCATTCATGATTTTATACTATCCCTCATATTTCCCCTTCTGCATTCAGAAGGCGTTATCACCGGGATATGCTAGCGCCATTTAGATTTGGTGTATTTGATTTGCATCTTATTACGTGGCTGTTATTTTCATCATGCAAATATACTTGAATAAAAATAACAGCTCGATATTTATCGCAAGCCAGATAAATACCCTGAACGGGGTATTTATTTCTCTGCAAGGCAATGGTTATTCCTGATAAATCTCAACGCGGTCGCGACCATTACTTTTTGCCAGATAAAGTGCGCGATCGGCTTTATCAACCAGCTGTTTGTAGTCGGGATGATAATCATATTCGGCAATACCGATACTGACGGTAATAGAAAACGTTTCTGTCGCAGAGGCTGCCATGCGCATCCCTGCAATTTTCATGCGCAGCGTTTCCAGAATAATACTGGCCTGCGATTCATCTGACTCGACGAGCAGAATCATAAATTCTTCACCACCGTAGCGGAACACGTAATCGCTGCTACGGATATGATCATGAATGACCGCTGCGACATTTTTGAGTGTCAGATCGCCGGTATTATGCCCGAAGTTATCGTTAATTTGCTTGAAGTAGTCGATATCCAGCATCGCCAGGCTAAAAGGCTTACGCGCATGTAACGCCAGCGAGATTTCACGTCGCATGATGGTCGGAATAAAGCGGCGATTAAGCAACTGGGTCAACGAATCTTTACCATTTTCCTGCTTAACCAGCGCCTCAAACATTGAAGCGAGCAGGAAATGGATTTTTGCCGACAGCTGGCGAACATCCTGTAATAAGCTCATCCGCTCGGGTTCTGTCGGCTGATGCTGAGGTGACAGGGTTGTCGTCAGACGGGTGTCGATCTCTGCAATCAGTGATTCCATTTCTTTGAGCAAATTGCTGTTGCCAAGAATATGTTTTCCCTTATGTGAGAACCACATACCAAAATCAGAGTTCGCAAGAAACACCATTTCACCGAAAGGCATTCCGGTGGCAATGTTATAGATAAACTGGTTTTCCCAGTCGGTAAACGAACGGATTTGCCGTTCGCGCTCGACGTTAACGTCATCGTAAATAGTCTGCAGACGATACTGTTCCTGTGTATGCAGGGAGTTTTGGTAGCTTGGGGAATAGGAGACGGTCATGGCCTCCAGCGCAGTATCCATTGCCAGACTGCTAAAACAGATAGCCCTGCTCAGCAGGGAAGACGAGTCGTCAGCTTTGGTTTTCAACACCCGATACAGCTCATCTTTGAGCTTACGCGCACCGCGGTTCACCAGATCGATGGGCAGACCGATACGGGCATGCACTACGCCAATTTTGCGTTGTTTGGCCAGCAACTGTGAGAGATCTTCGTGCGCGCTGCCGAGCACGCTGCGTAACCAGTCAAACATACTGCCGCTGAGGCGGGTACTGACCTGTTCCGTATTGAGGAACAATGCACTTTGGGCATGGGAGAGCATATAGTCATAAAAAACGGTCACTAAATGGTGGATCTCTTCATCGCTTAACGATGTGAGGAGCGTGTGAACGTCAGGCGATGTTTGTCGTATCAGTGCCTGCCATTCTGTAAGGAGTAATGTGTCGTTTTCCGGTTCAATCTGTTCCATCTCGCTGCCACTCAACGTGCGATTAAAAATTCAGGCAGTATTACGGACAATTACCTCACGATGGTCAAGTTAAACTCTCTTATCGATGGCTAATACCCTCATAAATAAGCCTGAGCGCGAAGACACCTATTATTGCGCCAATGACTCGGCTGGCAACGCGTTGGATGCGGCCATATGCACGGCGTACAGCGGGTAACGAAAATGCCTGGCTGAGAAAAATACGCCAGATAACGGAAGACAATACAATACCTGCCCAGGCCATCAGCCTGGCCCACGTAGGTGTGTCTGCGCTTAAGGTGACCGAGAAGATACTAATAAAAAACAGTACGGTTTGTGGGTTCGATAAATCCGTTAGTAATCCTCGGCGGAAAAATACATACCAGGGGGCGGAAATCGGCTGCTGTAGCGTGGGCATTTGTGGCGTGGCCTGATGGCGGATGCTGTTCCAGGCAAACCACAGCAGATAGACGCCGCCGACAATCTTAATCAATGAAAATATCTCTTCACACTGGGTGATTAGCGTTGCCATGCCAAAAAGCCCAAGGCCGGAGTAAAACGCATCACCTAAGGCGACCCCCAGACCGGTCATCACACCTGCGCGTCGTCCGGATGCCAGGCTGGTTTGCACCACCACAAACAGATTCGCGCCGGGATTAAAAAAAGTTAAAACAAACAGGCTGACGGTGAGTATGACGGCGTGCAGAGGTTCCATAGACAACGTATCCATTAGTGAGGGCGGAAGCAGGGTCAGCTAACACTATAATTTTAGTATCCACGTCATTCTGCGTATTCACTCACACTGCGCGTTGAAAACGCAGCGCCGCTGCGTTTTGCGTATTTAACGATTAGCAAAATATCTTTATATTTCCGCCTGCTCTGGATCTTTTTATCAGCCTGAACTACTTATTAATCATCCTTGACTCGCGTGTCGAATGTTCAGGGGGCGATGATGGCATATATAACAAAACCTGGAGCTGGTCTATGAAAACTGGAATTAAAGTACTTATTGGTGCGTTAGCTTTTGTCGTGACCAACGCATATGCCGCGGAGTTTATGACAAAGCTTGAGTTTGAAAAGGTTGAGTCGCAGTACACAAAAATCGGTGATATCTCAACGAGTAATGAAGTTTCTGTCGCAGATGCCAAAGAAGAACTGCTGAAAAAAGCCGAAGAGAAAGGTGCCGATGTTGTGGTATTAACTTCCGGTCAAACGGATAATAAAATCCATGGCACAGCCAATATCTACAAGAAAAAATAATACGCTGCTGTAAAAATCACGATTCCCGTCGGTCATTGTACCGGCGGGTTTTCTTTTAATCTGCGCCAGAACGTGGTTCTGCTAATTCCGAGATAGCGTGCCGCCGCGGTTTTATCACCATTGAATTGTGCCAACACCTGCTGCGGCGTCAGCAATGACGATGATTGTGGTGAGTTTGCAACAATGGCCAGTTCTGGTAATAGCTGTTGTAAAAAATCCACATTCAGCTCCGGCTGCGGCTCGACGCTTAAAAATAGCGCCAGGCGCTCCATCATATTACGCAGTTCGCGGATATTCCCCGGCCAGCCATAATTCAGTAACGTCGGCTGACTTAAACTCAGCCCCTTGCGTACTGGCTCAGAAAACGGCACATCCAGTTCTGCCAGCGACTGTTTTAAAAAACCTTCCGCCAGCGGCAGGATATCGGGCAACCGCTCGCGTAGCGGCGGCAGCTTGAGGCGTAAAATGCTCAGGCGATAAAACAGATCGGTACGAAACTCCCCCTGTTTCATCTCCTGCTCCAGATTACAGTGTGTGGCGCTAATCACCCGGACATCGACCGGAATAGGCTGATGCCCACCGACTCGGGTGACCTCTTTTTCTTCCAGTACGCGCAGCAGCCGGGTTTGTAACGGCAGCGGCATCTCGCCTATCTCATCAAGAAAAAGGGTTCCGCCATGAGCAATTTCAAACAGGCCCGCGCGTCCTCCCCGACGAGAGCCGGTAAAGGCGCCATCTTCATAGCCGAACAGCTCCGCTTCCAGCAATGATTCGGTGATTGCTCCGCAGTTGACGGCAACAAACGGCGGCGAGGGTTTACCGCGCCGATTCTCCTGACGAGTGAAAAACTCACGGTGAATGGCCTGTGCCGCCAGCTCTTTGCCCGTACCGGTTTCACCCTGAATTAGCACCGGCGCACGCGAGCGGGCGTAGAGCATAATGGTGTGTCGCACCTGTTCCATCTGCGCAGAATGACCGCGCATATCACCGAGCGCGTAGCGGGTGCGTAACGTATCGCCAGAAGCGTACTGACCGTTTCTACGCAGCGTCAGGCGGGTCATATCAAGCGCATCGACAAAGGCCTGGCGCACGGTGGCCGCCGAATAGATAAAGATGCCGGTCATACCTGCTTCTTCTGCCAGATCGGTAATCAATCCCGCACCAACTACCGCCTGCGTGCCGCCAGCCTTCAGCTCGTTGATTTGCCCGCGGGCATCTTCCTCGGTGATATAGCTGCGCTGTTCAAGCTGCAAATTAAAGGTTTTTTGAAAGGCGAGAAGCGCAGGAATGGTTTCCTGATAGGTAATGACGCCAATCGACGAGGTGAGCTTTCCTGCTTTTGCCAGCGCCTGTAGCACGTCAAATCCGCTGGGTTTAATCAGGATCACCGGGATCGATAAACGGCTTTTCAGATACGCCCCGTTGGAGCCCGCCGCAATAATGGCATCACAACGCTCGGTAGCCAGTTTTTTGCGGATATACGCCACCGCTTTTTCGAAACCAAGCTGAATGGGGGTGATGGTCGCCAGGTGGTCGAACTCCAGGCTGATGTCGCGAAACAGTTCGAACAGGCGCGTGACAGAAACCGTCCAGATAACCGGTTTGTCGTCGTTCACCCGCGGTGGAAGATGCGTATCAGCCATAACTAACCCAAAAAGTAAGGAACCGAGTATTAGGGTTTAGTTGTGTTTCATAAATGTTGCAATGAAACATGAAGGAACGTTTCATGAAACGATAGCTGACACGCTTTTGTGCATCAAAGATACAGTAATTTATGTTAACATATTGTTTTTTAAGGGTAATGTATAAATTAATTAAAAATTAAGGTCTTTGGCATACCCCTTGCTTTAAGTAAATCAACGAATGCTAACAAGTTGATAACAAGAGGACGGGATATGTCTCTACACTCCCCAGGGCTGGCGTTTCGCGCCGCGCTCAGCAAAGAAAATCCATTACAAATCGTGGGCACCATCAACGCCAATCACGCTCTGCTGGCCCAACGTGCCGGGTATCAGGCGATTTATCTCTCCGGCGGCGGCGTCGCTGCGGGGTCACTGGGGCTGCCGGATCTTGGTATTTCAACCCTTGATGATGTGCTGACTGATATTCGTCGCATTACGGATGTTTGCCCGCTGCCCTTGCTGGTGGATGCGGATATCGGGTTTGGATCGTCAGCCTTCAACGTGGCGCGTACCGTGAAGTCGATTTCCAAAGCGGGTGCTGCAGCGCTGCATATTGAAGATCAGATCGGCGCTAAGCGCTGCGGCCATCGCCCGAACAAAGCGATCGTCTCTAAAGAAGAGATGGTCGACAGGATCCGCGCCGCGGTGGATGCACGTACCGATCCCAACTTTGTCATCATGGCGCGGACCGATGCGCTGGCGGTGGAAGGGTTAGAGGCAGCCATCGATCGTGCCCAGGCGTACGTCGAAGCAGGCGCGGACATGCTGTTTCCGGAAGCCATCACCGAGCTTGCGATGTACCGTCAGTTTGCCGACGCGGTGCAGGTGCCGATCCTTGCCAACATTACCGAATTTGGCGCTACGCCGCTGTTCACCACCGATGAACTGCGCAGTGCAAACGTCGCGATGGCGCTGTATCCGCTGTCGGCTTTCCGCGCTATGAACCGCGCTGCGGAAAAGGTTTACAACGTGCTGCGTCAGGAAGGAACGCAAAAGAGCGTGATCGACATTATGCAGACGCGTAACGAGCTGTACGAAAGCATCAATTATTACCAGTTCGAAGAGAAACTCGACGCGCTGTATAGCAAAAAGTAACCGTCGTAGGCCGGATAAGGCACAGCCGCCATCCGGCAATAAATTTGTACCCTACATATTATAAAAATGACGAGGACAACATGAGCGACACAACGATCCTGCAAAATAGTACCCATGTCATTAAACCTAAAAAATCGGTTGCGCTGTCAGGCGTTGCCGCCGGAAATACCGCGCTGTGTACCGTAGGCAAAAGCGGTAACGACCTGCACTATCGTGGCTACGATATTCTCGACCTGGCGCAGCAGTGCGAATTTGAAGAAGTCGCGCATCTGCTGATCCACGGGAAATTACCCACCCGCGATGAACTCACCGCCTATAAAAGCAAACTCAAAGCGCTGCGCGGACTGCCTGCTAACGTACGCACCGTGCTGGAAGCGCTGCCTGCTGCCTCGCATCCGATGGATGTGATGCGCACCGGCGTCTCCGCGCTGGGCTGTACGCTGCCGGAAAAAGAAGGTCATACCGTCTCCGGCGCGCGCGATATTGCCGACAAGCTACTGGCGTCGCTCAGTTCAATCCTTTTGTACTGGTATCACTACAGCCATAACGGCGAGCGTATTCAGCCGGAAACTGACGATGATTCCATTGGCGGTCACTTCCTGCACCTGCTGCATGGCGAAAAACCTTCGCGAAGCTGGGAAAAAGCGATGCATATTTCGCTGGTGCTGTACGCCGAGCACGAATTTAACGCCTCCACCTTTACCAGCCGCGTGATTGCCGGGACCGGCTCCGATATGTATTCCGCGATTATCGGCGCGATTGGCGCACTGCGTGGACCGAAACACGGCGGGGCGAATGAAGTGTCGCTGGAGATCCAACAGCGCTACGAAACGCCGGACGAAGCTGAAGCAGATATCCGTAAACGCGTGGAAAACAAAGAAGTGGTGATTGGCTTTGGCCATCCGGTTTACACCATCGCCGACCCGCGCCATCAGGTGATCAAGCGCGTGGCGAAACAGCTTTCTCAGGAAGGTGGTTCGCTGAAAATGTACAACATCGCTGACCGTCTGGAAGACGTAATGTGGGAAACAAAAAAGATGTTCCCCAACCTCGACTGGTTCTCGGCGGTTTCTTACAACATGATGGGCGTTCCCACCGAAATGTTCACCCCGCTGTTTGTCATCGCCCGCGTCACCGGCTGGGCGGCGCACATTATCGAACAGCGTCAGGACAACAAAATTATCCGTCCTTCCGCCAACTATACCGGCCCGGAAGATCGCGAATTTGTCCCGATTGAAAAACGTTGCTAATTCAAAAACCTCTAAAGATAAAAAACAGGAAATGTACCCTATGTCCGCACATATTTCGAACGTCCGCCCCGAATTTGACCGTGAAATCGTTGATATCGTTGATTACGTCATGAACTACGAGATCACCTCGAAGGTGGCGTATGACACTGCGCATTATTGCCTGCTTGATACCTTAGGCTGCGGCCTCGAAGCGCTGGAATATCCGGCCTGTAAAAAACTGCTGGGGCCGGTCGTCCCAGGTACAGTGGTACCGAACGGCGTGCGCGTACCTGGCACCCAGTTCCAGCTCGACCCGGTGCAGGCGGCGTTTAACATCGGTGCGATGATCCGCTGGCTGGACTTCAACGATACCTGGCTTGCCGCTGAGTGGGGTCATCCTTCTGATAACCTCGGCGGTATTCTGGCCACGGCTGACTGGCTGTCGCGTAATGCGGTGGCGGTGGGGAAAGCGCCGTTGACCATGAAAACGGTGCTGACCGGGATGATCAAAGCTCATGAGATTCAGGGCTGTATCGCGCTGGAAAACTCGTTTAACCGTGTTGGTCTCGATCACGTCCTGCTGGTAAAAGTGGCCTCCACGGCGGTGGTAGCTGAGATGCTTGGCCTGAACCGGGATGAAATTCTCAACGCCGTGTCGCTGGCGTGGGTCGACGGCCAGTCGCTGCGTACTTATCGCCATGCGCCAAATACCGGCACGCGTAAATCCTGGGCCGCAGGCGATGCGACCTCGCGCGCGGTACGTCTGGCATTGATGGCGAAAACCGGTGAGATGGGGTATCCGTCTGCGCTGACGGCGAAAACCTGGGGCTTTTACGACGTCTCTTTCAAAGGCGAATCGTTCCGCTTCCAGCGCCCGTACGGCTCTTATGTGATGGAAAACGTGCTGTTTAAAATCTCCTTCCCGGCCGAGTTCCACTCGCAGACCGCGGTAGAAGCGGCCATGACTCTGTACGAGCGGTTACAGGCCGCAGGTAAGACCGCTGCCGATATCGAAAAAGTGACCATTCGTACGCACGAAGCCTGTATCCGCATCATCGATAAAAAAGGCCCGCTGAATAACCCGGCGGACAGGGATCACTGTATCCAGTATATGGTGGCCATTCCGCTGCTGTTCGGGCGCTTAACGGCGGCAGATTACGAAGACGGCGTGGCGCAGGACAAACGCATTGACGCACTGCGCGAGAAGATCAACTGCTTCGAAGATCCGGCCTTTACCGCCGATTACCACGACCCTGAAAAACGCGCCATCGCCAACGCCATCACTCTGGAATTCACCGACGGCTCACGCTTTGAAGAAGTGGTAGTGGAATACCCAATCGGCCATGCGCGTCGTCGTGCTGACGGCATGCCGAAGCTGGTCGAGAAGTTCAAAATCAACCTGGCGCGTCAGTTCCCGACCCGTCAGCAGCAGCGCATCCTGGATGTCTCCCTGGACAGAACTCGCCTAGAGCAGATGCCGGTCAATGAGTATATGGATCTCTTCATTATTTAAACCAGCGTGCAGCAAGGCGTAAGTTCAACAGGAGAGCATTATGTCTTATAGCGAGTTTTATCAACGTTCCATAACGCAACCGGAGTCGTTCTGGGCCGAGCAGGCCCAGCGTATTGACTGGCAGCAGCCGTATACGCAGGTACTGGACCACAGCAACCCGCCGTTTGCCCGTTGGTTTTGCGGCGGCACGACCAATCTGTGCCATAACGCCATCGACCGCTGGCTGGAGAAACAGCCTGACGCGCTGGCGCTGATTGCTGTGTCATCAGAAACCGAAGAAGAACGCACGTTTACCTTTCGTCAGCTGTATGACGAAGTGAACGTCGCGGCGGCGATGCTATTGTCGCTGGGCGTACAGCGTGGCGATCGGGTGCTGGTGTATATGCCGATGATCGCCGAGGCGCACATTACGCTGCTGGCCTGCGCACGCATTGGGGCAATTCATTCGGTGGTGTTCGGTGGTTTCGCCTCGCACAGCGTGGCGGCGCGCATCGACGACGCCAGACCGGTGGTTATCGTCTCGGCGGATGCCGGGGCGCGCGGGGGCAAGATCCTGCCGTATAAAAAGCTGCTCGATGATGCGATCGAACAGGCGCAGCACCGACCGCGTCATGTGGTGCTGGTCGACCGCGGTCTGGCGAAAATGGCGCGGGTCGAGGGGCGAGACCTCGACTTTGCCGCCCTGCGCCAACAGCATCTCGGCACGAGGGTACCAGTTGTCTGGCTGGAATCGAACGAAACCTCCTGCATTCTCTACACCTCCGGGACAACCGGTAAACCGAAAGGCGTCCAGCGCGACGTTGGCGGCTATGCGGTCGCGCTGGCGACCTCGATGGACACCATTTTCGGCGGTAAAGCGGGCGGCGTGTTCTTCTGCGCGTCGGATATCGGCTGGGTAGTTGGGCATTCGTATATCGTGTATGCCCCGCTGCTGGCGGGGATGGCGACGGTGGTTTACGAAGGTCTGCCAACGTATCCGGACTGTGGTGTATGGTGGAAAATTGTTGAGAAATATCAGGTCTGCCGGATGTTCTCCGCCCCGACCGCCATCCGCGTGCTGAAGAAATTCCCGACCGCGCAAATCCGTAATCACGATCTCTCCTCGCTGGAGGTGTTGTATCTGGCGGGGGAACCGCTGGACGAACCAACCGCCAGTTGGGTAACAGAAACGCTGGGCGTCCCGGTTATCGATAACTACTGGCAGACCGAATCCGGCTGGCCAATTATGGCGATTGCCCGCGGGCTGGACGACAGGCCATCGCGTCTGGGCAGTCCCGGGGTGCCGATGTACGGCTACAACGTACAACTGCTCAATGAAGTCACTGGTGAACCCTGTGCGGCGAACGAAAAGGGCATGTTGGTGATTGAAGGCCCGCTGCCGCCGGGCTGTATCCAGACCATCTGGGGCGATGACGCGCGGTTTGTGAATACCTACTGGTCGCTGTTTTCTCGCCAGGTGTACGCCACCTTTGACTGGGGCATTCGTGACGCTGACGGCTATTACTTCATTCTGGGGCGTACGGATGACGTGATAAACGTGGCAGGGCACCGGTTGGGGACGCGCGAGATCGAGGAGAGTATTTCCAGCTATCCGAACGTTGCCGAAGTGGCGGTAGTCGGCGTGAAGGACGCGCTGAAAGGGCAGGTAGCGGTCGCGTTTGTTATTCCGAAACAGAGCGACAGCCTTGAAGATCGTGACATCGCACATTCGGAAGAGAAGGCGATTATGGCGCTGGTGGACAGCCAGATTGGCAACTTTGGCCGTCCGGCACACGTCTGGTTTGTGTCGCAGTTGCCGAAAACACGTTCCGGTAAAATGCTCAGACGGACGATCCAGGCGATCTGCGAAGGCCGCGATCCCGGCGATCTGACGACCATTGACGATCCCGCGTCGCTGCAGCAAATCCGTCAGGCGATCGAGGAATAGCGGTTATAACCAGGCCCGGTGGCGCGATGCTCACCGGGCCTGGTCGCCGGATAAGCCGCAATGCGGCACCATCCGGCGTTATGCCCAGTATCAAAGAGCATCTTCTAATTTATAGTTTTTATAATAATATTGCTTATCTCTGTCATTTATCTCGCGGATAACCCGACAGGGAACTCCCACAGCCACGACATTTGCCGGAATGTCTTTTGTGACGACACTCCCTGCGCCAATCACGGAATTATCGCCAATCGTTACGCCAGGATTGATGACCACATTACTGCCAATCCATACGTTATTGCCGATGGTGACCGGAAAGGAAAACATCTCTCCGAATTTCCTTAATTCATGATGAACAGGGTGACCTGTTACCGAGATAGTGACGTTTGGCGCAATTAATACGTTATCGCCAATGGTGACCGTGTAATCATCCACAATGGTAAAGTTAAAATTGGCGTAGAAGTTTTTGCCAATGTGAATATTGCTGCCGTAAGAGAAATAAATGGGAGGCTCGATCCACGCATTCTCTCCCACGGTGGCAAACATTTCACGAATCAGTTTTTCCCTCTTTTTAATCTCCGATGGACGCGTGTGGTTAAATTCATACATTAACTCCTTTCCGCGCAGTCTCTCTTCCGGCAGCCCCTCGCACATATCAGTAAACAGCTTGCCTGCTTTCATTCTGTCTCTCATAGACATGCTCATCGAAGATATTCCTTCTTGTTATTTGTCTTCAGACTTGTTTACTTGCCGGGGTGAAAACGCGGGAAAACGGCCCCGGTCCACTTAGGGTAAATACGGAAATCAACGTGAAGCTCAGCGCAATAATCCCCAGCACCAGATAAGCTCCCTGGAAACCAATACTTTCATACATTTTCCCGGCCAGAACTGACATGAAAATCATTGCTAACTGTTTGAAGAAGCAGAAACACACCAGATAAATCGTCGCCGAGAAACGCACTTCAAACTGACTGGTGATGTATTTGAAGCAACCGACGATCAGGAACGGTATCTCAAACATATGCAACGTTTTGAGAATAACGACTTCCAGCGCAGTAGTGGCGAATGAGGAGCCAATAATCCTTACCGACATAATCGTACCTGCCAGCAGCAGGGCGTTCTTCCCGCCGATGCGATTCACAATCAGCGGCGCAAAGAACATGATTGAGGCGTTGAGTAATTCTCCCATTGTCGTGACGTAGCCAAACACGCGGGTGCCCTGTTCGCCGGTGGCAAAGAACGAGGTAAAGAAGTTGGCGAACTGCTGGTCAAACACATCGTAAGTACAGGAAACGCCAACTACGTACAGGGAAAGGAACCAAAGTTTTGGTTGTTTAAATAACTCCAGCGCCAGCTTCAGGCTGAATGCCGAGTTATTGGCGCCTACCGCATCCGCGACTTTTGCAGAAGAGGGGGCATCTGTTTTTGAAAATAACAGCAGCAATGCCAAAATGACCGCGCAGCCGGAGCCTAACCAAAAGACAAATTGGTTATTGATGGTGAACATAATGCCGGCAATCGAGGCGCACAGCGCCCAGCCCACGCACCCAAACATGCGCGCGCGACCAAATTCAAAGTTGCTTCGGCGGCTGGCTTTTTCAATATAGGCTTCAATCGCCGGAGCGCCGGCATTGTAAATAAAGCCAAGGTAAATCCCACCGACAATTGAACCCAGTAAAATATTAACTTGTAATAACGGACCAAAAACGTAAATAAAGAACGGGGCAAACATTACCAGCATGCCGGTAATTACCCACAGCAGATGTTTACGCAGGCCAAGCTTGTCGGAGAGCAGTCCGAAAATTGGCTGGAATAACAAAGAAAACAGTGAGATACAGGCGAAGATGATGCCGGTATCGCCTTTGCTGATATGGTTTACCTCGTGTAACCAGATGGGGAAGAAGGGGAAATACGCACCCATAATAAAAAAGTAAAAGAAGAAGAAAAAGCCGAACATCCAAAAGTTAGTGTTTTTTAAATAATACATAACAGACTTCCTATAAATGCGGGCAGGTTTGGGCCTGCCCAACTTATATTATTATTTTTGGCCCCAGATGAACTGGAAGTGGTAGCGTCCGGCGCTCAGCAGAAATTCCGGCGACACGGAAGGGCTCCACGAATCATCGCCGCCAACGCCCATATGGAAGCCATCAATATTGAGCCAGGTGCCCGCCTCAGGTTGCAGCAAATGGCGGTGGCTGGTTGCCATCAGTTGCTGCTGGCTAAAGCGGCTGATGTTGAACAGGAAGTCCCCACGCCACTGGTGCGCGCCGTAGTGCAGTTCGCGCGTGCCGCAGCGCAGACCGTTTTCACTTGGGAAAACATACGGGGTGTACATCTCATCAAGCGACAGATCCCAGCGATCAAAACAGGCGGCGCCCAGACGGTCCGGGTAGTTCTCATGTGGACCGAGACCTAACCAGTTCACTCGCTCTGAGATCTGCACTAACTGGCAGCTCAGGCCGATGCGGGCCGGATGCGGCGTACCGCTGGCAACGTCGACATCCACCGTTATCTGCATTTCACCCTTGCCGTCAATGCGGTAGCTTTTTCGGCTGATGAACAGCGTTTCGCCCTGATACTGCCACGCATGTTCAGTGGTGATCAGTACCGCATCGCTCAGCGTATTGGCAGCACAGTGCAGTAACGTTGCTTCAGCCTGATAGTGACCGGCGGCCTTCCAGCGTTCGACCCAGGCGTTCGGGTCGATGCGGGTTGACTCGCTCACGCCGATGTCGTTGTCCAGCGGGGCGCGGGTGAACTGGTCAGTAAGCGGAGTCAACAGTTGGGCTGAATCGCCAATCCAGTACTGTGTCAGCAGGCCAGACTGACGGTCGAATTGCCAGCGCTTGTTGTCGTTCTCAACGGTAAAGACGTTTTCGCTCACATTGAGCTGTGGCGCGGTGCGGGCAGACGGCAGTTGCGTCAGGCTGAGCTTCTCTTGAAGCTTCCATTGCTGCCAGGCGCTGATGTGCCCGGCGTCTGACCACGCGGTTGCCTGAGGTTGTTCTACGCGTACCGTCAGCCACAGCTGACCTGCGGTTTCCGGCATCGGGACATCTGGCAGGGTAATCACCTGTCGACCCTGTGGAGCGATATCCAGAACGATTTCTCCGGCGGCCAGCGGGTTGCCGTCCTGGGCAATAGACCAGTGCAGAACTTCGTTATCGCTGCGGCGGAACAGATATTCGCTGGTCACTTCAATCTGGCGTTCAGCGCCCGGCAGTAACGTGAACTGGAAAAACTGCTGTTCATGTTTGGCCTCGTATAACGCCGGGTGTGGGGTGCGATCGGCGAACACCAGCCCGTTCATGCAAAACTGACGATCGTTAGGTGTGTCGCCAAAATCGCCACCGTAGGCTGACCATGCTTTACCGTTCTCATCATATTTGGTCAGCGACTGATCCACCCAGTCCCAGACAAATCCGCCCTGCAGGCGCGGATACTGACGGAACGCTTGCCAGTATTTGGCAAAGCCACCGAAACTGTTGCCCATGGCGTGGGCATATTCACAAAGGATCAGCGGACGCTGCTCGCCGGGCATCGACAGCCACTTTTTAATCGACCATTTGGGGACCGCGGGGAAGGGTTGATCCTGATCGACGCGGGCGTACATCGGGCAAATAATATCGGTCGCTGCGGTATTTGCACCGCCGCCTTCATATTGTACCGGGCGTGACGGGTCTTCTGATTTTATCCAGCGGTAGAGCGCGTCGTGATTGACGCCATGGCCGGATTCATTGCCCAGAGACCAGATGATAATGCTCGGATGGTTGCGATCGCGCTGCACCATGCGCGTGACGCGCTGGCTCATGGCAGGCAACCATGCGGGATCGTCGGTGAGGCGATTCATCGGCACCATGCCGTGGGTTTCAATGTTGGCTTCGTCGACGACATACAAGCCGTAGCGATCGCACAGGGTGTACCACAGCGGGTGATTTGGGTAATGGGAGCAGCGCACGGCGTTGAAGTTATTCTGCTTCATCAGGATGATGTCTTGTACCATCGTCGCCTCATCCATCACCTGGCCGTTGATCGGATGGTGCTCATGGCGGTTGGTACCGCGAATCAACAGCGGCTTACCATTGAGTAACAGCAGTCCGTTTTCAATGCAAACCTGACGAAAGCCGACGTCACAGGCCTCCGCTTCTATCAGCGCTCCATCCGCGGTGCGCAACTGCACAACGGCGCGGTACAGATTGGGCGTTTCGGCACTCCACAGCGCCGGGTGTTCGACGTTCAGACACAGAGTCACCCGGTCATGATAAGCACCGCGTTCATCAATAATCTCACTGCCGAGTGGGGAATTCGTTTCGGCTGTGAGCGTTTCTCCCTCCCACAATTGCAGGGCTACGCGTAAATCTTCGCTCGTGTTGCCCGCTACTCTGATTTCCACTGCCAGCGTGGCGCGGCTGAAGTCGTCGTTAAACCGGGTATTAATGCGCAGGTCGCGAATTTGCGTTGTGGGCTTATGCAGCAAAGATACGTCGCGAAAAATACCGCTCATGCGCCACATATCCTGGTCTTCCAGATAGCTACCATCGCTCCAGCGCAGCACCATCACCGCCAGACGGTTTTCGCCGTGCTGCAGATAATCGCTAAGATCGAATTCAGATGGCAGGCGGCTGTCCTGTCCGTAGCCGACCCAGCGGCCGTTGCACCACAAATGAAATGCGGAGTTCACGCCGTCAAAAATAATGCGCGTCTGACCCTCATCTAACCAGATATCGTCAATATAAAATGTGAGCGAGTAACATCCTGTCGGGTTCTGTGCCGGAACGTACGGAGGGTTAACCGGGATTGGGTAGGTGACGTTGGTATAAATTGGCGCATCGTAACCGTCCATCTGCCAGTTAGAGGGGACGTTGATAGTATCAGCTTGTGGCAGATCGCTTGTCAGCCAGCTTTCCGGCACAGCCTCCGGCGCGGCAAACCAGGCAAATTGCCACTGGCCATTCAGCGAGCGTAACTGACTCGAACGCTGATTAGTACGTGCGTCATCTGCTGAACGCCAGCTACAGAACGGTGGATGCGCCTCCAGGCGGTTGAGCTGCGTGACGCCGGGATTTTCCCAGTCACGGCGGGCCAGAACAGCGGAGAGTGAATCTGTGTTCAGGTTCATAACGGTATCCTGTTTGAATTTGTTATTCGCTCACAATTTCAATCAAAATACGGATAAGCGATCCCAACTGTAAAGGCTGGGGCGTTCAATGAGTGAACTGACTCACACAATTGTTGTGCGTTCACAATTTGGGTGCGAGCTGAGAAACTTGCCGCGCGAGCTGGATCAATGAATCGGCCAGCGCCTGGGGTGAGGTGGTTTGGGTGTTGGGTGGCAGAACCGTTTTGCGCTTAACCAGGGTGACGGGCAGCAGTTGGTTGCCCACGGTTGATTCGCCACGGGGAAGTTGCAGCAGCCTGTCGACGCTGGTTTCACCCAATAACGGAAAATCTTGCCTGATGGTGGTCAGCGGTGGAATGTAGCAGGCGCTGTCTTCGGTATCATCGTAGCCAATCACCGAGATATCTACCGCCACCCGCAGACCGAACTCGCTGATTGCGCGCATCGCGCCCAGCGCCATTTGATCGTTAGCGACCAGCATGGCGGTAGGGAGGTTACCGTTATTCAGCATATGCATCGTTTGCTGAAAACCAGACATCGCACTCCAGTCGCCTTCCAGCTCCACAACGGGTTGTAGCTGGTAATGTTCCAGATACTTGTGCCAGCCCGCACGGCGAAGCCTTGCCGAAACGGAAGTGTGCGGCCCGCTCAGCAGGGCGATACGCTGATGTCCGTACTGCACCAGATGTTCAACGCCGAGGCGCGCGCCGTCGTCATGCGAGAAAATCACGCTGTTAATTGGCGTCAGGTCAGAGACATCGAGAAACAGCACCGGCACCGTACTGCAGGCGGTGGCCACGGCAATGGCGTCTTCTTCATCCAGTGGATAGTTGATGATAAGCCCGGTTACACGCTGAGAAAGCAGGTTGTGGACCGCGGCTTTACATGCCTCAACGCCGCTGCGCTCGACCATGGCGATCACCACGCTGGCACCGGACTGGTCGGCACGGGATTTTATGGCGGCAACGATTTGCGACGGGGCATGCAGGGCAAGGTTCGCCGTCACAACGCCAATCAGCGGCGTCTGTTTGCCAGCCAACTGCTG
The DNA here is from genome assembly GCF_001034475.2 of Citrobacter sp. MGH103. NCBI lineage: Bacteria > Pseudomonadati > Pseudomonadota > Gammaproteobacteria > Enterobacterales > Enterobacteriaceae > Citrobacter > Citrobacter sp. MGH103. The sequence goes on along the minus strand of NZ_CP073043.1, from coordinate 3,726,180 downwards.
TGCGACGCGGTTAGGGATGTAATTGAGTTCCGCCATCGCGGCCTCAACTTTTTGTCGGGTTTTTGCGGAAACGTGGCTGGCCTGATTAACGACGCGCGAGACGGTCTGGTAAGAGACACCTGCATGGTCTGCCACATCGTATAGCGTTACCGGTTTCACGTTTATCACCCCTGTCATGACGTTATCTGCGCGCTATGATGCCACAGCGGGACGGTTTTGGGGGATTTACGCATAGGTTCTGCGAGGCGCATTCCAGGGTTGCGGATCGTGTGCTGGAGGATTTATCGTCATTCTTCTTAACAGAAGAAAAAAGTGAGGACATTGTGAGCGACTCTGCGGCAAATAATATTCTGTCCATCTACCGACGTCATGCGGATGCCTTTGCCCGCCAGCGCTCGCGCACCTTGTTCGAGAAAAGCTGGCTCGATAAATTCATTTCCGTGATGGGCGGGCAGGGCAGCATTGTGGATATTGGCTGCGGCAACGGTCAGCCGATTGCCGGTTATTTTATCCAGCAAGGTTTTCAGCTTACCGGCGTTGATGGTTCCCCGGCGATGCTGGCGCGGGCCCGAAACACTTTTCCCGTACAGCGCTGGCTGGAGCAGGATATGCGCGAACTGGCACTCAATGAGACTTTCGATGGTCTGCTCGCCTGGGACAGTTTTTTCCATTTAACTCAGCAGGACCAGCAAAAGATGTTCCCGATTTTTGACCGCCTCAGCCATCCCGGCAGCGCGCTGATGTTTACCAGCGGTACGGACAATGGCATCGCGATGGGGCAATTTGAGGGTGAGCCGCTGTTTCACGCCAGCCTCGCGCCGGACGAATACCGCGCATTGCTGTTAGCGCATGGTTTTGCGGTAGTCGAGGTGGTGATGGAAGACCCGCACTGCGCCGGGCACACCGTCTGGCTGGCGCAAAAAAGAGGCTAATCGCCGCGAAAGGTTTTACGCCATTCAGCCGGGCTAACACCAAAGTGGGATTTAAAATGCTGACGCCAGGTGACGGGCGACTGAAAACCAACCTGTTCTGCAATGCGTTCAACGGGTAACTGGCTGGACTCCAGCAACGTCTGGCTACGGCGCAGGCGCTCGGCAATCAACCATTCGGCTACGCTTGACCCGGTGGCCTTCATAAAATGACGAGTGAGGGTACGACGGCTCATCATCACTCGCTGCGCCAGCTCATCGAGATTATGCGGTTCGTGGAGATGCTGGCGCAAATAGTCGAGCAGGGCGTTGATGCGCTGATCCTGGGTATTTTTCGCTACCGGTTGTTCGATAAACTGTGCCTGGCCGCCCTCGCGATGTGGCGGCACAATCATCCGTCGGGCAATCTGATTCGCCACCGTGCTGCCAAAACGCTGGCGGATGACGTACAGGCAGCAATCCAGCGCGGCGGCGGTCCCTGCCGAGGTAATAATACCGTCGTCATCCACGTACAGCGCGTTGATATCCAGATGGGCAGCCGGAAAGCGCGCCTGAAAATCTTGTTCGAATTCCCAGTGCGTAGCCGCCCGTTTGCCATCCAGCAGACCAGCATAGCCGAGAACAAACGCGCCCAGACATAACCCAACAATTTGCGCGCCGTTTTGTCGTGCGCGGTTGAGCGCATCAAGCAGGCTTTGTGGTGGTCGATGTGCCGTGGCACCCCACCAGGGGATCACTACGATGTCGGCAGCCTCCACCGCTTCATAGCCGTAGGCTGCGGTAAGGGCGAAGCCATCCTGCGAGGAAACGATGCCTGGCTGTTCGGCGCACAGTTGCACCTCAAAGCGCTTTTTCGCCGCCACTTTGTCACTGAAAATAATGCACGGCACTGAGAAGTGAAACGGGCTGAAATCTTCCACGGCAACAATGGCGACGTTAAGCGGTTGCATACGATTCCTCTGTGGAGTTTAAAACGTCAGGATTTCGCCATCTTCCGGCACGTTAACGAATTGCGCAATCTGGTTGTCGCGGGCGTACTCTTTCAAGGCCGCGCGGGTCAACAGACAGTGATTAATCGCCTCCATGTGGGTCGCCAAAATTTGTGCCTCGGGTAGTACGGAGTGGGTTTTTAGCACATCTTCCGCGCCCATTATAATTGGGCCAAACCCGATAACGTGGGCAAAGCCTGCGTTCAGAATGACCACGCCTGGCTGAAAAGTCCGCATGTTGGTTTCCACCTCGTCGCGCCAGATGGTGTCCCCTACCAGATACAGCGTTTTTTCCGCCGGATGCTGGAAGATAACCCCGCAGGCATCACCCAGACGCTCAGCCATTTGCGGGATGGCGTACGCGCGATCCGAACCGTGCTGGCCGCCGGTTTTACGCAGGGTGATATCACCAAGCGCGGTGTTTTGCGTCAGTACGGTCAGTTGCGTGAAACCTTGTCCCCGCAGTACCTGCGCATCGCGATCGTTTTGCACATAAATCGGTTTGTCTTTCGGCACGACACGAGCCGCTGCTTCATCCCAGTGGTCTTCATGCAGATGGGTCACGATCAGCGCATCAACGTTGAGCAGCGTGTCGATATCGACAGGCAGATCAACGGTCGGGTTGCGGATCTCGGCGCGAGCCGTTCCGGCAAAGCCCGGATAAGTACCTTTATCCGCCAGCATCGGATCAATCAGAAAAGTTTTACCGCCAAAGGTGATTTGCTGCGTGGCGTTACGGATTTGCGTGATGTTCATGATGTTTGCTCCACGTGTTGGATCAGTGGTGTCATCGTAGAGTGTTGTCCAGAAGATGAATGTGGGCAAATGGGCGACTAGCGATGGGATTGGGCCAATAGCAGATTACATATATCAATTATGTAATTAAAGTAATTTAATATTTCCTTTGTAGCTCGTTATTTAATTCGCAGCCATTATCTCGAAATGAATAAGAGTGCTGTTACTTAAATACGGAAAAATTTATTAAATACGAAGTGGTGCCAGAAAACATTATTGATATATGTAATGCATAGTGACCAATAAAACAGATCGCGAACCATGAAATAAGAATGCTATCATTCACATCAGACGCGGCAGGCAACTGCTGGCACACGCATATCCCCCCGGAGCAACTGATGAACAACGACATTCCGCTTAAATATTATGATATCGCCGACGAGTACGCGACCGAGGCCGCAAAGCCGGTGAGCGACACAGAACGTGACGCGCTGGCGCACTACTTCCAGCAGTTGATTACCCGTTTGATGAACAACGAAGAGATCAGCGAAGAAGCGCAGCAGGAGATGGCAACCGTGGCCGGTGTCGACGCTCAGCGTATCGATGATATCGCGGAGTTCCTCAATCGTTGGGGTAACGAGTAGCCAAAGGTATGGCCTGTGTTTTACACTGCGCGCAAATTGAGTAGGTATACTCTACGAGTAATAGGTTTAATCAGGCGGAAACAGCAATGAACGGAACAATCACAACGTGGTTTAAAGATAAAGGCTTTGGATTTATCAAAGATGAAAACGGCGACAATCGCTATTTTCATGTGATTAAGGTTGCTAATCCTGAGCTGATCAAGAAAGACGCGGCGGTGACTTTTGAGCCCACCACCAATAACAAAGGCTTGTCTGCCTACGCGGTAAAAGTCATACCAGACAGCAAGTACATCTATATCGCAGGCGAGCGTCTGAAGCTCACCTCGATCAAGTCATTCCTGGTCTACAGTGAAGAAGTCCCTGTAGAGACCCGTATCGACAAAGAAAATGCAGTGCTGTCTGTCGGCGTGCTGATGAACAGCATCCGACCAAAATCAGACGTGAAGCCTGGTGAAATGCGCACGCTGAAAAAGCTGGCTATCACCACCTTCCAGGGCACGACGCTGATTTTCTCGGAAGATGAAATCGACATCGACGAGACGGTGAAACTGCTTAAGGTCTGAAACCTTTCGGACTAAATGAAAACCGGAACGCTGCTCTTTTCAGAGTGGGTTTCGGTTTTTTTTGAGTCAAAAACTAACGTCAGGGTTTACGCTTTCTGCAATAAATCCCATCGATTGCCATAGAGATCCTCAAAGACTACCACGGTACCATACTCTTCTTCTCTGGGAGCTTCGCAGAACTTAACACCAGCTGTCTTCATTGTATTGTAATCACGCCAGAAATCATCAGTTTGCAGAAACAGGAAGACCCGCCCGCCACACTGGTTACCGATGAACGCTTCCTGAGTTTCATTAGCAGCCCTGGAGAGTAGCAAATGACAATCACTGTCCGGGTTCGGCGATACCACAACCCAACGTTTCCCCGGCTGCGGAGTATCTTCAACCAGGGTAAAACCGAGTTTGTTGGTGTAATAATCAATAGCTCTGTCGTAATCATCGACAACAATCGAAATCAATCCCAGACATTTTTTATGCTTTTTCAATATGTTCTCCTGCATAAAGTTAATATTAGTGAGGGTTCACTACGCCATCCATCAATATGTAACGTGCTTCCTGTCGCGTATATTGATCAATTAACGGTACAAGTCGTCGGAAATGCTCACTGGCACAATGTTCATCGAGAGCCGCGTGGTTTGGCCATTCTTCGATAAAAATAAAATGACCCGGATCTTTTTCATCAATATAGAGGTCGTAAGCAATACAATGCGGTTCTTTCTTCGTTGCCGATATTAGCTCTCGATACAACGGGAGAACGGTTTCAATAAACTCAGGTTTGATGAAATCCTCAGCAATGACCTTTAACATGCAGCCTCCTGGCAGAAAACGAATGCACACTATGTAATGAAGATTTTTTTGGGCAAGACGTCACAAAGTTATATCGGCCGGTTAGTGAATTATGCCAGCTATCAATCAGATGATCCGCATAACTGTGATCTACTTCACCTCCCGGCCACCAAAATCTCCTGCGACTCGACGCCGTCCTCAATCTGTTTCGCCACCTTTTGTAAGGCCGGAAGATGCTTTTCCGCGGCCTGTTCGATGGTCATGGCGCTGGCCATATACACCAGATTCAGGCAGCCGATCACTCGCTGTTCGCTACGGATGGGGACGGCGATAGAAGCGATTTTCTCCTCCTGATCCCAGCCGCGAAAGTTCTGGCCAAAACCGTCTTTTCGCGCCCGGGTTAAAATGGCATTGAGCTTCAGCGGTTCGCGCGCAAGCTGGAACTCTTCTCCTGGTCGGGAGGCCAGCATTTCAATAAGTTCCTGACGTTCATTCTCCGGACAGAATGCCAGCCAGGTCAGGCCGGATGCGGTTTTCAGCAATGGCAAACGACGCCCGACCATCGCCCGGTGAAACGACAGGCGGCTGAAGCGGTGGGTTGTTTCACGTACCACCATCGCGTCCACATCCAGCGTGGAAACGTCGGTCGGCCAGATGACCTCGCGCAGCAAATCCCCCAGCAGCGGGGCGGCGAGTGCGGAAATCCACTGCTCGTCACGAAATCCCTCGCTGAGCTGGCGGACTTTAATGGTTAAGCGAAAGCTGTCATCGGACAGGCTGCGCCGAACGTAACCCTCATCCTGCAGGGTTTCCAGCAGCCGTCTGACCGTGGTGCGATGCAGGCCGCTTAACTCAGCAAGTAAGCCAACACTGGCCCCACCATCGAGCCGGTTTAACATATTTAATAACATTAATCCGCGCGTTAATCCGCGTACGGTTTTGTACTCAGCGCTCTCGTCATTTTTCATATTCATTGACAAATCTACAGGTAAAACAACGTTGTGCACTTGGTGCACATCCAGGCATGTTTTGATTGTAGCGCAAAAACTCACTCCTATACTGACCGCACAACAAAAAATTATTCACATATTTTTAACAAAACAGATTGCGCCTCACCAGGGTCCGCAATTGCGTTTTGTCCGAGTCGTGAGGTTCTGAAATGACAACAAAAAACCCGGATATCCAACCCGCTGTGCAGCACACCGTGCAGGTGGCGATTGCCGGTGCCGGTCCGGTGGGGCTAATGATGGCCAACTATCTTGGCCAGATGGGCATTGAGGTATTGGTAGTGGAGAAGCTCGACACGCTGATCGACTATCCCCGAGCCATTGGCATTGACGATGAAGCGTTGCGCACCATGCAGTCTGTGGGGCTGGTCGAGCGCGTTTTGCCGCACACCACGCCGTGGCACGCGATGCGCTTTCTCACGCCGAAAGGCCGCTGCTTTGCTGATATCCAGCCGATGACCGACGAATTTGGCTGGTCGCGCCGCAATGCGTTTATTCAACCACAGGTGGATGCGGTGATGCTGGAAGGGCTGTCGCGTTTTCCCAACGTGCGCTGCCTGTTCTCCCGCGAACTGGAGGCCTTCAGCCAGCAAAACGGCGAAGTGACGCTGAATCTGAAAACGCCGGACGGTCAACGTGAAACGGTGAAGGCCCAGTGGCTGGTGGCCTGCGACGGCGGCGGCAGTAACGTCAGACGCTCGCTGAATGTGCCGTTTGAAGGCAAAACCGCGCCGAATCAGTGGATTGTGGTGGATATCGCCAACGATCCGCTCAGCACACCGCATGTGTATCTGTGCTGCGATCCGGTGCGCCCGTATGTCTCCGCTGCGCTGCCGCACGCGGTGCGTCGCTTTGAATTTATGGTGATGCCGGGGGAAACCGAAGCGCAGCTCAGTGAACCGCAGAATATGCGTCAGCTTTTGAGCAAAGTGCTGCCGAACCCAGACAACGTCGAACTGATCCGCCAGCGCGTGTATACCCATAACGCCCGTCTGGCCGAACGTTTTCGCATTGACCGCGTGCTGCTGGCGGGCGATGCGGCGCACATTATGCCGGTCTGGCAGGGGCAGGGGTACAACAGCGGCATGCGCGATGCTTTCAATCTGGCGTGGAAACTGGCGCTGGTCATTAAGGGCAAAGCCGGTGATGAGCTGCTGGATACCTACCAGCAGGAACGCCGCGACCACGCCAAAGCGATGATCGATCTCTCCGTGACCGCTGGCAACGTGCTGGCGCCGCCAAAACGCTGGCACGGCGCGGTGCGCGACGGGGTTTCCTGGCTGCTGAATTATATTCCGCCGGTCAAACGCTACTTCCTCGAAATGCGCTTTAAGCCGATGCCGCAATACCATGTTGGAGCACTGGTGCGTGAGGGTGACGCGAGAACGTCTCCGGTCGGCAAGATGTTTATCCAGCCGAAGGTGACGCTGGAATCGGGTGAAGTGACGCTGCTCGACAACGTTATTGGACCGAATTTCGCGGTGATTGGCTGGGGCTGTAACCCGCTGTGGGGCATGAGCGAGGCGCAGATCCAACAGTGGCAGGCGCTGGGGACGCGTTTTATCCAGGTCGTGCCGGACACGCAGATTCATACCGATCAGGATAACCACGACGGCGTTACCCGCATTGGTGATACGCAAAACCGCCTGCGCGCGTGGTTTGCCCAGCACAACGCCGCGCTGGTGGTAATGCGCCCGGACCGCTTCGTGGCCGCCATCGCCATTCCGCAAACCCTGGGCAGCACCCTGAATAAACTGGCGTCGGTGATGACACTTACCCGCGCTACTGCCGATATTCCTGTTGAAAAGGTGGCCTGATATGCACGCTTATCTTCACTGTCTTTCCCACTCGCCGCTGGTGGGGTACGTCGACCCGGCGCAGACCGTGCTCGACGAGGTTAACGGCGTGATCGCCAGCGCCCGGGCGCGTATTGCGGCGTTCGACCCGGAACTGGTAGTGCTGTTTGCCCCCGATCACTACAACGGTTTTTTCTACGACGTGATGCCGCCGTTCTGCTTAGGCGTGGGAGCCACGGCGATCGGCGATTTCGGCAGCGCGGCGGGGGAGCTGCCGGTGCCGACAGATCTCGCTGAAGCCTGCGCCCACGCGGTGATGAAAAGCGGCATTGATCTTGCCGTGTCCTACAACATGCAGGTCGATCACGGCTTCGCGCAGCCGCTGGAGTTTTTGCTCGGCGGTCTGGATAAGGTGCCGGTGCTGCCGGTGTTTATTAACGGCGTCGCCACGCCGCTGCCGGGCTTTCAGCGTACCCGCATGCTCGGTGAAGCGATTGGCCGTTTCGCCAGCTCGCTGAATAAGCGCGTGCTGTTTTTAGGCTCCGGTGGTCTATCGCATCAACCGCCGGTCCCGGAGCTGGCGAAGGCTGATGCCCATATGCGTGACCGCCTGCTCGGCAGCGGCAAACAGTTACCTGAAAACGAGCGCGAGCTGCGCCAGCAGCGGGTGATCAGCGCCGCCGAGAAGTTCGTGGCCGATCAAAACACGCTGCACCCGCTTAACCCCGTCTGGGATAACCGCTTTATGACCCTGCTTGAGCAGGGGCGTTTGCAGGAGTTGGACGCGGTCAGTAACGAAGAGCTGTCCGTGATGGCGGGCAAATCAACGCACGAAGTGAAAACCTGGGTTGCCGCCTTTGCCGCCATTTCTGCCTTTGGTAGTTGGCGCAGCGAAGGTCGTTATTACCGCCCGATCCCGGAGTGGATCGCCGGATTCGGCTCCCTGAGCGCTACCACACAGAACTGAAACAGAACTGAATATGCAGGAGAACATCATGACTTACCAACCGCAAACCGAAGCCGCTACCAGTCGTTTTCTGGAGGTGCAGGAAGCAGGCGAAACACTACGCGTGCATTTCAATGACTGTGGACAGGGCGAAGAGACCGTCGTGCTGCTGCACGGCTCCGGTCCTGGCGCGACGGGCTGGGCAAACTTCAGCTGCAATATTGATCCGCTGGTACAGGCCGGATACCGGGTGATCCTGCTGGATTGTCCAGGCTGGGGCAAAAGCGATGGGATCGTTAACCGCGGTTCGCGATCTGATCTCAACGCTCGCATTCTGAAAAGCGTGGTCGATCAATTGGATATTCAAACAGTCCACCTGCTGGGTAACTCGATGGGCGGTCACAGTGCTGTGGCGTTTACCCTGAGCTGGCCGGAGCGCGTGGGCAAACTGGTGTTAATGGGCGGCGGAACGGGCGGCATGAGTCTGTTTACCCCGATGCCGACCGAAGGTATCAAACGCCTGAATCAGCTGTACCGCGAGCCGACCATCGAGAACCTGAAGCTGATGATGGAGATCTTTGTCTTCGACACCAGCGACCTGACCGAGGCATTGTTTGAGGCACGCCTGAATAACATGCTGTCGCGTCGCGATCACCTGGAAAACTTTGTCCAGAGTCTGGAGGCCAACCCGAAACAGTTCCCGGATTTCAGCCCGCGTCTGGGTGAAATCAAAGCCCAGACCCTGATTGTCTGGGGACGCAATGACCGCTTTGTGCCGATGGATGCCGGTCTGCGCCTGCTCTCCGGAATTGCCGGTTCTGAGCTGCATATCTACCGCGACTGCGGACACTGGGCGCAGTGGGAGCATGCGGATGCCTTTAACCAGCTGGTGCTGAACTTCCTCGCACGCCCTTAAGGAACGGACATGACGAATCATAATCTTGAGCAGCTGGCCGCCGATTTACGTCAGGCTGAAGAAAAAGGGGAAGCCATCGCCCCAGTGCGTGAATTGATTGGTGTGGATAACGCCGAAGCGGCCTACGCCATTCAACGCATCAACGTGCAGTATGAAGTGGCGCGCGGGCGTCGCGTGGTCGGGCGCAAAGTAGGGCTGACACACCCGAAAGTGCAGCAGCAGCTTGGCGTCGATCAGCCGGACTTCGGTACGCTGTTTGCCGACATGTGCTACGGCGATAACGACACCATTGCGTTTGAGCGCGTGCTGCAACCGCGTATTGAAGCGGAAATCGCGCTGGTGCTGAACCGCGATCTGCCCAATGCCGACACTACTTTTGACGAGCTGTATAACGCCATCGAGTGGGTGCTGCCCGCGCTGGAAGTGGTCGGCAGCCGTATCCGTGACTGGTCAATCAAGTTTGTTGATACCGTGGCGGATAACGCCTCCTGCGGGGTGTATGTGGTCGGCGGCCCGGCACAGCGTCCGGCAGGATTAGATCTGAAAAACTGCGCGATGAAAATGACGCGCAATAACGAAGAAGTGTCCAGCGGGCGCGGCAGCGAATGCCTGGGACATCCCATCAACGCCGCCGTTTGGCTGGCGCGCAAAATGGCCAGCCTCGGCGAGCCGCTGCGTGCCGGAGATATCATTCTCACCGGAGCGTTAGGCCCGATGGTGGCGGTGAATGCGGGCGATCGTTTCGAGGCCCATATCGACGGTATTGGTTCAGTTACCGCCACCTTTTCAGCGGCGGTTACAAAAGGAAGTCAGTCATGAGTAAGCGTAAAGTCGCCATTATCGGCTCCGGCAACATCGGTACCGATTTGATGATAAAAATTCTGCGTCACGGCGTACATCTGGAAATGGCGGTGATGGTCGGTATCGATCCAGATTCTGATGGTCTGGCGCGTGCCCGACGCATGGGCGTTGCCACCACCCATGAAGGGGTGACAGGGCTTATCGCCATGCCGGAATTCGCCGACATCGACATTGTTTTTGATGCCACCAGCGCAGGCGCGCATGTGAAGAACGACGCCGCGCTGCGCGCCGTTAAACCAGCGATCCGCCTGATCGACCTGACCCCCGCGGCAATCGGCCCGTACTGCGTGCCTGTGGTGAATCTGGAGGCCAACGTTGATCAGCAGAACGTTAATATGGTGACCTGCGGCGGGCAGGCGACTATCCCGATGGTGGCGGCAGTTTCTCGCGTGGCAAAAGTCCATTACGCCGAAATTATCGCCTCGATCGCCAGTAAATCTGCGGGTCCTGGCACGCGCGCTAATATCGATGAGTTTACCGAAACCACCTCGAAGGCGATTGAAGTGGTTGGCGGGGCGGCAAAAGGTAAAGCGATTATCGTCCTTAACCCGGCCGAGCCGCCGCTGATGATGCGCGACACGGTGTATGTGCTGAGCGAAGCGGCCTCTGAGGTTGAAGTTGAAGCATCGATTAATGAGATGGCGGCGGCGGTGCAGGCGTACGTGCCGGGCTATCGTCTGAAACAGCGTGTCCAGTTTGAAGTCATCCCGCAGGATAAACCGGTCAATCTGCCGGGCATCGGTCAGTTCTTCGGGCTGAAAACCGCGGTGTATCTGGAAGTGGAAGGCGCGGCGCACTATTTACCTGCCTATGCGGGCAACCTCGACATTATGACCTCCAGCGCGCTGGCGACCGCTGAGAAAATGGCGCAGTCCCTCACTCGTCAGGCAGGAGAAGCAGCATGAACGGTAAAAAACTCTATATCTCTGACGTGACCCTGCGCGACGGCATGCACGCCATTCGTCATCAATATTCGCTGGAAAACGTGCGCCAGATTGCCAAAGCGCTGGACGACGCGAGGGTGGATTCCATTGAGGTGGCGCACGGCGACGGTCTGCAGGGTTCCAGTTTTAACTATGGCTTTGGTGCGCACAGCGACCTGGAGTGGATTGAAGCGGCGGCGGACGTGCTCAAGCACGCCAAGATCGCCACGCTGCTGTTGCCGGGCATCGGCACGATTCATGACCTGAAAAATGCGTATCAGGCTGGGGCGCGCGTTGTGCGTGTGGCGACCCACTGCACCGAAGCGGACGTGTCGGCCCAGCATATTCAGTATGCGCGTGAACTGGGCATGGACACCGTCGGCTTTCTGATGATGAGTCATATGACCACGCCGGAAAACCTCGCACAGCAGGCGAAACTGATGGAAAACTACGGTGCGACCTGTATCTATGTGGTCGATTCAGGCGGGGCGATGAACATGTCTGATATTCGCGCCCGCTTCCGCGCCTTGAAAGCGGTGCTGAAGCCGGAAACAGAAACCGGGATGCACGCCCACCACAACCTGAGCCTTGGTGTGGCGAACTCGATTGCTGCGGTAGAAGAGGGTTGTGATCGTATCGATGCCAGTCTGGCCGGTATGGGCGCAGGCGCAGGCAACGCGCCGCTGGAGGTATTTATCGCCGCGGCGGATAAGCTTGGCTGGCAGCACGGCACCGATCTGTATGCGCTGATGGACGCCGCCGACGATCTGGTGCGTCCGCTGCAGGACCGCCCGGTGCGGGTGGACCGCGAAACGCTGGCGCTGGGCTATGCTGGGGTGTACTCCAGCTTCCTGCGCCACTGCGAAGTGGCGGCGGCGCGTTATGGCCTGAGCGCGGTAGATATTCTGGTTGAACTGGGCAAACGCCGGATGGTGGGCGGCCAGGAAGATATGATCGTCGACGTGGCGTTGGATCTGCGCAACAGAAAATAAAAATGATTACGCGGCTGGCAACGTATCAGCCGCGATTCACCTGCATCGTGACCTCAGAGGTACATCTTATGGCTACCCGTACCCCCGCATCCTCATCCCGCCTGACGTTGACCGTCGGGCTGTGTTTTTTAGTCGCCCTGATGGAAGGGCTGGATTTACAGGCCGCTGGGATCGCTGCCGTCGGTATCGCCCATGCGTTTGCATTGGATAAAATGCAGATGGGCTGGATCTTCAGCGCGGGCATTCTTGGGCTGCTGCCCGGCGCGCTGGTGGGCGGCATGCTGGCCGATCGCTATGGCCGCAAACGCATTCTTATTGCCTCCGTGGCGCTGTTCGGCCTGTTCTCACTGGCAACAGCGATATCCTGGGATTTCTCATCGCTGGTGTTTGCTCGCCTGATGACCGGTGTTGGGTTGGGTGCGGCGTTGCCGAATCTGATCGCGCTGACTTCTGAGGCGGCGGGCCCGCGTTTTCGTGGGACGGCGGTGAGCCTGATGTACTGCGGTGTGCCGATTGGCGCGGCGCTGGCGGCAGCGCTCGGGTTTAGCGGTCTGGCCTCTGCCTGGCAAACCGTGTTCTGGGTCGGCGGGGTGATCCCGCTGCTGCTGGTTCCGCTGTTAATGCGCTGGCTGCCGGAATCACAGGTTTATACCCAACAAACGCAGGTGGCTGCCGCGCCGCTGCGCGCTCTGTTTGCGCCAACCACCGCGACAGCCACGCTGCTGCTGTGGCTGTGCTATTTCTTCACCCTGCTGGTGGTGTATATGCTGATCAACTGGCTGCCGATGCTGCTGGTCGAGCAGGGCTTTCAGCCCTCGCAGGCAGCAGGAGTGATGTTTGCTCTGCAAATCGGCGCGGCCAGCGGGACGTTAATTCTCGGGGCGTTGATGGACAAACTGCGTCCGGTGGTGATGTCACTTTTGATCTACACCGGGATGCTGGCATCACTGCTGGCGCTGGGCACGGTATCGTCATTGAGCGGCATGCTGATGGCGGGATTTGTGGCGGGGATGTTTGCCACCGGTGGGCAAAGCGTGTTGTATGCGCTGGCACCGTTGTTTTACAGCACGCAGATCCGCGCCACCGGCGTGGGAACCGCCGTCGCCGTCGGTCGTCTGGGCGCGATGAGTGGTCCGTTGCTGGCAGGAAAAATGTTAGCGCTCGGCACCGGAACGGTAGGGGTGATGGCGGCTTCTGCGCCGGGGATATTGCTGGCAGGGCTGGCGGTATTTATTCTGATGAGCCGCAAATCGCAGATGCCGATCCCTGCCAGCGGTGCTTAAGCGCTCATTCGGTAGTATGAGCTGGGAGATACGGTTCCCACTTCCGGGTGAACGCCAGTCGGTGAGGACGTTGCCAGAGTTTACATAAAGCCTAGCAACGGAGGCGTTATGAGCTGGCGGCCTTTTTTGTATTTGATTATTAATCCCCATCCGATATTAAGCGCCCGGCGCGGGCATCTGCGCCTGGTGCAGGGTTGACTTTGCATTCTGTTAACAAACGCGGTATAACAAACCTTCTTTGGATGTTTAGATGTCCATACGTTTAGAAGGTTATATGCAAACAACACAACAAAATGCGCCACTGAAGCGCACAATGAAAACGCGTCACCTGATAATGCTCTCCTTAGGCGGCGTGATTGGCACAGGGTTATTCTTCAATACCGGGTACATCATCTCCACTACCGGGGCGGCGGGAACGCTGCTGGCTTATCTGATTGGCGCGCTGGTGGTCTGGTTGGTTATGCAGTGTCTGGGCGAGCTGTCGGTCGCGATGCCGGAGACCGGGGCGTTTCACGTCTATGCTGCGCGTTATCTCGGCCCCGCAACGGGATATACCGTGGCCTGGCTCTACTGGCTGACCTGGACTGTAGCGCTGGGTTCGAGTTTTACCGCCGCCGGATTCTGTATGCAGTACTGGTTTCCACAGGTGCCGGTTTGGGTCTGGTGTGTGGTGTTCTGCGCGATTATTTTTGGCCTGAACGTCATCTCCACGCGCTTTTTTGCCGAAGGGGAGTTCTGGTTCTCGCTGGTAAAAGTGGTCACTATCATCGCCTTTATCATCCTCGGTGGGGCGGCGATTTTTGGTTTTATCCCGATGCAGGATGGCTCACCCGCGCCTGGACTGAGTAATATCACGGCAGAAGGCTGGTTCCCACACGGTGGCTTACCGATCCTGATGACGATGGTGGCGGTGAATTTTGCTTTTTCGGGAACCGAGCTTATCGGTATTGCCGCCGGAGAAACAGAAAACCCGCGCAAGGTCATTCCGGTAGCGATTCGTACCACTATCGCGCGACTGATTATTTTCTTTATCGGCACCGTGTTTGTGCTGGCGGCGCTGATCCCGATGCAGCAGGCGGGCGTGGAGAAAAGCCCGTTTGTGCTGGTGTTTGAGAAGGTGGGGATTCCTTACGCCGCCGATATTTTTAACTTCGTGATCCTGACGGCTATTCTATCCGCGGCGAACTCCGGGCTGTATGCCTCCGGGCGCATGCTGTGGTCGCTGTCAAATGAACGTACGCTACCGGCCTGTTTTGCGCGAGTAACGAAAAATGGCGTGCCGCTGACGGCGCTGTCGGTCAGTATGCTCGGTGGTGTGCTGGCGCTGTTTTCCAGCGTGGTGGCCCCGGATACGGTATTTGTCGCGCTGTCGGCAATCTCCGGATTTGCGGTGGTGGCGGTGTGGCTGAGCATTTGTGCTTCACACTTCGTCTTTCGCCGCCGTCATCTGCAGCAGGGTAAGGCATTGAGTGAATTGCATTATCGCGCGCCGTGGTATCCGCTGGTGCCGGTACTGGGATTTGTGCTGTGTCTGGTGGCTTGTGTCGGGCTGGCATTCGATCCAGCGCAGAGAATTGCGCTGTGGTGCGGGTTACCGTTTGTGGCAGTGTGTTATGGTGCTTATTTCCTTACTCAACCGCGTAAAGCCAAACAGGAGCCCGAACATGTCGCAGAATAATCCGTTAAGCGCCATCCTCGATAAACAGGATTTCCTGCTGCTCGATGGTGCGATGGCGACGGAGCTGGAAGCGCGTGGCTGTAACTTAGCCGATAGCCTGTGGTCAGCCAAAGTGCTGGTCGAAAATCCGGAGCTTATCCGCGAAGTCCATCTCGATTACTACCGGGCGGGGGCGCAATGCGCGATCACCGCTAGCTATCAGGCTACGCCGGCGGGCTTTGCCGCGCGAGATCTGGATGAAGCGCAGTCGAAAGCGCTGATTGGCAAAAGCGTGGAGCTGGCGCGTAAAGCCCGTGAAGCGTATCTGGCAGAGAACCCGCAGGCGGGCACGCTGCTGGTAGCAGGATCGGTCGGGCCTTACGGCGCGTATCTGGCGGATGGTTCTGAATACCGTGGTGATTACCAACGTAGCGCTGAAGAGTTTCAGGCGTTTCACCGCCCGCGCGTGGAAGCCTTGCTGGATGCCGGGGCCGATCTGTTAGCCTGTGAAACCTTGCCAAATTTTGCCGAAATTAGCGCGCTGGCTGAGTTATTGACCGCATATCCGCGTGCGCGGGCGTGGTTCTCATTTACCCTGCGTGACAGCGAGCACCTGAGCGACGGCACGCCGCTGCGTGACGTGGTTGCGTTGCTGGCGGATTATCCGCAGGTGGTGGCGCTAGGTATTAACTGCATTGCGCTGGAAAACACCACCGCTGCGTTGCAGCATTTACACAGTTTAACGGCGCTGCCGCTGGTAGTGTATCCGAACTCGGGCGAGCAGTATGATGCCGTGAGCAAAACCTGGCATCATCACGGTGGGCATTGTGCGCATCTGGCGGATTATCTGCCGCAGTGGCAGGCCGCTGGCGCACGGTTGATTGGCGGGTGCTGTCGCACCACGCCGAAAGATATTGCCGCGCTAAAAGCGCGAAGCTGAGAGTTTATCGGGCCTACTTCGTTCAATGTAGGCCCGATAAGCGCAGCGCATCAGGCATTGCCGGATGGTGGCACAAGCGCCTTATCCGGCCTACAAAGCCACAAAACGTTATGCCGCATCCGCCAGAACAAACATGCCGTACGGATGGATTTCGAGATAATACTGCTCGCCTACGTCCGGCTGTAAACGCGTAGCGTTGACCTGCAATAAGATCTCCTGCCCGTGCCATTCCACCGTGACTTCATACTGGGGGCCCATATAGGCCACGTGGCGGATCACGCAGCGCTGACTCTCTTCGCCGCGATCGCTAAGCGTGATCGCTTCCGGGCGCACGCCGACCATGCCTTCGCCTTGCGTATCAAAGTGCAGCGGGCGCGGCAGGTGGTAGCCGTAGATATCAACGTATTGGTCACCGAAGGTGGCCGGGAACAGGTTGGCGTCACCCATAAAACTTGCCATAAAGCGCGAGGCGGGCTGGCGGTAAAGATCCTGCGGTGAACCGATCTGCATGATGTGCCCCTTGTTCATCACCAGCACGGTATCGGAAACCGCAAAGGCTTCGCTCTGATCGTGGGTGACGTACAGCGAGGTGATATCAAACTGCTTTTGCAGTTCGCGGATCTTGTCGCGCATGCTGCGACGCAGGTTGGCGTCGAGGTTACTCAACGGCTCATCAAACAGCAGCACTTTCGGCTTGAGGATCAACGCGCGGGCCAGCGCTACGCGCTGCTGCTGACCGCCGGAGATCTGATCAACATAGCGCTCTTCGAATCCTTCCAGATCGACCATCGCCAGTGCCTCTTTGACACGGGTTTTCACCTCAGCGCGGGATACGCCGAGCATCTTCAGGCCGTAACCAACGTTCTCTCCCAGCGACATATGCGGGAACAGGGCATAGGACTGAAACACCATACAGATATCACGCTGCTGAATTGAGCGATGGGTGACGTCTTCGCCATCAATGAAAATCTGCCCTTCGCTCGGTTTTTCCAGCCCGGCGACCAGGCGCAAAATGGTGGTTTTGCCACAACCGGACGGGCCGAGCAGCGTCACCATTTGCCCCTGTGGGATGGTGAGGTTGATATTGTCGATTACCGTATTACTGCCAAATCGTTTGGTGACGTTGCGCAGTTCAACGAAATTTTTCTGAGTCATAGTGCGCTCCATTACGCCTGGTTTTTGGCTTTTGAACGGGAGGTACGTGATTCACCGATCAGCCAGTCAAAGATGAAAATAATCGCCAGCATCACCACGATCAGAATGGAACCGTAGGCAATCGCCACACCGTATTCGCCATCTTCCACGCGGTTCAGGATGTAGGCCGTGGCCACGCGGGTATCCGGCGTGACGAGGAACACAATGGCGCTGACGGTGGTAATGGCGCGCACAAAGCTGTAAATCAGCGCCGAAAGGATCGCCGGGCGTAGCAGCGGCAGCAGGATATGCGTAATGGTACGCAGCGAACCGGCGCGCAGGCTGAGCGAGGCTTCATCCAGTGATTTATCGATCTGGCCTAAGCCCGCGATACCCGCGCGAATGCCGACCGGGACGTTACGCATTACCATCGAGATAATGACAATCGCCGCCGTACCAGTGAGGTACACCGGGGCGCTGTTAAAGGCCAGAATGTACGATACGCCCGCGACGGTGCCTGGAACGGCAAAGCACAGCATGGTGGTGAACTCGATGGTCTTCTTGCCCTTAAACTGTTGGCGCACGACTACCCAGGCGATCAGCAGACCGAAGATGGCGGTGATCGGCGCGGCAATACCGGCGTAGAGCAGGGTGTCGAGCAGTGAAGGCCATGCGCCGTCGCTCATCCCCTGACCGAACAGTTTGGTAAAGTTCGCTAACGTCAGGGTGTAGTCCACGCCCCAGTTAACGGTGAAACTGCCGTAGAAAATGCTGCCGTACAACAGGGCGTTAAAGGCAATCCACACCGCCAGCAGCGCGACCACGCTCCATACCAGCGTCACAGGTAACGGCTGCACGTCGCCCCGGTAGGATTTACCGGAAACGGTGACGTATGAGCGTTTACCAATCCACATATATTGCACGCAGAACACCAGCAGTGAGAACAGCAGCAGGAAGGCACCCAGCGTACTGGCGGCCTGGTAGTCGAGCTGCGAACCGGTGATGTAGAAGTAGATTTGCGTTGCCAGCACGTCGAAGTTACCGCCGAGCACCAGCGGGTTACTAAAGTCAGCCAGCGACTGCACAACCACAATCAAAAAGGCGTTCGCCAGCGCTGGTTTCAGCAGCGGGACAAACACGCCGTTAAAGGTCTGCCAGCGGCTGGCACGCAGGGTGTATGATGCTTCTTCCAGCGACGGATGAATGGTTTTGATTGCTCCGTCGAGGATCATAAACGCCATCGGAGTGAAGGCCAGCACCTGCGCCAGCCAGATGCCGGTAAAACCGTACAGCCAGTTGGTGTTGGTTAAGCCAAACCATTCGACCATAAATTCGGTGATGTAGCCGGAGCGTCCCATCATCAGCGTGACGCCTAAACCCACGACAAACGGCGGGGTGACGATCGGCAAAATCGAGAAGATACGTCCGATTATGGCGCTGCGTCTGGCGATCCGGGTAGTATAGATAGCCAGTACCAGACCAAAGAAGGTACAGCCGACGCCGACGGCAATCGACAGCATAATCGAGTTGAGGATCACCTGAATGATATGTGCCTGCGACAGCACATTCATAAACGCCAGCGGGGCAAATTCCCCGGCGTCGTTGGTGAACATCGGAATAAAAATAGCGATACTCGGCCAGACGATAAAAATACCGATTAGCGCGACAATCGCGGTGAGCGAACCGATGACGAAACGGTCGCCGCCCAGCCATTCCAGACGGGTGAGCGCCAGGGTCATGATCGCGCCAAGTGCCACAAACAACACAATGGTGGCATAGCCTAAGCCGCGCCCCTCAAGAGTCGCGCTGGCGACGATAAACGCCATACAGAAAAAAGCCCAGCCCGCATCAAGATAATGGCGGCCGCGCTGTTCGCGCCTGGCCTCATGGAACGGACGCACCAGTAGCAGGCTCGGCAGCAGATACCATAACCAACTGATATTGAACTGTGACCAGCCGTAGGCGGCGAGTATTTCCTCGCCTGTCGACTCCAGCAGACCGTAGTCCAGGCTCCAGCTTGGCAACAGGGCAAACGCCAGCCAGCCAAGCAAAACCCAAAGAAATATCGCATCCCGTTTTTTCACGGGATGGAGTGCAAGTGTGTGTGACATAGCGGTTCCGGTATTCCAGGCCGGATGCGGTATTAACGCCGCACCCGGCAAATGATCGCCGATGTAGGCTTATTTACCCATCTTCACTTCGCTGACCCACTTATTGATCAACGCTTTACGCACGTCGGTCGAGCCGTACTTATCCATGTCGTAATTGATAAGTTTCAGGTCGTCGAGCTTCAGCGAGTTAGGAGACGTCTCGGCGGTGGTGTTGGTCAGGATCTGATAGGACTTACCTTTCTTCCACGCCAGTTCCTGGGCATCTTTTGACAGTACCCAGTCAACGAACAGTTTGGCGTTATCGAGGTTGCGCGCGCCTTTCAGAATGCTAACGCCGCCGATCTCATAGCCAGTACCTTCGCACGGTGAAATTAGCTCCAGCGGTGCGCCCTGTTCTTTTTCCAGCGAGTAGTCGTGCAGGAAGCCAATGCCAATCGCCGTTTCGCCACGGGCGGCGTTACGCGCTGGGGCAATGCCTGATTTAGTGTATTGAGAGACGTTGGCGTTGAGCTGTTTCAGGTAGTCAAAGGCCTGATCTTCACCCCACAGCTGGGCAAAAGTCGCCAGCGCGGTATAGGCGGTACCGGAGCTTTGCGGGTCAGCAATCTGGATTTCACCTTTGTATTCCGGTTTGGTCAGATCCTTCCAGCATTTTGGCACCGGCAGGTTTTTCTCTTTCAGGCGCTGGGTATTGACGCCAAAGCCCAGAATACCGACGTAAACCGCCGAGGAGAGATTGCCTTTCACCTTCGCGGGATCGCGGAATTTCTCCATGATCTGTTCGAGATTGGGTGATTTATACGGCTGCAGCAGGCCCATTTCCCCGGCCTGGGACTGCGGATCCAGCGTACCGCCGTACCAGACATCCGCCTGCGGATTTTTCTTCTCGGCATCCACTTTCGCCAGCGTACTGCCCGAGCCGTTGCGAATGAATGAGGTTTTCACATCATATTTTTCACCGAAGGCTTTGGTTTCGGTTTCGCACATCTCGTTAGTGGCGCTGCAATACACCACCAGACGGCCCTGCGCCTGAGCTGCATTGCTGAAGGCTGCCAGCGTCAGAGCGGAGGCAATTAGTGTAGAGGTAAGCGTCAGTTTCATTGTTTTATCCTTTGACTGAGAGAAGGGGTAATGCCTGCAATGAGCAGTGGCATCAGCAATAAACCCATAAAGACAGCGGCGACCGAGAGCAAACTGAACATTCCCGACCAGCCGTAGTGTTCTATGACCAGCGACAGCGGCCAACCCGCCAGCGCGGCCCCCAGATAGGCGAACAGCCCGAGAAAACCGGTAATTGAACCTGCTGCCGCTTTGTGTCCGCACTCCACTGCCGCGAGGCCAATCAGCATCTGTGGGCCAAACACAAAAAAGCCCACCGTAAAGAAACACATTGCCAGTAGCGCGTAGTGGTGCACCGGCGCCAGCCACAGCGCGGCGACGGAGACCATCAGCCCCAGCGTGAACAGCAAAATCATCGGCGCACGCTGACCGCTGAACAGCAGATCCGATCCCCATCCGGCAAACAGCGCCCCCAGCAAACCGCCAACTTCAAACAGCATCACCGTGGCATTGGCGCTGAGCAGATTCACGCCGTGGCTTTCCGTCAGCCAGATGTTGCCCCAGTCGTTGAGCGCAATGCGGATCAAATAGACCAATACATACGACACGCCGAGCAGCCAGATCATCGGGTTTTTCAGCATGGTGGTACGTAACATTTGCCACAGCCCCATCGGCGGACTTTGCTGTTCCTGACGCAGCTCCAGCGGGTCATGCCGCCATTCCCCAACCGTCGGTAATCCCTCTTCCCGGGGCGTGCCTTTCAGTTGCAGAGTGAGCCAAATGCCTAACGCCATGCTGATAATCCCCGGTGCCAGCATCGCTGCCTGCCAGCCCCACCAGTGGGCGGCAAAGGCGCTAATCAGCGGGATAACTGCCCCACCAATGTTGATCGACATATTCCAGCAGCCCCACCAGAATCCGCGTTCGTTGCGCGAGTACCAGTGGGTCAGTAGTCGGGCGCAGGGCGGCCAGCCCCAACCCTGGAAAAACCCGTTCAGCGTCCAGACCACCAGCAGCAGCGTCAGCGATTCACCAAAGGCGAACAGCACATTCAAAACACCGGTGGCGAAAAGGCCAATGCCCATAAATGCGCGTTGTCCGTGGCTGTCGTGCCACAGTCCGGCGGTAAATTTCGACAGGCCATAGGTCAGGTAAAACAGCGACCCCAGCAGGCCGATATCGCCTTTATCCAGACCGAGGTCCGTTTGTAGCGCCGGGAGGACGTAGTTAACGCTTTTGCGCGTCAGATAAAACGCGGCATAGCCAATGACCATACACATCAGCAGTCGGGGGCGTAGCGCCCGGTATTGTTGATCTGTTTCGCTGGCTGAGCGTGTATGCATGGCTGTCTCCGTTTGTGCTGACTATAGGAAAGTGAAAGCAAAAGAGGATGAGAGAAAGTCCAGAGTGGCTAAGACTTTTTCCTGGTTAGCGGCTGATTTGTTGCAAATTTGTGGGCAGGTTAACAATTACCCGTGTGCCGTTGCTTGATTCGAGCGTCAGTTCACCGCCAAGGGCGCTGACCCGCTCACGCATTCCCTGGATACCGAAACCGGGAATTTTTTCTGGCAGAATACCCACGCCATTGTCAGCGACGTCCAGAAACAAGCTATGTTCCTGCTGGCGCAGCGTAATCGACACATCGCTGGCATCGGCATGTTTACAGACGTTATTGAGTAACTCCTGCAACAGGCGATACAGCGTGAAGCGCACCGTTTCGTTTTCTGGCGTATTCTCTAGCTGATAATCAAAGCGACAGCGAATGCCCCGTTCAGCAAAAGCAAATTCATTCACCAGATGATGTAGTGCATCTTTAAAAGACAGTTCATCGAGCGCGGGTGGACGCAGCTGGCGCAGCAGCTGGCGGGTGGAGTGGTGAATACGCCGGGCCAGGTCGTTGATCTGATTTGCCGCTTCAAGCGTTTGCTCGCGACCCGGTGCGCGTTTGACCAGTTGTGATTGAATTTGAATGGCGGTGATGTTCTGACCAATTTCGTCGTGCAGTTCCCGCGCCAGGCTTTTGCGCGTGTTTTCTTCGGTGCGGATCAGCTGTTCGGTCAGCGTGCGACGCGCCGCCAGTTCAGTTTCCAGACGCTGGCGATAATGGTGCAGGTTTTGCGCCAGATGCTGCTGGCGGCTGATGGCGATCCCCAGCCCTATGCCGAGCAGCGCCTGGGTGGCGAGGAAAATCTCCAGCTCCAGTAAATTACTGAACCCGACGCCGATTTGCCGGGCGATGGTGATCATCATACTGCCGAGCAATCCGGACAACACGCCGCCCTGCCAGCCAAATTTCCACGCCATCACCACGTTCGGTAAAAACACCACGATCAGCAACAGGCGCTCGATCTCCGGCGACAACACCATCTGGGTGCCGATGCCAATAATAAAAAACAGGCTGCACCAGATGATAAGCGAGGTGCGCAGCGGGGGATTGGTGGTATCCAGCCCGAGCAAATGATAGCGGTGCTGCTGGCGCAAAAATTCATAGATCAGATAGACAAACGGCGTCAGCAGCACGCCGCCGGTAAACGACGCCAGGCCAATTAACGTTGCCGGACTTTGGATAAACGGTGAAAGCAGGGCGGTATTGAGCAATGAGGTGAGCGTCACCGCGGCCAGCAGCAGCGTTAAGCGCTGCCAGTAAAGGGGGAAACGGTGCCAGTATGACTGGCCGATGCTCGCCGGAATCAGGCTAATTAACGGCGCAGCCAGCAGGATATAGCCATTCAATAATTGCTCACTGTGCAGCCAGAACAACATCAGCACCGGCGGCAATACCAGCGCGGGCCAGTAACGGCGAGAAAGCAGGATGAGCAGCGCGAGATAGACGCCGTGTGGCAGGAACAGCGCCGCCTGCTGGCCGTTGTGGGTCAGGTAAAACCCCAGCGTCCACAGCATCAACCAGCCCGATCCCCAGGCCAGCAGAATAAACAGAGAAATAACCCAATGCCGAAGGCTACGCGACATTAATGCCCCGTTAATAGCTGGTGGTCGAGGGCAAAATGCACCAGATCGATGGTGCTGTGGCATTGCAGTTTGCCCAGCACGTTCGCCCGATGAACGTGTACCGTCTTGTGGCTGAGGTCGAGCTTGAAGGCGATCTCTTTTACGCTGTCGCCTTTGACCAACAGCTCAAACACTTCGCGCTCGCGTGGGGTCAGTACTTCCAGTACCTGCGCGGGCTGTTCGCCGCCGCGTAGCGCCCGCAGCGCATCGGCGCACAGGTAATGCCCGCCCATACCGACCGATCGTACCGCCTGCACCAGCTCCTCTGGTCCGCAGCGTTTGGTCAGGTAGCCACTGGCGCCGGCATCCAGCGCACTTTGCACAAACGTGGGTGAGTCATAGATGCTGAGAATGATGGCGCGAAAACCGGGCTTCTGTGCCCGCAGTCGTTTTAACAGGCTCAGACCATTTTCATCCGGCATGGCGATATCCATCACCGCAACGTTGACGTCATCATGCAGAAGTGCAGGCCAGGCCTCCGCTGCGCTGCTGTACTGACCGGTAACGTTGAGATCGTCTTCGAGACTGAGTAATTGCGCAAAGCCGGAACGCACCACCACATGGTCATCCACCAGCACAACATGAATCATGATTTTACTCTCTTGCCTGATAATGGCGTCTATGATGCCGGTCAGCGCCGCGCTGGCAATCATCCAAGTGTAGTTATGTAACGAATGTAACAAAATCGCAATAATTTGCCGGGTGTTGTAGGCCGGATAAGGCGCTTGCGCCGCCATCCGGCAACAGTGCCTGATGGCGCTGCGCTTATCAGGCCTACGAATTCCATCTGTAATGAGCAAAATCGCTAACTATTGCCGCTTTTTTTCTAAAAACGCTTTGTTCTTAGCCAGAATTTTTAATTCCTTTATCAAATTGTGCCGCAACGAAATACTGCCTCCATAACAAGACAGGGGAGCAGACAATCATGGCTATTTCATCGCGTAACGCACTTCTCGGTGCACTGGCATTCATCGCATTTCAGGCGCAGGCGGTGAACGTCACCGTCGCTTATCAGACCTCCGCCGAACCCGCCAAAGTGGCGCAGGCGGATAATACTTTTGCCAAAGAGAGCGGCGCTACCGTTGACTGGCGCAAATTCGACAGCGGCGCGAGCATCGTCCGGGCGCTAGCCTCCGGCGACGTGCAGATCGGTAATCTTGGCTCCAGCCCGCTGGCGGTCGCCGCCAGTCAGCAAGTACCCATTGAAGTTTTTCTGCTGGCGTCAAAGCTTGGTAACTCCGAGGCACTAGTGGTGAAGAAAAACATCAGTAAACCGGAAGATTTGATTGGCAAACGCATTGCGGTGCCGTTTATCTCCACCACCCATTACAGCCTGCTGGCGGCGTTGAAACACTGGGGGATTAAACCCGGTCAGGTGGAGATTGTGAACCTGCAACCACCTGCGATTATTGCCGCATGGCAGCGCGGGGACATTGACGGCGCGTACGTCTGGGCTCCTGCGGTCAATGCGCTGGAAAAAGACGGCAAGGTGTTAACCGACTCATCGCAGGTTGGTGAGTGGGGCGCACCGACGCTGGACGTGTGGGTGGTACGCAAAGATTTTGCCGAGAAGCATCCTGAGGTGGTGAAAGCCTTTGCCAAAAGCGCTATCGATGCGCAGCAACCTTATATCGCTAATCCCGATGAGTGGCTGAAGCAGCCTGAGAATATCAGCAAATTGTCGCGTTTAAGCGGCGTGCCGGAAGCGGATGTGCCGGGACTGGTGAAAGGTAACACTTACCTGACGCCGCAACAGCAGACTGCCGAACTGACCGGACCGGTGAACAAAGCCATTATCGACACCGCGCAGTTCCTCAAAGAGCAGGGCAAAGTCCCCGCTGTCGCGACGGATTACAGCCAGTACGTGACCGATCGCTTCGTGCAATAAATAAGGAGGCGCTGATGCTGCAAATCTCTCATCTTGCCGCCAGCTACGGTGGAAAACCGGCGCTGGAGGATATCAACCTGACGCTCGATAGCGGTGAGCTGCTGGTGGTACTCGGACCTTCCGGTTGCGGGAAAACCACATTGTTAAATCTGATTGCCGGATTTGTGCCGTATCAGCATGGCAGCATCACGCTGGCGGGTAACAGGGTTGACGGTCCGGGGGCAGATCGCGGGGTCGTATTCCAGAATGAAGGTCTGCTGCCCTGGCGTAACGTGCAGGACAACGTGGCTTTTGGTCTGCAGCTGGCGGGGGTGGATAAACCACAGCGTCAGCGTATTGCCCTGGAGATGTTGCAGAAAGTCGGGCTGGAGGACGCGGGCAAACGCTTTATCTGGCAGCTTTCCGGCGGACAGCGGCAGCGCGTCGGCATTGCGCGGGCGCTGGCGGCCAATCCTCAGTTGTTGTTGCTGGATGAACCTTTTGGCGCGCTCGACGCCTTTACTCGTGAGCAGATGCAAACCCTGCTGCTGAAGCTGTGGCATGAGACTGGCAAACAGGTGCTGTTGATTACGCACGATATTGAAGAAGCAGTGTTTATGGCGACAGAGCTGGTATTGCTGTCGCCAGGCCCAGGCCGGGTACTGGAGCGTCTGCCGCTGAATTTCGCCCGTCGCTTTGTGGCTGGAGAGTCGAGTCGCAGCATTAAGTCCGATCCGCAGTTTATCGCCATGCGCGAGTACGTGTTAGGTCGAGTCTTTGAGCAACGGGAGGCATTTTCATGAGCGTGGTGATTAATGATAAACCCCGTCGCCAGCGCGCGCTCAACTGGCGCTGGCCGTTCTCGCGGCAGATTACCTTAAGCCTTGGTACGTTGGCCGTCATTTTGGCGTTGTGGTGGACGGTGGCGGCGCTGCAGTTAGTCAGTTCGCTGTTTTTACCGCCACCGGGACAGGTTTTACAAAAGCTGATCGTTATTGCCGGTCCGCAGGGATTTATGGATGCCACCCTGTGGCAGCATCTGGCGGCGAGTCTGACACGTATTGTTATCGCGCTGCTGGCGGCGGTGCTGCTGGGCGTTCCGGTTGGAATCGCTATGGGGCTGAGTCCGACGATGCGCGGCATTCTCGATCCGATCATTGAGCTGTATCGTCCGGTTCCGCCCCTGGCCTATCTGCCGCTGATGGTCATTTGGTTTGGCATTGGCGAAACCTCCAAGATCTTGCTTATCTATCTGGCGATTTTCGCCCCTGTAGCGATGTCGGCGCTGGCGGGAGTGAAAAGTGCGCAGCAGGTGAGAGTGCGCGCCGCGCAATCGCTGGGAGCCAGCCGTGCGCAGGTGCTGTGGTTTGTTATTTTGCCGGGGGCATTACCTGAGATCC
This sequence comes from Citrobacter sp. MGH103, assembly GCF_001034475.2. Classification (NCBI taxonomy): domain Bacteria; kingdom Pseudomonadati; phylum Pseudomonadota; class Gammaproteobacteria; order Enterobacterales; family Enterobacteriaceae; genus Citrobacter; species Citrobacter sp. MGH103. Next base: position 3,699,636 of record NZ_CP073043.1, on the reverse strand, counting down.
TCACCGGATTACGTATCGGACTTGGGGTGGGCTGGTCGACGCTGGTGGCGGCAGAGCTGATTGCCGCCACGCGAGGCTTAGGATTTATGGTCCAGTCTGCCGGTGAGTTTCTGGCAACGGATGTAGTGCTGGCGGGGATCGCGGTGATTGCCGTTATCGCGTTTATTTTAGAACTGGGTCTGCGCGCGCTTCAGCGCCGCCTGACGCCCTGGCATGGAGAAGTACAATGAGTGAACGTCTGAGCATAACCCCGCTGGGGCCGTATATTGGCGCACAAATTTCCGGCGCGGATTTGGCGCGTCCGCTGAGCGATAATCAGTTTGAACAGCTTTATCACGCGGTATTGCGCCACCAGGTGGTGTTTCTGCGCGAGCAGGTGATTACGCCGCAACAACAGCGGGCGCTGGCGCTGCGTTTTGGCGATCTGCATATTCACCCGGTCTATCCGCATGCCGAAGGAGTAGAAGAAATTATCGTGCTGGATACCCATAACGATAATCCGCCGGATAACGACAACTGGCACACCGATGTCACCTTTATCGACACGCCGCCTGCCGGGGCGATTTTAGCGGCGAAAGAGCTGCCATCAACCGGGGGCGACACCTTGTGGACTAGTGGGATTGCCGCTTATGAAGCATTGTCTGAGCCGTTCCGTCAGTTGCTGAGTGGCCTGCGGGCAGAGCATGATTTCCGTAAATCATTTCAGGAATATAAATATCGCAAGACCCCAGAGGAGCACCTGCGCTGGCTGGAGGCCGTCGCTAAACATCCACCGTTGCTGCATCCAGTGGTACGCACGCATCCGGTGAGCGGGAAGCAGGCGCTGTTCGTGAATGAAGGATTTACCACACGAATTGTCGATGTCACGGAAAAAGAGAGCGAGGCGTTACTGAGCTTTTTGTTCGCGCATATCACCAAACCGGAGTTTCAGGTGCGCTGGCGCTGGCAGCCCAACGATGTGGCGATTTGGGATAATCGCGTGACGCAGCATTATGCGAATGCGGATTATCTGCCGCAGCGGCGCATTATGCATCGGGCAACGATTCTGGGAGATAAGCCATTTTATCGGGCGTGATGATTACCGGAGACGCTTCACTTGCCGGGCCTACGATCTGTAGGCCCGGTTAGGCGTTATTAACGCAGAATTTTTTTCTCAGCCAGATCCAGTGCGAAGTAGCTGAAGATCAGATCCGCGCCAGCGCGTTTGATCGACCCTAAGCTTTCCAGCACCACTTTCTCTTCATCTATAGCCCCCGCCAGCGCCGCGAATTTGATCATCGCGTATTCACCGCTGACCTGATAAGCGCCAATCGGCAGCTCGGTGCGTTCGCGGATATCGCGCAGAATATCGAGGTACGCGCCAGCCGGTTTGACCATCAGGCAGTCTGCGCCTTGGGCTTCATCCAGCAGCGATTCGCGAATCGCTTCCCGACGGTTCATCGGGTTCATCTGATAGGTTTTACGATCGCCTTTCAGCGCGGTGCCCGCGGCTTCACGGAATGGGCCGTAAAAAGATGAGGCAAACTTAGTGGAGTAGGACATGATAGCGGTATCGGTGAAGCCCGCGGCGTCCAGCGCCTGGCGAATCGCCTGTACCTGACCATCCATTGCGGCGGAAGGCGCGATGAAGTCCGCACCCGCTGCGGCGGCAACCACCGCTTGCTTGCCGAGGTTGGTAAGGGTTAAATCGTTATCCACGCCGTGATCGCATAACACGCCGCAGTGGCCGTGTGAGGTGTATTCGCAGAAGCAGGTGTCGGACATGACGATCATTTCCGGCACGGTCTGTTTGCAGATACGCGACATGCGCGCCACCAGGCCGTCTTCTTTCCAGGCATCGCTACCGGTGTCATCCGTATGGTGGGAAATGCCGAAAGTCATCACCGAGCGGATGCCAGCATTAGCAATGCGTTCAATTTCGCGCGCCAGGTGCTTCTCTGGAATACGCATCACGCCTGGCATGGCGTCGATAGCTTTGTAATCGTCGAGTTCTTCTTCAACAAAGATCGGCAACACCAGGTCATTTAAGCTGAGTGTTGTCTCTTCAAACATAGCGCGCAGCGCGGGAGATTTGCGCAGGCGGCGAGGGCGTTGGATTAGGTCTGTCATGGTATGCCTGATGTTTGTGGAATCGAAGGCCGTAGTATACCCGAACCTGAGGGCGTGTGGTTTACGAAAGTTGGCGTTATATCTGGATTTCCTGTAACGAAGGGATGAATCATTAGCGCAATTTATTCACAAGCATAGCAATTTATTCATATTCATTATTTTGTTTATTGTTTTTTTATTATTTTAAATATCTATGCGTTTGCTTTTATAGCGTGGTGTATAGATTGTGTTTATTTATTGTCTATTTATTTGTTTGCGTTCTGATTCATTAGTGAATTATATGCTTTGAATGTTGGCTCTCTTTTAATTGATTGAAACTATTGGTTTTTATATTTCTTAAATGGCGTGGCTTGAATTTATTACGTTGTCCGGTTTCGGACAACGGGCAAAGAATAATTGAACCTTTCCTTAATGAAACCGCATAATCGTCCCTGCGAAACATAAAATGTTTTCTTTGCATTGATAATTGATGGATCAACTATATTACGTCCCTGAGGAGGGATGACAAATGCACATTTGGAAAAAGAAACTTGTAGTATCACAATTAGCATTAGCCTGCACTTTGGCAATCACTTCTCAGGCGAATGCTTCTACTGATATCTCTGGGACCGCCTACACAACGTTTACCCATTATAATGATGTATCTTATGCTGATGGCGTCTATTACGATGGATATGTCGGGTGGAACAATTACGACACCGATAGTATTTATAACGGTGATATTTATCCGGTAATCAATAACGCTACTGTCAACGGCGTTATTTCTACTTATTATCTGGATGATGGGCTGTCTACTAACACCAATAACAACAGCCTGACGATTAAAAACAGTACCATTCATGGTATGGTGACATCCGAATGTATGACCACGGATTGTTCTAACCGTACAGGTACCGACTACTACTACGATCGCCTGGCGATGAACGTTATCAACTCAACGATTGATGACAACTACGAACATTATACCTACAACGGTACGTATAATGACGCGGCTGACACGCACGTTGTCGACGTTTATAACCTGGGGACGGCTATCACGCTGGATCAAGAAGTTGATCTGTCTATCTCCAACAACTCTCACGTTGCGGGTATTACGCTGACTCAGGGTTATGAGTGGGAAGATATTGACGATAATACCGTCAGCACTGGCGTAAATAGCGGCGAAGTGTTTAACAACACCATTGTTGTTACCGATTCTACCTTGACCTCTGGCTCATGGTCTGATGAAGGTACCTCCGGTTGGTTTGGCAACACCAGCAATGCGAGCGACTACAACGGTAACGGCTGGAACGCTAATGATGTCGCATTAGCGGTTATTGCTCATCCGAATGCTGATAACGCGATGCAGACCACTGCCACGTTTGATAACGCTACGCTGATGGGCGATGTGCTGTTCTCCAGCAACTTTGACGAGAACTTCTTCCCGAACGGCGCAGATACTTACCGTGATACCGATGCCGATCTGGATACCAACGGATGGGATGGTACTGACCGTCTGGATCTGACTCTGAACAACGGCAGTAAGTGGGTTGGCGCGGCCATGTCCGTACATCAGGTTGATGTTGATGGTGACGGCGTTTACGATAGCTATGCTGCAGGTACTGAAGCCACTGCAACGCTGATCGACATCGCTGCCAACAGCCTGTGGCCAAATTCAACCTACGGTATTGATAGCGACACGACCTCTTATGACGAAAATGGTCATGTGGTTGGCAACGCTGTTTACCAGAGCGGTCTGTTCAACGTCACGCTGAACGGCGCTTCACAGTGGGATACCACCAAAACGTCTCTGATTGATACCCTGAGCATCAACAGCGGTTCCGTCGTCAACGTGGGTGATTCTACCCTGATCTCCGACACTATTGGCCTGACCGGTGGTTCTGCACTGAACATCAACGAAGATGGTCATGTTGCGACTGATACCCTGTCTATTGATAACAGTACCGTCACAATTGCTGATGATGTTGCTGCTGGCTGGAGTGTAGGAAGTGCTGCACTGTATGCCAACACCATCAACGTTACCAACAACGGTGTTCTGGATGTGGGTAACAGCACAGGTGATGCACTGCAGGTTGATACGCTGAATCTGACCAGCTACACCGACGCTTACAACCATGTTAATGCGGGTGTTTTCGACATCAACAGCACTAACTATGTACTGAATGCTGACCTGACCAACGATCGTACCAACGATACGACCCAGGCTAACTACGGTTATGGCGTGATCGCGATGAACTCTGATGGTCATCTGACTATCAACGGTAACGGCGATTCCGACACCTCAGGCGATCAGTCTGAAGTTGATAACTACGGTGACCATGTCGCGGCAGCAACCGGTAACTATAAAGTGCGTATCGACAACGCGACCGGCGCAGGCTCTGTTGCTGATTACAAAGGTAACGAGCTGATCTACGTTAACGACAAGAACAGCAACGCGACCTTCTCTGCAGCCAACAAAGCTGACCTCGGTGCTTACACCTATCAGGCACAGCAGCAGGGTAACACCGTTGTTCTGCAGCAGATGGAACTGACAGACTACGCGAACATGGCGCTGAGCATCCCGTCTGCTAACACCAATATCTGGAACCTGGAACAAGACACCGTTGGTACTCGTCTGACTAACGCACGTCATGGTCTGGTTGATAACGGTGGTGCATGGGTAAGCTACTTCGGTGGTAGCTTCGATGCAGATAACGGCACCATTAACTACGATCAGGATGTTAACGGCATCATGGTTGGTGTTGATTCCAAAATTGATGGTAACAACGCTAAGTGGATTGTCGGTGCTGCAGCAGGCTTCGCGAAAGGTGATATGAGCGACCGTACCGGTCAGGTGGATCAGGATAGCCAGACTGCCTACATCTACTCTTCTGCTCGCTTTGACAACAACATCTTTGTTGACGGTAACTTAAGCTACTCCCACTTTAACAACGATCTGTCTGCTAACATGAGCAATGGTCAGTATGTTGATGGCAGCACCTCTTCTGATGCCTGGGGCTTTGGCTTGAAACTGGGTTATGACCTGAAGCTGGGTGACGCAGGCTACGTAACGCCATACGGCAGCGTATCCGGTCTGTTCCAGTCTGGTGATGATTATAAGCTGAGCAACGACATGAAAGTTGACGGTCAGTCTTATGACAGCATGCGCTATGAACTCGGTGTAGATGCAGGTTATACCTTCGCCTACAGCGAAGATCAGGCGCTGACCCCGTACTTCAAACTGGCCTACGTTTACGACGACTCTAACAACGATTCTGACGTAAACGGCGATTCTATCGACAACGGTGTAGAAGGTTCTGCGGTACGTGTTGGATTGGGTACTCAGTTCAGCTTTACCAAAAACTTCAGCGCCTACACCGATGCTAACTACCTCGGTGGTGGTGATGTAGATCAAGACTGGTCTGCAAATGTTGGCGTTAAATATACTTGGTAAGACATCTCTCGTTGTTAAAGAAAAGATAATCTAACTCAGAAAAATGCCCGTCACGGATTTGACGGGCATTTATTGCAAGGAATGCTCAGATGTTGTCTGCAAATAAACCGCTTGTGGAATTTGGTAAGCTTGATAAATGTTTGTCGAAATATGGCAAACACTTTGAGTGTGATAACGATAAAGAAATAATTTATTCCAGTGATATAAACAGTGACGATACCTTTATCATTTTAAATGGTGTAATTTCCCTGAGGCGAGGGGAGAATGTGCTGGTCGGTATTGCACAGGCGCCATTTATTATGGGGCTTTCAGATGGCGTGATGAAAACAGATATACAATACAGATTAATCACGGAAAGCGATTGTACGGGATACCATCTACCTGCCTCACAAACAATTAATATAATTGAAGAGTGCCAGCTTTGGCGTGAAGCTTTTTGTTGGTTGGCATGGCAAAATTCCATGCTTGAATTGCGAGATCTGCAGTTGATCGGCAATAACTCCTACGATCAGATTCGCGCGACGCTGATATCCATGATGAAATGGGACGACGTACTGCGTTCGCGTATCGGCGTCATGAACTATATTCACCAACGCACGCGAATTTCCCGCTCGGTTGTCGCTGAGGTTCTCGCGGCTTTGCGTAAAGGTGGTTACATTGAAATGAATAAAGGCAAACTGGTGAGCATTAACCGTTTGCCTTTTGAGTATTAACTCAGGATGCGGGAATAACCTGCGGTTTGTTCCCGCTCAACTCTGCAACCAGATCGTTGATACCGTCACTCATATTGGTAAAACGGGTTAGCGGAGAACGGGTCACCACGATAAACGCCCCGACGTTTTGTTGTGGGATCATCGCCATATAGGTGATGAAACCACCACCGCCGCCGGTTTTTTGAATAATTCCCGGTCGGCCATTCTTCGGCGCCATGTAGACCCAGCCCAAACCAAGCGCATCGGCTCTGCCTGGAACATCCATTCCCACCACTTTAGTTAACTGCGTACGCTGATAAATCAGCGTCTGCATCCGGTCGGCCTGCTGGCTACGATGATAAAAGTCAGAAGAGAGATACTGCTGCATCCAGCGCATCATATCGCCGGGCGTAGAATAGACACCGCCGCTGCCCATTGCCGCCAGCGTATTGTTACAGGGGCTGGCGCCTTTTTCCGCGACCATCAGGCGTCGGCATTGATCGGGGGACGGGGTAAAGGTGGTGTCTTTCATCCCCAGCGGACGGGTGATTTTTTCTTCAAACAGCTGCGGATAAGGCTTACCAGAGGCCGCTCCCAGCGCATCGGCCAGCAGGTCAAACGCCAGGTTGGAATAAGATGCCTGTGAACCCGGTGCGGCTTTCAACGTGGCAGTAGAGAGATAGCTCCAGCGCTGCTCGCGGGTTGGCCAGACAAACACCGGGCGCTTTGCCGCGCCGCCAGGCTGCTCGCGCGGCAGCGCGCTGGTATGCGTCGCCAGATTCACCAGCGTAATCGGCGTGCCCTGATAAGTCGGCACGCGTGCACCTGGAGGTGCATATTTACTCAATGGATCGTTGAGTTTGACCGTGCCCTGATCGAGCAATTTCACCAGCATTTCGCTGGTCATTAATTTAGTGATTGAGGCAATTCGAATCACGGAATCAAGCTGTGGATGGACGTTGTTACCGGGACGCGTTTCGCCAAAGCTGCGAAATACGCGCTGATTACCATCAATCACCACGAGCGCCATCCCCGTAGCACCACTGCCGTAAAATATATGGTCGGCATAACGATCGACGATATCGGAGGCGAAAACCGGATCGGTTATAGGCTGTGCCGCCTGGACTGATGTCAATGACGCCGCACACAGCGCGGCAGAAAAAAGCAGACTACGTTTCAACGGTGGTGTCCATGAGTTAGAGAAAGTGAAAAAGGATGTCGTGCGTATGCGTATTTATACTACTCATCGGCGTATTGCAAAGCGCTTATCAACCAATGATAGTGGGAAAAACGTAACGATGAGTAAACGTAGGAGTTTCCTGGATTGCGGATGTTCGCTTTTGTGATCTCACGCTGTGATAATCTGCACATACTGGAACGTTGTCGAGTGTGAAAACCACAGAAACAATTCTTCATAACCGAGGTGCGAACTAAGTGCCTCGGTTTTGGTCACAATTGTCGGTTTCAGCTTGTGTTTTTGGGCGTAAGCCGTCTGGCCTCCGCACTCCACGGTGGCAAATGCACAGCAGTCGTCATAACGATAAGAAGTTAGCAGGAGAGCACTATGTTTAAGTCTTTTTTCCCAAAGCCGGGGCCGTTCTTTATTTCGGCATTTATTTGGGCACTAGTCGCCGTTGTATTCTGGCAAGCAGGTGGGGGAGCCTGGGTTGCACATATTACCGGCGCGTCGGGAGACGTACCTATTAGCGCAGCGCGTTTCTGGTCGTTGGATTATCTGATTTTTTATGCGTACTACATTCTTTGTGTCGGGGTGTTCGCGCTGTTCTGGTTTCTCTACAGCCCACACCGCTGGCAGTACTGGTCTATTCTGGGCACATCGCTGATTATTTTTGTGACCTGGTTTCTGGTTGAAGTCGGCGTCGCTGTCAACGCCTGGTACGCGCCATTTTATGACCTAATTCAAACTGCGCTCAGCGCACCACACAAGGTGAAGATTGAGCAGTTCTATCATGAAGTTGGCATTTTTCTCGGCATTGCGCTGATAGCCGTGGTCATTGGCGTGATGAACAACTTCTTCGTCAGCCACTACGTGTTCCGCTGGCGTACCGCGATGAACGAACACTATATGGCGCACTGGCAGCATTTGCGTCATATCGAAGGCGCAGCGCAGCGTGTGCAGGAAGACACCATGCGTTTTGCTTCTACGCTGGAAGATATGGGCGTCAGCTTTATCAACGCGATTATGACGCTGATTGCCTTCCTGCCTGTACTGGTTACGCTCTCTGCCCATGTTCCTGACCTGCCGATTGTTGGACATGTGCCTTATGGCCTGGTGATTGCCGCGATTGTCTGGTCGCTGATGGGAACCGGTTTGCTGGCCGTGGTCGGGATAAAACTTCCTGGGCTGGAGTTTAAAAACCAGCGCGTGGAAGCGGCCTATCGTAAAGAACTGGTCTATGGCGAAGATGATGGCAACCGTGCGACGCCACCGACGGTGCGTGAACTGTTTCATGCGGTACGCCAAAATTACTTCCGTCTCTATTTTCACTATATGTACTTCAATATCGCCCGTATTCTTTACCTGCAGGTTGATAACGTTTTCGGCTTGTTCCTGCTGTTTCCGTCGATTGTTGCCGGTACGATTACGCTCGGCCTGATGACGCAAATCACCAACGTGTTTGGCCAGGTGCGCGGCTCGTTCCAGTATCTGATTAACTCCTGGACAACGTTAGTGGAACTGATGTCTATTTATAAGCGTCTGCGCAGCTTTGAACGAGAGCTTGATGGTCAGGATATTCAGGAAGTTACCCATACGCTGAGTTAATAATAAGGAGATGTTATGTCGACGGTTTCCCGTCTTTACCCCTTGTCTGGTCTGGCAGCACTGGTGCTGGTGGGATGTAGTAGCCAACCCGCGCAGCCGCTAAAAAAGGGGGAGAAAGCCGTCGATGTGGCGAGCGTGGTGCGCCAGAAAATGCCCGCCAGCGTGAAAGACCGGGACGCATGGGCGCAGGATTTGGCAAAGACTTTTGAAAGCCAGAAGCTGGCGCCGACGGTTGAAAATATCTGTTCGGTGCTGGCGGTCGCGCAACAGGAGTCAAATTACCAGGCGGATCCAGCCGTGCCGAACTTAAGTAAAATCGCCTGGAAAGAGATCGATCGTCGTGCCGAGCGTATGCACATCCCGCTATTTGTGGTGCATACCGCGCTGAAGATTAACTCGCCAACGGGGAAAAGCTACAGCGAGCGGCTGGATACGGTGAAAACCGAAAAACAGCTTAGCGCGATCTTTGATGATTTTATCAACATGGTACCGATGGGGCAGACGTTATTTGGTTCGCTTAATCCGGTGCATACCGGTGGGCCGATGCAGGTTAGCATCGCCTTTGCTGAGCAGCATGCCAGCGGCTACCCGTGGAAAATGGCGGGAACCGTGCGCCAGGAAGTATTTAGCCGCCGCGGTGGGCTGTGGTTCGGTACGTATCATCTGCTTAACTACCCGGCGAATTACAGTGCGCCAATTTTCCGCTTCGCCGATTTCAATGCCGGGTGGTATGCCAGCCGCAATGCAGCTTTCCAGAATGCGGTCAGTAAAGCCAGCGGCGTGAAGCTGGCGATGGACGGTGATTTAATTCTCTATGGCAGCAGCGAGCCGGGCAAAACGGAGCTGGCGGTACGTAAACTGGCCGGGAAGCTGGACATGAGCGAGAGTGAGATCCGCCGTCAGCTGCAAAAAGGCGACAGCCTGGCCTTTGAAGAGACTGCGCTGTACGAGAAGGTTTATAAGCTGGCGGAAGCGAAGGCCGGGAAAACGCTTCCCCGTGAAATGCTCCCTGGCATTCAACTTGAAAGCCCGAAGATCACACGTAATCTGACTACCGCGTGGTTTGCTAAACGCGTGGACGATCGTCGGGCGAAATGTATGGGTCAGTCATCGTTATGATGACGGCGGCGCCAGCGCGCGAATGCCGCGATGGCGCCAAGAATCAGGCTTCCGGCGAGAAAAGGGACCAGTCCAAAAAGGGTTCCGACGCCCAGGCCGATTTCAACTCGTGGGCGCCCTGTCTCTTGCATTTGTAACTGCATCAACTGCTCATAGATGCCGGGAGCGTGGGCCAACAGATTTAAAATCTGCGCGCCTGCCCAGAAGCAAAATAGCACAAATACGGCATACGCAATGTTGCCGGGCAGGGAGGAGGGATCCCGATGCTTGCCCTTAAACAGGGATTTTGAGAGCGTAAAATCAGCCATAAAGACCTCCGGAAATAACCTGCTTTTTTTGACGTAATGCCTGTAACTGAAAGTGAGTCTGACAGGTGATCGGCAATGTCAATATCAGAATGATGGTAATTTCAGGTAGAGATTATTCCTGGATTTCGGTTTTTTGCTTAACATCACAATTACGCAACTTTAAGTGAAATTAATTTACATTTCAGAAATTCCGCACAGGCCACAGACGTGTATGAGGAAATGTGCGAGGATGCGTTTTCATGTTGTATATCCACCGGAGCCGTTATGAACCTGCCTGTTAAAATCCGCCGAGACTGGCACTATTATGCCTTCGCTATTGGGCTTATCTTTATTCTCAACGGCGTGGTGGGCTTACTCGGTTTTGAAGCGCAGGGGTGGCAAACCTATGCGGTGGGGCTGGTGACCTGGGTGATTAGCTTTTGGCTGGCCGGATTAATCATCCGTCGCCGCGTTGAAGATGATGAAGTAAAGGATGCCCAATAGCTATATCAGGCATCCTGGCGGGTTTACATACTGGTTTTCAGCGCGCTATCCGCAGCATGGCGTTCCAGCGCCAGTTCGATCAGGCGAGTGATCAAATCGGTATAGCCTAAACCGCTCGCCTGCCACAGTTTCGGATACATACTGATGTTGGTAAAGCCTGGCAGCGTGTTGATCTCATTGATCACAACGTTGTTTTCAGCAGTTAAGAAAACGTCCACGCGCGCCATGCCGGCACAGCCCAGTGTCTGGTAGGCCTGAATGGCGATTTCGCGGATCTTGTCGTTAATCTCTGGTGCAATTGCTGCCGGAACGACAACTGTGGCACCGTTATCGTCAATGTATTTAGTGTCGTAAGCGTAAAAATCGCTGTTCAGCACAATCTCTCCACAAGTACTGGCCTGCGGATGATCGTTGCCCAGTACAGCACATTCGATCTCGCGGCCTTTGATCCCTTGCTCCACCACGACTTTATGATCGAATTCAAATGCCAGCGCGACGGCCTGATCGTATTGGGCTTCGCTGGTTACTTTGCTGACGCCAACGGACGATCCCTGGTTGGCCGGTTTTACAAACAACGGCAGACCCAGGCGGGATTCCACTTCGCTAAAGCTGATGCTGTTGCGATTGGCGCGAGTGAGCGTAATAAATGGCGCGATGTTTAATCCGGCATCACGCAGCAGACGTTTGGTCACGTCTTTATCCATACAGGCCGCAGAACCCAGCACATCAGAACCTACGAACGGTAGGTTTGCCACGCGCAGCATGCCCTGCAGAGAGCCATCTTCACCCAGAGTGCCATGTACGATCGGGAAAATAACATCGACCGTCGGCAGCGGTTGACCGTTTTGTGCATCGATCAACTGGTGCGCTTGTTTACCCGGTACCTGCGCCAGGCTGGTCTCAGAAGGTCGCAATGCAATATGCGCCGGGTCGTCTGAATTGAGCAGATAATTACTGGCATCGCTGACGTGCCATTGCCCTTGTTTATCAATACCTAACAGCACAACGTCAAAGCGAGTCTTGTCGATGGCATCGACAATATTTTTTGCCGATTGCAATGACACTTCATGTTCCGCTGATTTACCACCAAATACGATTCCTACCCGCAACTTTGCCATCTTAAAAACCCATTCCATGAATGCAAAGCACATACATTACCACGACAAAACGCAGGTTTCCTCGGCTTCTGGCAGATTGTTTTGGCTGACGACAGGGGAATAGAACACAACAAACAAGCGGCCCGCACGCGAAGCATAATCCCCTGCTTATATTATGGGTTTGATGTGAGCTGTATCACAAATATGATGAGCGGGAAGATAAAATACTAAACTGTGATTTATCGCACCAGTGGACCCTTATTCAGCTAAGTAATTTGTTAAGCTGCTCGCAGTTTTCAGCTACTTATCGTTATGAGTCCTTATGGAATCCTGGAGAGTTAACCTTATTTCCGTTTGGTTCGGGTGCTTTTTTACCGGACTGGCGATTAGCCAAATCTTGCCTTTTTTACCACTCTATATCTCCCAACTGGGCGTGACCTCGCATGAAGCGCTCTCAATGTGGTCCGGATTAACGTTCAGCGTCACCTTCCTGATTTCAGCTATTGTCTCTCCAATGTGGGGCAGTTTAGCCGACCGCAAAGGACGCAAGCTAATGCTGCTGCGGGCCTCACTGGGTATGGCCATTGCGATTTTGCTACAGGCATTTGCTACTAACGTCTGGCAGCTTTTTCTGCTGCGCGGGGTGATGGGGTTAACCTCCGGTTATATTCCTAATGCGATGGCGCTGGTCGCGTCACAGGTTCCGCGTGAACGCAGCGGCTGGGCGCTGAGTACGCTGTCGACGGCGCAAATCAGCGGTGTCATTGGTGGACCGTTAATGGGGGGCTTTATTGCCGATCACGTTGGCTTACGGGCGGTATTCTGTATTACCGCCGCTTTGCTGGTGGTGAGTTTTCTGGTCACACTGTTTTTGATCAAAGAGGGCGTTCGTCCGACGATTAAAAAAAGTGAACGTCTGAGTGGGAAGGCCGTATTTGCCTCGCTTTCACATCCGGCGCTGGTGATCAGCCTGTTTTTTACCACCATGGTGATTCAACTGTGTAACGGTTCAATTGGGCCAATTCTGGCGCTGTTTATTAAATCAATGGTCCCAGATAGTTCGAATATTGCCTTTCTCAGCGGGCTGATAGCCTCTGTACCGGGCATTTCTGCTCTGATTTCCGCGCCTCGACTTGGTAAATTAGGCGACCGTATTGGTACTGAGCGGATTTTAATGGCGACGTTAATCTTCGCGGTGGTGCTGTTTTTCGCTATGTCGTGGGTCACCACGCCGTTGCAGTTGGGAGTTCTCCGTTTTCTGCTTGGCTTTGCCGACGGTGCGATGTTGCCGGCGGTGCAGACGCTGTTAGTGAAATACTCCAGCGACCAGATAACCGGGCGCATCTTTGGTTATAACCAGTCATTTATGTATCTCGGCAACGTCGCCGGGCCATTAATGGGGGCGACGGTTTCGGCAATGGCGGGGTTCCGTTGGGTGTTCATTGCTACAGCAAGCATTGTGCTTATCAATATCTGGCAATTGGCTATTGCGTTGCGACGTCGGCGCGGGGGGCGTTGAGTTCCTGATTAACAACGCTGCCTGTCAGCGTTGTTAATCTATAATTGTGTATTATATATTTGTGTGATTATTAATTTTCTTACCTTTTTATATTGAATCATTCTGCGTCAAGACGCATTTAGCCTTATTTTGTGTTGTGATTGTTTTCGCAAATCGTTTTATTACTTATAAAAATACAACTTTCATCCTCTAGGCAGTCGTGAGCCTTAATGATAACGTGACCCATATTTTGTTAAGGGAATAGGCAAATGAAAAACCTCGTCACTGAGTTGTTACTTAAACTCGCGCAAAAAGAAGAAGAGTCGCAAGATCTGGCGGTACAGGTCGAAACGTTAGAGCGGGTAATCATCGAAATGCTGCGCAATATGGCGTGGAACGATCGGCAAATATTTATTCGTCAAATTGAGGGGGCGCTGGCTGATGTAAACCGCATGCCCGCGTTTCTGACGAACATACATAACGCTTGCGAGATCGTACCAAAAGCGTTTTGAACCATCTGTGGCGGGGCACCCACAAATTATCATAAAAGTGTCACATCAAATACTTATAGTCGCTTTGTTTTAATTTTACCGTATTTATACATGGAGAATATAAAGTGAAACAAAGCGCACTCGCTATTGCCCTGTTACCTTTGCTGTTTACCCCGGTTATTAATGCAGAAACATCTACTGTAGCGGTTTTGGATAATCGTGCCGCTCAAGGTGATATCTCCACGCCGGGTGGCGCTCGCCGATTGTCTGCCGACCAAACCGCGGCTCTGCGCGAATCCCTGAACGACAAACCGGCCAAAAATATTATTTTACTGATTGGCGATGGGATGGGTGATTCCGAAATAACGGCAGCGCGAAATTATGCTGAAGGCGCGGGCGGCTTTTTTAAAGGTATTGATGCTTTACCGTTGACCGGACAATATACACATTATGCGTTGGATAAGAAAACCGGCAAGCCCGATTATGTGACAGATTCTGCAGCATCGGCGACGGCGTGGACGACCGGTGTTAAAACTTACAATGGTGCTCTGGGCGTTGATATTCATGAGAAAGATCACGCTACTATTCTGGAAATGGCCAAAGCGGCGGGTCTGGCGACAGGCAACGTTTCCACGGCTGAATTGCAGGATGCCACGCCGGCCGCGCTGGTTGCCCATGTCACTTCGCGTAAATGCTATGGCCCGAGCGTGACGGCTGAAAAATGCCCGACGAACGCGCTGGAAAAAGGCGGTAAAGGGTCGATTACCGAACAATTATTGAATGCCCGTGCGGATGTTACGTTAGGTGGCGGGGCAAAGACTTTTACTGAAACCGCTACGGCAGGTGAGTGGCAGGGTAAAACGCTGCGTGAACAAGCACAGGCCCGTGGTTACCAGATGGTGAGTGATACCGCGACGCTGGCGGCGATTACCGAAGCGAATCAGGATAAACCGCTGTTGGGTCTGTTCTCTGACGGTAATATGCCAGTGCGTTGGGAAGGCCCGAAAGCGTCTTATCACGGAAATCTGGATAAGCCGGTAGTGACCTGCACGCCAAATCCAAAACGTAGCGACAGCGTGCCGACTCTGGCACAGATGACGGATAAAGCGATTGAGCTGTTAAGCAAAAATGAGAAAGGCTTCTTCCTGCAAGTGGAAGGCGCGTCAATCGACAAACAAGATCACGCCGCTAACCCGTGTGGACAAATTGGTGAAACTGTCGATCTGGATGAAGCGGTGCAGCGTGCGCTTGCTTTTGCGAAGAAAGATGGCAACACCCTGGTCGTGGTAACCGCTGACCACGCGCATGCCAGCCAGATAGTTGCGCCGGATACTAAAGCACCCGGTTTAACGCAAGCGCTGAACACCAAAGATGGCGCGGTGATGGTCATTAGCTATGGCAACTCTGAAGAAGAGTCCCAGGAGCACACCGGCAGCCAACTGCGTATTGCAGCCTATGGCCCTCATGCGGCGAATGTGGTTGGCCTGACCGATCAAACCGACCTGTTCTACACCATGAAAGCGGCGTTAGGACTGAAATAACCCGACGCCCGGCGGCAATACTTTTGCCGTCGGGTGGTATTTTTATCGTTAGCAGCCAAACTTACCTGTGTGTCGTCGTTCAGAAAAGGATGGAGCTATGAAAATTACATTATTAATGACGTTGCTTTTTGGTCTTATTTTTTTAACTACCGTCGGTGCTGCCGAGAAGACATTAACCCCGCAACAACAACGTATGACCACCTGCAATCAGCAGGCAACGGCGCAAACCTTAAAAGGGGATGCGCGTAAGACGTATATGAGTGATTGCCTGAAAAACAGTAAATCTGGGCCTGAGGAAAAGAGTCTGACGCCGCAGCAGCAGAAAATGCGTGAATGCAACGTCAAGGCTACAGAACAGTCTCTGAAAGGCGATGATCGTAATAAGTTTATGAGTGCTTGCCTGAAAAAATCTGCTTAGCACTTCCGGGTGAGCAGATAAAATCGCTCACCCGAAATATCATACTTCCGCCGCCAGACCCCTTCCTATAATTTGGGAAATTTGTTTCAGAATATTCCCAAATACGATGAATGATGAAAATTTTTATCAAAAGAAGGTCGTCTCAAATGAAGCATTTATATTGCTTCATCAAAATGACCACCAACGTTCCGGTCTGCGATTTGCCCGACGAATCAGGCTGCCGCGAGCAGTGGGATTGGGGGGAATGTTTTTCCCTATCGCGTCGGTATTAGTTTCTCAGCCAATAACCGGAGGCTGGTGGCTTTTGCTGGTGGGATGGGCATTTGTCTGGCCACATCTGGCATGGCAATTGGCAAGTAAAGCTGTCGATCCACTGCATAGCGAATATACCAACTTAAAAGCCGATGCCATCCTCGCCGGGATGTGGATGGGGATTATGGGGATAAACTTGCTGCCATCCACGGCGCTGTTGATGATTATCTGTATCAACCTGATGGGCGCAGGAGGTATGCGAGTCTTCATCGCAGGCGCCGTGTTGATGGTGGTTTCCTGCCTGGTGACGTTACAGTTAACGGATATCCCCGTGGCTTTTAGCAGTACGCAGCTGAGCGTGCTGCTGTCACTGCCAGTGTTAGTGGTTTACCCGTTGCTGTTTGCCTGGGTGAGTTATAAGACGCTCATCCGGCTGG
This sequence comes from Citrobacter sp. MGH103, assembly GCF_001034475.2. Lineage (NCBI taxonomy): Bacteria > Pseudomonadati > Pseudomonadota > Gammaproteobacteria > Enterobacterales > Enterobacteriaceae > Citrobacter > Citrobacter sp. MGH103. The sequence continues at coordinate 3,682,973 of NZ_CP073043.1, read as the reverse complement.
CAGAACATAAACGTCGCTTACAGGTTATGAGTACGCGAGATGGGATGACCGGTGTGTATAACCGACGTCATTGGGAGCTGTTGCTGCGTAATGAATTTGATAATTGCCGCCGCCATCAGCGTGATGCCACGCTTCTTATCATCGATATCGACCATTTTAAGAGTATCAATGATACCTGGGGCCATGATGTAGGGGATCAGGCCATTGTTGCACTGACCCGCCAGTTACAGATGACCTTACGCGGTAGCGATGTGATTGGGCGTTTTGGCGGTGATGAGTTTGCGGTAATCATGTGTGGCACGTCGGCGAGCAGCGCGATTGCAGCGATGTCTCGTGTTCACGAACGGCTTACCCAACTGCGTTTATCTTGCGCGCCGCAGGTTGACCTGCGCATTAGCGTGGGCGTTGCGCCGCTGACATCTGAAACTGAACACTATAGAGAATGGTTAAAATCAGCAGATATGGCGCTCTATAAAGCAAAGAATTCCGGACGTAACCGCACTGAAGCGGCGGCATGACGTCCGGCGGTGTTAACTCAGGAGCGGCTGAGTTTTTCCGATTGCTCCATGCACTTAATCATCGCTTCAATTACTGATGAACGGAAACCGCGGTCTTCCAGGACGCGTACCGCCTCAATGGTGGTTCCACCTGGTGAGCACACCATATCCTTTAATTCGCCAGGATGTTTACCCGTTTCCAGCACCATCTTCGCCGAACCCATTACCGCTTGTGCCGCAAATTTATAAGCCTGCGCGCGGGGCATCCCCCCCTGAACGGCGGCATCTGCCATTGCTTCGATAAACATAAATACATAGGCCGGTGCTGAACCGCTGACACCAACGACCGGATGAATCATTGCCTCCGCAATGACTTCAGCTTCGCCAAAGCAGCGGAAGATATTCAGCACGTCAGCCGTATCTTCCGGCGTGACTAAGGCGTTTGGCGTGACGGAGGTCATTCCGGCGTTCACCAGCGACGGCGTGTTTGGCATTGCGCGAATGATTTTACGATCGTGACCCAGCGCGCGGGCAAGCTGATCGAGGGTGACGCCTGCGGCAATTGAGACGACCAGGGAGTCTTTGTTCAGGCTGGAGGTAATTTCGCTCAGCACCTTAATCATAATGCCTGGCTTTACGGCCCCAAAAACAATATCAGCGATCTGCGCGACTTCTTGTGCAGACTGCGCCGCATTAATGCCGTACTGGTCGTGTAGCGCGGCGACCTTATCGGGGGAAGGGGTATAGACCCAGATTTGTCCGGGGAGAACCTGACCGCTGGCGATCATGCCGCCAAGAATGGCTTTGCCCATATTACCGCAGCCGATAAAACCAATTTTCTTGTCCATCTTGTCACTCCCTATGGATGATATTCATTGTTTTATACCCTAATTAGTTTAAGTAACTTGAATTATTTAGGGTAAATCTGGGAAAGCTAAGCTTAGCGCGGAATGAATATGTTCAGAAGGAGAAACAGCACTTTGCCTGAAAGTAAAAGCACGCGACAATGTGCGGCAGCACACCAGTGAGGAGAAGTTATGACAATATGGGTGGATGCCGATGCGTGTCCGAATGTGATTAAAGACATTTTGTACCGCGCTTCTGAGCGCATGCAAATGCCGCTTGTTTTGGTGGCCAACCAAAGCCTGCGCGTCCCGCCTTCGCGTTTCATCAGCACATTACGTGTGCCTGCGGGCTTTGACGTGGCTGATAACGAGATTGTGCGTCAGTGTAGCGCCGGCGATTTAGTGATAACGGCAGATATTCCGCTGGCGGCTGAAGTGATTGAAAAAGGTGCGGCGGCGCTTAACCCGCGTGGCGAACGTTATACCGAAGCCACGATCCGCGAGCGTCTGATGATGCGTGATTTTATGGATACGCTACGCGCCAGCGGTATTCAGACCGGGGGGCCGGACAGCCTTTCGTCCCGCGACAGACAGCATTTTGCGGCTGAACTGGATAAGTGGTGGCTGGAAGTTCAGCGTAGAAAATAGTATGTGTAATTTATTGTTTACACTTTATTCATTGTGAATTCTTGTTATAGTAGGGGTTAACTCATCTCGCCATTCTTTCTGTAATTTTTTCTTTACGATTTTGGCGATGTACTAGTTTGATGATATGATTATATTTTTAACCGCATCAGATCCCGCTTGTTGGCGGCTCTCTGGGGAAATTCTGTGATGACGCAACCTCTTTTTCTTGTTGGCCCCCGGGGGTGTGGTAAGACGACAACCGGTATGGCGCTGGCAAAGGCTATTGATTTCCAGTTCGTTGATACCGATCGCTGGTTGCAATCGCACGTGCAAATGACCGTGGCGGAAATCGTCGAAAGAGAAGGGTGGGAAGGGTTTCGTGCCCAGGAAACGACCGCTCTGCAGGCTGTCACAGCACCAGCAACGGTTGTTGCGACTGGCGGCGGTATCATTCTTACCGAATTTAACCGCCACTACATGCGCAGCCACGGCGTGGTTATCTATTTAAGCGCACCAGTATCGGTACTGGTTGATCGTCTGGAGGCCACGCCTGAAGAAGGATTACGACCTACCTTAACCGGCAAGCCGTTGACTGAAGAAGTGCAGGAAGTGCTCGCCCAGCGAGATGTTTTGTATCGCGAAGCCGCGCACTATATCGTTGATGCCACCAATGCGCCTGCGCAGGTGGTGGAAGACATTCTTGGGAGACTGGCGCAGGCAGCGCCACGGTTGCAGGGCGGTGTCTATACTTAATGTTCATCCAGTGAAAAGGAAGAACTATGCCGACACAACCACCTTACCCACGTCAAGCGACCATTGTTACGGTTGAAAAAGGGACGCCAGGCCAGACGGTAACCTGGTATCAACTTCGTGCCGATCACCCTAAACCGAATTCGTTGATCAGTGAGCATCCTTCGGCTCAGGAAGCGATGGATGCTAAAAAACGCTACGAAGACCCCGATAAAACCTGATATGAAGACCGCCCTGGCACGAGTCTTAAAAGTGCCAGTCCGGGCGTGCATCACATTTTTTTAAATTTCGCTGTATACAGTAAAAATTGAAAATTAAACAATAACAATCCAGTACTGGAATGATCTGGAATCTTTACACAATGCACCGCCGATCTACTGCTACGCTTTTGAGCATTTGTAGCACAGGTTAGCGTCCGGCACGTGTCCGGGATTTCACGGCAAAGTAAGAAAACGGTGGAGCAACAAATGAGTACGTCGTTGGCTATCCTCACGATTGGCGTTGTGCCGATGTGTGAGGTGTTACCGCTCCTGACGGAATATATTGATGAACAGCACATTACTCACCACAGTCTGCTGGGGCAGATGCAGCGAGAAGATGTGATGGCTGAGTACGGAGCTTCACCCGGTGATGAGCTGTTATTAACGCTGCTTAGCGACCATCAGCTTGCACATGTCTCGCGCCTGAAGGTAGAACGCTCGCTACAAAGTATCGTGGAGGTGCTGGATAATCAGGGCTTTGACGTGATCCTGCTGATGAGTACCGCTTCAATCACCCGTCTGACCGCCCGCAATAGCATCTTGTTGGAACCCATACGCATTATTCCCCCGTTAGTGGCTTCGATTGTCGAAGGGCATCAGGTTGGGGTCATAGTACCTGTTGCTGAATTGCTCAAAGCCCAGACACAAAAGTGGCAGGTGTTACAAACGCCGCCAGTGTATGCCGTAGCGAATCCAGTAGAAGGTTCTGAACAACAGCTGATTGATGCCGGGAAATATCTCCTTGAGCAAGGCGCTGATGTTCTCATGCTGGACTGCCTGGGTTTTCATCAACGCCATCGTGATTTACTGCAAAAGTCGCTGGATGTCCCGGTTTTGCTGTCCAATGTGTTGATTGCCCGACTAGCTTCGGAATTGCTGGCGTAATTTTGCGTGACAGGTGGAACGTCAGCCCCCTATATTGGTTCCTAACTTAATCACGAGATAGGGCCAGTTGTATGCTTCAAAGTAATGAATACTTTTCCGGCAAAGTAAAATCGATTGGTTTTACCAGCAGCAGTACTGGCCGCGCCAGTGTAGGCGTGATGGCTGAAGGTGAATATACCTTTGGTACTGCGGCGCCTGAAGAGATGACGGTGGTTAGTGGCGCACTGAACGTGCTGCTGCCGGGGGAAACCGAGTGGAAAGTATATGCCGCAGGCGACGTGTTTAACGTACCGGGCAACAGTGAGTTTCATCTGCAGGTAGCAGAGCCAACATCCTATCTTTGCCGCTATTTGTAAGCGTAAAAATGACGAATGGCGATATTGTGTCGCCATTCGCTAAACAGGGCTAACGTTGCGCTTCGCCGCCTAATCCTTCCACCAGACTTTTAATCAGCGCCGCCAGTTCACCTGTCATCAGGATGAAATCGGCATCAAAACGCTGAGCATAATCTTCACGGTCGATATCTTCGTTCTGATCGCGCAGCTCGTCGCTGAACTTCAGACGCTTAATGGAGCCGTCGTCACACATAACGAACTGAATACGCTGCTGCCAGTCGAGGGCCAACTTGGTGACCAGTTTGCCCGCCTCAATATGCACGGCGATTTCGTCGCAGACCAGATCCTGCTTTTTCGCGCGGATCACACCGCCGTCTTCAAGGATCGCTTTCAGTTCAGCTTCATCCAGTAACTGGAATCCTTGTGCTGTTGTGCCGGAGCGAACCCATTCGGTCAGCGTCAGCTCAATAAGGTTTTCCATCGTCAGCGGAACGACCGGCAGCGAACCGAGGCTTTTACGCAGCAGCGCCAGCGTATCTTCCGCTTTTTTCGCGCTTGCACAGTCGACCATGATCAGATCGTTGACGGTGTCGATCCACATCATTGTCTGGCTGAAGCGGCTAAAGGCGCGCGGCAGCAATGAGTGCAGAACTTCATCTTTCAGTGAGTCTTTTTCGGTCTTCTTGAGTTTGCGACCTTGCTCAGCTTCCAGTTTGAATATTTTGGCTTCCAGCGCCTGTTTGATAACCGGCGACGGCAGAATTTTTTCTTCTTTGCGGGCGCAGATAATAATTTGGCCATTGGCGGTATGCGTTAATGCATCGCTGTGCGATCCCATCGGCGGAACCCAGCCCATTTTTGCCATATCCTGGCTACCGCAAGGGGTGAACGTCATTGATGCCAGCTGTTTTTCCATCTCTTCGGCACGCAAAGAAACATCGCGGCTAAGACGGTAAACCATTAAATTTTTGAACCACAGCATGATAATTTCCACGGCCTTGTCGTTAAATCCAGCGGGCATGATAGCGAATTGTCGCTATGCTTGCATTGTTAATCGGGAAGAGGAGCAAACAGTGCGTATAGGTATCGATTTGGGCGGTACGAAAACGGAAGTTATTGCGCTTGGCGATGCGGGCGAACAGCTTTTTCGCCATCGCCTGCCCACGCCGCGTGATGATTATCGGCAAACGATAGAAACCATCGCCATGCTGGTGGAGATGGCGGAAAACGCCACCGGGCAGACGGGAACCGTTGGAATGGGCATTCCCGGTTCAATCTCGCCCTACACCGGGGTGGTAAAGAATGCCAACTCGACCTGGCTTAACGGGCAACCTTTTGACAAAGACCTGAGTGCGCGTCTGAATCGCGAAGTGCGGTTGGCAAATGATGCCAACTGTCTGGCGGTTTCTGAAGCGGTGGATGGTGCGGCGGCGGGGGCGCAAACCGTGTTTGCGGTGATTATAGGCACCGGATGTGGCGCAGGCGTGGCGCTGAATGGTCGGGCACACACCGGCGGTAACGGTACCGCAGGGGAGTGGGGGCATAATCCGCTGCCGTGGATGGACGAAGATGAGCTGCGTTATCGGCAGGAAGTCCCTTGTTATTGCGGCAAGCAAGGCTGCATTGAAACCTTCATTTCCGGGACCGGTTTTGCCACCGACTACCAGCGCCTGAGCGGTAAGCCGCTCAAAGGCAGTGAAATTATCAGCCTTGTTAATGCGCAGGATACTCTTGCGGAGCAAGCGTTGAGCCGCTATGAGCTTCGTCTGGCGAAATCACTGGCACATGTGGTGAATATTCTCGATCCGGACGTCATTGTGCTGGGTGGCGGAATGAGCAATGTCGATCGACTGTATCAAAACGTTCCGACGTTGATGCAGCAATTTGTTTTTGGCGGCGAGTGTGAAACGCCTCTACGCCAGGCGTTGCACGGTGACTCCAGCGGCGTGCGCGGTGCGGCCTGGCTGTGGCCGCACGTATAAACGGTTGTTATGTCGCGGGTGCAACCTGTTGTTGCACGCCGCGCTTCAGGCGACCATAGAGCAGCAGCGAGGACATCGCAGAAAACGACAGCAGTGCAGCCGGCAGCGTCACGTAGTTGTAGGTAAATCCCAGCGTCAACATCATGCCACCGCAGTACGCGCCAATCGCGCTGCCGAGATTGAAGGCAATTTGCCCGCCAGCCGCGCCCAGTAGTTCTCCCCCTTTAGCATTTTGCAGCAGCAAAATTTGCAACGGCGCCGACAGAGCAAACAGACCCGCGCAGCAAATGAAAGCGAAGGTCAGCGACGCGGCTTTGATGCCGCCAAAGGCAAAAAGCAGCAGCAGAGCCAGCACAATGACGAAGTCGGTTATTACCGCAATTCGCAGCGGCGTATAACGGCCTGACAGCCTACCGCTTAGCAGATTTCCCAACACCATTCCCAATCCCACCAGCATCATGATGAAGGTCATTAGCGCCTCGGAGAAGCCGGAGATATACATCATGTACGGTTTGACGTAGCTGAACCAGGCGAAAACCCCGGCGTTCCCAAACATCGTGGCGGAAAAAATGAACCACGGGGCGGGGCTTTTCAAAAAGTGAAATTGTTCGCGCAGTTTCCCTTTTGCCTCATCGCTAATGTTGGGGATCCAAAAAGCGACCGAGACTATTACGGCGATATTAAAGACGGCTATCAGCAGAAACGTGTAGCGCCAGCTAAATTCCTGGCTCAGCCAGGTGCCGACGGGAATGCCAACCAGATTGGCAACGGTCATCCCCGAAATCATGCCCGCGACGGCGGCAGTGACTTTTCCCGGACGGGCCAGCTTCGACAGGATAATCGCGCCCACGCCGAAAAATGCGCCATGAGGGAAGCCGGAAACCAGCCTGCCCACCGCCAGCATAAAATACGAGGAAGAGAGGGTTAAGATGGCGTTGCCAATCACGCACAGGGTGACCAGAAACAGCAAAATATGTTTGAGCGAAAAGCGATTGGAAAAGATCGCAATAATGGGCGCGCCCAGCACTACGCCAAAGGCGTAAAACGAAATCATATGGCCAGCGGCAGGAATGGAAATTCCCACGTCCCGCGCCAGCTCAGTGAGGACACCCATGATGCCAAACTCGGCCATGCCCAGCCCAAATGTTCCGAGCGCTAAAGAGAAAATGACTTTTTTCATACCACCTGCCAACAAGAAAGACGCAGGATATGCGTCATAGCGACGAATGTTCGCCGCCAATAGCGATAGCTTGCGGATAAGTGAAGTGGAATGCCATTTCATATCCGTCCCTGAGTATGCAATATTGTGCTACCTAGCGTGCCGGATAGCGTTAGCGCTTATCCGGCCTGTGACACCACATCCGCTGGCCGATTACTCCACCGCAAACATTTTGTCGAGTTTGCTGTAGCCCAGACCGTTGATTTTTTTCACTTTGATCTGTACCGGAATGCGCTCTTTCATCGCTTCAACGTGGCTGATGACGCCAATGGTTTTACCGGTAGCGTTGAGCGCATCCAGCGCGTCCAGGGCGGTATCCAGCGTTTCGCTGTCCAGCGTGCCGAAACCTTCGTCGAGAAACAGGGAGTCAATCCGCGTTTTGTGGCTGACCAGATCAGATAATGCCAGCGCCAGCGCCAGACTCACGAGGAAGCTCTCGCCGCCGGAAAGCGTACGCGTATCACGTACGGCATCGGCCTGCCAGGTATCAACCACTTCCAGCTCTAACGCTTCGCTGGCCTTGCGCTGCAACAAATAGCGACCGTGCAGACGGGTTAACTGGTTGTTGGCAAGCCAGACGAGGTTATCCAGCGTCAGCCCCTGGGCAAATTTGCGGAACTTATCTCCCTCTTTCGAGCCGATCAGCGCATTCAAATACCCCCAGTCTTCGACCTGCTGCGCGACTTTTTCAATCTCCTGCATCAGCGCCTGCTGCTGCTGGCGGTTTTCAGCATCTTGTTTGAGCTGCTGGCGAATTTCGCCCTGACGAGTAGTATTATCGCGTAGCAGTTGGGTGAGCTGCGCCAGCGCGTCGTGCAGATGCTGCGCCGTCAGCGTGAGATCCACTTCTGTTGGTTGCTGCTGTTGATGAGCCGCCAGTGCCTGCTGGGCCTGATTAACCAGCGTTTGCGCCTGCTGTCGCTGGCCTTCCAGTGATTGCTTCAACTGCTCCAGGCGATTAAAGGTCTCTTCGTCCAGCAGGGCGGCAATAAAGGCGTCGCGATCGGCAAAGATGCTGGCCTTTAATACGGCATCAAACTGCGCCTGGATTTCCGCGGCGCGCTGAACGTCCTGCGCCTCCTGCTGTTGCAAGGTTTGCCACTGTCCCTGTAAAGAGAGGCAATCGTCGTGCACCTGACGCCAGTTTTCCAGCGACAAATCCTCAATGTTTTCAGAAAGCGCCTCGGTTTCAGGCAGCGTTTCCAGCAGCGGCGCAAGCTGGGCAATCCGGGCCTGTAACTCGGTCAGTTCATTCTGACGCTGTTGCCACATTCGTGCTTCGTTCGCCCGTTCGCTTAGCCATGAGGCGACGTCATCCTCAGGCGGAAGGGCCAGACCATAACGGGAAAGCTCGGCGGTTAGCGTCGCCTGGCGCTGGTCAATATGCAACTGGAGCTGGGTAATCTGCTCGGTATGCGCGGTGATTTGCGCCTGCAAGGTATGACGCAGGCTCAACTGGTGAAGCTGTTGTTCGTACTCTTCCTGAGCGGCCAGCCACGGGGCAATGTCATCCTGCGGTTGCAGCGTGACGTTGAGGCTGGCGGTAACGGTCAGCCATTCTTGAGTAAGTGCTTGCTCCTCCTGAGAAAGCGTCTGTGCTTCGCGTTCATCCCGCTGAAGTTGCTGGGTTATCGCCTCAAGCTGGCCGCGTAACGTTGAACCCTCATCGGCCAGCGTTTTGACCTCTTTTTCCAGTGCCTCACGCCGCGTCTGATTCACGCTCAGTTCGAGCGTTTGATAGCGTTCAATCGCCGGATGTGCGGTGGAGCCGCATAGCGGGCAAGGCATGCCGGATTGCAACAATGCCCGTTGGCTTTCCAGATCTTTGATGCGGGCTTCTTGCTCGCAAATGACTCTCACATCAGTAAGTTGCTGATTTTTATCTTTATAGCGCTGACGTTTTTCGGCAAGCACCGCGTTGCGCTGGGTCAACTCTTGTTGACGCTGTACAAGCGTGGCGCGTAACTGTGCCAGTTGTTTTTGCTTTGGGGTGATTTGCCCGTGTAAATTGCTCAGCCGCTGGCGTAACGGGCGAAGCTGCACATGTTGCGCTAGCGCATCCGTTACCTCCTGCGGCGAAAGGGTCAGCGCGGGAAGCGTTAGTGCATTGAGCTTACGCGTGTCGTTCTCTCGCAGCTGCTGCCATTGGCGTAGCTGGGTGCTGGCGTCGGACTGTTGAGCCAGCAGCGCTTTCCATCCTGCCAGTTCGCTACTCCATAAGCGGAAGCGATCATGCTCATTAAGCCAGTCGGTTAACGTCTGTTGTTCGGCTAGCATCAAGGTCGACTGAATTTGCGCCTGCTGACGAATACGCCCGCGCAGCGTTAAGCTGCTTTGTAAGCGAGCATTCACTTCCTGAATCTTCTGGCGCGTACGCTCGATAGTAGCCGTTTGTTCCTGAATTCGCTCCCAGTGCGGGCGTAACGCCCTGGCCGGCAGTGCCAGACTCAGTGCCGCCAACTGCGGCTGCGCGTCTTCTTGCGCCTGAAGCGCTGCCTGTAATGCCTGCTGGTGGCGGTTTATATCCGTTTGTAGCTCATTTTGCCGAATGAGCCAGTTGAGGTGCTGTTGCTGGGTTTGTTGGCTGGTAAGGTATTGTTTTTCTTCGTCAGTAAGTACCTGCAAACTTTCTGTCAGAGATTGCACCTGCTCTGGCGCTAACAGCGCCACGCCGCTGGCCTGGGCCTGCAGTTTTTCCAGCTCCGTACGCGCTGATTTGTGCTTTTCAAACACCATGGCGGAGATTTGACCGTAGATCTCAGTACCGGTTAACTCTTCGAGCAGCTCGGCGCGCTCTTTTGGTTTGGCATTGAGAAATGCGGCAAACTGGCCCTGAGAGAGCAGCATGGAACGGGTAAAACGACCGTAATCCAGCCCGGTAAGCTCGGCGGTCATCTCCAGCTTGTCTTTGACTTTATCGGCGAGGATTTTACCGTCGGCGCAGCGGGCCAGCTCTACGCGCGGGACTTGCAGGTTGCCCTCAGGCTGGTTGCGTGCCCGGTTCTGGCTCCAGAATGCGCGGTAGGCTTCGCCCCGCACCTCAAATTCCACCTCGGCCAGACACTCCGCTGTGTCGCGGGTCATCAGGTCGTTTTGCGACTGTGACACAGTATTCAGGCGCGGCGTTTCGTGGTACAGCGCAAGGCAAATTGCGTCCAGCAGGGTGGTTTTCCCCGCGCCTGTGGGCCCGGTGATGGCGAACAGCCCGTTGCTGGCAAAAGGTTCTGCCGTGAAATCGACTTTCCATTCTCCCTTCAGGGAGTTGAGGTTTTTCAGGCGCAGGCTGAGAATTTTCATGCTTCAGCCTCCCCGGCAAGCGTCTGTACGGTTGCGCTAAACAGCTGATTAAGCCGCTCGCGCTGCGGTTCTTCGAGTTCTTCCAGCGCCAGTCGGCGGTCAAAAACCTCCGCCACGCTCAGCTCGCTTAATGTTTCACGACGTTCATTGGCCATAATACGTTCGCGCTGTTCCCGACTGCGGCGCACCAATAACACCTCTACCGGTAAATCTTCGGTCAAGGCCTGGATTTTACGCTGCATATCATGCAGATAGTCATCGGTGGTAATTTCAATATCCAGCCACACAGGCGGCTCTTGCTGTACGTTGCGCCACTGCTCAAGCTGGGCGGTAATGGCGGCGAGATCGCCTTTCAGTACCGCAAGCGGCTGGGTGACCGGTACGGTGAGATTCTCGACGGCGTTGAGTTTCCCTGCTTCAAAGCTCACCAGATGCACGCATTTGCTTTTGCCGCACTCGTCAAAACTGAGCGCAATCGGCGAGCCGCAGTAGCGAATATGCTCCGTGCCACCGATAACCTGCGCCCGGTGAATATGGCCCAGCGCGATGTAGTCCGCCGGAGGGAAGTTTTGTGCAGGGAAGGCGTCCAGCGTACCGATATAAATGTCACGGACGGCGTCACTTTTACTGGCGCCGACGGTGGTCAAATGCCCGGTCGCGATGATGGGCAGATTCTGATCACCACGCAGTGTGCAGGCATCCTGATACTGCTGCTGGTAATAGTCGGTGATGGCTGACAGCAAATGCTGCTGTTTTTCTTGCCCGGTTAGCCCGGCCTGGCTGGTAATGATGTCGCGTGGACGTAAAAAAGGAACCGGGCACAGAATCGCCCCCGGCGTGCCGTCACGTTGCGGCAGAATCTGCGGCGCATGACCGGCGCTGGCAACGACCGTGGTGTTGAGAAATGCCAGAATATCGCGGGATTCATTGAGTGTGGCGACGGAGTCGTGGTTGCCTGCCAGCACCACCAGATGACAGCCGGTTTGCTGTAAATTAACGACAAAACGGTTATACAGCTCACGGGCGTAGCTTGGTGGTGAGCCGGTATCGAAAATATCACCCGCCACAATAATGGCATCCACCTGATGGGATTGTGCCGTTTCCAGCAGCCAGTCGAGAAAGGCCTGATGTTCAGCGGCGCGGCTCTTGCTGTAGAAATTTTGGCCCAGATGCCAGTCAGACGTGTGAAGGATGCGCATAAGAGTTCCATGACGATAAAACAGTGGTGGGGATTATAACCTTTCAAGGACGGTAATATCTTGTCTCCGGGCTGTCATAATTCGCCGGGCTGCGTTAAACCTGGGCTATCTTTTCATAAATCTGTCATAAAACTGACGCATAATGGCACCGTATTGATGGCAAACGATTTAATTATAAACAGGGCAAATCATGGCGAGACGTATTCTGGTCGTAGAAGATGAAGCTCCAATTCGTGAAATGGTCTGCTTCGTGCTCGAGCAAAACGGTTTTCAACCCGTAGAAGCCGAAGACTATGACAGTGCTGTGAACCAACTCAATGAACCCTGGCCGGATCTCGTCCTGCTTGACTGGATGCTTCCCGGCGGCTCGGGTCTGCAATTTATTAAACATCTCAAGCGCGAAGCCATGACGCGGGATATCCCCGTGATGATGTTGACGGCGAGAGGTGAAGAGGAAGACCGCGTCCGGGGGCTGGAAACCGGTGCGGATGATTATATTACCAAGCCGTTTTCTCCCAAGGAGCTGGTGGCGCGTATTAAAGCGGTTCTGCGTCGTATTTCACCGATGGCGGTGGAAGAGGTTATTGAGATGCAGGGGCTAAGCCTTGATCCGACCTCGCATCGCGTGATGACCGGCGAGGATCCGCTGGATATGGGGCCGACTGAATTCAAACTGTTGCACTTCTTTATGACCCACCCTGAGCGCGTCTACAGCCGGGAACAACTCCTCAATCATGTCTGGGGAACCAATGTCTACGTGGAAGACCGGACAGTGGATGTGCATATCCGCCGCTTACGTAAAGCGCTGGAGCACAGCGGACATGATCGAATGGTGCAGACAGTTCGCGGGACGGGATATCGTTTTTCGACCCGCTTCTGACTGACAAGAATCAGGGCCTGATGGATTAGGCCGTTTATGGAGTAAGACGTTTGCTAGAACGATTGTCATGGAAAAGGTTGGTACTGGAGCTGATCCTGTGCTGCATACCGGCATTTATCCTTAGCGCTTTTTTCGGTTACCTGCCCTGGTTTTTACTGGCGTCGGTAACGGGCCTGCTTATCTGGCATTTCTGGAATCTATTACGTTTGTCCTGGTGGCTATGGGTCGACAGAAGCATGACGCCGCCGCCGGGGCGAGGCAGTTGGGAACCGTTGTTATATGGGCTGCATCAAATGCAGCTGCGCAACAAAAAGCGCCGTCGAGAACTGGGTAACCTGATCAAACGTTTTCGCAGCGGGGCGGAATCACTACCCGACGCGGTGGTGTTGACCACCGAAGAAGGCGGTATCTTCTGGTGTAACGGACTGGCTCAGCAGGTTCTGGGACTGCGCTGGCCGGATGATAGCGGGCAAAATATTCTTAACCTGCTGCGATACCCGGAATTCACACAATATCTGAAAACGCGCGACTTTAGCCGGCCTATCAATCTGGTGCTCAATACCGGACGGCATCTGGAAATTCGCGTGATGCCCTACACGGATAAGCAACTGCTGATGGTGGCGCGCGACGTTACCCAGATGCACCAACTGGAAGGTTCACGGCGAAACTTTTTCGCCAACGCCAGCCATGAGCTGCGCACACCGCTGACGGTGCTGCAAGGTTATCTGGAAATGATGCAGGAGCATCCGCTGGAAGGGACAACGCGCGAAAAAGCGCTGCATACCATGCGCGAACAAACGTACCGTATGGAAGGCCTGGTGAAGCAGCTGCTGACGCTGTCAAAAATTGAAGCTGCTCCGACGTTGCAACTGAATGAGAAAGTCGATGTGCCCATGATGCTGCGCGTGATCGAGCACGAAGCGCAAACCCTGAGCCAGCATAAACATACGTTTACCTTTGATGTCGATAACAGCCTGAACGTGCGGGGCAACGAGGAGCAGTTGCGTAGCGCTATCTCGAATCTCGTGTATAACGCGGTGAACCACACACCAGCGGGAACGCACATTACCGTACGCTGGCAGCATGTGGTCTCGGGGGCGGAATTTTGTGTGGAAGACAACGGTCCAGGCATTGCCGCCGAGCATATTCCACGTTTGACCGAGCGTTTTTATCGGGTAGATAAGGCGCGATCGCGGCAAACGGGCGGTAGCGGGTTGGGCCTTGCCATCGTGAAACATGCGCTGCATCATCACGACAGCCGTTTGAATATCGAAAGCGAACCAGGCAAAGGGACGCGATTTAGTTTCGTGATCCCGGAACGTTTGATTGCCAAAAGTAACGGTTAAAGCACATTCGTAAGATTATCTTTCCAAAAGCCAGCACAAGCTGGCTTTTTCTATGCGGTCAATATATGACTCCTGAATTTTACGACGTTTGATTGTTTTTTGTTCGAACTATTACCCATACCTTTTTCCATGAAATGGTGTTTTGTGCTAACCCCATTTTTCATATCGCTATATTGTTCTGGTTTTTGGATCCCACCTTGCTTTAAAACGTTATAAGCGTTTAAATTGCGCTCCAGGTGCTGTCATACCGACTGCATTTACGCGGTAAATCGAAAAACTATTCTTCGCCGCGCCAGGTCGGGAGTGTTTCCCGCTGGAATTGAGCAAAAATGCCGCTGTATTGTCCCCCAGGGAAAGGCAAAAATTTACTATTTTCAACACCACATCCACAGGCAGTAAGACTTTATGACCCATCAGTTAAAATCGCGCGATATTATCGCTTTGGGATTTATGACATTTGCACTGTTCGTTGGTGCAGGAAACATCATCTTCCCCCCAATGGTTGGTTTGCAGGCAGGTGAACACGTCTGGACTGCGGCTTTTGGCTTTTTGATTACCGCCGTTGGCCTGCCGGTACTTACCGTTGTCGCGCTGGCGAAAGTCGGTGGTGGTGTGGACCGACTGAGCACACCTATCGGTAAAGTTGCTGGTCTGCTACTGGCGACTGTTTGCTATCTGGCCGTTGGGCCGTTATTTGCTACCCCGCGTACCGCGACGGTCTCTTTCGAAGTCGGGATTGCACCGCTGACCGGTGACTCTGCGCTGCCGCTGTTTATCTATAGCGTTATCTATTTCGCGATTGTGATTCTGGTTTCGCTGTATCCGGGCAAACTGCTGGATACGGTGGGTAATTTCCTGGCGCCGCTGAAAATCTTGGCGCTGGTTGTTCTGTCTGTCGCCGCAATCGTCTGGCCAGCAGGCCCGATCAGTAATGCGATGGAAGCCTACCAAACTGCGGCATTTTCTAATGGTTTCGTGAACGGGTATCTGACCATGGATACGCTGGGCGCGATGGTGTTTGGTATTGTTATCGTTAACGCCGCTCGTTCGCGTGGTGTTACTGAAGCACGTCTGCTGACCCGTTACACCGTTTGGGCGGGTTTAATGGCGGGTGTGGGCTTAACGCTGCTGTATCTCGCGCTGTTCCGTCTGGGTTCAGATAGCGCGATTCTGGTCGATCAGTCTGCTAACGGCGCGGCGATTCTGCATGCGTATGTTCAGCACACCTTTGGCGGTGCAGGAAGCTTCCTGCTGGCGGCGCTGATTTTCATCGCCTGTCTGGTCACCGCGGTTGGCTTGACCTGTGCGTGCGCAGAGTTCTTTGCCCAGTACGTTCCACTGTCTTATCGTACGCTGGTATTTATCCTCGGCGGCTTCTCGATGGTGGTTTCTAACCTGGGTCTGAGCCATCTGATTCAGATCTCTATTCCGGTGCTGACGGCTATCTATCCGCCATGTATCGCACTGGTTGTATTAAGCTTTACCCGCTCATGGTGGCATAATTCTTCCCGCGTCATTGCACCTGCGATGTTTATCAGCCTGATTTTTGGTATCCTTGATGGCATTAAAGCTTCTGCAATTGGCGACGTGTTACCGGCCTGGACCCAGCGTTTACCGCTGGCGGAGCAGGGGCTGGCGTGGTTGATGCCAACAGTCGTGATGGTGGTCCTGGCAGTTATCTGGGATCGCGCCGCGGGTCGACAAGTGACCTCCAGCGCACACTAATATCACTGACAATAAGTTTTAACCACGGGGCTATTAACATGGCCCCGTGGTTTTTTTATTGTGTTAACAGGTTAGGAATCGATGGAAAGTAATAACAAGCTAAAGCGTGGGCTGAGCACCCGGCACATCCGCTTTATGGCATTAGGTTCAGCAATTGGTACCGGGCTGTTCTATGGCTCGGCCGATGCCATCAAAATGGCGGGGCCAAGCGTGTTGCTGGCCTATATTATCGGCGGCGTAGCGGCGTATATTATTATGCGCGCGCTGGGCGAAATGTCTGTTCATAACCCTGCAGCCAGCTCCTTCTCGCGCTATGCGCAGGAAAACCTCGGACCGCTGGCAGGCTATATCACCGGCTGGACCTATTGTTTTGAAATCCTGATTGTCGCCATTGCCGATGTGACTGCCTTTGGTATTTACATGGGCGTCTGGTTCCCGGCCGTACCGCACTGGATTTGGGTACTCAGCGTAGTGCTGATTATCTGCGCCATCAACCTGATGAGCGTGAAGGTGTTTGGCGAGCTGGAGTTCTGGTTCTCGTTCTTCAAAGTCGCCACCATTATCATCATGATTGTCGCCGGTTTCGGTATCATCATTTGGGGGATTGGCAACGGCGGGCAACCGACCGGTATCCATAACTTATGGAGCAATGGTGGCTTCTTCAGCAACGGCTGGCTCGGCATGGTGATGTCGCTGCAAATGGTGATGTTCGCTTACGGCGGGATTGAGATTATCGGGATTACCGCAGGCGAAGCCAAAGACCCGGAAAAATCTATTCCGCGCGCTATCAATTCCGTACCAATGCGTATCCTGGTGTTTTATGTGGGGACGTTGTTCGTCATTATGTCTATCTACCCGTGGAACCAGGTGGGTACCGACGGTAGCCCGTTCGTTATGACGTTCCAGCATATGGGCATTACCTTTGCTGCCGGGATCCTCAACTTTGTGGTTCTGACTGCGTCGCTGTCGGCAATTAACTCTGACGTCTTCGGTGTGGGACGTATGCTACACGGCATGGCGGAGCAGGGCAGTGCCCCAAAAATGTTTGCCAAGACGTCGCGTCGTGGCGTGCCGTGGGTTACGGTGATGGTGATGACCATCGCGCTGCTGTTTGCGGTTTATCTTAACTACATCATGCCGGAAAACGTCTTCCTGGTGATCGCCTCTTTGGCAACGTTCGCCACGGTTTGGGTGTGGATTATGATCCTGCTGTCGCAGATTGCTTTCCGTCGTCGTCTGCCGCCAGAAGAGGTCAAAGCGCTGAAATTTAAAGTACCGGGTGGGGTAACGACGACCATTGTTGGCCTGATTTTCCTGGTCTTTATCATCGCGCTTATCGGCTATCATCCGGATACCCGCATTTCGCTGTACGTTGGCTTTGCGTGGATTGTCCTGCTGCTGGTCGGCTGGGGATTCAAGCGCCGTCGCGAGCGCCAACTGGCTGAAGCACAGTAATATTTTTGCCGGGTAGCTTTGCGTTACCCGGCAATTTTCTCCTCCCCCGAACTCCTCCCCCAATAAACGTTAAGATGATGAGTGATCCTGCACTTCGCTATGGCAAGGTGACGTCATTATCATCAAAGGGGATACGTGATGTTGAACGTCTGGCACCTTCCGGTTGCCCCATTTGTTAAGCAAAACAAAGATCAACTGACGATTACATTATGGCTGACGGGGGAAAATCCACCCCAGCGGGTGACGCTACGCGCAGAAAACGATAACGAAGAGATTTCTCTGGCTATGCACAAGCAGCGCAGCCAGCCGCAGCCGGGCGTGACCGCGTGGCGAGCGGCGATCGATCTCTCCAGCGGGCAGCCTCGTCGACGCTATAGCTTTAAATTACTTTGGCTCGATCGTCAGTTGTGGTTCACCCCACAGGGATTCAGCCGTTTTCCGCCTGCGCGTCTGGAGCAGTTTGCCGTCGATGTGCCGGATAACGGTCCGCAGTGGGTCGCTGACCAGGTCTTTTACCAAATTTTCCCGGACCGTTTTGCCCGCAGCCAGTCGCGTGAAGCGGGCCAGGATAACGTCTATTACCATCACGCGGCCGGGCACGACATCGTGCGGCGCGAATGGGACGAACCGCTTACGGCTCAGGCCGGTGGCTCCACGTTCTATGGCGGTGATTTAGACGGCATCAGCGAAAAGCTACCGTACCTGAAAACGTTAGGTGTCACGGCGCTGTACCTGAATCCTGTGTTTACCGCGCCGAGCGTGCATAAATACGATACCGAAGATTATCGTCATGTTGATCCGCAATTTGGCGGCGACACGGCGCTGCTGCGCCTGCGGCACAACACCGAACAGCAGGGCATGCGCTTGATTCTGGACGGTGTTTTTAACCATAGCGGCGATTCGCACACCTGGTTTGACCGGCATAGTAGGGGAACGGATGGGGCGTGCCATAACCCAGAATCCCCCTGGCGTGACTGGTATCATTTCTCAGTTGACGGCGTTGCGCTCGACTGGCTGGGATATTCCAGCCTGCCCAAGCTGGACTTCTCTTCGGAAAGCCTGGTAAATGAAATTTATCGCGGCGAAGACAGTATCGTCCGTCACTGGCTGAAAGCGCCGTGGAGTATGGACGGCTGGCGTCTTGATGTGGTGCACATGCTGGGAGAGGCAGGAGGCGCGCGTAACAACCTACAACACGTGGCCGGCATTACGCAGGCGGCTAAAGAAACCCAGCCAGAGGCGTATGTGGTGGGTGAACATTTTGGCGATGCGCGCCAGTGGTTGCAGGCCGACGCAGAAGATGCCGCCATGAACTATCGCGGCTTTACTTTCCCTCTCTGGGGATTCCTCGCCAATACCGATATCTCATATGATCCGCAATTCATTGACGCCCAGACCTGTATGGCGTGGATGGATAACTACCGCGCGGGGTTGTCGCATCAGCAGCAATTGCGCATGTTTAACCAGCTCGACAGCCACGATACCGCTCGCTTTAAGTCTCTGCTCGGTAAAGACGTCGCACGTTTACCGCTGGCGGTGGTGTGGCTATTTACCTGGCCTGGCGTGCCCTGTATTTACTACGGCGATGAAGTGGGGCTGGATGGCAACAACGATCCGTTTTGTCGCAAACCTTTCCCATGGCAGCCTGAAAAACAGGACGCTAACCTGCTGGCGTTGTACCAGCGGCTGGCAAAATTACGCCACCAGAGCCAGGCGCTACGCCACGGTGGTTGTCAGGTGATTTACGCCGAGGATAACGTGGTGGTGTTTGTACGGGTGCTAAACCGCCAGCGCGTGTTAGTGGCGATTAACCGTGGTCAGGCTTGTGAAGTGGTCCTGCCAGCCTCGCCATTACTGAGCGTGAGTCATTGGCAGCACAAAGAAGGCAAAGGTGTGCTTGCCGACGATATCCTGACGTTGCCGGCGATTTCCGCCTCGGTATGGTCAGGTCATTGATATAAGTGCGCAATCGCCGGGCTTGCCAGCAGCGCGTCTCGCCACCAGCGCTGCGCCAGCCCATCACGGTTATTACGCCATGCCATATAGGCCACGTCTTTTTGGCGAAATGAGATAACCGTTTTTTCCACCAGCTCGCCCGTAGCAAGCCACGGGCTGGCAATATGGCGGGGGAGAAATCCGCAGCCCATGCCGGCTCGCAGTAGCATCACTTTACTGTGGAAGTCATCGACACGGATCTGCGCCTGCTCCTCCATCAGATTAGTTTGTAACGGATGGCAGAAGCGGGCGCTGTCGCTGATAATAATCGCCCGATGCAGGCACAACTGCTCGTTGGTCAGGCCATCAGGTGCTGCGGCCAGCGGATGCTCAGGCGCAACGACAAACACATTGTCCAATGTACCGAGCATTTTGTAGGACCAGGCCGCTGACGTTGGTGGTTCATTAATCGCCCCCAGAATAATATCTGCTCCATTATGGGTCAGTTCTTCCCAGGAACCCGCCAGCGTATGATGGGTAAAACTGAGGCGGGTTTGCTTATTCAGCGCGTGAAATTCATCGATAATGGGTAACAGCGAGGCGAAAGGAAAGGAGTCGTCCAGCGCAATCGCCAGCTCTTTTTCCCAGCCTGAACTCAGCTGTACCGCCTGTTTTTCGAGATCTTTTGCCGCACTTAGCAATAAACGTCCCTTTTCCAGCATCATCTGTCCGGTGTCGGTAAATTTAGCCCGGTGTCCGGAACGGTCAAGCAACTCGATATTCAGGTCGCTTTCCAGCTTTTGAATCATATAGCTGAGTGCCGCAGGCGTTTTAAA
Organism: Citrobacter sp. MGH103; assembly: GCF_001034475.2. Taxonomy (NCBI): domain Bacteria; kingdom Pseudomonadati; phylum Pseudomonadota; class Gammaproteobacteria; order Enterobacterales; family Enterobacteriaceae; genus Citrobacter; species Citrobacter sp. MGH103. The sequence goes on along the minus strand of NZ_CP073043.1, from coordinate 3,662,900 downwards.
CAGCGATTCGGCCGCCGCGGCAAATGAACCCTGTTTGTCGAGTGCGTCGAGAATAAGCAAAACATCCAGATTAATGCGCATAAGCAGAAAAGATCCTGAAAATTAAACTCTTCTGTTGTACCGAATGAAGAAAAACAATGCCAGTGAATAAATTAGATGAATCATGCGCATTTTTTTGATGTTGTTTAGGATATATCTCAACACAGAATTAATAGTTTCACAGGATGGTAAGTTTTCTTTAATAACTCGTTAGAAATTTCCCGCTATACTCAACAAGCTTTCTGATTCAGGATCCTGCTGCTGACGGCAGATACAGACCGTTGCCTTTTAACTTATTGATTAAGAAGGTGTGATATGTCTATTCGGGAACTGATTGACCCTCAAAACTCTACGCTTATTTTTATTGATCATCAGCCGCAAATGTCATTTGGTGTAGCGAATATCGATCGCCAGACTTTAAAAAATAATACCGTGGCATTAGCGAAAGCCGGGAAAATATTCAATGTTCCGGTGATTTATACTTCTGTTGAAACGAAAAGTTTTAGCGGATATATCTGGCCAGAATTGTTAGCGGTTCATCCTGATGTAAAACCCATTGAACGCACCTCGATGAACTCCTGGGAAGATGCGGCGTTTGTGAATGCCGTGGAAGCGACTGGGCGTAAAAAACTGATTATCTCCGCGCTGTGGACCGAAGTATGCCTGACTTTCCCGGCACTGATGGCGCTGGAAGCGGGTTACGAAGTATATGTGGTGACCGACACTTCCGGCGGCACGTCCGTGGATGCCCATGAGCGTTCTATCGACCGCATGGTACAGGCAGGTGCCGTACCTGTAACCTGGCAACAGGTTCTTCTCGAGTACCAGCGCGACTGGTCTCGCAAAGAAACCTACGACGCCGTCATGGATCTGGTACGTGAGCACAGCGGTGCCTACGGTATGGGCGTGGATTATGCCTATACCATGGTGCATGGCGCGCCAGAACGTAAAGCCTAAATACACGCCATCCTTCATGCTGCATCTTTGTTGGCTTCGCTTGCGTACCCCGGTCACTTACTTATGTAAGCTCCCGGGGAACCACAACCTCGATGCACCATGAATGGTTTTGTGTATTGCTTTCCTGGCCTAAGCGGCCTGTTTCCTCTCAACAAGGAACCCTTCATGGCGCAGAACAAACATGTGACGTTGGTGATTACCCACACCCTGCTGCCTGAGCAGGCGCAGCGGTATGAGCAGTGGCTGGGGAAAATCATGCCGGTAGCGGCCGAGTTTCCCGGTCATCTCGGAGCGAACGTGATTCGCCCTGCGGATGGCGACAACCTGTGGAATATCATCATTCGCTTCGACACGCTTGAGCATCTGTATAACTGGACCCAGTCTGATACACGCCGCGTGTTGGTGGAAGAGATCGTCCCACTGCTGGCGGAAGGTGATAAAACCGAAATTCGTACCGAAGCGGCATTCTGGTTTACGCCGCCAGCGCCCCATGTACGCCAGCCCAAACGCTGGAAACAGTTTCTGATAACCCTGCTGGTGATATTTCCTAGCACCAATCTGGTGCCGTGGTTGACCGGCATTGTGCTGCCTGCAATGAAGGGCTCGTTACTCCTGCATCTCATCAATGATGCCTGTGTGGTTGCGCTGGTGGTCTGGTTCTGGATGCCCATCGTAACCCGTCTGTTTGCCGGATGGCTGAAAAAAGCCTGACCGGTATCTCAGGAGATTGTTATGTCTCAAACTGCCACACTGATTCTGACTCACGGAAAAATTCATACTCTCGATAGGCAACGCCCGCAGGTCGAGGCGGTGGCGATTGCCAACGGAAAGATCCTGGCGACCGGTAGCCACGAGCGGGTAATGAGCTTTGCTGCCGAAGGGACGCAGGTTGTCGATCTGCAAGGACATACGGTGATCCCGGGCCTGAACGATTCGCACCTGCACCTTATTCGTGGTGGACTGAATTACAACCTGGAATTACGTTGGGAAGGCGTGCCGTCGCTGGCGGACGCCCTACGTATGCTCAAAGACCAGGCGGACAGAACGCCGTCGCCGCAATGGGTACGCGTGGTGGGCGGCTGGAGCGAATTCCAGTTTGCCGAACGTCGCATGCCAACCCTGGAAGAACTGAATGAAGCTGCTCCGGATACCCCGGTTTTTGTTCTGCATCTCTATGACCGGGCTTTGCTGAACCGCGCTGCGCTGAAAGCCGTCGGCTACACCAAAGCGACGCCGGATCCGGCGGGCGGTGAGATTGTGCGTGATAGCAACGGCAACCCGACCGGGATGTTGATCGCTAAACCAAACGCCATGATCCTTTATTCGACGCTGGCAAAAGGACCAAAACTGCCGCTGGAAATGCAGGTTAACTCGACCCGCCAGTTTATGCGTGAACTGAACCGCCTGGGGCTGACCAGCGCCATCGATGCGGGCGGCGGCTTCCAGAACTATCCGGAAGATTACGAGATCATTGAGCAGTTACACGCCAACAAGCAGATGACGGTGCGTATTGCCTATAACCTGTTTACCCAGCGTCCAAAACAGGAACTGGAAGACTTTGAACGTTGGACCGATATGCTCAAACCGGGGCAGGGGACCGACTTCTACCGCGCCAATGGGGCCGGGGAAATGCTGGTTTTTTCGGCAGCGGATTTTGAAGATTTTCTCCAGCCGCGCCCAGACTTGCCGGAGGGTATGGAAGATGAGCTGGAGCGCGTGGTGCGACACCTGGTGGAGCACCGCTGGCCGTTCCGCCTGCACGCCACCTACGATGAATCTATCAGCCGCATGTTGGACGTGTTTGAGAAGGTGAATCGTGATATCCCGTTCAATGGCCTGCACTGGTTCTTCGATCATGCCGAAACCATTACTGAACGGAATATCGAGCGCGTTAAAGCGCTGGGCGGCGGGATTGCTGTTCAGCACCGAATGGCGTTCCAGGGCGAATATTTTGTCGATCGTTATGGCAAAGATGCGGTCAAACACACGCCGCCTGTGGCGAAAATGCTGGCGGCTGAAGTTCCGGTAGGGCTGGGGACTGACGCCACCCGTGTGGCTAGCTACAACCCGTGGACCGCGCTCTATTGGCTGGTTTCGGGCCGCACCGTTGGCGGTATGGCGATGTACGATGATAACAACCGCTTGCCGCGCGACGTGGCGCTGGAACTGTGGACCGCTGGCAGCGCCTGGTTCTCCAGCGAGCAGGGTAAGAAAGGGCGAATCGAGAAAGATCAACTGGCCGACCTGGTGGTGCTGTCTAAAGATTACTTCAACGTGGCGGAAGAAGAGATCAAAGGCATTGAGTCAGTGATGACCATTGTCGATGGCAAAGTCGTGTATGCGGCAGGGCATTTCACCCCGCTGGCACCACCAGCCATCCCGGTTGTGCCGGACTGGTCGCCGGTGGTGAAGGTGCCGGGGCACTATCGCTCAGCGCCGCCTGCTGCGGCAAAAATTGGCGCAATGGTGCAGATGCATCAGTGCTGTGGTAGCTGTGGCGTACACGGTCATCAGCATGATATTGCGCGTCAATCAGGCATTCCGGTGTCAGATGACCGGGCTTTCTGGGGGGCGCTTGGCTGTTCCTGCTTCGCGTTTTAATTGTGGTTTGGATAAGCGTATTGTCGCGGGTGATACTTACAGAGAGTGACGCAATCGCCTACCTGACCTACGAACAATAAAAAAGGCCCGCACTAGCGGGCCTTTTGTCGATTCATGCCAATTACAGGCTGGAAACGTTCTCGGTCAGGTATTTTGCTACGCCGTCCGGAGACGCGTTCATACCTTCTTTACCCTTTTCCCACTGTGCCGGGCATACGTCGCCGTGCTCTTCGTGGAACTGCAGCGCGTCAACCATGCGCAGCATTTCGTCGATGTTACGACCCAGCGGCAGATCGTTAACCACCTGGTGGCGAACAACGCCGTTAGCGTCGATCAGGAAAGAACCGCGCAGAGCAACGCCAGCTTCCGGGTGCTCGATGCCGTAGGCTTTCTGGATTTCGCGTTTAATGTCAGCAACCATTGCGTATTTCACTGCACCGATGCCGCCTTTGTCGACAGGGGTGTTACGCCATGCGTTGTGGACAAATTCAGAGTCGAAGGAAACGCCAACAACTTCAACGCCGCGCTTCTGGAATTCTTCGTAACGTTTGTCGAATGCGATCAGTTCAGACGGGCAAACGAAGGTGAAGTCCATCGGCCAGAAGAACAGAACGGTAGTTTTACCGTTGGTATGCTGTTTGAAGTTGAAGTTTTCAACGATCTCACCGCTACCCAGTACCGCAGCTGCTGTGAAATCCGGAGCCTGACGAGTTACCAGTACCATATAATTCTCCTGCAATGTTAAGGGGTTTTTGGAACGCAACGCGGGCCAGTATAGAGAGTGTTCGTGAATAAGACAAAGAGGCGCTGGCAATCAATGAGACAGGTTTTGTCTATCAATCTTTTGCCGGATGACGGCTACGGCTTATCCGGCGGGGAATGCGGGTTGCAATCAAAGGGTTTTACGCCGCGCCTGGTCCATCATTTGCGGATAAAACTGCCAGAATCGTTCTTCTAACGCATCGTAATGCGTATTGAGGTCATACCATGAGTCGCGTAGGGCATCGAGCCGTGGACGGCGGCTGGCCATGCCGTTCAGGACGTTCTGGATAAAATCCATGTCCCGGTAGCGCTCAAGCCATTTCTCTGACCATATATAGTTATTCAGATTGATAAAGCGTGGCGGCGATTCCGGCAAAATAGTGGTTACCTGGGTACGGGCATAGCGCACAAAGTCCGTCAGCGGTAAGTCAGGGGAGATCTCCGACCAGTGGCGCGACAGAAAATGATCCCACATGACATCCAGCGTAATCGGCGCGACGCGGCGCGTTTCGCTACGAAACCATTCTTTGGCTTCACGCACCTGCGGCAGGTTATCTGTCATCACGTCGATACGACGATGCATGAAGATGCCTTCTACCACATCAGGCGAGTAGTGCGTTTCCGGATTACCCCGGACAAAATCGGCCAGCAGATTGCCGGAAAGCGAACTGTCGGCAAGGTGAGCGAGATGCAAATGTGCAAGAAAATTCATAGTTAAATGTTTATCCAGAGGGGTAAAGGTTGCAGGGAGAACGCCCCGGCACTAGACTACCCGCCTCTTATTTTAGTCTGAGTCAGTGTCATGCGCGTTACCGATTTCACCTTTGAACTACCCGAATCCCTGATTGCCCACTATCCGCAAGCTGAGCGCAGTAGCTGTCGCTTGCTGTCTTTGGACGGGCCGACGGGCGCGCTGACGCACGGTACTTTCACCGATTTGCTCGATAAGCTCAACCCTGGCGATTTGCTGGTCTTTAACAACACCCGCGTCATTCCTGCGCGTCTGTTTGGTCGTAAAGCCAGCGGCGGTAAAATTGAAGTGCTGGTCGAGCGTATGCTGGATGACAAACGTATTCTGGCGCATATTCGTGCCTCGAAAGCGCCGAAACCGGGCGCCGAGCTGCTGCTGGGCGATGACGAAAGCATTAAAGCAACGATGGTGGCGCGCCATGACGCGCTGTTTGAAGTTGAGTTTAACGACGAACGCAGCGTGCTGGATATCCTCAACGCGATTGGCCATATGCCGTTGCCGCCGTATATCGACCGTCCGGATGAAGACGCCGACCGCGAGCTGTACCAGACCGTGTACAGCGAAAAACCGGGTGCCGTCGCTGCGCCGACCGCGGGTCTGCATTTTGACGATCCGCTGCTGGCTAAACTGCGCGATAAAGGCATTGAAATGGCGTTCGTCACCCTGCACGTTGGAGCGGGTACTTTCCAGCCGGTGCGCGTAGACACTATTGAAGACCACATTATGCACTCCGAATATGCGGAAGTGCCGCAGGATGTGGTGGATGCGGTGCTGGCGGCGAAAGCGCGCGGTAACCGCGTGATTGCGGTGGGCACCACCTCCGTACGTTCACTGGAAAGTGCGGCGCAGGCGGCCAAAAACGATCTAATCGAGCCGTTCTTCGGCGATACACAAATCTTTATTTATCCAGGCTATAAATATCAGGTGATTGATGCTCTGGTCACCAACTTCCACCTGCCGGAATCGACATTGATTATGCTGGTTTCCGCATTTGCTGGTTATAAAAACACCATGCACGCCTATCATGAAGCGGTAAAAGCGGAATATCGCTTTTTTAGTTACGGGGATGCGATGTTTATCACGTACAATCCGCAGGCTATTTCTGAGCGTGTCGGGGAATAAGTTTCCGGCATGAGTGTTTAAAACGTCGGACTGTTTTTCTGACGCAGGAGTGAAGATGAAATTTGAACTGGATACCACAGACGGTCGCGCTCGCCGCGGCCGCCTGGTTTTTGATCGTGGCGTAGTAGAAACGCCTGCTTTTATGCCGGTCGGTACTTACGGCACAGTAAAAGGCATGACGCCGGAAGAAGTTGAAGCGACCGGCGCACAGATCATCCTCGGCAACACTTTCCACCTGTGGCTGCGCCCGGGGCAGGAAATCATGAAACTGCACGGCGATCTGCACGATTTTATGCAGTGGAAAGGGCCGATCCTCACCGATTCCGGCGGCTTCCAGGTGTTCAGCCTGGGCGATATCCGGAAGATAACCGAACAAGGCGTGCATTTCCGTAACCCGATCAACGGCGATCCGATTTTCCTCGATCCCGAGAAGTCGATGGAGATTCAATACGATCTCGGTTCCGATATCGTGATGATCTTCGACGAATGTACACCGTATCCGGCCGACTGGGACTATGCTAAACGCTCGATGGAGATGTCTCTGCGTTGGGCGAAGCGCAGCCGTGACCGTTTTGATAGCCTCGGCAACAAAAATGCGCTTTTTGGCATCATTCAGGGCAGTGTTTACGAAGATTTACGTGATATCTCCGTCAAAGGTCTGGTAGATATCGGCTTTGATGGCTACGCTGTCGGCGGTTTGGCTGTCGGTGAGCCGAAGGAAGATATGCACCGCATTCTGGAACATGTTTGCCCGCAGATTCCGGCAGATAAACCGCGTTACCTGATGGGCGTCGGTAAACCAGAAGATCTGGTTGAAGGCGTGCGTCGCGGTATCGATATGTTTGACTGTGTGATGCCAACGCGAAATGCCCGTAATGGTCATTTGTTTGTGACTGACGGCGTGGTAAAAATTCGTAACGCGAAACATAAAAGCGACACCAGTCCGCTCGATGCTGAGTGTGATTGCTACACCTGTCGCAATTATTCGCGCGCTTACTTGCATCATCTCGACCGTTGCAACGAAATATTGGGCGCGCGTCTCAACACGATTCATAACCTTCGCTACTACCAGCGTTTGATGGCGGGTTTACGCAAGGCTATTGAAGAGGGTAAATTAGAGAGCTTCGTGACCGATTTTTACCAACGTCAGGGTAGACCAGTTCCACCTGTGAACGTTGATTAATTTTAATAATGAGGGAATTTGAATGAGCTTTTTTATTTCTGATGCGGTAGCGGCAACAGGTGCTCCGGCGCAGGGCAGCCCGATGTCTCTGATTCTGATGCTGGTGGTGTTTGGTCTGATTTTCTACTTCATGATCCTGCGCCCGCAGCAAAAGCGTACCAAAGAACACAAAAATCTGATGAACTCCATTGCGAAAGGCGATGAAGTGCTGACTAACGGTGGTCTGGTGGGTCGCGTGACCAAAGTAGCAGAATCTGGCTACATCGCTATCGCGCTGAACGACACCACTGAAGTGGTTATTAAACGTGATTTCGTAGCTGCCGTTCTGCCGAAAGGCACCATGAAGGCGCTGTAATTTATTGTTTTCCCAAAGGGAACTGCCGTGTTAAACCGTTATCCTTTGTGGAAGTATGTCATGCTGATCGTCGTTATTGTCGTCGGTCTGCTCTATGCGCTTCCCAACCTGTATGGTGAGGATCCGGCTGTTCAAATCACTGGCGTGCGCGGTGCCGCCGCCAGTGAGCAAACGCTGATCCAGGTCCAGAAAACGTTACAAGAAGATAAAATCACACCTAAGTCTGTGGCTCTGGAAGAGGGTGCTATTCTCGCGCGCTTCGACTCCACTGATACCCAACTGCGCGCACGTGAAGTATTAATGGGCGTACTGGGCGATCAGTACGTCGTGGCGCTTAACCTTGCTCCGGCAACCCCGCGCTGGCTGGCTGCCATTCATGCAGAACCGATGAAACTCGGCCTTGACCTGCGTGGCGGTGTTCACTTCCTGATGGAAGTGGATATGGATACCGCGCTGAGTAAGTTGCAGGAACAAAATATCGATAGCCTGCGCAGCGATCTGCGTGAAAAAGGCATTCCTTATACTACCGTTCGCAAAGAAGATAACTACGGTCTGAGCATCACTTTCCGTGATAGCAGCGCCCGTGATCAAGCTATCTCTTACTTGAGCAAACGTCACCAGGATCTGGTTATTTCCAGCCAGGGCAGCAATGCACTGCGTGCTGTAATGACCGATGCGCGCCTGAGCGAAGCCCGTGAGTACGCGGTACAGCAGAACATCAACATTCTGCGTAATCGTGTTAACCAACTGGGTGTTGCTGAGCCGGTGGTACAACGTCAGGGCGCTGACCGCATCGTGGTCGAACTGCCGGGTATTCAGGATACCGCGCGTGCGAAAGAAATTCTGGGCGCAACCGCGACGCTGGAGTTCCGTCTGGTAAACACCAACGTTGACCAGTCCGCTGCAGCATCGGGTCGTGTTCCGGGTGATTCGGAAGTGAAACAGTCTCGTGAAGGTCAGCCTGTTGTGCTGTACAAGCGCGTGATCCTGACCGGTGACCATATCACCGATTCCACTTCCAGCCAGGACGAATACAATCAGCCGCAGGTTAACATCTCGCTGGATAGCGCGGGTGGTAACATCATGTCCAACTTCACCAAGGACAACATCGGTAAGCCGATGGCGACCCTGTTCGTGGAGTACAAAGACAGCGGTAAGAAAGATGCTAACGGTCGTGCAGTACTGGTGAAACAGGAAGAGGTGATTAACATTGCCAATATCCAGTCTCGCCTGGGTAACAGCTTCCGTATCACCGGTATCAACAACCCGAACGAAGCGCGTCAGCTTTCTCTGCTGTTACGTGCCGGTGCGTTGATTGCGCCGATTCAGATTGTGGAAGAACGTACCATCGGCCCAACCCTGGGTATGCAGAACATTAAACAGGGTCTGGAAGCGTGTCTGGCCGGTCTGGTGGTGTCTATCCTGTTCATGATCTTCTTCTATAAGAAGTTCGGTCTGATTGCGACCAGTGCGCTGATTGCTAACCTGGTATTGATTGTCGGTATTATGTCGTTGCTGCCGGGCGCTACGCTAAGTATGCCGGGGATTGCGGGGATTGTCTTAACCCTTGCCGTCGCGGTCGATGCGAACGTACTGATCAACGAACGTATCAAAGAAGAGTTGAGTAACGGGCGTTCGGTGCAGCAGGCCATCAACGAAGGTTATGCGGGCGCATTTAGCTCCATCTTTGATGCGAACATTACGACGCTGATCAAGGTCATCATCCTGTACGCAGTTGGCACCGGGGCAATTAAAGGGTTCGCGATTACTACCGGTATTGGTGTGGCGACGTCGATGTTTACCGCGATTGTCGGTACACGTGCCATCGTAAACCTGTTGTATGGCGGCAAGCGCGTCAAAAAGCTGTCAATCTGAGGAGTGCGAAGTGGCACAGGAATATACTGTTGAACAATTAAACCACGGTCGTAAAGTCTGGGACTTTATGCGCTGGGACTACTGGGCTTTCGGCATTTCAGGTTTCCTGCTGATTGCGGCCATCGTGGTGATGGGCGTACGCGGGTTTAACTGGGGTCTCGATTTCACCGGTGGTACGGTTATTGAAATCACGCTGGAAAAACCGGCCGATATGGACGTGATGCGCGATGCACTGGAGAAAGCGGGCTTCGTTGATCCGCTTCTGCAGAACTTCGGCAGCAGCCACGACATTATGGTACGTATGCCGCCAACTGAAGGTGCAGACGGCGGTCAGGTGCTGGGCAGCAAAGTGTTGAGTGTGATTAACGAATCCACTAACCAAAACGCCGCGGTGAAGCGAATTGAATTCGTGGGTCCGAGCGTGGGGGCTGATCTGGCGCAAACCGGTGCGATGGCGCTAATGGCGGCGCTGATCTCCATCCTGGTGTACGTCGGTTTCCGCTTTGAGTGGCGACTGGCTGCGGGGGTGGTTATCGCTCTGGCGCACGACGTGATTATCACACTTGGGATCCTGTCGTTGTTCCATATCGAGATTGACCTGACGATCGTCGCATCACTGATGTCGGTAATCGGTTACTCGCTGAACGATAGTATCGTTGTATCTGACCGTATTCGTGAAAACTTCCGCAAAATTCGTCGCGGTACGCCTTACGAAATCTTTAACGTGTCACTGACTCAAACGCTGCACCGTACGTTGATTACGTCCGGTACAACGTTGATGGTTATTCTGATGCTGTTCCTGTTCGGTGGTCCGGTACTGGAAGGCTTCTCGCTGACGATGCTGATCGGTGTTTCCATCGGTACCGCATCCTCTATCTACGTGGCATCGGCGCTGGCGCTGAAGCTGGGTATGAAGCGTGAGCACATGCTGCAGCAGAAGGTCGAGAAAGAAGGGGCGGATCAACCGTCGATTCTTCCTTAACCATTAAGAGTGAAGATACTGGAATCCCGATCGTAAGGTCGGGATTTTTTTTGCCTGTGAATTAGCGACAGGCAATTATCTTTTCCTGTTGCCACACTACTGACAGTATGCTGTCAGTAGCCCTGTCTTATAGTCCTTCTGAGATTACCCACACAGGCAGGAGGAAGTATGAGCAACGTAATTAATTGGTTTGAAATTCCTGTAGCACAAATGGATCGCGCCATCGCTTTTTATGAACCAGTGATGCAGGTTTCTTTGCGTCGGGAAAATATGGACTGCGCTGAGCTGGCCGTATTTCCGCATCAGGATCCCGCTCCCGGCGGGGCGCTGGCTAAATTTGACGGTATTACTCCTTCAGCGCAGGGCGCTATTATTTATCTGCATACGGACGATTTGGCGGCAACGCTTGAACGCGTCGCCACTGCTGGCGGTCAGTGTGTGTTTGGCCCACTCGAACTGGGGCAGGACATTGGTACGATTGCGCTATTTACTGACAGCGAAGGCAATCGTGTTGGTTTACATCAACCCGCGTAATATTTTCAGCACTGAGGATTAAAATGAGCAGACGCGCCGACCGCTTGTTTCAGATTGTACAAATCCTGCGTGGCAGGCGAGTGACAACGGCGGCGCTGCTGGCAGAACGTCTTGAAGTTTCTGAACGGACGATTTATCGCGATATCCGCGATCTCTCTTTATCCGGCGTGCCCATTGAAGGCGAAGTGGGCAGTGGATACCGCTTAATGGCGGGGTTTGATCTGCCGCCGTTGATGTTAACCCAGCACGAATCAGAAGCGTTGATGGTAGCGATTCGGTTGTTGAAAACATGGGGTGGGGATTCACTCTCACAGGCGCTGGAATCAGCACAGGAAAAAGTGTTGGCGATATTGCCGCCAGAGAGTCGGCGCAGAGCCGAGCAAACGCGGATTTTCGCGCCAGATTTTGGTAATCAGCCGCATTCACGCAGTGCGTTCGATCTCATACATCGCGCGGTTTCAGCTCAGCAGGTGCTGGCGCTGCATTATCGCGATGAGTCCGGGAACCTCTCGTGGCGCGACGTTCAGCCGCTGGGATTATTTTTCTGGGGCGAGCACTGGCTGCTGGTTGGCTGGTGCGAGAAGCGTGATGATTATCGTTGTTTTCGCGTTGATCGATGTCTGAAGATCACGCCACTCGACAGGCACTTTCGCGAATCTGCGGATCGTTCGCTAAGTGACTTTTTACGTAAAGTACGCTGTGAAGACCAGCCATAAAAAAGCCAGCGGTTAAGCTGGCTTGTTTGCGATAAATTGTCTGGATTAGAAGTTGTAACCTACGACCAGGTAACCACCCCAACCGGTAGATTTCGCGCTGAAGTCGCCTTCGCCCCAGTTCAGAGTATCCCCACCTTTCCACTGACCGCCGTTATGGAAGTAACGCGCTACCACAGAGTAGTGCCAGTGATCGTAGTTCAGCGCCAGGACGTGGCTGGAAGCGATAGAGTTGCTGGTGCGGTTCGGGTCATCACCCAAATCTGAGCCCCAGTCGAAGTTGGTGAAGCCGATGTAGGTCAGTTGGCCGCCCCAAACCTGGGTGATCGGCACAAAGTATTTCACTTTGAAACGGTAGCCATCCCACTCGTTTTCGTTGGATGCGCCATAGTTCTGCCACTGGTATTTAGCATAGACGTTCAGGGACAGACCCATCGGCAGACCGGTATCGATATCGGTACCCAAACCCATATACCAGGTGCTCTGGCGGCTGGCTTTGTTATCACCCATGTCGTAGATGTAGTTGTTGGCGAAATACCATTCTTTGAACGGACCAAAGCTCAGGTCAGCACCGGTCAGTTTATCGATGGAGAAACGCGGTTCGATTTCCATAAACAACGGGGAACCGTCAGACCAGATACCTTTATCGTTGCCGTTACCCCAGTCGAAGGTTTTCGGAATATCGATGTAGCCATAGAAATCAAACCAGTCTTTTTTGGCAAATGCTTCGTATTCCAGATACACGTCGTTGTTCAGTTTCGGAGAGAAACGGGTGTGATAGCTACCCACCACGTTAACGCTCTGGTGCCACCAGTCGGACAGATATTGCGGTTTGTCATTTTCTGCTGCGTTGGCAGTAAAAGACGAGGAGAGCGCCAGCACTGCACCGGCTGCAAGTAATGTTTTTTTCATATGTATGCCACTGTTTGAAATCCCTTTCGGGAGTGAAAAATGCGCAATTTGCGTTTCTAAATATTTCGTAATTCTTCGGAGCCTATTATAAAAATCATTGTTCACAAAAATATGTCTTGTTTCACAGTTCTATCATTTACGTAATCGATTGCGTTCACGTTTGCGTACTTTAGGCGGCGAATTGTACTGGCTCTCATGAATGTTGCCAAGTTTTACCAGAAATATCGGTTATGTCAGGGGAGTAACAAAATGGAGCGGAGTGATGTTGCGGAACGCACAAAACGTTCCGCAAAAAAGTTTATTGGCTAACAGGCTGGATGTCGTGGATGCGAACAAATCCTAACCTCTCTGGAGTGAGGCCATTTATCTGCAACGGAATGTCTACGTCGCTGGGAGCAAGAATACTCGCCGGAGCGTTGACTAACTGGTTGTGAACGTTCACTTCCTGATAGTTGTCCGTGGTGCCCTGAATTTGCCCGTACTCGACGGTGGCGCTAAAGGCGGGTAAAGGCGTGTTGGATTCACCCTGAATCCGTAGCGTCAGGCGCGTTCCATCAGCGTTAGGCGCAATGTTTACCAGCGACATGCGTAAAGTGCCAATCTGGCTGTCCAGCCGTGCCGGAGTTTTGGAACCCGGTAGCAGATAGACGCCGCTGGTTGATTTTGCATTCAACATATTTTGTTGCGTAATTTTTACTGTTTCCTGATTAAGCTGCGCCATCTCTTTATTCAATGTGCTAACGCTTTGATGCATCTGGCGTACTTCGCTTTGCTGTGCGCAGGCACTAAGACTAAAGAGACTTCCCACCAGGAGAATTCTTAGGTAACGTCTTGTCATTGTGATTACTTCCTTCATTGTCGCGATAGCATAATGGTAGTGTGGACTGAGCACGAAGGCATCGATCCTTTGTCTCAAAAGCGCAGTGCCTTTGTTGTCACGGCAGTTCAGGGTAAAATAGATTCTGTTAACCACTGAGGTACAGGACGCCGTATGCATTGCCCATTCTGTTTCGCCGTAGACACTAAGGTAATTGACTCTCGTCTTGTAGGCGAGGGCTCCTCGGTACGCCGCCGTCGGCAGTGTCTGGTCTGTAACGAACGTTTCACCACTTTTGAAGTGGCTGAACTTGTCATGCCGCGCGTTGTGAAAAGCAACGACGTGCGTGAACCCTTTAATGAAGAAAAGCTGCGTAGCGGCATGCTCAGAGCGCTTGAGAAACGGCCTGTTAGCGCGGATGACGTCGAAATGGCGTTAAACCATATCAAATCACAGCTGCGTGCGACTGGTGAGCGTGAGGTGCCGAGCAAGATGATTGGCAACCTGGTGATGGAGCAGTTGAAAAAGCTCGATAAAGTCGCCTACATCCGCTTTGCCTCTGTCTACCGGAGTTTCGAAGATATCAAAGAATTTGGCGAAGAGATTGCTCGCCTACAGGACTAAGCCATGCAGGATGAATTGTACATGGCGCGTGCGCTGAAGCTTGCTGCGCGCGGACGTTTTACCACTCACCCCAACCCCAACGTGGGCTGCGTGATTGTGAAGGATGGGGAGATCGTCGGTGAAGGATATCACCACCGTGCGGGCGAACCGCATGCCGAAGTTCATGCTCTGCGGATGGCTGGAGAAAAAGCGCAAGGGGCAACGGCCTATGTGACGCTTGAACCCTGTAGTCATCATGGTCGCACGCCGCCGTGTTGCGATGCGCTGATTGCGGCGGGGGTATCGCGTGTGGTTGCGGCGATGCAGGATCCCAATCCGCAAGTCGCAGGACGTGGGCTCTACCGTTTGCAGCAGGCGGGCATCGACGTCAGCCACGGGCTGATGATGAGCGAAGTTGAGCAACTGAATAAAGGCTTTCTCAAGCGCATGCGTACGGGATTCCCGTATCTGCAGCTTAAGCTTGGCGCGTCGCTTGATGGCCGTACGGCGATGGCCAGCGGTGAAAGCCAGTGGATTACCTCACCACAGGCGCGCCGCGATGTGCAACGCTTGCGCGCGCAAAGCCATGCCATTTTAACCAGCAGTGCTACGGTGCTGGCAGACGACCCTCAGCTTACCGTGCGTTGGTCGGAGCTTGGGGAGTCAACTCAGGCGAGTTACCCGCAGGAAGAGCTGCGCCAGCCAATCCGCATTGTTCTGGATAGCCAGAATCAGGTCACGCCGGAGCATCGTATTGTGCAACAGCCTGGAGAAACCTGGATTGTCCGGACTGAAGACGACCCTCGTAGCTGGCCGGAGACGGTTCGTAGCCTGAAGGTGCCGGAACATAACGGGCATCTGGATCTGGTGGTGCTGATGATGCAACTGGGCAAACAGCAAATTAACAGTATTTGGGTTGAAGCAGGTCCAACGCTCGCGGGGGCATTATTACAGGCCGGTTTGGTCGATGAGCTAATCGTGTATGTTGCGCCTAAACTGTTAGGCAGCGATGCGCGAGGATTATGTGTGCTTCCAGGCCTTGAGAAACTGGCTGACGCACCCCATTTTAAATTCAATGAGATACGCCAGGTGGGCCCGGACGTTTGCCTGCATTTAACGACTGCGTGAGGCTTTCTGATTTAGAGGAAGCAGCGCACAGAATATTATGATAAAATCCGCCCCCCTTACGGGGCCATAAATCGAACCCGAAGGAAGAATATGAACATTATTGAAGCTAACGTTGCTACCCCGGACGCTCGCGTCGCCATCACCATTGCGCGTTTCAACAACTTTATCAATGACAGCCTGCTGGAAGGGGCTATCGACGCCCTGAAACGTATTGGCCAGGTTAAAGATGAAAACATTACCGTTGTTTGGGTTCCAGGTGCATATGAGCTGCCGCTGGCCGCTGACGCACTGGCAAAAACCGGTAAATACGACGCGGTGATTGCGCTCGGTACGGTGATCCGTGGCGGTACCGCGCACTTCGAATATGTGGCTGGCGGTGCAAGTAATGGCCTGGCGCATGTCGCTCAGGACAGTGGCATTCCGGTAGCCTTCGGTGTTCTGACCACCGAAAGTATTGAACAAGCCATCGAACGTGCTGGCACTAAAGCCGGCAACAAAGGCGCAGAAGCAGCACTGACTGCGCTTGAAATGATTAATGTATTGAAAGCCATTAAGGCCTGATTTTTGTAAGGGGAAATCCGTGAAACCTGCTGCTCGTCGCCGCGCCCGTGAGTGTGCCGTCCAGGCGCTCTACTCCTGGCAGTTGTCCCAGAACGACATCGCTGATGTTGAATACCAGTTCCTGGCGGAACAGGACGTTAAAGATGTCGACGTTCTGTATTTCCGCGAACTGCTGTCCGGGGTGGCGACTAACAGCGCGTACCTGGATGGATTAATGAAGCCTTACCTGTCTCGTCTGTTAGAAGAGCTGGGTCAGGTAGAAAAAGCCGTACTGCGTATTGCGCTGTTTGAACTGTCTAAACGTAGTGATGTGCCGTACAAAGTGGCCATCAACGAAGCGATTGAACTGGCGAAAACCTTCGGCGCTGAAGATAGCCATAAATTCGTGAACGGCGTACTGGATAAAGCAGCACCTGTGATTCGCCCCAACAAAAAGTAATCCCGAGGCCGGCTGGATGGTGGAAGCTGTTTCCGCTGTCCCCGGCTTTTTCTTTTTTTTCTGCTGAGGCATAACGTATGGCATGCGGCGAGTTTTCCCTGATTGCCCGTTATTTTGACCGCGTAAGAACGTCTCGTCTTGATGTCGAAACCGGTATTGGTGACGACTGCGCACTCCTGAATATCCCTGAAAAACAGACGCTGGCGATCAGTACCGATACGCTGGTGGCAGGCAATCACTTCCTCCCCGACATTGATCCCGCCGATCTCGCCTGGAAAGCACTGGCGGTGAATTTGAGCGATCTGGCGGCGATGGGGGCCGATCCTGCGTGGTTGACGCTGGCACTCACGTTACCTGACGTTGATGAAGCCTGGCTTGAAGCCTTCAGCGATGGCCTGTTTGAACTCCTTAATTACTATGATATGCAGCTGATTGGCGGTGACACCACGCGTGGGCCACTGTCGATGACGTTGGGTATCCATGGCTACGTCCCCATTGGGCGGGCCTTAAAACGCTCTGGTGCGAAGCCGGGGGACTGGATTTATGTTACCGGTACGCCGGGAGACAGCGCGGCGGGGCTGGCGATTTTACAGAATCGGTTGCAGGTTGGAGATGCAAAAGACGCAGACTATCTGCTTAAACGCCATCTGCGTCCCACGCCGCGTATTTTACAGGGACAAGCCCTGCGCGATCTGGCCAGTGCGGCTATCGATATCTCCGATGGCCTGATTTCCGATCTGGGGCATATCGTTAATGCCAGCGGCTGTGGCGCGCGGGTTAACGTCGATGCGCTGCCTTACTCCACGGCATTCGCCCGGCACGTTGAACCGGAACAGGCCCTACGCTGGGCGCTCTCGGGCGGTGAAGATTATGAGTTATGCTTTACCGTACCGGAAATTAACCGTGGTGCGCTGGACGTGGCGCTGGGAAATCTCGGCGCAGCGTTTACCTGCATTGGGCAGATGAGCGCAGACGTGGAAGGCATTCACTTTACGCGCGATGGAAAATTCGTCACGTTTGACTGGAAAGGATATGACCATTTTGCCGCGCCTTAAAAAAGATGTCGCCAAAAGCCGCCTGAGTATGCGCAATCCGTGGCACCTGTTAGCCACCGGTTTTGGCAGCGGGCTGAGCCCAATTGTTCCTGGCACGATGGGATCGCTGGCGGCGATCCCTTTTTGGTATTTAATGACCTTTCTACCGTGGCAGCTGTATTCACTGGTGGTGATGTTATCTATCTGTATCGGCGTTTATCTGTGCCATCAAACGGCGAAAGATATGGGTGTGCACGATCACGGTAGCATTGTCTGGGACGAGTTTGTCGGGATGTGGATTACCCTGATGGCGCTGCCGACCAATGACTGGCAGTGGGTTGCCGCCGGATTTGTGATTTTCCGTATTCTGGATATGTGGAAGCCGTGGCCGATTCGTTGGTTCGATCGCAACGTGCATGGCGGGACGGGGATCATGATCGACGATATTGTGGCCGGAATACTCTCTGCCGGAATTTTGTATTTTATCGGTCATCACTGGCCGGTAGGTATCATTTAACCCTTTTGGGGGCTGTTGTAGGCCGGATGCGCTATGATTATCCGGCCTACAATTAGCCATCGCCAATACTTATTTAAATCCCACCACCGGATGCTGTTTGTACGGTGTTTCCAGCTCGGCAATCTGCTCCGGCTTCAGCGTTAAATCCACCGCATTGAGCAACTCATCCAGCTGTTCCTCGCGCGATGTACCAATAATCGGCGCTGCCACACCCGGTTTGCTCAGCAGCCAGGCCAGCGCAACCTGCGCGCGCGTTACGCCCAGTTCCTCACTGACGCCGGTCAGCCGTGCGGCGATTTGCGCGTCGTTTTCATCGCTCTCGTTGTACAAATTTTTACCGACTTCATCGGAAACCAGACGTGCTGTCGTTTCTCCCCATGGGCGCGTCAGGCGTCCACGTGCCAGTGGACTCCAGGGGATCACTGCCACGCCTTCCTCGTAGCACAGTGGCAGCATTTCGCGTTCTTCTTCGCGGTAGATCAGATTGTAGTGATCCTGCATGCTAACGAACTGCACCCAGCCGTGTTGCTTCTGTAAGGCCAGCGCCTGAGCAAATTGCGAAGCGTGCATGGAGGAGGCGCCGATATAGCGCGCTTTACCGGCTTTCACGACGTCGTTTAGAGCCTCAAGGGTTTCTTCAATAGGTGTGTTGTAATCCCAGCGGTGAATTTGCAGGATGTCGACATAGTCCATACCCAGACGTCTGAGGCTGTCGTCGATTGAGCGCAGGATTTGTGCGCGGGATAATTCTTCTGCTAAATCATCAACCTGGTGAAAAACCTTGGTAGCGACCACGACATCTTCGCGGCGGGCGAAATCACGCAGCGCGCGACCGACAATCTCTTCGCTACTGCCAGCGGAGTAGCTGTTGGCGGTATCGAAAAAGTTAATGCCGCCCTCAAGGGCGTGTTTGATTATCGGGCGGCTGCTTTCTTCAGGTAGCGTCCAGGCGTGATTGCCGCGATTAGGCTCGCCAAAAGTCATGCAGCCCAGGCAAAGGCGGGAGACCCGTAGGTCGGTTTTTCCTAAGATGTTGTATTTCATCAATCCACTCCTGCTTAGCTCGTGATGAATTAAGCATAGCAGGAGCGGGGAGAGGATTATGCCAGCCAGGCCTTGATTTTGGCCTCAATTCCGACGGCATTCAGACCCAGATCGGCGCGAGCTTCATCCTGAGTTCCCTGCGGGATGAAGAAGTCTGGTAGGCCAATGTTCAGCACCGGGACGGGCTTACGATGGGCCATCAGCACTTCGTTTACACCGCTGCCAGCACCACCCATAATGGCGTTCTCTTCAATGGTAACCAGCACCTCGTGTTGGGCAGCCATTTCAAGGATCAACGTTTCATCCAGTGGTTTCACAAAACGCATATCGACCAGCGTGGCGTTCATCGACTCTGCGACCTGAGCGGCTTCCGGCATCAGGGTACCGAAGTTGAGAATTGCCACTTTCTCCCCGTGACGTCTCACTATACCTTTCCCGATAGGCAGTTGTTCCAGCGGGGTCAACTCTACGCCCACCGCGTTACCGCGCGGGTAGCGCACGACCGTTGGACCGTCGTTGTAGTGATAGCCGGTGAACAGCATCTGGCGGCATTCGTTTTCATCACTCGGGGTCATAATGACCATTTCCGGGATGCAGCGCAGGAAGGAAAGATCGAACGCCCCTTGATGGGTTTGTCCATCTGCGCCAACAATTCCTGCCCGGTCAACGGCGAACAGAACTGGCAGTTTCTGGATGGCGACATCATGCAGCACCTGATCGTAGGCGCGCTGCAGGAAGGTCGAGTAAATAGCCACGACCGGCTTATAGCCGCCAATCGCCAGACCGGCAGCAAACGTCACCGCGTGCTGTTCGGCGATCGCCACATCGAAGTAGCGGTCCGGAAACTTACGTGAAAATTCCACCATACCGGAGCCTTCGCGCATCGCCGGGGTGATTGCCATCAGCTTATTGTCTTTCGCCGCGGTTTCGCACAGCCAGTCACCGAAGATTTTTGAATAGCTCGGCAGGCCACCGCTGCTTTTCGGCAGGCATCCGCTGGACGGATCGAATTTTGGTACCGCGTGGAAGGTGATTGGATCTTTTTCTGCCGGCTCGTAACCACGACCTTTTTTGGTCATGATGTGCAGGAACTGCGGGCCTTTCAGATCGCGCATGTTCTTCAGTGTGGTGATAAGCCCCAGTACGTCGTGACCGTCCACCGGACCGATATAGTTAAAGCCCAGTTCTTCAAACAGCGTACCCGGCACAACCATGCCTTTAATGTGTTCTTCGGTACGTTTGAGCAGCTCTTTAATCGGCGGCACGCCGGAGAAGACTTTTTTCCCGCCTTCGCGCAGCGAGGAGTAGAGTTTGCCAGAGAGTAGTTGCGCCAGATGATTGTTCAGCGCGCCAACGTTCTCTGAAATCGACATTTCATTGTCGTTGAGGATAACCAGCATGTCGGGCTTAATATCGCCTGCGTGGTTCATCGCTTCAAACGCCATCCCGGCGGTGATAGCGCCGTCGCCAATCACACATACGGTACGACGTTCTTTGCCTTCTTTCTCAGCGGCAACCGCAATACCGATACCTGCGCTAATGGAGGTTGAAGAGTGCCCAACGCTCAGTACGTCATACTCGCTCTCACCGCGCCACGGGAACGGATGCAAACCGCCTTTCTGACGAATGGTGCCGATTTTATCACGGCGTCCGGTCAGTATTTTGTGCGGGTAAGCCTGATGTCCTACATCCCAGATTAACTGGTCAAACGGGGTATTGTAGACATAGTGCAGCGCGACGGTGAGTTCCACCGTGCCCAGACCAGAGGCGAAGTGCCCGCTGGAACGGCTTACGCTGTCGAGCAAATAGCGGCGCAGTTCGTCGCAAAGCTTTGGCAGGCTCTCTTTTGGCAGCAGACGTAACTCCTGGGTGGAGTCGACCAGCGCCAGGGTCGGGTATTTGGCTATATCAAAACTCATCGCAAGCTCATGGGATATGTTGGTTTATTTATCACGCTGGATTATGTAGTCCGCTAGCGCTTCCAGTGCCGAGGTATCGAGTGACTGTGCGGCCAGCAAACTTAGCGACTGGCGGGCATCCTCGATTAAATCCCGGGCTTTATTCTGGGCTTGCTCAAGACCCAGAAGTGCAGGATAGGTACTTTTGCCAAGCTGCTGGTCAGCACCCTGACGTTTACCCAATGTTGCAGTATCGCCTACCACATCCAGGATGTCATCCTGAACCTGGAAGGCCAGACCGATGCTTTCTGCGTATTTGTCGAGTATTGCCAGGCATTCTCGCCCTTTATCGCCTGCGCTTAATGCTCCCAGACGTACGGCGGCGCGAATCAATGCCCCGGTTTTATGGCGGTGAATACGCTCCAGCGCATCCAGCTCAACCTGATGACCTTCAGCTTCCAGATCCAGTGCCTGACCGCCGCACATACCGGCGATACCACTGGCCTGAGCCAGTTCAGAGATCATCGCGATGCGGTCACGGTCAGATACTTCCGGCATTGGAGCGTCGCTGATAATGGAGAATGCCAGCGTTTGCAGCGCATCTCCGGCCAGGATCGCGTTTGCCTCACCAAATTTTACGTGGCAAGTCGGCAGACCGCGGCGCAGGTCATCGTCGTCCATCGCGGGTAAATCATCGTGCATCAGCGAATAGGCGTGAATGCATTCGACGGCGGCAGCGGGAGCATCAAGCGTACTCAGGCTGACACCAAACATCTGACCGGTCGCATACACCAGGAACGGGCGCAGGCGTTTACCGCCTAATAATGCGCCATATTGCATGGTTTCGACCACGGGAGTGTTCTGAAAGGGCAGTGGCGCGATAAAACGGCTCAGTGCCTGGTTGGCCTGCTCAACGCAAGCCTGTAGCTGCTGCGTAAAATCCATTTACTCATTATCCGGTGTAAAAGGCGTAAGGGCCGCGTCTTCAGTATCTGACAGCAGGATTTGTACGCGCTGTTCAGCCTGTTGCAATTTGACCTGTCCTTGACGCGCCAACTGTACGCCGCGTTCGAATTCGTTCAACGCTTCTTCTAACGGCAGGTCGCCGCCTTCCAGACGGGTAACAATTTGTTCCAGCTCGCTCAGCGCGGTTTCAAAACTGGCGGGCGCTTCATTTTTCTTCGGCATAATGAATGTCTGACTCTCTGTATTGGCAGCACAAGACTATGGTAACGGACTCGCACTGATAAGCAAATAACGCGCAATGTGCACAGTAGCCGCGTGATGGTGATATACTTGCGCGCCTGGATGCAGTCGCGGGTATGGGCTGCTGTATTTTTTTCCATTACAAGTCATTCAGACTTGCCTAAGAACCATTGCCGCCATGAAGTTTATCATTAAATTGTTCCCAGAAATCACCATCAAAAGCCAATCTGTGCGTTTGCGCTTTATAAAAATTCTGACAGGGAACATTCGTAACGTTTTAAAGCACTATGATGAAGACCTTGCTGTTGTCCGTCACTGGGATCACGTTGAGGTTCGCGCTAAAGATGAAAGCCAGCGCCTGGACATTCGCGACGCGCTGACCCGTATTCCGGGGATCCACCACATTCTCGAAGTAGAAGACGTGCCGTTTACCGATATGCACGATATTTTCGAGAAAGCACTGGTGCAGTATCGCGATCAACTGGAAGGTAAAACCTTCTGCGTACGCGTTAAGCGTCGTGGTAAGCATGAGTTTAGCTCCATTGAGGTGGAACGTTATGTTGGCGGTGGACTGAACCAGCATATTGAATCCGCGCGCGTGAAGCTGACGAAGCCGGACGTGACGGTTAATCTTGAAATCGAAAACGACCGTCTGTTGCTGGTTAAAGGCCGCTATGAAGGTATTGGCGGTTTCCCAATTGGTACGCAGGAAGACGTACTGTCGCTGATCTCCGGTGGTTTCGACTCCGGCGTGTCAAGCTACATGCTGATGCGTCGCGGCTGCCGCGTGCACTACTGCTTCTTCAACCTTGGCGGGGCAGCGCATGAAATCGGTGTTCGCCAGGTGGCGCATTACCTGTGGAATCGCTTCGGTAGTTCGCATCGCGTGCGTTTTGTTGCTATCAACTTTGAACCGGTGGTCGGTGAGATCCTGGAGAAAGTTGATGACGGCCAGATGGGCGTGGTTCTCAAGCGTATGATGGTTCGCGCGGCGTCGAAAGTCGCTGAGCGCTACGGCGTACAGGCGCTGGTAACCGGTGAAGCACTGGGTCAGGTGTCCAGTCAGACGCTGACCAACCTGCGTTTGATCGATAACGTATCAGACACCCTGATCCTGCGCCCACTTATCTCCCATGATAAAGAGCACATCATTAATCTGGCGCGTGAAATTGGCACCGAGGATTTTGCTCGTACCATGCCGGAGTACTGCGGTGTAATTTCAAAAAGTCCGACGGTGAAAGCGGTTAAAGCGAAGATTGAGGCCGAAGAAGAAAACTTCGATTTCTCTATCCTCGATAAAGTGGTTGAAGAAGCGAACAATATTGATATTCGCGATATCGCCCAGCAGACGCAGCAAACCGTGGTAGAAGTAGAAACCGTGAGCGGTTTCGGCCCGAACGATATGATCCTGGATATCCGTTCTGTGGATGAACAGGATGATAAACCGCTGAAGGTTGACGGCGTGGACGTCGTTTCTCTGCCGTTCTACAAGCTGAGCACCAAATTCGGCGATCTGGACCAGAGCAAAACCTGGCTGCTGTGGTGTGAACGCGGGGTGATGAGCCGCCTGCAGGCGCTTTATCTGCGCGAGCAGGGCTTTGAGAACGTGAAGGTGTATCGCCCGTAATTGAGTAAACACCGTGTTGTAGGCCGGATAAGGCGGTTACGCCGCCATCCGGCAATGCAACGATATTACTCAAAACGCACAGGAAGCGTCTTCCCGTTCGACTCCCAGACGCCCTGATAAACCCCGTCTTTTAACTCCAGCGTTATCTTCTCTTGCGCTTGTTCAGCAGCAGATGTCTTCAGTTCATAATGTTGATTGTTGGCCGTATCGCATTTGCCGGTT
The DNA here is from genome assembly GCF_001034475.2 of Citrobacter sp. MGH103. Taxonomy (NCBI): domain Bacteria; kingdom Pseudomonadati; phylum Pseudomonadota; class Gammaproteobacteria; order Enterobacterales; family Enterobacteriaceae; genus Citrobacter; species Citrobacter sp. MGH103. The sequence continues at coordinate 3,639,018 of NZ_CP073043.1, read as the reverse complement.
AATTCAATCGGTGCGCCAAATTTCTGGTAAAAGTAAGCCCCGTCAAAAAAATCACCGTATTTGCAGTCCACCTTCAACACAATACGCATGCTTTTTCCCAGCGTGCCGTACATTACTTTGCCGTCAATGCCGGGCGCTGGCGAAACCGGTGTTGTACTCTTTGCTCCAGTCAGATACTGGCCGTACGGCGTGAGCCGATTTTGCAGTTCCGCGGTTGGGATTTTAGTGGTGAAATCACCCAACTCGTCGAGTGCGCGGCTGGCGTGGTTGCTACAGCGCCCGTTCAGGAAAGCCAGATGGTCTTTTTGCAGGGAGAATTTGTCGATGTAGTACAAACCGTCGGTGTAGGTTGCGCACGATGCGTAGAATTCGATGTAGTTGAAAACTTCACCTTTCTCTTCTTTTATTTGTTCTGGTGTTTGCGAATTATGCGCCGTAACAAAGGTATCAATCTGGCCACGGATATCTTTTCTGATACGGGTGTTTAATTCACCCATCGTGGAGCGGGAGAAAAGATCGTTAAGGGTAATGGCTGCGCCGCTGGCTAAATCAAAGCTGATCGGCACATTGAACGACTCGCAATATGCCCCGCAGCCTTCGACAAACATGTTCAGAGTTAGAACTTTGGCGTCGCGATACTCAACCGTGTAGTCAAGGTTTGCGGTGGGGTTTCTCTCTGATTTCGCAAACTGGTTCACTGTTGTTTGTGGATTATTACCCGGTAGCTGATTGATAAAGCTTGCGAAAATATAATCGTTAATACGTTTCGCAACCTTGGGGTTATCCGTCGAGGAAAACCATGGCACGCGATATTGCATTTCAGTGCTTCCGGGATAGCGATACTCAATACTCTTTATGTCGAGTTGCGTCGCAGTGGCATAACCGGAAAGGAGCAGTAAAGCCACTCCACTTAGATATCCTTTCATTATGATTCCTTATAAGGGAGTGGCCTGAAGATTTATTCGTAGTAGTTATAGATTCCCGCTGCCATCACCAGTTGTGACGCAACTTCGTAAGCCTTTTCACGACTGACCAGAAGATCAATGATTTTCAAACCGAAATCGATTGAGGTTCCCGGTCCCTGGCTGGTTAACAAGTTGACGCGTGGATCCCACACGACACGCTTGTCCTGCCATTGATCCGCGGGGATCTTGTCTTTCAGCGCCGGGTAGCCGGTCATGTTACCGATGGGAAAAATGTCGTGTGGGACGAGGACGGTGGCAGCCGCGGCACAGATTGCCGCGACAATGCGTCCGGAGCGATGAAACTGCTTCACGGTTTCGACCAGCAGAGGGCTGTCGCGAAAACACTCGGCGCCTTTAATACCGCCCGGCAGTACGATAATGTCGAAATCGCCGTCAGCAACTTCGACTAATGGCGCATCCGCCAGCAGTTTCACACCGCGCGAGCACACGATCGTCAGGTTGCCATCGCTGGCGACGCTGGCGGTTGTGACCTTAATTCCGCCGCGAACCAGTAGATCGATAGTAGTAACCGCTTCGGTTTCTTCACTACCAGGGGCGAGACATACCAGTGCTTGAGCGCTCATACTCACTTTCCTTTCTTTTAACCATTTCAAACAGGCGGGCATTTTCCGGAACGGCGATGCCGTGCGCGCGTGCACGTTTTAACAAATAACCGGTAATGTAGTCGATCTCGGTATGACGCATGGCGCGAATGTCCTGCAGCATAGATGAGATATTTTCCGCCGTACTGTCAATCACTTGCTCGACATAATAGCGTAAATCATCCGCTGATGTGTGGTGGCCTTCGCGTTCGATCACCGCTGCCACTTCCTCACAGATGAGCGCTATTTTTTCGGGATGATGGTGTAGCTCACCGTTTGGGCAATCCCATAATGCGGTCAGCGGGTTAATGACGCAGTTGACGGCCAGCTTGCGCCACAGCTCGGCGCGAATGGTGTTGTGCCAGGCGACGTCCGGCAGCACCTCTTGCAGGGTTTCAGCCAGATAGCTGAAATCGCCGTCTTGCTCACGCGCCGGCCCAATACGCGTTGTTCCCTGAGCGACATGAATGATGACGTTCCCGTCACGGCGTGCTGCGTGGGTGGTGGTTCCCATCAGCAAGGGTTGCTTAATGTTATGTAACTCTTCAATCGTCCCCATGCCGTTGTGAATAAGCAGAATGGGCGTGGTTTCAGGCAGAATTGCAGACAGGCCTTTTACCGCATCAGAAACTTGCCAGGCCTTCAGAGTGACCAGCAGCAGGTCGCTTTTTGCCAAAAAGTCGGGGTCGTTTGCCGTCAGGGATTCATTAAAAACTGAGCCATCCGTGTCGATCAGGTTTACGCTGCAGTAGGGTTGCGGTACGCGCAGCCACCCTTGCACCTCATGTCCATGTTTGCACAGCGCTGTAAGCCATAGCTGTCCTAACGCTCCACATCCCAGTACGGTAATTTTCATTCTTCCTCCTCACCTGCAACAGCACCAGGTGTTAATCCATATCGACCGCACCCTATTATTGTTCGCAGATGTCGCTACCACGTACAATGAAAGGATACAGCCTAGTATAGCGCTGTCTGTTGAGTAACTTTGCAGGTATTATGCTTCGCATCAAAAATGAAGGGAGAGGAAAAGATGCCATCTTTCGATATTGTCTCTGAAGTTGATCTTCAGGAAGCCCGTAACGCGGTGGATAACGCCAGCCGTGAAGTCGAGTCACGCTTTGATTTTCGTGGCGTTGAAGCCACTTTTGAGCTGAATGAGTCAAATAAGACGATTAAGGTGCTGAGCGAGTCTGATTTTCAGGTTAATCAGCTGCTGGATATTTTGCGTGCCAAGCTGCTGAAACGCGGTATTGAAGGCACCTCGCTGGACGTACCAGAAACTTTCGTGCACAGCGGTAAAACCTGGTTTGTTGAAGCTAAGCTGAAGCAGGGCATTGAAAGCGCGGTGCAAAAGAAAATCGTTAAGCTGATCAAAGACAGCAAGCTGAAGGTGCAGGCGCAGATTCAGGGTGAAGACATTCGTGTGACCGGTAAGGCGCGCGACGATCTGCAATCCGTCATGGCGCTGGTTCGCGGCGGCGATCTCGGTCAACCGTTCCAGTTCAAGAACTTCCGCGATTAAGTCGTAATGCCTGATCCGGCCTACAGGTAGCACACGCTATTGGTAGGCCGGATAAGACGATAGTCGCCATCCGGCAATCATCACGCCTGGCTGATGGTCTGCTCAACCTCAAATCGATTGGTGACTTTGCTGTCGATTTTCACGTAGGCCGAATGCTCTTTCGCCACAATTAACACTTCGCTTATTCCTTCTTTTGCCAGCAGGCGCTGCTTTAACGTGTCATCTGCGGCAATTTCTGGTGGAATTTCCACACGCAGGCTGCTGACGTACGGTGGCTCTTTCATTGTGCTTGCCACAATCAACCAAACTGCCGCCAGCAGCGCACCGGCCAGAAATACGGCCTGACCATCAAACATTTCAACCACCCAACCGCCGAGCGAACCGCCAATCGCCACGCCAAGAAACTGGCTGGTGGAGTAAACACCCATTGCCGTGCCTTTGTAACCCGCAGGCGATTCTTTGCTGATAAGCGAGGGGAGGAGGGCTTCCATCAGGTTAAAGGCGAGGAAGAAGATCTGCACGCCCGCAATCAGCCCCCAGAAACGAATGTTAGCGCTCCACAATACAATCTCTGCAATAAGGATCAGGAACACGCAGGCGAGGAATACGCGTTTCATCCGGCGCTTTACTTCGGCGTAAATGATGAACGGCACCACGGAAACAAAGGACAGCAGCATCGTCACCAGATAAATTTTCCAGTGTTCTGCGGCGGGGAAACCGGCTTTCGCCAGTTGTCCTGGTAACGCGACGAAAGTGGACATCAGCAAAATATGCAGGCACATGATGCCAAAGTTAAGCTTCAGCAGTTTGGGCTCCGCCAGCACTTTGCTGAAGCTGCCTTTTACCATGCCCGACTCGCGGTTTAGTACGTGGCTGGTGCTATTGGGAACGACCCAAATGGTCAGCACGATACCCGTGGTGGCAAGGGCGGCAATCATCCAGAACAGCGCGTGTAGCCCCAGCGCATGGGTAACGATTGGCCCTAGCACCATCGCAATGGCAAAGGTGATACCAAAGCTGACGCCGATAAACGCCATCGCTTTGGTGCGGTTTTGCTCGCGGGTTAAGTCGGAAAGCAGCGCCATCACGGCGGCAGCAATCGCGCCAGAGCCTTGTAGGGCGCGGCCTAGAATAATTCCCCAGATTGAATCGGAAAGGGCGGCAATTACGCTGCCGAGAACAAATACCGCCAGCCCACCGACAATAAGCGGCTTACGGCCGATGCGGTCAGAGAGCAAACCAAAGGGGATCTGGAAGACGGCCTGCGCCAGGCCATAAATGCCGATGGCAAGGCCTATCAGCGCTTCACTGGCGCCCTGTAGCGCCATGCCGTATGTGGTCAGAACCGGTAGAACCATAAACATGCCAAGCATGCGCAACGAGAATACGGTCCCTAAACCCCAGGTGGCGCGCAACTCACCGGGCGTCATTTTGTAATCGTTCATTCCCACCTCTGTATTAATTTCGCGCCTAGTGTAAAGCGGGGAAGGAATGGGGTAAACCTCTACGATATGTGGAATTGTGTAGCGCGGAAACTTAAATAGTTACAGCTGCAACTAATTTACTTGCGATAATTTCAGGTGTAGTCTTTTTGTGGTTATTTCTAATGGAAAGAGGGAAAAGGAAAATGGCGATTCCAGGCAATATGTGGATTTATGACGATGGTGGCGCGCTGATTAAGGGCGGGTGTGACGTAAAGGGAAGAGAATACAGTATTGAATTTAAAGGTTTTCATCACAATCTCTCTATTCCAACTGATAATGCAACGGGTAAACCAACAGGCACACGCCAACATTCACCGATGATGATCGTCAAAGAGTTTGACTACTCGAGTCCCTATTTATACAAAGCGGTCGCTTCTGGTCAGAATCTTAAGTCTGCAGAGATTCGTTGGTACAAAATCAATGATGCCGGTCAGGAAGTGGAGTATTTCAACATGCTGCTCGAGGGCGTGCGGATTGTCTCGGTCTCTCCGACGATGGCTGGGCCAGAAGACAAAAACAACAATCACCTTGAAACCATAGAGTTACGCTACGAAAAAATCACATGGAAGCATTGCGACGGGAACATTATCTATACCGACGCATGGAATGACCGGCAGACGGCATAATGGGTGATTGAATGGACACAACTGAAGAAGCGAATGGAACCTATTGGTATCATGGTCACGCTAACGTAACGTCGGGTGAACTGTTTGATTTGATATTCATCGAGCAGTTGGCCGATTCCTTAGGTATCACCACGGAAGCTGTTACGCTGGTTTTGATCGGCCAACCATTTATTCCTGTCAAAGGAAAACTATCAGCAGCCACAAACACCCCAGGCACTAGTATTGCATCAATTCTATGTAGAAAACTTCTGAAAGGGGCTCGGTTCCCGTTTGGTTTAAGACTACACGCTCCTATGGGGAAGTTTTCCAAATTAAAGATGGTTCCAACAAACCAAATAGCAACTTACTTAGGCCGTTGGGTTCCTTTTATCGGGCATGCTCAGTTAATCGTGCTTTTGTTCGCGGTGACAAAACATACCCGCGATAAATACAACCTCATCGCGCGACCCAAAGATCGCATACAGTGGACATCTTTCTGATGAGAAATTATGAAGCTGAAGTTATTGAGTACATCATGAAGAATTACCCAATCAGGGAACGCTGGTTTAGACCTGGTCTTAGGCAGGTTACTAAAGAATGGACTCTGGAGGATGATTTTCAGTTTGTTCCGGAAGATGCATATGATTTTTTAGCTGATTTATTTGAACATTTTGATATTGAATATTCGAATTTTGATGGGAGGAATTATATTGAACAAGAATACCCTTTCTGGAAAAAAGAGCCTCCCGATATTGAGTTAAAACCTCTGACAGTTGGGATGATTATTGAGTCAGCAAAGGCCGGGAAATGGCTATATGATTGAATAGCTTTCTTGCCAATAAAAAGGGTGCCGAAGCACCCTTTTCGTATCAGCAGATTTTACCAGACGTAAGTCAGCAGGTTCTGCGAGTTTGGCACCATAAAGTCGACGGACATCATCACGGAAAGCGCGGTAATGGCGATGATGGAGAAGCCGAACAGCTTGCGCGCCCAGACTTTGTCATCTTCCACTTTATAACCGCGCAGCGCCATGCCCAACCACCAGACGCTCACCGCCGCAGCAACAATCAGGTATTTATAACCTGCATAGCCGCCCAGGGTTAGCATCAGCGTGGCGATAGCAAATGCGATGATATACAGCGTGATATGGTTTTTCGCGACTGAAATGCCTTTCACCACCGGCAGTACTGGGATGTTGGCAGCCTGATAATCCTTAAAGCGGAAAATCGCAATCGCGTAAGAGTGCGGCATCTGCCACAGGCTGAAAATAGCCAGCAGAATCAGCGCACCGCTATCGAACTCACCGGTTACGGCGCAGTAGCCAATCACCGGCGGCGCAGCGCCGGAGAGTGAGCCAATCAGCGTGCCATAAACGGAATGGCGCTTCATGTACAGGCTATAGACGCCCACATAGACCACGAAGCCCATTACCCCCAGCCAGCAGGCCAGAGGGTTCGCGCCAAACCACAGCAGCATAAAGCCAGCAATACCCAGCAGGGTGGCGTATACCAGTGAGACCGCAGGGGAAATCAGACCTTTAACCAGCACGCGGTTTTTGGTCCTCTCCATCTTCCTGTCGATATCCCTGTCGATGTAGTTGTTAAATACACAACCCGACGCCACAACCAGTGACACCCCAACCAGCGTGTAGATAAACAGGGGATAATCAATGCTGCCTTTCGAGGCCAGCAGGAACCCCCCAATCACCGAGATCAGGTTGCCAAAGATGATGCCTGGTTTCGTTACTTGCAGGTATTGCTTAAACATCATAATCGCCGCTCTTAGTGCATCATCATGTTGTAGTTAAGGTTCCACATAATCCAGATGGAGCCCACAACCAGGATGGCGATGATTAGCACAGTAAAGACAAAGGCCGTCATGTTCCAACCTTCATCAGATTTGCTATTCATGTGCAGGAAGCACACCAGGTGCACCAGAATCTGTACCACTGCCATTGCCAGAATAGTTCCCAGAATGACGGCCGGAGAGGCAGAACCTGTCATCACCATCCAGAACGGAATAACCGTCAGGATGATCGACAGGATAAAACCTGTCATGTAGGTTTTTACGCTGCCATGGGATGCGCCGCCGCTCTCGTTAGCATGACTCATTACATCGCCCCCATCAGATAAACAACAGTGAACACACAGATCCATACCACATCCAGGAAGTGCCAGAACAGGCTCAGGCACATGATGCGGGTACGGTTAGTACTGGTCAGGCCGCGACGAGCGACTTGCACCATCAGAACTGCCATCCAGATAAGACCGGAGGTGACGTGCAGACCGTGCGTGCCGACCAGCGCGAAGAACGCAGACAGGAAACCGCTACGATCCGGGCCCATGCCGTTAACAATCAGGTGATGGAATTCATAGAGTTCCATCCCGATGAATCCGGCACCGAACAAGAAGGTCAACGCCAGCCATGAGATAACCTGGCTCTTGTTGTTCTTGTACATGGCAATCGCTGCCATGCCGTAAGTAATGGAGCTGAATAACAGCAGGAATGTTTCAACCAGAACGAACGGCAGTTCAAAAATGTCCTTACCTGTCGGGCCACCTGCGGTGCCGTTCACCAGAACGGCATAGGTTGCAAACAGAATAGAGAACAGAATGCAGTCGCTCATCAGGTAGATCCAGAATCCGAAGATCTTGGTCTGGCCTGCATCGTGGTGCCCGTGTTCGTGCGCGTGGGCAGTCGCGTGCGTTAAAGTATCAGTTGCCATTTTTCAGCCCTGCCTTAGTAATCTCATCGAAATGCTGGTTTTCCAGTTTTTCGACTTCCGGGACCGGCACGTAGTAATCCACGTCTTCATCAAAGCTTTTCACAATCCAGCTGATGATCATGCCTGCGAAGCTTGCAATCGCCAGCCACCAGATATGCCAGATCATGGCGAAACCAAACAGTGTTGCGAAGGCGGTAATGACGATACCGGCACCGCTGTTCTTCGGCATATGAATTTCTTCATAGTGCGCAGGCTGCTTGTACGCTTCACCTTTTTCTTTCATTTCCCAGAAGGCATCACGCTCGTGAACGTGCGGCACAACGGCAAAGTTATAGAACGGAGGCGGGGAAGAGGTTGCCCACTCCAGCGTACGACCACCCCATGGGTCACCGGTCAGGTCACGGTTCTGCTCGCGGTCGCGAATAGAAACGTAGATCTGAATCAGCTGGCACAGGATACCCAGTGCAATCAGCGCGGCACCGCAGGCGGCAACGACCAGCATCGGATGGAACTGTGGGTCAATCTGCTGGCTGAGACGACGAGTCATACCCATGAAGCCCAGCACGTACAGCGGCATAAATGCTACGAAGAAGCCGATGATCCAGAACCAGAATGCGCGTTTACCCCAGGTTTCGTTCAGCGTGAAGCCAAACGCTTTCGGCCACCAGTAGGTCATACCTGCGAAGCAGCCAAATACGACGCCGCCGATGATAACGTTATGGAAGTGCGCAATCAGGAACAGACTGTTGTGCAGTACGAAGTCTGCACCCGGAACCGCCAACAGTACGCCGGTCATGCCGCCGACTGAGAAGGTCACGATAAAGCCAATCGTCCACAGCATCGCTGAGTGGAATACGATACGGCCCTGATACATGGTGAACAGCCAGTTGAAGATCTTCACCCCGGTCGGGATGGCGATAATCATGGTGGTAATACCGAAGAAGGCGTTTACGTTAGCGCCTGCACCCATGGTGAAGAAGTGGTGCAGCCAAACAACGAACGACAGAACGGTGATACACACGGTTGCCCACACCAGCGAGGTGTAACCAAACAGACGTTTACGTGAGAAGGTTGCCGCGATTTCGGAGAACACCCCGAAGACCGGCAGTACCAGAATGTACACTTCCGGATGGCCCCAGGCCCAAATCAGGTTGATGTACATCATCATGTTGCCGCCCATATCGTTGGTAAAGAAATGGGTACCCAGATAGCGATCCAGGGTCAGCAACGCGACGGTAACCGTCAGGATTGGGAAAGAAGCGATAATCAGGATGTTCGCGCACAGAGACGCCCAGCTGAATACCGGCATCTTGAACATGGTCATTCCTGGCGCACGCATCTTAATGATGGTCACAAAGAAGTTGATACCGGTCAGGGTTGTACCAATACCGGACAACTGGACTGCCCATATCCAATAATCGACCCCGACGCTTGGACTGTACTCTATTCCCGAAAGTGGTGGATACGCCAGCCAACCGGTCTGCGCGAATTCACCCACGCCCAGAGACAGGTTAACCAGGATTACGCCGACAACGGTGAACCAGAAGCTCAGGTTGTTCAGGAACGGGAATGCAACGTCACGTGCGCCGATCTGCAGCGGAACCACCAGGTTCATCAGACCGATAACAAATGGCATTGCCACGAAGAAGATCATAATCACGCCGTGAGCCGTGAAGATCTGATCGTAGTGGTGAGGAGGCAGGAAGCCCGCTTCACCCGCAGAAGCCAGCGCTTGCTGACTACGCATCATGATGGCGTCGGCAAAGCCACGAATCAACATGACGATTGCAACAATGACATACATGATGCCAAGGCGTTTGTGGTCAACCGAAGTCAGCCACTCTTTCCACAGGTAGGTCCACTTACCGAAGTAAGTGATTAGGCCCAGTAAGGCCGCACCACCGATGATAATGGCAGCGATCGTAACCATGACAATGGGTTCATGGAACGGCACTGCATCCAGCGTCAATTTTCCGAACATCGTATTCTTCCTCGGCCCCTTAGTGAGCGGATTCCGCGTGGCTCATGTCCATGCCTTCCATGCCTTCGTGTGCGTTGTGCTCACCTTCGGGTTGGGTCATGTCCATGCTCTTACCGTGAGCCATAAATTTGTTAATAACATCTTTAAACAAATCGGGTTTCACGTTGGAGAAGTATTCCACCTGGTTGTATTCGCTTGGCACAGCCACTTTCTCGAACGCAGCCATGTCGCTCATGGTGTTCGTGGACTGTTTAGCTTTAGCAACCCATTGGTCGAATTCGGCGCGGTCCTTTGTTGCGATAGCCTTGAACTTCATACCGGAGAAGCCTGGTCCGCTATAGCTTGCGGAGATACCATCATAAGTACCGACTTCGTTGGCGATCAGATGCAGTCGAGTCTGCATACCGGCCATGGCATAAATCTGGCTACCCAGACGCGGGATAAAGAAGGAGTTCATCACGGAGTTGGATGTCACTTTGAACTCAACCGGAGTATTCGCCGGGAAGGCGATTTCATTCACGGTAGCGATACCCTGTTCCGGATAGATGAAGAACCATTTCCAGTCCATGGAAACCACTTCGATGGTAATGGGCTTCTCGTCATGCGCCAGCGGTTTGCTTGGCTCAAGAGCGTGAGTGGTTTTCCAGGTCAGAACGGCAAGGAAAATGATGATTAAGATCGGCACCGTCCAGACCACAGCTTCCACTTTATTGGAGTGTGACCAGTTCGGGCTGTACTTCGCATCTTTATTGCTTGCACGATACTTCCAGGCAAAACCAACAGCCATCAAGATGGCAGGAATAACGACAATCAACATCAGGCCAAATGCCGTCAGTATCAGTGAACGTTGTTCCAGTCCAATCTGTCCTTTAGGGTCAAGCAGCGCAGAATTACAGCCACTGAGTAACGCAGTGCCTGCAATTAATGACAACCATCCCAAACTTTTATTGTATTTCCTGAGTCTCATTTAACGACCTCAATTCCACGGGACCGGGTGGCGTTTAAAGTGTGAGGGCATTTTACGGGAAGGTTACATTACTGTAAACATCCTTGGATCTGTGTTACTGGGTTCTGCCGTGCATGTCACATATGTTGCAATATATGTCGCTTTGACTTTAAGAACCTGTTGCAACATCACGTTATAACGAAAGCAGACAGGTGGGGGACAGGCTGAGGGCAATTGGTATAACCAATACGAAAATAAAACAATTGTTTAACAATTGATTATCAATAAAAAGACAAATTGGGAACAAAAAATAAATCTGTAGTGGCTGAATCGAGTAAGGAAAATAAAATATATAAAAGGCGTCAATAATTTCCAAATTCTTTGGCGCACAAAATAACAAATATTATTTTTATCAATTGTTGTTTATTTAGCCGTTATAATTACGCAGGGTGATTACAACGGCTTATTAATACGGTTTTTTACGCCAGACGGTTTTTGCGCAGAGCCAGATAATCCAGCAATCCACCAAAAATCACCCCGCAGACCGCGACCGCCACCGAGACTTCAAGCAGTTCCGGCAGGAAGGAGAAGTTGGTGTAATCCAGCGCGTTCATGGTTAACAGTAGCAGCCAAACCAGCAGAAGGCAGCAACCCACTACCAACGTCATTAATGCCAGACTGTACGCTCCACGAAATTCCGTACGCGGAATAAAGCTTTCATTTTGCCAGCTATGTTCCAGGGTCTGGCGACATACCAGCAGCAGTATGAGGCCGGGGATCGCGGCAAACACGGAGAACAGATAAAACGTCGGCCAGCCGTGTGCTTCGACAAACCAACCCGCTACCGGGCCAACATAAACGCGACCAACGGCTGAAAGCGCGGAGAGCAGGGCGAACTGGGTCGCTGAGAAGGACTTATTGCACAGCGTCATTAATAAAGCGACAAACGCCGCAGTGCCCATTCCGCCACACAGGTTTTCAAAGAAGACGGCGGCCGCCATACTGAACATGTGTTTGTCAGTGATGGACAATAGCCAGTAGCCTGCATTTGACGCCCCTTGCAGAATGCCAAATATCAGCAATGCGCGGAACAGCGAAAGGCGCTGCATCAGGATCCCGCCGTACAATGCACCAACGATGGTTGCCAGAAGCCCGAGCGTTTTATTCACCACACCAACCTCACCCGCATCAAATCCAACGCCGCGGATCAAAAAGGTGGTGGTCAGGCTCATGGCGAAGGCATCCCCGAGCTTATACAGCACAATAAGCAGCAGGATAAGCCAGGCGTTGTTACGACCAAAGAAGTCGCGCAGCGGAGCCGCAACCGCCTGTTCCAGCGTTTTAGGTACCGGAATGGTATCAGTCGGTTCAGGTGCTAACAGGGTGGCGATGATACAAGGAATCAACAGCGCTGCCATCAGCCAGTACATCCCTTGCCAGCCCAGCCAGCGATCGGCCATCCACAGGGCCAGTCCGCCTGAAACCAGCATCCCTAATCGATAGCCCAGCACGCTGATAGCCGCGCCGGTGCCGCGCTCTTCTGCGGGCAACACGTCGGTTTTCCAGGCATCAAAGACGATATCCTGCGAGGCCGAGCAAAAAGCGATCACTACTGCGAGTGCGGCCATCCAGCGTAACTGTGTGCCAGGCTCCAGAAAGCCCATCGCGGCGATAGAAATTAACAACAGCACCTGGGTCGCCAGCAGCCAGCCGCGACGTCGACCTAAAAACGGTGGCGTGTAACGGTCCATCAACGGGGACCAGAGAAACTTAAATACGTAGGCCTGACCTACCAGGGAAAAGAAACCGATGGTTTTAAGATCGATATTCTCGACCGTCATCCACGCCTGAAGCGTACCGGAGGTGAGTGCGAGCGGTAAACCGGAGGCGAACCCCAGAATAAGCAGGATAGCTGAGCGTGGTTGCTGAAAAATACGTAAGTAATGACTGGACATGGGCTTCTATAGGCCCGACGAACGCCGGGCCATATGGGCAGAAATTAACGAGCGTTCTGCTTGATGAAATCGTGAACGCTGGTGTCCTGAGACATATCAGCGATGGTGTCGGTCAGCACGCTGTTAACGGCGTCAGCGATATTTTTGTTAGAGGCCTGCAGTGCGCCTTCAACAGAATAGCTTGCGCGGTAGTTTTTGGTCATCTTGTTGCCGTTAGCAGCGGTCGCAATGATGGCGATATCTGCTTTGGTGGCAATGTTATAGCGCACGCTACCCTGAGACACGTCAGCGTACAGCTGGCTAACAATGATTTGCAGGTTTACAGCGCCGTTTGGTCCAATCATATAACCGCGTGCGGTCATCTGTTTTTCCAGTACTTCTTGCAGCAGGAAGCGCAGATCGCGGGACGCGGTCAGCGTAACCAGCTGGTTGTCGCGGGTGACTTTTGCCAGCGCTTGATCCTGACGCTGGTCGGCACCGTTGATGCTAACGGTCACGCCCATCAGGCTTGGGTCCTGCTGTGGCAGGGTAATTTTCGGGGAGACTTCAATAGTGGTCGGCGGCGTTGCGCATCCAGCTAACATGAACATCGCGACTAACGGGAAGAGGATTTTTTTAAACATGCCAGGGCTCTCAGCGAATCTAAATTGTATGGTTAAAGAAAATTCCCGCCATCATAACATCGCCAACGATGAGGGGAAGTGGGTAACGCATGTAAATTCATTGTGTTGTCCGTTTTATGACTTTGTGGAGACCATAAACGGACTTTTTGCAATAAAACGAAGTGAGGATTCAGTGAACTTCATCCGTTTGGCTGAGAAAATCAGACAAGCGCTAATTTTTTGTTGCTAAGGTGTAATGAAAACGGTAAAAGCGGCTAGTATTTAAAGGGATGGGTGACATCTCAGCGTTGTCGGAGGAAAATTTCATGATGATTCGTGAGCAAATAGAAGAAAAATTAAGGGCAGCGTTCGAACCCGTGTTCCTCGAAGTTGTGGATGAAAGCTATCGTCACAATGTCCCGGCTGGTTCTGAAAGCCACTTTAAGGTTGTGCTGGTTAGCGATCGCTTTACAGGTGAACGTTTTCTTAATCGTCATCGGATGATTTACAGCACGTTAACGGCGGAGCTTTCCACAACCGTTCACGCACTTGCCCTGCATACCTACACCATTAAGGAGTGGGAAGCGTTGCAGGATACGATTTTTGCATCGCCTCCGTGTCGTGGGGCGGGAAGCATCGCGTAAAACGGATTTGCAACAACCGACGCTTTTCCAGTATGTTGCTACAGATTATGTGAAAACGGCCTGCGGGCCGTTTTGTTTTGTCTGAATTCTGGGGCAGTCGTACAGTATTCAGACAAAAATTAGCCGGGAATTGTGAAAAAAGCCGCAGCAACGCGCGATAACCGTTCTCGACTCATAAAAGTGATGCCGCTATAATGCGCGTCTTATTTTTCGGAATGTCTTCGGGATGATTCTGACGACAGGGAATGTGATTGCTTATGAGAACATCCCAGTTCCGCGAAGCCAACAACCTGTGCTTGCGGAGAAGAGTTGACCGAGCACTGTGATTTTTTGAGGTAACAAGATGCAAGTTTCAGTTGAAACCACTCAAGGCCTTGGCCGCCGTGTAACGATTACTATCGCTGCTGACAGCATCGAGACCGCTGTGAAAAGCGAGCTGGTCAACGTAGCGAAGAAAGTGCGTATTGACGGTTTCCGCAAAGGAAAAGTACCGATGAATGTTGTTTCTCAGCGTTATGGCGCATCTGTTCGCCAGGACGTTCTGGGCGACCTGATGAGCCGCAACTTCGTTGACGCGATCATCAAAGAAAAAATCAATCCGGCTGGCGCACCGAACTACGTTCCGGGCGAATACAAACTGGGTGAAGATTTTACTTACGCGGTAGAGTTCGAAGTTTACCCGGAAGTTGAGCTGACTGGTCTGGAAGCAATCGAAGTTGAAAAACCGGTTGTTGAAGTCACCGACGCTGACGTTGACGTGATGCTGGATACCCTGCGTAAGCAGCAGGCTACCTGGAAAGACAAAGACGGCGCTGCTGATGCAGAAGACCGTGTAACCATCGACTTCACCGGTTCTGTAGACGGCGAAGAGTTCGAAGGCGGCAAAGCGTCTGACTTCGTACTGGCGATGGGCCAGGGTCGTATGATCCCAGGCTTTGAAGAAGGCGTTAAAGGCCACAAAGCTGGCGAAGAGTTCACTATCGACGTGACTTTCCCGGAAGAGTACCACGCTGAAAACCTGAAAGGTAAAGCCGCTAAGTTCGTTATCAACCTGAAGAAAGTTGAAGAACGCGAACTGCCGGAACTGACTGAAGAATTCATCAAACGTTTCGGCGTTGAAGATGGTTCCGTAGCAGGTCTGCGCGCTGAAGTACGCAAAAACATGGAACGCGAGCTGAAAGGCGCTGTGCGTAACCGCGTTAAGTCTCAGGCGATCGAAGGTCTGGTAAAAGCTAACGACATCGACGTTCCGGCTGCGCTGATCGACAGCGAAATCGACGTTCTGCGTCGTCAGGCTGCACAGCGTTTCGGCGGCAACGAGAAACAAGCTCTGGAACTGCCGCGTGAACTGTTCGAAGAACAGGCTAAGCGTCGCGTAGTTGTTGGTCTGCTGCTGGGCGAAGTGATTCGCACCAACGAACTGAAAGCTGACGAAGATCGCGTTAAAGGCCTGATCGAAGAGATGGCTTCTGCTTACGAAGATCCGAAAGAAGTGGTTGAGTTCTACAGCAAAAATAAAGAGCTGATGGACAACATGCGTAACGTCGCTCTGGAAGAGCAGGCTGTTGAAGCCGTTCTGGCGAAAGCGAAAGTGACTGAAAAAGCCACTTCCTTCAACGAGCTGATGAACCAGCAGGCGTAATTCGTCGCTTTTTTAGCTCGAATTTCGTACGCAAGCCCGTCACCTTTTGGTGGCGGGTTTTTTTTTGTCACGCATTTTGCATGGGAAGAGTGCGAAAACAGCGTTTCAGTGTTAGCGTTACAACAAAAGATTGTTATGCTTGAATTATGGCGATGTCGTACCCATTACTGAGGGACTAGCTGATAATCCGTCCATAAGGTTACAATCAGCACAGCAGGTTTTTTCAAATTTTATCCAGGAGACGGAAATGTCATACAGCGGCGAACGAGATAACTTTGCACCCCATATGGCGCTGGTGCCGATGGTCATTGAACAGACCTCACGTGGTGAGCGCTCTTTTGATATCTATTCTCGTCTACTTAAGGAACGCGTCATTTTTCTGACCGGCCAGGTCGAAGACCATATGGCTAACCTGATCGTGGCGCAGATGCTGTTCCTGGAAGCAGAAAACCCAGAAAAAGATATCTACCTGTACATCAACTCCCCTGGTGGAGTGATCACTGCCGGGATGTCTATCTATGACACCATGCAGTTTATTAAGCCGGACGTCAGCACCATTTGTATGGGCCAGGCGGCCTCAATGGGGGCGTTCCTGCTGACCGCCGGGGCGAAAGGCAAACGTTTTTGCCTGCCTAACTCTCGCGTCATGATCCACCAGCCTCTGGGCGGTTACCAGGGCCAGGCAACGGATATTGAAATTCATGCCCGTGAAATCCTGAAGGTAAAAGGGCGCATGAACGAACTTATGGCGCATCATACGGGTCAATCTCTTGAGCAGATTGAACGTGATACCGAGCGCGATCGCTTCCTCTCCGCTTCTGAAGCGGTAGAGTACGGTCTGGTCGACTCGATTTTGACCCATCGTAATTAATGCCCAGTGCGCAGGTGTGCCGCTATAATTACCTGGAGCGGCACAACGCTGACTAGCGTCTTGCGCCTGAGAATGGCATTTGCGTCGTCGTGTGCGGCACAAAGAACAAAGAAGAGGTTTTGACCCATGACAGATAAACGCAAAGATGGCTCGGGCAAATTGTTGTACTGCTCTTTTTGCGGCAAAAGCCAGCATGAAGTGCGTAAGCTGATTGCCGGTCCATCCGTGTATATCTGCGACGAATGTGTTGATTTATGCAACGACATCATTCGCGAAGAGATTAAGGAAGTAGCACCGCACCGTGAACGCAGTGCGCTGCCGACGCCACATGAAATTCGCAACCACCTGGACGATTACGTTATCGGTCAGGAGCAGGCGAAGAAAGTGCTGGCGGTCGCGGTATACAACCATTACAAACGTCTGCGCAATGGCGACACCAGCAATGGTGTTGAGTTGGGCAAAAGTAACATCCTGCTGATTGGCCCGACGGGTTCCGGTAAAACGCTGCTGGCTGAAACGCTGGCGCGCCTGCTGGACGTTCCGTTCACTATGGCCGACGCCACCACGCTGACCGAAGCCGGTTATGTGGGTGAAGATGTTGAAAATATTATTCAGAAACTGTTGCAGAAGTGCGATTACGACGTGCAGAAAGCACAGCGTGGGATCGTCTATATCGATGAAATCGACAAGATATCTCGTAAGTCTGATAACCCGTCCATTACCCGTGACGTTTCTGGCGAAGGCGTACAGCAGGCGCTGTTGAAACTGATCGAAGGTACGGTTGCTGCCGTTCCGCCGCAGGGTGGTCGTAAACATCCTCAGCAGGAATTCCTGCAGGTTGATACCTCCAAGATCCTGTTTATCTGCGGTGGTGCCTTTGCCGGTCTGGATAAAGTGATTGCTAACCGTGTTGAAACTGGCTCCGGCATTGGTTTTGGCGCAACGGTAAAAGCACAGTCTGATAAAGCCAGCGAAGGTGAACTGCTGTCGCAGGTCGAACCGGAAGATCTGATCAAATTTGGTCTGATCCCTGAGTTCATCGGTCGTCTGCCGGTTGTGGCAACCCTGAGCGAACTGAGTGAAGAAGCGCTGATTCAGATCCTCAAAGAGCCGAAAAATGCCCTGACCAAGCAGTATCAGGCGTTGTTCAATCTTGAAGGTGTTGATCTGGAGTTCCGTGAGGAAGCGCTGGATGCGATCGCCAAGAAAGCGATGGCGCGTAAAACCGGTGCCCGTGGTCTGCGTTCTATCGTCGAAGCCGCGCTGCTCGACACCATGTACGATCTGCCTTCGATGGAAGACGTCGAAAAAGTGGTGATCGACGAGTCGGTGATTGGCGGCCAGAGCAAGCCATTGCTGATTTACGGTAAGCCGGAAGCACAACAGGCATCTGGCGAATAATTCATCAATTCATACAGACATTTAATTAAAAAGGGGGGATTTTATCTCCCCTTTTATTTTTCCGTAAACATGGCGTTGAATGTGTGGGAAACATCCCCATATACTGACATACATGTTAAAGGTGGTGTGAAGCACAGTCGTACCACCTGATTACCTGGCGGAAACTAAACTAAGAGAGAGCTCTATGAATCCTGAGCGTTCTGAACGCATTGAAATCCCCGTATTGCCGTTGCGCGATGTGGTGGTTTATCCGCACATGGTCATACCCTTATTTGTAGGGCGGGAAAAATCTATCCGTTGTCTGGAAGCGGCTATGGACCATGATAAAAAAATCATGCTGGTCGCACAGAAAGAAGCGTCAACGGATGAGCCGGGTGTAAACGATCTTTTCACCGTCGGGACCGTGGCCTCTATTTTGCAGATGCTGAAACTGCCTGACGGCACCGTAAAAGTGCTGGTCGAGGGGTTACAGCGCGCGCGTATTTCAGCGCTGTCTGACAACGGCGAGCACTTCTCTGCGAAAGCAGAGTACCTTGACTCGCCTGCTATTGATGAGCGCGAACAGGAAGTGCTGGTGCGTACTGCTATCAGCCAGTTTGAAGGCTACATCAAGCTGAACAAGAAAATCCCACCAGAAGTGCTGACGTCGCTGAACAGCATCGACGATCCTGCACGTCTGGCGGACACCATCGCAGCGCACATGCCGCTGAAGCTGGCTGACAAACAGTCCGTGCTGGAGATGTCCGACGTTAACGAACGTCTGGAATATCTGATGGCGATGATGGAGTCTGAAATCGATCTGCTGCAGGTTGAGAAACGCATTCGCAACCGCGTGAAAAAGCAGATGGAAAAATCCCAGCGTGAGTACTATCTGAACGAGCAGATGAAAGCTATTCAGAAAGAGCTCGGCGAGATGGACGATGCGCCGGACGAAAACGAAGCGCTGAAGCGTAAGATCGACGCGGCGAAAATGCCGAAAGAGGCAAAAGAGAAAGCGGAAGCGGAACTGCAGAAGCTGAAAATGATGTCTCCGATGTCGGCGGAAGCGACCGTAGTGCGTGGCTACATCGACTGGATGGTTCAGGTACCGTGGAATGCGCGTAGCAAGGTCAAAAAAGACCTGCGTCAGGCGCAGGAAATCCTCGATACCGACCATTACGGTCTGGAACGCGTCAAAGATCGTATCCTTGAGTATCTCGCGGTCCAAAGCCGTGTGAACAAAATCAAGGGGCCGATCCTGTGTCTGGTTGGGCCGCCGGGGGTAGGTAAAACTTCTCTGGGGCAGTCCATCGCCAAGGCGACCGGGCGTAAATACATCCGTATGGCGCTGGGCGGCGTGCGTGATGAGGCTGAAATTCGCGGTCACCGCCGGACCTATATCGGTTCTATGCCGGGTAAACTGATCCAGAAAATGGCTAAAGTGGGCGTTAAAAACCCGCTGTTCCTGCTTGATGAGATCGACAAAATGTCTTCCGACATGCGTGGCGATCCGGCTTCCGCACTGCTTGAGGTGCTGGATCCAGAGCAGAACGTGGCGTTCAGCGATCACTACCTGGAAGTGGACTACGATCTCAGCGACGTGATGTTCGTTGCGACCTCTAACTCCATGAATATTCCGGCGCCGTTGCTGGATCGTATGGAAGTGATCCGTCTGTCCGGTTATACCGAAGACGAGAAGCTGAATATTGCAAAACGTCACCTGTTGCCGAAACAGATTGAGCGTAACGCGCTGAAAAAAGGTGAGCTGACGGTCGACGATAGCGCCATTGTAGGCATTATTCGTTACTACACCCGTGAAGCGGGCGTGCGTAGTCTGGAGCGCGAAATCTCCAAACTGTGCCGCAAAGCGGTGAAACAGCTGCTGCTTGATAAGTCACTGAAACATATTGAGATCAACGGTGATAACCTGCACGACTATCTGGGCGTACAGCGCTTTGATTATGGCCGTGCGGACAACGAAAACCGCGTTGGTCAGGTGACCGGCCTGGCGTGGACGGAAGTGGGCGGCGATCTGCTGACCATCGAAACCGCCTGCGTACCGGGTAAAGGTAAGCTGACCTACACCGGTTCTCTGGGTGAAGTCATGCAGGAATCCATTCAGGCTGCACTGACCGTTGTGCGTGCGCGTGCGGAAAAACTGGGTATTAATCCGGACTTTTACGAAAAACGCGACATTCACGTTCACGTACCTGAAGGAGCGACGCCGAAAGATGGCCCAAGTGCGGGTATTGCCATGTGTACCGCGCTGGTTTCTTGTCTTACCGGTAACCCGGTTCGCGCCGACGTGGCGATGACCGGCGAGATCACCCTGCGTGGTCAGGTTCTGCCAATCGGTGGTTTGAAAGAAAAACTGCTGGCGGCACACCGTGGCGGTATTAAAACGGTCTTAATTCCTGATGAGAACAAACGTGACCTGGAAGAGATTCCGGATAACGTAATTGCCGATCTGGACATCCATCCGGTGAAACGCATTGAGGAAGTTCTGGCTCTTGCGTTGCAAAATGAACCCTCTGGAATGCAGGTTGTGACGGCAAAATAGTGACCTCGCGCAAAGAGCATTAATAAAAACAGGGCTGGCAGGCCATTTCGGGCTTGCCAGCCTTTTTTTGTATAGCTAATTTAGATGACGGATTAGGCTTGCCATCATTAACGGGTGTTGTAAGGGCATGGCAGGCCTGATATAACTGCTGCGCGGTCGCACTTTGAAGGATTCAGGTGCGATATAAATTATAAAGAGGAAGAGAAGAGTGAATAAATCTCAACTGATCGACAAAATTGCTGCAGGGGCTGATATCTCTAAAGCTGCGGCTGGACGTGCGTTAGATGCAATTATTGCTTCTGTTACCGAATCTCTGAAAGAAGGTGATGACGTAGCGCTGGTAGGTTTTGGTACTTTTGCCGTTAAAGAGCGTGCTGCCCGTACTGGTCGCAACCCGCAAACAGGTAAAGAGATCACCATTGCCGCGGCTAAAGTACCGG
Organism: Citrobacter sp. MGH103; assembly: GCF_001034475.2. Classification (NCBI taxonomy): domain Bacteria; kingdom Pseudomonadati; phylum Pseudomonadota; class Gammaproteobacteria; order Enterobacterales; family Enterobacteriaceae; genus Citrobacter; species Citrobacter sp. MGH103. The sequence continues at coordinate 3,618,094 of NZ_CP073043.1, read as the reverse complement.
GCTTCCGTGCAGGTAAAGCACTGAAAGACGCGGTAAACTAAGTGATTTCCCCTTTGGGGATGTGACGAAGTACAAGGGCGCATCGACTGATGTGCCTTTTTTATTTGTAATTCCGGTACTTTCTACGTGTTGTGGGCTGACAATTACCCCTGTTTCTTGTCACAATAGGCCTTTGTGCGCAGCGTTCAGGAAACGCTATGCTGCGTGAAGCATATATACTCAAAATCCTTGCCGCCGTTGTTGTGTCAACGCGCAGGCGGCTTTAGAGATAACGCGTATAGTCATCTACAGCGGAGTGTGGTTACACCATGATGGACAGCTTACGCACGGCTGCTAACAGTCTCGTGCTCAAGATTATTTTCGGTATCATTATCGTGTCGTTCATTTTGACCGGCGTGAGTGGTTACCTGATTGGCGGGGGCAATAACTTCGCCGCCAAAGTGAATGGCCAGGAGATCAGCCGCGGGCAGTTCGAGAATGCGTTCAACAGCGAACGTAACCGCATGCAGCAACAGCTGGGCGATCAATACTCCGAGCTGGCCGCGAACGAAGGTTACATGAAAACGCTGCGTCAGCAGGTGCTGAATCGTCTTGTTGACGAAGCGCTGCTGGATCAGTATTCCCGCGAGCTTAAGCTCAACATCAGCGACGATCAGATTAAACAGGCTATTTTTGCCACGCCTGCTTTCCAGGTCGACGGTAAATTTGATAACAACCGCTATAACGCAATTGTTAATCAGATGGGCATGACCGCAGATCAGTACGCTCAGGCATTACGTAATCAGCTTACTACCCAGCAGCTGATTAATGGCGTTGCCGGTACAGACTTTATGCTGAAAGGCGAAACGGACGAACTGGCGGCGCTGGTCGCACAGCAGCGGATCGTGCGCGAGGCGACGATTGACGTTAACGCACTGGCCGCGAAGCAGTCTGTTACCGAGCAGGAAGTTGCCAGCTACTACGAGCAGAATAAAAACAACTTTATGACGCCGGAACAGTTCCGTGTGAGCTACATCAAGCTGGATGCTGCTGCTATGCAGGAGACGGCCAGCGATGCTGATATTCAGTCTTACTATGACCAGCATCAGGATCAGTTCACTCAGCCGCAGCGTAACCGCTATAGCATCATTCAGACCAAAACTGAAGATGAAGCCAAAGCGGTACTGGACGAGCTGAATAAAGGCGGTGATTTTGCTGCGCTGGCGAAAGAAAAATCTGCCGATATCATCTCTGCCCGTAAAGGCGGCGATATGGGATGGCTGGAAGATTCCACCACCCCGGATGAGCTGAAAAATGCCGGTCTGAAAGAAAAAGGCCAACTGTCTGGCGTAATTAAGTCTTCCGTTGGTTTCCTCGTTGCGCGTCTTGACGACGTACAGCCTGCACAGGTTAAACCGCTGAGCGAAGCCCGTGACGACATTGCGGCAAAAGTGAAGCAGGAAAAAGCGCTGGATGCCTACTATGCGCTGCAACAGAAAGTCAGCGATGCGGCCAGCAACGATAACGAATCTCTGGCGGGTGCAGAGCAGGCAGCAGGTATGAAAGCGGTTGAAACGGGCTGGTTCAGCCGTGACAGCCTGCCGGAAGAACTGAATTTCAAACCAGTCGCTGACATCATTTTCAATGGTGGTCTGGTAGGCGAGAACGGTACACCTGGCAGTAACTCCGATATCATCACCGTAGATGGCGATCGCGCGTTCGTGCTGCGTATTGCAGAGCACAAAGCCGAAGCCGTGAAGCCACTGGCTGAAGTGAAAGAGCAGGTAACTGCGCTCGTTAAGCACAATAAAGCAGAGCAGCAGGCGAAGCTTGATGCCGATAAACTGCTGGCGGATCTGAAAGCCGGTAAAGGCGATGAAGCGATGAAAGCTGCGGGTCTGAGCTTTGGCGAGGCAAAAACGCTGAGCCGTACGGGTCAGGATCCGTTGAGCCAGGCTGCCTTTGGTCTGAGCCTGCCGGCGAAAGACAAGCCGAGCTACGGCGTAGCGAACGACATGCAGGGTAACGTTGTTCTATTGGCGCTGGACGAGGTGAAAGCCGGTTCTATGCCTGAAGCGCAGAAGAAAGCGATGGTTCAGGGGATCACTCAGAACAACGCGCAGATTGTCTTCGAAGCGCTGATGAGCAACCTGCGTAAAGCTGCAAAAATTAAAATCGGTGATGCGCTGGAACAGCAGCAATAACCGAGGCAGTTCGCAAAAAATTGCAAAAAGTTGTATCTACCAAAGGCCGCTTTCGCGGCCTTTTCCATTTCTGATATTTGCCATTTGTCTGCCGTTCTGCACCTCGCTATCGTGATTCCACTGTTAACAAACAAGGAGAAAACAGTATGAAACATGGAATCAAAGCCCTGCTTATCACTCTTTCATTGACCTGCGCCGGTATGGCCCAAACTGCATTGGCGGCTGAGCCTGTCGCCAAAAGCCAGGCGACACAAACCAAAGCGGAAAACTCAGGGGCGGCACAAAGCAAAGCCACACTGCCCGCTAAAGCAAGCGACGATGAAGGCACCAGGGTAAGCATCAACAGCGCTTCTGCGGAGGATTTAGCGCGAGTCATGAATGGCGTAGGTCTGAAGAAAGCGCAAGCGATTGTGAGCTATCGTGAGGAGTACGGACCGTTTAAAACGGTGGAGGATTTAAAGCAGGTACCGGGTATGGGCAGTTCGCTGGTGGAGCGTAATTTGGCAGTTTTAACACTTTAATAACTTGCACAGCGCTGAAAATTTGCCAGACTAGAGAGGTCATACCAGTTATGGCCTCACTACCCTGAATATATTCCTATAAAAACGTAAGGTTCCTGCGCTATGCAAACACAAATCAAAGTCCGTGGTTTTCATCTTGATGTCTATCAGCACGTCAACAACGCCCGCTATCTCGAGTTTTTGGAAGAAGCTCGCTGGGATGGTCTGGAAAACAGCGACAGCTTTCAATGGATGACTGCACACAACATCGCTTTTGTGGTCGTGAATATAAATATTAACTACCGTCGCCCAGCGGTGCTAAGCGACCTGCTGACCATCACCAGTCAGGTGCAACAGCTAAATGGCAAAAGCGGGGTGTTAAACCAGACAATTACCCTGGAACCGGAAGGGCAGGTAGTAGCCGACGCGTTGATTACCTTCGTCTGTATTGATTTGAAAACGCAAAAAGCGCTGCCGCTGGAAGGGGAGTTACGCGAAAAACTGGAGCAGATGGTGCAGTAGCTCAACGTTGCCTGATGGCGCTTCGCTTATCAGGCCTACGGGCGATATTGTGTACGATGAATGCTGTCGGTAGGCCGGATAAGGCGTTTACGCCGCCATCCGGCACTATTCACTCAATTATTTCAGGCCGGTTTTCTGCTTCATTGCCGCCATCACTGCCGGTTTATCCGCCAGATAATGGTTCAGGCCGTTGGCACGCAGATTACACGCCGCACAGTGACCGCAACCGTCACCTTTGATGCCGTTATAGCAGGTTAGTGTTTCTTCGCGTACCAGGTCCAGCTTGCCCCAGTAATCAGCCAGCGCCCAGGTTTCGGCTTTATCGATCCACATCAGTGGGGTTTCAAAGCGAATATCTTTCGCCATCCCCAGGCTTACGGCATGGTTCAGGGCTTTGACGAACTCATCGCGACAGTCCGGGTATCCAGAGAAATCCGTTTCACAAACGCCGGTAATGACTGCCTCTGCCTGCACCTGGTACGCGTAAATTGCTGCCAGCGTTAAGAACAGAATATTGCGTCCTGGCACAAAGGTATTGGGAATGCCGTTCGCATCCGGTTCGTAATCGGGTACCGGAATATTATCGCGGGTCAGGCTGCTGACAGCCAGTTCACTGAGCAGCGTGACATCAAGCACTTTGTGCGCGCGTGCGCCAAGTTTTAAGGCCAGGTCACGTGCGACATCAATCTCAGCGCGATGGCGCTGACCATAATCAAAGGTCACGCAGTGCACTTCATCATACTGATGCAGCGCTTGCGCCAGACAAGTCGTGGAGTCCTGACCTCCACTGAATACAACAACGGCACGTTTCATGGCTTTTCCTGACAAAATAACGAAGCCCTTATGGTAGCGCCTGGGCGTGTCGCCGACCAGCTTCTTCACGCTGAAGGAGGTGGCAGCCAGGCTTCGGTAAACTCAAACCAGCCACGAGGATTCAGGCGTACGCCGTTCACCCCTGGTGGCGCGCTGATGCGATAGTGATAATTGAACAGAGGCGTCAGGGTAGCGTCATGCATTAGCGTGGCGAAAACTGGTTGTAAAGCCGCGTGGCGATCGTCCTCATCGGCCTGGATTTGTAGGGCATCCAGGGTCGTTTGCAAATGTGTGTATGCTGGTGCATTCAATACATGTGACCAGAGCTGATCGCAGCGCAACCACTGTTCGAGAGTATATTCAGGTGCTTCACCAATCAGCCTGTCGCCCATCATCAGGTCGGCCTGGGCTAGGGGATGATTGCCATCCCAGTTTTTAGCATTATGAAAAATAAGCGTTAATTCACAGCCGAGCAGAGCCAACGCATGGCAAAGCTGTTCAGCCATAGCGTGAAGTTCTACCGGTAGATGATAAGCCAGCGTCAGCTTTTCCGGTAATGCTACCTCGTCGAGTTCATCCCATTGCGGGATACTCCATCCGGGCAGCAGTGCATTGCTTGGCGTGATCAGATTTTCATCCACTTCAAGCGTTTGTAGCAGGGAAGAACGGTGGATAATATCGACCAGTCGACGAGCCTGCTGCGTATTCAGGCGCGCGCTTTTTCTTAGCGTGAGATAGCAAAAACCAAGGCTGATCCCGCTGCTTACCTGGCTTAGCATAGGTAACTCTTCGGGTTTACCAATCGCAATTTGCACCGGATGGCGGCAGCTGGTGCCCAAATCCTGGGAGAAGAGCTGCGGGGTTATCCAGTATTCAATGGCTTTTAGCAGCGGATGACTCAGATGGTAGTGATCGTGACTCTCGATACGCACCAGCTCAGGAGTAAACAGTGTCAACCGGAACGGGCCGGTACCCACAAACGGGTGCTCAGGATGCGCCAGGTGACTGCTGTAGCTCGCCAGACGGTGCGCCAGCCAGAAGTCGGGACGATGCAGAATAAAGGTCAGACACTGGGGATGCGTCACTTCAATGCGCTTTACGCTGATAAACAGCTTATTCAGCGCAGGTAATTCTAACAGCTTCAGCAACTGTTGATGTAGTTGCGTGCTGCTTACCGTATCGCCGTTATGCCAATGCAGGGTGGAACGAATATAGAAATCCCAGCGCAGGCCGTCAGCGGAGATATTCCAGTGGTGGGCTAAGTCTCCACAGGGACGTTGCGTAGTGCTGTCAAATCGGGTCAGGCCAGAGAAAACTTGTCCAGCAAGGTGTTGCTCCGCGCGACCGGGGAGAAATCCAGGGTGCAAAGGGTCAAGCGGGCGGTAATAGGGGATACGCAGGGTTGGCGTGTCGTTTTGCCATTGGCCGCCCATAAACGGTTGTAGCAACGTTCTTAATTCTCCCGGTGCTAACTGAGCTAGTTCCAGCACGCTAAGCTGTTCTCCCTTTTGCAGCGCCTGTTCCATCATGGTGTTGCGCAGGGAATCCGGCGTCACCAAAAAGCGTAATTGCCCGCGTTTCCCACGCCCAGACTGGGCGTGCCACTCCAGCCAGCCAGCATCCTGCGCTTGCTTCAGCAGGGTTCGCACGTGGCGCTCACTGCAAAAACAGCGTTCGGCCAGTTCCCCAACGGTCACCGACTGCGGTTCGCCGTTCGAAGGCTGCCACAGGCGTTGGTATTGGTTCAGGCGATTCAACAATCTCATATACACTTCATCCTTCAAGCTGCCTCTTTGTTGGCTGCGTTTATTCACCCCAGTCACATACTGAAATGTATGCTCCTGGGCGTTCATTCACTTGCCGCCTTGATGCAACTTGAATGATTTTCTGTAATAAACCCGGAACAATTCATTTTATCTATTCACTATTACTTCCGTATATCTCAGGTGATACTGAATCACAAGTTAACCGCGTCACAGTGTGGAGAAAGAAATGGCTCGTCTGGCTGCATTTGATATGGATGGCACCCTTTTGATGCCGAATCACCATTTAGGTGACGAAACGCTTTCAACGCTGGCGCGCTTGCGTGAACGCGATATCACTCTGACATTTGCCACTGGCCGCCATGTGCTGGAAATGCGCCACATTTTGGGTTCTATCTCACTGGATGCCTTTTTGATCACCGGTAACGGCACGCGCATTCACTCTCTTGAGGGCGATGTGTTGCACCGTCAGGATCTGGATCCGAATGTTGCGGATATCGTGTTACATCAGAAATGGGATACCACCGCCAGCATGCATGTCTTTAATGACAACGGTTGGTTTACCGGACAAGAGATCCCCTCGCTGCTACAGGCGCATGTGTATAGCGGATTTCGCTACCAGATCGTCGATGTGAAACGTATTCCGGCTCATCAGGTAACGAAGGTCTGTTTCTGCGGCGATCATGAGTCTCTGATCCAGTTGCGCATTCAACTGAATGAAGCGCTGGGAGAACAGGCGAATCTCTGTTTCTCCGCGGTTGATTGCCTTGAGGTACTACCGCTGGGCTGTAACAAAGGATCCGCGTTGGCGGTATTGAGTGACCACTTAGGATATTCAATGTCCGAGTGTATGGCGTTTGGCGATGCTATGAACGATCGCGAAATGTTAGGCAGCGTTGGGCGCGGCCTGATTATGGGTAACGCAATGCCGCAACTGATGGCTGAACTGCCTCATTTATCGGTGATTGGACATTGCCGTAATCAGGCGGTGTCACACTTTTTGACGCATTGGCTGGACAATCCGCATCTACCTTATTCCCCCGAATGAGAGATCCCTTCCAGCAAGCCAGACTTCGCGTCTGGCTTTTTTTTGTCTGCTTAATGTGTATTCAGCAACTGGGCAAGTTCCACTTTCCACGGCGTTAAATCACCGATGTGCGCGTCAACCCATTGCGGGTTGTAGTAGGTTTCCAGATAGCGTTCACCGCTGTCGCAGAGCAGCGTCACCAGTGAACCGGTTTCTCCGGCGTTGCGCATGCGCGCGGCAAGTTGCAGCGTTCCCCACATGTTGGTGCCGGTTGAGGCACCGACTTTACGACCCAACTGCGTTTCCAGCCAGTGCGCGGTAGCCACGCTGGCGGCATCCGGCACGCGCAGCATTTCATCGACCACATCAGGAATGAAAGAGGGTTCTACGCGTGGACGCCCGATACCTTCAATTTTGCTTCCTACCGGGCTGCGCAATGTCGCATCGCGATCCTGCCAGAAGGGCAGAAATACCGAATTCTCCGGATCCACTACCATCAGGCGAGTATCGTAGCCCTGACAGCGGATATAGCGGCCAATGGTTGCTGAGGTGCCGCCGGTGCCGGCGCTCATCACGATATGGCGGGGAACGGGATTGGGCTCGCACTGCATCTGACGAAAAATGCTGTCGGCAATATTATTATTGCCACGCCAGTCGGTGGCGCGCTCAGCATAAGTGAACTGGTCCATGTAATGACCGTTCAGTTCACGCGCCAATTGTTCAGAGGCCGCGTAGATTTCGCAGGCGCTTTGCACGAAATGACAGCGACCGCCGTAAAATTCAATCTGTTCAACTTTACGTTTCGCCGTACAGGAAGGCATGACGGCAATAAACGGCAGCCCTAACAGTCGAGCGAAATAAGCCTCAGATACCGCCGTTGAACCGGACGATGATTCAATGATGGTGGTGCCTTCTTTGATCCAGCCATTGCACAATCCGTACAGAAACAGTGAGCGCGCCAGACGATGCTTCAGGCTCCCGGTCGGATGCGTGCTCTCATCTTTTAAATAGATCTGAATGCCCGGAAACGCCGGTAGCGACAGACGAATGAGATGCGTATCTGCAGAACGCTGATAATCCGCGTTGATTTCATTGATGGCGTTTTTAACCCAGGAGCTATTCATCATTAATAGATATCCGTTTGTCATTTTGTGCCCAGAATAGCGAAAAGCACGGAAAAAATTGTTGCCATTTAGCCTTTAAAATAGAATGTAAGTAGAAAATTCTTCTCTGTGGAGTGGATATGCTAGACAAAATTGACCGTAAGCTGCTTGGCTTACTGCAACAGGACTGCACCCTTTCTTTGCAGGCGTTAGCAGATGCCGTTAATCTGACTACCACTCCCTGTTGGAAACGCCTCAAACGGCTCGAGGATGACGGTGTTCTGCTGGGCAGAGTCGCCTTGCTGGATCCGGAAAAACTGGGGCTGGGCTTAACTGCGTTTGTGCTGATCAAAACTCAGCATCACAGCAGCGAATGGTATTGCCGCTTTGTCACTGAAGTGACCGGAATGCCCGAGGTTCTGGGGTTCTGGCGTATGGCAGGGGAGTATGATTACCTGATGCGAGTGCAGGTCGCTGATATGAAAAGCTACGATGAATTTTATAAGCGCCTGGTGAACAGCGTACCGGGCCTGTCTGACGTCACCTCCAGCTTTGCCATGGAACAGATTAAATACACAACTGCTCTCCCTATTGAATAATTCTCCCGGCGCTTATTGCCGGAAATTTTGTCAGGACATAACGCGTGCGATTATTTGCTCAATTAAGCTGGTACTTCCGCCGGGAGTGGCGTCGCTACCTCGGAGCGGTGGCCCTGCTTATCATCATCGCTATCCTTCAGCTTATTCCGCCGAAAGTGGTGGGGATCATTGTGGATGGCGTAACGACACAACGCTTCACCACCGAGCGGCTGCTGATGTGGGTGGGAACCATTGCTCTGATCGCCGTGGTGGTTTATTTACTGCGCTATGTCTGGCGCGTGCTGCTGTTTGGCGCATCCTACCAACTGGCGGTTGAGCTGCGGGAAGATTATTACCGTCAGTTGAGTCGTCAGCATCCAGAGTTTTATCTGCGTCACCGCACGGGCGATCTGATGGCGCGTGCAACTAACGATGTTGACCGCGTGGTATTCGCCGCCGGGGAAGGCGTACTGACGCTGGTAGATTCGCTGGTCATGGGATGTGCGGTGCTGATCGTGATGTCAACGCAGATAAGCTGGCAACTTACGTTGATTGCGCTGCTGCCGATGCCGGTGATGGCGATAATGATCAAACGTTACGGTGATCGACTCCATAACCGCTTTAAGCTGGCGCAGGCGGCGTTTTCCAGCCTCAACGATCGTACTCAGGAAAGCCTGACCAGTATTCGTATGATCAAGGCCTTTGGTCTGGAGGATCGGCAGTCGGCATTATTTGCCGCTGATGCTGAAGATACAGGTAAGAAAAACCTGCGCGTGGCGCGCATTGACGCCCGCTTTGATCCCACGATTTATATCGCCATTGGGATGGCTAACCTGCTGGCGATTGCCGGGGGAAGCTGGATGGTGGTTCACGGTTCGCTGACGCTCGGCCAGCTCACCAGCTTTATGATGTATCTCGGTCTGATGATTTGGCCGATGCTGGCGCTGGCATGGATGTTTAACATCGTCGAGCGCGGCAGCGCCGCGTATAGCCGAATTCGCGCCATGCTGGCAGAAGCGCCGGTAGTGGATGACGGTACTGAACTGGTGCCGGAAGGACGCGGCGAGCTGGCGGTAGCGATTCGCGAATTTTGTTACCCGCAAACCACCCACCCGGCGCTGGAAAATGTGAATTTTCAGCTTAAACCAGGGGAGATGCTGGGCATCTGTGGTCCGACCGGCGCGGGGAAAAGTACGGTGCTGTCGCTGATCCAACGTCATTTTGATATCACCCAAGGCGATGTACGCTTTCATGATATCCCACTAACGCGCTTACAGCTGGATAGCTGGCGCAGCCGGCTGGCGGTTGTCAGCCAGACGCCATTCCTGTTTTCCGATACCGTCGGCAATAACATCGCCTTAGGACGCCCGCAGGCCACCCAGGCAGAGATCGAGCATGTGGCGCGCCTTGCCAGCGTTCATGAAGATATTTTACGTCTTCCTCAGGGCTATGACACCGAAGTGGGCGAACGCGGGGTGATGCTGTCTGGTGGACAAAAACAGCGTATTTCTATCGCCCGAGCGCTACTGCTGAACGCTGAAATCCTGATTCTGGATGATGCGTTGTCGGCGGTAGATGGTCGTACCGAGCATCAGATCCTGCATAACCTGCGTCAGTGGGGCGAAGGCAGAACCGTGATTATCAGCGCCCACCGTTTATCGGCTCTGACGGAAGCCAACGAGATTATCGTGATGCAGCATGGGCATATTGCTCAGCGCGGTGAGCATGAATCTTTAGTGCAACAGCCCGGCTGGTATCGCGATATGTACCGCTATCAGCAACTGGAAGCGGCGCTGTCTGATGCGCCAGAAATAAACGAGGAGGCGGCTAATGCGTAGTTTTGGGCAACTATGGCCGACCCTGAAAAGATTGCTGGCGTATGGTTCACCATGGCGAAAACAGCTGGCGATTGCGGTAGTTATGCTGTGGGTGGCGGCTGCGGCGGAAGTCAGCGGTCCGCTGTTGATTAGCTATTTTATTGATAACATGGTGGCGAAGAACAATCTGCCGTTGGCGATGGTTGTCGGGCTGGTTGCGGCCTATGCCGGTCTGCAACTGCTGGCGGCAGGCCTGCATTACGCGCAGTCGTTGTTGTTTAACCAGGCGGCGGTTGGCGTCGTACAACAGTTACGCACTGATGTAATGGACGCTGCGCTGCGTCAGCCGCTCAGCGCCTTTGATACTCAGCCCGTCGGGCAGCTTATCTCCCGCGTGACCAATGACACCGAAGTTATTCGCGACCTGTACGTGACGGTGGTCGCAACGGTCCTGCGCAGCGCGGCCTTAATCGGCGCCATGCTGGTGGCGATGTTCAGCCTCGAGTGGCGTATGGCGCTGGTGGCGATGGCTATTTTCCCGGCGGTGATGGTGGTGATGGTGATTTATCAACGCTACAGCACCCCGATTGTGCGTCGGGTGCGCGCTTATCTGGCGGATATTAACGATGGCTTTAACGAAGTCATCAACGGCATGAGCGTTATCCAGCAGTTCCGCCAGCAGGCGCGATTTGGCGAGAGAATGGGGGAGGCCAGCCGCTCGCACTATATGGCGCGTATGCAAACCCTGCGACTGGATGGCTTTTTGCTGCGCCCGCTACTGAGCCTTTTCTCGGCGCTGATCCTCTGCGGTTTGCTGATGCTGTTCAGCTTTACCTCTGGCAGCTCCATTGAGGTTGGCGTGCTGTACGCGTTTATCAGCTACCTCGGCCGTTTGAACGAGCCGCTGATCGAGCTGACCACCCAGCAATCAATGCTGCAGCAGGCGGTTGTCGCCGGTGAGCGAGTGTTCGAGCTGATGGACGGACCACGTCAGCGCTATGGTGACGATGATCGACCGCTGAAGAGTGGGGATATTGAGGTGGATAACGTTTCATTTGCCTATCGTGACGACAATCTGGTGCTGCAAAATATCAGTCTGTCCGTGCCTTCGCGCAGCTTTGTTGCTTTGGTCGGACACACCGGTAGCGGCAAAAGTACGCTGGCCAGTCTGCTGATGGGTTACTACCCGTTGACGCAGGGCGAAATCCGCCTTGACGGACGTCCGCTGTCTTCTCTGAGCCACAGTGCGTTACGTCAGGGCATCGCGATGGTGCAGCAGGATCCGGTGGTGATGGCGGATACCTTCCTGGCAAACGTCACGCTGGGTCGTGATATCTCAGAAGAGCGGGTATGGCAGGCTCTGGAGACTGTGCAACTGGCAGCACTGGCGCGGGGGCTGAGCGAGGGGATCCATACCCGGCTGGGCGAGCAGGGCAATAATCTCTCCGTTGGGCAGAAACAGCTGCTGGCGCTGGCGCGGGTATTGGTGGAAACGCCGCAGGTACTGATCCTCGATGAAGCCACGGCCAGTATTGATTCCGGTACTGAACAGGCCATTCAGCACGCGCTGGCGGCGGTACGTGAACACACCACGCTGGTGGTGATTGCGCATCGGTTATCGACGATTGTCGATGCGGATACCATTCTGGTGCTGCATCGCGGGCAGGCGGTTGAGCGTGGTACGCACCAGCAACTACTGGCGGCGCAGGGCCGTTACTGGCAGATGTATCAGCTGCAACTGGCGGGGGAAGAGCTGGCGGCCAGCGCACATGAGGATTCGGTTATCGCCTGATGGCACTGAGCTTATCAGGCCTACGGTCAACGCGGTTTTGTAGGCCGGATAAGGCGTTTACGCCGCCATCCGGCAATCAACAATCTGGTGCAAAAATGTAACGCACTATGCACCGTCATAGTGCGTTTTTTCTTTTTCTCCCCCGGCAATACCCTGCAAGCCTGAATTATTCCGCGTTTTTCATTCCTGGCACACCCCTTGCAATATTCCTCTCGTGTATCTGCAGCCACTACTGAATTCTGACTGGAGGGGATCTATGAAGCTGGTTACCGTGGTAATCAAACCGTTCAAACTGGAAGACGTCCGTGAAGCACTGTCGTCTATTGGTATTCAGGGGCTGACCGTCACCGAAGTGAAGGGCTTTGGCCGACAGAAAGGTCATGCTGAGCTGTACCGTGGGGCTGAATATAGCGTCAATTTTCTGCCAAAGGTGAAGATTGATGTGGCGATTGCCGACGACCAACTGGATGGCGTGATTGATGTCATCAGTAAAGCGGCATACACCGGAAAAATTGGCGACGGCAAAATCTTCGTCGCCGAGCTGCAACGTGTGATTCGTATTCGTACCGGCGAAGCCGACGAAGCCGCACTGTAACTTCTGGCACACAGTGATAGGAAACCAAAAAATGAAGATAGCAACGATGAAAACAGGTATTGCTTCACTGGCGCTACTGCCGGGACTGGCAATGGCGGCACCGGCGGTTGCGGATAAAGCAGATAACGCTTTTATGATGATCTGTACCGCGCTGGTGCTGTTTATGACTATCCCTGGCATTGCGTTGTTCTACGGCGGTTTGATTCGCGGTAAGAACGTGCTGTCGATGCTGACTCAGGTGACGGTGACATTCGCTCTGGTTTGTATTCTATGGGTGGTTTATGGCTACTCACTGGCCTTTGGCGAAGGGAATAATTTCTTCGGCAACTTCAACTGGGTATTGCTGAAGAACATCGCGCTGACGGCGGTCACGGGGAGCTTCTACCAGTACATTCACGTTGCTTTTCAGGGTTCTTTCGCCTGCATCACCGTTGGGCTAATTGTCGGGGCGCTGGCTGAACGTATTCGCTTCTCTGCGGTGCTGATTTTTGTAGTGGTATGGTTAACGTTGTCGTACATCCCCATTGCCCATATGGTCTGGGGCGGCGGCTTGCTGGCTTCCCACGGTGCGTTGGATTTTGCCGGCGGAACAGTCGTGCATATCAACGCGGCGATTGCCGGTCTGGTTGGTGCGTATCTGATTGGCAAACGCGTCGGTTTTGGCAAAGAAGCCTTTAAACCGCATAACCTGCCGATGGTCTTCACCGGTACCGCTATTCTCTATATTGGTTGGTTTGGCTTTAACGCCGGTTCAGCGGGAACGGCGAATGAGATTGCCGCACTGGCCTTCGTCAATACCGTGGTCGCCACCGCCGCAGCTATCCTCGGATGGATCTTCGGTGAATGGGCGCTGCGTGGCAAACCGTCCCTGCTGGGCGCGTGTTCTGGTGCTATTGCGGGTCTGGTGGGGGTAACACCGGCATGTGGCTATATTGGTGTCGGCGGCGCGCTGATTATTGGTGTCGTTGCGGGACTGGCTGGCCTGTGGGGTGTGACCATCCTGAAGCGTATTCTGCGCGTGGACGATCCGTGTGATGTATTTGGCGTGCACGGCGTGTGCGGCATTGTCGGCTGCATCCTGACCGGGGTGTTCGCTGCCAGCTCTCTGGGCGGCGTGGGCTTTGCCGAGGGCGTGACCATGGGGCATCAGCTGCTGGTGCAACTGGAAAGCGTGGCGATTACCATCGTCTGGTCCGGTGTGGTGGCTTTCATTGGCTATAAGCTGGCGGATATGACGGTGGGTCTGCGTGTACCGGAAGAGCAGGAACGCGAAGGTCTGGATGTGAACAGCCACGGCGAGAACGCTTACAACGCTTGATGTTTCAATCTGCCGGATGGCAACGCTTTTGCGCCGCCATCCGGTAATTCTCAATTACGATTACGCATTACCCCTTCCTGCACGGTAGAGGCGACCAGCACGCCGTCCTGCGTATAAAACTCCCCGCGTACAAAACCCCGGGCACCGGAGGCCGAAGTACTCTCGACGTTATACAACAACCACTCATTGATATTGAACGGACGGTGGAACCACATGGAGTGGTCAATGGTGGCGATCTGAATCCCTTTTTCCAGAAAACCAATTCCGTACGGCTGCAGCGCAACAGGCAGGAAGTTCAGGTCTGAAGCATAACCCAGCAGATATTGATGGACGCGCAGATCGTCCTGTAGCTCGCCGTTTGCGCGGATCCAAACCTGGCGCGTCGGAGGTGCGACGTGACCTTTTAAGGGGTTATGAAATTCAACCGGGCGCACTTCCAATGGACGATCGTTGATAAATTTTTCTTTCAACAGCGGCGGCAGCAAATGCGCCACTGAGCGGGCAATTTCTGTTTCTGATTTAAGCTCATCGGGACTCGGCGCATCCGGCATGGTTTTCTGATGTTCAAATCCATCTTCCGGCGCCTGGAAAGAGGCTGTCATGTAAAAAATAGGTTTACCATTCTGGATTGCGGCAACGCGGCGCGCGCTGAAGCTGTTACCATCACGCAGGACTTCTACATCATAGATGATCGGCTTTTGGCTATCGCCGGGGCGCAAAAAGTAGCTGTGAAAGGAGTGGACCAGACGCTCTTCTGGTACGGTTTCCTTTGCGGCATACAGCGCCTGACCGACAACCTGTCCCCCAAAAACCTGACGTAACCCTAAGTCTTCACTTTGGCCCCGAAAGAGTCCTTCTTCAATTTTTTCCAGATTTAACAATGTCAGCAAATTTTTCAGCGCCAGACTCATACGTGCTCTCCAGGTTATATCGATCTCGCAGCGAGGTAGGCAGAGTATAACGCAATTTTGAAAGTGGTCCGATGGGTGCAATTGTCTGAATTAAAGGCCTATTACAGGCAAAAACAGCTGTCTTGTGCCACACTTAGTCACGTTATGTTTTTGTTAACCACTCTTCTGGCGAGGAAAGTTCTCGCTGGTGCATAGATGAAAAGGAGAATTTAATGAAACTCGTGCACATGGTAAGTGGTTTAGCGGTTGCGGTCGCTCTGGCAGCCTGCGCCGATAAAAGCGCGGATATTCAGACACCTGCGCCAAGCCCTAATACGTCAATTGCTGACACACAGTCTAAAATTCAGCAGCCTAATGTCTCCGGTACAGTATGGATCCGCCAGAAAGTGGCCTTGCCACCTGATGCGGTGCTGACCGTAACGCTGTCAGATGCTTCACTGGCCGATGCACCGTCAAAAGTGCTGTCGCAAAAAGCGGTCCGTACTGAGGGTAAACAGGCGCCATTCAGCTTCGTATTACCGTTTAACCCGGCTGATATTCAACCTAACGCCCGTATTCTGCTAAGTGCGGCAATTACGGTTAATGACAAACTGGTCTTCATTACTGATACCGTGCAGACGGTCATTAATCAGGGGGGGACAAAAGCTGACCTGACGCTGGTCCCTGTACAGCAAACGGCAGTACCGGTTCAGGCGAGCGGTGGGGCTGCCACCACGGTGTCGTCAACGTCACCAACCCAGGTGAATCCGTCTTCTGCCGTCCCTGCTCCCACACAGTACTAAGGCAGTCGTAACCCTCTCCGCCCAGAGAGGGTTAGTACACCCAGCGATAGCGCTGTAAATCGATTTGTCCGCTTCCTGAAACCACTATTCCTTCAGCCAGCAACGCCTGACGCTGCCGTTGCAGGTCGGGGCCTGTCAGCGAAATGGCACCATGACGATTAACCACCCGATGCCAGGGCAGAGTGCTGCCTTCGGGGAGACGCTTAAGCACGCCGCCTACCTGGCGCGCAGCACGCGGCGAACCGGCAAGCTTGGCAACATCGCCATAGGTAGTGACGAAACCTTCGGGGATTGACGCGACGATTTGCCAGACGCGTTGGGGGAAAGTGTCTTGTATATCCATCATTTATTCCTGCGCTAATCCTCCAGCATAATGCTGAACGGCGAAGGAGTGAAGCCGCATTGCACAAGAAAACAGCATCCGATACTGGATGGGTTGCAATTACAGGGTGCAGCAGTGATAATGCGCCTGCGCGTTGGTTAACAACGCTCTCAATGGGGGCTCTGTTGGTTCTCCCGCAACACTACTCTGTTTACCAGGTCAGGTCCGGAAGGAAGCAGCCAAGGCAGATGACGTGTGTGCCGGGATGTAGCTGGCAGGGCCCCCACCCAATTCTGCCGTCCGGCAATTTTCCTTCTGTTTATCTTCTTTTCTTTGTCATCGTATTGTCATTTTAATGTCATCAAATGCTGTCAATGTGTTTCGGGGATGTTATTTGATGCTTTTGCCGCCGCCATCGCACTGTAACGACAGGGTCTTACATTCGGTGTGTTTTGGCTGACCACAAGGATTTTCTACGATGTCGACCGCTGTATTGAATGTCAAAATTGATGAGGCGCTAAAAGAAAAGCTTCGCCATTACGCTGAAGTGCATAGTGAAAATTTAAGTATCGCGACGGAAAAACTACTGCTGATCGCGTTTTCCGCCGTTGAAGAGGCGGGAGTCTCCGCTGAGGATATCGATAGCCAGCATACGGAAGAATCCGTGGTTGAAGCACTGACTCCTAAAGAAATCAAAGCATTGCGAAGACTACTGAAGAAGAAAAAATGAAACAACAACCGCTCTCAACCGCCTGTAATTATGGCGAAGCCTGTGAAATGCTGCGTTCCGGTTATGTGAAACATGTTCGTCTGAGCTGGAACGTCGGCAGCGATGAGTTCTTCCGTATTGCCTCCGACTGGTGTGATGCCGGGGCAAAAATTAAGAAAGACGGTGAGAATTTCGTGATTTCTCTGAAGGGGTTTCCGGTTCCTCCTCAGCGTTAATATTGCCGGGACATCCTCGTCCATCACGGCATTCAAGGACGAGTCCTTTGACTCGTCGTTTAGATTATTTTACGTATTTTCCCGCTGCTGGACTGCAAACGCAGGTTATCCCAAATGGGTTGCAACACCCGGAAGGCGGCACGCGTTGTGTCATCCGGTAATGTGAAGGGCATACGCAAAAAGCGGTCAAATGCACCATCAAGACCGAAACGCGTACCGGTTCCCAACTGAATGCCTGCGATTTCGGCGCGCGTAGCGAATAGCGTTGCCAGCGTATCGGGCAGTTCAACCCAAAAAGAGAGTCCTCCCTGTGGCTGGGTAAACTGCCACTCCGGGAAATGTGCGTTCATCAGATCCGAGCACAGATCTCGCTGCGATGTGAGTAGCCGTCTTCTGTCAGGAAGAAAGTCGGCGGCATTATCCAGCAGCCAGCTGGTGGCGAGTTGTTCAAGCACCGGGGAGCCTAAATCGAAGGTGTCGCGAGTTTGTACCAGCGCCGCAATGGTTCGCGCCGACGCCCGAATCCAGCCCAGACGTAATCCTCCCCAAAAGCTTTTCCCGGCAGATCCCAGCAGGATGATCGGCGCATCGCGGTTGAATGCGGCAAGCGGCGGTGGTGGCGGGGCGTCATACCACAGGTTCACCATGGTCTCATCAATCACCAGCGTGGTGCGGGTCCTTTCAGCAATATCTGCCACGACCTGGCGAGTTGCAGCGTCCATGCAACGCCCGGTCGGATTGTGAAAGTCCGGCATCAGATAGGCCATTCTCGGTGCGGTTTGCGCGATGGTGGCTACCAGACCTGCCGTATCCCAACCGTGTTCGGGCAGCGACACACCGACGGGACGACATGATGCGCCTTGAATCGCGGCAATCGCCAGCGGATACGTGGGATGATCGACCACCACGCGATCGCCTGGGCCGGTGAGTAAACGCAGGATCAGCGCCAGGCCACTGACCGCGCCGTTCACGACCATAATCTCATCGGGCTGCGTCGGGAGTCCGCGTTCGCAATAATGTCGGGCGATGGATTCACGCAAAACCGCCAGTCCCTGCGGTAGATACCCGGAGCTCAGCAAATGCTGCGGCATCGCAAACAGCGCTTGTTGGTAAGCATGGTGAATTTCGGGACCGGCACTCAGCGCCGCCGTGGACAAATCCAGCGCTGTACCGGTACTGGTTCGTGTAGGCACATGACGAATGTGTTCCGGCAGGATCACCCGTGAGCCGCTCCCATGACGGCTTTCCAGATATCCCTCTTCACGCAGTTGCGCCATGGCGCTGGCGACGGTGGTTCGGCTCACTTGCAGAACGGCAGCGAGCTCGCGTTCGCCGGGTAAGCGACTATCCAGCGCCAGTCGACCATCAAGGATCAGCAAACGTAACGCTTCTGCCAGCTGTCGCCAGATGGGCGTTCGTGAGGGGTTTTCCTGCCAGTGTCCGAGCAGGCGCTGCAAAGACTGGCTTCCGTAACGGCGTGATGACATAGCAGTCCACTTTTTGAAAACTGGACATTAATCATAGTGCCAATTGCGGTGATGATGAAAGTTATCTGAGAGTGAGAGGGGAAAAGCATGCTGCGTCGTTTACTTCAGCTGTTTATCGGGCTGACGCTGTACGGTGTGTCGACGGCGATGTTTGTCCGTGCCGATTTAGGGGCCGATCCGTGGAACGTGTTTCACCTGGGCGTGGCCAATTTATTGTCGATGAATATCGGCGTGGTGATTATTGCCGTGGGTGTGTTGGTACTGCTGGCGTGGATACCGCTGCGCCAGCGTCCAGGGTTTGGCACGTTGAGCAACGTGATTATGATCGGGCTGGCGGCAGATGCCGCGCTGCTGGTGATTCCGGGATTTGAATCCCTGCTGGCGCGCAGCGGGCTGTTGGTGTCAGCGGT
The DNA here is from genome assembly GCF_001034475.2 of Citrobacter sp. MGH103. Classification (NCBI taxonomy): domain Bacteria; kingdom Pseudomonadati; phylum Pseudomonadota; class Gammaproteobacteria; order Enterobacterales; family Enterobacteriaceae; genus Citrobacter; species Citrobacter sp. MGH103. The sequence continues at coordinate 3,599,226 of NZ_CP073043.1, read as the reverse complement.
GATCCTGAATGCGTTAGCAACCAGCCTGTACATTGGTGCCGGTTTTGGCGCCGGTCCGCGTGATGGTCTGATGACCGGTATCCACGCACGTACCGGCTGGCCAGTACGACGAATTCGAACCGCAATTGAATTGTCGGTGCTGCTTATCGGTTGGTTGCTGGGAGAACCGTGGGGGTTGGCACGGTGCTGTATGCCTTGGCTATCGGACCACTCATTCAGCTTTGCCTGCCGTGGTTTCGGCATCAGCCGCAGGCACGTATTCGCATCAGGAATACGCCTGGGGCGCGATCGCCTGCTGGCGACTAAACTTAACCTCGACTGACGCGGCTGGAATCGGCTTGCCGCGCAGTACACTTCGGAGGTTTTTCTCATGAAGTATGTTGATGGCTTTGTGGTTGCCGTACCCGCTGAAAACAAGGAGGCGTACATTGCGATGGCGGCAAAAGCAGCTCCGCTTTTCAAGGAGTTCGGTGCATTGCGCGTGGTGGAGTGCTGGGCAGATGATGTCCCTGACGGCAAATTGACCGATTTTCGCATGGCTGTGAAAGCGCAGGATCATGAAGAAGTGGTATTCAGCTGGATTGAATACCCTTCCAAAGAGGTCCGCGACGCGGCGAATCAGAAGATGATGTCCGATCCCCGTATGAAGGAATTCGGTGAATCTATGCCATTTGATGGCAAGCGAATGATCTACGGTGGATTTGCGCCCATTATGGAAGAGTGATGTGACTGGCTGTGCGGCGTGCCGCCAGCCATCTCAACATCAACAGCCATGTTAAAGCCGTTTTTCTGCCCACAGTATAAATAATGAGATGGTCACTCCCTCCTTCCCAGTACTATGCTGAGGACAGGCTTTCATTCGGAGAACCATCATGGAAAACATTGCGCTTATTGGTATCGATCTGGGTAAGAACTCTTTCCATATTCATTGTCAGGATCATCGTGGGAAGGCCGTTTACCGTAAAAAATTCACCCGACCAAAGCTAATCGAATTTCTGGCGACATGCCCGGCAACAACCATCGCGATGGAAGCCTGTGGCGGTTCTCACTTTATGGCACGCAAGCTGGCAGAGTTAGGGCATTTTCCAAAGCTGATATCACCGCAATTTGTCCGCCCATTCGTTAAAAGCAACAAAAATGACTTCGTTGATGCTGAAGCTATCTGTGAAGCAGCATCACGTCCATCTATGCGTTTCGTGCAGCCCAGAACCGAATCTCAGCAGGCAATGCGAGCTCTGCATCGTGTCCGTGAATCCCTGGTTCAGGATAAGGTGAAAACAACTAATCAGATGCATGCTTTTCTGCTGGAATTTGGTATCAGCGTTCCGCGAGGTGCTGCCGTTATTAGTCGACTGAGTACCCTTCTTGAGGACAGTAGTTTGCCTCTTTATCTCAGCCAGTTACTGCTGAAATTACAACAGCATTATCACTATCTTGTTGAGCAGATTAAAGATCTGGAATCTCAGTTGAAACGAAAGTTGGACGAAGATGAGGTTGGACAGCGCTTGCTGAGTATTCCCTGCGTTGGAACGCTGACTGCCAGTACTATTTCAACTGAGATTGGCGACGGGAAGCAGTACGCCAGCAGCCGTGACTTTGCGGCGGCAACAGGGCTGGTACCCCGACAGTACAGCACGGGAGGTCGGACGACATTGTTAGGGATTAGCAAGCGGGGCAACAAAAAGATCCGAACTTTGTTGGTTCAGTGTGCCAGGGTATTCATACAAAAACTGGAACACCAGTCTGGCAAGTTGGCCGACTGGGTCAGGGAGTTGTTGTGTCGGAAAAGCAACTTTGTCGTCACCTGTGCTCTGGCAAACAAGCTGGCCAGAATAGCCTGGGCACTGACGGCGCGACAGCAAACTTACGAAGCATAAAGGCAGAAATACACCAGTTTAAACAATCATTCATCTGGTTTTGCGAATACTGATATTGATGATACTAACGGCCCACCGGCCTGTTGAGGAACCTGTAAAACGGAAAGGCTCATTGAAGCCGTATATTTTCTGGAGGTTCATCAGGCGCGGAACTCATCGAGGCGCGGGAATAAAATCCCATTCAGACGCCGGATAGATTCAAGCAAGCCAACTTGTCGTCAAAATCGGTGTTGCAAAAACGGGAGTGACCATAGATTCCGTTTTCGGCAGCGCTTTGCTGTAAAGCCAGCCTTGACCGTACTGCACTCCGTGCTTGCGTAGCCAGGTTTCCTGATTCTCGGTTTCGATACCTTCCGCCACCATCTCAAGTTTCAACGCTTTTGCTATCTCGATGATATGTGGCGTGACGTTGTTGTACTCCAGTGCATCGACGAACGATTTGTCTATCTTCAGAATGTCTACATCCAGATCCTGCAAATAACTCAGGCTGGAATAGCCGGTACCAAAGTCATCAATATAGATTGAATGACCCGCCTGACGGTATTTGGCAATAAACGGCGCGCTATTTTTTGGGTCAGCAAATTCGCGTTCAGTTAGCTCCAGCGCGATTTGCGCAGGCTTAAGTTGCCAGTGGTTCACCTTCTGGCTTAACAGGGCAGGAAGCGTTTCGGAGGACAGATCGGCTGACTCAAGGTTGATGGATATATGCTGCTCAGGATGCTGACGCAGCCATTTGCCTAAATCTTCAAATACGCTTTCAATAATCAACCGGGTGAGGGACTCTGTCAGCCCGGTTTCATGCGCCAGCGCGACGAAAATTTCAGGTGACAGATAACTCCCATCGGCCTGCTGCCAGCGAGCCAGCGCCTCTGCCCCAACCACTTTCCCCGTTTTGAGCGAGATAATTGGTTGATAGTGGACTTTGATGTCCCGATGCTGGATAGCGTCCTGCAACTGGTGATGGGGCGACTGTAAGCGGCGCAAAATACGCAAAACAAAGGCGGCGGTGAGCAAGCCGATAAGAATACCTGCCGGGAGCCAGATCAGTGCCTGCCGGTGCCAGGTTTTTTGCAATGGTAGGGTAGACGCCCATGTTACGATCGTGATGCCCAACTCAGGAAAGGGGCGGGCGTTATAAATGCTGCCATCTTTGTTAAAATGAGTAATCGATCGTTCTTGCTGTATATGCTGCAAAACGTCCGATGGCAGATCGGCGCTACTGGCAACCACGACGTTGCGCATGGTGCCAATGATAGTCACTTCAATCGGCCATGAGCCAAACGGGATGACGTCAATGAAAGAACCCGGATCGACCATCACAATATAATGTTCGCTCCCTAATGCTGCCATAAAGCGCTTGATGCCCAAATCATTTTGCGTGGTAAGCCATGCGCGATATCCATCAGGAGTGACTTTCATTGCGGGTGGAAATGCGTCTGCCTGGCTTCTTTTTTCCAGAGATGAGCATTGCGGAACGTTATCTTTGAGGTACAGCACTTCCTGAATATAGCGATAGCTATATGACAAACGACGCATTTCCAGCAGATGCTCATCACTACAAGGCACCCCCTGAAATGCTTCAATATGGCGTAATGCTTTTTTCGCCTGCTCGCCTACGCGTTCCGTACGTAATGCGACTCGTGTTGAGAACATGTCGAGTTCATCGATAAATTTCGTTTCGACCTGACGATGTGCCAGCCACAGGCTTAAACCTACAGGCGCGAGGATGGAAAGGAACAGTACCCCAGTCACCAGGCTTATCAGATGTCGTGTTGTCACAGTGATATCCTTATTTACACAGCGTAGGGAAAGTATATCTGAAACCCCGAAAAGCTATTCGATTGACATCATATATTTACGGCCACTTATCATCCCGTTTAACTCCCTGTAGCGTAAATCAGGTTGTGGTTTGTACAAGAGTGGTGTATTTTGTTGGTTATGTTATAACGTAACAAATCGAGGTTGCCATGAAACCGGATATTCATCCTTTTTACCGTACCGTGGTGTTTCACGATACCAGTGCCAATGAATTCTTTAAGGTCGGTTCGACCATTAAGACTGAGCGTGAAATTGAGTTTGAGGGGGAAATGTACCCGTACGTGACCCTCGATATCTCTTCTAAATCGCATCCGTATTATACCGGGAAACAAAAAACCTTTGATAATGAAGGTAGTGCAGCACGTTTCCAAAAACGTTTTGGTCATTTTATTGGCGTTAAGCGGGGTTAAAATGCAGGTACTCAATTCACTTCGCAGCGCAAAACAGCGCCATCCTGACTGCCAGATAGTAAAACGCAAAGGGCGTTTGTACGTTATCTGCAAAACGAATCCGCGCTTTAAAGCAGTACAGGGGCGTAAAAAGAGACGTTAGTTTCTTTGCCAGCATTTCAGGGATTAAAGTGCGTTGCCTGGGCTGGAACGCACTTTTTTTATCTGCGCTGAGATGCCGTTACTGGGTGGTCTGGGCGCGGGTAAGCGTAAAGACATCGTAAAACGAGAGTTCGCCTTTGCGCGATATCATCTTTTGCAGCTGTGCTTTATGTTCGCTATCCACGGACGGTGAGTGCAGGATAGTATCGATGAGCGAGGAGGGGACAAAGCGCGTGTTGTACCATTCTCCGTTATAGCAAACTCTAAAATCCAGAACGTCGATATCTTCAAAGCGGTACCGTGGCGCAACGTCGAAAAAGAAAAAGCCGTTGAGTACAACGAACAGTACCACCAGCAGCCATACTGAATCGACTAACGTTTCTGACTGTAGCATCACCGCCAGCGTGGCAAACCAGGCAACATACATGCCGATAAACAGCCCTGGGTGTTTGCGAATAAAGCTGATGCTAAAGCGCGGTTTGTTGTCGCGCTTCTCGCGAATATTTAAGTCGTCGATTGTTTCAGTAAGCAGGCGCTGTATTTCTGTCATCTCTTGCCTTCGTGATATCTGCAAAATTCAGGAGGGATCGCCCTATTTTAAAAGGGGATACCCTTTGAAGAAAGTAACAGATTAACCGTAATTTAGCATAACAGTTACATTTAAGATCACAGCGTTTTGATGATCCTTGCGGGATTGCCCCCAACCACGGTGTTCGCTGGAACGCTTTTAGTGACTACTGCACCTGATGCCACAACCACGTTATCGCCCAGCGTGACGCCAGGATTGATCACTGCACGGCCACCTATCCAGACATTATTGCCGATAGTCACTGGCTTTCCGAACTCCAGGCCACTGTTGCGCTCGGTAGCATCCAGCGGATGGGTCGCGGTATAGATATGAACGCCAGGTGCCAGCATGCAGTTGTCGCCAATATGAATTGGACAGACGTCGAGCATAACGCAGTCGAAATTAGCGTAAAAGTCTTTACCAAGATAGATGTTATAACCGTAATCACACCGGAAAGAGGGTTCAATATAGGCACCCTCACTCTGACCTAACAGATCATGCAGGATTGCCTGACGCTCATTTTTTTCATCGGGAGCGGTGAGATTGTAACGATAGATCAATTGACGAGCGCGTAGTCGGTCACTGCGCAGTGTTTCATCTGCCGGGCGATAGTATTCGCCGGCGATCATTTTTAGCTTTTCATTACGCATTACGATTTCCCTGTGTACTGAAGGTTATTTCAGCACAGTAAAACGTAATACAAGCAAGGGGAACGTTCCCGCTTCTTTGCTGTGATCATAGTCACGTGATTTGAATTAAATAACCATTGTAAATACGAAAATGGTTAGCCAGACAACTGTGCCGCTATACCTGACTTAACCTTGAGTGCAATTAGCGAATGAATTTCCAAACAGAAGTTGGAATCTTGTCGTAAAGCTTATTCATGGTCAATTCAGCAAGGCGATGATCTGCTGCTGAGTAAAATACAGCCAGTTCGTTGTCGGACAATTCATATTTATTTTTTTCAATAACGCGCTCTAGCGTATCAATTGTCTGGCAACGTCGCAGGCGCATCAAATAATCTGTTTTAGTTAATGGTTTATCGGACATAACTCTTACCTATGATTGTAATAATTTTTAACAAGACAAACTAACAGGATTAGCCCTGGTGGCATTGACAAAACAGCGAAACAGTCGATTACCTGACTTCCGCCATTTCTGCAGATCCTGCGTATTAATACCATAACTGCTGAACAACATAAAAGTGTCATCCAGGTATTCATCTATCTGCGCGATCAGCTTATTGTCCTCATTGTACTTAATTTTATAATTAAGTGCGAAGGTTGCAATATGCTCTATCAGTTCATTGAGCTGCAAGCTGGTTGCAGAGGTAGGGTCATTAACCCAGCCATGGTTACTTTGTTCAAGGTTTGCAAGACAGTCATGATACAGAGTTTCGCAGAGAAATTTAAGCTGCGCGATATCATGTCTTTTGGGTGAGTATTCATCCATAACGCATCCCCTTCTTAGTGGCTTAAACTAACCGAACACCTTTCGGGATGGATACAACAACTACCTGGAACTTGCCCGCGACTCCTGATGATTTAACTATAATCTACTCTAAAAAAGATTTCATCGTCATATCACGAAAAATTACAATTATGTAAAATTATGATGCTACGTCATTTTTACATTTTAACAGATAAATGCCGCTATTCGAAATGGGACAATTTCTTTATTCTTCGGGCAATCATCGGGTTATCTTGTTTAGGTTTAGCAACGAAAGGCAACAACCGACAATGTGAACCAGTGGATAGGATTAATCTTAATATTTATTAAAGTAAATAAGAACTCTCGCTGTTTTTTAAGAATAGCCTTTAAGGCTGCAAGGATTATATCGCTTATTTACCCGATAGAAAATAAACGGAATGGCAATAAGTGATTTTTATGATTTTTTCAGAAAAAAGGCCGCTTGCGCGGCCTTATCTTTAGAGATGTATCAATGATGCTCTACTGAGTGGCTATGCTCAATATCTTCATTTTTGCGGCTAAAGCGGCGGCGTACCACCACAAAGAACACCGGAACAAAGAAGATCGCCAACACGGTTGCCGTCACCATCCCACCCATTACGCCAGTACCAACGGCGTTCTGCGCACCGGAACCTGCGCCGGAGCTGATGACCAGCGGCATTACGCCCAGAATAAAGGCCAGTGACGTCATCAGGATTGGACGTAAACGCATGCGTACTGCGTCCAGCGTCGCCTCTATCAGACCTTTACCCTCTTTATCCATCAAGTCTTTGGCGAATTCGACGATAAGTATCGCGTTCTTCGCCGACAACCCAATGGTTGTGAGCAGGCCTACCTGGAAGTAAACGTCGTTGGTCAGGCCGCGGAACGTTGCTGCCAGCAATGCACCGATAACACCCAGCGGTACAACCAGCATTACGGAGAACGGAATTGACCAGCTCTCGTACAACGCTGCCAGACACAAGAATACGACGATCAGTGAAATAGCATACAGGGCAGGAGCCTGGTTGCCGGACAGTCGTTCCTGGTAGGACATACCAGTCCAGTCATAACCGATACCGGATGGCAGTTTGCTGGCCAGTTGCTCCATCATCGCCATGGCTTCACCGGTACTTTTACCCGGAGCGGCCTGGCCTAAGATTTCCATGGAAGGCAAACCGTTATAGCGTTCCAGACGCGGCGAACCGTATTCCCAACGTGAGGTAGAGAAGGCGGAGAACGGTACCATCTGTCCATCGCTACCGCGGACATACCAGTTGCCAATATCTTCCGGCAACATACGGTATTTCGCTTCAGACATGACGTAAACTTTCTTCACACGACCACGGTCGATGAAGTCATTCACGTAGCTTCCGCCCCATGCTGCACCCAGCGTTGTATTAATATCACTAATGGAAACGCCCAGAGCCTGCGCTTTTTCCTGATCGATATCGATCTTGAACTGCGGCGTATCTTCCAGACCGTTAGGACGAACACCGACCAACAGATCAGGATGCTTCGCGACTTCACCAAACAGTTGGTTACGCGCCTGAGTCAGCTTCTCATGGCCCAGACCCGCCTGGTCAATCAACTGGAAGTCAAAACCGGTTGCGGTCCCTAACTCCACAATCGCTGGCAGGTTAAAGGCAAAGACCATTGCGTCTTTAATCTGCGAGAATGCGCCCATTGCACGCTGAGTAATCGCTTCAACCTTGTTCTCTTCGCCAGGACGTTCACTCCAGTCTTTCAGAGAAACGAACGCGATGCCGGTGTTCTGACCACGACCAGCAAAACCGAAACCGTTAACGGCAAACACCGATTCAACGTTCGCTTTTTCCTTGGTCAGGTAGTAATCCGTCATTTCGTCCAGTACCTTCTGGGTACGCTCTTGCGTCGCACCCGCAGGCAGCTGAGCCATAGACAGGAATACCCCCTGGTCTTCATCTGGCAGGAACGAACTTGGCAGACGAACGAACAGATAGGCCATGCCCACAACGATAATCAGATACAGCGCCAGATAACGACCGGTGCTGCGCAGAATACCGCCCACGCTATCGGTGTAATGATGCGTGCTCTTATCGAACATGCGGTTAAACCAGCCGAAGAAGCCTTTTTTGCCTTCTCCGTGATCGCCTTTAGCAATCGGTTTGAGCATGGTCGCACACAGGGCAGGGGTCAGAATCAATGCCACCAGTACAGACAGCGCCATCGCGGAAACAATGGTGATGGAGAACTGACGGTAAATTGCACCGGTCGACCCTCCGAAGAACGCCATTGGGATAAATACCGCTGACAACACCATCGCGATACCCACCAATGCGCCCTGAATCTGGCCCATCGATTTTCGCGTTGCTTCCTTCGGCGGTAGTCCTTCCTCAGCCATTACACGTTCAACGTTCTCGACCACCACGATGGCGTCATCCACCAGCAGGCCGATGGCGAGCACCATCCCGAACATCGTCAGGGTATTTATTGAGAAGCCGAAAATCGCCAGGACGGCAAACGTACCCAAGAGTACCACCGGCACGGCGATAGTCGGAATCAGCGTCGCGCGGAAGTTCTGCAGGAACAGATACATTACCAGGAACACGAGGATGATTGCTTCTGCCAGCGTTTTCACTACTTCGTGAATAGAAATTTTCACGAACGGCGTGGTGTCATACGGGTAAACGATCTTCAGACCTGACGGGAAGAACGGTTCCATCTTCTTCAGTTCTTCGCGGATAGCGTTTGCGGTGTCCAGGGCGTTAGCACCTGTTGCCAGCTTGATACCCAGACCGGATGCCGGTTTACCGTTGAACTTCGCAATGATGTCGTAGTTCTCACCGCCCAGTTCCACTTTCGCTACGTCACGCAGACGAACCTGGGAACCATCCTGATTCACTTTCAGCAGGATTTTGCCGAACTCATCAGCGGAGGTCAGACGGGTTTGCGCAATGATCGATGCGTTAAGTTGCTGACCTTTCACCGGCGGCGTACCACCTAACTGACCGGCTGCAACCTGGGCGTTCTGCGCTTTGATGGCGCTGATTACATCAACCGGTGTCAGCTGGAAGTTGTTCAGTTTGTTCGGATCCATCCAGATACGCATCGCGTACTGAGAACCAAACAGCTGAACGTCGCCCACGCCTGAAGTACGGCTAATGGCATCCTTCATGTTGGCGCCAACGTAGTCGGAAATATCCTCCTGCGTCATGGTGCCGTTGGTGTTGATAACACCGACAACCATCAGGAAGCTGCTGGATGACTTCTCAACGCTAACCCCTTGCTGCTGTACTTCCTGAGGCAGCAACGGCATGGCCAGCTGCAGTTTGTTCTGCACCTGTACCTGTGCGATATCCGCATCAGTACCAGACTGGAAGGTCAGGGTGATCTGCACGGTACCCGTGGAGTCACTGTTTGAGGACATGTACATCAGGTTATCGATACCGTTCATATTCTGTTCGATAACCTGCGTAACAGTATCCTGTACTGTTTTGGCATCAGCGCCAGGATAGGTCGCGGAGATCGTCACTGCTGGCGGTGCAATAGTCGGATATTGCGCTACCGGCAATTTGAGGATCGCGAGCCCCCCTGCCAACATGATGATAATGGCGATCACCCACGCAAATATTGGGCGATCGATAAAGAAATTAGGCATGTCTTAACGGCTCCTGTTTAAGTTAAGACTTGGACTGTTCAGGCTGGCTACCGCTTTGGCCTTGCTGGTTGTTATCAGCGGTGATTTCCTGCGCTTTTACCTGCGCGCCAGGACGTACTTTCTGCAGCCCAGTAACAATCACGCGGTCGCCCGGCTTAAGTCCATCAGTGACTAACCATTTGTCGCCAATCGCTTGTGCGGCGACAATTTGACGAGTTTCAACTTTGTTGTCTGCACCGATAACCAATGCACTGGCATCGCCACGCGGTGTGCGGGTAACGCCTTGCTGTGGAACCAGTAATGCAGTTGGGTTAATCCCTTCTTCCAGACGTGCGCGGACGAACATACCCGGCAGTAAGGTATGATCCGGGTTCGGGAAAATTGCGCGTAACGTAATCGACCCAGTGGTTTGATCTACCGTCACATCAGAAAATTCCAGCGTACCGGACTGCGGGTATTTAATGCCGTCATTGGTCACCAGTTCGACTTTCGCTTTACCGTTCTCTTGCTTCAGCGTGCCGTTGGCCAGCTCTTGTTTCAGGCGCAGGAAGTCGTTGCTTGACTGCGTCACGTCTACATAGATGGGATCCAACTGCTGAACGGTCGCCAGTGCGGTCGCCTGACCGTTTTGCACCAGAGCGCCTTCCGTAACGGATGATTTACCAATGCGACCGCTGATCGGTGACGTCACTTTGGTGTAAGCCAGATTGATGCGTGCAGTTTCTACCGCAGCTTTCGCGGCAACAACGGCGGCGTTTGCCTGCTGTGCGTCAGCCAACGCGCTATCGTAGTCCTGTTGGCTGATGTATTTAGTACCCAACAGTTTCTGATAACGTTTCACCGTCAGTTGAGCAATGTTTGCTGCGGCTTGTGCTTTAGCCAGATCGCCTTTTGCACTTTCATAAGCGGCCTGGTAGGTAGCAGGATCAATCTGATAGAGAGATACACCCGCTTCGATGTCACCACCTTCCGTGAAATTACGTTTCAGGATAATCCCGCTAACCTGAGGACGAACTTCAGCAATACGAAACGCACTGGTGCGACCCGGAAGTTCGGTTGTGATCTGTAGAGGTTCAGTTTTGAGCGTAACAACTCCAACCTCTGGCATTTGCTGGCCCCCTTGTTGGGCCTGTTTGTCGTCACATCCTGTTAGCGCTAAGCTGCCTGAGAGCATCAGAACGACTGCCAGAGGCGTTAACCCTCTGTTTTTGTTCATATGTAAACCTCGAGTGTCCGATTTCAAATTGATCAATGGCTTAAAGCCCATAAACCCATTGCTGCGTTTATATTATCGTCGTGCTATGGTACATACATTCACAAATGTATGTAAATCTAACGCCTGTAAATTCACTGACCTATGGCACGAAAAACCAAACAACAAGCACAGGAAACACGACAACACATTCTTGATGTCGCTCTGCGTATGTTTTCGCAACAAGGGGTCTCATCCACCTCGCTGGCTGAGATCGCAAAAGCCGCTGGTGTGACGCGCGGTGCAATCTATTGGCATTTCAAAAACAAATCGGATTTATTCAGTGAAATCTGGGAGCTAGCAAAACCTAACATTGATGAGTTAGAGACTGAGTATCAGGCAAAATTCCCTGACGATCCACTATCAGTATTAAGAGAAATTTTAATTTACGTTCTTGAAACTACCGTGACAGAAGAACGCCGACGTTTATTGATGGAGATTATATTCCACAAATGCGAATTTGTCGGGGAAATAGCATCAGTTCAGTTAGTCGAACGTAGCCTGTGTCTGGAAAACTATGACCGTATAGAAAAAACGTTACGCCACTGTATGGATGTCAACATGTTGCCGGAAAACCTGAACACACGTCGTGTAGCGGTGTTAATGCGTAGCTATATTTCCGGGATCATGGAGAACTGGTTATTTGCTCCCGAATCGTTTGATCTGAAGAATGAGGCTCGCCAGTACGTGGCGGTGCTGCTGGAGATGTGTCTGCTTTGTCCAAGCTTGCGCCTGCAGGCAGGAGAGACAAGCTAGTTTGCCATTCTGCACCAGGAATTCTCCTGGTCGTTTTGCCTGCTGCTATTCTGCTGGTCACAGCCGTGATATTCTTGCCGCTTGACTATTTCCGGTCACTTTCCCGGTTCAGAAACATTCATTCTCATGACTATGTTGCAGCTCTATAAACGTTCACAGCATGTAATTGCTATTAGCATACTTTTCTTCATTCTATTGTTATCCTGCCAGTCATCTGCATTTGCGCGGGCGCAACAGAGTGGTGAACTGCCGACGAAAGCAGATATTCAGAGCCAACTGGACGCACTGAGTAAACAAAAAGATCTCTCCGCGCAGGATAAGCTGGTCCAACAGGATCTCATCGATACTATCGCCACGCTGGATAAAATCGATCGCGTGAAAGATGAGACCGTACAGCTTCGCCAGAAAGTGGCCCAGGCGCCGGAGAAAATGCGTCAGGCGACGGATGCGCTAAATTCGCTCAGCGATGTCGACAATGACGACGAAACGCGAAAAACGCTGAGCACGCTTTCCTTACGACAGCTTGAGTCACGCGTCGCGCAGGTGCTTGATGACCTGCAAAGCTCGCAAAACGATCTTGCTGCCTACAACAGCCAACTGGTGTCGCTCCAGACCCAGCCAGAGCGCGTACAAAATGCGATGTACACTGCGTCGCAGCAGATGCAGCAAATCCGCAACCGACTTGATGGCACTAATGTAGGCGAAGGTGCTTTACGCCCCAGCCAGCAGGTACTGTTACAGGCGCAGCAGGCGCTGCTGAATGCGCAGATCGACCAACAGCGAAAGAGCCTCGAAGGTAATACGATTTTGCAGGATACCTTGCAAAAACAACGTGATTACGTGACGGCGAACAGTAACCGCCTTGAGCATCAGCTCCAGCTCCTGCAGGAAGCGGTGAACAGCAAGCGACTGACGTTAACCGAAAAAACGGCGCAGGAAGCAGTCACGCCGGATGAAGCCGAGCGTATTCAGTCCAATCCGTTAGTGAAGCAGGAGCTTGATGTTAACCATCAGCTCAGCCAGCGTCTGATTGCAGCTACCGAAAACGGCAACAGCCTGATGCAGCAAAATATCAAAGTCAAAAACTGGCTTGACCGCGCGCTGCAATCCGAACGCAACATTAAAGAACAGATCGCCGTTCTGAAAGGCAGTCTGCTGCTGTCGCGTATTCTGTATCAGCAACAACAAACGCTGCCGTCGGCGGATGAACTTGCCGATATGACCAACCGGATCGCCGACTTGCGTCTGGAGCAGTTCGAGGTCAACCAGCAGCGCGACGCGCTGTTCCAGAATGATGCGTTTGTCGCCAAACTGGAAGAAGGGCACAGCAACGAAGTTAACGGCGAAGTCCATGATGCCTTACTGCAGGTTGTGGATATGCGTCGTGAACTGTTGGATCAGCTCAATAAGCAACTGGGCAACCAACTGATGATGGCGATTAATCTGCAAATTAACCAGCAGCAGTTAATGAGCGTGTCGAAAAACCTGAAAGGGATCCTCACGCAGCAGATTTTCTGGGTTAACAGTAATCGTCCGATGGACTGGGACTGGATCAAAGCTTTCCCGCAAACGCTTAAAGACCAGTTTAAGTCGATGAAAATCACGGTGAACTGGGAAAAAGCGTGGCCTGCAGTATTTATTGCGTTCCTGGCGGGATTGCCGCTGCTGCTCATTGCCGGGTTAATCCGCTGGCGTCTGAAATGGTTGAAAGAGTATCAGGCGAAATTAGCCGCTGCGGTGGGTAACCTGCGTAATGACAGTCAGCTCAACACGCCAAAAGCGATTCTGATCGATCTCATCAGAGCCTTGCCGGCGTGCCTGATTATCCTCGCGGTAGGTCTGATTCTGCTTACCATGCAGTTGAATATCAGCGACCTGCTGTGGGCGTTCAGTAAGAAGATGACAGTCTTCTGGCTGGTGTTTGGTCTGTGCTGGAAGGTGCTGGAAAAAGATGGCGTGGCAATTCGTCATTTTGGTATGCCAGCAAAACAAACTAGCCATTGGCGCCGCCAAATCGTGCGTATTAGCCTGGCGCTGTTACCGCTTAATTTTTGGTCGGTCATTGCTGAACTGTCACCGCTCAATCTGATGGACGATGTGCTGGGTCAGGTGGTGATTTTCCTCAACCTGCTGCTGATCGCCTTCCTGGTATGGCCAATGTGCCGCGAAAGCTGGCGTGATAAAGAGTCACATGGTCTGCGTCTGGTGACGATTACCGTGCTGTCTATTATCCCGATAGCATTAATGGTGCTGACGGCGACCGGCTATTTCTACACCACGCTGCGCCTGGCGGGACGCTGGATTGAAACGGTTTATCTGGTCATTCTCTGGAACCTGCTGTACCAGACCGTGCTGCGTGGGTTGAGCGTCGCGGCACGTCGTATCGCCTGGCGTCGCGCGCTGGCACGTCGTCAGAACCTGGTGAAAGAAGGAGCGGAAGGTGCCGAACCGCAGGAAGAACCGACCATCGCGCTTGAGCAGGTTAACCAGCAAACGCTGCGTATAACTATGCTGGTTATGGTTGCCCTGTTTGGTGTCTTGTTCTGGGCCATTTGGTCTGATTTGATCACCGTGTTCAGCTATCTCGACAGCATTACGCTCTGGCATTACAACGGTACCGAAGCGGGTGCGGCAGTGGTGAAAGACGTCACCATGGGTAGCCTGCTGTTTGCGATTATTGCCTCAATGGTCGCGTGGGCGCTGATCCGTAACTTACCCGGCCTGTTGGAAGTGCTGGTGCTCTCGCGACTGAAGATGCGTCAGGGCGCTTCGTATGCGATCACCACGATCCTTAACTACGCGATCATCGCCATCGGCGCGATGACGGTCTTCGGATCGCTCGGTGTTTCGTGGGATAAGCTACAGTGGCTGGCAGCAGCCCTGTCGGTTGGTCTTGGTTTTGGTTTGCAGGAAATCTTCGGTAACTTTGTTTCGGGCCTGATTATTCTGTTTGAACGCCCGGTCCGCATCGGCGATACCGTGACTATCGGTACGTTTTCAGGAACAGTCAGCAAGATCCGTATCCGTGCCACCACCATTACCGACTTCGATCGCAAAGAGGTGATCATCCCGAACAAAGCCTTTGTGACGGAGCGTTTGATCAACTGGTCGCTTTCCGATACCACCACGCGTCTGGTGATCCGCATCGGCGTGGCCTACGGTTCGGATCTGGACAAAGTGAAGAAAGTGCTGTTGCAGGCGGCGATGGAACACCCGAAAGTGATGCACGATCCGGAGCCTGCGGTGTTCTTTACCGCCTTCGGCGCCAGCACGCTGGATCATGAGCTGCGTTTATACGTGCGTGAACTGCGCGATCGTAGCCACACGGTTGATGAACTGAACCGTGCGGTCGATCGTTTGTGCCGTGAAAACGACATTGATATCGCCTTTAACCAGCTCGAAGTGCACCTGCACAACGCGAAGGGCGACACCGTGACCGAGGTTAAGCGTGACATCATTAAAGGTGATGATCCGACGCCTTCGGTAGGTTAATAGAAAAGCTCATCAGGCCTGCGAGCTTCGATTCATTCGTAGGCCTGATAAGTGCAACGCTATCAGGCATTTCAGCTATAGCGCGTTTTTTGAAGAAGAGAGCTGTTTCTTTTCGTAATCCCGTTTAACAATCTCCAGCGCCTTCAGTACGGTTTCAGGTGCAACCTGATTTTCCTCAAGTAAAACAATCAAATCGACGGCCAGTTTGACCTCGTCCGGGGCGTTCTCTAATGACATAAATTCTCCGGGGATTAACGGGTTAAACGCGCCAGCACGTTTTCTATTCTTGCCAGAGCATGACGGCAGCGCGCCAGTCGCGCCTCGAATGCTTCTACTTCACGATGCAGTTTTTGCTGTTCTGCAAAGCCGGTAGCCTGAGCCAGACGCTCTTTGCGTTCACGCGTCATTTCAACCAGACGGCGTTCAAACTCCTGATGTTGGACCCGCTTACGCTGCCAGCGCGCCAGACCTGGAGATGCACTGTCCCACTCGCGTAGCGACCAACTGGCAGTTTCACGTGAAATCGCCTCTAACTGTGAGGCAAGGTGTTCCGCAAGCCAGGTGATTTGTGGTAGTTGTTGCTGCTCAACGGCGCGACGTAGGGCAGTAAGATTATCGTCAGCTTCATCCAGGCAGGCCTGCAGCAATGTGCTGCGCGTGTGAAACAGATGCCTGTCAAAGCGGGCGCTAAGCGTTGTGTGGTGCGCCAGCGGAGCACAACGCTGTCGCAGGCGGTTAAGCTGGTTTTCGAGCGTCTGTAACAGCATGGCGGTTTTCACAACAACACTCCGATGAAAATGAGAACTGTTATGCTAAAGTAGCGATTCTCTGTGTTAAGTACTGATATTATGCAACGCATTATTCTAATCATCATTGGCTGGATAGCGGTAGTGCTAGGTACGCTGGGCGTAGTATTGCCTCTGTTGCCGACGACGCCGTTTATACTGCTGGCCGCCTGGTGTTTTGCCCGCTCATCGCCGCGTTTTCACGACTGGTTGCTTTACCGTTCGTGGTTCGGCGGGTATCTGCGTCACTGGCAAAAGCACCGCGCGATGCCGCCGGGAGCAAAACCGCGCGCTATTTTGTTGATCCTGGTGACGTTTGCTATTTCCCTCTGGCTGGTCAATATGATGTGGGTACGCGGCCTGCTGCTGGTTATTCTCGCCTGTTTACTGATTTTTATGTGGCGGATCCCGGTGATTGATGAAAAACAACAAAAGCAGTAAAGCGCAATAATCGCTGTTGCAATTGTCTCTCGCAGCCAGTAAATTCGACCGTTTTCGAGCACAGGCGCAGATGGTCAAAGGTTAACCAAGTGTAACCTTGGCCCTAATATAGACACAAAATCATTCAAGATACGTCGAGGATGAAGTGTATAGTGCGCCGTGAAGTAATACTGTATTAATCAGGCACAAACTTATGACCGCGACTGCACAGCAGCTTGAGTTTCTCAAAAATAGCATCAAAAGCATCCACGACTACCCAAAACCGGGCATTCTTTTCCGTGATGTCACCAGTTTACTGGAAGATCCGAAAGCCTACGCCCTCAGCATTGAATTGCTGGTTGAGCGCTACAAAAATGCGGGGATCACTAAAGTGGTTGGCACCGAAGCGCGTGGCTTCCTGTTTGGCGCGCCGGTAGCGTTGGGGCTGGGTGTCGGCTTTGTTCCGGTACGCAAACCGCGTAAGCTTCCGCGTGAAGTTATTGCTGAGACCTATGAGCTGGAGTACGGCACCGATCAGCTGGAAATCCACGTTGATGCCATCAAACCGGGTGATAAAGTCCTGGTTGTGGACGATCTTCTGGCAACTGGCGGCACGATTGAAGCGACCGTGAAGCTGATCCGCCGTCTGGGTGGCGAAGTGACCGATGCTGCCTTTATCATTAACCTGTTTGATCTGGGCGGCGAGCAGCGTTTGGAAAAGCAGGGGCTGACTTGTTATAGCCTGGTTCCATTCCCGGGCCACTAAGTCGGGCTATCTTATCCCGGTTGAAGTAATACCGAGACACACAACCTCGCCGTTGCTGCGAGGTTGTGTTAGCATTACCCTCCTGTGAATCCACCCTCCAGCCTTTCAGAGCCTGCCAATGAGTTATCAGGTCTTAGCCCGAAAATGGCGCCCACAAACCTTTGCTGACGTCGTCGGCCAGGAACATGTGCTGACGGCACTGGCGAACGGCTTGTCGTTAGGGCGTATTCATCATGCTTATTTGTTTTCCGGCACCCGTGGCGTCGGTAAAACCTCTATCGCCCGCTTGCTGGCGAAGGGATTAAACTGTGAAACTGGCATCACCGCTACGCCGTGCGGCGTGTGCGATAACTGCCGGGAAATTGAGCAGGGGCGTTTTGTCGATTTGATTGAAATCGATGCCGCCTCACGCACTAAAGTCGAAGATACTCGCGATCTGCTGGATAACGTTCAGTATGCGCCCGCGCGCGGTCGCTTTAAGGTCTATTTGATCGACGAAGTGCACATGCTGTCGCGCCACAGTTTTAACGCCTTGCTGAAAACGCTCGAAGAGCCGCCCGCGCACGTCAAATTCCTGCTGGCGACCACCGATCCGCAGAAGCTGCCGGTGACCATCCTGTCGCGCTGTCTGCAATTCCATCTTAAAGCGCTGGATGTCGAACAGATTCGCCATCAGCTTGAGCATATTCTCAAAGAAGAGCATATCGCCCATGAGCCACGTGCGCTGCAACTGCTGGCTCGCGCCGCAGACGGCAGCCTGCGCGATGCGCTGAGTTTGACCGATCAGGCGATTGCCAGCGGCGATGGTCAGGTCTCGACCGACGCGGTCAGCACCATGCTCGGCACGCTGGACGACGACCAGGCGCTCTCGCTTGTTGAAGCGGTTGTGGCTGCGGACGGCGAACGCGTGATGACGCTGGTGAACGACGCCGCCGCGCGTGGTATCGAATGGGAAGCGCTGCTGGTTGAGATGTCGGCTTTGCTGCATCGTATTGCCATGGTTCAGCTTTCACCTGCTGCGCTCGGTAGCGATATGGCCGCCATTGAACAGCGTATGCGTGAACTGGCGCGAATTGTACCGCCTACCGATGTGCAGCTTTACTACCAGACCCTGTTAATCGGGCGCAAAGAACTGCCGTATGCACCAGACAGACGAATGGGCGTCGAAATGACGCTGCTGCGTGCGCTGGCTTTTCATCCGCGCATGCCGCTCCCGGAACCTGAAGTCCCGCGCCAGTCGTTTGCCCCGGTCGCACCCACAGCGGTGATGACCCCGACGCAGGTGCCACAGCAGCAACCTGCGCCAGCGCAACAGCAACAGAATGTGCCGCTCTCCGATGCCACCAGTCAGGTGCTGGCGGCGCGCAGTCAACTGCAACGTGCTCAGGGAGCAACCAAAGCAAAAAAGAGTGAACCGGCAGCCGCTTCCCGCGCGCGGCCGGTGAATAATGCTGCGCTGGAAAGACTGGCTTCGGTGTCGGAACGTGTTCAGGCGCGTCCGGCAGTCTCTGCGCTGGAAAAAGCACCGGCGAAGAAAGAAGCGTATCGCTGGAAAGCGACCAATCCTGTTGCAGAAGTCAAAGAAGTCGTCGCCACGCCGAAAGCGCTGAAAAAAGCGCTTGAGCATGAAAAAACGCCGGAACTGGCGGCAAAGCTTGCGGCTGAAGCCATTGAACGCGACCCGTGGGCCGCCCAGGTGAGCCAGCTCTCGCTGCCTAAACTGGTAGAGCAGGTGGCGCTTAATGCCTGGAAAGAAGAGAATGGCAACGTGGTTTGCCTGCACCTGCGTTCCACGCAGCGACACCTTAATTCCAGCGGCGCGCAGCAAAAACTGGCCGAAGCACTGAGTACCTTAACGGGGTCAACGGTTGAATTGACCATCGTTGAAGATGATAATCCTGCGGTGCGCACGCCGCTGGAGTGGCGTCAGGCCATTTATGAAGAGAAGCTCGCGCAGGCGCGTGAGTCGATTATTGCGGATAATAACATCCAGACGCTGCGTCGTTTTTTCGATGCGGAGCTGGACGAAGAGAGTATTCGCCCCATTTGATCGTCAGCCTAATGGTTTGACGGTCGTCATCCCTTAACGTGATTGAGAGAGAAGCCTATGTTTGGTAAAGGCGGTCTGGGTAACCTGATGAAACAGGCCCAGCAGATGCAAGAAAAAATGCAGCAGATGCAGGAAGAAGTCGCCAAGCTGGAAGTGACCGGCGAATCTGGCGCGGGTCTGGTAAAAGTGACCATCAACGGCGCGCATAACTGCCGTCGCGTGGAGATCGATCCAAGCCTGCTGGAAGACGACAAAGAGATGCTGGAAGACCTGGTTGCTGCGGCATTCAACGACGCGGCGCGTCGCATTGAAGAGACGCAGAAAGAGAAGATGGCCTCTGTTTCTTCCGGAATGCAGCTGCCGCCTGGCTTTAAGATGCCGTTCTGATGCAAACCAGCCCGCTGTTAACTCAGCTTATGGAAGCACTGCGCTGTCTGCCGGGCGTTGGCCCGAAGTCGGCGCAGCGCATGGCGTTCACGCTGCTTCAGCGCGATCGCAGCGGCGGGATGCGTCTGGCGCAGGCGTTAACGAAGGCGATGTCGGAAATCGGCCACTGTGCCGATTGCCGCACCTTCACAGAGCAAGACGTCTGCAACATCTGTTCGAACCCGCGTCGCCAGGAAAACGGTCAGATTTGCGTGGTGGAGAGTCCGGCGGACATCTACGCCATTGAGCAAACCGGGCAATTTTCCGGACGTTACTTCGTGCTGATGGGACACCTGTCGCCGCTGGACGGTATTGGTCCTGATGATATCGGGCTGGATCGTCTTGAACAGCGACTGGCGTCTGAGCAAATCAACGAACTGATTCTGGCGACCAATCCCACGGTCGAAGGAGAGGCGACCGCCAACTATATTGCTGAGCTTTGCATGCAATATGGCGTTGAAGCCAGCCGTATCGCCCATGGCGTTCCGGTAGGCGGCGAGCTGGAAATGGTCGATGGCACCACGCTGTCGCACTCTCTGGCAGGACGACACAAGATTAAATTCTGAACAAACGGAGGCCGCGACGGCGGCTTCCGCTTGAAATCCTTCCCGCTTGTCCCCATTTCACCCTCAACGTGTTTTTACCATTGAATATGGCATTGTTGAGGTAGATCTACATGAAAGGACAAGAAACTCGTGGTTTTCAGTCAGAAGTAAAACAGCTTCTGCACCTGATGATCCATTCTCTGTATTCCAATAAAGAAATCTTCCTGCGTGAGCTTATCTCTAACGCCTCGGATGCGGCAGACAAGCTGCGTTTCCGCGCACTGTCTAACCCGGACCTGTATGAAGGTGACGGTGAGCTGCGTGTGCGTGTTTCCTTCGATAAAGATAAGCGTACGTTGACCATTGCCGATAACGGCGTGGGGATGAACCGTGATGACGTTATCGATCATCTGGGGACCATTGCGAAATCCGGCACCAAATCTTTCCTCGAATCCATGGGCTCCGATCAGGCGAAAGACAGCCAGTTGATCGGTCAGTTTGGGGTTGGTTTCTACTCCGCCTTCATCGTGGCGGACAAAGTCACCGTGCGTACCCGTGCTGCGGGTGATAAACCGGAAAACGGCGTGTTCTGGGAATCTGCGGGCGAAGGCGAGTACACCGTTGCTGATATTACCAAAGAAGACCGTGGTACCGAAATCACTCTGCATCTGCGTGAAGGCGAAGACGAGTTCCTCGATGACTGGCGCGTACGTTCCATCATCAGCAAATATTCCGACCATATCGCGCTGCCGGTAGAGATCGAAAAATCCGAAGAGAAAGACGGCGAGACCGTGGTTTCCTGGGAAAAAATCAACAAGGCGCAGGCGCTGTGGACCCGTAACAAGTCGGAAATCAAAGACGACGAGTACAACGAATTCTACAAGCACATCGCCCACGACTTCACTGACCCGCTGATCTGGAGCCACAACCGTGTGGAAGGTAAGCAGGAGTACACCAGCCTGCTGTATATCCCGTCGCAGGCGCCGTGGGATATGTGGAACCGCGATCACAAGCATGGTCTGAAACTGTACGTCCAGCGTGTCTTCATCATGGACGATGCCGAGCAGTTCATGCCGAACTACCTGCGCTTTGTCCGTGGTCTGATAGATTCTAACGATCTGCCGCTGAACGTTTCTCGCGAGATCCTGCAGGACAGCACCGTCACCCGTAACCTGCGCAGCGCGCTGACCAAACGCGTACTGCAGATGCTGGAAAAACTGGCGAAAGACGACGCGGAAAAATACCAGACCTTCTGGAAGCAGTTCGGCCTGGTGCTGAAAGAAGGCCCGGCGGAAGACCACGCCAACCAGGAAACGATCGCTAAACTGATGCGCTTCGCGTCTACGCACACTGACTCCTCCGCGCAAACCATTTCGCTGGAAGATTACGTGTCGCGAATGAAAGAAGGGCAGGAGAAAATCTACTACATCACTGCAGACAGCTATGCGGCGGCGAAGAGCAGCCCGCACCTGGAACTGCTGCGTAAGAAAGGCATCGAAGTGCTGCTGCTTTCTGACCGCATCGATGAGTGGATGATGAACTACCTGACCGAGTTCGACGGTAAGGCATTCCAGTCCGTTGCTAAAGCTGACGAGTCCATCGACAAGCTGGCGGATGAAGTTGACGAATCGGCAAAAGAAGCGGAAAAAGCGCTGACGCCGTTCGTTGAGCGTGTGAAAACCCTGCTGGGTGACCGCGTGAAAGAAGTGCGTCTGACTCACCGTCTGACCGACACGCCAGCCATCGTTACCACCGATGCGGATGAAATGAGCACCCAGATGGCGAAACTCTTTGCCGCTGCGGGCCAGGCCGTACCGGAAGTGAAATATATCTTTGAACTGAACCCGGACCACGTGCTAGTAAAACGCACGGCGGATACTCAGGACGAAGCACAGTTCAAAGAGTGGGTTGAGCTGCTGCTGGATCAGGCGCTGTTTGCCGAGCGCGGCACGCTGGAAGACCCGAACCAGTTCATTCGTCGTATGAACCAGTTGCTGGTATCCTGATACCTGTAATGTAATGCCGGATGGCGCTAACGCTTATCCGGCCTACAACATCTTTTTGATCGTAGGCCGGATAAGGTGTTTACACCGCCATCCGGCAATTTCTTTCCTTATTTTCAATTTTCCCGCCATTAACCGTTTCAGCGCAGACTACCTTCCTTGAGCCAATTGCGTGATGGTGGTATCGTTTAGCGCTTTTTAAAAAATATCGACAACCTTTAAGGGGATTTTCGTAATGCGTATCATTCTGCTTGGCGCTCCGGGCGCGGGTAAAGGAACTCAGGCTCAGTTCATCATGGAGAAGTATGGTATTCCGCAAATCTCCACCGGTGATATGCTGCGTGCCGCCGTGAAATCTGGCTCCGAGCTGGGCAAACAAGCGAAAGACATCATGGACGCCGGTAAGCTGGTGACTGATGAGCTGGTGATCGCGCTGGTAAAAGAGCGTATTGCTCAGGAAGACTGCCGTAATGGTTTCCTGCTTGATGGCTTCCCGCGTACTATTCCGCAGGCAGACGCCATGAAAGAAGCGGGCATCAACGTGGACTACGTTCTGGAGTTTGACGTACCTGACGAACTGATCGTTGACCGTATCGTCGGTCGCCGCGTACACGCTGCTTCTGGCCGCGTTTACCACATCAAATTCAACCCGCCTAAGGTTGAAGGCAAAGACGACGTGACCGGCGAAGAGCTGACCACCCGTAAAGACGATCAGGAAGAGACCGTACGTAAGCGCCTGGTGGAATACCATCAGATGACCGCACCGCTGATCGGCTACTACTCTAAAGAAGCGCAGGCGGGTAACACCAAATACGCGAAAGTTGACGGCACTCAGGCCGTGGCTGACGTGCGCGCAGCGCTGGAAAAAATCCTCGGCTAATTTTTTCGCGTAATTAAACCTCTTATCAGGTCTGCCAATATCTCGTAGGCCTGATAAGCGCAGCGCCATCAGGCAAATTCTCGTCTTACCTTTCACAGCAATTAGTTCTTCTTTACCGCTTTTCCGCTACAATTATCAACAATTTGAATCGATAAGAGGCGGTAATGCGTCAGACGAAAACCGGTATCCTGCTGGCAAACCTCGGCACTCCCGATGCCCCAACCCCCGAAGCCGTTAAGCGCTACCTGCGCCAGTTTTTAAGCGATCCACGCGTAGTCGATACGTCCCCTGCGCTGTGGTGGCCGCTGCTGCGTGGTGTGATTTTGCCGCTGCGAGCGCCGCGTGTGGCAAAGCTGTACCAGTCAATCTGGATGGAAGACGGTTCCCCACTGATGGTCTACAGCAAGGCGCAACAGCAGGCGCTGGCACAACGTCTGCCTGATACCCCTGTCGCGCTGGGGATGAGCTACGGTTCGCCATCGCTCGAAAGCGCGGTCGATGAACTGTTGGCAAGCGGAGTGGAACACATGGTGGTGTTACCGCTGTACCCGCAATATTCCTGTTCGACGGTTGCAGCAGTCTGGGACGAGCTGGCGCGCATCTTAGCGCGTAAACGCGGTATTCCCGGCGTCTCTTTTATTCGTGATTACGCCGATGACAGCAGCTACATTGATGCGCTGGCCAAGAGTGCCCGGGATTCATTCGCTCAACATGGCGAACCTGATTTACTGCTGCTCTCCTACCACGGTATTCCGCAGCGCTACGCCGATGAAGGCGATGACTACCCGCAGCGCTGTCGCGATACGACGCGTGAGCTGGTTTCAGCGCTTGGTCTGCCGCCGGAAAAAGTCATGATGACCTTCCAGTCTCGCTTTGGCCGCGAACCGTGGCTGACGCCGTATACCGATGAAACGCTAAAAATGCTGGCGGAGAAAGGAACTCGGCATATCCAGGTTATGTGTCCGGGCTTCGCGGCTGATTGTCTCGAAACGCTGGAAGAGATAGCGGTGCAAAACCGGGAAATTTTCCTTGAGGCTGGCGGTAAGCAATATGAGTATATTCCGGCGTTGAATGCCACACCGGAACATATCGAAATGATGGTTAAACTGACCGCCGCCTACCGCTAAAGCTGTTGCTTAAAGAAACGCGCGCCGTCCTGCAGAGCTTCATCGGCGGTTTTCATCACCCGCGAATAGTGCAGGAAGGCGTGCAGCGTACCGGGATACATTTTGTACTGGCAGGGCTGCTGATGCGCTTGTAACGTCTGGAATAATAAGCGGCTATCGTCAATCAGTGGATCGAACTCCGCACCGGCGATAAAACACGGCGGTACGTCGCGCGTCAGGTCGTTATTAAACAGGCAATAGTACGGTGACTCGCGATCGTCAGCGCTACGTAGGTACGCGTTTTCATACATCTGCAAGTCCTCGCGGGTTAACCCATCCCACGCTCCGCCCATCAGCCGTCGGCTCAGTGAATCCTGCAGCCCGTAAAGCCCATACCACAACAGCACGCCAGCCACCTTGCCGCAGGCAATGCGTTTATCCCGCAGCCACAGCGCGCTGGCAAGCGCCAGCATGGCTCCGGCGGAATCGCCCGCAAAACCAATCGTATTGATATTGAGGGAATAGTCGCCAGCATGTTGATGATAGTACTGGCAAACGGCGACGATCTCTTCGATGGCTTGTGGGTAGCGCGCTTCCGGCGACAGCGAATAGTCGATGCCAATAACTGTGCACTGGGTGTAGTGCGCCAGTAAACGCATAATCCGGTCATGGGTATCCAGATTACCGAGAATAAAACCGCCGCCGTGCAGGTAATACAGCGTGGCCTGGCTTTGGGGCTGCGGAGCGTAGATGCGTGTGGCAACGGGGCCGCACGCGGTAGAAATCACGCATTCTCGGGTATGCATCTGCGGGGCATCGGCATTCCACAGTCGCCGCTCATGAATGTAGTGTTGGCGCTGGGCCACGAAGTCATCGGCAGCGGGCCACGGCGGCAAATCGTCGCGATGAAAATTCACCACGCTTTTCATTTCATCCGAAATTTTGTCGAGTACGGGGATTTTGTTTTCCGGCTTCATAAAACGCTCCTTGTGAAGGTGAGTTATTGTAGAAATTAATCCCGGATAAACTGCGATCTCACCGTCCGATATTGAAACTCAGCGTCGCATCGCATGCGCAGCAGGGAATGTGCTACCATGCATCGCTCAGTTAACCACCCGTAAAATCGACCATGAAATTTCCCGGTAAACGTAAATCCAAACACTATTTTCCCGTCAGCGCGCGCGATCCGTTGCTGCAACAAATTCAGCCAGAAAATGAAACCAGCGCAGCCTGGGTGGTGGGCATCGACCAGACGTTGGTGGATATTGAAGCCAAAGTGGATGATGACTTTGTAAAACGTTATGGATTAAGCGCCGGGCATTCTCTGGTGATTGCCGATGATGTCGCAGAAGCGCTCTATCAGGAACTGGTGCGTGAAAATTTGATCACCCATCAGTTTGCGGGCGGTACGATCGGTAACACGATGCACAACTACTCCGTGCTGGCGGATGACCGCTCGGTGCTGCTGGGCGTGATGTGCAGCAATATCGAGATTGGCAGCTATGCGTACCGTTATTTATGCAATACCTCCAGCCGTACCGATCTGAACTACCTGCAAGGCGTTAATGGACCGATTGGTCGTTGCTTTACGCTGATTGGTGAATCCGGAGAGCGTACCTTCGCCATTAGCCCTGGGCATATGAATAAGCTACGGGCGGATAGCATCCCTGAATCGGTGATTGCCGGAGCGTCCGCGTTGGTGCTGACGTCCTATCTGGTGCGCTGCGAGCCGGGCGAGCCGATGCCGGAAGCGACCATGAAGGCGATTGAATACGCTAAAAAACACAATGTGCCGGTGGTACTGACGCTGGGCACCAAATTCGTCATTGCCGATAACCCGCAGTGGTGGCAGGCATTCCTCAAAGAGCATGTCTCTATTCTGGCGATGAATGAAGAAGAGGCTGAAGCGCTGACCGGCGAGAACGATCCGCTACTGGCGTCCGACAAAGCGCTGGATTGGGTGGATCTGGTGCTGTGCACTGCGGGTCCGGCAGGTCTGTATATGGCGGGCTTTACGGAAGAAGAAGTCAAACGTAAAACCCAGCATCCGCTGCTGCCTGGAGCGATTGCCGAATTCAATCAGTACGAATTCAGCCGCGCCATGCGCCATAAAGACTGTACCAATCCGCTGCGTGTGTATTCGCACATTGCACCGTATATGGGCGGGCCTGAAAAGATAATGAATACCAACGGTGCTGGCGACGGCGCGCTGGCGGCATTGCTGCATGATATTACCGCCAACAGCTATCACCGCAGTAACGTGCCTAACTCCAGCAAGCACAAGTTCACCTGGCTGACCTATTCGTCGCTAGCCCAGGTGTGTAAATATGCTAACCGCGTGAGTTACCAGGTGCTGAACCAGCATTCACCGCGCCTGACGCGCGGTTTGCCGGAACGTGAAGACAGTCTTGAAGAGTCGTACTGGGATCGCTGAGTTCTTGCCCGATGGCGCTACGCTTATCGGGCCTACGCGTAACATTAACTGGCGGTAGCAACTTCACCGGCAGGCGGTGTTTCAATTAGCTCCAGCATGGTGCGGGCGATTTCACGCTCGCCCATGACGACCTGATTGGCGCCGCGCTCGGTAATATATTCCACCTCATCGTCATAATGTGCGCGGGCGATAATCTCAATCGACGGGCACTTCTCGCGAGCGGAAGCGACAATTTCACCCGCTTCATAGCCATTCGGAATGGTTAGCAACAGCCAGCGTGCGCAATCCAGATGCGCCAGATTCATAATCTCTTCGTTAGCGGCATTTCCTAGCACCGCGCGGATCCCACGCTCGCGCAATTCATCCACCCGGGTACGTGAGGTTTCGATAACCACCAGCGGGATCCCCGCAGCCATCAATTTCTCACCCAGCAGGCTGCCGACGCGACCAAAGCCAACCAGCAGGGCGTGATTGCAGATATCCACCGGAATTTGCTTCTCTTCTTCGATAGCCTCTTCCAGAGTCTGCTCTTCCAGCGTTTCTGTTTTGGCGAGATATTTTTCTAACACCGCGAACAGCACCGGGTTGAGCATTATGGACAGGATTGCCCCTGCCAGCACCAGATTCTGTCCGGCCTGCGGCAGCAGGTTTAACGCCATTCCCAGACCCGCCAGGATAAAGGCAAATTCACCAATCTGCGCCAGACTGGTGGCAATGGTGAGCGCCGTGCGTTGAGAGTGACCAAACAGGCGCACCAGGAAATAGGCGGCAAGGGATTTACCAAAGATGATAATCGCCAGCGTGCCCAGTACTGCCAACGGCTGCTGGATCAGGACTAACGGATCGAACAGCATTCCGACGGAAACGAAGAACAGCACGGCGAACGCATCGCGCAGCGGCAGGGTGTCATGCGCCGCACGGTGGCTCAGCTCAGATTCATTCAGCACCATACCGGCGAAGAATGCGCCCAGCGCAAAGGAGACATCAAACAGCTCTACTGCGCCGAAGGCGATACCTAAGGCGAGGGCGAGGACTGAGAGGGTAAACAGTTCGCGTGAACCGGTTGCGGCGCTGCGGGCCATAATCCACGGTACCAGGCGACGACCCACCAGCATCATAATCGCGATAAACGCCACCACCTTACCGATGGTAATGCCCATATCGACGGCCAGCGAAGCAAAGCCGACATCTTCTTTTTCCAGCATTCCGGCGACTGCTGGCAGGAGAACCAGCGTCAGCACCATCATCAGATCTTCGACAATCAGCCAGCCAATGGCAATTTGCCCGCGCTGGCTGTCAATGAGCTGTCGTTCTTCAAGCGCACGCAGTAGCACCACGGTGCTGGCGGTTGAAAGACACAGACCAAACACGATCCCCACCATCAGCGACCAGCCTAATACAGCTGAAAGCGCCATACCCAGCAGCGTTGCCACTGCTATCTGGGCAATCGCGCCGGGAATGGCGATTGACTTTACCGCCATCAAATCCTTCAGGGAAAAGTGCAGCCCGACGCCGAACATCAGCAGAATAACGCCAAGCTCGGCCAGTTCAGGCGCGAGCTTAGTATCAGCAACAAAACCAGGTGTAAATGGACCGGCCAGAACGCCCGCTAACAGATATCCCACCAGAGGAGAAATACGTAGTTTATTGGCAATCATGCCTAATATAAAAGCGAGCACAAGGCCGCCGACAATGGTGGTGATAAGCGGGGTGGCGTGATGCATTCCGTCTCCTTTGGTTGCTGTGATGATCCTAAAAACCCAAACTACGAGTAATAGTTTATGACAATTTTAATGTTTATGTTTATGAATAATTATTGAATTTTGAAGAAAACGGGATTTTAAGCGTAAAAAAGCACGGATCGGAAAAGTACGGTGATATGTGAGAGGTAAAGGCTGATGGCTACTGTAAGTAATGACGGCCAAAATTTACTTTTGGCCGTCAGAAAATCAGGCTTTGTGTCGGTTATCAGGTAAGAATATGGTCAGTATCCCCAGAAGTGGCAGGAAAGCACATATTTTGTAGACCAAATCGATGCTGGTATGGTCGGCTATCAGCCCTAGCACCGCGGCTCCCAAGCCGCCCATGCCGAAGGCAAAACCGAAAAATAACCCAGAAACCATGCCGATACGCCCAGGAAGCAGCTCCTGTGCGTAAACCAGAATGGCAGAAAACGCCGATGCGAGGATAAAACCAATGATCATGGTTAAAATCCCGGTCCATTCCAGCGTTGCGTAGGGTAAAACGAGGGTAAATGGCGCAACGCCGAGGATAGACCCCCAAATAACATATTTTCTGCCAATTTTATCGCCTAATGGTCCGCCAATCACCGTCCCGGCCGCGACGGCAAACAGGAAGGCAAACAGGTGAAACTGGGCGTTTTGTACCGATAATCCGAATTTTTGCATCAGATAAAAGGTGTAATAGCTGCTGATGCTCGCCATATAGAAGTATTTGGAGAAAATCAGTACCAGCAGGATGCTTACAGCCAGCACCACTTTATTACGCGGCAACGGATTAACGATAGCGACCTTCGGCTTTCCTTTACTCATCCGATGCTGCGCGGCATACCAACGGCTGATTTGTGCCAGGACGACAATCGCTAATAGCGCAGCCAGAACAAACCAGGCCACATTACCCTTACCATATGGCGCGATGATGACAGCCGCCAGTAACGGTCCCAGTGAGCTGCCGAAGTTGCCGCCAACCTGAAAAATCGACTGAGCGAGGCCGTGGCGACCACCAGAGGCCATACGCGCCACGCGGGACGATTCCGGGTGGAATACCGAAGAGCCGGTGCCAACCAGCGCCGCGGCGAGCAGCACCATATGGAAGCTGCCGGCCATGGCCAGCAAAACAAGCCCGCTCAGCGTGAAGCACATTCCTATGGGCAGCGACCACGGCATCGGGTATTTGTCCGTCCAGTAACCCACCACCGGTTGCAGCAGCGAAGAAGCTAGCTGGAAGGTTAGGGTGATCATCCCGATCTGCATAAACGTCAGCGAGAACTCTGACTGCAATAGCGGATAAATCGCCAGGATCAGCGACTGAATCATATCGTTTAGCAAATGGGAGAGGCTGATCGCTCCTAAAATGCCAAATGAGGTGCGTGCTTTAGCAACCGACGCTGACGCGCCAGCCACAGGCTGGGTTGGTTCACTTATTGCCATAGAAAGTCACTTCTGTTTGGGTTGCGATTATGAGGGTAATCTATTTTGTTATTATTACCTGACTAACATACCTGCGGAAGGTGTTTGAAGGAAGTCTCATTTCTGAAAACATTTTCGACTATTATTTCATATCATTGTAATTTCAGTCGTTGATTTTGGCTCAGGGAGAGAAATATGAAGTTTTTAAAACGGGGCGTGGCGCTGGTGTTATTAGCCGCATTTACGCTGGCAGGTCAGCCAGCGCAAGCGTATGAAAAAGATAAAACCTACAAAATTACCATTCTGCATACCAATGATCATCACGGTCACTTCTGGCGTAGCGAATATGGGGAATACGGACTGGCGGCGCAAAAAACGCTGGTGGACGGTATTCGTAAAGAGGTGGCTGAGGAAGGGGGCAGCGTACTGCTGCTTTCTGGTGGTGATATTAATACCGGCGTACCGGAGTCCGATCTGCAGGATGCGGAACCTGATTTTCGCGGGATGAACCTGATTGGCTATGACGCGATGGCGGTCGGAAACCACGAGTTTGATAATCCGCTTAGCGTATTGCGCCAGCAGGAAAAATGGTCCAAATTTCCGTTTCTCTCGGCCAATATTTATCAGAAAAGCACCGGCGAGCGTTTATTTAAGCCGTGGGCCATCTTTAAGCGCCAGGATTTAAAAATTGCCGTACTTGGTTTAACCACTGACGATACGGCAAAAATTGGCAACCCTGAGTTCTTTACCGATATCGAATTCCGTAAACCTGCTGATGAAGCCAAACTGGTTATTCAGGAACTGCATATGGGTGAAAAGCCAGACATCATTATCGCGACCACCCATATGGGACATTATGACAACGGCAACCACGGCTCGAACGCCCCTGGCGATGTCGAAATGGCGCGCAGCCTGCCAGCAGGTTCGCTGGCGATGATTGTCGGTGGCCACTCGCAGGATCCGGTGTGTATGGCTGCGGAAAATAAGAAGCAGGTTGATTACGTACCGGGTACGCCGTGTGCGCCAGATAAGCAAAATGGGATCTGGATTGTACAGGCCCACGAGTGGGGGAAATACGTGGGCCGGGCGGACTTTGAGTTCCGTAACGGCGAAATGAAAATGGTTAACTACCAGCTCATTCCCGTTAATCTGAAGAAAAAAGTGACCTGGGACAACGGTAAAAGTGAGCGCGTACTCTACACCCCGGAGATTGTTGAAAACCAGCAAATGCTTTCGCTGCTGACGCCGTTCCAGAATAAAGGTAAAGCGCAGCTCGACGTGAAAATCGGTAGCGTCAATGCGCGCCTCGAAGGCGACCGTAGCAAAGTTCGTTTCGTGCAAACCAACATGGGGCACTTGCTGCTGGCTGCGCAAATAGCGCGAACCAGCGCTGATTTTGGCGTGATGAGCGGCGGCGGTATCCGTGACTCCATCGAAGGCGGCGATATCACCTATAAGAGCGTGCTGAAGGTACAGCCGTTTGGCAACATCGTGGTGTACGCCGATATGAGCGGGAAAGAAGTGATTGATTATCTGACCGCGGTGGCGCAAATGAAGCCGGACTCCGGAGCCTACCCGCAGTTTGCCAACGTCAGCTTTGTAGCGAAAGACGGCAAACTTAACGATTTGAAAATCAAAGGCGAACCTGTTGACCCAGCCAAAACCTATCGTATGGCAACGCTGAGCTTCAACGCCACCGGCGGTGATGGCTATCCGCGCATTGATAACAAACCAGGCTATGTGAATACCGGGTTTATTGATGCGGAAGTGCTGAAAGAGTACGTACAGAAGAACTCACCGCTGGATGCCAGTGCGTATGAGCCGAAGGGTGAGGTGAGCTGGCAGTAACAGGGCGGAGTGCCGGATGGCGGTGCAGGCACCTTATCCGGCCTACAGGTCAGTGCGATTTGTAGGCCTTAAAGCTGCGCGCCATCAGGCATTCATTCTATAACCGCTTAATCCCGGCGGGCGATATCGGCGAATTTCGCATCCAGAATTTTCGCCAGGTCGCTCGCTGCCAGTTCGATATCCAGCCCGCGTTTGCCGCCGGAAACATAAATGGTGTCAAACGTTTGGGCTGGCGCGTCGATAAGCGTCGGCAATCTTTTTTTCTGCCCCAGCGGGCTGATACCGCCTACCAGATAGCCGGTAGTGCGTTGCGCGACCATGGGATCGGCCATATCGACCTTTTTGGCACCCAATGCTTTGGCAACCTTTTTGAGATCCAGTTGACCTGCTACCGGTGTGACGGCGACCGCCAGATGCTTCATGTCGCCATTCACGGCAACCAGCAGCGTTTTGTAAACCTGGTCCGCGTTCAGACCTAACTTTCGCACCACTTCATCACCAAAGTTCGTCTCGGACGGATCGTGATCGTAGGTGTGGATCTGGAAAGAAATTTTGTTTTTTTCGAGTAATTTAACGGCGGGTGTCATAGCAATTTTCCTGGCCCAGACAAAATACGACTCAAGCATACGCCTGATGTCTGTCTAAAAAATAGTACCATCTTGCGCAATAGTATTGGCAGGATGATGACTTTGAGCGACAATCGAACTACACCGACGCTTTAAGCGCCGGGATCATAATAATGATGAAATTCCTCTTTGACGGGCCAATAGAGATATTGGCCATTTTTTTTACCGTAACATCTCCGGCAAATTTCCTTCTCCGTATAAATGCAGCGCGCCAACGGCCACGACGTAGTGACCAGCAGGCATCGCTCTGAGCCGATCGCGCCAGGCTGTGTTGCGTTGATGCATCAATACGTCATACAACGACTGGCTAAAGGTATTGGGAAGCGTCAGTTCGCTATTGTGCGGCGGCGTTTCAAGCCACCAGCCCATCATCTGCTGTAGCAGTCTGGCATTGGTATGCCAATGCGTCAGAGTATCGTCCAGCAGGGCCAGTCCGTTATCAGGCAACTGACATAACAGCTCGATTTGACTGGATGCGCCTTCCAGTTCAATTATCGGTTTATGCGCCTGCTTAGCCGCATTCAACAGTTGATAATCAATCCCGTATTCCGCCCGCAGCCCTAGCTGCTGTGCCTGCGTTGCCTGTAATACCATGGCAATTTGCCATAACGGCTGAGTGGAGAGCAGGGAAGGAGAAATGCCCAGTTCATCGGTGACCTTATGCAGATTATCTAACTGCTCCGGGCTGATGCGCTCTTCGAGTGCGGCAAAGGTCGGCAGGTCGGCAAACGGCGTGTCGTCACCGGAAACATCCGCTTCGACAATCAGCGCATCGGCATGCTTGAGTTTTTTGAGTAATTTGGCAGGCAGAGGCGCCATATCGCGGCTGCCCATGTGAATGCTGCCAATCAGATGAAAATGGCGGTTGCCGGGCAAAGAGATGTCGATGGCAGGCCAGGTATAGTGGTTGCCGCGCAGTGCAGACCATAATGCTTTTACCCGGTATAACAAATCCATACGACCTCCCTAAGTGGAGAACCATGCTAGCGCGTGGCCGGAAAAGTCGCAATGTGTGAATTGCCGGATGGCGCAGTTGATAGCGCCATCCGGCAAAGGGTTACTCTTTAGGTTTGAAGCGCAGCAGTCGGTTCGCGTTGCTCACCACGGTAATGGAAGAAAGCGCCATCGCCGC
The DNA here is from genome assembly GCF_001034475.2 of Citrobacter sp. MGH103. NCBI lineage: Bacteria > Pseudomonadati > Pseudomonadota > Gammaproteobacteria > Enterobacterales > Enterobacteriaceae > Citrobacter > Citrobacter sp. MGH103. Next base: position 3,565,653 of record NZ_CP073043.1, on the reverse strand, counting down.
CCCGGCGACTACCGGGTTGAGCAGCGTGCCGGTGAACGGCCACAGGATCCCAGCGGCAACCGGGATGCCGATGCTGTTGTAGATAAACGCGCCGAGCAGGTTCTGTTTCATATTGCGTAGCGTTGCCCGGGAGATAGACAGCGCATCCGCAACGCCCATCAGGCTATGACGCATCAGCGTAATCGCGGCTGTTTCAATCGCCACATCGCTGCCGCCACCCATGGCGATCCCTACATCGGCCTGAGCCAGCGCAGGCGCATCGTTGATACCGTCACCGACCATGGCGACCTGGCGCCCCTGGCTCTGCAGACGCTTGATCGCTTCGGCCTTACCGTCCGGCAGAACGCCCGCAATCACCTCGTCAATACCCGCCTCTTTGGCAATGGCGTTGGCGGTCGTTGGGTTGTCGCCGGTCAGCATCACCAAACGATACCCGGCGCGGTGCAGGCGCTGGAGCGCTGCCACGCTGTCGCTACGCAGTGGATCACGAACCGCTAACAGCGCCGCCGCTTTACCATCAATCGCCAACAGGACCGGAGTTGAACCCTGGGAAGCCTGAGCGGTGATTTCAGCTTCCATTTCAGTGGTATCAACCTGCTGTTCATTGAGCAGAGCCTGATTTCCCAGCAGCAACGTATGACCTTCGGTCTCTCCGCTGACGCCTAACCCGCGCAGTGTACGGAAACCGTTGACCTGCGGCAGCGAGACATCGCCAGCTTTGTCCAGAATCGCCCTGGCCAGCGGGTGGCTGGAACCCTGTTCAAGGGCGGCAGCCAGACGAATTGCCCGCGCTTCATCGGTGTTGCCAAACGTTTTGATGGCGACAACCTGCGGTTTGCCTTCAGTCAGCGTCCCGGTCTTATCAAAGACGAGAGTATCGAGCGTGCTGGCGCGCTGCAGCGCATCGGCATCGCGTACCAGTACCCCAAACTCAGCGGCACGCCCCACGCCGGAAATAATCGACATCGGCGTTGCCAGACCCAGCGCACAAGGGCAGGCGATAATCAGAACGGTGGTGGCAATGACCAGCGTATAGACAATCTGCGGTGCTGGTCCAAAGAAATACCAGATAGCCGCACTGACCAGCGCAATGGCGACCACGACCGGAACGAACACCGAGGAGATACGGTCGGCCAGTTTGCCAATTTCCGGTTTGCTGCTTTGCGCTTGACGCACCATACGAATAATGCGTGATAGCGTGGTGTGGCTGCCAACGGCGCTGGCGCGGAACAGCACGCTGCCGTCCTGTACGACCGTACCGGCGTGGACGCTATCGCCTTCACCTTTTTGCTGCGGAATCGGCTCACCGGTCAGCATCGCTTCATCTAGCCAGGCTTCGCCCTGCGTAATTTCTCCATCGACTGGCACGCGGTCGCCGGTGGTCAGGCGCAACAACATTCCCGCCTGAACGTCTGCCAGCGGCACGTTCTTTTCACCTTCGTCAGTAACGACGCGTGCGGTCGGTGGCGTCAAATCAAGCAGTTTTTCCAGCGCTTTGGACGAGCGCTGGCGAGCCCGCGCTTCTAGCATGTGTCCGAGGTTAATCAGACCAATAATCATGGCGCTGGCTTCATAATAGAGGTGTCGCGCTTCCATCGGGAACCATTGCGGCCAGAGGTTGACGCTCATGGAATAGAGCCATGCCACCCCTGTACCCAGCGCGACCAACGTATCCATAGTCGCGGTGCCGTTCATCAGGCTTTTCCACGCATTGCGGTAAAAGTGACCGCCCGCGAAAACCATCACCGCAAGCGTTGCCAGACCAATCGTCAGCCACAGGCTGCGGTTGTCATCGCTCACCATCATGTTGTCGCCAATCATTCCCCATACCATGACAGGGATACCCAGCAGCAGCGCGACGGCCGCCTGCCAGCGAAAACGTTTCATGGTTGCCACGGCGGTTTCTTGCTGACGCTCGCGGCGCTTAGCATCATCTTCAATGGCTTCTGCGCCGTAACCTGCTTTTTCTACCGCCTGCACTAAATCTGCGGCGGAGGCACTGCCCATTACTAGCGCAGTGCGTTCCGCCAGGTTTACCCGTGCCTGGGTGACACCCGGTACGCTTTGCAATGCATTTTGTACACGGGTCACACAACTGGCGCAGCTCATGCCGTTTAACAGCAACTGTTGGCTGTCATCATCAGCCGTAGCTGCCGGAAGCTCGGAAGGGACCGCTGCCAGTGCTTCCGACGGGATTGATGACTCCGTCAGCGGTTTAGCCTTTGGGTGGCTTAACTCCGCGCCGTAACCGGCTTGTTTGATGGTTTCAATCAGCGCTTCTGCGCTGGCGCTCCCGGTAACATGCGCCTCTGTCACGGAGACATCCGCTTGCTCAACATCCGGACGTTGTTCCAGACTTTCTTTAACGCGTTTTACGCAGTGACCACAGGACAAACCGTCCAGGGTTAGATCGATTGTTTGAGACATAACCAACTCCTTCATTGCAGGTTTAACTGACTGTGATAAAGGTTAAACCTTCCAGCAAGGGGAAGGTCAAGGGTGTTTTTAGAAAAGATGAAAAAAGGGGCGAAGGGGGAAAAAACGGGAACGTCACCTCAGAGCGTTCCCGGTCTGTTATTGATTGAGAACGATAAGCGGCGTTCGATGCTCCGGTTCATTTATGACCGTGAGATCGGCACCGTACAGCGCGTTCAGCGCCCGTTGCTTCAGGACATCCTGCGGATACCCGTTATCAACAATCCTGCCGTGTTCCATCAATACCACGCGGTCGGCATAACGCGCTGCGAGGTTGAGATCGTGCAGGACGCAGCAGACGCTAAACTGCCGTTCACGCACCAGGCGACGCAGCAGACGAAAAAGGTGCTGCTGGTGGTGAATATCCAGGGCGGAGGTGGGTTCATCGAGAAATAACCATTTGGGCCGAGGCTCGGGCTCCCAAAGCTGAACCAGCAGACGTGCCAGCTGTACCCGCTGTTGTTCTCCTCCCGACAGATGCCGGTAATCGCGCGCGGCCAGCGCCTGGCAGTCGCACAACGTCATGATGTGTTCCGTTTCATCGCCCGTATTGCGCGTGCGATACGGATGCCTGCCCATGCGGATAACCTCCTGCACGCTAAACGGGAAGGCCATATGACTGTTCTGGCGCATCACGGCACGGGTTTTTGCCAGCTCGGTGATTGACCATTCGTTCAGCGGCTTGCCGAATAAGCTACAGCGCCCACTGTGAGGTTGCAGATAACCCGTGAGCTGGCGTAGCAGCGTCGATTTCCCGGCGCCATTCGGGCCCAGAATCGCGATGATCTCTCCTTCAGGTAGCGTCAGGGAAACATCGTCGGTCAATCGTCTGCCCTGAATGTGGTAAACCAGATTTTCAGCAACGATCATGACACCCTCCGGCTACGCAGTATTAACCACAGAAAATACGGTCCTCCGATCAGGCTGGTTAACAGACCAACGGGCATTTCGGCAGGCTGCACCAGAGTGCGGGCCAGCGTATCGGCAATCAGGAGTAGACAGGCGCCCGCCAGTGTCGAGCAGGGAATCAACCAGCGATGATCGGCGCCGGTAGTCATTCTGATCAGATGTGGGATCACCAGGCCAATAAAACCAATTACGCCGCTGACGGAAACGGCAGCACCAACCAGTAGCGAGCTGAGCAACAGTAACTGCTGGCGCTTACGTTTGACGTTCACGCCGAGGTAATGCGCCTCTTCATCACCCAATTGCAGCAAATTAAGCGTGCCCGCCATACAGACGGTGACAGCAATGGCTGGAAGAACAAAGGTACTGGCAACCAGCAGCGTTGGCCACTGGGCCTGGCCGAGATTGCCCATCATCCACAGCGTAAGTTGACGTAGCTGTTGCTCATCGCCCACATAGCTCAGTACGCCAATAGCCGAACCGCACAAAGCATTGATAGCGATACCGGCTAACAGCAGTTGCATCATTCCGCCGTGGCTATGACGCTGGCTTATCAGGAAAATAATCGTGCAGACCACCATGCTGCCCGCGACGGCAAAAATCATCTGCTCATACAGCACCAGCACCACGGGAAACGAAAAGGGGATAACTATCGCGATACCGACCATCAGCGCGGAGCCGCTACTGACACCAAGCAGGCCAGGATCGGCCATCGGATTGCGAAAAAGCCCCTGCATTATAACCCCTGCCGTTGCCAGCGCTGCGCCTACCAGAACGGCCAGCAACACACGGGGCAAACGGATGTTCAACCAGATGTCACGGTATTCGTCGTTGAACAGCGCGCTGAAGCTAATGTTCAGCGCCCCCTGGCTGGCTCCGAAGAGCATCAGAGCGACCAACAACAGAGAAAGACCCGTCAGAATGCTGACGGAAGAAAGCGAGTCCTTAAGCACGCAACGCTCCATAACGTCTTTGCGGCGCGAAGTTCCCGCGCCGCGAGGGGTTTACGCGGGTTTCAGTCCTGGCTCAACCAAACTGTAAATCTGGTTATTGAGTGACGGGGCTGTAGCCAGTTCGTGAATGTGCCTTGCAACATCTGCACGCATCACAAAACCATGGCACTCCTCGGCCTGTATCCGTTGCGCCTGACCTGTGGCTGCACCGTTCAGCAAACCGCCGGGGCGGAGAATGGCGTAGTCCAGTTGACTGGTTTGTAGCCAGCTTTCAGCCAACGATTTTTCGCGTACCGCCTGACCAAATGCGGCCCTGGCGCGTGGGGACAAAAAGGGCCAACTGTCGCCACAGCCAAGCGAAGTCACCAGAATCATGCGTTTGATCTCCGCTTTTTCTGCTTCATCAATGACGGTTCTGTGCGCCAGATAATCCTGGGCACCGCCCATGGAGGAGATCACCGTGGCATGTTGACCCGCTGCGCGACAGGCACAGGCGGTGACCTGGCTGTCGCAGGCGTCGCCAATGAAGACCTGCACACCTTTTTCCTGCAACCCGGCAGCGACCTGCGCGTTGCGAACGACGGCAATCACCGGACGTTGTTCCGCCAGTGCGAGTGCCAGTGTTTTCGCGCCGACGCCGCTACCACCTGCACCAAAAATGAGCCATGGAGCCATCAGGCATGTTCCTTTAAGGATGAAGACAGCGCGTGAAAGGCGCTGACCTGGTCGGCCAGTAGCTGACGATGCTCATCCCGACCGAGGAAAATTTTGAACATAGCGCTACCCGCCTGGTTAAAGAAGAGAATGGACGCGGTGTCCATGCCCATAAATTTGCGTTCAATCAGGGCGATATGTGTGCAGTTTTCTGCCTTGATATGACCGGTCATGCCTTTTTTGCCGCGCAGGTTGAAGTAACCGTGGCGGTGGAATCCTGAAGGTAATTCACCCGTGAATTCCAGTATGACATCAGCACTATGGACCAGGGTGGTGACTTTGCCCCATTCGCTGACGGTTTCCCAGACGGTATCAAATTGATCGCCGGAAACCAGCGTCGGGGAGGGGAGGTTTTTCACCACCTCCAGCAGCGTGGTGTTGTACTGGGCTGCGATAGCTTCCAGCGTACCGTCCGGCTCAGTTTTCAAAAAATCCTGTAAAGAGACATGGCTCATACTTCACTCCTTTTATGGTTGCTCTACCGCAATGCGCGGCGCGTTAAGTGCCTGAATCAGTTCATCAAGAGACTGCAAAATATTGCTCGCCCAAAAACGCCCTTCATTGGTCAGGCGTACACAGGTGCTGGCATCTCGCGTCAGTCCTGCGTGATGCCACTGGGTCAGTAGCGGGGTCAGTTTTTGTGCATGAGGTGTCAGTTCATCCAGCGGGACGCGGGCCGTTTCAATACCGGCCTGGAGGGTGTGTCGCCACTGGAAACCACGCTCGGCGGTGCGCATCATCATCATGAGCGGTTTTTTTCCGGCGGCGATGGATTCATGCCATGTGGTCAGATTGCGCTCGACCATCCAGGAATAGCCATTGACTGACCCTCCTGCGCCAGAACCGAATGCCAGACAGTCTGCGCCCTGTTTAATCAGCAGGTTGTACAGATTGCGTTCCCGTGTGGTGCGCGCCCAGTGGCTGTTGCTGATGCAGCGCCAGCCCGCGCTGTCCATAAAATCGCAGCCCTGAAGATAGAGGTCGCGACGTTCGGCAGGAGAGGGAACCGTTGTGCGCCCGGTTTCAACCGCTTTGCCAAGCGGTGTATTAGGGAGCAGGTTCAGAGCATAAAGATCTACGCCGTCGAGGCCGATGTCGCGGGCAATCGCCAGATCCTCGCTCCACACCTTTGCGTCCTGTCCTGGCAGACCAAACAGCAGATCGCAGACCACGGCGGCTCGATCCCGTTTTACCAACCCCTGCATAAAGGCCATCGCGGTCGGGCCGTCCGAAGTGCGCGCCATTTTCTTGCGGATCCGGCTGTTAAATGACTGAATGCCGATCGAAAATCGATTGGCGCCAGCGTCAAGGCAGGCATCTATTCGCGCATCGTCAAAATTGAGTACCCGCCCCTCAATGGTGATTTCGCAGTCCGGCGCCAGCGGTAGCTTGTCACGTAGTGCGGTGATGATTCTGGCCAGATCCCGTGCCGACAGCGCAGACGGTGTACCGCCGCCAAAATAGACGGCGTGAATCGGGGCCGACTGATGCAATGCGCTATCGGCTTCCATCTCTATTTCGCGTAATAGCGCGTTGGTGTAGCGGGCGCAGTGATCCTCTTCAAAGCGGTTTTGATAAAAACCGCAGAAAGTACAATGTGTTGCACAGAAAGGGATATGCAAGTACACCAACCGTTTCCGCGGTGGGGTTGGCTGGCTGATGACCTCCTGCCAGGTTTGTGACAATAGCTCTTTGGCAACCGGGATCGCCCCACGCCAGGGCATCGTGGCGCGGCGATCCTTAAATGGCTGACTTCCCTCGAGCGCAAAATGCGCGGTGAGATCCAGCGAGTGTTCAGTTTTCATTGTTCTTTATAAATCCAGTTAGTGAGGCCAGAATTGCTGGTGCAGGGCTTCAACCGCATCGGCGACGCGCGGCCCCATACCCAGAATTAGCGCCTGGTCAACCACCACAATGCGCTGGTTTTTCCAGGCCGCAGTGTGGGTAATACCGGCAATCGCGCTCAGACGAGCCAGACCGCCATCCACCATTTGCGACGTCACCACGATCACCTCTGGGTTGGCGGCGATCAGCGATTCCGCGCTGTAGCTTTTATACTGCGCATGGGTGGCGACATTTTGTGCGCCTGCGAGGGTCATAATGGCATCGGCAACGCTGCCTTTTCCGGCGACCTGTGGCGCGCTGCCGCCAGCGGAGAGAATGAACATGGCTTTGACCGGCGCGTTTTTCGCTGCCACGTTGTGCTGAACGCGATCCAGACGTTGACGTATGCGATCGATCAACGTCTCACCTTGTTCGGGAATGCGCAGGGTTTGAGCCAGTTCCCGAATGTTGGCGTACATCTGTTCGACGGTGGCCGGTACGCGCGGCAACGTCACGACGTTAACTTTTTGCGCCCGCAACTGATCCAACACGATTTGAGGGCCAGCATCCTGCCAGGTGATAAAGCTGTCCGGATGCAGCGATAAAATGCCCTCGCTGCTTAACTGCTTCCAGTAGCCGATATGCGGGAGTGCGGTAGTTTCGGGTGGATACGAGGTGGTTTCATCAACGCCGACCACCCGGTTGCCGATGCCCATGGCGTATATCAGTTCGCTAAGAGAGCCGCCCGCCACCACCAGGCGGTCGGCGGACTGGGCACTGAAAACGCAGGCGAGGCTCAGTAAGCCAATCAAGAGTTTTTTCATCGTCAGAAATTCCACGCAAAGCCAACGGCGGCATTGAAACCAGCGTCTGGAATAGATTCATGCGCGGTTCTGTAACGCTTGTCGGTCAGGTTGTTGAGCGCGAGGTTGACCTGATACTGATCCTGCGGACCGAACTCGGTGTTGAATGCAAGGTTAAGCGTGGCCCAGCCTGGGTAGTTGATTTCCGTGGTGCCGGTATTATCTTTGGCGCTGGACGCCGCGCGGATAAAGACATCGGACGTCAGGTTAGCGGCGTTCATCAACCAGGTATGTTTCAGGCCGACGCGCCCGGTCAGAGTGGGTTCGCCGGTATCCCAGGTTTTAAGGGTATTGCCTTCGTACTGACGGCGAATGAGATTACCGCTCAGGTAAGGTGAAACTGCCCAGCCGTTGTATTCTGCGGTGAGTTCCATGCCCCAGGTTTTGGCCCGATCGATGTTGTCGTAGTAGTAATAGCCGCCCCGTGAAGAGGTGGTATTACCGCTGCATACGGGTTGACCTGAACAGGCCAGGCTGGCGATATAGTCTTTGGCTTCGGAGTAATAAATGGCGCCGTCAATCAGCCACATATTCCCTTTATACCGTGCACCCAGCTCATAGTTATTCGAGTGTTCCGCCTTCAGGTTTGGATTGCCGTAGGTTACGCTGCCGCCTGCGGACGTCTGCAAAAACAGCTGAGTCAGCGTGGGGAAGACATAGCCCTGGGCATATGCAGCCCGAAGTTCAAGATCTTTAAAACCGGAATAGCGTAGGCTGGTTGAGGTCACCAGTTCATCATCGTGAACGGAATTTCCTCCGGTGGATTGCCTGGTGCTGCCGCTGCTTTGCAGGGTTTGCGTATCGTTGCGATTGAGTTTCGAAGACAGCCAGTACTGGCGTGCGCCCACGGTCAACGTCCAGTCATCGGCAAAGCGCCAGTCGTTTTGCGCGAACAATGAGGTGTTGCTTTGCTCCGCTTCGTTGTATGACAGGGTACGTGTTTGCGTATCGAAGAAGCCGGTAGCTGCGGTCTGGCGCGTACTGCCGTCCGTGTCCTGTTTTATTTTGTCATGCTGATATTGAGTGCCAATCACCAGCTCGTTGTTAGCAGGCAGGGAGAAGTTGCTCTGTAGCGTTACCCCTTGGGTATACTGTTTGTCGTTGGTATTGGTCTGATTGCTGACCGTCAGCGCTTTAATCATCGGGCTGGGGATAATCTGGGTCGTTTTGACCCGGTTTTCAAATTTGCGCTCTATTGTCTGGCTGTATGCGTCAACATGGATGTTCTTCAGGTAATCCCCATCGGCCGCGTAGTCGTAGAAAAGACCGATTTTCTCGCGTTCCAGCTTAGGTATTTTGACGCTAAAGTCGTCGAACTGGCCCTCTGGATCGTCAAACCAGGTTTGAGTAGACAGTTTGTAACGATCGAGGGAGAGCCCAAATTTGTGGCGATCGAAGTTGTAACCCAGCCATACGCCCTGGCCGTTATTACGGAAGTTGGTGTTGGGCAATCTTCCGTCAGGCGTATCGCGGTCCCCCTGGTCGGAATAGCTGCCATTGATGCGGTAGTCAAAGTTTCCGATGCTACCCCAGGCCGCTGCCGACTCTTCCCATCCTGCCGTTGCGGAGTTATAAACAGCCTTAACGCTGCCGCCGAGAGGCTTATCACCGCCTTTTTTGGTAATAAAGTTTACGACGCCGCCAATCGCCTGCGAACCGTAGAGGACAGAATAAGGGCCTTTGACCACTTCAATCCGTTCCAGCGCGGATTCGTCAATCAGCAAACCGGCTCCGTAGTTTTGTCCGGCACGTTGGTAACTGACGACCTGGCCGTCGATCAAAATCAGCACCCGCGAAGACGCTTCGCCACGGATACGAATTTGTTTCCGCCCTGCGAGGGCGTTATCGGTGACTTCGACGCCGGGAATATCTTGTAAATCATCAGCAATAGAAACGCTGGTGGAGTTTTGCAGTGTCTGGCGATCGATAACCTGGATGGTTGCCGGGCTATCCCAAAGACTACTTTCTGTGCGGTTAGCCGTGACGATAACCGTGTCTTCGTCGGACGTAGAAGCGTGTGTTGGAGAGGTAGCTGCAAAAGCGGCGCCGGACATGCATAATGTCAGGGCTGAAAGAATAAATGGCCTTTGGTTATTCCGTGGCAACATAAGAGAACCTTTATTGAATGTAAATGATCATCATTATCATTCGCGTTTATATATAAAATTGTTTCCCTTTGTTCAAGATGAAAGATGTAGAACCAATATATCTTTTGATTTGAGTCAATTTCGTGCAGTCATTAAATGCATAAATGTGATCTGAATCGGATATAACAATGTGAATTAAAAGGATTTGTGCATCGCGGTGAGGGTGGGAAATGTGCAGGGTTCTCGGGTCAATCATTAGGACAATCTGGGCTATAATGGGCTCAGTACCAACAAGATCCGCGGGGGAAATGTGAATATTAGCGATGTTGCGAAAAGAACCGGTTTGACCAGCAAAGCGATACGCTTTTATGAAGAAAAAGGTTTAGTGACGCCGCCGCTGCGTAGCGAAAATGGCTATCGCACATACAACCAACAGCATCTGAATGAACTTACGCTGCTGCGCCAGGCACGCCAGGTGGGTTTTAATCTCGAAGAGTGCGGCGAACTGGTGAATCTGTTTAACGATCCGGCGCGTCATAGCGCAGAAGTGAAAAAGCGTACCTTAGAAAAGGTAGCGGACATTGAGCGGCATATCAGCGAGCTGCAGGCCATGCGCTTGCATTTGCTGGCACTGGCGGAGAGTTGCCCTGGCGATGACAGCGCCGAATGCCCGATCATTGATAACCTCTCCGGCTGCTGCCACCATAAAGCGAAGGCTTAACGGCGAGGGGGATTAAGCATAAATACCACCGTGCCGCGGTACCACGGGGATTTCTCAAGCTGCGCTTCAGCCTGCGGGTCCCGGCTACCGTTTTGCACCAGCCCCAGCTTAAACGGAATGCGCAGACGACTGAGTGCGGGCAGATACGCCTGATAATTTGTTACCGTATGACGGCCCTGATAGCTCTGGACCACCAGTTCATCGACCGCCAGCGCATTCAGCGTGGCGACGTCGCCCGTTTTTGCCCAATCCAGCAGTCCAGTCACGCCAAGTGCAAACTCGGCCGGTAACTGTTGGCGTAATTGCTGCAGAAAGCGGGCGTAATCGGCAAGCTGATGGGTCGCCGCGTCAAAATCAACCTGCAGGCCGACCACGTGATTCCCGGCGGTCTGCCAGCGTTGCATCAATCTTATGATGCGAGCCGGGATCGCCTCCGGTACGTCGAGCGTGGTAAAGCGCACGGTCAGCCAGATAGAGGGAAAAGACAGGCGGCTGACCGGCAGCCCGAGACGCTGGAAAACCACGTTACCCGAACGAACCAGCACCTCACCCTGATGCAGATAGACCGTTTGTGCGTCTTTCAGCTCATCACTGGCCTTCACGCCGGACCACAGCCAGAAGGCCGGATGCTCACGGGCGGCGACGATATCCGCCGCCTGCGGCTGGCCTGTCAGCAGCGCGGTTACCAGTAGTATTTGAGTTTTTGCGCCCACGGACTTCCCGGATACTGCGTTTTCAGTTGGGTGAACCAGCCTTTACGCTGCAGTTTATCCACTTCCTCACCGCCGCACTCGTTAGAGCCTGACGGCGCATAGCACATGATGGCGCGATACAGCGCGAAGCTCTTGTCTTCAACCTCTGCTTTCGGCGAAGTGATCACCTGCTGATAGTAGCGTTGCCTGTCGAACTGACCGAACGGTTCCTTGCGCGATATTGCTGATTCAAGAACGTCGTTGCCAGCACTGTTTTTCCACAAATCGACGTGGGTTTGCGTGGTGCGGAAGAATTCGCCTAAGCAGTTCAGCGCGTGGGCATCATCCGCTTTTTTGCTCAATACCGTTACCGTTTCATTGAGGCTGCGACAGGTGTAACCGCGCTCGGCAGCGTCGCCGTTCCAGTCGAAAATACTCAGATTAACGTCATCAAACGCGTCGCCAATAACCGGCGGAGTAATGGCGCTGGCCAGTTTTCTGTCATTCAACCAGTCGCCAAAGCGGTTTTCGGTAAGATCGCGTACCAGCAGCGTATGCAGGGCGATGGTACGCTCTTCATTGTTAGGTCCATGGATGGCCTGCTGGCGCAGCAGTTCAGGCGAGGCCTGTGTTTTCAGTATCTGCGAGCGAAAACGCAGGTTGGTTACTGCGCTTTCTGGGGCAAATACCGCCGCCACGTCGCCGCTATAAACCAGCGTTGCGGCGAGCTTAGCCTGTACATACTGCTGCTGTTCGTTGTCCTGGCTGAGTTTTAGCAACTGCAGCCAGAAATCGCGCGCCGCGCTCCAGTTCTTCTGGCCCATCAGCGCTTCGCCGTACAGCACTTGTTCGCTGAAGGCGAGGGTATCGTGAACGGCAAGTTTCTGCGCTGGCGTAACTGCCTGAATAATCGCCGCGTAGTTCTCCGTCGCCAGCCACAGATTCAGTTGCAGATCGCGCCATAGCGGTAGTTTTTGGCTCTGCTCAAACACCGGTTTGCTGGCATCGAGCTGCGCCTGGGTCAGCGTGGGTTTACTGTTGTTATCCAGACGCAGCGCGCGCAGTAGTTCGATATAGCTGACAAGCGGCGCATCGGGGAATGCTTCCACCACGGACTGTTCGTAGAACGCCATACCGTAGACATTATCGTATTCGATGACAATTTCACGCAGTTGCCGAGCGTCAGCCGACTGCTGGAGCGTCTGCTCATACAACCCGGCCAGCTGCGGCCACGCCTGTAAATACCAGTTTATGCGACGCAGCATACCGCGCGCGGAGTCGGCATACAGGCCTTGCGGGAAGCGTTGCAGGTAGGCTTGTGCCTGCGTCTGAGCCTGAGTCGCGTCCTCGCGGTTAATTTTTGCAATATCAAAATCGCCGTACTCGCCTACGCTGTTCTGGCTGCTCTTGTTCAACGCCGCACGCATCAGCATGTATTGCGCGGTCTCTGCCAGCCACGGGCGCTCACTTTTGGCAAGCTGAGTGAAATCCCGTTCGGCGCTGGCATAATCACCGGCATAGAAACTGGCAGCTGCGGCCAGATAATTTTTATAGGACTGAGCCGGTGAATCAGCCGGGAGGGTGGCAAGTGAAGACTCAATTTGCTCGCGGGTTGCCCCGGATAGCAGCCCCGTACGCGCCTGGGCTAAGGCCTGGCGCTGTTCCGCTGTTAACGTCGAGTCGGCCAGCAGTGCGGCAAAAAATGCGCTGACGCTCTCGGTGTTATTCGAAACATGACGGTTCTCAAGCTCAGCGTCGTTGACGTTTATTTCGTCTGCGCTAATGTTCAGTTCGGCCATCTGTCGGGAGAGTGGGTTGTCTGCGGCGGATGCCGGAGCAGCGGCTGGCTGCGAGGTTGCCTCATCCCATTGCGGGTGATAGGCAAAATAGAAATCCCGGGAGCGGGTGATATCCGCTGGCATTGATTGCACCGGCAGAGCAAATGATTTTTCCTGGCTCAGCAGCCGCAGCAGGTTGTCGCGACTGTCGTTTTCAGGGTTGAAGGTCGGCGTGCCTTTCAGCAGGCAGCTGTCGTCGCTCCATTTGCAGTCTTCCATATCGAAAGAGGCGAATGCCTGCGGGGCGGCGGTCAGTAATGTGCAAAGGGCAAAGGCAAGGGGTGTCTTCCTGACCATAGTCTTATTTCCTGTCTTTTTAGTGTGATACCGCTTTAATAATCAGGGTTATCCCTTCAACGGCAATGACTTCAACCTGCGTTCCGGCGCTCAAATCGTCGCTGGCGCTAACGGGCCATGAGCTATCGCCGACGCGCATGTGTCCGCGACCATTGACCAGGGCGGTTTCCAGAATAAATCGTCGGCCAACCAGCTGCTGTCCGCGCTGGTTAAGATGGCTGTCGGCGGGTTTCTGCTCCTGAACGCGCCTTGCCAGCCATTTCCACCACAGCCACGCCGCCAGCAGGGTGAGGACGGCGAACATTGCCCCCTGCCACGCCCAGTCTAGCGGAACGAGCCAGACGACCAGACCGGTAATCACCGCTGCCACGCCGCTCCACAGCAGATAGCCGTTGCCGCCCAGCATCTCGGCGGCGAGTAGCAAACCGCCGAGGCTGAGCCAGAAGATGTGCGGGTGCACCAGAATCATCGCTATCATGATTTTTTCCGCTCGCTGGCGCTGTCCTTAACCAGTTCGGCGATCCCGGCAATAGAGCCCATCAGGCTGCTGGCATCCAGCGGCATCATCACCACTTTGCTGTTATTCGACGAGCCGATATGCTGCAGCGCTTCGGTGTATTTCTGTGCCACGAAGTAGTTCACTGCCTGAATATCCCCAGCAGCAATGGCCTCAGACACCATCTGCGTTGCGCGAGCTTCGGCTTCTGCTGAACGTTCACGCGCTTCAGCCTGTAAAAACGCGGACTGGCGTTCACCTTCCGCTTTAAGGATCTTCGACTGTTTCTCACCTTCGGCCTTGACGATTTCTGCCTGACGGATCCCTTCGGCCTCAAGAATGTAGGCGCGCTTGGTACGTTCGGCTTTCATCTGCGCGTTCATCGCGTCGATAAGTTCTGCCGGAGGACGCACGTCGCGGATCTCGATACGGGTGATTTTGATGCCCCAGGGATTCGTGGCTTCATCAACAATATGCAGCAGGCGCGTGTTGATGTTGTCGCGTTGGGAGAGCATTTCATCGAGTTCCATCGAACCGAGAACGGTACGAATGTTGGTCATGGTCAGGTTGATAATCGCCAGTTCCAGGTTGCTGACTTCATAGGCGGCTTTCGGTGCGTCGATCACCTGAATAAAGCACACGGCATCAATTGCGACGTTGGCGTTATCTTTGGAGATGACTTCCTGAGAAGGGATATCAAGCACCTGTTCCATCATGTTGATCTTACGACCAATGCGGTCCATGAACGGCACAACAAGGCTTAAACCCGGTTGCAGGGTTTTGGTGTAACGGCCAAAACGCTCTACCGTCCACTGATATCCCTGCGGGACGATTTTGACGCCAGCGCCGACGATCACCAGCGCGACAAAAATAAGAATAGGAATAAAAATGAGCATTGATGAAACCTCCTGTTGTGCTGTCCTTTACTGCCTCATTAATCAAATTATACCCGATTTATCAAGGTGGGCTCCCTTATAATAAATTACAGGCATAGACTGTCTGCACGAAAGATGTAAAAAAGGAATGGGTAATGGAAGAAAGCAGTATTTTGCTTCAGTTAAAAAATGTCGCATGGCAGGCAGGGGAGACGCAGGTTCTCAATAACATCTGTTTTGATCTCCGTGCCGGAGAATTTAAGCTGATTACCGGCCAGTCCGGCTGCGGGAAAAGTACGTTACTCAAGATTGTGGCGTCATTAATGAGTCCGACTGCTGGTGAAATTCTCTTTGAAGGCAAGGAGATCAATACCCTCAAGCCGGAAACGTATCGCCAGCAGGTCTCCTATTGTGCGCAAACGCCTGCTTTGTTTGGTGACACCGTTTACGACAACCTCATTTTCCCCTGGCAAATCCGTAACAAACGTCCGGAGCCGGATGTGTTTCTGAGCGATCTAGCCCGTTTTGATCTCCCCGAGACGATCCTCAGAAAAAGCATCAATGAGCTGTCCGGTGGCGAGAAGCAGCGCGTCTCGCTAATTCGTAATTTGCAGTTTCTGCCCAAAATCCTGCTGCTTGATGAAATCACCAGCGCGCTGGATGAGGCTAATAAACGTAATGTGAACGAATTAATTCACCACTATGTTCGCGATAAGAATATTGCGGTGCTGTGGGTGACGCACGACAAAGATGAAATTACGCATGCGGATAATGTCATAACCCTTCAACCGCACGCCGGAGAAATGCAGGAAGCACGCAATGAACGAGCATAATATTACCAATGAGTCCCTGGCATTAGCGATGATGCTGGTGGTGGTGGCGATCCTGATTAGCCACAAAGAAAAACTGGCGCTGGAGAAAGATATTCTCTGGAGCGTTTGCCGGGCAGTGGTTCAGCTGATTATCGTCGGCTATGTGCTGAAATATATTTTTGGCGTTAACCACAGTATTCTGACCTTACTGATGGTGCTTTTTATCTGCTTTAACGCGGCTTATAACGCACAAAAGCGCAGTAAATATATTGATAAAGCTTTCCTCTCGTCGTTTATCGCTATCACGGTGGGGGCGGGATTAACGCTGGCGGTGCTGGTTTTGTCTGGCTCTATCGAGTTCACGCCGATGCAGGTCATCCCGATCTCCGGCATGATTGCAGGCAATGCGATGGTGGCAGTGGGGCTGTGTTACAACAATCTGGGACAGCGGTTTAACAGCGAACAGCAGCAAATTCAGGAAAAACTTAGCCTCGGCGCGACGCCGAAAGTGGCCTCTGCGCCGCTGATTCGCGACAGCATTCGCGCCTCGCTGATCCCAACGATCGACTCTGCAAAAACGGTAGGGCTGGTAAGTTTACCGGGGATGATGTCCGGGTTGATCTTCGCGGGTATTGATCCAGTAAAAGCGATTAAATATCAGATTATGGTGACGTTTATGCTGCTTTCTACCGCCAGCCTGTCGACCATTATTGCCTGCTACCTGACTTATCGGAAGTTCTATAATTCGCGCCACCAATTAGTCGTAACGCATTTGAAGAAGACGTGATGTGATGCCGGAGGGATCGGTATTGGTAGAATTTGTATGCCCGATAAGCGCAAGCGTCATCGGGCAAAATCAAACGGATTAGTACAACAGTGCGTACAGTTGGCGGCGGTATTTTGAGGCCAGCGCATCGCCGGTTCCGAGTGCGGCAAGGATCTCCTGGAAGGTCTTACGTGCCTGACCGTCGGCAGCAGTGAGATCTTTCTTCAGGTGGCTGAACAGCAGTTCCAGTGATTCCTCGTTACGTCCGACCTGATGTAACTGGATGGCTAGTTGAGTTGCCAGCGCCGCATCCTGCGGATTGCTGGCGACTTGCTGCTGCAGCTGTTGGATTTCCGGCGTATCCGCCGCCTGCTTCAGTAGTTCTATCTGCGCCACCAGTCCCTGATAGCGGGTGTCCTGATCCTGCAACGGAATGGTTTTCAGCACCGCTTCGGCATCGTCAGAACGATTGAGGGCGATTTGCGTTTCCGCCAGCAGCAGGCCAATTTCGCTGCTTTGGTTGGAGATCTGCCAGGCTTCTTTCAGCAGCGGCAGTGCATCCGCGTGATTACCGGCTTCGATGAATTCGATAGCCTGACGCGCTTTCAGCTCTTCTTCGCTCGGCAACACTTTTTCCAGCAGTGCGCGGATAACCTCTTCCGGCTGCGGGCCCTGGAATCCGTCCACTGGCTGACCGTTCTGGAACAGATAAACCGTAGGGATGGCGCGCAGGCCAAACTGAGAAGCGATCATCTGCTCGGCGTCGCAGTCGAGCTTGGCGAGAATAAACTGACCGTTGTACTGGGCGGCAAGGCTCTCCAGTACCGGCGTCAATTGCAGGCAGTGCTGGCTGCGCTCAGACCAAAAATAGAACAGGACCGGCGTGGTCATCGACTGTTCAAGGGTCTGCTGCAGGTTCGATTCGTTAATGTTAACAATATTCTGTGTGGACATGGAGTTACTCTCTTTTGTCGATTTCTTGTTACATGGGGGCTGACGCGCGTGCTTCAACTCAACCCTGTAAAATTTTGTCCATTATGCGGCCTGGCAACAGGCGTTTAAGTAGCATCACTGCCCAGGTCACCAGCGTAACCGGATAACGTAGCTTTGGTTTATCGCTCTCAAATGCATGACGTACTTTGGCGACAACCGCTTCTGGTCCCAGCGTAAAACGCGCGGCAATGCCGGGGTTTTCCACGGGAGCATCGCTCTGGGTCTGGTTGACGTTTTCGGTAAAGCGGGTACGGATGGGGCCGGGCTCAATCAGGCTGACCTTAATGCCGCTGTGGCGCAGTTCCATACGCAGCGCGTCGGACCAGGCTTCCAGCGCATATTTGCTGGCGGCATAGGCGCCGCGTCCCGGCGTTGAGATCAATCCCATCACCGATGAAGTCATCACGATACGTCCTTCGCCGTGAGGGAGCATAGCGGGCAACAGGCGCATGGTAAGCTGATGTGCGCCAAAGAAGTTGGCGGAAAATTGCTGTTCCATCTGTTCACGGCTGATGGTGGGCAGGGGACCATAGACACCGTATCCGGCGTTGTTAAAGATCCCATATAAACGATTATCGGTCAGGGCGATCACTTCATCGGCGGCACGATCCACGCTTTCGGGTGAATCCAGATCCAGCAATACGCCAGTGAATCCCATACTGTTCATACGCGCGACATCGTCAGGTTTGCGACAGCCTGCCAGAATTTGAAAACCCTGGCGCTTTAGTTCAAGCGCGCTTTCCAGACCGATTCCGCTGGAACATCCTGTTATTAAGACCGATTTTTGCATAACTTTACCTGTCAGGATCTCCGTTGTTTTATGAGTCGTGATTTACTAGAGGGGTGAGATGTTGCGCCATCCAGTCGGCAATAAACGGCTGAGCGTCACGGTTAGGATGAATACCATCATCCTGCATCCACTGGGGTTTCAGATAAACCTCTTCCATAAAAAATGGCAGCAGAGGAATATCAAACTCTTTGGCGAGCTTTGGATAAATCGCGCTAAAGGTTTCATTATAACGGCGACCATAGTTTGCTGGCAGACGAATTTGCATCAGCAGCGGTTCGGCATTTGCCGCTTTCACATCCTGCAGAATCGTGCGCAGGGTTTGTTCGGTTTGCGCAGGCGCAAAGCCGCGCAGGCCATCGTTACCGCCAAGTTCGACCAGCACCCAGCGCGGCTGGTGCTGCTTGAGTAATGCAGGCAGACGGGCCAGACCTTGCTGCGAGGTGTCGCCGCTAATGCTGGCATTCACCACTGGCGTTTTGGTTTGCCATTTATCATTAAGTAGCGCAGGCCACGCGGCGCTGGCGGACATACGGTATCCGGCGCTCAGGCTGTCACCCAGAATTAATAACGTGTCCGCAGCGGCGGCGCGGAAAGTTAACAGGACCAGGAACAGGAAAGGCCAATGCCAGCGGAAAACATTGTTGAAGTTCATCATCTTAAGAAATCCGTCGGTCAGGGTGATCAAGAGCTATCCATCCTTACCGGAGTTGAACTGGTTGTCAAACGCGCCGAGACCATTGCGTTGATTGGCGAGTCGGGATCGGGGAAATCCACGCTGCTGGCGATCCTCGCCGGGCTGGACGATGGCTCCAGCGGTGAAGTCAGCCTGGTTGGGCAGGCGCTGCACACTATGGACGAAGAAGCCCGGGCGCAGCTGCGGGCGCGGCACGTGGGTTTTGTCTTCCAGTCATTCATGTTAATTCCAACCCTCAACGCGCTGGAAAACGTCGAACTACCCGCGCTGCTACGCGGCGAAAATAGCGGAAAAAGTCGTGACGGGGCAAAAACGCTGCTGGAGCAACTGGGGTTGGGAAAACGTCTTGATCATCTTCCGGCCCAGCTTTCCGGCGGGGAGCAGCAACGCGTAGCGCTGGCACGGGCGTTTAACGGACGCCCTGACGTGCTGTTTGCCGATGAACCAACGGGCAATCTGGACCGCCAGACCGGAGACAAAATCGCCGACCTGCTGTTTTCTCTGAACCGGGAACACGGTACCACCCTGATTCTGGTGACCCATGACCCGCAGCTGGCGGCGCGTTGCGATAGGCGTTTACGCCTGGTGAACGGACAGTTGCAGGAGGAGGCATGATTGCACGCTGGTTCTGGCGCGAATGGCGCTCGCCTTCATTACTGATTGTCTGGCTGGCGTTAAGCCTGGCGGTGGCCTGTGTACTGGCGCTTGGCAATATCAGCGATCGCATGGAAAAAGGGTTGAGCCAGCAAAGTCGTGAGTTTATGGCGGGCGATCGGTCGCTGCAAAGTTCGCGCGCCGTACCGAAAGCGTGGATTGACGAGGCGCGACAGCGTGGTCTGAAGGTGGGTGAACAGCTCACCTTTGCCACCATGACCTTTGCCCGGGATACGCCGCAACTGGCGAACGTCAAAGCAGTGGATGATGTGTATCCGATGTACGGCACGCTGCAAACCAATCCGCCGGGGCTGAAACCGCAGCCGGGCTCAGTGCTGTTGGCCCCGCGTCTGATGGCGCTACTCAACTTAAAAATCGGTGATTCCATCGACGTTGGCGATGCCACCCTGCGCATCGCCGGAGAAGTGGTGCAGGAACCGGATTCCGGTTTTAATCCCTTCCAGATAGCGCCGCGCCTGATGATGAACATGGCGGATGTCGAAAAAACGGCGGCGGTCCAGCCGGGAAGCCGTGTGACCTGGCGCTATAAATTTGGTGGTACGCCACAGCAACTGGAAGCCTATGAAAAATGGCTGCTTCCGCAGTTAAAGCCAGAACAGCGTTGGTATGGGCTGGAGCAGGATGAAGGGGCGTTGGGGAAATCACTGGAGCGTTCGCAACAGTTCCTGCTGCTGTCGGCACTGTTAACGCTACTGCTGGCGGTTGCTGCCGTTGCCGTGGCGATGAATCATTACTGTCGCAGTCGTTACGATTTGGTGGCGATATTAAAAACGCTCGGTGCGGGCAGGGCGCAGCTGCGCAAGCTGATTATCGGCCAGTGGCTGATGGTGCTGGCGCTGTCTGGCGTGACCGGCGGGCTGTTCGGGCTGTTATTTGAGCGGGTGCTGGTGGTATTACTGAAGCCAGTTCTGCCCGGTGAGCTACCGCCCGCCAGCCTTTGGCCGTGGCTGTGGGCACTCGGTACGATGACCGTCATTTCTCTGCTGGTGGGGCTACGCCCTTATCGCTTGCTGCTGGCGACGCAGCCGCTGCGGGTACTGCGTCGCGACGTGGTGGCAAACGTCTGGCCGCTTAAGGTCTATCTGCCCGTAGCAACGATAGTTGTGGTTGCGCTGCTGGCCGGATTGATGGGCGGAAGTATGCTGCTGTGGGCGGTACTGGCCGGAGCTGTGGTGCTGGCGCTGCTGTGCGGCGTGTTGGGCTGGATGTTGCTTAACCTGCTGCGTGGTCTGACGCTGACCTCGCTGCCGCTGCGTTTGGCGGTCAGCCGGCTGTTGCGCCAGCCGTGGTCAACGCTGAGTCAACTGTCGGCATTTTCGCTGTCCTTTATGCTGCTGGCGCTGTTGCTGGTGTTGCGCGGCGATCTCCTCGACCGCTGGCAGCAGCAAATGCCGCCGGAAAGTCCAAACTATTTTCTGATCAACATTGCCACTGAGCAGGTGGCTCCGCTGAAGGCTTTCCTTGCTGAGCATCAGGTGATCCCGGAGTCGTTCTACCCGATAGTGCGGGCCCGTCTGACGGCGATCAATGAGAAATCGACCGAAGGCAATCAGGATGAAGCGCTGAACCGCGAGCTTAATCTGACCTGGCAGGATACCCGCCCGGATCATAACCCGATCGTTGCCGGGAGCTGGCCGCCAAAAGCGGGCGAAGTGTCAATGGAAGAGGGACTGGCGAAACGGCTGAACGTTAAGCTTGGCGATCGGGTGACCTTTATGGGGGATACCCAGGATTTCAGCGCCACGGTCAGCAGTCTGCGTAAAGTGGACTGGGAAAGCCTGCGACCAAACTTTTTCTTTATCTTCCCTTCCGGCGCGCTGGATGCTCAGCCACAAAGCTGGTTAACCAGCTTTCGCTGGGAGAACGGCAACGGCATGCTGACGCAGCTTAACCGCGAATTCCCGACTATCAGCCTGCTGGATATTGGCGCTATTCTCAAACAGGTGAGTCAGGTGCTGGAGCAGGTGAGCCGCGCGCTGGAGGTGATGGTAGTGCTGGTCACCGCTTGCGGTATGTTGCTGCTATTGGCGCAGGTGCAGGTCGGGATGCGTCAGCGTCATCAGGAACTGGTGGTCTGGCGCACGCTGGGCGCGGGTAAGAAGCTGCTGCGTACCACGCTGTGGTGCGAGTTCGCCATGCTCGGGATGGTCGCCGGACTGGTGGCGGCCATCGGGGCGGAAACTGCGCTGGCGGTGCTGCAAACCCGCGTGTTTGATTTCCCCTGGGAGCCAGAGTGGCGGCTGTGGGTTGTGTTGCCGCTTTGTGGGGCATTGCTGCTCTCTCTCTGTGGCGGATGGCTCGGTTCACGTCTTCTTAAAGGCAAAGCGCTGTTCCGTCAGTTCAGCAGTTAATTCATATTCGTGATGATTACGCACCGGTTTTTTTAAATCGGTGCTTTTTTTATCTATGTAGCACAAAATGATAACTCATTGATATTTAACAGCACAGAACAATAAAAACCCGACAACACGAGTGTATTAATAAACGTTAATATTTGTATGCTGAATAATTGGCAGGCTATCTATCAAGGTACAAATAATGACTATAAAAAAAACGGCGCTGGCGGTATCGATCGGCGCAGCAGTGGCATTAACGACTTTCGCCTCCCAGGCGGAAATCACGGTCCTGAAACAAGATCCGCAGGCGGGCAACCCGCTGAGCCGTCTTAACTTCACCGTCGGCGGGAGTATTCGTCCGCAGTTCCAGAATATGGCCGGTGACGATGGTAAGAATGGCTACAAACGTAATGGTTTCGACGGCGGGACGCGTTTCCGCTTCGCTGCTGACTATTATCTGTTTGATGATATCAGTTGGGTGAGCTACTACGAGCTGGGCGTTAACTTCCCGGCGATGTTCAACTGGGACAATCACTATGCTAACGGCGCCAACGATACCACGCGTCGTATGCTGTACACCGGTCTGAAGAGCGCGACCTGGGGTACGCTGACCTTCGGTCAACAGAACAGCATTTACTATGATGTGGTGGGTGCGAAAACGGATATCTGGGACTACGACATGATCGGCCAGGCGCCAGGTAATGGTATCAATGGCGACTACGACGGTTCTTATCGTACACGTAAATCACTGAAGTATAAAAATACGGTAGGCGATGTTGATCTTTACGCGTCTTATCTGTTCAGCGATGACTACAACCCGAACAACGGTTTGCGCTACAAACGTAAAGGCGGCGGCTCGCTGGGTGTGGATTATCACATCACCGATGACCTGACCTGGGGTACGGCGTGGAACTACACCCGCGCGGAAATGCGTGGCAACACCAGCAAAACCTACGATCAAAACATCGTCGGTACTGCGCTGAGCTGGAAACCGGACAACTGGACTTTCTCGCTGGGCGGCGGTTGGTATCAAAACTTCATGACCACCAAAAAAGTCTCTGTTAATGACTATTTTGCCGGTGACGCCTGGGGTCTGGAATACTTTGCGGGATATACCTTCCCGGTTGGCCAGTATGCGCTGAAATCCGTGCAGCCATACTTTATGGGCGATCGTATTGAATACGTGAATGGCCGTAACTACCTGCGTACCGACAACGGTGTGGGTATCAGCTTCCAGCTGGATTACGGTTTCCGTGTGGATTACGAACACGTCTTCACCTCCAGCACCGACAATCTGGGCGACATGAACCTGGTGCGTCTGCGTTACGACTTCTAATCGAACGCCTGCCGCCCGATGCGCTTGCGCTTATCGGGCCTACGAGAGCAGGGGGATCGCGTTATTTGTAGGCCGGATAAGGCACTTGTGCCGACATCCGGCTTTTTCATGCCTTCTCACATTTAAAAACACACTCTGCAACATCATGAAATAATTTCAAGGACAGCAGGTTGTGATCTGTGTCATGTTAACAATCAGCCTGTTAACAGGCCAACAAGAACAACGCCGCAAGAACGGCGTGAGACATGACACCACAACGTTAAAATGGAGAGATTATGGGATTGCGTCAGAGTTTACGCGTCGCGACCGGGGCGCTGTTACTGGCCTGTGGATTACAATTTGCTCATGCGAACAGTGATCCGCACACCATCGTATTTGGCGTCGCACCTGGGCCGTACGGCGATATGGTAAAACAAGCCATTGCCCCTACGCTGAAAGAGAAAGGCTATAAGGTAGTAGTACGCGAATTCAGCGACTACGTGCAGCCTAACATGGCGCTCTCCAATGGCAGCATCGATGCTAACCTGTTCCAGCATTCACTCTACTTTGACAAATTCACCGCCGATAAAGGCCTGAAACTGAGCAAGCTGATTGTGGTCCCGACGGCCGGGATGGGTTTTTACTCACATAAAATCAAAAGCCTGGATGAATTGAAAAAAGGGGATGTGATCACGCTTTCCAACGATCCCACCAACCTGGCTCGCGGTCTGCGTTTCCTGCAGTCTATTGGCCTTATCACCATCAAAGATAACATCGATCCAACTAAAGCCTCCGAGCGCGATATCGCCAGCAACCCAAAAGGGCTGGTGTTTAAACCGCTGGAAGCGGCACAGCTGCCGCGTACGCTGGACGGTGTGACCGGTGCGCTGGTCAACGGCAACTTTGCCGTAGCGGCAAAACTGGATCTCGCCAGCGCCATCAAGCAGGAACACCTGGACGAAAATCTGAAAAATATCATCGCGGTACGCAGTGAAGATGCGGATAAACCATTCGCGAAAGATATTGTCGAGGCGGTGAAATCTCCGGCGTATCGTGCGGTGATCGACGATCCGCAAAATATCTACAGCGCCTTCCAGAAACCGGAATGGATGTCGGCAGCCCAATAATCGCTGCGCACAAGGGTTAACAGGGGCAGCGACGACTGCCCTTTTCGCATTTCTGAGGTAGCTATGATTGAGATTGAGAAAGTTTGCGTGGATTTTAGCGCAGGCCGTGGAGCATCAACCCGGGCGGTTGATGACGTTAGCTTGCGCATTGGCGCAGGTGAGATATTTGGCATTGTCGGGACCAGTGGCGCGGGGAAAAGTACGCTGCTGCGCACCCTGAACGCCTTAACGCGTCCGAGCCAGGGAAGCGTGAAGGTGAACGGCGTAGAAATTTCCGCACTGGAAGGCGTGCATCTACGTAAAGCCCGTCAGCGTATCGGGATGATTTTTCAACATTTTAATCTGATGCATACCCGTACCGTGGCGCAAAACGTCGCCTTTAGCCTGAAGGCTGCCGGATGGGAACGCAGTAAAATTGGCCCGCGCGTGAGCGAAATCCTGTCGCTGGTGGGGCTGTCAGACAAGGCGAACCGCTTTCCGGTTCAGCTCAGCGGTGGGCAAAAGCAGCGTGTGGGTATTGCCCGCGCAATTGCCAATCACCCGGATGTGCTGCTGTGTGATGAGCCCACCTCCGCGTTAGATCTCGAAACCTCGGCCACGATTCTGACGTTGCTAAAGCAGATCAACCAACAGTTGGGGATCACGATCGTGCTGATCACCCATGAGATGAACGTGATCAAATCGATTTGCGATCGCGTGGCGGTGATGTCCGGTGGCAAGGTGGTGGAGTCTGGTGAGGTGTTTGATGTTTTTGCTCACCCGCAGCACGCTTTCACTCAGCAACTGGTGTCGCATACCCTCAATCTGACGCTACCCGAGCGTCTGCGCCAGCATCTGCCCGGCCAGTTGCTGAAAATTCTTTTTATCGGCGATTCGGCAGAACAGCCGGTGTTGTCAGAAGTGGCGGTTAAATTTGGCGTGGCGGTGAACATTCTGCACGGCAAAATTGAATATATCGGCGAACGTGCGCTGGGGATTCTGGTGGTGCAACTGACCGCGCCGCATAACCCTTCTGCGGTGGATGTCGCCGTGGAACATATTCGTCAACGTACTGCACAGGTGGAGGTGATTCGTGGATGATTTATTGCCTGATTTGACGCTGGCGTTTAATGAAACCTTCCAGATGCTGAGCATCTCTACGCTGTTGGCGATTATTGGCGGTCTGCCGCTCGGTTTTCTTATTTTCGTTACCGACCGGCATTTATTCTGGCAGAACCGTTTTGTGTATCTGCTCAGCTCCGTGCTGGTGAATATTATCCGCTCGGTGCCGTTTGTGATCCTGCTGGTTCTGTTGTTGCCGCTAACCCAGTTTTTGCTCGGCAATACCATTGGACCCATCGCGGCATCGGTCCCACTTTCGGTAGCAGCAATTGCTTTCTATGCCCGTCTGGTTGATAGCGCGCTACGTGAAGTCGATAAAGGCATTATCGAGGCGGCGGAAGCGTTTGGCGCCAGCCCGATGCGCATCATCTGCACCGTTCTGTTACCGGAGGCGAGCGCGGGTCTGCTGCGTGGGCTGACGATAACGCTGGTGAGTCTGATCGGTTACTCCGCAATGGCCGGTATCGTTGGCGGCGGTGGAGTCGGCGACCTGGCGATTCGCTTTGGTTATTACCGCTACGAAACCCAGGTCATGATCGTCACCGTGGTGGCGCTGATTATTCTGGTGCAAGTCGTTCAGGTGCTGGGCGACTGGTTGGCGAAACGCGCAGACAAGCGCGACAGACATTGATTACTGTACGCTAAGCCAGTCAGCCACCTCCTGCCATGAGCCGCGAAAGACGATTTTCGCGGCTTTCTTTTCCAACTGATAGTGATACATCGGGTCGTAATACTCGTTGAGCAACGGTACCAGCCAGCTCATATGCGCGTCGGTGCTGCCCGTTGCCTGCTGTTCGTGCAGAGCCACGTCGAGCAGGGTGGTCAGCTCGGCAAAACGTTGCAAACCCAGACGACGGCGGATAGCAAACAGACCGTGGTGCAGATACTCGCTGTACTCCTGCCAGCCCTGACTCTCGCCATAAGCGTGAGTGAAATCGTGGTGCATGCGCACAAAATACTCTTCGCGCAGTCGCTCCAGCCGTAGCTCAAAAGGATCGTCCACCACCGCAATAGCGGCCTGGCTCATGCGTTCGCGCAAACATTCGGGCAGATGATTAGCACCGATCATGCGGCCTTCGTCTTCAAGTACCCACAGACGCAGATCCTGACGGCTGTCGGTTTTCAGCATTTCGACCGCCAGCAGGTTTTCAAAGCTTGCCTGGCTAAGCTGCGGTTCAACGGTGCGACCAAATGAGGAACCGCGATGGTGCGCCAGACCTTCGAGATCCACTCCGTTTGGCTGCTGTTGCACTAGCTGCGTTTTACCGTTCCCGGTACAGCCGCCAATTAAGACGATCGGTTTTTGCACTAGCTCTTCAGTCAGTTGAATCGCCGCCTGACGCAATGCTTTATAACCGCCTTGTATTAGCGGGTAGTCAGTACCGGACTCGTGCAGCCATTGCTGCACAATGTGCGAACGCTGGCCGCCGCGCGCGCAGCATAAGTAGCCCGCAGGATTTTGACGACAGGCATTCAGCCAGGCCTTCATGCGTTGCTGGCGAGTCTCGCCACAGACCAGTTGATGGCCGAGCGCGAGGGCGGCCTCAGGCCCCTGACGTTTGTAACAGGTACCCACGGCAGCACGTTCGTCATCGTTCATTAAGGGAAGGTTTATTGCGCCCGGCATGGCGCCCTGCTGAAATTCGACGGGGGCGCGTACATCGATTAAAGGCGTACCAGCGAGCAGAATTGCGCGATAGTCCGTTCCATCGTTCATGTTTGATCCTGAAAATACAAAACAGCAATGGAGGGGATTTTACGCGCCAGGGGAGGGGCCGGGGAAGGATAAAATCCATTCCCCGGCATTAATGGCTTATTTCAGCTTTGACTGCGCCCAGATAATACCGCTGGCATATTCCGGCGGCAGCAGGGGGATAAGCGCTTCCAGTGTCGCGCTAAGGCGCGCGGTATCGCTGTCGCTCAGGTTCAGGTGACCCACCTTACGCCCTTCACGCACTTCTTTGTCATACCAGTGCAGGTGTACCAGCGGCAGCTTCAGCCAGTCGTAGTTCAGGTCGCTACCAATCAGGTTTACCATCACCGAAGGATGGTTCACCACCGGCGTCGGTAACGGCAGGTTGGTAATGGCACGCAGGTGCAGCTCAAACTGGCTAATGCTGGCGCCGTTTTGCGTCCAGTGTCCGCTGTTGTGCACACGCGGAGCCAGTTCGTTGATCAGCAGACCTTCCGGGGTGATGAAACACTCCATCGCCATCACGCCGACATAGCCCAGCTCCTGCATGATGGCGGAGAGCATCGCTTCAGCCTGTGCCTGCTGTCTGGCGTTAGCTTGCGGGAACACTACGCTGGTGCGCAGAATGCCGTCTTGATGCAGGTTATGGGTTAGCGGATAGAAAACGGTGCTGCCGTCATGCGCCCGAGCGCCAACCAGTGAGACTTCGCCAGAGAAGTTGATTCCCCGCTCGACGATGCACTCGCCATAGCAATCATCCGGCAGTTGTGCGGTTTCATTTGCGCGCAAACGCCACTGTCCACGACCGTCATAGCCGCCGACGCGACGCTTGACGATCGCCAGCTCGCCGAGTTTGTCGAATACCGCAGACCATTCGCTTTTATCTGCCAGCAGTTGCCACGGCGCGGTCGCCAGACCGAGCTTGTCAAAAAGCTGCTTTTGCGTCAGACGGTCGGCAATAATCGGGAAGACGTCGCGGTTAACAAACGCCGGGTGGCGCGCCAGTTCGCGGGTGAGTGCCGTTTCCGGCCAGCGCTCAATCTCAGCGGTGATCACGCTTTGCTGAAAAGGGACAGCTGCCGGTTCAGCGTCCAGCCCGACGGGCCAGACCGCAATGCCCAGCGGCTCGCCGGCCTGACGCAGCATGCGTCCTAGCTGACCGTTACCGAGTACGCAGACCTGCTTCATGCCGCACCTCGCGGGTCCGGGTTTTCCAGCACTTCATCGGTTTGCGCTTTGCGCCAGTCGTCCAGACGCTGGTGTAATGCTTTGTCGTGTGTAGCCAGAATTTGCGCTGCCAGCAGGGCCGCATTGGCTGCACCCGCTTTGCCGATCGCCAGTGTTCCAACGGGAATACCGCGAGGCATTTGAACAATGGAGTAGAGGCTATCTACACCGCTCAACGCTGCGCTTTGCACCGGAACGCCGAGAACCGGCACCAGCGTTTTCGCCGCAATCATGCCTGGCAAATGCGCTGCGCCACCGGCTCCGGCAATAATCACCTGATAACCGTTCTCTTCAGCGCTTTCGGCGAAGCTGAACAATTTGTCTGGGGTGCGGTGGGCGGAGACGACTTCAACATGATGCGGAACGTCCAGGATTTCGAAGATTTCGGCGGCGAACTGCATGGTAGCCCAGTCGCTTTTGGACCCCATCACGATGGCGACACGCGCCGGATTATTGCGGGAAGACATGCGTCTGAAAACTCCTGTGGTGCACTACACTCGACTTTTGAGGCCACAGAGAATAGCATAATTAACCTTCAAGGAAAACGATTGCGCGCTTTACACTTCACTCTTCAAGCTGCCTCTTTGTTGGCTGCATCTGCTCACCCCAGTCACTTACTTTTGTAAGCTCCTGGGGACTCACAGATTTGCCGCCTCGATGCAACTCGAATAGTTTTGTGTAAAGAGGAACTGGATATCTGCAGAATTAAAACGGAAACGCGATTAGCTCAACGTCGCTGGACGTGACTTTTACCATTGAGCCTTCGGTATGCCATGCGCCTAATACCACGCGGAAAGCGGGTTGCTCATTGGCCGTGAGTTCGTGGGCAGCCGGACGGTGTGTATGTCCGTGAATTAACCACTGGACCTGATGTTTTTCCATCTCGTTAATCACGGCCTGCGGATTCACATCCATGATTTCCAGCGATTTACTGCTGTTGGCGGCTTTACTGTTGGCGCGCATTTTTGCGGCAATGCGCTGGCGAACAAACAGGGGCAGGGCGAGAAACAGCTTCTGTAGCCAGGGTTGATGTACTTTGGCGCGAAACGCCTGATAGCCTGCGTCGTCGGTGCATAAGGTGTCGCCATGCATGATCAGCACCTTGCGGCCATACAGGTCGAGCACTTTTTCTTCGGGAAGCAAGGTCATGCCGCTCGCACGGGCAAAACGTTTGCCGAGCAGAAAATCACGGTTGCCGTGAATAAAAAAGCAGGGGACGCCGGAATCAGCCAGTGATTTTATCGCTGCGGCCATTTCATGATGCAGCGGATTCGGGTCGTCATCGCCAATCCAGGCTTCAAACAGGTCGCCGAGAATGTATAGCGCATCGGCCTTTCGCGCATCTCCGGCTAAAAAACGCAGAAAACCGGCGGTGATCGCCGGTTCTTCTGTGCAGAGATGAAGATCTGCAATAAACAGTGTCGCCACGATTACTCGCTGACGGTCACGTTTTCGATGATAACGTCTTCTTTTGGCACATCCTGGTGCATGCCGCTGCGACCGGTGGAAACGCCTTTGATTTTATCAACCACGTCCATGCCTTCAACAACTTCAGCGAACACGCAGTAACCCCAACCCTGCATGCTTTCACCGGAGAAGTTCAGGAAGTCGTTGTCAGCAACGTTGATGAAGAACTGTGCGGTTGCGGAGTGCGGAGCCTGAGTACGCGCCATTGCCAGCGTACCACGGGTGTTTTTCAGACCGTTGTTCGCTTCGTTTTTGATCGCTTCTTTCGTGGCTTTTTGCTTCATGCCTGGCTCGAAACCGCCGCCCTGGATCATGAAACCGTTAATAACACGGTGGAAAATGGTGTTGTTATAAAAACCTTCGCGGCAGTAGTCCAGGAAGTTTTTAACTGTTTCAGGCGCTTTATCATCAAACGTTTTGATTACGATATCGCCGTGATTAGTGTGGAAAGTAACCATTTTTGCATCCTGTTCCGATAGATTGGTGCTTCGACCCCGTCAAGGGTCAGAGTTAGGGGTGTGTTATAGCATAACCGCAAGCTGTGATCACCTCGCAAAGTGTGCTGCTTCCGGTCTTAATTATGGGTATTATACAGACTTTACTATCCACACACGTCTACACGGAATCTTCGATGTTAAAAATCTTTAATACACTGACGCGCCAAAAAGAGGAATTCAAACCTATTCATGCCGGGGAAGTCGGCATGTACGTGTGTGGTATTACCGTTTACGATCTCTGTCATATTGGCCACGGACGTACCTTTGTTTCTTTCGACGTCGTCGCGCGCTACCTGCGCTTCCTCGGCTATAAGCTGAAGTATGTACGCAACATTACCGATATTGATGACAAAATCATCAAGCGCGCGAATGAAAACGGTGAAAGCTTTGTCGCATTGGTCGACAGAATGATCGCGGAAATGCATAGCGATTTCGATGCGCTGAATATTCTGCGCCCGGATCTGGAGCCGCGCGCTACGCACCATATCGCTGAAATTATCGAAATCACTGAGCAGCTGATTGCCAAAGGTCACGCTTACGTTGCTGATAACGGCGACGTGATGTTCGACGTGCCGACTGACCCGAACTACGGTCAGCTGTCACGCCAGGATCTGGATCAGCTGCAGGCGGGTGCTCGCGTTGACGTGGTTGATGTGAAGCGTAACCCGATGGACTTCGTGCTGTGGAAAATGTCCAAAGAAGGCGAGCCGAGCTGGCCGTCTCCATGGGGCGCAGGTCGTCCGGGTTGGCACATCGAATGTTCGGCGATGAACTGCAAACAACTGGGTAACCATTTCGATATTCACGGCGGCGGTTCGGACCTGATGTTCCCGCACCATGAAAACGAAATCGCGCAGTCCACCTGTGCGCATGACGGTGAGTACGTTAATTACTGGATGCACTCCGGGATGGTGATGGTTGACCGCGAGAAAATGTCTAAATCGCTGGGCAACTTCTTTACCGTGCGCGATGTGCTGAAATACTACGACGCCGAAACCATCCGCTACTTCCTAATGTCGGGTCACTATCGTAGCCAGCTCAACTACAGCGAAGAGAACCTGAAACAGGCGCGTTCTGCGCTGGAGCGTCTGTACACTGCACTGCGCGGTACCGACAAATCCGTTGCCCCTGCGGGTGGCGAGGCCTTTGAAGCACGTTTCATTGAAGCGATGGACGATGACTTCAACACGCCGGAAGCTTACTCCGTGCTGTTTGATATGGCGCGTGAAGTTAACCGCCTGAAGGGTGAAGATATGGCGGCGGCTAACGGTATGGCTGCGCATCTGCGCAAGCTCTCCAGCGTGCTGGGACTGCTGGAACAGGATCCGGAAGCGTTCCTGCAAAGCGGGGCGCAGGCGGATGACGGTGAAGTTGCTGAAATTGAAGCGTTAATCCAACAGCGCTTAGATGCGCGTAAAGCGAAAGACTGGGCGGCAGCTGATGCCGCGCGTGACCGTCTCAATGAGATGGGCATCGTGCTGGAAGACGGCCCGCAGGGCACCACCTGGCGTCGTAAGTAACGCTCTATATTGCCGGATGGCGGCTTACGTCTTATCCGGCCTACGATGGAATGATCGGTAGGCCTGATAAGCGTAGCGCCATCAGGCACTATTAATGACGTTTGTACCACCACAGCACACCCATCATCATAACGCCCGGCAGCCATACCCACATCAACTCCGAAGTTATTACCTGATGCCCATACGGTGTGGCGTAGCGTGATAGCGCAAACGGGGCGACTTTAATTACCTGCCACGGTGCAAAGAAGCGTTCATCCGACCACGGCCACAGCCAGCCGACGCCTTTGCCGCCTGTCGTAACGGAATCCAGCAGACTGTGTGACAGCAGTGAAACCGTCAGGAATAGCCAGCAGCGAATCAATCCCGCCTTAAACCATCGTCGGCCAATCAACACGCAGAGCAGCGGTACCACGAAGGCGAACAGCAGTGAGTGGGTAAATCCCCGGTGGCCAAACACATTGCCATAGGCGACACCGAACTTAAATGACAACACATCGGCATCTGGCAGCATAGCCAGAACGACGCCAGCAAACAGTAATCGTGGGGGGATGACTTTAAGTCCGAGACCTAACCCTAAACAGAGCGGAACGGCTACGTGGGTAACAATAGTGGGCATGATGATCGCTTCGTGTGGAAAAACAACATGCTAACAGTTCACTGTGAAGCGGGGATGAAGTCATTATCTGAAAACGAGAGGGAGAAGTGGCCGGATACGGTGTTTACCTCATCCGGCACTTAGGGTCACGCCACGACGCTAATGCTGTGACCTTCAAAGCTCACGGCCTGTCCGGCAACGATTTTGCATCGTTTACGCGTTTCAACAACGCCATCGACCTTCACCAACCCTTCGCCAATAGCAATTTTTGCCTGGGCGCCGCTTTCGCTCCAGCCTTCCAGCTTCAGCAGATCGCAGAGTTCAACATGCGGGTGTTTACCCAGTGAAAATGTGGCCATCTTAAACGTCCTTTACATCATGATATTCAACACACGCCTGCAGCGTGTTTTCGATAAGTGTGGCGACCGTCATTGGGCCTACGCCGCCGGGGACCGGCGTGATATATGACGCGCGTGCGGCAGCATCTTCAAAGACCACATCGCCAACAACCTTACCATTCTCCAGACGGTTGATGCCGACATCAATCACAATCGCACCTTCTTTAATCCACTCGCCAGGAATAAAGCCCGGTTTACCGACGGCAACAATTAGCAGGTCAGCATGCTCAACGTGGCGACGCAGATCTTTGGTGAAGCGATGGGTGACGGTGGTGGTGCAGCCAGCCAGCAGCAGTTCCATGCTCATTGGGCGACCGACGATGTTTGAAGCGCCAATGACGACCGCATTAAGGCCGTAGGTGTCGATGTTGTAACGCTCAAGCAGAGTCACAATACCGCGCGGGGTACAAGGACGCAGGCGCGGCGCACGCTGGCACAGGCGACCGACGTTATACGGATGAAAACCGTCAACGTCTTTATCCGGTGCAATACGCTCCAGCACTTTAACGTTGTCGATACCGGCAGGTAACGGCAGTTGTACCAGAATACCGTCGATGGTGGTATCTGCATTGAGCGTATCGATCAGCTCAAGAAGCTCCGCCTCGCTGGTGGTTTCGGGCAGGTCATAGGAGCGGGAGACGAACCCCACTTCGTCGCAGGCTTTGCGTTTACTCGCGACGTAAATTTGCGAAGCCGGATTGCTGCCTACCAGCACAACAGCCAGGCCTGGGGCGCGTAATCCAGCCGCTAAACGCGCCTGAACTTTTTGAGCAACCTCAGAGCGCACCTGCTGCGCAATCGTTTTACCGTCAATAATCTTTGCTGCCATCAGAGAGAGGATTCCGTCTGTTACGTTAAATCGAAGGGGATGCCACTATTTTGTCAGAAGCGGGACGTGCTGTCAGTTTTCGTTTGCGTTTTTATGTGCGCCAGGGCCGTCACGGGCTGCAAATGGTGTCAGCACAAAGGCTGAAGCCTTACGAATAAATAATAAGCACGCTAATTAAAATTAACGTGAATGAAACATCTCATCACCCTGGGTTCTTTATGGGTAATGCTTCATAAACCAGACTGTTACGTACTATTACGGCGGCATTTAGGTAATATTAACCAAGACTTTTCTTAGATCCCATTAAGAATTAGCCAGGGCTATTAAAAGGATTTGCAGGTATTTTTCATTAATTGAAATGTTTAATTTATCGCTGTGACGAATAGTCATATTCGCGAAGGATAATTAGTAAATCAAATACTCAGGAGAGTCGGGGTAAAAGGTTAGCTAATTCTCTTGCGATATATATCTTTACAGGATGCAGAGATAATTAGCCTGACATTTAATGTCGATAATGAAAACGGATCCCGCAGGATGCTGGAGCCGGATGTGTGTAATTCAAGGGAAATCCATGAAACGTAAATTAATGACCTCTTCTGTTATTGCCAGCCTGATGTTAGTCGCAGGTGCTGCGGTTGCAGCCGATCCGGTAAGTGTGAGCGGCGGTACTGTGCATTTTGAAGGTGAACTGGTCAATGCAGCCTGTGCAGTCAGTACTCAGTCATCCGATCAGGTTGTCACCTTAGGCCAGTATCGTACTGCCAGTTTTGCCGCAGTAGGTGATACAACGGCACAAATTCCGTTCTCCATCGTGCTGAACGATTGTGATCCGAAAGTTGCTGCAACCGCAGCCGTTGCTTTCTCTGGTCAGGCAGATGCCACCAACTCGGCTCTGTTGGCTGTTTCTTCAGGGAATAACACCACTACTGCTGGCGGTGTAGGTATCGAAATTCTGGACAACACGTCCACCGCGCTGAAGCCGGATGGAGCCACCTTCTCTACCGCTCAGGCGCTGGTAGAAGGAACCAACACCCTGCGTTTCTCTGCGCGTTACAAAGCCACTGCCACCAGCGCTACGCCGGGTCAGGCAAATGCCGACGCGACGTTCATCATGAAGTACGAATAAGCCGTTTTGATTTGCGCAAGGATGACGTTCGCCTCACTGGATGAGGCAATTTCCGGGGATGATGAAGGATGCGGCAGATGATAGGGAAAGGCGTGGCGCTGGCGGGAATGCTGTGCGTACTGCCTGTGTTTGCACATACGGTAATACTGGAAAGTGGCCGCCTTCACTTACGGGGGCAGCTCGTCAATGGTGCCTGCACGGTCGCTACTGACAGCCAAAATTTGCGGGTGCAAATGGGGCAGTATCGCACCAATGCTTTCTCCGGGACGGGGAGCTTTGCCTCTACCAGCGTGCCGTTTTCACTGCGCTTAACGTCATGCAGCTCCGATGTTTATGACCACGTTGGGATTGCGTTTGCAGGCGTGACGCCAGCGGAAGATCCGCAGGTTTTCCTTGCCAGTGGAGATGCGTCTGCGGCTTCGGGGATCGGCCTGGCGTTATTTGACCAGCGCCAACGGCAAATTATTCCGAATGCGCTGCCGCTTCATTATGCGCCGATTATAACGCAAGAGATGACGTTTCATTTCACTGCTCGTTATCGGGCTGTCTCGGAAAATATAACGCCGGGAACGCTTCGTTCAGACGTGTGGTTTACGTTGGTTTATCCCTGATTTATTTCCCAACGATAATCACACCAAAGGTATTTGTAGCTATGTTTAATTATCTAAAATCAGGTTTTATCCTTTTACTATTCTTATTTCCTGTTGCCAGTGTTCAGGCTGCCGGAGGCATTGCATTAGGCGCTACCCGCGTTATTTATCCAGCCGATGCCAAACAAACGTCACTGTCTATTAGCAATAGTGATACCAAAGAACGTTACCTGGTCAATTCATGGATTGAGAATAGCGCAGGTGTTAAAGAAACATCGTTTGTGGTTACGCCTCCGTTGTTTGTCAGCGAGCCCAAAAGCGAAAACACGTTGCGTATTATCTATGCAGGTGTTCCGTTGCCCAAAGATCGTGAGTCGCTGTTCTGGATGAACGTAAAAGCCATTCCGTCAGTCAATAAAAACAGCCTTGAGGGCAAAAACGTTCTGCAACTGGCGATTCTGTCCCGCATCAAGCTTTTTGTGCGCCCGAATAATTTGCCGCAAATTCCGGAAGATGCGCCCGGGATGCTGAAATTCTCCCGTTCCGGCAACCACCTGAAAATTAACAATCCGTCAGCGTATTACGTCACGTTGGTCAATCTCAACGTGGGGAAAACGAAGGTCGATAACGTGATGGTTGCACCGAAAAGCGATGCGCAGGTTCTGTTGCCAACAGGCGTGCAGGGCAACGTTACGTTCCAGACGGTCAATGATTATGGCGCTGTGACCCCGGCCCAAACGGTTAGCGTGCGTTGAGATAACGATGAATAAGACAACGTATTTTCCTGGCCTGTTTCCGGGGGTTACGCCACCGCTGGCGGGGGTGGCGTTGTCCACGCTGGCGGCGCTCTTTCCCTCTTTAAGCCATGGTGAAAGCTATTTTAATCCGGCCTTTTTATCTGCGGATACGGCAACCGTGGCGGATTTATCACGTTTTGAAAAAGGTAATCACCAGCCTGAAGGTGTTTATCGCGTGGATATCTGGCGCAACGATGAGTTTGTGGCTACTCAGGATATTCGTTTTACGACCAGCGCGGGAAAAGCCGGGGAGAAGTCCGGTGGGCTGATGCCGTGCTTTGGGCTCGACTGGGTAAAGCGCCTTGGTGTCAATATCGCCGCGTTTCCGGCACTCAATAAGGATGCGAACGATACCTGCATCAATCTACCTGAGGCGATTCCAGGCAGCGAGATTGCGTTTGATTTTTCTACCCTGCGACTAAACGTCAGCCTGCCGCAGGCGTCGATGTTAAACAGCGCGCGTGGCTATATTCCACCGGAAGAGTGGGATGAAGGCATCCCGGCCGCGCTGGTTAACTACAGTTTCACCGGCAGTCGCGGGAGTGATACGGACAGCTATTTCTTAAGTATGCTCAGTGGCCTGAACTATGGCCCCTGGCGCTTGAGAAATAACGGCGCATGGAGCTATTCCAAAGGTGACGGATATCACTCACAAAGCTGGAAAAACATCGGCACATGGCTTCAGCGCGCGATTATCCCGCTGAAGGGCGAGCTGGTGATGGGTGACAGCAACACCGGCAACGACGTTTTTGACAGCGTCGGATTCCGCGGGGCGCGGCTCTATTCCTCAGACAGTATGTATCCCGACAGCTTACAGGGTTACGCGCCTACCGTTCGCGGTATTGCGCGAACAGCGGCAAAGCTAACCATTCGTCAGAATGGCTATGTGATTTATCAAAGCTATGTTTCACCGGGCGCTTTCTCGATAACCGATCTCAACCCGACGTCATCCAGCGGTGACCTTGAGGTGACGGTGGACGAAAAGGACGGCAGCCAACAGCGCTATACGGTGCCGTACTCCACGGTTCCCTTGTTACAACGAGAAGGGCGTTTCAAATATGACGTGGTCGCAGGGGATTTTCGCAGCGGCAATAGCCAACAATCTTCTCCATTCTTTTTCCAGGGAACATTAATTGCTGGGTTACCAGAAGGCTACACCGCTTACGGCGGTACGCAGTTGGCCTCCCGCTACACGGCGGTGGTTTTAGGCACCGGCCGAAACCTGGGGGACTGGGGGGCGGTTTCTGTCGATCTGACCCATGCCCGCAGCCAACTGGCGGATGACAGTACGCATCAGGGGCAGTCATTGCGTTTTCTATATGCGAAATCGCTGAACAATTTTGGCACCAACTTTCAGTTGTTGGGATATCGCTACTCTACGCGTGGTTTCTATACCCTCGACGATGTGGCGTATCGCAGTATGGAAGGCTATGAGTACGAATACGACAGCGAGGGCAATCGCCACGATGTGCCCGATGTGAAGAGTTACCATAACCTGAGCTACAGCAAAAAGGGCCGTTTCCAGATAAACATTTCGCAGAATCTGGGGGATTACGGATCGCTGTATGTCTCGGGTAGTCAGCAAACGTACTGGAATACCTCAGACACCAATACCTGGTATCAACTGGGCTATGCCAGCGGCTGGCAAGGTATTAGCTATTCACTCTCCTGGTCGTGGAATGAATCGGTTGGCATCTCCGACACCGACCGTATTGTCGCGTTCAATATGTCAATACCGTTCAGCCTGCTGAGCGGACGGCGCTACTCGCGAGATAGCGCCTTCGATCGCACCTACGCCACCTTTAATGCTAACCGTAATAGCAATGGACAAAACAGCTGGCAGAGCGGGATCGGCGGTACGTTGCTGGATGGACGCAACCTGAGCTACAGCGTGAATCAGGGGCACAGCAGCACCAATGGCTACAGCGGAAACGCCAGTGCCAACTGGCAGGCGGCCTATGGCACGCTGGGCGTGGGATACAACTACGATCGCGATCAGCATGACTACAACTGGCAACTCTCTGGCGGCGTGGTGGGGCATGCGGATGGCATTACGCTCAGTCAGCCTCTGGGTGATACCAACGTGCTGATTAAAGCGCCTGGCGCACAGGGTGTGCGGATAGAAAACCAGACCGGCGTTCAAACCGACTGGCGTGGATACGCGGTGATGCCGTATGCCACCGTCTATCGCTATAACCGCGTCGCGTTAGACACCAATTCCATGAATAACAATACCGATGTGGAAAATAACGTCAGCAGCGTAGTACCAACGCAAGGGGCGCTGGTGCGAGCGGCGTTTGATACACGAATCGGTGTGCGGGCGCTGATTACCGCCAAATATGCCGGTAAACCCGTGCCGTTTGGCTCTATTGTGCGGGAAAACACCAGCGGCGTGACCAGTATGGTGGGCGAAGACGGGCAAATTTATCTCAGTGGTCTGCCGCTAAAAGGCGAGTTGCTGATCCAATGGGGGGAAGGCGCAAACGCTCGCTGCGTGGCGCGCTATGCCTTGCCTGAGGAGAGTCTGAAACAGGCGGTGACGCTCACGAACGTGACGTGCGAATCTCCAACGGCACGACAGGAATAATACGATGAAAAGACAAACGGGTTTGTTACTGGGAAGCGCTTTACTGCTGATGGCCCATTCGTCATGGGCGACGGTCTGCCATAACTCGAATGGCACGCCAACGGATGTTTTTTACGATTTGTCGAATGTCTTTAACAGCAGCAACAACCAGCCGGGACAGGTGGTAACGTTACCGGAAAAATCGGGCTGGATTGGCGTGAATGCCACCTGTCCGGCCGGAACGTCGGTGAATTACACCTATCGAAGCTATGTCACTGAACTTCCTGTTCAAAGTACCGAGGGTGGTTTTCAGTATCTGAAGCTCAATGACTACCTGCTGGGTGCCATGAGCATCACCGACAGCTACGCCGGGCTGTTTTATCCTCCAAGAAATTATATCCGTATGGGCGTTGACTCGAACGTTTCGAAGCAGAAGCCTTTTGGCGTACAGGATTCAAACCTGGTGTTTAAACTCAAAGTGATCCGCTCGTTTATTAACATGGTTCCGATTCCGCGTCAGACGATGTTCAGCGTCTATGTCACGACCAGTTCCGGAGATGCGCTAAGCACGCCGGTGTACACCATCAGCTACAGCGGTAAGGTGGAGGTTCCACAAAACTGTGAGGTGAACGCCGGGCAGATTGTTGAGTTTGATTTTGGCGATATTGGCGCATCGTTGTTTAGCAAGGCGGGGGCAGGAAACCGGCCCGAAGGCATTAATCCGCAGACCAAAACCGTGGCGATAAAATGCACCAACGTCGCCGCACAGGCCTACTTGACCATGCGTGTAGAGGCTGAGAAAGCCACCGGACAAATGATGGTTTCTGACAACCCGGATTTAGGTTTTATCGTCGCCGATAGCAGTGGTAACCCACTTACGCCTAACAATTTGTCCAGCAATATCCCATTTCAATTGGATGATAACGCCGCAGCAAGGGTCGGTATTCGGGCATGGCCGGTCAGCGTGACGGGGAATAAACCTACCGAAGGGCCTTTTACGGCTCGTGGCTATCTGCGAGTGGATTATGACTAACAAGCAAACGCCATTCGCAGGGGCGCTTCTGGCGATGGTGTCCCTGCTAACATTCAGTTCGTTGGGCCATGCCGCCTCGTCGCTGGGGGAAATCAATATTGAGCTGCGTGGCAACGTGGTGGACTTTACCTGTGCGGTGATTGCCAGCGACAGCAATAAGTCGGTGGAGTTGGGGACCTGGCCGACAAAGCAGCTTCAGACCAGCGGAGATACCACTCAACCGGTCGCATTTACGCTGAAGCTTGAAGGTTGCCCGCCGGGATCCGCGTCGATAACGTTTTCCGGTACTCCGGCTCCGGGCACGACGCTGTTGGCGCTTGATGATGCGGTCATGGCGCAAAAGGTGGCGATTGAACTGCACGACAGCGATCGTACGCGATTACCGCTCGAACAGGCGAGCCAGGCCGTGGGGATTGATGAGAACGGCAATGCCACGCTGACCTTTTTCGCCAACTATATCGCGTTAGCCGATGGAGTTCAGCCTGGCGTCGCCAGGGCTGATGCCACGTTTATGATTAACTATAACTAATCAATAAGCTGACAAAACGCTCCCGAACGACATCTCGCCGGGAGTGTTATTACATTAACTCATGCATTTTTGCATAATCGATCAGCTCAACGATGGTGTGCAACCCGAGCTTGGAGTAGATATTCGCCTTGTGAGCGCTAATCGTTTTATTGCTGAGTAACAACTGTTCAGCAATTTCCTTATTGGACAGACCGTTTGCCAGATAACGCAAAACCGTAACCTCGCGGTTAGAGAGCGGCATGTCATTCAGCACACCTTTTTGTGAGTTTATATTGTTAATGAAATTAAGGGTATCCGACGGGAAAAAAGAATATCCCGATAAAATCATTTTTACTGCATTGTAGATATCATTGAGATCATTTCGTTTACTGACAAAACCATTTGCACCGGCCCGGATAGCACGCCCGGCATAAAAAGACTCCGATTTAGAAGAGAGAAACAGCACCCGAGTTTTCTCCTGCAGAGACTTTATTCTCTTGAGTAATGTAAATCCATCCGAACCAGGTAGTTCAATATCCAGGATGACAAGATCGACCGGGTATGTGCGCAGGTGTTCTATTGCCGTACGGCTGTCGTCGGTTTTCAATACTACCTGAATATTACTGTTTTTCTCGAGTAGTACTTCTATCGACATTCTGACAATAGGGTGTTCGTCCATAATGATAACGGATGCTGGTTTCATTGTTGTATGCCTCAAACTGTTTGCGTATCTTGCGAATTTGATAAAACATCAGGCGTTATAATATTGTCAAATAGCCAAGAATTGTTCTGCGGGAAAACCGAATAAATATTATTTCATCCTTGTTTATTCGGTTGTTCTTCTGCAGAACAATGAATTTGTGGAAAATCCATTTCACACCGGGAAAACTAACAATTAATCAGGAAACTGTGGGGATTATACCTGCTCTGTTCTTTCGGAAAAGACTTACAACATCCCGGTTGTTAATGTCAGTTAGGATATTCTGAAAGATCCAGATGTGTTAATGACTATTGGTATTATTTATCTGCAGTTCGAATTATGGCAGATTGAAAATTTTTTTTAAATAGTAAAAACGATACAATAAACCAATTGTTTAGGTTTTGTTAAGGCTGCAATTAGGCTTTTTTATATTGAAATGCACAGAATCAGTAAGGTTAAGTGTGACAGTGGCACCAGGCATAATACCAGGAATAGTTGTAAATATTAAATATTTGTAAAAATTAGATCTTTTTTCTTATTCAAGAATAAGTAGTTTCCTAAAAAATCTTATCGCACATAGGGTTATGGTGTTAAATTAAATGAAGAGAGGTAACGTTGAGGCGGTGTATCAGATGCAAAAAGCGTTGTCTGCTGGGTAACCCCAGGCGCGTAATCAATTGGTTCAGGCGATAGATGATACGGTGGTAAGGTTGTGTTTGTAACAATGCAATCTTTTTTAAGGAGTTACCTTGTAAAAGTAAGGCAATCATCTCCCAATCGAGCTGATTTATGCGTCTGGAATGAATATAGTCAGGAACCGGCGATAATAAGGCGTGACGCACCTCCGGAAGGCGTAAATTGCGTGATAGGATATAAAATGGACCGGATAGTGAAATAAAGGTAGTCAGGTCTTCATCACGACTTGAAAGCATTATGAAGATCTGGATGTCATTACGCTGCTTAATTAGCTGGCGCAAACGTTCAAGTATATCGAAATAGGGGAGTGTTAAGCTTTCTATGTCAATCACTAACTGGCTAATTACTGGTTCTTGCATGCTGGGTAAGGCCGACTCAACGCTCTGGAAGACCGCCGTACATGTGCCTGAGAATAAATGTCGACTTAACGCGTAGGCCAGGTAGTAGTCTGTTGTAATTATCGCCTGAGATATAGTGTCGTCCGGTAATGTGTATTCGAGTTTTTGCGCCAGATACTCGAGCCGGTCAAATACTTGTGAGGTACAGTGGGGATATTGCCAGGTACAGTTAGTGTTTCGTATGCGGCGATAGCGGTCCCGGCGTTTTGCGCTGTGCATCCTTTTCCATTCCATTTCTGTTGCGGCAGGTCTGGATAAATTGCTGACTATAAACATCCCTGACCCAAATTTTTGCCAGCGTAAAGGTCAATGTCCTTGTGCCGTTGGGTTTCAGTACTTCAACAATCATCAGACTGGCAATTGCGTATCCCATCAGAATAATCTGCCGGAAGTTTTCTGATGTCTTACTCAATGCCCAAAAGATCGTTTTATCCAGTTCAACCTCTCTCTGATATTAGATAAAATATTACCGGGTGTGTCTTTCTGTTACCCCGGAAATAGTATGGCTGGATTATTCTGGCAGGCAGAGGATAGGTACAGTAGGAGTCGATACTTAATCGAGGATGAGATATTTCTCAATAAAAATTAGGCAGAGATACCCCGTCTAA
This sequence comes from Citrobacter sp. MGH103, assembly GCF_001034475.2. Taxonomy (NCBI): domain Bacteria; kingdom Pseudomonadati; phylum Pseudomonadota; class Gammaproteobacteria; order Enterobacterales; family Enterobacteriaceae; genus Citrobacter; species Citrobacter sp. MGH103. Next base: position 3,523,055 of record NZ_CP073043.1, on the reverse strand, counting down.
TTTTGTAGAAAATTCAGATGGGCGCGGATGTATCTTAAGAATTGCTGATCGTTTTTCACATGCAGCTTTTTCATTATGCCGCGGCGGGTCGCTTTGGCCTGAAGATCGCTTATTGAGAGTAGGTGAGCCGTTTCGGCTAAGGTATATCCGCTGGCGAGAAACATTAAGAACTTGCGTTCGTCGACAGAAAAGTTGCGGGTAGTGCAGTAATGGCAGATAGTTGCAGGCACGTTGTTGCGCAGCGCACGTTTTTGCAGGATGGGGACTAATTTTTTAGTCATTTCCTCAACGTCATCTTCCCGATAGATCAGCGGCAACATGTACAGGCAGGGCCGGAACATCAGCTTATCTTTATCGTTTCTGTTGCAGATGACAACCCGGTGTTGGCGGCGGGTATGGATCGGAATCTGATAGCAATCGGCGCTGAGCCAATCTTCATCCAGGGAGATAAACGCGATGTCAGCGCGATCGATATTCTCGACAGGTAAAAAGCAGATCTCCTGATGCCACTGATTTGCCAGATGGGAGATGATGATTTTCAGTCCATGTTCGAAGTGACTGTTTTCTTCCTTGATGGCGATACTTAACATTAAAGAGTTCCTGAACCACTGGAGGGGTAAGGGAATGTTAAGCAAAATCATAAATATTCTAAATACATGTATCCTTAAATCTGGCGTTTCGTGGGCTGAGTTGTTACCAGGTGATTTCCTGGATACCCTTGAACAAGCAGAAAAAATCAACATTCGTACACTTCGCCAGCAACTGAAATAAAAGGCATTGACTCAGCAGGCGCTGACCGTATAATTCACGCGTTTCATCTGCATGAAGTAATCACTTCGCAATGCGCCCTTAGCTCAGTTGGATAGAGCAACGGCCTTCTAAGCCGTAGGTCGTAGGTTCGAATCCTACAGGGCGTACCATCTTCACTTCTACTGACCTCTCTCAAAGTCTACTAAATCCAGATACAGCAAGACATACAGCAGGATTTCATTATCCCAACGTCTAGTACCATCTATTGAAATCTACGCTCATATGGGGGTACATTCGGGGGTATATATAGGTTCAATGAAGTGAGATACCCCCAATATGAAGCTAACAGCCCGCCAGGTAAGCACTGCAAAGCCAACAGATAAACCATATAAACTGTCTGATGGTGGTGGTTTGTATCTGCTCGTTAACCCGAACGGTTCCAGGTACTGGCGCATGAAATACCGCTATGCAGGTAAAGAGAAGCTGCTATCCATTGGTGTTTATCCTGATGTGACGCTTGCTGAAGCCAGAGATAAACGTACGGAAGCCAAGCGTGTACTTGCAGCAGGTGACGATCCCTCTGAAGTTAAACAAGCCGCCAGAGAAGCGAAGAATCTAGCAATTAATAACAGCTTCGAGCTTTTGGCGCTTGAATGGCATGAGCATAAGAAGCCGAACTGGTCTTCCGGGTATGCTGAGGACATTCTTGAATATCTACGAAAGGATATATTCCCGTATGTCGGAAAGAAGGCCATTACCGAAATTAAGCCGATGGACATGCTGTCAGTGTTGCGCAAAATGGAAGAACGAGGAGTACTGGATAAGCTCAAGAAAACCCGTCAGGCATGTCGGCAGATTTTCACTTACGCGATAATTACTGGCAGAGCAGAGGTAAACCCTGTAACCGATCTGGCCGGCGCACTAAAATCACCCAAGCAAAATCACTTCCCGCACCTACTCCCCGTCGAACTTGGTCCATTTATTCACGCAGTGAATGCCTACAGTGGTAGTAAAGTGACACGCATTGCGACATTACTGCTTATGTACACCAGTGTCAGGACCATTGAACTCCGCGCCTCAGAGTGGGCTGAATTCGACCTGGACAATGACTTATGGCAGATCCCCAAGGAACGCATGAAGATGCGCCGTCCTCACCTTGTACCACTTTCTAGACAGGTTAAATCTCACCTGTTGGAGCTAAAAGAGATAACCGGCTGGGGTAAGTATGTCTTCCCTGGCCGCAACGATGCTCATAAACCAATGAGTGAGGCCAGCATTAACCAGGTGATTAAACGTATAGGTTATGGCGGAAAGGCTACTGGCCATGGTTTCAGACACACGATGAGCACCGTTTTGCATGAGGAAGGATTTGACTCTGCATGGATAGAAACTCAACTGGCGCACGCTGACAGAAATACTATCAGGGGCACCTACAATCATGCTCAGTACCTTGACGGTCGGCGAGAGATGCTTCAGTGGTACGCTGACTATCTGGATGAACTGGCGGGTAAGGCTGCTGGGTAAACTGTTTATTCACGTGTAAGAGAAAAGTATTCGTTCCACTTGTTCCAGTTGTTCCATATGTATATTTATAAAGATAACTAACTGTTTTTATTAATATACATTCTCTTTGGCTGGAACAACTCTGGAACAACTTTTAGTGGTTTTGGTACAACTATCTAGTGAGGGGATATTCATATTTTGTGATTAGAAAAGTGCTGGACATGTAGACAGTAGTGATTTATATTTGCCACTAGTAGACGTTTGGTGCTCTTTAAAGATATTGGTTCTCTCTTACAAAAGGGAGATTGTGCGCCCTTGTGCATTGTTCTTTAATAATATTGCGTCTGTGAGAAACACAGATCGTGCCCTGAGAAAGGGCATCACCATCAAGTCATTTTTCTTATATATCTGTATGCCTGCGTGGCTGACAAAGCAAAAGTCGCTAAAGCATCACTGCTCTTTTCACAATGGCATTCCTGCCTACGTCGCTGAAAAGCGAATGCTCTTTAAAAAATGAAGCCTCAGAAGCTGAGGATAAAGCAACATAACTTGTTATGCTTGCTATGAAAATATTTAACAACCCCTATCTAATACTACTAACTACACGTGCTTGCATGATGTGGTTTTAGACATATTCACAAATCGGAACCATAAATAGAAACCTGTCACCTGGTGACTAGGTTCTTTTGTTGTGTCCGAATCATAGGAAAATAACATGGTTAAACACTATAAATTCATTCGTCTTTCTGAGGTACTGATTAGCAGGCTACAGTAAAGCGTGGATTTACCGACTGCTCAAAGAAAACAGCTTTCCACAATCTGTAAAAATTGATGCTTTTTCAATGGTGTTTATTGAAAGTGAGGTTGGTGAATGGATTAATCAGAGACTCTCTGAGTCACGTCAAGCCATGGTATTATAACAGTACTTGATTATTTCCTGTATACGCCTTCATTTTACTAGTTATGCATACAGTCAGATCTAGACATGTTTACGCCAGTAGACGATAATTCTGTTGTTTTCACAGCATCACCAAGATCAAGATTGAGAATTAAGAATTAACGCCTGAGGGCAAATCAAAGGGAGAGGAAGTGCATGTCGTTTTTTGGGGTTATCAATCGTGAACGCAAGGATATCGTTCCACTCAAAACATTCGTGCTTGAACTCTCAAAGCAGGAACAATGCTCCCCCCAAGAAATTTCGGCTATTATTCTAAGGGAATACAGAAAAGAGTTTCCAGAGTATGAGCCTTTTGATTTTTATTATCATGATTTAGTTAATTCATTTGTTAAAGTTGGAAAACACCACTGTATAGGATTGCTTGGACACTGCTCCTCTGTCGATGGATTTGATGAGGTTGAGCTATTTTGCCCGGTCGAGAATAGAATTACCGGATTAATGGATATGAGAGAAATAATAATTAAGGCACCAGAAATGGCTATGTTCCTTATGGATGTGGGTGTTGGCATGCCTGATTGTATTAAACATGTTCGCAAAGATGTAATGGATGCTTATAGCAGGAAGAATGCCATCCAATACACACGCCCACCAGAACCTTATAAACAAGATGAACAACCTGAATGGTCTAAATTCCGCGGTCGTGATACAGCTTTGACTTTAATCTCAGGGCTGTCGATGGCTCTATGTAAAGGTCACGCTAATTGCACGATAAACGGGAGACCAAATAAATCAGCTATAGCTAACGTGGCGACAAATAGTTTAATTGATGCTGGTTTTTTGTCCGAAACAGTGAGCGATCGCCAAATCAGAACCCTTCTTGCCTCCGCTTTGAAACACGCTGATTTCCAAGATACCGACAAATAGTTCTATTCAAAAACTACCAGCGGAACAAGCAATGCCTCTTTGATGAGTGAATGAGGCTTCCATTTTGCCGTATTTTCATTTTTACGCTTCCAAAATTATTTATTGAAACTTCCAAAATCACCATTGCAGAGTATGTGACTTCCAAAACAAATCATCTTAGAGTTTTTCTCTGGCGTTCGGCTTCCAAAACATAGAGTGTTCACTTCCAATTATTTTTCTAAATAATTCTCCAACTTCCAACATGTTGTCGATTTCCGTGATGTAATTTGTCATATGCACCGCAACAGACACTACGAGGTAAACATGTCGCAATCCTTTATCCGCCTATCAGAAGTTCAGCGCCGCACTGGCTACAGCAAAGCTTGGATCTATCGACTTATGGGGCAGGGTAAATTCCCTTCCTCTGTCAAAATTGGCTCTCGCTCAATTGCCTTTGTCGAAAGTGAAGTTGATGACTGGATTAACCAGCGCATCGAAGAATCGCGCAAGGAGGTGGTTTAATCAATCTTGAACACCCTATGTGCATTTGTTGCGTGTCGTTGCGTTCGCATCTGTTTATGATCCGATTGTCGCGACAGTTACCAACTAATTAACGACAGGTAAATAGCCATGAATAAATTAAATGTCCTCTACGGGCAGGGACTCGCTCAATCTGAAATCGGTCAGGCAGCTATTTCTGCACCTACTATGAGCAGTCTTGAAATGGTCGATTACATCAATGCAAATCGTAAAGCAAAAGCTAAATCGGAAGGGTTGACCTTTCCCTGCAAGAAATATCGCAAGCTCGAACACCGAAGCTTCATGAAGAAGGTGCCCAAAGTTCTCGGGGATGCAGCTGCAAAATTTTTTGCAACTGATACCTATATCAACGGTACCGGCGGTGTTGTGGAGAGGGATATTTGCAATTTTCCTAAGCGTGAAGCCTGCCTCATGGCAATGAGCTACAGCTACGAGCTGCAAGCGCAAATCTTCGATTACATGACAGAACTCGAGCATAACATTAACGGTGATCTCGTCTATACCATTCAGCAAATGGAAAATATCGTGTCATCTGCTCGAAAAGCATCTGATGAGGATTCGTCTGATGCTGGACGCCGATTACGCCAACGGCAGGATGATTTGCCTTTACTCGATAAGGCCGAAAAATTGGTGAAGGATTTTCGCCAGTTTTCGTTTGAGCTGATTGGTGGCGGGAAAGTCGAGGTATCTGAATGAGCGGCTTAACTATTGGCGCATCCCGTGTTCACAAAGAAAAAGGCAACGCTGCGAACGTTGCCTTTGAAAACCAGATCAATCACTGGACTGGATCATCTTTTGATTTTTTACGCTGTCGGCGTTTGATTTCACCTTTTGCTGCAGTAACTAAAAAACCAGCTGTACTCTCGCCTTCCTCCTTGAGTGATTCTATATCTTCCATCACTTCATGGGGGATTCGTACGGTGGTCATTTGTGATTTTCCGTTCTTTGCACCTGTTGCCATTACTGACGCTCCTTGTGGTTGGTGTATGTCAGTATACGCAAAAAAAAGATTAAAAAAAGACTTGCGGTGTATTTCACCTTGGGGTAGCCTTTCTTTCATGGGTGAAATACACCTTGAAGTATTCGAAGCCCAACTCGGACGGCAATCCGGTTGGGCCTCTAACCACAACGTTAGTTGGAGTAACATTATGGCATGTTCACATGATACCCAAACTCGCCCGGAATTCACATACCTGTTTCTGGGAACTCCGTCAGATAAAACCAACACCACGCCTGTTGTCCTGCGTGCTGAAGCCAACAATGAGCAACAGGCCCGCTCACATTTCCCCGGCTGGAATCTGGTATTCGCTGCGCAGATCCGCACTAAGGCTCCATGTCGCCTCCAGTTGATGGAAGGTGGTGATCACTTCTCCTGGATTTTCGAACAGCGTTTTGACGCCTGCACATCTGGTGTTCAGGAGGTGGCGCATGTCTGAACTCACCAAAACGGATGCGCTTATCGAAATTGAGGCACTTGCGCGTGCGGCTCAGTTCCTGACTGATACACCAGCACGCATTGAACTGGCAGGGATCCTTATGTCGCAGATTGAGAAAACCGCGAAAAAAGCGCAGGAGGCCGGGAATGAGTGACATCCTCAAAATCATTGGTCAGCACGTTCAGCTTGAGCGTCAGGGCAAAAACTATGTTGGGCTTTGTCCATTCCATCACGAGAGAACGCCATCATTCACGGTCGATCCTGCTACTCAGACATTCCGTTGCCTGGGCTGTGGTGCCCACGGTGATGTGGAAGAGTTTGCGAAGCTGATGCTGGTGAAAGGGCTGAATACTGTCACGACTGTGAACCTTCACGTTTCACCCGGTTTCACAGGGCGCGTGGTGGTTCAGCTCAAAGAAGGCCGTCATGTGTGCGATTACCCGCTGGTTAATGGGGAGCATGTTGCAACGCTGCCATCGTTCCTCGAAATGGCCTGTCGGGCTGGCTGGTCTGTCACACCTGAACAAGGGGTATGCAATGCGCAACGTTAAAGTCGGGGTTGGCCTTGATGCTTTGCATAAGATTCAGGCGCTTGCATCTGCCGCGGGATTTCTCACCTCCAGTGCGGACGAAGAGCAGTTGTGCCTTGAACTTATCGAGCTGATTGAAAAGATCGCCCGTGAAGCTGTGGAGGCTGACAATGGATAAGCCACATATTTACCGTACTGATAAGGATGTGTTGACCAACCTGCAACGCTCTCTGGATCTGATGAATTGTGCTACTCGCATTCTCGGTTCTGGGGAGAAGAATCTTCAGATGTACGTGATATCACTTGTGGATGTTGCAACCCATCTGACGCAACAGTCAACGAACGCACTGGATCTTGGTGAGCAGGCGGGAAATGAACACGAGGTGTGCAATGGCTGATAAAACTGAATTAATGGCTGGCTTTAGCGCGGATGAAACTTCCGGCGAAATTGATTCGGATACGCTGCTGGAAATGGTGAACGAAACCCGCGTTGAATGCGGTGAAAAACCGATTCGCAATAATGTCTTTATCGATCGCATTAAGGATGAACTGGTTGGGGAGTTTTACAAAACTTTTGTAAAACCTCAGGGCAGTAAGGGTGGACGCCCGTCTGAGGGGATCATCATGCAGATAAAGCAGGCTCTCCGCGTAGCTGCCCGTGAGTCAAAGGCGGTGCGCCGTGGACTGGTCGACAAGCTTGAAGCGCGTTATCAGCCTGCGCCCGTGCAGCGCGAACTGTCCACCATGGAAATTCTCCAGATTGCGATGGCGTCAGAGCAGGGGCGCCTGGCAGAAAAAGCTCGTGCTGACGAAGCCGAGCGCACCAAAGCCGAAATCGGCAGCCGCCGGGAAGCAACAGCGATGGCAACTGCATCTGCTGCCGTGCGTAAATCGAAACAACTGGCAGAACGCCTGGGCGAATCAGGGAAGCATGCCACGGTGAAAGCCGTGAAAAGTGTCACTGATATTGAGTATGGCTGGCGTCCACTTAAAAAGTGGTGTCAGGAGAACGGGCTGGAACCCCATAAAGTGCCGGACGCGCAGTTTGGCTTTGTTAAATCATGGCCGCGTGAGGCATGGGTGGCTGTGTATGGTGTTGATCTCATCGATTTCTGGGGAGAGCCGGTATGAGAAATATCGAACAGTTACTGACACGCTGTAATTTAGATAAAGAGGACGATGAAACCCTGTCCTGTATTCGCATGCATTCCGAAGGTGCATATGAAGGGATTATGTCCGGGCTGGGTTCTGTCGGCAATATCCTGTTCTGGGCCTGTGATAATAAAGAATACACAGGTGAAATGGCTAAAGAGGATTTGCGTAATCTGGGCGAAATGATGATGTATTTGCCGGGTATTGCTTCTGCTCTGAAATTTAATGCAGATGAAGCGGATTTCAGCATTCGTGAACGCAGGCAAAATATCGAGAAATAACTCCAGCATAGCGACATAAATTTAATCCGAAAAATAACGGCCATCAGGTCGGGGAATCACTCATCCTGATGGCAGGAGAACAGTAGTTATGAAAACGTCAAATAACTCTCTTGAATTAAACCGAAAACATATTGCCGATGCCTTTATTCATTATTGCCGGTTGCGTAATAACGGTTCGGCAGTACTTAACCTGATGGTGAAAAGACAGGTCGTAGCTCTCGATAATCTGACAGAGTCAGCCATCAGCAGTTGCCTCATCAATAGTATCGAACTCCAGTGCCTGCGTAAGTTTGGCAGTGATAAAGGACTACAGATGCTGAACGACACTTACGCTGGGATGTTGACGAAAGACTGTAGTCGCCTCACATCTGAAGGTGTTGAGTTTATGAATGAGGTTATGAAAGAGGCAGTGACTGCCGCACTGGATAATCCGAAAGATAATAGCTTTGGACTGGAGATTTATCATGCGTAAAACACAAAGTAATTATTTCTCTGGTGAAAACAGTCAGACAGAAAAATATATTCTGATGAGCCGTCTGGAAGCCGAGAAAAACGTAGTCCTTTATTTCCATCGCCAGCAGAGCGGAGGCAATACTGCCGTCCCGGAAACTGATATTCAGAAACTCGACAGCGGAGAGTATGACACGGATTTAGTGAATGGACTGCGTCTAGTTGCCTCCCTCTGGCACGGTATGCACGCCGGGGATTTTATTTTGAGTAATGAGCAGAATCTGATGCTCTGGCGCTGGGTGGTGGCCGCCGTATTTGTCTGTGAAATGTTTGATACCAACGGAACCGTCGAAGTGAAGAATGAACGGGGAGACTTGGAGGAAGTCGCAGTTTATAGCGGAGATCATGGGGGTATTGTCATTTATCCGTGGACTGAGCGCTTTGCTCTGGCAAACCATATTGAGGGACTGGCATACGAAATGTTCCCGGCGAACAAAGCCCCTGCAATGGCCTCGGCAATCTATCGCAGCATGATCGATATCAGCCCTGTCACCGGGATCGATATGTCTGAGGAGGGGCTTAAAGGTATGGCGCTTCTTCACGACAGCTTTATTGAAACGCTGAAGACGGAAGGCATTCCTGTGGCGCCGGTGGCTCACTGAGAGGCGGACGATGAAGAACGCACCTAACATGAATAAACTGCCTTCAGACCCGTTTGCAGAGGCGATTATTTTCGCCGGGGACAAAGCGTGGGCTTTTGCACAGGACTGGCAGCAACACAATACCATCGGTGATGACGTTCCTCCGGTCTGGCTCGGGAAGAAGCAGCTTGAGGAGCTCGACAGTCTGAATATTGTTAATGCCGGAAGGCGGTATGTCCGCGTCTACCGGGCTGGGGCAATTTCTGAAATGCAAATTAGCCAGATTGCAACAAAGCTGGCGCAGGCGGGGGTTCAGGAGGCCCGTCTTTACTCTGAGAGTCAGGAGCTTCTGGAAAACTGGACGGACCGTCTTCCGGCTCTGAAAGCCGACGCTGAAAGTGGCGACAGTACTGTTGTTTCCCTTTCGTCCATGAAGAAAAAAAAATCACCGGTTGCGGACGATGATCTGAAACCCCGTGTCGAAAGCCGTGATGATGGCGTTTTCTGGGTAACACCAAAAGTGGACAAGGAGAGCGGCGAAGTTATCACCAGTGAAAGCTGGTTATGCTCTCCTCTGGATGTCGTGAGTATCGGCACGGATGGTCGGGATCGCTATCTGATTGTGCGCTGGCAGCCAGAAGGCGAAGAGAAACCTCTAACCCGGGCTATCCCGCAGGCAGATATCGGTGAACGTGAGGGATGGCGTTTGCTTAAGGCCGGAGGCGTGAATGTCACGACCAAAAATAACCTGCGGGCCATTCTGGCCGACTGGATGCAGCGCAGCGGCAGCGGGCAACTCTGGCGGGTTGCTCATGCAACGGGCTGGCAGTGTGGGGCGTACATCATGCCCGATGGCGAAATTATCGGGAAACCTGAACACCCGGTGCTCTTTAACGGGCGAAGTTCAGCCGCTGCTGGGTACACCATGAAAGGGAATGTGGAAGGCTGGCGCAAAAGCGTGGCGGCTCTCGCGAACGGTAACCATTCAATGATGACGGCGGTTGCGGCTGCACTGGCGGCCCCATTAATCGGATTAACGGGCGCAGATGGTTTCGGCCTGCATTTCTATGAGCAGTCCAGCGCGGGCAAAACCACCACTGCCAATGTCGCCTCCAGTCTGTATGGCAATCCGGATGTGTTGCGCCTGACCTGGTACGGGACAGCGCTGGGACTGGCAAATGAAGCGGCGGCACACAATGATGCGCTGATGCCGCTGGACGAAATTGGGCAAGGGGCAGACCCGGTGGAAGTCTGGAAGTCAGCCTATGCGCTTTTCAATGGTACCGGGAAGTTGCAGGGGGCGAAGGAAGGCGGCAACCGCGAACTTAAACGCTGGCGCACGGTGGCAGTCAGTACTGGGGAGGTTGATATGGAAACCTTCGTGGCGGGAGCCGGTCGCAAGGCTAAAGCCGGACAACTGGTACGCCTGCTGAATATTCCCATGAGTCGCGCCACGGTCTTTCACGGCTACAAAAATGGCAAGCAGCATGCTGATGCTATTAAGGATGCGTATCAGAACAACTATGGCGCTGCCGGGCGTGAGTGGGTCCGTTGGCTTGCTGAACACAGGGAAGAAGCCACTAACGCTGTCCGTCAGGCAGAAGAACGCTGGCGCAGTCTGGTCCCTGCAGATTACGGCGAACAGGTCCACCGTGTGGCATCCCGCTTTGCCATTCTTGAGGCGGCTCTGCTACTCGGGAAGGTAATTACCGGCTGGGATGAACAGCAGTGCCGGGATGCCATTCAGCACAGTTACAACGCCTGGATCGGCGTGTTTGGTACCGGCAACAAAGAAATTGAGCAAATTATTGAACAGGCGGTGAGCTTTCTGAGCACTTTCGGTATGCGACGATTCGCCCCGCTGCCTTATGACGAACAAAGTATGCCGATAAGCGAACTGGCCGGATACCGGAATAAAGGGAATCACAATGATGATCCTGTTCTGTTTTATGTCTTGCCTGCAGTGTTCAAGGCTGAAGTTGCGAAGGGATTTGACAGTGGTCAGTTTGCCCGCACGCTGTGTGACGCCGGAATACTGAAAAAATCACCCAGCGATAAAGGGTATCAGACGCTCACCCCACGGCTCCGGCATCTGGGGAATATCCGTATGCGTTCATATTTACTGGTTCAGCTTGATGAGGGAGAGGGGCAATGACAGCACATATTGCAGCACATGGCCGGCTGGTGGTTGATGTACAGAGTAAAACTATCAGTAACGGCAACAGCATGGCATTTACGCGGCTGGCGGTGGCACTTCCCTGCCGGGATATTGAGAGCGGTGAACTGACATTCTGGCTGGGGGTAACGGCGTTCGGTAAGCAGGCTGACTATTTGCTGAAACACCAGAAAGGTGTCCTCATTAGCGTATCGGGCAATATGCAGGCCAACCAGTGGAAGGGGAATAACGGTGTTCTGCAGACGGGTTACCAGATGGTGGCTGATTCGGTGATCAGCGCGAAAACAGTACGCCCTGGAGGCAGGAAGAAAGGCACCGGTGTGCAACCGTCACCGGGTGATGACCTTGCGGATGACGTACCTTTCTGATAACAGGCAAGGCGGGGCAACCCGCCAGCATACAGGGTGTGCAATGAACAAAGATATTAAAGAGCAAATCCTCAGCCTTAAACGTAGCGGCAGAGGCTATAAAACCATCTCACGTGAAACCGGCGTCAATCTAAATACGGTGAAAAGTATCTGCCGCCGTTCCGGGTTATTTCGCGACAATCCTGAGCACAGGGCGTTGTTCACCATTCCTGAAACGAAATACAGCACCGAACTGGCGACAATTAAACCTCTGCCACCGCAACGGGTTATCACCGGCCATAAACAGACGGATGCGTACCTGTGGGTGCTGGAGGTTATCAAAACTGGTGAGCCCGTCCATATTGCCGCAGCGGAAGCAGCGCTGGAGAAACTGACCATCACACCGAAGGAGGCACAGGAACGATATACGCGATACCTGCAGCATAGCGGCGCGGGCTGGACCTCCGTGTTTTCGACAATGTGGCTCGATAACCCGCAGCACTTCATCAGCAGTGCGAAATCACAGCGAGATAAGGCCGCGAAGGTTCGTGGTGCCTTTGGAAGCTATGATGCGGCAATGGAACCCACGAAACCGGAACGGTTAATGATGGCGGCTTATGGTGAAATATATGGGGAAGGCTTATACGGCTGGACGGAGGAAGAAAAAGCACAAGGTAGCATTAAAGGCGATCGCATCTTCGAGGCATGGGACGCGCGGAAAGCCGTATCAAAGGGGTTTCGTGATGTACTTCCTGAGCCCTACACCCTGTCAGATGTGGTGCGGGAGTATCTTTACTGGGCATGGTTAGTTGATATGAGAAGCGCCGCCATAAAGGAAATCGATCCGGACGGCTATGGTGATGATTACCCGGAGATAAGCGACCGTGAAGATTACCTTGATAAGTTGCTGGAAACCATCAGCCCGCGCAACCAACAGGAAGCGCTGGAGGTGCTGAAATGGTATCTGCAGAGCGAGCGTCATCAGGGCTGCATGGATGCTGACAGTGACGGCGTGTATCTCAATCTGATTGGTGCGCACAATGCAGAATAACGACATTTTGTTTATTGCAATGAAATGGATGATTGTTGCAATAAGTGAGATAATAACCCTGTCCGGTCACCAGAAGGTATTTGCGCATGAAACTGGAATCATCACTCAAACATTTCAGCCCTCAGGGGATGCACATCAGCGACAGCGTGAAAGGCACCTCTCCGGATCGCCTCACCGGAACCGATGTTATGGTAGCCATCGGTACGACCAGCAGCCGCGCGCGTTTTGGTCTGTCCGCTTTCTTTGGTAAAACCGGGATCAGCAAAAGCGATGAGCAACTTGCGGTTCAGGCGCTGGCACGCCACGCAATGGAGACAGCACCAAAGAACGTGCGCAAAGCAGCCGGTGGTGAGTTGGGATGGTGCATGCTGATGCTGGCGCAATTTGCCTTTGCTGAATACTCTCGTTCGGCGGCTACCAGCGTGACGTGTCACAGCTGCAATGGTACCGGACGGACAACCCGCGAACAGGTCACCCGTAAAGTTTCGTACCCATGGGGTAAAGCACCATATTGGGCTAACCGCTCTCGTGCTGTTCGTCCGTCTGACTGGGAGCACTGGACTGAGGTAACAGAGGTTGTACCGGCCGTCTGTGATAGTTGCGGAGGCAAGGGAACAATCAGCGCCCGCTGCCGTTGTAGTGGAAAGGGCGAGGTACTGGACCGCATCGCGACAAAAGACCGCGGCGCACCGGTTTTCAAAACGTGTGAGCGTTGCAGCGGCGAGGGGTATTCCAGAGTGTCATCTGCGACCGTTCACCGAGCTATCCTTAAACGTCTGCCGGATCTCCATCAGTCCTCATGGTCTCGTAACTGGAAGCCATTCTATGAAATGTTGGTTGATGCACTGCACAAGGGAGAGCGTCAGGCATCATCAGAATTTGAGAAAGCAACAACTTATTGATGCGATCGGAGCAAATGGCGACACTTTTTGCACGTTAGTGTTGACTTTGCATAAAATTGTCCTGTATGCTTCTGATTATGGAGTATAACGCCTGTAGATAATTAACCTCGAAAAGCCCGCCACGGCGCGGGTTTTTTTGTATCCGCATTTCCTGCGCACCGCCCGCGCATCCATCACGTCGAACCAATCCATTTGAAATGAGCCTTTGAGGAAGTCGGTTAGCGCTGGCGAGCCTCGACGGGCTGATTTCCTGTGCGGCAAAGGTTCATCTCAAAGTAAGGTAAACGCCATGAGTAAAACTGATCCGACAGGCAGTAAAGAGCGGCTTGTTTTTGGAGTCGGAAAGCTTGATGTTCATCCTGTGATTATTAACGGGGTAAGGACGAGAGCATATAGAGTCTGGTTCAGTATGCTTAAAAGATGCTATGGGAAAGGTTCGTCATACAGACGTGATTATGAAGGGTGTTCCGTAGATCCGCATTGGCACAAATTTAGTAACTTTAAAGATTTTTACGATAAATTTTACTTTGAAGGCGCTGAACTTGATAAGGATTTGCTTAGCCTAGGTAATAAGGTTTATTCAAAAGAAAAATGTGTATTTATTCCTCAGTGGCTTAATACCTTTATTACCATAAGAACGGATAAGGCAAGCCCGGTGATGCTGCCAACTTACTGATTTAGTGTATGATGGTGTTTTTGAGGTGCTCCAGTGGCTTCTGTTTCTATCAGCTGTCCCTCCTGTTCAGCTACTGACGGGGTGGTGCGTAACGGCAAAAGCACTGCCGGACATCAGCGCTATCTCTGCTCTCACTGCCGTAAAACATGGCAACTGCAGTTCACTTACACCGCTTCTCAACCCGGTACGCACCAGAAAATCATTGATATGGCCATGAATGGCGTTGGATGCCGGGCAACCGCCCGCATTATGGGCGTTGGCCTCAACACGATTTTCCGCCATTTAAAAAACTCAGGCCGCAGTCGGTAACCTCGCGCATACAGCCGGGCAGTGACGTCATCGTCTGCGCGGAAATGGACGAACAGTGGGGATACGTCGGGGCTAAATCGCGCCAGCGCTGGCTGTTTTACGCGTATGACAGGCTCCGGAAGACGGTTGTTGCGCACGTATTCGGTGAACGCACTATGGCGACGCTGGGGCGTCTTATGAGCCTGCTGTCACCCTTTGACGTGGTGATATGGATGACGGATGGCTGGCCGCTGTATGAATCCCGCCTGAAGGGAAAGCTGCACGTAATCAGCAAGCGATATACGCAGCGAATTGAGCGGCATAACCTGAATCTGAGGCAGCACCTGGCACGGCTGGGACGGAAGTCGCTGTCGTTCTCAAAATCGGTGGAGCTGCATGACAAAGTCATCGGGCATTATCTGAACATAAAACACTATCAATAAGTTGGAGTCATTACCGCGTAAATGCTGCAAATCGTTCAATCGGTCACTCGCCATCATCGGTTCGAGGCCGCTTTGCAATTGAGTCAGTAGCGCCCGGACGGCGGCAAGATCGGCATTTTGACGTGCCTGGTTAAGCTGCACCATCATCTGATGCGCTTTCTCTTTCAGATCATCGGCTACCACGTCCGGGTGGCAAAGACGGCTGGCCTGACGCCACAGGCGTTTTAGCTCATTACGTTCATCAGAGGAAAGCCGCTGGTCACGGCTAAAACGATGCTGCGCATCCTGCTGCTGCTCCTGATATTCATCATATTCATGGCTGGCCTCTTCCTGTGCCTGACGGGTTGCGCTGTCGTCCTGGCGAGAAAAGTCGTTTTCCAACTCACGAATCTCCGCCAGCAGGGCGGTAATCAGTTCCGTTTGTTGCTGAATACGTTGGCGTGTTTCTACCGATTCGCGCGAATCTGAATTCTGGTTCATCCAGTGCTGCTTGAGCCTGGCCAGTTGATCAACAGCCTGGGAAATATAGTGCTGGCAGGATTGATAGTCTTTTTCCCGGCGTTTTCGCTCCGCTTCCTGTTTGCGCTGGGCGCTGGCGGCGAGCTGTTTACGCAGTTCGAGAATGCGGCTCATCAGCGGCCCAAGACGAAGGTGATACAGATCGTTGAAATCATCAAGGATTTGAATGCGCGTGTTGCGCTTATCGATCAGGTCACGCAGCTGTGTTTCGAGCGCTTTGAGTTCCAGCTTACTGGCGGCAATGGCTGGATCCTGCCACGTAGAGACTGCCCGTTGAGATTGCAGCCAGGCCGAGATTTCACGCAGGGCATCACTAAAACGTCGTTCTTCGATCGCCTGCACAATGGTGCCAGGTACGACTGACAAAGGTTCATTTTTAAGATGCGCCACCTGCTGGAAAATAATCTCCTCATCTTCCAGTTCAATAGCGCTTTTGACGATTTCCAGTCGTTTGATGATCTTATTCATGACAGTCGTTGCCTGGCCTGGCTAAAAAACGAGTGGCTGAAGTACAACAGCTTCACCCGTTTGAAAATGTTAGAAAAACAGTAAAGCGCATTCTGTGGCCTGCGATGCCTTTTCGTCCAGAATAATTCACTGTAATTATGAAAAACCGGAAGTCGCGCGCACCTGTCTGCATCTTCAAACCTCTGTTTCATGTTTTTTACTCTCGGGTAATTATTCTTGATTCAGTAAAGATAATGCGTATAGTTCTCATTCTCCTTTGTTATTAACTCTCTGTATTACTTCTGGTAAGGATCCCTACAATGAAAAAAACAACATCCGCGTTGGCATTGCTGATTGTTGCGGCGTTAAGCGGTTGTGCGCCGCATACCACGCCAGCCAGCAACGCCAGCGTTACGGAAAAAACAACGCAACCTGCCGTCACCGATGTACAGCAACGCGCGCTGGCGGCTGGGTTATATGAAATGGCGCTTAACCCGGCAGGGGATGCGTTGTACGTTGCCAGCGCCGAAGGATTTAAAGATGTGCAGGGCGGTGTGGTTTACAAGCTGGATCCGAAAACGCTTAAAACGCTCGGCTTGAGTCATACCGATATGAAAAACTTTGGTATGGCTATCTCGCCGGACGGTAAAACGGTGTATGTCACCAACTCACTGGATGGCGGCCTGAGCGCGCTGAATACCGCTGACGGTAAAGTGAAAAATCGCGTATTGTTCCCGGAACGTAACCCAGAAGGGTTCCCGTACGGTGCACGTCAGGTTCTGTTGCATAACGGCTTGCTCTATATTGGCGCCGTGGCGGATCCGGCGGTGATTTGGGTGGTTGACGCTGAAACCCTGACACTGAAAACCCGCATTAAAAATGCGGGTAAATGGATGACCGGACTGCATTATTCCGACGTGACGCAGCGAATTTATGCGGCTAACGGTGGCGGTGAAATTCTTGTCATCAACCCGCGTAATCAGCGTGTTGAGAAACGCTGGCAGCCGCTGGGGGAACAACCTGCGCTGCTGCTGAATATGGCAGAGGACGCGCGAACGGGTCGCTTGTTTGTTACCGACAACTCGAAAGCGAAGACCACCCTGGTGCTGGATATCCATACCGGTAAGCTGCTGAAAAAATTGGATGTGGGTGATTCGCTGGCGGTGAAATTCAACGCAAAACGCAACGAAATCTATATTACCCAGCGTGATTCAGGGAAATTACTCAGCCTGAATGCGACCGACTACAGTGTGAAGAAAAGCTGGGACTTACCGCCTAACCCCAACAGCCTGCTGCTCTCGGCAGATGGGCAAACCCTGTTTGTCACCGTGAAACAGAAATTTAATAAAGACCACTCCACCTCTGCGCCAGATAACGTGGTACGTATTGACCTGAATAAACAATAACAACTCGCCTTCTTTCTATTGTTTTTCTGCAGAGCCTCGGTGCGTTGGGCAAGGAAGCCCGGCGTATCCAATCGATTGCGCCTTGCGACAACCAGGTTGAAATGTTAAAAGAAGCCCCTTCAATAAAAACGACACAGGGGAAGGGCGTGAAAAACGCGTCAACTGCATCTGACACCAGCGTGTCTGATGCCGCGTCAACAAATGAGCCGACGCTTCAACGAGGGTTGCAAAACCGCCATATTCAGTTAATTGCACTGGGCGGTGCAATTGGTACGGGCCTGTTTTTAGGCATTGGCCCGGCTATTCAGATGGCGGGACCTGCGGTGTTACTGGGTTACGGTGTGGCCGGGATCATCGCTTTTTTGATTATGCGTCAACTGGGCGAAATGGTAGTGGAAGAACCCGTTTCCGGATCCTTTGCCCACTTTGCCTATAAATACTGGGGACCGTTCGCGGGTTTTCTGTCCGGTTGGAACTACTGGGTGATGTTTGTGCTGGTCGGTATGGCGGAACTGACAGCGGCTGGGATCTACATGCAGTACTGGCTGCCCGATGTCCCGACCTGGATTTGGGCCGCGGCATTCTTCGTGATCATCAACGCCGTCAATCTGGTCAACGTACGTCTGTATGGCGAAACGGAATTCTGGTTCGCACTGATTAAAGTGCTGGCCATTATCGGCATGATAGGTTTTGGCGTGTGGATGCTGTTTTCCGGTAACGGCGGGGAACATGCAAGCATCGATAACCTATGGCGTTACAACGGCTTTTTTGCTACCGGCTGGAACGGATTAATTCTGTCGCTGGCAGTGATTATGTTCTCCTTTGGCGGGCTGGAGCTTATCGGGATTACCGCCGCGGAAGCGCAGGATCCGCAGAAAAGCATTCCAAAGGCGGTAAACCAGGTGGTGTACCGTATTCTGCTGTTTTACATCGGTTCTCTGGTGGTGCTGTTGGCGCTATACCCGTGGGTGGAAGTGAAATCCAACAGCAGCCCGTTTGTGATGATTTTCCATAATCTTGATAGCAACGTGGTGGCTTCTGCGCTGAACTTTGTCATCCTGGTGGCTTCGCTGTCGGTGTATAACAGTGGCGTCTACTCTAACAGTCGTATGCTATTTGGTCTCTCGGTTCAGGGGAACGCACCGAAGTTCTTAACCCGCGTCAGCCGTCGCGGCGTACCGGTGAATTCACTGATCCTTTCCGGTGCTATTACGTCGCTGGTGGTACTGATCAACTATGTGCTGCCGCAAAAAGCCTTTAGCCTGCTGATGGCGCTGGTGGTGGCGACGCTGCTGCTGAACTGGATTATGATCTGCCTGGCACATCTGCGATTCCGGGCGGCGATGCGTCGCAAAGGACGTGACACACAGTTTAAAGCGCTGCTGTATCCAGCAGGGAACTACCTGTGTATTGCTTTCCTTGGCATGATCCTGGTGCTGATGTGTACGATGGATGAGATGCGCCTGTCAGCTATCCTGCTGCCAGTGTGGATCATTTTCTTGTTTGTGGCCTTTAAACTGCTGCGTCGTAAGTCCCGCTAAGTTTCTACCGATCTCATCCTGGTGATGAGATCGGTGATTTATCTATTCTGCAGATTAACGCTGAAACGCGCCAGACAGTGCGCGAATATCGTTTCCGGTAGGCGACTGATGAATGCGCAGGCCAAACTCTTCGACCACGGCAAAGATATGGTCGAAGATATCAGCCTGAATACTTTCATATTCCAGCCAGACCACCGTATTGGTAAAAGCATAAATTTCGATTGGTAATCCGTGATCGTCTGGCGCAAGCTGGCGCACCATTAACGTCATATCTTTGCGAATACGTGGGTGATGACGCAAATATTCGTTCAGATAAGCGCGGAAGGTGCCAATATTGGTCATTTGGCGGTGATTCAATACCGATTCAGGCGCATCTAATTGCTGATTCCACTCTTTGATTTCCTGGTGACGCGTGGTCAAATACGGTTTCAGCAGGTGTGCTTTATGCAGTCGCTGACGCTCATCATCATCAAGAAAATGGATACTGGTGGCATCAATGCTGATGCTGCGTTTAATTCTCCGACCACCTGAAGCCGACATTCCGCTCCAGTTTTTAAAAGAGTCTGATACCAGTGACCAGGTGGGGATCGTGGTGATGGTGTTATCCCAGTTGCGCACTTTGACGGTGGTTAAACCAATATCGATAACAGCACCGTCTGCACCGTATTTCGGCATTTCCAGCCAGTCGCCAAGCTTAAGCATGTCGTTGGCCGAGAGCTGTATTCCGGCCACCAGACCGAGAATCGGGTCTTTAAATACCAGCATTAGCACGGCTGCCATGGCACCCAGACCGCTTATCAGTATTGCCGGCGATTGACCTATCAGCAGGGAAATCATCAGGATCCCGACCAGGATGGCGGCGATCAGTTTGATACCCTGAAATATACCTTTTAAGGGTAATTGGGATGCGGCTGGGAGCTTTTGCGACAGGTTGAGAATAACGTCCAGCAGAGAAAACAGGGACAGCAGGGCGTACATCATGATCCACAGCTGTGCGCAGGTCACTAATATATCTGCCACTTCACTGCCTTTTTGTAGCCAGAGTGTAGCCTGTATATTGACGATGATACCTTGCAGCGTAAACGCCAGGCGGTGGAATAATTTGTTCTGCGTGATAATTTGCAACCACAGACGGGAACTGGTACTGGCGCGTTTTTCAAATGCGCGTAATACCACCCAGTGCAAAATAACGTGAACAATAATGGCGGTGAGAAAAATAATGCCAAAAATCATCACCAGCGAGGTGGTGTGATTTATTTCAATGCCGAGTTCTTCTACCTGAGATATCAATTCCTGCATAACGTCTCCTTAATAAACAGCGGTCTATGATGACCGCTGTGTGGAGCTTATGCAAATGTGGGGACTAGACTTCTGTCAGCGTTGTTTCCAGCGGCAGACGGGATTTCGGCAGCGCGGCGTTGAAATCTTCTACGCTGTGATGACCCACCGGGACCACCACTACGCTGGTGAAACCTTTTTCTTTCAGACCAAACTCTGCATCCATCACCGCCGCATCAAAGCCTTCGATCGGCACTGCATCCAGACCCATTGCTGCAACGCCCAGCAGGAAGTTACCAACGTTCAGATACACCTGTTTTGCCATCCAGTGGTTGTCATCTTTCAGTTCTTTGCGATGCATATCAGCAAAGAAGGTACGACCTTTGTGGTTTGCAGCTTTAGCTTCAGGGGTGGCGAAGCGGCCATCGCTCTCTTCCTGATCCACCACGCGCTCCAGCCACGCGTCGTCCATCGCCGTTTTGGCGCAGAACACTACTACGTGGGAAGCATCCAGCATTTTACGTTCGTTGAACACAAAGCCGCCGGCTGCGGATTTGGCCACACGCGCTTTACCTTCATCAGTGCTGGCAACGATAAAATGCCATGGCTGAGAGTTGGTGCTGGATGGGCTAAACTGCAGCAGCGTTTTTAATTTTTCGGCCTGCTCAGCGGTCAGTTTTTTAGTCGGATCGAATGCCTTAGTGGAGTAACGTTTTAAGGCGACAGAAACAATATCCATAACTACTCCTGGTGGTTTTTTATACCCTGCGGGTACGTTTTGTTTCAGCAGGGTACAGGGTTAGCAGGAAAAAGATAAGACAGGAAAATGCAAAAACACTTATCGGGGTTAACGATAAATCAATCTGGACGCAGGCGTTTTTGATCCCGCTTCGGCAAGCCGTCAACGACGCGGTGCCAGGAATCATTCACCAGCTCTGCCAGTAATGACTCGGTAATGTCGTCGCCCGGATAGACCGAGATCCAGTGCTTTTTATTCATGTGATAGCCGGGTTTAATGCTGGGGTAGATCTGCTGGTTTAACAGTGATTTTTGCGGATCGGATTTCAGGTTAATAAGCGGACGTCCGCGAAGCTCCGTGACCAGCATAAAAATTTTACCGCCAACCTTGAAGACATCGTATTCCGGGCCGAATGGCCAGCAGTGTTCGGTAAAAGGCAGTTCGAGCGCAAGGCGTTTCGCACAGGTAGGCAGGGTTTGGCCGTCCATTATTGTTCCTCGCGGGTTAGAGCGCGCCACATCGCTTCAAATCCCATCGATATGTATTCCTTGGCCCGGGCAGAGTCTCGGGCAGCGAACTCCATGGTGGTTTCCGCCAAAGAGAGAAAAAGGCCATCGCCAAAGGCGCGATATTCGTCAGACATAAACTCAGGTCGTACGTAACGATGACAAAGATCGCGCAGTTCGGGGAACATATCGTCAGCCTGCTGTTCTGTTTCTTTGCTGATTTTCTCGCTAACGGCTAACTGGCGAATCGTGCGATGCCCACAGGTATGGTTCAGGCCCCAGCTAATGTAGCTGTTCCAGATATAGTGAGTCATGGTTTTGGCATCGGTCACTGAGCGATCCAGATTTGCCATCATCGACTGACAGAGATCGTGCTTTAAAAAGAGGTAAAGCTCGTTGATCAAATCATCTTTGGTCGCGAAATAGCGAAACAACGTTCCCTCCGCAACACCTGCATTGCGGGCAATTACGGCGGTAGACGCCGCAATACCTGATTGTGCAAATGCTGTGGTTGCAGCTTCCAGTAATGCCAATTTTTTGTCTTCACTCTTCGGACGAGCCACTACACTTTACCCTTAAGTTGTAAAAAGCATGATTGAATCACGGCCTTTGCAGCACCGCAACGGTGAATGTCAAAGATTGAAAATCATCTTGACGGCGAACTTTCGATTTCTATAATGAGTGCTTACTCACTCATAATCAAGAGTCAGTCACGCAAACCAGCGGAAAGGGGGCGTGTTTAAGGTCAGGATATGAAGCGTCTCACAGTTTGTGTGGTTGTTATTATGCTCATTGGCGCAGCTGCAAGTTTACCGTTTTTACTCAATGCCGGGTTTGGTCAGGCACCGAAAGGGGCACAGCTGAGTCAGGTTGAACAGTCACCGCACTATCGTGATGGACAGTTTCATAACCAGGTGCCAACACCGGGCTATACCGGCAACAAAAGTATGCTGGCTGCCTGGTGGGAGTTTTTGGTCGCTAAGCGCGAAAATGCGCGGCCAGCACATCCGTTGCCATTGGTGGCGACCGATCTCGCCGGGTTATCTCCAGAGCAGGACACGCTTGTCTGGCTGGGTCACTCTTCGTGGTATTTGCAGCTGGCCGGTCAACGTATCCTGATCGATCCCGTGTTTAGCAACTATGCCGCACCGCTTTCATTCCTGAACAAAGCCTTTGCCGGTGATTATCCGTGGTCCGCACAGACGATGCCGGAGATCGATCTGCTTATTATCTCGCACGATCACTATGACCATCTGGATCTCGCCACGATCAAGGCGTTAATGCCGAAAATTAAGCGGGTGATTACGCCGCTTGGCGTAGGGTCACATCTGCGTTATTGGGGAATGCGCGGCGAGATAATCGACGAGATGGACTGGAATCAATCCATCAGAGTAACGGATTCGCTGATCGTTCATGCGTTGCCAGCCCGTCATTTTTCGGGGAGAGGCATCAAGCGCAATCAGACGCTATGGGCGAGTTTCATGTTTGAAACGCCGGAGCAGAACGTTTATTACAGCGGCGATTCCGGCTATGGGCCGCATTTTAAAGCCATCGGCGAGCAGTTTGGCTCGGTTGATTTGGCGATTATGGAGAACGGCCAGTATGACCATGACTGGAAGTTTATTCACATGATGCCGGAAGAGACGGCACAGGCTGCGGTCGATCTGCATGCGAAAGCCGTTCTACCAGGGCATGCAGGTCGTTTCGTTCTGGCGAAACATACCTGGGATGATCCTTACAAACGACTGGCGCTTGCAAGCCGTCGTTACAATTACCGATTGCTGACGCCAATGTTGGGTGAACCGGTAATACTGTCCGAACCGGACCAACTGTTTACGGCCTGGTGGCAACAGGTGACTCAATGAATACAGGGGAGAGCATGATGACGATTTCTGCTCAGGTAATTGATACGATTGTTGAATGGATTGATGATAATTTGAATCAACCATTGCGCATTGATGATATTGCACGCCATGCGGGATATTCAAAATGGCACCTGCAGCGTCTTTTTATGCAGTATAAAGGCGAAAGCCTCGGGCGTTACATTCGGGAACGTAAGCTGCTACTGGCCGCGCGCGATCTACGCGATACCGACCAGAAAGTGTACGACATCTGTTTGAAATACGGATTCGATTCGCAGCAGACCTTTACGCGTATTTTCACCCGTACGTTCAGCCAGCCGCCGGGCGCTTATCGCAAAGAAAATCATAGCCGAACGCATTAACAGCAAAAGGTTCTCGCGGGTCTAATCCGCCAGCGAGAACCAGCGCCGCCAGATGAAGCGCAGCACCAAATATTCAATCACACCCAGCAGTAAAAACCACAGACAAAACAGCAAAGTATAAAACTGATTGAGATCCATCAGATGAAAAATGGCGACGAGTTTTTGCGCCAGCACCAGGCCAAGCGAGGGGGCGGGCAGCAGCAGGCAAGACAAAAAAGCCAGTAGCAGGATCCCTGCTACGGTCATCAGTGATTCAAGCGGGTGTTTCATAACATTGTTAAACTTGAGTTAAAAAGCCATTGTCCGGGATCTCTGCGGGCAACGCAAATTCCCACGCTCAAAGCCCGGTCCAAATCTCACAATGTTTTTTCACCAGACCACTCAGTGACCCGCCTTCGGCGACGAAGTCACGCATGTTTTGTGCTTCATCATGATCATTTTTAACCTGCAGGTGTATAGCTTCAATCGCGCTGGCCGCGCCCACTTTATCCGCAGAGACCGCAACATTCTCCAGTAGTCGCAATGTGTCATCTGACAAGCGACAACCGTCGCCGGTATTGACGTCGGTGATGATTCCCGCCATACCAAAGCGACAGGCCTGAAAACGATTGAATTTATACAACAGGTAATCACGCTCCTGGTGCTTGAACGGCCGTTTGGTGAGTAACCAGTGGGCGGTAGCCTGAATAAGCCCTGCCATATTGACCGCATGATCAAGGGTCAGTGGCGTATCCATTACCCGAACCTCTACCGTGCCAAAGTGCGGGCTGGGACGGATATCCCAGTGTAAATCTTTAATACTATCAATCATGCTGGTGTAAGCCAGCCGACGGAATAGCCCCTCGAATTCTTGCCAGTTATTCACCCATGGCATCGGGCCATTATCGGGAAATCCGGAGAATATATTCAGTCGCGCGCAGGCAAACCGCGTGTCGGACGTCTGCATATAAGGTGAAACGGCAGAGAGCGCAATAAAATGCGGAACAAATCGCGACAGGCCGTGCAGAAGGTATATGGCATCGTCGCCGTTTGCGCAGCCGATATGCACATGCTGGCCAAATACCGTCGCCTGCTGAATGAGATAACCGAAATTTTCCAGGTTACGCCGATAGCGTTCGTCATCGCAGACTTCCTGACGTTGCCATTTTTGAAATGGATGCGTACCACCGCCACAAATGGCGAGGTGCTGCTCTGCAGCAACCCGCGTGATTATCTGCTGCATAGCGGATAATTCAGCACTCGCCTGGTCGATATTGCGACAAACTCCGGTCGCCATCTCCAGCATACTTTCCGTGATATCGTGCTTCACTTCTCCGGCGGTAAGCCGTGACTTTACGGCGTCAATCAGCCGGGAAGAATCCTGACTCAGGTCGTAGCCCGGAGGATTGACCACCTGCATTTCCAGTTCAATGCCTAACGTGAAAGGGTCAGAAACATGAAAATCGGGAAGTGGCATAAGACTCTCTTCAGCGTTGATTTTTAATCAGTATAGAAGGGCGGCTGATTTTCTGTTCGTTGTCAGATATTCCCTGGTGACGCTTTGAAGGTGAAATAGCTGGTGTTATAACTATTTTTTACTTTGCAACTGGGGTTGAATCGTGCCGGAAATAAATCTTTATGGGCAGACCGTCGGCGATGTTGTGCCGGACTGGAATGGCGCTGCCGTACTGCCACGGGAAACGCTTGTCGGTCAATATTGTCGACTGGTCCCTCTGGATGCCGACAGCCATGCCGCCGATCTGTTTGATGCCTACGCGCAGGCACCGGATGATCGCGACTGGACCTGGCTTGCAAGCTCTCGCCCCACAAGCGTTGAGGCTGCAGCTTGTTGGGTTGAGGGGAAATCCACTGATGCCTCTCTGGTTCCCTATGCCGTCATTGAGCAGCGTTTCGGACGTGCCGTTGGACTGGTGTGTTTTATGGCGATCGAACGAGAGCACGGTTCGGTCGAAATTGGTCATGTGACCTGGTCACCGCGCATGAAAAATACGGTACTTGGCACCGAAAGCATCTGGCTGCTGCTGCGCCAGGCGTTTGCGTTGGGTTATCGTCGCGTGGAGTGGAAATGCGACTCTCTGAACACGGCTTCGCGCCGGGCGGCGGAACGCCTTGGGTTTATCTTCGAAGGACGCTTTCGTCAGAAGATTGTGCGTAAGGGCCGCAATCGCGACAGCGACTGGTTATCGATGATTGACGGCGAATGGCCCCAGTGTGACGCCGTGTTACAGCGCTGGCTGGCGGCGGAGAACTTTGATGAACACGGGCGGCAACGCCGGTCAATGGCGGACTTTGTTACAAAGTCGCTTCACACAGAGTTATGATGTTTTCATCATGCTGAAACCAGCGAACATTAACTTCCTGCCCGGCGAGGTTTTGCGAAAATGACGGGGTGATTTGCACCGTTAAGTGTGTCGCTGTGAGTGCAACTATTTTGGCGCTGGCAAATCCCGGCAGCTCCGATGCCTGCGCGGAAAATGTTTTATACACGCTCTCTTTGGCGGAAAACGCCAAGGTTAAGGCGAGCGGAAAGGGAACCAAACTGAACTGTAAAAGCCGTTGTTCACAGTTATCGATAATACCGCCAGTCAGCTCAACTGCGGTTTGTGGCGTAAAAATAGCTTCTATATCCAGTCCGACGGGATGCGTCGATACCACCGCCAGCGCAGTTGACGTACTGTGGCTGATGCTGCCAAACAACTTTTGTGGCCACAGCGGTTGTCGCTGCCCGCCGATGCCAGGCACAGTTTTGATACCGTATTCACGTAATGCATGTACTGCGGCAATACGCCCCGCTAAGTGCTCAGCTTTACGCTTACGCCCACAGGATTGAAGCTGAGTATGGTGGGGGAGCCAGAACAGGTCGTGCTCTTGGAAGGTGTCGGGATCGAACTCGACAATGTGCAGCGTGTGGTCTGCGAAAGTGATCGTTGTGTGCGTTGTGTGCATCGTCGTTATTGTTTCCCTCTCCCCGTAGCGAGGAGAGGGAGAAACGTTATCAGAAGTGCGTGTTAACGCTCATGAACCACGTCCGGCCCGGTTCGTTATAGGTGTGCGCGCCAGCGCCCGCCATATAGTTCCCGGTTACAATATCGCCCGTGGTCTGGGCATTGCCTTCACGCCACAGACGTTTGTCGAAGACGTTATCCACGCCGCCAGTCAGGCTGACATTTTTCGTCACATCCCAGGTTGCGCTCAGGCCGACGATGCTGTACGGGCTGACTTCACTCGCCGAACTACCGGTTACCGGTTTACCCTGGTAATCGTATTTCTTCGGCTGCTGTTTACCGTACCAGGTGAAGGTTGATTGCAGCGATAAATCTTCACGCGCCTGCCAGCTCAGCGTTGAGTTCAGCGTGTATTCAGGAATAATCGACAAGCGCTCGCCGGTCTCTTTATTCTTACTTTGCAGCATGTAGGTAATGTTGTTGGTCCAGTTAACGGTTTCGCTAACCGGTACGTTCAACGTACCTTCCAGACCCTCAACCACTGCTTTAGGAATGTTTTCCCACTGATAGATATCAGTGTAAGTCGTCTTCCCTTTGCTGGTGATAGACGTTCTGTCGAACGGTACCGTACCCGCTTCAATCTTGTTGCGGTAATCGTTACGGAACCAGGTTACCCCGGCCAGCCAGCCGTCACGTTTGAACTCAAGACCAATCTCTTTGTTGATACTGGTTTCGGCCTTCAGGTCATCGTTGCCCATCATGTAGCAACCAATGCCCGTCGCGGAGCCGGTGGCGTAGCAACCCTGGCCTTTGCTGTACAGAATGTAGTTCGGGTTGAGCTGGTACAGGCTTGGTGCTTTATAGGCTCGCGCAATCCCCATCTTCAGCGTGAAGTCATCACCCAGACCCTGGGACAGGTTCAGAGATGGGCTCCAGTTGTCGCCAACGATGCTGTGGTGGTCGAAACGCAGACCCGGCGTCAACATGGTGCTGTCGGTCAGTTCCATGTTGTTTTCAGCAAACAGAGAGAAAATCTCCGCGTCTGAGTACGGGCTACGGTTGGTACTGCTCGAACCTGGAATATCACCGCCCATAAAGGTCTGTGAATTGGACAACATGTCCTTCATGCGTTGCTGGTTCCATTCGGTACCAAGCGTCAGGTTTTGGTTGACCAGCAGATCTAACGGAATGCTGACTTCACTGTGCAGCATGACGTCACTCAGGTCGGCGTCGAGATATTTTTGTGACGCATTCGGGTCGAAGATACCCTCAGTACCGCCCGCCAGACCTTCAGGCGTACGGGAGTTACGTGTATGTTCGTACTGCACCCAGTTGCTGGTGGTGACGCCGTTATCCCAGCCGCCATTCCAGGTCAGAGAGTAGTTCTGGCGGTAAAGACGGTTGGTCTCTTTCCCGTAGTTATCTTTCACCAGTTGGTTGGTGTTAGTGTTTTGAGTGTCGCCCGCATACAGGTTACCCTGACGGCTATAACCGGCTTCCAGTTCCAGTGACTGGAGTGGGGCGAAATCCCAGCGAACCACACCGTTAATGTCTTTGTTGATCACCCCTTCACGACCGGCTGGTAAGGTATTTGAATATGTGCCGGTACGTTCTGACTGATGACCCTGGTTGATGTCCCATGCGTCGGCCTGGGTTTTATCGAGATTACCGTACAGGCGGAAGCTGAAATCCCCACTCATTGGACCATTCAGGCTAAAGTTGGTGCGCTTGGTCGATCCTTCGTCTTTGTGTTCCGGGGCGTTGAAATAGGTATCCCAGGAACCGTGCCATTCATTGCTGCCTTTTTTGGTGATGATATTCACCACGCCGCCAGCTGCGCCATTGCCATAGCGTGCCGCGGCAGGACCGCGCAGCACTTCAATACGCTCAATCATTTCCGGTGGAACCCAGGCGGTATCGCCGCGGGTATCACGCTCGCCGCGCCAGCCCTGGCGTACGGAGTTACGGCTGGTAACCGGTTTACCGTCGATCAAAATCAGGGTGTTTTCTGGCCCCATGCCGCGAATATCGATCTGGCGGTTGTTGCCGCGCTGACCGCTGGTTGAGTTACCGGTCAGGTTAACGCCAGGCATGGTACGGATGATTTCCGACACATCGCGAGCGGGAGGGTTCTTACGAATTTCATCAGCGGTAATGGTTGAAACGCCCGGCGCCTGTAGGTTCTGCTGGGCGGCGGTAACGACGATGGTGTCTTCATGAGAGACAGCTACGCTATCGGTTTGATCTTCTGCCATTGCTGGCAGGGCTACCCCGTAAATCCCTAAATTGACCAATAAGGCCAGTGAATGAATCTTGTTGTTCATTGTATGTCCTGCTGTTCTTTTAGCCACGAGTACCAATGTGCCTCGGTGCGGCATTTGGTCTGATGTCGCCCGCATCTGCGTAAACTATCCATTCCAGAAAAAGTACGCAGCGCCAGGTCGGTTTATAAGTGGTGAAAAACTGTGCGCGCTTCCCACAGCGCGACAATACGCTATTGCAAATGCAAATAGTTATCAATAATATTATCAATATATTTCACGCTAGATCATAAAATTTCACAATAAACATGGGGTTATGGCGGTGACGACGTTAAAGATGGGAAGCGAGGCGTGGTGGCAGTCAAAAAAAGGCCCGGAGTGGGAGCGTGAAGACAACGGAAATTATCGTGTAACCTTCTGGTGGCGTGACCCGCAGGGAACGGAGAAAGAGTCAGCCATTCATCGCGTGTGGGTCTATATCACTGGCGTCACCGATCATCATCAAAACGCTACCCCTCAGTCGATGCAACGCATTGATGGAACAAATGTTTGGTGCTGGCGTGTTTCTCTCAGCGCCAACTGGCGCGGCAGCTACTGTTTTATCCCGACAACACGAAACGATATCTTTTCCTCGCTGGCGGTGGGCGCAGCGCCTGACCGAAGCGCACTGCGTGAAGGCTGGCGGCAATTGCTGCTGCAGGCCATTGCCGATCCCCTTAATCCGCAGAGCTGGCAGGGCGGTCGCGGTCATGCGGTGTCTGCGCTGGAAATGCCGGAGGCGCCCGTACAGCCCGGATGGGATCGACCTGAAAACCCCGATTCACCCGCAGTTTGCCTGCAATGGCGTAGCGCAAGGCTTGGTAATACGCGTCGCGTATGGGTATTTACCACCGGTGAGGCCCAAGCGGAATCTCGTCCGCTGGCTATCATGCTGGATGGGCAGTTTTGGGCACAGAGTATGCCGGTCTGGCCTGCGCTAACTTCACTTACGAATCGTGGACACCTTCCTCCTGCCGTTTATCTCCTGATTGATGCCATCGACACGACTCACCGTAGCCGCGAACTGCCGTGTAACGCGGATTTTTGGTTGGCGGTACAAGAGGAGCTGTTGCCGCTGGTGAAGACGACGACCGCATTCAGTGACGATCCGCAGCGTACTGTGGTCGCCGGGCAAAGTTTTGGCGGGTTGTCATCGCTGTATGCCGGGCTGAACTGGCCCGCGCGCTTTGGCTGTGTTCTTAGCCAGTCGGGCTCTTACTGGTGGCCGCATCGTGGTGGTGGTCAGGACGGAGCGATCGTCGAGCAACTGAAGACCGGGACCATCAGCGCTCAGGGACTGCGTATTGTCCTGGAAGCGGGGATCCGCGAGCCCATTATTTATCGCGCTAATCAGGCGTTATATGCCCAGTTACCTTCTGCACCACAGTCTATTTTCTGGCGTCAGGTTGATGGTGGACACGATGCGCTTTGCTGGCGCGGCGGTCTGATGCAAGGGCTAATGACGCTCTGGCAACCGCTTACCGACACGATTTAACCGGACGACGTTCCACGACAGGAGTTGAGTATGGAATTCAGTAACCCCTTCGATAATCCGCAGGGCCAGTTTTACATTCTGCAAAATCCCCAACGTCAGTTTAGCCTTTGGCCGCAGCAGTGTTCACTTCCTGCTGGTTGGCAAATTGCTTGCGAACCCCAATCCCAGGAAGCCTGCCAGCAATGGCTGGATGCAAACTGGACCACGCTGACGCCCGCGAACTATGTCGATATGCAGGAGGCTCCATGACTCAGCGTTTACCGTTAGTGGCGGCTCAGCCGGGGATCTGGATGGCGGAAAAACTCTCCACATTGCCCTCGGCGTGGAGCGTGGCGCACTACGTAGAATTAACCGGCGAACTGGACGCGTTGTTGCTGGCGAAAGCGGTTGTGGCGGGCCTGGAGCAGGCCGATACCTTGCGAATGCAGTTTAGCGAAGATAACGGCGAGGTCTGGCAATGGGTGGATCCTGCGCTCACTTTTGCGCAACCCGAAATCATCGATCTGCGCGAAAAATCCAACCCACATGAGGCGGCGCGTGCGTTGATGCAGGCAGACCTGCAGCAGGACATACGTGCTGACGGCAATAAGCCGCTGGTTTTTCACCAGCTTATACAGGTGGGAGATAAACGTTGGTATTGGTATCAGCGTTACCATCATTTGCTGGTCGATGGCTTCAGCTTCCCGGCCATTACCCGCCAGATAGCCGCAATCTATCGCGCATGGCTACATGGCGAGTCTACGCCAGACTCGCCTTTTACGCCGTTCGCCGAGGTGGTGGAAGAGTATCAACAGTACCGTCAAAGTGATGCCTGGCAACGGGACGGCGCCTTCTGGCGCGAGCAGCGAAAGCAACTCCCACCTCCTGCTTCGCTGTCGAACAATCCGTTGCCGGGACGCCCGGCCAGCGCGGATATTATTCGCATGAAGTTAACCGCGCCTGAAGGAGCGTTTCGCCGACTTGCGGCACGCATGCCTGACGTTCAGCGTGCGGATCTGGCTCTGGCGCTGGTGGCGTTGTGGCTGGGACGCTTATGCAGCCGAATGGATTATGCCGCCGGGTTTATCTTTATGCGGCGTATGGGCTCGGCGGCGTTGACGTCCACTGGACCGGTTTTAAACGTTCTGCCATTTGGTGTGAGGCTGGATGCGGCAGAAAGCTTGCCTGCGCTTGCACAACGACTGGCCGGGCAGTTGAAGAAAATGCGTCGGCATCAACGTTATGATGCCGAACAAATCGTTCGCGACAGCGGGCGTGCAGCCGGTGCAGAGCCGCTGTTTGGCCCGGTGCTGAATGTGAAAATATTCGACTATCATCTGAATATTCCCGGCGTTCAGGCGCAAACTCATACGCTGGCGACAGGACCGGTGAACGATCTTGAACTGGCGTTGTTCCCGGATGAAAACGGCGGGCTGAGTATTGAAATCCTGGCCAATAAACAGCGCTACGATGCAGAAACGCTGGCGCAGCATGCCTCGCGTTTAATCGGGCTTATCGAGCAGTTTGCTGACAATCCGTCGCTATGCTGCGGCGACGCCGGGATGCTGTTGCCTACAGAACATGAGCGGCTGGCGAAGATTAACGACACGACCGTGGAGATCCCGTTCACTACGCTTAGCGCACTGGTGACACAGCAGGCCGATAAAACGCCGGATGCCCCGGCGCTGGCCGATGCCCGTTATCAGTTTAGCTATCGCGAAATGCGCCAGCAGGTCGTGGCGCTGGCGAGCCTTCTGCGCGAACGCGGCGTCCGTCCTGGCGACAGCGTAGCTGTGGCATTACCGCGTTCTGTGTTCCTGACGCTGGCGCTGCACGGTATTGTGGAAGCCGGAGCCGCCTGGCTGCCGTTGGATACCGGATACCCGGACGATCGCCTGCGGATGATGCTCGAAGACGCGAAGCCAAAATTGTTGATAGCGACTGAAGAGCAACTGGCGCGTTTTAGCGATATCCCAGGGCTGGAAAGTCTCTGCTATGACTCGCCGCTGCCAGCAGAAGATGCTGCTCCGTTGGCGCTATCTCAACCCAATCATACGGCCTATATCATTTTTACTTCCGGTTCTACCGGTAGACCAAAAGGGGTGATGGTTGGGCAAACCGCCATCGTTAACCGTCTGCTGTGGATGCAAAATCACTATCCGCTGACCGCAGATGATGTGGTGGCGCAAAAAACGCCATGCAGTTTTGACGTCTCGGTATGGGAGTTTTTCTGGCCGTTTATTGCCGGGGCAAAACTGGTCATGGCAGAACCTGAAGCGCACCGCGATCCGCTGGCGATGCAACAGTTCTTTGCCCGTTATGGGGTGACGACCACGCACTTTGTCCCCTCTATGTTGGCCGCTTTTGTCGCTTCACTGACGCCGGAAACCGCGCGGGAGAGTTGTGCCTCTCTGAAACGGGTATTTTGCAGCGGCGAAGCCTTGCCAGCCGATTTATGCCGTGAGTGGGAGCAGTTGACTCATGCGCCACTGCACAATTTGTACGGACCAACGGAAGCTGCGGTCGATGTGAGCTGGTATCCGGCCTGGGGAGAAGATCTCGCTGCCGTAACCGGCAACAGCGTACCGATTGGCTATCCGGTTTGGAATACCGGTTTACGCATTCTGGATGCCATGATGCGCCCGGTGCCTTTCGGCGTAGCGGGCGACCTGTATCTGACGGGGATCCAACTGGCGCAAGGCTATCTGGGGCGTCCGGATCT
This sequence comes from Citrobacter sp. MGH103, assembly GCF_001034475.2. Classification (NCBI taxonomy): domain Bacteria; kingdom Pseudomonadati; phylum Pseudomonadota; class Gammaproteobacteria; order Enterobacterales; family Enterobacteriaceae; genus Citrobacter; species Citrobacter sp. MGH103. The sequence continues at coordinate 3,489,987 of NZ_CP073043.1, read as the reverse complement.
GACGGCGAGCCGCTTTATCGCCGATCCGTTTAACGTCGGTGAACGTATGTACCGTACCGGAGATGTGGCGCGCTGGCTGGAAAATGGCGCGGTGGAATACCTCGGGCGCAGCGATGACCAGCTTAAAATTCGTGGACAGCGCATTGAGCTCGGCGAGATTGACCGGGTGATGCAGCAGTTGCCTGATGTCGAGCATGCCGTTGCCCATGCCTGCGTATTCAACCAGGCTGCGGCGACAGGCGGCGATGCGCGTCAACTTGTGGGGTATCTGGTGTCGCAATCGGGTTTGCCGCTGGATACGGCTGTGTTGCGGGAACGTCTGCGCGAAAAACTGCCTGCGCACATGGTTCCGACGGTATTGTTACAACTGGCGGAGTTGCCGCTTAGCGCGAACGGTAAACTGGATCGTAAAGCGCTACCGATGCCGCAGTTGACGTCGCGTGTTTCCGGGCGTGCACCGCGATCAGGGACTGAGACCACCATCGCGCAGTCTTTTGCGGCCTTGCTGGATTGTGAGGTGAATGATGTAGAGGCTGATTTCTTTGCGCTTGGTGGGCATTCGCTGCTGGCGATGAAGCTGGCAGCGCAGTTGAGCCGCATTTTTGAGCGTCAGGTGACGCCCGGGCAGATTATGGTGGCTTCCACCGTGGAACAACTGAGCGCATTGCTGGAGAGCAATGATGATGAACAGTCGCAGCGTCTGGGATTCGAGACGCTATTGCCACTGCGTGAAAGTCACGGCCCAACGTTGTTCTGCTTCCATCCGGCGTCGGGTTTTGCCTGGCAGTTTAGCGTGCTGTCGCGTTATCTCAGCCCTCAGTGGTCGATTATGGGTATTCAGTCGCCACGACCGGATGGCCCGATGCAAACGGCGGAAAATCTCGACTCGGTATGCGAACATCACCTGGCAACGCTGCTCAGTCAACAACCTCACGGACCTTACTATTTATTAGGTTATTCGCTGGGCGGCACGCTGGCACAGGGGATCGCCGCGCGCTTACATGCCAGAGGAGAGATGGTTGCATTCCTCGGGCTGTTGGATACCTGGCCGCCAGAGACGCAAAACTGGCAAGAAAAAGAGGCCAATGGGCTGGATCCAGCGGTGCTGGCGGAGATCGAGCGTGAACGCGAAGCCTTTCTGGCGGCGCAGCAGGGGAATGCGTCAGAGGCCTTATTTAACGCTATCGAAGGCAACTACGCCGATGCGGTTCGCCTGCTCACCACGGCGCACAGCGTGCCGTTTGCAGGTCACGCCACGCTGTTCGTTGCTGAGCGTACCTTAGTGCCGGGTGTCAGCCCTGAACGTAGCTGGGCCCCGTGGATATCCAGTCTGGATGTTTACCGCCACGACTGCGCGCATGTTGATATTATTTCCCCCACCGCGTTTGAGGCGATAGGACCTGTAATAAATACGCTGATTAATAAATCTGTGTAACAAGACGAATATTGCAGTCGCGGTGATCGAACAGCTCCACAATGTAAAAAATATGTTGTGGAGTTGTTGTTTTTGTGCGGTGCGAGGTGATGAAAGGGGTGAATAAATTCCGAATATAATTTTTGGTAGGGCGACAAGCGCAAAGAGTGTTTCGGATAATTCTGACTAGCTGGTAGACTTCTCCCACAGGAATGTTTTTCTTTTAGGAAAGTTTTCAGGTCACGCAACATGTCATCATTAAATATTAAGCAAGATAACGTTTCGGAATTTACTGGCTATCCTCAGCCAGCGGCAAACGCAAATGAAATCGATTTAGTGAACCTAATCGAAATCTTATGGCGAGCAAGAACGAAAATTATAGCGACCGTTTTCGCCTTTGCTTGTGCGGGTATTCTGGTATCTTTCCTGCTTCCGCAAAAATGGACCAGTCAGGCAATCGTGACCCCCGCAGAACCGGTTCAGTGGCAGAGTCTCGAGAATACGTTGACCAAATTGCGCGTGCTGGATATGGATATTAGCGTTAGCCGTGGTGATGTGTTTAACCTGTTTATCAAAAAATTCCAGTCGCCTTCATTGTTAGAAGAATATCTGCGCTCTTCACCTTACGTGATGGATCAATTGAAAGGCGCTGATATCGACGAAATGGAGTTGCATCAGGCAATTGTCAGGCTTAGTGAGAAAATGAAAGCGGTTGATACTAACCTGGGTAAGAAGAACGAAACTTCGCTGTATACCTCATGGACGCTGAGTTTTACCGCACCTCATGCCGAAGAAGCTCAGTCTGTGCTGAAGGGATATATCCAGTATATTTCTGATATTGTAGTGAAAGAAACGCTGGAAGATATTCGCAATAAACTGTCGATCAAAACCAGCTTCGAGAAAGAAAGGCTGGAGATGGATCGCGTCAGGCTCAAGAACCAGCTGGAAGCAAATATCCAGCGACTGAACTACTCGCTGGAGATTGCCAATGCCGCCGGGATTAAAAAGCCGGTCTACAGTAATGGTCAGGCGGTGAAGGATGATCCCGATTTCTCTATTTCACTGGGTGCTGACGGCATCGAACGTAAATTAGAAATAGAAAAATCAGTAACGGATGTTGCTGAAATTAACGGTGAATTACGTAATCGGCAGTATCACGTTGAGCAACTGTTAGCGATGAATGTGAGCGACGTAAAATTCACACCGTTTAAATATCAACTTACGCCTTCGCTGCCGGTGAAAAAAGATGGCCCGGCTAAATCAATGATCGTTATTCTGGCCGCATTACTGGGTGGAATGGTGGCGTGTGGTGGCGTTTTGCTGAACTATGCTATGGTGTCGCGTAAGCAAAAAATGACGTTTATTGATCAGCAACTGGTGTGATGAATTGTCGTATGGCGGCAAGCCAGCCGCCTTACGATAACGCGTGTTATTTGCTGCGTCCAAGCGGCACTACTAACGGCGTTCCGGCAACTGGATCGTCGATAATCATACAGCGCAGTCCATAGATTTTTTCAATAAGCTGCGCGGTGACGATCTCCTTCGGTGCTCCCTCGGCAATAATTTTTCCGTCTCGCAGCGCAATCAGATGCGTCCCATAGCGACAGGCCTGATTCAGGTCGTGCAAAACGGCGGCCAGCGTGTAGCCTTTTTCCCGGTTTAACTCACTCAGCAGTTCCAGCAGATCGATCTGATGACTGATATCCAGCCAGGTGGTGGGTTCATCAAGCAGCATAATCGACGTTTCCTGCGCCAGCACCATCGCAATCCATGCGCGTTGACGTTGTCCGCCGGAAAGGGTATCCACACTTTGTGATGCCAGGTGGGTGATACCCGTCGCCTGCATGGCGTTTGAGACCGCAATTTCATCCTCTTGCCGCCAGCGGGTAAACAGTGGCTGGTGCGGATAGCGCCCGCGGGCAACCAGCTCCTGTACCGTAATATCTCCCGGCGTGGTGGCGTTTTGCGCCAGCAAACCTATTCTTCGGGCGACTTCCTTGCTGGCATAGTGTTGAATATGTTCGCCGTCGAGCCAGACCTTGCCGTTCGCGGGCGTCATCAGGCGACTAAGCGTGCGCAGCAATGTCGATTTCCCGCAGCCATTTGGCCCGATAATCGCGGTGAAGTGACCGTCGGGAATCGACACATTGAGGTTTTCCGCCACGGTAAACTTGCCATAACCCAGCGTTAACTGGTCGCCACGCAAACGGGCTACTGATTCGGTCATTTTTTGCGGGACTCCTGAATTAACAAGACGATAAGATAAATACCGCCGAGGCTTACGGTGACAACGCCCACCGGAAGCTGATAAGGCATAAACAGCTGTTGGGCGCATAAATCCGCCATCAGCAGCAGCAACGCGCCGCACAGCGCTGACAGGGTTAATCCCCAGCGCGATGTGCCGCTTATACGTCGCGCGATATGCGGCGCGACAAGGGCAATAAACGAGATAGGACCCGCCAGCGCGGTGGCGGCAGCGGTCAGTACAACCGCAACCAGCATCATCATCAGACGCGAGCGCTCAACGCTGACACCAAGCGCACAGGCGCTGTCATCACCCATTTCCAGTAAGCGCATCCGGCGTACCAGCAATGTGGCGCATACCAGCATGATGATAATCAGCGGGGCAGACGGCCAGGTTTTGGCCCAGGTCAGGCCATTGAGCGATCCAGCGTTCCACAGTCCGGCCGTTAGCGCGGTTTCTAATGATGCTTTCAGCAGTAGCCAGGTGTTGAACGCCACCAGCATGGCGCGTATGCCGATACCAATAATAATTAGCCGGAAGGTGTCGATCCCATTGCGCCAGGCGAGCGCCCAGACCACCAGAGAAGTCAGGATCCCACCGAGCATGGCCGCCAGCGCGATCGCGGTAAGATGCTGTCCGAACAGCACCATTGCCACCAGCACACCGCTCCAGGCACCGGTATTAAAGCCCATCACATCCGGGCTACCCAGCGGGTTACGCATCAGCGACTGGAATATTGCGCCGCTCACGCCGAGCGCTGCGCCAATCAATAGCGCCATGAGCACGCGTGGCAAACGCCATTCGGTCACCACCAGGGTAATACTGCGCGGCGCATCGCCGAGCAGGGCGGCAATAATTTGCTGGGTTTCCAGCGTAACAACGCCGCTACGCAGGCTCCATAAACCAATGACGAGACAACCTGCAACCAGCAGCAGGCTGCTGATTATCAGGCGGCGGGAGAGGTGCATCATGCGCCACCCCCGCGCGATTTACGGCGTACCAGAAAGATAAGCACCGGCGCGCCGATGAAAGCGCTGACCACCGACACGCGCAGCTCGCCGGGAACAATCAGGCGACCGATGATATCGGCAATCAGTAACAGAGAAGGGGTTGCCAGCAGGGTGACGGGCAGTGACCAGCGGTGATCCGCCCCCACCAGCCAGCGCGCCATGTGAGGTATCATCAGGCCGATAAAGGCGATAGGACCGACAATCGCGGTCGCGCTGCCGCACAGTACGGTAATAACCAGCAGGCCAATAAACTGTGTGCGAGCGACTTTACTACCAAGCGCGGTAGCTGTGTCGCTCCCGAGGCTCAGGCTATTCAGGGCGCGACTGAGGAACAGTGCGACAGCCGCGGCAATCAGTACTGGTACCAATACCACCTTCAGCGTTTGCAGGCTGCGGATATCCAGTGAGCCAGCTTGCCAGAAACGCAACTGATCGTAAACGTCCGGGTTGAGCAGTGCGATGCCGGTGGATAATCCTTCCAGCACCGCGCCCAGGGCAACGCCCGCCAGCGTCAGACGTACCGGGCTTAACTGCCCACCGCCCTGACTACCGGTAAAAGCTACGATCAGCGACGCAGCCAGAGCACCGCAAAAGGCCATCAGCAGTTGCTCTTGCGCAGAGGAAAAGCCGAACAGCGCGGCGCCCAGCACAATGGCGAAGCTGGCACCGGAGTTGACACCCAGAATGCCGGGATCGGCGAGAGGGTTACGCGTGAGCGTTTGCATTAATGCGCCAGCCAGGCCCAGCGCACCACCGGCGAGCAGCCCCGCCAGCGTGCGTGGGAGTCGCGCGTCAAGCACGATGGTGCAATCAGCGCTTTGACAACTGCCGGTGAGCGCATCCAGCACCACGGAGGCAGGTAGCGACTTGGCGCCAATAACCAGACTTAATACCGTGGTCAGAACAAGTAATAACAATAGTCCGGGCACGGCGAAGGCGCGTGTCGCGGAAACAGAGCATGACATATCAACTTCCCTGATAATGATAGTAATTATCGTTATCGATCTTATTTGGATATGTTAGCATGTGCAGCCATCGAATGGATATTGAAAAAGTACCTGGTAAGGCTCTGTAATGAATCGACAATCATGGCTGCTCAATCTCAGCCTGTTAAAGACCCACCCTGCATTTCGTGCAGTCTTCCTCGCCCGTTTTATTTCCATTGTCTCTCTGGGGCTACTCGGCGTAGCGGTTCCGGTACAAATCCAGATAATGACCCAGTCGACCTGGCAGGTCGGTTTGTCGGTGACGCTGACCGGCAGTGCAATGTTTATTGGTCTGATGGTGGGCGGTGTGCTGGCCGACCGCTATGAGCGTAAAAAAGTGATCCTGCTGGCGCGTGGTACCTGTGGCATTGGCTTTATTGGCCTGTGTTTGAATGCGTTACTTCCCGAACCGTCGTTACTGGCAATTTATCTGCTTGGCTTATGGGACGGTTTCTTTGCTTCGCTGGGTGTGACTGCTTTGCTGGCAGCGACGCCAGCGCTGGTCGGGCGGGAGAATCTGATGCAGGCCGGGGCGATTACCATGCTGACGGTGCGTCTGGGATCGGTAATTTCGCCGATGCTTGGCGGGGTGTTGCTCGCGACCGGCGGTGTGGCCTGGAACTACGGACTGGCGGCGGCGGGGACCTTCATTACCTTACTACCGTTGCTGAGTCTTCCCGCGTTGCCGCCTCCGCCGCAGCCGCGTGAGCATCCGCTGAAATCGCTGCTGGCAGCATTCCGCTTTCTGCTTGCCAGCCCGCTGATTGGCGGTATTGCACTGCTCGGTGGTCTGTTAACCATGGCGAGCGCCGTGCGCGTGCTGTATCCGGCGTTGGCGATTAACTGGCACATGTCGAGTGCGCAAATTGGCCTGCTGTATGCGGCTATTCCGCTGGGGGCAGCCGTGGGTGCATTGACCAGCGGACAACTGGCGCACAGTCTTCGTCCGGGACTGATCATGCTGGCATCGACCGTGGCTTCATTTCTGGCTATCGGTCTGTTTGGCTTGATGCCCATTTGGCAGCTTGGGGTTATTTGCCTGGCGCTGTTTGGCTGGCTAAGTGCGGTCAGTTCGTTGTTGCAGTACACCCTGTTACAGACGCAGACGCCGGAAGCGATGCTCGGGCGAATTAATGGTTTGTGGACCGCACAGAACGTCACCGGCGATGCGATTGGCGCGGCGTTGTTAGGTGGTCTGGGCGCGATGATGACGCCAGTTGCTTCGGCAAGCGTGAGTGGGTTTGGGCTGGTGATTGTCGGTCTTTTACTGCTGCTGTTGTTGGGAGAAGTGCGCCGATTCCGGCAAGTCCCCGTGAATGTCTGATCGCGTTGTGCTCTTCGGATTGTAGGCCGGATAAGGCGTTAGCCGCATCCGGCGCTGGCAATTAAAACAGAGCCGACAGACGTTGCAGCAGCAGCATTGCGCTGTAGTAGTCGAGACGGAAGGTTTCCGTTCCCAGGGCGTAAACGCGTTTGTTCTGCACGGCCGGCAGATGCGCCAGCAGCGGATTGGCATAAATGGCGTCGGCATCTTTGCTGTCGCCAGCAAACAGGAATAGCGCTTCACCGTTCAGACCCGCCGCCAGGTTTTCACCGCCAAGCTGGATGATATCGTGGCGTTTGCCCTGGCTCTGGCTGGTGTGCAAACCCGCAGGCAGCGGCGCGAGGGTAAAACCTAACTGTTCCATCAGCTTGCCCTGGGCCGACTCAGGCGTCCACAGGTTGGCGCTGTGGGCTGCAGCGGTATACACCAGCGCGCTGACCGGCTGCGGCGGCAGGGTGATGCGTTGCTTTACCGCTTGCAGTTGCTTATCAAACTCGGCAATACGGGCTGCAGCCTGCTGCTCCTGACCGGTGATTTCACCCAGTTGCGTTAGCAGCGACTGCCAGCTTTTATCGTCGTAGTTGATGATAAGCGTGGGCGCGATGGTGGACAACTGGTCGTAGAGTGCGAGGGCGGAATCGCCGCCAGTGGCGCTTATCAGAATCAGATCCGGCATTTGCGCCGCAACGGCTTCGGCGCTCGGTTCGCCAATATACAGACGGCTCAATTTGCGCTCTTTTGCCACTTCGCTCCATTGACGCAAAAAACCCTGCGCATCGCCGATGCGATTGTTCGGCGTGGTGGCACCGCTGGCGATGACCGGAGCATCAATCGCCAGCAGCGAGCCGGTGAGGGTAACGCTGGTGGAGACAATGCGCTGCGGCTTTTGCTCAAGCGTATGCGTGCCGCGGCTGTCAGTAACCTGACGCGGCCAGTCGGCGGCATGACCTGAAGAAATTCCTGAAAGAGATAAACCTGCCAGTAAGAGTACGGTGCGGCAAAAAGAGGGGAGACTCACGAATCAGCTTCCTGTTATCAGTATAAGTAATGCTTCTCATTTTCATTGTTAGCGGGCAAGGATGCAAGCCAAAGTCGCACATTGTGTTACCACAAGAGTTGACATACCGCCGCTTTACTTTTAGGTTAGCGACCGAAAATATAAATGATAATCATTATTAGAGCCTTTATCATTTTTGGAGGATGATATGGATACGTCACTGGCTGAGGAAAAAACGCAGACTATGCCGACGCTCGCTTCCGACAGTTTTTTCTTTATGTCGCCGTACCGTAGTTTTACGACGTCAGGATGCTTCGCCCGCTATGCGGAACCGGCAATTGATGGCGACTCGCCAGACAGCCCTTTCCAACAGAAAATGCACGCACTGTTTGCTGATGCCAAATCGCAGGGTATCGCTAACCCTATCATGGCCGGGGCGATCCCTTTTGACACCCGCCAGCCATCATCGCTGTTTATTCCCCAGTCGTGGCAGACGTTTTCCCGCACGGCGAAGCAGCAGTCATCACGTTATTTTAACGCGCATCAGTCGCTGAACGTCGTGGAGCGTAAATCGATCCCGGAACAGGACTTTTTTGAAGACATGGTCGCCCGGGCGGCTGCGCTGACGGCTACGCCGGAAGTTGACAAAGTGGTGTTATCCCGCCTGATCGATATCACTGTAGACGCCAACATAGATAGCGGCGCGCTGCTGGAGCGGTTGGTAGCGCAAAATCCGGCGAGCTACAACTTCCACGTGCCTCTTGAAGACGACGGCGTCTTGATTGGCGCCAGTCCGGAACTGCTGTTACGCAAAGAAGACGATCGTTTCAGTTCATTGCCGCTTGCCGGTTCCGCGCGACGTCAGCCGGACGATGTGTTGGACAGAGAGGCGGGTAATCGCCTGCTGGCATCCGAGAAGGATCGCCATGAACACGAACTGGTGACGCAGGCGATGAAAAATGTATTGCGCGATCGTAGCCGTGAATTGCACATCCCTTCCTCTCCGCAACTGGTTACCACGCCTACACTGTGGCACCTCGGTACGCCGTTTGAAGGTAAAGCCAACGCGCAGGAAAACGCCCTGACGCTGGCGTGCCTGCTACATCCGACGCCTGCGCTGAGCGGCTTCCCGCATCAGGTCGCACGCAAACTTATCGCCGAGCTGGAGCCATTTGATCGTGAACTGTTCGGCGGCATTGTTGGCTGGTGTGATGCCGAAGGTAACGGTGAATGGGTCGTGACGATCCGCTGCGCGAAGTTGCTGCGCAATCAGGTGCGTTTCTTTGCCGGAGCAGGAATTGTCCCAGCCTCTTCCCCGGTTGCGGAATGGCGTGAAACGGGGGCCAAGCTATCCACGATGTTGAATGTTTTTGGACTGCATTAAGAGCCTTGTGGACTGGTTTTAAGGAGCAAAAATGAGTATTCCATTCACCCGCTGGCCGGAAGAGTTTGCCCGCAGGTATCGTGAAAAAGGTTACTGGCAGGATTTGCCGCTGACCGACATTCTGACCCGTCACGCCGACAGCGACCATACGGCGGTTATTGATGGTGAACGCCACCTGAGCTATCGCCAGCTGAATCAGGCCGCTGACAATCTAGCCTGCAGTTTGCGTCGCCAAGGGATTAAACCCGGTGAAACCGCGCTGGTACAACTGGGCAATGTGGCTGAGCTGTATATCACCTTCTTTGCGTTACTCAAGCTGGGCGTAGCTCCGGTGCTGGCCCTGTTCAGCCATCAGCGTAACGAACTCAACGCCTATGCCAAACAGATTGAACCGGCGCTGCTGATTGCCGATCGCCAGCATACGCTGTTTAGCGGGGACGATTTTCTAAACACTTTTGTGGCCGAACACAATTCAGTGCGCGTGGTGCAACTGCACAACGACGAAGGTGAACACAATCTGCAAACGGCGATAAGCCAACCTGATACTGATTTTACTGCTACACCGTCGCCCGCTGATGAGGTGGCGTACTTCCAGCTTTCCGGCGGGACGACCGGGACGCCAAAGCTGATTCCTCGCACTCATAACGATTACTACTACAGCGTGCGTCGCAGCAATGAGATTTGCCGCTTCACCGGAGAAACGCGTTATTTATGCGCAATCCCGGCGGCGCATAACTACGCCATGAGTTCGCCAGGCGCGCTGGGCGTGTTCCTTGCGGGTGGAACCGTCGTGCTGGCGGCCGACCCGAGCGCTACCCTGTGTTTCCCGCTGATTGAACAGCATCAGGTTAACGTCACGGCGCTGGTGCCACCTGCGGTGAGCCTGTGGCTGCAGGCGATTGCGGAGTGGGGCAGCAATGCGCAATTGGCTTCGCTGAAACTGCTACAGGTCGGTGGAGCGAGACTTTCCGCCACGCTTGCGGCGCGTATTCCGGCTGAGATTGGCTGCCAGTTGCAGCAGGTCTTCGGCATGGCGGAAGGGCTGGTGAACTACACCCGTCTGGACGACAGTCCTGAGCGCATCATCAATACCCAGGGTCGCCCGATGTGTCCTGATGATGAAGTCTGGGTAGCAGACGCTGACGGCAACCCCTTAGCTCAGGGAGATACTGGACGCCTGATGACCCGTGGTCCGTACACCTTCCGTGGTTATTTCAAAAGCCCTGAGCATAATGCCAGCGCCTTTGACTCCAACGGCTTTTACTGTTCCGGCGATCTGATCGCTATCGACCCGGATGGCTACATCACCGTTCAGGGACGCGAAAAGGATCAGATCAACCGCGGCGGGGAGAAGATCGCTGCTGAAGAGATTGAAAACCTGCTGCTGCGCCATCCAATGGTTATCCATGCCGCGCTGGTCAGTATGGATGACGAACTGATGGGCGAGAAAAGCTGTGCCTGGCTAGTGGTAAAAGAGCCGCTGCGCGCGGTTCAGGTGCGCCGTTTTCTGCGCGAACAGGGTGTGGCGGAATTCAAATTACCCGATCGTGTTGAGTGCGTTGAGTCATTACCGCTGACTCCAGTGGGGAAGGTAGATAAAAAACAATTACGTCAGTGGCTGGCATCACGTTCACTGGCCTGAAGGAGAAATAGAAATGGCAATTCCTAAACTGCAGGCTTATGCGCTACCAACGGCGCTCGATATTCCGGTGAACAAAGTCGACTGGGCATTTGACCCTGAACGCGCCGCGCTGCTGATCCACGACATGCAGGATTATTTTATCGGCTTTTGGGGCGATAACTGTCCGATGATGGAGCAGGTCGTCGCGAACATCGCCGCGCTGCGCCAGTACTGCAAAGAGCATAATATTCCGGTGTATTACACCGCTCAACCGAAAGAGCAGAGTGATGAAGACCGCGCTCTGCTCAATGATATGTGGGGACCGGGCCTGACGCGTTCGCCGGAACAACAAAAGATCGTTGAGGCGCTGGCGCCGGATGAAGCGGATACCATTCTGGTGAAATGGCGTTATAGCGCATTTCATCGCTCCCCGCTTGAACAGATGCTCAAGGAAACCGGGCGTAATCAACTGATCATTACCGGGGTGTATGCGCATATTGGCTGTATGACCACCGCAACTGACGCTTTCATGCGTGACATCAAGCCGTTTATGGTTGCCGATGCGCTGGCGGACTTTAGCCGTGATGAACACTTGATGTCGCTGAAATACGTGGCGGGACGTTCCGGGCGTGTGGTTATGACCCAGGAATTATTACCGACGCCGGTTCCGGCCAGTAAAGATGCGTTGCGCAGCGTTATTCTGCCGCTGCTGGATGAGTCCGAAGAGCCGATGGATGACGAAAACCTGATCGACTATGGGCTGGATTCCGTGCGCATGATGGCGCTGGCGGCGCGCTGGCGTAAGGTTCATGGTGATATTGATTTCGTGATGCTGGCGAAAAAACCGACCATTGACGCATGGTGGGCGCTGCTCTCCCGCGAGGTGAAGTAATGGCCGAATTTGATTTTGCCGGGAAAACCGTTTGGGTAACCGGGGCGGGAAAAGGGATTGGCTACACCACGGCGCTGGCGTTTGCGAATGCAGGTGCTGAGGTGACTGGATTCGATCGCGAATTTCCTCAGGATAACTACCCGTTTACGACCGAAGTGCTGGATGTGGCGAATGCCGGACAGGTAGCTGAGGTGTGCCAGCGCGTCCTCAAAGCGCGCGAGCGTTTGGATGTGTTGGTCAATGCCGCAGGTATTTTGCGTATGGGTGCCACCGATGCGCTAAGCGCTGAGGAGTGGCAGCAGACGTTTGCGGTTAACGTTGGCGGGGCGTTCAATCTGTTTCAGCAGACGATGGCGCAGTTTCGTCGCCAGCAGGGCGGGGCGATCGTGACCGTCGCGTCGGATGCGGCGCACACGCCGCGTATCGGCATGAGTGCTTACGGTGCCTCAAAGGCCGCGTTGAAAAGCCTGGCGCTGACCGTCGGACTTGAACTGGCAGGCAGCGGTGTGCGTTGTAATGTGGTTTCTCCGGGTTCGACCGATACCGACATGCAGCGTACGCTGTGGGTCAGCGATGACGCGGAGCAACAGCGCATTCGTGGATTTGGCGAGCAGTTTAAGCTTGGGATTCCGCTGGGGAAAATCGCCCGGCCGCAAGAGATCACCAACACTATTTTATTCCTCGCTTCCGATCTGGCCAGCCACATTACATTACAGGATATCGTGGTGGACGGCGGTTCCACGCTGGGGGCATGACGATGATCTGGAAACGTCATTTGACGCTGGATGAACTCAATGCCACCAGTCAGAACACGATGGTGGCGCATCTGGGAATGGTCTATACCCGACTGGGTAATGATGTGCTGGAAGCCGAAATGCCGGTGGATAGCCGAACGCATCAGCCGTTTGGCCTGCTGCATGGCGGCGCGTCGGCGGCCCTGGCGGAAACGTTAGGTTCGATGGCGGGTTATCTGATGACGCGTGACGGGCAGTGTGTGGTGGGGACGGAACTAAACGCCACGCATCATCGGGCGGTATCGCAGGGGAAAGTACGCGGCGTTTGTCAGCCGTTGCATCTTGGGCGTCAAAATCAAAGCTGGGAAATCGTCATCTTTGATGAGCAGGGACGACGCTGTTGCACCTGCCGTTTAGGCACGGCGGTGATGGGGTGAAAGATAAAACGCGTCTGAGCATACCAGACGCGTTTTTGTGTAGATTACCAGCTATAGTGCAGGTTAACGCTGCCACTGAGATCGCTGAAATCGTTGTTTCCTTTCTGCCCTGTTGCCTGCGCGCTAATGCTCCACTGATTGTTGATAGCGGCCTGGATCCCGAGTTTTATTTCAGCGCGATCGGCGGGAAGATCCAGGTTTACCGCTGAGTTATCAAAGGATACCGCCATATCATCGGTCATATGTAGCCAGTTGACTTCGGCGAATGGCTGAAGAACCGCATTGGTTGTCGGTGACGAACCCTCGACGCGAAGACCGAGGCGAGTGGTCCAGTTTTCGCTATTTTGACCGTCAATACGCGTATTGTGTGCTTGCACGCTGTCCGCTTTGTAGCTTTGCCAGACAACCTGTAATTGCGGTATCAGACTTAACGATTGGTTACTGGCGAAGTCCATCGTATATCGATAGCCGCTTTCCAGAGAGAGCGCGTTGGCGGTTGAGTCGTAATGTGTTGTTCCTGCATCACCGTTTTCAACGCTATTATCGTAGAAACCATATTGATACCAACTGTCGACATACCAGCCACGATGACGCATAGCATCAGCATACCAGGTTGCGTAAACGCCCAAATTGTAGCCGTCGATATCTCCGGTGGCTGAAAACTGGCTGCCATCTGCGCCGCGGTTTCCTGTGCTATCTGTACTGCCATTGATATAGCTTCCCATGAGTCCCAGCGTCAGACTTTGCTGACCGTTGTTCCAGGTGGCGATATCCCCGCCAAGTTGGAACTGGACGTAATCGCTGTCCATGTCGACATTTCCATCCGCAGCAGTAGAGTCCGTGTTTCCGCCTTTTACACGTAGCCATAAGTCGCCTTCATGTGAACGATACTGGCTATCTTCACGGTCGAAAAGCGTTTGCATTTGTAGCTCGCGAGCCAGCCACTGATTCCCCAGATAAGCGCCGATATCGGCACGGTATTGTGGATTTGATGGTTTACCGTCGCTGCCGCCGTCGTCGGGGTCGACAGGGGTTACGTCGCTGCCGCCGTCGTCGGGGTCGACAGGGGTTACGTCGCTGCCGCCATCATCGGGGTCGACAGGGATTACGTCGCTGCCGTCGTCGTCGGGGTCGACAGGGGTTACGTCGCTGCCGCCATCGTCGGGGTCGACGGGGGTTACGTCGCCGCCGCCGTCGTCGGGGTCGACAGGGGTGACGTCACTGCCATCGTCGTCAGGATCGACAGGAGTAATATCTCCCCCGTCATCGGGTGTCTCCGCCTGTGAGCGTAAATACCAATTTTCATTATCTTCGTATAAGCGATATTCGTACGGCCCAATCAGGACCCGATTGCCCAGCGAGAAAGCATCATCTGTTGATGTACCGCCAACATTCACAATTTCAATACCCTGGTCGGTGAATGCGCCTTCCCCTCCAGCCTGGTTGATGTACAGCGTGGTTTTACCGTCCACGTCACCCGCTACAATCAGTTCATCGGTCGGCGAGCTATCGTCGCCTAAACAAGTATTGAGTGTCAGGTTACCGCCTGTGCCAGTGTAGTTGCCGTTAATAGTCAATGTATTGCCCGGCGTCGTCCCGGAGCTCGCGATACTGCCCTTGTTGGTGACATTACCGTTTATGATAAAACCGCTTTGGGCGGCAGTATTATCGCCAAAGCGTAATGTTCCAGCGTTGTCCACGTTGCCGTTAACGGTGCCATTGCCACCTAAGGTTGAACCTTGCCCGACGGTGACATACTGTTGACTGCCTGCGGCACCAATAACGCCTGTCTCTGTTAGCCATAACGTCCCCTCCTGCACGGCGGTGGTACCGCTATAGGTGTTATTCGACGTCAGAGTGAGTGTGCCTTCTCCTTTTTTGGTCAGGCTCTTACCATCCCAACCGCTGCGCGTGTCTGATGCGACGTCTTCCAGTTGGCTATTGACAGTAAACTGCTTGCCGCCATCGAGGGTGAATGTGCCGTGAGCAGGGGTGGCGACGGAGCCAGACTGTCCGGCATACCAGCTCAGGCCAACACCCAATTGGTATTGGGTGTTATCTGTGGCGCTGATTTGTCCGAATACTGACAGGTAATCCGGTATTGAGTCAGTATCCGTTGATAAGCTGGCAAAATCTTCGGTGATTGCAGTGTCTGTATCAATCAACGTAATAGTTTCAATGTCTTGTAATTGAGCGTCAGAGGTGAATGTGCCGATATCCAGCGCATTGCCGCTATTACTGATATGTAAATCACCGCCTAACGCAATCTCATCCCCGGTAATCAATGGTGCGCTATTGGCGCTGGCCAGGGCTGCTGCGCTAAGATCAACATTCAGGATGCTACTTTCCTGCAACGTCAGGCTATTAGCATGTAATGTGCTGTCGGCTGCCAGTTCTACGGTACCCGCATTGTCCAGCGATGTCAGGGTTGAACTGTTAGTAACGAGCCATTTTCCTTGATCGGCGAGCGTAAGGCTAAGCTCAGAGTCCAGGCCCCGGGGGTTAAAGTCGTGATTGATGGATGTTGCGTCCTCAAAATAAGATCCCGCATCCATTGTCAGATTGATATATCCCCAGCCGCTATTAACGATGTCGCCGATAATCGTCATTTTTCCCGTACCGTTGATGGTGCCACCGGGCAATATATTGCTGCCGGACGACACTTTAGGTACCCAGATAGCGATTCCATCGTCGTTAGTTTTAATCGATGTGTCACCACTCAGATTGACGATGTCGCCCTGTTGAACCATAACGCCAGAAGCGTTGCTGGCTCCTGTCATGTCGATGTTCATGTTGCTGGCATTAATAATGCCTGCGCGGGTAAAACTGTTATCGCCTATAGCCGAAAGCCCGTAGGAATTGGCTCCGTTCATAATGATGTCGGTATTGGAGATATTAATAGTTGAACCACTAAATTGTGCTGATGCGCCATAGCCTCCCGAGGCATAAATTGTGTTTCGATTATCCTGAGAACCGTTGAAATTGATCGTTGATGGGTCAGAAAAAGATGTATTGGCTATCAGCCCGTACGTTTTGGCGGTGTCGCTTCGTCCGTCGATCGTACTGCCTTCACCAATATTAACGACGGTGGCATATATGCTACTTTGGGCTGTTATCGCTGTTCCTTGCGCTGTTTTTACCGTCAGGTTATCCGCGTCAAGTTCCCCGTATCCTCGGCCAGTGAGGTAAATAGTTGATGCCGTTCCGGTGGCGCTGATGGAACTGCCGGAACCGAGATCTACCAGACCTCCCTCTATACGGATACCTTCGGTTTTGCCGCCGGTCACTTCAGTTGTCAGGTTTTCGGCATGTGCTGCGGCAGTGACGTCTTCTTTTTTTGTCGCCGAATAATCTCCGACAAACAGACCATATCCTTCGGAAAAGACTGCCACGGTTATGGTCGAGTCGTGGCCAAAGTCGATGTTGCCTGAGATGTCTGCGCCGCGGCCACTTGTGTGTTCTGTAGAGGTAGTGGATACATCGATCGTCAGGTTATTAGCAGCGATCTGACTTCCCCTTCCTGACGTCAATCCATAGGCCGTTCCACCTGGAGTGGAGAGCGTTATCTTACTGCCTTCACCCAGATTAATATGGTTGTTTGACCCTGTCTGGATTCCATAAATCATCACGGTATTTGCTGAGTCTGCCGTTGTGACATCGATAACCAGGCCGTTCGCATTGAGCGTTGTATCTTTGCCGAAATAGAGACCACTGCCTCTCTCGGTACCACTGTTGATTTCTATGTGGGTGTTGTCTCCCAGATTGAGCGTGGTTTTCTCTGCCCTGGAGGTATCGATACCCGTCCCTCCTGATAATGATGTTATAGTGTCACCATTGTTCAGGATGATGGTTTCTCCGCTCTGTGGGCCTTTATCTGCGGCAAGGGCGGCGCTGGTCATGATGCCGACGGTTGATAAAAGCACCCCGGCAACGGTGGTTCGTACCCGGTTATCGCCACGAGAGCGTTCTGACACGACGATGAACATGTTTCGCGCGATATTCCAGACAATGCGATAGCATTTATTCATTATTTATATCCTTATAAAATTATGCCGCTATTAATGAATAACATTCTGCGTAAAATGATTTTGGATGTTTCTATGTATGCTTTTGAAATATATGTCAGAAGGTGGTGGTGATGATTTTATGTGATTTCACTTAATCAATGTTTCTTTGGATTATAGGTAGGGGGTATCGCTAAAGGTAGCTTTTGATGTCTGATTTTTTATCAGGATTAATAAAAGCACTCCATGTATAAAAAATGAGAATATCCTAAGATTATTAATGGTTTTATAATTAAGGATGTTGCTACTTATGGTTTTAAAATAAGGGCACATCGCCAGAGTGATGAAATGCTAAATAATTATAATTTACTGTAAATGTATCTATGTTGATGATGAATTCTGTAATTGGCCTCCTGGGCAAGCAAAACGCTGGCCCAGCCGCATAAGTAACGTAATTGTTTCAGCTATAGTTGTAGCAAAGGTGATCCAGTTAACAATGCAATGTAAATAGTCAGTGATGTCTCAGGTTTATGTGGTTGTCAGGTTGTTAAAATCAGGAAAGATGTTATAGAAACAAAATGTAACATCTTTCTGGATCACGCAAACGGACAACAACTATGAATAAATCAGGGAAATACCTCCTCTGGACATTGCTCTCCGTTATCGGAGCATTTGCCCTAGGATATATTGCGTTAAATCGTGGTGAACAGATCAACGCGTTGTGGATAGTCGTGGCGTCAGTCTGTGTCTACCTTATCGCTTACCGTTTCTACGGCCTGTACATCGCGAAAAATGTACTGGCGCTGGACCCGACGCGTATGACGCCAGCCGTGCGTCATAACGATGGTCTGGATTATGTACCCACCGATAAAAAAGTACTGTTTGGTCACCATTTTGCGGCGATTGCCGGAGCGGGTCCGTTAGTTGGACCGGTGCTGGCGGCGCAAATGGGCTACCTGCCGGGTATGATCTGGCTGCTCGCCGGGGTGGTACTGGCAGGGGCGGTGCAGGACTTCATGGTGCTGTTTGTTTCTACCCGTCGCGATGGTCGTTCCCTTGGCGAACTGGTGAAAGAAGAGATGGGCCCTACGGCGGGTGTTATTGCGCTGGTGGCCTGTTTTATGATCATGGTGATTATCCTCGCGGTACTGGCGATGATTGTCGTGAAAGCGCTGACCCACAGCCCGTGGGGAACTTACACCGTAGCGTTCACTATCCCGCTGGCGATTTTTATGGGGATTTACCTGCGCTATCTGCGCCCGGGCCGCATTGGTGAAGTGTCGGTCATCGGTCTGGTATTCCTGGTGTTTGCCATTATTTCCGGCGGCTGGGTAGCGGAAAGCCCGACCTGGGCACCGTACTTTGACTTTACCGGCGTACAGCTGACCTGGATGCTGGTGGGCTACGGTTTTGTCGCCGCCGTGCTGCCGGTGTGGCTGCTGCTGGCCCCGCGTGATTACCTCTCTACCTTCCTGAAAATCGGCACCATTGTTGGTCTGGCGGTAGGGATTCTGATCATGCGTCCGACGCTGACCATGCCAGCTCTGACCAAGTTTGTTGACGGTACTGGCCCGGTCTGGACCGGTAACTTGTTCCCGTTCCTGTTTATCACCATTGCATGTGGTGCGGTATCTGGCTTCCATGCGCTGATCTCCTCCGGTACCACGCCGAAGATGCTGGCGAATGAAGGGCAGGCTTGCTTTATCGGCTACGGCGGAATGCTGATGGAATCCTTTGTCGCCATTATGGCGCTGGTTTCCGCGTGCATCATCGATCCGGGCGTGTACTTTGCGATGAACAGCCCGATGGCGGTGCTGGCTCCTGCGGGCACGGTTGATGTAGTGGCTTCTGCGGCACAGGTAGTCAGTAGTTGGGGCTTTGCTATTACGCCAGATACTCTGCACCAAATCGCCAATGAAGTGGGTGAGCAATCCATTATCTCCCGCGCAGGTGGTGCGCCGACGCTGGCCGTCGGGATGGCGTACATTCTGCATGGCGCACTGGGTGGCATGATGGATGTGGCGTTCTGGTATCACTTCGCCATTCTGTTTGAAGCTTTGTTTATTTTGACGGCGGTTGATGCCGGTACACGCGCTGCGCGCTTTATGCTGCAGGACTTGCTGGGCGTGGTGTCACCGGGCCTGAAACGTACCGATTCGCTGCCAGCGAACCTGCTGGCGACGGCGCTGTGCGTGCTGGCCTGGGGTTACTTCTTACACCAGGGTGTGGTGGATCCTCTGGGTGGTATTAATACCCTATGGCCGCTGTTTGGTATTGCTAACCAGATGCTGGCCGGTATGGCGTTGATGCTCTGTGCTGTGGTGCTGTTCAAGATGAAACGCCAGCGCTACGCGTGGGTGGCACTGGTCCCAACCGCCTGGCTGCTGATTTGTACCCTGACCGCTGGCTGGCAGAAAGCGTTTAGCCCGGATGCAAAAATCGGCTTCCTGGCTATCGCCAACAAATTCCAGGCGATGATCGACAGTGGTAACATTCCGGCGCAGTACACCCAGTCGCAGCTGACGCAGCTGGTGTTTAACAACCGCCTGGATGCGGGTCTCACCATCTTCTTCATGGTAGTCGTTGTGGTGCTGGGTCTGTTCTCCATCAAAACTGCGCTGGCAGCATTGAAAGAGGACAAACCAACTTCGAAAGAGACGCCGTACGAGCCGATGCCTGAGAATGTCGAAGAGATCGTGGCGCAGGCGAAAGGCGCGCACTAATATTCTCTTAACCAATGAGCCCTCTCCTGAACGGGGAGGGCGTTTGTACGACAGGGAATCACTATGTTTGAAACACTCGCCAAAGCCGGGAAGTATTTAGGTCAAACCGCCCGATTAATGATAGGTGTGCCGGATTACGACAACTATGTTGAACATATGCGCGTCACGCATCCGGACCAAACGCCAATGACCTACGAAGAATTTTTCCGCGAGCGCCAGGATGCGCGATATGGGGGGAAAGGCGGCGCGAAGTGCTGTTGATTTTTTGCCGGATGGCGCTGACGCTTATCCGGCCTACAACATCGCATTTGCCGTTATAATTAGTCGTCGTAGGCCTGATAAGACGAAGCCGCTATCAGGCATCCCATACCCTAATCATACCGTAAACGACTCTACCTTTTCGAATGCTGCGCGCAGTGTCTCCGGCGTTAACGTTACCGGCAGGGCGTGAATGGACTCCACCGGGCGCAGGGTGTGCGTAATCACTTTGTCGATTTCTGCGCGATTATTGATATCCACGTCCAGTTGAGCTAATCGGGTTGGCAGGTTGAAGCGCTGATAGGCGGTAATTAACTGCGCCAGCACGTCATCTTGTCCCAACAACGCACTCTGCACCAGGATGCCGTACGCCACTTTAGTGCCATGTAAAAACTTCTCTGTTTGTGGGAGGACGGTCAGGCCATTGTGAACAGAATGTGCCGCCGCCACGCGGGTGTAGCGCTCGCCCAGACCACCAACCATGCCGCCTCCGGCAATAATCGCATCCACTACATCGCAAAACGCGCGGCTTAACGAGCCTTGTTGTTTGTCTGTCAGCGCCTGCTCGCTGCTTTCCAGCAGGACGTCGCGGATCGTCTGCGCGGCATCGATACCCAGACGAACAGTTAATGGCAGGTTTTCTGGCTGAGGCGCAAGCACGACGGCCTCGTACCACTTCGCCAGCGTGTCGCCGATCCCCGCCAGTAGATATTCCTCTGGCGCATTGAGAACGATCTCGGGTTCGACCAGAACGAGGAAATTGGCATCAGGGAAAATTTCAAAATGCAGCGCCTGGCCTGCATCGTTATACCAGACGGAGAGCGGCGTCCAGGCAGCGCAGGTCGACGCAATCGTAGGAATACCGACAAACGGCAGATCCAGACGACGGGCCAACGCTTTAGCGGTGTCGAGCAATGTTCCTCCGCCCACGCCAATCACCACGCTGCGATTCTCTCCCGACTCTTTTGCCAGTTGAGCAACATCGGTTTCGCTGCAATGTCCCGTAAACAGCAGGCGCTTAGCCTCGGCGAGATGAAATGTCTCTGGCAGATAAGGGCGGGCCGCATCGATAGCGCGCTCACCATAAACCCACACGGCGCGTGAAAGTTGGTCGGCAGTGAAAAAGTCGTTGAGTCTCGACAGGCTGCCGGGATGGGAAAAATAGTTGGCCGGGCCGGTGACGACGCGAATCTCGGTATTACTCATGTTGTGTTGTCCTTTGGCTGTCCTGTCCAGGCAGGTTATTTTTATATAGACGTCTGAACGTCTTGATTGCCAAATACTAGCATCGTGTTATAGTGGCTTCAACCACAACATCACACGCTGGGATAACAATAATGAGTAATAACCCGCTGATTCCGCAAAGCAAACTGCCTAACCTGGGCACTACTATCTTCACGCAAATGAGTGCGCTGGCGCAGCAGCATCAGGCCATTAATCTCTCGCAGGGATTTCCTGATTTTGACGGTCCGCTCTTTTTGCAGGAGCGTTTGGCGTATCACGTCGCGCACGGTGCAAACCAGTATGCACCGATGACGGGCGTGCAGGCGCTGCGCGAAGCCATCGCGGATAAAACGGCAGACCTGTACGGCTACAAACCCGACGCGAATAGTGAAGTGACCATCACGGCGGGGGCCACAGAAGCGCTGTATGCCGCGATCACTGCGCTGGCGCGCCCAGGTGATGAGGTGATTTGTTTTGACCCGAGCTACGACAGCTATGCGCCTGCGGTTGAATTATCCGGCGGGGTGGTTAAACGTATCGCACTGCAACCACCGTCTTTTCGCGTCGACTGGCAGGCTTTTAGTGCCTTACTCAGCGACCGTACCCGATTGGTTATCCTGAACACGCCACATAATCCTTCTGCCACCGTGTGGCATCACGCCGATTTTGACGCGCTGTGGCAAGCAATTAAAGAACGCGAGATTTTTGTCATCAGCGACGAAGTTTATGAGCATATCTGTTTCGCCAGGCAAGGGCATGCCAGTGTGCTGGCACATTCAGACCTGCGGGAACGCGCTGTTGCTGTTTCATCGTTTGGTAAGACCTACCATATGACCGGCTGGAAGATTGGCTACTGCGTTGCGCCAGCCGCCATTAGCGCTGAGTTGCGCAAGGTACACCAGTATCTGACGTTTTCCGTCAACACGCCGGCTCAGTTGGCCCTGGCGGATATGCTACGAGAAGATCCTGCACACTATCGCGAGCTGCCTGCGTTTTATCAGAAAAAACGCGACGTGTTGGTGAACGCGCTGCGTGACAGCCGACTGGAAATTCTGCCGTGTGAAGGCACGTATTTTCTGCTGGTCGATTACAGCGCCGTTTCCACGCTTAACGACGTGGAATTTTGCCAGTGGCTGACCACTGAAGTGGGCGTTGCGGCGATACCGCTGTCGGTGTTCTGCGCCGATCCTTTCCCGCATAAACTGATTCGTCTCTGTTTTGCCAAGCAAGAATCGACGCTGTTAACAGCAGCTGAACGTCTGGTGTCGCTGTAGCTATTTCACCGTCCAGGCTTTGGAGAATCGACGGTCGGCGAACAACTCTTGCAGACCGTTGATTTGCTTCAGGCGTAACACCTCGTCGTTGTCCATGCCGAGATCCTTGCCAATTCTTTCTTCACTCCATCCCAGTTGCGATAGCTCGCGGACAATCTCGGACATGGCGTGGATTTGATGACGCCCACGGGCGCGGTTGTGGCGAATGGTCGCCGCCATACGCTCATGGCGTTCTCGTTCTAAACAGGCAACCGGCAGATATCCTTTAAGCCTGGGCCTCAGTGAGGCTTTGGCTTTACCTAACTCGTGGCGGTGGAAACCATCGACAATTTCGTATTCCTCTGCCGTTGAGTGAACCACCACAATGGGCTGTGTAAACCCGTCTGCTTCAAGGGACTTCAGCAGCAGCTTTTTCTCCGGCGGCGCAACGTTATTGGGGTTGTAGTCATTGGGTGAAATGTGATCATTTTTAACCCAAAGTACGCAATCTACGGGTTCCTCGCGAAAGGGACTGACGCTGTGTATCGCCCGTCTGAATTCATTGATGGCTTCAATTCGTTCTTCTTCTGACAGGCCAGAAAGAAAGCCGAGGAGTTCCTGAGTTAGTCGGTGTTGCATAAGATTCCCCATTCCTGGCGTTTTGTTTTCATACGTTCGTTATAGCGTTGGTAGTTTTTGGGTTTCGTTGGACTGAATGAAAGTGCCCGACACCAGTAGTCATTATTCAACAGGACTTTGCAGATACGTCGCCATGAAGGAATATCTTTCGAACCAATATCGCCTTCTTGAGTTTGCGGGATATTATCCATGCCTTTTTTCTTATACCACTGCAAATAGACGGCGATTTTATTGCGGTAATGCTCTGCGGTAGTCTCCGGCATGCTGTTCAATAGCAGCATGGCATATTCCTGCCAGCTTAAATGTTCTGGTTTAAGTATTTTCCGATGACCGTAAAAATGGTTGTCATGACCGGCATAAATACCCCCGCTTTTAACACCGCTGACGCGGGTGCACATAGCTGCCCAGCGCTCGGGTTCAATGACATGATATAGCCATAATCCCTGACGCTGTTCCGGGCCAAAGGGCTCACAAATACGCATGTAGCGCGTGGGAACACCGGCCTGATACATTAGATTGTATAATGGATTACACGGCATTCTGGTTTTTGCAAACCACGTCCAGATATCGGCTGTTTTCCAGTCATACAACGGGTAAATATACCAGGTGTGTCCACCAGGTGCTGCAGTCGTCCACGGCTTATCATCGGCAAAGCGCTGTTTTTGCGAGTTGGCAATGGCAACAAAGCGGTTATATGACTCATCGGCGCGGATGCCCACCATCATCGCGGCTGGACGTTTCTCTGAAAACCAGTCAGCGAACTCACGAACAAATTGTTCAAAAGTCATACCGGGTTGATAGAAGGAGAAATATTCAGGATCGGTTATGGCATCTGCGGGCGGCTGGCGAACCCATTGTGTACTCGGCTCCCAACACTGCCATTCGGGTTGAAATTGTGACAGTGAATTTTGGGTAGTGAGCGGTAAGGCCACCCAATAAAATTGTTCGATGACATCGGCATAATGTTCACGTAGAGCTCCTACATAGTCGATAGTGCAGGAGAATTGTGCTTCCCAATCGATAAACAACACATTTATTTTTTTATGCAGTTGGCGTGCAAGCATGGCTGTCAGATGTAGCATTAGCCCTGAATCCTTCCCGCCGGAAAAGGAGACACAAACACGAGGTAGGGTTTCAAGTGTCCAGGTTATGCGCTCCAGAGCGGCTTCCAGCACGTTTTGACCAAGCGGGATTTTATAAATAGACATATTGAACTCATATCAGAATTATTATTCAAAATAATAACAAATGCTGACAATAAGATATGCTAATTTTTATTGGGTGCAACTTTTTTAATGTATTCATAATTATTTTGAATCGCATTCATTCATACAAATTCAAAATGAATTGATAAAGGTCTACTTGTTAGTTTTTAGGCTGTGCTTGCCGTCTATTTTTTTAATGAAATCGTCAAACCCAGTATTGTTGAGTGACGCTCTGTTATACATCAAAAATAAATTTATTTTAGGTAGTGGGAACTCGGTGTTAATTTCTTTTAAATTAAATGTGCCGGCATATTGCTCATAAATTGCTGTTGGTAGTAAACCAATGATATCTGTATTTGAAATGATGTTAGCAATCGTTATTAATGAGTCGCTACGGAAACCAATGTCACGATTTTCCAGAAAGAATTTGGTTTGTTGCCTGTATTCTTTAATGCCCTGATCTTCAGAAAGAAGCTGCGTAAACTGTTCTTTTAATATATTTTCAAGAGTGGTTTTTCCATTAATTCTGGGATGGTTTTTGTTACAGACTAATACTGTTTCGATGGTTTTAAATGGCGAACATATGATCGAGCGATTACTCACTGGAGCGGTAGTAATGACTAAGTCTGCCTTTCTGTAAGCCAACAGGTTTTCCGCACTTTCAGCAGTGATGAGTATGTCACGGTGCTCAATTTCGACATGTGAGTCTTCTCTGAGAAAATGAATAACTTCCGCGATATTAATAGTTGTTGTTAGTTGCGGGCAATAAATAATAAATTTTTTCTTCAGGCTGGAGTTATGCATAATGTTGATTGTCTGCTCCAGGCTGTTGAGATTTTTCTCAAGATGCTGATGTAGGTTAATTCCAGCCGTCGTTGGGGTGATTCCTTTACCTGAGCGAATAAACAGCGGGTCATTAAACTGTGTACGTAGTCTCTGCAATGACTGACTGACAGCAGAGGGCGTAATATACAGTGTTTCCGCCGCTTTACTGATGCTCAAATGTTGATATATGCATTCAAATATAATCAACAGGTTGAGATCGAACTTTTTGAGGTCATAGAGGTTAGCCATGCGTACCTTCCTGTGATGGTAATGTATTGAAAAATTCAATTGTGGAATAGTTTAAAGGGTAGTTATTCTTGAAATTTATGTTTGTGTGCTTAATGAATAATTAACTTTAGCTAAAATAGCACAAGTTGCGTAATTTTCAGCAGGAAAGTTAATTTAAATGAGTGATTGATATGAGAACGATAACAATCACTCATCTTGTTACTTTTATTTATTTCCCATGATAATGTTTAATTTTTCTTTATCCGGTAAGCCTACTTCCTGTTGTAACGTATCGTCTTTACTCATGTAATAGATAGCCGGCGTTACATTGGCCCCCAAATCATCCATCAACTTTTGGTTGATATTCAGTAACTTCATTTGCTCTGCAGGGACCGAAGCCGGGATTTCCAGCTTCATTTTCCCGCCGGATGCCTCATAGTCATGCCAGGTTTTGGCCGGATCTTTGGTTGCCAGAATTGCAGCGGCGGTGGCCGGACTTTCAGGTTTAATTACGCCAACCAATAATGTACGCAACTGAACTTTACCGGATTCTACCCACGGACGCGCCTGCTGCCAGAACTGTTTACAATAGGGACAGAAGGGATCGGCAAACACGTACACAATAACCGGTGCCTCTTTTTTCCCGTCCAGAATCCACGACGCCTTTTCCATTCGCTGCCACATCTCACGTCCGGCAGGGGCATAGATCTCTTTTTCTATGAGCGCATTACTGAGGTTTTCGCCTTTTTCATTATACATGTAGCCGGAGATGGCATGTTTACCGTCAGGCGTGACATAGATAGTGACCCCCATGTCCTGGTATTTTCCCAGATAGCCTTTCATTCCACCCGGTGCATCGAAAGGCTTCAGGATGGTAATGCCCTGTTTCTCAATAGCTTTAACGGGAGCAGGCAGTTCTTCGGCATGCACCACGGCAGGGAGCAGGGTTAAAAGTAAGGTACGTTTAAACATTGATTTTCCTTATAAAATCAGCAGGAAAGGGGGCTTAATTGCAAAACCTATCGCAGCCATAGGTAAGATCGACGGTCCGTCGATTGCCCTTTCTTGAGTTGGGTGATGTAATCCCCATCGCTGTTACGACCTTTGTTAAGGTAATGTAGAGCGCAACACATAGCCAGCCCTGCTGGCACTGACGTTACCTGCGGGTAGCTCGGGTAATGAGGCTCCCTGCATAGGGGGCCTTTTTTACTTTTGTCTTTTAGGTTCGATTGAGTAAGTTGTTAGTTAACGCTTATTGATTTGATAAAGGAAACGCATTAGCCCTGCTAAGAGATTTTCGTTAACTTATCTCTCAACGAAAACACGGAGGAAGTACAGATGTCTTTGATTAATACCAAAATTAAACCTTTCAAAAACCAGGCGTTCAAAAACGGTGAGTTCATCGAAGTAACCGAGAAAGATACCGAAGGTCGCTGGAGCGTCTTCTTCTTCTACCCGGCTGACTTTACTTTCGTATGCCCGACCGAACTGGGTGACGTTGCAGACCATTACGAAGAACTGCAGAAACTGGGCGTAGATGTGTATTCCGTATCTACTGACACCCACTTCACCCACAAAGCATGGCACAGCAGCTCTGAGACCATCGCGAAAATCAAATACGCGATGATCGGCGACCCGACTGGCGCCCTGACCCGTAATTTCGACAACATGCGTGAAGATGAAGGTCTGGCTGACCGCGCAACCTTCGTTGTTGACCCGCAGGGTATCATCCAGGCAATCGAAGTTACTGCTGAAGGTATCGGCCGTGATGCATCTGACCTGCTGCGTAAAATTAAAGCTGCTCAGTATGTCGCTTCTCACCCAGGTGAAGTTTGCCCGGCGAAATGGAAAGAAGGTGAAGCAACCTTAGCTCCATCTCTGGACCTGGTTGGTAAGATTTAAGTCGCATAATTTGTAGGCCGGATAAACGTAGTGCATCCGGCATTCCACAGGCGCAAATCTGCGCCTGTTTTATTCCAGCACCATGACGCAAGTTGCATTAATGCAGTCCCGCAAAATCGGCTTGCATGATGATGTTTTCAGAGAGGGAAGAAGAATGCTCGACACAAATATGAAAACCCAGCTCAGGGCTTATCTTGAGAAACTGACCAAACCTGTTGAGCTGATTGCTACGCTGGATGACAGCGCTAAATCGGCAGAAATCAAGGAACTGCTGACTGAAATTGCTGAACTGTCAGAAAAAGTCACCTTTAAAGAAGACAATACTCTGGCGGTGCGTAAGCCATCGTTCCTGATTACCAACCCCGGTTCTCACCAGGGACCGCGTTTTGCCGGTTCTCCGCTGGGTCATGAGTTTACCTCTCTGGTGCTGGCTCTGCTGTGGACCGGCGGTCATCCGTCAAAAGAGGCGCAGGCGTTGCTGGAGCAGATCCGCGATCTCGACGGTGATTTTGAATTTGAAACCTATTATTCGCTTTCCTGCCACAACTGCCCGGACGTGGTGCAGGCGTTGAACCTGATGTCGGTACTGAACCCACGTATCAAACATACGGCGATTGACGGCGGTACATTCCAGAACGAAATCACCGATCGTAACGTGATGGGCGTTCCGGCGGTATTTATGAACGGTAAAGAGTTCGGCCAGGGTCGTATGACGCTGACTGAGATCGTGGCGAAAGTGGATACCGGCGCAGAAAAACGTGCGGCTGAAGAACTGAATAAGCGCGATGCTTATGACGTGTTGATTGTCGGTTCTGGTCCTGCGGGGGCGGCGGCAGCGGTGTACTCTGCACGTAAAGGCATTCGCACCGGTCTGATGGGCGAACGTTTTGGCGGTCAGGTTCTTGATACCGTTGATATTGAAAACTACATCTCAGTACCGAAAACTGAAGGTCAGAAACTGGCAGGTGCGCTGAAAGCACACGTTGATGATTATGATGTCGATGTGATCGACAGTCAGAGCGCAAGCAAACTGATCCCGGCAGCGCAGGAAGGCGGTTTGCATCAGATTGAAACAGCCTCCGGCGCGGTGCTGAAAGCACGTAGCATTATCATCGCCACCGGCGCGAAATGGCGCAACATGAACGTTCCGGGCGAAGATCAGTATCGCACCAAAGGTGTAACCTATTGCCCGCACTGTGATGGTCCGCTGTTTAAAGGTAAGCGTGTTGCGGTAATTGGCGGCGGTAACTCCGGCGTTGAAGCGGCTATCGACCTGGCAGGTATTGTTGAACATGTGACGCTGCTGGAGTTTGCTCCTGAAATGAAGGCAGACCAGGTGCTGCAGAATAAGCTTCGCAGCCTGAAAAATGTCGACATCATTCTGAATGCGCAAACGACAGAAGTGAAAGGCGATGGCAGCAAGGTCACTGGCCTGGAGTATCGTGACCGCGTGAGCGGGGATGTTCACAATGTGGAACTGGCCGGTATCTTTGTGCAGATTGGTCTGCTGCCGAACACCAACTGGCTGGAAGGCGCCGTTGAACGTAATCGCATGGGTGAAATCATCATCGATGCCAAGTGCGAAACCAGCGTGAAAGGTGTTTTCGCTGCCGGTGACTGCACCACCGTACCGTATAAGCAGATTATCATCGCGACCGGTGAAGGCGCGAAGGCCTCGTTGAGTTCGTTTGATTATCTGATTCGCACGACAGTAGCATAAAAAAAGTAAGACTCACCTGCAATGTCAAAACCGCCAGTCATCCGCTGGCGGTTTTTTATTTCCATATACTCAAATTGTCAATTCTTGAAACAATAAACCGTATAAAACATTCACTTAATTAGCCTGATCATTATTTTTATCAAAGAAAGAGAGGGCGTTATCTTTATTATATTAACCTGCATTATTTTTTCATTTGTTGTGTGAATAAATGGTTGGTTAATTCATGGGTGAAATATATGAAACCCTGACGATCTTTGAATCGACAGGGTTATTGTTACGTGATTTTTTTATCTCTCACGATAGTTGCACGCTGAAAGCGGCTTATTCAGCTTTAGATACAAATGCCTCGGCGCTAACAGAGCAGGAGTGGCTGGAAGCGGAGTACGACTTCAATGCGCTGTTTGTCGGACCGCAGAAGCTAAAGGCCGCGCCGTTTGCTTCGGTTTATCTTGAAGAAGATGCCCTTGTAATGGGTAAATCAACCCTTAGCATTCGGGAATTCATGGCAAATATAGGGTTATCTATAAGTGTCGTGAATAATATTCCGGATGATCATATTTCCTGTGTATTGGAATTGGCGGTTTTATTATCAGCTAATTCCAGAGCATCGTCAGAATACCAGGTGACCCTTACTCGATATGCATCTGAGTATGTCGCGGTGTGGGTGCCCGAGTATATAGAAAAAATAAATATAAATGCACAAACCGCCACGTTGAAAAACGTAGCTGGAAGATTGTCTTCTTGGCTTGATGAATTAAAAACGAGAGTATCAGTATGAGTAATGAACCGGGAGTTCTGAACAGACGTTCATTTTTGAAAGGGTTGATTGCCCTTGGCACGGTCGCAGCCCTGCCTGGGGGATTGCTGACTTCACGCTGTGCATTGGCGCAACCGCCCATTCCATTTAACCCCAAAACCTACAAAATCTATCGTAACGCCTGTCCGCGTAACTGCTATGACACTTGTAGCCTGAAAACCTGGGTGAAGGATGACGTCATCACCTTTGTGGAGGGTGCGCCTGAGTCAACGTTTACGCATGGCACGCCGTGTGTGAAGGGACTGAGCTACCCGCGTCGGGTATACAGCCCGGACCGCATTAAATATCCGATGGTTCAGGATGTTCGCGGCAGCGGGAACTGGCGTCGTATATCTTGGGAAGACGCCATGCAGCGTATTGCGACCAAGATGCTGGAAATCAAAAAGAAAGACGGCTCAATGCTGGGTCTGGCGCTGTCAAAATACTCAGGCAACCTCGGCGTGATGGGTTATGCCGTTGAAGGGATGATGTCTTCGCTGGGTTACACCACGCGGTTTGCCGGAACGCCGTGCTGGCCAGCCGGTATTGACGCGCAAAACTACGACATGGGCGACATGTGGTGTAACGACCCGGAAGATATGGTGAAAGCCAAATACATCATTATCTGGGGGGCTAACCCTGCCTGGTGTTCAATGCACACCATGAAATATGTTTATCAGGCACGGGAAAAAGGCGCAAAAGTGGTCGTTATCGATCCGCTGTTAACCCAGACTGCCACGAAAGCCGATCTCTACTTGCGTGTCCGTCCAGGCTCAGATGGCGCTCTGGCGCTGGGTATGGCGCGTCATCTGGTGGATAAAGGTCTGGTTGATCAGTATTTCGTCAATAACTATTCCCACGGATACCCGGAATTCGAAGCCTATCTGCGCAACAGTGTGACCGTTGAGTGGGCCGCTGAGATCTGTGGTCTTTCCGCTGATGTTATTCGTCAATTGGCGGAAGAATTTACCGCCGTTAATCCTGCCACCGTGTGGATTGGCTACGGTATGCAGCGCCATGTCAACGGCGGCGCGAACGTCCGTGCGATCGATGCTTTTGTGGCAATGACCGGCAATATCGGCATTGAAGGCGGTGGCGCTCGCTACGGCCATTTGCAGACATGGGGCTATAACTACCATGGAATGATGCAAAAGCCGCCTGCCGGTTCTGTCGGCATGAAAGGTGCAGGTGGTCCGGTAGGCGAGTTTGTCAGCGATAGCGGAGAGAAGAGCGAATTTTCCGATCGTGCGCTGAATATCAACCAGACGGCGCAAGGGATCCTCGACGCCAGTGAGCCGCCGGTAAGAATGCTGTGGGTAGCCTCTAAAAATCCGTTTGCTCAGGATTTTGACCGCAACAAGATGATTAAAGCGTTTGAGAAACTGGAAATGGTGGTTTGTGTCGACCAGTTCTTCAACGAAACCGTCCAGCATGCGGATATCGTGCTGCCTGTCACGACAACCTTTGAACAATGGGATGTCTCTTCGTCCTATTGGCACTACTGGTTGTCCGTCAATGAGCCGGCTATTAAACCGCTGTATGAGTGCAAGAGCGATCCGGAAATAGCGGCGCTGCTGTCCAAAACCATCAATAAACTGGAAGCTGGTTCATGTACTTTCCCGCAGGAGTTTGATGCCAAACGCTGGTTGGATCAGGAATTCAACGAGGGGATGGGCAAACAGTTTGGCATTGCGGGTTGGGATGACCTGCTGGAAGGACCGCGCAAAGCAAAAATGGTCAGTACCGCAGCCTGGTACGATCGTAAATTCAAAACGCCATCGGGCAAGTACGAATTCAAATCAGAACGCTGTGCAGAAAATGGTCATACGGCATTGCCGGAATACAAAGCGGGTGCGCAGGGGGCATTACCGTTCCATCTGTTCACACCTCATCTTCAGTACGGCCTGCACTCGCAGTTTGTCAATCTGGACTGGATGCAGGTTTTCTGGCCAGAACCCTTTGTTTACATCCACCCGTCTGCCGCACAGAAAAAGGGGATCACTGAGGGCGCTCATGTCAAAGTCTTCAACGAGGCGGGTCATGTTGAGCTGCGTGCCAAAATCACCACCAATGTGCCGGAAGATTTCCTGGTGATGTATGAATCCTGGTTTAATAAGCTTAGTTACAACGTACAGAATGTGGTGAAAGATACGCCAGCCGATATGGGGAAAATGGCGACCGGCGCGCCAGGCGCGGCTATTCACAGTCAATTTGTAGATATTACTTTGTCAGGAAATGAAGGAGCAGCGGCATGAGACGCGCGTTTTTAGTTAATAGCGATAAATGCATCGGCTGCCGTGGCTGTGCAATGGCGTGTAAGAGTTTTAACCAGTTGGAACCTGAACGTTTCTGGCGCTATGTCTATCCGCTGGATAAAGAAATTTATCCGCATGAAGAGCGGGCGTTCTATTCGCTGGCCTGTAACCACTGCGAAAACCCGGCCTGTTTGGCGGCGTGTCCGGTAGAGGCGTACACCAAACGTGAAGATGGTGTCGTGGTGCATAACCCGGAGCGCTGTATTGGATGTAAAAACTGTATCCGCAACTGTCCATATGGTGCGCCGCGCTTTAATGAAGAGACGAAAAAGGCGGAAAAATGCAGCATGTGCTACGAACGTCTTGACGTTGGTATGCAACCGGCGTGTGTAAATGCCTGTCCGGTAGGTGCGCTGACGCTTATCGATCTGGATGCCGATCCTATACCTGATAATGCCGTACAGTATCCGCCAGGATTCCCGCGTATGCCGCAGCTTAATCCTGGCACGCGTTTTATCCTTGCGCGTCAGCCGAAGCAGTCGGAGGGTAAGTAATGGAAAAGTATGAACTTCCGCTGGTCATTTTTACCGTATTGAGCCAGATGTCGGTTGGGATCACGCTCATTCTGACGCTGCGTGTGCTGCAAGGAAAACTGGAAAGCAAGCGCCTGTACTGGCTGGTAAGTGGACTGGTTCTGGCGGCGGCGTCCGTGGCAGCGATCCTGCACCTTGCGCATCCGGATCGCGCCTACGATGCCCTGATTAACCTGCAGCACGCCTGGCTGAGCCGTGAAATTCTTGGCGCCACCTTATACGGTGCGGCGGTCGGGGTGACGTTTTTGGCAAAAGGGCACAAAGCGCCAGCTGTTCTGGCCTCTGTTCTCGGTATCGCGCTGGTGGCGGTGCAGGGGATGACCTATGCTGCCCCGGCAATGGTGGCGATCGCCAACGGTCTGACAATGCTGTTGTTCTTTATCACGGTGTGGGTGATGGGGTGTGCGGCGATTCCACTGCTTAACCTTGCACCTGCCGTTGCCGCATTACGCCAGGGGATTGTTGTGTGTATGGCGGTCATGATCGCCGCGCCCATTATCTGGCTAAGCGGCGGCACCATTATGCAGATGACGGCGCATGTCTGGCTGACGTCGCCGCTTTATCTGGCTAGTCTGGTGTGTCTGGCGGTGGCCTTTGTGTTAAGCCGTCAGGGAGAGCGTCGCGCAAAAGCGCTTTTTGTCCTGCTGTTTGTTGGCATATTCCTGAGTCGTCTGACGTTCTTTGGCGATACGATCAGCACTATCGTGAATATCGGTCATTTGTATTGATCGTGAGGTAATAAAAACCCCTGTCAGGCGTTAACCTGACAGGGGTTTTCTTTAGCGAATCAGTGGCTGTTAACGAACAACCAGCACTGGCAAAGTCGCGTGGCGGACAACGCTGGAAGCGTTTGAGCCGAGCAGATGGGTGCTGATTGATGGGTTACGCGACCCAATGACAACGACATCTGCATTCAACTCTTCACCCAACTCGTTGACCACATCACGGACACTGCCAAAGCGGACGTGTTGCTTAATACGGGAAGGATCGATGCTGAAGTGACCGACCATCGTTTGCAGACGGGTTTCCGCTTCGTGTTGCAGATGCTCTTCAAAACGACGGACATCGGCCGCAAAGCGGTGCAGGCTTAAGCTCGCTGAGCCTGGCAGCACATGCAGCAGATGGATAACCCCTTTATCCTGGGCCAGAAATTCTGCATGGCGAATAGCCTTGTCGCTCAGTTCCATTTCGAATACATCAACAGGCATTATGATTGTGTTGTACATAAACATTCTCCTTGTCATTACATGAACACATAACAGCATAGTATTAAAAATGATTCTGTCAGTCACGACACAGATTTATGTTTTGCGAACAGGAAAGAAAGCGAGGAGCAGGGAGATCTAACCGGAAAGAGGATGCGGATGCATCCTCTGTAAGATAAAGCGAGTGGCTTTGATAAGACAGAGTTAGCGCAGGTAGTCGCCTGCAGCTTCAGGCTGGTACTCAAGCTCAATAACTTCGAGGTGCGTTGAGGTCCCGCCTGGCAGTTCCCAGTGAATGGTATCACCAACGCGCAGCCCCAAAAGTGCAGCGCCGACAGGTGCCATTACCGAAAGCTGTGTGCTGCTGTCAGTCATAGTGGCCGGATACACCAGGGTACGCACACGGACTTCGCCATCACTCAGATTGCGGAATTTCACGCGGCTGTTCATGGTCACGACATCGTGCGGCATGGTTTCTGGAGAACACATTTGGGCACGATCCAGCTCGGCGTTAAGGGCGTCGGCAATCGGTAAACCAGCAAACGCAGGTTGCTCCAACAGGCGGTCAATGCGTTCCGCATCGAGGTCGTTAATGATGATAGTTGGTCTGGACATTTATTACTCCATGTCGTCGATACTGCGGGTGCGCAGGTAAATAATCCCAAAAGAAAACCCTCACCGTCAGGCGGCAAGGGTTTAGCTTTTATGATGATACTGAGACTTACCCCATGTTTGAAGTGATTTAGTTCACATTCAGGCAAATCATCAATATTGTCGCGTATGGTGTAATGTCAGTCAGTTAACGAACCTAAGGTAATAAATCTGTTGCCTCCGTCGCATTGCTACGTTCACCTTATGTTATTCACTTCTCTGAAACCATCCTACCTGTGAACGTGTTAAGGGTACTATCGCCGTACCCTTAACAATCCCGCCGGGAGCCTGGGTTGCAAGGGAGGCGGCGGTGAGCCTCCCTTGCTCGTTCACGGGTATCAGTGCTTCAGAGAAGTGATACCGCTGAGGTGAACGGAACCCTGAGCCGGGATCACATGTTCCCTATAATGCTTAACTGACAAGCATTACGCGTATGGTGTGATTTTAGCCGAAAAACGTGATCGTTCTCCAATTTGCATTATGCTTTTTAAGCGCTCGCTGCGGGCGCGTCAAACAACTCAGTGTTCCGCGACAGGAGATCTCATGAGCCAGTACGACAAACTTACCTTGAAAGACGGCAGCTATTTGCATTTTAAAGATTGGGGAAGTGGACAGCCCATTGTCTTCAGTCATGGTTGGCCGCTGACGGCAGATGCGTTTGAGGATCAGATGTTGTTCCTCGGGTCGAAAGGATTTCGTGTGATCGCCCATGACAGGCGTGGGCATGGGCGTTCGGCCCAACCCTGGGATGGTCACAATATGGATCAGTATGCTGACGATCTGGCTGAACTTACCGCGCATCTCAATCTTAAAGATGCCGTCCATGTCGGACACTCTACCGGCGGTGGGGAAGTGGCGCGGTATATTGGCCGGCATGGGACGCAGCGGGTGGCAAAAGCGGTGTTAATTGGCGCGGTGACGCCCATCATGATCAAGACTGACTTTAATCCAAATGGCGTGCCGAAAGAGGTATTCGATGGCATCCGTGAGGGGGTTGTGAACGATCGCGCCGCCTTTTTCTATGAATTGACCGCTGCATTCTATGGCTACAACCGTCCTGGCGCAAAAGAGTCGAAAGCCGTCAGGGAAAGTTTTGTTGAACAGGGTTTACAAGGTTCCATCAAAGCGTTGTACGACTGTATCCACGCGTTTTCGGAAACAGATCTGCGTGAGGACCTCAAAAAGATGACCATCCCGACGCTGGTGATCCACGGTGATGACGATCAGATTGTCCCGTTTGAAACCTGCGGAAAGGTTGCGGCGGAAATACTGCCTGATTCGCAGTTGAAGGTATATGTCGGCGGCTCGCATGGCATTTGCACCACCCATAAACAACAGATCAACGGTGACCTGCTCAACTTTATTCAGTCGTAATCGTTGGCAGATTGTTCTACGCTGATCTTCTTTTTCCAGGGGGATGAGCGAAGCATAATTTGTGCTGCGCTGACGTTAACTTCAACAGGGAACGCTATGTATTTCTATCAACCGTCACAGGGACACGGCTTACCGCATGACCCGCTAAATGCCATCATTGGACCGCGCCCTATTGGTTGGATTGCGTCGCGTGACGGCAATGGTCGGCACAATCTGGCACCATACAGTTTCTTTAACTGTTTTAACTATCATCCGCCGATTATCGGTTTCGCCAGCAGCGGCTGGAAAGACAGCGTGCAGAATATTATTGAAACCGGTGAATTTGTCTGGAACCTGACGACTCTTGAGCTGGCCACTGCGATGAACGAAACGTCAGCCAGCTTGCCGCACGGTGAGGACGAGTTTTTTGCCGCCGGGCTTAGCAAGGCAGATAGCCGGATAGTCAACGTGCCGCGCGTGGCGCAAAGCCCGGTCAATTTTGAGTGTCGCTTATCGCAAAGCCTGCAACTGACTACCGCTGATGGCTCACCGGTTGATACCTGGCTGGTATTGGGGGAAGTGGTGGGCATCCACATCGATGAAACGCTCCTGGAGGACGGCATCTATCAGACGGCGAAAGCGAAGCCGGTACTGCGCGCAGGTGGGCCAACGGCATATTATTCGATCAGTGAAACACACCGTTTTGATTTAGTTCGCCCGGACGCCCGAGCAAAACGCTAAGCTTACGGACCGACGCCAGCTTGCAGCGTCGGTCGCAAGTTTCAATATCCCACTTTGTCGATAATAAACTGTTTACCGCAGCTACCTGGATGCGGTTGCGGTAAGAATGACTGTGCAGATAACGTCTGGTTGATGTTGTCGGCTTTCAGGGATAACTGGATCTCAGTGAGATACGCCGGATTGCCGTGGCAGCTTAGCTTCACAGCTTTGACGTTCTCTTTGCCCCAGCTTTTGGCAACTGCGGCGTCAAATGCGTTACGGCTGACAGTTTTGCCGTAGTTTTCCGCCAGGAATTTGCCCACCTCGCTGTTCTTAACCTCATTATTCAGCCGTACCATCGTGCCAAAGTACGCGTCGGGATCAAAACCGAAACACGCGCCATGTTTGGCATACTCGTAACGTTCCAGACAGGATCTCCCTCCAACGCCGGGCATTACGGCGCTGAGTTTTGCTGCGCTTTCCAGCGACAGCCCGGTTTCGGGGGCCGCGCATTTACGGCTGGCACGTGCTTCAGGCAGGTTGGGAATAGGGCGAGTCGCGCAGCC
The DNA here is from genome assembly GCF_001034475.2 of Citrobacter sp. MGH103. Lineage (NCBI taxonomy): Bacteria > Pseudomonadati > Pseudomonadota > Gammaproteobacteria > Enterobacterales > Enterobacteriaceae > Citrobacter > Citrobacter sp. MGH103. The sequence goes on along the minus strand of NZ_CP073043.1, from coordinate 3,452,823 downwards.
AAAACGCATCCAGCGGCGGTTGTCGACTCCACGGGCGGCAATGGATTTAGGCAGGCTGGGCCATAAACCGTGAACGGTCAGGAAATCCGCTTTGTCTGCGCTCTCTTTTTGTAAACGACATTCGTCAGGCTCCTGACGATTACGCTCGTGTTGGCTCTGACAAAATCCGGTTTGCCAGGAGAGGGCCAGCACGTAGCTGTCAAAATCAGTGTATTGTTTTGCCTGAAGTTCATCGGCCTGAGCTGCAGAAACAGGCAGCAGAAGCGCTGCCAGTAATGAAGAATAACGCCATGTTGATGTCATGATGATTTCGGATACTTATATAAATTCTGAATATCATCTATTTAATCATAAAAAATGCCAGTCAGGTTTAGCTGACTGGCATCATTTTCATCAGGTGTGAACCGAAATGATTAGCTCCACATCGCCAGAATCGGCCAGCCGACCAGCAGAAGCATAGAGATGTAGATAACGCCGAAGATAGCACCCAGACGCCAGTAGTCTTTGGACTTCACATAACCACAGCCGTAGATGATAACGCCAGGGCCTGTTGCATATGGAGTCAGACAGCCCATGATACCGATGGACAGTACCAGCAGGATACACAGGTGTTCCATCGGCACGCCCGGGATACCTTTACCGACAGCCAGAATAACCGGCAGCATGGTGGCAGTGTGTGCAGAAAGGCTGGCAAACAGGTAGTGAGCAAAGTAGAACACCAGCACCAGCACGATTACGGTCGCGTTAGGCGAGAAGCCTTCCAGGTGCGTGCTCATGGTGTTGGCGAACCAGTCGATGAAGCCTGAACGGGTTAAACCATTCGCCATAACGACCAGCGTGGCGAGGTTAACCAGGGTGTTCCATGCGCTGTTATAGCGGGTAATGTCTTTCCACGGTACCACATGCAGCGCCAGCATCAGGGAGACAGCAAGCAAACCCACTGCGGTTGCATCAATCAGTTTACCACCGAAGACCCACAGGCCCAGGCTGAGCAGAACCAGACCGATCAGCGTTATCTCTTTACGGGTCAGTTTACCCATGCCTTTCAGTTCATCACCGGCCCATGCGGCAACTTCAGCACTGTGAGTGACCTCTGGTTTGTACAGAACGTATGACAACCACGGAGCAACGATCAGCAAAATAATACCAACCGGCAGGAAGCTGAGGAACCATTGCAGCCAGCTGATTTGAATACCGGCAATTTTGTTGACGAATTCCAGACCCAGTACGTTTGGCGCAGCACCGGTCACGAACATAGAGGAGCTCAGGCTGGTACTGATTACCATCATCCACATCAGGTATCCGCCGATACGGCGCGCGGAAGGATCGTTCGGGAATGATTTAAACAGCGGTGGCAGGTTTTTGATAACCGGGAATACGGTACCGCCGGTACGCGCTGTGTTAGACGGTGTAAACGGCGCCAGCAGAATGTCGATGATAACAATCGCATAGCCCAGCGTCAGGGTGCGTTTACCCATGAATTTCACCAGGAACAGCGCGATACGACGACCCAGACCGGTGACTTCATAACCCAGTGCGAAGATAAACGCACCAAACACCAACCACACGGTGGTGCTGGAGAAGCCCGCCAGACCCCATTTCAGCGCTTGCTTACCCGCTTTAAATGCCGGGTCGGCCAGTTCTGAAGCATCAAACAGCAGATAGTTGCTGCCGATAACGCAGATCGTTACGGCGATAAAGCTGATCGCTGTTGCCGGAATTGGCTCCAGGATCATACCGACGATCATCGCCACAAACACGGCAAAGTAGTGCCAGGCCTGTGGAGGCATTCCATCAGGGACGGGGATAAGAAACATGACGCCCATTACGACCAATGGGGCCAGTAACTTCCATATTTTATCTTTTGCTAAAGACATGTGTGTGATTCTCCGGAAAGGATCTTTAATTGTGATAATGATGAACTTGTGAAATCTGAGCTAAGAACCAGGTGACGATCAGCAGATCGGCGCAGCCTCCGGGACTGAGGTTGCGTTCAATGCACTGTTGGTCGAACTGGTGTAGGTATTCGAGATCGGCAGGGGTACGAATCCCCCCTTGCTGCATCAGGGCGGTGGCCTGCTGCTGTAGCCAACGCAGACCTTCTGCGCCGCCACGTGAAGCCACGTTGGTGTCGCCGTTGATAGACATCAGCAGCAATAAAGTGTCGAGTAACGCCAGTTCAGGGTCGCGGCCCTGAGTCAGCAGTGCGCGGTAGTGCGGCAGGGCATGCTGGATGACTAGCGGGTATCCCGCTTCGGCTTCGCCCCGTGCGCCGGTTAATCCCAGTTGCTGATAAAGACGTTGGCCTGCCGTGAGTTGTTGATTGTTCTGGCGCAGTTCGCGCTCGGTCAGACCACGGCAAAATGTTGCTGCCGTAGAGCAAATGGTTTCAGCGGTAACAGTTAGTTGGAGCTGGTGCAGGCGGCCAATGGCGGCGCACAGCAGGCCCAGAGAAAAGATGCTGCCTTTGTGGGTATTCACCCCTGCGGTGGCGCGAAACATATCAGCTTCGCAGGCCATGCCCAGCGGGCGCAGTCCTTTCAATACATCCTCAGGCGACAGCTGTGCGCTAAACGCCCCATATTCAATAAAACGTGGCAGCCAGGCCTGAATAGCCTCGGCGCTGCGATGAAAATCTTCCAGCGCCATATCTTTATGCGCGCCGTTGTTAATACGATCTACCAGACCGGGTTTGGGTGACAGGTTGACTTCAGTCAGCATGGCGCGCCACGCGAGCGTTGCGTAAGCATCAGGCAGATCCAGAGGAAGGACTGCATTATTGGTTGATGTTGCGGGAATCGGCATCATGCAGCAGTGCCTCCATCTGAGTGAGTAAGTCGGAAAGTGCGTGGGTTTTACCCCGCGCACAGTCGGCAGCACTTTGCTCGCACAGCAGACAGCGGCGGGCAGGGAGTGCGAAATGATGCCGGGACAGAATTTCCCCTTCAGGGGTCAGGACATCGATGTCCCATAGCCGTCCCAGCGGGTGTGAATGCTCAAGTTCAATCGTGGCGAGCTTGAGGTCGTGGGCCGGAGCCTCAATAGACAAAAGACCTTCTGGACCGCTGGCAGAAACCAGCGCTGTTTGCTCCCTGACAATCGAGGCAGATTGTTCCGCCAGCGCGAGCAAGGCGGTTACGCCGTGATTAAAGATGCGACGGGTTAATGCGCTGTCTTTAATCGGACCCGGTGCAACCACGGTGAACGAGACCAGTGGCGCAGAGTGGCGTGTCAGCCAGTCCTGTTGCCTTGCTTGTCTCTTATCGCGGCTGGCGAGCAGCTCGGGAATCGAAACCGCGTGTTGGGTGGCGAGTTCAGGGAGCAGGTGCATGGCTTATTCCTTCACCTGATGCACAACGTCAATCACTGAACCGTCGCGATAACGCACAACGGCAATCACGCGGTCAGTGAATTCGATAGCGCGTGGCTGACCGGTGAGTTGCTGTGCACGTTCGCGCAGCCATTCAATGGACACCACTTTCATACCGGCTTCTTTCAGTCGTTCTGCCAGTTCCGGACGTGCAGGGTTGACGGCGATACCGTGGTCAGTGACCAGAATGTCAACGCTGGAGCCAGGGGTTACGCAGGTCAGCACGTTATCAACCAGCGTCGGGATGCGTCCGCGAACCAGCGGTGCGACGATGATGGAAAGCGCTGCGGCCACAGCCGTATCACAGTGTCCGCCGGATGCGCCTCGCAGTACGCCGTCAGAACCGGTCAGTACGTTCACATTGAAGTTGGTGTCTACTTCTAATGCGCTCAGTACCACCACATCCAGACGGTCAACGGATGCGCCTTTTGAACCCCAGTTGGCATACTGGTTTGCACTGATTTCAATGTGGTTTGGGTTGCGGGCCAAGGACTCAGCCGCGTTACGGTCGAAGCTCTGCACGTCCAGCAGTTTGCGAATCAGGCCTTTTTCATGCAGATCCACGATGGTGGCGGTGATGCCGCCCAGCGCGAAGTCAGCACGGATATCGCGGCTGCGCATTTTGTCTTCCAGGAAACGCGTCACGGCCAGAGAAGCGCCGCCGGTGCCTGTCTGCAGTGAGAAGCCTTCATTGAAGTAGCCGGAGTTAGCAATGACCTCTGCCGCGCTACGGGCGATTAACAGTTCACGCGGGTTAGTGGTCATGCGGGTCGCATCAGCACCGATTTTGTCCGCATCGCCGACCTGATCGATCTGCACGATCAGATCTACCTGATCCTGTGTAATGCTGGCCGGGTTATGTGGATAGGTCAGCAGTTGTTCAGTCAGCAGGACAACCTGTTTCGCGTTTTCCGCGTCTACGCGGGCATAGCCCAGTGAGCCGCAGCATGCTTTACCGGTATAACCGTTGGCGTTACCAAACTGGTCGCAGGACGGTACGCCGAGGAACGCCACATCAATGCTGAGTTCGCCGCTTTGTACCAAGTGTACACGTCCACCGTGGGAGTGAATCTGTACCGGTTCGGCCAGCAGGCCACGGGAGATCTCTTCCGCCAGCGGGCCACGCAACCCGGAGGTATAAATACGGCTGACCACGCCCTGACGGATGTGCTCAACCAGCGGAGCATGGCAATCGCTCAGAGAGCTGGAGGCCAGCGTCAGATTTTTAAAGCCCATACTGGCGATGGCATCCATCACCAGATTAATGGTCAGATCGCCACCGCGAAAAGCGTGGTGGAAAGAGATGGTCATGCCATCCTGTAAACCCGAACGACGAATGGCGTCTTCCAGGTTAGCGCACAGCTTTTTGTCGCGCGGTTTTTGCGCCTGTAGTTCTACTTTTGCGGTGCTCTGATAAGCGGAAAGCTCACTTTCTGCATGACGGCTCCAGGTCGCCACGCGATCCTGGCGTTGAGACTGTTCGATTTTCTGCGTCATTTTTTTGCCTTATTCTTCGCGAATGCCGGAAAGTTCTGCACGGGAGATAACCAGAAGGGCGCGCTCGATAACCGGGCTGTCGACCATTTTGCCGTTCAGGGAAACCACTCCACGACCTTCGCGGGCAGCGGCTTCAGCGGCTTCTACGACCAAACGGGCGTGAGCCAACTCTTTGCGCGTCGGAGCGTACAGGTTATGCAGGAGTTCGATCTGGCGCGGGTTGATGAGCGACTTGCCGTCAAAACCCAACTGCTTGATGTGTGCGGCTTCGTGCAGGAAACCTGCTTCGTTGTTGGCATCGGAATACACGGTGTCGAACGCCTGAATACCGGCAGAACGTGCAGCCTGCAAAATAGAGCAGCGGGCAAACAGCAGTTCAGTACCCTCCGGCGAGCGTTCAGTGCGCAGGTTACGCACATAATCTTCAGCACCCAGAGCAATACCGATCAGGCGCTCGGAAGCGTGGGCAATTTCTACCGCACGGGTAATGCCTAACGGCGACTCAATGGCGGCTAACAGGCCGGTGCTGCCGGGTTCACGGCCACAGGCGTTCTCGATGCGCAGAATTTCACTTTCGATGTCGATGACATCCTGCGCGGTATCGGTCTTCGGTAAACGTACGATGTCAGCACCGCCGCGTACCACGGCTTCAAGGTCGTTGATGCCCCATTCGGAGTCGAGGGCGTTTACACGCACGATAGTTTCAACGTCGTGATACAGCGGATGCTGCAGCGCGTGGTACACCATGCGGCGAGCGGTATCTTTTTCACGCAACGCGACGGAGTCTTCCAGGTCGAACATCAGTGCATCTGCCGGGTAGATGAACGAGTTGCTGACCATGGCGGCATTGGCACCCGGTACGAACAACATGCTGCGGCGAGTACGGGTTTTACGTTGTTGCAAAGATGCGGAAATCACTGGCAATCCTCCCATGGCAGTGCCGGAATACCGCCAGCGCGGGCCAGTAGTGCTTCCAGTCGCGCACGTAAAATGCAGTCCAGTGCGCCTTTATCATCAACATTTAATTGCACGCCGCGTACGTTGTAGCGGGACAGAACGTCCAGGATGGTGGTCCGAATGGCATCACCGAACTGTTTTTCGACGCTACTGTTAACCTGCAGGTCAATATCCTGCGAATCGAGTGGGGCGATGCGAATCATCACATCACCGGACTCGAGTGTGCCTGCGACGGCTGCCTGGTTTATTTTCATTTTTCACCTGTTGCTAATGCGGGGGTATTTTGGCGGACTGCCGCACCCGATGAGGCTCGTTCAACCATGCTTTGCAGATAGTGCAGCGTGGCGTCAGGGACCAGGGATGCGATAGCCGTGAGATCTTTTTTAACCAGCAGCTTGCGCACCCAGGAGGCGGAAATCGGCATCTCCTGGAAGCACAGCCGCTCAATTTCCACCAGTTCAATCGGTGGGGCGGGAAGCGTTGGGGTCTCCAGCCAGTAGCGCATATCGTTGTTGTACTGGGAGGTGACGGAGCAATACGGCTCGGTACCGACGAAACGATGTGTAACGCCGAGAGCCGGTGCCAGGTACTGGCGGAAGATTTTCAGGTCTATTTCGGTGTAGCAGTGGTTAATAACGCTCTGCTCTTTGATGAAGTAGCACGGGAACGTGGCGCGGGAAATGATGTATTCCGAACCGCGATGCACGGTTAAACGTGGAATATCTTTTGTCCCTTTAAGCACCAGATCCAGCCGGTCTTCATACGGAAACCGTGAGGTATCTTCTTTGACCAAAAACAGATGCAGCCAGTCACATTGTGCGGCCGCCTGTTGGATCAGAAAACGATGTCCGTTGGTGAAGGGGTTGGCGTTCATGACGATACAACCAATTTTTTTCCCTTCACGACGCTGTTTTGCCAGAGATTCAGCGTAACGTTTCAGACGCGTGGTGCTGTTTTCCATCAGCACCATAATGCCGGGAACGCTGGTCAGCGTAGAAAAACCACACTGTTTAAACAGCGATTCGTACTCGGTTTTGGTATAGATGAAGAGGTGCGTACAGTGGCGCTCATAGGCGAGGTTGATTAACTCGGTCGCTAGCGTCAACGCTAAGCCTTCGCCCCGTACGGATTCGCAGATGGCGACACACTTAATAATATTCCCAGCGATACCGCCGCATGCAATCAAGCGGTCGTCACGGGTGACGGTGATAAATACTTCGACGGTGGTGTCAACGCTCAAATCATTCTCTTTCAGAAATTGCGTGATAGCCGCCATCTTTTTATTTTCTGAGCGTTTAACTTGCGTGAATATATTATTACCGAACATAGTGAATAGAGCCCCGATGCTATATTTGTTACTGGGTTTCTGTTTTTGTTGCTCTGCTTAGCAACCTGATAACGTTTTGTTTGCAATTGAAGGGAATGATTTTTTATTACGGAGTATTTCTTTTTTTCCCTGCTGCATACATCGTAAGGGGTATTTTGGAGGTGATTTTTGATTTATTTCACAATAAGTTAGAAGGTTTTAATGTGTTTTATGGTTTTAAGTTTTTTAATTAATTTAACCTCGAAATGGCGTGTGGTTTTAATTTGTTTAATTGATTTAAAGTGGGGAATCTGCAACGATCTTGTTTTATACCGTGACGTGTAAATAAAACATTTCTATTACAACTACAATGAGAAATAAGTTTCGGGCAACGTGGGTGAGGAAGATATATGGCTGAGCAGAAAAATAAAACACGGTTTCCTTTTTTCCGCAGCCTGGCGTTTCCTTTACGCATCTTTCTGCTTATTTTGGTCGTTTCTGTTTTTATCATCGCCGCCCTGGCACAATACTTTACCGCCAGCTTTGAAGATTATCTGGCCACGCATGTCCGCGATATGGCAATGAACCAGGCCAAAATCATCGCCTCTAACGACAGTATCATCACGGCAGTTAAACATCGTGATTACAAGCGTTTGGCGACGATTGCCGACAAACTGCAGAGCGGAACTGACTTCGACTATGTGGTTATCGGGGATACCAACTCCATTCGTCTATATCATCCGAACCCGGAAAAGATTGGCTACCCGATGCAGTTCACCAAACCCGGTGCGCTGGAAAAAGGAGAGAGCTACTTTATTACCGGTAAAGGGTCCATCGGGATGGCAATGCGCGCTAAAACGCCCATCTTTGATGACGATGGCAAAATCATTGGCGTAGTCTCAATTGGTTATCTGATCAGCAAAATCGATAGCTGGCGATCGGATTTCTTACTCCCGATGGCCGGTGTGTTTATCTTGCTGTTGTTGGTACTTATGCTGCTCTCCTGGTTTTTCGCTGCCCATATTCGTCGGCAGATGTTGGGTATGGAACCGAAACAAATTGCGCGGGTGGTACGTCAGCAGGAAGCGTTGTTCAGCTCGGTATATGAAGGATTGATTGCCGTGGATCCTGATGGATATATCACCGCAATAAACCGCAGTGCGAGGAAAATGCTGGGGCTGTCTTCACCTGGGCGAAAGTGGCTTGGAAAACCGGTGAGTGAGGTGGTTCAGCCAGCGGACTTTTTCACCCAACAGATTGCGGAAAAACGACAGGATGCGATGGTAAACTTTAATGGCCTGAGCGTTATCGCCAACCGTGAAGCGATTCGCTCTGGTGACGAACTGCTTGGGGCAATCATCAGTTTTCGTAGTAAAGATGAAATTGCTACCCTTAATGCGCAATTAACGCAGATCAAACAGTATGTAGAGAGCCTGAGAACGCTGCGTCATGAGCACCTGAACTGGATGTCGACCATCAATGGCCTGCTGCAAATGAAAGAGTATGACAAGGTTCTGGCCATGGTGCAGGGAGAATCCCAGGCGCAACAGCAACTGATTGACAGCCTGCGTGGCGCGTTTGCCGATCGTCAGGTCGCCGGTCTGTTGTTTGGCAAGGTGCAGCGCGCGCGGGAACTGGGCCTCACCATGACTATCGTTCCGGGGAGCCAATTGCATCAACTCCCCGAGGGGCTGGATAGCACAGAGTTTGCAGCAATTGTTGGCAATCTGCTTGATAATGCATTTGAAGCGAGCTTACGCACCCAGCAAGGCAACAAGGTCGTAGAGCTCTATTTGAGCGATGAAGGGGATGACGTGATCATCGAAGTTGCCGATCAGGGATGCGGTGTGCCGGAAGCATTGCGTGAGAAAATATTTGAACAGGGTGTGAGCACCCGTACCGATGAACCAGGTGAACATGGCATCGGTTTGTATCTGATTGCAAGTTATGTGAGGCGCTGTGACGGGGTGATTACGCTCGAAGATAACTCCCCTTGCGGTACCTTATTTTCTTTATTTCTTCCGAAAGTGAAAAAAAATAATGACGGAACCATTAACGCTGTTGATCGTTGAGGATGAAACGCTACTGGCGGAAATGCATGCTGAATATATCCGCCATATACCCGGTTTCAGCCAGATATGGCTGGCGGGTAATCTTGAGCAGGCGAGGATGATGATTGAGCGTTTTAAACCCGGTCTGATACTGCTCGATAACTACTTGCCGGACGGCAAGGGAATTACGTTGCTGCATGAGCTGACCCAGGCGCGCTATCCGGGCGGCGTAGTGTTTACCACGGCGGCCAGCGACATGGAAACGGTCTCCGAGGCCGTGCGCAGCGGTGCGTTTGATTACCTGGTCAAACCCATTGCCTACGAGCGGCTGGGGCAGACCCTGACGCGTTATCAACAACGTCGACGCATGTTGGCGGGGAATGACAGCGCCAGCCAAAAGCAGATTGATGAAATGTTTAATGCCTACGCGCGGGGCGAACCGAAAGGGGATTTACCGACCGGGATTGATGCGTTAACACTGAATGCAGTGTTGAAATTATTCGCCGACCCGACGGTACACCATACTGCGGAAACGATCGCCCAGGCGCTTACCATCAGCCGAACGACTTCCAGACGCTACCTGGAGTACTGTGCCAGCCGTCATTTGATTATTGCGGAGATTATTCACGGTAAGGTGGGTAGGCCGCAGCGTATTTATCATGGCGGCTAAATGCTGATTTCTGACGTAGGCCGGATAAGATGCTTTAGCATCGACATCCGGCAATGGTGCGGTTTAAATGCCGGATGCGGCGTAGATGCCTAATCCGGCCTAAATTTCACTGAGTATCAGCCGCCAACGACGGCTGAAGAAGAACCTGGTACCATCACTTCAGTTGCGATAATCACCACCAGCAGTCCAACCAGAACCGGAACCGAAGTACGTTTCACCACTTCGAACGGAGAAATCTTTGCCATACCTGCTACAGCGACAACCACGCCGGAGACCGGGGAGATGGTGCGCCCAAGGTTTGACGCCTGCAGCATCGGGATAACAAGGTAAGCCGGGTTAATGCCGGAAGAATGCGCCAGCTTAGGGATCATCTCAACGAAGGCGTAGAACGGGGCGTTACCGGAACCCGTAGTCATTGCCGCCAACATAGTCAGGATCACCAGCACCATCATCAAGATAATGCTCGCTGAACCAAACGAGGTGGCGATAGAAATCAGACTCTGAATAAAGCCGATTGTGCTCAGACCCTGGGCAAAAACACCCGCAGCGACTAACAACATCACCACGTTAGCAAAGGCATCCGCCATGCCACGGTAAGCGACTTCCAGACCAGAGAAAACCTTTTGGGTGTTGAACCCACGTACGAACTCCAGAATAGCCGCGATGAGCATGCACAGAACCAGAATCGTAATGATGTGCAGCTGCGGGCCCCATTTACCATCAAAAATCAGGACGCCAACGATCGGGGTAAACGGCAGAATGGCGTAAAATGACGGGGCAGTCGTGGTGATTTCAGCCACATCTAACATTTCATGAGAAATGTTCTCTTTTTTATCCAGATAACGCTGCCAGAAAAAGTGGGCAATCGCCATAGCAATGATGGCGGCAATGGAAATTGGCAGCGTGGTTTTAAAGGCGAAATCGATCAGCGGCATTTCCGCAGCTTTTGCCGCCAGCACCACATCACCGGATGTTGGTGAAAGAATAATTGCAGCAGGGGAGGCACAAATAGCCGCTGCAGCGCCACGGCTGATTCCAACGTTAACCATGACCGGGAACAGTGTTGCCATCAGCAAAACGCCCAGACCGGTTGCTGAAGAAACCGCCAGTGACATCAGGCAGGCGACAAAATAGGCGGCAATCATTAGCAGGTAAGGAGAGTTGATGTATTGCAGGGGCTTGGATGCCAGCTTAACGAGCATATCGTTCGCGCCAATATGGGTCATATAGGCGGCAAAACCACACAGCATCATGATCATCATGCCGAGATCGCCACCACGGCTCATCAGCAAAATTTTAATATATTCAACAATGTCTGTTGCCGTATAGCCCGTCGATGCCGCGCTGGATGGCAACACTTTATGCCCCATCAGCGCACTGATAATCAACAAAACCAGACCGCCAACAAACAGTACGCCTGTCGCGGAATAACCTTTAATGATGTAGCGCGCTACACCCACAATAACCACAACTCCAATAAGGAGTTCAATAAATGTCAACATCGTTTCCCCTGTCGCATTGCTGCCCAGAAAGTAAAAAAACTAAAAAAAGTAAAAAGTGGTGACAGAATGTGCCTAATAAACCGATAACTCTTGCTGATTAAAATCAATAAAAATACGGATTCAAGCGATGGCTTAGCCGTTTTTTCAGCATCGTGGTTAAAAAAAGAATCTCACAATAAAAAACTGTGAAGTGCAGCGCCGGTGTGTGTGTTTTGTGGTGATATTGATTCTTAATTGTTAATTTATTGTAATGATATTTAACTTTTCCCGGAGTAAAGAACAATTTATTGGCAATAAAGAGAAAATAGTTCCTATGAAATGGCTCAATAAATTAAGGGCTAATTATCTTAAAAATTTCATGCTGAGGAATATTCTGATTTTTTAGCTGCGCATTTTTGTTAAGCTAACATTAAGGTTGGGTTTGCTACAATTAATAATAAATCCCAGGATGGTAATTAAGTTGTGATTGTCGCTAAACGATATTTTCTCATTTTTTCATTTCTTTTTATTCAGTTAGCTTTCATTCCCCAGAGCGCTGCTGAAGATAAAGGCTGGTTCGCTACTTTTAAAGACAACGTCAGTGAAACCTGGCAGCAGCCGGAACATTATGATTTGTATATACCGGCTATTACCTGGCATGCACGCTTTGCCTACGATAAAGAAAAAACGGATCGCTACAATGAACGCCCGTGGGGGGCAGGATTTGGTCAATCCCGTTGGGATGATAAAGGTAACTGGCATGGACTTTATATAATGGCCTTTAAGGATTCCTACAATAAATGGGAACCTATTGGTGGTTATGGCTGGGAAAAAACCTGGCGACCGCTGGCCGATGAAAATTTCCATACAGGTCTCGGTTTTACCGCCGGTTTTACCGCGCGTGATAACTGGAACTACATTCCGGTACCCGTGCTGTTACCGCTGGCATCGATAGGGTATGGTCCGGCAACGTTCCAGATGACCTACATTCCGGGAACGTACAACAACGGTAACGTCTACTTTGCGTGGATGCGTTTCCAGTTTTGATGGACTACCTGTATTGTCAGGTGGATTATTAAAAAGTCTTTTTAAAACAGTGTGATATCAGCGTTAACTGAAAAATAACGCGACATTTATCACTTTTTGATAAAGTTCGACTGGACAAAGTGCACCACAATTGTTGTACTGATACCCGACACAGCATTTGTGTCTATTTTTCATGTAAAGGTAATTTTGATGTCTAAGATTAAAGGTAACGTTAAGTGGTTTAATGAGTCCAAAGGATTCGGTTTCATTACTCCGGAAGATGGCAGCAAAGACGTGTTCGTACACTTCTCTGCAATCCAGACCAATGGTTTTAAAACTCTGGCTGAAGGTCAGCGTGTAGAGTTCGAAATCACTAACGGTGCCAAAGGCCCTTCTGCTGCAAACGTAATCGCTCTGTAAGCATACGACAGCAAGCATTCAAAACCCGCTTAATTGCGGGTTTTTTTTCGCCTCAGTGTGCGGGAGAGGCCGAAACCAGCCAGAATGCCAGGGCGGTCATCGCAAATGATCCCAGCAGATTCGCCAGCACATTCAACATAGCCCAACCAAAGCGTCCTTCCTGTAGCAAAAACACCACCTCAGCCGAGAAAGTGGAAAATGTTGTTAGTCCCCCGCAAAAGCCAGTTGTAATCAGTACCTTCCACATTGGATCAATGTTTGTCATGCGATTAAACCATGCCAGACCCATACCAATGATAAATGCGCCAAGTAAGTTTGCTGCCAGCGTACCGAATGGAATGGCCTGATGTAGCGGGTTAAACCTCATGCTCAACATCCATCTTGCTACACTACCTGTACCACCACCGATAAAAACCGCTAAAAGGAGTTGTAACACTGCGTAATCCTGCTATTTGATTGTATATAGGATGAGTGTAACGCTGAATAATCGTGGTTGGCGAGCCTAACAACGTTTTCTGGAGGGAATATGTTCGTTGCAGCAGGGCAATTTGCCGTGGGACCTTCATGGGAAAAAAATGCAGAAACCTGCGTTTTACTGATGTCTCAGGCTGCGGGAGAGGGGGCATCGTTACTGGTATTACCGGAAGCGCTTCTGGCCCGTGACGATCTGGACCCAGACCTGTCAGTGAAATCAGCTCAATTGCTGGAAGGGGGATTTTTGACGCGCTTGTTGCGAGAAAGCGCGCAAAACGAGATGACGACAATCCTGACGATTCATGTTCCCTCTGTGCCTGGACGGGCGTTTAACATGCTGGTGGCGCTACGGGCAGGTCAGGTAGTTGCCCATTACGCTAAATTACATCTCTACGACGCCTTTTCGATTCAGGAGTCACGAAATGTGGATGCAGGGGACGTCATAGCGCCGCTGCTGGACGTAGGCGGGTTAAAAGTAGGGTTAATGACCTGTTATGATCTGCGCTTCCCTGAGCTGGCGCTGGCACACGCATTGCAGGGAGCGGAAATTCTCGTATTACCCGCAGCCTGGGTACGGGGATCGCTTAAAGAGCATCACTGGTCTACACTTTTGGCTGCAAGAGCGTTAGATGCAACGTGTTACCTGATTGCGGCGGGAGAGTGTGGTAATAAGAATATCGGCCAAAGCCGGGTCATCGACCCTTTTGGTGTGACCATTGCTGCTGCGGCGGAAACGCCTGCGCTAATTATGGCCGAGGTTTCTGCAGAGCGGGTAAGGCAGGTCAGAGCACAACTTCCGGTGTTAAGTAACCGACGTTTTGCGCCACCGCAATTATTATGACGTTTTTTTAAACAAGGCTTGATTCACCTTGTTACAGATTGCTATTGTGTGCGCGCGTCGAAAGGCCGTTAATATTCTCAGGTTAATATGGCGCTTTATGCAGCCTGGTTTAAGTGAAGAAGGTATCTATGGGTGAGATTAGTATTACCAAACTGCTGGTGGTTGCCGCACTGGTTGTTCTGCTGTTTGGTACCAAGAAGTTACGTACACTGGGTGGAGACCTGGGAACGGCAATCAAGGGCTTCAAGAAAGCAATGAACGACGATAATGCCGATGCTAAGAAAGATGCTGATGGTAGCGTTCAGGCTGAGAAGCTTTCTCATAAAGAGTAATGTCAGGAGCATGATGCTCATACTGCATACTCTGCATGAAAAAAAACCGGCAATTTGCCGGTTTTTTTATTGCTGATATGTAAGTGAGTATTACACGATTACTTCACTTCCAGCCCTTTGGCCTGCATGTCAGCATGGTATGAAGAGCGAACGAATGGACCGCAGGCTGCATGGGTAAAGCCCATGGCCATAGCTTCGGCTTTCATCTCATCGAACTCATCCGGGCTTACATAACGTTGAACCGGCAGGTGGTGACGGCTTGGCTGTAAATACTGCCCCAGCGTCAGCATGGTCACGCCATGACTGCGCAGGTCACGCATGACCTCAATGATTTCTGCATTGGTTTCGCCCAGACCAACCATCAGACCTGATTTAGTCGGAATCTCCGGGTGCGCTTCCTTGAAACGTTCCAGAAGCTTCAGCGACCAGTTGTAGTCCGCCCCCGGACGTACATTGCGATAAATACGCGGTACGTTTTCGAGGTTGTGGTTAAACACGTCTGGCGGCGTGGCGGTGAGGATATCCAACGCGCGATCCATACGACCACGGAAGTCAGGCACCAGCGTTTCGATTTTAATCGACGGGCTTTTCTCACGAATAGCGGTGATACAGTCAGCAAAGTGCTGAGCGCCGCCGTCACGCAGATCGTCGCGGTCAACGGAGGTAATGACGACATAGCGCAGCGCCATGTCAGCAATCGTCTGAGCAAGTTTTAACGGCTCGTTAGCATCCGGAGCAACCGGACGGCCATGGGCAACGTCGCAGAATGGGCAACGGCGGGTACAGATTGCGCCGAGGATCATAAAGGTTGCGGTTCCGTGATTGAAACATTCAGCCAGGTTAGGGCAGGAAGCTTCTTCGCAGACAGAGTGCAGGCCATTTTTGCGCATTGCCGCTTTGATGCCCTGGATGCGAGTGGAGTCCGCTGGCAGTTTTATTTTCATCCATTCCGGTTTACGCAGCAGGGCTTCACGCTCTGTTGCCACATTTTTTACCGGGATAAGAGCCATCTTATCGGCATCGCGGTATTTAACACCGCGTTCCATCACAATGGGTTTACTCATAGCTTGCGTGTTCCAGTTGCGAATTACGAAGGAAAGCGTTTCAATTCAAGGGAATGTTGCATTTATCAACTATTTTTGAATTAGTGATACGCAGTATATCATTGAAACGGGCCAGAAAGCAGCCTGACAGGCTGGCAAAATGTAAAATAGTTGTTGTTTTGTGCCATTTGCCACAACATTTGCCGTGGCAAAGTATGAACGTATTTTCAGTCTGTAACGTACTCGTGCGGTGGGTTACCCAACAGCGCTAATATGTTGGCCAGCAGGCGTGGGCGAACGCTCTCGGTCGTGGCTGCGCTATCCCACTGCGATACTTTCGCCATCTCCATTCCGGCGTAACCACAAGGATTGATACGCAGGAAAGGCGACAAATCCATATCCACGTTGAGCGCTAAGCCGTGAAACGAACATCCTCTACGAATACGTAATCCCAAAGAGCAGATTTTCTTCTCCCCGACGTATACGCCAGGCGCATCGGCTCGCGGGTGGGCATCAATGCCGATTTCCGCAAGTGTATTGACGACGGTTTGTTCCAGCAGCGTAACCAGTTCACGAACGCCAAGTTTGCGACGCTTCAGGTTCAACAGCACATACATGACCTGCTGGCCCGGCCCGTGGTAGGTCACCTGGCCACCACGATCGCTCTGGATCACCGGAATATCGCCCGGCATCAGTACGTGCTCTGCTTTACCTGCCTGACCCTGGGTAAAAACAGGATAATGCTCTACTAGCCAGATTTCGTCATAACTGTTTTCATCGCGGGTATCGGTGAATTCATGCATGGCCAGAGAAACTGGCTCGTAAGGTTGAAGACCGAGCTGGCGGACCAGAATTTTATCCTGATACAAAACGGCATCTCCGTAGATACTCACATAGAGTAGAGAATATAAAAGAGGGGGAAAAGTATATCACAGGAGGGAGGGGTTACCCGAGCGGGGATGCAGCGGGTAACCAACAGGTTTTTACAGTACCATGCGTACGATATCGATATTGCCTAATTCTTCGTACAGCGTTTCAACCTGCTCAATGTGTGTAGCAGTAATAGTGATTGAGACCGAGTGGTAGTTGCCTTTGCTGCTCGGTTTTACCGTCGGAGAGTAATCACCTGGCGCATGGCGCTGTACCACTTCAACCACCTGATCAACCAGCTCAGGCAACGCCTGCCCCATTACTTTGTAAGTAAATGGAGTAGGGAATTCAAGCAGTTCGTTAAGTTTGGTTTTCATGTCAGCTCCGGCGTTACATCAATAAATAATAACTCCCACAGCGTGTGGGAGTTATCTGGATACCTAGTATATGGGGACGTAAATCACACTTTCAAGTGTTCGATTTTTAGCCAAACCAGTGATGGAACATTAATTTAATGTAATCAATGATTTTCCCAAAGAAGTTGCCTTCAGGGATTTCCTGCAGGACTACCAGCGGGCGCTGTTCGATGGTTTTGCCATCCAACTGGAAGTTGATGGTGCCGACAACCTGGTTTTTCTGCAGCGGTGCATGCAGTTCTGTGGTGTTCAGCACATAGCTTGCTTTCAGATCTTTCATGCGGCCGCGCGGAATGGTCAGGTAGACATCTTTATCTACGCCTAACGATGCACGATCTGTGTTACCAAACCAGGCCGGTTCTGAAGCAAACTCTTTACCGACTTTCAGTGGATTCACGGTTTCAAAGAAACGGAAGCCCCAGGTCAGCAGTTTTTTACTTTCGGTTTCGCGACCTTTATAGGTGCGGCCACCCATGACGGCAGAGATCAGACGCATCTGACCTTCGGTTGCGGATGCAACGAGGTTATAGCCAGCTTTGTCGGTATGACCGGTTTTGATACCGTCGACATTCAGGCTGTTATCCCACAGCAGGCCGTTACGGTTTAACTGACGAATACCGTTAAAGGTGAACTCTTTTTCTTTATAGATAGAGTATTCGTTAGGCACGTCACGAATCAGGGCCTGGCCAATCATCGCCATGTCGCGAGCCGAGCTGTACTGACCGTCAGCATCGAGACCATGAACGGTCTGGAAGTGGGTGTTTTTCAGGCCCAGCGCGTTCACATAGCTGTTCATCAGACCGACGAAAGCATCCTGGCTACCGGCTGCGAAGTCCGCCATTGCCACACATGCGTCATTCCCGGATTGTAGGTTGATACCACGGATCAACTGGGAAACAGGAACCTGCATTCCAGGTTTCAGGAACATCAACGATGAACCTTTAAAGACCGGGTTACCAGTAGCCCAGGCGTCATTGCCGACAGTGACCAGATCGGTTTCTTTGAACTTGCCGGCTTTCATCGCCTGGCCGATGACGTAGCTGGTCATCATTTTGGTCAGACTGGCGGGGTCGCGGCGAGTGTCTGCGTTCTGTTCTGCCAGAACTTTGCCTGAATTGTAATCAATCAGGATATATGACTCCGCATCGATCTGCGGAACACCCGGGATCATGGTTTTAATATTCAGGTCATCGGCATGGGCAGCAGAGAGAGAAGCTGCGCAGAGAGCCGCGGTGAGCGCCATACGCTGCACGAAACGAGCGGAAAAAGTGGTCTTCATGGTCTGAACTACGACGTCCGTGATGAAATTAAAAAAAGTGCCCTACTATAGCAAATGCAAAACGGGCAGGCATCTGACTTTCCGCGTGACTTTGTTAATGTCATTTACAGAAACTGACAGTTCAGATACCTGATTTACGTTATTACACGCCGGTGATGAAGGACTGTAATTGCGCCTCGGATTGAAGACGCTGCTGCAATGTGGAGGCTTCAGCTTTGCTGGCGAACGGCCCCATCTGGATACGCCAGACTGCGCCATTTTGTACCACCCGACCTGGAACGCCAAACTGCTGGCTTAAACGTTTTTGATACTGCTGCGCACGCGACTGCTCGCTGACTGCGCCAACCTGAACCACGTAACGTCCGTTGGCTACTGCCGCTGGAGCAGGTGCCGCGACGGCGGCTGGTGTTGCTGCTGGTGCGGTTGGTGTTGCCGGTGCGGTGATGGTCGGTTGCGAAGCCGGAGTCGGCTCGCTACCTTCCAGCACGCCTGCGGCGAGGGTGGTTGGCGCACCGAGGAATCCACCGCTGTTCACTGGCGCACCGGTTGGATCATCGCTTTTCAGCGTGGAATTGCTGATCGGACGAATATCGCCTTGCGGCTGACCCGCATCCGATGGCGAAGGCATACTTCCCATATTACCGCCACCGCTTAAATCAGGACGCGCGGGCAGGGCATAGGTTTGCTTTGCGACTGTCGTACACGCCATACCCGGACCGGACAATGAACCATCCTGGGCGACGATGATCGGGTCGATACGCACTTTGGTGTTGTTGGAGGTATTCAGACGGTCAGCTGCTGCACGTGAAAGTGAAATCACGCGATCGTTGCCATAAGGGCCGCGATCGTTTATGCGCACGACAATCATCCTGCCGTTTGCCAGGTTAGTTACTCTGGCATAGCTTGGGACTGGCAGCGTCGGATGCGCTGCGGTCAGTTGCATCGGGTCGAACGCTTCACCAGACGCGGTTAAGTTGCTTCCGGGTTCCGCATCATAGATAGCGGCAAGCCCTGCCTGGCTAAAGCGGGAAGGGTCCTGGACGATTTTGTAGCTCTTACCATCACGCTGATAGTCCTGATTCGCCGTTGGGTTCAGGGGTTCAAAGCGCGGATCGGCCCCGCTGATTTCAACAATCGGACCATTACACACCGCAGGCTGCGGCGCGACAGCACCCTGTTGCTGACCATCATCACTCGAACACGCCGCGAGCATTCCTGCTGCGATGCAGATACCAAGCCACTGCTTACGCATTGCGTACCCCTTACACGCTTTTCGACAACATTTTTCTATGGGTGTGGATCGACATAACAATCCCGAACCCGGCCATCAGCACGATAAGTGCCGAGCCTCCGTAACTGACCAGTGGGAGAGGAACGCCAACCACGGGCAGAATACCGCTCACCATACCAATATTTACGAAGACATAAACGAATAATATCAACATTAAACCACCTGCCATGACGCGACCAAAGGTGGTTTGCGCGTGGGCAGCGATCCATAATCCGCGCATAATCAGCAAAATGTACAGCGCAAGCAGAATTAAGATCCCTACCAGACCCAGCTCTTCTGCTAATACCGCGAAGATAAAGTCCGTGTGACGTTCGGGTAAAAACTCAAGCTGCGACTGCGTACCGTGCAGCCAGCCCTTACCGCGTAGACCGCCGGAGCCAATAGCAATTTTAGACTGAATAATATGATAACCCGCACCCAGTGGATCGGTTTCGGGATCGAGCAACATCATGACGCGCTGACGCTGGTAATCATGCATCAGGAAGAACCACAGTATCGGGATAAACGCCGCAACCAGAACCACCGCAACACCGATTAAACGCCAGCTTAAACCAGAAAGGAACAGAACAAACAGACCGGAAAGGGCGACCAGTATTGAGGTACCGAGGTCAGGCTGAGCGGCCACCAGCAGGGTGGGCATAAATATCAGCACCAGTGCAATGGCGGTATTTTTTAGAGATGGCGGGCAAACATCACGGTTGATGAAGCGTGCGACCATTAGCGGCACGGCAATCTTGGCAATTTCGGAAGGCTGAAAACGCACAATACCCAAATCCAGCCAGCGCTGCGCCCCTTT
The DNA here is from genome assembly GCF_001034475.2 of Citrobacter sp. MGH103. Lineage (NCBI taxonomy): Bacteria > Pseudomonadati > Pseudomonadota > Gammaproteobacteria > Enterobacterales > Enterobacteriaceae > Citrobacter > Citrobacter sp. MGH103. The sequence continues at coordinate 3,432,703 of NZ_CP073043.1, read as the reverse complement.
GGATATCGCGCCGAAGGCATCTACCGCCACCAACAGGATGATGCAGAATATATAGAGATAGGGTGCCCAGCCTTCATAAACCCGGGGCGGGATTTGCGCCATCACCACCATGATGACCAGGCCCATTGCGATCTGGCCGACCTTGCGCTCCATCATGCCGATATCCTGGCCGCTGGCACTCCAGATGACCAGCGAGCTGTAAACCAGCAGCGCCAGCAAAATAAGCAACATCGTGGGATCGATGTGGATTTTGTCCCAGAATGTTTTTTTGTTCGGATTATCCGTCACGATTATTGGTCCTCCGCTGCTGCAACCGCGGGGTTTTCTGCAGGCAGATTGGTGTTGTTGTCGCCCAACATAATGTGGTCAAGGATCTGGCGCATAATGGTACCCACAGCCGGGCCCGCGCCACCGTTTTCAAGGATTATGGCGACAGCAACCTGGGGCTTATCATAGGGTGCGAAGGCCGTCATCAGCTTGTGGTCACGTAAGCGCTCGGCGATCTTGTGCGCGTTATAGGTTTCATTGGCTTTCAGGCCAAAGACCTGGGCAGTACCGGATTTCGCCGCAATTTTGTAAGGTGCGCTAGCGAAATACTTGTGCGCAGTACCGTTAGGGCGGTTTGCTACACCGTACATGCCGTCTTTCGCGATTTCCCAGTAACCGGAATGAATATCACCAACGGGCGGTTCGTGCGGCTGAACCCACGGAACCTGCTTGCCATTTTCTGCCGTGCTCATCAACAAATGCGGAACTTTTATCAAACCGTCGTTGATAAGGATCATCAGCGCTTTACTCATCTGGATAGGGGTTGCAGTCCAGTAACCCTGACCGATGCCGACCGGAATGGTATCACCCTGGTACCATGGCTTTTTAAACCGTTTTTGCTTCCACTCGCGGGTTGGCATATTGCCGGAGCGTTCTTCAGCGAGATCGATGCCCGTATATTTGCCGTAGCCGAATTTGCTCATCCACTCTGAAAGTCGGTCAATCCCCATATCATAGGCGATTTGATAGAAAAACGTATCCGCCGACTCTTCCAGAGAACGAGTGATGTTCAGATGACCGTGCCCCCATTTTTTCCAGTCACGGTAACGTTTTTCAGAGCCCGGTAATTGCCACCAACCTGGATCGAACAGACCAGTATTGCGGGTGATGACACCTGCACTTAATGCAGAAACCGCGACGTAAGGTTTAACTGTCGAAGCAGGAGGGTAAACACCCTGCGTGGCGCGGTTAACCAATGGGGTGTTCGGGTCATTGAGCAACCCAGAGTAATCTTTACTGGAGATACCATCGACAAACAGGTTCGGGTCGTAGCTCGGCATGGACACCAGCGCGAGAACGCCGCCGGTACGCGGGTCGGTAACCACCACGGCGGCGCGACTGCCTGCCAGCAGCGTTTCAATGTACTGCTGGAGTTTCAAATCGAGGGTGAGATAGATATCGTGCCCAGCCTGCGGCGCCACTTCTTTCAGCTGGCGAATGACGCGGCCGCGGTTGTTCACCTCAACCTCTTCATAACCGGTCTGGCCGTGAAGTACATCTTCGTAATAACGTTCAATACCCAGCTTGCCGATGTCGTGCGTCGCCGCGTAGTTAGCCAGTTTGCCGTCTTTGTCCAGGCGGTCTACGTCTTTATCGTTGATTTTTGATACATAGCCAATGACATGGGTCAGCGCAGAGCCGTAGGGGTAGTAGCGGCGTTTATAACCTTTAACTTCGACGCCAGGAAAGCGATATTGATTAACGGCAAAGCGTGCGACCTGAACTTCACTCAGGTTAGTTTTTACCGGAATGGATGTGAAACGGTGTGAACGGGCGCGCTCTTTTTTAAAAGCGGCAATGTCATCGTCCGTCAGGTCTACGACGTTACGCAGCGCGTCGAGGGTATCCTGAACGTTGTCGACCTTTTCTGGCATCATTTCTATCTGATAAATGGTGCGGTTAAGGGCGAGCGGAATTCCGTTTCGGTCATAAATGATGCCGCGACTGGGGGCGATAGGCACCAGTTTAATGCGGTTTTCGTTCGAGCGAGTCTGATAATCAGTAAAGCGAACGATTTGCAGATTATAAAGGTTGGCGATCAGCACGCCGGTGAGCAGCAAAATCCCCAAAAAAGCGACCAGCGCCCGGCGCACAAATAGCGCGGACTCAGCCGAATAGTCGCGAAAAGAATTCTGTAGTTTCATCCGCTGCTTAATCTACTCAAGAATCAATGATCACTCACGGTGATAAGGATGGTTGGTGGTAATGCTCCACGCCCTGTACAGACTCTCCGCAACCAGAACCCGAACAAGAGGGTGAGGAAGGGTTAACGCTGAGAGTGACCAGCTTTGTTCTGCTGCTGCTTTACAGGCAGGAGAAAGACCTTCCGGCCCACCAATCAACAAACTGACGTCACGACCGTCCAGTTTCCAGCGTTCCAGTTCGGTCGCCAGCTGCGGCGTGTCCCAGGGTTTGCCCGGGATATCAAGGGTGACGATGCGGTTTTTGCCTGCGGCAGCCAGCATCTGTTCACCCTCTTTGTCGAGAATGCGTTTAATATCCGCGTTCTTGCCGCGTTTTCCTGCCGGGATTTCGATCAGCTCAAAGGGCATATCTTTCGGAAACCGACGGAGATACTCCGTAAAACCGGTTTGCACCCAGTCAGGCATTTTCGTACCCACAGCGACAAGTTGCAGCTTCACGCATTAACTCCAGAGTTTTTCCAGTTCATACAGGCGACGGCTTTCTTCCTGCATCACGTGGACAATCACATCACCGAGGTCAACGACGATCCAGTCTGCGACGTTCTCGCCTTCTACGCCGAGCGGCAGCAGACCAGCAGTGCGGGACTCCTGAACAACGTGGTCTGCGATAGACATTACATGACGGCTGGACGTGCCAGTACAGATAATCATGCAATCAGTGATGCTGGATTTGCCCTGAACGTCTAAGGCGATGATGTCTTGACCTTTCAGGTCATCAATTTTGTCGATTACAAAATCCTGAAGTGCTTTACCCTGCAAGTGTTCCCCCTGGGTGAAAAGAGTTAAAAACGTCTGTTAGTATACCTGAACCAGAGGCGATATCGGGACAAATGTCTCCGAAAGCGCTTGTGAAGTGCGCTATCATCCCACCCCACGCCGCAGAATGCATCGCCATTTTTGTAAAACAATTTCTGCAAAGCTCTGAAGGGCGGGAAAAGTCAGGTTGCGGAGAATAACAGCCTGTCATGGGGTGTCAATGGGAGAGAAGCCCTTCGGCAGAAAAAACAGTGCTTTCACTCTCCGTCGTGCCATACAGCCCGGCTGTTAAGTACTTTCAGAACCGCAAAATCGTCGCAAAAATCAATCGCGCTCCAGCAACCTTGTTCGACGCGAAAATGCCACATTGCTGCTGCCGGCATGGACAACAAACGGGCGATCAACACGCTCAATACACCCTGATGGCTCACTACCAGCAGGTTTTGGCACATTTTGTAATCATCGAGTTGAGCAATGAAGCGTTCCACGCGCAGGGAAAATGCCTGAAAACCTTCGCCATTAGTGGGCGTCGCGTTCTGCCAGTCGTTACACCACACGGCGTAGTTTTCGGCGTCTTCGCGCGCCAGATCGCGATGGTGGCGCATTTCCCAGTCGCCAAAAAACATCTCATTGAGCTCAGGCATGTTACGCACAGGAATCTCGCGATCGCCTAAGATCAACTGCGTTGTATGGCGGGCGCGCTCCAGCTCGCTGCACAGAACGTTGTCGACAGGCACATCGCGTAACAGCGTACTCAGCGTTTGCGCCTGAGCTATTCCCCGTTCTGTTAGTGGTGTGGGAGCGTGGCCGCTATATAAACCCGCGACGTTGGCTTCAGTTTCGCCATGACGTACCAACCAGAGTCTCATTTTTTCCTCTTGGGGTTATTCGCACAAAACATGATGTTTGCCCTGATTGCGCAGAGATTTTTCACTAAAATACCTTTTTTTACGTGGAGCGGCACGATGTCTTTATTGAAGAGCGCGCATGGTGGTAATACCCGAGAAGCCGCCGAACTGTTGGGCGTCTCGCCTGAGCAATTGCTGGATTTTAGCGCGAATATTAATCCGCTGGGTATGCCAGCAGGTTTAAAACGCGCAATTATCGATAATATGGACTGCGCGGAGCGTTACCCGGATGTCGATTACGCGCAACTGCATGCAGCGTTGGCGGAGCATCATCAGATTCCGGCCTCGTGGATCCTGGCCGGAAACGGTGAGACCGAGTCTATTTTTACCCTGGTAGATAGCCTGAAGCCACGTCACGCGATGATCGTGACGCCTGGGTTTGCTGAATATCGTCGGGCGCTGCAATGGGGAGACTGTACGATCCATGAGTTTGCGCTGCGCGAAGACGATGGCTGGCAGCTTACCGATGCGATCCTCGATGCGTTAACCTCAGAGCTGGACTGCCTGTTTCTCTGCACGCCCAACAACCCCACCGGGTTACTACCGGATAACCGCCTGCTACGTGAGATTGCCTTACGTTGTGAGCGGCTTGGGATCAATCTGATCCTTGATGAAGCGTTTATCGATTTTATTGCCGGGGAGCCGGGGTTTATTCCGCTACTTCGGGATAAACCGCATATTTGGGTGCTGCGCTCGCTCACCAAGTTCTATGCGATACCGGGGCTGCGTCTGGGGTATCTGGTCAACAGTAACGAGCAGGCCGTTGTACAAATGCGCAGCCGACAAATGCCGTGGTCAATTAATGCGTTTGCTGCTCTGGCTGGCGAGATTATTTTACGCGACAGCGCTTATCAGCAGGCGACGTGGAAATGGCTGGAACAAGAGGGAGCGCGGTTTGAGCAGCAGCTACAAAACCTGCCCGGCCTGACGGTGTATCCCGGCCAGGCAAATTATCGTTTATTACGCTGCGATCGCGCGGATATTGATTTGCAACGGATGTTGCTGGAACAGCATGTCTTGATTCGCAGTTGTGCCAATTACCCTGGGTTGGACGCGCGTTATTACCGAGTTGCTGTTCGCAGTCAGGAAGAAAATGACCGCCTGCTGGTGGCATTAAACAACACGCTTAGCGGTACAACCCCTGCTGATTAATATAGTCAAGCACTGCGCCTGGCATCAGGTCGTCGCACGGCTCGCCTTTTTCCAGTCGCTCGCGAATGAGCGTGGCGGAGATGTTGAACCACGGCGTTTCGGCCAGGTAGATTTTCCCGCAAGGCAGGTTGTGCAGGTCATCCGGCGAATGAGTCAGGTGATCTTCCAGCCATTGCTGGTGCTTTTCCTGCGTCATTTCGAGAGGATAACCTGGACGTCGGCATACGATGAGATGGGTATTATCCAGAATCGTGTGGTAGTCGTGCCAGGAAGGGAAGGTCAGCAGCGAATCCTGACCAATGATAAACGCTAACGGCACATTCGGGCCTTGTTCCTCGCGCCACTCTTTTAGCGTTTGCGCGGTGTAGGAGGCCGTGTCGCGTTTCAGTTCGCGTTCATCCAGGGAAAACAGCGGTTTATCAGCAATGGCCAGTTCAACCATGCGCTTACGTTGCTCACCGGACGCTTCAGGCTGCGCACGATGCGGCGGCACGTTATTGGGCATGATGATGACCCGGGAAAGACCAATCAGATTCGCCAGAATTTCAACCGGTTTAAGATGACCATAATGCACCGGATCAAAGGTGCCGCCGAACAGAGCCTGCAATGATTTCATATCAACCATCAATAAAAACATCGGCCAGTGATTTATGGCAGAGCAAAAGGGACAGTCCCTCAAGTTCCGCCCACACTGACTGACCATAGTCTTGTTTAAGCGTAATTTCTGTACGCGTTAACAGCGTTACCGCCTGACGCAGCTGCGCCGGGTTCAGCCGGTTTAGCGCATCACCCATCATGCCCCGGCGATTTTGCCACACCCGGTGTTTATCAAACAACGTGCGCAAGGGGGTATTCGCCGACTGCCGTTTTAGGTTGACCAGCAACAGCAATTCACGCTGTATCGTACGCAGCAAAATAACCGGCTCACTGCCTTCCAGACGTAGCTGTTGCAGAATGTGCAGCGCGCGTTTGCTTTTGCCCATCAGCAGCGCATCCACCCAGTGGAACGGGGTAAAGTGCGCCGCATCGTTAACGGCTTTTTCTACGCGAGGCAGCGTTAGTTTGCCATCAGGCCAAAGCAATGCTAACCGTTCCAGCGCTTGCGCCAGTGCTAACAGGTTACCTTCATAGCAATAGCACAACAGCTGATTGGCTGCGTCATCCAGTTGCAGGTTATTGAGTTTAGCCCTCGCGGCGACCCAACGTGGGAGCTGTGCTTGCTCCGGCGTCTGGCAGCTGACCTGCACCGCATTATTGGCAAGTCCGGTATACCATGCGGCGTTTTCCTGCGCTTTAGTCAGCTTGTTACCACGAACAATCAGCAGCAGGTCGTTATGTAGCAGTGTGACGAGTGAAGCGAGCTGTTCGTTAATGGCGGCATTGGGGCCATTTTCAGGCAGTTGCAGGAGCAGGGTTTGACGGTTGGCAAACAGGCTCATCGCCTGGCAGAGTGAAAAAATCTCTCCCCAGTCGGTGCTGTTGTCCAGAGTGAAGGCGTGGTGTTCTTCGAACCCTTGTGTGGCAGCAGCCTGACGGATGGCATCCTGGCTTTCCTGCAATAAGAGGGGATCGTTACCTAAGAGCAAATACGCCGCGCGCAGCCCTTCATTGAGCTGTGCGCGGAGTTGTTCAGGGTACAACTTGAGCATCAGTTACCCAGCGTGGTGGAGACACGCGCCGGAGATGACGCAGGCTCTGCGGCTTTTGTCGCAGCTGGCTTAGCATCATCATCAGCATTGGATGACAGAGTATCAGCCAGATGTACGCTTGGCAGCTTACGAATTAACTGTTCAGCCGCTTTGTCATACATCTCTTTTACGATCATCTCCTGCTCGTTATCCTTCGCCAGTGCAGCCTGTGGGTTGTCAAAGAACGAACGATAAACTTTTGCGCTGATAGGGTAAATATCATGTCCTGGAATCAGCACGGTAGCGCTTACGGACATCACCATCTGGTATTCAGCCGTTTGACCGTTCTGGAATACCGACGCCGTATCCTGCGAAATGCTGACCGCGCCAAGACGTAAAGACGTCACATCTTTACGCATTGTACCGTCTTCAAGCAGCGTCACACCGTTCAGACGCAGCTGGTTACGGACCGCACGGCTTAACGGGCCGTTCGGATCGCCAGAGTTCAGGATCATGGTTTTCATTGAGGGTGGAACCTGCGTAGTACTACGCAGATGCCAGCCACACCCGGCGGTGACAAGCACCGCCAGAGATAACAACAATGTTGTCAGAAGTCGCACGCTTCCTCCCGCGCTTAGCCAACGACCAGATTGAGGAGTTTACCCGGTACATAAATCACTTTACGTACGGTAACGCCATCAAGATATTTTGCCACCAGATGCTCCTGGCCAGCACGTTCACGAACCTGTTCTTCTGTCGCATTTACCGGAACGGTAATTTTGCCACGGACTTTACCGTTCACCTGAACAACAACCAACGTCGAGTCTTCAACCATTGCGGCTTCGTCAGCTACCGGCCACGGTGCGTTGTCGATATCGCCTTCACCTTTCAGCGCCTGCCACATCGTGAAGCAAACGTGTGGGGTGAACGGGTTCAGCATGCGAACGACGGCCAGTAACGCTTCCTGCATCAGGGCTCTGTCTTGTTCGTCTTCCTGCGGTGCTTTCGCCAGCTTGTTCATCAACTCCATAATCGCCGCAATTGCGGTGTTAAAGGTCTGACGACGACCGATATCATCGGTCACTTTAGCAATGGTTTTGTGCACGTCGCGACGCAGCGCTTTTTGGTCTTCGCTCAACACATCAACGTTCAGTTCAGCTACATCACCTTTGGAGGTATGTTCGTAAACCAGCTTCCAGACACGTTTCAGGAAGCGGTTCGCCCCTTCAACGCCGGACTCTTGCCATTCCAGCGTCATATCAGCCGGAGAAGCGAACATCATGAACAGACGTACGGTGTCGGCGCCGTAACGTTCAACCATAACCTGCGGGTCGATACCGTTATTTTTCGACTTGGACATTTTGCTCATGCCGGTATACACCAGTTCATGGCCTTCTGCGTCCTGAGCTTTGACGATACGACCTTTCTCGTCGCGCTCAACGATGGCATCAACCGGAGAAACCCAGTTACGCTCACCGTTTGCACCAACGTAATAGAACGCATCGGCCAGCACCATACCCTGGCACAGCAGCTGTTTAGCTGGTTCGTCAGAGTTGACCATACCCGCATCGCGCATCAGCTTGTGGAAGAAGCGGAAGTAGAGCAGGTGCATGATGGCGTGTTCAATACCACCAATGTAGATATCAACCGGAAGCCAGTAGTTTGCAGCTTCTGGATCCAGCATCCCTTCGTTGTACTGCGGGCAGGTGTAGCGCGCGTAGTACCAGGAGGATTCCATAAAAGTATCGAAAGTGTCGGTTTCGCGCAGTGCAGGCATGCCGTTAACGGTGGTTTTTGCCCACTCCGGATCGGCTTTGATTGGGCTGGTAATACCATCCATAACCACGTCTTCCGGCAGAATAACCGGCAACTGGTCTTCTGGCGTCGGCAGTACGGTACCGTCTTCCAATGTCACCATCGGAATCGGCGCGCCCCAGTAACGCTGACGGGAAACACCCCAGTCACGCAGACGGTAGTTTACTTTACGCTCACCCACGCCAAGAGCCACCAGCTTGTCAGCAATGGCATTGAAGGCTGCTTCGAAGTCGAGGCCGTCAAACTCACCGGAGTTAAACAGCACCCCTTTTTCGGTCAGAGCTTTTTCGGACAGATCCGGCTCTGCGCCTTCAGCGGTCAGAATTACTGGCTTGATGGTCAGGCCATATTTAGTCGCAAACTCGTAATCGCGTTGATCGTGGCCCGGAACGGCCATGACTGCGCCCGTACCGTATTCCATCAGGACGAAGTTTGCTGCCCAAACTGGGATCTCTTCGCCAGTCAGCGGGTGAACGGCTTTAAAGCCCGTGTCGACGCCTTTCTTCTCCATGGTTGCCATTTCGGCTTCAGCAACCTTGGTGTTGCGGCATTCGTCAATGAAGGCGGCCAGTTCCGGGTTATTTGCAGCGGCTTTCTGCGCCAGCGGGTGACCTGCGGCAACGGCCAGATAGGTCGCACCCATAAAGGTGTCCGGGCGGGTTGTGTAAACGGTCAGCGTGTTGTCGTAATCGTTCACATCGAAGGTGATTTCTACGCCTTCAGAACGGCCAATCCAGTTGCGCTGCATCGTTTTCACGGTGTCAGGCCAGTGATCCAGGTTATCCAGGTCACGCAGCAGTTCGTCAGCGTAAGCGGTGATTTTGATGAACCACTGCGGGATCTCTTTACGCTCGACTTTGGTATCACAACGCCAGCAGCATCCGTCGATAACCTGTTCGTTCGCCAGTACGGTCTGGTCATTCGGGCACCAGTTGACAGCAGACGTTTTCTTGTACACCAGGCCTTTTTTGTATAGCTCGGTGAAGAATTTCTGTTCCCAACGGTAATATTCCGGGGTGCAGGTCGCCAGCTCACGGCTCCAGTCGTAACCGAAACCCAGCATTTTGAGCTGGTTTTTCATGTATGCGATGTTGTCGTACGTCCACGGTGCTGGTGCGGTGTTGTTTTTAACCGCAGCCCCTTCTGCTGGCAGACCGAACGCATCCCAGCCAATTGGCTGCAGTACGTTTTTGCCCAGCATGCGCTGGTAGCGGGCGATCACGTCACCGATGGTGTAGTTACGTACGTGGCCCATGTGTAGTCGACCAGAAGGATAGGGAAGCATAGACAGGCAGTAATACTTCTCTTTGCTCTCGTCTTCGGTAACTTCAAATGTGCGCTTCTCATCCCAGTGAAGCTGTACTTTGGATTCTATCTCTTCCGGGCGGTATTGCTCTTGCATGGCAGCCAGTGGTCCTGTTTTCAATACAGCTACAAACGTAGCTCTAGATGTGGTGTTTCAGATCCGCATAGCATAGCCCAAACGCCCGCGCCAAAACAGCCTTTCGCGCATTCAGCGTTGAATTCCCGCAAGGATAATTCTTGCACGAATTTACACACTCTGTGGACAGTCTTGCAAAGCGTAGCGTAAATAACGTCTATTATTATAGACAGTTAACGACCCAGGAGGCGAAGCGATGAACAAGGTTGCTCAATATTACCGTGAACTGGTAGCTTCACTGAGCGAACGTCTGCGTAATGGCGAACGCGATATCGATGCGTTGGTGGAGCAGGCGCGTCAACGAGTTATGCAGACCGGGGAGTTAACGCGAACCGAGGTGGAAGAGCTCACTCGGGCCGTCAGACGTGACCTGGAAGAGTTTGCTCTGAGCTATGAAGAAAGTCTCGATGAGGAGACAGACAGCGTCTTTATGCGGGTTATCAAGGAGAGTATCTGGCAGGAACTGGCCGATATTACCGATAAAACGCAGCTCGAATGGCGCGAAGTATTCCAGGACCTCAGTCATCACGGTGTTTATCACAGCGGCGAGGTGGTCGGATTAGGTAATCTGATCTGCGAGAAGTGCCACTTCCATTTAGCGGTTTACACCCCGGATGTGCTGCCGCTGTGTCCGAAATGCGGACACGATCAGTTTCAGCGCCGACCGTTTGAACCGTAATTGCTTATTGCCGGATGGCGACGCAAAGCGTCTTATCCGGCCTACAAATTGCACGATTTTGTAGGCCGGCTAAGCGTTAGCGGCATCCGGCGTGTGTTAGGCGTAAAACTTCAGCCGTTCTGCCAGCAAATCGACAAATCCCTGGCGATCAACATCCACCATCACGGTGGCGTTTGGCTTATTGCCGCTCAGGAAGTAGTAGTCCACCACGGTCATTCCCTGGGTATATTTACCCTGAGTTTCCACGCCAACCCAGCGTTCAACGGTGGTAAACAGTTCAGGTTTCAGCAGCCAGGCAATGGTGCATGGGTCATGCAGCGGTGCACCGATGAATCCCCATTTTTCATCTTTGTGATATTCAAAGAAGAAATCGAGTAGTTCAGCAACGATCGTCGAAACAGGATTGCCGATAGCGCGGAACCGCTCGGTATCTTCACGATGTATTTGTGCTTTATGCGTGACGTCCAGCCCGGCCATCACCACCGGAATACCCGACTGGAATACGATCTCCGCGGCTTCGGGATCCACAAAGATGTTGAACTCGGCGGCGGGTGTCCAGTTTCCGAGGCCCATTGCACCACCCATAATCACGATACGGTCGATTTTGGCGTGCAGTTCAGGATGGCTATTCAGTAGCAATGCCACGTTAGTTTGCGGCCCGGTGGAGACAATCGTCATCGGTTCCGGGCTTTCACGCAGGGTTTTCGCCATCAGTTCCACAGCGGTACAGTCTTGTGGCGCAAAAGTGGGTTCCGGCAGCGCCGGACCATCCAGCCCACTCTCGCCATGGACGTTATCGGCGATAATCAGATCGCGCATCAGTGGTTTCATAGCGCCACCGGCGACGGGAATATCCGTACGCTTGAGCAACGTCAGCATGCGCAATACGTTACGCAGCGTTTTGTCGGGAGTCTGATTCCCGGCTGACGAGGTTATCGCTTTCACATCCAGTTCAGGTGAGGCGAGGGCGAGAACAATTGCGATAGCGTCGTCATGACCTGGATCGCAATCAAACAGGATCGGAAGTGCCATTGTTGCTCCTTGTAAGTGGGACTTTGTGACAAGGTTAACGCTGGGCTGTATGTGTTTCGAGAGGCGAAGGGATAAAGCGTGAGGTGGCGCGCACATGGAGATGCGCGCCAGCAAGATTAGTGCAGGATTTTCGCGAGGAAGTCTTTGGCGCGGTCCGATTTCGGATTAGCGAAGAACTCTTCTTTCGGTGAGTCTTCAACAATTTTTCCTTCATCCATGAAGATCACCCGGTTCGCCACTTTACGCGCAAAGCCCATTTCGTGGGTTACCACCATCATGGTCATCCCTTCATTGGCCAGTTCAACCATAACGTCCAGTACTTCGTTGATCATTTCAGGATCAAGCGCCGATGTCGGTTCGTCAAACAGCATGGCGATAGGATCCATACATAGTGCCCGGGCGATAGCGACACGCTGTTGCTGGCCCCCGGAGAGTTGGGCCGGGAACTTCTCGGCATGTGCTGACAGACCAACGCGTTCCAGTAACTTTTGCGCTTTGTCGCGGGCCGGCTTTTTATCGCGCTTAAGCACTTTTACCTGCGCCAAAGTAAGGTTCTCAATGATCGACAGATGCGGGAACAGTTCAAAGTGCTGGAACACCATACCAACACGAGAGCGCAGTTTGGCCAGATCGGTTTTTTTATCATTCACCACGGTACCATCAACGGTGATGACGCCCTGTTGCACTGGCTCCAGCCCGTTCACCGTTTTGATAAGCGTTGATTTACCTGAACCTGACGGGCCGCAAACCACCACCACTTCACCTTTTTTCACTTCCGTGGAGCAGTCGGTCAGCACCTGAAAGTGACCATACCATTTAGAAACATTTTTCAGGGTAATCATTAAACTGTCCTTTTCTTCAAATAGCTGACCAACAACGATGCGCTCAGACTGAATACAAAATAAACGGCGCCAGCAAACAGGATCATTTCAACCTGTGTGCCGTCACGCTCGCCAATGGTGGAGGCGGTACGGAAGAAGTCTGCCAGACTCAATACATAGACCAGCGAGGTATCCTGGAACAGTACGATGCCCTGGGTCAGCAGCAGTGGTACCATCGCGCGGAAGGCCTGTGGCAGAATGATCAGCTTCATCGACTGCCAGTGTGTCATCCCCAGCGCCAGCGCGGCGCTGGATTGCCCACGAGAAATACTCTGGATACCGGCACGGATAATCTCGGAATAGTACGCAGCTTCAAACATCGAAAACGCGACCATCGCTGAGATCAGGCGAATATCGGTTTTAGGCGACAGACCCAGTACGTTTTGCAAAAAGCCGGGCACAATCAGGTAGAACCACAGCAGCACCATGACCAGCGGAATAGAACGAAATACGTTGACGTAGCCTTTCGCAAACCAGGCAATCGGCGCGAAGCTGGACAGACGCATTACTGCAAGGATGGTTCCCCAGACAATACCAATGACGACTGCCGTAACGGTGATTTTCAGGGTGATGATCAGCCCGTCCAGCAGATACGGCAGGGAAGGGACGATAGAACTCCAGTCAAATTCGTACATTATTTGCCTCCCAAATTGCCAGGCAGGCGGATTTTGCGTTCGACGAGATTCATCACCAGCATGATGACGGCGTTAATCAGGACGTAGGCCAGCGTGATGGCGGTGAACGATTCCCATGCGTGGGCGGAGTAATCCAGTAGTTTTCCCGCCTGCGCCGCCATATCCACCAAGCCGATGGTGGAGGCGATCGCGGAGTTCTTCACCAGGTTCATCATCTCTGAGGTCATTGGCGGAACAATCACGCGGTATGCGTTTGGAAGCAGCACATAGCGGTAGGCCTGCGGCAAAGTCAGCCCCATCGCCAGCGCGGCGTTTTTTTGCCCGCGAGGCAGGGACTGAATCGCGGCGCGAACCTGCTCACAGACGCGCGCGGCGGTAAACAGCCCCAGACAAAGCATGGATGAGAGGAAGAACTGAATGTTGGGATCCAGTTCCGACTTGAACCACATGCCAATGTTTTCCGGCAGCAGTTCAGGAATGACCAGATACCAGGTAAAGAACTGAACGATGAGCGGAACGTTACGAAACAGCTCAACGTATAGCGTGCCGATCCCGGAAAGGAAACGATTTGGGACGGTACGTAAGATGCCGAATAAAGAGCCTATGAGGAAAGCGATAATCCAGGCGGTGATAGATAACGCGACCGTGACCTGGAAACCACTCCAGAGCCAGCCGAGATAGGTGGTGTTGCCGAACGGGGCCTGTTGTAAAAAAATACCCCAGTTCCAGTCTATAGACATAAATCTACTCCAGAAAAAAAAGGGTAGCAGCGCTACCCTCGAAGATTGTTATTCGGCGTTTTGCGGTTTTCAGGCCTGATGGGGAACGACCATCAGGCTTATAGTCTGTCCGTGCCGAGTAACAATCGAGAGGGAGGGGAAGCCTCCCATTTATTTTAGTTAGTTAAGCGCTTTATCATTCGGTTCTTTGAACAGGGCTTTCATCTCGTCTGACAGTTCGAAATTCATGTTCAGGTTCTTCGGTGGAATTGGATTTTTAAACCACTTATCAAACCATTTCTCAGCTTCGCCTGAGGTCTGCGCCTTGGCGATAGTGTCGTCCATCAGCTTTTTGAACTCAGGGTCATCTTTACGCAGCATGCAGCCGTAGGCTTCCTGAGATTGCGGCTTGCCAACGATCTCCCAGTTGTCTGGTTTCTTCGCTTTCGCGCGTTCGCCAGCCAGCAGGGCGTCATCCATCATAAAGGCAACGGCGCGACCGCTTTCCAGAGTACGGAAAGAGTCACCATGGTCTTTCGCGCTGATGATGCGCATATCCATTTTTTGTTCTTCGTTCAGCTTGTGCAGCAGCACTTCTGAGGTGGTACCTGAAGTCACGACCACGGCTTTGCCTTTCAGGTCAGCGAAATCTTTGACGTCGCCGCCTTTTTTCGCCAGCAGACGGGTACCGACAACGAAAATGGTGTCAGAGAAGGCTGCTTGTTTCTGGCGCTCGACGTTGTTGGTGGTGGATCCACATTCAAAGTCGAAGGTGCCGTTTTGCAGCAGCGGGATACGGTTTTGTGAAGTAATCGGGATCAGTTTTACCTGCAGATCGGGCTTGTTCAGCTTTTTCTTCACCGCTTCAACGATCGCGTTGGAGTAATCCTGTGAATAACCGACCACTTTTTGCTGATTATCGTAGTAAGAAAACGGTACCGATGATTCACGGTGACCGACAACGATCACGCCATTTTTGGCGATCTTATCCAGCGTGCTGCCTGCCACGGGTGCTGCGTCTTCTGCGTGCGCCAGACCGGCGGACATTCCCATGACCAGCATGGCAGTGGCGAGCTTACGTAATTGCATATCCAACTCCTTTATCGTCTGCGCCAGGGACGCATTGATACCCATTGTGATGTTGTTATTGTTTGCTACTAAAACGTGCAGTCTTGTATGTGTTTGTTAACATTTAGTTTGGATGAATGTAAAGAATTTGCTGTGTTATTGTTTATTTTTGCGAAGTGCGCCGCACCATTTGGGGGCAAAAATATCTTGTTGCACTTTTCAGGTGCTACCGGCGCTCAACTTTGGTGCGACCAGGTTGCACATTCAGCCAAAACTGCGTTTGCCTTGTAGAACAAAGCAATAGACGTGCCAGAATGGGATGTGGGAAATGTTTGTGGGCCGGATAAGCGAGGCGTTATCCGGCCGGGGAAGGAAGGTTACTTACGACGTTGACGCAGGCTCATGACCACCGCACCAAAGCCAAACAGCGCGGTCAGCAGCCAGAGCGGCCAGTTACCGGTACGGGCATAAGGGGTCAGGCCCGTGGTTGGCGTCACGCTGGTGGTCAGAACCTGACGGGTAAACTGCGGGATCATCGCCTGAATCTCACCCTGAGGACCAATCACCGCTGTAATACCGTTGTTGGTGCTACGCAGCAGAGGGCGCGCCAGCTCAAGGGAACGCATCCGCGCCATCTGGAAGTGCTGCCACGGGCCAATGGACTTACCAAACCAGGCATCGTTGGAGATAGTCAGCAGGTAGTCCGTATCCGGACGGAAGTTATCCCGAACCTGTTCGCCAAGAATGACTTCGTAGCAGATGGCAGCCGTCAGCTTAAAGCCGTGCGCATGCAGCTGTGGCTGCACATAAGGCCCGCGGCTGAACGAAGACATTGGCAGGTCAAAGAACGGCGCTAACGGGCGCAGGATCGATTCCAGTGGGACAAACTCGCCAAAAGGTACCAAATGGTTTTTATTGTAGCGGTTGCTGGAATCGTAGCTGTACGGACTGTCTTTACCCAACGTGATGATGGTGTTGTAGGTGTCGTAACGATTCTGTTTGTTCAGACGCGCGTCCACGATACCGGTAATCAGTGTGCTGTTTTTCGATTTCAGCAGGTCATCCATCATGCTCAGAAAACGCTGTTGGTTAATTTCCAGATCCGGAATAGCAGATTCTGGCCAGATGATTAGCTGTGATTTGCCCATCTCGGGTTGGGTGGCGTCGAGATAAATCTTCAGGGTGTTGAGTAACTGACCTTCATCCCATTTAAGCGACTGCGGAATGTCGCCCTGCACCATCGAGACCTGGGTGGTTTTTTCCGGCTCAAGCGTGTACCACTGGATATAGCGCAGTGGAAAAGGCAGAGCAAAGAGCACGAGTGCGGCAACCAGCGGCTTCCAGTTACGTCTCACCAGCGCCAGCGCCAACAGGCCGCTAACCATCATCAGCAGGAAGTTAATCGCCTCAACGCCCATTACCGGCGCCAGCCCCTTTAACGGACCGTCGATCTGGCTATAACCGAACTGCAACCACGGGAAGCCGGTCAGTACCCAACCGCGCAGGAATTCCGTGATTTGCCAGACTACCGGCGCGGCAATTGCCACCCGCAGCCAGGTGGTTTTCGGCCACAAGCGCGCCAACACGCCGGCAAACAGACCGGTGTAGAGGGAAAGGTATGCGGCAAGCAGAACCACGAGGAAAATGTTAACCGGGCCGGGCATACCGCCAAACTGCGCGATACTGACGTAAACCCAGTTGATGCCTGAGCCAAACAGTCCCAGTCCCCAGAAGTAGCCGATAGCGGCAGACTGGAGCGGACGGCGGTTGAAGGTGAGAGCCTGCAGGCCCATCAGCGAAACAATCGCAGCGGGCCAGATGTCATACGGTGAGAAAGCCAGTGTCCCGCAGGCACCGAATAATAACGCCAGCAGCAGGCGAATGCGCTGGCGTTCAATTAATGGGGCAAATGCCATGTAGTCTTAGATCCAGTTTCGGGTTTATTCGTCCAGTTTTGGCTGGGGTGAGTCGTCCGGAATTCTGACATGAACCTGAATAATACGGCGGCTGTCGGCCATTGCCACTTTAAACTGGTAACCATCAATGTCGATAGTTTCCCCACGCGCGGGCAGATGACCAAAGGCCTGCATGACCAGCCCGCCAATGGTATCGACTTCTTCGTCGCTAAAGTGGGTCCCAAAAGCTTCGTTGAAGTCTTCAATCGGCGCCAGCGCGCGAATAGTCCAGGTGTGGCGACTGAGCTGACGGAAATCAATATCGTCTTCTTCGTCGTACTCATCTTCAATTTCACCGACAATCAGTTCAAGGATGTCCTCAATGGTCACCAGACCTGAGACACCGCCAAACTCGTCGATGACGATAGCCATATGATAACGCTGGGAGCGGAACTCTTTCAGCATGCGGTCAACCCGCTTGCTTTCAGGTACGACAACCGCCTGGCGTAACACTTTCTCCATGCTGAAGGCTTCGGCATCGCTGCGCATAAACGGCAGCAAATCTTTGGCCATCAGAATCCCTTCAATGTGATCCTTGTCTTCGCTAATCACCGGGAAACGCGAGTGAGCAGACTCGATAATGACATCGAGACATTCGTCCAGGGTCTGGTTGCGTTTCAGGGTAATCATCTGAGAGCGAGGGATCATGATGTCGCGCACGCGTTGGTCCGCAATATCCATTACCCCTTCGAGCATATCGCGCGTATCTTCATCGATAAGGTCGTTTTGCCCGGAATCACGGATCAGCTCCAACAGTTCGTCGCGGTTTTTCGGTTCACCGTGGAAAAGTTGGCTCAGTAACAGGGAAAAAAATCCCTTTTTGCTGTTTAAGGTGTCACTACTGTGTGAATTGTCGTCGCTCATGGCGTCGTATGGGTTCTCATGTTAGTTAATACAAAGCGCGTCATGCGTTTACTCAGCTGATGACGGCATGTTTTGCCTGATGGCGCTACGCTTATCAGGCCTACGAAAGGCATGAATGTAGGCCGGATAAGGCGCAAGCGCCGCCATCCGGCAAGCTACTATTCTGCAATCTTCTCGGCAATGTACGGATCCTCATAGCCCAGAGCAAGCATAATCTCTGTTTCGAGGGATTCCATTTCTTCCGCTTCATCGTCTTCGATATGGTCGTAGCCGAGTAAATGCAAGCTTCCGTGCACCACCATGTGCGCCCAGTGGGCCTCAAGCGGCTTACCTTGTTCCTGCGCTTCTTTCTCGACGACCTGACGGCAGATGATCAAATCACCCAGCAGCGGCATCTCAATGCCCGGCGGGGCTTCAAACGGGAAAGAGAGCACGTTGGTGGATTTATCTTTCCCGCGATAGGTCAGGTTGAGCTCATGGCTTTCCGCGTCATCGACCAGACGAATGGTTACTTCAGACTCTTCCTGAAACTGCGGGATCACCGCATCCAGCCACCCCTGAAACTGACTTTCTGTGGGTAAACCGGATTCGTCTTCACATGCCAGCTGTAAATCGAGAATAACCTGACTCATTTTTGTTCCTGCTCCTGAGCTTCGCGCTTGCGTTCTGCAGCCTGCTCGGCTTTACGTTTCTGTTCTGCTTCTTCCCAGGCTTCATACGCCGTGACGATACGAGCCACCACCGGATGGCGAACCACGTCTTCGCTATGGAAGAAATTAAAACTAATCTCGTCGACCTCAGCCAGTACTTCAATGGCATGACGCAGACCGGACTTGGTGCTACGTGGCAGGTCAATCTGGGTGATATCGCCGGTGATAACCGCTTTGGAGTTAAAGCCGATACGGGTCAGAAACATTTTCATCTGTTCGATGGTGGTGTTCTGGCTCTCATCAAGAATGATGAACGCATCGTTTAACGTACGGCCACGCATATAGGCCAGCGGCGCAACTTCAATGACGTTACGTTCAATCAGCTTTTCAACCTTCTCAAAACCGAGCATTTCGAACAGCGCGTCATACAGCGGTCGTAAATAGGGATCGACTTTCTGGCTGAGATCACCCGGCAGGAATCCCAGTTTTTCGCCCGCTTCCACTGCCGGACGGGTCAGCAGAATACGACGGATCTCCTGACGCTCAAGCGCATCAACCGCAGCGGCAACGGCGAGATACGTTTTACCCGTACCCGCAGGGCCAACGCCAAAGGTGATGTCGTGGTCGAGGATATTTGCAATGTACTGTGCCTGGTTCGGCGTACGCGGCTTAATTACTCCGCGCTTGGTCTTGATGTTCACCGCTTTGCCAAATTCAGGCACGCTGTCTGCGCTTTGCTCAAGCACACGCGCTTCTTTGATCGCCAGATGAATTTGTTCAGGCTCGATGTCCTGCGTCTGACCGCGCATTGGGGCGGTATCGACGTACAGACTACGTAAAATATCTGCCGCAGCGGTGACGCAAATTGGGCGGCCGGTCAGTTTAAAGTGGTTATCACGGCGGTTAATTTCGATGCCGAGGCGACGTTCCAGCTGTTTGATGTTGTCATCAAATGGGCCGCAAAGGCTCAACAGGCGGGCGTTGTCTGCGGGTTCAAGGGTGATTTCGCGAGTGTCTATGTTCAAACTGTTCCTCTTATGCATGTCTCGCCGGACGCTGAACATTTACCGGCATCTAAGGAAATTATTCACGCCATGGGGGAAAGGCGCAAGCATTGCAATAAATATGGGGATGCCAGGGCTGATTACAAGGCCCGTCGGGACAGCGAGCCCAGAAGTGTAGGCCCGATAAGTGTAGCGGTATCGGGCCTTTTTTACGTCTTTCAGCAGGATTAAGGCTGATAAATACCAACACCCAGATCGTTTTCTTTGCGGGTACGCGCAATGACCGATTCAGGGGATTCTGCGATGCGCAGGCCCATTTCGTCTTCGGTACGCACCACTTTGCCGCGCAGGGAATTCGTCCAGACATCGGTAATTTCAACATCCACAAACTTACCGACCATATCCGGGGTACCTTCAAAGTTCACCACGCGGTTATTTTCGGTACGCCCTGACAGTTCCATAATGCTCTTACGCGATGTGCCTTCAACCAGGATGCGCTGGATCGTACCAACCATACGACGGCTCCAGGCCATAGCTTGCTGGTTGATACGCTCCTGTAGAATGTACAGACGCTGTTTCTTCTCTTCTTCTGGTACGTCATCAACCATATCGGCGGCAGGGGTGCCAGGACGCGCAGAGAAGATAAAGCTGTAGCTCATGTCAAAATTGACGTCAGCGATCAGCTTCATGGTCTGCTCGAAATCCTGCGTGGTTTCACCTGGGAAGCCAACGATGAAGTCGGAGCTAATCTGGATATCTGGACGCGCAGCGCGCAGTTTGCGGATGATCGCTTTGTATTCCAGCGCCGTGTGGGTACGTCCCATCAGGTTCAATACGCGGTCTGAGCCGCTCTGTACCGGCAGGTGCAGGAAGCTCACCAGCTCTGGCGTATCGCGATAAACTTCAACGATATCATCGGTGAATTCGATCGGATGGCTGGTGGTGAAGCGGATACGATCAATGCCGTCGATCGCTGCTACCAGACGCAGCAGATCGGCAAAGGATCCGATCGTGCCGTCGTAGTTTTCACCACGCCAGGCGTTCACGTTTTGCCCCAGCAGGTTCACTTCACGCACGCCTTGGGCTGCCAGTTGGGCGATTTCAAACAGAATATCATCCGCCGGACGGCTGACTTCCTCACCGCGGGTGTAGGGAACCACGCAGTAAGTACAATATTTATTACAACCTTCCATGATGGACACAAACGCGCTTGGACCTTCAGCACGCGGTTCCGGCAGGCGGTCGAACTTTTCGATCTCCGGGAAACTGATATCAACCACCGGGCTACGGGTCGTGCTTCCACGCACTTTGTTGATCATTTCCGGCAGGCGATGCAGCGTTTGCGGCCCAAAAATAATATCGACGTAATGCGCGCGCTGGCGAATATGATCGCCTTCCTGAGACGCAACACAGCCACCGACCCCAATGATGAGCTTGGGATTTTTCTCTTTTAACAGTTTCCAGCGGCCCAGTTGATGGAACACTTTCTCCTGAGCCTTCTCACGGATTGAGCAGGTATTCAGCAGCAGCACATCCGCTTCTTCCGCCACGTCAGTCAGTTGATACCCATGAGTGGCATCCAGCAGATCGGCCATCTTCGATGAATCGTATTCGTTCATCTGACAGCCCCAGGTTTTAATATGGAGTTTTTTGGTCATCGACTTGCTCTTGCGAAATTGTGGCTGAAATGCAGGGCGCATAGTGTACTGCTTTGGCGCGGTTGTGACCAGTATGACGGATGTCAGCCTCAAGGGGTAAAAAATCCTGTAAACTTACACAATACATGTAACTGGAAAATTGACCATGACAAATCAACCAACGGAAATTGCCATTGTCGGCGGGGGGATGGTCGGCGGCGCGCTGGCGCTGGGACTGGCGCAGCATGGATTTTCGGTAACGGTGATTGAACATGCCGCTCCTGCGCCGTTTGTTGCTGGCGGACAGCCTGATGTCAGAATTTCGGCCATTAGCTCCGCCTCCGTGTCGTTGCTGAAAGGGCTGGGCGTCTGGGATACGGTTCAGGGAATGCGTAGCCATCCTTACCGTCGTCTGGAAACATGGGAATGGGAAAATGCCCATGTGATGTTTGATGCCGCCGAGCTTAAGCTGCCTCTGTTGGGCTATATGGTGGAGAACACGGTCCTGCAACAGGCGCTCTGGCAGGCGCTGGAAGTTCACCCTAAAGTTACGCTGCGCGTGCCGGCGTCGCTTCTCTCTTTGCATCAACATCACGATCGGCATGAACTTGAACTGGCAGACGGTGAAAAAATCAGCGCGAAGCTGGTTATCGGCGCGGATGGTGCCAATTCTCAGGTGCGGAAAATGGCCGGGATTGGCATTCATGCCTGGCAGTATGCGCAGTCCTGTATGTTGATTACCGTGCAATGCGAGCATTCGCCGGGAGACAGCACCTGGCAGCAATTTACCCCTGACGGTCCGCGCGCGTTTTTACCGTTGTTCGATAACTGGGCCTCGCTGGTGTGGTACGACTCACCAGCTCGCATCCGCCAATTGCAAGCGCTAAATATGCCGCAACTGCAGGCGGAGATCGCTAAACATTTCCCTTCACGACTCGGTAACGTTACGCCTGTGGCGGCGGGGGCATTCCCACTTACGCGTCGTCATGCGCTGCAGTATGTGCAACCGGGGCTGGCGTTGGTAGGTGATGCCGCGCATACCATTCACCCACTGGCGGGGCAGGGCGTTAATCTGGGTTTTCGTGATGTCGATGCGTTGATTGATGTGCTGGTGAATGCGCGTAGCTACGGTGAATCCTGGGCCAGTCAGCCGGTGCTCAAGCGTTATCAGAATCGCCGTATGACTGACAATTTCATCATGCAAAGCGGTATGGATCTGTTCTACGCCGGATTCAGCAATAACCTGCAGCCGCTGCGCATCATGCGTAATCTCGGGCTCATGGCCGCAGAGCGCGCTGGCGTACTGAAACGTCAGGCACTGAAGTATGCGTTAGGGTTGTAGCTCGAGTGGTGCCTGATGGCGCTACGCTTATCAGGCCTACAAGTCATGTAGGCTTGGTAAGTCTTGCCATCACCCGACGTTAGAAAAGCAAAAAGCTCGCCGAAGCGAGCTTTTTTAATATGGCTGGGGTACGAGGATTCGAACCTCGGAATGCTGGTATCAGAAACCAGAGCCTTACCGCTTGGCGATACCCCAACGGGTGCACCCACAAAGTGGACGACTTTTTGAAATTGGCTGGGGTACGAGGATTCGAACCTCGGAATGCTGGTATCAGAAACCAGAGCCTTACCGCTTGGCGATACCCCAACAATTTTTTGGATTTACCGAACGAGTCGATACGTCCTTAATATGGTGGCTACGACGGGATTCGAACCTGTGACCCCATCATTATGAGTGATGTGCTCTAACCAGCTGAGCTACGTAGCCAGATACTATCATATTCTTCGATGGCTGGGGTACCTGGATTCGAACCAGGGAATGCCGGTATCAAAAACCGGTGCCTTACCGCTTGGCGATACCCCAATGACCGTTGCGGTGAACCGCTATATCGAAGAAAAAATGGCTGGGGTACCTGGATTCGAACCAGGGAATGCCGGTATCAAAAACCGGTGCCTTACCGCTTGGCGATACCCCATCCGTGCAACGCTTACGGGTGAATGGTGCGGGAGGCGAGACTTGAACTCGCACACCTTGCGGCGCCAGAACCTAAATCTGGTGCGTCTACCAATTTCGCCACTCCCGCAAAAAAAGATGGTGGCTACGACGGGATTCGAACCTGTGACCCCATCATTATGAGTGATGTGCTCTAACCAGCTGAGCTACGTAGCCATCTTTTTTTTCGCGTAACCTTATCGGCGTTGCGGGGCGCATTATGCGTATTGAGCCTTGAAGCGTCAACCCCTTTTTCATTGAAAATAGCTGGAATGTGACTGTTTGGTTAGGTTGCGAACAGCATGACGCAATATTCGGCAATTATTAGTTATTAATTGTTTTTTTGCACAGAAAACAGACATAAAAAAAGAGCCCCGCAGGGCCCTTTTCTAAGGATTAACTTATTTATAAGCGGACTGGTGTACGCCAACCGCACGACCAGACGGATCGTTCATGGTTTTAAACGCTTCATCCCATTCGATCGCTTTAGCGGAAGAACAGGCTACAGACGGTCCGCCAGGTACGCATTCCGCAGCGCTCGCAACCGGGAACAACTCTTCGAAAATCTCACGGTACAAATACGCTTCTTTAGATGATGGCGTGTTGTATGGGAAACGGAAGCTGGCGGTTTCCAGTTGTTGGTCAGAAACTTGTTCAGCAGCGACTTCTTTCAGTGTATCAATCCAGCTGTAACCAACACCGTCAGAGAACTGCTCTTTCTGACGCCATGCGACGCTTGCCGGCAGGTAGGACTCAAAACATTCGCGCAGAACGTGTTTTTCCATTTTGCCGTTGCCGCACATTTTGTCCTGCGGGTTGATGCGCATCGCCACATCAAGGAATTTCTTATCCAGAAACGGCACGCGTGCCTCCACGCCCCAGGCTGACATCGCTTTGTTGGCACGGGCGCAGTCGAACATATGCAGTGCCTGCAGCTTGCGCACGGTTTCTTCGTGCAGTTCTTTTGCATTTGGCGCTTTGTGGAAATAGAGATAACCGCCAAATACTTCGTCCGAACCTTCGCCCGACAGCACCATTTTAATGCCCATCGCTTTAATTTTACGCGACATTAAGTACATTGGCGTCGAGGCGCGAATCGTCGTGACATCGTAAGTTTCGATGTGATAAATCACGTCGCGGATCGCATCCAGACCCTCCTGCACGGTGAAGTGGATCTCGTGGTGCACGGTACCCAAATGGTTCGCCACCTCTTGTGCAGCTTTCAGATCAGGAGCGCCTTCCAGGCCGACGGCGAAGGAGTGCAGCTGTGGCCACCAGGCTTCGCTACGTTCCTGATCTTCAACACGGCGTGCCGCGTATTTTTTAGTGATCGCGGAAATGACGGATGAATCCAGACCGCCGGACAGCAGTACTCCATAAGGAACATCTGACATCAGGTGGCTTTTCACCGCATCTTCCAGCGCCTGGCGCAGCTCGTTTTTATCGGTAACGTTGTCTTTGACTGCATCGTATTCAAACCAGTCGCGCTGGTAGTACTGACGAATTTCGCCGTCTTTACTCCATAAATAACTACCGGCCGGGAATTCTTTGATTGTGCGGCAGACAGGAACCAGCGCTTTCATTTCAGACGCAACATAGAAGTTACCGTGTTCGTCGTAACCCATATACAGCGGGATGATCCCAATATGATCGCGACCGATCAGATAAGCGTCCTGCTCGCTGTCGTACAGGGCAAAAGCAAACATGCCTTGCAGATCATCCAGAAACTCTGGGCCTTTTTCCTGATACAGCGCGAGGATAACTTCGCAGTCGGAACCGGTCTGGAACTGATAGCGATCGCCGTACTCAGCGCGCAGCGCCTGGTGGTTATAAATTTCACCGTTAACCGCCAGGATATGCGTTTTCTTCACGTTGTACAGCGGCTGAGCACCGGCGTTGACGTCGACGATGGACAGACGTTCGTGTGCCAGAATGGCGTTATCACTGGCGTAAATACCCGACCAGTCCGGGCCGCGATGGCGCATCAGACGAGACAATTCCAGGGCTTTTTTACGCAGTTCAACTGCGTCAGTTTTAATATCGAATACGCCAAAAATAGAACACATAACCTTCTCCGTTAACCTGTTGCGTGATGCTT
The DNA here is from genome assembly GCF_001034475.2 of Citrobacter sp. MGH103. Classification (NCBI taxonomy): domain Bacteria; kingdom Pseudomonadati; phylum Pseudomonadota; class Gammaproteobacteria; order Enterobacterales; family Enterobacteriaceae; genus Citrobacter; species Citrobacter sp. MGH103. The sequence continues at coordinate 3,407,536 of NZ_CP073043.1, read as the reverse complement.
TTTATGTTTGCTTGATAAAGAAAATGCCGCAAAGCGGGAGAGGGCGCAAGCGAATTGCGGGTCAGAAAATAAAAAATGCAATGGTCATTGTGGATTGGTGAAAAAAGATTACAGAATAGACGTGTTTATTGATGAATCGACAGTTTTATGGCGGTTTTATTGAATGGAGAGACTTCGTGGGGCGGATAAGGCGATGACGCCGCCATCCGGCAATAACGCTGCAAAATTGCCGAATAAGATGAACTCATGTCTTATCCGGCCTGCGAATCAAATCACATCAATTTCAGCAACAGACGGGTAAATCCAGCTTGGTCTGAACGGCATGTTGTCAATATCATCGAGCTTGGATACGCCAGACAGTACCAGGATAGTTTCCAGACCCGCCTGAAAACCTGCCAGAATATCGGTGCGCAGGTTGTCGCCAACAATGACGGTTTCTTCTGAGTGCGCCTGCATTTTGTTGAGCGCCGCGCGAATAATCCACGGGCTGGGTTTGCCGACATAAAATGGTTTACGACCTGAGATCTTCTCAATACCGGCACAGAGTGCTCCACAGGCGGGATAAAAGCCGCGACCGTGGGTATCCGGGTTAGTGGCGATAAAACGAGCGCCGTTGGCGACAAAATACGCCGCTTTATGCATCATGTCCCAGTTATAGGAACGCGTCTCGCCAACAATCACAAAATCGGGGTTCACGTCGGTAATGGTAAATCCAGCTTTATACAGTTCGTGAATTAACGCGCCTTCACCTACCACATAGGCCTTTTTTCCTTCCTGGCGACGAAGAAAATCAGCGGTAGCCATCGCGGAAGTATAAAAGACGCTATCAGGGACATTCACACCTGCGGTGGCGAAGCGGTTTGCCAGATCTTGCCCGGTCTGCGAAGGGTAGTTAGTCAGCAGGACTAACGGCAGACCTTTTTCCAGGATCCCAGTCAGAAATTCTGCCGCACCCGGTACAGCAACATTGTCGTGCATCAGCACGCCGTCGATATCACAAATTACATTCTTAATGGCCATGGACAATCCGACATTAAAAAAAGAAGGCATTACTATACACAAAATACACTACATCATTCGAGTTGCATCAAGGCGGCAAGTCTGCGAACCTCCGGAGCTTACTGAAGTAAGTGACTGGGGTGAGCAGATGCAGCTAACGCAGAGGCAGCTTGAAGGATGACGTGTATTAGCTTTCCAGCAAACGTTGCAGCAAAGTCCCGTTAAGCATTGCGCGTTTCACCAGCGCAAAGGCGCCAATGGCGGAGCGGTGATCCAGCGTGGACCGAACCACCGGTAAATTGTGGCGAAACGCCTTCAACGCCTGCGTGTTGATACAGCTTTCTATGGCAGGCAGCAGCACCTTATCCGCCTCGGTAATTTCGCCCGCAATGACGATTTTCTGCGGATTAAACAGGTTGATGGCGATAGCGATGGTTTTACCCAGATGGCGGCCAACGTGCTCGATGACTTCTGCTGCCAGATTATCGCCTTTATTCGCTGCCTTACAGATGGCTTTGATACTGCAATCATCCAGCGTGAGTCGACTTGGATAACCCTGCTTCAGTAAGTTCTGCACGCGATGTTCAATAGAAGCATTGGCGGCAATGGTTTCCAGACAGCCGAAATTACCGCAGTGACAGCGTTCACCCAGCGGCTCAACCTGAATATGACCAATCTCACCGACGTTGCCATTGCGACCGATGAAAATGCGGCCATTGGAAATAATTCCCGCGCCGGTTCCGCGGTGCACTCGCACCAAAATGGAGTCTTCGCAATCCTGGCTTGCCCCGAAATAGTGCTCAGCCAGCGCCAGGCTGCGAATATCGTGACCAACAAAGCAGGTAACTTTGAAGCGTTTTTCGAGCGCTTCGACCAGTCCCCAGTTTTCGACCTGAATGTGTGGCATATAGCGGATGACGCCGCTTTCAGGATCGACAAGGCCTGGCAGGATGACAGAAATTGCGATCAGCTCGCGGATTTTTCGCTGGCAGCTCTCAATAAAGATAGCAATGGTGTTGAGCAGCGCATATTCCAGCGTTTCCTGGGTGCGCTCCGGGAGAGGGTAATGCTCTTCGGCGACCACTTTACTGCTCATATCATAGAGAGTGAGCGTCGTATCGTGACGCCCCAGGCGTACGCCAATGGCGTGGAAATTGCGGGTTTCTGTGACGATAGAGATAGCGCGGCGGCCTCCGGTGGAGGCCTGCTGATCGACTTCTTTGATCAGCCCGCGTTCGATCAACTGACGCGTAATTTTGGTTACGCTGGCGGGGGCAAGCTGGCTTTGCTCGGCAATTTGAATTCGCGAGATTGGCCCATGCTGGTCAATCAGGCGATAAACCGCCGCGCTGTTAAGCTGTTTTACGAGATCAACATTACCTATTTGAGCTTGTCCGCCTGGTGTCATTCTTTCTCTTACTCAGTAACGACCTCGTTGCCATTAACGATGGTCTTGATAATTTTAAAGTCGTGCGTGAACGCAGTCAGGTTGGCTACTTTGCCTGGCGCGATGCTGCCGAGTTGTTTGTCGACGCCAATGGCGCGAGCAGGGTAGAGCGTTGCCATGCGCAGGACTTCGTCGAGAGCGATATTCGCATGCTCGACCAGATTGCGTACACCTTCAATCATGGTTAATGATGAACCGCTCAACGTACCGTTCTCATCAACACACAGTCCATTGCGGTAGTATATTGTTTTACCAGCGAAAATGAACTGTTCAATGTTTGCACCTGCTGGCGCGGTCGCGTCGGTGACCAGGCACAGCTTGTCGCCTTTTAGGCGCTTGGCGTTACGAATGTTAACGTAGTCAACGTGCAGGCCATCGGCGATGATACCGCAGTAGATATCGGCTTCATCAAGAATTGCGCCCGCCAGACCCGGTTCACGACCGGTAATGTACGGCATCGCGTTGAACAGATGGGTCGCAAAGCTGATGCCTGCGCGGAAGCCGATTTTGGCTTCTTTGACCGTTGCATTGGAGTGACCCGCAGAAACCACGATACCGGCATTAACCAGTTTGGTGATGACCTCTACCGGGACCATTTCTGGTGCCAGTGTGACTTTGGTGATCACATCCGCATTATCGCACAGGAAATCAACCAACGCAGCGTCCGGCTGACGGACAAATCCAGGATTATGGGTACCTTTTTTCACAAGGTTCAGCCACGGGCCTTCAAGATGAAGTCCTAATGCCTGATTCGGGTGTTTCGCCAGGTATTCACGCATCACGCGAACACCCTGTTTCATCAGGTCATCGCTGGTGGTGATAAGCGTTGGCAAATAGTTGGTGCAGCCAGATTTTTCATTGGCTTTCTGCATGATTTCCAGCGTTTCAACGGTCACGGCTTCTGCCGTATCGTTAAACTGTACACCGCCGCAGCCGTTTAGCTGTACATCAATAAAACCGGGGGAAACAATGGCCCCATTCAGTGAGCGCTGTTCAATTCCTGACGGTAACTCAGCCAGTGGGCAAACGCTGTCAATCAGGCCATTGGCGACAACAATCGCATGGTCATCAAGAATTTCGTGACCGGTAAAGATCCGGCCCTGGGTTAAAGCATACATTCCGACCCCCGATTTCAAAAAATGCCGCCCTGCAACTCATCGACAGAGCGGAGACATCAATTACAGACCTTTAATATTTTCCGCTTCTAACTCGTTGAAGTATTTCAGCGTCTTCACTTTCAGTTCCATGGTGGAAGGCTCATCGCAGACCACAACGGCTTTTGGATGCAACTGCAGGCAGCTGATGGTCCACATGTGGTTAACGTTGCCTTCAACGGCGGCTTGCAGCGCCTGTGCTTTCTGGTGACCCAGAACCAGGATCATCACCTCTTCGGCATCCAGCAGGGTACCCACGCCAACGGTCAGCGCATATTTAGGCACCTGGCTTACGTCGCCGTCAAAGAAGCGTGAGTTAGCAACACGTGTGTCGTGAGTCAACGTTTTGATACGGGTACGGGAAGCCAAAGAGGAAGCCGGTTCGTTGAACGCGATGTGACCATCGTTGCCTACACCGCCCATAAACAGGTGGATTTTACCGTAAGAACGGATTTTTTCTTCATACTGACGGCATTCTGCATCAATATCCGGCGCGTTACCATTGAGGAGGTTGATGTTTTCTGCTGGAATATCAACGTGATCAAAGAAATTGCGGTGCATAAAGCTGTGGTAGCTTTCCGGATGTTCTTTCGGCAGGCCAACATATTCGTCCATATTGAAAGTAACAACATGCTTGAAGCTCACCTGGCCCGCTTTGTGCATTTCAACCAATGCTTTATAAGCTGTCAGCGGAGTACCGCCAGTCGGCAGGCCCAGAACGAACGGACGATCTGCCGTTGGTTTGAACGCGTTAATACGGTTAACGATATGGCGAGCAGCCCATTTGCCGACTTGTTCAGCGGTATTCAGGGGGATCAGTCTCATTCTTCACCTCAAAAGTAAATGTAAGCAATTGGCGGATTGAGTCTCTGTGCAGTATTAAGCGTAACCTGGTTTTGCATCGGTAAGGATCAATCCGTTTCGATTTTTTGAATGATAAAATAAGTTTTCGTAGTTAGCCAGTGGAAGGGAGGGTTAATAACGATATTTGGTGACTGAAATCACAAAAAACACGCGTTTAATTTGCGATACGAATTAATTTTTCACACACTCTGAATGTAGATGAATGGTTAATATCGTTGTTCCAGAATCTTGCTGTCAGGAATGGTCACACAATAAAAATATGGCTTCAAAGAAGCCTAATCGGGGTCTCGTAGGGGGAATAAAATGAATATTTTAGGTTTTTTCCAGCGGCTGGGTAGGGCGTTACAGCTCCCCATCGCTGTGCTGCCAGTCGCGGCACTGCTGCTGCGATTCGGCCAACCAGATTTACTTAACGTACCCTTCATCGCGCAAGCGGGTGGGGCCATCTTTGATAACCTCGCGTTAATATTTGCGATCGGTGTTGCTTCCAGCTGGTCAAAAGACAGCGCAGGTGCAGCAGCGCTGGCAGGTGCGGTCGGTTATTTCATATTGACCAAAGCAATGGTTACCATTAACCCTGCAATCAATATGGGCGTGCTGGCTGGTATCATCACCGGTCTGGTCGGCGGTGCCGTGTATAACCGCTGGTCTGGTATCAAACTGCCTGACTTCCTGAGCTTCTTTGGCGGCAAACGCTTCGTGCCGATCGCCACTGGCTTCTTCTGTCTGGTGTTGGCTGCTATCTTCGGTTACGTATGGCCACCGGTACAGAATGCCATCCATGCGGGTGGTGAGTGGATCGTGGGCGCTGGCGCGCTGGGTTCCGGTATCTTTGGTTTCATCAACCGTCTGCTGATCCCAACCGGTCTGCATCAGGTGCTGAATACTATCGCCTGGTTCCAGATTGGCGAATTTACTAATGCTGCAGGTACCGTATTCCACGGTGACATCAACCGCTTCTACGCGGGTGACGGCACTGCGGGTATGTTCATGTCTGGCTTCTTCCCGATCATGATGTTTGGTCTGCCGGGTGCGGCGCTGGCGATGTACTTCGCGGCTCCGAAAGCACGTCGTCCGATGGTTGGCGGTATGCTGCTGTCCGTTGCGATCACCGCGTTCCTGACCGGTGTTACCGAGCCGCTGGAATTCCTGTTCATGTTCCTGGCTCCGCTGCTGTACCTCCTGCACGCACTGTTAACGGGTATCAGCCTGTTCGTTGCAACACTGCTGGGGATCCACGCAGGCTTCTCCTTCTCCGCAGGTGCGATCGACTACGTGTTGATGTACAACCTGCCGGCAGCAAGCCAGAACGTCTGGATGCTGGTAGTGATGGGGCTGGTGTTCTTCATTATCTACTTTGTGTTGTTCAGCGCGGTTATTCGTATGTTTAACCTGAAAACGCCGGGCCGCGAAGATAAAGAAGACGATATCGTTACTGAAGAAGCCAACAGCAACACTGAAGAAGGTTTGGCTCAACTGGCAACCAGCTACATTGCAGCGGTTGGTGGCACTGATAACCTGAAAGCGATTGATGCCTGTATCACTCGTCTGCGTCTGACCGTTGCCGACTCCGGTCGCGTAAACGATGCGATGTGTAAACGTTTAGGAGCATCGGGTGTCGTTAAGCTGAATAAGCAAACAATTCAGGTCATCGTGGGTGCGAAAGCTGAATCCATCGGCGACGAAATGAAGAAAGTTGTCGCGCGTGGCCCGGTGGCAGCAGCGTCTGGTGAAAGTGCGCCAGCAGCAGCGGCTCCGGTAGCAAAACCGCAGGCTGTAGCGAATGCAGTCACCGTTGAAGCGCTGGTTTCTCCGATTACCGGTGACGTAGTTGCGCTGGAGCAGGTTCCTGATGAAGCCTTCGCCAGCAAAGCTGTAGGTGACGGCGTGGCGGTGAAACCAACGGATAAAATCGTGGTTGCTCCGGCTGCGGGCACCATCGTGAAAATCTTCAACACTAACCATGCGTTCTGCCTGGAAACTGTTAAAGGCGCGGAAATCGTGGTCCATATGGGCATCGACACCGTCGCGCTAGAAGGTAAAGGCTTTAAGCGTCTGGTTGAAGAAGGTGCGGAAGTTACTGCAGGCCAACCGATTCTGGAAATGGATCTGGAGTTCCTGAACGCTAACGCACGTTCTATGATAAGCCCGGTTGTGTGCAGCAACAGCGATGATTTCGGCGCTCTGGTCATTAAAGCCGAAGGTCATGTGGTTGCCGGTCAAACACCACTGTATGAGATTAAAGGTAAGTAACTGCTCCTGAGTAAAGTGAGTTAAGTGCCTTAAGCGGCGGGGGATAGTCCTCCGCCGCTTTTTTTTGCAGCAAATGCCCTCATATCTCCTGCTGAACAGCTTTTTTGTGCAACTAATAGTTGTCTCCTGACGTCGCTTATAAGATCATACTCCGTTATACGTTGTTTACGCTTTGAGGAATCCACGATGAGTGAGGCTGAAGCCCGCCCGAGTAACTTTATTCGTCAGATCATCGATGAAGATCTGGCCAGTGGTAAGCACACCACTATCCATACCCGTTTTCCGCCGGAGCCAAATGGCTATCTGCACATTGGCCACGCGAAATCCATTTGTCTGAACTTTGGCATTGCGCAAGATTACCAGGGCCAGTGCAACCTGCGTTTTGATGATACGAACCCGGTTAAAGAAGATATCGAGTACGTTGAGTCGATTAAAAACGACGTTGAATGGTTAGGTTTCCACTGGACTGGCGACATTCGCTACTCTTCGGATTACTTCGATCAGCTTCACGCCTATGCGGTAGAGCTTATTAATAAAGGGCTGGCGTACGTTGACGAACTGTCAGCGGACGAAATCCGCGAATACCGTGGCACGCTGACTCAGCCAGGTAAAAACAGCCCGTACCGCGATCGTAGCGTTGAAGAGAACCTGGCGCTGTTCGAAAAAATGCGTACCGGTGGCTTTGAAGAAGGTAAGGCCTGCCTACGTGCGAAAATCGATATGGCTTCGCCGTTTATCGTGATGCGCGATCCAGTGCTGTACCGCATTAAGTTCGCCGAACACCATCAGACCGGCAACAAGTGGTGCATCTACCCGATGTACGACTTTACCCACTGCATCAGCGATGCGCTGGAAGGCATTACGCATTCACTTTGTACGCTGGAGTTCCAGGATAACCGTCGTCTGTACGACTGGGTGCTGGACAACATCACCATTCCGGTTCATCCGCGCCAGTACGAATTCTCGCGCCTGAATCTGGAATACACCGTGATGTCCAAGCGCAAGCTGAACCTGCTGGTGACCGACAAGCACGTTGAAGGCTGGGACGATCCGCGTATGCCGACGATCTCTGGTCTGCGTCGTCGCGGTTACACCGCTGCCGCGATCCGTGAGTTCTGCAAACGCATTGGCGTGACCAAACAGGACAACACCATTGAGATCGCTTCTCTGGAATCCTGCATCCGCGAAGATCTGAACGAAAATGCTCCGCGCGCGATGGCGGTTATCGATCCGGTGAAACTGGTTATCGAAAACTACCCGCAGGGCGAAAGCGAGCTGGTCACTATGCCTAACCATCCGAATAAACCGGAAATGGGCAGCCGTGAAGTACCGTTTAGCGGTGAAATTTGGATCGATCGCGCAGACTTCCGCGAAGAAGCGAACAAACAGTACAAGCGTCTGGTGATGGGTAAAGAAGTACGTCTGCGTAATGCTTACGTGATCAAGGCCGAACGTGTTGAGAAAGATGCAGAAGGGAAGATAACCACCATTTTCTGCACCTACGATGCTGACACCCTGAGCAAAGATCCGGCCGATGGTCGTAAAGTTAAAGGCGTTATTCACTGGGTGAGCGCGTCCCATGCGCTACCGATTGAAATCCGTCTGTACGACCGTCTGTTTAGCGTGCCAAACCCAGGTGCGGCGGAAGACTTCCTGTCCGTTATTAACCCAGAATCGCTGGTCATTAAGCAGGGTTACGGTGAGCCGTCGCTGCAGGCTGCGGTTGCAGGTAAAGCGTTCCAGTTTGAGCGTGAAGGTTACTTCTGCCTGGACAGCCGTTATGCAACGGCTGACAAGCTGGTGTTTAACCGTACCGTTGGTCTGCGTGATACGTGGGCTAAAGCGGGCGAATAAGTCGCAACACATCCTCTCTAAACGCCGCTTCATGCGGCGTTTTTTTTCGCAATAAAACCGTTTGACAGGCTCCGTTTGCGCAGCGAATTAATTACATGTCTGTAATAATAAATCGGCTGAATGTTTTTACGTTTAAATAACTTACCTCAATGTGAAATGGGCTGAAACCGATTTCATCTCTATGGAAAACAAGCGATTTTTTCATTTTATCAACGCTTTTTTATCTCCCAATGAAAATGTAACAGAAAGCAATGAAATATGTGCGGTTGCTCATACTATTACATACTCGTTACAGAAAGAGATTGATAATTCGCGTCGCGAAAAATAGTCTATTCATTGTAGTCACTGAGGTTTTCTTGGCGCTACTTTTTTAATTTTTGTTTTTTCGCTGTCCGCTTATATCGGCAGCATTTTTATGTCAAAGAGGATTAACATATGCGTACGTTTAGTGGCAAACGTAGTACGCTGGCGCTGGCTATCGCCGGTATCACAGCAATGTCGGGTTTTGTTGTCGCTCCGCAGGCACACGCCGAAGGATTTATTGATGACTCAACCTTAACCGGCGGCATCTATTACTGGCAGCGTGAGCGTGACCGTAAAGATGTGACCGATCATGACAAATACAAAACCAACCTTTCTCACTCCACCTGGAACGCTAACCTCGACTTCCAGTCCGGTTATGCGGCCGATATGTTTGGTATTGATATCGCAGCATTTACCGCTATTGAAATGAACGAAAGTAGCGAAAGCGGCCATCCAAACGAAATCGCATTCTCTTCCAAAAATAAAGGCTATGACGAGGATTACTCCGGCGATAAGAGCGGGATTAGCCTTTATAAAGCAGCAGCTAAATTTAAATACGGCCCAACCTGGGCGCGTGCCGGTTACATTCAACCAACCGGGCAGACTCTGCTGGCACCGCACTGGAGCTTTATGCCAGGTACCTATCAGGGGGCTGAAGCCGGTGCCAACTTCGACTATGGTGATGCTGGCGCACTAAGCTTCTCCTATATGTGGGCTAACGAATATAAAGCACCGTGGCACACCGAAGTCGATAAATTCTATCAGGCTGATAAAAAGACCAGCGTTGATTACCTGCATTCAATCGGCGCGAAATATGACTTCAAAAATAACCTGTTGCTGGAAGCGGCATTTGGTCAGTCTGAAGGCTACGTCGATCAGTACTTCGCCAAAGCCAGCTACAAATTCGATTTAGGCGGTAACCCGTTTACTACCAGCTATCAATTCTACGGCGCACGTGACAAAGTTGACGATCGCACCGTGAACGATATTTATGACGGCACGGCCTGGCTGCAGGCGCTGACCTTCGGTTATAAAGTAGCGGAAGTGGTTGACCTGCGTCTGGAAGGCACATGGGTTAAAGCAGATGGGCAGCAAGGCTACTTCCTGCAGCGTATGACCCCGACCTACGCCTCATCAAACGGTCGCCTGGACGTGTGGTGGGATAACCGTTCTGACTTCAACGCCAACGGCGAAAAGGCAGTCTTCTTCGGCGCAATGTATGACCTGAAGAACTGGAACCTGCCGGGCTGGGCAGTGGGCGCGTCCTACGTTTACGCATGGGATGCCAAACCCGCTACCTGGCAGCTCAACCCGGATGCGTACTACGACAAAAACCGCACTATCGAAGAATCTTCTTACAGCCTGGATGCGGTTTACACCCTGCAGGATGGTCGTGCGAAGGGCACTATGTTTAAACTGCACTTCACCCAGTACGACAACCATTCAGATATTCCGAGCTGGGGTGGTGGTTACGGCAACATCTTCCAGGATGAGCGCGACGTGAAATTCATCGTTATTGCTCCGTTCACTATCTTCTAATGCCAATAGCGGCAGGCCGTGCGCCTGCCGCCTCGTTGAGGAACGTGCTATGAAAAAACTGATACTCATCGCCGTTATGGCATCAGGGCTGGTGGCTTGTACGCAATCCCCTGCACCGAAAGAAGACAGCCGTCTGAAAGAAGCCTACAGCGCGTGTATTAATACCGCTCAAGGATCGCCGGAAAAAATAGAAGCCTGCCAAAGCGTGTTGAATGTACTGAAGAAAGAAAAACAGCACCAGCAGTTTGCCAATGAAGAAAGCGTACGCGTGCTGGATTATCAGCAGTGTATCCAGGCCACGCGCACGGGTAACGATCAGGCCGTTAATGCTGATTGTGATAAAGTCTGGCAGGAAATCCGCAGCAAGAATGCCGCGCAGTAATTCAAAAAATGAAAAAGACAACGGGCGGAGAATTTTCCGCCCGTTTGCATTTCAGAGCTTATTTTCCACTGGTTGATAACCCCGACTCAGCCGGACAAACAGCATTGCCGTGGCGGCGAGTCCGCAAAGTGCCGCGCACACAATAAAGAAGGGAATGCGCCAGCCCCATTCCGAGATCTGATCGTGTCCCAGAGTGGCGTTCAGACCGTAACCAATCAGCGCCGCCACCACAATGGCGACCTGTTGACTGGCCGACTGCCAACTGGTGTAGAAGCCTTTATTGCCAGGCGTGGCGATTTCCGAAAGATAAACCGAGACGCCGCCTAACTCTACGCCTGCAGAAAATCCCTGTAATAATCGTCCAAGTAATACCAGCACGGGAGCCAGCAGGCCAATACTGTGATAGCCAGGTACCGGGGCTATCAGCAGGGTACCGCAGCCCATAATCGCCAGCGTCACCATCAGGCCTTTACGACGACCAATTCTGTCGATATAAGCACCCAGCACAATGGTGCCAACGGGTCGCATTAAGAAACCCGAGCCAAAAACGGCGAAAGTTAACATTAGCCCGGCAAATTCACTCTCCGCGGGAAAGAAGGTCTTTGCAATATAGGTGGCGTAAAACCCGAACAGAAAAAAGTCGAACTGTTCGAGAAAATTACCGCTGGTTACCCGCAGTATTGCGCCGAAAGTTCCGGCGCGCGATGGTTGTTGTGTCATTGGGTTTGCTCCACTGTCTTATCATAATATTTATAGAGGTAAGAGTGTGCGGGTTATTTGTCTGTGACCCCCGCCTGTTTGCCGCGCCGTTTCTCAATCGCCCACTTAAGTAAGGCTGCGCAGCGGTAAAATCCATGGGCAAATTTTCCGTAAGGAATGGTCAGAAAGAGCGCCATGACCACGCCGAGGTGAATGGCGAGCAAAATAGCCATCCAGGACGAGTCTCTTCCTGCCAGCAGGGCTAAACCGGTCAGACTGGTCAGCAGCAGCAGTAAAATAAAACCGCGATCCATCTGTTTTTGCCGTGCGTCGCCATGTAGCGGTGAGCGCTTGAGATTGAGCCATAGCAAGCCAGCCGGGCCGACAACCAGGCCAATGCCGCCTAATGTGCCCAACATCACCGGCAAGCTGAAGAACGGATAGGGCGCTTCAATACCTGCGAAATAGTGATAGCCCGTCGCCACCACGGTGGCGGCAAAGCAGAGCAGAAAACCGTAGAAAGTGAAGTGATGAAAACGGCGCCGCATCAGAGTGAAGGCATCATCTGCTTCATTACAACCTTTACCGTGCCCACCATCGAGATACTTTAGCGTCAGCGCATCGTGTGAAGCTTCAGCAATTTCGACGGAACGTGGCATACCGGGAGAGATCTCGCGCCAGAAGCGGATAACGCCCGCCATCAGCAGACCTATCGCCAGAATAAATACCGAACCAAACATCCAGGCCAGCAGGTTATGCGGGAAAATTTGGTAGAAATCTCCGGCCAGCGGTGGATGGAGTAACGAGCCTTTTAACCCCATGGCGAGCAGTAAAAACAGGATCAGACCGAAAACCAGCGCCAGCGTCACGGTGACGCCTGCGCGACGATAAAGCGCGCCAAAGGCCGCGGGTTGCGCGTAGTGCTGATAGGTTTCAAGCCGGACTTCCGCCATCGCCTTCGGCACGTTGATGGCAAACTCATGAGGCGGGGCATACTGACAGGCGTGCAGGCAGGCACCGCAGTTATGGCACAAGTTTGCCAGATAATTGATATCCGCTTTACCGAATTCCAGGCGCTGCGTCATGGCCGGGAACACGGCGCAAAATCCTTCACAATAGCGACAGGCGTTGCAGACCTGCATCACGCGTTCAACTTCTGCTTCCGGTCCGGTGATAATTTGCGCTTCGATAATCAGTTTCTCAAGCTGCCTCATGACAAGTCTCCTTACGTGCGGCCAGCGCGGCTTCTTTTCCGGCAATACGGCCGAAGGTTGTGCCGATTGACATGCCCACGCCTGCGGTGTAGCCCTTGCCCAGCACGTTGCCCGCCATCAACTCTCCGGCGACGAACAGGTTGCGGCTTGGCTGCCCGGCAAAGTGTACGGCAGCGCGTTCATTCACTTTTAACCCGAGATAGGTGAAGGTGATCCCTGGCCGCAGGGCATAGCCGTAGTAAGGCGGCTGGTCCAGTGGTCGCGCCCAGTGTGTCTTCGCGGGGGTTAACGCTTTTGTCGTGCAGTTATCCAGAATGGTATGGTTGAACTGGCCGGGCTGGCAGGCGTTGTTGTACTCCGTCACGGTGTGGGTAAAGTGTTCGCCATTCAGCCCCAACTGATGAGCCAGCTCCGCCAGCGTATTGGCTTGTGCGCCATGAAAGACCGGAGGCATGAAGTGGCCGATGGCTTTACTGTCGATAATGGAGTAGCCAATCTGCCCTGGCTGTTGGGCGACCAGACGTCCCCAGATTGCGTAGCGTTTGGGCCAGAAATCTTCGCCTTCATCATAAAAACGCTCAGCTTCACGGTTGACGACTATGCCGAGCGAAACGCAGTCCACGCGGGTACAAATCCCGCCGTCATATAATGGCGCTCTGGCGTCAATGGCTACGCAGTGTGACTGGGAGGGTTCGCCGATGATGTCGGCTCCGGCATCCATCATAAATTTGAGCAGTACGCCCTGGTTAAAGCGCGTGCCGCGAATCAGAAAGTTATCTGCAGGCCATTCGCCGCGCTCGTTCTCTCCCCACGCTTCTCGCAGCCATTCGCGGTTTGACTCAAACCCACCAGCGGCAAGCACGCAGGATTTCGCTGTAATACGCTCTTCGCCTGCCAGCGCCGCCACGAACTCGCCGTTGTGCAGTTCAAGCGCCTGCACCGGGGTGTTATAGCGGATTTGTACGCCTAACTTTTCTGCGCTGCGATAATAGGCATTCACTAGGGCTTTCCCGCCGCCCATAAAAAAGGCGTTGGTTCGCGCCACGTGTAGAGCGCCAGAGAGAGGAGGTTGAAAATTCACGCCGTGTCGGCGCATCCAGTCGCGACACTGTGAAGAGGTGCGGATCACCAGACGTGCCAGGGCTTCGTTGGTATTTCCTTCCGTGACGCGCTGCAGATCTTGCCAATACTCCTCTTCCGGATAGCTTTCCACCAGCACATCCTGCGGCGCATCATGCATACAGCGCAGGTTACGCGTGTGTTGGGAATTTCCCCCACGCCATTCCCGGGGAGCCGCTTCGAGTAGTAAAACGGAAGCGCCTTGCTCCCGGGCGGTAAGGGCAGCGCACAAGGCAGCATTGCCACCGCCAATCACCAGAACATCAACCATCGTATACTCCATTACCATTTAACTAGTTGTTAAATTTGTAATTAAAATGTATACGAACGGCTTGTGCGGGCGCTATGGCGTAGTGCTAAAGAGGGCTTTAGTTATTGTAAAGAATGGCACCTGGCCAGCTTCCTGCTTCCACCAGTTGATGCATCACTTTCGTCAGCACCACGCGGGCTGCGAGGCCCGCCGGGGTGAGCTCATCGTCAGAGAGGCTCACCAGAAAGTTGGGGCGGCTAAGTATCGGATTATGGACGCCGATCACTCTTAGCGTCTCTTTATCGAGATGGGAAATCGCCGCTCCGGGTTGAAGAGTGGCGCCAATGCCACTGCGCACGGCGCGCATCAGCAGCGCCAGACCATCAATTTCTGTAGCGATCTCAATGCGTAGCGCGTGTTCCTGGCAAATCGCTTCCAGCCTGCCGCGCAGACCGTGGCCTGGGCTTGGCATTATCAATGGAATACGTGCCAATTCGGCTGGAGAAATATTGTCATCGGTAATATCAGCCAGTAGGGCATGGGTCCCAATCAAAAACAGCCGTTCTTCGAGAACCGGTCTGGCACTCCAGCGCAGGATCTTTTCTTTTTGAAACACCACAGCCAGATCAATCTGGCGGGTATTAATCATCCGTTCCAGATTACCAGAGAGACTTTCCACCACATGCAGGCGAACATCGCTATAGCTTTCCCGCATGGCGTGAATAAAAGGCATACCGAGAACTGAAGCGGTACTGGGAGCCATGCCGACGCTGACGTGCCCGGAAAGCCGGGATTCACGCGCGGCGAGGATTGCATCGTCTGCGTGACGGAGCGCCAGCTGCGCCTGGGAGTAAAAAGCCAGTCCGGCGCTGGTGGGTGTCACGCCTCGCGAAGTGCGCTGCAGCAGGCGAATAGCGAGTTCGTTTTCCAGACGCGACATTTGCTGGCTGAGTGCCGAAACCCCGATATTGAGATCGAGCGCCGCGCTACCCATGCTGCCGGTTTCTACAATGCGCACAAAATAGCGTAGCTGGCGAAGTTCCATTTCGACTCTCCGGAAGGGGGCAATTGATTTTTACATTAAAGCAACACAGGAGCGGAGGGAAGGGGAAAAGGGCAGGTAACGCCCATAAAAAAAGCCAACCGGATGGTTGGCTTTTCAGAAAGCATTACATTATTTGCCGTCGTGGGCGTGCTCATCTTCGCGGCAATCGCCTTCGGCACAGTGGCCGTAAAGATAGAGGCTATGGTTAGTTAAGCGAATGCCATGTTTAGCCGCAATCTCACGTTGGCGGGCTTCGATGGAATCATCGCTGAACTCGACCACTTTGCCGCAGTCAAGGCAGATGAGGTGATCGTGATGATGCTGCTGAGTCAATTCGAAGACGGATTTACCACCTTCAAAATTATG
Source organism: Citrobacter sp. MGH103 (assembly GCF_001034475.2). Classification (NCBI taxonomy): domain Bacteria; kingdom Pseudomonadati; phylum Pseudomonadota; class Gammaproteobacteria; order Enterobacterales; family Enterobacteriaceae; genus Citrobacter; species Citrobacter sp. MGH103. Next base: position 3,392,048 of record NZ_CP073043.1, on the reverse strand, counting down.
GCGGGTCACGATACCGGCATCATCAAACTGGTTCAGCACGCGATACACGGTCGCCAGACCAATTTCTTCACCCATATCGATCAGGCGTTTGTATAAGTCTTCCGCACTGACGTGATGGTTATCCGGTTCCTGAAGAACTTCCAGAATTTTTAAACGAGGAAGCGTTACTTTCAGGCCAGCCTTCTTTAATGCGGTATTGTTGTCAGTCATGCGGAATCTGTCCTGTAGCTAAACGATTCACTTCATTAACAGAAGTGACAGAAATTGCACTTGAGATAATGCGATTCATTATAGAACTGCCATGGCTAAATGAAAACTGCAAGTCTCTGGCATATATTGTTAATCAAAACGTGGTATCGCCGACAAACACACTGTGCAACACCCGATTGGCATCCAGCCATTGTACAGGGTCAGACGAAAAAGTTACAAATTTGTAGCAATTATTTTGATTGGTTTTATCTATTGATGCGGCGCAGATGGAAATCTGCGCCACACGAAATCAGGCATTAATGATTTCGTCGAGGTGCAGCTCTTCAGAGATCTGTTTAACCCATTTCTCTACGCGTTCTGCGGTCAGTTCAGGTTGGCGATCTTCATCGATAGCCAGACCGACAAAGTGGTCGTCGTCAGCCAGACCTTTGGACGCTTCAAAGTGATAACCCGCCGTTGGCCAGTGACCAACGATGGTTGCGCCGCGCGGTTCGATGATGTCGCGAATGGTCCCTAACGCATCGCAGAAATATTCTGCGTAATCTTCCTGGTCGCCACAGCCGAACAATGCAACCAGTTTACCGTTAAAATCAATGTCTTCCAGGGTAGGGAAGAAGTCGTCCCAGTCGCACTGCGCTTCACCGTAGTACCAGGTTGGGATGCCGAGCAGCAGAATGTCATACCCTTCGAGGTCTTCTTTGCTGCTTTTTGCAATGTCATGAACATCGGCAACGTCTTTACCAAGCTGTTTTTGAATCATTTTTGCGATGTTTTCGGTATTACCGGTGTCGCTGCCGAAAAAGATGCCAGTGATTGCCATGAGTAAAATAACCTCTTGAAACTTATTGAAATGGTGGTGGCGCATTGCCCACGGATAAGGGCAATCATAGCAGAACAGTCAGGCATGCGGAAACAGCAAACACGCAGGACTGCACTCTGTGCTACACGATTTATGATTTAGAGCAGAAATTCAGACTATGCCTGACCGCGCAATGCGCTGAGTTGGTTCATCAGCATCTCTTCGATGAGTTCACTGCGACTCATGTTGCGTGCCTCAGCCAGCTCGTTCAGAGCGTCAACGGCATCAGCGTTCAGTTTCAGTTCGACACGCTTAAGCCCGCGAACTTTGTCACGCTTAAGCTGATTACGTTTATTAATACGTAACTGTTCATCACGCGAGAGCGGATTAGTTTTGGGTCGTCCCGGGCGACGCTCCTGCGCGAACAGATCTAATGTCGTACGGTCCGTTTGTTCTTTGGCCATGATCTTGGTGACTTCGGGGAAACAATCAGCCAGGCGTCTGCCCGGATGGATAGCGCGCCATAATACATCAGCAGGGGATACACGCCAACGCCCGCGCGCGTAATCGCGCGCAGACGCTGAGTTTTTAATCAGTTAGCCTGCTCGCTCAGATAACGACGGATGGCGCGCAGCACCGCCTCCGGTTTTTCGGCATGCACCCAATGCCCGGCGCCTGCTATAACGTGCGCACGAGCTTGTGGGAATTGCGCCAGTAGTTGTTCGCGATACGCTTCGGTAACATACGGTGAGTTGCCGCCTGGGATAAACAGCGCCGGGTGCTCCCACGCAGGAATGGTTTCCCAACCGACGATATGCGGATATTGATCCCACAATACGGGAACGTTAAAGCGCCACTCGCCGTCAACAAAGGATTTCAGCAGAAACTGGATAACACCTTCCTCTTGCAGGTGCTGGCGCATGACGCTTGCCGCCTGCTGGCGTGAGGACGCTTGTGCATCGGTTACGGCATTGATTGCCGCAAAAATCTCATCGTGGCGGCGAACATGGTAGTCAACGGGAGCAATGTCGATGGCGACCAGCCGTTCGACGCGTTCCGGAGCCAGAGCAGTCAGCGCCATGACGGCTTTTCCGCCCATCGAGTGGCCAATAAAGATCGCTTTTTCGATCTGCCGATCGTCCAGCGTATCCAGCAGATCTTGCGCCATGGCCGGATAATTCATCTCAGGTGAACGAGGGGAGAGGCCATGGTTTCGCATATCGACCTGGATGATGTCGTGGTCGGCTACTAGATCGCGTGCCAGGATCCCCAGGTTATCCAGGCTGCCAAACAAGCCGTGAACCAGGACGATGGGAGAATTATTGTGCAGGTTTTGCGCAGATTGCGCTCGGATATTCAATTTCATGGCAAAGTTCTTTTTTTCACACTCACGGGTTAGGGTATCATGTTGACCATTCTGCCACATGGCTGCAACAACTACGGTTACTCTGAGTTTTGCTGGCCACCAGGCTTGACGCTATCCGCTGTTGGGATTTGCCTTTACACTACGTGTGTTTACCCCGACAACTTGTATTCAGCTAAACACTGCACTGGATTAAGATGAAAACGATTGAAGTTGATGATGAACTCTATAGCTATATTGCCAGCCACACCAAGCATATTGGCGAGAGCGCATCCGACATTTTACGGCGTATGTTGAAATTTTCCGCCGCATCACAGCCTGTCACTCCGATAGTCAAAGAAGTCCGCGCTGTGCAACCTGTCGTGGAAGCCAAGCCGGTTAACCCCGTAAAAGATAAAGTGCGCGCGATGCGTGAACTGCTGCTGTCCGACGAATACGCGGAACAGAAGAAAGCAGTAAATCGCTTTATGCTGGTGCTGTCTACACTCTATTCACTGGATCAAAACGCGTTCGCCGAAGCAACGGAATCGTTGCATGGTCGTACGCGTGTTTATTTTGCAGCTGATGAACAGACGCTGCTGAAAAATGGTAATCAAACCAAACCGAAGCACGTGCAAGGCACGCCGTACTGGGTGATCACCAATACCAATACCGGCCGTAAATGCAGCATGGTTGAACACATCATGCAGTCAATGCAATTCCCTGCGGAATTGATTGAAAAGGTTTGCGGAACAATTTAATCCTTGCATTAGAAGGACCAGGCAATGGCAATCCACAATCGTGCAGGTCAACCTGCGCAACAGAGTGATTTGATTAACGTCGCCCAACTGACGGCACAGTACTATGTACTGAAACCAACGGCAGGGAACGCTGAGCACGCTGTTAAGTTCGGTACGTCCGGACATCGCGGCAGTGCAGGTCGTCATAGTTTTAACGAGCCGCATATTCTGGCTATCGCCCAGGCGATTGCTGAAGAACGTGCGAAAAACGGGATTACTGGCCCGTGCTATGTGGGCAAGGATACCCACGCGCTGTCTGAACCGGCTTTTATCTCTGTACTGGAAGTGCTGGCGGCGAACGGTGTTGACGTCATCGTGCAGGAAAATAACGGCTTTACGCCAACCCCTGCTGTATCGAACGCTATCCTGGTCCACAACAAAAAAGGCGGCCCGCTGGCTGACGGCATTGTGATCACGCCGTCCCACAACCCGCCGGAAGATGGCGGCATTAAATACAACCCGCCAAACGGTGGTCCGGCAGACACCAATGTCACCAAAGTGGTGGAAGACAGAGCCAACGCGCTGCTGGCGGCCGGTCTGCAAGGCGTGAAGCGTATGTCGCTGGACGCTGCGCTGGCATCTGGTCATGTGAAAGAGCAGGATCTGGTTCAGCCGTTTGTTGAAGGACTGGCTGACATCGTAGACATGGCGGCGATCCAGAAAGCGGGTCTGACGCTGGGTGTCGATCCGCTGGGCGGTTCCGGTATCGAATACTGGAAGCGTATTGCTAAGCACTACAACCTGAACCTGACTATCGTTAACGATCACGTTGATCAGACTTTCCGCTTTATGCATCTCGACAAAGATGGCGCAATCCGCATGGACTGCTCCTCCGAGTGTGCGATGGCGGGGCTGCTGGCGCTGCGCGACAAGTTCGATCTGGCCTTTGCCAATGACCCAGACTACGACCGTCACGGTATCGTCACCCCGGCAGGGCTGATGAATCCGAACCACTATCTGGCGGTGGCGATCAACTACCTGTTCCAGCATCGTCCGCAGTGGGGCAAAGATGTTGCCGTCGGTAAGACGCTGGTGTCATCGGCGATGATTGACCGAGTGGTCAACGATCTGGGCCGCAAGCTGGTGGAAGTGCCGGTGGGCTTTAAATGGTTTGTTGACGGTCTGTTTGACGGCAGTTTTGGCTTTGGTGGGGAAGAGAGCGCGGGGGCATCTTTCCTGCGTTTCGACGGTACACCGTGGTCAACCGACAAAGACGGCATCATCATGTGCCTACTGGCGGCAGAAATTACCGCAGTGACCGGTAAGAACCCGCAGGAGCACTACAACGAACTGGCTGCTCGCTTTGGCGCACCGAGCTACAACCGCCTGCAGGCAAGCGCGACCTCCGCGCAGAAAGCGGCGCTGTCTAAGCTGTCTCCGGAAATGGTGAGCGCCAGTACGCTGGCGGGCGACCCGATCACCGCGCGTCTGACGGCTGCACCGGGCAACGGCGCTTCTATCGGCGGTCTGAAAGTGATGACTGACAACGGCTGGTTTGCCGCGCGTCCTTCTGGTACGGAAGACGCTTACAAGATCTACTGCGAAAGCTTCCTCGGTGAAGAACATCGCAAGCAGATCGAAAAAGAAGCGGTTGAGATCGTCAGCGAAGTGCTGAAGAACGCGTAAACCGTAGGCCGGATAAGACGCTAGCGTCGCTATTCGGCATGAATAATGAAAAAGCCGGACAGCAAATACGCTGGTCCGGCTTTTTATATTCAACTTAACGTCATGGCATGAACCGATAACCAATCCCGGTTTCGGTCAGAAAATGACGCGGACGTGCCGGGTCCAGTTCCAGTTTCTGGCGCAGGTGTCCCATGTAAATTCGCAGATAGTGGCTGTGTTCGACGGCGTTTGGTCCCCAAACCTGATTGAGCAACTGGCGCTGCGTCAGTACCTTTCCGGCATTATTCAGCAGTACCGCTAGCAGGCGAAACTCAATCGGCGTCAAATGAATCTCTTCATCACCACGATGTACTAGCCGGGCGGCGATATCTACTTTTACGTTGGAAAAATGCACCACCGGCTCGGGAGACGTGCCGCTGGCGTGGCGACGCAATGCCACGCGCAATCGCGCCTGTAGCTCGCCAATACCAAAGGGTTTACTGAGATAGTCATCGGCACCGGCATCCAGGGCGGCAATTTTATCACTTTCTTCGCTGCGGGCTGAGAGCACAATTACCGGTATTGCGCTCCATTGTCGCAGGTCACGAATAAAATCAATGCCGTCACCGTCCGGCAGACCGAGATCGAGAATGATGAGATCGGGTTTTCGCGTGGCGGCTTCCAGCAGACCACGTTGCAGCGTTTCCGCTTCATATACACGCAGACCATCGGCTTCCAGCGCGGTGCGCAGAAAGCGACGGATAGCCTGTTCATCTTCAACAATCAGTACGTTCGTCACATATCCTCATGAAAATCTTCAAGTTCAGGGGGGATTTCCTGGGGCAGTGTAACACGGAAACATGCTCCTCCCTGCGCGCGATTGTGGACGGAAATTGTACCGCCGTGCACGTCCACAATGGCCTGGCAGATTGCCAGCCCCAGCCCAACGCCCGGTACAGATGACTCTTTGTTTCCCCGGGAGAACTTGTCAAAAACTCGTTGCTCCATTCCCGATGGAATGCCAGGGCCATTATCCCAGACGTCCAGTTGCAGATGCTCACCATCGACGCTGGCATCAATACCGATTTGCGCCGCTGGACCTGCGTATTTAACAGCGTTTTCCAGCAGGTTAATCAGCACCCGTTCAAATAGCGGGCCATCGACGTGGATCAGCGTCAACGGCGCGGGTAGCGACAAATTAATAGGAGCAGAGAGTCCTGGCTCCAGCATCTGCAGGGCACTGCCGACCACCTCTTCCAGCGTTAACCACTCTTTCTTAAGATTAAAGCCGCCAGACTGAATTCGCGCCATATCCAGCAGGTTATTAACCAGTCGGGTCGTATTCAGGACGTGCTGGCGAATTTCGCTGGCCTGACGCGCGTGCGGCGATCCTTCGCTTGCCAGATCCAGCGTTAAGATCTCTGCCTGACCAAACAATACCGTCAGCGGTGTGCGTAAATCGTGGGAAAGGGCGGCGAGCAGGGCATTGCGAATGCTTTCACGCTCGCTGGCAAACCGGGCCTGCTCTTCGCTGGCGGTCAGCGTCAAACGCTCCAGCGCACTGGCGACCAGTAAAGTGAAAGTTTCCAGCAGGCGTTGCTGTTCGGGGATCATCAACTGGCGTAAATTTCCTGGTTCCACAACCAGCAGCCCATGCGTTTTGTCGGCGCTTTTTAACGGTAAAATTTGATACGGCACACCGGGTAAGGTGTCAGTGCCTGCGCCGGCCGGTTGCCCTTTATCAAAGCTCCACTGGGCAATGGCGTCATCCCACGGCGTCATGCCCTGTTGATGAGTGAGAGGGGCCAGCTTACCGTTCTCACCGGGCAGTAAAACCTGGCTGCGGGCCTGGAACGTTGAGGCAATAAACTGTTCGCTGGTGGCGGCGATATCCTGCTGGCTCCGTCCGACGGCCAGCGCTTTCGACATCTCATATAAATGACGCGTACGCTGTTCACGATAACGCGCTACCCGTGCCTGATAACGCACTCCGGCGGTGAGATTACCGATAACCAGCCCTACCGTTAACATCACGGCAAAGGTAAGCAGGTACTGGACGTCGGAAACGGCCAGCGTACCGCGTGGGGCAATAAAGAAGAGATCGAAGCTGGCAACGTTAATAAAGGTTGCCAGCACTGACGGCCAGCGTCCGTAAAAGAGGGCGATAACCACCACACCCAATAAATAGACCATCACCAGGTTGGCGGCGTCAAAGGCCATCAACCACTGCATGGCAATCAACGTAATGATGGCGCACAGCGCGACGGCAACCACGCAACCCTGAATTTGAACCCGCCACTTATCCTTAAAGGTGCGGCTATCTGCAGTTTGCAGCACAGGGCGCGAAGGTGGTTCGTCGAGCGCAACAATCATCAGGTCGAGATCCGGTGCGCGATGGGCCAGTTTGTCAGCAAAGGAATCACTGCGCCACCAGCGTCGCGTAGTCGGACGTCCGAGGACAATTTTTCCCAGATTATGCTCACGGGCGTAGCGGATTACTGCTTTATCTTCAGCGGGATCGGAAAGGGTGGCGGTTTCTGCACCCAGCTCTTGGGCTAATCGCAGGGCGCTTAAAATTGCGCGGCGCTGTTTTTCGGGCAGTCGGTGCAGCGCTGGCGTTTCGACATACACTGCATGCCATACGCTGCCGAGGCGCGCTGCCAGACGCGCGGCGGCACGCACGAGCTTTTCGCTGCCGGTGTTGTGTCCAATACACAGCAATATGGCGTCGCGGGTATGCCAGACTTTCTCCTCTCCCGGACGTCCACGCCAGGCACGCATCTGATCGTCAACCCGATCGGCCGTGCGGCGCAGGGCCAGCTCACGTAGCGCGATCAAGTTACCTTTGCGAAAGAAATGCTCGATGGCTCTTTCCGCCTGACCGGCGATATAGACCTTGCCTTCGTTCAGGCGCTGGCGCAAATCGTCGGGGGGAAGATCGACCAGCACCACATCGTCAGCAGCATCGAAAAAAGGATCGGGGACGGTTTCGCGAACCTGAATGCCGGTGACGCCGCTGACCACATCATTGAGGCTCTCCAGATGCTGCACGTTGACGGTAGTAAAAACGTCAATACCGGCTTCCAGCAGCTCTTCAATATCTTGCCAGCGTTTAGGGTGGCGTGAGCCTGGCGCATTACTGTGCGCCAGTTCATCCATCAAAATGAGTGCCGGACGGCGGGCCAGCGCCGCGTCGAGATCGAACTCGCTGATATGACGACCATGGCGCGCCTGTCGCTTTAGCGGCAGAATGCTGAGACCGTCCAGCAGCGCGGCGGTCTCTTTGCGTCCGTGGGTTTCCACCACGCCAATCAGCACATCTAATCCCTGCGCCCTTAGCCGCTGGGCCTCTGCCAGCATGGCCCAGGTTTTACCGACGCCTGCACACGCGCCGAAGAAAATTTTCAGTTTTCCCCGGTGCGGAGCGGTGGTCTGCTCCAGCAGGCGATCGGGGTCGGGGCGTAAGGGTTCGTTATGCATGTCCTTTTTCTCAGTGCTTATCCAGCGCTAAATTAAGTTCTACCAGGTTCACCACCGGTTGGCCGATAAAACTGACCAACGGCTTTTGCGTGTATTGTGCAACCAGGCGTGTGACCTCTTCAACGCTGAGGTTGCGAGCCTGCGCCACGCGGGGGATTTGCCAGACCACCGCAGCTGGCGTCAGGTTGTTATCCAGCCCGCTGGCGGAAGCTGTTACCAGCTCTACCGGAACGGCAGGATTTGCCTGCGGGTTAGCGGCACGCAGCGCGGCAATCCGGCTTTGCAGCTGTTTATCCAGTTCCGGGTTGCTGGCTGCCAGATTACTGCCGCCTGAAGCCATTGGATTATAGGGCATTTCCGATGTGGCTGAGGGGCGTCCCTGAAAATAACCGGCAGCGGTAAACTGTTGCCCAATGAGCTCGGAGCCGCGAACAATCTGACCTTCGCGGAGAAGCGAACCGTTAGCCTGGTGGGGAAACCACCATTGCCCCAGCGCAGTGGTCAGCAGCGGGTATGCCCCGCCGGTGATAAGCATCAGGAAAATCAATGTTGATAATGCAGGACGTAATCCACTCATCAGAAACCTCACACCAGACCCAGCAGGGTCAGCAGTAAATCAATTGCTTTGATACCGATAAACGGCACAACCAGACCACCCAGGCCATAGATCCACAAATTGCGGCGCAGCATCGCGGAAGCGGATAACGGTTTGTAACTCACGCCTTTCAGCGCCAGTGGGATCAGAAAGACGATAACCAGTGCGTTAAAGATAACCGCGCTGAGGATCGCCGAGTCCGGCGAATGCAGCCCCATCACGTTCAGCGCATTGAGCTGCGGGTAGGTGGCGGCGAACGCGGCCGGGATAATGGCAAAATACTTCGCTACGTCGTTGGCGATACTGAAGGTGGTCAGCGAACCACGCGTCATCAGCATCTGTTTACCAATGTGCACCACTTCAATCAGTTTGGTGGGGTTCGAGTCGAGGTCCACCATGTTACCCGCTTCTTTCGCTGCCTGGGTTCCGGAGTTCATGGCAACGGCCACATCGGCCTGCGCAAGGGCAGGTGCGTCGTTAGTTCCGTCGCCGGTCATCGCCACCAGACGACCTTCCGCCTGATACTGACGAATCAACGCCAGCTTGGCTTCCGGTGTGGCTTCGGCTAAGAAGTCATCCACTCCGGCTTCCGCGGCGATTGCGGCGGCGGTCAAACGGTTGTCGCCAGTGATCATCACCGTTTTGATCCCCATTTTACGCAGTTGGGCAAAACGCTCTTTAATCCCGCCTTTTACGATATCTTTCAGGGCAATCACGCCAAGTACGTGGGAGCCTTCAGCAACCACCAGCGGCGTAGCGCCAAGGCGTGCGACGTTTTCGACCTTCTGCTCAACGTCGGCGGGGAAGTGGCCGCCGTTGGCCTCGACGTGACGACGAATAGCATCGACCGACCCTTTGCGGATCATACGGTTGTCGATGTTGATCCCGCTCATCCGACTTTGGGCGGTAAACGGTACAAAGGTGGCGTGCAGCGATTGCACGTCGCGTATACGCAGATTAAAGCGCTGTTTAGCCAGAATCACGATGCTGCGGCCTTCCGGCGTTTCATCGGCCAGGGATGAAAGCTGCGCGGCATCGGCCAGCGTTTTTTCGTCCACGCCGTGGGCGGGCAGAAAATCTGAAGCCTGGCGGTTACCTAGCGTAATGGTGCCGGTTTTATCCAGCAGCAGTACATCCACGTCACCCGCCGCTTCTACTGCACGTCCGCTGGTGGCAATGACGTTCGCACCCAACATGCGGCTCATCCCGGCGACGCCAATCGCGGAGAGCAGCCCGCCTATCGTCGTAGGGATTAAACACACCAGCAGCGCAACCAATACCGTGACGCTGACCGCGCTACCGCCCCAGGCGGAAAACGGCCACAGCGTGGCCGTAGCCAGTAGAAAGACGATGGTCAGGGCTATCAACAGGATCGTCAGGGCAATTTCATTGGGCGTTTTACGCCGCTGTGCACCTTCAACCATGGCGATCATCCGGTCGAGGAACGTTTCACCAGGGTTTACGCTGCATTCGATAACCAACCAGTCGGAGAGGATGCGAGTCCCGCCGGTGACGGAGGCGAAATCACCACCGGATTCACGAATCACCGGCGCGGATTCACCGGTAATGGCGCTTTCATCTACCGACGCGCCGCCTTCGATCACCTCGCCGTCACACGGGATAATATCGCCAGCTTCCACCAGCACGATATCGCCTTTACGTAAATCATCGGCAGGGACGTGATCCATTGCCGCGCCGTATTTCGGTTCGCGAAGCTTGCGGGCAAAGGCGGTTTTTTTGACGCCTTTCAGGCTGTTGGCCTGAGCTTTACTGCGTCCTTCCGCCAGCGCTTCAGCAAAGTTGGCGAACAGAACGGTAATCCACAGCCACAGACTTATCGCGCCGGTAAACCAAGGATTACCCTGCATATGGCCTGTTGCCATCGCCACGGTTAACAGGGTCGTTAACAGACTACCCAGCCAGACGATAAACATCACCGGATTACGCCATTGGGTATGTGGGCTTAATTTTTTCACGGCGTCCATCAGCGCCTGTGCGACCAGAGAGGGTTCGAACAGCGCCAGTTTCTTGCGACTCATAGTAATGTGCTCCGCATCACTCAGTGTAATGACAGGTATTCTGCGACCGGGCCAAGCGCCAGGGCAGGAACAAAGGTGAGAGCGCCAACCAGTAACACTGTACCGATCAACAACCCGACAAACAGCGCTCCGTGGGTAGGTAGCGTGCCGGAGCTGGCTGGCTGGATCTTTTTACTGACCAGCGATCCGGCAATCGCCATCACGGGAATGATCACGCCGAAGCGACCGAAGAACATGCATAAGGCCAGCAGGCAGTTCCAGAACGGGCTGTTGGCGCTTAACCCGGCGAAGGCGCTACCGTTGTTGTTCGAGGCGGACGACACGGCATACAGCACTTCGCTAAACCCGTGTGGACCCGGGTTTAGCATGGCGCTGCGGCCAGCTTCGGTCATCATGGCGATCGCTGTGCCGATCAGGACCAGCGCAGGGGGGACCAGAATCGCCAACGCGGTCATTTTAATTTCGCGCACGTCGATTTTCTTACCCAGATACTCTGGTGTGCGGCCAATCATTAACCCGGCGATAAATACCGCCAGCAGCACGAACAGCAGCATGCCGTACAGACCTGAACCCACGCCGCCGAAGACCACTTCACCAATCTGCATTAACCACATCGGCACCATGCCGCCCAGTGCGGTGAAGGAGTCATGCATAGCATCGACAGCGCCGCAAGATGCCGCTGTCGTCACGACGGAAAACAGACTCGTGGCCAGCACGCCAAAGCGGCTCTCTTTGCCTTCCATGTTGATATTGCTGTCTGCACCGAATGCCATCAGGTGCGGGTTGCCCTGAACTTCGGCCCACATCACCACGGCTACGCAGACCACAAATATCAGCGACATGGCCCACAGCAGGGTCCGTCCCTGGCGACGATCGCCCACCACATCACCAAAGGCAAAACACACCGCGGTAGGAATTAAGAAAATAGCCAGCATCTGTACCAGATTGGTCAACGCGGTAGGGTTTTCAAACGGATGTGATGAGTTAGCGTTAAAGAAACCGCCCCCGTTAGTGCCAAGCATCTTAATCGCTTCCTGTGAGGCGACGGGCCCCATCGGCAGCAGTTGTTTAACCCCTTCAAGGGTGGTGATGGGCTGATAAGGCAACAGGTTTTGCAGCACACCTTGCTGAATGAAGAACAGCGCAATGAGCAATGCAATGGGGAGCAAGATCCACAGCGTAATGCGAATCAGATCGACCCAGGCGTTGCCCAAGGTGTTCATACTCTGGCGCGTGAAGGCGCGGGTCAGGGCAAAAATCACCGCAATCCCGGTTGCCGCTGACAGGAAGTTTTGTACGGTCAGCCCGACCATCTGGCTGAAGTAGCTTAAGGTGGTTTCACCAGCATAGGATTGCCAGTTGGTATTAGTGACAAAACTCACCGCGGTGTTAAGCGCCAGATCCCATGAAAGCCCTGGCAGTTGCTGGGGATTTAACGGCAGCAGGTTTTGCGCCATCAGCATCGAAAACAGGACCAGCAGGCCCAGTACATTGAGCGCGAGGATCGCCAACAGATACTGCCGCCAGTTCATCTCCTGCTGCGAGATGCCCAGAGAGCGCCACAGCATATGTTCCACGCCAGCCAGGCCCGGCAGGGACGTATTATTGATCAGTCGAGCCAGCCCAAAGCCCAGCGGTCTGGCGATGACAAACAGCACCAGCAAGAAACTGGCAATGAGTAAAAATCCTTGGGCCGCCATCAGAACGCCTCCGCATTAATCAGGGCATACACCAGATAACCTAATAATAAAAAGACCAGCACAATGCCGGTTATCACGCCTGCACTCACAGTGCACCTCCAGTGGCATAAATGTGATAACCAGAGCGTAGATTTTTACCTGCAAAGATTTCGCAAAAATCAGCGGGCGGGGTGTAAAAAAAGTATAAAAATGGCAAAAGCCATTATTTAACTAATGGTTAGTATTAATTTAACCTTTATGTAACTTAATTACGGTTTTTAGCTAAACGGAGCATCAATAGATAAAAATAAGTGGTCGGATGAGTAGCAAAATTACACACAAGGCGGTATTATTTTCATCAGTTAACCAAGTTTATTTTTCCGGTGCGATTCACCGAACAGATATATGGGAGAGGATTATGGACTTTTATAAAGAATATCCAGCACACATTGTTTTCTTGCGCCGTACCTTTGCCGTTGTGGCGGGCGTGCTGGCGCTGCCGGTCATGTTGTTCTGGAAAGACCGCGCCCGTTTTTACAGCTATCTGCACCGCGTCTGGTCTAAAACCAGTGATAAACCGGTGTGGATGGAGCAGGCTGAAAAAGCCACCTGCGATTTCTACTGATAGCTAATAAATCCCCAAAAGCCGCTGATATCAGCGGCTTTTTTGTTCATGATAGCTACACTTATCTCAGGAATGAGAAAGGAGCGATCATGAGCGAGAAAATCCCTGTAGGTATCAGTGCCTGTCTGTTGGGGGAGGCGGTTCGCTATGATGGTGGGCATAAGCGGCTAGCCTTTGCTGTGGAAGAACTGTCGCCGTGGGTCGCGTTCGAACCCGTATGCCCTGAAATGGGTATCGGGTTACCGGTCCCGAGACCTGCGCTGCATCTGGTCAAAGAGGGCGAGGCTGTCTCCCTGCGTTTTAGTGATAAGCGCGAGGGTGATTTGACAGACGTAATGACGGCTTTTAGTCAGCGACAAAGCAATCGTCTGGAGCATTTGTGCGGCTATATTGTCTGTGCAAAATCCCCCAGTTGCGGTATGGAACGGGTGCGGGTCTACGACGTGGAAGGCAAAAACAACCGTAAAGCGGGACGAGGGATCTTTACGTCCGTGCTGATGTCGACGTTACCCTGGCTTCCCGTGGAAGAGGACGGGCGTTTGCACGACCCGCAGATTCGGGAAAATTTTGTTGAGCGCATTTATGCCTTGCACGAGCTCAACGGTATCCGTCAGCAAGGGTTAACGCGCGGCGCACTAATCGATTATCACAGCCGTTACAAGCTATTACTGTTGGCCCATTCCCAGCCGGACTATCGCGAACTCGGGCGTTTTGTCGCGGCGATCGGCGAATGGCAAGATTTGCAGGCTTATTTTGTCGAGTATCGCTTAAGGCTGATGAGTTTGCTGGCGCATCTTCCCTCGCGGCGCAACCATACCAACGTGCTGATGCATGTCCAGGGCTATTTCCGTACGCAATTAAATTCTCGTCAGCGGCAGGAGCTGGCCTCTCTCATTGACGGGTATCGACGTTCGACTCAACCGCTGCTTGCGCCAATAACATTACTCAAACACTATATGGCGGAATATCCGGATGCTTATCTCTCCGGGCAGCGCTATTTCAATCCCTGGCCAGAGGCTCTGCGTTTGCGCTACGGGCGTTAACTTTTTTCTTCAGGAGTGTTATGACCACCCATTTGGTCTGGTTTCGGCGTGATTTACGCCTGCACGACAACCTCGCACTGGCGGCGGCTTGTCGGGATCGTTCTGCGCAGGTGCTGGCGTTATATATCGCTACCCCCGAGCAGTGGAAGGCGCATGATATGGCTCCGCGCCAGGCGGCATTTACCTGCGCGCAGTTGAATGCGTTACAAACAGCGCTGGCAGAAAAAGGCATCCCTTTACTGTTTTACGAAGTGGCTGATTTTGCGGCCAGCGTGGACACCATCAAAAGTGTCTGCCTGCAGCATAACGTCAGTCGATTATTTTATAACTATCAATATGAAATAAACGAACGCCAGCGTGATGCCGCCGTCGAAAAGTCCTTACCTCAGGTGGTATGCGAAGGGTTTGACGACAGCGTGATCCTGCCCCCGGGGGCGGTGATGACCGGCAATCATGAGATGTATAAAGTGTTCACGCCGTTTAAAAATGCCTGGCTGAAGCGGATTAAAGACGGTATTCCAGAATGCGTTAGCGCGCCGAAAATGAGGCACAGCGGCGCACTCAGCACGTCGTTAAGCGCAATAACGCTGAGCTATCCGCAGCAATATTTTGATGCGCAGAGGTTTGTGGCAGATGAAAAATTGGCCATCGCGCAATTACGCCATTTTTGCCAGCAGGCTGCGGGAGAATACGAGCAGCAGCGTGATTTTCCAGCGATTGACGGGACCAGTCGATTATCCGCGAGCCTGGCGACTGGAGGACTATCACCGCGCCAGTGCCTGAATCGACTGCTCGCGGAGCAGCCGCAGGCGCTTGAGGGCGGCAGGGGTAGCATGTGGCTGAACGAGCTTATCTGGCGCGAATTTTATCGTCATCTGATGACTTACCATCCGGCGCTGTGTCGGTATCAACCCTTTATCCGCTGGACCGATCGCGTGCAATGGCAGAATAATCCGACGCATTTACAGGCCTGGAAAACGGGTAGTACGGGTTACCCTATTGTGGATGCGGCGATGCGTCAGCTCAACGCCACGGGCTGGATGCATAATCGTTTACGCATGATTGCGGCCAGTTTTTTGGTGAAGGACCTGCTGATTGACTGGCGTAAAGGCGAACAATATTTCATGTCGCAACTGATTGATGGTGACCTCGCGGCCAATAACGGCGGCTGGCAGTGGGCAGCCTCAACCGGAACCGACGCCGCACCGTATTTCCGTATCTTTAACCCCACGACGCAGGGCGAAAAATTCGACCGTGACGGTGAGTTTATCCGCCAGTGGGTGCCGGAATTGCGCGACGTGCCGGGTAAAGCCATTCATAACCCGTGGTCGTGGGCAGAAAAAGCGCAGGTAACACTAAGTTATCCTCGCCCGATTGTGGATCATAAACAGGCAAGGCTGGCGACGCTGGCGGCATATGAGGCGGCGCGTAAAGGGTAAAGGCATGGTGGATTTTGCGTAATACCTTCCAACAGAATGAACATGTTGCAGTTGGGTGATTTTAGCGCTGAAGCGTGCGCTCAGTACCGTGAATACCCTGCTGCACAAGTTTTCTCTCAGCAGTAAATTTCCGTCATCTGAATGAAAATGACGGAAATTAATGACAACGCCAACGACCTCCACCCCGCATGATGCGGTGTTTAAAACGTTTTTACATCATCCCGAAACTGCACGGGATTTTCTCGACATTCACCTGCCAGCTGAACTGCGGATGCTTTGCGATTTGAATTCGCTGCAACTGGAGTCAGAAAGCTTTATTGAAGCGGATTTACGTTCGCGCTACTCCGACGTGCTCTGGTCTTTGCACACACGCAACGGTGACGGTTATGTCTATGTGGTGATAGAGCATCAAAGTTCAGCCGAGCCACATATGGCTTTTCGTCTGTTGCGTTATGCGCTGGCGGCGATGCAGCGCCATCTGGACGCAGGGCACAAGGAACTGCCACTGGTGATACCGATGCTGTTTTATCATGGCTGCCGAAGCCCCTATCCGTACTCATTGTGCTGGCTGGATGCCTTTGCCGACCCCGTGGCGGCAAGACAGCTTTATTCCAGCGCATTTCCGTTGGTAGACATAACGGTGGTACCCGATGATGAGATCATGGCTCACAGGCGAATGGCGCTGCTGGAATTAATGCAAAAACATATCCGTCAGCGGGATTTGATGGGGCTGATAGAACAACTGACCACGCTACTACTTACTGGATGCGCTAATGACACGCAACTGCAGGCGATGTTTAATTACATCCTACGATCCGGCGATGAATCTCGCTTTAATGAGTTTATGCAAGAGATGGCGCAACGGATCCCCCAACATAAGGAGAGGCTGATGACTATTGCGGAGCGGTTACGGTTAGATGGATTACAGGAAGGTTTACAACAAGGCAAAGAAGTAGGAAAGCGAGAAGCCGCATTACGTATAGCGCAAACTATGTTGGAGCAGGGAATAGATCGCGACATTGTGCTAATGGTTACAGGTCTTTCTGAAGAGGAACTCGCTGCAAGTTATGCGTAATTACCCGAAAAAACAGGCCCGAATCGTATTACATCATCGGGCCCTTACACTCAGGATTCTACCGCCAGCGGACGGTTTCTGAACTTAAGCGACTGGTACAGCCAAATCAGCAGCACCAACACCACGCAGGCCAGCGCGCCCCAGGTAATTTCGCTAAAGACATCAATATACGCATTGATGGAGTAGTTGATAGCGCCTGCAGCATCAAACGAGCCTTGCGACGTCTGATCGGCGATAACGCCTGCCAGATAGTTGGCGATGGCGCCGGACAGCAGCATATAAATGCCTGTTAATACGCCAGTCACCCCAGGGATCTCAATACGCGTAATTTGCGACATCGCCACCGGGTCGATAAACAGTTCGGCAAAGCCCATGACCGCCAGCCCTAATACCATCAGCGGCATGGAAGAGTGGCCGTAAGCTGCGGACCATCGGGCGCTTAAGGTCAGAATGCAGAACCCTGCGCTCATTAAACCGAGGCCAAGGGCGAATTTACCCCAGATACGTACGGTACGATTGCCGCCAACGCTTTCTTTGACTACCCAGGCCAGCACAATACCGCACAGCATAACGGCAAAGGCGTTAACCGACTGGAACATCGCGGTCGGGACGGAATACCCCAAAATATCGCGATTAACGAAGCGGTCAATATACAGGCTAATCGAACTGCCGCCCTGTTGAGCAAAGGCCCAAAACAACAGGCTGAAGAAGGTCAGCGTGACGATAAGCCCCAGCTCTTTGCGTTGTTTCTGTGTCTGCGCCTGGCGGTAGATCTTCGCCAGAACTGCCAGACCAATAACCGTGGCAACGATCACTGCGTAAACGGACCACTCTTTCCAGAACAGGACGGTAATCAGTAACGGCGCTGCAACCAGCAGAACTAACAGCCAGGCCCAGTTTGGCAGCATATACTTTTTCGCACACAGCACGGCCTTGTTGACGCCAGTGGTATGAGCGAAATGGCGATTACCGCATAAGAAAATCACCAACCCTGCCAGCATGCCAATCGCCGCCAGCGCAAAGCCCATCGCCCAGCTGTATTCTTCCTGCACGTATCCGCAGGCAATCGGTGCGACGATCGAACCGATGTTACCGGCTGCGTAGAGCAGAGAGAATCCACCGTCGCGACGCGGATCTTCAGGTTGATACAACTCGCCCAGCAGGCAACTAATGTTGGATTTAAACAGACCGTAGCCGCAGACAATGATCGCCAGCGACAGATAGAGGAACGCCGGGGCCATTTCGCTGGCGCCCAATACCAGATGTCCCACCGCCATTAAAAATGCGCCGATCATCACCGCCATTCGATTGCCTAGCACTTTATCTGCCAGGTATCCCCCGAGAATGGGGGTGACGTAGACCAGCGAACAGTAGGCGCTGAACAGTTCATATGCGTGATTATCGTCGTACTTGAGCTGGTTAGTGAGATACAGGATCAGCAGCGCACGCATGCCGTAAAAACTGAAATATTCCCAGATTTGTAGCGCGACGACGTAATAAATCGCCCGTGGTTGAGATGCTTGTTTATTCATTATTTTCTCGAAGTAAATGCCTCGCGACAGGCTGAGCGTACTGTGCGAATGTGTTTCCTTAAAGTTGTAACTTAGATACAGATCTGATTATTTTTGCAATATGCTGTCTGATTGCATAAATATACATGAATTGGATCGCGTAGTGGTAAGCAAATCATGTTCAAAGCGGGTGTGATTGTTTCTTGATGTGTCAGTGAAATGGCTATCGACGAACGCAGGCGAGGACGCTATTTTAACCTAAGCTGTGTTGCTGATTAGGCAGGCAGAATTAATGACTACGAGGACGATGATGAAAAACACCGAACTGGAACAACTGATCAACGACAAACTGAACAGCGCCGCCATTAGCGACTATGCGCCGAATGGTTTGCAGGTTGAGGGCAAAGAGACGGTGCATAAAATCGTGACCGGCGTGACCGCAAGTCAGGCGCTGCTGGATGAGGCGGTGCGCCTGCAGGCCGATGCGGTTATCGTTCATCACGGTTATTTCTGGAAAGGCGAATCTCCGGTAATTCGCGGCATGAAGCGCCATCGTCTGAAAACGCTGTTGGAAAACGATATCAACCTGTATGGCTGGCACCTGCCGCTGGATGCTCACCCGGAACTGGGGAATAACGCGCAGTTGGCCGCGCTGTTGGGGATTACCGTGATGGGTGAGATCGAACCGCTGGTGCCATGGGGAGAACTCTCCATGCCGGTTCCGGGACTGGAGTTGGCATCGTGGATTGAAGCGCGTTTAGGCCGTAAACCGTTATGGTGTGGTGATACCGGTCCGGAAAAAGTTCAGCGCGTCGCCTGGTGTACGGGGGGCGGTCAAAGTTTTATTGATAGCGCAGCCCGGTTTGGCGTCGACGCTTTTATCACTGGTGAAGTTTCAGAGCAAACCATTCACTCAGCCCGCGAGCAGGGGCTGCATTTTTATGCTGCCGGTCACCATGCGACCGAACGCGGCGGCATTCGCGCATTAAGCGATTGGCTTAATGAAAATACCGATCTGGACGTGACTTTTATCGATATTCCTAATCCAGCGTAATAAAGAGGGACGAAAGTGCAGCGAGCGCGTTGTTATCTGTTAGGTGAAACGGCAGTGGTTCTTGAACTGGAACCGCCCATTACGCTGGCGACTCAGAAACGCATCTGGCGTCTGGCCCAGCGTCTGGTTGATGCCCCGAATGTACTGGAAGCTATTCCAGGCATGAACAATATCACGGTGACCTTGCGCGACCCGCAAACGCTGGCGCTGGATGCGATTGAGCGCCTGCAACGCTGGTGGGAAGAGAGTGAAGCACTGGAGCCGGATTCGCGCTTTATTGAAATTCCCGTTACCTATGGCGGTGAGGCCGGCCCCGATCTGGCAGAGGTCGCCCGGCACAGCGGATTAAGTGAAAAGCAGGTTGTGGAACTTCATGCGTCGGTTGATTACGTGGTGTGGTTTATCGGTTTTCAGCCGGGATTCCCCTATCTCGGGAGCTTACCTGAACAACTGCATACTCCCAGACGTGCGGAACCGCGTTTGCTTGTTCCGGCAGGTTCTGTCGGTATCGGTGGATCTCAAACGGGGATCTACCCGCTTTCCACGCCTGGCGGGTGGCAATTGATTGGGCGTACCTCCGTTTCGTTATTTGATCCAAAACGGGAGGAGCCGATTCTGTTACGGGCTGGCGATACCGTGCGTTTTGTCCCGCAGAAGGAGGGGATATGTTAAACATCATCCGCGCTGGTATGTACACCTCAGTACAGGACGGGGGACGTCATAGTTTTCGTCAATCCGGAATCAGTCACTGTGGGGCGCTGGATAAACCGGCGCTGAACGTGGCTAACCTGCTGGTAGGTAATGATGCGAATGCCGCAGCGCTGGAAATCACGCTGGGGCAACTGGTGGTGGAGTTTGAAGCCGATGGCTGGTTTGCCCTGACCGGTGCCGGATGCGAAGCACAGCTGGATCGTACGCCCGTGTGGAGCGGATGGCGGTTACCGGTAAAAGCCGGGCAGCGCCTGACGCTAAAACGTCCGCTTCATGGCATGCGCAGTTATCTGGCGGTAGCGGGCGGTATTGATGTTCCCGAAGTGATGGGCTCGCGTAGTACCGATCTGAAAGTGGGCATTGGTGGGTTTGAAGGGCGTCTACTGCGTGATGGCGATCGACTGGCGATTGGCGTATCTACCCGGCAATTCAGCGAGCCGCAAGGTGTTAAGCAACTGATGTGGGGTAATCTCATTCGCGCGCTGCCCGGACCTGAATATCAGGAGTTTGATGAGGTATCGCAGGCTTCGTTCTGGCGCTCACCGTGGCAACTTAGCCCACAAAGTAACCGTATGGGGTATCGTCTTCAGGGGCAGCCGCTGACGCGCACGACCGATCGCGAGCTGCTATCACATGGCTTGCTCCCCGGCGTGGTGCAGGTTCCACATAATGGTCAGCCAATTGTGCTGATGAACGATGCGCAGACGACGGGCGGCTATCCGCGCATCGCCTGTATTATTGAGGCAGATATGTATCATCTGGCGCAGATCCCGCTCGGTCAACCGATTCATTTTGTGCAGTGTTCGCTGGAGGAAGCGCTGAAGGCGCGGTACGACCAGCAGCGTTACCTGGAACAGTTAGCATGGCGACTTAACAATGAAAATTGATCTCAATGCAGACCTCGGTGAGGGATGTGCGAACGATGCAGCGTTGCTGCAATTGGTGTCATCGGCCAACATCGCCTGTGGGTTTCACGCAGGCGATGCGCAAACCATGCTCTCAAGCGTGCGCGAAGCGCTAAAAAATGGCGTAGCGATAGGTGCGCACCCCAGCTTTCCGGATCGGGAAAATTTTGGCCGTAGTGCCATGACCCTGCCTGCGCAAACGGTGTATGCGCAGACGCTGTATCAAATTGGCGCGCTAGCTGCCATCACGCGGGCGGAGGGCGGTGTGATGCATCATGTCAAACCGCATGGCATGCTCTATAACCAGGCAGCGAAAGATCCTCAACTGGCTGATGCGATTGCGAAAGCGGTTCATGCCTGCGATCCGTCGCTGGTTTTAGTGGGACTGGCGGGAAGCGAACTGATTCGTGCTGGAGAACACTATGGCCTGGTAACGCGTCAGGAGGTGTTTGCCGATCGGGGTTATCAGGCCGATGGCAGCCTGGTGCTGCGTAGTCAGCCGGGCGCACTGATTGAGGATGAAGAGCAGGCGCTGGCGCAAACGTTAGAAATGGTGCAATCCGGCAGAGTAAAAAGCCAAAGTGGGACATGGGCGAGCGTTACTGCCCAGACGGTATGCATTCATGGGGATGGCGAGCACGCACTCGCTTTTGCCCGCCGCTTGCGTAGCGCCTTTGAAGCATGCAATATTCAAATTAGCGCATAAATTTATTCATACAAAACAATAATATATTACACAACAACATAAGGGATTTAATTATGGGAGAGGCTATTTCTCTCTGGCCATTGACGGGGATCGCCGTCATTGTGGTCGGATTTCTTTTACGTTTTAACCCGGTATTGGTGGTCATTATTGCCGGGATCGTCACGGGACTGGCGGCGCATATGCCTATCGCCACTATTCTCGAGAAACTGGGTGAAGGTTTTCTTAACACCCGCAACCTGCCGTTTATCCTGCTGATCCCACTGGCGGTAATCGGTCTGCTGGAGCGTCACGGTCTGAAAGAACGTGCACAGACGTGGATCGCAAAAATCCGCAGCGCCACCAGTGGCCGCCTGCTGATTGTCTATCTGTTCATTCGCGAAGCGACCGCTGCATTAGGACTCACCAGTCTGGGGGGGCATCCGCAAATGGTGCGTCCGCTGCTGGCGCCGATGGCGGAAGGGGCCGCTGAGAAAAATCACGGCGAGATACCTGGGGCGGTACGCTATCGACAGCGCGCAATGTCAGCGGCGACCGATAACGTCGGGCTGTTTTTCGGTGAAGATATCTTTGTTGCTTTCGGCGCTATCATCTTCATGCATAACTTTATGCTGGAGTCTGGTGGGATCCAGACCGAACCGCTGCATATCGCCCTGTGGGGGATCCCAACGGCAATTTGTGCTTTCCTGATCCACGGCACACGTTTGTGGCGTCTGGATAGCTATTTGCAACGTGAGGTGGCGAAAGCGAATGCCGCAGCGAAAGGGGAAGCGCAATGAATTTTCAACAAAGCTATCTCTACTGGCTGGCGGGCGCGGTATTACTGATTGTGGCCGTCATGTCCTGGCAGGATAAAGCGAACCCGCGTCGTTTCACCACTGGCCTGTTTTGGGGCATATACGGCGTACTGTTTCTGCTTGGCGACTGGACATTCTCGCTGTTTGGCGACAAGCGCGCGGTGCATATTGCCGTCGGTATTGCGGTGGTCGTCCTGGCGCTGATCGCCGGTTTTGGCGGCGTGAAGCTGGGAAGTTACCATCAACGGACGCAGCAACAACGCGAAGAGAGCGCCAGTCGCCTGGGCAACCGCCTTTTTTTCCCGGCGCTGGCGATCCCGGTAGTAACGGTTATTGGCGTGCTGATGTTCAACCATATTCCGGGCTTACAGGATGCGCTGTTTGGGCCGGGTAATCACGCCACGCTGGTGACGCTTTTTTCCATGACCGCAGGTTCGTTGATTGGCCTGGCGATGGCAATAAAAATGACCCATGAGCGGGTGCATCAACCGATCCAGGAGGCGCGCCGTCTGCTGGACTCCATCGGCTGGGCGTTCATCCTGCCACAGATTCTGGCCACGCTCGGGCTGTTGTTTACGGCAGCGGGCGTAGGCAACGGCATTTCATATCTGACGCAGGAATATCTGGCGGTAGACAGTCGCTTTATCGCAGTGGCGGTGTACACCATCGGCATGGCATTGCTGACTATGGTCATGGGCAATGCGTTTGCTGCTTTTCCGATCGTGACCGCTGGGATTGGTATTCCGATTCTTGTACTGCAACATGGCGGTAATCCGGCGGTAATGGCGGCGATTGGTATGTTCTCCGGTTATTGCGGGACACTGATGACGCCGATGGCGGCGAACTTTAACATTGTCCCTGCTGCGCTGCTGGAACTACCGGACAAAAATGCGGTGATTAAAGCTCAGGTGCCAACCGGTATACTGCTGCTGCTGGTCAACGTGTTCCTGATGTATTTCCTGATGTTCTTGTAAGGTGACAGGATGAAAACAGTACTCATCACGGGATTTGAACCCTTTGGCGGCGAGTCAGTTAACCCTTCCTGGGAAGTGGTCTCGGGACTCGATAATGTTATCATCGGTGGATGCCGCGTCGTTGCCCGCCAACTGCCGTGCGTCTTTGGCGAGTCTCTTGCCGTACTCAATGGCGCGATTGATGCGCTGTCGCCATCGCTGGTTCTGGCGGTGGGGCAGGCGGGTGGCCGCACGGATATCACCGTGGAACGCGTGGCGATTAACGTTGACGATGCGCGTATTGCGGATAATCAGGGGCAACAGCCGGTAGATGTGCCGGTTGTAGCCGATGGTCCAGCGGCATGGTTTAGCACGCTGCCGATCAAAGCGATGGTTATGGCTATGCGCAACGCGGGAATTCCGGCTTCGGTTTCCCAGACCGCTGGCACTTTCGTGTGTAACCACGTGATGTATGGCCTGCTGCATAAACTACGCGACGCACCGGCGGTGAAGGGCGGCTTTATTCACATCCCTTATTTGCCGCAACAGGCCGCACAGCATCCCGGGGCGCCAAGTATGGCGGCTGAAACAGTACGCCGGGCGCTGGAGGTCGCAATTGCCACCGCCTTGCAGGTGGAAAGCGATATCGCAGTCACGGGCGGCGCAACACATTAACAAAGGACAGTATTATGCCTGAAGGCCCGGAGATCCGCCGCGCGGCGGATAACCTGGAGGCGGCTGTCAAAGGCAAACCCCTGACGGAAGTCTGGTTTGCCTTTGAGCAGTTAAAACCGTATGAATCTCAACTAATTGGGCAGAGTGTTACCCAGCTTGAAACGCGAGGGAAAGCATTACTGACCCATTTTTCCAATGGCCTGACGCTGTACAGTCACAATCAGCTCTATGGCGTGTGGCGCGTGGTGGATACGGGCAACATCCCGCAGACCTCGCGGGTACTCCGTGTCAGATTGCAAACGCAAGACAAAACTATCCTGCTGTATAGCGCGTCTGATATCGAAATGCTGACGCCAGAACAGCTCGCCACCCATCCGTTCCTGCAACGGGTAGGGCCGGATGTACTGGATTTACGTTTAACGCCCGATGAGGTTAAAGCGCGTCTGTTATCTCCGCGTTTTTGCAATCGCCAGTTTTCTGGTCTGCTACTGGACCAGGCTTTTCTGGCGGGATTAGGTAACTACTTGCGGGTAGAGATCCTTTGGCAGGTAGGGTTGACCGGGCAGCATAAAGCGTCGCAGCTTGCCGATGAACAGTTGGATGCACTGGCGCATGCGCTGCTTGATATTCCACGTCTGTCTTATAACACCCGTGGGCTGGTGGATGAGAACAAACATCACGGTGCGTTGTTTCGCTTCAAGGTCTTTCATCGGGACGGCGAAGCCTGTGAGCGTTGTGGTGGGACTATCGAGAAAACGATGCTCTCCTCGCGACCTTTTTACTGGTGTCCGGGATGTCAGCACTAAGCGGGCCGTTTTGGCGCGTGCACCGAAATAAACCGCGCGACTGCGGGGCCAGTTAACAAAATGCTGAACAGTCGCAGGGTTTGCATCGCCATGATGAGCGCCATATCAGCGTGGCTTCCTGCGGCGATCACCGCAACAGAATCCACTCCTCCAGGACTGGTTGCCAGATAGGCAGTGAGAAAATCTATCTGCATGTAATGCGCCAGTCCCCAGGCCATACCGGCGCAGATCGCCATCAGTGAAAAAATGGACAACAGGATCTGCGGCAAAGGGCGCAGCGCCATTAAAAATATCTGCTTGTCAAAGCCCAGGCCGATTTGCCAGCCGATGGCCATATAGGCTATCGCCAGTAGCCATTCCGGCAGTTCAATCACCATCACTCCGCTTGCATTCAGCAAGGCACCCACCAGCATCGGCAATAGCATGACGCCAGAGGGAATACGCAGTAAGCGTCCAGCCGTGCCGGCAACGGCGGCCAGCATCAGAGTGCTGAAAAGATTGCCGCTTAGAGGCGGAAACCAGATGATTTGTTCACTGACCGCCTGCGCCTGGTCGCCCATCACCAGACGGGTGACCATCGCCGCCGCGCCGACCACCAACAGTACGCGCAGATACTGCATAAACGCCACCAGTCGGATGTCGGCACCATAATCCTGCGCCATCGCCACCATTGCCGCTGCGCCGCCTGGTGACGAGCCCCATGCGCCGGTGTTACCCGGTAGCGTACTGTAGCGAACCAGCAGCCAGCCGATTATCGCGCTGCTGATAAGGGTTGCCAGCAGGATAACAATCACCATCGGCCAGTGGGCTGCAAGGGTTGTGAAGATTGAACCGGTCAGATTTTGGGCAATCATGCAGCCGAGAATCGCCTGCGCGCCAAGAAATGTGCAGCGGGGAGGATGCAGAGAGATGCCGCGCAGACTGAAGATGATGCCAACGATCATGGAACCGAGCAGCAAGGGGCCTGGAAGATGGATAAACAGAAAGAGCAGGGAAAGCAGGAGCGATAGCACAAACAACAGGCTCCACTGCAAAACAGGCATCCCATGCTCCTGAGTAAAATGTGAGAAATCTCAGTAAATCATAGAGAAAGCACGATAAGAATAAAATAATGTGGATCAAATAAAAACAGGCCGGATACAGGCATTACCGCCTTGTCCGGCCTGGGAGCGTTTATAACTGCAAGCCGGACAGACGCTGGCGCCATCCGGCAGACAATTAACGCTTAATATCAGATTTAAAATCGCGCTTGTCGTAGCCGGTGTACAGCTGACGCGGACGGGCGATTTTCATGCCGTCGGTGTGCATTTCGTTCCAGTGTGCAATCCAGCCAACGGTACGCGCCATGGCGAAGATAACGGTGAACATGGAGGACGGAATACCCATCGCTTTCAGGATTATGCCGGAGTAGAAGTCTACGTTCGGGTAGAGTTTCTTCTCGATGAAGTATGGGTCGTTGAGCGCAATGTGCTCAAGTTCCATCGCCACTTCCAGCAGATCATCTTTGGTGCCCAGTTCTTTCAGCACTTCGTGGCAGGTTTCACGCATGACGGTAGCGCGCGGGTCATAGTTTTTATAAACACGGTGACCAAAGCCCATCAGGCGGAAGGAATCATTCTTGTCTTTCGCGCGGCGAACAAATTCCGGAATGTGTTTAACAGAGCTGATTTCTTCCAGCATTTTCAGCGCAGCTTCGTTTGCGCCGCCGTGTGCCGGTCCCCACAGGGAAGCGATACCAGCCGCGATGCAGGCAAACGGGTTAGCGCCAGAAGAGCCCGCGGTACGTACGGTAGAGGTTGAGGCGTTCTGTTCGTGGTCAGCGTGCAGGATTAAGATACGATCCATTGCGCGTTCCAGAATCGGATTCACTTCGTATTTTTCGCACGGCGTAGAGAACATCATGTTCAGGAAGTTACCGGCGTAGGAGAGATCGTTACGCGGGTACACGAACGGCTGCCCGATGGAATACTTATAGCACATCGCTGCCATGGTTGGCATTTTGGACAGCAGGCGGAAGGCGGCGATTTCACGGTGACGCGCGTTGTTTACATCCAGCGAGTCGTGATAAAACGCTGCCAGCGCTCCGGTGACACCGCACATAACGGCCATCGGGTGAGAGTCGCGGCGGAAACCGTGGAACAGACGCGTGATCTGCTCGTGGATCATGGTATGGCGAGTGACTGTGGTTTTGAACTCGTCGTACTCTTCCTGCGTCGGTTTTTCGCCGTACAGCAGGATATAACACACTTCCAGATAGTTGGACTCGGTCGCCAACTGGTCAATCGGGAAGCCGCGATGCAACAAAACACCTTCGTCACCGTCGATGAAAGTAATTTTGGATTCGCAGGATGCGGTAGAGGTAAAACCTGGGTCAAAAGTAAACATCCCTTTTGAGCCAAGGCTACGAATATCAATAACGTCCTGACCGAGCGTACCTTTCAGCACATCCAGTTCAATAGCAGCATCACCATTTAGAGTGATTTTTGCTTTAGTATCAGCCATTTACGGTCTCCTTAGCGCCTTATTGCTTAAGACTGCCGGAACTCAAATTTGCCTTCGTGCATCAATAAACCGTTACCAGTTTGTTATTTGGCTCGCCGCTCTGCGAAAGAGGGGATGACCTGGGTACAGAGCTATGGGCGCTTGCAGGTAAAACGGTCTTTTTATGGCGAATAAACTGCAAATCAAGAACTTAGCAATCCGAATTATTTAACCTGTCTATCACTAATAACTGTCCTGAAGGTATTGGTCAATACTTCCACACTGTTACATAACTAAATCTCCGGTGAAAGAGTGACCCCATAACTTTTACGCATTATATGCTTTTTCTGGTGTCGTTTGTAACAACTTTGTTTAATGATTGTCAAATCAGATGATTAAAAATTAAAATAATGTTGTTATCGTGACCTATGTCACTGTTCGGGATAAAACCCGACAAACTATATGTAGGTTAATTGTAATGATTTTGTGAACGTCCTATACTGCCGCCAGGTCTCCGGAATACCCTGCAATCCCGAGCCAACCAGCGTTGTAACGTGTCGTTTTAGCATCTGGAAGCAGTGTTTTATATGACGCGTAGTTATAGTAAGGACGCTGTCTGACCCGCACGCAGACCGGAGGAAGGAAATCCCGTCGTCTTTCAGGCTACAGGTGTCTTCATCTTCTGTACCCGAAGTCTAAAGGGAATAATAAGAACAGCATGTGGGCGTTATTCATGATAAGAAATGTGAAAAAACAAAGACCTGTCAATCTGGATCTGCAAACGATCCGGTTCCCAATCACGGCGATAGCGTCCATTCTCCATCGCGTATCCGGAGTGATCACCTTCGTGGCGGTCGGGATTCTGTTGTGGTTATTGGGTACCAGCCTTTCCTCCCCTGAAGGTTTCCTCACCGCGTCATCCATTATGAATAACTTTTTTGTGGAGTTAATTCTGTGGGGGATCCTGATTGCGCTGGCATATCACGCCGTAATGGGCATTCGCCATCTGTTGATGGATTTTGGCTATATCGAAGAAACCCTCGAAGCAGGGACACGCTCCGCCAAAATTTGTTTCGTTATCATTGTCGTGCTTTCACTTCTCGCAGGAGTCCTCGTATGGTAAGCAACGCCTCCGCATTAGGACGCAACGGCGTACATGACTTCATTCTGGTCCGTGCTACCGCTATCGTTCTGACGTTATACATCATCTTTATGGTCGGTTTCTTCGCCACCAGCGGCGAGCTGACGTATGAAGTCTGGACCGGTTTCTTCTCATCGGCATTCACCAAAGTCTTTACCCTGCTGGCACTTTTCTCCATCTTGATTCATGCCTGGATCGGCATGTGGCAGGTGTTGACCGACTACGTTAAACCTCTGGCTGTGCGCCTGATTCTGCAACTGGCTATCGTTGTTGCGCTGGTGGTTTACGTCATTTATGGATTTGTTGTGGTGTGGGGTGTGTAATGAAACTGCCAGTCAGAGAATTTGATGCTGTTGTGATTGGTGCCGGCGGCGCAGGTATGCGCGCGGCGCTGCAAATTTCCCAGAGCGGGCAGACTTGTGCGCTGCTCTCTAAAGTGTTCCCAACCCGTTCCCATACCGTATCCGCGCAGGGTGGCATCACCGTTGCGCTCGGTAATACCCATGAAGATAACTGGGAATGGCACATGTACGACACCGTTAAAGGGTCGGACTACATTGGTGACCAGGACGCTATTGAATATATGTGTAAAACCGGTCCGGAAGCGATTCTGGAACTGGACCACATGGGGCTGCCGTTCTCTCGCCTCGACAATGGCACAATTTATCAACGTCCGTTTGGCGGCCAGTCGAAGAACTTCGGCGGTGAGCAAGCGGCACGTACTGCGGCAGCGGCAGACCGTACCGGTCATGCGCTGTTGCACACGCTGTATCAGCAGAACCTGAAAAACCATACCACCATCTTCTCAGAATGGTATGCGCTGGATCTGGTAAAAAATGCCGATGGCGCGATTGTCGGTTGTACCGCGCTGTGTATTGAAACCGGTGAGGTAGTTTACTTCAAAGCCCGTGCGACCGTGCTGGCGACCGGCGGTGCTGGCCGTATTTATCAGTCCACCACCAATGCCCACATCAATACTGGTGACGGTGTTGGTATGGCTATCCGCGCTGGCGTGCCGGTGCAGGATATGGAAATGTGGCAGTTCCACCCAACCGGCATCGCCGGTGCGGGCGTTCTGGTAACAGAAGGCTGCCGTGGTGAAGGTGGTTATCTGTTGAACAAACACGGCGAGCGCTTCATGGAGCGTTATGCCCCGAATGCGAAAGACCTGGCGGGTCGTGACGTGGTGGCGCGTTCCATCATGATCGAAATCCGTGAAGGTCGCGGCTGTGACGGCCCGTGGGGTCCGCACGCTAAGCTGAAACTCGACCACCTGGGTAAAGAAGTGCTGGAATCCCGTCTGCCGGGTATTCTCGAACTGTCCCGTACCTTTGCTCACGTTGACCCGGTTAAAGAGCCGATTCCGGTTATCCCAACCTGCCACTATATGATGGGCGGTATTCCGACCAAAGTAACTGGCCAGGCGCTGACCGTGAATGAGCAGGGCGAAGATGTGGTGATCCCTGGGCTGTTTGCCGTTGGTGAAATCGCCTGCGTATCGGTTCACGGCGCTAACCGTCTGGGCGGCAACTCGCTGCTGGACCTGGTGGTGTTTGGTCGTGCGGTGGGTCTGCATCTGCAGGAATCTATCGCTGAGCAGGGTGACCTGCTGGATGCGACCGAAGATGAAATCGATGCTTCTCTGGCACGACTGAACCGCTGGAACGGTAACCGTAATGGTGAAGACCCGGTGGCGATTCGCAAAGCGCTGCAAGAATGTATGCAGCATAACTTCTCGGTATTCCGCGAAGGCGATGCGATGGCGAAAGGTCTGGAAGAGCTGAAAGCGATTCGCGAACGCCTGAAAAATGCCCGTCTGGACGATACCTCCAGCGAGTTCAACACCCAGCGCGTTGAGTGTCTGGAGTTGGATAACCTGATGGAGACCGCGTACGCCACTGCAGTATCTGCAAACTTCCGTACCGAAAGCCGTGGCGCGCATAGCCGCTTCGACTTCCCGGAACGTGATGATGAAAACTGGCTGTGCCATTCCCTGTACCTGCCAGAGTCGGAATCCATGACGCGACGTCAAGTCAATATGGAACCGAAGCTGCGCCCGGCATTCCCGCCGAAGATTCGTACTTATTAATGCGGAGACAGGACAATGAAACTCGAGTTTTCAGTTTATCGCTATAACCCGGATGTTGACGACGCTCCGCATATGCAGGATTACACCCTGGAGGCGGAAGAAGGGCGCGACATGATGCTGCTGGATGCATTGATGCAGCTGAAAGAAAAAGATCCGTCTCTGTCGTTCCGCCGCTCCTGCCGTGAAGGGGTCTGCGGCTCCGACGGTCTGAATATGAACGGCAAAAATGGACTGGCCTGTATCACACCTATTTCTGCGCTGAATCAGCCGGGCAAGAAAATTGTCATTCGCCCGCTGCCGGGTTTACCGGTTGTGCGCGATTTGGTGGTAGACATGGGGCAATTCTACGCACAGTATGAGAAGATTAAGCCTTACTTGTTGAATAATGGGAAAAATCCGCCGGCTCGTGAGCATTTACAAATGCCTGAGCAGCGTGAGAAGCTCGATGGGCTGTATGAATGTATTTTGTGTGCATGCTGCTCAACGTCCTGCCCATCATTCTGGTGGAATCCGGACAAGTTTATTGGCCCGGCAGGCCTGCTGGCCGCGTATCGCTTCTTAATTGATAGCCGCGATACCGAGACCGACAGCCGCCTGGAAGGTTTAAGTGACGCTTTCAGCGTATTCCGCTGCCATAGCATCATGAACTGCGTCAGCGTATGTCCTAAAGGGCTGAACCCGACGCGCGCCATCGGCCATATTAAGTCGATGCTGCTTAAACGTAGCGCATAAATTGTAGTGGTTGCCCGATGGCGACGTAAACGTCTTATCCGGCCTATAAGGGACATACCCGTAGGCCTGATAAGCTACGCGCCATCAGGCAATATAAGTGCAGGAAACCTCTAAAAACTGCCTCTTATCTCTGACAGTTTTTAAAGGTTCCTTCGCGAGCCAAACAAAAAGAGCTCGCAAGTGAACCCCGGCACGCACATCGGTGTGCGTGGTAGTATCCACGGCGAAGTAAGCATACAAATGCTTAAGGGATCACGATGCAGAACAGCGCTTTGAAAGCCTGGTTGGACTCTTCTTACCTCTCTGGTTCTAACCAGAGCTGGATAGAACAGCTCTATGAAGACTTCTTAACCGACCCTGACTCGGTAGATGCTAACTGGCGTTCGACGTTCCAGCAGTTACCTGGTACCGGAGTCAAACCGGATCAACTCCACTCAAAAACACGTGATTATTTCCGTCGACAGGCGTTGATTACCCCACGTTACTCTTCTTCTATTTCCGACCCTGATGCCAATGTGAAGCAGGTTAAAGTCCTGCAGCTCATTAACGCCTACCGTTTCCGCGGTCATCAGCATGCGAATCTTGATCCGCTGGGACTGTGGCAGCAAGAAAATGTGGCTGATCTGGACCCGTCTTTCCACGATCTGACCGATGCGGATTTCCAGGAAAGCTTTAACGTAGGTTCTTTTGCCGGCGGCAAAGACACCATGAAGCTGAGCGACCTGGTTGTTGCGCTGAAACAAACCTACTGCGGCCCAATTGGCGCCGAGTATATGCACATCACCAGCACCGAAGAAAAACGCTGGCTTCAACAGCGTATCGAGTCTGGCCGTGCCGCATTCAGTAGCGAAGAGAAGAAACGCTTCCTGAGCGAACTGACCGCAGCAGAAGGTCTGGAACGCTACCTGGGCGCTAAGTTCCCGGGCGCGAAACGCTTCTCGCTGGAAGGCGGTGATGCGTTAATCCCAATGCTCAAAGAGATGATCCGCCACGCTGGTAACAGTGGTACTCGTGAAGTGGTACTGGGCATGGCGCACCGTGGTCGTCTGAACGTTCTGGTTAACGTACTGGGCAAACGCCCGCAGGAACTGTTCGACGAATTTGCGGGCAAACATAAAGAACACCTCGGCACCGGTGACGTGAAGTACCACATGGGCTTCTCGTCTGATATCGAAACCGAAGGCGGTCTGGTACACCTGGCGCTGGCGTTTAACCCGTCGCACCTGGAAATCGTTAGCCCGGTGGTTATCGGCTCCGTACGTGCACGCCTGGATCGTCTGGACGAGCCGAGCAGCAATAAAGTACTGCCAATCACCATCCACGGCGATGCGGCGGTAACCGGGCAGGGCGTGGTTCAGGAAACCTTGAACATGTCGAAAGCGCGTGGTTACGAAGTGGGCGGTACCGTTCGCATCGTCATCAACAACCAGGTGGGCTTTACTACCTCTAACCCGTTGGATGCGCGTTCTACGCCGTACTGCACCGACATCGGTAAGATGGTTCAGGCGCCAATCTTCCACGTTAACGCGGATGACCCGGAAGCGGTCGCTTTCGTGACGCGTCTGGCTCTGGATTTCCGTAACACCTTCAAACGCGATGTGTTCATCGATCTGGTGTGCTACCGCCGTCACGGCCACAACGAAGCCGACGAGCCGAGCGCAACCCAGCCGCTGATGTATCAGAAAATCAAAAAGCATCCGACCCCGCGTAAAATCTACGCTGACAAGCTGGAAGCGGACAAAGTCGCCACGCTGGAAGATGCGACCGAAATGGTCAATCTGTACCGTGATGCGCTGGATGCTGGCGAATGCGTGGTGAAAGAGTGGCGTCCAATGAACATGCACTCCTTCACCTGGTCGCCGTACCTCAACCACGAGTGGGACGAAAGCTACCCGAACAAGGTTGAGATGAAGCGTCTGCAGGAGCTGGCAAAACGCATCAGCACCGTGCCTGAAGCCGTTGAAATGCAGTCGCGTGTTGCCAAAATTTACGGCGACCGTCAGGCCATGGCCGCAGGCGAGAAGCTATTCGACTGGGGTGGTGCAGAGAATCTGGCTTACGCCACGCTGGTTGACGAAGGCATTCCGGTTCGTCTGTCGGGTGAAGACTCCGGTCGCGGAACCTTCTTCCACCGTCACGCGGTCATTCATAATCAGGCTAACGGTTCAACCTACACGCCGCTGCAGCATGTGCATAACGGTCAGGGCACGTTCCGCGTATGGGACTCCGTACTGTCTGAAGAAGCGGTACTGGCGTTTGAATACGGTTATGCCACGGCAGAACCGCGCACGCTGACCATCTGGGAAGCGCAGTTCGGCGACTTCGCCAACGGTGCGCAGGTGGTTATCGACCAGTTCATCTCTTCCGGCGAGCAGAAATGGGGCCGTATGTGTGGTCTGGTGATGCTGCTGCCGCACGGCTACGAAGGTCAGGGTCCGGAGCACTCCTCCGCGCGTCTGGAACGTTATCTGCAACTTTGCGCTGAGCAAAACATGCAGGTTTGCGTCCCGTCTACCCCGGCACAGGTCTACCACATGCTGCGTCGTCAGGCGCTGCGCGGTATGCGCCGTCCGCTGGTGGTGATGTCACCGAAGTCGCTGCTGCGTCATCCGCTGGCGGTGTCTACGCTGGACGAACTGGCAAATGGCACCTTCCTGCCAGCCATTGGCGAAGTCGATGAACTTGATCCGAAAGGCGTGAAGCGTGTCGTGATGTGTTCTGGTAAGGTTTATTACGACCTGCTGGAGCAACGCCGCAAGAACGACCAAAAAGATGTTGCCATTGTGCGCATCGAACAGCTCTATCCGTTCCCGCATAAAGCGGTGCAGGAAGCGCTGAAACAGTTTGCTCATGTACATGATTTTGTCTGGTGCCAGGAAGAGCCGCTCAACCAGGGCGCATGGTACTGCAGCCAGCATCATTTCCGTGAAGTAATTCCATTTGGGTCAGCTCTGCGTTATGCAGGTCGCCCGGCCTCTGCCTCTCCGGCAGTAGGGTATATGTCCGTTCACCAGAAGCAGCAACAAGATCTGGTAAATGACGCGCTGAACGTCGATTAAATAAAGGATAAATAATGAGTAGCGTAGATATTCTTGTTCCCGACCTGCCTGAATCCGTAGCGGATGCAACGGTTGCAACCTGGCACAAAAAACCGGGCGATGCAGTACGTCGTGATGAAGTACTGGTAGAAATCGAAACTGACAAAGTGGTACTGGAAGTACCGGCATCAGCGGACGGTATTCTTGATGCGGTTCTGGAAGATGAAGGGACAACCGTCACTTCTCGCCAGATCCTTGGTCGCCTGCGTGAAGGCAACAGCACCGGTAAAGAAACCAGCGCTAAGTCTGAAGAGAAGGATTCTACTCCGGCACAGCGCCAGCAGGCGTCTCTTGCTGAGCAGAACAACGATGCCCTGAGCCCGGCGATCCGTCGCCTGCTGGGTGAGCATAACCTTGAAGCCAGCGCTATCAATGGCACCGGTGTCGGCGGTCGTATCACGCGTGAAGATGTTGAAAAACATCTGGCGAAAGCCCCGGCTGCGAAAGCCGAAGCAAAAGCGCCGGCAGCAGCACCTGCACCACAGGCTCAACTGGGCGCGCGTGGCGAAAAACGTGTTCCGATGACCCGTCTGCGCAAACGCGTAGCCGAGCGTCTGCTGGAAGCGAAAAATTCCACCGCCATGCTGACCACCTTCAACGAAGTCAACATGAAGCCAATCATGGACCTGCGTAAGCAATACGGTGATGCGTTCGAGAAACGCCACGGTATCCGTCTGGGCTTTATGTCTTTCTACGTGAAAGCGGTTGTTGAAGCGCTGAAACGCTATCCGGAAGTGAACGCGTCCATCGACGGCGATGACGTGGTTTATCACAACTACTTTGATGTCAGCATGGCGGTCTCCACGCCGCGTGGTCTGGTCACGCCGGTCCTGCGTGATGTGGATCTGCTGGGTATGGCTGACATCGAGAAGAACATTAAAGAACTGGCAGTTAAAGGTCGCGACGGCAAGTTGACGGTTGAAGATCTGACGGGCGGTAACTTCACCATCACTAACGGTGGTGTGTTCGGTTCCCTGATGTCCACGCCGATCATCAACCCACCGCAGAGCGCCATCCTGGGTATGCATGCCATCAAAGATCGTCCGATGGCGGTAGACGGCAAGGTTGAAATCCTGCCGATGATGTATCTGGCGCTGTCTTATGACCACCGTCTGATCGATGGTCGTGAGTCAGTAGGCTTCCTGGTAACCATTAAAGAGTTGCTGGAAGATCCAACGCGTCTGCTGCTGGACGTGTAGTTAATAAGAGTATCACCTGCCCCGTAGGTCTGGATGCTTATCAGACCTACGGGTAAAAGATAACGATTACCTGAAGGATGGACAGAACACATGAACTTACATGAATATCAGGCAAAACAACTTTTTGCCCGCTATGGCTTACCGGCACCGGTGGGTTATGCCTGTACTACTCCGCGTGAAGCAGAAGAAGCCGCTTCAAAAATCGGCGCTGGCCCGTGGGTAGTGAAATGTCAGGTTCACGCTGGTGGCCGCGGTAAAGCGGGCGGTGTGAAGGTTGTGAACAGCAAAGAAGACATTCGCGCTTTTGCTGAACACTGGCTGGGTAAACGTCTGGTTACTTACCAGACAGACGCTCATGGCCAACCGGTAAATCAGATTCTGGTTGAAGCCGCGACCGACATTGGTAAAGAACTTTACCTCGGCGCAGTTGTTGACCGTAGCTC
Source organism: Citrobacter sp. MGH103 (assembly GCF_001034475.2). Lineage (NCBI taxonomy): Bacteria > Pseudomonadati > Pseudomonadota > Gammaproteobacteria > Enterobacterales > Enterobacteriaceae > Citrobacter > Citrobacter sp. MGH103. The sequence goes on along the minus strand of NZ_CP073043.1, from coordinate 3,356,019 downwards.
CCGTCGCGTGGTCTTCATGGCCTCTACCGAAGGCGGCGTGGAAATCGAAAAAGTAGCGGAAGAAACCCCGCACCTGATCCACAAAGTGGCGCTCGATCCGCTGGCAGGCCCGATGCCTTACCAGGGTCGCGAGCTGGCGTTCAAACTGGGTCTGGAAGGTAAACAGGTTCAGCAGTTCACCAAGATCTTCATGGGTCTGGCGACTATCTTCCTGGAGCGCGACCTGGCGCTGATCGAAATCAACCCGCTGGTTGTCACCAAGCAGGGTGACCTGATCTGCCTCGACGGCAAACTGGGCGCTGACGGCAACGCGCTGTTCCGCCAGGCTGACCTGCGCGAAATGCGCGACCAGTCTCAGGAAGATCCGCGTGAAGCGCAGGCTGCGCAGTGGGAACTGAACTACGTTGCGCTCGACGGCAACATCGGTTGCATGGTTAACGGTGCGGGCCTGGCAATGGGCACCATGGACATCGTTAAGCTGCACGGCGGCGAACCAGCTAACTTCCTCGACGTTGGTGGCGGTGCGACCAAAGAGCGTGTAACCGAAGCGTTCAAAATTATCCTCTCAGATGACAATGTTAAAGCCGTACTGGTTAACATCTTCGGAGGTATCGTACGTTGCGACCTGATCGCTGACGGTATCATCGGCGCGGTAGCAGAAGTAGGTGTAAACGTTCCGGTCGTGGTACGTCTGGAAGGTAACAACGCTGAACTCGGCGCGAAAAAACTGGCTGATAGCGGCCTGAATATTATTGCAGCGAAAAGTCTGACGGATGCAGCTCAGCAGGTTGTTGCCGCAGTGGAGGGGAAATAATGTCAGTTTTAATTAATAAAGATACCAAGGTTATCTGCCAGGGCTTCACCGGTAGCCAGGGGACATTCCACTCCGAACAAGCGATTGCTTACGGTACGCAGATGGTTGGCGGCGTAACGCCAGGTAAAGGCGGCACCACGCACCTGGGCCTGCCGGTGTTCAACACCGTACGTGAAGCCGTAGAAGCGACGGGCGCGACCGCCACCGTTATCTACGTTCCGGCACCGTTCTGCAAAGACTCCATACTGGAAGCGATTGATGCTGGTATCAAACTGATTATCACCATCACCGAAGGCATCCCGACGCTGGATATGCTGACCGTGAAAGTGAAGCTGGATGAAGCTGGCGTGCGCATGATCGGCCCGAACTGCCCAGGTGTTATCACCCCGGGCGAGTGCAAAATCGGCATCATGCCGGGCCACATTCACAAGCCGGGTAAAGTGGGTATCGTTTCCCGTTCAGGTACCCTGACCTATGAAGCGGTTAAGCAGACTACCGACTACGGTTTCGGCCAGTCCACCTGTGTGGGCATTGGTGGCGACCCGATCCCAGGTTCTAACTTCATCGACATCCTGAAGCTGTTCCAGGAAGATCCGCAGACTGAAGCGATCGTCATGATCGGTGAGATCGGCGGTAGCGCTGAAGAAGAAGCGGCGGCATACATTAAAGATCATGTAACCAAGCCGGTTGTGGGTTACATCGCGGGTGTGACTGCGCCGAAAGGTAAGCGTATGGGTCACGCGGGTGCGATCATCGCAGGTGGGAAAGGTACGGCGGATGAGAAATTCGCTGCGCTGGAAGCTGCAGGCGTGAAAACTGTTCGTAGCCTGGCCGATATCGGCGAAGCGCTGAAAACCGTTATTAAGTAATAAATAAAAAACAGCCCTGACTCTCTGCGTAGTCAAGGGCTGGTCCCGTTTCGACATGGTTGGCCATCTGATGATGGCCTTTTTTTATTTTTAGTTATCTGAATCTTGCAAATTACTCATAATCATCTGCATAAATAAGATTATTTTTTGCGGTGAACATCATTCTTTCTCTTGATTAAATTCTGCATATTACCGGCTTTAATTTGATTAATGCCGGAGGATACCGTGTCGTTGAAAATTCAGGATGATTACCTACAATGTTTTTTCTCAATAGCAAAGGTATTTTCCAGTGCGACTGGATTAGCCACCGTCGTGGTTGATGTTACCGGAAAAATTCTCTCGGATTGTCATAATTTTAATTCGTTCTGCACATTAATGCGGGCGGATGAACGCTATTGTGTGAGTTGTCAAAAGTGTGACAAGTATTGTGCTTTTGAAGGATTAAAACACCTTAAACCCAGAATACTCAGCTGTCATGCGGGGCTAAGTCTGTTTTCTATGCCATTAATTCGCGAGGGGAATCTGTACGGTTTTATGCTCTGTGGGCAGGTGCGGGCAAAATATCAGGAATATAAAACTATCATTATTGATAATGAATACTCATGGATGGATGAACCAAAAATAAAAACTGAATGGAGTAAGGTGGCGGTAGTCGATAATAATACGCTGGTGGCATCAGCAAATTTATTGAATTTTATTATTGATAATTTTGAGACAGAACAACAATCTGATGAGATTGTTATCCCAGCGACCAGTTACATGCGTCATTATTTTACAGAACCTTCCCGACACGAGAAAAAGCTACTGGCAGCGTTGCGTTATATCGATGAGAATTTGTATGGTGAATTATCCCTTGAATCCGTAGCAGCTCACGTCTGCTTAAGCGCAAACTATTTCAGCCGTTTTTTTAAGAAACGGCAGGGCGTTAACTTTAAAACCTGGGTGAATCAGAAAAAAATGCAAAAAGCGGGGGAGTTATTGCACGATCCCGTTCATTCCATAGATAGCATTGCCCGGAAACTCCAATACGCACAAACCAGCTACTTTTGCCGCGTTTTCCGGGCGGCGCATCAAACGTCGCCCCAGTCTTTTCGTCATGCCAGACTGTCACAGTAAAGGTTTTCTGGCAGCTTGAAGGCTTCAGGGATAAAAGAGAGCCGATCGCTCAGGGTTACCACATCACCAATCACTATCAGTGCAGGGGGAAGGATGTTAGCTTCCTGCGCCTTGCTCAGTAGTGAACCGAGCGTACAGGTCAGTCGGCGTTGATTATCGCGGGTGGCAGACATAATAAGCGCTGCAGGCGTATCTGCTGATTTTCCACCCATCAATAATTCCTCACAGATAAACGCCAGATTGGCGATACCCATGACGATAACCAGCGTACCATTCAGTTTTGCCAGTTGACGCCAGTCCTGCTGTTGGTTGCCCTCCCGCGTATGGCCGGTCACGACGTGAAATCCCGAGGCGAAATCGCGGTGTGTTACCGGAATCCCGGCATAGGTCAGGCCACCAATGGTTGAGCTGATACCCGGCACCACTTCAAACGGGATGCCCGTCTCGACGAGATCCTCAACTTCTTCAGCCCCGCGTCCAAAAACATACGGATCGCCACCTTTCAGGCGTACAATATTATTGTGAGTTTGGGCATACTGGACAAGCAGCGCATTGATTTCATCCTGGGGTACACAATGGAAGCCTGGGTTTTTGCCGACATTGATAAGCAGGCAATCTGGTAATGCCCATTCCAAAATTTTAGGATTGACCAGCCGATCGTAAATAATGACGTCAGCCTGTTTAATGCACATCATTGCTTTGAGGGTGAGCAATGAAATATCACCGGGACCTGCCCCAACGAGCCAGACCTTTCCGAAAGTTTTCACATTGTGTCCTTTATCACGTCTAACAAAAAAAGGCAGAAACTACATCAAGGAATGATAAAAAGCAGTCGTTTGCCCGTAAGTTATAACGTGAAATTATCAAAAATTATCGCATTGATAATATTGATTAATCTCGCAAAGTTTTTTCTGCAATAAACAAGATGACTTGAAAAATTATTAAGAACTTATTGGCACTATTTGCTTAAGTTTAACCTTATTTAAATTGTGTTTATTGTTTCCCTTAAGTATTATTGGTTAATATTTACCCGTCATCAGTGTGAGTAAATCATGGATTGGATCAATGACATCAATGGATAAAATAAAATATAACTCTCGATGCTTATCTGGGTGTCTTGAATTATTTTTTATAAATTAAACTATTTTTGTACGCTGCAAATGGAAGAGGTTATGAGAGGAAAAATACCCAAGACGGAGTTGCTGGTAACTTTTGAAGTGGTTGCGCGTCACGAAAGTTATACCCGGGCAGCTGAAGAGCTGGCTTTAACACAAAGTGCTGTTTTCCGCCAGGTAAATGCACTGGAGGATTTTCTCAATACCGCGCTATTTAATCACGCCAAAAAACGCATTTTTTTAAATGCGGCGGGCAAACACTATTTAAGCATCGTTAAAGAAACGTTAAATAAGCTTGAACGAGATACGACGACGATAATGACCTGGCAGCCGACGGTACAGGTTATTGAGCTGGCGGTGAATCCGACGTTCAGCACGCACTGGCTGATCCCAAACCTGCGTGAATTTAACAAACTTAATCCTGATATTATCGTGAACATTCATTCCCTGGCGAATATTGGTGATTTTCTCAATCGAGAGTATGACGCGGCAATCATGCGCGAAGACTTTTATTCGCCATGGTCAGGGGTTGAGTACCTGTTTGAAGAGGAGATTCTGCCGGTATGCAGTCGCTGTTTGCTGGCCGAACCGGAACGAAAACTGGCGGTAAACGAATTACTAAACGAATTCCCGCTATTGCACCAAAGCACGCGCATCAAAGGGTGGCAGGAATGGTTTGCGCTGTCAGATGTCAGCAGTCCGTTGGTGAATAAAGGTCCGAGATTTGATTTGTTATCGATGCTGATCGCGGCGGTCCGCTCTAATCTGGGCGTTGCGCTGCTCCCGCGTTTTGCCATTCAGCACGATCTGGACAGTGGCGATATGGTCATTCCTTGCGATGTTCCGATGCGTACCGGGAATCGATTTATTATGACGTGGCGTGAAGAAAAATCGGAATCCGAGCATTTACAGATTTTCCGCAACTGGTTGCTCAGTAAGTCCGTAGTATCGGCTGCCTGAGGGTGGCTTATGCCTTATCAGGCCTACAACGATGGGTAGGCCGGATAAGACGCGTTAGCATCGTTATCCGGCAAAAGAACGGCTACCAGTCGATCCCAATCTGTGCCTGAATACCGCGGTCAAACGCGTGTTTGACCGGGCGTATTTCACTGACCGTATCGGCCAGTTCCAGTAACAGCGTATGGCATCCGCGTCCTGTGACGATAACGCTCTGACCGGCAGGACGATTTTCGATGGCGCTGATAACCTCTTGCGTATCCAGATAGTGGTAAGCCAGCATGTAGGTGAGTTCATCCAGCACCACTAGATCGTAATGCGCATCAGCCAGCATGCGCTTACTTTCCTGCCAGACAACCGTTGCCGCCTCGATATCTGCTTGCCGATTTTGGGTTTCCCAGGTAAATCCGGTACCCATAATATGGAATTCGACGCCGAGCGGTTGCAGTGTGTTGTACTCACCATTATCCCACTGACCTTTAATAAACTGCGCGATGCCAACGGTTTTTCCGTGACCCACTGCGCGCGTTGCCGTGCCAAAGGCTGCGGTGGATTTTCCTTTTCCGTTGCCGGTGAAGACAATCAGGATCCCTTTCTTCTCCGTTGCCGCCGCTACGCGGGTATCAACCTGCTCTTTCAGCTTCTGCTGACGCTGACGGTGTCTGTCGTTATTGGCGCGCGCTTCCATGGAAACTCCTTAATGCCCTGCCGGACAGGTTGCGCAGCGATGCTGCTGCTCGAACTGACTGAAGAAGTTATTACCTTTGTCATCCACTAATACGAAGGCGGGCATATTTTTAACTTCCATCATCCACACCGCTTCCATTCCCAGTTCTGGATATTCAAGACACTGCAGACTCTTCACGTACTGTTGCGCCAGTAGGGCTGCGGCACCGCCAATGCTGCCGAGGCTAAATCCACCGTGTTTGTGACAGGCATCAGTGACCTGCTGGCTGCGGTTACCCTTGGTGAGCATAATGAGGCTGCCGCCTTGTGCCTGGAAAGCATCGACATACCCATCCATGCGCCCGCCGGTGGTGGGTCCCATTGAGCCACAGGCCTGATTTTCCGGGGTTTTGGCTGGACCAGCATAGTAAACGATATGCTTTTTCATGTATTCCGGCATCGGTTCACCGTTATCCAGTCGCGCTTTGATGTTCGCGTGAGCGATATCGCGAGCCACAACAATCGGGCCGCTTAACGACAGACGTGTACCAATGGGCAAGGCGGAGAGATCATGTAGGATCTCACGCAGCGGACGGTTCAGATCCAGTTGTACGGTCTGGGCGCCGTTTTCTACCCGGTGAGAATCGGGGATAAATTTGCCCGGATTATGCTCGAGTTTTTCCAGCCAGATACCGTGTTTATTAATTTTGGCTTTAATATTGCGGTCGGCAGAGCAGGAGAGGGCCATCGCGATTGGGCAGGAGCCGCCGTGGCGCGGTAAGCGAATTACGCGAATATCGTGGGCAAAGTATTTGCCGCCAAACTGCGCCCCGATGCCAAACTCACGGCTGGCATTGAGCAACTCGGCTTCCAGCGCCGTATCACGGAACGCCTGGCCCAGCTCGTTCCCGCTGGTGGGCAGATTATCGTAATATTTGGTTGAAGCCAGTTTGGCGACTTTCAGCGTCTGGTCGGCGGATAAGCCCCCAACCACAAAAGCGATGTGATACGGCGGACAAGCGGCTGTACCCAGTGATTTCATTTTTTCGATCAGGAACGCGGTGAGCTTTTCCGGCTGCAGAATGGATTTGGTTTCCTGGAATAACGCCGCCTTATTGGCAGAACCGCCGCCTTTGTTAACGAACAGGAATTTATATTCATTACCCGGCGTGGCGCTGATGTCAATTTGCGCCGGCAGGTTTGTCTGAGTATTGACCTCGGTATACATGTCCAGCGGGGCATTTTGCGAGTAGCGCAGATTGTTTTCGGTGAAGGTGGTATACACGCCTTTGCTTAAGGCTTCGGCGTCATCGCCGCCTGTCCAGACATGTTGTCCTTTGCAGGCCACAATGGTTGCCGTCCCGGTGTCCTGGCAGTTAGGCAGTACACCTTTAGCTGAAACCTCTGCATTGCGCAGCAGCTGCAATGCGACGTACTTATCGTTACCGCTGGCCTGTGGGTCGTGCAAAATGCTGGCAATCTGTTTTAAATGTCCGGCGCGCAGGAAAAATGAAGCCTCATAAAACGCCTGCTGTGCTAACAAGGTTAACGCTTCCGGTGCAACCTTGATAACTTCCTCTCCGTCTAACTCCGTTACCGTAACGTGCTGGTTACTCAGTAATTCATATTCGGTACTATCTTTACTCTGAACAAAGAGTTCCTGCCAGACAAATGGTTTAGACATGTTTACTTCTCACCTCTTCGTATTGTTTGCCGGATAAGCAATGTGCCATCCGGCGTAAAGTTATTTGGCTAAAAAGACGTTGGCTTTTGTCGCTTCGGCGACATATTCGATAGTTTTCTGGGCACGAACGCTGTTTCCGGCTTCATCAAGCGGCGGAGAATAGACCGCAATCGCATATTCGCCTGGGACAACGGCAACCATGCCGCCGCCGACGCCGCTTTTCGCCGGAATGCCAACGGTGTACAGCCATTTACCGCTGCCGTCGTACAGTCCGGCAATTGCCATTTCTGCCAGTACCTGTGGAACATATTTCTCATTCAGCAACTGTTTGCCGTTGAACGGAGATTTGCCTTTGTTCGCCAGTACGGCACCCATTTTGGCCAGTTGCTCAACGGTGATATCCACCGAGCACTGGCGGGTATAAATTTCAACGGCTTCGTCAGTGTTGCCATAGAAGCTGTTATAGGATTCCATCAGTTTGGCCAGCGCCTGATTGTGCTGGTTGGTTTCCATTTCAGATTTGAAAACCGGTTCGTTCACGGTGAGAGTGGCATCGGCCCAGACGTTCAGGTTGTCGAGGATTTTGTTCCAACGATCGGTTTTGTCTTTGGCTTCAATCAGGCTAACGGTGCTCATGGCCCCGGCGTTTACCAGTGGGTTTTCAGGCGCGCCTTTGGTCAGTTCAACGGCCAAACCTGAGTTGAACGGCATGCCGGTGGCATTGGCGCCAAGTTTATCCAGCACTACCTGAGGACCGTGCTGCTCCATGGCGAGCGCCATGGTGAACACTTTACTCAGGGATTCCATTGGGAAAGGTTTGTTAACATCGCCAACCTGGTAGATCTTGCCGTCCACCGTCGCAATGGTGATGGCAAAATTTTTCGGGCTATAGGTCGCCAGAGCAGGGATGTAGTCGGCGACTTTTCCATCGTTATTACTTTTGTACTTCTGATGAGCCTGTTCTATCAGCTTGGCGTAGTCGGGCGTGGTTTGCGCGAATGTGGTTGCGCTAAACAAGACACTGAAAGAAAAGAGACTCACGCCGAGAATTGTTTTATTCATTATGCATTCCTGTTGGTGTGCTCATCTTGATGCCGGATGGCGGCGTACCGCCTAATCCGGCCTACGGATAGTTAAACGTTATGTAGGCCGGATAAGCGCAAGCGCCATCCGGCAATAACGTAGTATCAGGACAAAGCGACTTCCGTTTCGGTAACCGGGCGTTCCTGTTCCGGTGACTTCACTGGCGCAGTTCCACGGCAACCCTGGCCGAAGTGTTCGCCTTCCCAACGGCCCACAATGGCAGCGCCCATGGCGTTACTCATGACGTTGGTAGCGGAACGACCCATATCGAGGAACGGATCGACGCCCATCAGCAGGATCAAACCCGCTTCCGGAATGTTGAATTGGTTCAGTGTGGCGGCGATAACGACCATCGAGGCACGCGGTACACCCGCCATCCCTTTAGAGGTCAGCATCAGAATTAACAACATGGTAATTTGCTCGCCCATGCTCAGTTCGATGTTGCACGCCTGAGCAATAAAGACAGTGGCAAAGGAGCAATAAGCCATGGAGCCGACCAGGTTAAAGGAGTAACCGATAGGCAGAACGAAGCTGGCAATTTTTGAGGAAACGCCGAATTTTTCCAGCTTGTCCAGCGTACCCGGGAAGGCGGCTTCAGAGCTTGAAGTGGTAAAGGCCAGCAAAGCGGGTTCGAGGATTGATTTAGTTAACCGTGCGATGCAAGGCCCGACGATCATAGTAGACAGGCCAATCAGGATCGCCCACAGCATACCCAGCGTCAGGTAGAACTCACCCATGAAGATCCCGGCGCTAACCATCACACCCAGACCACGTTCGGCAATCAGACCTGAAATAGCGGCAAAAACGGTCAGTGGCGCAAACAGCATGACGTAACCCGTCAACTTCAGCATCACGTGCACCAGTGAATCCAGCACTTTCACAATAGGGTCGGCTTTTTCACCAATCGCAGCGAGGCTGCAACCAAGGAAGATTGAGAACACGACGATCTGCAGAATTTCGTTACGCGCCATCGCATCGACAATACTGGTCGGTACCGCGTGTGAGATGAACACTTTCAGCGTGAATGGCTCTGACTTAACGGCGGCAACCGCGCCGACGTCATGTGGCACAAAGTTGATACCTGCGCCTGGCTGGAAGATATTAACGATAACCAGACCCAGCGCGATTGACAGCAATGACGCGCAAATAAACAGGAAGAAGGTTTTCGAAAATATACGTCCGAGCGTTTTGGCATCACCCATTTTGGCAATACCCACAACCAGAGTTGAAATAACCAATGGTGCGATAATCATTTTCACCATACGTAAGAATATAGTGGTAAAAATGGAAATATCTGCTGCATAAGATTTTGCTGTTTCAGCCGCGGCCATATTATTTATGGCCACCCCGGCAATCATGCCGAGTATCAGGCCTAATATGATCATCTTCGTTAAACTTATTTTCTTCATGTGTACTCCATCGGATAAAGGTTGGTAATTGGAATTGTGTAGGGTGGCGTGCGCCTGAGCCTGGACAGCAGCTCAGACGCACGCCTGTTGTGACCAACCGCATGAATAATTCGAAGCACTGTGATACAGCTGAATTCTGTGCCCCAATGGTTGTTATTGTGTTTTTTGTTACAAGTCGAACTCAATACTTAATAATGGTGCGTGTTGCTGTGCACCATAAACATCATTGTCACCGACGTTGCCGGAAATAATATCGCGCGGCATGACGATTTTTACGGCATTCGCCGGATCGAACCATACAATATTGTGAATAAAGTCAGGTTTAACGTTATATAAACCGGCAATAAGCTGCGGTGTTAATTGCTCTGAGCGTTTTACGCGCTGATAATCTTCCCGGGTTTTAAATAAAATATCTAAAACCAGTTCGTACGGTCCGGCGTTTTTCGAGCGAATAACTTGTGCCAGTGAACAAATTGAGTGTTTCATGCCTGAACTCCTTCTGGCGTCACCTGTTCAATATGGAAATCAAAACGCAGCGCATCGCTCGCTTCAATCAGGTGATAGATCGAGAACTCATACACCGGTCCACTCTGAATATCAGATGGCGAGAACGGGAAGGCGAGGTTGCCCGCAGTCGCAATGCGATTTTCATAGCCGTAGTGCAGCAGGGTAGAGCGCACCAGCGAGCAAACGCTGTTGGCGATGTCCTGCGTCGGCGCAACGACATCCAGTAAAATTCCCAGTTCATGGCCCGCAGTTTTCATCGGTTCATGGTTGCCCATCACACCGTTCTTACCGTACAAGTGGAACGTCATGCGGATACTGTCGTCATTCAGGGAGAGGTTACGTGCAACGCTTGCCTGTACCTCTTCAAGAATCGTGTCAATCCCGGCAATCATAATCGGGTCGCGTGTTCCGGCGATGGTCAGGCAACGGAAGCCAACCTGGCGTGCACCTTCCAGTTTCAACGCATACGGTGTTTCTTCATGGCGTGAACCGCTGACATACACTTCACCCTCGTTAACCTGGGTGAAAGTGCATGCTTTCAGGTTCAGCACACCGCCTGGCCCTGGCAGGAAGTAAGGATCTGACTTCTCGTACAGGGTGTGCGCCGCAGCAGAAGTTTCAGTGAACTTACGCTTGGGATTGAACGCCTTCAGCGTAAAGCCGTTGTCGTCGATAATCCCCATCGCACAATCGGAGCCGGAGCCAGGGGTGGCGGCAATGGCAGCACACTCAAGGATCTTACCGCAATGAAGCGCCAGACCTTCATCAAAGCCCTGCATAATCGGCAGCGCGGCGAAGCAGGCCGGATCGTAGGCACGTCCGCCCAGGACCACCTGTGCACCGGCTTTCAGCGCACGCTGGAAAGGCTCGACGCCCATCTGCGCGACAATGTAGGTGCTCTCTTCAATGGCCTCGTGAGTCAGTTCAGGCACAAAATCGAGCGCGGTGATTTTGCCGTTATCCAGTGCCTGATGAACGATTTCTTTGTCGACATCAGACGGAATTAGCGCCATTGAGAAAGACAGTTTTTCTTCCTGCGCGATCTCATGGATTATTTGGCGACACCACTCCAGATGCGGAGCTGCGCCAGAACCACCGGCTGTGCCGATCACTACCGGGATGTTGTTCTTAACGCCTGCCACAATCATATAGCGCAGATCGCGTTTCACACCGGCCCTGTCAGTAAAGGGTTTACCTGCCCCCAGGTAGTGGGGGCCAGGATCGGAGGAACCTGCGTCAACAGCAATAAGATCCGGTGACTCTTCCATGGCTTTACGAAAACTTTCTTCCGGGAAGCCATAACCCAGGATAGCCGTAGGCGATAAGATCTTAAATGTGCGTGCCATCTCTTAATCCTTAGTTTGCAACAGCGCGATGGTGCGGTTCATTTCGTTAAACACGATGTTGAGACCTTCATCGAAACCCATACCCGGTTTGATCAGCATGCGCATTGGACGCGCGGCCAGCGCGACGTGTACGCAGGTACGAGCACTGATTTCCGTTTCGTTACAGGTACCGCCCTGATAGGCTTCCATTCCGTGTTTGTTGCAATACAGCACTGCATCAACGATGTTGTGAATACCGCCCAGATCCGGGGTTTTAATCTGCACCATGTGGCAGCTGCCCGCGTCGGTGAAGTCCACGATGTCCTGATAGGTGTTACACCATTCATCCGCAACGATTTTCACGCCGGAACCCAGACGAGTCAGCTCCTGAGTGATCTCGGTTAACATGCGGATCTGATCCGGCTTGTTACCGGCATCAACCGGGCCTTCAATGTACAGCGGTAGACCTTGAGCTTCGGCTTCCAGGCTGGCGATGTATTCGGCGCAACGCACTGGATCCATATCGAAGATCAGACCAATGGTGCCGTAGACATCAATATGCAGCGTCGGGTGATAGCTTTCGTTGGTGCGCAGGCTCAGGATGCGGTTAGACAACCAGCGGACGTACTCACGCAGTTTTTCACCTTTAAAGCCCAACTTCTCTTCAACGTTATTGATCAGGGCATGCGGCAGGACATCCACACCTTTGAGGATCATCTTGTCGACGGCGATATAACGGTCGTCGCCGCTCTGACCAAATAACGGAATGGCTTCCGGAACGCATGGCAGTTGCCATTCATCACAAACCACTTCGGCTTTCAGACGACCGGTAGCCAGTGCCGCCGCGTCGAGCAGTGCCTGAGACAGACCATAACGTACGGCGGTATGCAGCAGATGGCCGTCAATACGCAATTCATCAAAGAAACGGGCGTTGGTCAGGAACGAATCAACGTCACGACCTTCCAGCAACGGCTTGATGTGGTCGTTGAGGAACGGAATGAAGTTTTCAGCCAGGAACAGCGGGTCACGACCGCCTGCACCTGAATATTGCACCGCTGCGCAATCGCCCACAGCTACCGCACCGTTTTCCAGAATCAGTTGTACGGAAACACATTCACCCGCCTGACGAACAGAGGTAAATCCAGGCGTGACCGGATCGCCGGTGTAGATAAACCCGTCATGACCGGCGCCATTTTTGATGGCCTGCTGATCGTCAAAATAAAATGAGGAGTAGCCAGCGGTGAAAAGGGCCTTTTTGATTTTCATTATGGTCTTCCTATTAATTTACTGTGGGATACGGCGTTGATGTCATCAATGACCATCTGGAAAGAAGGCTTGCGGCCTTCAAAATGTGCGCGCTCTGCGACATAGTCGTGGTGCAGGGCGAGAATATCTTTCGGCAGCGGCACGGCACCGGCTTCAAGAATACGGATTGCGCCTGTGTTATCGCGAACAGGCAGGATCTTACCGGCGTTACAGGCGGCAGGAGCGAAAGGTACATCCAGCACGCCAGCTTCAAAGGCCAGCACCGTACCGCGCGCAATGTCGCCATTGCCCAGTTCGAAGACTTTCTTCAACACCGCGCGGACTTCGCTCTTAATCAGGTCAACTTCCTGCTCCACGGCAGCGCACTGCGGGAATTTCTGGTCGCTGACCATGTTGAGCATCTGGCGTGACGCTTTCAGACCCTGGGCGTTAGCTGCCGCGGTTGGGATACCGAACGCTTCGTGCGGGCTTTTGGTGATCACTTTTGTGGCACCCGACATACCAGCAACCGCTGCACCCCAGGCGATAACGGAGAAGGCTTTCGCTTCATCTTCCGGGAATCCGCCCATCCACTGGTGGAAAACGGTGCTCAGTTCGTAATCGTCGAAGCCATGGTTATGGAAGTATTCGTGGGACAGTTCACGCAGCGCCTGAATAGCGGCGATATCCTGCGTCAGGCTACCGACCTGGCCGTAGCCGACGGTAATGGATTTCACGCCTTGTTCCAGCGCCAGCAGACCTTCAATAATCGCCACCGAGTGGGACATAAACGGCGGGATCAGGGTACCGGTCAGCGGGCCAAACGGCTCACGGTTGATGCGAATGCCGTTCTCTTCGTACAGACCCATCAGACGGTCGCAGTACTGCCAGTCGCGAATGGATTTTTCCAGGGTGACGCGTTTGGCGTAAGGGATGTTGTAGGAGATACCGCCGCCTTCGTAGCTGGTGAAGCCACTGGCCATGGCGATTTCTGCCAGCAGGCGCGCATCCGGCGTACCGTGGCGAACCTGGATCGGTTTTTCCAGCGATTCAGTCATCCGGCGGCAGGCAGCAACCCCGTGATTGACGACTGGTAAACCATTCAGCTTGGAAGTACCTGCTTCGATGGATTTCTGGATCCCGACAGCGGCTTCTTCATAGCGGTTCAGACGGGTATAGGCATCGATAGTACTCGGCAGGAGGTCGCACTCTTCCTGCAATGTTTTGAGCAGCGCAATATGCTCATCCATTAATGCTACGCCTGCACGTGGCTGGCTCAGGGTTTTACCTTCCTGATCGGCTTTCAGCAGGGCAAGGGAGAAGCGTTTTTTATCTGGAATTGATTGCTGGTACTTCACGCCATCTTCGAAGTTCTCAACGTCTTTGCCGGTTTCCCAGGTTTGTAATACCTGATGCCTTTCGGTCATGAATTCGTCATGGGTCAATTTTTTATTTCGAAGTTCCATTCGTAGCTGCCTTAAGTTTTATAGGGTTAAACACTGAATGCTGGTGCGAGCAGCGGCTTGCGGGTACAGCCTGGCGACGTTTGCCAGAAGCGGGAGCAGGCCATTTGAATCGCGGTAATACTCAAACTGATTCGGTAACAGAATTCTTTTCCCCTGGTCGTCCAGCTCCCGGTATTTGAGCCAGTTATGGATATCGAACTGGCTGGCGCGAGAGAGCCATCCCCCTGAACCGACGACTTTGCGTACGGTGGTGAGATCGCGACCCATCTGTAAATCCACGTTACCCACGCAGGTGCAAACCTGCTTTTTAGTGCCCGCGTGGCGCTCAGCGGCATAGCCCACGCATAAACCTGCCAGCAGGGTGTCGTAATATTTCTCTTCCTCACTGAGTGGCAGGTAATCCGGTTGCCCTACCAGATGGCGCAGGTAGCGATAAAACGCTTCCTCACGCTGCGGTTGTTGGGCGAAGATGACTTTCACCATATCCTGCGTGCTTTCTCCCACCACGACGGCGGAAACGCGCATGCCCAGGTCGCCTTCTACGGTACGTTTGACGAACGGTTCAGGAACACCATGCAGGACGGTATCGGGGGAGAGGGTATTCGCGCTGGCCGAATAGACATCCGTGGTGGCTCCGCCCATATCAATCAGCATGAATTCCTTCCATGCGCTGTCGTAATCGCTAATGGCTTTCACTAACTCATAGACCGTCCATGGCGTCGGCATTGGCTCTTCGCCTGTTTCGCCAACAATGACGTCCAGACCTTTGCCTTTGACAATGCGTGACAAGAACACATCACAAATCGCCTGGCGTGCGGCAAACGGATTCGGGTGATCGAGGTCAGGCAGAATGTTGTCTACCGTGGTCAAATCCTTATGTCCCAGAATCGTTTGTATTTCGTCCTGAATGTCCCGGTTTCCGGCGTAGATAATGGCGCAATCAAGCTTTGAGCCTGCCAGCGCATGCGCATTCGCCAGGCCGTAACTTTCTTCGCCACCATCTGTACCGCCGGTAAACAGCAGAATATCTGGAGGGGATGACTCCAGCTCCTGGATGTCATGACGGTTCAGCTTGTACGAATAATATTGCGCGATTTTCGCTCCTGCCGAATGGGCGGTAACTTTTGCCGATTCCAGCGTAATGGAAGGCACCAGCCCCATTGCTGCAACGGCAAGCCCACCTTTCGCTGAGGAGGAGTATTTCAACTGCACTTCACCACTTTTCAGTAACGGGCGAGCATCGGCAACATTCAGCACCTGATTCAGGCTGGCAAAAAAACCGTCTGCCAGATGATGTGTGGTGGTTGGGGTCAGGACATGGTTTATCAGGGTTAAATCCTCGCCTTCATGGGCGAAGAGGGCTGCCTTGGTCCATGTCGAGCCGATATCGACAGAAACTGTTTGCATCAGATGGCCTCTTCCAGGCAACGCTGTTCGAGGCCATTGTGTTGGTGAATATCATTAGTGATAAGCGCGCAAACATCTTCCAGATCGTGACTGGGGGCGAAGACCCGGTTAAAGCCCATCTCTTTAAACTTCACTTCCACATCGGCGAAGTCATGTTTACCGACGACCAGGTTGCCGCCGACGTACAGCAGAATGTCGCCAAGGCCGCGTTCGATGCAGCGCTCACGTAATCCGAGACAATCAATGTCGCCATGACCGTAGATAGAGGACACCACGATGGCATCGGCGCCTGTTTCAATCGCAGCATCAATATATTCATCCTGGCTCACCATCACCCCGAGGTTGATTACGTGA
The DNA here is from genome assembly GCF_001034475.2 of Citrobacter sp. MGH103. Lineage (NCBI taxonomy): Bacteria > Pseudomonadati > Pseudomonadota > Gammaproteobacteria > Enterobacterales > Enterobacteriaceae > Citrobacter > Citrobacter sp. MGH103. The sequence continues at coordinate 3,340,002 of NZ_CP073043.1, read as the reverse complement.
AAATCATGAGCGGTAAAAACGCGATCCAGAACTTTATTACCTACTGCATGGCAGTCAGCACCGATGACGCCAATAACAAGTGTAGATTTCTTCATGGGTAATCCTCTGTAGGGCTGATGGTCAATAAGTGAAATTATTTTCTAATATTTAGAACATGGATTGTGACAACCTCTTAATAGGGTTGGAGTTTCTGTGGAAGCGAAAAAGGAAGCAATTGATCTATTTTCAAAATATCCTGAGAAAAATGATTGTTATATTTAGTCGCTATAAAAATCTTTTATAATCAGCGAGATATATCATTTTTTCTTGGCCGGCTTTAATTTATTAGGAAATTGAGTAATAAATTACTTGCCATGTTTGTGATCGAAATCTTATTTTGTTATGCGCGCCATTTATGTCGTGTTTTTAATAATTTCAAAAATCACAATTACTAATTAACTTGTGAACGACGTAACGGTTTTTTATTTTTTAATCTTATATGTCACAATTCATTTTTGTTAATTTTAGGATAAAAATGATAATGAAATGTTTGTGGCATATTTAATCTTTGCCACATAAGTGCAGAGTGGGCGTTAAAGATAACTTTCAGTGATGATTTAAGCGAAACTCCAGCGTTCTCTCGCAGAACACCAAACGCAATGCATCGGTCAATGTGGAACGTTTTCTCTTCCAGCTGAGATAGTTACATCTCGGTGTTAATTATAAGTAAAATTTAAATGAATAATTTGTATGAAATAACAAGTCCATGACTTGCTAAACAAAAAACTGTGAGCTACCTAGCATTAGTGATTCTTTATCTGCTATCAATTTTGTCAGCCGGGCTGGTTAAAAGATCGTGTACATTTAAATAAATATCCTATCATTTGTAGTAACGGCAATTACTCATTGAAAAACATGTTGTTAACATCGCATTCACTAGTCATGCGAGTGTTAAACACTATTAACATTAAATTTGAAAATTGATTTAAATCAATGTTTAAAACTTGGAAAACAGCATCAAAAGAGGTTAAATTGCTGCAGATCAAATTGGTCTGAAAGTGGTAAATTAGCTATAAATTGATCACTATCGAAAAATGCAAATTTGTCTCGATAAAAACCTGTTTATTGTAAGGATTTTACGGCGTAATATAATTGCGGGATCAATTTGAGTGTTTTATTAACATGTTTGTAACCTTTCTCCATTGTCCTTTCTTCACAAGAGAAGAAAGAGTAGCGGCGTAAGGAAGCAGATAAATTTGTATTGGGGCATGCGTGTGACCCTTTCTAACGGGGTTCACTCTCGGAGTCTTCATGCGATGAGCAAGGAGTCATGATGTTAGATATAGTCGAACTGTCGCGCTTACAGTTTGCCTTGACCGCGATGTACCACTTCCTGTTTGTGCCACTGACGCTCGGTATGGCGTTCTTGCTGGCCATTATGGAAACGGTCTACGTCCTTTCCGGCAAACAGATTTATAAAGATATGACCAAGTTCTGGGGCAAGTTGTTTGGTATCAACTTCGCTCTGGGTGTGGCTACCGGTCTGACCATGGAGTTCCAGTTCGGGACTAACTGGTCTTACTACTCCCACTATGTAGGGGATATTTTCGGTGCGCCGCTGGCGATCGAAGGTTTGATGGCCTTCTTCCTCGAATCCACCTTTGTAGGTCTGTTCTTCTTCGGCTGGGACCGTTTGGGTAAAGTCCAGCATATGTGTGTCACCTGGCTGGTGGCCCTGGGTTCTAACCTGTCCGCGCTGTGGATTCTGGTTGCGAACGGCTGGATGCAGAACCCAATCGCAGCGGATTTCAACTTCGAAACCATGCGTATGGAGATGCTGAGCTTCTCTGAACTGGTGCTCAACCCGGTAGCACAGGTGAAATTTGTTCACACTGTGGCATCTGGTTATGTATGCGGCGCGATGTTCGTTCTGGGTATCAGCTCCTACTATATGCTGCGCGGTCGTGACTTCGCGTTTGCTAAACGTTCTTTTGCCATCGCTGCCAGCTTTGGTATGGCTGCCATTCTGTCTGTTATCGTTCTGGGTGATGAATCTGGTTACGAAATGGGCGACGTGCAGAAAACCAAACTCGCAGCGATTGAAGCAGAATGGGAAACTCAGCCTGCACCGGCTTCCTTTACGCTGTTCGGTATTCCGGACCAGGATGCGCAGGAAAACCATTTTGCGATTCAAATTCCTTATGCGCTGGGCATCATCGCCACCCGCTCTGTTGATACACCGGTCATTGGTCTGAAAGACCTGATGGTGCAGCACGAAGAGCGTATCCGTAACGGGATGAAAGCGTATCAATTGCTGGAAGAACTGCGTGCTGGTACTACCGACCAGGCCGTTCGCGACCAGTTCAACAGCATGAAGAAAGACCTGGGTTATGGTCTGCTGCTGAAACGCTATACGGATAACGTCACCGACGCGACCGAAGCGCAAATTCAGCAGGCAACGAAAGATTCTATCCCTCGCGTTGCGCCGCTGTACTTCGCTTTCCGTATCATGGTGGCATGCGGCATTCTGATGCTGGCAATTATCGCGGTGTCCTTCTGGACTGTGCTTCGTAACCGTATCGGTGAGAAAAAATGGCTGCTGCGCACTGCGCTGTACGCGATTCCTCTGCCGTGGATTGCTATTGAATCCGGTTGGTTTGTCGCAGAGTACGGTCGTCAACCGTGGGCGATTGGTGAAGTGTTACCAACAGCCGTAGCGAACTCTTCGCTGACTGCTGGCGACCTCATCTTCTCGATGCTGTTGATTTGCGGCCTGTATACCCTGTTCCTGGTGGCTGAACTGTATCTGATGTTCAAGTTCGCACGCCTTGGGCCGAGTAGCCTGAAAACCGGTCGTTATCACTACGAGCAGTCCACTGTGACTTCTCAGCCGGCACGCTAAGACAGGAGTCGTCAAATGATCGATTATGAAGTATTGCGTTTTATCTGGTGGCTGCTGGTTGGCATTCTGCTGATTGGTTTCGCGGTCACTGATGGCTTCGACATGGGGGTGGGCATGCTCACCCGTTTCCTCGGTCGTAATGATACCGAGCGTCGAATTATGATTAACTCCATCGCCCCGCACTGGGACGGTAACCAGGTTTGGCTTATCACCGCGGGTGGCGCACTGTTCGCTGCCTGGCCGATGGTGTATGCCGCTGCGTTCTCCGGTTTCTATGTGGCGATGATCCTGGTACTGGCGTCTTTGTTCTTCCGTCCGGTCGGTTTTGATTACCGCTCCAAGATTGAAGACATGCGCTGGCGCAACATGTGGGACTGGGGCATCTTCATTGGTAGCTTCGTGCCACCGCTGGTGATTGGCGTGGCGTTCGGCAACCTGCTGCAAGGGGTTCCGTTCCACGTAGATGACTACATGCGTTTGTACTACACCGGTAACTTCTTCCAGTTGCTGAATCCGTTTGGTCTGCTGGCTGGTGTCGTGAGCGTTGGGATGATCATCACCCAGGGTGCGACCTATCTGCAGATGCGTACGGTAGGTGAACTGCATCTGCGTGCTCGTGCAACTTCACAGGTTGCGGCGCTGGTGACTCTGGTCTGCTTCGCGCTGGCCGGTGTATGGGTGATTTACGGTATTGACGGTTATGTTGTGACCTCAGCCCTGGATCATCATGCCGCCTCCAACCCGCTGACCAAAGAAGTGGCTCGCGTGGCTGGCGCATGGATGGTGAACTTTAACAATGCACCTATCCTGTGGCTGGTTCCTGCACTGGGCGTGGTTCTGCCGCTGTTGACCATTCTGACTTCTCGTATGGAGAAAGGGGCCTGGGCATTCGTCTTCTCTTCACTGACGTTAGCATGCATCATCCTGACTGCCGGTATCGCAATGTTCCCGTTTGTGATGCCATCCAGCACCATGATGAACGCAAGTTTGACCATGTGGGATGCAACGTCCAGCCAGCTGACGCTGAATCTGATGACGTATGTAGCTTGTGTGTTCGTACCGATCATTCTGCTGTACACCGGCTGGTGTTACTGGAAGATGTTTGGTCGCATCACTAAAGAAGATATTGAAAGCAACACCCACTCTCTGTACTAAGTAAGGAGCTTAAAATGTGGTATTTCGCATGGATTTTGGGAACGCTTCTTGCCTGTGCATTTGGGATAATCACAGCGCTGGCGCTTGAGCACGTTGAATCAGGCAAAGCCGGACAAGAAGATAGCTAATGACCAACATTATCGCGATGTTATACAACGCGATGGACAAGCGCCCCTTGCGGGCGCTTTCATTTGTGCTGGCAATCGTATTGGCCGGCTGCATATTCTGGGATCCGTCACGTTTCGCGGCCAAAACCAGTGAGCTTGAAATCTGGCATGGTTTTCTGCTGATGTGGGCGGTCTGCGCAGGCATCATTCACGGCGTTGGCTTTCGTCCTCGTGCCGTACACTGGCAGGGTATCTTCTGCCCGCTGATCGCGGATATCGTCCTCGTTGTTGGTCTGTTTTTCTTCTTCTTTTGAATAAGAAACATCCTTAAATATTTATGGGCTTGCATAAGCCCATAATTTTTTACTCTCTGTTTACTTTCCCCCATTCCAAAGCACCATTCCCGCGCGTATAGTAGCGAAGTTTGAAAGCACTAACCTTTTGTTGCATTACCGGGATGTAAAGTGAATACAACGCTGTTTCGATGGCCGGTTCGTGTCTACTATGAAGATACCGATGCCGGTGGGGTGGTTTACCACGCCAGCTACGTCGCTTTTTATGAAAGAGCGCGCACAGAGATGCTGCGTCATCATCACTTCAGTCAGCAGGTCCTGTTGGCTGAACGTGTAGCCTTTGTGGTGCGCAAGATGACCCTCGAGTATTTTGCGCCTGCCCGGCTCGACGATATGCTCGAAGTTCAAACCGAAATTACGTCAATGCGTGGCACCTCTTTGGTTTTCACGCAACGCATTGTCAACGCAGAGAACACCGTGCTGAATGAAGCCGAAGTTCTGATTGTTTGCGTTGATCCACTCAAAATGAAGCCTCGTGCGCTTCCCAAGTCTATTGTCGCGGAGTTTAAGCAGTGACTGACATGAATATCCTTGATTTGTTCCTGAAGGCAAGCCTTCTGGTTAAACTTATCATGTTGATTTTGATTGGTTTCTCAATCGCATCCTGGGCCATTATTATCCAGCGGACCCGTATTCTTAATGCTGCTTCACGTGAAGCCGAAGCATTTGAAGACAAGTTCTGGTCCGGCATTGAATTGTCGCGCCTGTACCAGGAAAGCCAGGGGCGTCGTGATAATTTGGCTGGCTCAGAACAAATTTTCTACAGCGGGTTCAAAGAATTTGCCCGTTTGCATCGGGCAAATAGCCACGCGCCGGAAGCGGTCGTTGAGGGGGCTTCCCGTGCGATGCGTATCTCGATGAACCGTGAGCTGGAAACGCTGGAAACGCATATTCCATTCCTCGGAACCGTTGGCTCCATCAGCCCGTATATCGGTCTGTTCGGTACCGTTTGGGGGATCATGCACGCATTTATCGCGCTGGGCGCGGTAAAACAGGCGACACTGCAAATGGTTGCACCGGGTATCGCGGAAGCGTTGATTGCAACGGCTATCGGTCTGTTTGCGGCAATCCCGGCGGTTATGGCCTACAACCGTCTGAACCAGCGCGTGAACAAACTGGAACTGAATTACGACAACTTTATGGAAGAGTTCACCGCGATTCTGCACCGCCAGGCGTTTACCGTTAGCGAGAGCAACAAGGGGTAAGCCATGGCCAGAACGCGTGGACGAGGTCGTCGCGAACTCAAGTCCGAAATCAATATTGTACCGCTGCTCGACGTACTGCTGGTGCTGTTGCTGATCTTTATGGCAACCGCACCGATCATTACGCAGAGTGTGGAAGTCGACCTGCCGGATGCGACCGAATCGCAAGCCGTCAGCAGTAACGACGAACCCCCGGTCATTATTGAAGTTTCCGGTATTGGGCAATACAGCGTGGTGGTTGAGAAAGATCGTATGGATCAACTGCCGCCGGAGCAGGTTATCGCGGAAGCGAAAAGTCGCCTGCAGACCAATCCGAAAACGGTCTTTTTAATCGGTGGTGCGAAAGACGTGCCTTATGATGAAATAATTAAAGCGCTGAACTTGTTACACAGTGCAGGCGTAAAATCGGTTGGCTTGATGACGCAGCCAATCTGATGACGGCGTTTTGCTGGCTTGAAAGATAGCACGTAACAGGCGAACAGTTTTTTGGGAACCGAGAGTGTCAAAGGCAACCGAACAAAACGACAAGCTCAAAAGGGCGATAATTATTTCAGCGGTGCTGCATGTCATTTTATTTGCAGCGCTGATCTGGAGTTCGTTCGATGAGCACATTGATGCTTCAGCCGGCGGCGGTGGCGGTTCGTCCATCGACGCCGTTATGGTCGATCCTGGAGCCGTTGTGCAACAGTACGACAGGCAGCAGCAACAGCAGGCAAGCGCGAAACGTGCTGAAGAGCAGCGTGAAAAGCAGGCGCAGCAGCAAGCTGAAGAACTTCGCGAGAAACAGGCAGCTGAGCAAGAGCGACTGAAGCAGCTGGAAAAAGAACGCTTAGCCGCGCAGGAAAAAGTGCGCGAACAGGCGGAACAGCAGAAGCAAGCTGAAGCCGCCGCCGCGAAAGCGCAAGAGCAACAGAAACAGGCTGAAGAAGCTGCGGCGAAGGCTGCTGCAGACGCGAAGGCTAAAGCTGATGCACAGGCGAAACAAGCGGCAGATGCCGCGAAGAAAGCCGCTGCGGACGCACAGAAAAAAGCTGAGGCGGAAGCTGCTAAAGCCGCTGCTGATGCGAAGAAAGTTGCCGAAGCACAAGCTGCTAAAGCTGCCGCGGACGCTGCGAAGAAAGCACAGGCTGAAGCCGCTAAGCAAGCAGCAGCCGAGAAAGCTGCCGCTGAGAAAGCAGAAAAAGCCGCCGCCGCGAAAGCGGCCGCTGCTGAAAAAGCGGCGGCTGATAAGAAAGCCGCAGCGGAAAAAGCAGCAGCAGACAAAAAAGCTGCAGCCGAGAAAGCCGCTGCCGATAAGAAAGCTGCGGCAGATAAAGCAGCTGCTGCTAAAAAGGCTGCGGCCGAAAAAGCCGCTGCAGCCTCTGGCGTTGACGACTTGTTGGGTGACCTGAGCTCCGGTAAGAATGCACCGAAATCGGGCGGTGGAGCGAAAGGAAACGGCCAACCGGCGAAAGATAGTGGTACAAGTGGTGCCAATGGCGGTGCATCTGGTGCTGATATCAGTGCTTACGCATCTCAAATTCGTAATGCGATCCAGAGCCGTCTGTATGGTGCAGATTTGTATGCAGGTAAATCTTGCGTATTACATATCAAGTTAGCACCCGATGGTCTGTTACTGGATGTGACCGAAGAGGGTGGGGATCCAGCATTGTGTCAGGCTGCGCTGACGGCTGCGAAAACCGCCAGAATTCCTAAACCGCCTAGCCAGGCAGTTTATGAAAAAGTAAAAGATGCCAAACTGGACTTCAAACTGTAATAACGACCCCTGAGAAATCAGGGGAAACGGTCTAAGGTTGATACTGAGTTGTGGTAGTTTTGTGTATTTGAGTTTGTTAACATTCTGCTAAATTATCGTGGGCTTTCCGTCCAGATAAGGGAGATATGATGAAGCAGGCATTACGAGTAGCATTTGGTTTTCTGATGCTGTGGGCAGCGGTGCTGCACGCAGAAGTACGTATCGAGATCACCCAGGGGGTGGACTCGGCGCGCCCGATTGGCGTCGTTCCGTTCCAGTGGGCAGGACCGGGTGCTGCACCTGAAGATATCGGTGGTATCGTAGGTGCTGACCTGCGTAACAGCGGTAAATTTAACCCGTTAGACCGTTCTCGTCTGCCTCAGCAGCCTGGTACTGCGCAGGAAGTTCAACCTGCCGCTTGGTCTGCGCTGGGCATTGATGCCGTAGTCGTCGGCCAGGTTACGCCGAACCCGGATGGTTCTTACAGCGTTGCCTATCAGCTGGTTGACACCGGTGGCGCACCGGGTACCGTACTGGCACAGAACACTTATAAAGTGAACAAGCAGTGGCTGCGTTACGCGGGGCATACTGCAAGTGACGAAGTGTTTGAAAAACTGACCGGCATTAAAGGTGCATTCCGTACCCGTATCGCTTATGTTGTTCAGACCAACGGTGGTCAGTTCCCGTACGAATTACGTGTGTCCGACTACGATGGTTACAACCAGTTCGTGGTACACCGTTCTCCGCAGCCGCTGATGTCTCCGGCGTGGTCTCCGGACGGATCAAAACTGGCGTACGTAACCTTCGAGAGTGGTCGTTCTGCACTGGTTATTCAGACGTTGTCTAATGGCGCGGTTCGTCAGGTAGCGTCGTTCCCACGTCACAACGGTGCGCCTGCGTTTTCTCCGGATGGCAGCAAACTGGCGTTTGCCCTGTCTAAAACCGGTAGCCTGAACCTGTATGTCATGGACATTGGTTCCGGTCAGATCCGTCAGGTGACGGATGGTCGTAGCAACAATACGGAACCGACCTGGTTCCCGGACAGCCAAAACCTGGCCTTTACATCTGACCAGGCCGGTCGTCCGCAGGTATATAAAGTTAACGTCAACGGCGGTGCTCCGCAGCGTATTACCTGGGAAGGTTCGCAAAACCAGGATGCGGATGTGAGCAGCGACGGTAAATTTATGGTAATGGTAAGTTCGGCCAACGGTCAGCAGCACATTGCCAAACAAGATCTGGTAGCGGGTGGCGTACAAGTTCTGTCGTCAACGTTCCTGGACGAAACGCCAAGTCTGGCACCTAACGGCACTATGGTAATCTACAGCTCTTCTCAGGGGATGGGATCCGTGCTGAATTTGGTTTCTACAGATGGGCGTTTCAAAGCGCGTCTTCCGGCAACTGATGGACAGGTTAAATTCCCTGCCTGGTCGCCGTATCTGTGATAATAAATAATTGATTAATAAAGGAATCATTGAAATGCAACTGAACAAAGTGCTGAAAGGGCTGATGATTGCTCTGCCTGTTATGGCTATTGCAGCGTGTTCTTCTAACAAGAACGCCAGCAATGACGGCAGCGAAGGCATGCTGGGTGCCGGCACTGGTATGGATGCAAACGGCAGCGGCAACATGTCTTCTGAAGAGCAAGCGCGTCTTCAGATGCAACAGCTGCAGCAGAACAACATCGTTTACTTCGATCTGGACAAGTACGATATCCGTTCTGACTTCGCTGCAATGCTGGATGCTCACGCTAACTTCCTGCGTAGCAACCCGTCTTACAAAGTCACCGTAGAAGGTCATGCGGACGAACGTGGTACTCCTGAGTACAACATCTCCCTGGGTGAGCGTCGTGCGAACGCCGTTAAGATGTACCTGCAGGGTAAAGGCGTTTCTGCTGACCAGATCTCCATCGTTTCTTACGGTAAAGAAAAACCTGCAGTACTGGGTCATGACGAAGCGGCTTACGCCAAAAACCGTCGCGCCGTACTGGTTTACTAAGAGAATTGCATGAGCAGTAACTTCAGACATCATCTGTTGAGTCTGTCGTTACTGGTTGGCATAGCGGCCCCTTGGGCCGCTTTTGCTCAGGCGCCAATCAGTAGTGTCGGCTCAGGCTCGGTCGAAGACCGTGTCACTCAACTCGAGCGTATTTCTAACGCTCACAGTCAGCTTTTAACCCAACTCCAGCAACAACTCTCCGATAATCAGTCCGATATTGATTCCCTGCGTGGTCAAATTCAGGAAAATCAGTATCAGTTGAACCAGGTTGTTGAACGCCAGAAGCAAATATTGTTGCAGATTAATAATCTTGGCAGCGGTAGTGCGCCTGCGGCGCAGTCTGCAGGTAGCGATCAGAGTGGGGCAGCTGCAACCCCTACGCCTGGTGCGGGCGCAGCGGCAGCGTCAGGAGCCCCGGCGCAGACTGGCGATGCGAACACTGATTACAATGCGGCCATTGCTCTGGTGCAGGATAAATCCCGCCAGGATGATGCGATTGAAGCATTTCAGAACTTCATCAAAAAGTACCCAGACTCGACTTACCTGCCAAATGCGAATTACTGGCTGGGTCAGTTGAATTACAACAAGGGGAAAAAAGATGATGCAGCGTTCTATTTTGCTTCAGTAGTTAAAAACTTCCCGAAATCACCAAAGGCTGCAGACGCGATGTATAAAGTCGGCGTCATCATGCAGGACAAAGGTGACACAGCAAAAGCTAAAGCCGTTTATCAGCAGGTTATCACTAAATACCCTGGCACTGATGGCGCGAAACAAGCGCAAAAACGCCTTGGCGCGATGTAATGAACACCATGCGACCAGAAATCGTGTTAATTCTGGTCGCGTCGTGTGATTCCTAAGCAGTTGAGTTATTTACATCGAAATTTTTGTTGCGCTAAAATCTGAAATCAGTAATATATGCCGCCGTTGCCAAGGGATATCAAACAGCCCGAAAGCGGCAAAAAAAGTGGGTCGTTAGCTCAGTTGGTAGAGCAGTTGACTTTTAATCAATTGGTCGCAGGTTCGAATCCTGCACGACCCACCACTAACTCAGTTAGTAAGTAGTATCCAGCGTAGTATCGGGTGATTAGCTCAGCTGGGAGAGCACCTCCCTTACAAGGAGGGGGTCGGCGGTTCGATCCCGTCATCACCCACCACTCGGGGCGTTAGCTCAGTTGGTAGAGCAGTTGACTTTTAATCAATTGGTCGCAGGTTCGAATCCTGCACGCCCCACCAATTTATTGGTGGTACCGAGTAAAAATTTTCAGGTTATACCCGAGCGGGTCGTTAGCTCAGTTGGTAGAGCAGTTGACTTTTAATCAATTGGTCGCAGGTTCGAATCCTGCACGACCCACCATCCTGAAAGTATAAAGAAGTAAACCCCATAAGGGGGCGTTAGCTCAGTTGGTAGAGCAGTTGACTTTTAATCAATTGGTCGCAGGTTCGAATCCTGCACGCCCCACCAGTGTAAAAAAGCGCCCTAAAGGCGCTTTTTTGCTATGCGCAGAATCAACGATTCGAACCTGCTTGCCTGATGCGCTTCGCTTATCAGTCCTACAGATGACACTATTCACGTAGGCCGGATAAGACGTCAGTCGCCATCCGGCATTCATCACACGCAATTATTGTGACTTTCTTACGCCAATCCGCTATCTTGTTTAGCATATAAAACAAATCTAACCGAATACGGCGTGCGTCACGCTTTTAATCGGTTATTTCGTTAAGCTAGTAAAACGAGAAAGCAAGATGAGCGTGATGTTTGATCCAGAAGCAGCAATTTATCCGTTTCCGCCGAAGCCAGCCCCGCTGAGTGTGGATGAAAAGCAATTTTATCGTGAAAAAATCAAGCGCCTGTTGAAAGAGCGTGATGCCGTTATGGTCGCGCACTATTACACCGATCCTGAAATTCAGCAATTGGCCGAAGAGACCGGTGGCTGTATTTCTGATTCTCTGGAGATGGCGCGGTTCGGCTCAAAACATTCTGCCTCTACGCTGTTGGTTGCAGGAGTGAGGTTTATGGGGGAAACCGCCAAAATCCTCAGCCCGGAAAAGACCATCCTGATGCCGACCTTACAGGCGGAATGTTCATTAGATCTGGGTTGCCTGATTGATGCTTTCAGCGCGTTTTGCGATGCGCATCCTGATCGTACTGTGGTGGTTTACGCCAATACCTCCGCTGCCGTTAAAGCACGTGCGGACTGGGTCGTCACGTCCAGTATCGCGGTAGAACTTATTGAGCACCTTGATAGTTTAGGTGAAAAAATCATCTGGGCTCCGGACAGACATCTGGGCAACTACGTGCAAAAACAGACCGGTGCAGACGTTCTTTGTTGGCAGGGGGCCTGTATCGTCCACGACGAATTTAAAACTCAGGCTTTAACACGCATGAAGGGGCTTTACCCTGATGCTGCGGTGTTGGTGCACCCGGAGTCCCCTCAGTCTATCGTTGATATGGCCGATGCGGTTGGCTCAACCAGCCAGTTAATCAACGCAGCTAAATCGTTACCGCATCAACAGCTGATTGTGGCGACTGACCGGGGCATTTTTTACAAAATGCAGCAGGCCGTTCCGGATAAAGAATTGCTTGAAGCGCCGACGGCTGGCGAGGGGGCAACCTGTCGCAGCTGTGCGCATTGTCCTTGGATGGCGATGAACGGCCTCAAGGCGATTGCTGAGGGCCTGGAACAAGGCGGAGCGGCTCATGAGATACATGTTGATGCTGCGCTGCGAGAAGGGGCGTTGTTGCCGTTAAACCGCATGTTGGAATTTGCGGCTACACTTCGAGCTTAATTAATTTTTTTGCTCTGGGGGAAAAGATGGACTTTTTTAGCACGCAGAACATTCTGGTACATATTCCGATCGGCGCTGGCGGTTACGATCTGTCGTGGATCGAAGCTGTGGGGACGATCGCCGGGTTGCTGTGTATTGGTCTGGCGAGCCTTGAGAAAATAAGCAATTACTTCTTCGGCCTGATAAACGTCACGCTGTTTGCGATTATCTTCTTTCAGATCCAGCTCTATGCAAGCCTGTTGCTGCAAGTTTTCTTCTTTGCCGCCAACATCTACGGCTGGTATGCCTGGTCCAGGCAAACTAACCAGCATGAAGCGGAACTGAAAATTCGCTGGCTGCCGTTACCAAAAGCGATCGGCTGGCTGGCGGCTTGCTTGGTAGCGATCGGTCTGATGTCGGTCTATATCGGTCCGGTCTTTGCATTCCTGACCCGCATTGCGGTGAACATTATGCAGGCATTAGGATTACAGGTTGTTGTGCCTGAGTTGCAACCCGATGCATTCCCGTTCTGGGACTCCTGCATGATGGTGTTGTCGATTGCGGCGATGATCCTGATGACGCGCAAATACGTCGAAAACTGGCTGCTGTGGGTGATCATTAACGTAATAAGCGTAGCGATTTTCGCCCTACAAGGCGTATATGCCATGTCGCTGGAGTATATGATCCTGACGGTTATCGCCCTGAATGGTAGCAGGATGTGGATTAACAGCGCGCGTGAGCGGGGTTCCCGCGCGCTGTCCCATTAATGGTGATGATGTGAATGGCCGGACACGCCTTGGTACAGGTGGCAGTCCGGCCCATTGCACGGCTGATACTCCATCTGGATCGTCGCGTGTTCAATCTGGTAGTGGTGGATAAGGAAATGCTGAATACGTTCCAGCAGGGCATCATGATCGTGCGGCGGGATCACCTGCACATGCAGCGTCATTACCGGTTTTTCACCCACCATCCAGACATGGACATGGTGTACATTGCGGACTTCGGGGATATCCCGGCTGAGATGGCGCTGCAGTGCGGCAATATCCAGCGTCAGCGGGGCACCTTCCAGTAATTCGTTAACGCTATCCTTTAACAGTCGCCAGGCGCTGCGCAGTACCAGCACGGAAACCAGAATCGAGAGAATTGGGTCCGCAGGCGTCCAGCCCGTCCAGATAATAATAAGCGCAGCGATGATCGCCCCGACCGAGCCGAGTAAATCGCCCATCACATGTAGTGCCGCGGCGCGGACGTTCAGGTTTTTCTCCTCACTGCCGCGGTGTAGAACCCAAAAAGCCAGCACGTTGGCGAGTAAACCCGCGACAGCTATAACCATCATCATGCCGCCTGCCACGGGGCGGGGCGTATGGAAACGCTCAATGGCTTCCCAGACGATTAAAATAGTGATCACGACCAATGCGATGGCATTAACAAACGCGGCCAGTGTCGTGAGCCTCAGCCAGCCGAAGGTGTGTCGTATTGTGGGCGGTCGATGGGAAAACCGGACGGCCAGCAGCGCGAAAAGGAGCGCTGCGGCATCAGTGAGCATATGCCCGGCATCAGCCAACAAGGCCAGTGAACCTGAAAGTATTCCACCTACCACTTCAACCAACATAAATCCGGCTGTAATGCAGAATGCAAACATCAAGCGGCGGGCATTATTGTCCTTGGGTTGCTCAGAGGAATTATGAGTATGCGAGTGCGCCATTATGCCATCCCTTTGTTATTCTCATCTTTACTGTATGCCATCATACCGTTTTTGGGATGATAAAATTAAAAAGGAGAGCTATTGCTCTCCCGTTATTAGCTTTATTTTCAGCGTTACTGCGTAGTGCCATCAGTTTTTGTCTCGGCATCATTATTAATGCCGTTTCCGGTCTCAACCTTCTTATTCACATCAGGGCAGCGACCGTCCTTACACATGGTGTTTTTGTGCATCTCGTCTTTGGTCATCCCTTCATGGTTCATTGATGAACCGTTCGGGTGCAGCATTGTGCCACCCGAATTCACGTTACTGTTGTCGACGTTATTTGGTGCCACGTTTTCGCGTGCGTCTGGGGCGACCTGACCGGCATCCGCCGAGGAATTTGCCTGGCCGTTATTGGACTGCGTATTAGTTTCAGCAGCCAGCGCCGCGCCGCTGGCGAGGCTGAGTGTAGCGGTAAGAAAGAGTGAAGCCAGCTTTGTCATATGCATAATATGCTCCTGTTATGGTCGATATGTCGGATAACGTCTTCCAACAGTGCATGTGCCAGTTACATCATTAATATGTGGTTAATAGTTTTGTCTGAGAAATCAAACCCAGCATAGAATCTTGAAATTTATGAAAATTAAAGCTGTTACAGTTATAAATTGTAGGTTGGATCTCGTTTTTCGCTACTTTATTGCGTTTTTTTGGCCAATTCCAGGATTAATCCGTCCAAAGTGTAAAACCCCGTTTACACTTTATGACTGAAGATATAGATTGGAGGGATTGCATTCATTTATATAAGTATGGCAACGCTGGAATAATCATGAATTATCAGAACGACGATTTACGCATTAAAGAGATCAACGAGTTATTACCGCCAGTCGCATTGCTGGAAAAATTCCCCGCTACTGAAAATGCCGCAAACACGGTGGCTCATGCCCGTAAGGCGATTCATAAAATTCTGAAAGGGAGCGATGATCGCCTGTTAGTGGTGATTGGGCCGTGCTCTATTCATGATCCGGCAGCCGCTAAAGAGTACGCCGCCCGCCTGCTGGCGCTGCGCGAAGAGTTAAAAGGCGAGCTTGAAATTGTCATGCGCGTCTATTTTGAAAAACCGCGAACCACCGTCGGCTGGAAAGGGCTTATCAACGATCCGCACATGGACAACAGCTTCCAAATCAACGATGGGCTGCGCATTGCACGTAAATTGCTGCTGGATATCAACGATAGCGGATTGCCGGCTGCGGGTGAGTTCCTCGATATGATCACGCCGCAATACCTCGCCGACTTGATGAGTTGGGGCGCGATTGGGGCTCGTACCACTGAGTCTCAAGTACACCGCGAGCTGGCATCAGGTCTGTCTTGCCCGGTTGGTTTTAAAAACGGTACCGATGGCACGATCAAAGTTGCGATTGATGCAATCAACGCAGCAGGGGCGCCACACTGCTTCCTGTCTGTGACCAAATGGGGTCATTCAGCGATCGTGAATACCAGCGGTAACGGCGATTGCCATATTATTTTGCGCGGCGGCAAAGAACCTAACTACAGCGCTCAGCACGTTGCCGACGTGAAAGAAGGTCTGATCAAAGCAGGGCTCTCTGCACAAGTGATGATCGACTTTAGCCATGCCAACTCCTGCAAGCAGTTCAAAAAGCAGATGGATGTTGCGAAAGACGTTTGCGGACAAGTCGCTGGTGGAGAAAAAGCGATTATTGGCGTGATGATCGAAAGCCATCTGGTCGAGGGTAATCAGAACCCGGATAGCGGCGAGCCGCTGACCTACGGTAAGAGCATCACCGACGCCTGTATTGGCTGGGAAGACACCGATGCGGTCTTACGCCAGCTGGCAGAAGCAGTAAAAGCACGCCGCGGGTAAAAACGCATCCGGGCTACGCTCGGTAGGCCGGATAAGGCAACGCCACTATCTGGCAATAAAAAAGCGTGGAGCATTCCACGCTTTTTTCTTTTGACCCGGGATGAAAATTACTTCGCTTTACCCTGGTTCGCAACGGCTGCCGCTTTTGCTGCGATCTCGTCAGCGTTACCCAGATAGTAGTGTTTGATCGGTTTGAAGTTTTCGTCGAACTCATATACCAGCGGTACGCCGGTCGGAATGTTCAGTTCAAGGATCTCATCTTCGCCCATGTTATCCAGGTATTTAACCAGCGCACGCAGAGAGTTACCGTGAGCGGCGATAATCACACGCTCACCGCTTTTCATGCGCGGCAGAATGGTTTCGTTCCAGTAGGGGATAACGCGATCGATGGTCAGCGCCAGGCTTTCGGTAACCGGTAACTCTTTGTCGGTCAGCTTCGCATAACGCGGATCGTGACCCGGATAACGCTCGTCATCTTTGGTCAGTTCCGGTGGCGTTACCGCAAAGCCGCGACGCCATTGTTTAACCTGCTCGTCACCGTATTTTTCAGCGGTTTCAGCTTTGTTCAGACCCTGCAGCGCGCCGTAATGACGTTCGTTCAGTTTCCAGGATTTCTCAACCGGCAGCCAGGCCTGATCCAGTTCGTCCAGTACGTTCCACAGGGTGTGGATGGCACGTTTCAGCACAGAGGTATAAGCAAAATCGAAGCTGTAGCCTTCCTCTTTCAGCAGTTTACCTGCCGCTTTTGCTTCGCCCACACCTTTCTCGGACAGATCAACGTCATACCAACCGGTAAAACGGTTCTCGTTGTTCCACTGACTTTCACCGTGACGTACCAGAACCAGCTTAGTTACAGCCATACACTCACTCCTATAAATCATATTGAATGATAATAATTCTCATTATATTGCCGTAATGCGTCAGCGGCAATCCTTACGCATAACCATAGCGAAAATAGCGCCACAGTGTAAGGTTCTTGTGAACTCAAGGTTGCGATTTTGTCTTTGAACGGTGGGGATTTGAGCGGTTCTACTGTGATAAACAAGCAACAGGCCCGATACGTTACGTCATCGGGCCTGGGAGGGGGAACGATTAGGCTGGAATAAACCGGTATTCCGTCACGCTGGCGTACTCTTCGCCAGGACGCAGGAAGCAGTCTGGCTGCGGCCATTCCGGATGGTTCGGGCTGTCCGGCAGGAACTCGCTTTCCAGCGCCAGACCTTGCCAGTCGGCGTAGGCATCAGGACCACGGGATGGCGTACCGCCGAGGAAATTCCCGGAATAAAACTGTAATGCCGGGGCGGAGGTGTAGACCTCCATCTGCAGTTTTTCATCCTGGGACCACAGTCGAGCGACCGGCGTATGCGTATTGCCCTGTGCCTGGAGCAGGAAGGCGTGATCGTAACCTTTTACCTTGCGCTGATCGTCATCGGCAAGAAATTCACTGCTGATGATCTTAGGCGTACGGAAATCGAAAGTGCTACCAGCGACGGATTTCAGTCCGTCGTGCGGGATGCCCATTTCATCAACCGGCAAGTACTCGTCGGCGAGGATTTGCAGCTTGTGTTGGCGCACATCCGTTTTGTCACCGTCGAGGTTGAAATAAACGTGATTCGTCAGATTCACCGGGCAGGGCTTATCGACCGTGGCGCGGTAGGTTATCGAAATACGATTATCGTCAGTCAGGCGATACTGCACGGTAGCGCAAAGATGGCCAGGGAAGCCCTGATCGCCATCGTCAGACGTTAAGGCGAACAGCACCTGGCGGTCATTTTGATTGACTATCTGCCAGCGACGTTTGTCAAAACCGTCCGGCCCGCCGTGCAGCTGGTTGTCGCCCTGACTTGGTATTAATTCAACGGTTTCGCCAGCAAAGGTATAACGGCTGTTGGCGATACGGTTCGCGTAGCGACCAATCGAAGCCCCCAGAAATGCAGCCTGTTCCGGGTATTGTTCCGGGCTGGCGCAACCGAGTAACGCTTCGCGCACGCTATCATCGCTGAGCGGAATACGCGCAGAGAGTAGGGTCGCGCCCCAGTCCATCAGCGTGACCACCATCCCTGCGTCATTGCGCAGGGTGAGCAGGCGAAACGGCTGACCGTCCGGAGCCTGCACGGGGATTTCGTTTAACATTGTCCGGCTCCTTGAGAAGGTTTGCAGACGTAGAATGTTTCTTTAATTCCAGTTTTTGCTTCGTACTGCTCAGCGACAGCTTGCTGTACGGCAGGCACCAAGTCTTGCGGGATCAGCGCCACGATACAGCCGCCGAAGCCGCCGCCGGTCATGCGTACACCGCCTTTATCGCCAATGGTCGCTTTGACAATCTCAACCAGCGTATCAATTTGCGGCACGGTAATTTCAAAGTCATCGCGCATTGAGGCGTGAGATTCCGCCATCAGTTGGCCCATACGCAGCAGGTCGCCTTTTTCCAGCGCCTGTGCTGCTTCAACGGTACGCGCATTTTCCGTGATCACGTGGCGAACTCGTTTGGCGACGATCGGATCCAGCTCGTGGGCGACGGCGTTAAACGCTTCAAGGTTAACATCACGCAGCGCTGGCTGCTGGAAGAAACGAGCGCCGGTTTCACACTGTTCGCGACGGGTGTTGTATTCGCTACCGACCAGCGTACGTTTAAAGTTACTGTTGATGATCACCACCGCTACGCCCTCAGGCATAGAAACTGCTTTGGTGCCAAGCGTTCGGCAGTCGATCAGTAGCGCATGATCTTTCTTACCAAGTGCCGAGATCAACTGATCCATAATGCCGCAGTTACAGCCGACAAACTGGTTTTCAGCTTCCTGACCGTTCAGGGCAATCTGCGCGCCGTCGAGCGGCAGATGATAGAGCTGCTGGAATACCGTACCCACAGCGACTTCCAGCGAGGCAGAAGAACTTAACCCCGCGCCCTGTGGGACGTTACCGCTGATCACCAGATCAGCACCGCCAAAGGCGTTATTGCGCTTTTGCAGATGTTTCACTACGCCACGCACGTAGTTTGACCACTGCTGGCTGTCGTGGGCGATAATCGGCGCATCAAGCGAGAACTCATCAACCTGATTGTCGTAATCAGCGGCGATCACGCGGACTTTTCGATCGTCGCGTGCCGCACAACTGATAACGGTTTGATAGTCGATGGCGCAAGGCAGAACGAAGCCGTCGTTATAATCGGTATGTTCGCCGATCAGGTTTACACGACCCGGTGCCTGAATAGTATGGGTGGCAGGGTAGCCAAATGTTTCTGCAAACAGAGATTGTGTTTTTTCTTTCAGACTCATTATTTAAACTCCGGATTCGCGAAAATGGATGTCGCTGACCGCACGCAGTCGTTCAGCCGCTTGTTCTGCCGTCAGGTCGCGCTGGGTTTCTGCCAGCATTTCATATCCGACCATAAATTTACGCACGGTCGCGGAACGCAGCAGCGGCGGATAAAAGTGTGCATGCAACTGCCAGTGTTGGTTTTCTTCACCGTTAAACGGTGCGCCGTGCCAGCCCATGGAGTAGGGGAATGAACACTGGAACAGATTGTCATAACGACTGGTCAGTTTTTTCAACGCCAGCGCCAGGTCAGCCCGCTGTTCGTCGCTCAAATCGGTAATACGCAGCACATGCGCTTTCGGCAGCAGCAACGTTTCGAACGGCCACGCGGCCCAGTAAGGTACAACCGCCAGCCAGTGCTCGGTTTCAACAACCGTACGGCTGCCATCCGCCAGTTCTCGCTGGACGTAATCAACGAGCATTGGCGCGCCTTGTTCGGCGAAGTATGCTTTCTGCAGGCGATCTTCACGTTCGGCTTCGTTAGGCAAAAAGCTGTTGGCCCAAATTTGTCCGTGTGGGTGCGGGTTCGAGCACCCCATCGCTGCGCCTTTATTCTCAAATACCTGCACCCAGGGGTAGATTTTCCCTAAGTCTTCGGTCTGCTCCTGCCACGTTTTTACGATTTCTGTCAGTGCAGGGACGCTGAGTTCCGGCAACGTTTTGCTGTGATCGGGTGAGAAGCAAATCACGCGGCTGGTACCGCGCGCGCTCTGGCAGCGCATCAACGGATCGTGACTGTCCGGCGCGTCGGGGGTATCGGACATCAGCGCCGCAAAGTCATTGGTAAAGACATAGGTCCCGGTGTAATCCGGGTTTTTGTCGCCGGTAACGCGCGTATTGCCAGCGCACAGGAAGCAGTCCGGGTCTTGTGCAGGTAGTACCTGCTTAGACGGAGTTTCCTGCGCCCCTTGCCACGGGCGTTTGGCGCGATGCGGTGATACGAGGATCCACTGCCCGGTGAGCGGGTTAAAACGGCGGTGTGGATGATCGACAGGATTGAATTGCGTCATGATTGGTCCTTAATCCGAATATCCCTGTGGGTGGCGTGACTGCCAGTGCCAGGTATCTTGCGCCATTTCATCCAATGTGCGGGTCACGCGCCAGTTGAGCTCGCGATCGGCTTTGCTGGCATCAGCCCAGTAGGCCGGAAGATCGCCGTCACGGCGCGGGGCGAAATGGTAATTCACCGGTTTACCGCAGGCTTTGCTAAAGGCGTGGACCACGTCCAGCACGCTGCTGCCGATGCCTGCACCGAGGTTATAAATATGCACACCCTGAATGCCTGCCAGTTTTTCCATGGCGGCAACGTGGCCGTCGGCGAGATCCATCACATGGATGTAGTCGCGTACGCCGGTGCCATCTTCAGTAGGGTAGTCATTGCCAAATATGGCAAGAGACTCGCGGCGGCCAACCGCAACCTGCGCGATGTAAGGCATCAGGTTGTTTGGAATACCTTGCGGATCTTCCCCCATATCTCCTGACGGATGAGCGCCAACTGGGTTAAAGTAGCGCAGCAGGGCAATGCTCCAGTCGGGCTGAGCTTTTTGCAGATCGGTCAGGATCTGTTCCACCATCAGCTTGCTTTTGCCGTACGGACTTTGTGGCGTGCCGGTGGGGAAGCTTTCAACGTAAGGAATTTGCGGCTGATCGCCATAGACGGTCGCGGAGGAGCTGAAAATGAAGTTTTTCACGTTGGCTGCGCGCATTGCATTCACCAGACGCAGAGTGCCGTTGACGTTGTTGTCATAGTACTCCAGCGGCTTGGCAACGGATTCTCCAACGGCTTTTAAACCGGCAAAATGGATGACCGTATCAATGGCATGATCGTGCAGAATTTCGGTTATCAGCGCTTCGTTACGGATGTCTCCTTCCACGAAGGTCGGATGCTTGCCGCCTAAACGCTCAATGACGGGCAGTACGCTGCGCTTGCTGTTGCAGAGATTATCCAGGATCACCACCTCGTGACCGTTTTTCAGCAACTGCACGCAAGTGTGGCTTCCAATGTAACCGCTACCACCTGTAACCAATACTCTCATAATTCGCTCCGTTAAGCCTATGGTATGCAATAACCATAGCATAACAAAGATGCGAAAAGTGTGACACGGAATAAATTAGTGGAATCGTTTACACTCCAAGATTTTCACTCGATGCTGCTGGTTACTTTATTATAAATCATTATGTTAGGTTGTTATTACAGCGATTGTCTGAAAAAAAACAGAAAAAAGGGCGTGATAAACGCCCTGGCATGAAAATTAACGCAGAGAGGTTTGTCGATAGCCGTAGATATCGCCCTCGGGTACAAACTCTAGCCGATGGGTAATGCAGGCCGGGGCATCTTCGGCGTGATGAGAGACGAACAAAAGCTGAGTTTCGCCTTCACCGATCAGGACATCCACAAACCGACGGATCAGTTGGCGGTTGAGCGGATCTAATCCTTGCAAGGGTTCATCGAGGATCAGCAATGTAGGATGTTTCACCAGAGCACGAACAATCAAGGCCAGCCGCTGCTGTCCCCAGGAAAGACTATGAAATGGCGCATCCGCGGTACGTTTATTGATGCCAAGAATATCCAGCCACTGTTGTACCAGCTTGTGCTGCCTGTCGGAGACAGCCTGATAAATGCCGATTGAATCGAAATAACCGGAGAGAATAACGTTGCGAACTGTCGTACTTACCCGGTAATCCAGATGCAGGCTGCTGCTGACATAGCCAATGTGTTTTTTGATATCCCAGATAGTTTCACCGCTGCCCCGGCGTCGGCCAAACAGGGTCAGGTCGTTGCTATATCCCTGGGGATGATCGCCGGTGATTAAACTGAGCAGGGTTGATTTCCCCGCACCGTTGGGGCCGACGATTTGCCAGTGTTCCCCCGGATTTACCCGCCAGCTCAGATGATGCAGGATAGGGCGATCGTTATACGAGACAGTGCCATCTTTAAGCACAATGCGCGGCTCGTTATCTGACAATGTGTGGCGTACTGAAGGCTCATCCGGCTCGGGTAACTGGATGCCTTCCAGCCGCTCGCTATGGGCAAGCTGAGCGATTAATGCTTGTTGCAGAAGGTCGATTTTTGCGCCGGTTTCCGTCAGTGTGCAATCGGCAAGCACGCCGGCAAACTGCACGAATTCGGGAATTTCATCAAAGCGATTAAGCACCAGTACCAGCGTTAAACCGGCCTGGTGCAGCTCATCGAGCAGTTCTGCTAACTGGCGGCGGGACGCGACGTCCAGCCCGTCAAAGGGTTCATCAAGGATCAGCAAATCTGGCGTGGACATTAATGCCTGGCAGAGCAGAGTTTTGCGTGTTTCACCGGTGGAAAGGTATTTGAAACGCCTGTTGAGTAGGACTGAAATGCCAAACTGCTGCGCCAGCGCAGCGCAGCGGGCGGGATCGTTGACCTCATCCTGAATGATTTCTGCGGTGGTGCGCCCTGTGTCGTCTTCACCGGGACTAAGAAGATCGGTGTTGTTCCGCTGCCACTCGTCGCTGACCAGCTTTTGGAGCTGCTCAAAGGAGAGTCGGGTAATACGTGTGAACTGGCAGCGGCGTTCGCCTTTCAGGAGCGGCAACTCGCCTGCCAGCGCGCGGGCCAGCGCAGATTTCCCGCTACCATTAGAGCCAACAAACGCCCAGCTATCACCCGCGTTTAACGTCAACGCATCTAACTGGAGCGTTTTTGTGTCGCTAAGACGAAACATGCCTTGCGAAATTTGCAACGATGACATTTTTTATCCCATTATTTGCAGCGATGAATAACAGGGATACGTGTTCTTCGGGCTGATGTCAATCAACTCAGCACAGCGTGGCGATAATCACTCTATCAGCATTAAAATATGCTGTGACGTTAGCGCCTTCAGTTAATGTGTGGGTCTGATCTATCGGCAACGTCGCGCAGAGCGTCTGGCCATCTGGCAACGTCATCAGCACTTCACACTGTTCCGCACCGCGTTCAATATGGCTAATCGTGCCCTGCAACTGGTTATCGGCAGCCTGAGCGATGGCGTCGTCCTGAGTGATTCCCACCCACGGCGCTTTCAGCAGAATCAGTACTTCTTTGCCTTCCTCAAGACCCAGACGCTCACCGCTTTGCGCAGTGATTGCCACTTTCAGGCGCGTTTCACCATCGGCCAGCAGGACGTCAACATGCTGCTGGACCTGATCGTGGTCGCGAGCGGTAATAGTGCCAAACCACTGGTTACGGGCGCTGGTTTGCAGTGAAAAACGCGAGATAGCTGCCAGCAGGCTGTTGAGCGGTAGCGCATCGTCATCGCTCAAAACATCAAACGCTTTTTGTTGGATTTGCGCCAGTAAATCATATAACTGGATTAAACGTTGGCCATAGCGCGTTAACACCGCGCCACCGCCGCCTTTACCGCCTGTGGCACGTTCAACCAGCGTCTGCTCGCTGAGCTGGTTCATTTCGTTAATCGCATCCCAGGCGCTTTTGTAGCTGATACCTGCATCCTTCGCGCCCTGACTGATGGAACCGGAAAGCGCAATGTGCTTAAGCAGAGAAATGCGACGGGGATCAGCAAAGAGTTTTTGCTGAAGTTTCAGCGTAAGAAGGATTTCGGCCTGCATCACAAGCTCCTGGCAAAAAAGGGTATTGTGACGGAAAACCGTGCCTGAGCAAAGCTGACCGCACAAAAGGGGAGTGCTTTTCTGCGTTATGTGGTTAGAATACAACTAAGGACTATATCTGGAGTTGACCATGTTAGAGTTATTGAAAAGTCTGGTATTCGCCGTAATCATGGTACCTGTGGTAATGGCCATCATTCTGGGTCTGATTTACGGACTGGGTGAAGTGTTCAACATTTTCTCCGGTATCGGTCAGAAAGACCAGTCCAGACAGAATCATTGATTCCCCAAACGCCCGCTCAGTCGGGCGTTTATATTTTTAGCCTTCCTACTCGTTTTCTCTCGCTACAGTTTCTCAAGATCCTGCTTTCCCTGCCGATATTTTCTTTGTGTAACCTCTAATTGGTATCAATAACCACTGGGAAAATCCTGGTTTACTCGTTATATTTGCGCCTACATAACGAAACGCAAAGGAGTTACAGATGGCACGTACATGGTTACGCTTGTTTGCAGGGGCAACACTTTCTCTTACTGTTGCCGGACATGCGCTGGCGGATGAAGGAAAGATTACCGTTTTCGCAGCGGCTTCGCTGACCAACGCGATGCAGGACATTGCAACGCAATATAAAAAAGAGAAGAACGTTGATGTTGTCTCTTCTTTTGCTTCTTCTTCCACACTGGCGCGTCAGATTGAAGCAGGCGCACCGGCCGATCTGTTTATTTCTGCCGATCAGAAATGGATGGACTACGCGGTAGACAAGAAGTCGATTGATACCGCAACGCGTGAAACGCTGTTGGGTAACAGCCTGGTGGTGGTTGCGCCGAAAGCCAGCGCACAGAAAGACTTCACCATCGACAGCAAAACCAACTGGACCAGTCTGTTGAACGGTGGGCGTCTGGCTGTTGGCGATCCGGAACATGTTCCGGCAGGCATTTATGCCAAAGAAGCGCTGCAAAAACTGGGTGCATGGGATACCCTGGCCCCGAAACTGGCTCCTGCTGAAGACGTGCGCGGTGCGCTGGCGCTGGTAGAGCGTAACGAAGCGCCGCTGGGGATCGTCTATGGTTCTGATGCCGTCGCTAGCAAGGGCGTAAAAGTTGTTGCGACTTTCCCGGAAGATTCGCACAAAAAAGTGGAATACCCTATCGCGATTGTTGATGGGCACAAAAACGCAACGGTTAGCGCGTTCTATGATTACCTGAAAGGACCGCAGGCTGCTGAAATCTTTAAACGTTATGGATTTACGACCAAGTAATGATACTGACCGATCCTGAATGGCAGGCCGTTATACTGAGCCTGAAAGTTTCTTCCCCGGCCGTGTTGTTTAGTCTGCCATTTGGGATCTTCTTTGCCTGGCTACTGGTGCGATGCAAGTTCCCGGGCAAAGCGCTGCTCGACAGCGTACTGCATTTGCCGCTGGTTCTGCCGCCTGTGGTGGTGGGGTATCTGCTGTTGGTCTCTATGGGACGGCGCGGATTCATTGGCGAATGGCTGTACGACTGGTTTGGCATAACTTTTGCCTTTAGCTGGCGTGGGGCGGTGCTGGCCGCTGCGGTGATGTCCTTCCCGCTCATGGTGCGGGCTATTCGTCTGGCGCTGGAAGGTGTCGACGTCAAGCTGGAGCAGGCGGCCCGCACGCTGGGAGCCGGACGCTGGCGCGTCTTTATGACCATTACGTTACCGCTGATGCTGCCCGGCATTATTGTTGGTACGGTGCTGGCGTTTGCGCGTTCCCTTGGGGAATTTGGTGCAACCATTACCTTTGTTTCCAATATTCCTGGCGAAACCCGCACCATTCCTTCGGCGATGTATACCCTGATCCAAACCCCCGGCGGCGAAAGTGCGGCGGCGAGATTATGTATCATTTCCATTGTGTTGGCGCTGATTTCGCTGCTGATTTCTGAATGGCTGGCGCGTATTAGCCGTGAGCGGACGGGGCGATAATCATGCTTGAACTTAATTTCTCCCAGACGCTGGGGACGCATTGTCTGACGCTCAACGAAACGCTGCCAGCCAGCGGCATCACCGCTATTTTTGGCGTTTCCGGTGCGGGCAAAACCTCACTGATTAACGCCATCAGTGGTCTGACGCAGCCGCAGTCCGGGCGCATCGTGCTCAACGGTCGGGTCTTAAACGACGTCGAGAACGGTATCTGTTTAACGCCGGAAAAACGCCGGGTGGGCTATGTTTTCCAGGATGCGCGCCTGTTCCCGCACTATAAAGTGCGCGGCAACCTGCGTTACGGAATGGCGAAAAGCATGGCCGGACAGTTTGATAAGCTGGTGGCGTTGTTGGGCATTGAACCGCTGCTTGACCGTCTACCAGGCGGTCTTTCTGGCGGTGAAAAGCAGCGTGTCGCCATCGGTCGGGCGCTGCTGACCGCGCCTGAGTTATTGCTGCTTGATGAGCCGTTAGCCTCGCTGGATATACCGCGTAAACGCGAACTGCTGCCTTATCTGCAACGCCTGGCGCGGGAAATTAATATTCCGATGCTGTACGTCAGCCACTCGCTTGATGAGATTTTGCACTTGGCAGATAAAGTGATGGTGCTGGAAAACGGGCAGGTCAAAGCGTTTGGTTCGTTGGAAGATGTCTGGGGCAGCAGCGTGATGCACCCCTGGCTGCCTAAGGAACAGCAAAGCAGTATTCTGAAAGTCAGCGTGCTGGAACATCATCCACACTACGCGATGACCGCGCTGGCGCTTGGCGATCAGCATCTGTGGGTCAACAAGCTGGAGCAACCGCTGCAAACCGCGCTGCGTATTCGTATTCAGGCCTCTGATGTTTCATTGGTACTGCAACCGCCGCAACAGACCAGTATTCGTAATGTTCTCCGGGCAAAAGTCGCGCAATGCTATGACGATAACGGTCAGGTGGAAGTTCAGCTTGAGGTGGGCGGTAAGACGCTGTGGGCGAAGATCAGCCCGTGGGCCAGGGATGAACTGGGTATCAAACCTGGCCTGTGGTTGTACGCGCAAATTAAGAGCGTATCGATTACCGCCTGATTACAGCAGGTGAGAGTAGATAAATTTTGCGATGCTGTCGGTGGTGTTATCACCAATCACGATGTTGGCGCGGGCTTTGACCGCGTCATCCGCGTTGCCCATCGCCACGCCAGTGCCTGCGGCTTCCAGCATGCTGATATCGTTAAAGTTATCGCCAAAGGCAATCACGTTTTCCATTGACCCGCCCTGTGCTTCTATCCACTGGGTCAAGCGTCGTCCTTTACTGTTGCCTTTACGGGCAATGTCGACCTGATCGTGCCAGGACCATTCACACTCCAGCCCCAACTGTTGCTCGACATACCGGCCAAACTGCTGCAGTTTCGGAATATCTTCGTCGGTCAGAGCAAATTTCCAGACGGCGTTAACGTCATGCGCCGCCTGCGCCAGCGAAGGAACCTGGGTGAAGGTCGGGCGCTGTTCCGGCGGCAGCGTTTGTGCCCAGTTAGCGGTACGCACTACATGCCCGGTAGGGCGCTCATACAGCATGGCCTCATCCACATACATCAGCCCGTGGATCTGATGTTCATCCAGCATTTCGATCAGCTGTAATGCCTGGTCTACCGGAAGGGGATCGGATTCCAGCACCTTTTTTGCTTGATAATCATACAAATAGGTACCGTTACAGCAAATTGCAGGTGTATCCAGCGCCAGTGCCTGATAAAAAGGATGAATAGCAACGTGATGGCGACCTGTGACAATGATAAGTTGGTAGCCTGCTTCTCTGGCGCGCGAGAGCGCTTCGAGAGAGGATGGCAGCAAGGTTTTTTTCGGGGTCAAGAGGGTACCGTCTAAATCCAGGGCAATCACGCGTGCGGTCATAGGTTTATCCAGATTAAGGTTGAGAATTATGTCTGTTGGAATGGTACACCGAGACGGGAGCCGGACAAAATTCTGAGCCTTAATTAAGCATTCACCGTTAAAAGCGTCTACCTTAGGCGTGTGTCAGGCAATTGCAGCCACCTGCCAAAAAGCAAAGGAGTATTCATGAAGCAAACCGTTTATACCGCCAGCCCTGAAAGTCAGCAAATCCACGTCTGGAGCCTGAATCACGATGGTTCTCTGACGCTGACACAGGTGGTTGATGTGCCGGGTCAGGTACAGCCGATGGTCGTCAGCCCGGATAAGCGTTACCTCTATGTTGGCGTGCGCCCGGAGTTTCGCGTGTTGGCTTATCGTATTGCGCCTGATGACGGTGCGCTGACCTTCGCGGCAGAGTCTGCGCTGCCGGGTAGCCCGACGCATATTTCTACCGATCATCAGGGACGTTTCGTGTTCGTGGGTTCTTATAACGCTGGCAGCGTGAGCGTCACGCGTCTGGAAGATGGTCTGCCGGTGGAACTGGTTGACGTGGTTGAGGGTCTGGATGGTTGCCACTCAGCCAACATCTCTCCGGATAACCGTACCCTGTGGGTTCCGGCGTTGAAACAGGATCGTATCTGCCTGTTTGACGTAAGCGATGATGGCCATCTGGTCGCGCAGGAACCGGCTGAAGTGACTACCGTGGAAGGCGCGGGCCCGCGTCATATGGCGTTCCATCCGAATAAGCAATATGCCTACTGTGTGAACGAACTGAACAGCTCTGTTGATGTCTGGGAGCTGAAAGATCCGTACGGCAAAATTGAGTGTGTGCAGACGCTGGATATGATGCCTGCAGATTTTGCTGATACCCGTTGGGCAGCAGATATTCATATCACACCTGATGGGCGTCATCTGTATGCCTGTGATCGCACCGCCAGCCTGATTACGGTCTTTAGCGTGTCTGAAGACGGTAGCGTACTGACTAAAGAGGGTTTCCAGCCTACCGAAACTCAGCCACGTGGTTTTAATATCGATCACAGCGGAAAATACCTGATTGCCGCCGGGCAAAAATCGCACCATATTGCGGTGTATAAGATTGCAGGCGAACAAGGACTGTTGACAGAGAACGGTCGTTACGCGGTAGGACAAGGCCCGATGTGGGTGGTGGTTAACGCGTACTAAAACGTCAGGTGTTACAAACGATCCGCAATCTTGTGAAGATTGCGGATTTTTTTATATTCATTCAACAAGCGGTAGATTTTCATGACGTTCAGCAACGGATGTCCAAAGACAGTCTTTGTCATCTGCCCATAAATTAAGCAGAAGAGAGAAGAAACGTTCAGCGGGAGGTGAGAGAATAGCGTCTTT
The DNA here is from genome assembly GCF_001034475.2 of Citrobacter sp. MGH103. NCBI lineage: Bacteria > Pseudomonadati > Pseudomonadota > Gammaproteobacteria > Enterobacterales > Enterobacteriaceae > Citrobacter > Citrobacter sp. MGH103. The sequence continues at coordinate 3,311,180 of NZ_CP073043.1, read as the reverse complement.
ACGCCGAATAACTCCCAGCGTGCGTCTAATAACAGGCTCAACCAGTGGGATACTTGTCAGGGTGGGATGCGGCGTTTGCGGCATTGCTAACACTGGTAACGCGGAAACGCCCAATCCAGCTTCAACCAGACCCAGCGAAGTGGACAGATGACGAACCTCGTAAAACCAGTTCAGTTTCCATGGTTTATCGGCCAAATGTTGTTCAATCAATAATCGGTTACCGCTTGAGGAGCGAACGCCTATCAATTTGTAATTCAGCAATTCCTGCCACTCCACCAACTGTTTATTGGCGAGTGGATGATCGCGCCGACAGGCCAGAACAAACGGTTCATTAACCAGTGGAGTGAACTCGATAGAGGAATTTGTGATGTTGTTCATATTTATTCCAAAATCAGCCTCATTGCAAAGTACGGATTCCATACAATTATTCGTACCTTGTTCAATAATTCGCACTTTGATATTGGGATACCGCTCATTAAATTTTCCTATTGCCAACGGCAAGAAATAGAAAACTGCGGTAGGAATACAGGATAATGTCACTATGCCATGATGATGAACATTCACATTACTAATATTAAAAATAGTTTCATCTAATGCCCTAATTAATTCTCTGGCTTCAGGTAAAAGCATTTTTCCCGCTTTTGTTAATGTGACTTTGCGAGTTGTTCTTTCAAAGAGTTGAGTGTGTAAATACTCTTCCATCTTTTTAATCCTGCGTGTTAATGCAGGTTGCGTAATATTAAGTAACTTGGCGGCATTGTTAAAAGAATCGGACTCTGCCAGTGTGACAAACGCCTTCATGCTTGATAATTCGTGTTTCATTCTGACTCCGGACTAAATCGGGGAAGCCCCTGTCTAAGATGAAAGTGTTCAGTGTATCTGCAATTCATAATTTTTAATTAATAAAAATAAATCACTAATCACGAAAATGAAGTCATTAGTCACCCTAATCATGACATGCAACCATGTACATAGTGAAAATAATATCGAGAGCATAATCATGAAAAAAATACCTTGCGTTATGATGCGCGGAGGAACATCCAGGGGCGCATTTTTATTAGCACAAGATCTACCGCAAGAAGAAAAACTGCGTGATGAAGTATTGATTAAAATTATGGGTTCTGGCAATGCGCTGGAAATAGACGGCATTGGTGGTGGCAATCCGTTAACCAGCAAAGTAGCGATCATTAGTCGTTCAAACGACCCGAAAGCTGATATCGATTATTTATTTGCTCAGGTATTGGTGCATGAGCAACGGGTCGATACCACGCCGAACTGCGGCAATATGCTTTCCGCCGTTGGCGCGTTTGCTATTGAAAAGGGATTAATTAATGCCGAAACGCCGACCACCCGCGTTCGTATTCGCAATGTAAACACCAACACGTTTATCGAAGCTGATATACAGACACCAAACGGCGTTGTTGAGTATGAAGGAACAGCAAGAATTGACGGTGTCCCGGGAACATCGGCCCCGATTGCATTGACGTTCCTGAATGCCGCAGGTTCTAAAACCGGGCATATTTTTCCAACGGGCCAACACATCGATTATATCAACTCCGTTCCGGTGACCTGTATAGATATGGCGACACCTGTCGTAATTATTCCTGCCGAATACCTGGGAAAAACGGGTTATGAATCCACGCAAGATTTAGATGCAGACCGCGAATTATTGGCGCGCATCGAGTCTATTCGTTTACAGGCCGGTGAAGCTATGGGCCTGGGAAATGTCAGCAATAAGGTTATCCCTAAACCTATTCTCATCTCGGTGCCTCAGCATGATGGCGCAATTAATGTTCGCTATTTTATGCCGCATTCTTGCCATAAAGCACTGGCAATTACTGGGGCGATAGCGATCGCCAGCAGTTGCGCCATTAACGGTACCGTTACGCGTCAGGTAACGGCAGGTGCGCATTACGGGAATATCACTATCGAACATCCAGGCGGCGCTCTTGATATTTATTTAACCAATGAAGGGGATGAGCCTGAAACTATCAGAGCTTCGGTTATTCGCACCGCCAGAAAAATATTCGCCGGTGATGTTTATCTTCCCTGACAGCATTGGCCACATGTTGCTGTGATTATGGAAAATCGAAAAACATTCTGTATTGCTTGTACAGATTATTCAGGGCCCCAAAATGAACGTAAAATCATTATGGAAGCTAATATTAATATTGGCCATCCCTTGCATTATAGGACTTATACCAGCACCGACAGGATTAAGTGAACTGGCTTGGGTGCTATTTGGTATTTATCTCGCAGCCATTGTCGGACTGGTGATCAAACCGTTTCCTGAACCGGTGGTATTATTGATTGCTGTTGCCGCTTCAATGGTGGTTGTCGGAAATTTAGGCAGCGGCATACTTAAAACCAGCAGCGTACTGAGCGGCTATGCTTCCGGTACGACATGGCTGGTGTTCTCCGCGTTTACTTTAAGCGCTGCTTTTGTGACGACGGGACTGGGCAAACGCATTGCCTATATTCTGATTGGTAAAATAGGTAACACCACGCTTGGCCTGGGCTACGTGACCGTATTTCTTGACCTGGTATTAGCCCCTGCAACACCGTCAAATACGGCGCGTGCGGGAGGCATTGTCTTGCCCATCATCAATAGCGTGGCGGTGGCGTTAGGCTCTGAGCCGGATAAGAGCCCCCGCCGCGTCGGCCACTACCTGATGATGACGGTGTATATGGTCACTAAAACGACCAGCTATATGTTTTTTACTGCGATGGCAGGAAACATTCTGGCATTGAAGATGATCAACGATATCTGTCAGTTACAACTAAGCTGGGGAGGATGGGCTCTAGCAGCAGCTTTGCCTGGACTGGTTATGCTGTTGGTAACGCCTTTAGTCATCTATTTGATGTATCCACCAGAAATTAAAAAGGTTGATAACAAAACTATCGCCAAAGCCGGGCTTCAGGATTTAGGGCCAATGAAAGGGCGCGAAAAAATGCTGCTGGGCATTTTCGTCCTCGCGCTATTAGGATGGATCTTTAGTAAAACTCTCGGCGTTGATGAATCAACGGTTGCCATTGTAGTAATGGGGACGATGCTTTTGTTTGGCATAGTCACCTGGGATGATGTGGTTAGAAATAAGGGTGGCTGGAATACCTTAATCTGGTACGGCGGTATTATCGGTTTGAGTTCGCTGTTATCGAAAGTGAAATTCTTTGACTGGTTAGCCGAACTGTTCAAAAACAATCTCGACTTTGGTAATCACGGCAATGTGGCGTTCTTCGTTATTTTGTTCCTGAGCATTATCGTTCGATATTTCTTTGCCTCAGGTAGTGCCTATATTGTGGCAATGATGCCGGTATTTGCCATGCTGGCGAACGTTTCTGGTGCGCCACTGATGTTAACTGCATTGGCATTACTCTTTTCTAACTCTTACGGCGGTATGGTTACCCATTATGGCGGCGCCGCGGGACCGGTTATTTTTGGCGTTGGATATAACGACATCAAATCGTGGTGGCTGGTTGGCGCAATGCTGACGTTCTTGACGTTCCTCGTCCATATTACGCTGGGCCTTTGGTGGTGGAATATGTTGATTGGCTGGAACATGCTCTAACTATACCCGTCATACTTCAAGTTGCATGTGCGTTGGCTGCGCTCGCTCACCCCAGTCACTTACTGGAGTAAGCTCTTGGGGATTCGCTCCCTTGCCGCCTTCCTGCAACTCGAATTATTTAGGGTATAAATTACATCGTTCATTGGTTGTCTGTGCTCTGGTTGGAGCACAGCAATGTGGAGTATCTAATGATTAAATTATATGAGAAAGGGATTTACCTCTCCGGTAATAATGAAATAATCGCTGAAGATGGGGTGTCTGAACCAATCTGTAAAGAAGAGGCGAAAAAAGGAACTATCGCGTGGTCGATTCTCTCAGAGCATAATACGTCCGGTGACATGAATAAGCTAAAAATTAAGTTTGATTCATTAGCCTCACACGATATTACCTTTGTCGGTATTATTCAGACCGCTAAAGCATCAGGAATGGAGCGCTTTCCTTTACCGTACGTTCTGACGAACTGCCATAACTCATTATGCGCGGTAGGGGGAACCATTAACGGTGACGATCATATGTTTGGTCTGTCTGCGGCACAGCGTTACGGCGGAATCTTTGTGCCGCCACATATTGCCGTCATCCATCAGTACATGCGTGAAATGATGGCCGGGGGCGGCAAAATGATCCTCGGCTCAGACAGCCACACGCGTTACGGTGCATTAGGCACGATGGCGGTAGGAGAAGGGGGCGGTGAGCTGGTCAAGCAGCTGTTAAACGATACCTGGGATATTGATTATCCTGGCGTTGTTGCCGTTTATCTGACCGGCAAGCCTGTTGCGGGCATCGGCCCGCAGGATGTGGCTTTGGCTATCATTGGCGCGGTGTTTAAAAATGGCTACGTCAAAAATAAGGTCATGGAGTTTGTCGGCCCTGGCATTCGCCATCTCTCAACGGATTTTCGCAACAGCGTTGATGTAATGACCACCGAAACCACCTGCCTGAGCTCTGTCTGGCAAACGGATGATGAAACTCGCAGTTGGCTGGCATTACACGGTCGCGAACAGGATTATCGCCCGCTCAACCCGCAGCCGATGGCCTGGTACGATGGGTGTATTTATGTCGATCTGAGTGCGGTTAAGCCGATGATTGCGCTGCCATTCCATCCAAGTAATGTCTATGAGATTGCTACACTCAATGAAAATCTGACGGATATTCTCCGGGAGATTGAAGTTGAATCTGCGCGAATCGCGCAAGGTAAAGCCAGCCTCTCGTTGTTGGATAAAGTGGAGAACGGACGCTTAAAAGTACAGCAGGGGATCATTGCTGGATGCTCGGGCGGCAACTTTGAAAACGTGATTGCTGCGGCGCAGGCATTACGTGGTCAATCCTGCGGTAATGATGCTTTCTCGCTGGCTGTCTACCCCTCGTCACAGCCGGTGTTTATGGATTTAGCGCAGAAAGGTGTCGTTACGGATTTACTGGGAGCGGGGGCCGTCATCAGAACCGCATTCTGTGGTCCATGCTTTGGTGCGGGCGATACGCCAATCAACAATGGTCTTAGCATCCGCCATACCACGCGTAACTTCCCTAACCGTGAAGGCTCGAAACCGGGCAATGGTCAAATGTCAGCCGTTGCGCTGATGGATGCGCGATCAATTGCGGCTACGGCAGCAAATGGAGGATTTCTCACTGCCGCGACGGATCAGGACTGCTGGGAGGCTGTACCTGACTATGCGTTTAATCCTGCGCCATATAAGAGCCGCGTATACCAGGGGTTTGTGAAAGGGGCCACGCAACAGCCGCTCATTTACGGCCCGAATATTAAAGACTGGCCGGAACTGGGTGCGTTAACAGAAAATATTCTGCTTAAAGTGGCCTCAAAAATACTTGATGACGTGACAACGACGGATGAGCTTATCCCGTCCGGAGAAACCTCTTCGTATCGTTCCAATCCTTTGGGGCTGGCGGAATTTACCCTTTCCCGACGCGATCCCGGCTATGTTGGCAGAAGCAAGGCGGTCGCTGAACGGGAAAAACAACGTCAGGCGGGTGACGTTAGCGAACTGGCGTCCGTTTTCGCACGCATCCAGCAGATTACCGGTCAGGAAAACACGCAACCACTGGAGACTGAGATTGGCAGCATGATTTATGCCGTCAAGCCTGGTGATGGTTCTGCGCGCGAGCAGGCGGCAAGCTGTCAGCGAGTGATCGGTGGGCTGGCAAACATCGCCGAGGAATATGCCACCAAGCGTTACCGTTCCAATGTCATTAACTGGGGAATGTTACCGCTACAAATGGCTGAGAAACCCTCTTTTGAGGTCGGGGACTATATCTATATTCCCGGTATTCGCCGTGCGCTGGATGAGTGCAGCCGCGAGATAAAAGCGTACGTTCTTCATGCTGATGGCGCGATGCGTGAAATCAGCTTGTATATGGAAAGCCTGACCGCCGAGGAGCGTGAGATTATTAAAGCGGGGAGTTTGATTAACTTTAATAAATCGCGTTTGGTGTAACGCCATAAAAAAGGTCGCCAGCGTAAATATGGCGACCTTTTTTTACTCTGGGATTACTGCTTTGGCTCGGCAACCACTTTGCTACCGATACCGCGGTTGTTGTATTCCCACATGCGGTTGAAGTTGGTGTCGTTCAGGTTGCGCTGGATTTCACCTTTGTCATCTTCCGCACCGGTATTACCGGCAAATGGGCGTTTTGCGATAACGCTGTCAGCCCATGGTTTTGCCATGTTAAAGCCTTCGTTAATCACGCTGTCACGGATAACGACCTGACCGTTAGTGTTGGAATCGACATCCAGCGATCGGCCTAACTGCGCCACGCCATCGCCGCTTGCCGTGAAGCGGCTATTAATCGCCAGGAAACCGTAGTAGATGTTTGACAGAGTAGCCGGTGCGAACACGTAACCTTCCTGCTGCGTACGAGAATTCACAACACGGAAATCGGTGTTCTCGAACACCACTGCGCCACGACCAGAAACGATATCCACATCACCTTCAATGTAGCTGTTGGTTACCAGCGTGCGAGGCTGACGATCGTTTTCCAGACGGTTTTGTACGCCGCTGTTGGTTACAAAGAACGTATTCTGACGACCCAGAATATTGACCTTGTTGATCTGCACTTTATCGCCATCGGTACGCAGTGCAACGGCCGGGTGGTTACCCGCATCAACGCTGTCACCGAGGTTGTTTTCGATGGTCAGGTTCTGCAATTGCAGACCGTTGTTTTGCGACCAGACGACGGCAGAACACATCACACCAATATTTGTGCCACGTTTGTTCTGGCAATTATCAAACATATACCACGCAGGTTTACCCGGCATATATTTACCGCCTGGGTTCACCGTACGACGCCAGTCTGCGGTGCTCATGTCACCGTCAATGGCCTGGCCAATTTTTACATCCAGCGGTTTTTCGCCCATACCGTACAGCGTCAGGCTACCCGTTGCTGCCGGGATGTATACCGTGCCCTGATACTCGCCCGGCATAATCGCGATGTACTGACGTTTGTTCGTACGTTTGATGATTGCCGCATCCACCGCAGCCTGAATGCTGGTATGGGTTACGCCCTGAGTGCCTGCCGGGCCAACGACGAAGTCAGGTTGTGCAGGCAAAGAAATTGAAGAAGGGCTCCATGGCGCGGTGTTTGGCGTCAGCGCGGAAAAATAGTGCGCAGCAACGAAGTTTTTCGCTTCATTGGCCGACAAGATCGGGCGCGAAGAGGTACCTGGCGCGGTCTGATCGGAAGGAATTTGATCGGGCGGTGTAGAGCTACAGGCGGTCAGCGTCACGCCAAAAGCCATTGCCAGCGCCAGACGGGAAACTGATGATATGTTCACAGGTTGCTCCGGGCTTTGAAAGTTATCCATTAAAGCCTGCTTTTTTATACTAAGTTGAGCGAAACGGGAAGGCGAAAAGGTAAAAAGTTGTTTTTTATCGCAGCAATGTCTGGCGCGGAGAGTCTTTATATCACAAATAGATAACAATTATGGCTCTTCAGGTTGACAACATCCCTATAATCAAAAATAAATGTCTATACAACCTATGACAAGTGGTGAGTCGAATGCAGCAATTCTTCCCTGATGATGTTATCTGGCGCAATGTTCGTCTGGCGACTATGGATCCTGAACGTGGTACCCCATATGGGCTGGTGGATGGTCACGCGCTGATCGTCCGCCAGGGCAAGATTCGCGATATCGTCCCGGAATCATCGTTATATCTCACACATGACAATACTTTTGATATGCAGGGCCGGCTGATTACGCCTGGCCTGATTGATTGCCATACGCATCTCGTCTTTGGCGGAAACCGCGCAGGTGAATGGGAGCAGCGGCTAAATGGTGTCTCCTACCAGCAGATAAGCGCTCAGGGTGGGGGGATCAATGCCACCGTATCGGCGACCCGCAGCGCCACGGATGAACAACTCTTACACGTAGCCCATCAGCGGATGGAACAGCTGATCAAAGAAGGTGTTACGCTGTTGGAAATAAAATCCGGCTACGGCCTGGATTTGCCGACTGAAGAGAAAATATTGCGCGTGGTGGCAGCGCTGGCGGCAGAGAATATCGTTGAAATCAGCTCGACGCTATTGGCTGCGCATGCGACGCCAACGGAATTCAGGGATGATCCTGACGGCTATATTACGCTGGTGTGCGAGACCATTTTGCCGCAGCTGTGGGAACAAGGGCTGTTTGAGACCGTTGATCTGTTCTGTGAAAGCGTTGGTTTTTCGTTGGCGCAGAGTGAGCGGGTGTTTCAGGCTGCGCAGGCGCTGGGCATCCCGATTAAAGGCCATGTCGAACAACTGTCATTGCTTGGCGGCGCACAGTTGGTAAGCCGCTACCACGGGCTATCCGCCGATCATATTGAATACCTCGATGAAGCGGGCGTGGCGGCAATGAGCCAAAGCGGTACGGTCGGCGTGCTGCTGCCCGGCGCATTCTATTTCCTCAAAGAGCAGCAGCGCCCACCGGTAGCGTTGCTGCGTCAATATCAGGTACCGATGGCGGTAGCGACAGATTTTAACCCCGGTACCAGCCCGTTTATCAGCCTGCACTGGGCGATGAATATGGCCTGCGTTCAGTTTGGCTTAACGCCGGAAGAAGCATGGGCGGGCGTAACCCGTCATGCGGCCCGGGCGCTGGGGCGTCACGCCACCCACGGTCAATTGAAGGCCGGGTTTGTGGCCGATTTTGTGGTGTGGGATGCCACACTTCCTGTTGAGATCCTGTATGAACCCGGGCGCAACCCGCTCTACCAACGCGTATTCAAAGGACAAATAGCATGACTCACTGGCAACCTGCTTCACCTGCGCTATGGCAGGGACGTGATGACCGGGCCGAATCGCCGAATGCGCTGCGCCTGTTTCAGACTATCACCCAGAGCCCGACGTTTAGCCCAGAAATGTATCGCGAGCAGATAGCGTTGCTCGGGTTTGCTTGCGACGAAGGTGTTAAACGTAATCAGGGGCGCACGGGAGCTGCCGGAGCGCCCGATTTGCTGCGCAAGGCGCTGGCGAATTTAGCCAGCCACGATGGGCATCATCGACTGGTGGATCTGGGCAATATTGTGGCGCAGGCCCCCGATCTTGAGGGCGCGCAGCAGGCGCTACGCAATGCAGTACAGCGTTGCCAGCAGGAAAATATGCGCACCTTTGTTTTGGGTGGCGGACACGAAACTGCATATGCCCATGGTGCAGGTGTGCTGGACGCGTTCCCGCAGGCGAAAGTGGGGATAGTCAACTTCGATGCGCATCTCGATTTGCGCCATGCCGGGCAGGCTACATCCGGTACGCCGTTTCGCCAGTTGGCGCAGCTTTGCGATGAACAACAGCGTGAATTTCACTATGCCTGTATCGGCGTCAGCCGGGCGGCAAACACCCAGGCGCTTTGGGATGAGGCCCAGCGGCTCGGTGTGACCGTAGTGGAGGATCTGCATTGTGGTACGGCGCAGGCGCAGCTAGCGCAGTTCATTGCCAATCTGGATGTCATCTATCTGACAATTGACCTCGACGTGCTGCCGGTGTGGGAAATGCCCGGTGTGTCGGCCCCCGCCGCGCTTGGCGTACCGTTGGCGACGCTGCTGAGACTGATTGAGCCTCTGTGTCGTAGCGGTAAACTACAGGCGGTGGATATGGTTGAATTTAATCCACGCTTTGACGATGATGGCAGGGCGGCGCGGGTTGCGGCGCGATTAGGCTGGCAAATCGCCCACTGGTGGCACTGACATACCTGATGGCGTTGCGCTTATCAGGTTCGGGTAATGCCTGTAAACTGTACCCACTCACATTTTCAGCTTAAGGAAGGCTCACGCATGCTCCCATCCCGTTCTGCTCCGGCTCCTTTTTACGAAAAGGTCAAACAGGAGATCAGCGAAAAAATTGCCAGCGGTATCTGGCAGCCTCACGATCGCATTCCGTCTGAGGCAGAGCTGGTGGCGCAGTATGGTTTTAGCCGCATGACCATCAACCGGGCGCTGCGTGAGTTAACGGATGAAGGTTTACTGGTGCGTTTGCAGGGCGTGGGGACGTTTGTCGCCGAGCCAAAAGGTCAGTCCGCGCTATTTGAAATTCGCAGCATCGCGGATGAAATCAACGCCCGTCAGCATCAGCACCGGTGCGAAGTGCTGACGCTGGAAAGAACCCGGGCAAACGCGCAGCAGGCTTTGGTATTAAACGTCAAAGAAGGCACCTCTATTTTTCACTCTGTCATGGTGCACTACGAGAACGATCTGCCGGTACAGATTGAAGATCGCTGCGTGAATGCCGAAATTGTGCCCGAGTATCTGGCGCAGGATTACAGCCAGACTACGCCGCACGCTTACCTGTCGCTGATAGCCCCCTTGACCGAAGGTGAGCATATTGTTGAAGCGGTACGTGCCAGCGCCGAAGAATGCGCGCTGCTGAACATCAAAGAACACGATCCCTGCCTGCTGATCCGCCGCAAGACCTGGTCCGCGTCATCCATTGTCTCTCATGCCCGTTTGCTGTTCCCTGGTTCCCGCTATCGACTGCAAGGGCGGTTTATGTCCTGATACAGGAGATGAAAACCGTGATTGCTGACGCAATATAATAAAAATGTATCTTAATTGTTAAAATCATCCTTGCGGTGACTTGTATAGACAAGTATATGTTACTTATCTATTCGACGTTCGCGAGGAGTTTTCTGTCATGTCCCATAGCAAATATCGTCAGCAGGATATTCGTGCCCCACGCGGCACCACCTTAACGGCCAAAAGCTGGCTGACCGAAGCGCCGCTGCGCATGTTAATGAATAATCTGGATCCCGATGTGGCGGAAAATCCGCATGAGCTGGTGGTTTACGGCGGGATTGGCCGCGCCGCACGGGACTGGGAATGCTATGACGCCATCGTCAACGCGCTGACCAAACTGGAGACCGATGAGACGCTGCTGGTCCAGTCCGGAAAACCGGTAGGCGTATTCAAAACTCACGACAACGCACCGCGCGTGCTGATTGCCAACTCCAACCTGGTGCCACATTGGGCTACCTGGGAACACTTCAACGAACTGGACGCCAAAGGGCTGGCGATGTACGGCCAGATGACCGCCGGGAGCTGGATCTACATCGGCAGCCAGGGCATCGTGCAGGGGACTTATGAAACCTTCGTTGAGGCCGGGCGTCAGCATTATCAGGGTAACCTGAGCGGGCGCTGGGTACTGACCGCCGGACTGGGCGGTATGGGCGGGGCGCAGCCGTTAGCCGCTACGCTTGCGGGGGCATGTTCGCTGAACATTGAATGCCAGCAAAGCCGAATCGATTTCCGTCTGCGTACCCGTTACGTGGACGAGCAGGCGACATCGCTTGACGATGCGCTGGCGCGTATCGACAAATACACTCGCGAGGGTAAAGCGGTCTCCATTGCGCTGTGTGCGAACGCCGCCAACGTTGTGCCGGAACTGGTGAAGCGCGGTGTGCGCCCGGATATGGTCACCGACCAGACCAGCGCCCACGATCCGCTGCATGGTTATCTGCCGTCTGGCTGGAGCTGGGAAGAGTATCAGGCAAAAGCGGTGTCCGATCCGCAAGGCACGGTGCAGGCGGCGAAACGTTCAATGGCAACGCACGTTGAGGCGATGCTGGCGTTTAGCAAAATGGGCGTGCCAACGTTTGATTACGGCAACAACATTCGCCAGATGGCCAAAGAGATGGGCGTGGAAAATGCCTTTGATTTCCCCGGCTTCGTACCTGCTTATATTCGACCGTTGTTCTGTCGCGGCATTGGCCCGTTCCGTTGGGTGGCGCTTTCCGGCGATCCGCAGGATATTTATAAAACAGATGCCAAAGTGAAAGAGATCGTGGCTGATGATAAGCACCTTCATCACTGGCTGGATATGGCGCGTGAGCGGATTAATTTCCAGGGTTTACCGGCGCGTATCTGCTGGGTCGGCCTGGAGTGGCGTCAGAAACTGGGGCTGGCGTTTAATGAAATGGTGCGCAGCGGTGAAGTATCCGCGCCGATTGTTATTGGCCGTGACCATCTGGACTCCGGTTCTGTTGCCAGCCCGAACCGCGAAACTGAAGCTATGCGTGACGGCTCAGACGCCGTATCCGACTGGCCGCTGCTGAACGCGCTGCTTAACACCGCCAGCGGCGCGACCTGGGTGTCGCTGCATCACGGTGGCGGGGTCGGTATGGGCTTCTCTCAGCATGCCGGGATGGTGATTGTTTGCGATGGCACCGATGAAGCCGCGGCGCGTATCGCCCGGGTCTTACATAACGATCCGGCGACCGGGGTGATGCGTCACGCCGACGCCGGATATGACATTGCGGTGGAATGCGCCGTCGAAGAAGGGCTAAATTTGCCGATGGTTACCGCGACGCAGGAGAAACGCTGATATGAACACCATGACACTCACGCCGGGCCATCTGAGTTTTATCCAGCTACGTGAAATCTGGCAGCAGCCGGTCAAACTGAGTCTGGATGCCGGGGCGATCGATGCTATTAACGCCAGCGTCGCCTGCGTCAATAATATTGTCGCTGAAGGCCGTACGGCGTATGGCATTAATACCGGCTTTGGCCTGCTGGCCCAGACCCGTATCGCCACGGAAGATTTGCAGAATTTGCAGCGTTCGCTGGTGCTTTCCCATGCGGCAGGTGTCGGCGAGGCGCTGGACGACGCGATGGTGCGTCTGATTATGGTGCTGAAAATCAACAGCCTGGCGCGCGGTTTTTCCGGTATTCGCCTGAGCGTGATTGAAGCGCTGATTGCGCTGGTGAATGCCGAGGTGTATCCGCTGATCCCGGCGAAAGGCTCCGTGGGGGCATCGGGTGACCTGGCGCCACTGGCGCATATGTCTTTGACGCTGTTGGGAGAAGGGAAGGCGCGCTGGCAGGGTGAATTGCTCCCGGCGACCGAAGCGCTGAAAAAGGCCGGGCTGGAGCCGATAACGCTGGAGGCAAAAGAAGGGCTGGCGTTGCTCAACGGCACCCAGGCTTCGACGGCCTTTGCGCTGCGTGGGCTAATTGAAGCTCAGGAACTGTTTGCGTCTGCAACGGTGTGCGGGGCGCTGACCACCGAAGCCGTGCTGGGTTCCCGTCGTCCGTTTGACGCCCGTATTCACGCCGCGCGAGGGCAGCGTGGGCAGATTGATGCCGCAACGCTGTATCGTCACGTATTGACCGACACCAGCTCGCTTTCGCAGTCGCATCATAACTGTGAGAAAGTGCAGGATCCGTATTCTCTGCGCTGTCAGCCACAGGTGATGGGGGCATGTCTGACGCAAATGCGCCAGGTGATGGATGTTCTGCTGGTGGAAGCCAATGCGGTTTCCGACAACCCGCTGGTATTTGCCGAAGAGGGGGATGTCATATCTGGCGGCAACTTCCATGCTGAACCGGTGGCGATGGCGGCAGATAATCTGGCGCTGGCGATTGCGGAAATCGGCTCGTTATCGGAGCGACGCATTGCGTTAATGATGGATAAACACATGTCGCAACTGCCGCCGTTTTTGGTGAAAAACGGTGGGGTGAACTCCGGCTTTATGATTGCTCAAGTCACGGCTGCCGCGCTGGCGAGTGAGAACAAAGCGCTGGCGCATCCGCATAGCGTAGACAGTTTACCGACGTCCGCCAACCAGGAAGATCACGTATCTATGGCTCCGGCGGCGGGGCGCAGACTGTGGGAGATGGCAGCAAATACGCGCGGCGTGATTGCCGTAGAGTGGCTGGCGGCGTGTCAGGGGATTGACCTGCGTGAAGGGTTAACCTCAAGCCCGCTGCTGGAGCAGGCGCGCCAGGCTTTACGCGAGCAGGTTGCTCATTACACGCAGGATCGCTTTTTCGCCCCGGATATCGAGTGCGCGACCGAACTGTTAGCGCAAGGAACGTTGCTGAAATTGCTGCCTGAATTTCTGTAGAAAATTGCCTGATGGCGACGCTGACGCGTCTTATCAGGCTTACGGTCTGCTTTGTACGCCGGATGAGGCTAAGCCGACATCCGGCATAACAGAACTTAGCTAAATATTGCGGTAATAGAAGCGCTGGCGAGCGAGTGGAAATGGACGTTAAATCCAACCATCGCGCCGCTGGCGTCCTCATCGACATCAATACGCTCCACATCCAGTGCGTGAACCGTAAAGATATAGCGGTGGTTTTCCCCCTTCGGCGGCGCAGCGCCACCATAACCGGCTTTACCAAAATCCGTGCGTGTTTGCAGCACGCCTTCCGGCAACGCAACCAGCCCCGAGCCGTAACCTTGTGGTAAAACCCGGGTATCTGCAGGCAGGTTAACCACCACCCAGTGCCACCAGCCGGAGCCGGTTGGCGCATCAGGATCGTAACAGGTCACGACAAAGCTTTTAGTCCCGGCGGGCACATCATCCCATGCCAGGTGCGGGGAAATATTATCCCCGTCATATCCCATGCCGTTAAAGACGTGGCGATGAGGAAGCTTTTCGCCATCGCGCAGATCGTTACTGATTAGTTTCATGCTGACTCCTCTCGTTAGCCAAAAAGTGTAGCCAGAAACCGTAGAGCTTACCGCTGATTAATCGCTAAAAAATGTTGCATTGCGCACAGCCTCGTTGACGGCCTGGGTCAGACGACGCAGTTGTTCGGGCTTGATGATGTACGGCGGCATCAGATAAATGAGCTTACCAAACGGTCTTACCCACACGCCCTGTTCGACAAAGAACTTCTGTAACGCGGCCATATTCACCGGATGCGTGGTTTCTATCACGCCGATGGCACCAAGCACGCGCACGTCGGCGACCCAACGGGAATCTGCCGCCGGGGCGAGTTCTTCACGCAACTGCGCTTCAATGGCCGCGACCTGCGAGCGCCATTCGCCGGTTTCGAGCAGCGACAGGCTGGCAGAGGCGACGGCGCAGGCCAGTGGATTACCCATGAAAGTCGGGCCGTGCATAAAACATCCGGCTTCACCGTTACTGATGGTTTCCGCAACCAGGCGCGCGGTCAGGGTGGCGGAAAGGGTCATCGTTCCGCCGGTTAACGCTTTGCCAAGGCACAAAATGTCCGGAGTGATATCGGCATGCTCACAGGCAAACAGCTTGCCCGTGCGACCAAATCCGGTGGCGATTTCATCGGCAATCAGCAAAATGCCTTCCCGGTCACACATCTTACGGATGCGCTTTAACCATTCGGGGTGATACATGCGCATGCCGCCAGCGCCCTGCACAATCGGCTCAAGGATCACTGCCGCAATTTCGTGGCGATGTGCGGCCATCAGACGGGCAAAAGGCACCATATCCAGTTCGTCCCATTCGCCGCCCATCCGGCTTTGCGGAGCGGGCGCAAACAGGTTATCAGGCAGATAACCCTTCCACAGACTGTGCATCGAGTTGTCGGGATCGCAGACCGACATCGCGCCGAAAGTATCGCCGTGATAACCGTTACGAAATGTCAGGAAACGCTGACGGGATTCACCTTTGGCCTGCCAGTATTGCAGCGCCATTTTCATCGCGACTTCCACGGCGACCGAACCAGAATCCGCGAGAAAAACGCACTCCAGCGCCTCGGGCGTCATCGCCACCAACTGGCGACACAGCGCAATAGCCGGGGCATGGGTAATGCCGCCAAACATCACGTGCGACATGGCATCAATCTGCGTTTTCATCGCGGCATTCAGCTGCGGGTGATTGTAACCGTGGATCGCCGCCCACCAGGATGACATGCCGTCAATCAGCTTCTCACCGCTGGCTAATATCAGTTCACAACCTTCGGCACGCGTCACCGGATAAACCGGTAGCGGGGAGGTCATGGAGGTGTAAGGGTGCCAGATATGGCGTTGGTCAAACGCAAGATCGTCCGTTGTCATAATCGACTTGTAAACCAAATTAAAAAGATTTAGGTTTACGAGTCTACACCAAACTAACAACGAAACGTATACCAATATGGCTCATTCTTCTCGCTGGACAATGTCGCAAGTCACCGAATTATTTGAAAAACCGCTGCTGGATCTGTTGTTTGAAGCGCAGCAGGTTCATCGTCAGCATTTCGATCCGCGGCAGGTACAAGTTAGTACGCTGCTGTCGATTAAGACCGGTGCTTGCCCGGAAGACTGCAAATACTGCCCGCAAAGTTCCCGCTATAAAACCGGACTGGAAACGGAACGTTTGATGGAAGTTGAACAGGTTCTGGACTCTGCCCGTAAGGCGAAACAAGCCGGTTCAACGCGGTTTTGCATGGGCGCGGCGTGGAAGAACCCTCACGAACGCGATATGCCGTACCTGGAACAAATGGTTCAGGGCGTGAAAGAACTGGGGCTGGAAGCCTGTATGACGCTGGGCACGCTGGACGAATCTCAGGCCCAGCGCCTGGCCAATGCGGGTCTGGACTACTACAACCACAACCTCGACACCTCGCCGGAATTTTACGGCAATATCATTACCACCCGTTCGTATCAGGAGCGCCTGGATACGCTGGATAAAGTGCGTGAGGCGGGCATTAAAGTTTGCTCCGGCGGGATTGTGGGGCTGGGTGAAACGGTGACCGACCGCGCGGGTCTGCTGCTGCAATTAGCGAATCTGCCGACGCCACCGGAAAGCGTGCCGATCAACATGCTGGTGAAAGTGAAGGGCACGCCGCTTGCCGATAACGACGACGTGGATGCTTTTGATTTTATTCGTACTATCGCCGTCGCGCGTATCATGATGCCGACCTCATACGTACGTCTTTCTGCCGGGCGCGAGCAGATGAACGAACAAACCCAGGCAATGTGCTTTATGGCCGGGGCCAACTCGATTTTCTACGGCTGCAAACTGCTGACCACGCCGAACCCGAACGAAGATAAAGATTTATTGTTGTTCCGAAAGCTGGGTCTTAACCCCCAGCAAACGGCGGTACTGGCGGGTGATAACGAACAGCAACAACGTCTGGAGCAGGCGCTGCGTACCCCGGATACCGACGATTACTACAACGCGGCAACCGTATGACCTGGCAGCAAAAAATCGACGATGCGCTAACGGCGCGTCGTCGTGCTGATGCGTGGCGTCGGCGCTATGCAGTGACACAGGGTGCTGGTCGCTGGTTACAGGCTGGCGGTCGTCAGTATCTGAATTTCTCCAGCAACGACTATCTCGGCTTAAGCCACCATCCGCAAATTATCTGCGCGTGGCAGCAGGGTGCTGAGCGTTTTGGCGTCGGCAGTGGCGGCTCGGGCCATGTCAGCGGTTATTCCGTTGCGCATCAGGCGCTGGAAGAAGAGCTGGCGCAGTGGCTCGGCTATTCCCGGGCGCTGTTGTTCATCTCCGGTTTTGCCGCTAATCAGGCAGTGATAGCCGCATTGATGGAAAAAGACGATCGCATTGTCGCCGACAGGCTTAGCCATGCCTCGCTGTTGGAGGCCGCCAGCCTTAGCCCTGCTGTTTTACGTCGCTTTACCCATAACGATCCGCAACATCTGGAGCGTCTGCTGACTTCCCCCTGTCCGGGGCAGCAGCTGGTGGTCACTGAAGGCGTATTCAGCATGGATGGCGATAGTGCGCCGCTGGCAAAAATCCACGCGGTGGCGAAACGGCAGGGCGCGTGGCTGCTGGTGGATGATGCGCATGGGATTGGCGTAAGCGGTGAGGAAGGGCGCGGTTCGTGCTCTCGACAGCAGGTGAAACCTGAGCTGCTCGTAGTGACGTTTGGCAAAGGGTTTGGCGTCAGCGGTGCGGCGATCCTGTGTTCTGATAGCGTGGCCGACTATCTGCTGCAGTTTGCCCGCCATCTGATCTACAGCACCAGTATGCCTCCGGCGCAGGCGCAGGCTTTACGCGCCGCGCTGGCGGTGATCCGCAGCCGTGAAGGCGATGAACGCCGGGAAAAGTTAGCGATGCTGATCCAGCGTTTTCGCGCTGGGGTGAATACTACGGATTTGACGCTGGCGCATTCAGACAGCGCTATTCAACCGCTGATCGTTGGCGACAATCATAAAGCCCTGCAACTGGCACAGACATTACGGCAACAGGGATGCTGGGTGACGGCGATTCGCCCACCAACGGTGCCCATTGGTACGGCCAGATTACGGCTGACGCTGACCCAGGCGCATGAGGTGCAGGATATCGATCGTCTACTGGAGGTGTTGCATGGCGCAGGTCAATAAACAGGCGATTGCCGCCGCGTTTGGCCGCGCTGCCACCCACTATGAGCAACACGCAGAGCTACAGCGTCAGAGCGCCGATGCGTTACTGGCACAACTCGATGGCCGGGCGTTCTCACGGGTTTTGGACGCGGGCTGTGGGCCTGGGCGTATGAGTCGCTACTGGAGGGAGCAGGGGAGTGAGGTCTGTGCGTTGGATCTTTCGGCGCAAATGCTGGCTGAAGCGCAGCGTCACGATGTTGCCCATCACTATCTGCTGGCGGATATCGAAGCCATTCCGCAGGCCGCTGCCACTTTCGACCTGGCCTGGAGCAATCTGGCCGTGCAGTGGTGCAGCGACCTACGCGGTGCGTTAAGCGAGCTATACCGGGTGGTGCGTCCTGGCGGAACGGTGGCGTTTAGTACCCTGGCGCAAGGTTCGATGCCGGAACTTCGTCAGGCGTGGCGAACAGTTGATGACCGGGAGCATGCCAACCGTTTTTTGCCCGTGGAGCAACTGGAAAACGCGCTGTGCGGCTGGGACGTTGAATACCAGTCTCATGCCGTCACGCTGTGGTTTGACGATGCGCTGAGCGCCATGCGCTCGTTGAAGGGTATTGGTGCGACGCATTTGCATGATGGACGCGAGCAGCGTGTGCTGACCCGCTCGCAACTGCGTCAGCTACAGCTCGCCTGGCCCTGTCAGCAGGGGAAATATCCGCTGACCTATCATCTTTTTTTGGGAGTGATTCAACGTGACTAACACGTATTTTGTCACCGGGACGGACACTGAAGTAGGTAAAACTATCGCCAGTTGTGCGTTGCTTCAGGCGGCGGGACAGTTGGGATTGCGAACCGTCGGCTATAAGCCGGTGGCGTCAGGCAGTGAAATGACGGATGAAGGTCTGCGAAACAGTGATGCGCTGGCGCTACAGCGCAACAGCGTTGTAGCCGTGGATTATGCAGCCATCAATCCGTATACCTTCGCGGAACCTACCTCACCGCATATCATCAGTGCTGACGAAGGGCGCCCCATTCAGGCCTCCGTGATGTCTGCGGGTTTACGCTTGCTTGAAGAACAGGCTGACTGGGTATTGGTGGAAGGTGCAGGCGGATGGTTTACGCCGCTTTCGCCTACGTTGAGTTTTTCTGACTGGGTAAAAGCGGAACAACTGCCGGTGATTCTGGTGGTTGGCGTTAAGCTCGGTTGTATCAATCATGCCATTTTGACCGCTCAGGCGGTGCAGCAGGCCGGGCTGACGCTCGCCGGATGGGTTGCCAATGATGTGACGCCACCCGGCAAGCGTCATGCTGAATATATGGCGACGCTAAAGCGTGCGCTTGCGGCTCCGCTGCTGGGGGAAATTCCTTGGCTGGCAGAAGAGCCGGAGCAAGCATCGACAGGTCGTTATATCGATCTTAGCGTTTTGTCTCTGGCATCCACCAGTCGTTGATTAGCGGGTCGCTGAATTGTGTTATTTGCCCTTGAGCCACGTTGCGGCCACGATGTAACAAGCAATAGCAGTCGGCGACCCGACGAATGAACGGCAGGCTCTGCTCCGCGAGCATAATGGTGATGCCAAGCTCCTGACTTAGCCTCACAATCAGATTCCCCAGTTTGTGGATATACGCCTGGCCTGTTCCTCGTGTGGGCTCATCGAGGATCAGCAGACGCGGGCGAGTGACCAACGCACTGGCGAGTGCAAGCTGGTGCTGATTTTCCTCCGACAATGCCACCCCTTTGGCCTGACGCAGTACAAACAGCTGTGGAAACAGGCGGTAAATATCGCTGCTGTTCATTGCTTCGCTTTCCTCAACCGCCTGGCGCGCAATGTGCAGATTTTCCTCTACCGTCAGTTGCGAAAAAATTCGCCGCTCCTGTGATACACAGTTAATACCTAGTGCAATGCGCTTTGCCGCCGGAATCTGAAGCAGATCGCAAGGTGGTGCGCCAGCCTGATGCCAGAACATAGTTCCGCTCTCAATCGGTAAATTGCCGATGATGCAATTGGCAAGCGTAGTCTTTCCCATCCCTGGAAGACCCAGCACGGCGGTACATTTACCGGGCAACAGGTCGAGATCGACATCCCAAAGCGAGTGTTGATTACCGTAATAGTGATTCACTGCACGAAGACTCAACATAGATTTCTCCCTCATGATGATATCCGCCTCGCGGAATGGTGGTCGGGAGAAAACTGCAAATCTCTTGCCAGAAGCGGAATTGGGGAAAAATACAGCAGGATGGCGTGCAGCGCTGGCGCTAAATTCTTACTGACCGCATTCCTGACGTTCTTTTGTGCACATTGGCAGTGCCTGGTGGTGTCGTGATGGTGCAGGCAGGAAAATGATGAAAATGCGAGCAAGATCTCGGCCATCCGAGGTCGCTTCGTTAGCTGATAAATATCAAAAAATAGCGATAATTTTTTTTTATCCCACCAGAAAAGACCATCAGGACGTTTTTGCCAGGCTACAGTCCATACGGGCTGGAGGCAGTTATCCACTATTCCTGTGGATAACCTTGTGTATTAGGGTTAGAAAACACAATGTAAGCGAGAGAAGACGCGGCCTGCGACTAAATTGATGCGAAAGACGGCTCGAGATAATAATCATTAAATTACAGGATGTTAGATAAATGCAATGGCTGTCGCAGAAGTGTCATGCGTTGCCACAAAACTTTCATCGAGTAGCTTGACAAATGTTAAAAAAGTCATTGGTTTGGGGATAACACATTTTTGCTGGTGTTTTATCTTGCCTGCGGACAAATTTTAGCCTGTAGTCACGGCCATTTTGCTGGGGTAACAGAAATATTCTGGCGCGTTACTGTTTTTTCATCCAGTATATTTTACTGGCAAAATATACGGCTGCGAGTAAAATTACACACCTGCCCGCCCATTGCTTCAGGTAGCTGCTCATGAGTAAACCGTTCAAACTAAATTCCGCTTTTAAACCCTCTGGCGATCAGCCTGAGGCGATTCGTCGCCTGGAAGAAGGTCTGGAGGATGGTCTGGCGCATCAGACGCTACTGGGGGTGACGGGGTCGGGGAAAACATTCACCATCGCTAACGTGATTGCGGACTTGCAGCGTCCTACCATGGTGCTGGCCCCCAATAAGACACTTGCTGCTCAGCTGTACGGTGAGATGAAAGAGTTCTTCCCGGATAACGCGGTGGAGTATTTCGTCTCTTACTACGACTATTATCAGCCGGAAGCCTACGTACCCAGTTCTGACACCTTCATCGAGAAAGATGCTTCGGTCAACGAACATATTGAGCAGATGCGCCTGTCGGCAACCAAAGCGCTGCTGGAACGTCGCGATGTCGTTGTCGTGGCGTCGGTTTCGGCGATTTATGGTCTGGGTGACCCGGATCTGTACCTGAAAATGATGTTGCACCTGACGGTGGGGATGATTATCGACCAGCGTGCGATCCTGCGTCGTCTGGCGGAGCTGCAATATACCCGCAACGATCAGGCGTTCCAGCGCGGGACCTTCCGCGTACGTGGTGAAGTGATCGACATTTTCCCGGCAGAATCCGACGACATCGCGCTGCGCGTGGAACTGTTTGATGAAGAAGTCGAACGTTTGTCGCTGTTTGACCCACTTACCGGGCAGGTCGAATCGACTATATCGCGCTTCACCATCTATCCTAAAACGCACTACGTGACGCCGCGAGAACGTATTGTACAGGCGATGGAAGAAATTAAAGTTGAGCTGGCAGAGCGGCGTAAAGTCCTGTTGGCAAATAACAAACTGCTGGAAGAACAACGCTTAAGTCAGCGTACCCAGTTCGATTTGGAAATGATGAATGAGCTGGGTTACTGCTCGGGGATTGAAAACTACTCCCGCTATCTGTCCGGGCGCGGCCCTGGCGAGCCGCCGCCGACGCTGTTTGATTACCTGCCTGCCGATGGCCTGCTGGTGGTGGATGAATCCCACGTGACTATCCCGCAAATTGGCGGCATGTATCGCGGCGATCGGGCGCGTAAAGAAACCCTGGTCGAATACGGATTCCGTCTGCCGTCGGCGCTGGATAACCGTCCGCTCAAATTTGAAGAGTTCGAGGCGCTGGCTCCGCAAACTATCTACGTTTCGGCGACGCCGGGCAACTATGAGCTGGAGAAATCCGGTGATGAAGTGGTCGATCAGGTGGTACGACCGACCGGCCTGCTGGATCCGGTCATTGAGGTGCGTCCGGTGGCGACGCAGGTTGACGATCTGCTGTCGGAGATCCGCACCCGTGCGGCGATTAACGAACGTGTGCTGGTCACCACGCTGACCAAACGGATGGCAGAAGACCTCACAGAATACCTCGAAGAACATGGCGAGCGGGTGCGTTATCTGCACTCTGACATCGATACTGTGGAACGCATGGAAATCATTCGTGACCTGCGTCTGGGCGAGTTTAACGTGCTGGTGGGTATCAACCTGTTACGTGAAGGTCTGGACATGCCTGAGGTCTCCCTGGTGGCGATTCTGGACGCAGACAAAGAAGGGTTCCTGCGTTCTGAACGTTCGCTTATCCAGACCATCGGTCGTGCGGCGCGTAACATCAACGGTAAGGCTATTCTCTACGGCGATAAAATTACCGCCTCAATGGCTAAAGCGATTGGTGAAACCGAACGTCGTCGTGAGAAACAGCAACTCTACAACGAAGAGCACGGTATTACGCCGCAGGGCCTGAATAAGAAAGTGGTCGATATTCTGGCGCTGGGTCAGAATATTGCGAAGACCAAGGCGAAAGGCAAAGGGAAGTCACGTGCAGGCGCGAAGTCTGAAGTTGTTGAATTGGATATGACGCCAAAAGCGCTGCAGCAGAAGATTCACGAGCTGGAAGGGCAGATGATGCAGCATGCGCAGAATCTTGAATTTGAAGAGGCAGCGACGATCCGCGACCAGTTGCATCAACTGCGCGAGTTGTTTATCGCAGCATCGTAAGAGTGTGCCGGATGCGGGGTAAACCCCTTATCCGGCCTACGGCAAAGATCGCGTTCGTAGGTCGGATGCCGGAGCAGAGCGTTTTGTAGGCCTGATAAGCGCCGCGCATCAGGTAAATCCGTTTAGCCTAGCGCCTGCACCGCTTTTTCCAGCGCGCTGTGCAACAACTGTCGGTCGTGGCGATACGGAATATCGCTGGCTTCCAACATGTCCTGAATCACAATGCGATCGCTAACGCTGGAAGCATCGACTTTCGGTCCGACAACCACCGCATCAATGACTTTTTTCCCGACGTACTGTTCGATGATGGTCAGCTTGTCGTTAAGCGTCAGGCTGGCTGCTGGCAGGCTTAATTCGCGCCCAAGATTGCCTATATACACCATCGGAGCCGATGTGCGACGCAAGGCCTGCGCCATTTCGTCGAGCAGCAGGATCGGCATCAGGCTGGTGTAAAAACTGCCAGGTCCTATCAGAATCAAATCAGCTTCAGCGATAGCCTCTACCGCTTCGCGCGTGGTTGGCACTTTTGGCGACAGCATCAGCTCCTGAGGCGGGATGGTGAGCTGATCGATATTCACTTCGCCATACACCTCATGCCCCTGATCGTCGATAGCCATTAAATCGACCGGCAGCTCAGACATCGGAATTAAATGCGCGTCGACTTTCAGTAGGCTACGAATTAAATTTATCGCCTCCAGAGGCCGCACGCTGAGGTGATCGAGCGCTTTTAACATCAGATTTCCGAGGTTATGCCCGGAAAGTTCGCCATTACCGCCAAAACGGTACTCAAACATCGCGGATGCGACGCTGGGCTGGGTAATTAACTGGTTCAGACAGTTACGCATGTCTCCCCAGGCTATCCCTCCTTCAGAGCGACGAATACGGCCTGTCGAGCCGCCGTTATCTGTGGTGGTGACGATACCCGTCAGGCGGGAACCTAATGGGGAAAGAGAGGAGAGAACGCGTCCTAATCCATGCCCTCCGCCGAGAGCGACAACGCGGTCCAGATCTGCCAGCGTGCGAGTGCGCATATATTTTCCTGATATCAATTGATCGGCGCTACAGTAACGTAAATAGCGTGTTTTCAGCAATTATCCAGTCGGCATCTGCCGTAATTATTTTCTGCGATCTACTCCTTTCTGACGAGATCCACCTGATGGCAAGATGATGTATATCAATGCAAAACTGTGGTTTTTGCTTATTCTGTAGCGAAATTGCACGATCACGTCGTTATGTATGTATTTATATAACGAAAGTGTACATGGCAAAAGCGACATTTACACGCTAGTATCGGCATAACCACTAAGTACTCTTAATAATTTGAGTTGCCGGAAGCCAACGCATCTGCAACACGAAGTATGACGAGTATAAACACTCTAGCCTCTGCACCTGGGTCAAATGATACGGTGCTTTGGCCGTGACAAGACTTGAAAAAGTTTGTCACCAGGGCGCAGGAAGAAATGACTACGTCTCCCGTATTTGGAAAGGTGTACATGGGCTCTCAACTTACCGATGCTTTCGCACGTAAGTTTTACTACTTACGTTTGTCGATTACCGATGTGTGTAACTTTCGTTGCACCTACTGCCTGCCGGATGGCTATAAGCCCGGTGGGGTCACCAATAACGGCTTTCTGACCGTTGATGAAATTCGCCGTGTCACGCGCGCGTTCGCCAGTCTGGGAACGGAAAAAGTGCGTCTGACGGGGGGCGAACCTTCACTGCGTCGCGACTTTACTGACATTATCGCCGCCGTGCGCGAAAACGACGCCATCCGTCAGATTGCGGTAACTACCAATGGTTATCGTCTGGCGCGCGATGCTGCTGCCTGGCGCGATGCCGGACTGACCGCGCTCAACGTCAGCGTCGACAGCCTGGATGCCCGTCAGTTTCATGCCATTACCGGGCAGGACAAGTTTCAACAGGTGATGGCAGGCATTGACGCCGCCTTTGATGCGGGTTTTGAAAAAGTGAAAGTCAACACCGTGCTGATGCGCGATGTAAACCATCATCAGCTGGACACCTTCCTTGCGTGGATCCAACCTCGGCCAATCCAACTGCGTTTTATTGAACTGATGGAAACGGGCGAGGGCAGCTCTCTCTTCCGTAAACACCATATCTCCGGACAAGTACTTCGCGATGAGCTATTGCGTCGCGGCTGGATTCACCAGATCCGACAGCGCAGCGACGGCCCAGCTCAGGTTTTCTGTCATCCTGATTATGTTGGTGAAATTGGTCTGATCATGCCTTATGAGAAAGACTTCTGCGCCACCTGTAATCGTCTGCGCGTTTCCTCTGTTGGCAAGCTTCATCTGTGTTTATTTGGTGAAGGCGGCGTAAGCCTGCGTGATTTGCTGGAAGATGACGCTCAGCAGCCGGCGCTGGAAGAACGTATTTCAGCCGCGCTGCTGGAGAAAAAGCAGACCCATTTCCTGCATCAGAACAATACCGGTATTACGCAAAACTTATCTTACATTGGCGGCTGATCGCTAAAAGGAGTTTTTCATGAGTCAGGTAAGCGCTGAATTTATCCCGACACGCATTGCTATTCTTACTGTTTCCAACCGTCGCGGCGAAGAAGATGACACCTCCGGCCATTATCTGCGTGACTCGGCGCAAGAAGCGGGTCATCAGATTGTTGATAAGGCGATTGTCAAAGAAAACCGTTACGCCATCCGCGCCCAGGTTTCTGCCTGGATTGCCAGTGATGATGTACAGGTAGTGCTCATTACCGGCGGTACCGGGTTAACCGAAGGGGACCAGGCGCCGGAAGCGCTGCAACCGCTGTTTGACAGAGAAGTTGAAGGGTTTGGCGAAGTCTTCCGTATGCTGTCGTTTGAAGAGATTGGCACCGCGACGCTGCAATCCCGCGCGATTGCCGGAGTGGCCAATAAAACGCTGATTTTCGCCATGCCGGGTTCGACCAAAGCGTGTCGTACCGCCTGGGAAAATATCATTGCGCCGCAGCTTGATGCCCGTACGCGTCCGTGTAATTTCCACCCACATTTGAAGAAATAAGTATGTCGCAACTGACTCATATTAACGCCGCTGGCGAAGCGCATATGGTGGATGTCTCCGCCAAAGCGGAAACTGTACGCGAGGCGCGTGCTGAAGCATTCGTGACTATGCGTAGCGAAACTCTGGCGATGATTATCGATGGCAGCCACCATAAAGGTGATGTATTCGCCACGGCGCGTATTGCCGGTATTCAGGCCGCCAAACGTACCTGGGATCTTATCCCGCTGTGCCATCCGCTGATGCTGAGTAAGGTGGAAGTCAATCTTCACGCTGAACCGGAGCACAACCGCGTACGGATTGAAACGCTGTGTCGCCTGACCGGTAAAACCGGCGTTGAAATGGAAGCGTTAACGGCGGCCTCCGTGGCGGCGTTGACCATCTACGATATGTGCAAAGCGGTGCAAAAGGATATGGTGATTGGTCCGGTGCGTCTGCTGGCAAAAAGCGGCGGCAAGTCCGGAGATTTTAAGGTAGATGCGCATGATTAAGGTTCTCTTCTTTGCTCAGGTACGCGAACTGGTAAACACCGATGCGTTAGAGGTTGCCGCCGAGTTTGCAACGGTAGAAGCGCTGCGCAAGCATCTTGCCGCAAAAAGCGATCGCTGGGCGCTGGCACTGGAAGACGGCAAGTTGCTGGCGGCGGTAAACCAGACGCTGGTCAGTTTTGATCATCCTCTTAACGCGGGTGACGAAGTGGCTTTCTTCCCACCGGTAACCGGAGGTTAAGATGGCGGAAACGCGAATTGTTGTTGGCCCTGCGCCGTTTCGCGTCGGGGATGAGTATCCCTGGCTGGCAGAGCGCGATGAAGACGGCGCGGTAGTCACTTTCACCGGTAAAGTGCGCAATCACAATCTCGGTGACAGCGTTAAGGCGTTAACGCTGGAACACTATCCGGGAATGACCGAAAAAGCGCTGGCGGAGATTGTCGACGAAGCGCGTTTGCGCTGGCCGCTGGGTCGGGTGACGGTGATTCATCGCATTGGCGAACTGTGGCCGGGTGACGAAATCGTGTTTGTTGGCGTGACCAGTGCGCATCGCAGCAGCGCGTTTGATGCCGGGCAGTTCATTATGGATTACCTGAAAACCCGCGCGCCGTTCTGGAAACGCGAGGCCACGCCGGAAGGTGAGCGCTGGGTTGATGCCCGCGACAGCGATAAGCTAGCAGCAAAACGCTGGTAGAGTACAATTGTTGTAGGCTCATACTGATTCAGGAGATTGTCATGGACCGATTCCCACGATCCGATTCTATTGTACAGGCCCGTTCCGGCCTGCAAACGTATATGGCGCAGGTATACGGCTGGATGACCTGCGGACTGTTGCTGACGGCGTTTATCGCCTGGTATGCGGCAAATACGCCCGCAGTGATGATGTTTGTCTTCTCCAGCAAAATCACCTTCTTTGGCCTGATCATCGCTCAACTGGCGCTGGTGTTCGTCCTGTCCGGTATGGTGCAAAGGCTGAGCGCGGGTATGGCGACCACGCTGTTTATGCTCTATTCGGCATTAACCGGGCTGACGCTATCAAGCATTTTTATCGTCTATACCTACTCGTCTATCGCCAGCACCTTCGTGGTTACCGGAGGGATGTTCGGGATCATGAGTTTGTATGGCTACACCACCAAACGTGATCTGAGCGGCTTCGGCAATATGCTGTTTATGGCGTTGATCGGTATTGTGCTGGCCTCACTGGTTAACTTTTGGCTGAAGAGTGAAGCGCTAATGTGGGCGGTGACCTATATCGGGGTGATTGTGTTTGTTGGTCTAACCGCCTATGACACGCAGAAGTTGAAAAATATCGGTGAGCAGATTGACCTGCGCGACAGCTCCAATCTGCGTAAATACGCGATTCTTGGGGCCTTAACGCTGTATCTGGACTTCATCAACCTGTTCCTGATGCTGCTACGTATTTTCGGCAATCGTCGTTAATTCTCTGTTGCCGGATGGCGCTGCGCTTATCCGGCCTACCGCTTGGTATCGAAAGTAGGCCGGATAAGGCGTTACGCCGCAGCCGGCACTATATACACCATCATTTCGCCATCGCCTTCTCGTTTTTTACCCGCAACTTTTTTGCCCGACTCTCCAGCAGCAAATAACACACCAGTGCCAGAAGCAGCGGAATAAAATAGTACAACACGCGATACGCGAGCAGGGCAGCAATGATTGTTCCCTGAGACGTGTCCTCTCCTGCCAGCAGCGCCATAAACACCGCTTCCAGCACGCCGATCCCCGCGGGAATATGCACGATTACGCCGGCAATACTGCTCACCAGCAGCACGCCCAGCACGAAGAAATAATCGATATTCTGACCGAGCAACAACCAGATAATCGCCCCCATTACCATCCAGTTCGCACTGGATATCGTCATTTGCGCGAGGGCAAATTTCCAGGAGGGCAGCACCAGTTTTTGGCCCTTGATGGTGATGTGACGATGTTTAGCGAAGGCGCAAAACCACAGATAAACAACAATAATCAGCAGCAGCGCAATGCCTAAGATGCGCAATGTGCCTTCATCGATATACCAGTGTGCGGGCAGTTCGACGACGCCGAAGGTAAATATAAAACCGCCCAGCAGAATATAGCCCAGCCAGTTAGTGGTAATACTCAGCGAAAAAATCCGCGTTATTGTGCTCCCCGGCAATCCGAGGCGCGAGTAAAGGCGATAACGCATCCCTATACCACCCACCCAGGTGCTCAACGTCAGGTTGAAGGCGTAACAGATAAACGACACCAGCATGACCTGGCGTTTTGCCAGTTTGTGGCCGCAGTAGTAGCGCCCGAGCAGATCATAACAGCCGTAAAGTAAATAACTGACGATCACCAACCCCACGGCGCTGAGCAGGGCGATCCGATTGTAATCGCGGATGACCGTCCACACCTCCTGCCAGTTGACCTTGCTGGCATAAACAACCAGCAGCACGATCACCGCAATAAAAAACAGCCATGTGAGGATCTTTTTCGCTAACCGCCAGCGTCGGTGGCTTTTTGCCATCAGGTTTTCCCTCCTGCATCCTCTGTTTGTATACGGTCCTGAGTTTCCAGAGCGGGCTGCGCGGGCGGCTCTACCTCGGCCAGATGCGGGGTATGCGCCGGCAGCCAGCCGACCAGCGCCGGGAAGTGGCGTAAAAAGTGGAAGGCCAGTACGCTCTTGGTCAGGTTCCACCAGGTGCGTTTTGGCAGCATGGATTCATCAACCCGCTTGCAGTCCTGCGCAATAATAGGGTTCAGGTTGTCACGCAGGGTCTGATTAAACGTACGGTCATGAATAATCAGATTTGCCTCCAGATTCAGTGACAGGCTCAGTGGATCAAGATTGCTGGAGCCCACCGTCGCCCAGTGATCGTCCATCAGCGCCACTTTGCCATGCAGAGGTTTACGGCGGTATTCATAGACATGGACGCCGCCTTTTACCAGATAGTTGTACAGCAGGCGGGCGCCCACTTTCACAATCGGCATATCCGGTTCACCCTGCACGATGAGTTTTACCCTAACACCCCGTCGGGCCGCTTTACGCAGGGCATGCAGAAAGCGATAGCCGGGAAAGAAGTAGGCATTGGCGATGATCACTTCCCGCCGTGCCTGGGTCAGCATTTTCAGATAGTGGCGTTCAATATCATCACGATGTTCTTCGTTATCGCGCCAGACAAACAGCGCCTGCGCTTCGCCGGGACGATGATTGTCGATTGCCCGGTGATGACGTCGCCACCAGCGTCGTACAGCGCTCTGTCCGGGCAAGTTTTCCAGCACGAATTTCAGAATGTCAGCAACGACTGGACCTTCAACGCGCACGGCGTAATCCTGCTTGGCCTCCGGACCGTAATCAGACATGTGTTCAGCGGAGTAATTGATGCCGCCAACAAAGGCAACACGATCATCAATGACCACAATTTTGCGATGCATACGACGAAAGAGATTAGTGCGCATCCCGAACAGACGCGGACGCGGATCGTAGTAGCGGAAAACAACGCCGGCTACGGTGAGCTCTTCGACAAAACTGTCGCTAAGATCCGGCGAGCCGTAGCCATCCAGTAACACCTCTGCTTTGATTCCTCGCCGGGCGGCTTCAAGCAACGCGGCATGCAGCTGTTTTCCTACCGCATCTTCAAACCAGATAAAGGTCTCGAGGATTATTTTTTGCTGCGCCTGTTCAATGGCGTCAAAGACGGCGGGGTAGAATTGATCGCCGTTTTCCAGTAGTTGAATTTGATTGCCTTCACGCCAGCCATATTTCATAAATGAATCTCCGCACTCAGAGGGGCATGATCGGACAAATGTCGCCAGTGACGCAGCGCCAGCGTCGTTGGGGTACTGGCATTCGCGTTTTTCACATAGATCCTGTCCAGACGCAGCAGGGGAAACTGCACCGGAAATGTTCGCGCCGGGCGGCCGTGGGCGCGGGTAAAAATTTCGTCAAGGCCAGCTTTGGCTTTCAACGGGCGATTGGCCGTTTGCCGCCAGTCGTTAAAATCCCCGGCAATCACCACCGGCTCCGCGTCGGGCAGGGCGTTAACCCAGTCTGCCAGCATTGCGAGCTGGGCCTGGCGGTGAGCTTCACGCAGGCCGAGGTGCACACACATCACATGGATGGGGTGGGAGAGCATTGGCGGTACGATTCGGCAGTAAAGGACTCCGCGCTTTTCACTCGCGCCGACCGACACATCACGATTTTCATAATGCTCAATGGGATACCGCGACAGCACAGCATTACCGTGATGTCCCTGCGGGTACACGGCGTTACGCCCGTAGGCGAAGTCGCTCCACATCGTGTCCGCCAGAAATTCGTAGTGGCTGGTATCCGGCCAGTTCTCAATGTGCAGCGAATGAGCTTCGTGCGCACCCATCACTTCCTGCAGGCATACAATGTCTGCACCGACCGTTCTGACGGCCTCCCTTAGCTCAGGTAAAATAAAACGCCGGTTGAAGGCGGTGAACCCTTTGTGAGTATTAATGGTGAGCACATTGAATGAAAATTGAACTCCCGATCCGCTCATGAGCCTCCCGTTGGCGTCACTTCCTAAATAAAATAGTGTAGTCATCGTCACAAAAAGATGCAGTGTTGCGGAATTTTCCGTAAAGTCCGGTACTCTGAACAATTAGTTGAAAATCCTTCAGGAGAAAAGCCATGAGGTGGCAACAACGTGTTCGTGTCGCAACGGGTCTAAGTTGCTGGCAGATTGTGTTGCATTTACTGGTAGTGGCGTTGCTGGTAATGGGCTGGATGAGCGGCACGTTGGTGCGCGTCGGCCTGGGATTATGCGTCGTTTACGGCGTAACGGTTTTATTAATGCTGGCCTTGCAACGTCACCATGAACAACGCTGGCGTGACGTCGCTGATGTGCTGGAAGAGCTGACTACCACGTGGTATTTCGGTGCCGCAATGATCGTGCTGTGGTTACTGTCGCGCGTGCTGCAAAACAACGTCTTGCTGGCAGTGGCGGGTCTGGTGATCCTGGCCGGACCCGCCGTGGTCTCGCTGCTGGCGAAAGACAAAAAGCTACATCACCTTACGTCGAAACATCGCATACGCCGCTGAGCCGGTTGTGGCCGCTATCACCAACAGCGGCCACAAACTTCCCCAGACAATCTGCAGACTCGCATCCTTCAGGTAAATCTGTTTCGTGATGTCCGTAAAATGGCGGATCGGGTTTATCCACGTCAGATTCTGCAACCAGACCGGCATGTTTTCGACTGGTGAGACGTAGCCCGAGAGTAAAATCGCCGGCATCATAAACACAAACACGCCGATAAATGCCTGCTGCTGGGTGGCGCACAGCGATGAAATCAGCAGACCAAAGCCGACCAGCGACAGCCCGTAAATTACCATTGTGAAATAGAACAACCCCAGTGAACCGGCAAATGGAATGTCATAAGCCCAGATACCAATTGCCAGCACAATGGTGGCCTGAAAGGTGGCCACAATCAGCGCGGGAACTGCTTTGCCGATGAAAATCTGCCAGGTGGTAAGCGGGGAGACCAGCAGCTGATCCAGCGTACCTTGCTCGCGCTCGCGAGCAACCGAAAGCGAGGTGACGATCATTACGCCGATAGTGGTGATCATGGCGATCAGCGACGGCACCACGAACCATTTATAATCCAGATTCGGGTTGTACCAGTTACGCACGACCAGCTCGCTGTTGTTTGGTTTCGGCTTGCCGTCCATCAGCTCCTGCTGATACGTCTTAACGATTTGCTGCAGGTAATTGGCGGCAATTTGCGCGCTGTTGGAGTTACGCCCGTCGAGGATAATCTGCATAGGAGCTTGCTGGAAGGTGTCCAGGTTGCGCGAAAAATTGGCCGGGAAGCGCACCAGCAGCAGGGCTTTTTGCGTATCGATGGTAGGCTTAATCTCCTGCGGGCTTTTCAGCAGCAGAACATGCGTAAAAGCGCTGGCGCGGGCGAAGCGCTGGGTAAGCTCAACCGAATGTTTACCGTTGTCTTCGTTATAGATAGCGATCGTGGCGTTGGTGACTTCCAGCGTTGCCGCGAACGGGAACAGGATCACCTGAATCAGCACCGGTAAAATCAGAATGGCTCGCGTCTGCGGTTCGCGTAATAGCGATTGCAGCTCTTTGCGAATTAATGTCCATAAGCGATGAAACATGCCCGTCCCCTTAATCCAGCCGACGTTTGGTTTTAAGCCACGTCAGGCCAATAAACATCACCGCCGAAGCGATTAAAAACAGCACGTTAATAATCAGCACCACTGGAATATTTCCCGCCAGAAACAGGCTTTGCAGGGTACTGACGAAATAACGAGCCGGAATAATGTAGGTTACCGCCCGGATAATCGCGGGCATGCTGTCTATCTGGAAGATAAAACCTGACAACATAATCGAGGGCAGGAAAGCGGCGTTCAGCGCGACCTGCGCGGCGTTAAACTGGTTGCGGGTGATGGTGGAAATAAGCAACCCCATGCCAAGCGTACTGAGCAGAAACAGGCTGGTAATGAAAAACAGGATCAGCAACGAGCCGCGATAGGGCACGCCAAGAATAAATACCGACACCAGCATACACAGCAGCATCGCCAGCATGCCGAGGAAATAATAGGGGATCAGTTTACACAGCAGTAATTCGACGCGGGTAACTTCGGTAGAAAGCAGTGCCTCCATGGTTCCGCGTTCCCATTCGCGCGCCACCACTAATGAGGTGAGGATCGCGCCAATCACCGTCATGATGATGGTTACCGCCCCGGGAATAATGAAGTGCTGGCTGATGGCCGCCGGGTTAAACCAGTAGCGGGTCTGCACGTCGATCAAGGGCTTGAATGATTCTCCACGGTCTTCCGCCCGCTGTTGCTGCCAAATCTGCCAGATACCTTCGACATAACCCTGCACAAAGTTGGCGGTATTGGGTTCGCTGCCATCGGTGATCACCTGGATCGGTGCCACGTCATTAGGTCGCGCCATCTGCTGGGCAAAATCCACAGGGATCACCACCAGCCCACGAATGCGCCCGGCCTGCATTTTCTCAATCAATTCCTGCCGGTTATCGCTGATGGTGGCGTCAATATACGGCGAACCGGTCATAGTATGGGTAAAATCCAGCGCCTCTTCGCTTTGCTGTTCGAGCAAAATCCCGACCCGCAGCTTGCTGGAGTCGAGGTTTATCCCGTAGCCGAAGATAAACAGCAGCAGCAGCGGGATCACCACCGCAATCAGCCAACTGCTGGGGTCGCGAACGATCTGGCGGGTTTCTTTCACGCACAGCGCACGTACGCGACGCCAGGAGAGAGCGGAGTTACTCATGCGTATGCTCCTTATCCCAGTCATTGATTAGCGTAATGAACGCCTGCTCCATGGTCGGGTCCGGCGTGTCGCTGTCGGCAGCCTGAGCTTTCAGGTCGTCCGGTGTTCCGCTGGCAATCAGTTTGCCGCGATACACCAACCCGATGCGATCGCAGTATTCCGCCTCGTCCATAAAGTGGGTGGTCACCATCACCGTGACGCCTTTTTCCACCATGCTGTTGATATGCAACCAGAACTCACGACGGGTGAGGGGATCGACCCCGGAAGTGGGTTCATCAAGGAACAGAATGTCGGGTTCATGCATCAGCGAGCAGGCCAGCGCCAGACGCTGCTTAAACCCTAGCGGCAGTTCGTCGGTGGCGTGGGAAGCGATACTCTTCAGGCCAAATGCCTCGCTCATTCGATCGATTTTCTCCTTCTGCGCCCGACCACGCAGGCCGTAGACGCCGGAGAAAAAACGCAGATTTTGTTCAACCGTCAGGTTACCGTACAGGGAGAATTTCTGCGCCATATAGCCCAGATGCTGACGCGCTTTGCCGGAGCTGACTTTCAGGTCCATATCCAGCACCAGCGCTTTACCGGAGGTGGGGACCAGCAGGCCGCACATCATTTTAAAGGTGGTGGATTTGCCGGCACCGTTGGGTCCTAACAGACCAAAAATCTCGCCGCGCTGTACGGAAAAGTCTACGTGGTCGGTCGCGGCAAAATCGCCAAACTTCTTGGTCAGCGCTTTGGCTTCGATCACCGTTTCGCCAGGCGTACCTTCTACGGTATGCAGGATAGCGCCCAGCGGGGATTCCGATGTTCCGGCTCCGCCGAGTAAATCGATAAAGGCATCTTCGAAGCGGGGTGCAGTTTCATTGATGGTTATCTGCGGCATGCCGTCAGCGTTTTGGATCTGCTGAGCTGTCGCCTCTTTTTTCAGGATTAAACGGACGGATTTCCCCTGAATCATTCCGTCGCTGACCAGCGGTAGTTTTAACGCGCGTTGCAGCAGTCGGCGGTTATTTTCCTGCGGACTGCTCATCAGGAAGCTGCGACCAGCCATGGTTTGCGTAAGCTGAGTAGGATCGCCCTGGTATAACAATTCGCCTTCGTTCATCAGCAGCACATCACGGCATTGCTCTGCTTCATCCAGATACGACGTACTCCAGAGGATCAGCATGCCGTCTCCGGCCAGTTCGTGGACCATTTGCCACAATTCGCGACGGGAAATTGGGTCGACACCCACACCTGGCTCATCCAGCAGCAGCACTTTGGGTTCGCCGACCAGCGTACAGGCCAGCCCGAGCTTTTGTTTCATGCCGCCGGAAAGTTTGCCGGCCAGTCGTCCGGTAAATGGCCCCAGCGAGGTAAATTCCAGTAACCGGGCAAAGGTTTTTTCTCGCGTTTCACCGGTGACGCTGCGCAAATCAGCATAGAGATTGAGGTTCTCCATGACGGTCAAATCTTCATACAGACCAAATTTCTGCGGCATATAGCCCAGCACCGCATGCAGAGCGCTGTCGTCCTTGATGGGATCAAAACCAATCACCGCAGCACTTCCGGCATCGGGTTTTAACAATCCTGCCAGCATGCGCATCAACGTGGTTTTCCCCGCGCCGTCCGGTCCGACAAGTCCGGTCACGTAGCCCGCATGCACGGTACAGTCGAGCGGGGCGACGGCGGGTTTTTCCATTCCGGCAAAGTTTTTTGTCAGCCCTTTGAGCGTAATAACGGCATCATTCATGCCGTGCCTCGTCACTAAATTTGATCGTTACCGGCATTCCCTGGCGCAGCGCATCGTCCGCGTCGGTCACCACAATACGCAGGCGATAAACCAGATCGGTGCGCAGGTCAGGAGTCTCAACTGTTTTCGGCGTAAACTCGGCAGTAGGCGACACGAAGCCGATTTTACCGTGATACGGTTTGTCCGGGCGACCGTCGGTATAGAGCAGGATCTCACGTCCTGGCTGCGCCTGGCTCAGATTCCGCTCATCTACGTAGGCGCGAACCCAAACCGGACGCGTAAGCGACAACGTCAGTACCGTGCCCCCTTCGTTCAGCATGCTACCAGGCTCCACCGCACGGGTGAGTAGTGTGCCGTCAGATGGCGAGGTCAGCGTGGTGTCGTGTAAATTGAGCTCTGCCTGCGCAAGCTGGGCCTGAGCTTGTTCGAGCGTGGCTTTCGCCTGTTCAATGTCTTGTACACGATTACCGCTGCGATACTGGGTAAGTTTGTCCTGCGCAGATTTCAGCGAAGCCTGCGCCTGATCGCGTGATGAACGGGCATTTTCCAGATCGTTGGCAGAAATGGTGCGGCTTTTCCACAATCCTACCTGCCGATTATAAAAGTTCTGCGCGTAATCATAGGCGGCCTGCGCCTGTTTGACAGCCGCTGCTGCCTGGGCAATCTCTTCTGTGCGATACCCGGCCAGCATCAAATCGTATTGCGCCTGGGCGGCGGCAACATTGGCTTTCGCCTGCATTAACGCGTTTTCATATGGGGCGTGATCCAGTTCACCCAGCACCTGACCGGCTGTAATAGCATCGCCTTCGTCAACCGCCAGTGAGGCCAGCCTGCCGCCAACGCGAAAACTCAGGTTGACGCTACGGATATCGACATTGCCGTACAACGTCAGGCCGTTATCTTGCCGACTTTGATACCACCACGTTCCACCGGCAATCACGGCAACGAGGGCCGCGATAACCAGCCCGAGCACGACAGGTTTTTTCATGACTCCAGACTCCTTTGCGTTAAACCTTGCAGAATAAGATCGATGTGACAGGTGATCGTTTGGTCAATCAGCGCGGTTTTATCCTCATCAAATTGTGACCAGCCCGTACGCAACAGAATGGTTTCTTTCCCCAGACGAAAAGCCAGCACCTCGCCGAGTATGGCGTGGGTATGCAGAATCATTTGGGTATCGTTGGCATCGCCGCCGGTATAGGCGGCAATCAGGCGCGTCAGGTGTGTATGCAGCGGATTGATAACCTGGTCGTGCACCAGTTGATAAGCCGCAGTGGGGGAAAGCTGTTCACGCGAGATAAATTTGCTCAGGTTAACGGTGTCGTCCTGGGTTAACAGCATGATCATATTTTTGCAGGCGCGCAGGATCAGTTCACGCATCGCGCCACGATCCGGTTCTGGCTGAGCGAATAAACGCTCGGCCTCTTCAGCGTGCGGACGAAACTGTGAGCCGATAAAATCTGCAATCCACTGGGCGCAGGCGAGATATAAATCCTCTTTTGAGCCAAAATAGTAGGTGATAGCCGCAATGTTTTGCCCGGCCTGTGCAGCGATATCGCGCGTCGTGGCGTGCAGACCATACTCGCCGAATTGTGCCAATGCGGCGGCAATGAGCTGGTTCTTCGCCTGTTCACCTTTGGTTGTCATGGTGGGTGTATTCATGGCACGACTCTGATCTTAATCAATCGATTGATTAAGATTATGACTGATGTGCAGCCTTGTCCAGTCCGGACGGTTATTTTCCAGTGAAGGGATAATTTATGCGGCACATCACAAAAACTGCTACACTCCGCCCCTTCATGACATTGTGGTTTTTGTCATCTCTATATTGTATGTATCTCCCTGAAAACGACACCGGTAACGGTCAGGGCGGTTCGGAGTTGTTATGTCTTTTGATTCCCTTGGTTTAAACCCTGAAATTTTACGTGCCGTTGCCGAGCAGGGTTACCGTGAACCTACCCCTATTCAGCAGCAGGCTATTCCTGCCGTGCTGGAAGGCCGCGATCTGATGGCCAGCGCCCAGACCGGTACGGGGAAAACGGCAGGTTTTACCCTGCCGCTGTTGCAGCACCTGATTACCAATCAGCCGCATGGTAAAAGCCGTCGTCCGGTTCGTGCGCTGATCCTCACGCCAACCCGTGAACTGGCGGCTCAGATTGGCGAAAACGTCCGTGATTACAGTAAGTATCTGAATATTCGCTCGCTGGTGGTCTTCGGCGGCGTCAGCATTAACCCGCAGATGATGAAACTGCGTGGCGGTGTGGATGTACTGATTGCCACCCCAGGTCGTTTGCTCGATCTGGAGCATCAGAATGCGGTAAAACTGGATCAGGTGGAGATCCTGGTACTGGATGAAGCTGACCGCATGCTGGATATGGGTTTTATTCACGATATTCGTCGCGTTCTGGCAAAACTGCCGGCAAAACGTCAGAACCTGCTGTTCTCGGCAACGTTCTCTGATGACATTAAATCGCTGGCCGAAAAACTGCTGCATAACCCGCTGGAAATCGAAGTGGCACGTCGTAATACCGCGTCCGAGCAGGTAACTCAGCACGTTCATTTCGTCGATAAAAAACGTAAACGCGAACTGTTGTCACAGATGATTGGTCAGGGCAACTGGCAGCAGGTGCTGGTGTTTACCCGTACCAAACATGGCGCGAACCATCTGGCAGAACAGCTGAATAAAGACGGCATCCGCAGTGCGGCAATCCACGGCAATAAATCTCAGGGGGCGCGTACACGTGCGCTGGCTGATTTTAAATCCGGTGATATTCGCGTGCTGGTAGCGACCGATATTGCCGCGCGTGGTCTGGACATTGAAGAGTTACCGCACGTGGTGAACTACGAGCTGCCAAACGTCCCAGAAGATTATGTGCACCGTATTGGTCGTACCGGGCGTGCCGCTGCTACCGGCGAAGCGTTGTCTCTGGTGTGCGTCGATGAACACAAGTTGTTGCGTGACATCGAGAAGCTGCTGAAAAAAGAGATCCCGCGTATTGCAACGCCAGGCTATGAGCCAGATCCCTCCATTAAAGCTGAGCCGATCCAGAATGGTCGCCAGCAGCGTGGCGGCGGTGGTGGTCGCGGGCAGGGCGGAGCAGGGCGTGGCCAGCAGCCGCGTCGTCAGGATGGCGGTGCGCCAAAAGCGAAGCCGCGTAATGGCGAAGGCAAACCGGCAGGCGAAAAGCCTCGTCCGCCGCGCCGTCCGCGAAAACCGTCTTCCGCCCAGTAATTCACCTTGCTGTCTGGCAGTATAAACACGCTATCCGGTCTACACAGGGTGTAGGCCGGACAGGTCAATCACTCCCCCGAACTTTGCGATTTCAGCACGATTGAGCAGGTATATCGTCCTGCCGGGTGAATCGAAATCGTCGTCTCAAATACTTTCCCGTCCCTGTCCAGATAACGACGCACAATTCTCATCGCTGGCGAATCAGGCGCTACGTTGAGGATCTTGGCCACCTTTTTGGGCACACCGACAGCCGTAATAGTCTGATGTACCTCATGGCTTTTGATGCCGTAATGCGTTTCGATCAAATCGCTGATTAACGAGTGCGGGTCGTCACGGATGTAGGTGCGCAGCTTGGCGTAATCCGTGTTGGCATAGCTGTCCGTCCAGCAGATTGGCGCGTCGGGGTTTTGCGCATCTTCACGAGTGCTGGCAATGTGCAGCCAGCGGGAACCTGGCGGGCAGCCAATCATCTGGGACAGCTCGATGTCCGCCACAATCTCATCGATTTTCTTGATGACGCGCAGATTGTTTTTGGCCAGCAGCAACAGATCCTCAAGATGCGATAGCGGGTGATTGACACCGTTAGCCTTAGGTTCGCAAACGCGAGTTCCTGCGCCTTTACGCCGTGAAATCAGACCTTGCTCTGTTAATTCCCTCAACGCCTCACGCATGGTGTGGCGGCTGACCTGCCATGTTTCGCACAGTTCCATTTCCGTTGGAAACAGCGATCCGGGGGCAAAGGTCCCTACCGAAATTTGCTGCGCCAGTTCACGTGCTATTCGCTTGTACAGAGATTCTTTCATCGCAGTTTCATCAAAATATTAGTGATCTTTATCACGAAAATTTGTACGGACTATTCCCTACATTTCTTATGAATACTATAAATGTCCGTACATTTAAATGTACGGACATTTTGTTATGTCTGGACATAGTGGCGGCGTTTGAATATCTAACAAACGACCGTAAACACGCATCTTATCACTATCAGATTTTCCAGGGGGATTTATGGCTTCGAATGTACTTGATTCTGTTCTGTTCAGGGATTCTTTCGGCACACCGGCGATGCGCGCGGTGTTTGACGATCGCGAGCTGTTACGCAAATACGTGGAAGTGGAAGTGGCATTAGCTAAAGCCCAGGCACGCTGCGGTGTGATACCCGAGGCTGCGGCACAGGAAATTGCTGAAAAATGTAATGCCGATACGCTCGATTTTGATTTATTGCGCCATGAAACCGAAATCGTGGGTTATCCGATCCTACCGCTGGTGCACCAGATTTCTAAACAGGCAGGCGAGTCCGGCGGCTATGTGCACTGGGGGGCAACCACTCAGGACATTATGGACACTGCTGTAGTTCTGCAAATTCGTGATGCTTTTGCGCTCATTGAGTCCGATATGGACAAACTTCGTGCAACGCTGGCCGATCTCTCACTCCGTTACCGTGATACGCCGATGGCCGGGAGAACCCATTTGCAGCAGGCTCTGCCAGTGACCTTCGGTTATAAAACAGCCATCTGGCTGGATATGTTTGAACGTCACGCGGAACGTCTGACTCAGGCGCGTCCTCGTATATTGGTCGGCGAATTTGCGGGTGCAGCCGGTACGCTGGCATCGCTGGGGGATAAAGGGCTGGCAGTACAAAAAGCGATGATGGAAGAGCTTGGGCTTAATGTCCCAACATCCACCTGGCATGTTGCGCGTGATGGTTTCGCCGAAGCGGTGAATCTGTTAGCAGTGATTACCGGGTCGCTGGGCAAGATTGCCTACGACGTAATGCTGCTTGCAGCAAACGAGTTTGGTGAGCTGTATGAGCCGTTTGTTAAAGGGCGCGGCGCCAGCAGTACTATGCCGCAGAAGCGCAACCCTATTTCCAGCGAGTTAATGCTGGCCTGTGCCAAAGGCGTTCGCCAACAGGCAGGGCTAATGCTTGATGCAATGGTGCAGGATCTGGAGCGTGCAACCGGACCGTGGCATGCCGAATGGATTGCTATCCCGGAAAGTTTCGTCCTCAGCGCGGGGGCATTGCATCAGGCTAACTTTATGCTGGCGGGGCTGGTGGTCGATGAAGCGGCGATGAAACGTAACCTCGGCATGACCAACGGACTGATTGTGGCTGAAGCGGTCATGATGGGACTGGCACCGTACATTGGTCGTCAGGATGCGCATGACGTCGTGTATGACGCCTGCCGTATCGTCAATGAACAAGGGGGACGACTGGCGGATGTGCTGAATGCGATGCCATCTGTCTCGGAACGACTTGACCCGCAGTTGATTGAAGAACTGACCGACCCGGCAAATTATCTTGGAATGGCGCCAGCAATGGTGGATCAGGTATTAGCGAGATATATGTCGCGGAAATGAACGCTCTCGGGCTAACGGAATAAGGATATTTTTATGTCAACAAATTCTGTCACGGGAAAATCCATTCTGTCGTTCCTGATACCGCTGGCGATAGGCGCGATCGTTTGGTTTTATCCCGTACCTGATGGTCTGACGCCTCAGGCCTGGCATATGTTCGCGATATTTGCCGCGACCATAGCCGCAATTCTTACCCAGCCGCTCCCTTCGGGGGCGGTGATGTTGATTGCACTTTGCGTGGTCATTTTTACCAAAACCTTGCCAGAGGCAAAAGCATTGTCAGGTTTTGCGTCCGGTACGGTATGGCTCATTTTCTGTGCCTACGTCTTGTCTCTGGGTTTTGTAACCTCGGGATTGGGGAAACGTATTGCGTATAAAATGTTAT
Organism: Citrobacter sp. MGH103; assembly: GCF_001034475.2. Taxonomy (NCBI): domain Bacteria; kingdom Pseudomonadati; phylum Pseudomonadota; class Gammaproteobacteria; order Enterobacterales; family Enterobacteriaceae; genus Citrobacter; species Citrobacter sp. MGH103. Next base: position 3,269,730 of record NZ_CP073043.1, on the reverse strand, counting down.
CGCTCTTTGGTGGCAGCAGCCTGGGTATCGCTTACTCACTGGGGGTTTCCGATCTGATTATGGCTCCGGCAATGCCATCCGTAACCGCGCGTTCCGGGGGGATTATTTTTCCTATCACTCGTTCAATCAATGATGTATTGGGCTCAGCGCCGGGGGTAACGGGCAAGCGTATCGGCGATTTCTTAACCATGGTGTGCTTCCAGTTTACGCCGATTACCGGGGCAATATTTCTCACCGGGATGGCGGCGAATCCGCTGGTAGCGAGTCTGGCGAAATCGTCATTAGGAATAGAGATAACCTGGGGCGGATGGTTTATTTCTGCAGTGGTCCCTGCGATGGTCTGTTTCTGCCTGATGCCGCTACTGGTCTATAAATTATTGGATCCTGAGCTTAAGCGAACGCCAGAGGCAAAAGCGATGGGCAAACAGGCGCTCGGTGAGCTCGGTTCGATGAGCAGCAACGAGAAAAAGGTCGCGTTTGGTTTTGTGCTGGCGCTGGTTGGCTGGGGCACCAGTTTGATTACTGGGTTGTCTGCCACATCTGTCGGACTGGGGCTGGCTGCTTATCTGTTTGCCTCGGGGGCCGTTAGCTGGAAAAGCCTGCTTAATGACCATGCAGCCTGGGATACGGTTATCTGGTTTAGCGTGATTATTAGTCTGGCGACCGGACTTGCCGATCTGGGCTTTATTAAATGGATGACAATAAAGTTAGGCAGCGGTATTCAGGGTTTTGGTGCGATCGAATCCTTTATTGTGCTGGGGATCCTTTACATTTACGTGCACTATCTCTTTGCTACGGCTACCGGACACGTAGCTGCGCTGTATGCTCCTTTCGCGGCCACGGCGATTGCTGCGGGTGCGCCGCCGATGATGGTCGCTATTTGCTTCGGTATCTTTAGTAACCTGATGTGGGGGAATACCGAGTATGGTGGTGGACCTGGCCCCATTTATTTTGCCCAGGGCTATTTTGAACGTCCGCGCTTTTACAAAATCAACCTCTGCGTGGTGACGGCGAATGTGATTATCATTTTTGCCGTGGGCATGCTGTGGTGGAAGCTGCTGGGATACTATTAACCGACACGTTTATTCGGCCTGCATGTACCTGACTGTAGGCCGAATAGGGTGTAAGCCGCTATCCGGCAATTTAAGCCAGAGCTGCGAAGCGCTTTCCAGAATGGGGGAAAAAGGTACATCCAGGGCCTGAAATGTGCCACAATAGTGGCTGTTTATACAGTATTTCAGGTTTTCTCATGGCACTAACGGCCGCGTTAAAAGCGCAAATTGCCGCCTGGTATAAGGCGCTTCAGGAACAGATCCCCGACTTTATCCCTCGTGCACCGCAGCGGCAGATGATTGCTGACGTCGCGAAAACGCTGGCAGGTGAAGAAGGCCGGCATCTGGCGATTGAAGCGCCGACCGGGGTGGGGAAAACTCTGTCGTATCTGATTCCCGGTATTGCCATTGCGCGTGAAGAGCAAAAAACGCTGGTGGTCAGCACCGCCAACGTCGCTTTGCAGGATCAGATCTACAGCAAAGATTTACCGCTGCTGCGCAAAATTATTCCCGACCTGCGTTTTACCGCCGCGTTTGGTCGCGGACGCTATGTCTGCCCGCGTAACTTAGCGGCGCTGGCCAGCACTGAACCCAATCAGCAGGATCTGCTGGCTTTTCTCGACGATGACCTAACGCCCAACAACCAGGAAGAACAAAAGCGCTGCGCCAGGCTAAAAGGCGATCTCGACAGCTACAAGTGGGACGGGCTGCGAGATCACACCGATATCGCCATTGACGACGGACTCTGGCAGCGTCTGAGCACCGATAAAGCTAGCTGTCTGAATCGCAACTGTCACTATTATCGTGAGTGCCCTTTTTTTGTCGCCCGCCGGGAGATTCAGGAAGCTGAAGTGGTGGTGGCTAATCATGCGCTGGTGATGGCGGCGATGGAAAGCGAAGCCGTTTTGCCGGAGCCGAAAAACCTGTTGCTGGTACTTGATGAAGGCCACCATTTGCCGGATGTCGCGCGCGATGCGCTGGAGATGAGCGCGGAAATCAGCGCCCCCTGGTACCGGCTCCAACTGGATCTGTTTTGCAAATTAGTGGCGACCTGTCTGGAACAGTTTCGCCCGAAAACCACGCCGCCGCTGGCGAATGCCGAGCGTCTGAACGGTCACTGTGAAGAGCTGTATGAACTGATTTCATCGCTCAATAACATTCTTAATCTGTATATGCCTGCTACTCAGGAGGCGGAACACCGCTTTGCGATGGGCGAACTGCCTGCAGAAGTGATGGAGATTTGTCAGCGTCTGGCAAAGCTTACGGAAATGCTACGCGGGCTGGCGGAACTGTTCCTCAACGATCTCAGCGAAAAAACCGGCACTCACGATATTGTGCGTCTGCATCGGGTTATTTTGCAGATGAATCGGGCGCTGGGCATGTTTGAGGCGCAAAGCAAACTGTGGCGGCTGGCATCGCTCGCGCAGTCGTCAGGCGCGCCGGTGAGTAAATGGGCGACGCGCGAGGTGCGTGACGGGCAGATCCACGTCTGGTTCCACTGCGTGGGGATCCGTGTGAGCGATCAGCTCGAACGACTGCTGTGGCGTAGCGTCCCGCATATTATTGTCACTTCCGCAACGCTGCGCTCGCTCAACAGCTTCTCGCGTTTGCAGGAGATGAGTGGTCTGAAGGAAAAAGCAGGGGATCGGTTTGTTGCGCTGGATTCACCGTTTAATCACGTTGAACAGGGCAAAATCGTCATTCCGCAGATGCGCTACGAACCGTTAATTGATAACGAAGAGCAGCATATCGCGGAAATGGCCGCCTATTTTCGCGAACAACTGGAAAGCAAAAAGCATCAGGGGATGCTGGTACTCTTTGCCAGCGGTCGGGCGATGCAGCGTTTTCTTGAGCACGTTACCGATCTGCGCCTGCTGTTGTTGGTGCAGGGCGATCAGCCGCGCTATCGTCTGGTAGAGTTGCACCGCAAACGGGTGACCAACGGCGAGCGCAGCGTGCTGGTTGGGCTGCAATCTTTCGCTGAAGGTCTGGACTTGAAAGGCGACCTGTTGACCCAGGTGCATATTCACAAAATTGCTTTTCCACCGATCGACAGCCCGGTGGTGATCACCGAGGGCGAGTGGTTGAAAAGCCTGAACCGCTACCCCTTCGAGGTGCAGAGCCTGCCCGCGGCGTCGTTCAATTTGATCCAGCAGGTTGGGCGACTCATCCGTAGCCATGGCTGCTGGGGAGAAGTGGTTATTTATGACAAACGTTTATTGACCAAAAACTATGGCAAGCGTTTACTGAACGCGTTACCCATATTTCCGATAGAGCAACCTGCTGTGCCAGACGTTATAGTAAAACCAAAAGAAAAAGCGAAACCCACGCGCCGCCGTCGGCGTTAACGATGCGAGCAACAGGCAAGGAGTTATCGATGGATTACCGCAAAATCATTAAAGAGATTGGGCGAGGAAAAAATCACGCGCGTGACCTGGACAAGGATACTGCTCGCGGACTGTATACCCATATGATGAACGGCGACGTACCTGACCTTGAGATGGGCGGGGTGCTGATTGCGCTACGTATTAAAGGCGAAGGCGAAGCGGAGATGCTGGGCTTTTACGAAGCGATGCAAAACCACACCATTCGCCTGACTCCGCCGGTTGCCAAACCCATGCCGATTGTCATTCCCAGCTACAATGGTGCACGCAAGCAGGCGAATTTGACGCCGCTGCTGGCGATTTTACTGCATAAGCTCGGTTTCCCGGTAGTCGTGCACGGTGTCAGTGAGGATCCAACCCGCGTGCTGACAGAAACCATTTTTGAACTGATGGGGATTACGCCAACGCTGCATGCCGGGCAGGCGCAGGCAAAGCTGGATGGTCATCAGCCGGTGTTTATCCCGGTGAGTGCGCTGTGCCCTCCGCTGGAGAAACAGCTGGCGATGCGCTGGCGCATGGGCGTGCGTAACAGTGCGCACACGCTGGCTAAATTAGCCACGCCGTTTGCTGAAGATGCGGCGCTGCGTCTTTCCAGCGTGTCCCACCCGGAATACGTCTCGCGTGTGGCGAAGTTCTTCGGCGATATTGGTGGGCGCGGCCTGTTGATGCATGGTACCGAGGGCGAAGTGTATGCCAACCCGCAGCGCTGCCCGCAGATAAGTCTGATAGATTCATCCGGTGTGCGAGTGTTACAGGACCGACAGAGCGAGATGCCTGACGAGCCAGTACCGCTGCCGGTGGCAAAAGATCCGGAAACCACCGCGCGCTGGATTGAGCGTTGTCTGGCTGGCAGTGAGCCGGTCCCGGCATCGTTGAAAATTCAGATGGCCTGCTGCCTGGTGGCAACCGGTGAATCCGCCTCGCTTGCCGAAGGACTTGCCCGCGTCGAGCAAAGCTTCTGATTCATTTGTTATCCCGACGGGCCTTTTACCTGGTCTGTCGGTTTTCTCTTTTCGGCAACGTGAAATTTCTGCACGTTTATTGACCTCCTGAGCGCCGTGGCGCAGCATAGTTTGTTGAAAAATAAGAAACACAACAAACACGCGACACAACAGGAGATAACAATGAACAGTGGACATCGCTTCCATGTGCCAACGCTACACGCTTTTATCCAGGCCGTTTTTCATCAGATGGGAAGCAATGATCAGGAGGCGCGGCTGGTGGCCGATCATCTGATAGCCTCTAACCTCGCCGGTCACGACTCCCACGGCATCGGTATGATCCCAAGCTATATTCGTTCATTCTCGCTGGGGCATCTGCAAATCAACCGTCATGCCAAAGTGGTAAAAGATGCAGGGGCGGTGATTACGCTTGATGGCGATTGTGCCTTTGGTCAGGTGGCGGCTCACGAAGCCATCACGCTGGGGATTGAAAAAGCTCGCCAGCACGGTATCGCCGCCGTGGCATTACATAATTCGCATCATATCGGACGTATTGGCTACTGGGCGGAGCAATGTGCGGCGGCAGGTTTTGTCTCAGTGCATTTTGTGAGCGTGGTCGGGATCCCGATGGTTGCACCGTTTCATGGCCGCGATAGTCGTTTTGGCACTAACCCCTTCTGCGTTGTTTTTCCGCGTAAAAATACCTTCCCGCTATTGCTGGACTATGCAACCAGCGCCATCGCGTTTGGTAAAACCCGTGTGGCATGGCATAAGGGCGAGCCGGTAGCTCCTGGATGTCTGATTGATGTGGCGGGGGTGCCTACAAGCGATCCTGCGGTAATGCAGGTTTCTCCGCTGGGGTCGTTGCTCACCTTTGCCCAGCACAAAGGTTATGCGCTGGCGGCGATGTGCGAAATTATGGGTGGTGCGCTTTCAGGGGGTAAAACCACACATGAAGAGAGCCTGCAGACCAGCCCGGACGCCATCATCAACTGTATGACCACTATTATTATGAATCCGGAACTGTTCGGCGCGCCGGACTGCGACAACCAGGTCGCAGCATTTGCTGAGTGGGTGAAAGCGTCCCCGCATGCTGAAGATGTCCCGATCCTGTTGCCAGGTGAGTGGGAAGTGAATACTCGCGAGGAACGGCTGGAACACGGTATTCCGCTGGATGCCGGAAGCTGGCAGGCGATTTGCGAGGCGGCGCTGCAAATAGGCATGCCGGACACCGTGTTGCAGGAATTCCGTCAACGACTGGAACACTAAGCAAAAAAAAGCCCGTCCAGTGGCGGACGGGCAAACAAAGGGTAACAAACAGGGTCAATGAGGGTTGGAGCATTGGGTCGTACAGGTAATCTTTCGGTTATTTATAGATAACCGCGGTGCCGCTCATTTTGTCTTTACCGACAGCGGAAGTGATGCTGTAACCAGTTGCGCCAGCAGCAGCCGCTTTCTCAGCCAGTTTGGCTTCCAGGCCATCCAGTGTGGTGGCGCCATCAGCAGAAACTACACCAATTTTATTCATGCTTTGTGCCTGAGTGGAGGAAACCGGCTCGGCAGCGAAAACGCCAAATGACAGGGTAGACAGGGCGATGGCAGCAACAGCAAATTTGATATTTTTCATGATTAATCTCTCGCAGGGTTGTTCTGTTGGTAGTCAGTGTTCTTTAAGAAGACGTTGTTCCGTCGATGTGATAAGTATCACGTTTTTTTGGGTGAGAGAAAATCGAATAGAATTGACGACATCAATCAAAAAAATTGAATGACAAATAACTTATTGAATATTAATAAATTCAGGCGAGGGATTTACAGTTCTTGTCATTGCGCTTTACAGAGAAACCAACAACGGCACATTTTGCCACACAGAGTGCGAAAAAGCGTGCTCGTAAAGGAAATCGTATGCGCTGAAACTTTTGGTAAAGATGAGTCAACGTAGCTGGCTGTCTTTCGAACCTCTGCGATTATATCCTGAAAATGTCGCGCTATGTGAATCTTTATCCTGTTGGCAAGTGATGCACAAGCGTACCCCTGGCACGGCCTCACGTCTGGCCTGAGGGATAGGATTGCCACATTCTTCGCATTCATACAGACTTTCCCCGGTCGGTAACTCACCGCGGGCGCGGGCAACAGCATCTTCAATAGTATTGTTGATCTGTTCGTTAACTGCGTCGTCATTTGCCCATCCGGATGCCATGTGTACCTCCTGCTGCTGATGTCTACAGACTAAGTATAGCGAAGGTGATGGCTGAAAAACGACCATGCGCCAGCAGTATCAGATTTCAGACCATTCGCGCAGCAGGTTATGGTAGAGATTGAGTAATGACAGGATTTCGTTGCTCTCCCCATGACGTGCCTTCAGGGACTGAATGTTTTTATCCAGTTCAAAAAGCATGGCGCGATTTTTGTCGTCACGGATCATCGACTGGATCCACATAAAGGATGCCACACGAACGCCATGGGTTACTGGCGTTACGCAGTGTAGGCTGCTGGAAGGGTAAAGCACCAGATCGCCTGCCGGAAGCTTCACCGCATGCTGGCCGTAGGTGTCATTAACCAGCAGCTCTCCGCCTTCATAATCATCCGGATTACTCAGGAATAAGGTTGCGGAAAGATCTGTGCGCATCCAGCCGTTCTCCGGATGGCTACGCACCGCACCGTCAACGTGAAAACCGTAGGTCTCGTTGTCCTGGTAGCGATTAAACAGCGGTGTTGAGAGCGTTTTCGGTAGTGCTGCGGCGAAGAAAAGCGCGTTGTTATTTACCGCAGTCTGTACCGCCTGTTGTAAAACGTCGTAGCGTTCACTTTGCGTATTCACCTGCTGGTTGTTTTTAACCAGCGCCCCTTGAGCGCCGGTAGTTGCGCGGCCATCAACCCAGTCGGCTGCGTCCAGTTGTTCGCGAAACCAGGCGACATCCTGCGCCGACAGAACGCCGGGAATGTGGTACATCATCAGTGTTTCTCCTGAAAGTGGGGCTTTCGCCCCACGCGATGGATCAGAAATGCATATTGGCAGTGAGCAGGAAAGTTCTTGGCTCGCCTGGATGATAACGGTATCCACTCTTGTTTATGGAGGATACATAATCGGTGTCGAACAGGTTATAGACGTTTAGCTGGAAATCGAGATTGCGATTCACGCGATAGCCCAGTTTGGCGTCGGCGACCCAGTAACCTTCAGTGTAGGATGGCGTACCCACGGCGCCGTCCGAACCGCGATGCATACTGCCCACGTAGCGTGCGCCCGCGCCAACGGAAACATCGTCGGTTGCCTGATACTGGCTCCACAGCGTGAACGCATGTTCCGGCGTATAGGGCAGGGAAGAAGAACCATCCTGAGCAACATTTTTGCCGCTGTGGATGGTGGCGCGTTGCTGGGTGTAACCCCCAATAACCTGCCATGCGGGGGTGATGTTGCCTGCTACCGAGAGCTCGTAGCCTTCAACGCGTTTCTCCCCGTACTGGGAATAGGTACCGTCGTCGTTCTGCTCAACTTCATTCTCAATATCCGTGCGGAAAATTGCGGCGGTTAACAGCAGGCGCTTATCCAGCACCTCCCATTTGGTGCCAATCTCGCTAGTTTTCGCTTTCTGCGGTTTGAAGTCGGTACGGTTTGCGCTGTTACCGCTTCCGCCCTGAGCAAGGGCAAAGTTGCTGCCGCCCGGCGGTTGCTGAGAAACGGCATAGTTAATGTAGACATTGCCGTTATCGGTCAGGTGATACAGCGCGCCCGCTTTCCAGTTCACCAGATTGCCTGATTTGGCAGTATCCACAGTGGTGACCGGGGAACCTTTGGCGACGCCTGTCGGACATGCCACTGCACCACGGCCAGAAGCGCCGCAAGCGGTGGCGCTGTCATATTCAGTGCGGTAATTGTCGAGGCGAATACCACCGTTCAGCTCAAACTCACGGGTAATTTGTAGCGTATCAAAAGCGTATACGCCAAAGGTATCGGTTTGCCCGTTAGCGTTGGCGCCGTTACGCGATAATCCGCCGATATTCACGTCGCTGTTGGGATGATAAATATTAACCGGCGGCGGGGTAATCGGGGCTACGCCATAGTTGGTTTGTGTTTCGCGCGTCAACTCCACGCCAGTGCTGATGTCGTGACCGATGGATCCCGTGTAAAACTTTGAGGTCAGGTTGGTCTGGTTGGTCAGGATTTTGTTACTGACATCTTTGGTATTTGCCAGGCGTGACCAGGTCCAGGTGTCGACGCTGCTGGTGGGTTGCGTAATATTAGACGCACCGCCCATCACCGCCGTCATCAGATAATCCTGTTTAATGCGCGACCAGCGGGTGGTGTTGCGAATCGTGGTGCTGTCGTTCAGGTCATGTTCAAAACGCATCGTCGCGGTATCGGTCGTCGAATCGTCGTAATCCGAGTTGGTGCCGTAGAAGTTATGCGTATCAACTTTTCCTGAATGATTCAGTGCAGACGTCCCTGCGGAAGGCGCGGAGTAACCCGGCAGGCCGATGGTGGGAATGCCTCCATCCGGTGTGTTGTGTTGAGTAACGTGCAGATAGTTCAGATACAGTCGGTTCTCGGTGCCTAAGCCAAAAGCAAGTGAGGGGGCCACGCCGTAACGTTCATTCTTCACGTTGTCGCGACCGGCATCATGTGTTTTTTCACCCATCAGGTTTAAGCGTGCGGCGGTGGTGTCGCCGATAACCTGGTTAATGTCCAGCGTACCACGGCGGAACCAGGCGCTACCGACGCTGGCCGACGCATCGATTCCTGAGTCGGTACGCGGCTGTTTGCTGATCATATTGATAGAGCCAGTCGGTGCGCTACGTCCATAGTCGGTACCGGAAGGACCTTTAATCACTTCGACCTGTTCGGTATTGAAGGTATCGCGCGTGACGCTGCCGATATCACGAACACCGTCGATATAAATACTGTTCGAAGTATCCGCGCCACGCATATAAACCGCATCACCGGTAGTGGAGTTGCCGTTTTCACCAGCGAAAAACGCGCCAACGCCCGGTACGTTTTTCAGCGCATCGGTCAAATTTGTTGCGCCTTGATCCTTAATCACCTGCTCAGAAATCACCGTCATGGTGCGGGTGGTATCCGCCACCGGGCGGGAGAATTTAGGGTCGGCAGACTGTGTTGGGGCGTACAGCGAAGGTTTGGCCGCTTCAACGACCAGAGTATCTTCTGGTTTTTTGTCCTGATCGCCTGCTGCGAAAGCCTGGGCTACCGGAGACAGGCCAATGCACAGACCGGCAAAAAAAGTCAGTGAATGAAAACTACTGGACGGCAAGTTGCGATTTTTATCCATTTTAATTAATGACTTATTATTTTTTGAGTAGACGGTTTCACTCACGCGAAGGGACATCTCTGTGGATGTTGTACCCTGCAGGTCTCGCGAAAATGAATGTGTAATTGATAATGATTTTAATAATCATTTCTAATCAGTGCGACGTTTTAGCATTCATTAATTCAAAAATAAATACATTTATTTACATTGGATTCAAAATGCCAACACATTGATTACAAATTGAGCCGAAAATGAAGTGAACAGCGCGCAGAAAACTGCATTCGGGCGAATGCAGTTGGGAGAAGGTGGGGGCTACTTATAGATAGTTGCGGTACCGTACATCTGGTTTTTACCGCCTGCAGAATTAACAACAAAGCCTTTTGCCCCTTGTTCTTTCGCTTTCTCTGCCAGCTTGTCCTCAAGGTCGCTCAGGTTAGAGGCGCCGGTAGCGGATACTGTGCCGGAAGCTTGTAGCTGACCGGTAGCTGGGCTGGTGTATGGCTGCGCAGCAAAGGAGGCAAATGTCATGCCGGTAAGTACGGTAGCGGCAAGTAATGTGAGGCATTTCTTCATGGTGATATCCTCTGAAAAACAACAGGTGTGCCTGATAAGTTTAGGTCGTCAGCGGATGACATTTACCGCAAAAAACTGGTGATGAACTGTCTGTTTTTCGAACAATCAGCAAAGCGTCAAACAGGCGTAAAAAATCAAATTTCCTTGTTGTGTGTGTTTACCACGTGGCGTTATGCGGGTATCTTACGCCGTTGTTAAAAGGAGAATGCTATGTCCGCCCAGAAACCGGGATTACACCCACGCAACCGCCACAATGGCCGTTATGATCTTGCGACTTTATGCCAGGTTACCCCAGAGCTGACGCAATTTCTCACCCTCACGCCCGGCGGGGAGCAGAGTGTTGATTTCGCCAATCCGCAGGCAGTAAAGGCGCTCAATAAAGCACTGCTGGCGCATTTTTATGCGGTGAAAAACTGGGATATTCCGGACGGTTTTCTGTGCCCGCCGGTTCCTGGTCGCGCTGACTACATTCACCATCTGGCCGACCTGTTGGGGGAAACCAGCGGAACCATTCCGGCAAATGCGAGCATCCTGGACATAGGCGTAGGGGCAAACTGTATTTATCCGCTGATCGGCGTGCATGAATACGGCTGGCGATTTACGGGCAGTGAGAGCAGTAGCGAAGCGTTTAACAGCGCTCAGGCGATCATAAACGGCAATCCGGGGTTAACCCGTGCTATTCGTCTGCGTCGTCAGAAAGATGCTTCGGCAATCTTCAACGGTATCATTCACAAAAATGAGCAGTATGAAGCCACATTGTGTAACCCGCCATTCCATGATTCTGCGGCCTCAGCCCGTGCAGGAAGCGAGCGTAAACGTCGTAATCTGGGGCAAGATAAAGATGATGCGCTGAACTTTGGCGGACAACAGCAGGAGCTGTGGTGTGAAGGCGGCGAAGTAGCGTTCATCAAAAAAATGATCGTCGAAAGCCAGGCTTTTGGGCGTCAGGTTATGTGGTTTACCACGCTGGTTTCGCGCGGCGAGAACTTACCTCCGCTGTACCACGCATTAACGGATGCGGGCGCGGTGAAAGTGGTCAAGAAAGAGATGGCCCAGGGGCAAAAGCAGAGTCGCTTTATTGCCTGGACCTTTATGGATAACGATCAGCGTCGTCGTTTTATGGCGCGTAAACGCTAAAGCGTTGGCTCGGTTGGCGGCAGCGGTTCGCTTGCCGCAGACGTTGGGCCATTCCCTGGTGCAGGCAACACTTGATACGTCTGTACCGGGGCGCGTATGTTGGCCAGATCGAAGTATTTCTTCACCTGGCTGTCGAGCGCAAAACGTACCGTCCACTGCTTCAGCGGCAAGGTGGTAAACGAGACCCGTAGTGTGAATGCCGTATTGGTTAATCCTACAATCCCGGCAAACGACGGCTCGCCGATAATCAGCCCGCGAATATCATCTTTTTCCATCACCGCAGCAACCGCATCTTTCAACGCCTGATTCGCTTTATCCGCATCCTCATGGCGGTCTACGTCGTAATTGGCGACGACCGATCCAATTCCCCGCACAAAGTTGGCGAAGGTCGTTATCGATGACCAGGGAATAATATGGTATGCCCCGGTGTCCTGACGCACGCCCACAGAACGGATGGACATCCGTTCAACCGTACCGGTGAGTGGGCCAATGGTCACCAGGTCGCCGGTGTTCATGCCATTTTCAAACTGAATAAAAATCCCGGTAATAATATCTTTTACCAGCGTTTGCGAGCCGAAAGAGATAGCCAGCCCCAGCGCCCCGGCCCCGGCCAGTAAGGGGGCGATATTGACGCCGATTTCCGACAACACAATCATGATGGTGATCGTGCTGATGATCACCGCCAGTGCGTTACGAAACAGTGTCAGTAGGGTGCGGGTACGAGCGCTGGGCAGCGGACGACCGTGGATATCGGAAGCCAGACGATTTTCAATCAGGCTGGCGAGAATCGTCCAGCCGATGGCGGAGAAGAATAAAATCAGCGCGATACGGATCAGGATATCCACTGTTTTTTCTCCTGCGCCGTAATGCAGCCAGTTCCAGAAGTCGAACAGTCCCCAGGCATTCAGTAGCAGCATCACCGCAACGCACACCGTCAGGATCCTGGCTACGCTTAACGCCGTCGACAGCCAGCCATTCAGCCGCTTTTGTAGTTCCGGATAGCTGCGCTGAGTGTGTGGCGAAAGGGTAATAGTTTTGGCAATCCAGCGGGAAAACATGCCGGAAACAAAGGCGGCAATTCCAATGATTACCAGGCTGCGCAGCGTAGCGCCCATCATGAATTTCAGGCTGTTGCCCGGATCAAACAGCGAAAAGAAAAACAGCACAATGAAATAGGCGCTGGCCAGCCAATGCCATACCAACGCAAAAGCACGAATAAACAGACTGAAAAAAGCGAGGGATCTTTCCGCCAGATTCAGCAAATGCTGCGTTATCTCTTTCTTGTTTCTGAAAATCAGGTACAGCGCCCATAGCGTGATACACAACATGATGATGACGTTGGCCATCGCGCCGACCTGCACATTGACCTGATTCGAAATAATGGGCACGGCAACGATAAGCCCATAGCCAATCAGGCTGCTCAATGAACTCAAACGGCGATTCCAGTAGCGTGCGCCAGCATCCTGAATGTTAAACGGGCGCAGCTCGGCCACCGTTGGGCAAAATATCAGGCGCAAAATGGCCTTGAAGAATTCAATCAGGGCGAAGGCATTGAGAAACAGGCTTTGCTGAAAGGCGATCGTGCGGCTGCCAGCGTTCATTTTGTCGCTCAGTATCTGCCCGACAAATAATGTCAGCGCCAGCAGAAGCAAATCAATAATGAATGCGCCAACGATCATCGCCGGAAGCTGAAGCCAGTTGCTGCGTTCGCGGTTTTTGCGTCGTGCCCATTGTCCCATTTTGCGATACAGCGGCAGCGCGCACAGGCGAATCAGCCAGAAAAAACCAAACACTGACACCGCCAGCATTAAAAAATGCGTCAGAGCATTGGTGAACGTTTGCGGATTAAAGGTCTTATGCGGGGCATCGGTAATATTGCGATAAAGCTGGGCAAAGCGGCTGGAGAGCGCCTCACCGTAGTGGCGGGTGACGTCCGTGACGTTTTCCAGTACCGTTTTTTCTTCCGTTAACGTGGGCGGGACAATGGTCGGCACCGGCTCGGCAGGAGGGGCAGTGGCCACTTTGCGTAACTGACCGATCAGCTCCTTCCGCGAGGCGTCATTTTCCAACACATCGGCCAGTGCACCGTAAGCCGCTTTTTTCTGTTCAATATCCGGCTCTTTCGCCGCTGTGGTTTGCGCGTTGGTTGATGTTGGCGTGGTGACGCCAGGAATTGTCACCGCCTGGGTCGGAAGACTCAACAGACAAACAATGATGAACAGGATCCCGCGCATGACTCCTCCCATGAGAAAATAAATACAAAAGGATAAGTATAGATGTCAGGGCGGGAGAGAATTGAAATGAGAGGATTCTGGTGAAAAACCTCCCTTCGGGCGAAGGGAGGCAGAGCTATCAGGATACGTGCTGCAAGAATTCCTGTAAGCGTTGGCTGGGCGGATTTTCAATCAGGGCCTGCGGATTACCGTCTTCGGCAATACGACCCTTATCAATGAAAATCAGGCGTGAAGCCACTTTTTCGGCAAAACCGATTTCGTGGGTCACAATCACCATGGTCATCCCTTCTTCCGCCAGATCCTGCATAACTTTCAGAACTTCGTGGCGCAGTTCTGGATCCAGCGCAGAGGTTGGCTCATCAAACAGCATCATTTTCGGCTTCACCGCCAGCGCACGGGCGATAGCCACACGCTGTTGTTGACCGCCGGACAGCTCAGAAGGGTAGTGATGGGCGCGCTCGGCCAGACCCACTTTCGCCAGCAGTTCTTTCGCCAGTTTCTCGGCCTGTTCTTTATTCGCCCCGCGTACGCGCTGCGGTCCGAACATGACGTTTTCCAGCGCCGTCAGATGCGGGAACAGATAGAACTGCTGAAATACCATCCCGGCTTCCTGGCGGATTAACCGCTCGTCTACCTTCGGATCGTTCACTTTCAGACCGTCGACGATCAGATCGCCAGAGGTTATCTCTTCCAGTTTGTTAATGCAGCGTAGCAGGGTAGATTTACCGGATCCTGACGGCCCGATAATCACCACTACTTCACCCTGTTGAATGTTCAGGTCAATATTGTGCAGCACCTGGGTTGGACCAAAGTGCTTAGAAACGTTTTTAAATTCAATCACAGGATTTTCATCCTTCTTTCCAGACGACGCAGAATGAAGCTCAGCACCAGCGTAATGATCAGATAGAACACCGCAACGGCGCTCCAGATTTCCAGTGCGCGGAAGTTACCGGCAATGATTTCCTGGCCCTGACGGGTCAGTTCAGCGACGCCAATGACAATAAACAGCGAGGTATCTTTAATGCTGATGATCCACTGGTTGCCCAGCGGCGGCAGCATACGACGCAGCGCGAGAGGCAAAATAACGTGGCGAATAGTCTCTGTGCGTGAAAGTCCAAGGGCCAGTCCGGCTTCGCTGAATCCTTTATGGATTGAGAGCACCGCACCGCGGGTGATTTCCGCAATATAGGCACCGGAGTTGATCATGATGGTGACAACGGCGGCGCTAAAGGGGTCAATGCGTAAATCGTTAAATGCCATTGGTAGAGCGAAGTAAATAAACATTACCTGCACAACGATTGGCGTACCGCGAATGACTTCGATAAACACCAGCGCTACGTGGTTGGCGATCCAACCGCCGAAAGTGCGCGCAAACCCTGCTGCAAGTCCGATTATCAGACCGCCAGCCAGACCGAGGACCGAGATCCACAGGGTCATTTTGGCGCCTTCAATCAAAAGCGGGATGGCGGGCCAGATGGCACTCCAGTCAAACTGCATATGTCGTTCCTGTTACCGTGGTGTAAATATTCAAATGCCCGTTTTGCCGGATGTGCTGTGCTTATCCGGCTTACAGGTCTCAAAAATCCAGGCGTAGGCCCGGTAAGCATCACGCCACCGGGCAACGCTACAGGTTATTATTTAGGTTCAGTACCGAACCATTTTTTGTAGATTTCGTTGTAAGTACCGTTCTCTTTCAGCGTTTTCAGCGCGCCGTTCACTTTCTCACGCAGGTCGTCGCTGCCTTTCGGGAAGGCGATGCCGTACTGCTGGGCTTCCAGTGATTCGCCTACAGCTTTGAACTGACCATTGCCAGCTGTTTTGATGAAGTAAAGAATGTTTGGTGTGTCGTGCAGCACGGCGTCTGCGCGGTTGGTGCCCAGTTCCATATACGCGTTATCGATGTTCGGGAACTGACGCAGGTCTTTAGTTTTGATATTCGCTTTTGCGTAATCAACGGAACCGGTGCCGCTCTTCACTGCGACAACTTTACCATCCAGATCTTTCACGCTTTTCACGTCGTTGTTATTCGCTTTCACCATCACTAACAGACCGCTTTTGTAGTAGCCGTCAGAGAAGTCGATCGCTTTTTTACGCTCATCGGTGATGGTGATACCCGCCAGTGCCAGGTCGATATTTTTGGTTTGCAGAGCCGGGATGATGCCGCTGAAATCCATTGGTTTCAGTTCATAATCCAGCTTCAGTTCTTTGGCGACAGCAGCCCACAGATCCACATCAAATCCAACGTATTTGTCACCCTGTTTGAATTCGAACGGTACAAACGCGGTGTCAGTTGCGACAACCAGTTTCTTATCTGCGGCATGGGAGGACACCGCAAAAGCCAGGGTAAGTGCAGCCAGTGAAACTTTTAATACAGACTTCATAGGATTTCCTTTTATATCCACGGGGCGATCCCCTGCGAGAACATATGGCTTAATGAAAGAATCGTGCCAATTTTGCAACTCATTGTTTTAACAAGAGGGTGTTTCGTTTCTCTGCACAATAAGTAGGGCAAAGCGAGTAATCTGCACTGTTTTGGGGCACTCATTTGGTGCGAACCAGGCACGGTGCAAACGGTATGACTATTTAGCGTAAAAATTGTTGATAAAACAATCTTTCGTTAACGATTGTGTGAGGTGATTATTACAAATAATTTACTTTGGAGTGACGAATGATCAATGTTATGCACCATAGATGTGCAAAACCCCCGCCGGAGCGAGGGTTATATAGGTAATTCTTATGTCTGCGGTTACTCAATGTTGGCTTCGATAAACCACAGGAATTTGTCGAGATCGCGAGAGGCTGCGGTAAAGATATCCGCGGTATCTTCGTCTTTTGCTTCGCTAATAGCCTTACGTACGCTGTTTGCAACTACGGCATAACGTTCGGCCAGCTCTTTTAAGTGGTCCTGTACGTTATGGATATCCAGCGGGTAACTTTTCAGAGGCGTTTTGCTATTAATAACCTGAGTTGTGCCCAGTGCCACACCGCCCAACTGTACGGCGCGTTCAGCCATAGTGTCGAGGTGATCGGTCAGGGCTGTACGGAAGCCATCCAGCATTTCATGTACCGCAATGAAGTTTGCGCCGCGCATGTTCCAGTGAGCCTGTTTGGTGATCAATGACAGGTCAATGAACTGGATTACTTGCTGATTCAGCAGTTCTACGGTCGCTTTCTTTTCGCTATCAGACACATCATTGCGGGTATAAAGGAGGGCGGATGCTTTTGTTTTTACCAGTTTCGCGGTACTCATATTTTCATATCCTCTTGATATTTATGTCCCAACTCTTCAACGGAATTAAGTATAGCGCTAAATTTGGATTTTTTTTTCCGGTGTTGCCTATTACTTTAATAGCGAAGAAGGGGTAAATATAAAATATCTAATAAAATCAATTGGTTGAATTATGTGTTCTTGCGGGATGTTATTTTTATGTTAATTTTGAGATTAAATGAAATATGCGGATGAGAAAATTATATTTTTTAGAATTATTATCACGCAGATTTACAATTGGATATTCTGCATGATTATGCAAACCATGCAGAATATTACGTGGTTAATTCACGTCGACTTGTTTTATTTGTGGCTCTTTACGAATAGTGAGCGTAGAGCCCATTGATGCGACGATAATGGCACCCAGAGCGAGTGTCTGGATAAGCGTCAGCGTTTCACCGAGGAAGATCATTCCGGAAACCGCTGCCAGGGCAGGTTCCATACTCATCAATGTACCGAAAGTACGCGTCGGCAGGCGCGTCAATGCAATCATCTCCAGTGAATAGGGAAGTGCAGTAGAGAGGACTGCAATGGCCAGGCCTAACGGCAGAATGGACCAATGCCACAGGGCATCACCAGCCTGGATCGCGCCGATTGGCACAAATACCAGTGCTGCAATTAATGACCCTACTGCGACGGTTGCCGGACCGTGTTCCGCCCCGGCTCGCTGCCCGGTAAGAATATAGATGGCCCAGCAGGCACCAGCCCCCAGCGCTAGCGCAGCACCGGTTAAATCGACGTGAGAAACGTCCTGACCTAATGGCAGCAGGAACCACAGTCCGAGTACAGCCAGTGCAACCCAAATGAAATCCACCGGTCGCCGGGATGAAAACAGCGCTACCGCCAGCGGGCCGGTAAATTCCAGCGCCACGGCAATTCCCAGTGGCACGGTCTGGATTGACAGATAGAAGAGATAGTTCATCCCGCCCAGAGACAGGCCATAAAACAGAAGGGGCAGGCGCTGTTCTTTGGCGAATCGCAAACGCCAGGGTTTAAAGAAGGCGATAAGGATGAGGGTGCCCAACGCAAGGCGCAACGCGGTAACGCCCGGCGCGCCGACGAGCGGGAACAGCGATTTCGCCAGAGATGCTCCGCTTTGAATGGAGGACATAGCAATTAGCAAAACCAAAATAGGCAACCAGACTGGCGCTTTTCGTGACGACCCCGGCATCCTTTCTCCTGTCAAATTATGTCAATAGAAGTAAAACAGCGAGTGTAATGGAAATACACACATGCGGTTGAGTATTCGTTGAAAAAAAAATTGCTCAGTTCCGTACAATGGCATGAAAATGATGGATTAATAATCTGCGTGATTAGGAATAATCTGGATGAATGTGCCATATTGTGCGCGCAATAATGGCATTTTACGTTAGAAAAGTGATGTTAATTGAAAGAGATAGCGGATTTCTGAAATGTTCTGTTACATGAAAGACCCCGTTAGACATCGCTAATCGCAAAGAGTTTCCCATCAATTTTTGGTATATTTAAAACTTAAGATTTACTTGAAGCACATTTGAGGTGGTTATGAAAAAAATTGCATGTCTTTCAGCACTGGCCGCTGTTCTGGCTTTCTCCGCAGGTACTGCTGTAGCTGCTACTTCTACCGTTACCGGTGGTTACGCTCAGAGCGATGCTCAGGGCGCAGCGAACAAAATGAACGGTTTCAACCTGAAGTATCGCTACGAGCAGGACAACAACCCGCTGGGTGTTATCGGTTCCTTCACTTACACTGAAAAAGATCGTACCGATGCTTCTGGCGACTACAACAAAACCCAGTACTACGGCATCACTGCTGGTCCGGCTTACCGTCTGAACGACTGGGCAAGCATCTACGGTGTAGTGGGTGTTGGTTACGGTAAATTCCAGAACGCAGCATCCCCGGCTGACAACCACACCACCAGCGACTACGGTTTCTCTTACGGTGCTGGTCTGCAGTTCAACCCGATCGAAAACGTTGCTCTGGACTTCTCCTACGAGCAGAGCCGTATTCGTAGCGTTGACGTTGGCACCTGGATCGCTGGCGTGGGTTACCGCTTCTAATCACTTCGGTGATATGAAAAATCCGCCTCTCGGGGCGGATTTTTTTTGCCTGCAATATGAGCTGTTAACGAGATTTGGTCTCGAAGATGTCGGTACCAAGGTGGTTGTAGTCCACCTTCTGCAGCTTAAAGTTGGTGATGTACACAGGCCCGGCTTTTTTCTCTGAGATAAAGCGGTAGCTGTTGGTTATTTCTTTTGCGCTAATCCCTGTCCACTGCGAGAAAAAGCTGAGGAAATCATTGGCGGATCGACGGGCCTTAATCACCCGATGCGCTTTATCATCGCTCGACAGCACCATGAAAGGTACCTGGAAATTCTGCTGGAACTGATCGTCATGCGCCAGGTACTGCACCTCTTTTCCACGCTCTTTAAACGCGAGGCCATGATCGGAGAAATAGACCATCGAGAAGCTGGTACCGCTATTACGTAGCTGATCGTATAGCTGGCGCAGTAGGTCATCCGTTTGCGTCATGGTGTACAGGTAGCAAGACGTCTCTTTTGACTGGACGAAAGTCTCGTACTTACCCTGCGTACGGTCGCAGGCCTGCGGATGTGAGCCCATTAAATGCAGTACAATAAGCTGCGGCTGAGTGCGCTCGGTTGCCAGCACCTGAGCGGTTATCTTCAACAGCGCTTCGTCACGGGTATTTTTATCCGCTTCGAAGTCACCGTTCTTGAGGAACTGAACTTCATCAGCGCGTTTTGCAATGCTGGCGATGGCCGTGTCGTATTCACCAATTTGTCCCTGATTGGAAAACCACCATGTCTGGAAACCTGCTCGGTTGGCCAGGGTGACAAAGTTATCCTGGAACTGGGGCTTATTGTCGACCACCCGATTCAGCGTCAGGCCGAGTGATTTTTGCGTTGAACCGCTGGCAGCAATGTAATCCGCAAAGATGTAGCCGTTAACGGAGCTGGCAAACGGGGTGTTATCCCAGTGACCGCCAAACGCGCCTAACGCATCGCGGCGGGCGCTTTCGCCGATCACCACGACGTAGGTGTGATACTTCGGCTTCACGGCGGTTACGGTCCAACTGTCTTTCACGCTCGACAGCTTCGCCATACGCTCTTGTTCGTCGAGCACTTCGTTGTTATTGACGATCACGTCCTTGGCAAACCGGAAAACCGGATAGCCAGTGTCTTTCAGCTTGAACACGCCGCCCCAGGCCAGGTTTTGTACCGGGGTAACAAAGAATGCGACAACGCTGAACAGCAAACAAACGCTGTCGAACTTGTTCCAGCCACGCTTTTGTTCATCTTTTTTACGACGTACGGCGATAACGCCGAGGGCGAAAATAAATACCCCAACCAGATAACTGTACCAGGGGAAGATGGTCAGGATTTCGGTGGACTCTTCCATATTGGTTGAGTGCAGCGCCAGCAAGGTATTGAAGTTCGGCGAGCCGTAAGCCTGGCCGAACGGAAAGTACATTGCCGCAATCAGCGAGCAAAGGCCAATCAGCACTTTCTGCGCGCGCGGCGCGCTGCGCCACAGCAGCATCAATATACAGGTGAAAGCAACGCTATAGAGCAGGCTAAGCGGATAGCCCAGCGCAAGGTTGATCAGCAGAGACTGTAAGAAATAGAGGCCAGTCCACGGACTAATCGCCCGGCTACGAGCAATGATTGAATCTTTGAGGGTTAAATTCATATGCCACTGTTACAAAAACGCCATGTGCTTACCCTGGCGCTAAGGGTCATTGCCTGCCTGAGAGAGCGAGAAGAGGGATAGGGTCCGCATCCGCGAGCCGCAATATACGCAGGGCTGCGAAAAGATAGAGTGTGCGCAAGAGAAGGTCAACTACTACAAAGAAATTGTTTTGCGAGGGACGTGGCAAAACTGACAAAAAGAAGGGTTATTGGGACGAAAACCACCACCGTACCCGGATGACGGCAGGAAAAAGAAGCGGCGTACCGCAACGCCGCATTAATTTTCTGAAGGTTTATCCTTCTCTGGTTTGCTGTTAATCATGTCACACAGCATAGAGATCAGCATCAACCGTACTTTAAAGGGAGAGTGGCTAAACACGCGTATACACCTCTTAAATTCATTCATGTAAACCTCCTGACTTCACGATCCCATCAGTCCTTGAGGGATGTCTTTATTATATACAGATATAGCACAGGCTATATTATATAGCTATTGCTAAAACGTTAATTTTTTGTGCCCGCGCAACTCTGGTTTACAATGAGCGCTCTCTAATCAGATGCCGTTAACGCGTCACAGTAACGAGGAAGCAGAATGAGTCGTCGCGCAGGTACGCCAACAACAAGAAAAGTGACGCAATTGGTGAATGTCGAAGAACACGTTGAAGGGTTTCGTCAGGTTCGGGAGGCGCATCGCCGTGAGCTGATTGATGACTACGTAGAGCTGATTTCCGATCTCATTATTGAGGTAGGTGAAGCGCGCCAGGTGGATATGGCCGCACGGCTTGGGGTTTCCCAGCCGACGGTTGCTAAAATGCTTAAGCGTCTTGCTTCAGTCGGATTGATTGAAATGATCCCCTGGCGAGGCGTGTTTTTAACCGCAGAAGGTGAACGACTGGCTCAGGAAAGTCGGGAGCGTCATCAGATTGTGGAGAATTTCCTGTTGATGTTAGGTATCAGTCCGGAAATTGCCCGTCGCGACGCGGAGGGGATGGAGCATCACGTCAGTAAGGAAACGCTGGAGGCTTTTAGCCGGTTTACGCAACAGCAAGGAACAGGCTCTGAATGAGTTTTCCTTTATTACGCGCCTTACAGCGCGATCGTTTTTTCCAGCTGTTAATCATCGTTGGGGTTGTACTGAGCCTGTTCACGCCATTTACCCCCCGGTCGTGGCCGGGAGCGATTGACTGGCACACAATTATCACGCTTAGTGGCCTGATGTTACTGACCAAAGGCGTGGAGCTAAGCGGTTACTTCGATGTGTTAGGGCGCAAGATGACCCGCCGTTTCAAAACAGAGCGCCAGCTGGCGATATTTATGGTGCTGGCAGCGGCGTTGTTGTCGACGTTTCTGACCAACGATGTTGCGCTGTTTATTGTTGTTCCGCTGACCATCACTCTGAAAAAATTGTGCGCTATTCCGGTGAATCGCCTGATTATCTTTGAGGCGCTGGCGGTTAACGCCGGATCGTTGCTAACGCCAATAGGCAATCCACAAAACATTCTGATGTGGGGACGCTCAGGCTTATCGTTTACCGCGTTTACCTGGCAAATGGCGCCGCTTGCGGGGGCCATGATGCTGACGCTGGTGGTGCTGTGCTGGTTCAGTTTCCCGAATAAAGCGTTGCACTATCATACCGGTACGCGCGCACCTGACTGGCTACCGCGTCTGGTGTGGGGCTGTCTGGTGTTGTACATCATCTTCCTTGTAGCACTGGAGTTAAAACAAGAGCTGTGGGGTCTGGCGATTGTGGCGGCGGGGTTCATGGTGCTGGCTCGCCGCGTGATCCTCTGCGTAGACTGGACGCTGCTGTTGGTGTTTATGGCGATGTTCATTGATGTGCACTTGCTGACGCAGCTTCCGGCCCTGCAGGGGATAACCCACCAGATTGGCGCGCTTTCAGCGCCGGGGCTTTGGCTGACCGCCATTGGCCTGTCGCAGTTTATCAGTAATGTGCCCAGTACGATTTTGCTGCTGAACTACGTCCCGCCAACGCTGCTTCTGGCCTGGGCGGTCAATGTGGGCGGCTTTGGGCTGTTGCCGGGATCGCTGGCGAATCTCATTGCGTTACGGATGGCGAACGACCGTCGGATCTGGTGGCGTTTTCATTGGTATTCGGTACCGATGCTGATATGGGCGGCGCTGGTGGGATATGGTTTGTTGCTGATGATGTCATAGCGACGCAGAGGCGATAAAAAAGGCGGATGATTCATCCGCCTTTTTCGTTTCAGGTATGTGCTTAGTTCAGGCGAACCGGCATACCAGAACGGTTCTGTACTGCCTGCTCAACGACGGCCTGATCGACGTCAGGCTGACCGGTGATGCTGGTAATGCTCTTGGTCAGGGTAATCGGTACAATTTCCCCGCCTTCGAACTGTGCTTCAGTCGTAGACAGCGGGTTATGTACTTCGATGTAACGGCTGCCGTCTGGTTCGGTAGTGGCTTTTACTGGCTCATCAATAAACTGTACACGGGTGCCGACCGGCACATTTTCAAACAAGAATTTGATGTCGTCGTTACGCAGACGTACGCAACCGTGGCTGACACGTAAGCCGACGCCGAAGTTAGCATTGGTACCGTGGATAGCATACAGGCGACCGATATACAGCGCGTACAGTCCCATCGGGTTATCCGGACCAGCCGGAACAACGGCTGGCAGCGGCTCGCCTGCAGCGCGGTATTCCGCATGCATTTTCGCCGTTGGCGTCCAGGTTGGGCCTGCTTTTTTACGTTCTACTTTGGTGGTCCAGTTGATTGGCGTGTCTTTGCCCAACTGGCCGATACCGATCGGCAGAACAATTACGGTGTTGGTGCCTTTCGGGTAGTAGTACAGACGCATTTCAGCGCTGTTGATAACAATACCTTCATGCACGGTATCCGGCAGGATCAACTGCTGAGGAATGTTCAGCACGGTGCCGCCTTTCGGCAGGAAGGTATCCACGCCCGGGTTGGCTTCCAGCATGTTAGACAGACCCATCTGATACTCCGCCGCAAAATACTCCAGCGGTTGGGTGTTGCCTTCAGGAATAGTAATGACCTGGTTTTGGCCAATCAAACGGCTGCCATCGGTCGGCAGCGGGTACGTGACGGCAGAAGCGGTGTTACAAAAACCAACTATTGCGAGTGCCGCCGCGAAAAGCGTTGTTAATTTCATATTCATGTTCATGTATGCGAGATTCAGTGCCAGGCAGGCTAGTGGGTTGAGATTTATGTAGTGTTGGGCACGCATTATATGTGCAATCTGAGCAACAAGGAATTCGGATGTGTACTAAATCACATTTTTTTCCTTTTGGTTTCACTTTATCCCTTCCGCATGAAGACGCGATCTTCTTGCAGACTTATGGCATAATAAGCGGTTTGTCACATATTTCTTTCTCTTTCAGGATACGCCAGTGTTAGTTTCCAGCAACGTCACTATGCAGTTCGGCAGTAAGCCGCTGTTTGAAAATATTTCCGTCAAATTTGGCGGCGGCAACCGTTACGGCCTGATTGGCGCGAACGGTAGCGGTAAATCCACTTTTATGAAAATTCTCGGCGGCGACCTCGAACCGACGCTGGGCAACGTTTCCCTCGATCCGAATGAACGCATCGGTAAGCTGCGTCAGGATCAATTCGCCTTTGAAGAATTCACCGTGCTTGACACCGTGATCATGGGTCACGCTGAACTGTGGGAAGTGAAGCAGGAGCGCGATCGCATTTACGCCCTGGCTGAGATGAGCGAAGAAGACGGCTATAAAGTTGCTGATCTCGAAGTTCAGTATGGCGAAATGGACGGCTACTCTGCGGAAGCGCGTGCGGGTGAACTGCTGCTGGGCGTAGGTATTCCGGTAGAACAGCATTACGGCCCGATGAGCGAAGTCGCGCCCGGCTGGAAGCTGCGTGTGCTTCTGGCGCAGGCGCTGTTCTCTAACCCGGACATTCTGCTGCTCGACGAACCAACGAACAACCTGGATATCGACACCATTCGCTGGCTGGAGCAGACGCTGAACGAGCGTGACAGCACCATGATCATCATTTCGCACGACCGTCACTTCCTGAACATGGTCTGTACACACATGGCGGATCTGGACTATGGCGAACTGCGTGTTTATCCGGGTAACTACGACGAATACATGACGGCGGCAACCCAGGCGCGTGAACGTCTGCTGGCCGATAACGCCAAGAAGAAAGCACAGATTGCCGATCTGCAATCCTTCGTCAGCCGCTTTAGCGCCAACGCGTCTAAATCTCGACAGGCGACCTCTCGTGCGCGTCAGATTGATAAGATCAAGCTCGACGAAGTGAAAGCGTCCAGCCGTCAGAACCCGTTCATCCGCTTCGAACAGGATAAGAAACTGTTCCGTAACGCGCTGGAAGTGGAAGCGCTGGCGAAAGGTTTTGATGAAGGTCCGCTGTTTAAAAACTTCAACCTGCTGCTGGAAGTAGGGGAGAAGGTTGCCATCATTGGTGCCAACGGCGTGGGTAAATCCACCATGCTGAAAACGTTGGTTGGCGATTTGCAGCCGGACAACGGTACCGTTAAGTGGTCTGAAAACGCCCAGGTGGGTTACTACGCGCAGGATCATGAATACGAGTTTGAAAACGATCTGACCGTCTTCGAATGGATGAGCCAGTGGAAACAAGAAGGCGATGATGAGCAGGTTGTGCGCAGCTTCCTTGGCCGTCTGCTGTTCAGCCAGGACGATATCAAGAAACCTGCCAAAGTGCTCTCCGGTGGTGAAAAAGGACGCATGCTGTTCGGTAAGCTGATGATGCAGAAACCGAATATCCTGGTCATGGATGAACCGACCAACCACCTGGATATGGAATCTATCGAGTCGCTGAACATGGCGCTGGAAATGTATCAGGGCACGTTGATCTTTGTTTCTCACGACCGTGAGTTCGTCAGTTCCCTGGCGACCCGCGTGATTGAGATTACGCCGGAACGCGTGATCGACTTCACCGGCAACTACGAAGATTACCTGCGTAGTAAAGGTATTGACGGTTAATTTACCCGTCGTCTTTCGTGTTACAGGTGTGTTGGCTGCACCTGTTCACCCCGGTCACTTACTTATGTAAGCTTCCGGGGATTTACAGGCTGGTCGCCTTCCTGTAACGCGAAATATTTAGGGAAAATTGCGTAAGCTACATATTAAATAATCCCCAGCGCGCGTTTACCGTGGATATTCAAATCCTCCAGCGTGAAGCGTCCTTCCCAGTTAGTTTCATAATCCTCTCGCGGGAAATCACCCGGCGATGCGCCTTTTTCCAGCGCAGCTTTCACTTTGTGGGCGTAGGCCAGATTTTTTTCGCACATCGGGGCGGCAGGGATATACATAACGTTACCCCAGCCCTGCTGATTTTCTACAGGCGCGACGGAGTGAATCACATCGCAATGCCACCACACGGAGTCTCCGGCGTCCAGTTGTGGAATGCTGGTTAACGCTTCAATCAGCAACGGATGCCATTGCGCAGAAATCGGCAGGACTCTGCCGGGCGCTACGCCGCAAAGCTCATCTTCCGGCACATCGCCAAGCAATGGGCGTAACAGCACATACGCCATCGCTTCAGGAATCGGAACCACGTGCAACAATCCCTGTCCTGGCAGCATATCGGACAACGCAGTCCAGCCCTGGAAGGTACGGAACACTGAACATTTGGTGGTGTTATCCACCGTGTACTCTTCTACTTCGGTGCGATGCGCAGCCTGCCACGGATCGTAATCTGCCAGCTTGCCATTGAAAACATGAGCAAATACCTGCTGATACGCAGGCAGCAGCCAGCGTTCCAGCGCGCCGGAATCCGTATGCGCGCCCAGCCCTTTGGAGGTGGTTCCCGGCGGACGGCGGCGTATACGGTCAGGGTAGATAACGCTGACATCCGGGTTAAACCATTGTTTACCTTCGCTTGAAAATGTCCAAAGACGATTGAGGAACGACTGGGCATTGGCCATTTCTTCACTTTGGCGGGCCTGCATCTGCGCCTGGGACCAGTAAATGGGGTAGATTTCAGGTCGCGATGCGCTCAGGGTGCCGAAGAAGTTATCGCCTGGCCCTTTGTAGACGTCATCAAAATGGTTGCGATCCAGGTAATCAAGCATCGACTGATCCCATGCCAGCGCCTGTTCGCGGGGGAAATGCCCTTTAATGACTGCGCATCCGCGACGCTTAATTTCTTCACGCTGCTCTGCACTCACGCGACCCGCTTTGATATCCGCATAGGACAACACAGGCCATACCGGGGAGCCTTGCGCTTTGAGAGCGTTGATTTCCGCCACGCGGGTGGCAATGGCATCGCTCAGTTGATTGAAGATCAACTGAACATCCCCAAGCTGTGCCCGCAGTTGCTGTTTCATCTGACGGATTGCCGCTTTGTGATCGGCGGGCAACGTGTCGCTGGTAAAAGTAAAAGCCATAACCACCTCGCATTAACTTTCATTCGAAACTAAATTTAATTGCAAGTGACAATATAAGTTAAAAGTTAGTTAATGCAAGTTTAAAAACCTGCTGGTGTGAGCAAAATAGAAAAAGAGTGAAAACCGGGATGAGGGATACCCCGGTTGGCAGGATCAGACGTTAAAAGGTGAAGTGTTATCCAGCACTGCCTGAATTACGTTCAGCGCGCCTTGATGGTTATTGTCATCGGTCTGATAGCGGGCAATCGCTTTGATGCTCTCTGCCGCATTGGCCATGGCGAAAGAGTAGTGCGCCATCTTCAGCATTTCCGCGTCATTGCCACTGTCGCCAATGGCGACCACGTTTTGCGGTGACAGGTTCCAGCGTTTTAGCAGACGGCTGATCCCGTTGGCTTTATGTAAGCCTGGAATGATCAGGTCGATAAACCCAAAGCCGCTGGTGACGGGCTTCATAATGCCGTCGAGAGCAGAATGAAGGTGATCGATAACCAGCGGGATCTGTTGGTCCGGTAAATTCAGCGAGAACTTGAACAGCACATCGTCGATATCCTGATAATCCTTGACGGGTTTCAGGCGGTGGTAGTGTTTTGACATCAAACCGACAAAGGACTCTGGGGCATTTTCGCTCACGTAGGCGCTTTGCAGTCCACAGGCCACAAAGTTGAGTTGCTTATCTTTGAGCAGTTCGCCAATGACAATGCGTGATTCGTGGCGCGTAAGCTCGCCGTGAAACAGCTGTTTGCCATGTTCAAACACCAGCGCCCCGTTCTCGGCGACAAAAGAGATCTCATCTTTGAGCTGCGGGAAAAAGGAGATCAACTGGTAATACTGGTTGCCGCTTGCCACGACAAATTCAATATCTCGTTTCTTCAGTTCCTGATACTGCGCCATAAAGCGTGCACGATCGTATTGCTTGGCGTCGTCGAGAAAAGTTCCGTCCATGTCTGTGACGATAACTTTGATGGTCATATATGCTCCTGGCTCATAACTGCGACCAGAAACATTTTAATAACAATGTGAGCTAAAGCACAAATTTAATTTCGAATGAAAGTAAAACGCCAGGTGGCAACTTCTCCTTACCCGGCTAAAGGGGGAGTATGTAAGCCCGGTAAGCGCAGCGCCACCGGGCGGGAGGGTTACAGCATATGTTCAGTGCGCGCGATGATATCGTCCTGAGCATCCGGTGAGAGAGCGGTGAAGAAGGCGGAATAACCTGCTACACGCACCACCAGGTCACGGTACTGATCCGGGTGTTTTTTGGCTTCCAGCAGCGTTTCACGAGAAACGATGTTGTACTGAATATGCCAACCTTTGTGCTCTTCAAAGAAGGTACGCAGCAGAATCATCAGCTTTTGTTTGTCAGACTCATTTTCCAGCGTGGCCGGGTTCAGCTTCTGATTTAATAGCACGCCACCGAGAATCGAACCGGTCGGCAGTTTACCCACCGAGCCAATTACCGCAGTTGGGCCGAGATGGTCCGTACCGGAAGCCGGGCTTGCGCCTTCTGCCAGTGGAGTGTGTGCTTTACGGCCATCCGGTGTTGCCATCGTTGCTGCGCCAAACGGCACGTTTGCAGAAATAGACGAGGTCCCGGCGTAGTAATTGCCGCCAACCGGGCCACGCCCGTAACGCGGATTATGATACTGTTTCAGTTCATCGATATAAGTCTGATAAGCGCGGGCCAGCAGCGTATCAACGCTATCGTCATCGTTGCCATATTTCGGTGCGCCGTTGATTAGTCGTTGGCGTAACTGCTCATGGGTCAGACCGTCAAAATCATCGGCCAGCGCGGCGGCCAGTTGTTGTTGACCGATAGCGCCCTGTTCAAAGACCAGTTTCTTCACTGCTGCCAGGCTGTTGCCGAGGTTGGCGATACCCACCTGCAAACCTGATACCCAGTCATACTTCGCGCCGCCTTGCTTAATGCTTTTCGCGCGTTCGATACAGTCGTCTACCAGCGCGGAGCACAGAATATCGTGTACGTTCTCTTCCAGCATGGTGTCAACGACATACTCGATTTCAATGGATTTACGCGTGTAGTAGCGAATCTGTGTATCCCAGGCATCCATCACTTCATCGAAATTGTTGAAGTTGCCAGCTGAGAGCGCTTTTTCCTGCGGCAGGAAGACTTTGCCGCTGGTGGCATCGCGTCCGCCTTCCAGCGCCGCCAGCATCACGCGGGCAAAGTTAATAAAGCTCATGCCGGTGCAGCGGTAGCCCCATTTGCCGCCAACGGCGGTTTCGATGCAACCAATAGCTGCATAGTCATAGGCGTCTTGCGGTTCAATGCCCAGCTTAATGAATTCCGGAATGACGATTTCATCGTTGTTAAAGGCTGGCATCCCGAAGCCGCAGCGGATCACCTGCACGCAGGCATCAAGGAAGTCATTACTCATCCCCGCGTGATAACGCACACTGAGGTTCGGCTGAGTAGAACGCAAGTGGCCACAGGACTCCAGAATGGCGTAGGAGAGCGGGTTGACGGCATCCATCGCCTGACCGCTAACTAGGTTCTGGCCACCTATGGTTACGTTCTGATACAGCGGGCTGCCCGCTGAGGCTTTCGAATGGGAGCCAGAACGGATTTTGTTCACTTCCAGCAGTTTCAGCCAGCAGCTGTGCAACAGCTCAATGGCGTGCTCACGATCGAGGCTCTGATTCAGTTCTACGTCACGACGGTAGAACGGGTAGAGGTACTGATCCATACGGCCAAACGATACTGAGTGACCGTTAGATTCAATTTGCAGAATCAACTGGATGAAATAGCACAACTGCAACGCCTGCCAGAATGTTTTTGGTGGCTCATGGGCAATCACATCACAGTTTTCCGCCATGGTCAGCAGTTCATCACGACGGCTGGTGCGCGTTTCTGTGGATGCCATTTTACGCGCCAGCGCGGCAAAGCGCTCAATGTGTAAAGTGACGGCTTCCAGCACGATATCAATCGCTTTTAGGAACTGATCGCCGTGGAGATCGTCCAGACACGTCAGATTGATGCGGGAGCGACGTTCATCGACTTTGTGGCGCAGGCCGTCGAGACCTTTTTCCAGTAGTAGCGGGAAGTTCACCGCCAGGTGTGCGTCGCCGGAGGTCATATTACCTTCGGCTTTGATAATGCCGGTTTCCAGCAACCCTTTCTGCTCGTCAGTGAACATCCCGTAGCAGCGATCCTGCACGGTCTGACCACGCCACCACGGACACACCTCGTGTAATACGCGTTTATTCTCTTCGCTTACCGCAAAGCCTGCGCCCGGTCTGTCGGCGAGGTCGTCGATCTCTTTTTCAATCCAGGAGACGGTGTATTCCGGGAAGATCGGCGCGGCGCGCACTTCGCTTGCCTGGTTACCGATAATCAGTTCGTCATGCTTGATCCAGATGGTGCGTTCCGCCAGATGATGGGCCAGCGCCAGCGCGCGGCGTACCGGGATCGGCTTATCCAGATGTTGCTGATACATCTCGGTATAGTGCTGGGCGCGCTCGGTACAAACCGGCGGTTTCACGATATGGATCAGGGCTGTTTTATGCGCTTTGATACGATCGCTGAGTGTGTCCAGTTTCAGAGTGGTCATGGCGATTATCCTCGTAGGGTCGCGGTTAAACCTTTAAGGCTGGCATACTGCTGGGCAAATTCGAGCAGTGCAGGCGCATCAAGCGGTTTATCCGGTGCGTTGTAGGGTTGACTGAGTAAGTGGTACTTGTTGATACCTAGGGTGTGGTAGGGCAAAAAATGAATCTCCCCGACGTGAAGCTCGTCGGCAGCAAAATCGGTAATAGCCTGGATGGCGGCTTCGTCAGCGTTGAACCCCTGAATCAGCGGTACGCGGATAATCATTTTTTTACCAGCTGCGGCCAGTTTTTTTAGATTTTCCAGCACACGAGAGGCGCTGCCATCGGTCCACTGTTTAAACGGCGCATCCGCCACGTGTTTTAGATCGGCCAGAAACAGATCGACGTCAGATAATGATGGTTCAATATACTTCCACGGGACATGCAGGCAGGTTTCCACTGCGGTATGAATGCCGGCGTCGTGGCTGGCTTTGAGCAAAGAAGCCGCCAGCTCTGGCTGCATAAACGGTTCGCCACCGGACAGGGTTAGGCCCCCTCCGCTGCGATCGTAAAACGGTTTATCACGCAATACGGTCGCCATGATTTCGTCCACGCTTTTTACCTCTCCACAGACGGTTAGTGCCTGCGTTGGACAGCAGTGGGTCAGCGCCGTCAGATCGTCATCGGTCAGTTTTTCGCGATGAATCAGCAACCCGCTTAGTGCCCGCTCAATTACTGCGGGTGCTGCCTGAGCACAAAGATCGCAACCATCAAGGCACAGGCGTGCGTCATAGAGCAGATCCTGCGTACGGGCGCGACTTTCCGGATTCTGGCACCACCGACAGCCCAGGGAGCATCCCTTAAGGAACACCACAGTACGGATCCCGGGACCATCATGCGTGGAATAGCGCTGGATATTGAAAATCATAAGCGACCTCTTTTCTTTCGTATAAAGATTAAATTACTTTCGAATGAAAGTTATATTGACGTGCGTCAACTAACCGTGAGGTTTCGCCGTGCTACCTTTTATTCATGCTAATTATTCGTTTGAGGAAAGGTTATGGAACTCTATTTAGATACGTCTGACGTTGATGCGGTAAAAGCTCTGGCGCGCATTTTCCCGCTGGCAGGGGTGACCACTAACCCGAGTATTGTGGCGGCGGGGAATCAGACGCTGGAAGTACTACTGCCGCAACTGCAGGAAGCGATGGGAGGACAAGGCCGTCTGTTTGCTCAGGTGATGGCGACCACCGCCGAAGGGATGGTTAGCGATGCGCGTAAGCTGCGGGCAATCATTGCTGATATCGTGGTCAAAGTGCCGGTAACAGCAGAAGGTCTGGCGGCTATAAAATTGCTGAAAGAAGAAGGGATCCCGACGTTGGGTACTGCGGTATACGGTGCAGCTCAAGGGTTATTGGCTGCACTGGCAGGTGCGGAATATGTTGCGCCATACATTAACCGCGTGGATGCGCAAGGAGGGGATGGCATTCAGACGGTGACCGACCTGCAGACGTTACTGAAAATGCATGCCCCGCACGCCAAAGTACTGGCAGCCAGTTTTAAAACGCCGCGTCAGGCGCTGGATTGCCTGCTGGCAGGCTGCGAGTCCATCACGCTACCGCTGGACGTTGCTCAGCAGATGATTAGCTCCCCGGCAGTTGATGCTGCCGTCGCGAAGTTTGAGCACGACTGGCAGAGCGCATTCGGTCGCACGTCTATTTAAACGAGAGTGCCGGGATGTAGTCCCGGCATTATTGCGTACATGTTTCCGTCAAAATGAATGTGTTGCAGTTGTACGCTTTTATCTGCGAATCCCTCTCGTAAAACCGACAAAGTCGGCATGCGACCCGTCATCATGGCAGGTACAGTCGTGTCATCATGTTAATCAGGTGACGGACCGCCATGAAAAAATCACCCACATCCACGCCGCACGATGCGCTATTTAAAACGTTTTTAAAATACCCGGAAACGGCGCGCTATTTCATTGAAATCCATCTTCCCTCCACGCTACGAACGCTGTGCGATTTTTCGACATTAAAGCTGCAACCGACCAGTTTTATCGAGGATAACTTACGTGCATATTATTCCGATGTACTTTGGTCGATGAAAACCAGTGAAGGGCACGGCTATATTTATGTCGTAATCGAACATCAAAGCCGCCCGGATGTTCATATGGCATTTCGCCTGATGCGTTATGCGATAGCGGCAATGCAAAGTCACCTCGACGCCGGGCATAATACGTTACCTTTAGTTGTGCCGATGCTGTTTTATCACGGAATCGATACACCTTATCCCTTCTCTCTATGCTGGCTGGATGAGTTTGATAATCCAACACTTGCACGTCAGCTCTACCTGTCAGCTTTTCCGCTGGTAGATATTACCGTTGTTCCAGATGAAGAAATTATGCAGCACCGACGCATTGCTCTTCTGGAACTGATTCAAAAGCATATTCGTCAGCGCGATTTGATGGGGTTGGTGGACAAGCTGGCCGCGCTGTTGGTTACCGGAAGCGCTAATGACAGCCAGCTAAAAGCGCTGTTTAATTACCTGCTAATCCAGCACGGTCACAAACCGCGCTTTGGACGATTTATGCGCAAGCTGGCGCAGCGGGTACCCGAACACAAGGAGAGTACAATGAATATTGTGGAAAAAATACGTAGGGCAGGACAGCGAAAGGGGATGCGGGAAGGCATGCAAAAAGGCTTGGTTGAAGGCCGCCGCGAGGAAGCGTTACGCATTGCTCACTCAATGCTGGACGATGGTCTCCCACGGGCGGTCATCGTGAGGATTACTGGGCTTTCTGAAGATGACGTTAAATCACTGACGTATTGAACGTATATTAATTCAGCCCCGGATAACAAACGCCGCCGGGGCTTTCGTTTATTGCCCGCAGACCTCGCACCCCGGATTACACATCAGCTTCATTTCGCGAAACTGGCAGGTCATGGCATCGTACATGACGATTTTTCCGGATGCCGGTTTACCGTAGTTTGCCAGCAGCTTAATGGCTTCCATTGCCTGTAACGAGCCGATCACGCCGATCAGCGGGGCCATCACTCCGGCTTCTACGCAGGTCAGGGCGTTTTCACCGAACAGACGGCTCAGGCAACGGTAGCAGGGCTCGCCTTCCTGATACGTAAAGACGGTAATTTGCCCTTCCATGCGAATTGCTGCACCGGAAACCAGCGGAACTCTGGCGGCATAGCATCCGGCATTCAGCTGATTGCGGATGCTGACGTTATCCGTACAGTCCAGCACCAAATCGTGTTCGGCAATAAGCGCGTGAATCTCGCTATCGTCCAGCAGCGCATTCACCGGCGTAATGGCGATATAAGGGTTAATCCGCGTTAGCGCGTCACGGGCGGATATCACTTTTGGTTGCCCTACGGTTGCATCGCTGTGCAGCGTCTGGCGTTGGAGGTTTGACACGGATACCGTGTCAAAGTCGAGCAGGGTTAAATGCCCGACGCCAGCACCAGCAAGGTACTGGGTTGCAGCACATCCCAGTCCCCCCAGACCAATGACCAGTACCCGCGCATCTTTGAGCGCTTCCTGACCTTCGAAATCGAAGCCGCGCAGAATGATTTGCCGGTTATAGCGCATCATCTCCTGGTCGCTGAGTTCTGCCATTACAGGCCTCCAAACAGTGCGTTAAATAGCTCAACTTCAACCCATTCTCCGACCTCAACGTTACCGCGATCGCGCTCCAGCACAATAAAGCAGTTGCCCTGGCTAAAGGAGCTAAAAATATGCGAGCCCTGGTGCCCGGTGGTAGTGACTTCCTGTTCGCCTTCCGCGGTACGCTGCAATACACCACGCTGAAAATCCAGACGCCCTGGCGTTTTCTTCAGGCGTGAAGCGGTGCGCACGCGCTGGCGCGGAGGCAACCCACAGGCGGTGTTGCCGCTGAGTTTCGCCAGCAGCGGTTGTACCAGTTGATAAAAGGTGAGGGCAGCAGACACCGGGTTACCCGGCAGGCCGCAAAACCAGCTGTTGCTCAGTTTACCAAAGGCGAACGGTTTACCGGGTTTGATGGCCAGCTTCCAGAAGGCAATTTCTCCCAGTTCTTCCAGAATGGTTTTGGTGTAATCCGCTTCGCCTACCGAAACGCCACCAGAGCTGATGACGACGTCGGCCTGGCTGTCGGCTTCGATAAATGCGGCCCGCAGCGCGTTGGGATCGTCGCGAATAATTCCTAAGTTGATCACCTCGCAGCCCAACTGCTGCAGCATCAGGTGAACGGTCAGACGGTTTGTGTCATAAATCTGCCCGTCACCCAGCGGCTGACCCGGCAGTTGCAGCTCATCACCGGTGGAGAACAACGCCACGCGGACTTTACGCACAACGGGGACCTCGGCAATACCGAGCGAAGCCAGCACGGGAAGCTCGGCGGTTGTCAGACGAGTTCCGGTAGGGAATACCACCGCGCCGTTGGCAATATCTTCACCGCGCAGACGAATATTTTGTCCGCTGCGGACGTCGGCGGTAAAACGCACACCGTCGTCAGTTTGTTCCGTTTGCTCCTGCATTACCACGGCTTCACAACCGGCAGGCACCGGGGCTCCGGTCATAATACGGATGCAGGTTCCCGCAGGCCACTCGCCGTGGAATGGCTGTCCAGCAAAGGCTTTGCCAGCCACCGCAAGAGGCTTGTCTGATTGTAAATCGGCTAATCGCACCGCATAGCCATCCATTGCCGAGTTATCGAATCCCGGCACATCAATCGGGGAGACGACGTCGGTGGCCAGAATGCGGCCAAAGCATTGAACCAGCGGCAGCGTTTCGACGGCGGTGAGTGGGGTAATACGCGAAAGCATCTGAGAAAGAGCCGTTTCAAGCGGCATCAGTCCGGCGGTAAATTCCATGAGAAGACTCCTGCGGGGCAAAATCGAATCCGCTCATTATGTCAGAAAATGGACGCGGACAGTATGCTACCTCAGGCTTAGGATCAGATCTGATACAGGTTTTCTGCCAGAGAATAGCGCTACAGGAAAAATGCAGTATAGACTCATGATTTCTGCTTTTCTCAAGGAGGCTAAATGTCTGCGACTATCCCGGATTCAATTCGACGACAGGTGAATGCCGCCAGTGCACTGATTGCGCGGATTATCGAGGGCGATCTGGTTGCTGTTCATTTGTATGGCTCTGCTGTTGAAGGTGGCTTAAAACCCCAAAGCGATATCGATTTACTGGTTACCAATAGGCAGCCACTTAATACCCGGCAAAGAGATGAAGGCGCCTCCTGGCTTATACCGCAATTACCCGTTGAGTATGCTGACACGCTGCAAGCCGCGCGTGCGGAATACCTGGGGTTAACTAAAAAGAACTGGGCTGCGTCTATGCCGTCTGTTGAACGCTTTGTGTTTTATGCAAAAAAACAGATTGCCGTTCGGCTTGAATAATATATTCAACGATGTTGGAAGCTCCCCTTTCTGATTAACTCATTTAAATAACCTGATGGGATGGGGTGTGAGGTACGGGCCTTAACCTTTACATGACGTCTGCATCTTTCTATATTCAAAAATCGAATCAATAAGTCACAGAAATTCTGATATTTATAACCCCGGTACCTGCCACCTAATGGACGAATAAAATGGGTAAAGCAGTCATTGCAATTCACGGCGGCGCAGGGGCTATCACCCGTTCGCAGCTGAGCCAGGAGCAAGAGTTGCGTTATATACAGGCGCTGTCGGATATCGTTGAAACCGGCCAACGGATGCTTGAAGACGGTCGTAGCGCACTGGATGTCGTTACCGAGGCCGTGCGCCTGCTGGAAGAGTGTCCATTGTTTAATGCCGGAATTGGCGCGGTGTATACGCGTGATGAAACCCATGAACTTGATGCCTGCGTGATGGATGGTAACACGCTGAACGCAGGCGCCGTCGCCGGAGTCAGCCATCTGCGAAACCCGATTCTCGCGGCTCGCCTGGTAATGGAACACAGCCCACACGTCATGATGATAGGTCAAGGGGCTGAAAACTTTGCCATTGCGCAGGGCATGGAGCGCGTATCAGCGGATATTTTCTCGACGCCAGAACGCTACGCTCAACTTCTGGCGGCGCGAACAGCGGGTGAAACGGTGCTGGACCATAGCGCGAGCCCGCTGGATGAAAACAACAAAATGGGTACCGTGGGTGCGGTCGCGTTAGATATGTTTGGCAATCTGGCGGCAGCAACATCCACCGGTGGGATGACCAATAAATTACCGGGGCGGGTGGGTGACAGTCCGTTGGTTGGCGCAGGCTGTTATGCCAATAATGCAAGTGTGGCAGTCTCCTGCACCGGAACCGGAGAAGTCTTTATTCGTGCTTTGGCGGCCTATGACATTGCGGCGTTGATGGACTACGGCGGTCTGAGTTTATCCGAAGCGTGTGAACGCGTAGTGATGGAAAAATTACCGGCGCTTGGCGGCAGCGGCGGTTTAATTGCTATCGATCATGAGGGCAATGTCGCTTTGCCGTTTAACAGCGAAGGCATGTACCGCGCCTGGGGATACGCAGGTGATACGCCAACCACCGGTATTTATCGGGAAAAAGGAGATAGCGTTGCCACACAGTGATGAGCTTGATGCCAGCGATGTGCTGGCAGTCAGCAATCTGAATATTGCCTTTGAACAGGAGCAGCAGCGTGTCAGCGCAGTGCGCAATCTGTCATTTCGCCTGAAGCGTGGCGAAACGCTGGCGATAGTCGGTGAGTCTGGTTCTGGTAAGTCGGTGACCGCCTTGTCGCTGATGCGTCTGATTGAACAGTCCGGCGGCGAGGTGAGCTGCGATGAAATGCTCCTCCGACGCCGTAATCGACAGGTTATTGAGCTGGGTGAACAGAGCGCATCACAAATGCGTCACGTGCGCGGTGCGGATATCGCGATGATCTTCCAGGAGCCTATGACATCGCTTAATCCGGTGTTTACCGTGGGCGAGCAAATTGCCGAGTCTATCCGCTTGCACCAGGGGGCCAGTCACGAAGAGGCGATGGTAGAAGCGAAGCGAATGCTCGATCAGGTGCGTATCCCCGAGGCGAAGGCGATTTTATCGCGTTATCCACACCAGCTTTCCGGCGGTATGCGCCAGCGGGTGATGATCGCCATGGCACTGTCGTGTCGCCCTGCGGTTTTAATTGCTGATGAGCCGACAACCGCGCTGGATGTCACCATTCAGGCGCAGATCCTGCAACTGATAAAAGTGTTGCAGCAGGATATGTCGATGGGAGTGATCTTTATTACCCACGATATGGGCGTTGTGGCGGATATTGCCGACCGCGTGCTGGTGATGTATCAGGGCGAGGCGGTAGAAACCGGCAGCGTTGAGCAGATTTTTCACGCTCCCCAGCATCCTTATACTAAAGCGCTGCTGGCAGCCGTGCCGCAGCTTGGGGCAATGAACGGGCATGAACTTCCGCGCCGTTTTCCGCTTATTTCATTACACGATCCCAGTCATGTAGAGCCGCAGACCGAACAGAATACCGTGGTTGAAGGCGAGCCAATTTTGCAGGTACATAACCTGGTGACGCGTTTTCCTCTGCGTAGCGGCATTCTAAATCGCGTAACTCGCGAGGTGCATGCAGTGGAAAACGTCAGCTTTGACCTGTGGCCGGGAGAAACGCTCTCGCTGGTGGGGGAGTCGGGCTGCGGGAAATCCACCACCGGTCGGGCGCTGTTGCGCCTGGTTGAGTCTCAGCGTGGGGAAATCATTTTCAACGGACAGCGTATTGATACCCTTGCTGCCAGCAAGTTGCAGCCGCTGCGTAGGGATATTCAGTTTATCTTCCAGGATCCGTATGCCTCGCTCGATCCACGTCAGACGGTGGGATATTCCATTCTGGAGCCGCTACGGGTGCATGGGTTATTGCAGGGTGATGCGGGGTCAAAACGGGTTGCATGGCTGCTGGAACGCGTAGGATTGTTGCCTGAGCATGCCTGGCGCTATCCGCACGAGTTTTCCGGCGGTCAGCGTCAGCGTATCTGTATTGCACGGGCATTGGCACTCAATCCCAAAGTGATTATTGCCGATGAATCTGTCTCGGCGCTGGATGTTTCAATTCGCGGGCAAATCATCAACCTGATGCTAGACCTGCAGCGAGAATTGGGTATCGCATATCTGTTTATTTCTCACGATATGGCGGTGGTGGAACGGATCAGTCACCGTGTGGCGGTAATGTATCTCGGGCAAATCGTTGAGATTGGCCCCCGACGCGCGGTGTTTGAAAATCCGCAACATCCGTATACGCGCAAACTGATGGCGGCAGTACCGGTTGCCGATCCATCGCATCACCGACCACAGCGTGTGCTGTTGTCGGATGATATCCCCAGCAATATCCGCAAGCGCGGCGAAGAGATTTCCCCCGTGTCGTTACAGTTAGTTGGCCCGGGACATTATGTTGCGCGTGGGCAACCAGAAAATGCGCTTTCGCGTTTATAACAGGCAGGCAGGGTTTAAGGAGAATAACATGACAAAAATTGTTGCTCGGAAATGGCTGGTTGCTGTGGGAGTGGCCTCTGCGCTGGCCGCATCGCCTGGCTGGGCCGCCAAAGACGTGGTGGTGGCGGTAGGATCCAATTTCACCACACTTGACCCCTATGACGCGAATGACACATTGTCGCAGGCGGTAGCGAAGTCGTTTTATCAGGGGCTGTTTGGTCTTGATAAAGAGATGAAACTGAAAAATGTGCTGGCAGAGAGCTATACGGTTTCTGATGACGGCCTGACTTACACTCTTAAGCTGCGTCAGGGTGTGAAATTTCAGGATGGCACCGACTTCAACGCCGATGCGGTTAAAGCCAACCTCGACCGCGCCAGCAATCCGGAAAACCGTCTGAAACGATACAACCTGTATAAGAATATCGATAAAACCGAAGTCGTCGATCCGTCGACGGTGAAGATTACGCTGAAACAGCCGTTCTCTGCCTTTATCAATATTCTGGCGCATCCGGCAACGGCAATGATTTCTCCCGCCGCGCTGGAGAAATACGGTAAGGAGATCGGTTTCCACCCTGTGGGGACCGGGCCGTACCAGCTTGATACCTGGAATCAGACAGATTTTGTGAAGGTTAAGAAGTTCGCGGGTTACTGGCAGCAAGGGCTGCCAAAGCTGGATACGATTACCTGGCGTCCGGTGACCGACAACAACACGCGTGCGGCCATGCTGCAGACCGGGGAAGCGCAGTTTGCCTTTCCGATCCCTTACGAGCAGGCTGCGTTACTGGCGAAGAATAAAAACCTGGAACTGGTGGCCAGTCCGTCTATTATGCAGCGTTACATCAGCATGAACGTCACACAAAAACCGTTCGATAATCCGAAGGTGCGCGAGGCGTTGAATTATGCCATCAACCGTCAGGCGCTGGTGAAAGTGGCGTTTGCGGGTTATGCCACGCCAGCAACGGGCGTTCTTCCTCCATCGATAGCTTACGCGCAAAGCTATACGCCATGGCCATACGACCCGGCGAAAGCGCGCGAACTGCTGAAAGAAGCAGGTTATCCGAACGGTTTTACCACCACGCTATGGTCTTCACATAATCACAGTACCGCGCAGAAAGTGCTGCAATTTACCCAGCAGCAGCTGGCGCAGGTGGGAGTTAAGGCTCAGGTAACAGCGATGGATGCCGGCCAGCGCGCGGCGGAAGTCGAGGGTAAAGCGCAGAAAGAGAGCGGGGTGCGGATGTTCTACACCGGCTGGTCTGCCTCTACGGGGGAAGCGGACTGGGCGCTGTCACCGCTGTTTGCATCACAAAACTGGCCGCCAACGCTGTTTAATACGGCGTTCTATAGCAATAAGCAGGTGGACAGTGATTTAGCGGCGGCCTTGCAAACTAACGATCCAGCGCAGAAAGCGAAGCTGTACAAGGATGCGCAGGATATTATCTGGAAAGAGTCGCCGTGGATCCCACTGGTAGTGGAAAAACTGATTTCGGCGCACAGCACCAGATTGACCGGGTTCTGGATTATGCCGGACACCGGATTTAGCTTTGATGATGCGGATTTAAAATAAGCTATTCATTCGGCCCCGCTAACCAGGGGCCGGCGAAGGGAGCGTGATGCTTAACTATGTTTTCAAGCGCCTGCTGGGGTTGATCCCAACGCTATTGATTGTTGCGGTGCTGGTGTTTTTATTTGTTCACCTGCTACCCGGCGATCCGGCCCGGCTGATTGCCGGACCGGAAGCTGACGCCGAGGTGATTGAACTGGTACGCAAGCAGCTGGGTCTGGACCAACCGCTGCATATTCAGTTCTGGCATTACATGACCAACGTGTTGCAAGGCGATTTTGGCACGTCGATGGTTTCTCGTCGTCCGGTTTCCGAAGAGATAGCCAGCCGTTTTATGCCGTCGTTATGGCTGACAATTGCGAGTATGGCATGGGCTGTGTTATTTGGTATGACGGCGGGGATCATTGCAGCCGTATGGCGCAATCGCTGGCCGGACAGGTTGAGTATGACGCTGGCGGTCACCGGGATCTCGTTCCCGGCGTTTGCGCTTGGCATGCTGCTCATGCAGATATTCTCCGTTGAACTTGGCTGGTTGCCAACCGTTGGCGCTGACACCTGGCTGCACTATATCCTCCCGTCTATTACTCTGGGCGCGGCGGTGGCTGCGGTGCTGGCCCGGTTTACCCGCGCCTCGTTCGTCGATGTGCTCAGCGAAGACTATATGCGTACCGCGAGGGCTAAAGGGGTGAGTGAGACCTGGGTGGTGTTAAAACATGGTCTGCGTAACGCGATGATCCCGGTGGTCACCATGATGGGACTACAGTTTGGCTTTTTGCTTGGTGGATCAATCGTGGTTGAGAAGGTGTTCAACTGGCCTGGGCTTGGGCGACTGCTGGTGGACTCCGTCGAAATGCGCGACTACCCGGTGATTCAGGCCGAGGTACTGTTGTTTTCTCTGGAGTTTATTCTTATCAACTTAGTGGTGGATGTGCTTTACGCCGCCATTAATCCGGCTATCAGGTACAAGTAAGGATGCGATTTTTTAACTGGCGCCGACAGGCGATTTTGAATGCAATGCCCCTTGTTAAGCCAGAGCAGATACGCACACCGTGGCATGAGTTCTGGCGTCGTTTCCGTCGACAGCACATGGCGATGTTTGCTGGGCTGTTTGTATTGCTCCTGATCATGGTCGCGATTTTTGCCCGCTGGCTGACGCCATTTGATGCCGAAAATTACTTCGATTATGACCGTTTGAATGATGGGCCGTCGATGCTGCACTGGTTTGGTGTCGATTCTCTGGGACGAGATATCTTTAGCCGCGTGCTGGTTGGCGCGCAAATCTCGCTGGCGGCGGGGGTTTTTGCCGTGTTTATTGGCGCGGCGATTGGCACAGTGCTGGGGCTGCTGGCGGGATACTACGAAGGTTGGTGGGATCGGCTGATTATGCGTATCTGCGATGTGCTGTTCGCCTTTCCCGGCATTCTGCTGGCGATAGCCGTGGTCGCCGTGCTGGGCAGCGGCATTGCGAACGTGATTATCGCCGTGGCCATTTTCTCCATTCCTGCTTTCGCGCGCCTGGTGCGCGGAAATACACTGGTGCTGAAGCAACAGACGTTTATTGAGTCTGCGCGCAGTATTGGTGCCAGCGATACGACCATCATTTTTAACCATATCCTGCCGGGTACGGTTTCATCGATCGTGGTCTTTTTTACCATGCGAATTGGCACGTCGATCATCTCTGCCGCGAGCCTGTCATTTCTGGGATTAGGCGCACAGCCGCCGACGCCGGAGTGGGGGGCAATGCTTAATGAAGCGCGTGCTGACATGGTGATCGCGCCGCACGTGGCGATTTTCCCGGCGGTAGCGATATTCCTGACGGTGCTGGCGTTTAACTTACTGGGAGATGGTCTGCGCGACGCGCTGGACCCGAAGATAAAAGGATAAATCACAGGCCGGATAAGACGTAATGCCTTATCCGGCCTACGGTTGAGTTACGCTTAATTAAACGCGTGAACCCCACAGATCGTATTCATCTGCGTTTTCGACCTTCACGCGGATGATATCACCAGGTTTCACCTTGGTTTCACCATTCAGGTATACCGCGCCGTCGATTTCCGGAGCATCAGCCATGCTACGACCAATTGCGCCTTCTTCGTCAACTTCATCAACGATAACCAGAATCTCGCGGCCCACTTTCTCTTGCAAACGTTCAGCAGAGATCTGCTGTTGCAATTGCATAAAGCGGTTCCAGCGTTCTTCTTTCACCTCTTCCGGGATTTGATCCGGCAGGTCATTAGCGCCAGCGCCTTCTACCGGGCTGTATTTAAAGCAGCCCACGCGATCCAGACGTGCTTCCTTCAGGAAGTCGAGCAACATTTGGAAGTCTTCTTCCGTTTCACCCGGGAAACCAACAATGAAGGTGGAGCGCAGCGTCAGTTCAGGGCAGATTTCACGCCACTGTTTGATGCGCGCCAGCTGTCTGTCTACGGAGCCTGGGCGTTTCATCAGTTTAAGAATACGCGGGCTGGCATGCTGTAACGGGATGTCCAGATACGGCAGGATTTTCCCTTCTGCCATCAGCGGGATCACGTCATCAACGTGCGGGTAGGGGTAGACGTAATGCAGGCGCGTCCAGATCCCCAGTTTTGATAACTGTTCGCACAGATCAACCATGCTGGTTTTGACCGGCTCGCCGTTATGGAAACCGGTCCGGTGTTTCACATCCACACCGTACGCAGAGGTATCCTGAGAGATTACCAGAATCTCTTTCACGCCCGCATCGACCAGACGCTTGGCTTCGCTGAGGACGTCGCCAATCGGACGGCTCACCAGATCGCCGCGCATGGATGGAATAATGCAGAACGTACAGCGGTGATTACAGCCTTCAGAAATCTTCAGATAGGCGTAATGGCGCGGAGTCAGCTTGACACCCTGCTCAGGAACCAGGCTCAGGAACGGATTATGCTTTGGTTTGGGTACGTAATGGTGAACGTGCTCCAGAACCTGCTCGTAGCTATGCGGCCCGGTGATTTCCAGCACCTTCGGGTGGACTTCACGGATCTGATCGACTTTCGCGCCCAGACAACCGGTGACGATCACCTTGCCGTTTTCGTTAAGCGCTTCGCCGATTGCTTCCAGGGATTCCTGAACCGCACTGTCGATAAAGCCGCAGGTATTAACGATAACCATATCCGCGTCGTCGTAGCTTGGCACGACATCATAGCCTTCGGTACGAAGTTCGGTCAGGATGCGCTCAGAATCGACGAGGTTTTTCGGGCAGCCGAGGGAGACAAAGCCGATTTTCGGCTGGTGGGTTACATTGCTCATAGCGTAAAAAGTGTTCAGTTGTTGGAATATTCAGGGCAGGGATTCTACAGAGTTCTGAACAAAAATTGTATCGCAATCTCAAATCATCAGCGGCCTGCTGGGCGCCGAATTAAAGATTATTTGTAAATTATGTTAATTTTAAGTGATGGATTGATCCTGGACACGACTTTGTTCAAAAAATAACCATACTATTAAGTTGCACCATAGTTGGAAAGAGGAGGAACAAAGTATGGTTGTTGACAGACTGAGAACCGATCTTCTCAACAAATTGATAAACGCCCGTATCGAACTTGCCGCTTATCTGCAGTTGAGAAAAGCGAAAGGCTACATGTCAGTCAGCGAGAGCGATCGTCTGCGTGATAATTTTTTTGCACTGAATCGCGAATTGCACGAACAATCACAGCTTCACGGTATGCATCTTGATCAGGAAGAGTGGAATGCCCTTCATCGTGCTGAAGGGGCGTTAGCCGCCGCCGCTGTTTGTCTTATGAGTGGAC
The DNA here is from genome assembly GCF_001034475.2 of Citrobacter sp. MGH103. Lineage (NCBI taxonomy): Bacteria > Pseudomonadati > Pseudomonadota > Gammaproteobacteria > Enterobacterales > Enterobacteriaceae > Citrobacter > Citrobacter sp. MGH103. The sequence goes on along the minus strand of NZ_CP073043.1, from coordinate 3,225,508 downwards.
ACCATGATTGTCCAACGTTTATCGCCGTTAACGCAGAGAAACTGGAAAACTGCCTGACAACGCTGACGCTGAGTATCCAGAGTTTGCAATCTTACCCAACGCTGGAACACGTCTGAATCAGGGGGAGGGCACTCCCCCTTTTCGTTAAGATTATGTAAATATGACGGGGTGATTCCCCTTGCTGGCTACGCTTTATGCAGAGCCATTAAGGAGGTGTTATGCGTCGACTCTTTCTCTGTGCTATCCCACTTGCGCTATTTTCCTCTTATGCCGTCGCGGTAAAAGTGGAAGTGCTGCAAACCAAACTCGATCATCCATGGTCACTGGCTTTTTTACCCGATAACCGCGGTATGCTCATTACGCTCAAAGGTGGACAGCTTCGACTCTGGCAGCCTGATAAAGGGCTTTCCGACCCGCTGACCGGCGTACCAAAAGTCTGGGCGAATGGTCAGGGCGGATTGCTTGATGTGGTGTTAGCTCCGGACTTTGAACGATCCCGCCGGGTGTGGCTAAGCTTCGCTGAAGCCGACCGCGAAGGCAAAGCGGGCACCGCGGTAGGCTACGGGCGATTGAGTGACGATCTCAAACACCTGCAAGGATTTCAGACCGTTTTTCGCCAACAGCCAAAGCTATCCACCGGAAACCATTTTGGTGGACGTCTGGTGTTTGATGGCAACGGCTATCTGTTTATCGGCCTTGGTGAGAATAACCAACGTTCAACTGCTCAGGATCTGGATAAGCTGCAGGGCAAGGTCGTACGGCTTACCGATGAGGGCAAAATTCCACCGGATAATCCGTTTGTGAACATGGCGGGAGCGCGGGCAGAGATTTGGTCGTATGGCATCCGCAACCCGCAGGGTATGGCGATGAATCCGTGGAGTGATGTGTTGTGGCTCAATGAGCATGGCCCACGCGGAGGCGATGAAATTAATATCCCCGAGAAAGGGAAAAACTACGGTTGGCCTATCGCGACCTGGGGTGTTAACTACAGTGGTTTGAAAATTCCCGAAGCAAAAGGTCAAATTGTTGCTGGCACGGAACAACCCATCTTTTACTGGGAAAAGTCGCCAGCGGTCAGCGGAATGGCTTTTTATAATAGCGATACCTTTCCACAGTGGCGGCAGAAGTTGTTCATCGGCGCGTTGAAAGATAAAGAAGTGATCGTACTGAGCGTTAAAGGGAATACGGTCACTGAGGATGGTCGTCTGTTGCAGGAAAGGGGGCAACGGATCCGTGATGTGCGCGTCGGACCAGATGGTTATATGTACGTGTTAACCGACGAGTCCGACGGGGAATTACTAAAAGTGAGTCCCTGATTTGTTTAGCTGACCGGGATCATCACGATTTTTTGAAACGCCGGGCGCTCGGTCAGTTGTTGATACCAGCGTTCCAGATGCGGGCGCGAGGTCCAGCTCAGGCCAACGTTGAACAGGTTATAGATAAACGGTGCCACAGCGATATCCGCCGTGCCAAATTCAGCCCCGGAGAACCATGACTGGTCTGCCAACGCGTTATCCAGAATGGCAAACAGGTTATCGCAAACTTGCTTACTGGCCTCAATGGCCGCTAGATCGCGCTGATCGGCAGGTGTTCTGACCAGGCCAAATAAGATAACCCGATGCGCAGGGCTTAGCGTCTGATTTGCCCAGTCCATCCATTTTTCGCCGACGGCGCGCGCGGCCGGTGCGTCAATCCACAAACGTTTTTGTCCGTACTGAGCGGCCAGATAGCGGACAATGGTATTGGATTCCCACAGCACAACGTCCGTTTCATCATCGCGTAGCAACGGGACCAGTCCGTTCGGGTTTAGTGCCAGATAGTCGGCATCGCGGTTACCGCCATGCTGTCCGCCCGCCAGAATTTGGTTATACGGCAGTTCCAGTTCCTCGAGCGTCCACAATACTTTTTTTACGTTGGTCGAGTTATTGCGACCCCACAGTGTAATCATAGTAACCCCGCAAATTAATTGAGCAGCTTTATGGCTGCAGATGCCATCTGACTAGCTCACATGGTGGGGTAAACCTAATATTTACGCAACAAAGTCTAAAAAAATCGTGCCAGGAGCAGCGCAGCGCGGCGTTATTGCATAAACTTTAAAAACTTTACCAACTTACGGTTTCTTTAAGCTCGTTAGTGCGTTATTACTCACCGCACTTATTTTACACGTCATCCATCAGACTTTTTCTGCATGGGTTGGTCGAGGTCGCTTGGCCGGTTTTGTGTAAACACGGTGTGGTATGACGTGGTTTTTTGGAATGGATACTCGGGTGGCATTTATGACGCAATACTTCTCTTCACTTCGCAGCTTTGCTGCAGGTTCTGCACTCTTAATCCTTTTGGCGCCGACCGTACAGGCGGCGGAGCAACCGACGGCCCCGCCGAGCGTGGACGCGCGCGCGTGGATTCTGATGGATTACGCCAGTGGCAAGGTGCTGGCGGAAGGTAATGCTGATGAGAAACTGGATCCTGCTAGTCTGACCAAAATCATGACCAGCTATGTGGTTGGGCAGGCGCTGAAGGCCGGAAAAATTAACCTCAACGACATGGTCACCGTGGGCAAAGACGCCTGGGCGACCGGTAACCCAGTCCTGCGCGGTTCGTCGGTCATGTTCCTCAAGCCCGGCGATCAGGTTGCGGTGTCAGATCTGAATAAAGGCGTTATCATTCAGTCAGGTAACGATGCCTGTATTGCACTCGCTGATTACGTTGCCGGCAGCCAGGAATCCTTTATTGGTCTGATGAACGGCTATGCGAAAAAACTGGGGCTGACCAACACTACTTTCCAGACGGTGCACGGTCTGGATGCGGCAGGACAGTTCAGTACCGCACGTGATATGGCGCTGCTCGGGAAGGCGTTAATTCACGATGTGCCGGAAGAGTATGCTATTCACAAAGAGAAAGAATTTACCTTCAATAAAATTCGTCAACCGAACCGCAACCGTCTGTTGTGGAGCACCAACCTGAACGTGGATGGTATGAAAACCGGGACCACTGCCGGGGCGGGATACAACCTGGTGGCTTCCGCGACCCAGGGCGATATGCGCCTGATCTCCGTGGTGCTGGGGGCGAAAACCGATCGCATTCGTTTTAATGAGTCAGAAAAGCTGCTGACCTGGGGCTTCCGCTTCTTTGAAACCGTTACGCCGATCAAGCCGGATGCGACTTTCGTTACTCAGCGCGTATGGTTTGGCGATAAGAGTGAAGTGAATTTGGGTGCCGGAGAAGGTGGTTCTGTGACCATCCCGCGTGGCCAGCTCAAAAACCTGAAGGCCAGCTTTACCCTGACTGAACCACAGCTAACTGCACCGCTGAAGAAAGGTCAGGTTGTGGGCACTATCGACTTTCAGTTGAACGGAAAATCCATTGAGCAACGTCCGTTGATGGTGATGGAAGATGTGCAAGAGGGTGGTTTCTTTAGCCGCATGTGGGACTTTGTGATGATGAAATTCCACCAGTGGTTTGGTGGTTGGTTCTCTTAATCTTACCTATTGCCGGATGGCGCAATCGCCGTCCGGCAGTATCTCTTAATACTTCAGCGTGATACGTTGCGCTTTAGCGTACTCAACATACTCATCGTCAGGGCGGTTATCACTGATAATGGTATCAAAGCGTTTTAATTCCCCCATCCTCGCAGGTCGCACCTTGCCAAACTTGCTGTGATCGACCACCAAAACGTGATGCTGCGCCATCGACATTGCCCAGTGCTTCACCGGCAGTTCTTCCAGATTAAAACAGGTCGCGCCTTTCTCGATATGAACGCCTGCCGCGGAATAAAAGGCGATATCCGGACAGAGATTGTTCAGCGTTTCTTGGAAGTCGAGCGGTTTAAAAATCGCGTTACTGGCATGGAATTCGCCACCACACAGAATGACGCGGCACTGCGGTTTTTCCTGCAGCACCAGAAACGTATTCAACGAGTAGCAGATTGCGGTGAAGGGCAGTTCATTGTCGATCGCTTCAATGATCCACGGCGTGGTAGTACCGCAATCGAAAAAGATGGTCTGATGCGCCTGCACGAGACTCGCCGCCAACTGGGCGGCGCGACGTTTTTCATCAACCAGACGGGATTTTTGATCGCTGATTAAATAATGGTTAGCGCTGCGGGGTTCCAGAACAATATAGCCCCCGAGCAGTACGACGGGAGCATCATGATTATTCAGGTCGCGACGAATGGTCATCTCAGACACGCCCAGCAACGTTGCGGCTTCTTTGAGGTGTAATTTATCGCTGCGTTTCAGCGCCTGCAGTAATTGACCAATACGCTCGTCGCGTCGAGTTTCCATAGTTCCCCTGGAGAATAGAATAAGTGCTCAGTTTCGCGCTTAATACTACTCTTTTTACCGTGGGTTAGTCACGTACCCAACCTTTACGGATGGGGAGGGCGAAGCAGGCGCGATAGCAAGTTTGCAAGCCGAGGTACAGGGTCGCGCCAAAGCGCTGCCAGATCATCTGGGCGCTCAGACAGCCGATCAACCCAGCCAGTAATCCGCCCAGCATATCCAGCGGCCAGTGTACTCCAAGGTAAACCCGCGACCAGGCAATCGCCACGGCAACGACCATCAGCAGAGCGCCCGTCCACAGGCGATGCCAGAACAGGAAGGCCAGTGCAAAGGTAAAGATAACCGTACCGTGGTCACTCGGGAAAGAGTCATCTGCCGCATGATGCAGGAAGTTGTAACCAATGTGGTTTACAAACGGGCGATCGTGAGGGAACAGATGTCCCATCAGCCAGGAAATCGTCAGACCAACTATCAACGCAATGGCCATTTTGATGACCAACTGGCGCTGGAGCGTAACCTGACCGCGAGGTCCCCATAGCCAGAGCACAACGGCTAACAGCGGCACAATGCTGATCAGATCTTTGGCAATGAAAATGGCGAGCGAAATTGCCCATTGCGCAGAGTCGGGTGTTGCATTGATCAGGTAAAAAAGTGAGTTGTTCAGATTTTCCAGCATAACGTCCAGACTCAGTGTAATCGTTGAAAAGGCCCATGGGAGCGAGAGCATAAAATTGCTTTCACGGGATAAAAAGCGGTCTTGTCTTATTTGTCTGCTAAATGACTATTTTTAAGACAATTAATGAGACTTATTGAGCATGATAGCGGTCTCAACTTAAATTAACCTTAAAGCAAAATCTTCTTGAGCAAATGAATGTAAAAATGTGCGCATTTTGCTTTCAAATCACATAATTCACTATCACCAGTACGGCGCATTTATTACACTTTGCGCGATTTTTCTATAGCTAAGAGACTGCATGCAGAACCGTTTATCTTCAGGCGCCCGTTTGGGGCGTCAGGCATTACTTTTCCCTCTCTGTCTGGTGCTTTACGAATTCTCTACTTATATCGGCAACGATATGATCCAGCCTGGAATGTTGGCGGTAGTGGAGCAATACAATGCCGGATTAGATTGGGTACCCACATCCATGACCGCCTATCTGGCTGGCGGCATGTTTTTACAGTGGTTGTTAGGACCGCTATCGGATCGTGTTGGGCGTCGTCCGGTGATGTTAACCGGCGTGCTCTGGTTCATCGTGACCTGCCTTGCGACCCTGCTTGCACAGAATATTGTGCAATTTACTTTCCTGCGTTTTTTGCAGGGGATAAGCCTGTGCTTTATTGGTGCGGTGGGTTACGCCGCCATTCAGGAATCCTTTGAAGAAGCGGTCTGCATAAAAATTACCGCGCTGATGGCAAACGTGGCGCTGATTGCGCCGTTGCTGGGTCCGTTGGTAGGCGCAGCCTGGGTACATGTTCTGCCGTGGGAAGGGATGTTTATCCTGTTTGCTGCTCTGGCGGCCATCTCCTTTTTTGGTCTGCAACGCGCGATGCCGGAAACGGCAACCCGGCTGGGTGAAAAGCTGTCGATTAAAGAGCTGGGCAAGGATTATAAGTTGGTGCTAAGGAACGTGCGTTTCGTTGCAGGCGCACTGGCGTTGGGTTTTGTCAGCCTGCCGTTACTGGCGTGGATTGCGCAATCTCCGATTATTATCATCAGCGGAGAACATCTCAGTAGTTACGAATATGGCCTGTTGCAGGTGCCGATTTTTGGTGCGCTGATTGCCGGTAACCTGGTGCTGGCGCGTCTGACTTCGCGAAAAACCGTGCGTTCGCTGATTATCATGGGCGGCTGGCCAATTGCCGTTGGCCTGATTATTGCCGCTGCGGCCACGGTGGTGTCATCTCATGCATATCTATGGATGACGGCGGGTTTGAGTATCTATGCGTTTGGCATTGGCGTGGCGAATGCGGGGCTGGTGCGCCTGACGCTGTTTGCCAGTGAAATGAGTAAAGGTACAGTTTCTGCCGCAATGGGTATGTTGCAGATGCTGATTTTTACCGTTGGTATCGAGCTGAGTAAACACGCTTATCTGCTGGGAGGCAACGGCTTGTTCAGCTTGTTCAATCTGGCCAGCGGCGTGCTGTGGCTGATTCTGATGGTGATCTTCCTGAAAGATAAACGGGTAGGGGATTCCCGGGAAGGCTAAAGCCCGGTTGCCCGGGCCTGGCAGAAACTTAGTGGTGATCGTCAATCTGATGTTCGATGATCATGCCTTCACCGACGCTGGCAACATGTCGCGCATAAGGATGTGCGCGATAAACAGGAGCCGGGGCAGGTGCCGGGGCAACATACACCGTTTGTGGCGCAGTAGTCACGTTGACCGCCTGCGGCACGCTGACGGAAGAGGGCACGATCACCACTTTATAACCGCTTGGTACATCAACGGTAACGCTTTGTGCAAATACTGACCCTGCAAAACCCAGCAACAATGTCGCCATCAGTACACTTTTCTTCATAATCCGCTCACCTGAAATATTCACTGGAAGTAATAATCCAGTGGGTTAATTTGAGGCGGATTATGAATAGATCATGCCATCATTTTGTTGCCGTCTGTGCTGAGGCGTTAATGCGTAAACGGTGCTTCATTCTTTAACACGCGGTCGATAATATCCAGGACGCCCTCTTCGTTGTTCGATCCCGCGCGATATTTCGCCGCCTTGATAACCGGCTCATGGGCGTTGGCCATTGCAAAACTAAATCCCGCCTGGCGCAGCATCTCAATATCATTTCCGCCATCGCCAAACACAACAACCTCATCGTCGTTAATATTCCAGCGTTGTTGCAGCAGCCGCAGACCATTTGCCTTATGCACGCCGGGAATAATTAAATCGATGCTGCCGTAGCCGGTATGCACCGGCACCATAATGTCGCCAATCGCCTCGTGGAGATCGGCCTGCACCTGTGGGATTCTGTCGTCGGAAATATTCAGCCCGAACTTGAAGAAAACGTCGTTAAGATTATCAAAATTATCTACAAATTCGAGACGATGATAATACATGGCGGAAACAGCTTTATGTTCATCGCTGTACTGCTTCAGCGTGTAGGCGCTGCTTTTACCACAGGCAATAATATCAATGTCCGTACGGGTGAGCAGATGTTCAACGATGGCCTGGAAATCATCCTTTGCCAGTTCGCCGTTAAAAACATCTTCACCTTCACTGACTACCCAACCGCCGTTTTCGGCAACAAATGAGATCTCACTGGCCAGTTCGGGGAAAAAGGAAATCAACTGATAATATTGATTGCCGCTGGCGACCACAAAGCGGATCCCTTGTTCTTTCATCTGGCGGTATTGCGCCATAAAGCGCTCACGGTTATAGGTTTTTTGGTCACTTAAAAATGTGCCATCCATGTCGACCGCAATTAATTTGATACTCATTAGCTGTTCTCCATCACCGTGGTATTTTTGAGATCCGGTTTCGCCACCGCTTTCGCGACGATGGCGGCAACGAGCACCAGCGCCAGCACCACCAGCATAGCGCTGCGCAGGCCGTAGTGTTCACCCAGGTAGCCCAGCAGCGGCGGTCCAACCAGGAACGCCAGATAGCCGGTTGTTGCGACAACGCTGACGCGGGTTGGTGCATCGGGGCCGGTGTCGCTGGCGGCTGAAATGGTCAGCGGGAAGCCGAGTGATGCACCGAGTCCCCACAAAATAACGGAAACACCCGCCACCCAAGAGCTGTCGACAAAAATAATCAGGCTAATCCCGAGAGCGCCCATCAGCGCACTGGCGCGCACCACCGTGACGCGGCTGTAGCGGTCGATGAACCAGCCGCCAGTAAAGCGGCCAACGGTCATGCCCAGCGTAAATCCGGCATAAATCAGAGAGCCTGATGTTGGGCTAAACCCATGACCGTCCACCATCAGCAGCGGAAGCCAGTCGTTGGCGGAACCTTCAGCAAATGCCATTGCGAGCACCACGACGCCAATTAGCAATAACTGGATATCGCGATAAAAAGGCAGTCCTTTTTCACCGGAGGGAGAACCATCAGCGGCATTTTTACCCGTACCCTCAGGAATTGCTTTGATGGCGATAAAGATAGGAGTGATAGCTACCAGCGCCGCTAGCAGAATATGCGCGTTTGCTGGGACGCTGAAGGCGGTAAGCATCATCCCGACTCCTGCGCCCGCCAGCGTTCCCAGGCTGTAAAAACCATGCATCATCGGCAGCACGGTTTTATTCATTTCGCGTTCAACCGCCGCACCTTCGACGTTGATGGCCACTTCTGCTGCGCCAAAGCTGGCGCCAAACACGGCCAGACCAAATGCGAAAAGCCAGGCGGAATGCAGCCAGAGCGCCACGCTGAGGATAGCCATCCCAATGACCGCACATGACATGGTAGTGCGGATCACTTTGCGCGTGCCAAATCGTTTCACCAGCCAGGCCGAACAAAGAATGCCACTCATCGAACCAATAGAGAGTCCAAACAGCACCGCGCCCATTTCGGCGGTAGAGATGGAGAGGATATCTCTGATGGCAGGGGTACGCGTTGCCCAGGAGGCCATTAATAATCCTGGTAAAAAGAAGAACGTGAACAGCGCCCAGGTGCGACGTCTTAAGGCTTTGCGTGATGAGATGCCAGTCATGAATTCGAGCCAAAGAAAAGAGGAAAGAAGACAACATTAGCAAGGTTGTGTACATTTGTACACAAATGCAAGAAGAGGAAATGCAGTGCGACGTGCAAACGATCCGCAGCGGCGGGAAAAAATAGTTCAGGCCACCCTTAAGGCGATAGTAATCCATGGTATTCATGGGGTTACACACCGTAAAATCGCTATGATTGCCGAGGTGCCACTGGGCTCAATGACCTATTATTTTGCAGGAATAGATGATCTGCTGTTGGAGGCATTCAGCTGTTTTACGCATACTATGTCTCAGCAGTACCAGGATTTTTTTGCCGACGTTGCTGATGTGCAGGCGGCCTGCCATGCGATTACCGATATGATTTACGGCTCCCAGGTCACAACGCCTGATAATATGGAGCTTATGTATCAGCTGTATGCTTTCGCCAGCCGTAAACCAGCGTTGAAAACGGTGATGCAGAACTGGATGCTACGTAGCCAACAAACGTTAGAGCAGTGGTTTGATCCGGTTACGGCGCGGGCGCTGGATGCGTTTATTGAAGGAATGACGCTGCATTTTGTCACGGATAAAAAACCGCTGCAGCGAGAAGATATTCTGATGATGGTGGAGCGTATTGCCGAATTGCCGCAGAGATAAAATCCTCAAAATGGTTTGTCGAGGCGGGTAACGGCCTGACGTAAAAAATCAATGACTTTTACCGCCTCTGGCGTCAACGGTCGGGCGGCTTTTTTTACCGTCCCGACATCCATGTAAGTAATAAAATCATCAATCGTTCTGTGCATGACGCGCAGACCATCCAGTGACCACGGGCGATACACCAGGTCGGATAAAATGGTTATCCCTCTGCCTTTTGCAACCAGACTTCTTATTGCTTCAAAAGAGTTGCTGCGAAAACTGATATTGGGCGTATAGCCACGCTGCTGCCAGTAATCGATGATTACGTCAGGGTATTTATCGGTTTCCAGCAGTAAAAATGGTAGTTTCTCGACGTCTATTAAACGGATCGATGCCTGGCTCTGTAGCGGATGCCCAATAGACGTCCACAGGCGGCGCTGTGAACGAATAAATGTTTCGATCTCCAGGTCGTTATCATGGTTGATATTTGAGGTCAGAAGCAGGCAAAAATCGACCTTTTGTTCCCGTAGAGCCTGTACCAGTTCCGGTGCAGTGGCTTCATAAAACACGATCTCCAGCAAAGGGAAACGTCGTTCAATATCGTTGAGTATATCCGGAATAAGATAGGCAGAGAGCGTTTCGGCAATGCCTATGCGCACTGTGCCAGTGAGAATTTCGCTCCTGTCATGCAGGGCGTCAATAGCCGAGTGGCTACTGTTGATGATGTTGCAGGCATGTGCCAAAAAGCGCTCGCCCTCAGCGGTGAGCTTCACACCTTTGGGATAACGTACAAATAGCTGCACGTCTAATGCTTCTTCCAGGTTCCGCATGGCAATGGTCATTGATGACTGAGAAATATGACAGCGTGCAGCAGCTTTGGAAATTTGTAATGTTTCTGCAAGCGCGATGTAAAACTCAAGTTGCCTTAGCGTAAATTTCATAGTTTTAATCTATGCAGATGGATAAAAACGTTATATTAGCATTCATTCTCACGCCGCCGTAGCCTTGTGGTCATACCGTACAACTGACAATAAGGCGCAAATATGCCCTATCTTTTACTCAGTCTGGCTGCCTGTTTTTGGGGTGGAAATTATGTGATTGGTCATCTCTTGGTCGCTGAAATTAATCCCATCGTTTTATCAGCGGCACGCTGGGTATTTACCGCGTTATTATTGATGACGCTCTATTTTCGTCAGGTCACAGAGCAATGGCCGGTGATGAAAAAATCCTTTGGTACTATCGTCTTCCTTGCGCTTTGTGGTCAGGTTCTTTTCCCCTTAACGTTGTATATCGGCTTGCAATATACAACCTCGCTTAATGCCGCGATTTATATGTCCACCACCCCGGCGCTCGTACTGTTAATCAATAAGTTCTTTTTTAAAGAGCGGATTTCTGCGCGAAATATAGCTGGTGTGATCCTGAGTACTGTTGGTGTTATATGGCTGGTGTCGCGGGGTGATATGATAAATGCGCGGGTATTTGCGCATCTGAATCAGGGCGATTTCTGGACCATGGGGTCAGCGTTAAGTTGGGCCGTCTATTGTGCTTTTTTACGCATTAAACCGCGTGAGGTAAAGGGAAACGCCTTTGTCGCAGTGAGCGCGCTGTTAGGTGCGATTGTACTTATTCCGGTACTGGCTCTGGAGTTGATACGCAATGGTATGCCGGGATGGAATAGCTATGCCAATACAGGCGTTGTAACTGGGCTGGCATACCTTGTTATTTTTCCTTCCTGGCTGTCATATCTATTATGGAACAAAGGGATTAGCGCCATTGGCGCAACGCGTGGAGAGATCTATTCACACTTGATCCCATTGAGTGGCGGATTATTTAGCGTGATGTTTTTGCACGTCGCTCTGCATTCATATCATCTGGTGAGCGCGTTGGTTATTATGTGCGGTATAGCATTGTGTTCCCGTCCGAGTGCAAAAAAAGGCTCGCAGCAGCACATGGCGTGAAAAGCGGGTAAATTAGCTTACGGTGGCGCCCCCGGTAATATTTACCACTGTGGCGGTCATAGCGCTGGCATGGTCTGAAGCGAGAAAGGTTGTAACCTCAGCGATTTGTGCAAGCGTAGGCAGGCGCGCGAGCATGGTACTTTGCGCCGCCCCCTCTAACCATTGATCGACGGTTAAACCCATTGACTGTGCTTTAGCGGTGAAAATTTCTCCGGTATAGGAGCCAGCCGCTACAGCATCCACAATTGCATGCGACCGCACGCCGACGACACGAATGTTTATTGGTCCCGTCTCGCTGGCGAGCGCCTTAATAAAAGCCTCTGTTCCTGCACAGCCGACGATATGGCCGAGATGCCCGGGCATCGCCATCGGGGCTGCGGGCGCAACGATGGTGAGAATAACGCCCGCTCGATTGCCGCCCATGTGCGGCGTTACGGCTTTTGCGATATTGAACTGCGCCGCAAGAAAAGGGGTGATACCGCTCATAAACTCAGAGAGGGATAATGCATCGATGCGCTTGCCCTGTTCGTGCATAAATCCCGTTGCGTTAACCACCACATCTATTCCACCGGTTTGCTGTACAAGGCGGGTAACTTCCTTCGATGCGTTGTGCTCGTCGAGTACATTGGTGATAAAGGTTTCGACTGTACCACCTGCCGTTCGGATAATACTGGCCGCCCAATCCAGCTTTTCCTGACTGCGCGCTCCCAGATACACATGGGCTCCTTCGCGCGCCATCGCCTGCGCAACCGCACTACCAATAGCGCCGCTGCCACCGAAGATCACTGCGACTTTGCCTGAGAGTAACATAGCAACCCCATCACCATTTAGCACCGAGTAAAGTATGTGCCATAACGGGCATGCTGCAAATTTGAGAAAGCGTTTCCGGGGAACCCCACTCAGCGATGAAAATCAGGTTATGTCGGGGCCATTGCTGCTATAGATCTTATAGCAGCAATGTCTATCAGCTCATTTTAACGCCGATCGGTTACTGTAAGTGTTTGATATTTCTTTAACATGTATATCATTATCAAAATTATCAAAAGCAAGTACATCATCCAGATGCTGGTATTTAGCTCAATTAAAAAACTACCGACACCTCCGATGACTGACGGAATAACCAGCGAGGCGGCTCCCATCAACGCAGAGGTCGCTCCCAGGTTGGTGCGCTGGCTGGACATGGTCAGGTAGGTATAGAGTGATTCGAACATCCCTCCAGCAAACATCAGGATAATAAAGAAGAATATAAAAATATTGACGTGATAACTAAGTATTATTAATGGAATACACAGTACAATAAATGAGGCGATGATTTTCAGCCACGAATTCAAAATTTGCGGCGCAGACCGTTTCTTAAGAAGTTTACCTGATAATGCAGCCCCCAGCAGTAGGAAGCCTCCAATAATTGATGAAAGCACACCAAATTGCGTTGATGAGTATCCAAACGTAACCATAAAAATAAATGGGGAGGCTGTGACATAGCAATAAATCAGCGAAAATGACAGACCAAGAGACAGACAAGGTAGATAAAATCGAGGTTGTTTGCTGATCTCTTTATACGTATTAAATGATGATTTTAATGAATAGGCAATCCTTCTCTCATGACTGAGTGTTTAAGGGAAGTTAAAATAAACGTATATTAACGTTATAATAGCATAGCCACATATCATTAAAAAAATTGCGCGCCATCCCCATAAGTCATTAATTATCCCTCCCAGCAGGGGCGAAGCAATGGGAACAACACCTTCGATAGTGATGATGATGGCATACAGCGTCGCGGCCACTGAACCACGAGTTACATCTCGAACTGCGCTGATTGCTGTAACCAGCGTTATTGATATAGAAAGACCTTGTATGACACGGATCGCCAGAAACATAACCAGATCGGTTGAGAGCGTGAGACAATATGTTGTCACGCCATAAATAACCGCACCTGTAAGCATAATTTTTCGCCGGCCAATAGCATCAGATAATGGACCAAAAATTAGCTGTCCAAAACCAATGCATAGGGTATAAACCATAATCGACAACTGCGTGGTTGAGACATTTTTTTCAAATTCTTTTGCGATGTCGGGAATTGAAGGTAAATAAGTGTCCACTCCCAGAATTCCCATTATCGTCAACATGGCCAGGCCGACAGTAAAGTAAATTATGTTCTTTCTATGAATAACAGTTTGCAGCTTCATTACTTATCACCATGAGTAAATTAAAAGCATGAAAAAGTTCACTATTTAAATAGAGATGCTGTGGATAATTATCGTGTAGGCAATAAAACAGAGTTGAAATGAACTGTCAAACTTTTGACTCAAAAAATTGAGATATGAGTCACAGGTATATAGCCATAATTTTCGATGGTAGGGTTCCAGTTAAATTTAATTGTGTTTGATTGCCAGGCAGCACGAGGAACCATAAGTACACTGACTTCGAATACAGGCATACTGCTGGTGTTGGTGTTGGTGTTGGTGTTGGTGTTGGTGTTGGTGTTGGTGTTGGTGTTGGTGTTGGTGTTGGTGTTGGTGTTGGTGTACGTGATTGATTTTTTCAGTAGTGAATTTCAGGCAACAAAAAACCCATCAACCTTGAACCAAAACGGCGGGGTTGATGGGCTCCACAAATTGGGGACATCAAAGAAAAGCAGTGGCAATAGTTATGACTGACGCCTTGAAGAAAAGTTCTGCTTACCTGCAAAAAATTTTCGTTTAAGGGTAAATTTCAGCGCTAACCAAGGCCAGGCCAGACAATGACGATGAGTGTCCCCGCTAATGTCAGCAGAACGTTGGCTATCGCGTAGGTTCCGGCATAGCCTAACGCAGGGATGTTGCTGCGTGCGGTGTCGCTGATGATTTCCATTGCCGGAGCACAGGTACGTGCGCCCATCATGGCACCAAACAGCAGGGCGCGGTTCATGCGCAATACGTAAGCACCAAACAAGAAACAGATAACAACCGGAACCAGGCTGACTACCAGACCGGCAATCAACATTTGACCACCGACGGCCCCCAGGCCATTACCAATGCCACTGCCTGCGCTTAAACCGACACCAGCCATGAATACCATCAGGCCAAACTCTTTCACCATGTTCAGCGCACCCTGTGGGATGTAGCCAAACGTTGGATGGTTGGCTCGCAGGAAACCCAGCATGATGCCGGCGAACAGCAGTCCAGCCGCATTCCCGATGCCGAAGCTGAAATTACTGAACTGGAAGGTGATCATCCCGATCATCAGACCGATGATAAAGAAGGCGCAGAAGGCCAGCAGATCGGTCACCTGACTGTGAATCGAAATGAAGCCGATACGATCGGCAATGGTTTTCACGCGACGAGCATCACCGCTGACCTGCAATACGTCACCTTTGTTGAGCACGACGTTGTCATCAATAGGCATTTCAATCTGGCTGCGGATCACGCGGTTCAGGAAACAACCGTGGTCGGTCAGTTTCAACTGGGCCAGGCGACGACCAACGGCATTGTGGTTTTTCACTACAATTTCTTCAGTGACGATGCGCATATCGAGCAGATCGCGATCGAACACCTCTTTACCGTTACGGAAGCTGGGATCGAGGCGGGCATGGGCGTCCGGATAACCCACCAGGGCTATCTCATCGCCCATTTGCAGCACCGCGTCACCATCCGGGTTGGCAAGAATGCCGTTGCGACGGATGCGTTCAATGTAACAACCGGTCTGACGATAAATACCCAGTTCACGCAGATTTTTACCATCGGCCCATGCCACCAGCTCCGGGCCAACGCGATAGGCGCGAATCACCGGGAGGTAAACTTTACGATTGGCATCAGTATCCAGGCCCCGTTCACGCGCGATTTGTTGGGCGCTGGTTTGCAGGTCCTGATGCTGAAGTTTCGGCAAATAGCGCGCACCAACAATCAGACTGACCAGACCAATCAAATAGGTGAGGGCGTAACCCAAGCTCAGGTTATCGAGAGCGCTTGAAAGTTGTGTTCCTGACATTCCTGAATGGCGCAAGGTGTCACCTGCGCCGACCAGCACCGGCGTTGAGGTCATCGAGCCAGCCAGCATACCCGCCGTCAGGCCGATGTCCCAGCCAAATAGCTTACCCAGCCCCAGGGCGATCAGCATTGCGCTACCGACCATCACCAGGGCAAGCATTAGATAATTTTTCCCATCGCGAAAAAAAATCGAAAAAAAGTTGGGGCCGGCTTCGACGCCGACGCAAAAAATAAACAGCATAAAGCCGAGATTTAATGCATCGGTGTTAATACTAAAGTGCTGCTGACCTAATAATAGGGAGACCACTAAAACGCCAATGGAATTACCGAGTTGGACTGAACCCAGACGTAATTTGCCCAGACACAGGCCCAGAGCCAGGACCACAAATAATAACAGGATGTAATTCCCATTTAACAAATCTGCGACGTTTATATTCACGGAGACTAACTTCTTGTTTACTAGTAAGCTATTGAAAGAAATGGCAATTTACGCTAATGTTTTTGCCAGAAATTAAGGGGCGACAGCATCGTACACAGCCCCGAATAATGCAGCATAACAATATATGCGGCTAGTTTAATCTCATTACGTATCAACGGCTATAAGAATCGTGTGGGTGTGTTTTTGGCATGGAATGCCGAGTTACTTTATCTGACTGGACGCCTGCGGGCGAAAAGAGTGTTCGATAGAGAATGTGTCAGGAGGAACGATTGAAACATAAGCAAAGTTGGGCGAGTGCGGTCTGCTGCTTTGTGCTCTTTATTGTGGTGTGTCTTTCATTAACGCTGAACGTGAAAGGGGCATTCAGAGCGGCAGGGCATCCCGAGGTCGGATTGTTGTTTTTTATCTTACCAGGTGCTGCAGCAAGCTTTTTTTCCCATCGTCGGGAAGTACTCAAACCCCTTCTTGGTGCAATGTTGGCGGCGCCGTGCTGCCTGTTACTGATGCGGTTCGTTTTTATGCCGACGCGTTCATTGTGGCAAGAGCTGGCGTGGTTGTTTAGTGCGGTGTTTTGGTGCGCGCTTGGCGCATTATGTTTTTTATTTATCAGTAGCTTATTCAATCAGCATCAACGGCGGAAAAAGAACTGATGACGCCCTCAAGCTGAGGGCGTAGAAACAGCTATCAGGCGAACAGATTCATATTCTCTTTTGCCCAGGCTTCAAAATCCGTGCAGCCGCCGATGTGTTTTTGATCGACGAAAATCTGCGGAACGGTTTCAACTGGCTTACCTACTGTTTTTTCCAGATCTGCTTTAGTAATTCCTTCAGCATGGATATCAATGTAGCGGAAGTTAAAATCGTCATGCTCACTGCTTAATTTTTCTGCTAATTCTTTTGCGCGCACGCAATACGGGCACCCTGGGCGACCAAAAATAACGGCAAACATCTCTTTCTCCTCGAACTTATCAGGCCGGATGGCAATACTTGTTATGATGCCGCGATTTGTGACGGATGGAAAGCAGGTTCAGCCTGTTGCTTTGATATCCTCAAGCTATATCTGTTAAACACGGCAAGCCGGAACGTTTTATAATGAAAGCCATTTCGCCGGGAGGCCGCGTATGCGCACAATTGGCGTATTACCCAAAAGCGTATTGATGCTGGAAATAATTGGGATGGTTTTGTTATCGCTGGCGCTGCTATCGCTTAACGATTACCTCACCTTGCCCGCACCGCTTAACAGCCCGTTAGCCTGCGTGGTGATGATATTTCTGGGCGTACTGCTGATGCTCCCTGCTGCGGTGGCGTTGATGTGGCGTATTGCGCAACTGCTGGCACCGCAACTGATGTCACGCGCACCAAGTGATTCAACTGATTTAGACAGAGACAAAAGAGATGACACCAACCATTGATTTACTCCGCAGCCACCGTTCCATTCGCCATTTTACCGATGATGCTATTTCGGATGCACAGCGTGAGGCGATTATTGCCGCCGCTCAGGGAACGTCAAGCTCCAGTTTTCTACAGTGCACGACGATCGTTCGTATAACGGATAAATCTCTGCGTGAATCGCTGGCTACCTTATCTGGCGGCCAAAAGCATGTGGCGCAGGCTGCTGAGTTCTGGGTGTTTTGCGCTGATTTTAATCGTCATTTGCAGATTTGCCCTGATGCGCAACTTGGGCTGGCGGAACAGCTGCTGCTGGGCGTGGTTGATACTGCAATGATGGCGCAAAATGCGTTGACGGCGGCAGAGTCGCTGGGACTTGGCGGCGTATTCATTGGCGGTCTGCGTAACAATATTGAGCCGGTCACCGAACTGCTGAAGCTGCCGCAGCACGTTCTGCCGCTGTTTGGTTTGTGCCTTGGCTGGCCTGCGGATAACCCGGATATCAAGCCGCGCCTGCCTGCGTCGCTTGTTGTGCACGAAAACCAGTATCAGCCGCTCGATACAGACGTTTTGTCGCAGTATGACGAACAGCTTGCACAGTACTATCTGACCCGCGGCAGCAATACGCGTCGTGACACCTGGAGCGATCACATTCGCCGTACCATCATTAAAGAAAGTCGCCCCTTTATCCTGGAATATTTGCATAAACAGGGATGGGCCACGCGCTAAAGATTTTAACCCAGTGTATGATACGCCAGCTTTTACCAGGTCATTCAGAGAGGTGCAGGGTGAAAATTGCCATTTTGTCCCGGGACGGAACGCTCTATTCTTGTAAACGCCTGCGTGAAGCGGCGATGCAGCGCGGTCACCTGGTTGAAGTTATCGATCCCCTTTCTTGCTATATGAACATCAGTCCGGCGGCATCTTCTATTCATTACAAGGGCCGTCAGCTTCCCCATTTCGACGCGGTGATCCCGCGGATTGGTTCCGCGATTACCTTTTATGGGACGGCGGCGCTGCGCCAGTTTGAGATGCTGGGTAGCTATCCGTTGAATGAGTCGGTAGCGATTACACGAGCGCGCGATAAGCTGCGTTCGCTACAGCTGCTGGCGCGTCAGGGAATTGATTTGCCCATCACCGGGATCGCCCACTCTCCCGACGATACCAGCGACATGATTGACATGGTTGGCGGTGCGCCGTTGGTGGTGAAACTGGTTGAAGGCACCCAGGGTATTGGCGTGGTGTTGGCGGAAACGCGGCAGGCTGCAGAAAGCGTGGTAGATGCCTTTCGTGGGCTGAATGCCCATATCCTGGTTCAGGAATATATCAAAGAAGCGAAGGGGCGCGATATCCGCTGTTTCGTGGTGGGCGACGAAGTAGTGGCCGCCATTGAACGACGGGCTAAAGAGGGCGATTTTCGTTCTAATCTCCATCGCGGTGGTGTGGCGACTATTGCGAGTATCACGCCGCGCGAAAGAGAAATTGCGCTCAAAGCCGCCCGGACTATGGGCCTGGACGTTGCAGGCGTTGATATTCTGCGCGCTGATCGAGGGCCACTGGTCATGGAGGTCAACGCGTCCCCGGGGCTGGAAGGAGTGGAGAAAACCACCGGGATAGACATAGCTGGCAAGATGATCCAGTGGATCGAACGTCACGCTACACCTGAATTTTGCCTTAAAATCGGCGGCTAAGCGCAATATCGATTGCGATCGTGGTATGACACGCTCTTTTTGCGTAAGCTGTGCCGGTATTTTTTTCATCAATAGAGGTCGCACATTATTATGACATCACTGGTCGTTCCCACTCTGGATACGTTGCGTCAATGGCTCGACGACCTGGGCATGAGTTTTTTTGAATGCGATACCTGTCAGGCGCTGCATTTGCCGCACATGCAGAATTTTGACGGCATCTTTGATGCAAAAGTTGATTTGGTCGATAACGTCATTCTGTTTTCCGCGATGGCAGAAGTCAGACCTTCTGCACTGCTGCCGCTGGCCGCCGATCTGTCCGCGATCAATGCCAGCTCACTGACGGTGAAAGCTTTTCTGGATATGCAGGATGATAATCTGCCAAAACTGGTGGTTTGCCAGTCTTTATCCGTTATGCCGGGCGTGACGTTTGAGCAGTTTGAATGTTTTGTTCGCCAGAGCGAAGAGCAGATATCGATGGTGATCCTTGAAGCCGGTGCGCATCAGCTGTTATTTAATGCTGAAGAAGATGCGCAGAATAGCACCGCTGAAATTCATTTCCTCCATTAACTCTTCCTGAATCTGGACATATATTGCGCAGCCGCTGCCAGAGCGGTTGCGTATTGCCCGTTTTTATTCTGTATTTAACCTTTCATTAAAGAATTATTCACCTCTATTCAGCGCCTTCCGCTTTACGTCATAGACAGTTCCTGCATAAAAAATTGATAAAAGACGTTTTTTAATCTGGGCTATATCCACAATTCCTGGCTAAAGTTATTCTTGCGAAGCTTACCAACGTCATCATTTAAACAGCCCCTTGTGACCTGTTCTACGGCCACAATGTATGTTTAATGCCTGGACGGATGCCAGCGAGCAATAGCGGCGTGAGGAGAGGTCTCTCTTTACATCGGTGCCGCATGAAAGAATATGCACGTTTCTTGCATATCATTAGAGTGTGACATTTTTGTTCGTTTGTTAACGAACTTTCAGAAGGAAAGAGATTATGACCGCCTTAAATAAAAAATGGTTATCAGGCCTGGTTGCGGGTGCTCTGATGGCCGTCTCTGCCGGCACGCTCGCTGCTGAACAAAAAACGCTGCATATATATAACTGGTCTGATTATATTGCCCCGGACACGGTGGCTAATTTTGAAAAAGAGACCGGAATTAAAGTCATCTATGACGTATTTGATTCCAATGAAGTGCTGGAAGGTAAGCTCATGGCTGGCAGTACCGGCTTTGACCTTGTCGTTCCATCCGCCAGCTTCCTTGAGCGTCAACTGACCGCGGGCGTATTCCAGCCGCTGGATAAGAGCAAATTGCCGGGCTGGAAAAACCTTGATCCTGAACTGCTGAAGCTGGTGGGCAAACACGATCCGGACAACAAGTTTGCGATGCCGTATATGTGGGCTACGACCGGTATTGGTTACAACGTGGATAAAGTTAAAGCTGTGCTGGGGCCGGATGCGCCGGTTGACAGCTGGGATTTGATCCTCAAGCCAGAAAATCTGGAAAAACTCAAAAGTTGCGGCGTCTCTTTCCTTGATGCCCCCGAAGAGGTGTTCGCCACAGTGCTGAACTATTTGGGTAAAGATCCAAACAGTACCAAAGCGGATGATTACACCGGGCCGGCAACGGATCTGTTGTTGAAACTGCGACCGAATATTCGCTATTTCCACTCTTCGCAGTACATCAACGACCTGGCAAACGGTGATACCTGCGTCGCAATCGGCTGGGCTGGGGACGTATGGCAGGCCGCAAACCGTGCGAAAGAAGCGAAAAATGGCGTCAATATCTCCTTCTCAATTCCTAAAGAAGGTGCAATGGCGTTCTTTGACGTATTCGCGATGCCTGCCGATGCGAAAAACAAAGACGAAGCCTATCAGTTCCTCAACTACCTGCTGCGCCCTGATGTGATTGCGCATATCTCCGACCACGTGTTTTATGCCAATGCCAACAAAGAAGCGACGGCTCTGGTCAGCCCTGAAGTTCGTGACAACCCGGGTATTTACCCGCCTGCGGATGTGCGAGCTAAGTTGTTCACACTGAAAGTACA
The DNA here is from genome assembly GCF_001034475.2 of Citrobacter sp. MGH103. NCBI lineage: Bacteria > Pseudomonadati > Pseudomonadota > Gammaproteobacteria > Enterobacterales > Enterobacteriaceae > Citrobacter > Citrobacter sp. MGH103. Next base: position 3,204,474 of record NZ_CP073043.1, on the reverse strand, counting down.
GGATCCGAAGATCGATCGTGTACGTACCCGCGCATGGACGAAGGTAAAAAGCGGGAAATAAACCGATGTTTGGGACATGACCCGGCAGGATTTGTGCCTGCCGGGCAGCGTTGAGCCCGGACACATATAACCCGGCAATACGCACCGTTATGGTGCGTTATTTGCACCGTTTCTTTGTTTTATGCCGGAGAGCACCTGAGTGAATGATGCAACCCCACGCCCACAAGCGAAAATCCGCAAGGCGCTGACCCCGCTGCTTGAAATTCGCAATCTGACCAAGTCATTTGACGGTCAGCACGCCGTTGATGACGTCAATCTTACTATCTACAAAGGTGAAATATTTGCTCTGCTCGGCGCGTCCGGCTGTGGCAAATCGACACTGCTGCGGATGCTGGCGGGATTTGAACTGCCGACTACCGGGCAAATCATGCTTGATGGCGTCGATTTAGCGCATGTCCCGCCTTATCTGCGTCCAATTAATATGATGTTTCAGTCCTACGCCTTGTTTCCGCATATGACTGTCGAGCAGAACATTGCCTTTGGTCTCAAGCAGGACAAACTGCCGAAGGCTGAAATCGCCAGTCGGGTGAATGAGATGCTGGGACTCGTGCATATGCAGGAGTTCGCTAAACGCAAACCACATCAGCTTTCTGGCGGCCAGCGTCAGCGCGTGGCATTGGCGCGCAGCCTGGCAAAACGTCCAAAACTGCTGCTGCTGGATGAACCAATGGGGGCGCTGGATAAAAAACTCCGAGACCGCATGCAACTGGAGGTAGTGGATATCCTGGAACGCGTCGGTGTGACCTGCGTGATGGTGACGCACGATCAGGAAGAAGCCATGACGATGGCGGGTCGTATTGCGATCATGAATCGTGGAAAATTTGTCCAGATTGGTGAGCCAGAAGAGATCTACGAGCATCCGACCACGCGTTACAGCGCAGAGTTTATCGGTTCGGTAAACGTTTTTGAGGGACTGCTGAAAGAACGTCGGGAAGATGGTCTGGTGATTGAGTCTCCAGGACTGGTACATCCGCTGAAAGTGGACGCCGATGCTTCTGTTGTCGATAACGTCCCGGTGTATGTTGCGCTACGTCCGGAAAAAATCATGCTCTGCGAAGCGCCTCCGCCAGAGGGTTATAACTTCGCGGTAGGCGAAGTGGTGCACATTGCCTATCTGGGTGATTTGTCAGTGTACCACGTACGTTTGAAAAGCGGTCAGATGTTGAGCGCCCAGCTACAAAATGAGCATCGTTATCGTAAAGGGTTACCAACCTGGGGTGACGAAGTCCGTTTATGTTGGGATGCGGACAGCTGTGTGGTGTTGACGGTTTAAGGAGCGAAGATGAGTACACTTGAACCTGCGGCACGCGTGGATAACGCGGGGCGATTCAGGCTGTTTATGTCGCGGCTACAAATGAAGCACGGGCGCAAGCTGGTGATCGCACTGCCGTATGTGTGGCTGCTGCTCCTGTTTCTGCTGCCTTTTCTGATCGTCTTCAAAATCAGTTTGGCTGAAATGGCGCGCGCTATTCCACCCTATACCGACCTCGTTTCATGGGCTGACGATCAGTTATCCATCACGCTCAACTTAGGCAACTTCCTGCAACTGACGGACGATCCGCTCTATTTCGATGCCTACCTGCAATCGTTACAGGTGGCGGGAATTTCGACAATCTGTTGTCTGCTGCTGGGATACCCGCTGGCATGGGCCGTCGCGCACAGTAAACCCTCAACGCGTAATATTCTGCTGTTGCTGGTGATCCTACCGTCCTGGACCTCGTTTTTAATTCGCGTGTATGCCTGGATGGGGATCCTGAAAAACAACGGCGTCCTGAACAACTTTCTAATGTGGCTGGGCGTCATCGACCAACCGTTGACTATTTTGCACACCAATCTGGCGGTCTATATCGGCATTGTTTACGCCTATTTGCCCTTTATGGTGCTGCCGATTTATACCGCGCTGACCCGTATTGATTACTCGCTGGTGGAAGCGGCGCTGGATTTAGGTGCCCGACCGCTGAAGACTTTCTTTAGCGTGATTGTGCCGTTGACCAAGGGCGGGATTATTGCCGGGTCAATGCTGGTGTTTATTCCGGCTGTTGGCGAGTTTGTGATCCCTGAGCTGCTGGGTGGCCCGGACAGCATCATGATTGGCCGTGTGCTTTGGCAGGAGTTTTTCAATAACCGCGACTGGCCGGTGGCTTCTGCTGTCGCCATTATTATGCTGCTGTTACTGATTGTGCCGATCATGTGGTTCCACAAATATCAGCAAAAAAGCGTGGGGGAACACGGATGAATAACTTACCGGTCGTTCGCTCGCCGTGGCGTATTTTTATCCTGGTAGTTGGCTTTACCTTCCTGTACGCGCCGATGCTGATGTTGGTTATCTATTCGTTTAACAGCTCGAAGCTGGTGACGGTTTGGGCGGGGTGGTCAACGCGTTGGTATGGCGAGCTTTTTCACGATACCGCGATGATAAGCGCCGTAGGCATGAGCCTAACGATTGCCGCAGGCGCTGCGACGATGGCGGCAATCCTTGGTACCATCGCCGCCGTGGTAATGGTGCGCTTTGGTCGTTTTCGTGGTTCGAATGGTTTCGCCTTTATGATCACCGCGCCGCTGGTTATGCCAGATGTCATTACCGGTTTGTCGCTGCTGCTGCTGTTTGTAGCGTTGGCTCACGCCATCGGCTGGCCGGCTGATCGCGGAATGCTGACCATCTGGCTGGCGCACGTCACCTTCTGTACAGCGTACGTAGCGGTGGTGATTTCTTCACGTTTGCGCGAACTGGATCATTCCATTGAGGAAGCAGCGATGGATCTTGGCGCCACGCCGCTGAAGGTCTTTTTCGTCATCACGCTGCCGATGATTATGCCGGCGGTGATTTCCGGTTGGCTATTAGCCTTCACGCTGTCACTCGATGATCTGGTTATTGCCAGCTTTGTCTCTGGTCCTGGTGCCACAACGTTACCGATGCTGGTGTTCTCCAGCGTACGTATGGGGGTGAACCCGGAGATCAACGCGCTGGCGACGCTGATTCTTGGTGTGGTAGGAATTATCGGATTTATCGCGTGGTATCTGATGGCGCGAACAGAAAAACAACGGATCCGCGATATCCAACGTGCAAGACGCGGCTGAAAAAACTAAAATCTGCCAACCTGTCTATACGGCGCAGCTGTGGTGGTTGCGCCGTTTTCATGGAAGACGACGCGTTGGGATTTTTTAAGAAATCATCCACATCACATGCTCGCTTAAACGTCCCTGCTTTGGTGCAGGTGGCGGCGCTGGCTATTATTATGATCCGCTGTCTCGATCTGTTGATGATTTTTAATACGCTTGGGTTTCGTGGAACCAGTGAGTTTATTCATCGCAGTGTGCAGACCTGGAATTTGACGCTGGTGTTTCTGGGCAGTCTGGTGCTGCTATTTATCGAAATTTACTGTGCATTTTCGCTGGTAAAAGGACGGAACTGGGCACGCTGGATCTATCTGTTGACCCAGATTATCGCCAGCGTCTATCTGTGGGCAGCTTCGCTGGGCTACGGATATCCCGAACTGTTCAGTATTGCGGGGGAGTCCAGACGCGAAATCCTGCATACGCTGGTGATGCAAAAACTGCCGGATATGCTGGTATTGCTGCTACTGTTTGTTCCTGCGTCCAGCAGGCGGTTCTTCCGTTTGCAATAACGTGTATAATCTTGGCCCCCGGTTAATTTGTAGGTCTTTGTATGCAGTGCGCACTTTATGACGCCGAACGCTGTCGCTCCTGTCAGTGGATAACACAGCCTGTCGCCGATCAACTCTTCGCTAAAACAGCCGATCTACAGAATCTGCTGGCCGATTATCCGGTCGGAGAATGGTGCGCGCCGGTCAGTGGTCCGGAAAGCGCGTTTCGCAATAAAGCCAAAATGGTGGTCAGCGGCAGCGTGGAAAAACCGTTACTGGGGATGTTGCATCGTGACGGTACGCCGGAAGATTTGTGCGACTGTCCGCTCTACCCTGAGTCTTTTGCGTCCGTATTTTCCGCGCTTAAGCCGTTTATCGCCCGAGCAGGGTTAACGCCCTATAACGTTGCGCGTAAACGCGGGGAACTGAAATATTTGCTGTTAACGGAAAGCCGGTTCGATGGTGGCATGATGCTGCGTTTTGTCCTGCGTTCTGAAGCAAAACTGGCACAGTTGCGCGCGGCGCTGCCCTGGCTGCAGGCACAGTTCCCACAGTTAAAAGTGATCACTGCCAATATTCAGCCGGTGCATATGGCGATTATGGAAGGGGAGACAGAGATCTTCCTGACGGAACAACAGGCGCTGGCGGAACGCTTTAACGATGTACCGTTGTGGATCCGCCCACAGAGCTTTTTCCAGACTAACCCGGTGGTGGCGGGGCAGTTGTATGCCACGGCGCGCGACTGGGTGCGACAGCTTCCGGTTAATCACATGTGGGATCTGTTTTGCGGCGTTGGGGGTTTTGGCCTGCACTGCGCTACGCCGCAAATGAAACTTACGGGGATTGAAATCGCGCCAGAGGCGATTACCTGCGCGAAGCACTCGGCGCAGGAACTTGGGTTGCAGAATCTGCATTTTCAGGCGTTGGATTCAACTCAGTTTGCTACCGCTCAGGGCGAAGTTCCGGATCTGGTGCTGGTGAATCCGCCGCGTCGCGGGATTGGGAAACCGCTGTGCGATTTTCTTTCCCACATGGCACCGCGTTTTATTGTTTATTCCAGCTGTAATGCGCAAACCATGGCGAAGGATATTCGTGAGTTGCCTGGGTATCGCATTGAACGCGTTCAGCTTTTCGATATGTTCCCGCACACCTCGCATTATGAAGTGTTAACGCTGCTCAGCCGACAATAACTGCTATGCCTGATGGCGCTTCGCTTATCAGGCCTACAGGTTGTTCGTCATTCGTAGGCCGGATAAGGTGCTTGCACCGCATCCGGCAAATGCAATATGCGAAAAAAAAGCCCGTACTTTCGTACGAGCTCTTCTTAAAATATGGCGGTGAGGCGGGGATTGACTCGCTTCGCTCGCCCTGCGGGCAGCCTGTTCGCTATGCTCTCAGTCTGTCCAACTGGCTGCGCCAGTAGTCGAACCCCGGTCCGGGCTTCTCATCCCCACCAGGCTGTGCAACATGCGAAAAAAAAGCCCGTACTTGCGTACGAGCTCTTCTTTAAATATGGCGGCGAGGCGGGGATTCGAACCCCGGATACGTTGCCGTATACACACTTTCCAGGCGTGCTCCTTCAGCCACTCGGACACCTCACCATATTGTATTGCTGCCTGACCGCTTGGGGGGCAACGGGGCGCTACTATAGGGAGTTGCGCTAAAACGGTCAAGCAGAATTTACGTGTTAACTCTCGTTTGGTTACGCAATATACATATTCCTCCGCCCAGGCAGGCGCGGAGGATAGGATTAGCGCTGAGAGTCCAGTTTTTCGCCGTTGGTCACGACTTCCTGGGCTTTACTGTAGCTCTCGATCAGCAACTGATAAGCCGGGAAGACTTTGGTATACACTTCCGCCCATTCGGCGGCGTCTTCACGGTTCCATGTGCCCTGAATTTCAGACGCGACGGCGGCGGTATCCATCGGGACGACGCCAGCCTGAACAACGCGAGCCAGGGTGATTTCCTGCGCCATTTTGCTGTAAGTACCGGAAGCGTCGATCACTGCGAAGACCTTATAGCCTTCCGCAACTGCGCTGATAGCCGGGAAAGCCATGCACACGCTGGTAATCGTACCGGCGATAATTAGCGTCTTGCGACCTGTTGCTTTTACCGCTTTCACGAAGTCTTCGTTATCCCAGGCGTTGATTTCGCCTTTACGCGCCACGTATTGGGCATGTGGCGCATTAGCGTGGATCTCCGGGATCAGCGGGCCGTTAGGTCCCTGCGGTACGGATGCCGTGGTAATCACCGGTATCTTCGCCAGGGTCGCCATTTTAGCCAGCGCGGCGGCACGCGCACGCAGTTCTGGCATTGGCATGTCGCCGACGGTCTGGAACAACCCGCTCTGATGATCGATAAGCAGCATGACGGAATCATTTACATCGATGACGGGACGTGAACCATTAAAGTTTGCAGGACTGGACATATTCTTCTCCTTCGATTCAGATTTGGCCAAAGCGGCCGGAGTTAAAATCGCGTACGGCTTCAGCGATTTCTCGTTTCGTGTTCATTACAAACGGACCGTAACCTACAATCGGCTCGTTCAACGGTTCTCCAGAAAGCAGCAGCACGCTGGCGTCGCTGGAGGCTTCAATATGCAGCGTTTTCCCTTGCTGGCTCAGCACCACCAGTTGCGCTTCGCTGGCAGACGTAGTGCCGTTTACGGTGATATTCCCTTTCAATACCACCAGCGCAGTGCTCCATCCTTCCGGCTGGGACAACGTGAGCTGATGATTACGTTGTAAACGCATATCCCAAACGTTCAGCGGCGAGAAGGTATGTGCCGGGCCTTTTGTATCCTGATAGCTGCCCGCAATCACCCGAACGCTTCCTGCTTCATCAGGCAGGGCGACAGAGGGGATCACATCGCTGCTGATGCCCTGGTAACCCGGAACGGCCATTTTGTCTTTTGCTGGCAGATTGACCCACAGCTGTACCATTTCCAGTTCGCCGCCCTGACGGGTAAATTCTGGTGAATGGAACTCTTCGTGTAATATTCCTGCACCCGCAGTCATCCACTGCACGTCGCCGGGGCCGATAATGCCGCCGCGACCGGTTGAATCACGGTGTTCAACTTCGCCGCTGTAAACGATGGTCACCGTCTCAAAACCACGGTGAGGGTGCTCGCCTACGCCGCGTTTTTCGTTACCCGGCGTAAACGTATGTGGACCGGCGTAATCCAGCAGCAGGAACGGACTTAGTTGTTCAGCATGAGACTGGTAAGAAAACATCGAGCGAACCGGAAATCCATCACCAACCCAGTGCGGGCGAGGTGCGGTGTAGACGCCTGTTACGTGTTTCATTTGTGTCTCCTCAGTGGCGTTATCTTGATGTGAATAAGCTTATATTCATGACAGCGAGCTGAGTAGTAGCTAAAATAGTTCTCACTGTCTCATAAATAGGACAATTAGATGACGAAGCCAGATCTCAATGATTTTGCATGGTTTGTGCATGTTGTAGAGGAAGGAGGATTCGCGGCGGCGGGTCGGGCGCTTGATGAACCGAAATCAAAACTAAGCCGACGGATAGCGCAACTGGAAGAGAGGCTGGGGGTTCGACTGATTCAGCGAACCACCCGCCAGTTTAACGTGACGGAAGTGGGGCAAACCTTTTACGAACACTGTAAGGCGATGCTGGTTGAAGCGCAGGCGGCGCAGGATGCCATTGCCGCGTTACAGGTTGAACCGCGTGGCGTGGTGAAGTTGACGTGCCCGGTCACGTTGCTGCATGTGCATATCGGGCCGATGCTTGCTCGTTTTATGGCGCGTTATCCTGACGTATCAGTGCAACTGGAGGCGACAAATCGTCGTGTTGACGTCGTTGGAGAAGGTCTGGACGTGGCGATTCGTGTCAGGCCCAGACCATTTGAGGATAGCGACCTGGTGATGCGTGTGCTGGCGGACAGGGGGCATCGTTTGTATGCCAGCCCGCAGTTAATCGAGCAAATGGGGGCGTTACACTCTCCGGCGGAGCTGACACGCTGGCCTGGTTTGAGTCTCGCCTCGGGCAAACATGTACATCGTTGGGAGTTATTTGGCCCGCAGGGCGCGCGGGCAGAGGTGCATTTCACGCCGCGAATGATTACCACCGATATGCTGGCGCTACGTGAAGCCGCAGTTGCCGGTGTGGGGGTAGTGCAACTTCCGCAACTGATGGTAAAAGATCAATTAGCCGCGGGTGAACTGGTGGCGTTGCTCGACGGTTGGGAACCGAAGCGAGAAATTATTCACGCAGTCTTTCCATCACGCAGGGGATTATTGCCGTCAGTGCGCGCTTTAGTAGATTTCTTAACGGAAGAATATGCGCGGATGATTGAGGATTAAATACATATCCTCAGCCCACAAAAAAGGCCGGTTAAACCGACCTTTTATTATCTGGACGCCATTCGGGCGTTAAAAACAATCAGCGACTACGGAAGACAATGCGGCCTTTGCTCAGGTCGTACGGGGTCAGCTCAACAGTCACTTTGTCGCCCGTCAGGATGCGGATATAGTTTTTGCGCATTTTACCGGAGATGTGTGCAGTAACCACGTGACCGTTTTCTAACTCTACGCGGAACATGGTATTAGGTAACGTATCGAGAACGGTACCCTGCATTTCAATATTGTCTTCTTTGGCCATCTAATCCTCTGGGGTATCACTACCGTAATTTGAACCGGCAAGATAATGCCGAAGTTCTTTTAATAAGTAAAGATTTGTGCGTTTAAAACACAGCAAATCGGGTTTGGCGCATTACTCTAACCACACACGGCAAAGCCGCACTTAAAGCGCAACGTGTAAGGGAACGAGGAGATAAACGATAGGCGTTGCCTGACGCGAACTGTTCCTTAACGGCGGCGGGGTAATGGGCTAAACCAACTCTGCGCGACAATTATAACACCCCGACAAAAAATGTGCCGAAAACATTCACCCCTGAGGCGAAAATAACGTCCTGGGAACCCAGAAATGGCTCGGTAGCCGCTGCTGGCGCAGTCTGCTCAGGTGTTCAAGGTACTCCCGACGAGGGGTTTCGACGGCGCCCAGCGAAGCTGTGTGGCTATTTAATACCTGGCAGTCGATTAATTTTCCGCCCTGACGGATAAATTCAGCGCAAAAAACAAGCAGTGCGGTTTTGGACGCATTTTCCTGACGGCTGAACATTGATTCGCCACAAAATAGTGTACCTTGCGCCACGCCATACATACCGCCCACTAATTCATTTTGTCGCCACACTTCAATGGAGTGCGCATGGCCCAGTTCGTGCAGGCGATGGTAGGCGTCCACTACATCATGCGTTATCCAGGTGCCTTCTTCCCGGTCGTTCGCGCAGCCTTCAATCACCTGACCGAACGCGTAATTGAGCGTCACGCGATAAGGCGAGTTTTTATGAAAGCGTTTCATGCTGCGGCTGAGATGAAATTTCTCGGGCCAAAGAATGGCGCGTGGATCGGGCGACCACCAAAGGATGGGGTCGCCAGGCGAAAACCACGGGAAAATTCCGCGCTGATAGGCCATTAATAGTCGGGCTGGACTGAGATCGCCGCCAAGCGCCAACAAACCGTTAGGCTCGCGTAAAGCGCCTTCCGGTGAAGGGAAGGCTATAGAATGACGGGACAATTGCACCAGGCGCATGACTGCGAAACTCCACTACGCGAGTTTGATCGTTCAATAATAGCTTACAGACGTTGCTTAAACTGGTAATAACGTCCCTGCCGGGCTAACAAATCTGCGTGATTACCTTGCTCAATAATGTGTCCGTTGTCCATCACTATTATTTGATCAAAACGTGACAAGCCGCGCAGACGATGTGTCACCATCAGTACGGTTTTATCACGCATGGCATCGCCAATTAATTCAAGCATTTGGCTTTCTGTTGTTGCATCAAGTCCTTCGGTCGGTTCGTCCAGCAGCATCAGTGGGGCATCGTGCAATAAGGCACGGGCGATAGCCAGACGACGAAGTTCGCCACCAGAAAGCTGTCGACCCCCTTCGCCTAACCAGGCGTTGAGTCCATCACCCTCAAGCAGTTTGTCCAGACCGACGCGGCACAGCATTGCGGATAATGTGTCATCACTGGCGTGCGGTGCCGCCAGCAGAAGATTGTCGCGAAGCGTCGCGCTGAACAGGTGCACGCGCTGTGGCACGACGCTGATGCTCTGGCGCAGCGTGGTTTCACTGAGGGCTGAAATCGGCTGCTCATTAATCAGAATTTCGCCGTGCTGCGGATCCCATGCACGGGTAAGCAATTGCAGTAACGTTGACTTACCGCATCCGGTGCGGCCGAGAATCGCAATATGCTCACCGGGCTGAGCCTTCAGGGAAAGGGTGTCGAGCGCTTTTTGTGCTTGTCCCGGATAACTGAATGATACATCGCGTAGCGTGAGAGTGACCTGCTCAGAAACCGGGGAACCGGCATCCGGGAAGGTGACTTCTGGCTGCTGTTCAGTCAGTTCGGTGATGCGCAGCGCAGAGGCAATAACCTGTCCGAGATGCTGAAACGCGCCGGTGACGGGTGCTAATGCTTCAAATGCGGCCAGCGCACAGAAGACAAACAGCGCGATCAGCGCACCAGGCTGGGTATTGCCACCTACGCCACCTGAGGCCATCCATAACATCACAACCACTGCCAGTGCGCCGACTAACAGCATGACCGCCTGTGATAGCGCCGTTAATTCAGACTGACGTCGTTGGGCTTCATGCCACTGCAACTCAGTGGCTTCCATTTGCGCGCGGTAACGTTCACTGGCACCAAAGATGGTCAGTTCAGCCTGGCCCTGCAGCCAGGATGTTAACTGCTGACGATACTGCCCACGTAAATGCGTCAAGCTTTGCCCGGTGCTTTTACCTGCCTGATAAAAGAGTGGGGGCAAGATAAATAAGGTCAGCAGCATAATACCGCCGAGAGTAATAGCCAGCGTGAAATCGAGAACGCTTAGCCCCAGCGTGACCACCATGATGACGACAAAAGCGCCTACAAGCGGGGAGAGCACGCGTAAATAGAGATGATCGAGCGTGTCGACATCCGCCACCACGCGGTTAAGCAATTCACCTTGTCCATAACGGGACAGGCCAGCAGGAGAGAGCGGCAGCAGTTTGCTGAAGGTATAAATACGCAAATGTTGCAGCACGCGGAACGTCGCGTCGTGGCTGACCAATCGCTCGAAATAGCGGCCCGCGGTGCGGGTGATTGCCGCACCGCGTACCCCGGCGGCAGGGAGCATATAGTTAAAACTGTAAATCCCGGTGACACCCACCACAGCAGAAGCCGACAGGAACCAACCGGAAAGCGTCAGCAAACCAATACTTGCCAACAGTGTGACGATCGCCAGAACGATCCCCAGGGTTAACATCCATTTGTGACGTTTATACAGCGTCAGATAAGGTAGCAAAGCGCGCATTTAGATGTCCTCCTGACGATGAGCCAGTAATGTCGCAAACGCCCCGTTGGCTGCGCTAAGTTCTGCATAAGTGCCTTGTTCAACGATCTGTCCGTCCTGCATCACCCAGATAGCGTCCCAGTCGGCAAGGTCTTCAAGTTGGTGTGTCACCATCAGCGTAGTCTGGCGGCGTGACGCTGCGTTCAACGCTTGCATCACGCGTTGTTCGCTGTGTGCATCCAGGCTGGCGGCGGGTTCATCCAGCAGCAGCAACTGACACGGATTGAGTAAGGCGCGAGCCACGGCAACGCGCTGCGCTTGTCCGACAGAAAGTCGAGCCGCCTGATCGCCTACTGGTGTATCTACACCCTGCGGCAGTAGCGGTAAAAACTCACTGACCCAGGCGCTGTCGAGTGCGGCCTGCAGCTGTTCTTCGCTGGCATCGGGGCGAGCGAGCAGCACGTTATCGCGTAACGTGGCGGCAGGGAGCTGCGGATTTTGTCCAACCCAGGACAGCTGTTTGCGCCAGCAATCAGGCGACAGGTCACGTAGTTCAAAGCCGTTAATTCGCAGCGATCCCTGATAAGAGAGAAATCCGGACAGGACATTGAGCAACGAACTTTTTCCGGAGCCGCTGCGGCCAACCAGCACCGCGCGTTGACCGGCTGGCAGGGTAAAGTTGAGCGGGCCTGCAAGCACTTTACCTTCCGGCGAGGTGATGACCAGATCTCGTGCTTCGATTGACACGGCGTCTTTTGTCGCCAGCTCAATATCGCCACGCTCAGGATGTGCAAGCGGGGTTTCCATGAAGGTTTTCAGACTGTCTGCTGCACCAACGGCTTGTGCTTTGGCGTGATAAAACGTGCCCAGATCGCGCAGGGGCTGGAAAAATTCCGGCGCCAGAATGAGCGCGAGGAAGCCGGCAGCCAATGTGACACCTGTGCCGTAGTGTCCAAAATCGAGTTCGCCAAGGTAGGAAAAGCCGAAGTAAACCGCGACCAGTGCGATGGACAGGGAGGTAAAGAACTCAAGGACACCGGATGACAGGAAAGCCAGGCGCAGGACTTCCATGGTGCGCTGGCGGAAATCCTGTGACGCAGCGCGGATGCTTTCCGTTTCGGCTTCACCGCGACCAAAGATTCTTAGCGTCTCCATGCCCCGCAGGCGGTCGAGGAAATGGCCGCTGAGGCGAGCAAGAGCCTGAAAATTGCGGCGGTTAGCGTCGGCAGCACCCATACCAACCATCGCCATAAACAACGGGATCAGCGGGGCAGTTCCAAGCAGAATAAGGGCGGCCACCCAGTTTGACGGGAATACCGCCGCCACGATCAATAAGGGGACGCATACGGCCAACGCCATTTGCGGCAGATAACGTGCATAGTAATCATGCATATCGTCAATCTGCTCCAGGATCAACGTGGCCCAACTCCCGGCCGGTTTGCCTTGTATCCAGGCCGGACCTGCCTGTTGCAGACGGTCAAGCACCTGGCGGCGAATTTCAAAGCGAATATGCTGCCCTGCGTGAAACCCGACCCGTTCGCGTAACCAGACGACCCATGCCCGCAGGATGAAAATCAATACCAGCACGATGAAAGGAAGCAGAAGCGCCTCTCGGGGAATATTGGCCATGATCATATGGTCCAGAATTCGGGCCATGAGCCAGGCCTGAGCGACAATTAACAGGCCGCTCACGAACCCCAACAGGCGCGAAATGTTCAGCCATCGTTGGGAAATTACACTTTGCTGTTTTAACCAGCGGGTCAGCTCTTTTTGACGGGTTTTATTCATTGCACGCTTAGCAGGTGAGTTATTGGAATTTTTGGGCAGGGCAATGTTACAACGAGGCAAAAATAAAGGCGACTTATAGTCGCCTTTTTTACTTTTGTTACTGATTTGTAAAACTTATTTGCAAGCGTCCGCCAGACCGTCGAGATAACGTTCTGCATCAAGCGCGGCCATACAGCCCGTGCCCGCAGACGTAATCGCCTGGCGATAAATATGGTCCATCACGTCACCGGCTGCGAAGACACCCGGAATGCTGGTTTGAGTGGCATTGCCGTGAATACCGGACTGAACTTTGATGTAGCCGTTTTCCAGTTCAAGCTGACCGTCGAAAATAGCGGTATTAGGGCTGTGACCGATAGCGACAAATAACCCGGCAACGTCAAGTGATTCCACGTTGTCAGTGTTTTGCGTATCGCGCAGACGCAGTCCGGTTACGCCCATTTGATCGCCGGTCACTTCTTCCAGCGTGCGGTGGGTGTGAAGCACGATGTTGCCGTTTTCAACTTTATCCATCAAACGTTTGATGAGAATTTTCTCCGCGCGGAAGCTGTCGCGACGGTGAATCAAATGCACTTCAGATGCGATATTCGCCAGATATAGCGCTTCTTCAACAGCGGTGTTGCCGCCGCCGATCACCGCAACTTTTTGGTTACGGTAGAAGAAACCGTCGCAGGTCGCGCAGGCGGAAACGCCACGGCCTTTGAATGCTTCTTCTGAAGGCAGACCCAGGTAACGTGCTGAAGCGCCGGTGGCGATGATCAGTGCGTCACAGGTGTATTCACCGCTGTCGCCGGTCAGACGGAAAGGACGGTTTTGCAGATCAACTTTGCTGATGTGATCAAAAATGATTTCAGTGTCAAATTTGGACGCATGTTCGTGCATACGTTCCATCAGCAGCGGGCCAGTAAGATCGTGCGGATCGCCAGGCCAGTTTTCCACTTCTGTTGTTGTGGTCAACTGACCACCTTTTTCCATACCGGTAATCAGTACCGGTTGCAGGTTCGCGCGTGCAGCGTAGACCGCAGCGGTATACCCCGCAGGGCCAGAGCCCAGAATAAGAAGTTTACTGTGTTTGGTTGCGCCCATGAGATCCCCATAGTTGTTGGCAGGCAATGAGCAGGATTGTAGGGAATTTACAGACGTAAAAAAAGAGTATGGCGATTTTGTTAACAATATGTGTAATAGCAGAAACCGATGAACGGGGTGATCAGCCGTAATACTATAACGATTTCTACTTAAAATCGGTCAGTTATAAGGTGATAAAATGACGATTTTCCATCACTGCGAATGAATAACTGGCATGTTGTACTAAAAATCGATGTTTTGCTTTGACAATCCCCTGCTGTTTTGCGAAAACATTCAAGGAAGAAAAAAACTGTGTCATGTATGTGCTGCATAATCATGCATGTAGATACCATGTTTACCGTGTTAGCGAAATCTACGCATGGTGTGGACAGATGCCATTCGTGATGTCGATAGCCGCCGACAGGCAACGGTCTTCTCACCATAAACCCAGACATTGCGAACCGAAAATCCCTCTGGGTTGCGGTTTATTTTGATGGGTAGCGACTCTGAACAGTGATGTTGGTAGAGTCAGGCAGGAGTAGGGAAGGAATACAGAGAGACAATAATAATGGTAGATAGTAAGAAGCGCCCTGGCAAAGATCTCGACCGTATCGATCGTAACATTCTTAATGAGCTGCAAAAGGATGGGCGTATTTCTAACGTCGAGCTTTCTAAACGTGTGGGACTTTCACCAACGCCCTGCCTTGAGCGTGTGCGTCGGTTGGAAAGACAGGGTTTTATTCAGGGCTATACAGCGCTGTTAAACCCGCATTATCTGGATGCATCACTTCTGGTTTTTGTTGAGATTACTCTGAATCGTGGCGCCCCGGATGTGTTTGAACAATTCAACTCTGCAGTACAAAAACTTGAAGAAATTCAAGAGTGTCATTTGGTTTCCGGTGATTTCGACTATTTGCTGAAAACACGCGTACCGGATATGTCGGCATACCGTAAGCTGTTGGGGGAAACCCTGCTGCGTCTGCCTGGCGTGAATGACACACGTACTTATGTAGTCATGGAAGAAGTCAAACAGAGCAATCGTCTGGTAATTAAGACGCGCTAACACGGAACAGGTGCAAAATCGACGCAGTTTGATTACACTCCTGTTAATCCATACAGCAACAGTGCCGGGGTAACCCGGTGCTGTTGTCCGTTTTAGCATCGGGCAGGAAAAGCCTGAAACCTGGAGAGCCGTTTTTGAGCCAGGAATACACTGAAGACAAAGACGTCACATTGACGAAGTTAAGCAGCGGGCGCCGACTTCTGGAAGCGCTACTGATTCTTATTGCCCTTTTTGCCGTCTGGTTGATGGCTGCCTTACTCAGCTTTAACCCTTCGGATCCCAGTTGGTCACAAACCGCATGGCATGAACCTATCCATAATCTGGGGGGAATACCCGGAGCATGGTTGGCGGACACGCTGTTCTTTATTTTTGGCGTCATGGCCTACACCATTCCCGTCATCATTGTTGGCGGCTGTTGGTTTGCCTGGCGACACCAGACCAGCGACGAATACGTCGATTATTTTGCCGTCTCGCTGCGCATTATTGGCGTTCTGGCGCTGATTCTCACTTCCTGCGGGCTGGCCGCAATTAACGCCGATGACATCTGGTATTTCGCCTCTGGCGGCGTGATCGGCAGTCTGCTCAGCACTACGCTACAACCCTTACTGCACAGCAGCGGCGGCACGCTGACGTTGTTGTGCATTTGGGCGGCGGGATTAACGCTTTTCACCGGTTGGTCATGGGTGAGCATTGCGGAAAAACTGGGCGGCTGGTTACTCAATATCCTGACGTTTGCCAGCAACCGTACCCGCCGCGACGATACCTGGGTCGATGACGAAGAATATGAAGATGAAGAAGAGTCTGTCGATGCCGCTGATGGCAAACCCCATGAATCGCGTCGGGCTCGTATTCTGCGCGGTGCGTTAGCGCGCCGTAAGCGTCTGGCAGAGAAATTTACCAACCCGCTTGGTCGTCATACCGATGCGGCGCTGTTCTCCGGCAAACGCATGGATGATGAAGACGAAATTGAATACAGCGCCCGTGGCGTGGTTGCCGATCCTAACGATGTGCTGTTTTCCGGCAATCGCGCGACGCTGCCTGAATATGACGAGCTTGACCCACTGCTTAACGGCCATTCGGTGACCGAGCCTGTGGCTGCAGCAGCTGCAGCTACAACGGCCGCTCAGGCCTGGAGCGCGCCGGTAGATCCGTTGCTGCAAACCTCGCCCGTGACCAACACTGTTATGGAGCAACCGGCCCCAGCCGTAGCCTGGCAATCCGTACCAGGCCCGCAAACCGGTGATGCCGCGATTGCACCAACGCCTGAAGGTTATCCGCAACCAGCCCAGTACGCGCAACCTCCGGTGCAGCAGCCGTATGAGCCATGGCAACAGCCGGTTGTGGAGGAGAGTCCGCAGTCGCAATATTACGCACCGCAGCCGGAATCTGTTTATGCGCAGCCAGTCGCGCCGCAGTCGGAACCTGTTTATCAGCCAGAGCCTGTGCTGCAGCCTGTCTATCAACAGGATCCGACCTCTCAACAGAACGCCACATTCCAGCAGCCTGCTTATCAGCCGGAGCCTGCGCCGCAACCTGTTTATCAGCAGGAATCAATCCCTCAACAGAGCACTACGTTCCAGCAGCCTGTGGTTGAACAACCGCTTGTGGTGGAACCTGAGCCCGTGGTTGAAGAAGTTAAACCGACTCGTCCGCCGCTCTATTACTTTGAAGAAGTCGAAGAGAAACGTGCGCGTGAGCGTGAGCAACTGGCCGCATGGTATCAGCCGATTCCAGAACCTGCTCAGGAGCCTGAGCGTATTAAACCGTCTACGCCATCTATGCCGACGACTGCATCCATACCGCCCGTTGAGTCTGTTGCTGCTGTTGCACCGCTGGCTGCCGGTGTAAAAAGCGCCGCTTTAGGGGCGGGTGCAGCAACTGCACCTGTCTTTAGCCTTGCGGGCAGCGGTGCGCCGCGTCCGCAGGTGAAAGAGGGGATTGGCCCGCAGTTACCGCGCCCAAATCGTGTGCGCGTGCCTACTCGCCGGGAATTGGCGTCGTATGGCATCAAACTGCCGTCACAGCGTATGGCTGAAGAGAAAGCGCGCGAAGAGCAGCTTGATACAGATGCGTACAATGACGATGAAATGGATGCAATGCAGCAGGACGAGCTGGCACGCCAGTTCGCTCAGTCGCAGCAGCATCGTTATGGCGAAGAGTATCAGGACGATACCCACCAGACTGATGACGAAGATTCAGCCGCAGAAGCGGAACTGGCTCGCCAGTTTGCTTCTTCTCAGCAGCAGCGCTATTCCGGTGAACAGCCTGCCGGAGCGAATCCGTTCTCGCTCGATGACTTTGAATTTTCGCCAATGAAAACGCTGGTAGATGAGGGGCCGCATGAGCCACTGTTTACGCCTGGCGTGATGCCGGAGCCTGCGCCGCAGTACCAGGAACCAGTTGCACCGCAGCAGCATTATCAGCAACCGGCGCAACCTGTTGCACCGCAGCAGCATTATCAGCAGCCGGCGCAGCCTGTCGCACCGCAGCAGCATTATCAGCAACCGGCGCAGCCTGTCGCACCGCAGCAGCATTATCAGCAGCCAGCGCAGCCTGTCGCACCGCAGCAACATTATCAGCAGCCAGCGCAGCCTGTTACGCCGCCGCCGCAGGATAGTCTGATCCATCCGCTGCTGATGCGTAATGGCGACAGCCGTCCGGCGCACCGTCCAAGCACGCCGCTGCCATCGTTAGATCTGCTTACACCGCCGCCGAGCGAGGTTGAGCCGATAGATACGTTCGCGCTGGAGCAAATGGCACGTCTGGTGGAAGCGCGTCTGGCGGATTTCCGCATTAAAGCCGATGTAGTGAACTACTCTCCAGGCCCAGTGATTACCCGCTTTGAGCTTAATCTGGCTCCTGGGGTTAAAGCGGCGCGTATTTCCAACCTGTCGCGCGATCTGGCGCGTTCATTGTCGACCGCAGCGGTACGTGTGGTCGAGGTTATTCCAGGCAAACCGTATGTCGGACTGGAGTTACCGAATAAAAAACGTCAAACCGTTTATCTGCGTGAAGTGCTGGATAACGCTAAATTCCGTGATAACTCATCTCCGCTGACTGTGGTGCTGGGTAAAGATATTGCGGGCGAACCGGTGGTGGCCGATCTGGCAAAAATGCCGCACCTGCTGGTAGCAGGGACAACCGGATCCGGTAAGTCTGTTGGGGTGAACGCCATGATCCTCAGCATGCTCTACAAGGCGCAGCCGGAAGACGTTCGCTTTATCATGATTGACCCGAAAATGCTGGAACTGTCGGTTTATGAAGGCATTCCACATCTGCTGACCGAAGTCGTGACCGACATGAAAGATGCTGCTAACGCCTTGCGCTGGAGCGTCAATGAAATGGAACGTCGCTACAAGCTGATGTCGGCGCTTGGCGTGCGTAACCTTGCCGGCTATAACGAGAAAATCGCCGAAGCCGCCCGCATGGGACGTCCGATTCCGGACCCGTACTGGAAGCCGGGTGACAGTATGGATGTTCAGCATCCGGTGCTGGAAAAACTGCCGTATATTGTTGTGCTGGTGGATGAATTCGCCGACCTGATGATGACGGTTGGCAAAAAGGTGGAAGAACTGATTGCTCGTCTGGCGCAAAAAGCGCGTGCGGCGGGGATCCACCTGGTGCTGGCAACCCAGCGACCGTCGGTTGACGTTATCACCGGACTGATTAAAGCGAACATTCCAACGCGTATCGCCTTTACCGTGTCCAGTAAAATTGACTCGCGTACCATCCTTGACCAGGGGGGAGCGGAATCGCTGTTAGGTATGGGTGACATGCTCTATTCCGCACCGAACTCGACGATCCCGGTGCGTGTTCACGGCGCCTTTGTCCGCGATGAAGAAGTTCACGCAGTGGTTCAGGACTGGAAAGCGCGCGGTCGTCCACAATACGTCGACGGCATTACTTCTGACAGCGAAAGCGAAGGCGGCGGTGGCGGCTTTGATGGTGGCGAAGAGTTGGATCCGCTGTTCGATCAGGCGGTAAACTTTGTGACCCAGAAACGCAAAGCCTCAATCTCCGGCGTCCAGCGTCAGTTCCGCATCGGCTACAACCGAGCGGCGCGCATCATCGAGCAGATGGAAGCGCAGGGTATTGTCAGCGAACAAGGGCATAATGGTAATCGTGAAGTGCTGGCTCCGCCGCCCTTCGAATGATTGCAAAGTTAAGTAATTCAGTATTTTCTACTTTCCTCATGCTGATTTTTGGCCTGAAATGGATAGCAGAGGGATCTCCCCGTTGGGAGTGACGTATTTTGAGGAATAACGATGAAAAGAATCGCAATCACCTGTGCATTACTGTCGAGCTTTGTGGTGAGCAGTGTCTGGGCTGACGCTGCCAGCGACCTGAAAAGCCGTCTGGATAAAGTCAGTAGCTTCCATGCCAGCTTTACTCAGAAGGTCACGGACGGCAGCGGCGCAGCGGTGCAGGAAGGTCAGGGTGATTTATGGGTTAAACGTCCTAATCTGTTTAACTGGCATATGACCCAGCCTGATGAGAGCATCCTGGTTTCCGATGGGAAAACGCTGTGGTTCTTTAACCCGTTTGTTGAACAGGCGACCGCGACCTGGCTGAAAGACGCCACGGGAAATACGCCGTTCATGCTGATCGCGCGTAACCAGGCCAGTGACTGGCAGCAGTACAACATTAAGCAAAACGGCGATGATTTCGTGCTGACGCCAAAAACCAGCAGCGGTAACCTGAAGCAGTTTACGATCAATGTTGGGCGTGACGGGACGATCCATCAGTTTAGCGCCGTTGAGCAAGACGATCAGCGCAGCAGCTATCAGCTGAAATCTCAGCAGAATGGTGCGATTGAACCTTCCAAATTCACCTTTACCCCGCCGCAAGGTGTAACGGTTGACGATCAACGTAAGTAGAGGCGTGTGAGTGAGCAATCTGTCGCTCGACTTTTCTGATAATACCTTTCAGCCACTGGCCGCACGTATGCGGCCAGAAAATTTAGCGCAGTATATCGGCCAGCAGCATTTGCTGGCTGCGGGTAAACCCTTGCCGCGCGCTATCGAGGCGGGGCACCTGCACTCCATGATTTTATGGGGGCCGCCGGGGACGGGAAAAACTACGCTTGCCGAAGTCATTGCCCGTTACGCCAACGCCGATGTCGAACGCATTTCGGCGGTTACGTCTGGTGTAAAAGAGATTCGTGAAGCGATTGAGCGTGCGCGTCAGAATCGTAACGCTGGTCGGCGTACGATCCTGTTTGTCGACGAAGTTCACCGTTTTAATAAAAGCCAGCAGGATGCCTTTTTACCGCATATTGAAGACGGTACCATCACGTTTATTGGCGCCACCACCGAAAACCCCTCGTTTGAACTGAACTCGGCGCTGCTGTCACGCGCACGCGTTTACTTACTGAAATCGTTAACCACCGACGATATTGAACAGGTGCTGGACCAGGCGATGTCAGATAAAGCGCGGGGTTACGGCGGCCAGGATATCGTACTGCCGCCAGAGACGCGTCGGGCTATTGCCGAACTGGTTAATGGTGATGCGCGCCGGGCGCTGAATACGCTGGAAATGATGGCCGATATGGCCGAAGTTGATGATTCTGGCAAGCGCGTATTGAAACCAGAATTGCTCACTGAAATTGCCGGTGAGCGCAGCGCACGCTTCGATAATAAAGGCGATCGCTTTTATGATCTCATCTCCGCATTACATAAATCGGTTCGCGGCAGTGCACCGGATGCCGCGCTTTATTGGTATGCGCGCATCATTAGTGCAGGCGGTGACCCGCTGTATGTTGCTCGTCGCTGCCTGGCAATTGCCTCTGAAGATGTGGGCAATGCTGATCCTCGTGCCATGCAGGTGGCAATTTCCGCATGGGACTGCTTTACCCGCGTGGGACCAGCGGAAGGCGAACGTGCGATTGCTCAGGCGATTGTTTATCTGGCCTGCGCGCCGAAAAGTAATGCAGTTTACACCGCCTTCAAAGCCGCGCTGGCTGATGCACGTGAACGTCCGGATTACGACGTGCCGGTTCACCTGCGCAATGCGCCGACGAAGCTGATGAAGGAGATGGGCTACGGTCAGGAATATCGTTACGCCCATGATGAGCCAAATGCCTATGCCGCCGGAGAAGAGTACTTCCCGCAGGAAATGGCACAAACGCGCTATTATCACCCCACAAACAGAGGTCTTGAAGGCAAGATTGGCGAAAAGCTCGCCTGGCTCGCCGGACAGGATCAAAATAGCCCTATAAAACGCTACCGTTAGTGTTATCGTTGCGGTAATGTTGTCTCTGTATCCCTGTGACCGCAGGCTGTGGTCACTTTCTCCTATTTTAATTCGATAAGCACAGGATAAGCATGCTCGATCCCAATCTGCTGCGTAATGAGCCAGACGCAGTCGCAGAAAAACTGGCAAGCCGGGGCTTTAAGCTGGATGTAGATAAGCTGCGCGCTCTTGAAGAGCGTCGTAAAGTTCTGCAGGTACAAACTGAAAACCTGCAGGCAGAGCGTAACTCTCGATCGAAATCCATCGGCCAGGCAAAAGCGCGCGGGGAAGATATCGAGTCTTTACGTCTGGAAGTGAACAAACTGGGCGAAGAGCTGGATGCCGCGAAAGCTGAACTTGATACCTTACAGGCCGAGATCCGCGATATTGCGCTGACCATTCCTAACCTTCCAGCGGACGAAGTTCCGGTGGGTAAAGATGAAAATGACAACGTCGAAGTCAGCCGCTGGGGTACACCACGTGAGTTTGATTTCGAAGTGCGCGATCACGTTACTCTGGGTGAAATGCACACGGGTCTTGATTTCGCCGCAGCGGTTAAGCTGACTGGCTCTCGTTTCGTTGTTATGAAAGGCCAGATCGCGCGCATGCACCGTGCGCTGTCTCAGTTCATGCTGGATCTGCATACCGAACAGCATGGTTACAGCGAAAACTACGTTCCGTATCTGGTTAACCATGACACGCTGTACGGAACAGGCCAACTGCCGAAATTTGCTGGCGATCTGTTCCACACCCGTCCGCTGGATGAAGAAGCTGACAGCAGCAACTATGCGTTGATCCCAACTGCAGAAGTGCCGCTGACCAACCTGGTACGTGACGAAATCATTGACGAAGATGCGCTGCCGATCAAAATGACTGCGCATACGCCGTGCTTCCGTTCTGAAGCAGGTTCTTACGGTCGTGATACCCGTGGTCTGATCCGTATGCACCAGTTCGATAAAGTTGAGATGGTGCAGATCGTTCGCCCGGAAGATTCGATGGATGCGCTGGAAGAGATGACCGGTCATGCTGAGAAGGTCCTGCAACTGTTGGGTCTGCCGTATCGCAAGATCATCCTGTGCACAGGCGACATGGGCTTCGGCGCATGCAAAACCTACGATCTGGAAGTGTGGATCCCGGCGCAGAACACCTATCGCGAAATCTCATCTTGCTCCAACGTGTGGGATTTCCAGGCTCGTCGTATGCAGGCGCGTTGCCGCAGTAAATCCGATAAAAAGACCCGTTTAGTACATACGCTGAACGGTTCTGGTCTGGCGGTAGGACGTACGCTGGTTGCGGTAATGGAAAACTATCAGCAGGCTGATGGTCGCATTCAGGTTCCGGAAGTGTTGCGTCCGTACATGAATGGCCTGGAATTCATCGGCTAAGCTACCTTTCCCTGCTAAAAAAGCGCCTTCGGGCGCTTTTTTTATGCCCGTTTGACGTCGGACAATAACGACTACCTCCATAGGAGTAATACTGCCTTCAAATGAAAGTCAGTATTTATCTCTGTCTTTTCGCAAATTCAGTATCTACCAGTCTGTATATCGATAGTAACGTTATATAAAAATCTATACAACGAATATTTGCCTTTTGTTTATTGTGAGCAGCAGAGTGAGCCACTATTAAAACTAAGATCCCCGATGCCATGCTGGCAGCTGAGGTTAGTCGCCGAGGTTTGGTGAAAACGACGGCGATAGGCGGACTGGCGGTGGCCAGTAGCGCGTTTACCCTGCCATTTACCCGTATTGCAAATGCTGCAGAAGCCCTTAATCCAACACAGGCCAGTGAGAAAGTCATCTGGAGCGCGTGTACGGTGAACTGTGGTAGCCGCTGTCCTCTGCGTATGCACGTGGTAGATGGTGAAATAAAGTATGTTGAAACCGACAACACCGGTGATGACAACTACGACGGTTTGCATCAGGTACGCGCCTGTCTGCGAGGTCGCTCCATGCGTCGTCGCGTCTATAATCCCGATCGTCTGAAATACCCGATGAAACGCGTCGGCAAGCGTGGCGAAGGTAAATTTGAGCGTATCAGCTGGGATGAAGCCTACGACATCATTGCCAGCAATATGCAGCGTCTTATCAAAGACTACGGCAACGAGTCTATCTACCTGAACTACGGCACAGGTACGCTGGGCGGCACCCTGACACGCTCCTGGCCACCGGGCAAAACGCTGGTAGCACGATTGATGAACTGCTGTGGTGGCTACCTGAATCACTACGGTGACTACTCTTCAGCGCAAATCGCCGCCGGGTTGAACTACACCTACGGCGGCTGGGCAGACGGTAACAGCCCGTCAGACATTGAAAACAGCAAGCTGGTGGTTCTGTTCGGGAATAACCCAGGTGAAACCCGTATGAGCGGGGGTGGGGTAACCTATTACCTTGAACAGGCGCGACAGAAATCCAATGCCCGCATGATCATTATCGATCCTCGCTACACGGATACTGGCGCGGGTCGTGAAGATGAGTGGATCCCCATCCGTCCGGGTACGGATGCCGCGCTGGTAAATGGGCTGGCGTATGTTCTGATCACCGAAAACATGGTTGATCAACCGTTCCTTGACAAATATTGCGTAGGTTACGACGAGAAAACCTTACCGGCCGATGCACCGAAAAACGGTCACTATAAGGCGTATATTCTTGGGCAGGGCAAAGACGGTATTGCCAAGACCCCGGAATGGGCTGCGCAAATTACCGGGATTCCTGCTGAACGAATCGTCAAACTGGCACGTGAAATCGGTAGCGCTAAACCGGCATACATCAGCCAGGGGTGGGGACCGCAGCGTCATGCTAATGGTGAAATAGCGACCCGCGCCATTTCTATGCTGGCTATTCTGACCGGTAACGTTGGGATTAACGGCGGCAACAGTGGGGCGCGTGAGGGCTCATACAGTTTGCCGTTTGAACGTATGCCTACGCTGGAAAACCCTGTAGAAACCAGTATCTCGATGTTTATGTGGACGGACGCCATTGAGCGAGGTCCGGAGATGACGGCGCTGCGTGACGGTGTTCGTGGTAAAGATAAACTCGATGTTCCGATTAAGATGATCTGGAACTATGCGGGTAACTGCCTGATTAACCAGCACTCCGACATCAACCGCACACACGAAATCCTACAGGATGATAAGAAGTGCGAGATGATCGTTGTCATCGACTGCCATATGACCTCCTCGGCGAAATACGCGGATATTTTGCTGCCGGACTGTACCGCTTCGGAGCAGATGGACTTCGCACTGGATGCCTCCTGCGGGAATATGTCGTATGTGATTTTCACCGATCAGGCGATCAAACCACGCTTCGAATGCAAGACTATCTACCAGATGACCAGCGAGCTTGCGAAACGCCTAGGCGTTGAGCAGCAGTTTACAGAAGGTCGCACTCAGGAAGAGTGGATGCGTCATCTGTACGAGCAGTCGCGCAAAGCGATTCCTGAACTGCCAACGTTTGAAGAATTCCGCAAGCAGGGGATCTTTAAACAGCGTGACCCACAGGGGCATCACGTGGCGTACAAGGCGTTCCGTGAGGATCCTGACGCCAATCCGCTGACTACTCCCTCAGGTAAGATCGAAATTTATTCGCAGCAACTTGCCGAGATCGCGGCGACCTGGGAACTGCCGGAAGGTGATGTGATTGATCCACTGCCGATTTATACCCCAGGATTTGAAAGCATAAACGATCCTCTGGCGGAGAAATTCCCTCTGCAATTGACCGGTTTCCACTACAAATCTCGCGTCCACTCTACCTATGGCAACGTGGATGTTCTGAAAGCATCCTGCCGTCAGGAAATGTGGATCAACCCGATGGATGCGCAGAGACGCGGCATTAACAACGGCGACAAGGTGCGTATCTTTAACGATCGTGGTGAAGTGCACATCGAGGCTAAAGTAACGCCGCGTATGATGCCTGGCGTGGTGGCACTAGGCGAAGGGGCGTGGTATGACCCGGACGCAAAACGCGTGGACCAGGGCGGTTGTATTAACGTCCTGACGACCCAGCGTCCGTCTCCTCTCGCGAAGGGGAACCCATCACACACGAACCTTGTTCAGGTTGAAAAGGTGTAAGGAGTAACCGATGACAACCCAGTATGGATTTTTTATTGATTCCAGCCGTTGCACCGGTTGCAAAACCTGCGAACTGGCCTGCAAAGATTTTAAAAATTTAACCCCGGAGGTCAGCTTCCGCCGCATTTATGAGTATGCAGGCGGTGACTGGCAGGAGGATAACGGCGTCTGGCATCAGAACGTCTTTGCCTATTACCTCTCCATTGCGTGTAACCACTGCGAAGACCCAGCCTGTACCAAGGTGTGTCCGAGTGGCGCCATGCACAAACGTGAAGATGGCTTTGTCGTTGTCGATGAGGACGTGTGCATTGGCTGTCGGTATTGCCACATGGCCTGTCCTTACGGCGCGCCGCAGTACAATGCTGAAAAAGGGCATATGACTAAATGCGATGGCTGCCATGAGCGCGTCGCTGAAGGTAAAAAACCTATCTGCGTCGAATCCTGCCCACTGCGTGCGCTGGATTTTGGTCCGATTGAAGAGCTGCGCAAAAAGCATGGCACCCTGGCTGCGGTTGCGCCACTGCCGGGTGCGCACTTTACCAAACCGAGTATTGTCATCAAACCTAACGCCAATAGCCGCCCGACCGGGGATACCACAGGTTATCTGGCCAATCCGAAGGAGGTGTAAGATGGGAAGTGGATGGCATGAATGGCCGCTGATGATCTTCACGGTTTTCGGACAGTGTGTGGTTGGTGGCTTTATCGTTCTTGCGCTGGCGTTGATGAAAGGTGACTTGCGTCCAGAATCGCAGCAGCGCGTGATTGCCTGCATGTTTGGACTGTGGGTATTAATGGGCATTGGCTTCATTGCTTCTATGCTCCACCTGGGCTCGCCGATGCGCGCCTTTAACTCGCTCAATCGCGTTGGGTCTTCGGCGTTGAGTAACGAAATTGCCAGCGGTTCAATCTTCTTTGCCGTTGGTGGTATCGGCTGGCTGCTGGCCACGTTGAAAAAAATGTCGCCCGCATTACGCAATCTGTGGTTAGTTGTCACCATGGTGCTGGGTGTGGTTTTTGTCTGGATGATGGTACGCGTTTATAACACCATTGATACTGTGCCGACCTGGTACAGCGTCTGGACTCCGCTGGGCTTCTTCCTGACGATGTTTATGGGCGGTCCGCTGCTGGGGTATCTGTTACTGAGAATTGCTGGCGTGGATGGTTGGGCTATGCGCCTGCTGCCGGCAATTTCAGTGCTTGCTCTGGTCGTAAGCGCCATCATGTCTGTCATGCAAGGGGCTGAACTGGCGACGATCCACAGTTCGATTCAACAGGCTTCTGCGCTGGTTCCGGATTACGGCTCGCTGATGGCGTGGCGGATTGTGGCGCTGGCATTAGCGTTGTGCTGCTGGATTGTACCGCAAGTGAAGGGTTACCAGCCTGCCGTTCCGCTGCTTTCCGTGGCGTTTATTTTGCTGTTAGTCGGCGAGCTGATTGGTCGTGGCGTGTTCTACGGGCTGCATATGACAGTCGGTATGGCGGTGGCGAGTTAATCCAAACTATGCCGGATGGCAGCTTGCGTCTTATCAGGCCTACAGATCCGTAGGCCTTAAAGCTGTGCGTCATCAGGCAATATGTCAGGCCAGGGTTTTCGCCCTGGTTTTACTTCTGCTTAGTTAACGTGTCGTAGCTGGTCATCAGATTGCGGTAGTCCGGAATGTGATTCGAGAACAGCGTTGCCAGACCTTCGATATCGTTGCGCCAGTCGCGGTGCAGCTCGCACGCTACTCCGAACCATGTCATCAACTGAGCGCCTGCTTGAGACATCCGATCCCAAGCTGAATGACGGGTAATTTCATTAAATGTGCCTGAAGCATCGGTTACCACAAAGACGTCAAAGCCTTCTTCAATAGCTGAGAGCGCAGGGAAGGCGACGCAAACTTCCGTCACGACACCGGCGATAATCAGCTGCTTTTTGCCGGTCGCTTTCACTGCCTTCACGAAATCTTCGTTATCCCATGCGTTAATGTTTCCTGGGCGAGCAATATAGGGCGCATCGGGAAATTGCGCTTTCAGTTCCGGTACCAGCGGCCCGTTTGGTCCTGTCTCAAAACTGGTTGTCAGAATGGTTGGGAGGTTGAAGTATTTTGCTAAGTCACCCAGGGCTAGCACGTTGTTTTTAAATTTATCGGGATCGATATCCCGAACCAGAGAGAGCAGGCCAGCCTGATGGTCGACCAGCAGTACTGCCGCATTATCTTTATCAAGTCTTACGTAAGGTTTAGTCATGATATTTCTCCTGTTCAGCATCAGTGGGGGAAATTTGATGAGTTTAAGTCTACGAAAAGAACGATATCTGGAGTAGATGCCTAAATAAGAACTCACTGTTCTATTTTGAAGACAATGCAGCTCAGCATCCCGCATTGAGTTTAGTAAGAAATAAAAGTAAGGGTAATCCATGAAATTTTTCGACTGAACGTAACGCGAGATTTTTGTTTTAGATCAATAAAAACAAGCAGATGTGATTTTGTGTTTTTTATCTATTCACATTAAGAATCAGTAATGCAAATCGATCGACCAGAAAGCGCCTCAGCCCTTTGATTACGCCGATTGACAATGTTTTTAGCAGTGGCATGATGCGCATGAAATTTGAACTTCCTCACGGTTTTTATTCATGTCCACCTATACCCGTCCCGTCATGCTATTGCTGTGCGGGCTACTTCTGTTGACCCTGGCGATCGCCGTGTTAAACACGCTCGTCCCGCTTTGGCTCGCCCATGAAAATCTGCCCACCTGGCAGGTAGGCGTGGTGAGCTCGTCTTACTTTACCGGTAATCTGGTAGGGACGTTGTTGACAGGGTATTTAATAAAACATCTGGGTTTTAACCGCAGCTATTACATCGCCTCGCTTATTTTTGCCGCGGGCTGTGTCGGGCTGGGGATTATGGTGGGATTCTGGAGCTGGATGACCTGGCGTTTTATCGCCGGTGTTGGCTGCGCCATGATTTGGGTGGTGGTGGAAAGCGCGCTGATGTGCAGCGGGACTTCGCGTAATCGCGGACGTTTGCTTGCCGCCTATATGATGATCTATTACGTGGGGACGTTTTTAGGCCAACTGCTGGTGAGTAAAGTATCCACGGAATTGATGAATGTCCTGCCGTGGGTGACGGGTACTATCCTGGCGGGTGTTTTGCCACTGCTGTTTACGCGCATTGCCAATCAGCAGGGTGATGGGCAGCAGTCTACGCCTATTGTCTCCATGCTGAAACTCCGCCAGGCGCGTCTGGGCGTGAATGGCTGTATTATTTCCGGGATTGTGCTGGGGTCTTTGTATGGCCTGATGCCGCTGTATCTCAATCATCAGGGGGTGAGTAACGCCAGCATTGGTTTCTGGATGGCGGTCCTGGTAAGTGCAGGTATTCTGGGGCAATGGCCGATTGGCCGTCTGGCGG
The DNA here is from genome assembly GCF_001034475.2 of Citrobacter sp. MGH103. Lineage (NCBI taxonomy): Bacteria > Pseudomonadati > Pseudomonadota > Gammaproteobacteria > Enterobacterales > Enterobacteriaceae > Citrobacter > Citrobacter sp. MGH103. The sequence continues at coordinate 3,175,849 of NZ_CP073043.1, read as the reverse complement.
ACAAGCTGGGACGTCTGTTGGTTTTACGCGTCCAGGTCTTCGTGGTGATCGTCGGAAGTATCGCCATGCTGAATCAGGCGGCGATGGCGCCCGCGTTGTTTATGTTGGGTGCGGCAGGCTTTACCCTCTACCCGGTCGCGATGGCCTGGGCCTGTGAAAAGGTGGAGCATCATCAGCTGGTCGCCATGAATCAGGCATTGTTATTGAGCTATACCGTGGGCAGTCTGCTGGGTCCTTCATTTACTGCGATGCTGATGCAGAATTATTCAGATAGCTTGCTGTTTATCATGATCGCCAGCGTATCGTTTATTTATTTACTGATGCTGTTGCGTAAAACGGGCCATACACCCAATTCTATTGCGCACATTTGACCTGATTTAACAGAATATGAACAGGTTCCCATACATACTGTTTATGTATGCTTTATGGGAACCTGCATTATTTTATCACACACTTCTTTCCTGAAAATAAAGTGTGCAGAAGGTTATAGTTTTACATCCTGCCGTTTCCGCTCGCTCAGTTTACCGCGCATAATCCCACGCCTCATTTATTGATAATCATAAAGCTTCCACGAAGGATTGCGTATGGCTGGTGTGCAGGAAAAACAATTGCGATGGTACAACATTGCATTGATGTCTTTTATTACCGTTTGGGGTTTTGGCAACGTCGTTAACAACTATGCCAATCAGGGATTGGTTGTTGTCTCCTCTTGGATATTTATTTTCGCGCTCTATTTTATTCCTTATGCGTTGATCGTCGGGCAGCTTGGTTCAACTTTTAAAGAGGGTAAAGGCGGCGTCAGTACCTGGATTAAACATACCATGGGGCCAGGGCTGGCCTATCTTGCTGCATGGACCTATTGGGTTGTGCATATTCCTTATCTGGCGCAAAAACCGCAGGCTATTCTGATTGCGCTGGGATGGGCGCTGAAGGGCGATGGTTCGTTGATTAAAGAGTACACCGTCGTGGCGTTGCAGGGGCTGACGCTGGCGCTGTTTGTCTTTTTCATGTGGGTTGCGTCCCGTGGCATGAAGTCGCTGAAAATTGTTGGGTCAGTTGCAGGCATCGCGATGTTTGTGATGTCCATTTTGTATGTCGTGATGGCGGTAACTGCGCCTGCAATTACGGATGTGCAGATAGCGACAACTAATATCACCTGGGAATCGTTTATCCCGCACATTGATTTTACCTACATTACCACGATCTCCATGCTGGTCTTTGCCGTGGGCGGCGCGGAGAAAATTTCGCCATACGTTAATCAGACACGTAATCCGGGCAAAGAATTTCCGAAAGGGATGCTCGTTCTGGCTGTTATGGTGGCGGTATGTGCGATTCTCGGATCGCTGGCTATGGGAATGATGTTTGACTCCCGGCATATTCCAGATGATCTGATGACGAATGGTCAATATTACGCCTTCCAGAAACTGGGTGAGTATTATGGTATGGGTAATTTGCTGATGGTTATTTACGCGATTGCCAATACGCTGGGACAGATTGCAGCATTGGTATTTTCTATTGATGCACCGCTTAAAGTTCTGCTGGGTGATGCTGATCGTAAATATATTCCCGAGAGCCTGTGTAAAACCAACGCTTCCGGTACGCCGGTAAATGGTTATATTCTGACGCTGGTGCTGGTGGCGATTCTGATTATGTTGCCAACACTGGGAATTGGCGACATGAATAATCTGTATAAATGGCTATTGAATCTTAACTCTGTCGTGATGCCATTGCGTTATTTATGGGTGTTTGTGGCGTTCATTGCCGTTATTCGTCTGGCGCAAAAATATAAATCGGAATATGTCTTTATTCGCAACCGATCGCTTGCGATGACCGTGGGGATCTGGTGCTTTGCCTTTACCGCATTTGCCTGTCTGACCGGGATTTTCCCGAAAATGGATGCCTTCACCCCAGAGTGGACATTCCAGCTCACGCTGAATATTGTGACGCCATTTGTGCTGGTTGGACTGGGATTGATTTTCCCGTTACTGGCGAGAAGAGGGCGTTAAGGCAGAGTCAGGTGGGTAACGTATCTGTTACCCACCATAAAAATCAATACATCACTTTATGTCCATATTGCTCGAGAATACCCTTCACGCGCTCCATGGTCTCTTTCTTCGGCGGTTTGACGCCATCCAGTTTGTACTCTTCGCCCATTGCCACCCATTTGTGTTTGCCCAGCTCGTGGTAAGGCAGCAGCTCGATTTTTTCAACGTTGCCCATATCGCGGGTAAATTCGCCAAGGCGGTGTGCGGAGTCGTCATCGTCAGACCAGCCAGGTACGACAACATAGCGGATCCACACTTTGATGTCTTTGTTGGACAGGTAACGCGCGAACTCGAGTGTACGATGGTTAGATACACCCACCAGATTCTGATGGATTTCATCGTTCATTTGTTTGAGATCGAGCATGACCAGGTCGGTGACTTCCAGCAGCTCATCGATCACCGGATCGTAGCGGCGAACAAAACCATTAGTATCCAGACAAGTATGAATACCTTCTTTTTTACAGGCCCGGAACCAGTCACGTACGAATTCAGCTTGCAAGATAGCTTCGCCGCCAGACGCTGTCACGCCGCCGCCGGAGGCGTTCATAAAGTGGCGGTAGGTCACCACCTCTTTCATTAATTCGTCAACGGTAACTTCTTTACCGCCGTGCGTATCCCACGTGTCGCGGTTATGGCAATACAGGCAGCGCATCAGGCAGCCCTGAAAGAAGGTAATAAAACGGATGCCCGGGCCATCAACAGTGCCACAGGATTCAAAGGAGTGAATGCGACCAATAACTGACATTGCGGTGTTTCTCCAGGTGTGGCCCATCCGGGGCCAGTGTTAGTGCACAGTTATTAACTGTGTCGAGTCTGTTTTGGCTGCTATCCATAAGTATAGATGGCTGACAAAGCAGGCTATTAAAAAGGCCCCACTTACGTGGAGCCTTTATTGTACGCTTTTTAAAGTACGATTTCAGTCAAAACCAATTACATAGTCTGAGTGAAGGTACGAGTAATAACGTCCTGCTGCTGTTCTTTAGTCAGGGAGTTAAAACGTACTGCGTAGCCAGAAACGCGGATGGTCAGCTGCGGATATTTTTCCGGATGTTCCATCGCATCCAACAGCATTTCACGGTTCATGACGTTCACGTTCAGGTGCTGACCACCTTCGATGGACGCTTCGTGGTGGAAGTAACCATCCATCAGACCTGCCAGGTTGGTCTTACGAACTTCGTCGTCTTTACCCAGAGCGTTCGGAACGATAGAGAAGGTGTAAGAGATACCATCTTTAGCGTAAGCAAACGGCAGTTTAGCAACGGAGGTCAGAGAGGCAACAGCACCTTTCTGGTCACGGCCGTGCATCGGGTTAGCACCCGGTCCGAACGGCGCGCCAGCACGACGACCATCTGGGGTGTTACCAGTTTTCTTACCATAAACCACGTTAGAGGTGATGGTCAGAACAGACTGAGTCGGGATAGCGTTACGATAAGTAGTCAGTTTCTGAATTTTCTTCATGAAACGTTCTACCAGGTCAACCGCCATGTCATCAACGCGAGAGTCGTTGTTACCAAACTGCGGGTATTCGCCTTCGATTTCGAAGTCGATAGCCAGACCGTCTTCGTCACGAATCGGTTTAACTTTCGCATATTTGATTGCAGACAGGGAGTCAGCAGCAACGGACAGACCAGCGATACCACACGCCATGGTGCGGATAACGTCACGGTCGTGCAGCGCCATCAGAGAGGCTTCGTAGCTGTACTTGTCGTGCATGTAGTGGATAACGTTCAGTGCAGTGACGTACTGTTTAGCCAGCCAATCCATGAAGTGATCCATGCGGTCCATAACTTCGTCGAAGTTCAGAACGTCGCCTTTGATCGGTTCAGATTTAGGACCAACCTGCATTTTCAGTTTTTCATCAACGCCACCGTTGATTGCGTACAGCATGGTTTTCGCCAGGTTTGCACGCGCACCGAAGAACTGCATTTGTTTACCAACAACCATCGGGCTTACGCAACAAGCGATAGCGTAGTCGTCGTTGTTGAAGTCCGGACGCATCAGGTCATCGTTCTCGTACTGCAGAGAAGAGGTGTCGATGGACACTTTAGCGGCGAATTTCTTGAAGTTCAGAGGCAGTTTTTCAGACCACAGAACAGTGATGTTCGGCTCCGGAGAAGGACCCATAGTGTACAGGGTGTTCAGGAAGCGGAAGCTGTTTTTGGTAACCAGAGTACGGCCATCAACGCCCATACCACCGATTGATTCAGTTGCCCAAATCGGGTCACCGGAGAACAGTTCATCATATTCAGGAGTACGCAGGAAGCGAACCATACGCAGTTTCATGACCAGGTGGTCGATCATTTCCTGTGCGTCTTGCTCGGTGATTTTGCCTGCTTTCAGGTCACGTTCGATGTAAGCATCCAGGAAGGTGGATACGCGACCGAAGGACATTGCTGCACCGTTCTGAGATTTAACTGCGGCCAGGTAGCCGAAGTAAGTCCACTGGATAGCTTCCTGAGCGTTGGTAGCCGGACCAGAGATATCGCAGCCATATTTAGCAGCCATTTCTTTGATCTGACCCAGAGCGCGGTGCTGTTCAGCGATTTCTTCACGCAGACGGATAGTTGCTTCCAGGTTTACGCCGTTTTCCAGATCGGACTGCAGAGAGACGAACTGAGCGTATTTGTCTTTCATCAGGTAGTCGATACCGTACAGCGCAACGCGACGGTAGTCACCGATGATACGGCCACGGCCATAAGCATCTGGCAGACCAGTCAGAACACCGGATTTACGGCAGTTCAGAATGTCTTTGGTGTAAACATCGAATACGCCCTGGTTGTGGGTTTTGCGGTATTCGGTGAAGATTTTTTTCAGCATCGGGTCCAGTTCGCGATTGTACGCTTTGCAGGAACCTTCAACCATTTTGATGCCGCCAAACGGAATGATCGCACGTTTCAGCGGAGCTTCAGTCTGCAGACCAACAATCTTCTCGAGCGCTTTGTTGATGTAGCCAGCGTCGTGAGAAGTGATGGTAGAAGCAACGGAGGTGTCAAAGTCAACAGGCGCGTGAGTGCGGTTTTCCTGTTTAACGCCTTCCATCACGCTGTCCCACAGTGCAGTGGTCGCATCAGTTGCGCCAGCCAGGAAGGACTCGTCACCCTCATATGGAGTGTAGTTTTTCTGAATGAAGTCACGTACGTTTACTTCATTCTGCCAGTCACCTTTGGTAAAACCTTCCCAGGCTGTGGCTAACTTTTCATTAAGCTCGGACATGTAACACCTACCTTCTTAAGTGGATTTTTTATTTACTGCGTGTAATGGGCATCATCAGATTAATGATGATCGTTACCACGCAGATAAATGACCCAGTATGTCAACCCGACCAACAAACCGCCGCCGATAATGTTACCGATCGTAACCGGAATCAGGTTATCGGTGATGAAATTCATCACGGTCAGGTGAGAAAAATTCTCCGGAGAAGACCCAACAGCGGTCCAGAATTCCGGGGTGGCGAAATCGCGTATTACAATACCCATAGGGATCATAAACATGTTTGCGATACTGTGCTCAAAACCGCTGGCAACAAACATTGCGACCGGTAATACCATGATAAACGCTTTGTCCATCAGGCTGCGGCCCGAGTAGCTCATCCATACCGCCAGGCATACCATCAGGTTAGCCAGGATGCCAAGGCTTACTGCCTCAACAAAAGTATGGTGCACTTTGTGGTCGGCTGTTTGTAGGACGTTGAGCCCCCACGCGCCGTTGGCGGTCATGTATTCGCCGGAAAGCCACATCAATAGCACGAAGAGCAAGCAACCCACCAAGTTACCGACATAAACGTTAAGCCAGTTTTTCGCTAACTGACCCCAGGTAATACGACCACTGGCTTTAGCAACGACGATCAGTACGGTTGAAGTGAAGAGGTCTGCACCGCAGACAACACAAAGAATCAGCCCCAGGGAAAAGCAGATACCACCTACTAATTTCGCCATGCCGAAAGGCATAGTACCAGTGCCGGTTGTGGCGGTAATATAGAAAACAAAGGCAATTGAAATGAATACACCGGCAGTAATTGCCAGATAGAACGTCTTAAGCGGATGTTTCGTTGCTTTATAGACGCCTGCTTCTTCGGCAACTTTGGCCATTGCAGCAGGTAGAATAAGATCAAAAGGGTTGTCAGCTTTCACACTAACTCTCTCTTTATTAAGTCGGCGACGAGATACTAACAAAGCATTATAGATGAGAATTTGATATAGATCATATCTCGCCTGGCTTATAGGCCCGTAAGACGCATGGTTTTTATGCGATTACGGTGTAACATGTTGATTATCCATATAAAAATAAATTTTAAAAATTATAAAGTGAGTTGAATTTTTTCTTTCAGCCTCCTATGGGACGGTTAATTAAAATGGAGTAATTGAGATAAAAAACCACATTAATAAGCTAATTTTTTTAATATCAACTACTAATATTTAACCTTGTTTTTACATTTATTTTTTGGTTTGACCAAAATAAAAAACGGGGCGCTTTAAGCGCCCCGTAATATAGCTCAGACAATACATTTAGCCTACTCGAGGCAAGTTGTTTGTCACTATTTTGACCAGTGTGCCGCTTTCGCGCGTTGCAATTTCTCATAGGCTTTCAGCAGAGACTGATGTGCCGGGAATGCCTGCAGATCGCTGTCTACTGGCTGAAGTCCATAAAACGGAGCTTCACCACTCAGTGCCGCACTTGCCGCTTCAACCGCCTCAGCGCCGTACATGCGGACAAACGCATTCAGATATTGCAGCGGCTGACGGTCCTCTTCCTGAGACAGCAGCAACAATGTTTGCAGGCAGCGATAGTAGTTTGCACGTTCCGCGCTAAAGACGGAGGCGTTAAATTCCATCGTCCATTCTGTCCACACCAGCGCCTGCTCCAGATCGCCACCGGCCAGCGCCAGCATCACTTTAAGCTCGCCAATACGCAGGGTGTACCAACCGTTATCCGCACCGGTCGCCAGACCGAGTAGCTCGCGCACGCGGGTAAAGTCGTCAAAACCTTCTTCATCCAGTTGTTCGATCAGATTGAGGTAGTCTTCTTTATCCCACTCACTGCCCGGCAGAGAGAGGATGGTGTCACGCAGATGGGCGCCCATAGCGTTGTTGGCTAACCACAGATCTTCTGCCGGATAGATGTCAGACATTCCCGGCACAATAATGCGGCACGCGTAAACGCTCAGGTGCTCATAGTCAGCGATATACACTTCTTTATCTTCAGCATTGAAGATGGCCATCAGGGTGGCGAACTCTTCTTCCGTGGTGCCAGAGAAATTCCAGTCAACGAACGGATAGTCGGCATCCTGCTTGAACAGATCCCATGAGATCAAACCGCTGGAATCGATGAAGTGAGTTTCAAGGTTGGTATGTTCTGCCACTTCCTCATCGTCAAAGGTCGGTGGGGTGAAGACATCAAGATCTTTCAGACCACGACCCTGCAGCAGTTCAGTGACGGTACGCTCCAGCGCCACGCCGAAATCCGGGTGTGCGCCGAAGGAAGCGAAGCAGGTACCGTTGGTCGGGTTGAACAGGACAACACAAATCACCGGATACTTACCGCCCAGCGAGCCATCATAGGCAAAAATTGGGAAACCTTCAGCTTCCAGTGTGGCGATGGACTCCACCACTGCCGGATAGCGCGCCATCACCTCGGCCGGGATTTCCGGCAGGCTGATGCTTTCGGCGATAATACGGTTCTTCACATGACGCTCAAAGACTTCAGACAGGCCCTGAACGCGCGCTTCGTTAGGCGTGTTACCCGCGGACATGCCGTTAGAAACATACAGGTTGCCGATAATATTCATCGGAATATAGACAGTCTGGTTATCCGACTGACGGGTAAACGGCAGGCCGCAGACGCCACGTTCTTCATTACCAGACTGCAGATCGATAAGCATGCTGCCAGTCAGTTCGTTATCTGGATCGTAAAACGCACGCAGACGTGCATCCAGTAAACCTTCTGGTACATCGTCTTCTTCTGTCAGCGGGAACCATTTTTCGTTCGGATAATGCACGAACGGGCCATTGGCGATAGTTTCGCCCAACCAGAAATCCGCAAAGAAATAGTTAGTCGACAGACGCTCAAAATATTCGCCCAGCGCGGAAGCCAACGCCGCTTTTTTCGTCGCGCCTTTACCGTTGGTGAAGCACAGCGCGCATTCTTTGTCGCGAATATGTACAGACCAGACGTTAGGGACGGGATTCAACCACGAGGCTTCTTCAATTTGAAAACCGAGGTCGAGCAATTTTTGCTGGAAGCGAGCGATGGAGTCTTCCAGAGCGGCATCTTTGCCGGGGATAAATGTTTGCGTCATGAAAATCACTTTTGTCGTACGGAAAGCGCGCAATGATACGGGTTTTCAATGAACGGCGCTATCGCCGCCGGAGCTCAGGCGTAAATAAAAGCATTGGCTATGCTTTCTTACAGCCAACCACGTTTAGAGCATATTAATGAAAGCTTTCGATTTGCACCGTATGGCGCTTGATAAGGTGCCCATGGATTTTCTGGGGGAAGTTGCGTTACGCAGCCTCTACACCTTTATATTGGTTTTTCTGTTTTTAAAAATCACCGGACGTCGCGGCGTACGCCAGATGTCGCTTTTTGAAGTGCTGATCATCCTTACGCTGGGTTCTGCAGCGGGAGACGTGGCATTCTATGACGATGTCCCGATGCTGCCAGTGCTGGTGGTTTTTATTACTCTTGCTGTGCTGTATCGGTTGGTAATGTGGCTGATGGCGCATAGTGAAAAAATGGAGGACCTGCTGGAGGGCAAACCCGTCGTGATCATTGAAGATGGCGAGCTGGCATGGTCAAAGCTCAATAGTGCCAATATGACGGAATTTGAATTCTTTATGGAACTGCGTTTGAACGGCGTGGAGCAATTGGGACAGGTGAAACTGGCTATTCTGGAGACGAATGGACAAATCAGCGTCTACTTCTTTGCCGATGAAGACGTAAAGCCGGGGCTCAGTATTTTACCTAAGCACTGTACGCAACGATTTAAAGTAATGCCTGAAGCAGGGGACTATGCCTGTATACGTTGTAGCGAAGTGGTGCAAATGAACGCAGGAGATCATCAATTATGTCCACGCTGTGCAAATCCAGAATGGTCGAAGGCCAGTCGGGCAAAACGGGTTACCTGACAGCAAAAATCTCGGTTTTTACCCGTCAATCCGATAGATTCTGTTGTGTGACCAATGACACATTTTTACCCTGGTCAGTTTTACCCATTGCGGCGCGTGTCACTGAATGATAAAACCGATATCCACAGGAATAACTTATACCAATGTCTGTCACCGGATTATCGTCAATGACAGGATGTTGATTGGACAACAACACAACGTGGTGAGGGGAAATGGCTCAGGTCTTTAATTTTAGTTCAGGTCCGGCAATGCTACCGGCAGAAGTACTTAAACTGGCTCAACAGGATCTTCGCGACTGGAACGGTCTTGGCACGTCGGTGATGGAAATTAGCCACCGTGGCAAAGAATTCATCCAGGTCGCCGAGGAAGCGGAGCAGGATTTTCGCGATCTTCTTAGCATCCCCTCCAACTATAAAGTGTTGTTCTGCCATGGCGGTGGTCGTGGGCAGTTCGCGGGTATCCCGTTAAATATTCTGGGTGATAAGACCACCGCGGATTACGTCGATGCCGGTTATTGGGCCGCCAGTGCAATTAAAGAAGCGAAAAAATACTGCACGCCAAACGTTATTGATGCCAAAGTCACCGTGGACGGCCTGCGTGCTGTTAAGCCGATGAGTGAATGGCAGCTTTCTGATAACGCGGCGTACCTGCACTATTGTCCGAACGAAACTATCGATGGCATTGCGATCGATGAAACGCCGAATTTTGCCAGCAACGTTGTGGTCACGGCGGATCTGTCCTCTACCATTCTTTCCGCACCGCTTGACGTTAGCCGTTATGGCGTAATTTATGCCGGTGCACAGAAAAACATCGGCCCGGCGGGCCTGACGATTGTCATCGTCCGTGAAGATTTGCTGGGTAAAGCTCATGTATCATGCCCGTCAATCCTCGACTATACCGTGCTGAATGACAACGACTCTATGTTCAATACGCCGCCAACCTTTGCCTGGTATCTGTCTGGCCTGGTCTTTAAATGGCTGAAAAAGCAGGGCGGTGTTAATGCAATGGATAAAATTAACCAGCAAAAAGCGGAACTGCTGTACGGCGTAATTGATAACAGCGATTTCTACCGTAACGATGTGGCGAAATCCAACCGTTCACGCATGAACGTACCGTTCCAGCTGGCTGACAGCGCACTGGATAAACTGTTCCTGGAAGAGTCTTTTGCTGCGGGCCTGCATGCGCTGAAAGGGCATCGTGTGGTCGGTGGTATGCGTGCGTCCATCTACAATGCAATGCCGCTTGAAGGTGTAAAAGCACTGACCGATTTCATGGTCGATTTTGAACGCCGTCGCGGCTAATCTGCTGTACTTTTCATCCCCACAGCCTGTCTGTGGGGTTTTTATGTCTGTTTTTGAGAGTCGAGTTTCATGGAATCCCTGACGTTACAACCCATTGCGCGGGTGGATGGCACAATCAATCTGCCTGGATCCAAAAGTGTTTCTAACCGCGCTTTGCTGCTGGCCGCATTAGCCAATGGCACCACTGTCCTGACCAACCTGCTGGACAGCGATGATGTTCGCCATATGCTCAATGCTCTGAATGTGTTAGGGATTAGCTATACCCTTTCTGCTGATCGTACCCGCTGCGAGATTATTGGCAATGGTGGTGCATTACATGCGCAAGGCTCAGTGGAACTGTTCCTTGGTAATGCCGGAACCGCAATGCGCCCGCTGGCCGCAGCGCTATGTCTGGGCAGCAATGACATCGTGCTGACGGGCGAACCGCGCATGAAAGAGCGCCCGATAGGCCATCTGGTTGATGCGCTGCGCCAGGGCGGAGCCAAAATTGACTATCTGGAGCAGGAAAACTATCCACCTTTACGTCTGCGCGGTGGCTTTACCGGAGGCCAGGTTGAGGTAGACGGTAGCGTTTCCAGCCAGTTCCTCACTGCGCTGCTGATGACTGCGCCGCTTGCGCCGCAGGATACGACGATTGCAATTAAAGGTGACCTGGTATCCAAACCTTACATTGATATCACACTGAACCTGATGAAAACGTTTGGTGTTGAAATTGAAAATCAAAACTACCAGCGCTTTGTCGTGAAGGGGCAGCAGCAGTACCAGTCACCGGGTGCATACCTGGTTGAAGGTGATGCTTCTTCCGCTTCCTATTTCCTCGCGGCGGGTGCCATTAAAGGCGGTACGGTAAAAGTTACCGGGATTGGCCGTAACAGCATGCAGGGTGATATTCGTTTTGCCGATGTACTGGAAAAAATGGGTGCTACCATTACATGGGGCGACGATTTTATTGCCTGTACTCGCGGCGAGTTGAACGCAGTGGATATGGATATGAACCATATTCCTGATGCGGCGATGACCATTGCAACGGCGGCGCTGTTTGCGAAAGGCACCACGACATTACGTAATATCTACAACTGGCGCGTCAAAGAGACCGATCGTCTGTTCGCGATGGCGACGGAGTTACGCAAAGTGGGCGCGGAAGTGGAAGAGGGGCATGACTTTATCCGCATCACCCCGCCTGCAACATTGCAATTTGCGGACATCGCGACCTACAACGATCACCGCATGGCGATGTGTTTCTCGCTGGTGGCGCTGTCTGACACGCCTGTGACCATTCTTGATCCAAAATGTACCGCCAAAACTTTCCCGGATTATTTCGAACAGCTGGCGCGTATTAGTACATCTGCCTGATTTCATTGCCGCACTTTCGGGTGCGGCACATTCTGACATCTCCGATTGCCTATTTATTCTACACTCAGCTTCAATGATTCTGCATTTTTCACACAAAGATAACGATCGTTGGCGTTGGCGCGTATAATGCGCGGCGTTCACGTTAATGTACGCCCGTTTAAGGAGAAAAAGATGACGGCAATTGCCCCGGTTATTACCATTGATGGCCCAAGTGGTGCAGGAAAAGGCACCTTGTGCAAGGCAATGGCGGAAGCATTGCAGTGGCATCTGTTAGATTCAGGCGCGATCTACCGCGTACTGGCGCTCGCAGCGTTACATCACCATGTTGATGTAACATCTGAAGATGCTCTGGTACCGCTTGCCTCACACCTTGATGTGCGTTTTATCTCAACAGACGGCAACCTTGAAGTTATTCTTGAAGGTGAGGATGTCAGCGGTGAAATCCGTACCCAGGAAGTGGCGAATGCCGCCTCTCAGGTCGCGGCGTTTCCTCGCGTGCGTGAAGCGCTTTTACGTCGTCAACGCGCATTTCGCGAAACCCCAGGTCTGATTGCTGATGGACGTGATATGGGGACCGTGGTGTTCCCGGATGCGCCGGTGAAAATTTTTCTGGACGCCTCCTCGCAAGAACGTGCGCATAGACGTATGCTACAGTTGCAGGAGAAGGGCTTTAGTGTTAACTTTGAACGCCTTTTGGCCGAGATCGAAGAACGCGATTATCGCGATCGTAACCGTGCTGTAGCGCCGCTGGTTCCTGCTGCTGATGCTTTAGTTTTGGATTCAACCCGATTAAGCATTGAGCAAGTGATTGAAAAAGCGTTACAATACGCGCGCCAAAAACTGGCTCTCGCTTAAGTGCGACCGAATTTGCAGTACCCCCGTTGCAATGGATTGACAGCGGGTATGTTAAACAACCCCATCCGGCATGGAGCCAGGTGGACGTTAAATATGAAACCTGAAGATTAAACATGACTGAATCTTTTGCTCAACTGTTTGAAGAATCCTTAAAAGAAATCGAAACCCGTCCGGGTTCCATCGTTCGTGGTGTTGTTGTTGCTATCGACAAAGACGTAGTACTGGTTGACGCTGGTCTGAAATCTGAGTCCGCCATTCCGGCAGAGCAGTTCAAAAACGCCCAGGGCGAGCTGGAAATCCAGGTTGGTGACGAAGTTGACGTTGCTCTGGATGCAGTAGAAGACGGCTTCGGTGAAACCCTGCTGTCCCGTGAAAAAGCTAAACGTCACGAAGCTTGGATCACGCTGGAAAAAGCTTACGAAGAAGCTGCAACCGTTACTGGTGTTATCAATGGCAAAGTCAAGGGTGGCTTCACTGTTGAGCTGAATGGTATTCGCGCGTTCCTGCCGGGTTCCCTGGTAGACGTTCGTCCGGTCCGCGACACGCTGCACCTGGAAGGCAAAGAGCTTGAATTCAAAGTAATCAAGCTGGATCAGAAGCGTAACAACGTTGTTGTTTCCCGTCGTGCCGTTATCGAATCCGAAAACAGCGCAGAACGCGATCAGCTGCTGGAAAACCTGCAGGAAGGCATGGAAGTTAAAGGTATCGTTAAGAACCTCACTGACTACGGTGCATTCGTTGATCTGGGTGGCGTTGACGGCCTGCTGCACATCACCGACATGGCATGGAAACGCGTTAAGCATCCGAGCGAAATCGTAAACGTTGGCGACGAAATCACTGTTAAAGTGCTGAAGTTCGACCGCGAGCGTACTCGTGTATCTCTGGGCCTGAAACAGCTGGGCGAAGATCCATGGGTAGCTATCGCTAAGCGTTATCCAGAAGGTACCAAACTGACTGGTCGCGTGACCAACCTGACCGACTACGGCTGCTTCGTTGAAATCGAAGAAGGCGTTGAAGGCCTGGTTCACGTTTCCGAAATGGATTGGACCAACAAAAACATCCACCCGTCCAAAGTTGTTAACGTTGGCGACGTAGTGGAAGTTATGGTTCTGGATATCGACGAAGAACGTCGTCGTATCTCCCTGGGTCTGAAGCAGTGCAAAAACAACCCATGGCAGCAGTTCGCGGAAACCCACAACAAGGGCGACCGTGTTGAAGGTAAAATCAAGTCTATCACTGACTTCGGTATCTTCATCGGCCTGGATGGCGGCATCGACGGCCTGGTTCACCTGTCTGACATCTCCTGGAACGTTGCAGGCGAAGAAGCAGTTCGTGAATACAAAAAAGGCGACGAAATCGCAGCAGTTGTTTTGCAGGTTGACGCAGAGCGTGAGCGTATCTCTCTGGGCGTTAAACAGCTCGCAGAAGATCCGTTCAACAACTGGGTTGCACTGAACAAGAAAGGCGCAATCGTAAACGGTAAAGTCACTGCAGTTGACGCTAAAGGCGCAACCGTAGAACTGGCTGACGGCGTTGAAGGTTACCTGCGCGCTTCTGAAGCTTCACGTGACCGCGTTGAAGATGCAACTCTGGTTCTGAGCGTAGGCGACGACGTTGAAGCTAAATTCACCGGCGTTGATCGTAAGAACCGTGCAATCAGCCTGTCTGTTCGTGCTAAAGACGAAGCTGATGAGAAAGATGCAATCGCAACTGTTAACAAACAGGAAGATGCTAACTTCTCTAACAACGCAATGGCTGAAGCTTTCAAAGCAGCTAAAGGCGAGTAATATCGAGTGCTCTAAATCCTTTGTGCCGTTAACAGCACAAAGGATGACGAGTAGCTTGACAGATTACAGGATTCGTCCTGTAATCAATGACAAAGGGCGGCTACGGCCGCCCTTAATCAATGCAGCAGCTAATTATGCCTTTAAGGAACCGGAGGAATCATGACCAAGTCAGAATTGATTGAAAGACTTGCAACCCAGCAACCTCATATTCCCGCGAAAGCGGTTGAAGATGCAGTTAAAGAGATGCTGGAACATATGGCCTCGACTCTTGCGCAGGGCGAGCGTATTGAAATCCGCGGTTTCGGCAGCTTCTCTTTGCATTACCGCGCACCACGCACCGGACGTAATCCGAAGACCGGCGATAAAGTGGATCTGGAAGGGAAATACGTTCCGCACTTTAAACCAGGTAAAGAACTGCGCGATCGCGCCAATATTTACGGTTAAGTTTTTAGCGAGACTTAACGCCGAGAAAAGCACCCGCATGGGTGCTTTTTTCATTTCTGTGCGCCTATCCTGGAATCCTCATCCCAGTTAATTTGTACGTTACAACCCCCACTAAATGTCTGCGGAACTCAGGTCGTATAACGATAAATTGATGCCAGACAACCGTCGAAGAGTACTGCACACTCCCTATAACAGGGAGGTTATTGATGAAAATAACAACGGTGAGTACGTGTGCATTATTCGGCATTCTCCCACTCATGCTATTACCTACGCTGCCAGGCATGTTGTGTATCGGCATTGTATTTTGTCTGGCATGTCTGCTCTGTTTTCTCCCCCACAAATACATACGTTCCGCCGGACTAACCCTGCTGTTTTTTCTTTGGGGAATCCTGGCTGCGAAAGAGGCTCTGTGGGCCGGTAATACGCTGCCTGCGAAAACCCAGCAAGCCATTGTGCAGATAACCGGAACTGACAATATGACAACGCACTACGGCCAAATCACTCACCTTCAGGGGAGACGAATCTTTCCTGCACAAGGAATCGTCTTGTACGGACAGTATTTACCCGGTGATGTTTGTGCGGGTCAGACATGGGCGATGACATTGAAAGTCCGCGCCGTACACGGTCAATTAAACGAAGGCGGATTTGATAGCCAGCGTTACGCATTGGCGCAGCATCAACCGTTGACGGGGCGATTCTTACAGGCTTCGGTTATCACACCACAATGCAGTTTGCGTTCGCGATTTCTCGACTCATTGAAAACGGTACTCGCCGACTATCCCTGGCAGCAGGTCATACTGGGTCTGGGAATGGGTGAGCGCTTGTCCGTGTCACAAGAGGTGAAAACGATTATGCGTGATACCGGCACGGCTCATTTGATGGCAATCTCCGGGCTGCATATTGCGTTTGCTGCACTTCTGGCTGGCGGAATAATTCGCGCGGGACAATTTTTTATGCCCGCCAGATGGATTTGCTGGCAGGTTCCATTAGTGGGTGGGATTGTCTGCGCCACATTATATGCCTGGCTGACGGGGCTGCAACCCCCGGCATTACGAACGGTTGTTGCGCTGCTAGTCTGGGGGGCGCTAAGACTTAGCAGCAGGCAGTGGAGCGGATGGTCGGTATGGATCTGCTGTCTGGCAGCCATTCTGGTGGTGGATCCTGTTGCCGTTCTTTCGCAAAGCCTATGGTTGTCTGCATCCGCCGTTGCGGCACTGCTGTTCTGGTACCAATGGGTACCGCTCCCGGACTGGCCGCTGTCGCGTGCTGGTCGTCAATTTCTGGCGCTGGCTCATCTGCAATTGGGTATTACGCTTCTGCTTCTTCCCGTACAAATCGCAATGTTTCACGGTTTTAGTCTGACCTCGTTTCCGGCTAATTTGTTTGCCGTCCCTTTGGTCACGTTTGTTTCCGTACCCTTGATATTAGCAGGCATGATCGTGCATTTAGCCGGACTGGTGATGATTGAATCGAATCTGTGGTATTTAGCGGATCGCTCTCTGGCGCTACTATTTTGGGGGCTCAGGAGCCTGCCTGAAGGGTGGATCAATATTGATGCACGCTGGCAATGGCTCGCATTTTTACCCGGAATGATGATTACCGCATGGCGACTAAATATCTTGCTTACGCTACCGGTGGTCTGTTTCTCTGCGCTACTTTTGCTGAGTGGGCCGCTTTGGCGTGCACCGCGTACAGATGTGTGGCAAGTGCATATGCTGGATGTCGGGCAGGGGCTGGCGATGGTGATTGTGCGTAATGGAAAAGCGCTGCTTTACGATACCGGTCTGGCATGGCCTGAAGGCGATAGCGCGCAACAGCTGATTATTCCCTGGTTGCGTTGGCATAATCTGGAGCCGGAAGGGGTCATTTTAAGCCATGAACATATGGATCACCGGGGAGGGTTGCACTCCTTACAACAAGTCTGGCCATCACTATGGATAAGAAGTCCGCTAGGCTGGAAAGGACACCTCCCGTGTTTTCGCGGAGAACGTTGGCAATGGCAAGGGTTAACCTTCAGTGCGCACTGGCCTGTGCGTGGAAATACAGGGCAGGGGAATAACCACTCCTGCGTGGTTAAAGTTGATGATGGGTATCAGAGTGTTCTGCTGACCGGCGATATTGAGTCTCCCGCTGAACAAAAAATGCTAAGTCACTACTGGCAGCATCTGCAGTCTACGGTGGTACAGGTTCCGCATCATGGCAGCAATACTTCATCATCACTGGCACTCATTCAGCGAGTTGACGGGCAGGCCGCACTAGCCTCTGCATCTCGTTACAACGCCTGGCGTCTGCCATCCTGGAAAGTGAAGCAACGTTATCGGAAACAAAATTATCAATGGCTGGATACACCACATCAGGGGCAGATTACGCTGGATTTTTACCAAAAAAACTGGCGAATACACAGCTTGCGGGATCAGATTTTACCTCGTTGGTATCATCAGTGGTTTGGCGTGTCGGAGGATAACGGGTAGAATATGCGGCTATTCTAACAAATGCTGGTTTTTTGAATGCATAACGATAAAGATCTCTCTACGTGGCAGACGTTTCGCCGACTATGGCCAACCATAGCGCCTTTTAAATCGGGTCTGATCGTGGCGGGTATAGCGTTAGTCCTTAACGCGGCCAGCGATACCTTCATGTTATCGCTCCTTAAACCATTACTGGATGATGGTTTTGGTAAAACGGATCGTTCGGTGCTGCTGTGGATGCCGCTGGTGGTCATTGGGCTGATGATAGTTCGTGGCTTAACCAGTTATGTCTCCAGCTACTGTATCTCATGGGTGTCAGGCAAAGTGGTCATGACCATGCGTCGCCGCCTGTTTGGTCATATGATGGGCATGCCAGTCTCCTTTTTTGATAAACAGTCTACAGGTACGCTGTTGTCACGTATTACCTATGATTCAGAGCAGGTCGCGTCATCGTCTTCCGGCGCGCTGATCACCGTGGTACGTGAAGGGGCATCAATCATTGGCCTGTTTATCATGATGTTCTATTACAGCTGGCAGCTGTCACTGATCCTGATTGTACTGGCGCCAATTGTGTCAGTGGCGATCCGTGTGGTTTCCAAGCGCTTTCGTAGCATCAGTAAAAACATGCAAAACACTATGGGGCAGGTTACGACCAGTGCGGAGCAGATGCTGAAAGGCCACAAAGAAGTTCTGATTTTTGGTGGTCAGGAAGTCGAAACCAAGCGCTTTGATAAGGTCAGCAACAAGATGCGTTTGCAGGGTATGAAGATGGTTTCCGCTTCTTCTATCTCCGACCCTATCATCCAGTTGATTGCGTCTCTGGCTCTGGCCTTCGTGTTATATGCGGCCAGCTTCCCAAGCGTAATGGAAAACCTGACGGCAGGGACAATTACGGTTGTCTTCTCCTCAATGATCGCGCTGATGCGTCCGTTGAAATCGCTGACCAACGTCAACGCGCAGTTCCAGCGCGGTATGGCGGCATGCCAGACCTTATTTACGATTCTGGATAGCGAACAGGAGAAAGATGAAGGTAAACGTGTTATCGAGCGTGCTACCGGCGATCTCGAATTCCGCAACGTGACTTTCACCTATCCGGGACGTGAAGTACCGGCTCTGCATAACATCAACCTGAATATTCCCGCGGGTAAAACCGTTGCTCTGGTTGGCCGTTCGGGCTCAGGAAAATCCACCATCGCCAGCCTGATTACGCGCTTCTACGATATTGATGAAGGGCAGATTCTGATGGACGGACACGATCTGCGCGAATATACCCTGGCATCCCTGCGCGATCAGGTTGCGTTGGTTTCGCAGAATGTGCACCTGTTTAACGATACGGTTGCCAACAACATCGCCTACGCGCGTACCGATATGTACAGCCGTGAGCAGATCGAAAAAGCGGCACAGATGGCCTACGCCATGGATTTCATCAACAAGATGGATAATGGTCTGGATACGGTGATTGGTGAAAACGGCGTCCTGCTTTCCGGCGGACAACGTCAGCGTATCGCTATCGCCCGTGCCTTGTTGCGTGACAGTCCAATTCTGATCCTTGATGAAGCAACATCAGCTCTTGATACCGAATCTGAACGTGCGATTCAGTCTGCGCTGGATGAGCTACAGAAAAACCGTACTTCTCTGGTCATTGCTCACCGTCTTTCAACCATTGAACAAGCCGACGAAATCATCGTGGTGGAGGATGGTCTGATTGTCGAACGCGGAACCCATAGCGACCTGATTGAGCAGCGCGGGGTCTATGCGCAATTACACAAAATGCAATTCGGTCAATGATCGCACGTATCTGGTCTGGTGAATCGCCGCTGTGGCGATTGTTACTTCCACTCTCCTGGCTTTATGGCCTGGTGAGTGGCGGGATCCGTCTATGCTACAAGCTTGGGCTGAAACGCGCTTGGCGCGCGCCAGTACCTGTTGTGGTGGTCGGAAACCTTACAGCCGGCGGCAATGGCAAAACACCGGTGGTGATTTGGCTGGTTGAACAACTGCAGCAACGCGGGATTCGCGTGGGCGTGGTGTCGCGTGGTTACGGCGGGAAAGCGGCTGCTTACCCGTTGTTATTGACCGCAGAGACCACTACCGCAGAAGCGGGTGATGAACCTGTGCTGATCGCCCAACGTACCGGCGTGCCGGTAGCGGTATCCCCGGTAAGATCGGATGCGGTAAAAGCCATTTTGGCCCAACATGACGTGCAGATTATTGTGACCGACGATGGGCTACAGCACTATCGTCTGGCGCGAGATGTTGAAATCGTGGTTATTGACGGCGAACGTCGGTTTGGCAACGGCTGGTGGCTTCCCGCTGGTCCAATGCGGGAACGCGCAGGTCGCTTAAAATCGGTGGATGCGACTATTGTTAACGGTGGCGTTGCGCAACCAGGGGAAATCCCTATGCGACTTGAACCGGGGCTGGCCGTTAACTTACGTACAGGTGAACGCCGTGATGTATCGCAATTGCCCAATATTGTCGCCATGGCGGGCATTGGCCATCCACCGCGTTTTTTTGCCACGTTGAAAGCATGTGGTGCTAGCGTGCAAAAAAGCATTGCGCTGGCAGACCATCAGTCTCTGACCTACAGTGACGTCAGTGCGTTTGTAAACGCCGGGCAAACGCTGGTGATGACGGAAAAAGATGCGGTTAAGTGCCGGGCATTTGCCGATGAAAACTGGTGGTATTTACCTGTTGACGCTCATTTGTCAGGCGATCGGCCTGACGTGTTGCTGGATAGTTTAATCTCGCTGACTCGCTAACTGATTCACGCTGCGGCAGCGAATCATTTATGAGGCCATAGATGTCGTTGCCGCACCTTTCTCTGACGGATGCCCGTCATCTTCACCTTGCCGCTCAAGGTCTGCTGAAAAAAACACGCCGTCGGGCAACCCCGGCAGATATTCTCGCGACTATTTCGCGCATGTCGTTACTGCAAATCGATACTATCAATATTGTGGCGCGAAGTCCTTACCTGGTGCTGTTTAGTCGTTTAGGAGATTATTCACCCCAATGGCTGGACGACTCATTACAGCAGGGCGAACTGATGGAATACTGGGCGCACGAGGCCTGCTTTTTGCCGCGCAGCGATTTTATGCTGATACGTCACCGCATGCTGGCCCCGGAGAATATGGGCTGGAAGTATAAAGCGGCGTGGATGAAAGAACATGCTCATGAAATTGAGCAACTGCTCCAGCACATCCAGCATAACGGACCGGTACGATCTGCTGATTTTGAGCATCCACGCAAGGGGACCAGCGGCTGGTGGGAATGGAAACCGCAGAAGCGTCATCTTGAAGGGCTGTTCACTGCCGGGAAAGTGATGGTGGTGGAACGGCGTAATTTCCAGCGCGTGTATGATTTAACCCATCGCGTCATGCCACACTGGGACGATGAACGCGACCCACTTTCGCAGGAAGATGCTGAAAGCGTTATGCTGGATAACAGCGCCCGCAGTCTGGGGATTTTCCGCGAACAATGGCTGGCAGACTACTACCGCCTGAAGCGCCCGGCGCTAAAAAACTGGTGCAACGAACGGGCGGAACAGCAACAGATTATTCCTGTCGACGTTGAAGGGCTGGGAACGCTATGGCTGCATAGCCACCTTCAGCCGCTACTCGAACAGGCGCTGGCGGGCAAATTAACGGCGACCCACAGCGCAGTGTTATCGCCTTTTGATCCGGTGGTTTGGGATCGTAAACGGGCAGAGCAGCTATTCGATTTTAGCTACCGGCTGGAGTGTTACACGCCAGCACCAAAACGTCAGTACGGTTATTTCGTCTTGCCGTTGCTGCACCGCGGGCAGTTGGTTGGGCGAATGGATGCCAAAATGCACCGTAAAACGGGCGTGCTGGACGTGATTTCGCTGTGGTTACAGGATGGGGTTAAGCCTGGGGTGACTTTGCAAAAAGGATTGTTTCAGGCGATTGACGATTTTGCCCGCTGGCAGCAGGCAACACGCGTTACGCTGGGACGTTATCCTGAAGGTTTATTTGCTGATGCACGCCATGGTTGGGAAATAGAACCAGCCCTTTAAGCGATTATGTTAATATTTACGGATTCACAATCCGGTCCATCTGGAGGAACTATGGATCATCGTCTACTTGAAATCATTGCCTGCCCGGTATGCAATGGCAAACTCTGGTTTAACCAGGAAAAACAGGAACTGATTTGTAAACTGGATAACCTTGCTTTCCCACTGCGTGATGGCATTCCTGTGTTACTGGAAACCGAAGCCCGCGTTCTGACTGCTGATGAGAGTAAATCATGAGTTTTGTGGTCATTATTCCTGCGCGTTATGCGTCCACTCGTCTGCCGGGCAAGCCGCTACTGGATATCAACGGCAAGCCAATGATCGTGCATGTCCTGGAGCGTGCGCGTGAATCTGGTGCTGAACGTATCATCGTGGCCACCGATCACGAGGATGTCGCTCGCGCGGTAGAAGCGGTGGGGGGGGAAGTATGCATGACCCGCGCCGATCACCAGTCTGGTACGGAACGCCTGGCGGAAGTCGTCGAGAAATGTGGTTTTAGCGATGATACCGTTATTGTGAACGTACAGGGTGATGAGCCGATGATTCCGGCGGTCATTATTCGCCAGGTGGCTGAGAATCTGGCGCAACGTCAGGTCGGTATGGCGACTCTTGCGGCTCCGATTCACAGTGCGGAAGAGGCATTTAATCCGAATGCGGTAAAAGTCGTTTTGGACGCTGAAGGATATGCGCTCTATTTTTCACGCGCGACCATCCCATGGGATCGCGATCGTTTCGCCAAAAGTCTGGAAACGGTGGGGGACACCTTCCTGCGCCATCTGGGCATTTACGGCTATCGCGCCGGTTTTATTCGCCGCTATGTTAACTGGCAGCCTAGCCCGCTTGAGCATATCGAAATGCTGGAGCAGCTGCGAGTGCTGTGGTACGGTGAAAAAATTCACGTCGCCGTCGCAAAAGAAGTCCCGGGTACCGGCGTAGACACTACCGAAGATCTCGAGCGCGTTCGCGCCGAAATGCCTTAGTTTTTCTCACGGCACTCCCCCATATTGATGCGTATTTTTGGGAGGAGTGTCGTATCGTTGCGCTTTCCCTCCACTTTTCTTTTCATCAATTGATCTCATCCGGGTGACATCTGTCTGCCCGACGCTCATTATGAAAGCAGTAGCATTTATGAGGGCAATCTGAAATGGAACAGTTGCGTGCCGAACTCAGCCACCTGCTGGGCGAAAAACTCAGTCGTATAGAATGCGTGAATGAAAAAGTGGATACGGCCCTGTGGTCACTGTACGACAGCCAGGGAAATCCGATGCCGCTGATGGCGAGAAGTTTCACCACGCCAGGTATGGCGCAGCAACTGGCATGGAAAACCTCCATGTTAGCGCGCAGCGGTACGGTGCGTATGCCCGTCATTTACGGGGTCTTAACCCACGAAGAGCATCCCGGCCCCGATGTGTTACTGCTTGAGCGTTTACGGGGTGTGCCGGTGGAAGCGCCAGCCCGAACGCCCGAACGCTGGGAACATTTAAGAGATCAGATCGTAGAAGGTCTGCTGTCATGGCATCGGCAGGATAGCCGTGGCTGCGTGGGAATGGTGGATAACACGCAAGAGAATATCTGGCCATCCTGGTATCGCCAGCGTGTTGAGGTGCTGTGGACCACGTTAAATCAGTTCAACAATACTGGCTTGACGATGCAGGATAAGCGGATCCTGTTTCGTACCCGTGAGTGTTTACCCGCTTTATTTGAAGGATTCAATGATAACTGCGTACTGATCCACGGTAATTTCAGTTTACGTAGCATGCTCAAAGACGCCCGTAGCGATCAGCTACTGGCCATGGTGGGACCGGGGTTGATGCTGTGGGCGCCCAGAGAGTATGAATTGTTCCGTTTAATGGATAACGCGCTGGCGGAAAGCCTGCTTTGGCAATACCTGCAACGCGCGCCCGTGGCGGAGTCCTTCATCTGGCGGCGCTGGCTGTATGTGTTATGGGATGAGGTGGCGCAACTAGTCAACACCGGACGTTTTAATCGCACCAACTTTGATCTGGCAACGAAATCACTGCTGCCGTGGCTCGCCTGAACCTTTTAACCACTGCCAGATGCGACCCAATGTTTCGTAACCAGCGCGATCGCTGTGCATCAACCAGACGGGAGAGGGGAGCGCGCGTTCCCACGGATTTAGCGGTGAATCAATTGCTAACTGATTAGCCGGCGCGGGCAACGGGTGTAGTCCAGCCTGTTGGAAGAAAATCATTGCTCGTGGTAAGTGCGATGCGGAGGTCACCAGCAGGAACGGCGCGCTGCCGATGGCCTGCTTAACTGCTGCGGCTTCTTCTTCAGTATCTTTAGGTTTATCCAGCGTGATGATATCACCGGGTGGCACACCCAGTGACTGCGCTACGCGGGCTCCCGCTTCTGCAGTACTGACGCTATTGCTCTTTGCCGCAGCACCGGTAAAGATAAGCTTCGATCCCGGATTAGCACGCCAGAGGCGAATACCTTCATTCAGACGCGGAAGACTGTTGCTGATTAGGTTTGAACTTGGTGCCCACTGAGGATTCCAGGTATACCCTCCGCCCAGCACCACAATGTATTCCACTTTTTGTGTATCCTGCCAGGTTGGATAGCTGTCCTCAATCGGTTTCAGTAGGCTATCAGCGACGGGTTGCAAGCTAAGAAGTAACAGCGCCAGCCAACTCAGGCTAATGCACACTTTCCCTGTTTTTTGAAAGCGGCTAAACCAGAGCAGCGCCAGGCCTATACCCATGATAATGAGCATTAGCGGAAGTGGCAGCATCATACCGCCAATCACTTTCTTCAGCGTAAAAAGCATCCTTTTTGGTTCCTTTTTTAACCATACAGCAGGGGATCTGCAGCGATATTACACCAGGAAGGTTCATTCTCGGCGTGGGTGTGACAAAATAGCGGTTTTACTTAGTCACCCTAAAGCCAGCATGTGGAGAGCCTGATGCGGGATCGCAATTTTGATGACATTGCAGAGAAGTTTTCCCGTAACATTTACGGCACCACTAAAGGTCAGCTTCGCCAGACGATCCTCTGGCAGGATCTGGACAAACTTCTTGCCGACTACGCGGGCCAAACATTGCGTGTGCTTGATGCGGGTGGCGGAGAAGGGCAGACAGCCATTCTGATGGCGCAGCGGGGCCATCACGTTACCTTGTGCGATCTTTCTGCTGAGATGGTGGCGCGAGCGCAACGGGCGGCAGAAGAGCAAGGTGTGAGCGACAACATGCATTTTATACATTGTGCCGCTCAGGACATCCCACAGCATTTGGATTCTCAGGTTGATCTGATATTGTTTCATGCTGTGCTGGAATGGGTGGCCGATCCACAAGCCGTCTTAAAAACATTGTGGTCGATGTTACGCCCGGGCGGTGCTTTATCGCTGATGTTCTACAATGCAAATGGCCTGTTGATGCGTAATGTGTTGGTCGGTAATTTCGGCTATGTACAGCAGGGAATGTATAAAAAGAAACGGCGCACGTTGTCTCCCGATTTCCCGCGCGACCCTCAGCAGGTCTATGGCTGGCTGGAGGAGATTGGCTGGGAGATAACCGGTAAAACGGGCGTGAGGGTGTTTCATGATTATCTGCGTGATAAACAAAAACAGCATGACTGTTTTGATGCTTTAACAGAAATAGAAACGCGCTATTGCCGCCAGGAACCGTATATCAGCCTTGGGCGCTATATTCATGTCACCGCGATTAAACGTCCGGCCCGAGCCGCAGATGCAAGGATAACCTATGAGTGAATTTTCCCAGACAGTCCCCGAACTGGTTGCCTGGGCCAGAAAAAATGACTTCTCCATCTCTCTGCCGGTAGACAGACTTTCGTTCCTGCTGGCGGTCGCCACATTGAACGGTGAGCGACTTGACGGTGAGATGAGTGAAGGTGAACTGGTGGATGCGTTCCGCCATGTGAGTGATGCGTTTGAGCAAACCAGCGAAACCATCGGCGTCCGCGCCAACAACGCGATCAACGATATGGTGCGTCAACGTCTGCTGAACCGCTTTACCAGCGAGCAGGCTGAAGGCAACGCCATTTACCGTTTAACGCCGCTCGGGATTGGCATCACAGATTACTATATTCGTCAGCGCGAGTTCTCTACGCTGCGTCTTTCCATGCAACTGTCGATTGTTGCAGGCGAACTGAAGCGCGCGGCGGATGCGGCAGCGGAAGGTGGCGATGAGTTCCACTGGCACCGCAACGTCTATGCGCCATTGAAATACTCGGTGGCGGAGATTTTCGACAGTATCGATCTGACCCAGCGCATCATGGATGAACAGCAGCAGCAGGTAAAAGACGACATCGCACAGTTGCTAAACAAAGACTGGCGGGCGGCGATTTCCAGCTGTGAACTGTTGCTTTCTGAAACGTCTGGTACGCTGCGTGAACTGCAGGATACGCTGGAGGCGGCGGGGGATAAGCTACAGGCTAACCTGTTACGCATCCAGGACGCCACAATGACGCATGATGATTTGCATTTTGTTGATCGGCTGGTGTTTGATTTACAAAGCAAGCTCGACCGCATTATTAGCTGGGGTCAGCAGTCCATTGACTTGTGGATCGGCTACGATCGTCATGTGCATAAATTTATCCGTACCGCGATCGATATGGATAAAAACCGCGTCTTCGCCCAGCGTCTGCGTCAGTCCGTGCAGACCTACTTTGACGACCCATGGGCGCTGACCTATGCCAACGCCGATCGTCTGCTGGATATGCGTGACGAGGAGATGGTGCTGCGTGACGAAGAGGTCACCGGTGAACTTCCGGAAGATCTGGAATATGAAGAATTTAACGAGATCCGTGAACAACTGGCGGCGATCATCGAAGAACAGCTGGCTATCTACAAATCCAGACAAACACCACTGGATCTCGGTTTGGTAGTGCGCGAGTATCTGGCGCAATACCCACGTGCGCGTCATTTCGACGTCGCGCGTATTGTTATCGATCAGGCGGTACGCCTTGGCGTAGCGCAAGCAGACTTCACCGGACTGCCAGCCAAATGGCAGCCGATTAATGATTACGGAGCCAAGGTACAGGCGCATGTCATTGACAAATATTGAACAAGTGATGCCGGTAAAGCTGGCGCAGGCGCTGGCGAATCCGTTATTTCCGGCGCTGGATAGCGCCTTACGTTCGGGCCGCCATATCGGTCTGGATGAACTGGATAATCATGCCTTCCTGATGGATTTTCAGGAATATTTTGAAGAGTTTTACAGCCGCTACAACGTGGAATTGATCCGTGCGCCGGAAGGGTTCTTTTACCTTCGTCCGCGTTCAACGACGCTCATTCCGCGTTCGGTCCTGTCTGAACTGGACATGATGGTGGGTAAAATTCTGTGCTATCTCTATCTCAGCCCGGAACGCCTGGCGAACGAAGGGATTTTTACCCAGCAAGAGCTGTATGACGAGCTGTTAACGCTGGCGGATGAAGCCAAACTGCTGAAGCTGGTAAACAACCGTTCAACCGGTTCTGACGTTGACCGCCAGAAGCTACAGGAAAAAGTGCGTTCTTCGCTCAACCGCTTGCGCCGCTTAGGCATGGTGTGGTTTCTGGGCCACGACAGCAGCAAATTCCGTATTACGGAATCTGTCTTCCGCTTTGGCGCGGATGTGCGTAGCGGTGACGATCCGCGTGAAGCACAGCGTCGCTTAATTCGTGATGGTGAAGCGATGGCGGTCGAGAACCGTCTGCAGCTCAACGATGAGCCCGAAGAGAATCAGCCGGACAGTGGAGAAGAAGAATAATGATTGAACGCGGAAAATTTCGCTCACTTACGCTGATTAACTGGAATGGTTTTTTTGCCCGTACGTTTGATCTCGATGAGCTGGTCACCACGCTGTCCGGTGGTAACGGTGCGGGTAAATCCACCACCATGGCGGCATTTGTTACGGCGCTCATTCCGGACTTAACCCTGCTGCATTTCCGTAACACCACCGAAGCTGGTGCAACCAGCGGTTCACGTGATAAAGGTCTGCACGGTAAGCTGAAAGCAGGGGTCTGTTACTCAATGCTCGACGTCCTCAACTCGCGTCATCATCGCGTGGTCGTGGGTGTGCGTCTGCAACAGGTTGCGGGTCGTGATCGCAAAGTGGATATCAAACCGTTTGCCATTCAGGGGCTGCCGATGTCGGTACAGCCAACCCAACTGGTGACGGAAACGCTGAACGAACGCCAGGCGCGCGTACTGTCTCTACCTGAGCTGAAAGAGAAGCTTGATGAGATGGAAGGTGTGCAGTTTAAGCAGTTCAACTCAATAACCGATTATCATTCGCTGATGTTCGATCTGGGCATCATTGCCCGTCGTCTGCGCTCCGCGTCTGATCGTAGTAAATTCTACCGTCTGATTGAAGCCTCGCTGTACGGCGGGATCTCCAGCGCCATTACCCGTTCACTGCGTGACTACCTGCTGCCGGAAAACGGCGGCGTCCGTAAAGCGTTCCAGGATATGGAAGCCGCGCTGCGTGAAAACCGCATGACGCTGGAAGCGATTCGCGTAACCCAGTCTGACCGCGACCTGTTTAAACATTTGATCAGCGAAGCGACCAACTATGTGGCTGCGGATTATATGCGCCATGCCAACGAACGTCGTATCCATCTGGATAAAGCACTGGAATATCGTCGTGAACTGTATACCTCACGTAAGCAACTGGCGGCAGAGCAGTACAAGCACGTGGATATGGCGCGTGAACTGGGCGAGCATAACGGCGCCGAAGGCGATCTGGAAGCCGATTATCAGGCCGCGAGCGATCACCTGAATCTGGTGCAAACCGCGCTGCGTCAGCAGGAAAAAATTGAACGCTACGAAGCGGATCTCGAAGAACTGCAGATCCGTCTTGAAGAACAAAATGAGGTGGTTGCGGAAGCCGTTGACCGCCAGGATGAAAACGAAGCCCGCGCGGAAGCCGCCGAACTGGAAGTGGATGAGCTGAAAAGCCAGCTTGCCGATTACCAGCAGGCGCTGGACGTCCAGCAGACGCGAGCCATCCAGTATACCCAGGCGATCCAGGCCCTAAATCGGGCGAAAGAGCTCTGCCACCTAC
Source organism: Citrobacter sp. MGH103 (assembly GCF_001034475.2). Taxonomy (NCBI): domain Bacteria; kingdom Pseudomonadati; phylum Pseudomonadota; class Gammaproteobacteria; order Enterobacterales; family Enterobacteriaceae; genus Citrobacter; species Citrobacter sp. MGH103. The sequence continues at coordinate 3,147,413 of NZ_CP073043.1, read as the reverse complement.
CGGATCTGACAGCCGACAGCGCCGCCGAATGGCTGGAGACTTTCCAGGCCAAAGAGCAGGAAGCCACTGAAAAACTGCTAACGCTTGAACAAAAAATGAGCGTGGCGCAAACCGCGCATAGCCAGTTCGAACAGGCTTATCAGCTGGTGGCGGCTATCAACGGCCCGCTGGCACGTAGTGAAGCCTGGAGCGTGGCGCGTGAACTGCTGCGCGAAGGCGTTGAACAGCGCCACCTGGCGGAACAGGTTCAGCCATTGCGTATGCGACTGAGCGAACTGGAGCAGCGTCTGCGCGAACAGCAGGATGCCGAGCGTCTGCTGGCCGAATTCTGCAAGCGTCAGGGTAAACAGTTTGATATCGATGAGCTGGAAGCGCTGCACCAGGAACTGGAAGCGCGCATCGCCGCCTTGTCGGACAGCGTCTCGTCTGCCAGCGAACAGCGTATGACGCTGCGTCAGGAACAGGAACAGCTACAATCCCGTATTCAGCATTTGATGAAGCGGGCACCTGTCTGGCTGGCTGCGCAAAATAGCTTGAATCAGCTTAGCGAGCAGTGTGGCGAAGAGTTTACCTCCAGCCAGGATGTGACCGAGTATCTGCAACAATTGCTGGAGCGCGAGCGTGAGGCCATTGTTGAGCGTGATGAAGTCGGTGCACGTAAAAATGCGGTTGATGAAGAGATTGAACGTTTAAGTCAGCCGGGCGGGGCGGAAGATCAGCGTCTGAACGCGCTGGCGGAACGCTTTGGCGGCGTGCTGCTGTCAGAAATTTATGATGACGTTAGCCTTGAAGATGCCCCGTACTTCTCTGCGCTGTATGGTCCTTCGCGCCATGCTATCGTGGTACCAGATCTATCACTAATTACCGAACAGCTTGAAGGGCTGACGGATTGCCCGGAAGATCTCTATTTCATCGAAGGGGATCCGCAGTCGTTTGATGATAGCGTCTTCAGCGTTGATGAACTGGAAAATGCGGTGGTGGTGAAAACCGCCGAGCGTCAATGGCGTTATTCCCGCTTCCCGAAGGTGCCTATTTTTGGTCGTGCAGCCCGTGAAAGCCGTATCGAAACCCTGCATGCCGAGCGTGAAGGGCTGTCTGAACGTTTCGCCACGCTCTCCTTTGATGTCCAGAAAACCCAGCGTCTGCATCAGGCGTTCAGCCGCTTTATCGGCAGCCATCTGTCGGTGGCGTTTGAAGCCGATCCAGAAGCGGAAATTCGCCAACTGAATAGCCGTCGCGTTGAACTGGAACGTGCGCTGACTAATCATGAAAATGATAATCAGCAAAGCCGTATGCAGTTTGAACAGGCGAAAGAGGGCGTCTCCGCGCTGAACCGCCTGCTGCCACGCTTGAATCTGCTGGCCGATGACACGCTGGCCGATCGCGTGGACGAAATTCGCGAGCGTCTGGATGAAGCTCAGGAAGCCGCGCGTTTTGTACAGCAACATGGCAATCAGTTAGCGAAACTGGAACCTATCGTTTCAGTTCTGCAAAATGACCCTGAGCAGTTTGAACAACTGAAGGAAGACTATACGTATTCCCAGCAGATGCAGCGCGACGCACGTCAGCAGGCTTTTGCGCTGACTGAAGTCGTACAGCGTCGGGCGCACTTTAGTTATTCCGACTCAGCCGAAATGCTGAGCGGTAATAGCGATCTGAACGAAAAATTGCGTGAACGCCTGGAACAGGCGGAAGCCGAACGTACCCGCGCTCGTGAGGCGCTGCGCAGTCATGCTGCACAGTTAAGCCAGTACAACCAGGTCATGGCATCGCTAAAAAGCTCTTATGACACCAAAAAAGAGCTGCTTAATGATTTACAACGTGAACTGCAGGATATTGGCGTTCGTGCGGACAGCGGTGCCGAAGAGCGCGCGCGTATCCGTCGTGACGAACTGCATGCGCAGCTCAGCAACAACCGTGCACGCCGCAACCAACTTGAGAAAGCACTGACCTTCTGCGAAGCGGAGATGGAAAACCTGACCCGCAGACTGCGCAAGCTGGAACGTGATTATCATGAAATGCGTGAGCAGGTAGTCACCGCCAAAGCCGGCTGGTGTGCAGTCATGCGGATGGTGAAAGATAACGGTGTGGAACGTCGTCTGCACCGTCGCGAGTTGGCCTATCTTTCCGGTGACGAACTGCGTTCTATGTCGGATAAGGCGCTCGGTGCGCTACGTCTGGCGGTTGCGGATAACGAACACCTGCGCGATGTGTTGCGTATGTCTGAAGATCCAAAACGCCCAGAGCGCAAAATCCAGTTCTTCGTCGCGGTTTACCAGCATCTGCGTGAACGTATTCGCCAGGATATTATCCGTACCGACGATCCGGTTGAAGCCATCGAACAGATGGAGATTGAGCTGAGCCGTCTGACGGAAGAGTTAACCTCTCGTGAACAGAAACTGGCGATCAGCTCACGCAGCGTGGCGAACATTATTCGTAAGACCATTCAGCGTGAACAGAACCGTATTCGCATGCTGAACCAGGGGCTGCAAAGTGTGTCGTTTGGCCAGGTTAACAGCGTTCGCCTGAACGTCAATGTGCGTGAAACGCATGCTACCTTGCTGGACGTACTTTCAGAGCAACATGAACAGCATCAGGATCTGTTTAACAGCAATCGCCTGACCTTCTCAGAAGCGCTGGCGAAGCTGTATCAGCGCCTGAATCCGCAGATCGACATGGGGCAACGCACGCCGCAAACCATTGGTGAAGAGCTGCTGGACTATCGTAACTATCTGGAAATGGAAGTTGAGGTTAACCGTGGTTCTGACGGCTGGCTGCGTGCTGAATCTGGCGCGCTGTCAACGGGTGAGGCGATCGGGACCGGGATGTCTATTCTGGTGATGGTGGTGCAAAGCTGGGAAGATGAAGGTCGCAGATTGCGCGGGAAAGACATCTCTCCTTGCCGCCTGCTGTTCCTTGATGAAGCAGCACGACTCGATGCGCGCTCTATTGCGACTCTGTTTGAGCTGTGTGAGCGTTTGCAGATGCAGCTGATTATCGCTGCGCCGGAAAACATCAGCCCAGAGAAAGGCACCACCTACAAACTGGTGCGTAAAGTCTTCCAAAACACCGAGCACGTTCATGTGGTGGGGCTGCGCGGATTTGCGCCTCAGTTACCGGAACCACTGCCGGGGACTGAAGATGCCTCCTCGCAGGCAAGCTAAGCAAAAAGGCGGCTACAAGGCCGCCTTATTTTTTTCCGCAAAGACGTCATGCCTGGTGTAATTTCTTTAGACTTCTTTACATTAGGTTAGGCAAAAACTTTTTGATGTTTATATACTAAAGGTAAGCCCAACGCGTCACGGGCTTGCTCGTCATACTTCAGTTTGTATTGGCGTTTTACAGGTCCGACCCCGTCAAAATAAAGGGGAATACAGGCGGCCTGGCTATTCAGAGTATGATAAAGAAAACAGGGGGCAAGGGATGTTGCTTAATAAAATGTGTGGTCGTCGGCTGTCGGCAATCAGTTTATGCCTGGCCGTAACATTCGCTCCACTGTTCAATGCGCAGGCCGATGAGCCTGAAATGATCCCTGGCGATAGCTCTGCGACCGTCAGTGAACAGCCAACAGCGTTGTCGCAGCCGCAGGTTCAATCTTCTGCGACGGCTATTATGGCGGGGATTCAACCGTTACCGCAGGGCGTGTCAGTTGATCAAGCCCGCGCCGAATTACAATCTCAACTTCCAGCGGGCTTCACGCCAGTGTATATGAGCCAGCTGGAATTGCTGTATGCCGCACGTGAAATGAAGCCGATGTGGGAAAATCGTGATGCGGTAAAGGCCTTTCAACAACAGTTGGCCGAGGTCGCGATTGCTGGCTTTCAGCCGCAGTTTACTACCTGGGTTGCACTTCTGACTGATCCGGCAGTAACCGGTCAGGCGAGAGACATTGTGCTCTCGGATGCGATGATGGGGTATCTGCACTTTATCGCTAATATCCCTGTCAAAGGTAATCGCTGGCTTTACAGCGGTAAGCCCTATGCGCTAACGACGCCGCCGATTTCTGTCATCAACCAGTGGCAGGTCGCACTGGATAACGGTCAACTAACTTCGTTTGTTGCCAGCCTGGCACCGCAGCATCCGCAGTACGCCGCAATGCATGAATCGCTGCTCAAGCTGGTAGGTGATACACGTCCCTGGCCGCAGCTCACCAGTACAGCAACGCTACGTCCGGGGGAGTGGAGTAATGACATCCCTGCGTTGCGTGAAATTTTGCGTCGTACGGGAATGCTGGAGTCCACCGTCAGTACATCTGCTAAAGAAGGACGTAGCGCTTACGATCGTGAACTTGTCGATGCGGTAAAGCGTTTTCAGACGTGGCAGGGACTTGGCGCCGATGGCGCGATTGGCCCTGCCACGCGTGACTGGCTGAACGTGACGCCCGCTCAGCGTGCGGGCGTGCTGGCGTTAAATATTCAGCGCTTACGCCTGCTGCCGAGTGAGCTGTCTACCGGTATCATGGTGAACATTCCTGCCTATTCGCTGGTTTATTATCAGAATGGCAATCAGGTGCTGGCCTCGCGCGTTATTGTCGGGCGTCCAGATCGCAAAACGCCGATGATGAGTAGTGCGCTGAATAACGTGGTCGTTAACCCACCGTGGAACGTTCCACCGACGCTGGCCCGAAAAGATATTCTGCCTAAGTTATGGAATGATCCGGGATATCTTGAACGTCACGGCTATACCGTAATGCGCGGCTGGAACAGTAAAGAGACGATAGATCCGTGGCAGGTTGACTGGGCCACCATCACTGCGTCCAATCTGCCGTTCCGCTTTCAGCAGGCTCCGGGCGCACGTAACTCGCTCGGACGCTATAAATTCAATATGCCGAGTTCGGACGCTATTTATCTGCACGATACGCCGAACCACAATCTGTTCCAGAAAGATACGCGGGCGTTAAGTTCCGGCTGTGTGCGTGTGAATAAGGCATCTGAGCTGGCGAATATGCTGCTACAGGACGCGGGTTGGAATGATACCCGCATCTCGGATGCCCTGAAGCAAGGGGATACGCGGTACGTGAATATTCGCCAGAATATTCCGGTCAACCTCTACTATCTGACCGCATTTGTTGGCCCTGATGGTCGCACGCAGTATCGTACAGATATTTACAATTACGATCTGACAGCGCGATCCAGCGCACAAATTGTGTCAAAAGCCGAGCAATTAATCAGATAAATGAAGCAGTTCGAGGAAAATGATTGTCGTAAGTTATGCTGGAAACGGGGCAAAATGGCTGTGAGCCCCGTATTTCCTGGGGTTGGGAGCCTTGACGTGGACTACTTAGCCAGATAAGGTTTCCCGCGTGCGCTAGAGCATACATACGATAACATTGACCTTGTAGACCTTAATACCATGGACAAATTTGACGCTAATCGCCGCAAACTGCTGGCGCTTGGTGGTATTGCCCTCGGCGCTGCCATCCTGCCTACGCCTGCGTTTGCAACACTCTCTACCCCACGTCCGCGTATATTGACTCTGAATAACCTGCATACCGGTGAGTCAATAAAAGCAGAGTTTTTTGATGGCAGGGGCTATATTCAGGACGAATTAGCAAAACTTAACCACTTTTTCCGTGATTTTCGGGCCAATAAAGTGAAATCCATTGACCCCGGACTGTTTGATCAACTCTTCCGTCTGCAGGGCCTGCTGGGTACGCGTAAACCCGTACAGCTGATCTCCGGTTATCGTTCCGTCGATACCAATAATGAACTACGTGCGCGCAGTCGCGGTGTGGCCAAGAAAAGCTACCACACCAAAGGGCAGGCCATGGATTTCCATATTGAAGGCATCGCATTAAGTAATATTCGCAAAGCTGCGTTATCTATGCGCGCAGGTGGTGTAGGATACTACCCCAGCAGTAACTTTGTGCATATTGACACCGGCCCTGCACGGCACTGGTGATCCATAAGCTTAATGAAACAGGAGCTGTATGAACTATCGTATTATTCCGGTCACTGCATTCGCCCAGAACTGCTCGCTAATCTGGTGTGAGCAGACTCGTCTGGCCGCGTTGGTCGATCCCGGCGGCGATGCCGAGAAAATCAAACAGGAAGTGGATGCCAGCGGTCTGACGCTAATGCAGATCCTGCTTACTCACGGTCATCTTGATCATGTTGGGGCTGCAGCTGAACTGGCACAGCATTATGGTGTACCGGTTATTGGTCCGGAAAAAGAAGATGAGTTCTGGCTACAGGGTCTCCCTGCGCAGAGCCGCATGTTTGGCCTGGGCGATTGTGAGCCGCTGACGCCCGATCGCTGGCTGAACGAAGGTGATCGGGTCAGCGTTGGCAACGTGACGTTGCAGGTGTTGCATTGTCCGGGTCATACACCGGGACATGTGGTCTTCTTTGATGAGCAATCAAAGTTACTGATTTCGGGTGACGTGATTTTCAAAGGTGGCGTAGGGCGCAGCGATTTTCCGCGCGGAGATCACAGCCAACTGATCGATTCGATTAAACGTAAACTGTTGCCGCTGGGCGATGACGTGACGTTTATTCCGGGTCACGGCCCACTTTCTACGCTGGGTAACGAACGGCTTCATAACCCGTTCCTGCAGGACGAAATGCCTGTCTGGTAATACCGCAGATAAATAAAAAGGCCGCTATTGCGGCCTTTTTTGTACGCGATAGATTACAGTACTGCGACAATCGCTTCGCACAGCGGCGCCATGTTATCTGGCGTCATTCCAGCTACGTTTACACGTCCGGAAGCGACAGCGTAGACACCAAACTCTTCACGCAGACGCAGAACCTGCTCTTTTGTCAGGCCGCTGAATGAGAACATGCCGTTCTGTTTGATGATAAAGCTGAAGTCGCGATTCGCACCTTTCTCCTGCAGCGTATTCACGAACAGTAAACGCATGCGCTGAATGCGTTGGCGCATATCGGTCAGTTCCTGTTCCCAGATGGCACGCAGCGCGTCATTGCTCAGAATCGTGGCAACTACGGATGCGCCGTGTGCTGGCGGGTTGGAATAGTTAGCGCGAATGGCTGATTTCATCTGACTAAACGCACGGTCGACGGTTTCAGCATCAGCAGCAACCAGCGTACAGGCACCTACGCGCTCATTGTACAGACCAAAGTTCTTGGAGTAGGAACTGGCAACGATCAGCTCTTTGTGCAGCGCGGCGAATGCGCGCAGACCTTCTGCATCTTCTTCCAGACCGCGGGCAAAGCCCTGGTATGCAAAGTCAAACAGCGGCAACCATCCTTTCTCGACAGAAAGCTGAGCCAGCGTTTGCCACTGCTCAAGCGTAGGATCGATACCGGTTGGGTTATGGCAGCAGCCGTGGAACAGTACCACATCGCCAGCCTGAGCTTCGCTGAGGCTGGCCAGCAGCGCATCAAAGTCTAATGAGTGGTTCGCTGCATCGTAATAGTTGTATTCACGAACTTCCAGACCGGCAGAGTTAAAGATGCTCTTATGGTTCGGCCAGCTTGGGTTGCTCACCCATACGCGTTTAGCCGACGTATTTCTTGCGAGAAAATCAGCTGCCACGCGCAGTGCGCCAGTGCCGCCAGGGGTCTGTGCTGTACGTGCGCGTTTATCGTTGATAAGCGAACTCGTTTTACCAAACAGTAATTCCTGAGTGCAACGACCAAACTCTGGAATACCGTCAATGCCAAGGTAGTTTTTGGTGGTTTCATTTTCCAGTATATATTGCTCGGCTTTTTTAACGCTGGTCAGCACCGGCGTTTTGCCTGTCTCATCTTTATATACACCGATCCCGAGGTTTATTTTTCCAGGGCGGTCATCGGCACGAAACAAATCAGCCAGACCCAAAATGGGGTCGGCAGGAGCGGCGGTAATGTTCTCAAACATGACGAGGTTCCATAGTGATTACAGAAGGGAAGTCCGCTATCAGGTTAACGGTAGATTTACAAAATGCCAACCGTTACTGACGAAAAGCTGAGGTGTTTTTTTAAGACGCAAGAATTCGCTAGCAGATATAAAAAAACAGGACCGAAGTCCTGTTTTTAAGGCATTTAACAAAGAGGTCTGCTATTAGAACTGGTAAACGATACCGAGTGCTACGGTGTCGTCAGAGTTCACACCCAGTTTGTTGTCAGAGTCGATCTGGTTGATCTGGTAGTCAACATAGGTGGACATGTTTTTGTTGAAGTAGTAGGTTGCGCCTACTTCAATGTAGTTCACCAGATCTTCGTTGCCTACACCTTCTACGTCTTTCGCTTTAGATTTGTTGTAGGAGATGGACGGGCGCAGACCGAAATCGAACTGATACTGAGCGACAACAAAGAAATCTTGCGTTTTGTTGGCGAAGCCGCTGGTGGTCACGCCATTCTGGGTAGTGGAGAGGCGGGTTGCGTTACGGGTTTCACCGTAGTTCGCTGCCAGGTAGATGTTGTTAGCATCGTACTTCAGGCCGGTTGCCCACTGCTCAGCTTTTTTGCCACCGTTAGCGTAGAAAGAGTTTTCCTGCGCGTTGGTACGGTCAGCTGCACCGTAAGCACCAACGATACCGAAGCCATCCATTTCGTAGCTTACAGAACCGCCAACGCCGTCGCCGTTAGAACGACCGGTATTGCCATCACGCTCGTTTTTACCCAGATACTGGATACCGAAGTTCAGGCCGTCAACCAGACCGAAGAAGTTAGAGTTACGGTAGGTCGCAACACCACCTACACGGCCAACGAAGAAGTTGTCGCTGTACGCGGTATCACCACCAAATTCTGGCAGCATATCGGTGTAACCCAGAGCATCGTAAACGATACCGTAGTTACGACCGTAGTCGAAAGAGCCCAGATCGGCATATTTCAGACCAGCAAATGCCAGACGGGTTTTGTTACCGTTCTGAGCGTCGCTGCCGCCTTCAGAGTTGTTACCGGCAAAGTTGTATTCCCACTGACCGTAACCGGACAGATCGGAATTAATCTGAGTTTCCCCTTTGAAACCAAGACGGGCATAAGTCTGATCGCCATCGTTGCCAGCGTTATCAGAAAAATAGTGCAGACCTACGGTTTTACCGTATACATCCAGCTTGTTGCCATCTTTGTTATAAACTTCTGCAGCGTTAGCTGCCCCGGCTACCAGCAGAGCAGGGATAACCACTGCCAGAATATTGCGCTTCATCATTATTTATTACCCTCATCGGTTTTTATATGACACCTGCCACTGCCGCCAATAAATTCCGTCAATGAAAATTTACGGAACTATTGATGAGAGTTTGGTGTCTTTATGTGCCTGACAGGCATCTTTCCATTCAAACTACCGTTTCGCTACCGTCAAAGTGCTACAAATATAAAGATTTGGTTTCAAAAAGAAAAAATGTGTAACAAAATGTTATTTTTGTGCGACTTTGTGAACAGCGTCAAACTTCGGATACCCTTGCGCCCAAAATTCTCGTTTTTATTTCTATTTATATGATTTTCTTATATTTAATTTTGCTAAGGTTATTTTTTCTCCGTAATACCGGAAAGTTTGGATTTTACGGGTAACGATTTTTGGACGTCTGGAGTGCCGTGCGAAAGGCTAAAAAATGTACTATTTAATCAGAAAATGCTAATCCACAATAAAATTACTGGTTATTTTTTGTGCAAATGTATTGCGATGAAATATTACGTAACAGGTGGAGGGGATTGAAAGGTTGTGTTTAACGTGAGATGGGTATCCAGATAACATGAAAAGGGTATAAAAAAGGCCAGCAATGCTGGCCTTTGAAACAATAACGCACGTTTAGAAGGTGGCGTTACGCGGAGTACGCGGGAACGGAATAACATCACGGACGTTTTGCACGCCGGTGACGTAAGCGATCAGACGCTCGAAGCCCAATCCGAAGCCGGAATGCGGAACGGTACCGTAGCGACGCAGGTCGCGATACCACCAGTAATCCTCTTTGTTCAGACCCATTTCCAGCATACGGGCATCCAGCACGTCCAGACGCTCTTCACGCTGAGAACCACCGATGATTTCGCCGATTCCAGGAGCCAGAACGTCCATTGCAGCAACGGTTTTACCGTCTTCGTTAAGGCGCATATAAAACGCTTTGATATCTTTCGGGTAGTTTTTCACCACCACCGGCGCTTTAAAGTGCTCTTCAGCAAGATAACGTTCATGCTCGGAAGACAGATCCACACCCCAGTAAACCGGGTTTTCAAACTGTTTGCCGCATTTTTCCAGAATGCTTACCGCGTCGGTGTAATCCACCTGCGCGAAGTCAGCGTCAATGAAACGTTCCAGGCGTGAAATCGCGTCCTTGTCGACACGTTCAGCGAAGAATTTCATATCATCCGCACGCTCTGCCAGTACGGCTTTAAACGCGTATTTCAGCATCGCTTCAGCCAGGCCTGCAACATCGTTCAGGTCAGCGAACGCCACTTCTGGTTCCAGCATCCAGAACTCTGCCAGGTGACGACTGGTGTTAGAGTTTTCTGCACGGAACGTCGGGCCAAAGGTATAAATTTTGGACAGGGCGCAGGCGTAAGTTTCACCGTTCAACTGACCGGAAACGGTCAGGAAGGCTTCCTTACCAAAGAAGTCTTTATCGAAATCGACTTTACCCTGATCGTTGCGCGGCAGGTTTTCCAGATCCAGCGTAGAAACACGGAACATTTCACCGGCACCTTCCGTATCGGAAGCGGTGATCAGCGGAGTCGATACCCAAAAGAAACCCTGCTCGTGGAAGAAGCGATGCAGCGCTTGCGCCAGCGTATGACGTACGCGCGCTACCGCACCAATCATATTGGTGCGCGGACGCATATGCGCCACTTCACGCAGATACTCGATGCTGTGACGCTTAGCCGCCATTGGGTAGGTATCAGGATCTTCAACCCAGCCCGCGACTTCAACTTCAGTGGCCTGAATTTCAAAGCTCTGTCCTTGTCCAGGTGATGCAACGACTTTACCCGTTACGATAACTGAACAACCCGTCGTCAGGTGCAGTACGTCCTGATTGTAATTGGGCAGAGAATTATTGATGACGGCCTGTACAGGATCAAAGCAGGAACCGTCATAAACGGCGAGGAAGGAGATGCCAGCTTTTGAATCTCGGCGGGTACGCACCCATCCGCGCACGGTGACTTCGCTGTCAACGGCTACGCGGCCCTGGAGTACGTCGGCTACAGGCACAACGCTCATAATATTCTCTCTGTTAATAGTCGGATATATAAACACATGTCCACCCATAATGGGGGGGATACCTATGTTACCTGGCATCTGCAATCAGACAAGCAGAATTCGTAGCTGGAGTGAAAGATTTCGGAAATAAACGCGAATAAGGGAGCCAAAATGGCTCCCTGGAAGGATTAACTGGCTTTTTTAATATGCGGGAGATCGAAGGCTTTGCGCAGTGCACGAACAAATGCTTTATCGTGGCAGATGGTTTTACCCGGGCTGTCAGATAACTTCGCCACTGGTTTGCCGTTACATTCCACCAGCTTAATTACGATATTAAGCGGCTTAACCTGTGGAATGTCGCATGTTAGCCGTGTCCCAATACCAAAACTCAACTGTACGCGGGAAGAGAAGTGGCGGTAGAGTTCAATCGCTTTTTTCAGATCGAGGTTATCTGAAAAGACCAGCGTTTTGCTCAGCGGATCAATACCCAGTTTTTCATAATGGGCGATGGCTTTTTCACCCCATTCCACCGGATCGCCTGAGTCATGGCGTAATCCCTGGTAGCGGGTCGCAAACTCAACGCCAAAGTCGCGTAAAAATGCGTCCATGGTGATGCAATCGGTCAATGCAATGCCGAGTTGATCAGGATACTCATTTAACCAGGCGGCCAGGGCTACACGTTGGCTGGTGGCAAGTTCAGGACTGATTTGCTGATGAGCCTGGAACCACTCATGCGCCTGCGTACCCATTGGGGTTAATGACAGGCGGCGGGCCAGATCGTAGTTACTGGTGCCGACAAACCAGGGCTCTTGCTGCAGGCGTTTAACGATAGCCTGCTGTACTTCGCGCGAAAAACGACGACGCGTACCGAAATCCATCAAATGGAAGCGGGACATATCGACATCTTTTGTTAAAGCAGAGAATTCTACTAGTTTGCTTTCCAGCTCATCGAGTGCCTGCGGGACGCCTGATTCAGGTGAGCGGTAACGGTGTACCAGTTCGCTAATCACCGCTAACAGCGGGACTTCCCACATGATCACTTCACGCCACGGACCGGTTAAGCGGATGTTTAGCTTACCGTTATCATTGGTGACGCAAACCTGTTCCGGGTTATAGCGGAAATCACGTAACCAGGTGAGGTAATCAGCTTTAAAGAAAGGCAGGCTGGAGAGCCACTGGTACTCATCCTCCTGCAGTCGCAGGTGCTGCATAGCATTCACCTGCTCACGAATAGAATCGGCATAAATACCGAGCAGGTCATCGCCACGGCAACGAAATTCAGCCGCTACTTGTACGTCATAGTAGTGGTGAAAAACGGCTTGCTGCATATGCAACTTATAAGCGTCTGTATCCAGCAGCGAGTGCAGAACAGGAGAAGCGAATTGTGTCATAGGTGCGCAGTAGCATCCTCTCACGGGAGCGTTTAGTACAATAAACAACTAAGAAAACCGCTGGAGTATACCCTGTTTAGCGATTTATTGAACCCCGATCACACCATAAGCTCTCTTTCTGGTCGAGGGCAATTCGTGCCACGTGTTATAAAAATGTAGCAAAAAGGGTGTTTGTGCCTGAAAAGATGAACATTCTGCGTAGCGCGATTTACGCAACAGGAATAGACTGAAGCCGAGACTCTATTAAAGATGCTAAAGGTTTTTTTATGACACAACAGCCACAAGCCAAATACCGTCACGACTATCGTGCGCCGGATTACCAGATTACTGATATTGATTTGACCTTTGACCTGGATGCTGAAAAAACCGTGGTCACCGCAGTGAGCCAGGTTGTCCGTCATGGCGCGTCCGACGCGCCCCTGCGCCTGAATGGCGAAGATCTGACGCTGGTGTCGATCCACGTAAACGACGAGCTGTGGACAGAGTATAGAGAAGAAGAGGGCGCTCTGGTCATCAATCAACTGCCGGAACGTTTTACGCTGCGTATCGTGAATGAAATTAGCCCAGCGGCGAATACCGCGCTGGAAGGGCTGTACAAGTCAGGCGATGCGCTGTGTACCCAGTGCGAAGCAGAAGGTTTCCGCCATATTACCTGGTATCTTGATCGCCCGGACGTGCTGGCGCGTTTTACTACCAAAATAATCGCCGATAAAACGCAATATCCGTTCCTGCTCTCCAACGGTAACCGCGTGGCGCAGGGTGAACTGGAAAATGGTCGCCACTGGGTTCAGTGGCAGGATCCATTCCCGAAACCGTGCTATTTATTTGCGCTGGTGGCCGGTGATTTTGACGTCCTGCGCGATACTTTTACTACCCGCTCAGGGCGTGAAGTAGCACTGGAACTGTACGTCGATCGCGGTAACCTGGACCGCGCGCCATGGGCGATGACCTCGCTGAAAAACTCCATGAAATGGGATGAAGAGCGCTTTGGCCTCGAGTATGACCTCGACATCTATATGATTGTCGCTGTGGATTTCTTCAACATGGGCGCGATGGAGAATAAAGGTCTGAACATCTTTAACTCCAAATACGTGCTGGCGCGTACCGATACCGCCACCGACAAAGATTACCTCGATATTGAGCGCGTCATCGGTCACGAATATTTCCATAACTGGACCGGCAACCGCGTGACCTGTCGCGACTGGTTCCAGTTGAGCCTGAAAGAGGGTTTAACTGTGTTCCGCGATCAGGAGTTCAGTTCCGATCTCGGCTCACGTGCGGTAAACCGCATCAGCAATGTGCGTACCATGCGCGGTCTGCAGTTTGCTGAGGACGCCAGCCCGATGGCGCATCCTATCCGCCCGGATATGGTCATCGAAATGAACAACTTCTATACCCTGACCGTGTACGAGAAGGGTGCGGAAGTGATTCGTATGATCCACACCCTGCTGGGTGAGGCTAACTTCCAGAAAGGGATGCAGCTGTACTTTGAGCGTCACGACGGTAGCGCTGCAACCTGTGATGATTTTGTGCAGGCGATGGAAGATGCGTCTAACGTTGATCTCTCCCATTTCCGCCGCTGGTACAGTCAGTCCGGTACGCCGATTCTGACCGTGCGTGATGACTATAACCCATCAACTGAACAGTACACGCTGACCATTAGCCAGCGCACGCCGACCACGCCGGATCAGGCCGAAAAACAGCCGTTGCATATTCCTTTCGCTCTCGAGTTGTATGACAACGAAGGGAAAGTGATCCCGCTACAAAAAGGCGGGCACCCGGTGAATTCCGTACTCAACGTCACCCAGGCAGAGCAGACGTTTGTCTTTGATAACGTCTACTTCCAGCCGGTTCCGGCGCTGCTGTGCGAATTCTCCGCGCCGGTAAAACTGGAATATAAATGGAGCGATCAGCAACTGACCTTCCTGATGCGTCACGCGCGTAATGATTTCTCTCGTTGGGACGCGGCGCAAAGCCTGCTGGCGACCTACATTAAGCTCAACGTTGCCCGCCATCAGCAGGGACAACCGCTGTCGCTGCCGGTACACGTGGCCGATGCATTCCGCGCAGTTTTGCTGGATGAGAAAATCGATCCGGCGCTGGCGGCAGAGATCCTGACGCTGCCTTCAGTAAATGAAATTGCCGAACTGTTCGACATCATTGATCCGGTGGCGATAACCGAAGTACGCGAAGCGTTAACCCGCACGCTGGCCGCCGAGCTGGCGGATGAATTCCTCGCCATCTATAACGCTAATCATCTTGATGAGTACCGCGTTGAGCATGCCGATATTGGCAAGCGTACGCTGCGTAACGCCTGCCTGCGATTCCTGGCCTTTGGCGAAACCCATCTGGCTGACACGCTGGTAAGCAAGCAGTACCGTGAAGCGAACAATATGACCGATGCGCTGGCGGCGCTATCCGCGGCAGTCGCGGCGCAGCTTCCTTGTCGTGACGCGTTGATGCAGGAGTATGACAATAAGTGGCACCATGACGGTCTGGTGATGGATAAATGGTTTATCCTGCAATCCACCAGCCCGGCTAGAAACGTGCTGGAAACGGTACGCGGCCTGTTGAAGCATCGCTCTTTTAGCATGAGTAACCCAAACCGCATCCGTTCGCTGATCGGTGCCTTCGCGGGCAGCAACCCGGCAGCATTCCATGCGGAAGATGGTAGCGGTTATCAGTTCCTGGTTGACATGCTGACTGAGCTCAACAGCCGTAACCCGCAGGTGGCGTCACGCCTGATTGAGCCGCTGATTCGCTTAAAACGTTATGATGCAAAACGTCAGGCGAAGATGCGTGCGGCGCTGGAACAGCTGAAAGGTCTGGAGAATCTGTCAGGCGATCTGTTCGAAAAGATCTCTAAAGCGTTAGCCTGATAATATTGCCGGATGGGTCCGGCCTACCATTCACGCGTAGGCCGGATAAGCGGTAGCGCCATCCGGCATTTTTAACCTTGCTTGCGTAGCTGAACTTCATTGTCGCCACGCTGCATCACCCGGTTCAACACCTCGGCTTCCAGTTCTGTCAAACGCACGGTACCAATCCGGCGAGGTCGTGCAATATCCACCGTTAAATCCAGCCCGATTTTTCCGTCCTCAATCAGCAAAACGCGATCGGCCATTGTTACCGCTTCGCTGACGTCATGGGTGACCAACAGTACGGTAAAGCCGTGCTCTTGCCATAAAGAGACGATCAGCTCCTGCATTTCAAGGCGGGTTAAGGCATCCAGTGCGCCGAGGGGTTCATCCAGCAGCAGCAGACCAGGACGATGAATTAATGCCCGGGCCAGGGCCACGCGCTGTTTTTGTCCGCCAGAAAGCGCTGCGGGCCACTCCTGAGCACGATTCTCCAGTCCAACGGCGGCCAGCGCATCTCGGGCTGCATTGTGCCAGTGACCTTTCAGACCCAGACCGACGTTATCGATAACCGTCTTCCATGGCAGCAGACGCGCATCCTGAAACATCATACGCGTATCATCCTGAATTTCCGCCAGTGGGGTGGTTCCGGCAAGTAATGCGCCTGAGGTGGGCGACTCCAACCCTGCCAGCAGACGCAGCAACGTGCTTTTACCACCACCGCTGCGGCCAACCACGGCAACGAATTGCCCGGCCTGTATATGCAAATCTAACTGATTGAGCACCGTATTGGCGGCGTATTGTTTTGTCACGGCGCTCAGCAACAGCGGCGTACCTTGGTTCAAGCGAGCGGTATTCATACGGTAGCCTCCTTTATATGGTAAGCCGGGTGCCAGCGCAGCCAGACTCGCTCCAGCAATTGGGCGCTGACGTCGGCAAGTTTGCCGAGTAAGGCGTAGAGAATAATGGCCACCACGACCACATCGGTTTGCAGAAATTCGCGGGCGTTCATCGCCAGGTAGCCAATACCGGCATTGGCTGAAATGGTTTCTGCGACGATAAGCGTCAGCCACATCAGCCCGAGAGCGAAACGCACGCCGACCATAATTGAGGGCAGAGCGCCAGGGAGGATGACATGAACAAACAGTGAAAAGCCGGACAACCCATAGCTACGCGCCATTTCTACCAGCCCACGATCGATATTACGGATCCCATGCCAGGTGTTGATGTAAATCGGAAACAGCGTGCCCAACGCAACGAGAAAGATCTTGGCGGATTCATCAATGCCGAACCACAAAATCACCAGTGGGATCAGCGCCAGATGCGGTACGTTACGCAGCATCTGCACCGAGGTATCTAGCAGGCGTTCTCCCCAACGCGAAAGACCGCTGATCAGTCCCAGCGTCAGGCCAATCGATCCACCGATGGAGAATCCGATCAGCGCGCGCCAGGAACTGATGGCCAGATGCTGCCAAAGCTCGCCGCTGGCGGAAAGCGTCCAGAAGGCTTCGATAACACCCTCTGGAGAGGGCAGTATGCGGTTGGACAGCCAGCCCATTGATGATGCGAGCTGCCAGAGCGCCACCAGACCTACCGGTAAAAACCAGGGCGCGAGGCGCAATAACCATCTGTTTTTCGTCGTTGCCATTAGCCGCTCCTTAGCTTTGTGCGACTTTGCGCGGGATGAATTCGTTTGCAACCGCTTCTCCTTGCTGTTGCAGGCGCTGCGGTTGCGGAATTTCTGGTATCGCGACATCCAGATGCGGGAACAGCAGCTCACCAACCTTGTACGCTTCTTCCAGATGCGGATAGCCGGACAGCACAAAGCTGTCGATTCCCAGCGCGGCATACTCGTTAATACGTGCTGCGACCGTAGGACCGTCTCCAACCAGTGCGGTCCCTGCGCCACCGCGTACCAGTCCTACCCCTGCCCACAGGTTCGGGCTAATTTCCAGTTTGTCGCGTTTACCGTTGTGCAGTGCAGCCATTCGCTGCTGACCAACCGAATCCGTTTTTGAGAAGGCGGCCTGGGCTTTGGCGATGGTGTCGTCATCCAGATGGGCTATCAGACGATCCGCTGCCTGCCATGCCTCGTGCGTTGTCTCTCGTACGATCACATGCAGACGAATACCGAAGCGAATCTTACGCCCGAGCGCCGCTGCTTTGGCCCGCACCTGTTCAATCTTCGCTTTCACCTGTTCGGGAGGCTCGCCCCAGGTCAGGTAGAGATCAACCTGTTCTGCAGCAAGATCTTGTGCGACATCAGACGAGCCGCCGAAATAAAGCGGTGGTCGGGGTTGTTGTACGGGAGGGAAAAACAGCTTCGCGCCGCGGACGTGAATATGTTTGCCGTTGAAATCCACCGTTTCACCTTGCAGCAAGCGCCGCCAGACCTGAGTAAATTCAGCAGAGGCTTCATAGCGCTCGGTGTGATCGAGGAACACGCCGTCGCCTGCCAGCTCCTGTGGATCGCTGCCGGTCACCAGGTTAAATAACGCCCGGCCATTTGAGAGTCTGTCGAGCGTTGCAGCCTGACGTGCGGCAACCGTTGGCGAGGTAACGCTTGGACGCAGCGCGACCAGAAACTTTAATCGCTGGGTGACCGGGATCATCGAGGCGGCGACCAGCCAGGCATCTTCGCAAGAGCGACCTGTTGGGATCAGAACGCCGGTAAACCCAAGACGATCGGCCGTTTGCGCGATTTGTTGCAGATAACCGTGATCGACAGGGCGCGAACCTTCTTCCGTTCCAAGATAATGACCGTCACCATGGGTGGGTAAAAACCAAAACATGTTCAGACTCATAATTTTTCTCCTGCCTGCTGAGTGGGTTGCCAGATACGCTGGCGAATATCGATTTTTTTCGGCACCAGACGGTTGTCATAAAACAGATCGGCGGTTTGTTGTTGCAGGGCTGCAACAGAGGCGTTGACTGGCACAATGGTGGTTGGCGGACGGTGATCCAGATAAGACGCAATCACCGGTGCTGGCAGTCCCATGGTTTTGGCCAGCAGGGTAATACTTTGCTGGCGCTGGCTGAGGGTTAACGCATCGGCCTGGCTAAAGGTATCCAGTACGCCAAGAACAAATGCGCCATTTTTCTCGGCATAGGGACGGGCGGCGAGATAAAACGAACCGGTTTGCTTGAGGTCTGAGCCGTCTTTTAGCACGCGTACATCACCTTGCAGTAACGCGGCGGAATAATAGGGGTCCCAGATAGCCCATGCATCAACGTTTCCTTGCTGAAAGGCTGCTCGCGCGTCGGCGGGAGTCAGATAGGTCGGTTGAATATCGGTAAATTTCAGTCCGGCCTGCTGCAGCGCCCGGAGCAGTAAATTGTGGGCGCTGGACCCTTTCTGGAAGGCGACTTTATGTCCTTTAAGCTGCGCGACGCTCTGGATCGGGCTATTTTTCGGCACCAGAATCACTTCTGCTTTCGGCTTGGGCGGCTCGACGCCCACGTAAACCAGATCGGCTCCGGCAGCCTGGGCGAAAATTGGCGGAATATCACCGGTGCTGCCGAGATCGATACTGCCGATGTTGAGCGCTTCCAGCATTTGCGGCCCAGCCGGGAATTCGACCCACGAGATTTTAGTCTGCGGATAGCGTTTCTCCAGTAGCTGATGGCTTTTGGCCAGCACCATACTGACGCTTCCTTTCTGGTAACCAATACGCAGGGCATCGGGGGCCGATTCTGCGGCATGCCCCAGAGTTGACAACGACAACAACCCACTCAGTGCCAGCCATGACGTGTGACGCTTGAGAAGATCAAGCATGGGCGGCACCTCGCAGGGTGTTCAGTTGAGGAAGTTGGACATCGCGACGATGCAACGCCAGCCAGAAGGTATCAAGCGCACTGTCCAGACGCTGCTGAAGGTTGGGCGTAAACTGAGGTTTATGTTGATAATCAATTACCTGCGAATCATCGGCAAACACACCGTGCAGGATCTCCTGGGCCTTTAATGCGCTCAGTACCGGTTTCAGCGCGTAATCGACGGCAAGCAAATGCGCCACGCTGCCGCCGGTAGCCAACGGCAAAACTACTTTCCCTTCCAGCGCTCGCTCGGGGAGCAGATCGAGCAGGGTTTTCAGGGCGCCAGAGTAAGCGGCTTTATAGACCGGCGTGGCGACAATCAGCCCGTCTGCATCCTGCAATTGTTCGCTAAATGTCTTCAACGCCGGACTGTCAAAACGGGCATAGATTAGGTCTTCCGGGGCAAAGTTATGCAGGTTCCAGTGAAAGACTTCGACATCATGACCGTTTAGTTTTTCTCGGGCATATTCCAGTAACGCGCTGGAGCGAGAGGGAAAGCGTGGGCTTCCCGCCAGAGTAATGACGCGCATAATTTTAATCTCCCCTTATAACTAATTGTTTGCTTTTGCTTAACATTGATAACAATTTATGCAGTCTGGCAGAGAGATTTTGTTTATCGAAATGATTTATACGGGATAGAAAAGTTGGAAATTGAATAAAAAGGCAGGGACCAGGAAAACGATTGCTATTTATTGCCGCAGGTCAATTCCCTTTTTGCTCGCGATCGCACATAATACGCCCCCGGTTTGCACACCGGGAATCCAGGAGAGTTCATGTACTACCCCTTCGTTCGTAAAGCCCTTTTTCAGCTCGATCCAGAGCGCGCTCATGAATTGACATTCCAGCAATTACGTCGCATTACCGGCACACCGCTTGAAGCGCTTGTGCGCCAGAAAGTACCGGCAAAACCGGTTACCTGTATGGGGTTGACGTTTAAGAATCCGCTCGGGCTTGCTGCCGGACTGGATAAAGACGGGGAGTGCATTGATGCGCTCGGCGCGATGGGATTTGGTTCCATTGAGATTGGTACCGTGACGCCACGCCCTCAGCCGGGTAACGATAAACCGCGTCTGTTCCGTCTGGTCGATGCAGAAGGTTTGATCAACCGTATGGGGTTTAATAACCACGGGGTTGATAACCTGGTTGAGAACGTTAAAAAATCGCATTTTGACGGTATTCTGGGGATTAATATTGGTAAGAATAAAGATACCCCAGTAGAGAACGGCAAAGATGACTATCTGATTTGTATGGAAAAAGTCTATGCTTATGCGGGTTATATCGCGATTAATATCTCTTCACCGAATACGCCGGGATTACGTACGCTGCAATACGGCGAGGCGCTAGACGATCTTCTGACGGCAATTAAAAATAAGCAAAATGATCTGCAAGCGATCCACCATAAATATGTTCCAGTGGCGGTAAAGATCGCGCCGGATCTTTCTGTGGAAGAACTGATCCAGGTTGCTGACAGTTTAGTTCGTCATAATATTGATGGCGTAATTGCGACTAACACTACGCTCGATCGTTCTCTCGTTCAAGGAATGAAAAATTGCGATCAAATGGGTGGCCTGAGCGGTCGACCGTTACAATTAAAAAGTACAGAAATTATTCGCCAGTTGTCTCAGGAATTAAAAGGCCAGCTGCCGATTATTGGTGTTGGTGGTATCGACTCGGTGATTGCTGCACGTGAGAAAATAGCTGCTGGTGCCACCCTCGTACAGATTTATTCGGGCTTTATTTTTAAAGGTCCGCCGTTGATAAAAGAAATCGTCAGCAATATCTGAATGCTACCTTAATCACAAACCAGGGCTTTATTTCTAGCCCTGGTTGTTTTATATTCCTTTACTGTTGCTTATTTAAACATTCTGAGCTTTTATTATTAGGGCAATAAACGAAGCGGCAAAAGGATACTGTCGTAACGGTGATGATTAAGGAAAGGAGAGAAACTGATGCGAATTAAACCCGACGATAACTGGCGCTGGTATTATGATGAAGAGCACGATCGTATGATGCTCGATTTAGCCAATGGCATGTTATTCCGTTCGCGTTTTGCTCGTAAAATGCTCACTCCTGATGCATTTTCTCCGTCAGGTTTTTGTGTTGATGACGCCGCGCTTTATTTTTCCTTTGAAGAAAAATGTCGCTACCTGGATTTAGCCAAAGAACAAAAAGCGGAACTGGTGCTCAATGCGCTGGTGGCGATTCGTTATCTCAAACCGCAGATGCCGAAAAGCTGGCACTTTGTTGCACACGGTATTAACTGGTCACCGGTCGTGGGTGACGCTGCCTGTGTTGATTTAAGCGATACCGATGAACAGGTAAACCTGTTAGTGGTTGAGCCGGGTGAAAACGCCGCGCTTTGTCTGCTTGCGCAACCTGGTGTGGTTATCGCCGGGCGTACGATGCAGCTTGGCGATGCGATTAAAATAATGAATGACAGACTGAAACCGCAGGCAGTAGTTGACAGTTTCAGCCTTGAGCAGGCGGTTTAGCTCTCCAGCCTGATTGCTGTTTTGGGAACACAGCTGCAGCACAGAATCGTTCCGTCGTCCCCTATCGCTGATTTCTTCAACGGGCTAACTTCGCCATCTACCAGTCGAATTCGACAGCATCCACAAATGCCTGCCCGGCATGAATAGGGAACCCGGATACCCTGGTTTTCCAACTGCTCAAGCAATACCTGCTGATTATTTCCGCGAAAGGTCTGTCCCTGCCAGTCAATAAGCACCGTGGCATCAGGTTGTTGTTCGGGTGCAGTGTCGTCTAATTCCGCTGCGCCGTACGCCCTGGCGGGGCCGGTTGCCAAAATCTCTACCTCATCGCCGACGCGAATAACGCCACTGTTGCGTGCGATAAGATTCTGGCCGAAATCGACATCGCCATTATCTACCGCAGTACGGAAGGTTTGCAGTGTTGCGAGCGGTTCGCCGGATGGATGTTTCTGGCCTTTTTCCGGGCTAACGGTAGTGAAAATACAGCGGCTACAGGGTTTTGCAACATCAAAAATGACGTCGCCAATACGAATCACTTTCCAGGTATCTTCTTCCCAGGCGGCAGCTCCCGAAACCACCAGATTGGGGCGAAACTGTTCCATTTTGACGCTTGCCGGACAGCGCTGTTGCACATCGCGCAGGGATGCTTCGTTGGCCAGCAGATAGGGATAACCATCAGCGAAGGATAAAGGAACATCAACATGTCGTTTTACACGGCGCGTCAGCTGCGGACCGACCCAGCGTAGCTGCACGTCACGGGAGAAAAAACTGCTAAGCCACTGGTTAATAGCCACTGGCGCAATGCGCGCGGTAAAATGATTACCCCATACTTCAGTTGGCGCATCCTGGGTGGCGAAGTCGGCAAACCGTACGAGCGCACTGCTGCCGTCTGGAGCCGTAAGATGCAGCCCATCGTGGAATGGGGAAGGCGTAAAACGGACCATTTGTGGGAACTGGCGGGCGGTTATGAACGTTCCGTCAGGTTCAGTGATCATAAATATGCGATCAAAGGCGAGACCGCTAATATCTGCCAGGGCATGCGTAAGCCCAATGCCGCGCATTGATTTAACCGGATGAATAAAAAGTCGGGTTAACGTGACCACTGTACAGCCCCTCGAATGAAAATAAGCCTTCAACTTTATGACATACAGCCCATATTAGCTATAATGCGCAGCAATTTTCTCGGAGTAAAAGTGACATTATGAATTCTCTGTTTGCCAGTACGGCCCGCGGGCTGGAAGAGCTGTTAAAAACTGAACTGGAAAACCTCGGCGCGCTGGAGTGTCAGGTCGTTCAGGGTGGGGTCCATTTTAAGGGCGACACGCGGCTTGTTTACCAGAGCCTGATGTGGAGTCGCCTGGCCTCGCGCATTATCCTGCCGATGGGAGAGTGCAAGGTCTACAGCGATCTTGATCTGTACCTCGGCGTTCAGGCAATCGACTGGACAGAGATATTTAACCCTGGTGCTACGTTTGCCGTTCATTTTAGCGGCCTGAACGAAACCATTCGTAACAGCCAGTACGGTGCGCTAAAGGTCAAGGATGCGATTGTCGATGCATTTACCCGTAAAAATATGCCGCGTCCGAATGTGGATCGTGAATCTCCGGATTTGCGCATCAACGTCTGGTTGAACAAAGATACCGCCAGCATTGCGCTCGATCTGAGCGGTGATGGTTTGCACCAGCGTGGCTATCGCGATCGCGCGGGTCAGGCACCGATTAAAGAAACGCTGGCCGCCGCTATTGTTATGCGTTCTGGCTGGCAACCGGGAACCCCGTTACTCGATCCGATGTGTGGTTCCGGCACACTGCTGATTGAAGCGGCGATGTGGGCAACCGATCGCGCGCCGGGCCTGCACCGCGGGTACTGGGGCTTCAGCGGTTGGACGCAGCACGACGAAGCCGTCTGGCAAGAAGTTAAAGCCGAAGCGCAGGTGCGTGCGCGTAAGGGACTGGCTGACTATACCTCGCATTTTTATGGATCCGACAGCGATGCGCGAGTGATTGAAAAAGCGCGCAGTAACGCTCGCCGCGCCGGTATCGCCGATCTGATGACGTTTGACGTTAAAGATGTCGCCAAACTGAGCAATCCGTTGCCGAAAGGACCGTATGGGACAGTTATCAGTAACCCGCCTTACGGCGAACGTCTGGATAGCGAACCGGCGCTGATTGCCCTGCACAGCTTGCTGGGCCGTACGATGAAAAACCAGTTTGGCGGCTGGAATTTGTCGCTGTTCAGCGCCTCTCCGGATCTGCTCAGCAGCCTGCAATTACGTGCCGACAAGCAGTTCAAGGCGAAAAACGGCCCGCTGGATTGTGTGCAGAAAAACTATCACGTTGCAGAGATCACCGCGGACAGCAAGCCTGCCACGGTCGCGGAAGATTATGCTAACCGCCTGCGCAAGAACATCAAGAAACTGGAAAAATGGGCGCGTCAGGAAGGCATTGAATGTTATCGCCTGTATGACGCTGATCTGCCGGAATACAACGTTGCTGTGGATCGTTACGGTGAGTGGGTCGTGGTTCAGGAATATGCTCCACCGAAGACCGTTGATGCGCAAAAAGCGCGCCAACGCCTGTTTGACATTATTGCCGCAACGCTGTCAGTACTGGAAATCGCGCCCAATAAACTGGTGCTGAAAACCCGTGAACGCCAGAAAGGCAAGAATCAGTATCAGAAGATGAATGAGAAGGGTGAATTCATTGAGGTAAGCGAGTACAACGCGCGCCTGTGGGTGAACCTGACTGACTACCTTGATACGGGTTTATTCCTCGATCACCGTATTGCGCGCCGTATGCTGGGGCAGATGAGTAAAGGTAAGGACTTCCTTAACCTGTTCTCCTACACCGGCAGCGCCAGCGTACATGCAGGATTGGGCGGTGCGCGTAGCACCACGACGGTTGATATGTCGCGTACCTATCTGGAATGGGCGGAACGCAACCTGCGTCTGAACGGCCTGAGCGGTCGCGCTCACCGTTTAATTCAGGCCGATTGCCTGGGCTGGTTGCGTGATGCCAATGAACAGTTTGATCTGATTTTCATCGATCCACCGACGTTCTCTAACTCAAAACGTATGGAAGACTCGTTTGATGTGCAGCGCGATCATCTGGCGCTGATGAAAGATCTGAAACGTCTGCTGCGTAAAGACGGCACGATCATGTTCTCCAACAACAAACGTGGGTTCCGTATGGATCTCGACGGTTTGGCTGAACTGGGATTGAAAGCACAAGAAATCACCCAAAAAACGCTTTCCCAGGACTTTGCCCGTAACCGTCAGATCCACAATTGCTGGCTGATTACCGCAGCCTGAAAGGAAAATTAAATGTCATTAATCAGTATGCATGGTGCATGGCTGTCGTTCAGCGATGCGCCGCTTCTTGATAATGCTGAACTGCATATCGAAGATAACGAGCGGGTCTGTCTGGTTGGCCGTAATGGCGCGGGCAAATCGACGCTGATGAAGATCCTGAACCGTGAACAGGGTCTTGACGATGGGCGTATTATTTATGAGCAGGATCTGGTTGTGGCGCGTCTGCAGCAGGATCCGCCGCGCAACGTGCAGGGTAGCGTCTACGATTTTGTCGCCGAAGGGATTGCAGAACAGGCGGTTTACCTCAAGCGTTATCACGATATCTCGCATCTGGTGATCGCCGATCCGAGTGATAAAAACCTCCAGGAACTGGCGAAGGTTCAGGAACAGCTGGATCACCACAATCTGTGGCAGCTGGAAAACCGTATTAATGAAGTACTGGAACAGCTTGGCCTGGAAGCAGACATGGAGCTGGCATCGCTTTCCGGCGGCTGGCTACGTAAGGCGGCGCTGGGCCGCGCGTTAGTGAGCAACCCGCGCGTGCTGCTGTTAGATGAACCGACGAACCACCTGGATATTGAAACCATTGACTGGCTGGAAGGGTTCCTGAAAACCTTCGATGGGACAATTATTTTCATTTCCCATGACCGTTCATTTATCCGCAATATGGCGACGCGTATTGTCGATCTTGACCGCGGCAAGCTGGTGACCTATCCGGGGAGTTACGATCAGTATCTGCTGGATAAAGAAGAAGCGTTGCGCGTAGAAGAGTTACAAAACGCGGAATTTGACCGCAAGTTGGCGCAGGAAGAAGTCTGGATCCGTCAGGGTATCAAAGCGCGTCGTACGCGTAACGAAGGTCGCGTGCGCGCACTGAAAGCCATGCGTCGCGAGCGTGGCGAACGTCGCGAAGTAATGGGCACAGCGAAGATGCAAGTCGAAGAGGCTAGCCGTTCAGGCAAGATTGTTTTCGAAATGGAGAATGTGGATTACCAGGTTGACGGAAAGCAGCTGGTGAAAGATTTCTCCGCGCAGGTGCAGCGTAGCGACAAGATCGCGCTAATCGGACCTAACGGCTGCGGCAAAACAACGCTGCTGAAGTTGATGTTAGGTCAGCTTCAGGCTGACAGCGGACGCATTCACGTCGGTACCAAGCTGGAAGTGGCCTATTTCGATCAGCACCGCGCCGAACTGGATCCCGATAAAACCGTGATGGACAACCTGGCTGAAGGTAAGCAAGAGGTGATGGTTAACGGTAAACCTCGCCATGTGCTGGGTTACCTGCAGGACTTCCTGTTCCATCCAAAACGTGCGATGACGCCAGTACGTGCGCTCTCTGGCGGGGAACGTAATCGCCTGTTATTGGCGCGTTTGTTCCTGAAACCCAGCAATCTGTTGATTCTCGATGAACCAACGAACGATCTTGACGTCGAAACGCTGGAACTGCTCGAAGAATTGATTGATAGCTACCAGGGCACCGTGCTGCTGGTGAGCCACGACCGTCAGTTTGTCGATAATACCGTGACCGAATGCTGGATCTTCGAAGGCGGCGGTAAAATTGGTCGTTATGTCGGCGGTTATCATGATGCGCGCAGTCAGCAATCGCAGTATGTGGCGTTTAAGCAGCCAGTTGCGAAAAAAACAGAGGAGCCAGCCGCTCCTAAAGCAGAAATTGTCAAACGCGGCACCAGCAAACTAAGCTATAAACTGCAGCGCGAACTGGAGCAGCTCCCCGCGTTGCTTGAAGAACTGGAAGCTAAGCTGGAAGCCTTACAGGCTCAGGTTGCTGACGCCGCGTTTTTCAGTCAGCCTCACGAGCAAACGCAACAGGTGTTAGCTAATTTGAACGAAGCGGAACAAGAACTTGAGCAAGCCTTTGAGCGCTGGGAGTATCTTGAGTCTTTGAAGAATGGCGCATAATTAAAGGAGCACCTATGTGCGAACATCACCATGCCGCGAAGCATATTTTGTGCTCGCAGTGTGACATGCTGGTGGCGTTACCTCGCCTTGAGCATGGTCAGAAAGCGGCATGTCCACGATGTGGCACTACGTTAACCGTTGAGTGGGACGCGCCCCGGCAGCGTCCCACTGCCTATGTTTTAGCCGCACTATTTATGCTGCTGCTGTCAAACCTCTTTCCCTTTGTGAATATGAACGTCGCAGGGGTGAGTAGTGAAGTGACGTTGCTGCAAATTCCCAGCGTGCTCTTTTCTGAAGATTACGCCAGTCTCGGCACCTTCTTTATCTTATTCGTTCAGCTGGTTCCGGCTTTTTGCCTGCTGACGATCCTGCTACTGGTAAACCGGGTTCAGATGCCCGAGCGGCTTAAAGCATGGCTGGCGCGCATTTTGTTTCAGTTAAAAAGCTGGGGAATGGCAGAAATCTTCCTCGCCGGCGTGCTGGTGAGCTTTGTTAAGCTGATGGCCTACGGCGATATCGGCGTGGGCAGCAGCTTTATTCCGTGGTGCTTCTTTTGCGTTTTACAGTTGCGTGCATTTCAGTGCGTTGACCGTCGCTGGCTATGGGATGATATTGCGCCAATGCCTGTCATAAAGCAGGCCTTAAAACCTGGCGTGCCTGGTATTCGACAGGGACTGCGTTCCTGCTCTTGCTGCACTGCAATACTTCCCGCTGATGAACGGGTGTGCCCACGCTGTCAGACGAAAGGCTATGTGCGGCGTAAAAACAGTCTGCAATGGACGTTGGCATTACTGTTTACGTCAATCATGCTTTATCTTCCTGCCAATATTCTGCCGATTATGATTACCGATTTGCTCGGGTCAAAGCTGCCGTCAACCATACTTGAGGGGGTGGTTTTAATCTGGAGCGAAGGCTCGTATCCGGTGGCTGCGGTTATCTTTATCGCCAGTATTATGGTGCCGACGTTGAAAATGATCGCCATTGCCTGGCTATGCTGGGACGCCAAAGGGCACGGCAAACGCGACAGTGAACGTATGCACCTGATTTATGAAGTTGTGGAATTTGTCGGTCGCTGGTCAATGATCGACGTATTTGTGATTGCGGTACTCTCTGCGCTGGTGCGCATGGGAGGGTTAATGAACATTTATCCTGCAATGGGTGCTTTGATGTTTGCTTTAGTCGTCATTATGACAATGTTTTCTGCGATGACATTTGATCCGCGTCTGTCGTGGGATCGTGAACCAGAACCAGGCCATGAGGAGTCCTGACAGCATGGAATCTAAAAGCGGGGAAGCCAAAGTGCAAAAGGTAAAAAACTGGTCGCCCGTGTGGATATTTCCTATCGTCACTGCACTCATTGGCGCGTGGGTTCTGTTTTATCACTACAGTCATCAGGGGCCACAGGTCACGCTTATTACCACCAATGCCGAAGGTATTGAAGGGGGCAAAACGACGATTAAGAGCCGCAGTGTAGACGTCGGCATTGTTGAGAGCGCAACCCTGACGGATGATCTGACCCATGTGGAGATTAAAGCGCGTCTTAACTCCGGAATGGAAAAGCTGCTGCATAAAGATTCTGTCTTTTGGGTGGTGAAGCCGCAGGTTGGACGTGAAGGTATAAGTGGGCTCGGCACGCTATTGTCCGGGGCTTATATTGAACTGCAGCCTGGCAATAAAGGCAGTAAGCTGGAAAATTACCAACTGCTGGATTCACCGCCGCTGGCCCCGCCAGATGCAAAAGGGATCCGTGTGATTCTGGACAGCAAAAAAGCCGGTCAGTTGAGTCCGGGCGATCCGGTGCTTTTTCGCGGCTATCGTGTAGGTTCGGTTGAAACCAGCACATTTGATGCGCAAAAGCGTACGATCAGCTATCAGCTTTTCATTAATGCGCCTAACGATCGTCTGGTGACCAGTAATGTGCGTTTCTGGAAAGACAGCGGGATCGCCGTAGATCTTACCTCAGCAGGTATGCGCGTAGAAATGGGTTCGCTCTCCACGCTGTTTGGCGGTGGTGTAAGTTTTGATGTGCCAGAAGGTTTAGAGCAGGGCGAGCCGGTCGCACAACAGTCAGCGTTTAATCTTTATGACGATCAAAAAAGTATTCAGGATTCACTGTATACCGATCATATCGATTATCTGATGTTCTTTAAAGATTCGATTCGTGGCCTGCAGCCTGGTGCGCCGCTGGAATTCCGTGGCATCCGCTTGGGTACGGTGAGTAAAGTACCTTTCTTCTCACCGAATATGCGCCAGGTGTTCAACAATGATTACCGCATTCCGGTGCTGGTACGCATCGAACCAGAACGTCTGAAGGCGCAGCTGGGCGAAGATACTGATGTTGGTGCTCATCTGGCGGAATTGCTTAAACGCGGATTACGGGCATCGCTCAAAACCGGGAACCTGGTGACCGGCGCGCTGTATGTCGATCTCGACTTCTACCCGAAAGAGCCGCCGATTACTGGTGTGCGTGAATTTAATGGTTATCAAATTATTCCGACCGTGAGCGGTGGTCTGGCGCAGATCCAACAGCGTCTGATGGAAGCGTTGGATAAGATTAATAATCTGCCGCTGAACCCGATGATTGAGCAGGCAACCAATACGCTGTCGGAAAGCCAGCGCACGATGAAGCATCTGCAAACCACGCTGGATAACATGAACAAGATCACGTCCAGCCAGTCGATGCAGGATCTTCCGGCGGATATGCAGAACACGCTGCGTGAACTAAATCGTAGCATGCAGGGCTTCCAGCCTGGTTCCGCGGCCTACAACAAGATGGTGGCAGATATGCAG
Organism: Citrobacter sp. MGH103; assembly: GCF_001034475.2. Taxonomy (NCBI): domain Bacteria; kingdom Pseudomonadati; phylum Pseudomonadota; class Gammaproteobacteria; order Enterobacterales; family Enterobacteriaceae; genus Citrobacter; species Citrobacter sp. MGH103. Next base: position 3,117,766 of record NZ_CP073043.1, on the reverse strand, counting down.
CGTCTTGATCAGGTGCTACGTGAACTGCAACCGGTACTGAAAACGCTGAACGATAAGAGTAATGCGCTGGTATTTGAAGCGAAGGACAAAAAAGATCCAGAGCCGAAGAGGGCGAAACAATGAAAAAGTGGCTAGTGGTGATGATGGCGGTCTGGCTGACGTCATGCAGCTCCAGCGGAGAGAATAAAAGCTATTACCAGCTCCCTATCGCACAAGGCGGTGTGCAGAGCTCCGCCAATCAGGGAAACCGTCTGCTGTGGGTTGAACAGATTGCGGTACCTGATTATCTGGCCGGTAATGGGGTGGTTTACCAGACCAGCGATGTGCAATATGTTATAGCCAATAATAATCTCTGGGCCAGCCCATTAGATCAGCAATTGCGCAATACGCTGGTTGCTAACCTCAGCATGCAGTTGCCTGGCTGGGTTGTTGCTTCGCAGCCGCTGGGAAGCACTCAGGACACGCTGAACGTCACCGTAACCGGCTTCCACGGTCGTTACGATGGTAAGGTTATCGTGAGTGGAGAATGGTTGCTGAATCATCAGGGACAACTGATCAAACGTCCATTCCACATCGAAGCTGTACAGACTAAAGACGGCTACGATGAGATGGTGAAGGTTCTTGCCAACGCCTGGAGTCAGGAAGCGACGGCTATTGCTCAAGAGCTGAAACGCATCCCATAAGCTTAAATAATTGTAAATTATGCCGCCCCTGGCTCACTGCCCGGGGCGGTTTTTTTATTTTTTTAGCCGTGGAGATAGCTGTTCTGAATGACTATTTTTGTACAAATGATTTAGAGGCTAGCTCACAAATATGACACTGGCGTGAATTTTGCGCATTGACGAGCCTAATGTTTAGGGGTATTCGTTTAGTGTGATTGCACACTTAGTAATCACTGTTTTCTTTTCCACCAGACCAAAAAATGAGGGAAACGAGGCATGAAGAGACAAAAACGAGATCGCCTGGAACGGGCACATCAACGTGGATATCAGGCCGGCATTGCCGGACGCTCAAAAGAAATGTGTCCCTATCAGACGCTGAATCAGAGGTCATACTGGCTGGGAGGCTGGCGAGAAGCCATGGGGGATAGGGTTTTAATGGCCTGATTCTGTCTCTTTAGATAAAAGAAACCTCCGCAGAGCGGAGGTTTCGCCTTTTTGCACACCAGATAAAACGGAGAAACGTTAATGTCTGGCTGCTACGCAGTCCTGGATTAAAACGCGGAAGTGTCCTGGAACAGACCCACTTTCAGATCGTTTGCGGTGTAGATCAGACGACCATCAACCAGCACTTCACCATCAGCCAGGCCCATGATCAGGCGACGGTTAACGATACGTTTGAAGTGAATGCGGTAAGTGACTTTCTTCGCAGTCGGCAGAACCTGGCCGGTGAATTTAACTTCACCTACGCCCAGCGCACGGCCTTTACCTTCGCCGCCCAGCCAGCCGAGATAGAATCCAACCAGCTGCCACATGGCGTCGAGACCCAGGCAGCCCGGCATCACCGGATCGCCGATAAAGTGACAACCGAAGAACCACAGGTCTGGGTTGATATCCAGTTCAGCTTCAACATAACCTTTGTCAAAGTTGCCACCGGTTTCGGTCATCTTGATGACACGGTCCATCATCAGCATGCTTGGTGCTGGCAGTTGTGGCCCTTTTGCGCCAAACAGTTCACCGCGACCAGAGGCAAGAAGGTCTTCTTTCGTATAGGATTCGCGTTTATCTACCATGTTCTCTGTAAGCCTTATTTTATTGAAGCACGCAGGATAGCTAACACGTGTACGCTGAACAAGTCCGATCAGTTCGGAATAATCCAGTTCAGCCAACGTAGCGGCCATGGAAAACGGTGACGACCTTCCTGTTGCGTAGCCGTGGCAATACGCTCCTGAATGGTTTGCATCAGCGTTGTCTGGCCTTCGCCATCCCACACCAGATTTAACAACAGTGGCAGCGCATCAGTTACGTCGTCCACCGCCCAGATAGTGAATTTTTCTTCTTCTATGGCCTGTAGCAGCGCGGGATGCAGGCTGAGGTGTCTGACGTTAGCCGAAGGAATGATAACGCCCTGCGTGCCCGTCAGCTCACGCTGCTGGCAGATGGCGAAGAAACCTTCAATTTTCTCATTCAGACCACCGACAGGTTGCGCCCGACCAAACTGATCGACAGAACCGGTAATGGCGATACTTTGATTAACAGGCACGTCGGCGAGGGCGCTGATCAATGCGCACAGTTCTGCCATAGACGCGCTGTCACCGTCCACTTCGCTGTAAGATTGCTCAAAGGTCAGCGAGGCAGAGAAGGGGATTTGCTGCTCAAGCTGGAGTTCCGACATCAGGAAAGCCTGCATAATCATCATACCCTTGGCATGAATATTTCCGCCGAGCTCGGCTTTGCGCTCAATGTCCGTAAACTCGCCGTCACCAATATGCACGACGCAACTGATACGAGAAGGCTCGCCAAATGCGCGTGGGTGGCCGGGAAACTCAATCACCGACAAGGCGTTGATCTGGCCAATACGCTCGCCTTCTGTCTCGATAAGGATCTGCTCTTGCAGAATTTCATCCTGCATGCGTTCAGCCAGGAATCCCTCACGCCATTCGCGCTGAGCCAGCATCAGGCTGAACTGCTCAGCGTTGCAGGTTTCGCTCTCGCATAACGGGGCCACCTCTTTGAACTGTCTGGTGATCCACAGCGGGTTAAGAGGCAATGTATCCTGTTCACCGGTATAGCGAACGGCTTCACGGATCAAAACCTGCCAGGCATCAGGAGCGGGGTAAGGCAAATTATTGCGCATGGCAGTATGCGTGACCCACTGACACCACTGCGTCATGGTTTCGGCATCCACTATCTGCAGATTATCTTCAAACTCGCTGTAAATGGCCTGCTCAGCCAACTCTGGTTCCATATCCTGGAAATCCGCCAGCGATTCACGCTCACCCACCAAAATCACTTTCAGTTTAAGCGGCATAGGCGGAACAGAGACAGGCAGTGGGCGAGACTCATCAAAAGCCACCCAATCAAAACGCTCGTGGCTGACAATGGCTTTCAGACGCATCCACAACAGAGGTTGGGCCAACAGCGTGCGCAATGAGATAACCAGCACCCCCCCATTGGCCTGATGTACCAGACCTGGCTGCAGCGTAATTTCGCCATTGAACTGACGTAGACAGCCAAACAGTTGTTCGGCTTCGGCCCAGTCAGCGCTGACCACCTGCGTCAATGTCGCAAAATTGTCTTCCGCTTTTTCAGCTGTACGATAACGAATAGTGTGACCGGAGATGTCGTAATGACCGCCAGTCAGGCTTCCTGCATCCGTGTGTAAGGGACGTGCAGCCTTTGCAATAAGGTTGAGATACTCAAGCTCCTCCGGTGCTTTCACCAACATGAACGAGGATGTAGTCCAGTGCTGAAGAAGCTGCTCTAGCGCGAATTGTAAACGTGGCTGAGTATCACTAAGTAAGGTGTCGGTGTCGTCAGTGACGTGCGGCTGTGCAAATACTTCCTGATAACTGTCGGTATCAGGAACCAGATCACGCCATGCAAGTTTCGTAATGGTCAAAGTTGATGTTTTTTAGTCTGTTGTAAAAAACGAGATTATACCGTAACCCTCACCACTAAACACCTGGAAAGCGCCGCGAAACGGTTGTGATGACGCGCGGCAGTTCACAGGCTGGATATTCTTTTCTTCAGATGCCGAAAAAGCTGATATTCTGATAAGAGTTACACGGTAACATTGAGATCGCAATGAAATATCAACAACTTGAAAATCTTGAAAGCGGATGGAAATGGAAGTACCTGGTGAAGAAGCATCGCGAGGGGGAGTTGATTACCCGCTATGTGGAAGCCAGCGCTGCCAAAGAAGCCGTTGATTTGTTGCTAACCCTCGAAAATGAACCGGTTCGGGTCAACGCCTGGATTGAAGAATACATGAACCCTGCACTGCTCAATCGTATGAAGCAAACGATCCGGGCGAGGCGTAAGCGGCACTTTAATGCAGAACATCAACATACGCGTAAGAAATCGATCGATCTGGAGTTTATGGTCTGGCAGCGTCTGGCTGGTCTTGCGCAGCGGCGTGGAAAAACGTTTTCTGAAACTATAGTGCAGCTGATTGAAGACGCAGAGCATAAAGAGAAGTACGCGAACAAAATGTCGACATTGAAACAGGATTTACAGGCGTTGCTGGGAAAAGACTAGCGGTTGGCTGGTGTAACAAGAGGCTTGTTTTGAGTGGAAACAGATGAAAAAAACCCCGCATAGCGGGGTTTTTTTATAAGACGATAACTTAAGCCTGAGGCTGAGTTACAACGTCTTTGATGCCTTTAACTTCGATCTCAACACGACGATCCGGAGCCAGGCAGTCGATCAGTGCAGCGCGAGCTTTCACGTTGTCACAGGTGTTGCCAGTAACTGGGTTGGATTCACCCATGCCACGTGCAGAGATTTTGTCAGAAGGAATACCTTTAGAGATCAGGTAATCAACAACGGACTGAGCACGTTTCTCGGACAGACCCTGGTTGTAAGCGTCAGAACCGATGCGGTCAGTGAAGCCCAGAACCACTACGGAACCGTCTTTCGGATCCAGGTTGCTCAGCTGGCTGTACATCTGGTCCAGAGCCTGCTGGCCTTCTGGTTTCAGAGTTGCTTTGTTGAAGTTGAACAGAACGTCAGACTTCAGAGTGAAGTGCTTGGTCTGTACTTCTGGAGCCGGAGCCGGAGCAACAACTACTGGAGCTGCTTCTTCCTGCTGGCCGAAACGGTAAGAAACACCAACGCTCAACAGGCCGTTATCCGGACGACCACCAACGGTGTTCGCGTCACCGATGTTGTTGGTCCACTGGTATTCCAGACGGGTAGCGATTTCAGGAGTAATTGCATACTCTACGCCACCAGCGAATACTGGGGATACACCAGTGTCGTGGTCTTTGAAGCCTTCGTTGTTTTTAGCGTCTGCACGCCAAACCATACCACCCAGACGGGTATAAACGTCCAGATCGTCAGTGATTGGGTAACCCAGTTTAGCGGTCAGCTGAACGCCCTGAGCTTTGAAAGCGCCGTTTTGATGAGTCTGGTCGGTGTAGCCTTTGTACGGCATACGGCCTAACCAGTCGTAACCCATTTCAAAACCAACGTACGGGTTAACCTGATAACCACCGAACGCACCGGCACCCAGTTGGCTTTCGTGGGTCGGACCGGCGTTGTTGATCTGGTTGTTGCCAATATCATGGTACTGAGACCAGCCCATTTTAGCACCAGCGTACCAGGTGTTATCTTTCGGAGCGGCCTGCGCCACGGTAGCGAAACCAGCCAGTGCCACTGCAATTGCGATAGCTGTCTTTTTCATTTTTTGCGCCTCGTTATCATCCAAAATTCGCCATGAATATCTCCGAAGAGAGATAACACGGTTAAATCCTTCACCCGGGGACCAGTTCAATAGTTGCTCTACCGATATCTGCGGCTTACGCCGAGCACCCCTGGCGATGTAAAGTCTACAACGTAGTTGAAAACTTACAAGTGTGAAGTCCGTCAGGCATATGAAAAAAAAAGGCTTGTATACATAATATTTAACATTTATTGATGACTAAATGCACTGAGGATTTCCTGAAAACCGCTTGAGACAGGCGTTCGGACGAAAAACGCGTTAAAGCTCAAAGGCAAATTGAAGCATGAAAAAAAATTCCAGGATAAATCCTAATTTTACTCAATGATACAAATTCGAGTGAATTTTTAGCCCGGAATGCTGTCTCCCCGCAAGTGACTGTGCGCAAACAGGACGCATGATAAAACCCATCGCATTTCCTTCATTAGCCGCTTTTACCAGCTCGGCATGTTCATCTTCCGTTAATTCTTCTGCCAGCCAGCCGATAACGACACTGTAATTACCTGTGCGCAGCGCACGGATCATCGATTCCAGCGTATTGCAGGGGGAGAGTTGGCTAATCTGCATTACTTTTGTCAATGGAAGTCCGGCTGACTGCACCCACTCCCGGCTTAATTTTTGCTGAGGCGTCAGCCACAGCTGCCAGCGTGATTGCTGCCCTAACTGTTGCAGCAGAGGAAGCAGCAGTAGTTGCGTCATCATGGGCTGGTCCTCGCGATAGACTACTTCACTGATAAGCCCAGCGGTTGCGTTCTCTGATGAAACGCGCGCAATGTTGCTTGATGCGGAAGAGAACGACGAAGAACGATTTGCATAGCCTGAAGTGTACATAATCAATCCAGCCCTGTGGGTTACTGTATGGATATACAGTAACCCTGCTATCAACAAAGATCAACCTTATTTTCGGAAACAGGTTCGCAATTTTTAGTCATCGTCACGGGAAAAATAAAATTCATCTTGCCCCATACGCATAAGTTGCCTATTTTCGTCATTAACGGATCCGCTATTGAAAATCATTTGCTTACGTTATGATTTAAAAAGGATTTTTATGAAAGAGCTTTCTTATGCACGGATCTATAAATCGCAGGAATATCTGGCTTCTCTGGGGACAATTCACTATCGCTCACTGTTTGGTGGCTACAGTCTGACGGTTGGCGATACTGTCTTTGCCATGGTCGCCAATGGTGAGTTGTATCTTCGCGCCTGTGAGCAGAGCGCCCAGTATTGTGTACAAAATTCTCCTGTCTGGCTGACATTTATTAAGCGAGGACGTCCTCTTGTACTTAATTATTACCAGGTGAATGATGCCCTGTGGCAAAACCAGCAGCAACTGGTGTCGTTATCGCGATATTCGTTGGATGCAGCGGTTAAGGAAAAACAGAGTCGCTTTACCCAGCATCGTCTGCGGGAATTGCCGAATATGACGTTTCATCTGGAGACTCTGCTGAATGAAGTTGGAATTAAAGATGAGGGGACAATGCGGTCGTTGGGAGCACAAATGTGCTGGCTGAAACTTCGGCAAAATAACCCGGCTCTGACGGTAAAAGTACTCTATGCCCTTGAAGGCGCGGTAGGGGGGATACACGAAGCCGCGCTCCCGGCGACGCGTCGCCAGGAGCTGGTGGAGTGGGTAAGTTCTCTTACGCCGGAACCGGGGTATTAGAAGGTAGTACGGCAATTTGCTGCTGTAATCGCCGGATTTCCGGGAGCAGAGCGATCAATAACCCAACTTGCTGAACGACCAGAGGCTCTTTACTGTCCGGGCGTGGTTCCAGGTGCTGAATTCGCTGCTTCAGCCCTTCTAACGCCTGGTATACGCGTTGCTCGTCAGCGGGTTGATGGTGAAGGGCATCATCAACATAGCAAACAGCGTCATCCAGCAATGCCAGAACGTCTGGATTGGTCAACTGTTCGCGATGTGCGCCAAGCGCAGAAATATAGCTGGTAAACGTATGGTTGAGACACAGTAAACGGAACGCCGTTTCGCGGGTTTGGGCCGTCACATCCGGCTCGCTCGACATGTTTGACACCACGGAGGCGAGTTCAGCATCACGGTTATGCGCGTCACGGCGAGCGATACGGTAGGCCAGGCGATTATCACGACCCTGATGATATTGTTCGAGAATTGCATCAAGGTAGCGGCAGTTAGCGTCAGTCGCCCGCTCAATTACCCGTGGTAGATTACGAAAACGCCAGTCTGGCCAGATGAAACTGACAGCCGCCCAGGCGATAGCACAGCCAATTAGCGTATCGATGACACGCGGCAGCGCAACCTCAAAGCCTTCGCCGAGCAGGTTAAAGCACAGTAATACCAGCAGCGTGATAAACATGGTGGCATGCGCATACTGGACGTTGCGAAAGGCAAAAAACAGTACACCAGTGATCACTAAAAGTATTAGCTGCCCTTCTAAAGAGGGCACAAACCACAGGATCGGTAAACCGATGGCAATCCCAACCAACGTGCCGATAATCCTGAGCGCCAGGCGATGTCGGGTGGCATTGTAGTTTGGTTGACAGACAAACAGGCTGGTCAGCAAGATCCAGTATCCGTGATTCATGCCGGTTACCTGGATAATGGCATAACCAACACAGAGCACTAACGACATGCGGACGGCATGGCGAAACAGTGCGGACTCTGGGGTGAAATTACGGCTCAGGCGTAACCAGATATCACTGAATCCATGGGGACTGTCATCAGCAAGCTGATTTTCAGACTCATTGCGCGAGAGTACCTGAGCCTGTTCAGACTCAATGGTGGCCAGTTGCGCATCGATAGCCCGCAGGTTCGATAGTAAGAATCCCAGCGTATTGAGCAGATCTGCAGGCTCACCACTGGCACGCATGCGCTCAAGTGCGGCATCTATATGGGTGAAGACGCGTTCAAAGTGCGGATCGTGCTGGTAAGGCGTACGTAATAAAATACAACGAGACAATTGTGAACAGGCTTGTCCTTGCATCGACATCAACCGCTGGAAGCGGAACATCACATCGCTGTGACGGAAATGATCGCGTAGCGTTTGATACTGAATATGTGAGGAGCTTGCGCGTTCATGAATATCCTGCGCCACAAAATAGTAATGTAGCGTGCGACGTGTTCCCCGTTGTCCACGGTCACCGCGCAGGCGAGTCAGCAGCGACACTTTGGTCTGGTTTAGCGTTGCCATCAGTTGCCCATTAGCGAGGGCTAAATCATACAACGGCGCCTGGCTTTCATCTTCTATGTCGGGATCAAAAAGACGCGACTTCAGTTCCAGGTAGTGCGCTAATTGTTCGTAGCTGCGTGCAAGATTATCCTGTAAGGGGCGGATGGGAAACAGAAGATGTCCGGTGAGCGTCAGCAGGTTATACCAGATAGCGCCCGCGAGCAGCAGGATTGGTTGTTGATACCACTGATCGTAAAGCGAGGTGCCCAGCATCGTGTAAATGGCGATCAGCAACGCGCCAAAAGCGATGGTTGCATAGCGCTGGCCTAATCCCCCCAGCAGAATAAAACCGCTGGTGGAAAGCGTTAACCCAATAGCAAACAGCCAGGGCCATGGGAAGAGCAGTTCAACGGAGGCTGAGGCAATAAAAAAGCACACCAGCGTGATGATTAAATTGCGCAGTCGGCCCGCGAGACGATCGTCGAGATCGGTAAGTGCGGCAGCGACCATACCTAGCGTGAGGGGGATGGTCAGCTTGACGTCACCCAGCCACCAGGGCAGCGCCGTTGTACCGCATAGCGCGATAAAAATCCGCACGTAGTACAACCAGGTGCTGTTCCAGGTATAGCGTTTGAGCAGAGGACTTAACATAAAGGCCATTGGTCCTGATTATTCAAAGCGACGACGTGCATTGGCTTCACGCGCTGCACGGGCAACTTCTACTGAAACTACCCGGCGACCCACCGGCCAGAGCGCAATAGCAGCGATTTTAAAGTTCGCAATGCCAACCGGAATACCAATAATCGTTATGCACTGAGCAATACCAGAGACAATGTGCATCAGACACAACCACCAGCCGAAGAAAATCAGCCAGAAAATATTGAGCACGGTGCCGCCGGTATTCAACAGGACGCTTTTACCGGCCGGATTCAGTTCATCGACATGTATCGCTTCGTTGCCATAGGGAAACAGCGAAAGTCGGGTTATCTCCCAGCATGAACGGGTCAAGGGTAAAGTAAAAATAAGCACGATACTGACCAGCGTTGCCAGTAACCAGGCCAGGGTGGTGGCGAACCCCCCAAGCACAAAATTTAAAATATTCAGAACAGTACGCATAAACCCTCGGTTAACTCTGGTTTTCTGTGAATTCGGCAATTGTAACGTTTTTTTGGGCTGGAGCACGTTTTCTCTGGCGGTTACACTGATAAGCAAACCTCTTCGTGTGGATCCGCTTGAGTCTTATGGAACTGAAAGCTACTTCTCTTGGAAAACGTCTGGCACAACACCCTTACGATCGGGCCGTTATTCTCAATGCCGGGATTAAAGTTTCCGGCGATCGCCACGAGTATCTTATTCCCTTCAATCAGTTACTGGCTATTCATTGCAAACGTGGTCTGGTGTGGGGCGAGCTGGAGTTTGTACTCCCGGATGAGAAGGTGGTTCGTCTTCACGGTACAGAGTGGGCGGAAACCCAGCGCTTTCATCATCATTTGAATGCACTCTGGCAGCAGTGGAGCCAGGAAATGAGTGACGTTGCTGCGGGGGTTTTACAGCAGCAGTTGGATGCGATAGCGGCGCGTACTAGTGAAAGTAAATGGCTGACGCGCGAACAAACGTCAGGGTTGCAGCAGCAGATTCGCCGTGCCTTTGCTGCTTTACCGCTCCCGGTTAATCGGCTGGAAGAATTTGAAAATTGCCGGGAGGCGTTACGTCAATGCCAGGCGTGGTTGAAGGACATTGAAGCCTGCCGCTTACAGCACAATCAGGCGTACACCGAGGCAATGCTGGAAGAGTATGCTGAGTTTTTCCAGCATATTGAATCTTCGCCGTTGAATCCGGCTCAGGCGCGTGCGGTAGTGAACGGTGAGCAATCCTTATTGGTTCTTGCGGGGGCCGGAAGCGGCAAAACATCCGTATTGGTCGCCCGTGCGGGCTGGCTGCTTGCTCGAGGAGAGGCGGCGGCTGAACAGATCCTGTTGCTGGCGTTTGGACGCAAAGCAGCCCAGGAGATGGATGACCGCATTCGTGAGCGTCTGCATACGGACGAGGTCACTGCGCGGACGTTCCATTCACTGGCGTTGTACATTATTTCGCAAGGTAGCAAAAAAGTTCCAACAGTGAGCAAGCTGGAAAATGATGCCGCCGCTCGCAGTAAACTCTTTATAACGACCTGGCGTCAGCAGTGCAGTGAGAAAAAGGCTCAGGCTAAAGGCTGGCGACAATGGTTAGAAGAAGAAATGCAGTGGTCTGTACCCGAAGGTAACTTCTGGGATGACGAAAAATTACAGCGCCGTCTGGCCTCCCGGTTGGATCGCTGGGTTAGTTTGATGCGGATGCATGGTGGAGCACAGGCGGAGATGATTGCTAATGCTCCGGAGGAGATCCGCGATCTGTTCAGTAAACGCATAAAGCTAATGGCGCCGCTGCTCAAGGCCTGGAAGAGTGCCCTGAAGGATGAGAATGCCGTCGATTTCTCCGGGTTGATCCATCAGGCTATTGTCATTCTGGAGAAGGGGCGGTTTATCAGTCCGTGGAAACATATTCTGGTCGATGAATTTCAGGATATTTCCCCTCAGCGCGCCGCCCTGTTAGCCGCCTTGCGAAAGCAAAACTCGCAGACCACGCTGTTTGCCGTGGGAGATGACTGGCAGGCCATTTACCGGTTCAGCGGAGCACAGCTTTCTCTGACGACCGCATTCCAGCAAAATTTTGGTGAGGGCGATAGCTGTAATCTGGATACGACTTACCGTTTTAATAGCCGGATTGGCGAAGTCGCAAACCAGTTTATCCAGCAAAACCCACATCAGCTCACGAAACCGCTGAACAGTCTGACGACCGGTGATAAAAAAGCAGTCACGTTGCTCGATGAAAGTCAGTTAGATCTGTTGCTGGATAAGCTGTCGGGTTTTGTGAAAGCTGAAGAGAGAATTCTGGTGCTGGCGCGGTACCATCATCTGAAGCCAGCCAGCCTGGACAAAGCGACCACCCGCTGGCCCAAGCTGCAGTTGGATTTTATGACTATTCATGCCAGCAAAGGGCAGCAGGCGGATTACGTCATTGTTATGGGGCTTCATGACGGGAATGACGGTTTTCCGGCTCCGGCTCGCGAGTCGATTATGGAAGAGGCGTTACTCCCGGCTGTTGAAGATTTTCCTGATGCTGAAGAGCGGCGGTTGCTGTATGTGGCGCTAACGCGTGCACGACATCGGGTATGGCTACTGTTTAGCAAAGACGCGCCATCATGTTTTGTTGATGAGCTTAAGCAATTAGACGTTCCGGTGACCCGGAAACCCTGAAAAGCAGGCGGCAGTTGCCGCCTGCTTAGCATTTATTTGAGGCGTTCTGCAAGATAACGGGCGTAATCCGGGATCAAGATATCCGTTGCGTCGTTGAAGTTTGGCGACTGGATAATAAAATCAGCCGTTGACACGTTGGTGGCGACCGGAATGTTCCAGACTGTGGCCAGGCGTAGCAGGGCTTTGACATCAGGATCGTGGGGAACGGCGTTGAGCGGATCCCAGAAGAAAATCAGCACATCAATTTTCCCTTCTGAAATTAGCGCACCCACCTGCTGGTCACCCCCCATCGGGCCGCTCAGCATGGCGTTGACGTCCATTCCTGTCGCGCGTTGAATTAAATTTCCTGTTGTTCCTGTAGCATACAGAACGTGTTTTTCCAGTAATGGCTGGTGGCGTTCAACCCAGCTCATCAACATCTTTTTGCAGTGATCGTGTGCGACCAACGCAATATGTTTCTGCGCTGGTAATGTGCGAGTCGTTAATTCCATAGTACAGCTCCCAAGTTAACCTTGTTACAGAGTACTGGAAGCACTTGACGCTGCAAGAGAAAGACAAAAAAAATGCGTATACGAACATAAATGTCACGATGGGGGCTGTTTCTCAGCCCATTGTAAGAAGTTACTTCGCGTTTGTGCGTCAGCCTGTTGAAACCAATATTTTAAGCGTTGCTCAGTCAGCGTTTGCGACTGAGGCGGCACGCGGTCCAGTTCAGATACCCCGGAAAGCAGCGAACTGTCATCGGCCATCATCGTGGCAAATTGCGGTAAAGACGCATGCTTAGCCGCTTTGTTATAGCGCTCTGTTTCCATTTCATAATCTACGATTTTTGCGGTGGATGTGATTGACAGAATATCCAGCTTAACCGGTATAGGCATGGAATCCCCATCCAGCAGTTCTACGCGTGGGGCATCATCAAAATGCGTTGCATCTCGCTCGTTGCTCAGACGTGGCAGGTGAAAATTAACCTGACTGACGAGTTGGGTATCAAAGCTGATGACCAGCGGGGGCGAAATATACAGACGTTCTTCGTGGCTGGACAGGCGAATGGTTTTTTCTACGCGAAACACGAGCTGGTGTCGACCATTTTCCAGCTCAATACTTTCGGCACCACGCAGTAATGAGCTGGAGACTTTTTTTCCGTCCAGCACCAGAAGGTCAATATCATTAGACAGACGTAGAGAGGTAGCAAAAACGGTTACCGGCAAACACAGGGCAATTAAGGCTGTCACAATGCCGGCTTTCATAGGTTTCTCCTGTCCAGAAAAAATCTGTATAAGATGTATCTAAATTTTTCGATAATCATGTTTACTAACATATAGACATATTTTTGAGTTTAGCTCTCATGCGCCAGTATGGGATGAATGGTCGCAAAGTCCGGTTTGTCGTACACTTTGCTAAACAGCCTGGAGGAAAACGATGAAAGAGACCGATATTGCTGGCATTTTGACAACGACCCGCACGATTGCACTGGTGGGAGCAAGCGATAAACCCGATCGCCCAAGCTATCGGGTTATGAAATATTTACTCGATCAGGGCTATCACGTTATTCCTGTTTCACCGAAAGTTGCCGGAAAAACATTGCTGGGGCAGCAGGGCTATGCGACGCTGGCAGATGTACCAGAGAAAGTGGATATGGTAGATGTCTTCCGTAATTCCGAAGCGGCGTGGGGTGTTGCTCAGGAGGCAATTGCCATCGGCGCGAAGACCCTATGGATGCAGCTCGGCGTGATTAACGAGCAAGCAGCCGTACTGGCTCGTGATGCAGGGTTGACGGTGGTGATGGATCGTTGCCCGGCGATTGAGATCCCGCGGCTGGGACTGGCTAAGTAAGGTTGATCTGTAGCCGAACAAAACGCACAGACCCGATTAGCTAATCGGGTCTGTGTTTGCATCAATTGCGCAGGCGCGGGGCCTGAAGCTGTTTTCGAATTGTTCGCGCCAGTTCATCCATCGACGGTTGCTCCGGATGTTCTTCCTGTAGCTCGCTACTCAGTTGTGCTTCGGCCAGATACGTATGTACTGGCAGACCATTATCGTCTTCCATCACCACGTGATACCAGGGAGCGGCGCGAAGTTCGTCGTTAACCGCCAACTCATCGGCTGACGGTTGATCAAGCGAATATTCCGGGTCGATATCCACGACCACTCCGAGGTAACCTAACAGGGAATGGCGGACCTGCTGGCCGATACCGAATTTGCTGGCAATCATAGTCACCTCCCGGGAAATAGATACCCTCTATGTAAGGGTAATATTCCACTTTTCAAGTTACATGATGCGACAGGCAAACCCTTTGAGATACAGCCCTTCCGGGTAGGTAGCGATCACCGGGTGATCGGCGGCCTGACGGAACTGCTCTATAAATTGTACATCACGACCAGCATCTATTGCGGCATCAGCGATGATTTTCTGAAATAAATCGGTGGTCATCAGCCCAGAGCAGGAGAAAGTCAGCAGTACGCCGCCCGGATTGAGCAACTGAATAGCCAGCATATTGATGTCCTTATAGCCGCGGCAGGCGCCCATCAACTGGCTTTTGTTTTCGACAAATTTCGGCGGATCCATCACGATGACGTCGAATTTCTCACCACGATCGCGATAAGCTCGCAGAAGTTTGAACACATCATCACGCACGAACTCAGCTTTGCTCAGATCCAGCTTGTTCAGTTCCACGTTCTGGCGGGCAATATCGAGCGCTTCCTGAGAGGTGTCAACGCTGACGACCTGACGGCAGCCACCCATTAATGCTGAAACCGCAAATCCACCGGTATAAGAGAAACAGTTCAGCACACGCTGATTTTCCACATAACGACGCGTGGCCAGGCGGCTATCGCGTTGATCGAGGTAGTAGCCGGTTTTGTGACCATGCTGAATATCAACCAGCAGCTTCATGCCGTGCTCTTCAATTGGCAGCAGTGCTGGCGGAAGCTCGCCCGTTACTGGCCCTTGAGTCAGCTCCATACCTTCTTTTTTACGCACCGCAACATCGCTACGGTCATAAATGGCGCAGTTCGGGAAAACAATTTGCAGAGCGCTAATCAGCGCGGCGCGTTGGTATTCAGCCCCCGCACTGAGCAACTGCAACACCAGGAAGTTGCCGAAGCGGTCAATGGTGACACCCGGCAGACCATCGGATTCGCCGGCGATCAGACGGTAGCTGTCCAGACCGTCTTTTTTCGCCAGCCAGTCACGCCATGTCTGCGCCTGCTGCAGACGACGGGTGAAGAAATCAATATCGATGGACTCAGACTTGTCAAATGTCCAGACGCGTGCGCGGATCTGCGACGCGGGTGAGTACGCGCCGCGTGCTAACCATTTACCCTGATGATCAACAATATCGATGGTTTCACCGAGGTTGGCTTTACCTTCCATACGTGCGACAGCACCGGAAAATACCCACGGATGGCGGCGCAGTAATGATTTTTCGCGCCCTTTGGCTAACACTAAACGTACACTCATAATTTACTATTCTGTCAATTCAAAGAAATGGGCGCCATTGTCCTGAGTTTTACGCATATTTGCAACGCGCGCTGTGATGATAAGGAGAACCGCAATGTCGAAAGTCTGCATAATCGCCTGGGTCTATGGCCGGGTTCAGGGGGTAGGATTTCGCTACACCACCCAGCATGAAGCACAACGGCTGGGATTGACCGGATACGCGAAGAATATGGATGACGGCAGCGTAGAGGTTGTCGCCTGCGGTGAAAGTGACCGGGTGGAACAACTGATGAAGTGGTTGAAAGCCGGGGGGCCGCGAAGCGCCAGGGTAGACAGAGTTCTCAGCGAACCCCATCGTCCTGGCGACGAGCTAAAGGGATTTAGTATCCGTTATTAAATACATTTCACCGGTTTCGGCAGGCCGGCAATTTTAGTCGCCTGCTTGGCCGGACCTTTCGGGAACAGGCGGTAGAGATAACGGCTGTTGCCTTTCTCTTCGCCAAACTTGTTGGCCATCGCTTTTACCAGCATGCGGATAGCGGGGGAGGTATTAAATTCCAGATAAAAATCGCGGACAAAACGCACCACTTCCCAATGTTCTGCGGAGAGCGTAATGCCTTCGTTTTCGGCGATTTTCTCCGCCAGCGGCTCGCTCCACAGCGTGGTATCTTTCAGATAGCCTTCGCTATCGGTACTGATTTCTTTACCTTCAAAGATCAACATAATTCGTCACTACGTTAGTCAAACTGGCGGCAGTTTACCAAAAAAGAAAGCCCCGCATAAGCGGGGCTGGATAGTGCGAGTTGACAACTTAGTCGCGGCTGGCGAAGCCCAGAATGCTCAGCAGGCTGACGAAGATGTTGTACAGCGAAACATACAGGCTGACCGTTGCACGGATGTAGTTGGTTTCACCGCCACGGATGATATTGCTGGTTTCAAACAGGATAGCGCCTGAAGAAATCAGAATAAACACCGCGCTGATGGCCAGATGCAGAGCTGGCAGTTGCAGGAAGATATTCGCAACCATACCAATCAGCACCACCACGATACCTGCCATCAGCATACCGCCGAGGAAGGACATGTCTTTACGGGTGGTCAGCACATAGGCAGAACAGCTGAAGAAGACCAGAGCAGTGCCGCCCAGCGCCATACCGATAACATCACCCATGCCTGCAGACAGGTAGGTGTTCAGAATCGGTCCCAGAATGTAGCCCAGGAAGCCGGTGAATGCGAAAGCAGACAGAATTCCGACCGGCTTATCCGCAGTTTTATATGTCAGGAACATCAGACCATACATACCCACCAGCGTCAGGATTAGACCCGGGGATGGCAGCATCAGCACGGTGCTTGCCGTTGCGGTGATGGCAGAAAACGCCAGCGTCAGGCTGAGCAGAAAATAGGTATTGCGCAGCACTTTATGCGTGCTGAGTAGCGATGTACGGTCGCGCGAAGAACTAATAATACGATCCATGAGTCACTCTCTTATGACAGATGTAATTAATGACGGAGGATAATGAAATCACGGGTAATGACACAGCGATTTTACCCATCTTTACGCATTTTAACCCGCCAGACTTAAGCATTTTATTTCAGCAAAAGTGCCTAAATCAGATGTTACCACTTATTGTTTGAAAATGTCAGATCGACATCTTATAGGTCACTGAAAAATATTGCGTTATTTACTGTATCCCTTTATGAGTGATTGCGGTGTCATCACAAAACAGAACAATAAGGTGCAGGGAATGACTCAACACAAATCGAAGGTATTTACGTTTACGCTGTTGGCCGCCTGTGTGATATCAATAAACGGCGCGGCATGGGCAGCTCATGTTCCCGCAGGAACAGCATTGGCTGAAAAGCAGGAACTGGTGAGAAATAACGGCAGTGAGCCGGCATCGCTGGATCCGCATAAAGTCGAAAGCAACGTTGAGTTTAATTTAATCAGCGATATGTTCGACGGTCTGGTTGCTGTCAAGCAGGATGGGTCTATCGAGCCCCGCCTTGCGGCATCCTGGGAGAATAAAGACAATACTATCTGGACCTTTCATTTACGTCCGGGCATTACCTGGTCTGATGGCTCTGCGATTACCGCACAGGATGTTGTCTGGAGCTGGCAGCGTCTGGTCTCGCCGCAAACGGCTTCACCTTATGCTTCGTATCTGGGCAATATGCATGTTGCGAATGCGGTTGATATTGCCCAAGGGAATAAAGATCCCGCTACACTAGGGGTCAAAGCCCTGGATGATACCACGCTGGAAATTACCCTGACGCAACCGACGGCGGCGTTTCTGGCGATGCTGGCGCATCCATCGCTGGTGCCGCTGGATAAAGTTCTGATTGGGCGTTTTGGCGACAAGTGGACCCGACCAGAACATTTTGTCAGCAGTGGGCCGTACAAACTATCGCAATGGGTGGTCAATGAGCGCATCGTTGCCGAGCGTAACCCACATTACTGGGACGATCGGCATACGGTTATTAATAAAGTTACTTATTTGCCCATCAGCTCAGAGTCTGCTGACGTAAATCGCTATAAGGCCGGTGAAATCGACATTGTTTATAGCGTACCGGTCAATCAGTTCGCCCAACTGAAAAAAACGATGGGCGATGAACTGCATGTCTCTCCTCAGCTTTCAACGTATTACTATCAGTTCAATACAACCCGCGCGCCGTTTAATGATCCGCGCGTGCGCCGGGCGCTGAATATGGCGTTGGATAAAGACATCATTGCGCAAAAGGTGATGGGGCAGGGACAGCGAGCAGCGTGGGTTATCAGCCAGCCGGAAATAGGTGGGGTGAAACTGCATGCACCGGAGTATGCGTCATGGCCGCTCGAAAAACGTATTGCTGAAGCCAAAAAACTGCTTGCTGAAGCCGGTTTTGGTCCTGAGCATCCGCTTAGCTTGAATTTGCTCTACAACACCTTCGAAACGCACCAGCGTATTGCGATTGCCGCATCGTCGATGTGGAAGAAAAACCTTGGCGTCGAGGCGAAGCTGCAAAACCAGGAATGGAAAACCATGCTGGACACTATGCACACCGGTAATTTTGACGTCGTGCGCTATGCGTGGATAGCCGATTATGATGATGCTTCAAGTTTCCTCAATATTTTCCGTACCGGTGATAGCGAGAATACTACCAAGTACAGCAATCCCGCCTTTGATGAAGCGATGCGTAATGCGGCGAAAGCAAATTCACTGGAAGAACGAGGCAAATACTATCAGCAGGCTGAAGATCTTTTAGGTGATGATGTCCCTGCGATTCCGGTTTACCACTATGTCCGCACGCATCTGGTGAAGCCGTGGGTGGGGGGATTTGCGCCGGATAACCGGGGAAATTACTACACCAAAGATATGTACATCAAAAAACATTAAGCGTTGTAGCTGGTATTTGTGCTGATTAAATGGTCAATCTGTTGTTATTTCAGTCGATTAACAATATTTTGGCTGTTTTTCAGGCAAACGAACACATTGGTGCTTTACAGGCCCGTTCGGGATGTTTATAGTGCGCCTCATTGGAAGCGTGGCCGAGCGGTTGAAGGCACCGGTCTTGAAAACCGGCGACCCGAAAGGGTTCTAGAGTTCGAATCTCTACGCTTCCGCCAAACATAAACCCCAAGCTATCAAATAGCTTGGGGTTTTTTCGTTTTGCTCGGTTTATATTTTGTCTTCCTTTACTCGTCTTAGTCGCGCAAGAGCAACAGTGCTGCTGACCGGTTGAATGCTGGTGAACTGAGTAATCCCCCGCCTCGCAAGACCTACATGAGCGAACGTCTCTTCATTCGTCGTAATATCCATAGCAGCCCCAGCATAATAGCCAGATAGCCCATAACGTAATTCCCTTGCTGTTTTCGTTCAGAGAGCGCCGGATCGGCTGCCCATGCCAGAAAGGCGGTAACATCCCTGGCGTATTGCTCCTCAGTTTCAGCTTTCTGTGACGCCGGACTCCATTGGATCTCTCCGCTATTCAGCGGTTTCGGCATGTTAATCACGCCGCCCGGAAAATAGCGGTTAGCCTTCAGTTCGGGATCGTCAGGCAGATAGCCGGTGAGTAGTGCGTAGACGTAATCAGCTCCCTGGTCCGTGTAGGGCAGAAAAGCATCTAACAGGAATTGCGGAAATCCACGATCGTATGAGCGGGCGCGGACGATATAGCTCAGGTCAACAGGTTCTGCGCCATTATTAAGGTATCGAGCTTCCCGCTCGTTTAAATATGGCGATATAAAGCTGTCATTTAGCGTCCCGTCCCGCTCACCCATCTGGCCGTCATCCTGAATCTCAGGAAACTGATAGCCGTTAGCGATACTTCTTGCTTCTTCTTCCGTGAGTTCCGGGCCGCCGGATCTGGTCAAGGTTCGAAAGGTAAGGTGCTTCATGCCGTGACAAGCGCGACACTTCTCTTCATAAACCTGCAGACCACGCCGAAGCTGCTCTTTATCATACTGGCCATTGATGCCGCTGAAACTCCATTCCTGTCGTTCAGGCGTGGTTTCTTGCGCATAGGTGGAGCCCAGTCCCAATAGAGAAAAACACAGAACACTGAATTTCAATAGTCGTTTCATTATCAGTCCTGTTTTTCCAGAAAACGACGGCAAGGTAATACGATTAAAAACCAGGCAAACCAAATCAGCGTCGAAAGCTGGGACGCGGCACGTATCCAACCTTCTTCGTTACGAAAACCGTCAAGAAGGTCGGGGCCAACCAGCGCTTTCGATCCTAACCAGCCTAAAAAGCAGGCATTGATGACCCACAGCCAGAATCCGCATTTGACCAGCTTGCTGTAATGGCGAAAACGAGCCCGGGAGGTATCAAGCCAGGGAAGAAAATAGAAAATCAGTATCGAACCGCACATCGCGGCTAGTCCTACGAATTCATTCGGGAAGCAGCGCAAGATGGAGAAGAAGGGAAGGAAATACCATTCTGGCGCAACAATTGCCGGTGTAATCGTTGGGTCTGCGGGAATAAAGTTATCGGCGCTGCTCAGATAGTGCGGAGCAAAGAATAAAAACCAGGCGAAGAGCATCATAAAAAGGGTGATTTTGATGGCATCGAGATCGGTAATTTGGTAATCGAACAACAGGCTCCTGGACTCTTTCTCGCTGAACCTCTTTTTCATCGCTTGGGCAAACGCTGACTGTACGGTACGTATATGAAAAACCGTTGCCACGACAATCACAAAAGGAAGAATAAAGTGGATAACAAAAAAGCGGCCAAGCATCGGTGTTCCCGGCGTATGGCTACCGACTAAATATGCGTATAACGTATCACCCACTAGCGGAATGGCCTGGGCAAAGCGAGTAATGACCGTTGCCGCCCAGTAGCTTTTTTGCCCCCAGATAAGACTATAACCAAGAAATGCGGTTATCATCAGGAGGATATACAGCGTGACGCTAATCAACCACATTGTTGTCCAGGGCTTGCGGTACACGTTGTAGTACATACCGCGAAAAATATGCAGATAACAGGCAAAGAAAAAGAGCGATGCGCCAATAGCATGCATATTGCGTATCAGTTCTCCATGGCGAACCGCACGCATAATATGAATAATGGAGTCAAATGCCAGCCCGGCTGTCGGCACGTAAAACATCGCCAGTACGATACCTGTCAGGATCTGCACGCCGAGCATAACCAGCAGGATTGCGCCGATAGCGAACAGCCAGAGTCCGGCAATCGAACGAGGAAAAGGAATTCGCCAGCGAAGCGAATAGACGCGCTCACTCATCATGTCAGGCTTCCTTAGTGCCGATACGCACGATCTGACCATCAGAATGAAAGGCGTAATCCGGGATTGCCAGGTTGGCCGTTGCGGGGCCGCGCGTCACGCGCCCGGAGGTATCAAATTCCGAGCCGTGGCACGGACAAATCCAGCCCAGCCCTCCCGGCTGGGCGTTGGGGACACATCCGGCATGTGGACAGTACCCTTGAACCACTAGCCATTGGGGATGAACGGCAGAGACCCTCTCGCTGTCAGACTGTGGGTCAATAAGCGTATGCCAGTCGGTATTTCTGGCGGCGACAATCTCTTCCTGCGTGCGGTGGTGAATAAGAATCAGCTTTCCCTGCCATATGCGCCTGATGGTTTGTCCAGCAGCAACACCCGCAAGAGAAACATCAATCGGTTCATTTTCCCCTAGCGTTTTCTCATCCGGGCTTAAGGCCGAAAC
This sequence comes from Citrobacter sp. MGH103, assembly GCF_001034475.2. Classification (NCBI taxonomy): domain Bacteria; kingdom Pseudomonadati; phylum Pseudomonadota; class Gammaproteobacteria; order Enterobacterales; family Enterobacteriaceae; genus Citrobacter; species Citrobacter sp. MGH103. The sequence goes on along the minus strand of NZ_CP073043.1, from coordinate 3,096,346 downwards.
CAGCGGCCACACGGCAGCCGCGACGCCCGCCGCGCCGACGAATTTCGTCAGTTTACACAGGCATTCCCGACGCTGTTCCTGGATTTCGCCATCTGCAAGTTTTTTATCTGCCACCTTGTATTTCTCCCAGAGTAATGCGGATTATTGTTTGTCGATACGCGCGTAAATTTCCTGAAAGCGCTTATCAGCAATACCCGGCGCTTTGAATGCCCGATAGCTGTCCGGTAACGTGGTATCGCCAACCTTAATCATCATCACCATGCCCTGAGCGTAATGCGGTGAACATTTGATGCCGTAAAATCCAGGATTGTCATAAGTCACCTCGATCTCTTCATCTATTTTTCCCATGAAACCGGGATAGTCAGCCGGAGACAATTCAGCAATTGAAGCCGCGTTGTGGCTCTTATGCTTACGGATAAACTTCACCGTATCACCGGGTTGGATCTCCAGATAATCCGGCTCGTAGACCATCGGCCCCGCAGACCCACGATTCTTCATCAACACTTCGTGAGTTTGCGCGAAGGCTGAAGAGGCGAGGGCGAGTAAACACAAAACTTTCAGACTCTATTTGAGGTATTTCATCGATTCTTCCTTAAAATTCATCAGGTCTTTGATAACGAATAAAACAGTTTTCACTACCCGCTTCATGTTCGACAATGGCGTCGATACCAAACCAGGCATGGAGATTTTCGCGGGTAAAAACGGTGCAAGGTTTACCCTGCATCGCCATATGTCCGGAGGTCATTACGATGATGCGATCGCAGAACATCGCGGCATGATTAAGGTCGTGCAGAGCAGCAATCACCGTGAGCTTTTCACGTTTAACCAGACTCAGCAGGCCAATCTGATGTTGAATGTCGAGATGGTTGGTGGGTTCATCCATCAGCAACAATTGAGGCTGCTGCGCCAGCGCCCGTGCGATATGCAGGCGCTGTTTTTCTCCCCCGGAAAAGGTATGCCAGCAGCGGTGCTGGAATTCACTGAGATCGACCTTCTCCAGCATCGTTTGTACGATATCGTCATCTTTGGCAGACCAGGGGGTGAGCAGGCTAAGCCAGGGGGTCCGTCCCAGAGAAACGGCTTGTAAAGCGGTAAGCCGCTCGCTGGTTTCAGCCTGTTGTTCGACCAGCGCCACCTGTTGCGCAAGATGACGCCGCGAATAGTGCTGGAGCGCTTTTTGCCGCAGAGTGATGTGCCCGGAAGTCGGCTTCAGCAAACCGGCCAGCAGTGAAATCAGTGACGTTTTGCCCGAGCCGTTGGGACCGATGATACCGACAAACTCGCCGGGAGTTACGCGAAGAGAAATATCATCAACAATCGTCTTACCCTTTACCTTCCAACGCAGATTGCAGGCTTCAATAACGGCTTGCGCAGAGGTAACAAGTGGCTGTACGAGGTTTACCGTCATTTGTTCTGGTTTCCTCTTATCAGAATGATTGAAAACGCAGGCGCGCCGACTAAAGCCGTGATCACCCCAATTGGCAGTACCTGACCGGGTAGTAACGTGCGGGAAATAACATCGGCGACAATGAGGAAAATGGCGCCGGTAAGCGCACTAACCGGCAGCAGTCGATGATGCTGGTTGCCGACCAGCAAACGAGCGGCATGAGGGATCACCAGACCGACAAAGCCGATCGCACCAACAATGGAGACCATAATCGCTGTCATACCGGTGACAGCAGCAATCAGTACTGCGCGGGTACGTTTGACCGGAATACCCAACGATGCCGCGGATTCAGCGCCAAAGGAGAACGCATCAAGGTGGCGGACATAACAGAAGCACAGCGCAATACCGACCAGAGCGGTAGGAATAGCTAAGACAACATCGGGCCAGCGTACACCGCTCAAATTGCCTAACAACCAGAACATAATACCGCGCGCTTGCTCGGCGTTTGCTGAGCGGGTGATGATAAGCGACGTAATCGCATTGAACAGTTGCGAACTGGCGATCCCGGCAAGAATGATTTGGGTTGTAATCCCGCCACCTTGTTTACCGCCAGCGGCCATCGCCAATAGTGCAACGAACAGAAATGCCGTCAGCGCACCAATGAACGCCCCTAAAGACATACTGATGATGCCAGCCCCCAGTCCCGTGAGCGCAATCAGCACCGCACCGGTAGATGCTCCGGCAGAAATCCCCAGTAGATAAGGTTCGGCGAGCGCATTGCGTAGCAACGACTGTAACACTACGCCGGAAACAGCCAGGCAGGCGCCGCAGCTGGCTGAGACCAGTGCTCGGGTCAGGCGGTAGTTCCAGACGATCCCGGCATCCAGTGCATCGACAGGATAGTGGGTATCGAAAAGATGATTTGCCAATGTGCTGAGTACGTGCTGCCAGGGGATAAACGTTTCGCCGATGGAAATCCCCGCCAGCAGTACGCAACACATCAGCGCACTGACCCAAACGGCATGACCACCGACTCTCACCGCAAGCTGACCAACAGCGCGACGCATCCTGCGAGAATCACTCATGATTATCTGCGTTCCTGAGTAACGGAGATGCGCTATACCGTGCCGTGATATAGCGCAAAATGTAGATTAATGAGCAGCCTGCGGATGCGCTAAGCCATATTCAACCAGAGCGTCAGCCAGTTTTTCCACTCCATCAATAGTTCTGATCCCGGCATTCATTGTCTGTACGTCAATGGCCGGCAGATGGTTTTCTTTGACGGCAGGAATCAGTTTGGTGACAGGATCGGACTGGAGGTATTCCATCTTGATCTTCCAGTCATCTGCCGGGAAGCGTCGGCGGCTCATCTCACCGAGCACAATGACAGAAGGGTTAGCTTTAGCGATGGTTTCCCAGCCCACCGTTGGCCACTCTTCAGCAGAATCAATGACATTTTTCACACCCAACGTTTGGGCTATCCATGCTGCTGGGCCAAACTTCCCGGCAACGTAAGGATCGAGCTGTAAATCGGCGCTTGAGAACCAGAACACGGCGGAAACATTCTTATCCATGCCGGTAATTTTATTTTTTGCTGCTGATTCACGTGCTTTAAGGCTGGCAATCAGCGCTTCGCCTTTATCCTGAACATCAAAAATTTTTGCCAGATCGGCGACTTCCTGATACACCATGGCAATATCAAACATGCCCTTACGAACACCATCACCCCCATCTTCGTTATCCTTAGCACAGTCAGCTGGTGCAGTGTAAACGGGCACCTTCAGTTCACTAAACTGTTCGTATGAGGCAACTGTGCCAGCAGGGCCGATTTGCCACTCAAATTGGCTGGCAACCAGATCTGGTTTTTTAGCCACAATTCCTTCAAAGCTGGGAATATTTTGCGCAATAACGGCAACTTTTTCATTTGCTGCTTTGTAAGCATCCAGTACTGGGCCAAACCACAACGAAGTACCCACGACACGATCGGCCAGTCCCAATGAATAGAGAATCTCGGTACTGTTCTGACCCACCGTTGCCACACGCGTTGGTGCCTGATTAAAGGTAATATCGCGGCCACAGTTTTTAATCGTCAGAGGATATTCGGTTTTTGCCGCGTTAGAAAAACCGGAAGTCAACAGTACAGTGGTTCCAACAATAGCCAGAAGCGTTTTTTTAGAAGAGAAAAATGTAGAATTAGCGTGCATTATCATCGTCCCGTTGATGCCAGAATCTTAAAGTCTGGTCATGGCTCATTTCATTCCATATATCGGGAGGAGACATGAAGATAGATGACATTGAATCGTGAATTTTAAGAATGAAGATATGCAACAAATGCAAATAAGCCTTACTTAGCCAAAATCTTATTCATAAATACACTACTGCTTGCGTCAAATAATTCATCCCATGGACCATCCCGTCCACTTAATGGTATACATCGTTGACAGCAGGTCTCCTGACTCACGGTAATCAGAATATCGGCCTTCCCATAAAGACGAGCTTTACAGTGACCTGTGGCTTATTAACCACACAAGGATATTCTGCATCCGCCTACAGTTGCGGGGGCAGTTATGGAATTGAATAATTCTCACCATATTCCTATTCATATACAAAAATGTAATGAAATGCTGTCAAAAGCGACTCTAACGGCAATTGTTAACGAGGTCAACCGTATGAATAAACAGGGAAAACCTCACACCTCTGGTAAAATTGTTATGTTTTACAGTTGGTTATGCTTAAATCCTTTATCTCGGATGTATACATGAAAATAACAATAAAAATCTAAATGAGAATTGATTGATATTGATCAAGCTATAAACGCGGTTTTATTTTTTCAATTTAATCATATTGATCGTTATCAATAACGCAGTTAATTAGCGTTGGGTTAATTTAATAATGTGATCTCTGCATATGTACCAATTGCCATTCATCCTGCATATCCATAACGACGCTAAAATCTTTACGCAACCAAAAATGATACCCTCCAGGCAAGAAATGATGAGTATGAAGATATAAGGTTTTATATTTTTGCTGCTGGCAGAACATTTGAGCTAAAGCAAACAACCGGCTTCCGATTCCCTGTCTGCGGTAGCGCGCATCCACGTAGCAACGACAAATTTCTGCCGTTTCAGGCAAATTATAGTGCCCACGTAGCTCAGTGATACGATCATCATATTGACATACCGCAAGTGTAGCGATGAGCTCTTGTTTTTCACTCCATGCGCAAAGTAATAGATTTCTTTCTTGCAAAATATACTGCTGCTTGAGATCGAAGATATCTTCCTCGGCAGCAGGCATGACTCTCCCGGCATTGAAGAACAAATTAAGATGCTTAATAAGGAACGACTGAACAGCAGGTATATCGGCGTGAGTCATCTCACTAAACCTTAATCGGGTCATGGCAGGCATCCAAGCTTAGAGTGGAATACGATAATAACAATAAGACCACTTTCAAAACAATATTGACGCTGCTATGGCTACTCGCGCCAACGCGGTAGTCACCAGCGATTTGGGGGCTAATCTGTTCTTTTATTGTTCTGGGTCTTGCTTTTCCTAACTGTTGCCGGGGCATAGTTTTCCTCTGCATCCTAAGCCTGCAACTCTAACTCTCAGAAATGAGAGGCCGATCCTTTGAGCAGGACTTTTGTCCTCAATCCTCTGCAAACGTCTGGTTACAATCCCTGCATATCTCCAATACCCATAATTCAGGAATTGTTATGACTGCACATATTAATGCTAAAGCGGGTGATTTTGCGCCAACTGTGATTATGCCGGGCGATCCGCTGCGCGCAAAATTTATTGCCGAAAATTATCTTATGGATTACCGCGAAGTTACCAACGTGCGTAATATGCTGGGCTATACCGGTCTTTATTTTGGTCAACCTGTTTCGGTGATGGGACACGGTATGGGTATTCCGTCTATGACGCTATACGCCCATGAGCTGGTACATGATTTTAATGTGAAAAGAATTATTCGCGTCGGTAGCCTGGGGGCAACACAACCGCATGTCAAAATGCGCGACATTATTCTGGCTCTCGCTGCCGGAACGGACTCTGTCACAAATTTAAAACGTAGCGCGGGCTACACGATGGCGACATCCGCTCACTTCCCATTACTACAACAGGCGTGGATGCTGGCGCAGAAGGCCGGAATCGACATTAAGGTCGGTAATGTTTTCAGTGGCGATCTTTATTACGATCCTGACGAAAACCTCATTCCTGCACTGGAAAAGTTTGGTGTACTGGGTGTGGATATGGAGGTGGCCGGCTTATACGCCTTAGCACACCAATTTAATATTGAAGCACTGGCTATTTTAACGGTGTCCGATCATTGCCTGACAGGCGAAGAAACCACGGCAGAGGAACGACAATTAACTTTTAAAAATATGATTGAGCTGGCGCTAAATACAGCCGTTACGGCTTAGCATTGGCTTTTAATTGAACCAATCAGGGATGTCATTATATGAAGAATAAAATAGCACTTACACTGATTAGTTTTCTGGCAAATTTTATTATGGCGGGGTTTGCCAGTCAGTTTGGAATGCTGATTGAACCGATTGCGGTACGTTACAGTGCTGATGTGAATACCGTTGCCTCGATATTTTCGCTGCTTAACGGTGGGGCATTAGCCGGGACCATCGCCGCCTTTTTCCTGATAGAAAAAATTGGCGTCAAGCGAATGACGTTTATTATCTATTCGATAGTGTTCCTTTGTTCGCTGGCAATGCACTTAAGCCCCGACTTATGGCCGGTGATGGTTGCCATGACTTTGGTGGGCTTTTGCGGTGGGATTGGCCTGTGTGTGGCAGGAACGATTGTTGTTTCGGTATGGCAGGATCGCATTCAAAGTACAATGTTGGTGGTACAAGACGCCACCTTTAACGTCGCAGGCGTGGTTTTTCCGCTGATCACCACCTACGCCCTGACGCACAATATGTCATGGAGTTACAGCTATCTAAGTGTTGGCATGGTAGCCTTACTTACGTTAGGTGTGGTGGCGCTCACTCGTTTTACTGCCTGTGAAACCGCGTCTGTGGAAGATCGGACAGACGCGGTGAAGTCTGAGTGGAACCCAGGGATTATTAGCGGAGGTATTGGTCTGTTCTTAGGTATGCTGGCGCTGTATACCTTCCTGACCTGGGCACCATTATTTGTGAAGAATAAATTTGGCATTCCATTTGAAGAAGCCGGTAATATTATTACGCAATACTGGGGAGCGGCGTTGGTTGGGGCGCTAGTATCAACTGTCATTGTTTCTCGAGTGAGGATACATTATTTCCTGTTGAGTATTATTTTGCTCGCTTGCGTTATTACGACCATTATTGTAACGAAAGACAACATCTCGGGGCTTGATTATCTGGCTTATAGTTACGGATTCGTCTGTGCGGCGCTGTATAACTCCTTTATTGCCTACGGAGTTTCATTTGTGAAGCGCGCAAGTAGTCAGAATGTTTCATATATTTTAATTAGCGGTAGCGCCGGGGCTATGTTTAGTCCAGCGATCAGTGCGCTAATGGAAAAAACAATGGGCTTGCAGAAAATTATGTACGCAATACCAGTATTATATTTAATAATCTTTATCATGTTGATGGGTACATTAAAACTTAAACGTAACAAAGCACAGTAATAACACTTACCTCTCTAATTAGATAGTCAGTCGCCACACCATTTATTTGGTGGGGCGACACTCAACCTTGCTCAAAGGAATTGAAAATGATGAAGAATAAATCAATGATTAAAAAAACAGTTCTGGGCGCAATCGTTGCAATGAGCTGTACGCAAGCGCTTGCTGCTGATTATACCGATGGCAACGTCCGTAAAAATGATTTTAACTGGATGCAGATGAACTTAATGCAAAGTGTGGATGCGAAAGTGCCTTATGGTATTCGTAATGACACTTATCTGGAACTGGAGTTTGGGGCGCGTTCCGGAATTATCGATCTGTATGGTTATGTCGATTTCTTTGATATTTTTGACCGCAAGCAGGATGACCGCCATGGTGGCGATAACTTTTTCGCCAAGATATCCCCACGGTTTTCCCTGGATGCTATTTTTAATAAAGATTTATCCGTTGGGCCATTTAACGAATTCTATATCGCAACGGTAAATAACATTGGCGACCGGGAATTATTTGAACATTATGTCGGTCTGGGCACAGATGTTAAGGTTCCGTGGTTTGGTCTGGTGGGAATGAACATCTATGCGCATTATGTGCGTGAAAACTACGGTGCGGATAACGAAGGCAAGTGGGATGGCTACATGTTCTCGACTAACTGGTCGACGCCGTTCTATACCTTTGCCAACGGCAGCTACCTGAACTATCAGGGTTACTTTGACTATCAGTTCGCCGCTAACAAGATTGCTAATCAACCGTTATACAGCAATAACGCGATTGAATGGTATAACGGTATCTACTGGCATTCAGAGCATTATGCGGTGGGTTATGGCCTGAAGTATTTCCGCAATATGGCATTGATGGAAAATCACGGCGGAGCAGGGCGCACCACCGGACTCGGTCACTACTTCAACCTTACCTATAAATTCTGATTGCGCTGAACTGACACACCAACCTTCTCTACGGGGATGGTGTGTCAGTCAATGATGTCATTGCCGAGGAATTTACGCAGCCCATCCAGATCCTTAATTTCCAGTCCTTGCTTCGTGCGCGTTACCAGTCCGGCATCCGTCAGGGCTTTAACCGCCCGCCGATAGACCCGATCGGTGGTGCCGAACCGTTCTGCTTCCTGGTATTTTTTATGGAAACCATCCATCGGCTGTTTGTTCTGATGCTGGCGATACAGATCATACGCCACGTTATGAACGATAGGGTAGAGCATCCGGTGCAGGAAGATTTCCAGCATATCCTGATAATCAATCGCCATCGCACTGGCAAAAAATATCGCCAGTCTCGGGTGCTGGTTTAGCGCTTCTTCCAGACGCTCACAGCTGCACACCGCCACGGTCAACGGCTCTTCGGCCACGATATCAAGCTGGCAGCGATACCCGGTAAAAAACTCCATTTCACCAAATAGTTGCTCATCACATTCCATTGCGCCCAACTGAAAACGGCGACCATTTTCCGCGCTGTAACGCAGGGAAATTCTGCCTGATTGCACCATGATAAGTCGATCGACTACCTGTCCCTGGCGATAGAGATACTCATCTTCGTGGATCATCTGCGTTTCAGAGAGCAGTTCCTGGAATATCTTCTCAATTAAGGCATCATCTTGCTGCCAGATATTGTTAAAACGACCTTTTGTGAGGGGCTTAAGCTGCATGGCTCAACGTCTTATTGTTTGAGATAATTCTTATCGCTGACTGTATGCCATCTACTGCTTAATGTCATTAAGAGCAGGTTTCGGGACAATAAAAGGGCCAGCACCATGCTGGCCCTGACGCACTAAGGATGGCTGATAAAACGGGACAGCCGCTGGCGCAGCAGGCGGTTTTCCTGACGCAGCTGCGCGTTCTCTTCCAGCAACGTCAATGCAACGGCAATCCCTGGCCAGTCAAGTTCCAGCTCCTGACGCAGGCGCACCGCGCGACGCATTACGGTCAGCGCATGATCGTCAAACGTCTCGTCTTCGTAGGGTTCTATCACCCCTAAGCCGACAACCTCATGCAGTTCTTCTTCTGACACACCAGTGTACAGACAAAATTCGGTAATGGTAAAAGTGACGGTAACGTTAGCCATTATGCTTTCCCCCACTCTTTGCGCGGATCAAAGGTCTTTTGTGCATCTGCCAGTTGTTGCCACAGGGCGGCACTGGTGTCGTCAGGTTTCGGTGGCATGACGATCTTGATCACCGCATACAAATCGCCTGTATGTTTTTTACTTACCAGACCCTTGCCTTTAATGCGTAGCCGCTGACCGGCCTGGCTGCCTGCAGGAATGGTCAGCAGGATGCTCTCTTTCAGCGTCGGAACGGTTACTTTCGCACCCAGCGCAGCTTCCCACGGCGCCAGAGGAACGACAACTTCCAGATCCTGATTAACGATATCGAACAGCGGATGCGGCGCAATATGAATCACCAGCCACAAATCACCGTTCGGCCCACCGTTTTCGCCGGGCGTACCCTGACCTTTCAGACGGATACGCTGACCGTTACCGACGCCAGCCGGAATTTTCACGTTCAGTGTTTTAGGAATTTCTCGTTCTACCATGCCAAACGCATTGTAGACTGGCAGGTTGTAACTGATAGTGCGGCTATGCTCAGTAAGCGTTTCTTCGAGGAAGACGGCAACTTCTATTTCGATGTCGTGCCCGCGGCTGGCAGGGCGCTGGCGCGACTGGTGCGCACGCTGACCAAAAATGGAGGAGAATATATCGTCGAAATCTTCGGCGCTGTAGCTTTGCCCCTCTCCTTGCTGGAATTGACGGCTGAACTGAGGGTCGTTGCGATGCTGCCACAGTTGGTCGTACTCGGCTCGTCGCTGTTCATCACTCAGGACTTCCCAGGCTTCAGCAACCTCTTTAAACCGGGCCTCAGCGTCAGTCTCTTTGCTGACATCAGGATGGTATTTACGGGCGAGTCGACGATAGGCGGTCTTGATTGTCTTGAGATCGTCTGTCGGTTTCACGCCCATAATGGCGTAATAATCCTTTAATTCCATAGCGTTCTCTCGTGTAAATCAACACTTGAAGAAGGTGTACCCCGACAACAGGTAACACCGCTAAGTTTAGGGTAATCCTGATAACGGCGAATGCCAACCGGGAAGAAAGGATATTGGTCTAAATGATGTGATTGCGCACCACCAACAGCGCTTTTGACTGTTGTGTGGTGCGAAAAGTGAGATTAGAGAAACGTCAGGATTTGGTGATCAGATAGCGAACCGTATCCGCGTAGCTCTTCACAAAAGAGTTTAGGTCGTCAGATTTCAGTCCTTTTGGATTGATCATATATTTACCGTTGATAAAAATGGCGGGCACACCGGTTAAATCTACCGCTTTAGCCATTTCTTGTTGTTTCGCGGTCAGGGATTTCACGGCAAAACTGTTCCAGGCGGCATCATAATCACTGGCGCTGACGCCCGCGCTGATAAATACGTTACGAATATCATCCGCTGTTTTAACGGTTTGTTTTTTCTGAACGGCATCAAAAAGCAACGGTTTAACTTTATCTTGTACGTTTAACAGCATGGCGACGGACCAGGCGTGCGTCATGTCTTGCCCCAGCGGACCTAAAAAGTCGACGTGGTATTCGGTGAGTTTGACATCAGCAGGCAGTACTTTTTTCACGTTATCCGTGATTTCAAAAACTTCATCGTACTGATAACAGGAAGGACAGTAAAATGAGAAAAACTTCAGCGCAGCTGGGGCGGAAGCGACGGGTTTTTCCAGGGTGATATACTCTTTACCGTCGGTAAATGATGCTGCCTGAGCGCTAACTGTAAAAAGTAACCCAATCAGGGGTAATAAATATTTTTTCATTTTCATATACTCTAAATAACATTTGATAAACAAATTATCTGCTAATGAATACGTTATTCATTGCGTCTGGATATAATAAGGAAATCCCCTGAAAATGCGCTGACCCTTACTTTCATTTACGCATCAGTACGTAGCGGGCATTATTTGTGTGCTGACATTGAAATATTCTCTGGCATTCTTCGTAAATAGTGAATGATAACTTCCGTGATATTTCCAGGGGTGTTTTTAGCAATGTTATAGTGTAATAAACAAAAACGAAAATATGATTAATTATCATTTCGACTTTAAAGCGTGAATGGCATGGTATTTCGCTAAGTTCTGCAAATACCCCTGTAGATTGTCTTTTTCTTGTCGCGCGTGAATGAATAGGGTAAGTGTCAGAGATGAGCAACCCAAATGGATATCACTATGATCGACCACCTGGATCACCTGGTACTAACCACCAATCATGAAGAGGCTTGCGTTCGTTTTTATGTCGAGCTTTTAGGCATGAGGTTGGAAACTTTCGCACAAGGTCGGAAAGCCTTCGTCTTTGGCAATCAGAAAATCAATCTCCATATTCGGGGAAAAGAGTTTGAACCTAAAGCCTACGCGCCAACGCCGGGGGCGCTGGATTTGTGTTTTATCACCACGCGTACACTGGAAGAGGTGACAGAGACGTTTCAAACCCATGGAGTCGAGATTATTGAAGGGCCCGTTGCACGAACCGGTGCGACAGGACCGATTCGCTCGGTTTATGTCAGGGATCCCGATCTCAATCTGATTGAAATCGCGGTATATCCAGCAGATGCCAGGACATAACTTTACAGCGCAAAGGTTGCCAAAAACCGGCGAGTGGTTAAGATAACTCGCATCAATGAGTGAGGGTATAATGGCGAAACGTCAACGGATGGGATGGTGGTTCCTCTGTCTGGCATGTGTTGTGGTGATGGTTTGCACCGCACAACGCATGGCGGGTCTGCACGCGTTGCAGATGGATACCGCTGTTACAAGCGTTGTCGCCAGCGCACAAGTGCAGGCCGATGAGGCCTCACCCGTTACCCCTTGTGAACTGAGCGCGAAGTCATTACTGGCTGCGCCACCCGTACTGTTTGAAGGTGCTATTCTGGTGCTGTGCCTGCTGCTGTCGTTGCTGGCGCCAGTGCGGGCGTTTCGTCTACCTTTTTTCCCACCGCGAGCCATCTCGCCGCCCACTCTCCGGGTGCATCTCCGATTTTGCGTCTTCCGTGAATGACAGAACAGCCGTTGCTGACTGTTAGATAATTATTCACGGAGAAAAACTATGATGACTGTTTTCAGGCAGACACTGCTCTGTCTGTTATTGCTATGGCTGCCCGTATCCTGGGCGGCTGAACCCGGCTGGCTGCGTTCACCCGATAACGATCACGCCAGCGTGCGGTTACGCGCTGATACGTCCGCTGGCGGTGAAACCCGTCTGTTGTTGGATGTCAAACTGGAGGACGGCTGGAAAACCTACTGGCGTTCTCCGGGCGAGGGGGGCGTTGCGCCTGCTATCGCCTGGAAAGAGGAAATGCCTGCGGTCGACTGGTTCTGGCCAACCCCAGCTCGTTTTGAGGTCGCCAATATCACTACCCAGGGGTATCACGATAAGGTGACGTTCCCGATGGTGGTGCGAGGTAGAGCGCCCGCCACGCTCAGCGGCGTTTTGACGCTATCCACCTGTAGCAACGTTTGCCTGTTGACGGATTTTGCTTTTTCCGTAACGCCCACAGCCCAGGACCCGACTTTTGCACATGACTATGCTCAGGCGATGGGACAGATCCCACTTGCCAGCGCCCTGACCGATGCTCTGAGCGCCGGCGCACGGGCGGGAGAGTTAGTCGTCGAGGCTCACCGTGCGGGAGGCTGGACTGCACCAGGGCTGTATCTGGATGCTGTTGATGATGCGGATTTTGGCATGCCGCAAATCCATGTTGAGGGGGAGACATTACGCGCCACGGTACCTGTACATGACGGTTGGGGAGAAGGCGCGCCGGATCTGCGTGGTAAGTCAGTCACCCTGGTGCTGGCAGATAACGGTGTTGCCCAGGAAAGTCGTCTTGCGATTGGCGAAGCCCCGGTTGTTGAGAACGCCTCACTCCCACTGTGGCAAGTGGTGCTAATGGCGCTGCTGGGCGGTTTGATCCTCAATCTGATGCCCTGTGTGTTACCGGTTCTGGGCATGAAGCTGGGCTCGATTTTGCTGGTCGAGGAAAAAAGTCGTCGCCAGGTCCGTCGTCAGTTCCTCGCATCGGTAGCCGGAATACTTGTCTCATTTATGGCTCTGGCTCTATTGATGACGGTGCTGCGTTTAACCAATCAGGCGCTTGGCTGGGGGATCCAGTTTCAGAATCCATGGTTCATTGGCGTGATGGTATTGGTGATGCTGACGTTCAGCGCCAGCCTGTTCGGGTGGATTGAATTCCGACTCCCTTCTGCGATGACTACCACGCTGGCGACTCACGGCGGCAACGGTCTGTCGGGACATTTCTGGCAAGGTGCATTTGCGACGCTGCTTGCTACGCCGTGCAGTGCCCCGTTCCTTGGAACGGCGGTGGCGGTGGCATTGACCGCTTCGCTGCCGACATTGTGGGGATTGTTTATCGCACTTGGGCTGGGAATGAGCTTACCGTGGCTGCTGGTGGCTCTGCGTCCCGGTCTGGCGCTGCGTTTGCCGCGGCCAGGACGCTGGATGAATATTTTGCGGCGTCTGCTCGGCGTGATGATGCTGGGTTCCGCTATCTGGCTTGCGACGTTGCTGCTCCCGCATTTCGGGTTCGTAGGGCAAAGCACCGGCAAAGAGAGCGTGAACTGGCAACCGCTAAGCGAGCAAGCTATTGAGGATGCGCTGGCGCAACATAAGCGCGTGTTCATTGACGTCACAGCAGACTGGTGCATCACCTGTAAGGTAAACAAGTTCAACGTCTTGCATAAAGATGACGTACAGGCCGCATTGCAACAGCCGGATGTGGTGGCGCTGCGCGGCGACTGGACACTCCCTTCTGAAGCCATTACCGAATTTCTAAAAAAACGCGGCCAGGTTGCTGTGCCGTATAACCAAATTTATGGCCCCGGTCTGCCGGAAGGCCAGGTGTTACCCACGTTGTTAACCCGCGATGCGGTACTGCAAACGTTGAACGATGCCAAAGGAGTTACCCCATGAAGATGATGATTGTTCTGCTGTTAACCCTGTTTTCTGCCGTCAGTATCGCGAAAGAGCCTGCACCGTTTACCCCGGAACAGGAAAAGCAAATTGAAGCATTAATTCAGGAAGCCCTGTTTAACGATCCCAACAGCCCGCGGATTGGCGCAAAGCAGGCAAAACTGACCCTGATAAACTTCACCGATTACAACTGCCCATACTGCAAGCAGTTGGATCCAATGCTGGAAAAAATTGTGCAGAAATATCCTGACGTGGCGGTAGTGATCAAACCGTTGCCGTTTAAAGGTGAAAGCTCGGAACTGGCGGCGCGGACCGTGCTGACGACATGGCATCAGCATCCGCAGCAGTTTCTGGCGCTACATGAAAAACTGATGCAGAAGAAGGGCTACCATACCGATGTCAGTATCAAACAGGCGCAGGAAAAAGCGGGGGCCAGTCCGGTGACGCTGGACGCCCAAAGTGCTGAAACGCTGAGCACTAACCTGCAACTGGCGCGACTGGTGGGTGTACAGGGAACCCCCGCAACGATCATTGGTGATGAACTTATTCCCGGTGCGGTGCCGTGGGAAACCCTTGAGGAAGTGGTAAAAGAAAAACTGGCGGCGGCCAATGCTCAGTAAACTGCGCCGCTGGTTGCGCGAAGGGCTGATCTTATTGGCACTGTTGGCGGGGGCGATGCTGCTGATGGATGCCTGGCGCGCGCCGCAGCTCCCTGCCTCTTTTGACAGCACGCCTTTACAAACGCTGGATGGTGAAACCGTCACGCTGGCGGCGCTCAGCAAAGACGAGCCAGTGTTGCTTTATTTCTGGGCGAGCTGGTGCGGCGTATGCCGCTTCACAACGCCGGAAGTCGCCAGGCTGCGCTCGGAAGGGGAAAATGTGATGACCATTGCGTTACGCTCCGGAAATGAAGCTGAGGTATCTCGCTGGCTGTTGCGTAAAGGCGTGGAATTTCCGGTCATCAATGATGCGAACGGGGCTATTTCCCGCAGTTGGGCGATTAGCGTCACGCCCACGTTGGTGGTGATGTCAGAAGGTCGGGTGGTATCAACCACCAGCGGCTGGACCAGCTACTGGGGCATGAAACTTCGGCTGTGGTGGGCGAAAATATTCTGATATTTGTGCCGGGGGAACCCGGCATTTTTTTACGATAAAAAGGTAAGAAAAACATGTTGTTCTGATATTTGATCCTAAAGCTACACACTAATAGTTATATATTTTTGATTTTTTTCTGTAGTTGCAAATTCACAAGGATAATGGCATATCTGATGATGTTTTAAATATCTTATTTCTCGCAGGGATTATAGAATAATGCGCAAGGGTAAAGTTATTGTTATATCAATGATGTTTTTTTGTATCCTTATTTTTATTGCTGCTATTGTCTGGTTTATGATGTATCAGGGGGAACTCACTGAACCTACCAGTGAAGAGAAATATGCCGCCATTCTGCATGCTTCAGGCCTGTTGAAATCAGATGAGCACGATAAAAAAACAATTAAAAATTTGTATCAACGTTATATTTTAGCGCGTAAGGTTAATCTGGATTCCGGTGAATGGGTAGCTGATGACGTCCAGACGCAGGGATGTAAAAAACTCGCTCCGGAACATGATCCCGCGAAGATCCATCAGCGCTGTACTATTGCAGATGTATATCTTGTAAAAGATAAAAGTAATAAAATTCAACAAATTATACTCCCTGTTTTCGGTGGGGGTGCGAAGTCAATGATGTATGCCTTTCTGGCTCTTGACCCAGACGGACGTACGGTTAAAAGCCTGTATTACTATCAGCAGCGGGAAACTCCTTTTTTGGGAGCCAGAGTGGAAGATGAAAGTTGGCGCAAGCAATGGCCGGGTAAAAAAGTGGTTGATAATAACTGGATGCCAGCGCTAAGAATAACTCAGGAGAAACCAGAGAATATCGATGAATATACAGTGGATGGTATTTCTGGCGCGACCCTGACATCGAATGGGGTTGAGAGAAGCATCAACTACTGGACAGGCGAACAGGGTTACGGCCGTTTTTTGCAACGGATTACTCGTGGTCCTGATATAATAGTTCCCTGATCACTTTTGTCTTAAATAACGTTTATCTTCATACTCACTGTTGGCCTCATTTGCGTCAGTGAGTATGGGGCAACTCTATTCCATATCACCGATAAATTCTCCTGTATTGACGGCATCACTAATCAATCCCAAATGTCTCAGTTTCGTATTCATCACATTTTCATGAGATAAATTTACATAACTTGTTACCCGTTGACATTTTTATGATCCAGGTCATGTACAACGCAAGCTAAAATCGATAATGATAATAATTATCATTTGTATTTTACGGGATGCGTACCGTGCGTAAGTTCTGTGTTTTCCTGCTGACCACTTTGTGTAGCTTGCTTGTAAGCCTTCATGTATGGGCCGCAACAAACTATGCTCCATTCATTGAGGATATTGAGCAACGTCTTGATAAAACAGCAGAACTTTACTCTCAGCAACAAACTGATGAAGCGCGGCGAACGGTGCAAATGGCCTACTTTGAGGTATTTGAAAACCTTGAAGGTCCTATTCGAATCAACATTTCCGCCAGCAAAAGTTATGAGATGGAAAGCGCTTTTGGTGAGATCCGTCGCATGATTGGCGCAAAAAAATCGCTCTCTGACGTGCAGTCTAAAATCGACTGGCTCAAAGCCTCGCTGCGCGAAGTTGAACCTGTGTTAGATGGCGGACATCGCCTGGTTGCCGAAGAGCAGCACAATGCGTTTTCCAGGACAGATATCGCCGTACACTGGCAAGAGAGTTTTCGTGTTATCGACGATTTGTTGGCCCAGGCAGTAAATAACTATCAGGCCGGGAATTTAAGCGTAGCCAGCCAAAACGTTCAACAAGCGCACTATCAGGGTTTTAAAAACTCAGAGATGGAAATGTCGGTCAGACAGAATCGATCGGCAAAAGACGCTGCTGCGATTAACCAGCAATTTTCTGCGTTGATTGCGCTCACCGCAGAGCCAGATCGCCTTAATGATGTCTCTTATCAGGTCACTACGTTGTTACAGGATATTGAGGATCTTCTGCCTGGTTTGCCTACTACCCGTGACGAACAGCAGGTCACGGCGGTGCAAAATACGGGGAATACGCCCACGACACAGGATGATATAGCCCGCGCAGACTGGGCTGCCGTCTCGTTGGGTATCCATCAAAGTATTCAGAAAGCGATTGCCCGTTACCAGGAGGGCGATGCGAAGAATGCCATTCTGGATGTGCAAGACAGTTATTTTGACCGCTTTGAAGCTAGCGGTATGGAAAACAAAATCGGTTCTCGCGATTCGGCGTTTAAAACCTCGCTGGAGGCTTACTTCACGCGTCTGGTTAGTCTGATGAAAGCGGGTCAGCCAGTGGAAAGACTCAACGCCGAAGCCAGCGCACTGGAGCAGGATTTACAAAAAGCGGTGGTGATGTTGGGAGAAGGAGTAGAAACCCAGTGGAGCCTGCTGCTCTACAGCCTGATGATCATTGTCCGCGAAGGACTGGAGGCCCTGCTTATTGTGGCGGCCATCGTGGCTTATATGGTGAAAAACAATCACCAGGATAAGCTTCCGTTAATTCGCCAGTCGGTGATTGTTGCATTATTCGCCAGCGTCATTACCGCTGTGATATTCCAACTCCTGTTCACGAATTCCGGCGCCAGCCGAGAACTGCTGGAAGGCGTAACGATGCTGATTGCCGTCGTCATGCTGTTCTTCATGAGCTACTGGTTACTGTCTAAAGTCGAGGCTCGCCACTGGAAAGCATGGCTGGAAGGGAAACTGTCCCACTCACTTTCCCGTGGTTCACTGGTTGGACTGTGGCTTACCAGTTTCCTGGCGGTTTACCGCGAAGGGGCGGAGACCGTGCTGTTTTACTACGCCCTGATCGGGGATGCGAATGATATTTCTGGGCATATGGCGATTGCGGCAGGTTTTGTTATCGGCTGTGTTGTTCTGCTGGTCGCCTGGCTCATTATGCGCTACTCGGTTGTACGCCTGCCTTTGAAGCCGTTCTTTATGTTTACCGGCAGTTTTATGTACCTGATGGCCTTTGTATTTGCGGGCAAAGGGGTTCTGGAACTGGTGGAAGGTAAGCTGTTCCAGCCAACGTTGATTAACGGCTTCCCCGAAATCAGTTGGTTGGGAATTTATCCCTACGTGGAAACGTTATTACCGCAGGCCATATTGCTACTTGCGGCGCTGGCGGCGCTGTGGGTGATGCGGAGGAAAAGCACTGTTCCTGGGGAAACGATAAAAACTAATCTATAGCTGTTATTTGAGACGAGAGGATATGTCTGATGACCATGAAGAAAACCCTGATTGCCAGTGCAGTGATGGCCGGTATTTTCACTGCTCCGGCAGCGTTTGCCTTTAAGGAGTATCCGGCAGGTGAGCCTGTCACCATGAATGAGATGGAACTGGCCGCTGTTTACCTGCAGCCAATCGATATGGAACCGCGTGGCATGGGATTACCGGCAGCAAAAGCCGATATTCACCTTGAGGCGGATATTCATGCCGTGGAAGGCAGTAAAAATGGTTTTGGCGCAGGCGAGTGGATCCCTTATCTGACTATCAGTTACACCTTGATTAACAGTGATACGGGTGAAAAACAAGAAGGTACGTTCATGCCGATGGTTGCCAGCGATGGCCCTCATTACGGTGCGAACATCAAAATGATGGGGGTGG
The DNA here is from genome assembly GCF_001034475.2 of Citrobacter sp. MGH103. NCBI lineage: Bacteria > Pseudomonadati > Pseudomonadota > Gammaproteobacteria > Enterobacterales > Enterobacteriaceae > Citrobacter > Citrobacter sp. MGH103. The sequence continues at coordinate 3,077,666 of NZ_CP073043.1, read as the reverse complement.
GTAACTATAAAGTGACCTATCACATCGAACCGCCGTCAAAAGCAGGTATGCACCGTCATACAGACAGTGAGACCGGCGTTGGTCGTTGGTGGAAACCATTTGACGTGAGTTATGAATTTAAATACGTCGGCCTGAACTAAGCGCTTTTCCATCAGGCTGCTTGATTTGCCATTTTGGACCGGGCAGTGCTCACAATCTTACGTACGAAGTGTACCCACGATTTGTTTTGCGCTGCTCATGTCTTAACTGACCGCGAACTTATCCCCCTGATGGGCTGGCTCTAAATTATCGATGTACCTGGATAGTTACATCATTCAATCCGCCGTACAGAGTCGATGTTATGAGTTATTTTTTTGTCACGACGCTACAGGTTTTTTTCTGCATTGCGCTGCTCTCCGGGGTTCTCTGGAGTCGCATCGATCCCCCTTCTTTGCGCCCACTCGTCTGGACCTTACTCACAGGTTTAATCGTTGGCGTGCTGGTGGGACTTACCCTCCGTGGCTCGCAGCCAGTGCAATTGTTGCTGGTTGGCACAGAAGTGATGATTACGCTGCTGTTTGTGTTGAGCTTCTGGTGGGTATCAAAGCGCATTCGCTACCTGTGGCAGGGGATTTTGGTGTTTGGCGCAGCCCGACATTGGGCTTTGGATCCCAATCTCGGCGGATTAACCAGCACCCATGTGCTAAATACCGATCTGCTGTTGAATCTGACGGCAATGCTATTGGCATTTGCGATCCTCTGCCTGGTTGGGGTACTGAGCGCCATGCTGTTGCGTCGTATTCGTGGACTCTACTGGCCGTTGACGCTGATTCTGATGGTCATGATTTGGCTGCCATTAAGCGGTAATTTGTTGCTACTGCTAATGAAACTGCAGGTGCTACCGCTGGCGAAATCGCTATTGAGTTTCGTGGCCAAAGTGACAAACAACGCGGCGATGTATAACTGGTTGGGGGCCGCCCTATTACTTGCTCTGGCACTGTGCTGGGTACCGGCGTTGTTATGCGCGTTCCGCCAGACGCGTAAAGCCGATGAGCCGATTGCTTATCGACTGGCGCTGGCGCATCGTCGAAATGCGTTTCGTCTTTGGCTGGTCACGCTAGGTTGTGCGGTGGTGGTGATCGCCGGACAACTGTGGTGGGAAAAAGTCGCCTCTCAACCGCCGCAGTTGTCAGAAGCCATTCCGGTACAACTTGCCAGTGATGGCATGGTTCATCTGCCAATAGAACGACTCCGTGATGGCAAGCTGCACCGCTTTGTTTGGGTGGCTGATGATGGTAAAGCGGTACGTTTTTTCGTGATTAACCGTTATCCCGACAAGTTGCGTTTGGGGGTAGTTTTTGATGCCTGTCTACTGTGCGGCGATCAGGGTTACGTGATGGAAGGTAATCAGGTTATCTGCGTGGCATGCGGGGTACACATTTTCATTCCTTCGATTGGTAAACCTGGTGGTTGCAATCCTGTGCCAATTGAAAACTGGCGTAATGATGAGAAAGAGCTGGTGATCCCAGGTAAAGAGCTGGCTGCTGGCGTGAATTACTTCTCGACGGTCATGACCATCAAGGTGACCGACCCGGTTGATGGTTCCACATTGACCAATACTTCTGCTGACTACAAATACAGCTATGGTGGCAAAACCTGGTTTTTCTCGTCCGAGGCCAATTACGATCGCTTCCGTAAAACCCCGGAACAGTTCGTCCCTGCTGAATTGAGGGAGGAGTAACAATGCTGTGGAGAATGTTACGACAATCCTGGGGGCGTAATCTCCGACGCAAGGGGCTGGCTATTATGACCGTCTTTCTTGCGTCCAGCCTTATCTCCGCCCTGCTGGCGGTGTCGATTGATATTGGCGATAAAATGTCCAGAGAATTGAAGTCCTATGGTGCCAATATTTTGATTGAACCTGCCGGACAGGCGGCGCTTCCTGCACTTTTCAGTGAAAACAGTAATCCACTATCAGGACAGGATTTCCTTGATGAAGCGGAACTCCCCAACATTAAGGATATCTTCTGGCGCAACAACATTGTCGGCTTTGCCCCTATGCTTGGCGGTGATGTCGACGTTAACGGCAAAGAAGTACGTATTCTCGGCACCTTCTTCAGCCAACCGGTAGATATTCCAGATGAAGAAGGGTTTGAGACGGGGCAAAAAACGATAAGCCCGTTCTGGCAAGTGACAGGCCACTGGCCGCAAGAGCCTGCTGGTGATGCTCCTCAAACACTGGTAGGGCATGCGTTGGCACGACAAACGGGCTGGAAGCCAGGCGATAAACTGGTGATCCGTACCAGCAATACAACGTTGAATGTGGCCGTCAGCGGCATTCTCTCCAGCGGCGGGGACGAGGATAACCAACTGGTTATGCCGTTGAGCACGGCGCAAACGTTGCTGGATTTACCCGGCAAAGTACAGGCCATTCGTGTCTCAGCGCTGACGGTGCCGGAAAATGAATTGTCGCGTCGGGCGCGTGAAAATCTCGATGCACTGAATGCTGAAGAGTACGACCTTTGGTACTGCACTGCCTATGTCTCGTCCATTGCTCATCAACTGGAGGAGGCTATTTCCGGTGCAGAAGTTCGCCCTGTGTGGCAGGTTGCTGCATCTGAGGGGGTTGTAATCGATAAAATTCAGTTGCTGATGGCCGTAGTGACCGTCGCAGCACTGGCAGCTTCGGCTATGGGAATTGCGTCACTTATGACCAGCACCATTATGGAACGCGCTAAAGAGATCGGCCTGATGAAGGCGCTTGGCGCGCATCAGTGGCAAATCATGCTGTTGTTCTATCTTGAAGCCGCGTCCAGTGGACTGGCCGGAGGGGCATTGGGATGTGTTGCTGGATGGGGAATGGCGAAAGCGATTGGCCTGATGCTATTTGATGCGCCATTGAATTTTGCCTGGATTGTGGTGCCATGTGTATTGGTTATTGCGGTCCTGATTGCCCTGATTGGCACCTGGTTCCCGGCCCGCCGTATTGCCCGCCTGTATCCTGTGGAGGTGCTGTATGGCCGCTAAACGTACGATGCTCTGGTTGCTGGTATGGCGGGCACTGCGTCTGCGTTTTCAGCGAGTTAGCGTAGTATTTGCCGCATTGATGGTCGGGGCGACCATTGTGACCGCGCTATCTGCGGTGTGGTTCGACATCAATACCAAAATGAGTGAAGAATTGCGGACCTTTGGCGCAAATTTCTACATCGGGCCAGGCCATGGCTCCGGCATGCCGCAGCAAGCGTTGCAGACTATTTTAGATCAGGCACCGCAAGGCCTGGTTCACGGAGCCAGTCCTTGGCTTTACGGTATGGCGCGTACCGAGCTGGAGAAGGTGGTGATTGTCGGCGTGTGGTTTGAATCCTTGCAAAAGCTGGTGCCGTACTGGCAGGTTCAGGGGAATTGGATTGGTGTCAGCTTTGACGATCGCAATGCGATGATTGGCATCAAATTGGCTGAGCGTCTTAACGTCCAACCGGGCGATAACATCATCCTGGTGGATCACAATCAGCGCAAAAACTTACAGATAAAAGGCATTGTTGAAGCCGGTGATGCGACAGATAACATGCTAATTGTGAGTCTTGAAGTGGCGCAGGCGTGGTTGCATCAGCCCGATAAAATCAGCCATGGGCTGCTGAGTGTCAGTAACGATGTCGGTCAGGTGGAAAACTATGCCAGCCGATTGCAGGCTCAATACCCGGATCTGGAGATCCGTCCAATACGGAAAGTCTCCGCATCAGAAGGACAGGTACTGGATAAAATAAAAGGGTTAATGGGGCTGGTATCGGTTGTGATCCTTGCGCTGTCATCTTTGTGTGTGAATACCACGTTGATGGCCATTGTGGGTGAGCGGGCAAGGGAATTTGCGCTGCAAAAAGCGTTGGGGGCCAGCAACGGTGATATTGTCCGGCAAATTCTCCTTGAAACCTGCATTATCGCGCTGGCTGCAGTGGTTTGTGGGTGGATCTTAGGGTACATGTTGGCCCAACTACTGGGACTGACTGTATTCAATGCCGCAATATCGCTACGCTGGCCAGTGCTGCCCATCACCCTGACATTATCTTTACTGGTCGCCATTCTGGCGGCGATTGTTCCGGTCCGTCGCGCGGTTAGCATCGAACCCGCAAAAGTGTTGAAAGGAGAGTAACGCCATGTCCGTTGTGCAGACCCCATCAATGGCGATTGAAACCCGCCATTTATATAAACGGTTCGGCGATGTTACCGCCTTAGATGACATCAACCTGCAAATAGTGCAGGGGGAGTTTGTCGCGATTATGGGCGCTTCTGGTTCGGGTAAAACGACACTGATGAATATTCTGACCTGCCTGGACACCGCGACAGAAGGTCAGGTGTTTTTAGATGGGATTGATGCTGCCGCACTGGATGAAGAGGGGCGTCGCCGTTTTCGCGCTGAGAAAATAGGGTTGGTATTCCAGCAGTTTCATCTGATCCCGTTTTTAACCGCGCTGGAGAATATCATGCTGGCGCAACACTACCATAGCGTGGTAGATGAAGCGGCGGCCAGGAAGGTTCTGGAACAAGTCGGTCTTGGGCATCGAGTAACGCACCTGCCGAGTCAACTTTCTGGGGGAGAGCAGCAACGGGTGTGCATTGCCCGGGCGCTGGTCAATGAGCCGCCGGTGATTTTTGCCGATGAACCTACGGGTAACCTCGATGAAGAGAATGAACAGCGGGTGTTGGATCTACTCACTGACCTGCATCGGCAGGGGCGCACGATTGTGATGGTGACGCATAATCCGGCGCTGGGGTTATTTGCCGATCGTATTATCCGTTTGCAGCATGGCAAATATCACGGTGAGGAGGCTAATCAACATGCGCTGGATTAACGTATTAACTTTCGCCATTTTGGTTCTGATTAGTGGATGTAAAGAAGAGAAGTTGGTGGTTGGGCAGCAAGCCCCGGCGCTGGCAACATTCGACCTGCAGGGGGGGAAGGCTGGGCTTGAGCGCTGGCGTGGAAAGGCTATTTATCTAAACTTTTGGTCGGCGGGATGCGGTGGCTGTCTTGCCGAAATGGACGCGCTGGAAGCGCTAAGTAAAAAGTGGGGCGATAACGTTGTGGTCGTGGCTGTGAATACCGATCCGGCAACGGTTAACATAGATGACTTACTGGTGAAACATCAGGTTTCTTACCCGGTACTCCGCGATCAGCTTAAGATTTCCCAGGAACGCTATCAGGTCATCGGCACGCCAACCTCTGTGTTAATTGACAGGGATGGTCGTGTACTGGAATTACACCAGGGGATGCGGAAACCGCCTGAGTTAGATGCAACGTTTGCGCGACTGGCCGCCCGATGAACGCGATACAAAGAGAAACACTATATGGCATTCAGGTGGAATAAAGAGAGTCTGGCCGTCCTGCGTGAAAACGCAGGCGTTCTCACGACGGAGCAGATTGCGGGGATGCTTCACACTAATATTACGGTTGTGCGCAATATGGCGTATCGACTGAAACTCAGCCTGCGGGTATCCGCCTACAATCAAAAACGTATTGAACAGGTACAAACACTCTATACGTCTTCTGAACCACTAAATCTGAAAGAGATTGCTGCAAAAACTGGACTGACATTCAGTACGGTGCAATACATTGTGTATGTGAAATTAAAAAGTAAACCATATACCAAACGGGAATACGTTTCCTTTGAAACTGATGATGCGGTTCATTATCGGATACAACGAGAGTTCATTGATACTGAGCGTTCCCTTTTACACAACATCCCAGATAACACGCGCTTTCATCAATTGTATTTGACAGATGGAACCTTATATTGTGCACGCAATATCCGCAGCGAAGTGATTATCTGCGAATAATTGAATGGCATATTTCGTCAACCGACGAAGCAAGTATTCATAGTTGCGTTTAATCTGGCTTATCTTTTTTTGTGGGAAAATAAAGAATGGCCAATGTATACGCATTTGAATCCTCCCTGGTGATGATGATTGCCGCCACATTTGTCCTCGCCGGGATGGTGAAAGGCGTTACGGGTATGGGGTTGCCCACCGTGGCGATGGGGATCCTCGGATCGCTTATTTCACCGGTTGCGGCGGCGGCTATGCTGCTATTGCCTTCGCTGATAAGCAATTTGTTCCAGTTTGGCGGTGGTGGAAATACACGCCAATTACTCAAACGACTGTGGCCAATGCTGCTGACAGTGGTAGTGGCGACTCTGCTTGCCAGCGCCTGGATTACCGGGGGCGACACCACCCGAACTCAGTTTGCGCTCGGCGTGGCGCTGGTGGCCTACGCTATCTGGACGCTGGCGGGAAAGAAAATCACGGTGGCCCCGCAGCGTGAAAAACCGTACTCCCTCGTTATTGGATTTGTGACCGGCTTATTGACCGGCGGAACCGGGGTGTTTGTGATACCCGCCGTACCCTGGATCCAGTCCCTGGGCTTTGAGAAAGATGAACTGGTACAGGCGCTCGGGATCTCTTTTACCTTTTCGACCCTGGCATTGGCGCTGGGTCTGTGGTGGCACAACGCGCTGCCCGTACAATCTTTAAGCTTGTCGGCTTTGGCCATTGTTCCTGCACTTATTGGCCAGTGGATAGGAACCCGTGTGCGAAGGGTTATTTCTCCGCTCGTGTTTAAACGCTGTTTTCTGTTTTGTCTGGTCGGGTTGGGTACAGAGATGATGCTGCGTGCTATGTGACCGGTTCGGTGACTTTGCGCGACTTTCATGGCATCGTTAATTCAGTGATTCAGGGGCAATGAGGTCGTTATGGCATCCGTGATGTTACATGAAGAAGAGGGCGATCTGGAGTCGAGAATGGCGCTTACTGCGGCGGCAATGGCCGATAAGTCGCGCTCGCGTATGCTGTGCGCCCTGATGGATGGCCGTGCCTGGACCGCGACCGAGCTCAGCGCTGTGGCGGATGTGTCCGCGTCGACCGCCAGCGCGCATCTCGCGCGTCTGTGCGAACAACGCTTTGTTGTGGCGTTGGCGCAGGGCAGGCATCGTTATTTTCGCCTTGCGAGTCCCGATATCGCCGAACTGCTGGAGCGCCTGATGGGCGTGGCGTGGTGCACATCCGTACCACGAAAAATTACTACGCCGCTAAGCTTGCGGCATGCCCGCACCTGCTACGACCATCTCGCCGGAGAGGTGGCGGTAAGGCTGTTCGATACGCTGGTTTCCCGCCAGTGGTTAACGCCGGATGGCGAAACGCTGACGTCACTTGGACGGGAAAAGCTGGCGCTGATGGGGATTGTCCTCACTGCTGGCTCATCCCGGCGGAAGTTAACCTGCGGTTGTCTGGACTGGAGCGAGCGACGTTATCATCCTGGTGGTGTGCTTGGCGCAACGTTGCTGCGCTGGTTCAGTGAACAGCGATGGATAAAAACAGTACAGGGCAGCCGCCACGTCATCTTCACACCTCTTGGCATTCGTAAACTCGAAACCGAGTTTGGTGTTAAAACGACACGCTAGATGGTCTGTTTTGCGAAAGCGTTCCCGGAAATATGTCATATTTCTGTCACACTCTATTGTGATTGATAACAACAAGAGGTCGTAGGGATGAATAAATCGTTAATCGCCGCAGCCGTGGCAGGGGCTGTATTATGGTCAACCGCCGCGCAGGCGCAGACCGCGCCGGAAGGGTATCAGCTTCAACAAGTATTGATGATGAGTCGGCATAACTTACGTGCACCTTTAGCCAATAATGGCAGCGTTCTTGAACAGTCCACCCCCAAGCAATGGCCAGAGTGGGATGTCCCCGGCGGACAACTCACCACCAAAGGCGGTGTGCTGGAAATCTATATGGGTCACTACATGCGAGAGTGGCTGGCAGAGCAGGGGATGGTGAAATCGGGCGAATGTCCGGCACCGGATACGGTTTATACCTATGCTAACAGCCTGCAGCGCACTGTTGCTACGGCGCAGTTCTTTGTCACCGGCGCTTTCCCTGGTTGCGATGTTCCGGTCCATCATCAGGAAAAAATGGGCACCATGGATCCTACCTTTAATCCGGTGATCACCGATGATTCCGCCACCTTCAGCCAGCAGGCCGTTCAGGCCATGGAGAAAGAGCGTAGTAAAATGCAACTCAACGATAGCTATCAGTTGCTTGAGCAAATGACCGACTACAAAGACTCTCCATCCTGTAAAGAAAAACAGCAGTGTTCCCTGACCGATGCCAAAGATACGTTCAGCGCGAAATATCAGCAGGAGCCAGGCGTATCGGGGCCGCTGAAGGTGGGGAATTCGCTGGTCGATGCCTTCACGCTGCAGTATTACGAAGGCTTCCCGATGGACAAGGTTGCCTGGGGCGAGATTAAATCGGATCAGCAGTGGAAGGTTCTGTCGAAGCTGAAAAATGGCTATCAGGACAGCCTGTTCACCTCCCCGGAAGTGGCGCAGAACGTCGCCAAACCTCTGGTGAAATATATTGATAATGCGCTGGTTACTGAACGCGCGAAAGCACCGAAAATAACCGTGCTGGTGGGACATGACTCAAACATCGCTTCGCTGCTCACCGCGCTGGATTTCAAACCATACCAGCTTCACGATCAGAACGAGCGTACGCCGATTGGCGGGAAGATTGTCTTTCAGCGCTGGCATGACAGCAACGCAAATCGTGATCTGATGAAAATCGAGTATGTGTATCAGAGCTCGCTGCAGTTGCGTAATGCAGACGTTCTGACGCTGAAATCCCCGGCGCAGCGCGTAACGCTTGAGCTGAAAGGATGTCCGATAGATGCGGATGGTTTTTGCCCGATAGATAAGTTCGACAGCGTGCTGAATGAGGCGGCTAAATAAAAGAAAAACTCCCCCGTGTTCGCGGGGGAGTCTGAGCGCTAGACGTTTTTACGTTCGATAGTCTGTTCACCCCAAAAGAGCGAATCTTTGTCTGTTTTTTCAAAGGCTTTGATGAGTACCTCATCGCTACCTTCTTCCCAAATTTTTTCCGCCAGTTTCTCGTCATAATGTGCGACTTCAAAAATGGCTTCGGCTATTTCCGGCGATGTATTGCGCAGACTTGCCCATTCGCCGACGCGATGGGCTTTCGCTTCTTGAGTTGGCATTCGAATCCTCCTGTTGAAGATTAGCCGTTGAGTTTTACTGCCAGACCTGCGACATATTCACCCTGATAGCGGGCGATAGATAATTCTTCCTGACTTGGCTGGCGGGAGCCGTCGCCTCCGGCAATGGTGGTTGCACCGTAAGGGGTACCGCCGCGAACTTGAGAGACATCAAACAGCTCTTGCGCCGCGTAACCGATAGGCACAATCACCATCCCATGGTGGGCAAGCGTAGTCCAGGTTGAGGTAATGGTTTGTTCCTGACCGCCGCCGGTTCCCGTTGAGCTGAATACGCTGGCGAGTTTGCCGTACAGACCACCAGAGGCCCACAGCCCGCCAGTCTGGTCGAGGAAGGTACGCATCTGACCGGACATATTGCCAAAGCGCGTGGGGGTACCAAAAATGATGGCGTCGTAATCAGCCAGTTCTTGCGGGGTTGCGACTGGTGCGTTTTGTGTTTTGCCGCCAGCCTTAAGGAAAATCTCAGGCTGCATGGTCTCTGGTACGCGCTTAATAATCACTTCCGCGCCATCTACCTTATTTGCGCCTTCTGCGACTGCATGGGCCATAGTTTCAATGTGTCCGTACATGGAATAATAAAGCACCAGAACTTTTGCCATTTTACACTACTCCTCGAGTTAACCGTGTCCGTAGCGACTCGCTACCTACCTTTAAAGATATGACGTACTGTCAGGAGTGCAAATTTCACAATCACTTCTTTGATTTATAACAATTTTTATAACAACCTGCTTTGTAGCAAAATGATACATATTTAACTGGGTTGAATTCGGTAGTCATAAGAAAGACTTATTGATTTCTTAAGGTGATTATTTCTTTGGCACTCCTGATCCTGTTGCAGGATATTACAGTTAGCGTCTGCCCAGTCCACGCTTCACTATGCTTAATCCCACGCAGTTATTTTCAGGGCCTCGCCCGTAACGCTGCGTGAGGTATCACTCCTCAGTACCTATGCAATATGATGTCTAATCAATGACGGAGGTCAGTAATGGCAAACCATCGGGGCGGTTCCGGCAACTTTGCGGAAGACCGCGAAAGAGCATCAGAAGCAGGTCGAAAAGGTGGCCAGCACAGCGGGGGCAACTTTAAGAATGACCCGCAACGCGCTTCAGAGGCAGGCAAAAAAGGGGGCAAAAATAGCCACGGCAACAACAAATCGTAATTGTCGGGCTATCTGTCAGATATGTCGTGACGCCTGAGCGTCAGAGACAGACGTTACGTAGCCACCGCCGCCGGATCCTTCCGGCGGTTTTTTTTGTCTGCAAGGTTGAACTGTAACAAAACGCAACGCAGACTAATGACATTCAGTTAATCGGGTGTCTCATGTCATTACTCTCTCGTTATTCCTTTTCTGTTAAACCTCAGGAAGCGATCCTCATTGTGATCACCATGTTCTGGGGTGGCACGTTTCTGGCGGTGCAATATGCCGTTACCCTGAGCGGGCCTTTTTTCTTTGTCGGTGTGCGTTTTGCCACTGCCGCACTGGCGGTCGCGCTTTTGTCGTTACACACACTGCATAAGCTGACATGGCTGGAAGTCAAAGCAGGGGTTGCAATCGGTATCGCCATTGCGCTGGGTTATAGCCTGCAAACCTGGGGGCTACAGTTTATTCCCAGCAGTAAATCGGCGTTTATTACCGCGATGTACGTTCCGTTGGTACCGCTTTTACAATGGCTGTGTCTGGGGCGCATGCCTGGACTGATGCCGTGCGTCGGTATTGTACTGGCCTTTATCGGATTGATTTTTCTTGCCGGACCGGGAGGTAATTTACTGGCTTTAGGCGAAGGCGAGTGGATCACGCTCGCCGGTGCGGTGGCGATTGCGGCAGAAATTATCCTGATTAGCGCGTGGGCGGGAAAAGTGGATGTACGGCGGGTAACGGTAGTGCAACTGGCAACTGCTTCGATAGTGGCGTTTATTGCGATGGGACCAGCCGGAGAGGCCGTACCGCCAATGTCTACCGGATTGCTGGTGGTGGCGCTGGGGCTGGGGATTTTCAGCGCGATTATTCAGGTCACCATGAACTGGGCGCAGCGTAGCGTTTCGCCGACGCGCGCGACGGTTATTTATACCGGTGAGCCGGTGTGGGCGGGGATCTTTGGCCGTCTGGCGGGTGAACGCTTACCGCTACTTGCATTGCTTGGCGCGGCATTCATTATTGTTGGCGTGCTGGTCAGCGAGCTGAAGTTCAAAAAGAAAAAAGCGCAGCCGCAAGAGGCGCCTCCGGAATCGCTTTAATTTAACCATTCACCGCGTGATTTGGTATGCTGATGCCCTCACAAGAAGGAGAGGGCGCATGGTCCAACGCGCAGAGAAAAAAACAGGTAAGCGTTCGCAGGCCGTCAGTGCAAAACGCCAGGCCATATTAACCGCGGCATTAAATATCTTCTCCCAATATGGGATCCACGGCACGCGCCTGGAACAGGTGGCAGAACAGGCTGGCGTGTCAAAAACCAATTTACTTTATTACTACCCGTCAAAAGAGGTGCTTTATATTGCCGTTTTACGGCAGATCCTCGACATCTGGCTGGCTCCATTAAAAGCTTTTCGCGAAGACTTTGCGCCGCTGGTGGCCATTAAAGAATACATTCGCCTTAAGCTGGAAGTGTCGCGCGATTACCCTCAGGCATCACGGCTGTTTTGTATGGAGATGCTGGCCGGAGCGCCTTTATTGATGGCTGAATTGGAGGGGGATCTCAAAACGCTAATTGATGAGAAATCCGCGCTGATTGCCGGTTGGATCAAAAGCGGAAAACTGGCTCCGGTCGATCCGCATCATCTGATTTTTATGATTTGGGCTTCAACTCAGCACTACGCCGACTTTGCCCCACAGGTAGAGGCGGTGACAGGCGCAACGCTGCGTGATGAAGCCTTTTTTAACCAAACGGTCGAGAGCGTACAGCGGATGATTATTGAAGGGATCCGCGTGCGTTAACTGGCCGGTGGTAAAGGGCAGCTTAAATCGCCTTCTTCACACTGCAAGAGCGAGGCGAGAAACGCTTCGCGCTCGTTGGTCTTATCCGTCAGGCACTGGCTGGTAATCATCGCCTGAACGCTACCGCCTTCGGTGCCAGAACTGAGTAATGCACAGTCCGCATCGCGCAAAGTTATCCAGGATATTTGCGCTTTTTTCAGTAAATCGCGCTGGGTTGGAGCGGCGCGCTTCAGCGCATTCTGATAAGTTTCATTAAGTTTGGCGTCGGCCGCCTTATACTGCTCAGCCGCACAGGTGTTCATCTCAATCTGCGTGTTCGCGTTGGCGCAGTCATCCGCCAGCGCCTGGCCGCTCAGCAGCAGCGCTACACATGTCAGTACGATTCGTTTCATGCTTCCCTCTGGCTTCATAAAAAAAGGCCCCGTTACCGGAGCCTTAATTAACCACAACCTTAGCCGATTGTCATCAGGCTGGCGTTCCCGCCAGCTGCGGCGGTATTGACGCTCAGGGAGCGTTCAATGTACAGCCTCTCCAGCAGAATATTGCTCTCGCCACGGGCAAAGCCCTGGACCGACACAATCGCCCCTTCGCGGGCCGCCACTGCTTCACACAGTGCGCGAAGCTGATCGGAATCGCCGTGGAAAATAACGGCATCAAACGGCTGCGTGGCGATGTTGTCCGCTTTGGCAAACTGAATGCGCCCGGAGACCGCGGCTGGCAGGCGTTTTGCCAGGTCGCGATGGAACGTATCATCTGGCCACAGGATTAAGCTACCAACGGAAGTTACAGCGGCAACCTGTACCAGTGCATCCTGCTCATCATCGGCGATACACAGCACGCGTTCGCGCGGCAACAGCGTCCAGGTATTGCGCTCGCCGGTGGGTCCTGGCAGCAGGCGTTGCGTTCCGGCCTGCGCCAGTTCGCCAAACTGCTGGCAGAGCGCACGCAGTGCTGGACGGTCGGTTGCCCATTCGCTGAGCGCTTCCAGTGGTTGAACCAGTGCGGCTTTAAGCTGCGCATCGACCGGGTAGTCTGCATCCTGGCGGGCAAGGGTAATGCCTAACGCATTTTCCGGTCGGTTTGCCAGCAGGCGGTACAGATACAGCGGCCCACCCGCTTTTGGCCCGGTTCCTGACAAGCCTTCGCCACCGAATGGTTGCACGCCGACGACGGCGCCGACCATATTGCGGTTAACATACAGGTTCCCCACATGTGCTGAGCCCGTGACCTGGGCGATGGTTTCATCGATACGGGTGTGTACGCCCAGCGTCAGACCGTAGCCGGAGGCATTAATTTGCTCAATCAGGCTGCCCAGATTATTACGGGTGTAACGCACGACGTGCAGTACCGGACCAAACACCTCTTTTTGTAATTCATCGAAGCTTTCCAGCTCAATAAGCGTCGGGGCGATAAAGGTACCGGTTTGCCATTCCCGCGCATCGTCGCTATTTTCGCGCACGGCCTGGAACACCGGACGCCCTTTGGCGCGCATGGCCTGAATATGGCGCTCAATATTGGCTTTGGCTTCTTCATCGATAACCGGTCCAATATCGGTGGTCAGGCGGCCCGGGTTACCCATGCGGCATTCCGCCATCGCGCCGCGCAGCATTTTCAGCGTATGGTCGGCTACATCGTCCTGCAGACACAGGACGCGAAGCGCAGAGCAGCGCTGCCCGGCGCTGTCAAAGGCAGAAGCCAGGACGTCGACCACCACCTGTTCCGTCAGTGCGGAGGAGTCGACGATCATGGCGTTCATCCCGCCGGTTTCGGCGATAAGCGGGATTGGACGTCCCTGAGCATCCAGGCGGGTCGCGATATTGCGTTGCAACAGCGTGGCAACTTCCGTTGAGCCAGTAAACATGACGCCGCGTACGCGCTCATCGGAAGTGAGCTGCGCCCCGACCGTTTCGCCCTGACCAGGCAACAGTTGCACCACGCCTGGCGGTACACCTGCTTCGAGTAAAATGGCAATACCCTGGGCGGCAATCAGCGGGGTTTGTTCCGCGGGTTTTGCCAGTACGCTGTTGCCCGCCGCCAGCGCGGCGGCAATCTGCCCGGAGAAAATAGCCAGCGGGAAGTTCCAGGGGCTGATACAGACTACAGGCCCTAACGGACGATGGGTTTCATTATCGAAGTCATCGCGGACCTGACCGGCATAATAGTGCAGGAAGTCTACCGCTTCGCGCACTTCCGCAATGGCGTTGCTGAAGGTTTTACCTGCTTCGCGCACCAGAATGCCAATCAATTGCTGCATCTGGCCTTCCATTAGAACGGCGGCGCGATGCAAAATAGCGGCGCGCTCTTGTGGCGGTGTGGCGAACCAGATCGGCGCGTTATTTACTGCGTTCTGCAATGCCTGTTCCACTTCGCTGTGAGTCGCTTCACGCACGTAACCGACAATATCTTTCGGTTCGGCCGGGTTGACGACTGGCGTCATTTCACCGTCAGCAACCGGATGTTCGAGTATTGGCTTAGCGTGCCATTTTTGCAGCGCGCTGTTGAGCAGGGCGGAGGACAGCGAGGCCAGACGATGTTCGTTAGCTAAATCCAGTCCGCCTGAGTTTTCGCGGCCTTTACCGTACAGGTCACGCGGCAGGGCAATCTTCGGATGTGGCAGACCAGCCTGGCCTTCCTGCTGCGCCAGTTTTTCAACGGCTTCGACCGGGCAGGCTACCAGTTCATCCAGCGGCAGGGTAGTGTCTGCAATGCGGTTGACGAATGAAGTGTTGGCGCCGTTTTCCAGCAGACGACGCACCAGATACGCAAGCAGCGTTTCATGCGTGCCTACCGGTGCATAAATGCGGCATGGACGGTTCAGTTTGCCATCGGCAACTTTACCGGTGACCTGCTCATATAGCGGTTCGCCCATACCGTGCAGGCACTGGAACTCGTACTGACCCGGATAGTAGTTTTGACCGGCTAATTGATAAATCGCCGCCAACGTATGGGCGTTGTGGGTGGCGAACTGCGGGTAGATCAGATTCGGTACCGCAAGCAGCTTTTTCGCACAGGCCAGATAGGAAACGTCGGTGTACACCTTACGGGTATAGACCGGATAACCTTCCAGACCGTCCATTTGCGCACGTTTGATTTCGCTATCCCAGTAGGCGCCCTTAACCAGGCGGATCATCAGGCGACGGCGGCTGCGCGTGGCGAGGTCAATCAGGTAGTCGATAACATACGGGCAGCGCTTCTGGTAGGCTTGAATAACAAAGCCGATACCGTTCCAGCCCGCCAGTTCAGGTTCAAAACACAGTTTTTCCAGCAGATCGAGGGAGATCTCCAGTCGGTCTGCCTCTTCAGCATCGATATTGATACCGATGTCGTACTGGCGGGCCAGCAGAGTAAGCGACTTCAGACGCGGATAGAGTTCATCCATCACGCGGTCATACTGCGCGCGGCTATAACGCGGATGCAACGCCGACAGCTTGATAGAAATACCTGGCCCTTCATAGATGCCGCGACCATTTGAGGCTTTACCAATGGCGTGGATTGCCTGTTGGTACGAAACCATATAAGCCTGGGCATCAGCGGCGGTTAGAGCCGCTTCACCCAGCATGTCATAAGAGTAGCGGAAACCTTTTTCTTCCAGTTTACGCGCGTTAGCCAGCGCTTCGGCGATAGTCTCTCCGGTGACGAACTGCTCGCCCATCAAGCGCATTGCCATGTCGACGCCTTTACGCACCAGTGGTTCACCGCTCTTGCCGATAATACGGTTGAGTGAGCGTGAAAGGCTGGCTTCATTATGCGTAGAAACCAGACGACCGGTAAACAACAGCCCCCAGGTCGCCGCGTTGACGAAAAGTGACGGACTGCGTCCAATGTGCGACTGCCAGTTGCCGTTGCTGATTTTGTCGCGGATTAACGCATCGCGGGTTGCCTTATCAGGAATACGCAGCAAGGCTTCCGCCAGACACATCAGTGCGACGCCTTCCTGTGAAGAAAGGGAGAATTCCTGCAATAAACCTTGTACCATCCCGGCGCGGCCGCTGGCGGTCTTCTGGTTACGCAGTTTGTCGGCCAGGCTGTACGCCAGCTTGTGCGCTTGCTCAGCGATGGGTTGCGGCAGACGAGCCTGCTCCATCAGCATCGGCACTGCATCGGTTTCGGCGCGGCGGTACGCGGCGGTGATTGCTGCGCGGGAAACTGACTGCGGCAGGATCTGTTCGGCAAATTCCAGGAAAGGCTGATGCGCTTCATTCTGCGGCGTGGTTGACTCCTCACCCTCATTCGCGGCACCCGCCAGCAGGGCCGGTAGTTCAGGAAGCGCGTCGTTATTTTCCAGTCTTTCGAGATAATTAAAGATGGCTTGTTTGATCAGCCAATGTGGCGTGCGATCGATTCGTGATGCTGCTGTTTTAATACGCTCGCGAGTGGCGTCATCCAGCTTAACCCCCATCGTGGTGGTTCCCATGCCGTTTACTCCTGTTGTACTGAAATACGGGTCTGATAGTTACCGAGAAATATCCACTATGTTGCAACTTTGTGCAACCGTGTTAAATGTGACTTGGTTTGCAAGCTTGGAAATGAATGAGATGTTAATAAATATGAGTCTTATGATGTGGGCTGTAAAAATTACAGAATCTTTTTCTCTGCGGTAGTTAACACTTTTAAAAGGTGCAACCGAAAAAAATGTGAGAGAGTGCAACCTACAGAAAAATGCTATCTACTCTGGATCAAATTTGATGTAAATGGTGTGTTAAATCGATTGTGAATAACCATCGCTTCCGGCAGGATACGGTCGCCCTGGTCAACATAGATATCTTTGCCACGTTCCGGCAGGGTAATAAAACGGCAAGCCACGGCATTGCTGATACATAATTTTGGAGAGTTTTGATGGCTATTAGCACACCGATGTTAGTGACATTCTGTGTCTATATTTTCGGCATGATATTGATAGGGTTTATTGCATGGCGTTCAACCAAAAACTTTGACGATTACATTCTGGGGGGACGCAGTCTGGGTCCGTTCGTGACCGCGTTATCCGCTGGGGCATCTGACATGAGCGGCTGGTTGCTGATGGGTCTGCCTGGCGCAATTTTCCTGTCGGGCATTTCAGAAAGCTGGATCGCCATCGGCCTTATTTTGGGCGCCTGGATCAACTGGAAGCTGGTGGCCGGACGTTTACGCGTACACACCGAATACAATAACAATGCGCTGACGTTACCGGATTACTTTACCGGTCGCTTTGAAGATAAAAGTCGAATTCTGCGTATTATCTCCGCGCTGGTTATTTTGCTGTTTTTCACCATCTATTGTGCTTCAGGGATTGTGGCAGGGGCGCGTCTGTTTGAAAGTACCTTTGGCATGAGCTACGAAACAGCACTGTGGGCGGGCGCGGCCGCGACGATCATTTACACCTTTATCGGTGGTTTCCTGGCAGTAAGCTGGACCGATACCGTCCAGGCCAGCCTGATGATCTTTGCTCTGATCCTGACGCCGGTGATGGTTATTATTGGTGTGGGTGGGTTCGAGGATTCGCTGGAAGTGATTAAACAAAAGAGCATTGAGAACGTGGACATGTTCAAAGGGCTGAATTTTGTTGCCATCATTTCCCTGATGGGCTGGGGTCTGGGCTACTTTGGTCAGCCGCATATTCTGGCGCGCTTTATGGCTGCAGATTCCCACCATAGCATCGTTCATGCTCGCCGCATTAGCATGGCCTGGATGATCCTGTGTCTGGCAGGTGCCGTGGCTGTGGGCTTCTTTGGTATTGCTTACTTTAACAACAACCCACAGCTTGCTGGTGCCGTTAACCAGAATGCCGAGCGTGTGTTTATTGAACTGGCGCAAATCCTGTTTAACCCGTGGATTGCCGGTATTCTGCTGTCTGCGATCCTCGCTGCGGTTATGTCGACCCTGAGCTGCCAGCTGCTGGTGTGCTCCAGCGCAATCACCGAAGACTTGTACAAAGCATTCCTGCGTAAAAATGCCAGCCAGAAAGAGCTGGTATGGATTGGCCGCATCATGGTGCTGGTCGTGGCGCTGGTGTCTATCGCGCTGGCGGCGAACCCGGAGAACCGCGTGCTGGGCCTGGTAAGCTACGCCTGGGCGGGCTTCGGCGCGGCGTTTGGCCCGGTGGTTCTGTTCTCGGTAATGTGGTCGCGTATGACCCGCAACGGCGCGCTGGCAGGGATGATCATCGGTGCGGTGACGGTAATCGTCTGGAAGCAGTTCGCCTGGCTGGGTCTGTATGAAATCATCCCGGGCTTTGTTTTCGGCAGCATCGGTATTGTGGTCTTCAGCCTGTTGGGGAAAGCACCTTCAACTGCTATGCAGCAACGTTTTGCCGAGGCTGACGCGCATTATCACTCAGCTCCGCCATCGCGTTTACAGGCAGAATAATTTATCTCCTGTCCCTGAAGCCCGCCGTGCGCGGGCTTTTTATTGCGCCCCCGCAAACCTGCATAACCATTACCCGCCTAACTGTTTACATTAAGTCATCATTCTCAAAACATTCTGCTTGAGTTTTTCTTTGCTGTAATGATAATCACTATCACTGTAATTTACTTTTCTTTTCATCAATTGACCGAGAATAACGTTTAAGGGTTCTTCGCATGTTTGTTCCATTTCTAATTATGTTGCGCGAAGGGTTAGAGGCCGCGCTGATTGTCAGCCTGATTGCCAGCTACCTGAAACGGACTCAGCGTGGTCGATGGATTGGTGTGATGTGGATTGGTGTTCTGCTGGCGGTGGCGTTATGCCTGGCGTTAGGGATTTTCATCAACGAAACCACCGGGGAATTTCCGCAAAAAGAACAGGAGCTGTTTGAAGGCATCGTGGCGGTCATTGCCGTGGTGATCCTCACCTGGATGGTGTTCTGGATGCGTAAAGTTTCCCGCAACGTCAAAGTCCAGCTTGAACAGGCTGTCGATAACGCGTTGCAACGCGGTAATCATCACGGCTGGGCGCTGGTGATGATGGTCTTTTTTGCTGTTGCGCGAGAAGGGCTGGAATCGGTGTTCTTCCTGCTGGCGGCATTCCAGCAGGATGTAGGCATCTGGCCGCCGTTAGGCGCGATGCTGGGACTGGCTACCGCAGTAGTGCTGGGATACCTGATTTACCTCGGCGGCATTCGCCTCAACCTCGGGGCATTCTTTAAATGGACCAGCCTGTTCATTTTGCTGGTAGCTGCCGGTCTTGCCGCTGGGGCGATCCGCGCTTTCCACGAAGCTGGGTTGTGGAATCATTTTCAGGATGTGGCGTTTGACCTGAGCAGTGTGCTGTCGACGCATTCGCTGTTTGGCACATTGATGGAAGGTATTTTCGGCTATCAGGAAGCGCCAAGCGTTAGTGAAGTCGCTGTCTGGTTTATCTACCTGATTCCGGCGTTGATTATGTTTGCACTACCGCCGCGTTCAGGCACTACGGCATCGCGTACCGCACCTTGATAAAAACGCGATGCAGAATACTTTTTAGTTACAACATACTTATTTATAGGGATAGGTTATGACGTTTAATTTTCGCCGTAGTGCGCTGCAGTTGGGTATTGCCGCGCTGTTTGCATCCGCTTTTTCTGCACAAGCCGCCGATATTCCGCAGGTGAAAGTCACGGTTAACGACAAACAGTGTGAACCGATGACGATCACGGTTAACGCCGGGAAAACGCAGTTCATCATCCAGAACCACAGCCAGAAAGCGCTGGAGTGGGAAATTCTTAAAGGCGTTATGGTGGTTGAAGAGCGCGAAAACATTGCACCAGGCTTTAGCCAGAAAATGACCGCTAACCTGCAGCCTGGCGAATATGATATGACCTGCGGTCTGTTGACTAACCCGAAAGGCAAACTGATCGTAAAAGGCAGCGCAACGGCGGATGCCGCACAGAGCGATGCTCTGCTGAGTCTGAGCGGCGCGATTACCGAATATAAAGCTTATGTGACAGCTGAAACCGCGCAGTTGGTTGCGGGCACTAAAGCCTTCACTGATGCGATTAAAGCAGGCGATCTGGAAAAAGCGAAATCGCTGTATGCGCCAACCCGTCAGCATTATGAGCGTATTGAACCGATTGCTGAACTGTTCTCCGATCTCGACGGCAGCATCGATGCGCGTGAAGATGATTATGAGCAAAAAGCCGCCGATCCTAAATTCACCGGCTTCCACCGCCTGGAGAAAGCGCTGTTTGGCGACAATACCACCAAAGGTATGGATCAGTACGCCGACCAATTAAATAGCGATGTTCTTGACCTGCAAACGCGTATTAGCGAGCTGGCTTTCCCACCGTCAAAAGTTGTTGGCGGGGCAGCAGGACTGATTGAAGAAGTTGCTGCCAGCAAAATCAGTGGGGAAGAAGATCGCTACAGCCATACCGATCTGTGGGATTTCCAGGCCAACGTCGATGGCGCGCAGAAAATTGTCGATCTCCTACGTCCTCAGTTGCAAAAATCCAATGCTGAGCTGCTGGCGAAGGTGGATGCGAACTTCAAAAAGGTTGATACCATTCTGAGCAAGTACCGTACCAAAGACGGTTTTGAAACCTATGACAAACTGACTGATGCCGATCGTCATGCGCTGAAAGGGCCAATCACGACGCTGGCGGAAGACTTGTCGCAATTACGCGGTGTTCTGGGTCTGGATTAAGCACTATGCAGCAAGATAATGAAAACGGCGTGAGCGAACCGTCACGCCGACGTTTACTGAAAGGGATGGGCGCCCTGGGTGGGGCGCTGGCGCTGGCGGGTGGGTGTCCGGTTGCCCACGCGCAAAAACCACAAAGCGCGCCGGGAACGCTGTCTCCGGATGCGCGTAGTGAAACGCAGCCGTTTTATGGTCAGCATCAGGCGGGGATCCTGACGCCGCAGCAGGCATCAATGATGCTGGTGGCATTCGATGTTCTCGCCAGCGAT
This sequence comes from Citrobacter sp. MGH103, assembly GCF_001034475.2. NCBI lineage: Bacteria > Pseudomonadati > Pseudomonadota > Gammaproteobacteria > Enterobacterales > Enterobacteriaceae > Citrobacter > Citrobacter sp. MGH103. The sequence goes on along the minus strand of NZ_CP073043.1, from coordinate 3,056,848 downwards.
AAGGCCGATCTTGAGCGTTTATTCCGGTTGTTGACTAGCCGATTTGCGTTTCTGACCACCGGTGGACCGGCACCGGATACGCCCAATCCGCGTCTCCCTCCTATGGATTCAGGTATCCTCGGCGCATACATTGCGCCAGACAACCTGACGATGACGTTGTCGGTTGGTTCATCGTTGTTCGATGAACGTTATGGCCTGAAATCGCAGATGCCGAAAAAGCTGCAAAAAATGACCCGCTTCCCGAATGATTCGCTGGATGCGGCGCTGTGCCATGGCGATTTGCTGCTGCAGATTTGTGCCAACACCCAGGACACGGTCATCCACGCGTTGCGCGATATTATTAAACATACGCCCGATCTCCTCAGCGTGCGCTGGAAACGTGAAGGGTTTATTTCTGACCACGCCGCGCGGAGCAAAGGCAAAGAGACCCCGGTCAACCTGCTTGGCTTTAAAGACGGCACCGCGAATCCGGACGCTACGGATGCGAAGTTGATGCAAGACGTGGTGTGGGTGACGGATGGGCAGGGCGAACCTGCCTGGGCGCAAGGTGGCAGTTATCAGGCCGTCAGGCTCATTCAGTTCCGCGTTGAGTTCTGGGATCGTACGCCGCTGAAAGAGCAGCAAACGATTTTTGGTCGTGATAAACACACCGGCGCGCCGCTGGGTATGCAGCATGAGCATGATGTGCCTGACTATGCCAGTGATCCTGAAGGTGAGGTGATTGCGCTCGACAGTCATATCCGCCTGGCAAACCCGCGCACGAAAGAGACCGACTCGAGCCTGATGATGCGTCGTGGCTACAGTTATTCGCTCGGTGTGACTAATTCCGGTCAACTGGATATGGGGCTGTTGTTTGTTTGCTATCAACACGATCTGGAAAAAGGATTTTTGGCGGTGCAGAAACGTCTGAATGGTGAAGCGCTCGAAGAGTATGTCAAACCGATTGGCGGGGGATATTTCTTTGCTTTGCCGGGCGTTAAAACTTCAGACAATTATCTGGGACAGTCTCTGCTCGAAGCCTGATGATGATGCCCCGCAGTACAGCGGGGTTTTTCCTGACATCTTGATGAAGGAACAAACTATTTTTTATGATCGGTATGCGACTGAAATAATTCTGTCATCTCTCTGCAAGAGACTGTCTCTGGTGATAAGATAGAATTTAAGTTAACAATAAGTAAAAATATTGTTGCATTAGCGAAAGGTTATGATGTAATTATAAGTAATAGCGGTAGTTCCCGGCGGTGATAGTCATTCACTATGGAGATCGCGAATGGAAAAGTCCTGTACTGGACACGTTTTTCACAGTAACAGCAGTACCTTACGCGGACGTTTCTCTTCCGGTAGCCACCTCGTCACCGATAAATCTCTCTCTCATTCACTTCTTATCCTTGTTACTGACGCCCTGTACGGTGCGCGTAGCCGTGTGTGGCGTCTTATCCGAAAGCAAGCAATGGCTTACAAGGAAGCCAACCCTCAGATGTTCGTGCGCATAATCGTGCCGCCAACGGCGCGTGTGATGTATACCTACAACTCAAGGTGCTATCCATGGGAAGACAAAAAGCAGTGATCAAAGCTCGTCGTGAAGCAAAACGTGTGCTGAGGCGGGATTCGCGTAGTCATAAGCAACGTGAAGATGAATCGGTCACCTCGCTTGTGCAGATGGGCGGCGTAGAAGCGATCGGTATGGCGCGTGACAGTCGCGACGCCACGCCAATCACGGCGCGGAATGAAGCTCAGGCGCACTACCTGAATGCTATCGAGAGTAAACAGCTGATCTTCGCCACCGGTGAAGCCGGGTGTGGTAAAACCTGGATCAGCGCGGCAAAAGCTGCAGAGGCTCTGATCCACAAAGACGTGGACCGGATCATTGTAACCCGTCCAGTTCTGCAAGCTGATGAAGACCTCGGCTTCTTACCTGGAGATGTTTCCGAGAAGTTCGCTCCTTATTTTCGCCCCGTGTATGACGTGCTGGTGAAACGGCTGGGAGCCTCCTTCATGCAATATTGCCTGCGACCTGAGATTGGTAAGGTGGAAATCGCGCCTTTCGCCTATATGCGTGGACGTACATTTGAAAATGCAGTGGTCATTCTTGACGAGGCTCAGAACGTCACTGCTGCGCAAATGAAGATGTTTTTGACCCGCCTCGGGGAGAATGTGACGGTGATTGTGAATGGGGATGTGACCCAGTGCGATCTTCCAGCTCACGTTCGCTCAGGGCTTAGCGATGCGCTGGCCCGTTTCGAAGAAGATGATATGGTTGGGATTGTTCGTTTCAATAAAGACGATTGCGTCCGCTCTGCGCTCTGTCAGCGGACGCTCAACGCTTACAACTGATAAGTACTCCGTCTTCAAGGCCCGGGAAACCGGGCTTTGTTATTTGTGTGTTATTAAGTAAATTTTAGAAATTGAAATAGTATGCTCTGATGAAATAGAACATCGAAAACGAGTACAAACCAGGATATCTGAAGTCGAGGGGGAACCTTGCCTGACTTGAGATATGTCAAAAGTTTGATTTATGAACTGTGGAATAGAGAACACCTTATTTTAGACTCATGCGTTTATCCAGTGATGAATGCGTCTCGCGGATCAGCGACCCGTTGAGCTCACAGCACTCAGCGGACGTTCGTGTAATGGTTCGCCAACGCGGAACGATAGCTACGCTTTTATCGAGATGTCGCATTCATCAGCCAGTTTCTGAGCTGAGTTACGACATTATGTTACATCTGATTTTGCAGAAGAATCATGATTTCCTCATTAATATGATCCAACAGGTCATACCGTCTCCGGTATTCCGCGCGTTTTTTACTGGCAAGCTCATTAAATGACTTACGCTCTACATAAATTGGCAACTTATACCAATTACCGTATGGACGACCAGCAACTGATTCCCAAAAATCACTGTACAGGGCAACAAAGTATTTACGTTTCTTGTACCGGTATCGCCATTGCCTGAAAACATGGCTCTGTTCACTAACTGCTAAAATATTAGTGATATCACAGCAACGCATCAATGAACAAAGAACCTCAAAAACGATCCGCTTAGGGAATAGTCCATAGCAGGCTTTAGTAGCGTCACGAATAATGTCTGGGCCAATATTTTTTGGTGCCCCCTGCAGACCGCCAATAAATGCACAATGTCCTTTTTTTGACGGGATAACCGAGAAGGACAATCGGGCCACCGGGGTGTTGTTAAAACTCAGAGATAACATCAGTTCTCCTTCACGATCAAAACCGCCTGAAGAACAGTGAATATCAAAATCCTCACCATTTTTTCCGGTGAAATGGACCAATAGCACATCTCTGTCGGGTAATAATAACGCCTGGTGTTTCACTGGTAAACTCTGGACAAAACGGTAGTGACCAATAATGTTTTTCCTTCGATTCCATGCCAGCCCTCCTTTATGTAAATAGGGACGATGAATTTTGGCTGGTAACGTAGGTTGCATCTCCAGAATCTTATCAATTGATTTAAGGGAATGTAATTCTTGATAATACCGAATACTGGAGACAGGGCTTATCATAGATCGTAAAAGATACATGAGTCGAAATTTTTTGTTCTTCCATTTGCTATGCAAAGGGCCACGTGCCAATAGAATTTGGTTAAAGAAACTTAGATATGATGTATTTTTCATAAGTATCATTATTAATTCAGGGTGTTTAAATTTATTTACGTGCAAGGTGTAAATACTGGAATCTCTGACGCTGTTTTGTTAATGCGAAACATTTTGAAAATAAATTCATGTCTGACATGCCAGTTTTGTTGATAATCATTAGGCGCTCTCTCGTTCGCATATCCTGATGAAAACTAATTTTTTTCATTCTACAGAGAAGAACATATATATTTGTTAAACAAAGTATACTTTACAAACATACCGATGTTCATTGAGTAAACTGGTAGGTTGACTTGTCAACCACATAACGAAGTAAATCATGTGATTCAGCGAGCCATGGGTGTTTGGAAAACGCACGACTTTGAACGTCAGGACAAATTTTGAACGATGACAGCTATCACAATTGGCTGTATTCCCGCGCAATACGCCGGTTTTCGTGGATTATTGTCAAATTGAATAACTTAAATTGGGATATACACATTCCTGACTTTCTTTCCAGATATAATGCCCAGTATATTTTTGGTAACCTTTTGTACTGAAAAGGAGTTTGCATTGTATGGTTATGAAACAGGCCCGCAAAACAATACCAAGGGGAACCTGATTCGCTGGCTGACGCACGAATAGGGTACTGCCGTTAAGAATATTTCCGGATACAGAGACTTTACCGATCGGCCGCAACATTCTCTGGTCACTCACGTTCTCAGAGAAATGCACTAGCTCGATGCCTGGTTGCAGTGCGGCAGTGTTCCGGGGGATTCACCGGTGATGAACAGTGCCAATCTGTATAAAGGTATCGGAAAAATTTTTTTGTCCGGCTTTAACCATGAACATGCAGTCAACTGTCCTGTGTACCTAAATGACGTGGTAATCTTGAATAAATAAACTCGAATTGTTTACTCATTCATACCTGAGCGCGTGCTCCAGGGAAACGAATAAGCGTAATGAGTTTTATATTCTGCATGTACATCACCGTAAAGTGCCTGCAGGATGATTACTTTCAGACCGTGGAGGATTACGTCGGTAATGATAGTAAAGACTCTCAAATATACATAGCAACAATCCAAACCATACCGCTGAAAAACAAAATAGCTCGGAGTAATTAATAACTTCTCCAAATATAAGTATGGCAATGAGAAATTGCAAAGATGGTTCTATATACTGAGCAAGACCTGTCACAATAAGAGATGTACGATTTAACGCTACTGCAAATAACACTAACGGAATTACTGTAACGGGAGCGGTTAATATATAAAGGAACAGAGAGATGTCAGATGATGTAGTTATACTCGAGCCAGTATAGATAAAGATGAAAAGAGCAACAGGTAGAGCCCAGAATGTTTCAAGCGTGATTGAGGTTATTGCATCGTAATGGATAAATTTTCGCGCCAGTCCGTACAATGCAAATGAAAACCCCATGATTAACGCTAGTGAAGGAAAACTGTTTGCGGAAATAATCTGATAGCCAAGACCACATACGCCGGATATTACTGCTATAAATTGAAATAATGATGGTTTTTCTTTAAGAAAAATACAGCCAAGGCAAATGACAATAAGTGGGTTGATAAAATATCCCAGACTGGCGTCGAGTACCTTATGATTTGTTAATGCATAAATAAAAGCTGACCACGAAATTACCATTAGCAAGCCTGCTATCATGCAGGATATGAAGGAGGTTTTATCTTTCAGTAAATCGCGAAAAAACGTTCTCTTACGGAATAATAATCTTATTGGCAGTAATAGAGGTATAGACCAGAAAACTCTATACATCAAAATTTCAGCGAGGGCTCCGCCAGATAGATATTGATAAAACAATGGGATCAGGCCCCATAATATAAATGCCAGAACAACAACTGCGGGTCCATTTCGCAGAAACTTTACCATTTATGTGTATCCTTGCTTGCCATACCGACATATTCTTCTGAAGAGCATTGTCAACCCTTCACTCTGGCATGTACCTGCTCTTAAGAGAAACGTGTGCTGTTACAGTACTCAATCTCATTTACAGTCAGGGTGATATAAAAAACAAGGTGAAATTTATCATAATCGTATCTATAAAATGATGATAAAAATCAAGGGGAAGACTTCCGATTTGTATTGCGGGCTGGATCATCTTTCAGACGTCTGACGGGGAGTATTTGCCTTTCCCTGATTTCCTCGTCAATATCAAATAAGCACTCGTCGCAGAATTCTTTATCGAGTGAGAGCCACTATTCAAAGACGCTCCTTTTCTTATTACACCGTGCGCATCTCTTCATCACATCATCCTTTATGCTATTTCCCTGCCGAGCTTCCAGGACAAAAGGTGTTCGCTCCTAAATAAGACAGGAATTAGATTTATAAACAATCAGTTAAATTCGTTTTAGAGATTGTGGCACAGGGACAATCATGCGGGATAATTCATTTTGCAGATCAATTTTTACGTAATCGATCGACGAAATCGATCGATGCTTACACCCCTGTATTACACACCATTCGTGATGCTGCCGGACTCACAACACCTGGCCAGCATTCCTTGCTTAAGCGCATCATTACCGGGTGCAATGCCGCGCTGGAATAAATTAAAGCGATGCTCCACCAGCTTGCTGATATCTCAGCACAACCGGGAGTATTGGCGGGCAAACTGCGCAGGACTAGGCAATGGATGATGGCTTCCGCTGCTGGTTGCTTGAGAAAGAGTAAACCGCTATGAAGGTCATTACCTGCAATCTGGACCGGAGGATCTGGCGTGATTTGTTGAAGATATCCGGCATGATAAGTCTCATGCATGCCGCTACCAGCGATAAGTGGAGCAGAAACCTTGAGCGGGGCGATATCCCCGCCAGGCTGTGCGACATACGAAAAAAAGCCCTTACTTGCGTACGAGCTCTTCTTAAAATATGGCGGTGTGGCGGGGATTGACTCGCTTCGCTCGCCCTGCGGGCAGCCTGTTCGCTGTGCTCTCAGTCTGTCCAACTGGCTGCGCCAGTAGTCGAACCCCGGTCCGGGCTTCTCATACCCGCCATGCTGTGCAACATGCGAAAAAAAAGCCCGTACTTGCGTACGAGCTCTTCTTAAAATATGGCGGTGAGGCGGGGATTCGAACCCCGGATACGTTGCCGTATACACACTTTCCAGGCGTGCTCCTTCAGCCACTCGGACACCTCACCATATTGTTGTTCCTGTGCTACCGGAACGGGCGCTAATGTAGGGGAAACACCGCCCCGTCGTCAATCAACTTTTTGAAAAAAATGTGCATTTACACAAACTTCAAGCAACATGGAGCATAAATAAGCGGGAATTGTTTTTTTTGCCAGCATCCTAAAATTTGCTACTCTGATGTTCCCTCGGAAAATGATGATAATAAGTGCGAGAAAGTTCCGCACAACAATGTTCAGGAGATAATGTGGATATAATTTTCTATCACCCAACATTCGATACGACCTGGTGGATTAATGCGTTGGCAAAGGCAATACCTGGTGCAAACGTACGTGAGTGGAAAGCGGGTGATAATGCGCATGCTGACTATGCGCTGGTCTGGCATCCGCCGGTTGAAATGCTCGCAGGACGAAAATTAAAAGCCGTATTTGCGCTAGGCGCGGGCGTCGATTCTATTCTCAGTAAACTCAATGCTCATCCGGAAATGTTGGATGCGTCGATCCCGCTTTTCCGTCTGGAAGATACGGGTATGGGCCTGCAAATGCAGGAATATGCGGTTAGTCAGGTGCTGCACTGGTTTCGTCGCTTTGATGATTATCAGGCATTGAAAAATCAGGCGAAATGGCAACCGTTGCCAGAATATACTCGTGAGGAGTTTACCGTCGGGATCATGGGGGCAGGTGTATTGGGCGCAAAAGTTGCCGAAAGCCTGCAAGCATGGGGATTCCCACTGCGCTGCTGGAGCCGTTCGCGTAAATCCTGGTCTGGCGTGGAAAGCTTCGCCGGTACTGAGGAACTGGGCGCGTTTTTGAGCCAAACTCGTGTGCTTATCAACCTCCTGCCTAATACGGCAGAAACCATAGGTATTATTAACGCTGATTTACTTAGCCAATTGCTGGATGGCGCCTACGTACTGAACCTGGCGCGTGGCGTTCATCTCAATGAAGACGATCTTCTGGCATCGCTGGACAGCGGCAAGGTGAAAGGTGCCATGCTGGATGTCTATAGCCGTGAACCGCTGCCGGAAACCAGTCCTCTGTGGAAACATCCGCGTGTGGCAATGACGCCGCATATTGCCGCGGTAACGCGCCCGGCGGAGGCGGTGGACTATATCTCCCGCACGATTTTGGATCTTGAGAGCGGGAAATCCGTTACGGGTCAGGTCGATCGCGTTCGGGGATACTAATGCTAACCCGGCGGATGCCGGGTTTCAGCTAATAAATAGCGGCGATACCTGCTATCCTTGACGAAAAATGACTACAGGAGAGAGTTATGTATCCCGTTGACCTGCATATGCATACCGTCGCCAGCACCCACGCCTACAGCACCTTAAGTGATTACATCGCTGAAGCCCGTCGCAAAGGCATCAAGCTGTTTGCTATTACCGATCATGGACCGGACATGGCGGACGCGCCTCACCACTGGCACTTTATCAATATGCGTATTTGGCCACGTGTTGTAGATGGCGTAGGGATCCTGCGCGGCATTGAGGCGAATATTAAGAATATTGAAGGCGAAATTGACTGTTCAGGTCCGATGTTTACCTCTCTGGACCTCATTATTGCGGGCTTCCATGAGCCAGTTTTTGCACCTCACGATAAAGAAACCAATACCCAGGCAATGATAGCCACGATGGCCAGCGGTAATGTGCACATCATTAGCCATCCGGGAAATCCCAAGTATCCGGTTGATATTACTGCAATTGCCCAAGCGGCGGCAAAGTACCAGGTTGCACTGGAAATCAATAACTCTTCGTTTTTGCATTCGCGTAAGGGCAGTGAGGATAATTGTCGTGCGGTTGCTGCGGCTGTGCGCGATGCTGGCGGCTGGGTGGCGTTAGGGTCGGATTCACATACTGCTTTCACGCTGGGAGAATTTGGCGAATGCCGTAAAATCCTGGATGATGTTAATTTCCCTGAAGACAGAATTTTAAACGTCACACCTAAACGCCTGTTGGCGTTTCTGGAATCGCGAGGCATGGAGCCGATCGCGGAATTTGCTGAACTGTAATTGTTACTAACTGGAATATATCAATGAACGAGTTTTCTATCCTGTGTCGTGTACTGGGCTCGCTGTTTTATCGCCAACCGCAGGACCCTTTACTGGTTCCCCTGTTTACCTTAATTAGTGAAGGTAAACTGTCCGCCAACTGGCCGTTGGAACAGGACGAACTGCTCACTCGTCTGCAGAAGAGCTGCGATATGCCCCAACTGGCTGCAGATTACAACGCGCTGTTTGTCGGTGAAGAGTGTGCTGTGCCGCCTTATCGTAGCGCCTGGGTAGAAGGGGCGAAAGAATCGGATGTTCGTGCATTTCTTTCTGCCCGCGGCATGCCGCTGGCAGATACGCCGGCAGATCACATTGGTACGCTGTTGCTGGCGGCTTCATGGCTTGAAGACCAGTCTGCGGAAGATGAAAGTGAGGCGCTTGATACCTTGTTTGTAGACTACCTGCTGCCCTGGTGTGGTACGTTCCTTGGCAAAGTTGAAGCGCACGCAAACACGCCGTTCTGGCGTACCATGGCGCCGCTAACACGTGATGCTATTAGTGCAATGTGGGACGAATTGCAGGAAGATACTGACGAATAAATGTGATTTAAATCACTTTAAACTGCAACGCAAATTATATGCTTGCATAAATTGTGTGCACGATCTCATTCCTATGCCGTTTTTCTGCTAAGATACGCGGCATGAACATACTTCTCTCAATTGCAATCACAACGGGCATTCTCTCTGGGATCTGGGGATGGGTGGCCGTTTCTCTTGGCTTACTCAGTTGGGCTGGCTTTCTGGGGTGCACGGCCTATTTCGCCTGCCCGCAAGGTGGGCTAAAAGGACTATGGATCTCGGCGTGTACGCTGCTAAGCGGTGTGGTGTGGGCGTTGGTGATTATTAACGGTAGCGCGCTTGCCCCGCATATGGACATTATTGGTTATGTCATGACGGGAATTGTCGCGTTTCTGATGTGTATCCAGGCAAAGCAATGGTTGCTTTCATTTGTACCGGGCACCTTTATTGGCGCATGTGCAACATTTGCAGGGCAGGGCGACTGGCGACTGGTTGTACCGTCACTGGTACTGGGCCTGGTATTCGGCTATGCGATGAAAAACAGTGGTCTGTGGCTGGCGTCTCGCCGTGAAAATCGAATATCGCCGACGCTGACCAGTAAATAAAAAAGCGTGAGGGTTTTCCTCACGCTTTTTATGCAGTAAAGATCCATCAGGATTCTGGCGGTACCGACATATGGCGGTATTTAACCAGAATGTCATTATCAACTTGTTTCTTATCCTGCAAATCCCACAATCCGCGATCGATGCCGTCATTAATTAAGAAGATAACGCCTGTTTCAATCGCTGACATCAGACAAAGCATAACCGGTTCGTTAGAGGTGTAGCCAATTTCACCTTCCAACAGACGCTGGTAGTCAATAAAGCGGAACACTCCAGCCTGTACTTCATAAGACAAAATGGTTTTACTGGTGTTCACTGACGACAGGATCTCACCGGTGCTGACGTTAACTACGCGCAGGTTTACCGCTATCTGGTCGAGCTGGTATTGCGTATCGGCGCCAATACCGAAATAACGCGCACCGACACCACCCGATTTAACGTTGCTTTCATAACCGATAATTGACCCTTCCACCATGACGTTTGCCGCGGTCAGGGACTGTAGCGGGATCCGGTTATTAATCGCAACCGTACCGTTTTCCTGAGCCGCACGAATGATTTTACGTTCGTTCAGCAAGTTCTGTAGCCCCTGACGTTCCAGAGGGACGAACCAACGAGAATCTTTCAATGCGGTGACAAGCATAGCCGTGGCGCTTTGCGGGACGGCGGTAGAGAAGTTACTTGCCGGGTAAGGTTTAAATTGCCCAGTCTCATCCTGAATGTTGTATACCGACACAAAGATCTTACCTGTAGGCATAGGCAGATGCGTCAAATCTTTATAGCTTTGGGCTCGGGGCATTAATGTCGGCTTAGCGGCTTCTTGAGGCGGAGCTGTTAAACATCCGCTGAGTAAAATTACTGCCACCATGATAAGTAAGCGCTGCATGATTTTTTCCTTTCGTGGCTATAATTTAGAAATCGGTCGACTGATTTTGTAAACCCGACACTTCAATAGTCGACGTTCTCCCCGTTTTCCTGTCCGTGACATTCAGTTGCAGTTGCCCATCCCGGTTGGCGATATCAACGATAAAATCGCTGGTTACCATCCTCCCCGGTTTACCGGTATTGATATTGGTGAGCAAGCCACCGAGTATTTGCGACTGTATTGCCTGGGTAAAGTTATCCAGTGCTGATGGGGTTTCAATCCCGTAATCGCCAGCACTCGGATCCTTATACGAGTTTTGCGCCTGAGCGCTGTTCAGTAAAAAAGAGCCGTTATTTGGGTTGCCACCAAAGTTAGGGTTGCGGAACTGGAACGTCATATTTCCGGCCCAACTTAATGGTGAAATCAGCATGAGCAAAACCACTGCATGTTTGACACGCATGAAAGCCTCCGGACAAAATCATGTTTTAGAATTCATCGCGCGCTAAATCGCTCGTACTTAATAGCGTTTGATCTATTTGCCGACGATTTAATGCTTCCTCAGTTTCTGCCAATGCGAAGACCACAATTTTGTCGAAGTCTCTTTTCGTCGGGAATAAAAAAGTCTGGAAGATAACGTCCTGATTGACAGTTATGGTGATCCAACTTCCCCAACGTGCACTGGGTCTTTCATTAATGGTTAAGTTTCCTGTGTACTTACTTTCCCACTTGTCACTAAAGGCACGATAAAAATCATGGCCAATGGAAGAGACAGTGTGGTCAGTCAACAGTCCGGGAACCTCCACCTCTACAGCAGCGTGTAGATTCCCGGCAGCAAGGAACAAATTTGCTGCCACAATCCAGGACAAATAGCTTTTCATGGCTTTATCGCCTGAGGTTATCATTGGCCCACGAGACCGCCTGCGTACGATTTTTGACAGCTATCTTTTTGAAAAGATTATAAAGATGTGTTTTAACCGTATTTTCACTAATAAATAGTGAACGCGCGATTTCAATATTTGAGGCGCCAATACGCAGTTTATTAAGGATCTCTTTTTCACGGTGCGTAAGTAATGCCGACTCCGTGCTGTTATAGCGGTAGTTCCCGGAATGCGTGATCAGGTAGCTGGCGAGCTTTTGTGAAAAGTAGCATTCGCCACGCAACACACCTTGCAATCCGCTGACGACACGCTGCTCATCTTCTGTTGCGTAGAATACGCCATTGATATGCGGCCAGTTTTCAATATCCCGATAAGGATAATCATCTGGGGTATTCAACAATAACGTCTTTATATTGTTGTTTTTTCTGCTCAAATTATCTTGCCAGTAATGGATCAGTTTTTTGTCTGCCTCCATCATGTCCAGTAGAACAATGCAGCTGGAGGAAATATCATCCAGAGAACGTTGAATATTATGTAGTTTTCCGGTTAACGCCAGCGATTGTTTTAAATGCTGTAATAACGCAGTTGCCTGCAGGGATGGTTTAGTGATCAACAATAATGTATGACCATGAATACTATGGACTTCATTAAACATGATGAAACTCCACTTTTTTAGTCGCACACCTGACAGCTGTCTCTACTAAAATAGAGGCACCAGAAGTACTGACAGATGTTGCACTGCTGTGTAGAAATAAAATATCGACCCAACGGGGTGAAAATATTAAAACAAATGGACTTCAACTGATTTCAATCTAGCTATTACAAATCTTAAAGCAAGTGTTAAACATGTTACAGAATGTAAATTTATATATTAAAATGTGATTTTTGGGTTTTTTAGAAGTTTAGATTTGATAGTAAAGTTGTACATTTTGGCGATACTGCATAGATTTAAAAAATCATACAAATTATAATATGGTATTGATTATTAAGAGTTAAATTTATGCTTAGATGGTTTTTGATTTCTAATGAATTCCGATCTTTTTGTCTTACTTTAAGTTGAACAATTTTAGATAGAAAAAAATGACGCTTGTCACGACTTGCACTGCTAACTATCGAAGTACCTCGCTACGAGGCCCAGAAAACGCGGAAAACGCGTTTTTTTTGTTACTGCATAGAAATTCATTCACCGGGTTAAAAAAGAAATGAAATCCAGAGCTGTAACGGTATTGTTCGCTGTTAATTAGTACTTTGGGGTGAATCTGAATATAAAAATACAACTGGCGGGTGAGTTATTTAAAATGTTTCCGCAGACATACTCTTCATCGTAACGTGGCGTTAACAAATGTAAGTCATGTTAACAACAATTTGAGTGGTAATTAATTTAACTTCATGTACGACCAGGTCCAGGGTGACAACATGAAAAACAAGTTGTTATTTATGATGTTTACAATGCTGGGTGTGCCTGGGATTGCAGCCGCGACTACAAGTTATGATTTAGCTAATTCAGAATATAACTTTGCGGTAAATGAATTAAGGAAGGTGCGAATAAGCAGGTCATTTCTTCCCAAGCTGACTCGCTGATTAAAATTTCGCGGATCTGGGCCGATTTTTTTCCCGCAAACACATCGAATCAGCCTATTTAGGCTATTTTTTCCACCATTTCTGGCGTTATTTCCGGTTTTTACTGAGATCTCTCCCACTGACGTATCATTTGGTCCACCCGAAACAGGTTGGCCAGGGTGAATAACATCGCCAGTTGGTTATCGTTTTTCAGCAGCCCCTTGTATCTGGCTTTCACGAAGCCGAACTGCCGCTTGATGATGCGAAACGGGTGCTCCACCCTGGCACGGATGCTGGCTTTCATGTATTCGATGTTGATGGCCGTTTTGTTCTTGCGCGGATGCTGCTTCAAGGTTTTTACCTTGCCGGGACGCTCGGCGATCAGCCAGTCCACATCCACCTCGGCCAGCTCCTCGCGCTGTGGCGCTCCTTGGTAGCCGGCATCGGCTGAGACAAATTGCTCCTCTCCATGAAGCAGATTACCCAGCTGATTGAGGTCATGCTCGTTGGCCGCGGTGGTGACCAGGCTGTGGGTCAGGCCACTCTTGGCATCGACACCAATGTGGGCCTTCATGCCAAAGTGCCACTGATTGCCTTTCTTGGTCTGATGCATCTCCGGATCGCGTTGCTGCTCTTTGTTCTTGGTAGAGCTGGGTGCCTCAATGATGGTGGCATCCACCAAAGTGCCTTGGGTCATCATGACGCCTGCTTCGGCCAGCCAGCGATTGATGGTCTTGAACAATTGACGGGCCAGTTGATGCTGCTCGAGCAGGTGGCGGAAATTCATGATGGTGGTGCGATCCGGCAGGGCGCTATCCAGGGATAATCGGGCAAACAGGCGCATGGAGGCGATTTCGTACAGGGCATCTTCCATGGCACCGTCGCTCAGGTTGTACCAATGCTGCATGCAGTGAATACGCAGCATGGTCTCCAGCGGATAGGGCCGTCGGCCATTGCCCGCCTTGGGATAAAACGGCTCGATGACAGCGGTCATATTCTGCCATGGCAGAATCTGCTCCATGCGGGAGAGGAAAATCTCTTTTCGGGTCTGACGGCGCTTAGTGCTGAATTCACTATCGGCGAAGGTGAGTTGATGGCTCATGATGTCCCTCTGGGATGCGCTCCGGATGAATATGATGATCTCATATCAGGAACTTGTTCGCACCTTCCTTAAGTAAGTCTTCATTTAATCAGGCAGCCATTATTGGTCAGGTTGGCACTGCGAACAGTGCAAATACCCGCCAGGGGGGCTCGAAGTTATTGTCAGTCATTTCGCAAGAAGGTTCTGGTAATCGAGCGAAAACAGACCAGACGGGATCATATAACTTTGCATATATTGATCAAACGGGTAGTTCCAATGATGCGAGTATTAAACAAGGTTCATACGGTAATACGGCGGTAATTATCCAGAAAGGCTCTGGTAATAAAGCCAATATTACCCAGTACGGTACACAAAAAACAGCAGTTGTGGTGCAGAGACAGTCGCAAATGGCAATTCGCGTGACTCAACGCTAATCCATTAACGACGTTTAAATCAATCCGATGGGGGTTTACCATGAAACTTTTAAAAGTGGCAGCATTCGCAGCAATCGTAGTTTCTGGCAGTGCTCTGGCTGGTGTTGTTCCGCAATGGGGCGGCAATCATCATGGTGGTGGCAGTAATTATGGCCCAGACTCTTCACTGAGTATCTACCAATATGGGTCAAACAACTCTGCAAATGCTCTGCAAAGTGATGCGCGTAAATCAGATGTCACCATCACACAACACGGGCGTGGCAACGGAGCTGTTGTTGGCCAGGGTGCTGATGACAGTACCATTAGCCTGAAACAGACCGGCTTCCAGAACAGTGCCACTATCGATCAGTGGAATGCAAAAAATGCTGATATTAGCGTGACCCAGTTCGGTGGCCGCAACGGTGCGTTGGTTAATCAGACAGCCTCTGACTCCAATGTGCTGATTCAGCAGGTTGGCTTTGGTAACAACGCTACAGCTAACCAACACTAATTCAGTTTTCTGACTGATAATAAACAGGGCGTGAGCCCTGTTTTTTTTTCGGGAGAATATGATGCATACGCTATTACTCATTGCCGCGCTGGCAAATCAAATAACATTCAATACAACTCAGCAAGGTGATATGTACACCATTATTCCTCAGGTGACGTTAACTCAACCGTGCGTATGTGAGGTACAAGTCCTCGCCATACGTAAAGGGTCCGGGGGACAAAGCCAATCGCAGCAGAAAACAAGCCTTTCGGTCCCCGCTAATCGGCCGATTGAATTAACTAAACTGAGCTTTAATATTTCACCTGAGGATTCGGTCAAAATTATCGTTACCGTTTCGGATGGGCAGTCTCTGCATCTGTCTCAGCAATGGCCAGACTCAAACAGTCACCAATGATTTTTTTGCTGTATTTGCATTAAGGGTGTGGCTGGGAATGCACTGCTGTTCTATGAATATAGAGACGTTTGAACGTTTTAATTTGATCGTTAATCACAGCGGCGAAGGATCATTTCGATCCCTCAAGGATGGCTAATCATTGAGGAACCCTTATGTGTACATTATTAAAGCGTTTTTTAAGTATCAGCTTGTGCAGCATTTCTCTTTTTACCCTCCCCGCAATGGCGCAACAAATCTCAACCGGCGGGGTTATTCATTTTCGCGGTGCAATAGTTGAATCACCTTGCGATGTTAACGCTCGGCAGCAGCAAATTGAATTGTCATGTATGCGCGACGGCACCACCCGTAATAGTCTCTACAATCAGCAACAGGTCGCGACTGCCCCTCAAAATGTGCAGCAAATTGCCACAGTCAAAATGCACTATCTCAATGAACAGAAAAACATGGCAATTCTTAACATTGAATATAAATGAATCATTCCGGCGTACATATGCACACGTTTGGTTAAAAAGTGAGATTTCCGGGAAAACCCTGCTGTACACTTAACAAATAGTGTTTGGTCAGGGGGAACTTATGCAATCACGTGTTCATGTGTTACATGGCGATATTACGACGATCGCTGTTGATGTGATTGTCAACGCGGCGAATCCATCGCTATTGGGCGGAGGTGGCGTCGATGGAGCGATTCATCGCGCTGCAGGGCCTGCGTTGCTGGCGGCCTGCAAACAGGTTATCCAGCAACAGGGCGAATGCCCAACCGGTCATGCGGTTATCACCCTGGCAGGAAACTTGCCCGCCAGGGCGGTGATCCACACCGTGGGGCCCGTATGGCAGGGTGGCGATCATCATGAAGCTGAACGCCTCGAAGAGGCTTACTTTAATAGCTTGCAACTGGCCTTAGCCAATGGCTATCAGTCCATTGCTTTTCCGGCGATTAGCACCGGGGCTTATGGTTATCCCCGCGCTGCAGCGGCAGAGATCGCGGTTAAAACGGTGTTGAAATTTATCACCCGACGTGCGCTTCCCGATCAAATATACTTCGTGTGCTTTGATGAAGAAAACGCTCGGCTATACAAGAGATTTCTTACCCAGCAAGGCGATGAACGCACGGACTGATATGACGCGACTTGAGCGTGCCATCACGCCACTTTGTGAAAACCACCCGGGAGAATGCGGCATTCTGACGTTGGATGACAGCCTGGATGCATTTGCTGCTCGCTATCGGTTGACGGAAATGGCGGAACGTACCCTGGATGTTCAGTATTACATCTGGGAAAGCGACATGTCCGGGCTATTACTATTTTCCGTTTTGCTGGCCGCGGCGAAGCGGGGCGTCCGGGTGCGTTTGTTGCTGGATGATAACAACACGCCAGGTCTGGATGACACGCTGCGTTTGCTGGACAATCACCCTAATATAGAAATCCGTCTGTTTAATCCCTTTTCCTTTCGTATCCTGCGTGCACTAGGCTATTTAACCGATTTTGCCCGGTTGAATCGACGTATGCACAATAAAAGTTATACCGCTGACGGCGTCGTAACTCTCGTGGGCGGGCGAAATATCGGCGATGCCTATTTTGGCACAGGTGAACAACCGCTGTTTTCCGATCTGGATGTTATGGCTATCGGGCCGGTGGTCCAGGATGTTGCTGACGACTTTGAGCGTTACTGGCACTGCCGCTCGGTTTCAACATTGCAAAATGTACTTGAGGTGGCTGAGCCAGCTTCAACGCAAAAAATCGAACTTCCAGAATCCTGGTATAACGATGACATCACGCGTCGCTATCTACATAAGCTGGAAACCAGCCAGTTTATGACCCACCTCGATCAGAGATCACTACCGCTGATTTGGGCGAGAACGCGCTTGCTGAGTGATGATCCCGCAAAAGGAGAGGGGAAAGCGCCGCGCCACTCACTATTACCGCAGCGTTTGTTTGACGTGATGGGATCTCCCACCGAGCGTATTGATATTATTTCCGCCTACTTTGTACCAACTCGCGCCGGTGTGGCGCAGCTCCTGAGACTGGTGAGAAAAGGCGTTAAGATCGCGATTTTAACTAATTCTCTGGCGGCGAATGATGTCGCAGTCGTTCACGCAGGCTATGCACGCTGGCGAAAAAAGCTCTTGCGCTACGGTGTGGAGTTATACGAGCTCAAACCAACTCGCGATCGCGTTTCAGCAGTACATGACCGGGGGTTAACCGGTAATTCAGGCTCCAGCCTGCATGCGAAAACCTTCAGCATTGACGGTTGTAAAGTGTTTATCGGCTCGCTTAATTTTGATCCTCGTTCAACGCTGCTCAATACGGAAATGGGGTTTGTGATTGAGAGTGAAGTACTGGCCGAGTTGATTCATAAACGTTTTATGCAAAGCCAGCGTGAAATGGCCTGGCAACTACGTCTTGATCGGTGGGGAAGAATCAATTGGGTCGACAGACTTTCTGGCAGTGAACAGGTACTGAAAAAAGAACCCGCCACAGGATTCTGGAAGCGGGTTCTGGTAAAGCTGGCGTCCGTGTTACCCATTGAGTGGTTGCTCTGAACCACACAATGATTGACGGAAAACTAACCGGCCACGGCCTTGTTTTTATCCTGCCTGACGGGTGGTTTACCCGAAAAGAGAAACTTCAGCACCGGGATCCGTAAATGGATTTCGTACAGTATTACCGCAATCCCGACTACAAACAGTAGACCGCAGAGAAAGCCCAGCAAATTCGACTTGATATGCGGTGTGATGTAAGCGCCAAAAAACAGCGTTAACGGATGATGCACCAGATAGATAAACAGAGATGCGTTGACAAAATAGGTCACGCGGGCTGACTGGAAATTCAGCAAACGGTGACCAAGTGAAAAGACGACGTTCACCATCCACAGGCCCATAACCATGGTAATAACATATTCGGTTTCATACATCCAGGCATCGCCGTTGCCGTAACGTTGATTGAGCAGGTATGCGACAAATGCGCATGCGGCCCCCAGCGTGCAGCCGCGCGATGGCGTGGTAAACAGCGCTTTCAGATTAGGATTGATAAACGCCAGCGCACCGAGCATAAAGAAAGGCACATAAAACAACGTTTGCATAACGATAAAATTAAACATGCCATCGCTGAGAATCGAAGGGTAGAGAATTAAAATCGTTCTTCTGACGGCGGCATAACCGAAACCCAGCACTGCAAAAATCAGCGTTAACTTCGTCATTG
This sequence comes from Citrobacter sp. MGH103, assembly GCF_001034475.2. Taxonomy (NCBI): domain Bacteria; kingdom Pseudomonadati; phylum Pseudomonadota; class Gammaproteobacteria; order Enterobacterales; family Enterobacteriaceae; genus Citrobacter; species Citrobacter sp. MGH103. Next base: position 3,038,037 of record NZ_CP073043.1, on the reverse strand, counting down.
ACACCGCAGGCGCGCTGCCGACGTCGCTTTGCGTCAATCTGTGTTTCATCTGGGTAAACACCCACATGCTTAGGGTCGTTAACACCACGAGAACCAGTAAAAACCACAGATGGGAAATCAGCTCCCAGGCCAGCGCGTTGTATTTATCGTAGCCGCTGAGGGTATGCCAGCTGTCTGCTTTCCCTTTCACGTATTGCAGCATGATAAATTGCGGCAGCGTAAGCAGTGGAATCGCGGTCAGCATAGGGATCCCCACGCGTTCTACACGCACTTTCCACCAGCGCTTTAACGGATAGCGTAGAAATAGCATGTAGGAAAAATAACCCGAAATGACAAAGAAGACTTGCATGCGAAAAGCATGGATAAAGTCATTGAACAAGGTCAACCACCACGATGGTTCTGCGCTGTTCACGTGCCATGTGTGGGTGGAGTAGATCAATGAAATATGAAACGGGATCCCTAACAACATTAGCCAGGCACGGATGGAGTCAAGAAAATATTCGCGTGGTGGTGATACAGAGCTCATAGACAGTTATGTATTCTCAGACTTTTCGTCTTATCCCTAAGACGAATAATGGTTACATTCGAGGGCAACCCTACACGAAGTCTAACAACCTGTCTCCAGGATAAGCACGCAAAGTGAAAACAGGCAGACGAACCTGCTTAAACCATGAGCCAGCGCGCGAACAATACAGGGATTCAGTTGTCGGAATACCCGATTATCCATTAAAATGGATCGGATCAATATAAGCACACAAAGGGGGAAGTGCTTACTAATTATGAAACATAAACTACAAATGATGAAAATGCGTTGGTTGGGTGCAGCAGTCATGTTAACGCTGTACACATCATCAAGCTGGGCATTCAGCATTGATGATGTTGCAAAACAAGCTCAATCCTTAGCCGATAAAGGCTATGAGGCGCCAAAAAGTAACTTGCCCTCCGTTTTCCGCGACATGAAATATGCGGATTATCAGCAGATCCAGTTTAATCGCGATAAAGCCTACTGGAGCAATCTCAAGACCCCATTTAAGCTCGAGTTCTACCACCAGGGTATGTACTTCGACACGCCGGTCAAAATCAACGAAGTGACCGCTACTGCGGTGAAAAGAATCAAATACAGCCCGGATTACTTTAATTTCGGCGATGTTCAGCATGATAAAGACACGGTAAAAGATCTCGGTTTCGCCGGGTTCAAAGTGCTGTATCCGATCAACAGCAAAGATAAAAACGACGAAATCGTCAGCATGCTCGGTGCCAGCTATTTCCGTGTTCTGGGTGCAGGCCAGGTCTACGGCCTTTCTGCGCGCGGTCTCGCGATTGATACCGCTCTGCCTTCTGGTGAAGAATTTCCCCGCTTTCGTGAGTTTTGGATCGAGCGTCCGAAACCAACTGATAAACGTTTAACCATTTATGCCTTACTGGATTCTCCGCGTGCAACAGGAGCGTATCGCTTTGTCATCATTCCTGGTCGTGACACGGTAGTCGATGTTCAGTCCAAAGTTTATCTGCGCGACAAAGTAGGCAAACTTGGCGTAGCACCGTTAACCAGTATGTTCCTGTATGGACCGAACCAGCCTTCTCCGACGACTAACTATCGTCCAGAACTGCATGACTCTAACGGTTTGTCCATCCACGCTGGCAACGGCGAATGGATTTGGCGTCCGCTGAATAACCCGAAACATCTCGCGGTGAGCAGCTTTGCTATGGAAAATCCGCAAGGTTTCGGTCTGTTGCAGCGTGGCCGTCAGTTCTCGCGTTTTGAAGACATCGACGATCGTTACGATCTGCGCCCGAGCGCATGGATCACGCCAAAAGGCGATTGGGGCAAAGGTAAGATTGAGTTAGTTGAAATTCCAACTAACGATGAAACGAACGATAATATCGTTGCGTACTGGACCCCGGATCAACTGCCTGAAGCCGGTAAAGAAATGAACTTTAAATATACCCTGACGTTCACGCGTGATGAAGACAAGCTTCATGCGCCTGATAACGCCTGGGTACAGCAGACACGTCGTTCTACCGGTGATGTTAAACAGTCCAATCTCATTCGTCAGCCTGACGGTACCATCGCGTTTGTGGTGGACTTTTCCGGCACCGATATGAAAAAGCTGCCGCAGGATACGCCGGTTACCGCACAAACCAGTATTGGTGACAACGGTGAAATCGTTGAAAACACCGTGCGCTACAACCCGGTCACTAAAGGTTGGCGTTTGGTATTGCGCGTGAAAGTGAAAGACGTGAAGAAAACCACTGAAATGCGTGCTGCCCTGGTCAATGCCGATCAGACGCTGAGTGAAACCTGGAGCTACCAGTTACCTGCCAATGAATAAGACAACTGAGTATATTGACGCAATGCCGCTTTCGGATATCGAAAAAGCGGCACTGCCGAAAACTGACATCCGCGCCGTTCATCAGGCGCTGGATGCTGAGCATCGTACGTACTCGCGCGAAGATGATTCACCGCAGGGTTCTGTAAAAGCTCGTCTTGAGCAAGCATGGCCGGATTCTCTGGCTAAAGAGCAGTTGGTTAAGGACGATGAGGAGCGCGATCAGTTACAGGCGATGCCAAAAGCAACGCGTACCTCTATGTTCCCCGATCCCTGGCGTACCAACCCGGTTGGGCGTTTTTGGGATCGTCTGCGTGGGCGTGATGTGACACCGCGTTATCTTTCGCGTTTGACGAAAGAAGAACAAGAGAGCGAGCAAAAATGGCGTACCGTAGGCACCATCCGCCGCTATACGCTGTTGATCTTAACGCTGGCGCAAACGGTCGTTGCAACCTGGTATATGAAGACGATCCTTCCTTATCAGGGGTGGGCATTCATTAATCCTGCAGACATGATGGGGCAGGATTTGTGGGTCTCCTTTATGCAACTGCTGCCCTACATGCTCCAGACCGGCATTCTTATTTTGTTTGCCGTACTTTTCTGTTGGGTATCAGCGGGGTTCTGGACCGCGCTGATGGGCTTCCTGCAATTGCTGATTGGACGGGATAAGTACAGTATCTCGGCCTCAACGGTCGGGGATGAACCGTTGAATCCTGAACACCGTACGGCGTTGATTATGCCTATCTGTAACGAGGACGTTGATCGCGTATTCGCGGGACTTCGCGCCACGTGGGAGTCGGTCAAAGCAACGGGCAACGCTGAGCATTTCGATGTTTACATTCTGAGCGACAGCTACAATCCAGATATCTGCGTGGCAGAACAAAAAGCGTGGATGGAGCTGATTGCCGAAGTGCAGGGCGAAGGACAGATTTTCTACCGCCGTCGTCGTCGTCGCGTGAAGCGTAAAAGCGGCAACATTGATGACTTCTGCCGTCGCTGGGGAAATCAGTACAGCTACATGGTTGTGCTGGATGCTGACTCAGTGATGAGCGGTGACTGTCTGAGCGGCCTGGTGCGCCTGATGGAAGCGAATCCGAATGCCGGGATTATCCAGTCTTCACCGAAGGCTTCCGGTATGGATACGCTGTATGCGCGCTGCCAACAGTTTGCGACCCGTGTTTATGGGCCGCTGTTTACCGCCGGGCTTCACTTCTGGCAGTTAGGCGAATCACACTACTGGGGCCACAACGCAATTATCCGCGTGAAGCCGTTTATCGAGCACTGTGCGCTCGCGCCGTTACCGGGCGAAGGTTCGTTTGCGGGCTCGATCCTCTCCCATGACTTTGTCGAAGCGGCGTTGATGCGTCGTGCCGGCTGGGGCGTGTGGATTGCTTACGATCTGCCGGGCTCTTATGAAGAGCTACCGCCGAACCTGCTGGATGAACTCAAGCGCGACCGTCGCTGGTGCCACGGCAACCTGATGAACTTCCGTCTGTTCCTGGTTAAGGGGATGCACCCGGTTCACCGTGCGGTGTTCCTGACTGGTGTGATGTCCTATCTGTCCGCGCCGCTGTGGTTTATGTTCCTCGCGCTCTCTACCGCATTGCAGGTGGTGCATGCGTTGACGGAACCGCAGTACTTCCTGCAACCGCGTCAGCTATTCCCGGTATGGCCGCAATGGCGACCTGAACTGGCGATCGCGCTGTTTGCTTCAACGATGGTGCTGTTGTTCCTGCCGAAGTTGCTGAGTATTTTGCTCATCTGGTGTAAAGGGACGAAAGAGTACGGCGGGTTTATCCGCGTTACGCTGTCGCTGCTGCTGGAGGTTCTGTTCTCCGTGCTGCTGGCACCAGTGCGCATGTTGTTCCATACCGTCTTCGTCGTGAGCGCTTTCCTCGGTTGGGAAGTGGTGTGGAATTCGCCGCAGCGCGATGACGATTCCACCCCGTGGGGTGAAGCATTTATGCGTCACGGTTCTCAGTTACTGTTGGGGCTGGTGTGGGCTGTGGGTATGGCCTGGCTGGATCTGCGTTTCCTGTTCTGGCTGGCACCGATTGTCTTCTCGCTGATCCTGTCGCCGTTTGTTTCAGTGATTTCCAGCCGTTCCACGGTGGGGTTACGTACCAAGCGCTGGAAGCTGTTCCTGATCCCGGAAGAGTATTCCCCGCCGCAGGTGCTGGTGGATACCGATACTTATCTGGTGATGAACCGTAAACGTACGCTGGACGATGGCTTTATGCATGCGGTGTTTAACCCGTCGTTTAACGCACTGGCCACGGCCATGGCGACTGCACGCCACCGCGCCAGCAACGTGCTGGAGATTGCACGCGATCGTCATGTGGAACAGGCGCTGAACGAAACGCCGGAGAAACTGAATCGCGATCGCCGCCTTGTATTGTTGAGCGATCCGGTGACCATGGCACGTTTACATTATCGCGTCTGGAATTCACCTGATAAGTATTCTTCGTGGGTGAACTACTATCAGGGATTGACTCTGAACCCGTTGGCGCTCAGGAAAAAATAAGCGTTCTGTAACGTGAAAATACCGGCCTGGTGCCGGTATTTTTTTGTCACCCCTAAACCACCTCCTAGGGAGGTGGTGATTGATCCTGTAAGGCTATAGCCTGAAGAATGCCCATGCCGGAATATCTCTGCTTACTCACCACAAGTAAAAGGAGACAAACCAACATGGGGCTTTACAGGAGTTCATCACATGTATATTGGCGTTGCAAATACCACATAGTCTGGACACCAAAATATCGATTCAGGATCCTCAAAGACAAGCTGGGCAAGGAGCTTTACAGGACAATCTACATTCTCTGCGGAATCAAGGATTGTGAAGTTCTGGAGTTAAATGTCCAGCCAGATCATGTACATCTAGTCGTCATCGTCCCACCTAAAATCTCAATATCAACGCTAATGGGCCATTTGAAAGGTCGCAGTGCCATCAGGCTCTACAATCGTTTTCCACACATCAGGAAGAAGCTCTGGGGAAACCATTTTTGGTCGCGTGGTTACTTTGTAGATACGGTAGGAGTGAACGAGGAAATTATCAGAAGATATGTGCGGCATCAGGAGAAAACGGAACAAACACATGAACAACAGATGGAATTGCTAGAGTAGTAAGCGAAAGGTGAAAGTAGCCCCCCTTACAGGGGGCATTTTCAAAAGCCACCTTCTAAGAAGGTGGTCTTTTACTATATTGAATAGAATGAGTCGTGAGGTAGCAGGTGCGAATATTGGCTGTAGGAATAATGATCTTCTTCCTGAGCGGATGCGGCAGCATTATTAGTCGTACCATCCCTGGGCAAGGACACGGAAATCAATACTATCCTGGCGTGCAATGGGATGTTCGGGACTCAGCATGGCGCTACGTCACTATCCTCGATCTGCCTTTTTCGCTGGTGTTTGATACGTTGCTGCTACCGCTCGACATACATCATGGACCTTACGAGTAATTATCGCTCATCCCATTCATCGGCTGCGGTCTGCCCCTCTTCGGTATCAAGGGGAGGTTCCAGCTGGAATTCACCTTCATCCCATTCGTGAAGCGTATTTTCTTCCTGCCACTCCTGGCGAATTTCAATTTCATCATAGTCGCCATCAAAAACGCTCTGAGCCGCTTCTCCGCTCAGTATTGGTAGACATTCACCATCTACATCATCCTCGTCAGCAAAGAATTCCGCCTGCCACATAATGTCGCCATCCTGTAGCACGTATTTTTGGATGCTTAGCTGTTGAACGCTGGCGTCGTCTGACTCAAGGTCAGGGTTATCAGCCAGAAACACTTCACGAGCTGCATCAATAGCCTCTTCCAACGTGGCATAAAAATTCATGTCATTCTTTGCCATTTTTCTTCTCCTAAGGCGAACAATAAAGGGGGATGATTCAATCTATAGACGGCGATCCGCAGAGCGTCAAACCCGTTAGCTGCGTGGCTAAGGAAGGTGCGAATAAGCAGGTCATTTCTTCCCAAGCTGACTCGCTGATTAAAATTTCGCGGATCTGGGCCGATTTTTTTCCCGCAAACACATCGAATCAGCCTATTTAGGCTATTTTTTCCACCATTTCTGGCGTTATTTCCGGTTTTTACTGAGATCTCTCCCACTGACGTATCATTTGGTCCACCCGAAACAGGTTGGCCAGGGTGAATAACATCGCCAGTTGGTTATCGTTTTTCAGCAGCCCCTTGTATCTGGCTTTCACGAAGCCGAACTGCCGCTTGATGATGCGAAACGGGTGCTCCACCCTGGCACGGATGCTGGCTTTCATGTATTCGATGTTGATGGCCGTTTTGTTCTTGCGCGGATGCTGCTTCAAGGTTTTTACCTTGCCGGGACGCTCGGCGATCAGCCAGTCCACATCCACCTCGGCCAGCTCCTCGCGCTGTGGCGCTCCTTGGTAGCCGGCATCGGCTGAGACAAATTGCTCCTCTCCATGAAGCAGATTACCCAGCTGATTGAGGTCATGCTCGTTGGCCGCGGTGGTGACCAGGCTGTGGGTCAGGCCACTCTTGGCATCGACACCAATGTGGGCCTTCATGCCAAAGTGCCACTGATTGCCTTTCTTGGTCTGATGCATCTCCGGATCGCGTTGCTGCTCTTTGTTCTTGGTAGAGCTGGGTGCCTCAATGATGGTGGCATCCACCAAAGTGCCTTGGGTCATCATGACGCCTGCTTCGGCCAGCCAGCGATTGATGGTCTTGAACAATTGACGGGCCAGTTGATGCTGCTCGAGCAGGTGGCGGAAATTCATGATGGTGGTGCGATCCGGCAGGGCGCTATCCAGGGATAATCGGGCAAACAGGCGCATGGAGGCGATTTCGTACAGGGCATCTTCCATGGCACCGTCGCTCAGGTTGTACCAATGCTGCATGCAGTGAATACGCAGCATGGTCTCCAGCGGATAGGGCCGTCGGCCATTGCCCGCCTTGGGATAAAACGGCTCGATGACAGCGGTCATATTCTGCCATGGCAGAATCTGCTCCATGCGGGAGAGGAAAATCTCTTTTCGGGTCTGACGGCGCTTAGTGCTGAATTCACTATCGGCGAAGGTGAGTTGATGGCTCATGATGTCCCTCTGGGATGCGCTCCGGATGAATATGATGATCTCATATCAGGAACTTGTTCGCACCTTCCTTAGGCGAAATGTCGAGAATGGTACGACAATACCAAATTCATATGAGTTAAAAGAAAAAATGACGATAAGTATCGGAGTATATTGCAGTAAAATTGATGATGAATCAGCGGATAAAGTTGTTTCATATGCTGATGCCGCTTTGTATGAAGCCAAAAATTCTGGCAGAAATAAAGTGTGTTACTATTATCATTAAGACTGAAATATATGTCATGTGAGATAAATTTTTATTCTGAAGCTGCGAATATAAATATATAAATCATCCCACGACCTCTGTACTCCGACGACGGCGCAGGCTATTCCACGAGTACAGGGCGTTGAACAGTACGACTCCTGCGGTCACACAGAATACAGCACGAAAACCGTAGTTGGCGGATATCGCTGCCCCCATTAGAGGTCCTGTTACGTTACCAATGTCGCGAAATGACTGGTTATAACTGAAAATACGTCCAGCGATTTGATTAGTCGAGTTATAGACCAGCAGCGTTTGTACCGCCGGGAGCAGAGCGCCGTCGGCCGCCCCCAATAAAAAGCGCAGAATACCAAGCTGCCAGGGCGTCTGGACAAATGACATTGGAATTAGCAGTAACACGGAAACGATCAGCGCGACGATCAGGATCTTCTCCGGGCCAATCCGATCGCCTAATTTGCCAAGTTTAGGGGCGCTGATTAATGCCGCAACGCCGGGGACAGAGGCTATCATCCCACTGATAAACGCAATATTGCTGACGTTGCCAGCCAACTCTCGAACGTACAGTGTCAGTATTGGCGCGATAGAACCGGTGGCTACCTGAATGATCAAAGTGGTGACAAACAGGCTCAGCACCAGTTTGGGGTTCCTTAAAGAGGCCACGACTTCACGAATGTGCAGCATTTCCTTCTTGCTCACCGGGTGGAAACGCTCGCGGATAAAAAATAGCGTCAGGATGAAGCAGACCAACAGCACGCTGGCGGTGATGAAAAATACGGGACGCAGTCCGTACTGATCCGCGAGGAGGCCGCCCGCTAGCGGCCCGAGCAGTGCGCCACTAACGCCACCGGTGGAAAGCGTTCCCAGTGCCCAGCCGCTTTTATTGCGTGGAACCTGGGTGGCGATCAGTGCATTCGCATTGGGGATGAATCCACCAAGCAGCCCCAACAAGGCGCGCAGGATCAAGAACTGCCAGATATTTTGCGCCAGTCCCATCAGCAGCATCACAACAGCCATACCCAACGCAGAGCGTAGCAGCATGATTTTTCGCCCCTTGCGATCGGCAAGGCCACCCCAGAAAGGAGAGGCGATGGCGGAAAAAAGAAAGGTGATGCTGAAGACCAGGCCTGACCACATATTCAGTGCGCTATGTCCCGTGACGCCGAGACTCTCGACGTAAAGTGGCAAAAAGGGCATGACCAGGCTAAATGCTGCGCCGGTTAAAAAACAACCTAACCAGGCAACAGTGAGGTTGCGTTTCCAGTTTATGGGAGCATCTGAGGGTGACATAGCGTTCCGCAGTGTGGCGCGCTGTTTGCGCTATCGATTGAATATAAGTAAGCAGGCTAATTATGCGCCTGGTTGATAGTTGCTGCAATGCGGATAGCAGTTAAACCTAAAGCAGGCAGGGAAGGTGTTGCAGCCCACAGGGCTGCAACAGTGTTTTAGTACAGGGAAGGAGAACCTTCAGGGCGCGTCTTGAAGCGACGATGCAGCCACATATACTGCTCTGGCGCCATCATGATGCATTGCTCAACAATTTTGTTCATCCACGCGGCAGTGGTCTCTGCGTCGTCCAAAGGCGGTGAACACTCCGGAGGCAGCATAATCAATTGATACCCTTTACCGTCAGGTTTGCGGCGAGGAACAAACGGTACCAGGCAGGCATTGGACATGCGCGAAAGCATCCAGGTCCCAGAGGTTGTTGCGGCTTGTTCAACGGCAAAAAGTGGTACAAACACACTGGCACGAGGGCCGTAATCGTGATCCGGCGCGTACCAGACCACTTCGCCCTTTTTCAACGCTTTAATCATCCCTTTCAGGTCTTTACGATCGAGCATTGATTTATTCGAGCGCATACGGCCCCAGGTTTGTAGCCAGTCGAGAAGCGGGTTGTCGTTAGGGCGATACACACCAATACCCGGTTCCTGCAAACCAAACTGACGCGCACCCAGTTCCAGAGTCAGAAAGTGCAGACCCACTAACAAGATCCCGCGTTTTTGCGCCTGAACGTCACGGATATGTTCCATCCCGATCACTTCAGTCCAGCGTGAAATACGCTTATCGGACCAAAACCAGGCCATTCCGGTTTCCATTACGCCCATGCCCACGGATTCGAAGTTCTTGACGACCATCTGCTGGCGTTCCTGCTCACTCATCTGCGGGAAGCACAGTTCCAGATTTCGGGAAACAATTTTTGCCCGACGTTTCATCAAACGTAGCGCCAGTCGACCTAATGCACAGCCCAACTTAAAGAGGATGGGGTAGGGTAACTGCACGATTAACCAAAGGATGCCAATACCTAGCCAGGTTAACCAATAACGTGGATGCAGTAATGCAGCCGAAAACTTGGGTAAATTCGTCATGTCTATCCTGTCTTCAAACGACCAATTCCCTGTATTGTCGCATTTTTTCGCGCGTATCAAAAATTTGTGACGGGAGAACGGTGATTAATTCCGCAATTGTTGTTGCAACTTTATAGTGAAGTATGAAATGTAGCGTAAAATGTGTGGATGTAAATTGGCGATGTTTGCTTTATTATGCCGCCGATTTTCATTTATTCCCTATTTGCAGGATACGTACACCATGCCAGTGTTACACAACCGCATTTCGAACGACGCCCTCAAAGCCAAAATGCTGACCGAGACCGAGCCGCGTACGACGATCTCATTCTATAAATATTTCACCATTGCCAATCCTCAGCACACGCGTGATGCACTGTACCAGATGTTCACCGCATTGAACGTCTTCGGGCGAGTATATCTTGCCCATGAAGGAATTAATGCGCAAATCAGCGTACCGCAAAGCAACGTCGAGGCATTTCGCCAGCAACTCTATGCGTTTGATCCTGCATTGAACGATTTACGTCTGAATATTGCGCTGGATGATGACGGTAAATCGTTCTGGGTACTGCGTATGAAAGTCCGTGAACGTATCGTGGCGGATGGTATTGACGATCCAGACTTTGACGCCAGCAACGTGGGGGATTATCTCAAGGCAGCAGAGGTGAATGCCATGCTTGACGATCCTGAAGCGGTATTCATTGATATGCGCAACCATTATGAATATGAGGTGGGTCACTTCGAGAATGCGCTGGAGATCCCGGCAGACACGTTTCGCGATCAGTTGCCGAAAGCGGTTGAAATGATGCAGGCGCATAAAGATAAAAAAATCGTGATGTACTGCACGGGTGGGATCCGCTGTGAGAAAGCTAGCGCCTGGATGAAACACAATGGATTTAGCAAAGTCTGGCACATTGAGGGCGGTATTATTGAGTATGCCCGCAAGGCGCGTGAGCAGGGACTTCCGGTGCGTTTTGTCGGTAAAAACTTTGTCTTTGATGAGCGCATGGGCGAAAGGATCTCTGAAGATGTTATCGCACATTGTCATCAGTGCGGCACGGCGTGCGATAGCCATACTAATTGCAAAAATGATGGCTGCCATCTGTTGTTTATTCAGTGCCCGGCTTGTGCGCAGAAATATAAAGGCTGCTGTAGCGAGCTGTGTAGCGAAGAGAGTGAGTTGCCGGAAGAGGAACAACGGCGTCGTCGCGCGGGGCGTGAAAATGGCAATAAAATCTTTAATAAATCACGTGGTCAACTGAATACCAAACTGGGTATTCCAGACCCTGCACAATAGTCGCTATGCCGGATGGTGGCTTGAGCCCCATCCGGCCATTCATGCGTTACTTCTGTTGCACACCTTCCACTGAGATGATCAAATCGACTTCCTGCGACGCCGGACCGAGATCGGTGGTGATGTTGAAATCCTTCAGCTTAATCTTACCTTGCGCTTCAAAACCAGCGCGCGTACCGCCCCAAGGATCGCCGCCCTGACCGATGAGCTTCGCGTCCAGCGTAACCGGTTTGGTAACGCCGTTCAGGGTCAAATTACCGGTGATATCCAGGTCATTACCTTCTTTCTTCACGCTGGTGGAGCTGAAGGTCGCCTGCGGGAATTTTGCTACGTTAAGGAAATCTGCGCTGCGCAGATGCTTGTCACGTTCGGCGTGATTAGTGTCAACACTGTTGGTGTTGATGGTTACGTTAACCTTATCGGCTGCGGGATTTTTCTCATCAAAGGTAAACGTACCGTCGAAATCTTTAAATGTGCCGTACAGCCAGCTGTAACCCAGATGCTGAATACGGAAATTAACAAAGGCATGCTGTCCTTCCTTGTCAATTTTGTAATCTGCCGCCACGGCCGACCCGGTGGTGAATAACAGAGAGGCGAGTGTAAGTCCCAGCAGGTTTTTTTTCATTTTAAGCTCCATAGTCAGATGACGATTTTCCCAACATGCGATTGAGGGTATCGTCGTTATCGATAAAGTGATGTTTCAGGGCCATCAGTCCGTGCAGTAGGGATAAAATCACCACGGTCCACGCAAGCCACAGGTGCAAGCTACCGGCGAGGTCGGCCTGAGCACCTGCGTTGGCAACGGTGGCTGGAATGTCGAACCAACCAAAGACGCTTATCGCTTTGCCATCTGCGGTGGAAATCAGATATCCGCTGACGACAATCGAAAAGAGCAGCAAATAAAGTGCGAGGTGACCCATTGCTGCTGCGATGCGGGTTAAACGGGAGTAGCTTGCCAACGCAGCAGGCGGAGGGGAGAACAACCGCCAGACAACGCGGATAACCAGTCCCATCATGAGTAGGATGCCGATGCTTTTATGCAGTTCAGGGGCCTGGTGATACCAGCCGTCATAGTAGCTAAGCGTGACCATCCATAAGCCCAACGCGAACATGCCATATACAGCAATTGCAACCAGCCAATGTAATATGGCTGACACTACGCCATAGCGCTGTGGACTATTTTTGAATTGCATAAGCACACCGATTTATATTTCAGAAGTGAATGAAAATGGCGTGTAAAAGACATTAATGCAACTAATAAATAACAATGGTGATGATATTTATTTTTTGTTCAGTAAAATTGACTGATTATTGAATTAATCATCAAGGGATTAGTGTGAGAGTAGGTGATAGTGCTTGGTTTATGGGTGGTTATGATTTTTATTATTGTTCAGTTTATTGCAATGAAAATTAAGCTAATTTCAATTTTTGTCAATTATTGTCAGCGCGCAGGAATCAGAAAAACATAATATATATTACATCCATAATGGCCAGCAGCGACCATAAAATAATGTAGAGCATGAGATGCTCGCGAATATTATTAACCAGATAGTGAAAGATACGACGCATTGACGTTATTCCTGTCATTAAAAATGGCCTCACCATCGAGGCCATTCATTTATTATCACTTAAAACGGCTTAGCCTGAAGGGGGTCAGGTCAAAGTCAGACGGTTTGTCCTGAGCGAAGTTTGCCGCAATCTCTCCCAGAACAGAGGCAAACTTAAAGCCATGTCCGCTCAGCCCGGTAATGATTAGCGTGTTGTCGTGCGCTGGCAGAGTATCGATAATAAAGTCTTCATCCGGTGAATTATCGTAAGTGCAGGACGCGCCGTGCAGGCAGCAGCCAACGCCCGGCAGAATTGTGCGCAGGAATGGGAAGGCTTCAGAACCATCGCTGGCTACAGCGGCAAATGGCTTACGCTCATCAGCAGAGTGAATGACTTGTCCGCCGTTGTGCTTACCAATTTTCAGCTCGTCGTTTTCTGCCGGGAAACCGTAGTATTGATCACCATTTGGCAGCTCGCCGGTAAAGGCTGGGAAGTTATTCTTAACGCTGTAGCGCCCATCGGCCTGATACCAGGCGAACACTTTGCGCACCGGTTGTATCGGTAGTTCAGGGACTAAAGCCTGCACCCAGGTACCGGCGCTGATCACTGCTTTTTTCGCGTGGTAGTCACCGTCAGCCGTTTCTACCGTGATGCCATCATCACCGTGATGAATTGCGCTGACCGGGCATTTAAACAGTTGCGCACAGCCTGCTTCTTCCGCCAGACGGATCCAGGTTTTAATTGCTAACTCACTGCGTAAAAAACCGGACTCCGCTTCAAACAGACCGATATAGTTGTCAGGTACACGAATCTCCGGCCAGCGCGCCATGATGGCTGCCGCATCCAGTTGTTCAACGTTGAGTTGCCACTGTTTGGCGCTTTGCGCTGCAGTCGCTAAGAAGGTGGACTCTGCCGGACCGAGGTTGATAACACCGGAGCGAACAAAAATCGGTTCTTCATTATGGGTGGATAGTTCATCCCACAATGTTTGCGCACGTAGCACTAGCGGAACGTATTTTTCACCTTCGCCATAAGCATGACGAATTAATCGAGTGTCACCGTGGTGGCTGCCCTGCTGATGCGGAGGCATATGTGCATCGATCATCAGAACCTTCAGACCGGCACGTGTGGCATAGTATCCAGCTGCGGCGCCTACTGAGCCGCTGCCAATAATGATTAAGTCGTATTTCATCCGCTTCTCTCTGCAATCGCGATAGTATACCTTAAATAATTCGAGTTGCAGGAAGGCGGCAACGCAGCGAATCCCTGGGAGCGTACATTAGTACGTGACTAGGGTGAGCGAGGAAAGCCAACGCACATGCAACTTGAAGTATGACAGGTATAGCAGGGTAAATAACTGACCCGGAATATTCAACCTGGAAATAAGAAAGGCACCGTTAAGGTGCCTTTTGATGGTTGGATGTATCAGGTTTAATGTCGCTGATACTCATTTACCTGGTAATCGCCAGATTCAATTTTGGCGATTCCTGCTTCTAATATCGAAATAAATTGCCTGGCAACATCAGTGGTTAACCAGAGCGTTTGACCAACTTCAGTCCCATCCGGGTCAGGGCGATTCGGGGTCTGGTAGTGCAAACGCAGCATCAGCGCATCGTAGCTATCAACAGTGCTGATGTCCCACCCTACAAGCGGATGAGTCTGAATGACTTCATTATTCTTTTCCATCATGCCCCCTAATTCGTGTTACTAGACAACGGTTTTCGAGGTTCAATGCGTTTTTTTCTGAAGCAACTTCAGTATATCAATAAATAAGGGTATTCATTGAAAATTTAAAGAGGGAAGGGCATAAATTTTTTGTTTTCAGCGTTATCTGACTAAGAAACCAACATGTTATTCATTTTTTTTTAGTATGTTGCACAATTATTTTGTTGTTTTGGTTAAAAGATAATCGGTGGGTTAATATTAAATTAAATACTCGTCAGAAGAAATGCGCGATTGATTACAGGATAGTGTGTATAAAAAAGCCGGGGCGACCCGGCAAACAAACATCACTGCATATCATTATTTATTCGTTGATGAACCAGTCATCCGCGCTTTCCCAGGTTTCCTGTAGGATCTCGCTGATGCGTTCTTTGTCCTCTTTAGTCGCGCCAATAACCGACAAATTGTTTGCGCCGGCATAACGGACGGTAACGTTACCTTCGTTATCCGGAAAATGGTGCTGAATACGGCGGGAGAGTTCACCTGCCAGTGCATCAATTGCACCGGCAGGTAAAGGTGAAGTTTTGGCAATAGTGACTTCAATACGCATAGTAGCCCCCTGTGGAATATACTGTTTATTTATACAGTCATTCGTGTCAATTGGCTACACTTTTTTTAGCTTTTTACTGACCAGCGTACCGTTTCGCCACCCAGGAAAGGCACCAGCGTATCGTCTTCCAGTGCAATGCTCTCAGGAACCAGGTGCTCCATGCGTTCCAGCTCAATAAAGGTCTCATTTACCGGCAAGCCATAGAACTGTGGGCCGTTGAGTGAGCAGAAGGCTTCGAAATGGTCCAGCGCATTCATCTCTTCAAACACGGTGGCATAACTGCCCAGCGCGGTCGGTGCATTAAAACAGCCCGCACAACCACAGCTTGACTCTTTGCGATGACGCGCGTGCGGCGCTGAGTCGGTACCGAGGAATGCGCGCTTAAACCCGCTGGCAACCAGTTCACGCAGCGCCTGTTGGTGGACGTTACGTTTGAGGATCGGCAGGCAATACAGGTGAGGGCGAATCCCGCCAACCAGCATGTGGTTGCGGTTAAACATCAGGTGCTGTGGCGTAATGGTCGCAGCCAAAAGTTCGTTACCGTCGCGAACGTATTCGGCAGCATCTTTGGTGGTGATATGCTCGAACACCACTTTCAGCGAGGTCAAACGCTGACGCAGCGGCTCCATCACCGTTTCAATAAAGCGCGCTTCGCGATCGAAAATATCGATATCTGCATGCGTGACTTCGCCGTGCACCAGCAGTGGCATACCCAATTTTTCCATCCGCTCCAGCACCGGCATAATGGCGTCAATTGAGGTTACGCCATGCGTCGAGTTGGTGGTGGCATTGGCTGGATAGAGTTTTGCCGCGGTGAATACGCCTTCGTTGAATCCACGTTCCAGCTCGTTGGGATCCAGCGTATCCGTTAAGTAGCAGGTCATTAATGGCGTGAAGTCGTGTCCGGCAGGTACCGCGTCAAGAATGCGCTGGCGATAAGCGATAGCCGCGTCAACCGTGGTGACGGGCGGTACCAGGTTCGGCATGACAATGGCGCGGCCATAAACTTCACTGGTATAGGGCACGACAGTTTTTAACATGTCGCCATCGCGAAAGTGAAGATGCCAGTCGTCTGGGCGGCGGATCTTTAAAACCTGGGATGGTGCAGTCATCAATATGCTCCGGCTGAGGATAGTCTTTTTTGCCGGAAACAAAGGATAAGCGGAAACGTTTTTGTTTGCACGAAAAAAAAGGGCGCATCAGCGCCCTCAGTTTTATTAGTCGGTGAACGGGATGATGATTTCACCCGGTTTCACCTCAATACCTTTCGCCAGTTTTTTCGCCAGCGCTTCACCCTGGCTGCTGTCATCCTTCAGAATGTACGCTGGTTGCTGGTTGAAATAGTTACGCAGTGATTGATTTAAATACGGCATCAGCGTTTGCAGTACTGACTGCATTTTTTCTGGCGTGACGGTGGCGTCGACGACTTCCATCTCTTGCAGATAAATCGCGCCTTTTTCTTTATTGAAAACCGGTAAGGCTTTCAGCTTCAGCTTCATGGTCGCTTTCTGACTGCCAAACAGGGAGTTCATGTCCAGGTTGGCATCGCCGGTCAGGGTTACTTTGTTTGGCTCTTCACGACCAATCTGGCTAGCGAGATTATTCAATACGATATGTGCTTCAGCAACGCCGGGCAAACCGATGTCTTTTGAAAAGTTATTATGCTTTGCCAGGGCTTGATTAATTTCTTGCTCGCTAACAGTGTATTGCGTGAGTTGATTACAACCAACCAACAGGCCGCTGACAATCAGTGCAGCGGCAAAAAAAAACTTTTTCATGGGGTTCCTCAACATGATGCATGTGGCGTAATCGTGACACAAAGCATCATCGAGTACCAGCGCCCCGGACGCCAGCAGAAAAAACTGAAAAGCGCCCGGACGCAGGTTCGGCTATCAGGCGTCTGGTTCCAGCATACCTCGCGTTGGGCGTTTGAGACTGAATTGCCAGCCCAGCGCCAGGAAGGTGATGAAGCCAATAATACCGAGCATCATCCAGGGCAGCTCAGGCTGTGCCAGGGCCTTGCCCATGTCAAACAGCCAGCCGCCGCCGACATAGCCAATTGCGCCGCCGATGGCGAGTCCCAGTCGGCTGAAGCCCATATAGCTTCCTCTGGCCCGCGCATTCGCCAGCGAGGCGCTCAGAGTTTCACGCGCCGGTTCGGCGATGATCGAGCCAATATAGAACGTGCAGATCAGGGTGAACAACTGCTGTAAATTCCCGACCAGGCCAATGGGCATCATACTTAGAGACATCACCAGCAGGCCCGCCATCAGGCGATGTTCAAGGCGAAAGCGTTTTTCACTCCAGCGGGCAATCGGGTACAGCAGCGTTAAAGAGAGACATGCCTCAATGGCATACATCCATTTCACGGCGGCTGGTGAGCCAGCGATGTCGTTCACCATGATGGGCAGCATCAGCATCACCTGTACCGCCAGCATGTAATAGCCCGCCAGCGTCAGCACATAGGTGACAAAGCGCTTGTCATGCATCACGTGGCTCATCCCTTCGCGCACCGGAATTTTCACCGTCGACAGCTTCCATGCCGGGAGCAGCCAGGCGTTAAACGCCGCGCACAGAACGAACAAAATTGCGCCGGTGGCACATACCAGACGGAAATCGTATTGCAATAACCAACTGCCGAGTAACGCGCCGACCACGGCCCCGGCGCTATCCTGCATCATCAGAATAGAGAAAAAACGCCCGCGCTTTTCCGGGCGGATCAGCTTGACTACCAGCGCCGAACGGGGTGGGTCGAACAGCGTGCCACCCAGCCCGGAAAGAAAGCAGGAAAACCACAGCAGCCACGGTTCATGCGCAATGCCCATGGTGGCGAACCCGGCTGCGCGCATCAGCATGCCGGTGACGATCATCGGTTTGGCGCCGAAACGGTCAGCAATAGCACCGCCGAAAATACCCAACCCCTGCTGGATAAATTGACGTAATCCAAGCGCGATACCGACCATCACGGCGGCCCAGCCCATTTGGTCGACGAAACGAATTGAGATCAGCGGGAAAACGACGAAGAAACCCAGCACGACCAGCATATTATCGATGAGAAGGAAGTATTTACCCAGGTTCCTTGCCTGCGAGACTTGCGACATTTCCCCTCCAGGGAAAAACTCGTCACTCTGGATAGAGTTTAAAAGATAAGCACCTCCTATTCTGCGGTGTCGTCATCGCTTTTCCCACCCTTCGCGGGACAATATTTTTTTATCAAAAGTCCGTCTTGATAGAGAGTTTTCATCAAAATGTGTGAATAATTCAAAAAATGGCATTTTGCTCTTTTCACAGGGTGTATTCGCACAGGTATAGTAATGCGAATAGCGTATTGAAGACGTTACGGGAAGGAGTAGGTATAGAATGTTTGGCTATCGCAGTAACGTGCCAAAAGTGCGCTTAACCACGGACCGCCTGGTCGTGCGTTTAGTGCATGAGCGTGATGCCTGGCGTCTGGCAGATTATTACGCAGAAAATCGTCATTTCTTAAAACCCTGGGAACCTATTCGCGATGAAAGCCACTGCTATCCGTCCGGCTGGCAGGCGCGTCTCGGCATGATCTCTGAGTTTCATAAACAGGGCACTGCCTATTATTTTGCGCTGCTCGATCCGGACGAAAAAGAGATTATCGGCGTTGCGAACTTCTCAAACGTAGTGCGGGGATCCTTCCATGCCTGTTATCTCGGCTACTCCATTGCGCAGAAATGGCAGGGGCAGGGGCTAATGTATGAAGCCTTAACTTCGGCCATCCGTTATATGCAGCGCACTCAGCATATTCACCGCATTATGGCTAACTACATGCCACATAATAAGCGCAGCGGTGACCTGTTGGCGCGACTGGGTTTTGAAAAAGAAGGGTATGCCAAAGACTACCTGCTGATTGACGGGCAGTGGCGCGATCACGTGCTGACGGCGTTGACCACATCAGAATGGACCCCCGGCCGCTAAGTTTCAGATGCAGCCATGATTAATGGAGAAGACGATGAAATATGAATTAACCGCCACCGAAGCACGAGTGATTGGCTGTTTATTAGAAAAACAAGTGACAACGCCGGAACAGTACCCACTCTCCGTCAATGGAGTCGTAACAGCCTGCAATCAAAAAACGAATCGTGAACCGGTGATGAACCTGTCGGAATCGGACGTGCAAGAGCAGTTGGATAACCTGGTTAAGCGACATTTTCTGCGCACGGTGAGCGGCTTTGGCAATCGCGTCACGAAATATGAGCAGCGTTTCTGCAACTCTGAATTTGGCAATCTGAAGCTTAGTGCCGCAGAGGTGGCCGTAATCACTACACTGCTGCTGAGGGGCGCTCAGACGCCTGGTGAATTGCGTAGTCGCGCATCCCGTATGTACGAATTCAGCGATATGGCCGAAGTGGAATCGACACTGGAAAATCTGGCAACCCGGGAAGATGGGCCTTATGTGATCCGCCTGGCGCGCGAGCCGGGCAAACGTGAAAGTCGCTATATGCACCTGTTTTGCGGTGAGGTTGATGAAGCCGTTGCCGCAGCAGATCAACTCCCTGCAGCCTCCGGTGATCTGCAGGCACGCGTGGAAGTGCTGGAAACGGAAGTCGCAGAACTTAAGCAGCGACTTGATTCATTGCTGGCGCACCTGGGAGACTAACGTGAATAAATTACGTATCGGCGTAGTCGGCCTTGGCGGTATTGCACAAAAGGCCTGGCTACCCGTGCTGGGCACCTCCGCGGACTGGACGCTGCAAGGCGCCTTTTCACCTTCGCGCGATAAAGCACTGCGTATCTGTGATACCTGGCGGATACCCTACGTGGATTCACTGGTGAATCTGGCGCAAACCTGCGACGCGGTTTTCGTCCATTCCAGCACCGCGACTCACTATGCGGTCGTCAGTGAATTGCTGAATGCCGGAGTTCACGTGTGTGTGGATAAGCCGCTGGCGGAAAACCTGCGTGAGGCTGAGCAACTGGTGGAGCTGGCCGCGCGGAAAAAACTCACGCTGATGGTCGGGTTTAACCGCCGGTTTGCACCGCTGTACCAGGATCTCAAAACCCAGTTGAGCACCGCAGCGTCTGTACGTATGGATAAGCACCGTACGGATAGCGTTGGGCCGCACGATCTGCGTTTCACTTTGCTGGACGACTATCTGCACGTAGTCGATACCGCATTGTGGCTGGCGGGAGGGCAGGCGCAGTTAAATAACGGCACGCTGCTGACCAATGAATCTGGTGCGATGCTTTACGCCGAGCACCATTTTTCTACCGGTCAAATGCAGATAACGACCAGTATGCATCGCCGTGCCGGTAGCCAGCGTGAGAGCGTGCAGGCGGTGACGGACGGTGGCCTGATTGACGTAACTGATATGCGGGAATGGCGGGAAGAGCGTGGGCAAGGTGTTGTTCATAAGCCGATAGCGGGCTGGCAAACGACCTTAGAACAGCGTGGTTTTGCCGGATGTGCGCGTCATTTCATTGAGTGCGTGCAAAATCAGACGGTTCCCCAGACGGCAGGCGAGCAGGCGCTACTGGCCCAGCGTGTTGTTGAAAAGCTGTGGCGGGAGGCGATGGCTGAATAACCCCCTGTAACATCTGGCGGTAGTAATTCATTGTAATCCAGGTACTATATGCCCACTCAAAATAACACCTCTTTTCAACCATAGGCTGATTTGTCGGCCTGATAAGGCGCTACGGTGTCGCCATCAGGTGCAGCAAAAGTGTCGGATGGCGGCGAGAATGCCTTATCCGACCTACGGGCAGGTTTGTCGGGGTTTTGCCTCAGAGTCTGGAATACAACATAGATGAATTTATTAAAGTCGCTGGCAGCCGTCAGCTCGATG
The DNA here is from genome assembly GCF_001034475.2 of Citrobacter sp. MGH103. Taxonomy (NCBI): domain Bacteria; kingdom Pseudomonadati; phylum Pseudomonadota; class Gammaproteobacteria; order Enterobacterales; family Enterobacteriaceae; genus Citrobacter; species Citrobacter sp. MGH103. The sequence continues at coordinate 3,017,112 of NZ_CP073043.1, read as the reverse complement.
ACGATGTTTTCACGAGTGCTGGGTTTTGCGCGTGATGCGATTGTCGCCAGAATCTTTGGTGCAGGGATGGCGACAGATGCCTTTTTTGTGGCATTCAAACTTCCTAACCTGCTACGCCGAATTTTTGCCGAAGGCGCATTTTCGCAGGCGTTTGTGCCGATTCTTGCTGAGTACAAAAGCAAGCAGGGGGAAGATGCTACCCGCGTGTTTGTTGCCTACGTTTCCGGACTGTTGACGCTGGCGCTGGCTGTGGTGACGGTAGCCGGGATGTTGGCTGCTCCATGGGTGATTTTAGTTACCGCGCCGGGGTTTGCCGACACAGCGGATAAATTTGCGCTGACCACTCAACTGCTGCGGATCACTTTTCCCTATATTCTACTGATTTCACTGGCCTCACTGGTTGGTGCGATCCTTAACACCTGGAACCGCTTTTCTATTCCTGCGTTTGCCCCGACTTTTCTGAATATCAGCATGATCGGTTTCGCGCTGTTTGCGGCCCCTTATTTTCATCCGCCAGTGCTGGCGCTGGCGTGGGCCGTTACCGTGGGTGGCGTGCTACAGCTGATTTATCAGCTTCCGCATCTGAAGAAAATTGGCATGCTGGTACTGCCGCGTGTGAACTTCCGCGATGCGGGGGCGATGCGCGTCGTCAAGCAGATGGGCCCGGCGATCCTTGGGGTATCAGTCAGCCAGATTTCACTGATCATCAATACGATTTTCGCCTCGTTTCTGGCCTCTGGCTCAGTTTCGTGGATGTACTATGCCGACCGTCTGATGGAGTTTCCGTCCGGTGTGCTTGGCGTAGCGCTGGGGACTATCCTGCTGCCATCGCTGTCAAAAAGCTTTTCCAGCGGTAATCATGATGAGTATTGTCGCCTGATGGACTGGGGCCTGCGCTTGTGTTTCCTGTTGGCATTACCGAGTGCCGTAGCGTTGGGTATTCTGGCCAAACCGCTGACGGTGTCTCTGTTCCAGTACGGTAAATTTACTGCCTTTGATGCTGCGATGACCCAGCGTGCGCTGGTGGCGTATTCGGTAGGTTTGATTGGCTTGATCGTGGTGAAAGTGTTGGCTCCGGGCTTTTACTCGCGCCAGGATATAAAAACGCCAGTGAAGATTGCCATTGTGACGCTGATTATGACCCAGGTGATGAACCTGGCCTTTATCGGGCCGTTAAAGCATGCCGGGCTGTCGCTGTCGATTGGTCTGGCGGCGTGTCTGAACGCTTCACTGCTGTACTGGCAGTTGCGTAAGCAGAAAATCTTCACCCCGCAACCGGGCTGGACCTGGTTCCTGGCGCGACTAGTGATTTCCGTGTTGGTGATGTCGGCGGTGCTGGTTGGGATGCTCTACATCATGCCAGATTGGTCACAGGGAACGATGTTGTGGCGCCTACTGCGTCTGATGGCGGTCGTGGTGGCAGGTATTGCTGCTTACTTCGCAGCACTCGCTGTACTGGGCTTTAAAGTAAAAGAGTTTGTGCGCCGGACGGCATAAAGAATCAATGCCGGATGGCGGCATAACGCCGTATCCGGCCTACAAAAAGTGTAGGCCTGATAAGCAAAACGTTATCAGGCTTGCATCAGATAGAGAATTTTTTCCCGCCGCGGTGCGCAGCTGAAGTTTGACCGTTTGCGCCATACAACGCCGGTTCCTGGTGCGGTTTCAGCACTTGTATTGCTTGTTGATTACGCTCGATCTGCCCTTCCAGCAGCCAACCATTGTGCTGGTTGAGGTCGCGTAAGTGCTGCGTTTTCTTGGTGATAGTCTGCCAGCGTTCAGCAATCTCATCATTGGCGCTGCGCGTGGCGTCATGCTCCAGGCGGCGCTGTTGCTCAAGATAATCAAGGGTTGCCAGCAGCGAGCTTTTTTCTTCTGTAATACGCTGTAGCTGGCTGCCATTGATATGCCCTGCGGAAAGCTGCTGCTGTTCAGCATCCATTACCGTTTTCAGGTCATTGAGGACAGTCGTCATCTGGTCAAGTATTTCTGACAAACGAGTCATACTTTATTTACTCTGTAGGTAGCTCTGCGCCTCGCGAATCAGCGAGTCGGCAATTTTTCCGGTATCCATTTTCAATTCACCGTTACGGATTGCGGTTTTCAGTGCTTCCACGCGTTCCATATTGATGTCATTGGTGCCGGGCTGCATCAGTTTGGCCTGGGCGTCGCTCAGCATGACGCTGGTGCTGGTGGTCGCGGTGGTTTTTTCCTTCTGCGCTTTTTGTACCGGCGCATCGCTGGTTTCACGCGGCTGAACGGTGCTTACTGGCTTCAATGGTGAGGTACGATCAATGCTCATTTTATTTTTCCTCATCGAGGGGTTACGCTATAGCGGCCCGCTGTAATCATTGGTTGTTTATCTATCGGCACACGCTAAAAAATCTTTAACCTATTATAGGTTAATAAGAATATTCCCATCAGAATCGACGACGCCGCTCACCACCTGGCCTGAAATCATCCGCACTCGCGCATTCTGTGCGACAGCGGCGTTGTTCAGCGCTTTACCTTCGGCATTAACCCGAAAGCCATCTCCGTTGGCAATAACCAGCACGCGCTGACCGGCCTTGATCCGCCATGCCTGGCGCAACATCGAAAGCTGTATCGGTTGGCCCGGGACCAGATCGCGCAGGCTCACAGCATCCTGCACCTGACTCATATCCAGCACCGCGCGCGGCGGTAGTTGGTCCAGCCGACCACGTTTCAGCGTTACGCTGGCTGGGGTCAGGGTGCTACCTCGTGCTACAGGCGCGGCGGCTACTACGTAGTTTCCCGTCGCCTGCACGTTCACCTGCAGATAACGTTTTTCGTTGGCGCAGCGAGCCAGCACATTCACATTACCCCACAGTTTCGAGCTACCTGACACGCTTAATGCCGGTTGCTCACAGCTCGGCAATAAGTTTGGTGACGTTCGGATAGTGACCACCACCTCATCGCTAAATCCGGCCAGGCGCTGGGAAAACCATGCCGTTAGCTGCGAATTCAGGTCTTGCGCCAGCGTCATAGGGCTGAACAGCAGTGCTGCCACGACTATTCCACGTTTAAACGTTTGCATCAAAACCTCGCGCTTTTTCAGGTAGTGGCAGGATTTTACCTGTGTGACGCAGTCATCAACGCAACAAATAGCGACGCATTTTGCGTTTATTCCGGCGATAACGCGCGCGTAATGGGATTTAAGCTGTCGGCTGAATTTTGTCATTTGCGGAGGAGATATGCTCGATAAGCTCGACGCCGCCTTACGTTTTCAACAGGAAGCGCTGAATTTGCGCGCCCAACGCCAGGAAATTTTGGCGGCCAACATTGCCAATGCCGACACGCCGGGGTACCAGGCGCGCGACCTGGATTTCGCCAGTGAATTAAAAAAAGTCATGGTGCGAGGACGGGAAGAAACCGGCGGCGTTTCGTTGACGCTGACCTCTGCACAACACATTCCGGCCCAGACCGTTTCTTCGCCGTCTACGGAGCTGCTCTACCGTATTCCTGACCAGCCATCTCTTGATGGCAACACGGTGGATATGGACCGGGAGCGCACGCAATTTGCAGACAACAGCCTCAAGTATCAAATGGGGCTGACCGCGCTGGGTGGGCAAATCAAAGGCATGATGAATGTGCTGCAAGGAGGGAACTAATTCGTGGCGCTGTTAAATATTTTTGATATCGCAGGTTCTGCGCTGACGGCTCAGTCTAAACGCCTGAACGTCGCGGCCAGCAACATGGCGAATGCGGATAGCGTCAGCGGGCCCGACGGTCAGCCGTATCGCGCGAAACAGGTTGTTTTTCAGGTAGATGCTGCGCCAGGTGCGGCAACCGGTGGCGTAAAAGTTGCTGACGTCATTGAAAGTCAGGCACCGGATAAGCTGGTTTATGAACCCGGTAATCCGCTGGCCGATGCGAATGGCTACGTAAAAATGCCGAATGTGGACGTCGTCGGCGAGATGGTCAACACCATGTCAGCTTCGCGTAGCTACCAGGCAAACGTCGAAGTGCTCAACACCGTAAAAAGCTTGATGCTCAAAACGCTTACGTTAGGCCAGTAAAGGAGGCGCGTATGTCTATTGCTGTAACCATGAATGACCCGAGCAATGCAGGCGTTAAAGCTGCCACCGGGAATAGCTCCCTGACGGGCAGCAATGCCGCTGACCTGCAAAGCAGTTTTCTGACGTTGCTGGTCGCACAACTGAAAAACCAGGACCCAACCAATCCGCTGCAAAACAATGAACTGACCACCCAACTGGCGCAAATCAGTACCGTGAGCGGGATTGAGAAACTGAACACCACGTTAGGGTCGATCTCCGGGCAGATCGACAACAGTCAGTCGCTGCAGGCCAGTACGCTGATTGGCCACGGGGTCATGATCCCGGGTACCACCATCCTGACCGGTAAAGGGACGGAAGAGGGTGCCAAAACCACGACAACACCTTTTGGCGTTGAGCTGCAGCAACCGGCAGATAAGGTTACCGCAACCATTACCGATAAAGACGGCAAAGTGGTACGCACCATTGACATTGGTGGATTGAAAGCGGGCGTTCATACCTTTACCTGGGACGGCACCATGACCGATGGCACGGATGCACCAAGCGGTTCTTACAACGTGTCAATTGCTGCCAGCAATGGCGGAACGCAACTGGTGGCACAGCCGCTTCAGTTTGCGCTGGTGCAGGGCGTTATTCGCAGTAACGGCGGTAATACGCTGGATCTTGGCACCTATGGAACCACCACCCTCGACGAAGTACGGCAGATAATTTAAGCCTTCACACTTATCAGGAGTAAGTCATGGCCTTTTCTCAAGCGGTCAGCGGTCTGAACGCTGCAGCGACCAACCTCGATGTCATTGGTAACAACATCGCCAACTCCGCCACCTACGGTTTTAAATCCGGTACGGCATCTTTTGCCGATATGTTTGCCGGTTCGAAAGTCGGTTTGGGCGTTAAAGTTGCGGGTATTACTCAGGACTTTACCGACGGTACTACCACCAACACCGGACGTGGTCTGGATGTTGCTATCAGCCAGAACGGTTTTTTCCGTATGGTAGACAGCAACGGTTCCGTTTTCTACAGCCGTAACGGTCAGTTCAAGCTCGATGAAAATCGCAATATCGTTAACATGCAGGGGCTGCAGCTGACGGGCTATCCGGCTACCGGTACCCCACCGACAATACAGCAAGGTGCTAACCCGGCACCGATCACTATTCCGAATACGCTGATGGCGGCGAAAACCACGACTACCGCGTCAATGCAGATCAACCTGAACTCCACTGACAAAGTGCCAAGCAAAACTCCGTTTAGTCCAAGCGACGCGGACTCCTACAACAAAAAAGGCACCGTTACCGTTTTCGATAGCCAGGGTAACGCCCATGACATGAACATTTTTTATGTCAAAAACGCAGAGAGCAACACTTGGGAAGTCTTCACTCAAGATGCTTCTACTGGTGATGCTGAGAAATCAGCAGGTTTTATGAAGTTTAACAACAATGGTGCGTTTTTAGGGATTAGCACCACGGCAACTGGTACGCCAGGAGCAACGGACATCAACATCGAAACAGGGCAGATTAATGGTGCAACTAAAGCCACCTTTTCCCTGAGTTTCCTGAACTCCATGCAGCAGAACACCGGTGCCAACAACATCGTTGCCACGAATCAGAACGGCTACAAGCCGGGCGATCTGGTGAGCTACCAGATTAACAATGACGGTACGGTGGTCGGTAACTACTCCAACGAACAGCAACAGGTTCTGGGGCAGATCGTGCTGGCAAACTTTGCCAATAACGAAGGTCTGGCGTCTCAGGGCGATAACGTCTGGGCCGCGACTCAGGCCTCCGGCGTGGCGCTGCTGGGTACCGCAGGCGAAGGTAACTTTGGCAAACTGACCAACGGCGCGCTGGAAGCGTCAAACGTGGATTTGAGTAAAGAACTGGTGAATATGATTGTCGCCCAGCGTAACTATCAGTCGAACGCGCAGACCATCAAAACCCAGGATCAGATCCTCAACACGCTGGTCAACCTGCGCTAAGCGCCTGACGGGATGGCTTAATGGATCACGCAATTTATACCGCCATGGGCGCGGCCAGTCAGACGCTGAATCAACAGTCGGTGACGGCCAGCAACCTGGCAAACGCCTCCACGCCAGGGTTTCGTGCGCAGCTCAATGCACTGCGCGCGGTTCCTGTAGAAGGATTGTCTTTACCGACACGTACGCTGGTCGTGGCCTCCACGCCGGGGGCCGATATGACGCCGGGTCAGATGGACTATACCTCCCGCCCGCTGGATGTGGCGCTGCAACAGGATGGCTGGTTAGCTGTGCAGACCGCAGATGGTAGCGAAGGATATACCCGTAACGGCGCTATTCAGGTAAGCCCAACGGGTGAACTGACAATTCAGGGACACCCGGTAATTGGCGAAGCCGGACCGATAGCCGTACCGGAAGGTTCAGAAGTCACCATTGCGGCGGACGGGACAATTTCTGCACTTAACCCTGGCGATCCGGCTAATACGGTCGCGCCAGTGGGGCGGCTGAAGCTGGTGAAGGCAACAGGAATCGAAGTGCAACGTGGCGATGACGGTATGTTCCGTCTGACCCAGGCCGCACAGGCTACCCGTGGTGCGACGTTACAGGCCGACCCCAGCATCCGTGTGATGTCGGGCGTGCTGGAAGGCAGTAACGTTAAACCGGTTGCTGCGATGAGCGACATGATCGCCAACGCCCGCCGCTTTGAAATGCAGATGAAAATTATCAGTAGCGTGGATGATAACGCGGGCCGCGCCAACCAACTGCTGTCGATGAGTTAATACAGGACATTTTATGATCAGTTCATTATGGATCGCCAAAACCGGCCTGGATGCGCAGCAAACCAACATGGATGTGATTGCCAACAACCTGGCAAACGTCAGCACCAACGGATTTAAGCGCCAGCGCGCCGTGTTCGAAGATCTGTTGTACCAGACGATTCGTCAGCCTGGCGCACAGTCTTCTGAACAAACCACGCTGCCGTCTGGTTTGCAGATTGGTACCGGTGTACGTCCGGTTGCAACCGAGCGTTTACACAGCCAGGGTAACCTGTCGCAGACCAACAACAGTAAAGATGTGGCGATTAAAGGCCAAGGCTTTTTCCAGGTCATGTTGCCCGATGGTACGTCCGCTTATACCCGCGACGGTTCTTTCCAGGTGGATCAGAACGGTCAGTTGGTGACTGCGGGTGGTTTTCAGGTTCAGCCTGCCATCACCATTCCGGCTAACTCGCTCAGTATCACCATTGGACGCGACGGGATTGTCAGCGTGACCCAACAGGGACAGGCGGCGCCTGTTCAGGTCGGGCAGCTTAACCTGACAACCTTTATGAACGATACCGGTCTGGAAAGTATTGGTGAGAATCTGTACACCGAAACGCAGTCATCCGGTGCGCCGAACGAGAGCACGCCGGGGCTGAACGGCGCGGGTCTGCTGTATCAGGGCTATGTTGAAACCTCTAACGTCAACGTGGCGGAAGAGCTGGTAAACATGATCCAGGTTCAGCGCGCTTACGAAATCAACAGTAAAGCGGTATCGACCACCGATCAGATGCTGCAAAAACTGACGCAACTCTAAAGTGGAGTCCGGTGGGGTGAAAACCTCACCGGCACACTGATTTTGAAGATGACCGCAATGCGAAAACACGCGCTTCACCCATACCCTATTTTAGCCCTGCTGGTGGTTTCACTAACAGGATGTGCCTGGATCCCGGCCACGCCCCTCGTGCAGGGCGCGACGACTGCCCAGCCCGTTCCAGGTCCAACGCCGGTGGCGAATGGCTCAATCTTCCAGTCGGCACAACCGATTAACTATGGTTATCAGCCACTCTTTGAAGACCGTCGTCCACGCAATATTGGCGATACGCTGACCATCGTATTGCAGGAAAACGTCAGCGCGAGCAAAAGCTCTTCGGCGAATGCCAGTCGCGACGGCAAGACAAACTTTGGCTTTGATACCGTACCGCGCTATCTGCAAGGTCTGTTCGGTAACGAACGTGCCGACGTAGAAGCCTCAGGCGGTAACTCCTTTAACGGTAAAGGCGGCGCGAACGCCAGAAATACCTTCAGCGGTACGCTGACCGTAACGGTCGATCAGGTACTGGTGAATGGCAACTTACATGTCGTGGGTGAAAAACAGATCGCCATAAATCAGGGCACTGAATTCATTCGCTTCTCCGGGGTCGTTAACCCGCGCACCATCAGTGGCAGCAACTCCGTACCGTCAACCCAGGTTGCGGACGCGCGTATTGAGTACGTCGGCAACGGCTACATCAATGAAGCGCAAAATATGGGCTGGTTGCAGCGTTTCTTCCTTAACTTGTCGCCGATGTAAGCGAGGTACCCCGTGTTTAAATTTTTTGTTGGAATGGCACTGGTGCTGGTAACCGCCTTCGCGCATGCCGACCGTATTCGTGACCTGACCAGCGTGCAGGGCGTGCGGGAAAACTCGCTGATTGGTTATGGGTTGGTGGTAGGTCTGGATGGCACAGGTGACCAGACCACCCAGACGCCGTTTACCACGCAAACGCTCAACAACATGCTGTCGCAGTTGGGGATCACCGTGCCAACCGGCACCAATATGCAGTTGAAAAACGTGGCAGCGGTAATGGTCACCGCGCAGTTCCCGGCCTTTGGTCGTCAGGGGCAAACTATTGACGTTGTGGTCTCTTCCATGGGTAACGCTAAAAGCCTGCGCGGCGGAACGCTGCTGATGACCCCGCTGAAAGGGGTCGATAGCCAGGTATATGCGTTGGCGCAAGGGAATATTCTGGTTGGCGGTGCGGGCGCGGCTGCGGGTGGCAGCAGCGTGCAGGTAAACCAGCTCAATGGCGGACGCATTACCAACGGCGCGACCATCGAACGTGAATTACCCAGCCAGTTCGGCGGCGGTAACACCATTAATCTGCAGCTGAATAATGAAGATTTCACGATGGCGCAGCAAATTACCGACACTATTAACCGCTCGCGTGGCTTTGGCAGCGCAACGGCGTTGGATGCCCGCACTATTCAGGTGCGGGTGCCAAGCGGCAACAGCTCGCAGGTGCGTTTCCTTGCTGATATCCAGAATATGGAGGTGAACGTCACGCCGCAGGATGCGAAAGTGATTATCAACTCACGCACCGGATCTGTCGTCATGAACCGCGAAGTAACGCTGGATAGCTGTGCCGTGGCACAAGGCAACTTGTCGATCACGGTGAACCGCCAGGCGAACGTCAGCCAGCCGGACACACCGTTTGGCGGTGGACAAACCGTAGTGACGCCACAAACCCAGATTGACCTGCGCCAAAGCGGTGGTTCGCTGCAAAGCGTACGTTCCAGCGCCAACCTGAACAACGTTGTGCGTGCGCTGAATGCGCTGGGAGCGACGCCGATGGATCTGATGTCCATTCTGCAATCGATGCAGAGCGCGGGTTGCTTACGCGCCAAACTGGAAATCATCTAATGATTGGTGACAGCAAACTGCTGACCAGTGCCGCCTGGGATGCGCAATCTCTGAACGAACTGAAAGCGAAAGCGGGTCAGGACCCGGCGGCGAATATCCGCCCGGTCGCCCGTCAGGTTGAAGGGATGTTCGTGCAAATGATGTTGAAAAGCATGCGTGAAGCGCTGCCGAAAGATGGCGTGTTTAGCAGCGATTCAACGCGCTTGTATACCAGCATGTATGACCAACAAATTGCGCAGCAGATGACCGCAGGCAAAGGTCTGGGGCTGGCTGAAATGATGGTCAAGCAGATGACTGAAGGGCAAGCGCAACCTGCGGATGACGCGCCGCAGGTGCCGATGAAGTTTTCACTGGAAACGGTGACCAGCTATCAAAATCAGGCACTGACGCAACTGGTCCGCAAAGCCATCCCCCGGGCGACAGAAAGCAATGATGAGCCGCTGTCAGGTGACAGCAAAGACTTCCTCGCCCAGCTGTCACTGCCGGCTAAGCTGGCCAGTCAGCAGAGCGGGGTCCCGCATCATCTGATTTTGGCGCAGGCGGCGCTGGAGTCCGGATGGGGGCAGCGACAAATTCGTCGCGAGAATGGCGAACCGAGTTTCAACATTTTTGGCGTGAAGGCTTCGGGAAGCTGGAAAGGTCCAACCACTGAAATCACCACCACTGAATATGAGAATGGTGAGGCGAAAAAGGTGAAAGCCAGATTCCGCGTCTATAGCTCTTACCTTGAGGCGTTGTCGGATTATGTCGGTCTGATATCTCGTAACCCGCGCTATGCGGCGGTGACCGCTGCCGCGACCGCCGAACAGGGGGCGCAGGCATTGCAAAATGCGGGCTACGCCACAGACCCTAACTATGCACGTAAATTAACCAGCATGATCCAGCAGTTGAAATCGATGAGTGAAAAAGTGAGCAAAACCTACAGCACGAACATCGATAATCTCTTTTAAATAGCTCAAGTCTACCGACCTGCTGCCGATAATAACGAGTATTGAAGGATTACAAGGAACCTCCATGTCCAGCTTGATTAATAACGCGATGAGTGGACTCAGCGCAGCGCAGGCCGCGTTGAATACTGCCAGTAATAACATCTCCAGCTATAACGTTGCCGGATATACCCGACAAACAACAATTATGGCGCAAGCGAACAGCACGCTGGGTGCGGGGGGCTGGGTAGGCAATGGCGTCTATGTTTCTGGTGTACAACGTGAATATGACTCCTTTATCACTAACCAGTTGCGAGCAGCGCAGAACCAGAGCAGCGGTCTGACGACGCGTTATGAGCAAATGTCAAAGATAGACAATTTGCTCTCCAGCAAAACCAGTTCTATTTCGACCTCAATGCAGGACTTTTTTACCAGCCTGCAAACGCTGGTCAGCAACGCTGAAGATCCGGCGGCACGCCAGGCGCTGATCGGTAAAGCTGATGGATTGGTAAATCAGTTTAAAACGACCGACCAGTATCTGCGCGATCAGGATAAGCAGGTTAATACCGCGATTAAAGCCAGCGTTGATCAGATCAACAACTATTCGAAACAAATTGCCAGCCTCAACGACCAGATTTCTCGTATGACAGGCGTCGGCGCAGGTGCATCTCCTAACGACCTGCTTGACCAACGCGATCAGCTGGTCAGTGAACTGAATCAGATTGTCGGTGTTGAAGTCAGCGTTCAGGATGGTGGCACCTACAACCTGACAATGGCCAACGGCTATTCGCTGGTGCAGGGTAGCAATGCACGTCAACTGGCGGCAGTGCCTTCCAGCGATGATCCTAATCGTACAACGGTGGCCTACGTTGATGGCGTTGCCGGAGCTGTTGAAATTCCTGAGAAACTGTTGAATACCGGTTCACTGGGCGGACTGCTCACCTTCCGTTCTCAGGAGCTGGATCAGACGCGTAATACCCTAGGCCAACTGGCGCTTGCATTTGCCAGTGCATTTAACGCCCAGCATAAAGAAGGTTTTGATGCCAACGGCGATAAGGGTGAGAATTTCTTCGATATCGGCAGCCCGTCTGTACTGAGTAATGCTAAAAATACTGGCAAAGCGGAATTAACTGCAGAAGTTGGTGACAGTTCGAAAGTACAGGCTACCGACTATAAGATTGTGTTCAGTGGCGGTAAGTGGCAGGTGACGCGTCTGGCAGATAACACAACGTTTGAAGCTAAACCTGGTACAGACGGAAAACTGGATATTGATGGTCTGAAAGTAACGGTTAAGGCTAATCCAACCGGAGCTAATGATAACGACAGCTTTATTCTGAAACCGGTAGAAAACGTTATCGTCGATATGAAAGTCAAGGTGACCGACGAGTCGAAAATCGCCATGGCGTCAGAGAAAAACACTGATCCTGCTGCGGATACAGGTGCAAGCGATAACCGTAACGGTCAGAAACTGCTGGATCTGCAAACCAAAGAAACTGTTGGTAAAAAAACCTTTAATGACGCTTACGCCACACTGGTGAGCGACGTGGGCAACAAAACGGCGACGCTGAAGACTAGCAGTACCACGCAAAATAATGTGGTCAAGCAGCTTTATAACCAACAGCAGTCTATTTCCGGCGTTAACCTCGACGAAGAGTACGGTAATTTACAGCGTTTTCAGCAGTATTACCTGGCTAACGCTCAAGTGCTGCAGACCGCGAATGCGCTGTTTGATGCACTGATTAATATCCGCTAAGGGAGAGGGACACAATGCGTATCAGCACCCAGATGATGTACCAGCAGAATATGCGTGGCATCACTAACTCTCAGGCTGAATGGATGAAGTTCGGCGAGCAAATGTCAACGGGTAAACGCGTGATCAACCCATCAGACGATCCGATTGCCGCCTCGCAGGCCGTGGTACTTTCTCAGGCTCAGGCGCAGAACAGCCAATATACGCTGGCACGCTCGTTCGCGACGCAAAAGGTGTCGCTGGAAGAGAACGTTCTGAGCCAGGTGACGACGGCAATTCAGGCTGCGCAGGAAAAAATTGTTTATGCCGGGAACGGAACGTTAAGCGATGACGACCGTGCATCGCTGGCCACCGACCTGCAAGGGATCCGCGATCAACTGATGAACCTGGCAAACAGTACCGACGGTAATGGTCGCTATATTTTCGGTGGATATAAAACAGAATCCGCACCGTTTGCCCAGGCAGATGGCGCTTACAGCGGCGGTACGACAAATGTGACCCAGCAGGTTGATGCCTCCCGTACCATGGTCATTGGCCATACGGGCGATAAAATCTTCGCCAGCCTGACCAGCAACGCCGTACCGGAACCACCGGGTAGCACTCAGGAAAAGAACCTGTTCAAAATGCTGGATAGCGCGATTGATGCGCTTAACACACCGATTGCGGGCAATGATGCGGCAAAAGATATCGCCGCAGCAGCTATCGATAAAACCAATCGTGGTCTGAAAAACTCACTGAATAACGTGCTTTCCGTTCGTGCAGAATTAGGTACGCAACTTAGTGAATTAAGCTCGCTGGATTCACTGGGCGCCGATCGCGCATTAGGGCAAACCCAACAGATGAGTAACCTGGTGGATGTCGACTGGAATGCGGCGATTTCGTCTTACGTCATGCAGCAGGCCGCACTTCAGGCTTCTTATAAAGCGTTTACCGATATGCAGGGAATGTCGTTGTTCCAGCTTAATCGGTAATATCCCTTTTTGAACATATCTTGAAACTGGGTATGTTTGTCTGCCCGCTCCTTTAACACCCCGGAGCGGGCATTTTTTTAGGCAACCGACGCCTTACTAAGCGACGGGTTCCCCGTCAGTCTTATGACCAACGCGATCGCACTGCTGAAGGTTGCCAGCGTCACCACACCTTCCCAGTTGGCAAGCGCATAGACCTGACTCCCGAGAACGGAACCCAGCGCCATACCGATAAACACCATCGTAAACAGCAGAGCGTTCAATCGTCCTCGTGCCTGAGGCTCCAGGCTATAGACCAGGTTTTGGTGGGCAACCAGGCTGGATTGCAATCCGAGATCAAAACCTACCGCAGAAAGGGCGATAAGCAGCCACTGCCCCTGAACGGGCAGGGCGGGTAACAAAAACATCAGTGCGAAAGATACCGTTACCAGCAAAGCACCCAATTGCGTCACTTTTGCTGCACCCACTTTATCGGCAAGATGGCCCGCCATGGGTGCAGCAAGGGCTCCGGCTGCTCCCGCGATACCAAAAGCACCCGCTATAGCGCTACCCAGGTGGTAATGCTCAGATAACATCACCGCCAGCGTAGACCAGAAGGCGCTAAAAGCAATGGACAGAAAGCCTTGTGCCAGTGCTGCGCGGCGCAAGGTGGAATATCGTTGCCAAAGTTGCACCATCGAGAGCATTAATGATGGATAGCTCAACGTGGAATGGACCGTAAAACGAGGCAGTGCTTTCCACAAAATCGCGGTAATTACGGCAATACTGACGGCAGCAAGTTGGTACATCTCACGCCAGCCAAACGCCTCACCGACCAGTCCACTGACGGTACGTGAGAGCAAAATTCCCAGCAGAAGGCCCGTCATTACGGTGCCCACCGTTTTTCCCTGTTTGCCTTCGGGCGCCAGTATTGCCGCCGCAGGCACAATATCTTGTGCCATGGTTGCCGCCATGCCCATCAACAGGCTCACTATTAACAGTGAATGCAACTGCCCGGTAAAGCTGCATGCCAGAAGCAGCACAGCAAGAGAGATACTTTTCAACAGGATTAATGTCCTGCGGTCATAACGATCGCCCAATGGCAATAAAAACAAAATACCCAGCGCGTATCCCGCTTGGGTCAGCGTCGGGACCAACCCCATGCCGGTAATACTTAAGTTCAGATCCTGACCCATTAAAGGCAGAAGGGGTTGAGCATAGTAGATAGCAGCGACACTGAATCCGGCACCTACTGCCAGAACGAAAGTGACCCAACGGGAAAGTGCGATATATGTGTTCACAAATGATTCCTCAATCACAGGATGTGCGGCTATTTTTATCCTTCAGCGAGTGGCGTGGTAGCGAGCGCAGTGGTAAAACAGTTATACGTCAGACGTATGATGAAACTGAAAATGATAAAAAATGAGCGTATAGATAGGGTGGAGCTGATGCGTACGTTTGTGCGTATTGTCGAAGCAGGATCGCTTTCGGCAGCGGCAAAACAGATGGGGACAACGCAAGCGACCGTAAGCCGACGGTTGCAATCCCTGGAAACTCTGCTGGGTGTGAAACTGATCATGCGTACCACGCATGCGATGAAATTGACCGACGACGGCGAAAGAGGCTACCAGCATGCCAAGAAGATTATTGATGCCTGGCTGGCGCTGGAAGATGGACTTAATGTCACGGAAGATGAACCGGTGGGGACGTTGCGAGTCCGTGCACCGCATGCGTTCGGGCAACAACAACTGCTTGAGCCGCTTTTGCAGTTTCTTTCGCGCTATCCCCAGGTAGCAGTAGAGTGGATGCTCAACGATAAAACCGTTGATTTTCTGAGCGATAATATTGACTGCGCTATCAGGGTTGGTGCCGAGGTGGATCCGGCCACGGTTGCCGTTTTACTGGCTGAAGTTCCCCGTAGTATGGTGGCGAGCCCTGGGCTGTTGGAGCAATACGGCGAGCTTTCTCATCCTGAGCAGTTATCAGCGCTGCCCTGGATTGCCGTGAACACGTTTTATCAACATAGCGTTTCGTTGTTGCACCAATTGCGTAATGAGCCAGTCACGTTGAATATTTCACCCAGATTAAGTACCGACAGTATTTATGTCGCAAGGAGTGCCGCGCTGGCGGGGTTGGGAGTGACTATTGTTTCAAGTTGGATGGTGGCGGAGGATATTGCCAACGGACGTCTGGTTGCGTTGCTACCTGAGTGGCATGCGGCGCCGTTGCCTGTACATTTGGTTTATCCGTGGGCGCGTTACTATCCGATTCGCTTACGCAAGTTTCTGGCCTTAATGAAGGATGTTATGCCGCAGCTGACGGGGATGAAAGGCGTAGATCAGATATAAAAAAGCCGACCCGAAGGCCGGCTTTGATATTGATTATGGCTTACTCGACAGGCTGAGGACGTGTTGCTGGCGCAGTCGCTTGATGCGTTGCACTGTGTCCACCTGCGGCACCTTTGCCTTCAAAGGCGAATGCCGGACGCTGCCAGTCGCTATGACGCGGCGCTTCTGGTACATATTCCGGTGCCGGGGCGCGGGTCATCGGTGCGGTCGCATGGCTGTGAAGGTGTTCAGCATCAACACTGGCTGCGACAACTACAGGCTTAACGACAGTCGCTTCTACAATTGGCGCTGCAACAACTTCCTGCGGTGCAGCAACTTCTTCAACAACTGGCGCTGTTTCCACAACTTCGGCAATCTCTTCAACCACTTCTGGCTGGGAAATAACAACCTCTGCAGGCTCTTCGACAACCGGCGCAGTCACAACGTCAGCCACAGGTTCGGCTTCAGCGGCGATTTCTTCTGCAACGGGCGCATCAGATGCAGCGATAATTTGTGGTTGTTCCTCGACCGGGGTCGCAATGACTTCCGGATGCGTGGTTTCAACCTGTGTGGTTTCAACAACGGGGGCCTGAGGCTCAGCTACGACAATCTCTGGCTGCACGGCTTCAACTGGCGCAGGGGCATCCACAATGTGTTCCACGGCAGCTGCAGCAACCTGAGGCTCTACAGCGACAGGTGCGGCTTGCTGCTGGACCATTTCTTGTTCGCGCTGTTCTTCAACCTGCTGATCCTGAGGACGTGCGACAGGGTAGCGGATCCAAACTTTACCGGACGCTAATTCAGGAGATGCACAGGCGACCGTTAACGGCATCGGTGACTGAACCGGATAACGCTCGTCACGGTAACGACGACGACGCTGTCCACTGACGCGCAAATGGCGAGGGGAGCGACGGGAACGACGCGGCATACCATTGGAGTCACGCGCGTCGCTGTTGTCTTCCTGCTCAGTCGCAACGACGGCTGGCAGATCAACTTTCGCCAGTTCGGTGCGTTGTGCTGGTGCAGGCTGTTCTGTTGGCTGAGCGGCAGCGGTTTCAGCAACTACTGCGGCAGTTGCTACTTCGGCTTCAACCGCCGGGCTGTCAGTGAAACGCACTTTCTGAGTCAACTGACGCTGTTTACGGCGAGTCTGAGGCTGACGTACGCGCTCTTCTTGCTCGGCATCCTGCACTGGTTGTTCAACCTGGTTCAGCTCTTTAACTTCCTGCTGAGCCTGACGCTTGTCATCGTTACGACGGCGGTTGCGTTCGCGACGCGGAGCCTGCTGCTCATCGCCAGATTTCGCTTTGTCTGCAACGTCAGTAGTTTGCTGGCGGTTATCGCGAGCTTCCGCATTTTGCTGCTGTGACTGACGACGGTTACGGCGGTTATCTTCACGGTTTTCGCCGTTTTCTGAACGTTCGTTACGGTTGTCACGGTCGCCGCGATTATCACGGTTATCACGACGATCGTTACGGTCGCGACGATTGTTCTGACGCGGTTTACGACGATCCTGCTGGCGTTCGGTTTTCTCTTCAGCTTTCGGTGCAGGCTGTTCAACCGGTTTCACTTCTTCGCTACCACCGAAGATGGACTTCAGTGCGCCAAAGAAACGGCTAATCAAACCGGGCTGTGCGGCAACGGCTGCGGTCGCTGCCGCAGCTTTAGGCGCGGCGGCTTTCGCGGCAGGTTCCTGCAGAGCAGGGGCTGGCGGAACGTCTGGCATGGCGAAGGTGGCCAGCGCCGGTTGCTCAGGCTGTTTACGCTCGACGTACTCTTCTTCCGTCGGCAATGCCATTGCCTCTTCATGCAGTTTCGGCAGTAGATAGCTCAGGGTCGGCGTTTCTTCCCCTTTACGTACGCGCAGCACAGAATAGTGCGGGGTTTCCATCTGATCGTTTGGCACGATCACACAGCGCACGCCATTCTGACGCGTCTCGATTGCATTTACCGCGGTACGCTTTTCGTTGAGCAGGTAGGAAGCGATCGGCACAGGAACAATAGCGTGTACTTCCTGCGTATTTTCTTTCAGTGCTTCTTCTTCGATCAGACGCAGAATAGACAGCGACAGTGATTCGTTATCACGTACAGTACCGGTACCGGAGCAGCGCGGGCACACGTGATGGCTGGATTCACCCAGTGACGGGCTCAGACGCTGACGGGACATTTCCAGCAGACCGAAGCGAGAAATATGGCTGATCTGAATACGCGCTCTGTCCTGGCGTACGGCCTCGCGCAGACGGTTTTCAACCGCGCGCTGGTGACGAACCGGCGTCATATCAATGAAGTCGATTACAATCAGACCGCCGAGGTCGCGCAGACGCAGCTGACGTGCAATTTCATCGGCTGCTTCAAGGTTGGTGTTGAACGCTGTTTCTTCGATGTCGCCGCCGCGGGTTGCGCGTGCGGAGTTGATATCGATAGCGGTCAGTGCTTCAGTGCTGTCGATAACGATTGAGCCGCCGGACGGCAGACGCACTTCGCGTTGGAACGCGGACTCAATCTGAGACTCGATCTGATAGTGGCTGAACAGCGGGATTTCGCCGGTGTACAGTTTGATTTTGCTGCTGAAATCCGGACGACCCAGCGCCGCGATGTGCTGACGCGCCATCTCCATGACTTTTGGGTTGTCGATGAGGATTTCGCCGATGTCCTGGCGCAGATAGTCGCGGAAGGCACGCACGATTACGTTGCTTTCCTGATGGATCAGGAACGGAGCAGGGCGGCTGTCAGCGGCTTTTTGAATCGCTTCCCAGTGCTTCAGGCGGAAGCTCAGGTCCCACTGCAGCGCTTCGGCGGATTTGCCTACACCTGCGGTACGCACGATAAGCCCCATGCCATCAGGCAGTTCCAGGCTTGCCAGCGCTTCTTTTAATTCGGTACGGTCGTCGCCTTCAATGCGACGGGAGATGCCGCCCGCGCGCGGGTTGTTCGGCATCAGAACCAGATAGCTACCCGCCAGGCTGATAAAGGTAGTCAGCGCAGCGCCTTTGTTGCCGCGTTCTTCTTTATCGATCTGAACGATGACTTCCTGACCTTCACGCAACACGTCTTTAATGTTGGGGCGACCATGGGAGTTGTAGTTAGCGGGAAAGTATTCGCGGGCAATTTCTTTTAACGGGAGGAAACCGTGACGTTCAGCGCCGTAATCAACAAAAGCAGCTTCCAGACTCGGTTCAATACGGGTAATTTTGCCTTTATAGATGTTGGCTTTTTTCTGTTCGTGTCCAGGACTTTCGATATCCAGATCGTACAGACGTTGCCCATCTACAAGGGCGACACGCAACTCTTCCTGCTGAGTCGCGTTAATTAACATTCTTTTCATCGTAACTTACTCATTATTCTTACATTGACGACTAAGCTGCGGGCAGAGTAATGCCTTTCCGGGTGTGAACCGATGGCCTCGTGTCTATTCGCGTCGCCAACCTCACGGTTATCGTCAGCTCAAAGAGGCGCAGAGTGTCGGTTGCCTGTATTTCATACGGAAACACAGCGCAATTATCAGGGGAACAGTCTGGGTGTTACTCTCCAGAGAAGCTTCCATTGTGCTTGTCGTCTTTCACGCTGTCGGTGCGTTGGCTTTATCTTCTCACCCTGGTCGCTTACAGGAGTAAGAACCTGGGGGTATCCAGACTTGCCGCCTTCCTACAATGTGAAATCCATAGAGCACTTACCGGTAAGGACTGCAACCCGCAGCCCGCTAACTGCCTGAAAGATCAATACGTCTTACGCCATTGCTGCGTTGATGATCGGTCGGGCAAAATTGGGTCATTCCGGAAAAGTTCTTGTTTTAACAAGATTCAACACGGAAACAACCGCATTATTCCACTGCTAACCTTGTTATAGCAAGATGACTTTTGCCATTTATCGCCCGGTTACTCACAGTTTTTTCACTTCCGCGTAGTGATTGCTTTAATAACCACCAAATCGGCTATGTCAAACTTAAGTAATAAGGTATAGCAGTTAATATAAGCATAGAAAAATGTGTGGCGCGAATCTTGATGGCTATTTAAAATCGGCCCCCATGAAAACAGAGACTCCAGCCGTAAAAACAGTTGCCATTACTGCCGACGAAGCAGGGCAACGCATCGACAACTTTTTGCGCACCCAGCTTAAGGGCGTGCCGAAAAGTATGATTTATCGCATTTTGCGTAAAGGCGAAGTGCGGGTGAATAAAAAACGCATTAAACCCGAGTACAAACTCGAAGATGGGGATATTGTGCGTATTCCACCTGTGCGTGTCGCTGAACGTGAAGAAGAGGCCATTTCGCCAAACCTGCAGAAGGTTGCGGCGCTGACCGATGTCATTTTATATGAAGATGACCACATTCTGGTGCTTAACAAACCTTCAGGTACGGCCGTGCATGGCGGAAGCGGGTTAAGCTTTGGCGTCATTGAAGGATTACGTGCGTTGCGTCCGGAAGCGCGATTCCTTGAGCTGGTGCATCGCCTCGACCGGGATACCTCCGGTGTGCTGCTGGTTGCCAAAAAACGCTCAGCCTTGCGTTCATTGCATGAACAACTGCGTGAAAAAGGCATGCAGAAAGATTACCTCGCGCTGGTTCGAGGCCAATGGCAGTCGCATGTCAAAACCGTGCAGGCGCCGCTGTTAAAGAACATTCTGCAAAGCGGTGAGCGTATCGTGCGGGTGAATCAGGAAGGCAAACCGTCAGAAACACGTTTTAAAGTGGAAGAGCGCTATGCGTTTGCCACGCTTGTGCGCTGTAGCCCGGTGACCGGACGTACGCACCAGATCCGTGTGCATACCCAGTATGCCGGTCATCCAATTGCTTTTGACGATCGCTACGGTGACCGTGAGTTCGATAAGCAACTGGCGGATACGGGGTTGAACCGACTTTTCCTGCATGCCGCAGCGTTGAAGTTTACTCATCCGGGAACGGGGGAAGTGATACGTATTGAAGCACCAATGGATAAGCAGTTGAAGCGCTGCCTCGAGGTATTACGCAGCAAAGCCTGATGCGCGTTGCTTATCAGGCCTACAATCGAGTGATGGACCGTAGGCCTGATAAGACGCATCGCGTCGACATCATGCAGATTAATCAGGCATTCAACGGGTTCATTTCTTCCCGCCGCAGCATTTGACACAACGCGATCAGCGGCAAACCTACCAAGGTATTTGGGTCACGACCCTCCAGGCGTTCAAAGAGTGCAATACCTAACCCTTCACTTTTGAAACTACCTGCACAATGGAGCGGACGCTCTTTGCGCAGATAATCATCAATTTCCGCCTCGCTTAAATGACGGAAATGGACGTCAAAAGGTTCTACTTCAGTTTGTAAATGTCCGGTCGCAGAATTATACAACGCCAGTCCGGTGTAAAACGTCACAATATTGCCACGGGCTTTGAGTAACTGTTGGCGCGCATTTTCTTCTGTTAATGGTTTGCCGGTTATTTCACCATCAAGAACACAAATTTGATCGGAGCCAATAATCAGATGCGAGGGATAACGGTGGGCGAGTGATTGTGCTTTTTGCTGCGCCAGTCGCAACACCAGATGACGCGGCGCCTCGCCTGGTAATGGTGTTTCATCAACCTCTGGTGCTGCGCATTCGAACGGAATTGCCAGTTTTTCGAGTAAAGCGCGACGCCAGGGAGAGGTGGAAGCAAGAATAAGTTGAGGCATATTTTTTCCCTCGCATATAGCGTATTGATGAGAGCCATTTTAAACTATGGACTTCGACCTACAAGCTGGCTGTAGTGGCTTGTCTTGAGCGATTTTAAGTCGATGACCCGCAATGTGTGCGAATTATTGGCAAAAGGCAACCACAGGCTGCCTTTTTCTTTGACTATATGACGTTACAAAGTTAATATGCGCGCCCTATGCAAAAGGTAAAATTACCCCTGACTCTTGATCCGGTTCGTACGGCTCAAAAACGCCTCGATTATGAAGGTATCTATACTTCTGATCTGGTTGAGCGCGTCGCCGATTCTGTAGTCAGTGTGGACAGTGATGTGGAATGCTCCATGTCGTTCGCTATCGATAACCAGCGTCTCGCCGTTATAACCGGTGATGCGAAGGTATCGGTTACGCTCGAATGTCAGCGTTGCGGGAAACCGTTCCCACTTCATGTTCACACAACATATTGTTTTAGTCCTGTCCGTTCTGACGAGCAGGCTGAAGCACTCCCGGAAGCGTATGAGCCGATTGAGGTTAACGAATTCGGTGAAATCGATCTGCTTGCAATGGTTGAAGATGAGATTATCCTCTCCTTGCCGGTAGTTCCGGTGCATGATTCTGAACACTGTGAAGTGTCCGAGGCGGACATGGTCTTTGGCGAATTGCCTGATGAAGCGCAAAAACCAAACCCATTTGCCGTATTAGCCAGCTTAAAGCGTAAGTAATTGAGGAGTAAGGTCCATGGCCGTACAACAGAATAAACCAACCCGTTCCAAACGTGGCATGCGTCGTTCTCATGACGCTCTGACCGCAGTCACCAGCCTGTCTGTAGACAAAACTTCTGGTGAACAACACCTGCGTCACCACATCACTGCCGACGGTTTCTACCGTGGCCGTAAGGTAATCGCTAAGTAATCACGCATGACTCAATGGCTTTCCCACCCCTGGTGAGAAAGACAAAGAGTGAACGCGTGATGAAGCTTAGTGAGGCTTTCCCCGGGTAACTGGGGAAACACCTAACCGGGCAGCGACGATACCTTGACACGTCTAACCCTGGCGTTAGATGTCATGGGGGGAGATTTTGGCCCTACCGTGACAGTGCCTGCAGCATTGCAGGCACTGAATTCTAATTCGCAACTCACACTTCTTTTAGTCGGGGATCCCGATACAATCACGCCATTACTTGCCAAAGCTGACTTCGAACAACGTTCGCGTCTGCAGATTATCCCTGCTCAGTCAGTTATTGCCAGTGATGCCCGGCCCTCGCAAGCTATTCGCGCCAGTCGTGGAAGCTCAATGCGTGTTGCCCTGGAGCTCGTGAAAGAAGGTCAGGCACAAGCTTGTGTCAGCGCCGGTAATACGGGCGCACTGATGGGACTTGCGAAGTTATTGCTCAAACCCCTTGAGGGGATTGAGCGTCCGGCGTTGGTGACGGTTTTACCGCATCAGCAAAAGGGCAAAACGGTGGTGCTGGATTTGGGCGCCAACGTAGATTGTGATAGCACGATGTTGGTGCAATTTGCCGTCATGGGTTCCGTGCTGGCAGAAGAGGTTGTTGGCATTGCCAATCCTCGCGTAGCGTTACTCAACATCGGCGAAGAAGAAACGAAAGGTCTCGACAGTATTCGAGATGCTTCAGCTGTGCTAAAAACAATCCCTTCCATTAATTATATCGGCTATCTTGAAGCCAATGAGTTACTGACTGGCAAAACCGATGTGTTGGTCTGTGACGGCTTTACAGGTAATGTCACATTAAAGACGATGGAAGGTGTTGTCAGAATGTTCCTTTCACTGCTGAAATCTCAGGGTGAGGGCAAAAAACGGTCGTGGTGGCTTCTGTTATTAAAACGTTGGTTACAAAAAAGCCTGACAAGGCGATTTAGTCACCTCAACCCCGACCAGTATAATGGCGCCTGTCTGTTAGGATTGCGCGGCACGGTGATTAAGAGTCATGGTGCGGCCAATCAGCGAGCATTTGAAGTCGCGATTGAACAGGCAGTGCAGGCGGTGCAGCGACAAGTTCCTCAGCGAATTGCCGCTCGCCTGGAATCTGTATACCCAGCTGGATTCGAACTGCTGGACGGTGGCGAAAGCGCAACCTCACGAGCACACAGATAACGGTGCGTTTGTGAATGTAGCCAACGTATCAGCGATTTGCTCGTGGCGGTATATAACCAAAAAGTGACTGAGCGTACATGTATACGAAGATTATTGGTACTGGCAGCTATCTGCCTGAACAAGTGCGTACTAACGCCGATTTGGAAAAAATGGTTGAGACATCTGATGAGTGGATCGTCACTCGTACAGGTATCCGTGAACGCCATATTGCAGCGCCAAATGAAACAGTTGCGACGATGGGCTTTGCCGCCGCAAACCGTGCGATTGAAATGGCGGGCATCGACAAAGAACAAATTGGTCTGATTGTGGTTGCTACCACATCATCCACTCACGCATTTCCAAGCGCGGCGTGCCAGATCCAAAGTATGCTGGGGATCAAAGGCTGTCCGGCGTTTGACGTTGCAGCAGCTTGCGCTGGTTTCACTTACGCCCTGAGCGTTGCCGACCAGTATGTTAAATCTGGCGCAGTTAAGCATGCTCTGGTCGTTGGCTCTGATGTTCTGGCGCGCACCTGTGATCCAACCGATCGCGGAACGATCATCATTTTCGGTGATGGGGCGGGCGCGGTTGTACTGAGCGCATCAGAAGAGCCAGGCATTCTCTCCACGCATCTGCACGCTGACGGTCGCTATGGCGAACTGTTGACGCTGCCTAACGCCGATCGCGTGAACCCAGAAAACCCGATCCATCTGACGATGGCGGGTAACGAAGTATTTAAAGTCGCGGTGACCGAGCTTGCGCACATCGTTGATGAAACGCTGGAAGCCAATAATCTCGACCGTTCTGCGCTGGACTGGCTGGTACCGCATCAGGCTAACCTGCGCATTATCAGCGCGACAGCTAAAAAGCTGGGTATGTCGATGGATAATGTTGTCGTGACGCTCGACAGACATGGTAATACCTCTGCTGCCTCCGTACCGTGCGCGCTGGACGAAGCCGTCCGCGACGGGCGTATTAAAGCTGGGCAGTTGATATTGCTTGAAGCCTTCGGGGGTGGATTCACCTGGGGCTCCGCGCTGGTT
The DNA here is from genome assembly GCF_001034475.2 of Citrobacter sp. MGH103. Taxonomy (NCBI): domain Bacteria; kingdom Pseudomonadati; phylum Pseudomonadota; class Gammaproteobacteria; order Enterobacterales; family Enterobacteriaceae; genus Citrobacter; species Citrobacter sp. MGH103. The sequence goes on along the minus strand of NZ_CP073043.1, from coordinate 2,992,936 downwards.
CGTTTCTAGTATAAGGATTTAAACATGACGCAATTTGCATTTGTGTTTCCGGGGCAGGGTTCCCAGACCGTTGGGATGTTGTCTGAAATGGCAGCAAACTACCCAATTGTTGAAGAAACATTTGCTGAAGCATCAGCTGCGCTGGGCTATGATCTGTGGGCGTTGACTCAGCAGGGGCCGGCCGAAGAACTGAATAAAACCTGGCAGACGCAGCCAGCGCTATTGACCGCATCTGTCGCGCTTTACCGCGTATGGCAGCAGCAGGGTGGTAAAACACCTGCGCTGATGGCGGGTCACAGCCTGGGCGAATATTCTGCGCTGGTCTGCGCAGGCGTGATCGCATTTGCTGATGCCGTACGTCTGGTAGAACTGCGCGGTAAGTTCATGCAGGAAGCTGTACCAGAAGGCACAGGCGGTATGTCTGCGATTATCGGTCTTGATGATGCGTCTATCGCTAAAGCATGTGAAGAGTCAGCGGAAGGTCAGGTTGTTTCTCCGGTTAACTTCAACTCGCCAGGCCAGGTGGTTATCGCGGGTCATAAAGAAGCGGTTGAACGTGCTGGCGCTGCCTGTAAAGCTGCGGGTGCGAAACGTGCTCTGCCACTGCCAGTTAGCGTGCCGTCTCACTGTGCGCTGATGAAGCCTGCTGCTGAGAAACTGGCCGTTGAGCTGCAGAAAATCACCTTTAACGCACCGACAGTTCCGGTCGTGAACAACGTCGATGTGAAGTGTGAAACCACGGCAGACGCAATTCGCGATGCGCTGGTTCGTCAGCTGTATAGCCCGGTTCAGTGGACTAAAACCGTTGAATTTATGGCATCCCAGGGCGTAGAGCACCTGTATGAAGTCGGTCCGGGTAAAGTTCTGACCGGTTTGACGAAACGTATTGTTGACACCCTGACTGCTTCGGCACTGAATGAGCCGGCGGCACTGTCTGCGGCGCTAGAGCAATAAAAGAGGAAGACCATGAGTTTTGAAGGAAAAATCGCGCTGGTTACCGGTGCAAGCCGTGGCATTGGCCGCGCAATTGCTGAGACACTCGTTGCCCGTGGCGCGAAAGTTATCGGTACTGCTACCAGCGAAAGCGGCGCGCAGGCCATTAGCGATTATTTAGGTGCAAATGGTAAAGGTCTGATGTTGAATGTGACCGATCCTGCATCTATCGAATCTGTTCTGGAAAATATTCGCGCAGAATTTGGTGAAGTCGATATCCTGGTCAATAATGCCGGGATTACTCGTGATAACCTGTTAATGCGCATGAAAGATGACGAGTGGAACGATATCATCGAAACCAACCTGTCATCTGTTTTCCGTCTGTCAAAAGCGGTAATGCGAGCTATGATGAAAAAGCGTCATGGGCGTATTATCACTATCGGTTCTGTGGTTGGTACCATGGGAAATGCAGGTCAGGCTAACTACGCTGCGGCGAAAGCGGGTCTGATCGGCTTCAGTAAATCACTGGCGCGCGAAGTTGCGTCTCGTGGCATTACTGTAAACGTTGTTGCTCCGGGCTTTATTGAAACGGACATGACGCGTGCGCTGTCTGATGATCAGCGTGCGGGTATTCTGGCGCAGGTTCCTGCGGGTCGCCTTGGCGGCGCTCAGGAAATCGCCAGTGCGGTTGCATTTTTAGCTTCTGACGAAGCAAGTTACATCACAGGTGAGACTTTGCACGTCAACGGCGGGATGTACATGGTTTAACCACGATTGAAAAATATTTGCGTTATTAGGGTGAATGGCCTCAAAATAGCGCAAAATCGTGGTAAGACCTGCCGGGATTTAGTTGCAAATTTTTCAACATTTTATACACTACGAAAACCATCGCGAAAGCGAGTTTTGATAGGAAATTTAAGAGTATGAGCACTATCGAAGAACGCGTTAAGAAAATTATCGGCGAACAGCTGGGCGTTAAGCAGGAAGAAGTAACCAACAATGCTTCCTTCGTTGAAGACCTGGGCGCAGATTCTCTTGACACCGTTGAGCTGGTAATGGCTCTGGAAGAAGAGTTTGATACTGAGATTCCGGACGAAGAAGCTGAGAAAATCACTACCGTTCAGGCTGCCATTGATTACATCAACGGCCACCAGGCGTAAGTGAACATCTCCAGGCGGTCATTCGACCGCCTGAGTTTTATCTTTTTATCCCACTTGAATTATTTTCCCTCCCTGGAGGACAACCGTGTCTAAGCGTCGTGTAGTTGTGACCGGACTGGGCATGTTGTCTCCTGTCGGCAATACCGTAGAGTCTACCTGGAAAGCTCTCCTTGCCGGTCAGAGTGGCATCAGCCTGATCGACCATTTCGATACTAGCGCCTATGCAACGAAATTTGCTGGCTTAGTAAAGGATTTTAACTGTGAAGACATTATCTCGCGCAAAGAACAGCGCAAGATGGATGCTTTCATTCAATATGGAATTGTCGCTGGCGTTCAGGCCATGCAGGATTCTGGCCTCGAAATAACGGAAGAGAACGCCCACCGTATTGGCGCCGCTATCGGCTCTGGTATTGGCGGTCTCGGTCTTATCGAAGAAAACCATACCTCTCTAGTAAATGGTGGACCGCGTAAGATCAGCCCGTTCTTCGTTCCGTCGACGATTGTTAACATGGTGGCAGGTCACCTGACCATCATGTACGGCCTGCAAGGGCCAAGCATCTCCATCGCGACCGCCTGTACTTCAGGCGTGCATAACATCGGTCATGCTGCACGTATCATTGCATACGGCGATGCGGACGCGATGGTTGCGGGTGGTGCAGAAAAAGCCAGTACGCCGCTGGGCGTGGGTGGTTTTGGCGCGGCACGTGCGCTGTCTACGCGTAATGATAACCCGCAAGCGGCAAGCCGTCCGTGGGACAAAGAACGTGATGGCTTTGTGCTGGGCGACGGCGCAGGCATGGTTGTACTGGAAGAGTACGAACATGCGAAAGCGCGCGGTGCAAAAATCTATGCTGAAGTCGTTGGCTTCGGTATGAGCAGTGATGCTTACCACATGACGTCACCACCGGAAAACGGTGCAGGCGCTGCGCTGGCAATGGTCAACGCGCTGCGTGATGCGGCTATCGAAGCGGGTCAGATTGGCTATGTCAACGCGCATGGTACATCTACGCCTGCAGGCGATAAAGCAGAAACCCAGGCAGTGAAATCTGTCTTTGGTGATGCGGCAAGCCGTGTAATGGTAAGCTCCACCAAATCTATGACCGGACACCTGTTGGGTGCGGCGGGCGCGGTAGAGTCTATTTTCTCTATCCTGGCGCTGCGCGATCAGGCTATTCCGCCAACCATCAACCTGGATAACCCGGATGAAGGTTGTGACCTGGACTTCGTACCTCACGAAGCGCGTCAGGTTAGTGGTCTGGAGTATGCGCTGTGTAACTCCTTTGGCTTCGGTGGTACCAACGGCTCTTTGATCTTTAAAAAGATTTAAGCCCGTTAGGTGATGCGCTAGCATCGATAGCAAATTGAAAAGGTCCGCTTGTCGGGCCTTTTTTTATTCGGTTTTCCGCCCTTGTCCTGTGTTACTCATCCTGCCAAACTAGCGGACCAGAAATAAGGAGCCACCATGTTCTTAATTAATGGCTGCGAGCAGAATATGCTGTTAGCAAGCGATCGAGCGACCCAATTTGGTGATGGCTGTTTTACCACTGCCTGTATTATCGACGGCGAAATCCCTCTCTTTGCAGCGCATCTTGAGCGTTTACAAGACGCTTGCCAAAAACTGCTGATCTCTTTTGAAAATTGGTCCGAGCTGCAAAATGAAATGAAAATGCTGGCGAAAGGGCACGTACGCGGGGTGTTGAAAGTGATTATCAGCCGTGGCAGTGGAGGCCGGGGCTACAGTGGCAAAAGTTGTCACAGCGCCACACGCATCCTCTCCGTTTCAGCCTGGCCCGTTCATTACGATCGTTGGCGGCAAGAGGGGATTTCGCTGGCGCTAAGCCCAGTGCGACTGGGGCGTAATCCACTGCTTGCCGGACTTAAGCATCTGAATCGACTGGAGCAGGTGTTGATTCGCTCTCATCTTGAACAGACGGACGCAGATGAAGCACTGGTTCTTGACAGCGAGGGATGGGTTACGGAATGCTGTGCGGCTAATTTGTTCTGGCGTAAAGGTGATGTGGTTTACACGCCTCGCCTGGATCAGGCCGGAGTTAACGGCATTATGCGACAATTCTGTATCCGGATGCTGGCACAATCACCGTTCAGTATTGTCGAAGTGTATGCAGGGTTGGAGGAGGTTATGCAGGCTGATGAAATCGTCGTCTGTAACGCGTTAATGCCCATTATTCCCGTGCGTACCTGTGGCGACACATTGCTGTCTTCACGTTTGTTATTCGATTTTTTAGCCCCACTTTGTGAGCACCCGAATTAGTCATGAAAAAACTGTTACTCGTTGTCCTGTTATTGCTGGTTGTGCTGGGCATTGCCGCGGGAGTGGGAATGTGGAAAGTTCGCCATCTGGCGGACAGTAAATTATTGATTAAAGAAGAGACGATTTTTACGCTGAAAGCGGGGACGGGCCGCCTGGCACTTGGCGAACAGCTGTATGCGGACAAGGTTATTAACCGTCCGCGCGTGTTTCAATGGCTGCTGCGTGTGGAACCCGAACTGTCGCATTTTAAGGCCGGAACCTACCGTTTTACACCCGACATGACGGTTCGGGATATGCTGCAACTGCTGGAAAGCGGCAAAGAGGCGCAGTTCCCGTTACGTCTGGTTGAAGGGATGCGCCTAAGCGATTACCTGAAACAGCTGCGCGATGCCCCGTATATCAAACATACGTTAAGCGACGATAGCTATGAGACCGTGGCCCAGGCGCTGAAGCTGGAAAACCCGCAATGGGTGGAAGGTTGGTTCTGGCCAGATACCTGGATGTATACCGCCAATACGACTGACGTAGCGTTGCTAAAACGCGCGCATCAGAAAATGGTTAAAGCGGTGGATACTGTCTGGGAAGGGCGCGCTGACGGCCTGCCTTATCAGGACAAAAACCAGCTGGTAACCATGGCTTCTATTATTGAAAAAGAGACTGCGGTTGCCAGCGAGCGTGACCAGGTTGCTTCGGTGTTTGTTAACCGTTTACGTATCGGTATGCGTTTACAAACCGATCCGACGGTGATTTACGGTATGGGGTCACGGTATAATGGCAAATTGTCGCGCGTGGATTTAGACAGCCCGACCGCTTATAACACCTATACCATTACAGGACTGCCACCTGGCCCGATTGCCATGCCGGGAGAGGCATCGTTGCAGGCCGCGGCACATCCGGCAAAAACGCCGTATCTTTATTTTGTGGCTGACGGTAAAGGTGGCCACACGTTTAACACCAATCTTGCCAGCCACAACCGGTCCGTGCAGGATTACCTGAAAGTGCTTAAGGAAAAAAATGGGCAGTAACTATATCGTCATCGAGGGCCTGGAAGGCGCCGGAAAAACCACCGCGCGTAACGTAGTGGTAGAGACACTTGAGCAACTCGGTATTCGTGACATGGTTTTCACCCGCGAACCTGGCGGCACGCAACTGGCTGAGAAACTAAGAAGCCTGGTGCTGGACATTAAGTCGGTGGGTGACGAGGTTATCACTGACAAAGCCGAAGTTCTGATGTTTTACGCTGCGCGCGTACAGCTGGTCGAAACCGTTATTAAACCTGCGCTGGCGAAAGGCGCGTGGGTAATTGGCGATCGTCACGATCTGTCTACTCAGGCGTATCAGGGCGGTGGACGTGGTATCGATCAAAACATGCTGGCAACCCTGCGCGATGCAGTACTCGGCGATTTTCGCCCGGATCTGACTATCTATCTGGATGTGACGCCAGAAGTCGGGTTGAAGCGTGCCCGTGCACGCGGCGAGCTGGATCGTATTGAGCAGGAATCTTTCGATTTCTTTAATCGTACCCGCGCGCGCTATCTTGAGCTGGCTGCCAAAGACGCCAGCATTCGCACTATAGACGCTACGCAGCCGCTGGAGGCTGTGATGGCTGATATTCGCAATACCATCACCCAATGGGTGAAGGAGCAGGGCGCATGAAATGGTACCCATGGTTACGACCGGATTTTGAAAAACTGGTGGCCAGCTACCAGGTGGGTCGTGGTCACCATGCGTTACTGATTCAGGCGTTACCTGGAATGGGCGACGACGCGCTGATTTACGCCCTCAGCCGCTATTTAATGTGCCAGCAGCCGGAAGGACATAAAAGCTGCGGACAGTGCCGTGGCTGTCAGCTGATGCAGGCGGGGACACACCCTGACTACTATTCGCTGCTGCCAGAAAAAGGCAAAAGCACGCTGGGGGTTGATGCTGTACGCGAAGTCAGTGAAAAGCTGTACGAGCATTCGCGTCTCGGCGGTGCGAAGGTCGTGTGGATCCCTGATGCCGCCCAGTTAACCGATGCTGCCGCCAATGCCCTGTTGAAAACGCTGGAAGAACCCCCGGCACAGACCTGGTTTTTCCTCGCCAGCACAGAGCCAGCTCGTTTGCTGGCGACATTACGCAGCCGTTGTCGGTTACATCATCTTGCGCCACCTCCGGAGTCGTATGCTATCTCCTGGCTTGCTCGTGAAGTGACTGCGTCGTCAGAAGCGCTGCTTAGCGCGTTACGTCTAAGTGCCGGTTCGCCAGGCGCGGCACTCACGCTGTTACAGGCTGAAAGCTGGGCGCACCGTACAGATTTTTGTGCGGCACTGGTGAATACATTAAACGCCGGTGATTGGTATATCTTGCTCGCGGCGTTAAACCACGATCAGGCTGCCGCCCGTTTACACTGGCTGGCAACGTTGTTTACGGATGCGTTGAAACGCCCGTATGGGATTGCCCATTTAACCAATCCCGATGCCCTGGACCTGATATCTTCCATCGCAGAACGGTTATCCGTTGCCCAGATACAGGCGATACTCGGTGACGTTTGCCATTGCCGTCAGCAGTTGCTGAACGTGACGGGCGTAAACCGCGAGCTGGTATTAACCGATCTTATTCTTCGTATTGAGCATTACCTGCAACCAGGCACCGTACTGCCTGTTCCCCATCTTTGAGAGAGACATTATGTTTTTAGTCGACTCACACTGCCATCTTGATGGCCTGGATTATCAATCTCTGCATAAGGACGTGGACGACGTGCTGGCGAAAGCGGCCGCACGCGATGTGAAGTTCTGTCTTGCCGTTGCAACCACCTTGCCAGGATACCGCAGTATGCGTGAACTGGTTGGTGAGCGTGACAATGTGGTTTTTTCCTGCGGCGTGCATCCGTTAAATCAGGATGAAACCTATGATGTTGAGGAGCTGCGTCGTTTTGCCGCCGAAGAGGGGGTTGTGGCGATGGGAGAAACCGGGCTGGACTATTTTTACACGCCGGAAACAAAGGTGCGCCAGCAGGAATCTTTTATCCACCATATTCAGATTGGCCGTGAGTTACAGAAGCCAGTTATCGTGCATACCCGCGATGCGCGAGCCGACACGCTGTCTATTCTGCGCGAAGAAAAAGTGACGGATTGTGGCGGCGTACTACACTGTTTTACAGAGGACAGAGAAACGGCGGGCAAATTACTGGACCTTGGATTCTATATCTCGTTTTCCGGCATCGTCACGTTCCGAAATGCAGAGCAGCTCCGTGATGCCGCCCGCTATGTTCCTCTGGACCGGTTATTGGTCGAGACGGATTCTCCCTACCTTGCGCCTGTACCGCATCGTGGAAAAGAGAACCAGCCCGCCATGACTCGTGACGTTGCAGAGTACATGGCCGTAGTGAAAGGTGTTGCCGTTGAAGAACTGGCGCAGGCAACCACTGATAACTTTGCCCGCCTGTTTCACATCGACGCTTCTCGCCTGCAATCTGTTCGTTAACTGACTTTTTTTAAAGCTCGTAATTAATCACTAATGCGAGTAAAGTTCACCGCCACAAAATGGGCGGTGAATAACCAGCTTGACACATTCAGAAACGCATTTTATCGGAATGTGCGGATTTTGCGGCCATTCACGACTGAACTGTGATAGCCGTCAAACAAAAACAAACTGAATTATTTTACTCTGTGTAATAAATAAAGGGTACTTAGATGCCCTGTACACGGCGAGGTTCTCCCCCCTCGCTAATGCGTGAGAACGTAGAAAAGCACAAATACTCAGGAGCACTCCTAATTATGTTTAAGAATGCATTTGCTAACCTGCAAAAGGTCGGTAAATCGCTGATGCTGCCGGTATCCGTACTCCCAATTGCAGGTATCCTGCTGGGCGTCGGTTCCGCTAACTTCAGCTGGCTGCCAGCCGTTGTATCGCACGTAATGGCAGAAGCGGGCGGTTCTGTTTTTGCGAACATGCCGCTGATTTTTGCTATCGGTGTTGCGTTAGGCTTCACTAATAATGACGGTGTATCTGCACTGGCATCCGTTGTTGCTTACGGCATTATGGTTAAGACCATGGCTGTAGTTGCGCCGCTGGTTCTGCATTTACCTGCTGAAGAGATCGCAGCTAAACACCTTGCTGATACGGGTGTTCTCGGGGGGATTATCTCCGGTGCGATTGCAGCGTATATGTTCAACCGCTTCTACCGTATTAAATTGCCTGAGTATCTTGGCTTCTTTGCGGGTAAGCGCTTCGTTCCTATCATTTCTGGTCTGGCTGCTATCTTCACAGGTGTGGTTCTGTCCTTCATTTGGCCACCAATCGGTACTGCTATTCAGACGTTCTCCCAGTGGGCTGCATACCAGAACCCGGTCGTGGCGTTCGGTATCTATGGCTTCATTGAACGCTGCCTGGTGCCGTTTGGTCTGCACCATATCTGGAACGTCCCATTCCAGATGCAGATCGGTGAATACACCAACGCTGCAGGTCAGGTGTTCCACGGCGACATCCCTCGCTATATGGCGGGTGACCCGACTGCGGGCAAACTGTCCGGTGGCTTCCTGTTCAAAATGTACGGTCTGCCAGCTGCTGCTATCGCTATCTGGCACTCTGCTAAACCAGAAAACCGCGCGAAAGTGGGCGGTATCATGATCTCCGCGGCGCTGACCTCGTTCCTGACCGGTATTACCGAGCCGATCGAGTTCTCCTTCATGTTCGTGGCGCCGATCCTGTACATCATCCACGCGATTCTGGCTGGTCTGGCATTCCCGATCTGTATCCTGCTGGGTATGCGTGACGGTACGTCGTTCTCCCACGGTCTGATCGACTTTATCGTTCTTTCCGGTAACAGCAGCAAACTGTGGCTGTTCCCGATTGTCGGTATCGGTTATGCGATTGTTTACTACACCATCTTCCGTGTGCTGATCAAAGCGCTGGACCTGAAAACTCCGGGTCGTGAAGATGCCACCGAAGACAGCAAAGCAGGTGCGTCAGGCGAAATGGCTCCGGCTCTGGTTGCGGCGTTCGGCGGTAAAGAAAACATCACTAACCTTGATGCGTGTATCACCCGTCTGCGTGTCAGCGTGGCTGACGTTGCCAAAGTGGATCAGGCTGGCCTGAAGAAACTGGGTGCGGCGGGCGTTGTGGTAGCTGGTTCCGGTGTTCAGGCGATTTTCGGTACTAAGTCCGATAACCTGAAAACTGAAATGGATGAGTACATCCGTAACAGCTAAGCAGTAAGAAATTGGGGAGAACTAAGGCAGCCTACGGGCTGCCTTTTTTATTGCATTAATTAGCCTGAACGCGAATCGGCGCGGTGACGGCGAACAGCCACGGACGAGCCTCTGCATTCACGCGAGGGGATAACGTCTCTCTGACCTGCTGGTGGTAATCATCAATCCATTGCTTTTCAGCTTCACCCAACAGATGCAGTTCAACCAGGTTCAAATCAATCGGCACCAGCGTCAGCGTTGAGAAACGACAGAAGCCAGGGCGGCTGTTGATTATTTCCACCTGGTTCTCAATACGGATCCCATATTGCCCGGCCAGATAGTAACCCGGTTCGATAGTGATGATATTGCCCGCGACCAGAGGCCAGGGGTTTACTTTCTTGGCAATGCGATGGGGCTGTTCATGGATAAGCAACTGGTGGCCTACTCCGTGTCCTGTTCCATGATCAAAATCCAGGCCTAAATCCCACAACGCCCGACGGCTAAAGGCATCCAGTTGATGGCCCTGAGTGCCGCTGGGAAACTGCAGTGAAATAAGCGACAAAAAGCCTTTCAGCACGGCGGTGTAATGCAGACGAGGTTGCGGATCCTGTGGACCAAACGCGAAGGTACGCGTCGTATCCGTCGTACCATTGTGGTACTGGCCGCCGGAATCATTCAGATACATGGCCTGCGAGGTAATTGGCGTATTGGTTTTTTCACTGGAGTGGTAATGACACATCGCCGCATTGCTGGCAGAGGCCGATATCGTGCTGAAGCTTTGCTCAATAAATCCCGGCTGCTGCTGGCGAAATTCCAGTTGCTTTGCCTGGGCTTCCAGTTCGGTGACCGGATTGCCAGCCGCTTCGCGCAAAGGGACTTCATGGGCCAGCCAGGCAAGGAAATTAACCCAGGCTGCGCCATCTTGTTCATGGCATTCCCGATAGCCCGCCAGTTCAACGTCATTTTTGTGGGCTTTCATCAAGGTGATGGGATCAGGGGCCCATAAGACGTTGCCACCGTGTTCTTCAATGGCAAAACGCAACGCAACCGGGGCGTAGTCTTTATCGACCAGGAAGCGTTTCCCACTGGCCAGTTGCTGGCAACGTACCAGGAAACTCTCTTGCGGGGCCAGCGTGAGCGTGTTCAGCAGTGATACGGGGAGTTGCTGCGTTTTGTTGCTATCCACAAACCATTCCAGCTCACCGCTGCGATGGAGCAGGGCAAACGAAAACGGTACTGGCACCATAGCCAGATCTGAACCGCGTACATTCAACAGCCAGGCAATGTTATCCGGCAGGGTAATTGCCAGTACGTCAGCCTCATGTTGAGCGAGTTGTTCCACGACGCGGGCACGCTTTTGCGTGCTGTTTTCCCCGCTGATTTCAATGGGCATTTCACGAATGATGCCGCAGGGGGCTGCCGGTCGGTCAAGCCACACCTGGTCAAAAGGATCTTGCTCAAGAGGTACCAGCTCGCAATGAGTTGCCGACAAGGCTTCAAACTGGCTGTTGACCATCAGCAGCGGTTCAAAGCCGATACGTGTACCCGCTGCAACGTGAGACTGCAAATAGTCGGCCAGCGGTTCATCGTGTAAATGATGAATTTCAAAATCATCCAGCGAGACTTCATTGCGTACCTGGACCTGATAGCGTCCATCGACAAACATTAACGCGCGATCCCGAAGGACCAACGCGAGGCCGGCAGAGCCGCTAAATCCGGTCAGCCAGGCCAGTTTATTGTCATGCGGCGTACAATCTTCGCTTTGATGAGCGTCGGCGCGCGGAACAATCATGCCATCCAGCCCCTGCGCTATCAGCAGGTTGCGCAGGGCGGAAAGAGGAGTTGAGTTGTGCATAGTTAACCTTCAGGTCTTAACGGAACGGCGGTTCGTTGAATGTACGTAATTTACGGGAGTGCAGTCGGTCGCCTTCAGCACGCAGACGATCGATAGCCCGGATACCTATTTGCAGATGCTCAGAAATAGCACCTTCATAAAAACGGTTGGCCTGACCAGGTAGTTTGATCTCACCGTGCAGCGGCTTGTCGGAAACGCACAGCAGCGTGCCGTACGGAACGCGGAAACGGTATCCCTGAGCGGCGATGGTGGCGCTTTCCATATCGATAGCCACCGCGCGACTGAGGTTGAAACGCAGCGCAGAAGCGGAATAGCGTAGCTCCCAGTTACGATCGTCGGTGGTGACGACAGTACCGGTACGCAAGCGCTGTTTAACTTCTTCACCGGGCATACCGCTGACTTCTTTGGTGGCGTCATACAGGGCGCGTTGTACTTCCGCAATGCTCGGAATCGGAATATCCGGCGGTAGTACGGCATCCAGAACGTGATCGTCACGCAGATAAGCGTGGGCCAGAACATAGTCGCCAATTGCCTGGCTTTCACGCAGACCACCGCAGTGACCAATCATCAGCCAGACGTCAGGACGCAGTACGGCCAGATGATCGCAAATGGTTTTGGCGTTAGACGGGCCAACGCCGATATTGACCAGCGTGATCCCCTGACCGTCAGCCGTGATTAAATGCCAGGCGGGCATCTGGTGTTTCTTCCAGGCGAGATCGGAGATGGCTTCTTCTGGCGCTTCGGTTTCGGCGGTGATCCAGATCCCGCCCGCACAAGAAAGCGCGATATATGGGCTGTCCGGGTCGAGGATCTGGCTGCAACCCCAACGCACAAACTCATCGACGTAGCGGGTGTAGTTGGTGAACAGCACAAAAGGTTGAAAATGTTCAACCGGCGTTCCCGTGTAATGACGTAGTCGCGCCAGCGAAAAATCTACGCGTCGGGCATCGAAGTGAGACAGCGGAGAAAATTCCGCCGGATGAAAAATCCCGTCTGCCGTTTCGTCACCAATCTGCGACAATTCAGTGGTGGGGAAATGGCGCGTTAATCCGGCGCTCATCGAGCGATCCAGCGTCAGTTCTGAACCGTCAATCACATAGGGATAGGGGATTTCATGCTGCGACGGCTCGACCGAGATATGCGCATCATAATCCTGATACAGCAGCGTGAGCTGTTCTTCAAGATACGGACGAAAAAGCGACGGACGGGTAATCGTAGTGGTGTAGCTGCCCGCATGGGTAAAACGACCATAGGCTCGGGTTTTCGGGGGATTGGTGGCGATGCCATCCCAGGTGACACACAGTGATGGGTAAACAAAAAGACCGTTATGGCGGGCGATTACATCAGGGAGCGTCCCTGTTTCAATATACTTACCAATGGCGCTACGCAGTGCTTTAACCGACTGCTCGTACAGCGCGTCCAGTTTATCCAGTGCCTGAGCCGGGGTCAGGCTGGAGCCCTTATTGTTCATGTCTGTCTCCTTGTTCCACAGATGTACTGCTCTCCCGATAGTATGTCACAGGAATGTGAAACAAAAGTCAGACGTTGAGGAAGATTGTGCGAAGACCGGACGGCCTCCGCACCCTGGCTTAACCGTGCTGCTTATCCCGCATCAGCAATGCTGTAGTCGCGGAAATAAGACAACCCGCCATCAGATAAATGGCTACACTGTGCCAGTCTCCGCCGGAGAATGTTACCAGTGCAGCAGCAATGAAGGGGGTAAAACCGCCGCCAACTACGCTTGCTACCTGATAACCAACGCCTGCGCCGCTGTAGCGATAGCTTGCGCCAAACAAACCGGTAAACATAGGCTGCTGTACGCAGACCACCATATCGTGTGCAATGTTGGCCAACATAATCGCGAAGAACACGATCCAGAAAATGGATTGCGCTTCTAACGCCATAAAGAACGGGAATGCGCTAAGCGTCCCGACCAGTGCGCCAGTAATGTAAACGCGCCGGCGACCAAAGCGGTCGGCAAGCCAGGCAAAGCAGGGGATGGTCAGACAGCTCAGTCCACCAACTAACAACCCGATATTCAGAAACAGTTCGCGAGGTAAGCCCAGATTCTGCGTGGAGTAATTAAGGGCAAACGCGGTGACGATATACATCGTCAGCAGTTCACACAGGCGCAGAGCGATAATTTTCAAAAACGCACCTGGATGACAGATTAATGCCTCGACTACCGGTAGTCTCTTTTTCTCTGTTTGCGGTGCCTGCTGCTGCTGTTCGAATTCGGCCGATTCATCCATTCGGTTACGCATCCACAACGCGCCCAATACCAGCACGATGCTGAACAGGAATGGAATACGCCAGCCCCAACTCAGGAACTGCTCATCGGAGGTTTGCGAGCTAATCAGCGAGACCAGACCGGTAGAAAGTAACAGTCCGACGCCGTAACCAACCTGGACGCCGCTGCTGTAGAAGGCTTTTTTATTTTTCGGCGCGCTTTCGACCGAGAGCAACGCTGCGCCGCCCCATTCACCGCCAACGGCGAATCCCTGAATGGCGCGTAGTGTCACCAGCAGCACAGGAGCCCACCAGCCAATGGTGTCAAAAGAGGGAATAATCCCGATCAGCGCAGTGGCAATACCCATCATCCAGACGGTAAGCATCAGCATACGTTTACGGCCCAGACGATCGCCGAAGTGACCGAAGATCACCCCGCCTAACGGACGGAACAAAAATCCGACGCCAAAGGTAGCAAATGCGGCAAGTGTCCCCATCGCTGGGCTAACCTGCGGGAAGAACTCGCGGTTAAAGACCAGTGCGGCAGTAATGCCATAAAGCAGAAAATCATACCAGTCGACCACGGCACCCGCGAAGCTGCCAAGCGCAGCGCGTCGGGCGCGGTTAAGCGAAGAGGCGTCCTGTTGGGGACCCGTGGAGGTGAGGGTGGAATCCATAGTTATCCTGTCTGTACTGTTTTTTAGTTATTAGTATTTGAGTTGGGTTACACACATTGCAGTCGCAATATTAACGACCGTTATGAGATTACCGCGACAGACGGGAAGTGAAAACGATTATCTCCCTCATCTGATGGCAACATGAAAAATAAGATGAATGAAAAATCTGAATCTGGTGGAATCGTGGCCTGTCAGGAGTGTTCTGATTTCAGGCGGAGCATTAGGAATACTGTATTTGGGGAAGTTATAAACCCACTTTCATAATGGTATACGGAGATTCAGTGAAACCACATCGCTCATAAGCACGAATCGCACGCCTGTTATCTCCGTAGACATATAAGCGAAGCTCCAGTGCCTTTTGTTCAAAGTGCGTGCGGTAGCCCAGCGCATTAAGCAACATCGCGTCGGCCGGTGTGGCCACGGATTTGTAATGTCATGAATGATTCCCATCCTGGTAATAAATTGACGATTACTGAATTATATCAAAACTGTCAGTGATACAGTGGGATGCGAATATTTCAGAGGCTTGTCAGTATGAAGATTGTTTTTATCCCTGCGTTGATCGTAGTCCTGATTGATAAAGAACAGGACATAGGACGGGAATTGACCCGCGATGAGGTTGAGTCCATTCGCGATGGCGCTACAGCCATCCGCCTGCCGGCCGAAGCAGCCGAGGATATAATCAGAGAGCGTGGCTACCGCGATATTGATCCTGAGAATGTCTGGCGCGAGTGGCAGGCGTATAAAGCTGACTGAATGTCGATGGGAACACACTGCTTTAGTGCCACATGAAAATTGTGCACTTACACGGATGCGTTTGTTCAGCAGCTGGCGTGGAGCTGAGGGGCAACTTTGAGCGAGGAGCGGAAGTGTAATGATCATCATTACTGCTGACAAAAAGCAACCTAGATTGTACTGATTCATAGTCTAAGCTCAGGCATTCCTGTTATTTTGCATACTTATCAGATATTGATAGCTGCTCCTAATTCTGAGAAAAGATTAATTCCATAAAATGGAATTATCAAATCCCCATTACTCCATTTACGCATAGCTATCTCGTGGCTAAATTAATCACATCTTCCACGAACACGAGATTTATTATGTCTACCAACACGATGAAAGCCCTGATCTTAAACAGCTATCATATCAAAGAGTTTACGGAAACCCAGATTGCCATTCCGATTCCTGCAAAAGGTGAAGTCCTCGTAAAAATTCACGCCAGCGGCGTGAACCCTATCGACTACAAAATTCGCGAAGGTTCCGCCACCTATGCGACGCCAGAGCTTCCGGCCGTACTTGGCACAGACCTGGCCGGTGAAGTTGTCAGCATAGGTGAAGGGGTAACTCAGTTTGCTATCGGTGACGAAGTCTATGGTCTGACTGGTGGGGTACGTGGTCTGCAAGGAAGCCTTGCGGAATATGCAGCGGTAGATGCCAGTCTGATTGCTCTGAAACCAAAGAACCTGACTATGCGTGAAGCGGCTGCGCTTCCTCTGGTGTTCCTGACCGCATGGGAAGGACTGGTTGACCGCGCACAGGTTAAAGCTGGAGACAAGGTTTTGGTTCAGGGGGGCTCAGGTGGTGTTGGCCATATGGTTGTTCAACTCGCAAAAATCTTTGGTGCTGATGTCTACGCTACAACTTCTGCGTCCAAAAAAGCAATGGTTGAGAGCTTTGGGGCTACGGCCATCGACTACCGCACCCAGAGCGTTGAAGAGTATGTTCAGCAGTATACCGCAGGTAAAGGCTTCGACGTAATTTACGACACCGTTGGAGGGGATGTTCTGACGGCGTCACTTCCGGCTGTGAAACACTACGGGCACATCACCAGTTGTTATGCGTTTGGTGAGTTCAACATTGCCCCATCTTCACTGCGCTGCGCCACGATCTCGGCTGTCTTCGTGCTGTTGCCAATGCTTTCAGGCGAAGGTCGTCCTCACCACGGTGAAATCCTGCGTCAGCTGACTCAGTTTGTTGAGGACGGGAAACTGCATCCTGTCGTTGATGCACGTCGCTTTAAGCTCGAGTCAGCCCTCGATGCCCATGATGCCGTTGAAAACGGTACTGCAAATGTAAAAGTGGTCATCGACATCCTTTAAAAGATTCTCTCTGGGCAGGGATGCCCCGTTTTAAAAAATACCAAATCAAATTAATCACTCAGTATCACTGGAGTCATTATGAACTTACATAAACTGTTCAACGTATCTCGTGTGGCAATTGCCATGTGAATCGCCACAGATAATCTAGACACTTCCGAGCCGTTGATAATACTGGTTTTCATATTCTGTCGGTGACATCTGATCGCTAGAACCATGCCGACGCTTACTGTTATAAAACATTTCGATGTAATCAAAAATATCACTGCGGGCTTCTTCCCGCGTTCCGTAGATCTTTTTCTTTATCCGTTCGCGTTTCAACAACTGGAAAAAGCTTTCTGCAACCGCATTATCATGGCAGTTACCGCGACGGCTCATGCTGCCCTCCAGGCCGTGTGATTTCAGGAAAGACTGCCACTCATGGCTTGTGTACTGACTGCCCTGATCCGAATGAACCAGCACCTGTTTTTGGGGATTACGCCGCCATACAGCCATCAGCAGTGCGTTCAGGACAATGTCCTTTGTCATCCGGGATTGCATGGACCAGCCGATAATTTTGCGTGAGAACAGATCAACAACCACAGCAAGATACAGCCAGCCTTCGTGGGTCCTGATGTAGGTTATGTCTGTTACCCAACGCTCATCAGGAGCATCCGGATTGAACTGTCGCTGGAGCCTGTTGGGCGACACGATACTGGCCTCGCCTTTACGTGCCCGCGGGCTCCGGTATCCGACCTGAGCCTTTATCCCGACACGTTTCATCAGTCGCCAGACTCTGTTCACTCCGCACTGTTGCCCGCTGTCCCGCAGATCCAGATGGATTTTGCGATAACCATAGACGCATCCCGATTCCAGCCAGAACTGTTTAATCTGTCCTGTCAGTCTCAGGTCTGCCTGATGGCGTTGAGAATGCGGCTGCTGAAGCCAGGCGTAAAAACCACTGGGATGAACATCCAGCACCCGACAGAGCAGGCGAACAGGCCAGCAACAGGTGTTGTCACGGATAAAGGCGTACCTCAGTCGGACAGCTTTGCGAAGTACGCCGCGGCTTTTTTTAATATGTCCCGTTCGTCGGTAACCCGCTTCAGCTCTTTCTGGAGACGACGGATCTCGGCCTGAGCATCTGACTGTTCTTTATTAGTGGAAGAATCCGGACCGTACTTCTTTATCCAGGCGTAAAGGCTGTGGGTGGTGATATCGAGACGTGTTGCCACGCTGGCAACAGAATAACCGCGATCAACAACCTGTTTGACTGCTTCAGTTTTAAACTCTTCGGGATAACGCTTACCGCTCATGGGCACCTCTCTTTAAGCCATCTTAAATGACTCTGAGGTGTCTGTTAAACCCGTGGCGATTCAATGTCCGTTAGCGGCTTGGTTGCAGGAGTGCCAGTCTTCAACGCGGCGGCCCAATCAACTGTGCAGCAGGAGGCTCAGGTTCCTGGCTTTTACCGTTACCAGGTTGGCGATGCTGTGGTGACTGCCGTGTATGACGGTTACATTAACCTCTCGACGTCTCTCCTCAAGGGTATTGAAGCCAAGGACATTCAGACTCTCCTTGCAAAAATGTTCCAGGAAGAAGGTAAAGAAGGCGTACAGACCGCTGTAAACGCTTATCTCGTTAAGATGAATAACGAACTGGTGCTAATCGACTCCGGCGCGGCCAAGTGCTTTGGCCCGACTATGGGGAACATCGTCGATAACATTCGTGCGGCAGGTTATAAACCGGAAGACGTTAAAACGGTTCTGTTGACCCACATGCACCCTGATCATATTTGTGGTCTGATCACCGCTGACGGAAAGGCTGCATTCCCGAACGCGACAGTTGTTGTGTCTCAGGATGAAAAAGATTTCTGGCTGAACCCTAAAATCGCCGCTGCGGCTTCAGATGAACATAAACCGTTCTTCAAAATGGCTCAGGATTCTGTTGCCCCTTATCAGGCCAGGGGCGCATTCCGCACCTTCAAAAGCGGAGAGAACGTTATTCCAGGAATCGATTCTCTGGCTACTCCGGGGCATACGCCAGGACATGCTTCTTTCATGCTGAAATCAGCAGGGAAAGAAATGCTGATCTGGGGTGACATCGTTCACGCACACGCCGTTCAGTTTGCGAACCCTAAAGTGTCCATTGAGTTTGATACGGACAGTAAAAAAGCAGTTGCAACCCGTAAGGCGACTTTCGAAAAAGCAGCCAAAGAAAAATGGTTGGTTGCCGGTGCACACCTTCCATTCCCTGGAATTGGTCATATACGCCATGATGCACAGGGCTATGCCTGGGTACCGGTGGAATATGCACCTCTGGTTGAGAAAAAGTAACTTAGTTCAGCAGCAGGCTTGGCCTGCTGCTTCATTTTAAACGTTGCGCCGTTCACTCTGTTTATCTCATCGTGATATGCCCTACAGAATAAATCAGACGACATTGACGGTATCGCAGAGAACCCCGCTATGACTACTCCTACCCAGAAACAACGTATCTTTATCACTGGTGGTACAGGCTATATTGGAGGCAGTATCCTTCACTTGATGGTCTCGCGGGGCTACCCCGATCGCTTCGATATTTCAGCTCTTGTCCGCCGCCCGGAGGATTTTTCTCGACTACAGAACCTGGGGATCACCCCTGTTGCCGGAACCCTTGATGACAGCGAACTGCTCGAACAAGAAGCCAGCAAGGCTGATATTGTCTTCAATACGGCTAACTGCGATCACCAGTCAAGCGCCACTTCAATTGTCGAGGGATTGGCTCGACGTTTTAACGAGACGGGTAAGCAATCGATACTGATTCATACCTCAGGCGCTGGTGTGCTGACAGAGACCTCCACCGGAACCGGAGTTTCACCTTCAGAGGATACAGAGGCAACGGTGTGGGATGATGCTGATTGGGAGACTCATGCGGCCATTCCATCCTACGCACCTCACCGTCTTGTTGATCTCGAAATATTCAAAGCGGCTCATGATGCTGTAGCGAAAACCTACCTTATGGTTCCTCCTACTGTTTTTGGCAGGGGCCTGGGTGAGTTAGCCGAGAGGCGCATGTCCATTCAGAACCCACGCCTGGTTTACCAATCACTCCTTAATCGTAGGGCTACTTTTGTTGGACCGGGTCAGAACGTCTGGCCAAATGTTCATGTCGCAGATCTTGCTGAATTGTACCTGCTCATCATGAATGACGCGCTTAATGATATGACCGTCGATAGCCATACGCGGCTCTTCTACCCGGTGACAGAGCACTTTACCTAGTCAGATGTAGCTAAGCGTATTGGCGCCGTTCTTCACGAAAACCATTTTATTCCGCAGGCTGCAGCCACCACAGGGCTACAGCGTGGGTGGTTCTGGGGGAGTAATGTTCAGGTGAAATCTACTAATTCAGAGAGACTCGGATGGACACCATGTCATGGCTGCACAGAGGCTATGCTGGATAGCATTGAATACGATCTTGAATTGGTTATAGAAGCGATTCGATCACACCGCCCGGCGTAATCCCCGCCGGTTGCTATTTCATATTGGATTGCGGGGTAATAAAGAAGTATTCATGCGGGGATTATCCGCGCCTGACTAATTAAGTCAGTCACGTCAAAGAGGTTTCAAAATGGCAAAAGTCTATCGGTTTCACCGCCTGGGTGGCCCTGAAGTTCTACAGATTGACGAGTTGAATCTGGCACCACCTTCAGCTGAAGAAGTTCAGGTACGAATTAAAGCGATTGGCCTGAATCGTGCTGACATCATGTTCCGAAATGATCAGTACATACTGAAAGCTGACCTTCCTTCGCGAGTGGGCTATGAAGCGTCTGGTGAAGTTATTCATGTGGGAGAAAATGTTAAGCATTTCTCTCCAGACGATGCGGTTTGCATCCTTCCGCCAGACGACTTGGCCCGCTACGGAACCTATGCGGATGAAATGAATATTGCGCAGGAGTTTTTAGTACACAAGCCTGTCACGCTTTCCTGGGAAGAGGCCAGTTCAGTCTGGATGCAGTACCTGACTGCCTGGGGTGGGATCATTCGAGCCGCACGGGTTAAAAAGGGTGATTTCGTACTGATAACAGCAGCTTCCAGCAGTGTAGGGATTGCGGCTATACAAATAGCGAGACAGGCTGGCGCGATACCAATTGCAGTGACGCTGACCAATGACAAGAAGAATACCTTGCGCGAGATGGGCGCGGCGCACGTTATCACTACTGATGAGGAAGACCTTCTGGAGGCCATAACTGCAATTACAGGGCAAGAAGGGCTGGCCGCTGCATTCGATGCTGTTGGTGGGCCGCAGGTTATGCAAATCGCGCAGGCACTGGGTCGATTTGGCCGACTGATCATTCATGGTGCGCTGAGCCCTGAAGCAACACCGTTTCCGCTAAAATTGGCAATCCGAAAATCACTTGCGGTTGAAGGTTACTTGTTTGCTGAGGTGCTTCGAAACGCTGAAGAACGTGAAGAAGCGAAACGATTCATTCTTAATGGGCTGGTCTCTGGTGCTCTGAAACCTTGTATTGACGCTGTTTTTACCTTCGAGCAAATGCAGGAAGCCCAGAGCTATCTGGAGAAGAATCGCCGGTTCGGTAAAGTCATTGTGACCGTCTAGGCGGTCTACGTCCGGAGGTTCTTCAGATTATCAAAGAGATGGTCGTAGAGCTTCCGGATACGCAATGGTACAGGACCACTTTGTGGTCGGAACAAATATAATCCCCACGGTGAAGATGCAATGTCCTGCATCACAGGGATCAACTTCCCGCTGTCCATATACGGGTAAGCAAGAAAGCCCGGAAGATGTCCATACCCCAGCCCCTGAGCAACAGCTTCGCTATAGGCATCCAAATCGTCAGTCACAAAGCCTGGTGAGGCTGGCGTAAAGCTTCGCGAGTTTTCAAAGCCCCAAGGCCAGAACCGGTTGGTCTGATTATCCAGTAAAGCTATGACAGGCAAGGTATTCAAATGCTCCAGCGTTGTTGGTGCACCAACACGCTGTATCAGTTCAGGAGTACCAACCAAATAAAAGTTGAAATCCAGCACTTTACGAGCAACAAAACGATTATCTCGCAAGAAACCTGTTCTCAGACCGATATCAATCTGGCTGTCGATTACATCGGAATGCGTGTCCGTAAATACACAGCGAATAGTGACATCGGGATATTGCTGTCGAAATGAGAACAATGCTGGCATAACAAAACGTCGGCCTAATGAGGCCGGAAGTGTCAGGCTGATTTGCCCGGACATCAGGCTGTCATCTTCAGAAGCGGGAACACGTAGGAGGTTTTCCATTTCCTGAATGAGTTGTTTCGCTCTGATAGCAAAAAGCTCACCCTCGCGAGTGATTTTACTGTTGCGGGTTGTCCGATAGAAAAGGATCTCTCCGCGAGACGCTTCAAGTTCCTGAATTGCTCGTGTAACTGTCTGCGGGGATTTTCCCAGGGTAATTGCAGCTTGCTTGAAGCTGTCGCTCTCAGCTGCAACACAAAATATTTTTAACAGTTCTAATTCGTTAGCCATGGTAATCTGGATTCTGCTTTTCCAGCGGGAAAACTATTCTAAGGTATTTATGGGCTGTTATAGCAAAAAGTAAATCCTTCCTCCTTTCCTGACTGTAACTCACTTCAATGTGCTAACTTTGTCAGCTATTGGCACGAAGCTGACGTTTACTATGCTCTGCAGGATGGCTCGACACCTGGATTATTATTTCAGAGATCAGCGCTGACTTTTTTCTCGCTTCCAGGCAGCAAAATGAGGCCAATTTTTAACACCCGACCATGGCTTGCACGGCCGGGTAATGGCTAAGAATGCGCGTAAACAAAAGGTTATGCCACTTATGTGCCTAAATGTTTATTAAAGAATGGAATAATCTCCGACAGCGCTTGTGCCGTCGCTTCCGGACGATCATACAGATCATAGTGAGATACCCCTTTCACAACATGCAGCGTCTTCTCAACGGAGCGCGCGCGCTGATAAAGTTCATAACCGTCGCGATAAGAACCGAAACCGCCAGGAACATCGCCAATAACAATATGTAATGGCTGTGTCAGTAGCTTTTCCGTAAAGGCAAAAGCATCCCAGTTTAAGGCCGGTGCGGTGCTGGTAAGTCGCAGTTTGTTAGGCGAGCCTGGCTTTTGCCCGCGTGGGGTCGTGTAGTAATCAACTGCCTCAATGAGGTCGATATCGTTGATGTTCGCATTCGCCAACGCTTCTGCATTGTCAGGAATATAACCGACAACAAGAGCAGCGGCTCCCCGAGCTTCAGCAGTACGCTGTTTACCCAGCGCGTCAATCGTTCTGAGCGCGGCATCCGGACTGGAGTCCCCCTCACGCATAATGCGCCCATAATTGGCGGCAACCACAGTGGCAACGGCTTTGAAACGGTGATCAATGGTAGCGGCGCTAACGGCATATCCACCGCCGCCACAAACGCCTAAAACCCCAATACGATCTTCATCCACGTAGGCTAAAGTCACCAGATAGTCTATCGCGCAGCGAAAGTCTTCCACGCGGGTGGATGGATTTTCGCTAAAGCGTGGTTCACCCCCACTTTCACCCTGGGTAGAGGCATCGAAAGCAAGAGTAATAAATCCAGCTTCAGTCAGCTTCTGGCCGTAGACTGCGCCGGATGTCTGTTCTTTACAACTGCTGATAGGATGGGCGCAAACAATCGCCGGGTATTTCTGGTTGGCATCAAATCCCTCAGGTAAGCGGAGAGTGGCGGCAACTTGCCAGCTGTTGTGCCGGAATGAAACGACTTGTTCATGAGACATAGCAGGAGTTCCTCAAGTTAATGGCGACGTTCTGAGCATTAATGCGGGACGTTAATGTAAGGATAGACGGGTGACTTAAGCATCAACTGGCGGTCGGTATTGACGATGCCCACCGTACTGTCGCTGTCAAACAGTTGCCATGTGTAATCCGCCAGCTTTTCCGCGGTAATGAATGACTCCTCGGCAAACAATCCATCGCCACTGATGCCACCATTGTCTGAAGAATGAACAACGAATTCACTCTGTGTTGGACCTGGCGCGATCACCTTAGCCCGCATTTTTTTGCCCTGGTCACGCAGATTCTGCGCCAGTCCCTCGGTAAATGCGGCAACAAAGAACTTAGTCGCGCAATAGGTAACGGCGATATCAAAGAGTGAATAACCGCCGACGGATGACACGTTAATCAGCGTCGCCTCCCGATCGGCATAATCCCGTGTATACAGAAGGGAGAGCGTGGTCAGGGCCTTAACATTTAAATCCAGCATCCGGGTCGCTTTCGCTAAATCGATATCCCAGGGCATGGAGAAATCGCCAAACCCCGCATTATTGATAAGCATAACGAGATCGAAATCAGCCAACTGGCGATACAGGTGTTCTGCCTGGCCTTCCTGAGCCAGATCGCACGGTTTTGTGATGACCTGCACCGCATACCGGCTTTCAATATCCTGTTTAAGTTTCTGCAACTCGTCCTCGCGCCGGGCGGTGAGAATCAGGTTGTAGCCGCGAGAAGCGAACTTATAGCTAAGGGCTTTGCCGATGCCTGAACTGGCGCCGGTGATAAGGGTATATTTCATGATGTCGTTCTCTGGTCAGTGGTAGCCCGGTGGGCAAGGCGTGGGTCTACAGGTGTTCTGCGAAGAAAGAGACAAATTTGCCTGCCGCTTCCGACACATATTCAGGCTGGTCATACATGGCGATATGGGTAGCACCATTAACGATATGCAGGTTTTTATTCTGGCTTGCGGCTCGCTGATAAATCTCTTCCGTCATCCAGCGCGTTCCCGCCTCGCTGCCCGCAATTACCAGCATGGGCTGAGTCAAAAAAATATTGGCGAGGTTGAAGGCATCATAGGTAACCAGCTGAGCAAGGCTACGAGTGGTGAATCGACTGGGTGCGTTTCGGTGCATCGCTCGTGGCGTACGGTAATACTCATAAGCCTCAGCAAAATCCCTGTTTTGTGCCTCCTCTACGGAGCTTGGAGTGGTGGGCAGATAGCCAGTGGCTGCGCCTTTTGCCTCCGCAGTACGTTGTTCCGCAGCCATTTGCAGAAGTTCAAGGGATGATGCAGGCTGTTGATTGCCTTCCCATCCCTGGCGATACATGTCGCCATAGTTAACGGCGCTGACGGTGCCAAGTGCTTTAATTCGGCGATCCAGCATGGTGGCGTGAATGGCATAGCCGCCGCCAGCGCAGATGCCAACGACACCGATTCGCTGCTCATCGACGCAGTGCTGAGCCACCAGATAGTCTATAGCTGCGCTGATATCTTCCACCCGGTGATATGGGTTTTCAAGCTGACGAGGTTCTCCGCTGCTTTCACCCTGATAAGCGGCATCAAACGCCAGGGTAATGTAGCCATGACGCGCCAGTTCTTCAGCATACAGGCCTGACGTTTGTTCTTTGACGCCGCCGCTCGGGTGAACGACCACAATAGCTGGATAGCATGCGGATTCGTTAAAATTCTCGGGCAGGAACAGATTCCCCGCCATGGTGATTTCGGCATTGGTAAAGCGAATGGATTTAATCATTTTCTCCCCCCGGAGTCGACGTGTGTTGTGACGGTGAAATGATGATAGAACTGGACAGTTCATTTGATTAGCGTGGATAATTTGATGTCAGTTATTAGCGTGGCTTATTAATCAATGAAAGAGAATCTTAACGACCTGATCACCTTCCTGACGGTTGTTCAGGAGGGAAGCTTCACGCGGGCGGCAGTGAAATCAGGGACATCACAGTCGGCGGTGAGTCAGACTATCGGGAATCTTGAAGCGCGTCTGCAGCTAAAGTTACTTAATCGCACGACGCGGAGCCTGACTCTGACGGAGGCGGGAGAGCGTCTGGCACAGTTGATTGGCCCGGCTATCGAAGAAATTTCTACCGGTCTTGATCAGCTTGCTGACCTGCGGGATAAACCCGCGGGCAGAGTGCGTATATCTGCCGATGAATACGCTATCCAGCAGGTTCTGTGGCCAAAACTGGCACCGGTTTTGAAGGACTATCCTGATATTCACCTGGAACTGATCACTGATTATGGCCTGGTTGATATCGCCAAAGAGCGTTTTGATGCCGGCGTGCGGCGAGGTGGCTTGATAGCCCAGGATATGGTGGCCATTCCGATTAGCGCGGAACACCGTATGGTGGTCGTAGCCTCGCCTCAGTGTCTGCAGGAACAGGATTTCCCGACAACTCCCGCACAATTGCTGACGCTGCCGTGTATCAATTTACAGTTACCCACTCATGGTCAGAATTTGCCGTGGACGTTTTTAATTAACGGGCAAGAGCAAAAGTTGCGCGTTCAGGGGCAGGTTATCGTTAACGGCATCAATCAGGTTCATCAGGCCTGTCTTGACGGTTACGGGCTGGCTTATGTTCCGCAGGCATTAGTGCAGGATGATATCGCCTCTGGCCGACTGCTCACCGTTCTGGACGACTTCACTATCACTTTCCCGGGGTATTATCTGTATTACACCAGCCGGCTGAAATCCTCGGCTGCGTTTAATATCATTGTTGAAGCGCTGAGAATGCCCGCATTATAGCGACGTGTTATCACTCGTTAAATGCAAAAATTACCGAAGTTACGAGAACTTGCATTAGCCACGGATAATCAGCGTACCGAAACCTGCATTTCACGGGTTGCTATGGTGCCGAGAGTAATCCCTGAACACCGCCTGTCTGCAGTTTATGAACCGATGATTAACATGGTTTTGACTGGTCCTAAACGCATGATGATTGATGACAGAACGCTGCAATATTATTCAGCTCAGAACAGTTGAAATGTTACCTGGGCAGGGTGAAGTCATCACAGCGCAAGTGATATGAAAGGCGACCTGTTGAGACCATGGTACCATTACAGCTTGTGTCATTTACCTCACTACACACATCGGCCTACCAGATACTGGCTCGGGGTGTATTTCCGTATCCACGTTGAATACGGTTCTCAGCAATCCAGGGTTCATCACCGCTTCTGGTGTGCCTTGCGCCATAATATGTCCGTTCGCCATTACCACCAGATGATCGCAGTACCGGCTGGCCTGATTAAGGTCGTGCAGCACTGCGACCACCGTTTTCCCCTGAGCCCGGAGTTCGCCCATCAACCGCATTAGTTCCACCTGGTGATTGATATCGAGATAGGTGGTTGGCTCATCGAGTAGTATGACGGGTGTATTCTGGGCCAGGACCATCGCCAGAAAGGCGCGCTGGCGCTGACCGCCGGAAAGATCGGTTAACCGTCGGTCGGCAAGATGTTGGATCCGAGTCTGGTGCATAGCATCTTGGACCCGCGCATTGTCTTCAACGGAGAGGCGCCCCCAGAGTGACAACCACGGGTTGCGACCGTACGAAACAAGCTCCTGGACGGTGATCCCCTCTGGCGTTAAATGGTGCTGGGGCAGCAGCGCCAGCCTGCGGGCTAGCTGGCGTGATGAGAGCGTGTTGATGGCATTATCGCCGAGAAATACGCCGCCGGATTGCGGCGCTAACAGCCGTGAAAAACAGTTTAGCAACGTCGATTTCCCGCAGCCGTTAGGGCCGAGCAGGGCGGTTGTCTTCCCCGCTGGTAGGGCGAGTGAAACGCCATCAAGGATCTTGTTTGTACCGTAACAGACCGTCAGATTTTCAGTTCGTAATGTCATTTATCGCATTCTCACAAGCAGCCAGACAAACCACGGTGCACCGATAATGGCGGTCAGTACGCCAGCCGGAAGCTCCAGCGGGGGATGAGTAATTCGCGCCAGCAGGTCGGCAACCACCAGCAGCAACGCACCTGTCATGGCCGATATGGGCAGCAGCCAGCGGTGACGCCCACCGGTAATACTGCGCACCATATGCGGCACCACAAGACCAATAAAACTAATTGGGCCGCAGACGGCCACGCCGGTAGATGTCATGGCGACGGCCAGTAGCAAAGCCAGGAGCCGGATACGCGGCACCGACACACCGAGCGTGGTGGCGCGCGCATCGCCCAGTGCCAGAAGGTCGAGATCGCGGCAAAAACCCAGGCTCAGCGGCAGAAACAACATCAGCAGCGGGACGGCAATCTTCACAAAGCTCCAGTCACGGCCCCATAAGCTGCCGGTTAGCCACAGCAGAGCGCTGTTCACATCCTGCGGGCGCGAAAGCATCAGCCAGTCCGTCAGGCTGGCCCAGCAGGCAGACAGCGCGATACCCGTGAGTGCCAGCTTCATCGGCTGGCTGGTGTTCGCCAGCATTCTCAGCAGTATCAGGCCCACCATGCCACCGGCAAAGGCCAGCAGCGGCAGAGCAATCACCGGCAGTGACGGTACGAGAAGCAGTGCGCCCACAGAGGCAAGGCTGGCGGCATGGTTTACGCCGAGAATATCCGGCGACGCCAGAGGGTTACGAACGATCCCTTGTACCAGAACGCCTGCCACCGCGAGGGCTGCACCGACAAACAACGCCAGCAGCAGTCGCGGCAGGCGGTACGCCGTTAACACGTAATGATACTCACGCCCGGCCTGCCAGTCGGTCAGCAGGGCGCGCCAGGGAACGGCGATCACCCCCATTTGTAGAGACAGCAGCGAAAATCCTGCCAGTGCGAGGGCGATAAAAATGACTAACACAATTTTCAACCACGCCTCCTGACCAGCCAGACAAAGCAGGGCGCACCAATCAGAGCCACCACGGCCCCCGCGGGTAATTCGCCAGGGAAGGCCAGCGCGCGGGCCAGAACATCCGCCACTAGCATCAGCGTGGCGCCCATCAGTATGCTCATCGGCAGGACCTTGCGCTGGTCGAATCCTACCCAGAAGCGAGCCAGATGCGGCATCAACAGACCGATAAACGCCACCGGGCCGGCCACGCTGACGCAGGTACCGACCAGAAGCAGCACCAGAATGTTGATGATCAAACGCAGCTTCGGCAGATTCACCCCCAGCGTACGGGCGGTGCTGTCGCTGACGTTAAGCAGGTTCAGTTGATTGGCCAGCAGCAACACCACCGGTATAGCAACTGCCACCACCGGGAAAAGCTGCCAGAACTCCTGCCAGCGTACGTGGGATACGCCTCCCGCGAGCCAGTAAAAAATGCCGTAGGCGTGATCTTCCGTCAGCAGCAGGGTGATGCGGGTCAGGGCCATGCAAAACGCCGAGAACGCGATACCCGCGAGGATCAGTTTGTTTCTGTCCTGGGTATGGCGAAATCCGCCGCCTGCGGTCATCACCAGCAGCCAGCTTACGCCGCCGCCACAGGCGGCGATAAAGGCGATGGAGTAACCCGCGACGGGCACGGGGCTGAGCGCGCTGGTCAGTGCCATCGCCAGCGCCGCGCCGCTGTTAATACCGAGCAGCGAAGGAGATGCCATTGAATTATGCGTCAAAGTCTGCAGCAGCGTTCCCGCGAGAGCCAGGCTTGCGCCGATCAGAATGGCGACCAGGCTTCGCGGCAGACGTAGGTTTTGCACCAGCGCTTGCGCAAGCGTGGGCGTATGGCCCGGCAGCAGAGCGTGAATGGCGTCAACGCCAGAAACAGGAATGGCCGAGTAGCAAAACAGACTCAGCCAGAAGAGAGTGATAAGCGCAGCAAGGGGAAGACCCCACTGCAGCGCTGGATGTCTGAGAACTGTCATTTCACATCGGATAAAGGCTGGTGATGGAAGATTTTTACCGTGTCGCTGGCAATACGTTCGGCCGCAAAAATGCCGCGCATCCGCGCCCAGGCGTTACTGTCGACCGACGCCGTCTGCTGTTTTTGCGCAGCCGTTAACATCTGCCACAGCGGGTCCTGCTGCCAGCGTTTGACGATGCTCTCTTCGCGATAATGTGCGACCAGCAGCCATGCAGGATTGAGCGCCAGCAGCTGTTCCAGGCCGATGGACGGCATAGACGCACCAGCCATCGCCGCAGGTACCTTCAGCCCCAGAGAGGTCAGGACGCCCCCGGTCCAGGTCCCCTGCGTATGAAGGTTAAACTGCTGCTCCCGGGACGTACCAAATAACACCAGCGTGCCTTTTGGCAACTGGCTGGCCCACGCTGACATCTGTTGTTGGTGTTGCACCAGACGTGATTGCATCTGTGCCTTTTTTCCCACGACTTCGCCGATGATGGCCGCAGATTGTAGATTTTCAGCGTAGGTTTCATTGCGGGACTTAAGCAGCAGCACCGGTGCAATTTGTTGTAAGGCGCTGAAAATACCCGCATGACGGCTGCTGTCGGCAATGATCAGATCCGGTTTCAGCGCGCTGATGGCTTCTAAACTCGGCTGCGCACGCGTGCCGACAGACTGCCAGGGTTTAAGATGGGCGCGAACTTCGGGAAGAATGCGCGTGGCATCGTTATCGTCGGCAATGCCGACCGGACTGACATCGACGGCAGCCAGCGCGTCCGCGAACGACAGCTCCAGTACCACTATCCGCTGTGGCGTTTTATCAAGCGTAAAGGTGCCATGTTCGTCCTGAACCGTGGCGGCAAAAGCGTGGCTGGTGACCAGCAGCAGAGCGGCGAAAAGTGTGCGGATAAATGTGAACATCGGTGCTCCTGAAAGCCGGGTGGCGCTGCGCTTACCCGGCCAACGAAATCGGTGTGAATTAGAACTTCAACGACCCCTGCATATACAGCGTGCGCGGCTGGCCTGCGTAGATGCCTTTGTTGTTGTCGTCATAAGAGCGGGTGAAGTACGCCTGGTCGAAGATATTCTTCACGCCGAACGCCAGGTTCAGGTCTGCCATTTGCGGACCAAAATCATAAGCTACGCGTGCGCCCCAGAGCATAAAGCCCGGGATGCGACCAGTACTGCCGTCGGCGCTCTCTTTCACGGTGTTGGCGTTATCCGCAAACTGGCTGGACTGGAAATCGCTATTCAGGTTGAACGTCCAGCTACCCGGTTTATAGTCCACGCCCAATGTGCCTTTGTGTTTCGGCGAGAACGGCACCTGGTTGCCGTAGGTGTCGCCTTTCTCGCGGATCTCGGCGTTCACATACGCATAGCTTGCGTAGACCGAAACGTTGTCGAGCGTTGGCGTCAGCGTGCCGAGGTCATAGCGGGCCTGGGTTTCCAGCCCGGTATGGCGCGTTTTACCCCGTGCGGTTACGGTGTCGTTGGTCTGGTTGGAGTCGTACTGATTATTAAAGTTAATCAGGAACAGCCCCATTTCCGCTGTCAGCGCGCCATCGTCGTATCGGGTTCCGAGCTCCCAGGTTCGCGCTTTTTCCGGTTCCACATTGCCGCTTTGCACAGCCTTGCCAATTTGGCTGTACTGTACGGTGCCGAATGAGCCTTCAGTGTTTGCATAAAGATTCCAGCTATCAGTCAGGTGATAAAGCACGTTTAGCGCCGGAAGTGGGGCGTTGTAGCTCACTTCTTCATGTGTGCCTTTGATGGCGTTGTTCTGGTATGACTCGATATGTTCAAAGCGCATACCCGGTGTGATAGTCCAGTTGCCAATGTCGATTTTGTCATCCAGATACCAGGCGTGCGCTTCGGTGCCGGAACGGGTGTCGCGATCGTATGGGCTAGCGCTGGACGGGAGTTGTCCGCTGCTGGTGGCGGTGTAGTAACGCATTTCATGCGTCGACTCGCTCACATAGCGGTATCCCACGCCCACTTCGTGCGCGGAAGGACCCACCATAAAGCTCTGACTGTAGCGCGGTTCAATGCCGCGTACCCAGTAGTTACGCGGTGACAGGGTGAGGCGTTTGCCCTGTTCCAGGTAGCCGCTACGTAGGGTTTCAGTGTAGAAGCCCTGAATATTGAATTTATGCTGGCTGTCCGGCTGGAACTGATAGCCGAGGCTTGCCAGCTTGCGGCGCCCCCAGAAGCGATCGTAAGGGCGCGTGGACTGCCAGCGGTCGGCGTTGTAATCCGCGCGCGACAGGCCGCCGGGCATGTCGGCTTCACCGTCGTAGTATTGCAGCAGGCTGTTGAAAGTATGCACGTCGTTCGGCGCATATTTGCTTTTCAGCATCAGATCGTCGATGCGCGTCGCGCTGTGCTCGCGCCAGTCGCTGCCGCGCGTGCCGGAGTAAAGCAGGGCGGTACCAAAACCGTTATCCGCCGTGCCGCCCACCATCAGGTTGTGCGTCTCTTTGGGATTATTTTGTGAGGACGTTGGGCTGAGCTGGCCTTCCATGCCGGCTTCGATCCCGAAGTCTTGCGGAATGGCGCGGGTGACAAAGTTCACCACGCCGCCCACGCTCTGCGGCCCGTAACGTACAGCACCGCCGCCGCGCACCACATCGATGGCGTCCATATTTCCGAGCGAAACAGGTGCCAGGGAAAGCTGCGGCTGGCCGTAAGGGGCAAACGGCACCGGAATACCGTCCATCAGTACCGTTGAACGGCTGGCCAGGCGCGGGTTCAGGCCGCGAATACCAAAGTTCATCGCCAGATCGTGGCTACCGGTACCGTTGTTTTCTGGGGCGGTAACGCCAGGAATGCGGTTCAGCACCTCGCGCATGGTCGTCGCGCCGGTTTTGGCGAAATCTTCACGGCGGATAACGTCACGCGCGCCGGCATGTTCGAATACGTCGTTTTCGCGCGCATCGCCCAGCCAGTCGCCCACAACCGTGAGCGCATCTTCCTGCGGCGCAGGAACGTGTTCGAGCGTCCAGCTGTTATTCCCTAACGGCTTCACCTGCAGGCCACTGCCCAGGAGCAGCTGCTGCAAACCACTCTCAACATCGTAGTCACCGTGAAGACCGTTACTCTGTTTGCCGCGCGTCAGGCTGGCATCAACAGACAGGGTAATTCCGCTGCGTGCGGCATATTGGTTTAGCGCTTTATCGAGTGAGCCTGGTGCAATATCAATCTGCGCTGCGAAAGCGGATAACGAGAGCCCAGCCAGCGGCAGCAGGCTCAGGCGAACGGCGTTAACCAAAGGTGTTGTTTTGCGAAAAACGCGTAAAGGCGTCATACCTTCTCCATCATCATTTTTGTTGTGTTCAGCTATGAGTCGAATGAGAAGGGGAAAAAGGACAATGAAAATGAGAATTATTTTTCTTACAGTGCCAAAATATTGACCCAGTATCGCGTAATAGTCTGAATTTTCACTGGAAGAGTCTTGGCAATAATATCCAGAATCGCATCGGTATTTTTCAGCGGAAAAGTGCCACTCAGGCGTAACCCGGCCACAGCCGGATCGCAGCGCAGCACGCCGTTACGATAACGGCTCAGCGTGGCAATCACTTCACCCAAAGGTTTATCGCTGAAGCTCAGAATGCCCTGCGTCCAGGCGGCGCTTTCATCATCCGCAGAGGTAATTGCACCAAATTCAGACGCGCTAAACTGCAGGCTCTCGCCAGCGCTGACGATGCGTTTTTCCTGCGGACGGTTTGCGAGTAAAACTTCAACAGCGTGTTGTTGAACGACAACGCGTGTGACGTTGTCCTGCTGGTAGACGGTAAATTTTGTGCCTAATGCGGTGAGCTGGCCCTGGCGGGTCACAACGCGAAAAGGTCTCTGCTGCGCGTCTTTTGCAGTGGTAATAGCAATTTCGCCGTACCAGAGATGGACAGCGCGTTGACGTGTATCAAAACGAACGTCCGCGGCGCTTTGTGTGTTGAGCGTCAGCAGCGAGCCATCTTCCAGCCGCTGATGACTGACAGCGCCTTTGGCGGTGCGGTAATCCGCGCGCAGACCTTCACCGGCATCAGATTGCCAGAGCTGCCAGCCGCCGCCCACGCCGAGCAGCAGCAGTAGCCCTTTCATGACATGACGACGGGTAAGACGCGTATCGTGCAGCGCCCGGCTGGCGATATCGCCCGGAACGCTGCTGAGCTGGCTGCGCAGGTTTTCAACCTGTTGCCAGGCCCACTGATGATCTTTGTCCTCTTCATACCATTGTTGCCAGCGTGCTTCCTGCTGTGGGCTGACACGCTCGCCGCTCAATACGGCATACCAGTGTGATGCCGAGCGCAAAGCCTGACGGCGAGAATCGGTGATAGAAGCGTTCACAGACCGTGCTCCAGACGAAACAGCAGACAATGTTCGATAGCCTTTGCCATATATTTTTTCACTGAACTGACCGAAACACCGAGCTTTAGCGCTATTTCGCTGTAGGTCAGACCATCCAACTGCGAAAGGAGAAACGCTTCGCGTGTTTTTCCGCTCAGCCCGTCAAGCATGCTGTCGATGAGTTGCAGGGTTTCGAGCTGACTCTCGCGTTCCTCGGGCGAAGGCGCGAGCGCCTCCGGCATCAGCGCCAGCATCTCCAGATAGGCTTTTTCCAGCGCGTTTCGACGAAACAGGTCGACCATTACCCGTTTGGCGAGAGTGCACAGGAAGGAGCGCGGATCGCGGATCGTCGAGAGCGACCCGCTGCCCATTACCCGTAGAAAAGTGTCCTGGGCAATGTCATCTGCATCAAAGGCGGACTGGAGTTTGCGCGTCAGCCAGCTTTTCAGCCAGCCGTGATGTGCGCCATAAAGCGACTCGAGCGTAAAGGAAGCAGTGGTAGTGGCGTGGTCAGACATGCGGAATGTATCAAAAGTTAATTATCACGCGATTATAGTAATATGAGAATGGTTATCATTACAATTGGAAATATAATTGTATTACGTTGAACGTATTAACGCATTGTTTTTTATAAAAATCTTATGATGTGGATATTAGACGGGAAAAGGAGTCTGCTTTTGGCATGTGATGGTTGGAATGACATCTGACCATGCCTGCTGTGAGCGTGGAGCAGCTGTTACTTTTCGGGAAAAGGTGAGTTGCGGATCAGGAAATGCTCAATCGAGTCGATTAAACCGGGAGCTAAGGGGAGCGCGGGTTCAGCGTATGTTGCGATATTCGCTTTGCGATCGTCCGAAGTCACCTCTTTCATAACATGGTTCATATTGGGCAGTACAACCAGGGACGCTTGAGGATTCGCGGCCTTAAGCAGTCTTGCATCCGTTTCTTCCACCTGGAGGTCGCGTTGCCCTTGTAGCACTAACACGGGTTTGGAGATACTCGAAATGAGATGACCCGGATTATATGAAAACGCATTGATCAAAAACCCCTGAACCGCAGGATTAAAGAGACTTTGTAGTGCTGGGTGCATATTCGTAATATCGACTCGCCGCCGATTCTCCAGGGCATCAATTATCGGCAGTGCCTGCTTTAATAGCATTTCGTTTTCCGGATTAGCGTTAAGTTGCCCCCTCAACACCTCGCCCATCGGTCTCCCGGGCGTTGCGATAAGAACCACGCCGCACACATCCTCTTCTTGAGCCGAGGCAAGTGCGACTACGCCCCCTTCGCTGTGTCCTAAAACCCAAATACAGGGAGTGTGCATGTGACGTCTAAGCACGTCTACCCAGGATCGAACGTCGTCAACATAGTCAGCAATCGTCACCGCGTTGGCATCCTCTACGGCCATTGCGCTAGCGAACATTCCACGTTTGTCGATACGAAGCGTCGCAAAGCCTTTAGCCGCCAGGCCTTCAGCAAGAAGTCGGTAAGGCGATGCATTCACTCCAAGCGGGTTGTTTCCATCCCGATCGGTCGGCCCGGAGCCAGGAACGATAAGAACAACGGCTGTTGGTTTTGAATTCGGGGTGAGTAACGTGCCTTTTAAAGGCCCTTTTGGTCCAGCGGCATCCAGGACAGTTTCGGAAAAGGTCACTGGTACTGCCGCCAGACTCACAAATGGGCAGGCGCCCAAAAGGGCAATTGAGGCGGCAATATTCATCGGAGATGTTCCTGTAAAATTCAGCGTACCCGTCAATTTATATTATAAATATGGCCTGCTCTCCATTGATTAATACATCAGCGGCGATAGAAAAGTCCGCTGTGAGCGAGGAGCGGAAGTTCGCATCAACACCTAGAACACTAATCGTGCTATAAACTGATCTACCTTGGGTTCATAATCGAGTCTAAACTGCGTCTCATTATGAAGTAAGTGCATTGTTTATACAGAAAATCATATACTTAATATGTACACGGTGATATTAGTCTTCTTATCGATTCTACCTTAGAGGTTATTCAACCATCCGGGATACAGGTGAACATCATGTCAGATTTAGCAAAACGGGAGGAAAACGGTAAAAAAGGTGAATCCCTAACGCAGTCTATTTTATTATCGAGATTTTGGGTTCTGCTGCGTTCTACAGATGTTGACGGTGCTGACTTTCTTGTACAGCGTCGTTCAAACAGCTTAGAGGCATTGCGGCAGCGCGCCCACGGAATCGATATTTTCGGTATTATTCAATCGAAATACTTTGAAAATTCAAATCGCGTTAAAGTTCAGAAGGCTTATGTGCTTGATGATGGGATTCCTCGTAAGGATTTTTTCTGCATGTTGCACTCTCACGATGAGGAAGAGGAACCATTTCATTATTTTTTCTCAGCTGACGATATTATCAAAGAATTTAATTTATCAGCCTGTAAAGAATTCTACTGGTTTGCTCTAACATCAAATCGTCAATATGAAAATTATAAAAATAAAAAACAAAAGTTCATTCTTGATAAAATTGAATTGGGTATTTTTCAGACAGAGCGTGACGCTAACAAAAAATTCATAAAAAATAAACTCACTGCATATGCAAGACCTACTATGCATTTCCAAGATAAGCCCGATTTTGAATACTCGCTACAAATATTTGATGGTGTCCATATTGTGATTACACAAGATATGACAGGTGGCTCACGACGTTTACTTGAACCAAGAAGAGATCTGTTTGAAAACCAGGATGATTACTATTGGGGGGATGATGATACTGGCTGCCATTTCCTTGCAGTATCAATGCTGGCGCATCATTTGGATGGCGCATCCCCGAGCGATTCTGCAGTCAGAAAATTGCGTGAACACTTACAATCTCTGGATGCAGAATGTTCTTATGTGATCAATAGCCAAACCCTTCAGGAGTTTATCAATAACCCTTTATCTGCATCTAATAGATTACTGGCTCTCGAAGACGAGCTTCCTATTAATCGTGAAGGTCAGGATATTGCATTTTTTGAAGTTGTCCATGTTCTGGGAACGGAACTGAAAATAAAATGTTGCGACGGTATTGAATCAGTTCTGGATGTGAAGGGGTGTGATTACATGAAGGATACCATTGATGCAGTGAATATTTTCATGAGAGATATTGAAAGTTCAGGTGAATCAACTAAAAGAATGATAGCGATCATGCAGGATGTTGAGCGAGATTCTAGAACTAAAAAAGTACTCAAAATTCATTATGTTTACATGATTCGTATAGTGGACTGAGATGCTAACTTGCTTTCCCTGCGTTAAACCACAACGTCCGCTCTTGGCACAGATCGGACGTACTGGGTGAGTTTAAAGTCTGCTGTGAGCGAGAATCGGACACCTCAATTTGTTGCTGTTCCTGTCACAGGTGACGGAAACTTTGCTCGTGCTGCTGGTTTTAGCGTTTAACTGGATGATGCGGGCACTAAAACGACGGGGGTTATTCGCCGTGACCAGCCCAGAATTATTGATATGGAAGCCCGTAACGGCAAGCGCCAGGAACAAATACCTGCGGCTATTAAGAATGAAGTGTTGGCCAGACTGGAGGCCATTCTGAGCTGAAGCTTTAGATGCGGAAGGCAAACGCATAAAAGCAAAAAGCCTGCTTAGTTTCCTAAGCAGGCTTCTTAAATATGGCTCCTCTGACTGGACTCGAACCAGTGACATACGGATTAACAGTCCGCCGTTCTACCGACTGAACTACAGAGGAATCGTTTGAACGAGGCGCATATTAGCGAGGGTGGTGAGGCTTGTCAAAGGGGTAAATACATTTGTGTGTTCGTTTGCTGACAAAATCAGCAAAGCGGCGATCTTTCCGTCTTTTTATGCTTTTGCCCCATTCTGGTGCGCGTCTACCTCTTCCAGGGCAGCCTGAATGAGATATTTAGGTGTGCAGAATGATCTTCCTTCGCTTTTACTCCTGACTTTGTGCGGCTTTAACCATAAAACACCGTTTTAGACGAAAGTGGCAAGTATCTTGCAATCCTGAATTCAATGACTGCCAGCACGGGTTCTGGTATTCCGACAGGAGGCAAAATGAACTTTAGACGACTGAAATATTTCGTGAAAATCGTCGATATTGGTAGCCTGACCCAGGCAGCGGAAGTATTGCACATTGCGCAACCCGCGCTGAGCCAGCAGGTCGCTACGCTGGAAGGTGAGCTTGATCAGCAATTGCTGATTCGTACCAAGCGTGGCGTCACGCCGACGGAAGCAGGAAAAGTGTTATATACCCACGCCCGGACGATTTTACGTCAGTGTGAACAGGCGCAACTTGCGGTTAATAACGTGGGACAGACCTTGACAGGCCAGGCCTCTATCGGCCTAGCGCCGGGGACAGCAGCGTCATCCATTACCATGCCGTTATTACAGACGCTACGTGCCGAACTGCCCGATGTGCAGGTTTATCTGCATGAAAATAGTGGGGCAGTGCTGAATGACAAGCTGCTCAGCGGGCAATTAGATATGGCAGTGCTCTATGAGCGTTCACCCGTGGCGGGCATCAGCAGTCAACCGTTGCTTAAAGAGGATCTGTATCTGGTCGGCACGCGTGAGTGCCCGGGGCAAAGCGTCGATTTAGCCGCGGTGGCGCAGATGAATTTGTTCTTGCCACGGGATTACAGCGCGGTTCGCCTGCGCGTGGATGAAGCTTTTTCGCTACGTCGCTTAACGGCTAAAGTGATTGGCGAAATTGAATCTATCTCCACCCTGACGGCCGCCATTGCCAGTGGTATGGGCGTCACAGTGTTGCCCGAGTCGGCCGCCCGTTCATTATGCAATGCAGCGAACGGCTGGATGGCGCGCATCACAACCCCATCGATGAATCTGCCATTATCGTTGAACGTATCAGCCAGAGGGAGCTTGTCGCCCCAGGCGCAGGCAGTGAAGGAGATCCTGTTGTCGCTGGTTAGCCGTCCGGCGCTGGAAAATCGCGAATTGCAACTGGTCAGCTAAACCTTATTCCCACGAGGAATAAGATGCAGGTTTTTATTATTTGTTATGCCGGGCATCAGACTTTAACAATAGCGTAATGTCTGATGTGCTCGGAGTGAAACGTGAATTTCCAGCAGCTCAAAATAATCCGCGAGGCGGCCCGTCAGGATTACAACCTGACGGAGGTCGCGAATATACTGTACACCTCGCAGTCGGGCGTCAGCCGACACATTCGTGAACTTGAAGATGAACTTGGCATCGAAATTTTTATCCGTCGCGGTAAACGCCTGTTGGGCATGACTGAACCGGGTAAAGCCTTGCTGAGCATTGCCGAGCGTATTCTGAATGAGGCCAGCAATGTTCGTCGACTGGCGGATCTGTTTACCAATGACACGTCCGGCGTTCTGACGATTGCCACCACGCATACCCAGGCACGCTATAGCTTGCCTGCGGTGATAAAAGCCTTTCGTGAGCTGTTCCCTGAGGTGCGTCTGGAACTTATTCAGGGCACACCACAGGAGATTGATGTCCTGCTACAAAATGGCGGGGCAGATATCGGAATTGCCAGTGAGCGGCTGAGCAGCGATCCATTGTTGGTGGCTTTTCCCTGGTTTCGTTGGCACCACAGCCTGCTTGTTCCTCAGGACCATCCATTAGTGAAGGCTTCTCCGCTAACGCTGGAGTCCATCGCTCACTGGCCGTTAATTACCTATCGTCAGGGGATTACAGGGCGTTCCCGCATCGATGAGGCGTTTGCTCGCAAGGGGCTGATACCTGATATTATTCTCAGTGCCCAGGACTCGGATGTGATTAAAACTTACGTGTCACTGGGATTGGGGATTGGGCTGGTGGCAGAGCAATCCAGCGGCGAGCAGGAAGAGGGGACGTTAACCCGTCTGGATACCCGGCATTTGTTTGATGCAAATACCGTTTGGCTAGGGCTTAAACGCGGACAGCTGCAGCGCAACTACGTCTGGCGATTCATCGAGCTATGCAACGCAGGGTTATCCGTCGATGAAATTAAGCGTCAGGCGATGGAGCCAGATGAAGCGGTGATTGATTATCAGATTTAACAGTAAAAGACCACCTTCTTAGAAGGTGGCTTTTGAAAATGCCCCCTGTAAGGGGGGCTACTTTCACCTTTCGCTTACTACTCTAGCAATTCCATCTGTTGTTCATGTGTTTGTTCCGTTTTCTCCTGATGCCGCACATATCTTCTGATAATTTCCTCGTTCACTCCTACCGTATCTACAAAGTAACCACGCGACCAAAAATGGTTTCCCCAGAGCTTCTTCCTGATGTGTGGAAAACGATTGTAGAGCCTGATGGCACTGCGACCTTTCAAATGGCCCATTAGCGTTGATATTGAGATTTTAGGTGGGACGATGACGACTAGATGTACATGATCTGGCTGGACATTTAACTCCAGAACTTCACAATCCTTGATTCCGCAGAGAATGTAGATTGTCCTGTAAAGCTCCTTGCCCAGCTTGTCTTTGAGGATCCTGAATCGATATTTTGGTGTCCAGACTATGTGGTATTTGCAACGCCAATATACATGTGATGAACTCCTGTAAAGCCCCATGTTGGTTTGTCTCCTTTTACTTGTGGTGAGTAAGCAGAGATATTCCGGCATGGGCATTCTTCAGGCTATAGCCTTACAGGATCAATCACCACCTCCCTAGGAGGTGGTTTAGGGGTGACAATAAAAGCCCGTGAGAAACGGGCTTCTATCGTCGCCAGTATGGAAAAGCCTGGGTGTGAAGTGAAGCGCTCTACCTGGCTAATGGGATCGCAGAAAAGCAAAAAGCCTGCTTAGTTTCCTGAGCAGGCTTCTTAAATATGGCTCCTCTGACTGGACTCGAACCAGTGACATACGGATTAACAGTCCGCCGTTCTACCGACTGAACTACAGAGGAATCGTTTGAACGAGGCGAATATTAGCGATGCCGCTCAGCGTTGTCAAAGCCTGAATGGATAAATGCGATCGTTTGCTGAAATATTCCTCATTTCGCCGATTATTCAGACGCAACCGGTTGTTTTATGCACTTTTCGCGTTCGGGGCGTGGGTATTTCCACAACCAGCGGCCTGTGACCATACGCCAGTAAAATAACGCGGCGCGCACGGCCCAGTCGAAGAACATACCTAACCAAACGCCGACAACTCCCCATCCTAATACGATACCCAGAGTGTAGCCCGCGACTACGCGGCAGCCCCACATGCCCAGCATCGATACCCACATAGCAAAACGTGCATCTCGCGCACCTTTAAAGCCCGCTGGTAACACCCAGGAGGCTGCCCATATCGGCATAAATGCTGCGTTGAGCCAAATCAGGATGACTATGACCTCTTTTACATCCTGATCGTGGGTATAAAATGAGGCCATCACCCCGGCGAAAGGTGCGGTTAGCCAGGCAATTGCCGTTAGCCCAATCGTCGACAGCCAGAACACATGCCGTAGCTGGATTTCAGCCTGGGCAATCTGGCCATTTCCCAGACGCCTGCCGGTAATGATTGTCGACGCGGAACCTAAAGCATTCCCCGGTAAATTGATAAGCGCGGCGATAGAAAATGCAATAAAGTTCCCGGCGATAACGCTGGTTCCCATGCCTGAAACAAACATCTGCGTCAAAAGTTTACCGCCATTGAACAGCACTGACTCGATACTTGCCGGAATGCCGATCCCCATGACCTCCCATATAATGGCGAGATTGAGTGGCTTAAAATAGCTTTTGAAGGGAATTCGCAGCGCGGGGTTAAAACCAATCATCAGTACCCAGATGATTGCAATCGCCCCGATGTAGCGCGAAATGGTCAGTCCCAGGCCTGCTCCCACAAATCCCAGACCTTGCCAGGAAAAGATTCCGTAAATCAGGATGCTACTGATGATGATATTCAGGATGTTCATACCGCCGTTAATCAACAACGGTATTTTAGTATTTCCGGCTCCACGTAGTGCGCCACTGCCGATCAGCGCAATGGCTGCCGCCGGGTAGCTGAGCACCGTCAGCTCCAGATAGGTAAGTGCCAAAGCTTTAACGTCTGGCGTTGCTTCACCTGCAACAACGTCAATAATCTGTTGACCAAAATAGTGAATGACCGCTGCCAGCACGGTAGCAAAAATTGTCATGATCACCAGCGATTGTCTGGCTGCGGCTCTGGCCCGTCGACGATCTCGTTTCCCGAGGCTAAATGCTACAACTACGGTGGTACCCAGATCGATGGCGGCGAAAAATGCCATGATGACCATATTAAAACTGTCGGCGAGTCCGACACCGGCCATTGCTTCTTTTCCCAACCAACTTACCAGGAAGGTACTCAGAACACCCATCAATAGCACACAGGTGTTTTCCAGGAAAATGGGGACAGCCAGCGGAGTGATTTCGCGCCAAAAGAGAACCTTATAACTCTTGCGTTTGGCATACCAGGGCGTGCGGGAAGCGACCTGGCGTAAGGCAGCGGAGACGTTCAAAGTGGACCTTAACGAAGAAAGTTGAAACCTCATTTCAAATGATGAGGGAGAATCAAAAAAGCTGCAAAGTTTTTTCTATTTAAAATGTCTGTAAATGCAACAAACTGTCGAGAGAAGCATCAATTGATTCGCATTCGAAGAAATGAGGTTTGACAAAAATTTTTTCGCCGCTAAGATAAGCCTCCACAACGATTCCTCTGTAGTTCAGTCGGTAGAACGGCGGACTGTTAATCCGTATGTCACTGGTTCGAG
Source organism: Citrobacter sp. MGH103 (assembly GCF_001034475.2). Lineage (NCBI taxonomy): Bacteria > Pseudomonadati > Pseudomonadota > Gammaproteobacteria > Enterobacterales > Enterobacteriaceae > Citrobacter > Citrobacter sp. MGH103. The sequence continues at coordinate 2,951,023 of NZ_CP073043.1, read as the reverse complement.
TCCAGTCAGAGGAGCCATATTTAAGAAGCCTGCTCAGGAAACTAAGCAGGCTTTTGCTTTTTGTTTCAAGTCTGGTCGCGCGAAGCGACACCGGGTTCTTAAGCCGGGAAATCCCCATGCTGACGCGCAACCAACGTCAGAATGGAATACAGCGCCACCGCCTGCTGGTGCTGATTGAAAATCTCCACCGCCCATTCCACCACGCCAGTCGCTTTTTCTTCGGCATTGCGCTGAAGTTTCACCGTTTTGCGTTTGCAGGTTAAACGCACCTGGATAGTGTCGCCCGGCTTAACCGGCTCGATAAAGCGCAGATTTTCCATACCGTAGTTGGCGATAACCGGGCCAACGCCCGCGTCTACAAATAGACCGGCAGCGGCGGAAATCAGGAAATAGCCGTGCACCACGCGTTCGCCGAAAATAGACTCGGCCGCTGCAATTTTGTCCATATGAGCGTAGAAGTGATCGCCGCTCAAACAGGCAAAATTGACGATATCCGCTTCAGTCAGCGTGCGGCGCGGAGTCAGCAGGCTATCGCCCGGTTGGATCTCTTCGAAATATTTGCGGAACGGGTGAATGCGATCTTCCGTGACCTGCGCGCCGCGTACCCACTGCTGGCTAACGGCGGCCAGCATGGTTGGACTGCCCTGAATGGCAGTGCGTTGCATGTAGTGTTTCACCGCACGCAGACCGCCCAGCTCTTCACCGCCGCCTGCACGTCCAGGCCCACCGTGGACCAGCTGTGGCAGTGGAGAGCCGTGGCCGGTCGATTCCGCCGAGGATTCTTCGTTCAGCACCTGAATACGCCCGTGGGCGCGGGCTGCACCGAGGATAAACTCTCGCGCCAGTTCGCCGCTCGCCGTCACCAGCGTTCCTGCCAGACTGCCTTCACCAGCGCGCGCCAGCGTCATGGCATGCTCGGTATTCTGATACGGCATCAGCGTGGCGACCGGACCAAAGGCTTCAATTGCATGTACCGCGGTAATTTCATCCGGCTGCGGACAAAACAGCAGCGTTGGCGGGAAGAAAGCTCCAGCGGTGCTCAGATCTGCCTTTCCGCCCAGCAGCACCTCACATCCGGCTTCAACCAGACGATTCACATTATCCTGCACGTCCTGACGCTGATCGTTATTCACCAGCGACCCCATCTTCACGCCTTCCTGCGCCGGATCGCCCACTACCACCTTTTGCAGGCGGGCAATCAGCGCTTCACTGACGGCTTTCACCTGCGCCTGCGGCACGATAATGCGGCGGATAGCGGTACATTTCTGCCCGGCTTTGGTGGTCATTTCGCGCACCACTTCGCGAATAAACAGCGCAAACTCCGGCTGCTCCGGGGTGATATCGTCGCCCAGTACGCAGCAGTTCAGCGAATCCGCTTCCATGGTGAAGGGCACAGATTTCTCCACCAGATTCGGATGCACGCGCAATTGCTGTCCGGTATGCGCAGAGCCGGTAAAGGTCACTACGTCCTGGCTATCCAGATTATCCAGCAGATCGCCCGCGCCGCCGCAGATCAGACTTATTGCGCCGTCCGGCACCAGTCCGCTGTCGACAATGGCTTTGACCATCGCCTGCGTCAGCTGCGCGGTAGCGGTCGCCGGTTTAACGATCGCGGGCATGCCGGCAAGCCAGGTCGGCGCCAGCTTTTCTAACATCCCCCAGCAGGGGAAGTTAAAGGCGTTGATATGTACCGCAACGCCGGATTTGGAGGTCAGCACGTGGCGTGCGGCAAAACCGCCCTGTTTGGACAACGGAATCAGCTCATCTTCCGGCCACAGCACATCATCCGGCAGCTCACGCCCGCCGAGGCTGGCATAGGTGAAAAGCGTGCCGATGCCGCCTTCGATATCGACCCAGCTGTCACCGCGTGTTGCTCCGGTTTGCGCGGATATGGCATAGAAATCGGCTTTCAGTTCCATTAAATGCTTCGCCACCGCTTTTAGCATCGCGCTGCGCTGAATAAAGCTCATTGCCTGTAACGCTTTGCCGCCGTGCTCGATGGCGAAGCGGCGCGCCTGCGCCATATCCAGTCCTTCGCTTGTCACTTCCCAAAGCGGTTCGCCGCTGATGGCGTGGTGGATAGTACGGGTGCGGCCCCGGCCGGTCTGCCAGGCGCCGGATAAATAGCTGGCTAACTGCTGCATCGTTAATCTCCAGATGTGTTCCGTAATTTCTCTTTAAATACTTATTTTGTGAATCATAAAATGCAAGCGTGATTTTAATAATTTATTAACAATGCGATCGCGAACACTTTATCTAAATTGATTATGATTCTGTTTTTACTCAATAAACTAAAAGGCTTTGCGTAGCGTGTCACAAAATCCACAAACAAAATTTGTGGTTTTATTTAACCAGGATGTAACTTTTACAAAACAAAATGATTCATAAAAATTGGTTTGTTTAAATTATCGGAATCATAAGGTGATGACGTGACAGAAGAACAACGCTTTGACCAGCGCATCGCGCAGGAAACGGCCATCGAGCCGCAGGACTGGATGCCGGACGCATACCGTAAGACGCTGATCCGCCAGATTGGCCAGCATGCGCACTCGGAAATCGTCGGCATGCTGCCAGAAGGCAACTGGATAACCCGCGCACCCACGCTGCGGCGTAAGGCCATTCTGCTGGCAAAAGTACAGGACGAGGCCGGACACGGCCTGTACCTCTACAGCGCGGCTGAAACACTGGGCTGCGCGCGTGAAGACATCTACCAGAAGATGCTCGACGGCCAGATGAAATACTCCTCCATCTTCAACTACCCAACCCTGAGCTGGGCGGATATCGGCGTGATCGGCTGGCTGGTCGATGGCGCGGCGATCGTCAACCAGGTGGCACTGTGTCGTACCTCCTACGGCCCGTATGCCAGGGCGATGGTCAAAATCTGCAAAGAAGAAAGCTTCCACCAGCGTCAGGGCTTTGAAGCCTGTATGGCGCTGGCGGCGGGCAGCGAAGAACAGCGGCAGATGCTCCAGGATGCGATCAACCGTTTCTGGTGGCCCGCGCTGATGATGTTCGGGCCGAGCGACGACAACTCGCCGAACAGCGCCCGCAGTATGGCGTGGAAAATCAAACTGCATTCCAACGACGAACTGCGCCAGCGCTTTGTGGATAACACCGTTCCGCAGGTTGAAATTCTCGGCATGACCGTACCGGATGCCGATCTGCGCTACGACGAAGAAACCGGTCACTACCGTTTCGGCGAGATCGACTGGCAGGAATTGAATGAGGTCATCAACGGTCGTGGTGTCTGCAATCACGAACGTTTGGGCGCCAAGCGTAAGGCCTGGGAAGAGGGGGCATGGGTGCGCGAAGCCGCGCTGGCTCATGCCGAAAAACAACGCGCTCGCGATGCCGCCTGAGGAGAAAAAAGATGAGCAAAACATACTGGCCGTTATACGAAGTGTTTGTCCGCAGCAAGCAGGGTCTGTCGCATCGTCACGTGGGCAGCCTGCACGCCGCCGATGACCAGATGGCGCTGGAGAACGCCCGCGATGCGTACACCCGCCGCAGCGAAGGCTGCTCTATTTGGGTCGTGAAGGCGAGTGAAATTGTTGCCTCGCAGCCGGAGGATCGCGGTGAATTCTTCGACCCGGCAGAAAGCAAAGTCTACCGCCACCCGACGTTCTACACCGTGCCGGACGGCATGGAACATATGTGAGGCAACAATGACGACTCTCAATCCCGTTGCAACCTATGCCCTGCGTCTGGGCGATAACGGCCTGATCCTGGCACAGCGTTTAGGCGCATGGTGCGGCCACGCACCGGAGCTGGAAATCGACCTGGCGCTGGCCAATATCGGTCTCGATCTGTTGGGACAGGCGCGCAATTTTCTCAGCTACGCCGCCGAACTGAACGGTAACGGCGACGAAGACACGCTGGCCTTCGGCCGCGATGAACGCCTGTTCAGCAATCTGCTGCTGGTTGAACAGCCGAACGGCAACTTTGCCGACACCATTGCCCGCCAGTTCTTTATCGACGTCTGGCACGTGGCGCTGTTCAGCCGTCTGGTCTATAGCCGCGACGCGCAGCTCGCCGCCATTGCGGCCAAAGGGTTGAAAGAGGTGCGTTATCACCTGCGCTTTAGTCGCGGCTGGCTGGAGCGCCTGGGCAACGGTACCGACTACTCCGCGCAACTGATGCAGCAGGCGGTCAACAGCCTGTGGCGTTTCACCGGTGAGCTGTTTATGGCCGACGAGCTGGATATCAGCCTGAGCGAGCAGGGCATTGCCGTTGACCCGCGCGAATTAGCGGCCGAATGGCAAACGACGGTGCACACCGCGCTGCTCGACGCCGGCCTGCAGATCCCTGAAGAAGCGGCGTTCCGCAGCGGCGGCAAGCAGGGGCTACACAGCGAACATCTCGGCCCGATGCTGGCAGAGATGCAGTATTTACAGCGGTCGTATCCCGGCCAGCAGTGGTAGCAGGAGGTGGCTATGCAACGTCTCGCCGCAATCGCACCCCCGGAGGTTCGTACCGTCTGGGGATTGTTAAGCGCCATTCCAGACCCGGAAGTGCCAGTGCTGACCATTACCGATTTGGGGATGGTACGCCGGGTTGAACGCCTCGGCGACGGCTGGGTGATTGGCTTTACGCCAACCTACTCGGGCTGCCCGGCTACCGAGCACCTGTTGGGTGAGATTCGTACGGTGATGACCACGCATGGCTACACGCCGGTACATATTGTGCTACAGCTCGACCCGCCGTGGACCACCGACTGGATGAGCCCTGATGCCCGCGAGCGTTTGCGCCAGTATGGTATCAGCCCGCCGCATGCCCATGCCTGCCACGCCGGCGAGATGCCAAAGGATGTGGTCTGCCCACGCTGCGGCAGCACCCACAGCTCACTGATTAGTGAATTCGGTTCCACGGCCTGTAAAGCGCTGTATCGCTGCGATAGCTGCCGTGAACCCTTTGATTACTTTAAATGTATTTGAGGCTGCGATGACAACATTTCATTCGCTTACCGTGGCAAACGTTGAGCCGGAAACCCGTGATTCGGTCACCATTACCTTTGCCATTCCCGACGCGCTGCGTAGCGTGTACGCCTTCTGTCCGGGCCAGCACCTGACGCTGAAAACCCGCCTGGGCGGGGAAGAGTTACGCCGCTGCTACTCCATTTGCCGCAGCCATTCGCCGTCAGAAATCAGCGTGGCGGTCAAAGCCATCGACGGCGGCCGTTTCTCCCGCTATGCCCAGCGCGATATTCATCAGGGTATGGAATTTGAGGTGATGGTGCCGCAGGGGCACTTTGGCTACCAGCCGCAGGCCGAGCGTGAAGCGGAATATCTGGCGATTGCCGCCGGTTCCGGCATTACGCCGATGATGGCGATTATTGAAGCGACGCTGGCGACCGAACCGGCCAGTCAGTTCACCCTGATTTACGGCAACCGCAGCAGCCACAGCATGATGTTCCGTCAGGCGCTGGCCGACCTGAAAGACCGCTACCCGCAGCGTTTGCAGGTGGTGCATCTGTTCAGCCAGGAGTCGATGGACAGCAACCTGCTGCAAGGGCGCATTGACGGCGACAAGCTGCATGCGCTGGGCAAAACGCTGCTTGATTTCAGCCGTTTTGATGATGCGTTTATCTGCGGCCCGTCGGCGATGATGGACGAAGCCGAAGTGGCGCTGCGTGAACTGGGCGTGCCGGAAAAATCTATTCACCTTGAGCGCTTCAATACGCCGGGCACCAGCGTGAAACGCGCCACCGGCGTGCAGGCTGAAGGCCGCACGGTGACTATTCGCCAGGACGGCCGCGATCGCCTGATTTCGCTGAACGCCGAAGATGACAGCATTCTTGATGCGGCGCTGCGTCAGGGCGCAGACCTGCCGTTTGCCTGTAAAGGCGGCGTCTGTGCCACCTGTAAATGCAAAGTGGTGCAGGGCGAAGTGGCAATGGCCGCCAACTATAGCCTGGAAGCCGATGAAGTGGCGGCGGGCTATGTGCTGAGCTGCCAGGCGCTGCCCAAAAGCGCGGATGTGGTGGTCGACTTTGACGCGCGGGGGACGGCATGAGCGAACTGCTGATTACCCGTCATGACCGTGTGCTGCAACTGACCCTGAACCGTCCGCAGGCGCGTAATGCGTTAAACAACGCGCTGCTGACGCAGATAGCCGACGCGCTGGAAAGTGCGGCTGCAGACGCCTGCGTGAGCGTCTGCGTGATTAGCGGTAACCCGTGCTATTTCGCTGCCGGTGCCGATCTCAACGAAATGGCGGAAAAAGACTTGCCCGCCACCTTCGACGATATTCGTCCTCGTTTGTGGGCGCGCATCGATGCCTTCAACAAGCCGCTGATAGCGGTGGTGAACGGCTATGCGCTGGGGGCGGGCTGCGAGCTGGCGCTGCTGTGTGATCTGGTGATTGCCGGCGATAACGCCCGTTTTGGCCTGCCGGAGATTACTCTCGGCACCATGCCGGGGGCGGGTGGTACGCAGCGGCTTATCCGCAGCGTTGGTAAAGCGCTGGCGAGCCGGATGGTGCTGAGCGGCGAAAGCATTGACGCCGAACGCGCACAGCAGGCTGGGCTGGTGAGCGACATTCACCCGGCGAACCTCTCTGATGAATATGCCTTGAAGCTGGCTGCAAACATCGCTCGCCACTCGCCGCTGGCGCTGCGTGCGGCAAAGCAGTCGCTGCGTCTGGCGCACGAGGTGAGCCTTCAGGCCGGTCTTGTACAGGAACGCCAGCTGTTTACCGTGCTGAGCGGCACCGACGACCGCCGTGAAGGTATCGCCGCTTTTTTACAAAAACGTACCCCGGAATTTAAAGGACGCTAATCGTGGAAGCTTTCATTCTCAGCGAAGTGGAACAGGGCGTCATGACCATCACGCTGAACCGCCCGGACCGACTCAACAGCTTTAATGACGTGATGCACCAGCAGCTCGCCGACTGCCTGAAACAGGCCGAACGTGACGACACCATTCGCTGCCTGCTGATTACCGGTGCCGGTCGCGGTTTTTGCGCCGGACAGGATCTGAATGACCGTAACGTTGACCCAAGCGGCCCCGCGCCGGATCTGGGCATGTCGGTGGAACGCTTTTACAACCCGCTGGTGCGTCGTTTAGCCGCGCTGCCGAAGCCGGTTATCTGCGCCGTTAACGGCGTGGCCGCCGGGGCGGGTGCAACGTTAGCGCTGGGCTGCGATATCGTGCTGGCCGCGCGTTCGGCGAAGTTTGTGATGGCCTTCAGCAAGCTTGGCCTGGTGCCGGACTGCGGCGGTAGCTGGCTGCTGCCCCGTGTGACCACCCGCGCTCGCGCCGTAGGTTTACTGATGCTGGGCGATAACCTCAGCGCCGAACAGGCCGCGCAGTGGGGGATGATCTGGCAGGTGGTGGATGACGCTGAACTGAAAGACACCGCGTTAGCCATGGCGCGTCATTTTGCTACGCAGCCGACCTATGGGCTGGGGTTAATTAAGAAAGCTTTGCAGCTTTCCGAAACCAATACGCTGGATCAGCAGCTTGAGCTTGAGCGCGACTACCAGCGCATGGCCGGTCGCAGCGACGACTATCGCGAAGGTGTCAGCGCCTTCCTCGCCAAACGTCAGCCACAGTTCAGCGGGAAATAAGCCATGAGCCAGACTCTTCACACCGTCGCCGTGATTGGCGGCGGCACCATGGGGGCCGGGATCGTCGAAGTGGCGGCCAGTGCCGGACACGCGGTGCGGCTGTATGACATTTCGTCTGAGGCGATTACCCGCGCTATCGACGGCATTGCCGAGCGCCTCAACGCCCGCGTTAGCCGCGGCAAAGTCAGCGCCGAGCAGGCGCAGGCGCTGCTGGCACGCATTACGCCAGCAACCGAATTAACACAGCTAGCCGATGCGCAGTTAGTAATTGAAGCCGCGTCCGAACGTCTTGAGATTAAAAAGGCGCTGTTCAGCGAGCTGGCAGAGATTTGCTCGCCGTCGACGCTGCTGACCAGTAATACCTCGTCTATCTCCATTACCGCCATTGCGGCGGGCATTAAGCACCCGGAACGGGTGGCGGGGCTGCATTTCTTTAACCCGGCGCCGGTGATGAAGCTGGTCGAGGTCATCAGCGGCCTTGCCACCTCCACGGAAGTGGTGGAGCAGCTTTGCCAGTGCGTGAGCGCCTGGGGCAAACAGCCGGTACGCTGCCGCTCCACGCCGGGCTTTATCGTCAACCGCGTGGCGCGCCCGTTCTACGCCGAAGCCTGGCGCGCGCTGGAAGAGCAGGTGGCATCCGCGGAAGTGATTGACGCGGCGCTACGCGACGGCGGCGGTTTCCCTATGGGGCCGCTGGCGCTGACCGACCTTATCGGTCAGGACGTCAACTTTGCCGTTACCTGTTCGGTATTTAACGCCTTCTGGCAGGATCGCCGCTTTCTGCCGTCTTTGCTGCAACAGGAGCTCGCTCTGGCGGGGCGTCTGGGTAAGAAGAGCGGACACGGCGTCTATCGCTGGCCTGTTGAAGTATCGCCTGATCTGGCTGTTGCAGCGGTAGTGCCTGAAAATGCAGCAAAAAACATTAAGTGTGACGTTGTCACTGAACTGGATGATGTGCTGCTGCTGGAAACCACTGGTGAAACCGCGTTGGCTTTAAGCGTGCAGCATCAGCGCCCGGTGGTGGTTTATGACCATGCGGCGGGCGACACGGTCGTACTGGCGAGCGCGCAAACCAATCCACAGTCGGCAACCGACAAAGCGGTGTACTACTTCCAGCAGCAGGGCAAAAAAGTGCTGCGTATTGCCGACTATCCAGGGCTTTTGGTATGGCGCACGGTAGCGATGCTGGCGAACGAAGCGCTGGATGCGGTGCAAAAAGGCGTTGCTAACGCGGATGATATCGATACCGCCATGCGGCTGGGTGTCAACTACCCACGCGGCCCGATTGCCTGGGGTGAATCGCTTGGCTGGGGGCGCGTGCTGCGCCTGCTGGAAAACCTACAACAGCACTACGGCGAAGAACGCTATCGCCCAAGTGCGCTGCTGCGCCAGAAAGCGCTGATGGAGATGCGTCATGAGTAATGAAGCCTGGCGCAACGCCCGCGCCATGTACGAGAAAGATACCTGCGCCCGCGCACTGGGCATCGAGATTATCGAAATGGATGAAGGCTATGCGCAGATGACGATGGCGGTGCTGCCATCGATGCTCAACGGCCTCCAGACCTGTCACGGCGGGCAGCTGTTTTCGCTCGCGGACACCGCCTTTGCCTACGCCTGTAACAGCCAGGGGCTGGCGGCGGTGGCGTCGGCGGCGAGCATCGATTTCCTGCGCCCGGCCTTCACTGGCGATCTGCTGACCGCCACCGCGCGGGTGAAACAGCAGGGCAAGCTGACCGGCGTTTACGACATTGAGATTGTTAATCAACAGCAAAAAACCGTTGCCCTGTTTCGCGGAAAATCGCACCGCATCGGCGGCACGATTACAGGAGAAGTCTAATGCGTGACGCATTTATTTGTGACGGTATTCGTACCCCGATTGGTCGCTACGGCGGGGCGCTGGCAGGCGTGCGTGCCGACGATCTGGCGGCCATTCCATTGCGTGAATTACTCAACCGCAACCCACACCTGGATGCCAGCGTTATTGACGATGTGATCTTCGGTTGCGCCAACCAGGCGGGCGAGGATAACCGCAACGTGGCGCATATGGCGACCCTGCTGGCGGGTTATCCGTACGGCGTGTCCGGTACCACCATTAACCGCCTGTGCGGCTCTGGTCTGGACGCAATTGGCTTTGCCGCGCGGGCCATTAAAGCGGGTGATGCGGACCTGATGATTGCCGGTGGCGTGGAGTCCATGTCCCGCGCGCCGTTCGTCATGGGCAAGGCCACCGCGCCGTACCAGCGTCAGGCGGAAATGTTTGATACCACCATCGGCTGGCGTTTTGTGAACCCGCTCATGCAGCAACAATTTGGTACTGACAGCATGCCGGAAACGGCAGAGAATGTAGCCGAATTGTTAAATGTAAGCCGAAGGGACCAGGACGCCTTTGCGTACCGCAGCCAACAGCGTACGGCGAAAGCGCAGCGCGACGGCATTCTGGCGCAGGAAATTGTGCCGGTGCAGATTATTGGTAAGAAAGGTGCGGTCAGCGCGGTGCGTGAAGATGAACATCCGCGTGCAGAAACCACTTTGGAGCAACTGGCCTCGCTGAAAACCCCGTTCCGCAAGGGCGGCGTGGTGACGGCGGGCAATGCTTCCGGTGTCAATGACGGTGCTGCGGCGCTGATTATCGCAAGCCAGCAGCAGGCCGCCGCGCAGGGCTTAACGCCACGTGCGCGCATCGTCGCCATGGCGACCGCGGGCGTTGAGCCGAAGTACATGGGGCTTGGGCCGGTTCCGGCGGTGCGTAAAGTGCTGGAGCGCGCCGGGCTGAATATTAACGATATGGATGTAATTGAGCTGAATGAAGCCTTTGCCGCCCAGGCGTTGGGAGTGATGAGACAGCTTGGACTGGCAGATGATGCAGAACACGTAAATCCCAATGGGGGGGCTATCGCTTTAGGTCACCCGCTGGGGATGAGCGGTGTGCGGTTAGCGCTGGCCGCGACGCTGGAGCTGGAACGACGCAATGGACGCTATGCGCTGTGTACGATGTGTATTGGCGTGGGTCAGGGCATTGCCATGATCCTTGAGCGAGTGTGAGCTAATTGACCTGCGAGTACCCTACAACATGACAACTACAACAAAATTAGATCCAATTGAAACCGCATCGCGTGACGAATTAGTCGCTCTGCAGACCGAGCGCCTGAAATGGACGTTAAAACACGCCTATGAAAACGTGCCGATGTACCGCCGCAAATTTGATGCGGCGGGGGTTCACCCGGCTGATTTCCGTGAGCTGAGCGACCTGAGCAAATTCCCGTGCACCACCAAGCAGGACCTGCGCGATAACTATCCGTTTGATACCTTCGCGGTACCGATGGAGCAGGTAGTGCGTATCCATGCGTCATCCGGTACCACGGGTAAACCGACGGTGGTGGGCTATACGCAAAATGATATCGATACCTGGGCTAACATCGTCGCCCGTTCGCTACGTGCCGCAGGCGGTACCGCGAAAGATAAAATCCACGTCGCTTATGGCTATGGCCTTTTCACAGGCGGACTGGGCGCACACTACGGCGCGGAACGCTTAGGGGCAACGGTGATCCCGATGTCCGGCGGCCAGACCGAGAAACAGGCACAGCTGATCCGTGATTTTAAGCCCGACATGATCATGGTTACGCCATCCTACTGCCTGAACCTGATTGAAGAGCTGGAGCGCCAGATGGGCGGTGACGCGCGCGGCTGTTCGCTGCGTACCGGTGTCTTTGGCGCAGAGCCGTGGACAACGGGGATGCGCGCGGAGATCGAACGTCGCCTCGGTATTACGGCGCTCGATATTTATGGCCTGTCGGAAGTGATGGGACCGGGCGTGGCGATGGAGTGCATCGAAACGGGTGATGGTCCGACAATCTGGGAGGATCATTTCTTCCCGGAAGTGGTCAATCCGGATGACGGTACGCCACTGGCTGACGGTGAGCACGGCGAACTGCTGTTCACCACGCTGACGAAAGAAGCGCTGCCGGTCATTCGTTATCGTACCCGCGACCTGACGCGCCTGCTGCCGGGAACCGCGCGCACGATGCGTCGTATGGATCGCATTAGCGGGCGCAGCGATGACATGCTGATTATTCGCGGCGTCAACGTATTCCCGTCTCAGGTGGAAGAAGAGATCCTCAAGATTGATCATCTGGCCCCGCATTATCAGCTTGAAGTGGATCGCCGTGGCCATCTTGATTCACTTTCGGTACGCGTGGAGCTTAAAGAGAGTAGCCTGGTGCTAAGCCACGAGCAGCGCTGCCAGATTTGCCATCATCTGCGTCATCGCATTAAGTCGATGGTCGGCATTTCAACGGATGTCAGCATCGTCAATTGCGGCAGCATTCCACGCTCCGAAGGCAAGGCCTGCCGCGTGTTTGACCTGCGTAAAGCTGCCGCCAACGGCTAAGTCTCGTCGGCCTGATAAGCGTAGCGCCATCAGGCACAATGGCGCAACGCTGCCGGATGGCGGCGTTGCCTTATCCGGCCTACAAACTCCTGGCGTATCGCTGATCTATTCCTGTGCTATGATTCAAAAAGCACAAAAAAGACAACAGTATGAATCATATGGAAAAGCTCGATAGTTTTATTCAGCAGGCGGTAACCGCAATGCCGGTCAGCGGCACCTCGCTTATCGCCTCGCTTTACGGGGACTGTTTATCGCAACGCGGTGGAGAAGTCTGGTTGGGTAGTGTTGCCGCGCTGCTGGAAGGGCTTGGCTTCGGTGAGCGTTTTGTACGTACCGCACTGTTTCGCCTTAATAAAGAAGAATGGCTGGACGTGGTACGTATCGGCCGACGCAGTTTCTACCGACTGAGCGATAAAGGGCTACGCTTGACGCGTCGCGCCGAGAGCAAAATCTACCGTGCCAGCGCCCCTGAGTGGGACGGTACCTGGCTGCTGCTGCTCTCCGAAGGGCTGGAAAAAAACACCCTCGCCGAAGTTAAAAAGCAGCTGTTATGGCAAGGTTTTGGCGTACTGGCGCCGAGTCTGCTGGCGTCACCATCGCAAAAGCTGGCGGACGTCCAGTCGCTGCTCCATGAAGCTGGGGTGGCGGAAAACGTCATCGTTTTTGAGGCGCATTCGCCGTTGGCGCTCTCCCGCGCCGCGCTGCGTGAGCGGGTAGAAGGGTGCTGGCACTTAACCGAACAAAATGCCATGTACGAGGCGTTTATCACTCTGTTCCGTCCGTTGTTACCGTTGCTGCGTGACGTCGGGCCGGACGAACTTACGCCAGAGCGCTGCTTCCAGATCCGCCTGTTGCTCATTCACCTTTATCGTCGGGTTGTGCTCAAAGATCCGCTGCTGCCGGAAGAATTGTTGCCTGCTCACTGGCTAGGGCAGACGGCGCGTCAGCTGTGTATTAATATTTATCAACGTGTTGCGCCCGGCGCCCAGGTTTTCGTCAGCGAAAAAGGCGAGAGCTCGGTGGGGGAACTACCCGCGCCAGGGCCGCTCTATTATCAACGCTTCGGCGGATTAGCCGAGGCGTAACAGGAGAAGCCATGCCGATTTACCAGATTGACGGGATGATCCCGGTAGTTCCTGCGGAAAGCTATGTTCACCCAACCGCAGTGCTGATTGGCGATGTCATTCTCGGCAAAGGTGTTTATGTTGGCCCCAATGCCAGCCTGCGCGGAGATTTTGGGCGTATCGTGGTTAAAGATGGGGCGAATATCCAGGATAACTGCGTGATGCACGGATTTCCCGGCCAGGATACGGTGGTGGAAGAGGACGGACATATCGGCCACGGAGCGATTCTGCACGGCTGTGTGATAGGGCGTAACGCGCTGGTTGGCATGAGCGCGGTGATTATCGATGGCGCGACCATCGGTGAGAACAGTATCGTTGGTGCTTCGGCGTTTGTGAAAGCGCGCGCCGAGATGCCTGCCAACCATCTGATTGTCGGCAGCCCGGCGAAAGCGATTCGCATGTTAACTGAGCAGGAGCTGGTGTGGAAAAAACAGGGCACTCGTGAATATCAGGTGCTGGTTGAGCGCTGCCAGAAGACGCTGGCAGAGGTGCAGCCGCTGACTGCGGTAGAACCCGACAGAAAGCGGCTGGAGTTTGATGAGAATTTGCAACCCAAGTCAGCGGGTTAGCAATTTTACGCAATACCTGGTGTCAGAACTGATAGCTTGCGGTGATGCTGACGTTGCGCGGCTCACCATAAACGATAGAACCGTCGATATTCGTGTCGTAGGTTTTATCGAACAGGTTATTGAGGTTACCCTGCACTGAGAAGTTTTTTGTTACCTGGTAACGGGTGAACAAATCTACCAGGGCGTAGCTTCCCTGTTCCGCGCGGAATGTGCCATAAGGCGTGACCGTATCGCTGTAAACACGATTCTGCCAATTGACTCCGCCGCCTACGGTCAGTTCCGGCATGGCTGGCAGGCGATAACGGGTGAACAGTTTTACCGTGGTCCGTGGCAGGTTAGGGTTTACAGCATTGCCTTCGTTGTCTTCAGCAACATAGCGTGTCGCGCCAAACGTCATCTGCCAGTTATCGGTGATCGCACCGTTAATTTCGAATTCGACCCCTTTGCTGACTGTACCATCCATCGCTTTAAAGGCCGTATCGCCATTGCTACCGGCGATTGGCACGCCGGTTGATTGTGCTACGTTATCCTGTTCAATGCGGAACACCGCGAGCGTGGTGGTTAAACGGCTGTTCATCCAGTCGGACTTCAGGCCAAGCTCATAGTTGTTGCCGGTAATCGGAGAGAGATATTTACCGGAACTGTCGCGCTTGTTCTGCGGCTGGAAGATTGAGGTATAGCTGGCGTAGGTAGACCAGTTGTCGTCAATGTCATACACCAGGCCCGCGTACGGGGTGGTGTGGTTTTGCTCCATACTGTAGGTCAGGGTGTCGATACGCCAGTTGGTATAACGCGCGCCGACAATCAAATGCAGTGGGTCGGCCAGCGAAATACGCGTTGCGGCGTACAGCGATTTCATGTGCGTGGTATCGTCCTGAGCCAATGACTGCGGGTTCCAGTTGGTTTCCGGGAAGTTACCATCGTAGGTATAGAAGCTGCCGATTTCGTTGGGGAAAACGTTCGCCCACGAGCTTTCATAACGGTTATTCTGTTTACTGTAGCTGCCGCCCAGCATCAGATTATGCTGACGACCAAACAGATCGTAACCGCCGTCGGCAAATAGATCGACAGCATCCACTTTACGTTTGCCGCTGTTCCAGCCGGTTCCTCCGACGTAGTCATATCCCGGACCATAGTTGCCATATGGGCCAATCAGCGTGCCGTCGGCCTTATTAACATAGGCATCGACGTACATCATTTTACTGTCGAACTTGACCTCGGAGTGGGTGGCGTTCATGGTCGCCTGCCAGGTATCGGCAAAACGTTGTTTGATGGTGACAAACACTTTGTTGAAGTCTTTATCGTTGTAAGCCCAGTCCGGCGCAGTGCTGCGCGAACGGTCATAGCTGTTTTTACTGCCATCGGTATTCCAGCGCGGTAATCCACCCCAGGTTGGGCTGTTGATATCAATGCGCTGGTATTCATAACCTGCAGACAGGCTGGTGGTGTCACCCAAATTGGCATCGACAATCCCGGAGAAGAACATTTTTTCGCTATTGTAGCGATCAAGCCAGGAGTCGTTATTCTGGTAACCCGCCACGATGCGACCGCGCACATTGCCGTCTGCCGTAAGCGGGCTTTGCAGATCGGTCACATAGCGTTGTTTGTTCCAACTGCCATATTCTGCAGAAACATTACCGGTGAACTCGCGGCTGGTGGCATGCTTACGGATCATGTTAATAGAGGCTGAAGGGTTACCCGTCCCGGTCATCAGTCCGTTTGCACCACGGACCACTTCGACACGCTCAAAAAGGGCGGTGTCGGAAAGGGCGTCACCGAGATTCCAGCGGGATTCAAAATAGGTCGGGATCCCATCGACCATATAGTTATCAATCTGAAATCCGCGCGAGTAATAGCTGCTGCGATCGGAATCCGCCTGGCTTTTGCTTATCCCCAACGTGTTGTCCATCACATCGCCCAGCGTTTGCAACTGCTGATCTTCCATGCGCTGCTGGCTGACAATGCTGACCGATTGCGGAATATCGCGCTGTGTCATCTGCATTTTTGTGCCCGCCGTCGTCGATTTAACGCTGTAATCCTGTTCGTCGCTGGATGCGGCTGGAGCAGAACCCTCCACGATCACTGTCTCTTCAGCAGGGGCTGCGAGGCTGGTGGAAGGTAAAAGCGCTAGCGTAATGCAGGCTGCCAGCGCAGAAGGGGCAAGCCCCGGTTGGCGTTGAATATTCCCGTTGAGTGTTGTGAAAGACATCGAAAAGTCCTTGATAATTATTAATATTAAGTTCGAATCACCGGTAGTTGTGATGAGCCCTTTGGTTGTAAATTATTAAATGCGCATGTAAATACAAATGCGAAATATACGCATTAGCACTTAATGTGTAAGCGGATGCTACGACATAAATGAAATATTGTTTCAGTACTATGCTTGAGCAATAGCGCTGGGAAATGGTTATAAGAGCAGCATTGACTGGGGTTTTCGCTTAAAAAATCGAGGGTTAAAGTTGAAAGAGCGTGAGTAACTCGCTCATACTCTATACTCGCAGAGTTACCCGGCGTAGCATGGCAAAACGCTTGGGCTGTTAATGAAAAAGGAAAACGTCGTGGCAGAAGAAACTATATTCAGCAAAATTATCCGTCGTGAAATTCCGTCGGATATCGTATACCAGGATGAACTGGTCACTGCGTTTCGTGATATTTCCCCTCAGGCACCTACGCATATTCTGATCATTCCTAACATCCTGATCCCAACCGTCAACGATGTGACGGCTGAACATGAACAGGCATTGGGCCGCATGATTACCGTTGCAGCGAAAATTGCTGAGCAGGAAGGCATTGCTGCAGATGGGTACCGCTTAATCATGAACACCAACCGCCACGGGGGTCAGGAGGTGTATCACATTCATATGCATCTGCTGGGTGGCCGTGCGCTTGGCCCAATGCTCGCGCATAAAGGTCTGTAGGCATGATCAGAGGATGCATTGCACTTTCACTGGGCTTGCTGCTACTGGCGGGTTGTCGAACACACCCAGAAATTCCGGTAAGTGATGAACAGTCGCTGGTGATGGAGTCAACGATTCTGGCGGCAGGTATAACAGCAGAACAGCCCACGTTAACCACGTCTGATATTCAGGCCTCGGCATCCTCGCGACTCTATAACGAAAGACAAGAACCCGTCACCGTTCATTATCGGTTTTACTGGTATGACGCCAGAGGACTGGAAATGCATCCTCTGGAAGCGCCGCGCAGCGTGACTATCCCGGCTCATTCGTCGGTGACGCTGTACGGCAGCGCCAATTTTCTGGGGGCGCACAAGGTTAGACTTTATCTTTATTTGTAAGGGGTGAATCTTGATGATCAAAATGAATCGCTACGCACTGATTGCCGCGCTGGCGATGTTTCTCTCTGGCTGTGTGGTGCAACGAGAGCCCGCACCGGTAGAGGAAGTCAAGCCGGTGCCGGAACAGCCTGTGCAGCCGCAACAGCCGGTGCCGGTAGTGCCAACGGTGCCAACCATACCGCAGCAGCCGGGTCCGATTGAGCACGAGGACCAAACGGCGCAGCCGACGCCACGTCAACGTCATTATGACTGGAACGGGGCTATGCAGCCGATGGTCGGAAAAATGCTGCAGGCTGACGGCGTAAAAGCGGGCGGCGTTCTGCTGGTTGATAGCGTGAATAACCGCACCAACGGCTCGCTGAACGCGGGTGAAGCCACCGAAACCTTACGTAATGCTCTGGCGAATAACGGTAAGTTTACTCTGGTTTCCGCTCAGCAACTGGCAGTCGCCAAGCAGCAGTTAGGTCTGTCGCCGAACGATAGCCTGGGAACGCGCAGTAAAGCGATTGGTATCGCCCGTAACGTTGGCGCGCAGTATGTGCTTTATTCCAGCGCATCCGGCAACGTCAATTCGCCTGCGCTGCAAATGCAATTAATGCTGGTACAAACTGGCGAGATAATCTGGTCAGGTAAAGGTGCCGTTCAGCAACAATAACAGACTCACGCGCGGCGAAGTGTTGTCGCGCTATTTCCCGCAGTATCATCCCGTCGCAGCCAGCCAAACTGGCCTGAGCGGCGGGAGCTGCATCATTGAGCATCATTCTCACCGGCTGGTACTGCGTTGTCATCACGACCCTGATGCGCCGGAATCGCATTTCTTACGCCAATATCATGCGTTAAAACACCTGCCAGAAAACCTTGCGCCACGTCCTCATTTTTATACGCGTGGGTGGATGGCCGTCGAGTTTTTTCACGGTAAGGTAGAATCCAGATTACCGGACGCCGACGAACTCGCAGGCTTACTGTATCATCTGCACCAGCAACCCAGATTGGGCTGGCGAATCAGCTTGCTGCCGCTACTTGAACAGTACTGGCAGTGTGGCGATCCGGCGCGTCGTACACCATGCTGGCTGCGCGCGCTGAAGCGGCTGAGGAAACGAGGTGAGCCTCGACCTTTGCGTCTGGGGCCGCTGCATATGGATGTTCACGGTGACAACATCGTACGCACAGCCTCAGGGCTGCGGCTGATTGACTGGGAATACGCCGGAGACGGTGATATTGCCCTGGAGCTGGCGGCGGTATGGGTCAGCGATGAATCCCAGCACCAACAGCTGGTTAGCACCTACGCTCAACGAGCGCACATTGAGCCAGACGTTTTGTGGCGACAAGTCAGACAATGGCAACCCTGGATAATGATGCTGAAGGCGGGGTGGTTTGAGTATCGCTGGCGGCAAACCGGCGATAGACAATTTATCAGGCTGGCCGATGAAACCTGGCGGCAGCTAACAATGAAAGGATAAGGAGAGCAGTGTGGGCCCAGTAATGTTGGATGTCGAAGGGTATGAGCTGGACGCAGAAGAGCGTGAGATTCTGGCGCATCCGCTGGTAGGTGGGTTGATCCTCTTTACCCGAAATTATCATGACCCGGAACAGCTGCGTGAATTAGTGCGACAAATCCGGACTGCGTCACGTAACCATCTGGTGGTGGCGGTAGATCAGGAAGGCGGACGCGTACAGCGCTTTCGAGAAGGCTTTACTCGCCTGCCTGCGGCTCAATCGTTTGCCGCGCTGCACGGTCTGGAAGAGGGCGGCAAACTGGCTCAGGACGCCGGATGGTTGATGGCCAGCGAAATGATCGCGATGGACATTGATATCAGCTTTGCACCGGTACTGGATGTGGGCCATATCAGCGCCGCAATCGGCGAGCGTTCTTACCACGCCGATCCGCTAAAAGCATTGGCGATGGCGACCCGCTTCATTGACGGTATGCATGCCGCAGGCATGAAAACGACCGGTAAACATTTCCCTGGTCATGGGGCCGTGACGGCGGATTCACACAAAGAAACCCCAACCGATCCTCGCTCAGAAGCCGAGATTCGTGCGAAAGATATGTCCGTGTTCCAGACGTTGATTACTGAGAACAAACTGGATGCCATTATGCCTGCGCATGTCATCTACAGTGATGTAGATCCGCGTCCGGCGAGTGGCTCACCTCACTGGCTGAAAACGGTGCTGCGCCAGGAGCTTGGCTTCGATGGTGTCATTTTCTCCGACGATTTGTCGATGGAAGGGGCGGCGGTTATGGGAAGCTATGCCCAGCGTGGACAGGCATCGCTGGATGCAGGTTGCGATATGATCCTGGTCTGCAATAATCGTAAGGGAGCGGTCAGTGTGTTAGATAATCTGTCGCCGATCAATGCAGAACGTGTTACACGTTTGTATCATAAAGGTTCATTTTCACGTCAGGAACTGATGGATTCGGCACGCTGGAAGACGGTAAGCGCTCAGCTAAACCAGCTTCATGAGCGCTGGCAGGAAGAGAAAGCAGGTCATTAACGCAAGTTTGGCGAGGATGCGATGATTATCTATTTACACGGTTTTGACTCTAACAGCCCGGGCAACCATGAGAAGGTGTTGCAGCTGCAATTCATCGACCCGGATGTCAGGCTGATTAGCTACAGTACGCGGCATCCCAAACATGATATGCAGCATCTGCTAAAAGAAGTGGACAAAATGCTACAGCTGAATGTGGATGACCGTCCGCTGATTTGTGGTGTGGGGCTCGGGGGATATTGGGCTGAACGGATTGGTTTTCTGTGTGATATTCGTCAGGTCGTGTTTAATCCTAACCTGTTCCCGTATGAGAATATGGAAGGCAAAATTGACAGACCTGAGGAGTATGCAGACATCGCAACAAAATGCGTGACCAATTTCCGCGAAAAGAATCGCGATCGCTGTCTGGTTATCCTGTCGCGTCATGATGAAGCGCTCAATAGCCAGCGTTCGTCGGAAGAGCTGCATCACTTTTACGAGATAGTCTGGGACGAAGAGCAGACGCATAAGTTTAAGAATATCTCTCCGCATTTGCAGCGCATCAAAGCGTTCAAGACGTTAGGTTAATCCTTATTGAGTGCGTAAAAAACCAGCCATCGGGCTGGTTTTTTTGTTCTTAAAGTTCCGGTTGTCTATCTTTTCAGCATCAAAACTTGATACACATCAATTTTGGTATGACCAATGCACCGTTCGTGTTATTCTCACTCTCGAAGAACATTTTCATTACTGTAACTTGTTGTTAATTAAGAGCTATATTAATAACTTTTAATTAACAATTGGTTAATAAATTTGAGGGGGTTCACGTTGACTACACCATTGAAAAGGATCGTGATTGTCGGCGGCGGTGCTGGCGGACTGGAAATGGCGACGCAGTTGGGTAAAAAACTCGGGCGTAAGAAAAAGGCCAAAATCACACTGGTAGACAGAAACCACAGTCATTTGTGGAAACCGTTACTGCATGAAGTGGCGACGGGTTCACTGGATGAAGGCGTGGATGCGCTGAGCTATCTGGCACATGCCCGTAACCATGGCTTCCAGTTTCAGTTAGGTTCGGTGATAGATATCGATCGTGAAGCGAAGACCATTACTCTCGCTGAGCTGCGCGATGAGAAGGGGGATCTGCTGGTTCCTGAGCGTAAAGTGCCGTATGACACGCTGGTGATGGCGTTGGGCAGTACCTCCAACGATTTCAACACTCCTGGCGTGAAAGAAAACTGCATTTTCCTCGATAACCCGCATCAGGCGCGTCGTTTCCACCAGGAGATGCTGAATCTGTTCCTGAAGTATTCCGCGAATCTGGGCGCTAACGGAAAAGTGAATATCGCCATTGTGGGCGGTGGTGCGACGGGGGTTGAGCTCTCCGCTGAGCTGCACAATGCGGTAAAACAGCTGCACAGCTATGGTTACAAAGGGCTGACCAACGATGCGCTGAACGTTACGCTGGTGGAAGCTGGCGAGCGCATTCTGCCTGCGTTGCCGCCGCGTATTTCCGGTGCTGCGCATAATGAGTTAACCAAACTGGGCGTACGCGTACTGACCCAGACGATGGTCACCAGCGCTGACGAAGGCGGACTGCACACCAAAGATGGCGAATACATTAAAGCCGACCTGATGGTGTGGGCGGCGGGTATCAAAGCGCCAGACTTTATGAAAGACATTGGCGGTCTCGAAACGAACCGTATTAACCAACTGGTGGTTGAGCCAACTCTGCAGAGCACGCGCGATCCTGACGTGTACGCGATTGGCGACTGCGCTTCCTGCGCGCGCCCGGAAGGGGGTTTTGTGCCTCCGCGCGCTCAGGCAGCACACCAGATGGCGACCTGTGCGATGAACAATATTCTGGCACAGATGAACGGCAAGCCACTGAAAGCGTATCAGTACAAAGATCACGGCTCTCTGGTCTCGCTCTCTAACTTTTCTACCGTGGGTAGCCTGATGGGCAACCTGACCCGTGGTTCGATGATGGTGGAAGGGCGTATTGCGCGCTTTGTATACATCTCACTGTACCGCATGCACCAGATTGCTTTACACGGCTACTTCAAAACCGGCCTGATGATGCTGGTCGGCAGTATCAACCGGGTGATTCGCCCGCGTCTGAAACTGCATTAATATCGACTTGTGGCGCCGGATGATTTTACGCATCCGGCGCCTTCCTTCAGAGTTCTCCGAATCATCCTGCGTTCGTGCCTCATCCTGCTATTTTCATCCGTAATCTGATTGGCATTCCTTACCTTCTGTTGCAAAGTTGTTGCTAATAGCAAAAAAGGAGGAAGTCCCGTGAATAAATCAATGTTGGCGGGTATAGGGATTGGCGTAGCTGCTGCGCTGGGTGTTGCAGCAGTGGCCAGTCTGAACGTTTTCGAGCGTGGCCCACAGTATGCGCAAGTTGTCTCTGCAACACCGATTAAAGAGTCGGTAAAAACACCGCGTCAGGAGTGCCGGAACGTAACTGTCACGCACCGTAAGCCGGTACAAGATGAAAACCGTATTGCGGGTTCCGTATTGGGTGCGGTTGCGGGTGGCGTTATTGGCCATCAGTTTGGCGGCGGACGTGGTAAAGATATTGCTACCGTGGCCGGGGCTTTAGGCGGCGGCTATGCAGGTAATCAGATTCAGGGTTCGATGCAGGAAAACGATACTTACACCACCACGCAGCAGCGTTGTAAAACGGTGTATGACAAATCTGAAAAGATGCTGGGCTACGACGTGACGTACAAAATTGGCGATCAGCAGGGGAAAATCCGTATGGATAAGGACCCCGGCGCGCAAATTCCGTTGGATAACAACGGACAGTTGATACTGAATAACAAAGCGTAAAATAGCATTATCCTGAACATTAGCCCCCCATTCGCTCAGGCTGGGGGGCTTTTTTTATCAGAAGGTTAAGGCATAGTTCAGACCAAAGGTGCGGCCCCGGCCCTTGTACTCATACAGTGACGGACTGCCGTAGGTTGGGCTGTACAGCAGTGGCGCACGTTGTCCCCACAGCGTGGTGTACTCTTCATTCAGCAGGTTTTCCACGCTAAAGGTCAGCTTACCCAACGGGAGCTGATAGCTGCCGATAAAGTCCATGGTGTTATAGCCATCCAGCTTATTGCCGCTGGCGTCGGTCAGATCAAATGTTTGCTGGCTCTGTACGCGTAAGGTCCACGGTTCTGGTGCCCAGCCGACCCACGCGGTTGCTTTCGACGGTGAGGCCAGAGTCACATCCCATTTTTGCCATTTACCGTTCTGTTTCACTTCCGATTTAATGACATTGAAGTTGCCGCCCAGGCTCCAGTCCGTATCCGCAATGAAATAATCCACCGCGCCTTCAAGGCCATAAATGCGGCGATCGTCGGGTTGAACGTTAATGGTCATATCGCTGCGGTTGATAACGATCGATTTATCCGAAGTCGAGTAGTAAGCGGCCAGTTGCGTGCGCAGACTATCGCCGGTGTAGCGCCATCCCAGTTCGTACGAGTTAACTTTAATCCCTTCCAGACGTGAATCCGCCACGTTGACGCTGCGCTGGAGCTGGTAATGATCGCCAACCAGCGAATAGGTGCCGTTACCGTAATATTTCCCTGGATCCGGAAGCTCCACGCCCTGAGAGAAATTAAACCACGTTTGCTGACGGTCAGTCAGATGGGCGAGGATACCGGCGTTGAACAGGAAATTATCGTAATCGGTTTTGCCGCCCGGAATGGTATCGGCAGAGTTCGCAAGCCCGGTCGCGATTCCCTGCTGTTGAGCATAGCCAACGAAATCATCAACCCTGTTTTCGGTCCATTGATAGCGCACGCCGCCGCTGAGGGTAAAGATGTCGTTAATGTCATAGCTGTTTTGCAGGAAAGGCGCAAAGTTGGTGATGCTGTAACCGGGGTAACGCCCGGTGGTATAAGCGGTGCGGTTATCCATGCCGCCGGAGGGCAGGGACCAGGCCAGATCGAAGAATTTCTGATTGGAATCGAAGGTCTCGTGATCGGCATCGATACCCCACGTCAGCTCCCAGTTATCCATCAACTGGCTGTTGAGGGTAATTTTGGCGCCAAACTGGTCTGTGTCCTGCTGAGATGCGGAGAAACTGGTGACCTTACCTTTGCTGAGCGTCGGGAAAGGATAGAATTTCAGCGATTCGTCGCGGTAATAGATTTGGCTGACCAGGTTCTGGCCGAAAAAATCCGCATCTGAATATTGCAGGCTGATCAGATGACGTTCGGTTCCGGGAATACGATCGGAATTCAGTCCGCTGCTGGTATAAGCTTTACCGTTTCCGGTTACGGCGGACATGTTCTCGCCGAGATCCAGCCCGTAATCATCATCCCCCTGGCTCTTGTAATACTGTGTAACCAGTTGCAACTGACGGTTGTCGTCAAGTTCAATCGTCCCGGTGCCCATCACGTCCAGACGATCGGAGTGCTGTAGCCCGGTTTGGGTGTTATCCAGCAGCAGGGCATCGTGATTACCATCATACCAGCCGCCAAATCGTTGATACGCGACGGACATACGCCCGGAAGCGCGATCTGTTCCTCCACTCACCGCCGCGGCAACGCGTTCATCATGATCGTTACTGTTGTTGAAGCCGCTTTTGCTCCCCAGTTCGAGTTCTACTTCACGCTCCGGCTGGCCTTTTTTGGTGACGATGTTGATTAATCCGCCGGTACTGCCACCGCCATAAAGTGAGGTTGCGCCTGAAATGACTTCAATGTGCGCAATGTTAAACGGGTCAATGGAGTCAAGCTGACGGCTGTCGGTTCGCGAGGAGTTCAGACGGACACCGTCAATGAGCACGACAATGGCGCGACCACGCATGTTCATGCCGTAGTTTGTACGCCCCTGGCTACTGACATCGATTCCTGGGATTAACTGAGCAAGAACATCCTTGAACTCTTTCCCCCCCTGAACCTGTTGTTCAATCTCGCTTCCTTCAATAACCCAGGTCGTTTGCGCCATTTCTGCCACGGTGCGTTGGCTACGGTTGGCGCTGACGATGAGGTTCTCTTCCTCAGCCGCAATGGCCGGGAGGGTTAAAGACAACAGGAGAGGATTGAGCACCCAGAGACGCTTATTCATTTGTATTCCTTTTAAAAAGAGTCGATCTGTTTTTGTTATGGCGGTAGAGAAACCGATGGTTACATTGTGAAACAGGCATTAAAACAAATGCGAATATTGCTGATAACAATTGTCGTTATCAATACCCTTTACAAAAAATGATCGGATAACACGATGAAAACAATGAGAAATGTAGGGACAATGGAACGGGAATCTAACCGGGGGCTTTATCAGCTCCCGGGGGTGTTAGTACAGCGGGGGAATTGCGGGAAAGGGTTAAGCTTTGACGAGTTCGGGCCACAGCCGCAGGGTGGTACGTGCGATCTGCATCAGTTTTTCAAACGTTGCACCTTCACGGGCGCTGATCGACATACCTTGTAAAATACAGTTCAGGTATTCAGCCAGTTTTTGCACGTCACAGTAGGCGGGGATTTCACCTCGTTGCTGACGTTGATGAAGAAACTGAGTAAGCGTCTGTTCCTGCATTGCATGGCGGGATTTCACCGTGTGCGCAATATCACGGGAAGAGGCTGCCAGCGTCGCAGAAGTGTTAATCATGAAACATCCCGCCGGGGTGTCCTTGCTGGTAAAGCAGGTCGCTATGGCGGTGAAATAGTCTTCCAGTGCGGACTCAAGGCTTTTTTCTTCACAAAACAGTTGGGCTTCGTGTTTCGCCGCAAAGCGGGTGATGTAGCGGTCCAGTACGGCACGGAACAACCCTTCTTTATTGGTGAACTCCGCATACAGCGTGGGCGCTTTTGCGCCGGTAGCTTCTACGAGATCGGCGAGCGAGGTCGCTTCATATCCGTGCTGCCAGAAGAGTGTCATGGCCTTATCAAGCGCGGCTTCCCTGTCGAACACTTTTGGTCGGCCACGGCTTTTTTTTGCACAACCTGTCGTTTCAGTTGTCATGGCGCCGATGTACCTTTGTTGGGTTTATTGAACAACCATTATAAAAATATTCGACTGCACACTCCAGCGGATTCACGATAAAAATAAATTATAGCTATTGGCATGAAAAATAAGACCTTTATATTTTATATAACGATCATTATAAAAAAGTATTGACGTGTGACCTGGATCACATCTATGATTTACCTATCGATCGTTAAGTTAATCTTTTCGACACCCATTCATCTGCTAAAGGTCACTATCATGAAAAACGTAAAAACCCTGTTTGTTGCTGCTGTTCTTAGCTCACTGTCATTTGCAAGCTTCGCCGCTGTTGAAGTTCAGTCCACACCTGCGGGTCAAGAGAAAGTCGGTACTATTTCTGCGAATGCGGGGACTAACTTAGGTTCACTGGAAGACCAACTGGCGCAGAAAGCCGATGAGATGGGTGCGAAGTCTTTCCGTATTACTTCCGTTACCGGTCCTAACACCCTTCATGGGACTGCTGTTATCTACAAATAAGATTTAACCCATCGCAATGCCACTGCGAGTTAAATAAAAAACCCCCGCGGAATAAAATCCAGCGGGGGTTTTTTAATACGCTACGTTTACAGCGGTTGTTGAGCAACGTCGTGATGACGGGTCACATCGACCGGCATGCCTGAGCGAATCTCCATCGCATGATCCATGACGGCGGTATCTGTTTGCGCCGAATTTTTAAATGTCTGCATGGACGCGTTCAGCACGATTGGCAACAGTTGCGGGTCGTCATTGATTTTTTCGGACAGCGGCTGATGTACTTCTACTAGCCGCACGCCGTTAGGCTCAACGGATGCTTTGATCGGCGTATTGATAATATTGACCTTAGTTCCGGGCGTTACCTGACGGAACAGGGTTTCGATATCACCGTCGCGCAGACGAATACAGCCGGAACTGACGCGCATGCCGATGCCAAAGTCAGCATTGGTGCCGTGCAGCAGATAAACGCCGCCGTATGCCGCTAAGCGAATTGCATGATGGCCCATCGGGTTATCCGGACCGGCAGGTACAACGGCAGGCAGGTCAATTCCGTTTGCTTTGTATCGCGCGCGGATATTTGCCGTCGGCGTCCAGGTGGGGTTGGCGCGTTTATCAGAAATGGTGGTTACCATCGTAGGCGTCAGCGTGTCACCACCTAACTGACCAATACCAATAGGATAAACGGTCACCGAATTGGTCCCCGGCTGGTAATAATAAAGACGCAGTTCGGCGAGGTTGATAACAATACCTTCGCGCGGGGCGTCAGGTAGCAGAGTTTGTAACGGTATAGTCAGCACGCTGCCCGGACGTGGTACGTAAGGGTCAACGCCGGGGTTGGCCTGCAGCAGCGCTAAAAAGCCGACATTATATTTTTTCGCAATCGCCTCCAGAGAACCGCCATTGTCTTCAACAACGTGAACGGTATTCTGGCCCACCAGACGGCTTCCCGGCGGTGGCAGCGGCCAGGTGTTTGCCTGAGCCGGAAGTGCTAACGCGAAGGTCGCTGCCAGCGTAAAAAACGCGAGCCAGCGAGAGAGTCGTTTATTGTTTAACATCACCATAAATCCATTGTTTTTACGTGGTTTTTATTATGTAAAAGTAAACGAGAATTATGGCGGTTTGCTGTGTCTGGAAGTGCAGGGAAGTGCAAAGAGTTTGTAAATTCATCAGGCTGGGTGAGTGGTGTGCTCACCCGGCCTGTTCACTATGCTACGGCGTTTTCTTCAAGCTGACGCATAAACTGGCGGACCCAGTCGATCCGCGTTTTACGCTCGCCCAGATCCTGCATAAATTTCAGTCGGGTTGGGCCGTCCAGACGGAAGTGTTGCGGTTGTTTTTGCAGTAAACCAATCAGCCAGACCGGGTTAACGTGGTTTTTCTCGGCAAATTCAATGGTACCGCCTTTGTCATGACCTTCGAGCTTTCTGATCCCCAGTTTCTGCGCCTGCTGGCGTAAACGAGCGATATCCAGCAACGTACGAGCCGGGTCGGGCAGCAGGCCAAAACGATCTATCAGCTCGACCTTAATCTCTTCCAGTTCGTTTTCGCCTTTCGCGCTGGCAATGCGCTTGTAGAACGATAGTCGGGTGTTAACATCCGGTATATAGTCATCCGGCAGCAGAGACGGCATACGCAATTCAACTTCGGTTTGCTGGCTGGTGAGATCTTCCAGTGATGGTTCGCGTCCCTCTTTGAGCGCATCGACAGCATTTTCCAGCAGCTCCATATACAACGAGAAGCCGATGCTTTCCATGGAACCACTTTGATCTTCACCCAGCAGTTCCCCGGCGCCGCGAATTTCAAGGTCGTGGGTCGCCAGCGCAAATCCTGCACCCAAATCTTCCAGCGAAGCGATGGCTTCCAGACGCTTTTGCGCGTCGGTGGTCATTGCTTTTGGATGCGGCGTCAGCAGCCAGGCGTACGCCTGATGGTGTGAGCGTCCCACACGACCGCGTAGCTGGTGCAATTGCGCTAAACCAAAGTGATCGGCACGTTCGATGATAATGGTGTTGGCGGTCGGAATGTCGATCCCGGTTTCGATAATGGTGGTACACACCAGCACGTTAAAACGCTGATGGTGGAAATCGTTCATCACGCGTTCCAGCTCGCGCTCGCGCATTTGCCCGTGGCCGATGCCAATACGCGCTTCCGGCACCAGTTCCGCTAATCTGTTAGCGGTTTTCTGGATATTTTCGACGTCGTTAAACAGATAATAAACTTGTCCCCCGCGCAGAACTTCACGCAGGATCGCCTCGCGTACCACCAGGCTGTCGTATTCGCGCACGAAGGTTTTGACCGCCAGACGACGAGCGGGCGGCGTGGCGATGATCGACAGATCGCGCATGCCGCTCATCGCCATATTGAGCGTACGCGGAATAGGCGTTGCCGTCAGGGTCAGAATATCGACATCCGCGCGCATCGCCTTAATGCGTTCTTTGTGGCGAACGCCGAAACGGTGCTCTTCATCGACAATTAGCAGACCCAGATCTTTTAGCTTCACATCCGCTTGCAGCAGTTTGTGCGTACCGATGAGAATATCAATTTTCCCCTCGGCAACCTGCTCCAGAATATGCGCTTGCTCTTTGGCGCTACGGAAACGGGACAACATCTCAATGCGTACCGGCCAGTTGGCAAAACGATCGCGGAAGTTGTCGAAGTGCTGCTGTGCGAGCAGGGTAGTCGGAACCAGCACGGCAACCTGTTTGTGGTTCTCTACGGCAAGGAAGGCGGCGCGCATCGCGACTTCGGTTTTACCAAAACCGACGTCGCCGCACACCAGGCGGTCCATGGCCAGCGGTTGACACATATCGCTGAGTACAGCGTTGATCGCCTGCGCCTGGTCAGGCGTGGTTTCAAACGGGAAGCTGTCGCAAAACAACTGATACTGTTCACGGTCATGCTTAAAGGCAAAGCCTTCTTTCGCCGCGCGCTGGGCATAAATATCCAGCAGCTCTGCCGCGACATCGCGCACCTTCTCAGCGGCTTTCTGTCGGGCGCGTGACCAGGCATCGCCGCCCAGTTTATGCAGCGGTGCATTCTCTTCTGCACCGCCCGCATAGCGGCTGATCAGATGCAGTGACGACACCGGCACGTACAGTTTGGCGTCGTTGGCATAGGTGAGCATCAGATATTCACCGGTGATACCGCCCGCTTCCAGCGTGGTCATCCCGGCATAGCGACCCACGCCGTGTTCCAGATGCACTACCGGCTGACCGGGATGCAGCTCTGCAAGGTTACGAATTAATGTATCCGGGTTGATGGTGCGACGCGAATCCTGGCGGCGACGCGCCACGCGTTCCCCAAGCAGATCGCTTTCACAAATCAGTGCCAGATTGCGTTTGCTATCGATGAAGCCGTGCTCAGCTGCGCCAATCATCAGATAACGACCGTTATCTACGGCTTCATCGAGTCGCAATATCCGCTTCGGTGCCACTTTGATACGAGCGAGCAACTCGCCAAGCGCTTCACGTCGGCCTTCACTTTCGACCGAGAAAATCACCGGGCCGGTAAAGCCCTCAAGGAATTTACGTAACGCATCTAACGGTGATTTTTGCTGTGCCTGCACGGCGATGTCCGGCAGCTTCTGGAACCCGAGGTTGGTATTCGCAGCTTTGTTCGCCAGACTCTCGGTTTTCAGTTGAACGCGCGGCCAGCGTTTAAGTTCAGAAAACAGCTCATCAACCCGCAGCCACAGCGATTCCGGCGGCAGAAGCGGGCGCATCGGATCAACACCGCGATTTTCAAAGCGTGACAGGGTATCGGCCTGGAAGCGTTCTGCGCTGGTCTCGATATCACCGGTATTGACCAATAACGTATTGGCGGGGAAGTAGCTGAACAGCGGCGGCAGCGGCTCGCTGAAAAACAGCGGTTGCCAGTATTCAATACCCGCAGGTAACGTGCCTTTGCTGACCTGCTGATAAATATGTTCGGCGTCGCGTTTAACCTCAAAGGTATCGCGCCACTGACTACGGAATAGCTCGATGGCCGTTTTGTCAGTCGGGAATTCGTGCGCGGGAAGCAAATTAATGGCATCGACTTCTTCCAGCGTGCGCTGGGTGTCGGTATCAAACAGACGCAGGCTGTCGATTTCGTCATCAAAGAAATCCAGACGATAAGGCAACTCGCTGCCCATCGGGAACAGATCCAACAACGCGCCGCGCGTGGCGTATTCGCCGTGTTCCATGACCTGATCAACATGGCGATAGCCAGCGCTATCCAGCTGTTCGCGCAGGGCGTCGCGCGAAAGCCGCTGACCTTTTTTCATGACCAGCGCATGCCCGTGCAGATAGCTGTGCGGACAGACACGCTGCATCAGAGTATTTACCGGAACGATCAGCACACCTCGCTGCATGGCAGGCAGTTGATACAGCGTAGAGAGACGCGAAGAGATAATCTCCTGATGGGGAGAAAAACTGTCATAGGGCAGCGTTTCCCAGTCGGCCAGGTTCATCACCATCTGGTCGGTAAACTGACGAATTTCATCATGCAGGCGCAAAGCATTTTGCATGTCCGGCGCGATCAGCACCACTGGACCGGCGTGATGTTCGGCGATTTCGGCGACCAGCGTTGCGCAGGCGGCACCGGTAAGCTCACCCAACTGGCGCTGATCGCCAGCTTTCGCTGGGAGCGTGTAACGATGTTGTTCAGGCATTCGGTTGTCAGGTTCTCGTTTAGATATACATCTGATAAGCAATGTTCTTTATTATCCGTGATCGTTTCTCATAAGCAAATTGATTCGCCCCCTGATGGGGGCAAAAAGCGCGTTGGGGTTAGCGCGAAACGACCGATAAAGAAGGCGGGGAAAATAGCAGGTCGGCCACTGTTTTTTGTGAAATTTTACGCACCAACAGGCCAAACGAGGTGCACAGCAGCAGGCAGGCGAATGGATACACCAGCAGCAGGGCCAGCTCTGCATATGCAGGCCAGGCGGCATGATTAATGTTGGGGATTAGCGTTAAGCTGAATAGCTCAACCAGAATTCGGTGGGTGGTGTAGATGGCGATGGTATTGGCACCAATCACGCTTAACGGGCCGGACTCACGCATACCAAAGCGCAGCTCAAATTGATAAAACAGCTTCATGATCAGCACAATGGAAAGAAGAGAAAGTAATAGTGAGACATTTGCCAGCCACGCGACGATGGCGGCGATTGCGCTAACCAGAACAATGAGCGCATGGCGGCGCAGGGGCACCTCCTTAATCCATACCATCAGCGTTGCGCCAAACCATGCACCGAGGCTGTACCAGGGCAGATTGCGAATCACGCTGTTCATTCCCCACCACGGCGTCGGGACAAAGTTGATCGCCACGCTCAGCGCCACAAATAACGCCAACAGCGGCACCGCCCAGCGGCTGAAAATTTTACACAGAACAAAATAGACAATCAGCGCGTACAGATACCACAAGCTGGTACTGGCGGTCAGCATCCCGTGGGTAAAACCTGCGATCGAACCAGCATAAGCGGCGTTGGCAGCATGGCTCAGATCGCGCTGTGGGGCCAGCCAGTTATTGAGCGTCACTAACGCCAGCCATTGCACCACACCCCAGAGTATCAGCACCCAGGCAATACTCCAGATCCGTTTTTCCACGCAGGTGGTCCACGGGACGCTATCAATGTAGCGACGGATCAGATATCCCGAAATAAAGAAAAAGACCGGCATGCGAAACGGCGCCAGGTACAAATTGAGGTAAATCCAGCATTTGCTCAGCAGCTCTGAAAGCGGATGCTGAAAAGTAGTGAGGTGCGGGTAAAATGTGATTACCGAGTGGTAAATCACCACCAGGCAAATACATAACCCTTTGATTTGATTAATCCATAGTTCTTTTTTATTCATAGAGACGGCGTATCCATATTGTTGGTTATAGCCTGCCATCCTGCGCAACCCGCTGTGCGCTGTAATGCGTAACTGTCTGCATTTTGATTTTTTAAGATAAAGATCAGGGACCAGGATGGAAGGAAAGAGGGACAGCTTTAGCGAATTGATTTATTTATACTTTTAGGAATAGTGCTGACGAACACTTACGGTTCAGTCATTTACCCATTCCGCTTTCGCTTATATACTCGTGACTTTGCTAACAGCAACCAGACGGATTTCATGTACCAACCTGTCGCTCTATTCATCGGCCTGCGTTATATGCGTGGGCGTGCAGCAGATCGCTTCGGTCGCTTCGTTTCCTGGCTCTCCACCATTGGCATTACCCTCGGGGTGATGGCGCTGGTCACGGTGTTGTCGGTGATGAACGGTTTTGAGCGCGAGCTGCAAAACAATATTCTTGGCCTGATGCCTCAGGCCGTTCTCTCGTCTGAACAGGGTTCCCTCAACCCGCAACAACTGCCGGAAAAAGCGGTGGTGTTGAACGGCGTCAACCGAGTTGCACCCATAACTACGGGAGATGTGGTGCTGCAAAGCGCGCGTAGCGTGGCGGTCGGCGTGATGCTCGGGATCGATCCGGCGCAAAAAGATCCGTTAACGCCGTATCTGGTCAATGTGAAGCAAACAGATCTGCAACCGGGTAAGTATAATGTCATCCTCGGCGAGCAGCTTGCCGGGCAGTTGGGCGTGAACCGTGGCGATCAAATTCGCGTGATGGTGCCTTCGGCCAGCCAGTTTACGCCAATGGGGCGTTTGCCGAGCCAGCGTCTGTTTACGGTGATTGGCACCTTCGCCGCCAACAGCGAAGTAGACGGCTACCAGATGCTGACCAACATTCAGGATGCTTCCCGCCTGATGCGCTATCCGGTGGGCAATATTACCGGCTGGCGTCTGTGGCTGAACGAACCGTTAAAAGTTGATACGCTGAGCCAGCAAACGCTGCCGCAGGGCACCAAATGGCAGGACTGGCGCGAGCGCAAAGGGGAACTGTTCCAGGCCGTGCGCATGGAGAAGAACATGATGGGGCTACTGCTTAGCCTGATCGTGGCTGTGGCGGCTTTTAATATTATTACCTCGCTGGGTCTGATGGTAATGGAGAAGCAAGGGGAAGTGGCGATTCTACAAACGCAGGGGCTAACGCCGCGGCAGATAATGATGGTGTTTATGGTTCAGGGGGCCAGTGCCGGGATTATCGGCGCGCTGCTTGGCGCGGTGCTGGGCGCATTGCTCGCCAGTCAACTGAACAATTTAATGCCAATTATTGGTGTGCTGCTGGATGGCGCGGCGCTGCCGGTCGCTATCGAGCCGCTGCAGGTTATCGTCATTGCGCTGGTGGCGATGGCCATCGCGCTGCTGTCTACGCTTTATCCTTCCTGGCGCGCTGCCGCCACTCAACCCGCTGAGGCTTTACGTTATGAATAAGATCCTGTTGCAATGCGACAACCTGTGCAAACGCTATCAGGAAGGCACTGTGCAGACCGATGTCCTGCACGATGTCAGTTTTAGCGTCGGCGAAGGTGAGATGATGGCGATTGTCGGCAGCTCTGGCTCCGGCAAGAGTACGCTGCTGCATCTGCTGGGCGGATTGGATACGCCGACTTCCGGCGACGTGATTTTTAGCGGTCAGCCAATGAGCAAGCTCTCGTCGGCGGCGAAAGCGGAACTGCGCAATCAGAAGCTGGGCTTTATTTACCAGTTCCACCATTTACTGCCGGACTTTACCGCGCTGGAAAACGTAGCGATGCCGCTGCTGATCGGCAAGAAAAAACCGGCTGAAATAACCGAGCGCGCACGGGATATGCTGAAAGCCGTAGGACTGGATCATCGTGCCAGTCATCGCCCGTCTGAACTGTCTGGCGGCGAACGCCAGCGTGTGGCCATCGCTCGTGCGCTGGTGAATAACCCGCGTCTGGTCCTGGCGGATGAGCCAACGGGTAACCTGGATGCGCGTAACGCGGATAGCATTTTCGAGCTTCTGGGCGAGCTGAACCGCTCTCAGGGCACGGCATTTCTGGTGGTGACGCACGATCTGCAACTGGCGAAGCGGATGAGCCGCCAGCTTGAAATGCGCGATGGTCGCCTGACGGCTGAACTGAGCCTGATGGGAGCTGAGTAATGGCTTCGCCTTTATCGTTATTGATTGGTCTGCGCTTTAGCCGTGGTCGGCGGCGCGGCGGTATGGTTTCGCTGATATCTGTGATTTCCACCGTTGGCATCGCGTTGGGTGTGGCGGTGTTGATCGTTGGTTTAAGTGCCATGAACGGATTTGAGCGTGAGCTGAACAACCGTATTCTGGCCGTAGTCCCACACGGAGAGATTGAAGCCGTAAATCAGCCGTGGAATAACTGGCAGGAAGCGCTCGACAAAGTACAAAAAGTGCCGGGTATTGTCGCCGCGGCGCCTTATATCAACTTTACCGGACTGGTAGAGAGCGGGGCGAACTTACGCGCGGTGCAGGTGAAGGGCGTTGACCCGAAACAGGAACAGCGTTTAAGCGCACTGCCATCCTTCGTGCAAAACCACGCCTGGGATAATTTTAAAGCCGGTGAACAACAAATCATCATTGGTAAGGGTATTGCCGATGCGCTGAAAGTGAAGCAGGGCGACTGGGTGTCGATTATGATCCCTAACGCCAGCGCGGATCATAAGTTACAGCAGCCTAAACGCGTGCGTTTGCACGTAACGGGAATTCTGCAACTGAGCGGCCAACTCGATCACAGCTTTGCCATGATCCCAATGGAAGATGCGCAGCAATATCTGGATATGGGAACCAGCGTTTCCGGGATTGCGCTGAAAGTTAACGACGTGTTTAACGCCAATAAGCTGGTGCGGGACGCGGGCGAAGTGACCAATAACTATGTTTATATTAAGAGCTGGATCGGTACTTATGGCTATATGTATCGCGATATCCAGATGATTCGCGCCATTATGTATCTGGCGATGGTGCTGGTGATTGGTGTGGCCTGCTTTAATATCGTTTCCACGTTAGTGATGGCGGTAAAAGACAAAAGCGGCGATATTGCGGTATTAAGAACCCTCGGGGCGAAAGATGGGTTGATCCGTGCCATTTTTGTCTGGTACGGCCTGCTGGCGGGTCTGTTTGGTAGCCTGATAGGCGTCGTCATCGGGGTGGTTGTCTCGTTGCAACTGACGCCGATCATCAACGGAATCGAGGCGCTTATCGGTCATCAGTTCCTGTCCGGCGATATCTATTTCATTGACTTCCTGCCATCGGAATTACACTGGCTGGATGTGATTTACGTGCTGGCGACAGCACTCGTGCTGAGTCTTTTGGCAAGTTGGTATCCGGCGCGTCGCGCCAGCAATATTGATCCTGCGAGAGTACTTAGCGGCCAATAACAACAATAATACACGACAGCATTCATGCTGCATCAAGGCGTAGCCAACGCAGAGGCATCTTGAAGGATGACGTGTATCAAGGAGCGGTGATGTATTACGGATTTGACATCGGCGGGACCAAAATTGCGCTGGGCGTGTTTGATAAGCAACGTCGTCTGCAATGGGAAACTCGCGTCCCTACACCTCGCGACAGCTACGACGCTTTCCTTGATGCGGTCTGCAATCTGGTGACGGAAGCTGACCAGCGTTTTGGTATCAAAGGTTCGGTCGGTATCGGGATTCCTGGCATGCCGGAAACGGAAGACGGCACGTTGTACGCGGCCAACGTTCCTGCCGCCAGTGGCAAACCGCTCCGCGCCGATCTTAGCGCTCGCCTTGACCGCGATGTGCGTCTGGATAACGATGCGAACTGTTTTGCTCTCTCCGAAGCCTGGGATGACGAGTTTACCCAATATCCGCTGGTGATGGGGTTGATCCTCGGTACGGGCGTTGGCGGCGGCCTGGTGCTTAACGGGAAATCCATCACCGGACGCAGCTATATCACCGGCGAGTTTGGTCATATTCGTTTGCCGGTTGATGCGCTGACGCTGATGGGCTTTGATTTCCCGCTGCGCCGCTGCGGATGCGGCCAACTGGGATGCATCGAAAGCTATCTTTCCGGCGGTGGATTTGCGTGGTTGTATCAGCATTACTACCATCAACCGCTGGATGCTCGTGAAATTATCGCGTTGTGGGAGCAGGGCGATGAACATGCGCGTGCACACGTTGAACGCTATCTGGATTTGCTGGCGGTGTGTCTTGGGAATATCCTGACTATCGTCGATCCTGATTTGGTGGTGATTGGCGGAGGCTTGTCGAATTTTACCGCTATTACGACGCAACTGACGGACCGACTGCCACGTCATCTGTTGCCAGTTGCCCGGGTACCGCGTATTGAGCAGGCACGGCACGGTGATGCCGGCGGGATGCGCGGGGCTGCTTTCCTACATCTTACCGATTAATACAAAGAGGTTGTTATGCTGTCGCGTCGGGGTCATCGGTTAAGCCGCTTTCGTAAAAATAAACGCCATTTGCGCGATCGCCTGCGTCAACGAATCTTTTTCAGAGACAGAGTGGTGCCTGAATTGATGGAAAAACCAAGAGTGCTGGTACTGACGGGAGCGGGAATCTCCGCTGAGTCAGGAATTCGAACCTTCCGCGCGGCGGATGGTCTCTGGGAAGAACATCGGGTTGAGGACGTTGCGACTCCGGAAGGATTTAGTCGAAACCCGGAACTGGTTCAGTCGTTTTATAACGCCCGTCGCCATCAATTGCAACAGCCAGAAATCCAGCCCAACGCGGCGCATATCGCACTGGCAAAACTCGAAGCCGAACTGGGCGACCGTTTTTTACTGGTGACGCAGAACATTGATAACCTGCATGAGCGTGCGGGCAGCCAGAACGTTATCCATATGCACGGCGAACTGCTCAAGGTTCGCTGCTCGCAAAGCGGGCAGATTCTGGAATGGAAGGACGATGTGACCCCGGAAGATAAATGTCACTGCTGTCAATTTCCGGCACCGCTGCGACCACACGTGGTGTGGTTTGGTGAAATGCCGCTGGGTATGGATGAAATTTATATGGCGCTGGCAATGGCGGATGTATTCATAGCAATTGGTACGTCGGGACATGTTTATCCGGCTGCGGGTTTTGTGCATGAGGCGCGGCTGCATGGGGCACATACGGTAGAACTAAATCTCGAACCGAGCCAGGTTGGCAGTGAGTTTGAAGAGAAGTATTACGGTCCGGCAAGCCAGGTGGTGCCAGAGTTTGTTGAGAAGTTATTGAAAGGTCTGTGAGAACGGATGGCGTAGGCCCGATAAGCGTAGCGCCATCGGGCAATGATGATGCGCCGGATGCGACGCTGGCGCGTCTTATCCGGCCTATGAGGAGGGCAATTAACGTCCTGCTTTTAGCTTCTGATAATACTCTTCATAGATAGCGCTGGCGGAACCGACATCGTTCTGCCATTCCCCTTTGTTGATGGTTTCTGCGTCAGGGTACAGGGTTTTATCATTTGCGACTTCAGGGCTTAACAGCTTACGTGCTGCCAGGTTTGGCGTCGGATAACCAATTGTTTCCGCAACTTCTTTCGCTACGTCCGGGCGCAGCAGGAAGTTAATCAGCTTCAGTGCACCTTCTTTGTTTTTCGCGTTAGCCGGAATAGACAGGCTATCCATCCAGAAAATGCCACCTTCTTTAGGCCATACCACTTCCAGCGGTGTACCTGCCTGACGCGCAACATATGCGGAGCCGTTCCACACCATCCCCAGATTGACTTCACCTTCCATATACGGGTTGGCCGGGTTGTCAGAGTTAAACGCCGCGACGTTAGGCATCAGTTTCTTCAGCTCGTTATAGGCGGCTTCAATCTCTTTCGGGTCGGTGGTATTGCCGGAGTATCCCAGCTTGCGCAGCGCCATCTGGAACACTTCACGCGCATCATCCGTTAACAGCAGACTGCCTTTGTACTCCGGTTTCCATAGATCGGCCCAACTGGTGACGGTTTTCGGATCGATAGCATCGCTGTTTACGCCAATGGCCGTCGCACCCCAGATATACGGGATGGAGTAGTCATTGTTCGGGTCAAACGGCTTGTTGAGCATTTCCGGATCGAGGTTGTGGAAGTTGGTCAACGTCGACTTGTCGATCTTCTGGATCATGCCTTCTTTACGCATTTTATCGACGTAATAGGTGGACGGAACCACCAGATCATATGCGCCGTCTTTATAGGTTTTGAGCTTGGCGTACATGGTTTCGTTCGACTCGTAGGTCGAATAGATAACCTTAATGCCGGTCTCTTTGGTGAACTGTTCCAGCAGTCCAGGCGGGACATACTCGGTCCAGTTATAGAAATAGAGCGTGTTGTTGTCATTCGCGTGAGCGGCGCTCATGCCCAGTGCCAGAGCACCCGCCGCGAGCAGGTGGCGTGACCATTTTTTCATCATTTAACGTCCCCTGAATTAAGGGCCTCAGCGGCCCTTGGTTTTATCACGTGCAATAAGCTGGCTGGCGATCACCATAACCAGCGACAGAACCAACAAAATGGTCGCCAGCGCGTTCACCTCTGGTGATACGCCGACTTTGACCATTGAGTAGATTTTTAATGGCAAAATTTCATAACCCGGTCCGGTAACGAAGGACGAAACGACGACATCATCCATCGACAGCGTAAAGCTCAGCAACCAACCCGCAGCCACCGCAGGCATAGCCAGTGGCAGTATAATCTTGCGCAGAATAGTTACTTCGCTGGCACCCAAATCTTTAGCAGCCTCAAGCATGCGTACATCAAAACCTTTCAGGCGTGAGTAAACTGTCACCACCACAAAAGGCAGACAAAAAGTGATATGTGAGAACAACAGCGACCAGAAACCCAGTTGAATGCCGATCAGCATAAACAGCACCAGCAGAGATATTGCCATCACAATATCTGGCGACATCATCACCACGAACAGCATGCCACTGACGAACGGTTTACCGCGAAAACGGTAGCGGTACAGCGCAACCGCAGTGAGTGAGCCGATCAAGGTGGCAAACGTGGCGGATAGCACCGCCATCGTCAGCGAGTGCTGCGCCGCCTGCAACAGGCTGTCGTTATTCATCAGCAGGCCGTACCATTTGGTAGTAAAACCCTGCCAGTTGATGCCGAAGCGCGAGCTGTTAAAGGAGTTCACAATCAGAATGATGATTGGAATATACAGATACGCGTAGATAGCGGTCATAAAACCGCCGCGGAGCAGTCGACCGATCATTCGAGTTCCACCTTCTTGTTCAGCAAGCGCGAGGCACGCCAGTAGATCAGCAGCATCAGACCCATCACGATGGTCAGCGTAATGCTGGTGGCTGCACCAAATGGCCAGTCACGGATGTTCAGGAACTGAACTTTAATCACGTTGCCAATCAGCAGGTTTTTCGCGCCGCCCATTAAGTCGGAAACGTAAAACAGCCCCATTGCGGGCAGCATGACCAGCAGGCATCCGGCGATAATCCCCGGCATCGTCAACGGAATAATGATGCGGGTGAAGGTCTGAAGTTTACTGGCACCTAAATCGCGTGCGGCTTCCAGCAGCGATTTATCGAGTTTTTCAATGCTGGAATAGAGCGGCATCACCATAAACGGTAGCAGGATGTATACCAGCCCGATAATCACCGCGCTGGGGGTAAACATGATGCGAATGGGTGTATCGATAACCCCGAGCCATAACAGAAACTCGTTGAGATAGCCTTTGGTACTGAGGAAAATTTTGAGTCCGTAGATGCGGATAAGTGAATTGGTCCAGAACGGAACAATCAGCAGGAACAGCAACAGCGGGCGCACTTTTTCCGGCAGTTTCACCAAAAACCAGGCAAACGGGTAGCCGAGTACCAGACAGGCGAGCGTGGCAATCAGCGCCATATTGAGGGAGTGAACCAGCACCTCAAAATAGAGCGGATCGAGCAGGCGCGTATAGTTCTCCAGCGTAAAGACCATTTTGACGAAATTGGCGTCGTCGCGGGTCAAAAAGCTGGTACCGATGATCATCAGGTTGGGCAGAAAGACAAATAACACAAGCCAACCGACAATGGTGACGATCACCACACTCTGGAATTTACTTGTGTTCTTCATCAGCCAGTACGACCTCCCAGCTTTCTACCCAGTTAATCGCCATTTTCTGGTCGAGAGAGTGGTCAAAGTCAGGATCGTCTTCATTGAAGAATTCGCTGACCATCACCATCTTGCCATTTTCCAGTTCCACAACCGACTCCAGCGTCATGCCTTTGTAGTTGCGTTCGCGCACGTAGCCGATCAGGCCTTCGATATGATTATCATCGTTGATTTCATCTACACGCAAATCTTCAGGACGTAACAGGACGTGCAGCTTTTGTCCGGGAACCACCGCGAAGTTGACATAAATATTGCACTCGCGGCCTTCAACGTTAGCACGAACACGCTGTTCATCCAGACGTTCAATCACCGTGGCGTTAAACATATTGATCTCGCCGATAAACCCGGCGACGAACAGATTCTTGGGCTCTTCGTAGATTTCGCGCGGTGTACCGTCCTGCTCAATCTTACCATCGCGCATCACCACGATGCGGTCAGACATTGTCAGCGCTTCTTCCTGATCGTGTGTGACAAAGACAAAAGTGATACCAAGCTTACGCTGCAGCGCTTTCAGTTCATTCTGCATCTGCTTACGCAGTTTGTAGTCCAGGGCAGAGAGGGATTCATCTAACAAGAGTAAGCGGGGTTTGTTGACCACAGCTCGGGCAATCGCTACGCGCTGCTGCTGGCCGCCGGAAAGTTGATGCGGTTTTCGCTGGGCGAACTCTTCCAGTTGCACCATGCGCAGGGCTTCGGTAACGCGGGGAGAAATGTCGGCTGCGGGCGTTTTTTGCATGCGTAAACCAAAGGCCACATTCTCAAATACGGTCATGTGGGGGAATAACGCATAGCTTTGGAAGACGGTATTCACGTAGCGGTTTTCCGCTGGAACGTGAGTAATGTCCTCGTTGTCCAACATAATATGACCGGAATCAACCGTTTCCAGACCGGCAATCAGGCGAAGAACGGTTGTTTTACCGCAGCCAGAGGGGCCAAGCAGCGTAAGAAACTCGCCATTATTGATGGTCAAATCCAGGCTGGAAATCACCTCTTTGCCATCGAAACTTTTGCGAATTCCCGCTAATTGCACCAGTGGAGAAAGCGAACGCGGTTGTTTATTCAATTTTTTACTCTGTCCCATGTAAACGCAACGGATGGCTGACCGATGCGGGGTTTGTGGTTAACCACCTTGATGACTCTTAATGAGGGCCGTTATTCTACGGCAAACCATTGTAATCGCCAATCCTTGTTGCGAATTACTGACTTAGCCCTATAGTCAGAGGGGATGTCAGGGCGAAATATTCTCACTTGCGGGGATAAAAGTGACCTGACGCAATATTTGTCTTTTGTTGCTTATTGATAATGTTGTCACAAAAAGTGAGGGTGACTGCATGGATAAACTACTTGAGCGTTTTTTACACTACGTGTCGCTGGACACCCAATCAAAATCGGGCGTGCGGCAGGTACCCAGCACCGAAGGACAGTGGAAATTATTACAACTGCTCAAACAACAGCTCGAAGAGATGGGACTGGTTAATATTTTACTGAGCGAAAAAGGCACGCTGATGGCAACGTTACCCGCTAACGTTGCTGGCAATATTCCTGCGATCGGCTTTATTTCCCATGTGGATACCTCACCGGATTTCAGTGGTAAAAATGTCAATCCGCAAATTGTTGAAAACTATCGCGGTGGCGATATTGCGTTAGGCATTGGTGATGAAGTTTTATCGCCAGTGATGTTCCCGGTGCTGCATCAACTTCTGGGTCAGACGCTGATCACTACAGATGGTAAAACGTTGCTGGGCGCGGATGATAAAGCAGGCGTGGCGGAAATCATGACCGCACTGGCTGTGCTTATCCAAAAAGATATTCCGCATGGCGATATCCGCGTGGCCTTTACACCGGACGAAGAGGTGGGTAAAGGGGCGAAGCATTTTGACGTTGCGGCATTCGATGCGCAGTGGGCCTATACCGTTGACGGTGGTGGCGTAGGTGAGTTGGAGTTTGAAAACTTCAACGCCGCGTCGGTTAATATTAAAATTGTTGGCAACAATGTGCATCCCGGCACCGCAAAAGGGGTGATGGTGAATGCGCTGTCGCTGGCGGCGCGTATTCATGCAGAGGTTCCGGCAGATGAAAGCCCGGAAAAGACGGAAGGTTACGAAGGCTTTTATCATCTGGCGAGCATGAAAGGGACGGTCGATCGGGCGGATATGCACTACATTATTCGTG
Organism: Citrobacter sp. MGH103; assembly: GCF_001034475.2. Classification (NCBI taxonomy): domain Bacteria; kingdom Pseudomonadati; phylum Pseudomonadota; class Gammaproteobacteria; order Enterobacterales; family Enterobacteriaceae; genus Citrobacter; species Citrobacter sp. MGH103. The sequence goes on along the minus strand of NZ_CP073043.1, from coordinate 2,909,055 downwards.
ATTTTGACCGTAAGCAGTTTGAAGCGCGTAAACGCAAGATCATGGATATCGCCAAGAAGGTCGGTAAAGGGTTACACCCCGACTGCTATATCGAACTGGTGATTGAAGACAGTTACTACAATATGCGCGAAAAAGTGATTGAGCATCCGCACGTACTGGATATCGCCCAGCAGGCGATGCGCGATTGCGATATTGAGCCGGTGCTGAAACCGATCCGTGGCGGCACTGACGGCGCGCAGCTGTCGTTTATGGGATTACCGTGTCCGAATCTGTTCACCGGCGGCTACAACTATCATGGTAAACATGAGTTTGTAACCCTGGAAGGAATGGAAAAAGCGGTACAGGTGATTGTGCGTATTGCTGAACTGGCCGCGCAACAAAAATAAAGTATGGGTAGTTGCCGGATGGCGCTTCGCTTATCCGGCCTACATTATTACACTCCAGTAGGCCTGATAAGACGCGTAGCGTCACATCAGGCAAATTTCGCATTATCCTTCGAAGAACCAGTACCCGCTGTTGACCAGCGCGGCAAGCATGGCAAGGAAAGAAGGATCTTCCAGCGCATCCTCAAAGTTCTCAGCCGTCAGCACAATATGACTGGCCAGCGCTTCCAGGGCAGGACGATGCGGTGAATCAATTTTCTCACCGTTAGCGTAGACGTCGTCGCCAATACGCAATACACGCAATCCGCCCAGACGCACTAACACATCACCTTGCTTCAGGGCATCGTAAATTTCGTCTGGCTGATACGGTGGCTCCGGCGGGGCAATATCCAGTTCATGACGAGACTGAGAAATAAACTCGCCAAACCACTGCTGGAAATGTTCTGGTTGATTAATCAGCCCGAGCATCATTTCGCGCAGCTTATCCATCTCCTGCGGCAGAACGTCGGCCGGATGATCGCGCGGCGGCAGGTCCGGATCGCTGTAATAGGTGCTACCCAGTTCGCGTTGCAAAACGTAATCGGCGAACCCGCTGATCAGCTCGCGAGTGTTTGGCGCACGGAAACCGACCGAATAGTTCATCGCGTTTTCCAGCGCATAACCTTCGTGCGGGAATCCCGGTGGAATGTACAGTATATCGCCGGGCTCCAGCTCTTCATCGATGATAGCTTCAAACGGGTCGACCTGAAGGAGATCCGGGTGAGGGCAGTGCTGTTTCAGCTGCAGTTTTTCACCTACGCGCCAGCGACGACGACCGGTTCCCTGAATGATAAATACATCGTACTGATCCAGGTGCGGGCCAACGCCGCCGCCGGGGACAGAGAAAGAAATCATCAGATCGTCGATGCGCCAGTCCGGTAATTCACGGAACGGGCGCATCAGCGCGGCAGTTGGCTCGTGCCAGTGGTTGACCGCCTGCACCAGCAAAGACCAGTTGTTCTCGCCAAGATGGTCGTAGCTTTCGAAGGGACCGTGGCTAACCTGCCATTTTCCGTCCTGGTGGCTGACGAGTCGGCTGTCGACTTCGCTTTCCATTGCCAGTCCAGCCAGTTCGTCAGGAGAGAGAGGATCAATAAAATTGTTAAACCCGCGTTTTAAGACCACCGGGCGTTTCTGCCAGTGGCGTTCAAGAAAATCGGGCCAGTTAAGTGTGAGTTGGTATTCCATAATGAGCATCCCGCAGGCTGGTATCTGCAACCGATTATAACGGATACTTAACCTCAAGCGTGAAGTCAGTACATATTTATTACATGCGATGATTACTCGTCTTTCTGGCCCGGCTGCTGGCGGCCAAAAATAACTTCCATGCGCGCGCCACCCAGCAGGCTATCACCTGCAATAATCTGCCCGTCATACTGTTCGGTGATTTCTCGCGCCACTGCCAGACCGACGCCTTGTCCTGGACGTAGCGTATCTACGCGCTGTCCACGGTCAAACACCACTTCCCGTTTGCTTTGCGGAATACCAGGACCATCATCTTCAACCAGAATATGCAGCTGATCCTCAGACAGTTGCGCTGAAATCTCGACAAACTCCAGACAATATTTACAGGCGTTATCCAGTACGTTGCCCAACACCTCGACAAAATCATTCTGTTCGCCCACAAAGCTGATTTCAGGTGAGATATCGAGGTTAATGTTGACGCCTTTACGCTGATACACCTTATTCAGTGCCGAGGTCAGTTTATCCAGCAACGGCGCGATCGGGTGCAGTTCGCGGCTGAGCAGGGCACTGCTGCCACGCATGCTGGCGCGATGCAGGTAATAGCCTATCTGTTGAGAAATACGGCTGATTTGTTCCAGCATGATAGGCTCTGCGTCGCTGACGCTCATCTTTTCATTACGCATTGAGCGCAGAGTACTCTGCAATACCGCCAGTGGTGTTTTCAGACTATGGGTGAGGTCTGTTAACGTGGTGCGGTATTTGTCATAACGCTCACGTTCGCTTTTTAACAGCCGATTGAGATTACGAACCAGGCTGGTCAATTCGCGTGTGGTGGCGGGGTTTAGCATCTCACGATGATGTTCCTCAAGCTCACGGACTTCACGCGCCAGCGATTCAATCGGCCGCAGGCTCCACCACGCGGCCACCCATAACAGCGGAATGACCAGCAACAGATTGGCGACCAGCACATAAATAAACCAGCTCCAGACCATATACGAGCGCTTTAGCTCTATTGGAATGGTATCGACAACCACAATGGTCAGTTGCGGCATTCTGGCAGTAGCAGGGTAGACGTTTACCGCCACGGAGTGGGTCATTTCGGCGTCGTCGTCATCTTCTCTGACTTCTTTTAACTGCTGCTGAGCGGAGTGATCTTCGCCCAGTAAGGTACTGGTGGCGTCTACATTGGCTTCAATTTCATGAAAACCGTTCGTTTTTAGCCAGTCCGGTTGGATACTTTGCGTCAACCAGGGAACATTGCGCTGCGCCCACAACAACTCACCGCTTTCGTTATAGATCAGCGACATTGTTGGGCTTTGCATATCGAGATTTTCAGGCAACTCGACGTTTATCTTGCCGTTTTCCCACTTTGCCAGAGTATAGAATAGATTACTTTCACCCCGCAGCAGGCGGAACGTTGTCTTATCAAAGCTGACACTGTAACCCACAAGGGCAACCATGCCGTAGGCCAGCGACAGCACCAACACCACGCCCGCAGTTGCCAGTAAAAAGCGTAACCGCAGCGATAACGGGAAAAAATGACGCAATAGTTTATTCATTAGCGCAGTTCAAAAAGATATCCCTGGCCACGCACGGTAGTGATCACCTCATGCGGATATTGCGCCTGAATTTTTTTACGTAGACGCCCCATCAGAACATCAATAGTATGACTTTCGCGCAGCTCGGCATCCGGATAAAGCTGCAGCATGAGCGAATCTTTACTAACCACTTTGCCATTATTACGGATGAGTGTTTCCATAATGGTATATTCAAACGCTGTGAGCTTGATAACTTCATCATTGACGGATAACTCGCGTCGGGAGAGGTCCACCTGAAAAGGCGGAAGGGAGATAATTTGCGATGCCAGACCGCTGTTTCGACGCATCAGTGCCTGCATGCGTGCAGCCACTTCTTCGATGTGAAACGGTTTGGTGACATAATCGTCAGCGCCTGCACTGAGGACTTCCACTTTGTCCTGCCAGCCTTCGCGCGCGGTTAATACCAGAATTGGCAGCGAAACCTCATTACTGCGCCAGCGGCGGATTAGCGACAAACCATCTTCATCGGGGAGCCCTAAATCAACGATCGCGATATCCGGCAGATGCTCATTCAGATAATAGTCCGCTTCCTTCGCATCTTCTGCATCATCCACCTGATGCCCTAAATCCTGTAACTGAACCTTGAGGTGGTGGCGTAATAAAGCATTATCCTCGACAACCAGTACGCGCATCATCGTTTCTCCCTAAAATAATGGTATGAATAGTTTAACGCTGATTATGTGGCTGTGGGGATAAACATTGAATAAACCGGGGGAAGGGATAATGTAGCGGGTGATAAAAAGCCGGAATCGCTTACGCTTATCCGGCTTCTGTTCAGCATCTGGGGAGTTGCTGATTACTTCAGTTCATCAACCATGGCGATGGCGCGACCAATATAATTGGCAGGCGTCATTGCTTTCAGGCGAGTTTTCTCTTCTTCCGGCAGTGCCAGACCATCGATAAACTGCTTCATACCTTCGGCGTCAACGCGCTTGCCACGGGTCAGTTCTTTCAACTTCTCGTACGGCTTCTCAATACCGTAGCGACGCATCACGGTCTGAATCGGCTCTGCCAGAACTTCCCAGTTATGATCCAGTTCATCCAGCAGATGATCGCGGTTCACTTCCAGTTTGCTAACCCCCTTCAACGTAGACTGATAGGCGATCAACGCATAGCCGATACCCACACCCAGGTTACGCAGAACGGTAGAATCAGTCAGATCACGCTGCCAGCGGGAAACCGGCAGTTTACTCGCCAGGTGCTGCAGAACCGCGTTAGACAGGCCCAGGTTACCCTCAGAGTTTTCGAAATCGATAGGGTTCACTTTGTGTGGCATGGTCGAAGAACCGATTTCGCCCGCGATAGTTTTCTGTTTGAAATGGTTCAGTGCCACGTAGCCCCAGACATCACGGTCAAAGTCGATCAGGATGGTGTTGAAACGGGCGATGCAGTCGAACAGCTCGGCAATGTAGTCGTGCGGCTCAATCTGCGTGGTGTACGGGTTCCACTGGATGCCCAGCGAGGTGACAAATTCTTCGCTGAACTGATGCCAGTCAACTTCCGGGTAAGCGGCGATGTGGGCGTTATAGTTACCCACAGCACCGTTGATCTTACCAAGAATTTCAACCTGATTGAGTTGGCGATACTGACGCTCCATACGGTAGGCCACGTTAGCCATTTCTTTGCCCAGCGTAGACGGAGTGGCTGGCTGACCGTGGGTACGGGAGAGCAGAGGAATATCGCGGTACTGTACAGACAGATCTTTCACCGCGTCGATAAGCTGGCGCCAGTACGGCAGAACCACTTCGTCGCGTGCGGTTTTCAGCATCAGCGCGTGAGACAGGTTGTTGATGTCTTCTGAGGTACACGCAAAGTGGATAAATTCGGAAACGGCGTGCAGTTCCGGGATATCCGCTACTTTCTCTTTCAGGAAATACTCAACTGCCTTCACATCATGGTTGGTCGTACGTTCAATGGTTTTGATGCGCGCAGCATCTTCTTCATTGAAGTTAGCGACGATCGCATCAAGGAAACCGATTGCGTCGGCAGCAAAAGCAGGAACTTCCTTGATCGCTGCGTGCGCGGCCAGTTTTTGCAGCCAGCGTACTTCAACCTGTACGCGGAATTTCAGCAAACCGTATTCGCTGAAAATCCCGCGCAGCGCGCTGACTTTATCGCCGTAGCGTCCATCGACAGGGGAAACGGCGGTCAGTGAGGATAATTCCATAGATCACAACTCCGGGGTTAAATGAGCAAGAATTTGTTTTGCCTGAGTCGTCAGGCGATTACGAGAAAACATGAGTTGCAGACGGCCTCCACCAACCTGATGCCAGAGCACGGCAGCACGGATGCCAGCCAGCAGCGAAGCGCGTACTTTAGCCTGTACCTGCGGGCTCTGGAGGATGGCCGGGGAACCCGTGACCTGAATACGCGGGCCGAGTGGGCTGATGACGTCAACATAAATGCCAGCCATCGCACTCATCAACGTTTCTGACTGCAAATCAAAATGGTCCAGCTGGCGCTGCAAGCCGCTGATACGGTCTCCCAGCGTGTCCATAGCGCCCTTGGCCGCTGACAGCTTACGCTCCAGCACCATCAGGCTTAGCGTGTAACGAGTGAGTTCAGCGTTCAGTCCCTGGCGACTGCTGGCGTTCAGTACGCCGAGCATTGTTTCCAGCCCCAAACGCAGGTTGGCCTCGCTGCCGCCAAACACGCCCAGCGTAGAGCTGGGATTCATGTCGATGACACTGTTCAGTGAAACGTGTAATGCATCGGCATCACAATGCCCCTGGTGCGCCAGTTCCTGCACCAGGCGTGCCGACTGGCAAATGCCTGCCAGGGCGAGGGTGATGTCATAATAATTCTTTGCCACGTTCACTGCTTCCTTGTATCAAATGTGTAAGTAATTATACAGGCAGAGGCAATCGTTGTTCGATAATGCCGCCGCCGAGGCACACTTCGCCATTGTAAAAGACAGCCGACTGACCCGGCGTAACCGCCGCGACTGGCTCGTCGAAAATGACTTCAATACGCTCAGCATCCAGTGCTTTAACGGTGCACGGAATGTCGGTCTGACGATAGCGGGTTTTCACCGTACAGCGCATGGTACCAGTGAACGGTTCGCGATCGACCCAATGCAGCTGTTGCGCCACCAGGCCAACAGACATCAGACGTGGATGTTCATGACCCTGAGCGACAACCAGAATGTTGTTCTCAACGTCTTTATCCACTACATACCATGGATCTTCTGTCCCTTCTTTCGTTCCGCCAATACCCAGACCTTTACGCTGACCCAGAGTGTGGTACATCAGCCCCTGATGCTGGCCAATCTCTTCACCATCAACGGTGATGATTTTGCCTGGCTGAGCCGGCAGGTAGCGACCAAGAAATTCGCGGAACTTACGTTCGCCAATGAAGCAGATGCCGGTGGAGTCTTTTTTCTTGGCCGTAATCAGACCAAGGTCTTCGGCAATTTTACGCACCTGCGGTTTTTCCAGTTCACCGACCGGGAACAGGCTTTGCGCGATTTGCTCATGGCCGAGCGTATAGAGGAAATAACTTTGGTCTTTATTACCATCGAGCCCACGCAGCAGGCGACTTTTGCCGTCGACATCTGCGCGACGCACATAGTGACCGGTGGCGATGTAATCGGCACCTAAATCTTCGGCGGCAAACTCAAGGAAGGCTTTAAACTTAATTTCTTTATTACACAGAATATCCGGATTCGGCGTACGGCCCGCTTTGTACTCTTCAAGGAACAGTTCAAAGACGTTGTCCCAGTATTCTGCGGCAAAGTTGACGGTATGCAGTTCAATGCCGAGTTTGTCACAGACAGCCTGTGCATCCGCAAGGTCGGCTGCCGCTGTGCAGTATTCCTCGCCATCGTCCTCTTCCCAGTTCTTCATGAACAGGCCTTCTACCTGATAGCCCTGTTGTTGTAACAGCCAGGCAGAAACGGAGGAATCGACACCGCCGGACATGCCGACGATCACTTTTTTTGGGCTTTCAGACATAGGAATACTCACAACATTGAACTTCAAGGCGGCATATTCTAGCACGCAGCCCTTTACTTGACACCCTCTGTAAACGGCCAGTTAAATTCACCGATCATCGCCAGCGGGTAGCGCTGGCCGCTCTGATAACAGCGAATACTCTCTGCAACCAACGGCGAACGCAGGTTTGGCGCAGAGAAAATCTCTTCTGCGCTGACCCAACGACAGCAATCAATATCGCTGTCATGGGGTTCAGTAGCGCACATATTGGCAAGCTCGATAGTGAAAAGAAAACGCAAAAAGGGCGTTCTGTCCGGCGCAATCCATTGATGCATACGAACAAAATGCTGTGGCTGTGCTTTAATGCCCGTTTCTTCCCATAGTTCGCGTGCTGCGGCTTGCACCAGCGTTTCGTCGGCTTCCAGGTGTCCTGCGGGTTGATTCCACAAGGCCTTGCCATTGATCGTTTCTTCAACGACTAAGAATTTATCTTCTGCATGCACAATGCAGGCGACCGTGACGTGCGGTTTGAACATGTTTCCCCCTTATTCCTCAGCAAAACCTTCGGCAACATCTGGCCAACTAATTTCACCGCTGGTCTTGTCGATACTGATATAAGCCACAGGAGGCGACGTTTGTGGGTCGGCCCCTCCGCGACAAAATGCAGTTTGATGATCCTCGCGTACGATAATCTCAATGGCCTTTTTAGCATTCCAGCTTTCATAAAAAATACATTGATAGTCGTGACGTAGCCCAAGGGTGGCGACTCTCGTTGCCTTGTCTGTCGACAGCGGGTTGATGTCGTCGCGATAGCGGTCACCGCTGTTTAAAGCCTTTAACTGCGACTTTTTTAACCAGCCGCGTACGATATGGCGATCGGTGGTGTAGTAGACTGCTTCCATAAAATCATCGTTGGATTGTTCTTGTACAGAGACGAGGTCGCCGGGCACTAAAAATACGGATGGGCTGCGACACTGTTCGGTTGGCATCGCATAGAACCATGCGCGGGCGTCTCCCATTACCTGATAGTGGTTTGCGAAGGAGTAGGGCAAGTACCCACGCTGTGACATCTCTTTATTTGCCCATGACTGGCAAGACGCGCTTGCTACAAGCGGGCTGGATAACAGCGTTAATCCATCAGCCGAGACCCACCCGGTGGCAAAGGCTCCTTTAGCGTCCCGATAACGTACGTAACGATAAGGCTCATCTTTGGAAAGCATGCCCGTGCTTTTGTAGCGCTGCGAACTCCTGAGCACCTCAACAGTGTCGCCATTGACCATGAACGCGGGGAGTTGACACTCTGTTGCTGGTGCAGAATAGAAATGCAGACGTGAGTCGGTTTTTACTTTGGCAGGCTCATAAAGGTAGTTTGCCTCTCCTGCTGCAATTCCGGCAATCGCCTCACAGTCCAGTTTTGCTGAACAAAACGGTGACACGCCGAGCAGGATGAATGCTGCAAAAAGCTGTTTATCCATATTTTTCATTCTTCCCTGTTAACACTCACGTTAAACCGTACGGTTATGATTTAAGTTCCCGCCACTCGCCGTTGGCGAGATTATCCAGCGTGTAATCCCCCATGGCATAGCGGATGAGGCGCAGCGTAGGAAATCCAACATGCGCGGTCATACGACGTACCTGACGGTTGCGGCCTTCATATAAGGTGACTTTCAACCAACTGGTGGGAATGTTTTTTCGTTCCCGAATCGGCGGATTTCTCGGCCACAGCCATACGGGTTCCTCTACTACCTCAATGCCTGCGGGTAGCGTGGGGCCATCATTGAGCGTTACTCCGGTACGCAGGGCGTCCAGCGCTTCTGCCGTCGGCTCGCCTTCAACCTGGACGTAATAAATTTTCCCGGTACGCTTTCCGGGTTGCGTTAACCGCGCCTGCAGTGCGCCGTCATTGGTCAGCACCAAAAGCCCTTCGCTGTCCCGGTCGAGTCGGCCCGCCGCATAAATTCCCGGCAAGGGAATAAAATCTTTTAACGTGCTTCTGCCAGCCTCGTCAGTAAATTGTGGCAAAACATCGTAGGGTTTATTGAACAAAACCACGCGTTTTGGCTGGTTTTCTTTACGCTGCTTAGTGACTTGTCGTGAGCTGAATCGCTCAACCCGGTGATTTCTAAAAGAAGTTTTTTGCATGGTATTTTCAGATTATATCAATTGCCGCATTATAGCCTAAGAACGAGTGTCTTTCATGGCGACGAACATTAGGGTAGTATTGACATGCTCATTACAAAACATTAACAAAAAATTGCTCTAACGCATTCGTGCAGCAGGACGCAAACGCACATGCAGCGCGATGACAGACGAGCAGAACCAGAAGCGCTCGAAGGAGAGGTGAATGGAAAGCAAAGTAGTTGTTCCGGCGGAAGGTAAGAAGATCACCCTGCAAAACGGCAAACTCAACGTTCCTGAAAATCCGATTATCCCGTTCATTGAAGGCGACGGTATCGGCGTTGATGTAACCCCACCGATGATCAAAGTTGTCGATGCTGCTGTCGAGAAAGCCTATAAAGGCGAGCGTAAAATCTCCTGGATGGAAATCTACACCGGCGAGAAATCCACTCAGGTTTATGGCCAGGACGTCTGGCTGCCTGCTGAAACCTTAGATCTGATTCGTGAATATCGTGTTGCCATTAAAGGCCCTCTGACCACCCCTGTTGGCGGCGGTATTCGCTCTCTGAACGTAGCTCTGCGTCAGGAACTTGATCTGTATGTTTGCCTGCGTCCGGTGCGTTATTATCAGGGTACACCAAGCCCGGTTAAACATCCTGAACTGACCGATATGGTCATCTTCCGTGAAAACTCCGAAGATATCTACGCGGGTATCGAGTGGAAAGCTGACTCTGCCGATGCTGAGAAAGTGATTAAATTCCTGCGCGAAGAGATGGGTGTGAAGAAAATACGCTTCCCGGAACATTGCGGTATTGGTATCAAACCGTGTTCTGAAGAAGGGACTAAACGTCTGGTACGTGCAGCGATTGAATACGCCATCGCCAACGATCGTGATTCAGTTACCCTGGTACACAAAGGCAACATCATGAAGTTCACCGAAGGCGCGTTCAAAGACTGGGGTTACCAGTTAGCGCGTGAAGAATTTGGTGGCGAACTGATCGATGGCGGTCCATGGGTGAAAATCAAGAACCCGAAAACCGGTAAAGAGATCGTGGTTAAGGACGTCATTGCCGATGCGTTCCTGCAACAGATCCTGCTGCGCCCGGCTGAGTATGACGTGATTGCATGTATGAACCTGAACGGTGACTACATCTCCGATGCGCTGGCCGCACAGGTTGGTGGTATTGGTATCGCGCCGGGTGCAAACATCGGTGACGAATGCGCACTGTTCGAAGCAACCCACGGTACTGCACCGAAGTATGCAGGTCAGGATAAAGTGAACCCAGGTTCTATCATTCTGTCTGCAGAAATGATGCTGCGCCACATGGGTTGGGTAGAAGCGGCTGACTTAATTGTTAAAGGTATGGAAGGCGCAATTAACGCCAAGACTGTAACCTATGACTTCGAACGTCTGATGGACGGCGCTAAGCTGCTGAAATGTTCAGAGTTTGGTGACGCGATCATCGAAAATATGTAATCCACATTCTGGGTTGTATGAGAACGGGAGCCGATTGGTTCCCGTTTTTTTTGTGCCTGATAAATTCTTTCCCTGTCATTTTATCCGCCCAGTACCAGGGGGGATCAGGGCTTGTTGTGGTCTATTTATGTCTGGTTTAGCTAAAAAAAGGCAAAACGAGACTAAAGCCTCCGACATAAAGCGCTGACCAGGTCGCCGCAGAGATCAGACTGACTGCATACACTTTCACTGGATGAAGATGCAACATTCCAGCAACTAATGGCACAATGTAACGCAGCACGGCAATAAAGCGCGAAGTAAAAAGTATCGGTACAGAACTGTTTTGCAACCGGCGTCGAACCCGTACTACTGTATCGGCATGACGCGACATGATGCGTGCCAGCCAGGGTAGATGTCCCATCATCATTCCAAGGTGATAATTAACAATTGTCCCGCACCATGCGCCAATCATTACAGCAATTCCCGCTTCCCATGGCGCAATAGTCGCCTTGCCGACGGAAATTACAGCAACCAACATAACAGATGCTGGCGGTAATACAGCTGAAATGAGGAACGTAGATTTTGCGAATGCTATTCCAAAAAGCAGGCCCCACAGGCTGAAAGGATGAAGCGCGAAATGGCTCATCAACGCGTTTACCCACTCCATCAATGCTTCTCCATTTAAGGTTCCTTGGCTATTTAACCGCGATACGGCTTAATCAGGCCTCAACACAGATGAATTACTGACTGCTGCACTTAATCCCGGCTGTGACAGCTATCTGCGTATAGCAGCAGAATACAGTTGGGCGGGATAGGGTAAAGGAAGATGAATCGAACGCACTTAATCTGAAACCAGCCACATATCAGCCTCTTCAAACATTTCCTGGACAGTACGGCTTATCTGTTCCTTCTCGTGCTTGCTGGCGTCAGTGTTGATCGCCGGCAATGTCATCATCGGTTTAACCCGGACATCAGCGTCGGGGAAAATCCGGTGAACCCTCTTGGTCAATTCGCCCAGAATGATATCTTTTGCACCGGGCAGACCATCAAAATTCCTTTTGTCATAAACGAGTTCCACGAACATTGCTTATCGCTTCATTGCTGGATGGATATACAGTATTTGTGCTGTATTTTTTATCCGGTATTCAAGAGAGGGCATAAACATGGGCTTTCCTTCACCTGCGGCAGATTATGTTGAAACACGAATCTCCCTCGATCAGCAACTAATCAGCCAGCCCGCAGCGACTTATTTTATGCGGGCATCGCGTTCACATTTCAGGGAAGGAATACTTCAGGGGGCGCTGTTTGTTGTGGATGCGTCACTTACTGCCTGCGATGGCTCATTGCTGATATGTGCAATTGTAAGTAGCCCGCATAATCGTGCCGTTCACATTTAGAGATCATCCGGCATAATCAATCTGCCAAAGCGGACATTGGTAAGCTCATGCAGTATGGATTCACGAAGAACATACGTTATATTTTGTCCTGATTGACACGGGATGAAAGCTCCTGATGACTCTCTTTTCGCTCGCTGTAACGATCTGCAAGATAACTGGTTTGTCCCTTAAGCAGCAGCGTGATTTTAAACAGCTCCTCGGCTACATCGACGATGCGGTCATACCATGAAGAAGGTTTCATTCGTCCGTTTTCGTCGAACTCTTGCCATGCCTTGGCTACAGAGGACTGGTTGGGGATCGTAAACATCCGCATCCAGCGACCAAGTATACGCATCTGGTTCACGGCATTGAAGGACTGTGAACCACCGCAGACCTGCATTACTGCAAGTGTTTTGCCCTGCGAAGGACGAATCGCTCCTTCACTTAAGGGGATCCAGTCAATCTGCGCCTTCATGACTGCGCTCATAGCACCGTGCCGTTCCGGAGAACTCCACACCATCCCATCACACCATCTGACCAGACCGCGCAGCTCGGTGACTTTGGGATGCGTGTCCGGCGCATCATCCGGCAGGGGTAAACCGGAGGGGTTAAACAGTTTCACCTCCGCGCCCATCGCCGTCAGCAGGCGACCGGCTTCCTCCGCGGCAAAGCGGCTGTAGGAGCGCTCTCTCACTGAACCATACAGGATCAGAATCCGTGGTGGCTCCTGCACGTTCAGGCGTTCAGCGATGTGTTGATCAAAGCATGCAGTATTCAGGGCAGGAAATTGTTCCATTTTTCTCCTCCAGAGAGAGCAGATGATTTCAAAGTTGATACATATGATTTACCATATGTGTATTCTAAAGGGAGCGGAGAGAAAAATGCTACAACCTGTTCAGCTTTTCAAAATCCTGTCAGATGAAACACGTCTCGCCATTGTCATGCTTCTGCGGGAGTCCGGAGAACTGTGCGTGTGCGATATCTGTGCAGCTACCGCCGAATCACAGCCCAAAATATCACGCCATATGGCCGTCCTGCGCGAGGCAAAGCTTGTTCTTGATCGTCGGGAAGGGAAATGGATCCACTATCGTCTGTCACCTCATATTCCGGCGTGGGCCGCTGAGACAATCACGACATCCTGGCTGTGCCTTCGGGAGGATGTGCGGGAATGGTTGGCAAAGTCGGCCTGTACCTCCTGCTGAGGCAGGAAAACATATTTACATAATCATATATAACGGAGTCTGAAATGTTTTTGGCAGGGAGTATATTTTTACTGACGCTGGTACTGGTTATCTGGCAACCCAGAGGCCTGAGTATTGGCTGGAGCGCGAGTATTGGAGCTGCGCTGGCGCTGGGAACCGGAGTCATCCATATCGCTGATATTCCCGTTGTCTGGAATATCGTCTGGAACGCGACAGCGGCATTTATTGCGGTCATTATCATCAGCCTGTTGCTTGATGAGTCCGGCTTCTTTGAATGGGCCGCACTGCACGTCTCCAGCTGGGGTAACGGACGTGGCCGCCTTTTGTTTACCTGGATAGTCTTGCTTGGTGCCGCTGTTGCTGCGTTGTTTGCCAATGACGGCGCTGCGCTGATCCTAACGCCGATTGTAATTGCGATGCTGCTCGCACTGGGATTCAGCCAGGGCACGACATTGGCGTTTGTCATGGCTGCAGGATTTATTGCAGATACGGCCAGCCTGCCGCTAATTGTTTCTAACCTGGTGAATATCGTCTCGGCGGACTTTTTCGGTCTGGGCTTTACGCAGTATGCCTCCGTTATGATCCCCGTAGATGTGGCAGCGATTGCGGCCACTCTGGTCATGCTGCATCTCTTCTTCCGCAGGGACATTCCGGCGACGTATGACGTTTCGCTGCTGAAGACGCCTGCCAGTGTGATAAAGGATCCGGCAACGTTCAGGGCGGGCTGGATTGTCCTGTTATTGCTGCTTGTCGGTTTCTTTGTTCTGGAGCCACTGGGGATCCCGGTCAGTGCGATAGCGGCTAGTGGCGCAGCAATACTGTTTATAGTGGCGAAAAGAGGTCATGCCATCAACACCGGAAAAGTCCTCCGCGGTGCGCCATGGCAGATCGTTATTTTTTCGTTGGGTATGTACCTGGTGGTCTATGGCCTGCGCAATGCAGGGCTTACGGAGTATCTGTCTGACGTGCTGAACCTACTGGCAGAAAAGGGGTTATGGGTAGCAACGTTCGGCACCGGCTTCCTGACCGCGTTCCTGTCGTCGGTGATGAACAATATGCCGACGGTGCTGATTGGCGCACTGGCGATTGACGGGAGCACGGCGACTGGCATCGTCAAAGAGGCAATGATTTATGCCAACGTGATTGGCTGCGATTTAGGTCCGAAAATCACCCCGATTGGCAGTCTGGCAACCCTGCTTTGGCTGCATGTGCTTGCCCAGAAAAATATAACGATTACCTGGGGATATTACTTCCGCACGGGTATTATCATGATTCTGCCCGTGCTGTTTGTCACTCTGGCCGCGCTGGCGTTGCGGCTCTCCATCACTTTGTAATGAGATACAGATATGAGCAACATTACCATCTATCATAACCCTGCCTGCGGCACTTCTCGCAACACGCTGGAGATGATCCGTAACAGCGGCAACGAACCAACGATAATTTATTATCTCGATACGCCACCGACCCGTGATGAGCTGATTCAACTTATTTCAGATATGGGAATTACGGTGCGTGCATTACTGCGTAAGAATGTTGAGCCTTATGAACACCTGGGTCTTGATGAAGAGAAATTTAGTGATGAGCAGTTGATTGATTTCATGCTTCAACATCCGATCCTGATTAATCGGCCGGTAGTCGTTACGCCGCTTGGCACTCGTCTTTGCCGCCCTTCAGAAATAGTGTTGGATATCCTACCGGAAGGTCAGAAAGGAGCGTTTACCAAAGAGGATGGCGAGAAGGTCATTGACGAAACGGGTAAGCAGATTAAGTAATCTGCCACTTCAAAATACCGGATGTCTGTTCACGCTATGCGGGCGTCCGGTTTTCGCTCAAATCGGACCTCTGCGGCAGCAACAGCTTTACCATCGAGGCTTGCCATTAGCGGTAGTGTGTTGAATGAGCTGGCGTGAAAAACTTGGATTCTTGGCGAAAACTCTTCCCCAAAACTAAAATCAAAGTTTAGATAATCAATGAGTTTAAAATGGTAGCTACTGGCTGATTTGAAAGTAGAGAGGATGATAATTTCAACTTTATCAAATGATTGCTATGATTTTAGCAATGTAATGCTGCGCCACATGGGTTGGACCGAAGCGGCTGACTTAATTGTTAAAGGTATGGAAGGCGCGATCATCGAAAACATGTAATCCAGATTCTGGGTTGTATAAGAATTGGAACCGATTGGTTCCCGTTTTTTTACCTGCAAAGTGCTTTCCTGGAACTTAGACTATTAAACTCATTTTAATAGCACTAAAGATTTAATTTTTATCTTTGTCATTACAATTCTATTTATTGATAAAAGATATCCATATCTTTCAATATTTATTTAAACCGATTCGGGCATGAGAACTAAATATAATTGAGTGGAGTTTGTATGTTATTAATTATTATATGTAAAACAGTCGTTTTAAAAACAAGAAAATATTGGGAGTATATTAAAGATGGTGCGTTTTAATGTTGTTTTACTCTAATGTTAAATCCATTTTTATCAACATGTTATGATAATTTATTATCCTGAATATTAATAATGTCCAAAAAAGAACATTTTTCTCGATTGATTTTTTATTACCTTTCTGTTTTTATCTTGGCGACATGTTTGAGAAATAAAATTCAAAGCATGACTCCTTGTTATGTATGTAACTTACTATATGAATAAATTAATGATAATACTGGTTGCGTTTTCTACTGTTTCTTTGATGTCTGGTTGCGTATCAGAAGAACAACGCTTAGCAAAGTGCGAAGCGAAGGGAATTAGCCGTGATGTTTGTTATCACGAAGAAAAAGAATATTGGAATAATTACAGTGCTAACATGAGTCGACTGCAGGCTGCTAATACACAAGCAGATGCTTTTAAAGAGTCTATGAGTGATCGCAAGAAGCATAAGCATTATGATGACGATTAATATTTTAGACCACGTACATACTGTCTTGAGTGCTTATTTTCTTAACATTATAATCATTTATTAATTATTCAAATGCTTATGCTCAGGAATCACTCTCAAAAGCGTATTTTTTTCTGTATATAGTGATGAAATAATGCAGCGCCAGTATGGACTGCAATCAGAAGTAACAGATATTAGCGAGTTGACTCCCCCCAAGGCCAGAGGTATTTATGATAACAATGGCCTTACTTTGGTTTGAGAAAAACGCTTCGCCTGCTGAATGCAATCATTCTTTTGATGAAAGTTTGTATGGGAATACGTGCAGGGCATTGGCTGCAATGGGGTAAACACCAAGGCCTTCTGTTCGAGCTTTAATTTCCTCGAATGAGAGTGAAGGGGAAGGTTCTCGTCCTCCCCACAGATTAATACCTTCAGGAACATCGTCCCGACTGTACTCCTCGGCGATCTCAATAGTTCCGCCGCTATTCAATTCGATCACGACGCTTTTTCCGTCAACAGGAATGAGATTCCCTTCATTGTCAGTGATAAAGATTTTCATTTGCTTACCTCTTATTAGTACATTCATATGATAGCAAAATCGGAAGGAGGGATGTCATTATTGTTATGATCTTTTCAGGGTTAATTTTATATAAAAATCAATTTCTTATGTTGTGGCTTTGGAAGTGTGACTGGGCGCATGGCGACTTTTGATTCTATCTACCATGCTCTGTAGAGATAAACTAGAACACGTCAATGCTCATCGCAACGACTGATCAGTTTTCGCCACGGGACATGAGAATGCGCAAAGTACTTTTACCGGTAACCGCTGCGGTGTGTCTTTTTTTGATCGGTGTTTTTATTCTTAATATGCAGCTTTGGTATTCCTCTTCGACAGAAACCCTTGGAGGAGCCAGATATGCCGCGAAAAATATGGATAACATACTGGATGAAGCTTTCCAGGCAACTCGAACCGCTATGCACATCGCCGAAAAAAAATGCGATCTGGAGGGTCAATACCAACTTGGAACTGAAGCTGCACTTCGCCCTCATTTGCGAACGCTGATCATTATCCGACAGGGGAAGCTTTGGTGTACGTCACTGCCAGGTAATCGGATCTTGCTTAAGCAAATTCCGGTGATTGCTGATACAAATTTGCTGCTTACTCCCGCAAGAAATACGGAAAATGAGATACCCGTTCTGCTGTATCAAACTCGTTTTCAAACCAACCACATCATTGTCACCATTAGCGGGGTGCATATCCGTGGAGCATTGAATGTTCCGTTAAAGGGGGTGACATATTCACTACTCGTAGGTGACGAAGTGCTTGGTTTATTGGGCGATGTGGAAACCGTTACAGCAAGCTCACAGATGTCTGGTCAGGTGAATTCCGCAAAGTATCCGTTCAGCATTATTTATAATGAACCGCCATTGTTTAGTGCAAAAAGGCTGGTTACACAAGGTTCAGGGATTCTGGTTTTTATCCTGTTAATATCTTTCGCAGCCGCTTATGCCATTGATAAATATCTAAATAAGAACGATACCCCAGAAGAAACGTTGCGCAGAGCGATAGTAAAAGGAGAGATCGTGCCTTTTTATCAACCTATCGTAAATGGTCGTGAAGGGACGTTACGCGGTGTTGAAGTACTGGCCCGATGGAAACATCCAAAAGCCGGATATATCTCTCCTGCCTCCTTCATTCCCGTCGCCGAAAAATCAGGCCTGATAGTGCCACTAACTCAAAGTCTGATGAGGCAGGTTGCGGCGAATATGAACGCCATTGCCAGCAAACTGCCATCTGGATTCCATGTTGGTATTAACTTCAGCGCATCCCATATCACTTCCCCTACATTTGTTGAAGAGTGTCTGAAATTCAAAGATAGCTTCAGCCGCCATGATCTCAACCTGGTGATTGAAGTTACTGAGCGTGAGCCATTACATGTAGATGAAGAACTTGTGCAGAGGCTCAATATCCTGCATGAAAATGGCTTTGTGATTGCGCTTGATGATTTTGGTACGGGCTATTCTGGGCTTTCTTATTTGCATGACCTGCACATTGATTACATTAAAATCGATCAGAGCTTTGTGGGAAGGGTTAATGAGCTTCCCGATTCAACCCGAATTTTGGATTGTGTTCTCGACCTGGCGCGCAAGCTGTCTTTAAGCATCGTTGCAGAAGGAGTTGAAACGAAGGCTCAGCTCGATTATCTCAACAAAAACAACATTGTTTTCCTGCAAGGGTACTATTTCTATAAACCAGTAACCTTCACTGAGTTCGTCATGATTCTGCTGGCAAAGCCTAAAGTGAAGGTTTTTGTCGAATAAATACAGGATAACCTTATTGATGAAAAGGGAGCATGAAATCTGCTTCGGGAGTAAAAATCCGACGATTATCTTTATCGTGAGACAAATCTCAGATTCTGTTATGTAAAACCTATACCCTTATTGATGTGGTGGTTATTTGTGTTTTCATATACAGCAACTGGATAATGGCATGGCAGATATAACATTCGCGATGGAGCGTGATTCAAGTCACAGAGCGGCGAAAAAAAAGTTGGATGTGCGAGACAATACGAAGTACGCAAACCGCAACCAGCTTGCGATTGCCGCAGTACTGTTTTTAGGCGGTATCGTCGGGGTTATTGTTTTGGCATTGTATCTCATGGCGCAAGAAGGGGTGTTTCTGTATTAATTGTTTAAATATTCTCACCGTTGGTGTATTGCTAGTAGGAGGCGGAACAAGCTATTTCTTCTGTATTGATGAATGGAATAACATCGTAGGGAATAGCTGTTTGTGGAGAAAGATTGTAGATCTTACTGTCATAGTGGCTACTTACATAAGAAAATGACCTTAATATAAAGCTAAGATCAGCAGGTAGAGTCGTGGGTTGAGCGTTAACTTCATTGTAAAACCGTTTACAGCCACCTTTCAAATCTAAACCTGAAAAAATTATTCTTTCAAATTTTAGACTAATGGCTATTTGTAACGCGCTAAATGCGACTGTAGCACTACCAAAATGACCATGTGTTACATCAGTTGAAAATGCGATTGTTTTCACTTTTCTGAATGCAGAGCATTTAATTCGGAGATTCCTGTTAGTCATTGTTTTTATTTTATAGCGAATCTTTCTACCGATACCACCTCTGGATTTGCAAATGTCCTTTAACAGAAAACATGTGTTGAGCAAGTTCCCTGCCTCTGTTGAATCAGCTCTTTTAATAACATCTTCACTAATAAAGGTATGCTGAGCATAGGCGGAATACTTATAAAATAATTCTTTATTGTTTTCATAAAAAGAACCGTCACAAACAACATAAAGAAATACAGGGATATTGTTGTTAATTAAATAGCCTGCGCTACCATTTACGCAAATGCAGCTTTTACTACGCATTATCTCAAGGGGCGTATCTAATGATGAAGGTCCAGACAAGTAAATAATACAATCATCGGAAACTCTTTCACCCATTATTCCATTAAGTATTTCGTGTGTGATGAGCATGGCGGTTACCGTGGATGTTATTTTTGAAATAATAACATTGAGTATCCGTTCCAAATCAAAGAAGATGTTTCTTTTTGTTTTTCAAACTTGAAGAATTGATTATGTGAATGTATTTTTATTATTATTTTGATAAATGTTTTTTTGAGGGTAAGGTCTGGTAACTCAGAAAAATATGATGATGTTGGCTTTTGTTTTTCGATTTTTAAAATCCAGGCATTTGTTGTGTGAATAAATCTGATTCTGGTGTTCTTGCCTGGTAAGAATTTAACATGAAAATTAGTTACTTTTAGTTACAGGTGGCTGAGAGTGTTTTAATCATATCCTTATAAAGAGTGCGATTTTATAACATCATCCGCCTGTTATTTGATGTAACATAATTCCTGACGGGCTATCAATTCCAGTCCGTCAGGAAGGGAAAACAACATTAGAACTGATAGTTTAACGATACCCAGTAGTTACGACTCGGGTTTACGTATCCGGTGGTGGATTGTGCAGTCTGATAATAATCACCTGCGTAGGTGCTATTACGGCCCACCTGGTAAAGTTTAACCTCGCTAAAGTCTTTATCCAGCACGTTATTAACTGCCGTATTAAGTGTCAGATCTTTGGTCAGTTTGTAAGACATTCCCATGTCCAGGACGGTCCAGGCTTTTAAATTAGCACCTTTATCGTCATAGACGGCTTTTTGTACTGCGCTGAGATTGTCGTAATTTTCCGTGAAGCGTGGGGCCTTACCGCGATAACGTGCGCTCAGCCAGGCGTTCATATCTTCCGTTGCCTGCCAGTTCAGACGGGCGTTAGCCATATGCTTTGGTGTATAGCTTAACGGCGCGCCTTTATTGTCACCATCTTTTTGCTTGCTCTGAGTGTAGGTGTAGTTGAGAGATAAGGTCAGCACATCCGACCATAGAGGGAAGGTGCTGGCAAATTCAACGCCATCGGTCCTCGCCTTGCCGCTGTTGGTATAACTGTTGGTATTATCATCGATAGAATACGAGACAATTTTATTTTTGTATTCAGTATAGAAGCCGGTAATGTTGGCGTTAAGCCCGGCGTTGTTCTCGTAATACAGCCCGGTTTCGTAGCTGATGCTTTCCTCAGGTTTGAGGTCCGGGTTCCCGACCGTATTCACCGTTCCTTGTGCGGTTACGCCGCTGATCCCGTTATGCAACTGGCTCAGTGATGGTGCTTTATAACCTGTCGTTACGCCGCCTTTGAGCGTCCATTCGTCGGAAACATCCCAGACCATATAGGCTCGTGGGCTGAGATGACCGCCAAAGACATCGTTATGCTCATAGCGTGTTCCTGCGGTTAAGGCCAGCGAATCGAGAATATGCCATTCATCTTCCGCATAGGCTGCCCACGTTTTTTGGTGGAACGTCTCGCCGGTATTGGCCAGCACCACACCATCTTTCATTCGTGCATCCCAGTATTCCCCGCCAAGGGTTAAGAGGTGCGAATCACCTAATGGTGTCAGTAGCACTGAGTCTAGTATGACGTTGGTGTTCTTCAGTTCACGCGCGTCACCGGCCCGACCTGCGTTCTCTGGTGTGAGTGCGGAGGAGACCAGTTGTCGGCCTTTGTTCTCGGTCTCATTCCAGCCGAGGGAGGATTTCCAGGTGCCAAACGTTAAGGCTGTATCGTGGCCGAGGGTCACTTTGTTACGCTCATAGCGCAGCGTTTTATCATAACCTCCCGTCAGGTTACCCAACTGACCGTCATCGTTGTCATAACGCTGTCTGGCGGAGTCGAGATCCAGCCACAGCGTATTGCTTTCGTTGGCTTTCCAGTCGAATCGCGTGCCAATATTGTAGTTTTCCGACTCGGTTGGATAAGGTACGCGGGTGGAAGAGGTATCGCTCAGCGAAGTGACGCTGGAACCCTGACGCTGGGTTGTGCTCCCCCGAACCTGCATATCCAGTACGCCCGCGATTAACGGGCCGCTTGACCAGAAGTTGGCGACCGTACTGTTACCCCATTTATTACTCTCTTGCAGGTTAACGCCGGTATTGATGGAAGTGCTCCATTTATCGGTGCTTTTTTTGGTGATGATATTCACCACGCCACCGATTGCGTCGGAGCCATAAAGCGTCGACATCGGGCCGCGGATAACCTCAATATGATCGATTGCCGCCAGCGGGGGCATAAAGCTGGTATTCATGGCAGAGAAGCCGTTTGGCGTCACGTCGCTGCTGCCGTTTTGACGAATACCGTCAATCAGGATCAAGGTATAGCTGGCGGGCATGCCACGGATGCTGATCTCCAGACCGCCAGTTTTACCGGTGCTGCTTTCAACATCTACCCCTTCAACAGAACGCAGGGCTTCACCTAAGTCATTATATTTATTGGTTTGTAACTCTTGCTGCGAAATAACAGAGACGCTGGCGGCGGCATTGGTGATTTTCTTTTCGTAACCGGAAGCGGTTACCACCATGACATCTTCAGCAAATACCAGGGGGCTGGAAAATCCTAAACAGGACAGAACGACAGAGGCAACAGGTTTTAAACGCATAGTCAAACTTCCTTTGTTAAAAATCAAAGGCAGTAAGATAAGTGATCGTAATGATAATACAAATAATTATCATTACAAATTTACATAACTTGTCACTTCTGGTGTTTTTTTTGAATAAATATACATAAATTGTCATGAATTTTAGATAAGGGAATAGTGGGGAGGGTAAATAGTCCGCATGGGTAATTATTAGATAGGGATTAATATTCTTTGAATAAATGGCGAGGGATTAATCTATATTCTGAGATTCACATCGTACTCATAACGGAGTATCAGAAAAAAGTATGATAATTTTAGAAAATCGTCATACTTTTCTGCGCCGCATCATTTTTTTCGTCATTTCTGTCCGCCATAATCCCTTCCCCAGGAGACTGCTTAACGACTGTAAATCGTTATGCAGCATAAAAATAACGTAAATCTGGATAACATAATGATCAAAGGCAAGCTGGCACTGCTTACGTGCGCATTGACTCTCGCATTAACCTCACCACTTCTCGCCGCGCAAAATGCGAGCGAAGGGCAGACGTTAAAACTGGCAATTGGACCGGAGCCAACGGAAGGTTTTGACCCGATGCTGGGCTGGAGTCATGGCAGCTATCTGCTTTTGCATGCACCATTATTAAAACAAAATGCAGATATGAGCTGGGGAAACCTGCTGACGGAAAAAGTAGAGACCAGCGCAGACGGCAAAACCTGGACGTTGACGTTAAAACCTGACCTTAAATTCTCTGATGGTTCGCCGCTAACCGCTGAAGACGTGGTGTTCACCTATAACAAAGCAGCAAAAAGCGGCGGCAAAATTGATATGGGGAACTTCACCCATGCCAGTCTGAAAGATAACCGCACGGTAGAAATTACGTTACGTAGCCCGCAAAGTACCTTTGTGAACGTGCTGGGTTCATTAGGAATTGTTCCGCAAAAACGGTATGACGAAAAAACATTCGCTAAAAATCCGATTGGCGCGGGTCCGTATCGACTGGTGAGTTTTCAGCCGGGGCAGCAGTTGATCGTTGAGGCTAACCCCTGGTATGCCGGTAAGAAAAATGATTTCAGTAAGCTGGTGTTTGTCTTCCTTGATGAAGATAACGCTTATGCCGCAGCGCGCAGCGGCCAACTGGGACTCGTACGTATCGCGCCATCGATGGCGGTCGCTCCTCAGCAGAAAAATTTGAAACTTTGGGTACGCGACAGCGTGGAAAACCGGGGCATTGTGTTCCCGATGGTTCCTGCAGGTAAAAAAGACGCCAATGGCTATCCGATTGGGAACGATATCACTGCCGATGTTGCCATCAGGCGCGCCATCAACTACGCCATCGACCGTAAGCAGCTTGCCGATCAGGTCATGGAAGGTCATGCGATTCCGGCGTATAGCGCGGTTCAGGGTCTGCCATGGCAGGGACAATCAGTTGCGTTCAAAGATGGCGATAGCGAAAAAGCGCGAACGATTCTGGAAGAAACCGGCTGGAAGGTGGGTAAAGACGGCGTACGTGTGAAGGACGGTAAAGAGGCTCGCTTAACGTTGTGGTACGCCAGCGGTGACAGTACACGCCGGGATTTAGCCGAAGCCGTACGTGCGATGCTGGAGCCAGTGGGTATTCAGATTTCTCTGCAATCCGGGAGCTGGGAAACTGTTGAGCGGCATATGCATGCCAACCCGACGCTGTTTGGCTGGGGAAGTCTGGATCCGATGGAGCTTTTCCATCACTACAGTAATCAGGCTGCGGGCGTGGAATACTACAATCCAGGCTATTACAGCAATCCTGTCGTTGAGCAGCATCTTAAACAGGCAATTGACGCTCCGGACTGGCAAAAAGCGTTGCCGTTCTGGCAACAAGTTGAGTGGGATGGCAAGCAAGGGGCTGGCGTGCAGGGCGATGCTGCCTGGGCATGGCTGCTGAATATTCAGCATACCTACCTGGCAAATCCGTGTATTGACTTAGGTAAAGGCGCACCGGAGATTCACGGTAGCTGGTCACTGCTCAATAATCTGGACGAATGGACCTGGACCTGCCGTTGATGAAGTCTGTTGTGGGCCATTTTCTACGGCTGATAGTGTTATTAGTGCTGGTTGCGGCTGGCACTTTTGTGCTGCTCAGCTTTTCTCCGGTCGATCCGATTCGGGCTTATATCGGCAACGATCTCTTGCATGTGCCGCCGGAGCAATATGCGCGTATCGCGGCTCGCTGGGGATTGGACCAACCGCTATGGGAGCGTTTTAGTCACTGGTTTGTCCGTGTATTACAGGGCGATCTCGGCTATTCAATGTTGTTTAACGCACCGGTTGCCAGCGTGATCAAGGAACGCTTTTCTACCTCGTTTGCGCTGCTTGGTGGCGCGTGGCTGCTCTCTGGCATATTGGGAACGGCAATGGGGTTTGTCGCGGGTCGCTACCTGAATCGCTGGCCGGATAAAGCAATCTGTCGCCTCAGTTATCTGCTTTCTTCGCTGCCGACCTTCTGGATTGGCATGCTGTTGCTGGCGTTATTTGCCGTGCGCTGGCCGGTATTTCCGGTCTGCTGCGCGTGGGAGCCGGGCAACAGCGGCGATATGGCGACGCTGACTGAGCGTCTGCGCCATTTGGTGCTTCCCGTTTGCGCGCTCAGTTTGCTGGGATTGGGACAAATTACGCTTCATACACGGGAAAGCATCGCCAGCGTGATGAAGAGCGATTTTGTCCGTTTTGCGCGTTCTCAGGGAGATAAAGGCTGGTCACTGTTACGCCATCAGGTTCTGCGTCATGCAATTACGCCTGCGCTGTGTTTGCAGTTTGCCTCGCTGGGGGAGCTGTTGGGAGGCGCATTATTGGCCGAAAAAGTCTTTGCTTACCCGGGACTGGGGCAGGCCACTATTGATGCTGGATTACGTGGAGATCTGCCGTTACTGATGGGAATTGTATTGTTCAGTACCGTATTGGTGTTTATTGGTAACTCGCTGTCTACCTGGCTTGTCCGTATGTTGAACCGTGCTCTGGAACGACCTGATGCTCTATAACCCGACGCCGACGCTGATTCGTCTTTTGCTCTCTTTTAGCTGCCTGTTATTCATTGCAGTGTATGGTGCCGCAATGCTGGATAACCCGTTGAGCGTTAATCTGCTTGCCCGTCATCTTCCGCCTGATGCGCTGTACTGGTTTGGCACCGATAACCTCGGGCGCGATCTGTGGATCCGTTGCTTTCAGGGCGCGTTAACCAGTCTGCAAATTGGTATTGGTGCGGCGTTGTGCAGCGGTTTCATTGCGTTAGTGATGGCGGCGGTTTCGCGCATACATCCGCGTCTGGATGTGCTTATGCGTCTGATTACTGATGCCATGCTGTCGATGCCGCATCTGCTGTTGCTCATTTTGATCTGCTTTACGCTGGGCGGCGGGAAAAACGGCGTGATTATGGCGGTTGCGCTGACCCACTGGCCGCGTCTGGCGCTGATCCTGCGTGCTGAAGCGCAGCGCGTGGCCCACAGTGACTACTTGACGCTGACCTGGCGTCTGGGACACGGACATTTTTACTGCTGGCGACATCACTATCTACCCGCCTTATTACCTCAATGGCTCACGGGAACACTGCTGATGTTTCCCCACGCGGTGTTGCACAGTGCGGCGTTAAGCTTCCTCGGTTTTGGGCTGGCACCGCATGAACCGTCACTGGGACTGCTGCTGGCGGATGCGCTGAGATTTATCAGTCATGGCGATTGGTGGTTGGTGCTGTTTCCGGGACTGATGCTGTTCAGTCTGGTGATGTTATTCGATCAGCTCGCAAGGGCGGTACATCGTTTATGGTTACGAGGTGACGCATGTTGAGTTTAAGACAGGTCTCGCTGGAGGTGGCGCGTTATCGCTGGTACGGCGCGAGAAACTGGTCTTCGCTGTTGCAGGATATCTCTTTCGACGTGGTACCGGGTCAAATGGTGGCGTTAGTGGGAGGAAGCGGGGAGGGTAAGAGCCTGCTGCTGCAATGCCTGCTCGATCTCTTACCGGAGAATTTGCGCTTCCAGGGCACTATCACGCTGGAGGGCAAAACGCTGAACAGCGATGATATTCGCCAATGTCGTGGCAATACCTTCAGCTATGTCCCGCAAGGCGTTCAGGCGCTTAACCCGCTGCTCTCGATTGAAAAGCATCTGCGCAGGGCATGCCAGCTTTCTGGCCAGCAATGGAATGCCGGAAATATTGAACGATTGCTCCAGCGTAGCCGACTGGAAAGTCGCGTATTAGATGCTTTTCCGCGCCAGCTTTCAGGCGGTATGGCGAAACGTGTCCTGGCCTGTCATGCGTCTCTGAGTCAGGCTCGCTATATTCTGGCGGATGAAATTACCGCCTGGCTTGATGCACCTCTGGCTAATCAACTCCTTGAACAGTTGCGTGAGCAATGTGAGCAAGGGGCTGGCGTTTTATGGGTAACGCATGACCTCACGCTGGCGGCCCGCCATGCGGATCGTATTGTCGCGCTGCATCAGGGAAGGGTGTCGGATAACGTCAGCCGGGAACAGCTGTTACGCGGAGAGATTAGCGAACATCTGCAACGACAATGGCGGGCGCTGCCTGAAAGAAATCAACTTTTTGGAGAGCGCGATGTTGTGCTGTCGTGATGTAACAATCCGTCAGGGAGAAAAGGTTCTGTGGCAAAATCTGACCTTCTCTCTACACCCTGGAGAACGTATTGGGATTTGTGCGCCAAGTGGGACGGGCAAAACGACGCTGGGACGCGTGCTGGCGGGCTGGCAGAAACCAACTTCGGGTGACATTCTGGTTGATGAACAACCGTTGCCGATGCACCAGTATTGCCCGGTGCAACTGGTGCCACAGCATCCGGAATTAACTTTTAACCCCCGACGCAGCACCGGTGATGCGGTTCATGATGCCTGGCGACCGGATGCTGAAATGCTTACCCGTCTTCACATCAACCCAGAGTGGTTAACTCGCCGCCCCGGACAACTTTCTGGCGGTGAACTGGCGCGAATTGCTTTACTTCGTGCGCTGGACCCGCGGACACGTTTTCTTATTGCTGATGAAATTACCGCCCAGCTCGATCCTTCCATTCAACGGGATATTTGGGCGCTGCTGCTTGAAGAATGCCAGCGTCGACCGTTGGCTATGCTGATTATCAGCCATCAGCAGGCCCTGCTTGATCAGCTTTGTTCCAGCAAACTCATTGTAACGTGAAATGAGATAGAGGCTTGTAGCTGGTCTATTGATTAAATTGATACGTTATATTATAACATTTCACTCGCAAATGATTTGAGGGTGAAATTTTGGCTATTTGTATTAATAAACTGACAATTGCTCTGGGGATGCTTTTAGTCAGTGGTTCGGTTATGGCGCACGGTCATCATTCCCATGGTGCGCCGATGAGCGAAGCAGAACAAAAGGCGTCGGAAGGGGTTTTTGATGATAACCAGGTGCAAAATAGGGCGCTGACCGACTGGGATGGCATGTGGCAATCTGTCTATCCGTATCTGGTCAGCGGCGAGCTTGATCCGGTCTTCAAAAAGAAAGCGGAGAAAGACAAAAGCAAAACGGCAGAACAAATTAAAGATTACTACCGTAAAGGTTATGCAACCAACGTAGACACCATCGGCATCGAAAATGACGTAATGGAATTTCACACCGGTAATCAGGTTGCATCATGTAAATACGACTACGCCGGTTATAAAATTCTGCACTATAAGTCAGGCAAGAAAGGTGTACGTTATCTGTTTGAGTGTAAAGACGCTAACAGCAAAGCACCTAAATACGTGCAATTCAGCGATCATATTATCGCGCCGCGTAAATCGAGCCACTTCCATATCTTTATGGGAAATACCTCGCAGGCAGCTTTGCTTGAAGAGATGGAAAACTGGCCTACCTACTACCCTTACCAGTTGAAGGGAGAAGAGGTTGTGGATGAGATGCTGCACCATTAATCCGGGCTAACCTTATCTGTACACACCCGTCACCAGTGGCGGGTTTTTTAATTCATAACCTTCTCTTTCCATCACCCGATGCATTCGTTAGCATATTGTCTCGCAGCAAGTGCATGTGTTTTTTCAGGAAGAGGTTAACGTGTTCGCAGAGTATGGAGTTCTGAATTACTGGACGTATCTGGTGGGGGCTATTTTTATCGTGCTGGTACCGGGGCCAAATACGATATTTGTGTTGAAGAACAGCGTTGGTCGGGGAGTGAAGGGCGGTTATCTCGCCGCAAGCGGTGTGTTTATCGGCGATGCCGTGTTAATGTTTTTGGCCTATGCCGGAGTTGCCGCATTGATCAAAACAACGCCCGTTTTGTTCAACATCGTTCGCTATCTTGGCGCGTTTTATCTGCTGTACCTCGGTGCGAAGATCCTGTATGCAACACTGAAATCGAAAGCAAGCGATGCCTCGCCTGAAGAAGTCCCGTTTGGCGCTATTTTTAAACGTGCGTTAATTCTGAGCCTGACGAATCCTAAAGCTATTTTGTTTTATGTTTCGTTCTTCGTGCAGTTTATTGATGTCAATGCGCCGCACTCAGGGCTGTCATTCTTTATTTTGGCTATTACGCTTGAGATAGTGAGCTTTTTCTACCTGAGCTTTCTTATTTTCTCCGGCGCGTTCGTGACGCAGTATATCCGTACGAAGAAAAAGCTGGCCAAAGTGGGTAATTCCCTTATTGGTCTGATTTTTGTTGGTTTTGCCGCTTGTCTGGCCACGCTTCAGTCGTGACGCCATTGGCCCGTTGGTTACGGCGGGCCTTCAATATTACACCCTGCAATTCATTTATAATTGTATTGTTATAACCAATAAATGGTATTTCAAATGAATATTATGAGGCGTACCCTGTGTACAGCAGCGGTTCAGTAAGAACTCGCTGGTTGTCGACTGGAAAAGGGAAGAAAAATGCTTCAAATTCCACAGAACCATATCCATACACGCTCTACTCCATTCTGGAACAAAGAAACGGCACCTGCCGGAATTTTCGAACGCCACCTTGATAAAGGAACCCGTGCCGGGGTTTATCCTCGACTTTCGGTTATGCAGGGGGCGGTCAAATATCTCGGATACGCAGATGAACATAGCCCGGAGCCCGTAGAGGTGATGGTTATTGAAGCCGGTCAGTTTGGTGTTTTTCCACCGGAAAAATGGCATAACATCGAAGTGATGACCGACGACACTTACTTTAATATCGATTTTTTCGTTGCCCCGGAAGTTCTGATGGAGAGCGCGAATCAACGAAAAGTCGTGCGTACCGGCAAGGAGTAAATCATGGGCAAAGCAACCTATACCGTAACAGTGACCAATAACAGCAATGGCGTGTCAGTCGATTATGAAACTGAAGCGCCGATGACGTTACTGGTGCCGGATGTGGCAGCAGAAGTTGTTAAAGATCTGGTCAATACCGTACGTTCATACGATACCGAGAATGAGCATGAAGTGTGCGGATGGTAGGCGTTAATTACTCCTACTGATTGAATGCGCTGAATTTTAATCTAATAACCGCACTGCGTTTTGACGACGCCGCGCGGTTTTTTTATCCGTGTTAAACCTGGAAATATCCGGAAAAAGATTTCTTAAGAATACCTTAAGAAATCCGCATTGATTGCTAATGTTGGATCATTCACAGGGGTTATGATCGTGAAACAGTCACAATACAGAACCTCGCTTATGAAACTGAATACCCGACTAACATTACCCACTTTCATTCTTGGACTGATCATCGTAACGATCCCGTTCACTGCGAACTGGAATCTACCTTTGCTCAACGGTACTGTCGTCAGATGGATTGAGAATGGTCAGGCGTTATGGCTGCTGTTTGGAGCGCTTTTTACTCTCAGCTACATCCGGCCTTTATCACGTCCTGAAGGCGAGAAACAATTTTGGCTTTGGGCGGCTGTGTGGTGGTTGGTGTTGCTGGGTCGCAGTACCAGTTGGGGCCGTGATTATTTCCCGGAGCACCCTAAACTTCTGTTCAGAGTTATCTCAGTGGTATTGATTGCAATGATTATTCTGCCTGTCCTGATATCAAAACGCTTACGCCAGGATATTGCCCGTCGCTTACGCAATGAACCGCTGCCGCTATGGCTGTTAGCGATCACCACCTGCGCATTTTTGATCTCCGATACGGTAGAGCACCATCGTCTGCTGGCCCCTGTCTTTTTGCACAACGCGCAGTACGGCGATCTCATTGAAGAGCTGTATGAACTCCCGTTTATGGTAGGATTGTTCCTGATGAACCTCGGTTTTATGCAGCGGGATAAGCAGGAAGAATCTGCTGCTATTCGCTTTAGTGAACCACAGCTGGCGAAGTAACGAGAAAATACCTGAGTCTGGATGACCAGACTCAGGCGGTTAGTGAGGTGACTTACGCAATGGCCTCGCACAAGCGTGATTTCATGTCGCTATACGTCTGTGCGGCATACTTTTCAGCCCATCCCTGATCGCTAATGTGCTCAATACTTACGGCGCAATATTTGGTTTCCGGCGTTTTCGAAATAGGATCGAGGTTATCCTGGGTTAACTCGTTACACGCACCAATCCACCATTGGTAGGTCATATACACCGTTCCGGCATTGATACGCTCGGATACATCGGCGCGGCTGATGACCTTACCACGACGCGAGCTGACCCATACCAGGTCACGATGACGAATACCCAGTTTTTCTGCATCATGAGTATTGATTTGCACGTACCCAGGCTCATCTGCCAGGGCTTGCAGCGCTGCGCAGTTGCCGGTCATTGAACGACAGGAGTAGTGCCCAACTTCACGCACGGTACACAGGACCAGCGGATACTTTTCATCAGGAACCTCTGCGGGTGCTCGCCATTGTGCGGCAAACAGTTTGCCTTTGCCATTGGCGGTATCAAACTGGCTGTTCGCGTAAAGGTAAGGTGTGCCGGGGTGATCGAGCTCCGGACATGGCCACTGAACATGCCCCATTTCACCCATTTTCTCATAGGTTACGCCGTAGAAAAGCGGGCACAGCTCGCGCATCTCATCCCAGATTTGCTGGTTACTTTGATACCGCATGGGATAGCCCATTTCACTGGCCAGCAGGCTGGTGATCTCCCAGTCACGCTTGACATCACCTGAGGGTTCAATCGCTTTTTCAAAACGCTGGAATCCACGATCGGCGCAGGTAAAGACGCCGCCGTGTTCGCCCCAGGAGGTGGCCGGCAGGAGGACGTCGGCCATTTCCGCTGTCTTGGTCATGAAGATATCCTGCACGACAATAAAATCGAGCGCGTTAAACCCTTCGCGGACCAGACCTAAATCGGCCTCGGTTTGCAACGGATCCTCCCCCATGATGTAGTAGGCTTTAATTTTGCCTTCAATAGCCAGATGCGGAACTTCGGTGATGCGCGTCCCAACCTTGTCATCCATCTGATTGACGTCAATGCCCCAGGCGTTGGCGAATTTCTCCCTGACGGTGAAATCGGTCACGTCCTGATACCCAGGGAACTGGTTAGGCAGTACCCCCATATCGCACGCGCCTTGCACGTTATTCTGCCCACGCACCGGCCCAACGCCGACGTTAGGACGTCCCAGATTGCCGGTCAGCAACGCCAGGCTCGACAAACCACGAACCACGTCAACGGCCTGGCCAAACTGGGTGACGCCCATTCCCCACATCACGGTTGCCGATGGCGCTGCGGCAAATGTACGCATCGCCTGACGAACCTGCTGTGCGGGAACACCCGTTAAATGTTCAACGGCTTCAGGCGCATAGTCCTTCACGGTTTCCCAGTATGTTTCCAGTCCTTCCGCATGCTTTTGTACATACTCGCGATCGTAGAGTTGCTCTTCGATGAGGACATGGCCAAAGGCGTTAACCAGTGCCATATTACAACCGTTTTTTAACTGCAAATGTTGGTCAGCTATACGAGCAGTTTCAATACGACGTGGGTCGCAGACAATGATTTTTGCGCCGTTCTGGCGAGCTTTAATTACCCGGCGAGCCACGATCGGGTGCGAGTCGGCGCAGTTATAGCCAAAGATCAGCAGGCATTTTGAGTTTTCAATGTCGCTGATGGAATTGCTCATGGCGCCATTGCCTAATGTTTCCTGTAACCCGGCAACGGAAGGGCCGTGACAGACACGGGCGCAGCAATCGACATTATTGGTATGGAGAACGCCACGTGCGAATTTTTGCATCACGTAGTTGGTTTCATTCCCTGTTCCACGTGAAGACCCGGTGGTCATAATGGCGCGGGGGCCATAGGTATTTTTGATTTCAGATAAGCGTTTTGCGGTGTAACGAATGGCTTCATCCCAGCTAACGGGAGTGAATTTTCCACCTTTTTCATAACGGATCATCGGGCGAGTCAGACGGGGAGTCAGAAGGCGAGTGTCGTTAAGAAAATCCCAACCATAGTAGCCTTTCAGGCATAACTGATTTTGGTTCGTTACACCCTCTGCGGCCTCGGCGCGGATGATTTTGTTATTCTCAACAACAAGCTTGAGCTTGCACCCGGCCCCACAGTATGGGCATACACTGGTGATTTTTTTCATCAATAACAGACCTGTTAAATGCTGAAATAGCGCGAATTGTAAACGGAGCCGCGCGATACGCATCGCGGACTACGATTTGTCATAGTGACCGGCTGTTTAAGCATAAATCGTGCCAGAAGTGAAAACCCAGTAATTGCAGGGACTGAGGGCGAATGAGTAACGCAGAATGACTGACGATTCGACATTAATGACGAGCTACGTCAGGGAAAATGTCGCCATCCAATGGTTTAACCTTATGAAAGATCAGAAAAAGATGAAAATAGCAGGTGATACCGATCACAAATTTTAATTTTTCAGCGCTATGCTATGCTTTTATACAACGAGCGAATCGTTAACTTAAAAACATAAGTGAGGGATATTATGGGCATTATTTCATGGGTGATTTTCGGTCTTATCGCTGGGATTTTGGCAAAATGGATTATGCCGGGTAAAGATGGCGGCGGATTCTTTATGACCATCATCTTAGGGGTTGTCGGTGCGGTAGTAGGTGGCTGGATCAGTACCTTCTTTGGTTTTGGTAAAGTTGATGGTTTCAACTTTGGCAGTTTTGTCGTAGCGGTTATCGGTGCGATTGTGGTGCTGTTTATCTATAGAAAAGTCAAAAGTTAAGTAAACATGAAGACAATAGAGGCCACTGATAAGTGGCCTTTTTCTTTGGTTACCACCACCCCAGTTCCGTGCCCAGAACCACGATGATAGCCACGCCAATCATAATAAGCGTTGTTTTTTTCATCGTTATGCTCCAGGCGCAGCGTAACCGCCAATAAAAAACCAGGATAAGAAAACGACAGCGGAAATGAAAATAATGACAGGGAAAATAATACCGAGTCGCATACGATTATCTACCAGAGTTATTTAAAGACGAGTCAGCATAGCAGGGGTTAATGTACGACAAAAGCGGTTTTATCCTGACGCTTTTTATCCTTGTACATTGCGCTGTCTGCGAGATGAAGCGCACAGTTTACATCAGTCTCCAGCGGATCAATTTCCACCACGCCCAGACTGGCACCAGGATAAAACAGATGAATATCGCCCAGGTGATAGTCGCCGCAAATTTGCTGCTGCAACTGATGTTTCACCTGCTGCAGACGAACACGTTGCTCCCTGTCATCTTCCGGCGACAGGCGAGCGACTAAAAATTCGTCACCGCCCAGTCGACCGAGAATGTCATTATCACTACATTTACGCAGCAGGCGGTGGCCAATCTGGATCAGGAACTGGTCGCCAACCTCGTGACCAAAGCGGTCATTTATCAATTTGAAATCATCCAAATCGATATAGGCGACAACTATCTTCTGCCTGAGGTGGCGGGCGAGCGAAAAAAGGGTCTCTACATTTTCAAAAATTGCGCGCCGATTCGGTAATCCGGTCAGGGCATCGGTGTAGGAGTGAGCAATCAGCGCAGCGTTCGCTTCACGTAACTGAGCAACCAGCGACTCTTTTTGAATAGACTGGGCGATTAGTCCGGCAAACAGATGCAAAACCTGTTCACCACGTTCGCTTAACGCATGCTGGCGGCGACTGGTGGCGCAGAGCGTTCCGTAAAACGTTCCGTCCGGAAGATGAACGGGAGTACTCAGAAAAGTGGTGATGTCCAGTGCGCGAGCGGCGGTACATTCCGGCCATCGTGCGGGCACGTTGTCGCTGTACAGACAGTTTTCCTCAATAGCGCGTTTGCACAGCGTTTCATCCCACGGCACGGACAGCCCTTCGGGGATCTGCATTTGGCAGCTATTACGCGCATACAGAATATGCTGCAGACGGGCATCCAGATCGACCTTAGTCAAGTATGTAGATTCCATCTCAGTCACTACCTCCAGCATTTCCAGAAGTTGGCGTACCAGACTCTCAACTGACTGCTCCGTGGCTAAGGATTGTGAGACTCTGGCAAGGATCATGTCCGACATGAGGTGTAAATACTCCTGAGTGATGACAAGGCTGGCGTGGGCGCATGATAGAACATCAGGGAGCAAGATGAAACACGTGTTTCTGGCTGAAATGTAATCATAAAATTGAAATTAGAACGTAAAACATGGAGATAGAAGGGAAGTCGGGGTAACCTGCCGGAATAATGCTTTTAAACAGGAGTAGAGATGAAACTTGCGTCTATTATTTTGCCCGGCTTGCTGGTGCTGGCGGGGTGTACCACGCAGCCTGATGCCCCTAAACCACCAAAAATCGGCATGGCGAATCCGGCATCGGTGTATTGCGAACAAAAGGGCGGTACGCTGGTTGCGGTGCAGACTCCGCAAGGCGTAAGGTCAGACTGCAAACTACCCGGTGGGGAAGTGATTGATGAATGGGCGCTCTGGCGTAGAGATCATCCGACAACGGGCAAGTGATACGCGGTCAGCATTGACGTAGCCACTCAGCGAGCACCAGCGCGTGGTTTTGCTGGGTATTTTTCGCCGCATACAGTAGCGTTAAGGTTTGCTGTCGGGCAATCTCTGCGAGGCGCTTTCCTTCTTGCTGCTGTTGAGCCAGTTCAGCGCGATATTGCTCAGAAAAATGCGAGAAATCAATCAACTCTGCGTGGAATGCCTTACGTAAATCAGATGACGGGGTAAGTGCTTTATTCCATTCGTTGAAAATAAGATCGCTCTTTTTCACCCCGCGAGGCCACAACCGGTCGACCAACACGCGGTAACCATCGCTTTTTTCTGCCGGGTCATACACACGTTTGCACTGAATATTCATCTCTTCATCCGCTCCATTAAGCTATCGCTATTACGGTTAAATAAGATCGTAAAACGTGACCATTATAGCATTCCGCCAGCCCTGACTCCCAATTTAAGGGATTGTGATACCAACAAAAAATCGGTAGGCTGAGGCTCCTTATAGTGTCCCTCATTGTCTGGACATAAGGAAAGTTTAATGGAAATTTCCCCGATTAAAGATACGCTTCGCATTGCGCTGGTGGGCGATTACAACCCCGATATTGTGGCGCATCAGGCTATTCCTCTTGCCATTGATGATGCCGCTGCCGTCCTGGAATTAGTGGCTG
The DNA here is from genome assembly GCF_001034475.2 of Citrobacter sp. MGH103. Lineage (NCBI taxonomy): Bacteria > Pseudomonadati > Pseudomonadota > Gammaproteobacteria > Enterobacterales > Enterobacteriaceae > Citrobacter > Citrobacter sp. MGH103. The sequence goes on along the minus strand of NZ_CP073043.1, from coordinate 2,873,417 downwards.
ATTATGACTGGCTAACCACATCTGATATCAGCAGCAGTGAGGACCTTGTAGGTTATGATGCCATTTGGGTCGTTCCAGGCAGTCCTTATCGTCACCTGGAAGGGGCGCTGATCGCGATACGCTATGCGCGTGAAAACAGCATCCCATTCTTGGGTACCTGTGGCGGCTTTCAACATGCCATTCTGGAGTATGCCCGCAACGTGCTGGGCTGGATCGACGCTGCCCACGCGGAGACGGACACCACGGGTCGGATGGTGATAGCACCGTTGACCTGCTCGCTGGTAGAAAAAACGGATGATATTGAGCTTCGGGCCAATACGCTGATTGCCAAAGCCTACGGGCGGGATGTTATCTCGGAGGGATATCACTGCAACTACGGCGTATCGGAAGATTTTGCCGCTGAGCTGGAGCGCGGCGATCTCCGTGTGACCGGTTGGGATGAGGCTGGTGATATTCGTGCCATTGAGCTGGTGACACATCCATTTTATGTCGGCACGCTCTTTCAGCATGAACGCGGAGCGCTGGCGGGAAAACCCGTACCTCTGGTTCAGGCGATGCTGCGCGCCGCGCGCGGATAAATATTGGGCAGGTTGTCCGCGAACCTGCCCTCTGCATTATGCGCTCGCGATCTCCCGATTGCGCCCCGCGCACAAACCAAACACCGCCATCAGCATCGCTAACACGGCGACACCCGTTAATGGAATCAGCCAACTACCGTTGAGGTCGTGAATTTTCCCCATCAGCGGTGGCCCGCAGGCGGCCAGTAAATATCCGACAGACTGTGCCATGCCGGAGAGAGCGGCAGCCTGATGCGCTGAGCTTGCGCGCAGGCCAATAAAGGTTAAGCCAAGGATCATCGTCGCGCCTGAGCCAAAGCCAAACAGGATGGTCCATAGCAATGCCTGGTCGGGCATTATGGCGAATCCCGCCGCGCCGACGGCGCACATTAACGAAACCAGAGCGGCGATGGCGCGCTGATCCTTAAATCTGTTCAGGACGAGAGGGATCAATATTCCCGGCGCGGCAGTCGCCAGCTGCAGTAAACCATGCAACGAACCGGCCTGAGATTCGCTGTAGCCATGGCTAATTAAAATGGCGGGTAGCCAGCCGATGATGACGTAATAGACAAGAGAGTTGATCCCCAGAAACAGCGTTACTTGCCAGGCGAGGCCAGAGCGCCAGATCGCGCGGGAATGCAAGGCGCGCGAGTTACTCAGGCTGGCATGAGCGGTCTGGCTGCATTGGGGCAACCAGATAATCAGCGCCAGCAGCGGGAAGGCCATCAGCACCATCAACGCACCGCGCCAGCCAAATCCATTTAGTGCCAATGGAACCACAATTGCCGAGCCCAGTGCCGCCGCCGCGCCCATGGTCAGCGAGTATGCGCCAGTGAGTTTCGCCACATGCTGGGAAAAATCACGCTTAATCAATCCGGGTAACAGCACATTTCCCAACGCGATTCCGCAACCAATGATGGCGGTACCGCTAAACAGGAACCCTGACGAAGGCAGCGAACGAATCGCAATACCTACGCAAATCAACAGCATCGCGGCAAACAGGCTACGTTCGATGCCCCAGCGGCGCGCAACAGCGGCAGCCAGGGGGGATACCAGCGCGAAGGCCAGCAGCGGCAGGGTAGTCAGAAGCCCAGTCTGGGCGGTACTCAAGCCGTAGTCGGCGCGAATGGCATCCAGCAACGGGGCTGCGCCGGTAAAGGTGACGCGCAGTGTGGTGGCAATCATCAGGATCCCCGCGATCAGCAACGCTGCGTTTTTGCCACGGGAGGAAGGTGTAGTAATCATTTTGTTCTCATATCGTCAGGCGAGGCGATACTTTAGCGTTTTTACACTATGGATGAATCAAGCTAAAATGACAGATTATCGCTAAAATAGGACATTCTTATGTTGGGGCTGAGACTGGATGGATATGAGCCCGATTTGCACCACGATGCGGCGGTAGCATTTTGTATTCAGGCTCGGGAAGATGAACTTTTCAGTCCGCTGCATCAGCATCGTAAGGGACAGTTGATCCTGGCGCTGCATGGCGCGATCACCTGTGAAGTTGAAAACGCTATGTGGATGGTACCTCCGCAATATGCGGTGTGGATCCCTGGCGAAATTCCACACAGCAACCACGTTACCGTGGGCGCGCAATTGTGTTTTCTGTTTATTGAGCCGCAGGCTGTCGTGATGCCTGAACGTTGCTGCACGCTGAAAATCGCCCCGTTATGTCGGGAGCTCATTCTGGCGCTGGCGTCCAAATCGGATGCTCAGCGACTGGAACCGGCAACTCAGCGGCTGACGCAAGTGTTGTTTGATGAACTCCCGCAGCAACCCCAGGAGCAGATGCAGTTACCGGTTTCCGATCACCCGAAAATTCGCAGAATGGTCGCAACGATGGCGAAAGAGCCTGCACAATGGCAGACGCTGGGACAATGGGCCAGCGTATTTGCGATGAGTGAACGTAACCTTGCTCGTCTGGTCGTCAAAGAAACGGGGTTGAGTTTTCGCCGCTGGCGTCACCAGCTCCAGCTGATTCTGGCGCTGCAGGCGTTGATCGATGGCCGCAATGTACAACAGGTCGCGCAAATGCTCGGGTACGATTCGACCACGGCATTTATCACTATGTTCAAAAAAGGCCTGGGGCAGACGCCAGGCCGTTATCTGAACGGGCTGGCTACTGCTTCCCAACAATCAACGAGACCAGGCCTGCCGCAATAAGCGGCCCCACCGGCACACCGCGAAACAGCGCCACGCCCAGTACCGTGCCCACCAGTAATCCGGCAACAAGCTGGGGCTGACTGCCCATGAGCGTAACGCCGCGTCCGCCGAGCCATGAGACAAATACCCCGACGGCAATAGCGACCAGTGATTTCCAGTTTACAAAGGAGTGGATGAGCGTGGAGGGCGGTAGCGTTCCGCTGGCGATCGGTGCCATGACGCCAATGGTCAGAATGATAATCCCGACGGTCAGGCCCTGTTTTTCAATCCAGGGGAAGAAAGTATTCAGAGGGGTAACACGGACAATGATCAGCACCAGAATTGAAACAGCGACAGTGGTGTTGTGGCTGACAAAGCCCAGAGCTGCCAGTCCGAGGAGGATCAGCAGAGTGACATCAAACATCGTAGTTTCCTTGCCAAAAGAAAAAATAAGCCTGCTTACTGTACGCGTAAATGCGTGACGGAACAGGCTTTTTTTAATGATTATGATTTTTTTTGGGCTAACGCACGATGCGACGTTTTTTACTGCTAACGCAGACCATTATTGTTCGCGGCGGAAAGGGATTAATTCAGGTTGCGCGATACGCAGGTAATCTGCGGTATCCATGATCACGGATTTTTCCAGCAACCCGGCATTAAACGCAATTTCATGAAAACGCTCAAACAATAGTGGATCAGCGACCAGCTTGAGATTAGGATGAAAACTGAACGGTGGGATAGCGCCAAATACGCAGCCAGTCAGTTCATCTACCTCCGCCGGGCTGGCAAGAGACGCTCTCAACCCGCCAATATGGCTGGCTAACCGGCTCAGGTCGGCCTGCTGATCGGCAGAGAGGATCGCCAGAACATGCTGATTGACGCCGTTGCCTTTTACTTTGCAGACCAGCGCTTTTGCTCCCTGGCCCAGTGCGGTACCACGAATTTCAGAAACTGCCTCACATTTGCCGACGGCTTCATGGCTTACCACGCGGTACGTTGCGCCTTGCTCTGACAACAGCGAGATTAAACGCTGATGCGTTGCGTTACCTTTGTTCACTTCCGTCATGACTTACTCCTGGTACAACAATGAAAATCCTGCAGAAAAATAATCACGCACCGGCGTGTTTTTTCTGTTTGTTCAGATAGAGCTGTGCATCAGATGCTTTGTAAGCATCATCAATAGTGTCGTTCGGCTGCATATTATAAACCCCGGCGGAGAAGCTGATGGATATATCATGCGCAATAATTTGTAAGTTATAGCGAATTCTCTCCAGCAGGCGGGGCGTTAAATCACTGGGGTGGTCAATGAGGATAATACAAAACTCATCGCCGCCGAGGCGGATGGCGTAGTCGCTTTTGCGAATAGAGCTTTGAATGGCTTTGGCCAGATGAGTGATAATCCGATCGCCTTCTTTATGCCCTAACGTGTCATTGATGACTTTCAGTTTATCGCAGTCGATGGCGATAAAGGTGACGAGCGTTCCCGTGTTCACCAACTGTTGCAAACGCTGCTCAAGCGCCGGCGTTAAAATTTTACGGTTGTAGAGCCCGGTCATCGCATCACTAACATTTTCCCGCGTGACGTTGTGATACAGCCGAAAATGCGTTCTGACCATATTCAGCAGTAATATCGTTGCCAGTAAATAGAATGCGAATATCTTCCAGGACGAGACAATAAAATACATAACATCGAGTGAGAGTGTGATGCGTATACCACCGGGTATGTCCTTCTCATAGTGAACATAGCGGAACAGATCGGTTTCACTTTTATGAACGAGAATCTCTTTACCGGAGCTGGTATCCGAGACCGTTACATTAAGATAGCGCCAGACGAGAGGGCGGTCGCTGGTATAGAAAATATTCTGTAAATTCTCTTTATTAATATCTACCATCACCACACCTTTTAACTTACCGGTGTAGTAGACCGGTGTTAAAAAGCTCATCACTTTTTTCTCGGTCAGGTTATCTTCATAAATACTGGAAATCACCGTGCGGCCGGTGAAAATACCATCAATATCATTTTGGTCGATTCCCAGCGTACCTTTTTGCAAAAACGACCAGTTGTGTATCGCAAATTTCCGCGAGTCGATCAAATCATAGAAATAGACATAGTTATTTTTGAGATCGACGTAATATCGAAATTTATACTCTAACGTCCCTAATCCCTGACCGTAATCTTTCTGCTGACGATTAACATTGACCGCCCGGTCAAAAGAAGGCAGCAGAAAAATGTCATCAAGCTGTTCACCACATTTTGTTGAGGTGGTCTGCAACGTACCGTGCAATGGCAGATAGTTGTGCTTAGTAAGGTTGAGCCCATGAGCGCCGTTAACGCTGTCGAAAGCGGTGCAAAGTGCTTTTTGCTGTTCGAGAGAGGCTGGCTCCTGGGGGGACGAAAATGTGCGCATCAGATGGGCTGCGATGCTTTGATTTGTGTACTTATCATAGAGAAACGATGAGTCGGCTTTCTCATTGATATAGCGCATGTACGCATTCATTGCTTTATCGCTGGCAATGAGCTCATAAACCAAAAAAGAAGACGTCAAAACAATTACGCTGACGGAGATAAAGAGCCTGAGCGCTTTATGATGCAATTTCATAATGATTTACAGCCCTGTAAGTCTGATAATTCAGTCTATCACACGGCATACATCCGCTCTAACGCTACGGGCAAGGACATTTTGTAATAAAAATCATTCGCGCGCTTCACCTTTAACCTTTAATGTTGTATTTATAATGCAACTTATAAAAAGGAGACAGGCCAATGAGCGCGACTGAAAAAGCGGGTCATACATTTTTAGCCAGCCTGGGCAAAACCCGTCTGCGTCCGGGCGGCGTTGAAGCAACAGAATGGTTGTTTAGCCAGTCACAGCTGACGCCCGGCAGCCAGGTGCTTGAAGTGGCGTGCAACATGGCCACGACGGCGATAGAGTTAGTTCAACGCTATGGCTGTAAGGTATACGCCATTGATATGGATAAAACCGCACTGTCAAACGCAAGGAATAACGTGGCGGAAAATGGTCTGGAAAATCACATTCATGTGATGGCGGCAAACGCCAACACTCTTCCTTTTGCGGATAACAGTTTCGATGTTGTGATTAACGAAGCCATGCTGACAATGTATGCCGATAAAGCGAAGGCGAAGTTAATTGCCGAATATTATCGCGTGTTGAAGCCCGGTGGGCGCCTGCTCACCCACGATATTATGTTCACTACCCAAAAACTGGGCGCGGGCGATCAGGGCCTGCTTGTCGATGTGGTGAAATCAAACGTTAGCCCAATGACCAGACAAGGCTGGCGTGATTTGTTTCTTAACTGCGGGTTCGAACAGGTTTTGCAGCAGAATGGCAACATGTCGCTGATGTCACCGCGCGGATTAATTCGTGATGAAGGGCTTACAGGGGCAGTTAAAATTGTGTTTAACGGCTTACGCACGAGCGAAAATCGTCGTCGGTTCCTGAAAATGTTTCGCTTCTTCCGTTCGCAACGTCATCAGCTAAACTACATTGCCTGCTGCTCTGTTAAGGGAAAATAAAAACAGGATGGGGCACTATTTATAAAATCAGTCAGCACATCCACGCGCTGACTGATTTGTTTAGGTTAATTGTTACTGGTCGTACTTTGCTTATGAAACAGTTCGCGAAATACCGGATAAATATCATCCTGGTCACGGATATGCTGCATCGCAAAGTTATCAAAGGTTGATTGCAGATGTTCGTATTCACGCCATAAGGTTTGGTGGGCGCGGCGAGTGATTTCGATATAGCTGTAATAGCGTACCACTGGCAGCAGCTTTTTCGCCAAAATCTCATGACACAGCGGTGAATCATCTGCCCAGTTATCACCGTCCGATGCCTGTGCAGCATAGATGTTCCACTGGGCAGGGTTGTAGCGATCTTTCACCACTTCATCCATTAACTTCAGTGCACTGGAGACAATGGTCCCCCCGGTTTCCTGAGAGTAGAAGAACTCATGTTCATCCACTTCTTTCGCCTGGGTATGGTGGCGAATATAAACCACCTCCACGTTCTTATAGGTCCGGCTTAAGAACAGATACAGCAGGATATAAAAACGTTTAGCCATATCTTTGGTCGACTGATCCATCGAACCAGAGACGTCCATCAGGCAGAACATCACCGCCTGGCTGGAAGGGTCGGGGCGTTTTTCATAATTTTTGTAGCGTAAATCAAAGGTGTCGATAAATGGCACGCGTTCGATTTTTGCCCGCAGTTCGGCAATCTCTTTGCGTAACCGTTCCTCTTCCAGCAACTGCGCTGGTTCGCTTTTCGCGATGGTTTCCAGATCCGCTTCGAGAGCATGCAGTTCGCGACGCTTACCCGCTGTCATCGCCGTACGGCGCGCCAGTGAGTTTTGCAGGGATCGCACCACGCTAATGTTGGCAGGCACACCGTTAGAGGTAAAACCTGCCCGGTGTGTTTTATACTCCGTTAACTGACGCTGCTGATTCTGCTTCAGGTTAGGAAGTGCTAAATCTTCGAACAACAGATCAAGATATTCATCTTTAGAGATCTGAAAGACGAACTCATCCTGACCCTCACCATCCTGGCTGGCCTGGCCTTGTCCACTTCCTGAACCGCCACCGCCGCCCTGTGGGCGTTCAATGCGGTCATTCTGCACAAAATGGTCGTTACCCGGATGTACGCGATGGCGCAGGCCACCACGTCCCTGATGAAACATTGGTTCGCTAATATCATCAGTCGGAATAGAGACAGATTCGCCGCTATCCACATCAGTCACCGAACGCTTGTTAATGGCCTCGGAGATCGACTGTTTAATTTGCGATTTATAACGGCGTAAGAAGCGCTGGCGGTTTACCGTGCTCTTGTTTTTGCCGTTAAGACGCCGGTCAATAAACCAGGTCATAAGCCCCCCGTACTGCCAACTGTTCGCCATGTCTGTAAGTGCCGGATGGCGCTGTCGCTGTCCGGCCTACGGAACATTGTTTTGCAAGCCCGGTAAGCGCATGCGCCACCGGGCACTTATGTTAAGACGATTTACGTACGCGCAAATACCATTCGCACAGTAAACGCACTTGTTTACGCGTGTAGCCTTTTTCCATCATACGGTCGACAAAATCGTCGTGTTTTTTCTGCTCGTCAGTCGAGGTTTTAGCATTGAACGAAATGACCGGCAGCAGCTCCTCGGTATTGGAGAACATTTTCTTCTCAATAACCGTGCGTAGTTTTTCGTAACTGGTCCAGTTTGGATTGCGACCGCTGTTATTCGCTCTGGCACGCAGAACAAAGTTGACGATCTCGTTACGGAAATCTTTCGGGTTACTGATACCCGCCGGCTTCTCAATTTTCTCCAGTTCTGAGTTCAGTGACTCGCGATCAAACAGCTGCCCGGTATCTGGATCGCGATACTCCTGATCCTGAATCCAGAAATCCGCATAAGTGACATAACGGTCGAAAATGTTCTGTCCGTATTCGGAATAGGATTCGAGATAAGCTGTCTGGATCTCCTTGCCGATGAATTCAGCATATTTCGGGATCAGATAGCCTTTCAGGAACTCAAGATAACGCTCAGCTTGCTCCTGCGGGAACTGTTCACGCTCGATTTGCTGCTCCAGTACGTAGAACAGATGAACCGGGTTAGCGGCCACTTCAGCATGGTCAAAGTTAAATACGCGAGAGAGGATCTTAAACGCGAAACGCGTGGACAGACCGTTCATTCCCTCATCAACCCCGGCGTAATCACGATACTCCTGATAGGATTTCGCTTTTGGATCGGTATCTTTCAGGCTTTCGCCATCGTAAACGCGCATCTTCGAGTAAATGCTCGAGTTTTCAGGTTCTTTCAGGCGAGAAAGAATGGTAAAGCGAGAGAGCGTTTCCAACGTGCCCGGTGCGCAAGGCGCATGGGTCAGCTCACTGTGGTTAAGCAGTTTTTCGTAAATTTTGATCTCTTCAGAGATCCGCAGGCAATAAGGCACTTTGACGATGTAAACACGGTCAAGGAACGCCTCATTGTTTTTGTTATTACGGAACGTTACCCATTCAGACTCGTTCGAGTGGGCAAGAATAATCCCGTTAAACGGCAGGGCGGAGATACCTTCTGTCCCGTTGTAGTTTCCTTCCTGGGTGGCGGTCAGCAGAGGATGCAGCACTTTAATCGGTGCTTTAAACATCTCAACGAACTCCATAATCCCCTGGTTTGAGCGGCACAGTGCGCCCGAATAACCGTAGGCATCAGGATCGTTCTGGGCGTGGTGTTCGAGTTTACGAATATCCACTTTCCCGACCAGCGCAGAAATATCCTGGTTGTTTTCATCACCAGGCTCCGTTTTAGCGATAGCGATCTGCTCCAGAATAGACGGCCAGACTTTGACGACGCGGAATTTTGTAATGTCCCCGCCAAAATCATGCAGACGTTTAGCAGCCCACGGCGACATGATCGTACCGAGATAACGACGCGGGATCCCATACTCTTTTTCCAGGATCTGCGCGTCTTCCTGCGGATTAAACAGGCATAACGGATGATCGTTGACCGGGCTACGTTCGCCATTGGCGCTCAGGACATAAATCGGTACTCGTTGCATCAGCGACTTCAGCCGCTCAGCAAGAGATGATTTCCCCCCTCCCACAGGCCCCAGCAGATACAGAATCTGCTTCTTCTCTTCCAGACCTTGAGCCGCATGCTTCAAATAAGAAACAATCTGCTCAATGGCGTCTTCCATGCCGTAAAACTCTTCAAAAGCGGGATAGCGTGCAATTACCCGATTCGAAAAGAGTCGAGAAAGTCGAGGTTCATGGGCAGTGTCAACCATGACAGGCTCACCAATAGCCATTAATAGCCGCTCTGCCGCGTTGGCATAAGCACTGCGATCTTGCCGACAAGTGGTAAGAAACTCCTGCAGCGTGAACTCTTCGTCCTTGGCAGCTTCATAACGCTGGCGATAGTGATCGAATATATTCATGGTATGCCGTCCTTTCGTTTTTTAGCACATGTTAAGAGCCGTTCATATGAATAGTAGAGGCCCCTGAAGAGGTAAACTGAACGACGTCGCTGCTGAAGAAATAAGCAACTCTCATGCCATTTTAGTGGTCAGGAGATCAACGTATTCGGTGATACACCTTCTAAAATTAAGCGTAGATGGCATTTGCAAAACTTGCCTGTGTGCGCAAATGAATTTCAATGGCATATCAATAACTCATCAGCAAAAAAAGCACATCTTATGTAAAGAATTGGAGCGGGATTCATGCGGTGTTCACCGTGCTGCAAGCAAAATGTCATCACTCGCTGAGAAATTAGGGGGTTACATTCTGGGGTGAATACGTAAAATAGTTGGGCTGAAGCGTATTGGCGGTTACACTTTGACCGCTACACATTTGAATAAGGAATTATGGATTGTGACCAAACTCAAACTTCTGGCACTTGGCGTCCTTGCCGCAACCGCAGTTAGCACCGCACAGGCGGAAAGTCAGTGGACTGTTGGCGCGGGTGTTGGTGTGATTAACAGCCCGTACAAACAGTATGACCGCGATGTTTACCCTGTTCCGGTTGTCACCTATGAAGGCGATAATGTGTGGTTCCGCGGCTTGGGTGGCGGTTACTATTTGTGGAATGATACGGCAGATAAGCTTTCCATCATGGCGTACTATGATCCGACGCATTTCAAGCCGGGTGATAGCGATAGCCATGCTTTACGCCAACTCGACAAGCGTAAAAGCAGCTTGATGGCTGGTCTATCATATGTACATAACACCCAGTATGGTTTCCTGCGTACCGCACTGGCGGGTGATACCCTGGATAACAGCAACGGCTTTATCTGGGATCTGGCCTGGCTCTACCGTTACACCAATGGTGGTCTGACCCTGACGCCGGGTATCGGTGTGCAGTACAGCAGCGAAAACTACAACGACTACTATTATGGTGTGTCCAATCACGAGTCTCGCCGCAGTGGTCTGAATAGCTACAACGCTGACGATGGATGGGATCCGTACCTGGAGTTGACCGCGAGCTATAACTTCCTTGGCAACTGGAACGTGTACGGCACTGGCCGTTATGTGCGTTTGAGTGATGAAGTGAAAGACAGCCCGATGGTCGATAAGTCCTGGTCTGGCATCTTCTCGGTAGGTGTGACCTACAAGTTCTGATACTACTCGGTGTCAAACTCAAGCCCGCGCGATATGCGGGCTTTTTTACGTCATTAAAATTAAGACAACCCCCAGATCATGATGGTGCAATTTGTGCACCCTAACAGGACACATGCACGTTGTTTTGCTTTACTGTGGTGCATTAACACAGGAGGGTGCGATGACAGCGAAACAGGTGACGTTTACAGACCAGGTATCGCTTCCTGCTATTGGGCAGGGAACATGGTACATGGGCGAGGATCCAAGCCGACGCCGGGATGAAGTGTCTGCGCTGCAGGCCGGACTGGATCTCGGTCTGCGATTGATTGATACCGCAGAAATGTACGCTGATGGTGCAGCGGAAGAGGTGGTGGGTGAAGCATTAATGGGACGGCGTGATAGCGCTTTTTTAGTCTCGAAAGTTTACCCATGGAATGCCGGTGGACAGAAAGCCATTGCCGCCTGCGAAGCCAGCCTGCGTCGACTGAAAACTGATTATCTGGATCTCTATTTGCTGCACTGGATGGGCGATTTTTCATTTGCAGAGACCGTCGATGCCATGGAAACACTGATTGCGCAGGGGAAAATCCGCCGTTGGGGCGTCTCAAATCTCGATTATGATGATATGCAGGCGTTATGGCAGGTACCCGGTGGACGGGAGTGTGCAACTAACCAGGTGCTTTATCATTTAGCCTCGCGCGGTATTGAATATGATTTACTGCCGTGGTGCCAGCAGCAGCAGATGCCGGTCATGGCATACAGTCCGCTGGCCCAGGCGGGACGACAGCGTGGCGATTTGCTTTCTAATTCAGTGGTGAATGACATTGCGCGCGTGCACAATGTTAGTGCTGCACAGATTTTGCTGGCGTGGGTGATTCGTCAGTCGGGTGTAATAGCAATTCCGAAAGCCGCAAGCGTAGCGCATGTCGAACAAAATGCCGCCGCGCTGGAGATAACGCTCTCTGTGGATGAACTGAAGCAGTTAGATAAGGCGTATCCGGCGCCAAAAGGTAAAATAGCGCTGGATATGGCCTGATTTGCCAAATGACGATGCTCACGCAGCTTATCAGGCCAACGGCTGCGTGCGGTTTGCAGGCCGGATAAGGCGTTAGCCGCATCCGGCATGTTGCACTGATTTGCCTGATGGCGCTGCGCTTATCAGGCCTACGACTGCGTGTGTTTGTAGGCCGGATAAGGCGTTAGCCGCATCCGGCATGATGCGCAGAGTTGTCTTAGCGTTTAGCAACACGAATAGTCTGCGCGAGGCGAGATGGTTTTTCTTCGGTGGTTTTCTGCGGAGCGGTCGCGTAAGCCGTTTCTACACAAACAAACGTTTTGTAGCCATCATCCGGCATGTCGCCCATACTGACGGACAGCGCCGGGCCAGGGTTCCAGCCCACGACATTCAGGTGGTGGTGGTGGACAACGTCGATATTGCGATTCAACGCATCATCATGAATCACGCTGCACGCTTCCGGATTCAGATAGACACGATCGGTGCGGTCCGGGAAGGTCTGGATACCATCAGCCAGCACATCTTCTTTAGCATCATTCACTTTATCGATCAGGCGATCGCCGAGACCACTAACTTTCACTGCCGCAATGTCACCAACGTTGAAATAGGTATGCAGTGCCGAGGTGGTTTCAAACTCACCGTGAGCTTCCAGCTCCATCTCACAGGTGGCTCCCACTTTGAAACGGGCCAGCAGGCAAAACTCGTGCGGCCAAAGCTGACGCGTTTCGGCATTGCTCTGCAGTTCAAACGTCAACACCACGCCATTGTCGTCTTCGTTGTGCGCTTTCAGCGTCCATGGCAAGTTACGGGCAAAACCATGCGAAGGCAGGCCCTGCTGAGCAGCCGGACCAAACCACGGCCAGCAAATTGGTACGCCGCCACGCAGCGCTACGCCGGTTTTAAACGGGGTATTGTTGCTTAACCACAGGACTTCCTCTTCGCCGTTTGGTTTCCAGGAAAGAAGATGTGCGCCCTGTAGCGCGAAAGACGCTTTAACCTGGGGGTGATCGACAACAAGAACCTCAAGCTCATCAAGCTGACGGCGGGAGAGGACAGGGGTAAGCTGTTCAATGACCGGGAGAGCGAAAATTTTGTTAATCATGATGCAATCCTTGGTATGTGAATATTTTGGTCATAAAAAAAGGCGACCGAAGTCGCCTTTTTGGATCAGATACTCATCTCAACTTATTTGGAGATGTGAGCAATCAGGTCCAGAACTTTGTTAGAGTAGCCGGTTTCGTTGTCGTACCAGGATACCAGTTTCACGAAGTTGTCGTTCAGTGCGATACCAGCTTTAGCATCGAACACGGAAGTGCAAACTTCACCGTTGAAATCGGTAGATACTACGTCGTCTTCGGTGTAACCCAGAACGCCTTTCATCGGGCCTTCGGAAGCAGCTTTGATTGCTTTCTTAATTTCTTCGTAAGAAGCAGCTTTTTCCAGACGAACGGTCAGGTCAACAACGGATACGTTCGGGGTAGGAACGCGGAACGCCATACCAGTCAGTTTGCCGTTCAGTTCTGGCAGTACTTTACCTACAGCTTTAGCTGCACCGGTAGAGGACGGGATGATGTTCTGGGATGCGCCGCGGCCGCCGCGCCAGTCTTTGTGAGACGGGCCATCAACGGTTTTCTGAGTAGCGGTGGTTGCGTGAACAGTAGTCATCAGACCTTCGATGATGCCGAAGTTGTCGTTGATAACTTTAGCCAGCGGAGCCAGGCAGTTAGTGGTGCAGGAAGCGTTAGAAACGATGTCCTGACCTTCGTATTTGTCAAAGTTAGCGCCTTTAACAAACATCGGAGTGTTATCTTTGGACGGACCAGTCAGAACCACTTTTTTCGCGCCAGCAGTGATGTGCTTACGAGCGGTTTCATCTGTCAGGAACAGGCCAGTAGCTTCAGCTACTACGTCAACACCAACTTCGTCCCATTTCAGGTTAGCCGGATCACGTTCAGCGGTAACACGGATTTTTTTACCGTTTACGATCAGATGACCGTCTTTCACTTCAACGGTACCGTTGAAACGGCCGTGAGTGGAGTCATATTTCAGCATGTAAGCCATGTAGTCAGCGTCTAACAGGTCGTTGATTGCAACGATCTCGATGTCAGAGCGTTCTTGAGCAGCACGGAAAACAATGCGACCGATACGGCCAAAACCGTTGATACCTACTTTGATAGTCATATATTCCACCAGCTATTTGTTAGTGAATAAAAGGTTGCCTGTAAAATTACAAAAACCTTACGCAGCGTCAAGCGGAATCGTGTCAATCATTGCGACAAATCAATCTGCTGCCTAAGCTTTGCGCAACTGACTCGCCTCACTCTTCCTTTGGGCTTGAAACCACATGGGGTCGGCGGCCCGAATTTTAAAGGGCAATCAAGATAAAAACGTGATTCTGATCACGAATTGCAGGCTGCCATTTCGCAAGGATCAAGTTTAGAACAAAAGTTCGCACTCCGGTGTTAATGTTTTGTTAGAATCTGTCTCGCGATGTGAGTTTAGATAAAGCGAGATGTGAGCAAATGGCTAATCAACCTTCTCCAGAAGAACTGAAAAAAAATTTAACCGAAATGCAGTTCTACGTGACGCAGAATCACGGGACAGAACCGCCATTTACCGGGCGTTTGCTGCATAACAAGCGTGACGGCATCTACCACTGTCTGATCTGCGATAAACCGCTATTTCGTTCCGAGACAAAATATGACTCTGGCTGCGGCTGGCCCAGCTTTTACGAGCCTGTCAGCGATGAGGCTATCCATTACATAAAAGATACGTCACACGGCATGCAGCGCATAGAAATCCGCTGCGGAAACTGTGATGCGCACCTGGGACACGTCTTCCCGGATGGTCCGAAACCTACCGGTGAACGGTACTGCGTTAACTCAGCGTCTTTGAACTTCACCGATAGTGAAAACGGTGAGCAAACCAAGGGTTGAAGAAACGATTCAGCAAATTATTCTACGGAGAGTGGATTTAACATGAATCTTGATGAGATGATCAACAGTATGACGCCGGAAGTTTATCAGCGCTTATCGACTGCCGTTGAACTCGGAAAATGGCCGGATGGCGTAGCGCTAACGGCAGAACAAAAAGAGAACAGCTTACAGCTGGTAATGTTATGGCAGGCGCGCAACAATATTGACGCGCAGCATATGACGATTGATACCAACGGTGAGATGGTGATGAAGAGCAAGCAGCAGTTGAAGGTTGAGTTTGGTATTACGCCCGAACCGATTGCGACGTTTAAATCCTGATTAACCTGGCCCGGCAAACATCGGTGTCGGGCCCGCAGTTGCTGTTATTTCTTGTTCATCATCGCCTTCAGGTCGGCAAACGGATTGTATTTCGCCTCGCCGACGTCTTTCTGCGCATCTTCCCCTGCCACTACGGTAGAACCATACTGATCCACCTCAGTGTATTTCGAATGCTCATGATCGTGACAGTACAGGCATAACATCTCCCAGTTGCTACCGTCTTCCGGGTTATTGGAGTGATCGTGATCGATGTGATGCACTGTCAGCTCGCGCAAATTTGAATACACGAACTCACGGGAACAACGTCCACAAACCCAAGGGAAGAGCTTTAGCGCCTTTTCCCGATATCCGACTTCCAGACGGGCGTAATTTTTAGGGATAAAAGCCATAAAAGCGCATGCCTCCAGTAGAAAATGAAGAGCTGCGCCAAAGGTTGACGCAGCAGAATGGGCTAATCATAACCTATTGTGCCAGGCGTTGGGATCAGTGTTTGATGCCTAACGAATCGGCTAACTGCTTCGCCAACTGGTTTTGGTCATCTGCACCGTATTCCCAGAACATGGCGCCTCCCAATCCTTTACTTTTGATGTAGTCGGCTTTGATCGCCACCGAACGCGGATTTTCATAGGAGAGGGCAAAAAGTGCTTTTCCATCTGCAGACTGCACCGACAGCCACGGCACTTTCGCTTCATCATCCCAATGTTGGCTAAAGCGTTTTTGCGGATCGTTGATCAACTTCGCCACGATATCGTTGTACTTCACGTAGGTATCTTTGCTCAGGTCGACGCCCAGTGATTTGAACAACTCAATTTGCGCAGGCTCGAAATAGGGCTGGGTAACAGGATTTTTCTGCGCGTCAGGTTTGCTCCAGTCAATGCCTGGTTCAACGGCGCGTTTTGGTACGCGTCCATAAAAGCCAATGCCCAGATTCATTTGGCTCGGTTTCAGACCGGCAGCAAGATAGTTACTGACCACAAAATCGGCGCTGTATTTATCCGCCGCGGCGACCGTCGGCCATTGCGTCGAATCATACAGGTTCGAGTTAAAATACTGGGTGCCGTAAGCCATGTCATAGGTCATCAGGTTGATGTAGTCGAGCGATGGTGCAATGGCTTTTACATCCACCCAGCTTTTCGGACTTTCTGCATTTGCGCCCACGGCGATGGTCAGCAGTTTTTTATGCCCCAATGCGGTCCGCAGTTCTGTTAGCAGCGCGGTAAAGTTAGCGCGGTCTGCCGGTTGGCTTTCGACCAGTCCCCAGGCGCCGTTAACCGGATATTCCCAGTCGAGGTCGATGCCATCCAGACCATATTTCGCAATTATCTCTTGCGCAGACTGAATAAACACTGCGCGCGTATCCTTCGTTGCCGCCGCACCAGAGAATCCACGCGCTCCCCAACCGCCGACGGAAAGTAACACTTTCAGGTTAGGATTTTGTTTACGCAGCTGTGGAATTTTCAGCAAATCATCCTGCACTTTCTGTGAAAGCCAAATTTGATGCAGTTTGCTGGCGTCTTTTAAGGCGTCATTGGTCTCGTCTTTTTCGTTGTTGTAGACAAGGCCAAACGAATAGTTGAGATGGGTTATCTGGCGAACATCCAGTTTATTGATGTCGCCGCCAGGACCGGCAGTGACGTCGCCACCGCCATTAAAGTAGCCAACTGACATCAGTGTATTGGCGGAAACAACGCTGGCGCAGAGCAGGGGTAATGCTGCCAACAAAGGCAATAGTTTCATCGGTGTTCCTCTTTGACATTTAAACAAGTAAACACGCCACGGAAATGGCGTGGCAAAAAAAACAGCATCCGCAGGTTAACAGTTTCATAACAGGAAAAATGCGAAGGGGTTCACGCCATTTTAGCGAAGCGGCTGCCAGGTTCACTTGGTTTTCAATTCATCTTTGCATTTATTTGTGATCTTGGTTGTGAAATGCAGATAATAATCTGTGTTTTAAAGATTTGATGTTGACCTCAAAAATTATATGGATAAGTATGATTGTCACTGATGCAAAACTGAACACAAAGGAAAATTCAATGAAAGCACTGGCAAGATTTGGCAAGGCCTTTGGCGGCTATAAGATGATTGATGTACCGGAACCGGTTTGTGGCCCGGATGACATCGTGATTGAAATCAAAGCGGCGGCTATCTGCGGCGCGGACATGAAACACTACAATGTTGATAGCGGTTCTGATCAATTTAACTCCATCCGCGGCCATGAGTTCGCCGGTAAAATTGTCCGCGTTGGCGACAAAGTTAAGGACTGGAAAGTCGGTCAGCGGGTGGTTTCTGACAATAATGGACATGTCTGCGGTGTTTGCCCGGCCTGCGAACAGGGCGATTTTCTGTGTTGTACAGAAAAAGTGAACTTAGGTCTCGACAATAACACATGGGGCGGAGGGTTCTCTAAATATTGCCTGGTGCCGGGGGAAATCCTCAAAATTCACCGCCATGCGCTGTGGGAAATCCCACAAGGCGTTGATTATGAAGAAGCGGCGGTGCTGGATCCTATCTGTAACGCCTACAAATCTATTGCTCAGCAATCCAAATTCCTTCCCGGCCAGGACGTCGTGGTTTTCGGCACCGGCCCATTAGGGCTCTTTTCCGTGCAAATGGCGCGCATCATGGGGGCCGTAAATATCGTAATGGTCGGGCTGGAAGAGGACGTTGCCGTACGCTTCCCGATCGCCAAAGAGCTGGGGGCGACAGCTGTCGTTAACGGTTCGACCGAAGATGTGGTTGCACGCTGCCAGGAAATCTGCGGTAAAGACAATCTGGGGCTAGTCATTGAATGCTCTGGTGCCAATATCGCTCTGAAACAATCGATCGAAATGCTGCGCCCGAATGGTGAAGTCGTTCGCGTCGGCATGGGCTTTAAACCTCTCGATTTCTCCATCAACGACATCACCGCGTGGAACAAAAGCATCATTGGTCATATGGCCTACGATTCTACATCCTGGCGCAACGCCATACGCCTGCTGGCCAGCGGAGCGATCAAAGTCAAACCGATGATCACTCACCGTATCGGCCTGTCGCAATGGCGCGAAGGATTTGACGCCATGGTCAATAAAACCGCGATTAAAGTCATCATGACTTACGACTTTGATGAATAACATGTTTATTAAAAGGACGTTATCGCATGGAACAAATAGCAAAACCGCACTGCGGCGCCAGACTGGACAGGCTACCTGACTGTCGCTGGCATACGTCAATGTTTGCGATGGTTGCCTTCGGATTACTGGTTTGCTGGAGTAATGCCGTCGGCGGATTAATTCTCGCGCAGTTAAAAGAACTTGGCTGGACTGATAATTCCACCACCGCCACGTTCTCTGCCATTACGACGGCTGGAATGTTTCTCGGCGCGCTCGGTGGGGGAATTATTGGCGATAAAATCGGGCGTAAAAACGCATTTATTCTATATGAAGCGATTCATATTATTTCTATGATCGTGGGTGCGTTTTCACCCAATATGACCTTTCTGATCGCCTGCCGTTTTGTAATGGGAGTTGGATTAGGCGCGCTGTTAGTGACCTTATTTGCCGGGTTTACCGAATATATGCCTGGCAGAAATCGTGGTACATGGTCGAGTCGGGTCTCGTTTATCGGCAACTGGTCTTATCCACTCTGTTCGCTGATTGCGATGGGGCTGACGCCACTTATCAGCGCGGAATGGAACTGGCGCGTACAGTTGTTGATTCCTGCGGTGCTGTCGCTCATAGCAACGGTTATTGCCTGGCGCAGTTTCCCTGAGTCGCCTCGCTGGCTGGAGTCTCGCGGGCGCTACCAGGAAGCCGAAAAGGTGATGCGGGCAATTGAGGAAGGTGTCATTCGACAGACCGGTAGGCCGCTGCCACCAGTCGTAATAGATGATGATGGCAAACAACCGTGTTCTGTTCCGTACTCCGCATTATTAACAGGGGTGTTACTGAAGCGGGTTATTTTGGGTTCCTTTGTTCTGATTGCCATGAACGTCGTCCAGTACACCTTAATTAATTGGCTACCGACAATATTTATGACGCAGGGCATTAATCTGAAAGACTCCATTGTCTTAAATACCATGAGTATGTTCGGCGCGCCGTTTGGGATTTTTATCGCCATGCTGGTAATGGATAAAATTCCGAGAAAGACCATGGGTGTAGGGTTATTAGTGTTAATTGCCGTGCTGGGATATATCTATTCACTGCAAACCAGCATGCTGCTGATTACGCTAATTGGTTTCTTCCTGATTACTTTTGTCTATATGTACGTTTGCTATGCCTCGGCAGTCTATGTTCAGGAAATATGGCCAACCGAAGCGAAACTCCGCGGTTCTGGTCTGGCGAATGCAGTAGGGCGTATCAGTGGTATCGCTGCGCCTTATGCGGTCGCGGTATTGCTTAACGGTTATGGAGTGACGGGTGTATTTGTACTGCTGGGGGCGGTCTCCATTATTGTCGCTGTCGCCATTGCTACCATCGGAATTGAAACCAAAGGCGTCTCTGTCGAAAGTCTCGGTATTGATGCAGTTACCAGCAAATAATATTGATGGGAAATAAAATGAAAAATTCAAAAGCGATATTAAAAACGCCGGGCACGATGAAAATTATTGCCGCCGATATCCCGGTGCCAAAAGAGCACGAAGTGCTGATTAAAGTGGAATACGTTGGAATTTGTGGGTCAGATGTTCATGGTTTTGAATCGGGTCCTTTTATTCCGCCGAAAGATCCCAATCAGGAAATTGGTCTGGGGCATGAATGCGCCGGTACGGTGGTGGCAGTAGGGAACCGTGTGACTAAATTTAAACCCGGCGACCGGGTGAATATCGAACCGGGCGTGCCGTGCGGTCACTGCCGCTACTGCCTGGAAGGGAAATACAACATCTGCCCTGATGTTGACTTTATGGCCACGCAGCCTAATTATCGCGGCGCGCTAACCCACTATCTGTGCCATCCGGAGAGCTTCACTTACAAGTTGCCCGATAATATGGACACCATGGAAGGCGCGCTGGTAGAGCCCGCGGCGGTAGGGATGCATGCCGCAATGCTGGCGGACGTTAAACCGGGCAAGAAAATCGTCATTCTGGGGGCGGGCTGTATTGGTTTAATGACCCTGCAAGCCTGTAAATGTTTGGGTGCTACCGACATTGCGGTGGTTGATGTCCTGGAAAAGCGTCTGACCATGGCCGAGCGACTTGGCGCGACGACCGTGATCAACGGGGCGAAAGAGGACACCGTTGTCCGCTGCCAGCAGTTCTCCGGAGATATGGGGGCCGATATTGTTTTTGAAACCGCAGGTTCAGCGATCACTGTTAAGCAGGCTCCATATCTGGTAATGCGCGGCGGGAAAATCATGATCGTGGGTACTGTACCTGGTGATTCAGCGATTAATTTCCTCAAAATTAACCGTGAAGTGTCTATTCAGACCGTTTTCCGTTATGCCAACCGCTACCCGGTCACGATTGAAGCCATCTCCTCAGGGCGTTTTGATGTGAAGTCGATGGTGACGCATATTTACGATTATGAAGATGTTCAGCGCGCGTTTGATGAATCCGTTAATAACAAATGTGAAATTATCAAAGGCGTTATTAAAGTAAATTATTAATCTATTGAAAAGGGAGAAATAACCATGCTGGCAGATATTAAATATTGGGAAAATGATGCTCAAAATAAACATTATGCAATTGCCCACTTTAACGTGTGGAATGCGGAAATGTTAATGGGAGTGATTGATGCGGCGGAAGAATCTAAATCGCCGGTAATTATCTCCTTCGGTACCGGCTTTGTGGGTAATACCTCGTTTGAAGATTTTTCGCATATGATGGTTTCTATGGCGAAAAAAGCCTCGGTGCCGGTTATTACCCACTGGGATCACGGACGCAGCATGGAGATAATCCATAACGCATGGGCCCACGGCATGAATTCACTGATGCGTGATGCTTCCGCTTTTGATTTCGAGGAGAATATCCGCCTGACCAAAGAGGCGGTCGATTTCTTCCACCCGCTGGGTATTCCCATCGAAGCAGAGCTGGGCCATGTGGGTAATGAAACGGTCTACGAAGAGGCGCTGGCGGGTTATCACTACACTGACCCAAGCCAGGCGGCTGAGTTTGTCGAGCGTACCGGCTGTGACTCGCTGGCGGTAGCGATTGGTAACCAGCACGGCGTCTACACCTCCGAACCGAAACTGAACTTTGACGTGGTTAAACGAGTGCGTCAGGCGGTATCCGTTCCGCTGGTGCTGCACGGCGCGTCCGGCATTAGCGACGCGGATATCAAAAAAGCCATTTCATTAGGCATTTCGAAAATCAATATTCACACCGAACTGTGCCAGGCCGCAATGGTGGCGGTGCAGGAGAACCAGGACCAGCCGTTCCTGCACGTTGAACGTGAAGTACGTAAAGCCGTAAAAGAGCGCGCGCTGGAGAAAATCAAATTGTTTGGTTCAGACGGTAAAGCGGAATGACAATATGGATAATATCGAGGTTATTTGTATAGGGGCGGCAATTGTTGATATTCCCTTGCAACCAGTGAGTAAAAATATCTTTGATGTTGAATCTTATCCATTAGAACGAATAGCTATGACCACGGGAGGTGACGCTATTAATGAGGCGACGATTATTTCTCGCCTCGGCCATCGCACGGCGTTAATTGGCCGGGTAGGTGACGATGCTGCGGGGCATTTTATTGTCGACCACTGCCGTCAGGAGAATATTGATATTAAAAGCCTGAAGCAGGATGCTGATATTGATACTTCCATTAACGTGGGTTTAGTCACCGCTGATGGTGAACGCACCTTTGTGACTAACCGTAACGGCAGCTTATGGAAACTGAATATAAACGATGTTGATTTTGACCGTTTCTCTCAAGCAAAGCTGCTGTCGCTGGCGAGTATTTTTAATAGCCCGTTGTTGGATGGCGATGCACTGACGGCAATTTTCACGCAGGCGAAAGCGCATAAGCTCATTATCTGCGCGGATATGATTAAACCGCGACTGAATGAAACGCTGGACGATATCCGTGAAGCGCTGAGCTACGTGGATTATCTGTTTCCCAATTTTGAAGAGGCAAAACTGCTCACTGGGAAAGAGACGCTGGATGAGATTGCCGACAGTTTTCTGAACTGTGGCGTGAAAACCGTCGTGATTAAGACCGGCAAGAGAGGCTGTTTTATCAAGCGTGTTGACATGAAAATGGAGGTCCCGGCGGTGTCAGGAATTACCGCCATCGACACCATCGGCGCGGGGGATAACTTTGCTTCAGGATTTATCTCCGCGCTGCTAGAAGGCAAACCGCTTCGTGACTGCGCGCTGTTTGCTAATGCAACGGCGGCAATATCGGTACTGAGCGTGGGTGCCACGACGGGTGTGAAGAACAGAAAGCTGGTTGAACAACTTCTTGACGAATACGAAGGGTAATAGCGGCAGATGAAAATGATTCCTTTAGGAAGTACGGATATTACGCTTTCCCGCATGGGATTAGGCACATGGGCTATTGGCGGTGGTCCGGCATGGAATGGCGATCTCGATCTGCAGATTTGTATCGATACCATTGTTGAGGCGTATCGCTGCGGTATCAATCTGATTGATACCGCGCCAGGCTACAACTTTGGCAACAGTGAAGTGATTGTCGGTCAGGCGCTGAAAAAGCTGCCGCGCAGCGAGGTAGTGGTTGAAACCAAATGCGGCATCGTCTGGGAGCGAACAGGCAGCCTGTTTAACAAAGTGGGCGATCGCCAGCTGTATAAAAACCTTACGCCTGAGTCTATTCGCGAAGAGGTTGATGCCAGCCTGCAAAGATTGGGCATCGACAGTATTGATATCTATATGACCCACTGGCAGTCGGTCGAACCCTGTTTTACGCCGATTGCGGAAACCGTAGACACGCTGAACGCACTGAAAAAAGAGGGGAAAATCCGTTCGATTGGTGCGGCGAACGTCAATGCCGGGCATATCAGGGAGTATCTCAAACACGGTGAGCTGGATATTATCCAGGCTAAGTACAGCATTCTTGACCGGGCGCTGGAAGCTGAACTGCTGCCGCTATGCCAGCAGAATGGCATCATCGTGCAGGTCTATTCACCGCTTGAGCAGGGGTTGTTGACCGGTACTATCGCCCGAGATTATGTTCCTGGCGGCGCGCGGGCTAACAAGGTCTGGTTTCAGCGGGAAAATATGCTGCGGGTGATTGATATGCTAGGGCAGTGGCAGCCGCTGTGTGAAAAATACCGCTGCACAATCCCCGCACTAGCTCTGGCGTGGATTTTAAAGCAAAGCGATTTGATCACCTTACTGAGTGGCGCAACCGCACCTGAACAGGTTCGCGAGAATGTCGAGGCGTTAACCATTCCCCTGACAGATGATGATTCATTATTGATGAGGCGAATGGCGGAAGCGTTGGATATAAATTAATTCAGATAGGATTGACCTCTGTTTCTGTGTAAAAGAGTATTAAAATCTGTGATTCAGACATGTTCTTTTGAAAATAAATATAGCCTGTGAGATACTAGGGTCTTATTATTACTTTGCAGGAAACAGAGGTATCATCGTGGCGGCAAAAGACAGGATTCAGGCCATTAAGCAAATGGTGGCTAACGATAAGAAAGTGGTGGTATCTAATTTAAGTTCAATCTTTCAGGTGACTGAGGAAACGATTCGCCGCGATCTTGAAAAACTGGAAGATGAAGGTTTTTTGACCCGAACATATGGTGGTGCAGTGCTCAATACCACCGCGTTGTCCGACAATATTCATTTTTATAAGCGTGCAAAATCTTTCTTCGAAGAAAAGCAGATCATTGCACGTAATGCATTACCGTTTATTAAAAATAAGACCACAATGGCTGCCGACTCCAGCAGTACCGCGATGGAATTATTAAAGCTGTTGAAGGAAAGAAACGATCTGACGTTGCTTACCAATTCGGCTGAAGCATTTCATGAGCTGGCGCAGTCAGAAATTAACGTGGTTTCTACTGGCGGTGAGCTGAATAAGAATACGCTGTCGCTGCAGGGAAGAATCACCAAGGAGATTATCAGCCGCTATCATGTTGATATCATGGTGATGAGCTGCAAAGGTTTGGATATGCAGAGTGGGGCGCTTGATTCTAATGAAGCAGAAGCGGAAATCAAAAAAACCATGATCCGCCAGGCGACTGAGGTGGCCCTGTTAGTTGATCACTCAAAGTTTGATCGTAAAGCTTTCGTTCAGCTCGTGGACTTTAGCCATATTAATTACCTAATAACCAATAAGGCACCGGGTGCAGAGTGGATTGCATTTTGCAAAGAGAATAATATTCAACTCGTTTATTAACTATAGCGAGGGTTGTGTCGATATTATTTTAGTTTGCACCTGGGAAATGCCATAAGAATCTAATGATGATGGATGGCGCGGCAAAATTGCTTCTGCCGCGATCGCCATACTTTCTATTTAGCTGAATTTGAGGCATCCAGATGGAACAATGTGACCCTATCGGCGCAAGATTAGATCGCTTACCTTTATCTCGATTTCATTTTCGTATTTTCGGTATTATTAGTTTTAGTTTGTTAATAACCGGTTTTCTCAGCTATTCCGGGAATGTGGTATTAGCAAAATTAGTCAACACTGGCTGGTCAAACAATTATCTAAATGCCGCGTTTACCTCAGCGCTGATGTTCGGCTACTTTATCGGTTCACTAGCTGGTGGCTTTATTGGTGATTATCTCGGTCGACGCAAAGCGTTCCGCATTAATTTGTTAATCGTCGGGGCCTCAGCCTGCGCTGCAACGTTTGTGCCCAACATGTACTGGCTTATCTTCTTCCGCTGTCTGATGGGGATTGGAATGGGGGCGCTAATTATGGTGGGCTATGCCTCATTTACAGAATTCATTCCACCCGCGGTACGTGGGAAATGGTCTGCCCGTCTGTCATTTGTCGGCAACTGGGCACCAATGCTATCTGCGGCAATTGGCGTCGTGATCATTGCACTTTTAAGCTGGCGGGTGATGTTTCTGCTCGGTGGCATGGCAATGCTGTTGGCCTGGTATCTGTCGGGAAAATACTATATTGAATCCCCACGTTGGCTGGCTGGTAAAGGGAAGAGAAGCGAAGCTGAAAAACATCTTATGCAGGTTGAATCGCAAATTGAGCTAGAAAAAAACATCACTTTACCATCCTGCCGGAACGAATGCCCGTCGGCGGATTTAAGCACGGCAAGTGGTTCATTTTGGCTATTGTTTAAGGGGCCAATGTTGCGCTGTACACTGGTGGCGATCACGGTGCTTATCGCAATGAATATTTCGCTCTACACCATTACGGTATGGATCCCGACTATATTTGTTAATTCGGGAATCGATGTAACGAAATCCATATTTATGACCGCGATAATTATGATTGGCGCGCCAGTTGGGATATTTATTGCCGCGTTAATTATCGATCGCTTTCCACGGCGATTGTTTGGCTCATTCTTGTTGATTATTATCGCATTGCTCGGGTATTTCTATTCACTTCAAACTGAAGAGTGGGCCATTCTGAGCTACGGGCTGGTGATGATTTTTTTTCTGTATATGTATGTCTGCTTTGCCTCTGCAGTTTATGTCCCAGAACTATGGCCCACGCACCTTAGATTGAGAGGATCAGGTTTTGTGAATGCGGTGGGAAGGATTGTCGCTGTGTTTACGCCCTATGGCGTCGCTATTTTGTTGACCCGCTATGGATCCATTACGGTCTTTATCGTGTTAGGAGTAATGTTGGTTCTATGCGCGCTGATTCTTTTTTGTTTTGGCATCGAAACACGCAAAGTATCGCTGGAAGAGATTTCAGCGCTGGCCTGAGATAACGCGCCGACAGGAGTGACCCTGTCGGCATCGCTTACGGTTGGGTTTCCAGCCAGTCATCCAACGTATACAGCGTTGCGCCCGCCGCCGACATTTCTATAAAGGCGTTTGCACTGTCCTGGGGTTGAATATTAACCCCACGGCAGCCGTCGGTAATAACGCTGACGGTGTAGCCTAGATCGAGCGCATCCAGTACGGTGAATTTAACGCAATAGTCGGTTGCCAGACCCATGATGATGAGCTCGGCAATGCGGCGCTCGAGTAGCCAAGCATTGAGCGCGGTAGCCTGACGACGACCGTTATCAAAAAACGCACTATAGCTGTCGACCAGCGGGTTCTCACCTTTAGTGAACGTTTGAGTTATCGCACGCTGGTTCAGCAGCGGATGCAGGGCTGCACCTGCGCTGTTTTGTACGCAATGATCGGGCCAGAACGTCTGCGCCAGTCCATCGAGTTGTCCCTGGCTGTAGGGCTCGACCTGATGCTGGCTGGCAAAACTGCCGTGATTAGCCGGGTGCCAGTCCAGACTGGCAACGACCATGTCGCCGCGTAAGGCACACCAGTCAATCAGACGGTTGGCAATATCGATTGTGCTGTCACCTTGTGGGACCGCGAGGGCACCACCGGCACAAAAGTCATTTTGTAAATCGACCAACAGTAAGGCTCGGGCCATGGGCATAGACTCCTTTAATCGTCAGGCGTGAGCTCACCACGCAGATTTTGCGTCATCGCTTCACGGATCGTCTGCGTATCCAGTCCCTGACTCAGCAAATAGTGCAGTTTGGTGAGTGTGGCTTCGACGGTCATATCCGCGCCGCCAATCACGCCAGCATGCGCCAGCGCATTGCCTGTCGCGTAGCCCCCCATGTTCACCTTGCCGGACATACACTGCGTAAGGTTCACCACCACAATGCCACGCGAACTCGCATCTTCAAGTTCTTTCAGGAACTCTTTATTCTGCGGCGCATTCCCCACGCCGTAGGAGCGCAAAATTAATGCTTTTACAGGTTGGCGCAGGAAGTTGCGTACTACATCAGCGGAGATCCCCGGATAAATGGTGACCACGCCAATCGGTTGCGGAGTGATAGGATGCACAATCAACTCACCTGTACCGTGAGGTGCGGGCGGTGTTCCCAGCCGACGAATGTGGATCCCGGCTTCCAGCAGTGGTGCAAGGTTGGGTGAGGCAAACGCGTCAAAACCATCAGCATGCGCTTTAGTGGTCCGATTGCCGCGAAACAATCGATTGTTGAAAAACAGGGTAACTTCATTGATCGGGTAATTTGCTGCAACGTACAGCGCATTCAGCAAATTGATTTGTCCGTCAGAACGTAGCTCTGCCAATGGGATTTGTGACCCTGTCACAATGACCGGCTTGCCAAGATTCTCCAGCATAAAAGAGAGCGCCGAAGCCGTAAACGCCATGGTGTCAGTGCCGTGCAGAATGACAAAACCATCGTAATCGTCGTAGTGCGCTTTAATGTCTTCCGCAATATGCTGCCAGTCTTCCGGCGTCATATCGGAGGAATCCATCAGCGGGGCGTATTCGTTGATGGTGAAGTCTGGCATCTCCGGACGGTGGAATTCAGGCATCAATGCCAGCTGGCGCTGCAGATGACCGGAAACGGGAATATAACCCTGTTCTGAGCGCTGCATACCAATGGTACCGCCGGTATAGGCAACGTAAATTGATTTTTTCTGCATGACTTTTCTTCTGTCTCAAAGAAAACCCCTCTTCATCCCGAAGAGGGGTCAATAGTTAGCGAACGTTGGCGCAGGTCAGGCAAAACGCATAGCGGTTTTGCGGATCGTTGAATGCGGCCAGCTTATCGCTTTCGGCTTTTACTGCACTGGCCGCAGAGGCCAGCGGAGGCGGGAGCATAGCCTGAATGGCGTCAGGCAGCATGGCACGAACGGAGCCTGACATGCTGTCCATCACCATATCAACGAATGTTGGTTCGTCCTGATAATACTCAATGTGCCACTGTTTCAGTTTGCCAAGCTCAGCCGCTTTCGCGATGGCGTCGTCAAAATCACCGAGGCTATCTACCAGACCGTTGGCCTTTGCATCCTGACCGGTCCAGACGTGGCCCTGCGCGATTTTGTCAATCTGCTCAGGCGTTGTCTTACGCGCATCTGCGACCAGTGTGATAAAGCGCTTATAGCCGTTCTCGATGCTCAGTTGCATCATTTGCTGCACTTCAGGCGGTAACGCTTTGGTGATGGAGATATCCGCCAGTGGGGATGTCGCTACGCCGTCAGTATGTACGCCGATAGAGTCCAGGCTGTTCTCAACGGTGTTGATCACGCCAAAGATGCCGATTGAACCGGTCAGCGTGCTGGGGTTCGCCACAATGTAGCTTGCTGGGGTGGAGATCCAGTACCCACCGGATGCCGCCATGCCGCCCATGGACACCACAACCGGTTTACCCGCCGTTTTTGCCGCAGCCAGCTCAGCACGAATGACTTCGGAGGCACTGACGCTGCCGCCTGGGCTGTTCACGCGCAGAACAATTGCTTTCACTTTCGGATCAAGACGGGCTTCGCGGATCTGCGCGGCAGTCGTGTCACCGCCCACATTCCCAGGGGTTTCTTCACCGTCCATAATCGCGCCATTGGCGAAGATAACACCAATGCTGTCTCCAGTATCCGCTGGCGTTTTCAGTGAGTAATCGTAATAGCTGACAGCGCGATAATTTTTATCCGCTTTGCTCCAGCCAAACTGTTTGGTCAGCATTTTTTCGACTTCGGCGCTGGAGGCCAGTGCATCCACCAGTTTGTTGTCGAGCGCATATTTCGCGGTATCACCATCGACTTTTGTCAAACCGTCCAGCATGGCCTGTGCGCCCGGGAACACCTGCTGAGCAGGGATCTGGCGATTGGCAGCAACCGTGTCGAGATAGTTCTGCCACAGCTCGCCGATCCAGCGGCTGTCGGCTTCACGCGCGGCAGGAGACATATCATCACGGATAAACGGTTCTACGGCAGACTTATAAGTCCCGACACGGAACACGTGCGTGGAAACTTTCAGCTTGTCGAGCAGGGACTTGTAGTACAAACCGTTGGTGGCAAAGCCGTGCAGATCAACGGAACCCTGTGGAGAAAGATAAATTTTATTGGCGAAACTGGCGAGGTAGTACTGCCCCTGGCTGAAGTTATCGCCTACGGCAAAGACCGGTTTGCCGCTGTCGCGGAATTCCCGCAGCGCTTTACCGATATACTGCATGGAAGGCTGGTCGGCCCCGGCAAAATTTTTCAGATCCATCACAATGCCGGTGATGTTGCGATCATCTTTTGCCTGGCGAATAGTATTCACGATATCGAACAGGGAGTTTTCCTGCAAGCGATCGGAACTGGCACCAAACAGCTGACGACCAATAACGCTTAAGCGACTGGTGCTCGACGGCTTATCGACAATCACCCCCGAGATATCCAGCAGCAGTGCGCCTCGCTCAGCGTGTTCACTGGTATTGCTGCTGCTGACCTGCATCCAGATACCCACGCCCACCAGCACCAAGAAGATGAAGAACAGGTTAAGCACAAATTCACGGACGAAATTAAGTAATCGCCACGTCCATTTAAAAAATCCGGCAATAAATCGCCACAGGGTTCGCATGTATTCTCCCTACCGATTAACAACACGCCATCCCGAAATCCCGGAGAAAGGCGATAAGATGAGGCTATCGTAATGACCAGACAGGCACTTGTCAGCAGGAATCACCGCCTGTGCTGTAACAAAATCCGCTCACGTGTTAATTTTGTGAACAAATCTCATTGTTGGAGTTAAGCAAATGGATGCACTCGAATTACTTATCACCCGTCGTAGCGCTTCTCGTCTTGTCGAGCCGGCCCCGGCCGGAGAGCAACTGCAAAACATTCTGCGGGCGGGAATGCGCGCACCGGACCACAAAACGCTGCAACCGTGGCAATTCTATGTCATTGAGGGTGAAGGGCGTGAACGCTTTAGCACCGTACTTGAGAAAGGCGCGATTGCCGCAGGTAGCGATGAGAAAGCTCAGGAAAAAGCGCGCAACGCACCGTTTCGCGCGCCGCTGATTATTACCGTGGTGGCGAAATGTGAAGAAAACGACAAGGTTCCTCTGTGGGAACAAGAAATGTCTGCCGGTTGTGCGGTGATGGCTATGCAGATGGCCGCAATTGCCCAGGGCTTTGGCGGTATCTGGCGCAGTGGTGCATTAACCGAAAGTGCGGTCGTTCGTGAAGCATTCGACTGTCGCCCGCAAGATAAAATCGTCGGTTTCCTCTATCTGGGTACACCGCAGCTAAAAGCATCCACGACGATCAACCTTGCCGATCCGAGCGCATTCGTCCGTTATTTCTGATATCAACGGCAAAACTGTCTGGATTCTGAGCAAAGACACTCGAATTCAGACAGTCACTCTTACCACATCATGGAATGAGCGCTACCATATCCGGATTGCAATGACAGGAGATGTCCATGAGCGAGCAAGCTATTCGTTTAACGCAATACAGCCACGGAGCCGGTTGCGGTTGTAAAATTTCCCCAAAAGTGCTGGAAACCATCCTGCACAGCGAGCAGGCGAAGTTTGTTGATCCGAACTTACTGGTGGGTAATGAAACTCGCGACGACGCGGCCGTATACGATTTGGGAAACGGCACCAGTGTTATCAGCACCACCGATTTCTTTATGCCGATTGTCGATAATCCGTTTGATTTTGGCCGCATCGCCGCCACTAACGCCATCAGCGATATATTCGCTATGGGCGGCAAACCGATTATGGCAATTGCTATTCTGGGCTGGCCGCTGGATAAGCTGGCGCCGGAAATCGCCCGCGAAGTCACCGAAGGCGGACGTTTTGCCTGCCGTCAGGCGGGTATTGCGCTGGCGGGCGGCCACTCTATCGATGCCCCAGAGCCTATCTTTGGCCTTGCGGTAACCGGCGTTGTGCCGACCGAACGCGTGAAGAAAAACAGCACCGCAGAGTCAGGGTGTAAGTTATTCCTGACCAAGCCTCTGGGGATTGGCGTTCTGACGACAGCAGAGAAAAAATCACTACTGAAGGAAGAACACAAAGGACTGGCGACAGAAGTGATGTGTCGGATGAACATTGCCGGTGCGGCATTCGCCGATATCGACGGCGTGAAAGCCATGACCGACGTTACCGGTTTTGGTCTGCTGGGGCATCTGAGTGAAATGTGTCAGGGCGCAGGCGTTCAGGCGCAAATTATCTACCAGGATATTCCTAAGCTGCCTGGCGTTGAAGAATACATCGCGCAAGGTGCGGTACCCGGCGGTACCCAACGTAACTTTGCCAGCTACGGACACCTGATGGGTGAAATGCCGCAATCGGTACGCGATCTGTTGTGCGATCCGCAAACTTCCGGTGGCCTACTGCTGGCGGTAACGCCGGAAGCTGAAGCCGAAGTGAAAGCGGCAGCGGCGCAGTTCGGTATCGATCTCACCGCCATTGGTGAGTTAGTGGAAGCTCGTGGCGGTCGCGCCATGGTTGAGATTCGTTAACTCGATGCGGTTGTTTATTGCCGAAAAACCAAGTCTGGCGCGTGCTATCGCCGATGTGCTGCCAAAGCCGCATCGCAAAGGCGATGGTTTTATCGAATGCGGAAATGGACAAGTGGTGACCTGGTGTATTGGTCACCTGCTTGAACAGGCGCAGCCGGATGCCTACGACAGTCGTTATGCTCGCTGGAGTCTGGTCGATCTGCCGATTGTCCCGGAAAAGTGGCAACTGCAACCGCGCCCCTCGGTGACCAAACAGCTCAACGTCATTAAGCGCTTTTTGCATGAGGCCAGCGAAGTTATTCACGCCGGTGACCCCGATCGTGAAGGGCAACTGCTGGTGGATGAAGTGCTGGATTACCTGCAACTGGCGCCAGAAAAGCGCCAGAAGGTGCAGCGTTGCCTGATTAACGACCTCAACCCGCAGGCCGTTGAGCGGGCTATTGAGCGGCTGCGCGCCAACAGTGAGTTTATTCCGCTGTGCGTGTCGGCACTGGCGCGAGCGCGTGCGGACTGGTTGTACGGTATCAATATGACGCGCGCTTACACCATTCTCGGACGTAACGCGGGCTATCAGGGCGTACTTTCGGTCGGGCGCGTACAAACGCCGGTGCTCGGGCTGGTTGTGCGTCGTGATGAAGAGATTGAGAACTTCGTCGCCAAAGACTTCTTCGAAGTGAAAGCGCATATCGTAACGCCCGCCGATGAGCGGTTTACCGCTATCTGGCAGCCGAGTGAAGCGTGTGAGCCGTATCAGGATGAAGAGGGGCGCTTGCTGAATCGCACGCTGGCTGAACACGTGGTGAACCGAATTAACGGTCAACCGGCGATAGTCACCAGCTATAACGATAAACGGGAATCAGAATCCGCGCCGTTACCGTTCTCGCTGTCGGCGTTGCAGATTGAAGCGGCGAAGCGCTTCGGTTTAAGTGCGCAAAACGTTCTGGATATCTGCCAGAAGTTGTATGAAACCCATAAGTTGATTACCTATCCGCGTTCGGATAGCCGTTATCTGCCGGAAGAGCACTTTGCCGGACGTCATGCGGTACTGAACGCGATTAGCGTCCATGCACCGGATCTGCTCCCGCAACCGGCGGTCAATCCCGATACGCGAAATCGCTGTTGGGACGACAAAAAAGTGGATGCGCACCATGCCATCATTCCTACCGCGCGCAGTTCATCCATTAACCTGAACGACAACGAAGCGAAAATCTACAACCTGATTGCCCGTCAGTATCTGATGCAGTTTTGCGCGGATGCGGTATTCAGAAAGTGCGTGATTGAGCTGGATATTGCCAAAGGCAAGTTTGTCGCTAAAGCGCGTTTTCTGGCGGAAGCCGGATGGCGCACGCTGCTCGGCAATAAAGAGCGCGACGAAGATAATGACGGGACGCCGCTGCCGGTGGTGGCAAAAGATGACGAACTGCTGTGCGAAAAAGGCGAAGTGGTTGAACGTCAGACTCAACCACCACGTCACTTTACCGATGCCACGCTGCTGTCAGCGATGACCGGGATTGCGCGATTCGTGCAGGATAAAGATCTGAAAAAGATCCTGCGCGCAACGGATGGTTTAGGTACGGAAGCGACGCGCGCCGGTATTATCGAACTGCTGTTTAAGCGCGGGTTCCTGGTGAAAAAAGGGCGGTATATTCATTCGACCGACGCGGGAAAAGCGCTGTTCCACTCGTTGCCAGAAATGGCGACGCGCCCGGACATGACCGCGCACTGGGAATCTATACTGACCCAAATTAGCGAAAAGCAATGTCGCTATCAGGATTTCATGCAGCCGCTGGTGGGGACTCTGTATCAGCTTATCGATCAGGCGCGCAGCACACCGGTACGACGCTTTCGTGGAATTGCTGCACCTGGCGGCAGTGGTGGCGATAAGAAAAAGAGTGCGCCGCGTAAACGTCCGGCGAAAAAAAGCCCGCCATCTGAAGAGGCGGGTCTGTAAGTTTGTAGGCCTGATAAGCATAGCGCATCAGGCTTAGCCGGATACGGCACCCGTGCCTTATCCGGCCTACGGGCCTGCAGAGACAATATTAAATCACACCCTGACCCAACATCGCGTCGGCAACCTTTACGAAGCCTGCGATGTTGGCGCCACGTACGTAGTTGGTCTGCTTGCTGTCGCCGCCGTATTCAACGCAGGCATGGTGAATATCCAGCATGATGTGGTGCAGGCGCGCATCCACTTTCTCCGCTTTCCAGCCCAGACGAGCGGCGTTTTGCGCCATTTCCAGACCGGATGTCGCTACACCACCGGCGTTGGCGGCTTTACCCGGTGCGAACAGTACACCTGCCTCGAGGAACAGATCGGTGGCCTCGATAGTGGTCGGCATGTTTGCCCCTTCGGCGACAGCTTTCACGCCGTTGGCGATCAATACGCGTGCTGCATCGACATCCAGCTCGTTCTGCGTGGCACACGGTAGGGCGATGTCGACCGGAACCGACCACGGCTGTTTGCCTTCCAGGTAGGTCAGGCCAAACTCACGGGCATAATCTGCTACGCGACCGTCGCGGCTGTCTTTGATTGCGCACAGGCGCGCCAGTTTTTCTTTGGTAAATCCGCTTTCGTCGACTACGGTCCCACTGGAATCGGAGGCGGTAACTACCCGCGCGCCAAACTCCATGGCTTTCTCAATGGCGAATTGCGCCACGTTACCGGAGCCAGAAACAGCCACGCGCATGCCTTCAAAGCCCAGACCATGGCGTTTGAGCATCGCTTCGGTGAAATACACCAGACCGTAGCCGGTGGCTTCCGGGCGGATCAGACTGCCGCCGAAAGAGAGACCTTTACCGGTAAAGACGCAGGCGCTGTTGTTGGAGAGTTTTTTCATCATCCCGGCCATAAAGCCGACTTCACGGCCGCCCACACCGATATCGCCCGCCGGAACGTCGGTATCGGGACCTAAATGGCGGAACAGTTCGGTCATCAGCGCCTGGCAGAAACGCATGATTTCGCCTTCGCTTTTCCCTTTCGGATCGAAATCGCTCCCGCCTTTACCCCCGCCCATTGGCAGGGTGGTGAGGGCATTTTTAAACGTCTGCTCGAAGCCAAGGAATTTCAGGATCGACAGGTTCACGGAAGGGTGGAAACGCATACCGCCTTTGTATGGGCCAATGGCAGAGCTAAACTGCACGCGCCATGCGCGGTTGACCTGCACCTGATTGCGGTCGTCCAGCCAGACTACGCGGAACTGGATCACGCGCTCCGGTTCAACCAGACGTTCCAGCAATGACATCTGGCGATAACGCGGGTTTTGCTCAAGGAAAGGCCACAGCGTGGTCATTACCTCACGAACGGCTTGCGCGAACTCGGTTTGATTCGGGTCGCGCTTTTGCACATGGTTAAGGAATGACTCCAGAGAACATGTCTGATCCATAGATATAAGAACCTCTTATGTATTGATATGGTTATATTTTTGATTTTTGTGTTAAGTGTTGTGCAGTTTTTGACTATACCATCAGCACTGTGACGCGACGCAAGAAAAAATTAACCCCGCTAAGTAAATTAATATTGCGTCGTGGGTCATAACCAAAAACGATGATCGAAGAGGCTAAAGTTTCTGCCGATTTATACCGTTATACTGAGCATAATTGTCAGTTAAAAAGGAAAGAGTATGCGCCGTTTAATCGTGGCAGGCGTGTTGGCCCTGGTGTCCAGCGCGACGCTGGCAAATCAGCCTTATCGCCCGGATGTGCAGGTTAACGTACCGCCGGAAGTGTTCAGTTCCAGCGGTCAGCGGGCGCAGCCCTGTAGCCAGTGCTGTATTTATCAGGATCAAAACTATTCAGAAGGGGCAGTGATTAAAGCTGACGGCGTCTTGCTTCAGTGCCAACGCGATGAGAAAACGATCAGCACAAATCCGCTTGTCTGGCGTCGCGTAAAAGAATAAACGCTTCCAGTAGTGGGATATCGGCAGGCGCCAGCGGATAACGCAGCGCCTCTTCGGGTGAACACCAGACGATATCCTGATGTTCATACGCCTTCAGTTCCCCCTGATATGACGGTACATGCCAGGCATGTAAGTGAATCAGTCGGCCCGAAACCTCGCGTTGATGGCTGGCAATGTAGCGCCCCACGACTGCCTCAATGCCCAACTCTTCACGCAGTTCACGGAACAGCGCCTCGGGCTGACTTTCGCCCGATTCAACCTTACCGCCGGCAAACTCCCACATGCCTGACTGATCCGCATGTAGCGGACGCTGAGCCAGTAAAATTTTGCCATCACGTTCAATGATAGCGGCGACCACGTCGAGGGTTTTCATTATATTCATCAAGATCTAACAGCAGAAAATGACATACTATCGTTATCTTTGTTTTATCTAAAGTATTCAGGAGCCACCGTTGAACGAACCTCAGTCGTGGGTAAAGCCGTTAACGCGTATCCCTTCCAGTCTAAAACCGCTCGTTGCTACGCAGAAAAAACATTATGGCGATGTGCTGTATCCCACGCGCTGGTGGGGGCGGATGCCGTTTCTGTTCTGGCTGGTGGCGCTGTTTGTCGGGTTTCTGGAGCGTAAAAAGGCGCGCTTAACGCCGGTGATGCGCGCGCTGTTGATGACCCGCGTTTCTCAGGTGTGCCACTGCGCTTTCTGCGTTGATGCCAACAGTTTACGGCTGGCTGAACGCTGTGGCGCGCTGGATAAAGTCTTACAGGTTGCCAACTGGCAAGAATCGGCGCTATTTAGCGCAGAAGAGCAAGTAGCTCTGGCCTATGCCGATGCGGTGACCGCAACGCCTCCACAGGTTGATGATGCGCTGAAAGCGCAGATGAAGCAGCATTTTACCGATGATGCCATTACGGAAATGACCGCGCTGATTGCGTTTCAAAATCTCTCTGCGCGTTTTAATGCTGCTCTCGATATTCCTTCCCAGGGGCTGTGCGACAGCTTTAAAGGACGCCCGCATGCTTGATCGTCATATTCATCCGCGATTAAAACCGCTTTTGCATCGCTGCGTAAGCATTATTGATAAACCGGCGATTACCCCGGACGGGCTTACGCTGGTCGGTTTTGCCATTGGCGTGTTGGCCTTGCCATTTTTGGCGTTAGACTGGTATCTGGCAGCGCTGGCGGTCATTGTGCTCAATCGGCTTTTTGATGGGCTGGATGGGGCTCTGGCGCGGCGCAGAGGGCTAACCGACGCAGGCGTATTTCTTGATATCACGCTCGATTTTCTGTTTTACGCCTTAGTGCCATTCGGTTTTATGCTCGCCGATCCGGCGGCTAACTCGCTGGCTGGCGGCTGGCTGCTGTTCGCCTTTATGGGAACCGGCAGCAGCTTTCTGGCCTTTGCCGCGCTGGCGGCGAAACATCAAATTGATAACCCGGGCTACGCGCATAAATCGTTTTATTATCTGGGGGGACTGACCGAAGGTACTGAGACGATTTTGCTATTTGTGTTGGGTTGTCTGTTCCCGGAATATTTTGCCGTGATGGCGTGGGTCTTTGGCGCGCTGTGCTGGATGACGACATCTACCCGGATCTGGAGCGGATACCTGACACTGAAAGCGGTCCAGCGTCAGGCGTAGCGTATTGCGTTGCCGGATATGCTTATCCGGCAATAATGACAATCTTACTTACTGGCGTCCGGGCCCCGTTCACCGCTGGCAACCGGATTTTTTGGATTGCTGCTCCACTCATACCAGCCGCCGTCGTAGACGGAGACGTTTTTCCAGCCCATCGCGCGGGCATACATAAACGTTTCTGAAGCGCGCCAGCCGGTACCGCAATAGAAAGAGACCTGTTGATTCGGCAGGATATTCCATTGCTTCCACATGGCGGCGATGTCATCCGCGCTGCGCATGGTGCCATCCGGGTTATGAAAATCTTCCATATGCGTGGAGTCGCTGCCTGCGTGGCCCCAACGTGCACCTGCAATCTCACCTTTTGGCTTAATGTAGCTATAGCCACTGGTGGTACCGACAAATTCTGGCCATGAACGAATGCTCACCAAAGACGCATCCTGGCGATGCAGCAGACCGCGAGCCTGTTCCATATCGAGCATCAACTGCGGCTGGGCAGGGATTTTCACGCCGAAATCAGGTTCTGGTTTCACCGTTGGCGGAGTGCCGCGTTCGACCGGTAAACCTGAGTCGGACCAGGTTTGCCAACCGCCGTCGAGAAGACGAACATCTTTCACGCCTGCGTACAGCATAATTTGCGCCACGCGAGCGGCGGCATAGACATCGCGACCGTATAAAATCACCGTGGTGTCGTGGCGGATACCGTGTTTCGCCAGCATCGCTTTGAGCTGCGCGTCGGAAACTTTATTCCAAAGCGGTTCGCTTTCAACTTCGTTGGTATCAATGTAGCCCGCACCAGGGATGTGGCTGAGCAGATACAACTTCGGCGCGCCCCAGGCGGCCTCAATCACTTTCCAGTCACCCGCCGGTTTAGCGGTTACGTTTTTACCCTGCTGCAGGTCGTGCAGCCACTGTGGGTACACCAGCTGTTCGAAGTGCGGCAGACGTTGCAGGCGGGCTGGGTCCGTAAGCGCATCGCTGAGGGTGGAGATATGGTTAACGCCAACTTTTTGCAGGCGGGCTTTGACAGCCTGTATGTCGTTATCGCTACCATACAGCGCTACTGGCGCATCAGTTTTCAACTGATGTGACTGAACCCAGGCGCTGAGTTGTTCATCATTCATCTTGTCGAGCCAGGCGGCAGACAGGTTCAGTGCGGAAGGTTCGTGTCCTGAAGGACCATTAAGCGACTGCGGCCAGCCGTTGTAAAAAGCGCTCTGACGGGTATCGATCGCCGCGCCTTGCTTTTGCTGTAACTGGTCGAGGGTGAGCGTCTGTGCTGTTTCAGTAGCCCAGGAAGAAGCGCAAGCGAGCCCTAAAGCCAGTGCCAGCGCGGTCATTTGAGAAACACGTTTCATCGAATAGCCCGACGTTGAAAAAAAGAGGACGACATTCTGTGCCGCCGGTTAAGTAAAAACCTTGCGTTAACGCAGCATATCGCCACATTCATGCCCAGTTTTCCATCTGAAGTACGCGGCCTGCTGGCGGAACGTCCTGCGCATCATGGGTCACCTGTACCACCGGGATCCCCAATTTACGCACCTCGGTGAAGACCCATTGGCGAAAGGTGTCGCGTAGCGACGCATCCAGCCGACTAAAGGGTTCATCAAGTAACAGTGCCTGGGGCTGAGCCAGTAGCGCGCGGAGCAGGGCGACACGCGAGCGTTGTCCGCCGGAGAGCGACGCCGGATCGCGAGAATAAAAACCGGCCAGGTCAGCGCGTGCGAGAGCACTTTCCACCGCATGTCGTCTGGCGGAACCCTGCAGGCTGGCAGGTAGGGCCAGCAGTAAATTCTGCCCAACGCTGAAATGGTCAAACAACAACGCATCCTGGAACAGAATGCCAATCTGGCGCTGCGCCGTAGGTAGCGCGTCAACGCGTCGTTCGTTGAGCCACAGCTCGCCTGATGCCTGAAACTGAGGCGACAACGCCCCGACCATCCACGAAAACAACGAAGACTTTCCGCTGCCGGAAGAACCCATGATCGTGACAATGTCACTTTTGTCCACCTGAAAGGTAACGTTCTTCAGCAGCGCAGTCGCCCCCTGGTACAACGAAACGTTTTGCACAATGAGCATTAGCGGAGTCCTTGTCGAAAGCGGCCAACCCACGCGGCGAGAAAGGCTGCGAGTGCGAAAACGAGCAGTGGTAGAAGAAGCTGCCACAACGCTTGTGTTGCCAGAATCTCGCTGCTACCGCCGCTGCTTAATGCCACCGCTTCGGTGGTCAGAGTGGAATAGCGTCCGGCACCTAGCCACAGCGTCGGCATATACTGGGCGATACTGACCGAGAAGCCAACCGCGAAGGCAATCAATGCCGGGCGCACCAGCAGCGGGCATTTCACCAGCCAGAATATCCGCCCCTGCGACCAGCCCAGCGTTTGTGCAATCAAAATTAATCGCGAGTCAATGCGCTGCCAGGCCGGTTTAAGCACAAATAGCATCCAGGGCATCACCCACAGCAGGTGGCCCCAGATAATGGTCGTCATCAGTCCATCCTGTCCGGCATATAACGCCAGCAGATATTGTCCGGTTACCAGTGGTAGCGCAGGCAAAATGAGCGGTAGCCAGACCCAGCGGTGCCCGGTTTGTGGACCCCATTCCAGCCAGACAAAAAGTATCAGTAGCGCTAACACGCTGGAAAGGAGCCCTAGCTGCAGGCTATTGCTGAGCGCCTCGTGGTTTAGTGAGGAATAGCTGGCGATAAGCGCTAGTACAAGCGCGCATACCACACCGTTGACGGGCAAGATCTGTACCAGCGGGCGTGCGATTGTTATAGGTGAAAAATGCAGGCGTTCACCATTTACTGCCGGGATAGTACGTCGCCAGGCGCGCCACAACAGATAACTCACCAGCGCGATAATGAGGAGTAACAGCACCAGCAACAGGCTGGCGAGTGCGCCTTTCGCCTGCTGTTCGACATCGCCCTGACTGAGCCATTGCCAGCTCAATACGGCCAGTGTTGGCGGATTTCCGGGGCCGAGGACGATTGCCACATCCACAACGGAGAGTGACCAGGCAACAATCGCCAGCATAGCTTTACCTAATGCCGGGCCGATAGCGGGCAGTACCAGCCAGTTCAGGCATTGCAGTCGGCTGTAACCCAGCGAATCCAGCACGATAACCTGCTGCGAAAGTTGTTTTTCACTCAGTAGAGCCGAGAGGATCCATAACAAAAAAGCGCTCTCTTTCACCGCCAGCGTCACGCCAAGCCCGATGCCGTAACGGTCTGGTTGTGGGCTGAGGAACGGTAGCCATTGCCAGATTTTACCGCCTTCGGCAAAAACCAACAGCACGCTGGTGGCGAAGGCAACATGCGGGATCGCCAGCAGCCACGGAAGACGGGTGCTTAGTCGCGCCCAGCCTGCGCCGGGCCATAAAGCGAGGATTGCCAGTAGCGCGATGATCAGTGCGCCGCCGGCAGCCAGTCCTGTGGAAACAAGTGTCGCCAGTAACGCCTGCGGAAGTTGAGGGTCGGCAAAGAGAGCCAGCCAATGGGGTAGGCTAAGGGCTGGCGCTATCAGAGAGAAAGCCGCTGGCACCAACGGCAGATAAACTGCCGCCATGATGGCCCAGAGTAGCAAAATTAATGCGTACCGTAGCGGCGTAGCCATTCTTGTTCCAGAGCGTTTACCCAGGCAGCATGCGGTTCCGGCAGAACGGCAGGGAGTCCTTGTGGGATCCGCGCCAGCAGCGCATCACGCTGTTCGACAGGTAATTTTTGTGGATCAAGCACCGAAGGATCTCCCCAGACAGTTGAGTCGGCTTTACGCAGTTGTGCTTCGGGCGAAAGCAGGAAGTTTGCCACGACTTTTGCTCCGGCGCTGGCGCGGGCATTCGCCGGAATGGCAACAAAGTGCACGTTGCCGAGCATGCCCTGTGAGAAACCAAAACTGTAGCTGCTTTTAGGCAATTCGCCGCTGGCTACTTTTTGCTGCGCGTGGGCAGGGTTAAAGGTCAATGACAAATGCAGGGTGCCGCTATTGAGCAGTACATCCATTCGTGCTGGCGTGGGCGGAAAATCTTTGCCTTCACGCCAAAGTACAGGGTGCAAGGTATCAAGATAATGCCACAATGGCGCGGTAACGTCGGCGAATGTCGCTGCATCTGGCGCAACTTTCAATGCTTGTGGTTTGGTTGTGAGCGATATTAACAACTGCTCCAGAAACGCCGTGCCGGTAAAGTCTGGCGGGCGCGGATAGGTCACCGTGCCAGGGTTTGCCTGCGCAAATTCAAGCAGTGCTTGCGGAGATTGCGGCGGCTGCGCGGTGAGATCGCGCCGGGCAATAAAGGTGAGTTGGGCACCGCCCCACGGTGATTCAGCTCCCTCCGTTGGAACGGAGAAATCTTCGGTCACCGGTTTCTGGGTATCAACATAGCGCCAGTTAGGTAGCGTTTGCGCCCACTGAGTTTGCAGAAGCCCGGCTTCTTTCAGAGTGCGGAAGTTTTCGCCGTTAACCCACAATAAATCGACAGAACCCCCGGTTTTTCGCCCGGATGCTGCTTCTTTCTGGATACGTTTTACCGCGTCGGCGGCATCTGCGAGACGTACGATTTTCAGGTTAATGGCATAGTGCGTTTTCATCTCGCCGCTAACCCAATCGAGATACTGGTTAACTGCATTGTCGCCACCCCAGGCGTTGAACCACACCGTCTGACCGCGGGCATCATTTTTGATTTGTTGCCAGCCGTCGTCCTGGGCAAACGTCGCCAGCGGACAGAGCATTAAACTCAGGCACAATAAGCAGTAACGCATAGTATCTCCATGGCTAAAAATGGGGGAAGTCTCAGGTTTTTTTTCGCTGATGTTCAAGATAAAGGCTTCTCGCCACTGAAATTATTACGCTCAGAGCGAACAGGATGAACAGGCCGGTTACAAACCAAAATGTACCGCCGGTTAACAGGCTACCAGCCCATGAATAGACGATAGTGGCGGGTAACTGACCGATACCGGTGGCGATGAAAAAATGGCGAAACCGAATCGAGGTCAGGCCTGCTGCGTAGCTTACCGGATCGAACGGTACAAAAGGTAACAGTCGACAGACCAGAATGGTGTGCTTGCCATAACGCTCGAAAAAAGCGTCCATGTTGTTCAACACCGTTTTTCCGGTCAGTTTCTCCACCGCGCCACGGCCTAAAACGCGGGCAATAAAAAAGCACAGCGCCGCGCCGGCCATTGCGCTGCACCAGGACAATATGCCGCCCCAAAATGCACCAAACAGCGAGGCGTTGGCAAAGGTGATCACAAAAGCGGGAAGCGGGGCAACGATGGCCTGCAAGATCATCAGGAAGAATGAAACGACCGCCGCCTGAGTTCCGTAAGAACGAATAAAATTCTCAATTGCATGCTGATCGAGCGTGGCAAATGCCGCCAGGCTGGCGTGGAGAAAATCGCTCACGCCAGGTATCCACACCCACGCCATCAGCGCGAGCAGCAGCAGGATTATCACTCCTGCGCGGTAGTAATGGATGCGTCGTTTTATCATTTATCTGCGCACTTGTGAGGAGCTGACGGATCGATATGCTTATACCGGGCCCAGGCTTTGGCTGCCTGAACGAGGGCGAATAACGCCAGCCCCGCCACGCTGAGCTTACCGATAAATGCCCAACTAATTCCTTCGCTGGCCAGTTCGTGCGACATCAGCGTATAAATAAAAATGCCTGGTAAAGTGGTTGCCGCAGATATCACGGTAAATGACCAGAACGGAATAGCCGTCAGCCCATAGGCGTAATTTTGAATGTTATAAGGGAACAGCGGCACGAGCCGGGTGAGGATCAGAAAGTCAACTCCGCTATGGGCAATACCTTTTTCGATAGCCTGAAACATTGTCGTATGCCCAACGTATTTCAGGAGCAGATCCCGTCCAAGCCAGCGAGCCAGCAAAAACGACAGCGCCGAGGCCACGGTTGCTGCCACTAACGAGATAAGCGTCCCTGCCACGGGGCCAAACAGCACACCGCCGACGATCACCAGGATGCTACCGGGGATCAGACACAGCGCAGCAACAATAAACAGCAGGATATAAAGCGTATAGCCGAACATACCGCTTTGGCGGATGACGTCTTGCAAATGATGGAAATTGGTTATCAGGTCGGTCAGACCATAATGATGGAAAACTCCCGCCAGAACG
This sequence comes from Citrobacter sp. MGH103, assembly GCF_001034475.2. Taxonomy (NCBI): domain Bacteria; kingdom Pseudomonadati; phylum Pseudomonadota; class Gammaproteobacteria; order Enterobacterales; family Enterobacteriaceae; genus Citrobacter; species Citrobacter sp. MGH103. Next base: position 2,830,408 of record NZ_CP073043.1, on the reverse strand, counting down.
CAGAACAGGACCGCGACAATCAGCAGCCGGTATTCTGCTTTATGCGAACTTCTTTTTCATGGGGGTTCTCCTGTAAAACCGAGTGCAATGGAGCATTTTCGTCAGCGAAAAGTGCGCGCGAAGATATAATAAATTCCCGGCCGCAACAATGTATTACCGTCGCTTTATTGATTTTGCACAGAATTAACAGACTCTCCAGGCCGGGCCCGGAGAGTAAAAAAACATAGAAGGTCAGACGCGGAATTTAGCCCATACCGGCGCATGGTCGGACGGTTTTTCCATGCTGCGAATTTCATAGTCGATGCCGGTTTCTTCGCAGCGTTCCGCCAATGGGTTGCTCGCCAGCAGCAGATCGATACGCAGGCCACGGTTATCGTCAAAGCCTTTTGAGCGGTAATCAAACCACGAGAACTGGTCATTCTTTTCAGGATTTGCGTGACGGTAGGTATCCACCAGACCCCAGCCCAGCAGGCGTTCCATCCACTCACGCTCCTCCGGCAGGAAGGAACATTTTCCGGTACGCAGCCAGCGTTTACGGTTCTCTTCGCCAATGCCGATATCGAGATCGGTTGGGCTAATATTCATATCGCCCATGATCAATACCGGATTGTCGCGCTTCAACTCTGTCTCAAGATAGTTTTGCAGGTTCTGATAAAACGCGGCTTTGGCCGGGAATTTAGTTTCATGGTCGCGGCTTTCGCCCTGCGGGAAATAGCCGTTGATCACAGTGATGCTGCCCAGAGGGGACGGAATTTCTGCCATGATGATACGACGCTGCGCTTCTTCGTCATCGCCCGGGAAGCCACGACGTACCGCAATTGGCGTTTCTTTCGTTAACAACGCGACGCCGTAATGGCCTTTCTGGCCGTGATAAAAGACGTTGTAACCGAGCTTTGCTACCTCTTCGAGAGGGAACATATCGTCGTGGACTTTTGTCTCCTGTAAGCCAATAACATCCGGTTGGTGTTTTTCGACAATGGCTGCCAGTTGATGGGGACGGGCACGCAGGCCGTTGATATTAAAAGAGACAAATTTCATAGTCACTGCCACTTTGCAAGATGAATAGTGCAAGGATGGTAGCAGAATTTCTGCAGACTGACTGCTTCTTGTCACCTGATTCCAACAATGATTGCTAATGGTGTTAACGATGGAGCAAAAACTGCACCGTTTTGGCGCGAAGCGCGTCGGAATGGAGCAATAATTTCCGAAAAATTTCGTATACGATCACAATTCCAGAATTATATTTGGCGACTGAATAAAACTGCGTTTTTTCCTCTGTTTAGTCACCTGATGCGCAAACATATTCACTTTATATGCACGTATAGTGAATATCGTCACGTTGTAACCTGTTGATATTCCGTTCTCGCCCTCCGTTTATGCACTTTTTTTGCTGGCTGGCACGAACCCTGCAATCTACATTTACACCGCAAACACTATATTTATTAACATATAAATAACCTTTTATTTACCGTTGAGGTCGCTATGTCTCTGTCAATTACGCGTGAAAATTTTGATGAATGGATGATGCCCGTATACGCTCCGGCCCCTTTTATTCCGGTGCGGGGTGAAGGTTCACGTCTGTGGGATCAGCAGGGTAAAGAGTATATCGATTTCGCGGGAGGCATTGCGGTTAACGCGCTGGGTCACGCCCATCCGGCATTGCGCGAGGCATTAAACGACCAGGCGAGCAAATTCTGGCATACCGGAAATGGCTACACCAACGAGCCGGTATTGCGTCTGGCGAAAAAACTGATTGACGCCACCTTCGCCGAGCGCATTTTCTTCTGTAACTCCGGCGCAGAAGCCAACGAAGCGGCACTAAAACTGGCGCGTAAATATGCCCACGATCGTTTTGGTAGCCAGAAGAGCGGGATTGTGGCGTTTAAAAATGCCTTCCATGGCCGCACGCTGTTTACCGTCAGCGCCGGCGGTCAGCCCGCCTATTCACAGGATTTCGCGCCGTTGCCGCCGGATATCCGCCATGCCGTGTATAACGATCTCGATTCTGCCAGCCAACTGATTGATGACACGACCTGTGCGGTCATCGTCGAGCCTGTCCAGGGCGAAGGCGGCGTGGTGCCAGCAACAAACACGTTTTTGCAGGGGTTGCGTGAATTATGCGATCGCCATAATGCGCTGCTGATTTTTGATGAGGTTCAGACCGGGGTTGGCCGTACTGGCGAGCTGTATGCCTATATGCATTACGGCGTTACGCCGGACCTGCTGACGACAGCTAAAGCGCTGGGCGGTGGTTTCCCCATCGGCGCACTGCTGGCGACAGAGCATTGCGCCAGTGTGATGACGGTGGGTACGCACGGTACAACGTACGGCGGCAACCCGCTGGCGACGGCTGTGGCGGGTAAACTGCTGAAAATTGTTAACACGCCGGAAGTGCTCAACGGAGTAAAACAGCGCCACGACTGGTTTGTGGAGCGTATTAACGCCATTAACGAACGTTTTGGACTGTTTAGTGAAATTCGTGGACTCGGGCTGCTGATCGGCTGCGTGCTGAACGCGGAATTTGCCGGGAAAGCGAAACTCATCTCGCAAGAAGCGGCTGTTGCCGGGGTGATGATACTGATTGCTGGCGCTAACGTGGTGCGTTTTGCGCCAGCGCTCAATGTCAGCGAAGAAGAAGTCGCCACCGGACTTGATCGCTTTGCGCTGGCCTGCGAACGCATTAAAGCAGGAGGTTCATCATGATGGTGATTCGTCCCATTGAACGTGCTGATATCACCGCGTTGATGCAGCTTGCCGGTAAGACCGGCGGTGGGTTGACCTCGCTACCGGCGAATGAAGCGACGCTGATGGCGCGTATCGAACGTTCGCTACAAACCTGGCGCGGTGAGTTGCCCAAAAGTGAGCAGGGATATGTATTTGTGCTGGAAGACAGCGCCAGCGGAACCGTGGCCGGGATTTGCGCCATCGAGGTGGCAGTCGGGCTTAACGATCCCTGGTACAACTATCGGGTCGGCACACTGGTCCACGCCTCGAAAGAGCTGAACGTGTATAACGCGCTGCCGACGCTGTTTCTGAGTAACGATCACACGGGTAGCAGCGAGCTTTGTACGCTGTTTCTCGATCCGGACTGGCGAAAAGAAGGCAACGGCTATTTGTTGTCAAAATCGCGCTTTATGTTTATGGCCGCGTTTCGTGACAAGTTTAATGAGAAGGTCGTGGCTGAGATGCGCGGCGTGATCGATGAGCACGGTTACTCGCCGTTTTGGCAAAGCCTCGGCAAACGCTTTTTTTCAATGGAGTTCAGCCGGGCGGATTTTCTCTGCGGAACAGGGCAAAAAGCGTTTATTGCTGAATTAATGCCCAAGCATCCTATTTACACCGATTTCCTGTCTGATGAAGCACAAAGCGTGATTGGTCAGGTTCATCCGCAAACGGCGCCCGCGCGGGCGGTGCTGGAGAAAGAGGGCTTTCGCTATCGCAACTATGTCGATATTTTCGACGGCGGGCCGACGCTGGAATGCGATATTGATCGGGTGCGGGCGATTCGTAAAAGCAGGCTGGTGGAAGTGGCGGAAGGTCAGCCAGCAACCGGCGATTATCCGGCCTGTCTGGTTGCCAATGAAAACTATCAAAACTTCCGCGTCATGCTGGTTCGCGCAGACCCGGATACCCAACGTCTGGTACTGACGGCGGCACAACTGGATGCCCTGAAATGCCACGCGGGCGACCATGTACGTTTTGTGCGTCTTTGTGCAGAGGAGAAAACAGCATGACACTATGGATAAACGGTGACTGGGTGACGGGACTGGGCGAGCGTCGGGTGAAAACCAACCCAGTAGGTGGTGATGTGCTGTGGCACGGCAATGATGCCGATGCCACGCAGGTGACGCAAGCGTGCCAGGCTGCGCGTGCAGCTTTTGCCGGTTGGGCTAAACAGCCCTTCAGTGAACGCCAGGCGATTGTTGAAAAGTTTGCTTCATTGCTGGAAAGCAATAAGTCCGAGCTAACCCAGATTATCGCCAGGGAAACCGGCAAACCACGCTGGGAAGCCGCGACTGAACTGACGGCGATGATCAATAAAATCGCCATCTCCGTCAAAGCTTACCATGCCCGTACCGGAGAGCAGCACAGCGAACTACCGGATGGCGCGGCAACGTTGCGCCATCGCCCACACGGCGTGCTGGCGGTTTTTGGTCCGTATAACTTCCCGGGCCATTTACCCAATGGCCATATTGTTCCGGCACTGCTGGCTGGCAATACCTTGATTTTCAAACCCAGCGAGCTGACGCCGTGGACCGGAGAAGCAGTAGCAAAGCTGTGGGAACAGGCGGGATTGCCGCCGGGCGTGCTGAACCTGGTGCAGGGCGGACGTGAAACAGGGCAGGCGCTGAGTGCGCTGGAAGACCTCGATGGTCTGCTGTTTACCGGCAGCGCCAATACCGGTTATCACCTTCATCGACAGTTATCTGGTCAGCCAGAAAAAATCCTCGCCCTCGAGATGGGAGGGAATAACCCGCTGATTATAGAGAACCCGGAGGATATTGATGCCGCCGTGCATCTGACCATTCAGTCCGCATTTGTCACCGCCGGACAGCGCTGTACCTGTGCCCGCCGCCTGTTAGTTAAAAAAGGCGCGCAGGGTGATGCGTTCCTGACGCGTCTGGTGGAGGTTAGTCAGCGTTTAATGCCCGGCAACTGGGATGCGGAACCACAGCCGTTTATGGGCGGACTGATTTCCGAACAGGCAGCGCAGCATGTCTATGATGCCTGGCAGCGTCTGGCATCGTTAGGTGGCCGTACGCTGTTAGCACCGCGTCTGGTGAAAGCCGGAACGTCACTGCTGACTCCCGGCATCATCGAACTGACCGGGGCGGCGAACGTACCTGATGAAGAGGTTTTTGGCCCTCTGCTTGGCGTCTGGCGCTATGACAGCTTTGATGACGCGATTCGCATGGCGAACAACACCCGTTTTGGACTGTCGTGTGGGTTAGTTTCACCCGATCGCAGCCAATTTGATCAATTGCTGTTGGAGGCGCGGGCAGGGATCGTCAACTGGAATAAGCCGTTAACCGGCGCTGCGAGTACCGCACCGTTTGGCGGCGTTGGCGCTTCCGGGAACCATCGCGCCAGCGCGTGGTATGCTGCAGATTATTGCGCCTGGCCGATGGCAAGTCTGGAATCACCGGCCTTAACGCTGCCAACGGCGCTTAGCCCCGGGCTGGATTTTTCTCGCGAGGTTAATCTATGAAAGCCCGTGAGGTAAATTTTGATGGCCTGGTGGGATTGACTCACCACTATGCTGGATTGTCATTTGGTAATGAGGCCTCAACCAAACATCGATTTCAGGTGTCGAACCCGCGTCTGGCGGCGAAGCAAGGTCTGCTAAAGATGAAAGCGCTGGCGGATGCGGGTTTTCCTCAGGCGGTGATCCCCCCCCACGAGCGGCCTTTTATTCCGGTTCTGCGTCAGTTGGGTTTTAGCGGCAGTGACGAACAGGTGCTGGAGAAAGTGGCGCGTCAGGCACCTCACTGGCTCTCCAGTGCCAGCTCCGCATCGCCTATGTGGGTAGCGAATGCGGCAACGGTTTGCCCTTCAGCAGATTCGCTGGACGGGAAAGTGCATCTGACGGTGGCGAATCTGAATAATAAGTTCCACCGTTCGCTGGAAGCGCCTACTACCGAAGCGTTGCTACGGGCGATTTTCCGTGATGAGAATAGTTTTGCTGTCCACGGTGCGTTACCCCAGGTTGCGCTTTTCGGTGATGAAGGGGCGGCAAACCATAACCGCCTCGGTGGAGATTACGGCGATCCCGGTGTACAGCTATTTGTTTACGGTCGTGAAGAAGGCAATGCATCCCAGCCGAAGCGCTATCCGGCAAGGCAATCCCGTGAGGCCAGTGAGGCGGTCGCACGACTGAATCAGGTTAACCCGCATCAGTGTATTTTTGCTCAGCAAAATCCGGATGTCATCGATCTTGGTGTGTTTCATAACGATGTGATTGCGGTGTCGAATCGCCAGGTGTTGTTTTGTCATCAGCAAGCGTTTGTCAGACAGCAGGCGTTATTAGAGCAGTTGCGTAGTCAGGTGGCAGGTTTTACCCCGCTGGAAGTCCCGACTGCGGAAGTTTCGGTGCAGGATGCGGTGACTACCTATCTGTTTAACAGTCAGTTGCTGAGTCGTGATGACGGTTCGATGATGCTGGTCCTGCCACAGGAGTGCCGGGAGCATGCTGGTGTGTGGCGGTATCTGAACCGTCTTGTCGAGGAAGACAATCCGATCGATGATCTGCGGGTATTCGATCTGCGTGAAAGTATGTCCAACGGCGGCGGTCCGGCATGCTTGCGCCTGAGAGTGGTGCTCACCTTGCAGGAACAGCAGGCGGTGAATCCGGCGGTTATCATGAACGATATGCTGTTTAACACGTTGAATAACTGGGTTGACCGTTACTATCGCGATCGTCTTACCGCTGCCGACCTTGCCGACCCACAGCTGTTGCGCGAGGGGCGTGAAGCGCTGGATACGCTGACGCAATTGCTTAACCTCGGCTCTGTGTATCCTTTCCAGCAGGAGGGGATGCGCCATGGATAACTTTCTGGCTATCACGCTCGCAGGCGCCACTCCAGAGAAAACGCAAGGAACCATTCATGGTTTTGACTGGCAGTGGATCGGTCACGGAATTCTGGAACTGACGCCGCTTGCACCCGTTGAACATTCTCTGGTGCTGTCTGCGGGGATCCATGGCAATGAAACCGCGCCGGTAGAGATACTCGACTCATTGTTGTCCAGGTTATTTAGCGGCGAGCTGGTACTAACATGGCGGCTACTGGTGATTCTGGGAAACCCGCAGGCGCTTGCTGCGGGAAAACGGTATTGTCATAGCGACCTGAATCGTATGTTTTGCGGCCGGTGGCAGATTTTTACCGCGAGTGAAGAAACGCGCCGAGCCCATGAGCTTGAGCTGTGTCTGGAGGATTTTTATTCGCGGGCGAAAGAGCCAGCACGCTGGCATCTGGATCTACACACCGCGATTCGCGGTTCACAGCATCTGCGCTTTGGCGTGTTGCCACAACGCAACGTTGCCTGGGATGAGGGTTTTCTTGAATGGCTGGGAGATGCGGGACTGGAGGCGCTGGTCTTCCATCAGGCGCCTGGCGGTACGTTCACCCATTTTAGCGCTGAACATTTTGGCGCACTGGCCTGTACGCTGGAACTCGGTAAAGCGCTGCCGTTTGGACAAAACGATCTGTCCCAGTTTGCGCAAACGGCAGACGCACTGGCGCAGTTGCTGCGAGGCGAGCGAGTATCGACGGGAGAAACATCTCCGCTGCGCTACCGCGTAGTGTCGCAAATCACGCGACGTAGCGATGATTTTATTCTCCATATGGATAACCAGACGCTCAACTTTACCCCTTTTAAAGAGGGAACCTTGCTGGCGCAGGACGGTGATGAACGTTTTATTGTCACCCATGATGTTGAATACGTTCTCTTTCCGAATCCCAACGTGGCCTGTGGTTTACGTGCCGGGCTGATGCTCCAAAAAATGTGATAAATATATATGCCTTGCAGGTTTATCCTTCAGGGCTTATTTTTGCGTGCTGTTTTTATTTATTACGGATTATTCCTGGTGAATTGCTTTCTTAATAAGCAGGGTTCAGGTATAGTTCTTCATAATCCTTTCAAAATCATCCTGTTGTAATTTTTTATTGCAACTCTGCGCAATTTATTCTTTTTTTCTTCATAATTGATGAAAATTTGTTTTTTATACTTTCACTGTTTTACCGTTGCTCTGATTAATTGACGCTTAAGCCGGTAAAGTTAATCTCGTCAACACGACATCACATTGCATAAGAGTCGCATGAGTGTCGTAAAAATAACTGAAAGAAAGGATAGAAATTATGCGTAAACTGACTGCTCTGTTTGTTGCCTCTACTCTGGCCCTGGGTGCTGCCAACCTGGCTCATGCCGCTGACACGACAACAGCTGCGCCAGCTGATGCCAAACCGATGATGCACCACAACGGTAAATTCGCCCCGCATCACGACATGATGTTCAAAGACCTGAACCTGACCGATGCTCAGAAACAGCAGATTCGCGAGATCATGAAAGGTCAACGCGACCAGATGAAACGTCCGCCGCTGGAAGAGCGTCGCGCGATGCACGACATTATTGCCAGCGATAGTTTCGATAAAGCGAAAGCCGAAGCGCAGATTGCGAAGATGGAAGAACAGCGCAAAGCAAACATGCTGGCGCATATGGAAACTCAGAACAAGATTTACAACATTCTGACCCCGGAACAGAAAAAGCAGTTTAATGCCAATTTTGAGAAGCGTCTGACAGAACGTGCAGCGCAGAAAGGTAAAATGCCACAAGCTGCCGAGTAATCGATCAGCGTCTACACTAAATCATTCATGCTGTGTTGCACTGATTGCCGCACAGCGTGAAACCAAACTCAAGACCGCCGCTCTTGTCCACAACACGTTTAACGATGTGGGCAGGATCGGCGGTTTTTTCTTTCCTGCCTATTGCACCGGACACACGACACGCTATTCTCCTGAAGCCCGTGAAAATTCTACCTGGATCAGCGCGTTATTCTTTTTTGCAAAACACCGGGTTCATCGCTAAGGCAAATCAACTCTGCTGCCGATAACAATAATCTGCAGGGTAAACATACCAATGATGATTTATGGCTGCCTGTTTACGGCGGGTTGCCGTGCTGCGTCTTTCTGGAGGGATGATGGAATACTTTGATATCCGCAAAATGCCGGTCAATCTGTGGCGAAATGGTGCGGGAGAAACCCGTGAGATTTGCTGTTTTCCGCCAGCAACACGAGATTTTCACTGGCGGGCGAGTATCGCCTCCATTGCAGCCAACGGAGAGTTTTCTCTCTTTCCCGGCGTAGAACGCGTGATTACCCTGCTGGAAGGTGGAGAAGTGACCCTGGAAGAGTCAAACACCTTCACACATACTCTGAAACAGCATCAGCCTTTTACCTTTGCCGGTGACAAGGTGGTAAAAGCGAAGCTGACAGAAGGGCAGATGTCGATGGATTTCAATATCATGACCCGACGGGATGTCTGCCAGGCGAAAGTCAGAGTTGCCGACCGTACGTTTACGACTTTTGGTTCGCGCGGCGGCGTGGTATTTGTTATCAGCGGTGCCTGGCAACTGGGCGATAAGCTACTGACCGCCGATCAAGGTGCAAGCTGGCACGACGGTAAACACACCTTACGACTGCTGGAGCGCGAGGGAAAACTGCTGTTCAGCGAGATTAACTGGATGCCGGGCCATTCTCCGGACGCAGTTCAATAATGTCATATTGACCAGACAGAACAGGCCGGCAGAGAATTTTGTAGCCATCATGGTCAAAGCCGGCCGGCATACGCGCCAGGGTAGCCGCTTCATCCAGCGTTGAAACGGCTCCCAGCCACAGCCAGTTGTTGATGATATGGTACTGTGTCATTTCAGCGCGGGTTTCCTGCAGCGCAATGGCATTGCTCCATGGCCAGCAAATCACTCTCACTCTTTCCAGCGCCTCTAACAGACGCAAATGATGGGCTTCATGACTCTCTTTCCCGCAGCACGCTCCGGCGCATCGCTTAAGCGCGGAGCGAAAACAGGCGCGCCCGCGACTCAGGGGTTCCAGCCCCAACAGGCCGTAGCACAGCTGCTGTTCATCCGCGAGGCTTTGCAACGCTTGTAGCGCTGCGCGACGATTGGCAAACAGGCCAAACAGATTGGGGGCATGGGAGAAATCAATATCTCGTGCGTAGACAACCTGAACAGTTCGGTCGGTAAGCTGCAAGGCGCAAAGCTGACGATTGCGCCGCAGTCGTTTATTAAACAACGGCTGTTGTTCTTTGATCAATCGCGCTTCCAGCAGCAGGGCACCAATTTCTCCCGCGGTACAAATCCAGCTAATGCGTTTGGCCTGACGCAGCATTGCTGCTTCGTTTGCGGTACGCAGATGTGCCATCACGCGGCTGCGAATATTGACGCTTTTACCAATATAGAGCGGCATAGTGTCGCTTTCACTGTGAAACAGATAGACGCCTGGCACGGCGGGAAGCGCACTCAAAAATGGACGCAGGTGCTCAGGATATTCATAGATTGCCGCTGCCTCAAATGTCAGGCGCGGGGCTGATTGACGCCGTACCACTTCTCACTCCGGATGCTGGTTATCCATCCAGTGTAACAGTTTGGAACCGATTAAAAAAGCGGCATCAGATCAGGAAAAGGGACCGGACAGCGGTGATCCCAGTGCTATCCGGCAATATGTGACTAAAAGAATTACGCTTTTTTCCAGAAGTCATCAAACACCGTAATCGGTGTGCGACGTTTGTGCTCGGTCTTCAGATACCAGCCTTCAATTTTTTTCGCGACGTCGGCAGCCAGCGTTTTTCCTTCCAGATAATCGTCGATGTTGTCATAGGTGACGCCTAATGCGGCTTCATCCGGCAGAGAAGGACGATCGTCTTCGAGATCGGCGGTTGGTGCTTTCTTATATAAATGTTCCGGGCAACCCAGCGCGGCAAGCAGTTGCTTACCCTGACGCTTGTTCAAACGGAAAATAGGGTTAATGTCAGTACCGCCATCGCCGTATTTGGTGAAAAATCCGGTGATGGCTTCTGCTGCATGATCGGTTCCCACGACAACGCCGCTGGTCATGCCGGCGATACTGTACTGAGCCTTCATACGTTCACGGGCTTTTTCATTGCCACGGACAAAATCGCTCAGTTCAATACCCGCTTCACGCAGGGCCTGTTCACTGGCCAGTACCGCACCCTTAATATTGACGGTGAGTACGCGGTCCGGTTGGATAAAGGCGATGGCATCCTGACAGTCCTGTTCATCAGCCTGAACGCCATATGGCAGACGTACGGCAATAAACTGCAGCGCGTCATTCCCCGTTTCTTCGCGAAGCTCGGAAATAGCCATCTGGCATAGTTTTCCCGCGAGCGTTGAGTCCTGCCCGCCGCTAATCCCTAATACCAGTGATTTCAGAAAGGGGTAGGTCTGCAGATAAGATTTAAGGAAATCCACGCTGCGGCGAATTTCTTCTTCTGCATTGATGTGCGGTTTTGCGCCAAGCGCCTGGATTATCTCTTGCTGCAGAGTCATTTAACCCCCTATGGAAAATGAAATGATCAAAAAAATGATGTGTTAAAATTATCGCGTTGAGGCCCAAACGACAAGGGATGCGAGCATCATTTTGTTTTAATAGAATTTTCCGAAACTGCCTAAGTATCATCTGATTGCTTGAAAAATGCGTTGTTGTGCTCCAGGCTTATATAACACGCTGAAATACAAGAGGACGGAATATGAACAAGAACCTAACAGGAATTCTGAGTGCAGCGGCTGTTTTGACTATGCTGGCAGGGTGTACGGCTTACGATCGTACCAAAGACCAATTTGTTCAGCCCGTGGTGAAAGATGTGAAGAAAGGGATGAGCCGGGCGCAGGTGGCGCAGATTGCTGGTAAACCTTCTTCTGAAGTCAGCATGATTCATGCGCGAGGGACATGCCAGACCTACATCCTGGGTCAACGAGATGGTAAAGCTGAAACCTATTTTGTTGCTTTAGATGACACCGGACATGTGATTAACTCCGGTTACCAGACCTGCGCAGAGTACGACACCGACCCGCAGGCGGCGAAGAAGTAACAACTGCTTATTGCCTGAGCATTCAGACGAACCGGCCATCGTGCCGGTTTTTTTGTGCCGAACGATCTTATTTATTGCCGCGAATTATTTGCCCGAAATGTGAGGGGGGTCATAACAACAGGTCAAGGAGAGACAATTTAGTTGGTCAAGGAAATACCATCAACTGGTGCAATCCCGTATACTCATTTCAGCCATCTAAAAAAGTAATTTAGCTGACGCAAGTTACCCAGAGCATGGATGCAGGTTATGGCTTGCGGAGTGTCTGGTTGACAGATAATCGCATATGAGGATCGTTTTAATGGAAAAGAAACACATTTATCTGTTTTGTTCTGCGGGCATGTCGACTTCATTGTTGGTTTCGAAGATGCGTGCTCAGGCCGAAAAATACGAAGTGCCGGTTATTATTGAAGCGTTTCCTGAAACGCTGGCCGGAGAAAAAGGTCCAACGGCCGATGTCGTGTTATTAGGTCCACAAATTGCTTATATGTTGCCCGAAATTCAGCGTTTGTTACCCAACAAGCCTGTGGAAGTGATTGACTCGCTGCTGTATGGCAAAGTCGATGGTTTAGGCGTGCTTAAGGCTGCTGTTGCAGCAATTAAAAAAGCCGCAGCAAATTAATTATTTTATTTTAATTTTTCCCGTCAAAGAGTTATTTCATTAACATTCACCGCAATTTTTAATTGCGGTATTTAAGGGTATTTTTCTATGAGTAACGCTATTGCTTCACTTGAAAAGGTACTCCTTCCTTTTGCTGTAAAAATTGGAAAGCAGCCACACGTTAATGCAATCAAGAACGGTTTTATTCGTTTAATGCCGTTAACCCTCGCAGGGGCCATGTTTGTATTAATCAATAACGTTTTCCTGAGCTTTGGGGAGGGGTCGTTTTTTTATTCAATGGGCATTCGACTTGATGCTTCAACTATTGAAACGCTGAATAGCTTGAAAGGCATTGGTGGAAACGTCTATAACGGTACGCTGGGTATCATGTCATTGATGGCACCGTTCTTTATCGGCATGGCGCTGGCAGAAGAACGTAAAGTCGACTCACTGGCTGCCGGGCTGTTATCTGTCGCCGCGTTTATGACCGTAACGCCTTATAGCGTGGGTGAGGCCTATGCCGTTGGCGCGAACTGGCTCGGCGGTGCCAATATTATTTCCGGTATCATTATCGGCCTCGCGGTCGCGGAAATGTTCACCTTTGTGGTTTGTCGCAATTGGGTCATTAAATTACCTGATAGCGTACCGACATCTGTATCGCGCTCTTTCTCTGCGCTGATTCCTGGCTTCCTTATCCTCTCCATTATGGGGATCATCGCCTGGGCATTGAACACCTGGGGTACGAACTTCCACCAGATCATTATGGATTCCATTTCAACTCCGCTGGCGTCGTTGGGCAGCGTGGTGGGCTGGGCCTACGTGATTTTTGTTCCGCTGCTGTGGTTCTTCGGTATTCACGGTTCACTGGCGCTGACTGCGCTGGACAGCGGTATCATGACGCCATGGGCGCTGGAAAACATCTCTATCTACCAACAGTTTGGTTCCGTAGATGCCGCGCTGGAAGCCGGTAAAACGTTCCACGTCTGGGCGAAACCGATGCTCGACTCCTATATTTTCCTTGGAGGTAGCGGGGCAACGCTGGGTCTGATTATCGCTATCTTCCTGGCATCGCGTCGTCCTGACTATCGTCAGGTTGCTAAACTGGCACTGCCATCAGGTCTGTTCCAGATTAACGAACCTATCCTGTTCGGTCTGCCGATCATCATGAACCCGGTGATGTTTATCCCGTTCATCCTGGTTCAGCCGATTCTGGCGGCGATTACGCTGGCAGCTTATTACTCAGGCATTATTCCACCGATTACCAACATTGCACCGTGGACCATGCCAACCGGTTTGGGCGCGTTCTTTAACACCAACGGTAGTGTCGCTGCTCTGCTGGTCGCGCTGTTCAACCTCGGTATTGCAACGCTGGTTTACCTGCCGTTCGTGGTGGTAGCCAACAAAGCGCAGAATGTTATTGACCAAGAAGAAAGCGAAGAAGATATCGCTAACGCATTGAAATTCTAAATTTAATCCGGCATGGCTTCACGGTCATGCCGGACTGAACCAGAGGAAAAAAGTATGTTGGATATCGAGAATATCGTCGACACGCAATCCGCAGCAGAAGAACTTGAAGAAGTGGTGATGGGCCTCATCATCAACTCCGGTCAGGCGCGTAGCCTGGCGTATGGCGCACTCAAAATGGCCAAGCAAGGCGATTTCGAGTCGGCCAAGGCGATGATGGACCAGTCTCGTCTGGCGCTGAACGAAGCGCACCTCGTGCAAACGAAACTGATTGAAGGCGATCAGGGCGAAGGTAAAATGAAAGTTAGCCTGGTGCTGGTCCACGCGCAGGACCACCTGATGACATCAATGCTGGCGCGTGAGCTGGTGACTGAACTGATTGAACTTCACGAAAAGCTGAAATAGCGAGGAGTGCATAATGCAGCTACAGATTAACGCACCGGAAATCAAAACCGTTTATGAACAGCAGCTGTTTAATGGCAAAAATTTCCATGTGTTCATCTATAACAAAACTGAGAGTATCAGCGGGCTGCATCAGCATGACTACTATGAATTTACCCTGGTTTTAACCGGGCGCTATTATCAGGAAATCAACGGTAAACGCGTACTACTCGAACGTGGAGACTTTGTCTTTATCCCGTTGGGATCGCACCACCAAAGTTTTTATGATTTTGGTGCGACAAGGATCCTTAACGTCGGCATCAGTAAACGTTTTTTTGAACAGCACTATCACCCGCTACTGCCATTTTGTTTCGTTGCATCGCAGGTCTATCGGGCGAATAACTCGTTTCTTACCTATATTGAAACGGTTATTGCATCACTTAACTTTCGCGAGAGCGGACTGGATGAATTTGTAGAAGTGGTCACCTTCTATATTATTAATCGGTTACGTCATCATCGCGAAGAGCAGGTGTTGGATGATATTCCGCAGTGGCTTAAAACCACCGTCGAGACCATGCACGACAAACGGCAGTTTAGCGAGAACGCGCTGGAAAATATGGTACACCTGTCCGCGAAATCCCAGGAGTATCTGACCCGTGCAACCCAGCGTTATTACAGCAAAACGCCGATGCAGATTATTAATGAAATCCGCATTAACTTTGCTAAAAAACAGCTGGAAATGACGAACTATTCTGTAACGGATATTGCTTACGAGTCTGGCTACAGTAGTCCAAGCCTGTTTATTAAAACGTTTAAAAAGCTGACGTCGTTTACACCGAATAGCTACCGTAAGAAATTAACTGAATTTAATCAGTAGAAATTATTTGCCAATAACCCATTTTTTATAGCTTGCCCAAAATAGCGTCGGGACAGCCACGCTATACCTGACATACGGGTTGAGCATAATACACGTCAGTGTTTTGACACTGAAGGGAGAAAGTATGAGCCAGAAATTAAAAGTCGTCACTATCGGTGGCGGGAGCAGCTACACCCCTGAATTACTTGAAGGCTTTATTAAGCGCTATCATGAATTACCGGTTTCTGAGTTGTGGCTGGTTGATGTCGACGGTGGAAAAGAGAAACTGGACATTATTTTTGACCTATGCCAGCGCATGATCGATAAAGCCGGCGTACCGATGAAGTTGTTTAAAACGCTGGATCGCCGTGAAGCACTGAAAGATGCTGATTTCGTTACCACCCAGCTGCGTGTAGGGCAACTGCAAGCCCGTGAAAAGGATGAACGCATTCCGCTGAGCCACGGGTATCTGGGGCAGGAAACCAACGGCGCTGGCGGGCTGTTCAAAGGCCTGCGTACCATTCCGGTTATCTTTGATATTGTTAAAGATGTGGAAGAATTGTGCCCGAATGCGTGGGTGATCAACTTCACTAACCCAGCCGGGATGGTGACTGAGGCGGTTTATCGCCATACGAATTTCAAGAAATTCATCGGCGTATGTAATATTCCGATCGGCATGAAAATGTTCATCAGCGACGTGCTGGCGCTGAAAGAGAGTGATGACTTATCTATCGACCTGTTTGGTCTGAATCATATGGTCTTCATTAAGGATGTTCTGGTCAACGGTGTGTCACGCTTTGATGAACTGCTGGACGGCGTTGCTTCGGGTCAGTTGAAAGCCTCTGGCGTGAAGAACATCTTCGACCTGCCGTTCAGCGAAGGGTTGATTCGTTCGCTGAAGCTGCTGCCGTGCTCGTATCTGCTGTACTACTTCAAGCCAAAAGAGATGCTGGCGATCGAAATGGGCGAGTACTATAAGGGTGGCGCACGTGCTCAGGTAGTACAAAAAGTAGAAAAACAACTGTTTGATCTCTATAAAAATCCTGAGCTAAACGTTAAACCGAAAGAGCTGGAGCAGCGCGGCGGGGCCTATTACTCCGATGCGGCCTGTGAAGTGATCAATGCCATCTACAACGACAAACAGACTGAGCACTATGTCAACATTCCACATCATGGGCATGTTGATAATATTCCTGCGGACTGGGCGGTTGAGATGACCTGTACGCTGGGGCGTAACGGTGCTACGCCGCATCCGCGAATTACCCATTTTGATGAGAAAGTGCTCGGCCTTATCTATACCATTAAAGGTTTTGAAGTGGCGGCGAGCAACGCAGCGTTGAGCGGTGAGTTGAATGATGTGCTGCTGGCGCTGAACCTGAGCCCGCTGGTGCATTCTGACAGCGATGCCGAAATTCTGGCGCGTGAGCTGATTCTGGCGCATGAAAAATGGCTGCCAAACTTCGCCGGGTGCATTGAGAAACTCAAAAGCGAACAACACTAACTGAGGTCGGCTATGGAACGCGTACTGATTGTGAATGCGGATGATTTTGGCCTGAGTAAAGGACAAAACTACGGCATTGTTGAAGCTTGTCGCAATGGTGTTGTCACCTCGACCACGGCGCTGGTTAACGGTGCGGCAATTGACCATGCGGTACAGCTGAGTCGCGACATACCTGAACTTGCCGTCGGAATGCACTTTGTTCTGACACTGGGCAGGCCGTTGACGGCAATGCCAGGCCTTACTCGTGACGGGGTACTGGGGAAATGGATCTGGCAGATGGCTGAGGAAGACACTCTGCCGCTGGATGAAATCTCTCAGGAACTGGCCGCACAGTATCAGCGTTTTATTGACCTGTTCGGGCGGGAGCCGACGCATCTGGATAGCCATCACCATGTGCATATGTTCCCGCAAATTTTCCCTATCGTAGCAGGGTTTGCTGCCCAGAAGGGGATTGCGTTGCGTATCGATCGTCAGGCGGTATTCCAGGCGTCTGACTTACCGGAAACCTTACGGACTTCCCAGGGATTCAGCAGCGAGTTTTACGGTGAGGCGATTTCTGAAGCTCTGTTTTTGCAGACGCTTGATGCGTCAGCCGATCGGGGAGAATCCTCGCTGGAAGTGATGTGTCATCCGGCTTTTATCGATGACATTATTCGTCAAAGTGCCTACTGTTACCCCCGCTTAACTGAGCTCGACGTGCTGACGTCTTCGTCACTGAAATATGCTATTGCGGAGCGCGGTTATCGTCTTGGCAGTTTTCTAAACGTGTAATTCCTGAGTTTGCGGCGCTTGATGCGCCGCATTTTTTTAGGCCGGAATCGTGTCTATTTTTCCGACGCGTGACCAGACGCGGTGCGCGGTCATCAGCGTCAGCAGGGTATCCATGAACTGTGTGTCTGCACTGTCCGCTTCCACCACGCCTTCTTCTCCTTCCTTTTTGATATTCAACGTTGCTTTAAACTGACGAGCATCGCCAGCCAGGGCGATAGGTTTCAAGTGCTTATACGCTTCGAATAAGTAATATCGGGCATCATCGTTCGTAACGATATCCGCGAGATTGCCACACGGAACGATAACCGCATCGACCGTCAGGGTAGATCCATCATCGGCAACTACATTCCCCATCCGGGAATAGAGTAGTTTGGCATGAACACCTTCGGCCTGTAGGGCTTGCATGATGGCGAGCAGATCGGCCGATTTCACCTGGTTATTAAGTAAAATGGCGACCATGCGGCCAGTTATCATTGATGGAATTCGGTTCATAGTTGGCCGGGTTGGTATCGATGTCCATGCAATGCATGCCGTCACGCTGGAAATTATGATACGGACAGGTTGGGCGATTAATTGGGATTTCATGGAAGTTGGGCCCACCCAGACGACTGATCTGGGTATCGGTATAGGAGAACAAGCGGCCTTGCAACAAGGGATCGTTAGTAAAATCGATGCCCGGGACGATGTGTCCGGGATGAAAAGCCACTTGCTCATTTTCGGCGAAAAAATTGTCCGGATTGCGGTTTAGCACCATTTTACCGACGAGTTGTACCGGAACCAGTTCTTCAGGTATCAATTTCGTTGGATCGAGCAGGTCAAAATCGAACTTGAATTCGTCCTCTTCGGGAATGAGCTGTAGCCCCAGTTCATATTCCGAATAATCGCCCGCTTCAATCGCTTCCCACAGTTCGCGGCGATGAAAGTCGGGAGCCCGACCTCAGCGGCGCAGGTACAGGCCGATGACGTAAAGCGCGATGAACCAGGCAAACAGCGCACGCAAGGCAGGACGTCAGGAAGCAAAATCGGCTAAGATAGTGGTTTTCTGATTTTTAGAATTTGTCTTTAGTGAAGCAACTGATTATGAAACCTCTTCGCCAACAAAATCGTCCGGTTATCAGCTATGTTCCTCGCGTGGAGCCCGCTCCACCAGAGCATGCGATTAAAATGGATGCGTTTCGTGACGTATGGATACTGCGCGGAAAATATGTCGCTTTTGTCTTAATGGGGGAGTCGTTTCAACGTTCGCCTGCATTTACGGTCCCGGAATCAGCGCAGCGCTGGGCTAATCAGGTTCGTCAGGAAAATGAACTGAGCGATTAATGGATATAAAAAAACCGTCGGAGCATGATACTCCGGCGGTTTTTTGTTTTTTAGCTGACAGACTTAGCGATGCGCCAGTTCGGCGTTATCGTCGCTGTCCAGAATTGTTTTATCGGTCTGCTTCAGCCATTGACTGGTCAGCGTACCGGCAGTCATGGAACCGCTTACGTTCAACGCAGTACGACCCATGTCGATCAGCGGTTCAACGGAGATCAACAGCGCAACCAGCGTGACCGGCAGACCCATAGCAGGCAGAACGATCAGTGCGGCAAACGTTGCACCGCCACCGACACCCGCAACCCCTGCGGAACTCACGGTCACGATACCAACCAGCGTGGCAATCCACATTGGGTCCAGCGGGTTGATTCCAACGGTCGGCGCGACCATTACTGCCAGCATTGCCGGGTACAGACCCGCACAACCGTTCTGGCCAATCGTGGCGCCAAAAGAGGCGGCGAAAGAGGCAATGGATTCAGGCACGCCCAGACGACGGGTTTGCGCTTCAACGTTCAGCGGAATTGAGGCTGCGCTGGAACGGCTGGTGAAGGCGAAAGTCAGCACCGGCCACACCTTACGGAAGTATTTCAGCGGGCTAACGCCGTTAATACCCAAGAGGATCCCGTGAACCACGAACATAATACCCAGACCGAGATAAGAGGCCACGACGAAGCTACCCAGCTTAATGATATCCTGCAGGTTGGAACCGGCAACCACTTTGGTCATCAGCGCCAGAACACCGTACGGCGTCAACTGCATCACCAGACGAACCAGCTTCATCACCCAGCTTTGCAGGGTATCGATAGCCACCAGAACGCGCTCGCCTTTTGGTGCATCATCCTTCAGCAGTTTAAGTGCGGCTACACCCAGGAATGCTGCGAAGATAACTACGCTGATAATCGACGTCGGGTTGGCGCCAGTCAGATCGGCAAACGGGTTTTTCGGAATAAACGACAGCACCAGTTGCGGAACGCTGAGGTCAGCCACTTTGCCAACATAGTTGGTTTCAATCGCGTTCAGACGGGCCGTCTCGGCACCACCTTGCACCAGACCTTCGGCGGTCAGGCCGAACAGGTTGGTCACCAGAACCCCGACCAGTGCGGCAATCAGCGTGGTAAACAGTAGCGTTCCGATGGTCAGGAAGCTGATTTTACCTAACTGAGAGGCATTGTGCAGACGCGCAACGGCGCTGAGAATAGATGCAAATACCAGCGGCATAACAATCATCTGCAGCAACTGGACATAACCGTTGCCGACAATGTTGAACCACTGTACGGAATCTTTAAGAACCTGGCTGTCGGAACCATAAATGGTGTGCAGGGCAAGGCCGAACACGACACCCATGATCAGACCGACCAGTACTTTTTTGGCCAGACTCCACTGTTTGTGACGGGCTTGCGCCAGCACGAACAGCAGCACTACGAACACGATAATGTTCGCGATTAATGGAAAGTTCATCCCCGTTCTCCTGATCTTATTATACGTATCACCGTTTAAAGGTGATTCTGTTGGCGCAAGATTAGCAGAACTGTGACTTGCCTCTTATATTCAAATGGAATTGTTTATACCGAAAATGACTTTTTGGCTGATTTATTAGTCAATCTGATGCGTTATGAAACGATTGAACTGCATTTGTAGCGTATTAATCATCTGCGAAGACCAGCGTACCGCGCTGTTCTCTTGTACGGTCTGCGGCATCCAGATTGCCCATGCGAACAGTGCCATGCACAGAAACCGCTCCAGTTGGTTGCCTTTTTGCGGCACGAGGATGGGCAGACGAAAACGCCAGCGGCAGGGCCAAAGCAGGGGAACGCCCGCCGGGGTCAGCATATCGGCCAGAATATGGCTGAGATAACCGAGAACCATACCTTGTAAGGCATCAGCCGGTATTATCCAGGTGTCCGGGACTTTCAGGTAAAACGTAGTCAGTAGGGCAAAGACTGCAAGCAGGCTATGCGTAAACCCGCGATGACCAAATGCCCGGGCAATGGGTTTTGATATCCACTTCAGACGCTGCCCCAGCAGGGATTTGGGATGATCAATATCCGGCAGCAGGCACGTTAAAATGGCGGAAGGAACAATATGCCACCAGTCACCCTGAGCAAGAACGGGCGTTAGCTCGGCATTCTTGGCAAATACCGCACAGGCAATAGAAAAAAGAAGGTGGCCTTCCGCCGTCATGATAAAACCCAATAAACTGTCGATTCATACAGTATAGGGGTTTTATACAGTAGGCGGAAGAGGTGACGTTGTAACCCTTTGTCACAAGTGCGCCATTACCGCGCCAGCCAACCGCCATCCACGGCTAGCGTATAGCCATGAATATAGTCAGAGGCGGGACTTGCGAGGAATACGACCGGGCCTTTCAGGTCATTTGGTGTGCCCCAGCGCCCTGCGGGAATACGATCGATAATCTCCTGGTTGCGCTCGCTGTCTGCGCGCAGCTGCTGGGTATTATTGGTCGCCATATAGCCGGGTGCGATAGCATTGACATTAATTCCTTTGGCCGCCCATTCATTGGCGAGCAGGCGAGTGATGCCCAGTACGCCGCTTTTTGATGCTGTATAGGAAGGGACGCGGATTCCGCCCTGAAAAGAGAGCATCGAGGCAATGTTAATAATTTTTCCGCCATTGCCCTGAGCCAGAAACTGGCGCGCCACGGCCTGTGACAGAAAGAAAACAGATTTGAGATTCAGATTCATCACGTCATCCCAATCCTTTTCGCTGAAGTCCAGCGCATCCTGACGGCGTATGGTTCCCGCATTGTTGACCAGAATATCGATCCGGCCAAACGCCGACACCGATTGTGTCACGATGCTGGTGAGAGCATCTTGTTGGCTGAGGTCGGCCTGAATAGCCATAAAACGTCGACCGAGGGCGTTAATTTTCTCTGCGGTTTCATGTGGTATTTTACGATTCACGCCGACTACATCGCAGCCCGCTTCAGCCAGCGCCACTGCCATACCCTGCCCAAGGCCGGTGTCACATCCAGTGACGATGGCTACTTTACCTTCGAGACGAAAAGCTTCCTGAATCATGCTCACCTCAACTATTTATGTCATTAACGCTTGCTCTATAGGGCAAGAATAGGAGAGGTTAAACAGAAATTCAATTAAAAATGAAACGATGTTTTAAAAATAAGGAACTGAGAAGGCGGGCAATACGATCATTGCCCGTTACAGGATTAGCCGCGCAGATGAGCGGCAGTAAGTTCGGTGAGCGAGGTTAGTTTGACGTCGGCAAGGACGAAGCGGGGATCGTCCTGATTCTCATGCGCTGGTACGACGATGGAACGCATACGGGCGGCTTTCGAAGCAATCATGCCGTTTACCGAGTCTTCCAGTGCTACGCAGTTTAATGGGTCAATGCCCAGTTTTGTGGCGCAATCGAGATAAACCTGCGGGTGCGGTTTGCTGTAGGGCAGTTTTTCTGCAGAAGCCAACGCGTCGAAGCTGCTGCGCAGATCAAACATGGTCAGCACTTTTTCCAGCATATGCAGCGGCGAGGCGGATGCCAGTCCTACTTTGATTCCCTGAGATTTGCACAACGCCACGGCTTCACGCACACCCGGCAGCAGTGGTTTTGTTTCTTCCACTAACGCAATGGCCCGGGTGATGATGCGCTCGGTGACCTCCTGACGTGAGGGACCGTTCCACGGTTGCTGCGCAAACCACAAATCGACCACCATATCGATGCGTAAGCCAAGGGTGTCGGGAAGTTCATGGCGGCGGGAGATATCAACGCCTAAACTTGCTATCACATCCAGTTCAGCCTGATCCCAAAGCGGTTCAGAATCGACCAGTAATCCATCCATATCGAAAATTGCAGCAAGAATTTGACGCGGGGTTGACATTACAACCTCTCCTTTACGGTGATAAAAGGGATTAAGAGCCAGTCATAACAGGCTCTGAGCGTTCATTATGGCTAATTCAGCAGTATACCGCCTTTAAAGATCAGGCGAAAACGGTTATCAACGGGTAAACTTAGGCCAAAATGACACGTCTTTATCAAGGGGAACTCATGACGTATCAACAAGCTGGACGCATTGCCGTCTTGAAAAGGCTGGCGGGATGGGTAATTTTCATTCCCGCGCTGATTTCAACACTGGTTTCTGTACTGAAATTTATGTATGCGCACAGCGAAAAGCAGGAGGGAATTAACGCGGTCATGCTCGATTTTGCTCACGTGATGATCGATATGATGCGGGTTAATACACCTTTTCTTAACGTGTTCTGGTATAACTCGCCAACACCCGATTTTCAAAGTGGACTGAATCTCGTTTTTTGGCTGATATTCATCCTGATTTTTATCGGTCTGGCGTTGCAGGATTCAGGCGCCAGAATGAGCCGCCAGGCACGTTTCTTACGCGAAGGCGTTGAGGATCAACTGATTCTGGAACAGGCAAAAGGCAGTGAAGGATTATCCCGCGAGCAACTTGAATCGCGAATTGTAGTACCGCACCATACGATCTTCTTACAAATTTTCCCGCTTTATATTTTGCCGGTGATCGTTATCGTGATCGGCTACTTCTTCTTCTCATTGCTGGGCTTTTTGTAAGTGCCGCTCTATCGGGCCTGCCACGTTGCGAAACGGCAGGCCTGATAATCAACGCGGTACGTAGCTAAGCAGCGAGTAATCTATCCAGCGCTTTCTGCGCCACAACCAGATGCTGCCCTCCGAACAGAATTGCTCGATTCAGCAGCGTATAGAGCTGGTAGATTGGCTGCCTGTCGAGAAAGTCCAGCGGTAGTGGTGAGACAGACTGGTAACCGTCATAAATTTGCGGCGGCTGATCGGTATGCAACGGCAGCATTGCCAGGTCACACTCTCTGTCCCCCCAGTAGCAGGCAGGGTCAAAGATGTACGGACCGTTAGGACCGAGGGCGCAGTTCCCGGACCACAAATCACCGTGCAGGAGAGACGGCTGCGGCTGATGAGAAGAGAGACGTTGCTGGACATGTTCGACGATGGCATCAATATTGCCAAACGCAATGCCTTTTTCAGCGGCGAGTTCCAGTTGCCAGCCTATTCGCTGCTCGGCGAAAAAGGTTGACCAGCGACGTTGCCAGGTATTGGGCTGCGGCGTGGTAGAGAGCGCGTTATCGAAGTCGAGGCCAAACTGAGGCTGGTCGCTCCATTCGTGCAAATGCGCAAGCTGTTGACCGAGGATAAACGCGTTATGCGCATCAAGCGGACGGGGAGGGAGGAAATCCATCACCAGAAAGCTGTAATCTCTGTCTGCGCCTACTGCCCAGACTTTCGGTACAGATACAGTTTGACTGCGGGAAAGTAGCTCCAGCTGATCGGCTTCTGCCGTAAAGCCGGTTAACAGCTCTCTTTCATCGCATTTGACGAAAAAATCTCGCCCCGCATAGCGTAAATGCCATGCGGCGTGAATCTCTCCGCCGGGCAGTTCATTACGCAGTTCGATTTCGCCTTCACCTAATTGCTCGCTTAAAAGACGACTGATAGCCTGCCACATGATGTCTCTCCCCATGTTGTCTGCCAGATCATAAGGTTAGCGCAAGAATGCGGTTAAAAAACACGAACTGACGCACACCACGGACGCGTCATCGCTGGAAAGGCACTTAATGTTTGTCGCTCTTCTTCACCCCGTACCGTTGTGGAGACGTCTGACTGCACATGATTCACTTCTTTGTAATCACGTGATTTTTTATCATAGTCGCATAACATCCATGCTGACAGTTTTACGCGAGAATCCCTCTTTCTCTTCATAAGAGGGACGGTGTCATTACTGAGTGAGATACGAATAAATTTTTTGCGTGTCGTCCAAAGAGCACAGGCGCGTACCCTGATTGAGCGTTGCTGCGCTACCTGCGGCGACGCCGTAACGGACAATATCCTCAAAAGGTGCATTCTCAGCCAGTTTAAGCGTCATGGCCCCGACCATGCTGTCGCCCGCGCCTACGGTGCTTTGACTTTTCACCGGTGGCGGAACCACCTGAACGCAGGTTTCTCGATCTACGCCCAGCGCCCCTTGCGGCCCAAGCGAGACCACAACGCGGTGCGCTTTCCCACTATGTACGATTTCCTGCGCGGCCTTGCGCACATCATCGGGCTGTGTCAGTTCGCGGTTTACCAGCGCACTCAGTTCTTTGAGGTTGGGTTTGACCAGTTCGATATTGCCGATGGCTAACGCCGCCGTCAGTGCTTCGCCTGAACTGTCGACAATACAGCGGATCCCCTGTTTTTGTGCGGTGGTAATCAGTCGGGTCAACTTCTCAAGCTGTACGCCGGGCGGCAAACTACCGCTGATGACCAGCAATGCACCAGATTCAATTTCCAGCACCTGATCCTGAAGTTGGTAGAACTCGTCATCGGTCAGCGCAGCGCCAGGCATGACAAAACGATACTGTTCGCCGCTGGACTCAATGTGGACATGAAGATTTTGTCGGGTCCAGTCTTTGGCTTCGACGGTGGATACGGGAACATTTTCGTCGGCGAGCAATGCAACAAGATGCTCTCCGGTTGCACCCCCCGCGGGGAAAATCGCCGTTGCGGTTCCGCCAAGATGGGCAATTGCGCGAGCGACGTTGATGCCGCCGCCGCCGGGTTCAAAAACCGGCGAGGTACAACGAAGCTTACCTTCCGGGTAAATTTGCGGGGTGATTGTTGCGCTATCGAGAGAGGGCGCAAGTGTTAACGTATAGATACGTACCATCTTTACCTCCTGTTAGGCTGTCCTCAGTCTGGCACTTAACCTCCCGAAAGTGAAGTAATTAACAACATGATTTTTCATATCTTTATTTAAAATTATCGTCATAAAGTTATATAAATAAAATAAAGGTTTAGGAACGCTCTTATTCAAAAAATGAAATAAGAATTTATTGCTATGTTATTCGAGTCTTTTTATAATTTGTTACCTTTCAAGGGTCTTTTGTCATTGATCCATATGAAAGTTTCCGAGACCGTAATGGTCTCTTTTTTTGTTGTACGGACTCTTAATAAATGAAGCTTTTGAAGACAGTGCCCGCAGCATTACTGCTGACGGGGGGCCTGCTTGCGTCAATGCATGCTGCCGCCGATGATTCCGTTTTTACTGTCATGGATGACCCTTCCAGCGCGAAAAAACCCTTTGAAGGTAACCTGAACGCGGGATATCTCGCCCAGTCAGGCAACACAAAAAGTTCTTCTTTAACCGCAGACACCACCATGACCTGGTACGGTGAAACCACGGCGTGGTCTCTGTGGGGAAATGCCAGCAATACCTCCTCAAATGATGAGCGTTCATCAGAGAAATATGCCGTAGGTGGTCGTAGTCGTTACAACATGACTGACTATGACTATCTCTTTGGGCAGGCAAGCTGGTTGACCGACCGTTACAACGGCTATCGCGAGCGTGACGTGCTGACCGCCGGTTATGGTCGTCAGTTCCTTAACGGGCCAGTACATAGCTTCCGTTTTGAATTCGGTCCTGGCGTGCGCTATGACGAGCATACGGATGGCACCACCGAAACACAGCCGCTGGGCTATGCGTCCGGGGCCTATGCGTGGCAGATGACGGACAATACTAAATTTACGCAAGGCGTGTCGGTATTCGGTGCGGACGATACAACGCTCAACTCTGAAACGGCCTTGAACGTTGCCATCAACGAACACTTTGGGTTAAAGGTGGCTTACAACGTCACCTGGAACTCTGAACCACCGGCAACAGCGCCGGAACATACCGATCGTCGTACTACTGTTTCACTCGGCTACCGGATGTAATGACAAACCGGGTCAAATAATTGGCCCGGCTTTTATCTATTAAAGTTAAGGTTATTTAATTGATAATCTGTGTTTTATTTTTAGTACTTATCAATAACGCGCTATTTTTCAGACGAATTCGATTTAATTGATAAATAAACGAAACTGGAATAGCGGGTGAGCGTCATTTAACCCCAGATCATCGCTGCCCAACGTAGCATTAGCATTGCTGCACAAATAACGAGCAGGATCACAACCATCTTCCAGTGTTTCTTTGCAAAGCGATTTGTTGGCATTGTTCTTTTCCTGCTCAGATTAGATGACTTTCTGCAAGTGTAACAAAGACGTCAGGGTGTCAGTGAATTGATTTACATCATAGAGCGCGCGTTGATTGTTGCTTTGAATCGCCACGGGTTTAACAGACACCTCAGAGTCATTTAAGATGGCTTAAAGAGAGGTGCCCATGAGCGGTAAGCGTTATCCCGAAGAGTTTAAAACTGAAGCAGTCAAACAGGTTGTTGATCGCGGTTATTCTGTTGCCAGCGTGGCAACACGTCTCGATATCACCACCCACAGCCTTTACGCCTGGATAAAGAAGTACGGTCCGGATTCTTCCACTAATAAAGAACAGTCAGATGCTCAGGCCGAGATCCGTCGTCTCCAGAAAGAGCTGAAGCGGGTTACCGACGAACGGGACATATTAAAAAAAGCCGCGGCGTACTTCGCAAAGCTGTCCGACTGAGGTACGCCTTTATCCGTGACAACACCTGTTGCTGGCCTGTTCGCCTGCTCTGTCGGGTGCTGGATGTTCATCCCAGTGGTTTTTACGCCTGGCTTCAGCAGCCGCATTCTCAACGCCATCAGGCAGACCTGAGACTGACAGGACAGATTAAACAGTTCTGGCTGGAATCGGGATGCGTCTATGGTTATCGCAAAATCCATCTGGATCTGCGGGACAGCGGGCAACAGTGCGGAGTGAACAGAGTCTGGCGACTGATGAAACGTGTCGGGATAAAGGCTCAGGTCGGATACCGGAGCCCGCGGGCACGTAAAGGCGAGGCCAGTATCGTGTCGCCCAACAGGCTCCAGCGACAGTTCAATCCGGATGCTCCTGATGAGCGTTGGGTAACAGACATAACCTACATCAGGACCCACGAAGGCTGGCTGTATCTTGCTGTGGTTGTTGATCTGTTCTCACGCAAAATTATCGGCTGGTCCATGCAATCCCGGATGACAAAGGACATTGTCCTGAACGCACTGCTGATGGCTGTATGGCGGCGTAATCCCCAAAAACAGGTGCTGGTTCATTCGGATCAGGGCAGTCAGTACACAAGCCATGAGTGGCAGTCTTTCCTGAAATCACACGGCCTGGAGGGCAGCATGAGCCGTCGCGGTAACTGCCATGATAATGCGGTTGCAGAAAGCTTTTTCCAGTTGTTGAAACGCGAACGGATAAAGAAAAAGATCTACGGAACGCGGGAAGAAGCCCGCAGTGATATTTTTGATTACATCGAAATGTTTTATAACAGTAAGCGTCGGCATGGTTCTAGCGATCAGATGTCACCGACAGAATATGAAAACCAGTATTATCAACGGCTCGGAAGTGTCTAGATTATCTGTGGCGATTCAAATCGATGACGACTATAACCAGGTCCCCGGCACGCAGCAGACTTTCACATATCATCAGGGAACACCGCATGACTCTGACAGTGAGGTTTTTTATCGAACTGACAAAATAAGGCCGGCGGCTGGGTTTGGTAAATACGCTATCAACTTCCAGCGTACCAATAACTCAAATGATCACTCTATTCTCAAAGTAGAAGAAATACACGCTGTCAATATCCGAAGCAACGTAGTTCATCCGACTGATACGTTGGTTCGCGTCAAGGTGAGAGCAACAGAGAACGCACTGGGAAGCCGTGACAGAAAATATAACGCTCTGGTGACTCGTCAGACCATCAGTTACGACCTGATGACACAGACCGTCGATTACACATTGCGTCCATCGCGTTCCTTTGCTGACGCGGTTGCACATACCTGGATTGTAATGGGCTGGCAGCCAGAAAGCAGCATTGATCTGTACGGGTTGTACTCTATAGCTGAGAGTCTAGATGATGAGCGTCTTGGCTACTTCGACTATACGTTTGACGATGAGAACGACTCACTTGGAGACAGGGTGCAGGCGATCTGTAATGCAGCGTCTGTTATGGCGTACTGGGATGACGGTGTACTAACGTTCACCCGCGATCAGAAAGTCGATTACCCGGCGGCAGTGTTCAACCGGGCGAATATGAAGACTGATGAGTACAAAATGACGTATGAGGCCACGCTTCCTGGTGGTTATGACGGAGTCCAGGTCTCCTACGTTCACCCGACAACGAATAACAAGACGTACATCAACTACCGCGTGCTGAACGGAGCTATTGTCGAGCAAGAAGCGGAGAACCCGAACAAGCTTGAGATAGTGGGATTCCGTAACGAGTACCAGGCTCGGGAGAGAGCGCTGCGCGAAACAAAGCGTCTTATTTACTCGCGGGTGAAGATGAACGCCAAGGTGTTCGAGGATGGAATCATTCAGGTCGGTAGCGTCATTCAGATGCCGGACATTTATGACAGCAACCAGCAGCAGGGTTATATCTCAGGGCGAGCTGGTAATGACTTTGATACCAGCGAGCCGATTACGTATTCCGGTTCTATGTATGTCCTGGTAACTGACAGTATGGGAAACCCGACCCTGCGTTACCCAGCAACGGCCCGCAGCGACACAAAATACGGCTTCACTGCGGCAATTCCCAATATTCAGCTCAACATCTGGAACGGAGACACAGTGCAACTCCCGTCGCGCTATCTCATAGCGACAGTGGAAGAACTGGACAGCCAACTATGGACGGTAAACAGCATCAAACCAAATTCAGATAACACGGTATCTCTTACCGTCGCAGAGTACAGCGACGCCATCTACCAATGAGAACCGTCACCTACCAACAAGACCCGGCCACTGCGCCGGGTTTTTTAATGGGAAAATTATGAGCACTACACCAACCAATCAGCCAGTACCAAGTGAAAAGCCGCAAGACCTGAAATTTAACGCGGGAAAAATTGACGAGTTTGTAAACTCTATGGCTCGACAATATATTGACCGTTTTTGTCATGAACATTATACAATTGAGGGAATTAGATGGGTGGCTCAACAGGCCATTGCCGCGTTTGGCTATATCACCATGGATAGTTTCGAAGACGGGAACACACTGACACTGCCAAATCAGATTCTTCGTCTTGAGGACTCCGGAGAATATTATCGCTGGGATGGTAGTTTCCCAAAAGTTGTTCCTATTGGCTCAACTCCTGAATCAACTGGTGGAGTTGGTCCAGGTGCGTGGATGAGTGTGGGAGATGCATCTGCACGGCAATGGGCTGAAACAGTATTTAGAGCATTGCCTGTAGCAAGGGCTCAAGGTTCTTTCCAATCAGGCGGAGTTGCAGAGTCAAACTCAACTGCGTTATTAAATACTCAAGATGGCTTTTATTACACACCGGTTTCAGGAACCATCACAGTACCATCTGGATCTGCCCCAGACTCCAACTGGAAGTGCATCGGATTATTGAATGGATACGATTTTAGTGACGTAAGAAACTGGGTTATTGATTTTTCAGATGCAGATGCTAACACGGCAATTCTTCAACTGATGGCGGATTCTCAAGGAGATGGAGGTAGTATCATTGTCCCCGGCGGTGTAATAGTATCTTTCAATATTTTATGGATTAAAAATAGATTTTTTACAATCAGCGGAAACGGCACTATAGATGGGACATTAAGAATTTGCAAAGGCTCTTATGCTTCATCTTCAGACATATACATGAATTTCTCCATAAGTGGGGTGCGCTTTAAAACTGACAGAAACCTGAAGGATGCAATTCAATTGATCTATGCCAGGGTTGGCGACATACAGTGCAGTGGAGTTGAGGGATACGATAATTTTATACGCGTAATTGCAACTAGTGAACTACCTAACCCAAAAACTTATGGGCAAATGGTTAATAGAATTAAAATTCACCACTGTGCTTACGGTGGGAATATAGATAACATTAAACTTAATTACTTAATTTATGCAGAAGAGAGTGATGGGATAGATTTTCCTGTGGCTGATTGGATTGTAGAATCGTGTGAGGGGCATGTGAATATTAGCCATATTCATTTGAATTGTGCATTTGACGGATTTACAGTGGCAAATTGCATTAAATTCTTCCAAGGTCACCAAGATAAAAGCACAACAAAAAAATCTCACTTCAGAGCGGAAAAAGGTGGGGCGTGGTTACATGTGCATGATAACAAATTATTTGAGTCTGGCGATGCATCAATTTATTTGAATGGAGTTAGCAGGTACAGTGTTCACGATAATTTGTACGCATTTGGTTCCCAGCGCGTTCCAGCAGCGCAAATTGTTGTTGATGGAACCCCATCAGCAGGAGAGTACTTCAGTCATAGTAATATACATGATGAAACAATAATTTCTCCAGCCGGAGAGGGGGTCGCGATAGGAGCAAAACAAGGTAGAGTTAAGGTCCATGATATAACAACCATGAATCCTTCAAGCAGTGATTATTATTACGGCTCTGCATTACAACCAGCAGCAAATGGGTTAGTGATAAATAGTGACACCAGAGCTATTGAAGTGTATAGGACAACAGTAAGAGAGGGGGGGAATTCATTCCCTTTAAACAATAATAATATTTATCAAGAAAACGTTATTGATAAAATCTCAGGTGGGTTTGGTTTTATTCAACAAAGTATTATTAGGGAGTTAATAATAAACTCACCAACAAGCGCAATAGATATCAGCTCAGCTGATGAAGTCCATTTTAATACTCAATCTGAATTCAGTCTTAGCTCTATTTTAAATTCAAATGGAGTCAGGAAGGTGATAACATTTGTTAACTATGGTGCTTCAAATGTAACCATTGTCAGTGGTAGTAACATCAAACTAGCCGGTTCAGTTAATGCCACCCTTACTCAAATGAGCAGTATCACACTATCAGTATCTAGCGATGGATTTTCGTCAGAGATATCAAGGGCAATAATTTAATGTTTAATCATATTTATAGATGATTGAATAAACTGTAACGTACTTAAATATTGTTGATTGTATCTATAATCAATGCGTAATTGATCATGAATGCTTTACTGAGAAATGCAAAACAAACCTCCTGACAACCAGGAGGTTTGTTATTTATTTTATTTAAAAGGATTTCCAAATTCCTTTAGGTACGCAAGACCAAGCTTTTCAGAGGATGAGTAATTTATATGCAGCCCATCCTTTCTATAGAGTAAGTCTCCAGAGATTGAAGCATGACAAACGTTGTCATGACATAGTATTTTATTTGGATCTATAATAGTTATGGCTGGAATTTCTTTTTTTAATCTATACTCGATCCTATCGTCTACAGGAACTCCATACCCGTATTGAATGCTTTCAAGATTTGCGTGATGAAGTTTTTTATCTCTGAGTTTGGCCATTTCAACCTCACCTATACCACTAAAAGGTCTTGCAATTATGTATACCTTAACACCATTTTCAACAAGACTATTTATGTACTTCGAGCGCAGTTCGAATGAGCTTTTACTTATATCAACACGATCTTTATTGAATACTCTATATTCCGGGTTTTCTTCTGTATATTGACCCCAAAAATCAGATATAATTACAATCTTTTGTTTTTTGGCAAAATCAGTTCGTCTGTTGTTATAATCAATTATGCTATTTGCTGTTTCATCTGATACCGGTTTTATAATTGATGAGACAAAAACATTTGGTATTGATGGGGTAGAGCTTCTTGCCGTATCATTGATCATTATGCCTGCGTCTTTCGCAAGCACGTCGATAAAACCAGTATAAGCATTACCAAATGAGTCACCAATCAAAACACCATCAATATCATCTTTTAATATTCCAAGGTGGCATTCCTTATAGTTTCCAACTCTCATCTTTTCCATGCAGTTCTGTCTTATTACGTGAGCTGTATTACTTTCATCTAACTCACTTATCAGACCTTCGACCCTGTACCTAAATCCATCATTTATTAAGATAAATTGCCAAAATGAAACTACAAATAAAATAGGTAGCCCATACATTGCTGCAAATGTTAGTTTTAATGATTTTATTTTTCTAAATGGATTCTCTATTAAGTGATAACTGACTATCGCTGCAACAATAGATAGCGCAATAAGAATAATTGCATTTCCAGTTGTTAGCTCAATCCCTCTGTATTTTGCTAGGGTAATTATAGGCCAGTGCCATAAGTACAATGAGTATGATATTTTACCTATATAAACAAAAATATTTTTTGATAGTAAATGAGAAACGATGCCATTTGATGGTAGCATTACTAAACAGGTTCCTATAACAACTGGAATTGCGAGTATCCCAGGAAAGAAACTGTTGTCATTTAAAGTTAATGCGCTTGTCATTATTAATATAATGCCAACAACTTTAGATGCGCTTGAGTTAAACTTACTATTACTCAAAGTTCTATAATTTATAGCAACTATAGCCCCAGACATCAGCTCGAAAAATCTGAATGGCAGCATCATATACGCCATGTTTTTATCTTGATATACATAATACCAAGACAATAATACAGAGGCCAAAAATATAATTATGAAAATAGAGTTTTTTACATTGTTTTTTTTGCTTTTATATATTAAGGCGATCATTGCTGGCCATAGTATATAATATTGTTCCTCGACAGCAAGAGACCATGTGTGCAACAATGGCTCAAATGCTGTTGATTGGAAATAATTTGTGTGTAAGTAAAAATAAAAATTACTAACACCAAGTAAAGACAATATTGATGTCTTGCTGAAAGAGATTAAATCATCTGGAAGCAAATAATAACTACAATATACAGATACTAACGCTATCATGAAAAACAAAGCCGGAACAAGCCTTTTTATTCTTCTAAAATAGAATTTAGCATAAGAAAAGTTATTTTCTCTAATTTCTTTATCAATTATTAATGTGATAAGAAATCCAGATATTACAAAGAAAACATCAACACCTATGAAACCTCCGCTTATCGGAAAGTTTGCATGATAAAAAACAACTAGTAAAACAGCAATGGCCCTAAGCCCATCAATATCAGGTCTATATTTGAGAGACATATCCATAATCTTGTGGTTGAAGAAGGCGTGAATTCTAGCATCTAAGTTAAGCCAGATCATCATGGTCGTGTCTTTTATGGAGTTTAAATATGGTTATAATATGGCCGATATAAGATGCACACAAAGCTTTGCATCGGTTTGCAAGGCTTTGTGCTGTTCTCACTTAGTCGATTGCATACAATGTTGCAAGACAATTTGAAGCAATGTGAAACAGAGTGGTGCAATCACCACTTTTTTAGTGTTACCATCGTTTTACCGGGTGAGGGACTGAGGATGTCAGTTTTTCATTTGTGTACCAGATTGTGTACCAATTTAGCGATTGTTGGTTAGATGGTTTCACAACTTACTGTAAACAAATAAATTTTCTCTTTGTATGTGATCTTACGTGTGGGTCACCACTGCAAATAAGGATATAACATGCCTGTTATTACTCTTCCTGATGGCAGCCAACGCCATTACGACCACGCTGTAAGCCCCATGGATGTTGCGCTGGACATCGGTCCTGGTCTGGCGAAAGCCACTATTGCTGGCCGTGTTGACGGTGAGCTGGTAGATGCTTCCGATCTGATTGAGCATGATGCGAAGCTCTCCATCATCACCGCGAAGGATGAAGAAGGTCTGGAGATCATTCGTCACTCCTGTGCGCACCTGTTAGGGCACGCGATCAAACAACTCTGGCCGCACACCAAAATGGCGATCGGACCGGTTGTTGATAACGGTTTTTACTACGATATCGATCTTGACCGTACGTTAACCCAGGAAGACGTCGACGCGCTCGAAAAGCGGATGCACGAGCTCGCTGAGAAAAACTACGATGTCATTAAGAAGAAAGTCAGCTGGTACGAAGCGCGTGAAACCTTCGTGAAGCGTGGCGAGACCTATAAAGTCTCTATTCTTGATGAAAACATCGCCCATGATGACAAGCCTGGCTTGTACCATCATGAAGAATATGTCGATATGTGCCGTGGCCCGCACGTGCCGAACATGCGTTTCTGCCATCATTTCAAACTGATGAAGACCGCTGGGGCATACTGGCGTGGCGACAGCAATAACAAGATGCTGCAGCGTATTTATGGTACTGCATGGGCAGATAAAAAAGCCCTGAATGCCTATCTGCAACGTCTGGAAGAAGCGGCCAAACGCGACCACCGTAAAATCGGCAAGCAGCTTGACCTGTATCATATGCAGGAAGAAGCACCGGGTATGGTGTTCTGGCACAACGATGGCTGGACTATCTTCCGTGAACTGGAAGTCTTTGTTCGCTCAAAACTGAAAGAATACCAGTATCAGGAAGTGAAAGGTCCGTTCATGATGGACCGCGTGCTGTGGGAAAAAACAGGTCACTGGGATAACTACAAAGATGCAATGTTCACCACCTCTTCTGAGAACCGTGAATACTGCATTAAGCCAATGAACTGCCCGGGTCACGTACAGATCTTTAATCAGGGTCTGAAATCCTATCGCGATCTGCCGCTGCGTATGGCTGAGTTTGGTAGCTGCCACCGTAATGAACCGTCAGGTGCGCTGCATGGCCTGATGCGTGTTCGTGGCTTCACTCAAGATGATGCGCATATCTTCTGTACTGAAGAGCAGATTCGTGATGAAGTTAACGCGTGCATTCGTATGGTCTACGATATGTACAGCACCTTTGGCTTCGAGAAAATCGTCGTCAAACTGTCCACTCGCCCCGAAAAACGTATCGGTAGCGATGAAATGTGGGACCGTGCTGAAGCTGACCTGGCCGTTGCGCTGGAAGAAAACAACATCCCGTTTGAGTTCCAACTGGGTGAGGGCGC
The DNA here is from genome assembly GCF_001034475.2 of Citrobacter sp. MGH103. NCBI lineage: Bacteria > Pseudomonadati > Pseudomonadota > Gammaproteobacteria > Enterobacterales > Enterobacteriaceae > Citrobacter > Citrobacter sp. MGH103. Next base: position 2,795,236 of record NZ_CP073043.1, on the reverse strand, counting down.
GTTCTACGGTCCGAAAATTGAATTTACCCTGTATGACTGCCTCGATCGTGCATGGCAGTGCGGTACTGTACAGCTGGACTTCTCCCTGCCGTCCCGTTTAAGCGCCTCTTACGTTGGCGAAAACAACGAACGTCAGGTGCCGGTTATGATTCACCGTGCAATTCTTGGGTCGATGGAACGTTTCATCGGTATCCTGACCGAAGAGTTCGCTGGCTTCTTCCCGACCTGGCTTGCGCCGGTTCAGGTTGTGGTCATGAACATCACCGATTCTCAGTCTGAATACGTTAACGAATTAACGCAGAAACTACAAAATGCGGGTATTCGTGTAAAAGCAGACTTGAGAAATGAGAAGATTGGCTTTAAAATCCGCGAGCACACTTTACGTCGTGTCCCTTACATGTTGGTCTGTGGCGACAAAGAGGTAGAAGCAGGCAAAGTTGCCGTGCGCACCCGTCGTGGCAAAGACTTGGGCAGCCTGGACGTAAATGAAGTGATTGAGAAGCTGCAACAAGAGATTCGCAGCCGCAGTCTTCAACAACTGGAGGAATAAGGTATTAAAGGCGGAAAACGAGTTCAAACGGCACGTCCGAATCGTATCAATGGCGAGATTCGCGCCCTGGAAGTTCGCTTAACAGGTCTGGAAGGCGAAGCTTTGGGTATTGTGAGTCTGAGAGAAGCGATCGAAAAAGCTGAAGAAGCTGGAGTAGATTTAGTTGAAATCAGCCCTAACGCCGAACCGCCAGTTTGTCGTATTATGGACTACGGCAAGTTCCTTTATGAAAAGAGTAAGTCTTCTAAGGAACAGAAGAAAAAGCAAAAAGTTATCCAGGTTAAGGAAATTAAATTCCGTCCTGGCACCGACGATGGCGATTACCAGGTAAAACTCCGCAGCCTGGTACGCTTTCTGGAAGATGGCGATAAGGCTAAGATCACACTGCGTTTTCGCGGTCGTGAGATGGCCCACCAACAGATCGGTATGGAAGTGCTCAACCGCGTCCGTGACGATCTGAGTGAACTGGCAGTAGTCGAATCCTTCCCTACGAAGATCGAAGGCCGCCAGATGATCATGGTGCTCGCTCCTAAGAAGAAACAGTAAGGCCTTCAAGTAGCAATGTCTGTGGAGCCTACGGGTTCCACAGCCGTTGTTCGCCTACGTTTCGTTTATTAACAATGCGAAGTGGAAGTTATTAAAATGCCAAAAATTAAGACCGTACGCGGTGCTGCTAAGCGTTTCAAAAAAACCGGTGGTGGTGGATTTAAGCGTAAGCACGCAAACCTGCGTCATATTCTGACCAAAAAATCTACTAAGCGTAAACGTCACCTGCGTCCAAAAGGCCTCGTGTCTAAAGGCGATCTGGGTCTGGTTATCGCGTGCCTGCCGTACGCATAAGCCGTTAACGTTTAATTCATTTTTTTACTAAGAATATAGATACAGGAGAGCACATATGGCTCGCGTAAAACGTGGTGTAGTTGCCCGTGCACGTCACAAGAAAATTTTGAAACAAGCTAAAGGCTACTACGGTGCGCGTTCTCGCGTATACCGCGTTGCCTTCCAGGCTGTTATCAAAGCTGGTCAGTACGCTTATCGTGACCGTCGTCAGAAAAAGCGTCAGTTCCGTCAACTGTGGATTGCGCGTATCAACGCAGCAGCACGTCAGAACGGTATTTCTTACAGCAAATTCATCAACGGCCTGAAAAAAGCCTCTGTTGAAATCGACCGTAAGATCCTGGCTGACATCGCAGTATTCGACAAAGTAGCGTTCACCGCTCTGGTCGAAAAAGCGAAAGCAGCTCTGGCATAAGCCGGTGAAAAGAGGGAGCCTGGCTCCCTCTCTTTTATTTGCAGTACAATCAATTAGTTGACAATTTATCCGTAAGCCTTTTCAATAAAGGTTGTCCGGTTTTTACCACACAAGGTAACGCAAGCATGAATGCTGCTATTTTCCGCTTCTTCTTTTACTTTAGCACCTGAAATCAGGAGGCTTGCGCGTGAAAGAAGAAACGGAAAACAGCGCCTAAAAGCCTCCCTGGTGGAGGCTTTTTTTATACGCGTCATCCTTCAAGTTGTCTCTGTATTGGCTGCATTCGCTCTTTTGCTGCGTTGATACAACTTGAATGATTTTGCGTATATATGAGCGACTAGTGAATATCGCAACATAACGAGGAAAACCATGTCACATCTCGCAGAGCTGGTTGCCAGTGCAACGGCCGCCATTAACCAGGCTTCAGATGTTGCCGCGTTAGACAATGTCCGCGTCGAATATTTGGGCAAGAAAGGGCACCTGACCCTTCAGATGACAACCCTGCGCGAACTGCCGCCAGAAGAGCGCCCGGCAGCAGGTGCGGTGATAAACGAAGCCAAAGAGCAGGTGCAGCAAGCGCTGAACGCGCGTAAGGCCGAATTAGAAAGTGCTGCTCTGAATGCTCGTCTGGCTGAAGAAACTATCGATATCTCCCTGCCAGGGCGTCGTATCGAAAACGGCGGTCTGCATCCTGTAACGCGTACAATTGACAGGATTGAAAGTTTCTTTGGTGAGCTGGGCTTTACCGTGGCGACTGGTCCGGAAATCGAAGATGACTATCATAACTTCGATGCGCTGAACATTCCTGGCCATCATCCGGCGCGCGCTGACCACGACACTTTCTGGTTTGACGCGACGCGTTTGCTGCGTACGCAGACTTCCGGCGTGCAGATCCGCACCATGAAGGAAAAACAGCCGCCGATCCGTATTATCGCCCCGGGCCGTGTATATCGTAACGATTACGATCAGACTCACACCCCGATGTTCCATCAGATGGAAGGGCTGATTGTTGATACCAACATCAACTTCACCAACCTGAAAGGCACGCTGCACGATTTCCTGCGCAACTTCTTTGAAGAAGACCTGCAGGTTCGTTTCCGTCCTTCCTACTTCCCGTTCACTGAACCTTCTGCGGAAGTAGACGTGATGGGCAAAAACGGTAAGTGGCTGGAAGTGCTGGGTTGCGGGATGGTTCACCCGAACGTGCTGCGTAATGTTGGCATCGATCCGGAAATCTACTCGGGCTTTGCATTTGGTATGGGGATGGAGCGTCTGACCATGCTGCGTTACGGTGTTACCGATCTGCGTTCTTTCTTCGAAAACGATCTGCGTTTCCTCAAACAGTTTAAATAAAGGCAGGATAAAACAATGAAATTCAGTGAACTGTGGTTACGCGAATGGGTAAACCCGGCGATTGATAGCGATGCTCTGTCAAACCAAATCACAATGGCGGGTCTGGAAGTTGACGGTGTGGAACCTGTTTCCGGCGCGTTTAACGGCGTTGTGGTGGGTGAAGTGGTTGAATGTGGCCAGCACCCGAACGCTGACAAACTGCGTGTCACCAAAGTGAATGTAGGCGGCGACCGTCTGCTGGATATTGTCTGTGGTGCACCAAACTGCCGTCAGGGGCTGAAAGTGGCTGTGGCAACCGTTGGTGCCGTTCTGCCGGGCGATTTCAAAATCAAAGCCGCGAAACTGCGCGGTGAGCCGTCTGAAGGTATGCTGTGCTCATTCTCTGAGCTGGGTATTTCCGACGATCATAACGGTATTATCGAACTGCCGGCCGATGCGCCAATTGGCACCGATATCCGTGAATACCTGAAGCTTGACGACAACACTATCGAAATCAGCGTTACGCCGAACCGCGCCGACTGCTTAGGCATTATCGGTGTCGCACGTGATGTTGCTGTGCTGAACAAAGCTCCGCTGGTTGAGCCGGAAATCGCGCCTGTAGCGGCAACCATTAGCGACGTCCTGCCGATTCAGGTCGAAGCCGTGGAAGCCTGTCCACGCTATCTGGGCCGCGTGGTTAAAGGCATCAATGTTAAAGCGCCGACCCCGCTGTGGATGAAAGAAAAACTGCGTCGTTGCGGTATTCGTTCAATCGATGCCGTGGTTGACGTGACTAACTATGTGCTGCTCGAACTGGGCCAGCCGATGCACGCATTCGACAAAGACCGCATTGAAGGCGGAATTGTTGTCCGTATGGCAAAAGAGGGTGAGACCCTGGTATTGCTGGATGGCAGCGAAGCGAAGCTGAATGCGGATACGCTGGTGATTGCGGACCATAACAAAGCGCTGGCGATGGGCGGCATCTTTGGTGGCGAACATTCCGGCGTGAATGATGAAACGCAAAACGTCCTGCTGGAATGTGCATTCTTTAGCCCGCTGTCTATTACCGGTCGCGCACGTCGTCACGGTCTGCACACCGATGCTTCTCACCGCTATGAGCGTGGTGTCGATCCGGCTCTGCAACATAAGGCCATGGAACGTGCAACGCGCCTGCTGATCGATATCTGCGGCGGCGAAGCGGGTCCAGTCATTGACGTGACGAACGAAGACACGCTGCCAAAACGCGCAACCATTACGCTTCGTCGTAGCAAACTGGATCGTCTGATCGGACACCATATTGCGGATGAGCAGGTGAGCGACATTCTGCGTCGTCTGGGTTGTGACGTGACGGAAGGGCAGGATGAGTGGAAAGCGGTCGCGCCGAGCTGGCGTTTCGATATGGAAATCGAAGAAGACCTGGTCGAAGAAGTCGCCCGCGTATACGGTTATGACAATATCCCGAACACGCCGATTCAGGCTGGTCTTATCATGGGTACGCATCGTGAAGCGGATTTGTCGCTGAAACGTGTAAAAACCATGCTGAATGACAAAGGCTACCAGGAAGTAATTACCTACAGCTTCATCGATCCGAAAGTCCAGTCGCTGCTGCACCCGGGTGAAGAAGCACTGCTGTTGCCAAGCCCAATCTCTATTGATATGTCGGCTATGCGTTTGTCCCTGTGGACCGGCTTGCTGTCTACGGTAGTGTATAACCAGAACCGTCAGCAGAACCGCGTACGTATTTTTGAAACGGGTTTACGTTTCGTACCGGATACACAGGCCAATCTCGGGATCCGTCAGGATCTGATGCTGGCGGGCGTGATCTGCGGTAACCGTCATGATGAACACTGGAATCTGGCAAAAGAGACCGTTGATTTCTATGATCTGAAAGGCGATCTGGAAGCGGTTCTCGACCTGACCGGCAAACTGGCAGACATTCAGTTCAAAGCTGAAGCGAATCCAGCACTGCATCCGGGTCAGTCTGCGGCGATTTATCTGAAAGGTGAACGTATTGGTTTCATTGGGGTTGTTCATCCTGAACTGGAACGTAAACTGGATCTGAACGGTCGCACTCTGGTGTTTGAACTGGAGTGGAATAAGCTCGCAGACCGCGTGGTGCCTCAGGCGCGTGAAGTTTCTCGCTTCCCGGCGAACCGTCGCGACATCGCGGTTGTTGTGGCCGAAAACGTTCCCGCTGCGGATATTTTATCCGAGTGTAAGAAAGTTGGCGTAAATCAGGTAGTTGGCGTAAACTTATTTGACGTGTACCGCGGTAAGGGTGTTGCGGAGGGTTATAAGAGCCTCGCTATCAGCCTGATCCTTCAGGATACCAGCCGTACACTTGAAGAAGAGGAGATTGCCGCTACCGTCGCCAAATGTGTAGAGGCATTAAAAGAGCGATTCCAGGCATCATTGAGGGATTGAACCTATGGCGCTTACAAAAGCTGAAATGTCAGAATATCTGTTTGATAAGCTTGGGCTTAGCAAGCGGGATGCCAAAGAACTGGTCGAGCTGTTTTTCGAAGAGATCCGTCGTGCTCTGGAAAATGGTGAGCAGGTAAAACTCTCTGGTTTTGGTAACTTCGATCTGCGTGATAAGAATCAACGTCCGGGCCGTAACCCGAAAACGGGCGAAGATATTCCCATTACAGCACGGCGCGTGGTGACCTTCAGACCCGGACAGAAGTTAAAAAGCCGGGTCGAAAACGCAACGCCCAAAGAAGAGTGATTTAACGATCCGTTAAGTCACTTGCTCTGCCATCAAAGCGGCAGCGCAAACCATGATATATAACTAAAAAGGCCGCTCTGCGGCCTTTTTCCTTTTCACTACCGAATCAGCACCGTAGAATCACCTTCATCTCTTTTCAGCAGAATGGAAAACATGCTGACTTTCGCCCATCAACAGCAGCGTCGAAGTGTGCGCTGGATACTGTCACTGTCAGTACTTATGCTACTGGCAACGATTCTAAGCTTGTGCGCAGGAGAACAATGGATCGCTCCCGGCGACTGGTTCAGCGCCCGCGGCGATCTGTTCGTCTGGCAAATCCGACTTCCCCGTACCCTTGCCGTTTTGCTGGTAGGCGCTGCGTTGGCCTTATCAGGCGCAGTGATGCAAGCTCTCTTTGAAAATCCGCTCGCCGAGCCGGGATTATTAGGCGTGTCTAATGGCGCGGGAGTCGGGCTCATCGCGGCGGTGCTGCTGGGGCAGGGGCAACTTCCCGGCTGGGCATTGGGCCTTTGCGCCATTGCCGGGGCGCTGATTATCACGCTCATACTGCTACGTTTCGCCCGCCGCCATTTGTCTACCAGCCGTCTGCTGCTGGCAGGGGTGGCGCTGGGGATTATCTGTAGCGCGCTGATGACATGGGCCATCTACTTCTCCACCTCATTTGACTTACGACAGCTGATGTACTGGATGATGGGGGGCTTCGGTGGCGTAGACTGGCATCAGGCCTGGCTCATGATAGCGTTGATTCCGGTACTGGTGTGGATCTGCTGTCAGTCGCAGCCGATGAATATGCTGGCATTAGGAGAGATATCTGCTCGTCAGCTGGGGCTGCCCCTATGGTTCTGGCGCAACCTGCTGGTGGTCGCCACGGGCTGGATGGTCGGCGTGAGCGTGGCTCTGGCAGGGGCGATTGGTTTTATTGGGCTTGTGATCCCGCATATTTTGCGACTGTGCGGCCTCACCGATCACCGTGTTTTATTGCCAGGTTGTGCGTTGGCTGGTGCAATCGCATTACTGTTTGCTGATGTTGTCGCGCGTCTGGTGCTGGCCTCGGCTGAGTTACCTATCGGCGTGGTGACGGCCACCATGGGCGCACCGGTATTTATCTGGCTATTGTTAAAAGCCGCGCGCTAGAACGCGTTGGTTCGGTCTATGATTAAACACTGAAAATCCACCTGTTGTTCTGGAGATGCTATGCAAAACACTATCCTCGATACAGAAGTGACGACCATCGACGGCGAGGTTACCTCACTGCAGCCGTATTCCGGAAATGTGCTGTTAATCGTCAACGTTGCTTCAAAATGTGGACTGACGCCGCAGTACGAGCAACTGGAGAATCTGCAGAAAACCTGGCACCAACAGGGCTTCAGCGTTCTTGGTTTCCCTTGCAATCAGTTTCTGGGCCAGGAGCCGGGCAGCGAAGAGGAAATAAAAACGTACTGCAGTACCACCTGGGGCGTAACTTTCCCGATGTTCAGCAAAATTGACGTCAACGGCGAGGGACGCCATCCGCTGTATCAGAAGCTGATTGATGCCGCGCCAACGGCCGTTGCACCTGCGGACAGTGGGTTCTATGAGCGAATGGCGAGCAAAGGTCGTGCGCCGCTCTACCCGGACGATATTCTGTGGAATTTCGAGAAGTTTTTAGTGGGGCGCGATGGAAAAGTGCTGCAACGATTCTCACCGGATATGACGCCTGAGGATCCCATTCTGGTGCAAACCATCAAGCAGGCGCTGGCAAACTAATGTCTCGATTGATGCAGCTACAGGACGTCGCGGAATCGACCCGTCTTGGCCCGCTTTCTGGTGAGATAAAAGCAGGAGAGATCCTGCATTTAGTGGGACCAAACGGTGCCGGAAAAAGTACGCTGTTGGCGCGTATGGCGGGTCTGACGAACGGAGAGGGCAGCATCACTTTTGGTGATATGCCGTTGGAGGAATGGCCGGCTGCCAGGCTGGCGCAATATCGTGCCTATCTTGCGCAACAGCAAAATCCCCCGTTTGCGATGCCGGTCTGGCATTTTCTGACGCTGCATCAACCCGACAAAGCACGTACCGATCTGTTACAGGAGGTCGCCGATGCGCTCGGCCTGGGAGATAAACTGGGGCGCGGCGTGAACCAACTCTCCGGCGGTGAGTGGCAGCGTGTGCGCCTGGCTGCGGTTATCCTGCAGATTTGCCCACAAGCGAATCCATTAGGTCAGCTTTTACTCCTGGATGAGCCGATGAACAGTCTGGACGTCGCGCAACAAAACGCACTGGATCGATTGTTGAGTCAGCTGTGTTTGCAGGGCATAGCGATTGTGATGAGCAGTCACGACCTTAATCACACCTTACGCCATGCGCATAAAGCCTGGCTACTCAAACGCGGGAAACTGCTTGCCAGTGGTTCTCGAGATGCGGTACTGACGCCGGCTAATCTGTCTGCGGCCTATGGCGTCAACTTCCGACGTTTGGATATTGAAGGGCACAGAATGCTCATATCAACCACTTAAGTTAAATGGGTTCTTGAAAATCATATAATTTCCACGCTAAATTGGTATAAAAATAAAATTCAGAGGATTCGTACTGAATGCGCTTTTGGCTCCTTTTAATCACAGCATTGTTTTTGGCGGGCTGCAGCAGCCATCGTGCGCCTGCGCCAAATGCCCGCTTGTCGGATTCAATCGCCGTTATCGCCGGTCTTAATGATCAGCTACAAACCTGGCATGGCACACCCTATCGTTATGGTGGTATGAGTCGTAGCGGGGTGGATTGTTCTGGATTTGTTTTGATGACGATGCGCGATAAATTCGATCTGCAACTCCCACGCGATACGCGTACGCAATCAAAGATTGGTACCGAAATTGATAAAGACGATTTGCTGCCCGGCGATCTGGTTTTCTTTAAAACCGGGTCTGGGGAAAGCGGTCTGCATGTCGGTATTTACGATACCAATAATCAATTTATTCATGCTTCAACCAGCCGTGGAGTGATGCGCTCGTCTCTGGATAACGTTTACTGGCGTAAAAACTTTTGGCAGGCGCGACGTATTTAATCCCCACAACTCCGAGGCTGCCATCGAGTGGCAGCCTCGACATCACCGTTTGAAAGTTAACTTTTATTTCTGCTTTGGGTTAGACAATACCCATGAACATTAAGAGCGTATCTTGCTAAAAATATGATTTATTCCGAGATATTAAAAAGTGCAAAGCTGGATATTCGCTTATAATCAGGATAAGCTAAAAAAAAGGATTCGATTTACCGGCTAAAAAGGGAAAAATGAAAGGGCCTCTACTTGCATCAGCAGTAACGTATTTCTTCATCCTTTGCTACAGGATGCCGGATAACACCCATGCAGCGGGGCTGGCACGATGATTGTTTCACTGGATAATCTTTACCATTCTGAGTTCTCTTTTCTTCCTGCGAGAAGCGAAAAAGGCGATCTTGAATTCGTCGACATCATCACCAATTTCGCCAGTGCACATGGGGATGTGCGTATACCCACCGAGCTGGTCCTACCTCGGATGTCAGACGACGAACAATGTCGTTTATTTGTAGAAAAACTAGAATTAATCGAAACGTGCCAACATTTTTTTATTCAGCGAAAAGTATTTGCCTGGATTAATTTAACGCCAGCAATTGCTAATACTTTATTATCAGATACTGAACTTGCTTCACAAGTTGAACGATTTTCATTTCTGGAGCTGACTATTAATGAAAGCTATCCGGAGTTAAACAAAGGCAAAGATAATCCAACATTGGCCGCACTTGCTGCGCGATTTCCATTAGTCCTGACAAACTATGGTGCTGGCGGTATATCAACCCGGGCAATTTTTGACGGCCTGTTCAAACGCGTCGTTCTGGATAAAAACTTTGTTCAACAAAGGATTGCACATATTTCGTTTGAACCGTTTATGCGGGCTATTCTGGCGCAACTATCTCCCAGTTGTGAGTCAATAATCATTAGCGGAATTGATACACAAGAGATGCTGGAGCGCGTTTTGCCTGTGGGATTCAGTGCCATGCAGGGAGGATTGTGGCCTGCAGTGCCTCCTGCGCAGATAATTTCGCTTGCTAAGATATAACCCTTTTATTTGCTGGTGTTTAACAAGCCATTAACAGTCTACACTAGAGGCAGGAGGCCCTATGACCCTGTCTTTTACCACTCGCTGGCGTGATGAACTACCAGCAACTTATACCGCGCTTTCACCCACCCCTTTGAAAAATGCGCGCCTTATCTGGCATAACGATGCGCTGGCGGAGCAATTAGCTATTCCTGCGGCGCTATTTGATATTCCAACTGGTGCGGGCGTTTGGGGAGGCGAATCGCTGCTTCCCGGAATGTCGCCTTTAGCCCAGGTTTATAGTGGGCATCAGTTCGGCGTCTGGGCTGGTCAGCTTGGCGACGGACGTGGGATCCTGCTGGGCGAACAACAGCTTGCGGATGGTTCAACGTTTGACTGGCACCTGAAAGGCGCCGGACTCACGCCGTATTCCCGCATGGGTGATGGGCGCGCCGTGCTGCGCTCGACCATTCGCGAAAGCCTGGCCAGTGAAGCGATGCACTACCTGGGAATACCGACCACGCGGGCATTGTCGATTGTCACCAGCGACACGCCGGTGTATCGCGAAACGGTCGAAGCGGGGGCGATGCTTATCCGCGTGGCGCAAAGCCATATGCGGTTTGGCCATTTTGAGCATTTTTACTATCGCCGGGAGCCGGAAAAAGTGCGCCAGTTGGCTGACTTTGCGATTCGCCATTACTGGCCGCAATGGCAGGAAGACGCCGATAAATATCAGCTGTGGTTTAACGATGTTGTCACGCGTACTGCGACGTTAATCGCTGACTGGCAGGCGGTAGGATTTGCGCATGGTGTTATGAACACGGACAACATGTCGATTCTGGGTCTGACGATGGATTACGGTCCATTCGGTTTTCTTGATGATTACGTGCCCGATTATATCTGCAACCACTCTGACAACCAGGGGCGATACAGTTTCGATAATCAACCGGCCGCCGCGTTGTGGAACCTGCAACGTCTGGCGCAAACCCTGTCGCCGTTTATCCCGGTCGAGGCGCTCAATGATGCGCTGGACAGTTACCAGCTGGCGCTGTTAACTCGCTACGGTCAGCGGATGCGGCAAAAGCTCGGCTTCTTTAGCGAGCAGACAGACGATAACGAACTGCTTAGCGAGCTGTTTAGTCTGATGTCGCGGGAAAGAAGCGACTATACGCGAACGTTTCGCATGCTCAGCCAAACGGAACAACACAGTGCGCAATCTCCGTTGCGCGATGAGTTTATCGACCGCGCAGCGTTTGACGACTGGTTCACGCGGTATCGCTCGCGCCTTCAGCAAGACAATATTGCCGATGCTGTCAGACAAACCCAGATGAAGGCGGCTAACCCGGCGATGGTATTACGTAACTGGCTGGCGCAACGGGCGATTAGTCAGGCAGAACAGGGGGATTACGCCGAGCTGCATCGGTTGCACCAGGCGTTGCGTACCCCGTTTGCCGATCGTGATGATGACTATGTCAGCCGTCCACCTGACTGGGGCAAACGGCTGGAAGTGAGTTGTTCAAGCTAAGGGGCCAGAAATACCTGCGGGGAGGCGTTGGCCGGATGCTGGCCAACGTGTACCTGAGCACCGTACCAGCGCTTCAGGTCATCGGCTTGTAACACAGTTTCCGGTGTTCCCTGCGATACCAGCCTGCCGTTGTGCAGCAGCACTATTCTGTCTGCCCACAGTGCGGCGAGGTTCAGATCGTGAAGCACAATGCACACATGCAGCTCTCCCGAAGAGGTAAGCGTTTTTAGCATGCGCAACAGATGCTGCTGGTGGTAAAGATCCAGCGCGGAGGTCGGTTCATCAAGGAATAACCAACCGCGAGGCGCACCGTCGCACCAGAGTTGTGCCAGCGCACGGGCTAACTGTACTCGCTGTTGCTCGCCGCCGGAAAGCGCGGCGTATTGCCGACCCGCCAACGGTGTGCATCCGGTCATTTCCATCACCTGAGCGATAAGCCGGGGCTCCTGCTGTTGGGTCCACGGCGCGCGGCCCATCGCGATGACGGCCTCTACCGGCCAGTCGAATCCCAACAGTGTTTGCTGGCGCATCACTGCCCGATGCCGCGACAGGGTCTGGGTAGACCATTCATGCAGCGATTTGCCCGCCAGCACGCAGCGCCCGCTAGCGGGCTGCAGAAAACCGGTCAGCAGGCGCAGCAGGGTGGATTTTCCCGCACCGTTTGGGCCGATGAGCGCAACCAGTTCACCTTTTGTAAGGGTGAGCGATACGTCGTCAATCACCGCTCTGCCAGCTACGTGATAGTGAAGCCCTTCAGCGATGAAATGTTCAGCCATGCGCTCCTCGCTGACGAAAAATAAGCCATAAAAACCACGGTGCGCCGAGAAGACTGGTCAACAGACCGACTGGCATCTCCGCAGGCGCAGCCGCAGTACGGGCCAGGGTGTCGGCAATCAGCAATAAAAACGCGCCCGCCAGCACGGAACCCGGAATAACGGCCCGATGGTCTGAGCCGAGCCACATACGTATTAAATGTGGGATTACCAACCCGATAAAGCCAATCACCCCGCTTACCGCCACGGCTGAGGCAACCAGTAATGCGCTACAAAGCAGCAAAATACGCTGGATTGTACGTACATCAACGCCGAGATAATGCGCCTCTTCCTCACCCAGTTGCAGAAGATTCAGCGCCGGAGCAAGTCGCCAGATGATCAGCACTGTCGGGATTGTCAGCGAAGTGACAGCCAACAGCGTGGACCACTGTGCGGCCCCCAGACTTCCCATTCCCCATAGCGACAGCTGGCGCAGTTGCGCATCATTACTGACCCACGACAGTACGCCAACCGCCGCCCCGCAGAGCGCGTTGATGGCAATGCCGACCAGCAGCAGGCGGGAGAGCGAACCGTCGCGCTGTTGGCTGAGGATAAAAATCACTACGGTTGCCGCCAGCGCGCCGAAAAAAGCGGCCAGCATTGGAGCATACAACATCATCAGCGCGGGCAAAGAGACAGGCAGCACCACCCACAGGGCCACAGCGCAGGCAGCGCCGCTGCTTATTCCCAGTAATCCAGGGTCTGCAAGCGGATTGCGAAACAGCCCCTGCATCACGCAGCCAGCGAGCGCCAGAGAGCCGCCAATCACCAGTGCCAGCAGGACGCGGGGAAGACGAATCGTGAGCCAGATTTGACGCAGTGCCTCATCGCCATCACGCCAGAGCAGACTTACCGGCAGGCGCAACGCGCCAAAACCGGTAGCCAGAACCGTCATTGCAATCAGCATCAATGCCAACATCCACAACGAACAGGTGATCCGCCGGGACATCAGGGCAATTGCTCCGCTTTAGCACGAAGCTGCAAAATAGCCTGTGGCGTGCGAACGCTGAAGCCCAACAGCGCCATATCGTCAACCTGCAATACCTGTTTATTCCTTCCGGCAGGTGTTTGCGCAAGTCCCGGTAGCGCCCACAGATTATCTTCGCCACCCATCGCCTTAACGCCGTCCTGCGAAATCACCACCAGATCGGGCTGGCTGGCAATGACGCCTTCTTGTGACAGCGGCTGATAGCGATTAACGCCCTGCATCGCGTTGCGTAGACCTGCGGCACGAATCGCCGCATCGGCTCCGGTTTGCTGGCCCGCCGCCATCGCGGTCATCCCGCCATGATTGAGAATAAACAGCACACGTTTATTAAGTTCAGACGACGGGAGCGTCGCCAGTTCCTGACGTAACGTTGCGCGCAGCTTTTCGCCGTCGGCCTCCCGATGAGTAGCCTCAGCGATAACCCGAACTTTTTCATCAATCGCGTTAAGATCGTTGCTTGCTGGGATCGTGACAACCTTGACGTTGCTCTGCTCAAGCTGTTTTAGCGCTAAAGAGGGCTGTGCCTGCGCGCTGGCAAGGACCAGCGTAGGGCGGGTAGCCAGGATCCCTTCGGCGTTGAGCTGGCGCAAATAACCAACATCAGGTAACGCGGTTGCCGCAACAGGCCACTGGCTGGTGCTGTCTCTCGCCACAAGGGAGGGTTGTGCTCCCAGTGCGTAGACAATCTCGGTGACATCGCCACCGAGCGCAACAACCCGTTCCTCGGGCGCAGCCAGCGCCGCGAAGGGCAGCAGCGCGATCAGGGCCAGCAGTTTTTTCATGCGGCCAGTCCTTTCGGCGTCAGTGCGTCAATCTGTTCGCGCCATTGCGTCTGCTCCGGCTCGCCTTCCGTACGTTGACCATACAGCTGGGCGATTTGCGTGCCGTCGGCAGCAAACAGCTCCAGACTGGTGACGTGACCATCGGCGGTCGGTTTACGCGTCACCCACGTTTCTGCCACGCTCTCTTCCAGTAGATGCAGGGTAAAGGTTGGGTTGAAGATGTTCAGCCAGCCTTTCATCGGTACCAGTTTTTCAATCACGCCGGTAAATATCTGTACACAGCCGCGATTACCCACAAAAACCATAATTTCGTTGCCATCCTGACGCGCGGTGTCGAGTAATTGCGCCAGTGCGCTATTAGAAACCTTACAGGCCAGATCGTCGCCAACCAGATTAAACGCCTGTTGGCGGGTGAGATCGTGGCGTTTCAGCAGACCGAAGAACTGATGGACATCGGTCATCGCTCGCCACTCTTGATCAACGGTCTGTGCGTCGACAGTGACGGAGGCAGGCACAGAATTGTTGACGGGTTGCAGCACCAGCGGCGGGTTTTCTGCAAAGATGAAACGGGTCAGCAACGCCGCCCATTCCTCAACGAGGGTATTTTGTGTGGTATAGACCTTCAGCAGTGCGTCTCCCTGATGGTCAAAGAACTGAATGCTCTGACGCTCGCCGTGGGCGGTGGTCTCACTGATATGAAAAGCGCTTGCCCACTGATTTAGGAACAGACGCAGGTCGAGTGCACGCGGATTAAGAACCAGCCCGGCATGGCCGTTCAGGTGCTGATTGGTAAAAGCGCCAACCTGTTCATGCACCGCATATTCGTTGCGGCAAATGCATTTGGTTTCACCAACCGCTTCCAGTGCGCCGAGGATTTCGCGGACTTCGCCACGTAAGCGCCAGGCGTCATGGCCGACGCGCGCAAAGGTCAGTTCGGCTTCACTAATATTCATCAACCCTGCAATGTCGCGTGCGTATTTGCCGGGATTTTCTTTCTTCAGTTCCAGCCAGCGTGTGTAATGATTCATTGTCTCTTCCTTCCAGATTGCGGCCCCGGCGAACCGGGGAAAAGTGATTACCACTGATAACTCACGAAAATTTTGCCATTACGACCATCCTGCGGAATGCCTTGCGGCGACCAGTACTCTTTGTCGAAGGCGTTGCCCAGTACCAGCGTGGTGGTCATGCCTTTCAGTGCTTGTTGGCCCTGATAGCTCACGTAAAAATCGTTTACCGCATAGCCAGGCTGTTTAGCGTAGGTGCTGCTGATATGCGTTGAACGGTCAGCAAATGTCCCGATCCAGCCTACGGAGAAACCGCTGTGCGCAACCGGCACATTCAGTTTGCTGGTGACGGTGTCCGGATTAATGCTGGAAATGTATTCACCTGTGTCAGTATCTTTGCCGCGTGTGCGGTTATAGGCCATGTCGAGGCTGAACAGGTCGGCGGTATATTTCGCCATCACGTCCCAACCCCAGATTTTGGCATTGGGAACGTTATAGGACATGGTTGTCGCAGCGGCAAAGTCAACGCTGGTGGAGATGTAATCTTTTGCTTTGGTATCGAAATAGCTGGCTTTAAATTCGAGCGCATCGCTCGCCATCAGCAGATCGTCAAAGCGCAGGCCAAATCCGTATTCCTGCGTTTCGTTAGTTTCCGGGCGCAGGTTAGGGTTTGGCACCCAGTAGTTAGTGTAGAAACGACCAATCGAGAAGTGTTTCGCATCGTTATACATTTCGCCCATGGTTGGCGCACGGAAGGCCTGAGCGTATGAACCGAACAGCATCAGCCAGTCGGCTGGCGTAACGGTGAGTCCGGCGCGGGACGACCATTTGTCAGCATCAACATCTTCATAGCCGTCGCTGCTGCCGCGATAAGAGTCATAACGGGTACCGCCCAGCAGCGTAACCGGCAGGTCACGCAGGGTGATTTCATCCTGTAGCCAGCCGGAGCTGAAATCGATCTTTGCCTCCGGGAAACCGGTGGTTGAACCACCCGGTTGTTGTTCCTGGCGATAGTATTCACCGCCGTAGGTCAACAGGTGAGATGCAAAAGAGTCGGTAAACAGGCGGCTGCGGTTGTCGATCTTCCCGCCTTTGGTGGTTTGCTTGCGAAATTCGCCAGTGTTATCTGCGTTCTGAACATTAATGCGCGCTTCGGACCAGTAGATACGGGCATCCGCGTTCAGCCAGTCATTGTCTGCCGGAGCGAGCGAGTAGGTCAGTTGCGCATCACGCTGGATCGTTGAACGGTTGGTCATCGGGTTGCTGGCATCCGCCACACTGGTCTGCGGGTTTTTAGGTTCCCGGGCGTCATTGTTGTAGTAACGCAGCGAGCCGGCCAACGTCTGGGCGCTGTCAATTTTCCAGCTACCTTTCGCCAGCATATTGTTAATTGCTTCATCATTCGGCGCAGTAGTACCGTCACTCTGGCGTAAATCACCGCGATCGCGGCTGGACCAGGCAAGCAGTCCGTCCAGCGTATCGGTACGGCCATACGTGCTGGCACCCATACCGAGGCTGTGATCGCCGGTTGCCGCGGTACCGAACACGCGGTAACCGCTGTTTTGTCCGGCTTCCAGCAGATCTTTGGCATCCGCAGTGTCATAGGCGATCACGCCGCCCAGCGCGCCGCTACCGTACAGTAGTGCGGAAGGGCCACGCACGACTTCGATACGTTTGATAAGCGCCGGGTCGAGGAAGGTGCTGTTCAGGTGTCCGGTGTCAGTTCCCTGACGAACGCCGTCAACCAGTACCAGAACGCCACGTCGATCGTAGCCGCGCAGATTCACGTCCTGGCCATTGGTACGACCCGTTCCATCGAGGGTTAGACCCGGAACCGTCCGCAACAGATCGGCTGCCGAACTGGCGGTCTGGTTTTCCGGGGCGGTGGCATCAATCACGCTGACCATCATCGGCGCTTCAAAGGCACTACGGGCATTGCCGGTGGCGGTAACGGTCATATCTTCGACCGCCGCATAGGCTACGGCGGGCAGGTTACTGACAATCGCCAGCGCCAACAGCGACGGGCGCAGGGAAGCGGTGTGCAGGTAAGGCATAGCAACTCTCCATTAGGAAATCGAAAAGCGCTGGCTGCCTGGGTATGTGACCTGGGTGGCTGGCGAAATGTGTTGTTTATTTAGTCAGAATGAGTTTTCCGGCTTGCGTCTGGCGCAGCAGGTAGTGCTGACCATCATGTTCTATGATCACGCGTCCTTCGTTACCCAGCAGGGTTTTACTGTCAATTCGTCGCTCGTTTGGCGCGACGGAAGGCGTTGTTGTGTCTTTTGTAGGCGTAGCCGTTGTGTTATCCATACGTGACATAGTGTTTAAAAATAACAATCAATGTAACAATGATAATCATTATCATCAAACTGCAAATTTGCGGCAAGCGTTTTTGTGAAATAATTGTGACGAGAACGTTTTTTGCACAACAAGCGGGGAAAAACAAAGGATTAGCACCGGGCAAAGTGATATTGCCCGGTGAAGAGCATTAAAAACGGCTATCAACCGCAGAGGCGAGTTTTTCAACCAACAGTTCAGTATCTTCCCAGTTCAGGCACGGGTCGGTAATGGACTGACCGTAAACCAACGGCTGGCCGCTAACGATTTTTTGAGTACCTTCACGCAAGAAACTCTCCGCCATGATCCCGGCAATTGCCGTCGAGCCGTTACGAATTTGCTGGCACACATCATCACAAACGTCCAACTGACGACGATGCTGCTTCTGGCAATTGCCGTGGCTAAAATCGACCACCAGATGCTCAGGCAGGGAAAATTCGTGCAGGGTATCGCAGGCGGCGGCAATATCTTCAGCATAATAATTCGGCTTTTTACCGCCACGCATGATGATATGCCCGTAAGGGTTACCGCTGGTCTGATAAATGGTCATCTGACCGGTTTTATCCGGCGAGAGGAACATGTGACTGGCGCGGGAGGCGCGAATCGCATCGACGGCGATGCGCGTGTTGCCATCCGTTCCGTTCTTAAAACCGACCGGGCAGGAGAGCGCGGAGGCCATTTCACGATGGATCTGACTTTCGGTGGTGCGCGCGCCAATAGCTCCCCAACTGATTAAATCGGCAATAAACTGGCCGGTCACCATGTCGAGGAATTCAGTCGCCGTGGGGACGCCCAGTTCGTTGACCTGCAACAGCAGTTTTCGCGCCAGTTCAATACCGTGGTTTACACGATAACTGCCGTTCAAATCCGGGTCGGAAATCAGGCCTTTCCAGCCCACGACGGTGCGTGGCTTTTCAAAATAGGTACGCATCACGATTTCCAGACGCGCCTGGTGCTTTGTGCGCAGCGCCTGTAATCGTGTCGCGTATTCCATCGCGGCATCAAGATCGTGAATCGAGCAAGGACCTACGATCACCAGTAAACGGGGGTCTTCACCATTTAAAATTTTTTCTATCCGACGTCGGGAGTCCGTAACATGACGGGCGACGGAGGATGAAACAGGATGCCGTTGCGCAAGCTCTGCTGGAGTGACCAGGTTGTCAATACGCGCAGTACGGAGTTCATCGGTTCTGTTCATTACTTGTCTCAGAAATTTGTTGCTTCAACGGCAGGACTACCGGGAAGTGATGTACATCACAATATCACACTCATCCTGCCTGGTGGCGAGCATAATAACAAAAATTCGAACCAATGCACTAGCATTCTAGTACATGCGGCGATTCAGTCCCATGATATCGAGGATCTTGGTAGCAATCTCTTCTACCGAATAATTGGTACTGTTCAGCCAGGGGATCTGGTTTTTCCGGTACAGCGCTTCTACCTCAGCAACTTCCATTCGGCACTGTCGCAGCGAGGCGTAACGGCTGTTCTCACGGCGCTCTTCGCGGATGGCCGCCAGGCGCTCAGGGTCGATAGTCAGACCGAACAGCTTATGCTGCAACGGCTTCAGAGAGGCGGGCAGCACCAAATTATCCATATCATCGGCAATAAAGGGGTAGTTGGCGGCGCGGATACCAAACTGCATGGCCAGATACAAACTGGTTGGGGTTTTGCCGCAACGAGAAACGCCGAGCAGGATCACCTGGGCCTGATCGAGGTTGCGCAACGAAATACCGTCGTCGTGGGCGAGGGTGTAGTCAATGGCGGCAATGCGCGCGTCGTACTTGTTGAGGTTACCGGGATTCAGACCGTGCGTGCGATGGGCGATAGGTGTAGGGTCGAGCTTCATCTCATGCTGCAGCGGAGCAACCAATGCCTGCACGATATCCTGACAAAATCCCTCGCTTTGCAGAATGATTGAGCGAATTTCTGGCAGGACGATGGAGTAAAACACCAAAGGGCGCACGCCAGTTTGTTGGTAGATCGCGTCAATCTGGTCTTTAACCGCGCGCGCACGACTCTCATTTTCCACAAACGGCAGCGTAATGCTGCTGATCGTGACCGGGAATTGCGACATCACCGCGTGACCCAAGACCTCGGCGGTGATGGCCGTACCATCAGAAATATAAAATACGTGACGATCAACAGCATTATCCATTTTGCTCATCCTGGGCAGACATAATTCTCTGAAAGCATAAATTAAAATTCGCCAGAAGCGAATATTGCTGCATCTTTTTTATAAAATGAAACGGTATTTTTATAATTAATGAAAAGTGCATTTCATTTTTCGGAACAAATATTTATACCGGTAGTTTTTGTGGAGATCCCCTGTGGCTCGCGGGTTTGCGCAAATGCGGAAACAATCTGAAAAAATAAAAAATAAAGTTGCTTGAACGATTCACCGTTTTTTTCGCTGGAGTAAATATGCAAAGATAATTACGCAAAATTGAGTTTCCTAACCTCGTTCAAATATAAGGATTGTTCGATGTCCAACAATGGCTCGTCACCGCTGGTGCTTTGGTATAACCAACTCGGCATGAATGATGTAGACAGAGTTGGGGGCAAAAATGCCTCCCTGGGTGAAATGATTACTAACCTTTCAGGTATGGGTGTTTCCGTACCGAATGGTTTTGCAACGACCGCCGACGCGTTTAACCAGTTTCTGGACCAGAGCGGTGTAAACCAGCGCATTTATGAGCTGCTGGATAAAACGGATATTGACGATGTCACCGAGCTTGCAAAAGCCGGCGCGCAGATCCGCCAGTGGATTATCGACACTCCTTTCCAGCCGGAGCTGGAAAATGCCGTCCGCGATGCCTACGCGCAGCTGTCAACGGACGATGCCCATGCCTCTTTTGCTGTGCGATCTTCCGCTACCGCAGAAGATATGCCAGATGCGTCATTTGCCGGTCAGCAGGAAACCTTCCTCAACGTCCAGGGATTTGATGCCGTGCTGGTTGCCATCAAACACGTATTTGCCTCGCTGTTTAACGACCGTGCGATCTCTTATCGTGTCCACCAGGGTTATGACCATCGTGGCGTAGCGCTCTCTGCGGGTGTGCAGCGGATGGTGCGTTCTGACCTCGCGTCTTCCGGCGTCATGTTCTCCATCGATACCGAATCCGGTTTCGATCAGGTGGTGTTTATCACGTCTGCATGGGGCCTGGGCGAGATGGTCGTGCAGGGGGCCGTTAACCCGGATGAATTCTACGTGCATAAACCGACGCTGGCGGCTAACCGTCCGGCTATCGTTCGTCGCACCATGGGTTCGAAAAAAATCCGCATGATCTACGCGCCGACCCAGGAACACGGTAAGCAGGTAACGATCGAAGATGTGCCGCAGGAACAACGCGACATTTTCTCCCTGACTAATGAAGAAGTGCAGGAACTGGCCAAGCAGGCGGTGCAGATCGAGAAGCACTACGGTCGTCCGATGGATATCGAATGGGCGAAAGACGGTCATACCGGTAAGCTGTTCATTGTGCAGGCGCGCCCGGAAACCGTGCGTTCTCGTGGCCAGGTGATGGAGCGTTATACGCTGCATGCGCAGGGTAAAATTATTGCTGAAGGTCGTGCCATCGGTCACCGCATTGGTGCGGGTCCGGTCAAAGTCATCCAAGACATCAGCGAAATGAACCGTATCGAACCAGGCGACGTACTGGTTACCGACATGACCGACCCGGACTGGGAACCGATCATGAAGAAAGCAGCGGCGATTGTCACCAACCGTGGCGGTCGTACCTGTCACGCGGCAATCATTGCCCGTGAACTGGGGATCCCAGCCGTGGTGGGCTGTGGCGATGCGACCGAGCGTATGAAAGATGGTGAGAAGGTTACTGTCTCTTGTGCCGAAGGCGACACCGGTTATGTTTACGCTGACATGCTCGACTTTAGCGTGAAGAGTTCCAGCGTGGAGACCATGCCGGATCTGCCGTTGAAGGTGATGATGAACGTCGGTAACCCGGACCGCGCTTTCGACTTCGCCTGCCTGCCAAACGAAGGTGTCGGTCTGGCGCGTCTGGAATTTATCATCAACCGCATGATTGGCGTACACCCGCGTGCACTGCTGGAGTTCGATGACCAGACGCCTGAGCTGCAAAATGAAATCCGCGCCATGATGAAAGGTTTCGATTCTCCGCGTGAATTCTACGTTGGTCGTCTGACGGAAGGGATCGCGACGCTGGGGGCGGCGTTTTATCCGAAACGCGTCATCGTGCGTATGTCTGACTTTAAGTCCAACGAATATGCCAACCTGGTCGGCGGTGAGCGTTATGAACCGCATGAAGAGAACCCGATGCTGGGCTTCCGTGGGGCGGGCCGTTATGTTGCCGATAGCTTCCGCGACTGCTTCGCGCTGGAATGTGACGCAGTAAAACGTGTCCGTAACGACATGGGCCTGACTAACGTTGAAGTGATGGTACCGTTTGTACGTACCGTTGCCCAGGCGAAAGCGGTGGTGGAAGAGCTGGCACGCCAGGGGCTGAAACGCGGTGAGAACGGACTGAAGATCATCATGATGTGTGAGATCCCGTCTAACGCCTTGCTGGCCGAGCAGTTCCTCGAGTACTTCGACGGCTTCTCCATCGGCTCAAACGACATGACGC
This sequence comes from Citrobacter sp. MGH103, assembly GCF_001034475.2. Classification (NCBI taxonomy): domain Bacteria; kingdom Pseudomonadati; phylum Pseudomonadota; class Gammaproteobacteria; order Enterobacterales; family Enterobacteriaceae; genus Citrobacter; species Citrobacter sp. MGH103. The sequence goes on along the minus strand of NZ_CP073043.1, from coordinate 2,773,276 downwards.
AGTTGGCGCTGGGTCTGGATCGTGACTCTGGTGTGGTTTCTGAACTGTTTGATGAGCGTAACGACGCGGTGAAAGCCCTGCTGTCGATGGCGATTCGCGCAGCCAAGAAACAAGGCAAATACGTGGGTATCTGCGGTCAGGGTCCCTCTGACCATGAAGACTTCGCGGCCTGGTTGATGGAAGAGGGGATCGACAGCCTGTCGCTGAACCCGGATACCGTCGTGCAGACCTGGCTGAGCCTGGCTGAACTGAACAAGTAACATCATGCCGGATGGTGGCGTAAGCGCCTTATCCGGCCTACGGTGAGTATCATTCGTGGGCCGGATAAGATGCGGCAGCATCGTCATCCGGTATTTTATCCTTCCACGCTTAAGCCTGATGCAATATTGTCAGTACAGTGCGCAGATCGGTCACTGCGATTTGCCCCGGAGCAGATGCTTTTTTCACTGCACCGAACGTGGCTGCTGAACCAAAAACCTCGCCAGCTAAACGAGAAATCACCCCGTTTTTTGCCATCGACATCGTGATAATTGGACGATCGGCATAGCGTTCATGCATTTCCAGCGTCGCGCTGAGCAGCGTCAGCACATCCGTTTTGCATTGCGGCATCAGCGCAATTTTGGGGATATCGGCGTCCAGTTCCTGCATTTTACGCAGACGCTGAACAATCTCCTCTGCGGCCGGCGTTTTATGAAAATCATGATTCGACATAATAACCAGGACGTTTTTGGCGTGAGCTTGCTCAACGGTTGCTTTAACCTGCACATCACCAGTGAATAGCTCGAGATCGATCATATCCACCAGACCACAGTCTATCGCTGCACGGTTTAGTGCGAAATAGTCTTCAGCAGGTAAGGCCTGCTCGCCGCCTTCCTGCGCAGTACGGAAGGTAAAAAGTAACGGCTTGTCAGGCAGAATCTCGCGGATGGCGCGCGCAGCGTCCAGTACTGCGTCAATGGATGCGACATCGGCAAAATGGTCAACGCGCCATTCCAGAATATCAAAATCCGCTTCGCGATAGGTCAGCGCTTCACTTTTTACCATTGCGATGTCTTTAGCCATTAGTGAGACAATGATCTTCGGTGCACCCTTGCCAATTACGACATTTCTTACAGTTACGGTTTTCATTGATTACCTTATAAATATTGGCTGATATCTGTCCGTCAGCCCCCTGAGCCTTCAACAATATCACGGTTTTGTGCTTGATATCGAAACCACTTTTTTTAATTGGTACAGACCGTTGAATGGTGGGAAAGTTAAGAAAGGAGAGTACGGCGATTAGAATGGTACGAAGGACAAAAAAAAGCCCACCGTGGGAGATGGGCAAAGACTACACACAGCAATTCGTTGTTTCACTCAGGGGATTTCCATGCTTATAAATCAATGTGTTGATCTAAAGCCATGGGCTAATAGTAGGCATACTGTTTTTTTACGTCGATCAGATTCATCTCAATAGTTTAAAAACTGTAAAGAATTTGCGACACAAATGAGTATTGAAAGAAGGACGGCGTTGGGTCTAATCCCGTAAGAGGGAGGGATTGATTAGTATTGTTAAACAATCAGGCGGCGTTGCCGCCTGATGTTGGATTACTTATTGCGTTCGATTTCAGCAATTTCTTCGAGGATTTCATCCGGATTGGTACCTGGCGCGGGGGCTTCATTTACCCACGCGGAGAACAGACGCCAGGAAACGGCCAGTACTACTGGACCTATAAACAGACCAATCATGCCGAAGGCAATCAATCCGCCGATGACTCCGGAGAGAATCAGGAGCAGTGGCAAATCGGCACCCATGCGAATCAGCATCGGTCGAATCACGTTATCCAGTGTTCCGACCACGCCGCTCCACACCAGCAGCACGGTGCCCCAGGTTGAATCCCCCGTCCAGTATAGCCAGATAATGGCCGGAATCAGTACCGGTAGCGGCCCCAGTTGCACCAGACATGACAGGATCATCAATACCGCCAGCAGTGTGGCATACGGCACACCGGTTACCGCCAGACCAATACCCCCGAGCACTGCCTGTACCAGAGCGGTGACCACAACGCCTAATGCGACGGCGCGAATGGCTTGTGCTGCCAGCAGAATAGCAGCATCTCCACGTTTTGAGGCAAGACGGCAGGCGAAGTGACGAATACCTAATGCGACTTGTTCACCGCGCCAGTACAACAGGGCACTGAACAGCAGCATCAGGCCACAGTGCATCATAAAGCGGCCGATATGCGCGGCCTGACCGACGAACCAGGTTGTGGTGGTGCCGATATAAGGACGAACCTTGGCCATAATCGCCGAACCGCCCATATCCAGTAAGCTGTGCCATGCGCCATACATTTTGGCACCCACCAGTGGAATGCTGTTCAACCATGCCAGATCCGGTAGCGTCATATCTCCTGCGGTTACGGCATGGATCAGCGGCCCACTGCCATCGACGATGCTGTTAACCAGCAGCGCGATGGGGATGATGAACAATAGCACCAGCAACAGCGTCATCACCAGTACGGCAAGTGAACGGCGTCCCCAGAGCAATTTTTGTAAGCGTAGCAGGATAGGCCAGGTTGCAATGACAATCGTGCCTGCCCAGGCAAAACCGAGGATAAAGGGCTGAACAATCCAGAGACAGGCCACAATCAGGATGGCTAAAAACAGCACCGATAGCAGCACTTGTGCAATATCCCTGGGCTGACGGAAATTTACCATAAATACTTTTCACCTTTGTCTTTGCGCCAGAACGTTGACGCGACGTGAATACTTAAATGACACCCTGTAATGATGAGCAATTTCAGCGGTTTTGAACAGGCGGATTCTGCCTGTAAATCTGCTGAGCGTATTAGAAAAAATGTGATACAACAAACAAAGCAACACGCAAACGATTAAATTCACAACACAGACCGCAGGAAAGGGTCACTATAATGATTCCACAAATTTCTCAGGCACCAGGTGTCGTTCAACTGGTGCTCAACTTTTTGCAGGCGCTGGAGCAGCAAGGATTTACGGGCGATACGGCAACGAGCTATGCCGATCGTCTGACAATGTCGACGGATAACAGTATTTATCAGCTGCTACCTGATGCTGTCGTTTTCCCTCGTTCAACCGCAGATGTGGCGCTAATCGCCCGTCTGGCGGCAGAACCGCTTTTCTCGTCGTTGATTTTTACCCCGCGCGGCGGCGGCACCGGGACCAACGGTCAGGCGCTGAACCAGGGCATTATTGTTGATATGTCCCGCTATATGAGCCGCATTATTGAAATCAACCCGCAAGAAGGTTGGGTGCGGGTAGAAGCCGGGGTGATAAAAGATCAGCTCAACCAGTTTCTGAAGCCTTACGGCTATTTCTTTGCCCCGGAATTATCCACCAGTAACCGGGCAACGCTCGGCGGGATGATCAACACCGATGCGTCCGGGCAAGGATCGTTGGTTTACGGTAAAACTTCCGATCATGTGTTGGGCATCCGTGCGGTGCTGATGGGCGGCGATATTCTTGATACTCAGCCAATGCCGATCGAGCTTGCCGAAATGCTGGGGAAAAGCAATACCACCATTGGCCGCATCTATAAGACCGTTTATGAACGTTGTCGCGATAACCGACAACTGATCATGGATAAATTCCCGAAACTTAATCGCTTCCTGACCGGGTACGATCTACGGCACGTCTTTAACGATGAGATGACCGAATTTGATTTAACCCGCATTCTCACCGGCTCTGAAGGTACGCTGGCGTTTATCACCGAAGCCCGTCTGGATATCACGCCGCTGCCAAAAGTCAGACAACTGGTTAACGTCAAGTACGACTCTTTCGACTCGGCGTTGCGTAATGCCCCGGTGATGGTGGAAGCGCGGGCATTGTCGGTAGAAACTGTCGACTCCAAAGTACTCAATCTGGCGCGGGAAGATATCGTCTGGCACTCGGTAAGTGAATTGATTACCGATGTACCTGATCAAGAGATGCTGGGTCTGAACATTGTAGAGTTTGCCGGTGACGACGAAGTATTGATTAATTCGCAGGTCAGCGCACTGTGTGAACGTCTGGATGGCTTAATCGCTCGCCAGGAAGCGGGTGTCATTGGCTGGCAGCTGTGTACCGAACTGGCGGGAGTCGAACGAATTTACGCCATGCGCAAAAAGGCAGTCGGTCTGCTGGGCAATGCAAAAGGTTCCGCGAAGCCAATTCCGTTCGCTGAGGATACCTGCGTTCCGCCGGAGCATCTGGCGGACTATATTGCCGAGTTCCGCGCGCTACTCGACAGTCACGCCCTGAGTTACGGCATGTTTGGTCACGTGGATGCTGGCGTGCTTCACGTCAGACCGGCGTTGGATATGTGTGACCCGCAGCAGGAAGTGCTGATGAAACGCATTTCTGATGATGTTGTGGCGCTGACGGCGAAATATGGCGGTTTGCTGTGGGGCGAGCATGGGAAAGGTTTTCGTGCAGAATACAGCCCGGCGTTCTTCGGCGAGGAGCTGTATCGCGAACTGCGCAAAGTGAAATCGGTGTTTGATCCGCAAAACCGGCTGAATCCTGGGAAAATTTGTCCACCGGAAGGCGTAGATGCGCCGATGATGAAAGTGGACGCGGTGAAACGCGGAACGTATGACCGTCAGATCCCTCTGGCCGTACGCCAGGAGTGGCGCGGGGCAATGGAGTGTAACGGCAACGGGTTATGCTTTAACTTCGATGCGAAAAGTCCCATGTGTCCGTCGATGAAAATCAGCCTCAACCGTATTCATTCGCCAAAAGGGCGAGCCACGTTGGTGCGTGAATGGCTGCGTTTGTTAGCGGATCGCGGGATCGACCCAATACAGCTGGAAAAAGAGCTACCGGAAAAACGCGCCAGTTTACGTGCGCTGATTGCCCGTACCCGCAACAGTTGGCATGCGCGCAAGGGTGAATACGATTTCTCGCACGAAGTAAAAGAGGCAATGTCCGGCTGTCTGGCATGTAAAGCATGTTCAACACAGTGTCCAATTAAAATTGATGTACCGGAGTTCCGTTCGCGCTTCCTCCAGCTGTACCACACGCGTTATCTGCGCCCGTTGCGCGATCACATGGTGGCGACCGTTGAGAGCTATGCGCCGTTAATGGCACGAGCGCCCAAAACGTTTAACTTCTTCATCAACCAGCCGCTGGTGCGAAACCTGGCTAAAAAGCACATTGGAATGGTTGATTTACCGCTGTTGTCTGCACCGTCGCTGCAACGCCAACTGGTGGGGCATCGTTCCGCCAATATGACGTTGGAACAGCTCGAATTACTCAGCCTTGAGCAAAAAGCGCGTACGGTGCTGGTGGTGCAGGACCCTTTCACCAGCTATTACGATGCGCAGGTGGTTGCTGACTTTATACGTCTGGTAGAGAAGCTGGGCATGCAGCCGGTACTGCTGCCGTTTTCGCCAAACGGCAAGGCGCAGCACATTAAAGGCTTCTTAAACCGTTTTGCCAAAACGGCGAAAAAGACATCCGAGTTTCTTAACCGGGTAGCGAAGCTGAATATTCCGATGGTGGGTGTTGATCCGGCGCTGGTGCTTTGTTATCGCGATGAATACAAGCTGGCGCTGGGCGAACAACGGGGTGATTTCCATGTGTTGCTAGCCAACGAATGGTTATCGAAAGCTGTGGAAGCACAGCAGCCAGTCGCTGTTGGCGGTGAACCGTGGTACTTCTTTGGCCACTGTACCGAAGTGACGGCCTTGCCGGGCGCGCCTGCACAGTGGGCGGCTATTTTTGCTCGCTTTGGCGCAAAGCTGGAGAACGTCAGCGTGGGATGCTGTGGTATGGCTGGCACCTACGGCCACGAAGTAAAGAATCACCAAAACTCATTGGGGATCTATGAGTTATCATGGCACCAGGCAATGCAACGATTGCCACGTAACCGTTGTCTGGCTACCGGGTACTCCTGTCGCAGTCAGGTTAAACGCGTTGAAGGTACGGGCGTTCGCCACCCATTACAGGCACTGCTGGAGATTATAGGATGATCTGGAAACGTGAAGTCACACTCGAGGCGCTCAATGCCATGGGTGAAGGAAATATGGTTGGGTTGCTCGATATTCGTTTTGTGCACATTGGTGACGATACGCTGGAAGCTACAATGCCGGTGGACCATCGCACCAAACAACCCTTTGGGTTGCTGCACGGCGGCGCATCCGTGGTGCTGGCGGAAAGTATTGGTTCGGTAGCGGGATACCTGTGTACTCAGGGTGAGCAGAAAGTGGTGGGCCTGGAGATCAACGCCAACCATATCCGTTCTGCGCGGGAAGGGCACGTCAGGGGCGTATGTCGCGCGTTACATACCGGCTCTCGTCACCAGGTTTGGCAAATAGAGATCTTCGATGAGCAGGGACGATTGTGCTGTACGTCGCGTCTGACGACCGCAATTTTGTGATGCATATTGCTTTTGGTCATTATCTGCACAGGGAATGGTGTTATACTGTGCAGGTTTTGAACACAAGCGAGGATGATATGTCTACCCAATTAGACCCTGCCCAACTGGCAATAGAATTTTTACGTCGTGATAAAACCGATCTTTCACCGGCTCAGTACCTGAAAAGGCTGAAACAGCTTGAGCTGGAGTTTGCAGATCTGTTGGCGCTCTCTTCAACTGAACTGAAAGAAGAGATCTATTTTGCCTGGCGCATGGGCGTTCATTGATTCCGGTATGCTTATCGTAACGAAACCCCGACACGTGTTCGGGGTTATTTTTGCCTTAAATCTTCATTACCACTTCATCTCACCGCTGTTAACCTTCGCACTTAGTTCCAGCGAGCTTGCGTCTGCCAGACCTGGCCATGCTGCCGTCATGGTTTTAATCACATAATCCGATCCCTTCTTCGCCCCTAACGCCTGCTCAAACGACTGCAAATAGTCCTGGGTGAAGCGAATAGCTTTATCGCCGGTTGGGCGTTCGCCAATGTAATGACCCGGGACCACCTGAGTGGGCTGTAAGCTCTGCATTTCGCTCAGTACGTTACGCCATGTACTACGCTGTTCTTCAGATTGTGTATCCGCCGTCCAGACGTGAATACCTGAAGCCACGCCTGTGCCGCCAATAATGGCCCGATTCGCCGGGATCCAGATATACGCTGCATAATCGTTGGAGTGACGCAGTTCCAGTGGTTCGCCATCAACTGTGAACTGCGTTTGCGTCGTCGCCTGCGGAACGGTGAGCGATGTTGGCGCGCCGTCCTTCATTTGCGGGCCCCAGAACTGCAGCTTGGCCTCTTTGGTGGCGCGGATATGGTCTACCACCTGCGGTGTTGCCAGAACTTTTACCTGTGGGAAAGCGTTGACGATGGGTTGCAGACCGAAATAGAAATCCGGATCGCCGGAAGTGATCACGATAGCCTTCAGCGTTTTACCGCTGGCGCGAATCATCTGCACCAGCTGTTCGCCATCTTTGGTGCTGAACTGGGCGTCAAACAAAATCGCCTCTTTGGGGCCAGACACCAGCGTCGAAGAGACCGGGAAAATACCCTTCTCCTGCGGATTATAGACGTCCAGGTGTAGCGGTGCGGCGAAAGCTGAAGACGCAAACAGAGGTAACAGCAGGGCCAGAGATTTAACTTTCATACCAGGTAACCTTATGCAGGGAATTGTCTTTTGATAGTTCCCGTATTTTAAGCGTATTCGTATCTGTTAGAATTCCTTCATTAGGACATGCTGAGTTTCATAAAACGATCGGATGGGATGCAATGGACAGAGTGATGGCGGCAACGGTATTTAACCATATCTGTGATTTGGGCAGTCTGAGCGCCGCTGCACGTGCATTGGGGCTTTCCCGTCCGATGGTCAGTCGTTACCTCGACGAGATGGAAAAATGGGCAGGCGCAAGGCTTATCCATTGCTCATCGCGTCGCTTGACGATCACGCCAGCGGGTGAAGAGGCATTACTGAAAACGCGTTCTCTGGCGCAACTTTCGCTGGATATTGGTGCCGCCAGTGGCGCGCAAATTCCCTCCGGCACGCTACGTGTGGCCTGCGCCCATTTTACCGCCATGCATATTCTTGCTCCGGTTCTGCCGGCGTTTATGGAGCAATATCCGCAATTACGTATTGAGGTGGAGATCAATAATCAACCGGTAAGCCTGGTAGGAGAACGTATCGATGTGGCGATCCGCATAACGGATAATCCCGAGCCAGGGACCATCGCCCGTCGGTTGGGTGACTGTAAATCGGTACTTTGCGCGTCCGCAGATTATCTGCATCAACATGGCACGCCTGAGACAGTCGACGATCTCACTCGGCACAATTGCCTGTACTACAGCGGTTTTTCCGGACAATCCTGGCACTTTTTGGATGCCCAGGGGCAGTCTGTCTCGGTTGCAATCAAAGGGAATTTGAGTGCAGGGATCTCTTCGCTGCTCTGCGAGTCGGCGGTGGCAGGAATGGGGATCGCGTTGGTGCCAGAGGTGGAGGCGCAGGAAGGGCTGGCGCAGGGAGCGTTAATTCGATTACTGCCAGAACTTCAACCTAAATGCTTGCCAATTTATGGTTTATACCTTTCTCGGGAGCATCAGCCTGCGGGGCTACGTTTGCTGCTGGATGCGCTTAGTGGGGCGGCGCAATGCTAAAAAGGTAGCTAAACGTGCTCACAAAATAGTCAAACCGCAAGTTGTGTTAAAAAAAACTTATCGGTGTATGAGATTCTTCTTATCGCCCCTTCAAGAGCTAAGCCATCGTGAGTGCCGGAGATAAGCGCCGGATGGGGCCGGAACCCTTAAGCCTGCCAGCAAGCAGACTTAAGGGTTTTTTGTTGTTTGTCAATTAGCTGGGGTCGATTCCATTATCATTGACACGGAAAATATCAAAATCCCATTCAGTTCACGCAGGCTTTTTTACTTTCCGGCGATATAGCAGGGGTATTCGCGGATGTGCCATGGCATAGTAACTCTGTCATAACGTCGTTAATTGTTATCGCGTGCAGCAACGGACTGTACTTTCCACTCGCCATTTTCATTAACCATACAATCAATAACCGTGTGAGGTTTTTTTTTGCCGAACGTTATATTGACGTTTATGCAGACAGGATCCCAGTCATATGAGGATATGGCCACATTCTCTGTCCAGTCGTCACCGATATATTGTGATTTTAGAAAAAAATCAGCAGAATAGAAAACCTCATCATCATACTTTGGATCTTGTGTTCGCCTTAGTTTCTGCATTGTTGATGCAGTAACGTATTTATCGATATCCTTACCGTCGGTAATCGGGAAATTATTATTGTTAATTTGGTTCACGTACCACTTATTAAATGCAACGGCCTGGTTAACAGGATCGTTGGTATTATTTGCCATAGCAGATGATGCCACCAGTAGCAAAAGCAGTAATTTTTTCATGTCACTTGTGCCTGTATATAGTAACAGTGGGCTGGATTTTTCTGTACTGCGGCCCAGGGTATAAACTGCGCTGTACGAAATCGGAGTACCAGGTTCCCGCCCCATCGTAAATACAGGCGTGCCCATACTGGTTTGGACCTGGTAAAGCATCAATAACCGCTATATCGCCCTCTATTGGGGTGCCGTATGATTTGCTGAATCCTGCTTTTTCTAGTGACCTTGCAAAACTGTTGGCGTTAGCACCTTCAATTTTGACGCCGCCAGCGCGAATTGCTGCAGCTACTGCTCGAGCGCAATAACCCTGGCTTTTTTGATGCGCGTGACTTCGCGCATACGAGACCGCATCATGTTTATTCCATGACATAATTTTCCCTTAGTAATAGAATGAATCATAAAATAATAATACTCAGATATTTAATTCGAAATTGTATTTTATGGTGAGATTTAATTAATCAACATATGTAATGCCAATATTAATTATTGAATTGATAATTAAAGCGTATAGCAATATATTGAATTAGCAATTAGTCCTGCAAATCCCAAAGTTAATCTTATTTACGTAATGTCTACTGTTAAAATCAAACTGGCTTGTAAATTATGATGTTTAAAATCGGGAACACGCCTCGCATAACCTCCATTTTAGGATTTGGGGGGCAAAATCGCGCTGAGGGCTCAATTTGGGGCGTTAAATAGTCTGTACTTATCTATCACGAGAAAAGACTAAGTTACTGATTATATAATAATCACATGATTTCATTAAATTTTCAAAACCTATCTCTTAAATAGACATTATCTATACATCTTTTGATCTTTGACCTGCCTGAACGATGAGATTTTTATAATCCATTATTAATCAATGTATTGAACAAAAAATTCCATCCCTGTAAACCCTCGCTGCAGGGTCTATGCTTAGTAAAAGTAGTCAAAAAGGGCGGTTAACCCGAATGCCCCTGCTGTTGAGGGGTTGAAGTGATAATCATTATCACTAACATGTTGTTATAGCTTAAAAGCTAGTGACTCGAGGTAACCCTATGGAATTGCATTCAGGAACATTTAACCCGGACGATTTTGCCTGGCGTGGACTGACGTTAACACCTGCGGCTGCGGCGCATATCCGTGAACTGGTGGCAAAGCAACCCGACATGTTGGGCGTACGCCTGGGCGTGAAGCAAACGGGATGCGCGGGATTCGGCTACGTGCTGGATACCGTCCGCGAGGCCCAAAAAGACGATCTGTTGTTTGAAACGGATGGCGCCAGACTGTATGTGCCTTTACAGGCGATGCCGTTCATCGACGGCACAGAAGTCGATTTTGTTCGCGAAGGATTAAATCAGTTATTTAAATTTCATAACCCGAAAGCCCAGAACGAATGCGGCTGTGGCGAAAGTTTTGGGGTATAGGCGGTACTATGTCTCGTAATACTGAAGCAACTGACGATGTCAACACCTGGGCTGGCGGGCACCTTAATTACAAAGAGGGCTTCTTCACCCAACTGCAAACCGATGAGCTGGCGAAAGGGATCAACGAAGAAGTCGTGCGTGCGATTTCGGCAAAACGTAATGAACCCGACTGGATGCTGGAATTCCGCCTGAATGCCTTTCAAGCGTGGCAAACCATGGAAGAGCCGCACTGGCTAAAAGCGCACTACGACAAGCTGAATTATCAGGAGTATAGCTATTATTCCGCACCGTCCTGCGGTAACTGCGATGAAACCTGCGCGTCTGAGCCGGGAGCCGTGCAGCAAACGGGGGCGAATGCGTTTTTAAGTAAAGAGGTCGAGGATGCCTTTGAACAGCTTGGCGTACCGGTCCGTGAAGGCAAAGAGGTGGCGGTTGATGCTATTTTTGACTCGGTATCGGTGGCGACCACCTATCGCGACAAACTGGCGGAACAGGGCATTATTTTCTGTTCGTTCGGTGAGGCGATTCACGATCATCCTGAGCTGGTAAAACAATATCTGGGCACGGTGGTTCCAGGTAATGACAACTTCTTTGCCGCGCTGAATGCAGCGGTGGCATCTGACGGCACGTTTATTTATGTACCGAAAGGCGTGCGTTGCCCAATGGAGCTGTCGACCTATTTCCGTATCAATGCGGAGAAAACCGGGCAGTTTGAACGCACTATTCTGGTCGCGGATGAGGGCAGCTACGTCAGCTATATCGAAGGCTGTTCGGCTCCGGTGCGCGACAGCTACCAGCTGCATGCGGCGGTGGTCGAAGTCATCATCCACAAAGATGCTGAAGTGAAATACTCGACGGTGCAAAACTGGTTCCCCGGGGATGGTAACACCGGCGGCATTTTGAACTTCGTCACCAAGCGCGCTCTGTGCGAAGGTGAAAACAGCAAAATGTCATGGACGCAGTCGGAAACCGGCTCGGCCATTACCTGGAAATACCCAAGTTGCATTTTGCGTGGCGACAACTCTATCGGCGAATTCTACTCCGTGGCCCTGACCAGTGGTCATCAGCAGGCCGATACAGGCACCAAGATGATCCACATCGGTAAAAACACCAAATCGACCATTATCTCGAAAGGGATCTCCGCCGGACACAGCCAGAACAGCTATCGCGGTTTAGTGAAAATCATGCCGACCGCCGCCAATGCCCGCAACTATACCCAATGTGACTCGATGTTGATCGGGGCGGATTGCGGAGCGCACACATTCCCATATGTGGAGTGTCGTAACAACAGCGCCCAGCTTGAGCACGAAGCCACGACGTCGCGCATTGGTGAAGATCAGCTGTTTTACTGCCTGCAGCGCGGTATCAGCGAAGAGGATGCCATTTCGATGATCGTGAATGGTTTCTGTAAAGACGTGTTCTCTGAACTGCCGCTGGAATTTGCCGTGGAAGCGCAAAAACTTCTCGCCATAAGTCTTGAACACAGCGTCGGTTAAAATTTAAGGAAAGCACATGTTAAGCATCAAAGATTTACAGGTCAGTGTGGAAGATAAGGCGATCCTGCGTGGGCTGAGTCTTGAAATTCGCCCCGGAGAAGTGCACGCCATTATGGGGCCAAATGGTTCCGGGAAAAGTACGCTTTCCGCCACCCTGGCCGGACGTGATGACTATGAAGTCACCGGCGGGACGGTAGAATTCAACGGTAAGGATTTACTGGAACTGTCACCGGAAGACCGGGCCGGTGAAGGGATCTTTATGGCATTCCAGTATCCGGTGGAAATCCCCGGCGTCAGTAATCAGTTTTTCCTGCAAACGGCACTGAATGCGGTGCGCACCTACCGTGGCGAAGAGTCACTGGACAGGTTTGACTTCCAGGATCTGATGGAAGAAAAAATTGCGTTGCTGAAGATGCCGGAAGATTTGTTGACGCGTTCGGTAAACGTCGGTTTCTCCGGCGGTGAGAAAAAGCGTAATGACATTTTGCAAATGGCGGTGTTGGAGCCTCAGCTGTGTATTCTGGATGAGTCGGACTCCGGGCTGGATATCGATGCGCTGAAAATCGTCGCCGACGGCGTGAACTCGCTACGCGACGGGCAACGCTCATTCATTATCGTCACCCATTATCAACGCATCCTGGACTATATCAAACCCGATTATGTTCACGTTCTCTACCAGGGGCGAATAGTGAAGTCCGGTGATTTTACGCTGGTCAAACAACTTGAGGAGCAAGGTTATGGCTGGCTTAGCGAACAGCAGTAACGTGCTGCAACAGTGGCACCATCTGTTTGAAACGCAAGGTGAGACGCGCTCGCAACATGCCCAGCAGCATCTGCAGCAGATGCTGCGTCTGGGGCTGCCAACGCGTAAGCATGAGGACTGGAAATACACGCCGCTGGAGGGGTTAACCAATAGCCAGTTTGTCAGTCATGTCTCTGAGATAACGTCTGCCCAGTGTGAAGCGTTAGCGCCGGCAATTGATGCCATACGACTGGTATTTGTCGACGGGCAATTCTCTCCAACGCTGAGCGACAGAGCGGAAGGTAGTGGTTTTGACATTACCATTGACGATGCGCGCCAGATGTTGCCAGCGGCTATCCAACCGGAAGTGTTTCTGCACCTGACCGAAAGCCTGTCGCGTAGCGTCACTCACATTCAGGTGAAGCGTAACCAGCGCCCAGCGAAACCGCTGCTGCTGCTGCACATTACCCAGGGGCTGGCGGGCGATGAGGTGAACACGGCGCACTATCGCCACCATCTGGAGCTGGCGGAAGGCGCAGAAGCCACCGTTATTGAACACTATGTCAGCCTCAGCGAGCTTCGCCATTTCACCGGCGCACGTTTAACCATGAATGTCGCGGCGAATGCGCAATTGCGCCACATCAAACTGGCGTTTGAGAACTCACAGAGCCACCATTTCGCGCATAATGACATTCAATTGGGGGCGGATGCCACGGCCGCCAGCCACAGTTTTTTACTCGGTGATGCGGTGCTGCGTCATAACACCAGCACCCAGCTTAACGGCGAAAACACCACGCTTCGGCTCAACAGCCTGGCAATGCCGGTGAAAAATGAAGTCTGCGACACCCGCACCTGGCTTGAGCATAACAAAGGATATTGCAACAGCCGTCAGCTGCATAAAACGATCGTCAGCGATAAGGGGCGGGCGGTATTCAATGGCCTGATCAACGTCGCTCAACACGCTATTAAAACCGATGGCCAGATGACCAACAATAATTTGCTGCTTGGTAAACTGGCGGAAGTGGATACCAAGCCGCAGCTTGAAATCTATGCCGACGACGTGAAATGCAGTCACGGGGCGACGGTAGGGCGGATCGACGACGAGCAGATGTTCTATTTGCGTTCGCGCGGGATCGGCCAGCAAGATGCCCAACAAATGATTCTCTATGCGTTTGCCGCTGAGCTAACGGAAGCCCTGGGCGAGGAAACGCTGAAACAACAGGTACTGGCATGGATCGCCCAACGCTTGCCGGGAGGCGTAGCATGACATTTCCCATTGAAAAAGTGCGGGCCGATTTTCCGGTTCTGACGCGTGAAGTGAATGGTTTACCGTTGGCGTATCTGGATAGCGCGGCCAGCGCGCAAAAGCCGAACCAGGTGATTGATGCCGAAGCTGAGTTCTACCGTCACGGCTATGCGGCGGTCCACCGCGGTATCCATACGCTGAGCGCTCAGGCTACGGAAAAAATGGAGAATGTGCGCAAGCTCGCTTCGCTGTTTATTAACGCCCGCTCCGCCGAAGAGCTGGTGTTTGTTCGCGGTACGACGGAGGGCATCAACCTGGTGGCGAACAGCTGGGGCAGCAGCAATGTGCGGGCGGGCGATAACATTATCATCAGCGAAATGGAGCACCATGCCAATATTGTGCCCTGGCAGATGCTGTGTGCCCGCGTAGGTGCAGAACTGCGCGTTATCCCGCTCAATGCCGATGGTACGTTGCAGTTGGAAACGCTGCCGACGCTGTTTGACGATCGCACGAAGCTGTTGGCGATTACCCACGTATCTAACGTGCTGGGCACGGAAAACCCGTTGGGTGAGATGATCGCGCTGGCGCATCAATACGGCGCGAAAGTGCTGGTGGATGGCGCGCAGGCGGTGATGCATCATCAGGTGGATGTGCAGGCGCTGGATTGCGATTTTTATGTTTTCTCCGGGCATAAACTTTACGGTCCAACCGGTATTGGCGTTCTGTATGCCAGAGAGTCGCTGCTGCAGGAGATGCCGCCGTGGGAAGGCGGTGGTTCAATGATTGCGACGGTGAGTTTGAGTCAGGGAACGACGTGGGCCAAAGCGCCCTGGCGGTTTGAAGCCGGAACGCCAAACACCGGCGGCATTATCGGACTCGGCGCGGCTATTGAATATATTTCAGCGCTGGGGCTGACTGAAATCAGCGAATATGAACAGTTCATGATGCGCTATGCGTTGGAACAGCTGGCGGATGTGCCGGATTTAACAATCTACGGACCGGATAACCGTCTGGGTGTGATTGCGTTTAACCTCGGCAAGCATCACGCCTATGACGTCGGGAGTTTTCTTGATAACTATGGCATCGCCGTGCGGACGGGGCATCACTGCGCAATGCCGCTGATGGCCTATTATAACGTTCCCGCTATGTGCCGGGCGTCGATTGCAATGTATAACACCCATGAAGAAGTGGATCGCCTGGTAACGGGCCTCAAGCGTATTCACCATTTACTGGGCTAACAAGGAGGCGTTATGGCTGCGCTACCGGATAAAGAAAAGTTGTTGCGTAATTTTCTGCGTTGCGCTAATTGGGAAGAGAAATACCTGTACATTATTGAACTGGGTCAGCGTTTGCCGGAACTAAACGACGACTTACGCTGCCCGGAAAATAGCATTCAGGGATGCCAAAGCCAGGTATGGATTGTTATGCGTCAGAATGGCGAAGGGATTATTGAATTACAGGGCGACAGTGATGCGGCAATTGTGAAAGGGCTTATTGCCGTGGTATTCATTTTGTATGATCGCATGACGGCCCAGGATATTGTGAATTTTGATGTGCGCCCGTGGTTTGAAAAAATGGCGCTCGCACAGCATCTCACACCGTCTCGTTCACAAGGGCTGGAGGCGATGATTCGGGCTATTCGCGCCAAAGCCGCAACTCTTAGCTAAACTGATAAAACACGTCAACTTTCAGACCGACTTGAAAGCGTTCGTGTAAGGCAACGCAGTGACTCGTAGGCCGGATCGGGCGCTCGCCGCCGTCCGGCAAGAACGCCAGGGGGGTGAGTGAGTATGAAACGCGCGTCTGTTATTACGTTAATGCTAATCGGCGCCTACAGCGCTATTCAGGCCGCATGGGCGGTCGATTATCCTTTGCCCCAGGCGAACAGCCGCCTTGTTGGGCAAAACCAAACCTACACCGTGCAGGAAGGCGATAAAAACCTACAGGCGATAGCCCGTAAGTTTGATACCGCTGCAATGCTGATCCTTGAAGCCAACAATACTATTGCCCCCGTACCTAAACCCGGAACGCTGATCACTATTCCCTCACAATTACTGCTACCGGATGCACCACGCGAAGGCATTATTGTGAATCTGGCGGAATTGCGTCTGTATTACTTCCCGCCGGGAGAGAATATTGTTCAGGTATTCCCGATTGGTATCGGTTTGCAGGGGCTGGAAACGCCGGTAATGGAAACCCGGGTTGGGCAGAAAATCCCGAATCCAACCTGGACCCCGACACCAGGCATCCGTAAACGCTCTCTGGAGCGCGGCATCACATTACCGCCTGTTGTACCTGCCGGACCAAATAACCCGTTAGGACGCTTTGCACTGCGTCTGGCGCATGGAAACGGTGAATATCTGATTCATGGCACCAGCGCGCCGGACAGCGTGGGCCTGCGAGTGAGTTCTGGGTGTATTCGCATGAACGCGCCGGATATCAAAGCGTTGTTTGCTCAGGTCCGCACAGGCACGCCGGTCAGGGTGATTAATGAGCCGATAAAATATTCGATAGAGCCGAACGGCATGAGGTATGTCGAAGTGCATCGACCGCTGTCGCCTGAAGAGGAACAAAACGTCCAGACCATGCCGTATGTGTTACCAGCCGGCTTTACCCAGTTTAAAGACAATAAAGCGGTGGACAACAGTCTGGTGGAAAGGGCGTTGTATCGTCGTGCAGGTTATCCGGTCACCGTCACTGCCGGGCAAGCATCGGTCGCGAGCAATGGGCCAGAAGTGAAGTCTGCGCAAAATGGTGTGCCGGGAGAAGATGCTGAGGTGCGCGCTACGCAATAACAGGGAAGGGGAATTCAGAGCAAAAAAAATGGCGCACAATGTGCGCCATTTTTATTACACAGATACTATTACTTGCGGTATTTAGTAGCTGCGTTGTCCAGACGCTGGTTAGCGCGAGCTGCGTCATCTTTAGCAGCCTGAACGTCGGAACGCATTGCGTTCACGTCGTTGCTCAGCTGGTCAACTTTAGCGTTCAGAGTCTGAACGTCAGAAGACAGCTGATCGATTTTAGCGTTGCTGGAGCAACCTGCCAGCAGAGTAGAACCCAGGATTACCGCGCCCAGTACCAGTTTAGTACGATTCATTATTAATACCCTCTAGATTGAGTTAATCTCCATGTAGCGTTACAAGTATTACACAAAGTTTTTTATGTTGAGAATATTTTTTTGATGGGAATGCACTTATTTTTGATCGTTCGCTCAAAGAAGCATCGAATTGTGCAAAAACGGCTAAAAAACCGAGTGAAAACAGAAAGCTTCCATCGGATTCATCTTAGATAATCACGGATTAGATAGTGAAATCCGATTTGATTTTTTATTAATTGTGGCTATCGATTAAATAAAAAAAGCGCCACCAGGGCGCTTTTTTAAGCAAATTAATTCGCGATGGAATTATTACAGCACGTGAACGGATGCGGTGTTGGTGGTGCCGCTCGGAACCAGTGCACCAGAAACCATAACTACAACGTCACCTTTCTGAGCCAGACCGCTTTCCAGAGCGACTTCTTTACCCAGGCGATAGAAATCATCGGTAGAGCTGATTTCTTTAACCACCTGTGCAACAACGCCTTTGCTCAGCACCAGCTGACGCGCGGTAGTTTCGTTGGTGGTCAGCGCCAGGATGGTAGCATCCGGGAAGTATTTACGTACTGCACGAGCAGATTTACCACCCTGGGTTGCGACGACGATCAGCGGCGCGTCCAGTTTTTCAGCAGTTTCAACCGCGCCACGGCAAACGGCTTCGGTGATGCGCAGTTTGCGGCTGTCGTTGTTGAAGTCCAGACGGCTGGTCATCACACGGTCAGTACGCTCACAGATGGTCGCCATGATGGTAACGGCTTCCAGCGGGTATTTACCTTTTGCTGACTCGCCAGACAGCATTACTGCGTCGGTACCGTCGAGGATGGCGTTCGCTACGTCACCGGCTTCTGCACGGGTCGGACGCGGGTTTTTGATCATGGAATCCAGCATCTGGGTCGCAGTGATAACGACTTTACGTGCGCGGATACATTTTTCGATGATCATTTTCTGCGCGAAGATAACTTCTTCAACCGGGATCTCAACGCCCATATCGCCACGCGCAACCATGATGCCGTCAGACGCTTCGAGGATTTCGTCGAAGTTGTTCAGGCCTTCCTGGTTTTCGATTTTGGAGATGATCTGGATGTTTTCGCCGCCGTGCGCTTTCAGGTGCTCACGGATTTCAACGACGTCAGAACGTTTACGGATAAAGGACGCTGCAACGAAGTCAACGCCTTGCTCGCAACCGAAGATCAGGTCTTGTTTGTCTTTTTCAGCCAGTGCTGGCAGTGCGATGGAAACGCCCGGCAGGTTAACACCTTTGTTTTCGCCCAGGTCGCCGTTGTTCAGCACTTTACAGATAACTTTGTTACCTTCGATGGCGGTAACTTCCATGCCGATCAGACCATCGTCAACCAGAACGGTGTTGCCGACGGACAGATCTTTCGTGAAGCCTTCATAAGTAACAGCAACGATTTCGTTGTTGCCTACGACAGATTTGTCGGTGGTGAAGGTGAAGGTCTGGCCTGCTTTCAGGGAAACGTCGTTACCGCCTTCCAGTTTGATGGTACGGATTTCCGGACCTTTGGTGTCGAGCAGGATTGCTGCTTTCTTGCCGGTTTTGCTCATGACGTTGCGCAAATTCTTGATGCGCTGACCGTGTTCTGCATAGTCGCCGTGAGAGAAGTTCAGACGCATGACGTTCATGCCCGCGTCCAGCATTTTGGTTAACATCTCTTCGGATTCGGTTTTCGGACCGATGGTGCAAACAATTTTCGTCTTTTTCATGACAGTCTTAGTCTTTAAGTTGAGAAGGATATGGAAATCTGGCTCCCGCCGCGCACGGACGGGAAGCTAAACCTGAGTTACGAAAGTTGTGATGCCTCGCTCTAAGGATAGGTGACATCGAAAGAGCGTGCAGAGGAATGTGTGCTTGTGTTTCAGCCCAACGGGATGGTGAGTTTTGTAGTCGTTGAGTTTTACAGGTCAATGTGCTGAAACCATTCAAGAGACAATTGGCGCGCATTATACGCTGAAAATTATCAAAAAGGAAAATGGAAACAGCGTTTCAAAACACTTCTGTGCAGTTTTACAAAAAATATTCATTAATTTGTTCAGGTGTATGGATAAAGCAGTTGTTTGCAGCCGTGGTTTGTTGCGCAACACGCTGTAAGCGCCATCCCGATGCCTGTATTTTGCGCGCATTCCGTCACCCACAAAGACATATTTCTAAAAGTTATATCAAATACTTTTTAATTCATTTTAAAAGACCATTCCGCTGATTACACTCGTTTGGACATCCATACTGCTAAACAGCCAAAAGCGATAGCAGAAGAACAATAAGCAGCAGCGGATACCCAAACGACATGATTGTCCTGAAAAATATTTCGAAAGTGTTTACGCCAGGCAGGCTTGCCATTACCGCTGTCGATGACGTCAACCTGACGGTTGAACAGGGACAGATTTACGGCATTATTGGTTACAGCGGGGCAGGCAAAAGCACCTTAATTCGTTTGCTTAATGGGCTGGAAAAACCGACCTCCGGCAGCGTGACGATTAACGGCCACGATATCTCTGCCGCCCGCGGGGAATCGTTACGCCAGGCACGACTGAAAATCAGCATGGTGTTTCAACACTTCAATTTGCTGTGGTCACGGACCGTTAGCGAAAATATTGCTTTCTCTATGCAAATCGCTGGCGCGTCCAAAGCGTCCATCAAACAGCGGGTTGCTGAACTGATTACGCTGGTTGGGCTGAGCGGTCGTGAAAATGCGTATCCGTCCCAGCTCAGCGGCGGGCAAAAACAGCGTGTAGGAATTGCCCGCGCGCTGGCGAACAATCCGGATGTCCTGCTGTGTGACGAAGCCACCTCGGCGCTGGATCCGCAAACTACCGATCAGATCCTCGATTTACTCCTCGATATTAACCGTCGCTTCAAATTGACCATTGTGCTGATCACTCATGAAATGCACGTAGTACGCAAAATCTGCGATCGCGTGGCGGTAATGGAAAATGGCAAAGTTGTTGAGGAAGGCGACGTACTCAGCGTCTTTACCCATCCACAGCAGCCGATCACCCGACAGTTCGTTCGTCAGGTGAGCCAGTACACCGAGGAAGACGAGTTTAATCCGCAGTTGGCAAGCGAGCTTGGCGGCGTAGTTATCAAGCTTACGTTTACCGGGCAACGCACGCACCGGCCTGTGGTTGGCGAGTTGACCCTGCGCTATGGGCTGCCATTCAATATCTTGCACGGCAAAATGACGCAAACCGCACACGGTGTGTTTGGTCAACTTTGGGTGCACGTGGTGGCCTCTGAGGAACAATTGAACAATATTTTGGCCGACCTGCGCCAGAGCGACATTGAAGGCGAGGTGATTCAACATGGCTGAAGAACTGTTTCCCCATCTGAAGTGGGAGCAACTTTAGCGGCAACCCAGGAAACGCTGTATATGACGGCCCTTTCGGGTGCTGCGACCTTTATTCTGGGCATCGCGCTTGGTCTGGCATTGTTCCTGACCGCGCGCGGCGGATTGTTCCCCAACCGAGCGGTATATAGCGCTATTTCGCTGGTGGTGAATATCTTTCGTTCAATCCCATTCATCATTTTGATCGTGCTGCTGATCCCGTTTACCAAAGCGATGGTAGGCACCATTCTCGGCGCCAATGCCGCGTTGCCTGCGCTGATCGTCGGTGCTGCGCCGTTTTATGCACGTCTGGTCGAAATCGCTCTGCGTGAAGTGGATAAAGGCGTTATTGAAGCGACACGTTCGATGGGCGCACGGCTGAGCACGCTTATTTTTCGGGTTTTACTGCCGGAATCCTCTCCTGCTCTGGTGTCCGGGATCACCGTGACGCTAATTGCGCTGGTTAGCTACAGCGCGATGGCAGGGGTAATTGGTGCCGGTGGTTTAGGGAATTTGGCCTATCTGGAAGGATTCCAGCGCAACCACAGCGACGTCACGCTGGTGGCGACGGTGACGATTTTGCTCATTGTCTTCATCATCCAGCTTTGCGGCGATGTGATCACCTCTCTGTTAGATAAACGCTAATAAAATACGGAAACCATCATCATGAAAAAATCACTGACGTTACTCGCCGCAGCGACCTTAAGCGCCCTGAGCTTTGCCTCCTGGGCAGACACTCTGACCGTTGGTGCGTCTAACGTGCCGCACGCGGAGATCCTTGAACAGGCCAAACCGATTCTGGCGAAACAGGGGATCGATCTGGAGATTAAACCGTTCCAAGATTACATTCTGCCGAACACCGCGCTGGCTGGTCGTGAGATTGACGCTAACTACTTCCAGCATATTCCGTACCTGAACAGTGTGATAAAAGATCATGCGGGCGATAAAACGTATGACTTCGTCAGCGCCGGAGCAATTCACATTGAGCCAATTGGTATCTATTCGAAAAAAGTGAAATCGCTTAAAGATCTACCGGAAGGCGGCAAAGTCATCATGCGCGACGCGGTATCTGAGGAAGGCCGTATTCTGTCGATTTTCGAAAAAGAGGGTGTTATTAAGCTGAAGCCGGGCGTGGATAAAGTAACCGCGCGCATTAGCGATATCGTCGAAAACCCGAAAAAGCTGAAGTTCCTGCCAAACGTGGAAGCCGCGCTGTTACCGCAGATGTATAACAACGACGAAGGCGATGCGGTGGTGATTAACGCCAACTACGCCATCGACGCCGGGCTGGATCCGGTGAAAGATCCGATTGCCGTTGAAAGCGGTGAAAACAACCCGTACGCCAACATCATTACCGTGCATCGTGGCGACGAGAAGAAGAAGGATATCGTCGCATTGGTCGATGTCCTGCACTCCAAAGAAATCCAGGACTGGATCCGTACTAAATATAAAGGCGCGGTGATCCCGGTTAATAACTGATCCGCTGTTTGCTGAGTGGCGGCAGTGCCTTATCCGGCCTACGACGTCTTGTAGGCCGGGTAAAACGCGTTCACGCAGAACTACACTCGCTCAATTCTCGCTGGCAACCCCTGACGCACCGACGCACCCGACACCCAGTCAAGCCAGGTATTGGCAACCTGCCGGGTAGGATCCGCAAAGCCCAAATCATTGAGATTAATCCCTGACTTTATCTGTGCATCAAATGCCATTGGCTTGCCGTCGAGCGTATGCTGAGCTGCGCCCATCTCTTTATGCCCGTAACCGTGTTCAATGGCGATGACACCCGGCATGACGCCATGCAGCAGACTTATCTGCGCTTGCGCCTGACCGCCAGGGGTGGTGATACGCACGATATCGCCATGTGCTAAACCATACCGCTGACCATCCTGCGGATTGAGCGCCACCAGATTAACCGGTTTCAGATGATGAAGGCGTGGGATAACCGCCGTGGCGCTGGACATGGTATTGGATTTAAAGGAAATCAGTTTCAACGGCCACTCTTGTTCCGGGAACAACTCCTCGACCGCACGTCCATCAGACAGACGTGAAGGATACCAGGCCGGGCAACCGCTGTAGCGCTCGCCGGTAATTGCATGACGGTGCGCGGCGACGTTCGCATTCCAGATTTGGAGCGGTTTTTCCCAGGCATTGCCGACGCGGTTATCAACTCGTCCGCTGATGTCCGGCGCAAAGCGCCCGCCGCGGGAGTAGATAAACGCAACTCGGCTGATTTCATCGGGTTTCAGCGTTTGGGTCATCACAGGCATGATCCGCTGTACTCCGGTCAGCGCTATGTCTTCCGGCTGTGCCTCTGCAACCGGGGCTTTGCCCATAAACGCAATATTGGCGGCGAGGCGCAGGTAGTAATCTTCCGCACGATTCAACGGATAGTGATTACCTTGCGGATCGGTAATCGCATTGTCGCCGAATCCAGGTAGCCCAATGCGCTTTGCCACTGCGATACAGAAAGATTCGATCGAGGCCGATTGACCGTCAGCCGTGAGGCTGGTCGCAGGTCTGACGACAGGCCAACGCGCGGTGGTGGCTTTGCTGGCCACGCCTGCCCACGGAGCGCTAAATCCCCAGCTTTCGAAGTTGTGGGTATCCGGCACGATGTAATCTGCCAGCGCCGTGGTTTCGTTCATAAAGGCGTCAATCGCGATAAACAGCGGCAAGCGAGCAGGATCCTTGAGCTTTTCTTCCGCCACGCCACGTAATCCCGCAATGCCGTAAAACGGGTTGGTCATGTTTGAGATCCAGGCTTTCAGCGGATAAGGGTAACCTTCAAGCGCTGAGACGAGGAGTTCGGTAAGCTGACCTGCGACAAACGGATACCAAGGGGCCTTAGCCGGGAAGGGGGATTGTCCGGCAGCTACCTTATTGCGGTACTCTTCGGAAGACTCATAAGCGGTTTTACTGCGCGCGATGCTTAACCCTTTCGGCTTTACCTTCCCGGCGAAGCTGTCCATGTTGTAGCGCGGACCGTCGGTGGCACCATTGAATTTGCCGCCACCAACAAACACACCGCCTTCAAGACTGAGGTTGCCAATCAGCGCATTGAGCATCATTACCGACCAGGCATTATAAAATCCATTGCCTGCCATCATTCCACCGTGCGTAATTACTGCCGCTTTACGTCCGTGGCGGGTGAATGCGTCGGCCAGAGCGCCAATGTCTGCTTCTGACACCCCACACTGCTGGCTGTACTGCGTTAGCGACAGTTTCTCTGCGGACTCTTGCAGACACTGGAAGCTGCTTTTTACCGTTACCGTCTGCCCGTCAGCCAGCGTCACCTCGCGGGTAACAAACAGTTGCGCACGCGGGCAACTGTTGGCGGCGACAATCTCACCGGCCTCGTTGACGACCACCGGCTCCTGGGCGGCGTTTGTGCTCAGATGGGCGAGGGTCAGGTGTTGTCCGGCAAGCGTTGGAATTTCATCGGTAATCACAAGATGAGTGGCGTTAGTCCAGCTTTTTTCTCCTGCCTGCTGCATGGCCTGCACGCCGGGAATGGCGAGATAATCAGCGTTATAGCGTTGTTTATCGATAATCCAGCTTATCATCCCCATCGCCAGCGCGGAGTCGCTTCCCGGTCGTACGGGCTGCCAGTGGCCGCGATCGTCAGCCAGCACCGTGGTTAATGGCAGGGCGGGCGCTACCACAACATAGCGGAAGTCGTCACGTAAACGGGCGCTGGCCAACTGGCGGGCCTGGCGCTTAAACGGGTTGCCGGATTGCGCCGGAGAGGTGCCCATAAACAGCGCGAATTCGACGTTATCCCAGTCTGGTTTCACGTGGGTATTTTTATCCAGATCGCCCATTAACGCGCCGGAACCGGCCCGATAGGCCAGACCGCAGTAAGCGCCATGAGCACCGAAATTTTTACTGCCGAAACTGTTCAGTGCGAAGCGACGTAAAAAGGTATCACGTCCTTCATCGCTGGTATTAGTGACCAGCAGTTGATTGGATTTTGGGCCAAAGCCGGGATGTTTCGCATCAAGCGGTGTAGCGGGATCGTGGATGGCTCTCAGACCATCAACGTGGCCTTCACCAAACAGATCTCCGCCTTCCACCACCTCTTTGATCAGCTGTTCGAAGCTGATGCGCTGCCATTTTCCCTCACCGCGCTTACCGACGCGCTTCATGGGCTCCAGAATACGTAACGGGCTGTACAGACCTTCGAGTAAAGTTGCACCACGGGCGCAGGCGGTGGAACGTGCGTCAAGACCTGACTCCCCGGCCAACTGTTCCATTGCCGTGGTAAAGGGGACGGAGGCGTCTATATGGTGCTCGTGCGACAACGGATGATAAGGGTTGCCCGCAATGCGCAGCACCTTGCCTTGCTCAGTGTCAACGCGAACCCGCACGCCACACTGCGTCCAGCAACCAAAACACTGTGTCATGGAGATCACCTGCTGCGGGTTTTGCTGCCAGTGCGGCCGGGCGTTGGCTTCAGGGATGAGCGCGTTTGCAAAGATGCGGTCACGGGTAATTTTGCCCGAGGTTCCGTCCAGCAAACCGTCTATCGCGCGCTTTGCCACATCCCGATAACTCAGGCCAAAAGTCACCATGCCACCTACGGCAAGGCCCACTTTAAGCCACTGACGACGGGTTAAATTAGCCATGTTGCATTCTCCTTGCGATCGCGTTCAGGGCTTCACGAACAATAATAATCAGTGCTATCCACAGGCCGAAGGTACCCACAATGGCCAGCCAGCCATCGGTGCCGCCGGGCAGGGTGTAGGGATTAAACTGCGCGTTAAATTTCGGTATGGTCTGCACCTGGATGAGTAACGTCCAGCGCATTAGCCAGCACAGCGCCATGGCGCTAAAAGCGAGTAATATACGCAGCGGTAGCGACAAGGGGTAACGTACAACCAACCCGCAAAGAACAAGTGAAATAAGCCATAACGCAACCCAACCGATAGCGTAGTGTTGTGCTGAAGAAGCCACATCCAGCCATTGGCGGATAGCCGAACCGGAAAGCGTATTACCGCTCGCCCAGATCAACACCACGATAGCCAGTGCGATCAACGTGACCATTTGCCCCCACGCTAGCTTACGCGGCAGTACGTCCTTGTTATTTGTCGTGGCAATAAGCAGGGCAAGAAACGTTTGCAGCGCGCTGAGGAACATCGCAACCGGAAAGGCGTAACTGAACCAGATGGGACGCGCCTGCACCACCGACACTTCACGGCCGGTGTAAACCAGCAATCCGATGGCGGACAGTGCGCTACCAAGTGCTAACCATTTTGTGACGTTGTAACTTTTTAGCGTTAGCCGTTTAACGTGCTGCGCCAGAAACCACAGACCTAAAAAACCGGTAAACAGCGGTAAGAACAGTGCGCCCCACGGCATCCAGGACCACGGCGTCGGATACG
This sequence comes from Citrobacter sp. MGH103, assembly GCF_001034475.2. Lineage (NCBI taxonomy): Bacteria > Pseudomonadati > Pseudomonadota > Gammaproteobacteria > Enterobacterales > Enterobacteriaceae > Citrobacter > Citrobacter sp. MGH103. Next base: position 2,747,250 of record NZ_CP073043.1, on the reverse strand, counting down.
CATAGAAATGCCAGACGCGGGCGGTTTGGTGTAGATCAGCGGTCAGCGCCAGCGGTGCGGTAATCGCGCAGGTCAGGGCGATCAACAGCGTCAGATTCTCCAGATCTGCCGTTTCTTTTTTGCGCCAGTGGAGAACGCAGGCAAACAGTGCGGCGCAGGCGGCAATGCCAATGAAAAAGAAATATTGTACGGCCCAGGGTAACCAGCTTACGTCCTGGGGATGGGCCAGAACCTCGTCGATAATTAGTGAATGGTTCATTTAAACCTCCTGCCAGAGAGCGGGTTGAGCACGTCCAATCAATGGGGTGACAAATGCCTCATCCAGTCCCAGATAGAACACGTGAGGAGACGTACCGCTTTCCGGCTTCAGGACTTTGATGGTGTCATGGTGTTCATGCAGCATTTGTGAAATGCGGCTGTGTGGATCTTTAATATCACCAATGATGCGCGCGCCGCCGACGCAGGATTCTACACAGGCCGGAAGCAGCCCCGCTTCGAGGCGGTGAACGCAGAAGGTACATTTATCGGCGGTTTGCGTTTCATGGTTGATGAATCGCGCATCATAAGGGCAGGCCTGCACGCAATAGGCGCAGCCAACGCAGCGTGTGTTGTCGACCACCACGATGCCGTCTTCGCGTTGGAAAGTGGCCTGTACCGGGCAAACGGGCACGCAAGGGGGATTATCACAATGGTTGCATAGTCGCGGCAGCAGGACGTTGGTGACGCTTTGCTGACCTTCAATCTGTACTTGATACTGGTTGACGAGGGTACGAAATTCGCCCTGTGGCGTCTGGTTTTCAATGGCGCAACTGACGGTACAGGCCTGGCAGCCAATACAGCGTCGCAGGTCAACCAGCATGGCGTAGCGATGCTGTTGTGAGCCTTCATGGCGTTCAGGCGAAAAGGGAAATTGTGCCTGAGCCAGCGGTACCAGTGATGCGCCAGCGGTCAGGACGCCCAGTTGCTGGAGAAACTGCCGTTTACTGCTGTCCATATTTTCTCCCGTCACGATGCAACAACGAAACATTGGTCACGCCGTTGATTTGCGTGTGATGAATAAAGAATCTCAATGATTTACAGTGTAAAAATCGTGACGGGGTATACTCTATTGTGGTTAACCACATACCCGGCTTGTTGTTGATCTAAAACAACATAATTGACAGGGACAATTGAGTGGGACGCAACGTAGTAAGATGTCTGACAGTGCTGGCGTCGCTGTGGATGCTAAGCGGCGCGGTCAGGGCGCAGACATGGAACATTGGCGTTTTGGCGATGCGCGGGGAGGTTTCTACACGTAATCACTGGCAGCCGCTGGAAACCTTGTTGAATCAGCAAATCCCCGGTGAGCAGTTTCATATTCAGCCGCTGGACCTGCGACAGATGCAGGAGGCGGTGAATCGTGGAACGGTGCAGTTTGTTGTCACTAATCCGGCGCAGTTTGTTCAGCTAAACAGCCGTTCTGCGCTGCGCTGGCTGGCTTCGCTACGCTCCACCCGTGGTGGGAAAGCCACCAGTAACGTGATCGGCAGCGCGATCCTCGTCAGACGCGACAGCGGGATAACCTCCCCACACGATCTGATCGGCAAAACGGTTGGCGCCATTGATGCTCAGGCGTTTGGCGGCTATTTGCTGGGATATAAAGCGCTCAGTGATGCCGGTCTGCGCCCTGAACGCGATTTACGTCTGACGTTTACCGGATTTCCCGCCGATGCCTTACTCTATTTATTACGTGAAAAAGCCGTGCAGGCGGTGATCGTGCCGGTGTGCCTGCTGGAAAAAATGGATGAAGAAGGCCTCATTCGTAAAACCGATTTTATGACCGTGTTGAACCATCCGACCTCAATTCCCTGTCTGACCAGTACACCGCTCTATCCTGACTGGTCATTTGCCGCACTACCTGCAGTGAGTGACGAGCTGGCCGATCGCGTCACGCGGGTGCTGTTCAATGCACCGCAAAACGCGACATTTCGCTGGGGAGCGCCCGCCTCGACCCGCGAGGTGGAAGCGTTGTTGCGCGATGTCCGCCAGCATCCGCAGCAGCGTCAGCTGTGGCTGGATGTCAAAAGCTGGTTTATTCAACATCGGCTGGCGATGGGAGCGGCGGCCATCGTGCTGTTGTTGCTGACGCTCAATTACATCTGGGTAATGCTGTTGGTTCGCCGACGCGGCAGGCAGCTAGAGCGGAACAACGTGTTGTTGCACAAACAGGAACAGGCGCTGGAGACTGCCCGACAAATGAGCGTGCTGGGGGAGATGACCTCCGGTTTTGCCCATGAGCTCAATCAGCCGTTGTCAGCTATCCGCCATTATGCCCAAGGCTGTCTGATTCGCCTGCGCGGTCAGGATGAACAGCATCCGTTGCTGCCCGCGCTTGAGCACATCGACGCCCAGGCACAAAGGGGGGCCGATACGCTGCGCAATCTCCGGCAGTGGGTCAGCCAGGCACAGGGCAATCCGGTACTTCCCGATGACTGGCAAGCCATCAACGTTCACGATGCTATCCATCACGTCTGGCAATTACTGCGCATGCCCCAGCAATTCCCGGCGGTAACGCTGCACACACAGGTCAGCAAGGCGTTAACATTGACGCTGCCAAGCGTTCTTCTTGAGCAGGTGCTGGCCAATCTGGTACTCAATGCCGCCCAGGCCGGGGCTACCACAGTATGGTTTAGCGCCCTGCATAAGGATGGTGGTGTGAGTATTCAGGTGCAGGATAATGCCGGAGGCATTGACGAGACTCAGTTGTACCAAGCTTTTCAGCCGTTTATGACCACTCGCAAAGAAGGCATGGGACTAGGACTGGTCATTTGTCAGCGACTGGTGCGCTACGCAAACGGAGATATTGAGATCAACAATCAGCAGGCCCCGGACGGAAAAGCGGGGGCGAGAGTGACATTATATTTTAAACCAAATCGGGAAGGAGGCCGTAGTGGCGATAATTCATCTGCTGGATGACGACATTGCCGTCACCCAGGCCTGCGCGTTTTTATTGGAAAGTCTGGGATATGAAGTGTCTTGCTGGGAGCAAGGTGAGAAATTCCTCGCTGAGGCAAATCTGCACCAGGTGGGTGTACTGCTGCTGGATATGCGTATGCCGGTACTGGATGGGCACGCGGTGCATGAAATCATGCGTCAGAAAGCAAGCACCCTGGCGGTGGTCTTTCTCACCGGGCATGGCGATGTGCCGATGGCGGTTGAGCAAATGAAACGTGGCGCGGTCGATTTTTTGCAAAAACCGGTGTCAGCCGTGCCGCTTCAGGCAGCATTAGAACATGCCTTGCAGGTCTCGGCAGCGGCGTTCTCGCGACAAGAGATCATCTGCTGCTATCAACAACTTACGCCAAAAGAACGGGAACTGGCGCATCTGGTAGCAAAAGGATTAATGAATCGGGAAATTGCTGATGCCATGAATATTGCCGTACGTACGGTTGAAGTGCATCGGGCGCGGGTGATGGAAAAAATGCAGGCGGGAAGTCTTGCTGAGCTTGTAAATCGACTTCAGAGAGTTCAGTAGAATGATGACATTTCTTTGATTTTCATTGAATTTTGTCTAAATCCTCAGAGTGATATATGCTGTTGGTTTGAGTTAATGACGAGCGGGCAAAAATGGGAAATCAGACGAAAGACGACGAGTTGTACCGTGAAATGTGCAGAGTAGTCGGTAAAGTAGTGCTGGAAATGCGCGATCTGGGACAAGAGCCTAAGCATATCGTCATTGCGGGAGTACTGAGAACCACCCTTGCTAACCAGCGTGTGAAGCGCAGTGAGTTAGAAAAACAGGCTATTGAGACCGTAATTAAAGCATTGGCCGGATAATCCGCAAAAAGAGGGCGGTAGTTTCTCTCGCCGTCCTCTTATTCTCATTACGTTAATCTATCAATAATTATAATTTAGTGTTGCAATTAACGCTATCCAACTCGCTATATATTTAATTGTATACCGGATGATATATAAAAATATATATGAGAGTGGAGTCACAAATATTTGCAAGACATATGAAGTGCTATTTCAATTTATCTTAATGATAATAAATCTCACTCCGCATTAATTATATCCCTTCCGTTTTTTAATTGATGACGATCAAGACTAAGCATGCTGAATAACCACATTATTTCTGTGTCTAACCCTAAAGGATTAGATTCATTCAGTTTAACCACCGTCATTTATGCGATCAGGTTAGGGCAAAAATTTACGTGTTGTTGGCAACTTTAACCGCCCGATATGGCTTGAGCTGCGCTGGTTTAAATTAGCCTGAAGGTGTTGCTACCACAGCATTTGCGAAGAGGATGCGAAATAAATGAACCAGGTTGATCGTCCATTTTTAGATTGTGGTTTAACGCGACTAGAATTTCTGCGGATATCAGGAAAAGGACTGGCGGGATTAACGATTGCTCCCGCGCTGTTATCCCTTTTTGGTTGTAAGCAGGAAGATGTCGATAGTGGGACTGTTGGGCTTATCAATACGCCTAAAGGGGTTCTGGTGACCCAGCGAGCTCGCTGTACGGGCTGTCACCGCTGCGAAATTTCCTGTACCAATTATAACGATGGTGCGGTGGGTACCTTCTTTTCCCGGATAAAAATCCATCGCAATTTCTTCTTTGGCGATGATGGTGTCGGGTCCGGTGGTGGGCTGTATGGCGATTTAAACTATACCGCTGATACCTGCCGGCAATGCAAAGATCCGCAGTGTATGAAGGTCTGCCCAATAGGTGCAATTACCTGGAAACAGGAAGACGGTTGTATTGCGGTGGACCACAAACGCTGTATTGGCTGTAGCGCGTGTACCACAGCCTGTCCGTGGATGATGTCGACCGTAAATACCGAAACGAAAAAGTCCTCAAAATGTGTGTTATGCGGGGAATGCGCCAATGCTTGTCCGACTGGGGCATTAAAAATTATCGAGTGGAAAGATATTACTGTTTGATAGATAGCAGGCATACCTGATTCGCGCCATTAATTGCCAAAAATACCGCAGTTTTGGATAAAAAGCTGCCTGAAGAATGGCGGGTATATCTATTAAACCTTCTTGCAAAGGAAAACATGATGGCTAATGGTTGGACAGGTACTATTTTACGGGTCAATCTCACCACGGGTAATATCACCCTTGAAGATTCCAGTAAATTTAAAAAATTTGTCGGTGGGATGGGCTTTGGTTATAAAATTATGTACGACGAAGTCCCGCCAGGCACCATGCCTTTTGATGAAGGGAATAAGTTGGTTTTTGCCACCGGACCATTAACGGGTTCTGGCGCTCCCTGTAGCTCCCGCGTCAATATCACCTCCTTATCGACATTTACCAAAGGCAATTTAGTCGTGGATGCCCATATGGGGGGATTCTTTGCCGCGCAAATGAAATTCGCCGGTTACGACGCCATTATTATTGAAGGCAAGTCCGCATCACCGGTCTGGATCAACATTAAAGACGATAAGGTTAGCATCGAAAAAGCCGATTTCCTGTGGGGTAAGGGGACGCGCGCCACAACTGAAGAAATTTGTCGCATCACCAGCCCGGAAACCTGCGTCGCCGCGATAGGCCAGGCAGGGGAAAATCTGGTGCCGCTCTCCTGCATGATCAACAGTCGCAACCACAGCGGCGGAGCTGGTACCGGCGCAGTAATGGGCTCGAAAAACCTGAAGGCTATTGCGGTAGAAGGGACCAAAGGCGTCAATATTGCCGATCGCAAAGAGATGAAACGGCTCAATGACTACATGATGACCGAGCTCATCGGCGCTAACAACAACCACGTTGTGCCAAGCACCCCGCAGGCCTGGGCAGAATACTCTTCGCCAAACTCGCGCTGGACAGCCCGTAAGGGACTGTTCTGGGGCGCAGCAGAAGGCGGACCAATCGAAACCGGGGAAATCCCGCCGGGCAACCAAAATACGGTAGGTTTCCGTACCTATAAATCGGTGTTCGATCTGGGGCCAGCCGCAGAAAAATACACGGTCAAAATGAGCGGCTGTCATTCATGCCCTATTCGTTGTATGTCACAGCTCAATGTTCCGCGGGTGAAAGATTTTGGCGTGCCGAGTACCGGCGGCAACACTTGTGTGGCGAACTTTGTGCACACCACCATTTTCCCCAATGGCCCGAAAGATTTTGACGATAAAGACGATGGGCGCGTGGTGGGAAACCTGATTGGTCTGAACCTGTTTGACGATTACGGTATCTGGTGTAACTACGGCCAGTTGCACCGTGATTTTACTTATTGCTATTCGAAAGGCGTCTTTAAGCGCGTACTGCCGGCTGAAGAGTATGCGGAGATCCGCTGGGATCAGTTGGAAGCGGGTGATCCTAATTTTATTAAAGACTTCTACTATCGGTTGGCGCATCGCGTGGGGGAACTCAGTCACCTTGCGGACGGCTCGTATGCCATTGCTGAACGCTGGGATTTGGGCGAAGAGTACTGGGGTTATGCCAAAAATAAACTGTGGTCGCCGTTCGGTTTTCCTGTTCACCATGCGAACGAGGCTTCAGCGCAGGTGGGGGCGATCACCAACTGTATGTTTAACCGTGACTGCATGGCGCACACCCATATCAACTTCATCGGTTCCGGTTTGCCGTTGAAATTACAGCGCGAAGTGGCGGGCGAGCTGTTTGGTTCACAGGATGCCTACGATGAAACCAAAAACTACACCCCGATCAATGCAGCCAAGATCAAATATGCCAAATGGACGCTGCTGAAAGTCTGTCTGCATAACGCGGTTACGTTGTGTAACTGGGTTTGGCCGATGACAGTTTCACCACTCAAGAGCCGTAACTATCGCGGAGACTTGGATCTGGAAGCGAAGTTCTTCCAGGCAGTCACCGGTGATGAAACCACGCAGGCGAGTCTGGACCTGGCCGCTGAACGCATCTTTACCCTGCATCGCGCTTATACGGTCAAACTGATGCAAACCAAGGATATGCGCAATGAGCACGATCTCATCTGCTCCTGGGTATTCGATAAAGATCCGAAGATCCCGGTCTTCACTGAAGGAACCGACAAGATGGACAGGGAGGATATGCGTCAGTCATTGACGATGTTCTATCAGGAAATGGGCTGGGATCCAGAGCTGGGTTGCCCAACGCGTGAAACCCTGAACCGACTCGGACTTGAAGACGTGGCAGCTGATTTGGCGGCGCAAGACCTGTTGCCAGCGTAAGGAACGTGAGATGACTAACGTGAGCAACGTTCTGGCACCCGTAGAGGCGCTTCCTGACGAGGTAGATGGTCAAAAGAGACACTGGCTACAGGCGTTTCACCCGCCGGTAGAACAGGTGACTGCGCCGCAGGTTCAGGAGCCTGTCAGCCCGGAGTCGATTGTGGCGGATTTTATCCGTCAGCATTCGGCATCCGGGCAATTGGTGGGGCGCAGCGTATTTCTGCAGCCACCTTATTCGGTCCCTGAAACCGATCTATCCGCGCTGCTGGATGCGCTGTGTCAGGACGCAATTAACGCGGATATCACCCGTGTGCAGGGCGCGGAAGATGTCTATTTCTACTCAACGCAAACCATGACGGCAAACTACGCCGACATGTGCGTGCAGGTAGTGGAAAACGACATCTGCCGTGCAATTGCCGAGGCGGTACGCTTCGACGGCCGCACGTATCCTCGCCCCTATAAGGTCGCCATGTTGACGCAACCGCCGTATAGCTTTGAATCTCAGCAGATTACAGCGGCGCTAACGGCTATGGAAACGCATCCCGATTACGCAGATATACGTACTGTGGAATCGTCAAATGCGGAACCTTATCTGTTTAGCGAACGTTTTATGAGTTATGGCAAAGCGTACGGCCTGTGTGAATGGCTTGAGGTTGAGCAGTATCAGAACCCCTGAATTATTCAGGTTGATGTCATGGAACGTGTGGACGACCACTGTCACAGTTTAGAGGATAACCCGATGTCCTTCACCCGACGAAAATTTGTCATTGGCATGGGGACGGTGATTTTTTTCACCGGCCCAGGTCAAAATCTGTTAGCGAGTACCAGGAGCCCTAAAGCCGTTCGTTACGTCATGATTCACGACGAATCACTGTGTAACGGATGTAATATCTGCGCGCGGGCCTGCAGGAAAACCAACCATGTTCCTGCCCAGGGCAGCCGTTTGTCGATAGCGCATATTCCAGTCTCAGACAACGACAACGAAACGCTGTATCACTACTTCCGTCAATCCTGCCAGCATTGTGATGATGCGCCTTGTATTGAGGTGTGTCCGACCGGTGCCTCCTGGCGGGATGAGAACGGTATTGTGCGAGTAGATACGTCTTCCTGTATCGGCTGCAGTTACTGTATTGGTGCGTGTCCTTATCAGGTTCGTTATCTCAACCCGCATACCAAAGTGGCGGATAAATGCGACTTTTGCGTTGAATCACGCCTGGCGAAAGGTTTTTCACCGATCTGTGTTAACGCTTGCCCGGAACATGCGCTGATTTTTGGGCGTGAAGATAGCCCGGAAATTCAGACCTGGTTGCGAGAAAACAAGTATTACGAATATCAACTTGCAGGCGCCGGGAAACCCCATCTGTATCGTCGGTTCGGTCAACATTTGATTAAAAAGGAAAATGTATGAACGCGTCGCAAAATGCCGAACAGTTTCACGCCCAGCTTGCGCAGTATGTTCCTCTGTTTTCACCGGACTACTGGCCCGTGTGGTTAGTCGTTGCCGGGTTAATGCTGGTGGGAATGTGGCTGGTGCTGGCGCTTCACGCCATGCTGCGCTTTCGGGCGGCACATAAAACGTCGGCAGGGCACGGTGAGAAGGTCTATTTATATTCGAAGGCTGTTCGTTTGTGGCACTGGTCAAATGCGCTGCTGTTTTTGCTACTTCTGGTCAGTGGCCTGGTCAATCACTTCTCTGCCGTCAGCGCACCGGTAATGAAAAGCCTGCTTACCGTTCATGAGGTTTGCGGCTTTTTGCTACTTGCCTGCTGGGTTGGTTTTGTGCTGATCAACCTGATTGGCGGCAACGGACATCACTATATTATTCAACGTCAGGGCTGGATCGCTCGCGCGCAAAGACAAACACGTTTTTACCTGTTTGGCATTATGCAGGGCGAGTCACATCCATTCCCGGCATCGCCGCGTTCTAAATTCAATCCGCTACAGCAGGCGGCCTACGTTGGCGTGATGTATGGGTTGCTGCCACTACTGCTGATTTCTGGGTTGTTATCGCTTTACCCGACGGTCGTCGGAGATCTGTTTCCTGGTGTGCGTTACTGGCTGCTTCAGGCGCACTTTGCGCTGGCAATTGTCAGTCTGTTTTTCATTTTTGGGCATCTTTATCTTTGCACTACGGGCCGCACACCGGGCGAAACCTTCAAGTGTATGGTGGATGGCTACCACCGGCATTAAGCGATGATGATTACACGAAGTGACTTACGGGCCTGGCGTGTTGGGCCCGTCATGTATCGCTGGTTTCTACGCGCGTTTCCCGCAGGAGGAAGCTATGCCGATGTTCATCGCGCGCTCCAGCGGGAAGGGTATACCGATTGGGCAAATAGCCTGGTGGAATACGGCTGGTCGAAATGGCGGGAAGAGGCGAGTTTTGCTCAGCAGGATATTGACGCAATGGGGAATATTTCCTGTGAGCAAGCCGCGGAGGAAACCAGTCGTCCGTTGGCGAGTGCAGAAGATTATGCCCGATTTAGCAGTGCGGGTGACAACGTTAAAATTGCCAGCACCGGGTATGCCGCACAGATCGCCAGTGCCGGTTACAGCGCACGGATTGGCAGTGTAGGCTATAACACGCATATCGGCAGTTCAGGCGATCGTGGGCGAATAGCGATTGCGGGAAATTCGGCGCGTATCAGCAGTGTGGGCGACGGAACGCGTATCGCCAGTACCGGCATGCGCGTACGCATCAGTTCGCTTGGCGACCGAAACCGGGTTGCCAGTAGCGGTGATTTAACCCAGGTAGCCTGTTTTGGCGCAGAGGCAAAAATCGCTAACTGCGCGGATAATATCCACATTATTGCCAGCGGAGAGAACGCCGTTGTTGCCAGTACCGGTGCTGTAGATTCGATAACGCTCGGTCCCGGCGGATGTGCGGCGCTGGCTTATCACGATGGCGAGAGAATGCGTTTTGCGCTTGCCGTTGAAGGGGAAAAAAACATTCGGGCGGGCGTGAAATATCGGCTCAACGAAGACCATCAGTTTGTGGAATGTTGAGCCGAGAGGTCATTTTAGTGCGAAGCGGCGCTGGGTGATTTTCTCCAGGCTAAAGCACAGCAGGTAATAGACCAGTCCGGTAAAGATAAAAATGGCTGCCGGGTAGATTTGCACCCGGCTGTTAACCTGACCGGCAACCGTTGTGAGTTCCGGTACGTTAACGATAAATGCCAGTGACGTGTCCTTCAGTAGCCCAATGAAAATCCCCGTCAACGACGGCAGTACGTTACGCAGCACCTGCGGCAGCAAGATAAGCCACAGGGCCTGATCCGGGCGAAACCCCTGAACGACTGCCGCTTCATATTGCCCACCAGGCAGTGCGCTAATTCCAGCATACACCGAGTGCATCACCGAAGCGGCGGTGAACCATGCTAGCGCCAGCGTCACGGTAACGGCACCGGGCAGATCGCTTCCGGTCAGCATGGGTAGCAAATACCACATCCAGAAAATCACAAAGATGAGCGGAATGCCGCGAATAAATTCCGCCCAGATAAACAACCCGTTGCGAACCGCGCCTGGAAATCGCCAGGCGCAGCAGGCAAGAATGATCCCGCCAGGCAGCGCCAGCAAAGCCGCACCGATAGCCATCAGCAAAGTGAGCAGTACACCGCCGGGTTGCCCCTCAGCTACACGTCCCCACAGGAGATAGTCAAGATTGTCGGTAATGACCGAAATATTAGCGATCATGCAGTATGCTCCTGACGCTGAAGATGCGCATTCTTACCTTTGACGATTTACCCGCCGCCGGCCGCGGCCCAAGACGCGTAAGCAACATACCCAGCACGATGCCGGTAAACAGATAGAGTGCGGTGCCAACGGCAAAGGCTTCCAGCGCGTGCGCGTTGTAGCTCTCAATTTGCCGTACCTGGTAGGTGAGCTCAGCAAATCCAATACCGCTGGCAAGCGAGGAAAGCTTCATCAGGTTGAGATATTGCCCAACAATGGGTTGCCAGGCGTTTGCCAGTCCCTGAGGCAGCAGAATGTGACGAAATATCGCCCAGGATGAAAACCCCTGCGCCACGGCAGCCTCGCGTTGTCCGGCAGAAACTGCCTGTAAACCTGAGGCGATCTCTTCGACCAAAAATGCTGAGGTAAATACGCCCAGTCCCCATGCTGAACAGATAAACTCCGGCGTTAACCACCAGACATCACCCGGCAGAATTGACCATGGATGATCAGCATTGATGAAGCTAATGACGTCACGGGGAAGCCAGTTCCATGCGGCAAAATACCAGAACATCAGTTGCACCAGTAAAGGGGTATTGCGAAACACCGAGACCCACACCCCGACCATCGTTTTAGCGAGACGATTGCCCGTCAGTCGCAGGCTGAGCAGTGAGATGGCAATGAGCGTGGCGAGCACGATACCTGCCAGCGTCACCCAAAGCGTGGTAAGAAAACCAGAAATTATCCATTGCAGGGGTTGCCCGCTCAGCACTCCCTGCCAGTCCATTGCATGCATTATGATGATGACTCCTGGTGTAACGGGTCGAGCACTTTTTTCAGGAAACGCTGGGTTCTCGGGTGCTGTGGTTGGACGAAAAAATCCTCCGGCGGGGCCACTTCAAGAATATCGCCACCATCGATGAAAACCACACGATCGGCAATCTCGCGGGCGAAATGCATTTCGTGGGTCACGACGATCATGGTGATACCGCTGTGGGCGAGATTTTTCATCACCTGCAATACCTCGCCGATCATTTCAGGATCCAGCGCGGAGGTAGGCTCATCAAACAGAATAATTTGCGGTGATGAAGCCAGTGCGCGGGCGATGGCCACGCGCTGCTGCTGTCCACCGGACAACTGTGCGGCATAGGCATTGGCTTTTTCCGCCAGTCCCACCTTTTCCAGCAACTCAAGTGCCCGACGATCTGCTTCCGTCTTATTCCAGCCGTGAACATATTCCAGCGCCAGCGCGATGTTTTGCAGTGCAGTCAGATGCGAATAGAGATTGAATTGCTGAAATACGAAACCGATACGGCTGCGTAGCTGGCGTAATGCCGCCCCGCGCAACTGGCTAATTGGTTTACCATCAATGAAGATTTCGCCATCGCTGAGCGACTCCAACTGGTTGATAAGACGTATAAGAGTGGACTTTCCAGAACCGGAAGGTCCCAGAATGGTCACCACTTCACCGGGCTCAACTGCCAGGTTGACGCCGTTAAGTACAGTTTGAGCGCCATACTCTTTAACCACATTGCGTAGTTCGACGCTCGCCTGACGCAAATGGGTAAAATCCGCAGCCGAAGCTGCGGAACGATGAAAAAGGGCTGAGAGCATATTATTTGGCTTCTATTTTAAAGGCGCGGGCTTGTGGATTTTTGGTTTCAGGACCAAACCAGACATCATAAATTTTGGCCGCCTGCCCGGTAGATTCCAGCTTCAAAAGTTCATCGTTAACGGCTTTTAACAACGCTGGCTCACCTTTTTTCACCCCCACGCCAATCTCTTCTTTGCTCAACAGGTCCGGTAGAATTTTGAAATCTGCTTTATCCGGCGCACCGCCTAATAAACCGGCCAGAATCGTACTGTCCTGGGTGATGGCCTGAACATTGCCGTTGCGCAGTGCGGTTAACGCCAGCGGGATATCGTCATAGGCCAGTACGCGCGACTGCGGGAAGCGCTGATGCAGTGCCTGTTCACCAGTAGTGCCTTTTACCGCGCCGATGCGTGCTTTGCTGTATTGATCGAGCTTATCCGGAGATTTTGCTGGCACAAGGAACTGCTGGCCGGTAACAAAATAGGGGACGGAGAAATCTATTACCTGCGACCGCTCAGGCGTGATCGTGATATCCGCAACGATTAAATCGGCTTTACCAGATTGTAATAACGGAATTCGGTTTGCCGGATTGGTCGCCACCAGTTCCAGTTTTACACCAAGAGATTTGGCCAGCGCTTCGGCAAAATCGACGTCGTAGCCGACAATCTTATGCGTTTTGGCATCGATGGAGCCAAACGGCGGGTTCGCGTCAAATGTTGCGACTTTTACTACGCCTGCGGCTTTGATATCGGCCAGTTGGTCGGCCTGAGCCTGTGAGACGCTAATGCCTGATGCCAGCAGGATGCCGAGTGCCAGCAGTGTTTTTTTCGCGCTGTGAGTTTTTGTTACCATCATTTTGTAAGTCCCTGTCGTTTTTTTTGGTTTGTGCTTTTTACGCTCCCATAACTCAGGTTCAGGACAAAATAAGAAAAAATTCTTATCTATTTACAAAATGTTATTAGTGAAAAAGGTGTTAACAATGGGTAAACGCAATGCGATATGTAGCCAGGCGAGAGGGCATAGCCAGGAGGTAAAAAAAAACCGGCATTGCGCCGGTTCGGAAATCAGATTTTGCAGGCGTCACCGCAATCATTATCAGCAATAATTTCTTGCGCTTTCTTGTCTGCATCTTCCAGACGTTCAGCGTTACGCTCTTGCGCTTCTTCCAGTCCATCAAAGACCAGATTATCGAGATCAATTTCCATCATTCACCTGCTCAGGTTCAGCGTTTAACATCACGTTATTATATTGCAAAAATGTTGCTTAACAGCAGCGATTCTTGCTACTTAGCATCGAACGCAATCCGCTGTGCGTATTTATCCGCCAAAGTGGCCCACGGTTCGCAATTGCTAAAGAATTGTTGGTTGTAAATACCGCAAAATTCTCGCTCTCTCTACCGTTTTATTCCCACTTTTTCATTAACGTGACGCGCGATCATTTTTAACAAATCTGCGACAAAATCACTATACATATAACTTAATATCTTTTATACATTAATTGTTCAACCCTGCGACTATTCCACAAAAGAGAAAGCTATATGGAACAGACACCTGATAAGAAAAACGATAATTTTCAAAAAGATGGCAAAGAACAGTTCAATAGATCGATCGGTTTAATTTCAAACTTCGCGTTGGGTTTTACCTACCTGTCGCCGCTTACCGCCGTCTATTCGCTGTTTGCGCTGGCCGTAACGCTGGCGGGGCCACCTGCAGTATGGTGGATTTTAATCGTCGCATGCGGGCAACTTTTGGTGGCGCTGGTGTTTGGTGAGGTCGCTTCCCAGTATCCGATAACCGGCGGACTTTACCCTTGGGCCAGAAGGTTGTGGGGCAAGAAATATGCGTGGATTGCCGCCTGGATCTACCTGTGGGCACTGGTGGTCACCATTACGTCGATCGCGGAATATACATCAACGTTTGTTGAATCACTCTTCCACTATGGTCAGACTCCAGCCACGATGTTGGTGACTTCCGTTCTGCTGCTGCTGTTGATGATGGCGGTTAATATGTCCGGGACTAAAAATCTGGCCCGGGTGGCGAAAATTGGTTTCTGGTGTGAAATTGTCAGCGTGATCGCGCTGGGGATTTATCTGCTGATTTTCCACCGTTCGCAGCCGTTCTCAGTAATTTTTGACTCGATGGGTGTGCTGGCTCATGACGGCAGCTATTCCACCGCATTTATGTCTGCTGCGCTGATGGGACTGTTTATGTTCTTTGGCTTTGAGGCCTGCGGTAACGTTGCGGAAGAGGTGCAGAATCCCAGTAAAAAGATCCCAGTGGCGATGATTTTAAGCATCGTATTCGGCGCGATTTCCGCCATTATTTCTGTTATGGGTTATCTGCTGGCTTCACCGAATCTGGTCAGCATCGTGAATGGTAAAACGTCCGATCCGATCCCGGCAATCCTTAATGAAGCTCTGGGCGAAACCGGCGCGACTGTCTTTATCGTCGTCGCGATTATCGCCATGTTGTCGTGCATTTTGTCTCTCCAGGCTGCGTTAAGCCGTCTTATCTTTTCTTTCTCCCGCGACAGAATGCTGCCGGGAAGTGAATGGATGGCCAAAATCTCTAAAAATGGTGTTCCGGATAATGCCATGGTCGTCAGTTGCCTTCTGCCAGTGATCATCTGTGTTTGGGTTTATTTCCAGCCAGATAACCTGTCGCGTATCACCGCGTTTGCTGTTATCGGGATTTACATCTCGTTCCAGATGGTTGTGCTGGCCGCGCTGCGTCAGCGCCTGAAAGGCTGGAAACCGGCGGGGGAGTGGACCATTGGCGGTTGGGGCGTAATCGTGAATGTGCTGGCGTTAGCTTACGGATTGTGCGGGATCTGGTTACTGGCGCAACCGGCAGACAGCAGCGACTTCATTGACCGTTGGACGGTCCTGTTCGGCCTGGCGATTGTCGTTGGCTCGGGACTTATTTATATGTTCCTGACCCGTCCGTTTGGTCGTTCAGCGGCGCCGGTAAACGACGCCATTGCGTATGCCAGTAAGCTCAATATGGGGCAGGATAACTAAAAACTAAGGGCCTTCGGGCCCTTAGTTTTGATAGTGATAAAGGATAAAGTAGTCGCTCTGATACACCACGGTACTATTTGCAGGTGACAGCAATTCACCCACGCGAAAACGTGGCCAACTGGAGAAAATGATCCTGTTTTCCAGATTGGTCAGAATCACATAATCAGGATGAGCGCAGGAGAGCAGTTCGGCTTCTATCTGACTGACCAGCAAATCGACCGCGGCAACACCGAGAAACTGGTCGTTGTAGTAGACCGGGACGGCTGACGTTAGGGTATAGGAGATATTGCAAATATAGTCGACGTAGGGACCGTGGATATAGGCTTTGCCAGCCGGAGGAGAATGCTTAAACCACTCAAAGGTTCTGAAATCCAGTCGTTGTTGCGTGGCCTGATCCAAATCCAGATGCGCCTGGCTCAAACCATTATCTTTCTTATACCACCACTCCAGCAACCAGTACTCTTTTGTGTTTGCGGTGCTCTCAATATGGCTGGCGAATCCCGCCCCTGAACAGTAATGGTTGTCACTGAGCGTGCGCTTGATGTGCTGTTGAACGGTGGATCTTACTGATGGGTCGAGAACGACCTCGGCTGAGGCCTTTTGTACCCCTGAAATCGCCTCATGGATGCTCCTCGCTAGCGCAACGGTAGAATCTACGGTAGAAACAGTAATGTCATCAATTTTACGGATTAATGCGCTTAGGGATGTCGAAGAGCTCATTGTCTGTCCTGCCTTCACTGATTGTCAGTTCGAGTTATATTTCAGCTTTTTTTCAATAAGGTAGTAGGTAAACGTGTCGATGATCCGTGTGGCAAACTGTACTGACTCTGCCTCGTTGTGAGCAGCCAGTGCATCGGCCAGCGCTGAATAAAGCGCGATAATTTCCGCATGAATACTGTCTGTGCGATAAAGTATCGCCACAAGTGATGCCCATTCAGCCTGAACTTGCAGCTCCTGATTGGCCAGTCGCGCTGAATGCGAACTGGCGGCAATCGCCAGCAGGCAACGCATATCGGCCTGGGTCATCAGCTCAGGTGAGTTTGCCTTTCTGAGAACCTCGACAAACTCGCGAAATTTGGCGATATCCGCACCGGTCATCCGTCGGGAAGCCAGCCTCGCGCTATGGCTAATAATGGCGCAATGCATTTCACCCAGATCAGACAGATAATCCGTACTGATCGCTTTGAACGGGTGCAGGGCGCTATTTTTTCCATCGATATTTTCACAAACGAAGCTCCCGCCATTACGACCGCGAACCGTATGGATAAGATTATTAGCCCGAAGCGTGTTTAGCGCTTCTCTGATAGTGATATGTGAGACACCCATCATTTTTGCCAAATCAGTTTCGTTGGGAAGCTGTTCTTTTGGCTCCAGCAACCCCGTGATAATGGCATTTGAAAGGCGCTGGACTATCTGGTCTGAACGACTGACCTGCCCGATAGGCGCAAATATGACCGCGTGAGTAATCATAATCTTTTCTGTACTCAATTCCCTGAAACAACGACCATTTTTAACACATGCCTGTCGGGCAAGGAAGGTAAGAATGGCCGAGTTATTTTACATGCCTGGGCGCAACGTCACTGCACAAGCGGATGTGTGTCCCGATAACCTCATGATGAGCTGAGCATAACGCGTCAGCTGGCAATGAAAAGCCTTACCTTGCAAATGTGAGAATTAAGTTAAAAATGCGAGGCTTATCATAGTGTCAATGTTGCGCATTTGAAAAAATTTTACAATATATATATTACATAAGATTCTTTATGTATTAATTGGCAGGAGACAAGCATGAAAACCCTGAAGCATTTTATTAATGGGCACTATGTAGCAGGCAGCAGCGAAGATAGCTTCGAACTGGTGAGTCCGGTTGACGGTGAAACATACGCAATTTCTCCTAACGCTAACGAGGCGGAGGTAGAGCAAGCCTACTCAGCAGCGGAAGCGGCGTTTAGCATCTGGAGAAAATCGACGCCAGCACAGCGGCAAAAGGCGTTATTGCTGCTGGCCGATGAGATTGAACGCAACGTTGAGCGACTGGTAACCGCGCAAAGTCAGGAAACCGGTCAGCTTCGCCATTTTATTGAGAAAGAGGAGATTGCGGCATCCTGCGATGCCATCCGCTTTTTTGCTGGCGCGGCGCGCTGTCTTGAAGGGAAGGCGGCCGGAGAATATTCCGCCGGGTTTACATCGACCATCCGTCGTGAACCGCTGGGTATCGTTGGGCAAGTGACGCCGTGGAACTACCCGTTCATGATGGCGGTGTGGAAGATTGCACCAGCGCTGGCGGCAGGCAACACGGTCGTGTTAAAGCCAAGCGACACCACACCAGTTAGTACGCTGCTGTTGGCTGAACTGGCCGCACTGTTGTTTCCGAGGGGGGCGTTGAACGTTGTGCTGGGCAAAGCCAGCACCGGTTCGCTGGTGGTTTCAAATCCGAAGGCTTCACTGGTTTCGATTACCGGTTCGGTCCGCGCGGGTTTGCAGGTTGCGGCTTCGGCGGCGGCAAACCTGACCAGAGCACACCTGGAATTGGGTGGAAAAGCGCCTGCAGTCGTGTTCGCCGATGCGGATATGGACAAGGCGATAGCGACAATCACTACGGCAGGCTTTTTTAATGCCGGGCAGGATTGCACAGCGGCTACACGGATCCTGGTAGAGCAATCCATCTATGCTGAGTTTCTGGAAAAACTGATCCAGAAAACAAAAAGTATCAAATTTGGACCGCCAGAAGATCAGAATGCGCTGTACGGCGCATTGAATAGCCGGAATCAACTGGAGCAGGTGAAAGGTTTTATTGAGCGTTTACCGGCACATGCAAAAATTGAAACCGGTGGGCTCGCCGGGCCAGGTCCGGGCTTCTATTTTGAGCCGACGATTGTCTCCGGATTGCATCAAAATGATGAAGCTATTCAGCATGAAGTATTTGGTCCGGTAATGACCATTCAGTCGTTTTCTACTGACGAAGAGGCACTACACAAAGCGAATGATGTGGAGTATGGTCTTGCCGCCAGCGTCTGGACCCGTAACCATGGTCGCGCGCAGCGCTTCAGCATTGACCTCGATTTTGGCACGGTGTGGATTAACAATCACATTCCTCTGTGTGCCGAAATGCCGCACGGCGGGTTCAAAAAATCGGGTTATGGCAAAGATCTCTCATCCTATTCACTCGAAGAATATACTCGGGTGAAACATATCATGTGTGACATTTCTGAATAGAGAGGATTACGATGAAAACAGTAAAAATTGCGGTGCTTTCATTAGTGATACTCTCGGGCTATAGCTTTGCAGAAAGTACATCACTGAATACCGTAAAAGAATATATGGCGGCGTGGAATGCGCATGATGCTTCGCGAGCCGCTCAATATCTTGCGGATGATGCGGTTTATTATGATGCCGCCGCGGGTGAACCGGTAAACGGGAGAGAAAAAGCGGAAAAAGAGGTTATCGGCGCTTTTATTAAGGCGGTGCCAGATCTGAACTGGAAAATGGTTGGCAAACCCGTCTACGACGAAGACACCGTGGCATTCCGTTGGGAATTTTCAGGCAAAAATAGTGGTGAATGGGCAGGGAGTCCGCCGACAAATAATTCGATCAAATTTGAAGGCGTAAGCTATATTCATGTTAAAGCAGGAAAAATCACCTGGCAGGGTGATTATTATGATTCTAAAAAACTGGATGAAGAGTTAAAGCCAGTGAAGTAGTCGGTTGTGTCCCTTTATAACTAAGAAGGGGTATTTCTCTTATTTTTGTCGTATTAAAGGCAGTGTGTAGCAATAAGGAAAAAAGTTAATGGCAATTACCAGACGTGATTTTCTCAACGGCGTCGCGGTGACTATTGCGGCGGGACTTACCCCGCTGGAGTGGGTCAGGGCGACAGGAAAGGGAAACGCATTTATAGATGGAAATTATTATCCTCCTGCGCTGACAGGGCTGCGGGGTAATCATCCTGGATCATTTGAAATGGCGCATGCGCTAGGCCGCGAGCAGAAGCATTTTGAATTAAACGCTCTGCCCGTCGAGGAAGAGTACGATCTGGTGATTGTTGGGGGCGGGATTAGCGGGTTAGCTGCCGGTTGTTTTTGGCGTCAAGTTGCCGGGCAAAATAGCCGGATCCTGATCCTCGATAACCATGACGATTTTGGCGGACACGCCAAACGTAATGAATTTACCAGCTCGGGCAAGAAATTACTCGGTTATGGCGGCAGCGAAGCATTCCAGTCACCCGCGCATAATTTCAGCCCTGAAGTACAAAAACTGATGGAAACCGTGGGCGTCAGCGTCACGCGGTTAAAAGAGAGTTTTGACGTAAACTTCTACCCCGACTGGCAGCTCAGTCGCGGGGTTTTTTTCGACAAGAAGAATTTTGGCGTAACAAAAATCGTCAGCGGCGATCCGGGCCGCGCGGTATCTGATGATATTCCGCCGGACAGGCTCAATGGCCGTAAAATTGAAGACTTTATCAATGATTTTCCGCTAGGTGAGAACGACAGAAAAGCGCTGATCGATCTGCACGTGCGCCCTGGCGATTACCTTCCGGGTATGACGGTCGATGAGAAAATGGAATGGCTTGATACCCACAGCTACAGTGAATTTTTAGCAACAAAAGTGGGTTTGAGCAAAATGGCGCTGCTCTATTTTCAGCAGCGTTCCAATGACTTCTTTGCCATCGGCATTGAAGGCATCTCCTGCAGCGATGCCAGGGCGTGCGCCTTACCCGGCATGGAAGGGATGGGGTTACCGCCGTTGGACGGAGAGTCGCTGGCCGACCTCGAAGAACCGTATGTTTACCATTTCCCGGACGGTAACGCCGGTCTGGCCCGACTGCTAGTCAGGTATATGCTGCCGGATGCGCTACCGGGCAATACTATGGAAGACTCTGTTCTTGCCAGATTGCATTACGAAAAGCTGGATCTGCCGGAAAACACCACGCGCCTGCGCCTGAATAGCACAGTGATTAATGCGGCCAACGTGCAGGATGGCGTTGTGGTGACCTATCTGCGTGACGGTAAAATGCACCGTGTGCGCGGTAAGAACACCATCATGGCAGGTTATAACATGATGATCCCGTATCTGGTGCCTGAGATGCCGGAACAGCAGCAGGCGGATCTCAAACTGAACGTGAAGGCTCCGCTGGTGTACACCAACGTGGTGGTCAAAAACTGGCAGGCGTTCAAACAGCTTGGCGTACATGAATTTTATTCTCCAGCGGCACCTTACAGCCGGGTTAAGCTCGACTATCCGGTCAGTATTGGTGGGTATCAACATCCGGCCTCCCCGGACGATCCGATGGTCATTCACATGGTCTATGTGCCGACCTATCCGGGCAGTAACCTGTCGGCCAGAGAGCAGTTCCGTCTGGGACGAGCCTATCTGCTGGGGACCACCTTTGCGGCGCATGAGGAGATGATTCGCTCCCAGTTGCAGGAGATGTTTGGCTCAACAGGCTTTGATAATCAACGCGATATCTCCGCCATTACCGTTAACCGCTGGGCGCATGGCTATGCGTACTACGCCAATTCGCTGTTCGATGATATGGATAAAATGCCAGAAATTATCGAACGGGCGCGTCAACCAGTCGGTCGCATTGCCATCGCTAACTCCGATTCTGACTGGAGTGCTTATGCCCACACGGCAATCGATCAGGCATGGCGTGCGGTTAATGAACTCAAGGATATGGGGTGATCTATGCGTAACGTAACCATTCTCGCCGCCTGTTTATTTACCGCTTCGGTAAGCGCTACTGAATCTAACGGTGAATACATCGCGCGAATTTCAGACTGCGTCGCCTGTCATACCGCTGAAGGTGGTGCGGCGATGGCGGGGGGCAAAAAGTTTCCTACTCCGGTGGGGGATATTTATTCGACCAACATTACCCCGGACAAGGCTCAGGGTATTGGTAATTACTCATACGAGGATTTTGAAAAGGCGGTACGCCAGGGAATTGCCAAAGACGGTCACCCGCTCTATCCGGCCATGCCTTATCCCTCTTATGCAAAACTTTCTGACGAGGATGTTCAGGCGCTGTATCGATATTTTATGCATGATGTCACACCGTCTGCGCAACCCAATAAAGAGAATGCCATTCCGTGGCTACTCTCCGCCCGCTGGCCACTGCATATCTGGAACTGGCTGTTTACCGACGCGCCAGCGACGACAGTAGATAGCGCGAAACCAGATGACAACGCAGCCCTGATAAAACGGGGTGCTTATCTGGTGGAAGGTCCCGGACACTGCGGTTCATGCCATACACCGAGAGGTATGGCGATGAATGAAAAAGCCTATACCCATGCAGATGCCGAGTACCTGAGCGGAGCGATGATTGACGGCTGGTATGCACCTTCGCTGCGGGGCAGCGGAATGTCTGAGCAGGCGTTAAAATCGCTGTTGCTGACCGGTAAGAGTAAGCATGCCGCGGTTTCAGGTTCGATGGCTGAAGTCGTCACGCAGAGTACACAGTATCTGACTGACGAAGATGCCACGGCGATCGCCCAATATCTGCTGAGTCTGAAAAGCGCGAAGCCTGAAACGGTGCGTGCTGCTGCGACTACAGCATCCTGGTCGAATTCACCAGAGGCGGGCAAAGTGACCTATAACCGTTACTGTTCAACTTGTCACGGTCTGGAAGGGAAAGGTACGGATGATAATGCACCTTCTTTGGTCAACAATCCGCTGGTCATGGTTGATGATCCGACGCCGCTGTTCAGAGTGATTGCCCACGGCGCAGAAACACCGACAACGCGTGGCAGCGTCTCCTTTAAGATGCCCGCCTACGGAGGCATGTTAAGTGACAACGAAATGCGCGACGTGATTAATTACGTGCGTAAGACCTGGGGTGAAGGGAATGGCGAAGTAAGCCATGAAGATCTGGCTGGGATTAAAAAAGCATCACATTAAACAGTATGCCGGATAAGGTGCTTGCACCACCATCCGGCAGCGCTTACACGGTGTTTGCCCTGATAATATCCGCGAGTCGGGTAAACGCCGCCGCCATTTCATGCTCTTCAATACTTGCAAACCCCAGCAACAGGCCGCTGCGTTTCTCTTCATTCACGTAGTAGCGTGACAGCGGGCGCACCAACAACCCTTGCGCATTCGCCTGTTGGGCAATGACCGCGTCATCGCTCCCTGCGGGTAACTGTAAGATCATATGCAGCCCGGCGTTGCTGCTGAAGGAACCAAGATAATGCTCACCAAGCTGGCGGCTGATAAGCTCTACCAGCATCTGGCGACGACGACTGTATAGTTGGCGCATTTTCCGAATGTGTGCTGCGTAATAACCCTCGCGAATAAACTCCGCCAGCGCGGCCTGAATCAACAGATGTCCACCACGATAGAGGTCGTTATGAACCTTTTTCAGCGGAGCGGCTAACGATTTAGGTAGCACGACATACCCGAGTCGCAGTGCGGGATAGAGTGTCTTACTGAATGTCCCGATGTAGATGACCGGTGTCTCTTCTTCCAGCCCCTGCAAAGAGGGGATCGGCTGGCCGGAAAAGCGGAACTCACTGTCGTAATCATCTTCCACTATCCAACTTCGCGTTTCACGTGCGCGAAAGATAAGTTGCCGGCGGCGACTGAGGCTCATCACCGAACCGAGAGGGTATTGATGTGACGGTGTCACAAAAATCAGTTTTGGCGGTGTTTCGCCTGCATCCGGTGGGATCATACCTTGTTCATCAACCGGGATAGCCGAAAAATTTACCGCATTGATACGCAGAATATTTTTGATTCCCCAGTAGCCCGGCTCCTCAATCCAGGCGTGATCGCCCGGGTTGCATAACGTTCGGGTCACCAGATCCAGCGCCTGGTGAATACCTTCGGTAATCAGAATTTGCTCCGGCGAACACCGCACGCCGCGAGCGGTGCGCAGATAGTCCGCCAGCGCTTCTTTCAGCTCATTCACACCGCCTGCGGCATCGTAAGTGAGAAACTCCGGGTGCAATCGTCTTGCCAGCCTGTCCTGAATTTTTTTGAGCACCCGGTGCGGGAAATGCTCTACATCAGGTACGCCTGGAATAAACGCGCCCCACTGACGGGGACTGGCGCTGGCATTACCTAACAGCTCAAGGCAGCGGGCAGATAAGCGGGTGTGATCCTCCAGAGCCGCAGCAACAGGTTCTTTATTGGGACGCAGGTTGAGATTGTCCAGCACGCTGTCAGTGACAAATGTGCCGCTACTGGTACGCGCAGAAATATAACCTTCGGCCTGCAACTGCTCGTAAACCCGCAGAACGGTATTGCGCGATAGCGCCAGCTCTCCTGCCAGGTCACGCGACGGAGGCATTCGGGTAGCCGGTTTCAGGCTACCTTCGAGGATGCAACTACAAATGGCGGCATACAGGCGGCGATGTAGTTTTTCGTCAGTCTGCTGACTAAATGCCTGCTTGATCACATCTCCGGCAAGTGAACGCATTTGGATCCTTAAAATAAAACGATTTGGCTCTCGATTAAAGTACCAGACGGCGTCTAAATTTAAAGGGTAATTCAACCGAAATGTATTAATGGACAAGGTGTAGAGAATGAACAATAAAAACCTGCAACAACGTCGTCTGGATGCCACCCCGCGTGGCGTGGGTGTGATGTGTGATTTTTATGCCCAGTCGGCAGAAAACAGCACGATTACCGATATCGAAGGCAATCAGTACATTGATTTTGCCGCCGGGATTGCCGTGCTGAACACCGGACACCGCCATCCTCGCCTGGTGCAGGCAGTCGAAGCGCAACTTCAGGCTTTTACCCATACGGCTTATCAGATTGTCCCGTACGAAAGCTATGTGTCTTTGGCTGAGAAAATCAACGCCGTCGCGCCAATCGATGGCAAGCGTAAAACCACATTCTTCACCACCGGGGCTGAAGCGGTAGAAAACGCGGTGAAAATTGCACGCGCACATACCGGGCGTCCTGGCGTTATCGCATTTGGCGGTGGTTTTCATGGTCGTACTTACATGACGATGGCGTTAACCGGCAAGGTGGCACCCTATAAAAAAGGTTTCGGTCCGTTCCCTGGCTCTGTTTACCATGCTCCGTATCCTTCTGAATTACAGGGTATTTCCACGGAGGATTCCCTAAAAGCGATTGAGCGTCTGTTTAAAGCCGATATCGACCCAACCCAGGTTGCGGCGATTATCTTCGAACCCGTCCAGGGCGAAGGGGGCTTCGTGGTGGCACCGCCGGAATTTGTGGCTGCCATCCGCCGTATTTGCGACGAGCATGGCATCGTGATGATTGCCGATGAAGTACAAAGCGGGTTTGCCCGTACGGGCCAGCTGTTTGCGATGGATCATTACGCCGATAAAGCGGACCTGATGACCATGGCGAAAAGCCTCGCGGGCGGCATGCCACTGTCTGGCGTCGTGGGCAAAGCCGAAATCATGGATGCACCTGCGCCGGGTGGTCTGGGTGGAACTTACGCCGGGAACCCGCTGTCGATCGCGGCGGCCCATGCAGTACTGGACATTATCCATGATGAACAGCTGTGCCAGCGTGCGGCGGCCCTCGGCGAACAGCTGCGCGCCGCTCTGACAGATGCGCAAGCAGGGTGTCCTGAACTGGCCGAAGTGCGTGGTTTAGGTTCTATGATTGCTGCTGAATTCTGTGATCCAGCGACAGGGGAACCCAACGCTTCCGCCGCACAACGCGTGCAGAAGAAAGCCCTTGAGCAAGGACTGCTGCTGCTGACCTGCGGTCAGTATGGCAACGTTATTCGTTTCCTTTACCCGCTGACGATTCCGCAGGATCAGTTCGCCAAAGCGCTTCAGATCATCAAAGCGGCAACCAAATAATTCGTTAGTTGTCCTTTACCTAAAGCCGACGGTCGTCATTACCGTCGGCTTTTTTGTTGCAGTAAATTTACCAATCACACCTCGTTATATATTTACATATATATCGATTAGATCTATCCTATTCATCATACAAATATAATAACTGTACTCTTCAAGAGAAGGTGTTTGCGTTAGCAGCCTCCAGTCTTTCTATCTAACGAATTGAATTAACGAATGTTAAATAACAAAATTACCCCAGTGGCCTCTGGGTTGTTGACCTTTGCCTGTCTTTCCACTGTCGTAACGGCTCATGCTGAAGATACCGTCATCGTTTCGGCGCCCGCCACGTCACAATCCTCGTTATCGGAACATGAACCTCCTGCGAGCGAAAAAAAAGCAACGTTAGGTAGCCTCGGCGAGCGAGAGCTGATAGACGTTCCCTGGTCGGTGCAGACGCTGTCGAAAAAAGTGCTGGATCAGCAACAAATCAAAGATGTGAAAGACGCCTATCGCTACCTACCGTCCGTTCAGGGTGACGGCGTCCGCCCGCAAACCCGGGGCATGCAGGGGAGTGTGGTACAAAACCATATGATTGATGGCCTGAACGCCGTCTCCACGACTGAATATTCGACCGAACAGTTCCAGAACATTGAAGTGTTGAGCGGCATCGCCGGGTCGCTGTATGGCCCCGCCAATCCAGCAGGGATGTTTAATCTGGTGTCCAAACGACCCGTCGATACGCCGTTACACCGCGTCACCGTGGGGCAAGGTACAGGGTCGGGTACGCTGACGTCGATGGATTTCAGTGGCCCAATCGATGCGGGAGACCGGGTGAAATATCGTCTCAACTTGCTAAATGATGAGGGCCATAGCTACACCACCGATAGCCATGTCCGTCGACAGTACGCTGGCTTGGGGCTGGACTTTCAACTGACAGATCAAACGGTGCTGGAGAGTAATTTCAGCTATTACCATTATTACGAAAAAGGTATGCCGGGGAGTTTTGCTCTGGCGAAAGGCGTTCACTTCCCCGCGGCATTTGATCCTACGGACAGTAAGTATGGTCAGTCTTATGCGGGTCATGATGACGAAACAACCACCGTCGATATGCATATTAAGCATGATTTTGACGGCAACTGGATGCTGGATCTGGGGGCGCTGCACCAGGTTGCAGACCGAGAATCGACGGCAGTGACCAATACTCTGACGAATAACCAAGGAGATTACACCACCACAACCGCCAATTCGGCGGCCAGTCGCTTTACCATCAACAGCTATTTAGCGAACCTGACTGGTAGCGTTGATACTGGCTGGCTGACGCAGGACATTGCTACCGGAATGCGTGGATTTGTGTGGAAAAACTATAATCCAAGAAACGGTGGCACTTTCACTCTGGGGCATTCTTCTCTCAATCAACATCCCGACTATCCACGACCACCGTATCCAGATTTTAACGATCGCTATCATTCGGCGACCACCACTCAGCATGCATTTTTGCTAAGCGATACGCTGCATTTTTCCCCGCAGTGGAGCTTGCTGCTTTCCGGCAGCGAGAACCTGTTTACCGTCAGTAACTACAACAAAGCTGGGCATGAAAGCAGCCGTCAGAAAGACAATGGCATGAGCGGTTCCACCAGCCTGATGTATAAACCGGTGGAGAACGTCACGCTGTATACCACCTGGGCGGACAGTTTGCAGCAGGGCGATACCGCACCCGCCGGGGCGCGCAATGCCGGGCAGGTGTTAGATCCCTACCGAAGTCGTCAGATCGAAGTGGGCGCAAAATATGCGCCTGTAAAAGACCTGCTGCTTACCGCTGCGCTGTTTGAAGCCAAACGCCCCTTTGCCTATACCAACGACAACGGCGATTTTGCTCAGGACGGTACGCAAAAAAACCGTGGGCTGGAGCTGATGGCTGATGGGCATATTACTCATAATTTACGCGTGTTAGGCGGCGGAGCCTGGCTAGATCCAACGCTTCATAATACCGCGGCCAGCAATGCGGATGGTAAGCAAGTTGTTGGTTTGCCGCGTTTCGCCTCGAATATTCTCGCGATCTACACCATCGAACGGGTTCCGGGACTGGATGTCGACACGAACGTGCATTACGTCGGACGTCGGGCTACCGATAATGCCAATGACAGTTGGGTCGGGAGTTACACCACGGTGGACATCGGCACGCGTTATGCCACCAGACTGTGGAACACGCCAACCACTTTCCGGTTTGATATCACCAATCTCACCGACCGTCACTATTGGACCAATATTGTTCCGGGCGCATTGACCGGCTACACGGGCGCAGGGGCTGCCAGCGCTCAACTTGGTGCACCGCGTCAGGCTCAGGTTTCTGTTCAGGTTGATTTTTAGGGGTTGCTCATGAAAACGTGCCACACATGGCTGCTTTGTGTGTGGCTGGCGTTTCCTGCCCTGGCAACGCGCCAGGTTGTGGATGATGCTGGTCACACAGTTACCGTTCCCACACATGTTGAACGTATTGCGGATGGCTGGTTTGCCCATCATTCGGTGCTGATGACGCTGGGCGCAGGTCGTAACATTGTTGTGACGGTCAACCATGAGGATAACCAGCCATGGATGTTCAAAATCAACCCTTCCCTGAGGCAAGCCTTACAGATACGAGGAACATCATTTAATACTGAGGATTTGTTGGCTCGGCACGTCGATGTGGTGTTCGTGGCAAAAGGAAAAGGGGATGCTCAAAGTTACAGTCAGGCGGGCATCCCGGCCCTTGAAATGGCATTTACTGACTATGCTTCGATGGAAAAATCGGTCACTACAACCGCAGAGGTTCTGGGGACGGGGCAGGCTCGCGCCCGGGCGACGGCTTACAATCAGTATCTCAACCGTGTACTCGCGGATGTGCAGGCTAAAACGGCGAAGTTGTCGGCAGATCAGCGCCCTCGGGTACTTCATATTCAGTCGCTGAATCCGCTTAAAGTCGATGGCAGGAACACGTTGATCGATACCTGGATTACGCTGACGGGGGGACGGAATGCGGCAGATGAAGTGGACGGCAACATGAAGGAGGTGTCGCCCGAAAGGGTGCTCTACTGGCAACCGCAGGTCATTATTCTCGGTGCGGGTTGCGGTGATATCGCCAGTTCGCCATATGCGGCATTGTTCAAAGAACTTGACGCGGTTAAGCAGGGTAATGTCTGGCGCAATCCGGCGGGCGTGTTCCCCTGGGATCGTTACGGCACTGAAAGCGCGCTACAGCTGCAATGGGCTGCATCAAAACTGCATCCTACGCTGTTTAGCGGCCTGGATATGGTCAGCGTGACGCGCGATTTTTATCGCCAGTTCTTCGATTATTCGCTCACTCCAGCGCAGGCGATGCGAATTTTAAACGCGTTACCTCCACAGGAGTAACACTTGCGTGTAAAGACAGGCGAGATAAGGATCGCACGCCATTTTTACCCCTCTTAAATGTGGGGTTTGGTGCGTTGCATGATGATAATGGGTTGCCAGTCATCACGTTATATAATTTAATGCATATCGTTTTTACTCCTCTATTCAGATGGTATCCCATGTTAACTTTCCGCTCTTTTGTGCTGGTATGCGCCAGCATGTTGTTTGCGTTTTCTGCTCAGGCCGACCGTACGATCACCGATCAGCTTGGTCGTCAGGTCACGATTCCTGACCATGTGGACAAAGTGGTCGTGCTGCAACACCAGACGTTGAATATTCTGGTCCAGCTCAATGCGCAGCAGGACATTGTTGGCGTGATGTCGAGCTGGAAAAAACAGCTCGGGCCTGAATTTGCGCGCTTTATGCCGACGATTACTACGTTGCCGACACCGGGCGATCTCACCAGCGTGAACATCGAAAGCCTGCTGGCAATTCATCCACAGGTGGTGTTTGTCGCCAACTATGCGCCCGCGGAGATGATCCAGCAGATTCAGAACGCCGGTATTCCGGTCGTTGCTATCTCATTGCGCAAAGATGCCGACGGGCAACAGAATAAAATGAACCCGACTATGGCCGATGAAGAGCAGGTCTACAACGAAGGGTTAAAGCAGGGTATTCGCTTGATTGCGGATGTCGTGGGGCGCAAACCGCAGGCTGAAACGTTAATCGACTACGTTTTTGCGGCACGAGCAAAATTCAATGCGCCGGTTGCAAACATCCCGGATGCGCAAAAAGTCCGTATTTATATGGCTAACCCCGACCTGATGACTTACGGCTCCGGGAAGTACACCGGACTGATGATGCAGCACGCGGGGGGATTAAACGTGGCGGCTGCCAGTGTGAAAGGGGCCCGTCAGGTTGCGCTGGAGCAGGTATTAGCGTGGAACCCGCAGGTGATTTTTGTCCAGGATCGCTATCCGCAGGTGGTAACTCAGATCCAAAACGATCCGAACTGGCAGGGGATTGATGCGGTGAAAAATCATCGTGTCTGGTTGATGCCTGAATACGCCAAAGCCTGGGGCTATCCGATGCCAGAGGCGTTGGCGATCGGTGAACTGTGGATGGCCAAAAAACTGTATCCGGATGCCTATAAAGATGTGGACGTTGATGCGCAGGCGCAAGATTACTATCAGCGTTTTTATCGTGTGAACTGGCAGTCTGATGCAGCTAAGTAACCGTTTTTTGCCCCAGCAACCGCTCTTAATCGTTGTGGTCCTGTTGCTGGGCGTCAGTTCGCTATGCCTCGGACAATATCCGCTGTCGTTAAGCGAGGTGTTTTACCACCTGACGCACTATAGCGACGCTGAGGGAATAGCCAGCCAGGTGATCTGGACGGTCAGATTACCGCGTATTCTGATGGCGCTGCTGGCGGGGGGCGCGCTGGGGTTATGCGGGGCGACGTTGCAAGGAGTATTTCATAATCCGCTGGTCGACCCGCATATTATCGGTGTGACGTCGGGGGCGGCCTTTGGCGGAACGCTGGCCATCCTGCTCGGTCTTTCGCCCTTGCTGATGATGGGGTCAACGTTTTTCTTCGGTCTGACGGCATTGATCCTGGTGTATGCCATTGCTGCGTTACAGGGGCTGGAGAATACGCTGGTGTTGATCCTGTCAGGTATCATTTTGAGCGGCTTTTTTGCCGCGCTGGTGAGCCTGATCCAATATCAGGCTGATACCGAAGAGACGTTACCTAATATTGTGTTCTGGCTGCTGGGGAGCTTCGCGACGGCCAACTGGCATAAAGTACTGCTATTGGCGGTTCCAGTCGGTATCGCCGCGACGGTTTTGTTCCAGCTACGCTGGCGGATAAACCTGTTATCGCTCAATGACAAAGATGCCAGAGCACTGGGGGTGGCGGTGGTTCCTCTGCGACGCAGCGTTTTGGTGTGCTGCGCATTTTTGGTCGCCGCTCAGGTGGCGGTCAGCGGCAGTATTGCCTGGGTTGGGTTGGTTATTCCGCATCTGGCGCGTTTGCTGGTGGGCGTTGATCATCGTCGTCTACTGCCGTGTGCTTTCTGGTTGGGGGGCGGTTTTATGATTGTCGTGGATGATATTGCCCGCACCCTGATGCACGCGGAGATACCGCTGGGGATCATCACCGCATTGTTCGGTGCGCCGTTGTTTGCTTTCTTGCTCATTCGTACCAGCCGTCGGGAGAAATCATGATACCTGCCGCACTGCGCGTAAATCAGCTTTCTTATGGGTATCGCGCGCCGCTATTTGAGCCGCTAACGTTCTGTTGCCAGAAAGGTGATATTTGGGCCGTGCTTGGACGTAACGGTCTGGGTAAAAGTACGCTGCTTGATACGCTAACCGGCACGCTGCCTGCTTTAGGCGGGAGTATTGAAAATAACGGTGGGATAGGAATTGTGGCACAGCATAGCCATCTACCGTTTCCTTATACGGTCAGCGATGTGGTGCTGATGGGGCGAGCACAGCACGTGAAGCTTTTTGCGCAACCCAGCCAGCAGGATCAACAAAGAGCAATGCAGGCATTAGAGCAGTTGAGTATTGCGCATTTTGCCTCCATCTCATTTGGCTCACTTTCTGGTGGGCAGCAACAGTTAGTGATGATTGCCCGGGCTCTGGTGACTGAGTGTCAAACGTTGTTACTTGATGAACCGTGTTCCGCGCTGGATCTCGCCAATCAGCAGGTGGTGCTCCAGCTCATCAGCGATTTGGCCCATCAACAGAGATGCAGCATTCTCTTTTCGACCCACGATCCGCTTCACGCGTTGCAGGTTGCTTCCCATACTTTGCTGCTACTCCCTGAAGGTAAATGGCGGGCAGGGCCAACGGACAGCATTGTGACCGAAGAGAATCTGTTTCTGGCCTATGGCTTACCGCTGCGAAAACTTAGCGTGGAGAATCACTCTACGCCGTTTATCGCACCGTTGTTTTCTATTCGGCGTTAAGCGGTAAGAATCCTGCGGCGGTAAGGAACGCCTGACCGCTGCGGGAAAGTATGAATTCAACCAGCGCCATGACTTCTTTGGATGCATCAAGCACCGCCAGTTGGTATTCGCAAAAAATATTGTGCTCGTCCGGAATAGCCACGTAATGTACGTCGGTCATCGCGTGCAGCGCGTGTGCGTAATGCGCGTAACCGATAAACAGATCGGCCAGCCCCTGGCGCAGGATCCAGGCGCTCGCCAGTTCTCCTTGCGGGATTTTAACCGTATCACGGCCACCAACCAGTGGGATAGCGCGCGCCCGAAGTTGCTGCCCGAGTCCTGGTTCCAGTACATCCATATTGTCGAAAAATGCCCAGGTATAGTCTCCGGAAGGGTCGCAGCCGGGCGTTGATGTACCTGGTCGCAGCGTTGGGTCGCGGAGTAAATCCAGCCAGGTCCCGATTCGGTTGCTGACAAGGCTCAGTTTGTTCCAGCAAAAGGTGTGCGTTGAGACGGCTTTATTACGTACCAGCAGGTTTTGCGGATGTTCCCGGTTAGCGGAGGCAAAGAGCGCACACGGTTCACCCGCTTCAATACGCTCGCGCAGTAAACCGGCCGGACCATATTCAACCTTGACGTCTATTCCACTCATGCGCGTGAACTGGCTTACCAGCGGGGTAAATGCTGGGCGTAAACTGCCCGCGGCGAACAGGAGAATGGAAGAGGGCATGGTATCCGGGCTCTGACGAAAGACATTATACGAAAAAGATGAATGATACGCGTTGAGCATGGAATTTAGAATGATTTAACGCATTGCTATTGTAGCAACGTAGGAAATGATAAAACTGAAGATAAACGATAGTTTTGAGGAGAAATAGCACCAAATCGAAGAGATGATTTGGTGCGTCCGAGTGGACTCGAACCACCGACCCCCACCATGTCAAGGTGGTGCTCTAACCAACTGAGCTACGGACGCAAGATGGTGCGTTCAATTGGACTCGAACCAACGACCCCCACCATGTCAAGGTGGTGCTCTAACCAACTGAGCTATGAACGCAACGTTGTAGGTGACAACGGGGACGAATATTAGCGGCACAGACCGAATGAGGCAAGAGGGAAATGGCATTTTTCTTCCTGATCTCACGCGATTGCAGAGTAATTAAGCAAGTTGATTATATTTTGTTGATTTTGCAGCGTGTTTTTTATTCATGCAGCAGGCAGGGGCATAATGGGAACGGTTTGAATGACATGAGCACTCAGTCTTTTAGCGTTGCAAGGATCGTGGCTTCTATTTTCTCTTGAGTCGTGTAGGGGGCAAAACGCTTAAGCGGCTTACCGTCGCGCCCGATCAGGAATTTAGTGAAGTTCCACTTGATCCACCCAGCACGCCGGGTAATTCATCTTTCAGGAAACGAAACACCGGATGCGTCCCAGCGCCGTTGACGTCCACTTTCTCAAACATCGGGAAGCTCACACCGTAGTCGATGTGACAGGTTTGTGCGATTTCATCGGCTCCACCAGGTTCCTGTTTACCGAACTGGTTGCAGGGGAAACCCAGCACCGCCAGACCCTGTGCGGCGTACTTCTTATAGAGCACTTTGAGGCCTGCTATTGTGGCGTGAATCCACAATGACTGGCGGTATTAACCACCAGCACCAGTTTGCCAGCGTAATCGGCCATCGAGATGGGTTGGCCATTGAGACTGGTGGCAGTAAGTTGATGAAAGGTGGTCATACCGGAATCCTCAATTAAGTTCACATTACTCATATTGCCTGGGGGTTATAGGCTTCGCTTAGTGACTTTTTATTATGGTAGCAACCGTAAGATTAATAAAATGACTAAGTTGAGAGGAATTGCTCCGCCATCAAACTCACATTTAATCTGCCGTGGCAGAGTTAAAAAATCCACGCCAGGCGTGGATTTTAAGAGGGCGTGGGAAGCAGGAGTTAGCGCTCGTTTTTTGCCATTAACAGCGCCAGGTCGACGAGCCGATTGGAGAATCCCCATTCGTTATCGTACCAGGCGAGAATTTTGACCATATTGCCACCAATTACCAACGTTGACAGGGCGTCGATAATGGATGAACGCGGGTCACCCTGGTAGTCGCTTGAAACGAGCGGTTCATCGCTATAGCCCAGGATCCCTTTCAGCGGCCCCGTCGCGGCGGCGTTACGAAATGCATTATTGACTTCTTCTTCCGTTACATCCCGCTCAAGCGTGACGGTCAGGTCGACAATTGACACTACCGGAACTGGTACGCGCAGCGAATAACCGGTTAAGCGACCATCCAGCTCAGGGATGACTTTGCCAAGCGCCTTTGCAGCACCGCTTGAGTAGGGCACTATCGACAATGCAGCGGCGCGGGCGCCACGAAGATCTTTTTCCGGTTGGTCGTGCAGCGCCTGGCTGTTGGTGTAGGCATGGGTGGTGTTCATCAGACCATGCTTAATACCGAAATGTTGGTGCAAAACCTGCGCGGCAGGTGCCAGACCGTTGGTGGTGCAGCTACCGTTGCTGACGACAAAGTGTTTATCCGCCGAGTAGAGATGATCGTTAACGCCCATCACGATGGTTAAATCATCGTTTTTACCTGGAGCAGAGATAATTACGCGCTTTGCGCCACCGCTGTGGATATGTACTGCCGCCTTGTCTCGTTCAGTGAAGAAGCCGGTTGCTTCAATGACAATATCGACTTCACGTTGACGCCAGGGGATTTTGGCTGGGTCGCGTTCGCTAAAAACAGTAATGGAATTACCGTTAACGACCAGTTGCCCCTCACTGGCGGCGACGTCGGCATCGAGTTTACCCAGCAGCGAATCGTATTTCAGCAGGTGCGCCAATGTTTTACTGTCAGTCAGATCGTTGATTGCCACAATCTGAATATCCGAGTTACCCAGTGCAGCACGCAGTACGTTACGTCCGATACGGCCAAAACCGTTAATACCGACCTTTACCATGATCAACTCCTTATCTGTTGTCTCTGGCATAAATTTAGGCCGATCACTGCTTGGCGTAAACGACAAAAAAGGATCACTTTAGGCCATTTTACGACAATGAAAACGCTGGCGATATTCGCCCGGGGTCAGGTGAAGCTGTTTTTCGAATAGTCGTCGCAGGTTGATGCTGCTGCCGAATCCCGTTTGTTCGGCAATACGCTCCAGCGTCTCGTTGGTCTGCTCCAGACGCTGCCGGGCGGCGGCCAGACGAGCTTCAGCTACATAGCGCGCCGGTGAAGCTCCTGTTTCCCGGGTAAACACGCGGGTGAAGTTACGTGGACTCATGGCGACTTTTTCCGCCAGTTTATCCACGCTGAGGTCGGCGGTGAGGTTCTCAAGCAGCCAGACCAGCAGATCGTTAATCGGGCCCAGAGTACTGGTATGCTGAAGGTTGTAGCGGCTAAACTGCAGCTGGCCCCCAGGACGGCGCAGGTACATGACGAAGTCTTGAGCGACGTTGCGCGCCAGACTGAAACCATAATCCTCTTCAACCAGCGCTAGCGTTAGATCAAAGCCGGAGCTCACGCCACCCGATGTCCAGATGTGTTCGTCCTGAATATAAAGCGGACCGCTTTCGACGCGCACCTGAGGGAATTCTGCCTGCATGGTTTCAAGTAGTTTCCAGTGGGTGGTGGCTCGTCTGCCGTCCAGCAGCCCGGTTTGTGCCAGCAGCATCGCACCGCCGCAAATGGATGCAATGCGGCGGGCATGGGGAGCGGCAAGGCGCAGCCAGTCAACCACAGCAATTCCTTCCTGCGGATTTTGACCTCTGCCGGTGATAATGATGGTATCGAGAGGTTCGCGAGGATCTATCTCATGCAGGCGATGATCTGCCAGTAGGTTCAGGCCGGACTGACCATGGATCACCTGATGTGGTTGCGTTGTGGCTAACTGAACCTGATAACAGGTTTCCGTAGCGCTTTTGGGATGCAGGCGGTTGGCCTGCATCATGATGTCGGCAATACCGGCGGATTCAAACAGCATGCCGCCATCGGGAACAATGATGAGTATCTTCTTCATGTCCTGAAAAGTAGTCTTTTTACAAAATAAGTCAACAGACATGTGTTGCGGGATACTATTCTTGTCCCAATATTACAAATAAATCAGGCTGATTGTGGCCTCGCCCTGTAACTCAGTCTCATCCTGTAAGCTCAGGCCATCGGAGGCAATGGCGGCAGAGATCCTGAGGGGGATTGTCAACTGACGAATTGCCACGGGATTATTTTTCGCATCCACCGGAGTCAGTCTCATGATGCCTGAAATCAGTGTTAGTGCTGTCCCGGCTGATTGCCACATGCTCCGTTCTTGTTCCCCCGTCTGATACCCCCATGACGCGATATCGCCTTCCACGGCGCTCTCCCCGGCTAATGCGGTTATCAGGTAACCACCAATCGGTTTTTGACCTGAGGTAACACCCAGTCCAAAGAGGGTGTCAGATGAATGCCGACCAGATGTCTTATCATCGTGAGAGTCAATTATCAGGTTACGGACCCGGGTTTCCGCTTTTTCATCATTGACCATCCATGCCACCTGTCGCAGGCTCTCGCACTGTATATGCAAGCCGATAACACGTGGCGTCAACAGATAGGGAGATGAAGAACGGATCGATGAGAGACTCAGCGTACCGTAATCCACAGTGCCGCCATTATCCAGCGATACCCGGCATGCCGCCGGGATCATTTCAGCTGAAAAGCTCACATCCACCGTATTTTCCGCATACGCCTTCGTAATCAACAGGCAAAATATCCCCCCGGCACAACAAAGCCACCGATGTATCCGGCGTTTAATAAGCGAAATCAGGCGCATCTTTCCTGTAACACTTGACTGGTGGTATATAACACGCTGAAAAATTTCCTTGAACCAAAATGAAATCATCGAGTTATTCTCTCTCTGGTACGGTCATACGTAATGACAATGTTGACGCCTGCTGATCTGAAACCTGAAAGCTGCGGGCCTGTACACGGGGAATAACCGTAAGCAGGAAAGTGGCCGACATCCCGTTCACGGGCTGATGATGCTGCTGGAGCTCAATTGTGTCTCCGTTGAGAACAGCAATAGGGGTCTGCGACTGTGATTCAGACGATTTATTAAACTCGTGGTGAACAACGAACTGGCTGCTCTTATTATCGACAAACGCTTCACTGAACATCACCGTTGCCCGTCCCTCCTCACCGAAACTGAAGTCGAGTCCTCGACGGTCATTGTCATCAAACCGGATATGTATGGGTTGAGGAACATCACACCGCACCTGTACCTGTACCTGGCGGGCGGGCAACTGCTGCCATTGTACCTGCCCGGTGGGCTCAGTATCCTGAAACCGGACTTTGCCGTATTCGTGGCGCAACTGGCTGGCAATAATATTGCACTGCGCTTGAACGACCGGACTGACAATAAAATAGATGCCGCAACATAATGATATTAAACGAATCATTCGCATACTCCCGTTAACTCTTCATATAAACCATCCTGAGGTGGTGTTGGGGGCAGGGAATACTGTAGCTGGCACATGGGGCTACCGTTGTCATCCCCCACAAAGAACGACTCACCGGGCTGCAGGTTGCTAAAGAAAACCAGGCCTTTTTCCAGAGAATTCGTCACGTACTGCCCATCGCTGTCTACGATCCCTTTTCCTTTAGACAGAAGCTTTCCGTCAGTACGTCTGACTGTCATGAGTACCCTGCGGGTGTCTGATACCCTGGATTGTGTGAATGCGACGGCTCCTCGCGAAACGGTAAGCTCCGCGGAACCATTGGTTAAGTCGACATGTCTGGGTAACGTTTTAACATCAATATCCAGACGAGAGAGCTGCCACGGTGTTAAGCCGGGAACCAGCGCTTTGCCGCGATAATCCGTCCAGACGGGGCCCTGCGGGGTAGATACTTTGATCCCGGAAAGCGGAGAATTTAATGAAAGCGCGCCGTATGATTCCTGAATCGCATAAGGTGAAAAAAGTATCCCTTCCTGATTAACGGAAACCCCGCCGCTGAGCGAACCGCCATACCCCCAATAATTGGCGGTCTGGCTGGCATACCCACTCATCTGGGCGTAATGCAAATTTTGCCCAAAACTGCCGCTGACGGTATTTTGGGCATTTTGCCAGTCCCGTCCTGCCGATAGCGAATATGACATATCGTCCCATTGTCCGCTGGTCTGAACATCGTTATAAGTCCGGGAGCCCTGTCGACGAAGGGACAGATTTACGCGATCCTGTCCCAGAGGCAGCCCAAGTCGGATATAAAAGACATCATCGTCACGTTGCGTACTCGTCCGGGAGCCAGAAACACGTTGCCATGTGGCCGACAGGTTAATCTGACCATGTCCAGCCCAGCGCCAGTTTTTTGACCATGAGGCATACCATGATTTCGGCGTGGCGGCATGGTCATGCGCGGAGGAAGTCGAGTAACTCAACGAAAACAGACCTAAATATTCATGAGCCCAGTTACCTCCCACATTGTAGTAACTGTTCGCTGTGGACGTCGTATGATTCACAGCGTCGCTGAGCTCACGAAATCCCGCAGATGTAGTGGTCCAGGCCGCCTGAATACTGGCTGAAGGGTTAAGCTGGTAGCGGAGACTGAGGCTTTCCTTGCTGCCCGCATGGTGCGTGTAATGTTCCTGTGCCATCGTGGTTTGCAGCGACAGTGACCATGCCGGTATCGGAATAATACTCAGGGATGCCGCCGCGGATTGATACTGTGCTGAGGCCAGAGCGCTACCGCTTAGCGTTGCCTGTCGGGAAATCCGCATCCCCTGACTTCCGGTAATGAGCCAGGGGGCCGATTCATCGCTGGCAACTGTCTCGCGTACTTTACCGAGTGCCACAGAACCATAAAGGGGAGCGTCGGCCGGAGTTTGTAAGGCCGTGACAGGTACTGAAAACGTTGTGAACTGGCCATCCTGTTCCGTCACTTTCACATCCAGCGGAAACTGCGTGCTGAGCATGGAAATGTTATCTAATGAAAACGGTCCTTCAGGAACCTGTGTTGCCTCGATTAACTGTCCGTTTTGATAAACCTCAACACGAGCCTGCGCGGAACGCGCTATTCCCTGAACAGAAACGCCGCTACGAGCAGGACGCAGTGCACTATCAGGAAACAGTTGAAGCCCCGTTAATCCAGGAATGGCGAGTAGCGTCTGACGAGCGTATATCTCTCCTGCCTGAAAGGTCTGTTGTAGCGACTGAAACGTCTTCTGGACATAAGTATATAGTCGCTGAGAACGACGTGTTCCGTCACTGTACGATACCGTATGACGACTGCGAAGCAGCCAGTCATTCAGATTCAGTCCTGATTCAAATAGTCCCAGTTGATAAGTTTCGTGCTTTCCGGACTGAACTGTGGTTGACGACTGCAGATTATAATTAAGCAGCCCCGATGTGCCTCCCTGAATAATATCCTTCCGTAATAAGATGCTTTCTGGCGTCAGCGCAGATGTCGGAACTGTAAAACTAATCTGATTTTTATACGGGTCTGCCGTTAACTGTGCTGCGGGATAAAGCGTCTGATAATCCAGACATCCTTGATTAAACTCATACGCAAGTCCGAGATTTCGGGATGTTTCAGGGGTTATACAGGGTTCGCCCTGCGCATTAAATCGCGTCATAAGCTGACGTTTATTGCGCCCGTTAATCATCCAACTAAGGAAGGTGCGAATAAGCAGGTCATTTCTTC
Organism: Citrobacter sp. MGH103; assembly: GCF_001034475.2. NCBI lineage: Bacteria > Pseudomonadati > Pseudomonadota > Gammaproteobacteria > Enterobacterales > Enterobacteriaceae > Citrobacter > Citrobacter sp. MGH103. The sequence goes on along the minus strand of NZ_CP073043.1, from coordinate 2,708,075 downwards.
CCAAGCTGACTCGCTGATTAAAATTTCGCGGATCTGGGCCGATTTTTTTCCCGCAAACACATCGAATCAGCCTATTTAGGCTATTTTTTCCACCATTTCTGGCGTTATTTCCGGTTTTTACTGAGATCTCTCCCACTGACGTATCATTTGGTCCACCCGAAACAGGTTGGCCAGGGTGAATAACATCGCCAGTTGGTTATCGTTTTTCAGCAGCCCCTTGTATCTGGCTTTCACGAAGCCGAACTGCCGCTTGATGATGCGAAACGGGTGCTCCACCCTGGCACGGATGCTGGCTTTCATGTATTCGATGTTGATGGCCGTTTTGTTCTTGCGCGGATGCTGCTTCAAGGTTTTTACCTTGCCGGGACGCTCGGCGATCAGCCAGTCCACATCCACCTCGGCCAGCTCCTCGCGCTGTGGCGCTCCTTGGTAGCCGGCATCGGCTGAGACAAATTGCTCCTCTCCATGAAGCAGATTACCCAGCTGATTGAGGTCATGCTCGTTGGCCGCGGTGGTGACCAGGCTGTGGGTCAGGCCACTCTTGGCATCGACACCAATGTGGGCCTTCATGCCAAAGTGCCACTGATTGCCTTTCTTGGTCTGATGCATCTCCGGATCGCGTTGCTGCTCTTTGTTCTTGGTAGAGCTGGGTGCCTCAATGATGGTGGCATCCACCAAAGTGCCTTGGGTCATCATGACGCCTGCTTCGGCCAGCCAGCGATTGATGGTCTTGAACAATTGACGGGCCAGTTGATGCTGCTCGAGCAGGTGGCGGAAATTCATGATGGTGGTGCGATCCGGCAGGGCGCTATCCAGGGATAATCGGGCAAACAGGCGCATGGAGGCGATTTCGTACAGGGCATCTTCCATGGCACCGTCGCTCAGGTTGTACCAATGCTGCATGCAGTGAATACGCAGCATGGTCTCCAGCGGATAGGGCCGTCGGCCATTGCCCGCCTTGGGATAAAACGGCTCGATGACAGCGGTCATATTCTGCCATGGCAGAATCTGCTCCATGCGGGAGAGGAAAATCTCTTTTCGGGTCTGACGGCGCTTAGTGCTGAATTCACTATCGGCGAAGGTGAGTTGATGGCTCATGATGTCCCTCTGGGATGCGCTCCGGATGAATATGATGATCTCATATCAGGAACTTGTTCGCACCTTCCCTAAATCAATGGGTTAGATTTTGTTTGTTTTATTATGATGTTTAATCAATGCTGATGGAGTTATTAGAGGAAAACGTAATCTCACTATGTATGTACAAAAATAAATCATTTATTGACCCAGCGCCAATAAATACCTACGAAAATAAAGGTTTATTTTTTTCCCTGCGGCGGGCGTTGTTTACTGGTTGATGGCTATATCGGATACGAAGCGGGCCAAAGTATAGCGGGAGCGCTTCGTGTCGGTAATCAAGAACAGACTTTTTATACTGCGGCTGGTGCGGTTCAACAGAACCCGTTTATTCACCCGCCTGAACTGACTGGCGGGCATACAGGTAGGCGGTGGCCCTCGATACGCCCAGATGCTGCGCCACCGTATCCATAGATTTGCGTACGTTGAGCAAACCGTCCTGGCGTAATTGTTGAATCAGCAGCTTACGGTCTTGAGGTTTAAGGGCTCGGGCCGTCGTAGCGCGTTTAGCGGCAAAGTCATCAATACGCTGGCGGATGACTTCGTTACTGCCGGGATCGATATGTTCCTTAATGGGGGAGTTTTCGGTTTCAGTAAAACGCGCAAGAGCACTCTGCATACCACGAAACAGCGTCATATCTACATTCAGACAGAGAGCTGCTACGTATCTGCCTTCTTCGTCCTTGATGCCAATTGAGGTACTTTTCACCGGGCGACCATCGGCAAACTGATTACTGTAGTTCGCAATGATGCTGGGAAAGTCAGGCGATGCGATTCTCGCCAGGCCAAGCTCGGTTGCTGGCTGGCCGGGTTGACGTCCGGACAGATTATTATGGATGGATAAAATGGCATGTTCAGGATTTTTGAGATCATGAACCACCACTTCGCAAAACGGAGAGAAGGTCTCACTCAATCCCCTGGCGATAGTATCAATTTGGCTGAGAAGCGAGTTATTGTCGGTTTTTGGCATGCCAGTCTCCTGCGGTGATGCCTGTTGCCATGATTGCGAGCAGTTTACAGTGACCTGGGATCGTTTTTCCAGACGGCAATGTACAGACAGTAACATTAGGGTATCTGCATGACAGATACCCTGTTTATCATCCGGCCAGAAATTCACTGTAGCGGCTGATATCCACGTTTCCGCCGCTGATGATAATGCCGACTTTTTTGCCGCGAAGTTCAGCTTTGCGCGCTCTGGCGGCAGCAAAACCCAGACACCCGGTCGGTTCTACGACGATTTTCATGCGTTCAGCGATAAATTTCATTGAGGTGATTAATTCAGCGTCTGAAACCGTCAGAATATCGTTCACGTTTTGCTGGATAATCTGAAACGTATAGTTCCCGAGATGTTGGGTCTGAGCACCGTCAGCAATGGTTTTGGGCGTATCGATATGAACAATCTTTCCGCTACGAAACGACTGTTGACCATCGTTACCCGCCTCAGGTTCAACACCATAGACGATGCAGTCAGGAGACAGATGTCTGGCCGCCAGAGCGGATCCTGAGAGCAGGCCGCCACCGCCCAGACAAACGAAAAGGGCGTCTAACTGACCCACTTCTTCAATCAGCTCTTTTGTGGCGGTGCCCTGGCCTGCAATCACGTGCGGATGGTCGTAAGGGGGGATCAGCGTTAATCCCTGTTTCTCTGCCAGGTCCCGACCAATTTTTTCACGATCTTCAGTATAGCGATCGTAAGTTACCACCTTTCCGCCATAGCCTTTTGTTGCTGCAACTTTAGCTACCGGAGCATCATGCGGCATAATAATTGTTGCTGGAATCCCCAATAATTTTGCCGACAGTGCAATGGCCTGCGCATGGTTACCGGAAGAAAACGTCACGACACCCGCAGCACGTTGTTGTGGTGTGAACTGGCGTAGCGCATTCATAGCGCCGCGAAATTTGAAGGCACCCATTCTCTGGAAGTTTTCGCACTTAAAGAAGACTTCCGCGCCAAATTCTTCATTAACCGTTCGGGATGTCATCACCGGCGTTTTGTTAGCATAATCTGCGATGCGCTCTGCCGCAGCGGCAACATCGTTATAATCAGGCAGTGTTATTTCAGTCATTGTTGTTCACCTGTATGTTGTTAAATGTCACGCTTGCGGGGCCAGCGCCATAGCTTCAACTTCCAGCGCAAAACCATAATGAAGTTCCGCAACACCGGCTACTGCACGGGATGGACGGAAATCGCCGATCCACTCCCCATAGATTTTGTTAAACGTCGGCCACTGATTCATATCCGTCACATAGACGCGAACTGACACCAGATGCTGGCGGGAAACTCCAGCACCTGCCAGACAAGCATCAATATTCTGTAGCACCAGCCGGGTTTGATCTTCAAAAGAGGCATCCGCTTTTTTCTCACCGTCGAAAGTGACCGGCAATTGCCCGGAAATGAAGACGAAACCGCCAGCCGTTGTACTGTGCGAGTAATGACCTGCTGGCGGGAAGCTTCCAGCAGATGAGTTCAGTGTAATGTCCGCGGACATAATAAACCTCCAGTAGCTGATGATTCATTTTGTATAAAATAATACGATTTGTATTATTTTATACGCCTTTATGCCACATTCGGCTAGAGATAATTTTCGCGGGTGATGATTTTGTGAACTATTGCAAATGTGGCTAACGTAAATAGCTAACCTGGGTAGGAACGAAGAGGGGAAGGCAGGAGAGTGAAGAAACGCCCCGGGCGGGGCGTCTAAGGCAAAATACTAGCCGATGTGACCGTGGTTAATTTTAGTTAACGGTTCATTGATATCGAAGATTTTGAACGTCACGTCTTCCACACCCAGATGCTTCAGACGGGCGGTATGCTTTTTGATATAGGCCTGAGCGGTGTCTTCGTCCCGGAACAGGTAGATGCCACCCGCTTCGTGATTTGCTTCGTTCTCGGTCCAGATTTTCCAGATGAACCCCGGCTCCTGGTTGATTGATTCGGCCAGTTCAACGAGCTGACTCGACATCTCAGCCCCAAACGGACCATGAAAATCAAAGTGTATCTGCACGAGTTTGTTCGACATAAATCCTCCATGGATTGGTTATTTCGGGTAAGGTTGCTAGCGCAGCAGCACTTTACCGGTCAGATAAGTTATTGCCTGTCCACTGATATAAACACGCGTTCCTGCTAACTGACAGCGTAAATCCCCGCCGCGCTCAGAGACCTGGCGCGCCAGCATCTGTGTTTTATTCAGTTTTGCAGCCCAGTAAGGGATCAGCATGCTATGTGCCGAGCCTGTGACCGGGTCTTCCGCGACGGCTTCACCCGGGCAGAAGAAACGGCTGACAAAATCGTATTCCCCGTCACCCGGCGCGGTGATGCACACCATTTTCCCCAGCGGAAGCATGGCGTGGATGTTTGGGCGAACAGCCTCAACCTGCTGTTGATTTTCCAACACCACCATGTAATCGCGTGCCACGCGCATCTCTTTGTATTCGGTGATGCCTAATGTTTCCAGCAGTAAAGCGGGCGGCATGGCAGATTCGCTTTGCCAGGCTGGAAAATCGAGCGTCAGCCATTCACCGCTGCGCGTGACCGTCAGCGGTCCCACAAAGCGGGTAGCAAAATGGATTTTTGTATCCGGGTAATCCAGATGTTCAAAGATGACATGCGCGGCGGCAAGCGTGGCATGCCCACACAGATTGATTTCACCCTGAGTGGTAAACCAACGCAGCTCAAAACCATTCTCATTGGCGACAAAAAAAGCGGTTTCTGACTGGTTATGCTGCTGCGCCATCTTTAATAATGTTTCATCGGGCAACCAGTCCGTGAGCGGACAGACTGCTGCGGCATTACCGCCAAACGTCGTGGTGGTAAAAGCATCCACCATGTAAAAATCGATTTGTTGCACAGAATAACCCTCTCATCGCACTCAGGATAAATCACACTCTATCATGCCAGCCATTGGGTCAGCGCTCCGATTCGCCACTGCGGTGAAAATTCGTTATCATCCGTCCCCACACCTCATTCTGGCTGCCTGATGTCTACGATCCTCGATACCTTTATTGCCCCGCCTTGTCATGACGAGATAGAGATCCTCTATCGGGACGAGCATCTGGTGCTAATCAATAAACCCAGCGGGTTACTTAGCTTGTCGGGCAAAAATCCGCAGAATCTCGATTCGGTACATCACCGGCTGGTACAGATTTACCCTGGCTGCACGCTGGTACATCGGCTTGATTTCGGCACTTCTGGACTGATGGTGGTCGCCCGTAACAAGGCTATCAACGCTGCGCTTTGCCAGCAGTTCAGCCAGCGTACGGTCACTAAGGTGTACAGCGCACTGTTATGCGGGCATCTGGAAAACGACGAAGGAGTTATCGATGCAGCGATTGCCAAAGACCCGTCGCTGTTTCCATTAATGTCAATTTGTGTTCTCAACGGCAAACCCGCACGTTCGCGCTATCAGGTTGTCGAGCGCTTTTATCATCGTCAGGAAAAGGGGGCGTTGCTCCCCTTGACGCGGGTACAACTGATGCCTGAAACCGGGCGGACCCACCAACTGCGGATCCACTGTCAGCTGTTGGGACATCCGATTTTAGGCTGTGATTTGTATGGCGGGCGTCTGCTGCCTGGCACTGAAAGGGTGCCGCGACTGATGCTGCATGCCAGTGAACTGCATTTCAGGCATCCCATTAGTGAAGCGTGGATGAACGCCCAAAACGCCAGCCCGTTCTGAGGATGTAAAAAAAGCCGCCAGACGGCGGCTATTTAGGCATTATCGTGCAGCTCGTTGCAATATAACCGCTGACGGCTGGCGTTGCAGAAAGCGCATCCGCAGCATCATCAGCACCGCCGCAGAGGTCAGGCCGATAATAAAGCCCATCCAGAATCCTGCTGGCCCCATGCGGTCAACCACCAGATCGGTCAGCGCCAGTATATAGCCGCTCGGCAGACCCAGCACCCAGTAGGCTGTAAAGGTTATAAAGAAAATGGAACGCGTATCTTTATAACCACGCAGGATCCCGCTGCCAATAACCTGGATAGAGTCCGATATTTGATACACCGCGGCCAGTAACATGAGCTGCGCGGCCAGGGTGACGACTTCCGGATTATTGTTGTAGAGCAGGGCAATATGCTCGCGGAATGTCACGGTGAAAAGCGCCGTTACGACCGCCATGCAGACACCGACACCCAGACCCGTTCTGGCTGCAGTTTGTGCATCCAGCGTGGAGCCCTGGCCCAGACGATAACCGACACGAATGGTGACGGCAGCAGCCAGAGACATCGGCAGGACGAACATTAACGAACTGAAGTTCAGTGCGATCTGGTGTCCGGCCACGTCGACAATCCCCAGCGGGGAAACCAGCAGAGCGACCACCGCAAACAGCGTTACCTCGAAAAATAACGCCAGCGCGATAGGTAAACCCAGTTGCACCAGACGCTTCATTACTGCGGTGTCAGGTTTCTGGAAACCACGCTCATTACGGATATCGCGCATCGAGCGCGCACGTTTGATGTAAGAGAGCATGGCGATAAACATCACCCAGTAAACAGCCGCCGTAGCCACGCCGCAGCCTACGCCACCCAGTTCCGGCATGCCTAAATGTCCATAAATGAAAACGTAGTTAACCGGAATGTTCACCAGCAGGCCGAGAAAGCCCATCACCATCGCTGGTTTAGTTTTGGCTAATCCTTCGCACTGGTTACGGGCTACCTGGAAGAACAAATACCCCGGAGCGCCCCACAGCAAGGCACGCAGGTAGCCAACGGCTTTATCCGCCAGCGCCGGGTCAATGTTATGCATGGAGCGAATAATGTACCCTGCGTTCCATAGCACAACCATAATCAGCACGGAGACGCTGCCCGCCAGCCAGAATCCCTGACGTATTTGATGGGCGATTCGATCCCGGCGTCCGGAACCATTGAGTTGCGCAATTACCGGCGTCAATGCCAGCAGTAGTCCATGACCAAACAGAATGGCAGGTAACCAGATAGAGGTACCAATGGCGACTGCCGCCATATCAGTAGCGCTGTATCCGCCCGCCATGACGGTATCAACGAATCCCATTGCGGTTTGAGCGATTTGCGCAAGAATCACCGGTATTGCCAGAGCTAATAACTGACGCGCTTCACTTACATACTTTTGCACGTGTACACCACTATATTGTTGTTATTTGAGAGACTAAAAAAGCCGCCTTATATGGCAGCAAGGAGAAAAAGCAGGGGAAATTTCAGTCTATTGTAGCGAGGAATACGTAATTCTCCAGTGAAAAAACAGGCGCTGGTGGCGCATTGCTGGCAACCTGAATTTCCACCTGCTATTGTGCTGTGCAGAGATGTCTTAATTGAGTTCAGGAGTAGGAAGTATGTTTACGGGTATTGTGCAGGGCACCGCAAAATTGGTGTCCATTGATGAAAAACCAAATTTTCGTACGCATGTTGTGGAGTTGCCTGAATATATGCTGGATGCGCTGGAGACCGGCGCATCGGTTGCCCACAATGGGTGCTGCCTGACGGTCACCGAAATTAACGGGAACCAGATAAGCTTTGACCTGATGAAAGAAACGCTGCGTATCACCAATCTGGGCGAACTGAAGGTCGGTGATTTGGTTAACGTTGAGCGTGCGGCAAAATTCAGTGATGAGATTGGCGGACATTTAATGTCGGGCCATATTATGACCACTGCCGAAGTGTCGAAAATTCTGACCTCGGAGAATAACCGCCAGGTGTGGTTTAAAGTCCAGGACCCGTCGCTGATGAAATATATCCTGTACAAAGGATTTATTGGTATTGACGGTATCAGTCTGACGGTCGGTGAAGTGACGCCGACGCGTTTCTGTGTGCACTTGATCCCGGAAACGCTGGAGCGTACGACGCTTGGCAAGAAAAAGCTGGGCGCAAGGGTTAATATCGAAATCGATCCCCAAACGCAGGCGGTGGTTGATACTGTTGAGCGTGTGCTGGCGGCGCGTGAAAGCGCCATCAGCAACATAACGGGAGAAGCGGGAGCCTAAGCCTGAGAGTTAAGCCCTCGTTGATACGGGGGCGATAACGATTAACGGGGAACGCGCAGGCCGTGTTCAACGCCGCGAGAAAAAACCACCTGCCATAACTGAATATCGCGAGCTCGAAACGCTCCGGCACAGGCGTTCAGATAATAGCTGAACATCCGTTTGAAACGTTCGGTATAGTTATCGGCGATTTCAGGCCAGGAGTTAATGAAACGTTCGTGCCAGGCCATCAGCGTCGTGTCGTAATCCGCGCCAAAATTATGCCAGTCTTCCATTACAAAATGTGGCTCGCTGGCGTTGGCAATCTGGCGAACTGATGGTAAACAGCCGTTCGGGAAGATATATTTATTGATCCACGGATCAACGTTATTGTCGGTCTTTTTGGAGCCGATACTATGCAGTAAAAAGAGACCATCCGGTTTTAAATTGCGATCGACCACGTCAAAATAGGTGGCGTAGTTTTTCGGCCCTACATGCTCAAACATGCCGACGGAAACAATACGATCGAATTTGTCATTCAGGTCACGATAATCCTGCAGCAAAATTGTGACATCAAGCCCCGCACACCGTGACTGCGCCATTTTCTGCTGTTCTGCCGAAATGGTTACACCCACCACGCTGACGCCATATTCTGATGCCATAAACTGGGATAAGCCGCCCCAGCCGCAGCCTATATCGAGCACCCGCATCCCTGGCTTCAATTGCAATTTTTCAGCAATCATTTTTAGCTTCGCCTGCTGGGCAGATTCCAGGGTATCGGCATCTTTCCAGTAGGCGCAGGAATACTGCATATAGGGGTCCAGCATGCGAGTAAAGAGATCGTTGCCTAAATCGTAATGTTCTTTGCCGACAACCCATGCACGCTTTTTGGTCTGCAAATTGAACAAGCGAGCAGCGGCAATTCGTAACGTATCTTTGAAGTGGCGGGGGAGTTGGTTTTCAAGACCGGCGCGTAGGACTTTACTAAAAAACATGTCCAGCCGGTCGCATTCCCACCAGCCATCCATATAACTTTCACCCAACCCTAACGATCCTTCCTGCAATACACGTTTGAAAAAATCGGGGTTCTTTACACGAATATCCGCCGGTGCCGGGCCATTAATGGTAATGCCTGCACGGCTCAATAATTCATTGGTGATGCGGTACCAGTCATCATCCGGTACTCTGACGTCTTCTATACACGATGAACTCATAGCTTCTCCATCACTGGTCGGTGATCAGAACCTTAAAACAGCGTAGACGCTTTTTTGGGCTTTGTGAGAAATCTCACGGAATTAATCCGTGAATCTATAATCCGACGTAGAACAGAGGAAGGGAGGAACCCTTGCCGAAAAGACCATCCGTGGGAATACGGGAACATTCTTGTTCCCGCTAACACATAAAAATTATCGTTTTTTTAACATCCAGAAATCAGTATAGGCCTGAATTTTTGACGATTCAACCGATAATTCTTAGCGGGCTAATTAATTGCCCGCGACAATTATTAGTGAGACTCTCCATGGGCAATTTGCGCGCGGTCATCTGTTTGCGGGGCGTCAGTTTTCTGCGATTGCATTTTGTAACCTACAGCAGCCAGCAATACCGTGGTCAGCATAACGCTGGTAGTGGTGAGCAGCGGGGTAGCAATCAACCAGGAAACGACAAGGCTTGCCAGGAAGCATAAACCCAGTTGCAGCGTATTCTGCAATGCGGCAGCGCGTCCAGTGGCCTGTGGGAAAGGGCGTAATGCCTGCGCGACAACGATAGGGTAGATTGCGCCGTTCGCAATCGCCATAACGCAGAATGGGATCAGGATTTCAGCCAATGCGACATGATGAATAAAGCCGGTCGCCCAGGTGCCTACAACGCTGAAGGCATACAGAATGAGTAACCAGGGCAGCAGCTGACGACCCTGCCATTTTTGCAGCGCAGCACGACAGCCGTAACCACCGATTAAAAAGGCGATAGTTTGCGGAACATAGCTCAGACCAATTACCGCTGGGCTATAACCCATTTCGCTAAGGATGAACGGGGAACCCGTCAGCCATGCAAAAAAGCTCGCGGAACAGGCGGCATAAATCAGCACGTTTCCACGGTAAGTTTTCGAGCGCAGCAAGGTGGTGAAAGTCAGTTTATCCTGGCTGTCATCGCGTGCTTTAGCTGTAGGCTTTAAACGCAGCGCCGGAAGCATCAGAATCAGAGTAATGGCGAACAGGGTGGCAAAAATGGCCTGCCAGGAAAAATGTACCAGGATCCAACTACCTAATAACGGGGCGAGGGCAGGTGATAACCCGACCAGCGGCATAATGGTGGCAAAGATGCGGTTTACTTTTTGTGAAGGATAATAGTCGGTAACCAGCGCTTGCCAGATAACCGATGCTGCACAGACGCCAACGGCCTGAACAAATCGCAGTACCAGCAGGCCTGTGGCGTTTTCAACCCACAGCATGCCCAGACTGCCCAGTGCGAAGATAGATAAACCCAGCAGCAAAATAGGCTTGCGACCATAGTGGTCAGAGAGCGGTCCCCACAGCAGTTGTGCGACGGCAAAACCGGCTAAGAACAAGCTCAGGCTAGCGCTGACGGCAGATGCAGGCGTTTGCAGATCGGACTGAATTGCGGCGAAGGCGGGCAGATACATATCTGTTGCCAGAAAGCCGAGCACGCTAAGGCCCGCCAGCCAGACTAAAAACCCTTTCCCAGGTTGCATCATCATTTCTCTTTTTTTAGCAGTAGAACAATGCCGCTGAGTGTAGTGAGTGTAATTCTCGCTGTGAAACGCTAATATTTGCTTACTGATTTCAAAATTTTTGCAGGCAGAATATGTGGTCGGAATATTCACTTGAAGTGGTTGATGCGGTTGCGCGTAACGGTAGCTTTAGTTCGGCCGCACAGGAGCTACACCGTGTACCTTCGGCGGTAAGCTACACTGTGCGCCAACTGGAAGAGTGGCTGGCGGTACCACTTTTTGAGCGACGTCATCGGGATGTGGAATTAACGCCTGCCGGGGCATGGTTTTTAAAAGAAGGTCGCTCTGTTATCAAAAAAATGCAGATCACGCGCCAGCAATGTCAGCAAATTGCCAACGGCTGGCGCGGACAGCTGGCGATCGCAGTCGATAACATTGTCCGCCCGGATCGTACCCGACAGATGATCGTGGATTTCTACCGTCACTTTGATGATGTGGAGTTGTTAGTTTTTCAGGAAGTGTTTAACGGCGTATGGGACGCGCTGTCCGATGGACGCGTGGAGCTGGCCATCGGCGCCACACAGGCGATTCCGGTAGGGGGACGCTATACCTTCCGCGATATGGGAATGCTGAGCTGGAGTTGCGTGGTAGCCAGCCATCATCCACTGGCATCAATGCCCGGACCGCTAAGTGATGATACGTTGCGCAACTGGCCGTCACTGGTGCGCGAAGATACCTCCCGTACGTTGCCAAAGCGTATTACCTGGCTGCTGGATAACCAAAAGCGCGTCGTGGTGCCTGACTGGGAATCATCCGCTACCTGCTTATCAGCAGGGCTGTGTGTTGGCATGGTACCGACGCATTTTGCCAAGCCGTGGATCGATAGCGGCAAGTGGGTTGCGCTGCAACTGGAGAACCCCTTTCCTGATGCCGCATGCTGTCTGACATGGCAGCAGAACGATACGTCACCGGCATTGAGTTGGCTGCTGGACTATTTAGGGGATAGTGAAACGTTGAACAAGGAATGGCTGCGGGAGCCAGATGAGACTCCCGCACAACAGGCTTAACGGCGGTAATCTCGGAACGGACCGTCGGCAACGGAGCGACGCTCAACCAGACGTGGATGCACCTCGATAGACTGTGACTCTTCACGTTTATTCACGATACGGTCTAACAGCATGTTGAAGGCCGTTTCACCTAGTGAATCCTTCGGCTGGTGAATAGTCGTTAAGGCCGGCGTGAAGAAACGGGCGTTGCGCACGTTGTCGTAGCCGATGAGTGAGACATCCTGTGGTACGCGCAGACCCATTTCGTCAGCGGCGCACAGCGCACCCATCGCCATAATATCGCCACCGCAGAAGACAGCGGTTGGACGATGCGATTGCGACAGAATTTGCTGTATGGCGCGATAGCCGGACTCAGGCTCGAAATCGCCCTGGACAATCCAGTTATCAGGCACTTTAATCAGCGCTTCTTCCATCGCTTTCATAAAGCCCGCCAGACGCCCGGCCCCGGTATTACGTTCCATTGGACCTGGGATCACGCCAATTTCACGATGACCGCGTTCTACCAGATACCGACCCGCCATGTAACCGCCTTCGAAGGCGTTATCAATGACCGTATCGGTAAAGTCGGCTTTAGCTTCGCCCCAGTCCATGACGACCATCGGAATATGGCGATACTCTTCGAGCATCGAAAGCAGCGACTCCGGATACTCAGAACACATCACCAGCAGACCATCAACGCGCTTTTGCGCCATCATCGACAGATAGGCCTGCTGCTTTTCGAGACTGTTCCATGCGTTACCCAGAATCAGCGTATAGCCTTTCTGGAAACAGTTTTTCTCCACGGCTTCGATAATTTCTGCGAAATAGGCCGCTTCGCTGCTGGTCGCCAGCAAGCCAATAGACTTGGTGTGATTCACCTTCAGGCTGCGGGCAACTGCGCTCGGAGAATAGTGCAGTTCTTTGATCGCTGCCCAGACAGCATTACGCGTTTCTTCCGCGACAAAGCGCGTCTTGTTAATTACGTGTGATACGGTTGTAGTGGAAACGTTTGCTCGCTTCGCTACATCTTTAATTGTTGCCATTACATCTCACTCCAGACCATATCCTAAGCTCCTGAGAATACTCCAGGTAAACGTTTGCCTTTACACACCCTTAGCGCAACGTAAGGGTTGCGGCACGCCGGGAAAACGACACGGAACGTCAGGAAGGGGTCAATGGCCGGTACGCTAATCAAGTAAGCGTGGAATTTTGTCTGATCTTAACGAAAAGGGGAAGAGTTAAAAGCAGTTATCAATATAAATCGTGAGAGATTTTTGCTTTCAAGTGTGTAAAAATGCGCAATATCACTTTTTGTGTGGGAATAAAAAGGAGAAAACTTGATGAGCACCGATCTGAAATTTTCGTTAGTGACTACCATTATTGTTCTGGGTTTGATCGTCGCGGGTGGCCTGACCGCAGCGCTGCATTGATGTCCCCCGAGGGAGTTAGCTCTCCCTCACTCTTTCCGCTCGTCTATCTCTTCTATTGTTTGCGAATTAGCAAAAGTCTTTTGCAATTTTGTTAACTTTATTAATTTTGCGATCAATGTCATGCTTTTGACTCTTATTTTATGTCGCGCCACGGCTCGACGTTACGGAGTCGCAATATGAAACTCAATTATCCTTTACTGGCGCTGGCGATCGGAGCGTTTGGCATTGGCACCACCGAATTTTCGCCAATGGGATTATTGCCCGTCATAGCCAAAGGTGTGGATGTCTCGATTCCGGCGGCCGGCATGCTGATCAGCGCCTATGCGGTAGGTGTGATGGTAGGTGCACCGCTGATGACATTGCTGCTGTCTCATCGCGCGCGACGTAATGCTTTGATATTCCTGATGGCAATTTTCACGCTGGGTAATGTGCTTTCGGCTATCTCGCCGGATTACACCACGCTAATGCTATCGCGTATTTTGACCAGTCTTAACCATGGGGCCTTTTTTGGTCTCGGTTCAGTGGTTGCTGCCAGTGTTGTACCCAAACATAAGCAGGCCAGCGCCGTAGCAACGATGTTTATGGGGTTAACCATCGCCAATATTGGCGGCGTTCCGGCGGCGACATGGCTTGGTGAAACCATCGGTTGGCGCATGTCATTTATGGCCACTGCGGGTCTGGGCGTCATTGCTATGGTCAGCCTGTTCTTCTCCTTACCCAAGGGTGGAGCCGGAGAGCGCCCGGATGTTCGCAGCGAACTGGCGGTACTTATGCGCCCACAGGTGTTGTCGGCGTTACTGACTACCGTACTGGGTGCTGGGGCGATGTTCACGCTTTATACCTACATCTCGCCGGTTCTGCATACTATCACTCATGCCACTCCGGCATTTGTTACCGGGATGCTGGTGTTGATAGGCATTGGTTTCTCGATCGGTAACTACTTTGGTGGCAAGTTTGCTGACCGTTCAGTCAACGGTACGTTGAAAGGCTTTTTACTGCTGCTGATGGTTATTATGCTGGCCATTCCTTTCCTTGCGAGTAATGAGCTGGGGGCGGCGATCAGTATGGTGGTCTGGGGCGCGGCGACGTTCGCGGTCGTTCCACCGTTGCAGATGCGTGTGATGCGCGTTGCCAGTGAAGCACCTGGATTATCATCGTCAGTCAATATTGGCGCGTTTAATCTGGGGAACGCTCTGGGTGCAGCGGCCGGTGGGGCGGTGATATCAGGCGGCCTGGGCTACAGTTTTGTGCCAGTGATGGGGGCGATTGTGGCGGGTCTTGCGCTGCTGCTGGTGTTTATTTCCGCAAGAAGACAGCCAGAAGAGGCTTTCACGACCACGAATTAATGCAAAAACGCAGAAGGAAGCCCTTCTGCGTTATCTTTTTTATGCTGCGAAGTTCTTCGCAACAAATTCCCAGTTCACCAGCGCCCAGAAATGTTCCAGGTAGCCAGGACGGGCATTGCGATAGTCGATGTAGTAGGCGTGTTCCCATACGTCAACGGTCATCAGCGGCGTCGCGTCGGTGGTCAGCGGAGTACCTGCGTTGGAGGTGGAGACGATAGCCAGTTTGCCATCAGTTCCTTTAACCAGCCAGGTCCAGCCAGAACCGAAGTTTTTGATAGCGGCATCGGTGAACTGCGCTTTGAAATCTGCAAAGCTGCCAAAGGAGGCGGCAATTGCATCGGCCAGTTTACCGGTTGGTTCGCCACCTGCGTTCGGTGCCAGGCAGTTCCAGTAGAACGTGTGGTTCCATACTTGTGCTGCGTTATTAAATACACCGCCTTCAGAGCTACGAACGATCTCTTCCAGTGATTTGCCTTCAAACGCCGTGCCTTTAATCAGATTGTTCAGATTGGTCACGTAGGTTTGATGGTGTTTGCCATAGTGATATTCCAGCGTTTCGGCAGAAATGTGCGGTGCCAGAGCATCTTTGGCATACGGTAATGCAGGTAATTCAAACGACATTGCTTCTCTCCTTATTATTTATATTGAGTACACACAATAGCCTCATTGTGAGTAAGGATAGGGTAGCAAATTGAAAGGTTATGCAAAAGAAGAACTTACCCTACAGTGTGTTCTGTAGGGTAAGTTTTTAGCGAATTGTTTTTGGCGTCATTACCCGACGAGCGCCCACATAGTGGCGCTGCCAGTAATCTTCGCTCAGAGAGGTGATTTGAATTTCCTGCCCGCTACGCGGTGACTGAATAAACTTACCGTTTCCGACGTAGACGCCGACGTGATCGGCAGTTCCGCGACCCTGGGTACGAAAGAAGACCAGATCGCCATTTTTCAGTTCGCCACGTTCAATCGGTGCTGCATCACGCAGATGATACATTTCGTTCGCGGTACGCGGAATGCGGAACTTCACCAGATCTTTATAGGCGTAATAAACCAGACCGCTGCAGTCAAACCCGGTTCTTGGCGAGGAGCCGCCCCAACGATAAGGTTTACCGATTTGGTTCATCAAGGTGGACATAGCGGTTTTAGTCGCTTTCTGCACTTTCACTTTATGTGCGTCAGCAAGTGTAGTCGGTGCAGTGGTTTTCACCTTCACGCAGCGTGGTTTATGGCCTTTGCGCGGTGTGCATTTTTCAGTCCAGATAACGGCTGCGGTTTGTGCTACGGCAGTTTTACCACGACGATTTGCAGTTTTAGTCGACTTTGCCGGAGTGGCAGTGCGTTTTTTAGAAGAGGAAGCGGTTTTGGTGCTGGTTTTACTGGTGGTTTTTGTCGCCGTTTTCTTGCTGGTCTTTGTTGTTTTTTGGCTGGTTGTTGCGCTTTTCTTTTTATCTACCGTTTTGATGGTGTGAGAATTGGTAGGTGTCGTCCTGGCCTGCTTGGAAGCATGAGCCATAGGCGTAAAGGGCAGTGTAGTAAAAAGTAAAGCACAGAGCGTGATCGAGATTCGGTTTATCCGCGCCACTGAGCAGTCCTCTGGTAAGGCAGGTCTATCGTGCCTGCGTGTGATTTTCAAAACTTGACGATTCTAATCTATAGAAAGAGGGAAAGTTAATAGCTTTTTTTGTTTAAAACTATGTTTCGTAACCGACCGCAAAAAAAAACATCAATTAACGTTGGAGTTGGTGAACAGATAATCAAAACCACATGTTTGAAGGGGATAAATGAGATTATGAATGCAACTTTTAGCGTCAGGGGATAAAATAATAACGCGTAATGAAAATGTTATTTTCCGTTGCCTGTCTGACCCGTTACAATGTCAGACTACTGCCGTAAAAGAAGTTTAAGGAAGCAAGATAATGAGCACCACTATCGAAAAAATCCAGCGCCAGATCGCTGAAAACCCGATTCTCCTGTACATGAAAGGTTCTCCTAAACTGCCAAGCTGCGGTTTCTCCGCTCAGGCTGTGCAGGCGCTGTCAGCCTGTGGTGAACGCTTTGCTTACGTTGATATTCTGCAGAACCCGGATATTCGCGCCGAACTGCCGAAATACGCAAACTGGCCAACTTTCCCACAACTGTGGGTTGATGGTGAGCTGGTTGGCGGTTGTGACATTTTGATCGAAATGTACCAGCGCGGTGAGTTGCAGCAGCTGATTAAAGAAACAGCTGCGAAATACAAAACCGAAGAGCCGGACGCTGAGTAATATCAGCAGAAGTAAAAAAGCGACCTGAAATGGTCGCTTTTTTTATGTCGCCGTTACGCTTCTTCAGGCACGGGAAGAGGCCAACCACCGAGACGTTTCCAGCGGTTAACGATTTCGCAAAACAGCACGGCCGTACGTTCGGTGTCATACAGTGCTGAGTGTGCCTGATTCCCGTCAAACTCCATTCCCGCCGCCAGACACGCTTTTGACAACACCGTTTGCCCCAATGACAGACCGCTTAATGCCGCCGTATCAAAGGTGACAAACGGATGAAACGGATTACGTTTCAGCGAGGCGCGTTCTGCCGCTGCCATCATGAAACTGTGGTCGAACGTAGCGTTATGCGCCACCATGATTGCCCGATTGCAGCCGCTGTCTTTAATGCCTTTACGCACCATTTTGAAGATGGCATGCAGAGCGTCATATTCGCTGACCGCGCCGCGTAGCGGATTGTTCGGGTCAATACCGTTAAAGGCGAGGGCCTCCGGCTGCAGATTCGCGCCTTCAAACGGCTCTACGTGGAAATGCAACGTCGTGTCCGGCATCAGCCAGCCTTGTTCATCCATTTTCAGTGTGATGGCTGCAATCTCAAGCAGCGCATCGGTTTTGGCATTGAACCCTGCGGTTTCGACATCAATGACGACAGGATAAAAACCACGAAAACGGTCACACAGACCGGAAAGTTGAGCGTTATCGGACATCTGGGTCTCTTAATACGGGAAAATTGCAGCGCGTATTATGGCAAAATGATGAGTATAAAACTACGGGCACAGACGATCTGCGCCCGAGGGGATGTTAGTCGCCCAGGCCGCGCCCGGCGTCTTTCTCTTCGATCAGCTCAATTTTATAGCCGTCCGGATCTTCAACGAACGCAATCACTGTGGTGCCGCCTTTTACCGGACCCGCTTCACGCGTTACGTTACCGCCATTCTGGCGAATACGTTCACAGGCTTCAGCCGCGTTGTCTACGCTCAGGGCGATATGGCCATAGGCAGTACCCAGCTCATACTTGTCGACACCCCAGTTATAGGTCAGTTCGATTACGGCTTCACTGGTTTCAGGACCGTAGCCGACAAAAGCCAGAGAGTACTTGTATTCAGGGTTTTCGCTGGTACGTAGCAGCTTCATGCCCAGCACGTTGGTATAAAACTCGATGGAACGCTGCAGGTCACCCACGCGCAGCATGGTATGGAGTAAACGCATCTTTTTCCCCTTCGAAAATGGCTAATACATTCAAAATGTTGTTTTAGTATAGCGGCGTTGTTACGCCGCTATCAATGGCAGAACGGAGATTGTGACGTTAGAGGGTAGGATAGTCGGTGTAACCTTCCGCGCCGCCGCCGTAGAAGCTCTCAGCACGTTGTGGATTCAGCTCCGCTTTGCGTTGCAGACGCGCCACCAGATCCGGGTTAGCAATATAGGCACGACCAAAAGCAACGGCGTCGATCAGACCTTTCTCGATCAGCGCTTCTGCCTTTTCAGGGGTGTAGGCACCAGCACCAATGATAGGACCGTGGAAGCGCGCGCGAACTTTTTCGCGGAACGCATCGGAATACGGCTCACCACCGGCCCAATCCGGCTCAGACATGTGCAGGTAAGCGATTCCACGCTTGCCCAATTGTTCAATCAGATACAGCGCATCGGCTTCTTCGTTCGGACCGTTGTCAACGTTCTGGAATGAGCCAATCGGGGAGACGCGAATACCAATACGATCGGCACCCCATTCTTTAATACCGGCATCTACCACTTCCAGCACAAGACGCGCACGATTTTCGACGCTACCGCCGTATTGATCGGTACGCTGATTAGAGGTTGGCGACAGGAATTGGTGCAGCAGGTAGCCGTGGGCAGAGTGCAGTTCAACCATGTCGAAACCCGCTTCGCGCGCGTTGGCTATCGCCTGGCGGAAGTCATTAACGATGCCCGGAATCTCTTCGGTTTCCAGCGCACGTGGCATTGAGGTATCGGCACGCGTTGCCAGGCCGTTTTCATCGCGCAGCGAGGTGCGGGTTCCAGCACTAATCGCGGAAGGTGCAACTGGAGCTTGACCATTTGGTTGCAGACTGGCGTGAGAGATGCGTCCGGTGTGCCACAACTGGACAGCAATATGACCTTGCTCAGCGTGTACGGCAGCGGTGATTTTCTTCCATGCGGCAATTTGCGCTTCGCTGTGTAAGCCGGGTGCTCCGGCATAGCCTTTCGCCTGTGCGGAAATCTGCGTCGCTTCGCTGATAATAAGACCCGCGCTGGCGCGTTGACGGTAATACTCGGCCATCAGCGGAGTCGGGATGTCGCCAGGCTCAATACTGCGCAGACGCGTCAGTGGCGCCATGAATACGCGGTTTGCTGCCGTAATGGCACCCACTTTCAGTGGGGAAAACAGTTTTTCAGATGACATGTGGCACTCCTGAATAGACCGGTCGTCTAGTAATAAAAGAAATAAAAACGCCTGTTAAACGGCAGGCGTTGTGATGATGTTTTTAACGTGCGCCAGCGCATTTTCCAGCGGAGTAGCGCTACGAGAAATCTTGGCCTGTAGGTTGGCGCCAAGCCACAGCGCATACAGTACTTGCGCCTGCTGTAACGGCTCGCCAACAAAGGACAGACAATGGCTGGCCTGACCTTTCTCCAGTGCCTGCGCTAACAGCACAATAATGTGCCGCGCGCCTTTATCCATCGCTGTGCGCATATCTTCTGACAGATCGCACACTTCGGCAGACAGTTTTACAGTTAAACAGCCGCTAATAATGCCGTGCTGGCTAAACTGGTTCAGGGTTTCCTGATAGTAGGCCAGAATGCGGTCGCGGTAGTTTCCCGCACCCGTATCAAAGTGCGTAGCCAGTCGCTGATGATAGGCCGCATAGTGGCGTTCCAGCATCGCGACACCGAACGCTTCTTTAGAGCGAAAATAATGATAAAACGAACCTTTGGGCACTTCAGCGGTTTTCAGTAGTTCGCTTAAACCCATGCCGGTGAAGCCGCGCTGCATACACAGCAGTTCGCCAGTCGCCAGTAGATGTTCGCGTGTATCGTGTTCAGTGATTTTGTTCATGAACAGGAGTGTAATAGACCAGTCGGTCTAATGCAATAGCGCTTGCGAGAAATTCAGTTAACGTCTTCAATAAGTATATCAATCTTACTAAAGGAGGGGATGTGGCCGAACAGCTGGAGTTTTTCCCCGTCCAGAGCCCATGCCGTGGAATATGTCAGTCTGACGAACGCGGATTTTGCCGTGGCTGTTTTCGCAGTCGGGATGAACGTTTTAACTGGCAAAAGATGAGCGATGCCCAAAAGCAGGAAGTGCTACGGCTTTGTCGTCAGCGCCTGATGCGTAAATTACGAGCGAACAAAGCCAACCCTTCGGAAGAACCGCAACAACCTTCACTCTTTTAAAAACGTAATTGCGTATACTCGAGGCACATTCACTTAAAAGGAAGCTGCTATGGTTCAGCGTATTACTATTGCGCCGCAAGGCCCGGAATTTTCTCGCTTTGTGATGGGGTACTGGCGCCTGATGGACTGGAATATGTCCGCGCGCCAGCTAGTCAGCTTTATTGAAGAGCATCTGGATCTGGGCGTGACCACCGTCGATCACGCCGATATCTACGGTGGATACCAGTGTGAAGCGGCGTTTGGTGAGGCAATGAAACTGGCTCCGCATTTGCGTGAAAAAATGCAGATTGTGACCAAATGCGGGATCGCGACGACGGCGCGCGCGGAAAATGCGCTGGGACATTACATTACCGACAGCGCGCATATTATTGCCAGTGCGGAAGAATCGCTGAAACTGCTGGCGACCGATCATATTGATCTGTTGCTCATCCACCGTCCCGATCCGCTTATGGATGCTGACGACGTCGCCGACGCTTTCAAAAAATTGCACCACAGTGGCAAAGTGCGTCACTTTGGTGTCTCTAATTTCACCCCGGCACAGTTCTCATTGTTGCAATCGCGTCTGCCGTTTACGCTGGCGACCAACCAGGTTGAAATCTCTCCGGTACATCAGCCGCTCCTGCTGGATGGCACTTTAGATCAACTGCAACAGTTGCGTATTCGTCCAATGGCCTGGTCCTGCCTCGGCGGCGGTCGCTTGTTTAATGACGATGCGTTCCAGCCATTACGAAATGAACTTGCCGCGATCGCAGAAGAGTTAAACGCGCAGTCTATTGAGCAGGTGGTGTACGCCTGGATTTTACGTTTGCCGTCTCAGCCGCTGCCGATTATTGGCTCAGGAAAAATAGAGCGCGTACGCGCCGCCATTGAGTCTGAGACGCTGAACATGTCTCGCCAGCAATGGTTCCGCATTCGTAAAGCTGCACTGGGTTACGACGTACCTTAATCGTGTTTTTGGTGCATCACCGTTCAAAATTGTGTCACTGGTTTACACTTAACAATCAGACACCTTTTGGACGGAGGTCTTATGAAGCGTTTGAGTTTGGCCATCATCACTCTACTCGCCTGTGCAGGTGCGCAGGCTGCCATTGAAGAAAAAGTGACGATGAATCTGGTCACGTCGCAAGGCGTTGGCCAGGCGATTGGTACGGTCACTATTGCTGAAACCGCAAAGGGGCTGGAGTTTTCGCCCGATCTGAAAGCGTTGCCGCCGGGAGAACATGGTTTCCATGTGCATATGAACGGCAGCTGCCAACCGGCGATTAAAGAAGGGAAAGCCTCAGCCGCGGAATCGGCTGGAGGCCATTATGATCCGCAGCAAACCGGCAAACACGAAGGCCCGGAAGGCGCAGGTCATATGGGTGACCTGCCGCTGCTAGTGGTGAATAACGACGGAAACGCCATAACACCGGTCATTGCGCCGCGCCTCAAAACCCTCGATGAGGTTAAAGGCAAAGCGCTGATGATCCATGTGGGCGGCGATAATATGTCCGATCAACCGAAACCGCTTGGCGGTGGCGGAGCGCGCTACGCCTGTGGTGTTATCAAATAATCAACTACTGAGAGTGCCCGGCGGTGGCGCCTGTTCGAGTTGTGAAAGCGAGCAGTGTAGTCGCCAGACCAATGCCGATAACTCCTGTGCAGCAGGTTGATGATGGTGGGCAAGCGTATCGCAGATGCGTTGTAGCTCACTCAGCGTGGCATTCAGTGGTCGTTGCTGGACGCCACGTTCGCTCATTACATCGCGCAGCAGAGAGATACACACGTCCCTGACGCGAGCCAGCGGATCCGAACGCGCCTCCCAGGTGCGCAGTTGCCACACCACGTGCGAGCAGTTCAGCAATACGACCCCCCAACGTAATAACCAGCGTCGAGCCAGCGCATCCTGACTGCTGCTGAGTTGGCTGACGTGATGATAGGTCAGCGATTCAAATTCGTTTTCACTGAGTGATGGGTGTCGGCTGAGCTGATCGACAAAATCCCGGCGCAGGGCGCGAATATGGCGGCGACTTTTCCGTGCATCCGATCCGGGCCGCAGAATGGCGAAGGCCAGCCATGACAGCGCCACACCAGTTATTTTCGCCATATTGTCATTCAGGAAATCAGCAAAATCATATACCGGCGGATTGGTCACCGCGATAAACGAACCCATAAATACAATCAGTTGCCCCCAAAGACCTGCCAGGGCTGGCATTTGCAGCTTTAACAGTTGCATGGTGGCGAGTAGCGGGAAGAGAAAAAGAATGAATTGCCAGAGGTCGGAAATTTGCACCATCAGGCCAAACTTAACCACAAAGCTAAACAGCGACAGCAGAACCAGTGTGCGCATCAGCAAAGAAAGCGACTTGAACGGCGTGGCAACGGCGGAATACAGCACGCTGCTGATGGCGGCGAGTGTGAGTGCGCCAGAGCCTGATTCCCATTGTGCGCCAATGCTCCATGCGCCGATAAGCATCAAAGTGCAGAACGTACGTAACCCGCTCCAGATAGCTTCCGCATTATCGGTATGACGGGCAAGCCCCGGCGTGCGGACGATATTAATACGCTCGGCGGTAACGCCATTTTCCAGTAAATGCAGATAATGACTGCTGCGCAGGTAGAGCCGACAAAAATAACGCAATCGTTGCCAGAAGGCGACGTGTCGATAGTCGCGTGCATCGACGGGTCGCAGTGGGGCAATAATACGTGCAACGGTGTAGCTATTAGCATTGGATTTTATCAGTTCGCTGAGCAACTGTTCGATAATTTCCCGGGTATTGGACGGGGGATTAGGCCAGTTCAGCAGCATCCTGCGCAGACTGGAAATCACGCTGGTCATCCTTAACTGCTGATGCAACAGCGAATTGAGCAAAGCATTTTGTCGGCGAAAACGGTAGTGGCTCCAGAACGCCTGAATACGCAGCAGGTTCATGGTAAGAATCTGACCGATAACACCTTCATGGGCTGTGCGAATGGCGTCCGTGGTTTCTGGTTGCCAGAGTAGGCTGGCATGTTCCAGTAAACGTGAATGCATGTTTTTCAAAGCAGTCAGTAACGTGATGCCATCAGAGGTGCTGGGCAGGATCATCATCATCACACCGCCACACAAGATACCGACGATGACTTCACACACGCGTGCTTGCGCGATATCCCATAACTGCGTAATTTCCACGGTATTGACCATGGGAAACGCAATGATCGCCGCCGTATAACCTGCCAGTTGAAAGGCGTAGGCAACGTTATTGGTGAAATGCGCACAAGCCCAGGTACAAAAACCGATCCACACCGACATGCTCAGCAAGAACAACCACGGCTCATTAAGGGTATGACCGGCAATAATCAATGCGGCGGTGGCACCCAGTAAGCTACCCGCCACGCGACCCAGACTTTTGCTGATAACCCCGCCAACGGTGGGAAAACTGACTACCGCCGCTGAGGTCATCGCCCAATAGGGTTCGTCCAGATTCAGATAATAAGCAAAAGTTAACGCCAGACACATCGCAATGGTGTTACGCAGCGCATAACGCCACTGTGCCGCCGTGGCTTTAAACCACGGCAAATTGCCAGGTGTCAGGCGAGGTAGTTTCATTTACGCTGGCCGATGGATACGCTGCAGGTTGTACCTGATACCAGCGTGACATCCCGCGGCAGGGCGTCGAATTCGATGCGTACCGGGATACGCTGCGCCAGACGCACCCACGGCACGTTGGGCTTGATATCTGGAATCAGGCCGGAATCACTTTCCACACTTTGATCGTAGATAGCACGACCAATACTGGAAACGTGACCCTGTAACTTTATATCACCGCTGTAGAGCGTGATGAGGGCTGGTGCACCTTCGCGAATGTGACGCAACTTAGTTTCTTCAAAATACCCCATCACATAAAAAGAGTGACTGTCGACGAGAGCAAACAGAGGCTTCCCGGTTGAAGCGTAGTCTCCGGTACGGGTTGAAAGATTGGTGACCCAGCCCGCTACGGGGGCTTTGACCACCGTTTGCGTCAATTGCCACTGTGTCTGGCGCAGACTGGCCTCTGCTGCTTCAACACTCGCCTGCATGGCTTTCACGTTGAGATTTGCGGTATCCAGATCCTCGGCTGAGATGTAATTTTGCGATAAATGACGGCGACGGTTGGCTTCGTTATTGGCTTTCGCCAGGTCAGACTGCGCTTTTGCGAGTTGCGCTTGCGCATTCAGTTCAGCAATGTGAAATGGCGTCTTGTCGATAATAAAAAGGACATCGCCTTTATTCACAAACTGGTTATCTTTTATATAGAGTTCGCTAATGCTACCTGACACCTGTGGCGTAATGCTGACCTGCTCTGCTCGCACTTTGCCATCACGTGTCCAGGGCGATTGCATATAGTAATTCCACATCCACCATCCGGCGAAAACTGCGATTGCAGCGACTATAATAGTGGAGAAGTATTTAACGGTTTTAAGCGACATAATCACCACGCTATCAGCATAACAAAGGCCAGACATACGCAAAGCGTAAAGAGTGACAGATCCATTAACAAGGGATGCCAGATTTCGCCAGAGTAAATCCAGTCGCGCAGTAGGCGATGAACAACCAGCCAGAGAATAAATCCTGCTACAATCGCCTTGAAAACAGGAGGGAAGTAGACAGATGCGCCGATCATTAAATCTTGTAGGGGCAATCCTGTTGCATTAAACATAAACTTCACGGGCAAAATCCTTGGCGGAAGAGAGCATTGCTATAGGTTTAGCAAAAAAGAGACAATGAGTCTCCGTAACGCATAATGTCTGAAAAAATGTCAGCCGGTAAGCAAATTTGGCAATACATTTGTTTTGGGAATACAAATGCTGCACACTATTCTAAAATCAGCACAATAACTTAGCAAGCTAATTATAAGGAGATGAAATTGGAATCGCCATTAGGTTCTGATCTGGCACGGTTGGTGCGCATTTGGCGTGCTCTGATTGACCATCGCCTGAAACCTCTGGAGTTGACGCAGACGCATTGGGTTACGCTGCACAACATTCATCAGTTGCCGCCGGATCAATCGCAGATTCAGTTGGCTAAAGCGATTGGCATCGAGCAGCCTTCGTTGGTACGTACGCTTGACCAGTTAGAGGAAAAGGGACTCATTTCACGACAGACTTGCGCCAGCGATCGTCGGGCAAAGAGAATTAAACTGACAGAAAAAGCAGAGCCGCTGATCGCTGATATGGAAGCGGTTATCAACAAGACGCGTGGAGAAATTTTGGAAGGGATTTCAGCTGAGGAAATTGATCTGCTGATTAAACTGGTCGCCAGGCTGGAACACAATATTATTGAGCTGCAGTCACAGGGCTGAAGCAAAAAAATGACGTGTGGCCAGGGTCTGACCACACGTGAATTAGATTAGCGTGGAGACACGGTAACCTGGCTGCCGTTGTTAGCCATAACAACGCGCTGGCCGGCTGAAAACTTGGTCGCACCCTGTTTCTGAACCACCATGATGGTATTACCATCATCCTTACGGATTTCCAGTTCCACACCCTGGGTTTTATTCATCGCACCTTGTACGCCTTGACCCGCTACGCCACCGGCAACTGCGCCTGCAGCCGTCGCTAATGAACGACCCGTACCGCCGCCGACGGTGTTACCGAGGAACCCGCCGAGTACCGCACCACCAATAGCACCAATCACGTTTGCGTCATCGCCACCCTGGATTTGCACCGGACGAACATGAACAATCGTACCGTAGGTAACGTTCTGAACTTGTTTCGCTTCGGATGCGGTATACACGTCACCTGAAAGGCTATCATTGTTAACGCAACCCGCTAAAGATACGCCCATTAATGAAACAATCAGCACACGTTTAATCATTTACAAATCTCCTTTGTCACCACGAAACGCTAATAAAGCACCCTTCATGGTTAAATTATATGGCATTTGTGAGCCTAAGATCACATGTTCTACTGGAACAATATGAAAATCTTAACCGAAATCGGATCAACCGAGTATAAACGAATCATTCATGTAATTGATGTAATTAAACGATCATTGTAATGATTAGCCACCAAAAATCATTAAGGAAGCATGGCATTAGTCGACACTTTATGGTTGAGTGTCAAGGCTAATTTGCTTAAAAGGATGACCTATGAAATCGGGCCGTTTTATCGGTGTAATGTCTGGAACCAGCCTTGATGGCGTAGATGTTGTGCTGGCGACAATAGATGAAACGATGGTTGCGCAGCAGGCGAGTCTGACCTGGCCCATCCCCATTCATGTTAAACAAGCGATTCTGGATATCTGCCAGGGGCAGCAGCTTACACTTTCTCAGTTTGGTCAGTTGGACGCACAGCTCGGTTATTTATTTGCTGAGGCAGTGAATGCGTTATTGGCGCAAGAAAAATTGAAACCGCAGGATATCGTTGCGATTGGTTGCCACGGGCAAACCGTGTGGCATGAACCGAACGGTGCTGCGCCACACACGCTGCAAATTGGCGATAACAACCAGATTGTTGCGCGTACAGGGATAACCGTAGTCGGCGATTTTCGTCGACGTGATATCGCCCTTGGCGGGCAGGGTGCACCGCTCGTTCCCGCGTTTCATCAGGCACTGCTGGCACATCCAACGGAACGGCGGATGGTGTTAAACATCGGCGGGATTGCCAATCTGTCTCTGCTTATTCCGCAACAACCCGTTCGCGGATACGACACCGGGCCGGGCAATATGCTGATGGATGCCTGGATCTGGCGGCAATGCGGTCAACCTTACGACAAAGATGCACAGTGGGCCATTTCGGGAATGGTTATCCTGCCGTTACTGCAAAATATGCTTAACGACCCTTATTTCTCCGCGCCTGCGCCGAAAAGTACTGGTCGTGAGTATTTCAATTATGGCTGGATAGAACGTCATCTGGTGCAGTTCCCGGGGATTAGTCCGCGGGATGTGCAGGCGACGCTTGCCGAACTGACCGCGGTGACCATTTCAGAGCAGGTCTTGCTAAGCGGCGGTTGTGAACGGCTCATGGTCTGCGGTGGAGGAAGCCGTAATCCGCTGCTGATGATGCGTCTGGCGGCACTATTGCCGGGAACAGAGGTCACCTCAACTGATGAAGCCGGGATCAGCGGCGATGATATGGAAGCGTTAGCCTTTGCCTGGCTGGCGTGGCGGACACTGGCCGGATTACCTGGAAATCTGCCTTCCGTGACTGGCGCATCAGAGCCGAGCGTTTTAGGGGCTATTTATCCTGCTAATCCACGAACTCAGAGTTAACTGAAATTATTCAGCACTGTATGCCGGTAAACTAGGGATATTAGGGAGGGTTCCATTACCCTCCGGGACCAGGAAAGTCTTCAGGATATGGCTATGAAAAAACTATTGTTAGTGTGTCTGCCGGTACTGCTTAGCGGGTGTAGCGTATACAACCAATTTGTTGAGCGTATGCAAACGGATACGCTCGAATACCGCTGCGACGAAAAACCGCTTGCCGTCAAGCTGAACAATACCCGCCAGACGGCAAGCTTTGTTTATGATAATCAGCTATTGAACCTCAAACAGGGCGTGTCGGCATCAGGTGCGCGCTATACCGATGGGATCTACGTTTTCTGGTCTAAAGGCGACGAGGCAACGGTCTATAAACGAGACAGAATTGTGCTAAATAACTGTCAGTTACAGAACCCGAAGCGTTGAGATTTTCACCTGGGCGGCGCACAATAGCGTCACCCACTGACAATCCGTAGCCCAACATCATGTCTGATAACGACGAATTGCAGCAAATCGCGCATCTGCGCCGTGAATACACGAAAGGCGGTCTTCGCCGCCGCGATCTTCCCGCCGAACCCCTTGCGCTGTTTGAGCGCTGGCTGGGGCAAGCCTGTGACGCCAAACTGGCCGATCCCACCGCGATGGTCGTTGCGACCGTCGATGAAAATGGCCAGCCGTATCAGCGTATCGTGTTACTCAAACATTATGATGACAAAGGGCTGGTGTTCTATACCAACCTTGGCAGCCGTAAGGCGCATCAGATCGAGAAAAATCCACGCATCAGCCTTTTATTTCCCTGGCATACGCTGGAACGGCAGGTGATGGTGATCGGCAAGGCTGAGCGTCTCTCCACGTTAGAAGTAGTGAAATACTTCCACAGTCGCCCACGCGATAGCCAGATTGGCGCCTGGGTCTCTAAGCAATCCAGCCGGATCTCAGCTCGTGGTATTCTTGAAAGTAAATTTCTCGAGTTGAAGCAGAAGTTTCAGCAAGGAGAAGTTCCGCTGCCCAGTTTCTGGGGCGGCTTTCGCGTGAGTATTGAGCAAATGGAGTTCTGGCAAGGTGGTGAAAACCGCTTACACGATCGTTTTTTATACCAACGCGAAGATAACGCGTGGAAAATTGATCGCCTGGCCCCCTAAAGATGCAAATTTCTTGTTTTAAGCGCTGGTGCTGATCAATCCGGCGCTTTATTCTATGTTTCTTTCGCATCAGGCGAAAAGTCGTGTACCGGCAAAGGTGCAGTCGTTTTATACATGGAGATTTTGATGGCAAGCAGTAACTTGATTAAACAATTGCAAGAGCGGGGGCTGGTGGCCCAGGTGACGGACGAGGAAGCGTTAGCAGAGCGACTGGCGCAAGGCCCGATCGCGCTCTATTGCGGCTTCGATCCTACCGCTGACAGCTTGCATTTGGGGCATCTGGTTCCATTGTTATGCCTGAAACGCTTCCAGCAGGCAGGCCATAAGCCTGTCGCACTGGTAGGTGGCGCAACCGGTCTGATTGGTGACCCGAGCTTTAAAGCCGCCGAGCGTAAACTGAATACCGAAGACACTGTGCAGGAGTGGGTGGATAAAATCCGCAAACAGGTTGCACCGTTCCTCGATTTCGACTGTGGCGACAACTCGGCGATTGCTGCGAACAACTACGACTGGTTTGGCGGTATGAACGTACTGACTTTCCTGCGTGATATCGGCAAACACTTCTCCGTTAACCAGATGATCAACAAAGAAGCGGTTAAGCAGCGTCTGAACCGTGACGATCAGGGGATCTCCTTTACTGAGTTTTCTTACAATCTGCTGCAGGGTTATGACTTTGCCTGCCTGAATAAGCTGCACGGCGTGGCACTGCAGATTGGTGGTTCTGACCAGTGGGGTAACATTACTTCGGGTATCGATTTGACCCGTCGTCTGCACCAGAATCAGGTGTTTGGTCTGACCGTACCACTGATTACTAAAGCTGATGGCACCAAATTCGGTAAGACGGAAGGCGGCGCAGTGTGGCTGGATCCGAAGAAAACCAGTCCGTACAAATTCTACCAGTTCTGGATCAACACCGCCGATGCGGACGTTTATCGCTTCCTGAAATTCTTCACTTTCATGGATATTGAAGAGATCAATGCGCTGGAAGAAGAAGATAAAAACAGCGGTAAAGCGCCGCGTGCCCAGTATGTTCTGGCCGAACAGGTTACGCGTCTGGTTCACGGTGAAGAAGGTCTGGTCGCGGCAAAACGCATTACCGAAAGCTTGTTCAATGGCAATCTCAGCGATTTGAGTGAAGCAGATTTCGAACAGCTGGCGCAGGATGGCGTGCCGATGATCGAGATGGATAAAGGTGCCGATTTGATGCAGGCGCTGGTAGACTCCGAGCTGCAACCTTCTCGCGGTCAGGCCCGTAAGACCATTGCGTCTAACGCGGTGACCATCAACGGTGAGAAGCAGTCCGATCCGGAATATTTCTTCCAGGAGAGTGATATCCTGTTCGGGCGCTATACCTTACTGCGCCGTGGCAAGAAGAACTATTGTCTGATTTGCTGGAAGTAAGATTGAGTTAGCAGGGGCGTGGGAAACTACGCCCCTTTATTTTTTCAGGGTTGTGATAAGTAAAATGAAGAATATCCTCGCCATCCAGTCCCACGTTGTTTTTGGCCATGCGGGCAACAGTGCAGCAGAATTTCCGATGCGTCGTCTTGGCGCAAACGTCTGGCCGTTGAATACCGTCCAGTTTTCAAACCACACGCAGTATGGCAAATGGACCGGTTGCGTTATGCCGCCGAGCCACCTGACTGAAATTGTCCAGGGCATTGCTGATATTGATAAACTCCAGACCTGTGACGCAGTACTGAGCGGCTATCTTGGCTCAGCTGAACAGGGCGAGCATATTCTGGGTATTGTACGTAAAGTAAAAGCGGCCAACCCGCAGGCAAAGTACTTTTGCGATCCGGTGATGGGACACCCTGAAAAGGGATGTATCGTAGCTCCGGGTGTGGCGGAATTTCATGTTCGTCATGCGCTTCCAGCTAGTGACATTATTGCCCCGAATTTGGTTGAGCTCGAAATTCTGTGTGAGCATGCGGTGAACAATGTTGATGAGGCTGTTGCGGCGGCGCGTGAACTGATCGCTCAGGGACCTGAAATTGTACTGGTGAAGCATCTGGCACGCGCAGGTATTAGCACCGACCGTTTCGAGATGCTGTTGGTCACCGCTGAACAGGCGTGGCATATCAGTCGCCCGCTGGTCGATTTTGGCGCACGTCAACCGGTTGGTGTGGGTGATGTTACCAGTGGCTTGTTGCTGGTGAAACTGTTGCAGGGCGCGTCTTTACAGCAGGCGCTTGAGCATGTGACTGCGGCAGTGTACGAAGTGATGATCGCCACTAAAGAGATGCACGAGTATGAGCTGCAGGTGGTGGCCGCGCAGGATCGCATCGCGAAGCCTGAACACTACTTCAGCGCAACGCAGCTGTAATCAATGCCCGATGGCGTTCACGCTTATCGGGCATATTTTTAGCTGTAGGCCGGGCAGGCGCAAGCACCACCCGGCAACAACAATTAATTTAACCCTTCTGCTTTAAGCGCCGCGGCAACCGCCGGGCGTTCAGCCATACGCGCCATATACGCGTCGATATGGCTTAATCCTGCCATATTCAGCTTAACGGCATAGGCCCAACGCAGTACGGTAAACAGGTAGGCATCGGCGATGCTGAAGCGCGGGCCGCAGATCCATTGGTTATCTTTTAGCGAGTCGTTCACATACTGCATTTTTTTCTCCAGCAGCGCGCGAACGGTTGGCTTGAAGTCTTCCGGCGTATCGGGACGGAACAGTGGCGTAAAGCCTTTATGCAGTTCTGTTGCAATGTAGTTAAGCCATTCGATGGTTTTGTAACGGGAGAGACTGCTGGTAGGGGCAAGGAGCTGACGGTCTGGCACGCTGTCCGCCAGGTATTGCATGATGGCGACACCTTCGGTAAGTAGTGTACCATCATCCAGCAGCAGTGCGGGAACTTGCCCTTTTGGGTTTACCGCGAAAAAATCATCGCCATTTTCCAGACGTTTCTTCATCAGATCAACACCATCCAGCGTGAAATCTTTACCGCTCTCACGAAGTGTGATGTGGGAAGCAAGAGAACAAGCGCCCGGTTTGTAGAACAGTTTCATCGGTAACTCCTTTTGGCTGAGGTATATCGTATGGTAGTGCTACCTCATGCAAAAAAAAAGCCGCTAACAACAGTTAGCGGCCTGAAAATGAGTTTCCCTGAGAATTACGCTGTCGCGGCCTTAGCGGCTTTCTCATCGGCTTCGTCATCCTGAGTCATACGGTTCAGTTTCGGAGCCGTCAGCAGCATCAGAACAGCAATAACAGCCGTCGCAACACCAATCTGCAGGAACACACGACCGTAGACTTCAAGGGACATCAGCGGGTCAGTCACGTTCTCTGGTACAGCCATCATGTTAGCGACGTAGCCACCGATGATGTTTGCACCGGCAGTGGTCAGGAACCAGCTACCCATGATGAAGCCCATCAGGCGTTGCGGAACCAGCTGTGCCACCATTGCCAGACCCAGACCGGAGATCATCAGCTCACCGATACTTTGCAGGCCATAGCAGATAATCAGCCAGTTAACGGAAACGATGCCCGCATCGGTAGCGAATTTCGCGCCCAGCGGCAGGATCAGGAATGCACCGGAACACAGCACCATACCAATCGCAAACTTGGTCGGCATCGGCAGGGTATCGCCCATCTTGTTATAGATAGCGGCGAGGATTGGGCTACCAATGATGATCCAGAACGGGTTCAGCGCCTGGTACTGTTCAGGTTCGAAAGCAATGCCAAGAATAGAGTGCTCAACGTTACGAATCGCAAAGAAGTTCAGTGAGGTCGGCATCTGGCTGTACAGCACGAAGAAGATAATCGCTTCCAGCATCAGAATGAAGGCGACGATCATTTTACGACGTGCAGCGCCTTTCATGGTGAAGGCTTCTTTACCGAAGATAAACACGATACCGATAGCAATTACACCCAGAACCATACGTGCGATCTGCTGGTTGTGCAGCAGCCAGGTCGCAATCGCGATCAGAACTACAACGCCAACGATAGTCAGCAGCAGGTTACGGAAGTTGATTGGTTCAAAGTCAGGTTTAGAACCGTATTGTTTAACCCAGCGCTGACAGAATGCGAAGTTAACAACGGTAATCAGCATACCCACGACGCTCAGCGCGAACGCAGTGCTCCAGCCGTAACGCGCAGCTAACCATGGCGTTGCCAGCATAGAGAAGAATGAACCGATGTTGACGGACATGTAGTACATGGTAAATGCACCATCAAGACGCGGGTCATCTTTGGCATAGCAGGTAGAGAGCAGGGAGGATGGGTTTGCTTTAAACAGGCCGTTACCGACCGCGATAGCCGCCATGCCCATATAAACGATACCCGCATCGTGACCGGACCATGCTACCAACGCATAACCGATGGCCAGGACAACGGCACCCAGCATAATGACACGTTTTGTTCCCAGAACTTTATCACCTAACCAGCCGCCAATGGCAACCAGACCGTACACCAGGGCGCTAAAGGACGAGAAAAGGGTGATGGAATCCGCTTCTGACATACCCAGCTGTTTAACCAGGTAGACGGCCATAATCCCTTGCAGGCCGTAATAACCAAAACGTTCCCACAGCTCAATAGAGAAAATGAGATAGAACGCTTTTGGTTGTTTGAAGGCGTTTAAACTTACGCTTTCTGTTGGTTTATTGTTTGCAGTAGACACTTTTACCTCTTTTTTTACATCCCATATCAACGGGGGTGTTCAGGTACGTGATGAGTCAAGTTCATCCGTCCGATTGTTATAGTGGGAGGGGAAACGGCAAGTAATGTTCACTATCTTGACCATTCAGACAAGTGGTTTGTAATAATCTGTTACATATATCATGACTGGTGAAATCGTCGGGGCTGCGAAATGTTATCTAGCGTTAAATTTCTTCATTTGTAAAATGGCAGATTTTTACACTGTTTAATCACCGCTAAAACCGCAATGTGGCGATATGTTCTGCTAATTAAGGTTGAATCCAGTGATATAGGCCATTATCTGAAAAATAGGCAGTGTAATGTTTTGTTTATAAACTGTGCAGTTAGGTCATCTAATTGTCATCTTAACTAAAAAATAAAAACTTATTAACATTGTGTTAGCTGGATGATCTGGATCACGTATAGATAGAAATTTCTTTTGCTAAAAAAACGATTAACCTGCTCAGGTGTTAATTAACAAGAATATTGCATTAGATTTGAGCAATTGAATGGCATCATTGTCGGGAAAAGAAACATTGGGGAGTGCATAACTAAACGTTATGTATGTATGGGGCAAAGAGGATGCCCCGGCAGCATTAGATATCGACTTTCTCTTTGAATTCGCAGAGATCTTCGATGATACAGGAACCACAACGTGGCTTTCTGGCTATACAGGTGTAGCGGCCATGAAGAATTAACCAGTGGTGGCAATCGACTTTAAATTCACTGGGTACGACTTTCAGTAGCTTTTCTTCTACCTGCTCGACGTTTTTACCTGGGGCGAATTGTGTCCGGTTACATACCCGGAAAATGTGGGTATCTACGGCAATAGTGGGCCAGCCAAAGGCGGTATTTAACACCACATTAGCCGTCTTGCGCCCAACGCCGGGGAGAGCTTCTAACGCAGCACGGTCTTCAGGCACTTCACCATTATGTTGTTCCAGCAGAATGCGGCAGGTTTTAATTACGTTTTCCGCTTTGCTGTTAAACAAGCCGATTGTCTTGATGTAGGACTTAACACCTTCAACTCCGAGCTCCAGCATCGCAGCAGGCGTATTGGCGACGGGGTATAGTTTAGCCGTCGCTTTATTGACGCTGACATCGGTGGCCTGAGCGGATAGCAAGACCGAAATCAGCAGTTCAAACGGCGATGTAAAATTAAGCTCGGTTGTCGGATGCGGGTTGTTATCCCGCAGGCGAGTCAGTATTTCCAGACGTTTTGCTTTGTTCATGAGACATTCCCTGTTTCACCAGCCGGACTGTCCGCGACAGCCGCTTCGGCACGACGTTTCTTCATTCTCTCATCAATCAGGTACTTAACTGCCAGCATCAAGCCCAGACCAATAAACGCGCCTGGTGGCAGCATGGCCAGCAGAAACGGCGTATCAGTATGGAAGATCTCAACGCGCAATACTTTGGCCCAGTTACCCAACAAACCGTCTGCGCCATCAAACAGGGTACCGTTACCAATTATTTCACGCAGCGAGCCCAGAACAAACATGGCGCCGGTCGCCCCCATACCGATGGAAAAACCATCGAGTGCGGATAATGCAGGGCCTTTTTTGGCGGCGAAGGCTTCTGCGCGGCCAACAACAATACAGTTGGTCACAATCAGCGGGATAAAGATGCCCAGAGACTGATACAGGCCAAAGGCATAGGCATTGATCAGCATCTGCACCGCACTCACCACGGAGGCGATGATCATGACATAAATTGGAATACGGATTTCAGGCGGAGTCCAGCGACGAAGGGCCGAAATCGTAAGGTTGGTCAGCGTCAGAACGAGCGTCGTCGCGAGCCCCAGTCCCAGCGCGTTAGTGGCGGTAGAGGTAACAGCCAACAGCGGACACATCCCGAGTAGCTGCACAAGCGCGGAGTTATTTTTCCATAACCCCTGGACTATAACGTCTTTAATTTCGCTCATGGTTTATTCTCCACAGGCGCTAAGTTGAGGAAGCTGCGCGGGTAGCGTCTGCGCATACAAACCGGCGCGTTTTACTGCGTTCACTACCGCCCGCGGCGTAATGGTTGCACCAGTAAACTGGTCAAAGTCGCCGCCGTCTTTTTTCACAGCCCAGTGGGCATCGTTACCCGTAGCGATCGTTTTGCCGCTAAAGTGGGTGATCCAGTCGGACAGTCGCAGTTCGATTTTATCGCCCAGTCCCGGGGTTTCATGATGTTCGGTTACCCGCGTACCCAACACGGTACCCGTAAAATCGACACCGACCAGCAGTTGAATCGCCCCGGAATACCCATCTGGCGCCGTAGCTTCAAGAATTGCTGCAACGGGACGGTCGTCCTGGCGGGCAATATACACGCGGTGAGTACCTTTGCCCAATGCCTGCGCATTGACCAGATAACAGCTCTCAGACAAGTTATTATTGTAGCGATCGCCAGGTAGCACCTGATCGAACAGTGCTTTTTGCTGCAGCGCGGCCTGTTCATCAATGGTGGACTTGGTTAATTGATTGATTGCCGCGGTTAATCCCGTTGAACCAGCAGCAAACAGTGCCAGCGTAATACCGTGTTTACGAATCGTTTTCAGCATTGGGAGTCCTTAGCGATGTCCGTACACGCGAGGGCGGGTGTAATAATCAATCAGGGGAACCGTGATATTTGCCAGTAATACAGCAAAGGCTACACCGTCAGGATAACCGCCAAAACTGCGAATCAACCATACTAACAACCCCGCAAGTGCGCCAAAAATCAGGCGGCCGCGGTTAGTTGTCGAGGCCGTAACGGGGTCGGTAAGAATAAAAAATGCACCCAGCATGGTTGCGCCGGAAAGCAGGTGTAACTGAGGAGACGCGAGTGACTCAGGTGAGAACAACCATCCCAGAGTGGCGCAAACGGCGAGCGACAGCAGGAAGCTAACCGGGATATGCCAGCGAATCGCCCCCTGCCATAACAGAACGATACCACCCGCCAGCCAGGCAAGATTAACCCACTGCCAGCCCGCGCCTGCCAGCACACCGCTGTAAATCGGGTATTGCATCACCTGTTCAACGGTATGCCCGGCATGCAGTGATGTCTTAAAGGTATCGAGAGGCGTTGCCTGGCTGATACCATCAATGCCCATACGCAGTGTATTCATATCCCCACCGCTGACGGTATGACCGCTAAAGATAACGTTCAGCGCGTCAAAGAACCCAGGCACTGTAGCCGCAATTTCGTGCGGCGGCAGCCAACTGGTCATCTGTACTGGAAATGAGATTAGCAGCACGACGTAACCAATCATGGCAGGATTAAACGGGTTCTGACCGAGACCGCCATACAGTTGTTTCGCAATGATAACCGCGAATACCGTGCCCAATACCACCATCCACCAGGGGGCGAGCGGGGGAATACTCACGGCCAGCAGCAACCCGGTGAGTAACGCAGAGTTGTCTTTTAAAATCGGCACAATGGGTTGTTTACGCAGTTTAAGCACGCCCGCTTCGGCTGCGATAGCGCTGATGGCGGCCAGAATTATCTGGAACAACGTACCCCAGCCGAAGAACCACAGCTGTGCGGCGATCCCCGGCAATGCCGCAAGTAACACCAACATCATGATACGTGATGTCTGGCGCTGGTTATGGGTATAAGGGGAGCTTGCTATTCTGAATACCATTTATTCCTCGTTAACAACCTGCTGCTGTGCGGCTTTCTTTGCCTGAGCGCGTGCGATAGCGGCCGCGACGGCGGCTTTGCGTGGATCAACCGGCTCGGCTGTTTCCGGTACCGCCTGCTGTTCGAGCTTGCGGGCCTTGGCGCGGGCGATGGCTGCTTCCACGGCGGCTTTACGCGGATCAACCGATTCGGCTGTTTCCGGTACCTCCTGCTGCTCGAGCTTGCGGGCCTTAGCGCGGGCGATTGCCGCTTCCACGGCGGCTTTACGCGGATCAACCGATTCGGCTGTTTCCGGTACCACCTGCTGCTCGAGCTTGCGGGCTTTGGCGCGGGCGATGGCCGCTTCCACGGCGGCTTTGCGTGGATCAACCGGCTCGGCTGTTTCCGGTACCGCCTGCTGTTCGAGCTTGCGGGCTTTGGCGCGAGCAATTGCCGCTTCGACGGCAGCTTTACGCGGATCTGTACCCGTGCTGCTGCCTTCACTTTGCGGCGAATTTTCCTTACGGGAAGCACGAGCTTGCGCCTTACGCGCCTCGCGTGCGGCAATCACTGCGCTATTGTCAGGTTTTTCACCTGCCTGAATTACTACCGGCTGCAGCGCCTGAGCCTGTTTTTCTTTTACGCGAGCCAGCGCGGCGGCAATGGCATCATGGTCTTTGGCCGCCGGTTGAGCAGCGGCGCTCTTATGGCGTTCAAGACGCGCTGCTTTTTCACGTTCAAGGCGCGCCTGTCGGGCTTCAAACCGTGCTTTCGCTTCAGCGGCTCGTTTTTCTTCCTGGCTAATGGCGTAAATCTCGGCTTTTTCCTGGCGGAAATACTGCACCAACGGAATATTGCTTGGGCATACCCAGGCGCAGGCACCGCATTCAATGCAGTCGGCGATATTGTGGGCCGTTGCTTTGTCGTGCTGTTGCCCTTTACTGAACCAATAAAGCTGTTGTGGCAGGAGATCCGCCGGACAGGCATCGGCGCATGCGCTACAGCGAATGCAGCCTTTCTCTTCCGGCGTTTCACCCATTTCACTGGCAGAAGGGGCCAGAAGACAGTTGGTAATCTTCACCACCGGGACATCCAGCCATGGCAGCGTAAACCCCATCAGCGGTCCGCCCATAATCACCATCTGGTCGGCGGAAGGGCAAAAGCCCGCGTCGTTGAGCAGATGACGAACCGGCGTGCCCAAACGCGCCCAGACGTTGCCCGGGCGGCTGACGGCTTCACCGGTAAGTGTCACGACACGTTCGGTGATCGGCTCACCGTCAATTACTGCACGTTTAATTGCATAGGCGGTTCCGACGTTTTGCATCAATACGCCGATATCTGAGGAGCGTCCACCGTGGGGAACCTGCTTGCCAGTCAGGATTTGTGTTAACTGTTTAGCCCCGCCGGAAGGGTACTTGGTGGGGATCACGCGCAAACTGATGTCATGTGAATCAGCCAGCACCGCGCGCAGCATAGATATTGCCTGCGGCTTGTTATCTTCTATGCCGAGGAGGATCTCGCGTGGCTGAAGAATGTGCGCCAGGATGCGGATCCCTTCAACGACCTGCGCCGCACAGTCCTGCATCAGGCG
Source organism: Citrobacter sp. MGH103 (assembly GCF_001034475.2). NCBI lineage: Bacteria > Pseudomonadati > Pseudomonadota > Gammaproteobacteria > Enterobacterales > Enterobacteriaceae > Citrobacter > Citrobacter sp. MGH103. The sequence goes on along the minus strand of NZ_CP073043.1, from coordinate 2,669,681 downwards.
GTCATCTGCTGTAATGTACGGCTCGCATTCAGCGGCGTTAATGATCAGCGTTTCAATTTTATCTCCGCCGCCCTGCAGTTTAACGCCGGTGGGAAAACCTGCGCCACCCAGCCCGGCGACGCCGAACTGATGAATACGCGCAATCAGCTCTTCCCGGCTGTGGGAGCGGTAATCGGTCCAGCCGTCTCGCTCAATCCAGCGGTCTTCGCCATCGGCGTCTATGATAACGCTCAACTCAGCCAGTGCCGAAGGATGTGCGGTGGAGTGCGGGGCAATGGCAACCACGGTACCTGATGTTGGCGCATGGACTGGAAGCATTTTGCCACGCCCGCGGGTTAATGCCTGACCACGCAGCACGGTGTCACCCACGTTTACGCACAGTTCACCCTCCGCACCAATATGTTGTTTCAGCGGAATAACAAAACGCGGTGCCAGCGGAACCTGTCGCAACGGTGTTCCGTTTGACTGGGTTTTCATTTCTGGTGGATGAATGCCACCATCAAAGTCCCAGATTTTATTTTTTCTGAATGCAGAGAATAACTTAAACATGTTGTTCCACGGGAATGATGCGCACAGGGATGGTGTTTAAATCCCATTTCCAGCTATCGGGTGTCTCGGCTACCGGGCGTAATTCAATGCATTGCGTCGGGCACGGGTCAACACACAGGTTGCACCCAGTGCAGAGATCGCTCATTACCGTGTGCATGGCGCGGGTCGCGCCCACGATCGCATCGACCGGGCAGGCCTGAATACACTTAGTGCACCCGATACAGTTATTTTCATCAATGACCGCCAGCATACGCACCGGCGTAACGTCTTGTTCATCACCATCAATAGGCTGCGGATCGACGTTCAGCAGGGCGGCAATTTTTAACATCACCGCTTCGCCACCGGGGGCGCAACGGTTAATTTTTTCACCCTGAGAGCCGATCGCTTCAGCGTAAGGATGACAGCCCGGATAGCCGCACTGCCCACACTGGCTTTGCGGGAGAATTTCATCAATTTTCTCCACGACCGGATCATCTTCAACGGCAAAACGTCGTGAGGCGTACCCCAAAATAGCGCCGAACGCCAGACCCAGTACACTCACTGCGGCAACGGCAATCCAGATAGCATTCATTACAACTTCACCAAACCACTAAAGCCCATAAAGGCCAATGACATTAAACCAGCGGTAATCAGCGCAATCGCATTCCCGCGAAACGGCGCCGGGACGTCCGCCACGGCGAGGCGTTCGCGGATCGCGGCGAACAGTACCATCACCAGCGAGAAGCCGACGGCGGCGGAAAAACCGTATAGCGCCGACTGTAAAAAGTTATGGCCGAGGTTGATGTTCAGCAGCGCCACACCTAACACTGCGCAGTTAGTCGTGATCAGCGGTAGGAAGATCCCCAGCAGGCGGTACAGCGCAGGGCTGGTTTTGCGCACAACCATTTCGGTAAACTGCACGACGACGGCGATAACCAGAATAAAAGCCAGCGTGCGCAGATAGATGAGATTGAGCGGGATTAGGATCCAGGTATCAATCAGCCATGCGCAGATGGATGCCAGTGTCATGACAAACGTCGTGGCAAGGCCCATACCCATTGCGGTTTCCAGTTTTTTGGAAACGCCCATAAACGGGCAGAGGCCCAGAAACTTGACCAGTACAAAGTTATTGACCAGTACAGTTCCGACAAACAGCAGCAGGTAATCAGTCATTTTTCGGCCTGAAATAAAAAAGCCGCCTATTATCTGACAATCTACAACAGGCGACAACAGGTTAACTGTAGGGTTATTACGGGTTCACAAACGTCGATTTAACGCGCTGCGATCGCTTGAAGTAGGGCACCAACAGTGCTGCGGCCAGTAATGGGAACAGCAGTTGGCGCACGGCAAAAGCGTCTGGGACGGGTGAAAATGCAAACGCTTTAATCGCCAGCAACACGGAGATCAGCAGCCACAGAATGTAATGCTTGGGCACACAGGCTCTGCGTTTGAAAAACGCAATTGTCAGCCACAGTGTGTAATACCACATGGCGATCGCGGTAACAAAGGAGACGCCCCATAACAGCAAATTTGCTGTACTTTGCTCACCCAGCGTTTTGAAGGTTTGCGGTGTTGCCAGCGCAGTGACATAAAGTAATAACGCCAGCGAAGCGCTCAACAACGCGACTAACAGCCAGGCCAGTGGCCCAAGTAGCCAGCCTCCGATACGTTGTGCCGGTGTGGTAGTCATCTCTTCTCCAGTTTTACGCGCGCAATCAATCATGCCATTCATTTTGGGGCGATTATTATAAAGCTTTTAACGTTGAGCGCTACTTTCTTCTCTATTGCACGTAATGCCAGACTGATTTAGGTACCTGACCAACATCAAACAGACGGCCTCCGGATATAAGCTCCGCACGGCGATGGTCTGCGGCACGGTACATATTGATCATGTCGCTATCGTCGGTGAGCGTGTAGTTTAAATGGTCGAAAAGTTTTTCCAGACTTTCGAGTGAACTGATTTTGCGGAATTTTAATAAGTAATCCTGAACAGTCATAAATGCAGATCCATATTAATAAAATAATACCAACGGAGTAGAAAATATAAAAATAAACAACGTGCACAGTTAAAAGCGGATTTACGTGCAAATGTAAGAAGAGTGTTCATACCTGTGAAAAAGCAGGCGCTATGCGCGTCTTCGGCAAGGGTAACGCGCTTAGCGATCGCTGGCAATATGCAGCGGAGCGGGATGCGGCATAATTCGCTTTTTTTGACAGAAAGCGATCTTTTACCGACAAACCCTGCAACTACCAATGTTAATTGCCGGGCAATAAAAGGTTGCGGATGCTTATTTCTTCTGCACTGCCGCAACGGGCTCTGGTGGCTGGTAATTGTCAATATGATTGGCAACACCCAGCAGGATCACGGAGACGGCGAGAACAATCCAACCTGTTAATTCAATAAGACGATTCATTACTGATGACATTTGCTTTGATTTATCCATAAACACAGGCTGCAAATGTTACTAATCTCTCATTAATACAGCAAGATGGTTGGGAACGATTTCTCCCTCTTTTTCGCTGCAAGTTAAGCATAAGTGGCATATGTTTGACTTAAGTTAAAAGCAACCTTTGTAGCGCAAAGGTTATTAAACTATTGAGACGTTGCAAGGTATGGTGTGAAATAGGTCAGTCCTGAATTGAGAGGCAATAACATGAATGACAACATCCGCGTTGGGTTAATTGGCTATGGTTATGCCAGTAAAACCTTCCATGCCCCCCTGATTGTGGGCACGCCGGGCCTGGAACTGGCTGCAGTTTCCAGTAGTGATGAAGCAAAAGTGAAGGCAGACTGGCCTACGGTGGCGGTTGTTGCTGAGCCTAAGCATCTTTTTAACGATCCAAATATCGACCTGATTGTGATCCCCACGCCTAATGACACACACTTTCCATTAGCGAAAGCTGCGCTGGAAGCGGGCAAACATGTGGTTGTTGATAAGCCTTTTACTGTGACACTGTCACAAGCTCGTGAGCTGGATACGCTGGCGCGCAGCCTCGGGCGCGTGCTGTCTGTGTTCCATAACCGTCGCTGGGACAGTGATTTTCTGACGCTGAAAGCTCTGCTGGCGGATGGTGTTTTGGGAGAGGTGGCGTATTTCGAATCCCATTTCGATCGTTTCCGCCCGCAGGTTCGTGACCGTTGGCGTGAACAGGGCGGTCCGGGAAGCGGTATCTGGTACGATTTAGCACCGCATCTTTTGGATCAGGCGATTAATCTGTTTGGTTTGCCCGTCAGCCTGACGGTAGACCTGGCCCAGTTGCGTCCAGGCGCGCAGGCGACGGATTACTTCCATGCCATCCTGACGTATCCGCAGCGTCGTGTGATCCTGCATGGCACCATGCTCGCTGCCGCAGAATCGGCCCGTTATATTGTGCACGGATCGCGTGGCAGCTATGTGAAGTATGGTCTTGACCCGCAGGAAGAGCGTCTGAAAAATGGCGAGCGACTACCACAGGAAGACTGGGGTTATGATATGCGCGATGGCGTTTTGACGCGAGTAGAAGGCGAAGAGCAGGTTGAAGAAACCTGGCTTACTGTACCAGGCAACTATCCGGCGTACTATGCTGGCATTCGTGATGCGCTAAACGGTAACGGTGAAAACCCGGTACCGGCGAGACAGGCTATCCAAATTATGGAGCTGATTGAGCTGGGTATCGAATCTGCGAAACATCGTTCGACGCTGTGCCTTGCTTGATTGGACTAATGCCGGATGGAGATGCTCAGGCATCTTATCCGGCCTACAATGAAAACCAACGTAGGCCGGATAAGCGTTAGCGCCATTCAGCACTTTACCCGTTACGCTGCGGCGACTTTCTCGCGCAAGGCTCGTTTTTCTTCGTTACTCAGGAATGCCATTTCCAGACCGTTGATTTGCGCCTGGCGGATCTGTTCGCGCGTTAGGCCTGCAGCTGGTGCGGCAATGGTGTACTCGTGAATAATATCCACACCCTGAACAGCCGGGTCGTCCGTATTCAAACTGGCAATAACGCCATGCTCAAGGAACGTTTTCAGCGGATGGTTCGCTAGTGAGGCAACGGTGCTGGTCTGAATGTTTGATGTCAGGCAGGATTCGATGCCGATACGATGCTCGGCGAGGTAATCCATCAACGCACGATCTTCAACGGCTTTAACGCCGTGACCAATACGCTCAGCGCCCAGCTCTTTAATGGCCTGCCAGATGCTTTCTGGTCCCGCGGCTTCGCCCGCATGCACGGTAATATGCCAGCCGGCGTCGCGTGCCTGGTTGAAATGGGACAGGAACAGACTGCCAGGGAATCCCAGTTCGTCACCGGCTAGATCCAGTGCCGTAATATGATCTCGGTGGGCTAACAGCGCATCCAGTTCCTGCAGACAGGCGGCTTCGCCAAAAGTACGGCTCATAATGCCAATTAAGCGTGCTTCGACGCCAAAGGTCTTGCAGCCCTCGCGCACGCCTGCGATGACGGCTTCAACCACACCTGCCACCGGGAGTTGATGCGCCATCGCCATATAGCCTGGTGAAAAACGTAATTCTACATAGTGCAGACCGTTACGTGCTGCATCCTCAATATTTTCAAATGCCACGCGGCGACAGGCATCCAGCGAGGCCAGTACCTTCACGCCCCAGTCGAGCTTGGATAAAAAACTCACTAAATCTGGCTCAGTGGATGTCACTTGCACATGAGGGATCAGCGTTTCCAACGTTTGTGCCGGGAGCGTTAAATTGAACTGACGACCCAGATCCAGAATCGTTTGGGCACGGATGTTACCATCAAGGTGGCGATGGACGTCGGTCAAGGGGAGGGAAGTATCAATCATGGTCGCACTCGTGTATTTAGGTAAAGTGCGTCGTATTATAAGAAAAAATCGGGATAAAAATCTATGTTGCGCAATGAATAATTTCATTGCGCAAACTTTATTAGCGTACAGAACGTATGCCGTTAATCAACCCCTGAACGCCTTTTTCAAGTTTGGATCGTGGACATCCGGCATTCAGGCGCACAAAACCGCGTCCTTCTTCGCCGTATGTGTATCCGGGCATGATGGCGACTTTCTGCTGGTGGATGAGCGCTTCCTGCAATGCGTGGTCATCAATGTTGAGCGGACGCAGGTCAATCCATGCCAGATAGGTGGATTGCGGAACCTGCCAGTTCAGTTCGGGGAATGCGGCATTAAGCTCGCGGGCGACGTAATGCAAATTGCTGGTAAGGTAATCCCGCAGCGCATCAAGCCAGCTTGCGCCCTGATGATAGGCGGCAATATGTGCGCTCAGCGCGAGCACTGCTGGTGAGGAAAGACCATCGCGACCTTTTAATGCGCAGAGATAATCGTTACGGCTTTGAGCGTCTTCAATAATTCCGTAAGCCCCGGTCAGTGCCGGAATATTAAAACTTTTTGAACCGGAAGTGAGCAGCGCCCAGCTGTCACGCGCGACATTACTCCAGGGGATATGTGGGTGATCCCCCCATACCATATCCATATGGATCTCATCGGAAATAACTTTTACACTATGGCGCTGACACAGTTCTGCCATGGTTTCCAGCTCATCACGCGTCCACACTTTGCCCGTCGGATTTTGTGGGCTACAGAGCAGAAGAATTTTGCTCTCTGGACGAGACAGCGCATTCTCCAGCGCGGCCATGTCGCAGTACCAACCGTCAGTGCGTTTTTCCAGTTCGACAGCGCGCACCACGCGCTGATTACCTTCAATTGCTTTGTAAAACGCGTCGTACGCCGGCGTATGAATCACCACCGCATCACCCGCAGAAGACCACTGGCGGATCAGCTCCGATACCATATAGATGACCGAGGGGCCATAAACCAGCGACTGAGGATCGATTTGGGTATTATGACGCGATAGAAACCAGTGACTAATCGCCGCAAGAAATTCATCATTTTTCCAGCGACTGTAACCCAACACGCCATGTGACAGGCGCTGAGTCAGCGCCTCCAGAATACAGGGTGCGGTGGCAAAATCCATATCGGAGATGGTGAACGGCAGCAGGTCGGCTGAACCAAAACGGTCGGCAACGTAATCCCACTGAGTGCACCAGGTACCATGCCTGTCCACAACCTTTGAAAAATCAAACATATCATTGTCCTTAAGCTTGTACGGTGTTCATCAGAACTGCGATCTCGTCTTTCACTGACTGGACCTGTGGGCCAATAACGACCTGAAGATTATGCTGATTGAGTTGCACTACGCCAATGGCGCGATTGTCCTTCAGTGCCTGTACATTCACAAGAGACATATCCTTCACTGACAAACGCAGACGGGTAATGCAGTTATCCAGGCTGACGATGTTTTCCGCACCGCCAAGCGCCGCCAGAATGGCAGGGACGTTGTAACCGGATTTACCTGGCGCTCCAGCCATTACTTTTTCGATATTGCTGGCAATTTCGACGTCCCGACCCGGTGTCTTCAAATTGAAGCGTGTGATGGCGAAACGGAAGATGACGTAGTACACCGCGAACCAGATCGCCGCTACAACAGGGACCAGATACCACTTGGTAGAGAGTCCATGCAGGATACCGAACACCACGAAGTCAATCAGGTTACCGTCGGTGTTACCGATGGTGACGCCAAGCACTGCCATCACAGTGAAGCCAAGACCGGTCAGCAGGGCGTGGATCACATACAGAACTGGGGCAACGAACAGGAATAAGAACTCAAGGGGCTCGGTGGTACCGCCGATCACACAGGCAATAAGACCGGAAATTAATAACCCTTTAATTTTATGACGATTTTCAGGGCGAGCACAGTGGTACATAGCGAGCGCTGCCCCCGGTAAACCACCGAGGAACGCAGGCATTTTGCCCTGCGACAGGAAGCGGGTTGCGCTTTCAGAGAAACCTTGTGTTGTCGGGCAGCTCAGTTGGGCCTGGAAAATAGTCAGTGCGCCGCTCACGCTGTGACCGCAGACTTCTTGCGTGCCGCCAGCCTCGGTGAAGCGAATGAGCGCCACCAGAATATGATGCAGACCAAACGGCAGCAGCAGACGTTCACCGGTACCAAACAGCATTGGGCCAAATTCTCCCGCGCTGTTGATGATGTGGCCGAGCCCGGTAATGCCCATGGCGAAAACCGGCCAGATCAGGGGAATAACCAGCCCGACCAGCCCCATCACCACCGAGGAGATGATAGGCACAAAGCGGGTGCCGCCGAAGAAAGCCAGCGCATCCGGCAGACGAATGTTGTGGAAACGTTCATGCAGCATCCAGACGATGATCCCGGCAATAACAGCACCGAGGATCCCAGTATCGATCGACTGGATCCCCAGGATATTCTGCACGTTGTTGGCCTTCAGGATCGCGGCATCCGTGGTAGGTAAGATACCTTTCGCGGTTAACCAGAAGTTGACGGCAAGGTTCATGACCGCATAACCAACAAAACCGGCAAATGCCGCTACACCTTTGTTCTCGCGAGCAAGGCCGAGAGGTATGGCAATACAGAACATCACCGGTAAGAAACTAAACGCAAATGAGCCTACTTTGCTCATCCAGGTAAAGATGGCCTGCAGTACCGGATTCCCCAATGCCGGGATCAACGTCAGGACATCATGGCTGCTTAACGAGCTGCCGATCCCTAACATGATCCCGCAAAATGAGAGCAGCGCTACGGGGAGCATAAAGGTTTTGCCCAACTGCTGGAAAAATTCCCATAACGTTATTTTTGGTGTGGTTCTCGTCGTCATCAAACGACTCCTCGTAAAAGCTAGCTGACTAATGATGGCGAGAAGATAAAACGTTTTACCTAATTTTAGTGCGGTATAAATCACATTATCGAACGATAATAGGGCGTATAAATATAAGTGATTGATAAAACGTTTTATCCGTCACGTTATCAGGGAGTTTTCCGTTTTTATGGCTATAGCCAAAAAAATAACCATCCATGATGTTGCGCTGGCCGCGGGCGTTTCGGTCAGTACTGTCTCATTGGTGCTTAGTGGAAAAGGTCGTATTTCATCCGCGACAGGCGAACGCGTGAATGCCGCTATTGAGCAACTCGGATTTGTGCGTAATCGCCAGGCATCGGCGCTGCGTGGCGGGCAGAGCGGGGTAATTGGTTTGATTGTGCGCGATCTTTCTACGCCGTTTTACGCCGAGTTGACAGCGGGTCTGACGGAAGCATTAGAAGCGCAGGGGCGCATGGTCTTTTTATTACATGGTGGCAAAGATGGCGAACAGCTCGCGCAGCGTTTCGCTATGTTGCTAAATCAAGGAGTTGATGGTGTGGTGATCGCCGGGGCTGCCGGCAGTAGCGACGACCTACAACAACTGGCCGCCGATAAGGGGATTCCGGTGGTGTTTGCCTCTCGGGCAAGCTACCTGGATGATGCCGACACCGTCAGACCTGACAACATGCAGGCTTCGCAATTGCTGGTTGAACATCTTATCCGCCACGGGCATCAGCGAATCGCGTGGTTGGGGGGGCAGAGTTCCTCATTGACTCGCGCAGAGCGTGTCGGCGGCTATTGTACGACGTTGCTAAAGTATGGTTTACCGTTTCATAGCGACTGGGTGCTGGAGTGTTCATCCAGCCAGAAGCAGGCCGCAGAGGAGGTAACCGCGCTGTTACGTCGTAACCCAACGATTAGCGCAGTGGTGTGCTACAACGAAACCATTGCCGTTGGCGCCTGGTTTGGCCTGATGAGAGCAGGGCGTCAGAGTGGTGAAATTGGCGTAGATCGCTATTTCGAACAGCAGATCTCCTTAGCGGGATTTGCCGATGTAGCGGAAAATGCACTGGACGATATCCCCATTATTTGGGCCTGCACGCCTGCGCGTGAAATGGGATATACCCTTGCTGAGCGCATGCTGCAGCGCATTGGGCACGATGATGGTCATTCGCGTAACCTGACGCTTTCCGCCCGTCTGGTGGTGGCCAAATAAAAAAGGCCCGATAAACACACGGTTATCGGGCCTGTTGTCACGCGTATTTACTGTTGCGGGATAGCCGGGGCATCCGGTTCGCCGAGAGAAGGCATACCGAACATGCCAACAAACTCATCCAGCGGCATTTTTTGTCCGTTTAACGTAACCTGTCCGTTTGCGTATTGCAGGCTGGAGCCGATGACGTTGTCCTGCATCGTTGTAATACGGAACATCTGACCCATTGCCGCCAGGCCATTCACCTGTTGCTTCGCAAGATCGGCCGCTTGCTCCTGCTGATAGCCTTCAATTTTGGCGATCTGCGTCATGAACTCAGTCGCCATATCGACCGGAATCGTCAGCTTGGCATCCAGTGATTTGACCGAACGATCCACTTCCTGAGCCAGCGTTTGTGGTTCCTCAGTATTTGCTGTCGGATCTTTTAGCAGCAGTGACAGATTAAATGCGGTTTCACCTTTCGCATTTTTCCAGCTCAGCGGGGCAATGGTGATAACCGGCTCGCCTTTCATCAGTATCGGCAGCGCATTGAAGAAAGCTTCGGTGACTTTTTGCTGATAAAGCTCAGGATTTTGTACCACATCGATCTGCGCCATCAGCGCCTTGGTTTGGGCGCTATACTGCTGACTGAACTGATGCAGGGCTTCACCGTCAATCTGGGCAACTTTCAGCGTCAGCTTACCGCTACCCATATCCTGGCCCTGCAATTTAAGGCTGTTCAGCGTGTAATCCAGCTGGCTGTTGACAGTTTTACCGTCGTTAACCAGATCGGATTTGCCATCGATACCCATGCCTTCCAGAACCGCCAACTCTTTACCCTCGACCGAGATCGATAGTTTTTCGAGTGACAATTTCTGGTCGCCGATGCGCTCACCAAAGCTGGCAATACTGCTGGAACCCTCAGTCTTCAGATTATTGAAAGTCATTTGTACTTTCTGGTCATACTCGTTGACCGCATTGACCACGCCGCTTTGCGCATTGCCTGTCAGCGAGACAGCGTTACCTTCTTTGTCTGCTGTAAACTGGAATTCCCCGCCGCTGAAGGCTACTTTTTCGTCGCCTTTCTCGTAGTTCAGTGGTTTAAGGGAAAGATCGGAACGGGTATCGCCGCTGTAGCTGATACGGGAGTTGATGACAAATGGCGACTCACCCTTGGCAATATCAAACAGCGGTTTGGTAACGTCGTTATTCACCAGCGTCGTTTTCACGGAGGCCATAGCCGGAACCAGATTCAGTGACTTCAGTTGGGCCAGTGGGAAGGGACCGTGATCCACCGTTTCATCCAGGACAATACTTTGCCCCGGTTTCAGCCAGGAATCTGCCTGCCCGGCTATTGGTTTCACCACCAATTGCAGTTGGCTATTGAACACCCCGCGCTGGTAGTTTTGATAACTCAGTTCAATACCCGCCTCAGGGGAGAAACGTTTTAACTGATCGTTTGCCTGCGTCACCATCTCGGCGAGATGCGTTTCAAGTTTCTTACCTGTGTACCAGGCGCCGCCCGTCCAGACGATACCCAGCGCAACCACCACACCCGCAGCTACCAGCGATTTTTTCATTTCGATATCCATAAAATAAAACCAGGCGTTTTAAGACGCCTGGAGGAGTGACATGTCTTTAACTCACTACAGCTTAGCAAGAGTTGTTAAAAATATCAGTATCTTGCTAAAGCTTGTTATAAACCCGGGCTAAACGACCTGCGCCACTGATGTTAACCGGCGATTCATTCGCGCCAATAAAGGCCGATTCACCCGGTCGCAGAACCAGACGTTGCTCGCCTTTGCTCAGTACAGCTTCACCTTCGATGCAGAACAAAATGGCCGCACTTTGCTGGCTGATATCTGCGCCACTGGTAGTAAGCTCATGCAGGGAGAACGCAAAATCGTCAACCGGGATCGGGAAATCCAGTTCGCCATCAGACTTAACCGGCGTGGTCAGTAACTGGTTTGCTGGCTTGGCGACAAACTGCACGTTGGCGACCAGTTCCGGGATATCAATATATTTTGGCGTCAGTCCGGCACGCAGCACGTTGTCCGAGTTAGCCATCACCTCAAGCGCCACACCTTGCAGGTAAGCATGCGGGGTTTCGGCAAATAAGAACATAGCTTCGCCTGGATTGAGTTTCACCACATTGAGCAGCAGCGGGGAGAAGAGCCCACTGTCGTTCGGGTAGACGTCGGCGATCAGACGGATGGTTTGCCAGGGTTCACCCTGCTGGCTGTTCAGCGCTGATTTCAGGATCGCCAACGCATGGGATTTCTCCTCATCCTGCATATTCAGCAAGCTGGCGAAAAGATAGCTCAGACGTTCTGCACTCGGCTCTTCCAGGAAATGCGCAATAGCCGGATGTGCGGCGGAGACGGGTTGTAACAATGCAACAATGTCAGAGAACTCGCGGAATGCGTTCATCGCCAGGAAAGGCGTCAAAGCAAAAACCAGTTCCGGTTTGTGGTTAGGATCTTTGTAGTTGCGCTCAGCCGCATCCATCGGGATCCCTGCGGCGTTTTCTTTGGCAAATCCAATTTCAGAGTTGTGCTTGTTAGGATGAACCTGAATCGAAAGCGGTTGTGCAGCGCAGAGCACTTTAAACAGGAAGGGCAGCTCACCAAAACGCTGCGCAACGGCATCGCCCAGCAGTGCGGATTTATCGTGCTCGATAACGTCGCGCAGAGCAACCATCTGGCCGTCAGCGCCCAGAACCTGCGAACTGCTTTTCGGATGCGCACCCATCCACAGCTCAGCCATCGGTTGCTGAGTGGGGTTGGCAATGCCATAGAGTTCCGTTAACGCCGTTTTACTTCCCCAGGCGTAGTTTTGCACTGAGTTGATGAGTTTTTGCATTATCAAGCCCTGTTTCAATGTGGAATTTTCTACGGCTATTAAACCAAGAAACCCTGAGGGAAGTAACCTGCACATGTAAAAAGTCGTACTTGTCTCAGTTTTTGTTAAAAAAATGTGTAGGATATGGAGACTCGCTTTTAATACCCTGAGTGATTCCGGTTGCAGACAGCCCTTCCTTCTACAACCGGATCTGCGGCAGGGAAGCAGGGCAACGGAACATCTGCCCAGAGAATAACCAGACCGAGCAGTAAGTGAGAGCACAATGTCAAACAAACCCTTTCATTATCAGCATCCTTTCCCCCTCAAAAAGGATGATACCGAATACTATCTGCTGACCAGCGACTATGTCTCTGTTGCCGAATTTGAAGGGCAGGAGATTGTTAAAGTCGCGCCACAAGCTTTAACCCTGCTGGCTCGTCAGGCCTTTCATGATGCGTCGTTTATGCTGCGTCCCGCACATCAACAGCAGGTAGCCGATATTCTGCGCGACCCGGAGGCCAGCGAAAACGACAAGTATGTGGCCCTGCAATTTCTGCGTAACTCTGACATCGCGGCAAAAGGCATTTTGCCGACCTGTCAGGACACCGGAACCGCGATTATCGTGGGTAAAAAAGGTCAGCGTGTCTGGACCGGTGGTGGCGATGAGGAGGCGCTGGCTCGAGGCGTCTATAACACCTACATCGAAGACAACCTGCGCTATTCACAAAACGCAGCGCTGGATATGTATAAAGAGGTGAACACCGGCACCAACCTGCCAGCACAGATTGATTTGTATACCGTCGACGGCGATGAATACAAATTCCTGTGTATTGCCAAAGGTGGCGGTTCGGCGAACAAAACCTATCTGTACCAGGAAACCAAAGCGCTGCTCACGCCGGGCAAATTAAAAAATTACCTGGTTGAAAAGATGCGTACGCTGGGTACTGCGGCTTGTCCGCCGTATCACATTGCGTTTGTGATCGGCGGAACGTCAGCGGAAGCTACGCTGAAAACGGTGAAACTGGCTTCGGCTAAATACTACGATGAGCTGCCGACCGAAGGTAACGAGCATGGGCAGGCATTCCGTGATGTGGAGCTGGAAAAAGAGCTGCTGATTGAAGCGCAGAATTTGGGGCTGGGTGCGCAGTTTGGCGGGAAGTACTTCGCGCATGATATCCGCGTGATCCGCCTGCCGCGTCACGGCGCGTCGTGCCCGGTTGGTATGGGCGTCTCTTGTTCTGCTGACCGTAATATCAAAGCCAAGATCAACCGTGAAGGTATCTGGATCGAAAAACTGGAACATAATCCTGGCAAATATATACCGGAAGAGCTGCGCCAGGCTGGAGAGGGAGAAGCGGTACGCGTTGACCTCAATCGTCCGATGAAAGAGATCCTGGCTCAGCTGTCGCAGTATCCGGTCTCTACGCGTCTGTCACTCAACGGTACAATCATCGTTGGCCGAGATATTGCGCATGCGAAACTGAAAGAACGTCTGGATAACGGTGAAAGTTTGCCGCAGTATGTTAAAGATCACCCGATCTATTACGCCGGTCCGGCAAAAACGCCGGAAGGCTACGCCTCTGGTTCGCTTGGCCCAACCACGGCCGGACGTATGGACTCGTATGTTGACCAGCTTCAGGCCGCTGGTGGGAGCATGATTATGCTGGCGAAAGGCAACCGTAGCCAGCAGGTGACCGATGCTTGCCATAAACATGGCGGCTTCTATTTAGGCAGTATTGGCGGCCCTGCCGCGGTGCTGGCCCAGGGCAGTATCAAGAGTCTGGAGTGCGTGGAATACCCGGAACTCGGGATGGAAGCCATCTGGAAAATTGAAGTGGAAGATTTCCCGGCGTTTATCCTGGTGGATGACAAAGGCAATGATTTCTTCCAGCAAATTCAGACGTCGCAGTGCGCACGCTGCGTTAAGTAACGTCAACCGCCCTTCGGGGCGGTTTTTTTACCGCACGAACCACCAAACGACAGTTTTATCCTCGTTAATACTCATAAGACCAACGCAAGTGGGCAATGTCGAAACATAACCTAATCAATTGTTAATGTAAGGAGCAGGTAATGGTAACGGTACGCCGCGAGAATGATTCAATGGGGGCGATTGATGTTCCTGCCGATAAGCTTTGGGGCGCGCAAACCCAACGTTCACTGGAACATTTTCGTATCTCTACGGAGAAAATGCCGGTCTCGTTGATCCATGCGCTGGCGCTGACTAAACGCGCCGCGGCAAAGGTTAACCAGGATCTTGGGCTGCTGGCGGAGGATAAAGCCAGGGCTATTATGCAGGCTGCAGATGAGGTGTTGGCAGATAAACACCGCGATGAGTTCCCGCTGGCCATCTGGCAAACTGGGTCCGGCACGCAAAGCAATATGAACATGAACGAGGTGTTGGCAAACCGGGCCAGCGAGTTGCTGGGCGGCGTGCGGGGGATGGAGCGAAAAGTACACCCCAACGATGATGTCAATAAAAGCCAAAGCTCGAACGATGTCTTCCCGACCGCAATGCACGTTGCCGCACTGCTGGCGCTGCGTAAGTCACTGATCCCTCAATTAAATGTGTTGACCAAAACGCTCAGTGATAAGTCCCACGCTTTCGCCGATATCGTTAAAATTGGTCGTACACATCTGCAAGATGCAACTCCACTTACGCTTGGCCAGGAGATTTCCGGCTGGGTAGCAATGCTAGAACATAACCTCAGACACATTGAAAACAGCTTACCACACGTGGCGGAGCTGGCGTTGGGGGGAACCGCGGTAGGTACCGGACTGAACACTCATCCCGAATACGCCCGCCGGGTTGCGGATGAACTGCGGGTCATCACCTGTGCGCCGTTCGTTACCGCACCGAATAAATTTGAAGCGCTCGCCACCTGCGATGCCCTGGTTCATGCTCACGGCGCGCTAAAAGGACTGGCAGCGTCGCTGATGAAAATCGCCAACGATGTACGCTGGCTGGCATCCGGTCCCCGGTGTGGTATTGGCGAAATTTCAATTCCGGAAAACGAACCGGGCAGCTCGATCATGCCGGGCAAGGTCAATCCAACCCAGTGTGAAGCGCTGACTATGCTTTGCTGCCAGGTGATGGGCAACGATGTCGCCATCAACATGGGCGGGGCGTCAGGTAACTTTGAGCTCAACGTTTATCGACCAATGGTCATCCACAACTTCCTGCAATCGGTACGCCTGCTGGCGGACGGTATGGAAAGCTTCAATGAACATTGCGCGACGGGGATTGAGCCTAATCGTGAACGAATCGATCAACTGCTCAACGAGTCGCTAATGCTGGTGACCGCGCTCAATACCCATATCGGTTACGATAAAGCGGCTGAAATTGCCAAAAAAGCCCATAAAGAAGGGCTGACCTTAAAAGCCTCCGCTCTGGCGCTGGGATATCTAACCGAAGCGGAGTTCGACAGCTGGGTACGCCCGGAGCTGATGGTTGGCAGCATGCGGCCAGGCAGTTAATCCGCAACGTACAGGTGCAGCCGGGGAATAATCAATCTCAACGGCTGCGCCTGAGGTTTAAAACGATGCTGAACGTTTTCGGCATCGTAATTAAGTAACTCGCCGATATCCGGTACGGTCATACCGTTGTCGTTATTAAGCAAAGCAATCAGCGGCGTCGGGCAGGCATATTGCACCTGTTTTTGCTCTCCTTTGTACCAGACACGGGCTATAGGCTGCACTTTTACCGGCCTTTTGATCTTCAGGCGGGCCTGCTGCGGTAAGGCGGCGATATCCTGATATTCGCGTTCAAGCTTCTCCTGCCATTCTTCACGTGTCCAGGGATGTACGCTGCGCGGTGACGTCAGGCTTTTTTCCAGTTGCTGCAGTACTTCATCGCGTTTCAGGTTTTTAATGATGTGCTTATTAGCCCAGCCAAATCGTAGGGTGGCAGGATCGCGGACTACAGTTAGCGTACGATAGGCATTCAGAGTAATCAGCCCTGGCAGATGACGATGCACCCATTCGAAACGTGCTGCCGGCGCCAGCCCTGATTCCACTGTAACAATGCGCTCGAAGGTGGTTTTCAACTGGTTTATACGCTGGATTTGTTCTTCCAGAGTACATTGCGCCGCGTTATCAACCTGATAGCACAATACACCCGGTAGGCGGACGGCCGCTTTGCTGCTGCGGTTTTCGGACTGCTGCTGAATAAACAGGTGACGGTAATGGAGCAGTGCCAGCGCTTCAGCCTCTTTGCCTAAATGCTGCTTAACATTAATGCTCTGCAGAGGGGCATGCTCTGCCTCTTTAGCCACTTCCGGTAACGAGAATACGCGCGCAATCAGCAGCGTCTGCTGCAACAGGTTTTCGTTCAAAAGTGCCAGTTCTTGTTCCATCTGGCGAAAGGTGCCGTTCAGGCGGTCAACAAGATCGTAACGGGCCATAGGTTTACCATTTTAGTTACAACATACTTTTTTATAGCACAACCTCCACTGCCTGACCACCGAGCAGAATAGGTCAGGCAGCTGAAATTTCGGGAATGTTATGCCAGACGGGCCAACGGAAAGTAAACCGGGCACCGCCAAGTTCACTTTCATCACAGACGACCGTCCCCCCCATAGCCAAAGCAATTGAGTGGACGATGGCTAACCCAAGCCCACAACCCCCGGTTGCCCGGTCACGGCTGGGGTCAAGGCGTACAAACGGTTCAAAAACCTGTTCGCGAGCGTCTGGTGCAATACCGGGACCGTCGTCTTCCACTACCAGCGTGGCTTGATTGCCGTTCAGCAGCAGACTGGCTTGCACTGTAGACTGGCAATAGCGCAGGGCATTGTTCAGCAAATTATCCAGGACCCGCTCCATCAGGCGCATATCCAACGCGCCGTAGTCGCCAGTTTCGAGATGACGTAAGTGCACCGTACGGCCAGGATTCACGCTTTGCACATCCTCCAGATGGGTTGTCAACCAAACAGGCAGGTCAGGTACACTGAGCTTCAGTTCATTTTGCGGGCGATCCAGGCGGGCGTAGGTCAGTAACTCTTCGATCAACGCTTCCAGTTGGCCGATATCACGATTAAGCGCCTGAGATTCCTGCCCGGTGAGGTTATCACTCATTTCCAGCCGGTAACGTAAACGTACCAGCGGAGTACGAAGCTCATGGGCAATACCATCGATGAGCTGTTTTTTACTGGCGATCAGCGCATTGATATTGTCGGCCATTTGGTTAAACGCTACGCCCAGGCGCTCAAAGCTGGAACCGTTGTCAAAATGAAGGCGTTCACTCAGATGTCCTTCACCAAAACGTTGTGCGGCGGATTCGAGTCTTAGCATTTCTTGCCAGTGTGGACGCATCCAGATCAGTACCGGGAAGGCCAGTGAGATAGCAATAAACGCCATCAGCGCGATGTCCAGCAGGCGCATTTGATGAAGAAAATAGAGGTAAGGAACCGGGCCGACTGCCAGCACATAATGGCTGCGAGGAATGCGTTGAATAAAGGTGTATTGATCGTCAAGAGCCACAATATCGCCTTCGCGCAAACGCTGCATGGTTGGGGCATCCAGTGTGTACTTATTCAGCGGTTCAACACGCAGGTCAAATGAGAGGTTTAAGTCCATCTCCTTCAGCGTCTTACCCCAATCGCGTGGCGGGATTTCGCGTAGTTCACTGCGCATCAGGTACAACGAGCTTTTCATCAAATCGTCGAGCGATTGTCTGCCTGCGCGTTCTGCGGTGAATTTGTATACCAGGCCGACCAACAGGGTCATCACCAAAAAGCAGACAAACAGCAGGAGGTAAAACTGCACAAACAGTTTCTTCATAAAAATCACCGAACGCTCAATAAGTTAGCGAGTTCTCGTGTCCCTCAGGGGAAAAGGGGCACAGCAGTATCTGCCGATGCGTCGGATCAGAAAGGTTATCTGATCACCATCTGGCGTATTTATCCAGGCAGAGTACACTGTATAACTCTTTTCTGCATTCTTATGGCCCCTACGGGGGCGAAATGACCTTTCGCTTGATAACGCATTGCTTTGTAAGCGGCAAGTTAATCAAAATCGGGATGGTGTTGTTCTGGCGTATGTTACGACCGCACCTAAAAGGTTACTTCGTTTCTCAACATAGATTGTGTTGTTATATTCGTAGTTACCTTCGGGATAGCAAATTCTGATGTTAGTCCCGAGATCCGGATCGTCAACATCAGCCCCCGAACAGCTTTTAGAACTTCCTGTAGAGTAGGTGTATGGAGCAGTATAGGACGAGGGGACACCTGGAATGAACCAGGTTATCGCCATAATTGTGATCACTGAAAACAGCACCATGGCAATGCTGATGCTACCAAATAATTTCAGATAAGTTTGGAAGGGACTTTTTTTCATTATCCCATTACCTACCAGAAATAGGGTAATTAAAAATGACACTGCCAGAGAAATAAGCATGAGGTATTTTGATGTGAGCGGGTAGAGAAAAGTCGCTCTGTATATCGATACCTTCCACCAGTAAAAAAGAAAAATTGCGCCGAGAGATAATACGGTGACAAAAAACAAATATGGATATGAGTATTTTCTCATCCCTGTGACTCCAGAACAATTTTTCCATTTGGGTTTAATAAATTATCATTTGTTCAGAATAATGAAAACGGTTCTCTTGTTTGAATTGTTAGGTACGCCGCAGACCAGAGAATTTCCGCTATTTCTGGGGATATAGGCATAAAAATAAAAGGGGTATTCTCACCCATGGCAGGGATGACTGACCTTGCGTATAATGGGTGACGAAACTTCCTGAAAAGTGCTGTGACTGAAAATATGAATCTCAATCGCTGTTGTTATTCGCTACTCATTTTTGCAGCGATCGGCTGCATTTTCACCGCTCACCCTCTTGTCATATGGTTTCTACTCGCCAACATACTGACGTTGCTGTTATACGGCGTGGACAAAATGGCGGCACGCAAGGACTGGCGTAGAGTGCCGGAATCCACATTGCTGGTGTTTGGCGTTGTGGGCGGATGGGGTGGCGCGATAGCGGGTCAACAAATCTTTCGCCATAAAACACAAAAGCAGCCTTTCAAAACCTACTTCATTATCAGTGTGATAGTGAGTATTTCTGTGATGGGCGTGGTTTATCAGTTCTATCCATTTTTACCTTCCTGAGTCTGGTTGGTGAATAAACTGCCGGTTTATCTGAGGCAGGAAATATACTTTTCACCTGAACGCCGCACAATTTCATCGGCATTTTGCGTAATATCTTTTCCTGCAAATGCGCCGTAAAGTTGCTTAAATTTCACTTTACTCAGTCTCTGGGTAATGTTGCTGACCGTTGCAGCTGGCAACGGTAGCATATTAGGGTAGCTCCACATAAAAGAGACGGCATGCGCACCTGGCGTAACCTGGACGATGTCGCCGGAAAGCACCACGCCTTCGTCACGCGCCCAGTGCAGGACGCAGCCGCCAGCAAAGTGTCCGCCGAGACGTATTACCGTGACGTCACGGGTTAACTCAATGGTGTCGCCATCCCAGAATCTAATCCACGGGCTGTCGCGCATTACCCACCTTCTGTCGCTGGCATGAAGGTAAATAGGCGCGTTAAATTCTGCAGCCCAGTCCTGCATGGTGGTGTAGTAATGAGGATGCGATATCGCGATAGCCTTAAGCCCGCCAAGGGACGTTATTAGCGTTTTTGTGGCATCGTCGAGCGAGGCAATGCAGTCCCATAAAATATTGCCTTCAGAGGTACGCAGAATAAACGCGCGCTGATCAATTGCAAAATCAGGAACGGTGCGGATGCTGAGGAGAGTACTGTCGTGTTGCTTCCACTTATTTGTATGCGATGCACACAGGGCGGTAAAATCGACCCATTCCTGTCCGCTCGCAGGGACATACTGGCGTTCATCCTGGCAGATATCGCACTGTTCCGGATGGGCACCAGTTACCTCATAGGATGTTCCACAGGTTTTGCATAACGTGATCATCGTGTCCTCCTTATTTACCGAACACAGTCAGCATGGCACACAGATACACAAGGATGTGCCTGTTAGTGCTCAACCCGTTAAGTCAGTGATGACGGCTGTGGGAGGTTGTAGCTCAACCAAAAGAAAACAGGAATAATGCCGACACGGATCCTTTTGGTTACCATCTTCCAGAGAAAAATGAGGATATTGTTTGGAAAATCGCCTGTTCAACACCTGGCTCAACCGTTGGGGACTCACTCCAGATGGTGAACCGGTTGAAACACACACATCACAGCTTTTGCCTGTAGTGGTCATCAGGGACGGTCAGAAAGCCATACTTAAAATCACCGACGATGACAGTGAACGGATCGGCTGTGAACTCATGGTCTGGTGGAACGGAAATGGCGCAGCGAAAGTACTTGCTCATGCAGCAGGGGCGATTCTGCTGGAACGTGCGACAGGGACAGGGTCTTTAGCGGACATGTCCTGGACTGGTAACGATGCGCAGGCTTGTCGCATTATTTGCCATGCTGCCAGTAGACTCCATTTCTCCCGGAATGCGTCTACGCCAGCGTTAACACCTCTACACCATTGGTTTAGCGATCTGGCTCCTGCCGCGAAAAAGCATGGCGGTATCCTGACGCGTTGTGCAGTGGTGGCAAATGTACTGCTATCTTCACCCCATGATGAAGTCGTATTACACGGTGACCTACACCACGGCAATATTCTTGATTTCGGAACGAGAGGATGGCTGGCTATCGATCCCAAAGGGCTGCTAGGCGAGCGTGGCTTTGATTACGCCAATATTTTTACTAACCCTGATCTTGCCGAACCCACCAGACCTGTTGCCATTGAGCCGGAAACATTCACACAACGAGTCAACATTGTGTCTGAAATCGCAAGAATTGAACGGCAACGTTTGCTGATGTGGATTGTTGCCTGGTGTGGGTTGTCGTCCGTCTGGTTTCTGCAAGAGGGGGACAGCGCAACGGTACCTCTGCGTATTGCGGAGCTAGCGATGGCGGAACTTGCTTCAGGTGATAATCAACTTTGATCTACGACACTGGGTTAGTAATTCTTAAGAGTTATCATTAGCCTGATAAACGTTATATTAATTAATCAGTGAGTGGTGGTGTGTTGTTTAGCTCAAATTTAATTGGCGGGAAACAATGAACGCATTGTTTTCATTATTTAAAAAACGCCCGAATATTCTTTTGTTGATGGTCTTACTCATCGGGGCAAACATCGTGGCGTGGCTGTGGGCTTTCACCGCGTTTAGCAACAACACGTCATTGCTTGCACTGAGTCTGATTGCGTGGTGCTACGGTTTACGCCATGCTGTCGATGCCGATCATATCGCCGCGATAGACAGCGCTACACGTAAACTCATGCAGCAGAAAAAACGCGCCCTGACGACGGGAGCCTGGTTTTCTTTGGGGCACTCCACCATTGTGGTACTGGCAAGCATTGGCATTGCACTGACCACCAGCGTGTTTAAGCAACATATGGCATGGTTTCAGAATGTCGGCGGTCTGATAGGAACTTCGGTTTCTGCCGCGTTTTTGCTGATTCTGGCTACCATTAATCTCATTATTTTCTGCCAGGTCTGGAAGGCATTCCGCCATCTTAAACGCACCGGTACTTACGATGGCACCACGGAAGACATTACAGTTTCAGGTCCTCTGAACTGGCTTTTCCGCTCAGCGTTTCGGTTGGTAGGCAAAGACTGGCATATGTATTTTGTCGGTTTTCTTTTTGGTCTGGGTTTTGATACCGCCACTGAAATTTCTTTGCTGGGAATTTCTGCTTCAAGCGCGTCCAGTGGCATGTCGGTTTGGTCAATTCTCGTGTTCCCGGCGCTGTTTACCTGCGGTATGGCGTTAATTGATTGTCTCGACAGTATTCTGATGGTTGAGGCCTACGGATGGGCGTTCAATAAGCCGCAACGCAAGCTCTATTACAATATGACCATTACCGGGACTTCCGTGATTGTGGCGCTATTTATTGGCGGACTGGAGGCGCTGGGGCTTCTCTCTGACGCGTTTTCGCTTCAGGGTGGTTTGTGGGATACCGTCAGCAATTTAAGTGACCATATGGGGAATGTCGGTTTTGTGATTATTGGCGTCTTTATCGGCTGCTGGATTATCTCTGCCGTAAATTACCGTTGGAAAAAATACGACGGGCTGACGTTTAGTTGACACAAAAGAAAGCCTTCCAGCAACAGGAAGGCTTTGATCTTTTTAGGACTGACTAATTCGCGTTCACGGGTTGTGGTTTTTCAGCACTCTTTTTCAGGAGCCTGTTAGCCAGCACGCCAGACATCATCGAACCGTTCACGTTTAATGCCGTTCTGGCCATATCGGCGACAGGCTCGATAGCAATGAAAATCCCCACCAGCGCGACCGGGAAGTTCAGTGTTGAAAGGACGATCAGCGCAGCAAATGTTCCGCCACCGCCTACACCCGCCACCCCAATAGAACCCAGCGCAATCGCAGGTAGCATGGCGAGCAAAAAATGTACTGATAGCGGATCAATCCCAATTGTTGGAGCAATCATCGCCACCATAATAGCTGGATAGATCCCGGCACAGCCATTTTGACCCATGCTGGAGCCGAATGAAGCCGCAATGTTGGCAATGGTGTTTTGCACGCCAAATTTTTCTTGTGCGGAAATAGCCAGTGGAATAGATGCTGCACTGCTGCGTGAAACAAATGCAAAGGTTAAAACTGACCAGACAGTTTTAAAATAGTGAACGGGATTATTACCGCTCAGAACCAGTATCAGTGCGTGGACGATAAACATCATCAGAATCGCAAGGTAACAGGCAGCAATAAAGCCTAACAGACTTGCAAATTGTTCAAATCGATACGCGGAAAATACGCCTGCCATTAATGCCATCACACCATAAGGGGTGAGAGCAATAACGATACGCACCATTTTCATCACCCAAATCTGGATAGCGTTAATGCCAGCACTTAATTTTTCACCTTCTTGCGGGGCGTCCTGTTTGACCTTTAATAATGCCACGCCGGCAAGTAGGGTGAAAATAACAATGCCAATGACGGAAACGCTTCTGGCCCCTGTTAGATCGAGGAAGATATTCGTGGGGATCAGAGATGTAACCAGTTTAGGCAGTGAAATGGCGGCTGTTTTATTTACATCGTCTGCCGTCAGCGTGGACTGCATATGAACAAACGCACTGGCGTCAAGGCCTAATACATGCGCAGTCAACAGCCCAATAAAACCGGCAATCATTACCAGACAGAGCATGCATCCGACGATGGTTAACGACATTTTCCCAATGCCAGCGCTGTTTTCGAGCTTATTAATGGCTGAGAGAATAGAGATGAAAATCAGCGGTACCGCAACCAGCTTCAGTAAATTCACATAGCCGTTGCCGATAACATTGTACCAGTCGATAACTGTTTTTCTTTCGTCAGCAGCAATGAGATGCAGGGATAAACCGATAACGGCACCCGTAAAAATAGCGATGAAGACGCTTTTTGAAAGAGAGTGACTTTTTTGGTTGATTCTGAAAATTGCCCATGAACAAACCAAAAAGAACGCGATATACGCGAGCGAAACGAACATATTGTAGCCTCTTGCCTCATTCAGCACCTGAAATGCCGGAAAGAGTTTTGTTAGTGCGAAAAAACCGATGAACCATAAGGGTTCAGGACCGCGACGGATTATAGGGAGGGGGGAGGGTAACAGCCACACAAAAAGTGTGGAACGGCGTCGGATGGCGTTTGTATGCCTGTTCTGTAGACGATTTTAAGTGACAGTGTAACGTATTGTGAATAATCCAGCCGAACGATGAGATCGGCCCGGTGGCATTACTTCTGTGGCTCGTCGTCCCAGGCGTGGGGGGCAAAGAGATAACCTTTATTGCGCACTGTTTTGATTCGATAAGGTTCAGTCGCGTTATCGAGCAGTTTTTTGCGTAACCGGGAAATCGCGACATCTACGCTGCGATCCATGCCGTCATAGCTTACGCCGCGCAGGTTCTTAAGCAACGCATCGCGGTCCATAATCTGCCCGGCATGGGTTGCCAACTCCCACAGTAATTCAAAATCAGCGGTGGAAAGAGAAACTTGCTCGCCGCCGAGCAGCACGGAGCGGTTGGTTGGGTCGATAGTGAGTGTGCCGAAGCGCAGCGTTGTGTGCGGTGTGATGGTCGCCGATTGAATGCCTTTAGACTGGGTTGAGTGCTCATTCTGACGCAGGTGCAGACGCAGGCGAGCCAGCAGCACCGCTGGCGGCGTGGTTTTCAGAATATAGTCACAAGCACCCATTTCCAGTGCCAGGATATGGTTCATGTCGCTGTCCAGCGAGGTGAGCAGGACAATCGGGCCTTGCCAGCGTCCGCGTAAATCTCGGCAGATAGTCATCCCGTCTTTGCCCGGCAGCATGATATCTAATAACACCAGATCGGGTTGAACGTGCAGGATTTTCTCCTCGGCCAAATCACCACGAGGTTCAAGGATAACCTCAATATCATGCCGGGCCAAATAGGCTGCAATCAGTGAGCCAACTTCGGGATCATCTTCAACAAATACGATGGTGTTCATATCATTAATTTTTGAATATAAAACGCCAACATACACCGCCCTGGTTTTTCCTTCCATTAATCTTTTCTAAACAAGAACGCTTCCGTTATGCTAGGGGCTAATGTTATTGATGTGTTAAGGCAGAGTGATGGGACTCGTTATAAAAGCGGCGCTCGGTGCGCTGGTGGTGGTGTTGATTGGCTTGCTGGCGAAAACAAAGAATTACTATATTGCCGGATTAATTCCGTTGTTCCCGACGTTTGCGTTGATTGCCCACTATATCGTGGCCAGTGAACGTGGGATCGAGGCGTTACGTACAACCATCATATTCAGCATGTGGTCGATTATTCCCTATTTTGTCTACCTCGTTTCGCTGTGGTATTTCACCGGATTTATGCGCTTACCCGTTGCGCTCGGCGGATCAGTGGTGTGCTGGAGCCTGAGCGCGTGGTTGCTGATCTTTTGTTGGATCAAACTGCACTAACGCAGATGACGCCCGCCATCAAGGGCAAAACTACGTCCGGTGACAAAACAGCTGGTTAACAGATAGTCAATTAAATCAATGACCTCTTTTTCACCTGGCGCGGTTTTCATCAGTGATTTGTTCAGTGCCTGCTGGCGATACTCTGCATCATCACCCTCGTTAAACAGGATAAGTGAAGGGGCAATCGCGTTCACTTTCACTTCCGGTGCCAGTTTGCGCGCGAACGAGCGGGTCATATTATCCAGCGCCGCTTTGCTGGCAGCATAAGCAATATGCTTGTCGCTGCCGCGCTCCACAACATAATCAGTAAAATGGATTATATCGCTGGCTGCGTGTCCATGACCGCGTAGTAATCTTTCCAGTGCGTGGTTGAGCAGGTAGGGCGTATTGACATGAATCTGCATCATGGCTGACAGCACATCGGTCAGCGGTGTACCAGGCTTTTCTGCAAGCCAGGCACTGGCATTATGCACAATAGCACGCAAGCCATCTGTCTGAGCTTTGACCTCATCAGCAAAGGACAGCACGCCTTCATCCGTGGAAAAGTCAGCAGGGATACAAATCGCGCCCGCTTCTCGCAGGCCGTCAATGGCAGGATAGTGCGTACGGTAGCTGACGATAACTGGCTGTTTTTGGTTCAGAAAGTGCCATGCGACGGCGAGGCCGATACGACGACCACCTCCGGTGATAAGAATTGGCAAAGGGTTTTTTTTACCCATCGTAATCTCCATATGTCGCGAACGATGGGTATAACGTTACCCCATCAGCATCCAGGTAGCCGGCACAGCAGCAACAAGCAGCAGGCCGATCAGCGCCATCTCCTGGCGTTTTAATACGTTTTCATGCGCGTGCGTTTTACGGGCATAAAGGAAAACCAGCAGTCCTGGCGCATACAGCACTACGGACAGCAGCAGGTGCATCGGACCTGACGCATACAATAACCATATGCCATAAATACTCGCCCCGATACCGACAGCCTTATGAATCGGACGGGTAGCAATTTTTAACAGAAATGCGCCGACCAGCAAATAGGGCACCAGAATCATCTCTGAGGCGATAGTCAATAACGTATTGTAGTCGGAACCAGTAAGCCAGATCAGCACCAGGCAGAGCTGTACGCAGATGTTGGTCAGCCATAGCGACGCCGATGGCGCGCCTTGCGCGTTCTGTCGCGCAAAAATGCGCGGAAACGCTTTGTGCGTGGAGGCGAGGAACGGCACTTCTGCCGCCATAATCGTCCAGCTTAGATAGGCGCCGCACACGGAAACAATCAGACCTGCGGCGATAATAATTTCGCCCCATGGTCCCATCATTTTAACCATCAGACCGGCCATTGACGGGTTACGGATCTCCGCCAGTTCGGGACGTGCGACAACGCCCAGAGACAGCAGGGTGACCAGCAGGTAAACGCCCAGTGCGGCAAGTACCGCCAGCAGCGTGGCGCGTCCGACATCGCGTTTGTTTCTGGCACGGGCAGAAACCACCACCGCGCCTTCCACACCGATGAATACCCACAAGGTGATGAGCATGGTGTTTTTGACCTGCTCCCAGACGGGAACGCCCAATGCTACGCCGGTAAAATCGAGAGTAAAGGTGTCGAGCTTAAACAGCATGAACGCCAGCACGATAAACAGACCCAGCGGCAGTAATTTCGCCAGCGTCGCGACCAGGTTAATACTGGCTGCCGTTTGCACACCGCGCAGCACAAGGAAGTGTACGATCCACAGCAGCATCGATGCGCCCACAATCGACTGCCAGGTATTACCGTCGCCAAACAGACGTAACTCAGGCGTGTCGGTAAAGAAGCTGAGTGCAGAGAAGACAATGACCAGATACGAAACGTTGGCGATAACGGCACACAGCCAGTATCCCCACGCGGAGCAGAAGCCAATCAGCTCGCCAAAACCTTCACGCGCATAGGTAAAAATACCGCCATCCAGTTCAGGACGGATACGCGTCAGGATCAGCATGGCAAAGGCGAGCAAAAGAATACCCGCACCGGTAATCGCCCAACCAATCAGTAATGCAGCCGGGCTGGCTACTGCCGCCATGTTTTGTGGCAGGCTGAAAACGCCAGCGCCGAGCATTGAGCTTAAAACCAGCGCGGTCAGTGCGCTCAGACCCAATTTCTTTTCCATTTGTATCCAGTTACAAAAACGAGAGTGAGAGAATAATTATTTTGGCAAACCGCATAAAAATGGTGAAAGCCACTAAGGCGCGGGATTTTACGGAGAGAAGAGAACGCATGCAATGGGGATAGAGAGATTTGTGACTAATAGTGTGAAAAGTCGTCTTAATACTGCTGTTTTTGTTTTGTCTGGGAGCAGAACTGCGCGAAATTATCAGGTCTACAAGGACTGTAGACCTGATAATACATTGGGTATTACTTATACAGATCGGCGCTGATCGTCACGTTGTTACCACGTTCTGACCACTGGCGGGTGATGTGATAATACTTCGCGCCTTTTTTCGCAGCGCGTTTTGCTACCTGATAAGAAACTTCCGTCATGTTGCCGTAGTTACCGGTGAACTTGATGCTGTCGAACGGTACCATCATGGCGGCGGTCGCTTTGTTCAGTTCTTCAACTTTGGTTCCATCCGGTAGCGTGACAGTGTAACGTCCGCCTTTGGTGGATTGCGTTTCGAAGAAGCGACCGACTTCAGCACTCGGAGAAGCGGTAGTCGCAACGCCTGGGATCTCAACTTTCTTCGCGGCTTCGCCACCTGCTGCTAATGCGGCGCGTCCGGCATCAGAATCTGCTGGGATTGCATCAGGGCTTTGCACGACGCGTTTTTTCGCATCAGCTTTGTAGATGAATGCGGTAATACGCTGGTTGCCGCCCTGGTTGGCATCGACCTGGCGCACGATATAGAAGGAATATGCACCTTTCTCTCTCGCAGCTTTGGTGATTGCATCGTTTACTTCAGGCTGGCTACGGTAGAAACCCTGTACCGTAACGGTATCGTAAGGTTCAATCAGAACGGCCTGATCTTTAGGCAATTCCATAATGCCGTTAATGATACGGTTTTTTGACGCTTCCGCTTTTTCAGCGTCAGCTTTATAGACGTCGGCAACAACGCGCCAGTTACCGCCGCTGCCAAAATCTGAAGTATCAACAACATAAAAGGAGGCTGCACCGTCTTTATCTGCACGGCGTGATACGGCAGCAACTGCATCACCGATAGCATTAAAACGACCGGTGACCACAATGCGGTCATAGGGTTTCAGGGCAGCCGCTTGCTCCGGCGTCAATTCTGTCGCTGCATTGACAGAAAAAGCAGTCGCAGAAATAAGTGCGGACGCCAGGAGAGTGTTCTTAAGCTTCATAAAAATAATCCTTCGCCTTGCGCAAACCAGGTACTGGTATTGTTATTGACTAGAAACGTCGCTGATTATTGCATTTAAATTGCGTCAGTGTCTGCGTCATTTTTCACTCATCGTGCCACCTGGCTTAACAATATCGATAACATTTAGTGATATGCCGAAAAATTCGGCGTTTGGTGAGCAAAACTGATAAAGCAGTTGAATTTCATAAGTTAATTTAATGTTAATTAATTGTTTTTGGCAGGTACGTAATCATGTTTTGCCGCTTCGCTTAAGCGAATTATCAGCCTTTGTGGGCTATTTTTAGGGCATTTTATCTGTCTGAGGTTCGATTCATCTCTATTTTGCGAATTTCATAATAAATACTGTTTTTTGGCGCTAGATCACAGGCGTCATTTTCAGTAGGTTATACAGAGTTTGTTACTGTTTTATTTTATTGAGGTAACACTGACCTCTCTCGAGAGTGCGCGCATGCCTCGTGCGAACATTGATAAACCATCATCATAATTACAGATGGAAGGGAACATTATGCGAATTGGCATACCAAGAGAACGGTTAACCAATGAAACCCGCGTTGCAG
The DNA here is from genome assembly GCF_001034475.2 of Citrobacter sp. MGH103. Classification (NCBI taxonomy): domain Bacteria; kingdom Pseudomonadati; phylum Pseudomonadota; class Gammaproteobacteria; order Enterobacterales; family Enterobacteriaceae; genus Citrobacter; species Citrobacter sp. MGH103. Next base: position 2,640,627 of record NZ_CP073043.1, on the reverse strand, counting down.
CCACGCCGAAGACGGTTGAGCAGCTGCTTAAGTTAGGTTTCAGCGTCGCGGTTGAAAGCGGTGCAGGTCAACTGGCGAGTTTTGACGATAAGGCGTTTGTACAAGCAGGCGCAGAAATTGTTGATGGAAATGCAGTCTGGCAGTCAGAGATCATCCTGAAGGTCAATGCGCCGGAGGAGGCGGAAATTCCGTTACTCAATCCGGACACGACGCTGGTGAGCTTTCTTTGGCCCGCGCAAAACCCTGAACTGTTGCAAAAGCTTGCAGAGCGAAACGTGACAGTTATGGCGATGGACTCCGTGCCGCGTATTTCGCGCGCACAGTCGCTGGATGCTTTGAGCTCAATGGCGAACATCGCCGGGTATCGCGCTATTGTTGAAGCTGCACATGAATTCGGTCGCTTCTTCACCGGCCAGATCACCGCCGCAGGCAAGGTTCCACCTGCCAAGGTCATGGTGATTGGTGCGGGTGTGGCAGGTCTTGCGGCGATCGGTGCGGCAAACAGCCTGGGCGCTATCGTGCGTGCTTTTGATACCCGTCCGGAAGTGAAGGAACAAGTGCAGAGCATGGGCGCCGAGTTCCTTGAACTGGACTTTAAAGAAGAAGCGGGCAGCGGTGATGGTTATGCCAAAGTGATGTCCGAGGCGTTCATCAAAGCCGAAATGGAACTCTTCGCTGCGCAGGCGAAAGACGTCGACATTATCGTTACCACTGCGCTGATCCCGGGCAAACCGGCCCCGAAACTGATCACCCGTGAAATGGTCGATTCGATGAAAGCGGGCAGCGTAATTGTCGATCTTGCCGCGCAAAACGGCGGTAACTGCGAATATACCGTGCCTAATCAGGTGACAACCACCGAGAACGGGGTGAAGGTTATCGGCTATACCGACCTGCCTGGCCGTTTGCCAACGCAATCTTCCCAGCTTTACGGCACCAACCTCGTCAACCTGCTCAAACTGTTGTGCAAAGAGAAAGACGGCAATATCACCGTCGATTTTGACGACGTGGTTGTTCGCGGTGTCACGGTGGTTCGCGAGGGTGAAATCACCTGGCCTGCGCCGCCTATCCAGGTTTCTGCTCAGCCGCAGGCTGCGCCAAAAGCCGCACCTGCACCGAAAGAAGAGAAAAAACCTGTCTCTCCGTGGCGCAAATATGCACTGATGGCGCTGGTGGTGATTTTGTTTGGCTGGCTCGCCGATGTTGCGCCGAAAGAGTTCCTTGGTCACTTTACGGTGTTCGCGCTTTCCTGCGTGGTGGGTTACTACGTGGTCTGGAATGTGTCACATGCGTTGCATACACCGTTGATGTCTGTGACTAACGCCATCTCAGGGATTATCGTGGTTGGGGCGTTATTGCAAATTGGCCAGGGTGGCTGGGTGAGTTTCCTGAGCTTTATCGCGGTGCTTATTGCCAGCATTAATATTTTCGGTGGCTTCACCGTGACTCAGCGCATGCTGAAAATGTTCCGGAAAAACTAAGGGGTAACATATGTCTGGAGGATTAGTTACAGCTGCATACATTGTTGCCGCGATCCTGTTTATTTTTAGTCTGGCGGGGCTTTCGAAACACGAAACCTCTCAGCAGGGTAACAACTACGGTATCGCCGGGATGGCGATTGCGCTGATTGCCACGATTTTTGGCCCGGATACCGGCAATGTTGCGTGGATCCTGGTGGCGATGATCATCGGCGGCGCGATTGGTATTCGTCTGGCGAAGAAAGTTGAGATGACCGAGATGCCGGAGCTGGTGGCAATTCTGCACAGCTTCGTTGGTCTGGCAGCGGTACTGGTGGGCTTCAACAGCTACCTGTATCACGATACGGGCCTGGAGCCGATTCTGGTGAACATTCACCTGACGGAAGTGTTCCTGGGTATCTTCATCGGTGCGGTAACCTTTACCGGTTCTGTGGTGGCCTTTGGCAAACTGCGCGGCAAGATCTCCTCTAAACCGCTGATGCTGCCGAATCGTCACAAAATGAATCTGGCGGCGCTGGTTGTTTCTTTCCTGCTGCTGGTGGTGTTTGTCCGTACCGAAAGCGTGGGCCTGCAGGTTCTGGCGCTGCTGGTGATGACCATAATTGCACTGGCTTTTGGCTGGCATCTGGTGGCCTCCATCGGTGGTGCGGATATGCCGGTGGTCGTTTCAATGCTCAACTCCTATTCAGGATGGGCTGCTGCAGCGGCGGGCTTTATGCTAAGCAACGATCTGCTGATCGTTACCGGTGCGCTGGTCGGTTCTTCTGGTGCGATCCTGTCTTACATTATGTGTAAGGCGATGAACCGTTCATTTTTCAGCGTTATTGCAGGTGGCTTTGGTTCTGACGGTTCTTCTACCGGATCAGATGAAGAAGTCGGTGAACACCGTGAGATTACTGCGGAAGACACAGCAGAAATGCTGAAGAACTCGCACTCCGTGATCATCACCCCGGGCTACGGCATGGCAGTGGCTCAGGCACAGTATCCGGTCGCGGAAATCACCGAGAAACTGCGCGCACGCGGCATCAAAGTGCGCTTCGGTATTCACCCGGTAGCAGGGCGTTTGCCCGGTCATATGAACGTACTGCTGGCGGAAGCCAAAGTCCCTTATGACATCGTGCTGGAAATGGACGAGATCAACGATGATTTCGCCGATACCGATACCGTGCTGGTGATTGGTGCCAACGATACGGTAAACCCGGCGGCACAGGATGACCCAAACAGCCCGATCGCCGGTATGCCGGTGCTTGAAGTATGGAAAGCGCAGAACGTCATCGTGTTCAAACGTTCGATGAACACGGGCTATGCTGGTGTGCAGAACCCACTGTTCTTTAAAGAAAACACCCATATGCTGTTTGGCGATGCCAAAGCCAGCGTGGATGCGATTCTGAAAGCGTTGTAATCGTCAGTGAAAACTAAGACGGCCTCTGCGGAGGCCGTTTTGCATTTTACTCTTTGTTGAGATCGCTCAGTAACACTGCAATGCTTTGACCGCCATTGGTTTGCTCTAGCGCGATTTTCACAATGATGGTTAGCGGAACAGAAAGCAGCATCCCAACAGGGCCGAGCAGCCAGCCCCAGAAGATTAACGACAAAAAAACCACCAGCGTAGACAGTCCAAGTCCACGCCCCATGATCCGCGGCTCGAGGATATTCCCGAATACCAGGTTGATGACCAGATAGCCGGTCAGAACCACCAGCGCATCGTAAAGGCCGCTAAATACCAGCACCTGAGCAATAGGGGGAATGGCCGCCAATACCGAACCGATATTAGGGATGTAGTTCAGGGCGAAGGCCAGTAATCCCCAGACAAAGGCAAAGCGCACATCCAATGCAGCAAGCATGCCCCAGGCGACCAACCCGGTCACAATGCTGATTGCCGTTTTAAGCACCAGATAGTGAGAGACGCTGTCGATGGCGCGTTGAATCGCCGCCATACCTTCAATGGGGCGACTCATCATTTGTTTTAGTTTGTTGGGCAGTTGCGGTACTTCCAGCAGCATAAAAACTACCGTCAGTAGCAGTAAAAAGATCGATGACATAGCATTCGAAAGCTGCGCCAGCAAATTGGTCACCAGCGTCATTGCCGCGTTTGGATCGATATATTTGACGAGCTCATCCACGGAAACGCCGATCCCTGCGCGTTGTAACCATGGTTCAAGATTTTTTAGTGGAATAACCAGTGAAGAGCGATATTGCGGTAGCGTACGCGCAAGCTCATTTAAGGATGTACCTAAATACGCTAACAGCAGTACCATTAGCATTACAATAATAACGATGAGCAATGACACCGCAAATACGCGCGGTATGCGAATCTTGACCATCCGCTGCACCACGGGGTTCAGCACAACGGCTATAAATAACGCCAGAATAAAGGGGACGATGATATCTGCGGCAAAGCGAATGCCGCTCAGAATGATAACCAGCATGCCCAGCATAATGACTATTTTTAGACCGTTAAGCGTGATGATCGGTTTCGCCATGTGTATTCCTGCGTTTTTGATTTTTGAATCTGAATAATAGTGTGATTTGCGTCGAGCCGTTATAACAAAAATCAAACGGGGCAGGTAAAGAAGTGAAAAGACTTTGAGTTCGTATTGAAGCTATGATACAAATCATCTGTGTTTAACTACCGAGGACAATTATCATCCGCGATGATGAGAAGCAACACTGCGGATAATTGTAATATTATGGACAATATGTTCAGGATGTTTTTGCGTTTACCTTCACTTCTTCGTACCTCTTCCACTTTCTTGCTTGCGGGTGAGCAACACTGGCGCAACGCGCTTTAGTCCCTTCTTCTGCCTGAGCTGGCGCTGTGCGCTGAGCTAACTAATTTTATTTTTTGGTTTACTGCATGCAGTAGGCCCAAAGGACTATATTCTCAAGCAGGAGAAGCATCATGTTTTACTGGATATTATTAGGTCTGGCCATCGCGGCTGAAATTACTGGTACGCTTTCAATGAAATGGGCAAGCGTCGGCCATGGTAATTCGGGCTTTATTTTAATGCTGGTAATGATCGCCTTATCGTATATTTTTCTCAGTTTTGCCGTTAAAAAAATTGCCCTTGGTGTGGCCTATGCCCTGTGGGAAGGGATCGGTATTTTATTTATTACGCTGTTTAGCGTGCTGTTATTTGACGAAACCTTGTCCACATTGAAGGTGGCAGGACTGGCTTCACTGGTGGTCGGCATTGTGCTGATTAAATCCGGCACCCGAAAGCCTGTTAAACCAGGCAAAGAGGTGACCCATGCAACAGTTTGAATGGGTTCACGGTGCCTGGCTGGGTATGGCTATCGTGCTGGAAATCGTCGCTAACGTCTTTTTGAAATTTTCCGATGGTTTTCGCCGCAAGATTTATGGCGTGCTGTCGTTAGCTGCCGTGTTAGCAGCCTTTAGCGCGCTGTCGCAGGCGGTAAAAGGTATCGATCTTTCGGTGGCTTATGCCCTGTGGGGCGGATTCGGTATTGCCGCGACGTTAGCGGCAGGTTGGGTGCTGTTTGGTCAGCGTCTGAATAATAAGGGCTGGATCGGCGTGATACTGCTGCTGGCCGGAATGATAATGATAAAACTTGCCTGATATCCATGCTGCCCGTTAATGCGGGCAGCATGTGTTATTCCTGCGCTAACGCTTCCAGCTTCTCGCGAAAACCGGTCACGGATATGGCGCGATTATCTGCCCGCCAGCGATCTTTGGCTGCTGGAGCGGAGCTTTGCACACCAATCAACTGCCAGCCAGACTCTGTCTGCAACATCAATGGCGAACCGCTGTCGCCCGGGAGCGTGTCGCACTGGTGTGACAAGACGGTATTCTGCGCCCAGCCGGTCACCACACAATCCTGATGTGTGTACAGGTCGTCCAGATGATCTTCCGGATAGCCCGACTGCGTGACTTTACGATCTGCAGTTTTTAGCGCCGCGGTTAACGCGTCCTTGTCGCCATCAAACAGTGGCAGCGGTGTGATGCCAGACGGCGGATTACGCAGCACCACCAGACCAAAATCCCACGGGGCTGCGGCAGGCGGCACTATCCAGCCATCACCATCGGCTTTTAAACGTTTGGCAAGTGAGGGCGCAACCCGGCCTTCAATGTCGTGGATTTCATAGCGCCAGAGACCCTTTTTAGACACGAAACGCAATGCGACGGCTTTGTCTGGCTTACCTTTCGGGGGGGTGAGTAGACAGTGTCCGGCCGTTAGGGCCAGATGTGGCGAAATGAGCGTGGCGGTACACAGGTTACCGCTGGCGGTTTCCAGTTGCCCGATAGCGTCCCACGGTGATTGTGTAGGGTCAGTCACCTTTATGCGATCGTCATGACCAAAAAACAGCGTTTTTATATTTTCTGCTTCAGCGCTGTCCGTTGCAGGCTTGTCTGCATGCGCAACGACAGGAAGTAAACAAAGTGAACCCAGTAATACAGCAATGGTTTTATGCATATCACGCTCTGGTGGGGAATTATGATTATTAACAGCAAACCCTCAGTTAATACTATAGACGGGACGACGTGAAAGTGGGAGTAAAATCAGATAACTACATTCAGGCAAGATAAAAACGCATGGCGATGATGGCGCAAATTATCAGCGTAATAAGAATTAACTCAAAGCGGTAATGTGACACCATTTTACCCTCCGAAAGGCGGCGCTACATCAGGTCGATCTAGCGCCGTATGCTATGGCGTGGGGGACGCCATAGTGACTACAAATGCGTTATGCTGCAGGTTGAGCTGCTGGTTTAGCAGTGTCGTGTTTTACTGCTTTTTTGGTGTGTTTTTTAGCGGCCTGAGCTTTCTGCTCTGGCGCTTTTTGTTCTGCAGCTGGTTTGGTTGCCGCTTTTTTGGTGTGTTTTTTAGCAGCCTGAGCTTTCTGCTCTGGTGCTTTCTGTTCTACAGCCGGTTTTGTGGTGGATTTTTTAGCGTGTTTCTTGGCAGCCTGTGCTTTCTGCGGCGCTGCTTTGTGCTGTTTTTTATGATGCGTGGTTTTTGCCGGCGCAGCTTTAGTGGTTGCTGCAGCAGCCGGAGCGGTTGTAGCAGTTGTTTCAGCAGCAAATGCAGCAGAAGACAGACCCATAGCAGCGGCAACAACCAGAGCTAATACTTTTTTCATTCTCATACCCTCGATTTGGTTTTTCATTCAACCCCACTGCGGGGCCGTTGAAATAACTATATCGCTGTAATCACAGGGCTTCCGTGAGTCATTGGTATCGGCGTGTAACGATATGTACAATGACTCACGGTATGAGATTACAAATAGCGGGCTTCCAGGTGGGCGCGGAAATAACGGCTGCTAAGCGGCTCTCCGGTGGCCTGGGTAATAAGCTGTTCAGTGGTGAAACGGCTGCCATGCTGCCAGATGTTCTGACGTAACCAGTCAAACAGGGGACCAAACTCACCTTGCGCAATAGACTGATTCAAATCAGGTAATGCGCGGTTAGCGGCACTGAACAACTGCGCCGCATACATAGCGCCCAAGGTATAGGAAGGGAAGTAGCCAAAGCCGCCGTCGGTCCAGTGAATATCCTGCATACAACCGTTACGATAGTTTCCGATCGTTGACAGCCCCAGCCAGGCCTGCATTTTCTCATTCCACAATGCCGGGATATCATCCACTTCAATATCGCCATTAATGAGCGCACGTTCGATTTCATAACGCAGGATCACGTGAGCGGGATAGCTCACCTCGTCGGCATCAACACGGATAAACCCGGGTTTGACCTGCTGGTTCCAGGCGATGAAATTGCTTTCTTCAAATGCAGCCTGATCGCCAAAGTAGCGCGTTACAGCAGGAATTAACCGTGTCAGAAAGGCTTTACTGCGTCCCAGTTGCATCTCAAAGAACAGACTCTGGGACTCATGAATGGCGGTGGAACGTGCCAGAGCGATAGGTTGCCCTGACCAGTTACGCGGAAGATTTTGCTCATAGCGGGCGTGACCGGTTTCATGGATCACGCCAAACAGCGCGCTGAGCAATTCGTTTTCATCATAGCGGGTGGTAATGCGAACATCTTCTGGTACGCCGCCACAGAAGGGATGTGCACTGATATCCAGCCGACCAGCGGTAAAGTCGAAACCTAGCTGTGCCATTGTTTCAAGACCCAACTCTCGCTGTACAGCTGTTGGGAAGGGGCCTACCGGGGCGATGAGCGACTGTTGAGATTGCTTTGCCACTACCTTGTTTAGCAGGTCGGGTAGCCAGGTTTTAACGTCCGCGAAAAGGTCATCCAACTGCGCGCTGGTCATTCCCGGTTCAAAGATGTCCAGTAACGCGTCATACGGCGAACAGCCTTTAGCTTCTGCGCGCAGTCGGGCTTCTTCGCGGCTATACTTCACAACCTCTTTCAGGTTTTCGGAAAATCCTTCCCAGTCATTTGCCGGTCGCTGGCTACGCCAGGCATGCTCGCAGCGGCTTCCCGCAAGTGATTTTGCTTCTACCAACGATTCCGGCAACAAGGATGCCTGGTGATGCAGTCGCGACATTTCGCGCAGGTTCGCCTGTTCTACATCGTTGAGGTCTTCATGTTGCGCTGCGGAGATCCACCTTGCCACTTTCGGATCGGTTAACAGTTGGTGTTCAAGCACGCTCAGCTCGGCCAGCGCTTCGCCGCGGGCTTTGCTTCCTCCTGACGGCATCATGGTAAACATGTTCCAACTGGCGATTGCCGAGAGGTGGGAGAAGCGAGAGAGCCGCTGGAACGTGCGGGTGAGCTGATGGTAATTATCATTGTTACTCATTTTTTGTTCTCGTTCTGTTTAGGTGTGGTTAAGAAGTTTACCGTGATTCACTCACTTTTCATAAACACACCTTTATACCTGGTTTTTCGTAAAAGCTTTTTATAGCGAAAAGCCAACAGAACCACAAAACAGATGGCGTAGATAATAGGAAGCGGTGATAACACTTTTACCGACCACAGGTAATGCAGCGGTAGCAAAATGGCGGCCAGGTAGACGTAGTTGTGCAATGTTTGCCAGCGTTTGCCCATTTTACGCTGCGCGGCTTGCGTGGAGGTCAACGTCAACAGGAATAAGATAATCCAACCGGTCATGCCCAGGGTTAGCCATGGGCGTGAAACCAGTTCACGACCCAACAATCCCAGATTTTGTATACCCAGTTCCAGCAGAGCATAGCTGGCCATATGCAGTGTGGCCCATGCAAAGCACCATAAACCTAACAACCGCCGGGTACGAAACAACAAAGGCTGCTTTGCATAGCGTGCAAGCGGGGATACCAGCAGAGTAGCAAGCAAAAACTTTAGCGCGGTAATGCCCGTAAAGTGCTGGATATCTTTTCCCGGGTCGGCACCCAACCCGCCATGCTGCGCGGCCCAAAAGAGCCATAGCAGGGGTAAAAAACCGGCGAGATGCAGCAGCACTTTCAGGCCGGTTATCTGTTTTGCGGTCAACCTCACTAAAAATACTCCCGAAGATCCATACCCCGATATAACGATGCCACCTCATCGGCATAACCATTAAAAGGTAACGTGGGCTGTCGCTGTACATCAAGAATGCCACCCGAACCGATAAACCGTTCAGTAGCCTGAGACCAACGAGGGTGATCGACCTGCGGATTTACGTTGGCGTAAAAACCGTATTCATTCGGTGCTGACATATTCCAGGTCGTCGGCGGCTGCTCACGCGTCAGCGTAATACTGACTATCGATTTAATGCCCTTGAAGCCGTACTTCCAGGGTACGGTCAAGCGTATCGGCGCCCCATTTTGCGGCGGCAATGCTTTGCCATATACGCCTACGGTCAGCAGTGTTAGCGGATGTATGGCTTCATCCAAACGCAGACCTTCAACATAGGGATATTTTAACCCACCGCCAATGAAGCGATCTTTCTGGCCGGGCATTTCATCAGGGGCGTAGCGAGTTTCAAAGGCGACGTATTTGGCGTGACTGGTTGGCTCAACCAGCGCCAATAATTTATGCAAAGGAAATCCGATCCACGGCACAACCATCGACCATGCTTCAACGCAACGCATCCGGTAAATACGCTCTTCTAACGGAAAGCGAGTGGTCAGCGCATCATGATCCAAGGTTAAAGGTTTGTTGACCTCTCCGTTGATCGTCAATGTCCAGGGATCGGTTTTCAGACTACCGGCATTGGCGGCAGGATCTGCTTTATCCAGACCAAATTCATAGAAATTGTTGTAGCCCGTCACCTTGTCTTCTGGCGTCAGAGACAGGCTGTTTTGCCAGCGCTCGGGCTTTGTAAATTCGAGCGCTTTGCCTGCGGGTGCTGGTGGACGATCGTTGCCTTTAAACCAATCCAACAAATTAGCCCGTGTAGGGGAAGACAGCGTGGCCGCCGCCGCGCCTATCCCAAGTGCTTTGAGGATTTGTCGTCGTTGCATAAAAAAAACTGATTCGGCTGTAACATCAGCTTCCCGAAGTGGACGTTTTTTCTGCATAACTTTTCCTTTTTATTTTCATGTTAAGGAAAACAAAGCGACGTTTCCCTGTTGATGCCTGGTGTGTCTATAACGACATACTGCGCGTATGCGTATCCCTGGATCCTCACGAAAAGTTAAAAATTTTGTGATAACTTCCGCCCCTTGCCTGAGGTAAGCTTTCAGCACGACGAGAGGGGGATGACACTGATGGCAGGCGCGAAAAAGATATTTTTGGTGGAAGATGACAGCGATATTGCCTCACTTTTGCAGCTTAGCCTGAAGGATGAGGGTTACGAGATAGTTCATGAAGCGGACGGCACGCGAGCGCTTGAACAACTGGAGAAACACGTTTGGGATGCCGTTATCCTCGATTTGATGCTGCCAGGTGTCGACGGGCTGGAGATTTGTCGTCGCATTCGCCAAATGAGTTTTTATTTGCCCGTTATTATTATCAGCGCCCGGACCAGCGAAACGCACCGTGTATTGGGGTTGGAAATGGGGGCCGATGATTATCTGGCCAAGCCTTTCTCGGTGCTGGAGTTGATGGCTCGGGTGAAGGCGTTGTTTCGCCGTCAGGAAGCGATGAGTCAGAACTTGCGTATGGAGGCGGGGATTATCACCGTTCATGGCGTAGAGATTGACCCTTTAGCCCGGGAAGTTCGGCTGCATGGTAAATCCCTCGATTTGACACCGCGAGAATTCGATCTGCTCTATTTTTTCGCCCGTCATCCAGGCGAGGTCTTTTCGCGCCAGGCGCTGTTAGATCAGGTGTGGGGCTACCAGCATGAAGGGTATGAGCATACGGTGAACAGTCATATTAATCGTCTGCGGACCAAAATTGAAAAGGATGCTGCGGAGCCGGAAATTATTCTCACGGTTTGGGGACGAGGCTATAAGCTTGCTGCGGTTAATGCGGAGCATCAGCCATGATTTATCGCCTGTCGCTGAGCCAGCGTCTGACTCTGGTCTTTACCGCCATTATGCTGATTTGTGCGGTTGCCGTCAGTGCTGTCCAGGTTCGCAGTAGCAAACAATATGGCGACGCGATGGTGCAAAGGCTCTCGCTGGAGCTGGCGAGCAAGATTGTCAAAAGTGAGTCGCTTATTGATGCCAGCGGGCAGGTTAATCGCCAGACCTTAAAAGGATTGTTTAATCACCTGATGACGCTCAACCCCAGCGTGGAGCTGTATCTGGTTTCACCATCAGGTGAAATACTCGCTGATGCCGCACCGCCGGGGCATGTCCAGCGGCAGAAAATTAGCGTGCAGCCGATTCAGGATTTCCTTAACTCAGATGCGTTGCCCGTATATGGCAACGATCCGCGCAGCAGCCAGCAAAAGGTATTCAGCGCCGCGCCGGTTTTATATAACGGTGAGCTGCATGGCTATTTGTACATTATTCTGCAGGGCGAAGATCTGAATATGTTGGCGAATACCGCCTGGCAAAAAACGCTCTGGAATACAGTGGCCTGGACGTTAATACTGGTTTTATTAGCTGGCGGAATTGCAGGTTTTCTGGTGTGGCGATGGGTGACGAATCCAGTGAAAAGGTTGACTGGGCAGGTGGTCAAACTGGAACAGGACAGCATTAGCGTCATCAAACAGCTGGCGCAAAAAAATCCCGATCCGGCCCCGGCAAATGAAATTGCGTTGCTGAACAATGCGTTTATCGAGTTAGCGCAGAAAATTGCGCAGCAGTGGGATCTATTAGCGGACAGCGATCGTCAGCGCAGAGAGTTTATAGCCAATATTTCGCACGATTTACGCACGCCGCTGACTTCATTGCTGGGGTATCTGGAAATGCTGTCGCTGAAAGCCGATACGATGACGCCGGAGGAAAACCGGCATTATCTTAGTATCGCGCTGCGCCAGGGACATAAAGTTCGTCATCTGTCACAACAGCTGTTTGAGCTGGCAAGACTGGAGCATGGCGGTATAAAACCGCAGCGTGAACGTTTTGCTATTGGTGAATTGATCCAGGATGTGGCACAGAAATTTGATCTCCCTGTTGCCACGCGTCATTTGCAGTTGCACCTTGACGTAATGGGGCCGTTACCGCTGGTGAATGCCGATTTATCGATGATAGAAAGAGTTGTGACGAATCTGCTGGATAACGCTATCCGTCATACGCCTGACGGAGGTGAAGTGCGGCTAAAAGTCTGGCGTGATGCAGACCGTTTATTAGCCGAAGTGCAGGACAGCGGGCCTGGGGTAGAAGAAGCTGTGCGAGAAGTATTGTTTCAGCGCCCGACCGCGTTAGTTCCCCGTGAGCAGAGGGCTGAGCGCGGCGGCTTGGGCTTACTGATCGTGCGTAGAATGCTCGAGCTGCATGGAGGGGATATCAGCCTGGTTAGCTCAACGGCAGGGGCCTGCTTCCGTTTTTCGTTGCCGCTGGCGGATTCTCCCCTGAGTAGTTGACGGTGAAGTTCCGGAGTAAAGAGGGTTTTGGCATTGCCCCAATGGGCATTGCGTAAAAGTTGGTAGGTTGTCAGTGATAATGAGAATTTTTATCATGTATCGGTAATTCATCAACTTATCTTCGATGAGCGCAAGGAGATTGTATGTCACAGGATGCCGACAACCTGTATATCGCCAGGACCAAAGCAGTAGCTGGATGCTTTTCAATGTTTTTACTGATGTTTGGCCTCACGTTTACCCCGTTGTTTTTCCCCGCGAGTCAGGACCTGCTTGCCAAAGGGCTACTTTTCCCGCTGTTGTTTGCATTGGAATTTGTTGTGCTGGTTCCGCTGTATTACTTCTTCTTCAGAAAAAGAGAGGGGCTGGGCAAAGGCATTTTCAACGCCAGGTGGTTTACCATTTTGTTCGCGGCGCTGCTGTTTATTCAGCTTATCCTGCCATTGATTTTGGGTCTCAGACAAACCGAAGCGTGGGTGACCAGCCAAATATCCTTAAGTAGTTACGCATTGTGGTTATCTACGTTGACTCTGATATTTATTGCGCCAGTTTATGAAGAAATTGTTTTCAGAGGCTGTTTATTCAACGCGTTCCAGTACTGGTTCAATAATAAAACCTGGCTGTCGTCAGTGGTGGTATCGGTCATTTTTGCCATCATGCATACGCAGTATGTGGATCTACGTACGTTGCTGATGTTGTTTCTTGTGTCGCAGGTTTTGATCATCGCCAGACTGAAAAGCAACGGCCTGTTGATGCCGATCATGCTGCATATAGTGATGAACGGGACGGTTATTGCTCTGCAAATGGGAGCCCAGACGTTACTGCCTGATTCATAAAGGCGATGCCCGGAATCCGGGCATCGGGGATTATACGTGCAGACGATGGTGCAAACGTGCGCCGACCAGCAACGCCAGCACCAGCATCAGGGCGATAAATCCGCCCACGCCGTTCCAGCCGTAGCTGTGCCAGAATACGCCGCCGAGCGTACCGGCAATACTGGATCCCAGATAATAGCTGAACAGATACAGGGAAGAAGCCTGGCCTTTAGCGCGTTTTGCCCGTGGTCCAATCCAGCTGCTTGCTACGGAGTGCGCGGCAAAAAAACCGGCTGAAAAGAGCAGCATCCCGGCGAAGATCAGCCATAGCGATGTGAACAGGGTCATCAACAGTCCAACCAGCATCACGCCAGTTGAAAAGAGCATTACCGGGCCACGGCCATAACGAGTGGTCATAGAACCTGCTTTTGGCGAACTCCAGGTCCCGGTCAGATACGCCACAGATAACAGACCGACAACCGCCTGGCTGAGCTCCCACGGAGAGAGCATCAGGCGGTAGCCGATGTAATTAAACAGCGTGACAAACGATCCCATCAGTAAAAAACCTTCCGCAAACAGCAGCGGCAAGCCTCTGTCGCGCCAGTGCAAGCGGAAGTTGATAAACAACGTTTTCGGGCGCAGCGACGTTGGTCTGAAATGACGAGATTCCGGCAGGATTTTCCAGAACATCAGCGCAGAGGCAAGGGCAAAACAGCCGATCGCCGCCAGCGCGATACGCCAGTTAAAAAAGTCGGTAAACACGCCGCTGATCAAGCGACCACTCATACCGCCAATCGAGTTACCGCTGATATACAAGCCCATTGAGAAGGCGACGAAACTAGGATGAATCTCTTCACTCAGATAGGTCATCCCTACCGCCGCGACCCCGCTCAGTGAAAGTCCTATCAGCGCCCGCATGATTAAAATACCGTGCCAGCTGGTCATCATTGTTGAAAGGAGCGTACAACAAGAGGCGAGCAGCAGCGCGGTAACCATCACCGGCTTGCGGCCAATAGCATCTGAAAGTGGACCGGTAAACAGTAACCCTATCGCCAGCATCGCCGTTGAAATGGAGAGCGAAATACTACTGCTGGCAGGAGAGACACCAAACTCGTGCGAAAGCACAGGCAGTATGGGTTGTACGCAATAGAGGAGGGCAAAAGTCGCCAGTCCGGCGGAAAACAGCGCCAGCGTGACACGCATAAATGGGGATGTTCCGCGTTTGATAAAACCATCCGGCGGGGTAACTATCTGTTCATCAACATCGCTTGTTGGCGCGGTATCGACAGTTGTTGTACGGCTCACTTGAAATCCTTGCTCATCCAATTACGTCTACAGGACCAGCCTTAAGAGTATGAAAATCACAATATTCTGTCTAATATATTAATAATCTCAAATAATATTTTTAAAATATGAATATCGAACTGCGTCATTTACGTTACTTTGTGGCCGTTGCCGAAGAGTTGCATTTTGGTCGGGCGGCAGCGCGATTAAACATTTCGCAACCGCCGCTAAGCCAGCAGATCCAGATCCTTGAACAGCAGGTTGGCGCCCGGTTACTTGCCCGAACTAACCGTAGCGTGGCGCTGACCTCTGCCGGAAAGCAGTTTCTTGCAGACAGTCGGCAGATCCTCGGGCTGGTTAATGAAGCCGCCGCCAGGGCTGAGCGTTTGCATTTGGGAGAAGCAGGGGAATTGCGTATCGGCTTTACGTCGTCGGCGCCGTTTATCAAAGCCGTTTCAGATACGTTATCTCTGTTTCGCCAAAGCTACCCGGCAGTGCATATGCAAACCCGCGAAATGAACACACGTGAGCAAATTGCCCCGCTTAATGAAGGGACGCTGGATTTGGGACTTCTGCGCAATACGCAGCTTCCGGAAACGCTGGAGCGTGAAATCATTCTGCATGAACCACTGATGGCGATGATCCCACGCGCGCATCCGTTGGCGCAAAAACCCGTGGTCACGTTGGCCGAACTGGCGAATGAACCATTTGTCTTTTTTGATCCCCATGTGGGGACAGGGTTGTATGACGATATTCTTGGCCTGATGCGTCGCTATGGACTAAAACCGACGATTGCGCAGGAGGTTGGCGAAGCGATGACTATCATCGGGCTGGTGGCTGCAGGATTAGGGGTTTCTATACTTCCTGCTTCTTTTAAACGGGTGCAGCTATATGAAATGTGTTGGATCCCGATAGCGGAAGAAGATGCTGTCTCGGAAATGTGGTTAGTGTGGCCAAAGCATCATGAGCAAAGTCACGCCGCGCAACGCTTTCGTGAGCAGCTGCTGGCGGCCGTTCAGGCGATTAATTTAGTTTAAAAATGAGTGAAAATGTGCAGTAAATCACAAGGCTAAGTAAAAAGTTGACGGGAGCCATTGAAGTGCTTCACCATAGCCCGCAGATTATTTCGGAGCGCGAAAATAAAGGGAGTAAGTGGTGGTTGCTGATAGTCAGCCTGGGCATATCGATCAAATTAAGCAGACCAATGCTGGCGCGGTTTATCGCCTGATTGATCAGCTGGGTCCGGTATCGCGTATTGATCTCTCTCGCCTGGCGCAATTGGCGCCTGCCAGTATTACTAAAATTGTCCGCGAAATGCTCGAAGCGCACCTGGTGCAAGAGCTGGAAATCAAGGAAGCGGGCAGCCGTGGGCGTCCGGCAGTTGGGCTGGTTGTTGAAACGGAAGCCTGGCACTATTTATCCATCCGTATCAGTCGCGGCGAGATCTTTCTGGCACTGCGCGATCTGAGCAGCAAACTGGTGGTAGAAGATTGTCTTGAAATGGAGCTGGTCAGTGAAACACCGCTTCTGGAACGTGTTATTACCCAGGTCGACCAGTTTTTCATCCGCCATCAACAAAAGCTGGAACGCTTAACCTCCATCGCCATCACCTTACCCGGCATTATTGATACTGAAAACGGTATCGTGCATCGCATGCCATTTTACGAAGATGTCAAAGAGATGCCGCTGGGCCAGGCGCTTGAGAACCATACTGGCGTACCGGTCTATATTCAGCATGATATCAGCGCCTGGACCATGGCTGAGGCGCTTTTCGGCGCATCGCGCGGCGCGCGCGACGTCATTCAGGTGGTGATCGATCATAATGTGGGTGCAGGGGTGATCACTGACGGTCATTTACTGCATGCAGGCAGCAGTAGCCTGGTGGAAATTGGCCATACGCAGGTGGATCCGTACGGTAAACGCTGCTACTGCGGTAACCATGGTTGTCTGGAAACGATCGCCAGCGTCGACAGCGTGCTCGAACTGGCGCAGGTGCGCTTGAAGCAGTCAATGAGTTCTTCTTTACACGGACAACCGCTGACGGTAGACGCACTGTGTCTGGCGGCAATGCAGGGTGATTTATTGGCGAAAGATATCATTAGCGGCGTCGGGACCCACGTCGGCAGAATTCTTGCCATCATGGTGAATTTGTTCAACCCGCAAAAGATATTGATTGGGTCTCCGCTCAGTAAAGCGGCAGATATCTTGTTCCCTACCATCGCTGACAGCATTCGTCAGCAGGCACTTCCGGCTTACAGTCAGCATATAGTCGTCGAAAGTACGCAGTTTACCAATCAGGGGACGATGGCGGGGGCGGCGCTCGTTAAGGACGCGATGTATAACGGTTCTTTGTTGATTCGTCTATTACAGGGTTAACATTTTTTAACTGTTGTACGAAAAATTGCGCTATCTCAAGCTGATCCTGGTCGTCATACCTTAGACTTTCTCCACTGTTTTATTTTCCTGACTTATATTTTCAAAGCATAACGGTGGAGTTAGTGATGCTGAAGCGTTTCTTTATTACAGGTACAGACACTTCTGTTGGGAAGACCGTGGTTTCCCGCGCATTACTACAAGCGTTAGCGTCAGGGGGTAAAAGCGTTGCGGGTTACAAACCTGTAGCCAAAGGCAGCAAAGAGACGCCCGAAGGTCTGCGCAACAAAGATGCGCTGGTGCTGCAAAGCGTGTCCACTATCGAACTGCCTTACGAAGCGGTCAACCCGATTGCGCTCAGCGAAGACGAAAGTAGCGTAGCGCATAGTGGTCCGGTCAATTACACCCTGTTATCCAACGGTCTCGCAAGCCTCAGCGAAAAAGTCGATCACGTTGTCGTGGAAGGCACCGGAGGCTGGCGGAGCTTGATGAACGATCTGCGTCCGTTATCGGAATGGGTGGTGCAGGAACAACTGCCGGTGCTGATGGTGGTGGGTATCCAGGAAGGCTGTATTAATCATGCCATCCTCACCGCACAGGCGATTGCCAGCGACGGACTGCCGCTGATTGGCTGGGTCGCGAACCGAATCAACCCGGGGCTGGCGCATTATGCGGAAATCATTGATGTGCTGGGTAAAAAATTACCTGCCCCGCTTATCGGTGAACTGCCTTATCTGCCTCGTGCAGAGCAGCGTGAGCTGTCGCAGTACATCCGTCTGTCAATGCTCGGCAGCGTGCTGTCGGTAGATAGAGTCGTGGCGTAACGTACGCGACAGCACCGACGCCAGGACACAGGCAATCAGTAATCCGGGGAGCAGGCGATACTCCCCGGTCATTTCACAAACCATCAAGGTCGACATTATTGGTGCATGCGTGGTAGCCGCCAGCAGCGTGGCCATCCCCGTTAAGCCCAGCAAAATAGCAATTTCATCCGAGCCCGGAAGCCATAATCCCCATACCTGACCCAGCAGCATGCCCACCGACAAGCCGACAAACAGCGTTGGCGTAAACACGCCACCTGGCGCACCGGATCCACTGCTGGCAAGCACCGCCAGTAATTTGCAGATAAAAATCCCGCTAACTACGGCCAGCAGCGGTGGCGAAAGTAAATATGACTGCACCACGCTGTAGCCATTACCCCAGACTGCAGGCGTGAGCAATGAAAGCAGGCCAACGATCAACCCACCAAGCGCCAGTTGCCACGGCGGCGAGAGTTTTAAGCGCAAAAAACCATTATGGCTGGCGGTCATCAGCCTCATGAAGAGCGGTCCGCAGAAGCCAGCAGTCAGACCGGTGCTGACAATCATAACGTATTCCAGAGTATGCAATTCCCGAGACAGGTGCACGGTATACAGCAGCGCATTGCTGTCGCTAAGCAGATTGGTGGTGAGTAATGCGACTACGGCGGACACCACTACCGGTCCCAGTGATGCGAGGATCAGCGTGCCAAACAACACTTCGGCAATAAATAAACTGCCCGCCAGCGGGGCATGATAGGCTCCGGCCATACCCGCTGCGGCGCCGCAGGCAATCCATAACTTCCATTCTGTACGTGGGGTAAAGCGTTGAGCAAAGCAGGAAGCCGCCAGCGCCGCCAGTAAAATCATGGCACCTTCGCGTCCGATAGCGCTCCCGCTGGCGACAACCAGTAACGAGGCCAGCGATTTCACCAGGCTTGCACTGACGTCAAATTGTCCGTCGGTTTGTAGGGCTTCCATATAATCAGTGGGAGCCTGTGGGCGTAAACGGTTAAATTTTTGCCAGCCCCACAGCAGTAATCCAGCCGCCAGACCGCCGAGTGCAGGTGTCAGCATACGCCTTAAAGGCGAAAGGTTTGTCGCAGCGTTGACCAGACTCCCCGTGTTATTGCTCAGAAACAACCATTCGAGAAGCAGCATGGCATGACGAAATCCTGCGACGGCCAGCTCAGCAAGGACGCCAATCAACGCGGCGATCAGCAGACGGCGGAACATGGCGCGCAGGTCAGGATAAGCATGTAAATGATGCATGTGTGGCCAGAGAGGAAGTTTCAGACGTTTTATTTTGCGGCTATTTGACAACAGAAGCAAAAGCTCAGCGTGCGCAACAGGATGCACCACAGGCAGTATGCATCCTGCCTGTGACGAAATTAACGAAACAAAGGCTTATCGGCTACCGGGATCAGTAACTGTGATTGCCACTGTGCCAGCGTCAGACGCGCCAGCTCACCCAGCGCCTGGTAGAACGGGTGATCGGCTTTTTCGATAAATACATTAAGGAAGCGCGATGACCATGGGAACAGATGCCAGGCCAGCAGCTGTTCGCACTCGGTGTGGCGTTCGTTCTCAGCAAGCCAGGCCGTCAGCAACAGTAGTGAACCAAAGTGATCTTCGGGCTCATTTTGCTGCATGGCAAACTGGATACCGTTGTCCCGCATCCACTGACGCAGAGCCAGCGTGGAGTCGCCAAACAACACGTTTTCACGATCCAGCCAGACGGATCCCCAGGGCGGAGAAGGGAGCGCATAAGGGCCAACAAACAGACGTTGCCAGGCCTGCGGGAGAGACTCATCGGCCTCAGCCTGAAACTGTGCAACTAACGGCGAAAGCGTTGTCTTTTCAAGCGGCCACTGCGCCTGCCAACCATCGTTGCTTAACGCACTGACCAGTGCCGAAGCTTCGGCACTGTCTGGGGCATAGTAAAACAGCGCGCCGAGCACACGCGCTGCGGTGGAAAAGTTGTCACGTTGTGAAAAATGGGTCATGCAAACAATCCTGAACAGTGCGGGTTGCCCCGCACCCGAAAATTAACCTGCGACAGCCATTCCGACTGTCATATGTAAACCGTAAAACAAGCCGCGGCCAATGATTTCACCGGCGAGGACGGACACTAAGCCCAGCGCCAGTCCGCCGACGAACGGTTCTTTGCGACGGACAAGCGGACATATCCAGCAGCCCAGACCCGCAACCAGCAGGAGGATGCGCCAGACTTGCAGGCTTGCGTAGTCGGGCACCAGCGCGCCGGCGTTTTGTACCGAACTGTGGATTTCGCTGAGCGACAGTCCCTGCAGCACAACAACAGCCACGGTCGCCAGCAGGGCCAGCACGCTGATACCGGCGAATCTGGCAGGGCTGCAGGAAACACCCGCAGCCCGCAGCAGCAGGGCGGCAAACAGCGGCCCGCTCAGCAGCATCGTCATGAAAAACGCC
This sequence comes from Citrobacter sp. MGH103, assembly GCF_001034475.2. NCBI lineage: Bacteria > Pseudomonadati > Pseudomonadota > Gammaproteobacteria > Enterobacterales > Enterobacteriaceae > Citrobacter > Citrobacter sp. MGH103. The sequence goes on along the minus strand of NZ_CP073043.1, from coordinate 2,620,630 downwards.
AGTGTAGTATAGCCGTTATACCAGGTTGGGACGGTGTCTATCTGGTAGACGTTGGTCATCGCATAGACAAATACCAGGCCCAGCAACATGCTCAACAGCAGCCAGATTTTACCTAACGTTGCGGGCATTTTACCGAGAAACGCCACCAGCCACCACAGGCCACCGACGGCGAAAAACAGCGAACCGCTGGCAATTTCGTTACTCAGCGCCGATGCGCCAATTCTGTTCAGCGAGTTAAATGCGCGCAGCGGCGAACCTAAATGCATGACCGAGGCGAGAAAGGCGATGCCCATCACCAGCCACAGAAAAAACATGCTGCGAACGATACGTTGTTTTACCAGCTCGTCTTTAGCGGTTAGCCAGCCGTAGCCACTTACGATCAGCGTCCCGGCTACGCACTGGCCCAGCACCGTAAACAGGACCAGCGGCCATTCATGCCATCCATTTCCCATTTTACACCTCCTTTGGATTAGCCAGAAAACCCGTGGTATCCCCGGTCGGGCGGCAATTGGCGTTTGGTTTGATCACAATACTCGGTCTGGTGAAGTGCGCACTCGGCAGCGGGGCGACGGCTGCCAGATCACCATATTTTTTGCGCAGCTCATCAATGGGACCGAAGTCCAGCGCACGCAGCGGACAGGACTCGACGCAGACAGGCTTTTTGCCGTCTGCCACGCGGTCATGACAGCCATCGCACTTGGTCATATGCCCTTTGGCGGCATTGTACTGCGGTGCGCCGTACGGACAGGCCATGTGGCAGTAACGACAGCCAATACACACATCTTCATCAACGACCACAAAACCATCATCACGTTTATGCATAGCCCCGCTGGGGCAAACCTTGGTACAGGCCGGATCTTCACAGTGGTTACAGGCAATGGAGAGGTAGTAGGCGAAAACGTTCTGTCGCCAGACGCCGTTGTCTTCCTGCCAGTCACCTCCGGCGTATTCGTAAATCCGGCGGAAACTGACGTCGGGCGTGAGATCCTTGTAGTCTTTGCAGGCCAGTTCGCAGGTTTTGCATCCGGTACAACGACTGGAATCAATAAAAAATCCATACTGAGTTGTCATGGGTTAGTCCTTAAACCTTCTCGATCTCGACCAGATTAGTGTGCTGTGGGTTGCCTTTTGCCAGCGGTGAAGGGCGCTGTGTTGTCAGCGTATTGACGCAGGCGCCATGATCAATTTTGTCGCCGGTCATATCGGCATCGTGCCATGCACCCTGGCCCATTGCGCTGACGCCAGGCAGGATCCGCGGCGTCACTTTGGCGGCAATACGTACTTCACCGCGGTCGTTAAAGACCCGCACCATATCGCCATTTGCAATACCACGCTTTTGGGCATCGACAGGGTTGATCCACACTTCCTGGCGGCAGGACGCCTGCAGAACATCGATATTGCCGTAGCTGGAGTGCGTACGGGATTTGTAATGGAAGCCAAACAACTGCAGCGGAAATGCGCTGCGTTTCGGATCATCCCACCCTTCAAACGTAGAGGCGTAGACGGGAAGCGGGCTAATTACTTCGTCCTTTTGCAACTCCCAGGTGTTGGCTATTTTCGCCAGTCGACTGGAATAAATTTCAATCTTTCCGGACGGTGTTTTGAGCGGATTGACCTGCGGATCGTCGCGGAATTTTTTATAAGCGACAAAATGCCCGTTAGGGTCTTTACGTTTATAGATCCCCATTTTTTTCAGCTCGTCATAGGAAGGCAGCGCGGGGTCTTTGGCCAGCATTTTTGCATACAAATACTGGAGCCACTGTTCCTGAGTACGGCCCTCCGTAAAGCGTTGATAGATATCATTGCCAAGGCGTTTGGCGACTTCGCTCATTATCCAGTAGATCGGTTTACGCTCGAACTTCGGTGACGTCGCGGGTTGAATAAAAATGAGGTATCCCATGTTGCCCGCATAGTCGTTAGGAATAATGTCTTCCTGTTCGACGGTCATTAGGTCCGGCAGCAGAATATCGGCATATTTGGCCGAGGATGTCATGAAGTTTTCGATGACCACTATCATTTCGCATTTCGTATCATCCTGAAGGATCTCATGCGTTTTATTGATATCTGAGTGCTGATTAGTAATGGTGTTGCCCGCGTAGTTCCAGATAAATTTAATCGGTACATCGAGCTTATCTTTCCCGCGCACGCCATCGCGGGTTGCGGTCATTTCCGGGCCACGAGCGATGGCGTCGGTCCAGCTAAAGCAGGATATCTGGGTCTTGATGGGATTCTCCGGCAGCGGCATGCGTTCAATCGTGATGGTGTAGGTTGATTCTCGTGCACCGCTATTGCCGCCGTTGATGCCAACGTTGCCGGTCAGGATAGGCAACATCGCGATCGCGCGTGAGGTCAGTTCGCCGTTAGCCTGACGTTGCGGACCCCAACCCTGACAAATATATGCCGGTTTTGTGCTGCCGATTTCCCGAGCCAGTTTGATAATGCGATCGGCGGGGGTCCCGGTGACATGCGAGGCCCATTGGGGCGTTTTAGCGATACCGTCATCGCCGTTGCCAAGTATATAGGCCTTGTAATGTCCGTTAGCGGGGGCGTCGGCGGGTAGGGTTTTCTCGTCATAACCAATGCAATATGTGTCGAGGAACGCCTGATCGACAAGATTTTCGTTAATCATAACCCAGGCAAGTCCCGCCACGAGTGCGGCATCGGTTCCTGGGCGGATAGGGATCCACTCATCTTCACGACCCGCAGCGGTATCGGTATAGCGCGGATCAATGACGATCATCCGGGCATTAGATCGCTCCCGGGCCTGCTCAAGGAAGTACGTTATTCCGCCGCCGCTCATGCGCGTTTCGGCACGATTATTGCCAAACATTACTACCAGTTTCGTGTTTTCGATGTCGGATGTGCTGTTGCCGTCATTTGAGCCGTAGGTATAAGGCATTGCTGCCGCGATTTGTGCGGTGCTGTAAGTGCCGTAATGGCTCAGGAAACCGCCATAGCAGTTCATCAGGCGAGCGACCAGCGAGGCATAAGGAGAGGAGCGCGTAATGTTGCCGCCTACAATGCCTGAGGTGTAATTAATATAAACAGCTTCATTACCGTATTTCTCTACGGTATTTTTTAAACTGTCACTGATGGTATCCAGTGCTTCCTGCCAGGTTATACGTTCGAATTTTCCCTCACCACGTTTGCCTACGCGCTTCATCGGATAATTCAGGCGATCCGGATGATTGATCCGTCGGCGGATTGAACGCCCACGCAGACAGGCACGAACCTGGTGCTGACCATAAATATCGTCTCCGGTCGTATCGGACTCCACCCATACGACTTCGTCATCTTTGACGTGGAGTTGCAGGGCGCATCGACTACCGCAATTCACGGAACACGCGCCCCAAACCACTTTCTCTTCAGCCGGTTGTATCGCCTGTTGTACCGCAGCGGCGGCGGTGCGCATTCCAAAAGGTAATGACAGCCCGCCTGCGGCAAGCGCCAGCGAACCGATAGCCGAGGATTTCACTAACGTCCTGCGGCTGATGCCTCCATATTGCTCAATATCAGACATAACTCACTCCATTATAGTTATCGCTATATATTAATCTCTACAGCGAAATTAATAGCATGCTAATAATGGAGTGAGTTTACCCATTTATGGGTATGTCATCTTAATGCATATCAAACTGGAGTAACCCTCCGCGCGCGGAGGGTGAGATTTATTGCGGTTCGGCGACGTGTCCGTCTTGTGCAGATGTGCTATTGGCGGGGGCGTTGCCGCTGTTGGTCCGGGTATAGAGAATTTTGTGCGTATCATTTGCACAATGTCCGACTACCAGTGAGTCAGGTTGATCGGCCTGATCGTTGGGGACAATATTCAGCGTGAAGCTGGATTCAGCAACACCATTATTGATGATGCGCTGTTCGATATCGCTTTTTACGCGTTCGCATGACGCGGGTGCCGCCAGAACCTGCGGGGAAGCGACTACCAATATGATCGCGGCAATTCCTGGTATGTATTTCATCATCAGCTCCTTTATGATCGACTTAAACTAAGATTAGCATTTCTGGTGTAAATAACTGTATTTGCTAATATGATTGAGAATTATCTTCTTATCCCGGTGAAAAATGTGAAGAAACAGACCCTGTTAGGTTTCCTGTGCGTCGTGCTTGTTGGGTGTGATAACGCTAAAGGGCTGGTTTCCTTTACGCCGGAAATGGCCAGTTTTTCCAATGAATTTGATTTCGACCCGCTGCGTGGGCCGGTGAAAGATTTCAGCCAGACGCTGCTCAATGATAAAGGTGAGGTTACTAAGCGTGTCGTTGGTACGCTGTCACAGGAAGGGTGTTTCGATACGCTTGAACTGCACGATATTGAAAACAATACCGGTATGGCGCTGGTCCTGGATGCAAACTACTACCGGGATGCCGAAACGCTGGAAAAACGGATCCGTTTACAGGGCAAATGCCAACTGGCGGAACTGCCTGCGGCAGGAGTGGTGTGGGATACCGACGATAACGGTTTTGTCGTTTCTGCCACGGGGAAAGAGATGAAGGTGGAATATCGCTATGATGCGGAAGGCTACCCGCTGGGTAAAACAACCGTCAATAAGGACAATACCTTACAGGTTGATGCCAAACCGTCGGTCGACCCGTTGAAGAAGCTGGATTACACCGCGGTGAGCCTGCTCAACAATCATCCGGTAGGCAACGTCAAACAAACGTGCAAATACGATGAATACGCAAATCCGGTCAACTGCCAGCTCGTTATCGTTGACGAGAGCGTGAAGCCGGCAGTTGAACACCATTACTCAATTGAAAACACCATCGCGTACTATTAGTCAGGCTTTATTGAGCTGTAGGTTGCAGCAGGTTTGGACCTGACGTTTTATGTTCTGCCAGATACTGCTGCTGGAAGATACACATACGGATAGTGTTGCGGTATTGGCCGTTGATAAAAAATTCATGAATCAGCTCGCCTTCGACCATAAAGCCAAGTTTACGGTAGATGTGGATAGCTTTTTCGTTCTCTTTATCAACGATCAGATACAGCTTATATAAATTGAGTACGGTAAAGCCGTAATCCATCGCCAGCTTAGCAGCCCGGGAAGCCAGACCTTTGCCCTGATAATCAGGGGAAATAATGATCTGGAATTCCGCCCGTCGGTGCACATGGTTAATTTCAACCAGTTCCACGAGTCCGGCTTTTTCACCGTCGCATTCCACCACAAAGCGACGTTCGCTTTGGTCGTGAATGTGTTTGTCATACAGGTCTGACAGCTCAACAAACGCTTCGTAAGGTTCTTCAAACCAGTAACGCATTACGCTGGCGTTATTATCAAGCTGATGGACGAATCGTAAATCTTCACGCTCCAGCGGGCGCAACTTAACACTGAGGGCGCTAGTCATATCGTATCCTTTCAATATCCTTCAAAGTGCAATGATTATGGGGCAACGGTGCGGCCAGTACGGCGGTCAAGGCAGCGCAATGTGTTAGGTTCCCAGTACGCATTAATATTAGCGCTCTGTTCGCATTTATCACGGCTATCAAAGGCTGTATCGGCTTTGTCCCACTCTTTCTCTGCACGTTTGTTGACTTTCTGGCGAAGCTGACGCGTATCGTTCCATTGTTCCTTTTCCATTGCTGCTTGTTGACGACTTTGCGCACTGTCCCCGGATTCAATGACCAGTTTACTGGTTTCAGCAAATGCGGAAGAGGTGTACACAGCCGCAGCCAGCGTCAGCATAGCCGTCAGGCACAGGCGTTTGGTCAGTGTAATTTTCATGGCGAATTCCTTTTATGGGAAAGGGTAAAAACGATAAAACAGGGTTAAATTCTACACTATTCCGGTTTGCGGGCATACCCACCCGGTGGATATGGATACGCTAACGAGATTCTGTCGTATCATAGTTAAACCGAAGGTAACTGAATAACATCAATGCTTAAGACCACATTTCTTTTTTTCGTCACCGCGTTATGCGAAATCATTGGCTGCTTTTTACCCTGGCTTTGGCTTAAGCGAGGGGCTACAGCCTGGTTGCTGATACCCGCCGGGATGTCACTGGCTTTATTCGTCTGGTTGCTGACACTCCATCCGGCAGCCAGCGGGCGTGTATACGCAGCCTATGGCGGTGTTTACGTGGTGACCGCGCTGCTATGGCTACGCATTGTCGATGGTGTAAAACTCAGTTTGTATGACTGGTCTGGCGCGCTGGTGGCGTTGTGCGGCATGTTGATCATTGTGGCTGGATGGGGGCGCGCATAGCGCCTTTTTTGTGATCAAGCAGAGTTTTTTTGATCTTTATACTTGTATGGTAGTAGCTCAGTTGAGTAAATTTCATGCATCACAAGAACAGATGTAGGGAATAAGAAATGAAGATTGTTGGGGCTGATGTTTTTGTTACCTGTCCTGGGCGTAATTTTGTGACGTTGAAAATTACGACAGAAGATGGGATCACCGGGCTGGGAGATGCCACGTTAAATGGACGCGAGCTGTCCGTGGCGTCGTATCTGAAAGATCACGTGTGTCCGCAGCTTATTGGTCGCGATGCGCATCGTATTGAGGATATCTGGCAGTTTTTCTACAAAGGCGCGTACTGGCGTCGTGGGCCGGTCACCATGTCGGCGATTTCCGCAGTGGATATGGCATTGTGGGACATCAAAGCGAAAGCAGCCAATATGCCGTTGTACCAGTTACTCGGCGGTGCTTCTCGTGAAGGAGTTATGGTTTATTGCCATACCACTGGCCATACCGTGGATGACGTACTGGAAGATTATGCGCGTCATAAAGAAATGGGTTTTAAAGCGATTCGCGTACAGTGTGGCGTACCGGGCATGAAAACCACTTACGGTATGTCTAAAGGCAAAGGACTGGCCTATGAACCTGCCACTAAAGGGCAATGGCCGGAAGAACAGTTATGGTCAACGGAGAAATATCTCGATTTCACGCCAAAACTGTTTGAAGCCGTGCGCGATAAATTCGGTTTCAACGAACATCTTCTGCACGACATGCATCACCGTCTGACGCCAATTGAAGCGGCCCGTTTTGGCAAAAGCATTGAGCAATATCGTCTGTTCTGGATGGAAGACCCAACCCCAGCTGAAAACCAGGAGTGCTTCCGCCTGATCCGCCAGCATACCGTCACGCCGATTGCGGTAGGGGAAGTGTTCAATAGCATCTGGGACTGCAAACAGCTGATCGAAGAACAATTGATCGACTATATCCGCACCACCATCACCCATGCGGGTGGTATCACCGGTATGCGCCGGATTGCTGATTTCGCGTCGCTGTATCAGGTACGTACCGGTTCACATGGACCTTCCGATCTATCGCCTGTGTGCATGGCCGCCGCGCTGCATTTTGATCTGTGGGTGCCGAACTTCGGCGTACAGGAATATATGGGCTATTCCGAGCAGATGCTGGAAGTGTTCCCACATAACTGGACCTTTGATAACGGCTATATGCACCCAGGAGACAAACCCGGCCTTGGGATCGAGTTTGACGAAAAACTGGCGGCGAAATATCCGTATGACCCTGCATATCTGCCTGTTGCTCGCCTGGAAGATGGCACGCTGTGGAACTGGTAAGGAGTGATTTGCTATGAAAAGTATCGTGATTAAAAAACCGAATACGCTGATTATCGCTGAACGACCGGTGCCAGAACCCTCAGCAGGTGAGGTCAGGGTAAAAGTGAAACTGGCGGGAATTTGTGGTTCAGACAGCCATATTTACCGCGGTCATAATCCATTTGCACAATACCCGCGCGTGATTGGCCACGAGTTTTATGGTGTGATCGAGGCGGTAGGTGACGGCGTTGACCATTCGCGAATAGGCGAGCGGGTGTCCGTTGATCCGGTCATCAGCTGCGGACATTGTTATCCCTGTTCCATTGGTAAACCTAACGTTTGTACATCGCTGGTGGTGCTGGGCGTACATCGCGATGGCGGTTTCAGCGAGTACGCTGTCGTGCCGGCGAAAAACGCCTGGACGATCCCCGATACTGTGCCGGATGAGCATGCCGTTATGGTCGAACCATTTACCATCGCCGCAAATGTAACCGGGCAAATTAATCCGACAGAAAACGATATTGCGCTGATTTATGGCGCAGGGCCTATGGGACTGACCACTGTACAGGCGCTTAAGCGTGTCTATAAGGTTAAAACCGTAGTGATTGCTGACAGAATCGATGAACGCCTGGCCATGGCGAAGCAGTGTGGTGCAGACTGGGCCATCAATAATAGTCAGCACTCGTTGCAAGAGTTTCTGGTAGAAAACGGGCTAAAACCGACCATCATCGTGGATGCAGCTTGCCATCCATCCATTTTACAGGAGGCTATCACGCTGGCATCGCCAGCCGCGCGAATTGTTCTGATGGGCTTCTCCAGCGATCCTTGTCAGATTATTCAACAAGGTATTACCGGTAAAGAACTGTCCATTTATTCCTCAAGATTAAATGCGAACAAATTCCCGGTTGTGATTGACTGGTTGGTCAATGGACTCATCGATCCTAATCAACTTATTACTCACACTTTTGACTATCACCACGTTACAGACGCAATTGAATTGTTTGAGAAAGATCAGCAGCACTGCTGCAAAGTCTTACTCACATTCACTGAATAATATAAAAACTGCGAGTAAGTGGTACGCATCTTACCTCTTAGAGATAGCCAATATGAATCAAGAAAAACACGAAAGGTCCACGAAAGATCTGGTCAGAGCTGCCGTATCCGGATGGTTGGGTACTGCGCTCGAATTTATGGATTTTCAGTTATATTCTCTGGGTGCTGCACTGGTATTCCATGAAATATTTTTCCCGGAACAGTCTGCCGCCATGGCGCTTATTTTAGCGATGGGTACATACGGTGCAGGATATATTGCTCGTATCGTTGGCGCATTTATATTTGGCAAAATGGGTGACAGCATTGGGCGTAAAAAAGTGCTGTTTATTACCATCACCATGATGGGAATTTGTACGACCTTAATTGGCGTGCTACCAACATATGCACAAATTGGTATCTTTGCGCCTGTTCTGCTGGTGACGCTGCGTATCGTGCAAGGGCTTGGTGCAGGGGCTGAAATCTCCGGCGCAGGCACGATGCTTGCTGAGTACGCGCCAAAAGGTAAACGTGGCATTATTTCCTCACTTGTTGCCATGGGAACCAACTGTGGAACCCTTAGCGCAACGGCCATCTGGGCAGTGATGTTCTTTGCTCTCGACCGTGAGGAGTTATTAGCCTGGGGTTGGCGTATTCCGTTCCTGGCGAGTGTCGTGGTGATGATCTTTGCCATCTGGTTACGTATGAATCTCAAAGAAAGCCCGGTATTTGAGAAAGTGAATGATGAAGAAAACGCTCCGGCATTAAATAATTCGTCAGAAAACACGCTGGGGGCGATGTTTACCAGTAAATCTTTCTGGCTGGCAACCGGCCTACGTTTTGGACAGGCGGGTAACTCAGGGTTAATCCAAACCTTCCTTGCCGGTTATTTAGTGCAAACGCTGTTATTTGATAAATCTATCCCCACTGATGCCTTAATGATCAGTTCGGTACTGGGCTTTATTACAATACCGTTGCTTGGCTGGTTGTCTGATAAATTTGGTCGTCGTTTGCCTTATATTATCCTGAATATCTCGGCAATTATTTTGGCTTACCCGATGTTGTCAATTGTAGTGGATAAAACGTATAGCCCGGGTGTCATTATGACGGCACTGATTGTTATTCATAACTTTGCCGTATTGGGATTATTTGCTCTCGAAAATATTACTATGGCGGAAATGTTCGGTGCCCGTAACCGGTTTACGCGAATGGCGATTTCAAAAGAGGCGGGCGGGTTAGTTGCCGTTGGTTTTGGTCCGGTTCTGGCGGGTATTTTCTGCAACATGACCAATTCCTGGTTGCCAATTCTGGTGATGGTCATCGCCTACTCACTGATCGGTCTGATTTCCGCGTTGCTGATGCCAGAAGTGAAAGATCGCGACCTGAGCGTGCTTGAGGATGCTGCCGAGGTGAATAAAGCCGAGAAGGTTCGTTGCTCGGTGACTCAGACAAACTGATACCAGACACTAGCATGGACGGATGTCTCGTACGCTGTCCATGCTATTACACAGCTTTATATGATGTCATACCAATCATAAAAAGCTTAATGCAAATCAAAACATACAACCATACAGGCGTTACTCTGGAACAGTCCTGATTTCATTTATAAGTAGGCCATACCATGCAAAACAAGCTCTTAGCGGCAAAGGCTGCACTTCCTGACTACGATCGTACAAAACTGGTTCCGCGTATTGTTCATCTGGGGTTTGGCGCGTTTCACCGCGCACATCAGGGGGTTTACGCTGACATTTTGGCTGCAGACCACGGCAGTGACTGGGGCTACTGCGAAGTGAATCTGATTGGCGGCGAGCAGCAGATTTTCGATCTGAAACAGCAAGATAATCTGTATACCGTTGCAGAGATGTCTGCTGATGCCTGGACTGCGAGAGTCGTGGGCGTGGTGAAAAATGCATTGCATGCGCAGGTTGATGGTCTGGAAAGCGTACTGGCAGCGATGTGTGAACCACAAGTCGCGATCGTTTCCCTGACCATAACGGAGAAAGGATACTGCCATTCCCCGGCGACCGGTGAACTGATGTTAGACAATCCAATGATTGCCGCCGATCTGCAAAACCCAAAACAGCCAAAAACTGCGCCAGGCGTAGTGGTTGAGGCTTTGGCACGCCGCAAAGCGGCAGGTTTAGCCGCCTTTACTGTGATGTCCTGCGACAACATGCCTGAAAACGGTCATGTAATGCGTAATGTTGTCACTGCGTATGCCAGAGCGGTGGATGAAGAACTGGCTGCGTGGATCGAACAACATGTGACGTTCCCGTCGACTATGGTTGACCGAATTGTCCCGGCAGTTACCCCAGAGACTCTGGACAAAATTGAACACATCACTGGCGTACGCGACCCGGCAGGTGTGGCATGTGAGCCTTTCCGTCAGTGGGTTATCGAAGATAACTTTGTTTCCGGTCGCCCTGAATGGGAGAAGACAGGAGCGGAGCTGGTGGCAGATGTCATTCCGTTTGAAGAGATGAAACTGCGCATGCTCAACGGCAGCCACTCTTTCCTGGCTTATCTTGGTTATCTGGCCGGTTATCAACACATTAATGATTGTATGGACGATGAAAACTATCGTCTTGCTGCTCGTGCGCTGATGTTGCAGGAACAAGCACCCACGCTGAAAGTAAAAGGTGTTGATCTACAGCGTTATGCCGATCTGTTAATTGAGCGTTACAGCAACCCGGCACTGCGTCATCGTACCTGGCAGATTGCTATGGACGGAAGCCAGAAATTGCCGCAGCGTATGCTTGATTCCGTTCGTTGGCACATTGTAAACGGCAGTCACTTTGATTTACTGGCGCTGGGCGTGGCGGGCTGGATGCGCTACGTCGGCGGTGTGGATGAGCAGGGCCAGGCGATTGAAATTAGCGATCCGCTGTTGCCCATGATCCAGAATGCGGTGCGTAGCAGTAACGAGGGCGAAGAGCGCGTTCGGGCGCTGCTGGCGATCGATGCTATCTTTGGTCGTGAACTGCCGCAGGTTGAATTGTTCAAAAACCAGGTTACACAAGCATATCTTGCTTTACTGGCTGAAGGGGCGAAGGCGACGGTTGCGAAGTATGCAGCAAAACTGAAGTAACGAAGATTATGTTTTATGTCGCCATCTGGCTTTCAACGGGCCAGATGGCGCTGTGTTTTCTGGCATTCACACCAATTAGTTCATGCCTAAACGAATCAGCTCGAGGGGGGCATATTTGCCTTCACACCCTTCGATTTCCACTGTTTTTCCGCGGCGAATCTGCTCAGCGGTCAGGCCATCGGTATCTATCGCTGTAATACGGCCTGTGAGCCCGGTGTCGCTGATCATGACGCGGCTGCCAGTGGTGATTGCGTTACGGTTACGATCGTATGTTTTCATGGTGTTTTCTCCTTTCCAACTTACCGTCAAAGCCCGTGGGCTTTTAGTCCCACGTAACGGACGCAATATAAATACGCTTCTCGTTAAGGATTTTTTTTGTTTTCGATCAAAATCACAGCTTTTTTTATGCAGTTATGCAGGAGAGGGGAAAACGCAGGAGAAACTCACCCCGGTGTGAGGCGAGCGTAGTATTAATCTTCGCTGAACCAGTCGCTATTTTCCTGACGAATAAGCTGAACGGACTCACCAATTTCCTGGAGATGGAGCATCATTGCGCGCTCGACCGCATCGCCATCATGTTTCTCAAGGGCGGCAAAGATATCGTGATGCTGGCGTAACAGCATTTCAGGCGGGGAAATATGATCCAGGCTCATATAACGAACGCGGTCAATTGTAGCCTTTATATTCTCAACGGTATCCCAGGCGAGTTGGCACTCGGCGATTAAAGCCAGTTTCTGATGAAACTCATCATCAAGCTGGAAGAAATCATTGATCTGTTTTCGGTCAATTGCGATGCGCTGCTGATGCAAATTTTGTTCAAGCTGATAGCACTGTTGGTCGTTGATCAGCGATGCGGCGCGGCGTACCACGGCACATTCAATCGCCTGGCGGACAAAACAACCATTTTGCACCTGCGACAGCGAAATCTTGTTCACATAGCTGCCACGCTGTGGGCGGATCTGAATCAGACCGTTTTCTGCCAGTTTGATGAATGCTTCTCGTACCGGCTGGCGTGACACATTAAAGCGTACGGAAACCTCTTTCTCAGACAGCGGTGTACCGGGTGCGATCAGACAATGCACGATATCACGGCGAAGAATACGGTAAATCTGTTGATTTACTGGCTGTGTAGGGTTGAGCTGCGTTTCTACGGTCATTCATTCTTACTTTTTAGAGAGTTAACCCGGATATTTTATCACTTCTTTCAGGCTATCTATACCCGGCGCAAGGCCGGGCAGATAAATTAGCTCCGATGAATACTCAGCCCGGCAAAAGACTGTGTGACAGGCATCATTTCAAGGGTGTTGATATTGACATGAGCCGGTAAAGAAGCCACCCACCATACCGCTTCTGTGACATCTTGCGGGGTCAGCGCCGTGGTATTTTCGTAGGCTTTTTCAGCTTTGGCATCATCACCTTTGAAACGGACATTAGAGAATTCCGTACCGCCAACCAGACCCGGTTCGATGTCGGTAACGCGAATGGCAGTGCCGTGTAAATCAGTACGTAAATTCAGGCTAAACTGGCGAACAAATGCTTTGGTCGCACCGTAGACGTTACCGCCAGCGTATGGCCAACTGCCCGCTGTAGAACCGATATTGATAATATGACCGCGGTTGCGTTCAACCATGCCTGGCAGAACGGCACGGGTCATATAAACCAGCCCCTTGTTGTTGGTGTCGATCATATTTTCCCAGTCTTCAACGCTGGCCTTATGGGCAGGCTCAAGGCCCAGCGCCAGACCTGCGTTGTTGACCAGAACATCAATATTGCGCCATTCAGCAGGGAGGGCGTCCAGCATCTCTTCAATTGATGCACGATTACGTACGTCCAGTTGCGCGGTATAGAGGCGGTCACCCAATTCCTCTTTCAGTTCCTGCAGGCGCTCCTGGCGGCGTCCGGTGGCAATAACTTTATGCCCATTCTCAATAAAACGACGCGTAATGCACTCACCAAAACCTGCGGTTGCTCCGGTTACTAAAACGATCATCTCACTGTTCCTCAACGCTTTTTATGTAGTACTACCATAGCACGTCATTTCCGTTCAGAGCTATTCCTGCGTAACGCGATTGCGGTTGAATCCTGGGAAGTCTACTCTGGTAAACAAATCGTTTTCAGGAGTGAAAGATGTTGTTAACGAATCCTTTTTTAAGTCACAGCACGTTGCCGTATCAGGCCCCGCAGTTTGATCAGATAGAGGTGCAGCACTATCGCCCAGCGTTCGATGAAGGCGTGCGGCAAAAACGTGCAGAGATCGAGGCGATTGTGCAAAACCCGCTAGCCCCTGATTTTGCCAATACGTTGCTGGCGCTTGAACAAAGCGGCGCTTTGTTGACACGCGTAACCAGCGTTTTCTTCGCGATGACGGCGGCGCACACCAACGATGAACTACAGCACCTTGACGAAGAGTTTTCCGCAGAACTGGCGAGCCTTGCCAATGATATCTATCTCAATGAAGCACTCTTTTCACGCGTTGAAGCTGTCTGGCAACGGCGAGGTTTTCTGGGGCTGGAAAGCGAATCATTACGCTTGCTGGAGGTCATCCACCAGCGTTTTGTACTGGCCGGCGCATGTCTGAATGAGACTGATAAAGCGAACCTTAAAGCGCTCAATACAGAGTCCGCCACGCTGATCAGCCAGTTTAACCAACGTCTGCTGGCAGCGAACAAGTCCGGTGCTCTGGTGGTGGATGAAGCACGTTATCTGGAGGGACTCAGCGCTGAGGAAATTGCCGTTGCCGCTGAAGCTGCAAGGGAGAAAGGGCTCGACGCGCGTTGGGTTATCCCGCTATTGAACACGACTCAGCAACCGGCGCTTGCGGCGTTACGCGATCGCCATACCCGTGAGAGTCTGTTCACCCGCGCATGGAAGAGAGCAGAAAACAATGACGCTAACGATACTCGGGCTATTATTCAGCGACTGGTCGAGATCCGGATGCAGCAGGCGAAACTACTCGGTTTTGCCAATTACGCTGCATGGAAAATTGCCGACCAGATGGCAAAAACACCGGAAGCTGCACTGACTTTCATGCGGGCGATTGTTCCTGCCGCGCGAGCTCGGGCACTAGATGAACAGGCCGAAATCCAGAATGTTATCAATCACGAACAGGGGCAATTTAACGTCGAGGCCTGGGACTGGGCATTTTATGCTGAGCAGGTTCGTCGTGAGAAATATGCTCTGGATGAGGCGCAGCTCAAACCTTACTTTGCCCTTGATACGGTGCTGAACGAAGGCGTTTTCTGGACGGCAAATCAACTCTTTGGCATAAAATTTATAGAACGGTTCGATATTCCTGTTTATCACCCGGATGTTAGGGTATGGGAAATATTTGATCACGATGGCGTAGGTCTGGCGTTATTTTACGGCGATTTCTTTGCCCGGGAATCGAAAAGCGGTGGTGCCTGGATGGGCAATTTTGTTGAGCAATCGCAACTCAATGAAACCCGGCCGGTTATTTACAACGTGTGTAATTATCAAAAACCGGCAAAAGGTCAGCCTGCATTGTTATTGTGGGATGATGTTATTACGTTATTTCATGAGTTTGGGCACACGTTGCACGGTCTGTTCGCCACTCAGCGTTACGCCACGCTTTCAGGGACCAACACTCCGCGTGATTTTGTTGAATTTCCTTCGCAGATTAACGAACACTGGGCGAGTCATCCGCAGGTCTTTGCCCGTTTTGTTCGTCATGTTGTTACCGGGGAGCAAATGCCGCAGGCGTTGCGAGATAAAATGCAGCAGGCCAGCCTGTTTAACAAAGGTTACGACATGACCGAACTGCTCAGTGCTGCATTGCTGGATATGCGCTGGCACGGTCTGGAAAATAGCGCGTTATCTCTTTCGGTCGATCAATTTGAACAGCAGGCGCTGGCAGCAGAAGGTTTGGATCTCAAGGCCGTGCCACCACGTTATCGCAGCAGTTATTTTGCCCATATCTTCGGCGGCGGTTATGCCGCGGGTTATTACGCCTATCTGTGGACGCAAATGCTGGCCGATGACGGCTATCAGTGGTTTGTAGAGCAGGGCGGATTAACTCGTGAAAACGGGCAGAAATTCCGCGAAGCGATTTTGTCCCGCGGAAATAGCACTGATTTAGCTGAACTCTATCGTCAGTGGAGCGGACGAGATCCAAAAATGGAGCCGATGCTGGAACATCGTGGTTTGAGCGCGTAAGGTTTGTTCAGAGGGGGAAAGTCCTCAATTCAGCTTAGTTAATCATAATGATGCCGATAAATTCATCATTGTGATGAAAAGGGAATTACGCAGTAGGCCGGATAGCGAAGCGCCATCCGGCCTACTGCTTACTGTCGCTTCGCGCATCAACAACCGGATGTGATGCCCGTTTATTTGAATTATCTAAGAAAAGAACCCTGCAATTTAACGTCCTTACCGGAAAAAGTTACTTTTACTCTGTGCGACAATCATTGTTCCAAAACGTTGAACTTCATAGAGGTCTTAAACATGCCTGAACGTACAGAACTTGTTGATAAAATCGTCCTTAACAGTCTGCAAACCTACTTTGAGAATTGGCCACTGGCGACAGCAGAGGATATTGTAATTTTTATCCTGACCGTAACAACTCTGACGGTAGCATCACTGACACTGGATATTCATAGCTATAAAAAGCTTAAGGCATACACATCAGCTTTCTTATCGGTTTTTATCTATCCGCGAAAATAAAAGGCTCAATGAACCGCGACCAATTTGAGCCAGGTATGAACTGAGTCGGCGATACTCGCTATGCCGCGACCAGTGGCATAGCGCAATGCTATTGTTAATCGCGGCTTATTAATTACTATTAAAAAATTTACATAAATTTTCTTTTTTATCGTTAAGATAATTCCATCAGAAACGCTCGAACAGGGAGGGAGAACGTGATGATGAGAAATACGAAGGAAATAGATACAATTTTGATTGAGTTGAACAAGTCCATTGATGCCCACTACAAATGGTTAGTGACAATGTTCCGCTGCGTGGTGTCTTTAGATGTTACTCAGCCGGATATTATGGGTGAAAATTCGCATTGTGTTTGTCGATTTGGACAGTGGCTTAATAATCAATCGCGGTACAATGAGGATGATTGTAGTTACGTAAGCAAGATAAATGCCACCCACGAAAAGATGCATTTATTAGGCAAGGAGTTGCTATTGGCTATAGTGGAGAAACGTAGCCATCCATGGCATTTCGACAGTTTCCAGGACGCGCTGCTGGCATTTACCTCATCTGTAATGGACTACAAAATATATTTATTGAATATCCGCAGTAATATCGATGTATTAACAGGTTTACCTGGCAGAAGAATGCTCGATGAGTCTTTTGATCGGCAGTTGCTCGATGCCGAACCGCTTAATCTCTATATATTGTTGTTAGATATCGATCGTTTTAAATACGTTAACGATACCTACGGCCATTTGGTTGGTGACGTTGTATTGCGGGCTCTGGCATCAAATTTATTGTCATGGACGCGATATGATGAGGTGGCGTACCGCTACGGTGGAGAAGAGTTCATTATCATCATCAGAACAAAAACGGACGAGCAGGCATGCCAGGCGGGTTTGAGACTTTGTCGTCTGATTGGGCAGAAAAAAATTCCCTACGCTGATGGAGAGATCGGTATCACGGTGACGGCAGGCATAACCCGAGTCCAACCGGGTGAAACGCTGGATACCGCGCTTGGTCGGGCTGACAGGGCGATGTATCAGGGGAAACAGACCGGCAGAAATCGCTGTATGTTTATGGATGAAAATGAGCAGATCGCGTTGGTGGACACCAATGACGGGACCTCGTATCCCCTCAGTGCGTGAGTTTTCGAAAACGCTTTGAGGTAGTTGCGTTTCGTTTAACTTTCATTGGGGTTGTTGATGATAGGTTAGCTGACTATCCGTTATCTTCGCAGGGAATTGCCAGATAGCGTATAAAAGCAAAACACAAATCTATCCATGCAAGCATTTACCGCTGGTTTATCCGGCGGTTTTTTTATCTGTAAATCAGGAAAAAGGTACCACGAGCGCGATTTGGGCAAAAAAATGGCCCCTTGTGCAGCTACGCAACAAGGGGCCGGGTCGGTGCAGGACTATCTCCGTTCATCAATCATCCCATCTGTGGCTAAAATACGCGGCCAGGAAACCGGAAAATAAAATAATTCCCAGAACAGCCATAAAAATATTCATATTACCCAGCATAGTAAATGCTCCTTTATCTGTGAGTTTCCTCTCTTACCTTAAGTTCACCTCGCTTATGACTATAGTAGCAATTCAATCTTAAACAAAGGCTGAACTGTGTGATTATTTCGGCTGAAAAGTAAATTTTTGACATGATCACGTCGAATAAAATAAATAATAGTGACGAGACACATTTATCTGCGCACAAATAATCCTGTTTTTAAAACCTGAGACGCTGTTATGACAGTGTGCTGCTGACACAAATTGTTGCACGTTTATAATGCAGGGTTGTCTCATGGTGGTTCAATTTTTCGTTTGCTTAACCCGTTTGGCGGGAAAATGTAATACTGATTTTTGTGCGCGAGATGCTAATCTGTTGATTTTATATGATGTTTTAATATCTGGCATCGTTTTTGCCTTATCACTTCTGAACACCTTTAATTTGCACCGTTTTGTCTGCCCGGCTGCACCGGAGCTTTCAGCAAGTTTAATTTCAGGAGTGAAACTATGCAGCGTCGTACATTTTTAAAAGCTTTTGCACTTTCTGCCTCTGTTGTAGCAATGGGCGTGAGTTTTAGCGTTCAGGCAGCCGACACCATCAAGGTTGGCATCATGCATTCTTTATCCGGCACGATGGCCATATCCGAAACGCCGCTAAAAGATGTGGCGTTGATGGCCATCGATGAAATTAATGCTCAGGGCGGTGTGTTGGGTAAAAAGCTGGAACCGGTGGTGGTTGATCCGGCCTCGAACTGGCCCTTATTTGCTGAAAAAGCAAGGCAGCTGCTGAGTCAGGACAAGGTAGCGGCAGTGTTTGGCTGCTGGACATCGGTTTCGCGTAAATCGGTTCTACCAGTATTTGAAGAATTGAACGGTCTGCTGTTTTACCCAGTGCAATATGAAGGTGAGGAGATGTCGCCTAACGTCTTCTATACCGGCGCAGCCCCCAACCAGCAGGCGATCCCTGCGGTTGAGTATCTGATGAGTGAGGACGGCGGCAGCGCGAAACGCTTCTTCCTGCTGGGCACGGATTATGTTTATCCACGCACGACCAACAAAATTTTACGCGCCTTTTTGCACTCAAAAGGAGTTGCCGATAAAGACATCGAAGAGGTGTACACCCCATTCGGACACAGCGATTACCAGACCATTGTCGCCAGTATTAAAAAATTCGCCGCAGGGGGGAAAACGGCGGTGGTATCAACCATCAACGGCGATTCTAACGTTCCATTCTATAAAGAGTTGGCCAACCAGGGCCTGAAAGCCACCGATGTTCCTGTGGTGGCATTCTCCGTGGGTGAGGAGGAGTTACGCGGTATTGATACCAAACCGCTGGTGGGCAACCTTGCAGCCTGGAACTACTTTGAGTCCGTCGATAACGCTGCCAACAAGAAGTTTGTCGCGGATTACCGGGCGTATGCCAAAGCGCACAAATTACCAAATGCTGAATCGGTGGTGACAAACGACCCCATGGAAGCTACGTATGTTGGCCTCCATATGTGGGCGCAGGCGGTAGAAAAAGCCGGAACGACTGATGTGGATAAAGTTCGCGCTGCAATGGCGGGGCAATCCTTCGCTGCGCCATCAGGCTTTACCCTGACCATGGATGCGACCAACCATCACCTGCATAAACCCGTCATGATTGGCGAGATTGAGGGCAATGGCCAGTTTAACGTGGTATGGCAAACCGATGAGCCAGTCCGCGCCCAGCCATGGAGTCCGTACATCGCTGGTAATGATAAAAAATCTGAACAGCCTGTTAAAACCGCCAGCAACTGATCGTGTGCCCTCCTGCGGGAGGGTAACGCTCTGGAGAATGCTCATGAAAGTTATGCGCTTTATTCGTGGTGTGTTGTTGCTGACGTGGTTTTTGCCGTGGATAGCGCAGGCATCAGATGCCGATACTTTTACAGCCGCAAATCGAACTCAGCAGGCCGCCTTGCTTGAACAATGGGCGGTGAATCCCGATGTTCAGCGCATCCCGCTGCTCAGCGCGTTGCACGAGGAGAATCTGCTGACTGATAACGCGAAAAATACCTTCATCATGAACGGCTCGCACGCACAGCCGTTAGGAACAGCGACAACCCCAAACGGCGAGCTAAAAAAAATTCGCCTGACTAACCGCCTGCGTAATCTGGTGGCAGGAGCGTTGGCTGTCCATCAGCTTTTAAGTGACAGTGTCACGACAAGGTTAGAGGCAGCTCGTACATTACAGCGTGAGGCACAGCCGGATATGCTGCCGTTTTTACAGCAACGACTGGCTCAGGAGTCAAATGGTGATGTGAAATCCGCGCTGGCTATTGCACTGGCAAATCTGCAGCTGAACAGTTCCTCGCCGGAGGTCAGACGTCAGGCAATCGAACTATTAGGGGCGTCAAATGATCCTGAAACTCAGGCGCGCCTGCAACCATTCACCCGGGCTGAACATGAACCCGATACCCGCGTGCGTGCTGCCGCTGGCGAAAGCCTGAATTCCATCGCGCATCGTATGAAGGTTGGGGACCTTCTTGGACAGGCCTTTATGGGGCTGTCGCTGGGCTCAATTTTGCTGCTGGCGGCATTGGGTCTGGCTATAACCTATGGATTACTCGGCGTCATTAATATGGCGCATGGCGAGATGTTAATGCTCGGGGCTTACTGTACCTGGATGGTACAACAACTGATGAGCCAGTTTTTCCCGCAATGGCTAGCCTGGTATCCGGTTATTGCGCTGCCGGTTGCCTTTTTACTTACCGCAGCGGTAGGAATGCTGCTTGAGCGCGGGGTGATCCGCCATTTATACGGGCGTCCTCTCGAAACGCTGCTGGCGACCTGGGGGATCAGCCTGATGCTCATCCAGTTGGTGCGTATGTCCTTCGGCGCGCAAAACCTGGAAGTCGCCAATCCGGCATGGCTTTCAGGGGGGATTCAGGTTTATGCCAATCTGATTTTACCGTGGAACCGAATTGTGGTGCTTGGCTTTGCCATTCTGGTGCTGTTTTTCACCTGGCTGTTGTTGAATAAAACGCGTCTGGGGCTGCGCGTACGTGCCGTGACGCAAAATCGCAATATGGCGGCCTGCTGCGGCGTACCTACCGGACGAGTCGATATGCTGGCCTTTGGCCTTGGTTCAGGCATTGCCGGGCTGGGGGGCGTAGCGCTCTCGCAGTTGGGCAACGTAGGACCCGAATTGGGGCAAAGCTACATTATCGATTCGTTTCTGGTTGTGGTGCTGGGCGGCGTGGGACAACTCGCAGGGAGCGTGGCCGCGGCGTTTGGACTGGGGATCTTCAATAAAATTCTGGAGCCTCAGGTGGGGGCAGTTCTAGGCAAAATCATGATTCTGGTGCTGATTATTCTGTTTATTCAGAAGCGTCCGCAGGGGCTGTTCGCGCTAAAAGGGAGGGTTATTGACTGATGACGATGCCAATGACATTAACGCTGGCGCGTAAAGCGCCACGCGCGACGCGCATCCTGGGGCTGGGGTTGCTGCTGGCGTTGATTATTCTGCCGTTTCTTGCACTGTTACCTGCGGACCATCCGCTGGCTATATCGGTGTGGACGCTAACGCTGGCCGGGAAAATTCTCTGTTATGCCATTGTGGCGGTCGCGCTGGATCTGGTGTGGGGCTATGCCGGCATGCTCTCGCTGGGACACGGTATTTTCTTTGCGCTGGGAGGGTATGCGATGGGAATGTACCTGATGCGCCAGGCCTCTGGCGAAGGATTACCGGCCTTCATGTCATTCCTGTCGTGGAGCGAGCTGCCGTGGTTTTGGTGGGGGACGCAACATTTTATCTGGGCGCTACTGCTGGTCGTTCTGGTTCCTGGCCTGCTGGCACTGGTATTTGGTTGGTTTGCCTTTCGGTCAAAAATCAAAGGGGTCTATTTCTCCATCATGACCCAGGCCCTGACTTTCGCAGGAATGCTGCTGTTTTTTCGCAACGAAACGGGTTTTGGGGGAAATAACGGTTTTACCGGCTTTACCACCATTCTGGGATTCCCGGTAACCGCCACCTCAACCCGTATCGCGCTGTTTCTGGCGACGGTCATGCTGCTGGTGCTGGCATTATGGCTGGGACTGGCGCTGGCCCGCAGTAAGTTCGGCCGTATTCTGACTGCCGTGCGCGATGCAGAGAACCGTCTGATGTTCTGTGGTTACGATCCGAAAGGTTTCAAGTTACTGGTGTGGACGCTTTCCGCTGTACTGTGCGGCCTGGCAGGAGCGCTGTATGTTCCGCAGGTGGGGATCATTAACCCTAGCGAAATGTCGCCGACCAACTCGATTGAAGCGGCGATTTGGGTTGCCCTCGGCGGACGTGGAACCCTGATCGGCCCGGTATTCGGCGCCGTGTTGGTGAATGGCGCGAAAAGCCTGTTTACCGTCATCATGCCGGAATACTGGCAGCTGTTTCTTGGCCTGATCTTTATTGGCGTTACGCTGTTTTTACCCCGAGGTGTAATTGGTCTGTTTCGCAAGGGAGACAAATAATGCAGCCAGATGAAGGGCTATTTACTCGCCAGATGCCGGGGGATCGGTTTCGCAACCAGACTGATCCGGTGCTACAGCTGGAAAAAATTAACGTTAACTTCGATGGCTTTCAGGCGCTAACCGATCTCACGCTCAATATTGGGGTTGGGGAACTGCGTTGCATCATCGGGCCCAACGGCGCCGGAAAAACGACGTTAATGGATGTCATTACCGGCAAAACCAGGCCGCAAAGTGGTCGTGCGATATACGATCAGTCGACCGACTTAACGACGCTGGATCCCATTGCCATTGCACGTCAGGGGATTGGACGGAAATTTCAAAAGCCCACGGTATTTGAAGCATTAACGGTGGAAGATAACCTGGAGCTGGCGCTGAAAAATGATAAATCTGTCTGGGGTTCTCTACGGGCACGACTCTCAGGCGAACAGCGGGATCGTATTGATGAAGTACTGGCGCTGTTGCGGCTGGGTAATGAGCGGGCCCGCAGCGCCGGTCTGCTTTCGCATGGGCAAAAACAGTTTCTCGAAATTGGCATGCTGCTAGTACAGGAGCCGCATTTACTGCTACTGGATGAACCCGCGGCGGGGATGACGGATGCGGAAACGGAATACACGGCGGAGCTGTTTCGCCAGCTTGCCGGTAAGCACTCTCTGATGGTTGTTGAGCACGATATGGGATTTGTCGAAACCATTGCCGATCGCGTTACAGTATTACATCAAGGACGTGTCCTGGCTCAGGGGAGCCTTCGTGAAGTGCAGGCCAACGAGCAGGTTATTGAAGTTTATCTCGGGCGTTAAGGAGTGCAGATGCTGCAGGTGAAAGAACTGAATCAATATTATGGCGGCAGTCATATTCTGCGCGGGGTGAACTTTGAAGCGCGTATCGGTGAGGTGACATGTCTGCTGGGGCGTAACGGCGTGGGGAAAACAACGCTACTTAAGTGTCTGATGGGGCTTATTCCGGCCCGCAGCGGAAGCGTGCTCTGGCAGGAGAAAAATGTCACTCAATGGAAGCCGCATCAGCGGGTCAGGGCCGGTGTGGCGTATGTCCCGCAGGGGCGTGATATTTTTCCGCGTTTGACGGTAGAAGAGAATCTGCTGCTCGGCCTTTCCCGTTTTTCAGCACCGGAGGCCCGACATGTGCCGGATGATATTTACGCGCTCTTTCCGGTTTTACAGGAAATGAAGCATCGGCGGGGCGGAGATTTGTCCGGCGGGCAGCAGCAGCAACTGGCGATTGGACGAGCACTGGCAAGTCGCCCACAATTGTTGATCCTTGATGAGCCTACCGAGGGTATCCAGCCGTCGGTGATTAAAGAGATTGGTCAGGTGATTTCCCAACTGGCGCATCGCGGCGATATGGCCATTTTGCTGGTGGAGCAGTTCTATGATTTTGCCGAGCAGCTCGCCGATAAATACCTGTTGATGTCGCGGGGCAGCATTATTCAAAGCGGCGACGGTAAAAATATGGAGGCCGAGGGCGTTCGGGGACTGGTTGCTATCTGAGGTATGCGACAGAGCGACTGTGGCTCTGTCGCGAACATAATAACTAGCAGACCGCCGTCTGGCCCCAGGGTTTGGCGCGCATGCCTTTTATCATTAGCGCCCAGGCAAGAACGATCGCCACTATCAGCGCCACAAACAGCGACCATGGTGGCAATGTGGTTAAAATGACGCCGCTGACTAATGGGTTAACCGCTGCGCCAAGCCAGCCTAACGACTGGGCGGAAAAATAGCTGGCTTTCATACCTGCTGGTGCGATGTTGTCGATAAGCATGTATTCACCCGGTGCGTAAATGACTTCGCCGATAGTGAAAAAGGCAGCAGAAATTCCCCATAACAACAGACTGTTGCCGGAGAAAGCGAAACCGACCAGGCCAACGACAAAGAAGACTGTACCCATTGTCATTAACGGGCGGATATTCGTGGCGGTGAGCCTGCGACCAAGTGCGTATTGCAGTGATACTACGATGGCGGCGTTAACGGGCAGGACCACCGCGACGACTTTCTCGGCAAAATCGCCATCGGCGACCACCATAACGTATTGCGAAATACAGGATGCAAAGGCGCCGCCAACGAATGATGCCAAAAATGCTGACAGCGTAAACCAGAATAATGCTCTGTCGCGCAGCAGTACTGAAGGGGACCAAACAGCGGCATTTACACCTTCTGCGGTTGCCGGTGAACGTTTTACCCACGTCTGGATAAACACCAGAGGTAGCGCAGAACAGGCGGCAGCCAGCCAGAAGGGCAGGTTAATGCTTTGCATAACCAGCAGCGTGCCCAGCGGCGGACCAACGGTCCAGCCGATGTTCAGCACGGTATAGTTAAGTGAGAAAATTTTCGTTTTGTTGGTCGCAGACAAGTTATCGGCAAACCAGGCTTTCAGCACCGTGGCGAAGACGGAGTAGGCGCAGTTGATCAGGGCAAAGAGCAAAACCACTATCACGACGTTATGCACCAGCGGAATAGCAATAAAGCCGGAGGCAAAGCCGCAGATAGCCAGCAACATATAGCGTTTTTTATCGAACTTGTCGGCCAGAATACCAAAGCCAAGGCTGAAGACGACGCCTATGGTCAGTGCAACCGTCATCGCATAACCGATCAGGTCGACGCTCAGTTGATACTGTCGACTGAGGTAAATCGTCATAAATGGCAGCGTGGCGCCACGACCAATGGTTAATAACAAAGATGACGCAAGTAACGCGAGAGTGGACCTTCTCAGAGAGATATTCATTTTCCTGCCCGACAATGCATGTTGTTATGTTTTTTTTAGATATCAGAAACAAATAGCATGCTAAAAGTGTGATGTACACCCAATAAGTTGTCCGAAAATGCCCTGTGTGGCCTACCTGAATTAATGATCTGTTACGGTACAACGATTTCCGTTACTTTAACTTGTTTACAAAAATTTAATATTTGCAGGGGCGGTGGTATGTCGCGTAAAGACGGGTTATTGGCGTTACTGGTCGTTGTGGTTTGGGGACTGAACTTTGTTGTCATTAAAGTGGGTTTGCACAATATGCCGCCGTTGATGTTGGCAGGGTTACGCTTTTTGTTGGTGGCGTTCCCGGCGATTTTTTTTGTTGCCCGCCCGAAAATTCCGCTTTCGCTTTTACTCGGCTACGGCCTGACAATTAGTTTTGGACAGTTCGCGTTTCTCTTCAGCGCCATCAAATTCGGTATGCCTGCCGGGTTAGCTTCTCTGGTATTACAGGCTCAGGCGTTTTTCACCATCATTCTGGGGGCATTCGCCTTTGGCGAACGTCTGCAGGGTAAACAGCTGGTAGGAATTGCGCTGGCGGTATTTGGTGTGCTGGTACTGATTGAAGCCAGTCTGAACGGTCAGCATGTTGGCATGCTCGGTTTTATGCTGACGCTGGCGGCGGCGCTAAGCTGGGCCTGCGGCAATATTTTTAACAAAAAAATCATGCAGCATACATCGCGTCCGGCCGTTATGTCGTTGGTGGTATGGAGCGCGTTAATCCCCATTGTTCCGTTCTTCCTGGCCTCATTACTTCTCGATGGTCCAGCGCAAATTACCCAAAGTCTGGTGGCGATAGATTTGACGACCATTCTGTCACTGGTGTATCTGGCGTTTGTGGCGACCATTGTGGGTTATGGCATCTGGGGTTCGTTACTCGGACGCTATGAGACCTGGCGGGTAGCGCCGCTATCGCTGTTGGTGCCGGTTGTCGGTCTGGCGAGTGCGGCCGTACTGCTGGACGAAACGCTTAGCGGATTACAGCTACTTGGCGCGCTACTGATCATGGCTGGGCTGTATATCAATGTGTTTGGTTTTCGGTTGCGTAAAATTGCGTCGGTGAGGGGCTAAAAAAAGCCCCGCAGTGACGGGTGATGCCTGCGTCAGTTAAGCATTATTGAGAACATGTAATTCAGGATCAGGGTTCCGTTCACCTCAGCGGCATAACTTCTCTGAGGGACTGATATCCGTGAACGTGCAAGGGAGGCTCACCGCCGCCTCCCTTGCAACCCAGGCTCCCGGCGGGAAAATCGTCGCTGCGCGATGTATTCGTCTTATTCCGTCTGCCTGTGGGGTCGGGGCCGAGCCTGCGTCCCTGCAGGCCGTCCCCTCTGCCCGCATCCCTGCGGGCAGACCCGGTCAGCCGTCAACGCCTCATCGATTTTCAGCCGGACCGGGGGTATCGCTTCAACTCTCTGACTTCCAGTTAAATCTGTTTTGCTGTTCAAACAAAAAATGCAGGTGGACAGGTGTGGACTGGTCCGGCTGAAAATTGCCGACGTGTTTCCGTAAGGCCGGGAGAGCCAGCATGGATGCTGGCTCAGGGCGCGCTTTACAGGGAAGTTGCCTCGCGCCCGGCCCGAAAGCCTGTAGGAATAATCGGAGGGAACCACGAAGTGGCAATTTTCCCGCCGGGAGCCGGGATTGTTAAGGGTACGGCGATAGTACCCTTAACACGTTCACAGGCAATCTGGTTTCAGATAAGTGAAAAATATAAGGTGAACGTAACAATGCGACAGAGGCAACAGATTTATTACCTCCGGTTCGTTAACTGACAAGTATTACGCAGTAGCGGGGCAATAAAATTACAGGTTGCGCAGATTGTAATAAGGCACACCTAATTCGTCGGACTTGTCGCTGCCTGCACCCATATGATTAAAATCGAACGGGGACTGATCGTGCGCAGGGGGCATAATCATCGCGTCGCGACTGTTCTGTGTGGCAGGTTGCGCGGTCTGTTCCGCCATGCTCTGACCCGAAACAACAAACAGCAGGGCCAGCATCGCATAAGACAGAAGTTTCATGATTTCCTCGGTTACGTCGTTAACTGGCGATTAGCAATTACATTGATTGAGTGGAAGCAAATAGCGCGATTCGCCATGCATATTCGTCATACGGTATTTGTGCGGCGGAACATCAAAATAATTTTTGAATGTCCGGGTCAGCGTCTGCTGAGACTCAAAACCGTAACGCTCTGCCAGATAAAGAATGGGCTCGTTACTCTCTTTTAATTTTTGCGCTATTTCAGTCATTTTACGGCTGCGAATGTATTGACCCAGTGAATGACCGGTTTCTTTTTTAAACATCCGTTGCAGGTGCCATTTGGAGTAACCTGAACGCTCAGACACTTTTTCCAGCGAGAGCGGCGATTCAAGGTTATTTTCGATCCAGTCCAAAATGCTATGAATAGTGATTGTGTCAGTATTGCGTCTGGACATCGTCATACCTCTTTCTGTTTACGGCAGGATTCTCTTAAGCAAGTGCTCAAGTGTGGCTACTTCATCCGCCGTTAAGTTTTTTGTTAGTTCCTGGTGCAGGTCTTGCCCTACTAATTGATGACACTGCTCGCAAATTGCTGCGCCATGATCGGTGAGTTTCACCAGCACGCCACGCTTATCATGTGGATTCGGAAGCCTTTCTATCCAGCCTTTACAGGCCAGTCTGTCCAGCATCCGCGTCAGGGCGCCAAGGTCGACAGACAGCACTTTTTTCAATTCGACAGGGGTGATGCACACCGCGCAACGGATGGAGCAGAGCACCTTGAACTGCGATGCCGTGATATCCAGCGGTGACAGATAGTCGTTTAGCAAACGATCTTTTTTCTGATTAACCATATAGATCAAACGACCCAGTGGGATGATTTCGTTAAACAGATCACTGGTGTTTTTCACAATGGTTGCCCTGGCAAGTAGTTAGTCACGGCTGATATTATTGCTTAGGCAAATATAAGTCAAACGAATGGATCCGCAAATGCCACGTTTTGCTAAATCATCAGACTCAATACCTGGCAAGTGGAATTTTAACGGTTTGATAATTATGGTTTATACGTGCGGATGAAAAATGAATCCTTACATCACGAAAATGGCTTATCTCGCGGATTTCACCGTATACTTGCCGCTGACGATTAACGCACAGGAAAGATGACATTATGATGGACTTGTTTAAAGCAATAGGACTGGGGCTGGTAGTCCTGTTACCGTTGGCAAACCCGTTAACCACCGTGGCGTTGTTCCTTGGCCTAGCCGGCAATATGAACAGCGCAGAGCGTAACCGTCAGTCACTCATGGCATCTGTCTATGTATTTGCCATTATGATGGTGGCGTACTACGCCGGGCAGGTGGTAATGAATACGTTCGGGATTTCGATTCCCGGGTTACGTATTGCGGGTGGGTTAATCGTTGCGTTTATCGGCTTCCGGATGCTGTTTCCACAGCAGAAGGCGCATGATTCTCCGGAAGCGAGAAGCAAGTCTGAAGAGCTGGAAGACGAACCGACGGCCAATATCGCTTTTGTACCGCTGGCTATGCCAAGCACTGCCGGTCCGGGGACGATTGCGATGATCATCAGCTCCGCGTCAACCGTGCGTCATGGCTCCGAATTTCCGGACTGGGTGATAATGATCGCGCCGCCGATTATTTTTGCGGTTGTCGGGATTATCCTGTGGGGCTGTTTGCGCAGTTCCGGGGGGATCATGCGGCTGGTCGGTAAAGGTGGTATCGAAGCGATTTCTCGTTTGATGGGCTTCCTGCTGGTGTGTATGGGCGTGCAGTTTATTATTAACGGCGTGCTGGAAATTATCAAAACCTACGCTTAAAACACTATGCCCGGTAATATTTACCGGGCATATTTTTTATGAATGCTGAGGCTGTTCTTCCAGTGATACCGGCCATTTACGAAAGATAATCACCGACCATATCAACGCGGCAACGGCAGGCACTGCGCCGACGTAACCAATCGTAGACATCGACCAGTGCAAACTCACCTGATTGCCTACCAGTGCGCCAGCGCCAATACCGATATTAAAGATTCCGGAGAACAGCGCCATTGCGACGTCAGTCGCATCCGGAGCAAGTGCCAGCACTTTCACCTGCATACCCAGGCCTATCAGCATGATGGCGACGCCCCAGAAAATACTCAGGATGGCAAGGTGCATTTCGCTGTCAGCGGCGGGAAGTAACAGTACCAGGCATATCGTCAACAGGGCAATGGCACTGCTAATCAGTACGGACGCATGCAGATTACCCAGCTTACCGAAAATGACGCTACCGACAATTCCCGCACCACCCAGAACCAGCAATAAGACAGTAGCAAAATTTGCGCTCAGGCCCGCGACGGTCTGCACGAACGGCTCGATATAGCTGTAGGCCGTATAATGCGCGGTGACCACAATCACCGTCAGTAGATACAGACTCATCAATGCCGGGCGATGGAATAACACGGGCAGGCTTTTTAAAGAGCCGGAGTGCTCACTGGGTAGTTTGGGCAGGAGCTTAATCAGGCAAAGCAGGGTAACTAACGCCCCCATACCGATGGCGAAGAAGGTCGTGCGCCAGCCAAAATACTGACCGACGATACGCCCGATGGGCAGCCCCAATACCATCGCCAGCGCAGTGCCAGTGGCAATCAGGCTGAGAGCCTGTG
Organism: Citrobacter sp. MGH103; assembly: GCF_001034475.2. NCBI lineage: Bacteria > Pseudomonadati > Pseudomonadota > Gammaproteobacteria > Enterobacterales > Enterobacteriaceae > Citrobacter > Citrobacter sp. MGH103. The sequence continues at coordinate 2,590,962 of NZ_CP073043.1, read as the reverse complement.
CACGTTTCCCGGCAGGAGCCAGGCGAATTGCCAGCGATGCGGTGATCGACCAGAAAATAGCGTGCGCAAAGGCAATACCAATACGGCTAATTACCAACACGGTAAAATTCCATGCCAGGAAAGAGAGCACATGGCTGGCGATAAACACAACAAACAGACAGATCAGAAGTTTTCGGCGCTCCACCTGACTGGTAAGTAACATGAAGGGGAGCGACATCAGGGCAACAACCCAGGCGTAGATCGTCAGCATGATCCCGACCTGAGCGGTCTGCATATTGAAGCTTTGTGCGATGTCGGAAAGCAAACCGACAGGGACAAACTCTGTGGTATTGAAAATAAAACCGGCAATGGCAAGCGTAACTACCCGTAGCCACGCGACCTTGCGGGAAACAGTGTCTGTTGTCATATCAAATAAGAGGATTAGCTGCGAAAAGGTAAGGCCACGATCTTAAAACGTTTGCTGGCGAAAATACAATCATTTTGTGATGCGGATCTCATTTCATTGGCAGGGCGCTACAATTTGCTGCCGAACATTCCTCATATTTTTAAGTATTTCAATAATAATGAAATTCCGGGCGTATGACTTCACCCGGATATACAGTTATTCATGTTCTTTGAGGATAGCCAGCTACTCCGGGCTCTGTGATAACTGAGGGTTCAACACCTCAATAAACGCTTCCAACTGCCGCGTCATTGCACCTCTGCGCCAGACCAGCCATGTATTCAGCCAGCGCCAGTTCTCGCTTAGCGGCCAGGCGTTGACCTGATGATGCCCTGGCATGCTCTCCAGCATCGAACGCGGGATCAGTGCGATACCCGCTCCGGCAATGACGCAGGCCAACATACCGTGATATGACTCCATTTCGTGAATGGTGCCGGGCATGGCGCGATCGGCATGAAACCAGCTTTCAAAATGGCGGCGATAGGAACAGTTGGCGCGAAAGGCGTAAATACTGCAACCGTTGACGTCGCTGGCCCGCTGAATGGGGGGATGACCGTTAGGAGTGACAATCATCATCTCTTCACGGTAGACCGGCATTCCTTCAAGGCCTGGATGGGTAATAGGGCCATCGACAAAGGCAGCGTTCAATGTACCGTCGAGCACGCCGTCCAGCATTGTGCCTGAAGGACCCGTCGCTAACGCGAACTGAATTTTGGGGTAACGCTGGTTATATTCAGCCAGCGTGGCGGGGATGCGTACTGCTGCTGTACTTTCAAGCGAGCCGAGAGAGAAGAGTCCTTGCGGCTCATCCCCGGCGACGACCATCCTGGCTTCCTCAACCAGCGCTAGGATCCGCTGGCTGTAGCGCAAAAAGTTGTGCCCGGATGGGGAAAGCCGCAGACGCTGGTTTTCACGAATAAACAGATCAACGCCCAGGTCGGCTTCAAGCTGACGTATACGGGTGGTGAGATTAGATGGCACGCGATGAACCTTCGCAGCGGCCTGCGTAATACTGCCAGTCTCCGCGACGGCATTAAACATTTCCAGCTGCGTCAGATCCATAATTTTCTCTATTCGTGAATGGTATGGTTAATATTATTCATTTTTCAGAAAGAGTAAATATGCTCATGATATAACCATACCCTGCGATAAAGAGAGGCACTTAATGACTATCACAGCAGCAACACATGCGATTTCCATTGACCCTACCAGCGGTGAAAGACTGACGGCGACGCCGTGGGCCAGCGTGGAAGAGATTGATCATGCGCTGAACCTTGCAGCGAATGGCTATAGCGAATGGAAACAAACTTCCGTTGAGCACCGTGCGCAAATGCTGCGCCATATTGGGCAAGCTCTGCGCCATCGTGCGGAAGAGATGGCGCAGTGTATCTCACGTGAAATGGGTAAACCCATTAAGCAGGCGCGTGCTGAAGTCGCTAAGTCAGCTGCGTTGTGTGACTGGTACGCCGAGCATGGACCGGCGATGCTCAGTCCGGAACCCACGCTGGTGGAGAACAACCAGGCGGTGATTGAGTATCGTCCGGTAGGAACTATTCTGGCGATCATGCCGTGGAACTTCCCACTCTGGCAGGTAATGCGAGGTGCCGTCCCGATTCTGTTGGCCGGAAATGGTTACCTGTTAAAGCATGCGCCTAACGTAACCGGCTGTGCTGCAATTATTGCGCAGGTTTTCGCTGATGCGAGTGTACCCGCGGGGGTTTATGGTTGGGTGAATGCCGATAACGCAGGGGTCAGTCAGATGATCAATGACCCGCGTATCACGGCGGTAACGGTGACGGGTAGTGTTCGTGCTGGTACGGCGATTGGCGCCCAGGCGGGGGCCGCGTTGAAAAAATGCGTTCTTGAACTGGGGGGCTCCGATCCGTTTATTGTCCTTAATGATGCAGACCTCGATCTGGCCGTTAAGGCGGCGGTCGCCGGGCGTTATCAGAACACCGGGCAGGTTTGTGCGGCAGCCAAACGCTTTATTATCGAAGAAGGGATAGCGGCAGAATTTACTTCACGCTTTGTGGTCGCTGCGAGCGCGCTCAAAATGGGCGATCCGCTGAACGAAGAAAACGATCTGGGGCCAATGGCGCGATTTGATCTGCGTGAAGAGCTGCACCAGCAGGTTGAAGCCACCCTTGCCGAAGGGGCGCGGTTACTTCTCGGCGGGGAAAAAATTGCGGGACATGGTAATTACTATGCCGTGACGGTACTGGGCGATGTTACTCCAGAGATGACGGCGTTCCGCCAGGAGCTGTTTGGTCCGGTTGCGGCAATTACTGTGGCGAAGAATGCGGAACATGCCTTAGCGCTGGCGAATGACAGTGATTTCGGCTTATCTGCCACGGTGTTTACTGCGGATGAAGTGCTGGCGCAGAAGATGGCGTCGCGCTTGGAGTGTGGTGGCGTATTCATCAATGGTTACAGTGCCAGCGATGCCCGCGTTGCCTTTGGCGGTGTGAAGAAAAGTGGTTTTGGCCGAGAGCTTTCGCACTTTGGTCTGCATGAGTTTTGTAACGTGCAGACCGTCTGGAAAAACCGCCTTTGATGGTGTAGGTGTCTCCGCTGGAGGCACCTGTCTTATTTCTGCAATTTTTCTGTCATTTACTCTCCGTACACTCGCGTCTAACGCTTTGATACAGAAGAGTAATATGAACATAACGCAAATTTTCCGTCGTCTTATTCCCCATCAGTTTGGTCTGTTAACCGGCATTTTTTGCATTATTGCGCTGTTCTCTGTTTTGCAGGTCGCGTCCTCCTTAATGCTTTCGGCCTCAGTCAGCGGCGCACAGCATAATGAAGGACGTAATCAACTCGCGCTTATACAGCAGGCGAAGGTTGATGAAGCGCGGGTGGCGTTATTATCTGCCAGCGATTTACTTAACCGTGCGGGAATTTATTTTATGCAGGATGCCGCCACCGGTTCGGACGGGAGTTGGCGTCCGTTAATGGAAGAGGCATACCGGGCGCTGGCGCAGTCAAAAAGTGCATGGGATGCCTGGCGGGATATGAAACCGCAGCCGGATCCGGATCTAACGGAGAGCTATCAGCGTTTTTATAGCGGTATTCAGGAGCAGGCGGATGGGCTGATGCAGTCAGGTTCCATTGATGCTTTTTTTGCCGTACCCGTGCAGGCCTTTCAGACGGACTTTAACGCTAATTACGCGCGCTTTCAGCAGAACAGTGGGCGACATGCGGAAGCTGGGCGTCAGCAGCTGTTGACCAGTCTTGAGCGTTTACAGAATCTATTTTTGTTTATTCCTCTCGTGCTGGTGGTTATCGCCTTTCTGGTCTGGCGCAGTATGTCCCGTTGGGTGATTATGCCACTGCGACGGCTGATCGATCATATCGATATTTTAGCAGCGGGTGACCTGTCTCGCCCGGCCCCGCAGGTGAGTCAGTTTAATCGGGAAGTGACGCAATTAAGTTCGCGTATTGCTGCAATGCAGCAAGGTCTCTGCGCGCTGGTGCAGCAGGTGAACGATGCCACCACTGCAATGGTAGGCAATATCAACGAACTTACGCAGAACAATAAACAGCTATACCAGCAGTCGGCGAAACAAAGTGAAGAGTTAAGCAGCGTGACATCGCATATTTCGTTGCTGGAAATGCATGTTGAGGATAACAGTGGCTTTGCTGAACTGGCGAATCAACGCGCTGTGCAGGCGCGAGATGTTGCGGCAGGCGGGGACCGAATGATGGCGACGGTAAATACGTCAATGCAGGCGATTGTGACACGTTCGTCTGAAATGCGAGGTATTACAACGCTTATCGACAATATTGCATTTCAGACAAATATCCTGGCTCTTAACGCGGCAATCGAGGCAGCACATGCCGGGGAGCAAGGGCGCGGGTTTGCCGTGGTTGCGAAAGAAGTTGGGCTGCTGGCGCGAAAAAGCGGTCAGTCTACGCAAAACATTCAGACACTGATTAAACACTCGTTACAGGGCATTGAAGAGGGCTTTCACGCGGTTAACGGGCTGGATAAGAATTTGCAGCAGGTTATCGCACTGGTTGAGAATCTTGGCGCGTTGCTGAACGACATTTCGACTGCAACCTTAAATCAAGGGAACAATATTCACCAGTTGACTCGAAAGCTGCATGTCCTGAACGGCGAAGCCCGGCAAACCAGCGAACTGGTGAATGCTGCATCTGACTCTTCCTTGCAGCTACACCATGAATCCCGCCAGCTTATGCAGGCCGTGGCCAGATTCCGCCTTCCGGCCTGACGCTGCGTATTCAGCTCTGTTATACTCGCAGGCCTTTCATACCTGCGAGCAAGGAGCATGTTGTGGCCAGGGCCATGGACAATTCAATTTTAGAGACCATTGTGCAGCAGGTTCGTCCGCTGATTGGTCAGGGTAAAGTCGCTGATTATATTCCGGCATTAGCCTCTGTCGACGGTTCAAAACTGGGTATTGCTATCTGTACCGTTGATGGACAGCACTATCAGGCGGGAGATGCGCAAGAACGTTTTTCTATTCAGTCGATTTCAAAGGTGCTCAGCCTGGTCGTGGCAATGCGTCACTATCAGGAAGAGGAGATTTGGCAGCGTGTCGGCAAAGATCCTTCTGGCCATCCTTTTAACTCCCTGGTGCAGCTGGAAATGGAGCAGGGTATCCCTCGCAATCCCTTTATTAACGCCGGGGCGCTGGTGGTTTGCGATATGTTGCAAGGGCGTCTAAGCGCACCGCGTCAACGGATGCTGGAAGTGGTACGTGCGTTAAGCGGTGTTTCGGATATCGCTTATGATGCGACGGTCGCGCGATCAGAGTTTGAACACTCGGCGCGTAATGCCGCAATTGCCTGGCTGATGAAATCCTTCGGCAATTTTCACCATGACGTGACCACCGTTTTGCAAAATTACTTTCACTACTGCGCGCTAAAAATGAGCTGTGTGGAGTTGGCGCGAACCTTTGTCTTTTTGGCAAATCAAGGGCATGCCTTTCATCTTGCGGAACCCGTGGTGACGCCGATGCAGGCCAGGCAGATCAATGCGCTAATGGCGACCAGCGGCATGTATCAGAACGCAGGGGAGTTTGCCTGGCGGGTCGGGCTTCCGGCGAAATCTGGTGTGGGTGGCGGCATCGTGGCGATCGTGCCTCACGAGATGGCGATTGCTGTCTGGAGTCCGGAACTGGACCCAGCGGGAAATTCACTGGCCGGTATCGCCGTGCTGGAGCAATTAACACAGCAGCTGGGGCGTTCGGTTTACTGATGAATACGCTCGATCCTCTTTTTGCCCGGCTGGCGAAATCAACGTTTCGCTCGCGGTTTCGTCTTGGTCAGAAAGAAAGGCAGTATTGTCTGGATAAAGGGGCGCCGGTTATCGAACAACATGCTGCGGATTTTATTGCTAAACGACTGGCACCTGCGTTTCCCGCCAATGATGGTAAACAGACTCCCATGCGTGGTCACCCGGTATTTATCGCTCAACATGCTACGGCAACGTGCTGTCGAGGGTGTCTGGCGAAATGGCATGATATACCTCAGGGCGTAGCGCTAAACGATGAACAAAAACGTTACGTTGTCACGGTTATTTATCACTGGTTAGTACTTCAGATGAACAAGCCATAGATAACATTATCCTATGATATGACCCCTTGTGTTGTGTAATTGTTAAAAGCAGTATGAAGGGGTCAATCTAAGGAGAAACCATGGCTTCCGGCAAACACTGCTTTGTGCTGAGCGCTGCACAGATTCTGTCGCGAATCGACGAGCTCAGCGATGTTCTTGAACGGTGCGTCAATGACGGCGCCTCCATCAGTTTTATGCTGCCCTTTAATCGCGAAAAATCAGAGCCTTTCTGGATGAACGTCGCGCAAAGTGTTTCTCGCGGAGAACGGATCGTTCTTGGTACGCAGAACGCGCAGGGGACGCTTGTCGGTACCGTCCAACTCATTATCGATCAACCTGAAAATCAACCTCATCGTGCTGATGTTGCCAAACTGCTGGTTCACCCCTCAGCGCGACGCGGTGGCCTGGCTCGTGAATTGATGAACGAACTGGAAAGTTGCGCGCGTCAACAAGGTAAAACGCTGCTGGTGCTTGATACGGCGACGGGCAGTGGCGCGGAGTTGTTCTACCACAATTGCGGGTGGAAAAAGGTAGGGGTGATACCTGACTATGCCCAAATGCCCGATGGGACGCTGACCGGGACCACACTTTTCTATAAAACGCTCTAATTTGTCGCCGGGGATTGATCAAAACAGGGTTTCAATGTATTAAAGTTTGCTAACCTATTGGACCAATTCAATCAGGTTGTATGACTAATCATAAAGGGAACCCATTGTGCAAACACTAAATCGTCGCGATTTCCCCGGTGCTCAGTATCCTGAACGCATTATTCAGTTTGGTGAAGGAAACTTCCTGCGCGCCTTTGTAGACTGGCAGGTTGATCTGCTGAACGAACATACCGATCTGAACGCTGGTGTGGTCATTGTTCGTCCTATCGAAAGTACCTTCCCGCCATCGCTGAGTACGCAGGATGGCCTCTATACTACTATCATTCGTGGTTTGAATGAGAAGGGCGAGGCTGTCAGCGATGCTCGTCTAATTCGTTCAGTTAACCGTGAAATCAGCGTCTATAGCGAATACGATGAGTTCCTGAAGCTGGCACATAATCCTGATATGCGTTTTGTGTTCTCTAACACCACGGAAGCAGGTATCAGTTACCACGCGGGCGATAAGTTTGACGACGCGCCAGCGGTAAGTTATCCGGCTAAACTGACGCGTCTGCTGTTCGAACGCTTCAGCTATTTTAACGGCGCATTGGATAAAGGCTGGATTATCATCCCTTGCGAACTGATTGATTATAACGGTGATGCGCTGCGTGAACTGGTTCTGCGCTACGCTCAGGAATGGACGCTACCGGAAGCGTTTATTCAGTGGCTGGATCAGGCCAATGCATTTTGCTCTACGCTGGTGGACCGTATTGTTACCGGCTATCCGCGTGATGAGGTAGCTAAGCTCGAAGCTGAACTGGGCTATCATGATGCTTTCCTCGACACGGCAGAACATTTCTATCTGTTTGTCATTCAGGGGCCGAAGTCATTAGCCGCAGAACTACGTCTGGATAAGTATCCGCTGAATGTCCTGATTGTGGATGACATCAAACCGTACAAAGAGCGCAAAGTGGCGATTCTCAACGGTGCTCACACTGCGCTGGTTCCTGTTGCCTGGCAGGCAGGATTGGACACCGTGGGCGAGGCGATGAATGACGCAGAAATTTGCGCCTTCGTTGAAAAAGCTATTTATGAAGAGATCATTCCGGTACTGGATTTACCTCGTGATGAGCTGGCGTCTTTTGCCAGCGCGGTAACCGGTCGATTCTGCAACCCCTATATAAAACATCAGCTGTTGTCTATTGCCCTGAATGGCATGACCAAATTCCGCACCCGTATATTGCCGCAACTGCTGGCAGGGCAACAGGCCAGCGGTAAACTGCCAGCGCGTTTGACGTTTGCGCTTGCCGCATTGATTGCTTTCTATCGTGGAGAGCGTCACGGTGAGTCTTATCCGGTTCAGGATGATGCGCACTGGATAGAACGTTTTCAACAGCTGTGGTCCCAGCATCGCGATCGCCAGATAAGCACCGAAGCGTTGGTCAAATCTGTACTGGGTGTTAAAGAACACTGGGAGCAAGACCTGACACAAGTTTCTGGACTGGTGGAACAGGTTTCTACCGATCTGGATACCATTCTGGCAAAAGGTATGCGGGAAGCCGTTAAGCCACTGTGCTAAGACGACTATCGACAACCCGGCTCAGGCCGGGTTTTTTCTGGATATAAGTTAGTTACAACATACTGTGTTATTTATGTCATAAACCCAGTCTGTGACTTCCGTGCGGCTTCGTTTTAAGCAGTGCAAAAGTTGTTTGGATAATGTTGCGATTAACTTGCAACATTGATCGCTATCGCGTCTAATGTGACGGATTTCACATTTTCCCGAAGATAACCATGATCGTTCGTCCCCAACAACACTGGATGCGCCTGATATTCGTCTGGCACGGTTCCGTATTATCCAAGATTTTTTCACGTCTGCTGCTGAACTTCCTGCTTTCCATCGCCGTTATTATCATGTTGCCCTGGTATACGATGCTGGGCATTAAGTTTACCCTTGCGCCGTTCAGCATTCTCGGCGTGGCGATAGCGATCTTTTTAGGTTTTCGCAATAACGCCTGCTACTCACGTTACGTTGAAGCCCGACACCTGTGGGGGCAGTTGATGATTTCTTCCCGATCGCTTCTGCGTGAGGTAAAAACCACGTTACCTGACGATGCAGAACTGGGACAGTTTGTGCGTCTGCAAATTGCATTTGCTCACTGTTTACGCATGACGTTACGTCGAAACCCACAGGCGAAGCCGTTAGCGAAATATCTTAGCGAGAAAGATTTGCAAACGGTATTTGCCGCACAATCCCCGGCAAACCGTATTTTGTTGTTGATGGGGGAGTGGTTGGCGGTGCGTAGACGTGATGGGCAGCTGTCCGATATATTATTTCATAGTTTAAACAACAGATTAAATGATATGTCGGCAGTATTGGCAGGTTGCGAGCGGATTGCGAATACTCCGGTCCCGTTTGCTTATACTTTGATCCTTCATCGCACGGTGTACCTGTTCTGTATCATGCTGCCATTCGCCCTGGTGGTGGATCTGCACTACATGACACCGTTTATTTCAGTGCTTATTTCCTATACTTTTATCTCGCTCGATACGCTTGCGGAAGAACTTGAAGATCCGTTTGGTACTGAGAACAATGACCTGCCGCTGGATGCGATTTGCAATGCAATCGAAATCGATTTACTGCAAATGAATGATGAAACAAATGTGCCAGCAAAACATATGCCGGATAAGCATTATCAACTCACTTAGCGACGTTCGTTTTGCCACCACGCGGGCTGCATATCGGAAAACGAATGAAACTCCGGTGCAAGGTCTTCATCGTTAGGATCGTCAAAAGCACCGGCTAAAAGCGCAATGACCGGGGCGTCATCGATAGCGCCCACGGAGCTGCCGCACTGAGGACAAAAGGCCCGACTGGTCGTTTCTGATGAGCGCCAGGTTGTCGGTTTTCCGGCTTTTCCCGTCCATTCTACATTTTCTGCATCAAACTCAATCCAGACGACGGTAGGGGCGCCCGTATGTTTCCGGCATATATCGCAGGAGCAGGTATGGGAATTATTAGGACTGCTGGCTGTGAAACGGATCGAGCCACACAGACACCCACCAATGTAGACTTTAGACATAACAACCCCCCGTCAGAAACATGTTGCAAGACACTAGCAGAAGCCAGACATAGCCACTAGATCCTAATGATAAAAAGGCGAGGGTACGCATGGCTGATAGTTTATTCCTGTGATCTGCCAGATGATAAACGCTTAACTATTGCGTCTGGCAACAATAAATAATCGTGGAAATGCCAGTAAAATTTTGCCGTTCTCCTGCAACGGATATTGTTCCTGGAGCAGTTCATGGTAGCGCGCCAGGTAATGACGTTGCTCGCTTTCGCTCAAATCCTGCAACCAGGGGCGCAAGCCCGTTGAGCTTACCCAGTCGATAATTGCCTGATGCGAATCCATAATGTGATAATACGTTGTACGCCAGATATCTACATCACAACCTGCTTCGGTCAAAATATCATAGTAGGCGTGAACGCCAGGAAGCGGAGCACGGCCACGGTCTGGGTAATCTTGTTCATAAGCCACTTCGCGCATCAATACATGCGTTGGCTCCAGCCAGTTATCTGGCATTTGCACGGCCAGAACGCCATTGTGACTCAGTTGTGAGACCAGGTGCGGGAATAATTCATAGTGATCGGGTACCCACTGTAACGACGCATTTGCATAAAGCAGATCCACGGGATGCTCGGGGTGAAACAGGCTAATATCCGCTTCGATAAAATGACAGTCAGGTAACGTGTTGCGCGCTTCATTCAGCATAGCAGGAGAGGAATCGACTCCTGTTGTCTTTGCCGTGGGCCAGCGCTGATGCAGCAATGCCGTACTGTTTCCAGGGCCACAACCAAGATCAACAACCGAGCGGACATTTTCTAACGCCACACGGCTGAGTAATTCCGCTGCGGGTCTTGAACGTTCAGTTTCATATTGCAGATAAAGCGAAGGGTTCCAGTCGGCCATGTATAAATCTCCAGTATGAGAGGAAAAGTCGGAAAAGGACGATATAAACCCTTGCCGATGATCCACTTATTTTAGAAGATTATACGAAAATGAATGATAAGGGCAGGAATATGCTGGAAACACCAAGGTTGATATTACGACAGTGGGAAGCTAAAGACCGAGCCCCTTTTGCTGCACTCAATGCCGATTCTGACGTGATGCGCTTTTTCCCGACACCGCTACAGAAGGCTGAAAGCGATAACCTGGTCGATAGGTTTAGTGAAGGTATTGCAGCGCGCGGCTGGGGATTTTGGGCCGTAGAGTTAAAAGAAACACACCAGTTTGTGGGCTGTGTGGGGTTGCATCCACAACCTGATAAATTTCATTTTTCACCCTGTACTGAAATAGGCTGGCGTCTTGCTAAAGCATACTGGCACCAGGGAGTGGCATTGGAAGCCGCCGAAGCATGCCTGACGTTTGCTTTCGAAGAGCTGGCGTTAAGTGAGGTGGTTTCATTCACTTCAGTGCTGAACACACCGTCAGAGAAACTGATGATACGACTTGGTATGAATAAAGCAGAAGAGTTTGTTCATCCCGCGTTGCCGTCAGCTCATCGGTTAGCACAACATGTCCTGTATCGTCTTTGTCGATAATTAACCAGTTTATTAGTGCAGATACCTGTTAGTCTTTAAAAGCATGTGTGTTGATCGATGTATTTACCCACCTCAATGACGGTATTCGTTTTAGGATCGATATTAAGCACCACAAAACGCATTTGCGGGCAAAACATCTCTGCGCTCTTCTTGCTGCACTCAGTTTGCAGCCATCGATGTTCACCATCGTCAGTTACAACCGTATTCAGGTTGCTATATTCGCTGCATTCAAAACCTTTTTCGGTTGCTCTTTTTCTTGCGGCATCCAGACTCAGACCAACAACATTCAAACTGTCGACCTCTTTGGCATGTGCGCTGTCGGAAACGCGTGTCAATATGCAACCCGTTAGCGTACAGGTAAAGAGTAGTAAGCACACAAAGCGCAGGATGATCTTGTCGTTTTTGTTAGGCATTGTCTGATGATTTAAATTGTGCGTTCTGAAGCATAGCATCATTCAGCACAAGATAGTGTTAATCAGGCCACTGCGGCCACTATGTCATCGATATTCGTGCCTTTATTGCGTAAGTGAAAGGCTGGTCTATGCTAAAACGATGCTCCGTCTTGCTTTGGCTTTTTGAATAATAACGAGAATTCTCATATTTCCGGTGGTGAATATGAACAGGATTACGCTCGCTTTTTTAACGTATTTTCTCTCATCTTTGGTTTTTAACGCAAATGCAGCGGAACCTCGTCAGGAGCCGAACGAGAAAGAACGTGCCCGCACGGTCTATATATTCCACCAACCGATTGTCATGTTACAGGCAAAATTTGGCCTTACTACACCGGAAGAGCGGGTGCTACGCATCCGCAATACATTACGCAATTTCACCGAAGCCGATGTGCGTGAGCCTCTACAAATCGAGTCAGTCACCCGCTATAACCAGTCGGGAAGGCTTATCGTAATGAATCACAAGCCGGTGCTGTTGCTGACTGCAGGCGATCTTGATGAGGGTGATGATCTGACACTCGATCAGGCAGCGCAGCGCGTGTTGGCACGCATGGAACAGCAGCGTTCGGCATTGAATGAGCAGTATAATAGTGCCTGGCTGGCGCTTTCGGTGGTGAAAACAGTAGCAGGACTGACGGGACTGATACTGTTTTGGTACGGTTCATACCGTTCCTGGCGCTGGGTAAAACGTGTTTATCGCCGGCGTATTTTTGAGAATCGAAGCTGGATCCCTCCGCGGTGGCGTAGGCTTGTCGGTGCTATCGAAACACGCCTGTTTGCAGCATTGATGATCCTCTTGGGTATCGTCTCACTGTATGTCTGGCTCAGCTGGACCTTTAGTCTGTTTCCCTGGATGCGCGTTTGGGGAGAGTCATTGGGTGATTGGTTTGTTCGAGTGGTGCGCGATATAGCATTGTCGATTGTCTCGGCTCTTCCTGGGTTAATGATCGTGCTAATCATTTTCGTTATCACCGTAGTAATATTGAAACTACTTAAAGCTGTGCTCAACCAAGTAGAAGCGGGGCGTTTACAATTGCCGGGGATCCATCCAGATACAGTCGGCGCGACCCGTAAGCTGATTTCGGTGGTAGTTTGGCTCTTTGCGTTATCAGCTGCCTATCCGTTTTTACCTGGGGCCAATTCACTTGCGTTTAAAGGCATTTTAGATTCTGCCTCATTCCACGTTTGTCAAAGCAAGTTTAAAATGTCACCTCTTTGTGCAAGATAGAAAGGGCACTTTCAGCCTATGTAATCATATTAATGTGACTGCTGCGTTATCCCACTCAACCAATTAATAAAGCAAAAGTTAAATATGAAAGACTGGAATAAAAATATAACGAAAACATCTTAATATGGAAATATCTGTGTCAACGGGATCTTTAGTTATTGAATATCTGGTTCTAAATAGGTTCTACATTCAACGGGAAGGGAAACCAAATATCTATATGTTTTTTATAAATACCATTACGTGGCAAACAACAATCTGCATATTTTTTTAAAGAATCTCCACATGGACAAATATTTTCTGGCGATAATACTCCATCATGTTCTTTCGCCTTAAATCTCCAGGTCGTAATATTGAAAATTTGATGTGGGGATTGTATGTATTTGACAACACTAATTAAAGTTGAATAGTTATAATGATCACCATCATTGGAGAAAAAAACACTACATTTGTTAACGGGATTACTAACTATGTCATAAGTAATTAATTCAAAATCGATCACTTCATCAAAGCAAAGAACTCCATTATAAAGTTTATTTTTAACATGACCACAATCATTAATAAAACTACGGGTTGTATTACATACTGAACATTTCACTTCTTTTATTATTTCACGAGAACTACCGAAGATTTTATATGGGAATAACGCCTGCCAATTACATACCATTCTCGCTAAGAAGTTAACACCATAGAAATTAACCTCAGGCAGAAACTCATTATTTTCTTTAATATGTATTAAATCTATTTCTATCCTTTCAAGTTCTACCCATGCTTCATAAAAATCACCTCTTGTAAGTAAATTAATGACTTGAATATATTTTAAATGGGCTAGTAAAATTGTTTTGTATAAAAACAATCTGTTTGATTCATTATTCAAGCTCAAGGATTGAGCTTTTTTTAACTCAGCATTAAGATAATCAAGAATAGCACTATCTTCTTGAGTAATACACATCCAACGCTTTAACTTTTCGTGAATATTCATAATATCTATATAGATTTTTATTTGATTTTGTTAATTACTTTTAAAACATCGTCTACTTTTCCAGAAACAGTGTATTTCACATGTTTTCCTGATTTATTTTTTTTAATTATAGAGACTTTAACGTCTATATCTCTAGTTCCAAAGTTATCAATTTTTTTCTGAATATAATTTGAAACAAGATTTACTAAAAAAGGTATCATTACTGATGTGGCAAAGAAAGTGCCTAACGCTAACGTTATACTGTTTAATTGCAGGTACGAAACACCATTAGAATCTCCGTACACTTTAACATTAGAATGTGATTGCTTGGTGAACTGGAAAAAATCCAGTGCATTACCTCCAGTAATTTTTGAACTATCAAAAACGATCGCAATCTCATCATCTTGAGGTTCATATGAAGAAATGATTTTTACCTCTTCATCTTCATCACTCATTTCACTCAAAGTAATGGGGTTCATTCTCAACTCCTTGTTTTATATTTTTACATTCAAATTTTACTATACGACTGGTTAATTGCTCCTGTCCAACACACACCAGAGTTCATATGCTTAGCATACAAGGGACCAATGCCAGTAGCGACAGGCTAGTGTGTCAAAAAACCACATGAAGATCAATCTCCTGCGGAAAATTTGGCCGCAATTAGTTTCATTGTCCTTTCCATGCCTTGATAAACTGTCGCATCTGTAATGTTTAACCTTGCGAGTTCCTTAAGTATTCTAGCTTTGTTTCTGATCACTATTTTTTCTACTTTAAACTCTTGCATAGCATCATCAGGGTTTGAAACTAAATCGGGATAAACAGCATTATTCCCAAATAATAAGAATGCACCTGACTGTGATGACATCCTTTCATTATTATTTCTTCCTTTAACGAAAATTAACCTTTCCAAATCTGATGGTATAATTACATCTTTAAAATAAGGTTTTTCATCTTTAATGTAATGTATGAGTTTTTGACAAGCTTCAGTTTTATTGAAAGCCTCCTTGTCCATTTTACAATCCAGCTGATCTTTCAGTGTTTGACTTAGCATTGATATATTTGATATGCAACTTACTGTATCAGAGTCAAAGAATTTTATACGATCCCTTTTTGTTTTGAAAATAATAACATGTCCATCAACCTCATTTGTATTTTCATTATTACTAATGTCGCAACAAGCGAAATACAGAGCGATTAGTGGATTTGATGTTATATCCAACAAACGAGTTGGTAGTCCGTAGTGTTGCATCCTTACTAACTTGTCTAGCATTGTTTTATCATCAACAAACTCAGTTGGCCTTGCTGTTAGGGCTTCACGGACTAAATTTGATTCACTGTGCAAATGCTTGAAGTTACCTTTTTTGTTTTTCCTGAAAACTGATGGAGCCAACTCGTAAGATACATCAGAATGTCCACGATAAAATATTTCTGCATCTTCTTCATGATCTTGTTCTAAAACACGCGCCATGAAACTTTGAACATTATCTATTATTGGGTAGTTATCAACTTCATCAGGAAGTGCTTCAGTAGGAGGAAGTGGTGTACTTCTTGTCGTTATATTTAGAAGTGCTAATGTTTGATTTAAATCACGTGCTTTTATTCCCCAGTGAGTCCGTTTCAGCCCATATGCACCTAATTCTAAAGCTGTTTGATATAACTCTTTGTTTATCACTACGACATCATCTTGTGAGTGAGTGATTCTGAAATCAAACTCAACATTTTTGTTAACTGTTCGTAGATTTGAAATTACACCAAGTCGCAAAGTAATGTATTCAACATTGTCTCGGGAATAAAGTTCTGACATAAAAAGCGTAGGTAATTTCTCAATATAAGATAATGCTTTATCATTCAAAGGCGTTAACTTCAACCGGATGTCATCAGAGGTGCCTTCTAACATACGTGATATAGGAAAATCACAACTCCCACTAACCCGTTCATACATGGGCCAATGTTCAAAATAGTCAGGTTCTCCGCCCATAATTAGATTAAACATTAAAACTAAATCCTTATATTTTACTTAATGAATTATTTACAATCCAATCAATTGCGCCAGAGGTGCGAATCCAAGGCTTTATATTATGATTCACATAATAAATGGCTTCATCCATTCCACCTAACGTGATATATCCACTGTTAGACTTGATCTGTAATCTGCACTTCGATAACAAGCCGGGGATGTGTCTATTAGAATCAATCGCAGCTTTAGCGATATCATCGGCATCCGGGGATGACTGTCGGTAGGCGAGTAGGGCGCGTGTATACTGAAAAAACGAACGCATATCCCCAGGATAATCGTCCAGTAGCAAGGCCAGATCATCCACCATTTCAAGCTCAAGGTAATAGTTCGCTAATAAATGACGAATCCCCTGGTTATCGTTCGGGTTGAGCTTCAGCATTTCGCGGCTATGAGCCATAGCCGGATAAAAATTACCAGACTCCCATAAGGCCTCAGCCAAAGCTGCTTTTGCTCTCATATATGGACGTGTTTCGACAAATCCCCAGAAACGTCCTGCGAACTCCTGAAAATCCTCGCCAAGTGCAATGCTGGCTGCGTACAAAGCAGTCTCCAGCTTCCCGATTTTTGACTCAGGAGGTTCTTGAGATATCTCGCAGTAGAATGAGTATGCGTCAGCACAGAGCGGGGATTTCTTGATAGCTTTTCTGATGAGTTTCAGCACAACTTCCAGGTCATCATTTTCCCAGGCATCGAACATGAACTCCTGAGCCGCAACCAGATCTAGATGTAATTGCTCAGAGCTGACAGCAGTTTTATACAAATCAACGCGCTTTGTAGTCGGGAATTTAATCATCTCAAGTATCCTTTTGGGGACTCACTGTTCCGGTACTTTGCAGCACTGATGGTCGATTCTATCGCTTTGAACTTGCCACAAACAAGCTCGGGTCTGCCAGAACGGGATTGATAGCCCGGAGCTGTTCCTGGATGCGCACCTGAGCCTTACGGCTGGGCGATTTTTTGCTTCGTTCCCGTTTGCCTTCGCTTTCCCGCTCATCCTGTTTTACCTGAGCCAGTCGGAGTACAGTCCCGAGACGTTTGTTATCAACAATCTGCCCCTGGTCGACACAGGCCAGCTTATCAAATGCCTGGCACTTAAGGCTCCGGTGCCCATAGAGGAAGGCGAGGGTGCCATCGGGATAATCCAGTACTTTAATTTTTTCACCGGCAAGACGGCTATTTTCTTCTGTGGTGTCCATGAGATAAAGGATCTTATCGTACTGGAAGGTCAGTGATTTCGACACGGTACGAACATCATGCCAGGCAAAGATGTCTCTTAATTCATCGGGGCTTTCCTGCACCGGACGATGCAAATCTTTGGGGAACTTAGCCGGTCGTGAAAACCGGCTGTTAAAGTCAGCGATGAAAGTGGCAAGCCAGGCATTTGCGGCCTCAATGCCGGTTATACCTTCCAGACGCATTTCTTTGATCAGCCGATCCTGAAGTGTCTGATTCGCACGTTCCACGCGGCCTTTAGCTTCAGAGCTGTTGGCACAAATAAGCTCGATTGCCAGGTCATAAAGCACACGTCCGAACTGGGTAACGGTGGTATTGCGTTTCTCCGGACCACTGACGCGAAATATTGCGTGTTTGTCACTGTACAGCGATACCGGCTTCCCATGCTGCTCGATGTATTCCCGGGTTGCCAGCATGTAGTCAAAGGCTGTTTCTGACTCGCTGAACCGCAAATGCATCAGACGCCCGGTGGCATCATCGATAAAGACCAGCAGGCAGCATTTTGGCGCACGGCCTTCAAACCAGTCATGGTGGGAGCCGTCGATCTGGATAAGTTCACCCAGACAATCACGCCGATGTCGGGGTTGATAAACCCGTGACTTACGGCGAGCATGCGGGACCCAGAGTCCGTCAGACGTCATCCAGTTGCGGACGGTCTCGATTGAAAGCCGGATATTATGGCGCTCTCTGAGTTTTTCTGCGGCCAGTGTGGGCCCAAAGTCACTGTAGTTTTCACGTATCAGCGTGAGTACTCGTAGTTTGAGAGATTCGGTCAACCGGCGGTTGCTGGGCTGGCCGCGTTTGCGGCTGACAAGTCCTTCAGCACCAGAAACTCGGTAACGATTGATAAGTCGTTGCGCCTGACGTTCTGAAATGCCAAGCTGTGATGCTGCATCACGACGGCGTAGACGCTTTTCACAAACTGCCTGTATCACCGGTAGGCGGTGGATCTCTTTATCTGACATGGTCACCAACATGCGTTGAGTCCCTTAGAATTGCATTCAGTTTAGCTTACTCTAAGGTGACGTTTCTATCTGGATAAAAAGTGACATTACTAAATGGTTCTAACAACGTTAGTGCGCATAATGTATATTATGTTAAATTGAATTTGAACTGTACCAGGCTTCTAATCCCATGGACCAGTTCAGTCTTCACCCCTTCTGCTTTCTCTGTCGAATAACCAATCATGAAGGTCTGAGCATCAAAGTTCGCTCCTGCAGTTGAAATGCTTTGAGCACAAGCACTCTGTATGCAAATGCTATACAGAGTGCAATCTCAACGGTTTAACGCTGACAAAACACCGACGGCGAACGGCTGGTATAGAACTGCCATGTACTGCTGTTGAGTCGCAATATGCTGAAATAAAATGGTTCTTTGGGTTTAAGGAAAAAATCTGGCAACGTTCTCGCTAACAATGGATGAATGTTAGTGCCACCGGAACTTGAAGCGACATTTCCGGACTCCATAAAGTAATCATCATCCTTGCGGGTAAAGGTAAACCAGACATTTTGATTTACCGCCAGCTTTTCACCGTTATTATCAGTGATTTTTCCGCGTAAAATCGCCACCCCATTGCTGCCATTAAAAACATATCTGACTGAAATATCACCACGAATATCTGGATACTCCATTACTAATTCTCCGGAGCAATCAAAATGTGACCGCTGCCAGTTTTGTAACGTCATCGTGACAGCAATTGTTAACGCTACTGCTAAGATGATGCCAACACACCATTTTATATTACGTCCCCACATGTCTGGACTCCGCGAAATAATAATGGGTCACACAATCATTATCCTGCCAGCGGCTAAATTGCTTTCGACAAGTTAATGCGGAGATCCGCGGGAAATTAGGATACAGCGTGAGATAAACCCAGGGATAGCTTTGACAATCCAGCGTACTTGTTTTGATAAACTGCTGGTGCTGATCAAATTTAAGCACATCCTGATTGGCGTACCAGTGGCATCCCTCCCCTACGCCTAAAGACACATAACGACTGAGTCTGGGATCAAACTGTGTCTCCCAGGTCACTATTGCGGCTATAACGCAGCACACAACACCCGCCAGAATCCAGCACAGTGAGCGCATACGCAGTGATTTTGTCACTGTATTTATCGACGTTACCGATGGCGTGACAGAGAGCTCGCTAAGCGGTTCTTCAATCTTCTGTTCCAGCACTTCCAGTTGTGGCTCCAGGCGGATCCCGACTTTCGGTACGGTTACGATAAGTTCTTCATTCAGGCTAAGTTCTTTAAACGCGCGACGAAGCAAGGAAATATTCTGATAGAACGTATTATTGGTGACCTGCGCACCGTTAATATACCAGACATGCTCAAAGAAATAATCACGTTCAATAACCTGCCCCTGTTGTTGAATTAATAATAGTAAACAACGGGTTGCCGGATTGCTTAATGTTATACGTTTGGTCTCATCCGATTTCGCGTAGAGTACGTTCCGCTCTGGCCAGAATACAACGGTACTGTTAAGCAAAAACACGTGTGCCATTATGTTCCCTGAATATGGATTTTTGTCAATTTAGCTAGAGCGAGCACTGCCAGCGTTAATTTACGACAGTTGAAAATCCCCAACGATTTCCTTCATCGTTAATCACAGTAAAGTTTATCTTATTATTCAGCATTTCAGGAGGTGCTGACTTAAAAATTACCTGCCGGGAACGCGGTGAAACCACTATTCCAGTTATGGAATAGTCTCCTGAAGCTACATTAGCCAGAGATATGTTCCAGGAACTCTGATTAACAGCGTAAATCCCCCCGTTTTCATGGTGAAAACTCAGAAGATTGATGCTTTTTTCAGTCAACACGCCTGTGTTTTTCGGTCTCCATAGGACTTTTAGCTGATTTCTTAACGTTAAGCGCACTTTTTCACCAGTTGAGCTATTTTTCAACTCCGCTGGAACCTGGTACACGTTGAGCCAGAATAACGACTCATAATCGTTGGCAAGCCCCGCCCCAGTCGTCATCACCTTTATCTCGCGTTGTTCACCGGGGAGAATTTTTAGCACCGGGGGAAGCACGATAAAAGGCGAACTGGCCTGTGATGGCCCTTTCTCTGGCGTGCCGTCATCTACCCAACTTTGAACCACCACGGGATAATTACCATCGTTGACTAACATCACCGAGCGTTGAGTCTCTCCGTGGTTGAAAATGACCCGAGTAGTACTGATGTTAACCGCCGCATGTAGGCCAAATGCCAGCATCCAGAGGCTACTGAATACGCAATAAAACTTGTACATGTGACTGGTAGCACCCCGCCGTTAACGTATCTGCACCAAAACTTGCCAGACGAGCTTCGAAGCTTTCGCTGTAGTAATTGATGCCATCCTGGCTGCCATTTTGCTGCGTATTGCTGCCAATGACTGGCATCCAGCCGCCTTCGCTACCGCTGCCGACAGTTGATACCGCCATAAAATTCACCGGATTACCCGCACGGTAAACACGCACGCCAACGCCGCGAGCCCGCCCGGGAGCGCCATATTGCGTATCTAATAGCCAGGTTACGGTTTTACCAGTAATCAAATTAAAACCCCAGGCGCTGTTGACGCTGCTTTCCGGTGCAAGCAGCCCCATTGCGACATTGCTCTTCCCGGTCGCCACACCGGAAACCACCGTTGATTCGCAGGCAAATCCTATCTGGAAGGGCGCTGATGAATACTCCCCCTGCTTGAGCTGGGCCACGGAAATTGGCGGCAGATGCACAACGGGCGTAAAATCGGTAACCTGACACATTGCTGCACGTTTGACGAAGATCCCGTTATTGTACAGGCTAATCACTGACGGCCAGTCATTCGCCCAGCCAGCCCAGTTTCCTCCACGGTGCGGCTGACCTATCTTGATACCCCACGAAGTTGTACCAGGCCCACGAAAAACCACGTAAGCATTGGGATTCACATAACTATTGTAAGTAGCAGACTGCGCCTGGTTGGCGTAGTAGCGTGTATCCAGCGTTTTAATCAACTCGGCACTTATCGTCGAGAAGTTCTTGGCCTTAATCAGGAAGTTGCCATTGGTGTCAAGATCCAGGTTTTCCAGTGGGCGTTGCTGCCAGCTGTCGGTAAAGACGCTGCCTGTCGCATCGTGCGTCAAGCGTAATACGACGTTTTTCATGATGGTCAGATACGCGCCAGGTACATCCGTTGCTTCATACCAGCCAGCCACGGTGTCATCGCCGTTAGTTGACCAGGCTTCATAGAGTTGCCCGGCGGTGTCCGGTGTACAACGGAAAAATACCTGCTCAGGATCGTAACCGCCGCCTTTATGAGCATAAGTGGTAAAAGGGATCCCGCCGCTGGAGGTCAGGATCGTCCCTGCCGGCTGAAAACTGCTATTACTGGTGATATCGACAGACTTACTCAATCCCGGCAATAGCCCGTTCCAGGCATCGTTGCCGCCGCCGGAGCGCCAGTCATTGGCAATGCCGTCCGTACTTGCACTAAGCCTGTGCGTACCTTGTGCGCCACTACTTCCTGATTTATATGGATAAATAATGTATTCACAGGCGGCCTGTATCTGACAAGAAAACAGCGCCAGAACCAGAAAAAATAGTCTCATGAGCGCCCTTTTGTTACGCAAGCTACCGTTAATGCAATTAACGGTTCTGTACGTTGTTGTTGGTTAAGTTTCCACGGCAACGAACAATCACTGCTTTCCAGCATCAATAGTCCCTCTTCTTCTTCAACGCGGGCATATACCTGGTTCGCCTGGGCAACCATCCCGACTACACGACCTCGACCGTCGGTCACAGCCGCTCCCATCGGTAACGTCACGTCACTCTTCACAGTGATGAGTAACGGATAGCCAGAGAGCGTTGCAAAACGCAGTTTTACTGCGGCCCCCGCCATTGGCGCAATGCGCCGTTGACTCTCCTGAAGCTCTGCGTTGGAGTTCATTCCACTACCGTCGAGAGTCACGTTGTTAAAGCGATAAGGTGTCAATGAGGGGACCAGCGCATAACCCCCGCTGTTGACGGTTGCACCCTGTCCGCCCCCGACTCTGGCTCCCGCAGCGCCTGGCGCTTCCACTAGGGCAAATGTGTCGCCAACCCACGGGCCGGCAACAATGCCATGGCGATGTACAACGAGCGCCCCGCGTACCCCTGCAGACCATTGCTGATAGTTTTGTGACTGTGAGACGCTGCCGTTTAGCGTGCCGAAAGCCGTATTTTTTTGCAGTGAACCACCCCAGTCGGTCACGCTGTTTGACTCACCTTGCCCCTGTTGCCAGCCAGTGGACAGCGCGTAATTAAGGGTTTCATCCTGATCAAGCGCACCAGACAATGCCAACTGCGCATTGCGCCCAGCCTGTTGAGCCTGACTCGCCGACAGCGCCAGCGTATGCTCACGTTCACCTATACCCAAAGGCATTGAGACGGTAAGCGTTGCCATGTTTTCTTTTTGCACTTGTGAACGGTCGCCGTTACGCCACCAGGTGTCCTGTCGGCTGAATGACATACCTAACGTCATTCGTCCAAAGGTGGTGTTATACCCAGCCTGCAACTGAGTGCTGCTGCCACGGTCACTGTAGTAATCCATCATTGATCCCGACAGCCATAGGTTTCCGTAGCTGCTCAATGTTTGGTTCACAGTAACGGTAAACTGGTTTTTTTGACGCAGCGTATCCGAGCGCCATTGCGCATTGCTTCCGCTGACGCTTCGCTCACCCAGAACGTCACCGTAGTCACGATACCCTTCTGTGGAATAGCGATAACCCGCCAGCGCGACGTGAGTTCCTGTCGGAGTGAACGTTTTGCTCCAGTTGGTTTGCAGCCGCCAGCCACTCATGGTTTGAGAAGCAATCCGGGCCCGCGAACCGGTAACATCGACACCAAAAGCGCCCATCGACGTTGCCAGAACGCCTCCCATCAGCAGTGCCTGGTAGTCGTCGCCGATCCGCAAAGCGCCATTAGCGGTCAGGAGATTCGTCATCCCGCGCTCCAGTGTGAAATCGGTAAACAGACCATCGGCGGCGCTGTAATCCCGGGTCTTACCTGCCACCAGACCGTAGCGCCAGACGCCGGGACGCAGTGATAAAGGTACGCTGGCATATGGCACGGTATAGCTACTCTTTTTGTTATCGGCGCCGGTGATTTCAACTTGTAAATCACCGTCCCAGGCTGTATTCGGCAAATCATCAAGTACAAAAGGGCCTTGTGGTACGCTGGTTTCGTAAAGCGTTCGACCATTCTGCTTGACCACAACGCGTGAAGGTGTAGATGCCGTACCACGAATTTCTGGGGCGTAGCCGCGTCGCGACTGTGGCCACATTCGTTGATCGGTTTCCAGTTTGACACCTGTAAACGCCATACTGCCAAGCAGATTTCCCGAGGTGTAGCTTTCGCCTACCGTCAGTAAACTTTCCAGAGATGCGACAGGGTGTTGAAGCCAGGTTTGCAGCGCATCCCAGCGTTGGCTTTCTCGATCGCCATCGCGCCGCCAGTTGGCAGACGACTGTTGGCGAAATTGCCAACTCCCCATGTTGAATCCGCTGCTCAGTCCCAGCCAACCGTAATCACTTTGCTGACCGTTATTTTTATTGTGATAGGCGTGCAGATTGTAGTTACTGAACAACACGCTCTCGCCGCTTTGCCACTGCGACGGCGGTACATAATCCATGGGGGTACGTTTTAATGCCGCTTGAGGAACGCTGAGATTCAGACGCAATAAGCTCTGGTCAAAATCCCAGCGTCCACCGCTGATCCGAGCTTCAGGGGCGAAGCAATCCTGCGCTTGTTCCGACGCTGCTGTTACGCCCTGTTCATCCCAGAATTTCGCCGGAAGACAGGGTTCGGTACGCCCTGCTGTATTCTGGCGAAACAACACATCATCCCGCCCTACATACCGTCCATTGAGCCAGATATCCACGCTATAACGTCCCGCGACCACCGCATCCGGATCGTTGAGCATTGCCAGGCTTTTTTCGTAACCACTCCCAAGCAACAATGTTTCGTCAAAGGTGTAATTGCTGGCAAAAACAGGCATCGCAGCGGGCAAAAAAAGCCACCACCAGCGTGGATTAGTTTCGGACATTGTCCTGTTTCTCCAATGCCACGCGCCCGCTTAATGAGGCTCCCTGATCGTTAATCCAGCGCATTTGCGCGTCGTTCAATTGCGGAATTTTTGCAGGCCACGACATTGTCGCCCACGGTGCGATCGTTTCGCTCTGAATGCGCTGTTTTTTTCCCGCACCGCTGACGTCAAGTGACGAGAGCGCAAGATAGAAACCACTGTTATTGCGTAAATGCAGCTTGCCATTCTGCAGCCAAACCCGGCTGGTGTTCGCCATTTCCAGCGGCGAACCCACCAGCCCTTTGGGTCTGACCAATACTTTTACGCGACTACGTACCAGCACCAGAAGCTGGTTATCGTTTTGCGCATCCTTATTTATGGGCGGGATCTGAATGAAGTTAAACCACCATAGCGATTCCCTGTCCTGTGCAACGGGTTTGCCGATGTAACGCAGCCGCACAGTTTGCCCCGCGTGGGCCGCCATCCGAAAGACCGGTGGCGTGGTGACAAAAGGAGCGGCCGCAGTTTGTGGTACTGATTGTGCATCGCCATCATCAAGCCAAACCTGAACGACACCAGGAACGTCGCCGCGATTAGTTAATTGCACACTGACTTCCCGGCTGTCTACCGGATAGATTATCCGGTTGCCAGTCATCACTATGCTTGCCTGCACGCAGAAGCACATCATCATTCCAGCTAAACCAATAGCCAATCCTTTCATCACGCAGATCTCGCTTACAAATAGGAAATGGCGTATTGCACAGTGCCGACAACTGTCCAGGCGGTTGCCCCACCGTTCGGGCTAAAATACTGCACGGCAAAGTCGTGCTCACCGGACGTATTTCCGGCCGCAACGGTGATTCCTGTAACTGGAGTTCCAGTACGCAAATCAATCGGCGTAGTGCCCGCGCTATCGGTCAGCAGTTGTAATTCAACATTTTGCGCTGTACCCGTATTAGCCAGGTTTCCACGCTCGGTCATATTATTTGCAACGAAGACGGTTTTAATATCCAACGCATTAGAATCAACAGTACAACCAGTAACGCCGAGGGTGAATGTTGTCAGGCCTGCTGAAGATGCTGCTGCCGCGAGATCGCTTTTCGCAACAGACGGCAGTAATACTACCGGTCGTGCATTTACACCGTTAACTGTGACTTCGCAAGTTTGTTCGGTCACTTCGCCTTTAAAGGTGATGGTATTTGCTGAATCAGCATACGCTATCTGCGCAAACAATAACGCAAGGCCACCAGCTGCAAATATGTAACTGGTATGAGGATTATTGATTTTCATATTGTCTGTCCTTAATTAATAAATACATCGGTATCGTAATAAATAATTCAATAGTCCCTCTCCGCTGAGAGCGGAGTATTTATTGAGGGATACAGCGACGCCAGTAATGTCTTATGACTCCGTAGGATTAACCCTACGATGATTGCTAGTTTAAGAATAATCCCAGAGATTAAAACCTTTGTTTTCTCAAATCATATCAAGTCAATCTTAAGTAAGAAAAATAAACCATAAAATCTTTATATATTATTGTTTTTATTGAGTTAATGTGAGTATGGTGTGATTAAGAAAATTTTTCTTAAATGCGTGAAAGCAGATGAATTCACAGATTTTCCTCTTCCCCTACGTACCTAAAGCAACATTTCTGGCTTGACTGAAGAATTTTTTGTCCCTTCTCTCTAATGATTTTGTCGTGGCAGGTATCTATGATTACATCATCACTAACGAAACATTTCAGGACCTAACATGAAAATTAACACCGATGATTTCCCGCGCGTCAGAATGGATTATTCAATAGCGTCAGATGCGTCTTCAAATGACATTCTGATTGCAATTTCAAAACTTTTACAAAAAAAACAGCCTTTTGTTTTTATCTGTAGCGGATTACCGACTGAAAGCAATAAAGAAAATGATGATGTTAATGAACGCCGCAAGATTACTACCTGGATGAAGGACAATAAATCTGCTATTGGCCAACTGATTAAAGGCCATATTCATATCATTCCAGAGACTACTAAGCGCACAGAACTGGAAAGCTTTTCAGTAACCTTCGAAAGATTCTGGGGGTATCCTATGTTTATTGTTGCCACTGAAAACGAGGCCAGAGAGAAAGCTAACGCCCTTCTCTGCTAAGGAATACTGATGTTTATATTTAAGGTTGAGCCAACGTACGTGGAAGAGTTAGTGCAGCCAGTCGTGGTAATTGGTCTCGGTATGGTGACGGAACAATGGGAATTGCCGTTTCACAGTCATAACAAAGCTGAACTTTTATTTGCTGATACCGGGCTTATCACCTTAGAAACTGAACATGATTTGTGGATCGTCCCGCCTCAGGGGGCCGTATGGATACCTGGCGGACTCAGGCATCGGGCAAAATGTAGCGGAAACCCTCGTGGATTTGTGGTGTTCATAGAGCCTGGTACGGTGGAGAATTTACCTGAAACATGCTGCACAATGTCGGTGTCCCCCTTTCTGCGCGCCTTGCTTGAGCGAACTGCCGCGCTGCCGCAAAATTATTCGCATGAGAGCGCGGCATCGCGTCTGATAGCCGTTCTGTTAGATGAGATCATTGCAGCGCCGTTGGAATGGCTTCATCTTCCTATGCCAACTGACACACGCTTGCTGGCGCTGGCAAATACTATGCTGTCATTACCCTCTGAGCGGATAACGCTTGCGCAATGGGCTTGTCGGTTGAATATGAGCGAAAGGAACTTATCCCGGCTTTTTGCCAAAGAAACGGGATTTAGTATAAATCGCTGGCGCCGTCAGATGCACATTGTGAAAGCATTGCCATTACTGGCGCAAGGGCTATCGATACAGGTGATCGCGGATCAACTGGGTTATGAAAGCTCCGGAGCTTTTGTCACAATGTTTCGTAAAGCAACCGGCACACCTCCTCGTCGATTTATGGCTGAAAGGATGGCTGATATTCATTCACCTTTAAATATTCCTGCAGGTGGTTTTTACGAATACTAACGATGATTATCTGTATTTATACATGATAACCACCCCCTTCATTTTACATTGCTGAATATAAACCCAGCACACATATTATCTATTGCAATAAAAACTCCTCGTTTTAAGTAATGTGAGTTTTTATTGTTATGGTTATTTTTATAAGTCAGGAGGAAAAATGGAGTTGCACAAGAAAGTTATTCGTGGTGGTATTTATATTACAATGGATGCGAATATTGGTGATATTAAGAATGGAGCTGTATTGCTTGAGGGGAATATCATCAAAGAAATTAGCCACTCTGAACATGCTTTTGATCATCATCAGGATGCTGAGTTTATAGACGCACATGGCGCTATCGTTATGCCGGGCATGGTTGATGCACATCGATATAACTGGATGTCGCTTTTCCGTGGTGTTTCTACAGAAGAGTCATTACCTGCCTTTTTAATCAATACATTCTACGCGTTTGGAGGGGTATTTACTGCCTCAAATATGTATGCGGCAGTATTGTCAGGAAATATCAATGCTATTAACGCAGGTACCACAACAGTCTATGAAATTAACGATTGTGTGAATACGCCTGACCATGCTTTTAATGCTATTCAGGGGATGAAGGACAGCGGAATTCGTGGCATCTATGCCTATGGTATGCAGGTCTATAACTTTGAACCGTCCGGTTTTAAATCTCAGGAAGATCGTCTCGACATGGCCAGGCACCTATCCTGTACGCAATTCAACAGACAGGATCGTCTTGGCATGGGGATGTTGATTTCCGACCTCGGCACAGTCCCGTTTGCTCATTCGGCCCAGCAAATCAGGCTCACTGATGAGTTGGGAATCAAATGTGTTTCTCATACTGGCGCAGCCAAAACCTCAATTCTGTTACGCGGTTTGAGAGAGTTGGATGATCATGGTTTATTACGCCCCGGCCATCTGCACGCTCACAGTAATGGTTTAACAGGCGAGGACTGGAAACTGATTGCCCAAACCGGCGGATACGTGGTCAGTACGCCATCAAGCGAACTGCAAATGGGCATGGGTTTTTTACCATACCGGGCATGCGTTGAACATGATATCCCCTTCGGTCTTGGCACGGATCTCACGGGCGTTACAACTGATGATCTGTTTACACAAATGAATATTGCACTCCAAATTGAACGTGCTCTGGCGAATGACCAAATTCACCAGCGTGACAGTATGCCTTTTGAGATCACCCCGACCGTTCGTGATGCGCTTTACTGGGCAACGATGGGGGGCGCAAAAGTGATGGGGCTTGCTGATGAGATTGGCTCGCTGAGCGTCGGTAAGAAGGCAGATCTAATTATCATTCGCCATAGGGAAGGTTTTGTTCCGATGATGAATTATGCTGGCGGTGTCGTACAAATGACCCACAGCAACGATGTTGATACTGTCATTGCCGATGGCGTTATTCGTAAACGTCACGGAAAACTATGTGGTTACGACCTGGCAAAAGTTGAAACGCTTGCACAAAGCGCATTTGATAGCCTTGCCAAAAAATCGAAATCTTTTAATACGCTGGCGGCCAGTGATATTGAGAAATTTTTCCGACTGGCTGAGCGTAAAGCATCGTATCATTTCGCACAGGCTTACAGTAAAGAGTATTTTGATCGTACATTGAATTAATAATTCATCCTGCTTTCACGCCATTCGTGTATTCGGATGGCGTTATTTTATATCTATTGATGACTTTCTGAATAAATGTGAAAACAATGAAATTAAGAAGACCAGAAAAAGAAGTGCACTCACCAGTACTGATGTTGAGTACCCTGATGCTTGGCGTATTTACAGGATTATTCAGTGAAACAGCGCTAAACATGGCATTAACCCAATTGATGCATGAATTTTCCGTGGTTGCAGGCGTTGCACAATGGTTGGTTACAGGGTATTTATTGACGCTGGCCGTATTCATGCCGGCGTCAATCATATTGATGAAGTGGTTCAGTACCCGGTCATTAATCATCATTGCGATTTCACTCTCTTTTCTGGGGTGCCTGATTTCAGGTGTCTCAGAAAACATGATGATGTTAATGACCGGGCGTATTGTTCAGGCTATTGGCACCGCGATACTGCTACCCGTGCTGATGAGCGCGGCCTTACTTATTTTTCCGTTGCATCATTGTGGAAAAGTAATGGGAGTAGTCGGTGTTTCTATTACTCTGGCGCCCGCGTTAGGACCAACAATATCAGGATTAATTATTACCGTGCTGAACTGGCGGGCGATATTTTTTATAGGTGCTTCAATGTATATCGCAGCATTACTACTGGCCATTGTTGCAGCAGAAAATGTTGGGGATATTACACATCCGCGCATTGATGTGATATCGCTATTATTATCATCCATCGGGTTTGGCGGCATAATCTGCGGGTTGGCTGCGTTGTCTGAAAATCCTGCGTCATCAGTCCACTTCTGGGGCGTTTTCCTGATGGGAATTCTGTGCCTTATCGCATTGTTCTGGCGACAAACCAGAATTCTTTATCCATTGATCAACACAAAAATATTCTCATGCCCGATATTTACAGTCGGCTCGCTTATCATGATGATGAGCATAATGAGCGTACTTGCCACCGCGATTATATTGCCCATCTATTTTATTGATGTCCTGGTAATGCAACCTGCTATGGCCGGTCTGATTTTGCTGCCGGGTAACATCGTGAATGTTCTCTTTTCCCCGCTGATTGGTGCCCTCTATAACCGCTATGCGATGAGACCTTTTATTGTCCTTGGTTCTCTGTGCCTCGCATTGAGTGCAACGATATTCCTTATAATTACTCATGGATTCGCAGAAAAATGGGCGATTGCCTCCGCATTTATGCTGTTATGCTTTGGTGTAACCTGCATTATCATGCCGGTACAAACAGCGGCTTTGAGTTCTTTGCCTAAATCTTTATATTCTGATGGTACATCTGTCTGGAATACGTTGTATCAAATCTCCGGTGCCGCCGGAGCCTCGATCGCAATCAGCCTGATGTCATCTTTTACCGCAAGAGCGATGAATGGGAAAGCCAGTACACCTGAGATTTTCGCCTTATCATCAGGAATTCATTCGGTGTTTTATTTTATTTTATTCCTGGGGCTCGCTTCATTAGTTGTATCATTCTGGTTACGAGAGCCACAACAAGGAACCTCACCCGATACGTTAATCAACTGATATTGTTACTGTTTTTATTAAAACAAAATGACATCTTTAGAAATGTAAAGAAATGAAAATACAATCTTATTCATAGAAAAGTATGAGTGAAGTCGGCAAAGGAAAAACCATAGTTATGATCATAACAAAAATGTAATACGAGGTTAAAAAAACGACGCCTGTGACCTTGAGAAGACTCAGTCTTCTCAAAACCGCGTGCCCTTAATATGTACGCGGTCCCACTCCGGGTCGTAAAATCGAATAAATAAGGTCTGACTCTTATTTTAACTAAGTAATACACTGGAGAACAACGCTAACCCGGTTGTGGATATCTTCAATATTTTAAAACATGGAGTCAAAACATGTAATAACCATCAGGTATCTTATACGACTCATTCTTCTGTCTGCTTTTGTAAGCAGAAGAAAAGAGTGGTGATAGCCAATACAAGTAAAGATAGGGGTAATGACTTATGGCCTCACAATATGACTTTACTGTCACCCTCCACGATCTTGCTTTTATTCTTAAGCAGATCAAAATATCCGAAGCGGCAACTAACCCAGACGGGAGCGTTAATGCTGAAATGCTTCGGGAATTAGTCTCCAGCCCACTCTTGCCCTATGGACTTCGCACGGTAGATGGTTCATGGAATAACCTTTTACCAGGTCAGGAATTATACGGCTCTGCCGATCAGACAATGCCGAGATTAACCGCATTAAACTGGCAGGATGCGGATCAAATGACCAGCTATATCCAGATTGGCGGTACGGTCATTGATGCCGACCCACGAATAATTAGCAATTTAATTTCAGACCAGACGGCCTCAAACCCGGCCGCGCTGGAGGCTTTTAACGCATTAAAAGATGCGCCCGGCGGCGGGACTGTTACTGGGGATGGCAGCTTATCCATCCCCAATCAGTCTCCCGATATTGGGCTCTCCCCTGCGTTTAACGGCTGGATGACCTTCTTTGGCCAGTTTTTCGACCATGGTCTGGATCTGATTCCGAAAGGAGGCAACGGTATCGTTTTCATTCCGCTCCAGCCCGATGACCCTTTATATGTTGAAGGGTCGTCGACAAACTTTATGTTATTAACCCGGGCAACGGTGGATGAAAACCGAGAGACAGTAAACCTGACGACCCCCTTCATCGACCAAAACCAAACCTACACCTCCCATCCTTCACATCAAATTTTCATCCGCGAATACGTCATTATTGATGGGAAACCTGAGCCTACCGGGAATTTATTGGGTGGTGCAAACGGTGGACTGGCGACCTGGGCTGACGTTAAAAACCAGGCTGAAACCCTGCTTGGCATTAAACTCACCGATCAGGACGTGTTTAATGTTCCCCTGCTGGCAACGGATCGCTACGGTAATTTGATTTTAAGTGAAAACGGAAAGGTACAGATTGTTACCACCGGGGGGCTGGTTGAAGCCAACGGAGGCCTGTTACCCGCGGAGACGTTCCGCACCGGTCATGCGTTTCTGGATGACATCGCTCATACTGCCGTGCCAAAAGCTGGTCTGCTGGCAGATGATGACAGCGCCATCGGCGGAGAAGGACCGCAACCGGCAGGAACCTATGATAACGAACTGCTCGATCGCCACTTCATCACCGGTGACGGGCGCGGGAACGAAAATATAGGTTTAACCGCGGTGCACGCCGTTTTTCACAGCGAGCATAACCGCCTGGTTGAGCAGTATAAAACCACTCTGCTGGAAACCGGCGATATCGACCTCATTAACCAGTGGTTGATGCCCAACCACCAAATCACGGAATTACCTGCCGATACCAATACTCTGGTATGGAACGGTGAGTACTTATTCCAGGCAGGCCGCTTCTCCACGGAAATGCAATATCAGCACCTCGTATTCGAGGAGTTTGCCCGTACCGTACAACCTGCCGTCGATCCGTTTGTCTTCTCCAACACGGCGGATATCAACCCGCTGATCTTTGCAGAGTTTGCGCATGTTGTTTACCGTTTTGGGCATTCAATGCTGACAGAAACCGTGGCGCGTACCGACATTGATATGCAAAGCGGTGATATTGACCTGATTTCAGCATTCCTGAATCCGGTAGCATTTAATCAAATCAACGGGGCCACCGTTACGGACGATCAGGCTATTGGCGCAATCGTGCGTGGTATGACGCGTCAGGTGGGTAATGAAATTGATGAATTTATTACCGATGCTCTGCGTAATAATCTCATCGGCCTGCCCCTGGATTTAGGCGCGCTTAATATAGCCCGCGGTCGTGACACCGCAATGCCGACGCTGAACCAGGCCCGCGAGCAGTTTTTTGCTTTAAGCGGCGATAGCCAACTGAAGCCTTATACCAGTTGGGCTGACTTCACTACCTACCTGAAAAATCCCGCTTCAATCATTAACTTTATGGCCGCCTATGGTCAGCACGAACTGATCCTCAACGCTACCAGCCTTGAAGGTAAGCGCGCAGCGGTTAATTTCCTGTTGTTTGGTGATGCAAACAATTCCCCGCCTGCGGATGCGATGGATTTCTTTAA
The DNA here is from genome assembly GCF_001034475.2 of Citrobacter sp. MGH103. NCBI lineage: Bacteria > Pseudomonadati > Pseudomonadota > Gammaproteobacteria > Enterobacterales > Enterobacteriaceae > Citrobacter > Citrobacter sp. MGH103. Next base: position 2,558,206 of record NZ_CP073043.1, on the reverse strand, counting down.
CAGTACCGGAGCGTGGGCAACCAAAGAGACCGGTCTGAATATGGTCGATTTCTGGATTGGCGGGCTGGCTGAGCGCAAAAATGAATTTGGCGGCATGCTCGGCTCAACCTTCAACTTCGTCTTTGAAACACAAATGGAAATGCTTCAGGACGGTGATCGTTTCTACTATCTGAGCCGCGTTCAGGGGCTGAACTTACTCAATGAACTGGAGGCCAATTCGTTTTCCGCGCTGGTAATGCGTAACAGCGATCTTGGTGATGAGGGTTCCTCCCACCTGCCCGCTAATCTGTTCCAGACACCGGACCATATTTTTGAAGTGAACCGCGTGCTGCAAACGGAAATCGACCCGAAATGGGGTAATCCGCTGAAGGATCTGCTCTCGCCGTTGTTAGTGCGTCGCGACCCAGGGGTGGATGTTGACGGCGATAGTTTTGCCGATGGTGGGTATCTGAAATATACCGGCGATGGGCATGTGGTGCTTGGTGGGACGGCAGGCAACGATACGTTAATCGGCGGTAAAGGGATTGACAGCCTGTGGGGTGATGGCGGAGATGACCGACTGGACGGCGGTGACGAAGCCGATGTGGTCCATGGCGGTGACGGTGATGACATTATTACCGATACCGGAACGCCTGTTGGTGATGCGGACTTCCTGCATGGCGATGCCGGACATGACGTTATCTTCTCCGGTAACGGAAACGATCTGGTCTTTGGTGGCAGCGGCAGCGACTTCGTGGTGGTCGGCGAAGATGCGCAGGAGGTCTTCTCGGGTCAGGATAACGACTTTGCGCTTGGCGGCTCGGGTGGTGATTTCCTGATGGGCAACGAAGGCGATGACTGGCTGGAAGGCGGCGACGGGTTTGACACGCTGGCGGGGGACAACTCTGAGTTGTTCTTCAACAGTACCATTATCGGTCACGATGTCCTCAACGGTCAGGGTAACGACACCGACTACGATGGCGAAGCCGGTGACGACATCATGGTTCAGGGTGCGGGGATCCAGCGCAATAATGGCATGGCCGGTTTCGACTGGGCTATCCATAAAGGCGACCCAAATGGCGCTAACTCTGACCTTGGGATCCCTATTTTCGTCAACCAGCAGGAGTTTATTCTACGCGACCGTTTTGATCTTGTTGAAGGGCTGTCGGGCTGGAAACACGACGATATCCTGACCGGAACAGAACAGCCGGTAGGTACTGCGCCTGTTCAGGGCGTTCCCCTCTCTAACAACCTGACCCAGGAAGGTGCGGACCGGATCAACGGTCTACAGGCTATTCTCGGTGTAGAGCGTTCTACAAATCCGGACGCGGTGCTACTGAATCCTGATGATGGTAGCGATATTTTACTCGGCGGTGGTGGTAGCGACCGCATCATGGGTAAAGCTGGTAACGATATCATTGATGGTGATGCGTGGCTCAACGTCCGTATTGCCGTTACGGGTATGGCGGGACTCACCAGCGCCGAAGGTATGGCCGAACTGAAATCGTACATGCTGGCCGGCACGCTGAAACCGAATCAATTGTCGATTGTGCGCGAAATTCTGCATGAAGGTAACGGCACGGAAACTGACGTCGCGGTGTACCGTGATGTCAGCAGCAACTATGTCTTTACCCGTATGGCGGACGGTAGCCTGCGCGTCGATCACGCTACGCCGGATGCCGCGCTGAACCTGAATGATGGCATCGATCGTCTGTTGAACATCGAAAAACTGGAGTTTGGCGATGGGAAGCAGCTGTGGGTGACGGGGCAACAAGCGACGGGCGATCTGACCATCAGCAATCCTAATCCTTCGGTGGGTGACCTGCTGCGCGTCAACGTGGCGAACTTGCTGGATGGTAACGGGCTGGCGGCGGATGTGGTCATCACTATGACCTGGCAGGCATTCGTCAACGGCCAATGGCGAGATCAGGCAACAGGCGTTGAGTTCAGAGTGCCTGGCGCTATTCAGGGCGCACCGTTGCGTGTGGTCGCCAGTTTTAACGACCGCATGGGTGACGCTGAAACCCTGGTGTCGGCACAAACTCAGGCAATCCTCCCGCGCAATCAGGCCACGACCGGTGTGCCAGTAATTAACGACCTCACCCCAACTGAAAGCCTGACGCTGACCGCGGTGGTTTCAGGTATTGCTGACGCTGATGGTCTGAGCGGCGGTAATTTCACTTATCAATGGAGAATGAGTTCGCCAACCGGATTCGTCAACATTAACGGTGCGACATCCGCTACCTATACGCCGGGCCAGGCTATGGTCGGCAGAACGTTGCAGGTGGTCGTTACCGTCGTCGACGATGAAGGCAACCCCCCTGTTGTCCTGACGTCGACCACCACCCAGCCTGTAGGCGATCTGATTGTTGGTACCAACGGGGCTAACACCCTCGTCGGTACTGCCTGGAGCGATATCCTGCGCGGTGAAGGCGGTAATGACACCTTACTTGGCGGTGCAGGTGACGATCTGCTCATCGGCGGTGCTGGAAACGACAATCTCTCTGGTCAGGCGGGACAAGATATTCTGCAAGGTGATGCCGGTAACGACACGCTTGATGGCGGGCTTGGTGCCGACAGTATGACCGGCGGCGCGGGCGATGATACCTACATCGTTGATGATTTCGGTGATGTGGTTATCGAAGGTGTGAATGGCGGCACGGACGTTGTCCGAACCAGCCTCAGCAGCTACGACCTCACCGATAACGTGGAAGAACTGGTATTTACCGGCAACGGCAGTTTTATTGGTACCGGTAATGCCATTGCAAATACCATTACGGGCGGTTCTGGTAACGACTATCTGTTTGGTATGGGCGGTAACGACCAGTTGTTTGGTGGTATCGGGAATGACTTCCTCGATGGCGGAGATGGCGTTGATAACCTGCAAGGTGGTGTTGGCAACGATGTCATGATTGGCGGTGCGGGCGCGGATACCCTCTCCGGCGGTAGTGGGGACGATATTCTCAATGGTCAGGAAGGTAACGACATTCTGGACGGTGGTACCGGGAGCGACATCTTCGCCTTTGGGGCCAACTTTGGGCAGGACCGAATTACCGGTTTTGACAGTAACCCCAACGGCGGGCAGGACTTCCTTGATCTCGTCTTGTTAGGTATCAATGCGGGTAATTTTGCCAGCAACGTGTCTATCACCGGAAACAATGGCAACACCATTGTGACTATCGGTACAGACACCATCACATTGGTGGGCGTCAATTCGACCACCGTGAATATTGGTGACTTTTATCTGGAAATGCCCACTACCCTTGCCAGCAACAATGGCAATAGTTCATTGATCGTATAAGGAGAAGACTATGTCGCGCCAGCATACGCCAACAGAACTGAATGATGCATTAAAGGGAACGAAACCCACTTTTCTGATGCTGTTGTTTTTTAGTTGTGTGATTAATATGCTTATGCTGGCGCCGGCAATTTATATGCTACAGGTTTACGATCGTGTGCTGGTCAGTAAAAATACCACCACGCTGTTAATGTTAACCTTATTGATTGTCGGCTTGTACATCGTTATTGCCATGATTGAATCTGCCCGCGCGCAGGTTATGGTCAGGCTTGGCAACAGGTTGGATATAAAGCTAAGTCAGTTGGTCTTTAACGCAGCCTTTAAAAGAAAGATGGTTACCGGTGATAACAACCCGGCGCAATCTTTAGCCGAACTGGATCAGATCCGTCAGTTTCTTTCCGGGAATAGTCTGTTCGCCTTACTGGATATTCCCTGGACGCCGATATATCTTTTCATCGCCTTTTTGGTCCATCCCCTGCTGGGATATCTTTCTCTCGGCGGAATAACATTATTATTTATTCTGACGCTGGTATCTGAAATCTCTACCAAGCGCCCGATTCAGCAAGCGCACGCCTTAACCATTAACAATGCCAGCAAACTGAATAAACAGCTGCAAAACGCCGATGCCATTGAAGCGATGGGGATGCTTTCGACCCTGAAGTCCAACTGGCAGGAGCAACATAACAAAGTGCTGGCGCTACAAACACAGATTGCCGACAAAACGGCCGGGTTAAGCAGTCTCAGCCGCTTTGTGCGGGTATTGCTGCAGTCGATTGCGCTGGGCGCCGGGGCTTTACTGGTGATCGGCGGCCATATTACCCCGGGCTTGATGATTGCCGCCTCGATCATTCTTGGCCGCGACCTCAACCCGGTAGAGCAAGTCATTGGCAGCTGGAAGCAGTTCGTGCAGTTTCGTAGCGCGTGGCATCAGCTCTCAACCTTGCTGAAGGAGTATCCGGCGCCGAAAGAGGTACTGACCCTGCCGCGTCCGAATGGCAACATCAGCGTCGAAAGCGTCTTCGCTGCAGCCCCCGGCCAGCCTTCCCCGCTACTGCGTAATATCTCATTCCAGCTGGAGCAAGGTGAAGTGCTGGGGATTATCGGTCCTTCAGCCTCAGGAAAAACCTCGCTGGCAAAGGTTCTGGTTGGTGTCTGGAAACCGTTATCAGGGAAAGTCAGATTAGATGGCGCAGATATATGCCAGTGGGATAAAGCGCTGCTGGGCCCGTCTATTGGCTATCTGCCGCAGGATGTGGAACTGTTTGACGGTACCATCGCACAAAACATTGCCCGCTTCGCGCAGAATGACAGTGAGCTTATCGTCGCCGCCGCATTACTGGCAGGCGTTCATGAGATGATCCTGCGCTTGCCGCAAGGTTATGACACTCTGCTGGGCGCAGGTGGATACCAGCTCTCCGGTGGGCAGCGGCAGCGCATCGGGCTGGCGCGCGCCGTGTATAACAATCCTGCGTTTATCGTGCTTGATGAACCGAATGCCAATCTTGACGACGCGGGCGAATTTGCACTCGTTAAAGCCATCAATGCCCTGCGTACCCAGGGACAAACCACAGTCATTATCTCACACCGCCCGACGCTGCTCGGCGTGGTCAATAAGGTTTTGTTGCTTAACGATGGCGTTATACAGGAGTTTGGTACCCGCGATCAGGTTTTTGCCCATTTACGTCAGGCCAACGTACTGAAACCGGTGGCTACGCCTTCTCCATCCACGACTGAACAGCAACGTAAGGCTTGATGATGAAAAAGAATCCCCACAACACGGCCTCTGCTGGCGTAGATACCAATATCTGGTCACCGATTATCCGGGGCGTGATCGTCATTGTGCTTGGTGTCGGTAGTTTTATCCTCTGGGCAGTGCAAGCTCCGTTAGATGCGGGCGTGGTCGCCGATGGTACGGTAACCGTATCGAGTAACCGCAAAACCATTCAGCATCTGAGCGGCGGTCGGGTAACCGATATCTTTATCAAAGAAGGCGACTTCGTGAAGAAAAATCAGGTCCTCGTCCGGTTGGATAAAATGCAGCTTGAAATGCGTTTCAGCGCGTTGAATGCCCAGTATATTTCTGCAAAAAGTATCGAAGATCGCCTGTTAGCAGAACGCGATGACCTGGATGTGATCCGCTTTAATACTACGCTGACGCAGCAATTCTCTGGCAATAAACGGCTATCAGAAGTCAGAAATCTGCAGGCTAAACTTTTCGATACCCGTCGCAAAACGATACAGGATGAACTGTCGATGATTCAGGAGACGCTTGATGGTCTGGTTGGACAGACGGATAATCTCAATAAAATAAAAGGCTATCGCGACCACCAGTTTTCTCTGATTAACCGGGAGTTAGGGGCTATTCGGGCGCTGAGCGAAAAAAACTATTACCCCAAAGCACAATTACTGGTGCTGGAGCGCGAGGCAGCAGAAATATCTGGCAGCGTTTCAGAAGATATTCTTAACATTGCCAAACTGAAATCGCAGCAGAACGAATTAAAAATTAAAGCCTACCAGGTGCGTCATCAATATTTACGTGAAGTTGAGTCTGAACTGACGGAAAACCAAAAAGAAGTGGCAATGCTGGAGGATGAATTGGTATCAACGCGTCATGAGCTGGATAACACCGAGATCCGCTCACCGATTAACGGTATTGTGCTGGATGTTAAAGTCAGTACCGTGGGCGGCGTCATTCAGCCTGGAGAACATTTGATGGATATCGTCGCCGCCGGACAACCGATGCAAATTGATGCCAAAATACCCGTACATGCCATTGATAAACTGGTCCCCGGTTTAACCGTTGATGTGCTGTTCCCTGCCCTTAACCATGCGCTGTTACCTTCGGTTCCGGCCCAGGTTCTGACTATCTCTGCGGACCGTTTAATTGATGAAGCCACTCAGCAGCCTTACTACCTTGCGGAAGTACAGGTTTCAGCAGAGGGCGCGCGTTTGCTGGGCGATTACAAAATTAAAGCGGGTATGCCCGCCAGCGTGACGATCAAGACCGGTGAACGAACCCTGATGAGTTATCTGTTTAAACCGTTGATTGCCCGTCTGGAACTGGCTTTTAAAGAGTATTGATCCATCCATTGCCGGTATGACGTACGGCTTGTCGCGCCATACCGCTTTCTGCCGTTGCTGGCAGCTTTGCTTTCTTGTAACCTTCTTCCCGTCTCACTACTGACAAAATCTGGAACCACTGAACTGGACTTCATATGAATGCTCATAATTCTAAAGACCCTTTACATGGCGTGACGCTAGAAATGCAGGTCAATGCCCTGGTTGAACGTTATGGTTGGGCTGAGCTGGCGCAACGCATTAATATCAACTGCTTTAAAAATGAACCGAGCGTTAAATCCAGTTTGAAGTTTCTGCGCCGTACTCCGTGGGCACGGGCAGAAGTAGAAGCACTGTACCTGGACTCTCTACATGACCAGGCCTCAAATAACACTCCCGAACCGGCCTTCGATCCCTGGGCTAACAGCCGCAATAAGAAGAAATAAGAGCAAAATCAGATGGCAGCATCCGGTTTCTTTTCAGGAAATTATCAGAAAAAACTGGCGAAGATTATCGCCCGTTCTCGTGCCAGACTACCGCTGACCAACATGAAATGGTTTGCTGTACTTGTGGGCAGTATGTTGTTACTTGGCAGCTGTTCTTCACAACCGCCCGGCCCCAAAACCACTCCGCAACCTCCGGTGAGCAAACCTCAGCAGAGCAAGGAGCCAGTGCGTGGGATCTGGCTGGCGACGGTTTCACGTCTTGACTGGCCGCCGATCTCATCCGTGAACATCAGTTCACCTGCTGTACGCATCAGTCTGCAGCAAAAAGCGCTGACGGATAAGCTGGACAACCTGAAACGACTTGGTATTAACACCGTTTTTTTCCAGGTTAAGCCCGATGGGACCGCATTGTGGAAGTCAAAGATTCTGCCGTGGTCAGATACCCTGACCGGCACGATTGGCCAGGATCCGGGTTACGATCCGCTGCAGTTTATGCTCGATGAAGCGCATAAGCGCGGAATGAAAGTTCATGCCTGGCTTAACCCCTATCGCGTGTCTGTAAACACCAAACCTTCGACGGTCACTGAATTAAACAGCACGCTGTCACAAACACCGTCCAGCGTATACGTTCTGCATCGGGACTGGATCCGCACCGCGGGCGAGCGTTTTGTGTTAGACCCCGGTATTCCCGAAGTGCGTGACTGGATAACCAGCATCGTGGCGGAAGTGGTTGAGAATTACCCTGTTGACGGAGTGCAGTTTGATGATTACTTCTATACCGAGTCTCCTGGCTCTGCGCTCAATGACAGCCAGACGTTCAGAAGATACGGCCAGGGATTCGCTTCCAAAGCTGACTGGCGCCGCGATAACACGCAACGGCTGATTGCCCAGGTATCACGGACTATCAAGAAACTCAAGCCTGAGGTTGAATTCGGTGTCAGCCCTGCGGGCGTATGGCGCAACCGTTCGCACGATCCAGCGGGCTCCGACACGCGCGGTGCGGCAGCGTATGATGAGTCTTATGCCGACACCCGCCGTTGGGTGCAACAAGGCTTGCTGGATTACATCGCACCGCAACTCTACTGGCCTTTTGCCCGCGATGCAGCGCGCTACGATGTACTGGCAAAATGGTGGGCAGATGTCGTGAAATCAACCAACACTCGCCTCTACATTGGTGTAGCGCTGTATAAAGTTGGTGAACCATCGAGAAAAGAGCCAGACTGGACGGTCAAAGGCGGTGTGCCGGAACTGAAAAAGCAGCTCGATCTAAACGAGACCGAACCGTACATTAACGGCACGATCCTGTTTCGCGAAGATTACCTTAATCAACCGCAAACGCAGGAAGCTGTGACCTATATTCGCAATCGTTGGGGACGTTAATGGTTGTTCTGAGCGGGAAGCCTGAGCCAGACGCTCACGTAGCGGGTAAATTTCCCCACAAAAATTCCGGCGAACATGCCGCCAGTAATGATAGCCAGGGCGCTCATTGCGGGTTGACGTAAAACGTCGGGGGAAATGGCGTTAAGTACGCCAAGTACGTACTTAACGCCGAATGCCATCAGCATAAATGGCAATGCGGAATAATCTGCCGGACGGTGAATACTCCGTGGTGCGCTACTGCGGCTCAAACGGCCGGGGTTAATTAATATGTAGCCAATGATTGCGCCGCTGAGGATACCTATCGCCCACTGAATATACGTAATGAGGGTCGGGTCGCGATAAGTGATTAAATCGTAGATATCCCAGACTAAAAAAATAGCGGGGATCAGCGCCAGCTTTTCCAGCGTGACAGTGGCAGGTGTTCTGGCTTTAATCCCTCGATACAGTAGAAAGGCAAACAGCAGATACACCCAAACTGGCGTGTTTTTCAGCATATTCACGACAAATTCAGCCATAACGTTGCCTCGCTCAGATTTAATTCTTCGCTAAGTGTAGCGGCTGTCTCTGCATCACAGGGACATTAACCGGCGGACATTATCATTAATCTGTTTCTGTATCGTATTCAGCGTAGTTTGTGTTATCTGATCGGCGTATTTGTCTTTGGCTGTAACGCTTAGCGCTGTTGCATGGTGGCAGATCTTGTCGATTATAGCGTTCACATGCTCAGCTGATAGCTCAGCTTCCTGTACGCCAAGCTGCTGCAGGTGCTTTCTTTCGATATCCAGCGCTTCTCCCAGCACGTCCATTTGGTGATACCCGCCGGGTCCTTCGCACCAGGTCACGTCGTAAGCCGGAGCCAAAGTCCAGTTTCCTGCGGCTGACATTAAATAGGCAAAGTTTTTGGGATGGTCATCGCGGTTGTTAAATGCCACGTTGAAAACCACGCGTTCGAACGCTTTCGCTTTTTCTCTGACATCATTGGTACAAATCTGTGTGGCGCGCAGAAAATCCCGGTAATCTAAAGCACCGGGTATCTGGTAATTTGCACCGGTAAATGCCGCCAGGCTCTGCATAGGAATACGGACCGATTGGTCACGGTCGAAACGGCGGGTAGCAAATGCTGCCTGCCCGTCAGGCAGATTAAAATACGCGGTATCAGGCGTAGTGATCCCACATTGCCGCAAACATTCAGCATACACCGCTTCGATGGCACATACCTCAGCATGCTCATGCCTGGCAGGAAATTTAATCAACCAGCTTTCGCTCCCCGGGAGAGGCGCAGTGGTGAACTTTGACCTGACACTGTCACGATAAAGTAACGCTTTTGGCCTGGCCCCTTGCGGTGAACCGCCCATCTGGAGCAGTTTTTGCAAGAATTCCCCGCCTTCGCCGCTCAGGACTTCCTGAACCTCAGATGCCAGTTGTTCGAGAGGAACATCCTCTTTTGAAAGTGTCTCGGCATCAGACTGAACGGGCCGGAACGTCATGGCGCCCATTGCGTTATTGCCTACCCAGGTTAATCTCTCCAGAGGTCCTATGCGCGCTGCGTTGAGTCCACGGCGTTTAAATAAACGATCCATCAACAGCATACCCCAACCATCAGGTAGCGAATCGTACACGGGTCCTGGTAATCCCAACTGATGAGCCGGGAAATCCCTGCGTAAACGAGGACCGTTCAGTGGTAACCTTAGCCGGGACAGCTCCAGCCCCTTACGTATAGCGTCTTCACTGTATTCAAAGGCGATCAACGGGCGTCCGGTCAGGGCTGAGGAAGACACCAGTTTTCCCCACAACCATTTTTCACCCCAGCCTTCATAAAAGATATCGACTTGCTCAGGCATCAGTATTTTTCCTTTTCACCCGCTGACGTGCCGCGCTCTTCTCGTAACGCAAAATATCATCAAGACTGTCGATCCTGGGTTTGAATAAGCCCTCCAGCGCGTCACCATAGCCTAACACCATCGCGACTTTGACCAGATTCTCAAATCCTACATTTTTACCTGCTTCCAGATTCGAAACGGTATTCACACCGACACCTGAACGCGCGGCAACATCTGCCTGCGTCATTTGCTGCGCGAGCCGTTCCTTACGCAATCTGTCGCAAAGTAGTTTGACGATATCGGCTGCTGTATTGAGCGTTAAATCCATAATATTGGCTCTTATTGGAATAAAAACGACTTTACACCCAATATTATAGAGTTAAGCGGGGAATGATTCAAAGTTTTGTAAGGCACAATAAAGAGGAGTTAAATCGATAAATCGTGGTTAAGCGCCATTATACTGGAGTTATCCGGGCACAATGTTTGCACCCGGATATCGTGTCGTTATCAGGCCACTGAAGGCTCAGGCAATCTGAATGACGAGACCAGCAACGCCAACTGCTCCGCCTCCTCTTTCAATGCCTGTGTACGTGCGGCGGCATCATCAATTAATGATGCGTTTTGCTGAACGGTGCTGTCCATTTCGGTAACGGCGAGCGTAACTTCGGAAACACCTTTACGCTGTTCTTCACCAGCAACGCGTATTTCCCCCATCAACTGGCGTACCTGACGCACATTGCTGACCAGTTCTCCCAGACGTTCGCCGGCAGTGTGAATTTGCTGACTTCCGCTACCAACATGAGAAACGGATTCATCAATCAACGCTTTAATTTCCTGGGCAGCGGTGGCACTGCGCTGAGCCAGCGTGCGCACTTCGGAGGCCACGACGGCAAACCCTCTGCCAGCATCACCCGCTCTGGCGGCTTCAACCGCGGCATTCAGGGCGAGAATATTGGTCTGGAACGCAATGCTGTCGATGACAGCGACAATTTCCACCATTCTGCCGGATGAGGCGCTGACGTTATCCATCGTAGAGATAACGCCTTGCATCACATCACCGCAACGGTTGGCCGTTTGCGCTGTGTTATCGGATAGCTCATCCGCCAACTGTGTATTACTGGCGTTTTGATGAACGGTCGCATTTAACTGCTCCATAGCCGCTGAACTCTCTTCCAGCGCAGCGGCCTGCTGCGTTACGCGAGATGAAAGCTCCATATTACTATCAGCCAGGCTAACGGCGTTATTCGCCACCACTGTGCTACTGCTTCTGACGGTGATCAGGATGGCCGAGATTTTATCGACGAACAGGTTAAACGCCTCGGCGATAGCCGAAATCTCATCTTTGCCGCGAACATCCAGACGACGGGTAAGATCGCCTTCTCCCTGCGCGATGTCATCAAGTGCCTGACGGGTATCATCGAGACGTGAAATTAGTCGACGAACCACCAGCCATGATCCCACCAGCAACAGCGTCATGATAGGGATCAATACCTCCAGAACGTCCTGCATCATCACTTTGGCAAGACCGACAATACGTGATTCTGGTGTCACAAGCCCTACGACCCAGCCGGTATCTGGCATCGGGAACAGCATTACTTGTGACGCTGTATTCAGGACGTGATCATTTTCCAGCGTTATGGTCTTCACCCCATCTGTCGGGCGCAAAGATTTCAGACCGTTTTGCACCGGGATAAGCCACTGCGCGCTTTGCGCCAGATCGTTAATGGTTTTATGTTTGGCCAGGTCGGCCTGCGGGAAATAGAGAATTTGTCCCTGCTTGTCTACCACAAACGCGTAACCGCCAGTGCTGTTGCCCTGCTGCTGCATGAAAGTAGCGACGTTATCCAGACGGATATCGGTGGTAGCGACACCGGCAAACTTGCCCGCCTGCTGATAAGGCACGCTGCATGTCACCATGTTGACGCCTGAACTGGCATCCTGGTAAACATCAGACCATAGGCAGTTGTTTTGTGATTGCCCTTTGGCGTGCTGATACCAGCTTTCATGGTGGTATCCGCTTGATCCTTCGACGTTATAATCGTTGGAATAGACAAGCTTTCCTTCGGCATTACGCGCCCAGAAAAAGCTTCTTTTCTCCACACCTGCGGTGAAGGCGTCTGGTTCTGGCCAGATGCCGCCGCCGGTAATAATCGAGTCTTTACCTTCACCAATCAGATGCGGAACAACGCTTTGATACAGCGATTCATCGTTAGGCAACACTTCAGCCAGTCGCGACAGGCTGACTGTCTCACCTTCAATTCGGGACAATACGGTACTCAACTGACGGGTTAAACCTTGCCCTGTTTCTTCGATCAGGGCGGTGTTGATTTCAACGACGCGCGGCTGACCACGCCAGAGCATAATCACCACGATAACAATAGTCGTTACTGCAAGCAGCAGAATGCCGCCGATGGTTAAACGCGTTGAAATACGAGTAGGATACCAGACCATACAAACTCCTTCTGCAAAAGGCTAACTTTTATCCAGTATCGGCACAGGCGTTTATATCTTTATAAAGTTTTCTTAAGTATTGCAAAACAAATAAGTGACAACGTCACAAATAACAAAACCCAGCACTTTGGCTGGGTTTTAATAACGGCTTAATTTTATTTAGATAATTCTTTTTTGATTTCGTCTTTTATTTTACTTAATTCGCTCTGCGGATGTTTCTTACAAAGTTCAACGGTCAGAGGAACTGCAGTCGTAACGGTTTCGTTATAGTCTACGTAATCGCCACCTTTGAAGTCTTCGTCTTCATTGAGCACCCAGAAGGCCACCGGAGCCATAGTTTGTGGGTTCAAATCAATAAACTCTTGACAGTTCATGCCTTTCGGAGTCACTTCAGTTTTAGCGTTATCTGTTGCTGCATTGACGCTGACACTGGTTAACAGCGCTGCGACCAGAATACCTGCTGTAGAAAGGGAGAATTTATTCATTGTAGTACTCCATGTATAATATAAATAATATCTACACTTGCGCTTAACACCGTTAATGTAGCTCGCGAAAAATAATACCCCTATCGTCATAAGAATAAAGATTGGTGTTATTGATATGGCTGAAATTTATATTTTCAATTACTGATTCTTATGTCTTAGGGATAAATGTTGCCCACAATGTGATCGTTCCGACGAAATCAGCAGATTCATACCCCGCTTCCTCTGCCGTTGCACCAAAACTGAACTACGCTGCACAAATGTTGATCATTAGTTAACGAATTTGAGCTGAGTTTTAACAAAAACAGCCAGCATGCTGCTGTTACTGACATGGCACGCGTCGTGCATTGTTAATTCGCTAACAGAGATACGGAATCTGACAGACAACTAACAGCGAGAAGGTAATGACAGCCAAACCAGAGTTATTTACCCGCATAGAGCAAACCTTTAGCCAGCTGACGCCCAGCGAAAAGCGCGTGGCTGGGTGGCTGTTAGCCCATGCTGTGCAGATCCCATTTGAAACCGCGGATGGCATCGCGAAAGCAACCGGAACCAGCGGCATTACCGTCGGACGTTATCTGCGTAAACTGGGCTTTCGTAACCTGGAGGATGCAAAAGCCAGTCTGCGTGAGCTGCCTGTAGTTCCGTATCAGCCCTGGGGAATGAATGAACGACTGGATTCCTGGCACCAGCAACAAAGCCTGCCAGATCGGGCGCACCAGTCGCTGTTACTGGAAATCGACGCCATTACCCACGTCTACCAACTTGCTCAGGGTGAGACGTTTCTACGCATTGCACAGCAGTTGGCGCATGCGGAAGCCGTGTACATCCTCGGGATCCAGTCCACACGCGGGATCGCTAACGCCTTTTTTAGTCACCTGGAATATCTGCGACCTAAAGTCAGCTACTCCGAAGGCCTTTCCGGCAGTTGGGTAGAGTCGCTGAACTCGGGATTCAGCCAGCCTTACGTGGTTATTACTGATATGCGCGCCTACTCCGCTATTTCGCGACAATATTGCCGTGTCGCCACTGAACGCTGCATTCCGCTGGCGCTAATTACCGATGTGTGGTGCCCATGGGCCAGGGATTATTCCATTGATTTGCTTCAGGTAAAAACCGACACCGGACATTTCTGGGACTCACTGGCACCGGTGAGCTGTCTGTTCAACTTATTACTTTCTGCGGTGGTGGCGCAACTGGGTGACGCCCTCGCAGGACGCCTGCAAACTAATCGCCAGTTACAACAACAATTTGGTCAATTCGAACAATAAACAGGAAACGTGCTATGTCAGAACTCCCAGAACTGGTCGATCTGTCGGTGATATTTCCGTCGCTGCATATCGATCTTAAATACGCTACTGCCGACAACATTACCGGCGCACCTATCTACAGGGAAGCGCGTTGCCTGTTGCACACCGAGGCGGTAACCGCGCTGGCAAAAAGCATCAGCATTGCGCAACTGGCGGGCTTGTCGCTGGTGGTGTACGACGCGTATCGCCCCCAGCAGGCGCAGGCGATACTGTGGAATGCCTGTCCCGACCCGCAATATGTTGTCGATGTCGCGATTGGTTCCAATCACAGTCGGGGTACGGCCATTGACGTCACGTTGATGGACGATCGCGGCCATCTCCTTGATATGGGGGCCGGTTTTGATGAAATGCACGACCGTTCCCATGCCTGGCATCCGTCTGTTCCTCCGGCAGCGCAGCGTAACCGCCTGCTGCTCAATGCCATTATGTTTGGTGGTGGTTTTGTCGGTATTAACAGCGAATGGTGGCATTTTGAATTACCTGATGCCGCCCGTTACCCGCTGCTTGACGATCAAATTGATTGTTACACTGTCACGTCTATAACAACACAACATCCCCTTTAATTCTGGAGCCTGGTTATGAAGACTACACCTGCGTTAAACGCTTTTTTCCGCCCCGCTCTGATAGCCGTTGCGTTAGCGGTTGCCCTGCCCGCCGCGCAGGCTGCCGTTCCCAAAGATATGTTAGTGATTGGTAAAGCCGCCGATCCGCAGACGCTCGATCCCGCTGTGACCATAGATAACAATGACTGGACGGTCACCTATCCCTCTTACCAGCGGTTGGTTCAGTACAAAACCGATGGTGGTAAAGGTTCCACGGAAGTTGAAGGCGATTTAGCCAGCGGCTGGAAAGCCTCGGACGACCAGAAAGAGTGGACGTTTACCCTGAAAAACGATGCCAAATTCGCCGACGGAACACCGGTGACGGCTGATGCGGTAAAGCAATCCTTCGAACGTTTGCTCAAGATTGGTCAGGGACCTGCGGAGGCTTTCCCGAAAGATCTGAAGGTTGAGGCTATTGATAACACCACGGTGAAGTTTACCCTCAGCCAGCCGTTTGCTCCGTTTCTGTATACGCTGGCAAATGACGGTGCCTCAATCATTAACCCGGCCATCTTAAAAGAACATGCCGCAGACGACGCCCGCGGATTCCTGGCGCAGAACACGGCAGGATCTGGTCCCTTCATGCTGAAGAGTTGGCAAAAGGGGCAACAACTGGTGCTGGTGCCTAACCCGCATTATGCCGGTACAAAACCGACGTTTAAGCGCGTCTCAGTCAAAATCATTGGTGAAAGCGCCTCCCGTCGCCTGCAACTGTCGCGTGGCGATATCGACATTGCCGATGCGCTTCCTGTTGACCAGCTTGCTGCTTTAAAACAGGAAGGCAAAGTGAACGTGGCGGATTATCCCTCATTGCGCGTGACTTATCTGTATCTCAACAACAGTAAGGCCCCGCTCAATCAGGTGGATTTACGCCGAGCTATCTCGTGGGCCACCGATTATAAAGGGATGGTCAACGGGATCCTGAGCGGCAATGGAAAGCAAATGCGTGGCCCAATCCCCGAAGGCATGTGGGGTTTTGACGATAAGGCCATGCAGTACAGCTTCGATGAAGCCAAAGCCAAAGCCGCGTGGGACAAAGTTGCCACCAAACCTGAAAGCCTGAGCTTCCTGTACTCAGATAATGATCCTAACTGGGAACCTATCGCGCTCGCTACCCAGGCAAGCCTTGGCAAACTGGGCATTAAGGTGAAGCTGGAAAAACTGGCGAACGCCACCATGCGTGACCGCGTGGGCAAAGGCGATTACGACATTGCCATTGGTAACTGGAGTCCGGATTTTGCCGACCCGTACATGTTTATGAACTACTGGTTTGAGTCAGATAAGAAAGGCTTGCCGGGTAACCGTTCGTTCTATGAAAACAGTGAGGTCGATAAGCTGCTGCGTAGCGCGCTGGCTACGACCGATCAGGTGGCCAGAACCAATGACTACCAGCAGGCGCAAACCATCGTGATTGATGAAGCGGCCTACGTCTATTTATTCCAGAAAAACTATCAGTTGGCGATGAACAAAGACGTCAAAGGATTTGTATTCAACCCCATGCTGGAACAGGTCTTCAATATCTCCACCATGAGTAAATAAGCCACGTTTACGCGGAGCCGCTCTGGCTCCGCAAGGGGAAGCTAATGACGTTCTGGAGTATTTTACGCCAGCGATGCTGGGGACTTATTCTGGTGGTTATCGGTGTTTGCGTAATCACCTTTATTATTTCACATCTGATACCTGGCGACCCCGCACGGCTGCTGGCGGGCGACCGCGCCAGCGATGAAATTGTCGAAAATATTCGCCAACAGCTGGGGCTGAATCAACCGCTGTATGTCCAGTTTTTTCGCTATGTCAGCGACATTTTTCACGGCGATTTAGGCACCTCCATTCGCACCGGGCGTCCGGTACTGGATGAACTGCGCATTTTCTTCCCCGCTACCCTTGAGCTGGCTTTCTGCTCTTTGTTGCTGGCGCTGGTGATAGGTATCCCGCTGGGTATTTTATCTGCGGTCTGGCGTAACCGCTGGCTTGATCACCTTGTTCGGCTAATGGCAATTACCGGTATCTCCACGCCTGCATTCTGGCTGGGGCTGGGGGTTATCGTGCTGTTTTACGGTCATCTGCAAATTTTACCCGGCGGTGGACGTTTAGACGACTGGCTGGATCCACCTGCTCACGTCACCGGGTTCTACCTGATTGATGCACTGCTGGAAGGCAACGGCGAAGTCTTTTTCAATGCGCTTCAGCACCTGATTTTACCGTCGTTGACACTGGCTTTTGTACATCTTGGGATCGTTGCCCGCCAGATTCGTTCCGCCATGCTGGAGCAACTGAGTGAAGATTACATTCGTACCGCCCGCGCCAGCGGGTTACCGGGCTGGTACATCGTGCTGTGCTATGCATTGCCTAACGCACTCATCCCATCAATCACCGTCCTCGGCCTGGCGCTGGGCGATCTGCTCTACGGTGCGGTATTGACCGAAACGGTCTTTGCCTGGCCAGGCATGGGCGCTTGGGTGGTGACCTCAATTCAGGCGCTCGATTTCCCGGCGGTAATGGGATTTGCCGTGGTGGTCTCGTTCGCCTATGTGCTGGTCAACCTGGTGGTGGATTTGCTCTATTTGTGGGTAGATCCTCGAATTGGACGTGGAGGTGCTGAATGATGCTCACACAAGAAACGCCGACCGCCCCTCAGACAGCACGCCGCCGCACGGACTGGGCCAAACTGTTCTGGATGATGAAAAGTAGCCCGCTGACGCTGGTTGGCGGGGTCATCATCGTATTGATACTGCTGCTGATGGTGCTGTCGCCGTGGATAACGCCACACGATCCTAATGCCATCAATTTGAGTGCGCGCCTGCTGCCCCCGTCAGCCGCTCACTGGTTTGGTACCGATGAAGTCGGTCGCGATCTGTTCAGCCGCGTTCTGGTAGGAAGTCAGCAGTCGGTCGTTGCGGGTCTGGTGGTGGTGGGTATCGCCGGGGGATTGGGATCACTGCTGGGCTGCTTGTCGGGTGTTATGGGCGGGCGCGCCGACGCGATAATTATGCGGATGATGGACATTATGCTGTCCATTCCTTCGCTGGTGCTGACGATGGCGTTGGCCGCCGCGCTGGGCCCCAGCCTGTTTAACGCCATGCTGGCGATTGCCATCGTCCGTATCCCTTTCTATGTACGCCTCGCCCGCGGTCAGACGTTAGTGGTGCGCCAGTTTAGCTATGTACAGGCTGCCCGGACCTACGGCGCTTCACGCTGGCATCTGATTAGCTGGCATATTTTACGCAATTCTCTGCCGCCACTCATTGTGCAGGCATCGCTGGATATCGGCAGTGCGATCCTGATGGCTGCCACGCTCGGGTTTATCGGTCTGGGCGCGCAGCAACCCAGCGCTGAATGGGGCGCGATGGTCGCAATTGGCCGCAATTACGTGCTTGATCAGTGGTGGTATTGTGCTTTTCCCGGCGCCGCCATTCTGATTACCGCCGTGGGCTTTAATCTCTTTGGCGATGGTATTCGCGATCTGCTTGATCCGAAAGCCGGAGGAAAACAGTCATGACACAACCCGTACTGGAAATCGAAGATTTACATCTGAGTTTCCCCGGCTATAAAGCTGATGTGCATGCGCTGAACCATGTATCACTGCACATCAACCGTGGAGAAATCGTTGGTGTGGTGGGTGAATCCGGTTCCGGTAAGTCCGTGACCGCCATGCTCACCATGCGCCTGCTTCCGGAGGGAAGCTATCGTATTCACCAGGGACGCGTTTCACTGCTGGGTGAAGATGTGCTCAACGCCAGTGAGAAACAAATGCGCCAATGGCGCGGCGCACGCGTCGCGATGATCTTTCAGGAGCCCATGACGGCACTGAATCCGACCCGGCGTATCGGCCAGCAAATGGTGGAGGTAATCCGCCATCACCAGGCGTTAAGCCGCACGGATGCCCGTCATAAAGCCGTCGCTCTACTCGAAGAGATGCAAATCCCGGACGCGCCGGAGGTCATGAAACGATTTCCGTTTGAGCTTTCCGGCGGGATGCGCCAACGCGTGATGATTGCGCTGGCCTTTTCGTGCGAGCCAGAGCTTATTATTGCCGATGAACCGACCACCGCGCTGGACGTCACGGTGCAACTGCAGGTGCTGCGTTTGCTGAAGTTAAAAGCACGGGCCAGCGGAACAGCCGTGTTATTTATCAGTCATGATATGGCGGTGGTTTCACAGTTATGCGACCGGTTGTACGTCATGTATGCCGGGAGCGTGATTGAGAGTGGCCCGACGCAAACCGTTATTCAACGTCCGACGCATCCCTATTCCATCGGCTTGCTGAAATGCGCGCCGGAACACGGCGAGCCGCGCGCATTGTTACCTGCGATCCCCGGCACCGTGCCGAACCTAACCTGCTTACCTGCCGGATGCGCATTTCGTGAGCGCTGCTTTGCCGCTGGTCCTCGTTGTGAAGAAACGCCTGCGTTAAGTAGTCAGGGAGGCGTAGATCAACAATCTGCCTGCTGGTATCCACAACTGGAGACAACACATGTCTGATTTTTTACTGGCGCTGCAGGATGTTCATGTCAACTTTCCTGCGCGTAAAAACTGGCTTGGCAAGGTTACGGAACGGGTGCATGCGCTCAACGGTCTGGATTTACAGATTCGCCAGGGTGAAACGCTGGGGATTGTTGGCGAATCCGGTTGTGGAAAAAGTACGCTGGCGCAACTGCTGATGGGCATGCTGAAACCCAGCCAGGGAAGCTATTCTCGCCGTGGTGATAAACAGCATAACGGTATGCAAATGGTCTTTCAGGACCCTCTTTCATCGCTGGATCCTCGCTTACCGGTATGGCGCACGATCACTGAGCCGGTATGGATCCAAAAACGAAGTCCGGAACGTGAGCGCCGTATGCTTGCTGAAGATTTGGCCCAACAGGTAGGCATCCGTCCGGAATATCTCGACCGTCTGCCGCATGCGTTTTCCGGTGGACAACGCCAGCGTATCGCCATCGCCCGGGCACTATCGTCAGAACCAGATGTTATCGTCCTCGATGAGCCCACTTCAGCACTGGATATCTCTGTGCAGGCGCAAATTCTCAATCTTCTGGTGTCACTACAGGCGCGCAGAAATCTGACCTACGTATTGATATCGCATAACGTGTCGGTGGTCCGCCATATGAGCGACCGTGTGGCGGTGATGTACTTAGGGCAAATTGTTGAGCTGGGCGATGCTCAACACGTTCTCACTCACCCCGCCCATCCGTACACACGGTTATTGCTGGACTCTGTCCCTAAAACGGGCGCGCCACTGACGGAAGATTTGGTGTTACGTAAAACCGAGCTACCGGGAAACCGAACGTTGCCCCAGGGATGCTTTTTCCGTGACAGATGTCCATTGGCAACCCACGGTTGTGAGAAAAAACAGGCATTACTGAAAAGTGATACCGGATGTGACGTTCGATGCTGGCGGGCGGTTACATGACTTGAGCCGTTGAGAAAAGTCAGGTGCGATACGCCTTTTTCAGTGAATCCACCAGCACCTCGGAAGCAGTAGATAATTTATGATGTGCTGAACGCAAAACCCCGATCCGACGCTGGATCACCGGCGTATCCAGATCGATACAGGTTGCGCCTAACTCTGTCATTTGCGTGCGGCATAGTGCAGGTACGGCGCTACCGCCCAGACCGTTAGCCACCAGACGGCCAACGGTTACTAATTGATGGCTCTCCAGCGCCACTTCCAGCGTATGTCCGCTTTGCACCAGTTGTTCTTCCAGCATCAGCCGCACGGCTGACGGACGTTGCAAGGTGATGAAATCCAGCGTCAGCAGTTCGCGCCATGCAATACGATCCCTGTCTGCCAGCCGACAGGTTGGAGGCACAATCGCGATAAAACGATCCACGCCGAGCGGCGTGAAATGCAGATGTCCCGAATAGTCCGGCTCGAAGGCTATGCCCATCTCGACCCGCCCTTCACTGACCATTTCAATCACGTGTTCATTGATCACATCATGAACCGTTACGTTGATACCGGAATAAGAATCACGAAACGTTTTCAGTACCGATGGCAGGACGTTAGCGGCAAATGAGGGCATGGCGGCGATCGAGATTTTACCACGCTGCAGCGTAAAGCGTTGGCGCATGGCTTCTTCCGTATTCTCCCAGTCCGCCAGCAACTGTCGCCCCATATTCAGCAGCGTTTCTCCCTCCTGCGTCAGAGTCACTTTGCGGGTGGTTCTCAACAGCAACGCCCCGCCCAGCGAATCTTCCAGTCCTTTAATCGCCAGGCTTAATGCGGGTTGCGACATGTTCAGTCTTTCACTGGCATGAGCAAAATTCAGAGTGTGAGCTACCGCTAAAAACGCGCGTAACTGTTTGATGCTCATTCCCATTTCGCATTCCTTTAACTTGTTGAATACCTTTAATTAACATTAAATTGATAAAAAAACCCAATGAGTGAGTCACAAATTTAAAATTAACAAATCATTTTTCACCCCCAATGATGTCGGCAAGGACAACTG
This sequence comes from Citrobacter sp. MGH103, assembly GCF_001034475.2. Taxonomy (NCBI): domain Bacteria; kingdom Pseudomonadati; phylum Pseudomonadota; class Gammaproteobacteria; order Enterobacterales; family Enterobacteriaceae; genus Citrobacter; species Citrobacter sp. MGH103. Next base: position 2,536,932 of record NZ_CP073043.1, on the reverse strand, counting down.
GGGAGGCAAGTGTATGGCTGGACTGGATAAACGTGTTGCCACTTATCAAGAGGCGCTGGAAGGACTGACCGACAACATGACGCTGCTGGCGGGCGGTTTTGGTTTATGTGGGATCCCTGAAAACCTGATTACCGAAGTACGCCGTCGAGAAGTACAGGGACTTACCGTTGTATCAAACAACTGTGGCGTGGATGGCTTTGGCCTTGGCGTACTGCTGGAAACGCGCCAGGTGCGCAAAGTGGTCGCGTCCTATGTAGGGGAAAACGCCCTGTTTGAGAAGCAGGTGCTTAGCGGCGAACTGGAAGCCATCCTGACGCCACAGGGTACGCTGGCAGAGCAGTTGCGCGCGGGCGGCGCGGGGATCCCGGCATTTTTTACCGCGACTGGATATGGAACCCCCGTAGCGGAAGGGAAAGAGGTTCGCGAGTTTGCCGGACGCCCTTACATCCTTGAACAGGCGATAACCGGTGATTTTGCATTGGTTAAAGGCTGGAAAGCCGACTGGTACGGCAACGTCATCTATCGCCACACCGCACAGAACTTTAATCCGCTGATGGCTGCCGCCGGGCGCATTACCGTCGTGGAAGTCGAAGAGATTGTCCCTCCCGGAGAACTGGACCCTGCAGCGATTCACACTCCCGGAATTTTCGTTAACCGCATTATTCAGGGGCAGTTTGAAAAACGTATTGAACAACGCACCCTGCGCCAGAAAGGAGCCTGACCATGTTAACGCGTGAACAAATGGCGATGCGCGTCGCCCGCGAGCTGCGCGACGGTTATTACGTCAACCTTGGAATCGGCATTCCCACTCTGGTGGCAAATTATATCCCTGATGGCATGGACGTGATGCTGCAATCAGAGAACGGTTTGCTGGGTATGGGGCCGTTTCCCACAGAAGACGAAATTGATGCCGACATGATTAACGCCGGAAAACAGACCGTGACGGCGCGCAAAGGCGCGGCGATTTTCGACTCTGCGCAATCCTTCGCCATGATCCGCGGCGGCCACGTTGATCTGACGGTGCTCGGTGCGTTTGAAGTCGATGTTAACGGCAATATCGCCTCATGGATGATCCCCGGAAAAATGGTGAAAGGCATGGGCGGCGCGATGGACCTGGTTGCCGGAGCCGACAACATCATCGTGGTAATGACCCATGCTTCCAAAAGCGGTGAGTCCAAACTGCTTCCCGCCTGCACCCTGCCGTTGACCGGCGTGGCCTGCATCAAACGCGTGCTTACCGACCTGGCTCTGCTGGAAATTGCCGACGGGGCGTTCATTCTGCGTGAACGCGCCCCGGGTATCAGTGTGGATGAAATCGTCGCCAGAACCGCCGGCAAGCTGATCGTGCCCGAAACTGTCCCCGAAATGCAATTTAACTGAGGAGCTGACCATGCAGGATGTTGTAATTGTCGCGGCAACGCGCACCCCGATTGGCAGTTTTCATGGTGCGCTGGCACCACTTTCCGCCGTGGAGTTAGGTACAGCGGTTGTCCGTTCGCTGCTGGAAAAAACGGCTGTGGCGCCTGAACAAATTGATGAAGTGATTTTAGGTCAGGTGCTCACGACAGGCTGCGGCCAGAATCCGGCCAGACAAACGGCGTTACGCGCAGGACTGCCGTCAACCACACCGGCGTTAACCATTAATCTGGTGTGCGGTTCTGGCCTGAAGGCGGTGCATCAGGCGGTACAGGCAATTCGCTGTGGCGATGCGCAAATCGTGATTGCCGGAGGCCAGGAGAGCATGAGCAATGCGCCCTATTTTCTCGACGGCGCGCGGGCTGGTCTGCGGTTAGGTCATGCCAGTATGAAAGACAGCGTGGTCCATGACGGCCTATGGGATGCGTTCAACGACTATCACATGGGTATTACTGCCGAAAATCTGGCGGATAAGTTCGTAATCAGTCGTGAGCAGCAGGACGCTTTTGCCCTGCGCTCCCAGCAAAAAGCCGCCGCTGCCATTGAAGCGGGTCGTTTTAGCGCGGAAATCACGCCGGTTAGCGTCCCACAAGGCAAAAAGCCGCCACGTGTGGTGGACCGTGACGAACAGCCTCGCCCGGATACTCAGGCCGACAAGCTGGCGCAACTTAAACCAGCATTTCGACCAGGAAACGGCACGGTGACCGCCGGAAATGCATCATCCATCAATGATGGTGCCGCCGCGGTGATGTTGATGAGCGCCGGCAAAGCCGCAGAACTCAATTTGCCAGTGCTTGCCCGGGTAACAGGCTACGCGGTTTCTGGTGTCGATCCCGCCATTATGGGCCTTGGGCCGGTAGAAGCGTCACTCCAGTGCCTGAAGCGAGCGGGCTGGACGTTGAATGATGTCGATCTCATTGAGGCCAACGAAGCCTTTGCCGCACAAGCGCTGGCGGTTGGCGAATCCCTGAACTGGGACAGCGACCGGGTGAACGTAAATGGCGGCGCGATTGCGCTGGGCCATCCCATCGGTGCATCTGGTTGCCGAATCCTGGTGACACTGTTGCACGAAATGGCCCGCAGTAACGCGACCAAAGGGCTGGCTACGCTGTGCGTAGGCGGCGGTCAGGGCGTAGCGCTGGCGGTAGAGCGTTTGCAGGAGGTCTCTCATGCAAAGTAAGCCTGTCTGCGTTCTGGGGGCGGGGTTAATGGGGGTCGGTATTGCCACCCACTTCGCCCGTTATGGTCACGATATCTGGCTGTATGACACCGATAGCAGCCGAATTGCAGAAATTAGCGCCGTTGCCAGCGGTATTCTGCATGAGCTGATTACCGCCGAACAGTTTGCCGCAGACGAAAAAGAACAGGTTGTGAGTCGTCTGCACGGTACGACTTCGCTATCGGAGATTGCTGCGTGCGGGTTACTGATTGAAGCGATCCCGGAGCGGCTCGAGCTCAAGCACGCGTTGTATGCGCAACTGGAAGATCTAATCGCGCCTGAGGCCGTCATTGCCAGTAATACCAGCGGCCTGCCGCCGGATGCGCTGGCAGAAAAGCTCGTCCATCCTGAGCGGCTGCTCATCGCCCATTTCTGGCACCCGCCACATTTTATTCCGCTGGTCGAAATTGTCCCCGGCACCGCCACCAAAGCGGAATACCTGCGTGAGCTGCAACAGTTGCTGCTCTCGATGCAACTGGAAGCCGTCGTGCTCGATCGCGCCGCACCAGGGTTTGTCGGCAATCGACTGCAGTTTGCTTTGCTTCGTGAAGCGCTTCATATCGTTAAAAGCGGCATCGCCAGCGCAGAGGTGGTGGATCAGGTCATGCGCGCCTCGCTCGGACGTCGCTATGCGATGGTTGGTCCGCTGGAAGCGGCAGATATGACCGGACTCTCTACGGTGCAGGATATTTGTCGGCATCTGCTCCCGGAACTGGCAACCGGCAGCGAGATGATGTCGTTGGTCGCTGACAAGGTAGCCAACGGTGATACCGGTTTACGCAGCGGTCAGGGATTTTATCGCTGGGATGATTCGCGCAAGGAGTACATCCAGCAACGCAGAGAGCATCAACTGCGTTTTGCCCTGAAACCATAACGTCTCTTTCTGTACCCCAATATAATAATAAGGAGTCATGATGAGTGTATTAATCGCCCTGGCAGCGCTGGGTCTGCTGATGCTTGCAGCCTATCGCGGATACAGCGTCATCCTGTTTGCCCCCATCGCGGCATTAGGTGCTGTATTACTCACTGAACCCAGCGCCGTCGGCCCTGCTTTCACCGGCCTGTTTATGGAAAAAATGGTCGGTTTTGTGAAGCTTTACTTCCCGGTGTTCTTGTTGGGTGCAGTGTTTGGCAAGTTAATCGAGTTATCTGGATTTTCACGTTCCATTGTTGCCGCCGCTATCAACATCCTCGGTCGTCGTCACGCTATTCCGGTGATCGTGCTGGTGTGCGCGCTGTTAACCTACGGCGGGGTTTCGCTGTTCGTCGTGGCGTTTGCGGTGTATCCATTTGCGGCGGAGCTGTTCCGCCAGAGTAATATTCCTAAGCGCCTGATCCCGGCCACCGTTGCGCTGGGCGCATTCTCTTTCACGATGGACGCTCTGCCAGGCACGCCGCAGATCCAGAACATTATTCCGACCAGCTTCTTTGGGACTAACGCCTGGGCTGCGCCGTGGCTGGGGCTGATAGGCTCGCTGTTTATTATTTTCGTCGGTCTGGTTTATCTCGAACGTCAGCGTCGTAAAGCGCAGGCAAAGAATGAAGGCTATGGCACTGAACTGTTAAACGAGCCGGAAACGCCGGATAACATTAATCTGCCGAACCCGATCATCGCGATCTCTCCGCTGATCCTGGTTGGGGTATTTAACCTGCTGTTTACCCGCTGGATCCCACAGTGGTACGGCGCCACGCATCAACTTGAACTTCCGGGGCTTGCCAAACCGATTACCACCGAAGTCGGTAAAATCACCGCTATCTGGGCAGTGGAAGCGGCGCTGATTTCTGGGATCCTGCTGGTGGTGCTCTTCGGCTACCGCAACATTAAAGGTCGCCTGGCGGAAGGCAGCAGAACGGCGGTAGGCGGCGCGATCCTTGCGGCGATGAACACCGCGTCAGAGTACGGTTTTGGCGCAGTGATCGCCGCCCTGCCGGGCTTCCTTGTGCTGTCAAAAGCGCTGGCGGCTATTCCTGACCCGCTGCTCAATGAGGCTATCAGCATTACCACGCTTGCCGGGATCACCGGTTCGGCGTCTGGCGGGATGAGTATTGCGCTTGCCGCCATGTCTGACACTTTCATCGCTGCCGCACATGCCGCCAATATCCCACTTGAAGTCTTCCACCGCGTGGCATCTATGGCCAGCGGCGGTATGGACACCCTACCGCATAACGGCGCGGTCATTACCTTATTGGCTATCACCGGCCTTAGCCATCGTCAGGCGTATGGCGGAATTTTCGCTATTACCATCATTAAAAGTCTGGCCGTACTGTTTGTCATCGGCGTCTTCTACACCACCGGAATTGTTTAAGGAGAATCATCATGAACTTAACGGGAAAAACCGCCCTGGTTACCGGCTCGACCAGCGGTATCGGATTAGGTATCGCACAGGTGCTGGCGCAAGCTGGCGCCACCCTGATCCTCAACGGGTTTGGTGATGTTGATGCCGCCAAAGACGCTGTTGCGCAGTATGGCAAAACGCCAGGCTATCATGGCGCGGATCTGAGCGATGAAGCGCAAATTGCCGACATGATGCGCTATGCAGAGAGCGAATTCGGCGGTGTGGATATTCTTATCAATAACGCTGGGATCCAGCATGTTTCACCGATAGAAACCTTCCCGGTTGATAAATGGAACGCGATTATCGCGATTAACCTCTCCTCCGTTTTTCACACCACGCGTCTGGCGCTTCCCGGTATGCGCGCGCGAAACTGGGGGCGCATCATTAATATCGCTTCTGTTCACGGCCTGGTGGCTTCAAAAGAGAAATCTGCGTACGTAGCAGCGAAGCACGGTGTGGTGGGATTAACCAAGACCATCGCGCTGGAAACCGCGCAGACAGAAATCACCTGCAATGCGCTGTGTCCCGGCTGGGTGCTAACGCCGCTGGTCCAGCAGCAGATCGATAAGCGTATTGCCGAAGGCGCAGATCCTGAGGCAGCCCGTGACGCCCTGCTGGCTGAAAAGCAGCCGTCGCGCGAATTCGTTACTCCAGAGCAGTTAGGGAATCTCGCGTTATTCTTATGTTCAGACGGTGCGGCGCAAGTGCGTGGCGTAGCGTGGAATATGGATGGCGGTTGGGTAGCGCAATAACATCATCAGGTGCCGGATAAGAACTGGTCACATCCGGCACGACTTTATTAAGACTTCAGTTTGTAATCCAGCGTTATTTCCGCTTTCAGAACCTGAGATACCGGGCATCCGGCTTTTGCTTTCTGGATGATGCCGTCAAACGTGGCGGCGTCTATCCCCGGCACGCTCACCTGGCTATGCAACGCGACTTTAGTGATCGCAAACCCGGCATCTACCTTATCCAGAGAAACATCGGCAGTGGTATCAATGGCATCTGGGGTAAACCCTGCTTCACCCAGCATCAGTGAAAGCGCCATCGAGAAGCAGGCTGCATGGGCCGCGCCAATCAACTCTTCAGGATTGGTACCTTTCTCACCTTCAAATCGTGTATTAAACCCATACGGTTGCTGATTCAACACGCCACTTTCGGTCGACACAGTGCCTTTGCCGCGCTTAATGTCGCCTTCCCAGTGTGCCTGACCTTTCTTATGGATAGTCATTACCGCTCTCCTGTGTTGTCGTCGGAGTTACTAGTATAGGACGCCCGGGAAAAAGCATGTTACATACGGGATAGTTCTCATTTGCCGCTTAAGCATTGACCTTTCAGATAAAATGACCGACCATCCAGAAAGCCGTTATGTTGAACATCGGCTTTATATCAGGTTGTATTTCGTCCGTTCTCATACGGGCTCGCCCTTGAAACCAGTAACAGGATTAAGGAGTTAGAATGAAATCGAACCGTCAGGCCCGTCATATTCTCGGACTGGACCACAAAATCTCAAATCAACGTAAAATCGTGACCGAAGGTGACAAAACCAACGTGGTCAACAATCCTACTGGAAGAAAGCGCCGCGCTGACGGCAAGTAGCCTTTCGCACGTCTGACTGAGTAACGAGATAAACACCATTGCAACCGCAGTGGTGTTTTTGCTTATAAAACCCCTTAACCCATTCACAATGCTTTATACTTCGCCCGTTTCCCTGGCGGACAGGCCACATACGATCATAAAGAGCGCCAGGGACGGTTATTCAAAAAAGAGTGAGTGACATGGAAAACGAAACTAAAAAACTGCGTTCCCTTTACATCCCTTACGCTGGCCCGGTACTGCTGGAATTCCCTTTACTGAATAAAGGGAGCGCCTTCAGTGTGGAAGAACGCCGTAACTTCAACCTGCTGGGGTTACTGCCAGAAGTCGTCGAAACGATTGAAGAACAGGCTGAACGCGCCTGGATCCAATATCAGGGCTTCAAAACCGAAATCGACAAGCATATTTACCTGCGCAACATCCAGGACACCAACGAAACCCTGTTTTACCGATTGGTGCATAATCACCTGGATGAGATGATGCCAGTTATCTATACCCCAACGGTCGGCGCAGCCTGTGAGCGTTTCTCTGAGATTTATCGTCGTGCGCGCGGCGTGTTTATCTCTTATCAGAACCGCTACAATATGGACGATATCCTGCAAAACGTCCCTAACCACAATATCAAGGTCATCGTTGTCACCGATGGCGAACGTATTTTAGGTCTTGGCGATCAGGGGATCGGCGGGATGGGCATTCCAATCGGTAAACTGTCGCTGTATACCGCATGTGGCGGAATTAGCCCGGCCTATACACTTCCGGTGGTACTGGACGTGGGGACCAACAACCAGCAATTGCTGAACGATCCGCTGTATATGGGCTGGCGCAATCCGCGTATCACTGATGATGAATACTACGAATTCGTTGATGAATTCATCCAGGCCGTGAAGCATCGCTGGCCGGACGTGCTGTTGCAGTTTGAAGATTTCGCCCAGAAAAACGCTATGCCACTGCTGACCCGTTATCGCGATGAAATTTGCTCATTTAACGACGATATTCAGGGCACCGCGGCGGTTACCGTCGGTACGCTGATTGCGGCTAGCCGCGCGGCCGGAAGCCAGCTGAGCGAACAAAACATCGTCTTCCTCGGCGCGGGTTCCGCAGGATGCGGGATCGCCGAGCAGATCATTGCGCAAATCCAGCGAGAAGGTTTAAGCGAAGAAGCGGCGCGTCAACGCGTATTCATGGTCGATCGCTTTGGCCTGTTAACCGACAAAATGCCGAACCTGCTCTCCTTCCAGACCAAACTGGTGCAAAAACGCGAAAATCTGCAGCACTGGGATACACAAGAAGATGTCCTGTCGTTGCTCGATGTGGTTCGCAACGTTAAACCTGACATCCTGATCGGGGTTTCCGGACAGGTTGGTCTGTTTACCGAAGAGATCATCCGCGAAATGCATAAGCATTGTCCGCGTCCGATTGTCATGCCGCTGTCTAACCCGACTTCTCGTGTAGAAGCCACGCCGCAGGATATCATCGCCTGGACCGAAGGTAACGCGCTGGTTGCGACCGGTAGCCCGTTTGCACCGGTACTGTGGAAAGAGAAAACTTACCCGATCGCGCAGTGTAATAATGCGTACATCTTCCCGGGTATTGGCCTTGGCGTGATTGCTTCTGGCGCGTCGCGCATCACTGATGAAATGCTGATGTCGGCTAGTGAAACGCTGGCACAGTATTCACCGCTGGTGCTCAACGGTGAAGGACTGGTGCTACCGGAACTGAAAGATATTCAGACGGTTTCTCGTGCCATTGCCTTTGCCGTCGGTAAAATGGCCCAGCAGCAAGGTGTGGCGGTGAAAACCTCCGCTGAAGCGCTGCAACAGGCTATTGACGATAATTTCTGGCAGGCGGAATATCGCGACTACCGTCGTACTTCTATCTGACGGTTTGCCCGGCGGCACATTGCTGCCGGGCGTGCAAAGTTTGCGCGAAAGTGTAATTTGCGATTACACTTTCGCTACCGATCAACACTCTGAAAAACAAAAGGAGGATACTTATGCTGTACTGTGAACGTTTTATCGTTTCACATGCTTTTGGCGATCGCCAGTGCTCAAGCGTTATCGGTATCGTGCTGCGATAACTTCTGCTTGAGCGAAGCTAACTTCTAAATCCCCTTCTCTCGGGCTTACCGGGTTATCGTCAGCGATGTTTGACGAGGCGTTTTCACGCCTGTAACTCTTGAGTAAGCAACAATGAGCACATTACTAACCGCACAATCCTTACACGTTGATACGGCATTCGGCACGCTATTCGACGATCTATCCTTTACCCTGAAAAAAGGCGACCGCATCGGGCTTATCGGTTACAACGGCTGCGGCAAAAGCACGCTGTTAAAACTGCTCGATGGCACGATTTCGCCCACCAGTGGAGCAATCGCGCAAGCGAATCACTGCCATCTCGCGCGTGTAGAACAACATCTACCTGACGATATATTGCCTCTTACACTGCAGGAAGCCGTTCTCGCTCAACTTCCTGAGCATGAGCGTGCGGCTCAACAATGGCGAGTTGAAGCGCTGCTTGCCGAAATGGGTTTCACACCAGAGAATTTATCTCTGACAGCGCAAACGTTGAGCGGTGGCCAGCACACACGCTTGCTATTAGCGCGGGCGTTGATGCGTAATCCTGACCTGCTGCTGCTGGATGAACCGGGTAACCATCTGGATTTGCCAACATTACTGTGGCTGGAGCAGTTCTTACAGAACTGGTCTGGCAGTTTTGTAGTGGTTTCCCACGACCCGCAGTTGCTGGACGCAGTCACTCACGGAACGTGGATCCTACGCGATCGCACTCTCCATGCCTTTGATCTGCCCTGTAGCGCCGCACGTCAGGCGCTGGTAGAAAGAGACGTCAGCGATGCTCTGCGCCACAAGGCTGAGCAAAAAGAGATAGACCGGGTTACCGCCAGCGGCAAACGGCTGGCAACCTGGGGGCGGGTCTACGACAACGAAGATCTCTCCCGCAAGGCCAAGCAGATGGAAAAACAGGTGCAGCGCCTGAAAGAGGTGCAGACAGAAGTGACGGCAGGAAGTCAGTGGACACTAACATTGCAGGGTGATTCCCTGCGTGCAGATCGTTTGCTGGAGATGACCAATCTGTCTGTAGCCCCTGCTCCCGACGCAGATACACTGTTTTCCATTGCCGGTATCCGGTTAAAAAGCGGCGATCGCGTGGCAATTGTCGGGCGTAATGGTTGCGGTAAATCATCGCTGTTAAGGCTTATCTGGCAACAGTTTCAATCACAGCTGGCATCGCCTTCACTGGTGTTGCACCCGCGCGTTACGCTGGGCTATTACGATCAGACGCTGCATCAGCTTGCCGATAACGATTCATTGTTTGACGCGCTGGAAGCGTTTGTCCCGCAGCCAGAGATTCGCAAGATGGCGCTGATTAGCGCGGGTTTTCCGTGGATTCGTCATACGCAGAGGGTCAGTACATTAAGCGGCGGTGAGCGCTCCCGGCTGCTGTTTGTGGGGCTGACGCTTGCGCGCTACAGTCTGCTGATGCTCGATGAACCGACCAACCATCTGGATATGGAAGGTAAAGAGGCGCTGGCAGAAACGCTACAAAGCTATAACGGCGGCGTGTTGCTGGTCAGTCACGACCGGCAGCTTATCAGCCAAAGCTGTAACCGGTTCTGGTTAATCGACAATGGCGAACTCAGTGAATGGCACGATCTGGAGGCGGTCAATGCGCGTATTAGGGAAACGTCCGCGGAGATAACCGTTCCCAAAACAGTGGTCGAAGCGAAAGTTGAAATAAGCTGTGACAGCGATGGATTGCTGGAACAACTCCTCGATCTGGAACAGCGTCTGGCCGACGATCTCGCCCGCAAGCCGAAACATCAAAAACCGCTGTTACAGGCGCAATGGCGTAAAGAGATTGAGCGTCTGAACTCACAACTGGAGTAATCTTTTTTGCCGGATGGCGCAAGCTTATCCGGCCTACACCAGCAAAATGCGCGTGTAGGCCTGCCATCCGGCATACCATTTATTGCTGCGGTTTTTTCTCTTTCCAGGCATCCCAGGCCTGTTTGATCTCTTGCTTTGCCGTGGCGGCGTCGTTGAAACCGTTTAATTCGACCTTCTTGCGCCCTTCCGGCAGATCTTTGTACACGCGGAAGAAAGATTCCAGACGTTGAACTTCAATCTTGGGCAGATCGCTCAATTCTTTGATGTTGTCATAAGTGGGGTCAATTTTACTGGCTGGCACGGCGACAATTTTGTCGTCCTTTTCACCGCCGTCGATCATCTTCAGGACGCCTATTGCGCGCAGCTTAATTAACGTCCCTGGAGCCAGCGGCGCACGAGTATAAAAGATAACATCCAGCGGGTCGCCGTCACCGGCTAAAGACTGGGTGAGTGAACCGTAGTTGGCGGGATAGGCAACCGGCATTGACTGGAAGCGATCGGCAACGATAAACCCGGTTTTGGCGTCGGTTTCATATTTAATCATTCCACCTGCCGGGATTTCGGTTACGGCATAAAACTCTTCCGGGTTGTTCTCCGGCTGAGGAAATTCGAGGATGTTCTGCGCCTGAACTGAAGCACAAAGAAATACGCTGACTGCGAGTAGTTTTTTCACCAGATGCATTGTCTTTTAACTCTTCTATTATTGGAAAGACAACACCTTACGTTCAGCAGATGACAGAAACATGACGTTTTTTTGGCAAAAAAATGGCGCTACCGATGTAGCGCCATTGCGTAGAGGGAACATCAGGGATTAGTTAACCCCTTCCTCGCTCTCTTTTTTCGCTTCTTGTCTTTCAACTTCGCGATACCAACGTGGGTGATGTTTCTTCGCCCAGCGACGGCTCACCTTCCCTTCAACCATGCCTTTAATCGAACCTTTCACCCAGAATGCCATATACATATGGATGAGGATGGCGTGCATCAGGATAATCCCCGCCGCCGCATGGATCAGCAGGCTATAGCGCACGACCTGCATCGGGAAGAACTGCGCAAAGTATGGACGCCAGATAATAATACCGGTAATCAGCAGCACGAAAATCATGCTCATGATCGACCAGAACATCATTTTCTGCCCGGCGTTGTACTTGCCCACATCCGCTACTTTGTGTTCATTGCCTTTCAGCACTTCCACAATGTTTTTCAGCCACGGAATATCTTTTTTATCCGGGATGTTGTGGTGCACAAAGCGCACAAACATGAACATTAGCGCGACGAAGATCAGTATGCCGAAGAACGGGTGCAAAATGCGTCCCATCTGCGGCGTACCGAAGGTTTGCGTCAGCCATTGCAGAGTCGGGAAGAAGAACGAAATCCCCGACAGCGCCACCAGGAAGAAGCAGATCACCACCGTCCAGTGACAGGCGCGGTCGATAAACTTCGTGCGCACAATCATTTTAGACTTACTCATGATGTTCCTCCTCGTCGTCGTCCACTTCCTTATTCGGACCGATACCAATGTAGTGGTAAATCAGCCCGGCGAAGGTGGCGATAAATCCGGCAGCGGCCAGCGGTTTCAGCGCCCCTTTCCACAGATTGATAGAGGTATCGATCTGCGGATCTTTCGGCAGGCCGTGATACAGCTCCGGCTGGTTGGCATGATGCAGAACGTACATAACGTGCGTACCACCCACACCTTCCGGGTTGTAGAGACCGGCGTGTTCGAAACCGCGTGCTTTCAGTTTTGCCACACGCTGTTCGCCCATTTCCAGCATTTCCTGCTTGGTGCCGAAATGTATTGCCCCGGTCGGACAGGTCTTCACGCAGGCAGGTTCCTGCCCGACGCTGACCCGGTCGACACACAGCGTACATTTATACACGCGGTTATCCTCTTTATTGAGGCGCGGAATATTAAATGGACACCCGGCAATACAGTAGCCGCAGCCAATACAGTGTTCTGACTGGAAATCGACAATCCCGTTGGCGTACTGGATGATTGCCCCGGCAGACGGGCATGCCTTCAGGCAGCCCGGATCTTCACAGTGCATACAGCCGTCTTTACGAATCAGCCATTCCAGCTTGCCGTTCTGTTCGGTTTCGGTAAACCGCATCACCGTCCAGGACTTGGCGCTGAGATCGGCGGGGTTGTCATACACCCCGACGCAGTGGCCAACTTCATCGCGGATATCGTTCCACTCTGAGCATGCCACCTGACAGGCCTTGCAGCCTATACAGGTGGAAACGTCGATCAGCTTCGCGACCTCGGCTTTGTAATCACGGGCCTGAGGTGGCGGCGTGATGGAGTTTGTTGCGGACCGTTTGATGATGTCCTGCGTTTCCATAGACATATGTTCGCCTCCCTTACGCCTTCTCGATGTTAACTAAAAACGCTTTGTATTCCGGCGTTTGCGAGTTTGCATCACCGACATTCGGCGTCAGGGTGTTGGCGATAAAGCCTTTACGCGCGACTCCTTCAAAGCCCCAGTGGATTGGGATCCCAACCGTTTCAACCTGTTGACCGTTGACGTTCAGGGTACGCAGACGACGGGTCACCACGGCAACTGCACGAATAAATCCACGTTTGCTGCTAACTTTCACGTGATCGCCGTTGTTGATCCCTTTCGCTGCCGCCAGCGTTTCGCTGATTTCCACAAACTGCTCTGGCTGGGCAATCGCATTCAGCAATGCGTGCTTGGTCCAGGTATGGAAATGTTCGGTCAGACGATAGGTCGTCCCGACGTACGGGAAGTCCTGTTTTGTACCCATACGGAGTTTATCCGCCTCGTACAGACGCGCTGCCGGGTTGGAGATCACATTCGGGTGCAGCGGGTTAGTACCCAGCGGCGTTTCCATCGGCTCGTAGTGTTCCGGGAACGGACCTTCCGCCATCTTATCGATAGCAAACAGACGCCCCAGCCCTTCCGGCTGCATGATAAATGGATTGGTGCCACTGCCCGGTGCCGCGGTATTGAAGTCCGGGATATCGTTACCCGTCCACTTCGTACCGTTCCACTGGATAAGCATGCGTTTTGGATCCCACGGTTTACCCTGTGGATCCGCCGAAGCGCGGTTATACAGCACGCGACGGTTCAGCGGCCATGCCCAGGCCCAGCCCAGCGTATTACCCAGACCTGACGGATCGGCGTTATCACGATTGGCCATCTGGTTGCCCTGCTCGGTCCAGCTACCGGTATAAATCCAGCAGGATGATGACGTAGAACCATCATCGCGCAGCAACGCAAAGCTGTTGAGCAACTGACCTTTCTTCGCAACCAGTACACCGTTGGCATCATAGAGATCTTCCAGCGCATAGCCGTTGTTCTCTTTCGCCACTTCCTCTGAGTGCGGTTCGTCCGGCTGCTTATAGTTCCAGCTCATTTTCAGAACGGGTTCTACAGCTTTACCGCCTTCAGTGCGATACATGTCTCGCAGACGGTGGTAAATACCGGCCAGTATTTCGCCGTCGTTGCGGGCTTCGCCCGGTGCGTCCTGACCTTTCCAGTGCCACTGCAGCCAACGGCCGGAGTTGGCGATGGAGCCGTCCTCTTCCGCAAAACAGGTAGAAGGCAAACGGAAGACTTCGGTCTGAATCGACGCAGGATCAACGTCGTTTGACTCGCCGTGGTTCTGCCAGAACGTTGAGGTTTCGGTCACCAGCGGATCGATAACCACCAGATACTTCAGTTTGCTGAGGCTCTGCACCACTTTGTTTTTGTCCGGGAAGGACGCAACAGGGTTAAAGCCCTGACAGATGTAGCCGGTGACTTTTCCGCTATCCATCATGTTGAAGTATTTGATGACGTCGTAGGACTGATCCCACTTCGGCAGCCACTCAAAGCCCCAGTCGTTTTCTTTCTGTGCAGCATTACCGTAGAAAGATTTCATCAAGCTGACGAAGAACTTCGGATAGTTGCCCCAGTAGTTAACCTGATCGGCCAATGTCGCTTTTGGCGTGTTCGCGGCCAGATAGGTTTGCAGGTCTGTCTGTTTCTCTGACGGCAGCATCAGGTAGCCCGGCAGGCTGGTAGAGAGCAGACCTAAGTCGGTTAACCCTTGAATGTTGGAGTGACCGCGCAAGGCGTTGACACCGCCACCTGCCATCCCCATGTTGCCGAGCAGCAACTGGATCATCGCCATGGTGCGGATGTTCTGCGCCCCGACGGTATGCTGAGTCCAACCCAGCGCGTACAGGAACGTGGTGGTGCGATCCGCTGCGCTGGTGGAAGCCAGCACTTCGCAGACTTTCAGGAAGTCTTCTTTCGGCGTACCACAAATGTTTTCCACCACATCCGGCGTGTAGCGGGAAACGTGCTGTTTTAGCAGGTTCCAGACACAGCGAGGATGGCTTAACGTTTCATCGCGTTTCGCGTAGCCGTTTTCATCGAACTGGTAGTTCCAGGACGATTTATCATATTGGCGTTTGTTTGCGTCATAACCGCTGAACAGACCGTCTTCGAAAGCAAAGTCATCCCGCACCAGCAGGCTGGCGTTGGTGTAATGCTTAACGTATTCAGCGTTGATTTTGTTGTTTTCAATCAGGTACAGCAAGACGCCGGACAGGAACGTAATGTCCGTGCCGGAACGAATTGGCGCATAGATATC
Source organism: Citrobacter sp. MGH103 (assembly GCF_001034475.2). Taxonomy (NCBI): domain Bacteria; kingdom Pseudomonadati; phylum Pseudomonadota; class Gammaproteobacteria; order Enterobacterales; family Enterobacteriaceae; genus Citrobacter; species Citrobacter sp. MGH103. Next base: position 2,521,861 of record NZ_CP073043.1, on the reverse strand, counting down.
CGCCACCGAAGCTGTACGTGTAAAACGAGGGTCAACAACAATCAGCGTGGCATCATTGTTGTTTTTTGCTTCCATCGCCCAGCGGAATCCCACCGGATGTGCTTCAGCGGCGTTACCGCCCATCACCATCACGACGTTAGCATTTTTAATATCAACCCAGTGGTTGGTCATCGCACCGCGACCAAATGTTGGAGCAAGACTTGCTACCGTTGGTCCGTGTCAGACGCGCGCCTGGTTGTCTACTGCCAGCATGCCGAGTGAGCGCACAAATTTTTGCGTCAGCATACCGGTTTCATTACTTGCCGCAGATGCACACAGCATCCCGGTTGAAAGCCAGCGGTTTACCGTTACGCCCTGCTCATTCTTCTCGATAAAGTTGGCGTCACGGTCAGTTTTCATCAGCTTCGCGATACGGGTGAATGCTTCATCCCAGCTGATACGCTGCCATTTGTCGGAACCAGGGGCGCGATATTCCGGGTAACGCAGACGGTTTTCACTGTGCACGTAATCCAGTAATCCTGCGCCCTTAGGACATAATGCCCCGCGGCTCACCGGATGATCCGGATCCCCTTCAATATGGTAAATCGACTCTTTGGCGTTTTTTGCTCCATCTCCCAGGCTATACATTAATAGCCCGCAACCTACGGAACAGTATGTGCAGGTGTTTCGGATCTCTTTGGCGCGTAACAGCTTATAGTTTCGCGCCTGAGCCAGTGCCATTTTGGGTGCAAAACCCAAAGCGGCCACTGTTGTTCCCGCCATACCGCCCGCGCAGATTTTAAAAAATTGTCTGCGGCTGACGTCCATTGCTTTCCTCTTTTTTGCAGGGGTTCGTACATGAAATCTCTCAAATTGCGCCAGCGCAGCAGTCTGAAAGATGCCATGTACAACTTCGCGACGAAACTATCAGCTATATCCATATTTTTTTTGCGTCAAATCAATAACGAAACGGTTCCGCTACTAAATAGTGCACTTTGTTTAACCCTTGTACCCATAAGGGAGTACGGGAAAGGCAATTAATTAGCGCGCTACGGTATAAAAGTGCTATAAATTTCAGCTTAAATTTTTGCCAGTACCATGGACAGACAATCAGAATGACAAAACAAAAGGCAACGTTAATTGGGCTCATTGCCATCGTGCTCTGGAGTACGATGGTCGGACTCATGCGTGGGGTAAGTGAAGGACTGGGTCCTGCGGGCGGCGCAGCAATGATTTTTTCGTTAAGTGGTCTGTTGCTGATTTTTACCGTCGGCTTTCCGAATATCAGAAAAATTCCTGTGCGCTATTTAATCGCTGGTAGCGTGCTTTTTGTTACTTATGAAATATGTTTAGCGCTGGCTCTCGGTTATGCGGCTACTCGTCACCAGGCTATTGAAGTCGGTATGGTCAATTATCTCTGGCCGAGTTTGACGATATTGTTTGCTATTTTATTTAATGGTCAAAAAACAACCTGGCTGGTAGTCCCTGGATTAATTATCGCATTGACCGGGGTTTGTTGGGTATTGGGTGGTGAAAACGGTCTTAACCTTGATGAAATTATCAGCAATGTTGCCAGCAGTCCGCTGAGCTATTTTCTCGCCTTTCTCGGCGCTTTTATCTGGGCAACGTATTGCACGGTGACCAATAAATATGCAAAAGGCTTTAACGGCATCACCGTGTTCGTTTTACTAACAGCCGCAAGTTTGTGGATTTACTATTTTATGACTCCGCAACCAGAAATGATTTTCAGCACTTCGGTGACTATTAAAATGTTCTCAGCGGCATTAACGTTAGGATTTGCCTATGCGGCGTGGAATATTGGCATTTTGCATGGCAACGTGACCATCATGGCCGTAGGATCCTATTTTACCCCTGTGCTCTCTTCTGCACTGGCTGCTGTGTTACTCAGTGCACCGCTTTCGCTATCTTTCTGGCAGGGCGCACTGATGGTTTGCGCGGGATCGCTACTTTGTTGGCTGGCAACGCGCCGCGCCTGAAAAAAAAGCCGGGTTTTATCACAAACAAATAAAACCCGGCTATACTTTAGACAAATTGATGAATAATAATTGTTCATTCCACTTGCGATTTATGTTTGCATTTGTTTGATTAAATGTTAAATATATGGTAATTAGTTAACGCACGAAAATATTATGCGGTTATCTATATCCCTTCATATGCATATATTACACATGCGAAACTAACGCCATTTAAATCATAGTCCTGACAATAGTCCCCTACGTAAATATACCCATTCATATTTGTCACATATAAAGATTAATACAATCAGTCATATTATGTAGATCTAGATCACACAACTTCAAATATTTTGCAATATTATGAAACTTATTATTGAACTTATACCACTGCGTCATTTAAAAATAGTTTGCCATTGACGAACCCCTTCGTTTAGCAATGGTTTAGGAAACACACCAAGAAAAAATTATAAGGATTATTTAGAATGAAACTTAAATTAGTTGCAGTGGCAGTGACTAGCCTGTTGGCGGCAGGTGCGGTAAACGCAGCTGAGGTATATAACAAAGACGCAAACAAACTGGATATCTACGGTAAAGTTCACGCTCAGCACTACTTCTCTGACGACACCAGCAGCGATGGCGACAAAACCTATGCGCGTCTGGGCTTCAAAGGCGAAACTCAGATCAATGACCAGTTGGTTGGTTTCGGTCAGTGGGAATATGAATTCAAAGGCAACCGTTCTGAATCCCAGGGCTCTGAAGCAGACAAAACTCGTCTGGCATTCGCTGGTCTGAAATTCGCTGAATACGGTTCTTTCGACTACGGTCGTAACTACGGCGTGGCCTACGACATCGGCGCATGGACCGACGTTCTGCCAGAGTTCGGTGGCGATACCTGGACCCAGACTGACGTATTCATGACTGGCCGTACTACCGGCGTTGCAACCTACCGTAACACCGATTTCTTCGGTCTGGTTGAAGGTCTGAACTTTGCTGCTCAGTACCAGGGCAAAAACGACCGTTCTGACGTCAAAGAAGCTAACGGCGACGGTTTTGGTTTGTCTTCTACTTACGAGTATGAAGGCTTCGGCATTGGTGCAACCTATGCGAAATCTGACCGTACTGATTCTCAGAACAACCACATCGGTCAGTTCAAAGCTGACGGTAAAAACGCTGAAGTTTGGGCTGCTGGCCTGAAATATGATGCGAACAACATCTACCTGGCAACCACCTACTCCGAAACCCGCAACATGACCACCTATGGTTCTAAAGTTAACGGTATCGCAGATAAAGCACAGAACTTTGAAGTTGTTGCTCAGTACCAGTTCGACTTCGGTCTGCGTCCGTCCGTTGCTTACCTGAAATCCAAAGGTAAAGACATCAACGGTTACGGCGACCAGGATCTGGTTGAATACGTAGACCTGGGTGCTACCTACTACTTCAACAAAAACATGTCCACCTTCGTTGATTACAAAATCAACCTGCTGGATGACAATGCCTTCACCAATGCTGCCGGTGTAAGCACTGACAACATCGTTGCTGTTGGTCTGAACTACCAGTTCTAATTTTGTTGTAGTCTGAATACAAAGCCAGTCCTTTAAGGGCTGGCTTTTTCTCTTGATGTAGACTCGGTCATAAGGAGTATCCCGTGCAGACATTCACTGGTCGTTGTCTTTGCGGACAGAGTCATTTTACCGTTGACGTTGAAATGCTGGATGTCTATGCCTGCCACTGTACGCTGTGTCAGAAATGGTCAGGCGGCATCGCCATGTATCTGGAAGCCAGCGCTCACCCGCTGATGTCACCAGAATCGGCAGAACCTTCGCACTTTCCTTCCTCAAATCGTGGTGAACGGTTCTTCTGTTCCGGCTGCGGATGCCCACTGTGGTTTACGTTGACGGACAGCGATCGCTACTTTATTCCGTGGACACTTCTGGAACTTAATGAGGTAGATCGCCGCCGCCTGATATTAGCGGCAGAAATCTATACGGAAACACAGCCTGCGTTCTGGAGATTGACGGGGCAATACGCTCGACTGAGTGGGAAAGAAGTCGAAGAGATGGATTACCCCTGTCATTTAGCTCACTAGTTATTAACGTTGTACCTTTGCCAGACTGAACCACATTCCTATCGCTAATACGATAAGCATGCTGCCGGCGCTGCTTAAGGCCACGCTATGTGACCAGGTGAACGCTTCTCTGGCAGCCGTCAGCAATGCCTCACTCAGTGACGACGGGAGCGAGTGTGCCAGTTGTACCGCCTCCCCCATTGACGATGAGGCACGTTCCATTTCCTGCGCATTAAGTCCGGCTGGCGGCAGAATCGATGCAGAAAAGCTACGGCTCAACAGCAAACCAAAGATAGCGATCCCAAGTCCGGCTCCCAGTTCATAAGCCATTGTCTCGATGGCACCCGCGGCCGCGGCTTTTTCCGCAGGTGCTGCTGCCATGATAGCCGCTGTTGAAGCCAGAAGCGCACTGGCGGCGCTGAAGCCGAGCAAAGCCATCAAAATCCAGGCTTGTACCTGTTGGCTACTGAAATCCGTCATCGCCAGGCCGTAAAAGCTAACAGCGCTCAGCGCCATACCCGCCGTCGCCACACAACGTAATCCCAGACGTGAAACCAACATACCGGCAATCGGTCCGCTGAAACCACTTGCCAGCATCACCGGCAGCATGAACAACCCTGCCTGATACGGTGTTAAGCCGTGGACAAACTGTAGCTCCTGAGCCATCAGTAACTCGAAACCCACCAGCGTTATCATCGCGGTCATCGCCATCACTACGCCACTTAAGATTATGCGATGTGTGAACAACCGCATATCAATCATCGGGCGGGCTGCCGCAAGCTGGATGCGGACAAACTGCCACAACAGCAAAGCGCCGGTTAACAGCGTCAGGGCGATGGCAACGGTCGCCGTATGCCCTTTCAGCGCGGTTTTGGCGCTGTAAACCAGCAGCAGAATGGCGACAATCAGCATTATCGCATGACCAAAATTTAACGATTGATCGCGACGTCCAGCCTGACGCGGCACTAAGCGTGCGGTTAAGGCCATTACCACCAGGACAATCGGTACATTAATTAAGAATACGGATCCCCAGTAGAAGTGCTCCAGTAGCATCCCGCCAACCAGTGGGCCAAACGCCGCACCGCCGGAACCAACCGCGGCCCAGACACCGAGCGCCATATTACGATGCCGTTGCTCAGCGAACGTGGCGCGAATCCCCGCAAGCGTTGCCGGCACAATCATCGCCGCGCCAATCGCCAACACGGCCCGGGTGACAATCAGCCAACTGGCGCTATGAGCAAAAGCGGCCGCCAGTGATGCCAGACCAAACAAGCCTCCACCTAACAGCAGCAGGCGTTTAAAGCCGATGCGATCGCCCAGCGCGCCCATTGGCAATACCATACCGGCCATTACCAGGGAATAAATATCAATGATCCACAGCAGCTCGTTGCCACTGGCGCCCAGCGTCATACTCAGCGTGGGCGCGGCAACGTGCAGCACCGTTGCATCAATCGCAACAGGGATGTAGACCAGCACAATAATCACTAACGTTAACCACTGACGAAACATAAAACTCCCTTCAAAACTGAAACTGGACACACGTCCAGGTTCGGCGATCCTACGGAAATTTGAACGTATGTCCAACTTTTTGTTAGACTGCGTGCTAAACGGATATGGGAGGAACGATGAGCTATCTAAATCGGGATGAACGTCGGGAAGTGATTCTGCAGGCGGCAATGCGCGTCGCGCTTGAGGAAGGATTTACCGCCATGACGGTGCGGCGTATTGCCACGGAAGCTCAGGTGTCAACCGGCCAGGTGCATCATCACTTTACGTCTGCCGGCGAGTTAAAATCCCTCGCTTTTGTGCAACTGATCCGTACTCTTCTGGATGCCGAACTGGTCAGCGCAAACGCCAGCTTCCGTGAACGGCTGCATGCCATGCTGGGCAGCGAAGATGGCGGGTTCGAACCCTATATAAAACTATGGCGTGAAGCGCAGGTTCTGGCGGATAAAGATCCGGAAATCAAAAGCGCTTACCTGCTGACCATGCGGATGTGGCACGAAGAAACCGCCGCTATCATCTCTCAGGGACAGAAAGCCGGTGAGTTTTCTTCACGCCCGGATGCTGCCGATGTGGCCTGGCGTTTAATTGCGTTGGTATGCGGTCTGGATGGCATCTATGTATTAGGCATTGAGGAAATGGCCGATCCTGCATTCGAACGCCACCTGGATCGTATGATTACGTTAGAGTTAGTTAATTGATGTTATAGATGAATTAATAATACATCTTTTATATTTACAATTGGTAACACTTAAGCAACGTGTAATTCCCTCATCACGCCGCGTTATTGCGCTTTTTTATCTATTCTTTCAGTCAATATTCCCAAAACTTTTCAATAGTTTCTAAAAGAACTCGCGCGGCGCTGTATGCGTTTATTTCTTTTTCATGAACGGCATGTGCATGGAGAATAATATGTCAGCATCAAATGAGAAAAATAATCGTTATCTTTTAACTGACTGGAAACCCGAAAATCCTGCCTTTTGGGAAAACAAAGGTAAGCACATTGCCCGAAGAAACCTCTGGATATCAGTGAGTTGCTTGCTGCTTGCGTTTTGCGTCTGGATGTTGTTCAGCGCTGTTGCTGTCAATCTGAATAAAATTGGTTTTAATTTTACCACCGATCAACTGTTTTTATTAACGGCATTACCTTCTCTTTCTGGTGCAATATTGCGCGTTCCCTACTCCTTTATGGTACCTATATTTGGGGGGCGCCGCTGGACCATTTTTAGCACCGTCATTCTGGTTATTCCCTGCGTCTGGCTCGGTTTTGCCGTGCAAAATACCGCTACTCCGTTTGGCGTATTTATTATCATTGCGCTGATGTGTGGGTTTGCTGGCGCTAACTTTGCCTCCAGCATGGGCAATATCAGTTTTTTCTTCCCCAAAGCGAAGCAAGGCAGCGCACTAGGCATTAACGGTGGCCTCGGCAACCTCGGTGTCAGCGTGATGCAGTTGATCGCGCCGCTGGTGATCTTTCTCCCCATTTTTACCTTCCTGGGCGTGCAGGGCGTACCACAAGCTGACGGATCGTTACTGTCACTGGCCAATGCCGCATGGATTTGGGTGCCGCTACTGCTGATAGCGACCGTGGCAGCGGGCATAGGAATGAACGACATTGCCAGTTCGAAGGCCTCAATTGCCTCCCAACTACCGGTCCTCAAACGTTTTCATTTGTGGTTATTAAGTCTGCTGTATCTCGCCACCTTCGGTTCGTTTATCGGTTTTTCAGCAGGCTTTGCCATGCTGGCGAAAACACAGTTCCCTGACGTGAATATTCTGCAACTGGCGTTCTTTGGGCCCTTCATCGGTGCGCTTGCGCGATCGGCGGGCGGCGTTATCTCTGACAAGTTTGGTGGTGTGCGTGTCACCTTAATTAACTTCATCTTTATGGCACTGTTCAGCGCCCTGCTGTTTCTCACTTTGCCCGGCTCGGGCGAAGGAAGCTTTATCGCGTTTTACCTGGTGTTTATGGGCTTGTTCCTGACCGCGGGTCTGGGAAGCGGTTCGACCTTCCAGATGATTGCGGTGATCTTTCGCAAAATCACCATTTACCGGGTGAAGCTGCACGGTGGTACTGAAGAACAGGCCCAGCGTGAGGCGGTAACCGATACCGCCGCCGCCCTGGGATTTATCTCCGCAATTGGCGCTGTCGGGGGCTTCTTCATCCCGAAAGCGTTTGGTTCATCGCTGGCGCTGACCGGATCTCCGGTAGGCGCCATGAAAATATTCCTTGTGTTCTACATCGTCTGCGTGCTGGTGACCTGGCTGGTTTACGGCCGTAAATCACAAAAAAAATAGTCATCTTTTGGCCTATGTAGGCAACGTTATTCGAAGCAGGAGTTATGTCATGAGTAAACTGTTAGACCGCTTTCGCTACTTTAAACAAAAGGGCGATACGTTTGCCGAGGGGCATGGGCAAGTAATGCACACCAACCGGGACTGGGAAGACAGCTATCGTCAGCGCTGGCAGTTCGATAAAATTGTGCGTTCTACCCACGGCGTTAACTGTACCGGCTCATGCAGCTGGAAAATCTACGTCAAAAACGGGCTGGTAACCTGGGAAACTCAGCAAACCGACTACCCGCGTACCCGCCCTGACCTGCCAAATCATGAGCCCCGTGGCTGCCCACGCGGCGCAAGTTACTCGTGGTATCTCTACAGCGCTAACCGCCTGAAATATCCACTGGTGCGTAAACGCTTAATCGAATTGTGGCGCGACGCCCTGTCCCGCCAGCCCGATCCGGTGCTGGCCTGGGAATCCATTATGAACGACCCGCAAAAATGCCAGAGCTACAAGCAGGTACGCGGGCGCGGTGGGTTTATCCGTTCCAACTGGAAAGAACTTAATCAACTGATTGCTGCTGCCAACGTCTGGACGGTGAAAACGTACGGCCCTGATCGTGTGGCCGGATTCTCTCCCATCCCCGCAATGTCGATGGTCTCCTATGCCGCAGGTACGCGCTATCTCTCGCTACTGGGCGGAACCTGTCTGAGCTTCTATGACTGGTACTGCGACTTACCGCCCGCGTCACCGATGACCTGGGGCGAGCAGACCGACGTTCCTGAATCCGCCGACTGGTATAACTCCAGCTATATCATCGCCTGGGGCTCTAACGTGCCGCAGACCCGTACCCCGGACGCGCACTTTTTTACTGAAGTTCGCTACAAAGGCACCAAGACGATTGCCATTACGCCAGACTACTCGGAGGTCGCCAAACTGTGCGACCAGTGGCTGGCACCGAAACAAGGGACAGACAGCGCGCTGGCAATGGCGATGGGCCACGTCATCCTGAAAGAGTTCCATCTCGACAATCCCAGCGATTATTTCCTCAATTACTGTCGTCGCTATACCGATATGCCGATGCTGGTGCTGCTGGATGCCCGCGAAGATGGCAGCTACGTGCCTGGGCGCATGATGCGCGCCTCAGACCTTGTCGATGGTCTGGGTGAAAGCAACAATCCAGAGTGGAAAACGGTGGCTTTCAACCGCGAGGGCGAACTGGTTGTCCCGAACGGATCTATCGGTTTTCGCTGGGGCGAGAAAGGCAAATGGAACCTGGAACCCCTGGCGGCTGGCGCTGAAACTGAACTTTCCCTCTCGCTGCTTGGTCAGCATGATGACGTGACCGGCGTGGCATTCCCCTATTTTGGCGGCAACGAAAACCCACATTTTCGCAGTGTAAAACAAGAACCGGTGCTGGTCCGTCAACTACCGGTAAAATATCTTACCCTCGCTGACGGTAGCCGTTGCCCGGTGGTGAGCGTCTATGATCTGGTGCTGGCGAATTACGGCCTCGACCGTGGTCTGGATGATGTTCATAGCGCACAAGATTACAGCGAAGTAAAAGCCTACACCCCGGCCTGGGGTGAGCAAATTACCGGCGTGCCACGCCGTCATATCGAACAAATCGCCCGTGAGTTTGCCGATACCGCGCACAAAACGCATGGCCGTTCGATGATCATCCTCGGGGCTGGCGTTAACCACTGGTATCACATGGACATGAACTACCGCGGGATGATTAACATCCTGGTGTTCTGTGGTTGCGTGGGACAAAGCGGCGGCGGCTGGGCGCACTATGTGGGTCAGGAGAAACTGCGTCCGCAAACCGGTTGGTTGCCGCTGGCCTTTGCCCTGGACTGGAACCGCCCACCGCGTCAGATGAACAGCACTTCGTTTTTCTACAATCACTCCAGTCAGTGGCGTTATGAAAAACTCACCGCTCAAGAACTCCTCTCTCCGCTGGCCGATGCGTCGAAGTTTAGCGGACATTTGATTGACTTTAACATACGTGCTGAACGAATGGGCTGGCTGCCCTCTGCGCCGCAGCTTAACCTTAACCCATTGACCGTCAAAGCGAAGGCAGAACAAGCTGGGTTATCTCCTGCGCAATACACTGCCCAAGCGCTGAAGTCGGGTGATATTCGTTTTGCCTGTGAGCAGCCGGATAGCGGCAAAAACCACCCACGCAACCTCTTCGTCTGGCGCTCTAACCTGCTCGGTTCCTCCGGTAAAGGGCATGAATACATGCTCAAGTATTTACTGGGTACCGAAAGCGGGATCCAGGGGGAAGCGCTCGGTTCAAGTGAGGGTATTAAACCTGAAGAGGTTGAATGGCAATCCGCGGCGATAGAGGGCAAGCTCGATCTGCTGGTCACGCTCGATTTCCGTATGTCCAGCACCTGTTTGTTCTCCGATATCGTTTTGCCAACCGCTACCTGGTATGAAAAAGACGATATGAACACTTCGGATATGCATCCGTTTATTCACCCGTTGTCCGCGGCGGTCGACCCGGCATGGGAATCGAAGAGTGACTGGGAAATATATAAAGGCATCGCCAAAGTGTTCTCCGAGGTATGTGTGGGACACCTTGGACAAGAAACGGATGTGGTGTTGCAACCACTGCAACACGACTCTCCGGCAGAGTTGGCGCAGCCGTTTGACATTCTGGACTGGCGCAAAGGCGAATGCGATCTCCTCCCGGGGAAAACGGCACCGAATATCGCCGTTGTGGAACGTGACTACCCCGCTACCTACGAACGCTTTACTTCACTCGGTCCGCTCATGGACAAGCTTGGTAACGGTGGGAAAGGCATTGCGTGGAATACCCAGGCGGAAGTCGATTTCCTCGGCAAGCTGAACTACACCAAACGTGAAGGCCCGGCAAAAGGCCGACCGCTGATTGACACCGCGCTGGATGCCTCTGAGGTGATCCTCGCCCTGGCGCCGGAAACCAACGGTCAGGTGGCGGTGAAAGCCTGGGAAGCGCTGGGGGCGATGACCGGACGCGACCATACGCATCTGGCGTTGAACAAAGAAGACGAAAAGATTCGTTTTCGCGATATCCAGGCGCAGCCGCGCAAAATCATCTCCAGTCCTACCTGGTCCGGCCTTGAAAGCGAACATGTCTCCTATAACGCAGGCTATACCAACGTTCATGAGTTGATCCCATGGCGTACCCTGTCCGGTCGCCAGCAGCTGTACCAGGATCACGCGTGGATGCGAGCGTTCGGTGAAAGTCTGGTGGCGTATCGTCCGCCTATCGATACCCGCAGCGTCAGTGAAATGCGCGAAGTTCCGCCTAACGGCTTCCCGGAAAAAGCCCTCAACTTCCTGACGCCGCACCAGAAATGGGGGATCCACTCTACCTACAGTGAAAACCTGCTGATGCTGACGCTTTCGCGCGGCGGCCCCATTGTCTGGATCAGCGAGACCGATGCCAAAGAGCTGGGCATTGAGGATAACGACTGGATTGAAGCCTTCAACGCCAACGGTGCGCTCACCGCGCGTGCAGTGGTGAGTCAACGCGTGCCGCCGGGAATGACCATGATGTATCACGCTCAGGAGCGAATCATGAATATCCCTGGCTCGGAAGTCACCGGGATGCGTGGCGGGATCCATAACTCAGTCACCCGCGTCTGCCCGAAACCCACGCACATGATCGGCGGCTATGCGCAACTGGCATACAGCTTCAACTATTACGGGACGGTCGGCTCTAACCGCGATGAGTTCATCATGATTAGAAAAATGAAAAACATTAACTGGCTGGATGATGAAGGTCGCGATCAGGTACAGGAGGCGAAAAAATGAAAATACGCTCACAGGTAGGCATGGTTCTTAATCTGGATAAGTGCATCGGCTGCCACACCTGCTCCGTCACCTGTAAAAACGTCTGGACCGGGCGTGAAGGGATGGAATATGCGTGGTTTAACAACGTCGAGACTAAACCGGGGATTGGTTATCCGAAAAACTGGGAAGATCAGGAAGAGTGGCAAGGCGGCTGGGTTCGCGATGTTAACGGCAAGATAAGACCGCGTCTGGGCGGTAAGATGGGCGTAATCACCAAAATTTTCGCCAACCCGGTGATCCCGCAAATCGATGATTACTATGAACCGTTTACCTACGATTATCAGCATCTGCATAGCGCGCCGGAGAGCAAGAATCAGCCCACCGCGCGTCCGCGTTCGCTGATAGATGGTAAACGGATGGACAAGATTATCTGGGGTCCAAACTGGGAAGAACTGCTTGGCGGCGAATTTTCAAAACGTGCCCGCGACCGTAACTTCGAGAAGATGCAAAAGGAGATGTACGGTCAGTTCGAAAACACCTTCATGATGTATTTACCGCGCCTGTGCGAGCACTGTCTGAACCCAAGCTGTGTCGCCACCTGCCCGAGCGGTGCTATCTATAAGCGTGAAGAAGACGGCATTGTGCTGATCGACCAGGACAAATGTCGCGGTTGGCGCTTGTGCATCAGCGGCTGTCCGTACAAAAAAATCTACTTTAACTGGAAGAGCGGTAAGTCAGAGAAGTGCATTTTCTGCTACCCGCGTATTGAGTCCGGCCAGCCGACGGTGTGTTCAGAAACCTGCGTTGGGCGTATCCGTTATCTCGGGGTATTGCTGTACGACGCCGACCGTATCGAGGAAGCAGCGAGCACCGAGCATGAAACCGATCTCTACGAGCGTCAGTGCGATGTGTTCCTCAACCCGAACGATCCAGCGGTGATTGAAGAGGCGCTAAAACAAGGTATTCCACATAACGTCATCGAAGCAGCCCAGCGCTCGCCGGTTTACAAAATGGCGATGGACTGGAAGCTGGCGCTACCGCTGCACCCGGAGTATCGCACCCTGCCGATGGTCTGGTATGTGCCGCCATTGTCACCGATACAGTCGGTCGCCGACGCGGGCGGACTGCCGCACAATGGCAACATTTTGCCTGCGGTTGAGTCGCTGCGAATTCCGGTTCAGTACCTCGCCAATATGCTCAGTGCGGGTGATACCGGTCCGGTGCTGAGGGCGCTCAAACGGATGATGGCCATGCGCCACTATATGCGTGCGCAAACCGTAGAAGGCGTCACGGACACCCGCGCGATTGAGGAAGTGGGTCTGAGCGTTGAGCAGGTCGAGGAGATGTATCGTTATCTGGCCATCGCCAACTATGAAGACCGCTTTGTGATCCCGACCAGTCACCGCGAAATGGCGCGTGATGCCTTCCCGGAGAAAAACGGCTGCGGCTTTACCTTCGGTGACGGCTGCCATGGCTCAGATACCAAATTCAACCTGTTTAACAGTAGCCGTATTGATGCCATCGACATCACCGAAGTGCGCGATAAAGCGGAGGGTGAATAATGCAAATCCTGAAGGTTATCGGCCTGCTGATGGAGTACCCCGACGAGCTGCTATGGGAGTGTAAAGACGACGCGCTGGCGCTTGTGGCCAGCGATGCCCCCATGCTGAGTGATTTTAGCCAGGAGCTGCTCAATGCGCCGTTACTGGATAAACAAGCCGAATGGTGCGAAATATTCGACCGGGGTCGGGCCACCTCTCTGCTGCTGTTTGAGCATGTGCACGCCGAGTCCCGTGACCGGGGCCAGGCGATGGTTGATTTGTTGGCGCAGTATGAAAAGGTCGGGCTGCAGCTAAACTGTCGCGAACTGCCGGATCACCTGCCTTTATATCTTGAGTACTTAAGCGTGTTACCGGAAGCGGAGGCCAAAGAAGGACTGCAGAACGTCGCACCGATTCTGGCGTTGCTTGGCGGGCGCTTAAAACAGCGCGATACGCCGTGGTATCAACTGTTTGATGCCCTGTTGCAGCTTGCCGGAAGTCCTCTTTCGAGTGACAGTGTCACTAAGCAAGTTGGCGCGGAAACGCGCGACGATACCCGACAGGCGCTGGATGCAGTCTGGGAAGAGGAACAGGTGAAGTTTATCGAAGATAATGCCACCGCCTGTGACAGTTCACCGTTACAAAACTATCAACGACGCTTTAGCCAGGACGTGGCACCTCAGTATGTCGACGTCAGCGCGGGAGGCCCGAAATGATACAGTTCCTGAACGTCTTTTTTTACGATATCTATCCGTACCTGTGCGGTACGGTGTTTATCCTCGGCAGTTGGCTACGCTACGACTACGGACAATACACCTGGCGTGCGTCTTCCAGCCAGATGCTGGACAAACGCGGCATGGTGTTGTGGTCAAACCTGTTCCACATCGGCATTCTGGGGATCTTTTTCGGGCACCTGTTTGGCATGTTAACGCCGCACTGGATGTATGCCTGGTTCCTGCCGATTGCGGTAAAACAGCAGATGGCGATGATTGCCGGCGGACTTTGTGGCGTGCTCACACTGGTGGGTGGCGCTGGCCTGCTGGTGCGCCGGTTGACTAACCCGCGCATTCGCGCAACCTCCTCGACCGCCGATATTCTGATCCTCTGCGTTCTGCTGATTCAATGTATTCTCGGTTTAACCACTATCCCGTTCTCTGCACAGCATCCTGACGGCAGTGAAATGCTAAAACTGGTCGGTTGGGCGCAGTCGGTGGTGACCTTCCAGGGCGGTGCGTCTGCGCATCTGGATGGCGTGGCGTGGATTTTCCGTGTGCATCTGGTTCTGGGGATGACCATTTTCCTGCTGTTCCCGTTCACCCGACTGGTCCACGTGTGGAGTGCGCCGTTTGAGTACTTTACCCGCCGTTATCAGATAGTGCGTTCGCGTCGCTAATTTCCTCTGCTGCCCGGTAGCGCTAGCGCTTACCGGGCCTGGATCGCTATCCCGCTTTTTGTACGTTATGATGCTTCTCCATCCCAGGGAGAACGCTAATGAAACCACAGGTTTATCACGTCGATGCCTTTACTTCAGTACCCTTTCGCGGCAATTCAGCGGGAGTGGTGTTGCATGCTGACGGATTGAGCGAAGCACAGATGCAACTTATTGCTCGCGAGCTGCGTCATTCGGAAACCGCATTCCTGCTGACCAGTGACGACAGCGATGTTCGCATTCGTTATTTCACGCCGACGGTCGAAGTTCCTATCTGTGGACACGCTACCGTCGCCGCACATTATGTGCGCGCCAAGGTGCTGGGTCTGGGCAACAGCACCGTCTGGCAAACCTCGCTCGCCGGTCGTCATCGGGTCGATATTGAAGCAAGTGACAATGACTATCGCATCAGCCTTGAACAAGGCGTACCTGGATTCGAAGCTCCGCTGGAAGGTGCTGTACGTGCCGCGATAATCGATGCACTGCACCTGAGCGAAGACGATATGCTGCCCGGATTACCCATTCAGGTAGCCACTACCGGACACTCTAAAGTAATGATTGCGCTGAAGCCTGAGGTGGACCTCGACGCCCTTTCCCCGGATTTGCCTGCCCTGACCGCTATCAGCAAGCAAATTGGCTGTAACGGTTTCTTCCCTTTTCAAATTCGCAAGGGCGAAAACGCCACCGATGGCCGCATGTTCTCGCCTGCTATTGGTATTGTGGAAGATCCGGTTACCGGCAATGCCAACGGTCCAATGGGCGCGTGGCTGGTTCAACATGGGTTGATGCCGCATGACGGGAAAACGCTACGTGTTCAGGGGCATCAGGGCCACGCGCTCGGGCGTGACGGTATTGTTGATGTGACGGTGGCTATCCGTGAAAACCTGCCGGAAAAAGTGACCATTACCGGTTCGGCAGTGATCCTATTTTACGCCGAATGGGCGATAGATTTTTAATTGTTCCCGTAGGCCGGATAAGGCGATAACGCCGCATCCGGCATGACTTCCGATGCCCCTATTTCCCCGCCTCCGGATGCGTATCAAACGCAGCCATGACCGTCGCCAGCTCATCTTCGGTAAACCCATGCTTCACGTCATCCACGCCCAGTCCAAACTGTTCCTGCAGCAAGGCATACAGGCTGGCGACATCGGGCAGATTAATCTGCTCTATCGCCCGACCATCCTGATAACGGGTGAAATGAAAATTGGTCAACGTCAGCTTACCGCCGTCCGGAAGATGACGACACATCAGCAAATGATGACGAAAATGCGATTGTGGCCAGTGCGCGGACCAGAAATTGCCCATCAGATAATCGCTCTGGTGCTGCACGACCAGGTCAAAACGGTACATTGATTGCCAGTGATCGTGATGGCGGAACTGCAGGATCCAATCGTCCCCCTCCTGAACCAGACGATATTCGCCGTGTGGCGTTTGCTGCTCAATGTCGGCCTGCAGACGAATCGGCGCCGTCAGCGTTTGCCCGCCGAAGCCAACGTCGGCGATCCACTGCTCTCCCTGTAATTCAACCAGCAACAGACGATGCGTGCGCGGCGGCAGACTTGACGGATTTGCCAGTACCACACGACCGAGAAGGCTGCGTACGTTAAAACCGATTTCGCGTAACGCGCGCTCAAACACTCCATTCTGTTCAAAGCAATAACCGCCTCGATGCGCCGTCACCAGCTTCTCTTCCAGCGACAAATCGTCAAGCTGCATCTCTCTTGGCAGTAATACATCCAGGTTTTCAAACGGAATCGCGCCGTTGTGCAGTAAATGCAGCGCTTTTAAAGTTTCAATGTCGACGCTGGCCGAATCTGACCAGCCAATACGGGCAAAATAAGCGGTTAAAAAAGGCGTCATAGGGAGTTCCTGTTCGATTAATGCAGTACTTATAACGCATTTTTAATTTTACGCCGTCGATTTTGTGCGTTGTTCCTCCAGACGAGGCGACAAAATCGCTAATACCGTTAATATCTATATCTATTGTGGTGTGTTATCTCTCAGCCCAGGAGCATCCATGAGCCATTTCCGTTCAATCGAATTAAAACATGCCAGTCGGCTGCTTAACCACGGCCCTACGATACTGATCACCAGCCGGGATGAGCATACCGAGCGGCGCAATGTGATGGCGGCGGCATGGTCAATGCCGGTAGAATTTGAACCGCCGCGGATTGCAATTGTTGTTGATAAGACCGCCTGGTCGCGTGAACTGATTGAGCGTAGCGGCAAGTTCGGTATTGTTATTCCGGGCGTGGCCGCTACCAACTGGACTTACGCGGTGGGCAGCGTTTCCGGTCGCGTGGAAGATAAATTTAACTGCTACGGTATTCCGGTGGTAAAAGGTCCGGTGCTGGGATTACCGTTAATAGAAGCGAAATGTCTGGCCTGGATGGAGTGTCGTCTGCTGCCTGCAACGGCAGCACAGGAAAAATATGACACCCTGTTTGGGGAAGTGGTCTCGGCTGCCGCTGATGAGCGAGCTTTCGTGGAAGGACGCTGGCAGTTTGATGATGATAAACTCAATACCCTGCATCATCTTGGCGCCGGAACGTTTGTCACCAGCGGGAAACGTATAACTGCTGGCAAATAGTAGATTCTGTCCGTATGACAGCCCCTCCTGTTTAGCCTTCCTTGCTGAATAATTCACCTGAATTATAGTTAAAAATGCTCTGACCCAAAGATTCACCTAACACGCTATCCGTAAACACTGTACTTCCTGAAGTCTCAGAGAGGTTTTACGATGCAACTTAATAGAATCGCACAAAGTTTTATACTGGCTGGGTTACTCACATCGTTTTCTGTTCCCGTTATGGCCGCTGAAGCTCCCAAAGACGCCACCGCCGCCACGCAACAAGCAAACAATGCGCTCTACAATCAACTACCATTCTCCGATAACACCGACTTTACCGACGCCCACAAAGGCTTTATCGCTCCACTCCCGCAGGAAGTGATCAAAGGCGAAGAGGGAAATGTTATCTGGAATCCGCAGCAATACGCGTTCATCAAAGAAGGCGATAAAGCGCCGGATACGGTAAACCCGAGCCTGTGGCGCCAGTCCCAGTTGATCAACATCAGCGGGCTATTTGAAGTAACGGATGGCGTTTACCAGATTCGTAACCTCGATCTGTCGAACATGACCATTATTGAAGGTAAAGAAGGCGTGACCGTCGTTGACCCGCTGGTCTCAGCAGAAACGGCCAGGGTCGGGATGGATCTTTACTTTAAAAACCGCGGTAAAAAACCAGTAGTTGCGGTGATTTACACCCACAGCCACGTTGACCATTACGGCGGCGTGCGCGGCGTTGTTGATGAAGCTGACGTGAAAGCGGGCAAAGTGAAGATTTATGCGCCTGCCGGATTTATGGAAGCTGCGGTCGCTGAGAATATCATGGCAGGTAACGTCATGAGCCGCCGCGCGAGCTACATGTACGGCAACCTGCTAAAACCTGATGCCAAAGGTCAGGTCGGCGCGGGACTGGGAACCACGACTTCTGCGGGAACCGTTACCCTGATTGCGCCAACGAATATCATTGAGAAAGATGGACAAAAAGAGGTCATTGACGGCCTGACCTATGATTTCATGCTGGCTCCGGGTTCTGAAGCGCCTTCGGAGATGCTGTGGTACATCGAAGAGAAGAAACTGATTGAATCTGCTGAAGATGTCACCCACACCCTGCACAATACCTACTCTCTGCGCGGAGCCAAAATCCGTGAACCGCTGCCGTGGTCCAAATACATCAACGAAGCGATTGTCCGCTGGGGTGATAAAGCCGAAGTGCTGATGGCGCAGCACCACTGGCCTACCTGGGGCAATGACAAAGTCGTGAGCCTGCTGAAAAGCCAGCGCGATTTGTACCGTTACATCAACGACCAGACGTTGCGCATGGCTAACGAAGGTCTGACCCGCGATGAGATCGCCGCAAACTTTAAGCTGCCGGACTCACTGGCCCACACCTGGGCTAACCGCGGTTACTATGGCTCCGTGAGCCATGATGTAAAAGCAACCTATGTGCTCTATCTCGGCTGGTTTGACGGCAACCCGGCAACGCTGGATGAACTGCCGCCAGAAGAATCTGCGAAGAAATTTGTCGACTATATGGGCGGCGCTGACGCTATTTTGCAGAAAGCAAAAACCGACTATGACCAGGGTAACTACCGTTGGGTAGCTCAGGTGGTGAGCAAAGTGGTGTTTGCCGATCCGAATAACCAGGCTGCACGTAATCTGGAAGCGGATGCGCTGGAGCAATTGGGATATCAGGCTGAATCCGGCCCGTGGCGTAACTTCTATCTGACCGGGGCGCAAGAGCTGCGTAACGGCGTAGTCAAAGGCCCAACCCCGAATACCGCCAGCCCGGATACCGTTCGGGCGATGACGCCGGAAATGTTCTTCGATTATCTGGCGGTGCATATCAATGGACAAAAAGCGGGCGATGCGAAGTCGGTGTTTAACATCGACCTTGGTAGCGACGGTGGTAAATACAAACTTGAGCTGGAGAATGGCGTACTGAACCATACCGCCAATGCCGAAGCAAAAGACGCCGACGCCACCGTCACGCTGAATCGCGACACGCTGAACAAAATCATCCTCAAGGAAGTGACGCTAAAACAGGCGCAAGACAGCGGTGACGTGAAGATAACCGGTGACGGCGCCAAGCTTGATGCCATGCTCGGCTATATGGATAAGTTCGAATTCTGGTTCAACATCGTTACGCCGTAAGCACAACGGAAAACGGGCGGGTTTTCCGCCCATTTTTTCTTACATGCTGTAGCCGGGTTTTTTAATCAGCCTCGTCATCTGTGGCGCAATTTCCACATCCCATACCGCCTGCCAGGCATCCGGCTCAACTTCATTGAGCGCGATGCTCACTGAACTCTCTTTGCTTTGTAAATGACGAATAATGACTTCGGTAATATCCGCCGCCAACGCGGCCTTCTCTTCTTCGTTCAAATCGCGAGGAAAACATTTGATATCAACGTGCGGCATGACAGGTTCCTTATTGTTTTGGGATGCAGGTAACTTATGCGGACTCTCGTTCAACCAGGTGAAATCCGACATCAATAATATCGTCTTCACGTGGAATTTGTTCGATACGATCGGCAAGCAGAGAGGCGGCGCGTTGTCCAATGGCCCGTCGGTCGACGCTAACTGTGGTGATGGCAGGCCGGTTACTGGCGGCAAAATCAAGATCGCCAAAACCGATTACAGCTAGCTCCTGCGGCACGCGTAAACCACGGCTTTCGGCTTCCATAATCGCCCCCTGGGCTAAGGTATCTGAGCTACAGACAATGACATCAAACTCGCGATCCGCCAATAGCTGCGTCAATCCAGTGCGTCCCAATGCCAGAGAGGCCGGAAGTGGGACGTCCACCTGTGCGTCAGCCGTAATACCATGACGACTCAGCGCATCGCACAGCCCTTGTTTACGCTGGCCTGCCCGGCGATCGGCGGTCCATAACAACCCCGGACGGCGATAACCTTTTTTCAGCAAATAGTCTGCCACCGCCTGACCAACTTTTTCATGCGAAAAACCGACCAGCATATCGATGGGCGTTGGGGTTAAATCCCAGATCTCTACAACCGGAATGGCCGCATTAAGAATCACCTTTTTCAGCTCGGCGGTATGATGGATACCGGTGAGCACGACGCCATCCGGGCGGCGAGAAAGCAGCGTCGCAACCAGCTCTGCCTCAGTTTGCGGCGTGTAACCTGATACGCAGAGCAAGATGTGGTATCCGCGTTCAGCCAGTTCATCGCTTAATGACTGAATGGTATCGACAAACATATTGTTGTTAATTTGCGGAACAACCACGGCGATAAGCTTACTGCGACGCGACGCCAGCCCCCCGGCCAGCGCGTTGGGGATATATCCCGTGGCACGTACCGCCTGCATCACTTTTTCCACGGTTTTCGGGCGCACCAACTGCGGGCTATTTAGCGCCCTGCTCACCGTCATGGGTGACAATCCAGCAGTACGGGCAACATCTTCCAGCGTGGGTGCACGCGGAGGTCTGGCGTTTTTCACTGTCGATGCCCTTGTCAAAAATCGCTGATTTATCCTGGCATTATTCATCATGATTTCGGCTATTGCCAGCGACTCTCGGCGATAACGCTGAGAAAACAGCAGCTTAGTTAATTATCGTCAATCAAAATGATAGCGCAATCACAATGATTTGTGCATTTCTCCATAAAATATTGGAATGTGACATCGTTTACAAGTTACTACCCTTTTATCTCAGTATTTGTGAGCAATTGTTCAAATCACAATCAACTCACTGGTGAAATGATTGCGCTAACACTAAAAATGATAGCGCAATCATTTATTACCACCAGGAGAGAATAATATGTCTTTAAGCGCTAATTCCGATGCCGTGACCTATGCCAAATCGGCTAACGCCAAAACCGCAGCAGAAACCGGTGACCGTATTGAATGGGTAAAACTGTCTCTGGCTTTCCTTCCGCTGGCAACACCAGTGAGCGATGCCAAAGTGCTGACTGGTCGCCAGAAACCACTAACCGAAGTCGCCATAATCATCGCCGAGATCCGCAGTCGCGACGGGTTTGAAGGCGTGGGATTTAGTTACTCCAAGCGTGCTGGCGGTCAGGGGATCTATGCGCATGCCAAAGAAATTGCCGATAACCTGTTAGGTGAAGATCCAAACGATATTGACAAGATCTATACCAAGCTGTTGTGGGCAGGGGCTTCCGTAGGACGCAGCGGCATGGCGGTTCAGGCCATCTCCCCTATCGATATCGCTTTATGGGATATGAAGGCCAAGCGTGCAGGATTGCCGCTGGCAAAACTGCTTGGCGCGCATCGTGACTCCGTACAGTGCTACAACACCTCCGGCGGATTCCTGCATACGCCGCTGGATCAGGTGCTTAAAAACGTGGTTATTTCCCGTGAAAACGGCATTGGCGGCATCAAACTCAAGGTCGGTCAGCCAAACTGTGCCGAGGATATTCGCCGCTTAACCGCGGTACGTGAAGCGTTGGGGGATGACTTCCCGCTAATGGTCGATGCCAATCAGCAGTGGGATCGGGAAACCGCCATCCGTATGGGACGTAAAATGGAGCAGTTCAATTTGATCTGGATTGAAGAGCCGCTCGACGCCTACGATGTAGAAGGCCATGCCCAACTGGCCGCCGCGCTGGATACCCCGATTGCCACCGGTGAAATGCTGACCAGCTTCCGCGAACATGAACAGCTGATCCTTGGCAACGCCAGCGATTTTGTACAGCCCGATGCACCGCGTGTGGGGGGGATTTCACCGTTCCTTAAAATTATGGACCTGGCAGCTAAACATGGTCGCAAACTGGCTCCGCACTTCGCTATGGAAGTTCACCTGCATCTGTCCGCCGCTTATCCACTTGAGCCATGGCTGGAGCATTTCGAATGGCTGAACCCGTTATTTAATGAACAACTTGAGTTGCGCGATGGCCGGATGTGGGTTTCCGAACGTCACGGTCTGGGCTTCAGCATCAGCGAGCAGGCGCGCCGCTGGACGCAATTGACCTGCGAGTTTGGTAAACGTCCTTAATTTATTTGGCGGGTAAGTAATACCCGCCCTCCTCCCCTACAAAAACGCTCTCAACCTTATGAAAGGAGTGGGTGATGAACACAATAATAAAGCGCACAAAAGTGCGTTACGGCATTCTGATATTTCTGTTTCTTGCCACCGTATTTAATTACGCCGATCGCGCGACGTTATCCGTGGTCGCGCCGATAATGAGCAAAGAATTAGGTTTTGATCCTGAAGCTATGGGACTGGCCTTTTCTGCCTTCGGTATTTCTTATGTCATTATGCAACTGCCCGGCGGCTGGTTGCTGGATCGGTACGGTTCCCGGTTGGTATACGGCTGTGCCCTGATTGGCTGGTCACTGGTAACCATGTTTCAGGGCACCATTTATCTGTACGCCAGCCCGCTTGTCGTATTGATTATCTTACGATTACTGATGGGTGCGATTGAAGCTCCTGCCTTTCCGGCCAATAGCCGATTAAGCGTGCAATGGTTTCCCAATAACGAACGGGGATTTGTTACCTCAGTCTATCAGGCCGCACAATATATCTCGTTAGGGATTATTACACCGCTCATGACGATTATTTTGCATAATCTGAGCTGGCACTTTGTGTTTTATTATATCGGGGCTATTGGCGTTATTCTTGGCATCTTCTGGCTGGTCAAAGTCAGGGATCCCATGCATCATCCGAAGGTAAACCAACAGGAAATTGACTATATCCGGGAAGGCGGTGGCGAACCGGCGCTGGGCAATAAAAAAGAGCCGCAGAAAATTACCTTTACGCAAATTAAGAGCGTCTGTGTCAATCGCATGATGATTGGCGTTTATATCGGGCAGTTCTGCGTGACATCCATTACCTGGTTCTTCCTGACCTGGTTCCCTACTTATCTGTATCAGGCGAAAGGCATGTCGATCCTCAAAGTGGGGTTTGTCGCCAGTATCCCTGCCATTGCCGGTTTTATCGGTGGATTATTAGGCGGCGTGTTCTCCGACTGGCTACTAAAACGCGGTTACAGCCTGACGATTGCTCGTAAGCTGCCGGTTATCTGCGGAATGTTGCTTTCTTGTGTCATCGTTATCGCCAACTACACCTCGTCAGAATTTGTGGTGATCGCCGCGATGAGTCTGGCATTTTTCGCCAAAGGGTTTGGCAATCTGGGATGGTGCGTTCTCAGCGATACCTCGCCAAAAGAAGTGCTCGGCATTGCAGGCGGCGTTTTCAATATGTGCGGCAATATGGCCAGTATCATCACGCCACTGGTGATCGGCGTCATTCTGGCGAATACCCAGTCTTTTGATTACGCCATTCTGTACGTCGGTTCGATGGGGTTGATTGGCCTGATTTCTTATCTGTTTATCGTGGGTCCATTGGATCGTATTACGCTGACCCCTTCTGTCGCGTAATTTAACCTTATGGCGATAGCTCGCCCGCTGTTCCGGGATTTGCACTCCTGCGGAACAGCGTTTTTTTATTCAAATAATCTTATTGTTTTTCAGTACAGTACGCAGCCTCGGATGCTGACAAACTGCATCAGCGATAGCGCTAATATTCGGCGTGTTGTCCTGAAACCAGTCATGCCCTGGCCCCCAGGTGCGCATAACGGCAATATATACGTCCAGTAGTGTTAGCTGATCCCCGAATGCGTACGGCTCGGCGTTTAGCTGATCGTTCAGCCACATATAGAGGGATTTACGGTACTCAATGCAGTTCTTTTTCAACTGCGCCGGGGCGTCCGGTACCCAGCGTTCTGGATAGTCGGCATAGGTAAACGTGGGATAGACATTTGCTACCAGCCATATCAACAGACGCTGAAACTGCTGGCGTTCGGCGTATCCAACGGGTGGTGAAAGTTCAGGGCGACGATCGAGGATCATCAGCGCGATCGCCGCCGTTTCCGTCATCACACTGCCATTTTCCAGTACCAGCGTGGGCACCTGGCATAGTGGATTCATCGTCTTAAGCAACTCCCGCTGAGGGCCGTCACTGTCAAAACCGTCGACATTAATAAAATGATAAGGGATCTCCGCCAGTGTGAGCATCACTTCACTGATGGCCGATCCCCAGCCCGGTACCCCATAGACCTTAATCATGCTGCAATCCCCAAAGTTAAAACCCTAAGTGTAGAGCAGCATTCGGCAACCTATGCAGACGTGATTATTACTTTCATAATAACAATGGTCGAATACCGGGGGAGAATAAGCAATGCGTTCCAGTATGTTTGAATATATGAACATTTTTGTACAGGTTGTTGAGCAAGGTGGATTTGCCAGAGCAGCAGACGTGTTACACCTGCACCGCCCTGCAGTGACCAAAGCTATCCAACATCTTGAAGACGATCTGGGAGTAAAGTTGCTTAACCGCACGACTCGTAAAGTGAGTCTGACAGAAGAAGGTGACGCTTTTTACCAACGCACAAAAATCCTGCTCAGTGACGTTGATGACATCATGGCTTCTTTCTCACCCACCCGCCCTCCGCGCGGAAAACTCAGGGTGAATGCCCCCCTGTCGCTGGCTCACTCGGTATTAGTCCCGGCCCTGAGCGATTTCCAGTCGCGCTACCCGGATATTGAGATTGTCCTCACCTCCACCGACCGAAGAATCGATCTGCTTGCCGAAGGTATCGACTGCATGATTCGCATTGGCGAGTTACAAGACTCTTCTCTGATTTCACGGCGGCTTGGTGAGGTAAAAATGGTGACATGCGCGTCCCCGGATTATTTGCAAAAACACGGCGTACCGCAGACGCCAGAGGATTTATCCCGACATCAGGCAATTAACTTTTTCAGTGAACGTCATCGTGAAGCACTGGAATGGTCCTTCGTCCGTGAGGGTGAAACCGTGTCGTTTATCCCTACAGGTCACATCAGCGTTGATAACTCCGACATTCTTTTGACAGGCTGTTTATCCGGACTCGGTATCATCCACGGTGTGCACGCGGTACTGGCCCCCTGGATCCAGTCGGGCCAGCTCGTTGAGGTGCTGGCTGATTATGCCGGGGAATCAAAACCGGTTTCTGTGCTTTACCCCGACAGACGTCATCTTGCCCCCCGTGTTCGGGTGTTTATTGACTGGCTGTGTGCGCTTTTTACCGAGCAAAAATCGCGCCTACAGGGATTATTATAATCTAAGTAATAGTGAAGTTCCGCAACGGCGGTTTTTCACACTCATCTGAGCCGTTAAATTGTGCAGACCCAATACAGAACAATTTACAGAGGTTTGCTATGTCTAAGGTCGTGGTTTTTAATCAACCAGGCGACGCTGACGTCCTGACAATCCAGGATATGCCAGTTTCGGCTCCGCGTGCGGATGAAGTTCAGATACACGTACGCGCAATCGGCATTAACCGTGCGGAAATTATGTATCGTACCGGCCAGTATATTTACCAACCCAAATTCCCGGCATGTCTGGGCTATGAGGCTTCCGGCGTTGTTGAATCCGTGGGAGACAACGTGCGTGAGTTTGCACCTGGCGATTACGTTAGCGTCATCCCGGCTTTCAGCTTCCATGAGTATGGTATGTACGGTGAAGTCGTCAATGCTCCAGCCCATGCTGTCGTCAAACATCCTGAGAATCTTAGCTTCGAGGAAGCCGCGGCGAGCTGGATGATGTATGTGACCGCTTTCGGTGCGCTGGTTGAATATGCGGATATTAAGCCTGGTGATAACGTGCTGATCAATGCTGCTTCCAGCAGCGTCGGACTGGCGGCAATTCAGATTGCTAACATGCGGGGAGCAAAACCGATTGCGATGACGCGCACCAGTGAGAAACGTGCCCAGCTTCTGCAACTTGGTGCGGCAGAGGTTATCGCCAGCCAGGAGCAGGATCTGGTGGCGGAGATTAACCGGATCACTGACGGCAAAGGCACCCGCGTGGTGTTCGATCCGGTCGGTGGCCCTGGCGTGGCAAAAATTGCCCAGGTGATGCCAGCCGGTGGACTCTTTTTCCAGTATGGCTCTCTTGATGCGCGTGATTTGTCGATTCCGGTAATTGAGATACTCGGTCGCCATCTGACCTTCCGCGGCTATGAGATTTTCGAAATCACCACGAACCCGGAAAAACTGTCACGTGCGAAACGGTTTATCTTTGAAGGATTACAGTCCGGCCAACTCAAGCCGCTGATTGATAAAACCTTTGCCTTTGATGATATCGTTGAAGCACATCAATACATGGAAGCCAACGGTCAGGTGGGCAAAATCGTCGTCACCCTGTAATCCTTGTGCGGCACAGTCTTGTGCCGCAAATTACCCTCAAAGCACTTTCGACAAAAACTGCTGGGTGCGCGTGTGGCGTGGATGATTCAGTACCTGCTCGCTGCTGCCCTGCTCGACGATTTTGCCATCGACCATAAACACCACCTGATCCGCCACCTCCCTAGCGAAGCCAATCTCGTGCGTCACCACCACCAGCGTGGTTCCCGACTTCGCCAGCGCTTTAATGACATCCAGGACTTCGCCCACCAGTTCAGGATCCAGTGCAGATGTAGGCTCATCAAACAGCATGACGCGCGGATTTAGCGCCAGTGCACGGGCAATAGCGATACGCTGCTGCTGACCGCCAGATAAGTGACGCGACCAGGCATCGGCTTTATTCCGCAACCCTACCGCATCAAGCAGCGTTAATGCCCGCTCGGTGGCGGCTTTACGCGATGCCAGTCCGTGCGCAATGGGCGCTTCAATCAGGTTCTCCAGCACCGTTAAGTGCGGGAACAGATTAAAGTTCTGGAACACATAGCCGACGTTAACCCGCTGGCGCAAAATTTCCGCCTCTTTCAGCTCATACAGCTTGTCTCCCTGCCGACGATAACCAATGTAATCGCCATCGATTTGAATAAAACCCTCATCGACGCGTTCCAGATGGTTGATGGTACGCAGGAGTGTGGATTTCCCTGAACCGGACGGCCCGAGAATGACCGTTACCGTTCCGGGAGGGATCTCCAGCGACACATTATCCAATGCTTTGTGGCGACCAAAGTATTTGCTGACGCCGGTAATAGAAATATGACCTTCAGGCGAGTGGGACATGGACGGCCTCCTGCTGTGGACGTTGACGACTGCGTTTTTCTGCACGGCTCACCCGGACGGTGTTGATCGCTGAACGTCGTTCGCTGCGTGCCAGCGCACGTTCGACCAGATGCTGAATAAGCGACAGGATGCTGGTGATCACCAGATACCACACCGCACCCACCATCAGCAGCGGGATCACTTCCTGCGTGCGGTTGTAGATCATCTGGATGGTGTAGAACAGCTCCGGCATTGCCAGCACGTATACCATCGCTGTCCCTTTCGCCAGACTGATAATTTCATTGAAGCCAGCAGGCAAAATGGTGCGCAGCGCCTGCGGCAGAATAATCCGCAGCGTACGTCGCCCTGCCGGTAAGCCCAGTGCTGCCGCTGCCTCGTACTGACCGTGATCGACCCCTAAAAATCCACCACGTATAATCTCAGCGGTATAGGCGCTTTGCACCAGCGTCAGGCCAACCACCGCAGTGGAAAACTGACCGAGTACATTGATGGTCTCAAAACTCCCCCACTGAATGGGAGTGAACGGAATACCAATCGTCAGCGTGTCGTACAGATAGGAGAAGTTGTACAGAACGATTAGCACCACAATCAGCGGTAACGAACGAAACAGCCAGATGTACCCCCATGCCAGACAGTTCAACAGCCAGGAAGATGAAAGCCGCGCCAGCGCCAG
Source organism: Citrobacter sp. MGH103 (assembly GCF_001034475.2). NCBI lineage: Bacteria > Pseudomonadati > Pseudomonadota > Gammaproteobacteria > Enterobacterales > Enterobacteriaceae > Citrobacter > Citrobacter sp. MGH103. The sequence continues at coordinate 2,494,086 of NZ_CP073043.1, read as the reverse complement.
CAGACCGCCGATGAGAATACTCAACAGCGTCCCGATAAGTGTCAGTAACAGCGTTTGTCCAAGACCAGACAAAATCACCGGATCGAAGAACCAGCGGGCAAACACGCTCCATTCCCAGCGCGGATTAAACGCCACGGACTGGAGAATCACCGCCAGGGCAAACAAAGCAATGACCGCGCCAACGGTGCGCATGGGGTAACGCGCCGGTACGACTTTAATGCTATCTGTCGTTTTCATCTTCTCTCCTCAGGCGATTCTGGCCTGACCGGCAATAGTCAGCAGTTTGGTAAAGCGCAGCCGTCCATCAAACGGTGGCTGGCTGTACTCTTCGGGATTGCGCGTCGTATCAAATTGCGGATCGTAGCCCTGGCTTAAATAAAGTCTGACGGCCTCCGGCTGGCGAAATCCTGTGGTCAGATATATCCGGCTGTAGCCCGCGAGTAGCGCCCGACGTTCCAGTTCCTGCACTACACGCGCCGCAAGTCCCTGCTGACGCAGGCTGCTTTTTGTCCAGATACGCTTAATCTCGGCCGTGTCCTTGTCGTAAGGTTTGTAAGCCCCGGTGGCGATAATTTCGCCGTCACGCTCCAGGACCACAAAAAGTCCCTGCGGTGCCAGATACCATTCGGTCAGTTCCTCTTCAGCGTCACGAGAAAAATAATCGCCATAGCGGGCAGCATACTCACCGAACAGACCGTTCAAAATGGGCTGTAGCTCGCTGGCTTCAGGTGAGACCACGCGAAATTGATCGCTCACGATGACCTCCTTAGTCGCCTAAACCGGCCGGGTTGATTTCAGATTGCGGAATGCGTTCCACCCCTTCTCCCCAGCGATTCAGCACCTTGTCATAATCGCCGTTGCCAATCACGCCGTTGAGGGCGGTTTGTACCGGCAGAACCAGACCGCTGTCCTTTTTCAGCGTCACAGCAATGTGTGCCGCTTTTGGCCAACCGCCATCAACACTACCCACCAATTGCGTTTTACCGTTGAGTGCAGCTTTCCATGCGCCGATTACATTAGGACCGAAGTAGGCATCGGCGCGACCTGACTGTAGGGCCAGGGTTTGCGCGGCATCATCTTTGGTATACACCGGCGTAAACGGCTGTAACCCTTTCTTCACGTTCTCATCGTTCCAGGCCAGCAGGATGGCTTCCTGGTTCGTCCCTGAACCGACGATAATGCGCAGTCCAGCGATATCTTCCGCCTGCTCGATTTTCTTCAGCTTGCTACCGGTTTTGACATAAAAGCCAAGAGAGTCTTTCCGATACGTCGCGAAATCGAATTTTTCTTTGCGTGCTTTGGTGACGGTAATATTGCTGATCGCGGCATCGTATTTGCCGGAAGTGATGCCCAGCGGCCAGTCTTCCCATGACGTAGGTACGACGTTGAGTTCCAGCCCCAAACTGTCAGCCACCAGACGCGCGATGTCCGCCTCGCTGCCGATCAGCGTCTTATTGTCATCGGCAAAGACGGTCAGCGGCGGTTGACTGAGCCCGGCAATCGCCACGGTGAATTTGCCCGGTACGGCCAGGTGCAGGTTTGCAGGCAATTGCGCGATCGCCTGCGTATTCTTTGCCGTATTGATCGGCGTTTTATTGGCTTCCAGACTTACGCCCGTGCCGTTAATCGTCACATCATTTGCCCAGACAGTTGTGCTGAAAGCCAGCGACAGTACGAGGAATACTGATTTTTTCTGCATAGCGTTTTTCTCTTATTGTGTGAATTGATTTGCAGGTGTCGTTAATCCCAGGCTTGCGCGCAGGGTCGTACCGGGATATTCATGGCGGAACAGGCCCCGCGCCTGAAGCACAGGGACAACCTGTTCGACAAAACGCGGGAAGGTATCCGGCGTTCCGCCCTGGATAATAAAACCGTCTGCGGCTTTCTCGTCGAACCACTGCTGCAGGCCGTCGGCGACCTGTTCCGGCGTGCCGCTGAAACGCGGACGTGGGCTGGCCGCTTCCAGAGCAACCTGACGGAGTGTTAAGCCACGCTCGCGCGCGTTGTGTTTGATCTCATCAGTCGTACTGCGAAAGCTGTTTTGTCCGAGAGAGCCAAGATCCGGGAACGGTGCGTCCAGCGGATATTGGGCAAAATCATGATGTTCAAAGTAGCGGCCAAGATAGTTCAGCGCGTCGGTAACGGAGACCAGCGCAGCGGTAGTCTGATACTGCTGCTCAACATCCTCTGCGCTGTCGCCAACAATAACGCTGACGCCCTGGAATATATGCAGTTGATCGGGATGTCGTCCGGCGATTTCCAGCTGACTTTTTACATCCTGATAGAACGCCTTAGCCTCTGCCAGCGACTCCTGATGGGTAAAAATGGCATCAGCATGCTGCGCCGCTAATTTCTTGCCATCTGCTGAAGCTCCCGCCTGAAATATAATCGGACGACCTTGTGGCGTACGCCCAATATTTAACGGCCCGGCGACCTGAAAATAATCTCCATGATGGTTTAGCGTGTGCAGTTTATGCGGATTAAAAAATTCCCCGCTTGTTTTATTACGGGTAAAAGCATCGTCTTCCCAGGAATCCCACAGTCCTTTCACTACCTGTAAATATTCATCGGCAATACGATAACGCTGGGCATGCTCCGGATGCTGAGCGCGAGAATAGTTTTTTGCCGATCCTTCCAGAGGCGACGTAACCACGTTCCAGCCCGCACGCCCGTTGCTGAGATGGTCCAGGCTGGCGAACTGTCGTGCGGTCGTAAACGGCTCGCTGTATGATGTGGACACTGTGCCAACCAGTCCCAGATTCTGGGTGATGCTGGCCAAAGCGGATAATACTGTCAGCGGCTCAAAACGATTTAAAAAGTGCGGGATTGATTTTTCATTAATATACAGACCATCGGCGACAAAAATAAAATTCAGCTTCCCTTTTTCCGCAATAAGCGCCGTCTCTTTGACAAAATCAAAATTAATACTGGCATCGGCCTGAGCCGCCGGGTGGCGCCATGCGGACATATTTCCCGATGCGCCATGCAGAATAGTTCCGAGCCGTAGTTGCCGATTTTCAGCCATAATAACCCCTACCCAACAGGTAAACTTAAAGGTGTGCGAATGCCGTTTTTGCTAACTGCGCAAAGTAATGTGCGGCAGGTTCAATTAAACGTTCGTCTGGATTAAATCCCGGGTGATGTAATCCGTATTCACTGGCACTGCCAATACTGACAAATGCGCCTGGCGTATTTTGCAGGTAGACGGCAAAATCCTCCCCGCCCATATGCAGGTCAGCATGGTGAGTGGTGTAGCCTGACTGTTTCGCCACCGTGGTGGCGATATCGGCCCAACGCGCATCGTTCACCAACGCGGTCGGCCCCGCATGCCAGATAACGTCTATTTGTGCGCCAAAGGCATGGGCAAATCCGGCAGCGATGTCATTAACCCGTGCTTTAACCTGCTGCTGTACCTGAGTCCGGTGCGTTCTGAGCGTCCCTTCCAGCTCAACGGACTCTGGCAGTACGTTCCATGTATTTCCTCCCTGAATACGGGTCACGCTGAGTACCACCGAATCCAGCGTGTTAACGTCGCGACTGGCAACGCTTTGCAACACGGTTACCAACTGGCTGGCAAGCAGGATGGCATCTTTGCCTTCATGCGGACGCGCCGCATGTGCGCCCTTGCCATTTATGCGCAGCACGAAGCGATCGACATTGGCATAGAACGCACCGCCGCGTGTGGCAAATTCGCCCACCGGCAAACCGGGCTCATTGTGCATACCAAAAATAGCCGCTACGTTTTGCAGCGCACCGGCGCGGATCAACGTTTTTGCGCCGCCGAAACTCTCTTCAGCTGGTTGAAACAAAATACGTACTCGCCCCGGTAAGGTTGTTTCCTGTTGTTTAAGCAGCAGTGCTGCTCCAAGCATCACGCTGGTATGGACGTCATGCCCGCAGGCATGCATCACGCCCGGTGTGAGGGAGCGAAACGGAACATCGGCGCTTTCTTCTATCGGTAGCGCATCGATATCCGCTCGCAGCGCGATGACATCTTCTCCCTTGCCGATTTCCGCGACCAGACCGGTTTTCAGCTCGAACGGCAGAATGTCGACATCCGCAGCGTGCAACCAGGCCTGAATGCGCCTGGTGGTTGCTTCCTCCTGCAGGGAAAGCTCCGGGTGCTGATGTAATTCACGACGCCAGTTGATAAGCGTTGAGCTGAGGGTCATCAGAGCACCTCCACGGCATTATGGACTTGTGCCAACAAACGCAGCGATGTCAGACGCGCGTGGCCCTCCGCCACTGGCGTGTCGATAATGAACTCATCAATACCAAATTGCGTATGCAGAGCATTCAGCTTTACCATCACCTCTTGAGCGGTGCCGTGTAACAACGCCAGTTCACGACGCGCGATTTTGCGTGGCGAACTACCCGCCTGTACGGCGAATGCCAGGGCTTGCTCTTCGCTGGCGACTGTAACGCGTTGACCATTTTCCAGCTCAACGCCCCAGATTTGGACGTTTTCCGCCAGTTGCGCAGCTGTATCGTGACTGTCAGCCACAATCACCTGAACGGCGACTATCGTCGGGCGGTCGCTGTGGGTCTGCCAGAAGGACAAAACCTCACGTAATAACGCTTTGTCACCGTTGAGGTGCGCAGCGAAGATAAAATTCAAGTCGGATTGCGCTGCTAACTGTGCGCTTTGCACACTGGCTCCGAGTACAAATCCTTCTGGCGGTATTGGTGGGATTGGCGTCGGGAATACCGTTTCCCCGCTTTCCGTTCCGTTCAGCGCCAGCCAGCCGTTAAGCTGAGAAAGCTGATCGGCAAAACTGCCTTTTTCTTCCTGATGCAGTCCATGCTGTAACGCCTGAGTCGACAACGGTAACCCGCCAGGGGCCTTCCCTACGCCGAGATCGACACGTCCAGGAGCCAGTGATGCCAGCAGATTGAAGTTTTCCGCCACTTTGTACGGGCTGTAATGTTGCAGCATCACGCCGCCGGAACCAACGCGGATACGCTGGGTTTGCCCGAGGATCCAGGCGATCACCAGCTCCGGCGATGGACTGGCCAGCTGTGGCGTATTATGGTGTTCCGCGATCCAGAAACGATGGTACCCCCACTCTTCTGCCAGTTGCGCCAAACGCAACGTCCGGGAAAGCGCGGTCGCGGCAGTTTCACCTTCCCCGATGGGGCTTTTATCCAGAACACTCAGGCGATATGACATGTTACGAGCCTATGTTTGTTAACATGTCTTTATTATTAATTTATCAAATAGCCATACTGAAACATTTAATTCACATTTACTCAGCTAAAAAGTAGATAACAAACCCTACCGCAGCCAGGGTTAAAATTTGGATCGCCCAGTACCGCTAAACTGAAAAACACCCGCAATTAATAGCCTACAAAATATAATAGGGTCGTTGATATCACGGTAATAACATCAAAATCATTTCATGCCAGTTTTCTTTTTACGAAAAGGTTTTTTAACGCAATTTACGTTAAGTCAGTTTAAACGACTTGTAACGTTATGCGGTTGTATTAATTGTTTCACTTTTATGACGTGGGATGAATGATTTACATGGAAATTTTTATTTTAACTACTTCCACAGAAATGATGATTAGTAGAGAATGCAACGTTTCTTATTAAAACGGTTTAAAACAGATTTCTAATATCCCCCGATTTCATTGCGGGGATTTTTGTATGGATTATACATAGCATCATGGGACCTCTATGAAAAGTAACATGCCCGTTACACAAATTGAGCACGCACTTAACGATAAAACGACGCTGCTTTCTACGACGGATAAAGAAAGTCATATTACCTACGCCAACTCCGCATTTATTGATGCCAGCGGATTTAACGAACAGCAATTAATGGGCGAACCGCATAATATTATTCGCCATCCTGATATGCCTCCCGCGGCGTTCGCCGATATGTGGTACACGCTACAGCAGGGAGACAGCTGGACGGGAATGGTGAAAAACCGTCGGCAGAATGGCGACCATTACTGGGTTCGCGCCAACGTTACACCGGTCTGGCACAATGAAAAACTCACTGGCTACATTTCAGTGCGTACCGTTCCTTCGCGCGATGAAATAACTCAAAGCGAAAGTTTATATCAAAAAATTAATAGCCAGCAGTTTAAAGGGTTTCGACTTTTTAAAGGCATTATCATTCGCCGCGGCATATTGTCATGGGCATCAATGTTTAAATGGCTGAGCATTAGCCAGCGCGTCAATTATTCTTTAGGGGTAATCGCCCTGCTCGCTGTGCTATTTCTTTTTGCTCCTGTTAATCCATTTATTCAGGCGGGAGGGTTGCTGTTCTTATTTCTGATGCTTGCTATTTACCTTAAGTATCAAATCTGTCAGCCAGTTAATACGCTACTGACGCAAATGAAGAAAGTGGTATCCGGGAGAAAACCTGATAACTGTCATTTAAATCGGGTGGATGAGATCGGAATGTTGATGCGCCTGGTTAATCAGTCCGGGCTTAATCTGAATTCACTGGTCGATGATGTCAGTACGCAAATATCCGGTATTCGCGCTATCAGTCAGCGAGTATCAAAAGAAGGTACGGCGCTGCATAAGCGTTCCGAAGAAACCTCCGCCGACCTGCAACAAACCGCTGCCGCCATTGAAGAAATTGGTAGCGCGGTACAGCAAACTGCTGAGACTGCGGCACATACTATGACCATGGCCGATAAAACCAGCGCCAATGCGGCAGAAGGCGGCGATATCATGAAACAAACTATCGCCATGATGCAGGCGATATCGCGTGACAACGGGCAGATCGTCGACATCATCGGCGTCATTGATAGTATCGCCTTTCAGACCAATATTCTGGCGCTCAATGCCGCGGTCGAGGCCGCGCGAGCCGGAGAGTCAGGACGCGGTTTCGCCGTTGTGGCGGCAGAGGTCCGTAATCTGGCACAGCACTCAGCGTCTGCAGCAAAAGAGATCAAACAGTTGATTGAGAAGAACGTCGCCAACGTGAATAGCGGGGTCAAAATGGTAGAACAAACGGAGACGCATCTTACCGGGATGATTGGCGATGTCCTGCAGATGTCGATGATGATCAAAGATATTAGTCTGGCGACGCGTGAGCAAACCCTGGCGCTGGATCTGATTAACGATTCGATTTCACGCGTTGGCACCATGACACACAATAATGCCGAGATGGTGGAACGTGTCACCGATGCTACCGCCGATCTGACTCAACGTTCATCGCGCTTACAGCAGGCCGTTCAGGTCTTTGGCGTATCAGCATAACCTTACGGCGCTTATCGGGTGAATGTCTCGATAAGCGCACTCCTCTCCACGTATTTACGCCCTTCTCTTTTATTGGCTGAATCGAGGCCACACCGCGCCAGTGCACGCTGTACAAAAATGCTGAATTCTTGTTATCGGGGCTTTGCGGAACCGAACAATTGAATGTAGGATGCTCGGCCGGCAGTTTTCCCCGTAACACAATGAAGGGTAAGGCTGTTTTCGCCGCAGCAGGTGCGGCAAAAAGGATTTTGTATTTTTGTCAGGTCAACAGGAAAAGTAATGAACACAAACAACACGCAAGCCGCGGAACAACATGCGGCGAAACGACGCTGGTTGAATGCCCACGAAGAGGGGTATCACAAAGCGATGGGAAATCGACAGGTACAGATGATCGCCATTGGCGGCGCAATTGGTACCGGGTTGTTTTTAGGGGCTGGCGCGCGCTTGCAGATGGCTGGTCCTGCTTTGGCGCTGGTTTATTTGGTGTGCGGTATTTTTTCGTTCTTTATACTGCGCGCGCTTGGCGAACTGGTTTTACATCGCCCTTCCAGCGGCAGCTTTGTCTCCTATGCCCGTGAATTTTTAGGTGAGAAAGCCGCCTATGTGGCTGGCTGGATGTACTTTATCAACTGGGCGATGACCGGTATTGTCGATATCACCGCGGTGGCGTTGTATATGCATTACTGGGGCGCATTTGGTGATGTACCGCAGTGGGTATTCGCCCTCGGCGCGCTGGCCATTGTCGGCACCATGAACATGATCGGCGTGAAGTGGTTCGCGGAGATGGAGTTTTGGTTTGCACTGGTCAAAGTGTTGGCGATTGTGATTTTCCTGGTGGTGGGTACCGTCTTTTTAGGCACTGGAAAGCCATTGGATGGTAACGCCACGGGTTTTCACCTGATCACCGACAACGGTGGATTCTTCCCACATGGCTTGCTGCCGGCGCTGGTACTGGTTCAGGGGGTGGTTTTCGCGTTTGCCTCCATTGAACTGGTGGGCACCGCTGCTGGAGAATGCAAAGATCCACAAACCATGGTGCCGAAAGCGATCAATAGCGTTATCTGGCGTATTGGTCTGTTCTATGTGGGTTCTGTCGTGCTGCTGGTTCTGTTACTGCCGTGGAATGCCTATCAGGCAGGGCAAAGCCCGTTTGTTACCTTCTTCTCCAAACTGGGCGTGCCGTATATCGGCAGTATCATGAATATAGTGGTGCTCACCGCGGCGCTTTCCAGCCTTAACTCTGGGCTGTACTGCACCGGACGTATTTTACGTTCCATGTCGATGGGCGGATCGGCGCCGAAATTCATGGCTAAAATGAGCCGCCAACAGGTACCCTGGGCGGGGATCCTCGCCACGCTGGTCGTCTATGTCGTCGGGGTATTTCTTAACTATCTGGTGCCGTCGCAGGTGTTTGAGATCGTGTTGAACTTCGCGTCGTTGGGCATTATTGCGTCGTGGGGCTTTATCATGGTCTGTCAGATGCGTCTGCGCCGGGCCATAAAAGAAGGTAAAACGGCAGACGTTAGCTTTAAACTGCCGGGCGCTCCGTTTACCTCGTGGCTAACCCTGGTGTTCCTGCTGAGCGTGCTGGTGTTGATGGCGTTTGACTATCCAAACGGCACCTACACTATCGCGTCATTACCGTTGATTGCCATCCTGCTGGTTGCAGGCTGGTTCGGCGTGCGTAAACGCGTCGCGGAAATCCACCGCACCGCGCCGTAATGGCTGAAGGCCTGACAGGTTAACCCTTCAGGCCTTCTTTTTTAGTTCGCTTCAATCAACTGCGCTACATCGTTGCTGTTAATTTCCCGCGCGTTTCCATCCTGATCGGTATAGCTGGTCATTCCCGTATCTTTATCCAGTTTTGGCTTACCCTGGGTGGTAATGGTTTGTCCGCTTTTGGTCGTCATGACGTAATCAGTGGTGCATCCTGCCAGGGTAAACAGCATTACGCCTGCACAAAGACAGATAAATGGCTTTTTCATGGTATTCCCGTGTTATTCAGTTAGCCGTTGAGGGCGTAGTGTAAGTCCCTGAAGTGGGTCAGGCTACTGGCGGGGTGTAACGAGGCGTATCGTGGGGTTTAGAGAAATGACAGGAGGGGTTTCCCCCTCCGGATTTTTTACAGCGCAATACGAATAACATCGTCCGGCTGGGTAGCTTCCTGCTCGCGGGTAGATTTCTGTTTCACGCTGACGTACAGGGTTTTACCATCGGCAGAGAGCGCCAGGCTATTCGGGAATGTTGGGGTCTCGAATGTTTTGACGACTTTATAGCTTTTCGCGTCGATCACACTCACTTTACCGGCCTGGCGATGAGTCACGTAGGCTTCATTACGCGTCGGGTTGAACAGCACGGCAAGGGATTCCGGCGCGGCGACTTTTGCCAGTACGTTGCCGTTACGGGTGTCGATTACCAACACTTCCGCCGCTTTAGAGTCGGTGACAAATGCACGGTTGCCCGCTGTGTCCAGGCTCAGGTTGATAAAGAAATGCTCTTTCCCATCATCCAGCAGTTTTTTGCGGCTGATAATTTTGTTGGTGGTGGTATCGATGGTAATGAATTCACCGTCCGCATTGGCGGTGTACAGGCGCTTAGCCTTGCTGTCGACAGCCAGAGCGGTGCTCATTTTGCCGGTATTTTGGATGGTGTCCTTCAGTTTAATGGCGTCGCCGTCCACCACCCAAATCACGCTCTCTTTACCAATACCGCTAATGTATACCGTGTTAGTGGCGTCATCTGCGGCCAGCTCACGCGGCTGCAGCGGGCGAACATCTTCAGAACGCTTACGCGCATCCAGCACCAGACGTCCTTTCACCGCGCCCGTTTTAGCATCCATCGCCGTTACCGCGCTATTTACCGTGTTGCCGAACCACAGCGTTTGCGTGGCGTTATTGATGGTGACACCAAACGGTTTGAGATCGTTATGAATCACCTGAGTCACTTCGAGGGTGACCGGGTCAAGGCGGTAAACCACCCCGCCGGTATCCAGTTTGCGGCTCTGTGAGGTCGCCAGCCACAGCGCGTTCTCTTGTTGGCTGTACGCCATTTCATAAGCGCCTTTACCGACGGCTTTGCGCAGCAGTTCTTCTGCAGCCTGCGTAGTAAAAGATGATGCAACGAGCAGTGAACCTAACAGTAAAGAACCACGCAGACGCGGTGAAAACAGATGACGTAAAGACATGACGACTCCCTTTGATAAATTCGTTTGTTACTGCTTCACATAGCTTCAATGAGCAAAATCATGGTTTTGCCTTTTTAAGAATGAGAATAGTAATCATTATTTATCTCAATGTGGAGTATTTATTCGCTTTCGGGTTGTAACCTTCTCATTTTCTCCATGAATAATCGCTTTTCATCCGGATAACGTCATTGGCATTTTACCAGGCCTACATTTCGTACGAAGCAGGCCTGGTTACAGACATTCACCGTCTTCCACCCTTACGCATCAATCCTCAGCAAGACGAATAACTACCTTGCCGAAGTTTTTGCCGGTCAGCAGACCGATAAAGGTTTGTGGCGCATTTTCCAGACCGTCGGTCACCTGCTCGCGGTAGTGGATTTTGTCCTCATTAAGCCAGCGCCCCATCTCCCGCTGAAACTCCTGAATGCGGTGACCATAATCCTGACCAATGATAAAACCCTGCATCCGGATACGCTTTTTCAGCAGCGTTGCCATTAACAGCGGTAATCTGTCAGGTCCGGCCGGAAGAGACGTTGCGTTATAACCACTGACCAGGCCACAAAGCGGAATCCGCGCTGAAGTATTGAGCAATGGCAGAACGGCATCAAATACTTTTCCGCCGACGTTTTCATAATAAATATCAATTCCTTGCGGGCAAGCTTTTGCCAGTTGTTGCGCAAAATCTTGTGCGTGGTGATCGAGGCAAACATCAAAGCCCAGCACCTCTGTGGCATGTCGGCATTTCTCTGCCCCACCTGCCACACCGATTACCCGGCAGCCTTTAAGCTTACCGATCTGCCCAACCGTTGCGCCAACCGGCCCGGTTGCGGCGGCTACCACCAGCGTTTCTCCCGCTTTCGGCTGACCGATATCCAGCAGACCCATATAAGCGGTAAACCCCGGCATACCCATAACACCCAGCGCCCAGGAGGGATGTTCGGGATGAGCGCCAAGCTTCACCAGTCCGTTACCGTCGGAGATGTCATAGTCCTGCCAACCGCTGTAGCTCAATACCCATTCGCCTGGCTGGTAGTCCGGATGGCGGGATGACACCACGCGACTTACGGTACCACCCACCATAACACCACCAATCTCTACTGGTGGTGAGTAAGATGGCTCATCGCTCATGCGGCCACGCATGTAGGGATCGAGGGAAAGATAAACAGTGCGCAGCAAAACCTGGCCTTCGCCCGGGGATGCCACCTCATCTTCTTCAAGACGGAAGTTCTCTGGGACTGGCGCGCCATGTGGACGGGAAGCCAGTACCCAGCGACGGTTACGATTAGTCTGTTGACCCATGATGTGCTCCTCTGCTTTTGGCATGAATCCATCAATAGTAGCAGTCTGTGCCTGCTATTTAGCTGACGACGTGGTTTAACCGCACAACCAGGTAAACGCAGGGTTTCGCGGTTTCATTGATAAACCGACAGTCATTCGGCGGGCCAAGTTCCAGGCAATCACCTGCCTGCATTTCATGGCGTATGTCCCCTTCCACAAAGACTAATTCCCCCTGCTGTAACCAGATAAGTTGTCTGGCCTGCACATAGGAAGAAGCTGGCATCGGGATATCACTTCCGGCGGGTAATTCAATCTGCACCAGATCGATAGGTAGATCGCTGCGCGGTGAAACATGGCGGCGCAGATAGTGGCTTTGCGGATCGTGCCAGACGGGCTGGTCAGCGAAGCGTAGCAGCTTGCCCTCCTGCATTTCAGCGCGCGCAATCAGGGTAGACATGCTGATGCCAAACGCACCGGAAAGTCTACCCAGCAGCGTAGCCGTTGGACTACTCTCGCCGCGTTCTATTTTATGGATCATGGCCCGCGACACGCCCGCGCGCTCGGCAAGTTCCGTGAGTGACCAACCGCGAGATTCCCGCTCAATGCGAATTCTTGCACTGATCCGTTGATTTATACTGTCTTCAATAGTATTCATATTGTAATACTATAGTGAACAAGCCCTGAGGTTCAACATGTCAATTCGATTTGCCAGCAAAGAAGACTGCGCCGCCATTGCAGAAATCTACAACCATGCGGTACTGCATACGGCGGCTATCTGGAATGATCAAACGGTCGATGCCGAAAACCGTATTTCCTGGTATGAATCCCGACAATTGATGGGGTTTCCGGTACTGGTGAGTGAAGAGAATGGCGTGGTTACGGGATACGCCTCCTTTGGCGACTGGCGTAACTTTGATGGCTTCCGTCATACCGTTGAACATTCGGTGTATGTCCATCCAGAACATCAGGGAAAAGGACTCGGACGAGCACTACTCAGCAGACTGATAGACGAAGCCCGCGCATGCGGCAAGCATGTAATGGTGGCAGGTATTGAGTCTCAGAATCAGGCATCACTGCATCTGCACAGCTTGCTGGGCTTTAAAACCACCGCGCAAATGCCACAGGTTGGAACCAAATTTGGGCGGTGGCTGGATCTGACCTTCATGCAGTTGCAGTTAGACGATCGTCGTGAACCGGATACCCTTAGATGAACCAGACGCTGACCCTCTCCTTTCTGATTGCGGCGGGTATTGGTCTGGTGGTGCAAAATACCTTGATGGTGCGCATTACGCAGACGTCCTCGACGATCCTTATCGCCATGTTACTTAACTCGCTGGTCGGGATCGTGCTGTTTGTCAGCATATTGTGGTTTAAGCAAGGTTTAGCAGGGTTTGGTGAATTGGTTTCCAGCATACGCTGGTGGACACTCATCCCCGGCTTGTTGGGATCGTTCTTTGTTTTCGCCAGCATTAGTGGATATCAAAATGTAGGCGCTGCCACGACGATTGCGGTACTGGTTGCCAGCCAGCTTATCGGGGGACTGATACTGGATATTCTGCGCAGTCACGGCGTGCCGCTACGGGCGCTAGTGGGCCCAATTTGTGGCGCGGTAATGTTGGTGATCGGGGCATGGCTGGTGGCGAGACGTTCGTTTTAATTGCGCTTATCCGACCTACAGAACGCGCCTGTAGGCCGGATAAGATCCGGCGAGGAAATATCAAAGAATAGTGCCGCCTTTGGTCAACTGTTCGCGACGGGCTTCCATATCTTCTTTATGCTGACGGCCATGATGGGCGATAGCCGTACGCAAACGCTGTTGCTGGGTATAGCGGTCTTCCCGGCTCAACGCGACATCATCGCTGAGCTCAATCAGCAATTCATTCATATGCGTAATGACGCTCTCCTCAATGGCGGCATCAACACGTGCGCTGACCTCATCCAGATGCGACATAACCTCTCCTTAACTCATTAATTTAATTTTGCTTTTGAAAAATCACTGCCCATCAGGCTAACGCTGTATCCGCTGACGTTGCTACGCGTAGCGTAGAACGTTTTACCGTTTGCCAGGGCTATCCAAGGAGCCTGCTGGTAGAAAATCTCTTGTGACTGCTGGTAAAGCGCGGCGCGCTCTTCCGGTTTGCTCACCAGTTTCGCCTTTTCAACCAGCGAATTATACTCTTTATCGCACCAGCGCGCGGCGTTAGATCCGGTTTTTATGCTGTCGCAGCCCAGCAGCACATCGGCGAAGTTATCCGGATCGCCGTTGTCTGACATCCAACCAAACAACGCGGTGTCGTGCTCACCTTTACGCATTCCGGAGAGATATTCACCCCACTCGTACGATACAATTTTCGCCTTCACGCCCACCTTTGCCCAGTCGCTCTGGATCATCTCGGCAATCCGTCGGGAGTTCGGGTTGTATGGGCGCTGGACCGGCATTGACCACAGCGTCGCTTCAAAGCCATTTTCCAGCCCAGCCTGCTTCAGCAGGTCTTTCGCTTTTTGCGGGTCGTAAGCGTAATCCTGCAGATCTTTATTGAACCCCATCATATTCGGTGGAATCGGCGATTTTGCCACCGTACCGGAACCTAAGAAGACGGCGTTAATAATGGCCTTTTTATCGGTCGCGTAGTTTAGCGCCTGACGCACCAGTACGTTATCAAACGGTTTTTTCTCGGTATTAAATGCCAGATACCCGACGTTCAGCGCGTCAACCGAATGCAGCGTCAAATCCTTATTCTTTTTAATCTCGTCAAACTGTACGGGCGCAGGTGCTGGGATTATTTGGCATTCATTGGTTTGCAGTTTTGCCAGCCGCGTCTGGACGTTTGGCGTGATTGAGAAGATCAGGTGTTTCGTTGGAACGGCGCCATCCCAGTAGTTAGGGTTGGCAAGATAGCGGATTTGCGAGTCCTGCTTGTACTGCTGCAGCACGTAAGGCCCGGTGCCAATCGGCCAGTTGTCGACATTTTCCGGCGTACCTTTTTTCAGCATCGCGTCGGCATATTCCGCAGAGAGAATCGAGGCAAAATCCATTCCCCAGTCGGCAAGAAACGCAGCGTTAGGTTCATTCAGGACAAACTGAACGTGATAATCATCGAGCTTCTTCACTTCTTTAATCAGTTTATCCAGACCGACATCGTTAAAGTATTCATAGCTTCCCTGAGAAACCTTGTGATACGGATGATCGGCATCCTTCTGCCGTAATACCGAGAAAATCACGTCGTCAGCGTTGAAGTCGCGGGTCGGTTTAAAGAATTTATTACTGTTGAATTTCACGCCTTGACGCAGGGTAAAGGTGTAAGTCTTTCCGTCCGGAGAAATCGTCCAGTCCGTTGCCAGAGATGGTACCGGGGTATTCTTTACCGGATCAAAGTTGATGAGTCGGTTGTAGAGCACTTGTGAACTGGCCACAAATGAGGGACCGGAACTGGCAATTTGCGGGTTAAATGACTCCGGCGATGCTTCCGAGCAATAGATGATGGTGTCAGTATTGGCCGCGAACGCAACGCCTGACGGTATGACGGTGCTGAGAGCCAGCGCGAGTAACGTTTTCCTTGCAATCATGGTTATAAGCCTTCTTATTTTATTATTAACCGAGATATCAGAGCATAGCTGACAAAAACTGACCAATAACAAATCACTATCAGGTTATTCTAATCAGGTGTATTTCGCTGAATAATTCATCACCCTAAGCGAATTAATTTCCCTTAAGTCTTTTTCAAAACGTCAAGATTTTTCCCGGCACTCTATGCCATGAAAATTAGCCCCTTTTTGCCTCTCTTTCTCCGTTTGCTCGTTTTTATAAAACGTAAAGTAGATACGTGAAGAAGTCTAAGGGGTAACAACGTGGCAAAAACTCTCTTGCGCAGCGGCAATTTGGATGACTATCAGGCCGTGGGCGGCGGTGGTCAGGCCGTGTTTGATTCAGCATTGCAAATTCGTGAAACGCTTCGTCTGCGTAAACAGCAGGCGATGGTGGATTGTTTGGCGATCCCACAAATTAACGACAACGGCGATCGGGTTGACTGGTATTCCCCGATAGAAGGGAAAGCCGTGGCGTGGAAAGCCGCTGATGAAGAAGCACGTTTTCGTGCGCTGCGCTATCTGGGAAGCACGCTGGAAAATGCGGCGGCTCTGAGCCGTAAAAGCCTGCAGTCGGGAAAAACCTCCCTACAGCTGTTTGGCTCTCTGCTCGAAAAAGCCATCCAGTTTCCCGGTGAAAACCACGTGTTTCTGGTTGATGGCAAACCCGTTATTACGTTCTGGGGCTTCGTCAATCTGAATGAAAATCCCCGCGACGATATGCTCGATTGCCTGCGACTTGCCGATATTCCTCCTGTCGTTACCGTAGCAGAGCCGGAACAGGAAGAAGAAATCCCCCCGGAAATCACCTTCGCCGAGGCTGATGCGCCTTTATTGACGCCAGTCGTCGAGCTGGCTAAACCGGCTGAACCCGAACCACAGCCACCGGTTATAGTTAACGAACCGGAGGTTACACCGCCGCTGGCACAAGAGAAACCTGCGCGCCGCCTGCCTCTGTGGAGCCTGCCCGTTGCCGCAGTCATCATTGCCGCCATCGTTGGGCCGCTGCTGTGGAAGCAACAGACCACCCAGCCCGTACCCGCAGCCGCCGCTGTTGAAGTCGCTAAGATTGATATGGCACCGCTGCCAGCACTGGCATCTGCTCTGCCTTTGCATCGTGCTGAAGTGACTCCAGCTGCGAAGAAAGAGAAACCTGTAGAAGGACCGGTGGTGATCGCCGCGATTCCAAAAGATGCGCTGGTGATGGATGCCAATCAGATGAAGGCAGGAACGACGCGTTTCCTCAATGGTAACTGGCGCGTCCTGGTCGATGTTAAAGATCCGGTGAGCGGCAAAGCGCCGTCGCTGCGCTATCAGATCCAGGCTAATAAAGGCACTGCTCGCGTGGTTCATGGTGACAATATTGTTTGTCGTGCCGAGATTTTCTCCGGTTTGCACCAGTCGGGTGAATTAATGATTAAGAGTCGCGGCAATGCCCGTTGTACAGACGGGTCACGTTATCCGATGCCTGAAATTACCTGCAAAGCAGGAACCAACGACGTCGCCGCCTGTACCGCGCGTTATGACGATCACGCGGAAATCCCTCTGACAATCAAAAAGATAGGTGCCTGATTCTATGTTGGTGAATCTGTGTGATTACAAGCAGAGCGTGACGCTCATCGCCAATAGCGGTGTTCAATTCCTGGATTTTGGCCTGACGCCGCAGGAATCTGCGCACCATGGCCGCTTTGTGCGCAAAACGGCAAACGGTCCCCTGCTACGGCTGGATTTCGATCTGGCAACGGGTCGCTATACCTTGCCTGGCAGCACTGGCGGTCAGCCCGAAGTGGTGAAGCCGGAAAGTACCCAGACGCTGCATTATTCGCTGGATGTCCTCGACGGTGTCTGGCTGCCGCTGCCGTTTCTGCGCTTTAACCCACCGCGCACGTTTGTTGAAGGCCCGGATAACTGGGCGCGCGTGCAGGTACGAAAACTGGCGCAACCCGACAGCACGGGCAACACCCACCGCGTTACCGTGGCGCTGGATAGCCAGCTCACTGAAAATGCCCCTGCAGCGTTAACGCCTAATGAAAACGACCTGCTCAACGGGACACGATTCGCTCTGGCCTGGCATGACAGTGAAATTGCTGATTTCCTTGACCAGACCTGGATTGACGGCTGGTTGCGCGAATCTTTTATGCACCATGTCACCCAACATGAGAATCGCTCAGAACAAGAGATCCAGCTGGCGCTGCGTAACTTTGAATACCAGGCGCACTGGCTGAATGTGCTGACTCTGTTAGGCGAGCAGCTTTCTGTCCCGGAAGTGAAACTGGTTACGCATACCCTTAGCACACCCGCTATTCCCGTCGATCTTATTTTAGATATCGGTAATACCCATACCTGTGGCGTCCTGATTGAAGATCACGGGGATGCCAATGACGGGCTGCGTCAGACCGCTGAATTGCAGGTCCGTTCGTTAAGCGAGCCGCAGTTCCTCAACGATCCGCTGTTCACCAGTCGGCTGGAGTTTTCCGAAGCGCGCTTTGGTAAGCAGCATTTTTCCGTTGAGAGCGGACGTGATGACGCCTTTATCTGGCCGTCGATTGTGCGTGTGGGTGATGAAGCCCGTAAGCTGGCAATGCAGCGTATGGGCACCGAGGGCAATAGTGGGATCTCCAGCCCGCGCCGTTATCTGTGGGATGAAACGCCGGTGTTACATGACTGGCGCTTTAGCCAGATGAATGGAAAAACCCAGCGCGAACCGCTGGCTACCGCCTTCCCACTGATGAACCTGATGAACGATGACGGGCAACCGCTGTTCAGCCTGCCGCAGGACGATCGTCTGCCGGTATTCTCACCGCAATACAGCCGCAGTACGCTGATGACGCATATGTTATGCGAAATACTGGCCCAGGCGCTGGGGCAAATTAACAGCGTAGCGACGCGTTTGCGCCTCGGATTCCCGGCATCTCCTCGTCAGTTACGGACGCTGATCCTGACCCTACCGTCGGCGATGCCCAAACAGGAACGCGAGATTTTCCGCCTGCGCATGTTTGAAGCTATTGCCCTGGTCTGGAAAGCAATGGGCTGGCACCCGCAGGATGAAGACTTCACTACCCGTAAACAGCAGGAAAAGAGTGTGGTTCCCGTACCTGAAATTCAGATGGAATGGGATGAAGCCAGCTGCGGGCAACTGGTGTGGCTGTATAACGAGGCTATCTCTCACTACGATGGCCACACCGAATCATTCTTTAACGCCCTTGCCCGCCCGGACCGTTTGCCGGAACCCGGTGAGACTAAAGGCCGTGCGCTGCGCGTGGCATCGATCGACATTGGCGGCGGGACAACGGATATGGCCGTCGTCCATTATCAGCTTGATGACGGCGTTGGCGCGAACGTTAAAATTACCCCGCATTTGCTGTTCCGTGAGGGTTTTAAGGTGGCAGGCGATGACATGCTTCTGGACGTGATTCAGCGTTGCGTGTTGCCTGCGCTGCAAACCCGCTTACAACAAGCTGGCGTGACCGATGCCGCTGCATTGCTGGCCACGCTGTTTGGCGATTCCGGTCGTATCGATACCCAGGCGATTTTGCGTCAACAAACGGCATTGCAGCTCTTTATGCCACTCGGTCATGCGGTACTCAGTGCCTGGGAACAAAGCGATATTAACGATCCGGTCGCTGGTCTGCATGCCACATTCGGAGAACTCCTGAGCCAACGACCAACGCGCAACGTGATGAACTACATCCAGCAGGCTATCGACCATGCGTTGCCAGCAGGTTCACCAGCGTTTGATGTTCTGAGCGTGCCGTTGCAGGTACAGTTCAGGCAGTTACAAGAAGCTCTGTTAGCGGGGCAATTTACCCTGACTTCCCCGCTGCACGCGGTTTGTGAGGCTATTTCACATTATCGCTGCGATATTTTATTAGTGACCGGCAGGCCCGCCTGTTTACCGGGCGTACAGGCGTTGATCCGCCATCTGCAACCTGTTCCGGTTAACCGTATGATCTGGATGGATAACTACCGCGTGCATGAGTGGTATCCGTTCAGCCAACAAGGGCGGATTGGTAATCCCAAATCCACCGCGGCAGTCGGCGCCATGCTGTGCAGCCTGGCGCTGGATTTGCGTTTGCCGCGTTTTAACTTTAAAGCTGCCGATATCGGCGCTTACTCGACCGTACGTTATCTTGGCGTACTGGATAACACGGTCAATACCCTGCGCGATGAGAACATCTGGTATCACGATATTGATCTGGATAAACCCGGTGCGAAGCTGGATGCCCGGTTGCACTTCCCGTTACGTGGCAACGTGACGTTAGGATTCCGGCAACTGGCAAACAGCCGCTGGCCTGCCACGCCGCTGTATACGCTCAGCATAAATTCCGCCGAACTGGCAAAAACCATCGCCGGAGATGGCGTGTTGAATGTACGGCTGCAGCTACGCGGCGGCAGCAAAGAAAGTGGTCCAGAATTCTTCGTCCTGAGCGATGCCTGGTTACAGGATGGCACCCCCGTTGCCGCCAATGCCTTAACGTTAAAACTGAATACGCTGGCAGACCGTCGCCATAGCGGAAGCCATTACTGGATTGATAGCGGGAGCGTGTACCTGAAATGAGTAAGATGTTAAATACCGCGCAGGCCGCCATCGAGTGGGTGGTAGATACCCGTCAACGTGCGGCGCGTCTTGATGATGAAGCGGATGCCCTGCTGGCACAGCTTACGCTAGCCGCAGTGAGTGAATCTGTGCTGGAGACAACCTTTTCATCGCAAGGATGTATAGGGTTATACGGACATTCACAATCGGCAAAAGCACATCTGCTTGCGGCATTGTGCAGCAATGCCACTGGCAAAGTGAATATTGTTACCCCGGATCGCAGCTTTGATTATTTCTCGCATATTAATCCTGGCCATGCGCCAACCAATATGGCGATCCGCTTTACGCGCGATGAAAATCCGCATGATAGCGAATGGCCGTTGCGTCTGCGGTTACTCAGTGAAGCGGAACTGGTACAGCTATTTATCGCCCAGTTCAGCGCGCTCCCGGATAACCGGCAGGTCGAGAAATCGATTATTGAGGCGCGCCTGGAAAAATGGCAAACGCTGCGTCAGCGTCACCCTGTGCCGGGCATTACCGCACATGATGTTGCGGCAATCGGTCGTTTCTGGCGCTCCTGCGTACCGGCAAACCAGCAGCAAATTGACGATGCGCTATGGCACCAGTTTGCCACGTTGCTGCCCGCACTGGATCTGACTACCCGGGCAAACGCCTGGGCACTACTGTGGGGAGAACAACCAGAGCTGACGCAGCAGTGGCTGACGCTGGCGCACACGTTGCAACAAACCGGACACGCGCAAGAATTAGCGGCCCCGCTGAGTCTGCTGGTTGATCATTTTGGTTTACCTGCCGAAAGTTTCCTGACCCAAGTGGCATTGACCGGCAATAATGAGGCGCAAAGCGATGTGGTGGTTCATCCGATTGAAAATCATCAGTTGCTCAATGCAGTCAGCCTTTCTTTGTCGTCACTGGCGCTGCTCACGCGCGAACTGGTCCTGACGGTTGAAGACGCGGTGCTGGAGAATGTCGATCTGCTCGATATTCCCCTCGCCCCGGATACTCATCCGCATCCACTGTGGCAGGCAAAATTAGGCTGGATGCTGGAACATTATCGCCAGCACCTGCAACCGGATGTGCTCTTAATCTGCAACGCTGTCTCTACCCGCGCCCAGACGCCCGCCATCACCCGCAAGCTATTGCGCTGGGTTAACGATACTCAACCCGTCCACGACGCCGCATTGCCAGGCGTGGTCTGGGCCATTACCCCGCAGGATGCGCGTTTTAGTACCCAGCAAAATCTTGATGAATCCGTGCAGCAATTAATGGGCAAACCCGGACTGCACTGGGGCACGCTGCAGGCGCTGGATAAACACAGCTTACAACGCCTCGTCGAATGGTTGACTCAGGCAACCTCACCACAGCAGCGCCTGGCCAGGCTGACCTCCCTGCGTGAACAGCACCAACAGCGCGTACGCGAAACCCTAATCGGCTGGATTAATCCCGTTGAGACCGAATCAGCAAGCAATGAGTCAGTAATCCGCCAGCTACAGGCTCAGGCGGCAAAGCATGGCGAACTGCTGGATGGTTTGCTCCCGCCGATGCGCATTTTTGAGTCGCTGCTGCGTATTCAGCAACCGCGCGAGGAGCAGGTAAGTGGTTTATTTAATGAAGAGATTGACCTGTTTGCCGAGGTGCGTGACACAATGCACTCACTGGAAAGCCAGGAGACCGGATATCAGGCACACAAAATGTGGATTAACCACGTGCGCCAGTGGTGTCGCGATGAAAGTAATGCCCGCCGTTTACGACTCGATCCCCGTACGTTAAGGCAGGTTGCCGACATCCTCGTCACCACCAGCTATCGCCTGGAGATGCCGCAGCGCTTACAGCGCATTATGCAGCGCGAAAACGTCTGTGCCGCGCAGCTATACGCCGATATCGGTGATTTTATTACCTGGCTTGGATTTGCCGACGTTGCTGAGGATCAGCGCCCTGCCAGCAGGATTCAGAAAGGATCGGCTATTTTTAGCGCGCCGAAGCAACAGCCGATGTTACGCCTGACGAAGTTGGATGAACAACCTTCGCACGGCGCAAGCCGCTACGTATACGACTGGCTGGTCGCTTTGTATACCCGTGCGAATGAGAACGTGGGGTATCAGCATCCACAGGATGTCAGCGAAGTCGACAAAAAGCGATTAGATGCCCTGCTTTCCGCCTGAAGCGGCGTTTACGCCGTTATCAGAAGAGAGAGAACATTAACGCGACGGGAAAACTCATCGGCCAGGTCGCACCGACTAATACCGCGCTGAGAAAGCGAATTCGCTTTTTATCGCGGGAAAGAAACCAGGTGATGATTGCCGTGATAACGGCCATCACCGCATAAAAAACCAACATTTTTTGGTACAAAGACATGTAAGGCATCCGGGCCGAAAGGTGAAATCGCGCGCAATATGCTCTTTTTCATGACCTACATCAAGTTTTATTAATTAATTTATGAAAAGCGGCTATAAAACAACCCATTTTCATTATGTTCAGAATTCGTACTATTGCGGATAGTTATAACCCGTACTATACCCATAGGGGTTAAAACGAAAGGTGGCACAAATGAATGTTTCCAGTAAAACGGTGGTGCTGATAAATATATTTGCTGCTGTAGGACTTTTCAGTCTGATTTCCGCAAGGTTCGGCTGGTTTGCTTGATGTGGTTCTTGTTTGATTAATTGCAGCGTCCGTTGGCAGAGAGGGGCTTCTCTCTGCCATTAGTAAACTATTTTCCCATTCTCACACTGCCGGGTAAATTATCCTTAGTATGTAATACCCCTAATCCTTCTGCGGCATTATATTGCCCCAATCACGGCCTGGTGTTGTGTCGGTATACTGATGGAAATTAGGATGGAGCGCCAGATCCTTTGGCTTGACGGGGTTGTTACTGGCATTTGCTTCACTATTGGGCAAACTGCTGAACCGGCGATTATTGACGACAGGTCTGACGCCGGAGCAACTGGGACTGGTTCTGAGCGTTTGTGCGCTACTCGCCTGACTTAGCAGCTTATGCCGCTAATAACCGGACGGTATACCTGAAAGCACAAAGCCCCGACATTCAACCGGGGCCTTGTTGTATCAATTAACCTGACCTCGCGGATATTTCCAACTTACCGCCGTCCGATGGCGACGAGGCCAGTGGCGCGAATAGTATAGACACACGTTTGCCGATATTTAGCTATCCGTGCCCCATTTACCGCTCGCGCTTAAAAGATTACTCATGCTTGATCATGACATGGCGAACAATCGTGTAATCTTCCAGCCCATAAACCGACATATCCTTGCCATACCCAGACTGTTTTTGCCCACCGTGCGGCATCTCGCTAACCAGCGTGAAATGGGTATTGACCCAGGTGCAACCATATTGTAGGCGAGCGCTAAAGCGATGCGCACGCCCAACATCCCGGGTCCAGACGGAAGATGCCAGTCCGTATTTCGAATCATTTGCCCACGCCAGCACCTGGTCTTCATCATCAAATACGGTCACGCTGACCACCGGGCCGAAAACTTCCCGCTGCACGATAGCATCTTCTTGCTTCGCCCCGGCCAGCAGCGTTGGGGCAAAGTAGTAGCCTGCGCCATCCACTTTCTTGCCGCCGGTGATAACTTTGATATGCCCCAGGGCTTTGGCCTCATCGACTGCTTTAGTCACGCGATCAAGATGTGCCTGCGAGCTTACCGGTCCCAGTTCCGTCGATTCGTCGTTCGGCGCACCAATTTTCAGGCTGGCAACCGCGGCGCCGAGTTTCTCAACCAACGCGTCATAGATGCCTTTTTGGGCATAGATTCGACAAGCGGCGGTACAGTCTTGCCCGGCATTGTAATAACCAAAGGTCCGCACGCCGCTCACTACCGCATCCAGATCGGCATCATCAAAAATGATCACCGGGGCTTTGCCGCCCAACTCCATATGTGTGCGCTTAATTGACGGGGCGGTGTGCTGAATAATGTGTTCACCGGTTGCAATGGAGCCAGTCAGCGAAACCATGCGGACTTTTTCATGGCCGGTCAGCGGATCGCCCACCGTTTTACCGCGACCAAACAGGACGTTGATAACGCCAGCCGGGTAAATATCTTTGGCAAATTCGGCCAATTTAAGCGCCGTCAGCGGGGTAATTTCTGATGGTTTAATCACCACACAGTTTCCCGCAGCCAACGCTGGAGCCAGCTTCCACGCCGCCATCATCAGCGGATAGTTCCACGGTGCAATAGAGGCCACCACGCCGAGCGGATCACGGCGAATCATCGACGTATGTCCTTCCAGATACTCTCCGGCCGCCTGTCCTTGCAGAGTTCGAGCCGCCCCGGCAAAGAAGCGAAAAACGTCGACAATAGCTGGAATTTCATCGTTGAGGACACAGTGCAGTGGCTTACCGCAGTTAAGTGATTCCAGCTCAGCGAAGGTTTGCGCGTTATCGGCAATAGCGTCCGCCAGTTTCAGCAGCAGTTCAGAGCGAACTTTCGGCGTGGTTTGCCCCCAGGTGGCAAACGCGGTGTCTGCCGCACGCACCGCGGCATCAACCTGCATGGCTGACGCCTCAGCAATCTCCAGAATGAGTTCACCAGTGGCAGGGTTATAGACTGGCTGCTTTTCACCTTCACCGTTGACCAGCTCGCCATTAATCAGTAATTGATGTTGCATAGCAATTTCCCATATCGTCGTTTATTTACCGTTTCCGGCGAGAGTGTCGCCTTCACGCGTTAGCCACCAGGCCCCTAAAATTGGCAGTGTTGTCACCAGCATTACCAGCAATGCCACAACGTTGGTGACCGGCACATCCCGTGGACGGCCCAATTGATTGAGCAGCCACAGAGGAAGTGTTCTTTCATGTCCGGCGGTGAACGTTGTCACGATGATTTCATCAAACGACAAGGCAAACGCCAGCATCCCGCCCGCCAGTAGTGCCGATGCCAGATTGGGCAGCACGACGTAACGAAAGGTTTGCCAGCCGTTGGCGCCAAGATCCATAGACGCTTCAACCAGACTCCATGAGGTACGGCGAAAACGCGCCACAACGTTGTTAAACACCACCACCACGCAAAACGTCGCATGGCCCACTACGATCGTGAGAAAACCCGGTTCCAGGTTGATGGTTTTAAACGCCGTCAACAGCGCAAGGCCGGTAATAATGCCCGGCAGCGCGATCGGCAACAGTAGCAACAGCGATATTGCACTTTTGCCAAAAAAGTCCCTTCGCCACAGCGCGGCCGCGGCCAGCGTCCCCAGAACAAGGGCAATAGCGGTCGACAACGCAGCGATCTT
This sequence comes from Citrobacter sp. MGH103, assembly GCF_001034475.2. Lineage (NCBI taxonomy): Bacteria > Pseudomonadati > Pseudomonadota > Gammaproteobacteria > Enterobacterales > Enterobacteriaceae > Citrobacter > Citrobacter sp. MGH103. The sequence goes on along the minus strand of NZ_CP073043.1, from coordinate 2,469,017 downwards.
AAGTGACAACGTCACAGACTCCAGGATATCGCTACGCTGCGCCGCAACGCTAAACCACTTCAGCGTTAATCCCTGCGGTGGAAAACTAAAAGCAGTCTCCTCAGTATTAAAAGCATAGGTGGCAATGATGAGGATGGGAAAGTGCAGGAAAATAACCCCACCCCATGCAGCCAGTTTGAGTAACCAGGGCGCGCGTTCAGAGTGCATCGAAAGCTCCCAGACGCTTCACGAACGCCAGATACAGTGCGATTAACACAATCGGCACCAGAGTAAATGCCGCCGCCATCGGCATATTGCCGATCGCCCCTTGTTGCGAATACACCATGTTGCCGATGAAATAGCCTGGTGGTCCCACCAGCTGTGGCACGATAAAGTCGCCCAACGTCAGAGAGAAGGTAAAGATAGATCCCGCAGCGATACCGGGTATTGCCAGCGGAAGGACCACATAGCGGAAGGTTTGACGCGGACGCGCGCCCAAATCAGCGGAGGCCTGTAACAGTGACGGCGGAAGTCTCTCCAGCGCGGCCTGTACCGGCAGGATCATAAACGGCAGCCAGATGTAGACGAACACCAGAAAGCGCCCTAAGCCTGAAGTCGACAACGTATTGCCGCCTACCGCAGGCAGCGTCAGGAACGAAAGCAGTAGCGGCTCCAGCCCAAGATGGGTTAAAAACCACTGCGCCACACCGTCTTTAGCTAACAGCAGCGTCCACGCATAGGCTTTAACGATGTAACTGGCCCACATTGGCAACATTACGGCAATGTAAAAAAAGGCTTTCATTTTGCCGCTGGTATAGCGCGCCATATACCACGCCATCGGAAACGCCAGAATCGCGCTGGCAATGGTGACCGCCACCGCCATCGTCAGGGTACGCAAAATGATGTCGTAGTTAGCAGGATTAAACAGCGCCTGCAAATTCGCCAGCGTCAGGTCCGGCGTGATCGACATAGTGAAATCGTCGAAGGTATAAAAACCTTGCCACAACAGCGTCAGTAATGAGCCGAAGTAGACAATGCCAAACCACATCAGTGGTCCAAGGAGCAGCAAAAACAGCCCCATCCCCGGATTACGCCAGAAGTAACCTGAGATCCGGTTCAGGCTTGTCGACTGTGGAGGCGAATGTAAGACGTTCATAGCCATTCACCTCTCCTCAACCAGCGGTACCATCACGTCGCGGGACCACGATGCCATCACCTGCTGACCCGGCGACAACGTTGACGGTAGCATTTCTCCCGTCAGGTTCGCCTGGCTAACCAGCAGTTTTTCCCCTCCGGCGAGTTTCAGCTCAAACCGCGTCGCCGCCCCCTGATACTGCACCGCCTGAATAACACCCCGGGCCTGGACTTCTCCTCCGGCATCATTCAAGCGAATGTGTTCGGGACGTAGGGAGAACATCCCCTGTAGCCCACAAACGTTCGCCGACATCGTCGCATCAAAGACATTTGACGTTCCGACGAAACTTGCCACAAACGGCGTCCGCGGACGCATGTACAGTTCACGCGGAGAATCCACCTGTTCGATGCGACCGTTATTAAACACCGCCACCCGATCGGACATCGACAGGGCTTCACCCTGATCGTGGGTGACAAAGATGAAGGTGATGCCAAGGGATTGCTGTAATTTTTTCAGCTCCAGCTGCATCTGCTCACGCAGTTTGAGATCCAATGCCCCGAGCGGTTCATCCAACAGCAGGACGCGCGGTTCATTGACCAGCGCCCGGGCAATAGCCACACGCTGACGTTGCCCACCGGAAAGCTGCGACGGTTTACGTTCATAAACAAAACCGAGTGCGACCTTATCCAGTGCTTCACGTGCTTTCGCGTGGCGTTGTTTTTTATCAATACCTTTAACCATCAGCCCATAGGCTACGTTGTCGAGGATCGACATGTGCGGGAATAATGCGTAATCCTGAAATACCGTATTGACGTCCCGTTCCCAGGGCGGCAATTCGCTGGCCTGTTTACCAAAAATAGTGATTGCACCGCCCGACAGTTGCTCAAACCCGGCAATCAGGCGCAGACAGGTGGTCTTGCCGGAGCCGGATGGCCCCAGCATAGAGAAAAACTCACCGTCGTTAATCGCAATACTCACCCCATCCACTGCACGAACATCCCCATACAAACGCGAGACGTTATGAAACTCCACTGCGTACGTCATAAAACCCCCAGCGGAATTAACGACCACCCATAATGGCGATGTAATCCTGCGTCCAGCGACTGTAAGGAACGAATTTTCCACCTTCGGCAATCGGCGTTTTCCAGAAGGCAATTTTGTCGAAATAGCTATAGCCGTTGGTTTCACAGCCTTTTTCACCCAGTAACGGGCTGGCTTTACAACCTTCAGGCACCACTGGCAGAGAACCAAACCAGGCCGCTACGTCGCCCTGTACTTTCGGGGTTAATGACCAGTTCATCCATTTGTAAGCGCAAACCGGGTGTTTCGCTTCACTGTGCAGCATGGTGGTATCAGCCCATCCGGTAACCCCCTCTTTTGGGAAGACCGTGGCAATTGGCTGACCTTCGCCTTTCAAGGCGTTAGCCTGATAAGGCCAGGCGCTTGACGCCACTACGCCTTCGTTTTTGAAATCGCTCATTTGCACGGTGGTATCGTGCCAATAGCGATGGATCAACGCGTGCTGATCGCTCAGGACTTTGATCACCGCCTGATACTGTTTTTCAGTGAGCTGATAGGGGTCGGTAATACCCAACTGCGGCTGGGTGGCTTTAACGAATAATGCGGCGTCGGCAATATAGATCGGGCCATCGTAAGCCTGAACGCGACCTTTATTGCTTTTCCCATCAGGCAGATTTTGTTCAACGAATACCACGTTCCAGCTGTCCGGCGGCGTTGGGAAGGTTTTGGTGTTATACATCAGCAGGTTTGGTCCCCACTGGTATGGCGTACCGTAAACTTTACCGCCAACGTTAAACCACTCCCCTTTTACCACTCGCGGATCAAGGGTTTTCCAGTTATGGATAAGCGCAGTATTAATCGGCTGAACGCGTTTTCCCATTATCAGGCGCAGTGAGGCATCACCAGAAGCGGTTACCAGGTCGTAACCGCCTTTAGCCATCAGGCTGACCATCTCATCAGAGGTGGCCGCCGTTTTTACATTGACCGCACAGCCGGTATCTTTCTCAAACTGCGAGACCCAGTCATATTGTTTATCGGTTTGCCCACGTTCGATATAACCCGGCCAGGCAATAATATCCAGGCGGCCTTCCGGTTTATCTAATGATGTGGGGGGGTCGGCTGCCTGCGCAGTCATCAGCGTCATGCTGAAGGCACACAGGCTACTGAGGGCAAGTTGCTTGCTCATAACGTCTTACTCCTGTCGAAAAAATATTGAGCGGCAGCCTTGCCGTAAATATATGTCCTTTTCTAAAAATAGTCGGGGTGTGGTAAGCGTTCCTGCTGGTGCAAGGAAATTTAATCAGGTTGTGAGCTAACGCTCATTACGCTACAGACTCTGACCAAGGGGGTAATCTTCTGGAGTATAGACAAGGAGTTAGACGCAGAGGTGGCAATAGTATTAACTATTGATATTTTGTATGGCCGCACCCGATATAAATAATACCGTGGTTCAGCATTCACTATTTCGAAAATAAGAATGCGCTATTCATTTATATTGAATAGCGCGTTATGGTTTATTTCATCATTTCACGAATTAATTTGCCAAGCTGTTTTACGGCCTGCTCTTCGCGCTCTCCCCAGTGCCATGCAGTATTAAAACGAAAAAAACGTGTCCAGCTTCCCGAGGTCGAGAACATTTTCCCCGGCGCAATGCTGATATGGTGTGCCAGCGCATGGGTACTGAGCACACCAGCATCAAGCGGTTCCGGCAGCTCCAGCCACAGAAAATAACCACTGTCGTTGTGGTGAATTTTGACTTCCGCCGGAAGATGACGCAGCAGCGTTTGCCAGGCCTGTTGTTTACGTTCAGCCAGTTGCCGACGCAAGCGTCGCAAATGCGCGTCATAGCGCCGGGTTGAAAGATAATCAACAAGTGCAAGCTGCATGGGCGAACTGGTAGATAAGGTGCTCATTAGCTGGAGTCGCTGAATACGCCGGGCATGTTTCCCTGCTGCCACCCAGCCAATACGAAATCCTGGCACCAGACACTTCGAGAAAGACGAACAATGCAGAACGCTGTCGGCACGATCCCAGGCTTTGGCTGGTAGCGGTTTTTCGCGGCCAAAGTACAGCTCGCTGTAAACATCATCTTCAATCAGCATTACGTGGTATTTTTCCAGCAAGGCAACCAGACGCGCCTTTTTCTCTGCGCTGAGCGTAAAACCCAGCGGATTTTGGCTGTTGGTCATTAGCCAGCAGGCTTTTACCGGATATTCCTGCAACGCCTGCTCCAACGCGGCAAGATCGATCCCCTCGTTAACGTCGGTGGCTACCGACAGCGCCTTCAGACGTAATCGCTCCAGGGCCTGCAACGCTCCGTAAAAACAGGGGTTTTCGACAATCACCCAGTCACCCGGTTCAGTGACTGCTTGCAGGCTCAGGTTGAGGGCTTCCAGCGCGCCGGTGGTGATGACGATTTCGTCCGGTGAAATGGTCATCCCCTGTTGAGCATAGCGACGGGCAATGGCATGACGCAGCTCAGCATTCCCCGGGGGCAGGTTTTCAATCACACTCATGGCGGTGGCGGTTTTACTCACCTGCGCCAACGAGCGGTTCAACTGTTGAAGTGGAAACAGACGCGGGTCGGGGAATGCGGAGGCAAAGGGCATCACTGACGCATCCCGGCTGGCCTGTAACATATCAAAAATATAGGTATTGATATCCACCGCTTCGTCGCGCGTGACCTGCACCTGCGGCGCTGCCAGTTCACGTTCGGGGCGCGCGGCGACATAATAACCAGACTGCGGCCGGGCGATAATCCGCCCCTGGCTTTCCAGCAACTGGTATGCGTGTCCGACGGTCATAAAACTCATTCCGCTGCTGACCACTTGCTCACGCAAGGAAGGCAAGCGATCGCCTGGCTGCCATACGCCAGACGCAATTTGATCGCGAATTTGCTCTGCCAGTCGCTGGTACTTTTTCATTTTTGATCCTGATTACCGGTGTCGGTGACAATCACTGTGTATATCAGTTTACATAATCAGGGTGTTTTTTATAACTGTTATAGTTAACAGTTTTACAACATCGTTAACGCCAGATCTTTGCCTAAGGCGCGCGCAGCAATCTGCACGGCATCAATTTTTGTCGTGTGCTTTAAATCAAATAAACGGGTGATCTCCTGCTTAGGTCTGCCGATCCTGTTCGCCAGCTCCTGCTGGGTGATTTTTGATTCAAGGAAGGCATTCAGCAGAAGAACCTTAGACGCAACGCTCAGCGGTATTTCTACGTAGTCATCTTCAGCGCTAACCGCCGAAGGGAGTGGAATCGCCTCGTTGTCGTCGAAATAGAATTCAAAAGCGGTAATCAATGCCGCCTGCGCGGCCTGCAAAGCGTCATGGCGAGTATTTCCCTGAGTTAATGCTTCCGGAATATCCGGGAAAGAAACCACAAACCCACCTTCCACTGCCGGTGTTAGAGTAACAGGATAACGCATAGGATTTTCAAAATCTCTCATATAATCAACCTTGTAGTGATGATGATTACTGTAAGTCAAGCTGCTTAATAATCGCTTTTCGCAAGGCTTCTTTTATTTCATCACCTGGATGTCTGGGCATAACGCTACGCCTTCCCTGATATCTCAGTTTCAGATGATTTGAGCCGTTTGTAACAGCAACTCCCTGAGATTCAAGCCAGCGTCTAAACTCACTTTGCTTCACTGCGCCTCCCTGTCGTCTATTATACACACAAAGTAAACATTTATGATTACCTTTTAATTACCTTGCTATTAATATCGCAAAATCACTAACGTGGGGAGGACGCTATTTAATAACAGGAATCCAGCTTCCAGATTTCATATCAGCGTGTACAACCTATAACAGCACTGCAACTGTTATGGTTAAAAAGAACTGTTCTGTTTCTGCCCCGCATTGCTTCTCAGGCTTAGAATTGCGCCAAATCAATTTTGCCTGCGGAGTTAAGCATGTTCGGTCTTGACGCGTTTCACCTGGCGAGGATCCAGTTCGCGTTTACGGTATCCTTTCACATCATCTTTCCGGCCATTACCATCGGCCTCGCCAGTTATCTGGCAGTACTTGAGGGGTTATGGCTAAAGACGAAAAATCCCACCTGGCGTTCGCTATACCATTTCTGGTCGAAAATATTCGCCGTAAACTTTGGTATGGGTGTAGTTTCCGGGCTGGTGATGGCTTATCAGTTCGGTACCAACTGGAGTGGTTTTTCCGAGTTCGCCGGTAGCATCACCGGGCCGCTTCTGACCTATGAAGTGCTCACCGCCTTCTTCCTTGAAGCCGGTTTTCTCGGGGTAATGCTGTTTGGCTGGAACCGGGTTGGCCCAGGGCTTCACTTCTTTGCCACTTGCATGGTCGCACTGGGTACCATTATTTCAACCTTCTGGATCCTCGCCTCTAACAGCTGGATGCAGACACCGCAAGGCTATGAAATAGTTAACGGCCAGGTCGTTCCCGTTGACTGGTTCGCCGTTATTTTCAATCCTTCATTCCCTTATCGTTTACTGCATATGTCCGTTGCCGCTTTCCTCAGCAGCGCGTTGTTTGTTGCAGCGTCAGGTGCATGGCATTTATTGCGCGGGAATAACACCCCGGCTATTCGCGCCATGTTCTCAATGGCGCTATGGATGACGTTAATCGTCGCCCCGCTGCAGGCTTTGATTGGCGATATGCACGGTTTGAATACGCTGAAGCATCAGCCGGCAAAAATTGCTGCGATTGAAGGGCACTGGGAAAATCCGCCCGGCGAACCAACCCCGCTACTACTCTTCGGCTGGCCGGATATGGAGCAGGAACGCACCCGCTATGGGCTGGAAATCCCGGCGCTGGGCAGTCTGATCCTGACCCATAGCCTGGACAAACAGGTCCCGGCACTAAAAGAGTTTCCTAAAGAAGACAGGCCTAACTCAACTATGGTGTTCTGGTCGTTTCGCATAATGGCCGGGCTAGGCATGCTGATGATCCTGCTGGGCGCTTTTGCCCTGTGGCTGCGCTATAAGCAGCGTTTATACACCTCGCGCCCTTTCCTGCGCTTTGCCTTGTGGATGGGCCCCTCAGGTCTGATTGCCATCCTTGCCGGTTGGGTGACCACTGAAGTTGGCCGTCAACCGTGGGTGGTTTACGGTCTGCAACGTACGGCGGATGCGGTTTCCGCACATGGTGATTTACATATGAGCATCAGCCTGCTGTCCTTCTTTGTGGTGTACAGCTCAGTGTTTGGTGTGGGTTACAGCTACATGATACGCCTGATCCGCAAGGGGCCACATGAAGATGACCCAACAATTCCGCCAACCGGCACGCCTGCCCGGCCGCTTTCGGCTGCCGTCCTTGATTCTCAACCGGAGGCTCATCGCTAATGGGTATCGATTTATCAGTTATCTGGTTTGTGATTATCGTGTTCGCCACGCTGATGTATATCGTGATGGACGGTTTTGATCTCGGGATTGGCATTTTATTCCCCGCGATTCAGGACGCTGATGACCGCGATGTGATGGTTAACAGCGTCGCTCCCGTATGGGATGGGAATGAAACCTGGCTGGTGTTGGGCGGGGCCGGGTTATTTGGCGCGTTCCCGCTGGCCTATGCGGTGATTGTCGATGCGCTGACGATCCCGTTGACCCTGATGCTAATCGGCCTGATTTTTCGCGGCGTCGCGTTTGAGTTTCGCTTCAAGGCCACGCCGGCGCATCGACCATTCTGGGATAAAGCCTTTCTCAGCGGTTCAATCCTGGCGACATTCACCCAGGGCGTGGTGGTGGGTGCCGTACTCAACGGATTTTCCGTTACCGGACGCAGCTACAGCGGCGGTCCTTTCGACTGGTTGACCCCGTTCACGTTGTTCTGCGGCGTTGGCCTGGTTGTAGCCTATGCCCTGCTGGGGGCGACATGGCTGGTGATGAAAAGTGAAAATCCGTTGCAGGATAAAATGCGTCGCGTGGCCAAAAAACTGCTGCTGGCAATGTTGATTGTGATTGCCATTATCAGCCTGTGGACACCACTGGCGCATAGCGCGATTGCCGAGCGTTGGTTTAGTCTGCCCAACCTGTGGTTCCTGATGCCGGTTCCGCTGCTGGTTGCGCTTATCAGTATCTGGCTGTGGCGTTCACTGGGGCAACATAACTGCCATACGCTGCCTTTTGTATTGACACTGGGGCTGATTTTCCTCGGGTTTAGCGGGCTGGGGATCAGTATCTGGCCACACATCATTCCGCCGTCCATTACGCTCTGGCAAGCGGCGGCTCCGGCACAAAGTCAGGGCTTTATGTTGGTTGGCGCACTGCTGATTATCCCGATAATCCTGGTGTACACCTTCTGGAGCTACTACGTTTTCCGCGGCAAAGTTCAACATGGTGAGGGGTATCATTGATGCAACAAACAATCTGGAAACGCCTGATGTGGCTGGTGATCCTCTGGGGCGGCAGCGTGCTGGCCCTCGCCGCTGTTGGCATGTTCTTTCGTCTCCTGATGACGGCCGCCGGATTTAAGTCCTGAATCTCTCCGTGATAACACCCGGGCAGCGCTGCACTGCCCGGGTGTTACAAAACCCAACATCGACTAAACAAAAATGTAAAAAACATCGAAATGAAAAAACAGAGATTGTCATTATCCCGATTAAAATATTGAATAGTCACCAGGCGAAATTATCGCCAATTCCGCAGCTAACGTACCAGAGGGTGCATGATGTTTAAGAAAGGGTTAACAGTGTTATTGCTGGCCAGCGCGCTTTTTTCCGGTCAACTTTTCGCTACTAATCAGGGACATGAATATCTTCAGGTGCAGGATGCCGATCATTTACTACGACACACGGCCGACAGCGATGAGCTGCGAGTGACGGCGGAAGAATCCGCCGCCGATCTTCGTGAACACCATCACTGGCAAAAATCACGTAAACCCGATACGCATCTGAGCTAACGATTAACCTTTACGCTTCGGCAGTGTCTTCATCAGTTCTTCCGGACTGACCGAAGCCACAACGCTACCCGGCAACGGCATCTTCAGAATGTGATGTTTCATCTTGCCGATCACGTGCATTTCGCACGGTCGGCAATCAAATTTCAGCGTCAGGACTTCATCGCCGTTAACCAGTTGCATTGGTGTCGCTTTCCAGCTCTTGATATTCCCTTTCGCCTGTTTCGGACACAGGTTAAAGGCGAAACGCAGGCAATGTTTGGTGATCATCACCGGTACTTCGCCCTTTTCTTCATGCGCTTCATAGGCTGCATCAATCAACTGAACGCCATAACGGTGATAAAACTCACGCGCTTTTTGGTTGTAGACGTTAGCCAGGAAACTCAAGTGCGTTTGCGGATAAACCGGCGCAGGCTGGGATACTGGTTTGCGGCTACCGCGCTTATAGCTTTGCAGGCGCGCTGCATCCAGCATATCAACGGCTTCACGTCGTAACTGATTTAGTTGACCGTTTGGCACGAACAGCGCGCCCGGCAGATTCACCTGAATATTGCGGGCGTAGTACATCGTCTGCCCAAGTTTTGCCAGTCCGTCCTGTAGGTTACTCAACGCTTTTTCCGCATTGTTCGCTTCCTCAAACTGGCCATCCAGCGTATGGGTGATGCTCACGCCCTCTTCACTGGTGAGCGTCAGAATCAACTGCTCCTGCCAGCCGCCGAGCTCAATATCGATCGCAACACGGCGTTCGCTGGAGGTTTTGGTTAACGCTTGCTGCCAGTTATGATCGAGGTTGCGATTCAGCGGATGATGTGGACGCACTTTGTGCAGATCGGCAGGCATTTCATTCGGCCATACCCGATAACGATTGTTCCCCGTTTTTTCCACGGTGTTGGCGCGGAATCCAACAACCTCACGTTTGATTAACACGTTCAGGCCATCCCCGTTAGCCAGCGGTTCTGTTACCTCAACATCGAGATGATCTTTCGCCACCTCCAGGACTTCGCCGACCGGCAAACCGATAAACTTTGGTGAGTCGAATGCGCCGATATCCCCTTTACGGGCATTCACAAAATAATCGGTGCTGCCACGATGGAAGGTTTTCTCCGTGGATGGAGTAAAGAAATGTTCGGTACGTCCCGCTGATGAACGGGCCAGGTCGCCGCGCTCTTCAATGATGGCATCGAGCATCTGGCGATAATGCGCGGTAATATTCTTTACATAACTCATGTCCTTATAGCGCCCTTCAATTTTGAAGGAACGCACACCTGCGTCAATCAATGCGCCGAGGTTGGCGGTCTGATCGTTGTCTTTCATCGACAGCAGGTGTTTTTCATAGGACACCACGCGTCCCTGATCGTCTTTCAGGGTATACGGCAGACGGCAAGCCTGGGAACAGTCGCCACGGTTAGCACTGCGTCCGGTTTGCGCATGTGAAATATAACACTGACCTGAATAGGCAACGCACAGCGCGCCGTGAATGAAAAACTCAATGGTCGCATCGGTAGCCTGATGGATGGCGTTAATTTGCTCAAGGCTCAGTTCGCGCGCAAGGACAATCTGGGTGAATCCGACATCAGCAAGAAATTTCGCCTTCTCAACGCTGCGAATATCACATTGGGTGCTGGCATGCAGTTCAATCGGGGGAATATCCAGTTCCAGAATCCCCATATCCTGTACGATCAGAGCATCAACACCGGTCTGATACAAATCGGTAATTAACCGCTGCGCGGGTTCCAGTTCATCATCGTGCAAGATAGTATTTAGCGTCACAAAGATTTTCGCCCCATAGCGATGGGCGAAAGGCACCAGTTCGGCGATATCTTTCAGGCTATTACTGGCGTTATGGCGCGCGCCAAAACCCGGTCCACCAATGTAAACGGCGTCTGCGCCGTGCAAAATGGCTTCGCGCGCAATGGCGGTATCCCGAGCCGGGCTTAACAATTCAAGGTGATGAGGCTGCTGGCGCATACAGTTGTTACCATCCACAAGCGGTAAAAATGGCGGCTATTGTAGTCACAAGCGCAGCTTTTCGGAATAGTTTTCCCGATTAACTGCGCGGGTAATGGATCAGCGAATGAAAGTGCACCGTTTGTTCGCTGCTGTTACGGTAACTGTGTGCCATATCTCCGGCGAAACGGACACCCTCACCAGATTTAAGGGTGCGCCACTGCCCCTCAATACACATATCCAACAGACCATTAATCACCACCACGTGCTCTATTACGCCGGTCTCATGCGGAGTAGATTCACTGAGCGCGCCGGGCGCCAATAGTATCGAAAAATGATCGAAGCACAGTTGAGGATCCCACGGGAACAACGGCGTGACGACCATTGCCTGCTGCTGGGGATCGAATGTTAGCGTGCCGTCTGACTCTGGTGGTGAAATAAACGTTGAAAACGGGACGTTCAGCCCAGTGGCGATTTTCCACAATGTCGCCACCGTTGGACTGGATTCATTACGTTCAATCTGCCCCAGCATCGCTTTTGAGACGCCAGTTTCCTCCGCCAGACGCGAAAGACTCCATTCCCGCTGGTGACGTAATGTCCTGAGCGTTGTGGCCAGATAGTGGGTTAAGTTGTCCATTTTCTCCTTCGTCGCTCTCCTTACTCGGGGCTACAGTTTAGCACTTGTACGCTATAACGCACAGTGCTACAGTGATTGACCGTTATAACGCACACGGAGTGAATATGCGTGCATTCTCCATCCCCCTGCCCACTGTATTATCGGGTTTTGTGGCGGTCCTGGTTGGCTATGCCAGTTCGGCGGCCATTATCTGGCAAGCGGCACTCGCCGCAGGTGCGACTACCGGGCAAATTGCAGGTTGGATGACCGCACTGGGGTTAGCAATGGGGGTCAGTACGCTGGTGCTGACATTGTGGTATCGCGCTCCTGTACTTACCGCATGGTCAACGCCCGGTGCCGCGCTGCTGGTGACGGGCCTGCACGGGGTATCTATTCAGGATGCCATCGGCGTTTTTATCGTGGCTAACGCGCTGATTGTGCTGTGCGGCGTAACCGGACTGTTTGCCCGCCTGATGAAAATCATTCCCCACTCGCTGGCATCAGCCATGTTGGCTGGGATCTTACTGCGTTTTGGTTTGCAGGCATTTAATAGCCTGAACAGTGAGCTTATTTTGTGCGGTAGTATGCTGGTGGCATGGCTGGTGCTAAAAGTTATTGCCCCAAGATATGCCGTTATCGCTGCGATGTTAGTGGGTATTGCCATCGCCTTGATGAAAGGTGACATTGTCACTAATGATGTTAATCTGTCACCGGTTATCCCAGCGTTTATTACCCCGCACTTTTCATTAGCCCACAGTATCAGCATTGCACTACCGTTATTTCTGGTCACTATGGCTTCGCAAAATGCCCCTGGTATTGCGACCATGAAAGCATCAGGATATTCGTTACCCGTTTCCCCTCTGATTGTTTTTACGGGTCTACTGGCGCTGCTATTTTCACCTTTTGGCGTCTATTCCATCTGCATCGCCGCCATAACCGCCGCAATTTGCCAAAGTCCTGAAGCGCATCCGGATGCAAATCGGCGCTGGCTCGCCGCAGCGGCAGCAGGCGTCTTCTATCTTCTGGCTGGGGTGTTTGGCGGTTCGGTTACAGGACTGATGGCAGCCCTGCCCGTAAGCTGGATCCAGATGCTTGCTGGTCTTGCATTACTCGGCACGATTAGCGGTAGTTTATATCAAGCCTTACATAATGAAGCTGAACGCGATGCGGCCATCGTAACTTTTCTGGTTACGGCCAGTGGTCTGACGGTATTTGGCATTGGGTCTGCATTCTGGGGGCTGGTTGTCGGCGGTATTTGCTACGCAGTGTTGACGTTATTTCGCCGCGCGTAGCTGCGTTGGTGTTTTACCTGTCACTTGTTTAAACCGGTTACTGAAATGACTCGCCGAGCTAAATCCGCAGGCCATTGCAATATCCGACAGGCTGCGTGATGAATAACAGACCAGTTGCTGCGCCAGTGCCATACGGCGTTGCATGACGTACTGATGCGGCGCCATATTCATCGACTGGCGAAACATTCTGGCAAAATGGAATTCGCTTAGCGCTGCCTCACCAGCCAGATCGCTCAACGTTATGGGATACGCCAGATGTGCTTCAATATAGGCCAGCACGTTGCGCAAGGTGGCAGGTGCAAGCCCTCCGGTAACAACGGGAAGTCGCCATTGAACGTTGCTGTAATGCTGGATCAGATGCGTTAACAGTAGTGAAGATGCCGCGCTAAGCGTGAGGTGATTAGCGGGTTGCAGCCAGTCGTTACCAAGTAAAAACTGACGGTAAACCGCCGTGATCCGCGGGTCGCTGCCAAAAGTATGCTCGTCCAGCGTGAAGCTATAGGGGCTTTTGTCCCAAACTTTTTCACCCACTTCGCGCAGGTGAGCGTCGGTACAATAGAGATGAACAAAGGAAAGATCGTCGCGAATATCCCAACTGGATTCGCTCTCTTTTGGCATCAGGCAAAAACGATCCGGTCCGCCGCCATTCTTCCAGCCTCCCGCCGTTTTGTGATAACTCTCGTAGCCATCCGCGATGTATAAACTGAGCGTGTGGTGATCGCAATACTGGGTAATGGTGTCGCGCTTGTTTGACCAGGCAGCCAGTTGGATCCCCGAATGTAACGCAACTGATTCATGCAGCACGGCATTGTGTTTGCGTAAGTTTTCAAAGGCACCGTAGGGCTGAGACATACCATCACATTCAAAATAAGTTAGCAGGCTTTCAGTCTATATCAGCTACATATCGTTAACAGCTTCCTTTTCACCTTTACACTAAAAAAAGCGCAAGATTTTGCAAGTCCACCGCAAGCCGATGAAAGCCCCCTGCTACCCGACGTGGCACAGTGTGCGCCTGAAGACCAAAAAGAGAGAGTTGTATGAACGGACTGTTGTACTGCCTGGTGGTGGTGATTTGGGGAACGACATGGATTGCGATTTACCTGCAACAAGGCCCGGTTGCGGCGCCGGTTTCCATCTTCTGGCGCTTTGCCATCGCCAGCACCGTGATGATAGCCATCCTGCTGATCAGCGGGAAATTGCGTAAGCTTTCCGGACGCGACCATCTGTTTTGTCTGTTACAAGGTGGATGCGTTTTTTGCTTTAACTTCTGGTGTTTTTACACTGCCGCTGCGTGGATCAATACCGGTCTCGAATCCGTCATTTTCTCGATGGCGGTCCTGTTCAATGCGGTTAATAGCTACCTGTTTTTTGGTCAAAAACCACCAGGACGCTTTTATGTTGCCGCCGGGCTGGGGCTGACAGGTATCGTCACCTTGTTCTGGCAGGATTTGGTCAACAGCGGGTTGAATCACTCGCTGCTGCTGGGGATTGGTTTAAGCGCCCTCGGCACTTTTGGTTTCTCACTGGGCAATATGATAAGTCTGCGTCATCAGAAAAAAGGTCTCGAGGTGATGACCACCAACAGTTGGGCGATGCTGTACGGCACCGTGTTGATTGCTACCATTGCGCTGGTGCGCGGCGACAGCTTCACGCCACAGTGGACCTTCAGTTATCTCAGTGCGCTGTTGTATCTGGCTATTTTTGGTTCGGTAATCGCCTTCGGCGCCTATTTCACGCTGGTCGGACGCATTGGTCCCAGTAAAGCGGCATACAGTACACTGCTTTTTCCACTGGTGGCGCTAACGCTGTCTACGTTGTATGAAGGGTATGTCTGGCAGGTTAATGCGATTGTGGGATTAGTATTGATTTTGCTGGGGAATCTGGTGATGTTTGCCCGACCAGAAACGCTGATGGGTAAACTCGTATATCGTCGCCGGGCGGCATAAAAAAACGCACCATCCAGGGATGGTGCGTTCTTCGTTATTATTGTTTTTTATTTACGTCAAACATGGAAGCATCAGTCGCCATGTCATCAACAACTTTCTTCAACGTTTCGAACGCCATCGGCGTACTTTCGTTGTTCAGGTCTTTACCTTCACCCTGACGTACAACTTTAATGACAGGTTTATTGGTTGCCGCATCAATCAACTCACCTTCGAAAAAGAGGTGCGTGTCCATGGTACGGTGCCCCGTCGCCATTTGCGTACCCGCAACGAGCAGTGCAACCGGGACCACTTCATAGAACTGCAGCCCTTCTTTGCTGGTAGCAACACCGGTGATTGCCCCGCGGAAAATCAGACTGCGCGAGCCTGGCGTCGTAACCAGCGGTTTACGTTTTGCCAGGGCAGTTTTCATTTGGGTATTGGTATAGCTCAACAGCTTATCAAGAACCTGCTGACCGACCTGGGTGGTTGGTTTAGGAACCGGATAATACGTGATCGGGTTATAAACGATGTTATCGTATTTAGACTCATTAAAGTTGGGATCAACCCAACGCAGCACCGGCTGTCCGGTTGCAGATTTTGTTTCCTTCAGGCCGGAGTAATCTTTTAAAAAACCTGAATATTTATCAGGCTGCGTAATTTTTGAAGCACAGCCTGATAACGCCAGTAAACCCGTAAGCACTGCAACTTTAAATAAAGTTTGAGCACGCATGGAACGATCCCTTAGTATTTGCAGATATGCATCTGAAATAATAGCAAAAGGAAATCATTTTGGATGAACTAAAAATGGTAAGGCCCGCACAATTTTATCTTAACGTTTTCTTAATATTCAGCACGAAAAAAATGCTGAACGTAGAAAGAGTTATCACAAATGGGCAGGTCAGACCGTTTTACGCGCCAGCATTGTTGCAAAGCGTAGTTTAATTCGGTTGCCGTGCTCATCCGTACGATGAAGTTCACCTACGTCTTCGTTATATTTCAGCAGATCCCAACCTGTGTAGTAGCGGCGTAACTCCCCTGTTTTAAACGCAAACGGGAACCCAACGGTGCACGGAAAATCATCGGTATCCATTGCCGCGACGATCAGGTTATACCCACCTGGGTTGGTGCAGCGCTGCATATTTTCAATCAGGCCCGGGATGGTTTTCGCGTCCAGGAACATCATCACCACGGTAGAAAGAATAAAATCGTATTCACCGTCAAAGTTTAGCGCATTGAGATCCGCCACCTCAGCGTGCAGATTAGTCAGCCCTTCCGCGTTTTTAATGCGTTCCAGATTGGCGATGCTCATCGGATTCTTGTCCCATGCGGTAACGTCATAACCGTTGGCCGCCAGGTACAGACTGTTACGGCCATTCCCGCAGCCCAGATCTAACGTTTTGCCCGGGGCAACAATTTTTGCCGCGTCGACGACATCGGAATGCGTGCGGGTCAAATCATATTTCTCAGTAAAGTAGTTTTCGTCACAACGGATCATTATTTATCCTCAGATTTCAGTAATGCAGCACGTTCGGTGCGAATAAGCAGTTTTCCCTGCATCAGCAATGCAAACGTACGTATCAGTAATAGCGCAATGATAAAATTGGTAAAAATAAACAGCGGGATCGCCAGCGTATGAAAAAAACCTGACTCGCTGCCGTGCCCTAAATGCAGCCCCGTAGTCGCCAGTGCCGACACGCCGAACGAGAAGCTCCAGAAAGACGCATTAAACGGCTGTGACAAATACCACGGCATCAGGCGTAGCATAAACAGAAGTTGCAGCAGACCATAGCCGAACAGCATTTTGGCTAACGTATCTCCCTCGCCACCGTTCACACTAAGCCACGCGCTACAGGCGACCAGCGCGGGTGCCAACTGTATACCAAGTGAAGTCCGTAAAACCGTCGGCAGCTCGCCGCAGCTTCGTAAACGCTGCAGAATAACCGGCTCGAGGCTGAGCCAGGAAAATACCCCTGCGCCCAAAAACACCAACCCGGCATCGTTGAAGCCAAGCGCACCACAGGCCATGGCGCTGATAAAGTTATTGGCAACGGTTGGCAGATACAGGCCCGGTGTGGTGGCCTCTTCCGGGTGCTCGCCACGCCATAATCCAGCCGTTTGCCAGGCTGCATACGCCAGCTGTATCACCACGCCGATGCTGAACAACACAATTGCCAGCGGTCGATACCACGGGACAAAACCAATCGCGACCAGCATCGTTGTAGCCGGAAACAGACTGACAAAACTGCTCATCACCGGATGACGAATTTCCGCCAGTACGCTATGAGGAAAACGCAGTAAACGACTAATAAAGGCCAGCGTCAACAATCCCCAGATGACCATCGCAAGGATCACTAAACCGTCGCCAATCCAGTGGCTTACAGGCCATACCTGGCTGGCATATCGCCACGCGAACCCCATCCCGATGATGCCCAGTACCATGCCAAAATAACCGGCCGGAAGATTGAGGACTCGCTCACTTTGCTTGCTCTTACTCATTTTGTTTATTTTTTAAAGTATATTTGAAATGCATTTTATGGAATTTCCACGAATTTAGCCAGTGCGGAAAACTTTGCTACGTTTAACTAAGGTGCGCAACATGGAAATGAGCTATGACCAAATATCGTCTGGGCGATGAACCTCGCGCCTTTAGTTACCAGGATAATGGCAATAAAAAGAGCGTATTACTACGCCAGATAATTGCGCTCATTGATTTTAATGATGTTAAAGCCGGTACGCTCGGTGGCTGGATTGATGATGAAAGCGTGCTTTCGCAAAGTGGCGATTGCTGGATTTACGATGAGAATGCGCTCGCGTTTTCCGGCGCGACGATATCCGGAAATGCCCGTATTACACAGGCAAGCGTGGTCAGAGATGGCGCGCAGATTGGTGATGCAGCCTGGATTGACCGAGCAGAAATCAGCCATAACGCGCAAATACGTGACAACGTCACCATTCGGGATTCTGTTGTTCGCGGAGAGTGCCTTCTCTGCGGTGATGCGCGCATTGTGTGTGACTCTGAAATTATCGCCGCCAAAGGACTAACTCGTGAAAACGACCAGCTCCTGCAAATTTACGATCGGGCGACAGTCAGCAATTCACGCGTGGTGCATCAGGTGCAGATCTATGGTGATGCGATGATTAACTATGCCTTTATAGAACATCGGGCTGAAGTTTTTGATTTTGCACGGGTAGAAGGTAACGAAGAGAATAATGTCTGGATCTGCGATTGCGCTAAAGTCTATGGACATGCGCGTGTCATCGCCGGAACTGATGAAGACGCCATTCCTACCCTGCGCTATAGCTCGCAGGTGGCGGAACACGCGGAGGTTGAAGGTAATTGTGTGCTGAAACACCATGTGCTGGTCGGGGGGCATGCAAAATTACGCGGCGGCCCAATTCTGCTGGATGGGCACATCCTGATTGAAGGCCACGCCTGTATTCTGGGTGAAGTGCTGATCGAGCATCATATTGAGATAACCGGTCAGGCCCAAGTTGAAGCCTTTGATGGCGATGCGATCCATCTGCGCGGGCCAAAAGTGATCAACGGCGAACAACGTATTACGCGCACCCCTATCGCCGGTTTATTCTGAAGAGTCATCAATGATGCGGGCATAGAGATTCACATCATAGTAATCGCCATTGAGGAACTCCGCTTGTCGTAAGCATCCTTCCAGTTGAAAGCCATTACGCAACGCCACCTGGTTGCTCTTGACGTTATCTACACGACATTTAATCACGAAGCGGCGAATCTCCTGGCGCTGCGCATAATGCTGAATCAATGCCTGTAGCGCCTGAGACAGAATACCTTTGCCCTGGTGATCTTCGTCCAGCCAATAACCAATATAAGCGGCTCTGTTCAGCGGTTCTATCTGGTTAAACGAGATAACGCCAGCCACCTCCCCTTGTTCGAAAATAAGGAACATTTTGGCGTAGCCGCGCTGGTGCAACATCATATTGCCCTGCACATTCTTGCGGGTGTCCTCCACAGAAGTCACAAACTGCGGCCAGTTCAGCGACTGCTGGAGCCAGACTTTATTTTTAAGCACCAATTGATGCAGAGGGGTGACGTGTTGTTCTTCGACGGCACGCAGTTCCAGCGCGTCACTAACGATTATTATTTCTGACATGTTTATCTCCTTTGCAATCGTAAACGGGGCATTTCTGACTGGCAGTAGCCGATATTACTCTGTTTAGAGTCGGGGAAGTCTTATTTTTATGCTGTAACAGCAATCACTTAGAAAGAATCTCTGGCGTGGAACCCGTTACTCTGGTGATCCGGGTATCCCTTCATGGATAGACCGTAATGATGACAATAACACTTTCACTTTATTGCTAAGGAGCAAGCATGGCAGCACCTTTGGGTCGTTTAGCACTTATTCCGCTTTTACTGATTACCGCCTGTCACCAACCCGTTTCCTCCACTCAAGCAGGCCCCGTTCCCTTTGCAGTCAATCAGCAACAGGTCGTGGATAATACCACGCTGGAAATTTCCCGTAGCGCACTGGAATATAACATTCATAAAGTTCAGCAACTGCTGGCAGATAAAACCCGGATGTGCGCCATTCTTAAAGGAGACGCGTATGGCCACGATCTCTCACTGGTAACACCGGTGATGATGCAAAACGGCGTGCAATGTATTGGCATCGCCAGCAATGAGGAGATTAGAACCGTTCGCCGGTCAGGCTATACATCACAGCTCATGCGCGTTCGCAACGCGACGGAAAAAGAGATGCGCCAGGCAGCGGACTTCGATACCGAAGAGCTGATCGGTAATCTGGATATGGCTAAGCGTCTGAGTGCCATTGCTCAGGAGAAAGGTAAAACTATTCGTATTCATCTGGCACTGAACTCTGGCGGTATGTCGCGTAACGGTCTGGAAGTCAGTACCGCTGCAGGTCTGGAAGAAGCCCGCGCCATTTCCGCATTACCCGGCCTGAAAATTGTTGGCATCATGTCGCATTTCCCGGAAGAAGATGCTGCGGTGGTTAGACGAGATTTGGCCCGTTTCAATACGCAATCGGCCCAGGTACTGAAAATTACCGGGCTTAAGCGCGAAGATGTCACCCTGCATGTTGCGAATACGTTCGCCACCCTGACCGTTCCTGAATCCTGGCTCGACATGGTCCGTGTTGGCGGTATTTTTTATGGCGATACCATCGCCAGCACCGAATACAAACGCGTCATGACATTTAAATCCGCCATCGCGTCGGTAAACCATTACCCCAAAGGAAACACCGTCGGATATGACAGAACCTATACCCTTAAACGTGATTCCGTTCTGGCCAATATCCCGACAGGTTATGCCGATGGTTATCGCCGTGTATTCAGTAACGCGGGACACGTGCTGATCCGCGGCCAGCGGGTTCCGGTACTGGGTAAAACATCCATGAATACCGTGATCGTCGATGTGACCGATTTACCGCAGGTTGCATCTGGCGATGAAGTGGTGCTGTTCGGTAAACAGGGAAATGCGCAGGTTAGCGCAGAAGAAGTCGAAGAAATTAGCGGCGCGCTGTTCACTGAAATGTCGATCCTCTGGGGGGCGACGAACAAACGCGTGATGGTCGATTAACACCTAAAACAGGAAGGGCTTCCTTTTCTCGCTGGAAGCCCTTTTACACAGCAAGCGCCATTCTACTTAGCTCTCACTGACACTCTCTCTTTGCAAAATTTTGAGCAAATCTTCCTTCAGGTGGAGTTTCTGTTTCTTAAGACGAACAATGTCCAAGCTATACCCCCGACCATCCGAACCTTCCAGTCTGGAGATCTCATGATCAAGGCTGTTGTGTTTTTCGAATAAGGACAGAAAGCGAGGGTTCTCGGATTTCAGTCGGGAAATAAGGTCTCTATATTCTGGAAACATACTTTCTCCCTGTTAGTGGACAAGAACGTGTATAAGAAATACACACTCACAGAGTACCCATTTGCCATACAGAAAAATGCGAACAGGATCGAGTAAATAGTGTACAGAATCGTTATGAGGATGAATGCAGATACGGCTCCCCATCAGGAGAGCCGTAAAGAGAGTGATTAACGCATCTCGCGGTCGTCAACGTACTGACGTTTATCCGGCGCTGGTGGGAAGTACTGATACAGCCAGGTTTCGCTGATGGCGTCACCCTGACAACGCAGGAACATACGCATATCTACCGGATCGGTTGAGTCAGAGGTCGGATACCAGTCAAACTGAATGCGATAACCGTCGATTGGTTCCACGTAGAGGATCTCAATCTGTTTCGCTTCACCGCTTGAGAGCGTAATCACCGGTTCAATGCCTTTCGGCGCAGCAGCTTTTAGATCGCCACCAACAAAATCAACGGCAAAACGGCGCGCCCATTTTTCCGGGTAGTGCTCGCCCGGCGCCCATCCTTCCGGAAAACCGCCCATGCCTGTCCGGGTCGCCATCACGCGAGCCAGCGGTGAACGCACCGGCGGCTGAGCACTCCAGTACAGGCGATATTTGAATTCCAGCTCATCGCCGGCTTTGATCTTCTTCTCAGGCTGCCAGAAGCAGACAACGTTATCCAGCGTTTCGCCGGTCGTCGGGATCTCCATCAGGCCGATGGTCCCCTTGCCCCACTGGTTGCGCGGTTCGACCCACAGGCTTGGACGCTTGTTATACCAGCCCATGATGTCCTGGTAATGGGAGAAGTCGCGATCGAGTTGCAGCAAGCCAAACCCTTTCGGGTTGTTATCGGTATAGGCGTTGAACTGCAGCTTTTGCGGGTTATTCAGCGGGCGGCAGATCCACTCGCCATTGCCCCGCCACATCGCCAGACGATCGGAGTCATGAATTTGCGGGTGAATAGTGTCGCACATCCGACGCTCATTGTTGCCGCAGCTGAACATGCTGGTCATCGGCGCAATGCCGAGCTGCTTGATGTCTTTGCGCGCATAGATGTGGTTTTGTACATCCATAATCACCTGCGTTTTCTCGCAGTGGATCACGAACTTGAATGCACCGGTTACGCTTGGGCTGTCGAGAAGTGCATACACGGTAAAGGAGGTTGCGCCCGGTTTAACCGTCTCGAACCAGAAAGAGGTGAAATCAGGAAACTCTTCTTTGCTGTCGGTGTAGGTATCTACCGCCAGACCGCGGGCCGATAAACCGTACTGATAGGTGTCATCCACGGCGCGGAAATAGCTGGCTCCCAGGAAAGAAACGACATCGCGGCGGGCCAGTTCTGGCGCTTTAAAAACACGGAACCCGGCGAATCCGAGGTCAGTCTGCCCTTCCAGCTGTTTGGTATCCACGCCCGCATCGTTATATTTAAACAGTTCCGGACGGAAGTGAATTTCACGCGCCATATGCGTACTGCCATCAACCGAGAACATGCGTACACGGCGACGAAAACCCATTCCCACGTGGAAGAACTGCGCATCAAGCTGACGATTTTCAACGTTGTTCCACAGAGACTGCTCTGCGTCATATTGAATGCTGTTGTAGGCCTGCGGCGTCAGTTTCGCCAGCGTGTCCGGTAACGCGCGCGGTGCGCCGCCCCAGGGTTTCTGTGCTAAGTCATGGGCCATCGATTGCAGAACGGAAAAATCAAAACGTACGGTTTTTCCGTCTGCAATGTCAGACTCTGCCGCAAAGGCGGCGCGGGAAAAGAGTGATGCAATACCACTGGTTCCGCACACGGCGGCCATTGCCATTGAACCTTTAATAAATCGTCTGCGATTCATGCCTGAAAGTGAGTCCTTCTGGTCGTGTAAATGGTCCCGCGCCGGTCAAAATCAGCGGCAAGAGAGTGCACATTTCTGACCGCTCACTCTAGACAAAATTCATTAATAATCCAATTGTTGGTCGCCGATTATCTGTACAAAATCGAAAATATTTTATGTCGATGGGAACAGACCGAATCCCATGTAAATTCCATTAAAGTAAACCACACCGACGTTTACTTCGCTCTTGCGCCTCCTGATACAGCGTAAACTCATCATAAACCGCGCAACCCAGCGCCTGTTCAAACGCGTCGCGGCTGGAATTCCCGTGGCTGCGAGCCTGCGTTTCATTCCCCAGATTGGACTGGAAAATCCCTGCGGCGCTCACCGGTAAAAAATCTTCGTAGGTGATGGGTTGCGCAACCAGCCACCCTCGCTCAATGAGCGGTTGCGGGTCGTCATCCGGACGGATTGCCTGGCGATGCGCTTCGCCTGATGGCGTCAGTCGATAACGAAACCAGGCGAGTCCCTGCTGGCGCAGCAGAAACTCACTGTCCGGGAACGCCTTGAACACCTCCTGAAGATGTAACTGGTGCGTCAGATTGTCTTTCCCCGTTCCCGCTTTATTCAGCAATTCGTCGTATAACGCTCTGCCTTTCGGCGTCAGGGCCACACCGCGCTGTTCGATTTCACCGAAACGTGCCGTGTGAGTGCCGCGCATTTCACCGGCAAACAACACCGGTTCTTCCAGCGCTTTGAAACTCGTCTGACGTAATAAAATGGGCACCTCGCGGCGTGGCGGCCCTTCAATCAGTATTTTCGGTTCAATGCCGCATTCCGGCATCATCGACTGCACCCGGTCGATATCCAGCGTACGCGGCGTCAGGTGGTTTATATGGCAACCGGGGAAACACACTACATCAGCAATCAGCCGATGTTCGTTATGCAATGCGTGATAGGTCTCTTCATCGACCGTGGCGTGCTGATGCCAGCGGAATGTTTCCAGCGCTTCATGCACAAACTCTTGCGCCTGTTCAGATGTAAAACTGCCCTGCGCATCAAATTCATCCAGCAGCTCGTGACAACGGCGAGTGAAAATATCGCGTTTCGCGAGGATCTCAGCGGCTTTTTGCCGCAGCGCGGCGTTTTCGATTAGTTCGAGCCGTAATAACGAGGTGAATACCCGAAACGGGTTGCGCGATAGCGAGGCATCGTCGATGGGACGAAAGGCTGTGGAATGTACGGGGACGCCTGCCTGGGAGAGATCGTAATAACTCACCGGATACATGCCCATAACGGCAAACATTCGGCGCAGCGTAGAAAGCTCCTGCGCGGTACCCACTCGAATAGCGCCATGGCGCTCAACGTTTAGCCGGGCCAGTTCATCCGCATTCGCCAGTTTTTCATGCAGCGTCGGATTATTTTCCAGTACCGCCAGATTCACATCAGCGACAAGTTCCAGCAACGTGCCGTATTGCGGGACTTCCTGCTGGTACATTGCTGACATTGCCTGCGAAAATTGTTCCCGAATCTCATCTGCCGTGATGGTGTTCGCCATAATGTCATGCCTCCAGTGAATATTACCTGGAGTGTAGAAAACACCGCTGACTCCGGTGGGAAGAATTTACAAAGTGTGACCCCGCGTAAACTTCCCACCCATATAAACGATGAACAGTACCTACTGACGGGGTTTCAAATGACTTTCCAGCCAGGGGAGCATCTGTTTTTTACGGCTAAGCATACCTTCTACCTTGCAGGGTTGCGGGATGTCTGAAAGTTCTGCTCCAGCAAACCACAGGCTGGTGTCACCCAGATTGATGTCGGTGAGCATCAGCACGACCAACGCAGCATTCTTTTCCTCTGCATAGCGCCCCATTTCCTGACGGAGATCGTCCAGCACCGCATCCACCTGTTGCAGCGCATACAGTTCAAGCTGCGCTACACAGACTGAATGTCCATGGATGGTGAAGGTTTTAATGTCTTTCTGCAAAAGTTCGCGGGCGCTCATCCCTTCCACGCTTGTTTTGGCTGACAGCAGGTCGCGACTGAAAGCGTCAAGATCCACTCCGGTTTTTTGGGCCAGCGCATCAACCGCCAGGCGATCGTCAGTGGTGGTCGTTGGTGAACGAAGCGTGACAGTGTCACTCAATACGGCGCCAAGCAGTAAAATAGCCTCAGCGGAAGATAACTGGTTGCGTTCATCTTCCGTCATCAGTTGCCACAGCAGGGTTGCGCTACTGCCGACGGGCTTCACCCACACTTCCGGTGGCAGACGGGTGACTAACCCACCAAGTCGGTGATGATCGATAATTCCCACCACGTTACTTTCTGTCAACGATTCCGGCCCCTGGGCAGGCTCGGTGAAATCGACCAGCCAGACATCACGATCGGTCAGTTCAAACGTCAACCGTTCAGGCATCGTCAGCCCCGCATGCTCAAAGATAAACTGCGTTTCGCGGTTAGGCTCGCCCAAACGCCATGCCGTCGCCTGCTGGCCACGTAAACTAAGCCAACGAGCCGTCATTGCGGCGGTGCAGATGGCATCGCTATCGGGATTAAGGTGCCCTATTACATGTATCATTCATCAGTGCCTTGTGAAGAGAAATCGTTCAAAAGTAAACAATAACCAAAGTATAACGACTGAACATACTCCCTTCCATGATCCCACCACCCAGCAACGCTGTACAAAACATAAGCAAAATAAATCAGTTGTAAGTAAAACATGATAAATGTTAATAATATTTTGCTATCAGGTTATCAAAAACAAACAACTTTACTTGTCACCGATACGGCTCTGTTTTTAACATCGCTTATGGAAAAAAATGTTCTGTTCAATCAGCGCATTCGCTTGCGCCACCTTCATACTTTTGTCGCCGTTGCACAGCAGGGAACGTTGGGGCGCGCGGCTGAGACCCTTAACCTGAGTCAACCGGCTCTCTCCAAAACGCTAAATGAACTGGAGCAATTGACCGGGACCCGGCTCTTTGAGCGTGGCCGCCTTGGCGCGCAGTTAACGCTGCCAGGAGAGCAGTTTCTTACCCACGCGGTAAGAGTGCTGGATGCGCTCAACACTGCCGGGCAAGCGTTAAATCAGCGCGAAGAATCGCAGACTGATGTCGTACGGATTGGGGCCTTACCCACCGCGGCACTGGGCATTCTGCCTGCGGTAATTGGTCCTTTCCACAAGCAGCAAATGGAGACCACGCTACAAGTCGCCACCATGAGCAATCCGATGATTCTGGCAGGTTTAAAATCCGGGGAAATCGACCTTGGCATTGGTCGCATGGCCGATCCGGAATTGATGGTCGGTCTGAATTATGAATTGTTGTTTCTGGAATCACTTAAACTGGTCGTGCGCCCTAACCACCCGTTGTTGCAGGAAACCATCACATTAAGTCGGGTAATGGAGTGGCCGGTGGTGGTTTCGCCAAAAGGAACCGCGCCTCGCCAGCACGCAGAAGCATTGTTGCAAAGTCAGGGTTGTAAAATGCCGCCAGGCTGCATTGAAACACTTTCAGCATCGCTCTCCCGCCAACTGACGGTTGATTACGACTATGTATGGTTTGTCCCTTCAGGTGCGGTTAGAGAGGATTTACGCCAGGCGACGCTGGTGTCGTTGCCGATACCTACCCACGGGGCGGGTGAACCCATCGGGATTCTTACTCGTGTCGATGTGCAACTCTCTCAGGCCTCGCAGATCCTTATCGCCGCAATACGCAAAACCGTACCGTTTTGATGCCAAAAATAAAGGGACCAGATGGTCCCTTTATTGATGATTAAAACGTTTCCCAATTATCGCCGCTGGCCGTTGCCGCCTGCGGACGTGAATGACCCGGCGTAGTGGTTACCGGAACGCGTTTAATTGCGCTTGTCCCGGTTAAACGGAATGTGCCGACGGCTTCCGTTAAGCGTGCGGCCTGCTCTTCAAGAGAGGCCGCAGCAGCCGATGCTTCTTCAACCAATGAGGCGTTTTGCTGCGTGACCTTATCCATCTCTGAAATCGCCTGGCTTACCTGGACGATGCCCCGGCTTTGTTCATCAGAGGCCGCCGCAATTTCCAGCATAATGTCGGTCACGCGTTTTACCGCATCGACAATATCCGTCATAGTATTGCCCGCCGCGACCACTTCTCCGGAACCCTGGTCAATCAGTCGGACTGATTCGCTGATCAATCCTTCTATCTCTTTTGCCGCCTGAGCGCTGCGGCTTGCCAGCGTACGGACCTCACTAGCCACCACTGCAAACCCACGCCCCTGCTCTCCTGCCCGCGCCGCCTCAACCGCCGCGTTCAGCGCCAGGATATTGGTCTGGAAGGCAATGCTGTTAATAACGGCGGTAATTTCAGAGATTTTCTTCGAGCTCGTTGAGATATTGCCCATGGTTTTCACCACACCAGAGACCATCTGACCGCCCCGGCTGGCCTTGCCGGACGCATCTTCCGCCAGCGTACTCGCATGATGCGCGTTGTCGGCGTTTTGCTTCACCGTAGCCGTCAGCTCTTCCATGCTGGCCGCCGTTTGTTCAATCGCCACGGCCTGTTGTTCGGTACGTGAAGACAGATCGGTATTACCCGCCGAAATCTCACTGGTACCGCGGTAGATTTCTTCCGCGCCCTGACGTACCGTGCCCACTGTTTTCGCCAGCGACCGTTGCATTGTCTGCAGATGACGGCTCAGGCGCCCAATTTCGCTGCGCCCGGTGGGTTCCTCTGGCATTGTCAGGTCCCCTTCTGAAATTTGCTCAATGCGCTGGGCCGCACGTAACAGAGGATGAATAACGGTACGGCGCAGAACAATAAACGTCATCACGGTCAGTGCCAGCGCAAGAACGAATGCCCCCAGCATAAAGGCCATGCCAAGCTGTGTACGTTGGTGCGCCTGTTCGCTTAACTGATTCGCCCTGGCGGTACGAATATCGATCGCCTTTAACAATACCTTGTTGTAAGCAGAGTCCAGCGGTCTGGCCTGTTCATTTTCATGGTTGATGATCGCCTCGAACATGCCGTTTTTAGCGTACTTGAGCATAGGCTGTAAGCCATCGATATAGGCTTTGAAATTGGCGCTCAGTTCAGCGTCTAACGCCTCTCCGGCAGTAGTTTTCACCGCACGAGCCATATAAGTATTGAAACCGTCCTGCGATTGCTTAATACGTTTTTCTGCCTCGGCAATATTGGCCTTCATGTCATCCATTTCAGCAATACGGCTCGCCGCACCAGCATGGATCATGTTGATACGCGCGGTGCGTAAGTGGTTAGAGCTGTTAGATAACCCCATCCGGACCTGAATCTCATCGGTTACATCGCGCTGATCGCGATCGGCCTGCATAAGAAAATAACCTGCCAGCCCGGAACTTAAGGCGAATAGCAGAAGGATGCCACCGAGAATGGAGGAAAACAGCGGAACCAGTCGGATTTGATGCAGAAAGCCCAGTTTATGCAGGGCTTGCATCGATGTAGTGTTGTCCATGACCGTCGACTCTCTTGTAGGGTTTATGCGTGAAAACACGCCCGTTAGATAGTCATCGGCAATCCGGGAAGTTTACTTACCGTGAAAAGCGCCGGATTCGTCACACTTTCACAACATAATTCTAAAAAATTCAGGAAAGTGCCAGCGGTGAAATCCGCTGGCCAATGAATCAGTTATCACCAAAATGGATAACGGTACGGATGGATTTACCCTGATGCATTAAATCGAACGCTTCGTTAATCTGCTCCAGAGGCAGGCGATGCGTAATAAACGGATCTAACTGAATTTTTCCGCTCATTGCTTCTTCGACCATACCCGGCAACTGAGTGCGCCCTTTTACGCCGCCAAACGCGGAACCGCGCCACACGCGACCGGTTACTAACTGGAACGGACGTGTTTTGATCTCCTGACCGGCACCCGCCACCCCAATGATGATGCTTTCGCCCCACCCTTTATGGCAACACTCCAGCGCCGCACGCATCACGTTAACGTTGCCGATACACTCAAAGCTAAAGTCCACGCCACCGTCGGTGAGCTCAACAATCACGTCCTGCACCGGCTTATCGTAATCGTTTGGGTTGATGAAATCGGTCGCGCCCATTTCACCAGCCAATTTGAATTTCTCCGGATTGGTATCAACAGCCAGAATACGCCCGGCTTTTGCCTGCACTGCGCCCTGAATCACCGCCAGGCCAATACCGCCCAGACCAAATACGGCTACGGTATCGCCTTCCTTCACTTTCGCGGTGTTATGGACCGCTCCGATACCGGTGGTCACGCCACATCCCAGCAGACACACTTTATCCAGCGGAGCCTGCGGGTTAACCTTCGCCAGCGAGATCTCTGCGCAAACGGTATATTCGCTGAAGGTACTGGTGCCCATATAGTGATAAATCGGCTCGCCGTTATACGAGAAGCGCGTTGTGCCATCAGGCATCAGACCTTTGCCCTGTGTCGCCCGCACGGCCTGACACAAGTTAGTTTTACCCGATTTACAGAACTTGCACTCGCCGCACTCTGCGGTGTACAGCGGGATCACATGATCGCCCGGTTTCAGGCTGGTGACGCCTTCCCCCACTTCAACCACAATGCCGCCGCCTTCATGGCCCAGTACCGCCGGGAACACGCCTTCCGGATCGTCGCCTGAGAGCGTAAAAGCGTCAGTATGGCACACGCCGGTGTGGGTAATTTTAACCAGCACTTCACCTTTCTTTGGTGGTGCGACGTCGATTTCAACAATTTTTAACGGTTGGCCGGGGCCAAATGCAACTGCTGCACGTGATTTCATTTGTCTCTTCCCATTATTGCAAGGTGATGGTGTTATTTTAGATAAGCACGCAGAAGATGGCCGATCTCAGCCATGCGCACAGCTCGCTGGTCTGGTGTTGTCTCCCCACTGACCAGTTCATCTTTCAGGTGGATCTCAACCATTTCGCCCATCAGACCATTGGATGCGCCGCGTACGGCGGCAATTTGTTGCAGGATCGCCAGGCATGGTTCGCCAGATTCCAGTGCGCGCTCAAGCGCATCAACCTGACCGCGAATACGGCGTACACGAGTGAGAATGCGTTTTTTATCTTCGGGTGAATGCGGCATACGCCCTCCATATACTATAGGGGGGTATACTATCAGAATTTTTATGTAATTGTAAAAAACTAACATCTATTTAATGAGAGGGTGACGACCAGGCCTCGTCAGATGAACCCTGGTCGCCAGGTCACTGAATGGCTTTCTGAACTAATTTTTCCAGATTTTTTAAGGGTTGAATTGCCGCAGTATCTGGTCCATAAGTCTGTAATATCTCAACCGGATGATATCCAACGACTACACGTCCATCCGACTCTTCCCGAATCAATACTCTAAAGGGAAGATCGAGCGCCATATCAGGATATGCCTGCATTAATGATGTGCCACCTTTAGGATTGCCAAAAATAATGACGGTTGTGGGTAACATGGTTAGTCCAGCATTTTTAGCCTCTTTCGCATGATCAAATTCTCCAAAAAAAACAAGATTATTACTCTCAATGGCAGCAATGAGATGCTCTCTGGTCTGCTGGTAATTATAAGTACTATACGTTTTGATCATAGTATTCCTGGTGTTGGCAGCATGACTGGTTACCGTCATAAGCAGATACAGTGCAGCTGTAATAAATATATTTTTTAGAGACCGAAGCATCACAACATCCTTAATTTAACGATAGTCTGGAAAGCTATCTAAGACCAGCGGATACTTTGCCGGTATAATCTCTCTCGTGCTGATTCTGTGCAAGGATACATTTGGCAGAATGCACCATCGCAATAAGACCCGCAGCCATCATTATCGTGTCTTTTAAGACCAGTCGCCCGGCGCCAGAAAGATAGGGAAACCCGGTGTGAGAATCCTGGCCACTTACCCATGTTTCTGGTGTAAATATCAGGAATGTCAGAGTGACAAAAGGAGTTAAGAAGGCAAGTGTTGCCCCCCAAAAACCGATTTTTGGTGATACATAATGAGCAAGAATCAATAATGAAAAAATGACTTCAACAATACCAAGTCCGGTAGAGTACCCATAAGTATTATTCGCATGATGCCATGCGCGGTTAGCCTCTATTAATTCGCCTTCATGGTTCATGAACTGAGTATAATTACTCGGATCGTTATAAAAGAAAGACATAAATGGGCTATTAGCTACAAAAGGAACGATGCTATCTGCTTCATAGGGAATGAACTTCAACAATCCTATCCACATAAATACAATGGCAATAGAAATGCGACAAAGATTTATTCCCACGTTTTCTTTCGTTGAAACATATTGGTATAGTTTATCCATCATATCCAGAGGTCCTGTGTTGTAGAAATCACGACCTTTATAACCTTGTTATTTATATGCCTATATGTTCAGGAATCTATAATTTTTGTTTGATCGTCTGTAAAGGTCAAAATATAGACTATGGATAAGTTCGGTTGAGTGGAATGAACTCCTTGTTTTCGGTTTGGCTATCAAACTACTCGTAGCAAATCGTTGTATAACGTGGTGAAAGCATGTCTCTCTTCATCGCCCACGGTTGCTGTATCCCTTGTCCGGCAAAGTAGAGCGTTCCTTTACCCTTTTCCCAGATACCTCCATCAGTTTATCGCTGTTACCCCGCGGCGTTAGGTTGTCGTCAAAAAGATTCAGTTCGCCGTACGTATCGGCAACCAACCTGACATGATCAATTTTTACCAATCCATAACCCAGGCTTACAGCATTAATATTCTCTCACGTCAATAACCACTAAAAGTTAATGGTTTATAAAACAATTTAACCTTACAATAACCATACTTTTTCATGTCTTAAGTTTAAGCTGGAGAAAAAAATGGAGCTCAGCCGGAGGCAGTTCTTTCGAATCTGCGCGGGCGGTATGGCAGGAACAACTGTTGCATCTCTCGGATTCTTATCATCTTTTTCCGTTCACGCGGAAACCCGTCAATACAAACTCTTAAAAGCAAAAGAGACACGTAATAACTGTACGTACTGCTCAGTAGGCTGCGGCATGCTGATGTACAGCCTTGGCGATACAGCCAAAAACGTCAAAGAAAGTATCTACCATATTGAGGGCGATCCGGATCATCCGGTGAGCCGTGGATCGTTGTGCCCTAAAGGCGCTGGCGTGCTGGATTATATTCATAGTGAAACCCGTCTGCAGTATCCCGAATATCGTGCACCGGGTTCGGATAAATGGCAGCGTATTAGCTGGGATGATGCGATTAATCGTATTGCCCGACTTATGAAAGATGACCGCGATGCCAACTTTATTGAGAAAAATGCCCAGGGCGTTACCGTCAACCGATGGTCCACCACGGGCATGCTATGCTCCTCAGCGGCAAGTAATGAAACCGGGATCCTCGACGGTAAATTTGCTCGCGGACTAGGTATGGTCGCTATCGACTGTCAGGCACGATTATGTCATGGTCCCACCGTTGCTGCTCTTGCACCAACGTTTGGACGTGGTGCGATGACCAACAACTGGGTCGATATTAAAAATGCCAACGTAGTGCTTATTATGGGCGGTAATGCCGCTGAGGCACATCCGGTAGGCTTTAAATGGGTAGTCGAAGCGCAAACTAAAAACGACGCCACCGTGGTGGTTGTCGACCCGCGTTTTAACCGTAGCGCCGCCGTCGCCGATCTGTATGCGCCAATACGCGCTGGTTCCGACACCGCATTCCTGCTCGGTGTAATCCGTTATCTGCTGGAAAACGACCAGGTGCAGCACGACTATGTGCGCCATTACACCAACGCCAGCCTGATTATCCGTGATGACTATCAGTTCGACGACGGCTTGTTCAGTGGCTATGACGACAAAAAACGCCAGTACGATAAATCGAGCTGGTTCTATCAGCTTGACGAACAGGGTAATGCCCTGCGTGATGAAACATTGTCTCACCCACGCTGCGTGTGGAATTTGCTGAAAGCCCACGTCGACCGCTATACGCCAGAAATGGTTAACCGGTTGTGTGGGACCTCAGTGGCAGATTTCAATCGTATCTGCGAAATTCTCGCCAGCACCAGCGTGCCTGACCGCACCGCGACTATTCTGTATGCGCTGGGTTGGACACACCACTCCGCCGGGGCACAGATTATCCGCGCCGCCGCTATGCTCCAGTTGCTACTGGGCAATATAGGCATGGCGGGCGGTGGCGTTAACGCCTTACGTGGCCACTCCAATATTCAGGGCTATACCGATCTTGGCTTGTTGTCGACGAACCTGCCGGGCTATATGCCGCTGCCGTCGGAAAAACAGACAGACGACCAGACCTATATTTCGCAAATCACGCCGCCTGCGCTAGGCGTGAATGAGGTCAATTACTGGCAAAATACGCCGAAGTTCTTTGTTAGCATGATGAAAAGTTTCTGGGGCGACAATGCAACAGTGGAAAATAACTGGGGCTACGACTGGCTACCTAAATGGGATCGCCTGTATGACGTAATGACCCAGGCTGAATTGATGCTCGAAGGGAAGATTAATGGTTACATCGTTCAGGGCTTCAATCCGCTGGCGGCGTTTCCGGATAAAAACAAATCAACTCGCGCGCTTTCAAAACTGAAATATATGGTGGTTATCGATCCGCTGGTCACTGAGTCGTCCAATTTTTGGCAAAATCATGGCGAGATGAACGATGTAAACCCGGCAGATATTCAGACCGAAGTTTTCCGTCTGCCCTCTTCCTGCTTTGCTGAAGAAAATGGTTCAATCGCTAACTCTGGGCGTTGGTTGCAATGGCACTGGGCTGCGGCAGAACCACCAGGTGAAGCCTTACATGACGGGAAGATCCTCGGTCGCCTGTTTATGCGGCTGCGCGAGTTGTATCAACAGGAAGGTGGAGCGAATCCGCAACCCTTGTTGAATATTGCCTGGAATTATAAAGATCCATACGACCCACACCCAGAAGAGATTGCGCGTGAAGCAAATGGCCAGGCGCTTGAAGACCTTTATGATGACAAAGGCCAGCTTATAGCCAAAAAAGGCCAGCAGCTCAGCAGCTTTGCACAGTTGCGCGATGACGGCTCGACCAGCAGTTTCTGCTGGGTCTACTGCGGAAGCTGGACAGAACAAGGCAACCAGATGGCCAATCGCGACAACAGCGATCCGTATGGTCTGGGCTGCACACCAGGCTGGGCGTGGTCATGGCCTGCCAACCGCCGTATTCTCTACAATCGCGCTTCGGCCGATCCATCAGGAAAACCGTGGGATCCCAAACGAACCCTGCTGCATTGGAATGGCAAAAAATGGGTCGGTATGGACGTAGCCGACTACGGCCAGGCCGCACCGGGCAGCAACGTTGGTCCGTTTATCATGAATCCGGAAGGCGTAGCGCGTCTGTTCTCCATCGACAAAATGAACGACGGGCCATTCCCGGAACATTACGAACCCATTGAGTCGCCTATTGGTACCAACCCGCTGCACCCGGATGTCGTATCCAGCCCGGTTGCGCGTATCTACCATGACGATATCGCCAATATGGGTAAAGCGGATGCCTTCCCGTACGTCGCCACAACTTACTCCATTACCGAGCTGTTCCGCCACTGGACCAAACATGCGCTGCTCAACGCCATTGCTCAACCCGATCAATTCATCGAAATCGGTGAGGCGCTGGCGAGCAAAAAAGGCATTGCGGCAGGTGATACGGTGAAAGTGATGTCGAAACGCGGCTTTATCAAAGCGAAGGCGGTGGTCACCAAACGTCTGCAAACGCTGACGATCGATGGTAAGCCGGTCGATACTATCGGTATCCCTTGTCACTGGGGCTTTGAAGGCGCCACACGCAAAGGGTTCCTCGCCAATACGTTAACGCCATCGGTGGGTGACGCGAACTCGCAAACACCGGAGTATAAAGCGTTTCTGGTCAACATCGAGCGAGCGTAAGGAAGGGAACTCATGGCTATGCAATCACAAGATATTATTAAACGCTCGGCGACGAACAGCATCACGCCGCCGCCCCAGGCGCGGGATTACCGTGCAGAAGTGGCAAAATTAATTGATGTCACTACCTGTATTGGCTGTAAAGGCTGCCAGGTCGCCTGCTCAGAGTGGAACGATATTCGCGATGAAGTGGGCTACTGCAACGGCGTCTATGACAACCCGACCGATCTCAGCGCTAAGTCCTGGACAGTGATGCGCTTTAGCGAAACCACCCAGAACGACAAGCTGGAATGGCTGATCCGCAAAGACGGCTGCATGCACTGCGCCGATCCCGGCTGTTTGAAAGCCTGTCCATCCGCTGGAGCAATCATTCAGTATGCCAACGGGATTGTCGACTTTCAGTCCGAGCACTGTATTGGCTGTGGCTACTGCATTGCTGGCTGCCCGTTCAATATTCCGCGACTTAATCCCGAAGATAACCGGGTCTACAAATGTACGCTGTGCGTTGACCGGGTCAGCGTGGGCCAGGAACCGGCCTGCGTGAAAACTTGTCCGACCGGCGCTATCCAGTTTGGCACCAAAAAAGAGATGCTCAATGTAGCGGAAACTCGCGTGGCGCAGTTGAAAAAACGCGGCTATGCCAATGCGGGCATCTACAACCCGCAAGGGGTCGGCGGCACCCACGTGATGTATGTACTTCATCACGCGGATCAACCATCGCTGTACCACAATCTGCCGGATGAGCCAAAAATCGCCGCACCAGTGAACCTCTGGAAGGGGATTTTAAAACCACTCTCCGCCGCCGGATTTATCGCCACCTTTGCCGGGCTGATTTACCACTACGTGGGAGTCGGCCCAAACAAAGAGACGGATGATGATGAAGAGGAGAACGGTCATGAGTAAAAGCAAAAAGATTCTGCGCACCAAATTCATCGACCGTGCTTGTCACTGGACGGTGGTAATAAGCTTCTTCCTGGTGTCGCTTTCCGGTATTGCGCTGTTCTTCCCGACGTTGCAATGGCTCACCGAAACTTTCGGTACACCGCAAATGGGACGAATTTTACATCCGTTTTTCGGGGTGATGATTTTCATCGTGCTGATGTTTATGTTCGTCCGTTTTGTACACCACAACATTCCCGATAAACAGGACCTTCCCTGGATTAAAGGGATCGTTGAGGTACTTAAAGGCAATGAGCATAAAGTCGCTGATGTGGGGAAATACAACGCAGGGCAGAAAATGATGTTCTGGAGCATCATGAGTCTAATTCTGGTATTACTGATTACCGGCGTTATTATCTGGAGGCCCTACTTTGCCCATTATTTCTCAATTAACATTGTTCGTTGGAGTTTGTTAATCCACGCAACAGCAGCCATTGTGCTGATCCACGCCATTCTGATCCATATGTACATGGCGTTTTGGGTAAAAGGTTCAATTAAAGGTATGATCGAAGGGAAAGTGAGTCGGCGCTGGGCGAAGAAACACCATCCTCGCTGGTACCGTGAGGTTGAACTTACTGAAGAAAAAGCACCGGAATTAGAATCTAAATAAAAGCAATAAGGCCGCTGTTATTCAGCGGTCTTATTCTCTCAATGGCCCAGTGATATGCTGCGGCGCTGCGAGACCTGATTATCAGGCGAATAAAAGGCCCTCCATTCAATGATGAACAAACCCTACCCAACCCGCAGCAAATCACTGTATCTCGTGGTATAACGCGGAGAGAGCATATCTCGCTTCATCGCCCACGGTTGTTGTATACCTTGTCCGGCAAAATAGAGCGTTCCTTTACCCTTTTCAGCATTGAGCGTATCCAGAACGGCCATCAGCTTATCGCTGTTATGCCGTGGAGCGTTGTCATCAAAAAGATTCAACTGTGCAACACCTGAGCTAAAAAAATCGCCCAGCATGACCCCTGCTTTTTGATAACGTAGCCCCTCTCGCCATATTGCGTCCAGGCTACATGTGGCCGCCCTTATAATTTCCCGACTATCCTGGGTTGGTGTCAGCAGTTTTATCGATGCGCTGTTACCGTAATACGGTTCATTCAGGGAAAATGGGCTGGTTTTGATAAACGTAGAGATAAACCGGCAGAACTGGTGCTCTCTGCGCAGCTTTTCCGCAGCACGTGAAGCATAGGTACAAATTGCCTCTCGCATCGCGTTGTAATCCGTGAGTTTTTCACCAAACGATCTTGAGCAGATAATTTCCTGCTTAACTGGCGCAAACTCCTCCAGCTCCAGGCAAGGTTCACCGCGCAATTCCCGCACAGTGCGCTCAAGCACAACGTTGAAATGTTTGCGGATAAAGCGAATATCGGTATCTGCCAGGTCGCAGACCGTTTTAATGCCCATAGCGTCAAGTTTTTTACTGATACGGCGTCCAACACCCCAGACTTCATCAACCGGGAGCGCAGTCATCAGCTTACGCTGGCGCTCAATATTCGAGAGATCCACCACCCCGCCAGTCTGTTCCTGCCACTTTTTGGCAGCATGGTTAGCCAGCTTGGCCAGGGTTTTGGTCTGGGCGATACCGACCCCAACCTTGAGGCGTGTTTTTTGTAAAATGGTTGCTCTGATTTCCCGACCAAAATCCGTCAGATCCCGGCAGTTTCGCACGCCCGTTAAATCGCAAAAGGCTTCATCAATACTGTACATCTCCACGCGCGGCGACAGCTCCTCCAGAATCGACATCACCCTGCTGCTCATATCCGCATACAATTCGTAGTTCGAACTAAAACAGAACACGCCATAGCGCCTGAACAGATCTTTCTGTTTGAAATATGGTGCGCCCATATTAACGCCAAGCGCTTTTGCCTCCGCGCTACTGGCAATGACACAGCCATCGTTATTTGAAAGAACGACAACGGGTTTACCCTTCAGATCGGGCCGGAATGCCGACTCACAGCTGGCATAAAATGAATTAACATCCACCAGCGCAAACATAATCAGCCCGCAGATTTAATGATGAATGTCACTACGCCAAATATATCCAGCGTGTCCTCGCTGCCGATCATGATCGGCGCGTAGGCGCTGTTCTCTGGCTTCAACATCACCACCGGATGCAATTGCAGGCGCTTAACGGTGAATTCGCCTTCAATAGCAGCAACCACAATGTCTCCGTGGGCCGCTTTTCTGGCACTGTCGACTACCAGCAAGTCGCCAGCACCGATCCCTGCCCCCATCATGGAGTCGCCAGACGATTTAACAAAATAGGTTGCACTGGGATGCTGCACCAACAGATCGTTGAGATCGATACGTTTCTCAACGTAATCCTGCGCAGGAGAGGGAAAACCGCAGGGCACGAGATCGCTAAATAGCGGGAAGTGTTTGATTTCGCGGTGTTCAACTGGCTGGAAAAACAACATAATAATCTGCCTCTCATATAACTGTATTTATATACAGTAGTTTTAATGAAGACAGTGATCAAGTGACAAGTGTGGCGAATTGAGCGTTGTTTAACCATCTTGTCGATAAGCTTTTATGATGTCTGGAAAAATAATCGGCTAAAAAAATGCCCCACATTTGCGGGGCATTACCTCAGGAGCGTTTTCGCGGCATCATGCGCAACAACGTATTATCCTTCCAGAAATAGTGATGCATCAGGGCAGCAGCAGCATGCAGAGCAATAACAAAATAACCCAGGTTTGCCAGCGTCACGTGCCAGGACTTCAGCATATCCACTAAATCAAAGTTGGCCTCTGCCGCATGCGGCATAACGATGCCGAATGCAATCCACGGGTTACCCCGGTTGTACATCATCACCAGCCCAATAATCGGCAGGACAATAAACAACAGATAGATAACCAGATGCCCCAGATGCGCCATTCCGGTCATCATCGGCTTCGGTTTTGGCACAATCGGCGGAGCCGGGTATTTCAGCCTGACCAGCAGACGCGCCACCATCAGCGTTAAAATAGTGATACCGCAGGATACGTGCACCATGTTGAACAAGGGGCGATAGCTGCGCGGGAAAAATCCGCGAAACTCCATGGCGCTGTACGCCACAATAACCAACAAAAAGACCAGCCAGTGAATACCGATTTGCAGGCCAGAATACTTATTCCCCATAACACTTCCTGAATAAAAACAATAATGCGTCAACATAACGGGCTTTTGTTAAAAATTCATTAACTTTTGTTCACCCATTTTCAGTCGCTTACGCTTAACCGCAAGAACCGCTATTGCCGAGGATGCCTGTCTGGACTAAGCCTGGTAGGGAAAATATGTCGTACCGCCTCATTCTGACAGGAGAAAACCATGAGTAAAATTGGCATTAACGGTTTTGGTCGTATCGGTCGTCTGGTATTGCGTCGACTACTGGAAGTCAAAAGCAACGTGGAGGTTGTGGCCATTAATGACCTCACCTCGCCCAAAATTCTCGCCTATCTGTTAAAGCACGATTCAAACTACGGCCCGTTTCCCTGGAGCATCGACTTTACCGAAGACGCGCTGATTGTCGACGGTAAAAAAATCGCGGTTTACGCAGAAAAAGAGGCCAAAAATATTCCGTGGAAAACGACTGGCGCTGAGATAATCATCGAATGCACCGGTTTTTATACCTCGATAGAAAAAGCCAACGCGCACCTGGATGCAGGGGCCAAAAAAGTGCTGATATCCGCCCCGGCTGGCGATATGAAAACCATCGTCTTTAACGTCAACGACGATACAATGGATGCGAACGATCGGATTATCTCGGTCGCATCGTGCACCACTAACTGCCTCGCACCGATGGCGAAAGCCCTGCACGACAGCTTCGGTATTCAGCTTGGCACCATGACCACCATCCACGCCTACACGGGAACGCAGTCGCTGGTTGATGGACCTCGCGGGAAAGATCTGCGCGCCTCACGGGCAGCAGCGGAGAATATCATTCCCCATACCACCGGAGCCGCCAAAGCCATTGGTCTGGTCATTCCGGCATTGAGCGGAAAATTAAAAGGCCACGCCCAGCGTGTTCCGGTGAAAACAGGATCCGTCACGGAACTGGTATCGGTATTGGGGAAAAAAGTCACTGCTGAAGAGGTCAACAACGCGCTGAAAAAAGCCACGCAAGACAATGAGTCATTTGGTTATACCGATGAGGAAATCGTCTCGTCAGATGTCATTGGCTCGCATTTCGGTTCGGTATTTGATGCGACACAAACCGAAATTACCGAAGTGGGCGATCTGCAACTGGTAAAAACAGTCGCCTGGTACGATAACGAATACGGTTTTGTCACCCAACTTATTCGTACGCTGGATAAATTTATCAAGCTCTAATGTTCTGGCGGAGGCTCGCCTCCGCCCTCTTTCATTTCCCGCGAATTCAATACGTTGTGAGTCTATCCCCGTTTTCGATTCACTGACTGTGCTATAGCTAACCTTTGCCACTGAGGGAGCATAGTAATGGAAGCACTGAGTCGTGAAACGTTAGAAAACATGATGGAGCAAGCCGTTGCTAAGGCCACCACCGTCTCATTCTGGCCGCAGGGTGAAGCCCCCGGAGCAAAAAACAGCGATGCGGTGTTTACGCCTGAACCCCGACATACAGGAACATCTCAGTATGATCGTGCGGTCACCGGTATTCGCGCCCCGGAAATTACCGTTTATGCCCCCGTAAAACCTAACGGCATAGGGATCCTTGTCACGCCAGGCGGCTCTTATCGTCGCGTGGTGATGGATAAAGAAGGCAGCGTACTGGCACCGTTCTTTAACGCTCGCGGTTATACCCTGTTTGTGATGACCTACCGCATGCCGGGTGATGGCCATGAGGAAGGCGCAAACGCGCCGCTGGCCGATGCCCAGCGCGCCATGCGCTACATTCGCGCCAACGCCCATGAATGGAAAATTAACCCTGATCGTATCGGTGTGTTGGGCTTCTCTTCCGGTGGTCACGTGGCCGCCAGTCTGGGAACCCGGTTTGCCGAAACGGTTTATACGCCGATAGATAACGTAGACGAGCAACCTGCGCGCCCTGCGTTTATGGCACTGGTGTACCCGGTTGTCACTCTGCGCGAAGACATCGGTCACCCGGGATCTCGTCTTGAGCTGGTTGGCGCTAAGCCAGAAAAGGAAGATCTGCGCCACTATTCTCTGGAAGAACGCGTGGATAGCACAACGCCGCCGACATTCCTGCTACACGCCATTGACGATCCGGCGGTGAAGGTAGAAAACAGCCTGGTCTTCTTTAATGCGCTACGTGAGCAGGGCGTTCCGGTCGAAATGCATCTGTTTGAACGCGGTAAGCACGGATTTGGTATTCGTGATGCGCAAGGGTTACCGCTGGCAATCTGGCCGGAAATGATGATGAACTGGGTAGCCACTAAAGTGTGAAGATTGCGCCGGGTGGCGTACAGACTCACCCGGCGAAAAACTTAGGACTGCAGATACACCACTTGCGTTTGCAGGTATTCGTTCAGACCATGTTTACCATCAGCCCCGCCAATCCCGGACTTACGCCAGCCAGCGTGGAAGCCC
Source organism: Citrobacter sp. MGH103 (assembly GCF_001034475.2). Lineage (NCBI taxonomy): Bacteria > Pseudomonadati > Pseudomonadota > Gammaproteobacteria > Enterobacterales > Enterobacteriaceae > Citrobacter > Citrobacter sp. MGH103. The sequence continues at coordinate 2,428,261 of NZ_CP073043.1, read as the reverse complement.
TGCATCGCCTCGAAGTTTTCACGATTAATATAGGTTTCGCCAAACTTCAGCCCCTTAATCGCCTTCATTGCCGTATTCAGATTCTGCGTATAGATCGATGAGGTCAGACCGTAGTCGCTGTCATTGGCCATTGTCAACGCCTGTTCCAGCGTATCAAACGCTACCACTGGCAGCACCGGACCAAACGTCTCCTCGTGCATAATCGCCATCTCCTGGCGCACGTCTAACAGTAACGTCGGCGGGTAGTAATAACCTTTGCCGACAACAGCCTTACCGCCCAGCACCACTCTGGCCCCTTCCTGCACCGCTCGTGCGACTTTCTGCTCCACACGATCCAGCGCAGCGGCGTTAATCAGCGGCCCCATCGCAATGTCATTGCGTTCGGCCGGATTGCCAAACTGCACGGCTTTCATCGCCTCACCCAAACGATTAACGAACTGGTCATAGATACCTTTCTGAACGTATACGCGCTCAGCACAGTTGCATACCTGTCCGGTATTGATCACCCGCGAGTCAACAATGGCCTTCACCGCCAGCTCAAGGTCAGCATCGTCCATCACGATAGCCGGAGCTTTACCACCCAACTCCAGACAAACTTTAGTGATGTTTTTGGCCGCTGCGGCCATAATTTTTTCGCCCGCGCCGACGCTGCCGGTCATACTCACCATCGCCACCTTCGGGTTTCCGGCCAGCTCCTGACCGACCGTTTCACCGCGTCCCAGCACCAGATTAAAGACCCCGCGCGGTAAACCAATGTCATCAACAATTTTGGCAAAGGCGATGGCGTTATTCGGTGTGAATTCACTCGGCTTAATGACAATGGTATTCCCCGTCAACAAGGCGGGAGCCAGTTTGCGGGCAATCAGGAAAAACGGGAAGTTCCACGGCAGAATACCCGTCGTCACGCCCAGTGCACGCTTAAACAGCAGAATATTCTCACCCGGGCGATCGCTTTGCAGGATCTCGCCTTCATAGCGACGCGCCCACTCCGCCATGTAATCGATATAGTCGGCGGTAAACGCGACTTCAACGTCAGCCAGTTGTCGAATTTTTCCACCTTCCGCCACAATCAACGCGCTGATTTCATCGGCTCGCTGGCGGATACCCGCAGAAATTTTGCGTAACCAGTTTGCCCGTTCAATGGCAGGCAACGCTTCCCATTGCGGCTGAGCGCGATCCGCGGCATCGATCGCTTTACGTGCGTCTTCGGCACGCCCATCGGGAATACGCGAGATAATCTCTTCCGTGGCCGGATTGACGACATCAATCCAGGCGTCATCGTGCCAGGTCACAAACTGCCCATCGATATACATAGGATGTTGTACGGGTACTGACATGCGGCTCTCCTGTGATTGATTTGTTTTCAACAAGTAAAACTATTGTTAATTAATATCAATCATGCATGGCGCATTATCGCTGGAGTGGCGGTTCTGTGAACTGCTTCATAAAAGCGTCTGGAAAAGTGATGATGAAGAGAAAAAACAGGTGGGCTCTCTGCCCGTTTGCCGTAAAACGCCGACAAACGGGCAGAAGGGATTACAGAGAACGGCTCTCAAGTAAGTCGGTCAGCGCGGTATCATTTTTTAGCTGCTGCCAGGCTTGCTCAACCTCCTGAGGAATATCAACATGGGCGATAAAATCGCGGCCGCAAGGCCCGTAGCCGGTTTCATCATCACGCAGACGCGGAAGCTCACCGGTAATGAGAGACAGGTAACGATCCACCGACCACAGACCTTCGGCGGTCGGGGTAAAATCCACGCCGTCGCCCTGCTCAGTCAACTCGGGGACAAAACCGGGGAAACTGATCCAGCGTGGGGCCTGCGGATCGTCACGCGTGACGCGTTCAAATGTCGCCATGGTGCGGCGCTGCATAGTAGGGTCCTGCACCACAATGACGGTCTCCATGGTTTGGGCCGCCTGACGCAGTAACGCACAACTGAACCGGGCGTTTTCCCCACTGTTGGTGGACTGATCCTCCACCCAAATTTTCTCACCGGGAATGTGCCAGAACTGGTGCGCGATATCGGCAAGGATCGCCGCTTCCGCGCGACCGGTGGTACGAATCGTGTGGTAGCGTGGATGCTCTGCGATGGCAGCATACAGAAAGGTCGTTGAGTGACCGATACCACCGCTAATCAGTAAGGGAACCTGTTGCTCTTTCGCTACCCGACAGGCTGCATCGATGGTCGGGATCACTGCGTTCCCGGCCAGAATCACGCAATCTGTCTGCACCGTGATATTTTCAGCGAAATCATTTTGCGCCAGCCATTGCCCCAAGGTGTTAATCGCCGCAAGGGTGGTGGCGGAAAGTGGCGGAAACTGTCTCATGTTCATGACTCCTGGAGTTTGTTCTTTACCGGATACAGATGCCGGATGGCGGCTACGCCTTATCCAGTCTACGGTCCAGCACTGCGTTAACCCGTAATCTGATCCATTGCCTGCAGGATACGCTTATCCGAAATCGGATACGGCGTGCCAAGCTGCTGGGCAAAGTAGCTGACGCGTAGCTCTTCTATCATCCAGCGGATCTCTTTGACATCGTCATCTTCGCGGCGCGCGGGCGGCAGTTTATTGAACCACTGCTGCCAGGACTGCTGCACGGTGTCCACTTTCAGCATCTGCGCGCGATCGCGGTGCGGATCGATGGCCAGTTTCTCCAGCCGTTTTTCAATCGCCTGCAAATAACGCAACGTATCGCCCAGACGTTTGAAACCGTTGCCGGTAACAAATCCGCGATACACCAGTCCGCCCATTTGCGCTTTGATATCCGCAAGCCCCAGCGCCATGGTCATATCCACGCGCCCTTTCAGACGTTTGTTGATATTAAACACTGCGGTCAGGATCTGTTCGACCTGCTTCGCAATCTCCACCACCGTATCGTTCAGTTCAGCCCGCACTTTTTCATGCAACGCCGCAAAGCCTTCTTCGGTCCACACCGGACCACCGTTGGCGTCAATTAACTGATCCACACCGCAGGAGATACAGTCGTCTATCAAATCCAGAACTTTACCGTACGGGTTAAAGTACAGTCCCAGCTTGGCTTTATTGGGCAGCTTCTCGTGCAAATATTTGATTGGCGAAGGAATATTCAGCAGCAACAGGCGGCGTAAACCGCACCACATCGCCTGCTGTTGTTCCAGCGGATTATCAAACAGTTTGATGGCAACGCTGTCACGCTCATCGACCAGCGCCGGCCACGCTTTCACCTTATAGTTACCGCGTTTTTGTTCGTAACTTTCCGGAAGTCGGCCGAAGCTCCAGATGTGCAATCCACTCTGTTCGATACCGTCATCGGCCACCGCAGACAATGTTTCCTGAACTTTGCCCTTCAGCGCATCTTTCAAATCCTGTAGCGAACGCCCTTCCTGCAGCTTCTTGTTCTTATCATCCACCACCCGGAAGGTGATTTTTAGGTGATCGGGCACCTGATCCCAGTGCCAGTCTTCACGGTCAACGGTGACGCCAGTCATGCGGCGCAGTTCACGCTCCAGCGAGTCCAGCAGCGGCAGTTCCAGCGGCGTGACGCGGCCTAAAAACGCTTCCGCATAGTTCGGTGCGGGTACAAAGTTGCGTCGTACCGGTTTTGGTAACGACTTAATCAGGGCGATCACCAGTTCGCGGCGCAGCCCTGGAATTTGCCATTCAAAACCGCTCTCGTCGATCTGGTTGAGCAGCGGGAGTGGAATATGTACGGTCACACCGTCCGCATCGGCTCCGGGTTCGAACTGGTAGCTCAGGCGCAGCTTAAGGTTACCCTGATGCCAGAAGTTCGGATAATCCAGCTTACTGATTTTCTCCGCGCCCTCTTTGATGAGCATGCTCTTTTCAAAGTTGAGCAGATCCGGTGTTTCACGGCTGACCTTTTTCCACCAGCTATCAAAGTGACGAGCAGAAACCACCTCATGGCTGATACGTTGGTCGTAGAACTCAAACATCGTTTCGTCATCGACGAGAATGTCACGGCGGCGTGATTTGTGTTCTAACTCTTCCACTTCCGCTCGTAGTTTCAGGTTATCGCGGAAAAACGCATGGCGCGTTTGCCAGTCACCTTCCACCAGCGCATGACGAATGAACAGTTCACGCGATAACGCAGGATCGATCTGACTGTAATTCACCTTACGGGCCGCAACAATCGGTAAGCCGTAGACCGTGACTTTTTCTGTCGCCATCACAGCACCCTGCGCGCGTTCCCAGTGCGGCTCACTGTATGAACGTTTGATCAGATGCTGGGCTACCGGCTCCACCCATTCAGGATCGATACGCGCGGCAATGCGTCCCCACAAGCGGCTGGTTTCCACCAACTCCGCTACCATCGCCCACTTCGGCGGTTTTTTGAATAAACCTGACCCCGGGAAGATCGAGAAGCGAGCGTTACGCGCCCCGGTAAACTCCTGTTTATCGGTATCTTTCATCCCGATATGAGACAGTAAACCGGTCAACAACGCGACGTGGATCTCCCGATATTCAGCAGGTTCGCTGTTAACCGGAATACCCAACTCTTTCACCACCTGGCGCAGTTGCGTGTAGATATCCTGCCACTCTCGCACGCGCAGATAGTTCAGAAAGTCGACTTTGCACTGGCGACGAAACTGGTTTGACGACAACGCTTTTTGCTGCTCGCCGAGATAGTTCCACAGGTTCACAAACGCGAGGAAATCAGACTCTTTATCGTGGAAACGGCGGTGCTTCTCGTCGGAAGCCTGCTGCTTGTCCATTGGACGCTCGCGCGGATCCTGAATGGACAGTGCCGAGGTAATGATCATCGCCTCACGTACGCAGCCATGTTTTTGCGCTTCCAGCACCATGCGCGCCAGACGCGGATCCACCGGCAGTTGCGACAGCTGACGGCCCAACGGCGTTAACTTGTAAGCGGTTGCCTGTTCGTCGGTGGTTATCGCCCCCAGCTCTTCGAGCAGGCGTACACCGTCCTGAATATTGCGCTTATCCGGCGCTTCAACAAACGGGAACGCCGCGATATCGCCCAGCCCCAACGCGGTCATCTGCAAAATAACGGATGCCAGGTTGGTACGCAGGATCTCCGGGTCGGTAAACTCCGGACGCGACAGGAAATCGTCTTCGGAATACAGACGAATACAGATCCCTTCCGAAACACGACCGCAGCGGCCTTTACGCTGGTTGGCAGAAGCTTGCGACACCGGTTCAATCGGCAAGCGCTGAACTTTGGTGCGGTAACTGTAGCGACTGATACGCGCGGTGCCCGGATCAATGACGTATTTGATTCCTGGAACGGTCAGCGACGTTTCTGCCACGTTGGTCGCCAGCACGATACGGCGACCACTGTGCGACTGGAATACACGGTTCTGCTCACTGTTTGAAAGACGCGCATACAGCGGCAACACTTCGGTGTGGCGTAAATCCAGCTTATTCAGGGCATCGGCAGTATCACGGATTTCACGTTCGCCGCTCATGAAGATCAGAATGTCGCCCTGACTTTCACGGCCTAACTCATCTACGGCATCAAAAATCGCCTGCAGTTGGTCACGCTCGGTGTCATCTGCATCTTCAACAATCGGGCGATAGCGCACTTCCACCGGATACGTTCGGCCGGAGACTTCGATAATCGGCGCGTTATTGAAATGCTTTGAAAAGCGTTCAGGATCGATGGTCGCCGAAGTGATGATAATTTTTAGATCCGGGCGACGCGGCAGAAGTTCTTTCAGATAGCCGAGCAGAAAGTCGATATTCAGACTGCGTTCATGCGCTTCATCGATGATGATAGTGTCGTACTGCATTAGCAGCCGATCCTGTTGGATTTCCGCCAGCAGGATACCATCCGTCATCAGCTTGACCATGGTGTTATCACTGACATGATCGCTGAAACGAACTTTATAACCAATACAGCCGCCCGGCTCGGTCTGCAGCTCTTCCGCAATACGGTTCGCCACGGTGCGCGCCGCCAGACGACGCGGCTGGGTATGGCCGATCAGCCCTTTTACCCCGCGCCCCAGTTCCATACAGATTTTGGGTAACTGGGTGGTTTTCCCCGAGCCGGTCTCGCCAGCAACAATCACCACCTGATGATCGCGAATTGCGTCCAGAATATCCTGTTTTTTCTGGCTGACGGGCAGGTTTTCCGGATAGCTGATTTCCGGACGCGCCGCTTCACGCAGCACAACTTTACCGGCTGCCTGCTCAATCTCTTTCGCCATCTCCTGGTAAATGGCCTGTTGTGCATCAGGATTTTTAACCTTCTTCACACCGTGCAGGCGGCGGGCAAAACGCTGTCTGTCACGCAGCATCAATGAATCCAGCTGTTGCTGCAACATGGTGAAGGTTAATTTTTGTTGTTCTGTCATAGCGTTAAAAGGCAGTGCTCTGCCGGGTTAAATCTCTTTTAGATGATGGGTATAGAGTACCACATCGGCGCTTTTCATGTGTTGTTCAATAATTTCGAACATAGGATTCGATATATTGCGCTATCACTGCGACAGGATTGTGAATAAAGTGTCAACAAGCAACGGGGCTCTCCCCCTTCAAACACATAAAAGGAAACACCCATGAGCAAGGTATTAGTTCTTAAATCCAGTATTCTGGCAGGGTACTCTCAGTCTGGTCAGTTGTCTGATTATTTTGTTGAACAGTGGCGTGAAAAGCACTCTGCTGATGAAATCACTGTCCGTGACCTGGCTGCAAATCCTGTACCGGTACTGGATGGCGAACTGGTGGGTGCGATGCGCCCGAGCGATACACCGCTGACGCCGCGTCAGCAGGAAGCGCTGGCGCTGTCCGATGAGCTGATTGCTGAGCTGAAAGCGCATGATGTGATTGTTATCGCCGCGCCGATGTACAACTTCAACATCCCAACGCAGCTGAAAAACTACTTTGACCTGATTGCCCGCGCTGGTGTGACTTTCCGTTATACCGAGAAAGGCCCGGAAGGCCTGGTGACGGGTAAACGCGCTGTGGTGCTGACCAGCCGTGGTGGTATCCATAAAGATACACCAACCGACTTGATCACGCCGTACCTGAACGTATTCCTGGGCTTTATCGGCATCACCGACGTGAATGTCGTCTTTGCTGAAGGTATTGCTTACGGCCCGGAAGTGGCGTCTAAAGCACAATCCGACGCGAAAGCCGCAATCGACAGCGTAGTCGCTGCCTGATAATTCCCCCTCTCACCGTCCGGTGAGAGGGTTTCTCCGGCACTTACTTCTTTACCTGTACCCGTATCTGTTTGCCGTGAATGCGATTAATATCACGCCAAATGGTTGCATAATCCCTGCATTTCGCCAGATTCTCTTCCCAGCAATGAAGCAAAAATTGTTCAGGCTCCGCGACATCCCGGCTTAACAGTTTGAATACCCAACGATTCCAGACATACCACTTGAGAAGCCACATGATTTCACCCCACAACGCGACCGGTGTTGGACTATATCAGCATCCATTTTATGCCGTGTGGCAACTATTGCGATGTCGATGAGTAAGTCAGCGTCGTGACCGGGGGTTGTGTACAAAGAGATTTATTCTTTCCGCAACCACTTACCATTTATACCCTGGACATATTCACCCGGTTTAGCGCGAGCAACCAGCTTTTGCCCGGCCATTTTTGCTACTTCATCTGGCGGAATATTATTGCTCTCTGCCAGTTGCTGATAGCTGGCGTTGCGCGCTTTATTAATCTCACTCACCAGTGCCTGCGTTTCGGCATCGGTTTGCAATGCAACCAGATAGCCATTGAGCGTTTCTCCTACTCGACCCTGAGCTCTGGCTTCATTCAGGGTCAATGCCCACGCATTGCTACTTAGTAAACTCAGGACGACCAGCGCCACTGCAAACTGTTTTCTCATCATGACCTCAGAACAAATCGCTGCGCGATTTCAATAAGCTTTCGACGTCTTTATCAACTTTGATATGGATCTCATGCTCGATTTTGACGTTCATATTAATAGTGATGGGCTCTTTTGGCGCAGCCACTTCGATTCTGGGAGTGCACCCTACCAGCAGAGATGAAGCCAGCAGACCCAGCATGGCAGCTATCGTTTTCATTGTTGTTCCTCACATTCCTTGCCTTCCGGGCAATGGGTTTCCGGCAGCGCTGCATTTTGTTCAAGCCATGCCTGTAAATTGTCGCCAAAACGCAAGCTGCGCCATAGCGTAAAGACGTTTTCCTCGTGGGTATAATTCAAATTAACTGTACCTACTTTGCCATCCACCCGACTATTGCCAGTCACGGTTGACTGCATGGTTAAGACACCGAGGTTATCCAGATTTATTTTCGTCCACGAATGGCTTATTTCCATATAACGCAGCCAGTTAATGGCCGCCCCCGCCGCCATGTTATCTTTGACGACCGCATCCGCGGTGTCCTTATCAATACGCAACGTCATCGGCCCCGGATTAGTCAACCAGCCGTCTTTGATTATCCATTTTTCGTTATCCAGCCATAATGGCAACGCGCCACTGACCGGGCCAGACATGGCGAACTGTTTGGGGTTAACCGCACTGATAAGCTCGCTGGAAGAGATATTCTGCACTCGCAATAAGGCCGGATCGTGCTGCGGCATCCGCAGTTGCTGCATGATGATTTTACCCCCCAGCAGATCAGCGCTGACATCGCTCAACAATAACGGGTTGTTTTCACTCCAGGGGTACGCCCCCTGCAGATCGGCGGCGATATTTTTCACCGTCACCTGATTCACCACTTCCGCAATACGCAGTGAAATAGGTCCACGCGTACCCAGTTGCCATGCACCTTCACTAAACCGGAAAGGCAATACAAAATCGACACCGTTGATTTGGTTATCGGGCATCCAGGCGCTACCGCCTTTTAACACTCCATGACCGCCCGCTTCAAAGCCCTGCTCCGGGGCTGCCGAAAACGCGACCTGCGCATACAGCTCACCTTCTCGTAGCTTCATTTTCCAGTCAGGTGGGATCAGAGGTTGGAATACGGTGAGCGATTGTTTTGGCCACCAGGCCTGTCCGCGCAGGCGGATACCGTCCCAACGACCATTCAACTGTACGGGCCCAATCGCCCCAGCGTGAAGCTGGCCTTTGAACTGGAAGATTGTCGGATCGCTACCATCGACGCTAAACTTCAGCGTCGATGGTGGTAACACGCTTCCCCCGGTGAAGGTGGTGTTACCTGCGTCCAGCGATAGCGCGCCGCTAAATGTCGGTTTGGTTGCATCCCGCACCCAGACTATCGGTTCGTCCATCACCAGACGTGGGTTTTCCACCTTCATCGTGCCGTATTGCAGATGATCAAATCCGGTGGAAAGATCAAATAGCTTCAGGGTATTGTCATGCCATTCCCCCTTACCCGCTACGTCCCAACGGGCATGCATTGGCGTAAAGCTGCCTTCACCCCAATATCGCCACTGCCAACGACCAGCATCAGGAAGAAAATCATTTGCCAGGCCATCCAGATGCAGTTCAAAGCCCCCCATCTGGTTTTCATGCGCACGTAAAATAGCCTGCAGACGCCCATCGACACCGCGTTGCGTGACTTTTACCCCTGCCAGCGGCCAGCGAATCTCGTCAATATCCAGCGAATCAATCACCCGCCCACGTGAGCGCAGCAGCGCCCCTGGCTCGAAAGCCAATTGCGGATCGTTCAGACTTCCGGTGAGTCTCGCGGGTAATTTCGCGTAGAAGATCAGATCGCCCTGTTTCGCTTCACCGGTCAACTGTAGCGGCATCTCGCTACTATCCATGCCAAGCTTACCCGGCCCCAGCGTTAATACGGCATTTCCTTTACCGGCGTCGCCATGCGTCAGAACGTTCAGACGCCCACTCACCACCGCGTTTTCCAGTCCTCCCTGCCAGTTTTCAACTTTCATGCCCAGCCGGCCACTTAACGGGAATCCCTGATAAGGCCAGTTCCAGCGTCCGTCGCTGATGGTCAGTTGCTGGCGTGTTATTTCCCACGGAAGGTCAAGCAGAGGATCGGCATTATCCCGCGCCATGACGATCAGTTGTCCGCTGTTTTGTTGCCACTCCAGTTCGGCGTCCACAAGCGTAGGTTCTTGCGGCATACTTAACGTCGCAACCGCATGACCGCTTACCGGCAGTCCATCGGGCACCAGTGGCATAGTAAATTCACCGACCAGTCTTACCGGCGGCTGGCCTTCAAATGCCGCAACATCCAGCTCAGTTACTGTGAGGTTTTGCCCGTGCAAACGCCCCTGGAATTTAACTTTTTCCCCCTGGTAACGCAGCTGTTGAGTGGAGGGAGTGAGCGAGAGTGACAGTTTTCCCTGCCATTCCTGCCATGGAGAGAGAATAAGTTTGTCGATGTTAATCCAGGTATTAGGCAGCATTGACTGCCATTCAGCCAGCGTTTTGGGCGCTACTGGCGACGGCTCGGTCTGCGGCAATTTGGCCAGGCAAGCTGAGTTCAGCTCGATGGTCCCGACATTCAGCAACCAGCGGCTGGGGTGAGACAGATCCGCCTGAGTAATGCGCGCTAGCGGACAATCTTCAACCAGATAGCGGAGTTCAGGTATATGTAACCCATGCCGTGTCAGCCGCGGGCTCTCGTCCAGCGCGATGCGTGTTCCAACGGGTAACCAGATACCCACCAACGTAGGCACCCACAGGCCAAGCGTCATCACTAGCGTCAGCGGCACGAGAATCAATAATAAGAGGAGTGCCAGAACGGCTTTATATTTACCCTTCATGGGTAGTTAATATCCTGATTTAGCAAAAATTTAAGCCGGTTTAGGCCCGTATTGTGGCATGTTTAACTGGATATGCCCACATTAAGGATAGATAACCGTTTTATAGGCACGCTGTTACACGTGCCGTCGGGGATATTAAGATTCAGACTCAATGGGGCCTCAGTTGTCCATCGCTATGTTTAGGTCCTATACGACCTGCTTCTATCAGAATTTCTTCAATGAGTTCTTCGAGGCACTCCCTACCATGATGATCGCAGACCAGATGTACCTGCCGGGAAATCTCATCAGGTTTCATACCATCGCATAATGCCGCCTTCAGCATTAAGGTGGCCCATCGTTTTGCTTCAGAGTGAGTTAACATGACTCCTCCCGATATTTGCTACCTGTATAAGCGTAGCTGTCAGGATGTGATTCGGCTGGCTTTTTAACCACGTTGTCTTTACCGGCATGAGCTGAATGAAAATTATCCAGTTGTTGAAAACGCGTAATCTGCCCACACTAACCAGATATACGTTGGAATTATTCATTACGTCCATGACTATCAATAACTTTTTATATTTTGTAAAATAATTTGAATTGGATTAATGTGACGTCAAAATCACTGGAGAAAGTCTTATGAAACTCGCCATCTATAGTACAAAACAGTACGACAAGAAGTATCTGCAGCAGGTTAACGAGGCTTTTGGTTTTGAACTTGAATTCTTTGACTTTCTGTTGACGGAAAAAACAGCCAAAACCGCCCATGGCTGCGAAGCCGTGTGCATTTTCGTCAACGACGATGGTAGCCGCCCTGTTCTGGAAGAGCTGAAAAAGCATGGCGTGAAATATATCGCGCTACGTTGTGCCGGGTTCAACAACGTCGATCTCGACGCTGCAAAAGAGCTGGGTATGCAGGTCGTACGTGTGCCAGCCTATTCACCGGAAGCCGTCGCTGAGCATGCGATTGGCATGATGATGACGCTGAATCGCCGCATTCACCGCGCTTATCAGCGTACCCGTGATGCCAACTTCTCTCTTGAAGGGCTGACCGGCTTTACCATGTATGGCAAAACGGCTGGGGTGATCGGTACCGGTAAAATCGGTATTGCGGCCCTGCGGATCCTGAAAGGTTTTGGTATGCGCCTGCTGGCGTTTGATCCCTACCCAAGCGCTGCTGCGCTGGAGTTAGGTGTTGAATATGTCGATCTTAAAACGCTATTTGCCGAGTCCGATGTCATCTCTCTGCACTGCCCGTTAACACCGGAGAATTATCATCTGCTCAATCACGAAGCCTTTGAGCAAATGAAAAACGGCGTGATGGTGATTAACACCAGCCGCGGGGCGTTGATCGATTCGCAAGCCGCTATCGATGCGCTGAAAAACCAGAAAATTGGTTCTCTGGGTATGGACGTGTATGAAAACGAACGCGATCTGTTCTTTGAAGATAAATCCAATGACGTGATTCAGGATGATGTGTTCCGTCGCCTGTCGGCCTGTCATAACGTGCTGTTTACCGGGCATCAGGCGTTCCTGACCGCCGAAGCGTTAACCAGCATTTCTGAGACTACGCTACAGAATCTGGCACAAATCTCCAAAGGCGAAACCTGTCCAAACGCCCTCTTCTGATTTCCGTGCTCCCCTGGATTCAGGGGAGCATTTTCAGACAATCACCGATGATAAAACACTCAGTATCATTATTATATTGAATGTATTCCCGTCACAAACCCAGAGAAATAGAATGAAGAAAGTTGTCACGTTGATTGCGCTCAGCATGCTGATGGCTGGCTGTGTGAGCAATGGAAAAGTGTCCGTCAATCGCGAACAGTTGCAGCATCACCGCTTCGTTTTGCAGAGCGTCAATGGCAAGCCGGTAACCGTCGCCAATAACCCACCTGAATTAAGTTTCGGTGAAAATATGACAGTGTCGGGAAAAATGTGTAATCAGTTCCATGGTCAGGGCAAGCTGTCCGACGGTGAATTAAAAGTGAAAGACATGGCAATGACGCGCATGATGTGCGCCGATCCACAGCTTAACGCGCTCGACGGCATCGTCAGCGAGAAGTTTAAGCAAGGCGCACAGGTTGATCTGACTGCTGACCAGTTAACACTGGCTACGGCAGAACAAACGTTGACGTTTAAACTGGCAGATTTAATGTAGTAAAAGCAGTGGCTCAATAATTCCCACAGCTTCCGGCGGCAAGCGACTGCTCACTACAGCGTTTGCCGTTAGGTAATGCACACATGCCGATGGCAGAACCATCCAGTTGGCGTGCCACGGAGAGCGAACCTCCAATCATGGCGCAATTTGCCTCTCCAGAACTGGACATTGCGGCCTTCATCCCCGGTGCGACATGAGCGGCGGTTGCCTGCTGAACAGGTTCACTGCTGCACGCCGATAATAATAACGCGGCACACCCTACCCAAAACGCTGCGCGCATCTTACTCCCCTCTGAAAATTAACCAAACGACACAGCCATAAATAATAGGCAGCGGAAACATTGCCGTCGAGAGGCAAAATGCGCATTTATGCGTGCTGTTTACATTTTCTGGCAATTTTTTGGCTACTCCTTTGATCAAACCATTCATTCTGATTATTCCCAGGACACAAAAGCGAAAATCTGTCTTTAGCGCTTTTGCTAAAATAGAAAGATAACTACAGGATCCGCCGCGGTTACGCGGGTCCCTCTTTTTGCGCAATGTAAGGGTGTCAGTATGATCACAATTGACGGTAATGGTGCGGTTGCTTCAGTCGCATTTCGTACCAGCGAAGTTATCGCCATCTACCCGATTACGCCCAGTTCGACGATGGCTGAACAGGCAGATGCCTGGGCTGGAAACGGGCTTAAAAACGTCTGGGGAGATACCCCTCGCGTCGTAGAAATGCAGTCAGAAGGCGGCGCAATCGCGACCGTTCACGGTGCATTGCAGACCGGTGCGCTCTCTACGTCGTTTACCTCATCGCAGGGTCTGTTGCTGATGATCCCAACGCTGTACAAACTGGCCGGTCAGTTGACGCCATTTGTGCTGCACGTTGCCGCGCGTACCATTGCTACTCATGCGCTGTCTATCTTCGGTGACCATTCCGACGTAATGGCAGTGCGCCAGACAGGGTGCGCGATGCTGTGTGCCAGCAGCGTGCAGGAAGCACAGGACTTTGCGCTCATTTCACAAATGGCCACTCTGAAAAGTCGGGTTCCGTTTATTCATTTCTTTGATGGTTTCCGCACATCGCATGAAATCAATAAAATTGTGCCGCTGGCCGATGACACGATCCTCAGCCTGATGCCGCAAGCTGAAATTGATGCGCATCGTGCCCGCGCGCTGAACCCTGAACATCCCGTTATTCGCGGGACATCTGCGAACCCGGATACCTACTTCCAGTCGCGTGAAGCGACAAATCCCTGGTACAACGCGGTTTACGAAAACGTCGAACAGGCGATGAACGACTTCGCCGCGGCGACGGGCCGCCAGTATCAACCCTTTGAGTATTACGGTCATCCACAGGCGGAACGTGTCATTATCTTGATGGGTTCTGCAATTGGTACCTGCGAAGAAGTCGTCGAAGAGTTGCTTGCTCGTGGAGAGAAAGTTGGCGTCCTGAAAGTTCGGCTGTTCCGCCCATTCTCTGCCAAACATTTACTGCGCGCCCTGCCGGAAACCGTACGCAGCATCGCCGTTCTGGATCGCACTAAAGAGCCGGGTGCCCAGGCAGAACCGCTGTATCTGGATGTAATGACCGCGCTGGCGGAAGCCTTTAACTGCGGAGAGCGGGAAACCCTACCACGCGTAATTGGCGGGCGTTATGGCCTTTCTTCCAAAGAGTTTGGCCCGGACTGCGTCATGGCGGTCTTTACTGAGCTGAGTAGCGCGAAGCCGAAACCTCGCTTTACGGTTGGTATCTATGATGATGTCACCAACCTGTCACTACCGCTACCGGAAAACACCCTGCCCGGTACCGCGAAGCTCGAAGCGCTGTTCTACGGTCTGGGCAGTGACGGCAGCGTGTCGGCCACCAAAAATAATATCAAGATTATCGGTAACTCGACGCCATGGTATGCGCAGGGTTATTTCGTGTATGACTCAAAAAAAGCAGGCGGTCTGACGGTTTCTCACCTGCGCGTCAGCGAGCAGCCTATTCGATCAGCGTATCTGGTTTCACAAGCCGATTTTGTTGGCTGTCACCAGCTGCAATTTATCGATAAGTATCAGATGGCCGAGCGCCTGAAACCAGGCGGGATCTTCCTGCTTAATACGCCTTACAACGTGGATGAAGTCTGGGCGCGTTTGCCACAGGAAGTTCAGGCAGTACTGAATCAGAAGAAGGCCCGTTTCTACGTGATTAATGCGGCCAAAATCGCTCGCGAATGCGGTCTGGCAGCGCGTATTAACACCGTTATGCAAATGGCATTCTTCCATTTGACGCAAATCTTACCCGGCGACAGCGCGATGGTTGAATTGCAGGGTGCGATTGCGAAAAGCTATAGCAGTAAAGGTCAGGATCTGGTTGAACGTAACTGGCAGGCGCTGGCTCTGGCGCGTGAATCCGTCGCCGAAGTGGCACTCCAGCCAGTTGACCCGCACAGCGCTAACCGCCCACCAGTGGTTTCTGATGCCGCGCCGGATTTCGTGAAAACCGTTACCGCGGCAATGCTCGCCGGTCTGGGTGATGCTCTTCCCGTATCCGCGCTGCCGCCAGACGGCACCTGGCCAATGGGCACCACGCGTTGGGAAAAACGCAATATCGCCGAAGAGATCCCCATCTGGAAGGAAGAGCTGTGTACCCAGTGTAACCACTGCGTTGCCGCTTGCCCGCACTCGGCAATCCGCGCCAAAGTGGTTTCACCTGAAGCGATGGAAAACGCCCCTGCCAGCCTGCATTCTCTGGATGTGAAATCACGCGATATGCGCGGTCAGAAATATGTCCTGCAGGTTGCGCCTGAGGATTGCACCGGTTGTAATCTGTGCGTCGAAGTGTGTCCGGCGAAAGACAGGCAGAACCCGGAGATCAAGGCCATCAATATGATGTCGCGCCTTGAGCATGTTGAAGAAGAAAAAGTTAACTATGACTTCTTCCTCAATCTGCCGGAAATAGACCGCACTAAACTGGAACGCATTGATATTCGTACCTCGCAGTTGATAACGCCGCTGTTTGAATATTCCGGCGCCTGCTCGGGCTGTGGTGAAACGCCGTATATCAAACTGCTTACGCAGCTGTACGGCGACCGCATGCTGATCGCCAATGCGACTGGCTGTTCATCGATTTATGGCGGTAACCTGCCCTCAACACCGTATACCACCGACGCCAACGGTCGTGGGCCAGCGTGGGCAAACTCACTGTTTGAGGATAACGCCGAGTTCGGTCTGGGCTTCCGTCTGACGGTAGATCAGCACCGTGTGCGCGTTATGCGTTTATTGGAACAGTTTGCCGATAACATTCCGGCTGAACTGAATGACGCCCTGCACGCTGAAGCGACGCCAGAAGTACGCCGTGAACAAGTTGCCGCGTTGCGCCAGCACCTGAAAGATGTCGAAGGCGCACAGCAGCTGTTAACCGATGCCGACGCGCTGGTCGAGAAATCCATCTGGCTGATTGGCGGCGATGGCTGGGCTTACGATATTGGCTTTGGCGGCCTGGATCACGTCCTGAGTCTGACCGAGAACGTCAATATTCTGGTGCTGGATACTCAATGTTACTCCAACACGGGTGGACAAGCGTCGAAAGCCACGCCGCTCGGGGCTGTCACCAAATTTGGCGAACACGGCAAGCGCAAGGCGCGTAAAGATCTTGGCGTCAGTATGATGATGTACGGGCATGTTTATGTCGCGCAGATCTCTCTGGGCGCACAGTTGAACCAGACGGTGAAAGCGATTCAGGAAGCAGAAGCCTATCCGGGTCCGTCGCTGATTATCGCCTATAGCCCATGTGAGGAGCACGGTTACGATCTCGCGCTAAGCCACGATCAGATGCGCCAGCTGACGGCGACCGGATTCTGGCCGCTGTACCGCTTTGATCCGCGTCGTGCAGATGAAGGTAAATTGCCGCTGGCGCTGGACTCTCGCCCACCGTCAGACGCGCTGGCCGAAACATTGCTTAACGAGCAGCGCTTCCGCCGCCTGAATGCCCAACAGCCAGAAGTTGCTGAGCAGCTGTGGAAAGACGCCGCCGCCGATCTGCAAAAACGCTACGACTTCCTGGCCCAACTGGCAGGTAAAGCAGAAAAGAGCGGTGCCGAGTAATACATTTATCTCAGTATTTGCCTGGAACCAAAAAAAAAGCCCGAACAGTTGTTCGGGCTTGTCAATTTATTCGCTGGCTAATTAATAATTACCATCAATATACCAACGAAAAATAAAACGTGACAATAAAGGCATATAACACGCGCAGAATAGCCCAACAAAATTCAATTGTATAATTTTTATTTTATATATTTTCACGCAACACATTCATCGCAATTATCATCATTTCCGTAGAATTATTTATTTAAGGTTTTACTTAAGGCGTAACAATTCATATTTATCTCTTTACGGAACTTCTCCTTTAGCATGCTTTTACTCCCTACATGGGTAGTCACAGGTTAATAAAAAAACTAAAGGATTATTTCAATGAACAGAAAAGTACTGGCTCTCGTAATTCCTGCCCTGCTGGCTGCAGGCGCTGCTCACGCTGCTGAAGTTTATAATAAAGACGGCAACAAATTAGATCTCTACGGTAAAGTAGACGGCCTGCGTTATTTCTCTGATGATGCCAACAAAGATGGCGATCAGACTTATGTTCGTGGCGGCTTCAAAGGCGAAACTCAGATCAACGATATGCTCACCGGTTACGGTCAGTGGGAATATCAGGTCAATGCCAACACCACTGAAGGCAACCGCAACAATAATTTCACTCGTCTGGCCTTTGCCGGTCTGAAATTCGGCGACTACGGCTCATTCGACTACGGCCGTAACTACGGCGTACTGTACGACGTAGAAGGCTGGACCGATATGCTGCCTGAGTTCGGCGGTGACTCCTACACCTATGCTGATAACTTTATGACCGGCCGTGCTAACGGCGTAGCGACCTACCGTAACACTGACTTCTTCGGTCTGGTGAACGGTCTGAACTTTGCACTGCAGTATCAGGGCGCGAACGAGCAAGCGGGTGATGAGCAGGAAGGTACCGGTAACGGCAGCGATCGTAACGTGCAGAACTCTAACGGCGACGGTTTCGGTATCTCCTCTACCTACGATCTGGGTATGGGTGTAAGCTTCGGTGCGGCTTACTCGACTTCTGACCGTACTAACGATCAGGTTAACGCTGGTAAAGCTGGCGGCAACGTTGCCGGCGGTGATACAGCTGACGCATGGACTACCGGCCTGAAATACGATGCCAACAACATCTACCTGGCAACCATGTACTCCGAAACCCGTAACATGACTCCGTACGGCGACAGCGGCGTGGCGAACAAAACTCAGAACTTCGAAGTCACTGCACAGTACCAGTTCGACTTCGGTCTGCGTCCGGCTGTGTCTTTCCTGATGTCTAAAGGTAAAGACCTGAACGCTACCGACGGTGACAAAGACCTGGTTAAATATGCTGATATCGGCGCTACCTACTACTTCAACAAAAACATGTCCACCTATGTTGATTACAAAATCAACCTGCTGGACGAAGACGACAGCTTCTACACTCGTAACAACATCTCTACTGATGACGTAGTTGCATTAGGTCTGGTTTACCAGTTCTAATCCGTCAGCCCGCTGGCAACAGCGGGCTATCCTTTCTTTGATAACCAATCTGTTTTATCCAGATCGAAATATTATATCTATTGTATTAAAACACGCCTTTGATAGATGATATCTTGCATTAAGACCTGTAGTAGAGGATACCTGCAATGAATCATCATCCTGTAAAATCATCCCGTATTGCATCCGTCGGCTATGACGAATCCTCTCACACGCTGGAAATTCGCTTTCACCAATTGGCTACCCTGCAATATCAGCCTGTCCCTGCCCGTATTTTTCGTGATTTCCTGAGCGTGGTCTCGAAAGGTCGATTTTACGACGGCGTAATAAAAGGCAAGTTTCCTGAAATCAAAATAAAGTGATGCCAAAATGTGATCTTTGTCATTGTACATAAAGTGCCATTACGCGGTAAGCTTTAGGTGGATACTTAAACAGGAGGTTTTATGAACAGAACGATTCTTGTACCCATCGATATTTCAGACTCAGAATTAACTCAACGCGTTATTGCCCATGTTGAAGCAGAGGCCAAAATTGACGATGCGCAGGTCCATTTTCTGACCGTAATTCCGTCACTGCCCTATTACGCTTCTCTGGGACTGGCCTACTCGGCAGAGTTACCGGCCATGGACGATCTGAAAGCCGAAGCAAAATCTCAACTGGAAGAGATTATCAAGAAGTTCAATATCCCAACGGACAGAGTGCACATTCATGTCGCAGAAGGTGCGCCGAAAGATAAGATTCTGGAGATCGCCAAAAAATTACCGGCTGATATGGTCATTATTGCCTCACACCGACCTGACATCACCACCTACCTGCTGGGCTCTAACGCCGCAGCAGTAGTGCGTCATGCGGAGTGTTCGGTACTGGTAGTCCGCTAAGCTTTCAGGCCCGCACATCGCTGCGGGCTTTTTGTTTCTACCACTTATACCCCACGATTCCTGTCCTAAATGTGCTGACATTTTTCCCGCTTATCCGTACCATACACGCCACAGTTTTTATATCAGACTTCTTTTGCCGGACTATCCGGCGTGATGCATACTCTTCTGATGCCACACTATGAATTGAGCCTCTATTAAATGTCGCAAAATCAAGATATTAGCAAGAAAGAACAATACAACCTGAACAAATTGCAAAAACGTCTGCGTCGTAACGTGGGCGAAGCCATTGCCGACTTCAATATGATCGAAGACGGCGATCGCATTATGGTGTGTCTTTCCGGCGGGAAAGACAGCTATACCATGCTGGAGATCCTGCGTAATTTACAGCAAAGCGCCCCGATCAGTTTTTCCTTGGTTGCCGTTAACCTCGATCAAAAACAACCCGGCTTCCCAGAGCACATTCTGCCGGAGTATCTGGAACAGCTGGGCGTTGAGTACAAGATTGTCGAAGAAAACACTTACGGGATCGTCAAAGACAAAATCCCTGAAGGCAAAACGACCTGCTCGCTCTGCTCTCGCCTGCGTCGCGGCATTCTGTACCGTACGGCAACCGAGTTAGGTGCCACCAAGATTGCACTCGGCCACCATCGCGACGACATCCTGCAAACGCTGTTTTTAAACATGTTCTACGGCGGAAAAATGAAAGGTATGCCGCCGAAGCTGATGAGTGATGACGGTAAGCACATCGTGATCCGCCCGCTGGCTTACTGCCGTGAGAAAGATATCGAGCGCTTCTCCGAAGCGAAAGGTTTCCCGATTATTCCGTGCAATCTGTGTGGCTCACAGCCTAACCTGCAGCGTCAGGTCATTGCTGACATGCTGCGTGACTGGGACAAACGCTATCCAGGTCGGATTGAAACCATGTTCAGTGCGATGCAGAACGTTGTGCCTTCACATCTGAGCGATATCAATCTGTTCGATTTTAAAGGCATTAAGCACGGTTCAGAGGTTGTGGACGGCGGTGATTTAGCGTTCGATCGTGAAGAGATCCCGCTGCAGCCTGCGGGTTGGCAGCCAGAAGAAGATGATGCTCAACTGGATGAGTTACGCCTGAACGTGGTGGAAGTGAAATAAGTCGATTATGTAAACGCCCTATCAGGCCTACAACGAGCATATACCCGTTGTAGGCCTGATAAGCGGAGCGCCATCAGGCACTCCAATGGGTATTTATTTCAATAAACGAACTCGGCAAGTCTTGCCTTTAATCTTACCGTTTTGCAATTGTTTCCACGCCTTGTGCGCTATGTTCTGGCGAACGGCGACATAGACGTGTGCCGGATGAACGGCAATTTTGCCGATATCGGCACTATCCAGGCCAATATCACCGGTCAGAGCCCCCAGAACATCACCAGGACGCATTTTAGCCTTTTTGCCACCATCAATGCATAACGTCGCCATCTCTGCTTCCAGCGGCAGGATTGACATGTTTGTTGGCGCTGGCAGCCAGTTCAGCTTCAATTGCAGCATTTCAGAAAGAATATTGGCACGCTGTGCTTCTTCCGGCGCACAGAAACTAATCGCCAGACCGCTGTTACCGGCTCGCGCGGTACGTCCGATACGATGGACATGAACCTCCGGATCCCACGCCAGTTCAAAGTTAACCACCAATTCGAGTGATTTAATATCCAGGCCACGCGCAGCGACATCGGTGGCAACCAGAACGCGTGCGCTGCCGTTGGCAAAACGCACCAGCGTCTGGTCGCGATCGCGCTGTTCCAGATCGCCATGCAGTGAAAGTGCGCTTTGCCCCGCCGCATTCAATGCGTCACACACGGCCTGACAGTCTTTTTTGGTGTTGCAAAAAACGACGCATGAAGCAGGCTGATGCTGGCTGAGCAATTTTTGCAGCAGCGGAATTTTTCCGTGGCTGGAGGTTTCGAAAAACTGCTGTTCAATCGCCGGTAACGCATCGACCGTATCAATTTCAATGGTTAATGGATTTTGTTGCACCCGGCCACTGATGGCGGCAATGGCTTCCGGCCAGGTCGCAGAAAACAGCAAGGTCTGGCGAGAAGCTGGTGCAAAGCGAATGACATCATCAATTGCATCGCTAAAGCCCATATCCAGCATGCGGTCGGCTTCAT
Source organism: Citrobacter sp. MGH103 (assembly GCF_001034475.2). Classification (NCBI taxonomy): domain Bacteria; kingdom Pseudomonadati; phylum Pseudomonadota; class Gammaproteobacteria; order Enterobacterales; family Enterobacteriaceae; genus Citrobacter; species Citrobacter sp. MGH103. Next base: position 2,406,892 of record NZ_CP073043.1, on the reverse strand, counting down.
CCATAACCAGCGTATTCAAGGCTTCCAGAGAAACGGTGCCTTTTTGCAGGTGGTCGAGTAAACGCCCCGGCGTGGCGACAATAATATGAGGTGCATGCTGCAGAGAGTCACGCTGTGCACCAAAAGGCTGCCCACCGCACAGCGTTAAGATCTTGGTGTTTGGCAGAAAGCGCGCTAAACGACGCAGTTCACCCGCCACCTGGTCGGCAAGCTCTCGGGTTGGGCACAGCACCAGAGACTGCGTCTGAAACAGCGCGGCATCAATATGCTGTAATAGCCCAAGACCAAAAGCAGCCGTTTTGCCACTGCCGGTTTTAGCCTGCACGCGAACATCTTTACCCGCCAGGATTGCCGGTAATGCAGCAGCCTGAACAGGCGTCATTTCAAGATAACCCAGCTCGTTAAGGTTCTCGAGTTGAGCAGCAGGTAAAACATTCAGGGTTGAAAAAGCGGTCACAATTTAATCTCGCGGTAAAAACTCACATTCAGCAGGCGCGTATCCTCGCAGATCTACGCCTACGATGCGACAATTTAATAGGTTCTTCATCCGGCGGCGGATCCGGCATTGGCTGCGGACGAGGAATGGGATCGGGAATGGGAACCGGGTCAGTCGGGAGCGAATCCGTGTGCGCAGTTGCAATCAGACAGGTCATATACTCCTCCAGTCATTCAGGTTGACTCTTTTAGGGTAGACGCTGATTTCCTGCAGGCAAAAAAAAGCCGACTAATCTAAGTCGGCGTCGTACGAATCAATTGTGCTATGCAGTAATTCAAAAAAGGAAGTAAGACAATATGGAGCGCAACGCCCATCGCTTGACGTTGCATTCACCTGCGAGAGAGATATTGCCCCGAATAGGTAGATGGTTTATTGACCTCGCTCAAAATTCAGGACGTTTTCATGCGCAAAAGTCACTAAAAAACGTTGTTGTTACAACCATTTACTACGATGCAACCATAAAGTAACACCACCAATCAGGACCACTAACAGAATACAAAAAAGTGAGAAACCGAACTGCCAACCACCGCCAGGGATACCGCCGAGGTTAACGCCGAAAAGCCCGGTTAAGAATGTGCTGGGAAGAAAAACCATTGCCATCAATGACATTGTATACGTTCGGCGAGCCAGAGACTCCTGCATCACCTGCGCAATTTCATCCGCCATGATACCGGTCCTGGCAATACAGGCATCGATTTCATCCAGTCCTCTCCCCAACCTGTCAGCGATATCCTGCATCCGTCGCCGATGGTCGTCAGTCATCCAGGACAACCGTTCGCTCGCCAGGCGGGCATAGACATCACGCTGTGGCGCCATATAACGGCGCATCACAATTAACTGCTTACGCAGTAATGCCAGGAAGCCACGCGGCGGGATCTGCTGATCGAGCAGGTTATCTTCCAGATCGATAATTTTGTCGTGCAACTGTTCGATAAATTCACTGGCATGATCGGTCAGCGCATCACAAACATCCACCAGCCAACCGCCACATTCAGCTGGCCCTGTACCTTCCTGGAGGTCGCTGACCACGTCATCCAGTGCCAGCACTTTGCGCTGACGCGTTGAGACAATCAGACGCTCATCCATATATAAACGCATCGCTACCAGTTGGTCAGGCCGCTCGTCGGTGCTACCGTTGATACAGCGCAGCGTAATTAACGTACCTTCTCCTACCCTGCTGACACGCGGGCGCGTGCTTTCACCCGCCAGCGCATCACGCACGTTATTGGGGAGTAAGGGCGTTGTCGCCAGCCATTGCGCACTTTCAGGATGAGTATAATTAAGATGCAGCCAGCAGGGATGCTGAGTGTCGATAACATCGTTATCTTCCAGTGGTTTCACCCCACCACGCCCATCCAACAGCCAGGCAAACACGGCATCCGGCACATTAACATCCGTTCCCTTAATGGCTTCCACAGCGCCTCCACAAACATTCAGCTTTTTTCGTTAGTCTAGCCGTCAGAATATGTTAAGCAATATCTCATTGTCCCATTGTGCTGAAATGACTCATAAAAGTATCTGATAACAAAAAAAGCGCCGACAAATGTGGCGCTTGTTACGAGGCACCCTGTTAAGCCCGCTGGCGTCTCTCAGATTCAAAAGCGTGACTTAAACGAAACTTGTGCGTTCGCGACTGGAGGTCAGTCACTTGATTTTTTAGAATATCCGAAGAGTCAGACAGCTCATCCACCATAATGGCGTTACTCTGGGTAACGTTTTCCAGTTCCGCGAGCGCATGAGTAATACTGATGATCCCTTTCTCCTGCTCCTGCGTAGTGGTTAATATCTCGCCCATCAGTTGGTTTAATTGCCCGGCGCCACCAACAATATCCTGCATATTTTTTTCAGCTTCACGCACAATAGCCGCGCCTTGCTGAACGTTTTCATGAGTTTGGGCAATCAGATGTTTAATATTCTTAGCGGCATCTGCGCTACGGTGCGCGAGCATTCGTACCTCTCCGGCCACCACGGAAAAACCTTTACCATGTTCTCCCGCTCTCGCCGCTTCTACGGCGGCATTCAATGCCAGAATATTTGTCTGGAATGCAATACCATCTATCAGGGTAATAATTTCTGTCATCTGCTGGGCGCACTCGGTGATCGACTGCATATTGGTTGCGACCTGCACCATTAAATCACCGCCCTGCCGGGCAGATAGTGTTGCAATATTGGCCTTAGCACTCGCCATTTGCGTATTCTCTGCATTGTTACGCGTGCTGACCGCTATTTCATCCATGTTGGCAGCCGTTTGCATTAATGCTCCGGATTGCTGCTCTGTTTTTACTGATAACTCAGCGCTGCGTTCCGCGAGCTGTTCAGAGAGCGCCATCGCCGTTTGCGAAGATGTTCTGATCTCATTAACGAGTGTTGAAATATTACTTGATAAACTATTAATGCCCGGTATTAATCTCCCCGCACAGTTATTACCAAACTCTGGAATGCTAATCGCCAGATTCCCGGAGGTTACCTCCTCAATGCTTCTTTTAACCGTATTAATTGGCACAACCAAATATTTCGTCATGTACCACCACAAACATAATATAGAAGTAAAACTGACCAAATTAGTTCCAATGATAATTACCGGGGGAGCAGAAAATATCATTTCAAAAACATTCAGAGCGACCGCCGTAATGAGCAGAAATAAAATAATAAAGGTTCTGACGCTAATATTATTTAACATTTTAGTCCTGTGCGCTAAGAAATAACGTGGATATTATTTTTTATAGCATCTGCAATGCAGATTTCCATAACGCGGAGACGAAAGACGAACTTTCAATGAGAGTCTGCAATCCTTTCACTTAAGACAGGCAATCACACTATTAATTTACATTAACCAGGTGTTTTATCCTGCAAAGGATGATGCCGGCGCTTGTCGTTAGATTATTGTGATAGCAAGCACGTCGTGTACATAAAATGCACAGAATTATAAATCTGATGAATATTTGTATAAGTAAAGGTCTATCATTTTCGATGTTTGTCCCTTCCCTCTAATAGTCATTGTAAAAACACAAGAACATCCCAGGTTTTATCAGGTTAACTGGACAAAACCTGCTAAATTTATCATCACGTCTTTTTTTTGATAGGTAGTAAGATGTTGCACGTGTCGTGGGACCCTGTATTGATTGGGATTTCCTTTATTGTCGCGTTTATTGCCTCCTTTATTGCTCTCGACAGCGCGGGCAAAGTGGCAATTTCCAGCAGACGTGAATCTACCTTCTGGCGACTCTCTGGCGGTACTACGCTGGGTATGGGGATCTGGTCGATGCATTTTATCGGTATGCTGGCCATGAAAATGAGTATGCCAATAAATTACCATTTATCCCTCACCGCGTTTTCGTTCTTTATTGCGCTCATTTCTGCGACAGTCGCCATCAATATCGCCATTTCTGGTAATACGCTATCAACAAAACGCCTTCTCATTGCTACCAGCATATTAAGTGCCGGTGTTGTTACAATGCACTACGTTGGTATGTATGCCGTTATTGAACATGTGGCTATAACCTGGGATCGCTCGCTGATCCTGCTCTCCGTGATTATTGCCGTCGCTGCGTCTGGCGTGGGTTTGTGGCTGGCCTTTCACTTACGCCAAAATAGCCGTCGAGCGCTAATAAATCGGCTTATTGCTGCCTTTATTATGGCGCTGGCAATAGCCTCTATGCATTACACCGGTATGGGAGCCGCTACGTTCACCCATTTTGGACACACTGCGCACGATGGTCTCAGCACGCTGGAACTTTCTATCTGGGTCTGCGCCGTCACGCTTTTTATTTTGGGGATCATGCTGGTGGTTTCGATGGTGGATTCGCAACTCCGTACCTCCCGACTGGCTGACAATCTGCATCAGTTGAACTGCCAGCTTGAACATCAGGTTCACTTCGACGCGCTGACCGGTCTCGCTAATCGTACGCAAATAGACACCTGCTTACTGGCCTGCCTGCGGCATTCTAAACTGCATCAGCAGCATTTCGCGTTGGTATTTATCGACCTCGATCGTTTTAAAGTCGTTAACGATACCTGGGGACATCACATTGGCGATCAGCTACTGATAGCCAGTACACAGCGAATCTTCACTTGCCTTGATGACTCAATGACGCTGGCAAGACTGGGGGGCGATGAATTTATCCTGCTGGTTCCAGACTGCAACCAGCAGGATATCTCCGCCCTGCTGACGCGGATTGCCGATGTGATCGGTGAACCCTTTACCTTGTTCGAACATACCATTCGGGTTTCGTTAAGTGCGGGGAGCAGTATTTACCCTGAGCATGGCTCAACGCTGCATGAGCTAAAAGTGAAGGCCGATATGGCGATGTATCATGTCAAACAGGCGGGCAGAAACGGCTGGGCTATTTATCATCCGGAAATGGAAGCTATCGCGGATACACCGCCGACATTTTTACAAGAATTGTCGCAAGCGCTTGAACGCAACCAGTTTGAGCTATGGTATCAGCCTAAATATACCGCTGGAGATCATTCCCTGACCGGTTTTGAAGCATTATTACGCTGGCATCATCCGGAACGCGGCATGCTGCTGCCAGCCGAATTTCTTTCTGCGTTGGAAGATACGGGCCTGATTATTCCCGTTGGGAAATGGGTTATCCAGCAGGCATGCCTGCAGTTGCATCAATGGAAATTACAGGGAAATACAGAATGGACGCTCGCCGTTAACCTCTCACCCGCCCAGTTTGAACAGCATGATATTATTGATGTTGTTTGTAATGCCCTGGCGCAGTATCAACTGTCACCTGCCTGCCTCACGCTGGAACTCACTGAAAGCACCGCCCTTAAAAATTTGAAACGCAGTGTGGAAGTCCTGAATGCTTTTTCTGCTTTGGGGATCACCGTATCTATTGATGATTTCGGTACAGGTTATTCAAATATATTGATGCTGAAGTCTCTTCCGGCGCGCGAATTAAAAATTGACAGGATATTTGTCAAAGATATCAGCGAGAACAGCAAAAACACAAAAATTGTGTCTACCATTATTGACATAGCTCACTCCATGAATATGCGTGTGGTGGCAGAAGGAATAGAAACCCAGGAACAGGAAATACTCCTTACTCAGATGGGGTGTAGCATGCTGCAAGGTTTCTTGTTTGCAAAACCGCTGCCAGCACATAAGATTCATGAATTGATACAACAAGAAAACAGCATCAAGCAAAAGCCAGTTAGACCCCCCTTGTCTCACCGACAATCAATAACATTGTGAGACGTAATATCTAAAAATATTCGCCATTTAACAGGCAACACAGCAGATAAAAATAACGGGATTATCGATGAGCACAACCGAGCTGCATTCACTGGATTTATTAACCATTCCGGTGTGGATTGTTTTGCCACATACCGAAGAGCTGGTGTTCGCTAATAACGTTGCACGGGAGCTAATGCAGGGTCTCTGTTTTTCCCCGCTCCGCAAGGGAACATTTTCAACGCATGCTCAAAATGATTTAACTATGTATCTCAGCGACTTGAGAAATCATCACCATGTAGTGGAAATTCTCACGGTTTACCGCGACGGTGAAGAGATTGCGATGGCAAGTCGCCTTTCCATTAAACCCCTACCAGGCATGGGTGAAGTCATCCTTTTCGAAGGCATTGAGACGCCTACTGCACAGGGTCTGAAAGCGAGCCGTTCAGCAACCTATCAGCGGAAAAAGCAGGGATTTTATGCACGCTTCTTCCAGACTAATTCCGCGCCAATGTTACTTATTGATCCGTCACGCGATGGGTTGATCGTGGATGCAAACCTCAGTGCGCTCAATTTTTATGGATACACTCATGATGTGATGTGTCAGAAACATACATGGGAAATCAATATGCTGGGCCGCCATATACTTCCGGTGATGCATGAAATCGCCCATCTGCCCGGCGGCCATAAACCTTTGCATTTTGTCCATAAACTGGCTGATGGGACTTCCCGTCATGTGCAAACCTACGCCGGACCGATCGAAATTTACGGTAATAAACTGATGTTGTGCATTATTCATGACATTACCGAACAAAAGCGGCTGGAACAGGAGCTGGAGCGTGCGGCCCTGCGAGATGTTTTAACGGGATTACTTAACCGCCGACATTTTTATCAGGTAACCGAACCGGAACAGACGCATGCGATATCATTGACGCAGGACTACAGCCTGTTGTTGATCGATACGGATCGCTTTAAAAGCATTAACGATCTGTTTGGCCATTTAAAAGGCGACGAAGTGCTTTGTGCTCTGGCACGCACCCTGGAATCCTGTGCGCGAAAAGACGATCTTATTTTTCGCTGGGGTGGTGAAGAATTTGTGCTGCTCCTGCCGCGAACGTCGCTGGATGTCGCTCTCAACCTCGCAGAAGTGATCCGTGCGACGGTGGCAAAGGTGACTCTCCCTGGCCTTCCCCGCTTTACCGTCAGCATTGGTGTAGCACGGCACGAAACAAATGAAAGTATCGATGAGTTATTCAAACGTGTTGACGACGCGTTGTACAAAGCCAAGAACGAAGGCAGGAACAGAGTGCTGGCCGCCTGATGTTTACGTCGTTCAGCGACTACGTTTAGCGTGACGCTCCCAGTTATCCTGTTTTGCCTGCGCGGTTTTACGCAATGCCACATAGCATGCCCCGCTGCCGCCGTGATGCGGCAGTGCGGCGCAGTATGCTTGCACGTCGTCAAATTCCGTCAACCAGCGCGCTACGTAGCTGCGAATAATATTGGCATGAGAATTATCGTCACGTCCCTTGCCGTGTATCACCAGCACGTTACGCAACCCTTCTTGCTGCGCCTGCATAATAAAGCTAAAGAGCATCTGACGACATGTTTCAACAGGTTGGCGAATAAGATTAAGACTCGCCTGCTGCGGGTATTTTCCGTTTCGCAGTTTGTCAGTCACACCGTTCTGTAAACCTTCGCGACGAAACTCGAGCGGCACACTTAACGGGACAATATCGAGAAATCCTGTCGAGAGAAAATTATCCAGTTGAAGCGTATCGATACGCGCCGGAGTGCGAAGATTGCGCATGGGCTGCCAGTGTACATCGGTATGGCTTTTCAGCGGTTGAACATCCCCCATAGCGTCAAGAAACAACGATGCATCATCAAGGTTCATGTTTCATCCTCCAGCGTATTGCGACGGGCATTATCATAACCGCGCACTATTATACCGACAACTATACCGGTAACGGTTTACGGTTATTTCCAATAATTAACCGGATCCGTCGCGCTGAACCGATCTACTCACGACAAGTTGATATCCATTTTTAGAGGTATAGCTGCGACGGTCACTGGCGTGATAATGTGTAGCCTCGCCTGAATGCTGTAATGAGAGAAACGGATGCTTAACTTACTGGAAGACACCATCGACACGCCGCTGGGCCCGCTGTGGGTTATTTGTGATGAGCAATTTCGCCTGCGCGCAGTGGAATGGGATCAGCACAGCGATCGCATGGAACAATTGCTGGATATTCATTACCGCACAGAAGGTTATCAGCGCATTACCGCCAAAAACCCAGGTGGATTAAGCGACAAACTCGCTGAGTATTTTGCCGGAAACCTCAGCATCATTGACACGCTGGAAACAGCAACCGCTGGGACGCCTTTCCAGCGTGAAGTCTGGCAAGCGTTACGCACTATCCCCTGCGGGCAGGTCATGCATTATGGTCAACTGGCCGAACAGTTGGGACGCCCCGGTGCTGCAAGAGCCGTCGGCGCAGCTAATGGCTCCAATCCAGTAAGCATTGTGGTCCCCTGCCATCGCGTCATTGGACGTAACGGCACCATGACCGGATATGCCGGTGGCGTACAACGAAAAGAGTGGTTATTGCGTCACGAAGGTTATTTGCTACTCTAGATTCCAGGCAATTAATGCCTTATCCATCACACTTCCGCATAATGTGACCACAAATTAATTGTGGTTAATCAAGCAGATACAAACATTCACTCCAGTTATGCCTGAATTATTCTCTATTGGGAGTAGCTCAGGCTTACGTGCTCACCAAAAAGATGTTAAAATTGACAAATATCAATTACGGCTTGAGCAGACCTATGATCCCGGAAAAGCGAATTATACGGCGCATTCAGTCTGGCGGTTGTGCTATCCATTGCCAGGATTGCAGCATCAGCCAGCTTTGCATCCCGTTCACACTTAACGAGCATGAGCTTGACCAGCTCGATAACATCATCGAGCGCAAAAAGCCTATCCAAAAGGGGCAGACGCTCTTTAAAGCAGGTGATGAGCTTAAATCACTCTATGCTATCCGCTCCGGAACGATTAAAAGCTATACCATTACCGAACAAGGCGATGAGCAGATTACTGGCTTCCATCTGGCGGGCGATCTGGTCGGTTTTGACGCGATTGGCAGCGGACATCACCCGAGCTTTGCTCAGGCGCTGGAAACCTCAATGGTATGCGAAATTCCTTTCGAAACCCTTGATGACCTGTCCGGCAAAATGCCAAATCTGCGTCAGCAGATGATGCGTCTGATGAGTGGCGAAATCAAAGGCGACCAGGATATGATCCTGTTGTTGTCGAAGAAAAACGCTGAAGAGCGCCTGGCGGCCTTTATCTACAATTTGTCTCGTCGCTTTGCCCAGCGTGGATTCTCGCCTCGTGAATTCCGCCTGACCATGACCCGTGGCGACATCGGTAACTACCTCGGTCTGACGGTTGAAACCATCAGCCGCCTGCTGGGTCGTTTCCAGAAAAGCGGTATGCTGGCGGTGAAAGGCAAATACATCACTATTGAGAATAGCGACGCGCTGGCAGTTCTTGCTGGCCATACGCGTAACGTAGCGTAATCTTTCCGCAAGCATCTCTGTTATCCTTCTGTCAAATCGCTAAATTATCCCGATTTATTGATCTGGCAGGAGGTTATTCCCTGTTTCAAACCACATTATTGGGTTACTCTTTTAGTTACAAACTGCGATGACAGTTGTAAGGAGACCCTGTATGGCTATGTATAAAAATATGCTGGTCGTCATCGACCCGAACCAGGACGATCAACCAGCATTACGGCGAGCTGTTTATTTGCATCAACGGATTGGTGGCAAAATTAAAGCCTTTTTGCCGATCTATGACTTTTCCTATGAGATGACTACCCTGCTGTCGCCCGATGAGCGTACGGCAATGCGTCAGGGGGTTATCAGCCAGCGAAGTGCATGGATACGTGAACAAGCGAAATACTATATCGAAGCAGGGATCCCTCTGGAGATTAAAGTGGTCTGGCATAACCGACCCTTTGAAGCCATCATCCAGGAAGTCATCAGCGCCAAGCATGACCTGGTCCTCAAGATGGCGCACCAACACGACCGCCTCGAAGCCGTAATATTTACGCCAACCGACTGGCATTTATTGCGTAAATGTCCAAGTCCGGTATGGATGGTGAAAGACCAGCCATGGCCTGAAGGGGGTAAAGCACTGGTTGCAGTAAACCTCGCCAGTGAAGAGGCTTATCACAACGCGCTCAATGAAAAACTGGTCAAAGAGACGCTACAGCTTGCAGAACAGGTTAACCATACCGAAGTGCATCTGGTAGGCGCCTACCCTGTTACGCCAATCAACATCGCGATTGAACTGCCTGAATTTGATCCCAGCGTTTACAACGACGCAATCCGTGGACAGCATCTGCTGGCCATGAAGGCGCTACGCCAGAAATTCAGTATTGATGAGAAAGTGACGCACGTTGAAAAAGGCTTACCTGAAGAGGTCATTCCTGATTTAGCCGAGCACCTACAGGCAGGTATTGTGGTATTGGGGACCGTCGGACGTACCGGTATTTCTGCCGCGTTCCTTGGTAATACCGCGGAACAGGTTATCGATCATCTACGCTGTGACCTGCTGGTCATCAAGCCAGATGAATATCAGACGCCAGTTGAACTGGACGACGAAGAAGACGATTAACCACATAATAAAATGCCGGATGGCGATATCATCCGGCATTTTAAACGCCTAGTGTTGCTCCTCGCCGCCGAGGAAATAGATACCAAGCGGGATAGCCAACAGAATCGTAAACACCATGCTGTAGACACAAATCATTGCAGATTGAATGGCATACATTGAAGCGGTCCAGTCGGATAGCGGAATGTCATACTGTTCAATAACGCCGCCGATCGTCGCGCGCGTCACGACCGACGCTGCGATAATAAACACTCCAAGCAGGCACAACAAAAATTTCCGTCCCTTCGCTGTTTTCAGCTTAGCCATGATCATAGTACTGTCCTTTTGCAGATGAAAACCTTGTTACTTTGCGCTAACAATACCATGACATCAACTGACTGTCTGCTACATAAACCGCATACAGGGTTGACGTCAGCACTATTTCGCTGAAAATAACGCTGATTGCATTATTTATCTCTCCTTTTGATTAATGATCTGACCGCCCTAACTGAGTAAAATATCCGGGGATTAAGATGTCAGATGATATTTAGATAACATGGAGTTGCCAGGAAGAATCATGATCGCTGAACTGTTTATGAATAATGCGTTTAATTTGACGGTAATTCTCAGTTGCTGTGCCGCGCTGGTCCTGATGAGCGTCTGGTATCATCGTGGAGAGCGTCGCTGCAAAGGATTCATATTTCATGCCGCACAATTTTTTGTCTATGCCATTATCATTGGGACGTTTGGCAGCATTGCTAATAACGTTATCGAAAGTTACAGCCTGAAATTTATCTCCCCCAGCGTGGTCGACTTTATCTGCACCTCATTGATTGCGTTAATCCTGACGATCAAACTTTTTCTGGTGATTAATCAGTTTGAAAAGACGCAGATTAATAAAGGCAGAGATATCACCAGCGCGAGGATCCTGTCGCGTATCATCAAGATTACCATCGTGGTTGCCATCATTTTACTGTATGGCGAACACTTCGGTATGAGCTTATCCGGCCTGTTAACCTTTGGCGGCATTGGCGGTATCGCTGTGGGTATGGCGGGGAAAGATATTCTGAGCAACTTCTTCTCAGGCATTATGCTCTATTTCGACAGACCGTTTAGCATCGGCGACTGGATCCGCTCCCCGGACCGCAATATTGAAGGCACAGTGGCCGAAATTGGCTGGCGAATGACTAAAATAAACACCTTCGACCATCGTCCGTTGTATGTGCCAAACTCGATTTTCTCCTCCATCAGCGTAGAAAATCCAGGGCGCATGACCAACCGGCGTATTAAAACGGTGATCGGGTTACGATATGAGGATGCCGATAAAGTCGGTGCTGTTGTCGAGTCGGTCAGAGAAATGCTGCAAAACCATCCAGGAATAGACCAGAAACAAACTCTGTTGGTCTATTTTAATGAATTTGCCGATTCATCGTTGAATATCATGGTGTATTGCTTCACGAAAACCACCGTCTGGAAGGAATGGCTCGCGGTACAGCAAGACGTTTATTTAAAGATTATCACGATAGTCCAGGCAAATGGCGCCGACTTTGCGTTCCCCAGCCAGACGCTGTATATGGATAATCCTGAAGCATCGCCGTCGACACACTAACAAAAAAAAGACGCGGAAGTCCGCGTCTTTTTTGTACTTATTTCAATGAGGCAATATCAATTACAAAGCGGTATTTCATATCGCTTTTCAACATCCGCTGCCAGGCATGATTAATATCCTGAATATTGATCACTTCGACATCGGCGGTAATACCATGCTGACCGCAAAAATCGAGCATCTCTTGCGTTTCGGCAATACCGCCAATAACTGAACCCGCCACAGACCTACGTCCAAGGATCAGGGGAACCGTATTCAGAAACGGATCCAACGCACCGAGATAACCAACCAGCACCAGCGTACCGCTTAGTGCCAGGGTTGGGATATACGGGTTCAGGTCATGAACGTAGGGCACAGTATCGATAATCAGATCAAACTGATTCGCTGTCGCTTTCATCTGCTCACTGTCAGTGGAAAGCACAACATGACTGGCACCCAAACGTCTGGCATCAGCTTCTTTGCCCGGTGAACGCGTAAACAGCGTAACTTCCGCGCCCAGTGCATTTGCAAGTTTGATTGCCATATGCCCAAGTCCACCCAGACCGACAACCGCGACTTTACTGCCCTCGCCTACCTGCCAGTGGCGCAGAGGCGACCATGTCGTGATCCCGGCGCAGAGCAGCGGTGCCGCACCGCGTAAATCGATCCCTTCAGGAACCTTCACCACAAACTTTTCAGTAACGACAATTTTGTCAGAATAGCCGCCGAAAGTGGGCAGACCGTCATGACGGTCGATATCGTTATACGTTAGCGTGTTGCCTTCTTCGCAATATTGTTCCAGCCCTTGTTCACAGGCGCTACAGTGTTGACATGAATCAACCATGCAGCCTACCCCTGCGAGATCGCCCACGTTGAATTTCGTTACCGATTTACCAACATGCACCACGCGGCCAATGATTTCATGCCCTGGTACCATCGGATATTTAGCACCGCCCCAATCGTTGTAGGCGTTGTGGATATCCGAGTGGCAAACACCACTGTATAAAATATCGATAACCACATCATCTTCACGCGGGTCACGACGAACAAAACTATGGGGGACTAAATCTTCTTTCACTGCCAGAGCAGCATAACCCTTCACGTTCATGACCATTGAGATCTCCTCAGGGATTAGGTGTTACCAGAACCAGCATAGTTCAGGGCAGCAGGTTGTACTCAGCGTCGCTAACCGGTTCCAGCCATTCGTTCGACGCGCCAGGGGCCGGGATTTCCACGGCGATATGGGCAAACCAACTATCACGCGCAGCGCCATGCCAATGTTTCATTCCCGCAGGAATATGCACGACATCACCGGTTTCCAGCTCGCGCGCCGGTTGATTCCATTCCTGATACCAGCCTCTACCACCGGTCACCAGCAATATTTGTCCGCCCTCGTGATGAACATGCCAGAAGTTACGACAACCCGGTTCAAATGCGACATTGCCAATTACCACACCTTCCATGGAGAGCATGGTCAGATAGCTATCACCAGTGAAATACTTCGCATAAGCTTCATTTTTCTCGCCTCGCGGAAAGACGCTGTTACCATCAAATTGTTGATTCATAATCTCCGCGCTGGCGCTGGGCGCGGTATTCAGTTGATTTTGCATTTCGATTCTCCAAAACGGTGGCGGCATGCGCCACCGGATGCTGAAAACTATAAAAATTATAGAGACTCGACAGGCTGGTGATTAGAGGTGGAAAGAAGGACAAACTTATGAATCATGTTCATTAATAATAAGCGTACGATTTATCTCATGGCGCTTGCTTTAAGCCCTACGCCACAATTTCAATCAGGTTACCGTCCGGATCGCGTATCACCGCTTCGTAATAACCATCGCCCGTAGTGCGCGGACCTGAGACTAATATCCCCTGTTCCTGCGCTTGCATTGCAACGGCATCAACATTTTCATTGCCGCCAACAGAAATGGCGAGGTGTACCCATCCGCAACGATTATTGTCAGGTTGCTGCCCGACAAGACCCGGTTTGGTCATTAACTCAATTGCAATATCCTCGCCAATTTTGACAAAATAAGATTCAAACCCAGGGTTGGTTTTACTGCAGTATTTCTCGTTGATCTTACCGTCAAAAAATGAAACCCAGAAGCGAGCTTGCTGCTCGAGATCCTGTGTCCATAACGCCATATGCGCAATCTTCATAGCGAACCTCTTCCCGTTGTATCCAGAATAGTACGATCCCTGTAAGGGATGTTGACATCGTTAATCATAATGCACGATCATGCACTTTATTGCTCGATGTTTATTTTACCTGGAGTACCTATGCTCGATTACGCCGCATTCCCGGAACAGCGCCAGGCGCTTATCTATCAGATCCTGCAAGAAAACGGCAGAGTCATTTGTTCTGAACTCGCGAACCGATTAGGCGTTTCTGAACATACAATTCGTCGTGACTTGCATGAATTGAGCAAAGATGGCGTATGCAAGAAGGTCTATGGTGGCGCGGTAATTGCACTCCCTGAATCCGAAGACATTGCCGTGCGCAAGGGTATTAATGTGGCCAAAAAGAGCAACATCGCGCAGCGATGTGCCAGACTGGTCAAATCCGGAAGCTGTATTTTTATCGACACGGGTAGCACCAATCTGGCGATGGCAGAAGCTCTGCCCGCCGAACTGGCGTTAACCGTGGTGACAAATTCACCGGAGATTGCCGCCGTTTTGCTAAAAAAACCGCTGTTTGAGGTCATTATGCTGGGCGGCGCGGTACAGAGATCTTCAGGCGGGTGTGTGGGAGCTTCCGCCATCGCACAAGTGCAGGACATTTTATTCGATCAGGGATTTATTGGCGGCTGTGCGATGTCGCCTGAATCCGGCTTAACGGGGTTTGATTACGCGGATTGTGAGTTCAAAAAAGCGGTGATCAAACAATGTAATGAAACTATCGTCGCGCTAACCGCTGAAAAAATCCCAGCCATCGCCCGATATGTCGTTACCGAAAGCAGCAATATTGATGTAATTGTTGTAGAGGACAACATCAGCAAAGAGTACGCCACAGCATTCCAGGCGCACGACATTCGGATTTATACCGTCTAACCGCGGCAGGCTCTCTGAAAACTTACTGTGCTAAACGTCGCTCCTGGCGTCAGCGCGGTGATAGCTGACAGACAATCCAGACGGATTTTTTGCTGATTTTCAGATTGCCCCACTACCAGAAATTCTTCTTTTTCCACGGTGGTACACGTCGTCAACGCTTTAGCATCAAAACATGTGCCATCCGTTAGTTCAATGCGCAACCAATAGTGGTACATGCAGGCGATTTCCAGATAATCATGAAGATCGCAATCTATCGGGTGATACTCTTCGGTCGTGTTCATCGCGTTACCTTCCCGAACGTCTTGTATATTCGGGAAATCACCAACGCAACTTCCCGAACTATCCAGCTATTTCAACGCTTCAATGGGAGCGCCAAAATTAATATGCAGCACATTGCCGTCAATCACCAGCGCCGGAACAGATTTCACGCCAGCCACTTCAGCCTCGGCAACCCGATCAGGATGCTCTCCCAGATGAACCACATCGATTTCAACATCCGCAGACAAGTGCTGCAGAAGAGTTTGTTCTGCGGAAACACAAACCGGGCAACCTGCATGATAGAAACGAGCTTTAGTCATGATACATCTCCTATAAATTATAGTGTCGATTCGATACTATAATTTATAGTACGTTGCTTTTATTCTTTGTCAATATAGTTTTTAATCGATACTATATGCCGAGGAGGATTTGTTATGCCCGACATGTCACTTTTCGACGTACTTGACCGGCTTTCCAGCCTGACACGGATGTGGTTTCGCCAGCATCCTTTACTGGTGGATCTTCAGCCAGTACAACTTAGTGCGTTAATGTATCTGGCCCGTTGTAACCGTTATTCCAATACGCCGCTTGGCGTGACAGACTACCTTGGTCTCACCAAAGGTACCGTGTCGCAATCGCTGAAGCTGTTGGAAAACAAAGGGTTGATTGTTCGCAAGCCGGATGACCGTGATAAACGTAGCGTCCATCTCCACTTAAGTGAGTCTGCCAATACCTTACTGGAAGCCCTGCTGCCCCCCACGTTTTTAGTGGAGGGTGAATCGGCAATGGGTGAACGGGCGAGCGTACTCAGAGAGCTGCTGTTAGAACTGTTACGCGGGATCCAGAGGACCAACAATGTGCCTGGCTTTGGTCTTTGCCATAGCTGTCGGTTCCACCAAAAAATTGATGGTCAGGGATTTTGTAATCTGACGAAAGAGGGATTAAGTGAAGAAGATTCGTTGCTGATTTGCCGTGAGCATCAACCGCCGGAAACGTAGAATGGCTGATGCAAAATCACACCAGCCATTATCTCTGTCAGTGCTTAACGATATACATTGTGCGGCTATAGGCCACATCTTCAGGGTTAGTAATCGGATACCCTTTCAGCCATGGTTTAATTAAACGCCCATTAGTGTACTGATAGATCGGCGCAATAGGTGCCTGTTCCATCAGAATCTTCTCCGCAGCGTTATAATCAGCATTCCGCGCTTTTTCTGTATTCTCCAGAGTAGCCTGAGTCAACACTTTATCGTATGCCGGATTATTAAAGCGGGAGATATTGCCCGTATGGGTCGATGTTAATAATGACAGGAACGTAGAAGGCTCATTGTAGTCGCCCACCCAGGAGGCACGGATCACATCAAAATTACCGGTATTACGGCTGTCGATATACGTTTTCCATTCCTGGTTCTGCAGTTTCACGTCAACACCAAGGTTTTTCTTCCACATAGAAGCCACTGCGATAGCAATCTTCTGATGATTTTCTGAGGTGTTGTACAGCAGCGTCAGTTTAAGCGGTTTCTGTGGACCATAGCCCGCCGCACGCAGCAGCGTTTTCGCCTGCGCGTTCAATTCTTCCTGACTCATTTGCTCAAACGGTGAAGGTTCCGGCACAAATCCTGCCGTTACATCCGGCGTAAAATGCCATGCAGGCTTCTCACCGGTACCCAGCACCTTCTCCGCCATCAGGCGACGGTCGATAGTCATGCTGAGCGCCAGACGCACGCGTGAATCGGCAGTCGGTCCCTTCTGGGTATTAAAGGCATAATAATAAGTACCAAGCTGCGGCGGGGTGTAAACCTGACCCGGGATATCCTTCAACAGTTTCTGGTACAGATTTTTCGGGAAGGATTCCGTGATATCAATATCACCAGCAAGATAGCGCTTGGTCGCTGCCGATTCCTGGTTAATTGGCAGGAATGTGACTTTTTGCAGCACTGTTTTGGCGTTGTCCCAATAATGCGTGTTCGGGATAACTTCCAGTTTTTCGTTCACGACGCGATTTTTTAGCACATAGGCGCCATTACCAATCAGGTTGCCCGGTTTGGTCCACTCTTTGCCGCTCTCAACGTTGGCTTTTTGTACCGGATAAAATGCAAAACTCGCCGTCAGATTGGCAAACCAGGGCAGCGGTTTATCCAGTTGAACTTTCAATGTCCGTGCATCGACAGCACTAACGCCAAGTTTATCAGGCGTGGCTTTGCCATCGATAATAGCCTGAGCATTATTAATGCCCGCCAGCGCAGCAAACCAGGCAAACGGCGACAGCGTTTTTGGATCAACCAGACGCTGCCAGCTGTAGACAAAATCCTGCGCCGTTACGGGCGTACCATCCGCCCATTGCGCATTGTCGCGCAGCGTAAACGTCCAGATGCGGTTATCGTTACTCTTCCACTGGGTAGCGACGCCAGGTACGATCTCACCCTTCTCATTCTGGTTGACCAGCCCTTCAAATAAATCACGAATTACCTGAATCTCAGGGAGCCCGACGGCCTTTGCCGGATCAAGCGACGCCGGTTCGTCTTTTATATGACGCACCAGTTCTTGTTTCTCTGCCAGTACCGTTCCGCTGGGAACATCAGCAGCCCAGGATAAAGAAATGCTGCTAACCAACAACGCACAACAGGTTACTGAAACAGAATGCTGCATAAGATACCCTCGATTCCGGCTACTAAGTGAATGTGTAATTATTTGTATCGCCAGCAGGAAATGCAATTAACTTCCGACAAGAAAGTGATATTACACCTGAAAAGATAAGTGTGTGAAAACGATTTGATTATCCATACATTTTGCACAACACTGCGAGTAACAATCCAAGCATTCAGAGATGACTATGACCGTTACCCGTCCCCGTGCCGAGCGCGGCGCATTCCCACCTGGAACCGAACATTACGGACGTTCATTGTTAGGCGCACCGCTAATCTGGTTTCCTGCACTGGCAGCCGATCGTGAAAGCGGCCTGATACTGGCGGGAACGCACGGCGACGAAAACTCCTCGGTCGTTACCCTTTCCTGCGCATTGCGTACGCTTAACCCTTCCCTGCGTCGCCATCATGTGGTGCTAGCCGTAAACCCTGACGGTTGCCAGCTTGGGCTGCGCGCAAATGCGAACGGCGTCGATCTTAACCGTAACTTTCCCGCCGCAAACTGGAAAGCAGGCGAAACGGTGTATCGCTGGAACAGTAGCGCAGAAGAGCGTGATGTGGTGTTGTTGACCGGCGATCATCCGGGCTCGGAACCAGAAACCCAGGCATTGTGTCAGCTTATTCACCGAATTCATCCCGCCTGGGTAGTCTCTTTTCACGATCCACTGGCCTGTATTGAAGATCCCAGAAGCAGCGAGCTGGGCGCGTGGCTGGCACAATCGTTTGAATTGCCTCTAGTCACCAGTGTAGGTTATGAAACGCCCGGCTCTTTTGGTAGCTGGTGCGCAGACTTAAACTTACACTGTATAACCGCCGAATTTCCGCCCATTTCATCGGATGAAGCGAGCGAAAAATACCTGCTAGCCATGTCCAATCTCCTGCGCTGGCACCCTAGAGATGGAGCTGCCCGGTCGTAAAATGCAGGGCTGGCGCCGCATCGGTGGCAAGCCACGTTGGGCCATCAAGATCCGCAAAGCTAACCAGTGGCGTAAGGGGTAACGCCGCGCCGATCGCCCGGGAGGTACACAGCATGCAGCCCAGCATCAGCGCAAATCCCTGCTCGCGTGCTTCGGTTGCCAGCGCGAGCGCTTCCGTCAGGCCGCCTGTTTTGTCCAGTTTGATATTAACCATTTCATAGCGTCCGTGCAGTGCTTTCAGACTGCTACGGGTGTGGCAGCTTTCATCTGCGCAGATGGGCAGCGGATGTACAAAATTCTCAAGCGCGGCATCATCCTGCGCCGGCAGCGGCTGCTCCAGCATCGCAACCCCTAAATCAGCCAGCAGCTGACAGCGTGCCGCAAGGCCTTCTGCCCGCCAGGATTCGTTGGCGTCGACAATAATCGTGGCGTCAGGAACAGCCGCACGAATGGCAACCATTCGCTCACTAATCAAGCGAGCATCCAGTTTAACTTTCAGCAATTTCGCGCCATTTTCCCACAGCGCAGCCGCGCTCGCGGCCATTTGTTCCGGTGAGCCAATCACTACGGTTTGCGCCGTAGTCACCACTTCCGCCAGTTCACTTCCCACTAATTCCGCCAGCGACTGCTGCTGTTGACGCGAACTTAGATCCCACAACGCGCAATCCACGGCATTACGCGCTGCCCCCGCTGGCAGCTGCTTTTGCAGCTCTTCACGCGTCATTCCGTTTTCCAGTTGTGGCGCAATGCTCATAATTTGCGCCAGCACTGAGGCATCGCTTTCACCGTAGCGCGGGTACGGTGTGCACTCGCCAATACCTGTGACGCCGTTTTCTTCCACTTCGACAACCACCACATGCGCTTCGGTCCGGCTCCCACGGGCAATGACAAAGGGAGTGTGCAGCGGCCAAGCTTCCTCATATACCTTAACTGTTCTCATTTGTTTTCCTTAATGCAGTCCCTGAAGCGGATATCCGCAAATAGCGTTTGCCGTGTTAACTGCTGATGGCATAAACTAGCCTCGACGTTAACTATATGTAAACAGGAAGATAACCATGTCACAAACCGTTCATTTCCAGGGCAACCCGGTTGCAGTTGCCGGCTCTATTCCTCAGGCTGGAAGCAAAGCTCAGGCTTTTACCCTTGTGGCTAAAGACCTGTCTGACGTTACGCTGGGCCAGTTCGCAGGCAAGCGCAAAGTGCTGAATATTTTCCCAAGCATCGATACCGGCGTTTGCGCGGCATCGGTACGTAAGTTTAACCAACTGGCGACAGAAATCGACAATACCGTCGTACTGTGCATCTCAGCCGACCTGCCATTCGCCCACTCTCGTTTTTGCGGCGCGGAAGGTCTGAGCAACGTTATCACGCTGTCCACCCTGCGCAACGCAGAATTCCTGAAAAACTACGGTGTTGAAATCGCTGAAGGCCCGCTGAAAGGCCTGGCCGCACGTGCCGTGGTCGTTATTGACGAAAATGATAACGTTGTTTTCAGCCAGCTGGTCAATGAAATCACCAACGAACCAGACTACACTGCTGCGCTGGACGTACTGAAAGCGTAAGCTGCGTCTGCATACAAAAATGCCTCCGCATGGAGGCATTTTCATTTACGGCATTACTCTTCGCTTTTTTTCTGCTGGCTCAGTCCATACTCACGCAATTTGTTAGCAATCGCAGTATGCGAAACGCCGAGGCGCTTGGCCAGCTTGCGCGTGCTGGGATAATTCATATACAGCTGCGTCAACACGGAGCGTTCAAAGCGGCTGGTGATTTCATCCAGCGACCCTTCCATCACCTCTTCTCCGACAGCAACCGTTGCCGCATCGTAATCCGGCAGCAAAATATCCTGTGGTCGTAGCTCATAGCCTTCTAGCTGGGTCAGCGCCCGGTAGATCGCATTTTTAAGCTGACGCACGTTGCCCGGCCAACCATAACGAGTTAGTACCGTGCTGAGATCTGCAGACAGTTTCGGACGCGGCACGCCCTGCTCGTCGGCAAAACGCGCCACAAACAGTTCGGTAAGCGGCATAATATCTTGTGGGCAATCGCGCAGCGGCGGCAGGTTTAGCGTTAGTACATTAAGACGATAATAGAGGTCTTCACGGAAAAGTCCTTTCTGCACCAGTTCCACAAGGTTCTTTTGCGTTGCGCAAATCACGCGAACATCAACATGAACTTCGTGATCTTCTCCCACGCGACGGAATGTGCCGTCATTGAGAAAACGCAGCAATTTGGTCTGCATACGTGGCGACATTTCGCCAATTTCATCTAACAGAACCGAACCGCCATTCGCCTGCTCAAAGAAGCCTTTTTTACCTTCCGGCGCATGGCCAAACAGCTCGCTTTCAACCGCATCTTCAGGAATTGACGCGCAGTTCAGCGCCAGATACGGTTTTGACGCACGCGGACTTGCCAGGTGGCAGGCATGAGCAAAGAGATCTTTGCCGGTGCCGGTATTACCGGTAATCAGCAGCGGCGCGCTCAACGTCGCCAGCTTGCGCGCCTGTTCCACCACGTGTTTCATTTTGGCGCTGACGGCAATAATCTGGCTAAACGCGCTGAGATCCTGCGTAGTCATATTTTGCAGCTGGCGTCCCATTCGGATAGTGGAGCGCAACATCACCACCGCACCGGTCAGCATCTGCTCCTGATTTTCGCCCTGCAAATGGACAGGCGTAATTTCCATCAGGAAATTCTGTCCGTTAATTACGACATGTTCGCTCTGGGAATCCTGCGGATTGCTTTCCAGCCAGCGCTGGAAGTTAAACCCATTGATTAGCTGGGCGGCGGTATGATTGCGCATCCGATCCTGCGTATGCGCGAAAAGCTGACAGCTCGCAGGGTTCGCCATCTCGACTTTGCTTTTCATATCCAGAGAAAGGACCGGTTCTGGCAACGCTTCAAGCAGCGCACTAAGCGCCAGATGTTCACGTTCGGAAGGCATCCAGGGTACGGTACGCACATCCGTAACCCCTGAAATACGGCGGATTTCAGCCATCAGACTGCTGAAGTTGGTGAACTCCAGCTCCGCAAAATTAAGGTAAATTCGCCCGATGGGGTCAATCTCGATACCGCGTAAATCAATGCTTCTCAGCACCAGTAAATCGAGCAGTTCGCGGGTCAGACCAAGACGGTCTTCACAAAAGACTTCCAAACGCATAGGAACCTTCACCTGGACAAGGGATTATGTGTTAAATGATAAGCCAGTATTTGGTTTGCAGGAAGAACTCTGTCAACAAATATTGACAGCGAGCTGGAAAATTGGGCGCCGGGGCGTAAAGTTAAACGATCGGCGCCTGTTTATAGCTAACTTTCGCGCGGAGATTTATTCTTTTGTAAGGTCTCTTTCACCTGACCAATCAGTTGGCGGCGGAAATCACCCAGCCGAGGCTTATCATCATCGATCCACGGTAGCGGTCGGCATAGTTCCATGGCTTTGATACCCAGACGCGCCGTTAATAAGCCCGCGCCAATGCCCTGAGCTGCACGTGTCGATAAGCGGGCGGCTAAATCCTGCGACATCCAGTCCATCCCTACTTCCCGCACCAGTTCACTGGCCCCGGCAAAAGCGATATTCAACAGCACCAGACGGAACAAACGCAGGCGGCTGTAATAACCCAGCTCAATGCCATACAGCGAAGCAATACGATTAATCAGCCGCAGATTGCGCCAGGCGATAAACGCCATATCCACCAGCGCCAGCGGGCTGACGGCAATCATCAGCGTGGATTCTGCCGCTGAACGGCTAATCTCACGCCGGGCTTGCGCATCCAGCACCGGCTGCACCAGATGGGCGTATAGACTGACCACTTCGCGATCGTTCTGCGTTTCATGAATTGAGGCATACCAGCGCTGCAATGCCGGATGAGACTGATCGATGCCCGCCTGCTGCGCCAGCTTTTCACAGAATGCACGACCTTTTCCGGTTCCATGGCTGTGGAGTAGATCTCGCGCTTCATCACGTTCGTGCGCGCGCTGACGCAATCGCCACAATCTGCGCCATTCGGTCGCCACCGATCCAACACCTGCGCCGATAATCAATGCGCCTGCGGCACATCCTCCCAGCGCGACCCAGTCCTGAGTCTGCCAGGCATTCATAGTCCACTGCACACCCTGAGCGACAACGCTCACGCCAAACAGCGCCAGGCCACCCATCACCATCTTACGCCACAGACTGCGTTTAGGGCGAAGGGCCGCATCAATAACGGCTTCTGCCTGACCTTCGTCTTCCAGTGGTTCATCCACTGTCGCCGGAGAAAAAGTCTGCGCCTCCGTTTCGTTAAACATCTGCTGCGCTTTAAACGCCGCATTTTGTTCCACATCCAGCGGACCTGAGAAATCGATACGCGGTTTTAACGGCTCGCTCATCGCAATTTATCTCCTATCAAAAACTCCAGCGCGGCATCAAGACGGATATGCGGTAAGGGCTTATCGACATCCATCACCTGCGGGCGAAACGCCTCAAACTGAAAGCCCTGGTTGTCCCAAAATGCCTGTCCAGGTAAACGCGCGGGCACTTCCCCCGGATAAACGGTTAGCGGTTCGCCATCGCTCAGACGATTACCACGCAGCGCGGGGATCTTTTCACCTTTCACATCGATCAGGCCGCTGGTGGTTGCCTGCACCGATGCCAGCCCCAGACAATCCATGCTGATACCTTCGAACGCAGCGTTTTGCCAGGCATCCTGAATTAACTGCTGCAATAGCGACACCATATTGGCGTGCTGATCGACGGTGACGTGGTCGGCTTTGGTGGCGGCAAACAGCAGTTTGTCGATCACCGGAGAAAACAGCCGACGAAACAGCGTGCGCTGTCCATAATGGAAACTTTGCATCAGTTGGGTCAGCGCCAGACGCATGTCGTTAAACGCCTGTGGCCCGCTGTTGAGCGGTTGCAGGCAATCGACCAGCACAATCTGACGATCAAAGCGCAGGAAGTGATTCTTATAAAATCCCTTCACGACTTTTTCACAGTAGTAATTAAACCTGTCGCGCAGCATGCCCGCATTGGTGTGTTTATCTGCCTGCGCCAGCTTCGATTCTCCCCAGGCATCAACGTCCGGCCACGGGAAGAATTGCAACGCAGGCGCGCCCGCCATATCTCCTGGCAGAACAAAACGGCCCGGCTGAATAAAGTGCAGTCCCTGCTGCTTGCATTGATGCAGATACTCCGTCCAGGCAGCAGCGATTTCCGCCAGACGGTTTTCGTCAGCAGGTGCCAGTGGATCGAGCCCGTGGCTTAACTGCCGCCATTTTGCCGACCATTCGCCACGCTGACCCTGTAATAATCCGGTCATTTGCCGCGACCAGCTCAAATAATCCTGGGCCAGCATCGGTAAATCGAGCAGCCACTCCCCCGGATAATCGACGATTTCCAGGTACAGCGTGGAGGTGTCTTTAAAGTGGCGCAGTAATGAGTCATTAGACTTGTAACGCAGCGCCAGACGAATTTCACTCACACCGCGCGTTGGTGTCGGCCAGGTCGGCGGAGAACCATACAGCTGCGCCAGTCCTTCATCATAGGTAAAGCGCGGAATACCAAAGTCGCGTTGTGGAACCCGTTTCACGCCAAGCAGACGCTCTTCGCGCACGCAACTGAGCAACGGCAAACGCGCACCGGCATGAATATTGAGTAACTGATTTACCATTGCGGTGATAAACGCCGTTTTACCGCTCCGGCTAAGTCCGGTGACAGCCAGGCGTAAATGCCGGTCTACGCCGCGATTAACCAGCGAATTGAATTCATTTTTAAGTCGCTTCATCGCCATCCCGTTTTGCTGAAGGAACCGAAGAAATTATAACAAACAGGAAGTAAAGATAGGGGTCAATTCTTACTTATCAACTACCTGAGCTGTATCAGGCGGCATTATTCTTACCGCCTGTAGCAGAATGAATGCGGGCGGTTTATTTATTCTCTACTTTAGGAAGCGCTATCTGATTGATGCCACCTTCGTTGGTCACCTGCGTGTAGCCCATTTCAGTCAGCATATCTTTCGCCTGCCCTGATTGACGCCCGGAGTTGCAATAGAGCTTCACGGTATCGTTCTTATCTGGAACTTCAGTTACGATACGCGCCTTGATCTCTTTTAACGGGATGTTGACAGCCCCCTGAATATGCTGTTGTTGGTACTGTTCAGGAACGCGAACATCAATCCAGTGCTCGGCAGCATAAACAGGCATGCCAATAACCAGTGCCAACGCTAATACGCTTTTCTTCAACATAATATCTTCCTGACTGATAGTTGGATTTAACCCCTACACTATACGCCAGTTCTTAAGAAAATATTGCGACCGCATTATCACCGTCCGCCCCCGTGGACGATTGTTCCTCAGCACGCACATAGTGCGGTTAGCCTTTTGATTTTCCTACCCGCATTCCGAGATTGTTGTCATTCGCCACTTAACTCCATAATATGTCCGCCATTGACTCTCGGACGGAGCTTGGGATCTATGTCTCCTACCATTTATGATATTGCACGAGCCGCTGGTGTATCAAAATCCACGGTATCGCGCGTGCTTAATAAGCAAACCAACATCTCGCCGGAGGCGCTTGAAAAGGTGCTGCGCGCAATTGATGAGTTACAGTATCAGCCGAATAAACTTGCTCGCGCGCTTACCTCTTCCGGGTTTGATGCAATAATGGTGATATCCACCCGTTCTGCAAAAACAACTGCCGGTAATCCGTTTTTCTCTGAAGTATTGCATGCAATTACTGCCAAGGCTGAAGAAGTCGGTTTTGATGTCATATTGCAGACGTCGCGAAGCACCGAAGATGATTTACAAAAATGTGAGAGCAAAATTAAGCAGAAGTTGATCAAAGGGATCATTATGCTGAGCTCTCCTGCCGATGAATCATTTTTTGCTCGGTTGGATAAATACAACGTCCCGGTTGTGGTTATCGGGAAGGTTGAAGGTGACTACACTAATGTCTATTCTGTAGACACCGATAATTATCGCGACAGTATTACGCTGACAAATGCGCTGATTGAGAGTGGCCACCGTAATATAGCCTGTTTGCATGCACCGCTTGACGTTCATGTTTCTATCGATCGCGTTAACGGTTATAAAGCCAGCCTTCAGGCACATAACATTAAAATGCGCGATGAGTGGGTTATTGACGGGGGGTATACTCATGAAACCGCCCTACTTGCTTCTCGAAAATTACTTAGTCAGCAACCGTTACCCGATGCCGTATTTGCGACAGACAGCTTGAAGTTAATGAGTTTATATCGCGTAGCGGCCGAGAAAAACATTTCCATTCCAAAGCAACTTGCCGTTGTAGGCTATAGTAATGAGCTACTTTCTTTTATGCTCACACCAGTTCCTGGTGGAATTGATGTACCTACTCAGCAGTTGGGTGAACAAAGTTGTAATTTATTATTTAATCTGATTGCAGGTGAAAAAGGATTACAGAATATCACGGTGAGCACGCAAATATCGTTG
This sequence comes from Citrobacter sp. MGH103, assembly GCF_001034475.2. NCBI lineage: Bacteria > Pseudomonadati > Pseudomonadota > Gammaproteobacteria > Enterobacterales > Enterobacteriaceae > Citrobacter > Citrobacter sp. MGH103. The sequence goes on along the minus strand of NZ_CP073043.1, from coordinate 2,380,649 downwards.
GCCGATTCACTGGTGTAAAAACAGGGGCATAATAATGCCCCTGTTCATTTTTAGAATGCGTAGTTCACGCCTATACCAGCATAATGGAACCTGTCGCTTTCACCTTCGTCATGATTTTCCCACTCATAAGCATACTCCAGAGACATTGATAAACCGTTCTGGAAATCATACGCATACAGTAAACCGAGGCGATTGAAATCATGGCCTTCGCGTTCAGGATCATCCTGCCAGTCCCAGTTTGACCAGCGATCAAGCCCGATACGGGTATACGGCGTCAGGGTTGTATTGCCGAAGGACAGAGGCAGATAAGCACGAATTTCCTGGGTTGAGAACTCACCATTATTACGCGAATCTGCCAGATTAAAGCCGCGTTCAAGGTAATAGTTGACCGTTAACCCTACTGTTTCGTTAAACGTATAATTCAACCCGCTCTCACTTTCGACGCGGCTATCAGAGTAGCCGGTGGTGCTCAAATCATTAACGAATTGATACATCGCAAACCAGCCGCTAAAGCGCAGATCATCGGTAAGTTTAACATCCCAATCTGGCTGCACTTTCCAGCGCTGCATATTAGCTGTATCTTTTCCGGGTTCATTGACATAGTGATAACCGTAATTACGAAAGCCACCGGTCAGACCGAAATTAACATTCTCGCTTTCAAGGAATTGATAGCGGACTTCCAGTTCAGGGCGGTCAAACCACGTACCGCGCTTACCCTCGCTGTAATCAACCGGTCCTTCCTGGTAATAGGCCAGCGATATTTTCCACGGCCCATTGGACGCATTAAAATAGATGGACGGTTCAGCCAGTCCATCCATATCTTCGCCCTGACCTTCAACGTTTTCTATTTCGTACATAGCACCGATATTAAAGTGCCAGTCATTCTTTTCAGCAGCCTGCGCGCAGGCCATTCCCGCGCTCATAATCAGCGCAGTCGCGGACAGTAGGGTTTTCATTATTATTCCTTGTTAAAATACTCGCAAAAATGCCCCAAGGCGCGGGGGATTATTATCCCCCGGAATTTTATTGAATAGCCACTTCAGTTTCAGTATCAAAGAAATGGCATTTCGCCATATCAAAATGAATAGTGATATTTTCTCCTGCGTGATAATCATTCACTGCACCGGCACGGACCACCAACTCATGCCCCCCAACAATGGTATAAAGCATAAATTCAGCGCCAGTGAGTTCTGCAACGCTAATTTTTGCTGATACACTATTTTCATTATTAAGCTGCGGATGGATATCCTCAGGGCGAATACCCAGCGTGATCGCCTGATGTTCATAACCCTGCGTTTTTAATTGTGCTAATTTATTTTCTGGAATCGTTAATTTTAGTGTTTCAGTAACAAACTTATCACCGTCAATCGCGCCACGAATAAAGTTCATGGCCGGTGAGCCAATAAATCCTGCGACAAACATATTTGCTGGGTGGTTATAAACTGTTTTCGGCGCACCAACCTGCTGAACAATACCATCCTTCATAATCACAATACGCGTCGCCATCGTCATGGCTTCTGTTTGATCGTGGGTAACATATATCATGGTGGTATTGAGTTTCTGATGCAGCTTGCTGATTTCTGCCCGCATCTGTACGCGAAGTTTGGCATCGAGATTCGATAAGGGTTCATCCATCAGGAAGACCCCTGCCTCACGAACAATCGCACGCCCCAGTGCCACACGTTGACGCTGACCACCGGATAACGCACCCGGTTTACGTTGCAGATAATCGCGCAGGCCAAGGATTTGCGCCGCCCAGTTGACACGTTCCTCAATCACGGCAGGGGCAATTTTCTGCATTTTCAGGCCAAACGCCATGTTGTCATAGACTGTCATGTGCGGGTACAACGCGTAGTTCTGAAAGACCATCGCAATGTTGCGCGATTTCGCCGGCACATCGTTCATCCGTTTACCGTCAATCAGCAGATCGCCACCGCTGATCTCCTCCAGACCGGCGATCATGCGCAACGTCGTTGACTTCCCACAGCCTGAAGGGCCAACAAAAACAATAAACTCTCTGTCTTCAATTTCCAGATTGAAGTCTTTAACGACGTGTACCTGGTTGTCGTAAATTTTTTGAATGTGTTGCAACGAAAGCTGTGCCATGTTGAATCCTTTACTTGTCGTGTTGCCAAAGAGCCGATAAGCACGGCCACGTCAGAAATTCGGTTGAAGGAAGTTGCAAGCTTGCTCCGTTCAGCCCCGTACCCATGCCAACAGAGAGCATGCCGCAGGCGTTGATCGCATCAATACCCGCCTGAGCATCTTCTATGCCAATACACTGCTGCGGGTCAGCGCCAAGGCCCGCACAGGCTGCCAGAAAAATCTCCGGATCCGGTTTCGAGCGAGAAATTAGCGCGGCATCCGCACAGAAATCAAAATAAAATTTAAGATCAAGCGCTTGTAAAATCGCAGAGGCATTGAGCGACACAGAGGCCAGCCCCACCGGAATCCGCTCTTCCCGCAACGTCATCAGCAGCTCACGTATTCCCGGCAATACCGAGTTCACCGTCAACTGGCGCAAAGAATGGACATACAGTCTGTTTTTTCTCTCGGCCAATTGTGCGCAAACCTCAGGTGTAAACTCCCCCGCTTTCCCGCCATATTGCAAAATACGCTGTAGCGATTCGCCGCGACTAATCCCTTTCAGGCTGTCATTAAATGCCTCGTCAATCGCAATCCCTATTTCACCGGCTACCTGCCGCCAGGCGAGAAAATGCAAATGTGCAGTGTCGGTAATCACGCCATCTAAATCAAAAATGATGGCCTGTGGTTTGAGGATCATTCATCGCCCCCTTTCATGGTAGCGGTCCCATAAGTGGGCGAAATAATGGCGTCATTGCAGATAACTATCTCCCCCTGAACAGAGATCTTTTCCCCTTTTACCCAAAGAGTAATCTGCTCGGCGCTGTTAATGCGGATTTCAGTTGCATTGATGGTTACCTGCAAATCGATACCCTGCCAGCGCAGTGGGAAAGACAGTGTTTGCCAATGTTCCGGTAATGCAGGGGCAAGATGTAACTCCCCATGGCGAACATTCACTCCGGCAAATCCCTGGATAGCGCCCAACCAGATTGCGCCCGTTGCCGCCGCATGAATACCATCATCGCAGCTGTGCGGGTCATCCCCGAGATCGATTAGCGAACCTTCGCGCCAAAACCGATATCCCTGAGCCGAATCACCACAACGCGCAGCCACAATCCCGTGAATCGCCTTACTCAAAGAGGAGTCGTGAATCGTACGTGGCTCGTAATAACGCAGGTTAGCCAGACAGGTTTGCGGGCTAAATTGCTCCGGCAACATGTAGGTCAGCATCACGACATCAGCCTGTTTAAGAATTTGCATCTCATTGACTTCTGCACGGGAGTAATCGAGCAAAATGGTCTGCTTGCCCGCTTTGGCTTTGTACTGCGACAGATCGATAACCGGTTTGTTCAGGAAGGTATCATCCTGAGGAAGCACGCCATCGGGCTGCACTTCCGGTCGCCAGAGATACTGTAAAAAATGCTCTGCGCGATGAATAAACGTGCCATCGCCACAGCCCAACCGACGGGCAAAACCCAGCGCCTGCTCTACGTTGTACCAGGCCATGTAGTTGGTGAACGCATTGTTGTTCACATGCTCAGTGTATTCATCCGGGCCAATCACATCGTGGATCTCTAAACGATCGTTGACCATGACAGCCCTGCTAATCCAGAACTTCGCCGTTTCCAGCAGCAGCGTCATGCCCTCTCGGGTCATGAAGTTTAGATCCCCTGTGACATGCCAGTAATTGATTACCGCCCAGGCAACATCCGCCACGAGGTGATGTTCAGCCTGTGCGGAGGCCACTTTTTGCCGCAGCCCGGTACGGATGTTGATCGCCGCGAATTCAGGCGTTTCCTCATCACCGCTGCGAGCGCTTTCCCACGGGAACAGCGCGCCTTGCCAACCGTTACGGCGGGCTTTCTCACGCGCGCCCGGCAAATTATGCCAGCGGTAACGCAATAGACCTCTCGCGGTTTTCGGTTCGGTAAACAAGTGAAACGGTAACAAAAAGACCTCAGTATCCCAGAAGATGTGGCCTTTATACCCTTCACCCGTCAGACCTTTGGCCGCAATACTGCTGCGCTCATCATGGTCTGGGGTCATCACACGCAGATGATAGAGGGCATAGTCCAGCGCGCGCTGATCGCTAATATCAGAGCTGGTAACCTGAACGCGACGAGTTTGCCACCAGGCATGCCAGTTGGTGCTCGACTCAGCCAACAGAGCGTCATATCCCTGTTTCGCGCATGCTTCAATGTTACGCAGCGACTGGCGTCCCCAGGTCTCAAGCGACAAGTTGCGTTCGCTCGTCCAGTCAACCCAACTCATTTTCGTCAGCGTGACGCGCTGCCCGGCTTGCGCCTGCACGGTGTTGTGTTGTAACAACCGACGTTCTTTCGCGGTGAAGCAGCGCTGCGCTGCGCCGTCGACGTCACAATATGAGGTGATCGCGATATCGTTGCGATTGTCCTGGGTTGTGTAAATGCCCTGCAGAAGATGCTGACCAAAGACTCTAATCTGTGTTTCATCCAGATGCTGACGGCCATGATTGGTGATCGTGGCATCAATACCGGTTGAGATACCAATGCTGGCATCGGCATCCAGTGGCGTTACGACCACTTCCATAGCAAACAGCGGCAGCTTCTGTGCCGAGACAAACCGCCGACTCTCAATAGCGAAACGCGCCCCGCCAGGTGCATGCCAGATAAACGCACGGCGCAATTCCCCGCTGGCAAAATCCAGTTCGCGATGCCAGCTTTCAATCACGCCGCTGGTTAGCGAGAAAATCTCGCCATTAAGCGTGATCTCCACTCCGACTACATCGGGTAGATTAACCAGTTCATTAATTTCGCCTTTACCCGCACGGTGATACAACCCAGCCAGATACATGCCACGAGTCTGTAAGGTGTAAGCTTCCTCGTGGCTGGCGCGAATTCCCATATACCCGTTACCGGTCGTCATGAGTGACGCATATTTATTCAGGCTATGTGGGCAAAAAGCCGGTTCAGTTAGCATTACTGGCTTCGTCATAAGTCTACGTAGGTCCCTGTTTCAGCCGATTGGTACAGTGCGGCAACCAGTTGTTGAATAACGACGCCCTGCTCTGCGTCAGCAATAGTGACAGGCTCGCCCTGGACATGGTTAACGAAGGCTTCCATGCTGCGATAATGACGGTTGTCATCAGCCATCTCGCGCGCAAGCAGCACGTCAAGCGTACCATCACGGTCGGTGTAAACCTGGGCCGGAAATAACGTCGCCCCCGCCAAATCGCCACAGAAATTAACGTTCATAATCGATTGTTCAGGAATATTCAGCGCGAAAGAGGTTTCCAGGCGCAGGATACCGCCGTTATGAAATTCAATCGTGCCGAACAAAGAATCCTCCACGGTATATGTGGTGGGATCCCATTTCCCAAACTGACCGCTGTTTTTAAGCGTGCCAATGCGCTGATAGCTGTGCGCGTTAACACGCTTTACCGCCGGGAACCCCAGCACATACATGGCGGCATCAAGCATATGAATACCGAGATCAATCAGCGGCCCGCCGCCCTGCAGTTCTTTGTTGGTAAACACTCCCCAGCCGGGCACGCCGCAGCGGCGCAAAGCGCGGACATTGGTGACATAGATTTCACCCAGAATACCGGCCATCACCTGCTCACGAAGCAGTTGCGTATCCAGCGCAAAACGATGATGAAAATCATAAGCCAGTACTTTTCCCACCCGACGCGCTGTTTTGCACATCTCCAGCGCCTCGTCTGGCGTCATTGCCGGAGGTTTCTCGCACATCACATGGCATCCAGCGTTCAATGCCAACATGGTGTGTTCATAATGAAAGCGATTGGGCGAGCAGATGCTGACGATATCTGGCTTAGCTTCGCGTAACATCGTTTGCGGATCGTCCCAAACCTGCGGATTACCGTATTTTTCTGCAAACAACCGCGCCTGTGACAGGCGGCTGTCGCAGACAGCCACCAGTTCCAGATCGTTGCGGGTGCAGTAGTACGAAGCATGAACTTTATCCGCCACCTGCCCGGCGCCAATAATGGCGACACGTAACGGAGCGCTTGTCAGTGCACTTTTCACGGAAATCCTCTTAGCAAGTACGCAGCCAGGTCAGTGACTGACGATACGCTTCCGGCAGATTCTCTGCTCGTACGCGCCCTTCGTACACAACGTAGCCCTGATAATTATCTTCACGTAACTGGTCAAACAGTGCAGCGAAATCCAGCGTACCGCTTCCCGGCTGATAACGATGGTTATCCGCAATATGGACGTGACCCAGCAGATCGCGATTGTCGTGCAGCGCCTGTGCCATATCGTCTTCTTCGATATTCATATGGTAAAAATCACCAATGATTTGCACATGCTTCAGATTATTTTCCACGATATAGCGACGGGCATCCGCCAGGGTGTTGATCATATGATCCTGATAGCGGTTGAGCGGTTCCAGATACACCACCGTACCCGTACGCTGGGCAACTTTATCAAGATAAATCAATGAATCACTGATAGCTTTACGATCGCCATCCTGGCTACGCGGAGAGGTCATCGGCGGTAGGCGGAAGGTAAACATGCCCCATGCAGCAGGTACAATAATGCCTTGTCCACCAACTTCGGCCAGCGCTTCGAGAATGCGGGTAATCTGCCGCAACCCGTTTAAACGACGCTCTTCGATAAAATCACCGATCCAACCGTCATATCCTCCACAGGCAGTGGTAACAGGCAAACCTGTTTCTTTGATCGCCGCTTTTACTTCATCAAGGTTATTGACCAGCAACTTACCGTCAATTTCAAAACCGTCAAACCCCATCTCTTTGATATAACGGAATTTCTCGAGAATATTTTCCGGGAAAAAAGCCTGATTCTGTGTTCCAATTTTCATCTTCTGCATTCCTTAATTAAAACGTCACGCCCATTTTGATGCTTTTTTCCGGATGGCGATCGACATACTGCATATAGCTTTCCGGGCTGTTGGCGAAAGTCACTACCGGGTCAATGAGTTCTTCACAGTCCAGGTAACCGTTCATCAACAGTTCCCAGCAGGTCTCCTCAATACGCTTGCGGCTCCAGCGCGGATAATCTGGATTAGGTTCACTACCAGCACGTGAGAAGACAATTTTGGCATTGTTGAAGTGCGCTTCACGCCCCAGGTTGAAACCTTCAGCAAAAGGTTTCGCGAAAGCGACATAGGAAATGGTTCCACCATAGGCCAGACCGCGTAACGCCGACTGCAGCGCATCTGCATAGCCGCTGGTTTCGATGATCACATCTGCGCCCTGCTTACCGGTCAGCTTCTTAATTTCCATGCCTACATCGGTGCCAATCGGATTCAGACAGAAATCCGCGCCATGGCGACGCGCGATATCGCAGCGATGGGCAATCGGATCGACGCCGATGACCACTGAGGCTCCCGCTTTCTTAACCAGTTGCACGGCAATCTGGCCAATTGCGCCTAAGCCCACGACGACCACAAAGTCACCGACGCGCACATTGGCGTCGCGCACACCGCTCATGGCGAACTGTGCCGGGTCATAGCACACGGCATTTTTCCACGAACTGCCTTCAGGCATTTTGCGTAGTTTGTAGTTGTTCACCGCATTAAAAATAACCGTTTCTGCCAGAGGACCGTATCCGCAAACTGAATCGCCAACAGCGTATTCGGTCACATCGCTGCCACACTCAATAACATCGCCCACCACCATATTGCCAAGCTGGAATTTACCGAATTCGATTCCGCGTGGAGCCCCTTCCGGACGCGGCATAAACATTTGCCATTCACCGTTAAAATCTTCGTCAATAAACGGGCTGGCAGCACGAAAATCGACCACTTCTGTGCCATGTTTCGGCGCGCCAAATTTAACGCGAACTTTAACTTCATTGGCGGATACCGCTCTGTCTTCATATTCCACCAGCGCTGCAACGCGCGGTTCTGTGGCAACTAACTTCTTCATTTACAACTCCTTAATTAAACTGGCCGCTTAGCCTTTCACGCCGCCTGCGGTCAAACCACTTTTAATAAAACGTTCGGAAAGCGCATACATAATGACCACCGGCAATGCAGTGACTAACGATGCAGCCATCATGCGTCCCCAGATATAGTCAGGTGTACTGAACAGTGCGTTCAGACCGACCGGTAAGGTAAAATTGCTGGCGCTGGAAAGGAAAATCGAAGCAAACAGATAGTCATTCCACGCCACCATAAAGCAGTACACAAAGACCGAAACCAGACCAGACATTGCCAACGGCACGGTAATACGAAAGATGATCTGCAGACGGTTCAACCCATCCATCATCGCGGCTTCTTCGATCTCGTCCGGAATGGTGTCGAAATAGCTTTTCAACATGAACACCGCGGTCGGCAGCGTCTGGGTGACCATAGTGATAATCAACGCCATTTCGGTGTCGTAGATGCCGAGTGCCGTAATGATCTTGAATAACGGCACCACCAGCAGGATCCCCGAAAACATATACACCGTGTAAAAACTGGCATTGATGGTCATTCGTCCCTTAAAACGCAGGCGGGAAAGCGCATACGCCCCGAGCACGCCCAGAAATACCGCCACCACCGAAGAAGTCACCGATACCACCAGGCTATTACGGAAGTAGTCAACAAACGGGAAAATCATCGGGTTGAAGATGTCGATGTAATGTTCCAGCGTCCATTGCTGCGGTAACAGCGTCGGATGCAGTGAAATCGCCTCTTTTGCGCTTTTAAATGAGGTCATCAGCATCACAAAAAATGGAAATAGCGTGATGCCCAGGAAGACAATTAATCCACAGTAAAAGCCAATACGGCCAAGCGTGCGCTTATTTGTTGCCATTGAGGTTCACCCGTTTTCTGGTCAGCAGGATAACAGCGAAAATGATGACGAAGAGGACGACAGAGATCGCGGCTGCTTTGCCTAAGTCATTAAATGCAAAGGCTGTTTTATAGAGATAGACCCCGAGAATATCGACTTTAGTGGTCAGCAGATAAACATCGGCGAACATATAAAACATCCAGATCGTACGCAGTGTGACTACGGTCGCCAGTACCGGCATGATCGCTGGCAGCGTGACGATGCGAAACCGTTGCCAGGCGTTCGCGCCGTCCATTTCTGCAGCCTCATACAACGATTTATCAATAGTCTGTAAAATCGCCAGAAACGAGATAAAGGCATAGGGGAAGTAGCGCCAGATGGCGAACAACACGACCAGCGCGAAGCTGCTACCGGGATTGTCGAACCACAGCGGAGCCTGATCGTAGAGATGCAACAGATCCACGCCGAGGTAGTTCACAATGCCGTAGCCGTTGTTGAACATGTATTTCCAGGCAAACACCAGCGAAATTGATGGCGTTACGTAAGAGAGGATGACCAGTGAGCGCGCTGTTTTCCGCAGACGAAACTCACGGTTAAAAAACATCGCCACTCCCAGCCCCAGCACCGTGCTCCCTGCCACAACCAGCGCGGTATACCAGACCGTCATCCACAGCGAATGCCAGAATCCGGGATCGGATAAGATACGGATATAGTTGCTCAGCCCGACAAACGTAGACTCAATTTGCGGATTAAGCGGCAAACGCATAAAGCTGATTTCGATGTTAGATATCATCGGCCACGCCACTAAACCGCCCAATAACAGCAAGCTGGGCGCCAGCAGCAGCATGGCAAATGGCATATCAGATCGACCTGAAAAGAACTTATTCATCACGGCTTTCCATTTCCCCATTAGCGCTGTTCAACGAGGTCATCCAGTTTTGTCTGGCTTGCCTTGATGGTCGATGAAAGGTCAGCTTTTCCTACCGTGACGTTGTGCACCATGGTACTCACGATGCCGGAGCCGGTTACGTCGCCCATGCGGGTAAAGTTCTTATCACCGACGGCACCAAAGACCTGAATATTTGGCAGTTCGGCAATCAGTTGATCGGGTAATTCACCCAGCGCTTTGATAACGGCGTTATCTTTCCACGTCGAAGTATTCACCACCGCTTTGTTGACTGGCAGCGCCGCCCCTGGCGACATCATGACCCAGTCCGCAATGTTGTCTGCCTGCTCCATAAAGGTGACAAATTTCTCTGCCGCTTCTGTCTCTTCGGTTTTTTGACCTGCGGTTATGGTCAGCGACGTCAGCATGCCGTAAACAGCGGAATTTTTTTCCGTCGGCACCATAAAGCCAACATTTTTAGGATCGCCCTCTTTGATCACCGCCGGGAGGATATAGGTGGAATAAATCGCCATTGGCGCCGTGCCGTTCATGAAAGCATCTTTGACTTCCATTATGTCGTTCGAGCCAGGCATAGTGTTCATGGCAAGTTGGCGGTAATACTGCAACGCCTGCGCCATTTCAGGTGTGTCGAGCGTAATCTTTCCCTGCGCATTAAAAACGTTGGCCTGGTTAGAGAGCGCAAACTGGGAGAATGACTGTTCGGTCAAAACGCTTTCTGCCGTGGGTAGCGCAATACCGTATTTCTTACTGCCAGGATTGTTGAGCTTCTGGGCCACGTTCAGCAATTGCTGCCAGTCTTTTGGTTCTTCCAGTCCAGCTTTTGCCAGCACATCTTTGCGATACCAGATCCCGCCAATCCAGGCGCTGACCGGAACCCCAGTCCATGCACTACCGTCTTCAGTACGCACAATACGCAGGACGCCATCATAAAAAGTACCTTCACCGACGCCGTTGATGACCTGCGCCACCGCTTTACGATCGATAAGGGATTCTTTATCCATAACTTTCGCGTAGTCATGGCTGGTTTCAATGACTTCAGGCAGTGAACCGCTGCGCGCCAGGGTAATGACCTTGGTGTTGTAAGCATCTTCTTCCACAGGAACCTGTTTGACGCTGATGCCCGGATTTTCTTTTTCAAAACGCTCAATCAGTTTTGCAATAACTGCTTGCCGCTCCTGCTCGACAGAAGAGTGCATAAATTCAATCGCGACAGAGGACTTTTTATCATCCTTACACCCGGAAACCAGGGCGCAGGAAACCAGTGCTGAAATCAGCACAATTTTAGCTTTAAGCATGAAATGTTCCTTTTTATTACTTAACCCACATGACCTGCCAGGCGTACAACGTTAATTCTTTACCTGAAATAGTTTCACCGCTAATCAAATCAAATCCATTTTCAATATCAATGCAAATGGTTTGCGTATGACCGCTGACATTAAATAGTCCAGTAATTTCCTCGCCTGTTTCCGCCGTACGTTTAATTTGCATGACAGCTGGTGTAACATTGCAAATTTGAAAATTACTATCAGGGTGGAATGCTTTATTATTACGACGTATTACAATGAGTCGGGATAACTCATGATAAATAGCGTTACGCAAACTGGTTTCATCTGCCAGCTCCGTTTCTATTTGTCTTATCTGATATTTTTTGCGGTTGATCGCACGGTTATAACCTAACGTCTCAACACCTTTATAATCATTGCGTGAGCCAAGTATGCTTTGAATGTAAACCGCCGGCACGCCTGGAAAACTCAGCAAAATGGCATGTGCGAGAATAAAGCGAGAAAACCGTTCGGCATCGCTACAATTACCAGGGGTTAGCGCATCCACATATGTCACGTTAATTTCATACGGACTGCGACTGCCATCAGGGTTATTTTTCCAGTTAACCAGCGCACCTTCCTGTTGTAGTTCTGTCACCAGCCGCATGATCTCGTCTTCAGGCAACAAACCGCGTAATGGGTTGAGACCAATGCCATCATGCGATGCGAGAAAATTAAACCAGGTCGTCTCACCAGACGGCAGCTCCAGTGATTGCGCCCACTGGCACAATGTCGACGTGTCCTGGCGTTGTACCGCATGCAGCACCAGCGGCGGCAGCGAGAACTGGTACACCATATGCGCTTCATCATGGCCATTACCGTAGTAGGACACGTTATCCTTATGCGAGACGTTGGTTTCGGTAATAATCGCCGTACCAGGCGCCACGCAGTCCGCAATAGCGCGGAATAGTTTGATAAGCTGATGCGTTTTTTCCAGATGAATACAGCTCGTTCCAGGCTCTTTCCACATAAAGCCAACCGCATCCAGGCGAACATAATCTGCGCCCTGCTCAAGATAGCTCAGCAGCACATCGACCATCGCCAGTAATACCACCGGGTTGGCATAGTTGAGATCGATCTGGTCATCGCTGAACGTCGTCCATAAATGGCGCACGGTGTTATCTTTTAGCGTAAATGGTGTCAGTAACGGTAATGCGCGTGGACGTGTGACGTTGCTCAGGTCCGTATCAGGATCCATTGCAATAAAGAAATTTTCATAACCGTCAAGCTGTTGCAAATAATTATTAAACCACTCGCTTTTAGCTGACATATGGTTACAAACAAAATCAAACATCAGTCGACTGGACTCACCTAATTCCTTAATATCATTCCAGTCACCGGTTTCTTTGGCAACCTGATGGTAATTAATCACGGAAAAACCATCATCCGATGACCACGGATAAAATGGCAGAAGATGCACATGAGAAAATGTCGACTTAAACCATTCATTATAAAACTGATTAAACGTCGGCAACGGTTTTTTACCAACCCCGTGGAATTGATCGACGTAGGTAATAAGCACCACATCGCCCTCATCCCAATGCGCTTTACGGATTTTTTTAATTAATCCCTGTGATTTCTCTAAACGTGCAAACAGCGCTTCATAATGGCATGAAGTAAATGTATGACCATAAACTTCTGTCAGGCATTTTTGGATTTTTTGGTTCACCTTCGATTCTCGTGGTAGCGGTCCCATGAACAAGAAGACTACTCTGCGGAAAATAAGCTGTCAATTAGCTGAGGTGGTCTGGAGGGGGGTAAAAAAAGAATTTTGGCAGCCAAAAAATCGTATTTGTGAGCTGCCGCAAATTAACTGAGGGAATGTTGATTAATTGTTGCTTGCTTTTACTGATTCAAATATCAGGTTCGATTACCGGAATATCGTTTCGACAATTTTGCCGCAGCCCGACTCAACACAGGTTCCAGAACCAACGCCAGCAGCATTTTTAGCGGGCGTCGGGCGACGGATTTCACCGCCCACCCTGCTACCCCCGCCGGGCCGTAGCGAAGCGCCGTTAAAAGCACCAGCTTACCTGCTATTTTAAAGCCCGGCTTAACCCTTTGCCCGGCACGTTGCCAGCGATTGTTCATTTCTAACCTCACAATTGGCGAAAACGACTACGTAAGGAAAAAGTATCGGACGTCACATAACGTTCCATTTCACGCAAACGCTTTTCACTAGCCGCCAGCTCGCGATCGACAGCATCCAACAGTTCACCGCTTGCTGGCTGCTGCTCGCCGGAAACCACATTGTCCGGCATAGGGTCCAACACAAATGTCAGCACGATATAGGCGACGAAGGTGAAAAAGGCCAGACCAAAAAAGACTGACAGCACCACCAGGATCCGTACCAGCTTCACAGGCACATCGAGATAATGCGCAATACCCGCACAAACCCCCTTCACCATGCCCTGCTGCGGAATACGCCACAGTTTTTTGTTCAGATTAACGCCACCCATTAGCGGTCCCTCCAGTTTGGATGTTCAGCATCAAGGATGTCTTCCAGCGCCTGAATGCGCTCACGCATCCGCTGTGCGTCGTCGTTGAGTTCGACCAGACGTTGCTGTTCACTTTGCGACAGTTCGCCACGACTGGAACGGTTGCTGTAATGCAGCCAGAGCCAAATCGGTAAAACAAACAGCACAAAGATGGTTAACGGGATAGCCAGAAATAGCGCGCTCATGAGTACTCCTTACAGGTGATGAGCGGCGGCGCGATCGGGCACCGCCAGATGTTATTATTGCTTGTCTTGCTGCATTTTGGCTTTAAGTTGCGCCAGCTGCTCGCTGATTTCATCATCTGCTTTCAGGTCAGCAAATTGCTGATCCAGGGACTTCTGTTTACCGAAATTATGGCTTTCAGCCTCAGCTTCCATCTGATCGATACGACGCTCGAAAGATTCAAAGCGCGCCATAGCTTCATCAAGTTTACCGCTGTCCAGTTGACGACGAACATCACGTGAAGAACTCGCTGCCTGATGACGTAGCATCAGCGCCTGCTGACGAGCACGGGTTTCACTGAGTTTATTTTCCAGCTCACCAATCTCTTTTTTCATACGCGCCAGCGTATCGTCAACCAGCGTGACTTCATGCTCCAGAGAGGCAATCAGGTCAGTCAATTTCTGTTTTTCGATTAACGCAGAACGAGCCAAATCTTCTTTCTCTTTGCGCAGCGCCAGCTCAGCTTTTTCTTGCCACTCTGCCTGTTGCGCGCTGGCCTGTTCGATACGACGAGATAATTGTTTCTTTTCTGCCAGAGCGCGTGCGGAGTTTGAACGCACCTCAACCAGCGTATCTTCCATTTCCTGGATCATTAACCGCACCAGCTTCTGCGGATCTTCAGCCTTTTCCAGCAACGCATTAATGTTGGCGTTCACGATGTCGGCAAAACGAGAAAAAATACCCATAATGTAATCCTCACTTACTGTTCTGATATCGGGCTATGCCCTGCTGATTTCGTAATGCACTTGGCGTGCCAACTTTTTATCTCATTGATTTTAATAATTATATCTAATTTTACCTGGCGAGAGAATTAGGGTAAATTGGTGAATAACACTAACAAATGGTGAATTTCATCATGGCAGGATACAAAGACAATCTTCTGGGTGAAGCAAACAGCTTTATTGAAGTGCTGGAGCAGGTTTCTCATCTGGCACCGCTGGATAAGCCTGTCCTGGTTATCGGTGAGCGAGGTACTGGGAAAGAGCTTATTGCCAACCGCCTGCACTATCTGTCCACCCGTTGGCAAGGCCCGTTTATTTCGCTTAACTGCGCAGCGCTCAACGAGAACTTGCTTGATTCCGAACTGTTTGGTCACGAAGCAGGTGCCTTTACCGGCGCTCAAAAACGCCATCCTGGACGTTTCGAACGCGCCGACGGCGGTACGCTGTTTCTCGATGAACTGGCAACCGCCCCGATGTTGGTGCAGGAAAAACTGCTGCGCGTTATTGAATATGGAGAGCTGGAACGTGTTGGCGGCAGCCAGCCGTTGCAGGTTAACGTACGACTTGTTTGTGCAACCAATGCCGACTTACCTCGCATGGTCATCGAAGGTACTTTTCGCGCGGACCTGCTGGATCGTCTGGCCTTTGACGTAGTGCAACTCCCACCGTTACGCGAACGCCAAAGCGACATAATGTTAATGGCCGAGCATTTTGCCATTCAGATGTGCCGCGAGATCGGGTTACCACTGTTTCCAGGGTTTAGTGCCGAAGCCAGAGAAACGCTCCTCCACTACCGTTGGCCGGGCAATATTCGTGAACTGAAAAACGTCGTGGAGCGATCCGTTTATCGACATGGGACCAGTGATTACCCGCTGGATGAGATAATCATTGACCCCTTCCGCCGCCATGTCGTGGAATCTCAGGTGCAGGAAGCAAAACCAGCATCTGTAGCATTACCGCTGGATCTGCGTGAATTCCAACAACAACAAGAGAAAGACTTTCTACAAACCAGCTTACAGCAGGCAAAATTTAATCAGAAAAAAGCCGCTGAATTACTGGGTCTGACTTATCATCAGCTACGAGCCTTGCTGAAGAAACACCAGATTTAATGCACATTTGTCGACGTGATATTGGATGGTTTGACGTATAACGTTAAAACAGCTTAACATCCCAGTAATACTGTATAAAAAAACAGGCGCATTATTATGGCTCTGGCATTAATTGGCGAAAAAATTGACAGAAACCGCTTCACCGGTGAAAAAGTTGAAAATAGCACTTTTTTTAACTGTGATTTTTCGGGTGCCGACCTTAGCGGTACTGAATTTATCGGCTGTCAGTTCTATGATCGAGAAAGCCAGAAAGGGTGCAATTTCAGTCGCGCAATACTGAAAGATGCCATTTTTAAAAGCTGTGATTTATCCATGGCGGATTTTCGCAACGTCAGTGCGTTGGGCATAGAAATTCGCCACTGCCGCGCACAGGGTGCAGATTTTCGCGGCGCAAGTTTCATGAATATGATCACCACGCGCACCTGGTTTTGCAGCGCATATATCACTAATACCAATCTAAGCTACGCCAACTTTTCGAAGGCCGTGCTTGAAAAGTGCGAATTGTGGGAAAATCGCTGGATGGGAACTCAGGTGCTGGGTGCGACGTTGAGTGGTTCCGATCTCTCCGGTGGCGAGTTTTCGTCGTTCGACTGGCGGACGGCAAATTTCACGCACTGCGATTTGACCAATTCAGAACTGGGTGATTTAGATATTCGGGGCGTCGATTTACAAGGTGTCAAATTGGACAGCTATCAGGCCGCGTTGCTCATGGAACGTCTTGGCATCGCTGTCATTGGCTAACCGCTTACGCATTTTATCATCGCGTCGAAACCATAACCGATTACACCAAGGCTCACATCCTGCGCCTCGTTTATTGCGGGTCAGATGGGTCATGAAAATGCTAAGATAGTTAATAGAGTATATTCAAAGTGGATGGCGGGTATGAATTTTGACCATACCGCGATGTTGAAATCGTGGTTATCCCCCCTGCTGCCCCCTAAAACAAACGGTAATGGCAAATGTCATTAAGTATTAGTAAGATAGCCTCTTTATATAATCCATTAAAATTATGCGCCTGGTTTTATCATCTCTGATCGTGATGGCTGGATTTCTGAGTGGTCAGGCTGCTGCTGCGCCTGAGCAAGCTTCGCACGCTGATATCCGTGACAGTGGGTTTGTCTATTGCGTCAGCGGGCAGGTCAATACGTTCAACCCGCAAAAAACGAGCAGTGGTCTCATCGTCGACACGTTAGCGGCCCAATTGTATGACCGACTGCTTGATGTAGATCCCTACACCTATCGACTGGTGCCTGAGCTGGCTGAAAGCTGGGAGGTGCTGGATAACGGCGCAACCTACCGCTTCCATCTGCGTCGTGACGTACAGTTTCAGAAGACTGCCTGGTTCACTCCCACCCGCAAACTGAATGCAGACGATGTGGTGTTTACCTTCGAGCGCATCTTTGATCGCCACCATCCGTGGCACAATGTGAACGGCAGCAATTTCCCCTACTTCGACAGCCTGCAGTTCGCCGATAACGTCCAAAGTGTGCGCAAACTGGACAACAACACCGTTGAATTCCGCTTAACTCAACCTGATGCCTCTTTTATGTGGCATCTTGCCACACACTATGCCTCCGTAATGTCGGCGGAATATGCGGCTAACCTGGCAAAACAGGATCGTCAGGAACTGCTCGACAGACAACCTGTCGGCACAGGACCGTACCAACTTTCGGAGAATCGTGCCGGCCAATATATTCGGTTGCAGCGGCATGAAAAATTCTGGCGTGGCACTCCTCTGATGCCGCAGGTGGTAGTGGACCTCGGTTCTGGCGGAACCGGACGGTTATCAAAGTTACTGACCGGCGAATGTGACGTTTTAGCCTGGCCTGCCGCCAGCCAGCTCAGCATATTGCGTGATGACCCTCGCCTGCGTCTGACGCTGCGCCCGGGGATGAACATTGCCTATCTGGCGTTCAACACCAATAAACCGCCGTTGAATAACCCTGCCGTGCGGCATGCGCTGGCGCTAGCGATCAACAACCAACGGTTAATGCAGTCTATCTACTACGGGACGGCAGAAACCGCGGCATCTATTTTGCCTCGCGCCTCGTGGGCTTATGATAACGAAGCTAAAATTACAGAGTACAACCCGACAAAATCGCGCGAGCAGTTAAAAGCACTGGGGCTGGAGAATCTGACGTTACAACTTTGGGTCCCTACCAGCTCTCAGGCCTGGAACCCCAGTCCGCTGAAAACCGCAGAGCTGATTCAGGCAGATATGGCTCAGGTGGGTGTGAAAGTGAAGATCATCCCGGTAGAAGGCCGTTTTCAGGAGGCAAGATTAATGGATATGAACCATGATCTGACGTTATCCGGCTGGGCGACGGACAGTAACGATCCTGACAGTTTTTTCCGGCCGTTGCTCAGCTGTGCCGCCATCAATTCGCAGACCAACTTTGCCCACTGGTGTAATCCGCAGTTTGACAGCATTCTGCGCAAAGCCCTCTCTTCACAGCAGCTTTCATCGCGAATTGATGCCTATGACGAAGCGCAAAATATTCTTGCGCAAGAGTTACCGATCCTGCCGCTGGCCTCTTCACTGCGTCTACAGGCTTACCGCTACGACATCAAAGGGCTGGTGCTCAGTCCGTTCGGCAATTCCTCTTTTGCCGGGGTGTCCCGGGAAAAGAAAGATGAGGTGAAAAAACCATGATTATCTTCACCCTGCGTCGATTTTTGCTGCTACTGGTCACCCTGTTCTTCCTGACTTTTATTGGATTCAGCCTGAGCTATTTCACACCTCATGCGCCGTTACAGGGAGCATCGTTGTGGAACGCCTGGGTATTCTGGTTCAATGGTCTCATTCACTGGGATTTCGGCGTATCCAGTATCAACGGTCAGTTGATCTCAGAACAGCTGAAAGAGGTGTTCCCGGCCACAATGGAACTATGCATTCTTGCCTTTGGTTTTGCACTAATGGTCGGGATCCCCGTTGGTATGCTGGCAGGCATCACGCGCAACAAATGGCAGGATCGTTGCATCAGCGCATTGGCTCTGATGGGGTTTTCTATCCCCGTTTTTTGGCTGGCTCTGCTGCTGACATTGCTCTTCTCACTGACCCTCGGCTGGTTACCCGTTTCCGGGCGTTTTGATCTTCTCTACGAGGTGAAACCCGTTACCGGTTTTGCCATTATTGATGCGTGGATCTCCGACTCACCCTGGCGCGATGAAATGCTGGTCAGCGCTATCCGTCATATGGTGCTCCCGGTGCTAACGCTCTCCGTTGCGCCCACCACCGAAGTCATCCGCCTGATGCGTATCAGCACCATTGAGGTCTTTGATCAGAACTACGTCAAAGCGGCAGCCACACGCGGTTTGTCACGCTTAACGATTCTGCGCCGTCACGTTCTGCACAACGCCCTGCCGCCGGTGATCCCGCGTCTGGGCTTACAGTTTTCCACCATGCTGACGCTGGCGATGATCACCGAGATGGTCTTTAGCTGGCCTGGTCTTGGCCGTTGGTTGATTAACGCGATTCGCCAGCAGGATTACGCGGCGATTTCAGCGGGCGTTATGGTGATTGGCTCACTGGTTATCATCGTCAACGTTATCTCTGATATTTTGGGTGCTATGGCTAACCCTCTGAAACATAAGGAATGGTATGCCTTACGATAGCGTCTATAGCGAAAAACGCCCGCCAGGTACGTTGCGCACCGCATGGCGCAATTTCTATGGTGATGCAACTGCGATGATCGGCCTGTACGGCTGCGCGGGATTGGCTGTTTTGTGTATTTTTGGTGGTTGGTTTGCCCCTTACGGCATCGATCAGCAATTTCTCGGCTATCAGCTTTTACCGCCGTCATGGTCACGCTATGGCGAAGTCTCTTTCTTCCTCGGAACTGACGATCTGGGACGAGACGTTTTAAGTCGTCTGCTCAGCGGCGCGGCCCCGACCGTTGGAGGCGCGTTTGTCGTCACTCTTGCCGCAACACTGTGTGGCCTTGTATTGGGCGTAGTTGCCGGTGCGACGCACGGCTTACGCTCCGCAGTGCTGAACCACATTCTGGACACCCTGCTGTCTATCCCTTCTCTGCTGCTGGCGATTATTGTGGTGGCCTTTGCCGGTCCGCATCTGACACACGCCATGTTTGCGGTCTGGCTGGCGTTGCTGCCGCGCATGGTGCGCTCCGTTTACAGCATGGTGCATGACGAGCTGGAGAAAGAATACGTCATTGCCGCTCGCCTGGATGGTGCAACCACACTGAATATTCTGTGGTTTGCCGTTCTGCCGAATATTACCGCCGGTCTGATTACTGAAATCACCCGCGCACTGTCGATGGCGATTCTGGATATCGCCGCGCTGGGTTTTCTCGATCTTGGCGCACAGCTGCCATCCCCGGAATGGGGGGCCATGCTCGGTGACGCGCTGGAGCTGATTTATGTCGCACCGTGGACGGTCATGCTGCCAGGCGCAGCAATTATGATAAGCGTGCTGCTGGTTAACCTACTGGGTGACGGCGTGCGCCGCGCAATTATTGCGGGGGTGGAATAATGCCATTACTGGATATCCGCAACCTGACGATTGAATTCAGAACCGGTGACGACTGGGTTAAGGCAGTTGATCGCGTCAGCATGACCCTCAACGAGGGTGAAATCCGCGGGCTGGTCGGCGAGTCGGGTTCCGGCAAAAGTCTGATCGCTAAGGCCATTTGCGGCGTCGCTAAAGATAACTGGCGCGTAACCGCAGACCGTATGCGTTTTGATGATATCGATCTGCTACGCCTTTCCGCGCGTGAACGACGCAAACTGGTCGGTCATAACGTCTCCATGATCTTTCAGGAGCCACAGTCATGTCTCGATCCGTCTGAGCGGATCGGACGGCAGCTAATGCAAAATATTCCTGCCTGGACTTACAAGGGCCGCTGGTGGCAGCGCATCGGCTGGCGCAAACGCCGTGCGATTGAACTCTTACACCGCGTCGGGATAAAAGACCATAAAGATGCCATGCGCAGCTTCCCGTATGAGCTAACCGACGGCGAATGCCAGAAGGTCATGATCGCTATCGCATTGGCGAATCAGCCGCGTTTGCTGATTGCCGATGAACCGACGAACGCGATGGAGCCAACCACCCAGGCGCAAATTTTCCGTCTGCTAACCCGTCTGAATCAAAACAGCAATACCACCATTTTGTTGATAAGCCATGACCTGCAAATGCTCAGCCAGTGGGCTGACAAAATCAACGTGATGTACTGCGGACAAACGGTGGAAACCGCGCCAAGTAAAGATTTGGTGACCATTCCGCATCATCCTTATACTCAAGCGTTGATTCGCGCTATTCCTGATTTTGGTAGCGCAATGCCGCACAAAAGCCGCCTGAATACCATGCCAGGAGCAATTCCATTGCTGGAACAATTACCCATCGGCTGTCGTCTGGGGCCGCGCTGCCCTTATGCACAACGCGAATGTATTGAAACCCCAAGACTGACCGGAGCAAAGAATCATCTCTACGCCTGTCATTTCCCGCTGAACATGGAGAGAGAGTGAGATGGTAGAAACCCTGCTCGAAGTTCGTAATCTGAGCAAAACCTTTCGCTACCGGACAGGTTTATTTCGCCGCCAGACCGTTGAGGCCGTCAAGCCTCTGAGTTTCACCCTGCGCGAACGTCAGACTCTCGCCGTCATTGGTGAAAACGGTTCAGGGAAATCTACGCTGGCAAAAATGTTGGCGGGTATGATTGAACCTACCAGCGGTGAGCTGCTGATTGACGATCATCCGTTAAAATATGGTGATTATTCATTTCGTAGTCAGCGGATCCGTATGATTTTCCAGGATCCGTCAACATCGCTTAATCCTCGGCAACGTATCTCGCAGATCCTCGATTTTCCGCTACGACTGAATACCGACCTCGAGCCTGAGCAGCGTCGTAAACAGATCGTGGAGACCATGCGCATGGTCGGACTGCTGCCCGATCACGTAAGCTATTACCCACATATGTTAGCGCCGGGACAAAAACAGCGTCTGGGCCTTGCCCGTGCGCTCATTTTACGCCCCAAAGTCATTATCGCCGACGAAGCCCTGGCTTCTCTGGACATGTCGATGCGTTCGCAGCTCATCAATCTGATGCTGGAATTACAGGAAAAACAAGGGATTTCATATATCTATGTGACTCAGCATATTGGCATGATGAAGCACATCAGCGACCAGGTATTAGTCATGCATCAGGGCGAAGTTGTTGAGCGCGGCAGTACAGCGGACGTTCTGGCCTCCCCGTTGCATGAACTTACCCGTCGCCTGATTGCAGGTCATTTCGGCGAAGCGCTTACCGCCGACGCCTGGCGGAAAGATCGCTAACAAACGACTGCCCCCTCAACCGGGGGGCATTCTGCCATCAGTGACACAACGTAGGTAAGAGCAGCGTATCAACTTCGGTAAACGTGACTGACGGATAAAGGGCACCCTGCATTGCCCAGACACCTGCAGCACTGGCCTCGTCGACAAGTTGTGCTGTTTCGACTCCCTTCACTACAACACGGTCGCAATATTCCCTGATATTTTTGATCAGCACCGGGAACATCGGTTTTTCTACCTGTTCCAGGAAAAAACCGCGATCCAGTTTAACAACGTCAAAATGACCGCAAACCAGCGGGCTGGCCCC
Source organism: Citrobacter sp. MGH103 (assembly GCF_001034475.2). NCBI lineage: Bacteria > Pseudomonadati > Pseudomonadota > Gammaproteobacteria > Enterobacterales > Enterobacteriaceae > Citrobacter > Citrobacter sp. MGH103. The sequence continues at coordinate 2,358,446 of NZ_CP073043.1, read as the reverse complement.
TACGCTGCCGGAGCCAAGATCGCCTAACCACAATGCGTTTGGGCCGTCGCGAAGTGAATTAATCAACAGACTATTCAGGCACACGGTATTCGTCAGAAAACGTTCTGAAAGTTCCAGTGCAATAAATGGTAGTGCCTGTAAGGCCGACTTGATGGCTGGATCACCAATCGCCAGCAGCGCCATTTCGTCAATGAGTTTCAGGGTACAAATAAGGCTGTTGCGCTCAAACCAGTCACGCTTTTCGGCAATTAATCGAATTTGCTCGAGCATGAAATTACGCTTTTGTTCGCTATCCCACGCTGAAATGATGAAATCTGGATGCAACGGTTGAACCGTATCTGAAGTAAACCGGGCGTTCATCTCTACGCCCAGTAATTTATCTGTTGTGTCTCTCATCGTTTCCGCGATGAAATGATAGTGCATAAGACCACTCCAATTGATCATAACATCCTGATAATGCACTTCTAATTACAATCAATCAATAATATCGATCAATGTATCGATATTGATCGATAAAAACAATATATCATAACAAGCTGAATATTGTCATATTTTTTGTTTTAAGAAAGTTCCTACCTTGCTATGTTTATTAACATCAGCTAGCAATGAAATAATACCATTTCAATGCCTTTGAAACCTTGCATTTTCTCTGCTTCACCGACGTTAAATGCCTGAACGAAGCATAACCGGAGGGGGATGATATACTCCCCACATGCAATGAAGTGACAGGTCACGTGAGGTTGATAACAATTCCTCAGGGAAAAGGCGTGGGATATAATTTCAGACCAATTTCGAGTGAGCTTAACGCGTCAATCATAATTCATTGATTGGTAAAAGATAAGTGTTAACAAAAAGGATTAAAGCCATGGGTTTTTTATCAGGTAAGCGTATTCTGGTGACAGGCCTTGCCAGTAAATTGTCTATCGCATGGGGAATCGCTCAGGCGATGCATCGCGAAGGTGCTGAACTGGCGTTCACCTACCAGAACGACAAGCTGAAAGGTCGTGTGGAAGAATTTGCAGCGCAATTAGGCTCCAACATTGTTTTGCAGTGTGATGTGGCTGAAGATGCCAGCATTGACGCCATGTTTGCTGAACTGAGCAAAACCTGGCCGAAATTCGACGGTTTCGTACACTCAATCGGCTTCGCACCTGCTGACCAACTGGATGGCGATTATGTGAACGCAGTTACCCGCGAAGGATTTAAAATTGCGCATGACATTAGCGCTTACAGCTTTGTTGCGATGGCAAAAGCATGTCGTTCCATGCTAAACCCTGGCTCTGCGCTACTGACGTTGTCCTATCTGGGCGCAGAACGTGCAATCCCTAACTATAACGTCATGGGCCTGGCGAAAGCCTCCCTGGAAGCGAACGTCCGTTATATGGCTAATGCGATGGGGCCTGAAGGCGTGCGTGTGAATGCCATTTCCGCAGGTCCAATCCGTACACTCGCCGCTTCTGGCATTAAAGATTTCCGTAAAATGCTGGCGCACTGTGAAGCAGTTACACCGATTCGCCGCACCGTTACCATTGAAGATGTGGGTAACTCCGCAGCATTTCTGTGCTCCGATCTCTCTGCCGGTATCTCTGGTGAAGTCGTACACGTTGACGGTGGCTTCAGCATCGCCGCAATGAACGAGCTGGAACTTAAATAATCCTAAGACCTCGATGGGCGGTCTCGCGCCGCCCATGACACTCCTCTCAGCCACCACATATGCCTTTCTGATATTTATTATCACGTAACAATCTTTCATCCCCTCATCTGCTTACGTCAGGATATTGCAGCGCAAACGATCCGGCGTAGTAGTATGACGACGAGTCCGGGTCGCCACTTTTAGACCAAGGAACGCCCATGGAACAACGCCGAATTGAAGGCAAAAGCCACTGGTATCATGAGACGCAATCCAGCACGTATCCGCAAGATGTTCTGCCGCTGGTCCCGGAAGCCGCTCATGTCGACGACAGTTTTTTACTGGATCTGGCATTACCTGATGACGCTCTTTCGCCCTTTCAATCCTGGTTAACCCCTGCCCGTAAACTTGCCCAGACGCTCTTCCCGGCTCATGTAAACCTGAATCAGATGCATACGTTCAGTGCCTATGAACGAATGAGTACAGCCCTGACCGTCGCTCAGGTGTATGGTGTGCAGCGATTATGTAATCACTATGCCGCGCGTTTAACACCGCTTCCCGGTCCGGACTCCTCGCGGGAAAGTAACCATCGACTGGCACAAATCACCCAATATGCTCGCCAACTTGCCAGCTCTCCTGCCGTGATAGGCGAACGCGACCGTCAGCATCTGGAGGCGGTCGGACTGACCACCAGCGATAATATTCTGATGAATCAAATCATCGGCTTCGTCGGTTTTCAGGCCCGAACCGTGGCCCTGTTTCAGGCCTGGTCTGGTCATCCGGTACGCCGAATACCGGGGCTGGATATTCAGCAATTTGCTCACGCTTCGTTATTTAACGCCACAAAGACAACCTGGCATGCTGCACCATTCCCGATCGAAAAATATCCCCCCCATGATGAGAACGCTGCCAGAGGATATCCCGATGAACTGCGAGCGTTGGTGCCATTATTGATACATTCACCGGTCATTTTAGATTTACTCACGACGCTGATTTCCAGTGCCCGGCGCAGCGCTGTATCAGTACAGGCATTTTCACTGGCAGCGCTGATGACGTCACGAATTAACGGCAGCGTGGCCTGCTTTAACGAGCAGGCGTATACAGCAAATGAATTAGTCGACGTTATCGCCCTGCTTCGCCTGGATGAACGTGAATTACAACGTTGGGAACAACGACATCCGGTTGAGCGCGTTACCCTACAGGCGGTACAATGGCTGACCCGGGCGCCCGACCGCTTTAGCACCGCACTGTTAACGTCTTTGTTCGATCAGGGAATCTCTTCAGAGCAGGCCATTAACCTGCTAGCCTGGAGTGGATTGTGCGGATGGTTGAATCGCTTGAAAATCGCGCTGGGCGACACTGATTAACCGATCCACTTACTGAAAGAGCGCTTGCTGCCACTGGCAGAATCGCGTAAAACTGTCAGCCGCTCTTTTAGCCACGAAAATAGACAATTATGCTTCAGGACAACCCGCTGCTAGCGCAGCTTAAACAGCAACTACATTCCCAGACGCCACGTGCTGAAGGGGTGGTAAAAGCCACGGAAAAAGGCTTTGGCTTCCTGGAAGTCGATGCACAAAAAAGCTATTTCATTCCACCGCCGCAGATGAAAAAAGTGATGCATGGCGACCGCATTGTTGCGGTTATCCATACAGAAAAAGATCGTGAGTCTGCAGAGCCGGAAGAACTGATCGAACCCTTCCTGACGCGCTTCGTGGGTAAAGTTCAGGGCAAAAATGATCGTCTGTCCATCGTGCCGGATCATCCGTTACTGAAAGATGCTATTCCATGTCGTGCCACCCGCGGCGTTGAACATGAATTTAAAGAAGGCGACTGGGCGGTTGCAGAAATGCGCCGTCATCCGCTGAAAGGCGATCGCACCTTCTACGCCGAGTTAACCCAATTTATCACTTTTGCTGATGACCACTTTGTCCCGTGGTGGGTCACACTGGCACGCCATAATCTGGAAAAAGAAGCACCGGACGGCGTAGCAACCGAAATGCTGGACGAAGGCCTGGTTCGTGAAGATTTAACCGCCCTCAATTTCGTCACCATCGACAGCGCCAGCACCGAAGATATGGACGATGCGCTGTATGCTGAAGAACAAGCTGACGGCACGCTACAATTAACCGTCGCCATTGCCGACCCAACAGCCTGGATTGCAGAAGGCAGTAAGCTGGATAAAACGGCAAAAATTCGCGCGTTCACCAATTATTTACCGGGGTTCAATATCCCGATGTTGCCACGTGAATTGTCTGACGATCTCTGCTCTCTGCGCGCGAACGAAGTGCGCCCGGTTTTAGCTTGTCGTATGAGCATTACCGCCGATGGCACGATTGAAGACAACATCACTTTCTTCGCTGCGACAATTGAGTCAAAAGCGAAGCTGGCCTATGACAATGTTTCCGACTGGCTGGAAGGTACAGGCGAGTGGCAACCAGAAAACGACGCGATTGCGGAACAGATCCGTCTGCTGCATCGTATTTGCCTGAGCCGAGGAGAGTGGCGTCATAACCACGCGCTGGTCTTTAAAGATCGCCCGGATTACCGTTTCGTTCTCGGTGAAAAAGGTGAAGTACTGGACATCGTCGCTGAGCCACGCCGCATCGCAAACCGTATCGTGGAAGAATCCATGATTGCGGCAAATATTTGCGCCGCTCGTGTGCTTCGCGACAAGCTGGGTTTCGGTATTTATAACGTCCATATGGGATTCGACCCGGCCAACGCCGACGCTCTGGCCGCGCTGCTGAAAACCCACGGTATGCACGTCGATGCCGAAGAAGTCCTGACTCTGGAAGGTTTCTGCAAACTGCGCCGCGAACTGGATGCTCAGCCATCCGGCTTCCTCGACAGCCGAATTCGCCGCTTCCAGTCTTACGCTGAAATAAGTATTAAGCCAGGTCCACACTTTGGGCTGGGTCTGGAGGCATATGCCACCTGGACTTCCCCAATCCGTAAGTATGGCGATATGATCAACCACCGTCTGCTTAAGGCCGTCATCAAAGGCGAAACCATCGCCCGACCTCAGGATGATACCACCGTGCAAATGGCAGAACGTCGTCGCCTGAACCGGATGGCTGAGCGTGACGTGGGTGACTGGCTATACGCCCGTTTCCTGAGTGATAAAGCCGGTACCGACACCCGCTTTGCGGCCGAGATCATTGACGTCAGCCGCGGTGGCATGCGCGTGCGCTTAGTTGATAATGGCGCTGTTGCATTTATTCCAGCACCGTTCCTGCACGCCGTTCGTGATGAACTGGTATGCAGCCAGGAAAGCGGCACCGTGCAAATTAAAGGTGAAGTTGTTTACAAAGTCACGGATGTGATTGACGTAACTATCTCTGAAGTACGGATGGAAACCCGCAGCGTTATCGCGCGTCCAGCCGCGTAACACGCATAAATCAAGCGACCTTTCTCATTTTTGAAAGGTCGTTTTCTTTTTACCTCCCAAATTTCAACCGCGCACTACACTTCTTTCATCCAGTCAAAAAATTTATTTACTATTTTTCAGTTCCGTTGGCTTTGCTTTTTACGGATTCTGGATTACACATAAATATATAAAAAAAACAATACGTTCAGCCATAATCACCCTGAATGAATCATGGCTACCCATACTTTTGAGGCTCTATGCGCTTTAAACGGGATAGTACACATCATGAAAGACGTCCGGGAGCTGATTACGTTGTATAGCTATGTGGGCACTAATAACCCTTACTGGCGTTTGTCAGAGGATTGCAACATCCTGCATTTCTCTGTCGAAGAAACGTCAGAGGCCGATCAGACCATCGAATTATCCCCGGAACAAGCCGATCGCATTCGCGAGATGACAGTAATTACGTCAAGTTTATTAATGACGTTACCGATTGAAGATGACAACATTCCCGTGCATCTTGTCGGCCGAAAAATCAATAAGCGTGAATGGGCCGGTAGCGCATCTGCCTGGGATGACACCCCTTCCGTCGCCCGTGACCTGGCTCACGGCCTCTCTTTTGCCGAACAGGTGGTTTCTGAAGCCAATTCAGTCATTGTCATTCTTGATCGCATGGGCAACATTCAGCGGTTTAATCGACTGTGCGAAGAGTATACCGGACTCAAAGAACGTGAAGTCATTGGCCAAAGTGTATTTACATTATTTATGAGTCGACGTGAAGCTGCCGCGTCACGACGCAATATCGAGGTCTTTTTTCGCGAAGGTAACTCATATGAAGTTGAACGCTGGGTGAAGACCTGCAAAGGACAGCGTCTGTTTTTATTTCGTAATAAATTTGTGCATAACGGTAGCGGCAAGAACGAAATATTTCTGATCTGTTCCGGGACCGATATCACTGAAGAACGCCGCGCCCAGGAGCGTTTGCGGGTGTTGGCGAATACCGACTCTATCACTGGATTACCCAATCGCAACGCTATTCATGATCTGATCAGCAATGCAATTGAGAACGCGGGCGATACTCAGGTCGGGATTGTGTACCTCGATCTGGATAACTTCAAAAAGGTAAACGATGCCTACGGGCATATGTTTGGCGATCAGCTATTGCAAAGCGTATCGCTGGCAATTCTCAGTTGCCTTAGCGAAAACCAGTTACTGGCACGGTTTGGCGGCGATGAGTTTATTGTCCTTGCCACCGAAACATCCCAGGGTTCACTGGAAGCCACCGCGTCGCGTATTCTGACACGCCTGCGTCAACCTTTTCGCATCGGCCTGATTGAAATCTATACCGGATGCTCTATTGGTATTTCCCTCGCTCCACAACATGGTCAGGACTGCGAGAGCGTCATTCGTAACGCCGATACGGCCATGTACACCGCGAAAGAAGGTGGCCGCGGACAGTTTTGTGTTTTCTCTCCGGAAATGAATCAGCGGGTATTTGAATATCTGTGGCTGGATACTAATCTGCGCAAGGCGCTGGAAAACGATCAACTGGTCATCCATTATCAGCCAAAGATAACCTGGCGAGGCGAAGTGCGCAGCCTGGAGGCGCTGGTTCGCTGGCAGTCTCCGGAACGTGGCCTCATTCCACCACTGGAATTTATCTCCTACGCCGAAGAATCAGGGCTTATCGTTCCTCTGGGTCGCTGGGTTATTCTGGACGTTGTGCGTCAGATAGCAAAATGGCGCGCAAAGGGAATCAATCTGCGCGTGGCGGTAAACGTTTCTGCCCGGCAGCTCGCCGATCAGACGCTATTTACCGATCTCAAGCAGGTGCTTCATGAACTCGACTTTGAATATTGCCCCATCGATGTCGAGTTAACGGAAAGCAGTTTAATTGAAAATGAGCAACTGGCACTGTCCGTCATTCAGCAGTTTAGCCAGATGGGGGCGCAAATCCATTTGGATGATTTTGGTACCGGTTATTCGTCACTGTCTCAACTGGCCCGGTTCCCACTTGATGCAATTAAACTGGATCAAACCTTTGTCAGGGATGTACACAAACAACCTGTTTCGCAGTCGCTGGTACGTGCCATTGTTGCGGTCGCACAGGCACTCAACCTACAGGTCATCGCCGAAGGTGTTGAAAGCGCGAAAGAGGATGCGTTTTTAACCAAAAATGGCGTCAACGAGCGTCAGGGTTTTTTGTTTGCCAAGCCAATGCCAGCAGTTGCATTTGAACGTTGGTATCGACGACACCTGAATAAAAAAACACGCTAATGCAGTGGGATCAAACGTTGAGAATAGCCATAAATGGACATTACGTAACGATCCTATCTGCATGTAATCACAGAATATATAATATTCTTCTATCGTTGAAGTTAATACTATTTTTCCCTTCTCTTTTGCCATGAAATTCTGCATCATGAAATTCAAACTCTATTGCCATTAGGATGATAACCATGTCTGATATCGACGCTCAGCGTCTGGCCGAACGCATTGATACTGTGCTGGATATCCTCGTTGCAGGTGATTACCACTCAGCTATCCATAATCTCGAAATTCTGAAGGCTGAGCTGCTAAACATGACCAAAGAAGATGCCGAATCTTTGCCCAAAAAGCACAAGGCTCCCTGGGAGATCTGATGGCATTAACCCTTTAATGTCGCTGCTGTAAGCAAACTGCACGTGAGGCAGTTTCCGTTTAATTTCCGATACGATATCGCAATAAAATTAATATTATGAATTCCCGACAACAATCTATTTTGCAGATGGTGACTGATAAAGGTCAGATGAGCGTTGCCGAACTGGCAAAAATCACCGGTGTCTCAGAAGTGACGATTCGACAGGATCTGAACACACTGGAAAAACAGAGTTATTTACGCCGAGCGCACGGTTTTGCTGTTTCATTGAACAGCGATGATGTGGAAACGCGCATGATGACTAATTTTACGCTGAAGCGTGAGCTGGCTGAATTCGCCGCATCGCTGGTAAGCCCAGGCGAGTCCGTATTCATTGAAAACGGCAGTAGCAATGCGCTCTTAGCCAGAACGCTCGCGGAGCAAAAAGATGTCACCATCATTACCGTCAGCAGCTATATAGCCCATCTGCTGAAAGAAACCCCTTGCGAAGTGATTCTCCTTGGCGGCATCTATCAGAAAAAAAGCGAAAGTATGGTTGGGCCCTTAACTCGCCAGTTTATCCAGCAGGTACACTTCAGCAAGGCCTTTATCGGCATTGATGGCTGGCAGGCTGACACCGGCTTCACCGGACGCGACATGATGCGTTCTGATGTGGTTAACGCGGTGCTGGAAAAAGGTGCAGAAGTTATTGTGCTTACTGACAGCTCAAAATTCGAAGCCATTCACCCGTACACGCTGGGTCCATTAGAGCGATTCAGCCGCGTAGTCACGGACTCCAGACTTAGCGCCAGCGTACAAATGCAGCTTGAGCACTCCGGATTAACCGTCAATATCATTGATGCCCACGCGTAACATCTTCAGCAGATGATTTGTCAGTTGGCAAATCATCTCCTCTCTGAGAGTTATCTGACAGCCCAATTAAGACTTTTTACCTGTCGTTAACAGGATTAAGTCGTAAAATTAATGTTAGCGATATAACAGGAACGAACCTCCAACTTCAGGATAGTGTTTGTAATGCCTTCGCTAAACGGTTTCACGGAAATATCTTCGTTAGCCTAAATTTAGCGCTATTCTTAAAGAACACTGGATTCCGTGAATCAATAATTCAGGAGAAAGTATTATGTTAGTAACGAGCAAAAAAATGACCGCTGCCATTCTGGCGATTACTCTGGCAATGTCGCTAAGCGCCTGCTCTAACTGGTCCAAACGCGATCGTAACACCGCAATCGGTGCTGGTGCAGGTGCAATAGGTGGTGCAGTCCTGACTGACGGCAGCACGCTGGGTACGCTGGGTGGTGCTGCAGTAGGTGGTATCATTGGCCACCAGGTGGGTAAATAATCTACGGTTGAACGGCTCGATATAATAATACGTTTACTTTTTCAGGTCTGTATTATTAAAAAGCCACGGAAAAATTCCGTGGCTTTTTTATTAACCGCCAGCCAGTTTAACTTTCATTCCTTTGGCTTCCAGCAGCGATTTAATCAGGTCGCGTTTATCACCCTGTATCTCAATCACGCCATCCTTCACTGCCCCGCCGCAACCACATTTTTTCTTCAGTTCCGCAGCTAATTTGGTCAGTTCGGCATCATCTTGATCAATACCGGTAATCAAACACACGCCCTTGCCTTTGCGGCCACTGGTCTGGCGCTGGATACGGACAATGCCATCGCCTTGTGGACGCACAGGAGCAGCTTTTGGTTCATCAATGCGCCCGGAGTCGGTTGAGTAGACCAGGCGAGAGTTTGAGTCGTTCATTTACGCACCTCGTTTCAGTGAGGCATTAATCATCTTCAGCGTCTGAGCCGGATCTGCCGACTGCGTGACCGGACGACCAATAACCATATAATCCACACCAGCTAACTGTGCTTGTTCCGGCGTCATAATGCGACGCTGGTCGCCCGCCTCGCTGCCTTCAGGACGAATACCCGGCGTAACCAATTTAAATGCCTGGCCAAACGCCTGCTTGAATCGCACCGCTTCCTGCGCGGAGCATACAACGCCATCCAAACCACAATGCTGGGTTAAGCGCGCCAGCCTTTCAGCATGTTCTGCAGGTGACAACGTCACGCCGAGATCGGCGAGGTCGCTGGCTTCCATACTGGTCAGAACCGTTACCGCAATCAGCAGCGGTGCGTCCTTTCCAAAAGGTAATAAGGCTTCACGTGCGGCGGTCATCATACGCGCCCCACCAGAAGCATGAACGTTAACCATCCACACGCCAAGCTCAGCCGCTGCCGCAACGGCATGCGCGGTAGTGTTGGGAATATCATGAAATTTCAAATCAAGAAAAACGTCAAAGCCACGCTGTTGTAAATCGCGAACCAACTGAGGTCCAAAAAGCGTGAACATCTCTTTGCCCACTTTCAAACGGCAATCACGAGGATCAATTCTGTCGACAAAAGCTAATGCTTTATCACGATTGGAATAATCGAGGGCGACAACGACAGGAGAATCAGTAACAGCACGAGAAGAAGATGAAGCAGTAAACGTCATGACCAGACCTTCTTGAGGATGGGCGCCGACAGTAGCGCGAAATGGGTAAACGGCGTGCATTCTACCTGCGGTAATAGAAAATTAACAGGCGCGATTCCATTTCTGCCAGGCGAATTTGGCCACGGCGGCTGAGGATGGCTTTGTTACTCAACATTAGTATGTTGTAACTAAAGTAAGATTTTTTTAAAAATTACAACCCATCAAGTCCGCGAATAGGCTTAATGGTTGACCATGAGCGACAAGATGGGCAGTGCCAGTACAGTGTATATGCGGTAAATCCGCATTTCTGGCAACGATAGCGCGGCTTGCTGCGCACCTGCTCCCCGACCATATCGCGCAGAACCATCAGGCTCTCTTTCGCGCGCCCTTCTTCTGCTTCGTTAAGATGGTAATCCATTAATTTGTGGAAAACGCGCATCGTAGGATGGCGTTGTAGTTGGCGGGTAATATAAACCTGAGCGGTATCAGTCCCCTCGCGCGCTTCAAGAATATCGGCCAGCATCAGCTCGGCGGCGGCGCCAGTATTCTCTTCAACGGCCCGACGTAAAAACTCTGCCCACTCATCGGTTTTCCCCAGATGCTGGTAGCAGCTTTGCAGCATTTCCAGCGTTTCGCTGACCAGTTCTTTATCCTGAGAAATCACGCGTTGCAGACTTTCAACGGCCTTCGCGTACTCGCCTTTCACCATGTACACACGGCCCATCATGATGGAAACCCGGGCACTGTTTTTGTCTGCCGCAGCCCCTTTTTTCAACAGCGCCATGGCACGATCCATATCGTCGCTGCCCATCTGCTGTAAGGCCAGTTCGCAGTAGAAGTGGGCTATCTCAATACGCTGTTTATCTTTGCCTAGCTTCACCAGACGTTCTGCGACATCAATGGCTTTCTGCCAATCGCTGGTCGCCTGATAAATTTGCAGCAGTTGCTGTAATGCACCGACGCGAAAATCTGTTTCATCGGTAAGCTGATTGAACATGTCTTCCGCGCGGTCGTACAGGCCTGCGGCCATGTAATCGCGCCCCAGCTGTTGTACGGCCAACAAACGCTGCTCGTAGGTCAGCGAAGCACTTTCCATTAACGTTTGATGGATGCGGATTGCGCGATCGACTTCACCGCGCGAGCGAAACAGGTTTCCGAGAGTGAGATGAGCCTCAACGGTGCCCGTATCCTCTTTTAGCATATCGAGGAACAGATCCACCGCTTTGTCTTGTTGGTTGCTCAGGAGGAAGTTAACCCCGGCGACATAGTCACGGGAAAGACGGTTAGCTTCATCCTGCTTGGTTTGTTGCGCACTTCTGCGACCCATATACCACCCATAGGCAGCGGCTACAGGTAAAAGCAGAAACAACAACTCCAACATAAATAATTATTCCTTCACAACCGACGAATCGGCAGAAACCGCAACGTCGGTCGCAGGCGTAAGCTGGTTTTCCAGTCGTTTGATTTTACGTTCGGCGCGCGCAAGAGACACACGAACCTTCAGCCAGAAAAGGCCGCAAATTAACCAACCAATCGCAAAACCTGCGGCAAACAATACAGCAAGCAGCGTAGAGATACGATACTCACCCTGAGCCAGCAGGTAATTAAACGTAACCTGTTGATCGTTTTGCGCACCTAATGTCACCGAAATAACAAAAATCGCCAACACCAGTAAGAAAATGAGTAAATATTTCACATTACTTCCCGTTATGTGGTTTAAGCGAATAAATCGTGTACAACTTACCGCGTTGAGCCCATTAAATTACCATTTTCACAACGAGTGCGAAATGGAAAAGCGCTTTCCGCTTTCTGATTTAAGGGCAAAATTTGAAAAATCAATCATAGCTAGCTTTCTTGCTCGCGTTGCGCGATTTCTTTTGCCTCCTGCACAGGCGGTGTAAGTGGTCCACATACTCGCTGCGCGAGCCAGGTCGCCAGCGTTACCAGCAGCCATGAAATCAGCGTTGCAACGACCAAATCACGCGGCCAGTGCATGCCCAACAGCAAGCGGCTACCCATAACACTTGTCGCCCAGATAAGCAAAAACACAATCGTCAGCGTACGTCTGCGTGGCCATAACAGCCCTACTGCCAGTAAAGCCCAACTGGCAGCAAACATCGTATGTCCTGACGGAAAGGCAAAACCCGTTTCTTTTTGCCAGTGCTTACGTAGAAACGTCGGAATATCCTGTTGTTCGGCCAATTGCTCTTTAACTAAGTTGCCACGATCTTTACGTTTTAAAGTGTAGAACTCATCAACCGGGATATGGTGCGTTTTTTCCAGCCATACGACAAAGGGCCGAGGTTCCTGCACCCTGTCTTTAACCCAGGACTTCACACCCTGACCGACTAAAATTGCCGCGGCCAGGATCGCAAACAGCATTACCGCAGCTTTCAGACGAAAACGCAGACACCACAGAAACCATGCGCAGAGCACAACGTGAGTGATAATCCCCCACGGCTGCGTCACCGTTTCCGTTACCCAGTACAGAGATTTTAGCCACCAAACGTTGTGTCCCGGCTGCCAACTCCAGCCCGATACCCATACAGCAACCGGCATAATAAGTAGCAGCCCGGCCCCGACCGCAGTGCGCTTTGCAATTGACAGCATTGCCTCTCCTTTCGTCGATAAGTCTCACAATCATAACTGAAAAAAGTGCATGCCGGGAAAATTGACATTTTTGTGCCATTCCAAAGGCGAATCCGTTGTCGCGATTAGGTGAACATCGTTGCCTTATGGCAAAATAGTGCAATACAGAACAAGAAGCCAACAGGCGACGGCACGACAGTGCCAGCATAATCTGGAGAATTACATGCAGCTTAAACGTGTGGCAGAAGCCAAACTGCCAACCCCCTGGGGTGATTTCCTGATGGTGGGATTTGAAGAACTGGCAACCGGACACGATCACGTCGCACTGGTTTTTGGCGATATCACTGGTCAAACGCCTGTTCTGGCGCGTGTCCACTCCGAATGTCTGACTGGCGATGCATTGTTTAGCCTGCGTTGCGATTGCGGCTTCCAGCTCGAAGCGGCTCTCACCCACATTGCTGAAGAAGGGCGCGGTATCCTGCTTTATCATCGTCAGGAAGGACGCAATATCGGCCTGCTCAATAAAATCCGCGCCTACGCGTTGCAGGACCAGGGTTATGATACCGTTGAGGCTAACCATCAGTTGGGCTTTGCGGCAGATGAGCGTGATTTCACGCTGTGTGCGGATATGTTCAAGCTGCTGGGCGTGGACGAAGTTCGTTTGCTGACCAATAACCCGAAAAAAGTGGAAATTCTGACCGAAGCGGGAATCAATATTGTTGAACGCGTGCCGCTGATTGTGGGTCGTAACCCGAACAATGAACATTACCTGGACACCAAAGCCGCCAAGATGGGGCATTTGCTGGGCAAGTAATGGCTGTTACCGCCGATAAAAAAGCCTGCTCTCGCAGGCTTTATGCATTTTAATTCAACATATTACGAATCACGTAGTGCAGAATACCATCGTTTTGGTAGTAAGTTAGCTCCGTCGCGGTATCGATACGGCAGCGGCATAAAATTACCTCTTTACGTCCATCTGAGCGAACCATATTCACCGGTACTGTTGCGCCCGGCTTGATGTTTTGCAGGTCCGTAATATCGATCGCTTCCTCACCTGTTAGCCCCAGCGTTTTGCGCGTGACGCCCTGCGGAAATTCCAGCGGCAAAATCCCCATACCAATCAGGTTAGAACGGTGAATTCGCTCAAAGGACTCAGCGATAACTACGCGAATCCCCAGCAAGCGCGGGCCTTTTGCCGCCCAGTCGCGACTGGAGCCAGAGCCATACTCTTTCCCGGCAATAACCGCCAGGGGGATATTCTCCTGTTGATATTGCATAGCCGCATCATAGATAGCCACTACCTCGGTTCCCGGCAAATGACGCGTCATCCCACCTTCCACGCCGGGTACCATCTCATTACGAATACGAATATTGGCAAAGGTACCGCGCATCATCACTTCATGATTCCCGCGGCGTGAACCATAGGAGTTAAAATCTTTACGCTCAACGCCGTGGCTTTGCAGATAACGACCTGCCGGGCTATCCGGCTTAATACTGCCGGCAGGAGAAATATGGTCGGTGGTGACGGAATCCCCAAGCATTGCGAGGATACGCGCACCATGAATGTCCTGGACCGGATCCGGCGTAGCCTGCATACCATCGAAGAACGGCGACAAGCGGATATAAGTTGAGTCAGACTGCCAACCATAGGTATCAGCCCGATCAACCTGGATAGCTTTCCATTCTGGCGTGCCTTCAAAGACTTCAGCGTACTCTTTATGGAACATGGCGGTAGAAACCTGCTCCACGGCACGGGCAATTTCCTGAGCCGTCGGCCAGATATCTTTCAGATAAACGGGATCGCCCTTTCTGTCATGGCCTAACGGATCTTTCGTCAGATTGATATTCATATTCCCTGCTAGCGCATATGCCACCACCAGCGGCGGAGACGCCAACCAGTTGGTCTTCACGAGCGGATGGATACGCCCCTCAAAGTTTCGGTTGCCGGAAAGTACGGCGCCAACGGTGAGATCGCCTTTTTTGATGGCTGTCTCGATAGGATCGGGTAACGGACCCGAGTTACCAATACAGGTGGTACAGCCATAACCTACAAGGTTAAATCCCAGCTCATCAAGGTACGGCGTGAACCCAGCCTGCGCCAGATAATCAGACACCACCTTCGAACCTGGCGCCAGCGAGGCTTTCACCCAAGGCTGACGTTTCAGACCAAGTGTCACTGCTTTTTTCGCCAGCAGTCCCGCCGCCATTAATACGCTTGGGTTGGAGGTGTTGGTACAGGAAGTGATAGCTGCTATCACCACCGCACCGTCCGGCAGCTTATACTGCTGGCCGCTCATGGTGTAGTCCACGGGCTGACGGTCTTTCAGCGAGCTATTTACTTCGAGTTCATTGCTCGCCGAAAACGCTTTCGGAACATCAGCCAGTGCCACCCGATCCTGCGGGCGCTTCGGTCCGGCAAGGCTAGCTTCCACACTGCCCATATCCAGCTCCAGTGAACTGGTAAATACGGGTTCATCCCCTGGATTACGCCACATTCCCTGCGCTTTGGCATAGGCGCTGACCAACTCAACCTGCTCCTCACTGCGTCCACTCAGACGCATATATTCAAGAGTGATGCCATCGATCGGGAAGAAACCGCAGGTTGCGCCGTATTCCGGTGACATGTTCGCAATGGTTGCCCGATCGGCCAGCGGTAAGGTGTCGAGGCCATCACCATAGAATTCAACAAATTTACCGACCACGCCGTGCTTACGCAGCATCTGGGTAACGGTTAAAACCAGGTCGGTAGCGGTGATACCTTCCCGCAGTTTGCCCACTAGTTTAAAGCCTACGACATCCGGGATAAGCATAGAGACCGGTTGACCCAGCATTGCTGCTTCAGCCTCAATGCCTCCAACGCCCCATCCCAGCACACCGAGACCATTAATCATTGTCGTATGGGAATCGGTACCGACCAGCGTATCGGGATAAGCCACCCACTCACCGTCCTGTAACTCGCTCCAGACGGCTTTGCCAAGATATTCAAGGTTTACCTGGTGGCAAATCCCCGTTCCCGGCGGTACAACGCTGAAGCGACTAAATGCCTGCTGTCCCCATTTCAGGAACACATAACGTTCATGGTTACGTTCCATTTCCAGGCGAACGTTTTCTTCGAAAGCATCATCATCACCAAAACGGTCCACCGTTACCGAGTGGTCAATGACAAGGTCCACTGGCGAAAGCGGATTCACTTTTGCCGTATCTCCCCCCAGACGTTTCACAGCTTCGCGCATGGCGGCAAGATCGACCACCGCCGGAACGCCGGTAAAATCCTGCATCAGAACACGAGCGGGTCGATAGGCAATTTCACGATCGGCGTGGGCGGTCTTCAGCCAATGTGCGAGAGCATGAATATCATCTTCGGTAACGGAATTACCATCCTGCCAACGAAGCAGGTTTTCCAGCAACACTTTTAGCGATTTGGGTAGTCGGGTGATATCACCCAGTGATTTAGCGGCCAGAGGTAAACTGTAGTAGCGGTAGGTTTTATCTTTAACCTGCAATGTGTCCATACTGGCTTCTCGTAGGGTCGACGACATAGCTCCTCCTTAAATGACAGGGTTGGATCCCCTGATTTTCCTCAGGGTTAGTATTAAAGATAACACAAACAAAATGTAACGCTTTGATAACAACTCAAAATGATAAAAGTAGCGGGCGATATAAAAGCGCGAACTGAGGTCGATGGTGAGGAGGAAGGTCTAGGGAAGGTGCGAACAAGTTCCTGATATGAGATCATCATATTCATCCGGAGCGCATCCCAGAGGGACATCATGAGCCATCAACTCACCTTCGCCGATAGTGAATTCAGCACTAAGCGCCGTCAGACCCGAAAAGAGATTTTCCTCTCCCGCATGGAGCAGATTCTGCCATGGCAGAATATGACCGCTGTCATCGAGCCGTTTTATCCCAAGGCGGGCAATGGCCGACGGCCCTATCCGCTGGAGACCATGCTGCGTATTCACTGCATGCAGCATTGGTACAACCTGAGCGACGGTGCCATGGAAGATGCCCTGTACGAAATCGCCTCCATGCGCCTGTTTGCCCGATTATCCCTGGATAGCGCCCTGCCGGATCGCACCACCATCATGAATTTCCGCCACCTGCTCGAGCAGCATCAACTGGCCCGTCAATTGTTCAAGACCATCAATCGCTGGCTGGCCGAAGCAGGCGTCATGATGACCCAAGGCACTTTGGTGGATGCCACCATCATTGAGGCACCCAGCTCTACCAAGAACAAAGAGCAGCAACGCGATCCGGAGATGCATCAGACCAAGAAAGGCAATCAGTGGCACTTTGGCATGAAGGCCCACATTGGTGTCGATGCCAAGAGTGGCCTGACCCACAGCCTGGTCACCACCGCGGCCAACGAGCATGACCTCAATCAGCTGGGTAATCTGCTTCATGGAGAGGAGCAATTTGTCTCAGCCGATGCCGGCTACCAAGGAGCGCCACAGCGCGAGGAGCTGGCCGAGGTGGATGTGGACTGGCTGATCGCCGAGCGTCCCGGCAAGGTAAAAACCTTGAAGCAGCATCCGCGCAAGAACAAAACGGCCATCAACATCGAATACATGAAAGCCAGCATCCGTGCCAGGGTGGAGCACCCGTTTCGCATCATCAAGCGGCAGTTCGGCTTCGTGAAAGCCAGATACAAGGGGCTGCTGAAAAACGATAACCAACTGGCGATGTTATTCACCCTGGCCAACCTGTTTCGGGTGGACCAAATGATACGTCAGTGGGAGAGATCTCAGTAAAAACCGGAAATAACGCCAGAAATGGTGGAAAAAATAGCCTAAATAGGCTGATTCGATGTGTTTGCGGGAAAAAAATCGGCCCAGATCCGCGAAATTTTAATCAGCGAGTCAGCTTGGGAAGAAATGACCTGCTTATTCGCACCTTCCCTAGCCGTGTAGATTAATAGGATGAATATTCAGCAGACAATAGAGCAATGGATAATACGTTGATTAGGTTGTTGATGACGATTACATGGATAAATGATTCGATATTCAAGGCCACAAGGTAATCGTTATTATAAAATACGTACGAATTATTGTTTCTGTTCATCATCATCAGTTAACAGATCAATAAACGCCCGTTGCTCAGGAGAAAGGTTCCAGGATTCGGGTACCTTCTGCCCCTTCTCTGCGACGGTTTTGCTCTCTTGTTCATGGTCATGAGGCGATAGCGTTTCGGTAGAGTGCTGCTCTGGTGCGGACATACTTACCCCCACACATTCCAGGCCACGAGTGCGACAATAATCCAGAATATCGCAGAACCAAGAAATACGGCGAACCAAGCTTTACGTTTCATCACCGGATCCCTGCGTGCTGGCTGGTTTCCTGAAGGCATCGCTAACCTCATACTATCGAAATCACTTATCATTTAGGCACCAAACAATCGGTACAATTAATCATCAGATAGGAGGAATCCTAATAAAAAAGGCGAAAAAAAGCCAGTTAATTTTCAGACTCGTCCTGATAAATAAATCGATTGTTTGATCGGTTATAAATATTTGAAAGGAATTTTTGGCAAGCTGACTAATTTGAAACTACTTTAGAGAACTTTTTCCATAAACTATATATGGTTAATTTATTCACGGTAAATTATCAATTAATTCAGTGTTTCCCGTCGGTATCGCTTTATGCTTATGGATACCGACGAGGTTACAGCCGTTATTATTTCTCAGGCAATTTAATATCTTTAAACATGGCTTCAATATCATCGTTGGAACGCAGCGCCACCGCCGTGTCCACCACATCACGCGTCAAATGCGGCGCGAAACGTTGAATGAAATCATACATGTAACTGCGTAAGAAGGTGCTGCGACGAAAACCAATTTTGGTGGTGCTATGGCTGAAGATATCGTGAGCATCCACGCGTACCAGGTCAGGATCGGAAACAGGATCAACCGCCATACTGGCAATTACACCCACGCCAAGGCCCAGACGAACATAGGTTTTAATGACATCAGCATCGGTCGCGGTAAAGACAATACGTGGCTCCAGACCCGCGCGGTTGAACGCGGTGTCCAGCTCCGAGCGTCCGGTAAAACCAAACGTGTAGGTCACCAGCGGAT
Source organism: Citrobacter sp. MGH103 (assembly GCF_001034475.2). Classification (NCBI taxonomy): domain Bacteria; kingdom Pseudomonadati; phylum Pseudomonadota; class Gammaproteobacteria; order Enterobacterales; family Enterobacteriaceae; genus Citrobacter; species Citrobacter sp. MGH103. Next base: position 2,339,673 of record NZ_CP073043.1, on the reverse strand, counting down.
ACTGTGCCAGTTCCTCAATAGAAACCGAAGATTTTCCCGCCAACGGATGATCCGGCGTGACGACGATTGAGCGGTTCCAGTGGTAGCAAGGTAACATCACCAGGTCGTCATACAGGTGCAAAGCTTCCGTCGCGATAGCAAAATCTGCATTTCCTTTCGAAACGGCTTCGGCGATTTGCGTCGGCGATCCCTGGTGCATATGCAATGAGACGCGAGGATAGCGCTCAATAAAACCTTTAATCACGTTCGGTAAAGCGTAACGCGCCTGAGTATGCGTAGTGGCGATATATAACGAGCCTTTGTCCGGCCAGGTATGTTCGCCAGCAACGGACTTAATGGCATCCACCTTCGACAGAACTTCTCGCGCAATACGAATAACTTCCTGCCCTGCTGGCGTAACCTGCGTCAGGTGCTTACCGCTACGGGCGAAAATCTGGATGCCAAGTTCATCTTCCAGCATACGAACTTGCTTACTGATACCAGGCTGCGAGGTATAAAGCCCTTCCGCTGTTGAGGAGACATTAAGGTTGTGGTTCACCACCTCAACAATGTAGCGAAGCTGCTGTAATTTCATGTTATGCCATCCCGATTCGCGCCATCAAATCATCGTTTCAGTGCAGGCTCGCGGGCGCTGCTAATACGATTTAATAATAAAAAGTCTGTTAACTATAACCACTATATCATTTATATGTACGCTGTATAGGTATGACAAAAAATAATATGCGAGAAACAAAAAGGGCCGCTTACGCGACCCTTTGAGGAGAAATTCAGCCGAAACGCTGTTATTTCTTCCCTTCTACCCATTTGCCGTCAACGAAGAACGCGGACCAGCCAGTCGCCTTACCGTCTTTCTCAGCGGCAACGTATTGCTGCTTGGTTTTACGGCTGAAACGAACCATGGACTTGTTACCATCCGGATCAGTTTGCGGCGCATCTGCCAGATAACGCAGTTTTTCCGGCAGGCGATCGCGGAAGCGGTACAACTCTTCCACCAACGGCGCACGAGTCTCACGTGATTTCGGGAACGTATTGGCCGCCAGGAAGATACCTGCAGCACCATCACGTAACACGAAATACGCGTCAGATTTTTCACACGGCAGTTCCGGCAACGGAACCGGGTCTTCTTTCGGCGGAGCGACTTCACCGTTACGCAGGATCTTACGGGTGTTTTTGCACTCGTCGTTAGTACACGCCATGTACTTGCCGAAACGTCCCATTTTCAGGTGCATTTCAGAACCACATTTTTCGCACTCGACGATAGGACCGTCATAACCCTTGATACGGAACTCGCCCTCTTCGATCTCGTAGCCGTCGCAGGTTGGGTTATTACCACACACATGCAATTTACGCTTAGGATCGATAAGATAACTGTCCATTGCCGTACCGCACTTCTGGCAGCGGCGTTTGGCGCGCAATGCGTTCGTTTCCGCGTCGTCGCCTTCCAGCACGTTCAATACTTCGTTTTCCGGCACCAGGTTAATGGTGGTTTTGCAACGCTCTTTCGGGGAAAGTGCGTAGCCGGAGCAACCAAGGAAAACGCCGGTACTGGCGGTACGAATACCCATTTTGCGTCCGCAGGTCGGGCAATCAATGCTGGTCAGCACCATCTGGTTCGGACGCATACCGCCTTCTTCAGGATCTTTCTCGGCTTTATCCAGTTGCTGAGTAAAATCAGTGAAGAAGTTGTCGAGTACGCCCTTCCATTCGGCTTCTTTATTCGCCACCTGGTCGAGGCTATCTTCCATCTGCGCAGTAAAATCGTAGTTCATCAGTTCGCGGAAGTTTTCTTCCAGACGATCGGTGACGATTTCACCCATTTTTTCAGCGTAGAAGCGACGGTTCTCTACGCGAACATAACCACGATCCTGAATCGTAGAAATGATCGACGCATAGGTAGATGGACGACCAATGCCACGCTTTTCAAGCTCTTTAACCAGCGAAGCTTCACTGAAGCGCGCAGGCGGTTTAGTAAAGTGCTGTGCTGGCGTCAGTTCGATAAGCGTCAGCGTATCGCCTTTGTCCACCGCCGGTAAGATGCGATCTTCATCGCCTTTACGCAACGCTGGCATCACTTTCGTCCAGCCATCGAAGCGCAGAATACGACCGCGCGCCTTCAGGCGGAAATCACCCGCACCCACGGTGAGCGTGGTGGAATCATATTTAGCTGGGGTCATCTGACAGGCAACAAACTGGCGCCAGATCAGCTGATACAGTTTTTGCGCATCAGCTTCCATATCTTTCAGCGATTCCGCCTGTACGGCGACATCGGAAGGACGGATAGCTTCGTGCGCTTCCTGCGAGTTCTCTTTGCTGGCGTACTGGTTCGCGTTTTCCGGCAGATATTTTTTACCAAAATTATCGCTGATGTAATCGCGAACCATGGTCACTGCATCCTGGCTCAGGTTGGTTGAGTCAGTACGCATGTAAGTGATGTAACCCGCTTCATACAAGCGCTGCGCCATCATCATGGTTTTCTTCACACCGAAGCCGAGACGCGTGCTCGCAGCCTGCTGTAGCGTGGAGGTAATGAACGGTGCGCCCGGCTTGCTGCTGGTCGGTTTATCTTCACGTTCCAATACGCTATAGCGCGCTTTTTCCAACAGGCTAACAGCGGCAAGCGTTTGTTCCCGATTTACGGGACGGAACGGCTTATCATTTTGATGCGTCACCTCAAGCGGCAACGCGTCGCCGCCCGGCGTGGTCGTATTAGCATCAATTTCCCAGAACTCTTCTGGAACAAATGCTTTGATTTCGCGTTCACGCTCAACCACCAGGCGCACAGCCACAGACTGTACACGACCAGCTGACAGACCGCGTGCAATTTTTTTCCACAGCAGTGGCGACACCATATAGCCCACAACACGGTCCATAAAGCGGCGCGCCTGTTGCGCATTAACACGATCGATGTTCAACTCGCCCGGTTTTTCAAACGCCTGGCGAATAGCATTTTTGGTAATTTCATTAAACACCACGCGGCTGTAGCGGGTGTCGTCGCCACCGATGACTTCCCGCAGGTGCCATGCAATGGCTTCCCCTTCGCGGTCAAGGTCAGTTGCGAGATAGATGTGGTCGGCTTTTTCAGCCAGTTGCTTCAGTTCAGAAACAACTTTCTCTTTACCAGGCAGCACTTCATAGCGCGCATCCCAGTTGTGCCACGGGTCAACACCCATACGGTTGACGAGAGCGCCACGTTCATCCTTTTTGGGCTTTTTAGCCGTTTTGGTGGAGGTTGAGTCGGCGCTCTTTTTAGTTGCTGAGCCACTGGTCGGCAAATCACGGATATGACCGACGCTGGATTTCACCACGTAGTCATTACCCAGATACTTGTTGATCGTTTTGGCTTTTGCCGGGGACTCAACGATGACAAGAGCTTTACCCATATTCACCTTTACCTAATTTGATTCTTCCAGAATGCGTCGCACGTTGATTCACCTTCCACTGGCGACGAGACATCGATATGGTCTCTGCGTCGGCGGATATCAACCCTTTAAACTGATTCGCGCTTGTAATGTAACTCTCATGTAACTGAGTTAACAGGCTTTTTTTCTCACAAACGCTCTAGCACGACGAAGTATTGGTCGAATGTCAAGCAAATCTGTTGCCAGATTGACGAAAGCGTCACACTGTACCTGATAAAATGCGTTACGCAACTTTATTAGCATGCAAAAACAAATCTCGCCAGTTGTAACACTGTCGTAAAACCTTCATTTATGTCAGGGAATATTTGCCCATAAGGCGGGCTCAGCGTAGACTAATGTCCTTGTTTAAGGAGTAAATCATGCATAAAGACACTCAACCCATCGATCGCGAAACACTGCTGATTGAAGCCAACAAAATCATTCGTGAGCATGAGGACACGCTGGCGGGGATTGTCGCCACCGGCGTTACGCAGCGAAACGGCGTGCTGGTTTTCAGCGGAGATTACTTTTTAGACGAGCAAGGGCTACCAACGCCCAAAAGTACGGCGGTGTTTAATATGTTTAAACACCTGGCGCACGTACTTTCCGAAAAGTATCACTTGATCGATTAACACGAGTAATAATTTGCCGGATGGCGGCATCGCCTTGTCCAGCCTATATTGATGCATATTTGTAGGCCGGATAGGAGATATGTGAGCATCGCTATCCGGCAATGACAATTTTACATCAGTGGCTTCTGCCCCCGCTGCCACCAGCGCATCAGCAAACGATCGGCGCTCTCCGCCGCACTACCGGTAAAACGATCCATCAGCTTTTTACGCTGCAGATAGCGAACGTTCAACACTTCACGACCTTCCATCAGCCCGAGGATCACCTCATCGCTGGTATTGATCTCATCCACCAGCCCATTTGCCAGCGCCTGTTGACCAAACCAGTGTTCACCGGTGGCAACCTGCTCAATGTCCAGAGTCGGACGCATGCGCTGCACAAAATCTTTAAACAGATGATGCGTTTCGTTCAGATCTTCGCGGAATTTCTGCCGCCCTTCTTCCGTGTTTTCACCGAGTAAGGTCAACGTACGCTTATACTGTCCGGCAGTGTGCAGTTCGATATCAATATCTTTCCCTTTCAGGAAGCGGTTAAAGTTCGGGATCTGCGCCACCACGCCAATTGAGCCGACGATAGCAAACGGTGCCGAGACAATTTTATCCGCCACGCAGGCCATCATATATCCGCCGCTCGCAGCGACTTTATCTACCGTAACGGTCAGCGGGATCTGCTTATCGCGCAGACGTTGTAACTGGGACGCAGCCAGGCCATAACCATGTACCACACCACCCGGACTTTCCAGACGAACCACCACTTGATCCTGAGGTTTAACAACCGCCAGCACAGCCGTCACCTCTTCGCGTAATGCGCTGACTTCATGGGCATCCATACTGCCTTTAAAATCAAGCACCCATACACGAGGTTTATCTGATGACGTACTGTCACCCAGTTTCGCTTTTGCCTTAGCCGCTTTCGCCTCCAGCTTTTGTTTCTTTTTCTGCGCCTTATGCCAGAATTTTTGCTGATGCCCATCCAATAAGGCTAGCGACAGGTCTTCCTTCATCTCTTTATATTGATCGCTGAGGTTAATAACCCGCAATTCCCCACGCTGACGTTTGCGTTGTGTCGCGTTTACGATCAGCATCACCACCACTGCAATAGCCACCACGACAGTGACAATTTTTGCCAAAAACAACCCATATTCAGACAACAATTCCACGAGACCCACCTTGGTTAAACAACGCGACTTCCGCTCAGTGTACAACAGGCGTGTCACCTCGTCTTGCTTCATACATCTAGTGCTGAATCAGTAAAAAGCATGACAAAGCGTTCATTTTGCGGTGTTATTGCCTTTGGCTGATTGAAAAAGTACAGGGTTTAAGGCATAAAGCCCAAAAGTTATCGCGAACGAGATATCCAGGACGTCGCCGAGGAGTTGCCGTGCATTACCAACCTAAACAAGACCTTCTACAGGGCCGCATTATTCTTATCACCGGTGCCAGCGATGGTATCGGACGCGAGGCCGCGCAGACCTATGCACGCTATGGCGCGACCGTTATCCTGCATGGGCGTAACGAAGAAAAACTGCGTCAGGTTGCCCGCACTATCGCCGATGAAAACGGAACACAACCACAGTGGTTTACACTGGATCTACTGACCTGTACCTCTGAAGAATGTCACCAGCTTGCGCAGCGCATTGCTGCACATTTCCCGCGTCTGGATGGCGTACTGCATAACGCCGGATTACTCGGCGATATTTGTCCAATGAGTGAACAAAACCCGCAGGTCTGGCAGGATGTGATGCAGGTAAATGTAAATGCCACTTTTATGCTGACTCAGGCATTGCTGCCGTTGTTACTCAAATCCGATGCCGGATCGCTGGTCTTTACCTCTTCCAGTGTCGGTCGCCAGGGACGCGCCAATTGGGGAGCATATGCCACCTCAAAATTTGCGACCGAAGGGATGATGCAGGTTCTGGCTGATGAGTATCAAAACCGTCATCTGCGCGTAAACTGTATCAATCCTGGAGGGACGCGAACTGGCATGCGAGCCAGCGCATTCCCAACGGAAGATCCGCAAAAATTGAAAACTCCCGCCGATATTATGCCGCTCTACCTGTGGCTGATGGGCGATGACAGCCGCCGTAAAACCGGTATGACTTTTGATGCCCAGCCGGGCCGTAAACCAGGAATTGCCCAATGAGTGAAGAACGCTATCAGCAACGTCAACAGCGCGTAAAAGATCGGGTTGACGCACGCGTTGCCGCAGCGAAAGATGAGCGCGGAATTATCATCGTGTTCACCGGAAATGGTAAGGGTAAAACCACCGCCGCATTCGGTACCGCCACGCGCGCGGTGGGCCATGGTAAAAAAGTCGGCGTCGTACAATTTATTAAAGGTACGTGGCCAAACGGAGAACGTAACTTACTTGAACCCCACGGCGTAGAGTTTCAGGTTATGGCGACAGGATTTACCTGGGAAACGCAGAACCGCGAGTCTGACACCGCAGCCTGTATGGCCGTGTGGGAACACGGCAAGCGGATGCTGGCCGACGATGAACTGGATATGGTGATACTGGATGAGCTGACCTACATGGTGGCATACGACTATCTGCCGCTTGAAGAGGTCATCAATGCCCTGAACGCGCGCCCAGCCCATCAAACGGTCATTATCACCGGCCGTGGATGTCATCGCGATATTCTGGAGTTGGCTGACACGGTCAGCGAGCTGCGCCCGGTCAAGCATGCGTTTGAAGCGGGCGTGAAAGCCCAACCAGGGATCGATTATTGAGTGTAGGCCGGATAAGGCGTTTGCGCTGTATCCGGCTCCACGCTAACGCCTGATGGCGCTTTGCTTATCAGGCCTGGTTATGATTAACCGTTGTTGCTGCGACCACCCGGACGACGGCTGCTGCCAACCTGAGAGTGGCGCTTCACCGCGCGACGGATCTGATTCGCCTTCATGCGACGACGATCTTTCTCGACGGCCACTTTAGAGGTCGTTTCCGGCTTCAGCTCCACCAGTTCACGCAGATAGTTGGTCTGAGCAAGATCAAGCTCTGTCCAGCCACCACGCGGCAGGCCTTTCGGCAGCGGGATATCACCGTAACGGACACGAATCAGACGGCTTACCTGTACACCTACAGCTTCCCACAGGCGGCGGACTTCACGGTTACGCCCTTCGGTCAGCGTGACGTTATACCACTGGTTGATCCCTTCACCACCGCTGAACTTGATCGTTTTAAATGCCGCCGGACCATCTTCCAGCTGCACGCCACGACTCAGATCGCGCAGTTTTGCATCATCAACCTGACCAAACACACGTACCGCATATTCACGCTCAACTTCGCGGCTTGGGTGCATCAGACGGTTAGCCAGTTCACCATCGGTGGTAAACAGCAGTAAACCGCAGGTATTCACGTCCAGACGCCCTACGGCAATCCAGCGCGCATCACGCAGTTTTGGTAAACGATCAAACACGGTCGGACGACCTTCTGGGTCGTTTCGGGTACACAGTTCGCCTTCTGGCTTGTAATAGGCCAGAACACGGCAGATTTGCTCCGCAGACTCTTTAACCGAAATCAGATGACCGTCGATACGGATTTTCAGACCCGGAGTGACTTCAACGCGATCGCCGAGCGTGGCAATTTTGCCATCAACGCTCACGCGACCCGCGGCAATAATAGATTCGATTTCACGGCGAGAACCGTGGCCAGCACGCGCCAGCACTTTTTGTAACTTTTCGCTCATAGAGCTTCCTTTAGGTGTCGCCTTCACAGGCGTCTGATATACTTTTTAAAACAACGAGTTAGCAAAAGATTCAACTTAACTCACTGATCTATAACTCTTTCATGGTACACAGCATGGCAAACAACGTGTCACACAAGCTGTCACACACAATGATTCGTGGGCGCACATATTACACTAACTTTAGACTAAATGATTCAACAACTTTTGTGCGCTTAAGTCTCGGTACTGATAGCCTAAAGCAAGCAGAAGTGATCATGAATCAGATCCGCCCTTTCATTCCCCTTGTGCAGAATGGAACGATGAACCTCGATGAGTTCAAACGCAAAATGCAGGGCTACCGAGCCGCCACTAAGCAGGACTTTGACAACTATCTTCTTCATGCACTCGAAAGGGATGTTGACGAAGTGAAGCGTCTGCCTGAGTTAGGACAATGGCACAGAAACATGAATCCTGACCATCCTTTAACAGCTTCTGATACGATTGAGGCAGCTCAAGGTTACTCAGAAGCACACTTCCAGCGCATGATGAATGGTAGCAATCAAATGGCAAACGAAGTGCTTGCAAGTCTTCACATGGAGAAACTTGAACTTTCCAAGGATGATTTGCCCCTTGCTAATCAAGTGGGCGCTGCTCTTGATATGAGCCGCGCGACCGTCGCGCAAGCCTATGAAGCATTCTTTTCGAATGATCTGCTGCGATATCGCCAACTTATTGCCACACTGCAAGCTCAGTTAGAAGAGCAGAAACTGAAATCCTCACCGCAAAGTATTGTTCAAGCAAACCAGTCTTTATCAACGGAATTCAAAGACACTGCAAGCCAGGAAATCAAACTATCCGAAGCATGGACTCGGTATGTTGAAGAAAAAGGTCAAAAATGGCGTGCAAACATTGCTAACGAGAACCAGCGTTTCTTTGATGTACTGTGACCTGCTCCCCGTTGATTAGTACACCCCGATGTTAGTAATGTCTTCATAAGCCACATGAGGACATCCCCATGAAGAAGCGTTTTTCCGACGAACAGATCATCAGTATTCTCCGCGAAGCCGAAGCTGGGGTACCCGCCCGTGAACTCTGCCGCAAGCATGCCATTTCCGATGCCACGTTTTACATCTGGCGTAAGAAGTATGGCGGTATGGAGGTGCCTGAAGTTAAGCGCCTGAAGTCGCTTGAGGAAGAGAACGCCAGACTCAAGAAGCTGCTTGCCGAAGCCATGCTGGATAAAGAGGCGCTTCAGGTGGCTCTTGGGCGAAAGTACTGACGACAGACCAGAAGCGGGAAGCCGTGATGTTGATGTGTGATGCGACCGGTCTGTCGCAACGTCGTGCCTGCAGGCTTACAGGTTTATCCCTGTCGACCTGCCGCTATGAGGCTCACCGTCCGGCTGCTGATGCGCATTTATCAGGGCGCATCACTGAGCTGGCACTGGAGCGCAGGCGTTTTGGCTACCGTCGTATTTGGCAGTTGCTGCGCCGTGAAGGGCTTCATGTTAATCATAAGCGCGTGTACCGGCTTTATCACCTCAGTGGCCTGGGCGTAAAACGCAGAAGACGTCGTAAAGGGCTGGCAACAGAACGTCTGCCGCTGCTCCGTCCGGCGGCGCCCAATCTGACCTGGTCGATGGATTTCGTCATGGACGCACTTTCCACCGGTCGCAGGATCAAGTGTCTTACCTGCGTCGATGATTTCACAAAGGAATGCCTGACGGTCACTGTTGCCTTTGGGATTTCAGGCGTTCAGGTCACGCGTATTCTGGACAGCATTGCACTGTTTCGAGGCTATCCGGCGACGATAAGAACTGACCAGGGGCCGGAGTTCACTTGCCGTGCTCTGGATCAATGGGCCTTTGAGCATGGTGTTGAGTTGCGCTTAATCCAGCCGGGCAAGCCAACGCAGAACGGATTTATTGAGAGCTTTAACGGACGATTTCGCGATGAATGTTTGAATGAGCACTGGTTCAGCGATATCGTTCATGCCAGGAAAATTATTAATGACTGGCGGCAGGATTATAACGAATGCCGCCCGCACTCCACGCTGAATTATCAGACACCGTCTGAATTTGCAGCGGGCTGGAGAAAGGGTCATTCTGAGAATGAAGATTCCGACGTTACTAACTGAGTGTTGTATCTAATCGTGGGGGCAGGTCAGTTGCTCTTTCAAGAGGGGCAAAGTCAGTCAGTATTTTTTCTACACACCAATATATAGGATGATTTAGCGGTTGATTATACAAGCCTATAAGATTTAGTCATTACCTAATGACTTGATATTACTAACTAAATCCCATAACCATTGGAAGATCATGATTAATTGCCTGCTGATATTCGGCGAAGATACCAGTGTGTAAGGCGGGGCTCTTTTGAACGGTGCTTAACTCTTTAAGCATCGGCGCTATAAACCACCTTACTAACATCAGTTTTCGTTAGTATCAATCTGATCTGAAAAGGATTTCTTAGTCTTGCGTGCAGTATCATTGGAGACAGCTTTCAAGTATTGACAGAAATCACATTAAACACTGTTTAAATACCCAGTAATAAAATTTCCATCTGGGTTAAATGAGTGATAGAGTGTCACTCATAAGACCCATTGGAGGCGTTATGTCAGAATTTGAATTACTGGCGCAGGATCTGCTTGAAAAAGTTGAAGTAGAAGAAAAGCAGCGACAGGAAAATGATAGAAAACTTATTGAACAGGTACTGGAGATCTATGACCAGAAGTTTGTGGCAGAGCTCTTAAGAAAAGTTGGTAAAAATGATTGGAGCCGGGAAACGCTTAACCGTTGGATCAATGATAAATGCTCCCCTAGGTCACTGATCTCAGCCGAGGAGGCACTTCTTCGAAAAATGCTTCCAGAACCACCAGCAAATCATCCAGAGTACGCGTTTCGTTTCGTTGATCTGTTTGCCGGGATTGGCGGGATTCGTAAGGGATTCGAAGCAATCGGGGGCCAGTGTGTCTTTACAAGCGAATGGAACAAACAAGCGGTACGCACCTATAAAGCTAACTGGTTTAATGACGAGCAAGCGCATACATTTAATCTCGATATCCGAGAAGTCACCCTTAGTGACAAGCCTGAGGTATCAGAGACAGATGCTTATGCCTATATCGACGAAAATGTTCCAGACCATGATGTGCTTTTGGCTGGCTTCCCCTGCCAGCCCTTCAGCCTTGCGGGAGTGAGTAAGAAAAATTCGTTGGGTCGCGCACATGGTTTTGAGTGTGAGGCGCAAGGAACACTTTTCTTTGATGTAGCGCGTATTATCCGGGCAAAAAAACCAGCCATTTTTGTGCTTGAGAACGTCAAAAACCTGAAGAGCCATGACAAAGGTAAAACCTTTAAGGTCATCATGGAAACGCTTGACGAGTTGGGCTATGAAGTTGCCGATGCAAATGACATGGGGAAAAGTGATCCTAAAGTCATAGATGGTAAGCGTTTTCTTCCTCAGCATCGTGAACGTATCGTTCTGGTGGGTTTCCGTCGCGACCTGAATATTCACAATGGCTTTACCCTCCGCGATGTCAGTCGATTTTATCCCGAACGACGCCCAGCATTTGGTGAGCTACTGGAACCAGTGGTTGATAGTAAATATATCCTGACGCCTAAACTCTGGGAGTACCTTTACAACTATGCTAAAAAGCATGCAGCTAAGGGCAACGGTTTTGGTTTTGGTCTCGTTAACCCTGAAGATAAAGAAAGCGTGGCCCGCACACTTTCTGCCCGTTATCATAAAGATGGATCCGAGATTCTGATAGATCGTGGCTGGGATATGGCAGCAGGTGAAGTCGATTTTTCTAACGCTGAAAACCAAGCTCGCCGCCCACGTAGACTGACTCCCCGCGAGTGCGCACGCCTCATGGGCTTTGAAACGCCAGGCGGCAAGCCTTTCAGGATTCCGGTTTCTGACACACAGTCATACCGTCAATTCGGTAACTCCGTTGTGGTCCCTGTCTTTGAAGCAGTAGCCAGACTACTGGAGCCTTACATTCTCAAGGCTGTTTCTGCCAAAACCGATAAAGCATAAAGGATACTCCCGGCTTTCACATGCCGGGAGCTTCTTATGGCAGTTCTGCGTAAAGGCCTGTAAGTTCAGCGATAAAAGCCCCCAACGTCATTAGTTCACCTCTCACCGCTTCCGGATATTTCCTGTGTAGTGATGATGGTACAACCAGCTTTACCCCTGCATCCCGCATTTCACTATGCTGAGCCTGAGAAACTCCCTCCTGTAGAGTGAAAAGGTGTATCTGCCTGATTTTATCCGCCTCGTTTAATATCTGACGCCAGCGGTCTTTGCATGTTGTCTTAACGGCTAACATACGGAGTTTTTCTTCGGGATATCCGATATTGTGGTAAGCCTCAGCAGATGGGAACAGAAAGTCAGGTTTTTTATTGCCCTCAGTTACTGCCTGCGTAGCGAAGTGTCGTAAACCATGCTCAACGAAAAGATGTTCAAGATGTAGCTCAAGTGACTTTCCAGCTCTTGATTTTCGGCGATTACTGACGGAATTAGCCAGTGCAATAAACTCATCGACAGAGCCAAATCCCTTACGAATGATGTCCAGTACGTGGAACTCTTCTACCAGCAGAAAAATGTCGTACTCTATACGGCGTCGATCAATCAACTGTTCGTCTGGGTCATTGGAGTTTTTTGCGTAGTGCCCGCCAGCATACTGGATAATTTCACTTCCTGATGGGAACTGCTGCTTCCAAGCGTCAGGAATATTGTATTTATGATTCACTGGGGCATGTTGTAGAGACAATCCCCCCAGAATTTCACCGGATGGCCCAAATATAAGCGTTCCAGGGATGACTTCCCCTATAACGGACTCAATAATATTCTCTTCATCAGGATTGACGCAGACCCATATGTTCACCTCTGAACTATCACCGCCTTGTTCATCCTGCTTAAACGCCAGAAGCGTAAGGGCTCCTGTATTTTCAGGATCCTGGAGTGGGCTTCCTCTTCCCCAGCGAGTGATTCTTCTCTCATTCCGGGTCCCGCCAAAAAAACGATTATTGTAATAAATAGCCCGAGCTTCACTGTCCGGATACTCATGTGATGAAACATGCGCGGTTAGAAAAACAGACGGGTTCAGTTCTTGAGTATTGTTGATGGACGGAAGTAGTTTTTCAGCGATGTCGGAAGAAATATATAGTCCTACCTGATGTCCACCTGTTGCGCCAGTATCATTGGCAGACAATCGTTTGATATAGAGAAAGTAATTGTCACCAGCTATCCTAAGCAGCCAGTCCTGAAAAACCGACATAAGCATCCCTCTGTTGTTTGAAAGTTCAAAGTTCAATTTTTCCACAGAAACGCAGGGGCAGCCAGCAAAGTTTCCTTGATTAATTAAGTGAATAAGCGCAGATGTGACTATCACGTAGCTGAATGCATATACCCCCCAGGATGCATGCATCGTCAGCTCTTGGCATTTGATTCCTCGCAAGCAGATCGAAGTATCTTGCACTTCAAATGGGATACAAAGCTGACTTTCGGTCAGCTTAATCTCTTTGTAAACTACACCCAACTGATACCGTCAATCACATAAAAAACTGAGGAAAGCGGGAACGTATGCAGGTAACGTTTAGTTATCCCGCCACTCTTTTCATGCCCTACAGTTTGTTGCAGATGCAGTATATTGGTCATCCAACCACCCATTGCGGATGAACAGACGCTGTGGCGGATCGAATGCAGTAACCGTCGCTGTCCATAATCATCCAAATACGGGATACCAAGCTGATCACGCAGATCAGCAAACACTTTACCGATCTTTGTCATATTCGTACCTGCCACTTCTGAGAATATCCGCTCTTTCCACTGGCGATCAACGTACTCCATGAAACCCCATTCGATTAACTTAGGGTGGATGACTACCTGCCTTGTAGCATTCTCAGTTTTCCCCTGCCCGCCTTCAGCAATTAGGAAATAGAAAACGTAAAGCTCTCCGTCTTGCCACGATGGAGTAGATGTTCACATATTGCTGTGCTGAGTATCCTTATAATGAGCATGTATTTAGGATTCATCATATCCATTCGATGAACCAAGAACCAACAGTACCCCTAAGCTTTCGATTTTTTCTTGCAACTTTTGCTGTCATATAGCGTCACAGAAATAGGTTCCCCCTCTTTATTCTCAACGGATACTAAAACAACGGCATTTTTACTCATAATCAGTGATCTTATTGAAGGGTTATTACAAACCAATATCCCTTTTATGCCGTGGTCACTGCCAGCCACATCATTGATAAAACCTGCATCAGTTGAATCAACTCTCACTGTATAGTTGAGAGAATCTATACGTTGCGCAGGAAGTTTAACGACCTTATTTCCTGTTTCCACTATCGGGACATAACCATCTAGTGTTGAAATTTTCACGCTGGTTATGGTGAAGAACTGTTTCAAGAAATCAGGTGGGATAACAATCTTCGTTTTTTGAGTATCTCCTGTCACATCGGCAAATGCCAAAGAACTTATAAAACAAACAAGTAGGGCTAATATTTTCATCACATTTCCCTTGTATTGCCAGACATGACAGGAAACCAGCTTCATTTGCTTATGATGTGGCTAAAGGCTTTGAGAGGATATGCTGGAGCTGGCAATAGAGCCAACTCTGGCACATATTTATCTGCTCTATGCGTTAGCGACTGCGTACAACACGTCTACCAGCTTTACAGCGTCCACATCATTCCAGACCCAATAGGATGATAACTGATGATGGTTGTCGCTATCAGGCGTCCCTAAGACGCCCTGCACTATGGCTTGATGATCTTGGGATGCAGTAACGCGTACACTATTTGCCATTTGCATAAAGCAAGTTAGCCCCTTGAGATCATCACGCCGGATATTTTTCTTATGCGTGTCCACATTCTGTGATGTAACTGTAATCTGCATTGCTTCTGCTCTCTGATAGTTAAGATTCGGTGTAAGCACTGTATTTCAGATTATCCAGTGCACTGAAAATGTGCAACTAACAGGTTTTAGACAATAGAAGTCAATAAGCCCCAATAGCTTTAAGGAAACATACGAAACGTAGTAACCTTGACAGAGTTATGTGAAGCATAAGTAATAAAAGGCAGGGTTAAAGTGTGCATACATAATGAGAGTCTAGATGTGTCTAATGGCTGTCACACAAGCTGGTAACAGCCATTAACCGAAATACGTTAAGTCATTGATTACGCATGATTTAATATTTTTCTTGTGCGCCTTCACAGGCGTCGAACAGGAGAATCAACGGCGCCAATCAGCGCCATTTTAAGGCCGCGTAGTATAGCGGTTCGCGCCCTTATAAGAAAGGTTTAACGTCACCGACGCCTTCACGCAACACCACCGGAGAATCGTCGGTTAAATCAATGACCGTGGTCGGCTGCTGGCCGAGATATCCGCCGTGGATAATTAAATCCACCTGTTTCTCCAGGCGGTCTTTAATTTCTTCCGGATCTGACTCGGTAAATTCGCTACCCGGCAGCATCAGTGACGTGGAGAGCATCGGCTCGCCCAGCGCTTCAAGCAGCGCCAGTGCTATCGGGTTTGAGGGTACACGCAGGCCGATGGTCTTACGTTTTTCTTGCAACAAGCGGCGCGGAACCTCTTTCGTCCCCTTCAGGATGAAGGTGTAGTTGCCCGGCGTGTTGTTTTTAATTAAACGGAAGGCCACGTTGTCGACAAACGAATAGGTCGACAGTTCAGACAGGTCACGACACATCAGCGTAAAGTTGTGCCCGTCCGGCAGGTGACGGATGCGGCAAATGCGCTCCATTGCGCCTTTATCTTCAATTTTGCAGCCCAACGCATAGCCGGAATCGGTTGGATAGACGATCACCCCACCTTTACGCACGATTTCAACGGCCTGATTGATCAGGCGCTGCTGCGGGTTTTCGGGATGAATATAAAAAAACTGGCTCATACTTTCCTCTCTGTGATCTCGGGCTGCTCCCAAAGTTGCCAGACGCCTTCTACGCCTGCGGGCAACCAAAGTTTACGACCCAACTCAATCCATGGGCAGGGTAGATGAAAATCAGACCCTTGCGATGCCCACAATTGATGCTGACGCGCAAGCGTCGCCAGATGGGTGCGTTCATTGGGAGACTGCTGACACTGCGCTACTTCCATCGCGTCACCGCGATGTTCAGCAAAATGTGCAACCAGTCTTTTCAGCCACTTAGCGCTAAGATCGTACCGCCCAGGATGAGCCAGAACAGCCTTACCGCCAGAATGATGAATGACATCAATAGCTTGTTCTATTGTACACCACTGTGGCGGAACGTAACCGGTTTTCCCACGGGCAAGATATTTTTTAAAGACATCCGCCATGGTTGTGGCTTTGCCACATTCCACCAGGAAACGCGCAAAATGGCCCCGCGTAACCGCCCCGCCATCAGCCAGGCGCAACGCCCCTTCCCACGCGCCGGGGATATGCGCTTTGTCGAGTCGTTCGGCAATCAGGCGCGCACGCTGCTGACGACGTTCCGTTTGTTGCGCCAGAAAATCGCACATCATGGGATGGGCGATATCAATGTTCAGACCCACTATATGGATCTCATGGTTTTCCCAGACAGTTGATATCTCGACACCAGGTATCAAATTTAACGCTAATCCCGAACGTGAAATTTCTTCTCTTGCCGCCGCAATGCCCGCCGTGGTGTCATGATCGGTGATCGCCAGTGTACCGACTCGCATCTCTACCGCACGGTGTACTAAGGCTTCTGGGGTTAATCGCCCATCGGAGGCTGTAGTATGACTATGCAGGTCATAAATCACTGCGTAATTCGTGTCGCTCAAGGCGGCTCCCGTTTCAATAAATGTCGTAACACGCCCATCATAGCGGTTTCGGCAAATATACTGAAATCAGGTGTTGACTTTATCCCACCGAACCAGTTAACTAGTACGCAAGTTCACATGAAGAAGGTATCTGAAATGAAAGCAACATTTTTTCTGCACGGTTGGTGGCGCACTTCCTGATTTCGGGCAGTGTCTTACGTCTGCAATTTGCAACCAGATACCCGGCCCGCCTAATGAGCGGGCTTTTTTTTGAACAAAATTAATGAGAATAACGATGCAAACACAAAAACCGATACTCGAACTGCTTGCCTGCGATGCCGCCTACCGTGAAAATCCGACATCGCTGTTTCATCAGGTGTGTGGCGCACGTCCGGCAACGCTGCTGTTGGAATCTGCAGATATCGACAGCAAAGACGATCTGAAGAGCTTGCTGCTAGTAGACAGCGCATTGCGCATTACCGCTCTTGGTGACACTGTCACCATTCAGGCGTTATCCACAAACGGCGCGTCGCTGCTGCCCTTGCTGGATGCTGCCCTGCCCGCTGGCGTTGAGAATGAAAAACAGACGAATGGTCGTCATCTGCGATTCCCTGCCGTCAGCCCGCTGTTGGATGAAGACGCCCGTTTATGTTCTCTTTCCGTATTTGATGCTTTTCGCTTACTGCAGGGGCTGGTGAATGTTCCTGTGCAAGAACGTGAAGCGATGTTCTTCGGCGGTCTGTTTTCCTACGACCTGGTTGCCGGTTTTGAAGATTTACCTCAGCTTGAAGCGGGCAACCGTTGTCCTGACTACTGCTTCTATCTGGCAGAAACGCTGATGGTTATCGACCACCAGAAAAAAAGCACCCGAATTCAGGCCAGTGTTTTTACCCCCAATGATGCGGAGAAACAGCGTCTTAACGCCCGTCTGGCGCAGCTGAGCCAACAGCTTACCGAGCCTGCGCCGCCGCTGCCCGTTACTGAAGTCCCGCAGATGCGCTGCGAATGCAATCAGAGCGATGAAGAGTTTGGCGCCGTGGTGCGTGGGATGCAAAAAGCGATTCGCGCGGGCGAAATTTTCCAGGTGGTTCCGTCCCGCCGTTTCTCGCTGCCCTGCCCGTCACCGCTGGCAGCCTACTATGTGCTGAAGAAAAGTAACCCCAGCCCATACATGTTTTTCATGCAGGACAACGATTTTACGCTGTTTGGCGCCTCCCCGGAAAGCTCGCTGAAATACGATGCCACCAGCCGCCAGATTGAGATCTACCCGATTGCCGGCACTCGTCCGCGCGGTCGTCGTGCGGACGGTTCGCTTGACCGCGACCTTGACAGCCGTATCGAGCTGGAAATGCGTACCGACCATAAAGAGCTTTCTGAGCACCTGATGCTGGTTGACCTTGCGCGTAACGACCTGGCGCGCATCTGTACGCCTGGCAGCCGCTATGTTGCTGACCTCACCAAAGTCGATCGTTACTCCTTCGTTATGCACCTGGTTTCGCGCGTGGTCGGCGAGCTGCGTAGCGATCTGGATGTGCTGCACGCTTACCGCGCCTGTATGAATATGGGCACGTTAAGCGGAGCGCCAAAAGTTCGCGCTATGCAGCTTATCGCCGAGGCAGAAGGTCGTCGCCGTGGTAGCTACGGCGGCGCAGTAGGTTACTTCACGGCTCATGGCGATCTGGATACTTGTATTGTCATTCGCTCCGCCCTCGTGGAAGACGGTATTGCCACCGTACAAGCCGGTGCCGGAATTGTTCTGGATTCTGTACCGCAGTCTGAAGCCGATGAAACCCGTAATAAAGCGCGCGCGGTTCTGCGTGCTATCGCCACCGCGCACCACGCACAGGAGACCTTCTAATGGCTGACATTCTGCTGCTCGATAATATCGACTCTTTTACCTATAACCTGGCGGATCAGCTGCGTACTAATGGTCACAACGTGGTGATTTACCGCAACCATATTCCGGCCCAGACGTTGATTGACCGCTTAGCAACGATGAAAAATCCTGTGCTGATGCTCTCTCCAGGCCCAGGTGCGCCAAGCGAAGCAGGTTGCATGCCGGAGCTGTTAACCCGTCTGCGAGGCAAGCTGCCAATCATCGGCATTTGTCTGGGACATCAGGCCATTGTTGAGGCCTATGGTGGATATGTGGGCCAGGCTGGAGAAATCCTGCACGGCAAAGCGTCCAGCATTGAACACGACGGTCAGGCAATGTTTGCTGGTCTGGCTAATCCGCTGCCGGTGGCACGCTATCATTCGCTGGTTGGCAGCAACGTTCCGGCAGGATTAACCATTAACGCCCACTTTAACGGCATGGTGATGGCGGTGCGTCACGATACCGATCGCGTCTGCGGCTTCCAGTTCCATCCGGAATCCATTCTGACCACCCAGGGCGCGCGTTTGCTGGAACAAACGCTGGCCTGGGCGCAACAGAAGCTTGAACAAACCAATACGTTGCAACCAATTCTGGAGAAACTGTATCAGGCCCAAACGCTGTCCCAGCAGGAAAGCCACCAGCTGTTCTCTGCCGTGGTACGCGGTGAACTGAAGCCGGAACAACTGGCTGCGGCGCTGGTGAGCATGAAAATTCGTGGTGAACACCCGAATGAAATTGCCGGTGCGGCAACCGCGCTACTGGAAAACGCCGCTCCGTTCCCGCGTCCTGATTATCTGTTTGCCGATATTGTCGGTACCGGCGGCGACGGCAGCAACAGCATCAATATTTCTACCGCGAGCGCCTTTGTTGCAGCGGCTTGCGGACTGAAAGTTGCCAAACACGGCAACCGCAGCGTCTCCAGCAAGTCAGGCTCTTCGGATCTGTTAGCGGCATTTGGCATCAATCTGGATATGAACGCCGACAAATCACGTCAGGCGCTTGACGATCTCGGCGTGTGCTTTCTGTTTGCGCCGAAATACCACACCGGTTTTCGCCATGCCATGCCGGTACGCCAGCAGTTGAAAACCCGCACGCTGTTTAACGTGCTCGGCCCGTTGATTAACCCGGCACATCCGCCGCTGGCGCTGATCGGCGTTTACAGCCCGGAGCTGGTGCTGCCGATTGCCGAAACGCTGCGCGTGCTCGGATATCAGCGGGCAGCCGTAGTGCACAGTGGTGGCATGGACGAAGTTTCGCTGCATGCACCGACCATTGTGGCAGAGCTGCACGATGGGGAAATCAAGAGTTATCAACTGACGGCAGAAGACTTTGGCCTGACGCCTTACCACCAGGAACAGCTGGCTGGCGGCACGCCGGAAGAAAACCGTGACATTCTTAGTCGCTTGTTACAAGGTAAAGGTGAAGCCGCTCATGAAGCCGCTGTTGCCGCGAATGTCGCCATGTTAATGCGCTTGCACGGTGAAGAAGATTTGAAAGCCAATGCGCAAACCGTGATTAATGTACTGCGCAGCGGTGCGGCCTATGACCGTGTCACTGCACTGGCAGCAAGAGGGTAAATGATGCAAACCGTTTTAGCGAAAATTGTCGCAGACAAGGCGATTTGGGTAGAAGCCCGCAAACAGCAACAACCGCTGGGCAGCTTTCAAAATGATGTTCAACCCAGCTCTCGTGATTTCTACGATGCGCTGCAAGGTGCGCGCACCGCCTTTATTCTGGAATGTAAAAAAGCATCTCCGTCAAAAGGCGTGATCCGTGATGACTTCGATCCGGCACAGATTGCGGGCGTATATAAACATTATGCTTCCGCGATTTCCGTACTGACCGATGAGAAATATTTCCAGGGCAGTTTTGATTTCCTGTCTATCGTCAGCCGCATCGCGCCGCAACCTGTTCTGTGTAAGGACTTTATTATCGATCCTTACCAGATTTACCTGGCGCGTTTCTACCAGGCGGACGCCTGTTTGTTGATGCTGTCGGTCCTCGATGATGAACAATATCGTCAACTCGCCGCCGTCGCCCACAGCCTGAAAATGGGCGTACTGACCGAAGTCAGCAACGAAGAAGAGCTGGAGCGTGCTATCGCGCTGGGCGCCAAAGTCGTTGGTATCAACAACCGCGATTTACGCGACTTGTCGATTGATTTGAATCGCACCCGCCAGCTTGCGCCGCGACTGGGCCACGGTGTGACCGTCATCAGCGAGTCCGGGATCAATACCTATGGTCAGGTGCGCGAGCTCAGCCACTTCGCCAACGGTTTTCTGATTGGTTCCGCGCTGATGTCGCATGATGATCTGCACGCCGCCGTGCGTCGCGTACTGCTCGGCGAGAATAAAGTCTGCGGTTTAACCCGGGCTCAGGATGCCAACGCGGCGTATAAATCCGGCGCGATTTATGGCGGACTGATTTTTGTACCCACATCGCCACGCGCGGTTAGCGTTGAGCAAGCGCGAGAGGTCATGACCGGCGCGCCGCTGCAATACGTCGGGGTGTTTCGCAACACAGAAATTATCGACGTACGTGAAACAGCGGCTGCTCTGGGACTCACGGCCGTGCAACTGCATGGTAGCGAAGATCAGGCCTACGTAGACGCGCTACGCAATGCGCTACCCGCACAGGTACAAATCTGGAAGGCGCTCAGCGTCAGCGATAAGTTGCCAGCCCGGGATTATCAGCATGTCGATAAATACGTATTCGACAACGGTCAGGGCGGCAGCGGGCAACGCTTCGACTGGTCACTTTTAGGCGGACAATCGCTGGATAACGTATTACTGGCTGGCGGACTTGGCGCAGATAACTGCGTTGACGCGGCAAAAACCGGCTGTGCCGGTCTCGATTTCAATTCTGGCGTAGAGTCACAGCCGGGCATCAAAGATGCACGTCTTCTGGCTTCGGTCTTTCAGACGCTGCGCGCATATTAAGGAAAAGGACATGACAACATTACTCAATCCGTATTTTGGTGAATTTGGCGGTATGTATGTGCCACAGATTCTGATGCCTGCCCTGCGCCAGCTGGAAGAAGCTTTTGTCAGCGCGCAAAAAGATCCTGAATTTCAGGCGCAGTTTACAGACCTGCTGAAAAACTATGCGGGTCGCCCAACCGCACTGACCAAGTGCCAGAACATCACTCAAGGCACCAACACGACGCTGTATCTCAAGCGTGAAGATTTACTGCACGGCGGCGCGCACAAAACCAACCAGGTGCTGGGCCAGGCGTTGCTGGCGAAGCGCATGGGTAAAACGGAAATTATCGCCGAAACAGGCGCGGGGCAGCACGGTGTTGCATCTGCTCTCGCCAGCGCACTGCTGGGGTTGAAATGCCGTATTTACATGGGCGCGAAAGATGTTGAACGTCAGTCGCCGAACGTTTTCCGTATGCGTTTGATGGGTGCAGAAGTTATCCCCGTTCACAGCGGTTCCGCAACGCTGAAAGATGCCTGTAACGAAGCGCTGCGCGACTGGTCTGGCAGCTACGATACCGCGCACTATATGCTCGGTACAGCGGCAGGTCCGCACCCCTTCCCGACTATTGTGCGTGAGTTCCAGCGGATGATCGGTGAAGAAACCAAGGCGCAGATTCTGGAAAAAGAAGGTCGTCTGCCGGACGCCGTTATCGCCTGCGTGGGCGGCGGTTCTAACGCCATCGGTATGTTCGCCGATTTTATTAATGAAACCAGCGTCGGTTTGATTGGCGTAGAGCCAGGCGGTCACGGGATTGAGTCTGGAGAACACGGCGCGCCGTTGAAACATGGTCGTGTCGGGATTTACTTCGGCATGAAGTCCCCGATGATGCAGACCGAAGAAGGACAGATTGAAGAGTCTTACTCTATTTCCGCCGGACTCGATTTCCCGTCGGTCGGGCCACAGCATGCGTACCTGAACAGCATTGGTCGCGCCGATTATGTTTCAATAACCGATGATGAAGCACTGGAAGCCTTCAAAACGCTGTGTCTGCACGAGGGGATTATTCCGGCACTGGAGTCCTCCCATGCCCTGGCGCACGCGTTGAAAATGATGCGTGAAAATCCGGAAAAAGAGCAGTTACTGGTGGTTAATCTCTCCGGTCGCGGCGACAAAGACATTTTCACCGTACACGATATTCTGAAAGCGCGAGGGGAAATCTGATGGAACGTTACGAAAACCTGTTTGCACAGCTGAAGGACCGCAAAGAAGGTGCTTTTGTCCCCTTCGTAACCCTGGGCGATCCGTCTGTTGAGCAGTCACTGAAAATCATTGATACGCTGATTGAAGCTGGTGCCGACGCGCTTGAACTCGGCATTCCGTTCTCCGATCCGCTGGCCGATGGCCCAACCATTCAGGAAGCCACTCTGCGTGCGTTTGCCGCCGGCGTCACACCATCGCAATGCTTTGAAATGCTGGCGCTGATTCGCCAGAAGCATCCGACGATTCCCATTGGGTTGCTGATGTATGCCAACCTGGTCTTCAGCAAGGGCATTGACGAGTTTTACGCCCAGTGCGAAAAAGTGGGTGTGGATTCTGTGTTGGTAGCCGATGTCCCTGTTGAGGAGTCTGCGCCATTCAGAACTGCTGCACTGCGTCACAACATCGCACCGATTTTCATCTGCCCGCCGAACGCTGATGAAGAACTGCTACGCCAGATTGCCTCTTACGGTCGCGGCTACACTTATCTGCTTTCACGTGCAGGCGTGACCGGTGCCGAAAATCGTGCGGCATTACCGCTGCATCATTTGGTTGAAAAGCTGAAACAATATGATGCTCCGCCTTCTTTACAGGGCTTCGGTATCTCTGCGCCTGAACAGGTAGCCGGAGCTATTGAAGCCGGTGCTGCCGGTGCAATTTCCGGCTCGGCAATTGTGAAAATCATTGAGAAAAATGTTGCGGCACCGGAACAGATGCTGGCTGAGCTGAAAGCGTTTGTCAGCACGATGAAAGCCGCCACCCACCAGTAAGTTAAATCAACCGCCAGAGACGTCTGGCGGTTTCACCCTTCTTCCGTGTGCTTCATTCTATACATAGCGCTATCCGCATTCTGAATGGCCACATCCAGTTCACCGTTCACCTCTGCAATTCCCCACGATACTGACAATGGCACGGTATGCCCATCCACCACAAACACATGACTGGTCACCTGCCCGCTAATACGTTGCGCGATTGCTATGGCGTCAGTTGCCTGCGATCGAAACAGCAGGATCATAAATTCATCCCCGCCGGTACGAATCACAATATCGTGGCTGGTGCGGGTGTTTGACAGCATCCTGTTGGCGATAATTTGCAACGCGCGATCGCCTGCCGCGTGGCCCCAGGTATCATTGACGGCCTTAAATTTATTGCAGTCCAGTAGCACCACCGAACAGTGTGATAAATCCCGACGCTTGATAATGTCGAGTATTCGGCGGTTAAAACAGCCGGTTAGAGTATCGATATAAACCTTGAGGTCGCTTTCGTTTAGCCATGACTTTAACGAGAAGCTAATGATGATGAAAAAGAACGGCGCCAGCAAGATAACAATCCCGGCATGTGTATCGCGCGCCATAAAACGGCCTAATGAAAGCGAATAGTGCAGCGCATATTTCTCCGAAAAATTGCGCACCAAATAGCTGGATTGCCCCGCACATTTGCCGGATAAGCAGAGGCTCTCTTTGTTGGTCAGATTCACTAACTCCACGTTCAATCCGGGAAGGATTTGATTATCAAACGCCTCGGCTAACGCTTCCTGCAGCTCAGGCTTCGAATGATCATAGACCAGATAGGCAACGATTTGGTCTGATATCTCCTTACCCGACAGATCGTAGATATAGCTCACTACGCTGTAGGCTTTTTCACCGGTAATTTTATCGGTATAGAAGTTTGTTGAACTGAGAGCTTTATTTTTGACGTTTTTTTGCAACAACCGGGTATAGAAATCGGTGGGCGGATAGAAAAAATGCGTTATATCCATCGCCATTTCGGAGTCAGAAAAACTGAAATTGCGCGAGTCAGAAGCCATAAACCAATAAAAATAATCTGAATTGCTGGCGATAATGTAACGGTGCGCATCGAAGCTGCCTGGATTTAGCTCATTAACCATTCCGCGAATGAACTCCGCCGCAGTATACATACACAGCGCATTATGGCTGGGTTGCTGAGCAATAATCGTCCCCGTTGCAGAATGAACCCGCTTTGGGTCGGCGTTAATTCCCCATTCATCTTTGTTTCGCGGAACAAACTGCGCCATAACACCACACTGTTCGCCGGTTTTGATGTGGTAATAACGCTCGCCAATCGCATCGGCAATCAGTTCATTATCGTTAAAAATGTCCAACATGTGAGCTTGCAGGCGGCTAACGCCTTCACTGGCGGCAGCCATACGCTGTTCATAAATGATAAACAGAAACAACGAGGTAAAAATCAACGTAATGAGCCCGGATACCAGCAGAGCCTGCCTGTTTCTGAGCTTATCCTGCACAATCTTCACGAGTCCACCCTGATAGTTAACAGTATTGCCAAATCGGTTACCCGTTTATGTTGTTGCATAACAGCGTTGTACGTTGATAGAGGATGTTTGCCACTCCGAAGCAGGTACGTTGATGTAGCCCGCAATCGCGCGCTTAGGTTACAGATTTATACAATAAAAGCGCATATTTGTTAACATAAACGCAAACTAATCATCACCTTCGATAGGATACCCTGCCCGCCGGATGGCCTCGCGGCAGTCGTTTACGCCTGCGGCATAGCCCACCTCAATCTCACAAACCGGACTTGCGCTGCAATAAGGTAGTGTAACCGGAGTCGCAATAAGTTTCTCCAGCGCCTCAATTTTATCCATGTAAAGCAATAATTCACGTGCAACACTCACGGCAAACGCTGCCGTTTGATCCTCGTAGAACGGTTCCAGAAGTGTGATTTTTTGCTGTAGCAGATGGCGGGTCAACATCATCAGCAATACCCTCAAAGTTGGTTTGCTTAAAGAGTAGCACTACATCAAAGGGGAGAAAGGCAGGATGTTTTCCCCAGAATTTTTTAAATGAAGAACGAGGGGAATTTTTCCTGGCTGCTAACCACGGGCAGGTATGCCCGGAATCTATACAGTTCAGTCGTTTTGGTTGTGCAACCATTAATGAAGTTGACTTCAAAAAGTCCCTTGCGAGACACTGAAGGAAAGCATGCCAAATATGGGTGAACTTGTTGAGACATCTGTTGATTAAATTAGTTATGTTAAGCGTTGGATTTTTAAGCGCTGGGGACATACTGGCAAATACTCCGGAACAGGTAATCACCGCTTTCCAGAGGGATTATAAATATTGGAATGACCAGTCATTTCAGAGAAATCAGAACTACGGAAAGCAAGAAGTTATGCTCCTGGCCCAGAAGGGTTGGAATGAGCTTTTGAATAAATATACAAAACCTGGTTTTCAGGGCGAGCCTATAGCTTTTGGTTCTGAGTCTAGTCATGATCCTGAGCAAGAGAACATCATATCGGTTCAGATTTCTGAAAAAGTAGCGACCGTGACGACCAGATTATCGAGGCAGTATTATTCACCTATTTATGAATATCAATTGTCCAAAGAGAATGATACCTGGTACCTATCTCAGATATTTTTAGTTGATGATGATGGAAAATATCCGAGTTTGTAATAAATAGTGCACTCATTACAACTTTATGAGTTAAAGAAATCTGCCATAATGACAGATTTCTTTAATCTATCATTAGAGATTTGCAACGTTATGATATACTTTTTGAACATCATCGTCATCTTCAAGAGCATCAACAAGCCCTGCAAAGACTTCTAAATCTTCTGGTGAAAGTTCAATTTCTGATTGAGCAATCATTTCTAATTCTGTGGTTGAAAACTCAGTAATTCCTGCTGCTTTTAGAGCTGCAATGCCTTTGTGAAGATCTGTAGATTCAGTATAAATAACGATGTTTCCTTCTTCCTCGGTTACATCACGAACATCTACTTCAGCATTAAGCAGAATTTCAAAAATATGGTCAGGGTCTGTCCCTTCAAATACAATTACTCCGGTATTGTCAAACATATAGCTGACAGAACCCGCCGCTCCGATATTCCCGCCTTTTTTATTAAAAATTGAGCGGACATTAGCAATCGTACGGTTAACGTTTGAAGTCAATGTTTCAGCGATAATCAGTGAGCCACTGGGACCAAAGCCTTCATAACGCCCTTGCACGAACGTTTCATCGCTGCCGCCTTTGGCTTTATCAATGGCTTTATCAATAACGTGTTTTGGAACCTGCGCTTGTTTCGCACGTTCAATAACGAATTTTAAAGATGTATTTAATTCTGGGTCTGGTTCGCCTTGTTTAGCAGCAGCATAAATTTCTACACCGAATTTTGCATATACATTAGACGTTGCACCGTCTTTAGCTGTTTTTTTAGCAACAATATTTGCCCACTTACGTCCCACTGGAATGATCTCCTCGAAAATTCATTTACATTATTGAATGGTAAATAATCTGCCATCACATTATATCATGATGTATAAACCTTAGTCCATGAAAAATAAAATAGCCAAATTTTACGATATGTTACTTTAATTTTATCAATAGGTAACATTTTGGATAAGTTATCCCCTTATTATCTGCAGGTTCTTTTTTGTACGTAATAAATGAGCCGCAGCAATAATGCATAAGAGAATAGAAACAAAAGCGATATTCCAGATAAACACACTGGCTATTAAAGTTACCGCGGTACTGCTTAAAGAGAGCGCTACAAGTCATCTTGCACAGCGCCTTATTTGATAGTGTGTTCGTTTAGTACCGGGACAAGATACTTAGCCTATATTTACTCCACCACTCCAACAAAGGGAAATGCTAAATGGGTGGAGCGGTACAACCAGCATCTCTGACTGATGTATTCAGAAGCACACGTGACTCAGTTGACTACGGCTGGTCAAAATAACGATACGCGTGGAAAAGAATGGAAAAAACTGGTCATTTGATGACCAGTTTTGCAGAGGAGTTTTGCAGAAGAACTTAAAAACGATAACCCGCAGAGAACATAAACACCCACGGATCGAGGCGTACACTGTCGCTATAACGGGCTTGCGGCAGAACAGCACCATTAGATTTGTACTTCGCAGTAGTATCGATATCCATGTACCAGACCGACATGTTAATCAGCCAGTCGCGGTTAATCAGATAGTCCATACCGACTTGCCCTGCTGCACCCCAGGAATCTTTCAGACTCAGGTCCGATAATCCTGTTTCTTTACCGTTATCGTTAAAGCCTTCATCGAAGAAGGTCGTGTAGTTCACACCAACACCTACGTACGGACGCAGTTTACTGCTGGAGTCACCGAAGTACCACTGTGCCATTAACGTCGGCGGCAAATGATGTACGGTGGCAATATCACCCGTTGCTGCAGTACCAATTTTATGGCGGAACGGTGTAGCCGCCAGTAATTCAACACCGATATTGTCGGTTGCCATGTAGGTAAATGTCAGACCCAACTGCGTGTTATTGCTGACATCAAAGCCACCCAAGCTGCCCAGCGTACCACCTGCACCTTCCGTCGGCCTGACGGTGGCTGAACCTGCACGAATAAAGAACTCTCCAGCTTCATGCGCAAATGCGTTACCAGAGAGAAGAGTTGTTAAAGCCAATGCTGCAACTGTTAATTTTTTCATGTCCGCTCCATCGTTATGGTTATAAAAGCGGAATGAATATACCTACTTTGGAGTAATAAATGATCTAACATGGATCACATTGACTTTGATAATTTAACATTTATTGATCCAGATTAAGTTAGAACTTGCATTCAAAATCCTGGTTAAATTAATTCAGATCAATTTTGATATATTTTCAATGTGCAAGTACCTCCAGCTCATTGCTGATGGGTGATGGTTATCCGCACGCGATGCGCAGATAACAAACAGCGTTCATGCACGACGCTGAAGTCATAGCCAAAAATTACCGCAGCTTTACAAAGATATGCTTTTCCATACATCGCGCGATGCTGCCACTGTAGAGTTATCCAGGGTACAATTGCCCGCAAATGAACACCTGCAAAACTCAAGGAGAGTGCATGTCTATCACGGCGAAATCCGTTTACCGTGACACGGGAAACTTTTTCCGTAATCAATTCATTACCATCTTGCTGGTATCGTTGTTGTGCGCGTTTATCACAGTGGTGTTAGGGCATGCCTTTTCCCCCACTGACGCACAAATTGCGCAACTCAGTGAAGGCGATCAGTTAACCAGCAGCGTGGGGTTGTTCGATCTGGTGCAAAACATGACCCCGGAGCAACAGCAAATTTTGCTACGCGCTTCCGCGGCGTCTACGTTTTCCGGTCTGATTGGTAATGCCATCCTCGCCGGTGGTGTCATCCTGATGATTCAGCTGATTTCAGCAGGTCATCGGGTCAGCGCATTACGTGCCATCGGCGCCAGTGCGCCAGTGTTGCCAAAGCTGTTTATTCTGATTTTTTTGACTACTCTGCTGGTGCAAATCGGTATTATGCTGGTTGTTGTTCCCGGTATTCTGCTGGCCATCCTGCTGGCACTCGCACCTGTGATGTTGGTACAGGACAAAATGGGTGTCTTTGCCGCGATGCGCAACAGTATGCGTCTGGCGTGGTCGAATATGCGACTGGTTGCGCCGGCAGTAATCGGTTGGTTGCTGGCAAAAACGCTGCTGTTGCTTTTTGCGCCAAGTTTTGCAGTACTTACGCCGAATGTAGGCGCGGTATTGGCGAATACGCTGAGCAATATGATCTCCGCGGTGTTGCTGATCTATTTGTTCCGCCTGTACATGCTGATTCGCCAATAAACCCTGAACGCATTCCGGGCTTGTACCCGGTGCTTTTGATGACGGAATCGAAGAATGAAGCAGTTTCTTGATTTTTTACCGCTGGTTGTCTTTTTTGCTTTTTATAAGCTTTACGACATCTATGCGGCGACCTCGGCGCTGATTGTCGCGACGGCTGTAGTGTTGATTTACAGCTGGGTTCGCTATCGCAAGGTCGAGAAGATGGCGTTAATCACCTTTGTCCTGGTGGCCGTATTTGGTGGCCTGACTATTTTTTTCCACAACGATGAATTCATTAAGTGGAAAGTAACGGTGATTTACGGGCTGTTTGCTGGTGCATTGCTGGTAAGCCAGTGGGTGATGAAAAAGCCGCTGATCCAGCGCATGTTAGGTAAAGAACTGACCCTGCCGCAGCCAGTGTGGTCGAAACTAAATTTAGCCTGGGCAGTCTTTTTCATCCTGTGTGGTCTGGCGAATATCTATATTGCATTTTGGCTACCGCAGAACATTTGGGTCAACTTCAAAGTGTTCGGCCTGACCGCCCTGACTTTATTCTTTACGCTGCTGAGTGGAGTCTATATTTACCGTCATCTGCCGCAAGAAGATAAATCGTAATACATGCTCGCCAGATCTGCGGATCTGGCGAATTTTTATCCCCTCGCGTTCCATAGAGCTGACAACCTGACTTACATCTGCTCTGCATGCCGCATCCCCTCTGTTCTCGACGCACAAATTCTAGTAGCATCGCGCCTGTAATCTTTCTCTATAGTCGGTTCTACAATGACAACAACGAATAACACTCCCCAGGGTGAACTGGTTTTACGCACTCTGGCCATGCCTGCCGATACCAACGCGAACGGTGATATTTTTGGCGGCTGGCTGATGTCACAAATGGATATAGGTGGCGCGATTCAGGCCAAAGAGATCGCACATGGTCGTGTGGTAACGGTGCGGGTTGAAGGAATGAGCTTTTTGCGCCCGGTCGCCGTAGGTGATGTAGTGTGTTGCTATGCTCGCTGTGTGAAACGCGGGACAACCTCAATCAGCATCAATATTGAAGTTTGGGTGAAGAAAGTCGCTTCTGAACCTATTGGCCAGCGTTATAAGGCCACCGAAGCTCTGTTTATCTACGTTGCCGTTGATAAAGACGGGAAACCGCGTCCAATCCCCACGTTGGCCTGATAGCACACGCCAGTAATGCTATCCGGCAATCATCACTCTTGATCATTGCCGGACGGCCTGATGCTTACTCGATCTGCGTTGTACCGTTTAATTTGAAAACAATATTCACCACAAGTCCGGAACCGGGTTTACCTGCTTCATAACGCCATCTACGCATCGCGTTTTTCACTTCACGCTCAAACATATTGGCAGGCTGCGCAGACAGGATTTCCACATTTTCAACCCGACCATCCGGCGTTACATTAAATTTGACCTTTACCCGCCCTTCAATGCGCAGCGCCTGAGCTCGCGCCGGATACTGAGGCTGATTACGGCTTAAAGCACGTGGACCCGATGGCGCACTGACCACCGGTTTGCTGGTAGTTGCCGGTGCTGTATTGGCCATTGTGCGCGTAGGTGCCGTATTTTCCAGCGGGGAGGCCGGGCGCGGTTCTGCTGGTTTAACATCGCGTTTCGGCTGCTCTTCCACCTTTTTCACCGGTTTTGGCTTCGGTTTAGGCTTAGGCTTCGGTTTTTCAATCACCACCGGCGCCTCTTTTGGTGGCTCTGGAATCGGCTCTGGTTCCGGTTCAGGCTCGACAACGGGTTCCGGCGGCGGCTGAACGGCCTGAGGTGGTTCGAGATCGGCAGGCGCGACCATCGTGACAGAGATCGGCTGCGCTGGCGCAGGCAGTTCAATAACCTGATGTACCGAGGTATACAGCAAACCAGCCACTACGGCACCATGAATGCCTACAGACAGTAATGTTGGCCAGGGAAAGCGACGAGGTAAATCAAGGGTCATTGAAGTCATAATCGTTTCAGTAAAAAAACCAGGCCCTGATTTTAAATGCAAATAGCAATCATATTCAATAAGCCCGTGGCGGTAACTGACATTTAAAACGCGATTTTATGATAATAAACCACTTTCAGAGTATGGCCTTAACATATCAGTTATCTTTCCGTTGCAGTTGTTAGGCCTTTCCAATAACGTTATTAACGACTTTTACCGTTCAAGGAGTTCTACCCGTGCTGTATGTTATTTACGCCCAAGATATCGCAGACTCTCTCGAAAAACGTCTTTCCGTGCGCCCTGCTCATCTGGCTCGCCTGCAACTCCTTCATGACGAAGGTCGTTTGCTCACGGCGGGCCCCATGCCAGCGGTCGATAGTAACGATCCCGGTGCGGCGGGTTTTACCGGCTCGACGGTGATTGCCGAATTTGAATCTTTGGAGGCGGCACAGGCGTGGGCGGAAGCCGATCCGTATGTTGCAGCGGGCGTTTATGCTCAGGTTTCAGTAAAACCTTACAAGAAAGTATTTTGACAAAACAAAAAGCCATTTTCATTTATAAAAATACTGAGCAGTAAGCAAAATACATAGCCAGTGAGGGCGCATTTAGGTGCACATTAGTCTAAACGCCCTCACTTCTCGTCTCTTTGCATTAATTCAGCATATCAAAGCAATGATAAGTACCCTTTTAAAAGGTAGCAACGACCGTATATTAGCGTTTCATTGATTGTTTCTTACTCAACCCCAGTGTATTTTATTACCTATCGAGATTAATTTGTCAAAATGCAGACAGGCTGTGTTGTCACGATATACGGGATTTTAGTCAATTATGGCTTTTGATTCGTTCCGTCCCGCCTCTCCCACGCCTAAATCATTCCGCCATGATATCAATGGCCTGCGAGCATGGGCTGTATTAGCGGTCGTATTTTATCACTTTGGCGTACCCGGATTTAGCGGTGGTTTTATCGGTGTTGATGTTTTTTTTGTTATATCAGGTTTCCTGATGACCGCCATCATCGTAAACGGCCTTGAACGTGGTAATTTACCCTATCTTTGCAAGGATGGGCGGTGTTGGGGAGATGCAGCTGGACGTCCACTTTACTCAGACAGTAACTATCTGAGCGCATTTGGCAGTACTCTTTTGCTCCCCATGTTTCAACGCGCATTTAAACAAGCAGAACATACCGAGGCGACTAACGCCCTGCAGCGTTGACGCTTGACCAAAATATGGGATCACATCCATTCGGATACCAATATTCCCCCAAGTAAAAAGCCGCGGATAGCGGCTTTGGTTGTTATTTTTTCTCGTCAGTGTAGCGACGAGCGTTGTCAAAAAGATTTGTACACATAATGACTTTCCTCAAAAGACAATAAACTAACAGAATAGAATAACGGGTAATACCTGACCACATTATTATGTACCACACACTCCAAAATAGAGTTATCGTTTTGATAATAAAAAGAAAAGTATAATCGGCGAGAAATTTACGCCGCCGTTTTTTCAACAGTCTTCATCTTCAATAATGGGGTAAGCTGTTCAAGTAGATACGGTACCTGAAAGATGACAATAATATAAATAATGAAATGGTTATCTCTTACCTGGACCAAAAGCGATCATGATAGTCAGGCAAGTATTTAAGGATCAGAACGAGAAAACAGACATTGGGCACCGCCAGCGGTGCCCTTTTGGGATCAGATGCTGTGGATCGCAAACAGCAACGAGTTGCGTTGA
This sequence comes from Citrobacter sp. MGH103, assembly GCF_001034475.2. NCBI lineage: Bacteria > Pseudomonadati > Pseudomonadota > Gammaproteobacteria > Enterobacterales > Enterobacteriaceae > Citrobacter > Citrobacter sp. MGH103. The sequence goes on along the minus strand of NZ_CP073043.1, from coordinate 2,306,901 downwards.
TGGTTGAGAATGCACTTTCTGATAGTGTGGATACGCATATTACGACGCGATTGTCCTTCAAGCCAACGTGCTTTACGGCGGCTAGCCTGACGCAGCATCCGCCAGCGTCCCACTTCCGTTCTACTACGCTTCATGTTTACTACTCTTTCAGTCACTGAGTGACCATTATAACGCCACACCGAATGCAGACCAGCGGTTTTCCCGTGTTTTTATTTGCCAGATTAATCCTGATGCGTAAACTCTTAACAATACGCTTTCAAAAGGATTTTTAAATTTATGACAACCTTCTACACCGTGGTGAGTTGGCTGGTCATTCTGGGTTACTGGGTACTCATTGCTGGCGTAACATTACGCATTCTAATGAAACGACGCGCAGTGCCCTCCGCAATGGCCTGGCTTTTGATCATCTATATTCTGCCATTGGTAGGGATCATTGCTTATCTGTCCTTCGGTGAGCTCCACCTGGGTAAACGCCGCGCCGAACGTGCCCGGGCAATGTGGCCGTCAACGGCCAAGTGGCTGAACGATCTTAAAGCCTGTAAGCATATTTTTGCGCAGGAAAACAGCAGCGTCGCCTCCTCCTTATTTAAACTGTGCGAGCGTCGTCAAGGAATCGCCGGCGTTAAGGGTAATCAGCTGCAGCTGCTCACCAGTTCAGATGACGTGATGCAGGCGCTGATCCGCGATATTCAGCTGGCGCGCCACAACATAGAGATGGTGTTCTACATCTGGCAGCCGGGTGGTATGGCCGATCAGGTAGCCGAGTCGTTAATGGCTGCCGCGAGGCGAGGCATTCACTGTCGACTGATGCTGGACTCCGCCGGCAGCGTGGCGTTCTTCCGCAGCCCTTGGGCGGCCATGATGCGTAACGCAGGTATCGAGGTTGTAGAAGCGCTGAAGGTGAACCTGATGCGTGTATTTTTACGCCGTATGGACCTGCGTCAGCACCGCAAAATGATCATGATCGACAACTACATTGCGTATACCGGCAGCATGAACATGGTCGATCCGCGCTTCTTCAAACAAGATGCAGGCGTTGGGCAATGGGTTGATTTAATGGCAAGAATGGAAGGTCCGGTAGCCACCGCTATGGGCATCGTCTATTCTTGCGACTGGGAAATTGAGACCGGAAAGCGCATTTTGCCCCCGCCGCCGGACGTTAATATCATGCCGTTTGAGCAGGCCAGCGGGCACACCATTCACACAATTGCCTCGGGTCCTGGTTTCCCAGAAGACTTGATTCATCAGGCGCTGTTAACCGCAGCTTATTCAGCGCGCGAATATTTAATTATGACCACGCCTTACTTTGTTCCCAGCGACGATTTGCTGCATGCAATTTGTACGGCAGCGCAGCGTGGAGTCGACGTCAGTATCATTCTTCCACGTAAGAATGATTCCCTGCTGGTTGGCTGGGCAAGCCGGGCCTTTTTCACTGAGTTGCTGGCAGCTGGCGTTAAAATTTATCAGTTCGAAGGCGGCCTGCTGCACACCAAGAGCGTACTGGTCGATGGCGAGCTGAGCCTGGTCGGTACCGTTAACCTGGATATGCGCAGTCTGTGGCTCAATTTTGAAATCACGCTGGTCATTGACGATGCCGGATTCGGCGGCGATCTCGCCGCCGTGCAGGATGATTATATTTCGCGTTCCCGCCTGCTTGATGCCCGTTTGTGGGTAAAACGACCACTCTGGCAGCGGATAGCAGAGCGACTGTTTTACTTCTTTAGTCCGTTGCTGTAAAACGTGCCCATCAGACAGTAAACAGGTAGTCATTATGGATATGGATTTGAACAATCGCCTGACCGAAGACGAAACGCTTGAGCAGGCTTACGACATTTTTCTCGAACTGGCTGCGGATAACCTCGATCCGGCAGATATCATTCTGTTCAATTTGCAGTTTGAAGAACGCGGCGGTGCCGAGTTATTCGATCCGGCAGAAGACTGGCAGGAGCATGTTGATTTTGACCTGAACCCTGATTTCTTCGCCGAAGTGGTGATTGGTCTGGCAGATACAGAAGACGGTGAGATTAACGATATTTTTGCGCGCGTTTTATTATGTCGCGAAAAAGATCATAAGCTCTGCCATATTCTCTGGCGCGAATAATCAAACAAAAAAGCTGCTCTCGCAGCTTTTTTTATTTTTAGCCCGGTAGTTTGCTTCCGCAACGGTTACAAAACTGCGCGCTATGTTCGTGCTGCGCCTGCTGACACTGGGGACATTTTCGTTGGTGCCCGCGATGCTGGAACGCACTGCTCATGTGCGTGGTAATCAATCCCGTCGGTATGGCAATCACCGAGTAACCAATCAGGATAAGCACGGACGCTACCATGCGCCCCAACGGGGTGTGCGGTGTGATATCGCCATAGCCGACGGTGGTTACAGTAACAATCGCCCAATACACCGACGCATTCAGCGTAGTAAATCCATATTTTGGCCCTTCAATCAGATACATCATCGCACCAAAAACCACCATCAGAATGGCGATAAAGGAATAGAACAACATCAGCTGATGTCGGGCACTTTTTAACGCATTCCAGAACACCCGTAGAGAAGGCATAAAGCGCAACAGCTTGAGAATACGCAGGACGCGCAGGACACGCATCGCCCGCCAGGCGAAAACATAACTCAGACTGATTTCCGGCCATAGCCACATCACATACAGCGGCAGAATGGTGGCAAGGTCAACTATCCCCCAGAAACTAAACACATATTTGGCGGGATTGGCCCAACAGCATAAGCGCAGAAGATATTCGAGAGTAAAGACCAGAGTAATAAAGATCTCCAGCCAGACAAAAACGCGCCACTCCTCAAAGGTTAAATGGTATTGCGTCCCTACTCCGGACTCAATGAAGATAACAATAACGCTGAGCAAGGCGAATAGCGCGCACATACCTTCAAAGCGACGCCCTGAACGGGTGTTTAAATCGAATAATTTGCGAAAGAGCGCGCGGCGGACAGAAGAGACTAAACCTGGCACAGATACCTCACCAAAAAAAGGGCTGACTTTTGTCAGCCCTCGGAATTATAGCGGGTCTACTTTCAGGCAGGAAACTGCGTGTCGGAAACTTCCTTCGAGAACCGGGCGCGTTTTTGCGCATTCCGGCCCTGCAATCGGGCAGCGCGTACGGAACACGCAACCGGAAGGAGGGTTAATCGGGGACGGTAACTCGCCTTCCAGCAACTGGATAACCTTGTTCCTTTCCTGATCCGGATCGGGGATAGGCACCGCAGACATCAGCGCTTTGGTATAAGGATGCAGCGGGTTATGGTACACCTCGTCATAGGTCCCTAATTCCACCGCATGTCCGAGATACATAACCAGCACACGGTCGGAGATATGTTTAACCACCGCGAGGTCGTGGGCAATGAAGATTAACGATAATCCCATTTCTCGCTGAAGTTGTTGCAGCAGGTTAACCACCTGGGCCTGGATTGACACGTCCAGCGCCGAAACGGGTTCATCGCAGATAATCAACTTCGGTTCGAGGATCAGCGCGCGGGCAATACCAATACGCTGACACTGGCCACCTGAAAACTCATGTGGGTAGCGGTTAATCAGGTTGGGCAGTAATCCTACCTTCATCATCATCGCTTTCACACGATCGCGGACTTCCTGACCAGGAAGATTCGGATGATAAGTTCGCAGCGGTTCGGCAATGATTTCACCAATGGTCATGCGCGGGTTTAACGATGCCAGCGGATCCTGGAAAATCATCTGGATATCGCTGCGTACTTCCCGCCACTCATCGGGTTTCATGCCCAGTAAATCTTTACCCAGCCAGGCAACCTTTCCATCGGTGGCCTTCACCAGGCCGATAATCGCACGGGCAAAGGTCGATTTCCCGCAGCCTGATTCACCGACCACGCCCAGGGTTTCGCCCTCATACAGTCTCAGGGTTACGCCATCAACTGCCTTCAAGGTTTTAGATGGTTGCCAGAACCACTGTTTGCCATCTTTAATATCGAAATGGACTTTAAGGTCAGCAATCTCAAGGAGCACTTTACGTTGTTCGGTTACCGCATTCATACCAGTTCCTCCACCGGCTTAAAGCAGGCGCGCAAACGGCCTGGACTAAATTCCTCCAGTGGCGGAGCACTGCTACAGATTTCCATCGCATGCGGGCAACGCGGCTGGAATGGACAGCCTTTTGGCAGACGCAGCAGGTTCGGTGGGTTGCCCGGGATCGTGAGCATCTCTTCCCCTTCTGCATCCAGACGAGGTACGGCATTCAGCAAACCAATCGAATACGGATGAACGGGCTTATAAAAGACATCCCGCGCACTGCCGTATTCCATCGTACGACCGGCGTACATCACCAGAACTTTATCGCAAATACCGGCAACAACCCCCAGATCGTGGGTAATCATGATAATCGCGGTGTTGAATTCGCTTTTCAGTTCATTCAGCAGCGTCATGATTTGCGCCTGTACCGTCACATCGAGCGCAGTGGTTGGTTCATCGGCTATCAGTAATTTGGGCCTGCACAGCAACGCCATAGCGATCATAACGCGCTGACGCATACCACCGGAGAATTCATGCGGATACATTTTCATGCGCTTACGCGCTTCCGGCATTTTCACCGCATCCAGCATTCTGACCGACTCTTCAAAAGCTTCCGCTTTGCTCATGCCTTTATGCAGCATCAGAACTTCCATCAACTGCTCCCCGACCCGCATGTACGGATTGAGAGACGTCATCGGGTCCTGGAAAATCATCGAGATTTGCTCAGCACGCAGTTTGTTCAGTTCACGTTCCGGTAAGTTCAGAATTTCACGTCCGTTGAACGTTGCGGAGCCCCCGATACGACCATTAGCCGCCAGCAGGCCCATCAGGGCAAAGGCCGTTTGCGATTTACCTGAACCGGATTCTCCGACAATACCCAGCGTTTCTCCAGCTCGCAGAGAAAAGTTTAAATCGTTGACCGCAGTTACATCGCCGTCGGGGGTAGCGAACGTCACACGCAAATCTTTTACGTTCAGCAGTGCGTTAGCCTGTTGTTGCGCGAGCGGCGCGGTTGAGGTTTCAATTACGCTCATGGCTGCACTCCTTAACGGTCTTTCGGGTCGAGGGCATCACGCAAGCCATCGCCAATAAAGTTAAAACAGAACAAAGTGACCACCAGGAAACCTGCCGGAAACAGCAGCAGCCATGGTGAGACTTCCATTGAGTTGGCACCATCACTGAGCAGAGCGCCCCAGCTACTTAACGGCTCCTGCGTACCTAATCCCAAAAAGCTCAGGAAGGATTCAAACAGGATCATGCTCGGCACCAGCAATGAAGCGTATACCACCACCACACCCAGCACGTTCGGCACAATATGGCGGATAACGATACGCACGGTAGACACCCCGCCCACTTGCGCCGCTTCAATAAACTCTTTGCGCTTGAGGCTCAGCGTTTGTCCACGCACGATACGCGCCATATCCAGCCAGGAGACCATCCCGATAGCGACAAAAATCAGCAGGATATTTTGCCCAAAGAAGGTGACCAGCAGGATCACGAAGAACATGAACGGGAAGGAGTTGAGAATTTCCAGCAGACGCATCATCACCGAGTCGATTTTTCCGCCGAGGTAGCCCGACAGAGAACCGTACAGCGTACCGACAACCACCGCGACCAACGCCGCCGCAATGCCGACCATTAGCGAGATGCGCCCGCCAATCGCCACGCGCACCAACAGGTCGCGTCCCGACGAGTCAGTACCGAAATAGTGGCCTGATTCCGTATCCGGCGCGCTGGACATCATGCCCCAGTCGGTATCGAAGTAGGTAAACTGCGACAGCATCGGCGCGAGCGTCACGAACAGCGCAATAATTACCAGCACCACCAGGCTTGCTACCGCAGCACGGTTATGCATAAAGCGTCGACGCGCGTCCTGCCACAGGCTGCGGCCTTCGACCTCCAGCTTTTCACTGAAATTCTCCAGCGCTTCGCTGTTTTTCTTACTTAACATCATAGCGAGCTCCAGTATCAGTAACGAATTTTCGGGTCGATAACGGCATAAAGCACATCGACAATCGCGTTAAACACGATGGTCAGAGTACCCACCAGTATGGTCAGACTCAGAACCAGCGAATAGTCGCGGTTTAACGCGCCGTTGACGAACAATTGGCCAATGCCCGGCAAACCATAGATGGTTTCAATAACCATCGAACCGGTGATAATGCCGACAAATGCCGGTCCCATATAGGACAGCACTGGCAACAGCGCAGGTTTTAACGCATGGCGGAAAATAATCCGCCGCATCGGCAACCCTTTGGCGCGCGCGGTACGAATAAAGTTAGAGTGCAGCACTTCAATCATCGAACCGCGAGTAATACGAGCGATACTGGCGATGTAGGCCAGTGACAAGGCCACCATTGGTAGGATCATAAATTTCAACGCCCCACCGTTCCAGCCCCCGCCGGGCAGCCATTTCAAGGTTATGGCAAATATCATGACCAATAAGGGAGCGACCACGAAACTGGGGATAACTACCCCAGTCATTGCCACCCCCATCACCGTGTAATCCCAACGTGTATTTTGCTTCAGCGCGGCTATCACCCCGGCGCTAACGCCGACGAGTACCGCCAGAATAAAGGCTGCCGCACCCAGCTTCGCAGAAACCGGAAAACTCGAAGCAACGAGGTCGTTAACCGTGTAGTCTTTATATTTAAAGGATGGTCCAAAATCGCCATGCGCCAGCTGTTTCAGATAGCTGAAGTACTGCGTCGAGATAGGATCGTTAAGATGATATTTCGCTTCAATATTCGCCAGCACCTCTGGCGGTAACGCGCGTTCCCCGGTGAATGGGCTTCCGGGCGCAAGGCGCATCATAAAGAATGAAATCGTAATAAGAATAAACAGCGTCGGAATCGCTTCCAGACAGCGACGTAATATGAATTTTAACATTGCCCGTACCTTCTGGCGTGTGCCTTTATACCTCTTTAACCCCGACGTTCAGGTAAAGCGGTATTAATAGTTCGAAGAAAAAAGACACTGTGGGGCAAAAATGATTGCCCCACGTCTTGCCATTAATGCTTGATAATATACAAGTCTTTAACGTGGATATTATCCATCGGGTCTTTACCGGAGTATCCGCCAACCCATGGTTTCACCAGGCGGGCATTAACATAGTAATAAACCGGTACAATCGCAGAATCTTTATCCAGCTGCTGTTCCGCTTTCGAATACAGTTCGCTGCGCTGCGCTTCATCCGTCACTTTCAGCGTATCCGCAATCAGCTTATCAAATACCGGGCTCTTATAGTGGACGGTATTATTGGAGCTGTCGGACAGCACCATATTCAGGAAGGACGTCGGTTCGTTATAGTCCGCACACCAGCCCGCACGTGAAACATCATAGTTGCCCTGATGGCGCGTATCGAGGAACGTTTTCCATTCCTGGTTTTCCAGCTTCACATTAGCACCCAGATTTTTCTTCCAGATAGATGCCGCGGCAATAGCCAGCTTCTTATGCAGGTCTGAAGTGTTATACAGCAGGTCAAAGGTCAGCGGTTTCTCAGCGGTATATCCAGCCTCAGCCAGCAGTTTCTTCGCTTCTTCATTACGTTTTTCCTGAGACCACTTGAACCACTCTGGCTCAACCAGTTTCGCGCCATCGGTGTATGGAGGAGTAAAGCTATACGCTGGCAGATCACCCTGGTTTTTCACTTTATTGACGATAATGTCACGATCCAACGCCAGCTTCAGGGCGGTACGAACACGAACATCGTTGAACGGTGCTTTCTGGTTGTTGATTTCGTAATAATAGGTGCACAGATACGGGTCAACGTGGACTTCGTTCGGGATCTCTTTTTTCAGTTTCTGGAATAACTCAATCGGCATGTTGTTATAGGTCATGTCGATTTCCCCGCTGCGATAGCGGTTAACGTCAGTCACTTCAGAAGAAATAGGCAGGTAGGTTACCTGGTTAATAACCGTTTTGGCGTTGTCCCAATAGTTGGTATTACGCTCAAGCACAATGCGCTCGTTCACAACCCAGTCTTTCAGTTTATACGCACCGTTAGTAACGATGTTAGCGGGCTGGGTCCACTTCTCGCCGAATTTTTCAACAGCAGCTCTAGGAACTGGTGAAACGGAAGAGTGCACAAGCAGTTTGTAGAAATAAGGAACAGGTTCGCTGAGGGTGACTTCAAAAGTATGATCGTCGAGAGCTTTTACGCCGAGATCGGTGATCGGTTTTTTACCGGCGATAATATCATCAATATTGACGATGTGACCGTACTGCAAATAACTGGCGTACGGTGATGCAGTATTGGGATTAGCCAAACGTTGCCAGCTATACACGAAATCCTGCGCGGTAACAGGCGTGCCGTCAGACCACTTAGCATCTTTACGCAGATGGAATGTCCAGACTTTAAAATCTTTATTTTCCCATTTCTCAGCCACGCCAGGCGATGGTTTGCCATCGACATCACTGATTAATAAACCTTCAAACAGGTCACGGTTAATGTTGGATTCAGGTACACCTTCGATTTTGTGGGGATCGAGTGACTGCACTTCCGAACCGTTATTACGCACCAGAGTCTGCTTTTCAGCAAGCTGCACACCCGCTGGCACTACTGCCGCCGTGGCAACATTTCCAGCGACTAGCGCAGTTAAGATCCCCGCAGCTACTAAACTTTTTTTAGTGATGTTAGTCATTGTGTTGTACTCCCTCATTATTATGGCTGGTTTTTTAACCAGACTGTTAATCCTGTCAGGATCACTGTACGGCACCGGAGATTTTCTGCCGTCAGGTCGTTTTTTGTTTTACTACTTGCTATCACCGACTTTATTTATTCTGGCGGTTCGTACGACCGCCTTACGTCGATTATCTTCGTGCCTCCCCTGCCGGAAACACGCTATTACCCTGTTGAGAGAAACTAACTGCAAATGATTCTCATCAACGTGAATTCTTCTGCATAATACCTGGCCGGAAAGTATCAAATGCGTTTCTTAACCGCCAATACATTTTACAAATTTGTTAACCAATTCTCTTTTATTGGAAATAAATCTCACAAAGAAAGTCTTACGAATGAAGGTTTTTTGCAACAAATCCATAAAAAAACAATAAATTACATCAAGCCAGGTATTAACTACCCTGTCAGGTGTCAACATCACGTCAAAATGCACATAAATTTAACAATTGGTTATTAATTAGCACATTCAACTGAAAAAAACGCTGAAATAACTAATAACATTTCGATAATCCTTCAGCAAGCCCCAGAGTATGATGTTAATTAAATAACAGCGATATCAGGCTCTCTCTGGCAGATGGATGAGCGTTACATCCATAAAATCAATGAATAAACAAATGAATAACCATCAGCATTTTTTATTATCACTATGCTGATTTTCAACTTTAGTGAGAAGTTTTACTGATAATGAAAGGAAACGGAGCCGGGACCGACTCCGTTTGTACAGAAGAGAGATATCAGGCCAGCAAACCAGGGAAAATGGATTTGATACCTGTAACAATGAATTCGATACCCAAGGCCATTAACAGTAGCCCCATAATACGCGTAATGACGTTGATGCCAGTTTGTCCCAACAGTCGTACCAGCCATGGCGCCATGCGAAACAGCCCCCAGCAGCACAGGGCAAACAGCGCAATCGCGACAAAAAAGCCAAACAGGTTAATCGCACTGTGATATCGCGTACCCCAAACAATAGTTGAGCTTATCGCCCCCGGTCCCGCCATCAACGGCAATGCCAACGGTACAACGCCGATACTCTCACGAATTGCGGTTTCTGATTTTTCCTGTTTGTTTTGTTTATCTTCCCCTAGTTTTCCGCTAATCATTGACATCGCGATAGTCACAACCAGAATGCCGCCGGCAATCCTGAACGAATCTATTGAGATACCGAAAAGTTGCAGAATACCATCACCAAGAAACAGCGAAGTCCACAGAATGATAGCGACCGACAGGTTTGCCGTAAGGTTGGTTTTGTTTCGCGCTGCAGCAGTTTGATAACTGGTCATACTGATAAAGACAGGGATGATCCCTACCGGGTTGACCAACGCAAATAACCCAATGAAAAATTTAAAATAGACAGGAAAATCAAATAGCGTTTGGATCACGGTTAGCTCCGAAGCGTTAGCCGGATAAAATGAGTCATAAAAATTGATAAAATCCGCGCTGAAGATACGCCTTTTGTCAGCATACTTCACCTTCTATCTTCGTATATCTACGTAAATACGCTACCAATACTCAGTGTTATTAATATGTATTAATTATGCTAACGTTATTAGCATTCATTACGTCAATTTATTAACACTTAACGAGAAACGCTAAAAGGGCCTGCTGAAAGGTGTCAGCTTTGCGAATTTTTGATCCAGATCACGCAATTACTACTCAGAAGTGAGTAATCTTGCTTACGCCACCTGGAGGTAACGCGTTAGAGTTAACTGGCACTAGCGTATAAGCTCTTTTAGTAAATCAAAGTAAAGTGGACGTTAATTAACCGTTTGATTTTCAAACCGTTACACAAATTTTCGTCGGTCTGTCTATACTCTCGTATCGAGCAGATGATTTACTAAAAAAGTTTAACATTATCAGGAGAGCATCATGGCTGTTACTAATGTCGCTGAACTTAACGCACTTGTAGAGCGCGTAAAAAAAGCCCAGCGTGAATATGCCAGTTTCACTCAAGAACAGGTTGACAAAATCTTCCGCGCCGCCGCTCTGGCTGCCGCAGACGCTCGAATCCCTCTCGCGAAAATGGCCGTTGCCGAATCCGGCATGGGTATTGTCGAAGATAAAGTGATCAAAAACCACTTTGCTTCTGAATACATTTACAACGCTTACAAAGATGAAAAAACCTGTGGTGTGCTGTCTGAAGACGACACTTTCGGTACCATTACCATTGCGGAACCAATTGGTATCATCTGCGGTATCGTTCCAACCACTAACCCAACTTCTACCGCTATCTTCAAATCGCTGATCAGCCTGAAGACCCGTAACGCCATCATCTTCTCTCCGCATCCGCGTGCAAAAGATGCAACTAACAAAGCAGCAGACATCGTTCTGCAAGCAGCAATCGCTGCTGGCGCACCGAAAGATCTGATCGGCTGGATCGATCAACCTTCCGTTGAACTGTCTAATGCGCTGATGCACCACCCGGACATCAATCTGATCCTTGCGACCGGTGGTCCAGGCATGGTTAAAGCGGCATACAGCTCCGGTAAACCGGCTATCGGCGTAGGCGCAGGTAACACCCCTGTTGTTATCGACGAAACCGCTGATATCAAACGTGCTGTTGCATCTGTTCTGATGTCTAAAACCTTCGATAACGGCGTAATCTGTGCTTCTGAGCAGTCTGTCGTCGTGGTTGACTCTGTATATGATGCAGTACGTGAGCGTTTTGCGACTCACGGCGGCTACATGCTGCAGGGCAAAGAGTTGAAAGCAGTCCAGGACGTTATCCTGAAAAATGGCGCGCTGAACGCAGCTATCGTTGGTCAGCCGGCATACAAGATTGCTGAACTGGCAGGCTTCTCCGTACCAGAAACCACTAAGATTCTGATCGGTGAAGTGACGGTTGTCGATGAAAGCGAACCGTTTGCTCATGAAAAACTGTCTCCGACGCTGGCAATGTACCGTGCGAAGGACTTCGAAGACGCAGTCATTAAAGCTGAAAAACTGGTTGCGATGGGCGGTATCGGTCATACCTCTTGCCTGTACACTGACCAGGACAACCAGCCAGAACGTGTTGCTTACTTCGGCCAGATGATGAAAACCGCACGTATACTGATTAACACCCCAGCTTCTCAGGGTGGTATCGGTGACCTGTACAACTTCAAACTCGCACCTTCCCTGACTCTGGGTTGTGGTTCCTGGGGTGGTAACTCCATCTCTGAAAACGTTGGTCCTAAGCACCTGATCAACAAAAAAACCGTTGCTAAGCGAGCTGAAAACATGTTGTGGCACAAACTTCCGAAATCTATCTACTTCCGTCGTGGCTCTCTGCCAATCGCACTGGATGAAGTGATTACCGATGGTCACAAACGTGCGCTCATCGTGACCGACCGCTTCCTGTTCAACAACGGTTATGCAGACCAGATCACCTCCGTTCTGAAAGCTGCTGGCGTGGAAACCGAAGTGTTCTTTGAAGTTGAAGCTGACCCAACTCTGACCGTTGTTCGCAAAGGTGCTGAGCTGGCTAACTCCTTCAAACCAGACGTAATCATCGCGCTGGGCGGCGGTTCCCCGATGGACGCCGCGAAAATCATGTGGGTTATGTACGAGCACCCGGAAACTCACTTCGAAGAACTGGCGCTGCGCTTTATGGACATCCGTAAACGTATCTACAAGTTCCCGAAAATGGGTGTGAAAGCGAAGATGGTCGCCGTCACCACCACTTCCGGTACCGGCTCTGAAGTGACTCCGTTTGCGGTTGTTACTGACGATGCAACTGGGCAGAAATACCCGCTGGCAGACTATGCGCTGACTCCGGATATGGCGATTGTTGACGCCAACCTGGTGATGGATATGCCGAAGTCCCTGTGTGCGTTCGGTGGCCTCGATGCCGTCACTCACGCTCTGGAAGCTTACGTTTCCGTACTGGCTTCTGAGTTCTCCGACGGTCAGGCTCTGCAAGCGCTGAAACTGCTGAAAGAAAACCTGCCGGCGTCCTACCATGAAGGTTCTAAGAACCCGGTAGCACGTGAGCGTGTACACAGTGCAGCAACCATCGCCGGTATCGCGTTTGCTAACGCCTTCCTGGGTGTATGTCACTCAATGGCGCACAAACTGGGTTCTCAGTTCCACATTCCTCACGGTCTGGCGAACGCCCTGCTGATCAGCAACGTTATTCGTTATAACGCGAACGACAACCCGACTAAACAGACTGCATTCAGCCAGTACGACCGTCCGCAGGCACGACGTCGCTACGCTGAAATCGCAGACCATCTGGGTCTGAGCGCACCGGGCGACCGTACTGCCGCGAAAATCCAGAAACTGCTGGGCTGGCTGGAAGAAATCAAAGCTGAGCTGGGTATTCCTAAGTCTATCCGTGAAGCTGGCGTTCAGGAAGCTGACTTCCTGGCACACGTGGACAAACTGTCTGAAGATGCGTTTGATGACCAGTGTACTGGTGCAAACCCACGTTACCCGCTGATTGCTGAACTGAAACAGATCCTGCTGGATACATACTACGGTCGTGAGTACAGCGAAGGCCAGACCACCGCTAAGACTGAAGCAGTAGCTGCACCGAAAGCAGAAAAGAAAGCGAAGAAATCCGCTTAATTTTCTCAGATAAGTTTTAGTTTCACTATAAACGGTCCCAGTTGGGACCGTTTTTTTTCGTCTTGTGTTATGAAAATTGAGTGCTCCCCAATTTAACCATGTGAATAGAATGGCACGGTAAGAGATGTATTCAGGAAGATGTGAGAATAGCCGTCAGAAGAGAGTCTGACAGGGTAGAGAATATTGACGAATGTCCCGGCCTACCCTGTGTTTATAAGCGCTCAGAAGCCTGCAGGTTAATCGTGGCTGTGTCGTTCTTGTATCGCCGTCAGAGAGCCCTCAGACTGCGCCTGTTTGTAGTGTTTACGACATACCGACACATAGCGTTCATTCCCGCCAATAACCACCTGCTCGCCCTCGTTATAGGGCCTTCCAGACTGATCAAGACGTAAAACCATGCTGGCCTTACGCCCACAGAAACAAATGGTTTTTAATTCAACGAGCTTATCTGACCACGCAAGCAGGTATTCGCTGCCGCCAAATAATTCACCACGGAAATCTGTGCGTAAGCCATAGCACAACACAGGAATATCCAGCCGATCGACAACTTCAGATAATTCATAAACCTGTTGTCGAGTCAGAAACTGCGACTCATCAACCAGTACACAGTGAATTCTTTGCTGCTCATTTTCAGCACGAATCTCTTCGTACAAAGATGAATTTTGGTTAAACAATTTTGCAGGCGACGACAGACCTATACGTGAACTTACTTTTCCAGCACCAAAACGGTCATCAATTTCCGCTGTATATACAACAGCACGCATCCCACGTTCCTGATAATTGTACGAAGATTGCAGCAATGCAGTCGACTTACCGGCATTCATTGCAGAATAGTAAAAATATAGCTGTGCCATTGACCAAAGGCCCTCACATGGGGAAATAAATATGCGCGGGATTGTATCATATTTCACGAAAGTGTCGGTGTAGCGTTGCGCCCAAAGGCGTATAAATGCGCGGGCAACCTCGCTCAGTGCCGCCTGAATTTAAGTAGCAGGTTGTGAGAGAGCATACAACCATCGACCATACAGCCCGAGCTCGGACGCGTATATACACTCTCTTTCACAAATAGTGCTCATGAAATTTATCAATGTCACTTATCATCATACGGCAATAAAGAAACCCTTCCCATATTGTTATTGAATCTACCCACTCTCACCATGTATTAGCGAATTCACGTAAGCAAAACTAATACAAAAGGTTGAAATCACTGCAAAGAGATACTATTTGTACACCATAAAATGTGACCTGAATCTTGAATTTTTACTCTCAGCCGCTGAGAAGCCCCCTCGCCAATAAGCCTTTTTTATGCCCAACATCATGGGGAATTTAAGACAGGAGAATTAATTCTGTTACTAAATAAAGCGCAATTTTGAATTCCTTACATTCCTGGCTATTGCACAACTGAATTTATCGCTCTATTATTAGCTCAACAAACCACCCCAATATAAGTTTGAGATTACTACAATGAGCGAAGCACTTAAAATTCTGAACAACATCCGTACTCTTCGTGCGCAGGCAAGAGAATGCACTCTGGAAACGCTTGAAGAAATGCTGGAAAAATTAGAAGTTGTAGTTAGCGAGCGTCGCGAAGAAGAAAGCGCTGCTGCCGCTGAAGTTGAAGAACGCACTCGTAAACTGCAACAATATCGTGAAATGCTGATCGCTGACGGCATTGATCCGAACGAACTGCTGAATAGCATGGCTGCTGTTAAATCTGGCACCAAAGCTAAACGCGCTGCACGTCCGGCTAAATATAGCTATGTTGACGAAAACGGTGAAACTAAAACCTGGACTGGCCAGGGTCGTACACCGGCAGTGATCAAAAAAGCGATGGAAGAGCAAGGTAAACAACTGGACGATTTCCTGATCAAGGAATAATTCAGAAATACTTTGCTTAAAATCCCGCCATTGGCGGGATTTTTTTTACTGGTACTTCGCTCAGCCCTACCCGGATTAGGTATAAAAAAATGGCGCTGTTAATACAGCGCCGTTCTGACCAGATAATGCCAGAAGGTTACTTCTTAATACCCATCTCGTCTTCCAGCCAGGCTTTAAATTCAGCGCCGAGAGTATTATGGCGAATACCATATTCGACGAACGCCTGCATATAGCCCAGTTTATTACCACAGTCATGGCTTTTGCCCTTCATGTGATAAGCTTCAACCGTCTCTTTTTCAATCAGCATATCGATTGCATCTGTCAGCTGAATTTCATCACCCGCTCCCGGAGGCGTTTTAGCCAGCAGAGGCCAGATATCGGCACTAAGAACGTAACGACCCACAACGGCCAGATTAGAAGGTGCTACGTCAGCTTTTGGTTTTTCAACCACGCCAACCATCGGGACACTTTCGCCCGGGGATAATTCAACGCCTTTACAATCAACAACACCATAAGCCGTAACATCTTCTACCGGCTCAACCATAATCTGGCTGCTACCTGTTTCATCAAAGCGATGAATCATTTCGGCAAGGTTGTCGCGGGATAAATCAGATTCGTATTCGTCAAGAATTACGTCCGGCAGGATTACAGCAACCGGTTCATCGCCAACCACAGGGTGCGCGCACAATACTGCGTGGCCCAGACCTTTTGCCAGCCCCTGACGTACCTGCATAATAGTCACATGCGGCGGGCAAATAGATTGCACTTCTTCCAGCAACTGACGTTTTACACGTTTTTCCAGCATCGCTTCAAGTTCAAAGCTGGTATCGAAGTGGTTTTCAATAGAATTTTTAGACGAGTGAGTCACAAGTACAATTTCAGTGATGCCCGCAGCAATACATTCGTTTACGACGTACTGAATTAATGGCTTATCAACCAACGGTAGCATCTCTTTCGGGATTGCTTTCGTAGCCGGTAACATCCTGGTTCCTAATCCCGCAACTGGGATAACGGCTTTTTTGACTTTTGAATTAAGGGCAGCCATTTAAAACTCTCCTGGACTGTTCATGTATTGAACGTGTTCATCATTCTGTATCGCATCCGAGTATATCAGTACAGCGACAAACTTCTGGTCTGAAAAGGACGCGCGTCGGTATAATTAAGATAAATACGAATAAATCTGGCGCTGATAGTAGCACTCACAGCACGGGGAGGGTGAACCAATTTCATTTGCACGCCTCTCAATTGTTCATTCCGCAGACAACATCAAGCGCAGGCGCCCTCCCGCCCCCCATATTTGGCATTGCCATGACTCACAATGTTGGCTCAACTGATTAAGATACGTATTACCTAAGGTACCCAGCGGAACGCCATTGCTGATTTGCACTTGGTGGGAACCTGTATTTAATGTCGCATTCAGCCCTGCAGATACCAGAATCAGATTTTTTAATCCGCTGTGGTAATACCCCACCAGCAAGGGAAATTGCCCTGGTAAATTGGCTTGCCGCAACAAATGATTTACCTGTTTCAATAACGTACCTAACTCCGGCAACCGCTGATTTTGTTGTGTCAGTTGCTCCTGCAGTAAACCATTAAATAGCGCCCGCAATAATAATGCAGCCAAGACACCATTATCCCCTGCCCGCGTCACATCAAGGCAATAGAATGCAAGGTCATGATCCGACAGCGGCGCAATATCCAGCACCAGCCCCGGTTGGTCGGCTACTACCAATTGTCGATAGTTAATGCGACAGTGCGAAATCACTTGCGACACTGGAGGCTGTAATTCTTTTAGCAGCTTCGCGGCGGCGGCAGGATCGTCCACCATCGCATCCCAGTCGCGAAACAGCCGCTCTTCTTCTTCTACGCGTGAATTAAACATGTTGGGATAAAGACATGCAAAGACGGTTTCTCTCAAGCGATTAAGGTCTTGCACCGGCTTCAATAGGACATCATCCACCCCGAGTCGTAGCGCTTTGGCTATGTCGGACATGTTTTCCGTCGCAGAAATCACCAGTATCGGGGTCTGATCGCCACGATTGCGTAGATACTCAACCAGTTTGAGGCCGTTCATTCTTGGCATAGCCAGATCGCAAATCATCAGGTCTGGTGTGAAGTGTCCAAGTAGTTCAAGTGCTTCAAGCCCGTCGCCAGCCACCGCCGTTGTCGCTCCCAAAGAGGAAAACCACGAGTCCATGAGTGAGCGAAATACCGGCTCATCCTCAACGATAAGAATCTGTTTTCCGACCAATGGCTGCGTCATATTCTCCCCCCTGACTGGCTTTAATAAATAGTGGCATGCTATTGCCACTCACGCCTGTCAGAATTAGCTTAAGTGTTGATAAAAAATGCGTTAGACGTTGGTTTTCACCAGGGGTAGAAGTTCATCCATTTTCTTCTCGACCGCCAACTGCCCGGCAGCAATTGCTGCACTGGCGCGGTGAAAATCCAGCGTGGATATTTGTGGACAAAACGGCTGAATCAGTATGTCTGGAGGGTCACCGGCCATGCGGTTACGTTTCAGACGATTTTCCAGAACCTGAATAGACGTCGTCATGATCTCCATCGCTGTCGGTGCCGTGACCGCACGCTTGGCCGTAATGTTGCTCAATCGCTCTTTCAGACGGGCATGCCATGAAAGCTCGTCAGCATCATTACCCGATTCGGCATCGCTATTGACGTTGAAGGAGAGTAAATCTTGTTGCATGAGATGAGCATCGTGTTGCAGGTCGACCGCGATAACAATATCGGCCCCCAACGCACGAGTCAGGGATACAGGGACGGGATTCACCACCGCGCCATCGACCAGCCAGTAACCATTATGCGCCACGGGAGACATCAGACCAGGAATACTACAGGAGGCTCGGACAGCCAGATGCAAATCACCTTCGGTAAACCACAACTCCCGCCCCGTACTCAGATTAGTAGCAACTGTTGCGAAACGGCGTGTGCATTGCTCAATTGCTTCTACCGGCATGACATTACGGTACTGATTGAATACCCGTTCTCCGCGCAGTAAACCTCCCCTGCGCCACGAGAGATCCATCAGCCGTAAAACATCCCAATAGCTGAAAGAACATACCCACTTTTCAAGAGCAGGTAACTTATTGCAGGCGTAGGCAGCGCCAACCAGCGAACCGATGGAGCACCCTGCCACGATATCAACATCGATGCCCATATGCTTAAGGGCTTTAATAACCCCAATATGCGACCAACCTCGCGCCGCGCCGGAACCTAGCGCCAGCCCAATTTTTATTTTTCTCATTATACGTACAAACTTCCCCTGGCTTGCAGACGTAGCAACATCGCTACCGCTCAGTTAACATAGTGCCACTCTGGCGTTTTTACGCCGTTTTTATATTCCAGGGAGTACTTTGTGTCTCAGCTTTGTCCCTGTGGTAGCGCTGTCGAGTATAGCCTATGTTGCTACCGTTATGTGTCCGGCGCGCAAGTAGCACCTACGCCGTCACACCTCATGCGTTCTCGTTACTGTGCTTTTGTGATGAAAGACGCAGATTACCTTATCAGGACCTGGCATCCAGATTGTCATGCGGCCTCGTTTCGCGACGACATTATCGCAGGATTTAGTCATACAGAATGGCTCGGACTGACCGTTTTTGAACAAGAGACGGCAGACACAGAAAATACCGGCTATGTCAGTTTTGTCGCGCGGTTTTCTGAACAAGGTAAAACAGGTGCAATTATCGAGCGCTCTCGTTTTTTAAAAGAAAACGGTCAGTGGTACTATATAGACGGTACACGCCCTCAAATTGGACGAAACGATACCTGCCCTTGTGGCTCCGGTAAAAAATTTAAAAAGTGCTGCGGCTAATCAACGCCCGACAGTATCAATTTTGCAAACATTCTCAACAGGATCACCGCTGCAAATGCATTCATTACAAAGAAAAGTGCTGCGTACTATTTGCCCGGACCAAAAAGGTCTGATCGCGCGCATTACGAATATCTGTTACAAGCATGAACTGAACATCGTGCAGAACAATGAGTTTGTGGACCACCGCACCGGACGCTTTTTTATGCGCACCGAACTGGAGGGCATTTTTAACGACGTCACGCTGCTTGCCGATCTGGACAGCGCCTTACCTGAAGGCTCAATTCGTGAATTAACCCCAGCAGGCCGCCGCCGCATCGTCATTTTGGTCACTAAGGAAGCGCATTGCCTGGGCGATCTGTTAATGAAGGCCAATTATGGCGGGCTGGATGTTGAAATCGCCGCGGTGATCGGCAATCACGAGACGTTGCGTCCTCTGGTTGAACGGTTTGATATTCCGTTTGAGCTGGTCAGCCATGAAGGTTTAACACGTGACGAACATGATCAGAAAATGGCTGACGCTATCGACGCCCATCAGCCGGACTATGTCGTGCTGGCTAAATACATGCGCGTTCTGACCCCGACATTTGTTTCACGCTTCCCAAATAAAATTATCAATATTCACCATTCATTCCTGCCAGCATTCATTGGTGCTCGCCCGTACCATCAAGCTTATGAGCGCGGCGTGAAAATCATCGGCGCGACGGCCCACTACGTGAATGATAACCTTGATGAAGGCCCAATCATTATGCAGGACGTGATCCATGTTGATCACACCTACACTGCCGAAGATATGATGCGTGCGGGTCGCGACGTTGAAAAAAATGTTTTAAGCCGTGCGCTGTATCAGGTTCTGGCTCAGCGCGTCTTTGTTTACGGTAACCGAACGATTATTCTGTAATCGATTGATAAGTTAATTGGTTACCTTTACATCTTTACGTGTAAAAATCAGGCAACCAGTTCTTTTTTATCAACGGAATGCTTTACAGGGGCGCATCATTTGATATGATGCGCCCCGCTTCCAACGGAAGCAGGCCAGTAATTAGCATTACCCCGTGGTGGGGTTCCCGAGCGGCCAAAGGGAGCAGACTGTAAATCTGCCGTCATCGACTTCGAAGGTTCGAATCCTTCCCCCACCACCATTTTTTACTACAGCGATGTAGTTATCCCGGTGAGCAATACAGAAGTTTGCACTTGTCGGGGAAGGGTGAGAACCTTCGATTAAGGTTCGACTCGAGCGAAAGCGAGAGAACGTTGCCAACGGCAACGGCCCGAAGGGTGAGGAGCGAAGCGACGAATAATCCTTCCCCCACCACCATTTTTTACTACAGCGATGTAGTTATCCCGGTGAGCAATACAGAAGTTTGCACTTGTCGGGGAAGGGTGAGAACCTTCGATTAAGGTTCGACTCGAGCGAAAGCGAGAGAACGTTGCCAACGGCAACGGCCCGAAGGGTGAGGAGCGAAGCGACGAATAATCCTTCCCCCACCACCATTTTTTACTACAGCGATGTAGTTATCCCGGTGAGCAATACAGAAGTTTGCACTTGTCGGGGAAGGGTGAGAACCTTCGATTAAGGTTCGACTCGAGCGAAAGCGAGAGAACGTTGCCAACGGCAACGGCCCGAAGGGTGAGGAGCGAAGCGACGAATAATCCTTCCCCCACCACCATTTTTTACTACAGCGATGTAGTTATCCCGGTGAGCAATACAGAAGTTTGCACTTGTCGGGGAAGGGTGAGAACCTTCGATTAAGGTTCGACTCGAGCGAAAGCGAGAGAACGTTGCCAACGGCAACGGCCCGAAGGGTGAGGAGCGAAGCGACGAATAATCCTTCCCCCACCACCATTTTTTACTACAGCGATGTAGTTATCCCGGTGAGCAATACAGAAGTTTGCACTTGTCGGGGAAGGGTGAGAACCTTCGATTAAGGTTCGACTCGAGCGAAAGCGAGAGAACGTTGCCAACGGCAACGGCCCGAAGGGTGAGGAGCGAAGCGACGAATAATCCTTCCCCCACCACCATTCATTCTTTTACACTCACAAAATTAGTATACCCCTGGTGGGGTTCCCGAGCGGCCAAAGGGAGCAGACTGTAAATCTGCCGTCATCGACTTCGAAGGTTCGAATCCTTCCCCCACCACCATCACCTCATAAAGCACCAACACATAATCAATCTGCAATGCCTCATATTTTTCCTATGCGGGAAGGATGAGAAGCTTCGACCAGGGTTCGATTCGAGCGTTAGCGAGAAAGCGTTGCCGCAGGCAACGACCCGAAGGGCGAAGCGCGCAGCGCTGAGTAATCCTTCCCCCACCACCATCACTTCATAAAGCACCAACACATAATCAATCTGCAATGTCTCATATTCTTCCTATGCGGGAAGGATGAGAAGCTTCGACCAGGGTTCGATTCGAGCGTTAGCGAGAAAGCGTTGCCGCAGGCAACGACCCGAAGGGCGAAGCGCGCAGCGCTGAGTAATCCTTCCCCCACCACCATCACTTCATAAAGCACCAACACATAATCAATCTGCAATGCCCTTTATTTGCCTGATGCGCTGTGCTTATCAGGCCTACAAACTCGACACATGCCCACAAATTGCCAGATGCACTACGCAGGCCTACGGCGCTCGCTGAAACCTGCGTAGGCTGGATAAGGCGTTTGCGCCGCCATCCGGCAAACAGGCATAAAAAAACCCCGCCGAAGCAGGGTTTTATCTTTCACAGAAATACAATTAGTGACGTGCACGAACAATCTGGTATTTGCGTGTCAGATATTCGACCGGGACGCTCCAGATGTGTACCAGACGCGAGAATGGGAACAACAGGAACAGCGTCATACCCAGCACAAGGTGCACACGGAAAATAAATGCGACGCCATCCAGATACTGAGACGCTCCGCCATGGAAGGTCACCACTGTCTGCGCCCAGTTCACCAACTTCATCATCTCGCTGCCGTCCATATGCTGGGCGGAGAACGGAATGGTCAGCAGACCCAGCGCACACTGGATAACCAACAGAGAGAGGATCAGAATATCCGCTCCGGTGGTGGTAGCCCGCACTCGTGGGCTGAACAAACGACGTTTCAGCAGCAGTACACCGCCAATCAGACACATTACGCCGCTAGCGCCACCCGCGAACATCGCCATCTTTTGTTTCACTTCAAGCGGCAGCCACGCTTCATACATCCAGTGCGGCGTTAACATACCCAAGAAGTGCCCGGCAAAAATCCCCAGGATCCCGATGTGAAACAGGTTTGACGCCAGGTTCATCCCTTTGCGATCCAGCATCTGACTGGAGGCCGCACGCCACGTATACTGCCCGTAGTCATAACGCAGCCAACTGCCGATCAGAAAGACAGAACCCGCGATGTACGGATAGATGTTAAAGAAGAACGTATTCAGGAAGTGCATTAGTGCTGTCCTCCGGTAGTGATATTCAGATACTGCGGCGCAACGGCCCCGGCAAAACGACGCTGGTGAGCGGAGATTTCCGACTCGCCACACCCCTGATCGGCGAAGAATTTTACCTGCTCTTCTTCCCAGACCGCATCCAGCGCTTGTGGAGTATCATCACGGGCTTCATCCGCAATTTTTTCAGCCACTTTATCGCTGTCGATAACGGTATTCGCCAGTTTTAACAGCAAATCGAACAGCACTGCATAACGGCTTCCACGCTGCTGCAAACGAGCGCTGAGCAAAGCCAGGATCGGCGCAATATCCTGCAAGCCACCTAGCGCTTCGCTTTTCGGCAGTTGCGCAAGATATTCCAGATACAACGGCAGATGATCGGGAAGTTCGCGGCTGTCGAGCTGCAAACCGTGCTGTTCATACTGTGCCATCAGGTCAACCATCGCCTGACCGCGATCGCGGGATTCACCGTGTACATGTTCAAACAGCAGCAGCGAGGTGGCACGGCCACGATCAAACAGTTCGCTGTAACTTGCCTGCACATCCAGCACGTCTTGCGCGATTAGATCGCGCAGGAAAACGCCCAGAGTCTGGGCATCCTCTTTATCCAGGTTCTCAGATGACGCGAGTGCATCGAAAAGTTCCTGCTGATGCTGCCACAGGGCAGCATCCGGGTACTCGAGCAAACGCGAAACAATGACGAGTTCAATCATTGGTGCGGCTCCGTTTTGCTGGTCACATCGACAGCGTCGATGCGGCGGCTGTTGAACAGATTGAATTTAGTATCAGAACCGTGGCAACCGTCACCGAAGGTAAAGCCACAACCGCTTTTCTCCGGGAACGCGTCACGCGCCAGTTCACGATGGCTGCTCGGTACCACGAAACGATCTTCGTAGTTCGCGATCGCCAGATAACGATACATTTCCTGTGCCTGCGCTTCGCTCAAGCCCACCTCTTCCAGCGCACGGGTATCGACTTTACCGTCAACGGTTTCCGTACGTTTGTAGTGACGCATTGCCAGCATACGTTTCAGCGCCAACAGCACCGGCTGAGTATCGCCTGCGGTCAGCAGGTTCGCCAGGTACTGAACCGGGATACGCAAACTGTCAACGTCCGGCAGTATACCGTTGCTGCCCAGCTCGCCCGCATCGGCGGCAGACTGAATCGGTGACAATGGCGGCACGTACCAAACCATCGGCAATGTGCGGTATTCCGGATGCAGCGGCAGCGCCAACTTCCAGTCCATCGCCATTTTATAAACCGGAGACTGCTGTGCGGCATCGATAACGCTCAGCGGAATACCATCTTTCAGCGCCTGTTCAATAACAGCCGGATCGTTCGGATCGAGGAACACGTCCAGTTGACGCTGGTACAGATCTTTCTCATGCTCGGTGCTTGCCGCGCTTTCAATCGCATCCGCGTCATACAGCAGTACGCCGAGGTAACGGATACGACCGACGCAGGTTTCGGAGCACACGGTCGGCTGACCGGCTTCAATACGTGGATAGCAGAAAATGCACTTCTCTGACTTACCGCTCTTCCAGTTGAAGTAGATTTTTTTATACGGGCAACCGGTGATGCACATACGCCAGCCGCGGCATTTGTCCTGATCGATCAGCACGATGCCATCTTCTTCACGCTTGTAGATGGCACCGCTCGGGCAAGTCGCCACGCACGCCGGGTTAAGGCAGTGCTCGCACAGACGCGGCAAATACATCATGAAGGTGTTTTCGAACTGACCGTACATCGCCTTCTGCATGTTCTCGAAATTTTTGTCTTTCGCCAGCTTCTCGAACTCACCGCCGAGGTCATCTTCCCAGTTCGGACCTTTGGTGATTTTATCCATACGCTGACCGGTGATCAGCGAGCGCGGGCGGGCAATCGGCTGCGCTTTGCTGTCTGCCGGGGTGTTGTGCAGAGTCTGGTAATCGAAGTCAAACGGTTCGTAGTAGTCATCAATACCTGGCAAATGCGGGTTAGCAAAAATTTTGCCCAGCAGCAGCGCTTTGTTACCCATGCGCGGCACCAGTTTACCGTTGATCTTACGGATCCAACCGCCCTTCCATTTTTCCTGGTTTTCCCAATCAGTGGGGAAGCCAGTACCCGGTTTGGTTTCAACGTTGTTAAACCAGGCATACTCCGCACCTTCACGGCTGGTCCAGACGTTTTTACAGGTTACTGAACAGGTGTGGCAACCGATGCACTTATCGAGATTCAGCACCATGCCGACTTGTGAACGAATTTTCATTTTACGCTCTCCTGTACCTGGTCATTGCCTTCGCCATCCAACCAGTCAATGTTCTTCATCTTACGAACCACCACGAACTCATCACGGTTCGAACCTACGGTGCCGTAGTAGTTAAAGCCGTAGGCCAGGTGGGCATAACCACCAATCATGTGCGTCGGTTTTGGTGTGATACGGGTCACCGAGTTATGGATCCCGCCGCGCTGCTCGGTAATCTCCGACCCCGGAATATTCACAATACGTTCCTGGGCGTGGTACATCATGGTCATCCCGGCCGGGACACGTTGACTCACAACCGCACGGGCGGTGAGTGCCCCGTTACTGTTAAAGACTTCGATCCAGTCGTTATCCTCGATACCCAGATCTTTCGCATCCGCTTCGCTCATCCACACGATCGGACCGCCGCGGCCTAACGTCAGCATCAGCAGGTTATCGCTGTAGGTGGAGTGGATACCCCACTTCTGGTGTGGCGTCAGGAAGTTGAGCGCTTTTTCAGGGTTACCATTTGATTTCTCGCCCATCACCTCTTTCACCGAACGAGTATCAATTGGTGGGCGGTAAACCAGCAGGCTTTCACCGAAGTCTCGCATCCACTGATGATCCTGATACAGCTGCTGGCGACCAGTCAGCGTACGCCATGGGATCAGCTCGTGAACGTTGGTGTAACCAGCGTTGTAAGAAACATGTTCATCTTCCAGTCCTGACCAGGTCGGGCTGGAGATAATTTTGCGCGGCTGCGCCTGAATATCGCGGAAGCGGATTTTCTCGTCTTCTTTATTCAGCGCCAGATGCGTATGGTCACGGCCGGTAAATTCACTCAGCGCTGCCCAGGCTTTTACCGCCACCTGACCGTTGGTTTCCGGTGCCAGGGTGAGGATCATCTCAGCGGCATCAATCGCCGTATTCAGCATCGGCTGGCCTTTTGCCGGGCCTTCAGCCTTGGTGTAATTGAGCTTGCGCAGCAGATCCATTTCGCTCTGGGTGTTCCAGGCAATCCCTTTCCCGCCGTTCCCGACTTTATCCATCAGTGGGCCGATGGACGTGAAGCGTTCGTAGGTTGCCGGGTAATCACGCTCAACTGTCATGATGTGCGGCGCGGTAACGCCTGGAATCAGATCGCATTCGCCTTTCTTCCAGTCTTTAACATCCAACGGCTGCGCCAGTTCGGCGGCCGAGTCGTGCTGGATAGGCAACGTCACTACGTCGGTTTCTTTGCCAAGGTGACCCACGCAAACTTCAGAGAATTTCTTGGCGATAGCCTTGTAGATTTCCCAGTCGCTCTTCGATTCCCAGGCTGGGTCAACGGCGGCAGACAACGGGTGAATAAACGGATGCATATCCGAGGTATTCATATCGTCTTTTTCATACCAGGTGGCGGTCGGCAGCACGATGTCGGAGTACAGACAGGTGCTCGACAGACGGAAGTCCAGGGTGACGACCAGATCCAGCTTGCCGTCCAGTCCGTTATCCTGCCATTCCACTTCTTCTGGCTTCACGCCCCCCTGTTTACCCAGATCCAGCCCCTGAATACCATGTTCAGTACCCAGCAGATACTTCAGCATGTACTCGTGGCCTTTACCGGAAGAGCCGAGCAGGTTAGAACGCCAGATAAACAGGTTACGCGGATGGTTTTTACCGTTCTCTGGTTGTTCAGCCGCAAAGCGAATAGAACCTTCCTTCAGAGATTTAACGGTGTAATCCACCGGTGTCATCCCGACTTTTTCCGCCTCACGCGCAATGTACAGCGGGTTAGTACCCAATTGCGGCGCAGATGGCAACCAGCCCATACGTTCAGCGCGTACGTTAAAGTCAATCAAATGGCCACTATAGCGGGATTTGTCTGCCATCGGGGACAGCAGTTCCTGTGCCGTAACCGTCTCATAGCGCCATTGGCTGGAGTGGTTATAGAAGTAGGACGTACTGTTCATGTGACGCGCCGGACGCTGCCAGTCAAGGGCAAACGCCAGCGGCTGCCAGCCGGTCTGCGGACGCAGTTTTTCCTGGCCCACGTAGTGCGCCCAGCCGCCGCCGCTCTGACCGACGCAGCCGCAGAACACCAGCATGTTAATCAGACCACGATAGTTCATATCGAGGTGGTACCAGTGGTTCAGACCCGCGCCGACAATAATCATTGAGCGGCCGTGCGTTTTATCTGCGTTATCGGCAAATTCACGGGCAATACGCACGATCTGAGCGCGCGATACGCCAGTGATTTTCTCTGCCCATGCCGGGGTATACGCTTTGATATCGTCGTAGCTGGAGGCGCAGTTTTCATCGTTCAGACCGCGTTCCAGACCGTAGTTGGCCATGGTCAGATCGTAAACGGTGGTCACCAGCGCGGTGCTGCCATCTGCCAGTTGCAGGCGTTTTACCGGCAGTTTGTGCAGCAGAACATTTTCCAGTTCAACTTTGCTAAAGTGCTCGGTGCCTTCGCCGCCAAAATACGGGAAGCCGACTTCAGCGATGTCGTCCTGGCTGCCCAACAGGCTGAGCTGCAGTTCGGTTTCGTTACCGGACGTGCCGTCGCGCTGTTCAAGGTTCCATTTACCTTTTTCACCCCAACGGAAACCAATTGAACCGTTTGGCGCAACCATTTCGCCGTCGGTATTGATGGCAACAGTTTTCCACTCTGGATTATTTTCCTGACCCAGGGAGTCAACCAGATCGGCGGCACGCAGCATACGACCCGCCGCATAATACCCGTCACGCTCTTCGAGCATCACCAGCATCGGGAAGTCGGTGTAACGACGCACGTAGTCGGTGAAGTATTGGCTCGGGTTATCAAGGTGGAACTCGCGCAGCATGACGTGGCCCATTGCCAGCGCCATTGCGGCATCGGTGCCCTGCTTCGGAGCCAGCCACAGATCGCAGAGTTTAGCGATTTCAGCGTAATCCGGGGTGATGGCGACCGTTTTAGTCCCTTTGTAGCGAACTTCCGTGAAGAAGTGCGCATCTGGGGTACGGGTCTGCGGAACGTTGGAACCCCAGGCGATGATGTAGCTGGAGTTATACCAGTCGGCAGATTCCGGAACGTCAGTCTGCTCACCCCAGGTCTGCGGAGACGCAGGCGGCAAGTCACAGTACCAATCGTAGAAGCTCAGGCAGGTGCCGCCAATCAGCGACAGATATCGTGCACCGGAGGCGTAGGAAACCATCGACATCGCAGGGATCGGCGAGAAGCCCGCCACGCGGTCAGGACCGTAGGTTTTAACGGTGTAAACGTTAGAAGCGGCAATCAGCTCATTCACTTCCTGCCAGGAAGAACGCACGAAACCACCACGACCACGCGCTTGTTTGAAGCTTTTTGCTTTATCGGCGTCTTCGATGATGGAGGCCCATGCGTCTACCGGATCGCTGTGCAGTCTTTTCGCTTCACGCCACATTTTCATCAGGCGTTTGCGCATCAGCGGGTATTTCAGACGGTTAGCGCTGTAGAGATACCAGGAATAGCTTGCACCACGAGGGCAACCACGAGGCTCGTGGTTTGGCAGGTCCGGACGGGTACGCGGATAATCGGTTTGCTGGGTTTCCCAGGTCACCAGACCATTTTTCACATAGATTTTCCAGCTGCATGAGCCAGTGCAGTTTACCCCGTGGGTTGAACGCACGATTTTGTCATGCTGCCAACGCTGGCGGTATCCGTCCTCCCAGTCCCTGTTGGTATTGAGAAGCTGGCCATGCCCATCGGCAAAGGTTTCGCCCTTCTGCTTGAAGTAGCGAAACCGGTCCAGGAATTTACTCATCGGTTTTCTCCTGTAGGAGCCTGACGGCTCTCTGATAAATCGACATTGCTTGATTGAGAGCGAAGGTAACGCTCTGAAAGGGCGTGAGAATTGATAACGATCAAGGCAGGCAGGGATGAAAAATGAGGGTTGGTTTTTACATACCCCCAAAGTGGGATATTGATATTTAACGTAATAAATTGAATTTAAAGGATTTTTAATAATTCAATTATCATGCAAATGTTAAATTCTTTATAAGTGGGTATTAAGGGGTATCCCCCCTGCTTAGCATGTTGCGTACGCCGTTCTCACAGGCTGTTGTCATGCCACAATACAAAAGTATGTTGTAACTAATTACAGACAAAAAAAAGCGCGGTCTAACACCGCGCAATGGATAATCAACTTACACTTCATCCTTCAAACTGCTTCGCGTTGGCTGCGCTCGTTCTCCCCAGTCACTTACTTCTGTTAGCTCCTGGGGATTTCTCACTTGTCGCCTTGATGCAGTTAGAATGATTTTGTGTATACCACTTTTTTACTTTTTAGAATGACGTCCGTATACCGCCCAGGTGATAACCACACAAGCGACATAGAAGATCAGAAATACTTTCATCGCACCGACCGGAGAACCGGTTAATGCCAGGGACGTGCCAAATGCTTTCGGGATAAAGAAGCCGCCGATCGCACCAATAGCAGAGATAAAGCCCAACGCTGCCGCCGTATCGGTTGCCGCCTCGCGCATCGCTTTCTCCTCTGAACCACCTTCAGCTTTTACTCTGTCCATCGTCAGTTTGCGAAAGATTACAGAGATCATCTGGAAGGTTGAACCACTCCCCAGACCAGCCGTCAGGAACAATGCCAGGAATACCGCAAAGAAGGCGATAAAGTTGCCGCCGACACCGTTTGATGGCAGCGTCAGGAACAGTAAGGCACTGAAAATAGCCATCAGAATGAAGTTCACCAACGTGACGCGGGTCCCGCCCAGACGGTCAGAGATTGCGCCGCCCGCAGAACGCGCCAGCGCACCAATGAACGGGCCAAAGAAGGCGTAATGCAGGATCTGCACCTCAGGGAACTGCGTTTTCGACAGCATCGCAAATCCAGCTGAGAAACCGATAAAGGAACCGAAGGTCGCCAGATACAGCAGGCTCATAATCCACAAATGCCCGCGTTTCAGCACCGGCAATTGCTCTTTCAGCGAGGCTTTGGAGGTTGCCAGTTCGTTCATACCGAACCATGCGGCCAGCGTGAAAATAGCGAGGAACGGCACCCAAATCCATGCGGCGTTTGCCAGATACAGCTGTGTACCATCCGGTTGTTCAACCCCGTGGCTACCAAATGCGGCAAAGATTGACAATGAAACCACCAGCGGCGCGACCAGCTGCATCACGCTGACGCCCATGTTGCCCAGGCCACCGTTCAGACCCAACGCGCCGCCCTGTTTCTGTTTTGGAAAGAAGAAGCTGATGTTTGCCATACTGGACGCAAAGTTCGCACCAGCGAAGCCGCACAGCAGGGAGATAATAATAAAGGTACTAAACGGCGTGGAGGTATCCTGCACCGCAAAACCTAACCATACGCAAGGAATGATCAGGATGCCGGTGCTAAATGCCGTCCAGCGACGTCCACCAAACAGGGGGACCATAAAGGAGTACGGAACACGCAGCAGCGCGCCGGACACCGAAGGTAATGCCGTCAGCATGAACAGCTGTTCAGTGGTGAAATCAAATCCGACTTTCGGTAAGTTCACCGCCACGGCGCTAAATAACATCCACACGCAAAACGCCAGCAGCAAGCAAGGGACGGAAATCCACAGATTACGGCTGGCGATTCGTTGACCACGCTGCTGCCAGAAGGCGGGATCTTCCGGCCGCCATTCGGTAATTACAGCTCCAGATGCCCTTTCCGGGGCAGATGAGTGACTCATAGACACCTCTGATACTTGTTTCGATGCCTGCAACATTAGGGTTTACAGCTGGAGGTAAGTTGATATAAATCAAAGGAAAAGGTGTCATTATTCATGCCTAAAATTTATTATTACCCTTAATGAGTACATAACTTCGGTAAAAAAGATGTGGTTTTTCACGCTTCTGTCGCCCCCTACTCCCCCTCGCCCAGGATCTCTCCCTCCACTGGCAATTAAGAGGTAGCCCGTTTGAGGTATGGGTATACTCCAGTGTATCGCCGAGAATAACGCCACTGCCTGCAGCAGAATCGTCATTCAATAAGGTTTTCTGTTCGACGAAAACCCGAAGGAACAAGTCACCATGTTTAAACGTTGTCTCTCCCCGCTTACGCTGGTCAACCAGGTGGCGCTGATTGTTTTATTGTCCACAGCCATCGGCGTGGCGGGTATGGCTGTCTCCGGCTGGCTGGTTCAGGGCGTTCAGGGTAGCGCCCATGCAATCAACAAAGCGGGATCGCTGCGCATGCAGAGTTATCGCCTGCTGGCAGCCGTACCGCTGGACGCTAGCGATCAACCGCTGCTGGATGAAATGGAGCAAACGGCGTTTAGCCCGGAGTTAACGCGTGCCGCAAAGCGAGACGGACAACAGGCGCAGTTAAAAGCATTACAGGATTACTGGCACACTGAACTTGCGCCGGGACTTGCGCATGCGCAAACGCCTGATGCGGTAGCGCAGGATGTGACGCGCTTTGTGGGCGGACTGGATAAATTGGTTACCGCCTTTGACCATACCACCGAATTACGCATTGAACGCGTCGTCCTGCTGCATCGCCTGATGGCCGTATTTATGGCATTGCTGCTGGTTTTCACCATTATCTGGCTGCGCGTGCGCCTGTTAGAACCGTGGAAACAGCTGCTGTCGATGGCGCGAGCCGTCAGCCAGCGTGATTTTACCCAACGCGCGCATATCAGCGGTCGTAATGAGATGGCGGCTTTGGGCTCGGCGCTAAATAATATGTCGGAAGAACTGGCCGAAAGTTACGCTGTGCTGGAACAGCGAGTACAGGAGAAAACGGCGGGGCTGGAGCACAAAAATCAGATTCTTTCTTTTCTGTGGCAAGCTAACCGCCGCCTGCACTCTCAGGTGCCGTTGTGCGAACGCCTCTCTCCGGTACTGAATGGTTTGCAAAATTTGACCTTGCTGCATGATATTGAGCTCCGGGTTTATGACCTGGAAGATGAAGACAATCATCAGGAATTTACCTGTCAGTCAAATGCCAGCTGTGATGAGAAAGGTTGCCATCTGTGTCCTCGCGGAACGCTGCCCGCGATTGACGGCGGGATTACATTGAAATGGCGGCTGACCGATGCGCATACCCAGTATGGTATTCTACTCGCCACCTTGCCGAACGGACGCCATCTCAGCCACGATCAGCAGCAGCTGGTTGATACTCTGGTTGAGCAACTGACCGCAACGCTTGCGCTCGACAGGCATCAGGAGCGTCAACAGCAGTTGATTGTGATGGAAGAGCGTGCCACCATTGCGCGCGAACTTCATGATTCTATTGCACAATCGCTCTCTTGTATGAAGATGCAGGTTAGCTGTTTACAGATGCAGGGCGATGCGCTTTCAGATAACTGTCGCGAGTTGCTCAGCCAGATTCGTAACGAGCTAAATGCTTCATGGGCACAACTGCGAGAACTGTTAACCACCTTCCGTTTACAGCTCACGGAACCTGGATTACGACCGGCGCTGGAAGCCAGCTGTCAGGAGTACAGCGCCCGTTTTGGATTTACGGTTAAGCTGGATTATCAGCTACCGCCACGCCTGGTCCCTTCGCATCAGGCGATTCACCTGCTACAAATTGCGCGCGAAGCCCTGAGCAACGCACTGAAACACTCTAAGGCCAATGAAGTGGTCGTGACGGTGGTGCAAAATGGCAAGCAGGTCAAACTGACAGTGCAAGATAACGGCTGCGGCGTACCGGAAAACGCCGAACGCAGTAACCACTACGGCATGATAATAATGCGCGACCGCGCGCAGAGCTTGCGCGGCGATTGCCGCGTACGCCGTCGCGAGACGGGCGGTACTGAAGTTGCTGTCACTTTTATTCCCGAAACAAACTTCACAGAAGTCCAAGGAGATACCCATGAGTAATCTGGAACCGGCAACTATCCTGTTGATCGACGATCATCCGATGCTGAGAACCGGTGTAAAACAGCTTGTCAGCATGGCGCCCGATATTACCGTTGTCGGCGAAGCCAGCAATGGTGAGCAGGATATCGAGCTGGCTGAATCCCTTGATCCCGATCTGATCCTGCTTGATCTCAACATGCCCGGCATGAACGGTCTGGAAACCCTCGATAAGCTGCGTGAAAAATCACTGTCGGGCCGTATCGTTGTGTTTAGCGTATCCAATCATGAAGAAGATGTGGTTACCGCACTGAAGCGTGGTGCCGACGGTTACCTGCTGAAAGATATGGAGCCAGAAGATTTACTGAAAGCATTGCAGCAGGCTGCCGCTGGTGAAATGGTGCTGAGCGAAGCCTTAACCCCGGTTCTGGCCGCCAGCCTGCGCGCCAATCGCGCAACGTCCGACCGTGATGTTACTCAACTGACGCCGCGCGAACGCGATATTCTTAAACTCATCGCCCAGGGTCTGCCTAATAAGATGATCGCCCGCCGCCTCGACATCACCGAAAGCACAGTAAAAGTTCACGTGAAGCATATGCTGAAGAAAATGAAGCTCAAATCACGCGTTGAAGCCGCGGTATGGGTGCACCAGGAACGCATTTTCTGATAACGCGCTCATGCGTCATTGTTAACGAGGATCATTTTCCGAAACGGTAATAAACGGTTCGGTCAGTGATAGCGTGATCTCATTGGAAGAGACACGCTGGCCCTGCTCATCTTCTACCACCACAGACAACCGCCAGCGGTTTGTCGCACCTTCTCTGTTGTCCCACTTCGGCATAATAATCGTCCAACCCTGAGCGCTTCGGCTATTGCTGCCCGCCGTTAAGCTCAACGCCTGAGTATCACCCTGCCATGCCAGACGACGGATCCCATGCAAACTACGCACCTGCACCTTCAACGCCACCGTCTCACCAGGCTTGAGATCCCAGGGTGGCGTGGCCAAAAATACCGACAGTGTTTTACGCTGGCGATACTCCAGCGTCGGCAGATTGTTACGTTGTGGATCGTCATAACGACTGCCGCGCAGCGATCGGCTGTTTGGCACCTCGCTTACCATCAGCTGTTTTTTTAGCGGCACGCCAAAACGGTAATTTAACGTTAATCCGAGGTTATTCTGACTGACGCCATTTTCACCCTGCTTATGCTGTGCTGTCACGGTGATCAGCGGCACCGGCGTATAGCTCAATCCCAGATTCACCGCCACAGGATTGTGGTACCCGGTTCCGGAATGAAACAGATCCACCTGGTCGCCAAAATACTGCTCCACGCTGACGCTGGTATTGAGATGTTGATAGAACGGCATGCGCATTTGCGCGGTCAGGTCGTATCCCCGAGCCATCCGTTGTTCTTGAGTTGCAAAACGATCCT
The DNA here is from genome assembly GCF_001034475.2 of Citrobacter sp. MGH103. Taxonomy (NCBI): domain Bacteria; kingdom Pseudomonadati; phylum Pseudomonadota; class Gammaproteobacteria; order Enterobacterales; family Enterobacteriaceae; genus Citrobacter; species Citrobacter sp. MGH103. The sequence continues at coordinate 2,273,120 of NZ_CP073043.1, read as the reverse complement.
GCCAGGAGGACAACGGTTGATAGTAATTAGCAGATAAACGGAGGTATTCACCCCACGCCTCTGCCCCCACGCCTCCCCGAGGCAGATTCTCATCCAGCAGGTTGTCATAAAAGGTGTTGTAACCCAGTAACCAACCGTCACGAACCCAGCGCTGCCCAATCCCCGCATTACTGACCAGGCCTCTGTCCTGTTGCGTCAGCCCCAACTGGCTCCAGGTAAGATAACGTTGATTATCCTGCCACGGTATAAACCAACTTCCCCGACTCCCGGTAAAGCTGCCTTCGTTATCCACCTGCAACCCGACGCTGGCGTTTCCCCAGGGAGAGAGCCAGGATTCCAGTTGCTGATTCACCTGTTCGCTGACCCTGTCGCGCACCTGGCCAAACGCAAACTGCTTCGCCTGTTCACCGGTATCAAGCCCGTTATCGGTCATGCTGGCTTCACCAAACGCTTTAACCATTTCGGCAAAGTGCTTTTCGCCTGCCCGCGACTCCGGCGCCATACCAAGATCGGGTAAGCCATCACTATTGTTATCGAAAGGGTTTTCCGCCTGGTGAATAAATGACGATTGCGCGCTGGCAGTACCGCCTGCCAACGGCAAGAGTGCAAATACAGCGAGAGATAAATAAATAATACGGCTCAAATCGTTAGTGGTTTCTTATATCTATTAGCCACAGCGGCATACTTATCTTAAACCATAACGTCTTCAGTATTGATTTTCAGCCCTTCCTTCCTTTTTCGGCATTATCCTGGCATCTAGAAATAGGTGTAACATACGTGTCAGTTTTTAACGCTCACATGCAGCAAAAGGAGTAAAAATGCAAAAGATAGTGATCGTCGCGAACGGTGCAGCCTATGGAAGCGAATCGTTATTTAACAGCCTACGTCTGGCTATCGCCTTGCGCGAGCAGGAAGGGGATCTCGATCTGCGTTTGTTTTTAATGTCGGACGCGGTAACCGCGGGATTGCGTGGTCAAAAACCCGCGGAAGGATACAATATTCAGCAAATGCTGGAGATTCTTACGGCGCAAAATGTGCCGGTAAAACTGTGCAAAACCTGCACCGATGGCCGTGGAATCACCACGCTGCCGTTAATTGACGGAGTAGCCGTCGGCACGCTGGTTGAACTGGCTCAATGGACGCTGGCTGCAGATAAAGTACTGACCTTCTGATACACCGCTTTCAGGCAAGAACACTGAAAGTGTCGATAATTTCCGGATTTAATCGTAGATGGGCGCGGTTTCGTTGAACGTTAGCACGCCCTTTCAATCCTTTTGAGGGATTTTGTCACTTTTGTTTAATCGTTATGCCATTTTTTGATCAAAATCAGCATCCCGTTGCTCCCCCTTTGGTGTTATGCAATGAGTGAAATGTGAACAACATCACGCAGCACTTTCGACAGAAAGTACGTTGTTTTCAAGAACGGGGTGAAAAATGGCATTAGTGAAGGCAAGTTTAAAGTTATTTGGTGGCGATACGGTGGTTGTGCGCTGTTCCGAGCGCTGTCACATCCATCTGATGAGCGAGAAAAATCACGTCAAAGACACGCAGTCCGACATCTTAAGCGTGCAGGATCGTGACAACGCATGGTTGACCGTGCCCTATACCGGCATCTGGAATGTGCTGATCGACAGCCACAGCCAGTCGCTAGAGCATTCAATAAGTTATATTGCAGCCTAAGCGTTAATTGCCCGAAAAGCGCCTGGCTTTCGGGCATTCAGTTCCCGGCTGGATTCAGGCAAACCCTGGCCGCATAACGCCTTCCGGCAGATTCTCTCCCAACAATCGTTTGACCGTGATCACCAGATCGTTAAGACAGTCATCCTGCATTCCCAACTTGACCAGCTCTTGTTCCAGCGAGAACAAATACTGGGCGTTGGTGCCTAAAGGTCCGCTCGCCGCGGCGATAAGCGGCGCAATCACCTGTGCGCGCGTGTCTGACTCAAACAGCGGATGACGCGGATCCATAATAAAGACCAGCGCGTTCACCGTCCGACCATCATCCAGCGCTAACTGGCACCAGGTGGGCAGATAGCATCCGGTGATCATTTCACGCTTCCACAGCAAAGAGAGCTCTTGTTCCAGCGACGCATTCGGTAAGCGGTAGGCTACACCGGTGGTGCGTCCGCCCTCTTTCAAGGCCAGCATACGACCTGGCTGACCCGCCGTTCCTCGCCCCGCCGTCAGGCGCAGGCAAAAAGCGCGGTGCCAGCCGACTAACGTCCCGGTACAGGACTCATCAAACTCTAAGGCCGGATTCCACATCAACGATCCATAACCGAAGATCCACACCGGTCCATCATCTGGTCGGCAAGCGAGCGTGGCGGCCAGTGAGGCTGCCCGTTGTTCCGCTGACCAGAGTAGTGATTCTTCAATAGCACCAAATGCCGTCTTACAGTCAGCATTCAATAAAAAATCACGCGTTAACACCTTACACCTCCGCCACTGCTGCTTCCCTGCGACAACTTTTTTGACGCCTTCCGGGCTTTTTTACTGCTCATTTTGAAACCAATAGCTGGACAATAGGCAATTCACCGCTCGCTTGCAAGCCAGCAAAGCGTCAACGGCATTTTATATCCTCTCGCGTTGGTACGTCCTGCACTATCATTTGTATCAGGACTATCAGCAATTTTTGTTGACGCTAAAGCCTAATGCTTTGTTATTTAAATATTCTATAAACAAGATATGCAATTTTATTCGCTTTGATGCAAAAATTGGTCCATGCCGTAAAATTACGTAAAATCGGATCGGAAATACCGAAAGATCTGTTATTTTTTACATTCTTTAATACTTTTATAATTATAAATACCTGCAGAGATGGAGAATTAGTTCAATGACACAAGTACATGAGGCGGTAAAAACCCGCCACAAGGAGACCTCTCTCGTCTTCCCGATTTTGGCGCTGGTAGTCCTGTTCTTCTGGGGGAGCAGTCAGTCACTACCAGTGGTCATCGGTATTAATGCGCTGGCCCTTATTGGTATATTAAGCAGCGCATTCAGCGTTGTCCGTCATGCAGATGTATTAGCGCATCGACTTGGCGAACCCTACGGGTCACTGATCCTCAGTCTGTCCGTCGTTATTCTCGAAGTCAGCTTAATCTCCGCATTAATGGCGACCGGTGATGCTGCACCTACGCTCATGCGCGACACGCTGTATTCAATCATTATGATCGTCACCGGCGGTCTGGTCGGTTTTTCATTACTGTTGGGTGGCCGTAAATTTGCTACTCAGTATATGAACCTGTTTGGTATTAAACAGTATTTAATTGCCCTGTTCCCACTGGCCATTATTGTCCTGGTGTTCCCAATGGCTCTACCGGGCGCTAATTTCACCACTGCGCAGGCGCTGTTGGTCGCGTTAATTTCTGCAGCGATGTACGGCGTATTTTTACTGATTCAAACCAAAACGCACCAAAGCCTGTTCATTTACGAGCATGAAGATGAAGGCGACGATGACGACCCGCATCACGGTAAGCCGTCAGCACACAGCAATATGTGGCACGCCGCCTGGCTTATCATTCATCTGATCGCCGTTATCGCCGTAACCAAGATGAACGCCAGCCCTCTGGAGACATTGCTGACTGAACTGAATGCACCAGTGGCCTTTACCGGTTTCCTGGTCGCGTTACTCATCCTCTCTCCTGAAGGGCTGGGCGCGCTGAAAGCGGTTCTGAGCAATCAGGTACAGCGGGCGATGAATTTGTTCTTCGGTTCAGTATTAGCCACTATTTCACTGACCGTACCAGTGGTGACGCTGATCGCATGGGCAACCGGGAATGATTTGGTGTTTGCGCTGGGCGCGCCAGAGATGATTGTGATGGTTTCTTCACTGGTACTGTGCCATATCTCTTTCTCCACCGGACGCACCAATGTGCTTAACGGTGCGGCACATCTGGCGCTGTTTATCGCCTATCTGATGACAATATTTGCCTGATGAAAAAAGCCGGACACCGACATAACTTGTCGGGTCCGGCTTCTTATTTCCTTTCGTATACCTGATAAGCGCAAGCTCTATCAGGCACAAAAAATGAATTAGTTCTCGGTATCCAGCTCGTCGAAGCTTTTCACCAGGTCATCAATCGCTTTAATCTGCGTCAGGAACTGTTCCAGTTTCGCCAGCGGCAGCGCGGATGGGCCATCGCATTTCGCATTGGCTGGATCCGGATGCGCTTCAATAAACAGACCCGCCAGACCTACCGCCATACCGGCGCGAGCCAGTTCGGTAACCTGCGCACGACGACCGCCGCTTGCTGCGCCAAACGGATCACGGCATTGCAGCGCATGGGTAACGTCAAAAATCACTGGTGAGTTGCCGGAGACTTTCTTCATCACGCTGAAGCCCAGCATGTCTACAACCAGGTTGTCATAACCAAAGTTAGCGCCACGGTCGCACAAAATAACCTTATCGTTACCACCTTCATGGAATTTATCCACGATATTGCCCATCTGACCAGGGCTTACGAACTGCGGTTTCTTCACGTTGATAACGGCACCGGTTTTCGCCATCGCTTCCACCAGATCGGTCTGACGCGCGAGGAATGCCGGCAGCTGAATCACATCCACCACGTCAGCAACAGGCTGCGCCTGGCTGGCTTCGTGAACGTCGGTGATCACTTTTACGCCAAAAGTCTGCTTCAGTTCCTGGAAGATTTTCATCCCTTCCTCAAGGCCCGGTCCACGGTAAGAGTGGATGGAAGAACGGTTGGCTTTATCAAAGGAGGCTTTGAACACGTAAGGGATACCCAGCTTTTGAGTAACGGTTACGTAGTGCTCACAAATGCGCATCGCCAGATCGCGGGATTCCAGCACGTTCATTCCGCCAAACAGCACGAACGGCAGGTCATTTGCCACGTTGATGTCGCCAATGCTAACCACTTTTTGTTTCATAGGATCGCCTTAAACGGTAGGTAAAGTGTCATTAATCAATGCAATACAATTTGCTTGTGCGAAATAGTATTAATCTGCGCACGAATCATTTCGCTGATAGGGTCTTCCGGACACTGCTCAACGAAATAACTTAAATCGGTCAGCGCAACATGTTCACACTCGAGCTGCGCGTAGATTAATCCACGATCGCGTATTTCATACGGATCTTCAGGATTAAACTGTAATAGTGCTTCGCTGGCACGCAGAGCCAGCTCCATTTGCCGCTCTTCCATCAGCGATGATTTCAGCGTGTCAAGCAGCTTGCGGATTACTTCTGCATTATCCGCCTCATCCAGGTCTTCGTTAAACAGCTCCGCGACCGGGCTGATATTCCCCTTCAGCCACACTTCCAGCGTGTGCTCATTTAACGTTTCGCCATTAAACGGATTGATTAGCCACATTTCGCCATCGAGCGATTCAATACGCAGGATGAGTTGTGTCGGGAAAATCACCGGCACCAGCGGTAGCTCCAGTCGGTTGGCAATCCACAACAAGATAGCGCCCAGAGATACAGCGCTGCCCTGACGATTTTTCAGTACCTGGTCAAGCCATAATGCATCAGAAAGACGATAGACGCCGTGGGTATCCGTAAACCCCCATTCGCCGTAAAAAAGTGCCAGCAGTTTTTCCAGTTGCTCATCCTGAGACAGGAGCTGGCTAATTTCTTCTTGCGCCAGACTAACCAGACGTTCCAGTTCGTCATACACAGTTTGTGTTGGAAAATCCAGACGGATAGACTCCGACGCCAGGATCATCCCATCACACAATGGCGCTTTATTAAATTCGAAATCAGCTAACGACCTCATGCTTACCCCAGTAACGGTATTTTTGTGGTGGCGAGTTTAATGATGATGTACAGCACCACCAGCGCCAGCGGAAATGCGACTAATCGCGCCTGCTGACTGCGCGCCCGACGATAATCGAGCGCAATAAAACCCAAAACGATGTAAATGATAACCCCAAACAGCTTTTCAGTCAGCCATGTCCCGTGCTCAGTGAATGGCAGGATGTGCGCTTTAACCATTAACGCTATGCCGCTGAGTAATAAAACGGTATCGACAACCGGCGGCACGATGCGCGTCCAGCGCGCGCAGGCAAGGCGCGAGTCGGTGTAACGCCACCAAAAACGCAGCGTTAACAGACCAACAGAAAGCGCAATGCTGATGAGATGGACGTTGAGTAACACGCTGAAGGTACTCATGATGGGATGCGTCCAAGCGTAATTCGCTCGTTGCCGCCATAGTCGCGGCAGGTTTCAACCGCCTGGTAACCAGCATGAGTATAGGCGTCGCGGACTGCCTGTCCCTGCTGCCAGCCGTGCTCCAGCAACAAATAGCCGCCGGGCGTTAGCATGTGTCGAGACTCGTCAATGATATGCACGATATCCGCCATACCCTGCTCACCCGCCACCAGTGCCGATAGCGGCTCAAAACGTACATCGCCAAGCGCCAGGTGCGGGTCCTGTTCGTCGATATACGGCGGATTGCTGACAATCATGTCAAACTGCTGCCCCTGCAAAGCGCTGAACCAGTCGCTTTGCAGCACGCAAACATTGTCGATGGCCAGATGCTGTTTGTTGCGAGTTGCCAGCGCCACGGCATCGGGCATGCGGTCAACCGCGGTCACCGCGCAATCCGGACGCTCAGTTGCCAGCGCCAGCGCAATGGCGCCCGTACCGGTTCCCAAATCGAGAATACGACACGCAGAGGCAGGCAGACGAGCCAGCGCCTGCTCAACAAGACACTCAGTATCCGGGCGTGGAATAAGCGTAGCCGGAGAGACAAACAGCGGCAGCGACCAGAACTCGCGCACGCCGGTCAGATGTGCCACCGGCTCACCTCGCTGACGGCGTTCCAGTAATGTATCGAGCCGTTGACGCTGCGCCTCGGTTAACACCGTTTCGCCGAACGCCAGAATAAAGGTGCGCCCCTTACCGGTGACAAACTCGAGTAAAATCTCGGCGTCGCGGCGCGGGCTTTCGCTTGCCTGTAATTGGCTTATCGCGTCACGCAGCCAGTGCTGATAATCCATTAATCCTGCTCGGACAACGCCGCCAGTTGGTCGGCCTGGTATTCCTGGACAATCGGCTCAATCAGCATATCCAGTTTGCCTTCCATCGCTTCATCCAGACGGTAGAGCGTCAGGTTAATGCGGTGATCGGTCACACGACCCTGCGGGAAGTTATAGGTGCGGTTACGATCGCTGCGATCGCCGCTGCCCAACAGGTTACGACGTTCAGAGGCTTCCGCCTGTTGACGTCTTGCCACTTCGGCGGCACGAATTCGCGCCCCCAGCACCGACATCGCTTTGGCTTTGTTTTTATGCTGTGAACGTTCGTCCTGGCATTCCACTACGATACCGGTCGGTAAGTGGGTAATACGGATTGCGGAGTCTGTGGTGTTAACGTGCTGACCGCCCGCGCCTGATGAACGGAAGGTATCAATACGCAGATCGGCCGGGTTGATATCCGGCAGTTCGGCATCCGGCAGTTCCGGCATGACAGCGACCGTACAGGCAGAAGTATGAATACGCCCCTGCGATTCCGTCGCAGGTACGCGCTGCACGCGATGGCCGCCGGACTCAAATTTCAGTCGCCCGTAAACACCTTCGCCGCTAATCTTGGCAATAACTTCTTTAAACCCGCCATGTTCGCCTTCGCTGGCGCTCATGATCTCTACCCGCCAGCGACGCGATTCAGCGTAACGGCTGTACATGCGGAACAGATCGCCGGCAAACAGCGCCGCTTCGTCACCACCGGTTCCCGCACGCACTTCGAGGAAAGCGTTACGTTCGTCATCGGGGTCTTTAGGTAACAGCAGGACCTGCAGATGCTGTTCCAGTTGCTCGCATTTCTCTTTTGCTTCGCGCAGTTCATCCTGCGCCATTTCACGCATTTCAGGATCGTCGAGCATCATCTGAGCCGTCTCGATATCTTCCTGAACCTGTTGCCAGTCCGTAAAACAGCGAGAGACATCGCTTAATTGCGCATATTCGCGCGACAGCGCACGAAAGCGATCCTGGTCTGCGATAGTACCTGCATCACCGAGCAGCGCCTGAACTTCTTCATGGCGTTCATGCAGGGCTTCCAGTTTGGCAACGATAGAAGGCTTCATAGGCGTAAATGCACCCTGTAAAAAATAAGATTGGTGTGCTGCTACTCCAGCCCGAGGCTGTCGCGCAGAATATTCAGGCGTTCACTATCCCCGTCACGGGCAGCCTGTTGAAGTGATTTGGTTGGTGCATGGATCAGGCGGTTGGTCAGTTTCCAGGCCAAATCCTGCATAATGGCTTGCGCATCACCGCCCTGTTGAAGAGCGGCCAACGCTTTAGCGGTCAGTTCATCACGGATCTGTTCTGACTGACTGCGATACTCGCGGATAGTGTCGCTTGCGCCCTGGGCGCGTAGCCAGGCCATAAACTCGCTGGCTTCCTGCTCCACAATCGTTTCGGCTTCCACCGCCGCCGCTTTGCGCTGGGCAAGGTTATGCGAAATGATGCTTTGCAGGTCATCAACGCTGTACAGATAGGCGTTAGACAATTTACCCACTTCCGGCTCGACATCGCGCGGTACGGCGATATCCACCAGCAACATAGGCTGATTGCGGCGGTTTTTAAGCGCGCGTTCCACCATTCCTTTACCGATAATCGGCAGCGGACTGGCAGTAGAACTGATAATGATATCGGCATCCTGCAAACGTGCGTCGATATCACTCAGTGAAATCACCTCGGCGCCGACTTCATCCGCCAGCACCTGCGCACGCTCGCGCGTACGGTTGGCGATGATCATCTTCTTCACTTTATGCTCGCGCAAGTGTCGCGCTACCAGTTCGATGGTTTCGCCCGCACCGACTAACAGCACGGTTACCGTTGAGAGCGATTCAAATATCTGCCGCGCCAGAGTACAGGCGGCAAACGCCACCGACACGGCGCTGGCACCGATGTCAGTTTCTGTACGTACACGTTTAGCAACAGAGAATGATTTCTGGAACATGCGCTCCAGCGCACTGGCGTTCTGGTGGCCTTTTTGCGAATCCGCAAATGCTTTTTTCACCTGCCCCAAAATTTGCGGTTCACCGAGCACCAGTGAATCCAGACCACTGGCAACGCGCATCAAATGACTGACGGCGTCGTTGTCCTGGTGCCAGTACAGGCTATTACGCAGGTCTTCTTCATTGAGGTTATGGTATTCGCACAGCCAGCGAATCAGCGCTTCTCGCAGGTTATCCTGCTCTTCCACGCTGAGGTAAATCTCTGTGCGGTTACACGTCGACAGCACTACCCCGCCCTGCACCATTGGCAGCGCTTGCAGGCTGTCCAGCGCCTGATCGAGCGTATCCGGCGAAAACGTTACGCGTTCTCGCAGCGATACAGGTGCCGTTTTATGGTTAATACCAAGCGCTAAAAGGGTCATGTGTGCGGGAATAGTACCAGCGTTGATAAGGTTAGACTGGGTGCATCATACAGGATGCGTGCGGTCAATAAAAGAGACTGACCCCTTTTGGAGTAATAGCTTAGTGCACAAATTTAAGCGATTTAAGATAACTTGAACGTAGACGATGTCAGATGGTGGCGCTAGCATTGAGAGTTATAACTGCAACGTATCTCAAGGATTTGTCATCATTATGACCCTGCCTGATTTTCGCCTGATTCGCCTGCTGCCCCTTGCGGCCCTGGTTCTTAGTGCCTGTACCCTCAACGCGCCGAAAGGTCCCGGCAAAAGCCCCGATTCCCCGCAGTGGCGCCAGCACCAGCAGGAAGTACGCGCCCTGAACCAATATCAGACGCGCGGTGCGTTCGCTTATATCTCCGATCAACAGAAAGTGTATGCCCGCTTTTTCTGGCAGCAAACCGGTCAGGATCGCTATCGTCTGCTGCTGACCAACCCGCTGGGCAGCACGGAACTGGAACTCAACGCGCAGCCGGGCAACGTTGAACTTGTCGATAACAAAGGTAAGCACTACACCGCCGACGACGCTGAAGAGATGATCGGCAAACTGACCGGCATGCCTATTCCGTTGAACAGCCTGCGCCAGTGGATCCTTGGCCTGCCGGGTGACGCTACTGATTACAAGCTCGACGACCAATATCGTCTGAGTGAAGTGAACTACAGCAAAGATGGTAAAAGCTGGAAAGTGGTCTATAGCGCCTACGACAGCAAAACGCAGCCAGCGATGCCGGCAAACATGGAGCTGTCGGACGGCTCCCAGCGTATTAAGCTAAAAATGGATAACTGGATTGTGAAATGATGACTCATTGGCCCTCTCCGGCAAAACTGAATCTGTTTTTATACATCACTGGGCAACGTACGGACGGTTACCATTCGCTGCAAACGCTATTTCAGTTTCTTGATTATGGCGACACGATAGATATTGCGCTGCGTGGCGACGGCGAAATCCGCCTGTTAACCCCGGTGGAAGGCGTTGCGCACGAAGACAACCTGATCGTCCGTGCGGCACGTTTGCTGATGAAGGTGGCATCTGAAAGCAATCGCCTTCCCAAAGGGAGCGGTGCGGACATCAGTATCGACAAACGCCTGCCGATGGGCGGCGGTCTTGGCGGTGGTTCATCAAATGCGGCAACCGTTCTGGTGGCGCTGAACCATCTCTGGCAGTGTGGACTTTCGATTGATGAACTGGCGGCACTCGGTTTAACCCTAGGGGCGGATGTTCCCGTGTTCGTGCGCGGCCATGCGGCCTTTGCCGAAGGCGTAGGAGAAATTCTGACGCCGGTCGAGCCTGAAGAAAAGTGGTATCTGGTTGCTCACCCGGGAGTCAGCATTCCGACACCGGTGATTTTTAACGATCCCGACCTCCCGCGCAACACGCCAAAAAGGTCAATAAAAACGTTACTAAAATGTGAATTCGGCAATGATTGCGAGGTTATCGCAAGAAAACGTTTTCGCGAGGTTGATGCGGCGCTTTCCTGGCTGTTAGAATACGCGCCGTCGCGCCTGACTGGTACAGGGGCTTGTGTCTTTGCTGAATTTGACACTGAGTCTCGTGCTCGCCAGGTGCTTGAGCAAGCCCCGGAATGGCTCAAAGGCTTTGTGGCGAAAGGCGTCAACCTCTCCCCATTGCACAGAGCGTTACTCTAAATCCTTCTGGTTTCAGGAAGATGGCGAAATGACGAACCGCCAGGAGCATACAAAAGTATGTGACTGATGTGAGGAATTGATGCCAACGAACATGAAACACGAAGGATAACGAGTAAGCCGGGCAAGCTGAGTTGCGGTGACAACGTCACCCTGTTCCAGACGTTGCATCGCGCTCTTTAATACACCGCATGGAGAGGATACTGCCTGGCCCGCACAGTTTTCGGCAGATTCTTTCCACCAATGGACGCATGCCTGAGGTTCTTCTCGTGCCTGATATGAAGCTTTTTGCTGGTAACGCCACCCCGGAACTAGCACAACGTATTGCCAACCGCCTGTACACTTCACTCGGCGACGCCGCTGTAGGTCGCTTTAGCGACGGCGAAGTCAGCGTACAAATTAATGAAAATGTACGCGGTGGTGATATTTTCATCATCCAGTCCACTTGTGCCCCTACTAACGACAACCTGATGGAATTGGTCGTTATGGTTGATGCGCTGCGCCGTGCTTCCGCAGGCCGTATCACCGCCGTTATTCCTTACTTCGGCTATGCACGTCAGGATCGTCGCGTACGTTCCGCACGTGTACCGATTACCGCTAAAGTCGTCGCTGATTTCCTGTCCAGCGTTGGCGTTGACCGCGTCCTCACCGTTGACCTGCATGCTGAACAGATCCAGGGCTTCTTTGACGTACCGGTTGATAACGTATTCGGTAGCCCGATCCTGTTAGAAGACATGCTGCAGCTGAACCTGGACAACCCGATTGTGGTTTCTCCGGATATCGGTGGCGTCGTGCGTGCCCGCGCTATCGCTAAACTGCTGAACGATACTGACATGGCTATCATCGACAAACGTCGCCCGCGTGCGAACGTTTCTCAGGTGATGCACATTATTGGTGACGTTGCTGGTCGTGACTGCGTGCTGGTTGATGACATGATCGATACCGGCGGTACGCTGTGCAAAGCAGCAGAAGCACTGAAAGAACGTGGTGCAAAACGCGTATTTGCTTACGCAACCCACCCGATCTTCTCAGGTAATGCGGCAAACAACCTGCGCAACTCTGTTATTGATGAAGTCGTTGTCTGTGACACCATTCCACTGACTGACGAAATCAAAGCACTGCCAAACGTGCGTACATTGACCCTGTCGGGTATGCTGGCCGAAGCGATTCGTCGTATCAGCAACGAAGAATCCATCTCTGCTATGTTCGAGCATTAATCGAGCCCGGCTCAAAAACCCGCTGCGGCGGGTTTTTTTATCTGTAATATTTATTTGTATGACTTTTGCCTCCTTCACCTGCCATTCAGTTGACAGATGATGCGCCCATGGATGAAACATTATTGTGAACAGATTATTTTCCTCACATGTGATGCCTTTCCGCGCCCTCATCGACGCTTGTTGGAAAGAAAAATATACTGCTTCCCGCTTCACCCGCGACCTGATCGCCGGGATAACGGTTGGGATCATTGCCATTCCACTGGCGATGGCGCTGGCAATAGGCAGTGGCGTTGCTCCGCAGTACGGTCTGTATACCTCAGCCGTTGCTGGGATTGTTATCGCCCTTACCGGGGGCTCGCGCTTTAGCGTATCTGGCCCAACCGCCGCCTTCGTGGTGATTCTGTATCCGGTGTCGCAACAGTTTGGGCTGGCAGGCCTGCTGGTTGCCACGCTCATGTCCGGGATATTCCTGATCCTTTTCGGCCTCGCCCGCTTTGGTCGTTTGATCGAATATATTCCGGTGTCCGTTACGCTAGGTTTTACCTCAGGTATCGGTATCACCATCGGTACTATGCAGATTAAAGATTTTCTCGGCCTGCAAATGACCCACGTGCCAGAGCACTATTTGCAGAAGGTGGGCGCGCTATTTATGGCCTTGCCGACCATCAACGTGGGTGATGCCGCAATTGGCGTGGTGACACTGGGGATCCTGATTTTCTGGCCGCGTTTGGGTATCCGATTACCGGGCCACCTTCCCGCACTCCTGGCAGGCTGTGCGGTAATGGGTATCGTGAACCTGACCGGCGGCCATGTCGCCACCATCGGATCTCAGTTCCACTATATTCTGGCTGACGGCTCGCAGGGCAATGGTATCCCACAGTTGCTGCCGCAACTGGTATTACCGTGGAATATGCCAGAGTCAAACTTTACTCTGAGCTGGAGCTCGTTACAGGCGCTGTTACCGGCAGCCTTCTCGATGGCAATGCTCGGGGCGATCGAATCTCTGCTGTGCGCCGTCGTACTTGATGGGATGACCGGCACCAAACACAAAGCTAACAGTGAGCTGATTGGTCAGGGACTGGGCAACATCGTCGCACCGTTCTTTGGCGGTATCACCGCCACGGCGGCAATTGCCCGTTCTGCGGCAAACGTCCGCGCGGGTGCAACCTCGCCAATCTCAGCGGTTATCCATGCGATTCTGGTGATCCTTGCCCTGCTGGTGCTTGCACCGCTGCTTTCCTGGTTACCGCTTTCCGCCATGGCCGCCCTGCTGCTAATGGTGGCATGGAACATGAGTGAAGCGCATAAAGTGGTGGATTTGCTGCGTCATGCGCCGAAAGACGACATCATCGTTATGCTGATGTGTATGTCGCTGACGGTGCTGTTCGATATGGTTATCGCCATCAGCGTCGGTATCGTTCTTGCATCTCTACTGTTTATGCGTCGTATTGCGCGCATGACGCGTCTGGCGCCGGTCAACGTAGACGTACCGGACGATGTGCTGGTGTTGCGCGTCATTGGCCCGCTATTCTTTGCCGCGGCGGAAGGATTATTTACCGATCTCGAGTCGCGTATTGAAGGTAAACGCATCGTAGTCTTGAAGTGGGACGCGGTCCCGGTACTGGATGCCGGCGGTCTGGACGCTTTCCAGCGCTTTGTGAAAAAGCTGCCTGAAGGCTGCGAACTGCGGGTATCTAACCTGGAATTTCAGCCGCTGCGCACTATGGCGCGCGCCGGTATTCAGCCGATTCCCGGTCGTCTGGCATTCTTCCCGAATAAAGACGCCGCTTTAGCGGATATTAAATAGCAAAAAGGCTCCCGTGAATGGGAGCCTTTTTATTGCCGGATGCGCTTCTCTTATCCGGCCTACAAAACCCAAACATTGCACCGAACCCGTAGACCCAGTAAACGCAGTGCCACCGGGCAATTACGCGTTTAAAATGCTCAATGCCGTTGCCTTCACGCTGGCCAGCAGGACTTTCACATCTTCCAGGCACACCGTCGGGTTCAGCAGCGTCAGCTTCAGGCAGGTGATGCCATCCGCTTCTGTCACGCCGACGTTGGCGCTACCTGAAGCCAGCAGCACGTCGCCAATACGCTGGTTCAGCAGCGCAACGAACGCCATATCGTCGCTTTCAGGACGGAAGCGGAACAGCACGCTTGCCAGCTGTGGTTCCATCACCAGTTCAAGATGCGACTGGGTTTTGACAAACTCAGCAACATCACGCGCCAGCGTTACGCCATTATCAATGATTTCGGCATACTGCTTTTTGCCCAGCGCTTCGAGGCCCATCCACAGCTTCAGCGCATCGAAACGACGCGTAGTCTGCAGCGACTTCGATACCAGGTTTGGTACGCCAGCCTCTTCATCGAAATCAGAGTTCAGGTACGCCGCCTGGTAACGCATCAGCTCGTAGTGGCGTGCATCTTTTAACAGGAACGCACCGCAGCTGATGGTCTGGAAGAACTGTTTGTGGAAATCCAGCGTCACGGAATCTGCCAGCTCAAGGCCGTTGAGGAAGTGACGATACTGCTCAGAAAGCAGTAACGCCCCGCCCCATGCCGCATCCACGTGCATCCAGATCTGATGTTCTGCCGCCAGCGCCGCAATATCCGCTAACGGATCGATGGCGCCCGCATCTGTCGTACCAGCCGTCGCAACAATGGCCATCACCTGCTCACCGTTGGCTTTCGCCTGGGCCAGCTTGTCTTTCAGGTCAGCCATATCCATGCGTGAAAACGCATCGGTCTTCACCTGGGTGACGGAGCGGTAGCCCAGCCCCATTAACGCCATGTTCTTCTGCACGGAGAAGTGCGCGCTTTCAGAGCAGAACACTTTAATTTTGCTCAGATCACCGGTCAGACCATCTTGCTGAATGGAATGTCCCAGGCGAGCAAAGAAGGCGTCGCGCGCCAGCATCAGGCCCATCAGGTTGCTCTGGGTGCCGCCGCTGGTGAACACGCCGGCATCGCCTGCCGCATAACCCACCTGCTCACGTAGCCATTCGATCAGTTTGATCTCAATGATCGTGGCCGACGGGCTTTGGTCCCAGGAGTCCATACTCTGGTTAGTGGCGTTGATCAGCACTTCCGCCGCCTGGCTAATCACCAGGCTTGGGCAGTGCAGGTGCGCCACGCACTGAGGATGGTGAACCAACAGGCTGTCTTTGAGAAAGTATTCAACCGCACGCTCAATAGCGGCCTGGTTGCCCAGGCCCTGAGACGTAAAATTCAGGTTGATACGTTCACGCAGTTGTTCAACGGTTTTGCCCTGATACATCTCAGGCTGCTTCAACCATTCAACGACCGCTTGCGTACTCTGCTCGATAGCGTCCTGATAGGCGGCGATGCTTTGCGCCGAGCCGGACAGAATCGGGTTTACGTCTGACATTCGATCCAACTCCGTTTAAACCGGCTTCACGCCAGCGCCCAGCAGGGCGTTTTCGAATTTATCGAGGAAAATTTCCAGCTCAGCGTTGGTGATCAGCAGAGACGGCAGCAGACGCAGCACGCAGCCGTTGCGGCCACCACGCTCCAGAATCAGCCCGTTTTCGAAGCATTTCTTCTGCAGCAACGCAGACAGCTCGCCATCAGCCGGGTAGCAACCCATATGATCCTGCGCTTCGTTCGGATTCACGATTTCCAGGCCGATCATCAGGCCCAGACCACGCACCTGGCCGATAACCGGGTAGCGTTTCTGCAGGTCAGTCAGTTTGCCTTTCAGCCACTCGCCCTGGGCGGCAACTTTATCGGCAATCTTGTCGTCTTTGAGGATCTTCAGCGTTGTCAGACCGGTCGCCATCGCCAGTTGGTTGCCGCGGAAGGTGCCAGTGTGGTGGCCCGGAGCCCACGCATCGAATTGCTTTTTAATGCCCAGTACCGCCAGTGGCAGACCGCCACCAACCGCTTTGGACATCACAATGATGTCTGGCTCAATGCCAGCGTGTTCGAAGGCGAACAGCTTACCGGTACGTGCGAAACCAGCCTGAACTTCATCGATGATCAGCAGAATGCCGTGTTCCTGGGTTACTTTACGAATGCGTTGCAGCCATTCGACCGGAGCCGGATTCACGCCACCTTCGCCCTGCACCGCTTCGAGGATTACGGCAGCCGGTTTACGCACGCCGCTTTCAACGTCGTTGATCAGGTTTTCGAAGTAGTAGGTTAATGCTTTGACGCCAGCGTCCCCGCCGATACCCAGCGGGCAGCGGTACTGATGCGGATATGGCATAAACTGCACTTCCGCCATCATATTGCTGACCGCTTCTTTCGGTGACAGGTTGCCGGTCACGGACAGCGCGCCGTGGGTCATCCCGTGGTAGCCGCCGGAGAAACTGATGATACTGGAACGGCCGGTCACTTTCTTCGCCAGCTTCAGCGCCGCTTCAACAGCATCTGCACCGGACGGACCGGTGAACTGCAGGCAATATTCTTTGCCCTGGCCCGGTAATAAAGAAAGTAAATATGATGAGAATTCATCTTTTAATGGGGTAGTAAGATCAAGCGTATGTAACGGTAAGCCGCTTGTGATGACACTTTGAATGCTCTGCAGCACTTCAGGATGATTATGACCAAGCGCCAGGGTTCCGGCACCTGCCAGGCAATCAAGATATTGATTATTTTCTACATCAGTAATCCAGACGCCCTGCGCTTTAGCGATTGCTAATGGCAGTTTACGTGGATAGCTGCGGACATTAGATTCAAACTCAGCCTGTCTTGCTAAAAAGGTATCATTGCTCTGTGGTAATGAATTAGCACTTAAAGTATCAATACGGACTTTATCCGTCATCATATCACTCCTACAACCAGGTGTAGATTAACGCCTGATTGAATAAATGGTTATAAGGATTACCTGTAAAAAAGCGCGGCTAATATATGTTGTTTTAGCTTAGGACTCAATCATTTATTTTTTTGCATCAGAAATAACAACTTTCCCTTTAAAAATCAAAGCACAAAGACTATCTACCATTACTAAATCCTAAAGAAATATAGCTATTTAATTAACAATGTTGTCGCTAATTGCAACGCAGACAATGTAATAAAAACCATGAGATTTTCATGTTTTTATTATTTTTTTACACGTTTTTACCATTAATAATGTAGGCACTTTCTTGTTACGACATGATTTTTCACTTATTTGCCTATAAATCGAATAAAAAAGTCGATCCCTTAATATAAATCACTTAGTATGGCGCGCTTATTTGCAGGCTTTGTAAATAAAATTAATGCGCAGCACCCGGTAACGCGTACAGGCGACACTCGTTATCGACAACAGGTATACCCTGGGTTGTCAGCAGAAATGTTCGCGGGCGGACATTTCGTAAGGCGAACTTTGTTCCCTTATGCCGAGAATGAAAATTTTCTAGCCATACTTTTATGGCGCCCTGATATGAGATTGTTATGACTCGCATTTATCCACCATCCGTCGTTGCCAAATTTGGCGGCACCAGCGTCGCTGATTTTGATGCGATGAACCGAAGCGCCAGCATTGTCCTTGCTGATCAAGATGTCCGTTTAGTCGTTTTGTCTGCTTCAGCAGGCGTGACAAACTTACTGGTCGAGCTTTCTGAAGGTCTGGAAACGCATCAACAATTAGATAAGCTTGAGACTTTACGCGCCATCCAATACAACATTATTTCCCGCCTGAAGCAGCCTTCCGTTATCAGCACGGAAATCGATAATCTTCTCAACAATATACATCGTCTTGCACAAACGGCGATGGTTTCACCGTCTGATGCGTTAAGCGATGAATTAGTCAGCCATGGCGAGCTGATGTCCTCACTACTGTTTACTGAAGTCTTACGTGAACGGCAGGCCGAGGCCGAGTGGTTTGACGCCCGCTGCGTGATGCGTACTAACGCGAACTTCGGCTGCGCCGAACCCGAGCTTGGCACACTGCACCACCAGGTGGAGACTCACCTGCGCCCTCGTCTTGAGCAAGCGATTATGGTGACTCAGGGATTTATCGGGCGTGATGCCGCAGGACACACCACAACGCTTGGACGCGGCGGTAGTGATTACACGGCTACGCTTCTCGGTGAGGCGCTTCACGCCACACGCGTTGACATCTGGACCGACGTCGCAGGGATCTACACCACCGACCCACGCATTGCGCCGCGGGCCAAACGAATCGACCATATCTCATTTTCCGAGGCCAGCGATATGGCCGCCTACGGTGCGAAGGTCCTCCACCCGGCTACGCTACTCCCGGCAATGCGTAAAAGCATTCCGGTCTTTGTTGGCTCAAGTAAGGATACTGCCGCCGGAGGTACGTTGGTGCACAACACCACCGATAATCCACCTCGCTATCGTGCGCTCGCCGTGCGTCGTAAACAGACGCTGTTGCGGTTACACAGTCTGGAGAAGCAACCTTCCTGCTCTTTCCTGGCGCAGTCCTTCGCCATTTTAGCTCGCCACGCGGTCACGGTGGATTTGGTTACAACCTCAGAGAATAGTATTGCGCTGGCGCTGGACGCCACTCATGCAACCTCAGGTGAAGACCATGTGCTGACCACCGCATTGTTTACCGCATTATCCTCCCACTGTCGTGTAGAAGTGGAAACCGGGCTGGCGTTGGTCACTTTGGTGGGGAATCAACTCACACAGGCTGCGGGAGTTTGCAAAGACGTTTTTGCCTGGCTTGAAGAGCATACGATACGAATGATTTGCCATGGAGCATCGAACGACAACCTGTGCATCCTGTTACCGGCTGACGATGCAGATAGCGCGATTAGAGCATTACATTACCGGTTATTCGAATAATTCTTCTCTTATTCTGTCGCATCCAGTTTAAGCAATGATCATAAACAAGCAGAGCCCTGGTTTTATAACCGAGGCTCTTCATTCTGACCACCACCCTCTCAACAGAGGGAGGATTTAGTTATGACGGTGATTGGTGTCACCACGACGACAGCGTTTGTCATAATGACGTACCCACCAGTAACGGTCACTGATTTGTTCGTGTCCACCCACTCTGGCACCTGCTAACCAGAGAATACCGCCAACAAAAATACTGAGCACCGCACCATGTGCGAAAAACTGCGGCAGATTAAATTGCGGCAACTGGTTTAAAATTGAATAACCCACACCCACAACCATTACCACCAACCCTAAAGCCATGAGCACGTTACCGAGTAGCGAAGCGTTTTTGCGTTTCATGTGTCACCTCCGGAACTTTGGGTTGTTACAGGGAATACCCCTAATCCTTATGTGTAAAGTATAGACAACACTGCCGTTCGCAAGTGCGGGAGCGATCACAATTACAAACACTCATGCAACAAAACTTTACAAATAAGCCACTGAACATACTCATTTTCTAATAGTCCATTTGTGCAATTATTCAGCTTTTGGCGATAAGCACGCAGTTTTTTGTCAAGCGCACCGTCAGACAGTAAACTACACGTCGTTTATCGAAACACTCAGGACAAAACACGTGGCGATTAAATTGATTGTCGGCCTGGCGAACCCCGGCGCAGAGTATGCGGCAACGCGACACAACGCAGGCGCATGGTATGTCGATCTACTGGCAGAGAGATTACGCGCCCCCCTGCGCGATGAGCCGAAATTCTTCGGTTACACCTCCCGAGTAACGCTTGAAGGTGAAGATGTCCGTCTGCTGGTACCGACCACATTTATGAATCTTAGCGGCAAGGCCGTCGGTGCGATGGCCAGTTTTTATCGTATTAACCCCGATGAAATTTTGGTCGCGCACGATGAATTAGACCTGCCTCCTGGCGTCGCCAAATTTAAGCTTGGCGGAGGTCATGGCGGACATAATGGCCTGAAAGACATCATTAGCAAATTGGGTAATAACCCCAACTTTCATCGTTTACGCGTTGGAATAGGCCATCCGGGCGATAAAAACAAAGTTGTCGGATTTGTTTTAGGCAAACCGCCTGTTTCAGAACAGAAGTTAATTGATGAAGCGATTGACGAAGCGGCACGTTGTACCGAGATTTTGTTCAAAGATGGCCTGACCAAAGCTACGAGCCGGTTACACACCTTTAAAGCGCAATAAGCAGTGATGTGCGGCATTTTTCTCGCGTGCTGTGTATAATAGGCAAAGTTATTTACATTTCTACAATCTGTTTTCCATAACAGGTTGAATATCAAAAGATTAAGGTGATTTAAACATGGGATTCAAATGCGGTATCGTCGGTTTGCCAAACGTAGGCAAATCCACCCTGTTCAACGCGCTCACAAAAGCGGGTATTGAAGCGGCAAACTTCCCGTTCTGTACTATCGAGCCGAACACGGGTGTTGTCCCGATGCCCGATCCGCGTCTGGATCAGCTGGCCGAAATCGTCAAACCACAGCGTATCCTGCCTACAACGATGGAATTCGTCGACATTGCCGGTCTGGTAAAAGGCGCGTCCAAAGGTGAAGGTCTGGGTAACCAATTCCTTACCAACATCCGTGAAACCGAAGCTATCGGCCACGTGGTGCGTTGCTTTGAAAACGACAACATCATCCACGTTAATAACAAAGTGGATCCGGCTGACGACATCGAGGTTATCAATACCGAACTGGCGCTGTCTGACCTGGATACCTGTGAGCGTGCTATCCATCGTGTGCAGAAGAAGGCCAAAGGCGGTGACAAAGACGCTAAAGCGGAACTGGCTGCGCTGGAAAAATGCCTGCCACAGCTGGAAAACGCCGGCATGCTGCGCGCGCTGAAAACGCTGACTGACGAAGACAAAGCGGCCATCAAATACCTGAGCTTCCTGACCCTGAAGCCAACCATGTATATCGCTAACGTCAACGAAGACGGTTTTGAGAACAACCCGTACCTCGACAAAGTGCGCGAAATCGCGGCTGCCGAAGGTTCTGTTGTGGTTGCCGTTTGCGCTGCCGTTGAAGCTGACATCGCAGAACTCGATGATGCTGACCGTGAAGAATTCATGGCTGAAATGGGTCTGGAAGAGCCGGGCCTGAACCGCGTTATCCGTGCTGGCTACGAATTGCTGAACCTGCAGACCTACTTCACCGCTGGTGTGAAAGAGGTCCGTGCATGGACCATTCCTGTCGGTGCCACGGCTCCGCAGGCAGCCGGTAAAATCCATACCGACTTCGAGAAAGGCTTTATCCGCGCGCAAACCATCGCGTTTGAAGACTTCATTACCTATAAAGGTGAGCAAGGCGCGAAAGAAGCTGGGAAAATGCGTGCCGAAGGTAAGGACTATATCGTCAAAGATGGCGATATCATGAACTTCCTGTTCAACGTTTAAGTTGCTTCTTCTGTCTGATCAGGCTTCCGGAGCTTTGTCAGATAAATGAAGGCGAAAAAAATCCACGCAGCTGCGTGGATTTTTGTTTTCATAACGCCCCTGCTAGCACCTTAGAAACGCAGCTAAAATTGAGCATGCTGGTGAGTGCAATTGTATGCACACCTGTTTTAGTTCCACGCATTTTTTGAGATTTCCGGCTTTTCAGCCATCAGTCGGTACTCTTCCAGCGTCAGGTTGTTCAGGGATTCATGAGGCCGCTCGTTGTTATGTTCCACCAGCCAGCGCTCGGTAATTTCCCGTGCGTCATTCAGTGTTCTGAACAGGTAAAAATCCAGAGTTTCTGTCCGGTATGTCCTGTTGAACCGTTCGATAAAAGCATTTTGTATAGGCTTACCCGGCTTGATAAATTCGAGCATCACGCCATGCTCTTCGGCCCGCTGCACCAGAGCCTGTGAGACTAATCCTGGTCCATTGTCCATCCGCATCTTCAGTGGATATCCGCGGTTTACTACGATCCTGTCCAGTGCCCAGACGACACAATGAGTCGGGATAATCAGGTCGATTTCTATCGCCAGCGCCTCACGGTTAAAATCATCCACCACATTGTAGGTCCAGAAGCGTCTGCCGCAGACCAGCGCGTCGTGCATAAAATCGATGGACCAGCTCTGGTTTAACGCTTGCAGCATCGCCAGTAGTGTTGGATTACGTACTGGCATCCGCTGTTTTCCCTTACGACGAAAATTCAGTTTCAGCAGGCAGTAAATCCGGTGTACACGCTTATGATTTCAGGTATTGCCCTGTCTGCGAAGCACCTGAAATAGCTTCTTAAAACCGTAGCGCGGATAGCGTTCTGCCAGCTCAGTCAGCGCATGGATCACTGGTTCATCACGTCCGGCATTGGGCTGATAAAAATACACCGTCCTGCTCAGCGATAACGTCCTGCAGGCTGGCGTAAACTCATGGCAAATTGTGCCGTCAGATAGCTGACGAGCTCACGCTTTATCGCTGGTTTTAAAGCCTTTTTCGATGACGTCTTTTAACGCGCGATTTTCCAGACTCAGGTCGGCAAACATTTGTTTCAAACGTCGATTCTCATCCTCAAGGTCTTTGATTTGTTAATATCGACCGCTTCCATCCCGCCATACTTTGCCTTCCAGTTGTAATAGCTGGCCTCCGAAATAGCGACCTCACGGCACACATCCTTGACAGTACGTCCGGCTTCGACGGACTTCAGAACGGCGATGATCTGGTGTTCAGTGAATCGGATCTTACGCATAGCGATCTCCTCAGGGGATATAATCAGTATGTAGAAAGATCTCTAAAAGTGAATGGGCCGTTTTACCGGGATGCTTACAAGTGCGTATGGAAAATATGGTTGACGCTTCTTAAAAAAAACGCAGAGTTCATTGCAATGCATGTATGATAAAAAACTGAGCCTCCTTAAACACACTGACATGACCTGTCAGTTATGAGGAGTAATATTAGGGAAAATTACAGAGGGGCGTATGCATGAGCGGACACGAAATCATGGCACAAAGGATAACCACTATTGTGGCGGAGTTGTATCAGCATGGTTTCGTATCACGACTGAAATTAATGGATGAATTCAACATCAGCGAACGTACACTGTATCGTGATCTTAATCGTCTTGGAGATCGCATAATCCATGACGGAAACGGCATTTATAGACTGGCCCCTGCTTACGCCAAACCTATGTCTCTGAATAATTTACAAAATTTTGTTAGAATCTTTGATATGGAGGATGTATTCCCTACAAAAAAAATATTCTCACAGCCTGATTTCACCTCATTGAATATACGTTCATTACCAGGTGATCCTCAAGCGAAGCGTATGCTTGAATGCAATTATGGTCTGTTTGATAAAGCTATTCGTGAGAATCAAATTTGTGAGTTCCACTATAAAGAAAAACAGCGGACCGTTGCGCCCTATAAACTCATAAACACGAAAGGTGTTTGGTATCTGGGGGCTGTAGAGAACGGGAATGTCAAGGGATTTCAACTAGCTAAAATTCACTGGCTTAAACTGAAAAATGAATACTTCACACCAGATCCTAGCATTATCCAATATTTTATCGAGGAAGATGATGTCTGGTTCTCTATGAATAAACAGATTGTGCATGTCAAAATCGCAGCTGATGTAAGCTATTACTTTCAGCGTCGAAGAATACTTCCCGCACAAAAAACAATCAGCCAAGAATCTAACGGCGACTTAATCGTGCAAACGGAAATGGCGCATGAAAACCAATTATTTCCACTGTTACGCTACTGGTTACCAAATCTTATTATTATTTCTCCTGTTGAGATACAACGGCGTTTCTATCAGAAACTTAACCAGCAAATAACAGAGTTGAAAACACAATACAATGGAACTACTTTTGACAACCAGCAGCAGGAGTGAATTATGTTACATAACCCAGAAAAAAAAGAATCGTTATCTCCATCTAATGTAGATAAACATAAACGTAACAGAGAGCAAATCGAGCTCGAGCAGAACCGTGCTGCTATTGCCCTTGCACAGGATGAAATCGTTAAACGTTATGGGAGCGCTGGTGCTGAATTTATTAAAGGCTATCAAGGTGTTGATCATGAAACAGGGCAACGTTTTGCAAAAGGTCTTGCAGACGTCTCTTCACATAAGGTAAATCCCGATTACGCCACACAGAATATTAAACAACAAGCTGGCTTCTCTGCCGAAATTGCAACTACCAGTCGCGATAATGCAGAAGCAATTATAAATGGCGATACTGCACGAACGTGGCGTAGCGATGATTTGCCTGAGTTTGGCCGTAACCATAACGTAGTTGATCGTGTGATGATTCAGGATGGCGTGATTGTAGAAGGTTCTCAGAGCCAGATGAAATTTGTAGGTGACCGAGACCAACTTTTTAAAGATATCACAAAAGATGACGGTAAATTTTCCCGCTATCGAGGAGTTAAGCTAGAACTCCCTTCTGAACAATACAAAGGAGCAGCAGAACACTGCCGTAAACAAGCCTCTGATCTACGCGAGCAGGCGGATAAGGTTGAGGCTTCAGGAAAACATGATATTGCAGATAAGCTCCGCCGGGAAGCAGACAATTACGAGCAACTGGGTGACAATGTGATTGATAGTGGTTTAACAACAGAACAAGCCATTTTTTACCGTGAGCATCCTAAGATAGCAACAGCAATGGATATTGCGCGTACCAGTCACAGAGCAGGTATCGAAGGGGCTAAAACAGGAGCTGTTGTTGGCGGTGTGATATCATTAGTTATCAATATTTTTAATGTCGCTCAGGAGAAGAAAGCACTGGGTGAAGCAATTGAAGACATCACTGTTGACAGCGCGAAAGCAGCGGTGCTGGGCTATGGTACTGCATTTGCAGGATCAGCGATAAAAGCAGGTTTGCAGCAATCAGAGAAGCAGGCACTACGGGCGATGGCCGGAACGACAGCCCCGGTTCTAGCGGTCAATATTTGCCTATCGCTTGGCATATCTATTAAGCGTTACATCAATAATGAAATTAATGAATCTGAACTGCTGGATGAGATAGGTGAAAAAGGTTCCGGTATGCTTTCTAGCGGAATGATGGCGGCGCTAGGACAAATTGCGATTCCTGTTCCGGTTGTAGGGGCGGCAATTGGCGGTATGATTGGTTACACACTCTCATCTATGTTTTATCAAAGTGCTCTTGAGGCCGCACGTGAGGTGACACTTTCACGTGAGCGTCTGGCGCATATTAGCGCTATTGAGAGTGAAGCTCGAGCACAAATCAAACAGCAACAAACATTGCTTGATGAGTTTACTACTCGGGAAATCCCACAACTTTGTAAAGACACCCAACATTTCTTTAATGTTATTTCGCGTGGAACCGATAATATTGACGACCTGGCCTTTGCCGTTAATGATTTTGCCACTTTACTCGGTGCACAATTACAGTTTCAGACTATGCCTGAATTCGAAGAATTCATGGGTTCAAACAAACCATTAATGCTGTGAAAAGTGAGGGAATACCATGCTAATTAGAATGCTGCCTGATGAGAAAAAGGTCCTACTCGTGGAACTTGCCAAGCTTATAACGTTATCTGACAACCAATTAATATGGAATGGAAAATCGAAGGATGAACTAACATCCGACTCTGATCTAAATAATCTAACAATTCAGAAGAATTCGCTGGAAACAGAGTTACTGGAACAAATGGAACAGAGCTTTTCAGGTGGTTTTTTCGGAGTCGTATTAGATGGATTATATGGTCATTCTACTGAGCATCAATTAATTGAGAAACTAAAAGCCTATCCACTTTCTCAAATTGATGCGCCCGAGACTCGTATTCAGGCGGCGACCTCAGTATTAAAACTACTGCTTAATGATCAAAAAATTGATAATCCCGCAACAGTAAAAATCATCATTTTCCAGCTTTTTTTAGTCGCTCTGCGAGATGGCCATATTTCCAGCATTGAATGGAACCTATTGAATGAGATCCAGTTACACTTTAAGATCCCAGATTTTATTTTTAAAGATCTTCTGGATCGTGCCGAAGCCTTGAACATTGAAATGAGTAAAATACTCGCTCTCGTACTTGAATGAAGGAGTTATGGTATGCCTATCCCTATTATTATCGGAGCAGTAGCCGCTGCCGCTGGAATTTATGGTATTGCTAAAGGTGTTGGTGGTGCCAAAGATCACAGCAATGCAAAAAGCATTAATGAAAGTGCACAAAATATGGTTGACGATATTAGTTCGCAAATAGAGTCAGGCCGCAAGCTAACAAATAACGTTATTGAAGATTATGGACAGCGCAAGCTTCGTGCGTATAACGGCGTTATTAATGATTTCATTGTTAATTTTGGACGTCTCAAAAATGTTGAACTAACTAACAGTGCTGAACTGGAAAAACTCAACGCGGGCGATTTTACCAGTACTACCTTGTCAGCGCTTAAACAGGATTACCAGATTCTGAAAGATGCCGGTTTGGGTATTGGAGCAGGAATGGGAAGCGGCGCAGCGCTGGCTTTTGGTGCCTACAACGGCACGATGCTACTGGCGACTGCAAGCACAGGAACGGCTATCTCCTCGCTATCAGGCGTCGCAGCAACTAACGCAACCCTGGCCTGGCTAGGGGGAGGTTCACTAGCCACGGGGGGTTTTGGTATGGCAGGAGGAATGATGGTGTTGGGGGGAATTGTTGCAGGCCCGGCACTGGCAATTTTCGGCCATATTATGGGAAATAAGGGTGAAGCAGCGTTGAACAATGCACGTAGCAACATGGAACAAGCCCAAACAATTTACGAAGAAGGCTTATTAATGGTAGGGAAACTCCAAGCCATTGAAAAAGTAACAATACTCGCAAATAATGCATTCTCTCTGACGAGTGGCCTTCTTCGTAGCGCTGTTTATGATATGAAGAATGCGCTGGAGAACTACGGTGAAAACTTCCCTGACTTCCCGCAGGAGTGCAAAGATGCCGTGTTCATGTCTGTTAAGTATGCCCAATTATTGAAAGCAATGATTGATACTCCGATCCTTGATCAAGAAGGAAACCTGGTACTTTCAACTGAACGTAGAATTATCAATATTACAGATGTTGCTGAGGGCAGAAAGGACAATCTGGACGATATTGACGCATAAGATTAAAACAGGCTCACGTATCATCGTGAGCCTTATAACGGGTGAAAGAAATGTACTGCAACAGTGATCAATTACCATTTCCATGCTCAAAGTGTGGTCTATGTTGTCAGCGAGTAAATCTAGCAAAAGAAACGCTTTTTCTGGACAAAGGCGATGGTACGTGCCGCTATTATGACTCTGCAAGCAAGGGGTGTAGCATCTACAATGAGCGCCCAGATATATGTAGGGTTGATCTGCAATTTGCGCTTCATTACACCCATCTCTACACATGGGAAAATTTTGTTGAACTCAATTTAGTTGTGTGTCGCCAACTAATTGAGGCTGATGAAAGTAAGTGACAATGAAATTTTCCCGTCTAACCGAATCATTCACTTTATAAAATCTTTCGACATACTGGCTATACCCTCCAAATGAGAGCGCTATGAGTATACGGTTCATTGAACACTGAATCGCCACGGGTTTAACAGACACCTCAGAGTCATTTAAGATGGCTTAAAGAGAGGTGCCCATGAGCGGTAAGCGTTATCCCGAAGAGTTTAAAACTGAAGCAGTCAAACAGGTTGTTGATCGCGGTTATTCTGTTGCCAGCGTGGCAACACGTCTCGATATCACCACCCACAGCCTTTACGCCTGGATAAAGAAGTACGGTCCGGATTCTTCCACTAATAAAGAACAGTCAGATGCTCAGGCCGAGATCCGTCGTCTCCAGAAAGAGCTGAAGCGGGTTACCGACGAACGGGACATATTAAAAAAAGCCGCGGCGTACTTCGCAAAGCTGTCCGACTGAGGTACGCCTTTATCCGTGACAACACCTGTTGCTGGCCTGTTCGCCTGCTCTGTCGGGTGCTGGATGTTCATCCCAGTGGTTTTTACGCCTGGCTTCAGCAGCCGCATTCTCAACGCCATCAGGCAGACCTGAGACTGACAGGACAGATTAAACAGTTCTGGCTGGAATCGGGATGCGTCTATGGTTATCGCAAAATCCATCTGGATCTGCGGGACAGCGGGCAACAGTGCGGAGTGAACAGAGTCTGGCGACTGATGAAACGTGTCGGGATAAAGGCTCAGGTCGGATACCGGAGCCCGCGGGCACGTAAAGGCGAGGCCAGTATCGTGTCGCCCAACAGGCTCCAGCGACAGTTCAATCCGGATGCTCCTGATGAGCGTTGGGTAACAGACATAACCTACATCAGGACCCACGAAGGCTGGCTGTATCTTGCTGTGGTTGTTGATCTGTTCTCACGCAAAATTATCGGCTGGTCCATGCAATCCCGGATGACAAAGGACATTGTCCTGAACGCACTGCTGATGGCTGTATGGCGGCGTAATCCCCAAAAACAGGTGCTGGTTCATTCGGATCAGGGCAGTCAGTACACAAGCCATGAGTGGCAGTCTTTCCTGAAATCACACGGCCTGGAGGGCAGCATGAGCCGTCGCGGTAACTGCCATGATAATGCGGTTGCAGAAAGCTTTTTCCAGTTGTTGAAACGCGAACGGATAAAGAAAAAGATCTACGGAACGCGGGAAGAAGCCCGCAGTGATATTTTTGATTACATCGAAATGTTTTATAACAGTAAGCGTCGGCATGGTTCTAGCGATCAGATGTCACCGACAGAATATGAAAACCAGTATTATCAACGGCTCGGAAGTGTCTAGATTATCTGTGGCGATTCAATATCGTTGAGCTGATGTGTGATTACGCTCCTGCGAGAAGATTCGGAAAAGTGGGAATGGAGTTATTTGATCTACAAAAACATGAACGCAATGACGTTCTGCAAGCTGTGCTGAATAAGGGAACATCAAAATTTCAGCTCACCTATGATGACAGGGCGTTACAGTTTTTCCGCACATTTGTCCTTGCGACGGAAAAATCGAGCTATTTTGAAATACCAGCGCCGGATTGCTGGAGTTTTATTGCCGACAACTCTTGTACTCTCCTGGATGAAAACACACTCCCATCCGATATAGATTTCAGCTTTGCTTTTCAACCAATTATCGATCCTATGTCGCAACGCGTCATTGCTCTGGAAGCACTTATTCGTGGTAGAGACGGTGAAACGCCCGCAACTTATTTTGACAACTTAAATCCTGAGGAACTGTATACCGCGGATCTGCAGAGCAAAAAGACTGCTTTTGCAATGGCAAGCGCGCTGGGACTTAACGACAAAATGCTGTCAGTCAATCTGCTCCCCATGACCCTGGTAAACAAACCCAATGCAGTCAGCTTTCTTATAAACGAAATCGCTGCGCACGGGCTAGTGCCTGAACAAATCATTGTAGAGTTTACCGAAAGTGAAGTTATTTCTCGCTTTGATACGTTCGCGCAGGCCGTGAAGTCACTCAAGGCTGCGGGGATCTGTGTGGCGATAGACCATTTTGGGGCAGGTTTTGCCGGGCTTCAGCTTCTGTCTCGTTTTCAACCCGACCGAATTAAGATAAGCCGCGAGCTGATCACGGATGTGCATAAAAGTGGACCGCGGCAGGCTATCATTCAGGCAATTATCAAATGCTGCGCGTCACTGGAAATTATGATTTCCGCAGTCGGCGTTGAAAAACCCGAAGAGTGGATGTGGCTTGAATCCGCGGGCATTGAAATCTTCCAGGGTAACCTTTTTGCACAAGCCTGCCTGAATGGTATTCCATCTGTTGCATGGCCAGAGAAAAATGATTTCTCAGCGTCAAAATAACTAACGCATTGTTATAAATCAACAATCACCACAACCGCCCTCATGCTGAACATAAAAAAACAGCATTTACTCCTTGCATGATAGTAAAGTAAATCTTAATTTTGCTAGAATCTTATATATGTTTTGTACAATTTGATGAATGTTGTACAAAGTAGCAGGAACCGCATATCGGTGACGGAGAATCAGGAGTGTCCGGGGGAACTATGGCTTATTACAGCATTGGGGATGTCGCAGAACGTTGCGGGATAAATCCTGTCACCCTTCGGGCATGGCAACGACGTTACGGTTTACTCAAACCTCAACGCAGTGAAGGTGGCCACCGACTCTTTGATGAAGAAGATATTCAGCGTATTGAAGAAATAAAACGTTGGATTAGCAATGGCATACCTGTTGGCAAAGTTAAGGCATTGCTGGAAACCAGTACCCGTCAAGCTGACGACGACTGGAATCAATTACAAGAAGAGATGATGAGCATTCTTCGCATGGCACATCCACCGAAGCTGCGAGCCAAAATTACCGCACTCGGTCGCGTTCACCCCGTAGATGCGCTGATTGATCACGTTTATCTTCCCGTACGTCAACGGCTGATACTTGACCATAATACATCCCGCATAATGAACAGCATGCTTGATGGCGCATTGATTGAATATGTTGCAACACTGCTGTCTGAAACGCGGCGCAAGTCAGGAAAGGATGCTCTCCTGCTGGCCTGGGATGTTGAAGACAGAACCCGTCTGTGGCTCGAAGCCTGGCGTTTATCGCAATCTGGTTGGCATATTGCCGTTCTGGCTGAACCCATTGAATCGCCAAGACCTGAACTTTTCCCTGGGCAAACGCTTTTTGTCTGGACCGGTATCGCGCCAACCCGCAGACAAAATGAACTGCTACAACACTGGAATGAGCAAGGTTATAAGGTCATTTTCCACAGCCCGTAGCCAATACGTAATACGTGTAAGATAAATCATACGACTCTCATTTTTTGGGTGGTTATTTTGAGTACCATCCAAGGAATATGTTGCCCCCTATTCTCCTGACTTAACACCCGCCATAGCATAAAAACAAAACAACATACTCACCCGTTGGTATTATTTTTTTGTCGACGACATCACCTTTTTCCTAAGTAAAATTCATTAGATCAACTGGCGTACACCTAATACTTATTCTAGGGTTAAATTATGTCTTCTTGTGCCACATTATTGTTTTTCTAAAGTAATAAATGTGGTTATTTGAAAAAGGTAAAGGATATGGCTCTAGTCTTAGACAAACGCTTAATTCTTTGTTGCTGCGCCTTTTCCATTATCTCTGTGGCAAATGCAGCAACCGTTAACGGAACATTTCAGGTGCTGATGACGATTCAAAAGGCCTGTACCGTGACTGCGGGTTCGGCTTCAAATATCACACTTGGTCCGGTGAATACCACGGCGACAAATACCAGTGCAAGCAACACTATTTCAATTAATTGCTCAAAAACCACGCCCTATTTTATCGGGCTGGCGCCATCGGCCGCTAATGGAGGGACGACGACGGGCTCGGGCGCCATGTCCTCTGTGGCTAACGCTGCCACCAATACCGATAAAGTGCCCTATCAGCTAAATCGCACGTCAGCAACAGGTCCGGTATGGGGAAATACCGCCACCGACACCGCACCTGGGAATGGCGTAGCAGCGACAGGGACCGGCCTGGTGCAAACTTTTACTGTTTATGCCACCGCACCGAGCGCCAACTTCACTCCTGACGACTATGCCGACACGGTAACGGTTAACGTTAACTACTAACTTCAGGAAGCTATATGAGAGTAAAACTGCCTGTTAAGCAGTGTGCCTGCGCATGCCTGCTAGGGATGGTTGCGAGCGCCAACCTTGCCACCGCCAGTGGGCTGCAAATAGCCCCGGTCACGTTAACGTTGCAAGCGACGCAAAATGCCGATGGTATCTGGTTGAGTAACGCGGGTGAGAATGTGCTCAATGCCCAGGTTCGGGTTTTTCGCTGGAGTCAAAGTGCTTATGACAACAAACTTTCCCCCTCTCAGGGGCTGGTGATAAGCCCGCCGATGTTGGCATTAGCCCCTGGAGAACGTCAGTTGATTCGAGTTATTCGCACAAGCCCTCCCTCGGCACATGCCGAAGACGCTTATCGTTTGTCGATAGATGAGTTACCTCCTGCAAAAGTAGAAAAAAATAAGCTTCAGTTTGTGCTGCATTATTCCGTTCCCGTTTTCATTCAACCAACATCAGCGGCACAAACGCAGGCAAAACTGCAATGGAAATTACAACAACTGGATGGCAAAAAATTCATTGAAGTCAGTAATCAGGGAAATGGGCATGCACAGTTATCTGCTGCAACATTTATAAGCCCTGACGGTACTAAAAAAGTCATTACACCCGGACTATTAGGCTACGTTTTACCAGGCTCAACAATGCGCTGGATAGTCTCCCCGTCGGCCAGTAATAATCATTATGGCGGGAAAATTGAAGTCACAATCAATGGCCAAAAAACAGTACAAGATCTGTAACAGATTCTGGCTTCTGGTGAAATATTGCTTTCTCAATGGAGTATTAATATCGGGAATGGTTTGCGCACAAACGCTGAATAATAACCAGAGTGAGAATGGTGTTATTAATAGCACCTCACAAATTACGGGAGTCGATTTGTATCTCGATGTCACCTTAAATGGGAATCCCGTTGGGCTGGTACATTTTGGCTACGATAATGGAAAGCTTTATGCGGGAGCTAATACCCTGAGTAAAATGGGCTTTCGCTTTGCTCCAGACGCCACTAACGCCGTCTGCCTGAACGATATCCCCCAGTTAACCATTGACTACAACGTTCAGTTGCAAACGCTCTCGCTTACTGCGCCACTTAGTTCACTCGAACTTGCCACCACGCAGCTTAACTCGCCTATCGAAACCGCGCCAACGGCGACAACATCACGCGGAGCGCTGCTCAATTATGATATCTATACCCAGCAGGGGGATGAGAGCGTAATAAATACCTTCAGTGAACTTCGCGCCTTCAATGCTGCCGGCGTGCTCAGCACCACCCAGTTGACGCAGTACTCCACCGAGGAATACGCCGATAACAGTTTTGAGCGCCTTGATACCAACTGGCGTACCTCATTTCCTGATACGATGTTGGCGTTAACCGTTGGCGATACCCTGACAAGCTCACTCATCTGGTCCCGACCAACGCGTATCGGCGGCATTCAGATAGGCACCGATTTTGGTTTACAGCCCTATATGCCAACCACCCCGCTCCCTGCATATCTGGGATCCGCGACGTTGCCATCAAACGTTGAGCTGTACGTGGACGGTGTCAGGTACTACAACGGAGAAGTCCCCGCAGGTAGTTTTCAGATCAACACCATGCCTAACATCAGCGGCGCGGGAACGGGTCAGGTGATGATGACAGATGCGTTGGGCAGAACGAGCGTACAAAATTTTTCGTTCTACAACGATCAACAACTCCTGCGGGAAGGATTAACCGCCTGGTCGGCAGAATTGGGCACGGTACGCGAAAATTATGGTTATTCCTCTTTTGACTATGCCAGCGCACCGGTATTGAGCGCTACGTGGCGTCGCGGGTTTAGCAATACGTTGACCGCC
The DNA here is from genome assembly GCF_001034475.2 of Citrobacter sp. MGH103. NCBI lineage: Bacteria > Pseudomonadati > Pseudomonadota > Gammaproteobacteria > Enterobacterales > Enterobacteriaceae > Citrobacter > Citrobacter sp. MGH103. The sequence continues at coordinate 2,239,741 of NZ_CP073043.1, read as the reverse complement.
GGGGCTCACGCAGAAACCAGCGACGGACTAATTAACGCAGGCTTCAGTAACGACTGGATCCCGGGAACCCGCAGCGGCACATTTTCGACATCACTTGCCGCAAGTAGCGATTCAGGGCAGAACGGATTTCTGTATAGCTTTGGTTATCGTTGGTCCGGCGGACGGTTTAATTTCAGTACCAGTACCACGGCAACTTCTGGCGATTACCGCGATGTCGCCACCCATTATGGTGAGCCGCCCCCAACGCTTAACAGCAACACGGTCATTGGCTATTCGCTGGAATCTGCCGGAAATGTCAGCCTGAGTTACCTGCAGTTTCGTTATCCACACGAAAATGCGGTGCGCTACGCCAACGTCAGCTGGTTCAAATCCGTTACAGACAACATCTCACTGAATGCCGGATTCAACCAGAACATTGACGATAACCGCGATCGCAGTCTCTATCTGATGGTAACGATTACCACTGATAACAATCTGAGCGCCAGCAGCACGCTACAACGCACCAACGATGAAACCGGCTATCAGCTCAACGCAAGCAAGACGCCGCCTGCCGATGGCGGTTGGGGCTGGAATCTGGCCGCCAGTCAGCAGGCTTCCCGACAAAGTGGCCAGGGAGAAGTAGGATATCTGGGGCGTTATGGTAAAGCGTACGCGGGATTCAGCCGTTTACCAGATAACCATTACGGCTACGCAGGCGCAACCGGATCGCTGGTGACCATGGGAGGCGGCTTGTTTGCAGCAAGGGAAATCAACAATGGTTTTGCCGTCGTCTCAACTGACGGCGTGCCTGATGTTCCAGTCAAATTGCAAAATAACCTGATTGGCCGCAGCGATGACCAGGGACTACTGCTGGTCACGCCGCTCAACAGTTATCAAAAAAACCTGATCAGTATTGACCCGATGGATCTCCCCACCAATATGCGGATCGCACGCGTTGAGACGAATGCCACGCCTGCAGATCGTTCCGGTACTTTGGTTAGTTTTGGCATCACCCCCGTACGTGCTGCACAGGTTATCCTCGTTGACAATCAGGGTAAGCCAATTCCTGAAGGCAGCATGGCTTACGCCATCAACAGAAAAAGACAATCGTCTGTCGTTGGCTTTGATGGGATGACCTGGTTCGACACACTGGAGCAGCACAACACGCTGCGCGTTGAGACGGACACCGGTAGTTGTCGCGTGCAATTTGACTATCCCGTGTCAGCAAAGGGGATTGTGCAAATAGGCCCGCTGGTTTGTCGCCCACACTAACAGGAGTGCGCTCATGAGGTTAAGACATCTGCTACTCATTGCTGCCGTACTTTTTTGTCCGGCAATTAGCCATGCGGTAACCTGTTCGGTGAGCAATGTGCAACCCATAAATTTAGGTTCGGTCAATCCACTGTCTGCGACAGGCGCAACGTCATCAATGACGTTCAGTTACACCTGCACCAAAGAGCTTGGTGACGCGCTGGCAGGGATCAACCTCTGTTTTAATATTGGCGCCTCGGCCGTCAGCGGCCAGGTGACACCGCGAAATATGTCATTAAGCGGAACGCCTGCCAGTACACTGGCATACCAGCTTTACCAGGATAGCGGGCGCACCAAAGTTTGGGGCAGCCAGTATCAGTCGGGAACCACTTTTCCCATGGTACAGCTTAACCTGCTGAATCTGACGCCAGTGACGGGTTCACTCACGGTATCGGCGCAGATCGTCACACCACAAACCGCAGCCGTCCCCGGAAATTATCAGGATAACTATACGACGGCAACAGCCCTTGTCACTCTCAATCCCGGATTGCTTTTCCCGCCAACAACCTGTGGCGATACGGTTGCCGCCAGGCTGCCTTTCACCGTATCGGCGACCGTAAGCAAACAGTGCAATATCACCTCTGCAACCGATATTAGCTTTGCGCCAGCCAGGGCGACCGGGCGTAACCTTACGGCTTCAAATACCGTGGGCGTAGCATGTTCCAATAACACGCCTTACACCATCGGGCTTCAGCCCTCCAACGGTAATACGGCAGGCAGCGGCGTGATGGCGGGCACGGGGTCAAATACGGATAAAGTCCCCTACCAGCTTAGTTCGACGCCAGGTCCTTCCGGTACGGTCTGGGGCAATACATCACTCAATACCGTCGCGGGCAACGGTACGGGAACAACAACTATCTACCCGGTTTACGCCACCGTCCCCAGCGCGAACCACACGCCAGACAACTATGCCGATACCGTTACCATCGCCGTAACCTACTGACCTCATCTTAACCGCAATAAAGCAAATACATTTTGTTATCAAATTATTTACTTTTAGAGGTGCGTCATAAATCTAACAAATTACGATTTTTATATATTCTGCATATTAAATTACGCACCCTGCAAAACAACCCAATTACAAGCAAAGACACAGAATAACTATTCAATCGCAAGTTAAAGCCCATACTAATCATGGCGATAATTCGTGCTGGTCGGGCAGGCCCTTCTATGAAAAAAATGTTAAATTTAGGTTTATATGGTGAGATTCACTGTATACCACGGCCAAATTAAGAACATATTACTTTTATAACTAAGGTTTATCATGGATAAGTTATCTTACGCTTCAGATAGCAGCACATCTGCCTGGAATACCTACCTGCAACAAATCGAGCGTGTGGCCCCTTACCTGGGCGAACTTTCCCATTGGGTGGATACCCTGCGCCACCCAAAACGCGCGCTGATTGTCGATATCCCGGTGCAGATGGATGACGGCACTATCCGTCATTTTGAAGGGTATCGCGTGCAACATAACCTCTCCCGCGGGCCGGGCAAAGGCGGTGTGCGTTATCATCCTGATGTTGATCTTAATGAAGTGATGGCCCTGTCCGCATGGATGACCATCAAATGCGCAGCGTTGAACCTGCCGTACGGCGGTGCCAAAGGTGGAGTGCGCGTCGATCCGTTCTCGCTGTCTGAAGGCGAACTGGAGCGTTTAACTCGTCGTTATACCAGCGAAATCGGCATTATCATTGGGCCGCAGAAAGACATTCCTGCGCCGGATGTAGGTACTAACGGAAAAGTCATGGCCTGGATGATGGATACCTACTCCATGAACCACGGCACCACCGTGACCAGCGTGGTCACCGGTAAACCTATTCACCTTGGCGGTTCATTAGGTCGTGATAAAGCCACCGGTCGCGGCGTTTTCGTCAGCGGTCTGGAAGTCGCGCGCCGTGCCAACATCGAAGTTGAAGGTGCTCGCGTTGCAGTGCAAGGTTTTGGTAACGTCGGCAGCGAAGCCGCCCGACTGTTCGCGGCAGCTGGTGCACGCGTGGTCGCGATTCAGGATCACACCGCTACGCTGTTTAACCCCACAGGTATCGACATGACCGCGTTGTCTGCCTGGCAGTTAGAGCACAAACAGATTGCCGGTTTCCCGGGCGCTGAAACCATCGCCAGCGAGGCCTTCTGGAGCCTGGATATGGATATTCTTATTCCGGCCGCGCTTGAGGGTCAGATCACCCGTCACCGTGCGGAAACCTTGACCTGTAAACTGGTACTTGAAGGCGCTAACGGCCCAACCTATCCGGATGCCGATGATGTGCTGGCAAGCCGTGGTATCGTGGTTGTGCCTGACGTGGTCTGTAACGCCGGCGGCGTAACCGTCAGCTACTTCGAATGGGTTCAGGATATGGCAAGCTTCTTCTGGAGTGAAGAAGAGATCAACAATCGCATGGACAAAATCATGACTGATGCGATGGTGCATGTTTGGGAAAAAGCAGCTGAGAAATCCTGCTCCCTGCGTACCGCAGCCTACATCGTTGCCTGCGAACGCATTCTGCTGGCACGAAAAGATCGCGGAATTTATCCGGGCTAACGCCGAAATCGACCATGCCTACAAACCACCTGTTCTGCAGGTGGTTTGTTTTCCATAAAAAATCGTTCAAAAACGTTCCGCACAAATACCGCCCGACCTCTCACTTTCGCTGTTTTATGCACCATGACGTTCCAATACGGAACATTATTATGCTGCTATGTTTCGTATTGAAATGCTCTTCACAGCAATTTTCTTTTGCAAACCCGTGTGCAAAATTACCTTATCGGCAGCGAGCGGTCGCCGTGGCGTTGTACAAACCGATACCCTACATCAGATGCCTGCCCGAATTTGGCAGCCATCCAGGACTGTCTGCGGAGCATAAATAATGAAAAAATTGATCAACCGTGTTGAAGACGTACTGAATGAACAACTCGCCGGACTGGCGAAAGCGTATCCTTCCCTGGCACTGCATCAGGACCCAGTGTATGTCACCCGCGCAGATGCACCGGTGATGGGCAAAGTGGCGCTGCTTTCCGGCGGCGGCAGCGGGCACGAGCCTATGCATTGCGGCTACATTGGTCAGGGCATGCTCTCCGGCGCCTGCCCGGGTGAGATTTTTACCTCCCCCACGCCGGATAAAATGTTCGAATGCGCCATGCAAATTGATGGCGGGGAAGGCGTGCTGCTGATAATCAAAAATTACACCGGCGACATTCTTAATTTCGAAACCGCTACCGAGCTGCTGCACGAAAGCGGCGTCAAGGTCACCACCATGGTGGTGGATGACGATGTGGCGGTGAAAGACAGTTTGTATACCGCCGGACGTCGTGGTGTGGCTAATACCGTATTGATCGAAAAACTGGTCGGCGCGGCCGCCGAACGCGGTGACTCGCTGGAAGCCTGTGCTGCGCTGGGTCGTAAGCTGAATAACCAGGGCCACTCCATTGGCATAGCCATTGGCGCCTGTACCGTTCCGGCAGCCGGACAACCGTCGTTCACGTTACAGGATAACGAGATGGAGTTTGGCGTAGGTATCCACGGGGAACCGGGCATTGACCGCCGCACCTTCACCTCTCTCGATCAGACCGTTGATGAAATGTTCGATACCCTGCTGGAAAACGGTAACTACAGCCGTACGCTCCGCCACTGGGACAACGTCCAGGGCGCGTGGCATGAAGGTAAAGAAAGCAAGCGTGCGTTACAAAGTGGCGATCGGGTTATTGCGCTGGTCAATAATCTCGGTGCGACGCCGTTGTCTGAACTCTTCGGCGTGTATAACCGCCTCGAAAGCCGTTGCCAGGATGCAGGCATCGTCATTGAGCGCAACCTGATCGGTTCTTACTGTACCTCTCTGGATATGACCGGCTTCTCCATCACCCTGTTACAGGTGGATGACGAAACGCTGAACTTATGGGATGCACCGGTTCACACCCCTGCTCTCAACTGGGGTAAATAAGGAGATTCATGATGTCCCTCAACAGAACACAGATTGTTAATTGGCTCTATCGCTGCGGTGAGATATTCACCACTGAAAGTGATTTTCTCACCGGACTTGACCGGGAGATCGGCGATGCCGACCACGGTCTGAACATGCATCGTGGTTTCAGCAAAGTCGTTGAAAAGCTGCCTTCCATCGCGGACAAAGACATCGGCTTTATTTTGAAAAACACCGGTATGGTGCTGCTCTCAAGCGTCGGCGGGGCCAGTGGACCGCTGTTTGGCACGTTTTTTATCCGCGCCGCCCAAGTAACTCAGGCTCATCAAAGCCTGACGCTTGAAGAGCTGTATCAAATGATTCGTGATGGCGCAGAAGGTGTAATTAGCCGCGGTAAGGCTGAACCTGGCGATAAAACCATGTGCGATGTCTGGCTGCCGGTAGTGGAGTCTTTACGCCAGTCATGCGAACAGAAGCTGAGCGTCCAGGCGGCTCTGGAAGCGGCAAGCCAACAAGCGGAAGTCGCAGCGCAAAGCACCATCACCATGCAGGCTCGCAAAGGCCGCGCCAGCTATCTAGGTGAGCGCAGCATTGGGCATCAGGATCCCGGCGCAACGTCGGTCATGTTTATGATGCAAATGCTGGCTCAGGCGTCCAGAGAGTAAGGATAAAGCGATGGTAAACCTGGTTATTGTTTCTCACAGCGCCCAACTGGGCGAAGGCGTCGGCGTGCTGGCCCGGCAGATGTTAATGGGTGATGGTTGCAAAATCGCCATTGCCGCAGGCATTGACGATCCTGAGAATCCGATTGGCACCGATCCGATTAAGGTGATGGAAGCCATCGAGTCCGTGGCCGATACGGACCACGTGCTGGTGATGATGGATATCGGTAGTGCATTACTGAGTGCGGAAACCGCGCTGGAACTGCTCGACCCTAACATTGCCGCCAAAGTGCGTTTGTGCGCAGCACCACTGGTTGAAGGCACACTGGCCGCGACGGTTAGCGCCGCCGCAGGTGCTGATATCGATCGGGTCATCCGTGATGCCATGAACGCCCTCGACGCCAAATGTGAACAACTGGGTTTACCTTCGCCATCCGCAGCGAAACCCGCATCCGCTGAACTGTCTCCCGACGCTGATGCCCGTTCTGTTGCCATTGTGGTGAAAAACCCTAACGGCATCCACGTCCGCCCTGCTTCGCGGCTGGTTTCTGCGTTGTCTGGTTTTAACGCCGACATGTGGCTGGAGAAAAACGGCAAGTGTGTGGTCCCTGATAGCCTGAATCAAATAGCCCTGCTGCAGGTACGCTGTAATGACACACTACGCCTGATTGCTAAGGGCGAACAGGCAGAGGATGCGCTGGCCGCATTTAAACAGTTGGCGGCAGAGAATTTTGGTGAATCACTCGAGCCCGCGCATACTGATAACAAGGCAACTCTGGCTCCCTCAAAAGTCACGGGGACGGCATTTTGTCACACGCCGTTCTCGCCAAAGGTAAACCCGCAGTCCGCCGCATCACTGCAGGCTGAGCAGCAGCGATTACAGACCGCCATCCAAAGTACGCTGAACGATCTGAGCGAACTCACCGCTCTTGCTGAAGAACGATATTCCGCAGATATCGCCGCCATCTTCTCCGGTCACCACACGCTGTTGGACGATCCTGAACTGTTTGAAATGGCCTGCGATGTAATGCGTGAAAAACAATGCAGCGCCGCCTGGGCCTGGCATCAGGTGCTGAGCGATCTCAGCCAGCAGTATTTACAGCTCGATGATCCTTATCTGCAGGCGCGATACATTGATATTGAAGATTTGCTGTCTCGTTCACTGCAACATTTGACGGGAGAGAGCGCACAAATTCCCGCGTTCTTGCGCCCCACTATCCTGGTCGCTGATGTCATTTATCCGTCTACGGTACTGCAACTCGATCCGAAGACCATCAAAGGTATCTGCCTGCGGGACGGCAGCGAAGCCTCTCATCCGGCGATTATCGCTCGTGAAATGGGTCTGTGCTGGATGTGTCAGCAAGGCGCTGCTCTCGATAGCATAAAGATGGGCGATACTCTGACCATTGACTGTGTCACACAGCGGATAACCCGCGCAAACTGATACCGAAGCACACCCTTTTCGACAAAGGGTGTGCTTCTTCCCTATTCGCGTCGGGAAATGTCTGTTTGTTCGCAAAATGGGGTGTCGATCACGCGCAACGGTCGATCCTGAACTAAGGTTTTCTCATGGTAAATGCCGCTACTTCGGCACACCGCTAAGGAGATTAACCGATGATTACGCCTGCAACTCGCCATCCAGGCCTGCTTTCTGTTGCAATAAAACTGACTCTCGCCAGTACCTTTTTTGCCCTTTCCTCTTTTGCCGTCAATGCAGAAGACGCGCCAGCCGCTACACCGCAGCCGCCAGATATCCTGCTTGGACCTCTGTTTAACGATGTACAAACGGCTAAACTGTTTCCAGACCAGAAAACCTTTGCTGACGCAGTTCCTAACAGCGATCCTCTCATGATCCTTGCCGATTACCGGATGCAGAAAAATCAGTCCGGATTCGACTTACGCCATTTTGTGGAGGTGAATTTCACCTTGCCGAAAGAAGGCGAGAAATACGTTCCCCCGGCCGGGCAATCATTACGCGAACATATTGACGGACTGTGGCCGGTCCTCACCCGCTCGACAACTGACGCTGAAAAATGGGACTCGCTACTGCCACTTCCAGAGCCGTATGTGGTGCCTGGCGGGCGTTTTCGCGAAATATATTATTGGGACAGCTATTTCACCATGCTGGGGCTTGCCGAAAGCAATCACTGGGATAAGGTCTCGGACATGGTGGCAAACTTCGCTTACGAGATTGATTCCTGGGGACACATTCCTAACGGCAACCGCACCTACTACCTGAGCCGTTCGCAACCGCCGTTCTTTGCCTTTATGGTTGAACTGCTGGCGCAGCACGACGGGAATGACGCGCTGAAAAAATACCTCCCGCAGATGCTCAAAGAGTACAGTTACTGGATGGAAGGCGTCGAAACACTCCAACCCGGTCAGCAAAATAAGCGCGTGGTTAAACTGGATGACGGTACCATTTTGAACCGCTACTGGGATGACCGCGATACGCCGAGGCCAGAGTCCTGGGTCGAGGATATCGCCACCGCTAAAAGCAACCCAAATCGCCCTGCCACAGAAATCTACCGCGACCTGCGTTCAGCGGCTGCGTCCGGCTGGGATTTTAGCTCCCGCTGGATGGACAATCCTAATCAGCTGGGCACTCTGCGCACCACAAGCATCGTTCCAGTCGATCTCAATGCGTTGATGTACAAAATGGAAAAAATGATCGCACTCGCCAGCAAGGCTGCCGGTGATGATGCCAAAGCGGCGCAGTACGATGGCTTCGCTAATGCCCGACAAAAAGGGATCGAAAAGTACCTGTGGAACGACAAAGAAGGCTGGTATGCCGACTACGATCTGAAAAGCCATAAAGTACGCAATCAGCTCACGGCCGCCGCCCTGTTCCCGCTGTATGTCAATGCGGCGGCAAAAGATCGCGCCAGTAAAGTCGCCACAGCCACCCAGGCACATCTGCTGCAACCGGGCGGCCTTGCTACCACGTCGGTGAAAAGCGGCCAGCAGTGGGATGCCCCCAACGGCTGGGCCCCGCTCCAGTGGGTCGCAGCATCCGGGTTACAGAATTACGGTCAGGATAACGTTGCGATGGATGTGACCTGGCGATTCCTTACCAATGTGCAGCACACCTACGATCGAGAGAAAAAGCTGGTTGAAAAATATGACGTGAGCACCACCGGCACCGGCGGTGGTGGCGGGGAATATCCATTGCAGGATGGTTTTGGCTGGACCAACGGCGTCACGCTAAAAATGCTTGACCTAATCTGCGCCAAAGAGAAGCCCTGTGACAGCGTACCCGCATCGCGGCCAACACCGACAAGTACACCACCAGCCGAGCCTAAAAAACAGACTCAACCGACGCCATAACGTCAGTACCTGAGCCGTTTTACTCCCCGAATCCGCGCTTCGTCGCGGATTTTTCTGTCATATTTTTCGCTATTTAAGCTGTCTCTATCCCCTCTAGCCCTTATGGGGTATCCGGTGTTTTCATCCGTGAGAATTTGATTCTGAACATGTTTTTATTCGCTGTATATGTAAATATATAGCGAATTTGTAACCTTCAGGATACTGATAATGGCACTGACAAGACGGATGTTTGCCCAACTCGTGGCATCTGCACTGCTGCTACGCCATCTTCCCGCATTGGCGCAAACGCCGCTAACCGTTGCCGTAGGAGGCTCGCCAGGGCCGAATATAACCCTACGCGTGGTCAGTGCTGGCGCGCCCGCTGACATGCTACTGCTGGCTGTCGCGCCAGAAAAAGTGGTGGGTTTTTCCTCCTTTGATTTCTCTCGCCAGACCGCCATCCCGTTTCACGATGATATTCGGACTTTACCGAAACTGGGCAGGCTGGCGGGCCGCGCCAGCACGCTCTCGCTTGAAGCACTCTTGGCGCTTAAACCTGACCTGGTTATTGACTGCGGTAATGCCGATGAAACCTGGCTTTCTCAGGCCAGACAAGTGAGCGCACAAACTCACATTCCCTGGCTGCTGATTAACGGCGAACTGCGCCATACCCCAGAGCAGTTGCACGCAGCCGGTGAAGCATTGGGCGTCGTCTCGCGTACTGCAATGCAGGCCGCGCTGGCCCGTCGATTTATCGATAATGCAATAGCTTTCTCGCATACAGCTGCGGCGAATCTGCGTTTTTATGCCGCGCGCGGTGCCAGAGGACTGGAGACAGGTTTACAAGGTTCTCTGCATACCGAAGCGGCAGAACTGCTGGGGCTACAGAATGTGGCGCACATCCCCGGACGACAGGGGCTCACACAGGTTTCAATGGAAAATCTGCTCAGCTGGCAGCCCGATATTATTTTGGTGCAGGATGCGATGACAGCGCAGCACCTACGAGAAGATCCGGTCTGGCAAGGAGTCAAAGCGGTTGCTGACCGGCGCATTCTGTTTCTCAGCGGTCTGCCGTTTGGCTGGTTGGATGCACCTCCTGGCATCAACCGTTTACTGGGGTTACGCCGCCTGCACGCCTGGCTTGAACCGCAGGTTAACGCGAGCTTTAAAGCCGATATGCAGCACTACAGCGAACTGTTCTGGCATACCACGCTAAGCGACGCACAGTATCAACGTCTGGTGGCAGTCTGATGAAAACATCTACCCTCGGTTTTCTGATGATTGCTGCGGTGGTGCTTTGCGCGAGCGTCGCCGCGGTATCGGGCGCATACCGCCTGGATGCGCAACAGGTTGTGAATCTTATTACAGGTACTGATGACGTCCCGATGCAGGACAAAATCGTCTTCTGGCAAATCCGCCTGCCGCGCATTCTGGCTGCATTGCTGCTCGGCGCGGCGCTGGCAGGCGCAGGAACCACCTATCAGGGCATGTTCCGCAACCCGCTAGTCTCACCGGATATCCTCGGCGTGGCGGCGGGTGCCGGTTTAGGTGCCTGTACGGCAATCCTGTTTGGATTACCGATCCTGTTTATTCAACTGTATGCGTTCACGGGTGGTTTATTCGTGGTCGCCGGTGTCTGGTTGATTACCCGGCGAGTCAAGCGCCACGACCCGGTGTTAACGCTGGTTCTGGTCGGGATTGCGCTGGGTACGGTATGTGGCGCGGGGATTTCACTCATCAAAACGCTGGCCGACCCGTATACCCAACTCCCGTCTATCACCTTCTGGCTGCTGGGCGGTTTATCAACGATTACGCTGCACGATCTGTGGTTCTCAGCACCGCTGATCTTCACTGGACTGGTCCCGCTATTGCTGCTGCGCTGGCGCATGAACCTGCTCACCCTGTCGGATGATGAAGCACGATCGCTTGGCATCAACGTCTCCCGACTACGGCTGGGATTGATCGTCTGCGCAACGTTAATCACCGCCTGTACCGTCGCCATCGCGGGCATCATCGGCTGGATTGGGCTGGTTGTGCCGCATATCGGCCGACTCCTCAGTGGCAATAACCACCAGCAGTTGCTGCCGGTTTCCATGGGAGTCGGCGCCATTTTGCTGCTGCTCACCGATACCCTCGCCCGTACGCTTAGCAGCACGGAAATTCCTCTGGGGATCCTGACTGCATTTATTGGCGCACCGTTCTTTTTGCTGCTTTTGCTACGGGGAAATCGCCCATGACGCTACTGACCGTCCGCCATGCGTCGTTGGGATACCACAGTAACCAGCCCGTGCTACGCGATGTCTCATTTCAGGTTTCGCCCGGCTCAGTCTGTTGTCTGCTTGGTGCCAACGGTAGCGGAAAAACCACCCTGATGCGCACCATTCTCGGCGTTCTTTCGCCGCTTCACGGTGACATTTTGCTTGATGGCATCGCCATAAATCATCTCAACGATCGGCAACGCGCCGCCACTATTGCCTGGATCCCTCAGGCGCATGACGGCGCATTTGCCTTTAGCGCACTGGACATGGTGATGATGGGATTGGCCCCGCAACTGGCGGCATTTGCGGTTCCCGGGGCTAAAGAACACGAAATTGCTCATCAACAACTGGCGATGCTGGGGATCTCTCACCTGGCGCCCCGGCGCTGGAACACTCTGAGCGGCGGAGAGCGCCAACTGGTATTGATTGCCCGCGCGCTGGCGCAACGCCCGCGCCTTTTGTTGCTGGATGAACCCGCTTCAAGCCTGGATTTTGGGCATCAGATCCGTCTGCTCGACACGCTGGTGACGCTGAAAAATTCGGGTATGGCCCTGCTGATGTCTACGCATCATCCGTTGCACGCCCGGGCAATCGCCGACAGCGTGGTACGCGTTGAACCGAACGGTGAGGTTTCGCAGGGGCTTCCTGAACACCAGCTCGCCACCGATCGCCTGGCTGCGCTGTATCACGTTACACCGTCACAAATTGCCCACCACCTCTTTGGCTCTCACAATTAAGGAATAAGAATGCTCATTGACGACATTGATTTTGCCGATCTTTACCGTAAACAGTTACAACTGGCGAACAGAACCGAGAAAAAGCCGGAGCACTGGGATAAACGTGCGGAAAAAATGGCAGAGAATTGCGCCTCATTAACCGACAGCTATTTGCTACAGCTATTGGGGAAAATCGACCTGCAAGGAGCGGAGTCGCTGTTTGATATGGGCTGCGGTCCCGGTACGGTCTCGCTGGCGCTGGCTAAAAAGATACCAATAATTTACGGCGTAGATTACAGCCAGGGAATGCTGAGCGTTGCTGCCCGCCGCGCTGTGCAAATGAACGCCCGTCACGTACAGTGGGTGCAGCGGGCCTGGGAAGAACACTGGGATGATTTACCCCAGTGCGATATCGCCGTCGCCTCGCGCTCTACGCTGGTTGCCGATATGCGCCAGGCGATGACCAAACTGAATAATCAGGCCCGGCTGCGGGTTTACACCACCCATCTCGTCAGTTCATCTTTCGTTTCCCCCACCATTCAACGTGCGCTGGGCCGCGAGGTGATTGAACTTCCCAACTATATCTATGCGCTTAATGTCCTGTATCAGATGGGGATCCACGCGCACGTTGATTTTATCCGCGGGCCCAACTGTCAGCAGGACAATAGTACCTGGATGCGCTTTCTGGAAAACGTGCGCTGGAGTATGGGCGAACTAAGCGCCGACGAGGTCGAACGTCTGGAAACCTGGTATCAGCAGCAGGATCCACGCGCGATTGCCCCTGCCAGCCGTGACTGGGCGCTTATCTGGTGGGACAGTGTGCCGCGGGAAGCACTGCGATGATCTACTTTTCGCAGGCGCAAACCGACGCGCTGCTGCTGGAAGATATTCAGGGCGGCGATCTGACTACCCGCGCGTTGGGAATTGGCGCACAGCCGGGCGTTATGGCGTTTTACCATCGCCATGGCGGGTGCGTTAGTGGCACCGCCGTTGCCAGACAAATGCTGACGTCATTAGGGCTGACAGTCAGCGACATGGTGGCCGATGGTGAACAGGTAAGTGCAGGACAGCGATTGATTTGTGCGCATGGGAATGCGGCGGCGCTGCACCAGGGCTGGAAAGCGGTACAAAATGTCCTGGAGTGGAGCTGCGGAGTTTCGGGCTATCTTGAGAGCATGTTGAGCCAACTGCGCCAACGCTATCCTGATGGGCAGATTGCCTGCACCCGCAAAGCCATTCCCGGCACGCGTTCGTTGGCGACTCAGGCAATACTCGCTGCCGGGGGCATTATTCATCGCGGAGGATGCGCCGAAACGGTGCTGCTGTTCGCTAATCACCGCCGTTTTCTTACCAACCCAAACGACTGGACAAACGCGGTTGCGCGCTTACGCAGCCATGCGCCAGAAAAAAAGATCGTCGTCGAAGCGGATACGCCAGATGAAGCATTTGCCGCGCTACGCGCCGCGCCCGATGTTCTGCAACTCGACAAATTCACCCCTGAGCAGGCGACAGACATTGCCCGCCTGGCACCTTCACTGGCCCCTCATTGCACGCTGGCGCTGACTGGCGGCATTACCCTCGCCTCGCTGGCGAGTTATCTCGACTGTGGCATCAGGCTCTTTATCACTTCCGCACCTTATTACGCTCCACCTGCGGATATCAAAGTTAGCCTGAGCCCGGACGCACGTGGCATATAACATTAAAAAATGGACTAACAATAATGAATTTCAACAAAAGTTGTCTTTACACAGCCCTGTCGTTTGCTTTCGCGCACAGTGCTTTTGCTGGGCAAGAAAGCGAAACCATGACCGTCTGGTCAAGCCCGGCCTCTGCGGCAACCACTACGGTTCTCGGTCAGGAAACGATGCAGCAACTGGATAAGCAAAACGTGGCGCAGGCGCTAAGCGTCGTCCCCGGCGTGGTGCTGCAAAAGTCGGGCAACCGCAATGAGCAGCAGGTGAAAGTACGCGGTTTTGACAGCCGTCAGGTTCCCGTCTTTTTTGACGGTGTGCCGGTGTACATCCCCTATGACGGCAACCTCGATTTAGGCCGTTTTCTGACATCCGATATCGCTTCAGTTGAAGTTTCCAAAGGCTACTCATCTCTGCTACAAGGGCCTAACCAGATGGGCGGTGCCATTAATATCACCACCAAAAAGCCCACCAAACCAATTGAAGGCAGCATCGGCTATCGCCAGGGCTGGAGTCGTAGCAAAGACAACGCTCACGATATGCACGCTTCATTTGGCGCCAGTAACGATCTGGGTTACATCCAGCTCAGCGGCAGCCAGTTGAAGCAGGATTTCCTTGGCTTACCGCACGGCGTGGACAATACGGTTGCGGGTAGTCACGGCAAGATTGCCAACTCGTCCGCCGATGATAAACGCGGCATCGTGAAGCTGGGCTTTACCCCTCGCGGCGATGATGAATATGTCCTGACCTATATTAATCAGGACGGTGAAAAAGATAACCCACCATATGCCGGAACCAGCAGTCAGAAATCACGCTACTGGCAATGGCCACAGTACGATAAAGAGAGCTATTACTATCAGGGCACCACCCATCTGGGCGATCGTTTCACTCTGAAAAGCCGTCTGTATCGTGATACCTTTGAAAATACGTTGATGATGTACAACTCAGTTGCCGATCTGAAAAACAAAAAAGGCAACTACAGTCATTATTCAGACTATAGCGATGGAGCTGGCCTGCAGCTCGCTGCGGATATGCGTGAAAACGACCTGCTCTCTTTCGCCGTAAACTGGAAGGATGATGTTCACCGCGAGAAAGGCGCACCGAATGCGGCTTACGACCGTTACGAAGACCGCACCTGGTCTGTTGCCAGTGAATATCAGTGGGCGGCGGCGGATAATGTCGATGTAGTGGCGGGAATAAGCTATGACTGGCGTGACAGTCTGGAAGGCATGAAGCACGAAAAAAATGGTAGCGTCACCCACTATGATGACAACAATCAGTCGGCCTTCAACTGGCAGATGATGACCAAATATCACTTCGAAAATGCAGACACATTAGCGCTGTCCTATTCTGACAGAACGCGTTTCCCTACGTTGAAAGAACGCTACACGACCTCAAAACCGGCCTATAACCAGGTGGCGCTGGTCAATCCGCAGCTTAAACCTGAACGCGCCCGCAGCGTGGATCTGACCTGGAATGGGTCACTTAGTCAGAACTGGGGATTCGAAGCCAGCGTGTATTACAACCGCATCAGCGACGCCATCCTTTCACACAATATTGATGCCGACACCATCCAGAATCAGAACAGTGGCCGGGTGGATTACACCGGTCTGGATGCAGGCGTTAAAGGTAAAGTCTTTGATATGCTGGATGTCGGTCTGAGCTACGGCCTTATTCATGCAGACGTCAAACGCAGCGACATCGGCAAGATTACCGACCTGCCAACGCAAACCCTGACTGCCTGGATGACGCTGAAGCCATGGGATCCGCTCAGTATTACGCTGTCAGAAGAGGCCCGTTCGTCGAGCTATAGCAATAGCGACGGCTCACAGAAAGCCGCTGGTTTCGCCATTACCCATTTACGCGCTGACTACGCCATCGGTCACGGATTCAGCGTTAACGCGTCGGTCAATAACCTGTTCGATACGCAGTACGTTTATAGTGAAGGATTTATTGAAGAAGGCCGTAATTACTGGGCGGGGATTGAGTATCAGTTCTGACTTAGCAATACAGAGAAACGGCCCCCGCGGGGGCCGTTCGATTAATTTCGCCGCACCAGTCGGAAGACACCCAGCACAACAATCGCGCCGACCACGGCCACCAGGAAGCTGTGGAGATTAAACCCGCTGACATCGCCGCCGATACCAAACATCGTTGCCAGCCATCCACCGACCACAGCACCGACAACACCGAGAATACAGGTCAGGATAAATCCACCGCCATCGCGCCCCGGCATAATCAGTTTGGCGATAACCCCCGCAATCAGACCAAAAATAATCCAGGCAATAATTCCCATTTTCAGGCCCTCTTTCCAGTGAACGCACGCGCAAGACATTCTTGCGCCAGCCTTTAAAGTATAGGCAAACCATCGCTATGTGCTGTTTTCACGCAGACTTAATTCATTGGCGTTGGTAAAAAATTTCATCCATTTGTATTAAGTTCCGTTGATTGATGCCGATAATCCAACGACAAACCAGGCATCCGGGAGTCATTAGGTGTGAGTAACTACAATGAGCAGTTCCTGAAGCAAAATCCGTTAGCGGTGTTAGGTGTACTTCGGGACTTAAAATCGCAGCAGGTTCCACTGCGTATCTCCTGGTCGGGCGGCCAGTTCATCAGCAAAGTTCTGGCCGTCAGCCCGGACGAGCTGGTCATGGATTTTGGTAGCCAGGAATATGAAAACCAGGCCGTACAGCGGGCCAGTCAGATCTCGATTATCGCCGAAACGCAGGGAGCCAAAGTAGAATTCACCCTGCCACAGTTAAAAAAAGGTGAGTATCAGCAACTGCCAGCGTTTATTTCATCCTTGCCGCCTTCCCTGTGGTTTGTTCAGCGTCGGGAATATTTCCGCATCGGCGCTCCGCTGCATCCTCCCTATCGCTGCACGGCAAAAATGCCGGACAACAGCACGCTGTGCTTTCGCTTATTCGATTTGTCGCTTGGCGGTATGGGCGGGCTGTTAGAAACGGCAAAACCAGAAGGACTGGTAGAAGGTATACGCTTCGCGCAGGTTGAACTGAACATGGAACAATGGGGAGTGTATCACGTTGACGCCCAGCTTATTTCCATTAGCGAACGCAAAGTTATCGACAGTAAAAACGAAACCATTACCACTCCCCGCCTGAGCTTTCGTTTTCTCAACGTCGGCCCGGCGGTGGAGCGGAACTTACAGCGGATTATTTTTTCCCTTGAGCGCGAGGCCCGGGAAAAGTCGAACAAAGTGCGCGATTAACATCACCTGAATTACATTACATCCAGCGCTTGCTGAAGCTTCCAGATATAGCGCGGAGCTTGCGGCGCCGGATGATTGTCCGCAACATGTTCAATAAATTCATCCGGGCTGAGATCGTTGATCTTATTGATGGCTTTCTTCCTGTCGGAAGAGAACGTTCGCAGCAATGCTCCCGCTCCGTTAGCGTACGATACTACCAGTGCATACTGCATCACCTGCGGATCCTCAATCCCTGCCAGCGGCCCGGTCTCCAGAATGCTCAGGTATGCGGCCCCCATGGAGATATTGCGTTCGGGGTTTTTCAACTCGCTGGTCGACGGCTCTCCGCTCCATCCCATGCGACGATAAACATCGCGGCCTGAAGTCGAGGCTTTTAACTGCATCAGACCAATCGCATTAGACTTACTGACCGCATTCGGATTACCGCCTGATTCAATGGCAATAATAGCGGTAATCAATTGTGGACTGACACCCCAGGCCGCACCGGCTTTTTCACTGATCGGCATCCATTGCATTGCGCGTTTAACCGGAACTTCAGCATTCCACGGCGGGTTTTTGTAATCATGTTTTGAACTACAGCCCGCAAGTAATACAACCAAAAAAGCAAACCATCTCAATTTCACGTCATCTATCCTTATAGCCGGAACCTGTCGCTGAGGTGACAACGACATACCTACGCGGCATGATATACATTTGGTTTTAGTTGTAGCAAGGAAATGCCATGTCCCGGTTTCACTTAATTGCCCCATCGGGCTACTGTATCAATCAGCAGGCTGCCTTACGTGGGCTTGCACGTCTTACTGAGGCCGGTCATCAGGTCGATAATTCAGCGGTCATTGCGCGCCGCTGCCAGCGTTTTGCGGGTACAGAAGCAGAAAGGCTTGCTGATGTGAACTCGCTCGTTAATCTGAAAACCCCCGATACCATTGTGATGGCGGTACGTGGCGGCTATGGCGCGAGCCGTTTACTGGAAGATATTGACTGGCAAGGGCTGGCAGCCCGCCAGCAACAAGATCCGCTGCTGCTGTGCGGACACAGCGATTTTACGGCGATCCAGTGTGGTCTACTGGCTCAAGGGAATGTGATTAGCTTCAGCGGCCCGATGCTGGCGGCCAACTTCGGTGCCGAGGAGATGAACACATTCACCGAGCACCATTTCTGGCAAGCATTGCGTAATGCCCAATTCACCCTCGAATGGCAGGGTGACGGTCCGCAGTGCGCGACTGAAGGTACACTGTGGGGCGGAAATCTGGCGATGATCATTTCGCTGATGGGTACACCGTGGATGCCGGCCATCAAAAACGGCATTTTGGTGCTGGAAGACATTAACGAGCATCCATTCCGTGTCGAGCGCATGCTGCTGCAACTGTACCACGCGGGAATACTGGCCCAGCAAAACGCCATTATCCTCGGCAGTTTTAGCGGCAGCGCGCCGAATGATTACGACGCTGGTTACCATCTTGATTCAGTTTGTGATTTTCTGCGCGCCAGGCTGTCCGTTCCGTTGATCGGCGGCCTCGATTTTGGCCATGAACAACGCACCGTCACCCTGCCGCTGGGAGCCAGAGCGGTGCTGAAAAACGATAAAAACAGCACTCAGCTCACCTTAAGTGGGCATCCGGTACTAAAATCGTAAAAAAAGCAGCTAATGGGGCTAAGTAAAACGCTGTTTCTGTCGTTATTATGGTAGGGTTTATTAATACGAAACAGCGTAATTCAGGAGTAACCGAACGTTGGATGCCGCAGCAATTATTAGCCTTTTTATTTTGGGTTCCGTTCTCGTCACCTGCAGTATCTTACTCAGTTCATTCTCATCACGTCTCGGTATCCCAATTCTGGTGATATTTCTCGCTATCGGTATGTTAGCGGGTGTGGATGGTATTGGCGGCATACCTTTCGATAACTATCCTTTCGCCTACATGGTGAGTAACCTGGCACTGGCGGTTATCCTACTCGACGGCGGCATGCGCACTCAGGCCAGCTCTTTTCGCGTTGCGTTAGGCCCGGCGCTATCGTTGGCGACGGTCGGTGTGCTGATTACTTCCGGACTCACTGGCATGATGGCCGCATGGCTGTTTCATCTGGATCTTATCGAAGGGCTGCTGATTGGCGCGATTGTTGGTTCAACTGACGCCGCGGCGGTCTTTTCCCTGCTTGGCGGTAAGGGACTTAACGAACGCGTTGGCTCTACGCTGGAAATTGAATCCGGTAGTAATGACCCGATGGCCGTGTTTTTGACCATCACACTCATCGCCATGATCCAAAATCACGAGACCGGATTAAGCTGGATGTTCGCGGTGCACATTATCCAGCAGTTTGGCTTAGGAATCGCTATCGGTCTTGGCGGTGGATATATGCTCCAGCAGATGATTAACCGCATTTCTCTGCCTGCCGGACTGTATCCACTCTTGGCGTTAAGCGGTGGGATCCTGATTTTTGCCCTGACCACTGCGCTGGAAGGCAGCGGTATTCTGGCGGTTTATCTGTGTGGTTTCCTGCTGGGGAATCGCCCCATCCGCAACCGATTTGGTATCCTGCAAAACTTCGACGGTCTGGCCTGGCTGGCACAAATCGCCATGTTCCTGGTGCTTGGACTGCTGGTTACGCCGTCCGACCTGCTGCCTATCGCAATCCCTGCGCTGATTTTGTCTGCGTGGATGATATTCATTGCCCGCCCGCTTTCGGTCTTCGCCGGACTGCTGCCGTTTCGTGGCTTTAATCTGCGCGAGCGTATTTTCATCAGTTGGGTGGGTTTGCGCGGCGCGGTGCCGATCATCCTCGCCGTCTTCCCAATGATGGCGGGCCTGGAGAACGCGCGCCTGTTCTTTAACGTCGCCTTCTTCGTGGTACTGATCTCGTTGCTGTTTCAGGGAACGTCACTTTCATGGGCCGCGAAAAAAGCCAAGGTGGTGGTCCCTCCTGTCGGCTGGCCCGTTTCGCGCATTGGTCTCGATATTCACCCAGATAACCCGTGGGAGCAGTTTGTTTATCAGCTCAGCGCAGATAAGTGGTGTGTGGGTGCCGCGCTGCGCGACCTGCATATGCCGGAAGAAACGCGAATAGCCGCCCTGTTTCGTGACAACGTGCTGTTTCACCCCTCCGGCAGCACGCGTCTGCGCGAAGGCGACGTATTGTGTGTTATTGGTCGCGAGCACGATCTCCCCGCTCTCGGCAAGCTATTCAGCCAGTCGCCACCGGTGTCGTTAGACCAGCGCTTCTTCGGTGATTTTATTCTGGAAGCCAGCGCGAAATATGCCGATGTGGCGCTGATTTATGGCCTGGATGATGGCACAGAGTATCGTGATAAGCAGCAAACGCTGGGTGAAATTGTCCAGCATCTGCTTGGTGCCGCGCCGGTCGTCGGTGACCAGGTGGAATTCGCTGGCATGATCTGGACGGTGGCCGAGAAGGAAGATAATGCAGTGCTGAAGGTCGGTGTTCGCGTTGCTGAAGACGAGGATGAGTAAAGAGGATGTTGTTTGCCGGGTGGCGGCAGCGCCTTACCCGGCCTGTAAAATGCACTGAATCTACAGGCCGGATCAGTGCAGCGCCATCAGGCAGCCCCGTAAATGTTACACCGTCACAACCGGTACGCGCAGCGCCAAAGAACACATTAACTCGTAGCCCACCGTTCCTGCTGAGGTAGCTACATCGTCAATTTTAATCTCTTTGCCCCACAGCTCTACCGGTGTCCCGATCCCTGCCTGCGGGCACGGTGTCAGATCTACCGCCAGCATATCCATTGAGACTGTCCCCACCGTCCCGGTACGTACACCGTCCACCAGCACAGGCGTTCCGCTTGGCGCATGGCGCGGATAACCGTCTGCATAGCCGGTCGCCACTATTCCAATGCGCTGCTCGCCGCTGGCGGTGTAACGGCCACCGTAACCCACCCGATCGCCAGCTTTCAGCGTTTGTATGCCGATTATCTCGCTGCTCAGAGTCATCACTGGCTTCAGGCCGGTGTTGGCGATGTCCCGCCATTGTCCCGAAGGCGACGCGCCATACAAAATAATGCCCGGACGAACCCAGTCATAATGCGCTTCAGGGTGCCACAGCGTGGCGGCCGAATTCGACAGTGACCGTCTGCACTCCAGTCCTTCTGTTGCCAGCGCAATACGCGCCATTGCTTCCTGGATACCTTCCGGGTGCTCTGCATCTGCAAAATGCGACATCAGCGTCATTTCGCCGACGTTGGGCATCGCCCGCAGCTGTTGCCAGACCGTTGGAACTCTTTCCGGTAAAAACCCAAGCCGGTTCATACCGCTGTTCACCTTCAGGTAAACATCGAGCGGTGCTTTGAGGCGGGCATTCTGCAATGCTTTTAGCTGCCAGTTACTGTGTACACAGGTGGTCAGTCGATAATTGTCATATACCGTCAGGTCTTCAGCGTGGAAAAAACCCTCCAGCATGAGTATCGGGCCTTTCCATCCGCGCTCGCGCAGGGTTATCGCCTCTTCAAGATTGAGCATGGCAAAACCATCGGTTGTGCCCAGCGCATTCCAGACGCGTTCAATGCCGTGTCCATATGCATTGGCTTTCACCACCGACCAGACGCGAGCGTCCGGCGCTGCCTGGCGTGTAATGGTCAGATTTTGTTTCAACGCCTGCAGGTCAATGCTGGCCAGTATCGGGCGGGTCATCTCACGTCCTTATCAGTTATGTGCGCCATGTAAATGTCGTGGACGAGAGGGGGTAAACCCCGGACTGTAACGCGCCACGCTCAGATCGTCATAAGGTATGGCTGGCGTACGGCCAGAAAGGATATCGCTCAGCAACTGACCGGAACCGCAGGCCATGGTCCAGCCCAGCGTGCCGTGGCCGGTATTGAGCAGCAGATTCTTAAAGCGGGTGCGCCCCACCACCGGCGTACCGTCCGGCGTCATCGGACGCAGTCCGGTCCAGAAGGTTGCCTGCTCCACATGACCACCGCGCGGGAAGAGATCGCGTACGACCATTTCCAGCGTTTCACGACGAGGTTGTAGCAGCTCTGTATTAAAACCGACAATCTCCGCCATGCCGCCAACCCGAATACGATTGTCAAAGCGGGTAATAGCGATTTTGTAAGTTTCATCAAGGATAGTAGAAACCGGCGCACCGTCGTCTTGCGCTACCGGAATAGTCAACGAATAGCCTTTGAGCGGATAGACCGGGATATCAACGATCCCTTTCAGCATCGCCGTGGAATACGAACCAAACGCCATCACATAGGCATCGGCTTTGATAATCTCTTCGCCGCACTGGACGCCATAAATCTGCTCACCATCGCTCAGCAGCTTATCGACCGGGGTGTTAAAGCGAAACTTAACGCCCGCCTGCTCCGCCATCTGCGCCAGACGCTGGGTAAACAACTGGCAGTCGCCGGTTTCATCATTCGGTAAACGCAGACCGCCGGTCAGTTTGTGCGCCACTTCTGCCAGTGCCGGTTCGACTTCCGCCAGACGATTTGCTTCCAGCAGCTGATATGGCACGCCAGCGTCTTCGAGCACGGCGATGTCGCGAGTGGCGTTCTCATACTGTTGAGCGGTACGGAACAGTTGCAGGGTTCCGCCCTGACGTCCTTCATACTCAATACCGGTAGAGGCGCGCAGCGCTTTCAGACAATCACGGCTGTATTCCGCCAGTCGCACCATGCGTCCTTTATTTTCCATGTAGTGGCTGGTGTCGCAGTTGCGCAGCATCTGCCACATCCATTTCAACTGGAACTGGGTTCCGTCAAGACGAACGGCCAACGGAGCGTGGCGCTGAAACATCCATTTGATTGCTTTAAGCGGTACGCCTGGTGCCGCCCATGGTGCCGCATAACCTGGAGATATTTGCCCCGCGTTCGCCGCACTGGTTTCCAGTGCCGGACCGGGCTCACGATCAATGACGGTGACATCGTGTCCAGCCTGACTTAAGTACCAGGCGCTGGTCACGCCAACGACACCACTTCCCAGTATGACAACTCGCATAGCCACTCCGTTAACAGTAAAAGAACAATCTTCTAATTACATCTTGATAACTCAGTTGAAAATATTATTCAACATATGGCTTTTTTATGGTGACTTATCTCACATATAGCGGTGATGGCGGGGAACTCTCTGCTTTGGCATCTCCTGCTGTGCGTTATTTTTATCCAGCATAAAATTTTGCGGCAATGCCGTTTTTCAACGCCTCGCTAACGAGAAATCGCAAAGAAAAAATTTCTGCCGCAGCACGTTTTTTAACACCATGATCTATGCTTGAAATGAGGTACTCCAGACAGAGAGTGCCGCCAACAATGAGGGTGCGCGAATGGCTACGATTGATTCCATGAACAAGGACAGCACACGGTTAAGCGATGGACCCGACTGGACGTTTGATCTGCTGGATGTCTATCTGGCAGAGATAGACCGCGTGGCGAAACTCTACAGACTGGATACCTACCCGCACCAAATCGAGGTGATCACCTCCGAACAGATGATGGACGCTTACTCCAGCGTCGGGATGCCGATCAACTATCCTCACTGGTCGTTTGGTAAAAAGTTTATTGAAACCGAGCGCTTGTATAAGCATGGTCAGCAGGGACTGGCCTATGAGATTGTTATCAACTCCAATCCGTGTATCGCGTATCTGATGGAGGAGAACACCATCACCATGCAGGCGCTGGTGATGGCGCATGCCTGCTACGGACACAACTCCTTCTTCAAAAACAACTACCTGTTTCGTAGCTGGACGGATGCCAGTTCCATCGTCGATTACCTAATCTTCGCACGAAACTATATAACCCAGTGTGAAGAACGCTACGGGGTCGATGAAGTCGAAAAGCTCCTCGACTCCTGCCATGCGCTGATGAACTACGGCGTTGACCGTTACAAACGCCCGCAAAAAATCTCCCTACAGGAAGAGAAAGCCCGGCAGAAAAGTCGTGAAGAGTATCTGCAAAGTCAGGTCAATATGTTGTGGCGCACGCTGCCGAAGAAAGAGGAAGAGAAAAGCGTGGCGGAAGCCCGGCGTTATCCCTCTGAGCCACAGGAAAACCTGCTGTACTTCATGGAGAAGAACGCCCCGCTGCTGGAGTCCTGGCAACGTGAAGTGCTACGCATTGTACGCAAGGTCAGCCAGTATTTTTATCCGCAGAAACAGACGCAGGTGATGAACGAGGGCTGGGCCACTTTCTGGCATTACACCATCCTGAACCACCTTTATGATGAAGGTAAAGTCACCGAACGGTTTATGCTGGAGTTTCTGCATAGCCATACCAATGTGGTATTTCAGCCACCCTACAACAGTCCGTGGTATAGCGGGATAAACCCTTATGCCCTGGGGTTTGCCATGTTCCAGGATATCAAACGTATTTGTCAGTCGCCGACCGAGGAGGACAAATACTGGTTCCCGGATATAGCGGGTTCCGACTGGCTGGAAACCCTGCATTTCGCGATGCGCGATTTCAAAGATGAGAGTTTTATCAGCCAGTTCCTGTCACCGAAGGTAATGCGCGATTTCCGCCTGTTCACCGTGCTGGATGACGATCGTCACAACTATCTGGAGATTTCTGCGATTCATAACGAGGAAGGATATCGTGAGATCCGCAACAGGTTGTCGTCGCAATACAACCTGAGCAACCTGGAGCCGAATATTCAAATCTGGAATGTCGATCTGCGTGGCGACCGTTCGCTCACCTTGCGCTATATTCCGCATAACCGCGCACCGTTGGATAAAGGACGCAAAGAAGTGCTCAAGCATGTACACCGGCTTTGGGGTTTTGATGTGATGCTGGAGCAGCAGAATGAAGATAGCAGCGTGGAGCTGTTGGAGCGTTGTCCGCCAAGGATGAACGGTCTGTAAATCTTATTGCCGGAGGCGGTGTAAACACCTTATCCGGCCTACGAAGTGCATGCATTCCAGGCCGGATAAGACGCTTTGGCGTCGCCATCCGGCTTTGAGCGATTAACGGCCCTGAATCGCCAAATCGCCCGGCAGATTCTTCTGCATACGATGCCAAATCTCGCCACTGTCGTGACCGTAGCGGCGCACCGTTTCATACACCTGCTCATGAGCACCCTGCTCGCAGAGTTCTGACAGCTTGTGGTAGAAGCTCAGCGCCAGCGCGCGCGCTTCCGGGTTGGCAAAATAATGGCGGCCAATGCGGGTATATAATCCTTTCATACCGTTGAGGATCAAACCGTAAATCGGATTGCCGGAGGCAAATGCCAGACCGCGGAAAATGTTATAGTCCAGATCGGCAAATGCGTCAGCGTGGTCAGCCACCTGATTTGCCGTCGCCAGAACCTCCTGTGCTTTATCAGGATGCTGGCGAAACGCAGTACGAACAAAGATCGTCGAAATATTGGTACGCACAGACAGCAGATTATCAATCAGCTGCGGGACACTCTCGTGATCGAGGCGCGCCAGCGTTTCAAGAATATTCAGCCCGGAGGTTTCCCAGAAGTTATTCACCTTCGTCGGTTTGCCGTGTTGAATGGTCAACCAGCCATCTCGCGCCAGACGCTGCAATACTTCGCGTAGCGTGGTACGTGTCACCCCAATAAGTTCGGAGAGTTCACGTTCAGCGGGCAAAATAGTGCCAGGTGGGAAGCGGTTATTCCAGATACTTTCAATGATGTACTCTTCCGCGAACCCAGCCGGGCTTTGCGCCTTAATGACCATAGTAAAAATTCCATTACACAGCAAAACATAGTTACACACATCATACCAGATGGGTATCTTAGCTGATAGCTGACGCAATGAAGAAAAAGTGGATCAAGGCTTCATTTTCCAAATAACGCTGCAATACAGCCAATCTTGCCAGTCTTGTGAATAGCTTGCCTGTACTCCCTCCTCCCGCTAAGCTTTGCGGTCAAACATAAAAATATGATTTCATTTTTAAAGGTAGGGAAATCACCATGGAGCTATCATGGGGCCGCGCGATGTGGCGCAATTTTTTAGGTCAATCACCAGACTGGTACAAACTTGCACTGCTTGTCTTCTTAGTCGTTAACCCGATTATTTTTTTCATCAACCCCTTTATCGCCGGCTGGTTGCTGGTGGCCGAGTTCATTTTCACGCTGGCGATGGCGTTAAAATGCTACCCACTGCTGCCTGGCGGGCTGTTGGCTATCGAAGCTGTCATTATTGGTATGACCAGCGCAACGCATGTTCGTGAAGAGGTTGCCGCAAACCTTGAGGTGTTATTGCTGCTTATGTTTATGGTGGCAGGCATCTACTTTATGAAGCAGTTGCTACTGTTTATTTTCACGCGTCTGCTACTCACTATTCGCTCCAAAACGCTGCTGTCGCTGGCATTTTGTGTTGCGGCCGCTTTCCTCTCGGCGTTCCTTGATGCGCTGACCGTCGTGGCCGTGGTAATCAGCGTTGCGGTCGGTTTTTATGGCATCTACCATCGCGTTGCCTCTTCCCGCGCGGAAGACAACAACATGCTCGATGACAGCCATATCGATCAGCACAATAAGGTCGTTCTTGAGCAGTTCCGTGGTTTTCTGCGTAGCCTGATGATGCACGCGGGTGTCGGTACGGCGTTAGGCGGCGTGATGACCATGGTGGGCGAGCCACAAAACCTGATTATCGCCAAAGCGGCTGGCTGGCATTTTGGCGACTTCTTCCTGCGCATGTCGCCGGTTACCGTCCCGGTACTGATTTGCGGCCTGTTAACCTGTGTACTGGTCGAGAAATTGCGCTGGTTTGGCTATGGCGAAACGCTGCCGGAGACCGTCCGTGATGTCCTGCAACAGTTTGACGATCAGAGCCGCCAGCAACGTACCCGCCAGGACAAAATCAAACTGATTGTCCAGGCGATTATTGGCGTCTGGCTGGTAGTTGCGTTGGCCCTGCATCTGGCAGAAGTCGGATTGATCGGTTTGTCGGTCATCATTCTGGCAACCTCCTTGACGGGAGTCACCGACGAACATGCGATAGGTAAAGCCTTTACCGAGTCGCTGCCCTTCACCGCCCTGCTGACCGTGTTCTTCTCTGTTGTTGCGGTGATTATCGATCAACAGCTCTTCTCGCCGATCATTCAGTTTGTATTGCAATCCTCCGAACATGCCCAACTGACGCTGTTCTACCTCTTCAATGGCCTGCTGTCTTCTATTTCTGATAACGTATTTGTCGGTACCATTTACATTAACGAGGCCAAAGCCGCGCTGGAACAGGGGACCATCAGCCTCAATCAGTATGAGCTGTTAGCGGTGGCGATCAATACCGGGACCAACCTGCCTTCGGTGGCCACGCCAAACGGCCAGGCTGCATTCCTGTTCCTGCTGACCTCTGCACTGGCGCCGTTAATTCGCCTCTCGTATGGTCGCATGGTGTGGATGGCTCTGCCTTATACTCTCGTCCTGACGCTCGTCGGTCTGCTTTGCGTCGAGTTCACGCTTGTCCCGGTGACCGAGTGGATGACCCAAACGGGCTGGTTAGCTACACTTTCATAACAATTAACCGGGCAAATCACTGCCCGGTTTGACTTTTTGCATGATAATTATCCGATTACGCAAATTTTCAATTCCCGCTAGTGGCGCATAAAGTGAATTGGTTTAAACTGCGGTCTCTACGCATGTTGCAGGGAAATGATTATGTTGCGATTTTTAAACCAGTGCTCCCGAGGTCGTGGGGCATGGTTATTGTTGGCGTTAACCGCCTTTGCGCTGGAGCTCGTTGCGCTGTGGTTCCAGCACGTCATGCTGCTAAAACCTTGCGTGTTGTGTATTTACGAACGTAGCGCATTATTTGGCGTGATGGGTGCAGGGCTGGTGGGTGCTATTGCACCAAAAACACCGCTGCGCTATGTGGCGATGATAATCTGGATTTACAGTGCCTGGCGCGGACTTCAGTTAGCATATGAGCACACCATGATTCAGCTGCACCCGTCCCCGTTTATGACCTGTGATTTTGCCGCACGCTTCCCAAGCTGGCTGCCACTGGACAAATGGCTGCCGCAGGTGTTTTTAGCGTCCGGTGACTGTGCTGAGCGCCAGTGGTCTTTTTTAACCCTGGAAATGCCGCAGTGGCTGTTGGGGATCTTCACTGCCTACCTGGTAGTCGCCGTGCTGGTGGTGATAGCACAGCCGTTCAAACCGAAAAAACGTGACCTCTTCGGTCGCTAACAGAGACGCTCCTTCGGGAGCGTTTTTTTTGGCTTAAATTCATTGCCTGCTGGCATCTATAAGATGTATATTAAATACATCTTATAGATGCCACACCAAGGAGATGTCTTATGTCCCATTTACGCATCCCGGCAAACTGGAAAGTTAAACGCTCTACTCCCTTCTTTACCAAAGACAATGTCCCCGCAGCACTTCTTTCTCACCATAACACTGCAGCAGGCGTTTTTGGCCAGCTTTGTGTGATGGAAGGTACGGTAACGTATTACGGTTTTGCCAATGAAGACGCAAAAGAGCCTGAAGTAAAAGTGGTGATTAATGCCGGTCAGTTCGCGACCAGCCCGCCGCAGTACTGGCATCGCGTTGAATTAAGCGACGACGCCCAATTCAACATCAATTTCTGGGTTGAAGATGACAACCATGGAGATGAGATGTATCAGGCGAAAAAGTCTTAAGCCCTTACGCCTGCTAATCGATGGGCGGCTTAGTCCGCCCATGAAGGTTTGTTCAAAATATGGTCCTGCCAGTCACGCACTTCCGATTCTTTCACCGCAATATGACGTACTGAAATACGCTCGCCGTGCATTGCCGCTTTGGACCCCGTCAGCAGTGGATGCCACTCCGGTAGCCCTTTACCTTCCGCTAACAGACGATAAGCACAGGTCATCGGCAGCCATTCAAAGGTAGGCAGATTATCGCGCGTCAGTTTGATACAGTCAGGCTCGTACTCGAATCGGCGTTCGTAATTACGGCATTGACAGGTTTTGATATTGAGCTGCTTACACGCGACGTTGGTAAAATAAATTTCGTCGGTGTCTTCATCCATCAGCTTATGCAGGCAGCATTGACCACACCCGTCACATAATGACTCCCACTCGGCATCGGTCATTTCATCCAGGGTTTTACTTTGCCAGAAAGGTATGTCGCTCATCAGGGTATCCGCTATTGCAATAAAGCTGCACCTTATAACCAGTCTGGCACGCTGATGCAAGTTTTGCCGCCCGAAAAGGCGGCAAGAAGAGATTACAGCACGCGTGTCGTCAGCGTTTGACCATGAAAACTGATGGCCAGCTCATCGCCGCTGTTTAACGGCCCAACACCCGCTGGCGTCCCTGTCAGCACAACATCGCCCGCTTTGAGAGTAAAGAAACGGCTCATATAGGCAATCAAAGGAACGATGTGATGGATCATATCCGCCGTGGAGCCGTGCTGGCGTGTTTCACCGTTGACCGTTAACCCCAGCATCGTATCCTGCGGATCGCCGTTAAACTCGGCCACCGGAATAAACCCCGACAGCGGACAAGAGTTATCAAAACCCTTCGCTTTTTCCCACGGCTGCCCCGCTTTCTTCATTTTGCCCTGAATATCACGCAGGGTCAGATCCAACGCGACGCCATAGCCCGCGATGGCTTTGCGCACATGTTCTTCCGTCGCCTGACGTAGGGTCGCGCCAATCAGTACCGCCAGCTCAACTTCATGGTGAACTGAACCCATATCAGATGGGATCACCAGCGGCTGGCGCAAATCGCACAGCGCAGTTTCCGGTTTGATAAACAACACCGGTTCTTCCGGAGGGGTTCCGCCCATCTCTTTAATGTGGTTGGCATAGTTACTCCCTACGCAAACCACCTTACTCACCGGATAATCCAGCAGAGCACCATGCCAGTTATGATGTTGATACATTATTTTCCCCTAACGTAGTTATCGATTTCAGGTACTGCATCGATGGGGCGCGCTGCTGCCGGATGCAGTTTAACGTTTAGCGTCTGGTGTATTTTGTTTCGCCGCAGCCAGATGCTGTTTAAGTAAATCTTCTGGCGGTGGTGGTATTTGTAAATAATAGCCCTGCTCGGTGAGTGCCTGTTTTACTTTTTCCAGATCGGCATTAACGAGCTTTTTACGGCCATCAAGCGGCAACATCATTGCCAGCGTCGGCTGACCAAATCCTTTCATCAGTTCTTCAGGAACTCGCGAGAAATCGTCTTTTTTTTCGACATATAAATAGGTCTGGTCACGTTTACTGCTTCGGTAGATCACACAAAACATATCTTTTACTCTGAATTCACGGAATGGTGGCTTGCCTCAATATAATACTGACTATAACATGCCTTATAGTCTTCGGAATATCACCCCGCGCTGGGGATGATAAATAGCAAATTGAGTAAGGCCAGGATGTCAAACACGCCAATCGAGCTTAAAGGCAGTAGCTTCACCTTATCAGTGGTTCACTTACATGAAGCAGAACCCGAGGTTATTCGTCAGGCGTTGGAAGACAAAATCGCGCAGGCACCTGCTTTTTTAAAACATGCTCCCGTCGTGGTTAACGTGAGTGGTCTTGAAACCCCAGTAAACTGGTCAGCGTTGCAGAAAGTTGTCGCGTCTACTGGATTGCGCATTATCGGCGTTAGCGGATGCAAAGACGCCAGACTCAAGGCTGAAATCGACGAAATGGGTCTTCCTTTACTGACTGAAGGTAAAGAAAAAGCTATTCGTCCTGCGCCCGTTGAGGCCCCGACTCACGTCGCTCCGCCGAAAAACGTTACTCCCATCACAAAAACACGATTAATTAATGTGCCGGTTCGTTCCGGTCAGCGCATTTATGCACCACAATGTGATCTGATTGTTACAAGCCACGTCAGTGCAGGCGCAGAGCTTATCGCTGATGGCAATATTCATGTTTATGGAATGATGAGAGGCCGTGCGTTGGCAGGCGCTAGCGGTGATCGGGAAGCGCAAATTTTTTGTACCCATCTGACGGCAGAACTGGTGTCTATCGCAGGTGTTTATTGGCTGAGTGATAAAATCCCAGCAGAATTTTATGGCAAAGCGGCACGTCTGCAATTAGCAGAGAACGCTTTGACAGTTCAACCGTTGAATTGATCCCTTTTTAACAAGGAATTTCTATGGCACGCATTATTGTTGTTACTTCGGGTAAAGGGGGCGTTGGCAAAACCACCTCCAGCGCGGCCATCGCTACAGGTTTGGCCCAGAAGGGAAAGAAAACTGTCGTTATTGATTTTGATATCGGCCTGCGTAACCTCGATCTGATTATGGGTTGTGAACGCCGCGTCGTTTATGACTTCGTCAACGTTATTCAGGGCGATGCGTCGTTAAATCAGGCGTTAATCAAAGATAAGCGTACCGAAAATCTCTTTATTCTTCCGGCCTCACAGACTCGCGATAAAGACGCGCTAACGCGTGAAGGCGTCGCGAAAGTTCTGGACGACCTGAAAACGATGGAATTCGACTTCATTGTCTGCGACTCTCCGGCGGGTATTGAAACCGGTGCGCTGATGGCCCTGTATTTTGCCGATGAAGCGATAATCACCACTAACCCGGAAGTTTCCTCTGTACGTGACTCTGACCGTATTCTGGGTATTCTGGCGTCGAAATCTCGTCGTGCGGAAAACGGTGAAGATCCGATTAAAGAGCATTTGTTGCTTACGCGCTACAACCCTGGCCGCGTAAATAAAGGTGACATGCTGAGCATGGAAGACGTACTGGAAATTCTGCGAATCAAGCTGGTTGGCGTGATTCCTGAAGATCAGTCAGTCCTGCGCGCGTCTAACCAGGGTGAGCCGGTTATTCTCGACATCAATGCCGATGCCGGTAAAGCCTATGCTGATACCGTAGACCGTCTGTTGGGAGAAGAACGTCCTTTCCGCTTCATTGAAGAAGAGAAGAAAGGTTTCCTCAAACGCCTGTTCGGAGGATAAGTTATGGCATTACTGGATTTTTTTCTCTCGCGGAAAAAGAGCACAGCGAACATCGCTAAAGAGCGACTGCAAATTATTGTTGCGGAACGCCGTCGTAGTGACGCCGAGCCACATTATTTACCGCAGTTGAGGAAAGATATTCTCGAGGTTATCTGCAAGTATGTACAAATTGATCCTGAAATGGTCACCGTACAGCTTGAGCAAAAAGACGGCGATATTTCTATCCTCGAACTTAACGTGACATTACCTGAAGCCGAAGAATCTAAATAACGGCTTTACTCAGAGAGTCATCGTTACAAAAAAGGCAGATTATTCTGCCTTTTTTATTTTCTGTTTCTTGCCAACCTGTTGCACTTTTATTCCAAAGTAAACTTTGGATAGTTTTCGGTAAAATAGCGGCGCAAATACTCGACCGTAATACGGATTTTTGCAGACGTCGCCAGCCGGGAAACATACACCGCCCAAATATTTGCTGGTTGATAATACTCGGGCAATATGTGTATCAGGTTTCCGCTGGCAATGTTGTCGCAAACGTCCCACCATGACCGCAGGGCTATTCCCTGCCCATCAAGGCACCACTGATGTACCACTTCGCCATGATTAGACGACAGAGGTCCCGTAACTTTAATCGAATGCGCGCCCTCTTTATTGCGCATTTGCCAGATACCAAACGGATGGTCGCGCTCTTTGATGACCAGACAAGGAAGAGTGGCAAGATCGTTGAGTTGCTTCGGCGTCCCATGCTGCGTCAAAAATTCCGGCGAGGCGCACAAAATACGGTAGTTAGTCGCCAGCTTCCGGGCAATCAGGTTCGGCGCGATATCATCCCCGATACGAATATCAAGATCGATGCCCTCATTCACCATATCCACCAGACGATCTTCAACATCGAACCTCAGTTCTAACTGCGGGTACTCTTTTGCCAGCGCCGACAGCGCCGGAGCCACCACCCGGCGGCCAAAACCAAAGCTACTAATAATACGTAGCATCCCCCGCGGGACCTGCCTGGCATCAGAAAGCTCGTCCATCATTTGATCGACATCCTGTAGGATCCGCTGCGCCCATTCGTAGATCCGCTCCCCCTCTTCCGTGATGGTTACGCGCCGCGTTGTTCGATGCAGCAGCACTACATTCAGCGTTTGCTCCAGCAGGGCAACGCGCTTACTGATAAAAGCCGGTGATACGCCCAGTTCCTCGGCAACAGCGGCAAATCCTGCACGACGGGCAACCAGCATAAAGACGCGTAAATCTTTTAGCAGCGGCAGATTATTCATGATCTGTGTTTTATGTTTCACCAGTTAGGGGGATTAACTATTAATCAGTCAATTATAGGATAAGGGGAAAGTCAATTTTGATGGCGCACAAGTGAGAGCTGCTATGAAGAAAACCTGGCGTATCGCCGCTATCCCCGGAGATGGCATTGGTAAAGAAGTCCTGCCTGAGGGCATTCATGTTTTGCAGGCAGCCGCCGAGCGTTGGGGGTTGTCGCTCAGCTTTGAGCAAATGGAATGGGCCAGCTGCGAATACTACGCCCATCACGGCAAAATGATGCCCGATGACTGGCATGAGCAGTTGCAATCCTTCGATGCTATCTATTTTGGCGCGGTTGGCTGGCCGGACACCGTGCCTGATCACATCTCATTATGGGGTTCGCTGCTTAAGTTTCGCCGCGAATTTGACCAGTACGTCAACCTGCGACCGGTGCGCCTGTTTCCGGGAGTTCCTTGCCCACTGGTTGGCAAGCAGCCTGGCGACATTGATTTCTACGTCGTACGCGAAAACACCGAGGGAGAATACTCTGCCCTCGGCGGACGCGTGAGCGAAGGTACTGAACACGAGATGGTGATCCAGGAGTCGGTCTTCACCCGCCGTGGCGTCGACCGAATTTTGCGTTTTGCCTTTGAACTGGCACAAAGTCGCCCACGCAAAACGTTGACTTCGGCGACCAAATCCAATGGGCTGGCCATCAGCATGCCCTACTGGGATGAACGCGTCGAAGCGATGGCGTCACACTATCCTGAGATCCGCTGGGATAAACAGCATATTGATATTCTGTGCGCCCGCTTTGTCATGCAGCCTGAGCGATTCGACGTCGTGGTTGCTTCCAACCTGTTTGGTGACATCCTCTCCGATCTCGGTCCAGCCTGTACCGGAACGATTGGCATTGCGCCTTCTGCCAACTTAAATCCGGAACGCACCTTCCCGTCCCTGTTCGAGCCGGTACACGGTTCGGCCCCGGATATCTACGGTCAGAATATCGCCAACCCTATAGCGACTATCTGGGCTGGAGCCATGATGCTCGACTTCCTTGGCAACGGTGATGCCAACTATAAAGCCGCCCACGACGGTATTCTGGCGGCAATTGAGCAGGTCATTGCCAGCGGCCCGAAAACGCCAGATATGAAAGGCTGCGCCACCACCCAACAGGTAGGTGAAGCCATTCGTCAGGCACTGTGTCGCTAACTCAAATCCGATTAAAAACGGGAGCGCCAGCTCCCGTTTTTTTAGGTTTTCTACTGTGGGTATTCCTGCAGCAGCGCGTTGAGTCGTTCTGCCATCAACTCGCCACGCCAACCGGAAATCAGTTCCGGCAGGGACTGCTGCGGCTTTAATTTCCAGTGCCAGTTGAGCAACTGGTTAATCTGACGACGCGAAGCAAGCAGCTCGACGCTAAGATTATGTTCCGCACTCACTTCAGTAACCAGCGTCTTAATGGCTTTGAACGCCTTGCGATAGCCTGGCATATCCATCAAATTCAGCAGCGGCTGCGGCAACGACTCTTCCGGTAAGGCCTGTGCCTTCTCTACCAGGGAGATCAGCGTCTTGCCGTGGAAGCGAATTTCACTGCCGGAAAGTCCCAGACTATCCAGCTCACCCAGACTCCCTGGCATATAACGAGCGACCGACCACAGGTGTTCTTCACGCACCACAAAGTTCACCGCCAGATCGCGCTCACGAGCTTTACGCAGTCGCCAGTCGGCAAGCAGTTGCAGGCAGGCCAACTGACGGGTACGCAGTTGCCAGGCGTTGGTGATGTCGCGCCATGCGTCTTCAGGTGCCAGAACCTCCTGGCGACGCTGCTGCATTAAGCGACATTCGTCCAGTGCGGCTGGCAGCCAGCCGCTGGCTTCAGTTTCGACCATCAGTTTTGTGGTGATCGGTAATAGATACCAGACATCAGCCGCCGCGTACTCACACTGACGCTCGGTCAGCGGTCTGGCCAGCCAGTCGGTACGCGACTCGCTTTTGTCGAGCGCCACGCCCGTAAACTCTTCCACCATCGCGGCAAAGCCCCACGACAGCGGACGACCGCAAAAAGCAGCCAGAATTTGTGTATCAATCAACGGCTGCGGCAGTTCGCCAAAAGTGTTGAGAAACACTTCCAGATCTTCGCTGCCTGCATGTAGGAATTTTGTGATGGCAGTATCACGCAGAATATCGCGCAGCGGCGACCAGTCGGTGATCCCCTGCGGATCAATCAGAGCAACGTGTTTGCCATCAAACAGCTGGATCAGCCCCAACTGCGGATAATAGGTACGCGTGCGAACAAATTCTGTATCCAGGGCTATCGCCGGAAATTCACGGACGGCTTCGCACAGCGTGGCCAACGCGTCGTCCGTGGTGATCATTTGATAATTCAAATCGTGCTCTCTTAGGTTTGCGCCAAAAAAAACGCCGGATTACCCGGCGTTTTCTGCTGGCTGACTTAACGCTCAGCCTTTATTGTCCACTTTGGCGCGCGCTTCGTCACGTAATTCTCGTCGCAAAATTTTACCGACGTTAGATTTCGGCAACTCATCGCGAAACTCCACCAGCTTCGGTACTTTATAGCCCGTCAGGTGACGACGACAGAAAGTGACCAGCGCTTCATCGGTTAACGAGGCGTCTTTCTTCACCACGAAAATTTTTACCGCTTCACCGCTGCTGCCGGACGGAACACCAACCGCAGCCACTTCCTGCACGCCAGGATGTTGCATAACCACGTCTTCAATTTCGTTCGGATAGACGTTAAAGCCGGACACGAGGATCATGTCCTTCTTACGATCGACAATACGCAGGAAGCCTTCATCATCCATCACTGCAATATCGCCGGTGTGCAGCCAGCCGTCTTTGACGATTTCGTCAGTGGCGTCTGGTCGCTGCCAGTAACCCAGCATCACCTGCGGGCCTTTCACGCAGAGCTCCCCCGGTTCTCCCGGCGGCACTTCGTTGTCGTCGTCGTCCACCAGCTTGACCTCGGTGGAAGGCACCGGTAACCCGATACTGCCGCTGTGGTAGTCGATATCGTGAGGGTTGACGCTTACCAACGGCGCGCACTCCGTCAGGCCGTAGCCTTCCAGCAGATACTGACCTGTCAGCTTCACCCAACGTTCAGCTACCGCCTGTTGAACCGGCATTCCGCCGCCTGCCGAGAGGTGGAGTGAAGAGAAATCCAGTTGCTGGAACTCTTTGTTATTCAGCAGCGCGTTAAACAGCGTATTGACGCCGGTCATCGCGGTAAATGGATACTTCGCCAGCTCTTTTACCAGCCCCGGAATATCACGCGGGTTAGTAATCAGCAGGTTTTGACCACCTAGCTCAATAAACAGCAGGCAGTTCATCGTTAGCGCAAAAATGTGATACAGCGGTAGGGCCGTTACCACCAGCTCTTTACCCGGATGCAGCAACGGGCCATAGGTGGCGTTAACCTGCTCCAGGTTAGCCAGCATGTTGCGGTGTGTAAGCATCGCGCCTTTCGCCACGCCGGTTGTCCCGCCAGTATATTGCAGGAACGCCAAATCTTCCGACACGACTTCGGGCTTCACATACTGCATGCGATAACCGTTTTGCAGCGCACTGCGAAACGAGATGGCATCCGGCAGGTGATATTTCGGCACCAGACGCTTGATATACTTGACGACGAAGTTAACCAGCGTCCCTTTGGCGGTGGACAGCTGATCGCCCATACGCGTCAGGATCACGTGTTGCACAGACGTTTTGTCGACTACTTTTTCCAGCGTGTGGGCAAAGTTAGATACGATGACAATCGCCGACGCGCCGCTATCGTTGAGCTGATGTTCCAGCTCGCGAGGCGTGTACAGCGGGTTTACGTTCACGACGATCATGCCGGCACGTAAAATCCCAAACAGTGCGACCGGATATTGCAGCAGATTCGGCATCATCAGCGCGACGCGATCGCCCTTTTTCAGCCCGAGCCCCTGTTGCAAATAAGCGGCAAACGCACGACTACGCTCTTCAAGCTTGCGGAAGGTCATCACCTCCCCCATGTTTACGAACGCGGGCTGATCGGCATACCGTCTTACTGAGTGTTCAAAGAGTTCCACCAGGGATTGATAACGGTCAGGATTGATCTCCGCAAGAACACCAGCGGGATAACGGTTAAGCCAAACCTTTTTCAATACATCACCTCTAAAATGCGTATTCGTCGTCATCACAACCCCAGACAATAAACAAACTGTTAACATAATATTAACTCAGCGTACCAGTTTGTTTATTACACAACGACAAGGTTGCGAAGCACGTCACTATTTATTTTTCTTATATCCACGTTAATGCAGAAACAGCGGACAGGCCGCTGTTTCTTTTACCAATAAAACAAAGAGTTACTCTGTTACTATGGTCTGAACCTGTGCCGGGCCGGGATTGTACCAGCCCCATCCGCCATAGCCACCGTAAGGCCAGCCACGCGCACCGTAGAACCAGGGGTCGATAGGCTGAGGCGGCATGACAATCTGCTGAGTAATATGCCAGCGTTTATAACCGGTTACCTGCATCAGCATGAATTTATACGGCGTATTACCTATTTTTCCGTCCACCGTACCGCTAATCGGGCCGACGACGGTGACCAGTTGCCCGCGAAAGTCCACCGGGTCGAGGAAGCCATTTACATCAGCATATATACGCCCGCGAGAGGCTTCACCCAGCACTGGACGCGCACCACTATCGAGCGGAACGGTGGCAATTTCCAGACGGGATTTTCCCTGCTGGTTCTGAATATCCACCACTTTGCCACCAAAACGCGCTTCCTGTCCGACATACAGCTGCGGCGCATTCATCACCCGCACCAGATCCTGCTGCGGCATCGGGCTCGAACCTTTAATTGCATCCGGGATGGTGACGCAGCCGCTAAGCATTAACGCTAAGGCCCCCGCCAACACACCTTTCAATAACTGCTTTTGCACCGCCATATTGCGACTCCCTTTTCTTAGCTTCTGCCCCGGCCTGTTCACAATGCTGTGCACCGACGTCTATGAAAATAAACCGGGGATGTACTACTAAGATTCATTCTTTACCGGGAAGTTTCTTCCACGCCACGGTGTTACGTAAATAAACCGGTTCCGCGTGTTCGACCGCTACGGTCTTACCCGCAGCCAGCATTTGCATGGCGACAGGCAGCATATCTTCAGCCGCAGGAAGCAGCACGTCACCATCGCTGAGCGTCAGACCGCTGTCTTTACCAAGCTCAGGCCAGGCTGGCCACCCCGTCCCAACAGTTACCCACTCGCCAGAAAGCTGCAGTAAACGCTCATGTACCTGCTCGGGGGTTAACACCGCTTCGGTTTCTTCACCTTGCCAGTTGCCGTTGTCATCACACTGGTATTCGGCCCAGTAGACTTCGCCCATTCGCGCGTCAATCGCCGCCAGTACACGAGTCGCGCCCGACTTACGCCAGGCGCCCTGCGCCATGGTCGCCAGGGTGGAGACGCCGATCATCGGTAAGTTTGCGCCTAACGCCAGCCCCTGAGCAATGCCAATACCGATACGCACGCCGGTGAAACTGCCGGGACCGCGACCAAACGCCAGGGCGTCGATATCGGTTAACGTGAGATCGCCAGCGGCCAGGATTTCCTGAACCATCGGTAAAATTCGTTGGGTGTGTTCTCGTGGGCAAAGCTCAAAGTGAGCCTTGATAGTACCGTCATTCCACAGGGCAACAGAGCACGCCTCTGTGGCGGTATCGATAGCCAGAATTCGCATGGGTGTTTGTGATCAGATCAATAAATTTGGCGCGCATCTTACCACACTCCGTAACAAATTACTCAGTCGTTGGTATGGCAAGAAAGCTAACCGCGCGAGCTATGTCACGCGTCCGCGGCGCAGGAGGAAGACTCGCCAGGAAGGTGGCGCCGTATGGCCGCATAACCAGACGATTGTCGCAAATCACCAGCACGCCGCGATCGTCGGCATCACGTATCAGACGCCCTACCCCCTGCTTCAGGGTGATGACCGCATCCGGTAACTGGACGTCTTCAAACGGATCGCCGCCGCGCAGTCGACAATCCTCCATTCGG
Source organism: Citrobacter sp. MGH103 (assembly GCF_001034475.2). Taxonomy (NCBI): domain Bacteria; kingdom Pseudomonadati; phylum Pseudomonadota; class Gammaproteobacteria; order Enterobacterales; family Enterobacteriaceae; genus Citrobacter; species Citrobacter sp. MGH103. Next base: position 2,200,583 of record NZ_CP073043.1, on the reverse strand, counting down.
GCTTTTAACAGCGGGTCGTCCGGCGAGGTAAACGGCAGTTTGTCGATTATCACCAGCGACAGCGTATCACCGCGCACGTCCACGCCTTCCCAGAAGCTGCTGGTGGCAACCAGTAGCGCATTACCTGCGCTGACAAACTGCTGTAACAGTTGCCCTTTACTGGTTTCGCCCTGCAACAGAACGGGAAGCGTCATGGTGGCGCGGAATTGTTCCGCCAGATCGCGCATCATCGCGTGCGAAGTGCACAGCATAAAGCAGCGACCGTTGTTCGCTTCAATAATAGGTCGCAGCATGGATGCTAACTGGCGCGCAGCCCCCGGCTGGTTGGTTTGCGGGAGATTACGCGGCACGCACAGCAGCGCCTGGCGCGTGTAATCAAATGGACTCGGCAATAACATCGACTCGGCATCTTCAATCCCCAACCTCGCGGTGAAATGATGAAGGTCATCGTTTACCGACAGCGTCGCGGAAGTAAAAATCCAGCAGCCCGGCTTTTGTTCCATCACTTCTTTGAATTTATCCGCCACAGTGAGCGGCGTCAGCGCGAGAGTGAAATGGCGGGAGGTACATTCATACCAGTAGCTGAAGCCTGGCTGGTTGATCTCTTTCAGACGCTTCAGGCGCGCACGGTAAAGTGTGGCGCGTTCAAACGCGGCATCCAGCAACGCCGAACGCCCAAGAGACAGCTTCGCCACGTCATAACATAGCTCCAGCGTGTCATCGAGCAGCAAAAACGCGCGCTGTACGCGCTGGTCGGCCAGCAGTTCCCGCAGGTTTCCGCGATAGCCCGGCTCACCAAGTTGCAAGCGAAAGTCCTGAGCGCTTTGTGCAAGGCGATCGGCGCACTTTTGCAACTGCTGAGTGTCTTTCAGCTCGGTGCGATAGGCAATGGTGATGTCTTTCGCCAGGTCTAACAGCTGGCGACTTGAGAGCGATTGACCAAAGTACTGGCTGGCGATATCCGGTAGCTGATGCGCTTCATCGAAGATCATTATATCAGCTTCCGGGATCAGTTCGCCAAACCCGCTCTCTTTTACCACCATATCAGCGAGAAACAGATGATGGTTAACCACGACGACATCGGCATCCATCGCTTTTTTACGCGCTTTCACGACAAAACACTCTTTATACAGCGGGCAGTCGCTGCCCAGACAGTTGTCATTAGTGCTGGTGACCAACGGCCAGGCCTGAGAGTCTTCCGCCACGCTGACGCAGGTGCTGATGTCCCCATCAAGGGTTTGATTTGACCAGGAGCGCAGCAGGATGACGTCGCTTAACGTTTGTACCGGCAAGTCACCACCCGCCAGCGCCTGCTGTTCGAGACGTTCAAGGCACAGATAGTTTGAACGCCCTTTCAGCAGCGCCAGTTTACCGGTGAACTTTAGTGCCTTAGCTACGGTCGGGAGATCGCGGCTGTATAGCTGATCCTGCAACGCCTTCGAGCCCGTGGAGACAATGACCTTCTTTCCGGCACGCAGCGCTGGGGCAAGATAAGCATAGGTTTTACCCGTCCCGGTTCCGGCTTCTACCACCAACGGTTGTGATTTTTCGATGGCATGACTGACGGCGATGGCCATCTGCCGCTGTGGTTCTCGCGGTTTAAAACCCGGTATCGCTTTAGCCAACTGACCGTCTGCTGCAAAATCGTCCGTCACACTGCCCCCTGTTCATTTAAACAGGGATTATGTCAGGCCAGCAGCTCTTTCGCCAGTTGAAGAGGTGACGTGGGCACAACATTATGGCAGTCTTGGCGCAACCCAAAGCCATTTGAAAACACGTAAATGAGGAATGATTTATGACGATTGTGCGCATTGATGCCGAAGCGCGTTGGTCCGACGTGGTTATCCACAACAACACGCTGTATTACACCGGCGTGCCGGAAAATCTGGATGCAGACGCTTTTGAGCAAACGGCAAATACGCTGGCGCAAATTGATGCGGTGCTGGAAAAACAAGGCAGCAACAAGTCACGTATTCTTGATGCCACCCTGTTTTTGGCAGACAAAAACGATTTTGCCGCCATGAACAAAGCCTGGGACGCGTGGGTTGTTGCGGGTCACGCGCCGGTACGTTGTACCGTTCAGGCCGGGTTGATGAACCCGAAATACAAAGTTGAGATTAAGATTATCGCTGCAGTTTAAGCGGCGTTATTCGTCCTCATCTTCAAAACGCGCCACGATCCGCTCGCCGGTATGACTGGCGCGTAACTCTTCAGCAACAAGAGCAATGGCTTGTCCGCTGCTCATCCCCTGCGACATCAGCTCCTGAATACGCTCTACCGCTTTTTGCTGCTGCTCATGACTGAGTGAAGGTAAACCTGCAAACATTGTTAACTCCTGCTAAATTGTCTGCGCTAATTATTTCATGCTACCGGGCAGTTAGCCAGTAGAGTAGCAACGAGTCAGGACTGATGAAGACGTTATCTCCCGCAGTAATCACATTACCCTGGCGTCAGGACGCCGCTGAACGCTATTTTTCGACATTAAGCCATCTGCCCTGGGCGATGCTGCTGCATTCGGGTCAAGCCGACCATCCGCATAACCGCTTTGATATTCTGGTGGCGGATCCCGTCACCACGCTTGTTACGCGAGCTACAGAGACCGTAGTGCAGGACGGGCACGCAACCTCTCGCTCGCTTGATGATCCCATGACGGTATTACATTCCGCACTAACCGCACACAAGATTCACCCCGAATATCACCCCGACCTGCCGTTTCAGGGCGGTGCGTTAGGTCTGTTTGGCTACGATCTTGGCCGACGCTTCGAATCTCTGCCCACTATTGCAGAGCGCGATATTACGCTACCGGATATGGCCGTTGGCATTTACGACTGGGCACTGATTGTCGATCACCAGTTGCAGACCGTATCGCTGCTCAGCCATACCGATGTCGAGGCTCGCCTGAAATGGCTCGACGCGCAACAACCGCCAACGCGTGAGCCGTTTACATTAACTTCGGCGTGGCAGTCTAATATGAGCCGTGCTCAGTACGGCGAAAAATTCCGCCAGGTGCAGGATTATCTGCACAGCGGAGACTGTTACCAGGTCAATCTTGCCCAGCGTTTTCAGGCGCATTACCAGGGCGATGAGTGGCAGGCATTTGTCACTCTCAATCACGCCAACCGCGCCCCGTTTAGTGCATTTATTCGTCTTGAGGAAGGTGCAATCCTCAGCCTTTCGCCGGAACGATTTATTCTGCTGGAAAACCAGCACATACAGACGCGTCCGATTAAAGGCACGCTACCGAGGCTTGGAGATACCGATGCCGATCGTGAGCAGGCCCGGCGACTGGCGAATTCGCCGAAGGATCGTGCGGAAAACCTGATGATCGTCGATTTGATGCGTAATGATATTGGCCGCGTTGCCGTACCGGGTTCGGTACAGGTTCCGGAGCTGTTTATCGTCGAACCGTTCCCTGCCGTTCATCATTTGGTCAGCACCATTACCGCACGTCTGCCAGAGTCATTATACGCCACCGATCTGCTACGCGCCGCCTTCCCCGGCGGCTCTATTACCGGCGCGCCGAAAGTGCGGGCGATGGAAATTATCGACGAACTGGAGCCGCAAAGACGCAACGCCTGGTGCGGCAGCATTGGTTATCTGAGCTTTTGCGGCAATATGGATACCAGCATTACCATTCGCACGCTGACAGCCACAAACGGACAAATTTATTGCTCCGCAGGCGGTGGTATTGTTGCAGACAGTCAGGAAGACGCTGAATATCAGGAAACATTTGATAAAGTGAATCGCATTTTGCACCAACTGGAGAATTGACACGTGGAATACAGCGGCCTGACGCTTGATGATTTTTTATCGCGCTTTCAACTCCTGCGCCCGCAGGTCAATCATGCCGCGTTAAACCAGCGCCAGGCCGCCGTACTGATCCCCGTCGTGCGTCGCCCACAGCCGGGGTTGCTGTTAACCCAGCGTTCCGTTCACCTGCGCAAGCACGCCGGACAGGTCGCATTCCCTGGTGGGGCAGTGGATAGCAGTGATGCCTCGTTAATTGCCGCCGCCCTTCGCGAAGCGCAGGAGGAGGTGGCGATCCCACCTTCATGCGTAGAAGTGATTGGCGTTCTGCCGCCTGTCGACAGCGTGACCGGTTTCCAGGTCACCCCTGTGGTAGGCATTATCCCGCCTAATCTGCCGTATCGCGCCAGTGAAGATGAAGTTTCCGCAGTGTTCGAAATGCCGCTGGCCCAGGCCCTGCATTTAGGTCGTTACCACCCGTTGGATATTTACCGTCGTGGCGATTCACATCGCGTATGGCTTTCCTGGTATGAGCAATATTTCGTCTGGGGAATGACTGCCGGAATAATTCGTGAGCTGGCGCTGCAAATTGGCGTCAAGCCCTGACTATACTTATCTTTACGCACACAATAGACAACTTGAAACTCAGGTCACAACATTAGTAAAACCGCGGTTATCTATTAGTTTAATTCATGTGAATAGTTAAGCCGATCGCCGCGTTCCCTCTTACACTATGCGCAGTTATAACATCGTTACTGGAAAGCCCAGTCGCCCTGTAGGAGTATTATCGTGATTAGTCTATTCGACATGTTTAAGGTGGGGATTGGTCCCTCATCTTCCCATACCGTAGGGCCTATGAAGGCGGGTAAACAGTTCGTCGATGACCTGGTCGAAAAAGGATTACTGGACAGCGTTACTCGTGTCGCCGTCGACGTGTATGGTTCACTGTCGCTCACGGGTAAAGGTCACCACACCGATATCGCCATTATTATGGGTCTGGCGGGCAATGAGCCTGCTACCGTGGATATTGATAGCATCCCCGGATTTATCCGCGACGTAGAAACGCGTGGACGCCTGCTGCTTGCGCAGGGTCAGCACGAAGTGGATTTCCCGCAGAATGACGGGATGCGTTTTCACAACGGCAACCTGCCGCTGCATGAAAACGGAATGCAGATCCATGCGTACAATGGCGAAACCGTCATTTATAGCAAAACCTACTACTCAATCGGCGGTGGATTCATCGTTGATGAAGAACATTTTGGTCAGGATGCCTCGGGCGAGGTCAGCGTGCCTTATCCGTTCAAATCCGCCACTGAAATGCTGGAATATTGCAACAGCACCGGCCTGTCTCTCTCTGGCATGGCAATGCAGAACGAACTTGCGCTGCACAGTAAGAAAGAGATTGAAGAGTACTTTGGCCACGTCTGGCAAACCATGCAGGCATGTATCGATCGTGGCATGAACACCGAAGGTGTGCTGCCGGGTCCGCTGCGCGTTCCTCGCCGTGCTTCAGCCCTGCGTCGTATGCTGGTTTCCAGCGATAAGCTGTCCAACGATCCAATGAACGTGATCGACTGGGTGAACATGTTTGCGTTGGCCGTTAACGAAGAAAACGCCGCGGGCGGTCGCGTAGTGACAGCGCCAACCAACGGTGCCTGCGGTATCGTGCCTGCGGTACTGGCCTATTACGATCATTTCATTGAGTCCGTTAGCCCGGATATCTATACCCGCTATTTCCTGGCGGCCGGTGCGATTGGCGCGTTGTACAAAATGAACGCCTCTATCTCTGGTGCAGAAGTAGGTTGTCAGGGTGAAGTGGGCGTAGCCTGCTCCATGGCTGCCGCGGGTCTGGCTGAACTGTTAGGCGCAAGCCCGGAGCAGGTGTGTGTTGCTGCTGAAATCGGCATGGAACATAACCTCGGTTTAACCTGCGATCCGGTTGCCGGTCAGGTACAGGTTCCGTGCATTGAGCGTAACGCAATTGCTTCAGTGAAGGCGATCAACGCTGCGCGTATGGCAATGCGCCGTACCAGCGCGCCGCGCGTCTCGCTGGATAAAGTCATTGAGACTATGTACGAAACGGGTAAAGACATGAACGCCAAATACCGCGAAACGTCACGCGGTGGCCTGGCGATCAAAGTTCAATGTGACTAATACTTAATTTTCGCCCATCTGCGACGGATGGGCGAATTTGCCCCCTCTCCCTCGTCTACTGTAATTTTCCCCACTACACTTGCTCTGTTGCTGTTGGCTTCTGTGACCAACGGCTTATCGGGCGGCCCGCATGCAAACAGCACAACGGATCATTAAAAATTATCGCCGGAATCGCTTAATCGTCTGCACAGTATGTGCACTACTGACGCTCATCCTCACATTAACTGTCCGATTTATTTCGGAGCGTAATTTAAATCACCGAAATATCGTCACCTTTGCCAACCATGCTGTAGAAGAACTGGATGACGTGCTTTTACCCTTGCAGACCGGACGGGATGTATTGCTGCCGTTGATTGGCCTCCCCTGCTCAGTGGCGCGTTTACCCTTAAGCAAACATGCCGCAAGGTTGCAAACGGTACGTTCTATTAATCTGATTCAAAGCGGGATCCTCTATTGCTCCAGCATTTTTGGTTATCGTAATGTTCCCATTAGTCAACTGCAGCCCGAATTACCCAGCAGGGAACCGCAACTGCTGCTGTCTACCGACCATTCGTTGATTAAAGGCAGTCCGATTCTGACTCAGTGGTATCCGTCCTCTGCCGATGGTGAAGATGGCGTGCTGGAAATCGTCAATATTGACTTATTGTCGTCTATGTTGCTTGAACCCCAGCCGCCGCAGATCACCGATGCCAGCTTAACCGTTGGTAATCGGCATCTACTGTATGATCAAGGTGTTGTCGATACTCTGCCTAAGCTAAATGATGAAAAACGCTACCAGCTTTCATCTCAACATTTCCCGTTTACCATTAGCGTCACCGGCCCCGGTCCCAGTGAGTTGGCGGTAAAACACCTGCCAACACAGCTGCCGCTGGCGGTGATCCTAAGTTTATTAGTGGGTTATCTGGCATGGCTGGCTACCGCCAGCAGAATGAGTTTCTCATGGGAGATTAATCTGGCCCTAGCTGCTCGGGAATTCGAGCTGTTTTGCCAGCCGCTGCTTAATGCGCAAACCCAGCAATGCATGGGCGTGGAAATCCTTTTACGCTGGAATAACCCACGCCAGGGTTGGATCTCTCCGGAAGTGTTTATTCCCATCGCTGAGGAGCACAACCTGATTGTACCGCTTACCCGTCATGTCATCGCAGAAACCATTCAGCAGCGGCACGTCTTCCCAATGATCAGCCAGTTTCATATTGGGATTAATGTCGCCGCCAGCCATTTTCGTAACGGCACGTTGCTAAAAGATCTTAATCAGTACTGGTTCAGCCAGCACCCAATCCAGCAATTGGTTATCGAACTGACCGAACGCGATGCGTTACTGGATGTGGATTATCGGATCGTACGCGAATTAAATCGGCTTGGCGTAAAACTGGCGATTGATGATTTCGGCACCGGCAATAGCTCGCTCTCCTGGCTGGAAAAGCTCCGCCCGGATGTGCTGAAGATCGATAAATCATTTACTTCGGCAATAGGAACAGACGCCGTGAACTCAACCGTCACAGACATCATTATCGCTTTGGGGAAAAAATTGAATATAGAACTGGTGGCGGAAGGCGTTGAAACACAGGCGCAAGCTCAGCATTTGCGCCGACACGGCGTACATTTATTGCAAGGTTTTCTGTATGCCAAGCCAATGCCGCTACGCGATTTTCCAAAATGGCTGGCGGGCAGCACGCCGCCGCCCACCCGGCATAACGGGCGACACAGTATGCCCGTCATGCCGTTTCGCTAAACCCGGTTACTCGTCTTCGTCGTGAGCGGGTTGTTCTTTAACAATGCGAACTAAATCCACACGATAGTCATTCGCTTCGACAATCGTAATGCTCAGCGGTGCGACCTCGATAACATCACCTACACGAGGAATATGACCGTTAGCCGCAATGACTAAACCTGCCACCGTAGCGATGTCTTCGTCTTCATTCACTAACGTATCCACGTCCAGCGCCTGTTGCAACGCATGCAGATCGGTACCGCCTTTGACCAACCAACCGCCTGCATCAGCTATAATTTCAGGCGTTTCATCGGCATCAGGGAACTCACCGGCGATGGCTTCTAATACATCCAGCGGCGTGACCAGACCCTGTACTACGCCAAACTCATTAGTGACGATAACAAAGCTACCGCGGGCACGACGCAGAACGCCTAACAGATTGATCGGGTCCAGCGTTTCCGGAACAACAATAGCCGGAGAAGCAGAGGCAATCGCCGCCACATCCACACCGTCTTCCAGCGCCACCAGCAGCTCTTTAGCACGCACGATACCGATGATTTCATCCAGTTCGCCACGGCATACTGGGAACAGGCTATGAGGTGACGAAAGCAACTGCTCGCGAATTTCCTCCACGCTCAGGTCTGCATCAACCCAGCTAATCTCCCCACGAGGCGTCATAATGCCGCGTAATGAACGCGACGCCAGTGAGAGTACGCCGTTGATCATATAGCGTTCCTCTTCTACAAATGCGCCTTCCGGGACGGGAACCGGTACCGGATTGTCGGATTCCATCTGCGCGCTGGCCTGACGTTTACCGCCCATCAGACGGAGAATCGCATCGGCAGTACGCGCACGCAATGGCAGCGTCGACTGGTGGCGAATAAAGTTACGACGGGCAATCTGGTTAAACAGCTCAATGATGATTGAGAAGCCAATCGCCGCATACAGATAGCCTTTCGGAATATGGAAGCCAAACCCTTCGGCAACCAGGCTCAGACCAATCATCAACAGGAAGCTCAGACACAGCACCACCACCGTCGGATGTTGGTTCACAAATCGGGTCAGCGGCTTAGAGGCCAACAGCATCACGGCCATGGCAATCACTACTGCCGCCATCATCACTGGCAGATGGTTGACCATACCGACCGCCGTAATCACAGCATCCAGCGAGAACACTGCATCGAGGATGACAATCTGCGTTACGACAACCCAAAAGCTCGCATACCCTTTCGTCTGCCCGGTATCATGTTCACGGTTTTCCAGCCGCTCATGCAACTCTGTCGTAGCCTTGAACAAGAGGAAGATACCCCCCAGCAGCATAATCAGATCGCGCCCCGAGAACGCATAGTCCATTACCGTGAACAGCGGCTTTGTCAGCGTCACCATCCACGAAATCACGGACAACAGGCCCAGACGCATAATCAGTGCCAGTGACAAACCGATTAAACGCGCTTTATCTCGCTGTTTCGGCGGCAGCTTATCAGCCAGGATCGCAATGAAGACCAGGTTATCAATACCCAGAACAATTTCAAGAACGACAAGCGTGAGCAAACCCACCCAAATCTGCGGGTCCATTAATAATTCCATGACAAGCTCCTGCTTAAGGAATGACCAAACTGCGCGCTGAGGATCTCAGGCGTTAAAGCGATATGCAGAGAAAATTTGTGGCAAAAAGTGCCAATCTGACAGGCTTGATACGGCCTGAAGGTGAAATGACGTCGGTGACGATCCATATGGTGGGCTACTGCCCTATACTCCTGAGTAATTAAACAGATGCTAAACATAACAGAGAGAAGCGGTTTTTAGCAAAGATTTACCTTCCTTTGCAATAAGTTGTTTCGGAGATATTTTACCCTTCGAAATTTCTTTTAATCGGAAGTTAAATTACGGATCTTCATCACATAAAATATTTTTTTCGATATCTAAAATAATTCACGAAAATCATAGGTTTTTCTTTGTAACCCTTATCTGAATCGATTCGATTGCGGACGACGATTCAAATACATCTTCACGTTGATGTGTTAACGATAATAAAGGAGGTAGCAAGTGACCATTGCTATTGTAATAGGCACACATGGTTGGGCTGCAGAGCAGTTACTTAAGACGGCAGAAATGCTGTTAGGCGAGCAGGAAAATGTCGGCTGGATCGATTTCGTTCCAGGCGAAAATGCCGAAACGCTGATCGAAAAGTACAACGCTCAGTTGGCAAAACTCGATACCAGTAAAGGCGTGCTGTTTCTCGTTGACACATGGGGAGGCAGCCCGTTCAACGCTGCAAGCCGCATTGTCGTCGATAAAGAGCATTACGAAGTTATCGCCGGTGTGAACATTCCCATGCTGGTTGAAACCTTCATGGCGCGTGATGACAACCCGAGCTTTGATGAATTAGTGGCACTGGCAGTTGAAACCGGTAGCGAAGGCGTGAAAGCGCTGAAAGCCAAATCGGTTGAGAAAGCCGCTCCTGCCCCAGTAGCAGCACCCAAAACAGCAGCTCCCGCCAAACCGATGGGTCCGAACGATTATATGCAGATCGGCCTGGCGCGTATTGATGACCGTTTAATCCATGGTCAGGTGGCAACTCGCTGGACCAAAGAAACCAACGTAACACGCATTATCGTCGTCAGTGATGAAGTTGCCGCCGATACCGTGCGTAAAACGCTGCTGACTCAGGTAGCACCTCCGGGTGTGACGGCGCATGTGGTTGATGTCGCGAAAATGATCCGCGTCTACAACAACCCTAAATATGCAGGTGAGCGTGTGATGCTGTTGTTCACCAACCCAACCGACGTAGAACGTATCGTTGAAGGTGGTGTGAAAATTACCTCCGTAAACATTGGCGGTATGGCTTTCCGTCAGGGTAAAACGCAGGTAAACAACGCAATTTCTGTCGATGACAAAGACATCGAAGCCTTCAAGAAACTCAACGAACGCGGTATTGAGCTTGAGGCACGTAAGGTTTCTACCGATCAGAAACTGAAAATGATGGATTTGATTGCCAAGGTGAAATAATTTCCTGGCATTTACTTAGTTTTCACACTTAAGTCTGTATAGCAATAGGAGAAGTACAATGGAGATTACCACTCTTCAGATTGTGCTGGTGTTCATCGTCGCATGTATCGCGGGTATGGAGTCGGTACTCGATGAATTTCAGTTCCACCGTCCGTTGGTGGCCTGTACGCTGATTGGTGCCGTTCTCGGGGACATGAAAACCGGTATTATCATCGGTGGTACCCTGGAAATGATCGCCCTGGGCTGGATGAACATCGGTGCTGCGGTTGCACCAGATGCGGCACTGGCCTCAATTATCTCTACCGTTCTGGTTATCGCAGGTCACCAAAGCATTGGTGCCGGTATCGCGCTGGCTATCCCACTGGCAGCTGCAGGCCAGGTACTGACCATTATCGTTCGTACTATCACCGTAGCATTCCAGCACGCAGCGGATAAGGCGGCCGAAAACGGTAACCTGACGGCGCTCTCCTGGCTGCATGTATCCTCTCTGTTCCTGCAGGCTATGCGTATCGCTATCCCAGCGGTAATCGTAGCGATTTCTGTTGGTACCAGTGAAGTTCAGAGCATGCTTAACGCCATTCCGGAAGTCGTGACCGGCGGTCTGAACATCGCAGGCGGTATGATCGTGGTGGTTGGTTATGCGATGGTCATCAACATGATGCGCGCAGGCTACCTGATGCCATTCTTCTACCTCGGCTTCGTCACCGCGGCATTTACTAACTTCAACCTGGTTGCTCTGGGTGTGATTGGCGCAGTAATGGCGATCCTCTACATTCAGCTGAGCCCGAAATATAACCGCGTAGCCGGTGCACCTGCTGCGGCGGCTGGCAATAACGATCTCGATAACGAACTGGACTAGCAGGTGAGCGAAATGGTTGATATGACTAAAACTACCACCGAGAAAAAACTCACTCCGAGTGACATTCGTGGCGTGTTCATTCGTTCTAACCTGTTTCAGGGTTCATGGAACTTCGAACGTATGCAGGCGCTGGGTTTCTGTTTCTCCATGGTGCCGGCTATCCGTCGCTTGTACCCGGAAAACAACGACGCACGTAAGCAAGCGATTAAGCGTCACCTGGAATTCTTTAACACTCATCCGTACGTAGCGGCTCCAGTACTGGGCGTTACGCTGGCGATGGAAGAACAGCGTGCAAACGGCGCAGAGATTGACGATGGTGCCATCAACGGTATCAAAGTTGGTCTGATGGGTCCGCTGGCAGGCGTCGGCGACCCGATCTTCTGGGGTACCGTTCGCCCAGTATTCGCCGCGCTCGGCGCAGGTATCGCGATGAGCGGCAGCCTGCTGGGGCCATTGCTGTTCTTCGTTCTGTTTAACCTGGTTCGTCTGGCAACCCGTTATTACGGTGTGGCATATGGCTACCGTAAAGGTGTCGATATCGTTAAAGATATGGGCGGCGGCTTCCTGCAGAAACTGACTGAGGGGGCGTCAATCCTCGGCCTGTTTGTCATGGGGGCATTGGTTAACAAGTGGACGCACGTAAACATTCCACTGGTGGTTTCTACTATCACCGGTCAGGATGGTCAGACTCGTGTTACCACTGTGCAGACTATCCTTGACCAGCTGATGCCGGGTCTGGTTCCTCTGCTGCTGACATTCGCCTGTATGTGGCTGCTGCGTAAGAAAGTGAACCCGCTGTGGATCATCGTTGGCTTCTTCGTCATCGGTATCGCGGGCTACGCTGTCGGACTGCTCGGCCTGTAAAACTGTTGTACATCACCGGGGGCTTGCCCCCGGTTTTTCTATTTAGAGGGTTGAGGATTCATGACTATCACGGACCTGGTGCTGGTTCTATTTATCTTTTCGCTGCTGGCGTATGCCATTTACGATCAGTTCATCATGCCCCGCCGTAATGGCCCTACTCTGCTTACTGTCGCCCTGCTTCCCCGCAGCAGAGTCGACAGCGTTATCTTCCTTGGCCTGGTAGCTATTCTTATCTACAACAACATCACCAGCCACGGCGCGCAATTTACCACATGGTTATTATGTGCACTGGTATTGATGGGTTTGTATCTGTTCTGGATCCGTACGCCAAAAATCATCTTCAAGCAGAAAGGCTTTTTCTTCGCCAACGTCTGGATTGAATATAACCGCATTAAAGAGATGAATTTATCTGAAGACGGTGTATTGGTGATGCAATTAGAACATCGAAGATTGTTGATTCGCGTACGAAATATAGACGATCTTGAGAGGATATATAAACTATTAATTTCAAATCAATAGCTTATAAATATAGCCTGAACTATGTTTTTATATATCAGTATAAAAACAAACATAGCCAAGGCTATATTTCACTGTCCTCAATGTTATTTATTTTAACGTTTTATTTATAAATAAATCTAAATGAAAATCGTTTTCAACTAGAAGTCAAATATTATTTCTGCGTTTCTTGTTTTATATTCTCAAAATATGTTAAGGTTGCGCCCGTCGTTGGGGAGTAGCCGATTTCCAGACTCCGGAAATGTACGTGTCAACATACTCGTTGAAAAACGTGGCGCGTACGGACTGAACTTACAGGTTTAGTCAGGCGAGACCATAGGCACATCAACTGCAATGTATATTTGAATGGCGCTGTATTTACAGTGATTCCAGCCTGTATGCATGGTTACTGGGGGCAGTGATGTGTTTTATGGATACCCCGGTCAGGACGCTGTTATGAATCTCACCGCTACCGTTCTTCTCGCTTTCGGCATGTCGATGGATGCTTTCGCCGCATCAATTGGCAAAGGCGCCACCCTGCATAAACCCAAATTTTCTGAAGCATTGCGCACCGGACTGATATTCGGCGCAGTTGAAACGCTTACGCCACTGATTGGCTGGGGCATGGGGATGCTGGCCAGCAAATTCGTGCTGGAGTGGAACCATTGGATCGCCTTCATTCTGCTGATCTTTTTAGGTGGGCGAATGATAATCGAAGGTTTTCGCGACAACGGCGATGAAGAGGAAGAACCGCAGCGCCGCCACGGTTTCTGGCTGCTGGTTACCACCGCCATTGCCACCAGTCTCGACGCAATGGCCGTCGGGGTGGGTCTGGCTTTCCTGCAGGTCAACATTATTGCCACAGCGCTGGCCATCGGCTGCGCCACATTGATTATGTCCACGCTCGGCATGATGATTGGTCGTTTCATTGGCCCAATGCTGGGCAAACGAGCTGAAATTTTGGGTGGGGTGGTGCTGATTGGTATCGGTGCCCAGATCCTCTGGGCACACTTCCACGGTTAATTCAGACGCTGCCAGACATGAATACTAAAGTCGGTCTGGCAGTCAAACGTCGTTTTCCCCGCTAACGTTTCCCACACTTCCGGCTTTGCCCGCCAGGCGAACGGCGTCATTTGCAGTAACGCAACGGCCTCGCTGCCCTGAAGCTGCATCTGATATCCAAGCGCAATGCTCTGTTGCAGAACAAAACCGTCCAGTTGCTCAGTATGGGGCGCATGCAAACGCACCTCATCATAAATCAGCCCTTTCAGTTCCATTAAATGACGCGGTCCCGGCGTGGCGGTGATCACCCATCCACCCGGTTTAACCACGCGAGCCAGCTCTTGCGCTTTACAGGGCGCATAGATCCGGATGATGGCATCCATTGACTCGTCTGCGAACGGCAGACGATGGCTGGAGGCAACGCAAAAGATCACCTGCGGATAGCGTCTGGCTGCGGCTTTAATTGCCACTTTGGAGACGTCAAGACCAAAGGTTGTACAGCCCGCCAGCGCGTCGGCAAACGCATGGGTGTAATACCCTTCCCCACAGCCAATATCCAGGATCGCTGCATCTTCTGAATTCGACTTTTCTTTAAGCACATTCACAATCGCATCACGCAACGGTTGATAGTGCCCTGCATCAAGAAATGCCCGTCTGGCTTGCATCATTTCAGCGCTATCACCCGGATCGCGCGACCGCTTATGCTGAACCGGCAGTAAGTTGACATACCCTTCTTTCGCCACGTCAAACTGGTGCCGCCCGGGGCAGACAAAACTGTTATTCGCTTGAGTAAGAGGCTGGTGGCAAAGAGGACAGGAAAACGACATGACAACTCCGGCAGGTGACTTAAGGGCGCAAGTGTAACGCGAATTGCGCCCAGGGAAAATAACTTACAGCGACGGCGAGGATACGTTACTGCCGTGCATCACCAGCAGATGATCAGAGTCGGCAGGCATGCCATCCGGTTTAACGTTCTCCAGACGCAGGACATCTCCCATTATCTGGCTGAAGACAGGCGCAGAGACAGCCCCGCCATAATAAGCACCGTTTTGCGGATTATTGATGACGACCACCAGTGCAAATTTCGGGTCGCTCGCTGGCGCAACGCCTGCCGTGTAGGCCACGTATTTATCGACATACTTACCGTCATCACCAATTTTCTTTGCCGTTCCTGTTTTAACCGCCACGCGATAATCTCTGACCGCGGCTTTAGTTCCCCCACCACCGGGTAACGCGACGCTTTCCATCATATGTTCAACCTGGTGAACCAGCGCCTCCGGCATCACTCTGGTACCGATTACCGGCGGGTCAATACGGGTAATCGAAAGGGGTCGATAGATACCAAAACTACCAATGGTTGCATATACGTGCGCCAACTGCAGCGGCGTTACCATTAATCCATAGCCGAATGCAAAGGTCGCGCGATCCAAATCGCTCCAGTAGCGGCGTTGAGGCATTAAACCGCTACTTTCACCGGTTAATCCCAGTCCGGTTGGATCGCCAAAACCAAAGCTCTTATAGGTATCCAGCAACTTTTGAACAGGCATAGCCAGTGAAAGGTGCGACACGCCGGTATCGCTCGATTTCTGCAAAATTCCGGTCAACGACAGCTCCGGGTAAAATCCGACGTCGCGAATGCGATGTCCATCAAGGTAAAAAGGATGGGTATCAATCACGCTGTCCGGTTGTACTATCCCCTGCTGGAGTGCAGTCATGATCACCAGCGGTTTAACGGTTGAACCGGGTTCAAACGTATCGCTTATTGCACGGTTACGAAAATCATCCAGTACCGCGCCCTCACGGTTATTGGGGTTGAAGTCAGGAAAGCTTGCCATGGACAGTATTTCACCGGTAGCAATGTTGACCAGCACTGCGGCTCCTGATTCCGCTTTATTCCACGTAACGGCATTGTCCAACGCATCTTCGGTGACCGTCTGCAGGCGCTCATCGATGCTGAGCTGTAATTGGTGTGCAGGAACAGGCGTGACTTCGGTGATATTCTCGATTACATGGCCAAATTTGTCTTTACGTACCAGACGGGAGCCAGGTTTACCCATCAACTGGTTATTAAAGCTTTTTTCCAGCCCTTCAATGCCTTGTCCATCAATGTTGGTAAAACCTATGAGATTCGCCGCTACGTGGCCAGCAGGATAGAACCGGCGGGATTCCTCGCGCAGGTTAATGCCCGGGAGATTAAGATCATCGACCCACTCAGCCTGCTGAGGGGAAATTTGTCGTGCCAGGTAAATAAAACGTCCGCCAGGATTACTGTTAACGCGTTCCGCCAGCGTACTCAGTGACAGATGCAGAGCCCTTGCCAGAGCCTGCCACCGTTCGTTATAACCCACGCCTCCCTTGCTGATGATGGTCTTAGGATCGGCCCATACGGCGTTAACCGGAACACTTACCGCCAGCGGTCGCCCTTCTCTGTCGGTAATCATCCCGCGCGGCGAGGCAATAGTTACCTCACGTAATGAACGCATGTCTTCCTGTTTCACCAGACTTGTCGGCGTGACAATTTGCAGCCATGCAACCCGACCCAGCAGCAATCCCAGACTCAATAATATTGCCACACAAAGCAGGGCAAAACGTACGGGAGTAAAATTGCGCGCGTCGCCGTCGTTTTTCTTTTTCACCTGAACTCCAGCAAGATAGTTTTTCAGGTGTCTGATTTAACGAGAAATGTCGTAAGAAAGCGGGGAAAACTATGCTACGAACATCACGCCTTTGCAACAAAGCGCTAATGGGAGGGCATTTAGAAATATTTAGACGTATTTTGAATTAAAAAGCCCCGCATAGGCGAGGCTTTATATCTGAGATGGTTGCGCATATGCGCTTCAAATCAGTGGTGTCGATCAGATAGCTGTTACGTTAACAGCAGCCGGACCTTTCTGGCCGTCCTGAATTTCGAACTCAACGTTCTGGCCTTCAGCCAGAGTTTTGAAGCCGTTACCCTGGATAGCGGAGAAGTGTACGAACACGTCTTTGCTGCCATCAGCCGGAGTAATGAAACCAAAACCTTTAGACTCGTTGAACCACTTAACTTGACCTTTAATCTTTGCCATTTGCAAAATTCCTTAGAGTATTTTCTTCGCCCGCAGGCATAACATAGATAAAACTGAGACATTACTGCTTGAGGCACTAATATAAGGTTCGGCAGAGAAGCGGTATTCAACGTCAACGTGTTTACTCAGGACTTCTTTACTGAAAATGCCACACATAAACAGAACTGTACCTCGTTTAACCCAAAACGTGTTATCACATACAACGTTAATAATGGCAAGCCATTTTTAAACGTGTCTCGATCGGTCGCACAAATCCTGTCGTTCATCAAACAGCAACTGCACAGTTATGCGCCACACTGAGTAGTGTTATATTCCCGCCGCTCGCCCCATCCCCCGCCAGGCTTGCACCATAGCCGGGACATTTCTACCATAGCTCAATAGCTTCGGTTGTTCCAGATTAGCTGTTACAGGGTGTGCCGAATATCATTTTTTATGCTTAGTAATGCATAAAATGTCACAAGCGTAAAAATGAGATCTGCCTTCTGCTTTTGCACCAAAATAATGAAAGAATGATGACAATGCACAAAAAAAGTAAGAGAAACGTTTCGCTGTTAATAAGACGATCGCTATCACAAAAATGACATAATCATATTTTTATCGTATGGGAAATTATATTTATATCAGACCGGGGATAAGATATTAATTGGCTGGAGCATCTGAAAATACTGAGTTAACACGAGAATCAGAGTGCTAATTACACGACATATGCAGAAGAAAATAATCTGGCATGTTGGCGACAGGATGAAACATCTGAGAACGTAAGCAACAGATCCTCACCCTGTCATACCGTTTTTACCGCTCAGCTACCAGGCGGATGATGTCATCATCTTCGTCCTTCGCTGTGACCACAGCAGGCTCTGCCGATTTTTCAGGTTCGTTAGCTTCGCAAAGGCGACGGAGCAATGCGTTCTGTCTTTTTTGCTGATCTAACAATGCTTCAAGCAACTCAATCTGCTCATTAGTACGCGAACTTGCCCTATTGACGAAAAACCACAGTACAAGCCCGACAACCAGAATCACCACCGATACAGCCAAAGACGCCAAACTCAACGCGCCAGAATTCAAAACTTCGTTCATTTCACCACCTCAATGTAGACAGCGTAGTTTACCACTGCCGCACAAGAAGGTAATCAACTGTGGCAAAAATGCGCTTACCAGGGAATAAATTTATTAATGGCACAAATACCGCTGAAAAATTGTACATCCTGATCGCACATGATGTTGAACACTTGCGCCCACATCAGTATGCATACCAGCACGACAACTATCAGCACTACCCAGCGAATTTTTTTCACTCCAGCTCCACTCTTCGAATCAACATCTTATGCCTATAAATTATCATGCGTTACCTAAACCCAGCGTTAACTGTATCGGCATTCAATCGTTTTAGGAATGATTCACTTGTTTCATCCCATGTACAGGCTAATCTAATAATAACGAGAAAAGATAAGAGGTTGTAATGCGTCTGATAATCCGCGCTATTGTGTTGTTAGCTCTGGTTTGGATCGGTTTATTACTAAGCGGCTATGGAATTTTGATTGGAAGTAAGGAGAATGCAGCAGGCTTGGGCTTGCAATGCCAGTATCTGACCGCCCGCGGAACCAGCACCGCGCAATACGTCCACACAAACAGCGGTATCATTGGCCTGTCGGATTGTCCCTTGTTAAGAAAAAGCACGGTCATTATTGATAACGGTTAATATAGCAGCAATACATCCGCTACGTTATTTGCACCAACTAACATTATGACTGTTCATAAAAAACCCCAGATACAAAAATACCTGGGGTTTTTACCTTGACGCTATTACATCAGATTAGAACGGATAGTCGTTATAACCCATTTGTTCTGAAATTTTACGCGCAGCCGTATGCAGCATCGCCACATACTCGTGCAAACGTTCTTCTGAGAAACGCAGCGTCGGGAATGAAATACTCAAGCCTGCAATCACTACACCGAAACGGTCAAACACCGGTACACCGATGCAGCGCAGACCTTCTTCCTGTTCTTCGTTATCTTCACCGTAGCCCTGCTCGCGTACTTTATCCAGCAATACCAACAGCTCATCAGTATTGGTAATAGTACGGTCGGTGCTGCGCTTGTACTCAATACCATCCAGAATCTGCTTCACTTCATCGCGGTCACGCCATGCCAGCAGAACTTTACCGATAGCCGTGCTGTACAGCGGATTACGGCGACCTACGCGAGAATACATGCGCAGATTGTACATAGAGTCGATTTTATGGATGTAGACGATGCTGTCTTCATCCAGTGCACCAAGGTGCACTGTCTCTTTGGTCAGGCGCGAAAGTTCGCGCATCTGAATATCAGCGCTACGGATAAGATCGACGTTTTGTAACGCGCGAGCACCCAGCTCGAATAGTTTCAGGGTCAGTGAGTATTTCTCCGACTCCCCTTCTTGTGCCACATAACCCAGCGTTTTCATGGTCTGCAAAAAGCGATAAACGGTGCTTTTTGACATCATGACGCGTTGCGACAACTCGGTAATACCAATTTCGCGCTCTTCACCCAGCGCCTGCAGAATGCCAAAAACCTTCAGCACGGAAGATACAGAATCAGGTTGTTTATCCAGATCTGCGATTGCCATTTATCACCCCTTTCGAGTGTTTTATAAAAATCAGAACCGGTTTTTATTATAATTTCACGTATCAGCCCTCGCAATCGCTCTTTGCTTACTTAGTTACAAATCTGCGACCTAACGCCTGAATATCAATGCTAAAATTATTATTCTCATCATAAATTCCAACAGTATTGACTTCCTATGGAAAAAACTCAGACCGATGGTCTGCCATTGCCCCTGCGATATGGCGCAATTTTAACCATTGTTATTGGCATCTCTATGGCAGTACTCGACGGCGCAATAGCAAACGTTGCCCTCCCCACTATCGCCACCGATCTTCAGGCCTCACCCGCCAGCTCAATCTGGATTGTGAACGCCTACCAAATTGCGATCGTTGTTTCGCTGTTATCGCTCTCTTTTTTAGGTGATATGTTTGGCTACCGACGCATTTATAAGTGTGGTCTGGTCGTATTTCTGTTGGCATCGCTGTTTTGTGCCTTGTCTGACTCGCTGCATATGCTGACGTTAGCGCGCGTGGCTCAGGGGTTTGGCGGCGCGGCGCTGATGAGCGTTAATACGGCATTGATCCGACTCATTTATCCTCAGCGCCAGCTTGGCCGCGGGATGGGTATTAACTCCTTTATCGTGGCTGTATCCTCGGCAGCGGGTCCGACTATTGCGGCGGCAATTCTTTCTATTGCCTCGTGGAAATGGCTATTTCTAATTAACGTTCCATTGGGGATCATCGCCCTGCTGCTGGCTATGCGTTTTTTGCCACCCAATTCATCACGTAGCAATAAACCGCGCTTTGATCTGCCCAGCGCAATAATGAACGCCTTAACATTCGGTTTGTTGATCACGGCACTCAGCGGATTTGCACAGGGACAGTCGCTAAAACTGATTGGTGCTGAACTTGTGGGGCTTGTCGTAGTAGGGTTTTTCTTTATCCGCCGCCAACTCGCATTGCCAGTACCGTTATTACCGGTTGATCTGCTACGCATTCCCCTGTTTTCACTCTCTATTTGCACCTCAATCTGTTCATTCAGCGCACAAATGCTGGCGATGGTTTCCCTGCCCTTTTTTATGCAAACGGTTCTCGGACGCAGCGAAGTTGAAACGGGCCTGCTGCTGACGCCGTGGCCGCTGGCAACCATGGTGATGGCCCCACTGGCGGGATATTTGATTGAACGTGTTCATGCAGGTCTGCTTGGCGCGCTGGGCATGGCAGTAATGGCTTGTGGGCTGTTTTCTCTGGTGTTACTGCCCGCATCACCTTCCGATTTTAATATCATCTGGCCAATGATTTTGTGTGGTGCGGGTTTTGGCTTGTTCCAGTCACCGAATAATCACACCATCATCACCTCCGCGCCGCGCGATCGTAGCGGAGGCGCGAGCGGTATGCTCGGAACAGCGCGCTTACTGGGTCAGAGTACCGGGGCCGCACTGGTTGCGCTGATGCTAAATCAGTTTGGTGGCAGTGGAACGCACGTCTCGCTGATAACAGCGGGTATTCTGGCTTCGCTGGCCGCAATCGTAAGTGGCTTACGTATTACACAACCGCGAGTTCAGTCATAAAAAAAGCGCGTCTGTCGACGCGCTTTTTGTTGTTGTCTGCTGCAGATTATTTCAGGTACTCACCGCTGCGCAGCGCTTCAATACGTTTGTCCAACGGGGGGTGAGTCATAAACAGCTCACTCAGCGATTTGGATTTACCGTTGATGCAGAACGCCATCATACTGGTCGCTTCCTGCGGTTCATAGCTGGTTTTCAGGCGCTGCAGCGCGGCGATCATTTTTTCACGCCCCACCAGTTTCGCTGAGCCTGCATCCGCATGGAATTCACGATGACGTGAGAACCACATGGTAATGATGCTCGCCAGAATACCAAACACCAGTTCCAGCACCGTCGCCACCGCGAAGTAGATCAACGGGTTACCGTTGCTACCCTCACCCTCATCACGGTTTCCGCCCATAAAGCCAGCGGCAATTTGCGCCAGAATACGTGAGATAAAGATAACGAAGGTGTTTACTACCCCTTGAATGAGCGTCATGGTCACCATATCGCCATTGGCAATGTGGCTGATCTCATGCGCGATAACCGCTTCGGCTTCATCCGGGCTCATGTTTTGCAACAGGCCAGTACTTACAGCCACCAGCGAGGCATCCCGGCGGGCACCGGTCGCAAACGCGTTAATATCTGGCGCGTGGTAGATTGCAACCTGTGGCATAGCGATCCCGGCCTGGCGGGCCTGATTCGCAACTGTATTCATCAGCCAGCGTTCTCTTTCATTGCGAGGCTGTTCGATCACTTCCCCGCCAACGGACTTTAACGCCATCCATTTGGACATCAGCAGCGAAATGAAGGAACCACCAAAACCAAACAGCAGTGCCATGATCAACAAGCCTTGAACGCTGCTTGACTGGATCCCTGTCAGGCTCAATACCAGCCCGAAAACGACCATCACAGCCAGGTTCGTCAGCAGGAAGAGCGCGATTCGCATCATAATTTTCTTTTAACCTCAATTTAACAAAACGCACTATGCGATTACCCATATCGTATGGGTCTTATGACTATTTTCAAGCATCCATAGGTGCTAAGTCACCAGAAAGACACAACTTTACATTTTATCGTATCAGGCTGACGTCTTCATGCACTTGTTAAAAAAACAGGCACAATTTCTTGTGCCTGTTCGAGGTTATTGACTGGTTGCGGGCTGTTCCGCTGGCTTCTCTTTCTCAAGATGCGCCAGGTCGAGCGCGATTTTTACCGTTTCATCCAGGTACGGATCCGGCTCCTGGTAATCCTTCGGCAGATCGTCCAGTTTCTTCAATGGCGGTTTGCCTTCACGTTTAAACCGATCGTTGATACGCGCCAGACGCATTGCGTCATCTTCGTTATTCTCTTTTTCACGCTGAGCGTAATTCAGAGAAGCGATGTTGCGCTTATCCTTCATCGCATTGAAACGCGCAATGTCCTTCATGATGTATTGGAACTCAGGATCGTTCGCAATACGTGCATTGTGCTCTTTCAGCAATTCAGGTCCGAACGGCGTCAGATTATCTGACTTAGTGTAGGTCGCAGCATCAATGCTGTCCCACGGCAGTGCGTTATCTTCAAACTTCTCGCCGGTTTCAGTTTCTTCATTACCTGTCGGCATGATGATATCCGGCGTAACGCCCTTACGCTGCGTGCTGCCACCGTTTACACGGTAGAATTTCTGGATCGTGTACTGAACAGAACCCAGCGCTGGCCATTCCGGACGCAGCATCTGATCGTAAATACGGTTCAGGGAGCGATACTGCTGGACGGTGCCTTTCCCAAAGGTCGGTTCACCAACGATCAACGCTCGGCCATAATCCTGCATTGCCGCAGCGAAAATCTCTGATGCTGAGGCGCTGAAGCGATCGACCAATACCACCAGCGGGCCTTTGTAGTACACAACGCCGTCGGTATCGCTGTCTTCACGCACTTTACCGTTATTATCACGAACCTGAACCACCGGGCCGGAAGGAATGAACAGACCGGAAAGCGAAACCGCTTCAGTCAGTGCTCCACCACCGTTAGTACGCAGATCGATGATAATACTGCTGACATTTTGTTTTTCCAGTTTCTGCAGTTGGACTTTGACATCATCAGTCAGGCCTACATAGAAGCCAGGAATATCCAGTACGCCAACTTTTTCTTTGCCAACGGTTTTCACGGACATTTTTACGGCGCGGTCTTCGAGACGAATACGTTCACGCGTTAGCGTCACGGTGCGCGTCTTGGTACCTTTACCGGCAGGCAGAATTTCAAGGCGTACCTTGCTGCCTTTAGGTCCTTTGATCAGTGCCACGACGTCATCCAGACGCCAGCCAATCACATCGACCATGCCCTTGCCCGTCTGCCCGACGCCGACAATACGATCGCCAACGCTGATCGACTTGCTCTTGGCTGCCGGACCACCTGCCACCATGGAGTTAATGACGGTGTAGTCATCATCCATTTGCAGAACCGCGCCAATACCTTCCAAAGACAAGCTCATTTCAGTATTGAACTGCTCGGTATTGCGCGGAGAGAGATAGTTAGTATGCGGGTCGATTTCACGGGCGAACGCTGTCATCGCCAGTGAGAACACATCTTCGCTGTTGGTCTGCGCCAGACGGCGAATCGCAAATTTGTAGCGGCGCGTCAGCGTTTCGCGAATTTCCGCATCGGTTTTACCGGTCAGCTTCAGGCTGAGTTCGTCAAATTTAACCTTGCCGTCCCACAGCGCATTTAGCTCTGCTTCGCTCTTCGGCCACGGCGCTTTACTTCGGTCGAGGTTAAACGTGTCGTTACCGGTAAAATCCATTGGACGTGCCAGTACGCTTAATGCGTACTGATAACGTTCAAATCGGCGTTTTTGCGCCAGATTATAGAGATCGTAAAAGACATCCAGCTTGCCGGTGCGCAGTTCATCGCCGAGGACCGTTTTCTTTTTTGCATACTGTTCGATATCGCTCGCCAACAGCACATTGTGGCTGTAGTCGAGCAAATTCAAATAGCGGTCAAAAATTTTTGCCGAAAACGCCTGATCCAGATCGAACTGGCGATAGTGTGATCGCGTAAAACGCGACGTCACACGTTCGCTTACCGTCGCATGCTGGGTTTCTTCCTTTAAAACGGGGATTTGATCGGCACGCGTGATGTCTTCCACAGCAAGTGCCTGGCCTGCTAATGCAAGCAGACCAGCTAACGCAGTAAGCCTAAAAAAAGTGTTCATGCCAGGCCTGGCCTCCGTTTCAGAACACCAGGTGTTCTGCGCGTACAATCAAAGACATACCCGAATTCAGCTGTACACGGACGCCATCTTTGGTGATTTCTAATACGGTGGCATCCATCGCATTATTTCCTGCTTTCACCTTCAGAGACTGCCCTACCGTCAGTACTGAAATATCAGATACCGGGGTATGCTGTTCTTCACGAGGAGCACGCGGTGCTTTTGCTGCTGGTTTTTCAGCGCGAGGTTTACGCTCTGCACCTTCGTTACGACGCGGTGCAGGACGCGGCTTACGCTCGCGACGCGGTGCGCCTTCTTTTTCACCGGCAGCAGCAGCCGCTTCGCGTTTTTTCGCCTGTTGCTCTGCGCGTTGCGCCTGAACACGGGCTTTAGCTTCTTCCAGCTGTTTGCGCGCATGTTCAACATGTTGTTCATCCAGCTCACCACAAGGGTTGCCGTCGAGATCAACACGCGTTGCGCCCAATTTAACGCCGTACAGATAGCGCCAGCTTGAAGTATAGAGACGTAAGGCAGAACGGAGCTGAGTCTTGCTGAGGTTCATTTCGCCCTCAACACGCTCTACCAGATCCTGAAAAATGCCAATTTTCAGTGGGCGCGCTTCGCCTTCCGCACTAAAACACTGCGGGAAGCGTTCGGCCAGAAACGCGATGACTTCTTTACTGCTATTCAACTTAGGTTGATTTTCCATGAAATTTCCTGATTACAACGGACGTAGCCAACAAGCGCAGGCATGAACAGGCGACATTATAATGACGTCATCAGTAATTGCTACGTTATCCGTTGATTATCCTGCGACGTGCGCAAAGAATTTTTTGTAATCCGTCGTTGCAAGCACGGTTTCAAGCTGTGCCACCAGTGTACGCAGACCTTGTTCATCTTCCTCAGTAAAGCGGCCAAACGCCGTGCTATCGATATCCAGCACGCCGATTATCTGATTTTCGACGGTGATTGGCAGGACGATTTCAGCGTTGCTGGCGGCATCACAAGCAATGTGCCCATCAAAAGCATGTACGTCCTCAATACGCTGAACCTGGTTCTGCGCCACTGCTGTACCGCACACACCACGCCCTACCGGGATCCGCACGCAGGCAATTTTGCCCTGGAAGGGACCAAGCACCAGCGTATCGTCCTCAAGCAGGTAAAAACCGGCCCAATTCACTTCTGCAAGACGCTCGTACAACAATGCGCTGGTATTCGCCAGCGTTGCCAGAAAACTGGTTTCACCTGCCATCAATGCCTGAAAATCACGGTTCAGATCCGTGTATAGCTCTATTTTGTTCATTATGTAATCACTTAGTTGTCTTACTTAAAACTGCAGCCTACTAAAATAAACATTAAATGCGTTAATGCTCAAGATCATTCCCGTCATGAGTTAAGATAACATTACTTCAACAATTTGATTCGCGATACATGGCCTTAACGACACCACGCATCACGCCAACTAAAAAAATAGCCATCAGGTCCATCGGTGAGGCACTACCTCGTGCACATTATCATCGCTGCCCTGAATGTGACCTGATATTTAGCTTGCCTAAAATGCGTTCGCACCAAAGTGCCTTTTGCCCACGCTGCCAGGCAAAAATTCGTGACGGACGCGACTGGTCATTAACGCGACTTGCGGCAATGGCTTTCACCATGTTGCTGCTGATGCCCTTTGCCTGGGGAGAGCCACTCCTGCACATCTATTTATTAGGCGTGCGCATTGATGCCAATGTTATGCAAGGCATCTGGCAAATGACCCGACAAGGTGACCCCCTCACTGCTTCTTTCGTGCTTTTTTGCGTCGCTGGCGCGCCGCTAATTCTCGTGACCTCAATTGCTTATCTGTGGTTTGGCAATATTCTTGGGATGAACCTGCGCCCGGTGCTGCTGATGCTGGAAAGGCTCAAAGAGTGGGTGATGCTCGATATCTATCTTGTGGGCATTGGCGTCGCGTCAATCAAAGTTCAGGACTATGCTTTTTTGCAACCCGGTGTGGGACTGTTTGCTTTTATTGCGCTGGTGATCCTCAGTATTTTGACGCTGTCGCACCTCAACGTAGAGCAGCTTTGGGACCGATTTTACCCGCAAAGACCAGCCCGTCGCCCTGATGAAAAGCTCCGCGTCTGCCTCGGTTGTCACTTTACAGGTTATCCGGACGCTCGGGGTCGCTGCCCTCGTTGCCATATCCCGCTGCGCTGGCGCAGGAATCAAAGCATCCAAAAGTGTTGGGCGGCGCTACTGGCCTCGATTGTCCTACTTTTGCCTGCTAATCTGCTGCCCATCTCGGTAATTTATGTCAACGGTGGTAGGCAGGAAGACACTATCCTGTCAGGCATAATGTCTTTGGCAAACAGCAACGTCGGCGTGGCGGCGATCGTTTTTATCGCCAGTATTCTGGTGCCATTCACCAAAGTAATTGTGATGTTTACGTTGCTCATCAGCATCCATTTTAACTGCGAGCAAGGATTGCGTACCCGCATAAAACTGCTGCGTATGGTGACCTGGATTGGCCGCTGGTCGATGCTGGATCTCTTTGTTATCGCTTTAACCATGTCGCTGATTAATCGCGATCAGATACTTGCTTTTACTATGGGACCGGCTGCGTTTTATTTCGGCGCGGCGGTAATATTGACTATTCTTGCTGTGGAATGGCTGGACAGCCGCTTACTTTGGGATGCACATGAGTCAGGAAACGCCCGCTTCGCAGACTGAAGCGCAGATTAAAACAAAACGCCGTATCTCTCCATTCTGGCTGCTGCCGTTCATTGCGCTGATGATCGCAGGATGGCTTATCTGGGGAAGCTATGAAGATCGCGGCAATACCGTAACCATTGACTTCATGTCCGCGGACGGCATTGTACCAGGACGCACGCCCGTTCGTTATCAGGGCGTTGAAGTGGGCACGGTGCAGGATATCAACCTCAGCAAAGATCTGCGTAAAATTGAAGTCCGCGTCAGCATCAAATCGAGCATGAAAGATGCACTGCGCAAAGATACCCAGTTCTGGCTGGTCACGCCGAAAGCGTCGCTGGCCGGAGTTTCGGGTCTGGATGCGTTGGTTGGTGGTAACTATATCGGCATGATGCCCGGAACCGGCGAGGAAGAAGATCATTTTGTTGCCCTCGACACGCAGCCCAAATACCGTCTGGATAATGGCGATTTGATGCTGCATCTGCGGGCGCCTGACCTCGGTTCGCTCAATAGCGGTTCGCTGGTTTATTTCCGTAAGATTCCGGTGGGCCGGGTGTATGACTACACTATCAACCCCAACAATCAGGGCGTAACTATCGACGTGCTGATTGAACGTCGGTTTACCAATCTGGTGAAAAAAGGCAGCCGCTTCTGGAACGTCTCCGGTGTGAATGCGGATGTCAGCCTCAGCGGCGCGAAGATCAAACTGGAGAGTCTGGCCGCGCTGGTCAATGGCGCCATTGCTTTTGATTCGCCTGAAGACTCAAAACCCGCCGCAGCCGACGACACGTTTGGTTTATATCAGGATCTCGCGCACAGCCAGCGCGGGGTGATCGTCAAGCTTGACTTACCCAGCGGGGACGGACTCAAAACTGGCTCAACATCGCTGATGTATCAAGGATTACAAGTCGGCCAACTCACCAAACTGGATTTAAATCCAGGCGGTAAAGTGACTGGAGAAATGACGGTCGACCCCAGCGTCGTAACGCTGCTGCGCGACAACACGCGGATTGAATTACACAGCCCTAAATTATCGTTAAACGATGCCAATCTCAGCTCACTGCTGACGGGTAAAACGTTTGAACTGGTCCCCGGCGAAGGCGAGCCGCGTAGCCAGTTTGTTGTTATCCCCGCAG
The DNA here is from genome assembly GCF_001034475.2 of Citrobacter sp. MGH103. Lineage (NCBI taxonomy): Bacteria > Pseudomonadati > Pseudomonadota > Gammaproteobacteria > Enterobacterales > Enterobacteriaceae > Citrobacter > Citrobacter sp. MGH103. Next base: position 2,172,528 of record NZ_CP073043.1, on the reverse strand, counting down.
AGAAGTCGTTGTTACACGATCCAGGGGTCATGACATTTACGCTCACCGCACCGGAAAGTTACGGTATTGATGCTGGCCAGCCGCTGATTCTCCACGGCGTACAGGTCGGTCAGGTGATTGAGCGCACGCTTTCCAGCAAAGGCGTTTCATTTACCGTTGCCATCGAACCGCAGCATCGTGACCTGGTGCAAGGTGACAGTAAGTTCGTGGTCAACAGTCGCGTGGACGTCAAAGTCGGACTTGATGGCGTGGAGTTCCTTGGCGCCAGCGCCAGCGAGTGGCTCAGCGGCGGCATTCGTATTTTGCCCGGTACGAAGGGGGAAATGAAAAAAAGCTACCCGCTGTATGCCAACCTGGAAAAAGCGATTGAAAACAGCCTGAGCGATCTGCCAACCACCACGGTCAGCCTGAGCGCCGAAACGCTGCCTGATGTGCAGGCCGGCTCGGTGGTTCTATACCGCAAATTCGAGGTCGGTGAAGTGATCAGCGTTCGTCCTCGCGCCGATGCGTTTGATATCGATCTGCATATTAAACCGGAATATCGCAACCTGTTGACCAGCAACAGCGTGTTCTGGGCCGAAGGCGGAGCAAAAGTTCAGCTTAACGGCAGCGGATTAACCGTACAGGCATCTCCCCTTTCACGCGCGCTCAAAGGGGCAATTAGCTTCGATAATTTAAGCGGTGCCAGCGCCAGCCAACGCAAAGGCGACAAGCGCATTCTGTATGCTTCGGAAACCGCCGCGCGTGCGGTAGGCGGCCAGATAACGCTGCATGCGTTCGATGCCGGTAAACTCGCTGCTGGCATGCCGATTCGCTACCTGGGAATCGATATCGGCCAGATTCAGACGCTTGAGCTGATCACCGCCCGTAACGAAGTGCAGGCAAAAGCGGTTCTGTACCCGGAATACGTGCAGACCTTCGCGCGAAGCGGTACCCGTTTCTCCGTGATCACCCCGCAAATTTCGGCAGCTGGCGTGGAGCATCTGGATACAATCCTGCAGCCGTACATCAACGTTGAACCCGGACGCGGTAATCCGCGCCGTGATTTTGAGCTGCAGGAAGCCACCATTACCGACTCTCGTTACCTCGATGGTCTGAGTATTGTGGTGGAAGCACCGGAAGCAGGTTCACTGAATATCGGAACCCCGGTTTTGTTCAGAGGTATTGAAGTGGGGACCGTCACCGGGCTGACGCTGGGCTCGCTTTCCGATCGTGTGATGGTTGCCATGCGCATTAGCCAGCGCTATCAGCATCTGGTGCGCAACAACTCCGTGTTCTGGCTGGCATCCGGCTACAATCTTGACTTCGGCCTGACCGGCGGTGTCGTGAAGACCGGTACCTTCAATCAGTTCATCCGCGGCGGCATCGCCTTCGCGACTCCACCAGGTACACCGCTGGCTCCTAAAGCGCAGGCAGGTAAACACTTCCTGTTGCTCGAAAGCGAACCGAAAGAGTGGCGTGAATGGGGAACAGCCCTGCCACGATAATCTCTCCACTTGCTCCGGCGTACTCGCGCCGGAGCACTTATGCTACACTGCGCACCTGTTTTTTTGCCGGTGGTACCAAGTGGCTTATTTTCCCGACGCCTTTCTGACTAAAATGCGTGAAGCAATGCCTTCCACGCTCTCATTCGATGATTTTCTCGCTGCCTGTCAGCGCCCGTTGCGCCGCAGCATTCGCGTCAATACGCTGAAAATCTCCGTTGCCGATTTCCTCACACTGACAGCACCTTACAACTGGTCTCTCACTCCGGTTCCCTGGTGTGCTGAAGGTTTCTGGATCGAACGCGATGAAGATGAGTCAGTGCCGCTAGGTAGCACAGCAGAACATTTAAGCGGCCTGTTTTATATTCAGGAAGCCAGCTCAATGCTGCCAGTCGCTGCGCTGTTTGCCGAAGGCAATACCCCTGAACGCGTAATGGATGTCGCGGCAGCCCCCGGTTCCAAAACCACGCAAATTGCCGCAAAAATGAATAATCGAGGCGCCATTCTGGCGAATGAATTTTCTGCCAGTCGCGTCAAAGTCCTGCATGCCAATATCAGCCGTTGCGGGATAGCCAACGTCGCCCTGACCCATTTTGACGGACGAGTATTTGGCGCTGCGTTGCCGGAATCATTTGATGCCATATTGCTGGACGCCCCGTGTTCCGGGGAAGGCGTAGTGCGTAAAGACCCCGATGCGCTAAAAAACTGGTCGCCAGAAAGTAATCTGGAAATTGCCGCAACTCAGCGCGAACTGCTCGACAGCGCCTTTCACGCTCTGCGCCCCGGCGGCACGTTGGTTTACTCGACCTGTACGCTTAATCGTGACGAAAATGAAAATATCATGCGGTGGTTGATTGAAACCTACCCGGACGCCGTCGAGTTTTTACCACTCGGCGATTTATTTCCACATGCCGAACGCGCCCTGACGCCGGAAGGATTCCTGCATGTGTTTCCGCAAATTTATGATTGCGAAGGTTTCTTCGTTGCGCGTTTGCGCAAAACAGCCGCCATCCCTCCACTACCTGCGCCGACGTATAAAGTCGGTAACTTCCCGTTTAGCCCGCTGAAAGGACGCGAGTCCGCGCTTATCGCGCAAGCCGCGAGCGCTTGTGGACTGCAGTGGGAAGATAATTTACGCCTGTGGCAGCGCGATAAAGAGATTTGGCTGTTCCCAACAGAAATTGAGTCACTGATCGGCAAAGTCCGCTTTTCCCGACTCGGCGTCAAATTAGCCGAAACGCACAATAAAGGCTACCGCTGGCAGCATGAAGCCGTCATCGCGCTCGCCAACCCAAATCACAGCCATGCGTTTGAACTGACGCTTGCCGAAGCTGAAGAGTGGTACCGCGGCCGGGATGTCTACCCACAAGCCACACCGACGAGTGACGACGTACTGGTTACATTCCAGCATCAGCCTATCGGTCTGGCAAAACGTATTGGATCGCGACTGAAGAATAGCTACCCACGCGATCTTGTCCGGGATGGCAAACTCTTTACGGGATAACGCACGTTTTTACTGGCGCTTTTGCTAACGTTGACTACGCTGAAAAATGGACGACCTAACTGGTCGTACCACAATTAGCAAATTAACGGAGAGCACGATGATGAAAACCAGTGTGCGCATTGGCGCTTTTGAAATCGACGACGCCGAGTTACATGGCGAATCGCCGGGGGACCGAACGTTAACCATTCCGTGTAAATCCGACCCGGATTTATGTATGCAACTGGATGCCTGGGATGCCGATACCAGTGTCCCGGCCCTGTTGAACGGAGAACATTCAGTACTATTTCGCGAACACTACGATCGTAAGTCAGATGCCTGGATCATGCGCCTTGCCTGATTCAAAAAGAACCCGTCGCCAGACGGGTTATTTCTTGGTTAATTTCCCTCATCTATCAACATCTTCTACACTACAGCTATGGCTTTACCATTTGAGGATGGAATGTTCACGCTGGTTCTTTTTGTGTGCTACCTGGATGGCGGTTGTGAAGATATCGTGGTTGATGTCTACAAAACTGAGCAGCAGTGCCTGATATCGATGGACGATCAACGTATTCGTAACGGAGGGTGTTTACCCGCGGATGACTACATCGATAGTTTCTGGCACCCGGCCCAGGAATACAGCGATTTTTGATTATTGCAGTTGTACCAGCGTTAACTCGCCGCCAAATACAGCACCGGTATCAATATAATGCAGATTCTCGCGATCCAGCCGATGGCGCAACGGCGTGTGGCCAAACCAAAAGTGATCCGCGCCGCGAATCCCACAACCGTTGTTCATTAGCCTCGAACGATCCCACAGCACACGCTGTAAATCGATCTTTTTTAGCCACTGATAATCATCATCCGGGTAATCGGCATGAGCAATAACGTGTATGCCGTTTTGACAGTGCAGCTCCAGAATCCAGGGTAATTGCCAACACTCTTCAAGAGCGAATTTTGCTGCCGGTTGCTCCGCCTGCGCATACCACGAGCCACCATTCATTAACCACATGAATTTATCCCCCGTCGCCAGCGCGTCCAGCGCCATCTGTTCATGATTCCCCCTGACCGCGACAATCCAGCGTTTACGCAATAATTTCAGGCAACGCAAACTGTCTGGTCCACGGTCAATAACATCCCCCACTGAAACCAGCAGATCCTGCCAGGGATCAAAACGGTACTGGCGCAGTTTAGCCATCAGTATCGAGAAGCAGCCGTGGATATCCCCAACCACCCAGACGTGACGCCACTGTGTACCGTCGATTCGTTGATAGATATTGTCAGGTCGTCCCATGTCGCCTCCAGAGTACAAGGGTACCTGGTTATAATTTTAGCAATGATGGTAAAAAAGCCTGGACGATCGAGGGCAGGAGTATGGTATGGTTTATGGAGAATGCAGCATGCGATAAGACGTGTTTTGCCCTGGATGGCATCGCATTCGCCACATAAAAAGAGACCGAATACGATTCCTGTATTCGGTCCAGGGAAATGGCTCTTGGGAGAGAGCCGTGCGCTAAAAGTTGGCATTAATGCAGGCTAAGTTACCCTGCCATTTAAGAATAGATGACAGCGCCAGGTTTTCCAGTCCGCGACTAAAGTGGCCGGAAAAAAAGGACGTTTGTTACGCATCCAAACGCAAAAACCGCAAGTTCTCGTGTGAGATCCTTGCGGTTTTTTATTGGAAATCAGAGCGCTACATCTGACAATTAGCAGAGCTTTTCTGCACGCTCCACAAACGGTGCCAGGCTCATTTTTTCGCCCGGTTTCGCCGGATCATCAATCTGGATAATCTCGATCGGCTTTGCCGTGGTTTTTCCGCTCTCCATCTGCTGTCTGGCAACATCATTCAACGGGTATTGCACCAGCGTACTGGGATTGATGACATACAGCGCGTTACCCGGGCGGCAGGTCAGCATCACCTCTTCCCGATTAAACGCCCACTTATCTTTGCCAACCTCAAAACGGCTGACGGTAATGACCTGCGGCGCAGCCAGCGCAGCTCCGGAGCTTGCCAGGAGTAATAAAGAGATAATGATTTTTTTCATGCGTTTCGCCAGTCCATCAATCAGAAAGGTTCAAGGGTTGCGAACAGGCTGACAATTGCCAGCACAACGGCTCCTATACCCCATTCCAGCTTGGTCATCCAAATAAAATAGAGAGTCATGCCGCGGTTATCCTGCTGCATGCGTGGTACCAGAACATACCGATTCACCAGCGCAATCGCCACCATTAGCATGACCAGGGCACCTTTTAACAAAAGCAGTCGCCCGTAAGCCATGTGCCAGGGAACAGAAAAACCAACAATAAACAGCGCATTCATAATACCGGTAAGTAAAACACCGATAACAAAAAGATGCCCGTAGCGGGAGAAACGCATCATGGTGCTGATGGCCTGTTCTCGCCAGCGGCCATGCGCCATTCGCATACAGTAAAGTACGGGTAGCAGGCCACCGAACCAGGCGGCGGCGCATATCAGATGCAAGGCATGGTTAACCTGCTGGATTGCCCCAGTAATACCACTATGCAGCGTCGCATGCCCGACGCCAGCCAGCAAAATAAACTGCGCAATCGTCAGCATCAACAGCCGTCGCGGCATGCTACGCGGTACGATAATAACCACCACCAGAGTGACCAGCGCGAGGATAATCTGCCATAACCAGACGCCGCCAAACTGCGTTTGCAACACCGCGCCCCATACATCTGTAGAGATAACATCCCGCCAGCCTGAGCCCATTAACCCACCCTGGATCGCCAGCATCAGCGTCGCGCTGATAAAGCTCCACGTTGCGGCATGCCGTTGCAGACGCAAAAAACGACGCATCATTAAACGACGAACCGAAACGGGAGCCAGCCATGCACCGTAAAGCGCACAGCCAAACACCAGCATCAACGTGGTAAAATGGATAAACCGTAATGCAACCCAGGTAAATGCCAGCATCGGTTATTTCACGCTAAAGGTATATTGCCCCTTCGTCTTGTGACCATCCACGGAAACAACGTGCCAGTCGACCGTATATTTTCCTGCTTCAAGTGTTTGATCAAGCGGAACAATCAGCTGCGTTTTGTCCTGCTCACTGCGTGACGCCTTGCCCGTTTTGATCTGTTCTTTGTTTGGACCTGTCAGGGTTGCGCCGCTGAATCCCGGCTCTACGCCTTCAGAAAAATTCAGCGTCAACGCCTGAGGAGATGCCACTACCTCGGCATTAGCAGCCGGGCTTTGTTTTGTGAGGTGGGCATGCGCCAGGGCGGCGGGCGTTGCCAGCACGCTGGCGAGTACGATGAGAGCGCTGCGAAGCATAGATGCAGATGAAGCCATTTCAACTATTCCTTTTTGTTATGTCTAATCTATAGAGAATAACCTTCTACAATGATCGAGTCGAGAATCATCATTTCGGTCTTGCCATAATTATGTTTGATGCGAATCGTTTAACTACCTGATTTATATTTATTATAAACTCAAAAAGAACCACTACAAGGGCAATTCCTTTAGTCATACATCAGGCGTTCTCAACCCTATGGTTGTAATATATCGCAGACCGTACTCAGTATGTAACCCAATAAAAAAAAAGAAATTTTACTCACTATCGTTTGTATCAAAAGTCTTGATGTAAGGACAGTGTTTCGATTTTGTGATGTAAGTAAACGTATAAATACTATTGCTATACACACATAAGGTTTTCCCGTTCCCTGTGGTTGACTGTTCCGGATTGTTCATGGTCACACGCCCAGCGCCAGCGCTGAAGGTCATTATCAATCCGATAAGTATCGCTGCATATCTTTTCATTTTTCATTCCCCTTGTTGTCATCAGTGCTAACTCAGTGTAAGTGCCGCCATGAAAATACATCAATCGATCAAAAATAATTATCGATTTGATAGAAATTATTCATAGAACTAGTTAGAGTGTATGCATGAGATTTTCACTTCACGGCATGAAAGGATGATGGCTTTGACTACTAACCAAATGAAAAACAATAATCTGTACTTCTATCTCTACATGGCGATTCCAGTCCTGTTCCCGGCTATTTACTTTTTCACCATGAATGATGTGGCTGCTCTCATCGTTTTCTATGTGGCTGCCATCATCTGTGTGATTTTCGACCAGAAGGAAATAGTTAAGGCTGGCAACGAATCCAAACCTCAGTTTGTAGGGTCGGCTCTGGGGATTCTCATTTTTCCACCTCTTTACGTTTACGGGAGGGCTAAAACTGCTGACTTGAAGATGAGCACACGATGGGCGTGGTTCTTCGCATACATTGCAGTTGCGTTGAGTTGTTCCGCCATCACTGTTGTTTTAGATGACAGCGAAACACTTAAGACGAGCGCTTGTGAGATCACGACTTCAATATTCAAAGACAAGGGGAGTGAGGTGAAGTGCCTTGTTGTGGAGGATGTGAAGAAGGTTGCAGACAAAAACTATCGCGCGAAAGCTGTGTTGAGTAATGGCATTGATATGCCCATCACCATTGAAGAGCGTAACGACGATTACATTTATGTGACGTTAGCCCCGCTGAGTGGCTTTCTTGAGTAATAGACCGACGCAGGGGGAGCAATCCCCAAATCTTACCCAGTCTACCGCCACGAAGATTTCAGATGTACCTTATTACCAAATAGCGCACAGAAGAATAATATCCCCGGCACAATGTCTGATCGGCCAGGCCGCTTCTCGCTGCTCATAAACGTAACATTATTGATAAATAAGATTCTCAGGAGGTTAACCCGTAAACCTCCTGAGGGGCAATTGCCCTACGTTACAAAGAATCTACTTGCCTAGTCTAGGCTAAAAGAAAATAACTCACTTTCGTTACAAAAAATATTGATTTCTAGCATCTTTTCATGTGGTCGTGGTAAACGAAGCCCTTTGGATTTTATATTGATTCCCCACTGAAGCACATTGGTACTATAAAGGTACTTCATTATATTTGATCAGGATCTCAATCTCCCCTCCCACAGCATAAAAAATTTATGCTTTAGTGGTAGTCAAACCAGATATTTTATTCTAGTGTGTATTGAGACTAATCTGATGGAAGTTTTTGAAATGGATGATGAAGAAAGACGCTTGTGGAAAAATTTTAGGGATGCGTTAAGGCGCTTATTGGAGCACCCGGACTTAAGCTCTTCACAGAGGGATTACATTCTTAAAAACATCAGAGGATTTGCGCCAGAATATAATGTAATTGATTTGCGTAGTAAGCAACATAAGAAAAAGGAGTAAATATTCCTGAACCAGCCCCCAGAACCCTTCACCATTATATTATTTTAGACTGGCCCCCTGCTTCTTTTACATCTTTATCATCTGGAATGAAAATTTAATGATATATCTCAAATGATTAACGTCAGAAAGTGGTAATAACATACTTACGGTGACGTTAGTCTGATTCGTAACACGTTGAGTCGCCCCCCATACTGCTTTGGAGATGTTGATTCTGATGGTTGTTACAAAACTGTATGTTATCTGCAAGACAAGCATCTATCTTCCTGAGTTCAGCTATGTCGCCAAACTCTATTATTCCAAATCAGAAGGGGTAAGCGATGACATTTAATATTGATGATATTGATGCTTCATTATCCGCATTGAATGCGGCGCTTAAAGAGCATTATCTCCGGGGGGAAAAATTACTGTACCTGATCTTGTTTGGTGATTTGACCGATCACAACATAATAGATAATGATTCTCATCTTCATTGTCAGTTTTGTGAATGGCTGACGTTGCGTATGCGGGGCGATACCCTAGACAGAAATATGGTTTTGAGTATCAGCCGCAATCACGACGCGATGCACAATATTACTCGAATGTTAATGCAGGCTGTAGTATCCGGAACCACGACAAAAGAACTGGTTAGCCAGTATCATGGCTGCCAACTTGCATTTATTGACAGTATAGAGACCTACAGATCCAGTCTCTCTACATTCCGTAACCAGCATGACACCTTAACAGGGTTACCATTACGGCATCTGTTATACCAAGAATATCCATCCTTTCTTGAGCGTTGCCGACGAAACCTGTCCGAATTTTATGTGCTAATGCTGGATATTGACCGTTTTAAAAGCATCAATGATACCTGGGGGCATAACGCGGGCGATGAAGTGCTTAGACTGGTTGCGAGCAGGTTAAGTTCAGCGACTCGCCGTTCAGAGCGTCTTTACCGTTTTGGCGGTGAAGAGTTTATTATACTGCTGGAGACAAAAGGTCGCATGGCCGCTGAATCTGCTGCGGAACGTATCCGTTGCAACCTGAGTAGTTATGAGATCATTATTTCTGGGCAGCTAGTGCATATTACTGTAACGGGGGGACTAACCCGTGTGGAAGCACATGAGGAACTGCATTCGGTAATTGCCCGAGCGGATAATGCTATGTACTACGGTAAAAATAATGGGCGTAATTGTTGTGTGACGGTTATGGCTGATGGAGAGCCGAGTCGGATATCTAGATAGCAGCCTCTAATGCCAGTAAAGTAAATTGTCAAAATATAACAAATAGTTACCTGAAAATATGATATGAGGGTCTGAACATGCCCTGTTATGTTCAGACCCTCCGTTTAAAATATCATCAACAAATTGTCTGATCTGCCAGGCAGGTTCTCTCCGCACGTAAAGGTAACTCTCGATCTTTTACAAATATCATACGGGTGTCACCGCTGGCGTCGAACAGAGTAGTATCAACAATCGAACGTTTTATGATACCAGTAAACCCTACCTTAAATTGGTGTCATTAAATTAGCATATTGACATTATGATACCATTAGTTAATTATGATACCGTTTTTGATACCAATCAGGGGAGTGATTATGAGCCGTACATTTGCATATTGCCGTGTGTCCACCAGCGAACAGTCGACAGAAAACCAGATTATGGCGATTCGTCAGGCTGGCTATGAGGTGAATGATAACAGGGTGGTATCAGAAACCGTGTCAGGAGGAGTACAGGCAATGCAGCGCAAAGGCTTTGCTGATATGGTGACTCATAAACTGGAGGCTGGGGATCAGCTTGTAGTATTGAAACTGGACCGCCTGGGAAGGGACAACATCGACGTGCAGCAAACCATTACGATGCTGGTGGATAAAGGGATTGATGTTGTTTCACTGGATCTGCCTGTGCGTAACCTTTCCAGCGCGGAAGGGAAGTTGATGCTGCAAATGTTTTCTGCGTTTGCAGAGTTCGAAAAATCCCGCATCATTGAACGTACAAAAGAGGGTTTAGTAAGAGCCAGGAAGGAAGGGAAGAAGTTAGGCCGTCCGGTTGCGTCAGATACCCTTCAGCGTGTACAGGAAGCCAGAGCTAAGGGGCTGAGTCAGTCCAAAGCGGCGTTAGCATTGAATTTAAGTCTCCCAACTATCAAACGAAACTGGAACATCAAAGAGGCGTAAGATTTAACCTGTCTTCACTAAGATTCAGATACTGCCCTGCCAACGTGTGAGGCTTAATTATGGCTATTTTCGGGTCAATTAATCCGAAATATTCCGGCGTCAGTAAATCCAGCGGAGCCGCACACCAGCTTAAATCTACGTGGAAAAGATAGAGATGTGGTGCTATATTCAAAAGTTGAGCCGTGATATATGAGAGAAGGCATTGTTAAACGCAATGAGCGCTATCGTGAGCGTTTTTTGTGGCGTGGGTAATGCGAAGGTACTGCCTCCTGATTTGAAGGCCGTAGAGAGCGTTACGCGAAGGATTTAGCAATTATGGTTTTTATTGCTCAATTTTGATGTTGAGTGTACCCGATCCCCATTTCCGGTCTGATACTTCCCACGCTCTTTCGCCAGATACGATACCCACAGAAAAGGCCCCTCGAGCGTTTTCGGCTTATTTCTTTCGATAATGTAATAATTCGGATATCTTTCCGTTGCCTTTGGCAGTTCCACCAGCGCCGCTTTACCGCCCGTCAGACCCATCCAGATTTCAACAATGCTTCCGGCAATGCCACTTGTGGGTGTCCCAAGGCGTCTGACCTGTCGATGCGGGAGGGCAATCCAGCAATGGTAATGCACCTGTTTTGCTTTCTCTTGCTCCCGTACCCAGCCATAAGCAAAGTTGAGGATCGGTTCTGCCAACCCCACAGGTCGGTTTAATTTAGACTTCAGACGTTCACGTAGTTTTTTAAACAGGTCGCTTACCCACCTGTTGCCTGTGTCTATTGGGGTATTCTCAGGTAAGCGTAAATCGAAGCGAGAGAAGTAAACCCGGCTGTAGATGGATAGTATTGCATCAAGCTGTTCTGCTACTGGGGTAAGGATATCAAGGCGAATACCAGATTGGTCGGTGGTGTTGATCGGGTAGGCGTAACCATGACGAATGAAAACATCACCTGTGATGACCTTGTAACGCCCGTGTGTATGGACTTTGGTTGTGTAAGGAGTAGCCTGTGTGAGTACTGAATGAGTAGTTCCTTCTTCTGACACAACAACCCCGTTAGTTATTTATGTAAACAACCCTCGCGTACACACACGTATAAGTTATTACCATCTGACCACCGTAAAACGAAGCAATTACGGGTAGCATAAACCCCATCAGACAAAGGCTAATGGTAAAAAAGATGGATAAAATTTTTTCGAAGAAAGTTTACATGATGTAGATAATCCCAAAATTACAATAGCGCACAAGTCATGGCAGTGCAAAGATTATTTTTAATCTGTGGTATTTTTCGGGTTTGCTTCTGCCATTTTGCCGTTTTTGCGATAACCCAACAAGGTACTTCCCAGTTGATAAGTGCTTTGCTTTGGATCAGTGGGCAGCGCTGACATTCTGGTTACATACGGGCAGGAATTGATGCGTTCTGGCGCGGTCAGAACCAGCAACAGATACCGCCACGACCAATATTATCTTTTCGAGAAAAAGTCTCTTCCTAATGGTTCCGGCAGCCCCAATGCGGCGACCATCCTGTCCGATGCAGCCATGTATCCATCAATATCTGTAGCGTCTAGAGATGTTTCTAGAACATCAGAAAAAACAGCCGCGAACTTTGTATAAAGCTGATCATGCGGCGTCCTAGTAAGCGTATAAGATTTTTCTTTACCCTGCATAACCCCTTGAAAAGTCATGTGGCTATAGTCATGAAATCTGAAATCAATTCTCAAGGCTTTGTCTTTTAATTTTGAAATAGTGATTTCAGGTAGGCACTTTCTTACAACCTCGCGGATTTGCATCCGGTCAGTATGGGTGACATCGCCCAATAGTTCATCTGAAAACAGGCTAAGTGTCTTTATGATCAACTCATCCAACTCGTTCTCTGAACCCTGTAGAGCTAATTTCTGTTTCAGGGAGTCCAGTTCTAATAATAGGGATTGCTCACGCTGTGAAAGCACTGCAACTTGTTCTATTAATTCCTGAATCGGTCCAATCGTGCTGATCGCCTGCGCCTGATTGGTTAACTGTTTCTTTACTAACCCCAGTTCAGTCTCTTTAGATTCAATTAATGGCGTCAAATCTTCCGTTTTAGTGTTTCCTAACAGGATACTATGCGTATATCCGTACACCAGAGCACGGGCTGTTAAATTCTCAACAATACTTCCGTTCACTGACCAGACCTTACAGGACGATTTCTGAATTTTTCCATTTGAACAAACATAGCGAAGTCGACCTTCTCGACTATATGCAATCATAGGACCACCGCATAACCCACACTTCAGAACACCTAATCCAGATAAAAGGCTGATCATTTTTTTCTGTTCACCTTGTACAAACTTGTTCCCAGTTCTGATGTCCTGAATACGTGCAAACTGTTCAGGCGTCACCAACGCAGGGTAATACCCATCTAGCTTGTGCTCATAACCTTCAATTGTCAGTTTCTTCACCCCCATTAATGCAGGGTTTTTTCTCATCGTCACCAAGTTAGGGACTGCCCATTTTTTTACACCTTGATCAATCTGTCTCTTTGTCGGTTTTGGGGCTGGATATAAGTCTAAATGTGAATTCAGATATGCAGTTGACCTGCCCCCACGATTAGATACAACACTCAGTTAGTAACGTCGGAATCTTCATTCTCAGAATGACCCTTTCTCCAGCCCGCTGCAAATTCAGACGGTGTCTGATAATTCAGCGTGGAGTGCGGGCGGCATTCGTTATAATCCTGCCGCCAGTCATTAATAATTTTCCTGGCATGAACGATATCGCTGAACCAGTGCTCATTCAAACATTCATCGCGAAATCGTCCGTTAAAGCTCTCAATAAATCCGTTCTGCGTTGGCTTGCCCGGCTGGATTAAGCGCAACTCAACACCATGCTCAAAGGCCCATTGATCCAGAGCACGGCAAGTGAACTCCGGCCCCTGGTCAGTTCTTATCGTCGCCGGATAGCCTCGAAACAGTGCAATGCTGTCCAGAATACGCGTGACCTGAACGCCTGAAATCCCAAAGGCAACAGTGACCGTCAGGCATTCCTTTGTGAAATCATCGACGCAGGTAAGACACTTGATCCTGCGACCGGTGGAAAGTGCGTCCATGACGAAATCCATCGACCAGGTCAGATTGGGCGCCGCCGGACGGAGCAGCGGCAGACGTTCTGTTGCCAGCCCTTTACGACGTCTTCTGCGTTTTACGCCCAGGCCACTGAGGTGATAAAGCCGGTACACGCGCTTATGATTAACATGAAGCCCTTCACGGCGCAGCAACTGCCAAATACGACGGTAGCCAAAACGCCTGCGCTCCAGTGCCAGCTCAGTGATGCGCCCTGATAAATGCGCATCAGCAGCCGGACGGTGAGCCTCATAGCGGCAGGTCGACAGGGATAAACCTGTAAGCCTGCAGGCACGACGTTGCGACAGACCGGTCGCATCACACATCAACATCACGGCTTCCCGCTTCTGGTCTGTCGTCAGTACTTTCGCCCAAGAGCCACCTGAAGCGCCTCTTTATCCAGCATGGCTTCGGCAAGCAGCTTCTTGAGTCTGGCGTTCTCTTCCTCAAGCGACTTCAGGCGCTTAACTTCAGGCACCTCCATACCGCCATACTTCTTACGCCAGATGTAAAACGTGGCATCGGAAATGGCATGCTTGCGGCAGAGTTCACGGGCGGGTACCCCAGCTTCGGCTTCGCGGAGAATACTGATGATCTGTTCGTCGGAAAAACGCTTCTTCATGGGGATGTCCTCATGTGGCTTATGAAGACATTACTAACATCGGGGTGTACTAATCAACGGGGAGCAGGTCACAGTGACACGGAAGCAACCCCACCCCATAAGGAACAGCTCTACAGCCTTTTGTGCTGCAACCCAGTGAACCGGATGTGGTTTAACTGCTTCATATTTCGAACCACTCGAGTCAAACCACCACGGATCATTACTCATGTTTTTTATGTTGGTGGGTTGACCTTGTTTAAAACGAGCAACAAGCGCCCTAGCAGTGTTGTTGGTGCGATTCTGTTTAGTTTTAGATTCTTCGTTTGCTCTACTGAACATCAGCAATGAAATCAACATATCTGTAGGATTTTCATTTGCTGATTCCATCGTATAGACGCGCTGATCCATACCTGTTACTACAGTCAAACCTAGATCGAGCAAATCAAGCAATAGCTTTTGTGCAGTCCCTACCCCGCTCCGCGTGAGTCGGTCCAAGTTTTCAATAAAAATGGTTGAATCCTTTTCTATAACCCCATCTTTGACAGCTTGAATAAATGAACCTAAAGCACCATGTGTAATATTTTTACCTTTGAATGCGGATATCCCAGCGTCTCTAATTTCTGCGTATTCCAAGCCATTCTCAGTAGCATAATTGCGTGCAGCTTCTGTCTGCCTAGCTAAAGATGTCCCCACCGTTTGTTTCTGGCTTGACCAGCGGATATAGCTGTATAATTTTTTCATGTAGTGGTGTCTCAGTAGGTCCGTTTCCTTGTGGATGTCACTAGTTTACATCAACTGCATTGATTGGCATCTATTTATATTATGGCTTGCCATTAATGCACACTCTTAGTAACTTTGCGCGCCGAAAGACAGAGAAAAGGAGAAGCCCATGAACATCAATCTGGCCAAACTTGAGCAGGCGGAGATGGATAAGGTCAATGTTGACCTGGCCGCTGCAGGTGTAGCGTTTAAGGAGCGATACAACATGCCGGTTGTTGCCGAAGTTGTTGAGCGTGAACAGCCCGAACATTTACGCGACTGGTTTCGCGAAAGACTCATCGCGCACCGACTGGCATCCGTTTCCCTTTCACGTTTACCTTACGAGCCTAAAGTTAAATAAAACTTATACTACGTTACGATTCCTTACATGATGGCTGCTACAGTATAAGCATATTCTTAATCTATACTTTCAGGATGATTGTAGACACTATGAAAAGGAAATCATTATGTCACACTGGAAAATCGCAGCAGCGCAGTACGAACCTCTTCACACCTCAGTTACCGAGCATGTCGCACATCACCTGCAATTCATTCAGGCAGCCGCCCAATGCCAATGTGAATTGCTGGTCTTTCCTTCCCTCTCCTTGTTAGGTTGTGTTGATGAACATGACGCGCTTCCTGCCCCACCCGATGAAGCGCTGTTAGAACCTCTCGCCCATGCCGCCGCGATTTATCGTATGACAATCATTGCGGGACTACCGGTGGAACATAACAACCGGTTCGTAAAAGGCATCGCGCTCTTTTCTCCCTGGATGACCTCGCCCTTAACGTTTCATCAAAGTCACGGAGCCTGTATTGCCAGACAGCAAAATGCCATTAGCGTAGTGGATAGCCAGCCGGAAGGTATCGATATCGACCCGGCTTACTCCCTGTTTACCAGTAGTCAGTCCATTAGCGAACCCGAATTGCTCTCCTCCACATCTCGTCTACAGAGTTTCTCGCATAAGTTTGCCATAGCTGTATTAATGGCCAATGCGCGTGGCAGCAGCGCGTTATGGGATGAGCGAGGCCGATTGATTGTTCGCGCAGACAGCGGTTCTTTGCTGTTAACCGGTCAACGCACGCCACGGGGTTGGCAAGGTGATATCATTCCATTACGCTAGTCGTTTTGGGTCAGGAGCATGGCATGTTGCGCATAATAGATACAGAAACCTGTGGTCTACAGGGAGGCATTGTTGAAATTGCTTCTGTCGATGTGGTTGACGGAAAAATAGTCAACCCAATGAGCCACCTGGTACGCCCTGACCGCCCCATCAGCCCACAGGCGATGGCTATCCATCGCATTACTGAAGCAATGGTGGCCGATAAGCCGTGGATTGAAGACGTCATCCCGAAGTATTACGGCAGCGAGTGGTACGTGGCGCACAATGCCAGCTTTGACCGCCGCGTATTACCCGATATGCCCGGGGAGTGGATTTGCACCATGAAGCTCTCCCGCCGTTTGTGGCCGGGGATCAAATACAGCAACATGGCGCTGTATAAATCGCGCAAGCTGAGTGTCCAGACGCCAGCGGGTCTCCACCATCACCGCGCCCTGTACGACTGCTATATCACTGCGGCACTCCTGATCGACATCATGCAGACGTCAGGCTGGACAGCCGATCAAATGGTCGATATTACCGGCCGTCCCGCGTTACTCACTACTTTCACTTTTGGTAAGTACCGCGGAAAACCGGTATCAGAAGTGGCTGAACGTGATCCGGGCTATCTGCGCTGGTTATTTAACAACCTTGATAATATGAGCCCGGAACTGCGATTAACGCTAAAACACTATTTGGATCACGCCTGAGCAGGCAGTGTTCCCTGCGCCAGTCCAATCAAAAAAGCGTACTCAAGAGCCACACCTTCGTAAGATTTAAAACGCCCGGATTTACCGCCGTGTCCGGAATCCATATCCGTGCAAAGTAGCAGCAAACGATCGTCCGTTTTCAGCTCACGCAGTTTTGCCACCCATTTTGCTGGTTCCCAGTATTGCACCTGGGAATCGTGTAATCCCGTCGTGACCAGCAGATGCGGATACGCCTGCGCGGTTACATTGTCATACGGGCTGTAGCTTTTCATATAGGTGTAATACTCTTCGTCCTGTGGATTACCCCACTCTTCAAACTCACCGGTCGTCAGGGGAATTGATTCATCGAGCATTGTGGTCAGCACATCGACAAACGGCACCTGCGCAATAACACCATGGAAGCGTTCCGGGCGCTCATTAATGGCGACGCCCATTAACATTCCCCCGGCGCTTCCTCCCATTCCATAACATAACTCAGGCGCGCCATAGCCCATTTTTAGCAGCGCATCACAGACGTCGAGGTAATCATTAAAGGTATTTTTCTTGCGCAGAAACTTACCGTCCTCGTACCACTGTTGTCCTAATTCACCACCGCCACGCACATGGGCAATGGCGTAAACAAAGCCGCGATCCAGTAAGCTTAAACGGCTGCTGCTGAAATCGGCATCCATGCTGGCGCCATATGAGCCATAGCCATAAACCAGTAACGGATTTTTTCCTTTCAGGAAATACTTTTGATGATAAACCAGCGAAACCGGAACCTCGGTGCCATCACGTGCCGTTATCCATACGTGTTCGCTACGGTAATTCGCCGCATCAAATCCGGGGACCTCCGTCTGCTTAAGCACACGACGTTCCCCGGTGTCCATATCCAGTTCAAACAATGTGTCCGGGGTAGTCATGGAGGAATAGCCATAGCGCAGGCGCGATGTCTCCGGCTCTGGATTATAGGCAAGCCAGGTCACATATGCCGGATCGTCAAAGGCGATCCCGACCACTTCGCGCGTTTTACGATTAATCTGCCGCAGGCTGGTTAAGCCCCGCTGACGCTCTTCTACCACCAGCCAGTCGGTGAATAACGTAAAGTCCTCCAGCATCACGTTGTCACGCGGTGGGATCAGCGTCTCCCAGGCTTGCTCATCACGAACACGGGTACGGTACAGGCCGAAATTTTTCCCCTGACGGTTGGAGCGCAGATAAAAATTGTGCTGATAGTGATCGAGACTGTATTCGTGGTCTTTGCGTCGCGCTAAAAAGACCAACGGTTCGGCATCTGCCAGTTCTGCATCAAGCAACAAAACTTCACTGGTGGTCGCACTGGCAATGTGGATAATCACATAATGCAATGATGTGGTTTTATGCAGACTGACATAAAACATGTCATCGGCTTCTTCATACACCAGCTCATCCAGTGACGATGGCGAACCGACTGTATGTCGCCAGACCTGATACGGCAATAACGTCGTTTCGTGCTTGCGCACGTAATAGAAAGTCTGAGAATCATTCGCCCATACGAGATCCGCTTCGACGTTTTCCAGCACTTCCGGATACCAGTTGCCGCTTTGCAGGTTGCGAAAACGCACGCCATATTGCCGGCGAGAGAGATAATCTTCGGCCAGTGCCATGATGGTGTTATCCGGTGATATCGCCACTCCTCCCAGCGTATAAAACTCGCTGTGTGCCGCGCGCAGGTTCCCATCCAACAAAGTGTCCCAATCATCCCACTCTTCACTGAAGGCAGACTGACGCTGATAGATGGCATATTCGCACCCCGGTTCATAAATATGCCGGTAGCGATAACCATTCTTCACATAGGGGGCAGAAGCATCCTGAGGCGGGATACGGTCGATAATCTCTTTCAGGACGCGATCCTGCAAAGCCTGCTGCGAGGCCATAACCTGACGGCCATACGCATTTTCTTGTTGCAGATAATCCAGCACTTCTGGCTGCGAGCGAGTGTCATCTCGCAACCAGTAATAATTATCAACACGAGTATCGCCATGCTGCGTCATGGCGTGGGGAATACGAGAAGCTTTTGGTAGCATGTCATTGTTCTTTTGCTTAAACATCCTATAAGGGTGGCAAAAGACAGCAATGATGCAAGCGAAACATGCGCCTTAGCGGTAAGTAATTAACCCGGTAACGCCTGTTTTTGTTCCTTGAGATCCTGTTCAATGCCTTCACGAACATCCTGCGGGATCTTCAACGCATCGCCCAGCGCATTGAGATAACTACGTTCCATAAAGTGGTCGATATCAATCGCCGCACAGCTCAGGAAGTAAATTTCTAGCGCTTCTTCTTCGTTACGGATCCCATGCGCCAATCGTTGAGGGTCTAACGGTTGTTCGATGGCGCGTTCAATCAGAACGCGGCCCTGCTCTTCCACGCCCGCTTCACGGAGCTGCTGCTCAATGGCGCTACGTTCTTTGGCATCAATATGGCCATCGCTTTTCGCCGCAAAAACCAGCGCCAGAATCAGACGTTCGGTTCGCTCATCCAGCGGTGAGCTTTGTGCACCAAACTGCGGCTCATCCTGATGCGCTGCGCGAACTTTATCCTTGTACTTGTTCCATAACACAGTCCCGGCAACCGCGCCGCCGCCCACCAGAAGCGCGCTGGTGCCGTATTTACTCAGTAATTTACGAGAAGATTTGTTGGCAACCAGTAATCCTGCCAGACCGCCTAACGCGCCTGGAACGAGAAGTTTACTCAGCCCTTGCTCGCCAGAAGATGACGCGGAGGAACCCTTTTGCCCAAGAAGAGATTGTAGTTGATTTAGCCAGTTAGCCATTTTGCCCCTCAAGTACAGACGAATAATCATCAAAGCGTACCCGAGGGGATGTCAGGAAGTGTTCAGGTCATCAAAAGATGTGCAAATACCTCCGTTACTGCGGCTGATACTCCGCTGTTCCGGCTTTGCAGTCGACTTTTACCTGATAGTGAATATCCGCACTTTTACCGCGAACCGTCAGGGGAACTGACCATTTCCCGTCTTTGCCCGTAATATCGGGCGTGTTTACCCAGGCGACAGGATCGGCTTGCCCGACGCGCTTTTGATCGTCAGCCCAGCGCGCGATGCGATTTTGTTGATAATCACGTTTCACGCTCGCCGCAATACCGTTAGCGTCCAGTCCCTCACACTTGGGGAACTGGACGTTTTTGCTTTCCATATTTGCCGCAAATACAGATACGCTGGCAGACAGCAGTAGCAGGCTCAATAGCGTTCTTTTTTTATACATTCTTTTCTCCTTAATCTCCCCTTCGTCATTCAGATTGCCTGTAGCAACGAGAAATAACGTCAGGGATTGCACAATGATTCAGGGAAAAGCATGGTACAAAACGTCAGGAGCGCAAGTCGTTTCAGGCAGCCTGAGTATCATCCCCAGCGTGCGCATCGTTTTCGACAGCCTGCGGCGAAGGCAGCTTGCCATTTTTCAGAATGGCGCTCAGCACATCTTTTTGCTCAGCCAGCCACAGGGAAAGCGCTTCGCGCTGCTCGTCTTCAAGCGCTACCGGCGATTGCTCCAGCCATGTGTCGAGCAGATCTGCTGTATCCAGCATTTTGTCATACGCATCGGCTTCCTTTTTGCTGGTAAACGACATTTTTTCCTCACCTTCCCGAATGACTACGTATTTAACTTCAACCGCCATTTTGCAGCCTCTTAAATTACCTGTATTTATGTACAGTATATTCTTTTTAAGCCCTGAAATCAACCTGGTAATAAAGACAGACGCAAACGTTTTCGTATATACTGCGCCCAGATAAAACAGGGGATTAATTTATGACGTTATTAGGCACAGCGCTGCGTCCAGCAGCAACGCGAGTGATGTTATTAGGTTCGGGAGAACTGGGTAAAGAAGTAGCAATTGAATGTCAACGCCTGGGTGTGGAAGTCATTGCCGTGGATCGTTACCCCGACGCGCCAGCCATGCACGTTGCCCATCGCTCATACGTTATCAACATGCTGGATGGCGAAGCATTACGCCAGGTCGTCGAGCGTGAAAAACCACATTATATCGTGCCGGAAATTGAGGCGATCGCCACGGATATGCTGGTAAAACTGGAGCAGGAAGGCCAGCGTGTTGTGCCATGTGCAAGAGCAACGCAACTGACCATGAACCGGGAAGGAATCCGTCGCCTCGCCGCCGAAGAATTGTCTCTACCGACCTCTTCTTACCGCTTTGCTGACAGTGAAGTCCGCTTTCGCGAAGCCGTCGCTGAAATCGGCTACCCCTGCATCGTGAAACCGGTAATGAGTTCATCCGGTAAAGGACAAAGCTTTATCCGTTCAGCCGATCAGCTCGCTGCAGCCTGGGACTATGCTCAACAGGGCGGTCGGGCTGGTGCTGGACGCGTTATCGTCGAAGGCGTAGTGAATTTTGATTTTGAAATCACCCTGCTAACCGTTAGCGCCGTTGATGGCGTGCATTTCTGCGCGCCGGTTGGACATCGACAGGAAGATGGCGATTATCGCGAGTCCTGGCAGCCGCAACAGATGAGTGAACTAGCGCTGGCGCGCGCGCAGGAGATTGCCCGCAAGGTGGTTCTGGCGCTGGGTGGTCACGGACTGTTTGGTGTGGAGCTGTTTGTCTGCGGTGATGAGGTGATTTTCAGCGAAGTCTCCCCTCGCCCTCACGACACGGGTATGGTGACCTTAATTTCGCAGGATCTGTCTGAGTTTGCCCTGCACGTACGTGCATTTCTCGGTCTGCCCGTTGGCGAAATCCGCCAGTATGGGCCTTCTGCTTCCGCTGTTATTCTGCCGCAACTTACCAGTCAGAATATCACGTTTGATAACGTGCAGGCCGCTGTAGGTGCGGGTATGCAAGTTAGGTTCTTTGGCAAACCGGAAATCGACGGGAGCCGTCGTCTGGGCGTTGTGCTGGCCACAGCACAGAGCATTGAAGATGCGGTGATACGCGCGAAAGACGCGGCCGCACAGGTGAAAGTTACTGGATAAAAAAACGGGCCGAATGGCCCGTTACAGATTCGCAGGCCCGGTAGTGATTACCGGGCATTTTGCGCAATTATTGCTTCACGCCTTCAACAGCCTCACGAGCCAGTTTGGTAATGCGATCGTAATCACCTGCTTCCAGCGCATCTGCCGGAACCAGCCAGGAACCGCCGATGCACAGCACGCTTTTCAGTGCCAGGTAGTCGCGGTAATTCGCTGGAGAGATACCACCGGTTGGGCAGAAACGGACCTGTGAGAACGGACCCGCAATCGCCTGCAGCGCTTTAGTACCGCCATTTGCTTCAGCAGGGAAGAATTTGAACTCTTTCAAACCGTAGTCCATACCCAGCATCAGTTCAGATACGGTGCTGATACCAGGGATCAGCGGAATAGTGCCTTCCGTTGCGGCTTTCAGCAACGGCTCGGTCAGACCCGGACTGATAGCAAACTGTGCACCGGCTTCGGTAACTTCAGCCAGCTGTTGTGGATTCAGTACAGTACCTGCACCAACGATAGCGTCCGGAACTTCTTTTGCGATCGCGCGAATGGCATCCATCGCACATGCGGTACGTAGGGTCACTTCCAGAACGCGCACGCCGCCTGCAACCAGCGCTTTTGCCATCGGCACTGCGTGTTCCAGTTTATTAACCACGATAACCGGTACAACCGGGCCAGTGGTCAGGATTGCTTCTGCACTTGTCTTCCAGTTTTTCATCAGAGTTTTCTCTCGCCTGATTACAAAATAAGTCTTAAAAAGTGATACAGGTTGCGCCCTGTTCCGCACCGGACAGCTTTTCACGCAACGCGCTGAACATTTCACGGCCTGTGCCCACGCGCGATGCGCTGAGGTCAGGAATATGAGGCTGACGAGAAGCAAGTTCCTCTTCATCAACTAGCAGCGTCAATTCACCTGTCTGTCCATTCACACGAATGATGTCGCCATCGTGTACTTTTGCCAGCAGCCCGCCATCATAGGCTTCTGGGGTTACATGGATTGCAGAAGGCACTTTACCTGAAGCACCTGAAAGTCGTCCATCGGTAACTAACGCAATTTTGAAACAACGGTCCAATAATACACCAAGTGGCGGCATGAGTTTATGTAATTCTGGCATTCCGTTTGCTTTTGGTCCCTGATGGCGCACAACCACTACGCAATCACGGTCGAGCAGTCCCGCATCGAAGGCAGGTAATACATCATGCTGACTTTCGAAAACAACCGCGGGCGCTTCAATCACCTGATTTTCTACCGGTACCGCCGACGTTTTCATCACTGCGCGGCCGAGGTTTCCACTCAGCACTTTGGTGCCGCCGTGGTGGGAGAAAGGCTGGTCAAAGGTGGCTATCACGTTGCTGTCCAGCGACTTCGCTGCACCTTCACGCCAGTCCAGCTCACCCTCGTTGAGCCAGGGTTCCATGGTGTAGCGCGATAAACCAAACCCGGCAACGGTGTTCACATCTTCATGCAGCAGACCCGCATTAAGCAGTTCACGCATTAACACCGGCACGCCACCCGCCGCCTGGAAGTGGTTAATGTCTGCCGGACCATTCGGGTACAGACGCGCCATCAGCGGCACGATATCGGACAGATCGGAGAAGTCGTCCCAGTTAATCAGAATACCGGCCGCGCGCGCCATCGCGACCAGGTGCATTGTATGGTTAGTGGAGCCCCCGGTCGCCAGCAGCGCGACAATACCGTTGACCACTACTTTTTCATCGATCATTTTACCGATCGGCATCCATTCATTGCCGTTGCCGGTCAGACGCGTTACCTGACGAGCCGCAGCGGCGGTCAACGCTTCGCGCAGCGGCGCATCCGGGTGCACGAATGAGGATCCTGGCAGTTGCATCCCCATAAACTCCACTACCATCTGGTTGGTGTTTGCCGTGCCATAGAACGTACAGGTACCCGGTGCGTGATAAGACGCAGCTTCGGATTCAAGCAGCGCCATACGATCGACTTTACCTTCAGCATACAGCTGACGGATACGCACTTTTTCTTTGTTCGCCAGACCACTCGCCATCGGGCCAGAGGGAATAAAGATCGAAGGCAGATGACCAAATGACAGTGCCGCCATCACCAGACCCGGGACAATTTTGTCGCACACGCCAAGGAATAACGCGCCGTCGAACATATTGTGTGAGAGTCCCACAGCAGCCGACATAGCAATCACTTCGCGACTCAGCAGCGAAAGCTCCATCCCATCCTGTCCCTGGGTCACACCGTCGCACATCGCAGGAACACCGCCAGCGACCTGGCCTACCGCATTGGCTTCATGCAGCGCTTTACGAATGATGTCCGGGTAATGTTCGTACGGCTGATGCGCGGAAAGCATATCGTTATAGGAGGTAATGATCGCGATATTGTTACGCAGCATGCTTTTCAGCGAAGCCTTGTCATCCGGCTGGCAGGCAGCAAAACCATGCGCCAGGTTACCGCACGCCAGTTGTGAACGATGAACGGTAGTCGATTTCGCTTGTTCAATACGGGCAAGGTAGGCGGAACGTGTGTCGCGAGAACGTTCGACGATACGTTGTGTTACGCGTAACAAATTCGGATTCATAGAGGCTCCTAAAATTTATCTGTCAGAGCGTTGGAAAAACAATGTGTTTCAGTTGGGTTAAAAACAGCTGAATCGCTTGTTAGCCGTAGCTCAGGGGCAAAATCGTTTCAGGCAGTGTAATAAAAAAAGCCCCGCGGGTGAATCCACGCGAGGCTTAAAAGTGCAAAAATTATTCTACAATCTGTGTTAGATCATGTTACCGGTAAAATAACACCTATGGGCTAGATGATATTTTACTCGAATTCGTTCCAGGAACGACCATCACGGGTAATCATGGCCACAGAGGCAACCGGTCCCCAGGTCCCGGCCTGATAAGGCTTCGGTGCGTCGTTGTCCATTGCCCAGGCTTCGGTAATAGAGTCGACCCACTTCCATGCTTCTTCAACTTCATCTCGACGCACAAACAGCGCCTGAATGCCGCGCATCGTTTCAAGCAGCAGACGCTCATAAGCGTCGGCCAGATGTGTTTGGTTGAAGGTTTCGGAGTAGCTCAGATCAAGTTTGGTAATTTGCAGGTTATGCTTGTGATCCAGGCCCGGCACTTTATTCAGGACCTGGATATCGACACCCTCATCAGGCTGCAAACGGATGGTCAGCTTGTTCTGTGGCAGGTCCTGCCAGGATTCTCTGAACAGGTTCAGCTCAGGCGTTTTGAAGTAAACCACGACTTCAGAGCACTTGGTCGGTAAACGTTTACCGGTACGCAGGTAGAATGGAACACCCGCCCAGCGCCAGTTATCGATATCCACACGGATTGCCACAAACGTTTCCGTATTGCTGCTCTTGTTCGCACCTTCTTCTTCCAGGTATCCCGGAACTTTTTTGCCCTGGGCAAAACCGGCGGTGTACTGACCGCGAACCGTTTTTTCTCGCACGTTCGAACGATCGATGCGACGCAGTGATTTCAGTACCTTCACTTTTTCATCACGGATGCTGTCAGCGCTCAGATCGGACGGTGGAGACATCGCGATCATGCATAGGATTTGCAGCAGGTGGTTCTGGATCATGTCGCGCATCTGACCGGCCTGGTCAAAGTAGCCCCAGCGCCCTTCAATGCCCACTTCTTCCGCCACGGTAATTTCTACGTGATCGATAGTGCGGTTATCCCAGTTGTTCACAAACAGGGAGTTGGCAAAACGCAGTGCCAACAGGTTCAGTACCGTCTCTTTGCCGAGATAGTGGTCGATGCGGTAAACCTGGCACTCTTCGAAATACTCGCCGACCTGATCGTTAATTTCGCGCGATGTTGCCAGTGACGTTCCTAACGGTTTTTCCATCACCACGCGGGCAGGCTTAGCATTCAGCTTTGCTTCACCCAAACCTTTGCAGATTGCGCCAAAAGTGCTTGGCGGCATCGCGAAATAGTTAATAGTGGTACGTGATTTCTGATCCAGCATTTCACCCAGACGGCTAAATGCGGCGGTATCATTGACGTCCAGATTACAAAACTCCAGACGACCGCTGAGGGTCTCCCATAAACCTTCATCGATTTTTTCTTTCATGAAGGTTTCGAGCGCTTCGCGCACAACCTTGGTATAAGCTGCTTTGTCCCAGTCGGCACGCCCAACCCCAATGATACGGGTTTCCGGGTTAATCTGGCCGGCCTTTTCCAGTTGATACAGGGAAGGCAGCAATTTCCGTCGCGCCAGGTCGCCCTTCGCACCGAAAATGACCAGGTCACATGCCTGGGCTGTTTGCGTTACCGCCATGTCATTCTCCTCAATTAAGTGCCTGGTGCTTTTGCCAGACACTGGTTGTAATTTTATTACAGTGCACTGTACTGCTTTTACGTGAATCCGGAAACCGTAAACGCTTATCCAGCCGTGCTGTTACCGCGAACAGCCGCTTTATTGGCGTATAACCCATCAAAATGGATAAAAAAGTCGTATTTTTCGTACCCATGACGAAGTATGAAAATCCGACTCCGATCATGTAATGAAAAAAAACAACAACTATTCTGTCCATTTTGCCCCGTTGCTGCATTAGCAGGGGTAATATCTATACACTAAATTGTGTATCGGTTTCCCCGTATCGCTGAAATCGTTTTTGCCCATGACCCATGAGTCTACCTACATCATGAATATGCTGGAAAAAATCCAGTTAAAACTGGAACATTTGAGCAAGTCAGAGCGTAAAGTCGCCGACATTATTCTTGCCTCTCCCGAGCGGGCAATCCATTCAAGCATCGCCGCACTTGCTGTAGAAGCGAATGTCAGCGAGCCAACGGTGAACCGTTTCTGTCGCAGCATGGACACCCGCGGCTTTCCTGATTTTAAACTGCATCTGGCGCAAAGTCTGGCAAATGGCACCCCTTATGTTAATCGCAATGTGGATGAGGATGACAGCGTAGAATCTTACACGGGGAAAATCTTCGAGTCAGCGATGGCAAGCCTCGACCACGTTCGCCAGTCGCTGGATAACGCGGCGGTAAACCGGGCGGTAGATTTATTAACCCAGGCGAAGAAAATTGCCTTCTTTGGTTTAGGTTCTTCCGCCGCGGTAGCGCATGACGCGATGAATAAATTTTTCCGCTTTAACGTGCCGGTAATTTATTCCGACGATATTGTTCTGCAACGCATGAGTTGTATGAATTGTAGCGACGACGACGTCATTGTGCTTATTTCTCATACCGGAAGAACCAAAAGTCTGGTTGAACTGGCGCAGTTAGCGCGGGAAAACGATGCCATGGTTATCGCCCTCACCTCTCCCGGTACGCCACTGGCACGGGAAGCCACGCTGGCAATTACCCTCGATGTACCGGAAGATACTGACATTTATATGCCCATGGTCTCTCGACTTGCTCAACTGACCGTGATAGATGTGCTGGCTACAGGATTTACTTTGCGCCGAGGGGCAAAATTTAGAGATAACTTGAAGCGTGTCAAGGAAGCGCTCAAGGAATCGCGTTTTGATAAAGAATTACTCATCAAGAGTGATGACCGCTAAAAGCAATAACAATGTTCTACCCTTTTATCATCCGGGTTGTTCATTTACCGTTAATGTTTGAGAACGGCCGGATCAATGTTCACGCAACACCAAGTTGTTTCAGTCAACGGAGTATTACATGTCCAGAAGGCTTCGCAGAACCAAAATCGTTACCACGTTAGGCCCGGCAACTGACCGCGATAACAACCTTGAGA
Organism: Citrobacter sp. MGH103; assembly: GCF_001034475.2. Taxonomy (NCBI): domain Bacteria; kingdom Pseudomonadati; phylum Pseudomonadota; class Gammaproteobacteria; order Enterobacterales; family Enterobacteriaceae; genus Citrobacter; species Citrobacter sp. MGH103. Next base: position 2,145,286 of record NZ_CP073043.1, on the reverse strand, counting down.
AGATTATCGCCGCGGGTGCGAACGTCGTACGTATGAACTTTTCCCACGGCTCTCCAGAAGATCACAAACTGCGGGCGGATAAAGTCCGTGAAATTGCCGCAAAACTGGGACGTCATGTAGCTATTTTGGGTGACCTGCAGGGACCTAAAATCCGCGTATCCACCTTTAAAGAAGGTAAAGTATTTCTTAACGTTGGCGACAAGTTCCTGTTAGACGCCAACCTCGGCAAAGGCGAAGGCGACAAAGAAAAAGTCGGTATTGATTATAAAGGGCTACCTGCTGACGTCGTGCCTGGCGATATCCTGCTGCTCGACGACGGTCGCGTACAGCTTAAGGTGCAGGAAGTTCAGGGCATGAAAGTCTTCACCGAAGTCACCGTCGGTGGCCCGCTATCCAATAACAAGGGCATCAACAAACTGGGCGGCGGTCTCTCTGCTGAAGCCCTGACCGAAAAAGACAAAGCCGACATCATTACCGCAGCGCAAATCAGCGTTGACTACCTGGCCGTCTCCTTCCCGCGCTGCGGTGAAGATCTGAACTATGCCCGCCGTCTGGCACGCGATGCCGGTTGCGATGCGAAAATTGTCGCCAAAGTAGAACGTGCAGAAGCCGTCTGCGACCAGAATGCGATGGATGACATCATTCTGGCTTCCGACGTAGTGATGGTGGCACGTGGCGACCTGGGCGTTGAAATCGGTGACCCTGAGCTGGTAGGTATTCAGAAAGCGTTGATTCGTCGCGCGCGTCAGCTGAACCGTGCGGTCATTACCGCTACGCAGATGATGGAGTCGATGATTACCAACCCAATGCCGACTCGTGCGGAAGTGATGGATGTGGCTAACGCCGTCCTCGACGGCACCGATGCCGTGATGCTCTCTGCAGAAACAGCAGCAGGTCAGTACCCGGCGGAAACCGTCGCGGCAATGGCGCGCGTCTGTCTCGGCGCTGAAAAGATCCCGAGCATCAACGTCTCTAAACACCGCCTTGACGTGCAGTTTGATAACGTTGAAGAAGCGATTGCGATGTCAGCGATGTACGCTGCTAACCACCTGAAAGGGGTCACCGCTATCATCGCAATGACGGAGTCCGGTCGCACTGCGCTGATGACTTCTCGTATCAGTTCCGGTCTGCCGATTTTCGCGATGTCCCGTCATGAGCGTACGCTGAATCTGACCTCGCTGTACCGCGGTGTCACACCGGTTCACTTCGACAGCGAAACTGACGGCGTCGTTGCCGCCAATGAAGCGGTGAACCTGCTGCGCGATAAAGGCTACCTGGTTTCTGGTGACCTGGTGATCGTGACCCAGGGCGATGTGATGAGCACCATTGGCTCAACCAACACCACGCGTATTCTGACCGTAGAATAAGTCGCTTAAATGTAAAAAAGCCTCTCGTTTGAGAGGCTTTTTTTTATTTCTTCGGATAGAGATCTTTGCGCTTATAGGGCTCAATCTCGCCGGGTTTACGCGTCTTAAGCAGTTTCAGAATCCAGGTGTATTGTTCGACATGAGGCGTGACAAAAATCTCCACCTCTTCGTTCATCCGTCTGGCAATGGTGTGGTCATCCGCCGTCAGGATGTCATCCATCGGTGGACGAACATGGATCGTCAGGCGGTGCGTTCTCCCATCGTATACGGGGAACAGCGGTACCACGCGCGCGTGGCAGACTTTCATCAGACGTCCAATCGCCGGTAACGTTGCTTTATAGGTAGCAAAAAAATCGACAAACTCGCTGTGTTCAGGCCCATGGTCCTGATCCGGCAGGTAGTATCCCCAATATCCCTGACGGACAGACTGAATAAACGGTTTGATGCCATCATTACGCGCATGCAAACGACCACCAAAGCGACGGCGTACCGTGTTCCAGACGTAATCGAATACCGGGTTCCCCTGATTGTGGAACATCGCAGCCATTTTCTGTCCCTGGGACGCCATCAGCATCGCCGGGATATCTACGCCCCAGCCATGTGGAACGAGAAAAATAACTTTTTCATCGTTGCGCCGCATCTCTTCGATGATTTCCAGGCCCTGCCAGTCAACCCGACTCTGAATTTTCTCCGGGCCACGTATTGCTAATTCAGCCATCATGACCATCGCCTGAGGCGCAGTTGCATACATATCATCAACAATGGCTTCACGCTCAGCTTCGCTACGTTCAGGAAAGCAGAGGGATAAATTGATCAATGCTCTGCGACGGGAGCTTTTTCCCAGTCTTCCGGCGAGCCGTCCGAGTTTTGCCAGAATAGGATCACGAAATGACGCAGGCGTTAACGCAATACCAGCTATTGCCGCCACCCCCAACCAGGCGCCCCAGTAGCGCGGATGGCGAAATGATTTGTGAAACTCAGGGATATACTCAATATTCTTTTTTTTCGTTTCCATGCTTTTCCAGTGTCTGGTGCCGCGAAAAGTAAATCTGCTGATAGTGTAGCGGCGCACCGTGCGCCGTACAAAATAAAAAAGCCGGCACGCATAGCGTACCGGCTTTATCAGTGTACTAATTAATCAAAACGTAGCTGAGGCATAACCTCTTTCACCTGCGCCAGGTAATCGGTGCGATCCGAGCCGGTCAGACCCTCTGTACGCGGCAGTTTCGCCGTCAAAGGGTTCACGGCCTGCTGGTTAACCCATACTTCATAGTGCAGATGCGGCCCCGTTGAACGCCCGGTGTTACCTGACAGCGCGATACGATCGCCACGTTTCACTTTTTGACCTGGTTTCACCAACAGCTTACGCAGGTGCATATAACGCGTGGTGTAGGTGCGACCATGACGAACCGCAACATAGTATCCGGCAGCGCCGCTACGCTTCGCTACAACCACTTCACCATCGCCCACCGACAGTACCGGCGTCCCCTGCGGCATCGCAAAGTCGACACCTTTGTGCGGCGCTACGCGTCCAGTCACCGGATTCAGGCGACGCGGGTTAAAGTTCGAGGAAATACGGAACTGTTTCGCCGTCGGGAAACGCATGAAGCCTTTCGCCAGCCCGGTACCGTTACGGTCATAGAACTTACCGTCTGCAGCACGGATGGCATAATAGTCTTTGCCTTCAGAACGTAAACGCACGCCCAGCAGTTGGCTTTGCTCGCGCTTGCCGTCCAGCATTTCGCGAGACATCAGCACCGAGAACTCATCGCCTTTTTTCAGTTTGCGGAAATCCATCTGCCACTGCATGGCCTTAATCACTGCGCTGATTTCAGAGCTGGTCAGCCCGGCATCTTTGGCGCTGGCGACGAAGCTTCCGCCCACCGTGCCTTTGATACGACTGTTAACCCAATCGCCCTGCTGCATTTCGCTGCTCATTTTGAAACCCGTCGCAGTGCGATCGTAAGTACGGGTTTCACGGCGGGATACTTCCCAGGTCAGACGCTGCAGGTCACCTTCCGCGCTTAAGGTCCATGAAAGCTGCTGACCAATTTTCAGATTACGCAGCTCTTTATCGGAAGCAGCGAGTTGACTGATATCGCCCATATCGATGCCGTACTGATTCAGAATACTGCTCAGCGTATCGCCTGTGGAGACGACATACTCATGCACACCGGCTTCACCAGACGTTTTGTCATCCAGTTCATCCTGTGGAATGGCTTCGTCTTCTTGTGCAGCCTGATCAATAGGTTCGCTTGCCTCAGGCAACAGTGAACGAATCTCGCTTTTTTCCAGCTCGATAGTTTTAACGATGGGTGCAGAATCGGGATGGTAAACATAAGGCCGCCAGACGGCGACGGCCAATGTCAGTACGGTAAGCGACCCCAGCATAACACGATGGGGTCGCGGCAGATTATTAAATGCCAGAGCGACAGAGCGGGCTATCTGTTGCACGTATTCACTTCCTCATTAATCTCCTTTCAGGCAGCTCGCATACTGGTTGGCTAATTGGTTCAAAAACGCTGAATAGCTTGTTTTACCCAGTTTGATATTCGTACCGAGCGGATCCAACGTTCCCATTCGAACGGATGTCCCTCTCGCGACGGCTTCAACGACCGCTGGCCTGAACTGTGGCTCAGCAAAAACGCAGGTTGCTTTTTGCTCAACCAACTGTGTTCTTATTTCATGTAAACGCTGCGCACCAGGTTGAATCTCAGGGTTCACGGTAAAGTGACCAAGCGGTGTTAGTCCGTAGTGTTTTTCGTAGTAGCCATAGGCGTCATGAAAAACGAAATAACCTTTTCCCTTGAGCGGTGCGAGCTCGTTACCTACCTGCTTATCGGTTGCGGCTAATTGTGCCTCAAAATCCTTCAGGTTGGCGTCAAGTTTGGCTCGACTTTGCGGCATAAGTTCCACTAATTTTTCATGGATTGCAACCGCTGAGGCCCGCGCTATCTCTGGGGAAAGCCAAAGATGCATGTTGTAATCGCCGTGATGGTGATGCTCGTCACTTTTTTCACTGCCAGCATCATTGTGTCCATGATCGTCATCGTCGTCGTCAGCACCTTTCATGAGTAACGGTTTCACGTCATTGAGCTGCGCAATCGTTACCTGTTTCGCGTTAGGAATATTCTTGACTGACTTTTCCATAAACGCTTCCATCTCAGGTCCAATCCAAACGACTAAGTCCGCGCCCTGTAAGCGTTTTACGTCTGATGGACGCAGTGAATAGTCGTGTTCGGAAGCCCCGTCAGGCAGCAAAACTTCAGTGTCTGTTACCCCGTCCGCAATGGCCGAAGCAATAAATCCCAGCGGCTTGAGCGAGGCCACCACAGCAGCATTTGCTGCCTGTGTTGCACTACCCCAAAGAGCAGCGGATAATGCTGCGAAAAGAAGCGTATTTTTATGTAACATAATGCGACCAATCATCGTAATGAATGTAAGAAATGTGATATTATAACATTCTATAACTTCTGCAAGACTAAAATTGATATGACGACTTTGGTTTCACTGGAAAATGTCTCGGTCTCTTATGGTCAACGCCGCGTCCTGTCTGACGTATCGCTTGAACTTCGACCCGGTAAAATTTTAACGCTTCTCGGCCCAAATGGTGCCGGGAAGTCTACGCTGGTGCGCGTTGTATTAGGACTGGTAGCGGCTGATGAGGGAGTTATCAAGCGTAATGGCCAATTGCGGATTGGCTATGTACCGCAAAAATTATACCTCGATACTACGCTTCCGCTGACGGTAAGCCGGTTTATGCGCTTACGTCCCGGCACCAAAAAAGAGGATATCCTTCCGGCACTGAAGCGCGTTCAGGCCGGACATCTGATGAATGCGCCGATGCAAAAGCTCTCTGGCGGGGAAACGCAACGCGTCCTGTTAGCCCGTGCTTTATTGAATAAACCTCAGCTACTGGTGCTCGATGAGCCGACCCAGGGCGTAGATGTCAATGGGCAGGTCGCACTGTACGACCTTATCGACCAGTTGCGACGTGAACTGGATTGCGCCGTACTGATGGTTTCCCATGACCTGCATCTGGTGATGGCCAAAACCGATGAAGTACTGTGCCTGAACCATCATATTTGCTGTTCCGGTGCACCGGAAGTGGTTTCCATGCACCCGGAATTCATCTCAATGTTCGGGCAACGCGGCGCCGAACAACTCGGAATTTACCGTCATAATCACAATCACCGCCACGATTTACAGGGTCGTATCGTCTTACGCCGGGGAAATGGTCACTCATGATTGAATTGTTATTACCCGGTTGGTTAGCCGGGATCATGCTGGCCTGTGCTGCTGGCCCACTCGGCTCGTTTGTGGTCTGGCGTCGAATGTCTTATTTCGGTGATACGCTGGCCCACGCTTCGCTGCTGGGAGTCGCCTTTGGCCTGCTGCTGGATGTAAACCCTTTCTATGCGGTTATCGCCGTCACTTTGTTGCTGGCTGGCGGTCTGGTATGGCTTGAAAAGCGCCCTCACCTCGCGATCGATACCTTACTGGGCATTATGGCGCATAGTGCATTGTCGCTGGGGCTGGTTGTCGTCAGCCTGATGTCCAACATCCGAGTGGATCTGATGGCTTACCTGTTTGGTGATTTGCTCGCCGTGACGCCTGAAGATCTTATCTCCATCGCCATCGGCGTGGTTATTGTTCTGGCGATTCTGTTCTGGCAGTGGCGTAACCTGCTGTCGATGACCATCAGTCCGGATCTGGCATTTGTCGATGGCGTGAAGCTGCAACGCGTGAAGCTGCTGCTGATGCTGGTTACGGCGTTAACGATTGGCGTGGCGATGAAGTTTGTCGGGGCGTTGATTATCACCTCGCTGCTTATTATCCCTGCGGCGACCGCCCGTCGCTTTGCCCGTACGCCGGAACAGATGGCAGGAGTTGCCGTTGGTGTGGGAATGATAGCGGTTACAGGCGGGTTGACCTTCTCGGCCTTCTATGACACCCCGGCAGGTCCCTCCGTGGTGCTGTGTGCCGCGCTGCTGTTTATTTTCAGCATGATGAAAAAGCAAGCGAGCTAAGCATGCGTTGCCCGGTAGCGCTGCGCTTACCGGGCCTACAAAATCGCCCAGGCCTTATAAGCGTAGCGACATCATGCATTAAGGCATCTGTGGCGGTGTAATGCCAAAATGGTTCCAGGCGCGCACGGTTGCCATACGTCCACGCGGCGTACGCTGCAGAAAACCTTGCTGAATCAGATATGGCTCAAGCACGTCCTCAATGGTTTCACGCTCTTCCCCGATCGCCGCTGCCAGGTTATCCAGTCCGACCGGTCCGCCAAAGAATTTGTCGATAACCGCCAGCAGCAACTTACGGTCCATATAATCAAATCCTTCCGCATCCACATTGAGCATATCCAGCGCCTGAGCGGCGATATCTGCTGAAATCGTGCCGTCATGCTTCACTTCGGCGAAATCACGTACCCGGCGTAATAAGCGGTTGGCGATACGCGGCGTACCGCGAGCACGGCGTGCCACTTCCAGCGCGCCTTCATCGCTCATTTCCAGGCCCATAAAACGCGCACTGCGTCCTACAATGTGCTGCAGATCAGCCACCTGATAGAATTCCAGGCGCTGTACAATACCAAAACGGTCACGCAACGGAGACGTTAACGACCCGGCGCGCGTCGTCGCCCCGATTAGCGTAAACGGTGGCAGATCGATTTTGATCGAACGTGCAGCCGGCCCTTCACCAATCATGATATCCAGCTGATAATCTTCCATCGCCGGATACAGCACCTCTTCCACCACCGGTGAAAGACGATGGATTTCATCGATAAACAGCACATCGTGGGGTTCAAGGTTGGTAAGCATTGCCGCCAGGTCACCCGCTTTTTCCAGTACCGGACCGGACGTGGTGCGCAGATTAACGCCCATTTCATTGGCGACAATATTGGCAAGCGTGGTTTTACCAAGACCTGGAGGACCGAAAATCAGCAGGTGATCGAGAGCGTCACCACGCAGCTTCGCCGCCTGGATAAAAATCTCCATTTGCGAACGGACCTGAGGCTGGCCAATATACTCTTCCAGCAATTTAGGGCGGATCGCACGATCCACCAGGTCTTCAGGGGTCGTGCTGACAGCCGAAATCAGGCGATCTGCTTCAATCATCCTTTACCTCACAATGCCGCGCGAAGCGCTTCACGAATCAGGGTTTCACTGCTGGCATCAGGGCGGGCAATTTTGCTCACCATGCGGCTGGCTTCTTGTGGTTTATAGCCCAACGCCACCAGCGCAGCAACCGCTTCCTGCTCGGCGTCGTCCGTTGTCGGACTGGCCGGAGAGGTCAGAACCAGATCCGCCGCCGGGGTAAAGAGGTCACCATGCAGGCCTTTAAAGCGGTCTTTCATTTCAACAATCAAACGCTCTGCGGTTTTCTTACCAATGCCCGGTAATTTCACTAACGCGCCAAGCTCTTCGCGCTCAACGGCATTAACAAACTGCTGCGCAGACATTCCGGAGAGGATCGCCAGCGCCAGCTTCGGCCCCACGCCATTGGTTTTGATTAACTCTTTAAACAGCGTGCGCTCTTGCTTGTTGTTAAAGCCATACAGCAGTTGAGCGTCTTCACGCACCACAAAATGGGTGAAGATAATCGCTTCCTGCCCGGCTTCCGGCAACTCGTAGAAACAGGTCATCGGCATATGCACTTCATAGCCTACCCCACCCGTTTCCAGAAGGACCAGCGGGGGTTGTTTTTCAATAATGATGCCTCTGAGTCTGCCTATCACGTGACGCTCCTGCGTTAAGGGCTAAAAGGTAATGCGCTATCATAAAAAAAGGCTGGATAGATATCCAGCCTCATTTGTCACTAACGTAATCGACCTCGCGCCAAATTCAGCCTCGACTCGCTCATTTGCATGGCATTCTGACTGACATGGCAGTGGGTAATAGCAATCGCCAGCGCATCCGCGGCATCCGCTTGCGGATTCGCCGGGAGTTTTAGCAGCGTGCGCACCATATGCTGGACCTGGCTTTTTTCCGCACTACCGATCCCCACCACAGTCTGTTTTACCTGGCGGGCCGCGTATTCAAAGACCGGTAGATCCTGATTGGTCGCCGCAACGATTGCCACGCCGCGTGCCTGTCCAAGCTTTAGCGCCGAGTCAGCGTTCTTCGCCATAAAAACCTGCTCAATGGCAAAATAGTCCGGCTGGAACTGGGTGATGATTTCCGTCACGCCCGCGTAAATTAACTTCAGACGTGACGGGAGATCGTCGACTTTGGTGCGGATACAACCGCTGCCGAGGTAGGTCAGCTGTCTGCCGACCTGACGAATAACGCCATAACCGGTGATGCGCGACCCCGGGTCAATGCCGAGAATGATAGACATCACGCACCTCCTGTCAGGTTGCGGTACAGCCACCTCATTCTAAGGTAGCTGCAACCTCATCAGAGATCTCGCCGTTATGGTAAACTTCCTGCACGTCGTCGCAGTCTTCCAGCATATCGATCAGACGCAACAACTTCGGCGCTGTTTCTGCATCCATATCTGCTTTGGTGGATGGAATCATAGACACTTCAGCCGCGTCCGCTTTCAGACCCGCCGCTTCCAGCGCGTCACGCACTTTACCCATCTCTTCCCACGCGGTGTAAACGTCAATTGCGCCGTCGTCGAAGGTCACCACGTCTTCAGCACCTGCTTCCAGCGCCGCTTCCATGATGGCGTCTTCGTCGCCTTGTTCAAAGGAGATCACGCCTTTTTTGCTGAACAGGTAAGCCACGGAACCGTCGGTACCGAGGTTGCCGCCCGTTTTCGTGAACGCGTGACGCACTTCCGCAACAGTACGGTTACGGTTGTCAGACAGACATTCAATCATAACGGCTGTACCGCCAGGACCATAACCTTCATAGATGATGGTTTCCATGTTGGAATCTTCATCACCACCCACACCGCGCGCGATTGCACGGTTCAGGGTGTCACGGGTCATGTTGTTAGCCAGCGCTTTATCAACCGCTGCACGCAGACGCGGGTTAGCGTCCGGATCGCCGCCGCCGAGTTTTGCCGCCGTCACCAGCTCACGAATTATTTTGGTGAAAATTTTACCGCGTTTAGCATCCTGCGCTGCTTTACGGTGTCTGGTGTTGGCCCATTTACTATGACCTGCCATAAATAATATCTCCAAAAAGCGCGCCTTTTCAGGCGACGTTAATTACAAACTCTTCAATCGCCTGCCGGTTACTCCACGACTTGGTTAATTGGGCGGCTTCAACCGCATTAACCCAACGATAGGTCAGATGTTCGGTGAACACGATCTCTCGTTCTGAGGGAAGTGCCAGGCAAAACCAGGATTCAGTATTACGTTCAATTCCCGGTGCATAGCGATGACGTAAATGGCTAAAAATCTCAAACTCCACCGTGCGCTGACAGTCAATTAAGGTCAGTTGCTCAGATGCAACATCAATGGCGACCTCTTCCTTTACTTCGCGCATAGCGGCTTGCGACGCGGTTTCACCCTCTTCAAGGCTGCCGGTGACCGACTGCCAGAAATCAGGATCGTCGCGTCGCTGTAACATCAGCACTCTCCCGGTGTCCTTTGCATAAATCACGACTAACACCGAGACAGGCTGTTTGTATGTCATATCAGTTATTCTCGGCCTTCTTAACAACCTGAATGCTCAGTTCCGCCAGCGCAGCTTCGTTGGCAAAGCTCGGCGCTTCAGTCATCAGACACGCTGCAGCAGTGGTTTTTGGGAAAGCAATAACGTCACGAATGTTGTCAGTACCGGTCAGCAGCATAGTCAGACGGTCCAGACCAAACGCCAGGCCCGCATGCGGTGGTGTACCATATTTTAGCGCATCCAGCAGGAAGCCGAATTTCTCACGCTGCTCTTGCTCGTTAATGCCCAGAATACCAAATACGGTCTGCTGCATGTCGCCGTTGTGAATACGCACGGAACCGCCGCCCACTTCGTAGCCGTTGATAACCATATCGTATGCGTTAGCAACCGCGTCTTCCGGCGCAGCTTTCAGCTCAGCAGCTGTCATATCTTTCGGCGCGGTGAACGGATGGTGCATTGCGGTCAGTCCGCCTTCACCATCGTCTTCAAACATTGGGAAGTCGATAACCCACAGCGGCGCCCATTTGGCTTCGTCGGTAATGTTCAGGTCTTTACCCAGTTTCAGACGCAGCGCGCCCATCGCGTCGGCAACCACTTTCTTGTTGTCGGCACCGAAGAAAATCATGTCGCCGTCTTGCGCACCGGTACGCGCCAGAATCGCTTCCACGATTTCTGCGTTCAGGAACTTAGCAACCGGGCTGGTGATACCTTCCAGACCTTTCGCACGCTCGGTGACTTTGATGTAAGCCAGACCTTTCGCGCCGTAAATCTTAATAAAGTTGCCGTAATCGTCAATTTGCTTACGGCTCAGTGCGGCACCGCCCGGTACACGCAGCGCAGCTACGCGGCCTTTCGCATCGTTTGCCGGACCAGAGAACACTGCGAACTCAACGTCTTTCACCAGATCGGCAACGTCAACCAGCTCCATCGGGTTACGCAGGTCTGGTTTATCGGAACCGTAACGACGCTCAGCTTCGGCAAAGGTCATGATCGGGAAATCACCCAGATCCACCCCTTTAACTTCCAGCCACAGATTACGCACCAGCGCTTCCATCACTTCACGCACCTGCGGTGCGGTCATGAAGGAAGTCTCAACGTCGATCTGGGTAAATTCAGGCTGACGGTCAGCACGTAAGTCTTCATCACGGAAGCATTTTACGATCTGATAGTAGCGGTCAAAGCCAGACATCATCAGCAGCTGTTTGAACAACTGAGGTGATTGCGGCAGCGCGTAGAATTTACCTTTATGTACGCGAGAAGGTACCAGGTAATCGCGCGCGCCTTCCGGCGTCGCTTTGGTCAGCATCGGTGTTTCGATGTCGAGGAAGCCGTGGTCGTCCATAAAACGACGCACCAGACTGGTAATTTTGGCACGCGTTTTCAGGCGCTGCGCCATTTCAGGGCGACGCAGATCTAAATAGCGATACTTCAGTCGCGCTTCTTCGGTGTTGACGTGGTTAGAGTCCAACGGCAGCGAGTCTGAACGGTTGATGATGGTCAGATCGGAGGCCAGCACTTCAATTTCGCCCGTCGCCATCTCGGCGTTGACGTTTTTCGCGTCACGCGCACGCACGGTGCCCGTAACCTGGATGCAGAACTCATTACGCAGTTCGGAGGCCAGCTTTAACGCGTCCGCACGGTCCGGATCGAAAAATACCTGCACGATACCTTCGCGGTCGCGCATATCGATAAAGATCAGGCTACCAAGATCACGACGACGGTTGACCCAACCACACAGAGTCACCTGCTGCCCCTCGTGGGACAGACGTAGCTGTCCGCAATATTCTGTACGCATGAGATATCCCTTAACTTTGCCGCAGGCGGATTGTCACCTGTCTCGCAGATGACGAAGTCGCAGCTTTAGCTGAATGTCACAACTGAATGAAAAAAGGCGGCTATTATACTGGAAATTCTGCCGCACGATAAGAGCCTACTGGGATAGACTCTTAGTCCGGTACTGACTGTACGCCTGTTTCCTGGACGGGCATTGCGTAATCTCACAAAAAATAACAAAAATTGTCGCCCCTTTCACACTGATTCGCGCTTAAGGTGTAACGGAATTCTATTTTTTACTGGAGTGAACATGCTGGAACTGAACGCAAAAACAACTGCCCTTGTCGTGATTGACTTACAGGAAGGGATCCTGCCTTTCGCTGGCGGACCTCATACGGCACACACTGTGGTTGCCCGCACCGCGCAGTTGGCGGAAAAATTCCGTACCCACGGTTCCCCGGTGGTAATGGTGCGCGTCGGGTGGTCTGACGATTACGCCGAAGCGCTGAAACAACCAGTAGATGCTCAGACTCCAGCAAAAGCGTTGCCCGAAAACTGGTGGGATTACCCGGCTGCTCTGGGTAAATGCACCAGCGACCTCGAAGTAACCAAACGCCAGTGGGGCGCGTTCTACGGCACCGATCTGGAATTACAGCTGCGTCGCCGGGGTATCGATACCATCGTCCTGTGCGGCATCTCTACGAACATTGGCGTTGAGTCGACGGCGCGAAATGCGTGGGAGCTGGGTTTCAGTCTTATCATTGCAGAGGATGCCTGTAGCGCCGCCAGTGCTGAACAACACCAGGGCAGCATGACGCACATTTTCCCCCGCATTGCGCGCGTTCGCAGCGTGGAGGAGATTTTGCAAGCGCTATGATCTATATCGGTTTACCCCAGTGGTCGCATCCAAAGTGGGTGCGTCTGGGGATCACAAGCCTTGAAGAGTATGCCCGCCACTTTAACTGCGTGACGCGGTAATTTTTAAAATCACTAAAGAACGCCCAAGAGCATGTGTTTTCTTTAGGTTAATCAGTGCATTATAAGACGCCTCCATATGAAATTCGGTTAAGTTCATATGAGTTAAAATGTCCCAACCATGCCCCAAAACTGGCATTTATGCCCCATACATGCCCCAAAAACCTTCCTTAAAAAGCTACGTGCCCAACCGTTGACGCTGTATAAATAAACAGTATAAATTGCGTGCAAAATCATTGTTGCTTTGGAGGCGGTATGTTCGTTGAGTTGGTGTACGACAAACGGAATGTTGAAGGATTAACAGGTGCCAGAGAAATAATTCTGAATGAGTTAACAAAGCGAGTGCACCGGATCTTTCCGGATGCAGAAGTGAAGGTTAAGCCGATGCAGGCGAACGGCTTAAACAGCGATGCCAGCAAAAGCGATCGGGAGAAGCTGAACCGCATGCTGGAGGAAATGTTTGAAGAATCCGATATGTGGTTAGTTTCGGAGTAGTGCCAGCTTTTACCAAGTCCTTTTCATACCTTTCTGGATACGGGAAACCAAATTCCCGTATTGGATGAACCATTGCCGCCCTTTTTTAAAGCTGCTCTACCAGCGGATAAAAATTATGATCCTCGCGCTGCATTCGTTCATGCACCTTGCGCAACACTACATTCGCGTCGCGGCGAAATGCCTCGTCACAATTGATAAGCTTATTTGCCGTATTCCAGCGACGGGAAAACTTTTCATACTCGGCAACAATATCAGCCATCTCGCGCTGAAAATTTACGCTCATTGTTTTTAGCTTTTGATCGTTCACCTTTTCCAGATAAGGATATAAAAACTGATCTTCGGCAGAAAGGTGTACTTTAATCACAGAACTCATACTGATAATGGTTTGAGCGATTTCTTGCGCATGAGCCGTCACACCCGCCCGGCTAAGCTCCCTGAGGCGGCTAATTTTATGGATAATCTCGGCATGCTGGATCTTCATTTTATCAATATTCACTGGGGAATCCCTTAATGAGCTTTGCAATTTATAACATATATATTAAATGCATCTTTAAAAATAAGCAATCTGAGTTGTTTTTATTAAATTTTATAAATTTACGTTATGTAAATACATAATAAACAAAATTTGAATGCAAATATAAAGAGATCTATTGCCAATCTTCGGAATTTTTCTATCGTACATATGTCTCAAAACTGCGCCAATGCCGCCTCAAGAGATATCGCAGCATCAGTGCTGTTGATAAAGTGCGTCACCCGCCTCATAACCTCAGCCTCTTCAGCTGCATCACCTTCGATCGCTTCGCCGTCATCCGTGATTAACGCTTTCCCCCTAAGCTTCGCAAACTGCGTCCGACCTCCGGACAGAATCAACAGCGCATCACCCTGCTGTGGGCGCGTGACCGGGACGATGATCGCATAACCCGCCGACGTCTCGAGGATGCGACTGTCGGGAGTCATGCAGACACTGGCTGGCGTAACCCGCTGCTCTATATAGTCGGTAGCTGGTGAAGGAAAGCCCATGTTTACGCCCTCTCTTGAATGCTGGATAAAAACACAGTATAAATACTGTATATCCATCCAGTAAAGAGGCAATAAGCAATGTTCGTGGAACTCGTTTATGACAAAAGGAATTTTGATGGTCTGCCCGGTGCAAAAGATATCATTCTGGGCGAGTTAACTAAGAGGGTTCACCGGATCTTCCCCGATGCTGATGTTCGGGTAAAACCGATGATGACACTGCCGGCGATCAACACTGACGCCAGCAAGCATGAGAAAGAACAGATAAGCCGTACTGTTCAGGAAATGTTTGAAGAGGCGGATATGTGGCTGGTTTCAGATTAAACACCTTGAATCGTCATATTGCTTAAGTACAATCCGCAGCGACTGGCAATCATTCATACTCGCACTATCGAACGTTCGCCAGTCGGCCGCAATCATGCTCTTGCATACGGTGTGGTTGCGGCAACCATCATTTTTACGACTGAGCATCCTGCTGATTTTCCTGACGCTCACGTTCAGCTTTTTCCATTTCCTCCTGCATTTTCTTTTGCTTCAGATTCCAGATACTATCATGTGGCATCTCTACACGAACTGAAACGAACTGGTCAGCAGGGATATCAACAGGGTCACCATCATTCAGGCCAGGCAGTTCATTTCTGGCGAATTCCGGAGCATCCGGGTATGTCCGGTGATAAGTTTTTACGTGAACTGAGCCATCATGGGTAATCTCATAGTCCAGCCAGACTTGTGCCTGTTTATTACGATCTACTGGAATTTCAAAACCACCATCAATTCCGCACCAGGATGCATCGGAGTTCATACCGATGCATCCGTTAATCATATACTCTCCAACGCCAATCCGAGAAACGGTCACCCCTTCTGATTCTTCGTTAGTATCAAAGCTTCCATCGTTATAAATTTTAACCACCGGGGAAGCCTTTTTTATGAATCCACCGCTGTCTACAACTGTATTGCCCGTTGTCAGGAACTCTTGCCAGTTATTAATGATATTGTTCGTAATTACCCGAATACCAATATTTCCTGCCAGGGTGATTGCAAGTTGGTTGCCGTAGGTATTATCAGTGTAACCAAACAGATTCATAACATGGTGGTTGCTGTTCAGGAATGTATCCGGCATGATCGACGAAAAAGCATAAAAAATACTATTCCAGCGAATATCCGACAGTGGGCCGTTATAACTCCACCCGGCACCATTTTCTTTCATCCACCCCCCAGAACCAATAGCCATCACTCTCCCCTGTTGTACGTCTTTATCTGACGTTGTGACATTCGCTGTAGCACATGTACCTAGCTCAAGAGAATTACGGGCACCTTCTTTTGTGTTCGAGCCAGTTCCACCCTGTTCAACAGGAACGGAACCATTAACTTTTGTTGCCATATTATTGGCAAGGTATTTCCATGACGGTCCAGGAAAGCTTGAGCCATCAGGAAGCTTCACCGTTATCATTTCAGATGCACTAAACACCTGCTGCCAGTTCTGCTTGTCGTAGTTCAGTCCGCGCAGGGCTTCTGCACTTTGTGCCACCAGCGCCGCGGTGACCATATTCAGCGCCACACGAGGAACAGCAGACCAGGCCGCGCCTGATTGTGTTGGCCCGGTGTAATTACTGACCAGCGTCAGCGCCGTGCCACTTTCCACGGATTTAACCGGGAGCGTATAGGGAACACCACCGACCGTGACAACAATAAAATCTCCTGCCGCCACCTCGGTAGTAAACACAGTCCCGCTGCCAGCGACCGCAGCAGAGTTATTCGTCAGGGTTAAGGTTCCTGCTGACATAGTTTTTCCTCAGTACATGTTCGGAAGAATGAGAATGGGCATGGCGATATTTCTGTTTCTGGTCATATCCCACGCACCAGAATTGCGGTCCGCAAACACTTTGTTGTAGGCTGACCTGACGCTACCGCCTGACATGACCACGCCTTTGGTTCTGATATTTCCCCATCCACCAATCATTCGTACCTGAACGCCGGTATAGACTATCTGGCAGAACCCACCGCCAATATCCTGGAAGGCATCGGTGATCTGGATTTGTCGGTCATACACAAAGGGGCGTTTCAGCGTGGAGAACGTGACCTGGCCTGCGGCGTTGGTCATCGTGATACCGTCGCCGCCGACAGGTGCGGTCTGATTGAATATCACCAGGTCAATCGTCACCGTTCCGGCCACGTCGTCCCGTCCTGTGTAGGAAATATCGCGAACGATGATATTGCCGCCATCAAACCCTACCGACACATTCGGGTTATCCCATTTGCCAAAAGGAATACCGCTCACCGGAAGCGGCGCACTGCCGTTAACCGTAATGCGTCCGGAATAAGCGCAGGTCATCAGTGCGGCCTGATTGGATATGGCAGTGAAGTCAGTCGAGTTTGAAACCAATAATCCTTCGTTATACGTCGCCGCGGGCAGCAGCTCCATGACATAACCTGACCAGTCTGGAGTAAGGGCTTTACCCCCGATTGTCTCAGCACCAATGACGACCCCGGAGTCCCCGTTTCGGGTGACTCCAGTCATAATGGCCACATCAAATTCAGCAAAGGAATAGATGTAAATGGGATTGGTTGGCACCACGATAACCTGTGAACCGGGAACAAGTGGCGTATTGACCGGGTACTGCATTGACTGGGATGACCAGCCCGAGAAGGATGTGCAAAAGCTGGGGGCTCGCAGCCCCGCAGTAATTGCCATTGCCGGTCGTCCATCGTTGTAATCAATCAGAATACCTTCCGGCATTATGACCACCTCCCGACGACGACCCGTCCACCACCTGGAAGATTAACTGTCACACCGTTGCCGTTGATAACAACAGTGTTATTCGTACCGTTAAATGCAAACTGGCCGCTGTTCGCATAAAACTGCCCATGAAATTCGCAGTTTCCGTTCTTGTCGATATTCCACCCAGCCCCAGAAGGACCAGGGATGAAAGAGGTGGACCGGATATAGTTGCCAATCTTGGCATTGGTGATACTGCCATCCTGAATCAGTGCATCGCGGATAAATACTTGCCCGTTATAGACAAAAAATGCAGCAGTGTAATTTCCCGGATCACTTCCGGAATAAATACCAAACTGATCAGCAGCAAAAACCACTGTGGACTTATAGCTGTTCCCCGATGGCTCAATCGACATACCGAAACCAGTATTGTATTTAACACCATTTCTTACGATGCCCATGTTCAGCGTGTAGGAGGCTTTGGCTGTTCCGTCGCTGTTCACCACAGCAGTCATTTTCTGGTTTACCGCAGAGGTCAGACTGCCATCAGGTCCTATTTGAGCCTGAACATAAGTGGACAGGTCAGCGAGCCCCTGCTCGGCTGTCGCAACGGTTGTTTTAACCACCAGGATTTCAGCGCGAACTTCGCCGTACTGCATCCACTGATGTTCTACTGTGCCATGGTTCGCCAGTGCGTTTTCCATAACGCCTTGCAGGTTAGTATCAACGCCATTTTTAACATTCTGGAACGCATCTGACTTCTGTATCCCGTCATCAATGAGATCGAACAAACCGCCTGTGTCCATAGAGCACAGTGCCGGAACTTCGATAAACCCGGATGCACCAAAGGCGTTAACCGTTCTGATGTACCAGTAATAGGTATGGCCGATCTTTAACTGATTACTTGTCCAGGTTGTTCCCATCCCCTCGCGGCTGGCATTGCCTTCCACGGTAGTCGTTGAGGTATTGGGTAGCTTTGTTTCGCCTGAAGTCCAGAAATCAAACTGCGTGGAAACATTAGTGATCGCCGCCAGACGCGGGATCAGCGTGACGGCAAAGAAGCCCTGCTCAATATCAACATTAGAAGGTGCTGGCGGTGCTTCGATACTGAATTCCAGATATCCTTCTGGCGACTCGGCCCCCATCTGGTTTACGGCAATAACGTGGGCTGTGTAGGTGTTTTTCGGTAACCCGGTAAGTCGTGTGAACGTCCCAGGAACCTGGACGGACATGACCATCTGACCATTGCGACGAATGATCACTTTGTTGTAGACCACCTGCCCGATGTTCTGCCAGGACAAAATGCCCTGTACGACCTGACCAATTTCCTCCACGGTGTATTTCAGGTTCTGCGGCTGCGCCACGCCACCTGACGGCAACTGAGTGAATGGCGGTCGCTCGATCGGTTTACCAACGGCATCCCCCCAGACATCTGCGGTTTCCTGCTTCAGCGTCAGTTGCACGCCATTCTGAACACCGAACTTCCAGTCTGTTACCCGCATCTCAACGTTAATGATACCGATAGACGGGAAATTCACCTTTACATACATTCCCGGACGGTAACGATATCCGCTCAGGTTTAACGTAACGTTCATGGTTCTGGCGATGCGGGTGCGCTTTAACTTCACGTCAGCCAGCCGCTGGGCCTGAAATTCAGAGGTCACAAACCGCAGCTTCATATCCTGCGATATTTCCACGCCGTCTTCTGTCACCCATTCACTGACTGACACAGAGGGGAAATCTGCTTCGGTATAACCCTGCTGCGGATCGACAAATGTCCCCTTGATGGTGTTAACGCGTTCCGCCTGAGAGACTTCCGGCATGATTTCAATATCACCGGCCAGCTGGCTTTCAGTGATCACCTCTGTCGCAGGACCATAATAGGCCCCGACCAGAAGACCATGTTTACCCGCGGTATACGTTACATCCCCGGCGCAAGCTGCCAGCATTCCTTCCAGAATACTGACCTTATTTTCACTGAGATCGAACTCACCGTTAATCGTGTAACGCTTCTCAACGGTATTACCGCCAGTAATAACATCCTCATCACAGATGTTCGCCGCTTCCTGAAACTGGTCCCAGAGAATATCGGTATCGGGTACTTTCAGGTAATTGCGGTAATAGTCCAGGATAACCAGCGCCGCATTGTTGCTGTAACCCGTCAACCCGGTGCGGGGGTCATAAATAGCCCGCCCCTGTTTTTCGACCTTAATGTTAGGGATGCCTGCCGGGAATTTTTCAGCATTGAATTTAAGGGATACGCGCAGCCAGGTGAGTCCTTTACCGATCATGTCTTCTTTCCATGACGGGCAGTTTTCCAGCATGTAGAGGTCCGCCGTCTGGCGGTTGGTGTGCAGCTCGAAAAAGGCATGCTCAGGATAGCTACTGATAGGCTCATCACCCAGCCAGACAGTCTGTACACCGGATAACGGATGTCCTGCCAGGGCAATGGCCAGATGAAGCATTTCGCCATCATCCTGTTCGCCAGCCTGTTCTTCGGAAAAGAACAGAGTGCCTGCTGATGTGGAGCGACCATACACAACGGTTTTGGCACTGGCCGCAGCGCGCAGAACCTGTTTGCGTTCAGACGTATCACGGTAGGAATTCAGCGACGGGGTCTTGGTCAGCGCCTGAGTGGCAATCTGTGCGGCAACGGTAATAACCATTGCGATGGCATACATTTCATTTGCCGCCGCCACACCTGCGGCAATGGTGGCAACAATAGGAACAGCAGCAGGCATTAACGCACCCTCCAGACACTCAGCGGTTTAACCCGCAGACTGACAAGACCAGTTTCGCCAGGTACCCACACAACGCCGGAATACACTACCCCGGCGCATCGCGCCCCAGCATTTTCAACCACGGCAATATCCCCTCTCTGCGCCAGCTTCACAGGCACTTCATCGAGATAACGGGCCAGCACCTTTTCAAGCGAACCGCCACCGCGCAATATCGCCTTTTTAGCACCATGCTCGCTGTCGTAGGTTCCGCGCCAGCCTGCCGCAAAATCCTCGCCGCACATGGCCTGAGCGCAGTCAGCCGCGAACAGGCAGCAGTCATGACTGCCCCATAAAAAAGGCCGCTTTTCAGCGGCCCTTATTACGGTGATTAATCTGTTATGCCAGTCCGGATGCTTCATGCTTCCTCACTTATAGGTAAATCCTGGCGCATCTTTTTTACTGCCCCAGTAAATAGAACGTTCAGACATCTGCGCCACATACCGGAATATGCGGTCGCCGGGATAAGCAGCCTGCTGCGATTCATCGGTATAACGATCGGGGAAAGGACGCTGCCAGTCTTCAAAAATATTACTGATGGTGTACTGCAGGGCGTTCGTCCCGCCAGCGGTCGCTCCCGTACTGGATACCCGCCCTTTAAACAGGAGATCGGCAACCTGGACAACACCGTTATCATCCATGGCCACAAGATAGATTTCGGCATTTCTGCCCACACAGCGTTCATTAAGCGTGGTGGCAAAGAGGGCCATATCCAGGCCAGAAAGAGTCATTTTGACCTGCGTCGGGCTTGTTGTGCTGGTTTCACTGGCATCATCAACAGAACCCATGCGCCCCATGCCGTAATAGACATAGCCGCCGAGAACCAGTGTCCCGGTACCGGAATGCACATAGACGGTACCGGATTCAAACTGAATATTAGCGGCAATCGCGACCGTCACCCTGTCGCGGGATAACCAGTCCACCATCGAATCCGAAAAGGGGGAATACAGCATTAAAATGCCTCCTCAAGCTCCAGGGTATAACTGGTAAAAACACCCGGCACACGGTTACCGGCTCCCTGCTGGTTATCCTTCAGTTTGAAAATGCCGTAGGGTTTCGCGATTTCAATGGCTGCATTATTAGGAGGCGAACTACGCAACATCGGCGCAAATGCAATCATTGCGCTACCGTTCGCCGCGCTCGTCACGTCGGCTGTAATCATCTTCAGCTCGTCGTTAACAGTGAAATAATCGCCCTGTCTGAGCACCACTGTTCCCGGCGTCCAGCCCTTACTTTGAATCTGGGTCCCTGTCTGATTAGCGCCATCAACAACGGGCACGCCCGCTGGCGCTCTGCCACTTCTCCCCCAGTCGCGAACTTTTACCCTGCCATACTCACCATCAAGCGAAGCCACCAGAGCATCAATACGTCTGGATTTTTCGTCCGTCAGGTTATTGAAGGTCAGGGAACATACCCAGCGGGTACCAGGGAAGCGTGCTGTCTGCGATGCCCCATTGAATGGAGATCGAAAGGTTTTGGTATTACTTTCTGGTCGCCAGGTCAGCGACGCGGGACAGACATCTTCCGGCCATTCGAGTACAGCCATAGATTCTCCTGCATTATTCTGCGCACGGCGGCGCTACTGATCATTTGTCAGGATGTTACTGATTTACATACCTGGTTATGGTTGTTATTCAGCCCGTCAGTGGTGGGACACTGGCGTTTTCTGATTAGGAGGGATAGCTGATTACCTCTGGATAAGGAAATAAAATGAAGTTTTACCTGTCTAAAGTGCAACTGCTACACATTGGAATGCCAGGTGATTACGAACCAGAAGCCGGGGATCCAAATGTCAGATTTACCGTTTATGGTGAGCACGGAGAAAGCATCACCAATCATATATACATTAAGGATGCGAAGAGTCGCACTCTTGTGGATCTTGAAAAAGAAGTTAATCAGTACCTCAATGGATTATATTCCGCCTCAGTCAAGTAATCGGCGTAGTGGTCCACGAGAAATAAAGTCTTGATGTATTTGTTTCATAGCCGCCTCCGCACCAGCAGTAGCGGCTTTCTCCATTGCCTGGCGTAATTTATCTGATTCGCTTACAGGGGAACTAAAACAGTTAATAACAATAACCCCTCCCCCTTTAAGATGAACAGTAATACCGCCATCTGCTAATGTAACTTTGTCGCCCCGCTCCTGAAGTCCATTATCATTAACTTTCAGTTGCTGTCGAACAGAAGCACTGAGTTCATCAATCGCGCAGTTAATCTCATTATTGGCCTGGCGCATACGCAAAAGCGACTTTTCCAGCACTTCAACTCGTTCTTCTAAAGTCATAACTGTCTCCTGCCTTTCGGCTTAATGAATATTAATAATGGTTACACGCCAAGCAATCGCCTTGCCTGGCCACGATTAGAGAAGTCCTGCAAGATATCCTGACGCGCCTGCTTCGCACCGTCATTCGCTCCCTGTCGCGCAGCTTCCTGCATAGCCTGCTTCAGTGCCGCATCCCCGTTACCAGATATGTTGAAGTGCTGATGAATAATCGTATCACCGCCACCTGACGTGGAACCCGGACTACCAACCATGCGAACACCCAGCGAACCATCAGCTGATCGTGTCAGGGGCATAATGGCTTCCGGCCCCGCCTCCCCCATAAGCCCAGCGCCTTTTGCAAAAGCAAAATATGTCGGTGTGCTAACAATGCTGTTGCTGTAAGCGCTCAGACTTTCAGAGGCATATGCACCACCTTTTGCATTCAGCTTTATGCCAGATGCGGCAGAGTTATAAGCGCCAGAAGGAGTGCTGCCAGATGCAGCGCCAGCACCCGCCCCAAACATGCCGCCGATTGAACTGAAAAAACCGCTGTTACTGGCAGAGCGTAAAGAATCCACCAGCATCGCATTGAGGATAATTTTCTGCATAGACTGAAGCACCGAACTAGCCCAGTCTTCCCAGTCAACCTTATTGCCGGCCAGAGCATCAGAAATGTTACCCACCAGCCCCGACATTGCATTATTCACCAGGTCAGCAGACTGAGATGCATAATCAGAAGCAGTGTCAGCCCAGTTAGCAAAACCTTCACGCATACCCGTTGTCCAGTCACTGCGCTGAGCATCAGAGGCTGAGTAGTAAGATTCCTGTGAATCGCCACAGATAATCTAGACACTTCCGAGCCGTTGATAATACTGGTTTTCATATTCTGTCGGTGACATCTGATCGCTAGAACCATGCCGACGCTTACTGTTATAAAACATTTCGATGTAATCAAAAATATCACTGCGGGCTTCTTCCCGCGTTCCGTAGATCTTTTTCTTTATCCGTTCGCGTTTCAACAACTGGAAAAAGCTTTCTGCAACCGCATTATCATGGCAGTTACCGCGACGGCTCATGCTGCCCTCCAGGCCGTGTGATTTCAGGAAAGACTGCCACTCATGGCTTGTGTACTGACTGCCCTGATCCGAATGAACCAGCACCTGTTTTTGGGGATTACGCCGCCATACAGCCATCAGCAGTGCGTTCAGGACAATGTCCTTTGTCATCCGGGATTGCATGGACCAGCCGATAATTTTGCGTGAGAACAGATCAACAACCACAGCAAGATACAGCCAGCCTTCGTGGGTCCTGATGTAGGTTATGTCTGTTACCCAACGCTCATCAGGAGCATCCGGATTGAACTGTCGCTGGAGCCTGTTGGGCGACACGATACTGGCCTCGCCTTTACGTGCCCGCGGGCTCCGGTATCCGACCTGAGCCTTTATCCCGACACGTTTCATCAGTCGCCAGACTCTGTTCACTCCGCACTGTTGCCCGCTGTCCCGCAGATCCAGATGGATTTTGCGATAACCATAGACGCATCCCGATTCCAGCCAGAACTGTTTAATCTGTCCTGTCAGTCTCAGGTCTGCCTGATGGCGTTGAGAATGCGGCTGCTGAAGCCAGGCGTAAAAACCACTGGGATGAACATCCAGCACCCGACAGAGCAGGCGAACAGGCCAGCAACAGGTGTTGTCACGGATAAAGGCGTACCTCAGTCGGACAGCTTTGCGAAGTACGCCGCGGCTTTTTTTAATATGTCCCGTTCGTCGGTAACCCGCTTCAGCTCTTTCTGGAGACGACGGATCTCGGCCTGAGCATCTGACTGTTCTTTATTAGTGGAAGAATCCGGACCGTACTTCTTTATCCAGGCGTAAAGGCTGTGGGTGGTGATATCGAGACGTGTTGCCACGCTGGCAACAGAATAACCGCGATCAACAACCTGTTTGACTGCTTCAGTTTTAAACTCTTCGGGATAACGCTTACCGCTCATGGGCACCTCTCTTTAAGCCATCTTAAATGACTCTGAGGTGTCTGTTAAACCCGTGGCGATTCACTGATCTCGTAACCGTTCATCGAGATAACGTTTATTCAGAGCCAGCCCTTCCTGATAAAACGTTTCGTCAATTTCACCAGCCTGGCGTTGGCGTAACAGAGCTGTATTCTTCTCTTCAAACTCTTTGCGGATATTGAACTGTTCCCGCATTCGCTCTCGGAAACGGGTGCCTTGACCATAACCAAGTAACTCCGCATCATTAGCAGCGCGTGAACTGGCGTTGCTATCAGCTAAGTTTGCCTCGTAATTACGCAATTGTTCACGTAGTTTAACCTGATCAATAAGTGCAGCATTGCGCATTAATTCGGCTTTTTGCGACTGACTTAATGTCGAGAGTTCCCCCTGACTAACCTGATATTTAACTTTCGCTAATTCAGTATTTTGGCTTTCAAGCGCGATCTGCTCTTTTTGCTGCTTAATTAAACGGTCATAGGTATCTACCGCCTTTTCTGCATCGCTCTTTGGTCCTTTCTTTTGCGGTTTATTAGCCTGGTTATTCCGCCACTCTTCTAAGCCATTGTTAATTAACTCCTGGCGGCTGGTCTGGTAACGAGGGTCGTTAGAAGCGAAGCCAAGATCATCAGCAGAATAACTTAATCGTAAGCGTTCTCTCTCCTCACCTTTACGGCGAGATAATTCAAGTTCACGCCTACTTTTTTCAAGCGCATCTGTTTGTTTATTATCAAGAGTCGCCTGAGGAATACGCAACGGGGAGTTAGTCAGGCCTTGCCGTGCCCTGAGTAATTCATTACCTAACCCCAGCAACCTATTGAACTCAGTATGTTGCCCATTCATGTTCACCAGAGACTGATATTCTGCGTTCTGTCGCCAGGCTCGCTCTTTAATCAGGTCATTACGCCGCCTTTCGTTTTCCTCAAGAGCTTGCGATACCGATCGAGATTTTTCTCTCAGTTGAGCAAGTTTTTCTTCCTCAATTGAGATTTGATCAGTCAGTATTGAAATTGACTTAAGAATATTGAGGGCGTTTTCCTGATTTATTGCTGGATCATTCCTCGCTTCATTGAGTTCATTAATCCGGCGATTCAGGCTGGCTACACTTTTTTCCTGTTCTGTAATCAGCCTTTTTTGTTCTTCCAGTGCTGTGACAGTCTGGCTACGGTTACTGTCCAACTCAGGAAGAGACATTTTCGATGTCTTCTCTTTGATCTCGTCAATCTGGTTTGCGTATTCGCGGGCAGATTGTCGGGCCTGTTCCTGATTCTGGTACATGGTGTACCAGGCACCAGCGCCGAGCATCAATAATCCTGGCAGACCACCAACCAGTGAAAGCAGACCTGTAGCTCCACTTTTGACTAGTCCCATCACAGATGTCGCAGAGTTAAGAGCCTGCTGTGATGCAGTAACAGCGCGGTTAGACTGAACCAGTGCAGCATTAGCCGTAATCATTGCGCGACGTTTGGCAATCACGTTCTGGGTTGCCGTCGCTTCTGCATTAGTATTACGGGTAAGCTCAAGTTCCATTTGGGCCAGTTGATATGCTCTTTCAGCTGCAATTGCATCAGCTGCTGCTTTTCGTTGAGACTGTGTTGCTGAACTGGCGCGGGCGGCAGCGAGCGCAATCTCATTTTTACGTGCATCGATCAGTTGTGCTGTTTGCCCGCTGAGATCACCGAACATACCACCAAGAAACCTTGCTCCACCAATAGCGGCAAGAGCACCAGCGGCAGCAGCTACGGTGTTAATATTATCTGAAATGGTATTGAGAACACCGGTCAGTGCGCTTGTCGCGCCGGTCGCTTCATTAGCCCCGCCAACCCATGCCATGAAGGCATTTTCAATTTTTGTTGATGCTGCCGCCACTGTCTGCGGCATAGCGCTGTATTCTTCGCGAAGTGATCCAAGCTGGCTGATTAGAGCGGGCACCACCTTGTCAGCGGTTAATTGCCCCTGATCGGCCATCGCTTTAAGGTCTTTTCTGGCTACTCCCATCCCTGAAGCAAGGGCACGAATTACACGATCTCCATTTTCATTGACAGAGTTAAACTCTTCTCCACGAAGGACGCCTTGCGCCAGCGCCTGGCTGAACTGGGTGATTACTGAGCTAGCTTCAGATGTGCTGGCGCCAGACAGCTTAAGTCCCGTTGAAATAGCTTCGGTTACTTTCAGAACCTCTTCTGAACTGTAACCATATTCGCGCATGGAAGCCGCCGAACGAGCAAACAGGCTGGCGTTATCTGAAAATGCGGTGCCGGTTCGCTGGCTGATATCCATCAGCGCACGCTGTGATTCTTTAAAATCATCAGTCGATTGCGATGCCTGCTTTAACCTTGCGTTAACCGAACTCCATTCATCCGCCAGAGAAATAAGGTGCCCAGTGGCATATGCGCCTGCAAAAGCGCCAGCCAGGCCCATAGCAGAAGCCTTTGCTGAATTAAGCTGACTGGTTACCTCCGCCAGCGCTTTCTGTGTTTCTCTTGATGCTGCTGCCGCCTGACGCCCGCCATTTTGCATGGTTCGGTAATAATCTTGTCCGGTGCGTGAAGCGCGCGCGATCTCCGTCTGGAAAGACTGGGAGTTAGCCGAGATTTTAATTATCAATTCACGGAGTGTCGCCATATTTCACCTAATAAAAAACCCGCTTTTTGGGCGGGTGTCTTTAATTCAAGAATTAACTTAAAAGGCTGTAGGTGAAAATCTGAAATCGCCGTTAGCCCCGTATCCAACCCGGTATATTAATACCTTATCTTTTACTACTTCAGCCCCAACCTCAACCATACCACCAGCACACCAGCCATGCGGAGTTGCACTTAAAACATGCCGACCTGGATTTGGGTAGAAGGTCACTTTTTCCCTTGAATCAATATCTGCAATTGGATTTCCGTCAATATAAATACTGATAAGGCACGCACTACCCATTAGTCCGGAATCTCTTTTGACGACAACTGTCCCGGTATCAGCAGAATTATTAACGATTTTTTTATCCCAAATTCTGTCAGCAGAAACACTTCTTGCTTGTTCTGTAGAAACGGGCTGCGTAGAACATCCAGATAATAGAGCGATAGCAACAACCAGAAGTAATTTATTCATATCCCTATTCCATGTTTAGAAGGCAATAAATATTAATGTGGAATGATTACAATGTCACTGAGTTGCTGCTGTTAATGCAGCCTCAAGCCCTGCAAACGGGTCCTTCGGTGCTGATTGTTCATCACCACCCCAGCGCAGGATCGCATCGTCCAGCGGTACTTTCGCCCCCTGTGAGCCGTAGATGGCAGAGACGATCTGCGCAGCCTGGATATCACCACGAATATCGCCAATGGGGCTTTGCCTGTCGAACTCAATCCACATCAGTAGCTCGCTTGCTGTCATGGTCTGGCGAAGCTCTGAGAGCGTGCGCCCCATGCGGAGCGCAAGCGACATCAGAAACTTTACGCCGGGGGTTGCGACTTTTCCCGCGCTTCGTCCGCACTGTTGATGAGGTCAAGCGCCTGTTTGAGCAAGCGTGAATGAACGGGTCCGTAAATTTCACGTACCTGTTCTTCTTCATCGACGCTGAATACCGGTTGCTTGTTGGTATCGCAAAGGACATCAATGAACAACACCACGTCAGCACAAAGATTACGGTGTGCTTTTTCTGATACAGATACCTCGCCTTCTTCATCAGTACCTGATTTTGCAATTTCCTGCCAGCGTAGCCACCCTTCGCCAGAAGGTTCCCGCAGAACAACCTTCACACCGCCCCATTCAGGGACCGTAATGATTTTATGACGAAAGCCTGACATTTTAGCCAGCGCCAGTTCTTTAAGACTTTTAGCCATTTTTTATCCCTGATTAAAGAAGATGAATTACGCTACCGTTACGACGCAGGTTGCTGAGGTGACTTTCCCGGCAGGTGTGGAGGCATCGGTAACTTCACAAACGTAATCACCGGCATCACCTGCAGCAGCGTTTGCCTTGTTGAACGTTGCTGTCGTCTGTCCACTAACCGCGCTGCCGCCCTTCTTCCAGACGTAGGAATAAGGTGCCGTTCCCCCGGCAGCTACGACCGTCAGTGACAAAGCCGCACCAGAGGTAACAGATTTGGTGTCAGGCAGGTCGGTGGTCAGGCGCAGCGCGTTATCAATTTTCGTCGGCTTACCTTTCAGGCGTAGCGAAAACGTTGCGGCCACCACACTGTTTGTCCCTGAAGACCAGGTGTGCTGACGAACTTCAGACAGGAACTGGAAGCCAATACCAGACGGGAAGACAATCCGAAAACCATACGTGGTGTCGTTATCATAGGCATCACGCAGCGCATCCTGTGCCGGGTTAACATAAAAGTTACCGGACATAGAGATTTCTGACTGAGCGCCCAGGCCGTTGATATTTTCCTGCTCGGTTGAGCACAGAGTTGTGACATCAATGTCCTGCTTCTGACCACCAGTAAACTGGACTTCTTTGATAGTACAGTGCAAATCCAGCCAGGTTGCGGCGCCAATCGTATCCAGTGTCACTGGCGCAGAGGTGATCTGAATTTTAGTACCCTGCGATTTTTCATACAGTGAGGACATATTTGTCTCCTGAAAATAGAAAACCCGCCGTAGCGGGTCTGTGAGTTAATGGATATGTCAGACGGTGACCTGAAATTCCAGCGTCATCCGGTAATACCGGTTCTCTGGTTCATAACCAGGAGTTTTGCTTATATTGGTGGGATTGAGTGGCTTAACCGCCTGAAGCGCCATATCACGAAGATTCCGCGCCTCTTTGAGAGTCAGTGAGTAAACATCCACCTGGACCGATATCCCTGATTCGGCCTGCCCACAAAGAACATCAGCGGTCACATCAGAAATAAGTGAAAAAATCACCCAGGGTGGCGATATCGAGGGATGACCATCACTGCCAAGCGGGGCGACATAGGGATAAACCTGCCCTCCGGCCAGCGGCCTCAGCAAAAGATAAAGGTCATCTTCCGTCATTTACTCAGCACCTCATCAATGGCCTGGTTCATGCGTTTCATAGCAACCTGCGTCGCCAGTTCTTCACGGGTATCAAACGCAGGACGGACAAAAGGATGTGGCGGCATATTCACTGTGCCCATTTCGACAAATCGCCAGTAAAACGCGTTACGTCGATCGGAGGCTTTCATTGAATTATCGCTGTTACCCGTTCGCATGTTTCGACCGCGAATATGAACACCGGATGAAATATCACCGCGTTTACGTGATCGCTGCGTCAGCACCACAACGTTTTTCTTCAGCTTGCCGGTTCGTTCAGGCGCTCTTACTATCACCTCATCTTTCAGAACCTCAGCACCAGCTCGAGTAGCATCACGCAGAACTTTGTTGTTTTCGGCGCGGCTCAGTAATTCCAGATCGCGGGATATCTCTTCAAGGCCAGAAAAATCCAGAGTGATATCAATCATTTTTCTGCTCCATTTTTACAGAGTATTTCCAGCCTGGTGGCTTTACTGTCGGGTATGGGGGGGCTGATGATATTCAGTACCGCGCCTTTAAATGGTCCTGTGAGCACCTTTAATCTTGACGCAGCAGTCACATCATGCCGGAAACGGACCCACACCCGAATTGTTGCCTGTGCCGTTTCTGCTCCTGATTGCAACTGCTCACGACCACTGATACCCAGCACTTCCGCCCATATAGTCTTTCCCTCCTGCCACTCTTCAACCGGCTGGCCTGTAGTATCGCGAAAAGAAGTAAAGTTCAGGATAGTAACGCGATGGCGTAATCGACCTGCCTGCATATACCCCCCTTATGTTCCCGGGTGCTTCCGGTGCGGCCCTAAGAGAGCCTGAACACCAAACGGCAATGTGCTTGTAATATTGCCAATATTTACCGGCTCTCTGTTCTCGTACCAGTGGCTGACAAGAAGCATTAACGCCAGCTTGATATCGTCGCTGATGATGATGCCATCAGGGTTACTATCCGGGATGCTCGTATCGTATAGAGCCCTGTTTAAAATTTTCTCAGCATGAGACTTTGCTGCACTGAGATATATCGCCAGTGTCTGATCTTCAGAAACATCATCGCTGTCTATCCGGCATTGCTGCCGTAATTCGGCAATAGACGGTTTCATTTGGCCTTCCCACGTTTTGTTTTCTCTGGCTCTGGCTCTGGCTCTGGCTCTGGCTCTGGCTCTGGCTCTGGCTCTGGCTCTGGCTCTGGCTCTGGCTCTGCAGGGACATGAACACCGCCACCACCAAATTTGATAATACCGAGTTCGGTAGCAATTTCCTCAGCGCGGGCAGGTAGCTCACCGTCCGAATACACCCCAGCGGGAATGGATTCAACAATACAACCATCTGGGGACCACTTAAGTTCACGCAATAATTCAGGCATAAATCACCTCGAAAAATCGGGGCCGAAGCCCCAGAGAATTAAGCGCCAGTGCCGATCTGCAGCAGTTTAATGGCCTGAGAATCCACCAGCATCCCCCCGGTTCGTTTGGTGGTGTAGAAACCAACGAATGGTTTTTTGGTGTAGGGGTCACGAAGAATGCGGGTGCCGATGCGGTCAACAATGGTGTAACCACGTTTGAAATTGCCAAATGCAATTGCTTTAGCATCAGCCGCGATATCCGGCATCTGTTCGTTCTCTGCCACACCGTACCCGGCCAGAGAGGAAGGCTGACCAAGTTCCAGACCAGGACGCCACAGGTAGTTGCCTTCTGAATCTTTCAGGATTCGGATAGCAAACAGGCTGTTGTTGTTCATCATGAACTTAGCGCCATTACGATGCACTTTACGCAACGTGTAGACCAGTTTGATGATCGCATCAGCCGTTACGCCTGCCGCAGCGCCAGAGAGAATGTGCTGGAGAGTACCAAATGCACGAGTCTTGTCCGGATCAAGCGTGGAAGCATATGCCAGAAAACCTTTCGGCTTCTTCGTCCCGTTACCGCTGGTAAAGGCGATTTCTTCCTGCTCTGCAAACTCAATTGCCAGTTCGCTGTTGATCCAGTCTTCGACGTTGAAGAAGGCATCGTCCAGCATGGTTTGAGTGGCCTGCGGGTTACCGTAAATTTCCCCCATGAACGGCTCAATCTGACCGAGTTTAGACGCATCGGTTTCCGGGCGGTCATCCGTTTCACCAACCCAACCCGAAGCCGTACCGCCGAGATTAACCAGTTTTTTATAGTTAGCGCCGCCGACTGTGATGGTTGTCGCCTCCTGGCGCATCACCACTTCATCTTTCAGAAGATTAAGGATCGTGCGATCCAGCTCTTCCGGCACGGCATAGCCACCATCTTCATCCACACCGACCTGCAGAGCTTTGCGTTCAAGTTCGCGCAGCCCGTCATCTTTACCCTTGCGCATAAAGCCAATGAAAGCGGTTTTATGTTCGCTTGCGGCTTTGCTCTGAGGACCACCGGCTGGACGTTTAACCTGCTTCAGTTCCTCTTCCAGCGCAGATTTAAGCTCATCCAGTTCAGACAACTTGCCGTTTAAGGTTTCAACCTCACCTGCCAGCTTGCCCTTTTCCTGTTCAACTGCTTCCAGGCGCTTATCGTTCTTTTCTTTGAACGCATCAAACTTCGCCTGCAGTTCCTGCGCGACCTGCTCTACGTCTTTAACGTCAACTGACATAATTAACTCCTGATTAAAATTTGATGTTTTTCAGTGCATCCAGTGCGGTACTCACCTCATCAACATCACGCAGTGAAAGTGAGCTATAACCCCCGGCCATGAATGCTTTAGCCTGGGTGCGTGAGAGCCCAACATCGCGCAGGACTCGTTCAATACTTTTTTGAGAAGGGATTTCTCCGCGCGAAAATGCGCTTTTGACATCACTTACACGCGCTTCATCGTTCGACGGAAACGTGACGAGACTGACTTCCCACAGGTCGATCTCTTTGAGAAGGAACACACCCTTAACACGGTCGTACTCCCAGTCTTTCAGCATGTAACCAATAGAAAGGCCGGTTAAAGAACCGGCCTTCATGTGGGCGTGTGCGCGTTTCGAAAGGGGATCGTCATCAATGAGTAACCGGCCTTTAACATAAAGGCCAACCTCATCCTCTTTCATCTCCGTGTAAATACCGATGGGTTCATCCATACGGTGCTGCCAGAGTAATGCAGGGAGAGCATTCTTTTCTTTCCATGCCTGAAGGGAGGCCGAAAAAGCGCCTGGCACGACAACATCATCGTAGCTGTCCTTTACGCCAAAAACAGAGCCATAACCTTCAAACTCCCCGCTGTCGCTGACAGACTTTAGCTGTAGCGGAATATCCAGCCGCTGTTTAGTCATCGGCATTATGTTGTTCCTCAGTTATTTTGTTCTTGCTGCTGTCTGACGGCTTCGTCGTCATGTTCATTGGCGTAAGGTAAATATCTCCGCCTGCGCGTGGGTTAAGTTCTTCAAGTTCCCGGCAGTCATTTGGTGAGTAAATACCCCAGTTAATGCCTGTTGAATACGCCTCAAATCGCGACTTCATATCCCCGCGCAGCAATGCGCCGGCATTGAATTTTGCGTAGTAAACACCCTGCTTTGATTCCTTCACCAGCCCGATGTTGATTCTCTGCTCAATGCGGGTCATATACGGAACGAGTGAATAATTGATAAACCCCATGCCGAGGTTTTCAATATTGTTAAACGTCGAGCGGTCAGTGTTCTGCACCATGTGCATCGGCACCCGGAACAGGCGGCATATTTCCTCCAGCTGGAATTTCCTGGTCTCAAGGAACTGACTGTCTTCCGCATTGAGCGCCATCGACTTCCAGTCCAGTCCCATTTCGAGAATCATTGGTCGGTGCGCATTGCTCAGCCCGAGATGTCGATCCTCAAAATCTTTTTTCAGCCTTGTATAAGCAGCGTCAGTGAGCGTTTGTTCAGTGCGGAGTACACCGGAGGTAACCGCGCCATTTGAGAACAACCGCGCCCCATGTTCCTCTGTTGCCATTCCCAGAGATATTGCTTCTCTTGCATAGGCTATAGGGTTCAGCCCCACCAGCCCGTCAAAGGTAAGCGTTCTGACATGCCAGATATCATCCTGCCCAAGCACATCTGTTGAACCATCGGGGAATGTTACCTGGTAAACCGGCTGCCACTGGCTGTTAAGCTTTGGTTCAACACACCCGGGGTCAATAGGAAGCAGCTCCACCACCTCGCCAAGCGCTTTAACTTTGTAGGCGTAAAAATTACCGCGAAGACAAAGACAGACAATGACCAGCTCCCAGAACTCCTGGGGGGTCATGTAATCATTTGGCTTCATCGTCAGTAATTTATGCAGCCTTTCAGAAGTCGCTTTTTGTTTACTGTTTCCGGTTATCTTGTACAGGTTACAGGGCAGCATACCCATCGACTCAGCAAGAACCCTGATACAACCGAAAACTGCTGTAAGCCGCATGGCTTTCTGGCTGCTTACCCTTTTCCCTGTATAGGTGTCGTAAGTCATTCCCACTGCTTCAGCGAGTTCTGCCGGAGTAGTGACAGGGGCGTCACTTTTTTTGAACATTCCGGGGAAAAACATCAGTCAGTCCCTCCTCGCAATGTTTTCCCGGCCAGCGAAAGCGTGCGGGAAACCAGCCATGACCAGATAAGGCAAAGCATACCCGCACTGATTAAGCCTCCAGGCGGATAAATCATCCATACACCAAACGAAAGCAAAATAGCGCCCATCACCCCGATCAGTGGGGCGAGAATCATCAGGATCATAACTGCCTCTTTATAATGAACGGACGCCGTAACTTTCCAGATGGTCAGAGAGGCTGTCCTGTTGTTCGCCGCCGTTTACAAGCATGCGGCTCATTGCGGTAAACAAGGCGGCAGGCCCGTCTATTTTCGCTTCTGGCGTGGATTTGTTCGGAAAGATATTGTCGTTTTTGTCAGGCTTGACGGTGACGTTAGACATCATCCAGTTCATAACCGGATGATTGCTGTGATGAAAACGCCCACCATAAACCAGAGACTCCACTTCTTTCATTGACTCAGAAAAGTTTCTGACCGTTTGCGGAACCTCTACCAGCGGCACACCCTCTTCTGCCAGAGCCAGGCTAAACTGCGTTGCGCTCCAGGGGTCAAACCCGGTTTCCTTCAGGTTTTCGCCGCTAATCCATTCCAGAAAATCAGCTTTAATCTGCGCATGATCGATAACATCACCATCGGTCAGTTCCAGCTTTCCAAGCTCGGCCCATTTGCGATACATCTGCGCCATTTGAGCGGAACATTTTTCCAGTCGCCCTTCGGGTAACCAGAATTTAAAGTCTGCATGCGCGTGACCGTTGTCTGCCCGCCAGAGTTTTACCGCAGCACAAATATCAATCTTGTGGGCCAGATCCACACCAGCCCACATCGGGTAGGTTTTCAGCTCATGACGGGGGGCTATAAACTCACAGTTTTCCCACTTAATCATGTCCATCCAGGCTGACTCAGCGGTCACCCAGATATTCATGTGTTTGGTGAAAAAGTTTACTCTGGCGGAAACCTGTTCTTTGGCCTTCTTTGCCAGGCGTCGAAGGTCATCCCAGCGCTTACAGATACCCAGCCCGGGGTTAGCCTTTTGCCAGACTGTTTCGTCAAACGGATCATCATCCTTATCCAGCGTGAAGATAATGGCGAAAAAGGTATCATCCTTAACCGCGCCTTCCACTTCGCTGTTATAGCCACGCAGCACCTTAATGGCATAATCGCGCAGCTCGTAACAAATCCCTTCTTTGTTAAACCCGGCAGTCGTTATGCCAAACAGAAGAGACTGCAATCGTGCGCCGGTTGCAGTCTCCAGAACGTCCCAGACATCACGGGTTTTATGCGCATGAATTTCGTCGACGATGCCACAATGGATATTGAGACCATCAAGATTGTTGGCATCAGAAGAAAGCGGTTCAAACTTGGATGCTGTCTGCTCCTGGTAGATCGCCAGTTTATTGAATTCAAACAGTCGCCCAAGTGTGGGTTTCGCTTTTTTAACCATGTTTTTCGCATCTTCAAAAACGATGCGAGCCTGATCCCGCGTAGTCGCTGCGGAATAAACCTCTGCCCCGCCCTCACCATCGGCGCCAGCCATATAAAGACCAACGCCAGAAGATAGTGTCGATTTGGCATTTTTACGGGCGACTTCGTTATATGCCGTGCGAAACCTGCGAACCATCACCGGACGGCCGCTGCCATCATTACGCAGCACAACTTCGCCTGTTTCTTCATTTACCAGGGGAATAACAAAACCGAAGATGTTGATCAGAATGAAAACATGCCAGTCCATCAGCTCAATCGGCTGGCCTGCCAGTGCTCCTTTAACATGAGGCACGAATTTATAGAAATTGAGGATGTGTTGTGCGCGGGGCTCGCTGAAATAGATGCCACGTTCTTCACCGTGCTTAAGATCATCAAGAAATCGCTGGCAGGAAAGACGGACATATTCACAGGCAATAACCTCCCCGGCCACGACGCGTTCGGCGTAACGTATGCCATCAGAAACTTTAGCCATCAGTCCCTCGCTTTCATAAATTCAGCAATAAGATCAACTTCGCCCGGAGTTTTTGTACTTACCTTCGAGCGACTGGCAGGCGTCATTCCGAACTCACCAAGCATGGCTCGCAGCCTCTTCCAGGCGTCAGCTTTCATAATTGCAGCCGGGTGTGCCTTTATCATGACGTCACCAGTCTGCGTTTCAGTTCGGTACGTATACCCCTCAATCTCCAGCGTGTCGCAGTGATGTCTGTATTCGGCATACGCTTCCACAAGCAGTTCAAGGGCTCGCCCATCAAGCTGGGAGATCACACCGATGGCGTCCAACTCTTCAGCCATCCGCTTAAACCAGTACTTCCCCTGCTTGTCGAAATGCTTGGGAACTGGGGGGACCCCTTTAGGTGGTTTCGGCTCGTTATTGTTGATCGGTCGTTTGGATGGGTTACCCCTCACCAAACGCAGA
The DNA here is from genome assembly GCF_001034475.2 of Citrobacter sp. MGH103. NCBI lineage: Bacteria > Pseudomonadati > Pseudomonadota > Gammaproteobacteria > Enterobacterales > Enterobacteriaceae > Citrobacter > Citrobacter sp. MGH103. The sequence continues at coordinate 2,109,458 of NZ_CP073043.1, read as the reverse complement.
TGGGTAGGGGTTTTCGGCGGTCCTGACATAATCGAAAACTCCTATTAATCATCGGCTGGGGGACCCCAAAAAAAGTTTTCTAACCTGCGGCGATGTGAAGAAAGGCTAGGCGGCGGTCCCTTGGGCTCTCGGCTACAGGGATTTGACCTCCCCCTCCCCTCCACGCTTGTTGATGGTAATCATTATCATTTGAAGCGTTCGCGCCCTGTTTTCGAACGATGGCAGGGCCAGCACAGGCTTTCGAGGTTCGAATCATCATCGGTACCCCCATGTGCCTTAGCCTTGATATGGTCAACGGTTGTGGCCGCGACAGCACGTCCAGTACGCAGACAGTTCTGACACAGATGGTTGTCACGCTTCAGGATGCGGGCGCGTTTGATATCCCACTTACTGCCGTAGCCACGCTCATGGCGACTCTTACCCTGCTGGTGCTGTTGCCAGCCCTCATTGCGATGCTGCTCACAGTAGCCTGAACGGTCAGTAGTCGTACCGGGACAACCTCGCTTGCGACATGCGCGAGGGATTAACGCTGGCATGGTTCAATCCTCACGGAACCGTAAAGCGTTTGCCGCTTCACTTCACCGTTATCTGTCGTCATATAACCACGCTCATCGAGAACAGCAGCGATTACTTCGCCCTTCTCATCGTCAGCAGTGAAGACATGCTTAACCTCAATACCATCGAGAAAAACAGCGTATCGCTCTACACCGAGATTAATCTTCCTGCCGGGATCGTCATCTAATACAGTGAGACGCATATGACCTCCACAGGCTTCCTTAAGTGAATGAGATGCCAAGACTAACCAGCACGACTTTCTTTTCCTCAATCCGGCGATTAAGTTCAGCCACTGCATGTGGGCGAATAGCATCGAGAAAGGCTTTATCCTGATATGTGGACTGAATTGTCACACCAAGCCCATCACCACTTTCCAGTATGCCTTTCTGTCGTTGTAGCTCTTTTATCCCGTTGTTGATGTAATATGCTTCGGTCAGATTTTCGACATTCATCATTCAACCCTTTTGTTATTCGACTCTCTTACCGAGTCGTAAACACGCTCACATGTCATTCCTGCCCGGTAGCGTTCGTCAGCGATTCCAGCATAACGTTTAGCTTCTTCTGCAAGACTTCCGAGCATGTTGGCGAGCATTCCGGCGTCGGCGCTGGCTGTTTTGCCTCGGACGGCAACGGCAAGATCTGCGGTGTGCTTTGCGGCGTCCAGGCGAGTGGCAAGCTTTGTTGCTTCGGTGCGCAACTGGCTAACAGTGGCAGACAGGCCAGCAGCAGTGGCAGCAGATTTAGCGGATTGTGCTTGTGCATCTTTTACAGCCTCATCACGGGCAATTATGCGCCCTTGCTCAATCATGCGGGCGGCGGTTTGCGCGTTCGCTGTTCGCGATGATTCCACGCTATTACGGTCAGCCCACTTCTTTTCCCAGCCCCGATCACTCCAGACATTTCCGGTGATAAACGCGCCTACCACCAGCAATATTAGCGCCAGTGGTTTCCAGTATTGTTCCACCAGCGCGATATTCATGATTACCCCGCCAGTTCGACTGCGCGAACAAACGTATCGAATCCGTAAGGCTGGCTACCGTTCTCGTGCTTAATGATTGCCTGTAGCAATTTCATCATGAAACGGCTGTCGCTGGTATCGATGCGCTTGTCGGGGGTAACGCCCGCCGCCTGAGCCACGCTGTTGATATACGCCTGTGTATTGTTCTCGTTTGGCGGGGCCCAGCGTTTGATAATGCCGCTTACAGTGTTCAGACCATGCTTGCGCTGGTAGTTGCGCAGGATGATGATCATCGCCCGGATACCATACTCAGGCGTGGTGAACTGGCAAAATGCTTTATCGGTGCGCTGTGTTTTGGGTGCCAGGCCCTGCCATTCGTCACCCCAGCGGATATTGCCGGGATTATTGTTGCGGATACCGCGGGAAACATTACTGGTTGTCATCGGTCACCCCTGCCCTTTTTTTGAGTGCGCTGATAGCGATTTCGCGCAGTTTGTCTACGCCGACGAATCCAATCACACCACCGACGAACGGTGATATCGATACAGGAAGGCCAACCACATCAAGCGCGCTGGTGATGCATAAAGAAAGGGCGCCACAAAGGACGCCCTCAAGCCATTTATTTTTTCGTGTTGCACCGTCATATATCAGACGACCATAGGCAATGAGTCCGGCCATTGACGCCCCCAGAATCTGGGGCCACGCATTTTTGAGTCCGGTCAAAACCGCAGCCCAGAATTCAGGGTTCTTGTCATTCATTTTCATAGCCTCACCTCGCATAGTTAGCGGGTGCTGTTTGTAGTAAGGGAGCAGGCTTCACGGGCTGGATTTATCAACAAAGCACGTAGCGGATTGACCTGCTCCCCGTTGATTAGTACACCCCGATGTTAGTAATGTCTTCATAAGCCACATGAGGACATCCCCATGAAGAAGCGTTTTTCCGACGAACAGATCATCAGTATTCTCCGCGAAGCCGAAGCTGGGGTACCCGCCCGTGAACTCTGCCGCAAGCATGCCATTTCCGATGCCACGTTTTACATCTGGCGTAAGAAGTATGGCGGTATGGAGGTGCCTGAAGTTAAGCGCCTGAAGTCGCTTGAGGAAGAGAACGCCAGACTCAAGAAGCTGCTTGCCGAAGCCATGCTGGATAAAGAGGCGCTTCAGGTGGCTCTTGGGCGAAAGTACTGACGACAGACCAGAAGCGGGAAGCCGTGATGTTGATGTGTGATGCGACCGGTCTGTCGCAACGTCGTGCCTGCAGGCTTACAGGTTTATCCCTGTCGACCTGCCGCTATGAGGCTCACCGTCCGGCTGCTGATGCGCATTTATCAGGGCGCATCACTGAGCTGGCACTGGAGCGCAGGCGTTTTGGCTACCGTCGTATTTGGCAGTTGCTGCGCCGTGAAGGGCTTCATGTTAATCATAAGCGCGTGTACCGGCTTTATCACCTCAGTGGCCTGGGCGTAAAACGCAGAAGACGTCGTAAAGGGCTGGCAACAGAACGTCTGCCGCTGCTCCGTCCGGCGGCGCCCAATCTGACCTGGTCGATGGATTTCGTCATGGACGCACTTTCCACCGGTCGCAGGATCAAGTGTCTTACCTGCGTCGATGATTTCACAAAGGAATGCCTGACGGTCACTGTTGCCTTTGGGATTTCAGGCGTTCAGGTCACGCGTATTCTGGACAGCATTGCACTGTTTCGAGGCTATCCGGCGACGATAAGAACTGACCAGGGGCCGGAGTTCACTTGCCGTGCTCTGGATCAATGGGCCTTTGAGCATGGTGTTGAGTTGCGCTTAATCCAGCCGGGCAAGCCAACGCAGAACGGATTTATTGAGAGCTTTAACGGACGATTTCGCGATGAATGTTTGAATGAGCACTGGTTCAGCGATATCGTTCATGCCAGGAAAATTATTAATGACTGGCGGCAGGATTATAACGAATGCCGCCCGCACTCCACGCTGAATTATCAGACACCGTCTGAATTTGCAGCGGGCTGGAGAAAGGGTCATTCTGAGAATGAAGATTCCGACGTTACTAACTGAGTGTTGTATCTAATCGTGGGGGCAGGTCAGGATGATTCCCGTCAAGCCTGATTAATTGTGGTATGGGGCAGATAATTTCTATTGAGGGATTAACTTTAAGCTTTTTATTTTTATAATTAGGCCGTTATACAATTTAGGGTGAAGCGAATCACATATGGATTTATACCCATATGCAATATCCATTTTTGCCTTATACCATGCTAAGTGCGCATCATAAGGGTCTGAAAACAAGCCAAGATGCCTGTTTTCACCATTAAACTTAATCGCGGCTTGGTATTTTTTACTTTTGCTGGCAGTCGTAACCCCAATAGGATAAGGGCTTGCCTTATCCGTTCTTATGGTAATAAAGGTATTAAGCCACTGAGGAATAAATACACATTTTTCTTTTGAATAAACCTTATTACCTAGGCTAAGCAAATCCTTATCAAGTTCAGCGCCTTCAAAGTAAAATTTATCGTAAAAATCTTTAAAGTTACTAAATTTGTGCCAATGCGGATCTACGGAACACCCTTCATAATCACGTCTGTATGACGAACCTTTCCCATAGCATCTTTTAAGCATACTGAACCAGACTCTATATGCTCTCGTCCTTACCCCGTTAATAATCACAGGATGAACATCAAGCTTTCCGACTCCAAAAACAAGCCGCTCTTTACTGCCTGTCGGATCAGTTTTACTCATGGCGTTTACCTTACTTTGAGATGAACCTTTGCCGCACAGGAAATCAGCCCGTCGAGGCTCGCCAGCGCTAACCGACTTCCTCAAAGGCTCATTTCAAATGGATTGGTTCGACGTGATGGATGCGCGGGCGGTGCGCAGGAAATGCGGATACAAAAAAACCCGCGCCGTGGCGGGCTTTTCGAGGTTAATTATCTACAGGCGTTATACTCCATAATCAGAAGCATACAGGACAATTTTATGCAAAGTCAACACTAACGTGCAAAAAGTGTCGCCATTTGCTCCGATCGCATCAATAAGTTGTTGCTTTCTCAAATTCTGATGATGCCTGACGCTCTCCCTTGTGCAGTGCATCAACCAACATTTCATAGAATGGCTTCCAGTTACGAGACCATGAGGACTGATGGAGATCCGGCAGACGTTTAAGGATAGCTCGGTGAACGGTCGCAGATGACACTCTGGAATACCCCTCGCCGCTGCAACGCTCACACGTTTTGAAAACCGGTGCGCCGCGGTCTTTTGTCGCGATGCGGTCCAGTACCTCGCCCTTTCCACTACAACGGCAGCGGGCGCTGATTGTTCCCTTGCCTCCGCAACTATCACAGACGGCCGGTACAACCTCTGTTACCTCAGTCCAGTGCTCCCAGTCAGACGGACGAACAGCACGAGAGCGGTTAGCCCAATATGGTGCTTTACCCCATGGGTACGAAACTTTACGGGTGACCTGCTCGCGTGTGGTTCGTCCGGTACCGCTGCAACTGTGACATGTCACGCTAGTTGCCGCAGAACGGGAGTATTCAGCAAAGGCAAATTGCGACAGCATCAGCATGCACCATCCGAACTCACCACCGGCAACTTTGCGCACGTTCTTTGGTGCTGTCTCCATCGCATGTCGCGCCAGCGCCTGAACTGCGAGCTGTTCATCAGTTTTGCTGATACCAGCCTTGCCGAAGAAAGCAGCCAGACCAAAACGCGCACGGCTGCTGGTGGTACCAATAGCAGCCATTACATCTGTACCGGTGATACGATCCGGAGAGGTGCCTTTCACGTCGTCGCTGATGTGCATCCCTTGAGGGCTGAAATGTTTAAGCGCTGATTCCAGTTTCATTGAATGGTATCTCCTTTCTCAGCGGTGCCAAACCAGCCAGGGTGTGCCCACAGGATATCGGTAACTTTACCGCCGTTTCCCCATAGCGATAACGCACGCATTGCAACGTAGTGCATAAATATTTTTTCACGCTCACGCCATTCATCCTCAGGCGTAGCTTCAAGGAACTCATCAATTGCATCAGCAATAAGACCAAAGCATTCGGGATAGTCGCTATGACTGATAGCTATGTCTCGTGCGGACTCCTGTAGCTCAATGAAGCGCTTTTTGGTGAACAAATAGGACATTTCATGAATTAGACGATCCATTGTTGGCTCCTTAAGCTTTTGCATACCGACGCGGTTGTAATTTTTGCTGCGATGCTGATTTTGATTTCGCTTCTTCCTGGTCAATCGGCAGAAAATGCCCGTTATAGAAACGGCGATATACGGTCCCAAGAACGCCGTTACGCTGCTTGGTGATGTTAATTTCCGCGATCCCTTTTGCCGGTGATTCGGGGTTATAAACTTCATCGCGATAGAGCATCATGATGATGTCAGCATCTGCCTCAATTTCACCTGAGTTCTTCAGATCTGAGTTCATAGGGCGTTTGTTAGGTCTGGATTCCACGCCTCTCGAAAGCTGACTCAGCGCCAGAACGGGAGTGCGGTTTGTTTTAGCGAGGCGCTTTAACCCCTTCGACAATTCACCCACTGCGAGGTCATAGCGTGCCGTGCTCTGGATCTTAATGAGTAACAGATAATCGATAACCACCAGCGCGGTTTCTGGATGAGCAATCTGATGACTGGTTGCCGTTTGCTGGATCTGCTCAAGCGTCAGATCTGTGGCATCGACCAACCAGATATTGCGCCCGGTAAGATGCCCGATACCTGTAGATAACCGTGCCCAGTCTTCATCTTCAAATTTCGCGGCCGCTTTGAGTCTGGACACTGACATACCACCAGCAGCAGATACCATTCGCTCGCCAATCTGGATGTTGGCCATCTCCATGCTGAAAAACAGTACGCCACGCCCCTGCTCTGATACCTTATCGATAATGTCCAGGGCCAGCTCCGTTTTCCCCATCGACGGACGAGCCGCAATGAAGACCAGATCTGTCGGTTCAATGCCGCCGGTTTTAGCGTCCAGTTCTTCAATGCCGGTCATCAGCGGTTTGGCCTCTTCCAGCCCCTGATTTCTTGCATCTACCCGGTCAATTACTGCAGGTAAGATTTCATCAATATGCACAGGTTGAACGGTATCAGGAGTGAGTGAAATTGAAGCCATGGCCTCCTGCGCGGCTTTCAACGCTTCGACTGCGTTTTCACCATTGGCGGCATTGCGAATGCCAGCCAACGCTGTCTCGATTACAGCCTCGGCGTCACGAACGGCAGCATTACGTTCCAGTGTGGAAACGTAATACGTCAGAGCTGATTTAGCCCATGCGATACGGCTTGACTCGAGTATCGTTGCGCTGTGTTCTGGCATGATCTCACACAGTAACAGCGGATCTATCACTCCGGTCCCCCGAGCCTGACGACAAATGCCGGAATAAATTTCACGGTACTGACGGACGGAAAATACACTCGCCGGCATACGGGAAAGAATGCCCAGAACCTCAGGGTCGGTATTGCGCAGAAAAATCGCGCCAATTACCGCACCTTCCAGATCATTATTTTTCCATACCGGAGTCATCATGCGGTTACCCCTGTAGCAATTGCGCGATAGCTTTCCCAGCCAAACGCCAGGCGGTTTCGTCCACCATCGGTAACCCTGTCCACGATGCGCTCACCAATGGACTCTTTCAGTTGCTCAAAGGTCAGGTTGCTGATCAGGATGGTCGGGAGCACGCTCTCGTAACGGGCATTGATAACCTCCTGCAGGATGGTCATTTCCGTCGGACTACCGAATTGCACGCCCACCTCATCGATAATCAGCAGATCCAGTGATGCGAAACGCTCGATAACGTCTTCTTCGGTACTGTCAGCACCGTGGCGCCACGTGTTTTTCACAGCCCGGGTAAGGCGCATAACATCGGTGATTTCCACGCTGGCCAGATACTCACGAACAATGCTCTTTGCCATCGATACCGCCAGATGGTTCTTTCCTGTCCCGCAGTTCCCGGTCATCACCAGCCCCGTTCCTGCGTTAATACGCTCCGACCAGCTGTTGACATAGCGCTGGCATGCTGCAAGGTTTTTTGCAGCACCCTGATTAACCGCTTGATAATTACTAAACTCACAGCCCTCAAATCGGCGGGCGATCCCGACGTTGTCCAGCAGGTCAGATACCTGCAACGCATGCAGCCCGGTATCGACTGCCGCCAACTCATCGCGCACGCACCCCGGGCACAGGGAATGTTTAACATTTTCGGTACCACGAAACGCTTTACCAATGAGCGACATGCGCTCATAGTCGCCATGTTTTTCGCACACTACGGTGTGGACTTCGCCTGACTCCCAACTTCCCCACTGCCACGGTTTTTTATGTTCTACAGCGAACGCCAGTTCCTCGCGAAGTCCTTCGCGTTTCGCCAGTAGTGAATCCCTTTCTTCGCGTTGTTTGATGTTCAGCATTGTGTTTCCCCTTGTCACCAGTTGCAGTCTGTTTGTCCGTAATCCTGTTCACTGAAGCCAGATACCGGAAGCACATTGCGACGCCCACCTCCGGGAGCTGATGGAGTTTGCCAGGCTTCTTCGAAATGGCGATCGGGTCCAAAGAACGTTGTCGCCTGCTTGACGAACTGTGTGCCAGCTTTCCCAGTCACTTTGACGTAGGCCGCATAGCGCTTGACGCCTGCCAGCATATCCTCAGGCTTAACGCCGTCTTTCAGGCGGGCTTTCCAGGCTTTGTAGGCTGCCGCTTTGGAATTGCCACCAGCACGTTTTGGATATGCCTGCCAGGCTGTTTCAAATTCAGGTGAATAATCCTGCTTTGCAGGGCGAGCCGGTGCAGGAGCGTCAGCGGATGCGCCATTAGTGTTTTTAATCTCTGTAGTAATCTCTGTAGTAATCTCTGTATTTGTATCGACATTGGGCGTACCCCCTGTTCCGTTTTGGCGTTGGGGGGTGTTCCGTTTTGGCGTAACAGGGGTGGCGTTTTTGAAAGAGCTATTACGTTCCGACGTAACTGGGGTTACAGCGTCAACGTTATCGGTCGAAACAGGATTTGTAATGGCGGCGATAGCGCAGGGAATCACGCCAACAAATAAAACGTTGGCGCATTTCAGGCCATCAAGCGCCTCTATCGTGCGCAATTCCAGCGTGATCAGCCCGGCATCGCGCAGTCGCTTGAGCGCATCCGCCGTTTCGCGCTTACCAAACCCAAACTGATCAGCGAATGATTGATAGCTACGCTGCAATTTGTCACCCCGAAAACGCTTTCTGTAGCCCTGTAGTGCGCCCGTCGCTTCATTCCTCACCTCTGAAGGGCGATACCAATAAATAATCTCGGAGAGCAACGTTATCGCGGTCTGATCCGGGCGCCCACTTGGCAGCGTGATATATCGCCACCAACTTGCAGGCGTCACATTCCCGGTAAAATTTATCTGACCAATAGCCATGACGGTATCGGTCGGTGTGGTGGTAGTCATTGCGCGTCCCCCTCAAGCAAAGCGTCCAGATTACGCAGATCGACATATAGCGCAGGCTCATCAAAAGCCATGCCGTCACGAATAACGCCAAGATCACGCAAGATGATGCGGGCGGCGCGCTGCTCTTCGGGAGTAAGCCCGGTAATGTTCTGGATTAGGTCAATATTCAGCATCATCCAGCCATCATTAACACTCCAGTCCCGGTAGTGATAAAGGAGGGTTGAAAGATAGATAGCGCAATTAATGCCACCAAGCGGCACCAGATCTCGGTTGTACATCACCGTATTCAGAAGAAGTTTGCTCATGCTGCACCCGCCTGTTCTGTATCGTGTTTCTCGCGCTGATTCCAGTCGTGAATAGCGCGTGCTTTGCTGTCGGGAAACTGGTTAGCGTTGCAGTGGGTACAGGCAACGTAGTAACCGTCATCACCATCTAAAAAATATTTAACTTCAACGAGGCGAACCTCAGACGTTGCGCAGAATGGACATGGTTTTAGTGTGATATCGCTGCTAGCAATCGAAATTCTGGAATGTGTTTCAGCATCAACACTTGAAACGTTCTGGTGTTTATTGATATTGTTTTTCACGGATTTACCTCGCTAGGTAGATTTATGCAGGTATGAACAGTAGTTAAGTTAATAAAGGCTGGGCGAGTTGATCCCTCTCTTCGGCCTTTTCTTTGCCTTGCGTTCTGCTGTTGTCGTCTGCCCAATAGCCCACTGACGAGCACGGAAAAGACAATTGTCAAAAGCTCCCCCCTTGCGACTTGCCTGCGACATCCGGCGATAGTGGTCAACGCCGACCAGCCCCCCCCCTGACACACCTGCTCTGGAAATCCCTCTGACGCCAGCCGCGCGGTGATGTGTTTTGCTATGAAATCTGTCGGGTCCATCTTGATTTCCTCATTGGTGCCGAACCATCCTCCGGTGATACTCTTGGTTTTCCACAACCAAGAACCGATGGAGGTTCGATATGTCACAAAAAGACGATATTCCCGTTTTCCCGGTTACTGGGTGGCAAGCAGGAGTATTGCCGTGGTATGGCACGCTTGCTCTAAAGCTCCAGTATCTGCCCTCCCCAATACAGGCAATGGAGATGGGGTCAAAGCAGGAGCAGGAAACGCACTTTTTCGCCCTTACCCCAGAAATGGCTGAAAGCCTGATTTCCGATCTACAAAGACACATTCAAAATTTACGAAACTCCGCCGGGCCCAGACCTTAAGAAGGCAAGAGCTAATCACGCAGGCTTTTGTTATCTGCATCACCGGAAAGCGTCGCTTAATCCTGGCGCTTTTCGGTTTTCCGTAACTTGTTAATTTCTGTGACATGTCACGCCTCCGCCGATCTGCGCTTGCCGCGGCGCGAGCCCTCTGAATACAACCCCAGATCGCACTTGAGAGCTCCATTGGTGATCTTCTCCAGCTCGAGAGCTGCACCTTTGGGGATTAGCTCTGGCCACTGGGAGACCGCCTGATCACTCACGCCAAGCGCTATGGATGCATTCCTTTGCGAACCAAAAAAATCAACTACACTTGATTTGTACATAAAGGTATAATCCACTCGAATAAATCAATTAAATTCAAGTTTAATCAAGTTAACCCCTAATGCCAAGAGGAATGTAGAATGGGAGAGAGAATTTTAGAGACAATGGGGGAGCGAATCCGCCGGAGAAGGAAGGAACAAGGCAAGACACTGAAGGAGTTGGCAAACGATGTAGGGGTTTCTATGGCGGCTGTCTCGCTATGGGAGAGAGGAGATACCTCGCCCACTGGTGATAAAATCAACCGATTATGTAAAGCCTTGGACTGTACGCCTATATGGCTCCTTGAGGGGCTTGAGCACTTAACAGCTAGCTCCGGGAGTGTTGCAAACAAATATACTAAGTATGATCTAGATAAGCTAAGTACCATATTTGATATATTGCCCCGCGAGTACCGTTTGAAGGTAGTTGAGTACGCTGAGACTCTTCTTGAAGATTATCACTCTGAAGTTGTGGCGAAAATTAAAGATATAAAATCCATGAAATTCAAAGAGTAAAAGAACCCCACACATCAATTCAAGTTTTTTGCTTGATTTTCAAGATATCTTGATTAAGACTATCCCTACACCCTAAGGAGATAGTCTTATGAAGCCTGAAATAGATGATTGCTTAATGGAGTCGCTTTCTATCGGCGTACAGCAATTGCAGTTTTTGCAGAAATTATCCGTGCAGCAGGATGTTGATAGTCGACATATTGCAGACACCCTAATTTTAGATGTTATCCACAAACTAGAACTGCTTCTCCCGGCTAAAACTCAATCCACGCCGCTATTCGCCCCCTACACCGCCGGTTTGAGCATTGGTGATCACATCCAGCTCGCCCGCGAAAACCTCGGACTCGGTGAAGCAGAACTTGCTCGTTTGCTGGGTACCTACAGCGATAACATTTCCGACTGGGAGTGTGGGATCACCGAGCCACCAGCAGGCATGGTCATTCCGCTGGCTAATGCGCTGAAGTGCGATCCAATTTGGTTATTGGGTGCTGAGGTTAATCGTCAGCCTCCTGCCACTCCAGCCCATCAATCACAGTGCCAGCATTCCGCGCAGCAACGATCTGGCGCCTCAGATCATGCATCTCATCACGAGAGGAGCCCATCGCAAGCGTGACGTAATCACCGCTCTTACCATTGAGGTACATACGAAGATTTTTTCGGATCATTGCAGAGGTGGTCTCAATATGAAAACACTTTTGAGACTCGCTATATAGCAGAACGTACAGATCAGCCGAGGATGCCATGAATAAGCTTGAAGACATAACCGTACTCCATATTGAAAGTTCAGATTACATCGGTGAGGCACTCAACCCCGCCGTTGAGAGAGAAATTGATGCGGCAGATATCGTAATTGCTGGTGGTAAGATTATCAAAAACCGTGTGAATCACAAGGTTGCAGAACCGACAAAGCAGGCGATGAAAACTTTTAAAGGCCTCACCCTCGAACCGGAAACCGCTTTTCATCAGATAGCGGTGATGATTGAAGCGGGATTAATTATTTCGGTTACCGATGGAGAAGACCATTCAGATCTTGGTGATTGCATTTTTATTCTGGCCAAGCAATACGCAGAAGCAGCCCATGCTAACGAGATGGAGAATAGAAAATGAAAACTCCAGTTGAAATTCTCGAAAGTATCGCAGCTGATATTGTGGAGAATACCTCACTACTTGAGGTTATTTACCGTATCAATGAATTGCCACCAGAAGCCGATAATGCAATTGCTTGCCTTATTCGCTCAATGCAGAAAACACTGGATGGTGTTAATGAATACGTCACTATGCTACACCAGACGCGCATTACCCAGCACGCCATCGTCGATAATTCATCCACAGGGGCAAGCAAGAGGTTAACATCTGGCGTGCTTAACAACTGGGCTACAGAAGCCGGAAACTGCAAAATGGCGGTTTGTAATGCGATGGACTGCATTCCGCAGGAATTATCTGCAATAGGAACTCTGACTATCGTTTTTGAAAAGCTCGACGAGCTACAAGAAGTAATCAGCAAGAAAGCTGAAAAAATAAACTCGTAATTAACAAATAAATAATTAACGCCTTAACTGGTGTGGCATCACTCACCCTGAGGAAATGCAAATGAATATTATCGTCAGAAGTGAAGTCATGAATAACAAGGTCCATCCAGCTAATCAGGATGACGAGATTCTTTACATAAACAAAGCTCACAAAACAGCAGAGTGTGCCAATAAATATGCGCATGAGCTGCGTGCTGAATTTACCCAGTTACTTATGCCCGCAATCACACGCACTGATGTGAAGGTAGCAGGAAGATTCACCTCGTTACTTAATGAGCTTTGCTTCATGACCCAAATGACCATGGAGAACACCTCAAAAAAGGGGGGGGGGCAATAATGACGTTTCTGAAAGATAAAGCAGCACACAACACAGCAAAACTTTTTGCCTCTTATGGAAATAGTTATCTGCATATTGCAAACCTTTTTCTGCGCAAGGCTTACGGGCGGTAATGACAATGAAAAACAACACCATTGAAATTTATCGCCGCTGCATTGCTATTGCGACATTAAATCGAATGAAGCGTAAGACAGGAGGTTATTGCCTATCCGTAAATATGCCCGATAACAATATTCAGGTTATCGAGATTAACGAAGAATCAATGATGAAACTTTTGCTGCGCTTCGAAAAACAGGCTCGGACTGAATTCAACACAGAAGCGGAAACATTTCTTCGCCAGACGTATATGAAAAGCGTCGATATCAATGGACACACCGAATATCTGACCGAAACAGGAAAGATGATTGTTGACGAGATTTTTGCGGAATTAATTAAACACGCGAAAGAGAAATACGTATGTGGAGGAATTAACTGATGACCTCACAACAAATAATTATGCCCGGGATTCAGATCCCCCCCCCAGTCCTCAACGTGGATCTGCATGTGCTTCCGGATTTCACCGGACGCGTGGTTCTTTACATCGAAAAAGGGCGTGTGACATGCGACCGCCGGCTGCTCGACGACGAACATATTTGCGCACTGGACACTTTTATCAAAATGGCTCGCGAAATGGAGCTACGTCTTGAGGAAATATCGAATGACTGACAACCGTACCGTAAGCGCGATAGACCTCGCGTTACAGAAACATGATACGCCAGTTGGCCCTTTGTTCGTGGCAGTACGACACGGGCGCACTAAAAAATGCTTCACACGGGATACGGCGATCCGCTATCTGGCGTTCTTCATGACCACCGAAGCTTTCAGTCGTTCCGGCTTCGAGCAGCGCTACCCGGATGTGCAGGCCGTCCACCATCTCAATCCAGAACTGAATTGTTGGCAGCGAGGAGGTGTAACAGTTGAGTACATCGGAGCCCACCAGCGCTGTGTTCGACGTCTTCGTCGCATTCTGGCCATTAAGCGTGACATGACGAAATGGTGTGAGAAGTGGGACGCCATGCACGACCGCTTCGTTAAAGAGGTTGACGAACTACAGGCCAGTAAACCGGAGGGTGTTCGATGAGCAGCAATTACGACGCGCCAGAAACTTCACCAAACGGCATCAAGATCGGAAGTCGCGTAATTGGCTGGTCTGGCGCGGTTAAACAATTCGATGGTTCACGCTTTGACTCCCGCAACTCAGAGGGTCTGCGTTGGTTGGCCTGCATTATGGATGCAGTAGCAGCTGGTTGGATTTCTTTAGGCACAGAGAAAGAACTCATTCTGTGGCGCTGGCTGGTAGCAACGGTATTCATCAATGAAGAGAAGGATAAGAACGGCACTATCGAAATCCCGAACGAAGACGGCGGCGTTGATATCGCGGTCATTTACTCGGGTAAGAAAGGCGACCTGAGCATCTACCCCGGCCCGCTGCGCTTTTCTCTCGCTAACCATGTTGAAGATATCGCGATCGAGAAATACGGCGCTGAGGAAGGTCCAGCGCTGGCGCTGCGCATGTACAAGGACATGGTGATTGCAGATCCCGGCGACGGATTCAGGATGTCACCCTTTGGGCGAAAAGGACTTGAGATGCTTCACGATGACTACATCGGAGAGATTAACGCCAACGGCATGCCAGAAATGCCAGTTATGCACTGAGGGAAATAACGATGAATAACCAACTTATGACCTTTAGCTCAGAAGAACTCAATTTTTCTATGAGCGGAATTCTTTATGAGGGAAAGCCAGCGTTTGACGCTGTAGAACTGGCTAAATCCCTCGGTTATACGAACCCAGCAAAAGCGCTGAAAGACCACTGCAAGGCATTGATTAAACTTGATTATAACGAATCGTTAGAATTGGGGTTTGGTGAAAAACCGCGCGGTACTCAGCTTGCTGGTCAGGCCGACTTGTTCCGCCTTATCCTGCGAAGCCAGCTTCCATCGGCTGAACGCGTACAGGACTGGGTTTGTGAAGATGTACTCCCTGCCATCATGACCACAGGCACATACAGCAAAGAAGTGCCAGTAGCTAAATCACACCAGCAGGAAATCAGCATGAACCATGACATTCTTTCGCTGGCCCGTGTTGTGGCCGAAGCAACCGCATCAGCGACGATGAAAGCAGTAATGGAAGTGAGTGGCACCAACCTGGTTGCTGCTTCGCCAGTATCTTCCTCTGTATCACAGCAACGTATTAGTTCGACTGAATTCGTGAATACCGATGCTGAGTTCGTTCCGGTGCATAAAATCTCGTGGGAAACAGGGCTTTCCGATCCTTCCTGTCGTCGGCTTGTTCGGTTCGCAAACCTGCCATCAAGGCAATTACCTGGCGTTCGCGGTCTGTGCGTGCATCGTGAATCGTTCCTGCACGCATTTCAGGTGCTGCTGGAAGAATCCGTTCGCCCAAGCGGTAAACGCAAGCGCTGGCAGCACCCTGAGTTTGGCGGCTTCATTCTGCGTAAAGATCCGAAAGAGATCTTCGGGGAGGGTCATCACGGTGAATAACGATATCTGGCTGCCCGCAGGTTCGATCGAGGAGGCCCACCAGCAGGCCTTAACATGGGTGTGCGATGCGTATCTGTTCTATCTGATCAGCCTGCACCGTCGCCCGGTGTACCGCCACCAGTACGGCGATATCTCGCTTAACCAGTCTGCGCTACAGGGTTTTATTGACTCCTACCTCAAAGATAAAGGATGGAGCCTGGAACATCGCCGTGCGCATTACATCAACATTCTTGACCTCATTAAATATCTGCATCGCAGCAATTCGGGATTTATCGACTGGGGGACAATACCGTCACTTACTCCGCGAGGTACACGCTGGATGAACGCCTGTTTCTCCCGGCTTGGCGAAATGGTTAACAGCTATGGTGGATGGGAAAACTACGTAAAAGAAACTGCTGGAGACTCAATTTCATGAAAATCGAATATCAGGACTACGGCGCCGTAGCTAACATTGTGATCACCAGCACTGCGTTTGAATTCCGTAAACATAACCGGGTGGTTGACGCCACCCTGCTCTGCACGCCAGGCATCATTGCAACCCGCAGCGGCATGTTCTTCATGAAGTCGGTTTTGTCCGGCAAATCCCGCGACATACTGCGGGCTTATAAAACCGTACAGCGTGAGGTGAAACGATGAGCAAGGGCCAACAACCAGCATATCCATGCCCGCGCATCGATACCCCCCGTGGCATGACTTACCGCCAGCACCTCGTTGCGCAGATAGCGCCGGTAATGCTCACGAATTTTTTTAGCAATGATGCCTGGCAGGATTACGACGACCTAGCCAGAACTCTGGTGATGGCTGTAGATGCCATCATCGAAGCTGAGCGGGAGACGGCGAAATGAGCAAAATCACTAACCCTGTCGTGCTTATCTATAAGCGCGAAAACAGTGATACCTACGCTGTCGCGATCACCAATGGCAGCCAGGACTATCACGACGCCGTTCTGATGGCGACGATGGAACCGGATATGGCCGGTGATGATGTAGATACCTGGAGCAAAACCGGTTACTACATGGCGGCGGAGATTCAGCGCTTACGCCAGCAGTTGATCGCCCCTTTAAGTATTGGGGGGTTAATTCAGCGTCTTGAATCGCAGACTGGCGACCACTGGGAGAGAGTGGTTAGCGATGTCACTTCTGGTAAACCGTTGACCATCACCCTGCCAGATATCACGTCAAAGGCGTTCTGGAGCGGTACCGGGAAAAGCGAGGTATTCCATCCGGAAAGCTATAAGCGCTGGGTAAAAGAAGCTATAGAACGAGCCTGTGTTATCGCAGGGATCGGTGTGGAGGTGAAGTGATGCAAAAATCATTTATCAATACAGACAATCTGAACTCTGTAAATGACTGCCTCCAGCAACTGGTAATCGCTGAAGAAACACAACTGAGCATTGAAGACCAGTTGTCCAACTCAAACAGTAGTAGTGAATGGAGTGCGTGGCGCAAAAAGGCAGAGAATGCCTTACGGGTTGTAAAAGCGAAGCGTCGCATCATCACAGCCCGTCTTGCTGTTCTCCGCCAGATCGAAAAAGAAAACAACATGCAACTCCACCAGCGACACAACGATTACCTGGTTGCTGAGTTGAAAAAGATTGTTACGCCGTCGTCGTTTGAGCGTTGCGTTCGTCGGGTTGATGAAAAATTGGAGGGATCAATTGAATAAGGCATTTGAAATCTGGGTGCGTCAGCGGTACGGAAACCGCTACGACCTTACGCGAGATTGCGACGGTTTTTACTGTAGGGAAGTGGTAAAGCGGATGTTTGATGTGTGGCGCCACTGCCGTGGCCTTGACTTGGTGTGAGGCGGGTATATGAGCAATGTTATTCAGTTAGCTCCTAACGATTGGGTTTGTGAAAGTGTTCTGATCGCGGTGACCGGGCTCAAGCCCGGTACCATCCTCCGGGCCAGAAAAGAATGCTGGATGGTTGGGAGGGAGTATATCCACGTATCGCCTGACGGAAATCCCAAACCTTCCAGTGAGTGCATGTATAACAGAAAGGCTGTAGATGCCTGGGTCGCTTCAATGAAAAGCAAGCAGCCAGGGTGATTTGATGCCATGAAAAAGGTAAGCTCGTATCGCTCTTGGGCGTCTGGAGGTAACACCAATGGATAAAGTCACATATCCAACAGGCGTCGAAAACCACGGTGGCACATTACGCATCTGGTTTAATTTTAAAGGTAAGCGTGTCAGGGAAAGTCTCGGTGTCCCTGACATCGCTAAGAACAGAAAGATAGCCGGGGAACTGCGGACATCAGTATGTTTTGCCATCCGCACAGGAACCTTTGATTATGCAACCCAGTTTCCTGACTCCCCTAACCTCAAGGCTTTTGGTGTAAGTAAAAAAGACATTACAGTGAAAGAACTTGAAGAAAAATGGCTGGATCTGAAACGGATGGAAATCTGCGCGAACGCATTCAATCGCTATGAATCTGTCGCAAGGAATATGGTGCCGAGGATCGGAGGTAATCGCCTGGTGTCAGCAGTAACCAAAGAGGAATTGCTGTATCTTAGGAAAGATTTGCTAACTGGTTATCAGAGTCCGACGAAAAATAAAGCCCCGGCAAAAGGGCGAAGCGTTGTTACTGTGAACTATTACATGACGACAATGGCCGGAATGTTTCAGTTTGCTGCGGATCACGGTTACTTAGAGGTGAACCCATTCGAGGGAATTAAACCTCTGAAAAAAGCCAGGGCAGAACCAGATCCTCTGTCTCGTGATGAATTTATTCGCCTGATAGATGCATGCCGGCATCAGCAGACGAAAAACCTGTGGTCATTAGCAGTGTACACAGGAATGCGTCACGGGGAACTGGTCTCCCTGGCCTGGGAAGATATCGACCTGAAGGCAGGAACAATTACCGTCAGGCGTAATTATACGAAACTTGGTGAGTTCACTCTACCGAAAACCGAGGCAAGCACAGATCGAGTGGTGCATCTTATCCAGCCCGCAATCAGTATCCTGAAAAATCAGGCTGAAATGACAAGGCTGGGCAGGCAACATCACATTGAAGTTCAGTTACGTGAGTATGGCCGTTCGGTGAACCATGAGTGTACATTCGTCTTTAACCCGCATGTGGTCAGACGCAGTAAGCAGGTCGGATTTATCTACCGGGTCGATTCAGTAGGCGACTCCTGGGAAGCGGCACTAAAGCGCGCGGGGATCAGACACAGAAAGGCGTACCAGTCACGACATACCTATGCGTGCTGGTCATTATCTGCTGGTGCAAACCCGAGTTTTATTGCCAGTCAGATGGGGCATGCGAGCGCGCAGATGGTGTTCAATGTTTACGGTGCATGGATGGCTGACAGCAGCGCAGAGCAGATCGCAATGCTGAATCAGAAGCTGGCAGATTTTGCCCCATTGATGCCCCATAGCCACGAGAACAGTACGGGAGGATTATTAAAATCAGTAAGTTAACCCCTAACGCCCGTCATGTTAACTGCGTGGAGGGCAATACCACGCTGTATGCGCTGCCTAAAGCCGATATTGTTGCCCGCTGGCAGGCACAGACCACCGATACGTTTCGATTTTGTTTTAAGTTTCCGGCGACCATTTCGCATAAGGCCGCGCTGCGTAATTGTGATGACCTGGTACAGGAATTTTTTATGCGCATGTCGCCGCTGGAATCGCGCATTGGACAATACTGGCTGCAATTACCCGCGACTTTTAGCCCACGCGACCTGCCTGCCCTGTGGCAGTTTCTCGATGCGCTCCCCAAATGCTTTACCTACGGTGTGGAAGTTCGCCATCCAGACTTCTTTGCCAAAGGCGAAGCCGAACAGCTATTTAATCGCGGGTTACACGAGCGTGGAGTAAACCGGGTGATTCTGGACAGCCGCCCGGTACATGCCGCAATCCCACATACCGAAGCGATACGTGACGCCCAGCGCAAGAAACCGAAGGTTCCGGTGCATGCGGTGGTGACGGCAAACCATCCGATGGTACGCTTTATCGGTAGCGATGATATGGCACAAAACAGCGCGCTTTTTGCCGTCTGGCTGACCAAGCTGTCGCTATGGCATCACACCACGACGCCGTATCTGTTTTTGCATACGCCGGACATCGCGCAGGCCCCGGAGCTTGTCGATACGCTATGGGCAGATTTACGCAATGCTCTGCCAGAGATCGGATCAGCACCGTCTATTCCACAGCAATCTTCTCTTTTCTGAAAATGCCACCTATCATAGTCAATGCCAGCAGCCATTTTAAAAGGGAGTTTGTATGGTAAGCGCGCTTTATGCCGTATTGGGTGCGTTATTGTTAATAAAGTTCTCCTTTGACGTTGTTCGCCTGCGCATGCAATATCGCGTTGCCTATGGCGATGGAGGTTTTAGCGAACTGCAAAGCGCTATCCGCATTCACGGTAACGCGGTGGAATATATTCCCGTCGCGTTAGTGCTGCTGTTATTTATGGAAATGAACGGCGCAGAGACGTGGATGGTGCATCTTTGCGGGCTGATGTTGATTGCCGGACGACTGATGCATTATTACGGATTCCACCACCGGCTTTTCCGCTGGCGCCGTTCAGGCATGAGCGCAACCTGGTGTTCGCTGTTGCTAATGGTGCTGGCGAATCTTTGGTATATGCCCTGGGAGTTGGTTTTCTCCCTGCATTAGCGCACAATACGCCACTTTATTTTTCCCGGATTTTTACGTTATGTCTCACCGCGACACGCTTTTTTCTGCGCCTATCGCCAGTCTGGGTGACTGGACCTTTGATGAACGGGTAGCTGAAGTCTTCCCGGATATGATCCAGCGTTCCGTTCCTGGCTATTCCAATATTATTTCTATGATTGGCATGTTGGCCGAACGTTTCGTACAACCCAACACGCAGGTCTACGATCTGGGCTGTTCTCTGGGCGCGGCGACGCTCTCGGTGCGTCGCAATATTCATCACGAGAATTGCAAAATTATTGCTGTCGACAACTCTCCGGCGATGGTTGAGCGCTGCCGTCGTCATATTGACGCCTATAAGGCACCGACCCCGGTTGAGGTTGTCGAAGGCGATATTCGCAACATTACTATCGAAAATGCCTCGATGGTGGTGCTGAATTTTACCCTGCAATTCCTTGAGCCACCCGAGCGCCAGGCGTTGTTGGATAAGATTTATCAGGGGCTGAATCCCGGTTGCGCGTTGGTGCTATCTGAAAAATTCAGCTTCGAAGACGCGAACGTAGGCGAATTGCTGTTCAACATGCACCACGACTTCAAACGAGCCAATGGCTATAGTGAACTGGAAATCAGCCAGAAACGCAGCATGTTGGAGAACGTGATGCTCACCGACTCGGTCGAAACGCACAAAGCGCGACTGCATCAGGCCGGCTTTGAGCACAGTGAGTTGTGGTTCCAGTGCTTCAACTTTGGCTCTCTGGTGGCGTTGAAAGCTGAGGTTAGCGCATGATCGATTTTGGTAACTTTTATCAGTTGATTGCCAAAAATCATCTGTCCCATTGGCTGGAAACACTTCCGGCGCAAATCGCTGCCTGGCAGCGCGATCAGCACGGTCTTTTTAAACAATGGTCAAACGCCGTCGAGTTTCTGCCCGAGCTAACGCCGCATCGTCTGGACTTACTGCGCAGCGTTACCGCAGAAAGCAAAGAGCCGCTAAGCGAAGGTCAGCTTAAACGTATCGACACCCTGATGCGTAACCTGATGCCATGGCGTAAAGGACCGTACTCGCTGTACGGCGTCAACATCGATACCGAATGGCGTTCCGACTGGAAGTGGGATCGCGTCCTGCCGCACTTGTCTGATCTCACCGGACGTACCATTCTTGATGTCGGCTGCGGCAGTGGCTATCACATGTGGCGCATGATTGGCGCGGGCGCACATCTGGCGGTCGGTATCGACCCGACCCAACTGTTCCTGTGCCAGTTTGAGGCGGTGCGTAAACTGCTGGGCAATGACCAGCGTGCTCACCTGTTGCCGCTAGGCATTGAGCAACTTCCGGCGCTCAACGCCTTTGATACCGTATTCTCCATGGGCGTGCTTTATCACCGCCGCTCGCCGCTGGAACACCTGTGGCAGTTAAAGGATCAGTTGGTTAAAGATGGCGAACTGGTACTGGAAACGCTGGTCGTCGAAGGCGATGAAAATACCGTGCTGGTGCCGGGCGATCGCTACGCCCAGATGCGTAACGTTTACTTTATCCCGTCTGCACTGGCGCTAAAAAACTGGCTGGAAAAATGCGGGTTTGTTGATGTGCGCATTGCCGACGTATGTGTGACCACTACCGAAGAACAGCGCCGCACCGAATGGATGATTACCGAATCGCTGGCCGACTTCCTTGACCCGAACGACCACAGTAAGACGGTGGAAGGCTACCCCGCCCCACTGCGTGCGGTATTGATTGCGCGTAAACCGTAGTCATTTTTGTCAAATGACTATTACGTATAGCACCATTTCTCCAAAATAGTTCGGTTTGCAACAAGGCGGCGACGCAGCAAATCCCTGGGAGCGTAGATAACTACGTGACCGGGGTGAGCGAGGAAAGCCAACACAGTTGCAGACCGAAATATGCAGGAGAAGGAGAAAAAAAGGCCCCTGTTGAAATTGCAGGGGCCTGGTACGAGCAAGCATCATATTGGGCGACATGATGCAACGGTAAAATCAGCTGGCCTGATGGTGTGCAATGATTGCTTTCATTTCAGCAACCGCCGCCCCGTCTACCGCATAGCGAGAATACTCATCCGCCTGCGCATCCGAAGACATCGACAACCCCGAATTGCGATAACGCATTGGTGAAGCCAGCCATACTCCGGCAGAACTGTGGACTTCCTGCACCCCAGCATCAAGGAACAGGGACAAATTCGAGGCGCGAACCCCCGCTCCGGCCATAATGATTGGAGCACCAGGCTGCGCAATAAGTTCCATTATTTTTGTTAAACCTTGCGCCGCATCTGATTTTTGCCCGGAGGTGAGTACTCTGGCGATGCCCAAATCAGCTAATTTTTTAAGCGTATTGAGTGGGTTAGCACACATATCAAAGGCACGATGAAAAGTGACTTGCAGTGAACCGGCGGCGATCATTATTTTCTCCATGCGCGGCATATCGACATCGCCATTCGCATCTAAAATGCCGGTCACCAGCCCTGAGAACCCTAGTTCTCTGACCATCGCTATATCATCCAGCATTGCAGCGAATTCACCTTCGGTGTAACAAAAGTCGCCTCCACGTGGACGAATAATGGGATTGACGGGAATCGAAATGTGCTGGCGAACAGAACGCAAGACGCCCAGTGAAGGCGTTAAGCCCCCTTCTTTGGGTGCCGAGCAAAGCTCAATACGATCCGCGCCGTTTTGCTGCGCCGTGCGCGCGCACTCCATGCTGTAACAGCAGATTTCCAGTATAGCCATGCTCACTCCTGACGCTCGCTTGCCACAATGGTTTCAATCGACCACGGGTGGAATTTAATCGTCACGCTACCATCGCTAACCGCCAGCGTCGGATTCGGTAAACGTTCACGTACTCCTTTTGGCGAGCTGGTTTTCACAAATATACCAGGTTGACTCAGACCGTGATCGGAAAGCAGCGCCAGCGCTCGCGCATTCAGCGTTTGTGCCTCACCCGGCAGAACAATTTCAATATGTTCCCAGCCTTCATGTGGGTAACGTTTTTCGCCCGGCCACGGCAGTTCGACGATGGAAAATTGCCAATGTTGCACACAAACCGGCTCATGCAGTTTAAAAAGACAAATAGGTCTGCCGTTAATGATGTTTTCTGACAACAATTCACCGCACTGTTCAAACCCACGACGCCAGCGTTCTGCAGTGGTATTTTGATGGCAACGCAAGGAAATGTGATCGGCTTCCAGGCCTGTGATATCCAGCCCAAGACGGGTAGAAAGTTCCGTTAATGCCTGCGTGAAATGCGGTAAATCTGCAGAAATATCCTGTAGTTCTGCAACGGTTTGCCAGTTCGCCATATTAAAAGCTCATATCCATGTTCAAAGTCGCTAATTTACTCTGTTGCGCTGCGCCATCCAACCGCTGTTTTCTCCGAACACATCATGGATAAATTTACGCCATTGCATGGTTTATATTTCAGGCTACTGGCGGTACACACAATGCTGACGGCAACGGGCATTTGCAGTATACTCCCGCCCTTAATTCTTAAACTGGTGCGGTGAATTTTAGACCGCTTCATAAATGTAAGGTATTCCGGTGAATATTCAGGCTCTTCTCTCAGAAAAAGTCAGTCAGGCCATGATTGCTGCAGGCGCGCCTGCAGATTGCGAACCACAGGTTCGTCAGTCAGCAAAAGTACAGTTCGGCGACTATCAAGCTAACGGCATGATGGCTGTCGCTAAAAAACTGGGTATGGCGCCGCGACAACTGGCTGAGCAGGTGCTGACTCATCTGGATCTCAACGGGATTGCCAGCAAAGTTGAAATTGCAGGCCCGGGCTTTATCAACATTTTTCTCGCCCCGGCATTTCTGGCGCAGCACGTTCAGCAGGCGCTGGCTTCCGATCGTCTGGGCGTCACCCAACCGACTAAACAAACCGTCGTGGTTGACTACTCCGCGCCTAACGTAGCGAAAGAGATGCACGTTGGTCACCTGCGTTCCACCATCATCGGTGACGCGGCGGTGCGTACGCTGGAATTCCTTGGTCACAAGGTTATCCGCGCCAACCACGTCGGTGACTGGGGTACTCAGTTCGGTATGCTCATCGCATGGCTGGAAAAACAGCAGCAGGAAAATGCCGGAGAGATGGCGCTGGCTGACCTGGAAGGTTTCTACCGTGACGCGAAAAAACATTACGACGAAGATGAAGCCTTCGCGGAACGCGCCCGTAGTTATGTCGTGAAGCTGCAAGGCGGCGACGAATACTTCCGCGAGATGTGGCGTAAACTGGTCGACATTACCATGTCGCAGAACCAGTTAACCTACGATCGCCTCAACGTTACCCTGACCCGTGACGACGTCATGGGCGAGAGCCTGTACAACCCGATGCTGCCTGGCATCGTGGCCGATCTCAAAGCCAAAGGCCTGGCTGTTGAAAGCGAAGGCGCTACCGTCGTATTCCTTGATGAGTATAAAAACAAGGAAGGCGAACCGATGGGCGTTATCATTCAGAAGAAAGATGGCGGCTATCTCTACACCACAACCGACATCGCCTGTGCCAAGTATCGTTACGAAACCCTGCATGCCGATCGCGTACTGTATTACATCGACTCTCGTCAGCATCAGCACTTAATGCAGGCCTGGACCATCGTGCGTAAAGCTGGTTATGTGCCGGATTCGGTGCCGCTGGAACACCACATGTTCGGTATGATGCTGGGCAAAGACGGTAAACCGTTCAAAACCCGCGCTGGCGGCACGGTTAAACTGGCCGATCTGCTGGATGAAGCGCTGGAGCGCGCACGTCGTCTGGTCGCGGAGAAGAACCCGGACATGCCTGCCGATGAGCTGGAAAAGCTGGCAAATGCGGTCGGTATCGGTGCAGTGAAATACGCGGATCTGTCCAAAAACCGTACCACCGACTACATCTTCGACTGGGACAACATGCTGGCGTTCGAAGGCAATACCGCGCCGTACATGCAGTATGCTTACACCCGCGTACTGTCCGTATTCCGTAAAGCGGATATCGACGAAAGCGCGCTGGCAAATGCGCAGGTGATTATCAACGAAGATCGCGAGGCTCAGCTGGCTGCGCGTCTGCTGCAGTTTGAAGAAACGCTGACCGTCGTTGCGCGTGAAGGTACACCGCACGTGATGTGTGCTTACCTGTACGACGTTGCCGGTCTGTTCTCTGGCTTCTACGAGCACTGCCCTATCCTCAGCGCTGAAAACGAAGAGATTCGTAACAGCCGGCTGAAACTGGCACAGCTGACGGCGAAAACCCTGAAGCTGGGTCTGGATACACTGGGTATCGAAACCGTAGAACGTATGTAATTACCTCAAGTAATGTGAAAGCCCGCGCTATGTCGCGGGCTTTTTTATTTTCCCTGACCCGTTCTCATGGCAGCGCAATCAGGCCTACGAGAAGCGGCGACGTTCACTGTAATTTGTAACAGCCCACAAGGAATGACACATTTCCCTAGAGATATGGAACATTTTTTGCCTGTCATCCCGTTTAAGCCTCCGTATCATTAGGCGGCGAATTAATCGGGTACGGGTCAATGACATTCAGAGATTTTGAGGCGGAAGAAAAACTCTTTCAGCGGCGTGTGTTGGTGGCCTTTGGCCTGGTGGTCATCTGTTTTGGCATCCTGATTTACAATCTGTATAACTTACAAATCTGTCAGCACCAGTATTACACCACCCGGTCGAATGCAAACGACATCAAAATGCTACCCGTCGCCCCCACACGTGGCATGATTTACGATCGCAACGGCATCCCGCTGGTGCGCAACGTCACCTGGTACGATATTTCCGTTACGCCTTATAAAATCAGCGATATGAATGCGTTGATCCAGCAGCTCACGCCCATCGTTGACCTCACTCCTGATGATATTGATCAGTTTCGCCATGAGCTAAAAGCCAGCAGCCGCTATCGTCCGGTCGTGCTAAAAAATGCGCTTACCGATGTGGAAATCGCCCGTTTCTCGGTAAATCAGTTTCATTTTAGCGGCGTAAACATCAATAGCTACGAAGACCGCCAGTATCCCTATGGCGCGGCGCTGGCACATGTCCTTGGCTATGTTTCAAAAATCAATGACAACGACCTGAAAGCTCTGGATCAAAAGGGTCAGGCTGAGAACTACGCCGCCGATCACAATATCGGTAAGCAAGGTATTGAGCGCTATTACGAAAATGAACTGCATGGAAAGACCGGTTATCAGGAGGTGGAAGTAGATAACCACGGACGCATCGTACGCCTGCTCAAAGATGTGCCGCCCGTTGCCGGAAAAAATATCCATCTGACGCTGGATTTACATTTACAGCAATATATTGAGAGCTTGTTGGCTGGCCAGCGTGCCGCCGTTTTGGTTGAAGATCCACACGACGGTTCTGTACTGGCGATGGTCTCAAACCCCAGCTATGACCCTAATCCGTTTGTCAAAGGCATTAGCTATCAGGACTATAACAAGCTACTCCAGGATAAAGACCTGCCATTAATCAACCGCGTCACACAGGGATTGTACCCCCCCGCTTCAACGGTCAAACCGTATATGGCGATGTCAGCATTACTAAACGGTGTGATCACGCCGCAGACCAGTTTCTTCGGTGCTCCTAACTGGACGCTACCCGGCACCGAGCGACATTACCGTGACTGGAAAAAAACGGGCCACGGTATGTTGGATGTCACCAAAGCGATAGAAGAGTCTGCCGATACGTTCTTCTATCAGGTGGCGTATATGATGGGGATCGACCGGATTAACAGCATGCTCAGCCAGTTTGGTTACGGTAAACCGACCGGTATCGATCTTGATGAGGAGTATAACGGTCTGCTCCCGAGCCGCGAATGGAAGCAAAAAGTGCATAAAAAAGCCTGGTATCAGGGGGATACTATCTCAGTTGGCATCGGCCAGGGCTACTGGATTGCCACTCCTATCCAGATGGTAAAAGCCATGGTCGCACTGATTAACAACGGCAAGGTTATCGTCCCTCACCTGCTACTCGATGAAGAAAATGGCAAAACCCTCACGCCGTATCAGGCTCCAGAAGCACCGTCACAAATCGCCTCAGCCTCGTCACCCTACTGGGGACTGGTGCGTCAGGCGATGTTCGGCATGGCGAATGAACCAAATGGTACAGGTTATAAGTTCTTTCACACCGCACCTTACGGCATTGCGGCGAAAAGCGGCACCTCGCAGGTCTTTAGCCTGAAAGAAAATCAGACCTACAATGCGAAGATGATCCCTGTCCGCTTGCGCGACCACGTGTTCTATACCGCATTTGCGCCCTATAAGAACCCGAAGGTCGCGGTGGCGTTAATTCTGGAAAACGGCGGCAGCGATGGTGTCACCGCCGCGCCGGTTATGCGTCAAATCATGGATCATCTCTTTGCCCCGCAGGACAACACGGTACACACAGTGACGACTCAACCATCAGGTCCGATAGCGGTAGCGCCATCGAATACCGATATCAAAAATACTTACGCAAGTATTCGGTAAGACACAGCATCGCCATCGCTTGTCCGTAAGGCATAGAAGTCCGAGGGATGTTGCGGTAGAAATCGAGATTGTGTCCCATCCCGGTGCCAAACGAGGTGTGCAGCAGTTCACCTTCCGGTGAAATATGCTGCACAATGCCACGAATGGCTTTTTCGGCCACCAGCGTATACTCTTGCCCAACATAGCGTTTACGTACAGCTTTGAGGATCCCATAAGCAAATCCGGCAGTTGCCGATGCTTCCAGATACGACTGCGGGTCGTCCAGCAAGGTATGCCACAACCCACTTTCATCCTGGCATTTCGCCAGCGCCGCGATTTGTGCGTTCAGGACCTGTACCAGATAGCGGTGAACGGCATTGTTTTCTGGTAAATCAAGTAATTCGAGGAAGTCCGGGATCACAATAGTTAACCAACTGTTGCCACGCGCCCAGCGGGCATTGGCAAAGTTATGATTTCCTTCATAGCTCCAGCCGTGGAACCACAGCCCCGTGTCTTTATCCATCAGGTTTTGCACGTGCAGCAGGAACTGATACGTTGCCTCTTCGATGTAGTCAGGGCGATTGAGTAACTTGCCAATCTTCGCCAGCGGTAAAACCGTCATCATCAGCGTGTCATCCCACATCTGCTGGTGGTTTTCTTCCGCCAGCGTAATGTGTTGCATACCGCCGAACTCGGTACGCGGCATCTCATGCATTGCCCACTCAGCCCAGCAGTCGAGCCACGGTAGATACGCTGGATTACGCGTCTCTTCATAGCGATACGCCAACGTTAAAAATGGCGCCATGGTGTTAACGTTTTTGGTGGTTGCACCTTCAGCAAAGCGATCGGCAAACCAGCTATCGATGATATCGCGTATCGTTTCATCGCCGGTTTGCAGATAGTACTGATACATCCCGTACAAGCCGACGCCGTGCGTCCACTCCCATCCCGCCCAGCCTTTGGTATCAATTACGCGTCCATCGTCCAGACGCAGCAAGAACTCACCAGTTTCGTCATGAATATTGACCAGGTTATGCGTCACCTTTTTGATCAGCGTTTTTAATTCATCCCTGGCAATAAAATGTTCTGGCTGGCGCAACAACGGGCTATGTTTAACCGGGTAAACAATCATTTACTTAACCTCTGTCAATGTCGGATTCAATGCTGTGACCTGCCCCTGTTGCGGCGCAGCAGCTGTATTTGGGAGGCCCCGCAATCCTCGCTTTGACAATGGGCATCCTTATAGGGGCACAGTAAAAGCAAACAGGAAGCGAAACCTTTCTATTTCTGCCAGAAGGATTCGTGAAATGGCAACAATACAAAGAGTCCGGCAACGTACGCCACCTATTTTATAAAACTGCGTTTCTATTTAATTGAATGAGAGGCTGGAATGTTGAAACAACCAGCAGTTTCAACTGCTGGTCTGAATGACGGAGGGTGTTAACGGTAGTTCACAATCACCTGATTGCTCTGAATGCGTAACGCGGGGATCAGGCGACCACCGCCGGGGACTTCCCAGACAAAATGCATCGGTTCAATGGCCGGAACATTATTGAACCCGTTGGTGGTCCCACTTTGCCCGTCCAGCTCGACACAGCGGGACTGAGAACATAAACGCACTCGCAGACCTGCGGGCGTGGGGCCATTCAGCTCATAGCGCCAGGCTACCAGCGTCATTAAGCCTGAGACCGGCTGGCCAGGAACCAAAGGCGCAGACGAGGCTGACTGGCCACGGTGATTTAAGGTGATCCCCATACCGCTTGCCTGCCAGGCCCCTTCTCCGGCGGCCTGCGCCACCAGAGGAAAAAACAACAACCACAGTAACTTGCGCATTATTTACCTCCAATGGTCGCCGTCATGCGGATATGGCGGTTATCGGAAAGCTCCATGTTCGATAACACCACCAACTGCGGGATGCTGCGACGTAAAAACCGCGCCAGCAGCGGACGCAACGCGTGATTAACCAGCAAGACCGGCGGCGCGCCCAACATTTCCTGCCGGGACAGCGCTTCCTGTGTTTGGGCCAGCAGGCGGTCTGCAAGCCCAGGCTCCAGGCCTCCCCCCCCCTGCAGCGCTTGCAGCAGCAAACGCTCGAGCGGAGTATCAAGACCGATAACCTGAACCTCTTCATTCCCCGGGAACCACTGCTGAGTGATGGCGCGTCCCAACGCAACACGGACGACCGCGGTAAGCTCATGCGGATCGTTTTGCAGCGGCGCATGTTCCGCTAGCGTTTCAAGAATGGTGCGCATATCACGAATCGGTACTTTCTCGTCCAGTAAGTTCTGCAGCACTTTATGCAGCGTGGTGAGCGTCACAACGCCCGGCACCAGATCTTCCGTCAGCTTTGGCATTTCCTGCGACACTCGATCCAGTAACTGCTGCGCTTCCTGACGGCCAAACAGCTCAGCGGCGAACTGGCCAATCAGGTGATTTAGATGCGTAGCAACAACAGTACTGGCTTCAACCACCGTAAAGCCCTGAATCTGCGCCTGTTCCTTCAATGCGCTTTCAATCCAGATAGCGTCCAGTCCGAAAGCCGGATCGACCGTTTTCTCGCCCGGCAGCGACCCGGCAGCAGTACCCGGGTTAATGGCCAGCCAGCGTCCCGGATAGGCGTCACCGCTGCCAATTTCTACCCCTTTCATCAAAATTCGATAGCGGGCCGGCTGCAGATCCATATTGTCACGGATGTGTACCACCGGCGGCAGGAAGCCCATATCCTGAGCAAATTTCTTACGAATACTGCGAATTCGCCCCAGTAACTCGCCATCCTGCTGAAAGTCCACCATTGGGATCAGGCGATAACCTACCTCCATTCCCAGCGAATCTTCCAACTGCACGTCGTTCCACGTGGCTTCCACCACGGAGTTGTTTTCCGGCATTTTCACCGGCTGCGGTTCATCTGGCGCTTTTTGCTCACGACCGCGCATCCACCAGGCCAGGCCCAGCAATGCGGCAGTAAACATCAGAAACACCAGGTTCGGCATGCCCGGAACCAGGCCCAAAAGTCCAAGTACCGCCGCACTGAGCAACATGACACTAGGATTGCTGAACAGTTGGGTCACCATCTGTTCGCCTACGTCCTGGTCGGTACTCACGCGGGTCACGATAACGCCCGCCGCGGTAGAGATAACCAGCGCAGGAATTTGTGCCACCAGCCCGTCACCGATGGTCAGCAGGGTATAACTTTCCGCAGCGCTGCCCATGCTCATACCATGCTGCAACACCCCAACTAACAGACCGCCGACTACGTTGATCACCATGATCAAAATACCGGCAATGGCGTCTCCACGGACGAATTTACTCGCACCGTCCATTGAGCCGTAAAAATCCGCTTCCTGGGTCACTTCCGAGCGTCGTTTTTTAGCTTCATCTTCGCCAATCAGACCGGCATTCAAATCCGCATCAATCGCCATCTGCTTGCCGGGCATACCATCCAGCACGAAGCGCGCGCCAACCTCGGCGATACGCCCTGCACCTTTGGTGATTACCATAAAGTTAATGATGACGAGAATGACGAAGACCACGATACCGATCGCAAAGTTACCGCCCACCAGGAAGTGACCAAAAGCTTCAACCACCTTCCCCGCCGCCGCCGCGCCGGTGTGTCCTTCCATCAAAATGATACGGGTCGACGCGACGTTCAGCGCCAGGCGTAATAATGTGGTAAACAGCAAAATCGTCGGGAATGCGGCAAATTCCAGCGTACGCTGGGTGAACATCGCCACCAGCAGTACCATGATCGACAGCGCAATGTTAAATGTGAACAGCAAATCGAGGACGAAAGCCGGCAGCGGCAGCACCATCATCGACAGGATCAGCAGGATGAGGATCGGTCCGGCAAGGATTTGCCATTGCGTGGATTTCAGGTTGCTGGGCAGACGCAGCATCGCGACCAGATTAGCCATCAGTATTCTTCTCGTTCATGAAATCCAGTGCTTCAGGCACCGGAAGGTTTTCAGGTTGTGGTGGACGTTTGCCGCCAGCCAGACGCCAGCGTTTTAGCTGCCATACCCATGCCAGCACTTCGGCAACGGCGGCATATAATTGACCCGGTATTTGCTGACCAATTTCAGCATGGCGATAGAGCGCACGCGCCAGTGGTGGCGCTTCTAACGTAGGGACACGGTGCTCTGCGCCAATTTCACGAATGCGCAGCGCAACCAGCCCGGCCCCCTTAGCGACAACTTTCGGCGCACTCATTTTGTTCTCGTCATACTTCAACGCCACTGAGTAGTGCGTAGGGTTAGTGACAATAACGTCTGCTTTTGGTACATCCGCCATCATGCGACGCTGAGCGGCCGCGCGCTGCATTTGACGAATTTTGCCCTTAACGTGCGGGTCACCTTCGCTTTGCTTAAATTCGTCACGGATATCCTGGCGCGACATGCGCAGCTTTTTCAGATGGCTGTAAATCTGGAAAAAAACGTCGAATCCCACCATCGGAATGACACCAAGCACCACCAACAACGCGCACATGCCGACTAAATCCAGGGCGTTGCCCATCGCCGTAATCGGAGATTCCGCCATCAGCCGCATCATCTCTGGCCACTTGTGCCAGAGATAAAACCCGGCCACGCTGCCCACTAACGTCGACTTCAGTATCGCTTTGAGCAGTTCTGCGCCGGTTTGCGCGGAAAACATGCGCTTAATGCCCGGCAACGGATTCAGCTTAGAGAATTTGGGTTGCAGGGATTTACCGCTGAAAATCAAGCCGCCAAGCATCACCGGGGAGATTAATGCCACCAGAACGACGCCGGTAATCAACGGCAACAGCGCAATCATCGCGTCTTTAATCAGCAGGATGATTTGGCTGAGGATCAGGTTTGGATCGTTGACCATACTGTGGTCAAAACGTAATCCGGCCGACAGCATATCGGCCAGCCTGCGGGCAAGCGACTCCCCGCCAATCCAGATAATGCACACGCCCACCAGCAAAATAAGTAGTGAGGTTAGCTCTTTGGATCGGGGGATCTGCCCTTCTTCCCGCGCTTTTTCAAGTCGGTGGGGTGTGGGGGCTTCTGTTTTGTCGTCGTCGCTTTCTTCTGCCACGCATCAGACCCTGGATAGAGATATAGGCGAGAATGATGCCAGAACAGCTATCCAGCAATGGGAAGAGTAAGCGGTAAAAAAGACGGGATTTATGGCTTTAAGCAGTATTGCGCGTAAGCCGGATGAGAGGCCCACGCCTCACATCCGGCAAATACTCATCAGAACCCGAGGCTATCCAGCAGGTCGTCAACCTGATCCTGGCTTGCCACTACGCCAGCTTTCGAGGCGTCAACCTGCGGGCCGTTCAGCAAGCTTTCGTTTTCACGTTTTGGACGAGCGCCCTGTTCCGGAATGTTTTCCAACAGAACCATCAGCAGCTGACGTTCAATTTCCTGGATAACATCCATCATGCGCTTGATGACCTGTCCGGTGAGATCCTGGAAATCCTGCGCCATCATGATGTCCAGCAACTGGGCATTGGTAAAGCTGGTATGTCCGGGCACATCACCAAGGAACTGACGGGTATCGGTGACCAGTTCACGAGCGTCTGACAGCTCGATCGGATTTTCGAACCATTCATCCCAGCGTTTGGTCAGGTCTTTGGCCCCTTTTTCCATCGCGTCCTGGTGCGGCTGCGAAGCTTCGACGCTGTTCAGCGCGCGCTCTGCCGCCTGAGCGGTCATCTGTACAACGTAATCGAGACGATCGCGGGCATCGGGAATTGCTTCTGCCGCTTCGGCAATGGCCTGATCCAGCCCCAGTTCACGCAGGCTGTCGCGCAGCATTCGGGTCAAACTGCCGATGCGCGCGATGATGTCCCCTGCAGAGTGTTCGTCAGCAGGTTTAATTTGTGGTTGCATCATCATCACACCCTCACATGCCCAGTTTCTCAAAGATTTTATTCAGTTTTTCTTCCAGCGTCGCCGCCGTGAACGGTTTCACGACATAGCCACTGGCGCCTGCCTGTGCCGCCGCAATGATGTTCTCTTTTTTCGCTTCCGCCGTGACCATCAGCACCGGCAGAGAAGCCATCCCACCATCTGCACGGATGGTTTTCAGCAGTTCCAGTCCATCCATGTTCGGCATGTTCCAGTCAGAAATAACAAAACCGAATCCCCCTGCCTGCAGCTTGTTCAGCGCATCCACGCCATCTTCAGCCTCTTCAACATTGTTGAATCCCAGCTCTTTAAGCAGGTTACGCACGATGCGACGCATGGTGGAAAAGTCATCCACAACCAAAAACTTAAGCTCTTTATCCGCCATAAAAATAAACTCCTGATTCAAATACGTATTGCCTGTCCGGCACTAATTTTCACCAGCATTTGCTGGCTCACCTGGCTAAGATCGACCACTTCGCTTACGCCACCCATATTGATGGCCTCGCGCGGCATGCCGAACACCACACAACTTGCTTCGTTTTGCGCAATGGTCCAGGCACCCGCCTGGTTCATCGCTAACATTCCGGCTGCGCCATCGTTGCCCATACCGGTCAGGATCACCCCAACGGCATTACGCCCCGCATGTTTCGCCACCGAATGAAACAGCACATCCACTGAGGGCCGGTGCCGGTTAACCGGCGGACCGTCATGAATTTTGATTTGATAGTTCGCGCCGCTGCGCGCCAGCTCCATATGCTTGTCGCCAGGCGCGATATACGCATGCCCAGGGAGAACGCGCTCTCCGTCCTCTGCCTCTTTCACGGAAATCTGACACAGTTTGTTCAGACGTTCGGCGAACGAACGGGTAAATCCTGGCGGCATATGCTGGGTAATAAGAATACCGGGACTTGAAAGCGGCAATGGCTGGAGTACATGGCGAATTGCCTCTGTTCCTCCGGTTGAGGCGCCGATGACCAGCAGTTTTTCTGAACTGAGTAATGGCCCCGTTTTCAAGGTCGTCGGTGCCGCCAAGGGTTTGTGGGCGGCCAGTTTTGCCCGCGATGCGGTGCGGATTTTCTCCGCAATCATCTCGCTATACGCCAGCATGCCTTCGCGGATCCCCAACTGAGGCTTGGTGACAAAGTCAATCGCCCCCAGTTCCAGGGCCCGCAGCGTGACCTCAGAACCTTTACCGGTCAGTGAAGAAACCATAACCACCGGCATCGGACGCAGGCGCATCAACTTCTCAAGGAAATCGAGGCCATCCATGCGCGGCATTTCCACGTCCAGCGTCAGGACGTCGGGATTGTATTTTTTGATTAAATCCCGGGCGACCAACGGATCCGGCGCCGTCGCCACCATTTCCATATCACTGTGGCTGTTAATAATTTCGGTCATGATTTGACGCATCAATGCAGAATCATCTACCGACAACACCCTGATTTTACTCATGCTTTATCCTTACCTGGCGCATGCGCATACACGGTCTGTCCACGCAGGCTAAACTCGCGCACAAGGTTGCTAAAGTTTTCTGAATGACCTGCAAACAGCAGTCCGTCAGGTTTAAGAAGTGGAACAAAACGGTGCAAAATGTCCTGCTGCGTCGTTTTATCGAAATAGATCATCACGTTACGGCAAAATATGGCATCAAAAGGGCCTGGCACGTTGTACTGCTTATCCAGTAAATTGACGCTGGAAAATTCAACATGACCTGCCAGTTCCTGCCGAACGCGTACCAACCCTTCATGCGGCCCGGTGCCGCGCATGAAATAACGCTGCAACTGCTGGGGTGACAGCGTCTTTAGCTCATCGAGGCGGTAAATGCCGTTTCTGGCCTTTTCCAGCACTTCGGTATCAATGTCGCTGGCAAAAACACGCCAGCGGCCCGGTGCCATACCTAAGGTATCGGCAAGCGTAATCGCAATGCTGTAGGGTTCTTCTCCGGTTGATGCCGCCGCGCTCCAGACGCGGTATTCACCGCTGCGCCGACGAGCATGATCTGACAGCACCGGAAAATGATGCCCTTCGCGAAAAAATGCGGTCAGGTTGGTAGTCAGGGAGTTAATAAAAGCCTGCCACTCAGCACTGTTCTGGTTAGCTTCCAGCATGCTGAGATAGCGACCAAAGTCATCCAGCCCCAGGGTACGCAAACGGCGGACCAGGCGGTTATAAACCATATCCCGCTTGTGGTCGGCCAGTACGATCCCCGCACGCTGGTAGATTAATTGACATATCCGACGAAAATGCGCGTCAGACAGCGCGAGGCGCTGTGTCATCTGTAACAATAATGACGTTTGCCCGGTGGGCAGAGATGATGTCATAGCGCCTTCTCAATCACATTCAGGATACAACGGGCACAACCTGCGGCTGCGCCAACTCTTGTTTTGCTACGGTTTGCTCTTCAAGCTTGAAAAATGCGACACAGGCGGAAAGATTATCGGCCTGTGTGGCGAGTTGTCCGGTGGCGGATGCGGCTTCTTCCACCAGCCCGGCGTTTTGCTGCGTCACTGAGTCCATCTGGCTGACGGCCTGCGCCACCTGCTCAATGCCTCTGCGCTGTTCATCGGATGCCGAGGCAATCTCGCCCATGATGTCGTTAACCCGGGTCACCGAACTGACAATTTCTGTCATCGTACGCGACGCCATATCCACCAGTTGCGAGCCCTGATGCACCCGGGTGACTGACTCCTCAATGAGCCCCTTAATTTCTTTCGCCGCCTGCGCGCTACGGCTTGCCAGATTACGCACTTCACCAGCGACGACGGCAAAACCACGCCCTTGCTCCCCTGCCCTGGCGGCCTCGACCGCGGCATTCAACGCCAGGATATTGGTCTGGAAGGCAATGCTGTCAATCACGCCGATGATGTCGCCGATTTTCTGCGAGCTGGCAGAAATCTCATGCATGGTGCTGGCAACCCGGGACGTCTGCTCGCCACCTTTATGCGCTGTGTCTGCCGCACTTTTGGCGATCCCTGACGCCTGGCGCGCGTTATCAGCGTTCTGGCCGACAGTGGCGGTAAGTTGTTCCATGCTGGCTGCCGTTTGTGCCAGCGCGGCCGCCTGCTGTTCGGTTCGCGAAGATAAATCGTTATTGCCCATCGCGATTTCTGAAATACCGCTATGCATGGCTGAGCTGCCCTGACGAACGTCACTTACCGTTTCGCGTAACGCCTTTTGCATCTTCTGCAGGCTGGCAAAAATGGCCGAGATCTCATTGCGCCCATAAACCGCTACTGGCCGTGCCAGATTCCCCGCGGCAATACTGTCGAAATGGCTGCCAATAATCGCCAGCGGCTGAACAATCATCTTGCGTGACCAGAACAGCGCACCGCTGGTGAGCAGTGCCGCCAGGACCACCATGGTGGCGAAAATCACCCCCGACATATGATAATTGCGCTGACTCTGCTCTCCTGCCGTTTGCAACACGCGGTCGATGTTGCTCTGCCACGCATTCACATTCGCATCAAAAGCATCTTGAGCCGCCTGCACCGGCGCGGTCAGAAAATCTGACAACTGATTGTTTTCAAGCCAGGTGACCTGATGCGCGAGATCGCTGTGCCACTGGTTGAAACTTTTCTCCGTCGCGCTAAACAGCGCCTTGCCTTGTTCCGTCGAATCCGACGTCGCCATAAAGCGTTTAAACATCAATTCAGACTGCGCCAGGCTGTCGCGCGCGAGGGTCATCAGCGTTTTGATGTCCTCTGGCGGATAGCTCAGGGCGGTCAGCGTCCCCGCCTTATTAAGGGCCGTACTGGCCTGTAATAACACAGCGCGGGTTTGGGCCAGCGCAGCGCGTTGCTGATTACTCTGTTCGACCTGATTCAGGTTCTGAAAACCGTCCCGAAATGCCCAGAAGGACAAGCCATTACTGCCAATCTGCAAAACACCGCAGAGGATTAAAATCAAAAACAGCGTGGTCGAAATTCGAATACGATTAAACATCAACGCTCCCATCATGCGGCACTGGCCGCGGTTTAACTGTCAGTCAAAATGTTTCCCAATTCGTATCTTGTTCAATGCTCTGGCGCGGATAGGATGCGCTCGGCGCTGCAGGTAATCGTGTATCGCGTGGTTTTGTCGAGGCCGGACGTGACGCAAGACGGAAAGTCGATACCGACTGCGTCAGGCGACTGGCCTGTTCTTCAAGAGCGGCCGCTGCGGCAGCCGACTCCTGTACCAAAGAGG
Organism: Citrobacter sp. MGH103; assembly: GCF_001034475.2. Taxonomy (NCBI): domain Bacteria; kingdom Pseudomonadati; phylum Pseudomonadota; class Gammaproteobacteria; order Enterobacterales; family Enterobacteriaceae; genus Citrobacter; species Citrobacter sp. MGH103. Next base: position 2,071,998 of record NZ_CP073043.1, on the reverse strand, counting down.
CGTTCTGCTGCGTAACGCGATCCATTTCAGAGACCGCGAGCGCAACCTGATCAATCCCCCGGCTTTGCTCGTCGGAGGCCGAGGCAATCTCACCCATGATATCGGTCACCCGCGTCACGGCATTGACGATGTCGTTCATCGTTTCCCCAGCGCTTTCTACCAGCACAGAACCGGTATCAACCCGGGAAACGGAATCTTCAATCAATGCTTTAATCTCTTTCGCCGCCTGCGCACTGCGGCTTGCCAGATTACGCACTTCGCCCGCCACCACGGCAAAGCCGCGGCCTTGCTCACCGGCGCGTGCAGCTTCAACCGCCGCGTTCAATGCGAGAATGTTGGTCTGGAAGGCAATGCCATCGATGACGCTAATAATGTCGGCAATTTTCTTCGAGCTATCGGCAATTTCGTGCATGGTGTTCACCACGCTATCAACCACTTTGCCGCCATGCTGCGCGGTGTCCGAGGCGCTTTTCGCCAGTTGCGAGGCCTGACGCGCGTTGTCCGCGTTTTGCTTCACGGTTGCGGTCAGCTGTTCCATGCTGGCTGCGGTTTCCTCCAGCGCTGACGCCTGCTGTTCCGTACGAGATGAGAGATCCGTGTTTCCGCTGGCAATTTCGCTGGTACCAGAATAAATCGCATCAGAGCCTTCACGCACCAGAGTGACGGTTTCCGTCAGCGAGCGCTGCATATGATCAACCGTACTGGCCAGCTCGCCGATTTCGTTACGACCACTAACGGCGAGAGTTGCGGTCAGGTTACCGCTGGCGATTTCCCGAATATGGGCAATAACACGGGACAGAGGATTAAGCAGGGTATGACGGATGCCGTACCAGACCACCACCAGAATCAGCACCAGCACTACGGCCAGCACGCCAAGCTGCCATTGGGCGAAATGGTAATCCCGCGCGCTTTGATCAAATGCCTGAACGTAAAGCTTTTCGCTAACGCTGGCGTACTTGCCCAGCGCCTCGCCGAGCGCGTTTTGCATTCCCTGCGTAGGCTGCGCAAAGTAGGCGTCCATATTGCCGCTTTCCAGAAACTGAACCAGTTCTGCCAAGGCCGCATGGTACTGTTGATATTTTTCCTCAATGTTGCCGCTGGCTTCTGCCATTTCCGGCAACGGTGTGATGTTTTTAAATTTTGCGTAATGCGTTTCAGCCTGCGCCAGCGATGCTTTCGCATTCTTCAGCAGATCGTTTTTGGCGCTGCTTTGCTGGTTAGACGCATCCATCATCATGCGCGCAGAAGAACGGCTTAAATTGATTCGTGTTTGCAGCATCAGATCCCATGTTGAGGTGAGTTCACTTTGCTGCTGTCGAAGATCGTTAGAAATAACAAAACTTTGCTGATTCTGCTGCAATGAAGAAAACAACAGACCACCGGAAACAAGCTGTAGCAGTGCGAAAACCCCCAGCACCATCATCAGCATTGTGACAACGCGGATACGGTTAAACATAAGGCACCTTCCTGAAAACGAGTTACCAACGTTATCGGCAGTGGCAGAGATAACTTTACGTTTGCAAAAAGGAAATCCTGAAGGGATGTGAAGCCTGGCGAGGGGAAGGTAAAACTGGTGTGCAGCAACCACAAATTATTCACATAAAAACACCATAATTATCATGCAAATAACATTCATACTCATCAGTGAGCACGGCCAGATTGGCTGAAATACACTTTTTTGTGTGATTTGGATCACACATACGCATCGTAAATACCACAACAAAATGGATAAAAAATTAAAAAAAGTTGTATCCGTTTACGCTTTAATCCAATTTATATGATGAATACTTCGTTACCACTTAATAAGTATAAAAAATGAGTAACCGATCAATAAATGTTAAATCCTTACTGAGGGCTTTTTAGTGGCAAATGCAAACAAACTCACGTTGTTTATCGTGATCTTCATGCTGGCGGGGATCCTGTCGGGTGCGGTGATCCACTCTTATGCCTCCCCCGGCGTTGTGACCGCCTGGGCCGATAATATTACGCTTCTCACCGACATCTTTTTACGTCTGATTAAGATGGTGATTGCGCCTTTAGTATTCAGCACCCTGACCGTTGGTATTATGCGCCTGGGGGAAACGTCCACCATCGGTCGCGTGGGCGGCAAAGCGATGATCTGGTTTATCAGCTCTTCTGTATTGTCTATTCTGGTCGGTCTGTTTGTGGTTTCCCTTGAGCAACCCGGGAGCGGGTTAAACCTTACGATCCCGCTGGAAGCCACCGACACCGGTCTGGCCGTAGGCGGCATGAGCCTGAAAGGTTTTCTGACACATACCATTCCAACCAGCATAGCCGAGGCCATGGCTAACAATGAGATCCTGCAAATCGTGGTGTTCTCAATGTTCTTCGGTATTGGTGGAGCATCGCTCGGAGAGAAATTTAACGCTCCGCTGGTTGCCGCGCTGGATGTGGTTTCCCACATTATGCTGAAGGTGACCGGCTACGTGATGTACGTCGCGCCGCTGGCAATTTTTGCCGCCATCTCTTCCGTAATCTCTACCCAGGGTCTGGGGATCCTGCTTAACTATGCATCGTTTATCGGCGGCTACTATGTGGCGATTTTGCTGACCTGCCTGGTTCTGTTGGCGGTGGGTTATGTCATGCTGAAAAAAGAGGTATTTCGCCTGGTGAGCATGCTGAAAGACCCGGTTCTGGTCGCATTCACCACCAGCAGCTCTGAGGCCGCTTATCCGAAAACGCTGGAGCAATTAACTAAATTTGGCTGCTCACCCAACATCGTGTCATTCGTGCTGCCTATCGGTTATTCGTTCAACCTGGTCGGTTCCATGGTCTATTGTTCATTTGCCTCCATGTTTATCGCGCAGGCCTATAATATTCACCTCTCTTTCGCAGAAATCACCGTCCTGATGCTGACGCTGATGCTGGCGTCCAAAGGAATTGCAGGTGTGCCACGTTCAGCACTGGTGGTGCTGGCGGCAACCATCCCGAGCTTCAATATTCCGGTTGCCGGAATTCTGCTACTGATGGGTATTGACCACTTCCTGGATATGGGACGTTCAGCAATCAACGTATTAGGTAACGGGATTGCAACGGCGATGCTGGCGCAGGATGAAGGTTTACTGGAAGAAGAACCTGAGCTGGTTGAGCGGGAAGCGTAAGAAGGAAATCGGCCGGATGCGCTACGCTAATCCGGCCTACAACAGTAATCATTGTAGGCCGGATGAGTTATGGCGATTATGCGACGTGGGAAGCGGCAATATCCAGCAGCGCCATTTCTTCGCTGTTCAGCAGCTTCTCAATGTTGACCAGAATCAGCATCCGGTCACCCAGCGCACCCAATCCCGTCAAATATTCCGTCGACAGCGTGACCGCAAACTCCGGTGCCGGACGGATTTGATCCGTTGTCAGCGACAACACATCCGAAACGCCATCCACCACAATCCCAACCACCCGCTGACCCAGGTTCAGCACAATCACCACGGTGTTTTCGTTGTAATCCACATCGCTCTGGCTAAATTTCACGCGCAGGTCGACGATAGGCACAATCACACCACGCAGGTTCGTGACGCCTTTGATAAACGCAGGCGTGTTAGCGATGCGCGTCACCTGATCATAACCACGGATTTCCTGCACTTTCAGGATATCGATACCGTACTCTTCATCCCCCAGCGTAAACACGAGGAATTCCTGACCTGACGGTTCGCCGGCCAGTTTAGTTACATTACTCATACCGGTCATATTCTTCCCTTCTCACTCAATCAGGCGGCTGTGATCGCCACACGTTGTTCGCGGTTTAATCCCTGCAATGCAGAGACATCGACAATCAGCGCGACGCTGCCGTCGCCGAGGATCGTTGCTGCAGAAATACCTGGCACTTTGCGGTAGTTGCTTTCCAGGTTTTTGACCACTACCTGGTGTTGACCAATTAACTGATCGACCAGCAGCGCATAGCGACGCCCTGCACTTTGTAAAATAACCACAATGCCCTGAGTCGCTTCAGTTTTAGCGCCTTCAACCTCAAAGACTTTCCACAACTCAACCAGCGGTAAATATTCGCCACGCACTTCCAAAACGCGTTCGCCTCCGGCCAACGGATGGAGATCTTCTTCGCGCGGTTGCAGTGATTCCATAACGGCATTTAGTGGCAGAATGAAGACCTCATCCGCCACGCGCACGGACATCCCGTCGAGGATCGCCAGCGTCAGCGGCAGCAGAATGCGAATAGTGGTCCCCTGTCCCTGTTTGGACTGGATCTCAACATGGCCGCCCATCTCCTGGATATTTCGCTTCACCACATCCATACCCACGCCGCGTCCGGAGACATCCGTCACCTGTTCGGCGGTCGAAAAGCCTGGAGCGAAGATCAACATACCCACTTCGTCATCGCTCATGTTTTCGTGGATCGGCATGCCCTGGGAGATAGCTTTGGCCAGGATACGTTCGCGGTTCAGGCCAGCGCCATCATCGGTCACTTCAATACAAATATTCCCACCCTGGTGCTCGGCGGAAAGCGTCAGATTGCCGATTGGGCTTTTGCCGGATTCAAGGCGTTTTTCCGGCAGTTCGATACCATGGTCGAGGCTGTTACGCACCAGGTGCGTCAACGGATCGATGATGCGTTCAATCAGGCTCTTATCGAGTTCGGTTGAGCTACCTACCTGCGTCAGCTCGACCTGTTTACCCAGCTTACCGGCCAGATCGCGCACCAAACGAGGGAAACGACTGAACACATACTCCATTGGCATCATACGAATCGACATCACCGACTCTTGCAAATCGCGGGCGTTACGTTGTAACTGACCCATGCTGGTGATGAGATCGCCATGATTGACGGGATCCAGTTCGTTAGATCGCTGGGCCAGCATCGACTGGGTGATCACCAACTCACCGACCAGGTTAATGAGCTGATCGACCTTCTCAACCGCTACGCGGATGCTGGTCGACTCGCTGGCGCGGGCTGGTTTTTCACGCTCCGCGCGCCCATGTGGCGCTTCACTGGCGGCGGCTTTCACCGCTGGCGCAACGGCAACCGGCTGCGGCTTCGCGACAACGGCTACCTCTTCAGTTTCAACGGTCGCGGGCGCTGCGCTGACGGTTTCGAATTCAATTTGGTCAGCTTCAATGACAAAGCAGAGTACTGCAATGATGTCATCTTCTGCGAGGTTGCCATCAAGCGTAGCTGACAGCGTGTCGCTTCCTTTTACCACATCGGTTAAGGTCGCCAGATTCCCCAGTTCCTCTTCCAGCAAATCCACTTCGCTGGCTTTCAGACGCGAGAGAGTAATGCGTTTTTTACTCTCTTCACTGGCGAGTTCAGGCTTTGCAACCGCCTCTTCCTGCATCGCGGTGCTATCAACAACGCTCAGTTTTGCTGAGTTGACAACTGACGGTGCGGTTTCACCTTTCGCTTCGAGCGCTAACTGCCGTAACGCCTGGCAAATGTACTCAAAACTGTCGGCATCAGGCTCCACTGAGCTTTTATAGGCGTCGAGCTGTTCCTGCATAATATCTTTCGTTTCCAAAAACAGGTTGATAATGTCGGCATTGAGCTGCATCTCGCCACGCCGCGCTTCATCCAGCAGGTTTTCCATCAGATGGGTCGTTTCCTGCAAAATGGTAAAGCCGAAGGTGCCCGCCCCGCCTTTAATCGAGTGCGCTGCACGAAAAATGGCATTCAGCTGTTCGGAGTCCGGGGCTTCAGGAACCAAATCAAGAAGGTGTTGCTCCATATCAGCCAACAGTTCGTCAGCTTCATCAAAAAATGTCTGATAAAAATCGCTAATATCCATGCTCACGCTATCACCTCGGATTGGCTGGTGGCGATGTGGGAACGCTTACCGGCGGGAGTTCCGCTGGCCGTTGTAAGACACTTACCGGCTCATTCTGGCTTTCAGCGTTTTCATGCAAAATGGCCTCTTCTGCCTGCTTATTGAGAACCAGCAGGCTAATACGGCGGTTGATAGCGTCTTCAGGACCGCGATCGCTCAGACGCATCGTGGCGGCCATACCTACCACACGTAATACTTTTCCATCATCCAGACCGCCGCTAACCAGCTCGCGACGCGATGCATTTGCGCGATCAGCAGACAATTCCCAGTTGCTGTACCCTTTCTCACCATTCGCGTAAGGGTAATCATCCGTGTGACCGGAAAGGCTGATCCGGTTAGGGATCCCGTTTAGCACTGGTGCAATCGCGCGCAGGATATCGCGCATGTACGGCTCAACTTCAGCACTACCGGTCTTAAACATTGGGCGATTCTGACTGTCGATAATCTGTATCCGCAGCCCTTCCTGAACTAAATCAATCTTTAAATGCGGACGCAGCGCTCGCAGTTTGGGATCGGATTCAATCAGTTGATCGAGATCGCCACGAAGTTTGCTCAAGCGGCTCTGTTCCATACGTTTTCTCAGGTCATCAATATTCGGCTGCTTGTTCAACTCACCCTGCTGCTGGGTGTAATCATCCCCGCCGCCTGGAATCGGGCTTTGGCTATTCGAAATACGATTTCCCCCGGTCACCGCGGTGGCCAGCGGTGTACGGAAATATTCGGCAATCTGGATCAATTCTTTAGGGCTGGATATAGAAATGAGCCACATCACCAGAAAGAAGGCCATCATCGCGGTCATAAAATCGGCGTAGGCGATTTTCCACGAGCCATGCGCCCCACCACCGTGATTCTTATGTTTGCGTCGCTTTACAACGATAATGGGATGGGCCTGATTTTTCATGCGTCCTCGGTCGTCTGTTGCGCAGTTGGATTTCTCACCGCACGAACATGTTCTTCCAGTTCGATAAACGAAGGACGTTCGCTGGAGTACAGAGTCTTACGACCGAATTCAACGGCAATCGGCGGCGCGTAGCCATTCAGATTGGAGAGCAGCGTTATCTTCACGCACTGCATCATTTTGGTTGTTTCAGCGCTTTTCTGGCGCAGAACGCTGGCAAGCGGAGAAATAAATCCATAGGCCAGCAAAATACCGAGGAATGTTCCCACCATCGCATGCGCAATCAACGCCCCCAGCTCTGCTGCCGGGCGATCGGCAGAAGCCAGTGCATGCACAACACCCATAACGGCCGCGACGATCCCGAATGCCGGCAGTGAGTCGCCGACCATCGCCAGACTATTCGCCGGAACTTCGGCCTCACTCTCATGAGTCTCAATTTCTTCGTCCATCAGCGCTTCAATTTCGAACGTATTCATATTGCCGCTGATAATCAGGCGCAGATAATCGACAATAAAATCAAGCATTACGGCATCGGCAAGAATGCGCGGATAGCTGGCGAAGATTTCACTTTCTTTAGGGTTTTCGATGTCGCGCTCAAGCGAGAACATGCCCTGTTGACGTGACTTGGCCATCAGGCGATACAGGAGCGCCAGCAGATCCATATACATCGCTTTGGTGTATTTCGAACGACGGAAAAGCAGCGGGATCGCTTTCATCGTCCCTTTGATGGCTTTCCCGTTATTACCGACGATGAATGCCCCAATACCCGCGCCACCGATAATCACCAGCTCAGCCGGTTGATAGAGTGCCCCAAGGTGTCCGCCGGTCATCATGTAACCGCCGAAAACTGTACCAATAACAACCAGGTAACCTAATAAGATAAGCACGACATCATCCTTTCGCAATTGACTATGACAGGATGCGCAGTCGGGCAATTAACGTAAGGTCAGGACAAAAAAAAGCAGCGGTAATCGCTTACCGCTGCTGGAGTGTTCATCCACACCGTATCAGTTAAACAGCCTGTTCGATCTGTTCATCCAGCAGTTGTGGAATAATATCGGCAGCATTCTGGGAAAGTTTACGTCTTTTTACGGCCCTTGATGGCGGCTGGCATAAACTACAGGCAAAGCTGCCTGCGGGTTGGTGTGCATGGGTGATAAAATTCCCACCGCAGCAATTGCATTGAGACAACTCCAGCAATCCGCTGTCGACAAATCGTACCAGCGTCCACGCGCGAGTTAACGCCAGCAATGGCCCTTCTTCAGGCTGCGGACACTGCTCAAGATATAACCGATACGCCTTAATCACGGCATCCACGCCGCTACAGAGACCCGTTTTGAGCAGGAATTGCCATGCATTGCAAAACATCGACGCATGAATATTTTGTTCCCACGTCATAAACCAGTCGGTGGAAAACGGGAGCATCCCTTTTGGCGGAGGACTACCGCGTAATTCTTTGTACAGCTTGATTAATCGACCACGGCTTAATTGCGTTTCGCTTTCCAGCATTTGCAAACGGGCGCCCAATGTGATTAATTCCATTGCCAACTGGATATCACGCGCTTCCTGAACAATGCTTTTTTCGCTCATCATCAAGCCCTTTTCTTACGTGCTGCATCATCGATGTCGCTTAACAGGCGTGTTGAAAGCATGATACCAGTATGAATTTGCTGAAGATCGTCAACGCGGGAGTCTTGCGTCAGGCGAGTAACAGTCTGGTGATCGTCGAAACGGAAATGACATACCAGTTGGTTTGTTTCGGCCAGTTTGACCATTTGAGGAAGTGTTAATGTTGCCAACGTGTCCGCCATTTCCTCGCTGATACCAAGGCGAAACATCGCAGATGCTTTGTCCTGAACGATCAAACGCTGTGCAAGCAATAAATATGACAAATTGATGTCATAAATGTGTTTCAGCAACTCGGATGTATGCATTATTTGCATCCATAATAACCAACATTGTTTTCATGCGGTAAAACCGCACCCCGTGATGTCGCCGGGAAGGCCCGGTAAAAAAAAGCAAAAGGTCAAATACATAGCAGCGTAACGAGACTTACGCGTCGTCTAAACAATCCCTTTTAAGAAGGCAGCGTCCCTTACAAGCTCACATCAATTCTTACAAATGTCTAAGATTTTTCCTAATTCGACGCAACTCTACCCGCCGTCAGTTACACATACAACGGAGCTATGCTGCGAATTTAAAGAATATGTGATCAAGATCACATAAACCAGCCAAACACTTAACATAAATCCATCAGCGTGGCTTTTACTTTGCTTATTTCTTAACCTTCCATTATCCATTTCGATTCCTGATGTACGAATATTCTTGCAATAAAAGCGAAAAGTATTATGTTCACGACCGTTAATATCACCCCGTGAAATAGCGAGCTGGATCACATATTTAACTCAAAAAACTTTTTTAATTAAATTCTTTATAAACAATGACTTAAATATTTAGAGCGATTAATTAATACCGCGATGTGACGACCTTGCAAATGTTAATGTATGTTTATTTTTTATTAACACATTATTTTCATTAGCCGTGGGTTTTACTTAAGTTACCTAAACATATCTGCAACCAATATGAATCGATTATTCTATTTATAAGAATAATTAATGAATAATCATGATGACATTCACACTATGAAGGAAGGAAACGTTGCAGTATGGAGTAAGCTGAGTAAAGCTGAAAAGCCCCCTCATAATTCTTGAAAAAAAGGAGCGAGTTATGAGCTATTCGCACATTCTTGTTGCTGTTGCCGCCACCCCTGAAAGTCAGCAGTTGTTAGACAAGGCGGTTTCTATCGCTCGCCCTGTCAACGCCCGAATTAGCCTGATTACACTGGTCTCAGACCCCGAACTGTATAACCAGTTTGCAGCTCCCATGCTGGAAGACCTGCGTGAAGTCATGCAGGAAGAAACTCAGGATTTTATCGACAAACTTAGCAAAGAAGCAGAATACCCTATTGAGCATACCTTTATTACCTATGGGGCTCTGAATGAACATATCCTGGATGTATGCCGCAAATACGCCATTGACCTGGTCATTTACGGCAACCATAACCACAGTTTTTTTTCACGCGCTTCCTGTTCAGCGAAAAGCGTGATTCATACCAGCCAGGTGGACGTTCTTCTGGTTCCGCTAGCCGGAGATTAATACACAGCGCCAGGACTTCATGCGAGTTTAGAACAGGAAGAAATATTGTCTGGCAGTTGGCATTGACTCCGACGCGGCGTGACTGTTTTAAGATCACTAATGAACGTCGCCTGCCAGTTGTCGATATCGTTTTTAACGATAGTCTCAAGCATTTCAGCGTGGCGCGAGATGCGTTCGGTAAGTGGCATCGTCAGCGCCTGGTTTAATGCGCCTGCCACTTCATCCCGGTCATAAGGATTAACAATAAGCGCAGAGGTTAGCTCATTCGCCGCCCCGGCAAATTGCGATAAAACCAGCACGCCAGGGTTAGCAGGATCCTGTGCGGCCACAAACTCTTTCGCCACCAGGTTCATACCATCGCGCAACGGGGTCACCAATCCTACGTCAGAGTAGCGGAAGATCTTCATCAGCAATTTACGATCAAAGTACTGGTTCAGATAGTAAAGCGGCGTCCAGCCCAGTTGCCCATATTTGCCGTTGATTCGCCCTGCTTCTGTTTCCAGTTGGTGGCGAATATCCTGATAGGCCTGCACCTCTTCACGCGAGGTCGGCGCTATCTGCGTATAGCGAATTTTACCGTGGTGCTGCGGATAATGTTCCAGTAAGGCCTCGTAGGCCTGAAAGCGCTCCGGCAAGCCTTTGGAATAATCCAGACGCTCCACGGAGAAAATATTCTGCACATTTTTAAGCTCCGCTTTTAGCTGCGCCAGTTTTGGCGGCAGCGGCCCGGACGCCTGTCGTGCAATCTCATCAGGTTCGATACCGATGGGATAGACCTGAGTGCGAAACGCTTTTCCCCATGCCAGGTGCTGCTTATCTTTATGCGTGGACACCCGAGTCTGGGCTGCGAGACAGTCCAGAAAAGCCTGGCGATCGTTTTCGGTCTGGAAACCAAGCAAATCAAAATCACACATTTGCTCAAGTAGCGCCAGATGTGGAGGGAGCGCATTAAAAATTTCCGGCGTCGGAAAAGGAATATGCAGGAAAAAACCGATGCGGTTATTCACACCGCGCTTACGTAACTCGCAGGCAAACGGCAACAGATGGTAATCATGAATCCAGATGATGTCGTCATCGCCAAGCAGCGGCAGAAGTTTATCTACCAGTAAGGCATTAACCCGTTGGTAGCCTTCCCAGGCAGAGCGCTGAAACTGAACTAAATCCAGTCGATAGTGAAATGCGGGCCATAAAACCGCATTTGAAAACTGGCAGTAATACTCTTCGTAATCTTGCTCACTCAAATTAAACGAGGCCCAGGTGATATTGCCACGCGTGACTTTTTTTAACGGTTTATCCTCATTACCGGTATCACCACTCCAGCCAAACCACAGACCACCAGCAGCTTTTAACGCGCCCAGTACACCGACCGCGAGCCCACCCGCGCTCCCTTTGTCATCTGGTGAGGCGATACGATTAGATACTACGACTAAACGACTCATAGCCACCTCTTCTGTTATTCGTTGCTTTCGATTCTTGCTGCGAAGAGTTAATTTGCTCCAGCCAGCGCCAGACATCCCTGACGCCATCCAGACGCCATGTCGCCTGCGTCGGCCCGATCCCCACCTTCACGGAAATACCGCCAGCGCGGTTAACCACAGCAAATCCTGTTTCATCTGTCAGATCATCACCGAAAAACACAGGGATCCGGCCAGCAAAAGGCGCTTCCTGCATAAATGCAGCTATCGCGTCGCCTTTATTGCTACCCTTAGGCTTTATTTCCACGACACATTTTCCATGCTGCAGAGCAAGCTGCGGCCATCTGCGCGTGATGCGTTCAGCCAGGGTAATCAGCGCAGCTTCGTGTTCGGGTGCCTGGCGATAGTGCAACGCGAAAGCCATACCTTTGGTTTCCAGCGTTGTCCCCGGTAACGTCACTAACGCTGCGTGTAATAAAGCCCCAGCTTCACGCTCGATACCTTCAGGCAGGTGTACTATGTGCGTTTGACCATTGATGTCACGGCGTTCTGCCCCATGCACTCCGGCAAGCGGAAAACGAAACGGAGTTGTGAGTGCGTCAAGCTCAACCATTGAGCGCCCTGAAATCAATGCCAGCGCATCCGCATTATGCGTCGCTAACTGATGTAAACATTGCAGGATTGCCTTAGGGACAACGACCTGGTCGGGAAAGGGTTTAATCTCAGCAAGTGTCCCATCGAGATCAAAAAAGTAAGCACAGTTTACAGATTGTTCAGGGGGTAAGATCAGTGATGCTGTCACCCGGTTATCCTCCTCATCATAGTCAGAACGCCACGCGGATCGCGGCGTATAGATGATGTATGACGGATATAAGTATAGACAGTGTGACCATGCTCGCCATTTGGAAAAACAATCGCCAGCCGGGTAGCGGCTGGCGATGGGCAGAAGCTAGACTAAAAAGTTAGGGTTTAAATCATCAAACGGTACGCTTCGCTTTTTGCTTGTAACGGTCGAAGATCACCGCCGCCAGCAGGATGAGGCCACGTACCACATACTGCGCGAACGGAGAGATATTCAGCAGGTTCATCGCATTCTCAACCGTACCCAGGATTAACACCCCGGCCACCACATATGAGATTTTTCCGATGCCACCTTTAAGCGAAACGCCCCCTAACACGCAGGCTGAAATCACGATCAACTCATAACCGATTGAGGTCATTGGCTGGCCGCTGGTCATACGCGATGCGAGGATAATCCCGGCAATGGCGGATACCAGACCGGAAAGAATAAAGATAATAATCTTGGTACGAACAACAGGAACCCCTGCCAGGCGCGCCGCCTCTTCATTGCCCCCAATGGCCAGCGTATTACGACCAAACGTGGTTTTGTTCAGCAGTAAACCAAAGACAATGAAACAAACGACAGTGATCCAGATAGGCGCAGGCAGACCAAACCAGTTAGCATAACCGAGTGTAAAGAAACGCTCGTCTTCAATCCCGACAGCCTTACCGTCGGAGATAATATAAGCCAGACCACGTACAATCTGCATCGTCGCAAGAGTAGTGATCAGGGCGTTAATTTTTAACCGCGCAATCACGAACCCATTCACCAGGCCACACAGAATACCGAGCAGCAGTCCGGCAGCCACGCCAATCCACAAACTTTCAGTCATGTTAATGACTACGGCAGTGGTAACACCAGCACAAGCAATCACAGATGCGACAGACAGGTCGAAATCACCGGATGCCAGACAAAACAGCATCCCACACGCGACCATGCCCGACATCGATACTGCCAGTCCCAGTCCCTTCATATTGATGAAGGTGGCAAAGTTTGGCACAAACAGGGAACAAACGAGGAACAGCACGGCGAACACCACCAGCATACCGTATTGATCCCAAATGCGGCCCAGATTTAGCGCCGACTTCGCTGCGCCAGAACCCGATGTAGAAACGGAAGACATCATACTCTCCTTATTCAGGCTACAGCCTGGCTGACTTTAGGCATAGCAAGGCTCAACGCCTGGCGCTCATCCGCCTGTTCATGAAGTAACTCACCGGCAATTTCGCCTTCTCTCATCACCACAATACGGTCGGCGACACCGAGCACTTCTGGCAGGTCACTGGAAGCAAACAATACGGCCACACCGCGCGCTGCGAGGGCATAAATCACGTTGTAAATTTCATGCTTGGCGCCTACATCAATGCCGCGTGTAGGCTCATCCAACAAAATCACCTTCATCTCTTCCGATAACCAACGACCGAGGATAGCCTTCTGTTGATTACCGCCGGAGAGATTCATGATCAGTTGCTCTGCACCCGGTGTTTTGATGTTGAGTGAACGAATATGGTGATCGGCATTGGTCTCTTCCCAGCCGTTGTTGATCACGCATCCCCCCAGAACATGCTTACGTCGTGCACTAATGTTGATGTTGTTGCGTACTGAATGGACCGGAATGATCCCTTCGGCTTTGCGATCCTCCGGGCACAGCATCATCCCTGCTTCAATGGCATGGCTTGGTTTACGGATATCGATAGGCTGTTCATCAATAAATACCTGGCCCGCCGTGATACGCGTACCACCGAACAGTCCTTTCATTAATTCGCTACGTCCGGCCCCCACCAGGCCAAACAGCCCGACAATTTCACCGCTTCGCACGGATAAACTGATTGGCGTACGCACGCCCGGGGCTTTTACTTCATGCAACCGCAGACGCTCTGTGCCAAACGGTCTGGATTTCCAGCCATAGATATCCCCGAGGTCGCGCCCGACCATCGCCTGCACCAGCGCGTCGTGATCGACCTGCTGCATATCCGTGAACGTTTTGACGTAATGACCATCCTTAAACACAGTGATGGCATCGCTGAGGGCAAAAATCTCCTCCATACGGTGCGAAACGTACAGAATGATGCGTCCTTCGTTGCGCAGCTCACGGATGACACGAAACAGATTCTCAATCTCACGTGCTGACAGGGAACTGGTCGGTTCATCAAACGCAATAATTTTGGCGTTTCGCGCCAGCGCTTTTGCAATCTCTACCATCTGCCACTGACCAATGGAGAGGTATTTCAATGGGGTATCGGGATCGATATCCATTCCCAGATGCTTCAGCTGGATTCCTGCTTCATAGTTCAGCAGCGAGCGGTTCACAATCCCGCCTTTGTGCGGTAACTGCCCTAAATAAATATTCTCGGCAACGGTCATTTCCGGGACGAGATGCAGTTCCTGATAAATAATGGCGACGCCGGCGTTGAGCGCGGCAGTGGTATCCGCGAAGGAAACTTCCTGTCCGCGGATCGTCAATGATCCCGTCGTTGGCGCATAGTTACCGCTGAGAATTTTTAAGAGTGTTGATTTCCCGGCGCCATTTTCGCCCATCAGCGCATGCACCTGTCCGGCATAGCAGTCGAAACTGATATCCGTCAGCGCCTTAACGCCGGGGAACGTTTTGCCAATGCCGCGAAATGAGAGATACGGGGTAGACTGTTGCATAACGTCTCCGTGAGTCAGATCTTTATGCCGGAGGGGGGCTTTGCCTCATCCGGCCTTCTGAGGACGCAATTCGTAGGCCGGATAAGACGCGTTGACGTCGCATCCGGCATTTGTGTTACTTACCGCCTAAGCCTTTCTTAGCCAGCTCTTCTTTGAAGTTATCGCGGGTAATCAGCACCACATCCGTCACTTCAGTGAATGCCGGTGGCTCTGCACCTTTCGTTACCCAGTTGTAGAGCATTTCACTGGACTTGTAGCCGTGAACGTCCGGGCTTGGCAGCAGTGAACCGTAGAACCCGGTCGCTTCGCCTTTAGACAGTTCGCTTACTGCGTCAACGCCGTTGATACCAATACCAATTACGTTTGGTGCTTTGAAGCCCTGCCCTTCGGTCGCACGTACGCCGCCCAGCACAGTGTTGTCGTTCATGCCGACAATCAGCCAGTGTTTGACTTCAGGATGCTGAACCAGCATAGAGTTAGCGGCATCGAATGCGCCGGGGATATCATTTGATTTAGTCGGGACCTGATAGATCTGTTTTTCCGGGAAGCCAGCGGCTTTAAGCGCTTCCATTGAACCAGAAGTACGACGACGTGCGGTATCCAGTTCGTTGGCGGTAATGGCCATTACGGCGGTGGATTTCACATCCCAACCGCGTTTTTGCATCTCCTTGTACAGCTCCTGGCCCTGGCGCTCACCAATTTTGGTTGCCGCCATCATCACCAGCGGTACGGTATCCATCGGTTTACCTTTGGCGTTGGCAAACTGGTCATCGACGGCAATGACTTTCATATCGTAGCCACGCGCCTTAGCCATAATGGCTGGCCCCAGTTTTGGGTCTGGCGTACAAATAACAAACCCTTTTGCTCCACTTGCAGCCAGGCTGTCGATGGCGTTAAGGGTTTTCTCACCATCCGGGACGGCAATTTTAATCACCTCAAAACCAAGGTCTTTACCGGCTTTATCGGCAAATTTCCATTCAGTCTGGAACCACGGTTCTTCCGGCTGTTTGACCAGGAAACCGAGCTTCATGGATTCAGCGATAGCGGATTGTGACATAATGGCCGCCAGACCGATGGCAGCCAGCGCTTTAGTGAATTTGTGCATGGTTAACTCCAGCTTTAACGTTCTTTTATGTAGGGTAAAATCAGACGATTTTTTGTAATTCGTACGTAAAACAAGGCATTACCTTTTATTGATAAGATCAATGCCAGTGCTGAGAGTATTTGTAGCGGGAAATTGATTCTCCATAAGAGAGCGGCATCACACCACAGAATTACAGTAATTGCGTACATAAATTCAGCGGGAAATGACATAAAAAAACGCGGTTTTGTCGACGGGAAAAAAGAGGAATAGCAGATTAGTCCATAACATCAGCCAACGAATCCTTGTTCCCGAATACCGGAGCATTCGGGAAAATGATTACCATCGGTAATAAATGTGATCAGCGTGATCGCGAACCGGAATATCATCTCCCAATAGACGCGCCGCAAGCGTCAATGCAAAATCGAAAATATGCCCTAACCCTTTACCGCTAATCAGGTTGCCATCTTCCACAATCGGCGCATCGATATATTCCCCATCCGTTACGTTTTGCCACAGATCCCCCGAACACACGTAGCGACGCCCCTTCAGCAGGCCGTTGCCACCCAGCACGCGCGCAGCCGCGGAACACACCGGGCAAATGAGTTTTCCTGCCTCGTCATGGCGAGCGATAAACTGGATGACAGCCCTACTGGCGGCAAGATTAACGCTGCCCTGCGGCCCGCCCGGTAACACAACGGCATCGTAAAGATCCGTCTGACGCGCAGCCAGCGTGCTGTCCGTCACCATCGGCACGTCATGATAGCTCACCACCGCACGGGACTCGGCGCAGGCCAGTGTTTCAACTTCGATCTGCAGGCGGCGCAGAATATCAATGGTAACAATGGCTTCCGCCTCTTCAAAACCAGGTGCCAGTAGCACGGCAACCTTTTTCATACACACTCCTCGATTTTTCCAAATACACCAAACCATAAATGCCGAATCATTCAGGCGCTTAACTTTATTAATTTCCACAAAACTGATCTGGCGCAAAAAATTAGCCAGCAGATAACGTTCACCGACACGTCCCGATAATGAAATTTCTCCATCCCAAGGCCGGATAATCATCCGGTGAGAGACAATACCTGATTGTGAAATTCCATTTCGTGATATGAAACATCATTTCAATATTAATGCCTGGATTTAATCCCATAAATATCAATCCCTTATATTCACACCACTTATATACACAAGCAGAAAAATCACTAATATTGCTATGACAATATGTAAAAAATCATAAATACGCAGATTTAAGGATTTTCTTAAGTCGGAACAGGAGTTATGCTGAATCTCGATCGGGAGCGAATATAATTCGTGATCACTAAAGGACCGGCGGAACGGATTTATTCTGCTAACAGTTTTAATTGTACGTAGAGGTGATGTGTAGCGGCAGCCCGTTGCACTGACGTAAGTAACGTACATCCCCCTTTCTGGAAATAAGGATATTGATATGGCTGCAGTTGGAATTGTTCATAAACTCAACACACAAATGAACCTCGAGTTCTACGCATCGAATCTTTACCTGCATCTCAGTGAATGGTGTTACGAACACAGCCTGACTGGCACCGCAACCTTTCTACGCACTCAGGCACAAGGTAACGTGACTCAAATGATGCGTATGTTCAATTTTATGAAAAGTGCCGGGGCTAACCCCATCGTCAAGGCTATTGATGTTCCGGGTGATGAACTAACTTCTCTTGAAGAACTGTTTCAGAAAACGCTGGATGAATACCAACAGCGTTACAGCAAGCTATCACGCTTGACCAATGAAGCAGAAGCCTTGAATGATGCAACAACCATTGATTTTCTTCACGATCTGGAAAAAGAGCAGCAGCAGGATGGCGTGCTGTTACAAACGATTCTTGATGAAGTCCGCAGCGCTAAACGTGCGGGACTGTGCATGGCGCAAACCGATAAGCATCTGCTGAACGTCGTGAATTATCAACATCACTAATCTTCAATTTTCATCGTGTTAATGCCGGATAACGATGCGACGCACCTTATCCGGCTGGTGCTTAATTTTCTCTACGCTCACGCCTCTCATTCTGCGAGGCGCAAAAAAACCTTTCTAAAACCTGAAACAACGGTTTATTTTAGTGAGATTCATTCTGCGGCGTGAATTTCAACTCGATCAAGGCAACTGCTTTTTGTATTGCGCGCATAGTAACCGGATCGGCGCCCGCAGGATGGCTGGAGAAATCGATGCTTTTCAGTTGGCTGGACATTTTCTCCCGCACTTCTACTGGGGCAATAACATCAAGAACATCCAGAATCTGCTTGATAACCAGCTGACAGGCAACAACGTCCGAGAGCAGTTCCTGATCGGCATTCAGTGTTTGGGACATAGTGAGCTCCTTATAGAAAGGTCGTCATAGTACCTATTCAACGAACGAAACGATAGCCGCGCATGCATTACGAATGCGCTGGAAAATAAAAATAGATCCAGTCAGTTTCTTTTGAGATGGCAAACACAACATGAGTGAACATTTAGCGGTTGAGAACAAACGCGGTCTATCCCCGGCTGCATTACTTGTTGCCGGGGCTTTCTTTATGGAGTTTATTGACGGCACGGTGATTGCCACCGCACTGCCCGACATGGCGAAGAGTTTTGCCGTGCAAGCGGTAGACCTGAACATAGGTATCAGCGCCTATCTGATTACCCTCGCGGTGCTGATTCCCGCCAGCGGCTGGATTGCGGATCGCTTCGGCGCCCGAAAGGTGTTTACCCTGGCGCTGGTGATATTTACTCTCGCCTCGGTTTTATGCGGTTTGTCCGAAAGCCTTGAGAGCTTTGTCGCCATGCGAATCTTACAGGGTGTAGGTGGCGCGCTAATGGTTCCGGTTGGCCGACTTGCAGTATTGCGTACCACGCCTAAACATCAGTTGATCACCGCTATTGCGACCCTGACCTGGCCCGCGTTAGTCGCCCCCATCATTGGCCCTCCCCTTGGCGGATTCATTACCAGCTATGCCAACTGGCGTTGGATCTTCTTCATCAATGTACCGCTCGGGATACTGGCGATTGCGCTGGCGCTACGTTTTATCCCGGATATTCATGACAACGAGCGCCGCCCATTTGATATAACGGGATTTATCACAACCTCTGTTGCGATGGTAAGCCTGGTGTATGCCATGGAGTTACTGGGAACCCAACAGCCTCAGGGCTGGCTGACCGCCGGACTTTTGGCGCTAGGAACAGTGACATTTCTGTTTGCCCTGCATCATTTTCGTCGCGCCGCATGGCCAATGATTCGCCTTGATGCCATGAACGTCCCTACTTTTCGCGTCACCATGTATGGCGGATCGCTGTTTCGTGCCTCTATCAGCGCCGTGCCGTTTCTGCTGCCGTTAATGTTTCAGGTAGGTTTTGGCATGAACGCTTTCCACGCGGGTTCGCTGGTGCTGGCGGTATTTGTGGGCAATCTGACGATTAAACCGGCCACCACACCGTTGATACGTTGGCTGGGCTTTAAGAAACTGCTGTTGATTAACGGTGCGCTTAACGTTCTGGCGCTGCTGGCCTGTGCATTAATTACGCCACAGACCCCCGTGTGGGTTATTTTGCTGGTGTTGTATCTGGGCGGTGTGTTCCGCTCAATTCAGTTTACCGGCGTCAGCACGCTTGCCTTCGCGGACGTCCCCGCGGCACAAATGAGCTACGCTAATACGCTGTTCAGTACAGCGACACAATTAGCGGTAGGATTGGGCATTTCTTTAGCCGCTATTGGGATCCGCATTGGCGATGTGGTCAGTGAAAAGCTGGCATTGGGCAATATTCCAGGGATCAGTTTCCGGCTGGCCTTTGTCGCTATTGCCATTATTTGTCTGGTAGGTATGGTGGATACGCTGCGGCTCACCCGTGATGCAGGAAGTGCAGTATCGAACAAGAACAGGTAGCCCGGAGGGTGAACGCTGCCGGGCCAATAGGATTTAGCCAATTACCTCGCGTACAAACGCTTCGATTGCTTTGTCCTGGCAGTTTTCAAAGAAGCACTGCTGGAAGCGCGGGCCCGATACAGCGGTTTTCACCAGCTCAGGATCGATAGCGCGCAGCGTGTCCAGATAATTTTCTTTTACTACAGCCGCTTTCACCTGATTCAGAATACCGGCGTTACGCACCTGCGGCTCTTTACGCTCCGGTGGGTAGCCTTCGCCGTTACGCCCGGTGAACGCTTTTTCAAACATATAGCGCACATTCAGCTCAGCACCCCAGCCAAAACCTTTGGCGAATGCCAGAGAAAGCGCGTTGCCGTTGTTGATCTGAGAGAACAAGAACGCATCTGCAGGATCGAGGCAATAACCACACACCACACCCGGATGGATATTCAGTGACATCATTGCCCCCTGGCCCGTGCCGCAACCGGTGACCACGAAATCAACCGCTTTGGAATTAAGCAGGATGCTGGCCATAATTCCTAAATGGATGTAGGTCAGATGATGATCATTTTCATCGCTCATCCCAACGTTATAGACCGGAAAACCTTTCTCATCCGCAACGGCTTTAAGCTCGTTATGGATGATGGCGTTTTTGCTTGCCTGACTGTTTTCCATCATCAATGCAATTTTCATTCTGTACTCTCCTGAATGCGCTGCGGTAGCCCGCTGAAAGTCATAACATTCAGCCACATTACTATTTTGCAATCACACTTTCAAATTTAATGAAATTTAGTTTTAAAAAACAAAGTTGCGCTCACATTCTTGTCTGAACAGTTCAGAATTGCCTCAAACGAATGACCTCGTTGTGATTAATCACAGGTGATCTTCGGGCTATTCAAGCCATTGATGAGGGCCTCTGTATGCCATGATAGTGTATCTTCGAACTTTCAGAGCGATCTCATGAAGACCTTTATCCTAGCGCTTTTGCCGCTCGTGCTGACAGGATGCACAATTACAAAACAGGCACAGGTCAGCGAAGCCAGCGCCATCACTGGTGTGGTTCGCCTGACTTATAATCAGGCTATGTTACAAACAGCACGTACCGATGACTACGTTACCCAAGGGACAGCCACCAAAGAGTGTCAGCGCCTGGGCTATGCCAGCGCTGAAGCGTTTGGTCAGCCGGTGTCAACCTGCAGCGTATATGCAGGTTCTCTGTGCTTAAATACCAAAATTACACTCGCCTGGCAGTGTCATGGTGTCGCGGTATCGCAATCCCCCTCATTCAATTATTAATATTTCCGACCAGCACATTTTTGCTGGTCTTTTACCACTTTATTATTTATATCCCCCGCTTAATATCGTTAATGCGTTTTATTCCCATTCGCATTTTTAATAAATAAATTTATTATTTTACCTTTTGCAAATAATTAAATAACAAATTATAGTGACGCCACGTCAATATATAATAATGTTTGTGGAGCAGAACCATGCTGAAAACAGAAATGATCGACCAACTGAATGAGCAAATGAATCTTGAATTATATTCATCTCTGCTCTACCAACAGATGAGCGCGTGGTGCAGCTATCACAGCTTCGAAGGTGCCGCCGCGTTTTTGCGCCGTCACGCCCAGGAAGAGATGACGCACATGCAGCGTCTGTTCGACTACCTGACCGATACCGGCAGCTTGCCGCGTATTAATACCGTTTCTTCACCTTTTGCTGAATATGCGTCTCTGGATGAACTGTTCCGTGTCACTTACGAACACGAGCAGTTGATCACCCAGAAAATTAATGAGCTGGCACACGCGGCAATGACCCACCAGGATTATCCAACCTTTAATTTCCTGCAGTGGTATGTTGCCGAGCAGCATGAAGAAGAGAAATTATTTAAATCTGTTATTGATAAGCTGTCGCTGGCAGGGAAAAGCGGCGAAGGTCTTTATTTCATCGATAAAGAACTGGCTACGCTTGATACGCAGAATTAATATTTTGGGGTAATGAAGGCAACCCGCCATCATTACCCATTAAAATCAGTGACGGCAGATCTTGCTTTCGTGCGTAGAGAAGCCGTCTTCTTTTGCAATAAACTTTCCCTTCGCCGCTAAAAACGCCACCAGCTCGCCTGCCGTCATATCTGCCGCAGAACAAGTGTGGAAACGTGCCTGCTCGCCGAAACGTGCCGTAATCGCCGCTTCAAGGCTGGCATTTGAATACTGCTCGCCAGATTCAATCATCATGTTGAGCACTTCGTGACCGTGAATAGATTCCATACTACCTCCTCAATAAATACCGTAGCCTAATGTGAACCGCACGGCGCTGCTTTGCGCTAACGCAGGTTTATCCGCAGATAAATGTCATTTGTTATACATCTTAATGGTCAAAAATATCGTAAACATTAATGTACAACCATTGTAACGACGATTTGACGAACATAGCGTTTTGCCTTAACCTGCGCCGCAGATACAACCGTTGATTATCTCTGGGACAGAGGAAAGCGTGAAAAACAGAACCCTGGGTAGTATTTTTATCGTGGCGGGAACCACGATTGGTGCCGGTATGTTGGCAATGCCGTTGGCTGCGGCAGGCGTGGGGTTTAGCGTCACGTTGGTATTGTTAGTCAGTCTTTGGGCGTTGATGTGCTACACCGCGCTGCTGCTGCTTGAAGTATATCAACATGTCCCGGCAGACACCGGGCTGGGTACGCTGGCAAAACGTTATCTTGGTCGTTACGGACAATGGGTAACGGGCTTTAGCATGATGTTTTTAATGTATGCCCTGACGGCGGCGTACATCAGTGGTGCAGGTGAACTGCTGGCCTCCAGCATCAGCGACTGGACAGGAACAAATATATCCCCGACAACAGGTGTTCTGCTGTTCACCTTTGTTGCCGGTGGCGTGGTTTGTGTCGGGACCTCGCTGGTCGATCTCTTCAACCGTCTGCTATTCAGTGCCAAGATAATCTTCCTGGTGGCGATGCTGGCTCTGTTAATGCCGCATATCCATAAAGTGAACCTGCTTACGCTGCCGCTGCAACAGGGGCTGGCGCTCTCCGCAATCCCGGTCATCTTCACCTCGTTCGGTTTTCACGGCAGTGTTCCCAGTATCGTCAGCTATATGAACGGTAACATCCGTAAACTGCGTTGGGTGTTTATTACGGGTAGCGCTATTCCACTGGTCGCCTATATCTTCTGGCAACTGGCGACGCTTGGCAGCATTAACTCGACAACGTTCATGGGGCTTTTAGCCAACCACGCAGGCTTAAACGGCTTATTGCAGGCATTGCGTGAAGTCGTGGCTTCGCCGCACGTCGAACTGGCGGTACATCTGTTTGCCGACCTCGCGCTGGCAACCTCTTTCCTCGGCGTTGCATTGGGATTATTTGACTACCTAGCCGACCTCTTCCAGCGCCGCAATACCGTAGCGGGAAGAATGCAAACCGGCGTGGTGACCTTCCTGCCGCCGCTGGCATTCGCGCTGTTCTATCCGCGTGGTTTTGTCATGGCATTAGGGTATGCGGGCGTTGCCCTGGCGGTGCTGGCGCTGCTCATTCCCTCGATGCTGGCCTGGCAGAGCAGAAAACATAATCCGCAGGCCAACTACCGCGTAGCCGGCGGTGCTCCGGCGCTGGCACTGGTATTTTTGTGCGGCATTGTGGTGATAGCAGTGCAGTTTTCTATTGCAGCAGGATTACTACCAGAAGTGGGTTAAAACAAAGGGGCTTTCGCCCCTTTCTGTTAATGCAAACAGCACTGCTTATATTTCTTGCCGCTGCCACAGGGGCAAGGGTCATTGCGCCCTACTTTGGCATCCACTTTCACCGGTACTTTGACCGGCGTTTCCTGAGGATGCGCCATCCAGTAAGCATGCAGGTCCAGCGCAGCAAGGCGGATGGCATCGACGCTCTCTTCAAACGCTTCAGGTGTCAATTTCTCAACCACCGCAAAGTTCTCTTCCGTACCGTGCAGCGCAATAGCCTCAAGTGCTGGTTTTAACGTGTCCGGTAACGCGGACCAGTCTGACAGTGCAACGCCGCGCATATAACCAAAGCACCACTCTTCAACGATGGTCAGTTCATGCTCGTCAATTTCACGCAAACCAAACAACGGCTCAAACTGCTCAGGATATTCATCCAGACGATCGGCCGTATCCGCCATATGTTGAAACGCCAGGTTCATGAAACGCGTCATTTCTTTTTCGGAGGACCAGCGAGGGACATACTGCGCGCCCCCCCAAATAGCGACCAGCCACTGCTCTGGTTCAATTTCATACGGTGAACTCAGCACCGCCGTCAGCAAACCATCCAGTTCTGACACATCCAGAATAGCCTTGTCTGTATTGTACTTAGTCAGTACATCATCCAGCCATTCCAGTTCGCTCTCGTTTAATGGTCCCGTTTTCATAACGCTTTTCCTTAGTCAAAAAATCTTGCCTGTGATCATCCTACATGGCTGGAGGGATAACAGATACAAATGGGCATATGCGGCATACAGTTGCCGCCTGTTCAGGTTAACAGGAAACGAGGGGAATTCCGGAAGTTAACGCACAAAAGAGAACACTAAGCCGCCGGGCATCATACCGGGAAAACACAATAAAACCACCCGCAGGTGATTTACTGTTGTTCAATACGGTTGAGCGTTGCGGTATAGCCCGTTTTCGCTACCGCGTTAAGTAAAGTATCGGTTGGGAAACCTTCTGGCACTATCGCTTCTGCTTGTCGGGTTTTTAGGGAGGACTTTGCTTTAATCACGCCGTCGGTTTCACGTAGCGCCTGATTGACCGAAATAACGCATAGCGAGCAGGTCATATTTTGTATATCCAGCACCACTTTTTGGTTTGCCGCCTGAGCCCACAGCGGTAATAGCAAGCATGCAACTAACGTGAAGATCTTCATTCAAATACCTCATAAAACCAGGCAACAAGCGTTGGGTAAAATAACACTGGCAAAATCAATGCCAGTGCGCACCAGTAGAACATGCGCGCTTGCCTCAGCGTTAGCCACCCAGAGCACCACAGCCGCCTGGAGAAATAGAGCCGCCAGAAAACGCGCAGTAATAAGCCCAATGACACCAGCATCAAGGGAATTCGCAAAAACTCAAACTGGGTGAAAACAGCAAAGCTCGCCGCCGAAATACCAAACAGCAGGTAGAGCAGCGGTCCAACGCAGCATAAGCCCGCAGTGACGGCAGCTACCGCAGCCGTCAACAGGGTGAGTCCCGCCCGTTTAGCGTTGTTCTGTGGCGACATAGCTGTAGGAGAACGCTTTAGGATCATAGAAATTGATCGGGTCGCCATCAACTTCAGCATAAGGATAACCAAAGTTGTTCACCGCGCCCTGCTCCGTTGCCGGATACAGCTCGAAATCACGCCCGTAGTTGAATCCAACCCAGTTCATTTCCCAGTTACCAAACAGGTAAGTGTTTACCGCCTGGACATCGGCGTCCTGATGCGATTTTTTCTCTGCCAGACGCATTTTGGTCACATCAGCAGGATCGCAAGGTAACCAACCGTAACCGGCCAGATAGAACTCGGCACGACAATGTTGCCCACCGCTCACATCAGCAACGCCTGCGCTGTCTGCTTTGCCAAATGCACTTTTCGAGTAACGTTCGAGCTTATTGGCCTTGCCCAGACGGATACCAAACAGTTCACGCGCCGGAATGCCGCTGGCACGCGCCAGAGCCACAAAAACGGAGCTCATGTCGGTGCATTTTCCTTTGAGCTTACCGCTTTTTAAGATCTCCGCTACATCCCCCGTGCCGCAGCCGATAACGTCGTTATCGCGCTCCATATGGCTACTCACCCACTCGTAAATCAGGCGTGCTTTTTTCAGCGGATCCTGCTCATTACCGGTGATTTTACGTGCGGTTTCCAGAACCAGCCCATCAACTGGGGTATGTGCCGTCGGCAAAAGGTACGGTTTTACATCCAGCGGGTAAATAATCTGCTCCGGCGCTTGCCAGGTTTTCAACGCGTCCTGCTTCAGCGGTTCCCAGTCGGTGGTTTCAATGTCGATATCAACGTTAATCAACAGTTCGCCCTGCGAGTCAGGCCAGGTGGCAAACAGCGTTTTCGCGCCATAAGTATTATTAGTGGTGACATACGCTTGCTTATAGTTTCCGCTAAAGGCAAGCGCCGTCATTTGTTGAAACGCGGTATCTACAGGAAGCGGGATCCACAGTTTTACTACACCGCTCGAGCCCTTAGGAGGGTTAAGTTTATAGGTCTGGGATAACACAAAGCGCCGACGCGCGACTGGTGCAACGGATGGCTCAGCGGCGCGAACCGTCTGACTAATAACCGCAGGACCGACTAAACCGGCGGCCGAAAGGAGAACGCTATTTTTGAGAAATTGTCGACGTTGCATTGCTGTCTGTCCATGTTGTAAGAGTTGAACTACGGCTAAGCAGGTAAAAACCGTATACGATCATCACAGCAGACAGACGCTGACATAAAAAGGTGAGCCGATGGAGGTTGTTCATCAATAACAGACCTGTTAACTGTGAATGAAATAAGATACTACAAGGTCGCTATTAAGTCATTTACATGCAAAAAAGTACAGCAGTGAGCGGATATCAATCTGCCAGCCACCTTCTTATGAAACAAACTCAGCGTAAATCCTGTCTATATTTAACTGCAACCATAGCGGAAACAACCCTACCCCTAAATCCCGTTTCTTATCTTTGGAGGACATAAAAATGGCAATGAGAATACTGTCTATCGATGGTGGCGGGATCAGAGGCATCCTGCCGGGTATGCTACTTGTGGCACTGGAGAAGAAATTGCAGGATATATCACAAAATCCTGCCGCCAGAATTGCGGATTACTTCGATCTCGTTGCCGGTACCAGTACCGGGGCCATTCTGTGTTCTGCTTACGTTTGCCCTGATGCGAAAGGAAAGCCCAAGTTCTCCGCTCAGGAAGCCGTCAATTTCTACCTTCAGGATGGGGATGAAATTTTTGATGTCGGCGTCTGGAAAACAATCAGTTCACTGGGTGGTGCTAGCGATGAAAAATATTCTGCAAAGGAGCTGGAGAGGGTATTAAAAACAGCATTTGGTGAAACAAAAATCAGTGAATTATTAAGACCAACCTGCTTTGTTTCTTATGACGTGAGCAGTCGTCTTCCTGTCATTTTCAAACAACACTCCGCCCTCGCCAAGAATCGGGACTTCCTGGTCAGGGATGCTTTACGGGGTACCTCAGCAGCTCCCACCTATTTCGAGGCAGCGCGTATTTATTCACTACCCCCGGTACCCGAAAAATTTGTCCTAGTTGATGGCGGTGTGGTGGCAAACGACCCGGCACTCTGCGCCTATTCCGAAGCGATTAAATTCAGTAATGTCGCTGGCATTAAGGATATGATTATTGTCTCACTGGGCACCGGCAAGAAATTGCAGGGGTATTCTTATTCCGAAGTTAAGGACTGGGGCCCCTTTGGCTGGGCAAAACCGGCTATTGATATCGCGCTAGAGGGGGGGCCACAGATGACCGCGTATTATCTGCAACAAATTGCCTCAACGGTAAAAAACTCTAAATACTACAGAATTCAGCCTGAACTATACGGCGCCGATCCAACGCTGGATAACGCATCGCGTGAAAACTTAGAACTTCTGCGCAAGGCAGGCCTACAAAATGCCGCCGTGTATGATAAGAAATTGACTGAGATCGCTAAGTTATTAATCAGTAGTGGAGGCAATTTTAAATATCAGGACGCTAATTAATCCTCAACGCTGACTGAACTCAAAATATATGTACATTCGTTGCCAGTTTGCGGGCTAATCCTCTGGCCCCTTCGCGCATGACCGTATCGTGATTCCAGCGAAAAACGGGTGCCGCCAGCGGGGCCAGGTAATTCATCCAACGAATCGTGGTGCGAACATTCCAGTCATATCTGACGATGGTCTCAGCGCCACTGGCAGAAAAATACCACACACCTCGCCCTTCTACCGCCCCACTGGCTTGTCCCTCAAGCAGCGAGCAAGGCAGAATATTTAACACGTTGATGTCAAAGGTTAAGCGATAGGGAAGCGCTCCTTTCCAGGTATAACGATGCAGCGCCCCAATGCCCTGTACATCACCTTTTTTAATCTCAACAATGCGTTCCAGACTTTCCCACCATTCAGGCCACTGATCGGGATGAGAAAAAACATCCCATACCTCCTGAATAGAAGCCTCAACCCGCCAGACGGTGGAAAACTGATAGTCAGCCATAATACAGCCTCCTTCAGGGTGAGAAGAAATTGGCGGGAAAACGGATGTTAATGACCATAGCATCCAGAAGCACGGTTTCTAATCGCTGCCCATCTGGCGCATAGCTGATCACTTTGGCAGGAAGTCCGTGATAATTATCCAGCCAGACGTCATAGCGGTGAACACCATCAACCACCATTGTTCCAGGCCCAACCACAGATACGTGCGTCGTCGCCCGTCCTGCAAGGTTTTCCTTGCCAACAGTGATCATTGTCCCTTCGCGTTGCAGATGACGAATATTGCGCAACAACACGCCGATATCAGAGCGATCCACTCGATGACCACGCTCATCCTGGATCAATGAATTATTAGGCGACAGTTGCAAAATGGGCAAAAAACCCACACCAAATGGCCATAACGTCACTTTACCGCTGACAGGATTAAAGATAAGCACCGCTCCTGAATGCGGTTGGGTAAAATCCATCCGCACATACCCAGGCTTTTGAAAGCTATAGCGAATAATTTTGCTTTCATCGGATGGCGACGAAGAGCGCATCATGACCTGATAAGACGTCAGGTTTTTAAATGACTGTTGAGAAAATGCGATGGGATCCATGGCCCTGGCATTCTGCGAAAAGATATTCCCTTTTTCCACCGAATATGCTGCACAACTAAAGGTGAGCAATGCTGCGAACATGACTATCGGAGAAGATGAAATGTTCATAGCTGCCCCCTGAACCAGCGCGATTGGCAAACAGGAGTTATCACCTGCCGACTGTTTTTATTATAGTTCTTAACTGCGCGGCACTACTCTTCCGGCCCCTCAGACTCAGTATGGACAGCAGGTTTAAATTATTGGTTTTCTTTTCAGTTGAGATGACAACATAAAGCTATACTTTAATAGCCATACTTTTAATAGGTATTAATCATGAAACTGCCATCGGTATTTTCATGCGCCGTTCTCATATTACTGCTGCTGTCGTCATCTTCTGCCACATCCAGCACGTTACAAAACCAGGCAGTCAGAGAGCAAGAGTTAAGCGCGGCACTTCGAGCCGGTAAAGGCGTGATCATCATTGGCGGGACGGATGATTTCGTTTTCACGTTCAGGGCACGAAACCGAATCCACAGACACCTGGCGATACAGGATGGCTTTGGCGATCCCATCCTGATGAATAGTTTCCAGGACCACAACTATAATCCCGCCCGCGATGGTTTTATCAACAACCCTGCCCGAGGGGGCTTTATGTTTAACGCGCCGATTCGGCGATAGATTGATGTGCAATAGTGAGTTCTATGCTTGTAAAAAACAGGCACAAAAAAACCACCCGTAGGTGGTTTCACGACACTGCTTATTGCTTTGATTATTCTGTTCTTTCCCATGGTACCCGGAGTGGGACTTGAACCCACACAGCGCGAACGCCGAGGGATTTTAAATCCCTTGTGTCTACCGATTCCACCATCCGGGCTCGGGAAAAAATTGGAGGCGCGTTCCGGAGTCGAACCGGACTAGACGGATTTGCAATCCGCTACATAACCGCTTTGCTAACGCGCCGAAATCTTCTGGCTTTTCAGCCGACATCCGCTATTGCCGATGTCTCTAATTTGGAGCGGGAAACGAGACTCGAACTCGCGACCCCGACCTTGGCAAGGTCGTGCTCTACCAACTGAGCTATTCCCGCATCACCAAGTAACTTTGTTAATCACTTGATTTTGTTATCGTCTGGCAATCAGTGCTGCCGTTCGATGCGTTGCATTCTACTTACCTGACGCAATGAGTCAACGATATTTTTCACCACTAACGATCGTTTGCTGAAATTTGCGTCGAAACGATCACTGATCAAGCAAATCTCCACGTGCAGCGCTCAAATACTGGAACATTGACCACAAAGTCAGTATCGCGGCGACGAAGAAAAGTGCGATCCCAGCATACTCAACCCAGATATTTGGACGCCACAGCAGCCAGGCCAGTGCAGCCATTTGCGAAGTGGTTTTCACTTTACCAATCCAGGATACGGCTACGCTGCTGCGTTTACCCAGTTCGGCCATCCATTCACGTAGTGCAGAGATGATGATTTCACGCGCAATCATTGTTGCGGCAGGGAGCGTCACCCACCAGCTGTGGTAATGCTCTGTCACCAGTACCATCGCAATAGCTACCAGCACTTTATCAGCGACCGGATCGAGGAAGGCGCCAAAACGCGTGCTTTGGTTCCAGCGGCGAGCCAGAAAACCGTCAAACCAGTCTGTGACCGCTGCGATACAGAAGATCAGCGCACAAACAAAGGGAGCCCAGGTGAATGGCAGGTAAAAAGCCAATACAAAGAATGGGATCAGGATGACGCGAAACAGCGTGAGCAACGTAGGGATATTAAATTGCATATGACGGATAACTATCTGTTGTCAGTGAAATTACCCCTATGTTGCTACAGAGGGCCTAATGTTTCAACGAGTAGAAGATCTTTTCTGCCAGAGCTTGCGAAATACCCGGCACTTTTGCAATTTCTTCGATACTTGCATTACGAAGACCTTGCAAACCTCCCATATATTTCAACAACATCTGGCGACGCTTTGGCCCGACACCTTCGATGGTCTCAAGCGTGCTGGTACTTTTCACTTTTGCCCGCTTTTTACGATGCCCGCTAATCGCATGATCGTGAGATTCATCGCGGATATGCTGGATAACGTGTAATGCAGGCGAATCCGGCGGCAGACTAAAGCCCTCACCTTCCGGCTCAAAGAACAGTGTTTCCAGACCGGCTTTACGATCGGCCCCTTTTGCCACCCCCAGCAAGAGTGGGTGCTGTTTGTCCCAGGGAACGTCCAGTTCAGCAAAAACGGCTTTCGCCTGCCCTAACTGACCTTTACCGCCATCGATCAATATGACGTCCGGAATCTTACTTTCTTCAATCGCCTTACCATAACGCCGACGTAAGACCTGATTCATCGCCGCATAATCATCACCCGGCGTAATGCCGGTAATATTGTAACGCCGATATTCTGCACGCAGCGGGCCATTGGCATCAAAAACCACGCAGGAGGCTACCGTCTGCTCCCCCATCGTATGGCTAATGTCGAAGCACTCCATACGCTTCACCGCAGGTAACTTCAATACGGAGGCCAGCGCCGTTAGACGTTGCGTAATCGTCGACTGCTGAGAAAGTTTCGTGGTGAGCGCCACTGCCGCGTTGGTCCGCGCCAGCTTCAGATAACGCGCGCGATCCCCTCGCGGTTTCGTCTGCACGTTAATCTTCCGTCCGGCCAGTTCAGACAGAGAGTCTGCCAGCAGGGTTTTATCGCTAAGATTGAAATCGAGCAGGATCTCCCCGGGTAAGGTACGCATCTGGCTCCCCTGCAGATAAAACTGCCCGACAAAGGTTTCGACGACCTCGCCCAGTTCCGTACCACCAGGTACTTTAGGGAAATAGCTGCGGCTGCCCAGCACTTTACCCTGGCGAATAAACAGAACGTGCACACAGGCCATGCCGGCGTCAAACGCCACGCCAATGACGTCCAGATCGTCTCCGGTGTTAGAGACAAACTGTTTTTCGGTCACGCGGCGTACGGCCTGGATTTGGTCACGAATTCGCGCAGCCTCTTCAAATTCGAGATTTTGGCTGGCCTTTTCCATGCGGGTAATCAGCTGTGTTAACACCTGATCGTCTTTTCCGGACAGGAACAGACGAACATACTCGACCTGCTGAGCATACTCTTCCTCGCTCACCAGACCCGCGACACACGGGCCGAGACAGCGGCCAATCTGATATTGCAGACAAGGTCGAGAACGGTTGCGATAAACGCTGTTTTCGCACTGGCGGATAGGGAATATTTTCTGCAACAGCGCCAGCGTTTCACGCACAGCATAACCGTTAGGGAACGGTCCAAAGTACTCGCCTTTGGCATGCTTTGCCCCACGATGCATCGCCAGACGCGGGTGGGTATCGCCGCTAAGGAATATAAAGGGGTAGGATTTATCATCACGCAGCAATACGTTATAACGCGGCTGATATAGCTTGATGTAGTTGTGCTCAAGCAATAACGCTTCGGTTTCAGTATGCGTTACCGTGACATCAATCTGCTGGATTTGCGCGACCAGCGCTTCGGTCTTGCGTGACGCAAGATTACTACGGAAGTAGCTGGAAAGCCTTTTTTTCAGGTCTTTCGCTTTCCCGACATAGATAACCGTTCCGGCGGTATCATACATACGATAGACGCCGGGCTGGCTGGTCACGGTTTTCAGGAACGCTTTGGCATCAAACTGATCTGTCACTGGCTTGCTAATGTCTCCGCATTACACAGGCCATGGCGAATTGCCAGGTGAGTCAGCTCTACATCGCCATGAATGTTTAATTTACTGAACATTCGATAGCGATAGCTGTTCACCGTTTTAGGACTAAGATTCAGTTGCTCTGAGATCTCATTAACCTTCTGACCTTTGGTGATCATCAGCATAATCTGCAACTCGCGTTCAGACAAACTGGCAAACGGGGTTTCCGTTTTCTCAGGCTCAATCTGGCTGAGCGCCATTTGCTGAGCGATATCGGAGGCAATGTACCGTTGCCCGGAAAAAACCGAACGAATCGCACTCACTACTTCCTGGGGGGCGGCGCCTTTGCTGAGATACCCTGCAGCCCCTGCCTGCATAACTTTTGCAGGTAATGGGTTTTCGGTGTGTACCGTCAACATGATCACTTTAATGTCTGCCGTGGAACGCGCAATTTTGCGGGTTGCTTCCAGACCGCCAATACCGGGCATATTCATATCCATCAGCACAACGTCAACGGAATTTGAGCGGCACCATTTTACCGCATCTTCACCGCAGCACGCTTCGCCGACAACTTTTATGCCTTTTATATCTTCCAGAATGCGTCGTATCCCTGCGCGCACCAGTTCGTGGTCATCAACAAGAAAAACGTTGATCAAAGGAATATCTCCAGAATAGGGATAACGCTACCGATAGTTAATCGGTCCTATGTTAACGGGTTTTATCTCAACTTTGAAATGTAAAAAACGCCCGACTTTCGATTTTGCTCTCGTTTTTGGAAATTAGATTGTACGACGAGTGGAAACTTTCAGTACTGGTAACCTTTTGCCACGGTTATATCTGTGTAGCTGTTTCATAATGGTGACAAAAAGATCATATTCCTTCGCTGAATGCAAACCAGGCAGTCAAAGTTGTAACAATAATTAACGAGGAAAATACTCGAAATAAACAACATGTGGAGAAAATATATGCACTGCAACATGTTGTTTATTTTAATGTCCACAACATTGGTCCGCGCAAAAAACAACCACAGATATTTTTAGCCTCGCTTATGGTATACTCCGCCGCCTTAAGATTTGACATCGCACTTTTTCATTGAAACATAACGAGGAAAATAAATGAGTACGCCTGACTTTTCCACTGCTGAGAATAACCAGGAACTGGCCAATGAAGTCACCTGCCTGAAAGCCATGTTAACGCTGATGCTGCAGGCAATGGGTCAAGCCGATGCAGGCCGCGTGATTCTTAAAATGGAAAAACAGCTCGCGCTGATTGAAGATCAATCACAGGCTGCGGTATTTTCCAACACGGTTAAGCAAATTAAACAAGCTTACCGCCAGTAATAAGAAACCGGCTGATAGCAATGCTCTCAGCCGGTTTTGCGTCTGACACTCAGAACGATAATTTACTCAGATAAGCCCGGTTGCCGCGGCATAACAGGCTATCTGCGTTTTGTTTGGCGCATTGAATTTCTTTTGCATATTCTTCTGGTGGAAGTTCACGGTATTTTCAGAAATCGACAGAATGATGGCTATCTCTGAAGAGGTTTTCCCCTCAGCCGTCCATTTCAATATTTCCTTTTCCCGCTTGCTAAAACGCATCTCTGGCGCCATAACCATGTCATCTTCCAGTCGCGTCAGTACAGACAGACTTTCCCGAACCAGAAGCTGCATCCTGAGCTCCACTTCATCGCTCGCAAGGCGACTGTTACGGATACTTGCACGCGATACAGATAAAAAGCCCAGCGCCCGGTTAGGCAACATTAAGCATTGCGTCATCCCTTTGCGTAAACCGTGATTGCGCGCGGCGTCCCACAAAGGTTGCGCATCGCGAAAAAGAGTATCGTTCCAGGGTAAATGCCCCTGGCTGAAGTTTTCAGGTTTCAGCACCGGATCAATGGCAAAATAATTTTCGGACTGATAATGCGCCACCCATGCTTTGGGATAGGTCGTATGAAGTGACGTTTTAGGTCGGGTAAAAGGTACCGGATGACGAACACAGAGCGCGTAAAAATCAAACTCTAAGTGCTGCGTCTGTTGTTGCAATTCCGTATAGACATCCTCTGCCGTCGCCATTTCCTGAAAGCGTAACAGCATGCTCCGTCGCCAGGTGAAGAAATCAAGATCCTGCATACTAAGTGGTAATGCCCCTGAGATTGATAATCATCCAAACATATGAAACAAGCTAACACATAAATGTATTTTATATATGCAAATTATCGGACAAATGAACAATTACTTGAGTATTACTCAACAGCGGAAGTAAGTAACAGAATCAAATGTTAATAATAAAGCAATAATTATAAATAGTTATGCGAATAGCACTCGCCAGAAACAATCCCGGCGAGTGCCATATACACTATTTATTGCATCAAAAACTTTTCAAGAAACTGACGGGTACGCGGCTGCTGCGGATGCGTGAATAAGGATTTTGCTGGTCCCTGCTCTACTATCCGTCCTTGATCCATAAATATCGCTCTATCGGCAACATCGCGAGCAAAGCTCATTTCATGCGTCACAATTACCATGGTGCGTTTTTCCTGCGCCAGTTGGCGGATGGTATTAAGTACCTCGCCAACCAGTTCAGGATCAAGCGCGGAGGTCGGTTCATCAAAAAGAATAACCTCAGGTCGCATCGCCAGCGCTCGGGCAATCGCTACGCGCTGCTGCTGTCCACCCGATAAACGCCGCGGATAGCTGGTTTCTTTACCTGCCAGCCCGACTTTCGCCAGCAATTCACGCGCACGAGCTGTCGCTTCAGCTTTTGGTTCACCTTTGACTATCACCGGCCCTTCAATAATGTTTTCCAGCACTGTCCGATGGGGAAACAAATTAAAGTTCTGGAACACAAAACCGACGTGCTGGCGTAACTGACGAATCAGCCCTTTCTGCTGGGTCAACGAACGCGCGGTATCAATGGTAATCTCACCTACTTTAATGGTGCCCGCCTCCGGTTGCTCCAGCAAATTAATGCTACGCAGCAGCGTGGTTTTGCCCGATCCGCTCGGCCCGATAATCGCTACTACTTCACCAGGT
Organism: Citrobacter sp. MGH103; assembly: GCF_001034475.2. NCBI lineage: Bacteria > Pseudomonadati > Pseudomonadota > Gammaproteobacteria > Enterobacterales > Enterobacteriaceae > Citrobacter > Citrobacter sp. MGH103. The sequence continues at coordinate 2,036,795 of NZ_CP073043.1, read as the reverse complement.
TTGACGTCAAGATCGATCCCGTGCAGCACCGTTTGCCCATGAAATTTTTTGACCAGGTTTCTGACTTCGATAGCACTCATTTCGGCTCTCTCTCCTGGCGGTTCAGTTGTTCTTCAAAATAGTTTTGCAGCGCAGAAAGCACCGTCGCCATCACCCAGTAAATCAACGAGGCCGCCAGATACATCGTAAAGACTTCCAGCGTACGCGAGGTAATCAGCTGCGCCTGACGGAACAGTTCCGGTACCTGAATAGTGGCGGCCAAAGAGGTATCTTTCACCAGACTGATAAAGCTGTTGCTCAGCGGCGGCAGCGCAACGCGCGCAGCCTGTGGCAGGATTGCCCGGCGCATGGTCTGCCAGCGCGTCATACCAATACTGGCACCCGCCTCCCACTGTCCTTTGTCGATGGAAGAGATTGCCGCACGCAGGGTTTCCGCAGCGTAGGCGGCTGTATTAAGCGACAAGCCAATCATCGCCGCCGGGATGGGATCTAGCTCAATTCCAAACTGCGGCAGACCGTAATAAATCATAAACAGCTGGGCAATCAACGGCGTTCCGCGAAAGATAGAGATATAAAAACGCGCCAGCCAGCGCACAGGCAACAGCGGAGACAGACGCATCAACGCCAGGATAAACCCCAGCACGAGGCCAAAAAACATCCCGCCGATACTCAGTTGCAGCGTAAAAACCGCACCTTTGAGCAGATACGGCAGGGAATCAATTACCAGTTGGATACTTTCATGCATTAGCGTTTTTCGACCTGGTTGTTACACGTGAGGATGGTAGGCAAACAGTGCAGGCGCCCCACCGGTATGAATAAAGAGGATTGGCCCTTCATCTTTGAAGCGCTTCTGGCTGATTCCGTCAATCAAACCCGCCATCGCCTTACCGGTATACACCGGATCCAACAAAATGCCTTCAAGGCGTGCCAGCAGTTTTACCGCCTCCATGCCCTCTTCGTTTGGCGTACCGTAGCCTGGCGCAAAATAATCATCCCATAACAGGATATCCGCTGAGGCCGTCAGCTCCAGTTCACGGGCAATATCCTGCTGCAACGTGACAACTTTTGGCTTTTGATCGGCGACGCTGCGCGAAACGGTCACACCGATAAGTTCAACGTCCGGCATCAGTTGCTCCAGACCCACCGCCAGTCCGGCATGCGTTCCCGCACTGCCCGACGCGACCACCACGGAAGAGAGCGAAACGGCCCCTTCACACTGCTGGGCAATTTCCAGCGCGCTCTCCACATAACCCATCGCCCCCAGAGCATTAGAGCCTCCAACCGGGATCACATACGGGCGGAACCCTTGCGCTTCAATGCGCGTCGCCAGCTCCTGCAACTGCGCATTCGGATCGGTTAGCGCGTCACACATTTCGATCTGCGTATTAAACAGATCCAACAGCAGACGGTTGCCATTGGTGAGATAGTTTTCCGCCGTGGTGCCAATCGGATTTTCCAACAGCGCCACGCAGTGCAGGCCAAGCTTAGCCGCTACCGCCGCAGTCTGACGAACGTGGTTAGATTGGATGGCACCCGCGGTTATCAGCGTATCAGCGCCTTCACGCAGCGCGTCTGCGGCCAGAAACTCCAGCTTACGCAGCTTATTGCCGCCCATGGCCATCGGCGTGACGTCATCGCGTTTAATGAAAATATCGCGCCCGAGGTAGTCGGAGAAACGTGGAAGATATTCGAGCGGCGTTGGCGCGCCAATAAATTCCAGACGTGGAAAGCGCGTTAAGTTATGCAGCGGCATACAGCCTCCGGTATTCGTTGTTGTGATGTTCTTTTTATTATGCACGCTCAGGCGCAATGAAATAAAAAAAGGCGCTGTTTAAGGCGCCTTTTTTCATCGGATGCCGATTATTTCGTCACATCCGCTCCAAACCATTTTTCAGACAAGGCTTTCAGCGTACCGTCTTTCTGCATTTCAGCAATGGCCGCATCAACCGCTTTCAGCAGATCTTCATTGCCTTTGCGCAGCGCCACGCCGGACTCCTGACGGGAGAACGCTTCACCGGTTACAGCCAGCGTATCCTTGGTTTTCTTGACCAGATCCAGCGCCGCCAGACGGTCAACCAGAATGGCGTCGATACGGCCTACACGCAGGTCCTGGTATTTGGTCGGGTCGTCATCATAGGTACGAATATCCACGCCCTGCACGTTCTGGCGCAGCCACTCTTCATAGTTGGTTCCCAGACCAACGCCGACTTTTTTACCTTTCAGATCGGCAGCGGTCTTAATAACGCCTTCATTGCCTTTTTTCACCAGCGCCTGAATACCAGAAACCGTATACGGGGTAGAGAAATCGTATTTTTTCTTACGTTCGTCAGAGATGGTCACCTGGTTGATGACCACATCAATGCGCTTGGAATCAAGAGAGGCCAGCATACCGTCCCACTTGGTCGGCTTCAGATTAGCTTTCACCCCAAGGTGCTTGGCCAGTTCCTCAGCGAACTCCACTTCGAAACCGGTCAGCTTGCCGTCATCGCCCTGAAAACTAAACGGGGGATAGGTCCCTTCCAGGCCCACCAGCAGCGTGCCGCGCTCTTTAACTTTATTTAACAGACCTTCATCTGCATAAGTCTTTACGCTCATTCCGGCGACAAGTGCAACAGCCATTACACCCATCAGAGCCTGACGTCCCAGAAGTGCTAATTTCATAGTTACCCCGAATATTGTCATTATTGACTGCTATTTATGAGCATAGTGTAAAGCGTTTGTCATGATCCACAAACACGACTCTGTTACACCTTATTCGTTTTTAATATATATCAGAACTGGCTGTCCAGGAGGATTTCTGCATATGTCCCATGTGGGTATGGGCTTTAAACTGCTCATACTTGCGCAAGGCGATGCGGTAATTGTTGGTGCTGGTTTCCGGCAGCCACGGGGCAAGGTTTTCGTCGAGGAACCCTTCCTGCAGCAGATCGTGAGAGATGTTTTGTTCGGTCAGGTGATTCCCGAGGCGACGCAGACGGACAACATATTCACGTACCGTGCCGTGGCTCATTTCGGTCTGTTCAAATAAAAACTGTTTGAAACCGATAATGTCAAAAAAGTCGCTTTGCTCTTTGCAGTGCAAATCACCGCAAAAACGACACAGCGCCACCCACTCTTTTTTCTCCTGTTCCCACTCGGCTTCATTCAGCAATGTGTCCAGGCGGGCGATGGCGATTTTATTGACAATTTTCCCGCGGCGAACCAGCGTGATCCGGTCGAGCAACTTGAGGCAATGGGCGCAATGCGTCTGGCTGTGTTTGAAATCTTTGAGGTAGCGGCTTAGAGGCCGTCTTTTTGATTGCTGCACCGTCATGAGAACTCCTGGTAGTCAATTCGTAATGCGGCATTGTTCAGGGGTAAGATGTACCCCTATAGCTTACCCAGCTTGGTGCGTAGACGTTTGATGGCCTGACTGTGCAACTGGCTGACCCGTGATTCCCCGACTTCCAGTACCGCGCCAATCTCTTTCAGATTCAGCTCTTCCTGGTAGTACAGCGTTAACACCAGCTTTTCGCGCTCCGGCAACGCCTCGATCGCGTCCATCACGCGCTGGCGGAGGTTGCCCTCAAGTAGCTGTTGTAACGGGTTTTCCTGCTGATGTTCTTCCGTCACCAGCTCAATACTATCGCCATGCTCTTCCCGCCACTCGTCGTAGGAGAAGAGTTGGCTGTTATTGGTATCGAGCAACATCTGACGATACTCTTGCACAGGAATAGCCAGACGCGCCGCCACTTCGGTTTCCGTCGCGTTGCGCCCTAATTCCTGCTCCAGTTGTCCCATCGCCTGTGCCACTTCGCGAGCATTGCGCCGAACACTACGCGGCACCCAATCCCGGCTACGTAGTTCGTCCAGCATTGCTCCACGAATACGCTGCACTGCGTAAGTGGTAAATGCCGTTCCTTGCAAAGCGTCATATCGGTCAACGGCATTCAATAACCCGATGCCGCCCGCTTGTAGCAGGTCATCCAGTTCTACGCTCGCCGGCAAACGCACCTGAAGGCGCAATGCTTCGTGACGCACCAACGGTACATAACGCTGCCACAGCGAGTGTTTATCCATTACACCTTCAGCGGTATACAGTGAATTCACGATAAACAGCCCTGCGTTAAATGAGTTATCGGCATGATTATCCGTTTCTGCAGGGGTTTTAATCGGGTGAATAGTGGGTGAAATGGGGGGTTATTTGGGGGTTACGGGTAAAGCTAAATGTAAAAAACCCCGCCGGAGCGGGGTTTGCGCGATAAGCGTAAATTAACGCAGCAGAGACAACATGGTCTGCGGAACCTGGTTGGCCTGGGCCAGTACGGAAGAACCTGCCTGCTGCAGGATCTGCGCGCGTGACATGTTGGACACTTCGGTCGCGTAGTCAGAATCCTGAATACGGCTACGTGCATCAGTCAGGTTGTTAACAGTATTGTTCAGGTTAGTGATGGTAGATTCAAAACGGTTCTGGGAAGCACCCAGGATGCTGCGCTGAGTATCAACAGCTTTCAGTGCGGCATCGATATCTTCCAGCGGGCTACCGTTGGTTGCACCGGTGGAATCGACAGTACCGTTCAGAACATCAAAACCTTTTGCCGCAACGGTACGCATATTGCCGTTCACGACTGCTCCATGAGTTGCTTCAGCAGCTTTAGTACCTGCTGTTTTTGCTGATTCAACTACTGCAACAGATTTACCCACTAAAGTGGATAATTTAGCATCAGCAGCAGTTTTATCACCCGTCACTGCGCCAGTGGCCGCATAGCCAGTTTTGATTTCACCAAGTGTGACTGCATCTATTGACTGATTTGAATCTAGGCCTAACTTTTTATTCAACGCAGCAAGTGTGTCCGCATTCTGATTTGCTGCATAAGCCTTTAATTCTGTATCTGCACCGGTAACAGCAGCATCACCTTTAGTTTTTGCATCATTATTATAAGCTGTTGTGTAATTGGTTTTAGCCGTATCCAGAGCCGCCTGGTTGGTATTAACTGCCGTACCTGAAGTCCCACCCGCTCCAGCAGTTGCCAGGTTCCAGCCCGCGCTTGAACCAATATTAATGCTGATCTGCTCACCATCTTTAGAGCCTACCTGGAAGTCATAGCTCTGCGCGGTGGCTTCACGGTTGTCCAGAACTTTGATACCGTTGAAGTCGGTCTGTTTGGTGACGCGGTTAATCTCTTCCATACGCTGGTTAACTTCAGACTGGATGGAGTCGATATCAGATGCGGAGTTAGAGCTGTTCTGTGCCTGAACGGTCAGGTCACGCACACGCTGCAGGTTGTTGTTGATTTCGCTCAGTGCGCCTTCTGCGGTCTGAGACAGAGAAATACCATCGTTGGCGTTACGCGCAGCCACGGTCAGACCATTGATGTTAGAGGTGAAGCGGTTAGCAATCGCCTGGCCAGCAGCGTCATCTTTTGCACTGTTAATACGCAGACCAGAAGACAAACGCTCAATTGCGGTACCCAGAGAAGACTGAGATTTGTTCAGGTTAGTCTGTGTCATCAGCGACAGGCTGTTAGTATTGATTACTGCCATAATTGAGTTTCCTTCATAATAGTGTTTAGTTTCAGGCCGCTGGCCTACGGCTTCTGTGCCGTTAAATTCGTTATCGACGATGAAACTAAAACCTTTAGGCTTTTTTCTATGTAAACAACACCTGGAGAGAAAATAATTATATTTAAATACAGACAGTTATAAATAAACCGGAGGAATAAGCTAAAAAACCCCGCCGAAGCGGGGTTTGCGCGATAAGCGTAAATTAACGCAGCAGAGACAACATGGTCTGCGGAACCTGGTTGGCCTGGGCCAGTACGGAAGAACCTGCCTGCTGCAGGATCTGCGCGCGTGACATGTTGGACACTTCGGTCGCGTAGTCAGAATCCTGAATACGGCTACGTGCATCAGTCAGGTTGTTAACAGTATTGTTCAGGTTAGTGATGGTAGATTCAAAACGGTTCTGGGAAGCACCCAGGATGCTACGCTGAGTATCAACAGCTTTCAGTGCAGTATCGATATCATCCAGCGGGCTACCGTTGGTTGCACCGGTGGAATCAACAGTACCGTTCAGAACATCAAAACCTTTTGCCGCAACGGTACGCATATTGCCGTTCACGACTGCTCCAGGAGTTGCTTCAGCAGATTTAGTACCTGCAACTTTACCCGCTTCTACACCCGCTTTCGCAGCGGCATCAGCTGAGCCTGTCATTTTCGGCGCAAGAATTGCTACAGAGGCCTCTTTCTGGGTAGCGTTTGCTGCGGCAGCATAGCCTGCTTTAATGGCTGTATGGTCACCACCAGTGAAAGTAGCCGTAGAATCAACTCCTGCAGCTGTTTTGAAGATATCTAATTTCGCAGCTTTTGCGGTTGCGTCTGTTTCAGTATCATAAGCATCATAGGCAGCTTTCGCATCAGCGGAGAAGATTTTGTCAGAATAAACCTTGTCGCTTGCGGTTTTAGCTGCGGTCGTGTATGCCGTATCATAATTCGTCTTAGCCGTATCCAGAGCCGCCTGGTTGGTATTCACCGCTGTACCTGAAGTTCCACCCACTCCAGCAGTTGCCAGGTTCCAGCCCGCGCTTGAACCAATATTAATGCTGATCTGCTCACCATCTTTAGAGCCTACCTGGAAGTCATAGCTCTGCGCGGTGGCTTCACGGTTGTCCAGAACTTTGATACCGTTGAAGTCGGTCTGTTTGGTGACGCGGTTAATCTCTTCCATACGCTGGTTAACTTCAGACTGGATGGAGTCGATATCAGATGCGGAGTTAGAGCTGTTCTGTGCCTGAACGGTCAGGTCACGCACACGCTGCAGGTTGTTGTTGATTTCGCTCAGTGCGCCTTCTGCGGTCTGAGACAGAGAAATACCATCGTTGGCGTTACGCGCAGCCACGGTCAGACCATTGATGTTAGAGGTGAAGCGGTTAGCAATCGCCTGGCCAGCAGCGTCATCTTTTGCACTGTTAATACGCAGACCAGAAGACAAACGCTCAATTGCGGTACCCAGAGAAGACTGAGATTTGTTCAGGTTAGTCTGTGTCATCAGCGACAGGCTGTTAGTATTGATTACTGCCATAATTGAGTTTCCTTCATAATAGTGTTTAGTTTCAGGCCGCTGGCCTACGGCTTCTGTGCCGTTAAATTCGTTATCGACCATCAACCCCGAAGCTTTAATCATTTCATCATCACAGTGAGCACTTTCGATCACAGTGCTATAGACGTAGCAATATTAGATTTGTGTTAAAACAGATATGTCTTGTGTGTCTTTGTTCTGAGCCCGTGAATACCTTCCGAAAAAGCCTCTTTATTGTGCAATTGCTCGCACGATCTTTTCGCTAAACTTCTTGCGTAATGTGCCGATACCCACTCCATTGGTTTTTATTCAAAAGGAAAATGTGATGGCGAGTGTTAGTTCTCTTGGAGTCGGTTCGAATCTAGATCTCAGTGCGTTACTGGATAAATTAAATGCTGCCGAACAACAAAAACTGACCCCTTTAACCACTCAGCAGACGTCTTATAAAGCACAACTTACCGCTTGGGGCGTAGTGAAAAGTGCATTGCAGAAGGTTCAAACAGCAACAGATGCGCTAGCAAAAGCAGATAAAATCGCTACCACAACCGTGACCAGTAAGAATACCGCATTCAGCGCAACGGTAGAGGGCGGTGTGCCGGCAGGGAATTATTCAGTTGAAGTACTGAAGATGGCGCAATCCCAGACGCTGACCTCAAAAGAATTCTCAAGTAGTAAAGATAAAATAGGTGGCACTACTGCGTCTGATAGCCGAACAATTACCATCACTCAACCAGGTCAAAAAGAGCCAATGACCGTCACCCTAACTGACGATCAAACTTCTTTAACGGGCATACGTGATGCGATCAATAAACAAAATGGCAGCGTTACCGCCACAATTGTTAAGGCGGATGACGATTCTTATTATTTATCTCTGACGTCCAAAGAGACAGGTGTTTCCAACGCGATGACCGTTACCGTGACAGGCGACGATACACTGAAAAATAACCTGGCGTATGACCCTAAATCAACCTCGGGTAATGGACTGAAACAAACAGTACAGGCATCAGATGCTGAAGTTAAAATTAACGATATCACCATCAAACGCAGCAGCAACACCATTAAAGATGCACCAGAAGGTCTGACCTTAACACTGCTGAAAGAGTCAGAAGCCAGTAAGCCAGAACAGTTGACTGTCACCCGCGACAACACAGCAATGAAAGCGGCTATTCAGTCATTTGTTGATGCCTATAACTCACTGCAAACAACCATTACATCGCAAACAAAATATACTGCGGTTGACCAAGGTAGTGATAACCAGGACTCCAGTAACGGAGATCTTATGGGCGACGGAACGCTGCGCAATATTCAGACTCGTCTGCGTTCAATGGTGATCAGCGCACAACCTACTGATTACGCAACGCTGTCATCAATGGGTATTACACAGGATGTTAACGGTAAACTCACAGTAGATAGCACCAAATTAGATAAAGCGCTGAACGATAAACCCGGCAGCGTAACTGAATTCTTTGTGGGTGATGGTGAAAAAACAGGTTTTGGCGTGGAAACCAGTGCGTTGTTGAAGCAATTTCTAGCAAATGATGGTGCAGTGCAAAGTGCAACAGATGGTATCAATAACTCATTAAAAAAATTGAAGACTCGTATTGATGACACCACGCTCAGCATTAACAACACCATTGAACGTTATAAAAAGCAGTTTACACAACTCGATACGCTGGTGAATAAGCTGAATAATACCGGCAATTATTTAAACCAACAATTTACCGCTATGTCTTCGTAGTAAGGATTTTTGCATGTATAACCGTGCTGGCATTAACGCATATGCACAAATAGAAGTGGAGAGTGCTGTTATGAGTGCCTCCCCTTATCAGCTCGTTAACATGCTTTTTGACGGCGCTCTTAGCGCCTTAAAAAAGGCGCAAATTTTACTAGAGCAAGGAGATGTACCTGGTAAAGGAAAGGCTCTAACTAAAGCCATAAATATTATATCCAATGGCTTACAGTCAGGACTCGACCGCAGCATAAATCCTGAGTTATGCGACAATCTTGATAGTCTTTATGATTACATGACTCTCCGATTATTGCAGGCAAACTTACATAATGATGGGGCAGCTATATCTGAAGTCCATGCTTTATTAAACAACATATCAGAAGCGTGGAAAGAAATAGAACCAGCATATTCAAAAGCACAGGATATAAAATAATGAGCACATCCTCTTCATCCTTGCAACAGTGGCTACGACTTCATTCTGTAAGCCAGCGAATGCTCAAGCTGGCAACGGAAAAAAAATGGGATGAATTGGTTGAAGGCGAAATGGAATATATTTGCCTGGTCGAGACATTGACTCAGAATCCTGCCCTATCTAGTGGCCCTTCTACCCATAACCAAATCAAGGGACTACTCCGGGCAATTATTGATAACGAAAACGAGGTTAAGCGACTACTCAACATGCGCATGGATGAGCTGAAAGTTCTCATCCAGAACGGTAATCAACAAAGAACCCTTACGTCTACCTATAGTAATCTTTCCGGCATGCTGTTAGTCCCCGACGCCCCCACTACGCCACAATAATTTCCCGTCTCGTCTGAATTATCTTCCATACTCCAGAGGTCGACCAAACGACTTCTGGAGCACGGAAGATGAAAAATCCCACGTTATTGCAGTATTTTCACTGGTATTACCCCGATGGCGGTCAACTCTGGCCCGAGCTTGCCGAACGCGCAGGCGGACTCAATGATATCGGCATCAATATGGTATGGCTGCCCCCCGCTTATAAAGGCGCGTCCGGCGGTTATTCCGTTGGCTATGATTCCTACGATCTGTTTGATTTGGGCGAATTCGACCAAAAGGGAACCGTCGCCACCAAATACGGCGATAAAAACCAGCTGCTGGCGGCGATAGACGCGCTTAAGCACAATGATATTGCCGTACTGCTGGACGTGGTGGTTAACCACAAAATGGGCGCAGATGAGAAAGAAAAGATCCGCGTCCAACGGGTTAACGCCGAGGATCGCACGCAAATAGACGATGAGATTTTCGAATGCGAAGGCTGGACGCGCTACACCTTCCCTGCCCGTGCAGGCCAGTACTCGCAATTCATATGGGACTTCAAATGCTTCAGCGGCATTGACCATATCGAGAATCCCACCGAAGACGGGATTTTTAAAATCGTTAACGATTACACCGGCGAAGGCTGGAACGATCAGGTTGATGATGAGTTGGGTAATTTTGATTATCTGATGGGCGAGAACATCGACTTTCGTAATCACGCCGTCACCGAGGAACTCAAATACTGGGCGCGCTGGGTGATGGATCAAACCCATTGCGACGGCTTTCGCCTGGATGCCGTCAAGCACATTCCGGCCTGGTTTTATAAAGAGTGGATTGAGCACGTGCAGGAAGTCGCGCCCAAGCCGCTGTTTATCGTCGCAGAATACTGGTCCCACGAAGTCGACAAGCTACAAACCTACATCAACCAGGTAGAGGGGAAAACCATGCTGTTCGACGCTCCCCTACAGATGAAATTCCACGAAGCGTCCCGTCAGGGTCGCGATTACGACATGAGCCAGATTTTCACCGATACCCTGGTAGAAGCCGATCCGTTTCATGCCGTCACGCTGGTGGCCAATCACGACACCCAACCTTTACAGGCACTCGAAGCCCCCGTCGAGCCATGGTTTAAGCCGCTGGCTTATGCGTTGATTCTGTTGCGTGAAAATGGCGTACCGTCGGTGTTTTACCCTGACCTCTACGGAGCGCATTACGAAGACACTGGCGGCGATGGCGAAACCTATCCTATCGACATGCCGATCATTGAACAGCTTGATGAACTGATCCTCGCACGTCAGCGCTTCGCACACGGGGTACAGACGCTCTTTTTCGATCATCCCAACTGTATCGCTTTTAGCCGCAGCGGAACAGACGACGATCCCGGCTGTGTGGTGGTACTGTCAAACGGCGATGACGGGGAAAAGACCATCAATCTCGGCGCGAATTACGGCAATAAAACCTGGCGTGATTATCTGGGAAATCGCGAGGAAAGCGTGGTCACCGATGAAAACGGTGAAGCAACGTTTTTCTGTAACGGCGGGAGCGTCAGCGTGTGGGTGATTGAGGACGTGTTGTAAAGTTCAACCCCGGTGGCCAGAGGCTACCGGGGCGTACGGTTTATGGCAGCGGTGTGGCCAGCGGCGTTTTCTTTAACGCGTCAGCGCACTCCTGCGTTGGGCGATCGACCCGTTGCAGCGTCATACCGTCATATTCCAGCGTATTGCCTTCGCGCTCAATCTCGTACAGCTCGCGTTTCACCGTCACGTTGGTGAGATCGCCAGAGAGCATCGTCAGTTTCCCCGGCAGCGCGATCACCCGCTGCCACTGGCGACAATCCAGCGTATCGCCCTCTTTCGTTATCACCAGGCTGGCAATCGCTTCCGGGCTTACCAGACTGCGTTGCGGACCTTTTGACTGCCAGTATCCTTCCAGACCGGCTGGAGCTGGCGTTTTCACCACGTCGTTATAATTTTCTACTTCGGCGCATCCGGTAAGCGCCAGAAATACACCAACGATTGCTAATTTTTTCATCATTCATCCTGCATGCGAAGAAAATGGGATTGTGGCATTAAAGGCCTGATGTCGCCAGCCTTTCGGCAGCGTTGAGAAAGATTGATCCAGACGGTGTTACCTCTTATTACTCATAGTCAAAAATTCTGAACGGTGTAGTATCCACACTTCTTGTTACATACCTTCTGAGTTCAGAGGCACAACGCATGTCATGGCAACACTTCAAACAGGCCTGGTTAATTAAATTTTGGGCCCCCGCCCCTGCGGTCATCGCAGCGGGTATTCTCTCCACTTATTATTTCGGCATTACGGGAACCTTCTGGGCCGTTACCGGTGAATTCACCCGCTGGGGTGGGCAAATCCTGCAACTGTTTGGCGTGCACGCCGAAGAGTGGGGATACTACAAGCTGATCCATCTCGAAGGCTCGCCCCTGACCCGCATTGACGGCATGATGATCCTCGGTATGTTCGGCGGCTGTTTTGCTGCCGCGCTGTGGGCTAACAACGTCAAATTACGCATGCCGCGTAGCCGGGTGCGCATTATGCAGGCGATAGTTGGTGGGATGATCGCCGGATTCGGTGCCCGGCTCGCGATGGGCTGCAACCTGGCCGCATTCTTCACAGGCATTCCACAGTTCTCGCTACATGCCTGGTTTTTCGCGCTGGCAACGGCAATCGGCTCATGGTTTGGCGCACGCTTTACCCTGCTGCCGATGTTTCGTATTCCGGTCAAAATGCAGAAAGTCTCCGCCGCTTCGCCGTTAACGCAAAAGCCGGATCAGGCCCGTCGCCGTTTCCGCCTTGGCATGCTGGTGTTTATCGGCATGATCGGCTGGGCGCTGCTCACCGCGATGGATAAACCCAAGCTCGGTCTGGCGATGCTGTTTGGCGTTGGGTTCGGTCTGCTGATTGAACGGGCGCAAATCTGCTTCACCTCCGCCTTCCGCGACCTGTGGATTTCTGGTCGCACCCATATGGCAAAAGCGATCATCTTCGGGATGGCGGTCAGCGCCATCGGTATCTTTAGCTACGTGCAACTGGGCGTCGAGCCTAAAATCATGTGGGCGGGTCCAAATGCGGTGATCGGCGGCTTGCTGTTCGGCTTTGGCATCGTTTTAGCGGGCGGATGTGAAACCGGCTGGATGTATCGCGCCGTTGAAGGCCAGGTGCATTACTGGTGGGTTGGGCTTGGCAACGTTATTGGCTCGACCATTCTGGCCTACTACTGGGATGATTTTGCTCCCGCGCTTGCCACCAACTGGGACAAAGTGAATCTGCTCAACACCTTCGGTCCGCTCGGCGGCCTACTGGTGACCTATCTGCTGTTGTTTGCCGCGCTGATGCTCATTATCGGCTGGGAAAAACGCTTCTTCCGTCGCGCAGGACTGACGCCTGCCAAGGAGTCTGTATGAAAAATATCGTGCCTGATTATCGCCTCGATATGGTCGGCGAACCGTGTCCATACCCGGCTGTCGCCACGCTGGAAGCGATGCCGCAATTGAAGAAAGGTGAAATTCTGGAAGTGGTGAGCGATTGCCCGCAGTCAATCAACAATATTCCACTGGATGCGCGTAATCACGGCTATACGGTGCTGGATATTCAGCAGGATGGCCCAACGATCCGCTATTTGATTCAGAAGTAATGCGATTCTCCCGTTGCCTGGCGCGGCGGGAGAATGTTCAGTGACTAAACATGCCTCGACATCAGGTGCATAACTTTGCGCTCCCGCCTTTGTTTCATCTACTTAGTATCACAGGTCGATCGTTCCATGCTCAGATGGTAAACTGTCGGACCCTAAGAATTCGCTGATTTTTATAATGTTTAAACTATTCGCAAAGTACACATCCATAGGGGTCATCAACACGATGATTCACTGGATTGTCTTTGCTATATGCATATACGGGCTGCACACCGGACAAGCTCTCGGTAATTTTTCTGGTTTCCTCGTGGCGGTATCGTTCAGCTTCTTTGCAAACGCAAGATTCACTTTCAAGTCATCGACTACAACCATGCGCTACATGCTCTATGTTGGCTTCATGGGCACACTCAGCGCTGCTGTAGGATTGTGTGCTGATAAGTCAGGTATGGCGCCTATCATCACTTTAATCTTATTCTCAGCCATCAGTTTGGTATGCGGTTTCATTTATTCTAAGTTCATTGTCTTTAGGGATGCGAAATGAAAATATCTTTGGTCGTTCCGGTCTTTAACGAAGAGGACGCAATACCAATTTTCTATAAAAATGTTCGCGAATTTGAAGAACTCAAAAAGCATGATGTAGAAATCGTATTCATCAATGATGGAAGCAAAGATGCAACAGAATCAATCATCAACGCGCTTGCGATATCTGATAAGCTCGTGGTTCCTGTTTCATTTACCCGTAATTTTGGAAAAGAGCCAGCCATATGCGCGGGGCTTGACTATGCCACTGGTGAAGCCGTCATTCCGATTGATGTTGACCTACAGGATCCCATTGACGTTATTCCGGTCATGATAGAGAAATGGCAGTCAGGTGCAGATATTGTACTTGCAAAGCGTTCTGATCGCTCTACAGATGGGAAACTAAAACGTAAAACAGCTGAATGGTTTTATAAATTACACAATAAAATCAGTGACCCCAAAATAGAAGAGAACGTTGGCGACTTTAGACTCCTGTCCCGCCATGTAGTAGAGAACATAAAACTCATGCCAGAGCGTAACCTATTTATGAAAGGCATTCTGAGCTGGGTTGGTGGTCGTACTGATGTCGTCGAATACACACGAGCCGGGCGTATTGCGGGCAACTCAAAATTTAACGGTTGGAAATTGTGGAATCTCGCACTAGAGGGCATTACCAGTTTTTCGACGTTTCCACTCCGGATTTGGACTTACATTGGTTTTTTTGTCGCTGCTTTATCCTTCTTGTACGGAGCGTGGATGATTGCCGATAAAATATTTTGGGGAAACCCAGTGGCGGGATATCCATCTATTATTGTTTCTATTCTCTTCCTTGGTGGTGTTCAGCTAATTGGAATAGGTGTGTTAGGAGAGTACATCGGTAGAATATACATCGAAAGCAAGCAACGCCCACGCTATATAGTTAAAAAACAAGATGGAAATAAAAATGTTCTCTAAACTCGATAAAAAATTACTCTTTATTTACTCAGGACTGGCTCTATTATTCATCTATCCTTTAATACAAGCTGGAATATACTATAGGGACGACTTAGATAGATCCATAAGTGGGTATTATGGTTGGCGTGGCTTAGGCCGTCCTTTTGCAGATATTTTAGCAAGATTTTTTTCTGCAAGTGGTCATTACAATCTTGACTTATTTCCGTACACGATGCTCGCGTCCTGTGTATTTTTAGGTGCATCTTCACTTGCGCTCAGTAAACATTTGATCAGATCAGATGTTGCAAATGCAAAAATGGTTGCCGCACTTTTAATATTCAATCCATTCATTCTGCAAAATATCGCTTATCGATACGATAGCCTGGGAATGTCTATCGCTTTTTTCCTTGCAGTAATTGCGTATACGTATTCAAATAAAAATTTGGCACTAGAGATTGCGACAAAACTAATATCAGGAATATTAGCTTTAACATTGTATCAGCCATGTGCAAACATTTTTATTGGTTTACTTGCTATTGACGTAATAATTATAGCGTTAAAACAACACGTAAAAGTCAAAGAATTCGTAATCTTTTTATTCAAAAAAACAATTCTATTTTTATCGTTTTACATTATCTATATGCTTTTCTTTTCTCCAAAAAACAACTCTCGCGCAGAGCTAATACCTTTGGATAAAGGAGGATTGGATTACCTCACAGGAACATTAGCTTCTTTAAAAGCGTTAGTCCTTTCTTATCTTTATCATCCGGTTTACATCTATTTCGCAATACCGATGTTAATAAGTTGTGTGTTTATGCTCATTTCTTATCGTACACACATAGGAAATATCGCGTCCTTTATTTTATATGGCGCCATTTCTTTTTTAATATTCATCATTTCCCTTATGGGGCCAACCATATTACTTCAGGATGCACCTGTACTTCCACGTACTTTAGTTTCCTTTTCAGTTATAATGGTTATAATTGCTATACCAATCATGCATTTTGCCCCTCGCCTCAAATATGCAGCACTGATTCCTGTTATTGCCTCACTTGCCTTTAGCGCTCAATTGGGCAACACAATGAAAGCACAACAAGAATATGAAGATTTTGTTTTCAACATGATTGCACAGGATATTGCAAATCATAAGAACATCGTTTCGATTGGGACTGTAGGCCAGTTAAATGCAAATGAAAGAGCAAAACTGATAATAGAAAATAAACCACTTGTAGGTTATTTCGTTTTTCCAGCCACTGAGTTTTTAGCATCCTTCCAATTAATTAACAAAGGATTATTACAAACACAGCACGGTTATAGTGATGTGCAAGAGAATAAAATCAAACTGGCTAATATGATAAGCAAAGGAATCAAACCTGTATCCTCTAACCAGTATTACTCATTATTTATTTCAGATAACACCGCTATAGTCTTTTTAGGAAAATACAATAATTAGCTATTACGAGCCCTCATACTGAAATTTGAGGGCTTTTTCTTCGGTAAGATGATACTCATGACGACGGCTCAGCATCAGGCATACCTTACGGTACAAACAGGAAACTTCACTGAGATAAAATACCGGGAATTTGACCGATGTGATGTGCATCCATGCACTTTTATATTAAACCACAGATAGTGACGCGAAATGCATGTGGATTAGGTTAGTGAACCTACACCTGCATCGACATCACTTCCTGGTAGGCCGACACCAGCTTGTTACGCACCTGAATACCCATCTGCATTGATACCGACGCTTTTTGCATATCGGTCATCACATCATTCAGCGCAATACCCGGTTCACCGAGGGTAAATTTCTCAGCCTGCGTACGGGACGCGGTTTGCACATCGCTGATCCTGTCTAACGCCGCATGCAGTTGACCGGCAAAACTCACGGTCGGTTGTGGCTGCATATCCTGCATTTTTGCTGACATCGCCGTGGCTTGTAACTGGCTGATGACCCCTTCAATCCCCTGTATTGCCGACATTCTGATCCCCTGGATGATTTTTTACTTAGCTGAGATTACCAGTTAGTCAATAAGATAAAGGCGTTAAATAACGATAAAAAACCACGGTTTTTAACGCATAGAAAAATTCGAAACCGCAAATAATGAGACCGTCAATTTTTCGAGTTTGCTGACCCGGGAGTGAGTCTTGTTCCACTTTGCAAAAAACGCCGTCCACGATAAGCCACGAGGTGCGAGATGAGTGCGACAGCATCGACTGCAACCCAGCTTAAACCTCTCGAGTGGTTAAACCGCCTGCGCGCGAATCCCAGAATTCCTCTGATTGTGGCGGGAGCCGCTGCCGTCGCTATCATCGTGGCGATGGTCCTGTGGGCCAAAACACCTGACTACCGCACACTGTTCAGCAACCTATCCGATCAGGATGGTGGCGCGATTGTCGCCCAACTGACGCAGATGAACGTTCCCTATCGTTTTACTGAGGGAAGCGGTGCTATAGAAGTTCCTGCCGATAAAGTTCACGAATTGCGGTTACGTCTGGCACAACAAGGTCTGCCGAAGGGCGGCGCCGTTGGCTTTGAGCTGCTGGATCAGGAAAAGTTTGGTATTAGCCAGTTTAGCGAGCAGGTCAACTACCAGCGTGCGCTGGAAGGTGAATTAGCCCGTACTATTGAAACGCTGGGACCGGTAAAACGCGCCCGCGTGCATCTGGCAATGCCAAAACCGTCGCTGTTTGTGCGTGAGCAAAAAGCGCCTTCAGCCTCCGTGACCGTTAACCTTGAACCTGGCCGCGCACTGGATGAAGGTCAAATCAGTGCGGTCACGCATCTGGTTTCCAGCGCTGTTGCAGGCTTGCCGCCGGGCAACGTTACGCTGGTCGACCAGGCGGGTCATCTGTTAACTCAGTCAAATACCAGCAGCCGCGATCTTAACGATGCGCAGTTGAAATACGCCAGCGATGTCGAAGGGCGCGTTCAACGTCGTATTGAATCGATCCTGTCGCCGATTGTCGGCAACGGTAACGTACATGCGCAGGTCACCGCGCAACTGGATTTTGCTAATAAAGAGCAAACCGAAGAACAGTACCGTCCAAACGGTGATGATTCCCAGGCCGTGCTGCGTTCACGCCAGTTAAACGTCAGCGAGCAGATCGGGAGCGGAGCGCCAGGCGGCGTACCGGGCGCATTGTCTAATCAACCAGCACCGGCTAATACCGCGCCAATCGCCACCCCTCCGGCTAATCAGCAAAATGCGCAAACCACGCAAACGGCAAATAACAACAATAATGCTGGTCCACGCAGTACGCAGCGTAATGAAACCAGCAACTATGAAGTCGACCGTACCATTCGCCACACCAAAATGAACGTCGGCGATGTGCAGCGTCTCTCGGTTGCAGTGGTGGTCAACTATAAAACGTTGCCGGACGGTAAACCGCTGCCGTTAACCGCAGATCAGATGAAACAGATTGAGGACCTGACCCGCGAAGCGATGGGCTTCTCCGACAAGCGTGGCGATACCCTGAACGTGGTGAACTCGCCCTTCACGGCAACCGACGATTCCCTTGGCGAGCTGCCGTTCTGGAAACAGCAGGTCTTTATTGAACAGTTGATGACCGCAGGCCGTTGGTTGCTGGTTCTGCTTGTTGCCTGGATCCTGTGGCGTAAGGCTGTTCGCCCGCAGTTGGTTCGCCGCAGCGAAGAAGCAAAAGCGGTACAAGAACAAACGCGTATCCGTCAGGAAACCGAAGAAGCGGTAGAAGTTCGCCTCAGCAAAGACGAACAAACCCAGCAGCGTCGTACGAATCAACGTCTGGGTGCAGAAGTGATGAGCCAGCGTATTCGTGAAATGTCAGATAACGATCCGCGCGTCGTGGCGCTGGTCATTCGCCAGTGGATGAGTAACGATCATGAGTAATGCCCTTACCGGTACCGATAAAAGCGTCATCCTGCTGATGACCATTGGCGAAGATCGCGCGGCTGAGGTGTTTAAACACCTTTCCACGCGCGAAGTTCAGGCGCTCAGTACAGCGATGGCGAACGTACGCCAGATCTCCAACAAACAGTTGACAGAAGTACTGGCCGAGTTTGAGCAAGAAGCAGAACAGTTTGCCGCGCTGAATATCAACGCCAACGAATATCTGCGCTCCGTGCTGGTGAAAGCGCTGGGCGAGGAACGCGCCTCCAGCCTGCTGGAAGATATTCTGGAAACCCGCGATACCACCAGCGGCATTGAAACGCTCAACTTTATGGAACCGCAAAGCGCCGCCGACCTTATCCGCGACGAGCATCCGCAGATTATCGCCACCATTCTGGTACACCTCAAACGGGGCCAGGCCGCCGATATTCTGGCGCTGTTCGACGAGCGTTTACGTCACGACGTGATGCTGCGTATCGCCACCTTCGGCGGCGTGCAGCCTGCCGCGCTGGCAGAACTGACCGAGGTACTGAACGGTCTGCTCGATGGTCAGAACCTCAAGCGCAGCAAAATGGGCGGCGTGAGAACGGCAGCAGAAATTATCAACCTGATGAAAACCCAGCAGGAAGAAGCGGTTATTACCGCCGTACGCGAATTCGACGGCGAGCTGGCACAGAAAATTATCGACGAGATGTTCCTGTTCGAAAACCTGGTGGACGTCGACGATCGCAGTATCCAGCGCCTGTTGCAGGAAGTGGATTCCGAATCTCTGCTGATTGCCCTGAAAGGTGCCGAACAGCCGCTACGCGAGAAGTTCCTGCGCAACATGTCGCAACGTGCTGCCGATATTCTGCGCGACGACCTTGCCAACCGCGGCCCGGTGCGTTTGTCGCAGGTGGAAAACGAACAGAAAGCCATTCTGCTTATTGTGCGTCGTCTGGCGGAAACTGGAGAGATGGTGATAGGCAGCGGCGAGGATACCTATGTCTAACGAACTGCCGTGGAAAGTCTGGACTCCGGACGACCTCGCCCCACCGATGGCGGAGTTCGTACTGGCCGACCACAGCGAAACACCGCTGTCAGAAGAAGCTGAAGAGCCACAGCTTTCCGCAGAGCAACAGCTTGAACAGCAGCTCGCACAGCTGCAAATGCAGGCCCATGAGCAAGGGTATAACGCGGGGCTGGCGGAAGGTCGACAAAAAGGTCACGAACAAGGCTATCAGGAAGGTCTGAGCCAGGGGCTGGAGCAAGGCCAGAACCAGGCGCGAGCACAGCATGCGCCTATCCATGCCCGCATGCAACAGCTGGTGAGTGAGTTTCAGAATACGCTGGATGCGCTGGATAGCGTCATTGCCTCACGACTGATGCAAATGGCGCTGGAAGCTGCGCGTCAGGTGATTGGTCAGACGCCAATCGTGGATAACGCGGCGCTGATTAAGCAAATCCAACAGTTATTGCAACAGGAACCGCTGTTTAGCGGTAAACCTCAGCTGCGCGTACATCCGGACGATCTCCAGCGTGTAGAGGAGATGCTCGGTGCCACTCTCAGCCTGCACGGCTGGCGGCTACGCGGCGACCCGACTCTGCATCACGGCGGTTGTAAAGTCTCCGCCGACGAAGGCGATCTGGATGCCAGCGTCGCCACACGCTGGCAAGAACTCTGCCGTCTGGCAGCGCCAGGAGTCGTGTAATGACCACTCGCCTGACTCGCTGGCTCAATACGCTGGACAACTTCGAAGAGAAAATGTCACTGCTGCCTGCGGTGCGTCGTTATGGTCGCCTGACCCGCGCAACCGGGCTGGTGCTGGAGGCCACAGGATTACAGCTGCCGCTCGGTGCCACCTGCGTCATTGAACGCCAGGACGGCAACGAAACCCAGGAGGTCGAAAGCGAAGTCGTGGGCTTTAACGGTCAACGTCTGTTTTTGATGCCGCTCGAAGAGGTCGAAGGCGTTCTGCCCGGCGCACGCGTATACGCGAAGAACATTGCCGGAGAAGGTCTGCAAAGCGGGAAGCAATTACCGCTTGGCCCTGCTCTGCTGGGTCGTGTGCTGGACGGTAGCGGCAAACCGCTCGACGGACTGCCCGCCCCGGATACCACCGAAACCGGCGCATTGATTACGCCGCCGTTTAACCCGCTGCAACGGACCGCAATTGAACACGTCCTGGATACCGGCGTACGCCCCATCAACGCGTTGTTAACCGTTGGCCGCGGCCAGCGTATGGGGCTTTTCGCCGGTTCCGGCGTCGGTAAAAGCGTCCTGCTCGGCATGATGGCGCGCTATACCCAGGCCGATGTTATCGTCGTGGGTCTGATTGGCGAGCGTGGTCGCGAAGTTAAAGATTTTATTGAAAATATTCTCGGTGCTGACGGTCGCGCACGCTCGGTAGTGATTGCCGCTCCGGCGGACGTCTCGCCGCTGTTACGTATGCAAGGCGCGGCCTACGCCACGCGCATCGCCGAAGATTTTCGCGATCGCGGACAGCATGTATTGCTGATTATGGACTCCCTCACCCGCTACGCGATGGCACAACGTGAGATAGCCCTGGCGATCGGCGAGCCACCGGCAACCAAAGGTTATCCACCCTCAGTATTCGCTAAGTTACCGGCGCTGGTCGAACGGGCCGGTAACGGTATCCACGGCGGCGGTTCAGTCACCGCGTTTTATACGGTACTGACCGAGGGTGACGACCAACAGGACCCGATTGCCGATTCCGCGCGCGCGATTCTGGACGGTCACATTGTGCTGTCTCGTCATCTGGCCGAGGCGGGTCACTATCCGGCCATCGATATTGAAGCCTCGATCAGCCGCGCCATGACCGCACTCATTAGTGAAAAACACTATGCACGGGTGCGTAACTTTAAACAGTTGCTGTCCAGCTTCCAGCGTAACCGTGATCTGGTCAGCGTGGGGGCGTATGCCAAAGGCAGCGATCCGATGCTGGATAAAGCCATCGCCTTATGGCCGCAGCTGGAAGCATTCTTACAGCAAGGTATTTTTGAACGGGCTGACTGGGAAGATTCTCTACAAGCTTTGGAACTGATTTTCCCTGGTGTGTGATTAAGCAGGAGAGCATAGGTCATGGCACAACATGGTGCATTAGCAACATTGAAAGACCTGGCTGAAAAAGAGGTAGATGACGCTGCTGTCTTATTGGGAGAGATGCGTCGTGGCTGTCAGCAGGCGGAAGAGCAGTTGAAAATGCTGATCGATTATCAGCATGAGTATCGCAACAATCTGAACAACGACATGGGCCAGGGTATTACCAGCAATCGCTGGATCAATTACCAACAATTTATTCAGACGCTGGAAAAAGCGATTGAGCAACATCGCCAACAGCTCAATCAATGGACACAGAAAGTAGACCAGGCATTGAACAGTTGGCGCGACAAAAAACAACGATTACAGGCGTGGCAGACGTTGCAGGACAGACAAACCTCGGCGGCGTTACTGGCCGAAAACCGTCTGGATCAGAAAAAAATGGATGAATTTGCTCAGCGCGCAGCTATGAGGAAACCCGAATGATTACTTTACCCCAACTGATTACCACCGACACCGATGTAGCCGCAGGTCTTCAGTCAAGCAAAGCGGTAGATTCACCCGAAGATTTTTTAGCGCTACTGGCTGGCGCATTAGGTGCGGGCGACGCACAAGGTAAAGACGCCCCGCTGTCGCTTGCCGACTTACAGGCGGCCAGCAGTAAGCTGCAAAAAGGGTTGCTGCAAAAAAATGGCGATGCCACACCGTCGGTCAAATTAACCGATCTGCTGGCGCAACAGGAGCTGCAAACCGAGACTTCTCTTGCCGACATGACTGACGCTCAGCAACTGTTGTCCGCTCTCACGCCTTCACTGAAAGCGAATGCCCTGACGACACTGGGCAAAGTCGCGCAGCAAGACGAAAAAAACACTACGCTGAGTGATGACGATCTCGCCAACCTGAGCGCGTTGTTCGCCATGCTGCCAGGACAACCACTGGCTACGCCTGCCGTCGATAGCGCACCAGCCCCTGTTGATGCGGCGCTTTCCGCATTGTCACGAGGCGCGGTACACGGCGCGGCAACTGATAATGCAGACGAATTACTGCCTGGTGATGCCAAAAAAGGCAAAGCGGATGTCACGATTGCTGGCGGTGGTGCTAATCAGGCAAACAACCCGGCATTAACCCCGCTGACGGCGGCAGCGAACGCCAGAACTGAAATCGACAGCACCCCGTCACCGACCAGCATTGGCATGACTGCGGCCCCGCTAAGTGGTTCACAAACACACGCACAACCGTTACCGACGGCCGCGCCGGTGTTAAGCGCTCCGTTAGGTAGCCATGAATGGCAGCAATCGCTGAGCCAGCACGTCACCTTGTTCACGCGCCAGGGCCAGCAAAGCGCAGAGCTGCGTCTGCATCCGCAGGACCTGGGTCAGGTACATATTTCGCTCAAGCTGGACGATAACCTCGCGCAGTTACAAATGGTTTCACCGCACAGTCACGTGCGCGCCGCACTGGAAGCCGCATTACCGATGCTGCGTACACAGTTGGCTGAAAGCGGGATCCAACTGGGACAAAGCAACATCAGCAGTGAAAGCTTCGCTGGCCATCAGCAGTCTTCCGGACAGCAACAGCAGTCTGGTCGCGCTCAAGGACAAGACATTTTTGCCGCTGAAGATGACGCAATACTGGCAACCCCAGCCTCGCTGCAAGCCGCTGCCCGCGGCGATGGCGCAGTAGACATCTTCGCCTAACGCCAGAGGTAGCATGATTATCCGCGTCTTTTCCACGCTTTGTCGTGGACAGGACACGGGATAATCAGCCCATAAGCTGTACCGAAACAGGAAGCCCGTATCTGATGACTGACTCCGCGATTAACAAAAAAAGTAAACGCGCTATTTGGATCCCTCTGCTGGTATTAATTACCCTCGCCGCCTGCGCAACTGCAGGTTATAGCTACTGGCGCATGCAGCAGCAGCCTTCCGCCAGCGTCAAAGCGGAACCGGCTCCACCGCCAGCCCCAGTGTTCTTTGCGCTGGATACCTTTACCGTCAATCTGGGTGATGCAGACCGTGTGCTGTATATAGGTATCACACTGCGCATGAAAGATGAGGCGACACGTTCACGTCTTAACGAATATCTGCCGGAAGTGCGCAGCCGCTTGCTGCTGCTATTTTCTCGTCAGAATGCGGCCACACTCGCCACCGAGGAAGGTAAGCAACAGCTGATTACCGCTATCAAAGAGACGCTGGCGACTCCGCTTGTTGTTGGGCAGCCGAAACAGGTTGTCACCGACGTTCTTTATACAGCTTTTATTCTGCGGTAAAGACATGGGCGACAGTATTCTTTCTCAGGCAGAAATCGACGCATTGCTGAACGGCGATAGCGAAACCAAAGACGAACCCATTTCAGGTATCGCAAAAGAAAGCGATATTCGTCCTTATGATCCCAACACTCAGCGTCGCGTGGTACGTGAGCGTTTACAGGCGTTGGAGATCATTAACGAACGCTTTGCGCGCCAGTTCCGTATGGGGTTATTTAACCTGTTGCGCCGTAGCCCGGATATTACCGTGGGGGCGATCCGTATCCAGCCTTACCACGAATTTGCGCGCAACTTGCCGGTTCCGACTAACCTGAACTTAATCCACCTGAAGCCGCTGCGCGGTACGGGTCTGGTTGTGTTCTCACCAAGTCTGGTATTTATCGCCGTAGACAACCTGTTCGGTGGTGATGGTCGTTTCCCGACGAAAGTGGAAGGCCGCGAATTTACGCACACAGAACAGCGCGTTATCAACCGCATGCTGAAGCTGGCGCTGGAAGGCTACAGCGATGCGTGGAAGGCCATCAACCCGCTGGAAGTGGAATACGTCCGTTCCGAGATGCAGGTGAAATTTACCAATATCACCACCTCCCCGAACGACATTGTGGTGAACACCCCGTTCCACGTTGAAATTGGCAACCTGACCGGTGAATTTAACATCTGTCTGCCATTCAGCATGATTGAGCCGTTGCGTGAGCTGCTGGTGAATCCGCCGCTGGAAAACTCGCGTAATGAAGATCAGAACTGGCGCAATAATCTGGTGCGTCAGGTTCAGCATTCTGAGCTGGAGCTGGTGGCAAACTTTGCCGACATTCCGCTGCGGCTATCCCAGATTTTAAAACTGAAACCCGGCGATGTACTGCCGATTGAAAAACCCGACCGCATTATTGCTCATGTGGACGGCGTGCCTGTGCTGACCAGCCAGTATGGCACCGTAAACGGTCAGTATGCGTTACGCGTAGAACATCTGATAAACCCGATTTTGAATTCGCTGAATGAGGAACAGCCCAAATGAGTGATATGAATAATCCGTCCGATGAGAACACTGGCGCATTGGACGATCTGTGGGCTGACGCGTTAAACGAGCAAAAAACCACGCCCACCAAAAGTGCGGCCGATGCGGTATTCCAGCAGTTAGGTGGCGGCGACGTCAGCGGTGCTTTGCAGGACATCGACCTGATCATGGACATTCCGGTCAAACTGACCGTCGAACTGGGCCGTACCCGCATGACCATCAAAGAGCTGCTGCGCCTGACGCAGGGGTCGGTTGTCGCACTGGATGGCCTGGCAGGCGAACCGCTGGATATCCTGATCAACGGTTATCTGATTGCCCAAGGCGAAGTCGTCGTGGTCGCGGATAAATACGGTGTGCGTATCACTGACATTATCACCCCGTCTGAACGTATGCGCCGTCTGAGCCGTTAATCATGAATACCCAGGCTACCGTTTCTCAACCCGCCGCCGTTCCCGGCTCACCGCTGGTGCAGGTAAGCGGCGCGCTGCTCGGGATCATCGTCTTGATCCTGGCGGTGGCCTGGGTCATTAAACGTCTGGGGTTTGCCCCCAAAAGTGCCGGTACACGCGGGTTGAAAGTCACGGCCAGCACCTCATTGGGTCCACGTGAGCGCGTGGTGATTGTCGAGGTCGAAGATACCCGTCTGGTACTGGGTGTCACAGCCTCGCAGATTAACGTCCTGCACACCCTGCCCCCGGCACCTGCCGATGCAGAAGAAAAAACGGCCTCCCCTGCGGATTTCCAGGCCATGATGAAGAGTTTGCTTAAGCGTTCTGGGAGATCCTGATGCGCCGTTTGTTATCCCTCACGCTGGCAGGCTTGTGGCTTTTCAGTCCCGTTGCCCTCGCCCAACTCCCGGGTCTGGTTAGTCAGCCGTTGCCGGGCGGCGGACAAAGCTGGTCTTTGCCCGTGCAGACACTGGTGTTCATCACCTCGCTGACGTTCCTGCCTGCAATTTTGCTGATGATGACCAGCTTCACCCGCATCATCATTGTTTTCGGTCTCCTGCGAAATGCGCTGGGTACCCCCTCTGCACCACCTAATCAGGTGCTACTGGGCCTGGCGCTCTTTTTGACCTTTTTCATCATGTCGCCGGTGATCGATAAAATCTACGTCGACGCATATCAACCGTTCAGCGAAGAGAAGATCTCCATGCAGGAAGCTATGGAGAAAGGCGCCCAGCCGCTGCGTGAGTTTATGTTGCGCCAGACCCGTGAAGCCGATCTGGCACTCTTCGCGCGCTTAGCAAACAGCGGTCCATTACAGGGACCAGAAGCCGTGCCGATGCGAATTTTGCTACCCGCTTATGTCACCAGTGAGTTGAAAACAGCATTCCAGATAGGTTTTACCATTTTTATTCCGTTTCTGATTATCGACCTGGTGATTGCCAGCGTACTGATGGCGCTCGGGATGATGATGGTACCACCAGCCACAATCGCGTTGCCGTTTAAGCTGATGCTGTTTGTGTTGGTAGACGGTTGGCAGCTACTTGTCGGCTCGCTGGCACAAAGCTTTTACAGTTAGAGGCGCGAAATGACTCCTGAATCGGTCATGATGATGGGCACAGAGGCGATGAAAGTCGCCCTGGCCCTTGCTGCGCCTTTGCTGTTGGTCGCTCTCGTCACAGGTCTTATCATCAGTATTCTGCAGGCGGCGACCCAGATTAACGAAATGACGCTGTCCTTCATTCCCAAAATTGTCGCGGTGTTTATTGCCATCATTGTTGCTGGCCCGTGGATGCTTAACCTGCTGCTCGACTACGTGCGTACGCTGTTCAGCAATATCCCCTATATCATCGGGTAGACAACGTTATGTTGCAGGTGACCAGCGTTGAGTGGCTCCACTGGCTGAATTTATACTTCTGGCCTTTGCTGCGCATACTGGCGCTCATCTCAACGGCCCCCATCCTCAGTGAACGAGCCATCCCCAAACGGGTAAAGCTGGGGCTGGGGTTGATGATTACCGTCGTTATCGCCCCGTCGATTCCCGCCGTTGACGTCCCCATATTTTCTGTTGGCGCGCTATGGCAGGCAATGCAACAAATCCTGATCGGTATCGCTTTAGGCTTCACCATGCAGTTTGCGTTTGCCGCAGTACGTACCGCCGGGGAATTAATTGGCCTGCAAATGGGCCTTTCCTTCGCGACGTTCTTCGATCCCGGTAGCCGTCTGAATATGCCGGTTCTGGCACGACTGATCGACATGCTCGCCATGCTGCTGTTCCTGACCTTTAACGGCCATTTATGGCTGATTTCGCTGCTGGTAGATACTTTTCATACTCTGCCCATCGGCGGCAATCCGGTGAACAGCAATGCGTTTCTCGCGCTGGCACGGGCGGGTAGCCTGATTTTCCTCAATGGGCTAATGCTGGCCCTGCCGGTAATGACGCTGCTACTCACGCTGAACCTCGCACTTGGTTTGTTAAATCGCATGGCGCCACAGCTGTCGGTTTTCGTCATCGGCTTTCCTCTCACTCTGACCGTAGGTATTTCACTGATGGCGGCGCTAATGCCATTAATTGCGCCATTCTGCGAACGATTATTCAGTGAAATTTTTAATTTACTGGCCGATATCGTCAGCGAAATGCCTGGAAAATAATAACCCTTAATTTTTATCCTGTTTTACTAAGGATTGTCCTAATTTTAAAAAGTGACAACATCCACCAGGATATCTCTGTCGCGGCTTATTTGTTTTTGCCTCACTCACATAACGCAACATTCACTTTACTTTAAGATGTTTCCTGGCAAATTATACGCAACTTTACGGGATAGTAAATTCGCCTGAAAAACAGCGAAAGCGTCATCTTGGGTCGTTATTATTCCGTTTAGTTGTGATGAAATAATCAGGTAAGGGGAATTATCGTTACGCATTGAGTGAGGGTATGCCATGTCAACGATTATTATGGATTTATGCAGTTACACCCGACTAGGGTTAACCGGGTATCTGGTAAGTCGGGGAGTGAAAAAAAGGGAAATCAACAACATTTCCAACGTTGATGAACTCAGTCTCGCCTGTGTTTCTCAACAACCCGCTGTGGTGTTTATTAATGAGGACTGCTTTATCCACGATCCTGCTAATAGCCAGCAAATAAAGCAAATCATTAATCAGCATCCCAGCACATTATTTATTGTGTTTATGGCAATTGCCAACGTGCATTTTGATGAATATCTACTCGTCAGAAAAAATTTATTGATTAGTTCTAAATCGATTAAGCCTGACTCACTGGATAAACTACTTGGCGATATTCTGAAAAAAGAAGTAGATATTGCTATCGATGTGAATCTGCCGACATTATCATTAAGTCGAACCGAATCCAGCATGTTGCGTATGTGGATGGAGGGTCAGGGAACAATACAGATATCAGATCAAATGAATATCAAAGCCAAGACGGTGTCATCCCATAAGGGGAATATAAAACGAAAGATTAAGACGCATAATAAGCAAGTTATCTATCACGTTGTGAGACTTACGGACAACGTCACCAATGGTATCTTTGTGAATATGCGCTAAGACGTTCTGACTGGTGGCGACTCCACCAGTCAGAATCAAATAGCGGAACTCATCTCACTCCACTTTTTCCACAAAGATACCATCCTGATGACCTGATTCATTAAAGAACCAGATACCGAGCGGGTAGTCTTCCAGCGAAACCAGGTACATGGTGCCTTCACTAAACTCTTCGATTGCCAGTACCACGCCCGGTCGACGAGGACCGCCGTCCGTTTTGACTGTGACCCGATCATTCACCTTCATAGTTTTCCTCCTGTGGCTTTGTGCCAGTGTAGAACAAATTCCTTTTTCTGGCAGCGCTGTGCACGCGCGATTGCGGGTTTTATCGACGGTCTATACTTAAGTTGTGCGTATCTGATGTTTGGGTACGCTCCCCCGGTATCCTTAACGGTTGAGAGGTATGAGGATGAAAACCGCGAAAGAGTACAGCGATACGGCCAAACGTGAAGTCAGCGTCGATGTCGACGCGCTGCTAAAGGCAATCAACGAAATCTGCGAGAGTGAAATTCATCGCAGCCAGGATGACCCGGAGCGCGTTAGCGTCGACGGCCGAGATTACCATACATGGCATGAACTGGCCGACGCGTTCGAGCTTGATATCCATGACTTTAGCGTATCGGAGATCAATCGCTGACTGAGGGCGAAAAAACTCCCGGCCCTTATAGGGTCGGGATCAAGCTTGCTTATGCAAGAAGCACTTGTAAATTCGTTACACCAGAAAATCTGATGTGAACCAAACCTTATCTGCAATTTTTTTGCCTGACAAGTAAATAATTCTCACCGGAATGATAAATATAACTAATAGGTGAGAGATCACCAGGTTACGGTCGAGCCAAATTTTCAGGCATCCTGACAGAGCTGTCTTCGCTCGCCCAGCACCACCAGTTCATCTTCACGGAATGCTTCCCGTTTAACGCCAAAGCCGTCGTACCAGCGACACTCCACCATTCCGCTGGCATACCCGGTAACGATCATACGTGGGCCACCCTCTTTGGAGGTGACTTCCTCACTGACAGAAAAGACCATACCTGCCTCCTGTATCAAGAGAAACCTTTACACCTTAGATGACAAAGAGGCGTTTTGCATAATCAGTCCTGTAACAATTAGTGCGAAACTCCGCGCAGTCTGGCGACAGCTTTCACCAGCAGAACGACAATCCCACCGATGATAAAGCCGAGCACCAGGTTAAGCAGGGTCGGAAGCATTAGCGAAATCAATGTACTTTGCTGTTGAGCAAAATGTTCAATCGCATGATGCAGCGGTGATATTCCGTGTACCACAATACCGCCCCCCACCAAAAACATCGCCAATGTACCGACCACAGAAAGTGTTTTCATCAGCCAGGGGGCAACCACCAGCAACCCTTTCCCCAGCGACTGGGCAAGTTGGCTACGTTTTTCTGCCAGCCAGTACCCGATGTCGTCAAGCTTAACGATAATCCCGACCAGGCCATACACGCCCACGGTCACCACTAACGCGATACCCGATAACACCAACACCTGATTCAGCAAAGGTGCATCCGCTACAATACCCAGCGTAATCGCAACAATCTCGGCAGACAAAATGAAGTCAGTACGTATTGCCCCTTTGATTTTATCTTTCTCAAAGGTGAGTGGATCCTGTGCGGCCAGAGCAGCCAGACGCTGCTGACGCTCTTCCGGGCTTTCTTTGTGCTTACGCGCCTCCAGGGTATGCAGAACCTTTTCTACCCCTTCAAAACAGAGAAACGCCCCACCTACCATTAATAAGGGGGTGATCGCCCAGGGAATAAATGCGCTTATCAATAGCGCCAACGGTACAAGGATAACTTTGTTTACAAACGACCCCTTCGCCACGCTCCAGACCACCGGGAGTTCACGGTTCGCCCGCACGCCCGATACCTGCTGCGCATTAAGCGACAGATCATCTCCCAGCACGCCCGCGGTTTTTTTCGCGGCCAATTTTCCCATCACTGATATATCATCCAGCAGCGTGGCGATATCATCGAGTAAGGTTAGTAAGCTACTTCCTGCCAAAATTTTGACCCTCAATATTATTTTTTTGCAGTCATAAGTATGAAGTAAAACACGCCATGCTGAAACTGACCTTTCTGGTCAACAAGTTTTTAACATCGACACGTAATTATAAATCTCGCCAGTAAGATAGTTTTGACGTTTACTATGTTGCATCTTTTTATTTCTACCGTGAGGGATTATGCGTTTCAGGCAATTGTTACCGCTTTTCAGTGCGCTATTCGCGCTGTACATCATTTGGGGTTCCACGTACTTCGTTATTCGCATTGGTGTTGAAAGCTGGCCGCCGTTAATGATGGCAGCCGTACGTTTTCTCTCTGCGGGAATTTTGTTAACAAGTTTTTTACTTATTCGCGGGCATAAGCTCCCCCCCTTACGCTTAATCCTGAACGCCGCGTTAATTGGTATCCTGCTGCTGGCTGTGGGTAATGGACTGGTCACCGTCGCAGAACATCAAAATGTCCCTTCCGGTATTGCCGCCGTGGTGGTCGCCACCGTCCCGCTATTTACGCTGTGTTTTAGCCACTTTTTTGGCATCAAAACGCGCAAACTGGAATGGTTGGGAATAGCGATTGGGCTCGCAGGGATCATCATGCTGAACAGCGGAGGCAATTTAAGTGGCAATCCGTGGGGCGCTATTTTAATCCTGATCGGTTCGATAAGCTGGGCGTTTGGCTCGGTGTACGGTTCACGCATTACGCTGCCCGTTGGCATGATGGCCGGAGCCATTGAAATGTTAGCAGCCGGTATTGTGCTGATGTGCGCATCGTTACTTTCCGGGGAAAAACTGACCACCATGCCAACATTTTCAGGCTTTATGGCGGTGGCTTACCTGGCCCTGTTTGGCTCCATTATTGCCATTAATGCGTATATGTTCTTGATCCGCAATGTCAGCCCGGCGCTAGCCACCAGCTACGCCTACGTCAATCCGGTTGTTGCGGTGCTGTTAGGTACCGGTCTGGGGGGAGAAAGACTGGCCCCTATCGAATGGCTGGCGCTAGGCGTGATCGTGTTTGCTGTGGTGCTGGTAACGTTGGGGAAATACCTGTTCCCTGTTAAAGCGGATGCCGTCGCGAGTTCGTCGGAAAAAACATTACAGTAAATGAATACCGAGAGTGTCGATCTGCGCGGTGTCGCCACCGCCGCAGATCCACTCGATGACACGTTCAGATAACGCTTCATCATCCAGCTTTTCGCGACCACGCAGGGCGCACTCCCAGACAATCAGTACGCGCCAGCCAAGAGCCTGCAATTTTTCACAATCCCGCGCATCGCGTTGGACATTTTTGCCTATTTTTTCCAGCCAGAATTCCGTTCGTGTCGTGGGAACTTTAAATAAATAGCAATTGTGGTGGTGCCAGAAACAACCGTGAGTAAAAATCACACAATGATAATCATCCACCACAAAATCGGGGCGACCGGGTAACGTCGCATCCTGCACGCGAAACGTTACCCCCTGCTCTGTCAGCACGCTGGCAAGGCGTTTTTCAATTGCGGTATCGCGGGTGGCTATCGCCCGCATATTTTTACTGCGTGTTGCTTTATCGTGAACGTCTGCCATGCAGGTTCTCTTTCTCGCGAATAGCAACTGCCTGCCTGATTTTTGGCTCCAGCAGCCTGGCCACCGCCGCAAATGCCGGAACGATCACCGAATTACCAAACTGGCGATAAGCCTGAGTATCTGACACGGGGATTCTGAACTGATAGCCTTGCGGAGATTCAAACCCCATCAGGCGCGCGCACTCTCTGGGCGTAAGTCTGCGTGGGCGGTGTCGCTGATTCTGCGGATCGTCAAAATCTTTTTCACCCAGCGCCATATCCCAGCCACGGTCAATCAGGATCTCCGCCCCATCCTTATAATAACGCGCAGATAATGTGCGCGTTACGCTATCAGGGTTACCGGGATACACCATGCCATAGCCAAATCCATTTCCCCGCGCCTGATGCTTTTTCGCATAGCGATAGAGGTATTTCCACAGCACCGGCGTCAGCACATATTTCGCATCGACGGTCGGCTCAAGCAGTTCCGCCAGCGTAGTACGCCGCTGCGGATAACGCGTGACAATATCCCGCAGCGTGAAGTCTGATTTCAAATTCAGATCGCGCCGGAAGCCGACAAGCACGATACGTTCGCGATGTTGAGGCAAAAAATGTTGCCCATCGATAATTTTCGGATCGTCCGGACCGTTATCTGCCGCATCTGACACGTCATAACCCAGCTCGTCCAGCGTCTGCATAATGATGCGAAACGTTTTGCCCTGATCGTGACTCTTCAGGTTTTTGACGTTTTCGAGCACAAATATTGCAGGTCGACGAGCGTCGATAATGCGCACCACGTCAAAAAAGAGTGTGCCTTGTGTATCACAGGCAAAACCGTGGGCCCGCCCTAACGCATTTTTCTTTGACACCCCGGCCAGGGAGAAGGGCTGACAAGGAAATCCCGCCAGCAGTACATCATGTTCTGGAATGTGCTGGCGAATATGTTCTGCCGCCTGCTGGTCGCTCACCCCATCCTGATGGCTCAGCGTGACATCACGAATATCTTCATTAAAGTGATGCTGGAAGGGATCGCAATAGTTGTTCGCTTTGTAGGTGCGCACCGCATGCTTGTTCCACTCACTGGTAAACACGCACTGCCCACCAATTTCCTCAAAGCCGCGACGAATCCCGCCAATGCCGGCAAACAGATCGATAAATCGAAAGGCATAATGCGGATGATGCGCAGGTGGCGTCGGCAGCAAGGAATTCAGATAAGTAAACTCATTGTCGCTGAGGCGATGCCATGTTTCGTTCGCCACCACTCGCTTAAAGATGGCCGGACTCCAGCGGTTCTCGCCAACACCGTTCAGATAAGCAACCAGGGTTTTCACGTCATATATTTCAAGCAACTTAGCCAAAATCACCTGCGCGGCGGCCTTGTTATCATCTGTCATCGGGTTCATGGAGCCTGCTACTGAAAAATTATCCTGCATACATTTAACCGGCCGTAATGGATAACCGACAGATTAACATAAAATAGTGCGGTTGACGTTGCGGCTGTACTGGCGACTAACGTGCTTTAAAGGGTTGAATCGCGTCAAGATCCAGCATTTCATACTCTCCTTTTAACTCCGCACTCAGCTTCGCCATATATGTCAGTAAGAAGTCAGTATTATGCTGCGCTAAATGTCGTCCTTGTTCAGTTTGCATCGTCGACGGCAACGTCAATAACTTGGTCTGGAAGTGATCGAGCGCGTACTGTTTTTCGTCAAGGCCACGCTGGCGGGCAAACGGATCTTCCGCATCAAATAGCGCCACGCCTAACGCACCAGACACAGCAAATACGCGCGCTAAACCGATAGCCCCCAGCGCCTCAAGCCGGTCCGCATCCTGCACGATTTTCGCTTCAAGGGTTTCTGGTGCAATTTTGGCGCTAAAACTGTGCGCCTCAATGGCATGGCACACTGCCGGTAACCGTTGTTGTGGAAAATCCGGGAAATCGCGCATCAAAATGCGACGCGTTTCCAGAGCTGCCAGTACCGACGAACGATGACGCTCAGGATGGTTCTTTGGCAGGCTGACGAGATCATGGAAGTAGCACGCGGTCAGCACCACCAGCCAGTCTACAGTTGCATCCGTACTCAGCTTTTGCGCCGTCATCCACACACGACGAAAGTGAAAGATGTCATGCGCAGCATCTTGTCCGGAATGGTTATCAGCTAACCAAGCTTCAAATTGCGACTGCCAGTCGTGCAGTTTCATGCTATCTCCCTTTGTAGAAAGAAAATCACCTTAGCAACAATTTTCATTGCAAACCACTGCCTGCCCCATTACATAATTAATTTTTATTATCACACCGAAAATAAAACCCACATGAATTTATAAAAACCATAATCTCAATATCAACAACCATATTATATGAATAATAAAGACAAATACTTCCCACAAATAAAATTCAAGTTGCAAATAAATAACTAGACACACATAACGCATTGATTAAAAAATGATTTTCGTGGCAAATAACAATGTAATACACATACATTTATAGTTATAAAAACACATTCAAGAAATATTTAGAAATATTTTAAATATATTTGTTACATGTTATATTTTAAATTAAATGAACTTCATAGATAGTATCCAAATGTAGTTGCTTGGATAGTACTACATATTCATTTTAATTATCATGCAAAGGGAATACATAATGAAAAGAAAAGTATTGGCACTGCTTCTCCCTGCTTTATTAGCTGCAGGCGCAGCAAATGCGGCTGAAATCTATAATAAAAACGGCAATAAACTGGATCTGTACGGAAAAGTCGATGGTCTGCGTTATTTCTCTGATAACCCTGGCGACGATGGCGATCAGACCTATGCCCGTCTGGGTTTTAAGGGCGAAACACAGATCAA
The DNA here is from genome assembly GCF_001034475.2 of Citrobacter sp. MGH103. NCBI lineage: Bacteria > Pseudomonadati > Pseudomonadota > Gammaproteobacteria > Enterobacterales > Enterobacteriaceae > Citrobacter > Citrobacter sp. MGH103. The sequence continues at coordinate 2,002,031 of NZ_CP073043.1, read as the reverse complement.
CGACATGCTGACCGGTTATGGTCAGTGGGAATACAACATTAAGGCCAACGGTACCGAAGGTGACAAAGGCGATTCCTGGACTCGTCTGGCCTTTGCCGGTTTAGGTTTTGGTCAAAACGGTACTTTCGACTACGGTCGTAACTACGGCGTCGTGTACGACGTTGAAGCCTGGACCGATATGCTACCAGAATTCGGTGGTGATACCTACACTCAGACCGACGTTTACATGCTGGGCCGTACCAACGGCGTTGCTACCTATCGTAATAAAGGCTTCTTTGGTCAGGTTGATGGCCTGAACTTTGCCCTGCAATATCAGGGGAATAATGAAGGTAGCAGCGTAGGTCAGGAAGGTTCTGGTAATAGTGAAAACCGCAAACTGGCGAAAGAAAACGGCGACGGTTTCGGTATGTCCACCTCTTATGACTTCGACTTCGGTTTAAGTCTCGGTGCAGCGTACTCCAGTTCTGATCGTACTAACAACCAAGTCGCTGAAGGTCGCAATGATCGTAGCTACACCAGTAAATATGCTGGTGGTGAAACAGCAGATGCATGGACTGTTGGCGCGAAATATGACGCTAACAACGTGTACCTGGCTGCAATGTATGCCGAAACCCGCAATATGACCGCTTATGGTGATGACAAAGGCGGTATCGCCAACAAAACGCAGAACTTTGAAGTTGTTGCACAATACCAGTTTGACTTTGGTTTGCGCCCGTCCGTTGCATTCCTGCAATCTAAAGGTGTCGACTTAGGTGGCTGGGATCACCATAGCAATGGCACCCCACGCTACACCGACAAAGATCTGGTCAAATATGTTGATGTGGGTATGACTTACTACTTCAACAAAAACATGTCCACCTATGTCGATTATAAAATCAACTTGCTGGACGAAGACGACAGCTTCTATGAAAGCAATGGTATCGCAACTGACGACATCGTTGCCGTTGGTTTAGTCTATCAGTTCTAATTACGACAAAAATACGCAAGCCCGCTTCATACCAAGCGGGCTTTTTTACCGCACAGGGTTAAGCTCTGCTAACAGCGCCAGATATCCGACACTCTTTTAGAATTAATGCGGGGAAGATTTCGAAAAAATATTGATAACCAGAACCCCAGCGCAAATCAGGAACATGCCTGCGATCGCCGGGAAATCCAGCTTTTGCCCACTTACCAACCAGCCCAAAAGGCTGATTAATACGATTCCAGCACCTGACCAAATTGCGTACGCAATACCCGTTGGAATCGTCGACAGCGTCTGAGCGAGAAGATAAAAAGCAGTGCAGTAGCACACAATGGTTGCGACAGATGGCCATAGACGTGTAAATCCGTCAGAGAACTTCATCAGGGTTGTACCTATTACTTCAGCTACAATGGCCCCGGCAAGGAAAATGTATGAATTCAAAATCTGGCCCCATGTGACAATCTAAGATAATTATCGTATCACAAAGGGTTAAGTGAGTTTATCCAAAACAAGTCGTGGGCATAACCCCAACAAATATTGCAATCTTGTCACCGTCTTGTGCGTCCGCTCATCGCTCAAAGATAACTGTCAGATTTATTCTCGAGGCTTGTTGCTAATTTCTCTGACGGCCTGGTTTCTGGGGCTATCTTCTTCTAGCATAAAAGCCAAAATAACTTTAGCTACCCTGCCCCTGGTTTAATTTTGAGCCGCAGGAAAAAAACTTGATAGAAACGAGAAAGGACAAACAACTATTCTCAGATCACAAAACTGAACGCCAGGTTGCGGTTTATGACAGAAAAGTGAAAATTTCCCCCACACTGGATCTTCCAGTATTGGGCAAATCAGAACATGATGATGGCGAGCTTTATACTAAGCGAATATATCAACACTATACCAAGTGTGACATGAGTCGTTGAAAGGAATTGAGCTAAGTGTTTGAATAGTGGCGGAGAGAGGGGGATTTGAACCCCCGGTAGAGTTGCCCCTACTCCGGTTTTCGAGACCGGTCCATTCAGCCGCTCTGGCATCTCTCCGTTTTGGCGGTTGCCATGATGCCAGGTAATTTGGCATTTTAACAGACCCCGTTCCGTCAATTTCGTTCAAGTGACGAGTTTGCGAGCAAAACGATGATTAAGTGGCCCTGGAAAGAGCAAGAAACAACCCGGAGTGACGACTGGCCGTGGGACGACGCCCTGGCTATTCCTCTTCTGGTGAATCTCACCGAGCAAGAACAAGCCAGACTTATCGCCCTGGCCGAGCGCTTTTTACAGCAAAAAAGATTGGTAGCGCTTCAAGGGTTTGAACTTGACCCGCTGAAAAGTGCGCGCATTGCGCTGCTTTTCTGTTTGCCTGTCCTGGAATTAGGGGTCGAGTGGCTCGACGGGTTTCATGAAGTTCTCATCTACCCTGCCCCGTTTGTCGTGGACGATGAATGGGAAGACGATATTGGGCTGGTGCATAATCAACGGGTTGTACAGTCCGGGCAGAGCTGGCAGCAAGGTCCGATAATCCTTAACTGGCTCGACATTCAGGATTCTTTTGATGCCTCCGGCTTTAATCTGATCATCCATGAAGTGGCACATAAGCTTGATATGCGTAATGGCGACCGCGCCAGCGGTATTCCGGCGATCCCTCTGCGAGATATTGCCGGTTGGGAGCACGACCTATATGCCGCAATGAATAACATTCAGGATGAAATTGATCTGGTCGGTGAAACCGCGTGCAGTATAGATGCTTACGCAGCAACCGACCCGGCCGAATGCTTTGCCGTTCTTTCGGAGTATTTCTTCAGTGCTCCTGAATTATTTGCGCCACGTTTTCCGGCCTTATGGCAGCGTTTTATTCAGTTTTACCGCCAGAACCCCATGGAGCGGTTACGCGATACCCGCTAAGATGGTCATTATCGCTCAGCAAATGCGCATTAACGCTGAATTTGAAGATTAATTAAGCAATTGAAATGACGCGCTAATTTTACTGTTGACACCTCATGGTGAGGTCAGTAATATGCGCCTCGTTCACACGATTCCTCTGTAGTTCAGTCGGTAGAACGGCGGACTGTTAATCCGTATGTCACTGGTTCGAGTCCAGTCAGAGGAGCCATATTTAAGAAGCCTGCTTAGGAAACTAAGCAGGCTTTTTGCTTTTCGGTCGCTATGAAATCCCCTCTGATAAGCACCCTGCCTGCTCTGTCCCCCCGATACATGCCGCATCACAACGTTGATTAAAGTTATGTAAATGTAAATCGTTTAAACTTTGCAATTATTGTAAGTGCTAGTGATTATCATTTATTGTACGCGAGCCAAAGGAACGAGCCTCGCTCGGTTCACTGTACGTTCCAATTACTCTGGGATATAAACGATGAATTCTCTGCCTCGCGCCGGACTGCGCCGTATCACACTTGCCTCTGCCCTGGTCTTCTCAGTTAGCCTACCGGCTTTCGCTCAGGAAACGTTAACGCTCTATACCACCCGTGAACCGGGTCTGATCCAGCCTTTGCTTGATAGCTGGACCAAAACCAGCGGCATCAAAGTCAGTACGGTCTATATCAAGGACGGTATGCTTGAGCGCGTTAAAGCTGAAGGTAAAAATTCACCTGCCGACCTGCTGATGACCGTCGATGCCGGTAATCTCATTGATTTAGTGGAAGCGGGTGTAACTCAGCCAGTAGAGTCAGAAGCACTGAAAACCGCTATTCCAGCTAATCTGCGCGGTACAGATAATCAGTGGTTTGCGCTGTCGATGCGTGCCCGCGTGCTGTATGCCGAGAAGTCACTGCCAATCGATAACTGGCATTACGAACAACTCGCCAGCCCTGAGTACAAAGGTAAAGTCTGTATTCGTTCCGGACAGCACCCGTATAACACGGCGCTGATCGCCGCAATGATTGCTCATCACGGCGAAGCAAAGACCGAAGAATGGCTGCGCGGTGTGAAAGCTAACCTGGCGCGTAAAGCTACCGGTGGCGATCGCGATGTTGCTCGCGATATCCTCGGCGGTATTTGCGATATTGGTCTCGCCAACTCCTATTACGTCGGCCATATGAAAAATGCCAAAGAAGGCAGCGATGCGCGTCAATGGGGCGATGCGATTAAAGTCGTTAAACCTACCTTTGAAAATGGCGGTACACACGTCAACATCAGTGGTGCAGCTGTAGCCCGCTATGCGCCAAATAAAGCCGATGCCGTTAAGCTGATGGAATATCTGGTTTCCGCACCTGCCCAGCAGCAATATGCGAAAGCGAACTTCGAATACCCGGTACTGAAAGGCGTGACGCTTGACCCGGTTATCAACGCAACTATTGGCGAAATCGACGTCGATAAAACACCATTAACCGAAATCGTTAAATATCGTAAACAAGCTAGTCTGCTGGTAGATAAAGTTGGATTCGATCAATAAACCTCTGCAGTTTCCGACGTTACGCGGCCTGGTTTCCGGGCCGCAGTCATTATTGACGCCGCTACATCTTGGCGCACTGTGCGTAGCGCTTGGCGTTTTGACACCGATCATTGCGCTGATTTGGCAGGCTACCCAGGCCGATTTATCTCACTGGGATAATCTCCTGACGTATGTACTACCTGCCGCACTAAAAAATACCGTGCTGTTATTAGCCGGTGTCGCGGTGATGGTCGGCGTGATTGGCGTAGGCAGCGCATGGGCGGTAACGGCATGGGATTTCCCTGGACGTAAAATACTTAGCTGGGCGTTACTGTTGCCGCTGGCGATGCCGACCTACATTGTGGCCTTTGCGTGGCTCGATCTGCTGCATCCGATTGGCCCCCTGCAAACCTTTATCCGTTTTTTACTGGGTTTTGACAGCCCAAGACAGTTCCGTCTGCCAGATTTACGCTCACTTTCCGGCGCAATCATCCTACTCGGATTGGTGCTTTACCCATACGTGTATCTGACAACCCGCGCCATGTTTATTAGCCAACCGGCCCATTTACTGGAAGCCGCACGCACACTGGGATGCAGCGCGACCGGAACCTTCTTTCGTGTTGCATTGCCCATGGCCCGTCCGGCACTGGCCGTTGGGATCAGCCTGGCACTACTGGAAACGCTCAACGATATCGGCGCATCGGAGTTTCTCGGGGTACAGACGTTAACCGTTACCGTGTACACCACATGGATCTCGCGTTCTGATTTATCTGCCGCGGCACAAATTGCCTGCATGATGCTGATGTTTATATTCCTTATTCTGACGCTGGAATTTTATGGTCGCAGAAAACAAGGATTCAGCAGTCGCAGCCTGCGGGAAATTCAACCTACGCGCGTGCAGGGCTGGCGTGGCTGGCTGCTCGGTGGCGTTATTTCACTGCCTGTCCTGCTGGGTTTTCTGGCTCCGGTTCTGTTTTTAATGTGGGAAAGCGCCAAACGCATAGGTGATGAAAATCCGCTTTCCTCTTCGTTACTGTCAGCATTACAAAATACGCTATCGCTGGCGGCGGGAACCACGCTGGTGGTGGTTTGCGTCAGTATGTTAGTGGCCTGGAGCGCGCGTCATAGTGCCGCCGACAACGCCATGCCAGGATTTCGTCGCGGCGTGATGCGTCTGGCTTCTTTAGGCTATGCAGTCCCCGGCACAATTCTGGCAATTGGTTTTTTGACACCCGCCATGGCGGTCGACCGCTGGCTGGCCGATTTACTGGATGTTCGTGGTCTGCCGCTGATGTCCGCCGGGATCCTGCTGGTAATTTGTTGTGCCATGCGATTCCAGGCGATTGCCATTGGCGCACTGGATTCTGGTCTGGGCCGTATCCCCCCCTCGCTGGAACAGGCGTCTCGTCTGTTGGGTGAGAATGGCGCGGGGACGTTTGCACGGGTCCATTTTCCCCTGCTGCGCCCAGCGTTAGTCAGCAGTGCCCTGCTGGTTTTTGCCGATGCCATGAAAGAACTGCCAACAACGTTGCTTTTGCGCCCGGTCAATTTCGAAACGCTGGCAACATTGTTGTATGCGGAAGCCGCCCGTGGAACCTATGAAGAAGGTGCTATCGCCGCGCTAATGATTGTGTTAGCTGGCACGCTACCGGTTATTTTGTTGGTGCGTCATCAAATGACTCGCCGTGGTTAAGAGAGCAACAATGTCAGAAATTGCATTACGACTCCAGGATGTACACGTTACTTATGGCAACAGCCAGCAATCGGTACTGAGCGGATTTTCAATGTCGGTACATAAAGGTGAAATCGCCTGTCTGCTGGGCGCTTCAGGCTGCGGAAAAACCACGGTGCTACGCGCAGTTGCCGGATTTGAACGCCTGCAAAACGGAGAGATCTATGTGTCACAGCGCCGTGTTGCCGGTCCCGGCATTCATCTGCCACCGGAAAAACGTCATGTCAGCATGGTCTTCCAGGAATATGCGTTATTCCCCCATCTGACCGCGCAGCAAAATGTGGCCTTTGGATTGCGTCGCATGCCGCGTGAGGAACAACAGGCCAGAGTGACTGAGCTGTTGAAAATGGTGGAGTTACACAGCCATGCCAACCGCTATCCGCATGAGCTTTCAGGCGGGCAACAACAGCGTATCGCCCTTGCGCGCGCGTTGGCGCCACATCCGGAAATCCTGTTGCTCGATGAACCCTTCTCCAGCCTGGATAAGCGCACACGTGAACGTCTTGGCAACGAGGTACGGGATATTTTGCGCGCCGCCGGGCAAACGGCGCTGTTGGTTACCCACAGCGAACACGAAGCTCAACTAATGGCAGACCATATTGGCGTGGTAAAAATGGGGCAGTATCAAATAAAAAAAGCGACCCATCCGACCTGAAGGTCACCAGGGTCGCCCTGAAAATTAATAATGTTTCTGTACCAGGCTGATGTTCACCGGCATACCGGAACGTCTTTCCAGTGCCTGGTTCCCACGGCTCACATCCACGTCATTCCCGCTGATAAAGGTACGCAGAGCGGGAGTGACTGGCAAAGGTACCTTTCTGTCAGACTCGTATTCCGAACGATTTCGCGACAGCGGCTCATGCACTTCCACCCAACGACTACCGTCCGGCTCTTCGCTGTATTTCACCGGTCGGTCAATTAATTGTACACGGGTCCCTACAGGCACCGTATCAAACAGGTACTTGATGTCGTCATTCCGCAAACGGATACACCCCTGGCTTACCCGCAGACCAATACCGAAATTGGCATTTGTCCCGTGAATGGCATAAAGCCTGCCGATATAAATTGCATACAGGCCCATCGGATTTTCTGGCCCGGCAGGAACAAATGCTGGCAAGTTTTCCCCGCGAGCGGCGTATTCGCGTCGGGTATTTGGCGTCGGTGTCCAGCTTGGCGCTTCCTGCTTACGCTCTACCGCCGTCACCCAGTTGCGCGGCGTTTCTCTACCCGCCTGACCAATGCCAATGGGTAAAACCTCAACCGTATTGCTGCCAGCAGGATAATAGTAAAGCCGCATCTCGGCGACGTTGATGACAATCCCCTCGCGTACGGTATCCGGTAATATCAGTTGCTGCGGCACAACCAGCGTTGAACCCGATTTAGGCAGAAAAACATCGACGCCCGGATTGGCTTCAAGCATATTGCTCAACCCCTGCCCGTACTGAGCGGCAAATGCTTCCAGCGGCTTGGTATTACCTGGTGGAACCGTAATAGTCAAAGGGCTACCCACCAGGCGACTGCCCTCTGGCGGCAGTGGATAACTCACCGCCTGCGCGCCCTGACTCGCAAGCAGCATAATGAGTGAACAAAGCAGTTTTACACGACGCATCTTTTTCCTTTCCTTCGTCGCAGCAGATATCCGTTAATTATAGCTTTTATTATCTGTTTTAGTGGGTTACGACATATTTGCGCATAAAAAAACCTCGCCAACAGGCGAGGTTCAGGTTGAGCGGTAACTACGCTTCCTTACCATCCGGAAGCACGATGTTACTGGCGGCTAACTGCCCCATATTGTTGTACATCGCACAAGCAGCCTCAACAATTGGCATCGCCAACGCGGCCCCACTGCCTTCGCCCAAACGCATCCCCATATTCAGATACGGATCCAATTCAAGATGCGCCAGCGCGGTACGGGCGCCCTTCTCAGCGGAGAAATGTGACGGGATTAGGTAGGGTTTAATTTGTGGTGCAATCTGGCAGGCCGCCAGCGCAGCGGAATAAGAAAGAAAACCATCCAGCACGACCGGCAGGCCGCAGGAGGCCGCCCCCAACATAACCCCTGCCATGCCGACAAGATCGAACCCACCAACTTTAGCCAGCACATCGACACCGTCATGGCGATCCGGCTGATTGACGGCAATTGCCCGACGCACAACGTCTACCTTATTCCCCACCCGAGAAAGAGGAAGGTTAGCGCCAATACCCACGACTTCCTCAGCATCACTGCCGGTAAGCACGCTAACAATGGCCGCCGCAGGTGTAGTATTTGCCATACCAAGCTCACCGACACCAAACAGCGTCATACCGTCTTTGGCCAGTTCATGGGTATAGCGAATGACTTCCAGCAACAGCTCCTCGGCCTGCGAACGGCTCATTGCCGGGCCTTCGGCTATATTGCCGCAGCCGCGTGCCACACGCATATTCACCACGCCGGGAATAGGTTCAGCATCAATCCCCACATCTATCACATGGACCTTCGCCCCCGCCTGAGCGGCGAGGACGCAGACGCCGGTCGTTCCACACGTCATATTGGCGGCCTGTATAGCCGTGACAACTTTAGGTGAAACGGCAACCCCTTCATTCCACACGCCGTGATCGGCGCACATCACCAGCATCGCTTTGCCATTCACATGCGGCACACCCTTCAAGCCAGGCATCCCGGCCAATTGCACGGCGAGAGATTCGAGTCGCCCCAAACTTCCCGGCGGCTTAAGCAAGCCGTCGATATGCTGCTGCGCGCGCAGCATCGCGGCACTGTCAGGTAATGGGATCGCGCGGAGTAAAGAGGTTAAAGTCTGCATAAGGGTTCCAGTATGTGGGCTGACTCAGAGCAGAGCCAGCAAGAAAATCAACTCGCCAAGTTCAATGGCAGCGCCCAGCGTATCGCCGGTTTGCCCACCCAACGTGCGTTTTAATAACTGCCCAAGAATAAAAATCGCCACCATTGTGACAACCAGCGCTGCCACGCCGCGCATGCCGGGAAGCAGCACGGCGGCAAGGATCGCCGCCAATCCCAACGTAACGCAGGTTTGACGCCCGGTGACTTTACCAATAAAAACGTTGCCCAGCCCTTCTTCGCGGGCATAGCGATGCCGATACATCAGCAACACCGCCGTTCCTCGCCCGGCAACACATGCCGCCGCCAGCGCAGCCAGCATCGGCGTGCCACGCAAAGCCAGTTCGCTCACCACCAGCACCTTCGCCAGTAAAACGAAAATTAACGCCAGTCCACCGTGGGTTCCCAGACGACTGTCGCGCATGATTTCCAGCATCCGCTCGCGTCGGCGCGCCGAAAAAATGCCGTCACAGGTATCCGCCAGACCATCCAGATGAAATCCTCCGGTCAATAACGCCAGCGTCAGCACCGCAAAAAGAGCGGCCAACGGTATACCGCACCAGGTCTGGAGCGCCATGAAGACCAGCCCCGTCAACCCTCCCAACACGACGCCAATCAGGGGGAACATCACAATACCGCGGGAATAATGCTCGAAATCCAGTCCTTGCGACCAGCGAGCAGGAACGGGCAAGCGACTGATAAAAGAGAGCATTGCCCAGAACAACTTACTCATTTAATTTTGACTCCAATTCCTGATACCACCAGCCAGACCTCATCAGCCGCCGCCGCCAGTCGCTGGTTCACGCGTCCTGCAATATCACGAAAATGCCGCGCCAGACGGTTCTCCGGCACAATCCCCATTCCCACTTCGTTAGTGACCAACACGATCTTTGCCGGGCAGCGCTGACAGGCTGCAATCAGTGAACGGATTTCACCTTCAATAGATTGCTCCATCGCCGCGTAATCCCAGCTGTCCGGATCGCTGTCACCGCCCAGCGCAAACAGCAGGTTGGTCACCATCGTAGTGATGCATTCAAGCAGAATGGCTTCCTGAGGATCGTTCGCGGCCGTAATCAGTTCATCAAGATGTTGCCAACGTTCGGCTGTACGCCAGTGCGCAGGACGTCCATCGCGATGATGCTGAATTCGCGCAGCCATCTCCTCATCAAAAATCTGCGAAGTCGCAATATACAAAACATTTGGGGAATCAGCGATCAGCGCTTCCGCATGCCGACTCTTACCGCTTCGCGCGCCGCCAGTAACCAGAATCATCATACTGGCTCCCGGTGTTGCTGCATGATGGTATAAATTTTCTCAATATCGATGTGTTGCCGCATCGCATCCGCCAGCAGATCAAACTGCTGCGATTTATATTGCGCGTAATGGAAGGTGGAATCCAGCGGAGCTAACCCTTTACGTTCTCGCAGGCCATTGACCAACGCACGGGTGAAATCATCGCTGTCGAAAAGACCGTGAAGATAGGTGCCGAACGCCAGACCATCCGCAGTGACCGCGCCGTCAACAACGTTGCCGCCGTCTTTGTGCAACGTCATCACCGACTGACATTCATCGGTTAATGCTGTTTCACCCATATGAATTTCATAACCGCGAACGGATAACCCCGCCGTGCCCGCCAGCCAGTCAGGCAGCGATGAGGACATTTGCCCCTCAACCAGGGTCGTGGTTTTGTGCTGAGCAAAATGGGTGACAGTATTGAGCAAGCCCAGCCCCGGCAGCGTACCGAGTCCTGACTCCACTTCATCAATGATGGTATCGCCGAGCATTTGATAACCGCCGCAAATCCCCACCACCGGTACGTTATTACGATGCAATTGCACGACACCATGCGCCATCCCGCTTTCACGCAGCCACACCAGATCGCCAAGGGTATTTTTGCTGCCGGGCAAAATCACCAGATCGGCCCCCGCCAGCTCTTCAGGCTGGCGAACATAGCGCACACGCACATCCGGCTGCGCAGCAAGCGCATTGAAATCCGTAAAGTTAGAAATGTGCGGTATTTGCACAACGGCGATGTCGATGTCGCGTTTATCAGTGCGCAAATACTTGCCCTTTTGCAGCGCAACGCCATCTTCATCTTCCAGATCAACATCCAGCCATGGCATCACGCCCAGCACCGGAACACCGGTCAGCGCTTCAATTTGCTCGATACCGGAGTGCAGCAGCGTCACATCACCGCGAAACTTATTGATGATCACCCCTTTTACGCGTGCGCGTTCGTGATCGTGCAACAGCGCCAGCGTGCCGTAAATGGAGGCGAACACCCCACCACGATCGATATCCGCCACCAAAACGACAGGGCACTGCGCCATTTCTGCCATGCCCATATTGACGATATCGCGATCGCGCAGGTTAATCTCTGCCGGGCTCCCCGCACCTTCCAGCACCAGCACATCGAACTCCTGCGCCAGGCTATTATAAACTGACAGGATCTGTTCCCGCAGACGTGGTTTGTACTCGTGGTAACTCACCGCGTCCATATCAGTCGCTACTTTGCCCATCAGCACTACCTGCGCTTTGCGATCGCTGGTCGGTTTAAGCAGAACCGGGTTCATACGCACATCTGGCGTAATACCTGCGGCTTCAGCCTGAAAAATTTGCGCGCGGCCCATTTCTTTTCCCTCTGGCGTAATGCCAGAGTTCAGCGCCATGTTCTGCGATTTGAACGGTGCGGTATGCAGTCCATCCTGATAAAAAATACGACACAGCCCGGCGACCAATACGCTTTTACCCACATCAGATGCCGTTCCCTGCAACATTATTGCCTGCGTCATGACGCCTCCTTCAGTGCGTTCTCTCGCATACAGCTAAAAAATTCAGCCTCTGTTTTACACAGCGGGAAGCCCAACTCGGTATGCAGCTTCACCAGCCAGGGCTGAGTTAATCCCGCTTGTTCAATAAGATCCGTACGGGCGAAAACGTCGCCTGGCGTGCCGTGCGTGAGTACTTCGCCCCGGCGTAAAACGTACACCGCATCGCTGACTTCATAGATAAGATCGATATCATGGCTTGAAATTACGACATGGTTTCCTTGCGCTACGATGCGTTTGATAATCTCAATCATCTGCGTGCGGCCTGACGGGTCGAGACCCGCAGTAGGTTCATCCAGCAGCAGATACTGCGCCTGCAACACCAACGCCCCGGCTATCGCTACGCGTTTTTTTTGCCCATGGCTTAAACACTGAATGGGCTGATGGCGAAAATGCTGGGCGTCGACCAGCGTAAGCGCATCTTCCACGCGTCGGGCGATTTCAGCCTCATCCACCCCGAGATTGCGCAGGCTAAAGGCGATATCGCTGTCGATATCGGTATAAAAGATTTGCTGATCGGGGTCCTGAAATACCGTTGCCACCTGTTGACGCAGCGCCAGCAGGCCGCGTTTGCTGTAATCCAGCGGTTTGCCCTGCCACATCACCGCGCCTTGCTGTGGGCGCAATAAGCCACTCAGGTTCATAAACAGCGTGGATTTCCCGCAACCATTAGCGCCTACCAACCCGGTGACGGCATGCGTAGAAAAATCCAGCGTTAACCCTTTGAGGATCGGGTCATCCTGATAGCGAAACCAAAGCGCTGAGGTGGCAAGCATACTTTTCCTTACAGGTGAAAATCACCCTGATAAAGTTTGATATCCAGTGTGGTGGTCATTTGCTGGTAGCGGATCAACACGCGGGTGAACAGCAATCCCACCAGCATTGCCAGAGAGCGGTAGCCCAACGGCAAGCTACGATAACCAAAACGCAGCGTTTGTGCGCGGTGAATAGCCAGCGCCTCGTCTAAGAGAATAAAAATAAACCGCCAGGTCAGCAGGATCTGCTCAGTTAACAGGCGAGGAACGTGCGCGCGTTTGAGTAGGATAATTAATTGCGGAAACGGCAGATTCAGTACCAGCCAGAAGGTTGCCGCCAGCGCTGCAAGGCTGCGCCAGAACGTTTCATTCGCTGTCACCAGACCTGGTGCGCTGATTCCCAACCAGTAACTTCCCACAGGTATGCTGGCCAACAGCGTCTGTGGATCGCGGCTGATGCTAAACAGGATGGTCACTACGCCAACCGCCAGAAAACCAAACGGTAATGCCATCCAACGGCACCAGCGCCAGAATGAAATACGCAGCAGCCAGCAGCTCAGCGCGGCAATCAATAACAGCTCAATACCCTGCCCCAACGGGGGCAGAGTAAACGCCAGAATCATCATCACCAGCCAGAGCAGAAATTTCCGCACTGGCGAGACATGAACCCAACGGCTTTGATAACTAAGCCTGTCAAGCCCGGTCATCACGGCGTTGCCTGCCCTTGGTATAACCCAGGATATAGAAAATCACGGCTGCGCCCAGCGATCCCTGAAGTGTAAACAGCAGACTTTCAATTTCACCGCTTGCCGGTTCATACAGCGGCTGGAACCAGGGTTCATAATGCGGGGCAATAGCCTGAATCTGACTCTCAGCCTCACCGTCTGAACCGCCGTACTCTCCACCGTGGTTGATAAAGAACGGCAGGATCACCAGCGCCACAACCATGCCCAATATAATCAGCGTCTTTTTCATCGTTAATGTCCTTGTGCGGTTATTAACTGGCGTTTGGTCAGCTGATCGTAAATCAGCACGGTGAGTAACCCTTCCGCAATCGCGATTGGGATCTGCGTCAGACAGAAAATCCCCATGAACTTAATGATTGAACCGGTAGCGCCAGCAGAGGGATCCGGGAACGCCACGCCCAGCTGTACCGACGTCACGAAATAGGTGACGAGATCCGCCAGCATCGCGCACAAGAAGACGCAAACATCACGACGCAGCCCTGCACGGCAGGCCATTTTCCACACCATGTAACCCACTACCGGGCCAATTACCGCCATCGACATGCCGTTCGCGCCGAGCGTCGTTAAACCACCGTGTGCCAGCAGCAGTGCCTGGAACAGCAGAACGATCGCCCCGAGGATGGCCACTACGCCAGGTCCAAACAGGATAACCGCCAGGCCTACGCCGGTAGGGTGTGAACAACTTCCGGTAACGGAAGGAATTTTCAGCGCCGACAGCACAAAAATAAAGGCGCCGCACAGTGCCAGTAAAACTTTCTGGTGGTTATCTTCCTGCACGATTTGGCGCAAGCGCACCAGCCCGTACCACAGGCAGGGTAAAAACAACAGCCACCAGGCCAGCGCCCACATCGGTGGCAAGAAACCTTCCATAATGTGCATGGCGAACGCTTGCTCAGGAACAATCATCAGTAATAGCGCCGCAGCCAACCCGCTGAAAGACAGCTGTTTTAGCTGTTGTTCAAGCTTCATTGTGCATACTCCCACTGTTTGTTGACCAGAATGGTCGAGAAATAAGGCAGCGGCTGATCGTCGCTCACCTCATCGAGATGACGCCAGCACTGTTCACCTGGCAGCGTGGCTTCAGACATCATTAATGCGCAGCCCAACAAACCTTCTTGTTGCAGCAGCGCTTTGATACGCGCAAAACGACCGTACACTTTCATCAACACCAGACTGTCATGCTGCTTTAACGCCTGCTGAATTTCAGCTTCCGGCGCGGTACAGGAGACCACTGCCAGCGATTGTTGCTCCATAGCGAGCGGGGTTTTCGAACGCGCGGCAATCGCAGCGAAAGAAGTCACGCCCGGGACGATTTCTAACCAGTCAGGCGAACCAATGCGCTGCAGTAAAAAGACCCAGGTACTGAACAGCATGGCGTCGCCGAGCGTAATAAAGCCTACTTTTTTTCCAGCTTCGACTTCCTGAACCAGCGCGGTTGCAACCTCATCCCAGACGGCCTCTTTTTCCGCGCTGTCGGCACTCATGGGAAAATGGCAGCAGCGGACCTCGGTCTGCTCGCCGATATACTCCCGTACAATCGACAGCGCCAGGCTATCGCCGCCTTTACGCCCGGCAGGCGCATAGAGAATATCCAGCATGCCCAGCGTACGTGCAGCACGTACGGTGATCAGATCGGAAGCGCCAGGTCCGGTGCTTAATGCGTACAGTTTCCCGCTCATGCTGCTTCCTCCAGCGCCACATTAAGCGCCTGATGTAAATGTGCCACGAACATGGCGCGAACCGCCGGATTCTCACCCAGTCCACTGAGCCATGGCGTAGCCGTTATCCCGGCCGCATTGAACAATGTTTTCCACGAATCATCTTCGTCAGAGGCCATATCATTGATGGCATGGTCACCAGCAACTAACATCAGCGGCATCAGATGCACCGCCGTCACCCCTTCCTGGGATAAACTTTCAATCAGCACATCCACTTCCGGATAGCTTTCCACCGCCCCAACCCGCGCCGGAAAGCGCTGCGCCGTCATCATATGGTCGAGACAGGCATAGGCGGCAAAGGCATGATGGCTGGCGCCGTGTCCCATAAACACCACTTTTTCATTTTCTCTAAGCGTCGGCATTTGCTGTTGCAGCGCCAGCATCAGCTGGGCGTAATCTTCATGGCTGCTCATTAGCGGTACACCCAGCGTCAGGCGTGAAAACAGCGGACGCATACTTTGCACTTCGCGGACAATTTTTTCGTATTCGTCGCCATTGATAATGTGCAGCGACTGAATAGCCACATCCTGATACCCCTGCTCCGCCAGTTTTTGCAGCGCCTGCAGCGGTGTGTCGATTTCAATGCCGTCACGCTGCTTGAGCTTGCGGATAATCATCCCGGAGGTAAACGCCCGGAACAGGTCGCGGTCAGGGCAACTGGCTGCAAGATCGCGCTCACAGGCCACAATATTTTTCTCACAGGTGTCGTGATAGCTGGTGCCAAAGCTGACCACCAGAAGCGCCTTTTTCATCTTTAACTCCTTAAGCCGCGGCCAGCCAGCGCGTTAAACGCGCCGCAAAGGCGGCCTGACTTTCCAGTAACTCGTCTCCCGTCACCAACGGTGCCGGACGTGTAATCACGATGCAGGGGATACCGGCATCCAGACAGGGTTGAACTTTTTCCTGATAACCACCTTCAGCGCCTGAAGCCTTAGTGATCACCACATCAGCCTGACACTGGCGATAAAACGCGGCGTTGAACTCGGCGCTAAACGGCCCACACAGTGCGAAGATTTCACCGACGCCAAATCCCAGATCCGCGCATTGCTGAATGACCTCAGGTACAGGCAGAACGCGCGCCAGCAGCGTTTTTTCAGGCAACCCTTCGCGCCAGATGGACAGATCTTTACTGCCAGTCGTCAACAGCACGCGATCGCCGAAGCGTCGCGCCACCTCACAGGCTTGCGGAATACTTTGTACGGTATAAAGCTGCGGGTGAGTTAATCCGCTCAACTGCTCAGGGCGCTGGTAGCGGCTCAGCAGTACGCCCGCCGCTTCGCAGGCATTCATGATGTTGCGACTCACCACCTCGGCGTACGGATGCGAGGCATCGATCACCCAGCGCGTCTGATTTTCCTGTAGCCAGGCAATCATTTGTTCACGTTCCAGACGCCCGCAGCGCACCTGGCCTTTGATGTCTCCCGCCAGCTGCTTTCCCGTCGGGGTCGCAACGGACAGGGTGTAGGCCACGTTTGCCGCATCCAGTTGCTGGCACAGCATGCGCGCGTCGCTGGTGCCGCCCATGACCAGCACATCACCATAATTCACAGCACATAACCTCGTGGCGTGATCATCAGGCCGTCCTGAACATAGGTTGTTTTATTGCCCACGATCACAAGACTGGTCATATCAACCGGCTCAAAGTCCATTTCACCCAGCGTGGTCAGCCATTTTTCCTGCTTTTTACGTCCGGCTGACTTCACAATACCAACCGGCGTTTGTGCGCTCTTGCTGGCAGATAACAGCTCAAATGCGCGCGCCAGATGTCCTTCGCGACCCCGACTGCGTGGGTTGTAGAAACAGATAACAAAATCGGCCTCACCGGCGGCAACGATGCGTTTTTCGATAACCGGCCACGGCGTTAACAGATCGCTTAAGCTGATGTGGCAGAAATCGTGCATCAACGGCGCACCCAGCAAAGAGGCGGCGGCAATGCTGGCGGTCATCCCTGGGATTAGCCTGACCTCAACGTCCAGCTTTTGCTTACTGACCAGCTCGAGCACCAGCCCGGCCATACCGTAAATCCCCGCATCACCGCTGCTGATCAGCGCCACGTTGTGCCCCGCCTGCGCCAGTTCGATCGCCGCCTGACAGCGTTCAATCTCTTTGCACATCCCGGTTTTGATCACCTGCTTGTCGCCAGTGAACGCTTTTACCAGATGGGTGTAGGTTTTATAGCCCACGATGATTTCCGCTGCCTGCAGTGCTTCAACGGCTTCCATGGTCATCATTGCCTGCGAGCCAGGGCCAATTCCAATTACGCTTAACATCAGTGTGAAACTCCCAAAGTGATAGTGACGCCCTGTTCTCGCAGGGTCTCGCCTAACAGTTGTCCGTGGCTCAACAGCCAGGCTGCAGGACCAGAAACGCTTCCTGTACCCACCGTTTTGCGAACAAACGATGAGGCCGGAAAACGGTGCTCATGCTCACGCAGCGCGTCAGCAGTAAAGGTTTCGAAAGGAACGCGGCAGCATGAAGCCAGTTGGATAAGTCCCTGTTCATCTTTTTTCAGCGTGATGCTGCCAATCGCTTTTAGCGCCAGCGGATCGAGCTGTTGGGCTTCGAGTTGGCGGGCAAGCAGCGCAGCCAGCAGCGGGAACGGCGTATCACGCCGACAACCAATTCCGGCCACAACCCGCTGCGGCACCAGCTTCCAGTGCGGAACAGGCAGCTCAGGTAAATTTGTGCGTAAGGTGATGCACACCAACGCATCCAGTTCAGGGAGCTGGTTGAGATCGGTGACCGTAATAAATCCGCGCCGGTCGCAATGGCTGACATCCTGCGTCAGTTCGTCATCCCACCACAGCCCAACCCGCTTATTGCTGACCAACATCTGATTGACGATCTTCACCGCCGAACGGAAATCACTCATTCGGGCATTCAGTTGAAATGCCAGCGTATCCAGTGCCGCCATATCGTTCACATCCGTCGCGGTGGTGATAACCGGGTCGGCGCCCAACATGCCCGCCAGATAACGTGCCAACGCATTAGCACCGCCCGCGTGACCGGAGAGCAGGCTGATGACATGCTGGGCACGTTCATCAATGACCACCACCGCCGGATCGCAAAACTTGTCGTTGACCAGCGGGGCCAGTACGCGCACCGCAATGCCAGTCGCCCCGATAAAAATCAGCGCCGAATAATTCGTAAACGCTTCGCGAGCGGTATTCGCAAAGCCGTTTTCGAAGGGAATAAACCCCTCCTCCAGCAGCTTTTCACTGGTAAAACAGGTAACCGGCAGCATAGCTGCCAGACGTTTCGCCAGCACAACGCCGCCAGGAGTCAGGCAAAAAAGCGCAATTGACTCAGGCTTTACGGTATTCATGGCTAAAGTCCGCCGCATAGAGTTTGGAGTAGTGATACTCCGAGCCCAGGAAATTACCGACCAGAATAAGGGCCGTTTTACGGATGCCAGCATCGCGAACCTTGTCGCCAATATCCGCCAGGGTCCCGCGTACGGTCTGGCTTTCTGGCCAGGTTGCTTTATAGATCACCGCCACGGGCGTGGTCGCCGGATAGCCACCTTCAATCAGACGCTCAGCCACCCGATGAATACGCTGGACGGAAAGATATATCGCCATTGATGTCTGGTGGCTGGCAAAAGACTCCAGCTGTTCACGCTCTGGTACCGGGGTGCGGCCTTCCAGGCGCGTAATGATCAGGCTCTGTGACACTTCGGGCACGGTATACTCAACGCCCAGCTCCGCCGCCGCGCCGAGGAACGCGCTGACGCCGGGCACCACCTGCCAGTCAATCCCGCGTTTGGTCAGCTCCTCGCCCTGCTCGCGCACGGAACCATACAACGAGACATCGCCGGTTTGCAGACGCACGACGGTTTTACCCGCTTTCACTCCGGCTTCCATCAGATCAAGGATCTGCTCCAGATGCAGTTCGGCACTGTCGTGACATTCAGCACCAGCAGGGCAATACTCCAGCAGTTCGGTGTTAATCAGCGATCCGGCGTAGATAACAACCTGCGCCTGCTGCAGCAACCGGTAACCTTTGAGGGTAATCAGCTCGCGATCGCCAGGACCTGCGCCAACAAACCACACGCTACGGGGATCAAAAATCTCAGACATGGTTTCCTTCCTTCTGACAGGCGATAACAAATACGGGGTTATTCGGTTTAAAATAGTGACCACTGCCAAGCGCGGTAAGCGAGGAAACCTGTAGCTGCAGGCAATCCACTCCCTGTACGCCAAGATGGTCCAGATGTGTTAGCGCGGTGTTGAGGTTTTCCTGGAGGATAAATGTCATCACCAAACGCCCTGCGGGATGCAATTGGCGCATCGACCAGTCAATCAGGTCGGTCAGATGACCACCGCTGCCGCCCATAAAAATGGCATCGGCTTTTTCCGCGATGGTCATGGGAGCAACGCCGGGAAAAATATCGATATTTGCGCAGGCAAAATGCTGGCGGTTTTCGTCCAGCAACCTGAGCGCCGCCGGGTTACGTTCGATGGCCGTGACACGTAATCCGGGATATTGCAACGCCGCCTCTATCGACACGCTGCCGGTTCCGGCGCCTATATCAATCAGGTGACTGGCGCGGTGTAATTCAAGTTTTGAGAGGGCAAGTGCGCGTACCGCTTCTTTGGTCATCGGCACTTTCTCTCCACGCAGAAACAGCTCATCTTTCATCGAGGATCACCACTGCATTCATGTCATAGTCGGCGTTAACTTCACGCACAGGCAGGAAATGGATCTTTTCGTTTTCCATCGCCAGGTTTTCGCCAATCACCATCCAGCGATGCCCCTTGCCTCGGGCAATGAGCTGCTGCGCGATTTCACGCGGGCCACACAGCGCATCAGTCACCATCGCTACCTTGTTATGTCGCGCCAGCTCATCAAAACAGACGCTGCGGCCATGGCTACTGGTCAGCCACATATCGTTCATATCAATACCGGACTGCGCACACAGGTACTGCACCGCACTAATGCCGGGAATAATCCGCACATTCTCAATACCAAAATGCGCCACCATGCGCGTCCCGATGCCGTAAAACAGCGGATCGCCAGATGCCAGTACCACAACATGCTTCTCCTGGTGCGCGCTAATCCAGCTCAGGAGTTCCGGGATATTGGCGCCAAGAGCAAACTGTTCACCGGCAAAATCCGGGAATTGCTGCAAATGCCGCTTTCCACCGACCAGAACATCCGCCACCGCGACCGCTTCACGTGCCGCAGGCGTCATCAAATGCAAACCGGCGGGGCCCATCCCTACAACGGTTAACATTGCATCTCCTCAGCAATTTCTGCGACCGGACGATTACTACCAAGAACCTGATTATCAAAGGAAAACATGATGGCATCGCAGGTCGGTGGATTTTTGGTAAAGCGCAATGTTTGCAGAACACGCATACAAATGCGCTGAGCCAGATGGTCATAAATGTGCTGGAAACCGTATGCGTCGATATGCTCCATCGCCGCTTCGGTGGTATCGCACTCGCTGACCAGCGTCAGCAGTTCCAGCGGTGCGCCAAGTAATGCGAGGTGGGCCACCAGCGTTTCCATGCGGGCATCGGCAATATGGCTATGGGTATGGAAGATCCCCGCCGCGATTTTGACGAGCTTACCGGGATGTCCCACCAGCACAATTTGCCGGAATCCAAGACGTACGGCTTCTTCAATCATGTAGCCGACAAAGTTGCTCATGGTGACTACAACCTGGGTGTCGATACCCATCTGCTCGCGCACAAAACGCTCGCCGTGGTTTCCCGGCACCAGTACGACACGCTCCAGCCCAGCCGCCCGCTTAATTTCCAGCTCCAGCGACAGCGAACGTTTCCAGCTCTCTTCCGACATCGGCGTGACAATACCCGTGGTGCCGATAATCGAAATACCGCCCAGAATGCCAAGGCGGGAGTTGTAGGTTTTTTGCGCCCGTTCTTCTCCTTCTGGCGCGAAGATTTCAATCTGCGCCCCACGATTTGGGCCAATCGCTTCGCGGACGGCAGATTCAATGGTCTGGCGAGGTGTACGGTTAATCGCCGAGCTGCCGACCGGTAGGCCAATCCCTTTACGGGTTACCGTACCGACCCCTTCACCGCCCTGTAAGGCAATCACGCCACTATCGTCTAACGTCACGCGCGCAAAAATCAGCATCCCATGTGTGGCGTCCACATCATCACCACCGTCTTTGCGGATGGCGGCTATCGCCTGCTGCCCTTCGATATGTGGCGACTCAACATTCAGGCACAACGTCACCCCGGAAGGCGTGACGATGGAAACCTGATGGATGAGGTGTTGGCGTAATACCATCAACGCTGCCACTTTTGCCGCCGCCGTGGCGCACGATCCCGTGGTATATCCTTTACGCAGCGCTTTACCGTTGTGCCACACCGGCGTATCGAAGGCCTCGCTCATCGCGCCCCCTGCATGTGATAAAGCATGGCGTTGACGATAGCGGCAGCGACATTACTCCCCCCTTTACGGCCTAACGCGGCAATGGCGGGCAACTTGCTTTGGGTCAATGCTTCTTTCGACTCTTCTGCACCAACGAACCCGACCGGTACGCCAACCACACCGCTGACAGCGACATCATGCTCAAGCAGGCGAAACAGCGCTGTCGGCGCGTTGCCAAAGACAAACAGCTTTTCCCCCTCTTCCTTCACCGCAATGTCGACAGCAGCCATGGACCGGGTAATACCCTGCTCTTTTGCCGTACGCACAACCCGCGGGTCACTGATGTAACAGCGGCATTCACCGCCGAATTTTGCCAGCAGCGTTTTATTGATCCCGGAAAGCGCCATCGTGGTGTCGGTATAAATCACGCTCGAACGGCTAAGCGCCGCACAAAACTGCTCCAGCACATCACTGGAAAACCACAGAATGTCCAGCCAGTCGAAATCTGCCGTCGTGTGAATGACCCGCTTGATAATGGCTTCATGTAACGGACTGGCAAACTGATAGTCCGGACGGGTTTCACGGATGATCTCGCCAATAATGTCGAAACTTTTGGCTTCAATCGCCTGGGGTTGCTGGATATATTGCATTATGTTGTCCTCAGGCTACACCGGCCCACAGCCACCGCAGCGCAACAAACAGCGCCAGTGCCAGCGTCGATGCCACCCACATCAGTCGAATCGTATGGGAAATGTCGTCTACCGAAATGTCGCGTTGTGCATCACCGATCCACGGTTTCTCAACGCGCTCGCCAAAGTAGTCATTAGGACCACCCAGACGAATGCCTAATGCCCCGGCTACGGATGCCTCTGACCACGCACAGTTTGGGCTGCTGTGGTTGTAGCGATCGCGCCAGCCAATCTGTAAAGCTCGCGAGCCGTCTTTACGGCATAAAAATGCCGCCACGCCCAGCAGCAGCCAGCTCAGTCTTGCAGGAATAAAGTTCGCGACATCGTCCAGACGCGCGCTGACCATACCGATAGCGCGGTATTTTTCATGTTTGTAGCCCACCATGGAGTCAAGGGTGTTTACCGCTTTGTAGGCCATCGCCAGGGGCGCACCGCCGAGAAGGAGAAAGAACAGCGGCGCGATAATGCCGTCGACGGTGTTTTCAGCCACGGTTTCCACCACCGCGCGATTGATCTGTTGCGGTTGCAGTTGCGAGGTATCACGCCCCACTATCCACGACAGTTTTTCCCGACTCGCGGCAAGGTCACCGGCCCGTAGAGGACGTTCGACATCCTGTGCGGCATTCGCCAGGCATCGCCCGGCCAGCACGGTAAAGATCATCCATACCTCTACCACCCAACCCAACCAGGGATGAACAGATTTTGCCAGTACCAGCACGCCCCAGGACGCAGCCCAGGTCAGACCAACCACCACAATCCACATCACCGCGCCACCAATGCGCAGCGCACGGTCGCTATGACAATAACGCCGAATAATTCGCTGCACTGCAGAAATCAGATTGCCAATCCAGCGCACCGGATGCGGCCAGTTCTGCGGATCGCCGATGATAAAATCAAGCAGCCAGGCAACACACCACGCAAGGATCGTCATAGCGCGCTCCTCGCGGCTGTCAGCCAGTGGTTAAGCATCTGCGGACGTTGAGCAAAATGAACGTGTAGATAGCTGGCGAAGGTGTTTCCGACCTGCCAGCCGCCAGACCAGGCTTGCAGCGTTTTACCATCGCGCACTTTGCGACAGTTCATCACCGCTGGCGTTTCAGGGGTAAAATCGGAATAGTGGAATTCATGCCCGCGCAGCACTTCCCCTTCTGCTGCTAACAATGTTTGCTGCGCGGCCTGCGCTTCGCAGTAGCCAAATCGGGTCAGACGTTTTCCCATTTTGCTGTGGCCGGGAATGATATCCGCCATCAGCCAGGTATCGCCGTTACTGTCCTCAAGCGAACTGCCGAGATACATCAGCCCCCCACACTCTGCGTAAATCGCGACGCCACGTTGATGCGCCGCTCGCAGTTGCTTCAGCATCGAGACATTGCGAGCCAGCGCCGCAGCGTGTAGCTCAGGATATCCGCCACCTAACCAGATCATCTGACAGTCGGGTAAGCAGGTGTCGTGCAACGGGCTAAAACGAACAATATTAAGCCCCGTACGTTCCAGCAGCGTAATGTTGTCCGGGTAGTAGAAGTTGAAGGCTTCGTCATCGGCAATTGCAAGCGTTAGCCCTGCTCCGGCATCTGCGGCAGGCAGCGCAGGCCATTCGCCAGCAGGAAGATTGGTTGACAGGCTTAATGTCAGCAGTGCGCCAATATCAAGGGTTTGCTCCAGCGTCGCGGCAAACTCCTGCCACGGTTGCTGATTGACAACCGACTCACGTGCGGTGACTAAACCCAAATGTCGTTCGGGAAGGGCAACCCCATCCATACGGGGTACGTAACCTAAGACGGGTACATCGCAGTAACGTTCGATTGCGACTTTCAGTAACTGGTAATGCGTTTCGCTGTTAACCCGATTAACAATAACGCCGGCGATGTTCAGGGTGGGATCAAAATGCTGAAAACCCATTACTGTTGCGGCGATTGAGGTGGAAACGGCTTTGCCATCAACCAGTAAGATGACCGGACAGCCTAACTGTTTAGCCATCGCGGCGGTGCTGCAGTAGTTTGGGTCGGTACCATAGCCGTCATACAACCCCATCACACCTTCAATAACGGCGATATCTGCATGTCGCATCTGCTCGTTGAATAGAGCGTTCAGCGTGGGGACGGGAAGCATAAAGCTATCAAGATTGCGGGAAGCGGTACCGCATACCGCTGTATGCCAGCCGGTATCAAGGTAATCAGGACCCACTTTGCAAGGCTGGACGCGCAAACCGCGTTTTTTCAACAAGCTCAACAAGCCCAGCGTCACCGTGGTTTTACCACAGCCGCTTCCGGTACCTGCAAGAACAAATGCGTGAAAATTGGCCGCCATACCCTGATCCTGTTCAGGGTGGTAGGGGTGTAGAGATACCCAGTCTCTCGACTGTATGCATCTGAACCACCCACTTCCCACCGAAGTTGTTGGTAGTCACTGACAGGCAGGTCTTCTGGCTTAGCGTCATCCTAACCCGTCCTTCCCAATCTTGCGATCAGTGGTCCATACGGGGTCGTCAGCATCACAGCAGCGGGGGCTGCGGGGGATTCTCACCCCCTTCCCTACCACAAATGTGGCAAACCTGTCAGTTCAAGAGCCTGGTTAATTAAGCTCTCTGTTATGAGGTAAATTCACGACCTCATGACAATAATTCAGTTTAATATCTTTCCGAATTCATTCAGCCAATTTCCTGGCCTTTTCCCACATATTCATACGTTCACTTTTTGAATGAAAGTATCAGCTAAGAATAAAGAAAGTCATTCACACAGACACTGTATCTCATCACAAAAATAAAAACTGGTGCAGTTTATCCCTCTAATACCATTATTTTGTTGCGCTATGACAATTTATTGGCAGCTGTCATTATTTTTCATTTTATAATGACGGGCATAGCGCCACATATCAAAAATCGGCAATAGCAAAATATTGCTATTTAAGCGGACTCTCCGCGTGAAATGACATTAATTTGCTGGCGAAATGCCTGCGGCGTAACCTGATACGTTTGACGGAACACTTTGCAAAAATAGCTGGTTTGCGAAAAGCCTAAATTACGCGCAATGCTGGCTATGCTCCAGTCACTGTGGCAAAGCAACTCTTTGGCACTTGCCATTCTCTGTTGGTTTACCCATGCGTTAAAACCGATACCCTGATATTTTTTGAACAATTTACTGAAATAGTACGGGCTAAGGAAAACATGAGAGGCAACATCTTCCAGACGCAGCTCGTCTGATAAATGCGCATCAATATAGCGCAGGGCTTTTTTCATTTTACTGTCATGGGGGTTGGTACTGCGGTTAGCGCGTACCGGCTCTGACTGCTGCGGGTTATCTTTGATAACAACAAAATTGAGTTGTTTCTTAAGGCAATTTTCGACGATGAGCTTGAGTAAATCCGCTGAGGCAATGACACGAGAATAGTCCATCTCAGGTACATTACGGAACTCGTTGACCAGCTCAGGATCGGCTTGCCAGCGGTCATCGACGTTCAGAATATCAACGAGGCCTACATCGTTACTTAAGCGTACTTGTCCACAAAGCACAAACCCTACCAGGTGTCCCGCGATGACCAGCGGAATTGAGAAATCGGTAAGCCCGGCATGGCAGCGATAAATGCAAGGTTGATCGGACTTAGAGGCTTCCAACCCGCCACAGCGGTCGCTCATACGACAACGCGTACTATGCTGAGGATGCTGGCGCATCAACTGGCAAAAAGGAGTGAAATTAAAAAGCTCAGAAATTTCATCACCGTGAATATTGACAACCACAACAGCCAGACTGGTGGCCTGTGCAAAATCCTGTGCGATTTTATTAATGAGTTCTGAGTTCAGGGCACTCGCAGAAATCATGATAAAACCTCTCAGTTAATTTATTGTTATAAATAAAACATATTATTCACACATTCATTTTCATCTCGCGATCCAGCGCTCTGATGAAAGTCAGCATTGAACATAACAAAAGTCTCCCATTCTTGGGAGACTTTTTAAGCCGTTCAGGAAACCGGATCACGAAAACAGTTTTTGCCTTTCAATAATAAACATCTTTCATGAAGCTAGCTCTCGTTTTCCTCCAACTTACACGAATTACACGGTAAATTTTTGCCAATAAAATAACGATAAATTGCTGCGCCCGCACAGGCGCCGATGATGGGAGCCACAATCGGCACGATGAAATAAGGGATATCGCGCCCGCCGGTCATCGCAACATCACCCCACCCGGCCATCCAGGCAAACAATTTAGGACCAAAATCACGTGCCGGGTTCATCGCAAAGCCGGTAAGTGGGCCGGTTGATGCGCCGATAACAGCAACCAGAATACCAATCAACAGTGGTGCCAGAGGGCCTTTGGGAACGCCGTTACCGTCGTCCGTTAGCGCCATAATCATCCCCATCAGAATGGAGGTAATCACCACTTCGACTAGTGCGGCCTGCCAGACACTCAGTGCGGCGGCAGGATACGTGCTAAAAATACTGGCAAGTTGCAGGCTTTCCAGACTGCCGCGTACCATTTGGTGGGCTGATTCATACTCAATGAACAAACTGCCGTACAACAAATAGGCCAGCATAGCGCCACCAAAGGCACCCGCTATCTGAGCGACAGAATAAGGCAGTACTTTACGACCAGGAAAACAGGCAAACAACCAAAGTGCGATGGTAATAGCAGGATTGAGATGGGCCCCAGAAATCCCGGCTGTCAGGTAAACTGCAAGCGAGATCCCCAAGCCCCATATGATGCAGATCTCCCACAATCCCAAACTAGCACCCGCGACTTTAAGGGCGCTCAGGCACCCAATACCAAAAAACAAAAATAGCCCGGTACCCAAAAACTCAGCAATACATTGCGCTCTTAGTGAATCGTTCATTGTGACACCTTCTAAGCAGAGTTCGTGTCTTTACCAGCGGACTCCTTGCTGGCAGGAAGGTTACTTCAAGACTTACTATAAAAATCTGTATCGGCAAATTGTTGGCAATCTGCAAGCGACATACCCTTAAAAATCGTGTTGTGATAGCAAATTTTTGCTATCACCTTTATTAAAACAGGCGACAAAACGTGGATTCACCCAATTAAAAGTGCATTTTCAAAATAATAAAATATTGCGAACAGCAGAATTCCATTTTCAAACGATCATCACAATTTCATTTTTCTCGCATAGCAAATGATATTTAAACTGTCACTCAGAAAAGTGTAAATATGGAATTAACATAACCAAATAGTCATATCAATTAAGATTAAAATAATCAATAAAAACATAACATTACAATAATGCACAGCAATTTTATCTCACCGTTACCCCACTATTTTTTCACTCTTACTTTCAACTCAGCCATTCTTTTTCCTCGCTTCTTTTTATAGTCATGAAAATCGGGACAACCCAGGCGAGGTCTTTATGCAACAAGAAGCGTTAGGAATGGTAGAAACCAAAGGCTTAACTGCAGCCATAGAGGCCGCAGATGCAATGGTGAAGTCAGCCAATGTAATGCTGGTCGGCTACGAAAAAATTGGTTCGGGGCTGGTAACAGTTATTGTCCGCGGCGATGTCGGCGCAGTCAAAGCAGCAACAGATGCCGGTGCCGCCGCAGCCCGTAATGTGGGAGAAGTGAAAGCCGTACACGTTATCCCACGCCCGCATACCGATGTAGAAAAAATCTTACCGAAGGGAATTAGCTAATGAGCAGCAATGAACTGGTTGAACAGATCATGGCGCAGGTGATTGCTCGTGTGGCAACGCCAGAACAGCAGGCTATCCCAGAAAATAATCACCCAACACGAGAAACGGCTATGGCAGAGAAAAGCTGCAGTTTAACGGAGTTTGTCGGTACCGCGATTGGCGACACCGTCGGTCTGGTAATCGCCAACGTAGACAGTGCCCTACTGGACGCAATGAAACTTGAAAAACGCTATCGCTCCATTGGCATCCTTGGCGCCCGTACTGGCGCAGGCCCGCACATCATGGCCGCCGATGAAGCGGTGAAAGCCACCAATACTGAAGTCGTCAGTATTGAGTTACCACGTGATACCAAAGGCGGCGCAGGTCATGGCTCGCTGATTATTCTTGGCGGCAACGATGTTTCCGACGTGAAACGCGGCATTGAAGTCGCACTGAAAGAACTGGATCGCACCTTTGGCGACGTTTATGCCAACGAAGCCGGTCACATCGAAATGCAGTACACCGCACGTGCCAGCTACGCACTGGAAAAAGCCTTTGGCGCACCGATTGGTCGTGCCTGTGGCGTCATCGTCGGCGCACCAGCGTCCGTTGGTGTCCTGATGGCTGATACTGCCCTGAAATCCGCCAACGTGGAAGTTGTGGCTTACAGCTCCCCTGCTCATGGCACCAGCTTCAGTAACGAAGCCATTCTGGTTATTTCGGGCGACTCTGGCGCTGTTCGTCAGGCTGTTATCTCCGCCCGTGAAATCGGTAAAACCGTACTCGGGACCCTCGGCTCAGAGCCGAAAAACGATCGTCCGTCCTACATCTGATATCAGTGAGGCTGATTCATGAGATCGAAAAGATTTGAAGCACTGGCGAAGCGCCCTGTGAATCAGGATGGCTTCGTTAAGGAGTGGATCGAAGAAGGCTTCATTGCGATGGAAAGCCCGAACGACCCCAAACCGTCGATTAAAATCGTCAACGGTACAGTCACTGAACTGGACGGTAAATCCGCCAGTGAATTTGACTTAATCGACCATTTCATTGCCCGCTACGGCATTAACCTGGCACGCGCTGAAGAAGTCATGGCGATGGATTCGGTCAAACTGGCCAATATGCTTTGCGATCCCAACGTGAAGCGCAAAGACATTGTGCCGCTGACCACCGCAATGACGCCGGCAAAAATTGTCGAAGTCGTGTCCCATATGAACGTCGTTGAGATGATGATGGCCATGCAGAAAATGCGTGCTCGTCGTACACCATCTCAACAAGCGCACGTCACTAATGTCAAAGATAACCCCGTGCAAATTGCCGCTGATGCCGCTGAAGGCGCATGGCGCGGGTTTGACGAACAGGAAACGACCGTTGCCGTTGCGCGTTATGCGCCATTTAACGCCATTGCGCTGTTAGTCGGTTCACAGGTTGGACGCCCGGGCGTGTTAACTCAGTGTTCTCTGGAAGAAGCAACCGAACTCAAACTCGGGATGCTAGGCCACACTTGCTACGCTGAAACTATCTCCGTCTATGGTACTGAACCCGTCTTTACCGACGGCGATGACACGCCATGGTCTAAAGGCTTCCTCGCCTCGTCCTATGCATCCCGTGGTCTGAAAATGCGCTTTACCTCCGGCTCAGGCTCAGAAGTTCAGATGGGTTACGCCGAAGGCAAATCGATGCTTTATCTGGAAGCCCGCTGTATTTACATCACCAAAGCTGCTGGCGTACAGGGTCTTCAAAACGGTTCCGTAAGCTGCATCGGAGTCCCTTCCGCCGTGCCGTCAGGAATTCGTGCTGTGCTGGCTGAAAACCTGATCTGCTCCTCTCTGGATCTGGAATGCGCCTCCAGCAACGACCAAACCTTTACCCATTCGGATATGCGTCGTACTGCGCGTCTGCTGATGCAGTTCCTGCCGGGTACTGACTTCATTTCTTCTGGTTATTCCGCAGTGCCGAACTACGACAACATGTTTGCGGGTTCGAACGAGGATGCTGAAGATTTTGACGACTACAACGTTCTCCAGCGTGACCTGAAAGTAGACGGTGGTCTGCGTCCGGTTCGTGAAGAAGACGTTATCGCCATTCGTAACAAATCGGCGCGTGCGCTGCAGGCCGTCTTTGCCGGGATGGGATTACCGCCAATCACTGATGAAGAAGTGGAAGCGGCGACCTACGCCCACGGTTCGAAAGATATGCCGGAACGTAACATCGTTGAAGATATCAAGTTTGCACAAGAGATCATCAACAAAAACCGTAACGGTCTGGAAGTGGTGAAAGCCCTTGCTCAGGGCGGATTTACCGATGTCGCTCAGGACATGCTCAACATCCAGAAAGCCAAGTTAACCGGGGATTACCTGCATACCTCCGCCATTATCGTTGGCGACGGACAGGTGCTATCCGCTGTCAATGATGTTAACGACTATGCCGGTCCGGCAACAGGTTATCGCCTGCAAGGCGAACGCTGGGAAGAGATCAAAAACACCCCTGGCGCACTTGATCCCAACGAGCTTGGCTAAGGGGTGAAAAATGGAAATTAATGAAAAACTGCTGCGCAAGATAATTGAAGATGTGTTGTCTGAAATGCAGACCAGCGACAAACCCGTCTCTTTCCGCGCATCTACAGCGGCAAGCGCACCTCAGGCTGCTGCGGCACAGGGCGACAGCTTTCTGACCGAGATTGGTGAAGCCAAACAAGGCCAGCAACAGGACGAAGTGATTATTGCCGTAGGGCCGGCGTTTGGCCTGTCACAAACCGTCAATATTGTAGGGATCCCGCATAAGAATATCTTGCGCGAAGTGATTGCCGGTATTGAAGAAGAAGGCATTAAAGCGCGCGTTATCCGCTGCTTTAAATCCTCCGATGTGGCGTTTGTTGCCGTTGAGGGTAACCGTCTGAGCGGTTCCGGGATCTCTATCGGTATCCAGTCAAAAGGCACGACGGTTATCCACCAGCAGGGGTTACCGCCGCTTTCAAACCTGGAGCTGTTCCCTCAGGCACCGCTTCTGACGCTGGAAACCTATCGTCAGATCGGTAAAAACGCCGCGCGTTATGCCAAGCGTGAATCTCCGCAACCGGTCCCTACGCTGAATGACCAGATGGCTCGTCCTAAGTACCAGGCGAAATCAGCCATTCTGCACATTAAAGAGACCAAATACGTTGTGACAGGCAAAAACCCGCAGGAACTGCGCGTGACGCTTTGATAAAGGATACCTCCATGAATACCGACGCAATTGAATCGATGGTTCGGGATGTGTTGAGCCGGATGAACAGCCTGCAAGGCGAGTCCGCGACTCCGCCCGCGGCGAGTTCATCAGCACATACCGCGAAAGTCACGGATTACCCTCTCGCGAATAAACATCCTGAGTGGGTAAAAACTGCGACCAACAAAACGCTGGACGACTTCACGCTTGAAAATGTTCTGAGCAACAAAGTGACCGCGCAGGACATGCGCATCACTCCTGAAACACTGCGCCTCCAGGCGGAAATCGCCAAAGATGCCGGACGTGACAGGCTGGCGATGAACTTTGAGCGCGCTGCCGAGCTAACCGCTGTTCCTGACGATCGCATTCTTGAGATCTACAACGCGCTGCGCCCGTACCGCTCAACAAAAGATGAGCTGATGGCTATCGCCGACGATCTCGAAAATCGTTATCAGGCAAAAATCTGTGCAGCTTTCGTTCGTGAAGCGGCAGCGCTGTACGTTGAGCGTAAAAAACTCAAAGGCGACGACTAACTCAGGGACAGGATCATGCGATATATAGCTGGCATTGACATAGGCAACTCATCAACGGAAGTTGCTCTGGCTACTCTGGATGAGTCTGGCGTGCTGAGCATCACCGGCAGCGCGCTGGCAGAAACCACCGGAATTAAGGGCACATTACGTAATGTGTTTGGCATTCAGGAGGCCCTTACGCTGGCGGCAAAAAACGCCGGTATCAATGTCAGCGATATTTCGCTCATCCGTATTAACGAAGCCACCCCGGTCATTGGCGACGTGGCGATGGAAACAATAACCGAAACCATCATCACTGAATCCACCATGATCGGCCATAACCCTAAAACACCGGGCGGTGTCGGGTTAGGCGTGGGCGTCACTATTACGCCGGAAGACCTTCTCAGTCGCCCGGCGGATACGCCCTATATTCTGGTGGTGTCATCGGCATTTGATTTCGCCGATGTTGCTACGATGATTAATGCCTCCGTCCGTGCCGGATACCAGTTGACTGGTGTTATTTTGCAGCAGGACGATGGTGTGTTGGTCAGTAATCGTCTGACTCATCCCCTGCCCATAGTCGATGAAGTCCTTCATATTGACCGTATCCCGTTGGGGATGCTGGCTGCCATTGAGGTCGCCGTACCAGGAAAGGTTATTGAAACACTTTCTAACCCCTACGGTATTGCAACTGTCTTTGGCCTCAATGCCGATGAGACTAAAAACATTGTTCCGATGGCACGGGCGCTGATCGGCAACCGTTCAGCTGTGGTGGTGAAAACGCCGTCAGGTGATGTGAAAGCGCGAGCGATTCCTGCCGGAAATCTGGAGCTACAGTCTCAGGGACGTACAGTACGGGTCGACGTTGCAGCGGGCGCCGAAGCGATTATGAAAGCGGTTGGTGAATGCCCGAAACTGGATAACGTTACCGGAGAAGCTGGCACCAATATTGGCGGCATGCTGGAGCATGTGCGCCAGACGATGGCTGAATTAACCAATAAACCCAGTCATGAAATTTTTATTCAGGATCTGCTGGCGGTCGATACCTCGGTTCCTGTCAGCGTGACGGGTGGACTTGCCGGTGAGTTCTCGCTGGAACAGGCTGTCGGCATAGCCTCCATGGTGAAATCAGACCGCCTGCAAATGGCGATGATTGCCCAGGAGATCACGCAAAAGCTCAACATTGACGTCCAGGTTGGCGGGGCCGAAGCCGAAGCTGCCATTCTGGGGGCCTTAACTACTCCGGGCACCACGCGACCACTGGCTATTCTGGACCTCGGCGCGGGTTCAACCGACGCTTCTATCATCAATCCTAAGGGCGAAATTATTGCCACGCACCTGGCGGGGGCAGGCGATATGGTCACGATGATCATTGCCCGTGAACTGGGTCTGGATGACCGTTATCTCGCGGAAGAGATTAAAAAGTATCCGTTGGCGAAAGTTGAGAGCTTGTTCCATCTTCGCCACGAAGACGGCAGCGTTCAGTTCTTCCCTACACCTCTCCCGCCAACGGTTTTTGCGCGCGTGTGCGTAGTGAAGCCCGATGAACTGGTGCCACTGCCGGGTGAACTGGCGCTGGAGAAAGTACGGGCCATTCGTCGAAGTGCTAAGGAACGCGTTTTCGTTACTAACGCACTCAGAGCGCTACGTCAGGTGAGTCCGACCGGGAACATTCGGGATATTCCCTTTGTGGTACTGGTTGGCGGCTCATCCCTGGATTTTGAAGTTCCGCAGCTGGTCACCGATGCTCTGGCGCATTATCGACTGGTTGCCGGGCGCGGCAATATTCGTGGTACAGAAGGTCCGCGCAATGCGGTTGCGACAGGGCTGATTCTCTCCTGGCATAAGGCATTCGCTCATGGAAAGTAATCTCACCACGCCAGCCATCGTTATCTTCACCAGTGCTGACTGCGCTGACGTCTGGAATGACGTACTGCTGGGTATTGAAGAAGAAGGGATCCCCTTTGTGATTCAGGAGAATGACTCAACTGACATTATTCACAACGCATGGTTGGCAGCCTGCCAATCGCCATTGCTGGTTGGTATTGGCTGTAGCCGTGAAAAACTGGTCGTGCACTACAAAAACTTACCCTCATCAGCACCGCTTTTTACGCTGACGTATCAACAAAATAGCCACGATCGCCGCAGCATTGGTAACAACGCTGCGCGGCTGGTTAAAGGCATTCCGTTCCGGGAATGCCACTCATAACCCACAGGAGAAAAGCAGTATGAATAACGCACTGGGACTGGTTGAAACAAAAGGGCTTGTCGGCGCTATTGAAGCCGCTGATGCCATGGTGAAATCCGCAAACGTGCAGTTGGTTGGTTACGAAAAAATCGGCTCTGGCCTGATCACCGTTATGGTTCGCGGTGATGTCGGCGCGGTGAAAGCAGCCGTAGATGCTGGAAGCGCAGCCGCAAGCGCCGTTGGCGAGGTGAAATCCTGCCACGTTATCCCGCGTCCGCACAGCGACGTTGAAGCCATTTTACCTAAATCCGCATAAGTCGTTGCAACCAAGGAGCACAGCGTGAAGCAATCACTGGGATTACTTGAAGTTAGTGGTCTGGCATTAGCCATCAGTTGCGCGGACGTCATGGCGAAAGCCGCCTCCATCACGCTGGTGGGCCTCGAAAAAACCAACGGCTCAGGCTGGACGGTGATCAAGATAATCGGGGATGTGGCCTCCGTCCAGGCGGCCATTTCCACCGGTGTCAGTTTCGCTGACCAGCGAGATGGACTGGTGGCTCACAAAGTCATTTCCAGACCCGGGGACGGGATCCTGTCGCATAGCGTTGTCCTGGAGCCTGAACCAACGCCCGAACCCATACCAGCCATACCGCATGAAGAGATATTTGTAGACCATGCGGCACCCGAAGCACCGCAAGATGCAGAATTGATTAGCTGCAATTTGTGTCTTGATCCTGCCTGCCCTCGCCAAAAAGGTGAGCCGCGCACACTTTGTCTTCACTCCGGCAAACGAGGTGAAGCGTGATGGATAAACAGCAACTGGAAACCACTGTCGCTAAGGTTCTGGATGAAATGCGCGAGCGCCCGATTCCGCTGGGGATCTCTAATCGGCATATTCATCTGTGCGCTGAAGATTACGGTCGCTTGTTTCCCAATCACCCAATTAGTGAGAAAAAAGAGCTGCTGCAGCCAGGACAATATGCAGCAGAGCAGACTGTCACGCTGGTGGGGCCAAAAGGTCAGTTAAAAAATGTGCGTTTACTCGGCCCGCTGCGCAATACCAGCCAGGTCGAAATTTCTCGTACCGACGCCCGCACGTTGGGAATTGCTGCTCCGCTGCGGATGTCGGGCAATATTCAGGGCACACCCGGTGTTCGTCTTGTCAGCCCATTTGCTGAACTGGAGTTAGCATCCGGGGTGATCGTTGCCCAACGGCATATCCATATGTCGCCGCTCGATGCTCTGATTCTGCGAGTTTCCCATGGTGATAAAGTCTCGGTCGCCATTAATGGCGATGAACGTCGACTGATTTTCGATAACGTCGCCGTACGCGTTTCGCCGGATATGCGCCTCGAAATGCATATCGATACAGACGAAGCCAATGCTGCAGGCGCTGATAATCCCCAGGCATTTGCCACACTGGTGACCTCACGATGAACAACGAACTGCTGCAACGCATTATCGAGGAGGTTGTTTCCCGATTAAAAAAACGCGCGGAAAGCACGCTCATTCTTAGCGTCGCGCAGTTACGGGAAATCAATTCACGGACAGTATGCTGCCAGTACTCGTCGCTCCATCTCCAGCAAGTGGACCTGCCATTACTGGAGCAAATTGCCGAAGGCTGCCCAGTCAACATGTCGGTGGTAACGATTCACGACGCGCTGGCATGCGGAGTCCGCGTGAAGATTTCACTACAACACCGATTGTTACCCGCAATCCCCGTGAAAAAACTCGCGCGTCTGCCGCTGGAGTTCAGTGACGAACTGGGGCGAATCATCTTTTTGCATCCTGAGAAGCTTCTCAGCTATGCCGACGTCGCCCAATTGAGGGATGGCGTACTGGTGCTACGCCGTCGATGTGTCGTGACGGCTCTGGCTCAGGAAGCTGTCAGTCTGCGAAATGTCCAACTAATTAAGCAGGAGTGAGCTATGCATCTGGCACGGGTTACAGGCGTTGTGGTTTCCACGCAAAAATCCCCATCACTGGTGGGAAAAAAACTGTTGCTGGTACGTCGGGTAAGTGCTGACGGAGAGCTTCCTGCGTCCCCAGTGAGTGGAGATGAAGTCGCTGTTGATTCTGTCGGCGCGGGGACCGGCGAACTGGTATTACTCAGCAGCGGGTCCAGCGCCAGACACGTATTTTCCGGCCCTAATGAGGCCATTGATCTGGCTATCGTCGGCATTGTCGACACGCTTTCTCGTTAGGAGGAACTATGGCGATTTATACCCGCACAGGTGATGCCGGAACAACAGCCCTATTTACCGGACAGCGCGTGAGCAAAACGCATCCGCGCGTGGAAGCCTACGGTACGCTGGACGAACTGAATGCGGCGCTTAGCCTATGCGTTTGCGTGGCGAAAAACCCTCAGCACCGGCAGTTACTTGAAAATATCCAGCTGCAGCTTTTTTGGTTCAGCGCCGAACTGGCAAGCGAAAGCGAAGAACCAACGCCAGAGCAGCGCTACATCAGCTCAGAAGAAATTGCGGCACTGGAAGCTGCCATCGATATTGCAATGGGAAGAGTACCGCCCCTGCACAGCTTTATTTTACCAGGCCGCAGCGAAGCCGCCAGCCGACTGCACTTTGCCCGAACTCTGGCACGTCGCGCAGAAAGACGACTGGTCGAGCTGTCTACCGAGATCTCCGTCAGACACGTGCTGATGCGTTATATCAACCGCCTGTCCGACTGCTTATATGCGCTTGCACGAGCAGAAGATCATGACGCCCATCAAAACGAAATCATTCAGAAAGTGGCTGAGCGCTATCTCGCTGCCGTTCAACCACCAGCCACAAAGGAGCCGACTATGTCTCTGTCTTTTCAGGAGCTCCACCAACTCACTCGCGCTGCGGTGACGAGAGCAGAAGAACTTCAGGTTCCGGTCGTCATTAGTATTGTTGATGCGAACGGTACCCAAACGGTGGCCTGGCGCATGCCTGACGCATTACTCGTGAGTAGCGAACTGGCACCGAAAAAAGCATGGACTGCCGTGGCGATGAAAACCGCCACGCATGAGCTGACATCAGCAGTGCAACCAGGCGCCGCGCTTTACGGTCTGGAAAGCCATATGCAGGGAAAAGTCGTCACCTTCGGTGGCGGGTACGCATTATGGCGTGAGGGTTTACTCCTCGGGGGTCTTGGCATCAGCGGAGGAAGCGTTGAACAGGATATGGACATTGCAGAAACGGCCATTGCGGCGATTAACGTGAGAACACATCAATGAATACTTCAGAACTTGAAACCCTTATTCGTAACATTTTGAGTGAGCAACTCGCCCCGGCAAAAGCAGAAGTTAAGGGTAACGGTATTTTTCCGTCCGTTGGCGAAGCGATCGATGCCGCTCATCAGGCTTTTCTGCGTTACCAGCAATGTCCATTGAAAACCCGCAGCGCCATCATAAACGCCCTACGCGAAGAACTGACGCCTCATCTAGCTTCACTGGCCGCTGAGAGCGCTGCCGAAACGGGTATGGGCAACAAAGAGGATAAGTTCCTTAAAAATAAAGCCGCGCTGGACAACACTCC
Organism: Citrobacter sp. MGH103; assembly: GCF_001034475.2. Lineage (NCBI taxonomy): Bacteria > Pseudomonadati > Pseudomonadota > Gammaproteobacteria > Enterobacterales > Enterobacteriaceae > Citrobacter > Citrobacter sp. MGH103. The sequence continues at coordinate 1,965,011 of NZ_CP073043.1, read as the reverse complement.
GGGTATCGAAGATCTCACCACCACGGCGCTAACCGGCGATGGCGGCATGGTGTTATTCGAGTATTCACCGTTTGGCGTAATTGGTTCTGTCGCCCCCAGTACTAATCCGACAGAGACCATTATTAACAACAGCATCAGCATGCTGGCGGCAGGGAATAGCGTTTACTTCAGTCCGCATCCGGGTGCTAAAAAGATTTCACTCAAGCTGATTGCCATGATTGAAGATATTGCTTTCCGTTGCTGCGGAATTCGTAATCTTGTCGTCACGGTCACAGAACCCACTTTTGAGGCTACCCAGCAGATGATGGCGCACCCTAAAATCGCAGTTCTGGCGATTACCGGTGGCCCAGGCATTGTTGCTATGGGCATGAAAAGCGGGAAAAAAGTCATCGGCGCAGGCGCAGGAAATCCACCCTGCATTGTTGATGAAACGGCCGACCTGGTTAAGGCGGCGGAAGATATCATCAATGGCGCATCCTTTGATTACAACCTCCCCTGCATTGCTGAGAAGAGCCTGATTGTTGTTGATGCCGTTGCCGAACGACTGGTTCAACAGATGCAGTCTTTTGGTGCGATGCTTCTCAATAGAGAAGAGGTAGACAAACTGCGAGCCGTCTGTCTACCAGAAGGCATAGCCAATAAAAAACTGGTAGGTAAAAGCCCGGCAACCTTACTGGAAGCAGCAGGAATACCGGTTCCGGCAAAAGCACCTCGATTACTGATAGGCATCGTCCATGCGGACGACCCGTGGGTTACCAGCGAGCAACTGATGCCAATGCTCCCCGTCGTAACGGTGAGCGATTTTGATAGTGCATTAACGTTGGCCCTGAAGGTTGAAGAGGGATTGCATCACACGGCCATTATGCATTCGCAAAATGTGTCACGTTTGAACCTTGCCGCGCGCACGCTTCAGACCTCCATCTTTGTGAAAAATGGCCCCTCTTACGCCGGGATCGGCGTTGGTGGTGAAGGCTTTACAACCTTCACTATTGCGACGCCAACCGGTGAAGGAACAACATCTGCGCGCACTTTCGCACGCTCTCGTCGTTGCGTGCTGACAAACGGTTTTTCTATTCGTTAATGGGGCCGTTATGAATAGCTTTTCACTGCAAACTCGATTGTACAGCGGCCAGGGAAGTCTGGATGTGCTCAAGCGCTTCACGAATAAGCATATCTGGATTATTTGCGATGGTTTTCTCGCGCGTTCTCCCCTGATTGAAAAGCTGCGCAACGCTCTGCCAGCGGATAACCGCATCAGCATTTTCAGCGATATCACCCCCGATCCCACCATCAGCACTGTAGTTCAAGGGATTGCACAAATGCAGTCCCTGCGGCCGGACATCGTGATGGGTTTTGGTGGCGGCTCAGCACTGGACGCCGCAAAAGCCATCGTCTGGTTCAGCCGCCAGTTCGGTATTGAAATTGAAACCTGTGTCGCAATTCCCACTACCAGCGGTACGGGCTCCGAGGTAACCAGCGCCTGCGTGATTAGCGATCCGGATAAAGGCATTAAATATCCATTGTTTAATAATGCGCTTTATCCAGACATGGCCATCCTTGATCCAACGCTGGTCGTCAGCGTACCGCCAGCCATAACCGCGAATACCGGCATGGACGTGTTAACGCATGCGCTGGAGGCATACGTGTCCACGAAGGCCAGCGACTTCACCGATGCACTGGCTGAAAAAGCGGCTCAAATCGTCTTCCAGTACCTGCCTGTCGCCGTCAGCAAAGGCGAATGCCTGGCAACAAGAGGGAAAATGCACAATGCGTCAACGCTCGCGGGAATGGCATTTAGTCAGGCTGGACTGGGGATCAATCATGCGATTGCCCATCAGTTGGGCGGTCAGTTTCATCTGCCACACGGACTTGCCAATGCGCTGCTGCTGACCCATGTCATTTATTTTAATGCTCGCGATCCGCGGGCTGCGAAGCGCTATGCCCGTTTCGCTAAAGCCTGCCATTTATGCCCGGATAACGCGAACGATACAGCGGCATTGAATGCGCTCATTCATCATATCGAGCTACTCAAAAAACAGTGTGCGTTGCCTTCTTTAGTTGACGCGCTTAAAGACGGAAAGCAAGCCTGGTCGCAACGTATCCCGTCGATGGTTCAGGCCGCGCTGGCTGATGTCACGCTGCAAACCAATCCTCGTGTTGCCGACGCCAGTGCCATGCAGGAACTGCTTGAGGAATTATTATGAAGACAGCCATGACGGCAGAGTCCACGCTCTATGATGCGCAGACAATTCGCGAACGCGTTCGCGCAGCGGGTGTTGTCGGAGCCGGAGGCGCAGGCTTTCCTGCTCACGTAAAATTACAGGCGCAGGTCGATACTTTTCTGGTCAATGCGGCTGAATGTGAGCCAATGCTGAAAGTTGACCAGCAGTTGATGGCCGTCCAGGCTGAGCGACTTATCCACGGCGTTCAATATGCCATGACGGCTACCGGAGCCAGTTCCGGAATTATTGCGCTCAAAGAGAAATACCAACAGGCTATCAATGCATTAACGCCCCTTCTGCCTGCCGGGATCCGCTTACATATTTTGCCCGATGTCTACCCGGCAGGTGACGAGGTTCTGACCATCTGGATGGCAACAGGCCGGAGAGTTCCGCCTGCCGCGCTGCCTGTCAGCGTCGGCGTAGTGGTCAATAACGTCCAGACAGTGCTCAACATCGCGAGAGCAGTTGAGCAGCAGTACCCGGTTACGCGTCGTACCTTGACCGTTAACGGCGCAGTCGCCAGTCCCATCACACTCACAGTCCCTATCGGAATGTCTTTACGTGACGTTCTGGCGCTGGCCGGGGGTGCAACCGTTGACGATCCCGGCTTTATTAACGGTGGTCCGATGATGGGCGGCCTGATTACTTCACTGGATACCCCAGTCAGCAAGACCACCGGGGGCCTGCTGGTTTTGCCTAAGTCTCATGCGTTGATTCAGCGGCGGATGCAGGATGAACGCACTGTGCTTTCTGTTGCAAAAACCGTTTGCGAGCAGTGTCGTTTGTGTACGGATTTGTGCCCAAGGCATTTGATCGGTCATGAATTATCCCCGCATCTGCTGGTTCGTGCGGTTAATTATCAGCAGGCGGCCACGCCGCAATTGCTGCTCACGGCCCTGACCTGCTCAGAATGCAATGTGTGTGAAAGCGTTGCCTGTCCAGTTGGGATTTCGCCGATGCGAATCAACCGCATGCTTAAACGCGAGCTGCGGGCGCTCAACCATCGTTATGAAGGGCCGCTAAATCCTGAGGATGAAATGGCGAAGTACCGGCTGATCCCGGTTAAGCGCCTTATTACCAAACTGGGCCTTAGCGACTGGTATCACGATGCGCCACTGGCTGAGACTGACTACTCCACAGACAAAACGACGCTGTTGTTACGCCAGCATATAGGTGCCAGCGCTATCCCATGTGTAGAACAAGGCGAACGCGTTGTTCGCGGTCAATGCGTTGCCGATGTGCCGTCCGGTGCATTAGGCGCGCCTGTTCACGCCAGTATTGACGGTATTGTCAGCGAAATCACTGAGCAATCCATCACGGTAATAAGAGGTTAATCATGTCTCAGGCTATAGGGATTTTAGAACTCACCAGCATTGCCAAAGGAATGGAAGCTGGCGATGCCATGTTAAAAAGCGCGAATGTGAATTTACTGGTCAGCAAGACCATCTGCCCGGGAAAATTTCTACTCATGCTCGGTGGTGACGTAGGTGCCGTACAACAGGCGATTGCCACTGGAACATCTCTTGCTGGCGATATGCTCGTTGATAGTCTGGTACTCCCCAACATTCATGCCAGCGTACTCCCCGCAATCAGCGGACTAAACAGCGTAGATAAGCGTCAGGCAGTTGGTATTGTCGAAACATGGAGCGTTGCTGCCTGCATCTGCGCCGCCGACAGGGCTGTTAAAGCCTCCAACGTCACGCTGGTACGCGTCCATATGGCATTTGGTATAGGCGGCAAGTGCTACATGGTTGTCGCAGGCGACGTGTCTGATGTGAATAACGCCGTGACGGTTGCCAGTGAAAGTGCGGGTGAAAAAGGCCTGCTGGTTTACCGCTCGGTCATTCCTCGCCCGCATGAAAGCATGTGGCGACAAATGGTGGAAGGATAATGGAAAGACAACCCACCACGGATCGTATGATTCAGGAATATGTTCCTGGCAAACAGGTCACGTTGGCGCACCTTATCGCCAATCCCGGTAAGGATTTGTTCAAGAAACTGGGATTACCTGATTCGGTTTCTGCGATCGGTATTCTGACCATTACCCCTAGCGAAGCCTCAATCATCGCCTGTGATATCGCCACGAAATCAGGGGCGGTAGAGATTGGTTTTCTCGACCGGTTTACCGGCGCGGTGGTACTGACGGGCGATGTTTCAGCCGTTGAGTACGCGCTGAAACAGGTAACCCGAACGCTGGGCGAAATGATGCGTTTTACCGCGTGTCCCATCACCCGGACGTAATCTCATGAAACGTATCATGCTAATTGGTCCCAGCCAGTGCGGTAAAACGTCGCTCACGCAGTGCATGCGCGGAGAGGTGCTCCACTATCAGAAGACCCAGGCCATAGTCTGGTCACCTACGACAATAGACACACCGGGTGAATATCTTGAGAACCGCTGCCTGTACAGTGCGCTGCTGGCCAGCGCCTGTGAAGCGGACATTATTGCGCTGGTACTCAATGCAGACGCGCCGTGGTCACCATTTTCTCCCGGTTTTACCGGACCAATGAACCGACCCGTTATTGGCCTCGTTACCAAAGCCGATTTAGCCAACCCGCAGCGTATTTCTCTTGTGGAGAGTTGGTTAGTTCAGGCTGGTGCGCAAAAAGTATTTGTCACCAGCGCGCTGGAGAATACCGGAGTCGATGAGATGTTCATTTTTCTGAATGCAAAGGAACCTTCATGTCTCACAAAATAATGGCCATTAATGCAGGTAGTTCCTCGCTTAAGTTTCAACTACTGGCGATGCCGCAGGGTGAAATGATCTGCCAGGGGTTGATAGAACGTATCGGTTTGTCTGATGCACAGGTCACCCTAAAAACACCAGCGCAGAAATGGCAGGAGACTTTGCCCGTAGCAGATCACCGTGAAGCCGTAACGTTGCTTCTGGAAAAACTGCTCAACCACCACATTATCAGCAGTCTGGAAGAGATCGACGGCGTGGGCCACCGCGTCGCACACGGCGGGGAATCCTTTAAAGACTCCGCGCTGGTAACTGATGAAACGCTGGCAGAAATCGAGCGACTCGCGGAACTGGCTCCTCTGCATAACCCAGTAAATGCGTTGGGGATCGCGGTATTCCGCCAGCTATTGCCCAAAACGCCAGCCGTTGCAGTGTTCGACACCGCGTTTCATCAAACGCTTGATGAGCCTTCTTTCATCTATCCCCTGCCCTGGCGTTACTATGTCGAGTTGGGTATTCGTCGTTACGGTTTTCATGGTACCAGCCACAAATACGTTAGCTCACAGCTTGCTGAAAAACTGGGTGTGCCACTCAGCGCCCTGCGCGTTGTTTGTTGTCATCTGGGCAACGGCAGCAGCATCTGCGCCATCAAAGGCGGACAATCGGTGAATACGTCAATGGGCTTTACACCACAATCTGGCGTGATGATGGGCACGCGAAGTGGCGATATTGATCCATCCATTTTGCCCTGGATAGCCCTGCGAGAAGGCAAAACACCGCAGCAGCTCAACCAATTGCTCAACAATGAGTCCGGATTGCTCGGTGTTTCTGGCATCTCACCTGACTACCGCGACGTTGAACATGCCGCAGATACGGGCAATCACCAGGCTGCTCTGGCGTTGACGCTTTTTGCTGAGCGCATTCGTGCCACCATTGGTAGCTATATTATGCAGATGGGCGGTCTGGATGCCCTGGTTTTTACCGGTGGTATTGGCGAAAACTCCGCACGGGCGCGCGCTGCGATTTGTCGTAACCTGAATTTCCTGGGTCTGGCCGTTGATGAGGAAAAAAATCAGCGTAATGCCACCTTCATTCAAACGGAAAATGCGATGGTCAAAGTAGCAGTGATTAATACCAATGAAGAGCTAATGATTGCGCAAGACGTTATGCGTTTAGCGATATCTGAAACTGTGACATTGGGCATTCCTGCATAATACTGCAGCACCTCAAATTGCGGCAAATCATGGTAATAGCGCGATCGCCATGACACTATGCGCCGAGGATTGCTGATCACATAGGTGAAGACGTGGCTGTTGCGCAATGTCCCGCATCGTGCGGAGAACTTATCCAGGGCTGGATTCTGGGCAGTGAGAAATTGGTCTCCTGCCCGGTTGAATGGTATAGCACCGTTGAGGTCACTTCAGGTTCGCCGCTGACAGATGAACGTCCACTTTCGCGGGCAATGGTTGAGAGGTTATTGCTGCACTGGCAATACCCGGCACACATGAGTCAGGATATCCGAATAGATGTCCAGTCAACCATTCCTGTCGCTAAAGGGATGGCCAGCAGCACAGCGGATATCGCCGCCACGGCAATCGCCACGGCACAGTATCTGGGGCATCAGCTAGACGAATCCACTCTGGCGCAGCTTTGCGTTTCGCTGGAACCTACCGACAGCACCGTTTTCCGCCAGCTTACGCTGTTCGATCATAACGACGCCTCCACGCAAATTGCCTGTGAATCCCAGCCTCAACTCGATCTGCTGGTTCTCGAAAGTCCGGAAACCTTGCTTACTGCTGATTATCACCGTACTCCACGTCAGTCAGGGTTACTGGCGGGCGCCCCAGCTCTGAAACGCGCATGGGAAAAGTTACAGGAAGCCTGTATCAGTCAAAACCCTTATCGGATGGGCGAAGCCGCCACGCTGAGCGCGATCGCCAGCCAGTTACTGTTACCTAAACCAGATTTTGATTCACTATTAGCACTGGTAGAAGAATGTGATTTATACGGCGTCAACGTCGCGCACAGCGGCAGCGTCGTCGGTCTGATGCTCGACAGAAAGCGTCATGATGTGGACTACATTAAATGGATGCTGACGCAGAAAAAATTGACAGTGCACTGGCCGGAACAACATTTGTTGCGGATGGTAACTGGCGGGGTCGAACTGCAATAAGGGCCGCCGCTAAGCAGCGACCCAAACGAGCATAAAATCGTTACTCAGCTTTCGCATCGGCGTTTTTCACTTCGCCCATCGCTTTCAGCTTTTTAGAGATGTCGCGGCGCTCTTTAGAGATCTCAGCGTTTTTGATGATGTAATCATCAACACGATCTTCATAATCGCTTTTCATGCTGGCGATAATGCCCTGAATCGCTTCCACGCTCATTCCAGGCTTGATGTAGTCGCTCAGGTTGTCCAACAGCAGAACGCGTTTCTGGTTGTCACGGATCTTTTTCTCAACGTCCTGAATTTCACGTTGCAGTTTGTTTTTACGACGGAACAGACGAACAAATTCCAGCACGTCCTGGAAAGAAGGCTTGGTAGTTTCCATTTTTACACCCCTGATAATGTGAGATTCGGATTCGTTAAAACAACGGCTAAAGTGGGTCAACATTACTTTCATGCCCGCCATACTTCAAGTTGCATCTGCATCGACAATGCATGGTTGAAACCTGAATTATCGAGGGTAAAGCCATTGCAGTTACCAATGGTTTTAGCCTTTTTCAGTATCATACCTCTAATCTTTGCTGAATCGAAGCAGCAGTAGAACCTATCGCCTCATCTGCTCTTTATTTGCGCAGCGCGCGACAGATTAAATGTGAGAGCAACTCCAGCTGTCGCGCCATTTCCATGTTCAACCAAACGTAGCCGTGAATGGGCGTTTCTGCGACATAATCGCCTTTATGCTCAGCAATGAGCTGACGTAACTCCGCCACGGTGTCATTGAGCTTTTCCGTATTGGCAAGCACCGGCTGCGGATTCCCTTCGTACAAGGCGTGGGTTATGGTCAGTAGCGCCTGCTGCGTCCTGAGCTGAGTTTCACGCAAAGTTTGCGCATTCAGCATGACAAAGTGGCTGGTGCGGCTGGCCCAAAGTGCATTAATTTGCAGCTCAAGCATGCAGACCAGATTGCGGTTAACCGTTTGAATAGCCTCAAAAATGGATTTTTGAATACGGGTTTCTTTACTGGCGGGAACGATGAGCCCGCGCATTTTGACAACGTCGCTTAAGAGCTGCTGTAAATGCTTCTCAAGCCGCGGTTGCTCAAGCAAATTAGGGGATAGCGCGGCCTGATACACCCGATTATATCCCGTCACACAATGTGCCAATTGGATACGCCAGTGTATAAATGCCCGCTGCGGCCAGATGCCGGTAAACAACATCGCCAGTAATGAGCCCAAAATAACATCGCCACCGCGCCATAACGCGGTATTCATATCTCCGGCAGGCGCCCCCACGACCACGGCAAGCGTAATGCCAATCAGCAGCGCCTGATACGGCCTTTTACCCAATGCCAACCAGCCACAGAGAAACATCGCCACCGCGCACCAGATCAGCATTAGCGGAAGCGAAAAGAGTTCCAGACGCAGGGCAATCAATCCAAGCACCGAGCCCAGGATCGTTCCGCCTATACGCTCAAACGCTCTGGGAACAACGTTACCCCAAAAAGAAATTGGCCCCATAATCACCACCAGCGTGATCAGAGGCCATGTACCTTCGGGAATGTTTAACAGGCGTACCAACAGAAAAGTAAGAAGAAACGCCAGCGCAATGCGAATGCCATGCACCACACGATAATGACGATACAAACGAATTTCAAAAGGACTCAGAGACTTATCTGCACGCACTCATGCACTCCGTCAGGGAATAGCAAAGAAGCGAATTGTACCTGTTTTTACGGTGAAAACATCATCCTGATGACCAGGACATTCATCCTGATTTACACCAAAAACAGTTACTTCAACTGTACCGGCACGTACATTTCAATGTCCCAGTAACCGTCCTCCATGCCGTTGTTCATATAAACTTCAAAACAGGGTTTAGCCGCTATCGCATACGTCGAATCCTGCATCAGGCGCTCAAAAAACTGATACCACGGCGTCGCGAAGTCATGATTTTCAACGCGCGCAACGGCTATAGCATAGTCGCCACCTGCCAGCTCGGTCTGGATCACGCCTTCGCTGTTTTCCGGGATCTCAAAACCTTCAGGCACAGACACCACGGTATCACAACGAAGTTTTTCCGCCGGAACAACGTCAGGATTGTCGTAATAAACGGCTATCCATTCCAGCGGTACGATCTGCTTACCGTCGACCCACATCATTAACTGTTCGAAACCTTGCTTTACCGTTTGTTCCCACGGTCCAACCATATGGAAACCGGCAATTATGCGTTTCTCGACCTGCTTTATCTCGTACTCCATATAACCTCCGTTATTACACTGTATTTATATACAGTGTAATTTTTAGGTATGACGGCCACAAGGAATCAGTGATTATTATGTGAGCAGATTCGCACTCTTGCCAGTCAGGCACATCAGGAAAACTACGCCTTATGGCGGAAGTAATCGCTCAAACGCGAGAAGACGCCACCTTCGTTGACAGACTCCAGCGTAACCAGAGGCCAGTGCGCCACCAGTTTATCCCGATCGTAGAGTTCAATTTCCCCCACACGTTGATGGGCTGCAATGGGGGCGACCAGTTCTTTCTTATCAAGAACATATTTTGCCTTGATATTCGCGACTTCGGCTTTAGGCAGGGCCATCCAGAAATCCTGCTCTGTGCCAAGGCTAATTTTTTCTTTATCGCCATACCAGATCCGTTCAATACCGACCTGCTTACCGCTACGTAAAACCTGCACGGTATCGAAGTTCTGTTGTCCCCATTGCAGCAGTTTTCTCGCCTGGTCTTCACGTCCTTTCGCACTCTCCGCCCCCATCACAACCGCAATCAGGCGGCGCTGCCCATCAACAGCAGAAGCAATCAGGTTGAATCCAGCGCCGGAGGTATGCCCAGTCTTCAGACCGTCGACGTTCATGGTTTTATCCCACAACAAACCGTTACGGTTTTGCTGCGTGATTCCGTTCCAGGTAAGGCTTTTTTCACTGTACATATGGTAGAAATCCGGCTCTCCATGGATGATAGCTCGCGACAGCACGGCCAGATCGTAAGCTGAGCTATGCTGACCTGGCGCATCCAGACCATGTACCGTTTCAAAATGCGTGTCCCGCAGGTTCAGCTTTTGCACATAGTTGTTCATCATCGCGACAAACTGCGGCTGCCCTCCGGCGATGTAATCCGCCAGCGCCACACAGGCATCATTACCGGAATCAACAATTAACCCACGACTCAGGTCGCGCACAGAAACGCGATCCCCTTCTTTCAGGAACATTAAGGATGAACCGACGAATACCGGATTATCTTTCGCCCAGGCGTCGCGCCCAACGGTGACAATATCTGTCGGACTAATACGCTTGCTGTCGATTGCGCGATCGACAACATAGCCAGTCATCAGCTTGGTCAGGCTGGCAGGGTTGCGCTGCTGGTGTTCATTTCCGGCTGTCAGGATTTGGCCCGTGGTGTAATCCATTAATACCCACGCTCCGGCATTAATCGCGGGTGGCTGTGGGGAAAAGCTTACGACCTCGGTCGCGTAAGCGGGCGAAAAACTCATCGCAAAGAGTGAAGCGGCAATAAACAAACGGCGTTTCAACAGCATGTCCTCAGGAAATGGAGAAATAGCCGTTCTTTTTACGGAAGTTCTGGCGAACAAACATGGACAAATTGCAAGAAAATGTGACATAAGGCACATTTTCTTGCTGTAAGGAAAGGTTTTCAGATATCAACCGCGGCGGGCATTACCCTTTGCGCGGTGCTGTCTCTGCGTGATGGGTGCGATGACGATGATAGCCATCTATCATGCTGCGGAAAATTTGCCCCGGTGTGTCACCCAGCGTGCACAGGTAAATATGTGCACAGATGAACAGTAAGCCGACAATCGCCAACACCATATGCAGCACCAGCATCACAGGCCCTGCCCCTATCACCTGCGGGTAGAGACATAACAACCCGGTAATGATCAACAGCGGAACCAGCGCATACATGATGGCCAGATAAGCCAACTGTTGTAGTGGGTTAAATTTACTCTCTGCCGTTGCGGCAAACGGGTGCGGCTCACCTTTCATGATGCCATACAGATAAAAGCGCGTTTGCAACAAGCAGCGTGATATCAACCCGTTAAATTTCACCCGATAATGACAACCGTTGCCGCTGGTTGCGTTGATTAGCACAAAACCAACCCAGAAGGCCAACAGGGCGAAGCCGCACCAGGTATGTACCTGCACCATCAATGCCACCGGTCCGACAGAGAAGTGCCCAAACAGGCCACTCAGCAGAAGCAGGATAAAAAGCAGCGCATTACCCCAGTGCCAGCGGCGAACTGCCAGCGAATAGAGGTAATCCCGATGTTCTTCTCCAGTTGCTGTTTTGGGTGACAACATCCGACGTAACAGCGCGTGTATAACCAGGCCCGCAATCATCAGCACAATAACAACGCCTGCATAAATGAGCCACAGCGGCCAGTAGTCCGGCGCATAGTTAAGCTCTGCTCCCCAGATAGAATTCATGCTTTACCCTCCTGATGGATCTCTTTACGCCGATAAACACTCACCGGACCGCTACGCGTATCCTGCTGGCGATAAACCTCTTTTTGATTTATCCAGTGCTGAATTTCCGGGTCGTCACGACGACCAAATTTCAGCGCATCCGTCGGGCAAACGGAAACGCAGGCGGGCGATTGTCCAGTCTCCAGTCGGGTATCTGCACAGAAGTTACATTTGTCGGCAATTCCCGTTTGCGGATTGAGATAACGGACGTGGAACGGACAAGCGGCAACGCAATAGTCACAGCCAATACAGCGAGACTTATCCACTTGCACAATGCCATTTTCGTCGCGAAATGACGCACCGGTCGGACAAACGCTGACACACGGCGCATCTTCACAATGCTGACAGGAAACGCGAACAAACTGGAAGTGGGATAGCACCTCGGGTTCATGTTCGGGTGAACGGATCTGCACCTGTAGACGGCTAAATCCCTCTGGCACGTCATTCAAAACTTTGCAGGCAACCGTACATGCCTGACAGCCGATACAGCGTTTCTCGTCATGCAGCATGACATAAGGGTTTGTAGATTGATTCATGATGTTCTCCTTTCTCATGCCCGACGAAGCGTAACGCCAGCGGTGTGGACCACCGTACCGGAAACCAGACTGGTGACATGCGGCAGCAAATTACCGCAATGGATACCGTGCGTTGTCGCTGCGGTTTTGGCTCCCGCCTTGGCGCCAAACCCCATATAAACAAACAGCGTATCGGGCCGAATTCCGGCGGTGACCAGCGCTTTGCCTTTTTCCTTGCCGGTCGCATTTTCCAGCCAGATGTCATCGCCGCTTTTGATGCCTTTTTCACGGGCCGTTTGCGGGTGGATCCACACCGCGTTGTCCCACATCAACTCGCTAAGCAGTGGCACGTATTGCGTCGCACCGTTGGTATGAACCGCCACTTTTCCCTGGATAAAATAGAGCTCACTATCGCCTTTGAGCGCAAAATTGCGCGCGCGCGGAATACCGTAGCCAGGCAGGAGCGTCTCCAGCTCTTCAGAATAAAGCTCTATTTTTCCTGAAGGGGATTTAAAGCGCAGTTGCTCGCCATAGGTACCGTCGCTGTCAACCGCCACCGCGCCCGGATAGCGTTCCACAAACTGACGCACCGCTTCAGGTTCACGCAGCAGTAACGGAACACCCCACTCCCGATACCCTTTCTCACGCAGTTCAGCAGACAGCGCATGATCGCCATTAAGCTGGTATAACTGACGCGTTTGCATATCCTGCCATGGGTAGAATTGCCCAAGGCCTAACTGCACGGCCAGCTCTTTCCAGATTTGCCAGCTTGGACGCGCATCACCAATAGGTTCTACTACCTGCTGGCGCAGGGCATAGGCTGGATTCAGACCCGACATGTCTGAAACTTCTTCATCGCGCTCAAGGTAAGTACATTCAGGCAAAAGGTAGTCGGCATACGCCGCGCTTTCGCTAAGATAGACATCACAACTGACCACAAGATCGAGCTGTTCAACGGTTTTGACCAGATCCGGTCGACATGTAACGGTTTGGAAAGGGTTGTGTCGGGACATAATCCATCCCTTCACCGGATAAGGCGTCTGGTTTAACACAGCATCAATAATGCTTTGCACCACACCACCGCCCGCCGCGATGTACTTAAACTGCGGGGCTACCAGATCGATACGCTGCGCCGTTGGCTTGGGTAATTTGACATCGGGTTTTGCCAGCACCGGAGCGACCTTTTCTCCGGCCAGCTTATTATAAGTTGCCGCCGCTTTTTTCTGGTACAAACCGCCTTCACGCTCAATATTGCCAAGCAGCACATTGAGGGTAAAAATCATGCGCCGCATATCAATTTCTTCTTGCGAGAACGTCGCACGATGGCCCGGGCTGACAATAGCATGGGGCGCGCAGGCGGCCATTTCTCGGGTGACCCGAACAATGACATCAGCAGGCACATCAGCTTGCTTTTGCGCCCATTCCGGCGTGGTCTCTTGTACTGCTTCTGCCAGTTGGTCAAACCCTGTGGTGTAGCGCGCAACGAAGTCCGCGTCATACAATTTTTCATTGATCATGACGTGACACATGGCCATCAACACCGGCAAGTCGCCGCCCGGTTTGAGCGCATGCCATTCATCCGCCTTGCTGGAGAAGACGGACAGACGGGGGTCGAAGCTGACCATTTTTGCGCCCTTTTCCTGCGCCGTCATCAGTTCATGCGTTTCGGCAACCTCAATCCCTTCATAAAGGTTGTGACCAAAAGAGACCATATAACGGGTATTGGCGATATCCATGGCCAAATCGCCGCCCATCATCACTTTGGCGGCAATCGATTTTCCGGCCGGGCATGTCGACGCGTGCGTAAAGGTGTTTGGCGATCCGAAAGCCGTCGCCAGTTGAAATAAATGCCCTGAAAGCGAACCGGATTTAGAAGAAAACACGACGCCCTGAGGACCATGCTGCGTTTTAATTGCCGTCATTTTTTCGGCAATTTCTTTATACGCTTGTTCCCAGCTAATAACCTGCCATTCTCCGCTCCCGCGAGGTCCTGTGCGTTTCATGGGTTTAACAATGCGATGAGGGTCGTTGACCAGGCTAACGCCGCTGCCGCCACGAGCGCAGACACGCGTGCCTTGTTGAGGCGCATTAGGGAAGGTGCGAACAAGTTCCTGATATGAGATCATCATATTCATCCGGAGCGCATCCCAGAGGGACATCATGAGCCATCAACTCACCTTCGCCGATAGTGAATTCAGCACTAAGCGCCGTCAGACCCGAAAAGAGATTTTCCTCTCCCGCATGGAGCAGATTCTGCCATGGCAGAATATGACCGCTGTCATCGAGCCGTTTTATCCCAAGGCGGGCAATGGCCGACGGCCCTATCCGCTGGAGACCATGCTGCGTATTCACTGCATGCAGCATTGGTACAACCTGAGCGACGGTGCCATGGAAGATGCCCTGTACGAAATCGCCTCCATGCGCCTGTTTGCCCGATTATCCCTGGATAGCGCCCTGCCGGATCGCACCACCATCATGAATTTCCGCCACCTGCTCGAGCAGCATCAACTGGCACGTCAATTGTTCAAGACCATCAATCGCTGGCTGGCCGAAGCAGGCGTCATGATGACCCAAGGCACTTTGGTGGATGCCACCATCATTGAGGCCCCCAGCTCTACCAAGAACAAAGAGCAGCAACGCGATCCGGAGATGCATCAGACCAAGAAAGGCAATCAGTGGCACTTTGGCATGAAGGCCCACATTGGTGTCGATGCCAAGAGTGGCCTGACCCACAGCCTGGTCACCACCGCGGCCAACGAGCATGACCTCAATCAGCTGGGTAATCTGCTTCATGGAGAGGAGCAATTTGTCTCAGCCGATGCCGGCTACCAAGGAGCGCCACAGCGCGAGGAGCTGGCCGAGGTGGATGTGGACTGGCTGATCGCCGAGCGTCCCGGCAAGGTAAAAACCTTGAAGCAGCATCCGCGCAAGAACAAAACGGCCATCAACATCGAATACATGAAAGCCAGCATCCGTGCCAGGGTGGAGCACCCGTTTCGCATCATCAAGCGGCAGTTCGGCTTCGTGAAAGCCAGATACAAAGGGCTGCTGAAAAACGATAACCAACTGGCGATGTTATTCACCCTGGCCAACCTGTTTCGGGTGGACCAAATGATACGTCAGTGGGAGAGATCTCAGTAAAAACCGGAAATAACGCCAGAAATGGTGGAAAAAATAGCCTAAATAGGCTGATTCGATGTGTTTGCGGGAAAAAAATCGGCCCAGATCCGCGAAATTTTAATCAGCGAGTCAGCTTGGGAAGAAATGACCTGCTTATTCGCACCTTCCTTAGGGTTCCCTTGAATAAAAACCGTTTTGTTATTAATTACCTGCGCCTGTATCGGGCAACGATAAGAACACATTTCACACAAACTTGGCGTCAGGGATGTCTTCCCTTTGATACTCTCAGGAGAATTTCGTGCCAGTGCCCCAGGCGGGAAACTGCCTATCGCACAGGCTGAACAGCCTATACCCACTCCTCGCAAAAAATTACGCCGACTAATGCTCATATAACCTCCTGTTATTAGATATATCCAATAATTATATGGCGTTTAGAATATTTATTTTTTACATCAATCACATTTCATTACAATGCATGACAGCGAATTGACACAAATAAAAACTCTTTGTTTATAAAAGACTTTTAAAGTTTCCAGAACACAATAAAAGAAGAAGAAAATAACAATAATGGTTATCAATTAGATTGTTTACAAATCCGCAACTCCAAGATATTTTATTTCCGTAATTTATTTTAACAGTGCGGGATTTATTTATTAATTCTATAAAAAGTCCTGTTTATCTCAACTTTATTGCGTACACAATCCAGCTTCGATAATTCCATAGCTGATTATCTCACTATTTTTTGGTATTCTTGGACGAGCGCTAAATTGATCCCGGACATAACTGAACAATGAATGACGGCAAGCAGCAACCTGGTTTTCTCTTCCACGATTACGAGACCTTTGGTACCCATCCGGCGCTGGACAGACCCGCGCAATTTGCGGCTATCCGCACAGATAATGATTTCAACATCATCGGTGAACCAGAAGTCTTTTATTGCAAACCCGCGGACGATTATCTGCCGCAGCCTGAGGCGGTGTTGATTACGGGTATCACACCGCAGGAAGCACGTGAAAAGGGAGAGAATGAAGCCGCTTTTGCCGCGCGCATCCACGCCCTGTTCACCGTGCCGAAAACCTGTATCCTGGGCTATAACAACGTGCGCTTCGATGATGAGGTGACGCGCAACATCCTGTATCGCAATTTCTACGATCCCTATGCCTGGAGTTGGCAGAACGATAATTCGCGCTGGGATCTGCTGGATGTGATGCGCGCCTGCTATGCCCTGCGCCCTGAAGGCATTAACTGGCCGGAAAACGACGACGGCTTACCCAGCTTCCGCCTGGAGCATTTGACCAAAGCTAATGGTATTGAGCATGCCAATGCTCACGATGCGATGGCGGACGTATACGCCACGATCGCAATGGCGCAATTAGTGAAGTCGCGCCAGCCGCGTCTGTTTGATTATCTCTACAGCCATCGTAATAAGCATAAGCTGGCCGCGCTGATTGACGTCCCGCAAATGAAGCCACTGGTTCATGTCTCAGGCATGTTTGGCGCATGGCGCGGTAACACCAGTTGGGTGGCACCATTGGCGTGGCATCCGGAGAATCGTAACGTGGTTATTATGGTCGACTTAGCTGGTGATATTTCGCCGCTGCTCGAACTCGACAGCGACGCCCTGCGCGAGCGGCTCTACACGTCTAAAGCGGATCTGGGTGATAACCCGGCCGTACCGGTTAAATTGGTGCACATCAACAAATGCCCGGTACTGGCACAGGCAAATACGCTACGTCCGGAAGACGCCGACCGTCTTGGCATTAACCGCCAGCATTGTCGGGATAATCTCAAAGTTCTGCGCGAGAATCCGCAGATACGCGACAAAGTGGTCGCGATCTTTGCCGATGCGGAACCCTTTACACCATCAGATAACGTGGATGCCCAACTGTATAACGGCTTTTTCAGCGATGCTGACCGTGCGGCGATGAAAATCGTTCTGGAAACCGAACCACGCAATTTACCGGCGCTGGATATCTCCTTTGTCGATAAGCGAATTGAAAAACTGTTGTTTAATTATCGTGCACGTAACTTCCCGGGAACGCTGGACGAAGCTGAACAGCAGCGCTGGCTGGACCATCGTCGCCAGGTATTCACACCGGAGTTTTTGCAAAATTACGCCAATGAATTGCAGCTATTGAGCCAGCAATATGCGGATAACAAAGAAAAGTTGATGCTGCTGAAATCACTCTGGCAGTATGCCGAAGAGATTGTATAAATCCCACGTATAAAAAAACGGAGAACATGTCTCCGTTTTTTTTCAGCTAAATGCCGTTGTTACGCGATATCTTCGTCGTACTGCGGGACCGGGTTGCGGAAGCTTTTGGTCACGCAAGCCAGGTAGATCAGACCGATACCCGCCCAGATCAGGCCCAGAACCATTGAGCTTTCTTCCAGGTTCACCCACAGCGCGCCAACGGTCAGCGCACCGCACATTGGCAGGAACAGGTACTGGAAGTGATCTTTCAGCGTCTTGTTACGCTTCTCACGGATCCAGAACTGGGAGATTACCGACAGGTTAACGAAGGTAAATGCCACCAACGCACCAAAGTTAATCAGCGCCGTCGCCATCACCAGGTCGAAGTTGATTGCCAACAGAGCAATCGCCCCAACCAGAATGATGTTCATGGACGGAGTACGCCATTTCGGGTGTACATAACCGAAGAAGCTTTTCGGGAATACGCCGTCACGACCCATCACGTACATCAGACGCGCAACGCCTGCATGCGCCGCCATACCGGACGCCAGTACAGTAATGGTAGAGAAAATCAGCGCGCCGACCTGGAAGAACTTACCGGCAACATACAGCATGATTTCCGGCTGCGAAGCATCTGGATCCTTAAAGCGCGAAATATCCGGGAAGTACAACTGCAACAGATAGGTGGAGACGATAAAGATCAGGCCACCAATCAGCGCAGTCAGGAAAATCGCACGCGGGATCACGCGCTCAGCGTCTTTGGTTTCTTCTGACAGGTTGCTGATACCGTCAAAACCGGTGAACGAGAAGCACAGGATGGTCGCACCGGTGATCATCGGGATCACGTGCGCATCACCGGACCAGAATGGACGGCTGCTCACCAGCGTACCGGCACCTTCCCCTTCGAACACGCCATAAACGACCATGCCGAGGATCACCGCAATCAGCACCACCTGCAACAACACGATCACGGTGTTGAAATTCGCAACGGATTTAAGGCTGCGCAGGTTGAAGGCGGTCATAAAGGCCACCAGCGCCACCACGAACATCCACGATGGAATCGAGGGCACCAGCGCTTCAAAATAAATTTTCGCCAACAGAATGTTGATCATCGGGGCGAACAGGTAGTCCAACAGTGATGACCAACCCACCATAAAGCCAACTGTCGGACTAATGGATTTCTGGGCGTAAGTGTAGGCAGAGCCTGCAGACGGATAGCGGCGTACCAGTTTACCGTAGCTCAGTGCGGTAAAGAGGATGGCGATCAGTGCAAAGGCGTAAGCTGTCGGGACGTGACCATCGGTCATTCCTGATACGATACCGAATGTATCGAACAGCGTCATCGGCTGCATATAGGCAAGGCCCATCATGACAACCGGAACCAGCGTAAGCGTTTTACGTAATTCCACGCGAGAGGTGTTTGGAGTAGCGTTATGCGACATGGTTATCCCCCATTACGGCGAAAACCGTCGCGTAAGCAAAAAATTGCCCCATTTTTTGTTAATCCTCAGCGACAACAACTGTCGATTTTTAAGTAAGTATCTATCCGGTACGAAGCCCGGCCTCTTTTATGAATGATTGGTTTGATGCAAAAAAATAACCGACGCGTATTAAAACGTCGGTTAATGTCATTTTTTGCAAGCGGCGTATTTTGCACTAAATTGGGGAGAAATAACAAGAGATTGAAGTGGACACAAAAGAATATTTTTTCTTAACTGATTGATTTGTCAGCAGCCGTTTTAACATACACCCCCGCAATAGCACTATTTGCTAAAATTTCATCCCGCCACCAGGCACTGGCCAACCCGGCGGTCTGTTCATTCCAGCCTATCCACACGGGTTCAAGGACAATTTGCGCGACCACTTTTTTCTCAATCAGTGCGCCGCTCTCCAGAAATCGCTGCGCCAGATAGCGCGGAATATAGCCACATCCCAGGCCGCTGATTTGTAGTTCCAGCTTGGTTTTGAAGTCAAAAACGTTAATGGCTTCCTGATCGTCAAGCACCTGAGAACCTGAGACATTGGCATGCTGCGCATTGTCGCCCACTACAATGGCGCGAAAACGGCGAATAGTGCGACGATTTAACGGTTCCTGTTCCTGCGCCAGCGGGTGATGCGGCGCAACCACAAACACCTGTTCCAGAACCCCCAGCCGTGCAAAGCCAAATTCGCTCGCTGCAGGGGGTTCATGCATGGCACCGACAATAATATCCGCCCGGCCCTGAGTAAGGGCATCCCATGAGCCGCCCAGCACGCCATTGATAAATTTCAGACGCGTCACGCTGTGATGTTGATAGAAAGACTCGATGAGTGGGGCCAGCAATGAAAAGGGAAAGGTATCATCTACGCCAATAACCAGTTCATTCTCCCAGCCTTCGTGTAGTTTAATGGCCTGCTTTTCGAGTTCACGGACGGTATGCAGCACCTCCCGCCCCTTTTCCAGCAGCATCTGTCCGGTGCGGGTGAACTTAGCCCGGTGCCCGCTGCGATCGAGTAGCTGAATATTAAGATCGCTTTCCAGCTTATGGACGGTGTAGCTAAGCGCAGACGGCGTCTTAAACAATTTTGCCGACGCCGCCGCGAAACTGCCCTCTTTTTCTAAGGCATCGAGGATGATAAGAACGTCCAGCAGTGGTTTCATACTCGCCCCCTGGCGGTATACAGCGGCACTCTGCTGGCTTGTCACTCCATCGGCATCACCAGCGGATCAGGATACTGGTACTCAAACCCAAGCTCATTACAAATACGGTTGCCATCAATGACTTTACCTTTACCGTTATCCGTACCGTCGCGAAATTCCGGCGGCTCCATCCCCAACTGGCGGGCCATCTGCGGATAGAACACGTTACGCGCCGGATGCATAGGCGCACATATATTATAGATGTGTCCCCCTTTAGGCGCTTGCAGCAGTAACGTGATGGCAGAAACCACATCGTCCAGATGCACCAGATTGACGCCATGATGTCCGTCTGGCGCCGTCTTGCCGGCAAAGAAGCGACCAGGATGTCTTCCCGGACCAACTAACCCGGCCAGACGCAAAATATCCACCGACGTGCCAGGTAAATTGTGCAACCAGTCTTCAAGTTCTTTCAGAACACGACCACTTGCCGTGACCGGATTACGCGGCGTCCCCTCTTTCACTGTTCCTTGAACGTCACCATAGACTGACGTAGAACTGGTAAAAATAATCCGCGGGATCCGATACGCCAGCGCGCTGTCGACCAGTTCCTGCATTGCCTGCAGGTAAAATGCTTCCCCAGGACCGCTACGGCGTGCAGGCAGCGTAATTACCAACGCATCGGCGTCCATCAGTGCGTCGAGATCGTCAGCCTCACAGACCAGTTCAGGTTCCAGGCGCAGCGAGTAACTCTCGATACCGCTCATGCGGGCCGCTTCCACCCCATCCAATGTGGTTTTGCTGCCGGTAACCTGCCAGCCTCTCGCCGCCAGCGACATGGCTAACGGCATGCCTAACCAACCTAATCCGACAATTGCGACCTTTTTCATGCCTTCTCTCCTGACTTTTGGCCTATAACGCAAGGCTACGCCAGCCCACGGTGGCTGACAATTCATAGTATCAATATGAAATGAATTAATGATCAAAAAAAGCCCTTGCTTTCCGTAGCTAAAGTGGTTTAGGTTAAAAGACATCAAATGAATAAACATTCATCGAGAAAATTTATGACACGCGCTCAATTCAAACACCATCATCACCATCATCCTGACTAGTCTTTCAGGCGATGTGTGCTGGGAGACATTTAAATCTTCCAGCGGTGCATGAGCGTATGAGAAAGCCCCCGGAAGATTTCTTCCGGGGGCTTTTTTTTGTGCGTGACCCAAACTGATTCAGACAGGATAACGAGGAATAAAGAATGTTAGACAACACCCGTTTACGCATAGCTATGCAGAAATCTGGCCGTTTAAGCGATGATTCACGCGAATTGCTGGCCCGTTGCGGCATTAAAATTAATCTTCACACCCAGCGCCTGATTGCAATGGCAGAGAATATGCCTATCGATATTCTGCGCGTACGTGATGACGATATCCCGGGTCTGGTGATGGACGGTGTCGTTGACCTCGGCATCATCGGGGAAAACGTTCTGGAAGAGGAACTGCTCAACCGCCGGGCACAGGGTGAAGACCCTCGCTATTTTACCCTGCGTCGTCTGGACTTCGGCGGCTGCCGTCTCTCGCTGGCAACCCCGGTTGATGAAGCATGGGATGGCCCGGCAGCGCTGAACGGTAAGCGTATCGCGACCTCTTACCCACACCTGCTCAAACGCTATCTCGATCAGAAAAGGGTGTCGTTTAAATCCTGTCTGTTAAACGGCTCTGTAGAAGTCGCTCCCCGTGCGGGTCTGGCCGACGCGATTTGTGATCTGGTGTCCACCGGCGCAACGCTTGAAGCCAACGGTCTGCGTGAAGTGGAAGTCATTTACCGCTCTAAAGCCTGCCTGATTCAGCGCGACGGCGAAATGGCCGACGCCAAGCAACAACTGATCGACAAATTGCTGACCCGTATTCAGGGGGTGATTCAGGCTCGTGAATCCAAATACATCATGATGCACGCGCCGAGCGAGCGTCTGGACGAAGTTATCGCCCTGCTGCCTGGCGCTGAGCGTCCGACCATTCTGCCGCTGGCCGGTGACCAGCAGCGTGTTGCCATGCACATGGTCAGCAGCGAAACCCTGTTCTGGGAAACAATGGAAAAACTGAAAGCGCTCGGTGCCAGCTCAATTCTGGTGCTGCCAATTGAGAAGATGATGGAGTGATAGCCATGAGCTTCAATACCCTGATTGACTGGAATAGCTGTAGCCCCGAACAGCAACGCGAACTGCTGATGCGCCCGGCTATTTCCGCCTCGGAAAGCATCAGCCGTACGGTGGCTGAGATCCTTGAGAACGTCAAAAATAACGGCGACCGGGCGCTGCGTGAATACAGCGCGAAGTTTGATAAAACCGAGGTCGCCGCGCTGCGCGTCACCGAGGAAGAAATCCAGCAAGCCAGTAGTCGCCTGAGCGACGAACTGAAACAAGCTATGCAGGTGGCGGTGCGTAATATTGATACTTTCCACACCGCGCAGATCCTGCCACCGGTGGATATCGAAACTCAGCCGGGTGTGCGCTGCCAGCAGGTTACCCGCCCTATCGCTTCCGTGGGCCTGTATATTCCTGGAGGTTCGGCGCCGCTGTTCTCTACCGTATTAATGCTGGCGACCCCGGCGCGCATCGCCGGCTGCAAAAAAGTGGTGCTGTGCTCACCACCGCCGATTGCCGATGAAATTCTCTACGCCGCACAGCTGTGTGGTGTAAAAGAGGTGTTTAATGTGGGCGGCGCACAGGCCATTGCCGCGCTGGCGCTGGGCACCGAATCTATTCCTAAGGTCGATAAAATCTTCGGGCCGGGCAATGCGTATGTGACCGAAGCCAAACGTCAGGTCAGCCAGCGTCTTGACGGCGCGGCCATCGACATGCCTGCTGGCCCGTCCGAAGTGCTGGTTATCGCCGACAGCGGCGCGACGCCGGACTTTGTTGCCTCTGACCTGCTTTCTCAGGCAGAACACGGCCCCGACTCGCAGGTTATCCTACTGACGCCAGACGCTACGCTTGCCGAAGGCGTTGCCAAAGCCGTTGAACGCCAGCTCGCTGAGCTTTCCCGCGCCGACACCGCCCGCCAGGCGCTCGCCGCCAGCCGACTGATTATCGCCAAAGATCTTGAACAGTGCGTGGCCATTTCTAACGCCTACGGTCCGGAACACCTGATTATTCAGACCCGCAACGCACGTGAACTGGTTGATGAGATCACCAGCGCCGGTTCGGTGTTCCTCGGCGACTGGTCGCCGGAATCCGCAGGCGACTATGCTTCTGGCACCAACCACGTTCTTCCGACCTACGGCTATACCGCGACCTGCTCAAGCCTTGGGCTGGCTGATTTCCAGAAACGGATGACCGTACAGGAATTAACCCCACAAGGTTTCTCTGGCCTGGCCTCAACCATTGAAATACTGGCCGCTGCTGAACGACTGACTGCCCACAAAAATGCCGTTACCCTGCGCGTTAACGCTCTGAAGGAGCAAGCATGAGCACTGACAACTTTCTCAGCGTCACTGATTTAGCCCGTAAGAATGTTCGCGAATTAACGCCCTATCAGTCTGCCCGTCGTCTCGGCGGTAACGGCGATGTCTGGCTCAACGCGAATGAATATCCCACCGCCGTGGAGTTCCAGCTCAGTCAGCAAACGCTGAACCGCTACCCGGAGTGTCAGCCGAAAGCGGTGATTGAGAATTACGCGCAGTATGCTGGCGTCAAACCGGAGCAGGTGCTGGTCAGCCGCGGCGCAGATGAAGGGATCGAACTGCTGGTGCGCGCATTTTGCGAACCCGGTAAAAACGCCATTCTCTACTGCCCGCCGACTTACGGCATGTACAGCGTAAGCGCCGAAACGATTGGCGTCGAATGCCGCACCGTTCCGACTCTTGATAACTGGCAACTGGATTTGCAAGGCATCGCGGACAAGATTGATGGCGTGAAGGTGGTCTACGTTTGCAGCCCTAATAACCCAACCGGCCAGTTGATTAACCCGCAGGATCTGCGTTCACTGCTCGAAATGACGCAGGGTAAAGCTATTGTGGTCGCTGATGAGGCCTATATTGAGTTTTGCCCGCAGGCCACGCTGGCAGGCTGGCTGTCTGAGTATCCGCATCTGGTGATATTACGCACGTTGTCAAAAGCGTTTGCTCTCGCCGGTTTACGCTGCGGGTTTACGCTGGCGAATGAAGAGGTTATCAATCTGCTGTTAAAGGTGATTGCCCCTTACCCACTCTCTACGCCGGTGGCAGATATCGCCGCCCAGGCCCTGACGCCGCAAGGGATTTCCGCCATGCGTAAACGCGTAGAGCAGATCCTGGAAGAGCGTCAGTATCTGGTAGATAACCTGAAAACAATTCGCTGTGTAGAACAGGTTTTCGACTCTGAAACCAACTATGTTCTGGCGCGCTTCACCGCATCAAGTAGCGTATTTAAATCTTTGTGGGATCAGGGCATTATCTTACGAGATCAGAATAAACAACCTTCGTTAAGCGGCTGCCTGCGAATTACTGTCGGAACCCGTGAAGAGAGCCAGCGCGTCATTGACGCCTTACGTGCGGAGCAAGTATGAGCCAGAAGTATCTTTTTATTGACCGTGATGGAACCCTGATTTCCGAACCGCCAAGTGACTTTCAGGTCGATCGCTTTGACAAACTCGCCTTCGAGCCGGACGTCGTTCCTGTTTTACTCAAGCTGCAAAAAGCAGGTTTTAAGCTGGTTATGATCACTAACCAGGATGGACTAGGAACACAGAGTTTCCCACAGGCTGATTTTGACGGTCCGCATAACCTGATGATGCAAATTTTCACCTCTCAGGGTGTGACATTTGATGAGGTACTGATTTGCCCGCACCTGCCAGCGGACGAGTGCGATTGCCGTAAGCCAAAAGTGAAGCTGGTTGAACAGTATCTGGTTGAACAGGCCATGGATATGGCGAACAGCTACGTGATTGGCGATCGGGCAACCGATATTCAGCTCGCTGAAAACATGGGCATTAGCGGATTGCGTTACCATCGCGACACCCTGAACTGGGCAATGATCGGCGAGCAGTTGACCAAACGTGACCGCTACGCACACGTTGAGCGTAATACTAAAGAAACGCAGATTGACGTCAAAGTCTGGCTGGACCGCGAAGGCCGCAGCAAAATTAATACCGGCGTTGGCTTCTTTGACCACATGCTGGATCAAATCGCCACCCACGGCGGTTTTCGCATGGAGATAGCCGTCAAGGGCGATCTATATATAGACGATCACCACACAGTTGAAGATACCGGTCTGGCGTTGGGTGAAGCCTTAAAGCTGGCATTAGGCGATAAACGCGGCATCAATCGTTTTGGTTTTGTGCTGCCGATGGACGAGTGCCTGGCGCGTTGCGCACTGGATATTTCCGGCCGCCCGCACCTGGAGTACCGCGCGGAGTTTACCTACCAGCGCGTTGGCGATCTGAGCACGGAGATGATCGAACACTTCTTCCGTTCACTCTCTTACACTATGGGCGTCACCCTACACCTGAAAACCAAAGGCAAAAATGACCACCACCGTGTGGAGAGCCTGTTTAAAGCCTTTGGCCGTACGCTGCGTCAGGCGATTCGCGTCGAAGGCGACACGCTGCCCTCTTCAAAAGGAGTGCTGTAATGGACGTGGTGATTCTGGACACCGGTTGCGCCAACCTGCACTCGGTAAAATCTGCCGTCGCACGCCATGGATACGATCCTGTTGTCAGCCGTGACCCGGACGTAGTGCTGCGCGCCGATAAACTATTTCTGCCGGGCGTAGGCACCGCGCAGGCGGCTATGGACCAGTTGCACGAGCGCGAACTGATTGAACTGATTAAAGCCTGTACGCAACCGGTACTGGGGATCTGTTTAGGTATGCAACTACTGGGCCGTCGCAGCGAAGAGAGTAACGGTGTCTCCCTGCTGGGCATTATTGAGCAAGACGTCCCGAAGATGACCGATTTCGGTCTGCCGCTGCCGCATATGGGCTGGAATCGCGTCTATCCGCAGGCGGGGAACCGTCTGTTCCAGGGCATTGAAGATGGCGCCTATTTCTACTTTGTACACAGCTACGCTATGCCGGTAAACCCGTGGACCATCGCCCAGTGCAATTACGGCGAACCGTTTACCGCGGCAGTACAAAAGGACAATTTCTTTGGCGTGCAGTTTCACCCGGAACGTTCGGGCGCAGCTGGGGCGCAGTTGCTGAAAAACTTTCTGGAGATGTAATGATTATTCCGGCATTAGATTTAATCGACGGCACGGTGGTGCGTCTTCATCAGGGCGATTACGCCAGGCAACGTGATTACGGTAACGATCCTCTCCCCCGTTTGCAGGATTACGCAGCCCAGGGGGCCGAAGTACTGCACCTGGTTGATTTAACCGGCGCGAAAGACCCGGCGCAGCGGCAAATCCCGCTGATCAAAACGCTGGTCGCTGGCGTCAATGTTCCGGTACAGGTTGGCGGCGGCGTGCGTACGGAAGCAGACGTGGCGGCGCTGCTTGACGCTGGCGTGGCGCGCGTGGTGGTGGGTTCGACGGCGGTAAAATCCCCCGAAGAAGTCAAAAGCTGGTTTGCTCGTTTTGGTGCCGATGCGCTGGTGCTAGCACTGGACGTTCGTATTGACGAGCGCGGGAACAAACAGGTAGCGGTTAGCGGCTGGCAGGAAGATTCCGGGGTTTCACTGGAAGAACTGGTTGAGACCTATTTACCCGTCGGCCTGAAACACGTGCTGTGCACCGATATTTCCCGCGACGGTACGCTGGCAGGTTCAAACGTCGCGCTTTATGAAGAAGTGTGCGCCAAATATCCGCAGGTGGCGTTTCAGTCATCTGGTGGTATTGGTGGAATCGATGACGTAGCGGCCCTGCGCGGGACCGGTGTTCGTGGTGTTATCGTCGGACGAGCCTTGCTGGAAGGTAAGTTCACCGTTGAGGAGGCCATACAATGCTGGCAAAACGCATAATTCCCTGTCTGGACGTTCGCGATGGACAGGTGGTAAAAGGCGTCCAGTTCCGTAATCATGAGATTATTGGCGACATTGTCCCACTGGCAAAACGTTATGCCGATGAAGGCGCAGATGAACTGGTGTTCTACGATATCACCGCTTCCAGCGATGGCCGCGTAGTGGATAAAAGCTGGGTATCACGCGTGGCGGAAGTTATCGATATTCCGTTCTGTGTTGCCGGTGGCATTAAATCCATCGACGATGCGGCACGTATCCTCTCTTTCGGGGCGGACAAAATCTCCATCAACTCCCCGGCGCTGGCCGAACCGGAACTTATCACCCGTCTGGCGGATCGCTTTGGCGTGCAGTGCATCGTGGTGGGCATTGATACCTGGTATGACGCCGAAACCGGCAAATATCACGTTAATCAGTATACCGGGGATGAAAGCCGTACCCGCGTCACACAGTGGGAAACACTGGACTGGGTGCAGGAAGTCCAAAAACGCGGCGCGGGCGAAATCGTCCTGAACATGATGAATCAGGACGGCGTACGTAACGGTTATGACCTGGAACAATTGAAAAAAGTACGTGACGTTTGCCACGTCCCGCTGATTGCCTCCGGCGGCGCGGGCACCATGGAACACTTTCTCGAAGCCTTCCGGGATGCCGACGTTGACGGCGCGCTTGCCGCCTCCGTCTTCCACAAGCAAATCATCAATATTGGCGAATTAAAAGCGTACCTGGCAACACAGGGCGTGGAGATCAGGATATGTTAACGAAGCAACAATGCCGCGAGCTGGACTGGGAAAAAACTGACGGGCTGATGCCAGTCATCGTGCAGCATGCGGTTTCCGGTGAAGTATTGATGCTGGGTTATATGAATCCGGAGGCGCTGGATAAAACGCTCGAAAGCGGCAAAGTGACCTTTTTCTCGCGGACTAAGCAGCGCCTGTGGACCAAAGGAGAAACATCCGGTCACTTCCTGAATGTGGTGAGCATTGCGCCTGACTGCGACAACGACACTCTGCTAGTGCTGGTTAACCCGATTGGTCCAACCTGCCATAAAGGCACCTCAAGCTGCTTTGGCGACACCAGCCACCAGTGGCTGTTCCTGTATCAGCTTGAGCAACTGCTGGCCGAACGCAAAACCGCTGATCCAGCCAGTTCCTACACTGCGAAACTGTATGCCAGCGGCACCAAACGCATCGCACAGAAAGTGGGTGAAGAAGGCGTAGAAACCGCGCTGGCTGCGACGGTGAACGACCGCTTTGAGCTGACAAATGAAGCCTCTGACCTGATGTATCACCTGCTGGTGCTGCTGCAGGATCAGGACCTCGACCTGACGACAGTGATAGAGAATTTACGTAAGCGTCATCAGTAAGTTGCAGATATGAAAAAACCGGGCACTGCCCGGTTTTTTGTTGTCAGGTTCAGGCTTACTCTGCTTTTACGTTGTAACCACGCAGAGCATTTCGCCCCAGCACCACACCAGCCCCAATCATCCCACCGAGCAGAACCGCCAGCACCAGGGTAATCGCTTTTTTCGGACTGTCACGACGAACCGGCAACGTTGGTTTCATCACATAGCGATAGGCGTGTAACTCGGCCCCCTCAAGCTTAAGATTTTCGATATCCAACAGCTTTTGCTTAGTCTGAAAGTAGTTGTCAGATAATATCAACGGACGCGTAGATTCGTGCTCAATCATGGACTTTAGGGCATCACTACCCAACAGTAGCATGCTGTCCTGCGTAACATCCTGAGTTTGCTGAATCTGCGGCTTGGTCACACCCGCCTGCAGTGCATAACGCAGCGCTTCCTGGATTTGCTTGATTCGCAGATCTTTTTGCTCCTGAGCGACCACTTCCTGAGTTTTCAGAGAGTCTTGCAACGTAGTTGTTTGCAATTTGATGTTATCAACCAGGTCAAGTTCCAGTTCTTTGGCAACCTTTTCATCTGTTTGTTGAATGTATTCGGCGAGCTGACGCTGAGCGTCTTCAGGTGAGCCACCCACATAAGAAACCGCCAACGGCAATGGTTGCCCTTTTACAGACTGCTCAATCGATAGTTTTTCAGGCTTTTCCTGATTATCCAGCGTTTCCGCCAATGCAGAAAATGACGTGCTAAAACGGCCAATCACGTTTGCCTGTAACTCAGTAACCTTAGGGGCGCTGACACCATACAACACGTTAAGTGCGTTGTTATACGTGGCAATCTGTCCGACATCCGGTTGAGTGATAATGGCTGTTGAAGTCCATTTCTCCTTAGCAACTGCCAGATAGCCCACAGCAAGCACTATGGCAATAACAATCGCAATAACGATTGTTACTTTCCCGCGCCACAACTGTACCAGTAAATCAATCAGATCAATCTGTTCCGGATCGTGACTGCGCCCGGACATGTTGTTATCACTTACAGACATAGAAACCCTAGATAAGGAAAGACTTAAACTGGGATTAGTTTAGCTATAAATTGAGGCAATGCCATAGGATTAATGATAAAAAATCAAATTGTTTGAGGGATTTTGATTGGTATTTCAATCACTACTGAAAATCAATACGATTGAACAAAAGTGTAATTACTCAAAGAACACTTTCATGAGCAAAAAAACAGCAACAATCAGATTTCATGTCCGCCAATCGTTGCCCTTTACAATTCATTTTAATGAATCCATGTCATGAATATTTACCGTCTGACCAGTAAAAATGGTAAGCGTAAAAAATATAACAATTAGCTTTTTTACCATCTAACGGTATCATTCCACTTTTTAGTAGCGCCTGTTGGTATCTGGCTATTATTTGGCCAAAAAGAGGAATAAACATGAAATACCTGGTTACGGGTGCCGCTGGTTTCATCGGCTTCCACGTTAGCAAACGCCTCCTTGAGGCTGGCCATCAAGTAGTCGGTATTGATAATCTGAACGATTACTACGACGTCAGTCTGAAACAAGCTCGTCTGGAATTACTGGCACAGCCTGGTTTCCATTTTCATAAAATTGATTTAGCCGACCGCGAAGGCATGGCTGAACTCTTCGCATCCGGGCATTTTGAACGTGTCATTCATCTTGCCGCACAGGCTGGCGTTCGTTATTCACTCGAAAATCCGCATGCCTATGCAGATTCAAATCTCACAGGCTTTCTGAACATACTGGAAGGGTGTCGCCATAATAAAATTCAGCATTTACTCTACGCCTCATCCAGTTCAGTTTACGGCCTGAATCGCAAAATGCCTTTCTCTACGGATGATTCCGTCGATCATCCCGTGTCGCTGTATGCAGCAACCAAAAAAGCCAACGAGCTGATGGCTCATACTTATTCCCACCTGTACGGATTGCCCACCACTGGGTTGCGTTTTTTCACCGTGTACGGTCCATGGGGTCGACCGGATATGGCGCTGTTCAAGTTCACCAAAGCGATGCTGGAAGGGAAAAGTATTGACGTCTATAACTACGGAAAAATGAAGCGTGACTTTACCTATATCGATGATATCGCAGAAGCAATCATTCGCCTGCAGGATGTCATTCCACACGCAGACACACAATGGACCGTTGAAACAGGCACGCCAGCAGCCAGCATTGCGCCCTATCGCGTCTACAATATCGGCAATAGTTCACCGGTTGAGCTAATGGACTATATCCAGGCTTTGGAAGATGCTCTGGGTATTGAAGCGAAGAAAAATATGCTACCACTACAGCCAGGTGATGTACTGGAAACCAGCGCAGACACTAAAGCACTGTATGAGGTAATTGGTTTTAAACCTGAAACCACGGTAAAAGATGGGGTGAAGAACTTTGTTGACTGGTACCGTAATTTCTACAAAGTTTAATTACTGACCTGATTAAAATAAAAAGGCCTTTTATAAGGCCTTTTTTATGGAGACGAGATTAATCACTACCAAATAAATCGCGGGTATACACTTTATCGGCAACATCAGCTAATTCTGACGTCATACGGTTAGAAATAATAATATCGGCTTCATTTTTGAACGAATTAAGATCACGCACAACTCGGGAATGGAAAAATTCATCCTCTTCCATGACCGGTTCATAGATAATAACGTGCACGCCCTTGGCTTTAATGCGCTTCATGATGCCCTGAATCGATGATGCCCGGAAATTATCGGAACCACTTTTCATGATCAAACGGTACACGCCGACCACCTTAGGTTTACGCGCAAGAATAGAATCTGCAATGAAGTCCTTACGCGTACGGTTCGCATCAACAATCGCACCAATAATGTTATTCGGTACAGACGCGTAGTTAGCCAGCAACTGCTTAGTATCTTTCGGCAGACAGTAGCCGCCATAGCCGAATGACGGATTGTTGTAGTGATTACCGATACGCGGATCCAGGCACACACCTTCAATAATCTGCCGTGAGTTCAAGCCAAGACTTTCTGCATAGCTATCCAGCTCGTTAAAGTAGGCCACACGTAACGCCAGATAGGTGTTAGCGAACAACTTGATGGCTTCGGCTTCAGTAGAGTCGGTAAACAGCGTCGGAATGTCTTTTTTAACCGCACCTTCCTGCAGCAACTCGGCAAAACGCTCGGCTCGTTCGGAACGTTCACCAATAACGATACGGGACGGATGCAAGTTGTCGTATAGCGCACGACCTTCACGCAGGAATTCTGGCGAAAAGAAAATATTGTCGATACCCAACTGTTCTTTAATAGAGTTCGTAAAGCCAACCGGAATCGTTGATTTAATTACCATCACCGCATTTGGGTTGATTTCGACCACATCGCGGATCACTGACTCGACGCTCGAAGTGTTAAAGTAGTTAGTTGTCGGATCGTAATCAGTCGGTGTCGCGATGATAACGTAGTCCGCGTCGCGGTATGCATCATACTTATCGGTCGTTGCACGGAAATTCAGCTGTTTTGTCGCCAGATATTCTTCGATCTCCTTATCAACGATCGGCGATTTTTTCTGATTCAGCATCTCGACCTTCGTCGGAACGATATCCAGAGCGACCACTTCGTGGTGCTGGGCAATCAGAATACCGTTCGACAAACCTACATAACCTGTTCCTGAGATAGTTATCTTCATTCGCTGTGTAACTTCTTCCGGTTGAACATTTGAGGGTGAACACGCTGCCAATAACGTGGCGCATCGCTCTGCATCGCACCAGTATATCGTGATTTGCTACAACACCGGATATCAGACCTGACTGAATCCCATTTTTTGGCAATAAAAAAGCCCGGAGGAGCGCTCCGGGCCTGGATTCACAGTTTGACTAAATCAGATTAATCCAGCCATTCGGTATGGAACACGCCTTCTTTATCGGTGCGTTTATACGTATGTGCACCAAAGTAGTCGCGCTGGGCCTGGATCAAGTTAGCCGGCAGTACCGCAGAACGGTAGCTGTCGTAGTAGGCTACCGCTGCAGAGAAGGTCGGTACCGGAATACCGTTCTGCACAGCATAAGCCACTACATCACGCAGCGCTTGCTGATATTCGTCAGCGATATTTTTGAAGTACGGGGCCAGCAGCAGGTTCGCGATGCCTTTGTTTTCAGCATAGGCGTCGGTGATTTTCTGCAGGAACTGCGCACGAATGATGCAGCCCGCGCGGAAGATCTTCGCGATTTCGCCGTAGTTCAGATCCCAGTTGTATTCGTCAGATGCGGCACGCAGTTGAGAGAAGCCCTGAGCATAAGAGACGATTTTGCCCAAATACAGCGCGCGACGGACCTTCTCAACAAACTCTGCTTTATCACCAGCCAGTTTAGCCTGCGGGCCAGACAGCACTTTAGATGCCGCAACGCGCTGGTCTTTCAGAGAAGAGATGTAGCGAGCGAATACGGATTCGGTGATCAGCGACAGCGGTTCGCCCAGATCCAGAGAGCTCTGGCTGGTCCATTTACCGGTGCCTTTGTTCGCCGCTTCGTCCAGGATCACATCAACAAGGTATTTACCCTCTTCGTCTTTCTTGGTGAAGATATCTTTGGTGATGTCGATCAGATAACTGCTCAACTCACCTTCATTCCACTCGGTGAAAGTAGTTGCCAGCTCTTCGTTAGACAGGTTCAGACCGCCTTTCAGCAGAGAATAGGCTTCCGCAATCAGCTGCATATCGCCGTATTCAATCCCGTTGTGCACCATCTTCACGTAATGACCCGCGCCATCGGCACCGATATAGGTCACGCACGGTTCGCCATCTTCAGCAACCGCGGCAATCTTGGTCAGGATCGGAGCAACCAGTTCGTACGCTTCTTTCTGACCACCAGGCATGATGGATGGGCCTTTCAGTGCGCCCTCTTCACCGCCTGAAACACCGGTACCGATGAAGTTGAAGCCTTCGGCTGACAGTTCACGATTACGACGAATGGTGTCCTGGAAGAAAGTGTTACCACCATCAATGATGATGTCGCCTTTATCCAGATACGGCTTCAGGGAATCGATGGCAGCATCGGTGCCAGCGCCCGCTTTCACCATTAACAGGATACGACGTGGGGTTTCAAGAGACTCGACGAACTCTTTCACCGTGTAATAAGGAACCAGTTTCTTACCCGGGTTCTCGGCAACAACTTCTTCAGTTTTCTCGCGGGAGCGGTTGAAGATGGAGACGGTATAACCGCGGCTTTCGATGTTGAGCGCCAGGTTGCGCCCCATCACTGCCATACCGACGACGCCGATCTGTTGTTTGGACATTATGTACTCCTGTCAGGTGTGGTCCCCGCGCGACGTATGCACGGATTGAAATGTGGTTTAGATGTTAATTCAGACGTTCATTTTCAGGTGGCACTATATAAGTATGAAAAAGAAATTTGTGCTTTTTAATTGCCATTAAAAATGGCATTACATTAACATGTTACTTATATGTATTTTCATACTGTTTTATAATTGTGGTCCATTGATATCGGCGCTGCGCAATCTCAAATAAACTTTGACCTGTAGATTCAATCTTACCAGTTTCCAACAATTCAATAACATTCACCAATTCATTTTTTGTCGAAAAATAATGAGCTTTATCTTCTGTAGAATACCGGTTAAAGTTGCAATCAAATGCAATAATATCCATTCCAAATTGCATTGCTTCGACGAGAGATGGATTAGTACCTCCGGCACTATGCCCATGTATATACCCTTTACAACAACTTCTCAATAAATAAAGAGATTTGATATCATAGACTGGATCTATAATATCAATATTTTCATAACCCCGATATTTCTCTCTTAATTCTCGTCCATATTCGCTATTATTCCAATTCCCTATAAATTTTATTTTATAAGGAAGAAGCGCAAACGCGCCAAGGATAGTTGCTATGTTGTTTTCTGGTTCAATGCGGCAGATAGAAAGATAATAGTCATGCTTAACATCAGGTGTTTGCATACCATCAATTAAAGCGTGTTCACCACCATAAGCTATCACTTCACTATTTTTATTATACTCAGCATTGATATAATCTCCAATCGCTTGATTATCTGAAATAATAACATCTGAAAAAAGTACTGCTATTTTTTCAGATAATTTAAGAAATGCCTTGGACCACCGCCCCCATTTATCTCTTCGCCATTCAAGACCATCAACGTTAGTAACAACTTTTGAACGTGAAAGTAATTTATAAAAAGGTAAAAAAATACAACCAGAAACACCTAAAATAAGTACAACATCATATTTTGTTTTAATGCATTTAATAAGACAGAGTATGTCATAAGCAATACTTGAAATCCCATTCGCTTTTAATGGAATATATTCAAGACGTGCAGCTTTATACATGCCTGGTCTTTCTTTATAAGCTTTAGATGAGCAGAAGACCGTGTACTCGATATCATCACCTTGGTAGTCTACAAGATTTTGAACTAAGGACTCAAATCCTCCGTAACAAGCAGGTATTCCTACTGTACCGATTATTGCAATTTTTTTCATATTTTTATCATTTAATATGCTGGCTTAACGCTAACTGATAGCCTTCAAGTGTTTGCTGGGCAGTATGTTTCCATGTGAAATGAGACATAACACGGTGCTTTAAATGAGGGGAATACTCTTTTGACATAACATCAATAACTCCTTGTCGGATAGAATTAACATCCCCGGGTTCACAATAAATCGCTTCGTCGCTGAAATAATATTCAGTATCTCCGCGATCAGTCACGAGCACATTACAATTCATTACTGCAGCTTCAAGAGTAGATAAACCTGGCGTTTCCATCCATGAGATAAGTGCATGAGATTTTGCGACCTTATATAAGGCAGCGAGCTCTTGCTGCGTAACATGTTCTATGAATATAACATTAGGGCCAGCTTCATTTTTACACTGCTCAAAATATTTTATACTGTTCGGGCTAGGTTTACCTACTAAAACAATTTTATATGGCAAATCTTTACATGCACGAATAAGATCAAGCTGGCATTTACGTATTTCTATTCTTGCGGCGCTTAGCAAACATCCTTCAAGATGTTGATACTTTGTAGCATCCACTTTGTCATAGTCAAATATATTTAAATCAACGGCATTCGCTACAGATATACCTTCTTTATTTGGTTGTCGCATATCATTACGAACACGCTCAAGCTCAGTTGGGCTATTTGGAAGCAATACATCAATCGTATTAACAATTTCTTTCTGAGCTGCCAAATGACCTTTTAAAATATATTCAAATGTTCCGGCATGAAAGTTTTTATTTTTTATAATTCTTGCAACTGTTTTTAGATATTCAACAAAACTTTCTTTGAAATTATTTGCAACCCATTTTTGGATTCCCCTTCTAGCCTTCTGATCACACTCATAATATGATCCCCAAATAGTAGACAATACCATTGGCTTGTTTTTTTCTCTTGCCAATCGAACATAATGAAGAATATCCTGAGGATTACGTAAATTAAAAAAATGAACTACGTCATAAGAATCAAAATTAATATCGCCACCGACATGGATATCTATGTCAAGACCTAACATCTCTAAATATTCTTTTGTTTTAACTAATTGAACCGTATCCCCCCCTGGACCTGTAAATAAGGTGGGTCTAGAGATAAATAATATTTTTTTAATCATGGAATACGCTCCTTATATAAACGAGAAATAAGAAAGAGAAGAAAAAGATAAATCCATATATATAATTCATTAAAGCTATATGTATAAATCAATGTAAGAAATGCAGTCATTAAATATGAATAAAATGGCACGTAATAGATCTTACCACATGAATACACAACATAGAATGAATACCCTAATAAGAATGAAAGCAAAAAAATAACGATAAAACCAAAATAACCAAAATCAAAATAAGGAACACCAAACCCTGTTGAAGTTAATAGCCCGTAAAAATCATCTTTTAAAACATCCTTTTGCAATTCTATTAACTGATAAGCATTGTTTGTAAATAATGAATCAAATGGAAGTACAATGCTAAAATAACCATAAAAATAGCTATCTAACGCAGTTATATAATGATTTAATATTTCGAAATTCATAACAAATGTGACATATCCATAGTATAGGGGCAAAAATAAAAAATTCCCCCCCATAAACCAAACTTTCGAAATATCATCAATAACTGAAGGTCCCGTATATAAGTAATCACGAATCAGTTTAGACGCACCTAAAGCATATAAACACAGAAACATTATATAACAAAGCTTAGCCAATCGAATCTTCTGAAATGAAAATTTAATAATAAAACACTGAACAAAAAATAACGCAATTGTCCCTCTATTCCCAACCATAATAGCCAACAATACATTAATTAATATTAAAGAATAGAAAACAACTTTTTGTGTCAGAGTCCATGAATTCTTATATATTAATATATCATAGTATAAAGATAACCCTACTATAAACCCTGACATAGCCAAAATATGTACATATCCTGAGACAGGGAATTCCATACGCAACACTTCAAAATCAGGATTAAAAATTGGAATAGAGCCGTGTTTATTAAAAAATATATAGTGTTCAAACGCAAAAGCAAGGGTAGATAGAGTGAGTAACAATAAAACTAGCTTCCTCTGTGCTGCAGGAATCAATTTAGGTTTGAATGGAATAGGCTTGCAACTTCGTAAATTTTTTAATTTTGTACCAAAACTCATCCCTAGAGCCATAGCCCCCAAACACAGGGTAAGATAAAGTACTGTTTCAATACTTGGTAACGTAATTTGGTTGCTCAACCTTAGCAAGTATAAGAATATCACAACAAAAAATGCAATTAGCAAATTAAAAGGAGATGATATTGTTTTGTAAATCATCATTACCTCAGTCTTATTCCATAACGTCTTTTATAACCATCAATTATTCCAAAAATTATGTTTTTCAATAGACGATTTTTTTTTAAATACAGAGTCTTAATTGCAAATACAGGCAAGGATTTCATAAAAAATAATATAATATCTATCTTTGAGAACATACTCTCGTGTTTTTGTCTAATCAAAAAAGAATTTCTAAAATAATAATACGAGGCATTGTAAATCCACTCTCTTTCATTAGGGGTTCTAATTATATTTCCAACATCATTGATAAAACAACATTTACCACCAAGCTTTCTGATATTTATACATAAGTCAACCTCCTCCCAATACATAAAAAAACGCTCGTCAAAAAGCGTTTCAAGAGGATTGTATTCATCTAACTTTAAATAAAGAAATGAACCAGGACAGTAATCACTATTGCAAAAATCTTCTGACTGTGTTTCTTTATATATTTTTTGTGTTAAACCTTTTAACCTTATTCGTGTATACATAATATTGCCTTCTGGTGTAACTGCGGGCAATGTATATACTCCCCATTCTTTCACCTTCTGCACGATCTCATTTATTTGGTTAAGACTAAAAAACGTATCGGGGTTACAAATAACAATATCTCCAGTTAGCTTATTTTTTATTATGTACTCATATGCTACATTATTTCCGCCACAATACCCAAGATTAGTTCCTGTACCTAGTAATTTAACATTTGAGAAAGTATTGATTTCTTTATCTGACAAAATCTCACCAGAATTATCAACAACTAGAATTGTATAACTAAATGAGGTTACTTTTTCTCCATCTAATCTCTTGATAGTTTCAGCAATTACATTTCGAGAAAAATAATTAACAATAACAATAAAAACATGTTTCACGTTTATATTCCACCACTAACCATTGTTTTTTATGTTTATATTTTTTAATTCTTATTTATTATAATCACTTCTATATTACAAGATCGCATATAAATCACGAGCCAATAGCGTCTAGATCGCTATTTAATAAAATAGAAACAATACGTTGCGAAGAACATCCATTTCCATATGGGTTATGAGCATGGCTCATTTTTTGATATGATTCTTTACATGAAAGTAATTCATTTACATTTTCAATAATTTTATCCCTATCTGTTCCTATTAGCTTTACTGTTCCAGCATCAACAGCCTCAGGACGTTCAGTTGTTTCTCGCATCACTAATACCGGCACGCCAAGAGATGGAGCTTCTTCCTGTATCCCACCTGAATCCGTTAATATCAAGTAAGCCTTTGACATTAGAAAAATGAATGGAAGGTACTGTTGTGGTTCAATAAGACTTACATTATTAATCCCTGACAGAATTCTATTAACGGGCTCACGTACTTGAGGGTTCATATGAACAGGATAAACAATATGAATATCATCATGCTGCTTAGAAAGAGCGGCTAATGCCTCACAAATATTTTCAAAGCCTGCACCAAAACTTTCACGCCTATGCCCTGTAACTAAAATTATTTTTTTGTTCTGAGATAAAAATGGCAGGCGTTCATGCATCGTGTTTACGATGCTAGGGTCTGAGTTAATTTTATCTCTTGCGATCAACAATGCATCGATAACTGTATTCCCAGTTACAAAAATCTTATTTCCCGGATATCCTTCATTAATAAGATTGACTTTTGATTGCTGGGTTGGAGCAAAGTGGTATTGTGTTAATACTGATGTTAATTTTCTATTAGCTTCTTCTGGCCAAGGTGAATATATGTTTCCAGTACGTAAGCCAGCTTCAACATGTCCTACAGCGACTTTGTTATAATAAGCAGCTAAACTTACAGCAAATGTAGTTGCTGTATCCCCATGGACAAGCACGATATCTGGTTGGAATTTATCCAAGTAAGGCTTTATTTTAATCAAAATTTCCGAGGTAATATCACCTAATGTCTGACCTGATTTCATTATATTAAGATCATAGTCTGGTATAATATCAAATACGTCTAACACTTGATCCAACATTTCACGATGTTGACCAGTTACACAGACTTTGCATTCTAAGAATGGATTCTTCTTTACTTCATTTACTACCGATGCCATTTTGATAGCTTCTGGTCTCGTACCAAAAACAATTAATATTTTCTTAATCATAATATGTTGCCTTTACATTCCATTACACTGTGTTTTTATATCAACAATGCTATTTGTTACACTTTCAATAATACTCTAAATTAAGCATGATATATATTCCCCATAAACATATATATTGATAGTTTATTTTATAATATTATATTTATTTTTTTTCATCCATTTTCCTTCTGACACAGTATAGTATTAAAAAATCAACGACCATCCTTAAAGACCATGCGATAGCTGTGCCAGTTAATCCATAGTCAGATGTTAATACATATAGGATTAAAAGATAAGGAATAACTTCCGTACAATGGATCAATGCTGTTGCTCTTGAGAAACCTGATGCCTGCAATACTGAATATGGAATTTGTGCTAATGAATTAAAATAGAATCCAATTAATAAAATTTGCAATATAATAGATGATTTATCTGCATAACTCTCCCCCATCCATGTAGACATTATTAAGTGTGAGAATATTATTGCGATAATTACAATTGGTAGACATACCACGCTAATGATGAAATAACTTTTGTCTTCCAATGATTTTTTTTCTAATTTATTACTTATAGAACTTATTTTTGGAAAAAGCGCTCGACTTAATGCAAATGGAACGTTTGATAATCGTGATATGCCTTCTGCTGGAGCAGAATAAAAGGCCACATTATTTGCACCTAAAACATTAGATATAATAAATCTATCAAAATAAGTCATTACAGGACTTATTATATTACTTACGGTCAACCAACTCCCATATTTAATCATTCGTTTTAAAGTATCAAAACATATTACAGGACGCACTTTCTTAAGTATATGAGAACTAAACGCATATGTAACAACTAAAGAAAACATACGGGAAATAACAATCCCATATACAGCACTAATTAAAGAACCATAAAAATAAACTAATATTGCTGGCAACCCAGCCAAAATAGAACTTGTTACAGTTCTTTGTATATTTAAAATAGCAAATTGTTCTTCCCCTTCAAGATAGGCTAACCAAATCTGATTAACCAAATATATTGGAATAATCACAGCCAATAAATAAAATATGAATTTTATATCTTGAAAATATATTTCTGACACTTTCAAAAAATGTATTAACTGCAGAGAAAAAACGTTAAGCAGTACAGCGGCGAAAATGCCAAGAATAAAGACAACCGCAGTCGAGGTAGACAATATCTTTAGTTGTTCTTGTTCATTATTCTTATGAATTGACACCTCTCTTATGACAGCTCTGGTTAAACCAGCATCGAATATACTTGAATATCCGACAAGAGCAAAAATCAACATAAAAATACCAAAAGCTTCAATACCCAAGCATCGAGAAATAACACCCAAACTGGGTATTGCTATCAATGTGGGAAGTATATAACCAGCAAGATTATATGCACTATGTCTTAATAAACTCATTTTTAATTTCTATTTTTTCTAGCAACACATTCAATATTATATATATTTTTAAAATTATTTTGTACTTTGTCTTTTTCTGACAAAAATATTTCATTGACATCTGGCCATTGGATATTCAAATCTTGGTCATTCCAAAGAATACCAGCATCATGCGCTGGTGAATAATATGCTGTCGTTTTATATAAAAATTCTGCTGTATCAGTTAAAACATAAAACCCATGAGCGAATCCTTCAGGTATCCAAAGTTGTCTTTTATTTTCAGCCGAAAGATTTATACCAACCCATTTACCAAATGTTTCAGAATCTCTACGAATGTCCACCGCGACATCAAAAACCTCACCTACAACGCAGCGAACTAATTTCCCTTGGGCAAAAGGTGGAAGTTGATAATGCAGTCCCCTAAGCACGCCTTTCGCAGATTTAGAATGGTTATCCTGCACAAATTCGATCTTACGTCCAACAGCCTCTTCAAATACCTTCTGGTTAAAACTCTCCATGAAAAAACCACGTTCATCACCAAACACTTTAGGTTCGAAAACCAGCACATCAGGAATATCAGTCTTGATAACATTCATATTAATAGCCCTTAATCATCTTAATCAAATACTGCCCATAAGCATTTTTTGACAGTGGGATAGCTAATTGTTTAACCTGCTCCGCGTCAATAAACCCCTTACGATATGCTATCTCTTCTGGACAGGAAACTTTCAATCCCTGACGTTCTTCTATGGTCGCAATAAAATTGCTTGCTTCAATTAGGCTTTGATGCGTACCAGTATCAAGCCATGCATAGCCACGCCCCATCATTGCAACAGATAACCTTCCCTGTTCCATATAAATTCGGTTAATGTCGGTAATTTCAAGCTCACCACGTGCAGAAGGTTTTAAGTGCTTTGCCATTTCAACAACATCGTTGTCATAGAAATACAACCCGGTTACTGCATAATTACTTTTAGGCTCGAGTGGTTTTTCTTCAAGGCTAACTGCTGTACCACTTTTATCGAACTCAACTACACCGTAACGTTCAGGATCGTTGACATGATAGGCAAATACTGTTGCACCGCTTTCTTTATTTACGGCAGTATCCATTAATTTTGGTAAGTCATGTCCGTAAAAAATGTTGTCACCCAGAACAAGAGCACAATCATCATTACCGATAAACTCTTCACCAATAATAAATGCCTGGGCTAGGCCATCTGGTGTCGGTTGTACTTTATATTGTAAATTAAGTCCCCACTGGCTACCGTCACCCAATAACTGTTCAAATCGAGGGGTATCCTGAGGAGTACTAATAATCAAGATGTCACGAATCCCTGCCAACATTAGCGTAGAAAGCGGATAATAGATCATAGGTTTATCATAGATTGGCAGCAGTTGTTTGCTTACAGCCATAGTGACAGGATAAAGACGAGTACCTGAGCCACCAGCTAAAATAATCCCTTTACGCGTTTTCATTTCATCATCTCTTTATGTGCAAAATGCCCGTCAAGGGGCATTAAAATAAATTCAGATCGCCGTTGTCGTGAACAACTCAGCCAACATACGTTTTACACCAGCATCCCACTGCGGTAATACCAGCTCAAAGTTATTCTGGAATTTATCGGTGTTCAGGCGAGAATTTGTTGGACGGTGTGCAGGTGTAGGATACGCACTGGTCGGCACCGCATTTAATTGGGTCAATGCCAGTTCAATTCCTGCCTTACGGGCTTCATCGAACACCAGTGCTGCATAGTCATACCAGGTCGTGGTTCCACCCGCAACCAGATGGTAGAGTCCAGCCACATCGGGTTTGTTCATCGCAACACGGATAGCATGCGCCGTACAGTCAGCAAGAAGTTCAGCTCCAGTTGGCGCACCGAACTGGTCGTTAATTACCGAAAGCTCTGCGCGCTCTTTTGCCAGTTTCAGCATCGTTTTCGCAAAATTATTGCCTTTACCTGCATACACCCAGCTGGTTCTGAAAATCAAATGGTTGGCGCAGTGCGTCTGAAGCGCCATTTCTCCCGCCAGTTTGGTTTCACCGTAGACATTAAGCGGCGCTGTAGCGTCCGTTTCGCGCCATGGTGTTTCGCCGGTGCCAGGAAAAACATAGTCCGTGGAGTAATGCACTACCCACGCTCCGATTTCTGCGGCAGCTCTGGCAATTGCCTCCACACTGGTCGTATTAAGCAACCGGGCAAATTCAACTTCGGACTCAGCCTTATCTACTGCCGTATGGGCAGCCGCGTTGACGATAACGTCAGGCCGGATACGACGAACGGTGTCTGCCACGCCTTGTGGATTACTAAAGTCACCACAATAGTCAGTCGAATGTACATCTAATGCGATCAGGTTCCCCAACGGGGCTAGCGCACGTTGCAATTCCCAACCCACCTGGCCCGTTTTACCAAACAGCAGAATATTCATTACTGACGTTCTCCATAATTCTGTTCGATCCACGTCTTGTAGGCGCCGCTTTTCACATTCTCAACCCACTGCGTATTCGACAGATACCACTCAACAGTCTTACGGATCCCGCTCTCGAAGGTTTCCAGCGGCTTCCAGCCCAGTTCATCGCTGATTTTCGCTGCATCAATCGCATAGCGGCGATCGTGTCCAGGTCTATCCACTACATATGTAATTTGCTCGCGGTAAGAACCTTCTTTAGGCACAATCTCATCCAACAAATCGCAGATAGTATGGACAACGTCCAGGTTTTTCTTCTCGTTATGACCACCGATATTGTAGGTTTCACCTACAAGTCCCTGAGTCACAACGGAGTATAATGCCCTGGCA
This sequence comes from Citrobacter sp. MGH103, assembly GCF_001034475.2. Taxonomy (NCBI): domain Bacteria; kingdom Pseudomonadati; phylum Pseudomonadota; class Gammaproteobacteria; order Enterobacterales; family Enterobacteriaceae; genus Citrobacter; species Citrobacter sp. MGH103. The sequence goes on along the minus strand of NZ_CP073043.1, from coordinate 1,921,620 downwards.
TGATCTTCAACATACAGCCAATCGCGAATTTGATCGCCTTTGCCATAAATTGGTAATGCTTTGCCCTCAAGTGCATTCAGAATCACCAGCGGGATTAGTTTTTCAGGGAAGTGATACGGCCCATAGTTATTGGAACAATTGGTGACAATTGTTGGGAAGCCATAGGTGCGCAGCCACGCGCGAACCAGATGATCGCTTGAGGCCTTTGAAGCAGAGTATGGGCTACTCGGCGCATAAGCCGTCTTTTCGGTGAACAGAGGCAACACACTACCAGCAGCCACTTCATCTGGATGTGGCAGGTCGCCGTATACTTCATCTGTGGAGATATGATGGAAACGAAATGCCTGTTTTTTATCTGCCTCCAGCCCGTTCCAGTAGCCACGAGCAGCTTCCAGCAGCACATAGGTACCGACGATATTCGTTTCGATAAAAGCCGCAGGCCCTGTAATAGAGCGATCAACATGACTCTCCGCTGCCAGATGCATCACCGCATCCGGTTGATGAGTGGCAAAAATACGCTCCATTGCCGCTTTATCACAGATATCCGCGTGTTCAAAATAATAGCGATTATTTTCGCTGACTTCGGCAAGCGACTCCAGGTTACCGGCGTAGGTAAGTTTATCGACATTAACAACGGTATCCTGAGTATTTTTTATTATATGACGAACTACTGCGGATCCAATGAAACCCGCCCCACCAGTAACTAGTATTTTCACGTTTTAATTCCGAATATCGTTTATACGAATACTATTTAATATGCTGGCACATAATGCACGCATCTGGGCATTATGCACGCTACCGCCCCTGGCCTTGCAGCTACCAGAGCACTACCTAAATTCCAAAGATGTAACCAGCCCCGCAAGCTTTCGCAAAGCTCTGTTAAATTCAAACGCTAATTGTCTTACCAAATGCCACCAGAAACAAGAAAAAATCTGACAAAGCCATGATTAAACTTGGTAGGTTAACTTGTTGTTATTGGTCATTTTTCATAAAAAAGCGACAGTAACATTCCATTGCTTAAAGCATAGAAGCTGGGATGTTAGCTGCCGCTATTTTTTCTGGCGTACCGTCACAAAGACCTGTAAATATCTACTCGCTCAGTAGCTTCTCGATGCTCTTACGGAACTTCGGACCTTCCTTCAGGTTACGCAGCCCATACTTAACGAATGCCTGCATGTAGCCCATCTTTTTACCGCAGTCGTAGCTGTCACCCGTCATCAGCATGGCATCAACAGACTGTTTTTTAGCCAACTCCGCAATGGCATCAGTCAGCTGAATACGTCCCCAGGCACCTGGTTCAGTTTTTTCCAGCTCTGCCCAGATATCAGCAGAAAGCACGTAGCGTCCTACGGCCATCAGATCGGAATCCAGCGTTTGCGGCTGATCCGGTTTTTCAATAAATTCAACGATACGGCTGACTTTACCTTCGTTGTCTAAAGGCTCTTTGGTTTGAATAACCGAGTACTCAGACAGATCGCCATCCATGCGTTTAGCCAGTACTTGGCTGCGCCCGGTTTCATTGAAACGTGCCACCATGGCAGCGAGGTTGTAACGCAGCGGATCTGCACTTGCGGTATCCAGAACAACGTCAGGTAATACCACGACAAACGGGTTATCACCAATGATAGGGCGAGCACAAAGAATGGAGTGACCCAGACCCAGTAACTGAGCCTGACGGACGTTCATGATAGTCACGCCCGGAGGACAGATAGACTGCACCTCGGCTAATAACTGGCGCTTAACACGCTGCTCAAGCAACGATTCGAGTTCGTAAGAGGTGTCGAAGTGGTTCTCAACCGCGTTCTTAGACGCATGAGTTACCAGAACGATTTCTTTGATACCTGCAGCTACAATTTCGTCGACAATGTATTGAATCATCGGCTTGTCTACGATCGGCAGCATCTCTTTAGGGATTGCCTTCGTGGCTGGCAACATGTGCATCCCCAGACCCGCTACCGGAATAACTGCTTTCAAATTAATCATTAAGTCATTCACCTATTCATTAGTTGCTGAATTATAGCTTTTTAGCTTGTTTTAGCCAGTATGAATTACATTGTACAGTTGCCGCGTATGTTACGCCGCTTATCTGTAGAATGCAGTAATCTTAAGCTCAAGTATGTGCGACTTGAGCCAGGAATGGTCGCAAAGTTACCTCCCCTGCCCCGGTAGTCGAAAATTCACCGCTTCGACATTGACGACCTGATGGTTTATACGGTCAATGTCAACTGAACTTTGCCCAGCTTCGTTTACTGCATGTACGTTGGCCAGTGAGAGTAATGTGTCCTGCCTGGCCATAAACTTACCGCGTACGTCCTGGCGCAGATCGAAGTGCATCTTAAGTGCGGGACCCGTAGCTGATTGCTGCATCACCCTGACGTTACGTAAAAAAAGGTGCTGCGGTTGGTTGTGCAACTCAAGCGTGGCATGCTTCATCTCCACGTTGGTGATGGCCACGAATGACGTTGCATTACCAGAGGAGATCTGAATTCCGCGTAATTTGTATTCACGTTTGGTGTTATCGAGATGGATATTATTTAGCTTAAAGTTTTGTGGAATGGATAAATATCGACCTTTGATAACGCCATAACCAATGAGCATACCTGCGCTGTTCTCCATATTGATATTATCGATCACGAAGTTATCACATCCATAAATAGCAACCGTCGCATTATCAATGCCCGCTTTCTTACTGAAATCCGGGGTGATATTTCGCGCGGTAATATTACGAATGATAAAATGCTTGCCGTTCTCCACATGAACTAACTGCCGACAGTCGGTACCGGTGATGTTCGCCACCACGAAGTTTTTTACCGCCAGTTCATCAGGATAGCTATTGTCATAGGTACTGCCCGCCAGCCCGATACCGATGCCCCAGTTCACATTGCCATTGGTACAGTTAATACGTTCAATGACATGGTCAGAAATGAGGATGTTGCTGTCGTTGATCGCCACATTCCACTCTATGGCATCCCCCTGTAAATCGCTAAAACGGCTGTTCGTGATCTTTACGCCGTCCATTCGGTTATGAAAACCCTGACGCAAAATCCCATAGTTAGCGCGTGTGACAGTAATATCATCGATAATCAGATTACGCATCAGCCTTGAAGTTTTACCGCCGATATAGATTTGCGTCACCGGACCGAAACCGCTCATGGCAATCCCTTTTATTACACAGTCCGAACCACGTACATCCAGGGTAACGTTCTTCAGGCTCCCGCCCTGCTCGCCCACCACTTTACATCCATCCTGCAGAATAAAGCGCCCACGGCCATTGCCACTTATTCGCCCTTGTAGGAAGAGCGTTTTGCCTGGCGGAATAACAATAGCAGTATTGAGATCCTTACATTCCAGGCCTTTTGGTACGACGACCATTTGCCCTTCTTTGAACGCCTGCCTGAAAGAGGCCACCCAATCCTGTGGGTTGTAATCCTGAATGTTGACGCTGCCCGATGATTCAAGCGCGCGAACAACGGGAGAATGCAGCACGACAAGCGCAGAGCCCGCCGTCAGAAAAGTACGGCGTGAGAGTTTGTTCTCTGACATACAACCTCGATTTACATCGTTTGCAGCAGACTGGCTAACTGTTTATTGATAGCTAACTGATTAAATTCATTTTCAATTTTTTCGCGCGCACACTGCACAATCGACTGTACCTGCTCACTGTCGAGCAGGCTAAATGCCGCTAAACGTTCTGCCAGTGCCTGCGCGTCGTTTTCCGGTGCCAGCCAGCCTGATTTACCCGACTCGACCAGCTCCGGGATCCCGCTGTGAACGGTGGAAATCACCGGAATACCCACCGCCATCGCCTCCATCAGCGCCACCGGGATCCCTTCCATATCGCCGTCTCTTCCGGTGATCGAAGGCAGCAAAAATACATCCGCCTGTTCAAGCATCTCCTTTACCTGATGACTGGGTTTAAAGCCGGGCATCTCAATCACATCATCAAGCTGATATTGCTCGATCAGCGTCCGTAACCGACGCTCCCACGGGCCAATCCCCAGAATGCGATAGCGAAATGAGATGCCTTGCTCTTTTAACTGACGACAAGCTTCGATGGCGAGGTGCAGTCCTTTTTTCTCGGTTAACCGGGCGACAGAGATTATTTCCAGCGGTGCGGCTGGTGCTTTTAGTTGGCGAGGGGTAAAACGCGTCATATCAATACCCATACGCGAAACCGCGATTTTTTGCGGCGGGCACCCCATACTTTTCAAACGTCCGGCCCAGAGATTGCTGATGGGTAACATCAAATCTCCACGCTGAAACAGTTGTTGATACTCAGGGGTATAGCGGGCCAAAACGCCCCGGTGCGAAACATCAACCCCATGAAATACCGTGGCGATTTTTCCGCGGATCATCCCAAGCTCACGCAGCTTGGCGGCCGTTACGCCTGCTGGCCCAAAATGAGCAATAAAGACATCTGCCTGAAACGCTTGCGGATTCCCGCCGCAAATAGCTGCCAAAATCAGATTGCGCGCCTCATCGCCATAGCGTGCAACATTGAGCGCTTTCCAGGTCGCTGCGCGGGTAATACCGTGCAGAGCCGCCGCTGCCCTATATTTCAGTTTCGCCAGTTTGCTTTCCGGTTCATTCAGCAACCAGCGCGTTTTTTCACCCAGACGGTAGGTATTAAAGGAGGCATGAGTATTTTCAAGATCGCCCTTCTGCAAAGCGACAATCTCCACGTCGTAGCCCATATCGATAAATGCGGTTATCTGATTGAGTACAAATGTCTCGGAGGAGAGCGGAAATTTAAGCAGAAAAAAACCAATCTTCATTTTTCCCCCTCAATACGCGTTAAAACCGACTGCACCATGCGTACCCCACGTTCGCGTTCGCGCATAACCGCGTCGCCGAGACGTATGCGCAGCTCAGGTAACTGTCCGAGAGTATCGGCAACCTTCCCTTCGAGACTGCCATCGAGAAGATGACGAATATCAACAGCCATCTCCGGTAACCCCAGTTGTTGCATGATCCCGGCCGATTTGTGCTCGTAGTTAATGGCGATGGCAGGCGTCATAAAATTCATCGAGATGATGGCAGAATGCAAGCGAGTTCCCACCGTCAGATCGCATGCGCCCAGAATCTTCCCCATCTCCAGATCGTTAAGTTCATCCATCACCACATGATATCGGGCCGGATCGTTAACATACTGGCGCAGGTTTAACGCCACCATGCGGTCATCTTTGTTGTAACTATCAATACCGGTGCAAGTTGACAGCGCTATCACCTGGTAACCTTCATCAAGGATGCGATTCACCACCCCGCCAAAGGCTTGCTCATAGGCTTGCTGCGTTGTCCCCAGACGCTTATCAAAAGGAGCCAGCTCACGCAATGTAATGGCAACGGTCTTCTGTTTAGCCGCCATGTCTAACCAGTGCTGTACCGAATAACCTGGCTCAAAATCCTCATGATGGTTGTCGACCAGCCAGGCCGTATCCACGCCTGTTTCGACTTTATCCGTGGTAATTGCGCTGCGCTTCATCAGATCCAGACTGACGGATTCACGTAAAATCAGCGCATTACAGTGACCAAACACGTAGTTCGCCAGTTGATTAAACTGCTCATCCTGGAATGGCCCCACGCTGTGACCAATCATGTACAGCGGTTTTTTCGCCATAAACGAACACAGGGCATGTTCAAACTGCGGCACGCCATACAGATCGACAAAGAACGATCCGCCGACCTGGATGATGGCGTCATAGCGCGACAGCAGACGGACAAAATCGGTAAAGCCCTGGGCGATAGCGATATTGCGCAGATTACCGGAATCGGTAACACGCGAGAGTAGTACCTGATGCTGATAGCGACGACGCAGCACTTTCTTCACGCGCCCCATAACACCCGCTGCGTTGTTATGTTGCTTCATCTGCAAATACAGCGGGTCGCCCATAATCGGGCGGTTTAGCAACCACGAAGAACTCACCGGGTAACGGCTCATCACATCCACTTCGGTCTCGGGACGCAACGCGTTAATGGCATCCAGCAAACCGCGCAGGATCGCGCTATCCCCTCGGTTCCCGCAGGTATGGTTGCCTAAAATTAGTAATTTCATTATGACCTCTTAAAACGTTGTTCTTATCCCGCACGGAGCAAGGTTTTCATTTTTTCACTGCGACAGAGTTGGCGTTTTATTTCCACCACCAGCGGATGGCGCGACAACACAATCATTAGCGCAAACACCAGTGCTCCTGCCGCTATCTGGATCCCCAGCAGCGCGCTTAATGGCACCTGGTTGCGCAGGGTTAAGCCCAACGCATAGCTCACCACAAGGGTTGGTAAGGAGAGATACAACGGCAGCCACAGGCTGAGCATGTACTGACGGTAGCTGGAGCCAAGAACAGGCTTGATCATCACGAAGTAGCTGAGGATCGTGTTAATCACCTGGACCAACAGAAAGCCCAGCGCCACGCCAATCGCCCCCGCCAGATGACCGCCAATGAAAATGGCAGGAATAAACAGAAAGGTTTTGAACACATTGAATTTGAAGCTGATATCGACCCGGGCTTTCGCCATCAAGAGCGATCCTATTGGATTCCCCACCGAGCGCAGCAGACCCACAATGCACAATAGTTGCAGGACCGGAATAATGCCGTTCCACTTATCGCCGAATACCAGCGGCACCACGTTATTCGACACCACCATCAGTCCCAGTAGCGCCGGGAAGTTGATAATCCCAACCACTGACAGCAGCTTGTAAAAATTCACCCGTAGTTTTTCACTGTCGTCCTGGATTTTGGCAAACGCCGGAAACAGCACGCGGGTGATAATCGGGTTCAGTTTGATCGGCGGGACAACCGCCACGTTCCAGGCGAGATTGAATCCGCCCGCCACGCCAGCTCCCAACGTGCGGGCTAAAACCAGCGTGGAAAGGTTGGTATTGATGTAATTGATGATGCTGTCTGCCGTCAGCCATGCGCCAAAACGCAGGTTCGACGAAACGGATGCCAGTGAAAAATGCAGCCCGGGTCGGTAAATCCGGCGGCCAAAATAGCCGAACAGCAGCGTACGTAGCGTACTATTCACCAGATACCCAAGAATGGCCGTCAGCGCGAGCGGCCAGAAATGGGCGCTGACCACGGTAAAGGTAAATCCAGCCAGCACCGAACTAGTTTCAATCATGCCAATTTTGTTGAAGGCCAGCTCTTTTTGCATCAGCGCGCGAAACTGCTGCCCGTGCGGTATCACCACAAACGCCAGTGATAAGGTTTTGATGAGCGGCGCCAGTTCGGGATTATTGAGCACGCTGGCAATCGTCTCGCTAAGCAGAAACATCGCCACACAGACCACGATCCCCAGCCCAACGTTGAGCCAGTACAGCGTTGTCAGCTCCAGATAACCAATCTCTTTGCGTTGAATAATTGAGTTGGCGATGCCGAAATCCGACAGCGTATCGGCCAGCGCTATGATCACCAGCGACACGGTTAACAACCCGAACTGGTGGTTATCAATAATTCGCGCCAGGACGGTCATCTGAATAAGTCCGAGGCCAATAATGATCACCGTGGCAATCGCCGACCACTTTGCGCCATTAAGCGTTTTTTCTCGTAAACTCATGTTAATACGCCGCTTTGTTAACAAAGCCTTTGAATATCGTCAGAAAAACAATTTTGATATCGAACCACACGCTCCACTCGCGAATGTATTCGAGGTCAAACTCCACACGTTTCTCCATTTTTTCCAGCGTATCGGTTTCACCGCGCCAGCCGTTGATTTGCGCCCAGCCGGTAATACCCGGTTTCACCTTATGGCGTAACATGTATCCCTCAATCAGTTGGCGGTACTGTTCGTTATGCGCCACCGCATGCGGACGTGGTCCGACGATAGACATCCCTCCCGTCAGCACGTTAATAAACTGCGGCAGTTCATCAAGCGACGTCCGACGCAGGAAATTCCCCACAGGAGTAACGCGCGGATCGTTTTGCGTCGCCTGCGTCACCACCGCATCGTTTTCCATCACTTTCATTGAGCGAAACTTCCAGACTTTGATCGGCTTCCCATCCATGCCGTAACGGGTCTGGCGGAAAATCACCGGTCCTTTGGAGGTCAGTTTTACCAGTAGCGCTATGCCACATAGCACCGGGGAAATAAGCAGCAGGATCAGTGAAGCCAGCACGATATCTTCCGCGCGCTTTAACAGACGATTAATCCCCGAGAGTGGCGTGTCATACAGCGGCACCACCGGAATGCCGTTCATCTCTTCAATCCGTGAATGTAGAATGTTGAAGGTAAACACATCAGGAATAAGGATCACTGAACAGGTGGTATCGGCCAGCTCGCGCACCAATTTTTTGACGCTGGCACCATCGCTCATCGACATGGCGATATAAACGTTATGAATGCGTGAGGCTTTGGCGTCATCCACCAGTTGTTGCAGATTACCGGCCCAGTCGCGGGAGTTTTTTCCAGGGATAGGGTCGTGATAGACCCCCGCTACTTCAAACCCCAGCCACGGTTCATGGCGAAAACTGTCCAGCAGCATTTGTCCAGCTGGCAGGTCCCCTGCCACCGCCACCCGACGAGTGTTGTACCCGCGATTACGCAGCCATCCCGCACCGTAGCGAATAAACGAACGACTCAACACCAGGCCAACGCTGGATAGCAGATACCACTCCAGGCAGACGGCGAGACGGTTATCAAAATCGTTATTAAAGGCGATCAGACCTGCGCAAAAAATCAGGCTCAGCGTCCAGTTTTGCAGCAACAGCACCAGCTCAGTGGTCATTTTGACACCACGCCAGGAGCGATAAAAATCCGTTATGCCACCGAGCATCTGAAAAACGACCAGCGTGATCAGCGCCACCAGCAGGTGCATGTACAGGAAAGGCAAACCGCTTAATTCGCAGATTACCCACAACCCGCCAAACATGATGGTGATATCTGAAAAGCGTTGCACCATCGAAATTAACGACGCATTGGTTTTGGCGCGCTCGCGCTTCTTTAGATGTGTCATCGTGGTTCCTGTTAGTCACCCTTTGCCCAGAATCGGGCAAAGGAAGCACCAGCATTACTGATTCAGTAACGCCAGAAGAGTGCGCGTTCGCGCTTCCATCAACGGAATATCTCCGCGCGATTCCACGTTCAGGCGCACCACCGGTTCGGTATTGGAAGAGCGTAAATTGAAGCGCCAGTCGACAAACGACATGCTGATACCGTCCGTTCTGTCTACCGTCAGCGCCTCACGGGAAAAATGCTGCTCCACGCGCGCAATCGCTGCCGCCGGCTCTGCCAGCGTGCTGTTTATTTCACCACTCGCCGGATAGGCCACCATCCGGTCGCGGACCAGTTCGCCCAGCGACTGTCCTTTCAGACAAAGCAGTTCAGCCACCAGCAGCCACGGGATCATGCCGCTGTCACAGTAGGCAAAGTCACGGAAATAGTGATGCGCACTCATTTCACCGCCATAGACGGCATCTTCGTGGCGCATCCGCTCTTTGATAAACGCGTGCCCGGTTTTTGACATCACCGGTTTACCGCCTGCCGCCGTCACCACGTCCACTGTGTTCCAGGACAGACGCGGGTCGTGGATAATCTTCGCCCCCGGATTCTTCTCCAGAAACGCCTCCGCCAGCAGGCCGACAATGTAGTAACCCTCAATGAACTGACCTTTTTCATCGAACAGGAAGCAGCGGTCAAAATCACCGTCGAAGGCAATCCCCATATCCGCGCCATGTTCAATCACCGCGTTGCGCGTGTCAGCCCGACATTCCGGCAGCAGAGGATTGGGAATACCGTTGGGGAAGTTGCCATCCGGCGTATTGTGGATTTTGATAAACTCGACCGGCACGCCCAATGTTTTAAAACGGGCTTCAATGGCGTCAACCACCGGACCTGCCGCGCCGTTGCCGGAATTGAGCACCAGCTTCATCGGTTTCAAATTGGCGGGATTGATGTAACCCAGCAGGTGGTCAATGTAGGCATCACGGGTAGTAATACGCTGGTAGCGGCCACGTTTTGTCTCATCAACCGCCGGGAAGTCGTTGGCTTCCGCCAGGCGCTGTACGTCGCGCAGACCGGTATCACCGCTGATGGGCCGTGCCCCTTCCCGCACCAGCTTCATGCCGTTGTAATCCATCGGATTATGGCTGGCGGTCACTTCAATACCGCCGTCAATACCCAGGTGGAAGGTGGCGAAATAAATCTCTTCGGTACCCGACATGCCAATATCCAGCACATCCACCCCCGCATCCTGAAGTCCTTTCGCCAACGCCAGCTTTAGCGTCTTGCTGGTCAGGCGCACATCACCACCGAGGACAATCGTTTTTGGCTTCAGGAACTCACCGTAAGCTCGGCCAATACGCCACGCGATATCTTCATTCAGCTCTTCGCCCAGCCTGCCGCGAATATCGTAGGCTTTGAAACAGGTTAATTTCGTCATGATTTACCCTTCTTCAGGCAACAGGAGGCCCTGACTCTTAATGAGCCTTTTAATGAGTGTTAAATGCATTTCCCGGCGCGCTTCGCTTACCGGGCCTACGGTGTTGTAGGCCGGATAAGCGCGGCGCATCCTGCATCAGGCGCGCCCGTATCTGTCCGCAAACCGCACCACATCATCCTCATCGAGGTAAGATCCGGAGCGCACTTCAATCAGATCGAGCGGGATTTTCCCCGGGTTCTCCAGACAATGGGTCGCCCCCAGCGGAATATAGACAGACTCGTTTTCAGCGAGCAGTTTGATATCATCATTGATCGTCACTTTCGCGGTACCGGCCACCACCACCCAGTGTTCAGCCCGGTGATGATGCATCTGCACGGACAATCCCTCACCTGGTTTAACGGTAATTCGCTTCACCTGGTAACGGTCTCCGGCATCAATGGAGTCGTACTTGCCCCACGGACGGTAAACTTCACGGTGAATATGGTGTTCATGTCGTCCGTCAGCTTTAATTTGCTCCACCACTTTTTTGACGTCCTGCACCGCGTTGCGATCGGCGATCAGCACCGCATCTTTGGTCTGCACCACCACCAGATCCTTCACCCCGACGGTCGTCACCAGGCCAGATTCGGCATACACGTAGCTGTTCTCCGTTTTGTGGCTAATGACGTCGCCATGATGCACATTGCCTTCGGCGGTATGGGCGCTGATTTCCCACAGCGATGACCAGGAGCCAACATCGCTCCAGCCTGCGTTCATGGGCATTACCACCGCATCGGCCGTACGTTCCATTACCGCATAGTCCACAGACTCTTCCGGACAGTCGAGAAACGCCTGTTCATCAACGCGGATAAAATCGAGATCGGGGTCAACCGCACTCATGGCATTCTCACAGGCCTGAAGAATGTCGGGGCGATATTTTTTCAGTTCTTCCAGATAACGTCCGGCGCGGAACAAGAACATGCCGCTGTTCCAGTAGTAATCGCCGTTCGCCACATAAGCCTGCGCGGTTTCCAGATTGGGCTTTTCAACAAACTGCGCTACTTCGAACGCCACGGCGTCGGTATTCGTTGGCGAAACCTCGCCACGGCGGATATAGCCATAGCCCGTTTCCGGCTGGTCCGGCACGATACCAAACGTCACCAGCTTACCCGCACTGGCATAGGGCATTGCATTGCGAACCGCCTCGCGAAAAGCCTCTTCGTCGGCAATCATGTGATCGGCCGCCAATACCAGCAGCAGCGGATCGTCCCCCGGACACTGACGTTTTGCCGCCAGTGCGGCCAGCGCTATCGCCGGTGCCGTGTTACGACCGGCGGGTTCGAGAATAATGTTCTCAGTCAGCTTGTGCAGTTGCCGTAGCTGTTCCGCGACGATGAAACGGTGTTGTTCATTACAGATAACCACCGGGCTTTCACACTCCACGCCGTTCAGACGACAGATCGTTGTCTGCAGCATGGTGAGATCACCTTTCAGGCACAGGAACTGCTTTGGATACAATACGCGGGACAGAGGCCATAAACGGCTACCCGAGCCACCGGCCATCACTACCGGAAAGAGTTTGCTTTGACTCATCATTAACCCCGAATATCAGCAATAAATTGGCTAAGCACGTTATCTTTATCCAGCGTGCGTTCGGCATAGTCACGTGCCACCGTATTGACTTTTGGCATCCTCAACGCTTGTTGGATACCGCAAACCAGCGCGTTTACCGATTCCGGCTCCACGCATACTGCGATGCCTGGAACAATGTTACAGAGCTGCCCCAGCTCGGTTTCCGGCTCGGCGGTAATCACCGCGTTACCACCAACGGCGAGGATATTGGTCAGTTTGGAGGGCAGTACAGCATCCGCCGCACCGCGCTTTTGTACCACCAGATGACAGTCCGCCATCTTGAGCAGCGCAGGCAGCGCGTCATAAGATTGCAGCGGAAAGAACATCACATTGTTCAGGCCGCGTTCGCTGGCCATACTCTCCAGCCGCGCTTTACCCCCGCCCTGCCCGACAATCACAAACAGCCAGGGCCGCTCGCTCAACAGGGCCGCTGCGTCGATCACACTCTCCAGCCCTTGCTTTTCACCGATATTGCCCGAGTAGAGAATGATTTTTTTTTCATCAGGCAAGCCCAGCTGCTGGCGCAACGCCAGAGCATCAGCGGCGTCCACATCGCGAAAACGCGCTACTTCTGACCAGTTCGGAAAGAAAATAACCTTCTGTGCATCAACGCCCTTTTCCTGTGCTTTGTTCATCATTGAGCGAGAAATGGTCGAAATATGATCCATATTCAACAGCCCACTGCGCTCAAAGGCGCTGGCCAGTTTTGCCACCATACCGCGCTTGCCTTTGCCCGCCATGCCAAGTCCCAACATGGCATCAACTTCGTAATCCTGAATATGCAGCAGCGTGCGCGCCCCGGACAGCTTCGCCAGCAGGCGCATTCCCGGCGTACAAAACAGCGTCGGCACTACCCCAATGATGCGATCCGGCTTCCAGCGGCGTTGCGCCAGCAGTGGGAAGAAACTGCTCAGGGCGAAACTGCCTAAATGCAGTAGACGCTTGAGCGTGGAGGGCTGCTCAGGCACATACAGCGGGCAACGCCAGACGATGGCATCGCCCTCTTCACGACGGTAGCGCCAGGATGAATAGCGACCGTTGACTTTCCACTGCGGATAATAAGGCGGCGCGGTGATCACCCGTACGTCATGCCCCTGTTGCGCCATCCACTCCACCATTTCACCGGTGTATTTACCGATACCGGTCAACTCCGGCGAATAGTTGATGCCATACACAAGGATCTTCATAGCCCGGGTGCTCCGGCCTGACTCTTCTCACAGAAGTAAGCCCGGCTGTTGTCGTGCACGTGGTCACTGGCCAGAATCTCTTCAATTGCCAGCCAGCGGTACGCGTCATGTTGAACGTCAGGCAGTTGCAGGTCGTTTTCCGACACCCGCAGACGAAATCCCAGCACGATGTAATGCGTTGAGAAATCTTTCCCGGAAAAGTTGTCGTCATAGAAGTGCTGCCAGACACCGTAAAACTGCGCAACGGACAGCGGTAAACGTAACCCCAGCTCAGCTTCAGTAAGCCGCTCAAAGGCCGCGTGCAGCGGTTCATCTTTTTGCACCCGACCGCCAGGCACAAACCAGTACCCCTGCGCAGGACGATTGAGGCGCTTGCCAAGCAGAAATTCACCGTGGGCGTTTTCCACGATCAAATCGATGGAAATCAGCGGAGTTGAACGTACAACGGTGGCAAAATCCTCATGACGTAAAAACATGCTTACCCCCGGTAACGCTGCTGGTTTTCAAGGAACCACTGATATGTACTGGCAAGCCCCGCTTGCAGAGATATCTCGTGATACCAGCCCAACTGATGCAGACGCGTAACGTCGAGCAATTTGCGCGGCGTGCCGTCCGGTTTGCTGGCGTCAAACACCACGCGCCCCTTGTAGCCCACGACCTCCGCAATAGTCTGCGCCAGTTCACGGATGGTGCAGTCCAGGCCGGTCCCCACGTTGATATGCGACAGCATCGGCTGGGTATATTCCTGCAACACTTCCTGAGCCAACTCCATCACGTGGATACTGGCCGCCGCCATATCGTCGACATGCAGAAATTCACGCATTGGCGTCCCGCTGCCCCATACCACCACATCCGGAGCATTTTGCCCGCGAGCTTCATGAAAGCGGCGCAGCAGCGCCGGGATCACATGCGACTTACTCGGATGAAAGTTGTCATGCGGCCCATACAGATTGGTCGGCATCACCGAGCGATAATCACGGCCATACTGTCGGTTATACGATTCACACAGCTTGATCCCGGCAATTTTGGCAATCGCATACGGCTCATTGGTCGGTTCAAGTGTCCCCTGCAACAGTTCACTCTCGGCGATTGGCTGGGTAGCTTGCTTGGGATAAATACAGGATGACCCGAGAAACAACAGTTTATTCACGTTATGCAGATGTGCAGCATGAATAATGTTGCTCTCAATCATCATATTTTCATAAATAAAATCAGCAGGATAAGTATTGTTTGCCACAATCCCTCCTACTTTTGCCGCCGCCAGATAAACCTGGTCAATACGTTCAGCGGCAAAAAACGCCTGCACCGCACTGGCGTCCAGCAGATTAAGCTGGTCGCGGGTACGCAGCACCAGCTCCACATTATTTCGCTGCGACAATTGTCTGACGATGGCGGACCCCACCATCCCGCGATGGCCCGCCACAAAAATACGTTGTGTCTTCATCCTCAGTACTCCAGCGCGATGGCGACCTCGTAACCGTGCGACTTAAGCAGGGAATGTTTCTTCGCCGCATCAAGATCGTTAGCAACCATTTCCGAGATCATCTGGCGCAGCGTGATTTCCGGTTTCCAGCCCAGTTTTTCATGTGCTTTGGCCGGATCGCCCAGCAGCGTTTCCACCTCAGCCGGACGGAAGTAGCGCGGGTCAACGGCAATCATGACATCGCCTGGCTTCACGCCCGGCGCATCATGTCCGGTCACGGAAACCACGATGCCTTTTTCATTCACGCCCTCACCTTCAAAGCGCAATTTAATCCCCAACTGAGCTGCCGCCATTTCTACAAACTGGCGCACGGAATACTGCACGCCGGTGGCAATCACGAAATCTTCCGGCTTATCCTGCTGCAGCATCATCCATTGCATCCTGACGTAATCTTTGGCATGCCCCCAGTCGCGCAGTGAATCCATGTTGCCCAGGTACAGGCAAGACTCCAGCCCCTGAGCGATGTTGGCGATCGCCCGGGTAATTTTGCGAGTGACAAAGGTTTCGCCGCGGCGCGGAGACTCGTGGTTAAACAGAATGCCGTTACAGGCATACATCCCGTAAGACTCACGGTAGTTGACGGTTATCCAGTAGGCGTACAGCTTAGCAACGGCATACGGTGAACGCGGATAGAACGGCGTGCTCTCTTTCTGCGGGATTTCCTGAACCAGACCGTACAGCTCAGAGGTAGACGCCTGATAAAAACGGGTCTTTTTTTCCAGACCAAGGAAGCGGATCGCCTCCAGCAAGCGCAAGGTGCCGATCGCATCAACATCTGCGGTGTATTCCGGTGAATCAAACGACACCGCAACGTGGCTCATGGCACCCAGGTTATAGACTTCATCCGGTTGGACTTCCTGTAAAATACGGGTCAGATTGGAGGAGTCCGTCAAATCGCCATAGTGCAGATGAAATTTGGGATTGCCTGAATGCGGATCCTGGTAGATGTGGTCCACACGTTCGGTGTTGAATGATGAAGCGCGACGCTTAATACCGTGTACTTCGTACCCTTTTTCCAGCAGGAGTTCTGCCAGGTAAGAACCATCCTGCCCGGTTACGCCAGTAATGAGAGCGACTTTTGACATGTTATAACCTCTTCAGTGATCCCCTCAGGGAGTAACTTTCTCGACGCGTTCGCGCGTGACTACTGCGGGATTTCCCCGACAAATGACATTTGCTGGCAGCGATTTAAATACGCTGCTTCGTGCTCCGACGACGGTGCCATCGCCAATCGTCACGCCAGGCGCGACAAAGACATCTGTCGCCAGCCAGCATTTATCGCCAACCACTATCGGTGTGGCGTTAATATCAAAATGTTGGCTGGCATAATCATGACTCCCGGTGCATAAATAACTTTTTTGCGAAATAACTGCGTGGGCCCCAATCGTAATATCACCTAACGTATATAAAACCGCGTCATCACCCACCCAGGCATAATCTCCCAGAGTTAGTTTCCACGGATAAGTAATTTTTACTGAAGGCCGAATGACTACGTTTTTTCCTATTTTTGCGCCAAACATCCGTAATAAAAATGCACGCCAGCGATACATGACCTGTGGAGACCAGCGAAATAATGTTGCTTGCACCGCCCACCATAATTGCACTTTAATAGCGCCGCCGCCGCGAAAACCTCCAGGCACTTTAAATCCGCTTAAGTCTTGCATACTGTGCCCTTACGTTTTTCCATATAAGGTTTTTGTTTTATCGGTTGTGCGCAGACGCAAATACCCTGACAATCCGGTCCAAAAACCTGGCATGTGTAATATCTGGCGCTGTACTTTTTTGGCATCCCGGCACAATTCCAGATTATTCGTCGTTGACACTCCGCCCATAGAAAATTCCGACACCAGCCCGCGCAGCTTTTTAAAAGCGTAACCGGACTTGTATAATTTGGCTGCCAACGCGTAATCTGACGATATTTTATATTGCAAATCATAATGCCAGACATTCAGTCCTGAGAGCGGAAAAAATATTGCCTGATGGCTGGCGGGCAGGCTGTGATAAATATACCAACCCGGTTTTGCCCGACGCTTAATTTTGTTGCCATTGCCGAAATCCAGCAACGCATCGCCAATGACCATAGTTTGGTCACTCTGCATTTTTAGCTGGCGGATAAAACAAGCCGCATTCGCATGCAGAATATCCCCGGAGTTGAGGAACAGTGCAAACCGCCCGCGCGCCATGGCGATGCCTTTGTTCATCGCATCATAGATGCCGTTATCCGGCTCGCTGACAAACCGTAACCGGTGTTCTCCACTGAGTCCTTCAAGAAACGCCGACGTACCATCCGAGGAGCCGCCATCAACAACAATCCACTCAAAACTGATATCACCCGCTTGCGCCAGATGTGCCAGCGACGCGTGAGTTTTGACGATCCCTTCCAGATTGCGAAAGGCGACGGTAATGATACTGAGCAGCATGTGAGTTACCTCGCGATATTCAGCGCCTTGCGCAAAATAAACGGACACACAATTAAAAATGCGTATTCCGGACTAAATACTGAACCTGTAAAAAACAGTGACAATGGTGTAAAAAGATAAAGCTGCACCCGATAATTCTGATTATCGCCAAACGCATTGATCATCATTTTCATGACCTTCCCCATGTACCATAGGGTTAATATCACCGCGAACCATGAAAAATAAATAATCAGCAGATACAAGCCATTGTCTATTGTTTTACCGACATCTGCACCGTTAAAAATTCCGAATGACGCGACGTATTCATAAAGTGAGCCAAATCTCACTACGCCATCAACGTTCAGTAACGAATAACCGACCATCACTAATGGTCCTACGATACGATAATACGATGACGAACCTTCAGTTCCTAAATCACCAAGCCGCGTTGCGATGTACGGAAAAGCAAATATCACACCAACTAAAAACACGCTTAATGAGATTATCGCCAGAGGTAGCTTCTTTTTTATCGCATCCTTATTTAGGTACTGAAACGCCCATTCCAGGAGGTAAAACAAAATAAACGTCATTACTCCTGAAAACGATCCCGATAATATTATCCCTACCAGAATCATAGCATCGGACTTAGGTGTTTTGATACCAAACTGTTTGATACTGAGCCAAATTGAGATTAACGCCAGAGCGAAGAATGCCGGTTCGAAATAGAGCGCGGTGGTTCGTTTCCCACCAAACTTAATAAAGTTCAGAACATAGCTGTTACTGTAAATAAGATATTTCGAAATAACTTCCATTAAACTGCTGCCGCCGCTGAGAATTATCTGTGCCATTTCAGCTGCAGCTAACCCCACCACCAGTCCCACGACCAGCCAGAAAAAGCGCAAGATTTTAATGTAGTTATGCGGTGAAATGGTTTTGAAGCGAATACTCCATACCATGCCAATAATCACCACGGTATAGATAAACAACATGGCGGACGTCACGTACTTGCTGGCATCCAGTGACTGACCGAACAGATAGTTAAATGCCGTCAGTCCGCCCCCTACGCCCAGCGCGATCATTAATTTTTTGATATTGATGCGCTCGATAAACAGCAACAGCAGAACGGGTAAAAAGGTGACGATAGTTATCGGGAAGCTCTCGCCAAGCTGGGCGAGTTTGACGTTTACTAGCAGATAAAGCAGCGGTAGCACCAGATAGCTACAGATTCTGATAGAACGAGACATATTCCTCCAGCATCTGTTGTCCACTGTATGCCAACTGGCTGCGCTGGCTAAATGCGGCAAGCGACGTGTCAAATACCGCCTGCGCAATGTCTGATTTTTTCAGCTGCACTAGTTGCAACACTTCAGCTTCGCTGAACGTTTTTCCACCTGATTTAGCCAGCACTTCCTGCGCGGCATCGCTGTGCGTGGCTATTACCGGTACGCCGATGGACAGCGCTTCGCACAGAATCAGCGGGTAGTTATCGACACGGGAGCTGAACACCAGTCCATCCATCTGATTAAGCGCACTCATCAACGTGCGCTTATCGCTCTCAAAACCGTGATTGATGACGTTATCTCCCGCAAATGGCGAAAATTTGCCGAAGGTATGCAACTCAATTTTGTCTCCGAGCGCGGTAATAGCTCGCACCAGTTGCTGACTGGTTTTGCCGTCATAGCGCAGGTCATGAGCCACCACGGCAATTTTCGGCCGACCGCTCTCCTCAGGCATCGCGGGTAGTTCGGCAAGAATGGTTTCAGTTGCCACATCAATGCCATTATTGATAATGCGGCAGCGTCCCGCGCCATACAGGCTGTTGAAGGCGTCGGCCACATGCTGACTGGGCGAGATAAACTGGCAACCCAGCGCCAGCATCGCACGAAACATCTGCCGCTTAACGGGCAACTGTTGATGGGCTTTATCGATTTTTACCGGCGGATAGTTGCTCAGCGTTGGGCATTGCAGACAGCCCGTTTTCCAGCCTTCGCAGCCATCGGTAAAGGCACAGCGCCCGGTCACACTCCAGTGATCGTGCAGCGTCCAGACGAAGGTGATATCCGGTTTATGCGCTTTCACTTTTTGGCAAAAGGAGACTACCTCTTCCAGGTTCAACCAGTAGCTGTGCAACACATGAAAATGCAGTACCAGCGGGCCGTTAGTGCGGGTAACCGTACGATATAGCTTGTCGAGATTGCCGAACATGTCGCGGTTCGCGAAACGAAACAGCGCAATGTTCGCCGCCGACGTCAGGCGCGGCGTATATTTGATAACCTGCGGGTATTTCGCATGGCTGGCGCTTTTTTTACCGCCTTTGCCATAGCCATAGACAAAACGCGACGACAGCCCTTTTTCCAGCGACCTCAGATGCAAATCTAACGCCACGCCTGCCGCCCCACCTTCTGCGAGTCGCACATTAAATTGTAATATCTTCATTTTATTACCTTCACCCGTGCCTTCTCGCCCACGACCAGCGCATTGTCCGGAACGCTATCCACCACGACGCTCCCGGCACCAATCGTCACGTTATCGCCAATAGCAACGTCGCCAAGCAGAGTGACATTGGCCCCCAGCTCAACGCTGTTACCGATTACCGGGCAGGACAAATCGTTGGTGCCAAGATTGCCGATGGTGACGCCGTGACGTAGGGTAAAATCATCCCCCACAACCACGTGTTTATTGATAACCACCCCATAGCCATGATGGATGGTGAAACGACGACCGATTGATGCAGCAGCCTGAATTTCATAGCCAAACAGGCATTCGGTGATAAGGCGGTACATCACCAGTATCGGAGCGGCCCACAGGTTGTTTAAGATGTTTTTTTTACGCCAGACGGAGCAAAAATGGGCAATCCGATAGGCCACCACCATGCAGCAGGGGCGCAGACTCCAGCCGTTCACGCGTAAATCTTCCAGCATAATTAGCGTCCTCGCAGTCCGTCGGCCAGACGCTTACTGTTGCGAACAGAAAGCAGCGTCAGTAGCGTGCGCCAGTTCATCCGTTTATTGCGGATCTGATAGAGGGTAAACAGCTGATATTTCTTGCTAGCCCGGTCAAATTTGCCTTTGTGCTTGCGGTAAAACTGAAAGTAGCCGGAGAATTTATTCGGCGATGAGGTAATGCGCATCTCACCGTGATTCACATGCAGGATCTGCGTTGCCTCTTTGACCTTCCACGGTTTGCCATACGCCACCACCATGCGCAGGAAGATGTCGTAATCCTGCGCCGCTTTCAGCGTGGTATCGAACAGACATGCTTTAAACCGCCATGCCCAGGTAAATACCTGGTTACCAATGATGTTGCGCTTATAAAACCTGCGGCGTGAATAAACGGACTTAGGATAGAGCGGCAGACTGGTCGGCTGCGAATACACTTCACCCTCACAGACATAGTCATTGGCATACAGAAACGCCCGCGTGACCAAATGATGGCGATAGTTGAGAAATACACTCAGTCGGTTCGGCGTCCATTCATCATCATCATCAATCCCCGTAATGTATTGCCCGTTGGCCTGCATAATGGCCTGATTACGCACCGCACAGGCCCCGGAGTTGGTGGGATTATGCGTATACGACACGCGCGGATCGTTGAGTTCCTCAACAAACTGCTGCAACTGCTCATATGAGGAAGAGCAATCATCCACAATGATCATCTCCCAGTGAGGATAGTCCTGCCGCAACACCGATTTAATCGCCCGAATGGCCAGCTGCTGGCGGTTCCAGGTTGGCATGTAAATTGAAATTAGCGGGTTTTCTGTGGTCATTTTCGTTTCCAAAAAAAGTTGCCTGATGGCACTACGCTTATCAGGCCTACATTCGATATGCGTTGCTGTTAGTTATTTCGAATCCGACGTGTATTCGTATTCGTAGTAGCCGTAATCCTGATACCCGCTGGAGCGGCGGAAGATCGAGTTGAGGATCACCCCTTTCACCTGAATGCCATTTTGCTCGAAGCGGCCCAGGCTGGTTTCCACCTCTTTCAGCGTGTTGACCGCATAACGCGCTACCATCAGCGTGGTTCCGACGTGGCGCCCTACGATAGCCGCATCGGTCACCGCCAGAATTGGTGGGGTGTCAATCAACACCAGGTCATAGTGCGAGCTGGCCCAGGCAATCAGTTCGCCGAAGCGCTCGCTCATCAACAGTTCGGAAGGATTGGGAGGAATTTGACCGCGAGGGATCAGATCAAAATGCGGAATCGATGTCGGTTTAGCGCTGGATGAGATATCCCCTTTGCCAATGAGGATCTCAGACAGGCCGTTGACATTATTGGTCCCCAGCAGTTCGTGGGTATAGCCTTTGCGCATGTCGCAGTCGATCAACAGCACGCGTTTGTTGGTCTGGCTGATGACCGCCGCCAGGTTGGCGCAGACAAACGTTTTCCCGATCGACGGGCTGACGCCGGTCAGCATCAAAACGTTGTTACGCGCCTGCATCATGGCAAAGTGCAGGCTGGTGCGCAGGCTGCGGACCGCTTCGATGGCGAGATCCGTCGGATTCCCCACGGCCAGCAGTTGGCTTTGCTTGTAGCGTTTCACACCTTTAATGGTCTGAACGTTATCACGCGCTTTTTGCCATTCAGACAGCGGAATACTGGCATACACGCTGATACCATGCTCTTCCAGCGCCTGCGGGCTTTCAATACCGCGATTAAACAGAGAACGCAGCAGTACGCCCACCACGGAAAGCATTAAACCGAGAATGATACTGCCGAGAATAATCAGCGCCGTTTTCGGCTTCAGCACGCCAGGCTGGGCAATCGCGGGATCGACAATGCGCACATCACCGACCGTACTGGCCTCGGTAATCTTCAGTTCCTGTTGCTTGTTCAGCAACTGCATATAGACCTGCTGACCGGACTCCACATCACGCGTCAGGCGAACAATTTCCTGCTGCGTTTTCGGCATCGCCGTTACGCGCCCGTTCAGCTTACTTTTCTCATCTTCCAGCGCCTGGCGTTTTTCCAGCAGCGTGCGGTACGCCGGATGCGCTTTGGTGAACAGCTTGGAAATCTCCGCTTCTTTGAAGGTCAGTTCATTAAGCTGAGCATCGATATTCACCATCGAATCCAGCACCGCTTTGGCTTCCAGCGGCAAATCCACGGAGTCTTTATCCTGACGGAAGGCGTTCAGCTTGTTTTCAGCAACATCCAGGTGGCTACGCACTTCGGGCAACTGTCTGGCCAGAAACGCCAGACTTTTGGCGGCCTCTTCGGATTTACGTTCCACGTTTTGTTGCAGATAGTTACGGGTAATACTGTCGAGGATCTGGCGGATTTGCTCGCGGTCTTCACCGGTAAAAGTCAGGCTCAATACACCGGTATCTTTGCCTGTTTCCGTCACCATCAGGTTATTTTGCAGGGTGTTTATCATGCCCAGCGTGGAGAATTTGCTGACGGTAAATTGGCTCTCCGGGCTGGCATGAATCGCCTCAACCAGCATCGTCACGCCATCGTGTTCCAACACCTTGCCGACTTGCCCCCGAACGCTAAAACCCCCGTCACTCACCAGTTGATAGCTTTTGTCATTCAGCACATTGAGCGTGAAGGTCTGTTCATTCATAGCCTTTGGCAGCGTGAAGGTAGTCACATTAACCGTTTCGTTCTGACGGCCCATCAGCCGGTCCCAGCCCGCGCCAAAAATAGGGAACGTATCTTTGGTCACGCCGATATCGAGGTTGAGATCGTCTACCGTTTTCCCTAATACCAGTCGTGACTGAATGAGCTGAATTTCCGCTTCCGAGGCCGGGGGTTTGTTCGACAACGCCGAGCCAATATCCTGCACCAGTGAATTTCCAGTATTTTGCTCAATTTGCACCAGCGCGTCCGCACTATAGATGGGGGTGGCGAACAGCGTGTAGACCGCGGCACACAATGCAAAAGCCGCGGTAATGCCAAGTACCCACCAGCGGGCTTCCACCACCGTTGCGACCAGACGACCAATATCGATTTCATCATTGCCCGTTACCGGCGCAGCAGACTGTTTAACTTTTTCTGTCATCGTTTTCCCTGCTCTGCGTTCAGTGCCTGAGCCCATTGGCGGGCAGACCGTTCAAGTAATGTGTACACCGCGTCAAACGCATCACGGCTTTTACGATACGGATCGGGAATTTCGCGCTCGCTGTCCCAGTGACCAAAAAGCATCACTTTGCCACGCATCTCCGGCACCATTTCACACAGGGCAGAGATATGGCGCTTTTCCATGGTCAGGATCAGGTCATACTCCCGGCACATTCGTCCCGAGATCTGCCGGGCACAATGATTATCCAGTGACAGGTTGTGCGCCTGCGCCACGCTAATGGCGCACGGATCCGCGCCTTTCCCCACCAGCGCCCCAAGACCGGCAGAAGAGACCGTCAACGCCGGGTGAAATTGCCTTAACAAGCGCTCTGCCGTCGGGGAACGGCAAATGTTCCCCACACAGACAACTAAGATTTTGTTAAACATGACGATTACCAGTTGTGAAGGTCGCTGGCCGTGTCCGTCATATAGCGAACACCGCTAATAGTCGGCAGCAACTGATTGATCAAACGGTTCCAGCGAGCAACCGGCGCAGTAGTGACGTACACCACATCGTATGGCTGGAGTCGGAATGATGTTGCCATCACCAGCGACGTCGCATCGGACATATCAAGCTGATAGATATTGGCGATCTTGCCGTTGTTCCCGCCTTCGCCTTTCAATGGTCGAATAACGAAAATACCGCTGGCATTGGAGGTGGTCAGGTCAATACCTTCGGCATTGCCCAGCGCTTCGGTAAGCGTCATGCCACTGAAGTCCATTTTGAGGGTGCTCTGTTTTTTCACTTCTCCCATTACGAAGACTTTCAGATCGTCATTACGCGGGACAAACAGAATGTCGCCAGGATAGAGCAGTCGGTTCTGGCTCAGGTCGCCATTTTGCATCAGTGCTTGCAGTGAAATGCGTTGCTCCTGCCCTTTATGAGTCAGCACAACGTTGCGCCAGTCTGCCGCTTCGGTGAGACCGCCAGCGGCGTTAATGGCATCGAGAACGGTAAGCGGCACGTTGGTGATGGCCTGCTGACCGGATTTGTTCACCTGCCCGGAGACATAGGCCTTCTGCGAGCGGAAAGCGGCGATATTAACGTCCACCTGCGGGTCAGCAATGTACTTCGCTAAGCGCCCGGTAATATCACTACGAATCTCTGCCAACGTTTTCCCTACCACGCTGACTTTGCCGATGTAGGGGTAAAACATCGTGCCATCAGGTTGTACCCAGTTGCCGGTATCGCTTGAGCTACGGTACTGCCCGGCCGGGGTGGTGAGTTCAGGATGGTCCCAGACGGTCACATTCAGAACATCACCCGGGCCAACCCGGTACTGATACCCGGCAATCTCCTGGTCCAGCGACATATTAGGTTGTGCAACATTTGGTCGAGGACGTAATTGTTCTACTAGCCGTGGGGTGAGTGGATAAACATTCACCATGCGATCGATATCAAAATCAGCGTCCTGCTGTTTAATCACATCTTTGCCCATCGTAGACATATTGCTGCCCGGAAGCACGGTACAACCGTTTATCAAGATTACCGATACCAATACTGGTATCAATTTAAGTTTGGATTTCATCATTGATTATTTATCACTTTGGCAGAGTAATTATCACATGCAATCTAAATAGCGACTTCGCCTGTACGTATTTACCTTGCCGTTAATTGAAATGGAATTTAACTGGCATCAGTCCTAAAAAAAATGAATTCATCTGCGGTCTCTTGACAGAATAATTTAGGCTTGTTTCAGGCGACCAGACACGCTACCGCCCCTGGCTTCACTAGCTACCAATGCACTGATTAATTTAAATTTTTATCTTCCCCTTTATTTTCATCACATTTACAGCGGCAACGCATCGGGAATGCGCGCCACTGGTTAATGAGGAAATATTTATCTTTTGATTATTACCGCAAGAATTGTTGCAGCTAAGCGAATATCAGGCAAGATAACAAGCCACCGATACCAAGCTTTTAAGATTAATATTAAGCGTTGGATTTGTATATTTTTAGGATTTTATTGATGTTGACAATATTGATATAGAAACATCCCACCTGCGATATTTCCTAAATATATTTAGATTAATAGAATCATTTCCTGTAGTTACATTAAGGCTATTATCCTGCATCTGTTCTGATATAACCGACAGAGAAATCCCCTCTCGCCATTGCATTTTTCGCCAGTTTTACCCATGATCGAATTGTGACAATTGTCATACAACTATGGGTATAGCATTTACTATGGAATGGATTGCCGATCCGTCAATCTGGGCCGGACTGGTCACGTTAATCGTGATCGAACTTGTTCTTGGCATTGATAATCTTGTTTTTATTGCCATCCTCGCGGAGAAACTACCTCCTGCCCAGCGGGATAAGGCGCGTATTACCGGGCTACTGCTGGCGATGGTTATGCGCCTGCTGCTGCTGGCATCAATATCCTGGCTGGTAACACTGACCACGCCGCTGTTCAGCATTCGCGATCTCAGCTTCAGCGCCCGCGATCTGATCATGCTGTTCGGCGGTTTCTTCCTGCTGTTTAAAGCCACTATGGAGCTCAACGAACGGCTGGAAGGAAAAGACAGCGATAACCCCACCCAGCGTAAAGGCGCTAAGTTCTGGGGTGTGGTCGCGCAGATCGTGGTGCTGGACGCCATATTCTCTCTCGATTCCGTCATTACCGCTGTTGGGATGGTCGATCACCTGGCCGTGATGATGGCTGCGGTGATTATTGCCATCAGCCTGATGGTGCTGGCGAGCAAGTCGCTAACGCGCTTTGTCAACAGTCATCCAACTATCGTTATTCTGTGCCTGAGCTTCCTGCTGATGATTGGTTTTAGCCTGGTGGCCGAAGGGTTTGGTTTCCATATCCCGAAAGGTTACCTGTACGCGGCCATCGGCTTCTCGGTGATGATCGAAGCATTGAACCAGTTGGCTATTTTTAACCGTCGTCGCTTCCTCTCAGCCAACCATACTCTGCGCCAGCGCACCGCCGAAGCGGTAATGCGGCTGCTGAGCGGGCAAAAAGAAGATGCCGAACTGGATGCCGAAACCGCGGCAATGCTGGCGGACCATCATGAAGGTCAGATTTTCGCGCCTCAGGAGCGGAGGATGATTGAACGTGTGCTGAACCTTAATCAGCGTACCGTCAGCAGTATCATGACCTCGCGTCACGATATTGAACACATCGACCTCAATGCTCCCGAAGCAGAAATCCGCGCCTTACTGGAAAAAAACCAGCATACGCGTCTGGTGGTCACTGGCGAAGACGGGCAGGAAGAACTGCTTGGCGTGGTGCATGTCATCGATTTGCTGCAACAGTCTCTGCGCGGCGAGCCGCTCGACCTGCGCGTCCTGATTCGCCAGCCGCTGGTGTTCCCGGAAACTCTGCCGCTACTTCCGGCGCTTGAGCAGTTCCGAAACGCCCGGACGCACTTCGCGTTTGTAGCCGATGAATTTGGTTCCGTCGAAGGGATTGTGACGCTGAGTGATGTGATGGAAACCATCGCCGGCAATCTGCCAAACGAGGTAGAGGAAATCGACGCCCGCCATGATATTCAGAAAAACGCCGATGGTTCATGGACCGCTAACGGGCATATGCCGCTGGAAGACCTGGTGCAGTACGTCCCTATCCCATTAGATGAAAAACGTGAGTATCACACCATTGCCGGGCTTTTAATGGAATATTTGCAGCGCATCCCAAAAACCGGGGAGGAAGTCCAGGTTGGCGACTATCGGCTAAAAACCCTGCAGGTGGAAAATCATCGCGTGCAAAAAGTCCAGCTGATACCGCTACACAGTGAAGAAGAGATGGATTACGAGGTGTAAGTCACGAGCCGGATGGGGCATTAGCCACCATCCGGCAATATGAATCAGAGCTTATCCAGCAACTTTTTAACATCTTTGCCGTTGCGGGAATCTTTATTGCGATCGGCCCAGTCACTCAGGCGACGTTTTGCTTCATCCTGCAGATGTTTACGCAAAAGCTGATCAACTTGCAGACTGTAGTTCAGTGATTGCCATTGACCATAGACTCTGAGAGGAACCGGGGTGGCCTTCAGGAAATTAATCAACTTACTTTCGCCATCCCAACCGCCCAGCACGCGAATGTTAAACAGCGTGTCGCAATTCTGCTTCACCAGATCTAACGTTCCTTTGCCGGTCAGTGCCAACATAGCGGACTCCCCTACCATGTTATCCAGCGTCACCTCACCGTTATCCAGCGTCATATCGGTTACAAAATGATCCAGACGGGTCACGTTCTCCATATTTTGCTGGGCTTTAGCATCTCCACCGCTACGCTCGACGGCCTGCTGTATCATCTGCTGGAAGTTCATCCCTTCCATTCGCGTATCGTTCATTTCGACATGGGCCTGCCCTTGCCAGCTGTGACGAAACGCCTGGGCGTCAATATCCGAGCCGGAAAAATCTCCCGCCAACGACAGCTTGCCGGTGAGTGCGATGGGGTAATCAAAGGCCTTCAGAATAGTGCCAATTTCAACACCTTCCAGGCGCGGATGAAAGACCGCTCGCGGTTCTCCCTTTCTGGCATCCAGCGTGCCGGGCAATGAGATCAGCCCGCCATCACTTTTTCCCTGCAACTGTGCAATGCTCAGTAAGCCGAACCGGTTGTCTATTTTTGCCGAGACATTCTCAAACGCCATTTTCCGCCACAGCACTTTGTCAGCCTGCAAAGCGATGTCTGCCGAAAAACCCTTGAGTCCCTGATACGAAACAGCATCAACCTGGGAAGCAATAACGGGGCGCGCCAGCGTTGACTGACTCTGACCTTGCTGAACTTCACCTTTTGCTGTCACCGCTGCGTCATGTTGTACGAGTAGGTTATCCAGATTGAGCTGACCAAATTTTAGGTCAACGGCCCATTCCGGTTTTTCCAACAAGGCCACATGCGCTTGCCCAGAGAAAGAAGAGTCATTAGCGGTCAAATTTATCTGGCTAAATGAAAGCTGTTTTTTCTCTTCCAGCCATTGCGCCTGAAGATGTCCCTGACCGTTAATCCCCTGCGGCGGCAGATCGGCCCCCTGCAGTTGCCAGCTTAACTGCTCAATATTCGCAGATAAGTTGTGCGGATAATCGGAGGCATCGACCGTACCGTTAAAGGATAACGCGAGATCGCGCTGATCGCGGTTCACACGCCCGGAGAAATCAAACGTGCCGCGGTGCTGGCTATCTTGTTCCATCTCCAGACGAATATCGCGAACGGTAACCTGTTCATCGTCTTCATGTTGGAACACCAGAACACTGTCGGCAACGCGCAGACGGGCGATATCAAACGACCATCCTTTGTCTTCCGCC
The DNA here is from genome assembly GCF_001034475.2 of Citrobacter sp. MGH103. NCBI lineage: Bacteria > Pseudomonadati > Pseudomonadota > Gammaproteobacteria > Enterobacterales > Enterobacteriaceae > Citrobacter > Citrobacter sp. MGH103. The sequence continues at coordinate 1,893,245 of NZ_CP073043.1, read as the reverse complement.
AGATCGGGCAACATATTGTCTTTTGGGGCAACGGGTGCATCTTTGCCGCGTACCGCCTCAGTTTGCGGGGTCAATTGAATCACTGCGCCTTTGAGCATCACCTGCTTCACGCTGAGCTGGTGGCTCAACAGCGGCCACAATGCAACGTCGAGACGCATATTATCAGCACGAACCAGGGGTTCGCTGGCGCCTTCAGCCGTTAACATCACTCGCCCTGAGAGGATACTCAGTTGCGGCCATACGTGCCAACGCAGGGGGCCATCCAACTGCAGCTGATACCCGCTACGTACGGCAACCTGCTTGACCATATACGCGCGGAAATCATTCGGATTCACCAACAGTACTAACGCAGAAAAACCGGTCACCAGCACGACCAGAAGAATCATCAGCGTCGTCAGAAATCGTCTCATGCTATCCCCAATGGACTGATAAACACTCAGTCTTTATCGATCCGGCTGGCAACGGCGCCCTGCTGGTCGCGATACTTCGCATCCTGACGACGGTTGTAGGGTCGCGCTGCCGGACCGGAAAGCGGTTCGAAACTTAACGCGCCAATCGGCATCCCCGGACGCAGAGCCAGCGGTAATTTTCCGGAGTTGTAAAACTCCAGTACGATACAGCCAGACCAGCCCGGATCGATACGGTGTGCGGTGACGTGTACCATCAGTCCCAGACGAGCCAGCGAAGAACGGCCATCTAACCAACCGACGAGATCGGAAGGCAGCGTCACGGATTCGAATGTTACCGCCAGTGCAAGTTCCCCCGGATGCAGGAAAAAGGCTTCGCCGTCCTTAAGGACGATTTCATCACTCATCACGCGATCCAGCGCGGCGCTGACTTCATCTTTCGGTCCGCTTAAATCGATATACGCCGCCGTATGACCGCGGAACGTACGGAATTTGTTGCCAAGGCGCACATCTACCGTGGCGCCATTGATTCGCTCGACAGGAGGGCGTGGATTGATCGACAGGCGACCTTCATCCAACCAGGCTTCAATATCTCGGTCACATAAACGCATGGCACTTTCTCCTTTCGTGCTTCAAACCCTTAATGCCAGGTGCGTTAAGGGTGAACCAGGTTATCACTGAACGGTACACAATTCGCTGAACTTATTCAAAGAACTGACTGATTTTAGCCTTCAGAATATCGATGGCGATGCGGTTTTTACCCCCGCGCGGCACAATGATGTCGGCGTATTGTTTTGAAGGCTCAATAAATTGCAGGAACATTGGGCGGACGGTTTTCTGGTATTGCGCCATCACCGAATCCATTGAACGACCACGTTCGTTCACATCCCGCTTGATACGGCGCATCAGGCAAATATCCAACGGCGTATCAACAAAAATAGAGAAGTTCATCTCGTCACGCAAACGCGCATCCGTCAGCAGCAAAATGCCTTCCAGGATGATGACTTTCTTGGGTTCGATATGAATAGTGTCTTGCGTACGCGTGTGCTCAACATAGCTATATACCGGCAGCTCAATGGCAGAGCCGCGTTTCAGCGTTTGCAGATGTTGAAACAGCAGGCTGTGGTCCATCGCGTTCGGATGGTCGTAGTTGGTTTTTACACGTTCTTCCATCGACAGATGGCTTTGATCTTTGTAATAGCTGTCTTCGGGAATAACGCCAATATGTTCGTCACCGACTTGTTCACGCAATTCGCGATAAAGAGTACTGGCAATAAGGCTCTTGCCGGAAGCCGATGCGCCGGCAATGCCGATAATGACGCACTGATGGGACTGATCAGTCATAAATTTAGCGACCTGATTAACCTGGATGTAAGGAAGGGCGGCGCCGAAACGCCAAACGCGGCAATTATAGGGATTTCAGCGGCGCGATGCCACCCCAGGCTGCACCAATGCTGTCCCTGTCGCAAATTAAAATGGTCAGATTTAGAACAGCCGCTATATTTATTCACCTGCCTTAGGAATTAATAGCTTGGGAGTGTTAATTTATGAGCAGCTGGCGTATAAATTGTAAATTGTTTGTACTAGCATAATCCCAGATTAAATGTGATGCGTCCGGCATCTCTGCTGGGCAACAACGGCTATTTGGGTAGAGTGGTAATGAGTAAACAATCCCAACATGTTTTAGTTACCTTACCCCATCCTCTACTGCGCCTGGCCAGTTTAGGTCTGGTGGCTTTCATCTTTACGTTGTTTTCGCTAGAACTGTCACGTTACGGCGCGCAGCTTGCGCCGCTGTGGTTTCCAACCTCTATCATGATGGTGGCTTTTTACCGTCACGCGGGAAAGATGTGGCCTGGGATCGCGCTGGCTTGCTCATTCGGTAGCATCGGCGCCTCTTTACTCTTCTTCCCCGGACAGTCGCTTAATTTCGCCTATACAGTCATTAACATTATTGAGGCAGTTGTTGGCGCAATGTTATTGCGTAAACTGCTGCCCTGGTACAATCCCTTACAAAATTTGAATGACTGGGCACGCCTGGCATTTGGTAGCGCGGTTGTTCCGCCACTGTTAGGCGGAATATTGATGTGGTTGTTGCTGCCGAAGGACACATCGTTAAATACCTTTCTCATTTGGGTACTGTCAGAATCCATTGGCGCACTGGCGTTGGTGCCGTTAGGTTTATTGTTTAAACCACATTATCTGCTGCGCCATCGTGACCCGCGTTTACTGCTTGAGACCCTGATTACGCTATTGGTGACCTTAACGCTTAGTTGGCTGTCGATGATGTACATTCCATGGCCGTTCACTTGCGTTATTGTCCTGCTGATGTGGAGCGCTGTCCGTCTGCCGCGTATGGAGGCGTTTTTAATATTCCTCAGCACCGTGATGATGGTTTCGCTGATGTTGGCCGCCGACCCTTCGTTGCTCTACACTCCCAAACTGACCATGTTGACCAGCATACCCTGGCTGCCGTTTTTAATGATCCTGCTGCCAGCCAATATGATGACCATGGTGATGTACGCATTTCGGGCTGAACGCAAGCACATTTCAGAAAGCGAGTCGCGCTTTCGCAACGCCATGGAATATTCCGCGATTGGCATGGCACTGGTTGGCACCGAGGGGCAATGGCTACAGGCCAATAAAGCCTTGTGCCAGTTTCTGGGCTATAGCCAGGAGGAGCTACGTTCGCTGACCTTCCAGCAATTAACCTGGCCGGAAGATCTGAACAACGACCTTGAACAGCTCAACATGCTGGCACGCGGAGAGATTAATAGCTATTCCATGGAAAAACGCTATTACACCCGCGCGGGCGACGTCGTCTGGGCGTTGCTGGCCGTTTCGCTGGTGCGCCATAGCGACAACACTCCACTCTACTTTATCGCGCAGGTTGAAGACATTAACGACCTGAAGCATACCGAGTGGATTAATAAACGGCTGATGGAGCGCATTACTCTCGCCAATGAAGCCGGGGGTATTGGGATTTGGGAATGGGAACTGCAGCCTGACGTGATCAGTTGGGATAAACGGATGTTCGATCTGTATGAAGTTCCTGCACATATCAAACCCAGTTGGCAAGTCTGGTATCAATGCCTCGTACCTGAAGATCGCGAGTACGCCGAAAATGTGATTCGTGATTCGCTGGCCGCACGGGCTCCGTTTAAGCTTGAGTTTCGTATCGCAGTAAAAGATGGCATACGCCATATCCGCTCGTTGGCCAACAGGGTGCTGAATAAAGACGGTGAAGTTGAACGCTTACTTGGTATCAATATGGATATGACCGAAGTGAAGCAGCTTAACGAAGCGCTGTATCAGGAAAAAGAGCGCCTGCACATTACGCTGGACTCAATCGGCGAAGCGGTAATTTGTATTGATGTCGATATGAACGTGACCTTTATGAATCCGGTCGCTGAGAAAATGAGCGGCTGGCAGCAGGACAGTGCCATCGGCATTCCGCTATTGACGGTACTACATATTACTTTTGGCGAGAACGGTCCGCTGATGGAAAATATCTACAGTGCTGACATGTCGCGTACGGCAATCGAGCAGGAAGTGGTCCTGCATTGTCGTAACGGCAACAGTTATGACATTCAGTACAGCATCACGCCCCTCAGCACCCTTGACGGCGGCAGCATTGGTTCGGTGTTAGTCATTCAGGACGTCACAGAGTCACGGAAGATGCTCCGCCAGCTTAGCTACAGTGCCTCACATGATGACCTGACGCAGTTGGCAAACCGGGTCAGCTTCGAAAACCATCTAAAACAATTGCTGCATTCGGTACACGACACGCGCCAGTGCCATGTACTGGTTTTTATCGATTTGGATCGTTTTAAAGCGGTGAACGACAGCGCGGGTCATGCCGCCGGCGATGCCCTGCTGCGTGAGCTCTCTGCGCTTATGCTCAGCATGTTGCGATCCAGCGATATGCTGGCGCGCCTTGGCGGCGACGAGTTTGGTCTGTTGCTGCCGGATTGTAATATCGAAAGCGCCCGCTTTATCTCAGGACGCATCATCAGTGCTATTAACAATTACCAATTTATGTGGGAAGGCCGTTTGCACCGTATTGGCGCCAGTGCGGGAATTACGCTGATTGATGAGAAAAACCATGTCGCGACTGACGTTATGTCTCAGGCCGATATCGCCTGCTACGCGGCGAAAAACAGCGGACGTGGGCGAGTCTGTGTCTATGAACCTCAGCAAAGCCAGGCCCATGCCGCGCGTAGCCAACTGTCATTGGATGAACAAAGACACACTATTACACACAACCCTATGCTGATGATCGCCAGAGGTGTTGCTTCTCCGCGTATACCGGAGACTTTTAGCTTCTGGATTATCTCGCTTCGCTTAGGCACCGCTGAGGGTGAAGTCATTGAAGATCAAGCCTTCCATGCCGGGTTGGTCGATCCCACGTTGAGTCAGGCGCTCGATCGTCGGGTATTCGGCGAGTTCTTCCAGAGTGCTGCCTCGGCTGTCGCCAACAAGGGCCTCAGTATTGCCCTGCCCCTTTCCGCCGCCGGCCTGCTCAACACAGAACTGGTAGATGAGCTGCTAGAGCACTTGCAACGCAGCCCGCTACCACCACGATTGCTGCATCTGACCGTTCCATCCAGCGTCATCAAAACAAGCCCAACGCAGGCGGTATCCGCCCTGCATCGACTGCGGCAGTACGGTTGTCGAATTGTGTTAAGTCAGGTTGGTCGCGACTTAGAGCTTTTTGACAACCTGAAATATCACATTGTCGATTACCTGTTACTCGACAGCGAGCTAAGTGCCAGCGCTCCCGGCAACTTGATCGACGAAATGTGGGTGTCCATTATCCAGGGTCATGCTCAGCGCCTGGACATTAAAACCATCGCCGGTCCGGTGCAACTGCCACTCATCATGGATACGCTTTCTGGCATCGGTATTGATATGATTTATGGTGATATTATTGCCGACGCCCAACCGCTGGATCTACTACTGAATACCAGCAATTTCGCCATCAACTGACGGTTGCCAACCATCCGTATACCAGATATGCAACAGCGCATAGGAGCGCCAGGGTTTCCAGCGCTCTGCATACCGCCGGATCTGGGCTGGTGTCATGCCGGGAAAACGCTGCTTAATCAGATAATCATCCGGCAGAAAAACGTCCTTCGCCTGCCAGCCGCGCAGCGCAAAGTAGTTGGCGGTCCAGCGCCCTATCCCGGGAAATGTTTGTAGCTGCTTAACGCCTTGTTCGATATCGGCAGGGGCTGTTGTCGCGAGCGTTCCTTCAAGGGTTGCATGAGCAAGGTGAATCAACGCTTCAGCGCGTTTGAGCGGCATTCCTAACGTTTTCAGGTGCAGCGGATCGGCGTTGGCAAGCTCTTCTGGAGAGGGAAAACACACATACTCGGGCGCATCCTCCAGCGTATTGCCATAAGCGTGCGCTACTTTCGCTGTCAGTTTCGCGGCCATCGCCACGCTGACTAACTGTCCTAAAATCGCCCGTACCCCTTGCTCAAAAGCATCGACACATCCCGGCAGGCGCAATCCCGGACGCGCCGCGCCGAGGTTACCCAGCGCGCAGACAATTTGCTGCGGGCAACATGAAAGATCGAACAAGCGCGTTATTTTTGCCAGGCACTCGGAGGCTACAGGCTGTAACCCTGAGCTCAACGTCACGTGTAACACATTGGCGTGCAGATCCGGGACAACGCTCACCAGACCACGATGCTCCCCTACGGACAGACTTCGGACATAACTCAGTTCTTCTACGGTTTCGACACCTTCAACCGCACGGGCGGCAAGAAATCCCAGCATCCAGGGCCAGTCATAAGGCGGTTGCCAGCTCAGCGTGAACATTCGGTTTTCCTTTTAAAGCAAACTTACAGCATAAACGGTATTCAATCAGTACGCCTTGCTTTCATATTCCAGTTGTCGGGCCGTCAACTATTCGTTAAAGTCACGCCCCTTCTTCACTGGCATGGGGATTTTTACGGTGTTTATTGGTTTTGACTACGGTACGGCAAACTGTTCAGTGGCCGTTATGCGTGATGGGCAGCCCCACCTGCTCAAAATGGAAAATAACAGCACGCTGCTACCCTCAATGCTGTGTGCACCAACGCGCGAAGCGGTTAGCGAGTGGCTGTATCGCCATCACGACGTTCCAACCACGGACGATGAAACACAGGCGCTGCTTCGCCGTGCGATGCGCTACAATCGCGAAGAGGACATCGACGTTAACACCAACAGCGTGCAGTTCGGTCTGACATCGCTGGGTCAGTATATTGAAGACCCTGAAGAGGTGTACTTCGTTAAATCGCCAAAATCATTTTTGGGCGCCAGCGGTCTGAAGCCGCAGCAAGTTGCGCTGTTTGAAGATCTGGTCTGTGCAATGATGCTGCACATTCGCAACCAGGCGCAAAGCCAACTGCCGGAAGCTATAACTCAGGCCGTAATTGGTCGCCCCATCAACTTCCAGGGATTAGGCGGCGATGACGCCAACACCCAGGCGCAGGGGATTCTTGAACGTGCGGCCAAACGTGCCGGTTTTCAGGATGTCGTCTTCCAGTACGAGCCGGTAGCAGCGGGGCTGGATTACGAAGCCACACTGCAGGATGAGAAACGCGTGCTGGTGGTAGATATTGGCGGGGGTACGACCGACTGTTCACTACTGCTGATGGGGCCGCAATGGCATCAGCGCGCCGATCGCGAAAACAGCCTGCTGGGACACAGTGGCTGCCGTGTAGGCGGGAACGATCTGGATATCGCGCTGGCGTTTAAACACCTGATGCCGCTGCTAGGTATGGGCGGTGAGACTGAAAAAGGGATCGCCTTACCGATTCTCCCCTGGTGGAACGCGGTTGCGATCAACGATGTTCCCGCGCAAAGTGATTTCTACAGCAGCGCCAACGGTCGTTTACTGAACGATCTTGTCCGCGACGCGAAAGAAGCCGATAAAGTAGCCTTGCTGCTTAAAGTCTGGCGCGAGCGTCTGAGCTATCGCCTGGTGCGCAGCGCAGAAGAGAGCAAGATCGCGCTTTCCGACCAGACCATTGTAACGGCGGCGATACCGTTTATCAGCGACACGCTGGCAACCGATATTAGTCAACATGGATTGGAGGCCGCGCTCAATCAGCCCCTGGCGCGCATTCTGGAGCAGGTCAAACTGGCGCTGGACAACGCGCAGGAAAAACCGGACGTGATTTATCTGACCGGCGGCAGCGCGCGTTCACCGCTGATTAAAAAAGCCCTCGCCCAGCAGCTTCCAGGGATCCCTATCGCGGGTGGCGATGACTTCGGTTCTGTCACCGCCGGTCTGGCCCGCTGGGCTGACGTTGTTTTCCGCTAAGCGGCTCGCAGGCTTAAAGGTACGCGTATTGACATCATCGTTACTGTGCCTTATTTTCAGGAGTGAGGGTTAGGGAGGGTTTCCCCTCCCCTGGTGTCTTAGTAAGCCGCGAAGCTAATGACTAAGAGTATCACCAGTATGATGACGTACTTCATCATAACCCTTTCCTTATTTTGGCCCCTTCCTCGGGAGGGGCTTTCCCGTTCCAGCGTCCCGCTGAAATCTCTGGCTTACCTCCTTTTGCCTTGACCGCACTCTAACGCACAATGACGCATTCGCTATTTTCGCCGCAAATTGTTGCGTAACGCCTCGCAAAGCCGCGTCAGCATTCAGACGAATCCCGACAGTGTTTCATAATTCCTCCATTTTTCTCCCTTGTTCACTGGCTAAACTAGTATCATTCCACGAATCGTTTCAGGATGAGAAACTCATAACAATGAAAGGCAGTAATAAATCCCGCTGGGTGATAGCAATCGTGATCGTCGTGGCCACCGTCGCCGCCATCTGGTTCTGGCAAAGCCGCAGCGCTTCCCAGGAAACCGCACCGGGCGCTACCAAACCAGCGCAGCACACGCCTGGGTCGGCACGCCGTGGATTGCGCTCCGGACCGTTGGCTCCCGTGCAGGCTGCCACTGCCACCGAGGAAGCCGTTCCACGTTACCTGACAGGGCTGGGTACCATTACTGCCGCCAATACCGCCACGGTACGTAGCCGGGTGGATGGTCAGCTCATTGCCTTACACTTTGAGGAAGGACAACAGGTAAAAGCCGGCGACCTGCTGGCAGAGATAGATCCCAGCCAGTTCAAAGTCACTCTGGCTCAGGCGCAGGGACAACTGGCAAAAGATAAAGCCACGCTGGCGAATGCCCGTCGCGATCTTGCCCGCTATCAACAGTTGGTTAAAACCAATCTGGTCTCCCGCCAGGAGCTGGATGCCCAGCAGGCGCTGGTCAATGAGACGTTAGGCACAATCAAAGCGGATGAAGCCAGTGTCGCCAGCGCTCAGTTGCAGCTCGACTGGAGTCGGATAACCGCACCTGTCGATGGTCGTGTCGGCCTGAAGCAGGTCGATGTCGGTAACCAAATTTCTAGCGGCGATACCACCGGGATCGTCGTTATTACGCAAACTCATCCCATCGACCTGATATTTACTTTGCCTGAAAACGACATTGCTACCGTGTTGCAGGCACAAAAATCGGGGAGCCAGCTGAAGGTCGAAGCCTGGGACCGAACCAATTCACAAAAACTGAGTGAAGGCGTCCTGCTCAGTCTCGACAATCAGATTGATGCCACTACAGGAACCATCAAAGTTAAAGCCCGTTTTAACAATCAGGATGATGCGTTATTCCCTAACCAGTTCGTCAACGCCCGCATGCTGGTCGACACGCAGCAAAATGCCGTGGTGATCCCAACAGCAGCCCTGCAGATGGGCAACGAAGGGCACTTTGTCTGGGTACTGAATAGCGACAACAAAGTGAGCAAGCATCTGGTTAAACCGGGTATTCAGGACAGCCAAAAAGTGGTGATCGCCGCTGGGTTGTCCGCAGGCGATCGGGTCGTGACTGACGGTATTGACCGTCTGACGGAAGGCGCAAAAGTCGAAGTCGTTGAGGCGCACGACGCCTCTGTTTCCGATGAGAAAACAGCGCCACGCGGATACGGCAAAAAAGGAGCCAACTCCTGATGCAGGTGTTACCTCCGGACAACACAGGCGGACCATCGCGCCTGTTCATTCTGCGCCCCGTCGCCACTACGCTGCTGATGGTCGCGATTTTGCTTGCCGGTATTATCGGTTATCGCTTCCTGCCAATCGCCGCCTTACCTGAAGTGGATTACCCCACGATTCAGGTCGTGACGCTCTACCCTGGCGCCAGCCCGGACGTCATGACCTCGGCGGTAACCGCGCCGCTTGAACGTCAGTTTGGCCAGATGTCTGGCTTAAAACAGATGTCATCACAAAGCTCCGGTGGCGCATCGGTCGTTACGTTACAGTTTCAACTGACGCTCCCGCTGGATGTTGCCGAGCAAGAAGTTCAGGCCGCGATTAACGCCGCCACCAATTTATTACCCAGCGATCTACCTAACCCTCCGGTCTACAGCAAGGTAAACCCGGCAGATCCGCCGATCATGACGCTGGCGGTCACTTCCAGCGCCATGCCGATGACGCAGGTGGAAGATATGGTCGAAACCCGCGTCGCGCAGAAAATCTCTCAGGTATCCGGCGTGGGTCTGGTAACACTTTCCGGTGGGCAACGTCCGGCGGTCCGCGTGAAACTTAACGCTCAGGCCATTGCCGCACTCGGTCTTACCAGCGAAACCATCCGTACGGCCATTACCGGTGCCAACGTCAATTCAGCAAAAGGGAGTCTTGATGGCCCAACGCGCGCCGTTACCCTTTCAGCTAACGACCAGATGCAGTCCGCAGATGAATATCGTCAGCTCATTATTGCCTATAAAAACGGTGCACCGGTTCGTCTGGGCGATGTCGCTACCGTCGAACAAGGAGCAGAAAACAGCTGGCTGGGTGCATGGGCAAATAAGCAACAAGCTATAGTGATGAATGTGCAGCGCCAGCCTGGGGCGAACATTATCTCCACGGCAGACAGTATCCGCCAGATGCTGCCACAACTTACCGAAAGCCTGCCCAAATCGGTTAAGGTCAGCGTACTTTCCGATCGTACCACCAATATTCGTGCCTCCGTTGCAGACACCCAGTTCGAGTTGATGCTGGCGATAGCGCTGGTGGTGATGATTATCTACCTGTTTCTGCGCAATATTCCGGCGACGATTATTCCTGCAGTCGCCGTACCGTTGTCGTTAATCGGCACCTTCGCGGTGATGGTATTTCTTGATTTCTCCATCAACAATCTGACCTTAATGGCGCTCACCATCGCGACAGGCTTTGTTGTGGATGACGCTATCGTGGTTATCGAGAATATTTCACGCTATATCGAAAAAGGCGAAAAACCGCTGACTGCTGCCCTGAAGGGCGCGGGCGAGATTGGTTTTACCATCATCTCCCTGACGTTTTCATTGATTGCGGTATTGATCCCACTGCTATTCATGGGCGATATTGTCGGGCGTTTGTTCCGTGAATTCGCCGTTACGCTGGCGGTGGCGATTCTGATTTCCGCCGTTGTCTCGCTCACTCTTACGCCGATGATGTGCGCGCGCATGCTGAATCAGGCCTCATTGCGTAAGCAAAATCGCTTCTCCCGCGCCTCAGAGCGAATGTTTGATCGCGTCATAGCCGGGTACGGTCATTGGCTGGCAAAAGTACTTAACCATCCGTGGCTCACACTTAGCGTAGCGCTCGGCACGCTGGCATTGAGCGTCATGCTTTGGGTTTTTATCCCCAAAGGTTTCTTCCCAATCCAGGACAACGGCATTATCCAGGGTACGCTACAGGCACCGCAGTCCAGCTCATTCGCCAGCATGGCCGAGCGCCAGCGCCAGGTTTCAGATGTCATCCTTAAAGATCCGGCGGTAGAGAGCCTGACCGCTTTTGTCGGTGTGGATGGTACTAATCCGGCATTGAACAGCGCGCGTTTGCAAATCAACCTTAAACCGCTGGATGAACGTGACGATCGGGTGCAGAAAGTGATTGCGCGCTTACAGGATGCGGTTGACAGGGTTCCCGGAGTTGACCTTTATCTTCAGCCCACTCAGGATCTGACGATTGATACTCAGGTGAGCCGGACGCAATATCAGTTCACGCTGCAAGCGACATCCCTTGATGCCCTCAGCACCTGGGTTCCACAGCTGTTAGCAAAACTACAGCAGCTACCGCAACTGTCCGACGTCAGCAGCGACTGGCAGGACAAAGGGCTGGTAGCGTATGTGAACGTCAATCGCGACAGCGCCAGCCGTTTGGGCATCAGCATGTCAGATGTCGACAACGCCCTGTACAACGCCTTCGGCCAGCGTTTGATTTCGACTATTTACACCCAGGCAAATCAATATCGCGTGGTGTTAGAACATAACACCAACAATACGCCGGGGCTTGCGGCACTGGATACAATACGTCTGACCAGTAGCGACGGTGGCATAGTACCGCTCAGCGCAATCGCCAGTATTGAACAGCGTTTTGCCCCGCTGTCGATTAACCACCTCGATCAGTTCCCGGTCACCACCATCTCGTTCAACGTGCCAGACGAACATTCGCTGGGTGATGCGGTACAGGCGATTCTGGACGCCGAAAAAACGCTTAACCTGCCCGCAAATATTACGACCCAGTTCCAGGGCAGCACGCTCGCCTTCCAGGCCGCGCTGGGAAATACCATCTGGTTGATTGTGGCTGCGGTTGTGGCGATGTATATCGTGCTCGGCGTGCTGTATGAGAGCTTTATTCACCCAATTACTATTCTCTCCACGCTGCCGACGGCGGGCGTCGGGGCACTGCTGGCGTTAATGATTGCCGGCAGCGAACTGGACGTCATCGCGATTATTGGCATTATTTTGCTCATCGGTATCGTCAAGAAAAACGCCATCATGATGATCGACTTTGCCCTTGCCGCGGAGCGCGAACAAGGCATGGCACCGCGCGATGCTATTTTCCAGGCCTGTCTGCTGCGTTTCCGCCCAATTCTGATGACTACGCTGGCGGCACTGCTCGGCGCGTTGCCGCTGATGTTAAGTACCGGCGTGGGCGCAGAGTTACGCCGTCCGTTAGGCATTGGCATGGTCGGTGGACTGCTTGTGAGTCAGGTATTAACCCTGTTTACCACCCCGGTAATTTATCTGCTGTTTGACCGTCTGTCGCTGTATGTGAAAAGCCGCTTCCCGCGTCAGGAAGAGGAAGCGTAAATGAAATTTTTCGCGCTTTTCATTCATCGGCCGGTGGCGACCATTCTCATTTCGGTGGCCATCACCCTGTGCGGCATACTCGGATTTCGTCTGCTGCCGGTCGCTCCGCTGCCGCAGGTGGATTTTCCGGTGATAATGGTCAGCGCATCATTACCCGGTGCCTCCCCTGAAACGATGGCGTCTTCGGTCGCAACTCCGCTGGAGCGCTCGCTGGGCCGCATCGCGGGCGTAAACGAAATGACTTCGAGTAGTTCGCTTGGCAGTACGCGTATTATTCTCGAATTCAAATTCGACCGTGACATCAATGGCGCGGCGCGGGACGTTCAGGCCGCGATTAACGCCGCGCAAAGCCTGCTGCCCAGCGGGATGCCGAGCCGACCAACGTATCGCAAAGCTAACCCTTCCGATGCGCCAATCATGATCCTGACGCTGACGTCGGACACTTACTCGCAGGGTGAACTATACGATTTCGCATCAACACAACTGGCGCAGACCATCGCGCAAATCGACGGTGTGGGCGACGTGGACGTTGGAGGCAGTTCTCTGCCTGCCGTGCGGGTAGGACTCAACCCGCAGGCGCTGTTTAACCAGGGCGTGTCACTGGACGACGTGCGTAGCGCGATCGACAATGCCAACGTGCGTAAGCCGCAGGGCGCTATCGAGAATGATACCCATCGCTGGCAGGTACAAACTAACGATGAGCTGAAAACCGCCGCCGAATATCAACCGATTATCATCCACTATAACAACGGCGCAGCGGTGCGACTGGGTGATGTTGCGTCTATAACCGACTCTGTACAGGACGTTCGTAACGCGGGGATGACCAACGCCAAACCGGCCATTCTGCTGATGATCCGCAAGCTGCCGGAAGCCAATATTATTCAGACGGTAGATAGCATTCGCGCCAAATTACCGGAGCTACAAACGCTGGTCCCGGCCGCCATCGATCTGCAAATCGCCCAGGACCGTTCACCGACCATTCGCGCTTCATTAGAGGAAGTTGAACAGACGCTGATTATCTCCGTGGCGCTGGTTATCCTGGTGGTCTTTGTTTTCCTGCGATCCGGGCGTGCGACTCTGATCCCCGCGGTAGCGGTTCCGGTCTCGCTGATCGGTACCTTTGCCGCCATGTATCTGTGCGGATTCAGCCTGAACAACCTGTCATTGATGGCGTTAACCATTGCCACGGGATTTGTCGTAGATGACGCCATCGTGGTGCTGGAAAATATTGCCCGCCACCTGGAAGCAGGAATGAAGCCACTCCAGGCGGCGTTACAGGGTACGCGCGAAGTGGGATTCACCGTGCTTTCCATGAGCCTGTCGCTGGTGGCGGTATTCCTGCCGCTGCTGTTAATGGGCGGATTGCCTGGACGCCTGCTGCGCGAATTTGCCGTCACGCTGTCGGTTGCCATCGGTATCTCGCTGCTGGTGTCGCTGACATTAACGCCAATGATGTGCGGCTGGATGCTTAAATCCAGCGCCCCGCGTGAACAGCCGCGTAAACGGGGATTTGGTCGCGTGCTGGTAGCGCTGCAGCAAAGCTACAGCACTTCACTTAAATGGGTACTGCGCCACACGCGACTGGTGGGCGTGGTATTACTCGGCACCATTGCGCTGAATATCTGGCTTTATGTTTCCATCCCCAAAACCTTCTTCCCAGAGCAGGATACGGGCGTATTGATGGGAGGGATCCAGGCTGACCAGAGCATCTCTTTCCAGGCGATGCGCGGTAAACTGCAGGATTTTATGAAGATCATCCGCGACGATCCGGCGGTGAACAATGTCACCGGCTTTACCGGTGGGTCACGGGTTAACAGCGGGATGATGTTTATTACCCTCAAGCCCCGCGATGAGCGCCGTGAAACCGCTCAGCAGGTGATCGACCGCCTGCGCGTTGCGCTTTCAAAAGAACCAGGTGCGAATCTGTTTCTGATGGCGGTGCAGGACATCCGCGTTGGCGGACGCCAGGCCAACGCCAGCTATCAATACACATTGCTGTCCGACGATCTGGCGGCGCTGCGTGAGTGGGAACCGAAGATCCGTAAGGCGCTTGCCACCCTGCCCCAACTGGCGGACGTCAACTCCGATCAGCAGGACAATGGCGCGGAGATGAATCTGATTTACGATCGCGACACCATGTCTCGTCTTGGGATCGACGTGGCAGCCGCCAACAGCCTGCTGAATAACGCCTTTGGTCAGCGACAAATTTCAACCATCTATCAGCCGATGAACCAGTACAAAGTGGTGATGGAGGTCGATCGACGTTACACCCAGGACATCAGCGCACTGGACAAAATGTTCGTCATCAACAATGACGGTAAAGCGATCCCGTTATCGTACTTTGCCAAATGGCAGCCAGCGAATGCCCCACTGTCGGTAAACCATCAGGGATTATCTGCCGCCTCAACCGTGTCGTTTAACCTGCCGACAGGTTCTTCACTGTCAGAAGCGACAGAGGCCATCAACAGAACCATGACCCAGCTCGGCGTCCCCTCCACGGTTCGTGGCAGCTTTGCCGGTACCGCCCAGGTATTTCAGGACACTATGAACTCGCAGATGATCCTGATTATCGCCGCCATCGCCACCGTCTATATCGTGCTGGGTATGCTGTATGAAAGCTATGTACATCCGCTGACCATTCTCTCCACGCTACCTTCGGCAGGGGTCGGGGCTTTGCTGGCGCTGGAGCTGTTCAATGCCCCATTCAGCCTAATCGCCCTGATAGGGATCATGCTATTAATTGGAATTGTGAAGAAAAACGCCATCATGATGGTCGATTTTGCGCTGGAAGCGCAGAGAAACGGTAAGCTGCAGCCGGAAGAAGCTATTTTCCAGGCCTGCCTGTTGCGCTTTCGCCCAATCATGATGACCACGCTGGCGGCGTTATTTGGCGCACTGCCGTTAGTGTTATCCGCAGGGGATGGCTCTGAGCTGCGCCAGCCGTTGGGGATAACCATTGTCGGTGGGCTGGTCGTGAGCCAACTCCTGACGCTGTACACCACGCCTGTGGTCTATCTCTTTTTCGACCGTCTGCGTCTGCGTTTTTCGCGTAAAAACAGCAAACCGGTAGCAGAGTTATGACAGAACTTCCCGACAGCACCCGCTGGCAACTTTGGATTGTGGCATTTGGTTTTTTTATGCAGTCGCTGGATACCACCATCGTTAATACCGCGCTTCCCTCGATGGCGGCAAGCCTCGGGGAAAGCCCGTTACACATGCATATGGTCATAGTGTCATATGTTTTAACCGTTGCCGTGATGCTGCCCGCCAGCGGATGGCTGGCGGACAAAGTTGGTGTGCGTAATATCTTCTTCACCGCCATTATCCTGTTTACGCTTGGTTCGCTGTTTTGCGCCGGGTCCAGCACGCTCAACGAGCTGGTGATGGCGCGCGTCTTACAAGGCGTTGGCGGTGCGATGATGGTGCCAGTCGGCAGGCTGACGGTGATGAAAATCGTCCCGCGTGAGCAATATATGGCGGCGATGACGTTTGTCACTTTACCCGGTCAAATCGGCCCGCTGCTGGGCCCAGCGTTAGGCGGAATTCTGGTTGAATACGCCTCCTGGCACTGGATCTTTTTGATTAACATTCCGGTAGGCATTGTCGGCGCGATAGCGACGTTAATGTTGATGCCCAACTACACCATGCAAACCCGACGCTTCGACCTCTCCGGATTCGCGATGCTGGCGGTCGGTATGGCGGTTCTGACGCTGGCGCTCGATGGCAGCAAAGGAACAGGTCTCTCCAGTATCACGCTGGCGGCGTTGGTTATCTGCGGGGTGCTGGCTATTGCGCTGTATCTGAAACACGCCCATCGAAATCCCCGCGCGCTGTTTAGCCTGAATCTGTTTCGCACATCGACCTTCTCGCTAGGTCTGTTCGGCAGTTTTGCCGGACGCATCGGCAGCGGTATGCTGCCGTTTATGACGCCGGTGTTTTTACAGATTGGCCTCGGTTTTTCACCGTTTCATGCCGGACTGATGATGATCCCGATGGTGCTGGGCAGTATGGGCATGAAGCGCATTGTGGTGCAGGTCGTTAACCGCTTTGGTTATCGTCGCGTACTGATTACCACCACGCTTGGCCTGTCGCTGGTCAGTCTGTTGCTAATGACCACGGCACTGCTGGGCTGGTATTACGCCCTGCCCTTCGTGCTGTTTTTACAGGGAATGGTCAACTCAACGCGCTTTTCATCCATGAATACCCTGACGTTAAAAGATCTGCCTGACGATCTCGCCAGCAGCGGCAACAGCTTGCTGTCGATGATCATGCAGCTGTCGATGAGTATCGGGGTGACCATCGCGGGTCTGCTGTTAGGCATGTTTGGCCAGCAACATATCGCCATCGACAGCGGTAGTACGCATAGCGTCTTTATGTATACCTGGCTGTGCATTGCATTCATTATTGCGCTGCCCGCCATTATTTTTGCCCGCGTGCCGAACGACACGCAAACCAATGCGGTGATTTCACGACGCAAAAGGAGCACCTGATGAAGTTCTGGCGGCCCGGTATCACCGGCAAACTGTTTCTGGCGATTTTCGCCACCTGCATTGTGTTGCTGATCAGCATGCACTGGGCTGTACGCATAAGCTTCGAACGCGGTTTTATCGACTATATTAAGCACGGTAACGAACAGCGGCTGCAAATGCTCAGCGATGCGTTAAGCGAGCAGTACGCGCAGCACGGCAACTGGCGATTCTTACGCAATAACGATCGTTTTGTTTTCCAGATCCTGCGCTCTTTTGAACACGACAACGACGATGATAAACCGGGTCCAGGCATGCCGCCACACGGCTGGCGTACACAGTTTTGGGTTGTCGATCAAAATGCCCACGTACTGGTCGGCCCGCGGGCTCCTGTCCCCCGCGACGGTATGCGCCATCCCATCCGCGTCAACGGTAGCGAAGTGGGTGCTGTGATTGCCTCTCCGGTGGAGCGTTTAACGCGTAATACCGATATCAATTTCGACATGCAGCAAAGACGTTCCAGCTGGCTTATCGTCGCGCTCTCCACGATTCTGGCTGCGCTGGCAACGTTTACGCTGGCGCGCAGCCTGCTGGCCCCGGTTAAACGGTTGGTGGAAGGCACGCACAAACTGGCGGCGGGCGATTTCACCACTCGCGTTACGCCAACCAGTACGGATGAGCTAGGCAAGCTGGCGCAGGACTTCAACCAGCTCGCCAGTACGTTGGAAAAAAACCAGCAGATGCGTCGTGACTTTATGGCCGACATTTCTCACGAACTGCGCACGCCGTTGGCGGTGTTGCGCGGTGAACTGGAGGCCATTCAGGATGGCGTCCGCCAGTTCACGCCCGACTCCGTTGCTTCTTTGCAGGCTGAAGTGGGTACGCTCACCAAACTGGTTGACGACCTTCATCAGCTCTCCATGTCAGATGAAGGCGCGCTGGCCTATCAGAAATCATCGCTGGATCTTATCCCGCTGCTTGAGGTGGCAAGCGGCGCATTTCGTGAACGCTTTGCCAGCCGTGGACTGACGATTCAACTCTCGCTCCCGGACAGCATGACGGTATTTGGCGACAGGGATCGTCTGATGCAGTTGTTCAACAATCTGCTGGAAAACAGCCTGCGCTACACCGACAGCGGCGGCGGGCTGCACATCAGCGCCGAACAACGCGAACGCATGGTGTTATTAACCTTCGCGGATTCCGCTCCCGGCGTAAGTGACGAGCAGTTACAGAAGCTGTTTGAACGATTTTATCGCACCGAAGGCTCGCGTAACCGCGCCAGCGGAGGTTCCGGGCTGGGGCTGGCGATTTGCGTCAATATCGTACAAGCGCATAATGGTCTGATCCGCGCCGCCCATTCGCCTTTTGGTGGGGTTAGCATTACAGTAGAGTTACCGCTGGAACGCGATTTACAGAGAGAATCACAACGAATGTAAAACCATGTTCACATTCGTCTATAAAAACGCGTCATACCTGGATATCATAGGCACTCAACACGCAGACCTGCTTTACTCCATGCGTTGATAACCAAACTCAGTAGGGGTACAAAGCGAGGTACATGCGAATCATTAAAATGAGATACCCCTATGAAACTGACTATTAAAGCGGTAGGTGCAGCAAAGCCACGCGAGAAGCCTTACAAACTAGCAGACGGCAACGGCATGTTCCTGTTAGTTAACCCAAACGGATCCAAATACTGGCGCTTGAAATATTACTTCAATGGCAAAGAGAAGTTGTTAGCGCTTGGCGTATACCCCGAAGTATCCCTAACAGAAGCAAGAGAACGCACACAACAAGCGCGGCGAATGTTACGCGATGGATTAGACCCCATACAGGAAAGGCGCAGCCTGGAGGCGATAGAGAGTGGTAATTATGTGCCGTCATTTAAGACGGTAGCAGACGACTACATCAAAGCCAGATCAGGTCAATGGTCAGAGCGCTACGCAAATGATGCGCGGTCAATCATGAAGCGGGACGTTTTTCCGTCCATTGGTAACAAGTCAGTTAACAACATTACCCCGCAGGAAGTATTAAACCTGTTAAGAACAATAGAGCAGCGCGGCGCAGTCATTCAGGCGCGGAAGGTTCGCAACCGGATAAGCGAAGTTTTCAATTACGCCATAGTGATCGGGCACGCTAAAACTAATCCAGCAGAACGGCTCACAATGGCCTTACAGAAGCCGGAACACGGTCACAACCCAACAATAGAACCTGGTGAGATTCCGGCGTTTCTGGACGCACTGGAGGCGTACACGGGAGACTTTAGAGTTAAGGCAGCTATAAAGCTGTTAATGCTCACAGGCTTGAGAACTGGCGAGCTACGCGGCGGTAAATGGTCAGAGATAGACTTCAACGCGGAAACATGGCAGATCCCCGCCGAGCGTATGAAGATGAAGCGCCCACACATTGTTCCACTATCACGCCAGGCTGTATCTATCCTGCAAAGCCTCCAGTATGTGGCAATGAGTGATCTTATCTTCCCTAACAGGCTTAACATAAACAAGCCAATCAATGCCGGAACGCTGAACAACGCGATCAAGCTGATAGGGTACGGCGGCAGATTAACGCCCCACGGCCTGAGACATCTGCTAAGCACTGTGTTACATGATGCGGGGTATCCTTCCAACTGGATAGAGTTAACATTAGCTCACGCAGATAAGAACACGATCAGGAGTATCTACAATCACGCTCAGTTATTACCACAGCGTAAGGATATGTTACAGGCTTACGCAGATTACATCGACAGACTGAGAGCCGGAACCCCTGAGCCATTAACGCCACCAGCAACCATGATAAAATTCCCTTCCTGAATATTCCCCTATCGAGCCGTATAGCCTTTATGCGGCCTATACCTTACAGGTATATTCGAGAAAATATACCCCTACATAACGCCATACAGCGCGTTTAAACGGCATTCATTTTTAATTAGTTTTAGATACCACCATTAGCACTAAGTCACCGGAAAATAATTCCGGTCACAAATGGTTAAGACTTCAACTTTTATTTACACCCTCATAATAAGGTTATAATTCATTTTCCGCACATGTCATGAGGATACAAAAATAAGCGATATGTAGTTACCACTGGCATAATGAATCTATTGATACGGAATTCTCCAATTTCTTGTATCAATCATCGATTGAAAGTGGATGTTGCGGGAAGCGGAACACACCTTGACACGTTCCTCTATCATAAAGCGCTGGCATACGTTGAACTGATAGCCCGCCTTATTATTCACTACAATGGTTTACCCTCCTGTTACCATTGAAACGCTGTTTATTGTCACATTATTTGATTAATGTCCTCCATAACTTGAACAGGACAGCTACACAATTGTAGTTGGTTTTTTTGTCTGAAATTTACCCACCAGGCCGCCTATATTGCCGAACTAATCAACCAACACGAAGCAGTAATGGCGCGTAAACCAATCACCAACCAATACCGAAGCGAGGCGATTATATAAGTTGCGAAGGGGTTATAATAAAGTATTATCAGTGCACAGTATGATGATGGGTATTAAGTAGCTAGGGGCAAACATTGGCTAAGGTGACTAGAATTCAGGCCGGGCAGTATGCAGTAGATGATGGGCGTTTCATCGTAAAAAATAGCTCAGGATGGCTTGTTGTTGATGTTAATGGTGCTCATGATTTTGGGCCTGTTCCTACGCTAGCGGCAGCGAAACAATATGTGGAGACTGGGACTATTCCGTTAGGGCAACATAATTTTTCTACAACACATGGCCGTAGACAAAGTAAAAAAGAGTTTAATGCACATCTGGCATCTGAAGCTAAAAATGGCAATCCAATGCCAGCCATTCTATGGATCATTGTTCTTTGCATCATCGGTGGCGTTGTATTGGCTGTTAGAGGTTATTAGTTTTGAAAAGATTAACTGATCTGCTATAGCCCGCTTTTCTTGCCAGTTACCCGATCAAAATTCGAGCAATTGGTCGTAGTTGGAATAAATTATTCCAATATATTTTTCGCTATTCCAATATTTATTAATATAAAAAATTAGTTATGATTTTAATTCACATTTTGCTGGAATAATTACCACCGATATAATGGTTTTAGCAGTTAACGAGATTAATCACTTTCCACTCCACGCCCGAGCGGCCCGCAGCAAACGCAATGTTTGCGAGGACATGAGCGGGGCTAGCGATACCTACCAAGCTATGCGAAGCAACAACATTAGGTTTTAAGGCATATTGTGTCTGCGATTCCAGACCGGAATAACCCACAACACCCACCGATTGAAGCCCACCTATCAACGCCAGCCAATAAGCGCCACTTACTTTCCTGTATCGACCGCTACGCGGCCTCACCCGATTAAAAATCGGGATGTGTAAGGGTTAACATTTATTTTCTCATCACAGCAGGTCATCAGGGATCGGCAGTGACTGACACATCAGAGAAAGAAAACCCCGCTTTGCATGATGACAGGTTCGTTTATTCGCAATCCCTATGAACAGATCAGGCGTGATCGCCAGCAATGCAAACCAGTAAACGAAGATAAACGAATTGATCCCCCTGTTACTGATAAGCCTGATGGGTTTAGCTAACAACAAGCTAGGAGTAAGGAAAGAAAATCCGCATACAGTCACGCCATATCATCGTAAGTGAACAGGCACGATCCGTGATTCACTGCGATCTGACATTTCGCGCCATATAAAGCAAGTTATTTCGCCGCCCGCCTGGATGCCCCGCCGCCCTATTCCATCCCGCCGCCTAACCCGCCCGCAAAATTACCACGCCAGCCCACACAAACACCACCAATCAAGCTATAACGGCCCCACAATCTCACGCGGTGTTATTTGTATGCGCCGAATATAGAGCCGTTTACATTGCGTCCTACGCGGTCACAGAAGCCAGGGAATATTAATTACGTGGATAAATAAAAACCTAATCCAGGCAAGCTAATTGTCACAAAGGTAAATTAAATGCACCACTAACACCCTATTTCCTCACATTCAAAAATAGCACGAAATGCTAAAATCAAAAAAAACGCCTATTAAATAAATGTGGGATTATTTATATACAGAATGACACTTCTGTATATAAAGACAGACAGCACGACACAAAGGAGCCGAACATGAACAAGGTAATTTATCGTGTAGCGGACATCCTGGAAATTACTGGATTTTGCAGGGCTACACTATACAAACTTATTAGCAGGGGCGACTTTTCAGCACCATTAAAAATAGGCCGCACTAGTGTATGGAAAGCTGAGACTATTAACGAATGGCTAAAATCACTTTAAGCAACTAATGGAGGGTAACACGCTATGGCTAATACTTTCAAAATCCACGAATGCGAAAAGCACATGGAATACATTCATGAAACCGTAGAGAAATATAACAAGGGATTGATTAATCTTAACGCGGATCAGCTGTTAACTATCGGGCGCATATTAGTGGCAAAAGATTTTTTATATTACGCAGCTATCCAGGCGGGCAATAATGACCTACCGCTTAACACGGGAATAAAGGCAAACGGCAAACACCCGATCAGCCTATATCACGTAATGGTGGCGATTGAGGAAGGTTTACAGAAGCGTTTAATCAAGAAGCACAAAGGCGAAACCGAGCCGGAAGTAAGAGCGGCAATTGATTTGTTTAATATCTACGCCAGCGCCAATGACTTTGACAACGCAGCATTAGAAGAAGTTTATATAGATGTTTTGAGTACCTGGGTTGAATAACAGGAGGCCAAGCCATGAGCAACACACCCGATCCGAAAACATATTTCAAAACACAGCTTGATAAAGACACAGAGCGCTATTTCGAAAATCATTATCAGCCGGACGGCAAAGCGCCGGATCCTGATGGTTATTTTCAGGCAGAACAACCGGACGGAACGCCACCCGCGCCGGATATGCCGATTAATTACGGTGATGATGTACCAAATCCGACAGATTATTTAACCCCGCCGCCTGATGAATATCAGGTTAAGCGCGAGGAAAACATGAAACGCATGGCAGACCAGCAGAAGCACATGCAAGAAATCATTAAATTTGCTCTCAACAACTAACAGGAGGATTTACCCATGAGCATGACATTACCAGCCGTTTTTGAGAAACACGGTATTTTTGATGCAGATATCCCGACCAGCGGCAAAGGGGCAGTGATTAAACTCCAATCCGGCGCAGAGATTCACGCGGATCTGCATATCAAAGAAACAGTGATGAGCGATGGACGGCGCGGAGTATTCGAGGCCAATATTGCCGAAGCCCTGGATGAATTTATGAGTAATAAGAGCTACGAAATATCCGTACACCAGGTACAGTATGAGCAACAATTAAGCGCTTACAATCGTGAGGTTGCCGCCGCTGGCGAACGCCTGGAAATTATGAAGGAAATGGGGATTGTTAAGACTGAGGTTGAACATTTACCCCGCTTAAATAAAAAACTTGTCAAGTTATATATGAGTGACGGATCTATTAAACCGTTCTATACGGTCTATAACCCGTTATTTAATGATGATGAGTATATTAGCCAGGCAGTGATGAACATGAAAGAACACCCAGAGGAATGGACTCTGCCGAGCGATGGTAAGCAGCTTACAGCAAACGCCAGCATTATTAACAAGCCCGTGCCAAGTAAAGTAATTAAATTCTAATCAGCAACATGGCCCGCCTAGCGCGGGCTATTTATTCCCCATGAGAGTATTAAACATTTTGTTAAAGCCAAGAGCTTTACGTGAATTCTATTATTTTGCCAGCACAATTAACCGATGATTTTTAACGAGGTGAATATTATGTTGAACATCATTACCATCGGCGTGAAGGTTATCAGCCGCCGAATCGAAAAAATGAAACGCGAGCCGGATCCAAAACATCAGTTTTACCAACGACACAATATTAGACATTTTGCAGACATTATCCTTGAGGTGATCGATCAGATGCTTGAAGAATTAAAGACGGCGCACAATGAGAGCAAGGAGGAGAAAAAACATCTAAGAAAATTAAAACGCGAGCTTGAAAAGGTTATTGAATCCATGAATGAACATTACAGCAAGCGCGGTATTCAACGCCACGGCCCGAAGAAGGAAGATTAATTTGACCAGAGCAACAGCCAACACAGCAACATTTAACCAGCGGATTATCCGCAAGCCGATCCGCATCAACGTTAAGAAATAACCGGAGGGAAAGAACATGCGATTTTACAACCACAAAACCACTACACGCGCTTTTTTCGGTCATTCAGTATGTAAGCGAGCCTTTGCAATTAACCACGCCAAAACACGCCAGCGGGCTAAATATGCACCCGTTGTGACATTGGATCCGGCTGATAATGTATTAATCAGGCGCGGTGATGAGTGGAGAGTATCAAGCCGATTGATTGCTAATCGCCTGGATATGGATCACGACAGCATTACAAGAGTGATGCGAAATAACAAGGAAGATTTTGAAGTGTACGGGAAATTGCCCAACGTCGAATACAAGGAATGTATAACCGATGCTGTGAATGGTGGCGATGAATTACTGGATTATAAATCCAGAATTAATCCTATCAAAAGAGGTCAAAAACAAAGGCATTACCTATTGAATATCGACCAGTTCGAATTGTTAGCTAGTTTTCTGAGAGGTAACTGCGAAAACAGAGATCGAATCATGGCCCTACGCCATAGCATTATTAAGAATAATCGCTATATACGCGAGCGCCTGGAGAAACGAGAGATCCAATTACTGAATTACCACCCGACCAGAGAGCTACTGGCAGAACATGACGCAAGACCTGAGTACTATATGAAGCTGGCAGCAATGGACAACAGATTCATAGGAAGCAAGCGCGGAGTATCGAGAGATTTGCTATCGCCGGATCAATTGAACAAATTAACCGCCTGTCAGGTGATAGAAAACCAGTGCATTACAAAATCCCTGAGCGAAGGTAAAACATTAGACGAAGCCATTAGCCACACTGCCAAGATATTAAGGGATATAGGATGACCAGCGACGGCAGCAGAGAAGCGCATTAAACCAACAGATCACGAAGTATTTAATCAGATATTCAACGCAAGAATTACCCATCAATAAACGCGCTTAAACACGTTTTAACGACCCTTAAATGACAGATAGGCAATCATAAGCGGCAAATAAACGAACGTTACACAGCGCGATACAGGAAGAATAAGCGATACATTCAAAACCTATTTAAGCCGCCAGCCCGCATGAATAAAGGGTTAGGTAACTATTAATAACTTAACGTAATAATTCACATTTACATTTTGCATAAGATCTAAGCATACAGGAGGCAAATACTATGGCTAGACCACGCGGATCCACTTATTCGGAAAAGTGGCTTGATAAGATTATTGATGAAATATTAAACGGTAAATCAATTAACCAGATCGGCAATACACCAGGCTTCCCAACCGTCAGGACGATATTCAAATGGATCCGCACATATCCAGAGTTACGGGAGGCGGTAACGTTAGCAAAGGAATTCGCCGCAGAAAGGCTAATGGATGAATGTATGAGCATTGCCGATACAGTAAGGGAAGATAACGCAGCGATTAGCAAAGCCGGATTAAGGGTAAAAGCTCGATTAGCCGCAATAGGCCGTAATGCACCGAGGAAGCAAGAAAGCAACGTGACAATCAACAACACCAACAACGTACAAGCCAACGCAGAAGCACAGGCTGCCGCCGTTGCCAATATCGATGTCTCAATCTTAGAGCAAGAACAAAACTTGAACTTTGCCCGCATGTCGATGCTATTTCTTGATGACGTAATGGAAGCCGATGAGGTAATCCAACAGATCAACGCTAAGCGGATCATCATTCAAAACGGCAATGAAAAGCTCATACCTACAGAAGAATATATAAAAATCCGTGGCTTTGACATTATTGAAGGGGGGAAACGGAATACCTTAGACAGCAGATAGTGATGGAAGCCCAAAGCCAAGCAAGCAGCGCGGCAACCACAGCACAGATGGGAGCTATTGCGGCATCAGCAGCACCAGCAGCGGCGGCAGTGTCCACAGCTACTATGGGCGGGGCCGCAGGTATAGCAATGAGTGCTTTATCAGGGCTTATGGGCTTTGCCTCATCCTTTTTCAGTGGCAGACGTTACAACGGCGGATCCGTATTAGGCGGGAACATGTACCGCGTAGGCGAACACGGCAAGCCTGAGTTATTCCAACAGGGCAATAAGCAATATATGATCCCAGGCGATAACGGGCGCGTAATAAGTAACCGTGACGCTTTCGGCGGTGGTGGTGATGTAATTAATAACTACAACATAACGGTTAATACTACAAACGGCTGGAGTGAGAAGGATAGCCGCGAGTTAGAAGCCACTATCAAGCGGATCTCTATGGCCCAAATAAGGGAACAGGCCACACGACCAGGAGGTTTAATTCAGCCCCGACGCTAATTCATCAGCTAATTAACTTTGCCACTTACAATGCCGTAGGCGGCTTTATTCAACACTAGCAAAAACATTTCAGCAATCGGAATAAATGGAGTAATATATTTAGGGAAGGAAATTAGTTTTGATTCATTAGCACCATTAACTACTTACTCATTGCATAGCGCCGAATCCTCTAGGCGCTATTTTTTATCTACTCCCCTGCCATCCCTCCGTATATCCTCATCAATCATTAAATATTTCGTAAAGCTCAATCCACGAATTTAAATTCTGTATTTTTATCAACACGATTAATCGCTATTTTTCACAGAGCAATAATATTGTAAAGGCCGCTACGGAAATCGAATTCCGCAGCAACCTATTTTCGTCTCATCATTATTTGAACAATCAATATGCTTTATCGCATTCAGCTAAAAACAGCAAATTAGTCGCCGTTAAATGAAGCATATAACTTGCGAGTGATTCTTCTACCGTTTTTACATCAGCGCCTTGTCCATGCCCAGCCTCTTTGTTTCTAATTGTAGCAATTCCGCTATCTAACATACCGCGCAAAGATGAAAATTGATTCTGCAAATACTCTGGGATCAACTCATTTTTGAGACATCCGTTAACCAGTTCCCTTGCGGTTGTTTTCTTGGGGTCATATTCCCACCCACGCTTATCATGAATAGATTTCATTAAACTCTCAAATGCTTTTAAGCAATCAACCATGCTTTCTTTATATTTTCCATGTCTATAATGCTCATGAGCCGAAAGAAACTCATTCATTGAACCATTGTATTCATCCTTCGAACTCAATAAAAAAAGTGTAGGCTTCACTACTTCAGAATGAATATACTGAGAATCAATTTTCATTAATCCTCCATTCTCAAACTGAAAACCAACAGCATTTTCCTTAAACCTTATGTTTAATTCCTCTATCGCATTATTGATTTTTTCTGGACTATTTCTATAATAGTCTCTCAGATCGCTATTTATGACGTTAAATGTCAAGTCTATGATATCCAGACATTTATTTACATCATCAGCTTTCAAAAAAAAGTCTCGAACCTCAGTAAAGAAAGAGTATGAATCTCTCTCTAAAGTGAATAATCCATATTCGGTGCGTAATGTTTTGCATATAAATTTGTAGGTGTTATCTGATCTATTAGATCTATATGAAGAAAATCGCATACTAGAAAATGAAGTACACGAACCTATTACATCTGTCATTATATGTATTATTTGCACTCTTAATTTTCTTGGTATTTCATCATAAGAATAGACTTCATCTATCTCGCCATTTATTAATTTTTGTCGCTTTGAGTATAAATTAAAAATTGCCATCTTATTCTGCTCAATTTCTATAATTAAGTTAGTTTGAACTACACCGCGAGGTGATCCGAGACTCCGTGACTCCCGAACATTACACGGTTTCCCGTAGCTTTTCCTTGTCTATCATATCATTGAAGCTATTTCTATATGCCTACGATTTCCTCAAAACGTGATTACAGCGCCGTTAACGAGTAAGTCATATAGTCGCCACCAGAACTTCTTCTCTACTGGCTTGAGCATAGTTTTAGAACCCATTTATTTGAACAGATGAACATTTAGCGCGGTGTGATCATGTTTACAAGTCGCTATGAATATCCGAAACTCACTAAACGCGCCAGCATGCCAGAAATTCACCCAAAACATGGTGGGGGATGTGAGCATAATTTAACCATCAGCTACAATCACGGGGATACTGACAGGGGTACATTTTACCAACAGTTATCAATATCCACGCCGTTACTGGCATGAGAGCCATAACCATGATTTACAGAGAGATGTATGACTGAGTTACCCATTGATGAAAACACACCGCGTATTCTGATCGTGGAAGACGAACCCAAGCTGGGGCAACTGCTCATAGACTACCTGCGGGCAGCGAGCTACGCTCCTACGCTCATCAGCCACGGCGACCTGGTTCTGCCTTACGTGCGCCAAACACCGCCCGATCTGATCTTGTTGGATCTGATGCTGCCCGGTACCGATGGTCTGACCCTGTGTCGGGAAATCCGCCGCTTCTCAGAAGTCCCCATCATGATGGTAACCGCTAAAATCGAAGAGATTGATCGCCTGCTGGGGCTGGAGATCGGTGCAGATGATTATATTTGTAAACCGTACAGCCCGCGCGAAGTCGTCGCGCGTGTTAAAACGATCCTGCGCCGATGCAAACCGCAGCGCGAACTACAACAAATGGATGCAGAAAGCCCGCTTATCGTCGATGAAGGCCGTTTTCAGGCCTCCTGGCGTGGGAAGATGCTCGATTTAACACCCGCTGAATTCCGCTTACTTAAAACGTTGTCACATGAGCCGGGAAAAGTATTCTCCCGAGAACAATTGCTTAACCATCTCTATGACGATTATCGCGTCGTTACCGACCGCACCATCGACAGCCATATTAAGAACCTGCGACGCAAGCTGGAGTCGCTGGATGCTGAGCAGTCGTTTATCCGCGCGGTCTATGGCGTGGGGTATCGCTGGGAAGCCGACGCCTGCCGAATTGCTTAAACACTCCTGCCCTTCAGGGCCCGCTGCTTCATGGGGCCCTGGTGACTAGCAACTCTCCAAATATCGCTCATACTCTTTCTGACAACACTGTCGTCAATAACTGTTTGATCTAAAACTTTTAATCAAGGAGTTCATATGGCTGGTTGGTTTGAATTAAGTAAGAGTAGCGATGATCAGTACCGCTTTGTTCTTAAAGCTGGGAACGGGGAAATAATCCTTACCAGTGAGCTTTACACTACCAAAAGCGCTGCGGAAAAAGGGATCGCATCTGTCCAGGCTAACAGCCCTCTGGATGAGCGTTATGAGAAAAAAACAGCGGCTAATGGAAAATTACATTTCAACCTGAAAGCTGCAAACCACCAGATTATTGGTAGCAGTCAACTGTATGCGAATGAACAGTCACGCGAGACCGGTATTACTTCGGTTAAGACCAATGGTGTCAGTCAGACGATAAAAGATAAGACCTGATAATTACTCGCTCAGCCGGGTAACGCAACGCTGTCGCCCGGCGTTTTTCTTTACCTGCCTTCCCTGCAGCGCTACAATGCCCGCCCTTAATATGGGGGCACTCCCCTAACCGCCTCATTGAGTGAGGCGAGTCTGACCTGTCATCAGAACGAGAAAATTATGTTTAAACCGGAACTCCTTTCCCCGGCGGGAACGCTGAAAAACATGCGTTACGCTTTCGCCTATGGCGCAGACGCTGTGTATGCGGGCCAACCGCGTTACTCACTGCGCGTACGCAACAACGAATTCAACCACGAAAACCTGCAGCTCGGTATTAATGAAGCCCATGAACTGGGTAAAAAATTCTATGTGGTGGTTAACATTGCCCCACATAATGCCAAGCTGAAGACTTTCATTCGTGATCTGAAACCGGTGGTGGAAATGGGGCCGGATGCACTGATCATGTCAGACCCTGGTCTGATTATGCTGGTGCGCGAAAACTTCCCTGACATGGACATTCACCTTTCGGTACAGGCTAACGCCGTAAACTGGGCGACGGTGAAGTTCTGGAAGCAGATGGGGCTGACCCGCGTGATCCTCTCCCGTGAGCTGTCGCTGGAAGAGATTGAAGAGATCCGCACCCAGGTGCCGGATATGGAGCTCGAGATCTTCGTTCACGGCGCGCTGTGCATGGCCTACTCCGGCCGTTGCCTGCTCTCTGGCTACATCAACAAGCGTGACCCAAACCAGGGTACCTGTACCAATGCCTGCCGCTGGGAATACAACGTGCAGGAAGGGAAAGAAGATGTAGTGGGCAATATCGTGCATAAGTACGAGCCTATCCCGGTACAAAACGTCGAACCCACGCTGGGTATTGGCGCACCAACAGACAAAGTCTTTATGATTGAGGAAGCCCAGCGCCCGGGTGAGTACATGACCGCATTCGAAGACGAACACGGCACTTACATCATGAACTCGAAGGATTTGCGTGCCATTGCCCACGTTGAGCGCCTGACGCAGATGGGCGTGCATTCCCTGAAGATCGAAGGCCGCACCAAGTCGTACTATTACTGTGCACGTACCGCGCAGGTCTATCGTAAAGCCATTGATGATGCCGCAGCCGGTAAACCGTTCGACCCGCAACTGCTGGAAACGCTGGAGGGTCTGGCGCATCGTGGTTACACCGAAGGGTTCCTGCGCCGCCATACACATGACGACTATCAAAACTACGAATACGGCTTCTCTGTTTCCGAGCGTCAGCAGTTTGTCGGCGAATTCACCGGCGAACGTAAAGGTGAACTGGCGGCCGTGCTGGTAAAAAACAAATTCACTGTCGGCGACAGCCTGGAGCTGATGACCCCACAAGGCAATATCAACTTTACTCTCGAGCAGATGGAAAACGCGAAAGGCGAAGCCATGCCAGTTGCGCCGGGCGATGGTTACACCGTGTGGATGCCTGTACCAGAGGATATCGATCTGAATTATGCATTGTTGATGCGTAATTTTGCCAGTGAGTCCACACGTAACCCGCATGCTAAGTAGTTAATTACGGTTATTTTTCAGCGTTCGGAAGATTCTTAGAAATCGATCACATACCGTTTCGTTCATTAAGGGTATTATCCACTCCGCTGAAAAACATAACCCATAAATGCTAGCTGTACCAGGAACCACCTCCTTAGCCTGCGTAATCTCCCTTACGCAGGCTTATTTTTTTCCTGTAATCTACTGAAATAAATGGATTTATTTCTATCAATGTCCACACATTGACCACATCGATACTAAAAGCCTCGCTTATGCGAGGCTTACCCCTTCGTCACCTGAACTAAAAAGTAATGCCACATCAGACAGGAAGAAGCCCTCACAAATCATTTTTTCAGGTTGTATAAATGAGATACCAGACACTTATTTTCGATTAATACCAATGTATTCTCATTAAATATTGTGAAATATCTATGAAAACAAGGAATTGGCAAAGATGGATACCAAGAGAAGATTAAAGCGGGCTCTAAGTGCAATTGATGACGCCATGACCGTTTTGAAGCGTACACGCTCCAAGGTAGAGAATGGCCGTTCAGATATCAACAGGGCTATAAGTGAACTTGACGACGCAGAATCAAACATACGTAAAGCGATACGCGAACTACCGGACGATGTCTAATCGCGAAAATACAGAAAACCCCGCATTTGCGGGGTTTTCTTTTGGTTCACAGCCAGGGCATTTGATGCTGACCGGTCATCGTCGGGTGCGGTGGAGCCGATACGACTTCCCCCGGCGAAACGATGAAACGCTCAACGGTTTCTGTCGTGACAAAAGTACAACTGCAGTTGATGTTTGTGCACTGATGATACCGCTCTTTTGTGGTGTCAGAAAAATAGCGACTCGTGCGGGCATGGGCGGCGTAATGGCATTTCGGGCAGTGAAACATGATGAGCACCTCTGAGCGTTTTCAATACTGTGATTTTACTCATTTTAACCTTATAAAACAAATACATATAGTAAATTACTACGCTATTTCTTCTCTCTCATACTCCACATCAGAAACCTTAACCTCAAGCTCTAAGCCCGTCGTGAAGCCACTCCCGTTAAGGCTGTGCACCACACGGCTGATTATCCATGCCTGCTCGTCTATCACGCGCTTAAAGCCTTTCACGGTCACCGGCGTTTCGGGAAATAAATCAGCCCGACCAGTGGCAAGCGTAATGGAAAATTCCGCCACGCCTCGCTGTATCCTGTCCCACTTTGCCTGAGCCGCGCGCATGGCCTGCGCCTTTGTGGCATAGATGGTCGTGAGCTCAAGAACGTTGTCCGACTCTCCGGCCATATACTCACCTTCCCGCGCTTCCTGCTCTTTTTTCTTCTTAGCCTTTGCTGATGTTTTGGTGGCTTTCGGGTGCTGCAGCGCGCGCAGGTGCTGCTCTTTGGGTTTACGTTTGAGCTTCACCTTTTGCTTTTGTGGTTTCGGGTCTCTGGTATGTAGCCATTTCGCCGTCACGCCGGTGTAAGCCTTCCGGTCTGCAATGGCGAACTGATGGCGGTCGCCATCGCCACGCTCGACGGTCATTTGGGGGATCGGCTTACCACTGGCCGTCATCGCACTACCGGCTTTCAGGAATAATAATTTCCCGGCTTTCACCGACACTGATGCACCGTTACGCTCAGCAAGTCGGGACAAAAACGCCGCATCAGATTCCTGCGTCTGGTCGATATGCGGAATGGCGATGGCTTTCAGGGCATCAGCAACACTGGCCGTCAGCTTATTACGCTGCGCGATGGTCTCCACAATCACCCCGAGCGTGGTGTCGTGCCATGACTGCTCGCGCCGTGAGTTCAGCGAGCCGCGAAAATCTGCGCTACGTCCCCGGATGGTCAGCGTATCAGGCGCGCCCCGGTGCTCGATTTCATCCACCGTGAAACTCCCCTTGTTGACCAGTGCGGAGCCCTGCCAGCCCAGCCACAGCGTCAGTGATGCCCCGCGCGGCGGCAGCTCGACCAGCCCGTCAGTATCATCGAGCGCGATATCGAGCTGGTCAGCCTCGAATCCGCGATTGTCGGTCATGGTCAGACCGATAAGCCGGTCGCTGAAATTCTGCGTGATATCCGCCCCGTCCAGCGTGAGCATATACGCAGGGGCAACACGCGCCCCGGCCTGAATATTCATTCCCGTTATCATCCTGCCAGCCCTCCCGCCCATTCACCGGCAGACGTGACCAGATTATCCGCCTGCGTTTTCAGGTCGCCATACATGGCCGCAAGCGACTCGTCGACGCGTTTCAGGGACAGAGTGAACTCGATTTTTCTCGCTGCGCCGTCGCTGAAAAGCTCGGTGTGGTTATGGGTCACTTTATCGATAACGTACATTCCGTGGATCATGCCGGTTCCGTCAATCAGCGGCCACGCACGCCCCTCGTCGGCCATCAGTTCGATGGCCTGCAGCGACAGACGCCCGCCGGTGATTTCAGGGTAAAGCGTCCCCGACAGGGTGCGCGAGGTCTCCCCCTCCCCAAGAAACTGATAAGCCGGTCGCCTGCCGATACGGTCATTGGACACCCACCGATAGTCCTTCGAATACTGCATCGACTGATGCGGCAGGGTGCGCCGTTCAAACACAAAAAAGCCCAGCACCATTAACATTTTGCCCCCTCTCTCAGTCGAGTCTCATGTTGGATCGCTGACGCGCGCGCTTTTCACGTTCAAGTTTGTCGACGGCGTCGCGGAGCTGGCGGTCAAGGTCACCACCCGGCGCAACGCCACCCTGCAGGGTGATGTTGTATTCGCTTTTGCTCTGGTCGATATAAGAGCGACCTGCAGGCGCAGTGACCGGCTGATACGCCTGATACCCGCCATAACTCGCTGTCGCAGGGATATACCCGCCACCCGGTGAAGCCTTATCCGCTTTGGCTGCAGTCTGGTCGAGGTCGGTCGATTCTTTTTTGATAACGCCGAGTTTCTCCAGCAGCCAGTCAACCTTGCCGCTCAGGCTGTTAAACAGGTTGAGCGGCGTCATCAGCGCATCAGCCAGCGCCTGACCAAACGCCACGCCGACATTTTTGCAACTGTCGAGCGTGTCCTGCGTGGCTTTCACCGGTGCAAGCAGGTCTTTAAACCACTGGCAGACAACGCCCAGCTTTTCCGCAATGGCATCAAACACCGGCGCGAGCGGGGAAAACATCGCCCCCACCGGTGCAAAGGCGGCTTTCAGCCCCTCCACCACCCCCGAGAAAAATGCGCCAATAGGCTCCCAGTATTTACGGATGAGCAGCGCCCCGGCCACCACCGCCCCGGCAACCGCCAGCACCGGCAGGCTGATTGCGCCAATGGCCGTGACAATCGCGCCGCCGACCGTACTGAAAACCACACCGAGCACGCCAGCCGCCGCAATGATGGCATTAATCCCCATCACCACCGGCCATGCGATAAGGCCAATCCCGCCCATCACACCAATCAGCGCCAGCGCACCCCCGACCACCACGCCGAGGGTGGTCGCCAGCCCCTTATTTTTCTGGATCCAGCCGTCGAGTCTGAGCACATACTGCGTGGCCGTCTGCGTCAGCTTACGCAGTGAGCCCTCCTGCTGGTCAAACAGGTCGGTCCCGACCGCCTCATAGGCTGACTGAAATTCTTTGAAGTCGCCGCCGAGGTTATCCTGCATAACCTTAACCAGCTCCTCAGTCTTGCCGTCCGAGGCTTTAAACGCGGCGGTGAGCTTATCGAGCTTGCCGGTTGAGGCCGCAGTCATCAGCACGGCGGCCGCCGAGCTGGCTTCCTCCCCGAAAATGGTTTTCATGTATTCCGCACGCTGACCCGTCCCGAGATTATTTTTCTCAAAACTGCGCTGCATTTCTTTCAGGATGGAAAATATCGGGCGCGTGTTGCCCTTGCTGTCGGAGGTTTTCACCCCGAGTTCTTTGATGGCGTCATAGGCTTTGCCTGTCGGTGCCTGCAGGCGACTCATGACGGCACGGCTTCCCGTTCCCGCCATCGAGCCGGTGATTCTGGAGTCGTGCAACGCCCCCACCATCGCGGCGGTTTCCTCGATACTTACCCCGGCATTTTTCGCCACCGGCGCGGCATAGGTCAGCGCATCGCTCATCCCGTCAAAGTCGGCGGCGGTTTTGTTCATCGTCATCGAGAGAACATCGCCAATATGCGCGACCTTGTCATTTGAGAGCTGAAACGCTGATTTCATCCCGGTCAGCAGCGCGGCGTTCTCTTCCATCGTGCGCTTGTTGGACAGCGCCATATTCAGCGTGACCGGCGTCGCCGCCTGAATGGCCGCCGCATCCCCGCCACTTTTGGCGATAATAATCTGCGCCCCCGCCGCATCATCGGCAGAGGCCGCCGTATTGTCCCCGAGCTGGCGCGCCTGTTTGCGCAGCGCCTGCATTTCGGGTGACTGTTTGTCGACACCGAGCACCGCCTGCAGCTCCGAGTTCTTCTGCGCAAATTCATAGCCCGGCATCAGCAGCTTAACCCCGGCCATCGTTCCCGCCGTCGCAATACCGACACCGGCAGCGCCCGCCGCCGCCGCGTTACCGGCCAGTGATTTACCGGCCTGATACCGCTCTTTTACCCGGCTTAACTTCGCCTGCTGTGCGCTGACTTTCGCCAGTGCCTCGCGCTGACGGTTAAGCTGCGCGGTGGTTTCAGCGATGCGGGATTTAAGCCCCCGCTCATCATTTGCCAGATTACGGGTATTAATCCCCACTGCACCGAGCTCGCGCTGCTGGCGCTTAACTGACTCCGTGAGGCTGTTGTATTTCGTCTGCAGACCTTCGGCGGCACGCTTCGCGGATTCAAGCACCTGCGCCTGCGCACGCGTCGGGCGCTCCGTATTTTTAAACTGCGTGGCGAGTGCTTCGGCTTCCTGTTTCGCTTTATCAAGCGCGTGACCGGTCACGGCAAGCTGTGCGCTGGCTTTTCGGAATCCGTCGATACGGGATGCCTGCGCATTCAGCTCGCGCAGGCTTTTCTGTGAGGTGCGGATATCACCGGACAGGGATTTGCTGGCGTTCTGAATGGCTTTGAGCGGTCGGCTTGCCCGGTCAACGGCATTCAGCAGCACCTCAATTCTGACGTTATTGCTCATGATGGTTTCCGCTTCGTTGCAGCGCCTTGTCGCGCCATGTCAGGAGCTCGGTCACGCTCAGGGAATGTAACTCTGATGGCGGCCAGTGGAAAATCACCGCGATATCCGCCATCAGGTCATCGACCGACAGGTTTTTCGGAAAGGTCAGCGACCCGAAGCAGGCGACAAAAAACCGACCACCTTCCCGGCCAGCGAAATCAGGTCAGACGCATCGAGACGCGTGACCTCGTGCTCAGTCAGTGCGGGATACGTCATGCGCGGCAGCACCTTAATCAGCGCATCAACGTCGGAATTCGCCAGCGAGGCCAGCGACACCCCGCGCAGGGTTCCGGCATTCGGTTTGGTCAGCGTGACCTGTTCAATTTTCTGCTCACCGCGCATCAGCGGAGTGTCAAAAATCACCACATTCGGATTGACGGTTTCAGTGTCAGCAACGGCAGTTTCATTGATATTTTTCATGGGTATTCTCATCAGGAAAAG
Organism: Citrobacter sp. MGH103; assembly: GCF_001034475.2. Lineage (NCBI taxonomy): Bacteria > Pseudomonadati > Pseudomonadota > Gammaproteobacteria > Enterobacterales > Enterobacteriaceae > Citrobacter > Citrobacter sp. MGH103. The sequence goes on along the minus strand of NZ_CP073043.1, from coordinate 1,856,833 downwards.
TGACCGGCCAGCCTCACTGACCGGTTAAGGGATTACAGGCCAATCGCCCGGCGGTGCTCCGCCAGACGGTCGACGCCGTCGACTTTCAGCACCATGTTAACGACGTCAATCTCGATGACTTCGCGGCCATCAATCGTGAGCTGGTAATAGGCGCACTCGGTCGACATTTTGGTCGTGCCGCTTTCGCCCTGCTTGTTCTCACCGCCGTCATACTCTTTGTGACGGCCACGCATCACCACCTCGACGGCAGAAATCGCGCCGGTGTCATCACGCTGGAAAGAGCCGGTAAAGCGCAGCGGCACACTGTCAGCGCCCGGCGAGGCATACTGCGCCCACAGCTCAACGTCAGGCAGACCGCCGAGCGTCCATTCCAGCGACAGCGCGTCGTCATCGAGGCCGAGGTCAATTGATACCGCGCCCGGCATCCCGCCGCCGCGATATTTCTCCAGCTTGCGGGTCAGTTTTGGCAGGGTGACGGACTCAACGACGCCCATGTAGCTGAGGCCATCGTTGAACATATTCAGATATTTAAGTTTGCGGGGTAACGCCATGCTCTGAGCTCCTTAGCTGTTGACCGCATCCGACAGATTCGCCAGATAGGTATCGGTGATGCGCTGGCGCAGGGTCAGGTTCTCCAGCGGCGGGACGGGGGTGTAGTCATAATCGATATACAGCTTCCCGACTTTGAGGGTCGCGGTCTCGTTCGACTCCGGGTCATACCAGCAGGAGCCGTCAACGATATACCCGTTATTTTTCAGCTCGCGGAATTTGGCATTGATACCCGATACGATGTCTCGAATCAGGGTCGGGGTGATGGGTTTATCCATCGCCCACGCATGCGCCTCCGCCATCGTGTCGGCCAGTACCTGCGCGGTGCGGGTGTAGTTCTCATACAGGAAAAGCGGGTCATCCGAGCAGGTGCGGTTTCCCCAGAACTTGAAACCGTCATTGCGGATAAGCGTCGTAACACCGGCTTTGTTAAGCAGGTTGGCGTCGGTCGCAGGCTCCTGCAAATCCCACGACACCGAGGCGCTGACGCCGGTGACGCCATTCACGCCGACGTTTGACAGGGTTTTATGCCAGCCGACGGTCTGGTCAATTTTGGCACGCAGACCGAGCGCGCGCGCCGTTGCCCAGGCTGTCGCAGTCTCATTCGCCGTGGTGTCCCATGCCAGAAAATCGGGGAAGATAACCATCAGCTCACGCTGGCTGAAATTCTCGCGGTAGTTAATGGCGTCAGAAATGGTTTTGCAGCCCCACGCGCTGACATAGCCAAAGGCGCGCAGGCTCTGGCAGGTGGACGCGAGCGCCGTCGCCACTTCCTGCGGATCCAGACCCGGCACACCGAGAATGCGCGGCTTCACGCCGGTGACGGTCTGCGCCGTCAGCAGCGCTTTCAGGCCGGTATATTTAATGAGATGGTCACTCCCTCCTTCCCAGTACTATGCTGAGGACAGGCTTTCATTCGGAGAACCATCATGGAAAACATTGCGCTTATTGGTATCGATCTGGGTAAGAACTCTTTCCATATTCATTGTCAGGATCATCGTGGGAAGGCCGTTTACCGTAAAAAATTCACCCGACCAAAGCTAATCGAATTTCTGGCGACATGCCCGGCAACAACCATCGCGATGGAAGCCTGTGGCGGTTCTCACTTTATGGCACGCAAGCTGGCAGAGTTAGGGCATTTTCCAAAGCTGATATCACCGCAATTTGTCCGCCCATTCGTTAAAAGCAACAAAAATGACTTCGTTGATGCTGAAGCTATCTGTGAAGCAGCATCACGTCCATCTATGCGTTTCGTGCAGCCCAGAACCGAATCTCAGCAGGCAATGCGAGCTCTGCATCGTGTCCGTGAATCCCTGGTTCAGGATAAGGTGAAAACAACTAATCAGATGCATGCTTTTCTGCTGGAATTTGGTATCAGCGTTCCGCGAGGTGCTGCCGTTATTAGTCGACTGAGTACCCTTCTTGAGGACAGTAGTTTGCCTCTTTATCTCAGCCAGTTACTGCTGAAATTACAACAGCATTATCACTATCTTGTTGAGCAGATTAAAGATCTGGAATCTCAGTTGAAACGAAAGTTGGACGAAGATGAGGTTGGACAGCGCTTGCTGAGTATTCCCTGCGTTGGAACGCTGACTGCCAGTACTATTTCAACTGAGATTGGCGACGGGAAGCAGTACGCCAGCAGCCGTGACTTTGCGGCGGCAACAGGGCTGGTACCCCGACAGTACAGCACGGGAGGTCGGACGACATTGTTAGGGATTAGCAAGCGGGGCAACAAAAAGATCCGAACTTTGTTGGTTCAGTGTGCCAGGGTATTCATACAAAAACTGGAACACCAGTCTGGCAAGTTGGCCGACTGGGTCAGGGAGTTGTTGTGTCGGAAAAGCAACTTTGTCGTCACCTGTGCTCTGGCAAACAAGCTGGCCAGAATAGCCTGGGCACTGACGGCGCGACAGCAAACTTACGAAGCATAAAGGCAGAAATACACCAGTTTAAACAATCATTCATCTGGTTTTGCGAATACTGATATTGATGATACTAACGGCCCACCGGCCTGTTGAGGAACCTGTAAAACGGAAAGGCTCATTGAAGCCGTATATTTTCTGGAGGTTCATCAGGCGCGGAACTCATCGAGGCGCGGGAATAAAATCCCATTCAGACGCCGGATAGATTCAAGCAAGCCAACTTGTCGTCAAAATCGGTGTTGCAAAAACGGGAGTGACCATAGATGCCGTTTTCGTCGGTCGTGCCGATGATGTTGGAAATGGTTTGTTTTTTCCCGGCCTCCGGGTCATCCGGGTCTTCTGCGCCTTCGGCCACGCGCACGGCCACAATGACCGGTTTGCACTGGTCAGCGATGGCCTGCAGGGATGTCGACAGCGTCCCCTTTTTGCCCGCCTTGCCGATAGCGCTTTGCACGTTGGTAATGAGCACCGGCTCATTGAGGGGAAATGTCTTGTCGTCAGCATCACTGGCCGTGCAGACCATGCCGATGATGGCCGTTGAGACGGTGGAAATGGTGCGCACGCCATCGTTAATTTCGATGACCTCTACGCCATGATGAAAATCACTCATCCGTTTAACTCCGTGGTTAAGGGTGAGTGTATTTTCTGTTGTGTGGTGATGGCGGGCTATTTGTCAGGGTTGGATAAGGTCTGACACAACCGGAGGCCGGAAAGCGCGGGCAACCGCCCGCCTGAGTGATGCCGGTTATGCGGGCAGTTCCGGCCATGTGATATCGGGGGCATCTTCGGGTTTGACCCTGTTGAGCATTACGCGATACTTTTTCCATTCATTAAGCGCGGCCGCTTCGTCTTCCGTTGCCATATCCAGATCAACGGCATCCTGCAGCGGGGCAATCGCCGATGTTGCAATCATCAGCAGGTTTGCTTTTTCCTGCGCCGCCTGCCCCTGACGAAATGTTTTTTCCGCTTCGGCATCGTGGATCCACCTGGCGCCATCCCATTTTACATACTCCCCGTCAGGTGCAACCGACACAACGTTATCAGGCAGAGCGCCCAGCTTTTCAATAACAGCGGGCTTGCCGGTGCTGATGTCATAGACGGTTGTCCCGCGGTGGTCTTCCACCCGCGACCATTTATTAGCCTGAGCATCGAAAACAGCCACAAAACCCGCCGTCACTTTTGGGGGCGCAATATCGGTGCTGTAGGCAGGCAAGCCCGTATTGGCCGGAATAAAACCATCCCCTTTACCGATAAACTCATTCGTGGCAGATGACAGGTTGTAAATCGTAATAACCCGGTTGGTGCTGGTCATTTTAAAAGCCATTATGCAAGCCTCACTAAATAATTAAATGCGGTGTTTTTTACGGTGTTTTCAGCCTGACCCGAGGGCGAAACGGTCACGCCGTGACTGTGCGCACCAATGTAGACAGAGTGAGCATGCGCCCCGATCCCGACAACGTGATCATGCGCACCAATGCCGACGGCGTGAGCGTGGTCGCCGACGCCACCAACAGCCCCCCAGTTTGTCCTGTCAGAGCCGGTATTGGACATAGCAACAACATCCCCCGCCTGACCGAACTGCGTTCGCCCGGAAATCGGGTGGTTGTGTGCGCCCGCGCCGGTTGTGGATTTCGTGCCATAGTCAAAGACCGATACCGGTTTGGTTCCGTAGTCAAATCCGGTGGTGTCCCGGTTTCCGAGGTCGGTACTTGCGACCGTTGCGCCGTGGTCGTGCCACTTAATGCCGTCCAGTTCCTGAGACAAAACAGCACGGCCATCAGGTCTGCCCTTTATCGTCTGGCCGCGCATATCTGGAATAACGCCAGAGGGATACGCCACGCCCAGCAACGGATAGACTGATTTATCAAAAGGTTGTCCCTGCATTAAGGCGTGAGCGGGCGGAACGGTATCGGATGGCCACGGGATCGGCGCACCGACAGGGTATGATACTGGTGGCGGATTTGCCGTATTGAAATCACGTCGCCAGCCCGGTAAATAACCATCCCCATGATTGACGTAAGTGAACTGTGCATTTGTAACCCCCGCCGTTGCGGTTGTAGGTGTCGTGACACGAAGGGTCATCGCACCACGCACGCCCATAACCTCAACAACCGCACCGGCTAGCTGGATGTTCCCGCACCCGGTATCGGTAATAGTTCTGTTATCACCGTAAGACCACGACCCTTTGCACATCCAGTACGGATGATTAAGCGCACCCTGTTGCTCCAGCCAGGCGATAAACTCCGCAGTCGTCCAGTCACCGCCCCCGCCAATGCTTACCGTGCCACTGAAAGCCCGCGCTGCGCCGATGTTGCGCACGAATACATCTTTTTCGGGGATATCCCTGCCGTTCTGCTCTTTAGCCAGTCGCTTATCTGCGTTGTCGTTAGCGTTCTTGACCGCTTTCGGTGTCGCGGCGAGCGCCTCAGACGTGCTGTCGGTGGCGCTGCTGAGTTTCACCAGACCTTTCTGCGCCGTGCTCGCGTCCTGAGCCGTATATTTACCACTGGCAAGGTCATACGCCGCCTTAACTGCCTTTGGCGTCGCGGCGAGCGCCTCAGACACGCTGTCGGTGGCGCTACTGAGCTGCACCAGACCTTTCTGCGCCGTGGTCGCGTCCTGAGCCGTATATTTACCACTGGCGAGGTCATACGCCGCCTTAACCGCTTTCGGCGTCGCTGCGAGGCTCTCAGACGTGCTGTCGGTGGCGCTGCTGAGTTGCACAAAGCCTTTTTCTTTCAGCGTGGCGTCAGGATGCCTGCGGGACTGCTCATGCTCTGCCAGTTTGTCGTCAACATAATCCTGCGTCGCCATCACCGTTGTCGCGTCAATGGACAGCTCCACTGAGGCGATACTGCTGACAATAATCACCATGCGACAGGTCTGCGCACGCCCCGAGCCCTCCGCCAGCTCCGGCTTGTAGCTCTCCGCCATATTGGCAACGGCTATCAGCGTGCCTGCGTCATCATACAGACCCAGCTCACGCATCCAGAAGCCGCCCACCTCGGGAGGAATGACCAGCTCCGCAACGATATAATTTTTATTTTTGTTGTCCTGGCTGATTTTATTCAGCGCATGACGCCAGACTTCATTGATGAGCTTTACCTGCCCGACGTTCGGCTCCGGCAGTGCGCCGCCACCATCACCGACGGCCATCGCGGTAAGGTTCACTTTTTTACCACCCGGCACCGTCGCCGCCGCCAGTTTTGCAGCTCCGGCAGTGGTAATGATTGTTTTAAATTTCGTGCTCATTATTCCTCACTCATCCGGGATAAACCGTAATAATGTCGCCGTCATACACCACACCACCGACAAACATATGACCGGGAATGTCCTGGATAATATTCAGACCAATCAGATGACGGCTGGCAGGCTTCGCATCCGCAATCAGGCGCTCCATTTCAAAATACATTTCCTCAGTGATACCGCTTTCCAGCACACCGATATCAAGCCGGAATGTGCCGGGCGGGTCGCTGGTCTCCCACCATTCCGTGACGTTGATGACATAACCGAGTGGCTCCACCACCCGACGAACAGCACCGATAGTGCCTTTGTGACAGTGAATAAAGTACGCATCACGGATGACGGCGCGCTTCGTTTCCTCCGGCCAGTTCTCATCCCAGCGGTCGACAGAAAACGCCCACGCCAGCCACGGCAGCAAATTAGCCGGGCAGGTGTCAGGACTCCACAGACGACGCAGCGGGACGGGGGTGCTTTCGATATCCGCGCAGGCACGCGCCGCGGCCACCTCAAGCGGTGACGAGCCCACCGGCAGCAGACGGGTATCACTCATCCGAGCCCCCGATCACAATGCTGTAATCAGTGCAAAATGACGCCTGCGCACTACTGAGCACGAGGTCAGCCACCGGCGCGGCCAGCTCGACGCGCTGTACACCCTCGACATGCAGCGCGGCATAAATGGCAGACAGGCGAATATCACGCCCGAGGCGGTGCTGCGCGCTGATATAGCCCTCCAGCTTTTTCACGGCGGCGGCGCGAATGGGTTCGCTTTCCGGACCGGGATAGAGATAAAGCGAGGCGGTTATCTGGTAGTCAACAATGTCGGCTGACTGCACCGTCACACGGTCTGCGACCGGCCTGACATCTTCGGCATTAAGCGCGTTTCGTACCACAGCGAGCAGCTCATCAGAGGCGACGCCGTTGTTTTCACGCGACAGCACAGAAATCGTCACGCAGGCGGGCGACGGGCTGGTCACTGAGATATCTGCGACCCGCCCGTCAGCGCTGCGGCCATGAAACTGATAAGCGCCGACAGAGCCGGCCACGCTCATCCCTTCAAATGCCTGCTGAACGCGCAGACGGTAATCGGTGTCCGACTCCATAACGGCAGGTGTGGGCGGCAGCGTGGTCTCATCTGCAGGCGTGATAACAAGACGCCCGACGCTGAAATTTGCGCCGATATTATCGAGGTCATTACCGGCGGCATACGCCAGCATGACCGCGCGCGCCGATTCATTCACGCGCTGACGCCAGATAACCTCCCGGTAAGCGTTCTCCTGCAGCAGCTTAACAACCGGCTCAGATTCAAGCGTCAGCGTGCGCGCAACCGCCTCCTGCTGTTCCTCCGGGTACAGTGAGACAAGCGTCGCCTTTCGCTCTGCCAGAATGGTTTCATAATCCAGCTCATCCACCACATCAGGCGCAGCGAGCAGGCTCAGGTCAACAATAGCCATAGTGTTTAACTCAGTGGAAGGGTGATAGAAAAGGGCTGGCCTGACGCCGACCGCGTGCCGGTGATATCGACATACATCGCGCCGTCATTCTCCCCGCGTTCAAAGGTGATGGTCGTCAGGCTGACGCGTGGCTCCCACTTCTGGATCGCGGAATAGCACGCGGCCATAATCTGCAGGCGCAGCGCCGGGGTCTGCGGCTGGTCAATAAGCGCCGCCAGCAGCGAGCCGTAATCACGGCGCATGACGCGCGAGCCCACCGGCGTGACCAGAATGTCGCGCACGCTCTGCCTGATATGCTCAACCTCAGAAATACTGAGCCCGGTATGACGGTTCATGCCCAGATAGCTCGTCGTCATTTTGTCCCCACCGTTCTGTCATCACCCCGTTTCACGCCGCCGTGGTCATGGTCATCCACCTGCACGCCGTTTGATTTAAACGTGCCGCCGTCATGCTCGATGTTGCCGCTCATCTTCCCGCCCTTTTGCACCTCAAGCGTGGCCGTGGTCAGCTTGTTGGTGCAGACCACCTCGGGGGTATCGAGCGTGATGCGGGTGGACGCTTTGACCAGTACCAGCGGCACCGTTGCGGTAATGGCGTCCGACGCGGTAACGTCAGCGGTTTTGATACCACTCACCGTGAGCGCCCCGCTTTCGGGCTCGTACTCAATAACCGCTCCGTCATGAAAGGAAACGTGAAAGGCATCAGGCGAGGCCGACGGCGCGGGATGGTCATCAGAAAAAATGCCGGGCAGCACAAAGGCGGTGTCGAGCTCGCCGCCAATGGCAAGAATGAGCACCTGCTCGCCAACTGAGGGAGCCCACCAGACACGCGAGCGACCGGCGCGGCAGGTCAGCCAGTTTAGCCAGGTGGTTTGCATGCCGCCGGTCTGGACACGGCAAAGCCCCTCATCGGGATTGACTGCAGTCACAATGCCGGTGCGGATAAGGTTACGGATAGCGCGGGCGATATCCTGAATGGAATTTAAAGTATTCATGGGAAAAGGATGCCGCCGGGGAAGACAAGCGGCAATGATTGTTAATTTGGTAGGCGCTGATACAACGAACAATCAGTTAATTAGCACTGTGTGGAACATAACCTAATTTAGTCACTAATAAAAATTGAGAAACACTTTTCATTCTTAATGAGTCGATCCCCATCCCAAAAAGACACATACATGTGATGAAGGCCTTTATAGGCAGTATTCTCCCAGTGCCTCGAGAAATACCGGCCATCAGAATACTTCGCAACTTCATATTCTTCATGATTACCGTTACCCTCTGCTTTCGAGGCTTCCTCTCCGGTATTAACAACTCTGAATCTGAACTTAGGGTTCTCGTAATGATTGTAAGTATTAAAATACCCTTTAAAAGAAATGCCCATTCCTTTTTTTATCACTCTGGAACAAGGATAGTATTCATCATCTGAAGAGGCATTTTTATCCATCTTCAAAGTAGCTTTTACTATCAACTCGCTATTTTCATCAGAAGTCGGCAGTAAACTACAATAATGCTCATTCTTCAAAACATACTGCTTATAATTAACAAGCTCGCCATTAGCATCTTTATAGTTAGGCGTCAGATATTTAACAGGGGTAGCCACACCATCTTTAATTTTAGTCTTAATTGACAACTGATTTTCATCAAAACCAATTAATTTAGCAAGGCTATCACCAATCATGATAGAGTTTTTCGGAGCTTTTTGCTGTAATTTTGCCGCCACATCGACAAAGAATGATGTAGCAGTTACCTCCTGACTCTCCATGTAGCCATACTTACCCCAAATAACTTGGTCATCGGCCCCATAATCAATTCCAATTCGAATGCCTAAGTTTTCATCAATGCCCAAATCATTAAGCTTTGGTATTACGACACCCTTGAACATTTCAATTAAAAAAGTCGCACAATTAATAGCATCAATCGCGCTATCAGCAATACGTCCTTGCTGTTTATATGTTTCCATTCTAAAGAACGCCATAACTGCGTCCCCCATAATTCTGTGCACATGACCATCAAATGAATTAACAGTTTCAATTGCACATCTTATGATGTCATTTTTAATTTTAAAAACAGTTTCAGGTGGAAACACGACACCTAACTTAGTCGAGCCGATTATATCCATAAACAATGTTACAGAATAACCGTTTCTCAATTCCCCCTCGTCCATTTCATCGAAATCAGGGTGACATCCAAAACTTGACATCAACTTACCACTCTTGCCAAATTTGTGCCTAACAATCTCCTTAACTCCATAATGTTGAGTCGTCGTACCCACAGCATTGCTTTCAAGACCCACAGAGCTTTTAACAAAATTATATGTACGTTTGGTACTCTCAGCTCCCACCCTAGAATCCATAGCGGACTCCATCATAGAATCATAAATTTTTTTAGATTTTGAAGCTGAAATAGTTCTCTCTAAACTCTGTTCCAAATTAGAGTATATGTTTTTTATAGACATAAATCCCTTCTTAACAATTAGATAGTATTATTACATAAATTGAAAAACCGAGCACATACGCTGCAGATTCTAAAAAAGTTATTGCGGTAATCTGTTTTTCATACTTAGCCACAAGCGCTTTAGATAGATTATGGTTAAGTGCAATCAACTGATTTAATAATTTCAAACTGTCAACTGAGGAAAACTCTTTTCTATAATCTTCCAACTCACTATAATTCAATGAGATATCTACAAAAGAAAAAGTATTACTTTTAGTACTTGCTTTAATAAAGGGTGTAATCCCTTTCAAAGAAAATATTACAGATGCGATTAACAAGAATAAAATAGCACCGACCAAAAAAGATAAAAAAGCTTTATCGGCTCTCACATTAACCAAAGAAATTATTTTATCAAAATTAACAGACAGAGCTACAATTAAGGCAGATGCCAAACTAAGAAGTATTGTCGATTTGGTGTTAGGGAAGGTGCGAACAAGTCCCTGATATGAGATCATGTTTGTCATCTGGAGCCATGGAACAGGGTTCATTATGAGTCATCAACTTACCTTCGCCGACAGTGAATTCAGCAGTAAGCGCCGTCAGACCAGAAAAGAGATTTTCTTGTCCCGCATGGAGCAGATTCTGCCATGGCAAAACATGGTGGAAGTCATCGAGCCGTTTTACCCCAAGGCTGGTAATGGCCGGCGACCTTATCCGCTGGAAACCATGCTACGCATTCACTGCATGCAGCATTGGTACAACCTGAGCGATGGCGCGATGGAAGATGCTCTGTACGAAATCGCCTCCATGCGTCTGTTTGCCCGGTTATCCCTGGATAGCGCCCTGCCGGACCGCACCACCATCATGAATTTCCGCCACCTGCTGGAGCAGCATCAACTGGCCCGCCAATTGTTCAAGACCATCAATCGCTGGCTGGCCGAAGCAGGCGTCATGATGACTCAAGGCACCTTGGTCGATGCCACCATCATTGAGGCACCCAGCTCGACCAAGAACAAAGAGCAGCAACGCGATCCGGAGATGTATCAGACCAAGAAAGGCAATCAGTGGCACTTTGGCATGAAGGCCCACATTGGTGTCGATGCCAAGAGTGGCCTGACCCACAGCCTAGTCACCACCGCGGCCAACGAGCATGACCTCAATCAGCTGGGTAATCTGCTGCATGGAGAGGAGCAATTTGTCTCAGCCGATGCCGGCTACCAAGGGGCGCCACAGCGCGAGGAGCTGGCCGAGGTGGATGTGGACTGGCTGATCGCCGAGCGCCCCGGCAAGGTAAGAACCTTGAAACAGCATCCACGCAAGAACAAAACGGCCATCAACATCGAATACATGAAAGCCAGCATCCGGGCCAAGGTGGAGCACCCATTTCGCATCATCAAGCGACAGTTCGGCTTCGTGAAAGCCAGATACAAGGGGTTGCTGAAAAACGATAACCAACTGGCGATGTTATTCACGCTGGCCAACCTGTTTCGGGCGGACCAAATGATACGTCAGTGGGAGAGATCTCACTAAAAACTGTGGATAACGCCTTAAATGGCGAAGAAACGGTCTAAATAGGCTGATTCAAGGCATTTACGGGAGAAAAAATCGGCTCAAACATGAAGAAATGAAATGACTGAGTCAGCCGAGAAGAATTTCCCCGCTTATTCGCACCTTCCTTAGCTGAGTTCAGATACGAATCTGTTCGATTGATAACCTTTATCATCAAGTCGATTTTTTTGTTTACCTCTGTCTCATTACCTTTACTAAATTTTTGCACCTCGATCCCACCTTAGGATTAATCCAACATATGATTAATGATCGTATTTGAAATATTGTCAATATCTACCTTAGAAAAGCCAACAAGCTGTCTGATGGGGTATTGCACGTCCTGAGCATGAGGGTTAGGCCGGTCTTTGAGTCCGAGCTGATGAATCTGCGCTATGCGCTGCACTTTGCCGGTAAACTCCACCACAGCAGCATCATTGCGACCACTAGCTTTCATGTAGCGACTCGTTCGCAGCTTCTGAAACATCGCCCGTTTTATTCGCCCTTTTTTCACCCTGAGCGGCTGGCGTTTTCGGGTCTCATACGGTGAGCCGTCCGGCGCTTTTTGTTGTCTGATACGTTGCTGCTGTGCGGCGCGCAGTTGTTTCGCTATCTCTGCGGCCAGCCTGCGCCGCGACGCCGGTGACAATGCCCCGATAAGCCCCGCCATCTGGTCATCAAAAGGCGTTAATTCACTCATCCCATTTACTCACCAGCTCGCCATTGATATAGAGCTCTGTCGGACGGGTGACAGGCTCCGGCAGGGGCGGCTCCGGGGCATAGCTGACGTGTAACGCGCCGTTTTCTTCCCGGACAAGGGTGCGCTCAGTCAGTTGCAGGCTGATACTGATATCAACATTATCCCCGTCATTTAAATCCATCTGGAATCGATAGCCCTTTTTGCGCCCCTCATCGAGCGTGCAGATATCCGGCTGGTTTTCTCGCAGCCACGCCGCCACCGGCACAAAAATCAGGTCGGGGTCGCCGACAAAGTCACAGACGATCACATTCAGCGTGTATTTCTTTTCGTGGGACAGTGAGGCCGCGAGACGCGCATCGATATTCCCCTCATCGGCAAAAATGCGCATCATCTCGGGGTTATTCATGAGCTGCGGGACGGCGTCATTCAGCGCTTTGCGCAGGCTTTTCATTTTCTGCATCGATTCTATCCTGACAGTCTTTGATGGTTTCGACCTTAATCGCACAGGCGGTGAGCGCATGCTCAAGCCTGCGAATATCGGCACTCAAATCACCGTTATTGACGGGGTCGCTTCCCGGCATCGGGCAGAGGCTCACCTTCGGGCAGGCGTTGTAAACAACGGGCAGCGGAGGCGCAGCCTGTTCGGATGTGCAACCGCCGCACAGCATCAGGCAGCTTATCGCTGTACCAGCGGCGTAACGTCTCATTTTCATTCATCAGCCTCGTTATGGTTTCTTCCCGCCTTGCTGCCTGCTCACCGGCAACGGCCAGCTCATCACCGAGCCTGACCTGCGCATCCTCATTCGCCCTTGCGATTCGCTGCGATACGGCAAGCTGATTTTTCAGCATGCCAATTGTCGTCTTTTGCGCACTGGCGACGCGGTTCGCTTTCTCAAATGACCGGGATAAGTTCTCATTTTCATGTCGCAGCCACAGCAACCCGGCCAGCGCAGCTACCAGAAGGATCACAATGAGTCTGGACACACCCCCTCCCCCTCGATGCGCTGACGGTAAGCAGAGCGCACAGCTTTAAGCACAAGGACACAAATCAGATACAGCAGCGCTGTAAACACCCATCCCGCACCAACCAGACAGCCAAACAGCGCCCATACAGCAACGAAATTGACTGCCACGCTCTGCGGGTTCGCCAGCCCCATAACCAGCATCAGCGCCAGCAGGAAATCAAAAATCAGCGAGGTAATGTGTTGTTTCATTGAGTCACTCCTTTCATGCAATACGCCAGCTCCCGCGCGCGGCGGTTCTCCAGCCCTTTATTTTTTGTGCCGTTGACATACACCCAGCGGGTGAGCTGGTCGCACGCCTGCCACCACTGATGACGCTTGATAAACGAGACCAGCGTCGAACGGCAGGCCGCACCGGTTCCGACGTTAAACGCAAAACTGACCAGCGAGTCATAGACGCGCGGTGGCATATCCACCGGCACACAGACTGCGAGCCGTTGCTCGACGTTGAGCACATCGGCAACGAGATTCTCCGCCGCCTGTCGCTCTGTAATATCCCCTTTCGGGACCACCCCGGCAGTGTGGCCGATGCCCGACGTCCACACTCCCGCGATGCACTGGTAAGGTGTCAGGCGACATCCTTCGAGATCGGCAATCAGTGCCAGCCCCTCGGGCGAGGTGTTAAGCAGACGAAAGTCAGGCACCAGTGCTGCCAGCGCCAGCACGGCGGCCACACTGCAGCGTTTAATGATTGAGCTCACGGGCAGCCTCCTTATCGAGTCCGAGTGAGGTCAGATAGCGGTAGGTTTTGCGCTTAAACCAGTAATTCGTCAGCGCGGTAAAAATGGCGCAGGCACTCCCCACATAGAGCGCCAGCTTTTCGGGGGACATCGCCCCGAAATACGCCAGCCCCACGGCCAGCCAGTAAGCGATAAACGTCGTGATTTTTTCCACACTCAGTCCCATAAATTCACCGTCTCGGTTTTCGGAGCGCTGTCGGTTTCGGGCAGTTCGATTGCCGTGCCGTGCGGCAGAATAACGCCCAGCTCCGACAGCCCCGGATTCGCCTGCAGCACCGTTTCAACGACGCCCTCAGTGCGCCCGTAATACCGGGCGCAAATCGCATCGAGGGTGTCCCCCTGTATCGCCCTGATCTTCATCAGATTTGACCGACAATACAGCGCGGCTTGTCCTGAATACGCGCCACAGACCAGCGCATATCCCGCCACAGCTCATCGATAACCGCCTCGGTGCTTTCCGCCTTGCGGTCGCCTTTTGCCGTCGCATCGATGCCGCGATAGCGCTCAAACAGCGTGGCACTGGTCATGGCGCAGACGGCGCGGAAATAGTGGAAACAGCGCACGCTTTCGCCGTCGATATCATCGGCAGGCACATCGGCCAGCGTGTCATGACCTGCGGCCATCTGCTCAACCCGCCACAGGGCAAGCTCCGCATTGGTTTCAGCCATACCGGCTTTAATCGCATCATTCAGGCGCAGCGCGGAAACGGTCTGCTCCAGACGCATCAGCTCGCGCACACGCTTCGGATCCACATCAGGGAAAAAGAAGGTGTTTTTTATTACCGGCTCGCTCACGCCCGGTGGTGGTATCACCACGCCCGGCACATCCTGCGGCTCTTTTTTTGGCTCAATAATCACTGTCGTCATGACAACCTCGGGTAATGGGTGGGCGGTGGACGCCGGTCGCAGTCAGGGCAATCAATACCCGCATTGACCGGCGTGCCGCCCGGCTCGGGGAGCGCTCTGTTAACCTGCGGCTTTTGCCGCTTTCGGGGGACGCCCGCGCCGTGCCGCCGGTTTGGCGGCAGGTTTGCGCGTGCGCGGTTTATTCTGTTTGGGTGCGGGTTCTGGTTTGGGTTTCAGCGCGCGCTCGAGCTGTTCAATATCTTTTTTCACACCGACAGTTCGCTCTAACTGGATCGCACGCTGCAGGTGCGCCAGCGCGTCAGTCAGACGGCCAGCCTCACGCAGCACGTAGCCGGTAATTTTGTGCAGCTTCGCGCGCACGATGTCCGGCATGTCTGCCCGTTCGGTCAGTGCGATGGTGTCGAGCAGGAGCTGCAGCCCGACAGGCTGTTTCGCATCGAGCAGGCGCTGCGCTGACAGGGCGACCTCTTCGGCCAGCAAATACGGCGTGGTGCGGCGGTGGCCGCCGGTCGGCATGGTCAGGCCATAGGTCATCGCATAGCGGGCAATCTCCAGCGCACCGGCGATGTCATCCGCATCGAGACGCCACAGCATGACGGTCATGACAATGTCATCCTGCGCCCCTTTTCCGGCGCTGAGGACACCCGACACCCACGGCAGATAGAACGGCAGCAGCTCACGCTTTTTATCTGCCTTGCGTTCATTGGAGCGGATTTGTTTTAACGTGCGACAGTCTGCGGCCAGCTTGACGAGCATCTGCTCATAGGCAGTTGCATTGCGCAGCGGAGCAGCAGCCCGCCGCGCATTCTCAGAGGCCGAGACCCGCATCATGTGACGCGCTGCGGGACTCGTCATGGCTTATTCCCCGCTTTCCGGTGCAGCAGGTGCAGTGAAGTCACCGAGTTTGATGTTTTCAATCAGGCAACCGGCGGCGTAAGCCTCGACCACATAGTCAATATTCATCGACTCGTAGTTTTCGACGCGGTCTTTCTTCGGCTCCTCGATGATGGCGCGACGGTGGGCATCATCCATGAAGTAAATCGACAGGTTATCGAGACGCGTCACCATCAGGGCATTCGCCGGGAAATACGGCACACGCACAGCAGGCAGGTTGCCGATGCGCTTCTGGCTGATGATGATGTCAGCGGCCAGCGTTTCGCTGTTTTCCTGTGCCTTGTTGACCAGCGGGAAATATTTATCTGCCATCAGCTTACGGCCAGTGATAACGACGAGCTCCGGGTCATCCTGATAAATCTCATCAATCAGGTTGGTGGTCGCATCCATCACCAGCGCATCAAGGTTTTCATAGTCACCGTTTTTACCCACGCGGATCACATCGGAAATGACCTTGCCGTCATCATCAGTGACGTTGGACATCACACGCGCGGCAGCTTCATTGCGATATTTCTGCAGCCAGCCCACCGCGACATCCTGCAGCATCGGGTTCGTTTTGCGGTTGGATGTCTCCGCGCGGGTGATACCGTTGAAACCGGCCATGATGAAATCGAGCGACTGACGCTTGATAATCGCGTCACGGATACGGGTCTGAAAGTCCTGGAAACGCGCCCACAGGTCGAGCTGTTTGTAACGAATATGGAAATCAAAGTTGATTTGCGCGCATTCGTATTTGTTGGATTCGAGCGCAGTGAAATCAGCGGTCTTACGCTCGTCATCGGCGGCGGTGTCCGTGGTGCTCGCAATCGTACCGTTGACGCCGACCCCGACTTTTTCGCCTTTCAGCTCGTCGACCGGCACGATATTGATTTTGGTCAGAAACGCGGATGACGCCTGCAGGGTGGTCATCAGGGTCTGCGTCACGGACGGCTCAACGGTGAATTTTTTCGCCACGTCATCGGTGTCGACGCCGTTCAGCTCCGCCACGCGGGACAGGTAAGCATTGAATTTAAAGCGGGTATCTTTACGCATTGTTATTCCTGTTTTTCTAAAAAGGGGCATCAGGCCGGGCGACGCGCACCCGGCAGGTCTGTCAGCAGTTGGTCAGCAGCTCGTCACCCGTCCCGCCTTTCGATTTCTCGCGGCGCGGCTGGCGATAGCTTTCGGTGTTATCGAGGGAGCTTTTCAGGGCGTTAAACGCCTGCGTGCTCTGCGTGGTCTGGCTGGTCACGTCCTGCTTTAGCTGTGCAAAGGCGGTTTCCAGCTTAGTGACGCGCGTTTCGGTGGCGGTCAGGTTGGTCTGTACCTGCTCAGAGACGGCGGTCACTGCCTCATGCACATCAGCAAGACGGGCGTCATCGCTGACCTGTTTGCGGCTGAAAATCGATTTGACCTTGTCGGTCAGGCTGTTGAGCATGGAATCGGGAACATCCTCGAATTCCAGCTCAGCAAGGGAGGCCACCGAGAAGAGGTCGCCCGGCTGGTCTTTTTTACCGGCGAGCGGGTTCTGCGCAGCACGGCTGCAGAATTCGAGATATTCGGTGCCGAGGCTTGCCGGGTCATCGGTCACAGCGAGACCAATCAGATAGCATTTACCGGTATTTGAGAAATTCGGGCGAATTTCCATGGAGGTGTAAACCTTCTGACCGGCACGCACCATGCTCACCAGTTCATCAAGCGGTGCAATCTTGCCAAACAGCGCTTTTTTGCCGTTCAGCGCAGAGTCATCACTGATGATTTCCGCTTTCACTTCGGTCACGTCGCCGTAACGTTTAAACGGACTGTCAGGCCAGAGGCTTTTGATGTGTTCGAGGTTAATGCGGCAACCGTAGACGCGCGGGTCAAAGGTATCCGCCATGTCCTGAATGTCATCCCCGTTGATGACACGACCATCGCAGGTGTCACCCTCGACGCCGATGCGAAACCATTTAGAAACTTTCTTTGCCATTGTTCAGGTGTCCTGATGTTGGGTTTTCGG
Source organism: Citrobacter sp. MGH103 (assembly GCF_001034475.2). Taxonomy (NCBI): domain Bacteria; kingdom Pseudomonadati; phylum Pseudomonadota; class Gammaproteobacteria; order Enterobacterales; family Enterobacteriaceae; genus Citrobacter; species Citrobacter sp. MGH103. Next base: position 1,839,488 of record NZ_CP073043.1, on the reverse strand, counting down.
TTCGGGTGTAGTTTCCCGACTCCGCCCCGCATCAGCCACCGCTTGCAGACGTGTACCCCCTGACACAACAGGGGGTTAGCGATAATGCCCCGCTATTTCCTTAGCCTTGCCCCGTATTCACTGACACGAGGCAACCATGACCATTTCGACTGACCTCTCCCTTTTGCACGACCCGCGACGACAGGCACGCCTGCTGTTCTGGCAGGGGTTTTCCGTGCCACAAATCGCCGACACGCTGCAGGTCAAGCGCCCGACCGTGCAGAGCTGGAAACAACGTGACGGCTGGGAGGAAACCGCCCCGCTTAACCGCGTGGAATCCACGCTCGAGGCGCGCCTGATTCAGCTTTATGCAAAGCCTGACCTCACGCCGCATGACTTCAAGGTCGCTGACTTTCTGTCACGCCAGATGGAACGGCTCGCGCGCGTCAGCCGCTACGGCCAGACCGGAAACGAAGTAGATTTAAATCCCAACATTGCCAGCCGCAACAAAGGCGATCGCCGCAAGCCAAAACGTAATTTTTTCAGCGATGAGGCTATCGAAAAGCTCGAAGAGATTTTCTTCGATCAATCCTTTGAGTATCAGCTCAACTGGCACAAAGCCGGTATCGCGCACCGTATTCGCCACATCCTCAAATCGCGCCAGATTGGCGCAACATTTTACTTTGCCCGCGAGTCATTGCTGCGCGCCCTGAAAACCGGGCAAAACCAGATATTTCTGTCAGCCAGTAAGACGCAGGCTTACGTGTTCCGAAAGTACATCATCGCCTTTGCCCGCATGGTCGACGTCGACCTGTCAGGCGACCCGATTGTCATCGGCAACAATGGCGCAGAGCTGATTTTTCTCGGAACCAATTCCAACACGGCACAGAGCCATAACGGCGACCTGTATGTCGATGAAATCTTCTGGATCCCCAACTTTCAGAAACTGCGCAAAGTTGCCTCGGGGATGGCGTCACAGTCCCACCTGCGCACCACCTACTTTTCAACCCCCTCGACGCTGGCACATGGCGCGTATCCGTTCTGGTCAGGTGATCTGTTTAACCGGGGACGCAGCAGCGCCGCCGAGCGTGTCGACATCGATATCAGTCATAAGGCGCTGGCCGGGGGCGTGCTGTGCCCGGACGGACAGTGGCGGCAGATTGTCACCATCGAGGATGCGCTCGCCGGGGGATGCACGCTGTTTAATCTGAATCAACTGAAACAGGAAAACAGCGCCGATGATTTCCGCAACCTCTTCATGTGTGAGTTTGTCGACGACAAGGCATCGGTATTCCCGTTCGAGGAGCTGCAGCGCTGCATGGTCGATGCGATGGAAGAATGGGAGGACTTCGAGCCGTTTTCTGACCGTCCGTTTAACTGGCGCCCGGTGTGGATTGGCTATGACCCGTCACACACCGGCGACAGTGCAGGCTGTGCGGTACTGGCTCCGCCACTGGTTGCCGGTGGCAAGTTCCGCATCCTTGAGCGTCACCAGTGGAAAGGCATGGATTTTGCGACGCAGGCCGGGGCTATCCGCGAGCTGACCGAAAAATACTGCGTCGAGTATATCGGCATCGATGCGACCGGCATCGGCCAGGGTGTTTACCAGCTCGTGCGCTCGTTCTTCCCGGCGGCGCGCGCCATTCGCTACACGCCGGAAATGAAAACCGCGATGGTACTGAAAGCGAAAGACACCATCAGACGCGGGTGTCTGGAATACGACGCCGGGGCAACTGACATCACACAGTCATTTATGGCTATCCGTAAAACCATGACCAGCAGCGGGCGCAGCTCCACCTATGAGGCCAGCCGCAGCGAAGAGGCCAGCCACGCGGATATCGCATGGGCCACTATGCACGCGCTGTTAAACGAGCCACTTTCCGCTGGTAGCGGCATGCATTCAACGTCAATTCTGGATATTAACTGACATGAAAAAACATCAGAAAAAACCCGCCACAATGAGCGCCAGCGCACCGCAAAAAATGGAGGCGTTCACCTTTGGCGAGCCCTCCGCCGTTCTGGATCGCCGCGATATCCTCGATTATGTCGAGTGCATCAATAACGGTAAGTGGTACGAGCCGCCGGTCAACTTCTCAGGTCTGGCAAAAAGCCTGCGCGCCGCCGTGCATCACAGCTCGCCGATTTACGTGAAACGAAATATTCTGACGAGCACCTACATCCCGCACCCGCTCCTGTCGCGTCAGGATTTCAGCCGCCTCGTACTGGATTATCTGGTCTTTGCAAACGGCTATCTTGAGAAACGCATGAGCGTTACCGGCCAGCTTTTAAAACTGGAAACATCACCGGCTAAATATACCCGCCGGGGTGTCGAGGATGGCGTTTACTGGTACATATCGAGCTTTAACAACCCGCACCAGTTCGCACCCGGCTCGGTGTTTCACCTGCTGGAGCCTGATATTAATCAGGAGCTGTACGGCATGCCGGAATATCTGAGCGCACTCAATTCGGCCTGGCTGAATGAATCCGCCACCCTGTTTCGTCGCAAGTATTACCAGAATGGCGCGCACGCAGGTTACATCATGTACGTCACCGACGCGGCACAAAGCAGCACCGACGTCGAGTCGCTGCGTTCTGCAATGCGTGATTCAAAGGGGCTAGGAAATTTTAAAAACCTGTTTTTCTACGCGCCCAACGGGAAACCGGATGGCATCAAGATAGTGCCGCTGAGTGAGGTCGCCACGAAAGATGACTTTTTCAATATTAAAAAGGTGAGCGCCGCTGACCTGCTCGATGCGCACCGTGTACCGTTCCAGCTCATGGGCGGCAAGCCGGAAAATATTGGCTCAATGGGTGATGTTGAGAAGGTGGCGCGGGTGTTTGTGCGTAACGAACTGACCCCGCTGCAGGAGCGCTTTAAAGAGATTAACGACTGGCTCGGGATGGAGGTGATCCGCTTTAAAGATTACAGTCTTGAATCAGAATAACTCTGCAAAAATCGCCGCCTCCGGGCGGCCTCATCCCTGACAGCCTCAGCCCCACCACACGCAATCCAATCTCATCGCGAAACCATCGCAGACTTGCAACATGACAGCGCCGTCACGACGCGCACAGACGCATTAAATTAAATGCTGTCACCGCCTCTGGCGCGCAGTGCTATCCCCGCCTCGCCTGCCCGCTTAAGGGGTCACTTTTAATGCGGTTGCATTAGCAACCCCGACCCGTGCCAGCACAGGAGCCAGCTCACAAAAACCGAACTAAAAAACTGATGCAAATACATGCACCTGATAGATGCATAGCTAAAAATAAGCTTCGCTATCACTTTATTTACCACTTATGAAGCTCTCAATCATCTTTCTAACATCCGCAACAAGCTCAACAGGTACATCCATTGTCCGAGAGTTGCTATATTCTTTTGGTGCTTCATACACACCTTGATAATTGAGAACGCATTCTTTCAGTATTTCAAAAAGAGACTCAACAGGATCGCTCCCATGGCGATCAATAAATTTTAGATATTTCACATGCGCCGATAAAGTGGAAATATCGCCATGGACAAATTTGCATCTAAGATCGTAGATTATTTCTATTTTAGAACTCACATCAAAAATATTTATCGCATCACGACAAACGCCACCAACAATCGAAATTTTGTTACCTGCATTATTACCATACATTGCATCAAGAGCTATAAATTGATTTAAAAACCTTTCACGGCTATCATTCCCCCAACCATGAGCAATGAACGAAAGAGCAGACAAAACACGCTTATCAGATCTAGATAATATTTTTATTAGACGTTCGCAAACCAAACCATCAATATTTAACATTGACAATGATGGAATGTTTACACGGAAATTAGAAATATGATACTTCCCCTCAGAGAAACTCTCAACTTTATTATTAACATCACATGAGTTAATAGCGAATGGATTATTGACAGTAACACATAACCCACCGAATAGCCGATTCAACATCTCAACTGCATCCTGTTGAGAGGAAGCATAGGTAAGTATAACTGTCGAGCTTGCTTGATTGAAATACCTCCCAATCGGTTCATCTCGTATATCTTTCTCATCAAAGAAGGAGTTTGGAACGTCAATACCAGCTTTGGATTTAATATTAGACAATAAGGCCGCACCCTGCCCCGGGCCATATAGATAAAGATTTTCCTGTAACTTCAATTGCCCATCAAACCTAACACATCCAAGATTGTAAATATAAGGATAAAACTTCATTCGTGAGATTATGTAACACTCAAACATTTCACTAAGATTTGTCCTGTGTACCTTTGAAATTATACTATCAACGGATCTTTGCTCTGGGTTAAGCGAGAGGAAATCGGCATCTATACAGTTGAAGGCGTCAGAGCAAAAGCTTAACAACAACTGTTTAGCGGTCTGAATGTCGCTCACCCCTAATTCTTGACCATAATTTCTTAGCAGAGCGCTAGCGCATTTTGCCACTTCCTCATCATTGTATTTGAGCCAAAAAATTAAATCTTGGAGTGGTTTACCTACTTGAATACAAGGCATCTCTTTATCATGTCTATAAAAAAAACACTTGCATAATCTGTTTATCATACCTCTCGCGAAAGCAACCTTCATTGACACTTCATTCCTTGATTTAACCATCGATGATCACCCCCAATAAATTTGAGTATTACCTTAATTTACAGCGTGTTCCTTCGAATTTGCTAATTTACATGTTCTCACCAGTTGAAGGGAAACACCATCCAGTTTTCCTGTACAGCAAAACTAAACCGTTTATCCCCATAAATTACTGTTGCACCTTTCGCCATCGCTTCAACCTCCCATCGTTCAGGGACAATACCTTCCTGAGCTAACTTGAAACGAATTTTTGAGACGCGCCCCCTTTCGGCGCTAGTCATCCTAGCTGATGGCGCTTGCTCGCTCGCTTTAAGGGGCGCATTGTTTCTTTGCTGCCGATTTTTGAGCGGCGCCTCAGCTTTTAACGCACCGTTAAGCACCTTCATGACGTCAGGCTCATTCCACCCGATAACCCCGTGCTCAATCAGATTTAACACCGCTGCGGCTTGCTCAGACGGCGTGGGGGTCATAACTGGATCGCCACCGCCGGTGAGCATTCCACAGTTATTGACAGGACTCCGAGGCGCGGCAGAGCCGCTTTTTAAGGTCAAAGGCTCAACGGCCAAAATCTTTGGAACAATGCGCCATTCGGCTGTACGGGTTACATGTATGCGACTCGCCCCGAGGTGAGGGGCATAAATGCCGACCACTCTCTCGATATCTTCCTCATATTCGTTGACCTCATCAGTCACCTTACGGGCGACCCTAACGGCCTGCGCATCACGCGGCATGTTTGCCCCACCCTGTGCGATGATATACAGGTCAAATTCACCTTCATCAGCAGCAGCCCGGACAGCCTCGACCCGGTCGTCAAACTCACTGGCGATACTCACGCCGCGCGGCAGCTTGCGCAGTTCGCGGTAAGCGCCCATTGTCGGCAGGCCAATTGGTTTAAACTGCGGGATGCGCCATGTAGACGCCCATGCAGTTACGGCTGCGGCGGTATCTTTCAGAGGCTTTCCGGTGTCGTGGTCGAGCTGGCCGTCGAGTGCGTAGCCGTCGATATTTTTGGCAATGTATTTAGCGATATAACCCGCCGCACCGCCCTGATTAAGATGACGTGACTCAAAGCGCTGTTTTGCCGCTCCCTTTTCGTGCCCGTCCTCTTTGAGAGCATAACGACGCATAATTTCGTTAATAGCTTTACGCTGACCGGGTTTGCAAAACAGCATCATGTGCCAGTGTGGCGTCCCGTCGTGGTGCGGTTCGACAACACGCATCCCGTAAACCTCTAAATCGTTATCTTTGAAAGCGGTGCGTATCAGGCTCCAGATTCGGCACAGATAGCGCTGGCCGTCTTTGGGGGTAAATGCGGTTTCATTCCAGCCATGATTGAGCTGCACAGTTTTGTTTTCACCTTTGCCGACCTGTCGGGTCGGGTGATACTTCGATGGCGTGGTCAGTGTGATAAACATCCCCACGTCACCAACGCTGGCCGCGTAGCGTTCAATCCCGGCGATAGTGTTCATCAGTTCCATACGCCGTATTTCAGGGTTAGAAATACTCCCCATTACCTTACTGATGAGGTCGATACGTTCGCCGGTGACTTTGTTTTCCAGCTCGCAGGATTTCAGGTATTCGAGATTAGCCAGGCGGCGCGCGTGCACATCGCGGATCGCCATTTTGCTTGCGTAAGGTGAGCGGTCTTTGTTGACCTCGCCAGCCGCAATAAGCAGCGCCTCGCGCCAGCGCATCCGCTGCGCCTTGAGCTGGCTGACCCACCACTCATCTTTTATCAGACGGGAAATAGCAGAAAATGCCATGCGGATCGTCATCTGACCCTTACGGTATTTTTTCCAGTACATCGGGGTGAAGTTAAAAGCGCGAGCAATACCGGCCACCTGACCGTATAAATGCGCCTGCGCCTCATCGGTGAATAAAGTGTCTTTCCCGCCGTGCGCCTCCTCCCATGCGTCGCTTAACTCCTCGTATTTGCTCCAGAGTTGAGAAGCAATTCTAGCCGCAAACTTCTTAAGCTCTTTGTCATTCATATCCGGCAGGCGCACATACTGGTCACGCTCGGACAAAAAACCAATCGAGGCGGATTCATTCATTCCGCACAGCTCATTAACACGCTCAAGACGCGGCAGCAACTTGCGCTCAAACGTGTTTTTGAGGAAATACAGCCCACCCAAAGGGCTCTTTGTGCGGCGGATGAAGTTATAACGCGAGGTAAACAGCGTTTGCAGGAAAAACGGCAGGCGATCAATCCGGTTTAAAACACCTTGCACCTGACGGAGTTCGGCACGTGTAAGGGGTCTGTCGCGGCCAACTGCCTCGCGGGATTTATTCCACGGATAAGCACCGACGAAATTATCACCGGTGCTTTTTGGTAGTGGCGGAGGTGGCGAGGGGGCAACGCGCCCCCGAGTTTCAACGGCCATCTGCAGCAAACGCAGTCTGACATTGCTGACCAATGCGCTCGACCTGCTCGCCAATGTCCGCAAAACTAGCCGCCTCACCGGTCAGAATGCCATGTAATATCAGACCAGATACGAGTCTGGAAACTGTTGGATAATAGCCAATTACACCGAGCCACTCTTTACCGGCGCTCTTTCCTGATTTTGCGGTTTTCTTTTCCTGCAAAATAAATTGAAACTGGTCACTAGTGACGACGAAACGGTCGCCCACCTCAATATAAATTGACATTATTTACCACCTTTCCGATTTAATTTTTTTAGCTCACACGCACAATATGTAGATTGTTCAGCCATGAATTGTATTAATTCATCCACAGTGGTTATTTTCTTGCGATAAATAGCACGTTTGACAATTAGGTCGACAACATCAGAAAACAGATTTAACTCATTCGAATAAATAGCGATAACTGACCCAACCATCAAGCCAGATTCTTTATCACTTTTGAGGTCAGACAGAGATAAATCACCATTTTTGAGAACGGCAACTTTTAACCAGCCATTGAGAATCACAGATTTCAGCACAGACATTAAACAGCCTCCCCACGGGCGAGACCTGCGTTATGAAGTACCGTTGATTCCTGGCTGAGTAACTCGACAATCTCAACACGCTCCAACTCCTGCGTAACGATATGTTGAATCAGTTTATCCAGATGAAATGAGAATATAGTCGCTGCGTCGGCCTGCGCTTCTGCTCTGGCCTGCTGAAGCAATAAAGAAAAATTACTGCTTTGCTTTTCCGTTCCTGTAAGCATGACTTTCTCCAGACAAAAAGAAGTCCCGCACAATCAAGTGCGTTTAAAATTTAGATTATTTAATTAATGCAAATATTGCTCAGGCTTGACCGATGTTAATATCGTCGGCGCGTACTCAAACAGGCTAAACAACTCACGTAAAGCACGAAATAAATTTTCACGCCAATAACATGATTCTTCATTAATACGCCAGTAAGGCTGATTAAATTCAACCTCACTTAACCCTGCATGTAAAAACAATGACCGCCGTTGGCTAACCGTTAGAAAACTAATATATGCGGACTCACTTGAGCCAACCTGACGACGTTTTGAAAATGCAGCACGTAGCTCGTCGATAGCGCACACCAGACGCTCCCGGTCTACATCGTTCATTTCTTCAAGACGCATCGTCGCATGACGCTGTTTTAATTGAGCATGAAAACAGACCGTCAGGCGGTCGCGCTCCATCATTTGATTATAGAAATCACAGCTATCCTGCCAGCGGGGCGCTGCAAGATATTTACCAATCAGACTACGTAATCCTTCTGGCTGCTTGTCCACAATGGCAAGGGTCATAACCGTCATAACGATACCCCTATGGATTTTATGAAGCGTTTAGTCATGGCAAAAAATCCCGGCTTACGGGTGCGGATGATGATGCCTTTACGTCCCTTACCGTGAGTAATCTTGAATGTCATCGGCTGGGGACTTTCCTTACGAAGTAGCTGCGCAATACAACGTGGTTCTTGCATAAATCCTCCATTAAGTAGCCGGGTTTTGCCCATGCCCGGTACATGGTCTTGTGGTAGGATTGAATCGCCAAAAACAACTCCACCACTAAGAGGTAAAAAGTGAACAATCAAAAACTTAATGAATTAATTACCACTCTTGAACAAGCCGTAGCATTAATTGAGTCTCTACCAACCCCAATGGGTGACGTGGAAAAATCGAATCAAGTCGATGTATTGACAATTAAGTTAAGAGAATTAGCTCACTCAAAAAAACCAAATCATCTTCAAGGGTTTATTGATATAAACGACTAAGCGTCTAATTCATGTGGTGCGGCTTTTTTGGGACGATGCGACCGCACCATCACATTAAAAATGTCATCCCAATCATCTTTGCTCATTAGCGTAATACCCAGCTCCCGAGCCTTTTCTCTTACACAGCGCGCCAGATATAAACGATTATCAATACTTATCCCTATAGCCCTTTCTTTCATGCGGCCGTAGTTATCAGAAAGAAGCTGTATCAAGTCAAGGCGTAGTATTTCAACTGAGCCATCAGTGCTGCGAAAAACTAAATCATCACCATCAATAAACACTGGTTCACTTTTGAGCTCTTCGCTACTCACCCACTTACGCAGACTTCGTGGAACAACAAGACTATTTGAAGGTGTCATTTCGTCTAATTCACCACTGAATAAAGCCACTTTTATGGTTTTCAACTGATGTTCCATTTCTACCCCCTTATGCCGACTGGTCAGCTAGCCATTCACAAACTGAGCGATGTATTTCAACCGGTTAAGACCCTAAGCCCAACCACATTAGCCACCCTTCCCTAATTTCTTTCGGGCGACTTTCATATGCGAGTTTCATGCCGTTGTTCCATGCTGGGAGGTAAACCCAGTATTCACCTACTGTTCCGCTGGTTGACTGCGGATCAGTCATTTTAATAATGGGTAGCTTCCCTTTATCAATCATTCCCCGAACAGCCATGGGAGTCTTACCAATAAGTCTTGCGAACTCTTGATAAGGGACTGCATCAGTTACACTTACAAGCTGTTTGCTCATCTGTTACGATTCTCCTTTAGTGCTATTAATTGCTCTTAATGGGGTTTAATTGCTCTTAATGGTGATTCACCCATCGGAAAGATAAATCTACGATAGGTGATAATATTCAACTATAGGTGATTTTATGTCAATAGAGATTCATGAAAAAATCAAGCTCATCAGAGAGTCTGAAAGACTAAATAGAAGAGAATTCAGTGAGTTAACAGGGATCGTTTACGGTTCTTTTTGTAGCTATGAGGCTGGCGATAAAAAACCAGGTGTAGAGCAAATAATGAAAATCCTTCAACACCCGCGCTTCACCAAGTACACGATGTGGTTTATGACTGATCAAATAACACCTGAAGCTGGGCAGATTGCACCGGCTCTCGCGCACTTTGGGCAGCCGACAACTACGTCACCCCACTCAGACCAGAAAACTGGCTAACAATTTACGGCGCTTTTTTGTGCAGTAAATGCACTGTGAGTTTTTGTTATTTAAATCAGGAAATTGAAGTACGCAGTAACATCATCGGGAGGCTTTATGTCTGTTAAAAAGCTCGATGATGGTCGATATGAAGTGGACGTCAGACCTGCAGGGCGCAACGGAAAGCGCATCCGCAGGAAGTTCGATAAGAAAAGTGAAGCTATCGCTTTTGAAAAATATACTCAGTACAACCATCACAACAAAGATTGGTTGGCTAAACCGACAGATAAGCGGCATCTGTCAGAATTAACAAAAGTCTGGTGGGATTTGAAGGGCAAGCATGAGACTCATGGTCGAGATTATCTAGGAAAAATTGAGTTATTCACAAGGATTACAAGTGACCCATGCGCATTTCAGATTACTAAATCATTGATTAGCCAGTACGGCACGGTGCGCCGTTCTCAGGGCATCAAACCATCGAGCATCAACCGCGATTTGACTTGCCTTAGCGGAATGTTTACCTCGTTGATAGATGCAGAGCTATTTTTCGGTGAACACCCTTTCAGAGGTGTTAAGCGACTGAAAGAGGACAAACCTGAAACTGGCTACCTCACGCAAGAGGAGATCGCTGATCTACTGTCGAAAGTCGATGGGGATAATAAGAAAATAGCGATTCTTTGTCTTAGCACCGGCGCGAGATGGAGTGAGGCTGCAAAATTGAAAGCTGAAAACATCATCCAAAATCGCGTCACGTTCGTTAAGACAAAAACCAACAAACCGCGAACCGTTCCGATATCCGAGGAGCTGGCAACAATGATCACATCAGGAAAGCGTGGCTATCTGTTCACGAACGCTAACTATCCTGCATTCAGACGATTAATGAAAGAGTTGAAACCGGACTTGCCACCGGGTCAGGCGACGCACGCATTGCGTCACAGCTTTGCCACTCACTTTATGATTAACGGAGGCAGCATTATCACGCTTCAACGGATACTCGGGCACTCACGAATTGAGCAGACAATGACCTATGCACATTTCGCCCCTGAGTACCTGCAGGACGCGGTAACGCTTAATCCTTTACGCGGTGGCACTGATGCTCTGAGTGTCCACACAATGTCCACGCTTGAATGATTTATAGTGGCTTTCAGTGGTCTTGCGTGCCGCGCAAACCCGCATTGCACCGCTGAAAGCCCCTGTTGTAGGGGTATAAAAACGCCCTTACGCAGGCTTATTTTTTGCCTGCCGTTTAAACTCTCCGAATCTCCCCTAAGTCAAATCTTTACTTTCAGGCGAAAAAAAACCGGGCATTACGCCCGGCTCATTAGGTGATTAAAGATTAATGTGCCGCTTCTGGCTTGTGCTTTTGCGCACTCTGGAAGCCATAGGTCAGCTCATTTTTCTCTTTATCCAGCTCAACGGTCACCTGACCGCCATCCACCAGCGAACCGAACAGCAGTTCGTTAGCCAATGGTTTTTTCAGGTTATCCTGGACAACACGCGTCATTGGACGTGCGCCCATTGCGCGGTCATAGCCTTTCTCTGCCAGCCAGTCACGTGCTTCCTGACTCACTTCAAGAGAGACACCTTTCTGATCCAGCTGAACCTGAAGCTCGACGATAAACTTATCAACAACCTGATGAATCACCTCGGTAGAGAGATGATCGAACCAGATAATGTTGTCGAGACGGTTACGGAATTCCGGCGTAAACACTTTTTTGATTTCGCCCATCGCATCAGTACTGTTGTCCTGATGAATCAACCCAATCGATTTACGCTCAGTTTCACGTACACCAGCGTTGGTGGTCATGACCAGCACCACGTTGCGAAAATCCGCTTTACGCCCGTTATTGTCGGTCAGCGTGCCGTTATCCATCACCTGCAGCAACAGGTTAAAGACATCCGGGTGCGCTTTTTCGATTTCATCCAGCAGCAGTACCGCATGCGGATGCTTAATAACAGCATCAGTCAGCAAACCGCCCTGGTCAAAACCGACATATCCTGGAGGCGCACCAATCAGACGGCTGACCGTGTGGCGTTCCATATACTCGGACATATCAAAACGCAGCAGTTCAATGCCGAGGGCTTTGGAGAGCTGCACCGTGACTTCGGTCTTACCGACACCAGTTGGTCCAGCAAACAGGAACGAACCGACCGGCTTATGCTCATGTCCCAGACCGGCACGGCTCATTTTGATCGCTTCAGTCAGCGCCTCAATGGCTTTATCCTGTCCGAATACCAGCATTTTCAGACGGTTGCCCAAGTTTTTCAGCGTGTCGCGATCGCTCTGCGATACGCTCTTCTCCGGGATCCGCGCAATGCGGGCCACTACGGACTCAATATCCGCCACGTTGACGGTTTTCTTGCGCTTGCTGACCGGCATCAGACGCGCACGTGCGCCCGCCTCATCAATCACGTCAATCGCTTTATCCGGCAGATGACGATCGTTAATGTATTTCACCGCCAGTTCGACCGCTGCACGCACCGCTTTGGCGGTATAGCGGACGTCATGGTGGGCTTCGTATTTCGGCTTCAGACCATTGATTATCTGCACGGTCTCTTCTACCGATGGCTCAGTGACATCGATTTTCTGGAAACGGCGCGCTAACGCGCGGTCCTTTTCAAAGATATTGCTGAATTCCTGATAGGTTGTGGAGCCTATCACACGGATCTTACCACTGGAGAGCAACGGCTTGATCAGGTTAGCCGCATCCACCTGGCCGCCCGATGCCGCACCCGCGCCAATAATGGTATGGATCTCATCGATAAACAGAATGCTGTTAGTATCCTGTTCCAGCTGTTTCAGCAGCGCCTTAAAGCGTTTCTCAAAATCACCGCGATATTTGGTGCCAGCCAACAGCGAGCCGATATCCAGGGAGTAAAGGGTACAATCAGCCATGATTTCAGGCACATCACCCTGGACGATACGCCAGGCGAGGCCTTCGGCAATGGCGGTTTTACCGACACCAGACTCTCCCACCAACAGCGGGTTGTTTTTTCTGCGACGGCACAGTACCTGAATGGCGCGCTCCAGCTCTTTGTCCCGGCCAATGAGCGGATCAATTCCGCCCACTCGGGCAAGCTGGTTAAGGTTAGTCGTGAAGTTCTCCATACGGTCCTCCCCGCCAGCTTGCTCTTCGTTATTTGGCTGATTCCCAGAGTCAGAAGACTGGCTGGGTTCATCTTTACGCGTGCCATGAGAGATAAAATTCACCACATCAAGACGACTTACTTCATGCTTACGCAGCAGATAAGCCGCCTGAGATTCCTGCTCGCTGAAGATAGCAACCAGCACATTTGCGCCGGTAACTTCATTGCGTCCGGAGGACTGAACATGAAAGACCGCACGTTGCAGTACACGTTGAAAACTCAACGTCGGCTGCGTGTCGCGCTCTTCCTCACTGGCAGGCAATACAGGTGTGGTCTGTTCAATGAAGGCTTCGAGTTCCTGACGGAGCGCCACCAGATCCACAGAACACGCTTCCAGCGCTTCGCGGGCCGACGGGTTACTGAGCAACGCCAGTAACAAGTGCTCGACGGTCATAAACTCATGTCGGTGCTCGCGCGCTCTGGCGAAAGCCATGTTTAAACTGAGTTCCAGTTCTTGATTGAGCATAGGCACCTCCCCCAATGTTTATGCCTGCATTCAGGCTTTTTCCAGCGTACACAGCAACGGATGCTCGTTCTCCCTTGCATATTTGTTCACCATCGCTACTTTGGTTTCAGCCACTTCGGCAGTAAACACGCCGCAAATCGCTTTGCCTTGATAGTGAACTGCAAGCATCAGTTGCGTTGCACGTTCTACATCATAAGAAAAGAATTTTTGTAACACGTCAATAACAAACTCCATCGGAGTGTAATCATCATTGACTAATATCACTTTATACATAGATGGCGGTTTTAGCGCGTCGCGCAATTTGTCTTCCGCCAGCAGATCGAAATCCAGCCAGTCGTTCGTCTTACCCATTGTCAGTCGTCATCTTCAGTTACGGTTTCCGGCAGAAAATCTTGCCGCTGACAAGCAGCCTATGCGCACAATCAATCTACCTCAAGTATTAGATAACTATCATCTATTAGTGCCATCCGCGACATCTGTCACATAACCGACAATAGCGTTAACTGCTTCAAATTTTGATGCATTTTTACCCTATTCTGTCTGCCTGGCGCTTGACGCCCCGCCTGATTTCTCTAAATTGTAGTTTCGAGAGTTGGCGAGGTTTTGAACAGCCCCCACTCCGCCACCGGTTCATTCCATCTTACTTATATAAGATTTACGAAGGATGTCGAAGTATGGAAACGGGTACTGTTAAGTGGTTCAACAACGCCAAAGGGTTTGGTTTCATTTGCCCCGAAGGCGGCGGCGAAGATATTTTCGCCCATTATTCCACCATTCAGATGGATGGTTACAGAACGCTAAAAGCCGGACAGTCTGTCCAGTTTGATGTCCACCAGGGGCCAAAAGGCAATCATGCCAGTGTCATCGTGCCTGTCATTGAAGCAGAAGCTGTCGCATAGCTCTTCTGTCTCATTGTGTACATCCCGCAGTCAAAATGCCAGCCTTTGCGGCTGGCATTTTTATCTCTGTGGCATTATTCCCGCGCCAGAGCATCTACTGGATCCAGACGTGCCGCATTCCGCGCCGGTAGCCAGCCAAACAACACCCCGGTTGCAGTCGAACACAGGAACGCCGTCAACAGCGCGACGGGTGAGAATCCAATTTCCCAGCCCGGCAGGAATAGCTGAAGTGTAAAGGCGATCAGCATCGACAGGCTAATGCCCAACGCGCCGCCAACCAGACACACTAACACCGCTTCAATTAAGAACTGTTGCAGCACCTCACTGGCACGCGCGCCAACCGCCATACGAATGCCAATCTCACGCGTTCGTTCGGTTACCGAAACCAGCATAATATTCATCACGCCAATCCCACCAACCACCAGCGAAATCACCGCCACCAGCGTCAGGAAGAGTTGTAATGTACGTGTGGTCTTTTCAGCGGTTTTCAAGACACCGTCCATATTCCAGGTGAAGAAATCCTTCTTACCGTGGCGCAACGTCAACAGTCGGGTCAGTTGCTGTTCGGCCCGGGCACTGTCAAAACCATCCTTTACTCGCACAGTGATCGAGTTCAGCCACGACTGCCCCATAATTCGTCCGGACATGGTGCTGTAGGGCAGCCAGACCCGCAGGATCTTGCTACTGCCGAACATCGACTGTTTCTCTTCTGCAACACCAATTACCGTGGCCGGCATATTTCCCACCAGCACGACTTCGCCGACAACTTTCGCTTTATTGGGGAACAACTGGCGCCGGGTATTACTGTCGAGCACCACCACCTGAGCGCGCCCCGCCAGTTGCTCGGCGTTAAAGGTGGTCCCTTCGCTAAATGTCATGCCATAGACGTTGAAATAGTCGCCGCTCACGCCGTTAGCACTGGCAGCAACGTCGATATTGCCATAGCGTAACCGCAGGTTCTTCGATACTGCAGGTGTTACCGAACTGACCCAGGGCTGCTTCTGTAGCGCCGTCAAATCGTCATACTTCAATGCCTGTTGATATTGCGGATCGTCGTCGCCGAAATCTTTGCCAGGATAGATATCAATGGTGTTAGTACCAATAGCGCGAATATCTGCCAGTACCAGTTGTTTAGCCGCATCGCCTACCACCACGATCGACACCACCGAAGCAATACCGATGATGATCCCAAGCATGGTGAGTAGCGTTCGCATCTTATTTGCGGCCATTGCCAGCCAGGCCATGGTAAGCGCTTCACGAAAACCGCTGACAAACTGACTCCAGCCGGATGCCGTTTTCACCGTTGGCTCCGCGATATCGCGTCCGCCAGAAGGTTTCTGTGGCGGCGGATTGCGCACAATCTCGCCGTCACGAATTTCAATGACCCGCTCGGCCTGTGCGGCAACCTGCGGGTCGTGCGTGACGATAATTACCGTGTGTCCGCGATCGCGCAGCTGATGCAAAATTGCCATTACTTCTTCGCCGGAATGGCTATCCAGCGCGCCAGTGGGTTCGTCGGCAAGAATAACCTGTCCCCCGTTCATCAGCGCACGCGCAATACTTACCCGCTGCTGCTGACCACCGGAAAGTTGAGAAGGTTGATAGTCAACCCTGTCGCCCAGACCCAGCCGCTGGAGTAATTCCTGCGCACGCGCCAGGCGCTGCTTACGCTCGGTGCCAGCGTAGACAGCAGGCACCTCGACATTTTGCGCCGCGGTTAAATGTGACAGCAAATGATAGCGCTGGAAGATAAAGCCGAAATGCTCACGGCGCAGCTGTGCCAGCGCATCGCTATCCAGCGTGGAAACATCCCGCCCGGCAACCCGGTACGTACCGCTGGTAGGTTTGTCCAGACAGCCGAGAATGTTCATCAGCGTCGATTTACCCGAACCCGACGCCCCGACAATCGCCACCATTTCCCCGGCCTGAATGCTCAAGGATACGTCCTTCAACACCTCAACCAGGCCTTCACCTGAGGGATAGCTGCGGCGGATATGGCTCAGTTCAAGCAATGCTGTCATTTTGCAGCTCCAGCGTTGCCCTCGCCGGTAATGACTTCATCACCCTCTTCCAGCCCTTTCACGATCTCCACATCGGTGTCATTCCGCGCGCCGATAACCACTTCACGTTCGCGGGTTTCGCCGTTACGCAGTAGCCTGACGTTATAGCGGTTGTTACCAATAGGATCGCCCAGTGCCGACAGCGGGATCGTCAGAACATTTTTGACATCAGTGAGCTGGATATGGACCTGCGCGGTCATATCCAGACGCAGGATCCCTTTCGGATTGGGAACTTCGAAGCGGGCATAGTAGAAAATCGCATCATTCACTTTCTCTGGCGTCGGAAGAACATCTTTGAGCGTGCCTTCGTAGCGCGTCTGCGGATCGCCCAGTACGGTAAACCAGGCTTTTTGCCCAGGTTGCAGGTGAATTACATCAGCCTCAGAAACCTGCGCTTTTACCAGCATGGTGCTCATATCCGCCAGCGTCAGAATATTAGGTGCTTGCTGGGCGGCAATAACGGTTTGCCCTTGCAGGGTAGTAATTTGCGTTACTTCGCCTGCCATTGGCGCGACAATGCGGGTGTAATCAAGGTTGGTTTTTGCCGTATCGAGAGAAGCCTGATTACGTTTAATTTGCGCGTCAATTGTGCCAATTTGCGCCTGTTTGACCGCCATTTCGGTGGCCGCCGTGTCGAGATCCTGCTGTGAAACGGCCTGGGTTTTTGCCAGCTGTTGCTGACGGGAAAGCGTCACCCGCGCCAGTTTCCACTCAGCTTCTGCCTGTAAACGCTGGGCGCGCAATTCCATTAGCGTCGCTTCAACCTCTTTGATTTGGTTTTGCGCCTGTTCAGGATCGATTACGCCGAGCAACTGATCTTTTTTGACTTTATCGCCAATCGCGACCGACAGCGTTTTTAACTGCCCGCTGACCTGCGCCCCGACGTCAACTTTACGCAGCGCATCCAGTTTACCGGTAGCCAGCACGCTTTGCTGCAGATCGCCCGGACGAACAATTAATGTTTGATACTGAGGTAAAGGCGCATTAAGCGTTCGCCAAAGTGCAATTACCGCCACAATAAGGATGATGGCGAACAGAAAATAGCGTTTTTTGATTTTTCCCTTGAGCTTCATAAATGCCCCAATTCCCCCAATACGTCCACCAGAGTGGAGTGCTAAACATCAACGTTAAATAAATCGCCGTTGAAAAGCGCAAGAATAACAGAGTTATTGATGAATGGTTAAGATCCGCTGTGCTGAAATTAGTACCAGGGTATCAATCGGATTTATATTATGAGTCAACTAACTGAAAGCACTTTTCTTTCCACCAAACCCGTCACCAGCTTTGGTCTTTTTTACAGCCTGAGCAGCGGCCATTTACGTCCCGCACATTGCTGGGATAAGCGGAGCTTTCGTCGTAAGTTTATCTGGCGCTCACTCTTGATACCTCGCCTCACCCAGGAATGGATGACAGAACTGTCCCAATGGCCGGATCTTGAAAACCTGCTATCCCACCAACCCCGACTGCCGGTGCGTTTGCATCGTCCTTACCTTGCCGCAAACTTCACCCGTAAAATGCGTTTAGACGCGGTGCGTTTTCATTATAATGTTATCCGCCATGCATTTTTACCCGCAGAATTTAACGCCTTATTAAGCAATGACGGCTTACAGCTGGCGCAAATTGAAGGCAAAGATGGCGATATATTTACCGTAACCATGATGATGTTCCCGGTGCTGGATAAAGAGGGAGAGAGCACTATTCAGGTGCAAAATGGCGACGGCGACGTGCTGACTAAAATGACGTTTACGTTCTGCGAATATAATGGCAAAAGTACATTATTTATTGGCGGTGTGCAGGGCAATGCACAACTTCCTCACGAAGCAATCCAAAAAGCGACCAAGTCCTGTCACGGGATATTCCCAAAACGTATTGTAATGGAAGCCATTTGCCGGTTAGCAGAACGATTGAATATCGATAATGTTATGGCAGTCAGCAATGAACAGCATATCTTTCGCAGCCAACGCTACCACGATAAAAATAAGGTAATTCATTCCGACTACAACGCATTTTGGGAATCGGTTGGCGGCGAGTGCGACAGACACGGGTACTATCATATTCCGCGCACGCTGGCGCGAAAAAGCGAGGCGGATATTGCCAGCAAAAAACGCGCAGAATACCGCCGCCGCTATCAGCTAATGGACAGCATCCATTCGCAGCTGTCGTCGATGTTTCACCACTAATCCGCTCTACCGCGTGCCAGCCACAGCACGCGGGAAAACATTTTTCGCAGCAGCGTTGGCACTGCGTCAACGCCGCGCCGCCCGGCTTCCATCGCTACCTCAATGGCTAAATCCGGTTTTGACGAACGATGTATCGCCTTGGAGATAATTTTGCGCATGTTCATGGGCACGTTCTCCGGGATTTGCGCCACCCGGTGAAAGACGTCAGCAAACCCCTGGCGATACATAAAGTGTTCCATATCCAGCGCGGGGAGCATGGTCAAATGCTCACGCTCTTCCTCTCTGTCGTCATTCAATAAGCTACGTACCGTGGCCGCATACTTTTTTCCGGCCTCATCGCCATCGACCAGCACATGCCACTCGATACCCATCCGGCGGGCGAATTTAACCAGCGGCTTAAGGCCGGACTGGGCGAATTCAATAACTTTAATCCCTTCTGCATCAAAGTGATGTCCGCACTGACGGGCCAGTTCGTTAATAACCCAGGTTTCCGTTTCGCCTTCTACCAGCAACCAGCAGCGGGCAAACAACGATGACGCACGATTAAAACGAATATGAAATGCGATTCGCCGACCATCTTCTGCACTGATCCCACCCGGCCCCAGCCGCCAGGCGGCGACGCGGGATGATTCACGAACCAGACGAACAACATGTTCCACGGGCGTAAGGGACAACAGCTCACCGGAGTTGGTTGTCGCCACTCGCTGCAGAGGCAGTAAATTCAACAAGTGCCAGGCCACCGACAGCATGATGGGATGTAAACGCGTTTCCGGATCTTCCACCAGCAATAAAGGTCGGGCGTCTTTATCCAGCCTCAGCGTGCCTTTGGCCTGCAACAGGGTCGAAAACAGGCCCAACAGAATAACCCGGTGCGTACGTCCGCCGGGTTTATCAATCATGCGGTTAATAATGTCCAGATAGCGCCAGCTCCGTTGTTCGTTATTGGAGCGACGGCGCATCAGACGGTAACGGGACTGGCCAGCCCCCTGCTCGGAAAAATAGTGCTCCAACAACTGCACCATGGCCGATAACCCCTGGCGGATCTGCCCGTCGGTCAGGTTTTGCGGTCGGGTAGCCAGCTCACGCGCCAGAAAATCCAGTTGGCGGGCGGTGACTTCGACGTCCGCCGAATCCGGCACAGTACCGTTGCGGATCCGGCGCATAAATCGCGCGTCGCGCAGACGCAGTACCGGCATCAGGCGTACAAGATGCCGCGCCTGATCGTTAATGTCATCGAGAGGTAATGGATGGCCGTCGCCGTCAAGAAAACTGCGCAAGGTCAGAACGCTACCGTCATCCGCACACTCGCCTTCCAGACGATAAAAAATGCGGTGATAGCCATCCTGGCACGGCGTCCAGCTGGCTTCCAGAGGACGATAGCGACGTACCCGGTGACGACCCGGCTGGGATTCACGAAACGTCAGGATAATGTGCAGGTGGTGTTCCCGGCCCTGTATATCGCCCGGCGGGAACCAGAAATCCTCGCGGACAAAATGATACAAGTCTGGCTCCGGCGACAGCAGCAGGGTTAAGGCATCCAGCAGACTGGATTTACCCCACGCGTTCTCCCCAATCAGCACGTTGCTCTGCTCCAGCATCAACGACAGACGGTTAATACCACGAAATCCAACAATCTCAACGCGTTCGAGAATCATATAGCCTCCGGAAATGCTAACTTTTTCCTTCAAGTTATCAGGAGTATAACGGCAAGCGGGTGCTCAGGACACCCGATATCAATCTGGCGTGAATCGCAAAAGCAAAAAAAATAAGAATATTCTTCTTATGTTTTCTCCTGAATATAATTTCAGAACTTAATCATCGTCCTTTCGCTAGTTGGACTATGCTTCATTCATCCAAGATTCAAAAAGGAATCGCAACATATTGCCTTAAATCAAATTTTTTCATCAATTTAACTGGCGAAGGGATGATATTTTTTTCTAAAATACCCGCTCTTTCATCATCGTCCCTTTTAGCGATGAATTACCGGGCAAGGAATACGAACCCGGAACTTTTAATTGAGGTGGTTATGTTCAGGAAATTAGCAGCTGAATTCTTCGGTACGTTTTGGCTCGTTTTTGGTGGGTGCGGTAGTGCAGTGCTGGCAGCCGCATTCCCGGAATTGGGAATTGGATTTGCCGGTGTCGCGCTGGCATTCGGCCTGACCGTATTAACCATGGCATTCGCCGTGGGTCATATTTCAGGTGGGCATTTTAACCCGGCGGTAACCTTCGGTTTATGGGCTGGCGGTCGTTTCCCGGCAAAAGATGTTATTGGTTACGTTATTGCTCAGGTTGTAGGCGGTATTGTTGCAGCAGCGGCGCTGTATCTTATTGCCAGCGGTAAAGCAGGTTTTGATGCAACGGCCAGTGGTTTTGCTTCAAACGGCTTTGGTGAACATTCACCAGGCGGTTATTCCATGCTTTCTGCCGTCGTCATTGAAATTATTCTGACCGCAGGCTTCTTATTAGTGATCCACGGCGCGACCGATAAACATGCTCCGGCAGGTTTTGCACCTATCGCAATTGGTCTGGCGTTAACTCTGATCCACTTGATCAGTATTCCAGTCACCAACACCTCCGTAAACCCGGCACGTAGTACCGCAGTAGCCATTTTCCAGGGCGGCTGGGCATTGCAACAATTGTGGTTCTTCTGGGTTATGCCGATTATCGGTGGGGTACTCGGCGGCCTTATTTACCGCACTCTGCTGGAAAAACGCGATTAATCGCTAACAAAAAAGGCCTGGCGTAAGTCAGGTCTTTTTTATCCTCTCTATATTTCCTTTTATTTGCAACTTTACTCCCCTCTTTGCTTTGAGTAGTGTGTGCTAGCGCATTTCGTCTTACTTCTCAGCAAGGATCTGGTTTTCATGTTTTCAGGGCTGTTAATCATTCTGGTTCCCCTTATTGTGGGCTACCTTATTCCGCTCCGGCACAGGACTGCATTACAACTTATCAATCGCCTGTTGAGCTGGATCGTCTACCTTATTCTCTTTTTTATGGGTATTAGCCTGGCGTTTCTGGATAATCTCGCCAGCAACCTGTTAGCTATTCTTCATTATTCTGCAGTCAGCGTGACGGTCATTATACTGTGTAATATTGCGGCGCTGTTCTGGCTGGAGCGTTCGCTGCCCTGGAGACACAACCACAAGCAAGAAAAGCTCCCCTCGCGAATTGCAATGGCGCTTGAGTCGCTCCAGCTTTGCGGCGTCGTCGTCATCGGTTTCCTGCTCGGCCTCACTGGGCTTTCCATTCTGCAGCATGCCACCGAAGCCAGCGAATATACGTTAATCTTTTTACTGTTCCTGGTGGGGATCCAGCTGCGCAACAGCGGTATGACCTTAAAGCAAATTGTGCTGAACCGTCGGGGGATGATCGTAGCCGTCGTCGTCGTCGCCAGTTCGATGCTGGCGGGGGTTATCAATGCATTGATCCTCGGTCTGCCGCTGAAAACCGCGCTGGCGATGGCATCAGGTTTTGGCTGGTATTCCCTGTCCGGTATTCTGTTGACCGAATCGTTCGGACCCGTAATTGGTAGTGCCGCCTTCTTTAACGACCTGGCCCGTGAACTGATCGCCATTATGTTGATTCCAGGAATGGTGGGCCGCAGCCGCTCTACCGCGCTGGGATTATGCGGGGCGACATCAATGGATTTCACCCTGCCCGTTTTACAACGCAGCGGCGGCCTGGAAATGGTCCCGGCAGCCATCGTCCACGGCTTTATTTTGAGTCTGTTAGTGCCTCTGCTGATGGCGTTTTTCTCCGCCTGACGCCCGGGCAAATACCTCTCTGGCGGTAGTCAGCTACCGCCAAAATTGCGCTAAATCAATCTCCCTGCAAGTAGTAGCAGAAATCCCTTTTATCCCTACGCGCACAGGCATAATCTTAAACATGTATATTAAATATAACTTTAAAAGGTGTGACCATGTTTTGTGTGCAATGTGAACAAACCATCCGTACTCCGGCAGGAAACGGCTGCTCTTACGCGCAGGGTATGTGCGGTAAAACGGCTGAAACCTCCGATTTGCAGGATCTGCTGATTGCTTCCCTACAAGGTCTGTCTGCATGGGCTGTTAAAGCACGTGAATACGGCATCATCGACCATGAGGTTGATAACTTTGCGCCGCGTGCGTTCTTCTCCACGCTGACTAACGTAAACTTCGATTCCCCGCGTATTGTTGGCTATGCCCGTGAAGCTATCGCCATGCGCGACGCCCTGAAAGCACAATGCCTGAACATCGACGCGAACGCAGCTGTCACCAACCCGATGGCCGATCTGCAACTGGTCAGCGACGATCTGGGAGACCTGCAACGTCAGGCCGCTGAATTCACCCCGAATAAAGACAAAGCGACCATCGGCGATAATATCCTCGGCCTGCGTCTGCTGTGTCTGTACGGCCTGAAAGGTGCGGCAGCTTACATGGAGCACGCCCACGTCCTTGGTCAGTACGACAACGATATCTATGCTCAGTACCACAAAATCATGGCGTGGCTGGGTACCTGGCCTTCCGATATGAACGCTCTTCTGGAGTGTTCAATGGAAATCGGCCAGATGAACTTCAAAGTGATGAGCATTCTGGACGCCGGTGAAACCACTAAATACGGTCACCCGACCCCGACTCAGGTCAACGTAAAAGCAACCGAAGGTAAGTGCATCCTGATCTCCGGTCACGACCTGAAAGATTTGTACAACCTGCTTGAGCAGACTGAAGGCACCGGTGTTAACGTTTATACCCACGGTGAAATGCTGCCAGCACACGGCTATCCGGAACTGCGTAAGTTCAAACACCTAATCGGTAACTACGGCAGCGGCTGGCAGAACCAGCAGGTTGAATTCGCCCGCTTCCCTGGCCCAATCGTGATGACTTCTAACTGCATCATCGACCCAACCGTTGGCGCCTACGACGACCGTATCTGGACCCGTAGCATCGTCGGCTGGCCGGGCGTGAGCCACCTTGAAGGTGACGATTTCGGTCCGGTTATCGCACAGGCGCAGCAGATGGCTGGCTTCCCGTACAGTGA
The DNA here is from genome assembly GCF_001034475.2 of Citrobacter sp. MGH103. NCBI lineage: Bacteria > Pseudomonadati > Pseudomonadota > Gammaproteobacteria > Enterobacterales > Enterobacteriaceae > Citrobacter > Citrobacter sp. MGH103. The sequence goes on along the minus strand of NZ_CP073043.1, from coordinate 1,815,824 downwards.
AATTCCGCACCTGATCACCGTAGGTTTCGGTCGTCAGACCCTGCTGGGCGCTGCTGATACCCTGATCGACCTGGTGAGCCGCGAAAAACTGCGTCACATCTTCCTGGTTGGCGGTTGTGACGGCGCACGTGGTGAACGTAACTACTTCACCGACTTCGCCACCAGCGTACCAGACGACTGCCTGATTCTGACCCTTGCTTGCGGTAAATACCGTTTCAACAAACTGGAATTCGGCGATATCGAAGGTCTGCCGCGTCTGGTCGATGCCGGTCAGTGTAACGATGCCTACTCTGCCATTATCCTGGCGGTCACCCTGGCAGAGAAACTGGGCTGTGGCGTGAACGATCTGCCGCTGTCTCTGGTGCTCTCCTGGTTCGAACAGAAAGCGATTGTTATTCTGCTGACCCTGCTGTCTCTGGGCGTGAAAAACATCGTCACTGGCCCGACTGCGCCTGGTTTCTTCACACCGGATTTGCTGGCAGTTCTCAACGAGAAATTTGGTCTGCGTTCCGTGACCACCGTTGAAGAAGACATGAAGCAACTGCTGAGCGCGTAAGGAGTAAAGAATGACAATGCCAACTCATCAGTGCCCATGGCGGATGCAGGTTCACCACATCCATCAGGAAACGCCGGATGTATGGACAATTTCGTTGCTGTGCCACGATTATTATCCTTACCGCGCCGGGCAGTATGCACTGGTCAGCGTACGTAATTCAGCGGATACGCTGCGTGCTTACACCATTTCCTCAACACCGGGCGTTAGCGAGTACATTACGTTGACCATCCGCCGGATTGACGATGGCGCAGGTTCACAGTGGCTAACCCGCGACGTGAAGCGCGGCGACTATATCTGGCTGTCCGATGCCATGGGTGAGTTCACCTGTGAAGATAAAGCGGAAGACAAGTTCCTGATGCTGGCCGCAGGCTGTGGCGTTACGCCAATCATGTCAATGCGTCGCTGGTTGGCAAAGTACCGCCCGCAAGCGGATGTACAGGTAATCTTTAACGTTCGCTCGCCGCAAGATGTCATTTTTGCCGACGAGTGGCGTGAATATCCGGTGACATTAGTTGCTGAAAACAATGCCACCGAAGGTTTTGTTTCCGGCCGACTGACTACCGAACTGCTGAAAAGCGTACCGGATCTGACCTCGCGTACCGTGATGACCTGTGGCCCGGCACCGTATATGGATCTGGTCGAGAAAGAAGTCAAAGCACTGGGTGTGACGCGCTTTTTTAAAGAGCAGTTCTTCACACCTGTTGCCGAAGCCGCCACCAGTGGTCTGAAGTTTACCAAGCTACAGCCGGCGAAAGAGTTCTATGCGCCGGTGGGCAGTACGCTGCTGGAAGCGCTGGAAAGCAACAAGGTTCCGGTTGTCGCCGCATGCCGTGCAGGCGTTTGCGGCTGCTGCAAAACCAAAGTGGTTGACGGTAACTACACGGTCAGCAGCACCATGACGCTGACCGACGCAGAAATCGCTGAAGGTTATGTGCTGGCCTGTTCCTGCCATCCGCAGGGTGATTTAGTGCTGGCGTAATTGGCCGGTATCTGATGTGCAAAAGGCTGCCTGGCTGTACCGGGTGGCCTTTTTTTATGCTCTCAGGCGCTGCAAAATTCTGATATTTTCACTCTACCCGGCAAAATACCTCCTTCCCCCCGTGAATTATCGACCACACTTACCCTTCGCAGATTAAGCATAATCCCCGACTACCACGTCGAACTTTCTACAAGGATCCCCATGAAAAAAGTGGCCATTGTCGGCGTCGGCCCCACCGGGATTTATACGTTTCATGCCCTGGTTGAGCGCGGTGAACCGCTGGAAATAGAGCTTTATGAGCAAGCTGAAGAGGCGGGCGTTGGCATGCCTTATAACAGCGACAACAACGCAGACTTCATGCTGGCAAATATAGCCAGCATAGAGATCCCACCGATTTATATCAGTTATCTGACGTGGCTACAGAATCAAAGTGATGACTATCTGGCGCAGTTTCGGATTGAACGTAATTCTTTGCATGAACGGCAATTTTTGCCCCGCGTGCTCCTCGGTGACTATTATCGCGATCGTTTATTCGCTATCGTCGAGAAAGCGCGAGGCTCAGGCTTCACGATTAGCATAAACGAATTAAGCAAAGTCACCGACCTGCAAGCGACCCCGAATGGGGTCTCTCTGTGGATCAATCATGCTTTACAGCCTGTCGATGTGGACTTCGCCGCTATCGCCACCGGTCATCTGTGGCCTGAAACGGATGTACAGACACGGAAGTTTTTCCCCAGCCCGTGGACCGGTCTGATGGACGTCCAGATTAGCGCTTGCCGGGTAGGAATTCTCGGCACCTCGCTCAGCGCGATTGACGCAGCGATGGCCGTGGCCTGCCAACACGGTGCCTTCACCACCGGGGCTGATAACGCACTCCAGTTTATCTGTAAATCCGACAGCCAAAGCCTGAAGCTGACCCTAATGTCGCGCAACGGTGTGCTGCCTGAAGCGGATTTTTACTGCCCTCTGCCCTATGAATCGTTGAATATCGCAACGCCTGAAGCAATTGAAGACGTCATTGTCCATGGGCAAAAAGGATTACTGGACCGCATTTTCCGGATTATTGTACAACAACTGCAAGATGCAGCCCCGCAATGGAGCCAAGAGATAGCACTTGAGACGCTCAACGCCGATACATTCCCCGAGGCCTACTTTGCCGACAGGCTTGAGCACGATCCTTTTGAATGGGCGAAGCGCAACCTGATTGAAGTTGAACGCAACAAACAGGAACAGCGTACCGTCGCGTGGCGCTATACCCTGCTGCGGCTACACGAGGTAATCGAAGAGATCGTCCCACATCTTGATCCGCCTGATGAAAAGCGCTTTAAGCAAGGACTGGCGCGCGTGTTTATCGATAATTATGCGGCAATCCCGTCTGAATCAGTCCGCCGACTGCTGGCGCTGCACGACGCCGGGCTGATTGAGATCCTCACACTTGGTGCGGATTATGAGCGTACGAATGAGCAGGAAATGACGGTAATTTACCACCACGGTCGACGCAGCGAATTCGATGTGTTTATTGACGCCCGAGGGCAACGGGCATTGCAGAGCAAAGATATCCCTTTCCCAACGCTACGCCATCAACTGCTGGCCTGTGGCGATGAGATCCCGGACATCGGCGAAGATTACACGCTGCAAGCGCCGGAAAACGCCCGCAATCGCATCGCTTTTGGCGGGCTGCCGTGGTTGATGCACGATCGTCCGTTTATTCAGGGACTGGTTGTCAGTGCTGAAATAGGCGCCGCGATGGCAAGGGCATTGACGCAGCGAGCGCTGAGACGTCGGCACAAACTATGGAACAGTGATGACATATAGATTAGCGACAGATTGAACGACGAGGCGGGCAAACCGTTAGCGCCCCCCGCCTCGGTATTGACTCTCAAATGGTAACTATCGCCAGGCAGAATTTCCTGCAACGGAGTAACGCCCCGCCCCCAAAAACGCCACGGCCAGCGCACCGATGAAGAAATACACCAGACTTTCAATCGCCCATGCACCGGTTTTATCCAGTGTCCAGGTTTCGCCCATCCCGACCATCAGCCATGCCACAACCATCGTAAACGCCAGCCCCAACGCTGCCGGACGCGTCAGGATGCCTAGAATAATCAGACACGGCGCTACAACCTCTCCCAGCAGAACGCCGTACGCAATAAAGCCTGGGAAACCTTTCGCTATCAACATACCGCTGATGCCATCAATACCAGCAAACAGTTTATGCAGCCCATGAAACAGCATCAGCCCACCGACGGCAAGGCGTAACAAAAACTTGCCAAAATCTTCGTGAGTCAGTACCCGGTTAACTGTATTTAATAGTTTTATAACCATTTGAATTTATTCCTTGTTTCACCATGTCCAATAACAAACTACGCTTAATACAGATTAAATGAAACCTGCCGGAAATAAGGGGTAATGAGAAGCATAACGATTATCTTCATCTAAACTTGTAACCGGTATCACATTAGAGGAGAAGGAAAACCATGAAACAAACGGTTGCCGCTTTTATTGCTAAAACACTCGAACAAGCTGGCGTTAAACGTATTTGGGGTGTGACGGGAGACTCGCTCAATGGCCTTAGTGACAGTCTGAATCGTATGGGCACGATTGACTGGATGCCAACCCGCCATGAAGAGGTTGCCGCTTTTGCCGCAGGCGCAGAAGCCCAACTGACCGGTGAGCTGGCCGTCTGTGCCGGCTCATGTGGACCGGGAAACCTGCACCTGATTAACGGCCTGTTTGATTGCCACCGCAACCACGTTCCGGTACTGGCAATCGCCGCGCATATTCCATCCAGTGAGATAGGCAGTGGTTATTTTCAGGAGACCCACCCGCAGGAGTTGTTCCGTGAATGTAGCCACTATTGCGAGCTGGTCTCCAGCCCTGAGCAGATCCCCCAGGTGCTGGCTATAGCTATGCGTAAAGCGGTGCTCAACCGTGGCGTCTCCGTGGTGGTATTACCCGGCGACGTGGCGCTGAAGCCCGCCCCTGAAAGCGCCACCACGCACTGGTATCATGCGCCGCTCCCGGTAGTCACCCCGGAAGTGGAAGAGCTGAGAAAACTGGCGCAACTGCTGCGCTACTCCAGCAACATCGCCCTGATGTGCGGCAGCGGCTGCGCCGGTGCGCATAAAGAGCTGGTTGAGTTTGCGGCTAAAATCAAAGCCCCGATCGTGCACGCTCTGCGCGGGAAAGAGCATGTTGAGTACGATAACCCCTATGACGTGGGTATGACCGGGCTGATTGGCTTTTCATCCGGCTTCCATACCATGATGAATGCCGACACGCTGATCCTGCTCGGTACCCAGTTCCCCTATCGCCCGTTCTACCCCACCGACGCCAAAATTATTCAGATTGATATCAATCCGGCGAGTATTGGCGCGCACAGTAAAGTTGATATGGCGCTGGTAGGCGATATTAAATCCACGTTACGCGCCCTACTACCTTTGGTGGAAGAGAAAACCGAGCGGCAGTTCCTGGACAAAGCACTGGAGCACTACCGCGAGGCGCGCAAAGGGCTGGATGATTTAGCCAAACCCAGCGATAAAGCCATTCACCCGCAATATCTGGCGCAACAGATCAGCCACTTTGCCGCTGACGATGCCATCTTTACCTGCGACGTTGGCACGCCAACGGTGTGGGCAGCACGCTATCTGAAAATGAACGGCAAACGTCGCCTGCTCGGATCGTTTAACCACGGGTCGATGGCTAATGCCATGCCGCAGGCACTCGGCGCACAAGCGACCGAACCAGGACGTCAGGTTGTGGCAATGTGCGGTGACGGCGGCTTTAGCATGCTGATGGGCGATTTTCTGTCGGTGGTACAAATGAAGTTACCGGTGAAGATTATTGTCTTCAACAACAGCGTGCTGGGATTTGTGGCGATGGAGATGAAAGCTGGTGGTTATCTGACTGACGGCACCGAACTGCACGACACGAATTTCGCGCGGATTGCCGAGGCCTGTGGCATCACGGGCATTCGCGTGGAGAAATCTTCAGAGGTTGATGAGGCGCTGCAAAGGGCGATGTCAATTGACGGCCCGGTGCTGGTCGATGTGGTGGTGGCGAAAGAAGAGCTGGCGATCCCGCCGCAGATCAAACTCGAACAAGCCAAAGGTTTTAGCCTGTATATGCTGCGCGCAATCATCAGCGGACGCGGTGATGAAGTGATCGAACTGGCGAAAACTAACTGGCTCAGGTAAAACATCCTTATTAAACCACACACAAAATCATTCATGATGCATCAAGGCGGCAAGCCCGAAAATCCCCAGGAGCATAGGAATACTATGTGACTGGGGTTTGAGGGTGCAGCCAACGCCGAGGCAGCTTGAAGGATGAAGTGTAATAAGGAGATACCATGATTGATTTACGCAGTGATACCGTCACCCGACCCAGTCGCGCCATGCTCGAAGAGATGATGGCCGCCCCGGTCGGGGACGACGTCTACGGTGATGATCCTACCGTTAATGCCCTCCAGCAATACGCGGCCGAACTTTCTGGCAAAGAAGCTGCCATTTTCTTACCTACTGGCACTCAGGCGAACCTGGTTGCACTGCTCAGCCATTGTCAGCGCGGCGAAGAGTATATCGCCGGTCAGGGCGCGCATAACTATCTCTACGAAGCGGGTGGCGCAGCGGTGCTCGGCAGCATTCAACCGCAACCCATCGATGCCGCGCCGGATGGCTCCCTGCCGCTGGACAAAGTGGCAGCAAAAATCAAAGCAGACGATATCCATTTTGCCCGCACCCGTCTGCTCAGTCTGGAAAACACGCATAACGGCAAAGTGCTGCCGCGCGAGTATCTGAAAGAGGCCTGGGAATTCACCCGGGAGCGCAATCTTGCCCTGCACGTCGACGGCGCGCGTATTTTTAACGCCGTCGTCGCCTATGGCTGTGAGCTTAAAGATGTCACGCAATACTGCGACTCGTTCACCATTTGTCTTTCCAAAGGTCTGGGAACGCCGGTAGGCTCGCTGCTGGTCGGCAGCCACGAGTACATCAAGCGTGCCATTCGCTGGCGCAAAATGACCGGCGGCGGAATGCGCCAGGCGGGTATTTTGGCGGCGGCCGGACTGTATGCGCTGAAAAATAACGTGGCGCGTTTGCAGGAAGACCATGACAACGCTGCCTGGATGGCGGAGCAACTGCGCGAAGCAGGGGCGGACGTCATGCGCCACGACACCAACATGCTGTTTGTTCGCGTTGGCGAAGAGCGCGCGGCCGCGCTGGGTGAATATATGAAAGCGCAGGGTGTGCTGATTAACGCCTCCCCGATTGTGCGCCTGGTGATGCATCTGGACGTATCACGTGAACAACTTGCTGAAGTCGTCGCCCACTGGCGCGCTTTTTTAACCCAATAAGGAGATGGGCGTGCCGCAACGGATTTTGGTTCTTGGCGCCAGTGGCTACATTGGTCAGCATTTGGTACAGGCGCTCAGTCAGCAAGGGCATCAGGTGTTGGCTGCGGCACGTCGCATTGAACGACTGGAAAAGCAGCAACTGGCCAACGTCAGTTGCCATAAGGTCGATTTGAATTGGCCAGATAACCTCCCCCCGCTGCTGGCGGGTGTTGATACGGTTTATTACCTGGTCCATGGCATGGGTGAAGGCGGTGATTTTATCGCCCACGAACGTCAGGTGGCGATGAACGTCCGCGATGCACTGCGTAATACACCAATCAAACAGCTTATTTTCCTGAGCTCATTACAGGCTCCCCGGCATGAACAATCCGATCATCTGCGTGCGCGACAGATAACCGCAGATACTCTGCGTGAATCAGGCGTGCCAATGACGGAATTGCGTGCGGGCATTATCGTGGGGGCAGGTTCCGCTGCCTTTGAAGTGATGCGCGACATGGTCTACAACCTGCCGGTACTCACCCCTCCGCGCTGGGTGCGCTCACGAACCACACCCATCGCGCTGGAGAATTTGATGTACTACCTGGTGGCGTTGTTGGATCATCCCACGCAACATCACCGCGTACTCGAAGCAGCCGGCCCGCAGGTGTTGAGCTATCAGGAACAGTTCGAGCATTTTATGGCGGTCAGCGGTAAACATCGCCTGCTCATCCCCATCCCCTTCCCTACCCGCTGGATTTCGGTCTGGTTTTTAAACGTCATTACGTCAGTGCCGCCAACCACGGCCAAAGCGCTGATCCAGGGCTTAAAACACGACCTGCTGGCCGATGACACCGAACTACGTGCGCTGATCCCGCAAAAGCTGATTGCCTTTGATGACGCGGTGCGCAGTACGTTGAAGGAAGAAGAAAAGCTGGTCAACTCCAGCGACTGGGGTTACGACGCACAGGCGTTTGCCCGCTGGCGTCCAGAATATGGCTATTTCGCCAAACAAGCTGGCTTTAGCGTTGAAACCTCCGCCAGTAAAAAAGCACTGTGGCAGGTAGTGAATCGACTCGGCGGCAAAGAAGGCTATTTCTTTGGCAATATTCTATGGAAGACACGCGCGGCGTTGGACCTGCTGGTCGGCCATAAGCTGGCAAAAGGTCGTCCCGAACACCCACTATTGCAAGTTGGCGACACCGTTGATAGCTGGAAAGTCATCATCGTTGAGCCGGAGAAACAGCTGACGCTGCTGTTTGGGATGAAAGCGCCGGGATTGGGTCGCCTGAGCTTCACACTGGAAGATAAAGGCGATCATCGACGCATTGATGTACGCGCCTGGTGGCATCCGCACGGTATGCCAGGCCTCTTCTACTGGCTGTTGATGATCCCCGCCCACTTGTTCATTTTCAGGGGGATGGCGAAGCGAATAGCCAAACTTGCAGAACAAATCACAGACTAATGATAAAAAGAGCCTGTATTCTTTCATGTTTCCCATTGCATACAGGCGTATTTCACGGAAGAATGCGCACGACGTTTTTTAAACACAGTGGATTGATATGAAGGTACTGGTTACCGGAGCCACCAGCGGCTTGGGCCGAAACGCGGTTGAGTTTTTATGCAGCAAAGGCGTCAGTGTCAGAGCCACCGGTCGCAACGAAGCGATGGGCAAGCTGCTGGAGAAAATGGGCGCAGAGTTTGTGCATGCGGATTTGACCGAGCTGGTTTCTTCGCAAGCAAAAGTGATGCTTGCCGGCATCGACACGCTGTGGCACTGCTCCAGTTTTACCTCACCGTGGGGAACTCAGGAAGCCTTCGATCTGGCCAACGTTCGCGCAACTCGCCGTCTGGGCGAGTGGGCCGTGGCCTGGGGCGTTCGCAACTTCATTCATATCTCCTCGCCGTCGCTCTATTTTGATTATCACCACCATCGCGATATCAAAGAGGACTTTCGCCCGCACCGCTTCGCCAATGAATTTGCCCGCAGCAAAGCAGCTGGTGAAGACGTGATCGCGTTGCTGGCGCAGGCCAACCCGCAGACGCGTTTTACGGTATTGCGTCCGCAAAGCCTGTTCGGACCACACGATAAGGTCTTTATCCCGCGCCTGGCCCATATGATGTACCACTATGGCAGCATCCTGTTGCCGCACGGCGGAAGTGCGCTGGTAGATATGACCTACTACGAAAATGCAGTGCACGCGATGTGGCTGGCAAGTCAGCAAGCCTGCGATAAGCTGCCGTCAGGTCGCGCGTACAACATTACCAACGGCGAGCATCGCACTCTGCGCAGCATTGTGCAGAAGCTCATCGACGAGCTGAATATTGATTGTCGGATCCGCTCCGTTCCCTACCCGATGCTGGACATGATTGCCCGCAGCATGGAGCGTTTAGGCAATAAATCGGCAAAAGAGCCAAAGCTGACGCATTACGGCGTCTCGAAGCTAAATTTTGATTTTACGCTGGATACTACCCGCGCTCAGGAAGAGTTGGGTTATCAGCCCATTGTGACGCTGGATGCAGGGATTGAACGTACCGCGGCCTGGCTGCGCGACCACGGTAAGCTGCCGCGTTAACCATTGCCGGATGGCGGCGCAAGCGCCTTATCCGGCCTACAAAATCCAGCCTAAATTAGCCGTAGGCCTGATAAGCGAAGCACCATCAGGCATTGGTATTCTGCGTTAACCCTGCCCGTATTTTTCCAGTAACGCTTCGGCAATCGCCTGAGTTTCTGCATCCGCCACGCCGTTCCACAGCGTCGGGCGGAAGTGCATCTGGAAGGCCATAATCACCCGCTGCTGTTCGCGCGGCGTCATATCAGATTTTATCTCATAGCCGTAACGCGACAGCAGATCGAGTAAAGATTCGGTTGCTACCGGCGTATGAGGCGCTCGCCCGGCAAGATAAAATGCTACGCGCTGAGTGTCCGGCCACGCGCCAATTCCCTGTTCGGCCAGCACTTTCCATGGGAAAAGCGGTCCAGGATCGTCCTTACGTTGCGGCGCGATGTCCGCATGGGCTACCACGTTCTGCGGTTTTATGTCGTAGCGGGCGATAATATCTTTCGCCAATGGGATCAGCGCCTGAATCTGCGCGGGTTCAAACGGCGCAAAATATTTTATCCCTGCCGATTTTTGCCAGCCGCGGTTTTCCAGCTCAATGCCAATTGAGGTATCGTTAATACGCGTAGCGCCACGCCAGAAGCTAATCCCCGCATGCCAGGCCAGATCTTTTTCCGGCACCAGTTGCCAGATACGCGGTTTGCCGTGGTAGAGCGGCGGCACAGCCGGGATCAAATAATGCGAGCTGACGTTTTTATCGGTCAGCGTAGCCAGAGAAGAGTCAAAATCATCGGCCGTGTAATGGATAACCAGCACTTTAATGCGTGGATAAGCAGCCTGTGCCTGACGGCGGGTATCTAACTGATACCCGTCTTTGTCGACAATCCCTTTTTCGCCAGCACATCCCACCAGCAACAGCGTAAATGCCAGCAGACACAACAGACGCTTCATCGGCGAGTTTTCACCGCGGTACCGCTGACGCTCACCATCAGCATACTGCCGTCTTTGCCCACGGTTTCGTAATCAATATCAATACCGACCACCGCATCAGCACCCAGCGCTTTGGCCTGTTCGCCCAGCTCCTGGAAAGCAATTTCACGCGCTTTACGCAGCTCTTTTTCATACGCGCCGGAGCGACCGCCGACAATATCGCGAATGCCGGCGAAAAAATCGCGGAAGATATTCGCGCCTAAAATGGCTTCGCCAGTCACAACACCGCAGTATTTCACGATGCTCTGCCCTTCCAGCGTAGGGGTAGTCGAAAACTGCATGGTTAATCTCCTTTTTGCGCTAAGAGCACGATCTCAAAAGCATTATCGAACCGATCCACTATCATTGAAAGGATATATTCTATCAACGTAGAACACTAATAGTAGAAAGCTAATAAGGAAATCATTATGCGCTACTCGAAACTCTCTCTGCTGGTTCCATTTGCACTACTTCTCAGCGCCTGTACGACCGTGACGCCGGTCTATAAAGATAACGGCACGCGTAGCGGTTCATGCGTAGAAGGCGGGCCAGACAGCGTGGCTCAACAATTCTATGATTACCGTATTCAGCATCGAAACAATGATCTTACCCCACTTCGTCCATACCTTAGCGACAACCTGGCTAAACTGCTGACCGACGCCAGCCGCGATAATGCACACCGCGACCTGTTTAACAGCGATCCGTTCTCCAGTCGGGCTACGTTACCGGACAGTGCCAGCGTCGCCAGCGCATCGACTATTCCGAATAGTGATGCACGCAACATTCCGCTACGCGTAGAGCTGAAACAGGGTGACCAGAGCTGGCGTGATGAAGTGCTGATGATCCGCGAAGGCCAGTGCTGGGTCGTTGATGATGTACGCTATCTGGGCGGCAGCGTACACGCGCCAGCCGGGACGTTGCGCCAGTCTGTCGAAAACCGTTAATCGCGCCATTTACTCGCCCAAATCATAACCCCCATTAATTGTCTGGCATTCTGCATAGAATGCCGACAATTATTCTTGCCCACTGGTGGCCCCGCTATTTTGTGCTATGTTTAGAGAAGAATGCGGTTTGCATTTAACTTTTAACGCATAAATATTGCATAACTATTCTGTCAAAGGTAGTATCTGCGGCTTCAATAGCTATCAGACTGCCAGTATCGAGTGTCAATGAGTATTCAATTAAACGGCATTAACTGCTTCTACGGCGCACATCAGGCGCTGTTCGATATCACGCTGGATTGCCCTCAGGGTGAAACACTGGTGTTACTTGGCCCAAGTGGAGCCGGGAAAAGCTCGCTACTGCGCGTACTCAACCTGCTTGAGATGCCGCGCTCGGGCACGCTCTCTATTGCGGGTAACCGTTTCGACTTCACGAAAACCCCGTCAGATAAAGCCATTCGGGATCTGCGTCAAAACGTGGGCATGGTCTTCCAGCAATATAATCTTTGGCCGCATCTCACGGTGGTGCAGAACCTGATTGAAGCGCCCTGCCGCGTACTGGGGCTGACGAAAGAGCAAGCGATGGCGCGTGCCGAGAAACTGCTGGAACGACTGCGTCTGAAGCCGTACAGCGATCGCTATCCACTGCATCTGTCCGGCGGCCAGCAGCAGCGTGTGGCCATTGCCCGCGCGTTGATGATGGAACCACAGGTGCTGCTGTTTGATGAGCCTACCGCAGCGCTTGACCCGGAAATCACCGCCCAAATCGTCAGCATCATTCGTGAGCTGGCAGAAACCAATATTACTCAGGTGATCGTCACCCACGAAGTGGAAGTTGCTCGTAAAACGGCCAGTCGCGTGGTGTACATGGAAAACGGTCATATCGTCGAGTTTGGGGATGCGAGCTGCTTTGCCAACCCGCAAACCGAAGCGTTTAAAAACTATCTTTCTCACTAAGATTCGGGACAATACAATGAAAAAAGTTCTGATTGCCGCGCTAATCGCAGGTTTTAGCCTTTCCGCTACCGCAGCCCAAACCATTCGTTTCGCCACCGAAGCGTCTTATCCTCCGTTTGAATCGATCGATGCTAACAACAAGATCGTAGGGTTTGACGTTGATCTGGCGAATGCGCTGTGTAAAGAGATTGACGCTACCTGTACCTTCACCAATCAGGCCTTCGACAGCCTGATCCCGAGCCTGAAATTCCGTCGTTTTGACGCGGTGATGGCCGGTATGGACATCACGCCTGAGCGTGAAAAACAGGTTCTGTTCACCACCCCTTACTACGACAACTCTGCGCTGTTTGTTGGCCAACAGGGTAAATACACCAGCATTGATCAGCTGAAAGGCAAAAAAGTCGGCGTTCAAAACGGGACGACGCACCAGAAATTCATCATGGATAAACATCCGGAAGTGACTACCGTGCCGTATGACAGCTATCAGAATGCCAAACTCGATCTGCAAAACGGTCGTATTGACGGCGTCTTTGGTGATACCGCAGTAGTAACAGAGTGGCTGAAAGACAATCCAAAACTGGCCGCGGTTGGCGACAAAGTCACGGATAAAGATTACTTCGGTACTGGTCTGGGCATCGCTGTGCGCCAGGGCAATACCGAGCTGCAGCAGAAATTTAACGCTGCGCTGGAAAAAGTGAAGAAAGATGGGACTTACGAGACCATCTACAACAAATGGTTCCAGAAGTAATATTTGATGAATGAATTTTTTCCTTTAGCAAGCGCCGCCGGGATGACCGTCGGCCTTGCCGTTTGTGCGCTGATCATTGGCCTTGCGCTCGCCATGTTTTTTGCCGTCTGGGAGTCAGTAAAATGGCGCCCGGTGGCATGGGCGGGCTCGGCCCTGGTCACCATCCTGCGCGGTCTGCCAGAAATTCTGGTGGTTCTGTTTATCTATTTCGGCTCCTCACAACTGCTGCTGACGCTGGCCGATGGCTTTACGATAAATCTCGGGTTTGTACAAATCCCGGTTCAGATGCAGATCGAAAACTTCGACGTCAGCCCGTTCCTGTGCGGTGTCATTGCACTGTCATTGCTGTATGCCGCTTACGCGTCGCAAACGCTGCGTGGCGCGCTGAAGGCCGTGCCACTCGGGCAATGGGAGTCAGGTCAGGCGTTAGGTTTGTCTAAAGCCGCGATCTTCTTTCGTCTGGTGATGCCGCAGATGTGGCGTCATGCCTTACCGGGACTGGGTAACCAGTGGCTGGTATTGCTGAAAGATACCGCGCTGGTCAGCCTTATCAGCGTGAACGATCTGATGCTGCAAACCAAGAGCATCGCTACCCGTACCCAGGAGCCGTTTACCTGGTACATTGTGGCGGCCGCTATTTACCTGGTGATTACGCTGGTGAGTCAGTACATTCTCAAACGCATTGACCTGCGCGCGACACGTTTTGAGCGGAGACCAGGCTGATGCTTGAGTATTTACCTGAATTGTTGAAAGGGCTGCATACCAGCCTGACGCTGACGGTCGCCTCCATCGTGGTTGCTCTGGTGCTGGCGCTGATCTTCACCGTCATCCTGACGCTGAAAACGCCGGTACTGGTGTGGCTGGTTCGCGCTTATATCACGCTGTTTACCGGTACACCGCTGCTGGTGCAAATCTTCCTGATCTACTACGGGCCAGGACAGTTTCCGACGTTGCAAGAATATCCGGTACTTTGGCACCTGCTCTCTGAACCCTGGTTATGCGCCTTAATTGCGCTGTCGTTAAACAGTGCGGCCTACACTACGCAACTGTTCTACGGCGCTATCCGTGCAATCCCGGAAGGCCAGTGGCAGTCCTGCGGTGCATTGGGGATGAGCAAAAAGGATACGCTGGCGATTCTGTTGCCGTACGCTTTTAAACGCGCCCTCTCCTCGTATTCCAACGAAGTGGTGCTGGTATTTAAAAGTACCTCACTGGCTTACACCATTACGCTGATGGAAGTCATGGGCTATAGCCAACTGCTATATGGCCGCACATACGACGTTATGGTCTTCGGTGCTGCGGGTGTTATTTACCTGATCGTCAACGGCTTGCTGACGCTGATGATGCGCTTAATAGAGCGTAAAGCGCTGGCGTTTGAACATCGGAATTAAATCGGTATTTGTGCCTTTGTAGGTCGGATAAGGTCTAACACCGCCATCCGAAAAATGTGCATAAGCAAAAAATATAAAGACGGACAACAATCTAAATTGTCCGTCTTTTTTTATGTCAAAAAAAATACTTAATCATTTTTATTGCATATAAATTCATTAAATGGCATTGTTAATCCACGCCGCAGACACGGTAAATAATCATAAGATTGACAGACGGGAGTTCCACCATGAAAAAGTTAGTACTGGCCGCATTACTTGCTACTTTCGCCGCTGGCGCCTCAGCTGCTGATAAAATTAGTTTCGGGGTATCAGCCACGTATCCGCCATTTGAATCACTGGACGCCAGCAATAAGATTGTCGGTTTTGACATCGACCTGGCAACGGCGCTGTGCAAACAAATGCAGGCAGAATGTACTTTCACCAATCACGCTTTCGATAGCCTGATCCCCGCGCTGAAATTCAAGAAATATGATGCGGTTATTTCCGGAATGGATATCACCCCTGAGCGTAGCAAGCAGGTAGCATTTACTCAGCCTTACTATGCCAACTCCGCGCTGGTGATTGCGAAAAAAGACACCTATAAAACCTTTGCTGACCTGAAAGGTAAGCGCATCGGTATGGAAAACGGCACCACCCATCAGAAATACCTGCAGGATAAACATCCTGAGGTGAAAACCGTGGCCTACGATAGCTATCAGAATGCGATTATCGACCTGAAAAATGGCCGTATTGATGGCGTATTTGGCGATACTGCTGTGGTTAACGAGTGGCTGAAAACCAACCCGCAGTTAGGCGTAGCCACTGACAAAGTAACCGACCCGCAATACTTCGGTACTGGCCTTGGCATCGCGGTTCGCCCGGATAACAAAGCCCTGCTGGAAAAACTGAACAGCGCGCTGGCGGCAATCAAAGCTGACGGCACGTACCAGAAAATCAGCGATCAGTGGTTCCCGCAGTAACGTCTGCCCAATCTGAAAAGCCGCGCTCTGCGGCTTTTTTTATCTCTTCGCCTGCGCTTTCAGTCAGTTCTTACGCCATAAACACTTTCCTGGCATACACTTGTTAAAACGAAAAAAAGTGAGGCAAACGGATGATAGCGTTCCCTGCCAGTTTACTGATCCTCAATGGAAAAAGTGCTGATAATCTCCCCCTGCGTGATGCCATTGCGAAGCTTCGCGATGAAGGCGTGGAAATCCATGTTCGCGTGACCTGGGAAAAAGGCGATGCCCAACGCTACGTTGATGAAGCTCGTCAGCTAGGCGTTGAAACGGTGATTGCCGGCGGCGGCGACGGCACCATCAACGAAGTTTCGACGGCGCTGATCCAGTCGCAGGGCGACAATATTCCGGCGCTGGGTATTTTACCGTTGGGAACGGCAAATGATTTTGCCACCAGCATGGGGATACCCGACGACCTTGATAAGGCGTTAAAGCTGGCTATCGCCGCAAATGCGACAGCGATCGATATGGTGCAGGTCAATGATAAAACCTGTTTTATCAACATGGCGACCGGCGGCTTCGGCACACGCATCACTACCGAGACGCCGGAAAAACTCAAAGCTGCGTTGGGTGGCGTATCATACTTTATCCACGGATTAATGCGCATGGATACGCTCAAACCCGACGTCTGCGATATTCGTGGGGAAGATTTTCACTGGCAGGGTAAGGCGCTGGTGATTGGTATCGGTAATGGTCGTCAGGCTGGTGGCGGGCAACAGCTTTGCCCAACGGCGCTGATCAACGATGGTCTGTTGCAACTGCGCATTTTTACCGGCGAAGAACTGTTGCCAGGGCTGCTTTCGGCGTTAACGCAATCCGAAGACAACCCTAACATCATCGAGGGCGCATCATCGTGGTTTGATATCCGCGCCCCACACGAAATTACCTTTAATCTTGACGGCGAACCGCTCAACGGACAGGAGTTTCATATTGAAATCCTGCCTGAGGCGTTACGTTGCAGACTGCCGCCGGGTTGTCCACTGTTGCGCTAACACAACGACACCCCGGCTGTAATCAGGCGATGGTAACTTTGCTGTCCAGATAAACATCCTGCACGGCGTTAATCAGCTTAACGCCGTCGGCCATGGTTTTCTTGAATGCTTTGCGTCCAAGAATCAGCCCCATGCCGCCTGCTCGTTTGTTAATCACCGCCGTACGTACCGCATCACTGAGATCGGTTTCGCCGCCAGCCGCGCCGCCGGAGTTAATTAACCCGGCGCGCCCCATATAACAGTTCGCCAGTTGATAACGTACCAGGTCAATTGGATTCTCGCTGGTCAACTTGGTGTAGACGCGATCGTCGGTGTAGCCAAAATTAACCGCTTTATACCCACCGTTATTTTCCGCCATTTTCTGCTTAACGATATCCGCCCCGATAGTGGCCGCCAGATGGTTAGCCTGTCCGGTAAGATCGGCAGAAACATGGTAATCCACGCCATCTTTTTTAAACGCGGAGTTACGCAGATACGCCCACAGCACGGTGACCATACCCAGCTCATGGGCGCGCTCAAACGCGGCCGAAATCTCCTCAATCTGGCGGCGGGATTCCTCAGAACCGAAATAGATTGTTGCCCCTACCGCAACCGCACCCATATTGAACGCCTGCTCTACGCTGGCATACAGCGTCTGGTCGAACGTATTCGGATAGCTGAGCGTTTCGTTGTGGTTAATTTTAACGAGGAACGGAATGCGGTGCGCGTAGCGGCGGGAGACAGAAGCCAGCACGCCATAGGTCGATGCCACGCAGTTGCACCCTGCTTCGATAGCCAGCTCCACAATATTCTTCGGATCAAAGTACAGCGGGTTAGCCGCAAACGATGCGCCAGCGGAGTGCTCTACCCCCTGGTCCACCGGTAGAATCGACAGATACCCTGTCCCGGCCAGTCGCCCCGTGTTATACAGCGTCTGCATGTTACGCAGCACGGCAGGCGGCCGATTGTTATCCACCATCACACGGTCGACGTAATCATGTCCAGGCAGGTAAAGTTGATCAGAAGGAATGGTCATACAACGATGCTGTAAAAGGTTGTCGGCGTCTTTGCCAAGCAACTGCGCAATATCAGTCATAGCTATGCTCCCGTAATTTCCGATTTGAAACCGGAATGTGGATTGTCCTGACCCGCTTTGTTGCGGGCAGCATTAAGCCTGGTACCGACTGCGTTTTTTTTCCATCTTTAGCGCACTTTTCAGCAACTTCTGCTGGCTCGATTCAGGAAGAAATAATGTTAAGGCGGTCAAATTTAGACCACAAAGGTATTTTAAAGGTATTATCAGATGGTACTATCAATGCGTACCTTACCTGTCATGAAGGATTTAAAGATGAAAACTACAGTTAAGCTGTCGTTCATGATGTTTGTAGAGTGGTTTATCTGGGGCGCCTGGTTTGTACCGCTGTGGCTGTGGCTGAGTAAAAGCGGCTTTAGCGCCGGGGAGATCGGCTGGTCCTACGCTTGTACCGCGATCGCCGCGATCGCCGCGATCCTGTCGCCCATTCTGGTCGGTTCAATCACTGACCGCTTTTTCTCCGCGCAAAAAGTGCTGGCGGTGTTGATGTTCGTCGGCGCTATTCTGATGTACTTCGCCGCCCAGCAAACCACCTTCAGCGGATTCTTCCCGCTGTTACTGGCCTATTCGTTGACCTATATGCCGACGATTGCGCTGACTAACAGTATTGCTTTTGCCAACGTACCGGACGTTGAGCGTGATTTCCCGCGCATCCGAGTGATGGGAACCATCGGCTGGATTGCCTCTGGTTTGGCCTGTGGTTTCTTACCGCAAATGCTTGGCTATAGCGACATTTCACCCACCAATATTCCCCTGCTGATCACTGCCGGAAGCTCTGTACTGTTGGGCGTCTTTGCGTTCTTCTTACCGGATACGCCACCAAAAAGTACCGGTAAAATGGATTTCAAAGTCATGCTGGGTCTGGATGCGCTGATCCTGCTGCGCGATAAGAACTTCCTCGTCTTTTTCTTTTGCTCTTTCCTGTTTGCGATGCCACTGGCGTTCTATTACATCTTCGCCAACGGCTACCTGACAGAGGTCGGAATGAAAAACGCCACCGGCTGGATGACGCTGGGCCAGTTCTCTGAAATCTTCTTTATGCTGGCGCTACCATTTTTCACCAAACGCTTTGGCATTAAAAAGGTATTGTTACTTGGTCTTATTACTGCGGCGATCCGCTACGGATTTTTCGTTTACGGCGGTGCGGAAGAATATTTCACTTACGCCCTGCTGTTTCTCGGCATTCTGCTGCACGGCGTCAGTTACGACTTCTATTACGTCACGGCCTACATCTATGTCGATAAAAAAGCGCCGGTTCACATGCGCACCGCAGCGCAAGGGCTTATCACCCTCTGCTGTCAGGGATTCGGCAGCCTGCTCGGTTACCGTCTGGGCGGCGTGATGATGGAAAAAATGTTTGCTTACCAGGAACCGGTTAATGGTCTCACCTTTAACTGGGCTGGCATGTGGGGATTTGGCGCGGTCATGATTGCCGTCATTGCCGTGATGTTTATGATTTTCTTTCGCGAATCTGACAAAGAAATCACCGCCATTAAGGTGGACGATCGCGATGTAGCGTTGAAACAAGGGGAAGTAAAATGAAAGCAGAACGTATTCTCGGTGCTCTTTATGGGCAGGCGTTAGGGGATGCGATGGGCATGCCGTCGGAACTGTGGCCAAGAACCCGGGTTAAAGCCCATTTCGGTTGGATCGACCGTTTTTTACCCGGCCCTGCGGAAAATAATGCCGCCTGCTATTTTAACCAGGCGGAGTTCACTGATGACACGTCCATGGCGCTGTGTCTGGCAGATGCCCTGCTTGAATGCGACGGCGAAATTGTACCAGACGTAATTGGTCGCAATATTCTGGCCTGGGCCGAGCAATTTGATGCCTTTAATAAAAACGTGCTCGGCCCGACCTCAAAAATTGCGCTCAAAGCCATTCGCGACGGCAAACCTGTCGCCGAACTGGAGAATAATGGCGTGACCAACGGTGCGGCAATGCGCGTTTCGCCACTGGGATGCCTGCTACCCGCCCGCAATCTTGATGCCTTTATCGATGATGTGGCATTGGCCTCCAGCCCGACGCATAAATCGGATCTGGCTATCGCGGGAGCCGTTGTCGTCGCGTGGGCGGTATCGCGCGCCATCGACGGAGGAACATGGTCAGAGATTGTTGATGCGCTGCCTGCCATTGCCCTGCATGCGCAGCAAAAGCGGATCACTACCTTTAGCGCCTCTCTCTCTGCACGCCTTGAGATGGCGCTGAAAATCGTCCGTAATGCCGACGGCATTGAGTCTGCCAGCGAACAGCTGTATCAGGTGGTGGGAGCCGGAACCAGTACGATTGAGTCCGTGCCTTGCGCCATCGCGATGGTCGAACTGGCGCAGACCGATCCCAACCGCTGCGCCATTCTGTGCGCGAACCTCGGCGGCGATACCGATACCATCGGAGCGATGGCTACCGCCATTTGTGGCGCGCTGCACGGCGTCGGCGCGATTGACCCGGCATTGAAGCAGGAGTTGGATGCGGTTAATCAGCTGGACTTTACCCGCTACGCCAGTGGGTTAATGCGACTGCGTGAGCAGCGGGAGGCGCTATGAGCAATACGCATCTGCAACAACTTCTCTCGCAGTTACGTACACAGCGGCCAGTAACGGTTGTGGGTGCAGCGGTGATTGATGTCATTGCCGATGCGTATGCCCTTCCCTGGCGAGGCTGTGACATCGAACTCAAACAGCAAGGCGTGAACGTTGGGGGCTGCGCGCTCAATATTGCCGTAGCGCTCAAGCGTTTAGGTATCGACGCCAGTAATGCGTTACCGCTGGGTCAGGGGGTGTGGGCCGACATTATCCGCAATCGGATGGCAAAAGAGGGGCTGCACAGCCTGATCGACAACGCTGAAGGCGATAACGGCTGGTGCCTGGCGCTGGTGGAACCGGATGGCGAACGTACCTTTATGTCCTTTAGCGGCGTTGAGAATCAGTGGAATGCCGCCTGGCTGGCACAGCTGGATATCCCACGTCATAGCCTGGTGTATCTCTCGGGTTATCAGCTAGCGTCCCCGTGCGGTGAATTGCTGGTGCAGTGGCTGGAAGGACTGGAAGAGGTGACACCGTTTATCGATTTTGGCCCGCGCATCGGCGACATTCCTGAGCCCTTACTGGTACGAATTATGGCCCGCCGTCCGCTGGTGTCACTTAATCGTCAGGAGGCGGAAATTGCTGCCGAGCGATTTGCATTGAGTCTGGATGTGGAAGGTTTTGGCGCAGAATGGGTGCAGCGTTTCGCCGCACCGGTGGTCGTTCGTCACGATAAAGACGGCGCATGGTATTTCAGCGCACAGACATCCGGCTGCGTACCGGCATTTGCAACGGCGGTCATTGATACTATCGGCGCAGGAGACAGCCACGCCGGCGGCATGCTGGCCGGACTAGCGTCTGGCTGGACGCTGGCCGACTCAGTGCTGTTAGGTAACGCGGTGGCGTCCTGGGTAGTTGGGCATCGTGGCGGCGATTGCGCCCCATCACGCGAGGCGCTACTCCTCGCACACAAAAACGTATAGATCGCTACGACAGTAACTGATGCTGTATTCAATAGGCCGTTGCTGCTGGTCAAGCGCTACCTGCTTGATCACCAGTACCGGCACTTTACTATCCATTTGAATGTGCGCCTGGAACTCTGCATCCGGCATTCTGGCGCTAACGCGTGAGCGCGTGCGCTGTGGGAAAATATGCTGGCTACGAAAATAGTCATACAGAGAAACACCAATGGCATCCACGTCATGAATTAGATGTGCGGGTACCCAAGACTCTTCAATAGATACTGCGTCTTCGTCAACGTAACGAATGCGTTTGAGCAGAAAGACATCACTTCCTGTGACAACAGCCAACTGCTGTGCCACCTCTTCCGGGCAAGGTACAATTCTTTTGTTAACCCACAACGTATCCGGTTTTTTACCACGCAACACCACCTGCTGAGAAAAACCGCGCGCTTCTTTGAGCGAATACTCGAAGATATTGTTGATTTGCGTTCCGTAACCGCGGGCACGTGTTACTACACCTTCTTCTTCCAGGGCCTGCATCGCCTTGCGTACCGTAATCCGAGAAACGCCGGTCAACTGGCTGAGGTCGCGCTCGCCGGGCAGGATATTGCCGTGTTCCAGGATACCACTGCGCACAGCATTCTTCACCGTCTGCGCAAATTTCATATACAGCGGCGTGTTATCCGCCGCTGAAATACGTTCATTCAGTTGTGCGATAAGCTGGGTATGCGCTTGTTCCATTTATCTTTTCCCTGGCCGCCGTTTCTGCAGCCAGTATACCCATTACCACCACGCGTGAAAATGATGCACCGGACCAATTCCCTCGCCAACTTCCAGCGTGTCTGCCTGTGCCAGCGCCGCTGAAAGCCACAGTTTGGCTTCCTGTACGGTATCGGCCCAGTTGTTATGGCGCGGACGCAGGGCTGCCAACGCCGCCGATAGCGTACAACCGGTGCCATGGGTATTTTTGGTCATCACCCTCGGCGCGGTAAAACGCTGCTCGCCGTCGCGAGTAAAGAGCCAGTCGGGGCTTTGCGCGTCATCCAGATGACCGCCCTTCATCAACACCGCCTCGCAACCCAGCGCCCGTAGCGCTCTTCCCTGCTCTAACATCTCCTGCTCAGTCTGCGCATGCGATGCCCCGAGCAGTGCAGCTGCTTCGGGTAAATTAGGGGTGATAATCGAAACCTGTGGCAGCAAACGGGTACGCAGCGTTTCTACCGCCGAGGGTGACAGCAACGGATCGCCGCTTTTCGCCAACATCACCGTGTCCAGCACCACATTTTGTACCCGATGACGACGCAAACGTTCGGCGACCGCTTCAACAATATCCGTCTCCGCCAACATACCAATTTTTGTGGTGTCGATACGCACATCACTCAACACAGAGTCCAGCTGCGCAGCGACAAAGTCAGGTTCAATACGATACACCGACTGCACCCCGCGCGTATTTTGCGCCACCAACGCCGTAATAACGGAACAGCCGTATGCGCCCAGCGCCGAGAAGGTTTTTAAATCGGCCTGAATACCCGCGCCACCGCTTGGATCGGTTCCGGCGATCGTTAATGCGTTAATCCGTTTCATGCTTACTCCTAGGCGTTCAGGTTATAAAGGGCGTCGAGAAATGCCGGGACAAAGCTGCCCGGTCCGTTTGATTGCTCGGTGGCGATTTGCCCGGCCTGTTTCATCCAGCTACAGGCGGAAGCGACGTTATCAAGTCGGTCACCACGCAAGGCACAACTGGCTGCAACAACCGCTGATAGCGCGCATCCGGTGCCCACCACGCGAGTCATTAACGAGTCGCCGCCGTCCACGCAAACGGTACGCTGATCATCGGTGACGTAATCCACTTCGCCGGTAACCACGACAATGGTCCCAATCTGACGAGCCAGCGCCTGCGCTGCCGGAAGCGCAGCGACAGCTGTATCGGTTGTATCCACGCCGCGTCCCCCACCGTTCATGCCGGCCAGAGCAAGTATTTCCGAAGCGTTGCCACGAATAGCAGCAGGCTGTAGCGACAATAAATCCAGACAAAAGCGGCGGCGAAACTCAAGCGCGCCTACGGCAACGGGATCGAGCGTCCACGGGGTTTTAGCATGATAAGCCCGCTCAACGGCGGCGCGCATCGCCATGGCCCGCTCCTGAGTTAAGGTGCCGACATTAACCAGCAATGCACTGGCAATAGCGGCGAATTGGCTGGCTTCTTCAGGTTCGATCACCATCGCCGGCGATGCGCCCAGCGCCAGTAATGTATTGGCAGTAAAGCTTTGCACGACCTCATTGGTCATACAGTGTGTGAGCGGGGATAGGGTTCTAAATTGGTGCAAAGTGTGAGCCGCGAGCGCGCGGCTGTGCAGGTCAGGCTGCATGGTTCAGCTCCTGCCCGCGCGAAGAAGGGACACGGGCAGTGTCAGACTTCCCTACGCTGGCATTATCCAGATCAGGTGGTACGGGTATTTCTCAGCCTTCACCAGGAAGGGCACCCCGAGTCGTTGAAACACAAACGTAATATGCTGGTTTCAGTAACAGGATACTGCCTGTGCTTAGCGATGTAAATTGGCGTACTACCCGCCCTCACAGTGAAACTACTGGTCAAGGTTGCTGCAATTCTGTACTTTCATTTACACTTTTTACGAAATGACTGGAGTGATCACAAAATAGTGCTTGTCAGACATCCGGTATGCCAGGAATGATACATGACTGATTTTGATGACCCGAAGAGGTAGAGAGGATGGGTATGAAGAATAAAATGTTGCTGGGTGCACTTCTGCTTGCAAGCAGCGTCGTCTGGGCCGCGCCAACCGCAACAGCTGCACCCACCGGTATCGATAAGTATGAACTGAGCAGCTTTATTGCTGACTTCACCCATTTCAAACCCGGTGACAAGGTTCCACCACTGTATCTCACCGAAGAATACACCATTAAACAGTGGAATCTACGCAATCTGCCCGCGCCGACGGCAGGCACCCACTGGACCTACATGGGCGGCGCGTATGTGCTGGTCAATGATGCCGATGCTAAGATCATTAAAGCCTACGATGGCGAGATTTTTTATCACCGCTAATCGAATAAAAACACGTACTTTCAGCAAGAAAGTACGTGAGATAACCACCAATCAATTAGTCGTAAGATACCGCAAAGGTCACTTTGCTTTGTACGTCACCAGGCTGTAGTGATTCTCCTGTTACGCGAACATATTTCGCAGTGATGGGAAAAGTGTAACTACTTTTTATTTCAGTCAGTTTAGCTATTTTGTTCATCAGCGTATCCCCCAATTTCAACGGCGATGTCGCACTGCCGTTAAAAATCTGGAAACCCACTCCCTTTGCGCCATTCATTACGGTATTTTTCAGTATCGTTCCACTACTATCCCAGTCGCCGCGTACCACTTTAAAACTCACTGGATTGGTTGTGACGTTATTGATGCTTTCGCATTTCAGTTCCAGTTCTGTGGAACCAGATTTAGTATTGTTTGCGCTTAACATTTCTTTTAGCGTCGTATTCGGCATCTTAATTTCGTATGTCGACTGGGAGAAACGACAGGTTGTTGGTTTGTGCTTGACGGTAAATGTAATATTTTGTGCGTAAGTGTTTTTACCACTCAGTTTACCTGTCAACCAACACCATAGCCACGCCCCAAGACTCTTCCGACATGAATTATCAGCTAAAATATTGATTGCCGGACGCCCCAAATTTATCGTATTACCACTAGATATCGCTAAATCAGCACTGCCAGGTGTTATATATGAAACTTCAAGAATAAATGGTTTTGAGTTAAACGCCTCTTGTGTTGTATATGATTTTGAGGCAATTACCCCTCCCCCATTACCCGTCGCAACAGGAAATTCAGTGTTTTCGAGCATGTTAAACTTTAGAAAAATAGATTTATTCGCACCGGGTTCCTTCAATTCTATGACATAGTTTTGAAATGGCGTCGTATAATCCATAAAATCTGTATTTTCATTACATGAAAAAGTATCGTTTAGGTTTGTGTTTATTACAAGACGAACAGGAGAACCCACCATTACTGTCGTCATGTCCAGCTCTATCGTTTGTTGTGCTGATGTATTCGAACCTAATGTACATTTAGCCTGCACCAAGAAAGGAAGCAAACATAAAATTAAAACCCAATATTTTTTCATAACCGAATCCCTTATCGGCAAATATAGACTTTATTCTCATCAATCACCTTATCGAAGGTAATCGTGCAGAATTGTCCCTGATTTTTATTAACCACGACGCGTACCGATGCGGGAATATCGTTGGTGCGAATAAATAACCGACTGCCCTGGCCGATCAGACCGACGTTATTACCTGCGCTATCTTCAACCTCATAGCCGAACGATAACGGAGAGCCGTCTGGTCGTTTGGCGAGGAAATACCATAGCTTACGCTGATCGGTTTCAAACTCCGTCATCACGACCGCGCCGCGATAAGGAACAGTAGCTTTACGATTACCCAGCAGCGCCACGTCGCTTTTACTATCGGACAAATCCAGCATCAGCATATTTTCACGATACGGCGTCAGGCTGTCATACATAGCGTAACCTTTACTGTCCGTTGTTAAGTAACGGTGTCCCTGCACCGCCGCCCCCTGTAAACCCGGCGCTTTAACAATGGCGAAAGTATCGGAAAGCCGTGACGTCAGCGCCACGCCGTCAGACCACACCACAACACCGCCCTGAATATTACCGCTGGCCTGTTGATACTTATTCGACTGGCTGTAGCTGCCGCCTATGGTCGCTATCTGCGCGCGCCAGGCCATATTACCGCCCGCAGTTGTTTCATTCCCCTGCCGTTGGTGACTGAGGTTGGCGCCGTAGCTGAACTAATCGCGATTACCCGCCACCCCGCTTAAGCTGGTGTTATTCGACTGATAACCGTCATCATCGAATGTCGTTGAGTTAGAGACAAACAGATCGCGGCGAGGGGTAGATATCCCGTCCCCCCACGAGAATGGGATGGAGATATACAGGTTAAAACGCTTATCCTCGTGATTATCCTCATCGTACGTTTGGCTAACGGCAAAGGTATAGCTGATACGTTGCCAGGAGTTCGAATAACTTATTTGATAATCTTTACCCGTTCCGCTGCGTTGCCAGTAATCACGCCACAAACCGCTTACGGCCAGAAATCCCAAGTCGCCAGGCAATGCCTGATTGATGTTCAGGGAAAAACTATTCTTACGGCCAAAATCATTCTGATAATAATCAGCAATGTCATAAACATCATTTTCATCACGGTTGTAGCTATTTTTGTTATTCGCCCAAACGTGATCGTTAAAGGTACGATAATCCCGCGAAGAGTAGCGAAAGGCCGCCAGCGCAAACTGAGTTCCGGTCTGTACGACATATTTATTCCATGCTACCTGATAACTCTGTCCGTCAAAAACGCCGTTATCCTGCTCACTGTGCGATCGTGTGGCGTCTACCGAAACCGCACCAATTGGCGTATTCCATCCTGTGCCAAGCACAAATGAATAATAGTTATCCGATAACATTGAGCCGCCATAAACTGTAAGCAGATTGTTCAAGCCATAAAAATAACTACCCTGCATAAAATCAGACTGATTACTCGCACCTGCAATATCGCTACGTCCGGCAGCCAAATCATATTTCGCCACACCTGCCTGCAACATATTCGGTACCGATGAATAAGGTACCAGGTAATGTCTTATCGAACCATCTGCCTCTTTAACACTCACATCCAGATCTGCACCACCACCTGCAAGCTGCAAATCATCAATGGCAAATGGGCCTGGAGAGACCTCTTTTTGATAAATCACAAAACCATTTTGTTCGATGGTTACCAGCGCGTTACTCTGGGCAATACCACGTACTACTGGGGTAAAATTCTGTTTTGAGTTCGGTAACATTTGCATATCACGCCAGATACGCACCCCGCGAAAGCGTACCGCGTCAAAAATATCCGCCCCGGTATACATGTCCCCGACGCGCAATGTACCGAGAATAGACGGAATACCACGTTCCACATATAACGTATTACTTTTCCACTCGCCGCTACCTTCGTTGCCTTTGGTATAGTTGGCATTCGAATGCAGCTGCCAACCCAGCACATTCAACCCGCTGTTCAGATTAACATAGCTACTTTTATCATTACCGCCGTGTTTATAATCACTGTAATACTGGCTGGCATAATAAGCCATATAAAATGCGTTAATTCCACGGTCCCAAGTTTCGGGAGGCATATAACCCGGTTCATATTCGTTCACAAATGCCTGAGGCACGCTCAGATTTAATGCAAACTGCCCAATATCATACCCTATGTTGCCGCCCTGTACTGCTGATCGTAGCGGAACACAATCCACGCTTTTATCCGCTTTAATACCGTCGGTACGAATGCCTATCTGCTGTAATTGCGCCCAGGATAAACATGTTTCATCGGGATCGGTTTTAATATTAATATCATAATGACCACGCCACTGATTATTCAGATAAATGTCCATCTCGTACATGCCTGGCATGGGCTTATCACCATCAATTAGATAGCGTGATATTTTTTCACCATTTAAACCACCAATCATAAAGTGGGTGTCAAACGTTTCTTCTTCAGCCCATACAGATGATGAAGTCGCCAGCACCGACAAAATGGCCAGTGTAATCGAATTAATCTTTGACATAGCCAGTCCTTGAGCTATTTTTCAGTTTTGATTTTTTCACTCAAATAATTGCCGTGATCATCAATGAGCGTAACATTGTAATAATTCACAATAGCAGAAGTGCTCAGCATTTTTTCTGACCACGGTGCCAACAGCATAGTTTCTTTATTAAGTTTCGCTTTACCGCTAAGCTCAGGGATAGTTATCCAGTTAGCCGAATTATTCTTGATTGTAATACCGCCACCACTATTTCTGATGTTCAGCTGGGTAAAGCTATTTTTATCAACACCGGCAATTCCCTGTGGGCGATAAATAAATTTAATACGGTTTTGCATCGCAAATTTAATGATGTTCTTACCTTCGGAATCTGCAGAGTTCGGTGGGATATCCAGCACGTTAAGGAAGAATAAACTTTCGCGATCTTTCGGCAACGTATTTGGCAACAGCTTAATTTTCAGCTGTTGGCCAGAACCACCGCTCACCTTTGCCACCGGCGGTGTCATCACAAACGGTACCTGAATTTTCTCCGGCGGCAGGTCGGTGTCACCATCATCAATCCACGACTGGACGAGTGCACTGCGATTGCCTTCATTCATTAACTGCACGGTAATCTCTTTTTTCTGCGCCGGATAAATGATACGCGTACCGTAAATATAAATGCCACCCCACGCAGGCAATACTGTGCCAGCCAAAAATAATGCTAATATCTTTTTCATTATAATTATCCTTACTACAGAAATAATCGGCGGCCGCAGCCGCCGACAAACAGGATAGTAATCTTAATCAGTTACTACGGTCATCGTAAGCGAAGAGGCAACATCACCACTCTCGACAATACCAGTTCCAACTTTCGCATAACGCGCACTAAAGTCCAGAACATATTTATTGTCGGCTGTTTTGGTTAACTGAATACCAGACTCAGGATTAACCTGTTCATTACCATAATAGACTGCAAAACCAGCACCGTTATTCGAGACGGTATTTCGTGTAATGTATTTATTCGTGCTGTCGAATTGAGAACTGGAGAAAGTTATTTTCGGTGCTTCAGTCCCCGTACACTCTACTGTCAGTGGTACAGTAGTTTTATTTGTGTAACCATCATAAACACCACCAGCACTCAAAGCATTTAATCTGTCAGCACCAATTTGGTTCATACCAATAGTCGCGGTGGAATCACCAGTAAATTTACAGGTAGTTCCAACCACCTTACCCGTAATAATTAATTCACCCTGATCGGTATCAGCAGCAAAAGTCCCAGCGCTCATAAATACAACAGACAAAACAGCAGCAGAAATAATTGAACGTTTCATAATATCTTCCCTAATGAATTAATTTCGATTTGTTAAGAGCAGTTATCTCTTGAAAAGAAATTCTCACAGCTGAAACGTTGCCGCAATGTAAACGCGTTGTTTTATTGATTTAAAACAAGTTACAAATCGCAATATACATGCAACAAATAAATCAGGATTTGTATTATTTTCAGAATTAATAAATCTATGTAATTAACTGCCAGGAAGAATTTATTCAATGCATAGAAAACCACATATCATTCATTAAAATGATATGTGGTTAATAAAGGCGTTCTTTTTAATCGTAGCGATTGAGTACGATCTGTCGCGTGGTATCGCCAGGGACAGTAACCACTTCCGTCACCACCCCGCGCGCAGGTGAAGAAGCAACATCGTTAACAGTTGAAAAATGAAGTGTCTTGCCACACCGCTGTTGCACGTTGTTATTCACAACATCGGTACTACAGGTTGGTTCGGTTACTCGTCCACTGATTGTTAAGGTCGCGGTATCGGAAGCAAACGCAGATGCACTTATTCCATAAGTCAAAATGATAGTTCCCATCAGCGAGCTAATTTTCATTTTTATCGTCACCTCTGTCGTTAACATCAAATAACATGCAGATGGCCTGTCAGCGTAATATGGGCAAAACGCGCTGTTCAATCCAATTGAAATTGTAGATTAATGAGATAGATTTGATCAATTGCAATGATGCATTGAGGTGATTCATTCGGAAAAAGGCATGAATTATAAACGCAGAATGAACAATATCGTAATATTTTTAAATTTAATATATTCACCGCATCAATAATACATTAATGCGGTGAATATCTGTAACGCTATAAATTACACCGCGCGGAAAGCAATCTCGCCCGGAATAACTTCTCCCTGCCAATACAGCTGTGCCGCCACACGCCCTGCAAGGTCGCGGTAAATGGCGGTAAATTCGCTGTCTGGACGGCTGATAACCGTCGGCGTACCGCGATCGAGGTCTTCACGCAGAGAAATATGCAGCGGCATTTGTCCCAGCAGTTGGGTGTGGTACTGCTCGGCCAGTTTCTGCGCGCCGCCGGTGCCAAAGATTGGCTCATGGTGACCGCAATTGCTGCAAATATGCATACTCATATTCTCAACAATACCCAATACCGGCACTTCGACTTTTTCGAACATCACAATGCCTTTTTTCGCATCGATCAGCGCGATGTCCTGCGGCGTAGTGACAACAACCGCGCCCGTTACCGGAATGTTCTGCGCCAGCGTCAACTGGATGTCACCAGTGCCCGGCGGCATATCCAGTACCAGATAATCAAGATCCGGCCATAAGGTTTCCTGCAACATCTGCAACAGCGCTTTACTGGCCATCGGGCCGCGCCACACCATCGCGTTATCGTCAGTGACCAGATAACCAATGGAGTTCGTTGCCAGACCATGAGACATGATCGGCGCCATGTGGGTACCATCTGGCGAGGTTGGACGCTGGTTTTCCGCGCCAAGCATTGTCGGGATAGACGGACCATAAATATCGGCGTCCAGAATCCCCACTTTCGCCCCTTCTGCAGCCAGTGCCAGCGCCAGGTTCACGGCGGTAGAAGATTTACCCACGCCACCTTTACCTGAACTGACGGCGATGATGTTTTTCACACCATTAATACCTGGCTGATTTTTCACGCGTTTCAGCGTCGCGATGTTATGCGACAGTTTCCAGTCGATCGCTTTCGCGCCGGTAATACGCAGCAGATCGGCGCTACATTGCTCTTTTAAGTCCTCAAACGCGCTATGCCAGACGAACGGCATGACCAGCTCAACGTGCAACGTGTCATCCATCCAGGCGACGTGGTGCAACGCTTTAAGCGTCGTCAGATTATGCTTCAGGGTTGAATGCTGAAAATTCGCCAGCGTCCCGGCAACCATGGCGCGCAGGGTCTCTGGTGATTTGGCCTGGGATTGTGCGTTCATCCCGACTCCTTTTTGTTGTTCTGAATATACAATAGTCACCAGGTAGTTTACTCCAACCGCAACAATTATTCATTTACGGATAAATGCCCTTATCGCTTGGCGCAGTAATTACCATTTTGGTACTATCAAAGCCCTTTTCACTACAAAAGAAGTAATTGCCCACTATGACTCAAGTCGCGAAGAAAATTCTGGTAACGTGCGCGCTGCCGTACGCCAACGGCTCAATCCACCTCGGCCATATGCTGGAGCACATCCAGGCTGATGTCTGGGTCCGTTACCAGCGAATGCGCGGCCACCAGGTTAACTTCATCTGCGCGGACGACGCACACGGTACGCCAATCATGCTGAAAGCACAGCAGCTTGGGATCACGCCAGAGCAGATGATCGGTGAAATGAGTCAGGAGCATCAGACTGATTTTGCAGGTTTTGACATCAGCTATGACAACTACCACTCGACGCACAGCGAAGAGAACCGTGAGCTGTCTGAGCTGATTTACACGCGCCTGAAGGAAAACGGTTTTATTAAGAACCGTACAATCTCCCAGCTTTACGATCCGGAAAAAGGCATGTTCCTGCCGGACCGTTTCGTTAAAGGCACCTGCCCGAAATGTAAGTCTCCGGATCAGTACGGCGATAACTGTGAAGTCTGCGGCGCAACCTACAGCCCAACCGAACTTATCGAGCCGAAATCCGTTGTGTCTGGCGCGACGCCGGTGATGCGTGACTCCGAACACTTCTTCTTTGACCTGCCGTCATTCAGCGAAATGCTGCAGGCGTGGACGCGCAGCGGCGCGTTACAGGAGCAGGTCGCCAACAAAATGCAGGAATGGTTCGAATCCGGCCTGCAACAGTGGGATATTTCCCGCGATTCCCCGTACTTCGGTTTTGAAATCCCGAATGCGCCTGGCAAGTACTTCTACGTCTGGCTGGACGCGCCAATTGGCTATATGGGTTCATTCAAAAACCTGTGCGATAAGCGCGGTGACACCACCAGCTTTGATGAATACTGGAAGAAAGATTCCGACGCCGAGCTGTATCACTTCATCGGTAAGGATATCGTTTACTTCCACAGCCTGTTCTGGCCTGCCATGCTGGAAGGCAGTAACTTCCGTAAGCCAACCAACCTGTTCGTCCACGGTTATGTGACGGTGAACGGCGCGAAGATGTCTAAATCTCGTGGCACCTTCATTAAGGCAAGCACCTGGCTGAAGCACTTCGATGCCGACAGTCTGCGCTATTACTACACGGCGAAACTATCTTCACGTATTGATGACATCGACCTGAACCTGGAGGACTTTGTTCAGCGCGTTAATGCCGATATCGTCAATAAAGTAGTCAACCTGGCATCCCGTAATGCAGGCTTTATTGCTAAGCGTTTTGACGGCATTCTGGCGACTGAGCTGGCCGACCCGGCGCTGTATAAAACCTTCACCGACGCCGCAGCAGCGATCGGCGAAGCATGGGAAAGCCGTGAATTTGGTAAAGCTATTCGTGAAATCATGGCGTTGGCCGACGTGGCAAACCGCTACGTTGACGAACAAGCACCGTGGGTTGTGGCTAAACAGGAAGGCCGCGATGCCGACCTGCAGGCAATTTGCTCCATGGGCATTAACCTGTTCCGTGTGCTGATGACTTACCTGAAGCCGGTTCTGCCAACGCTTGCTGAACGTGTGGAAGCGTTCCTTAACTGCGAACTGAGCTGGGATGCCATTGAGCAGCCACTGCTCGGTCACAAGGTCAACACCTTTAAAGCGCTGTACAATCGCATCGACATGAAACAAGTTGAAGCGCTGGTGGAAGCGTCGAAAGAAGAAGTGAAAGCCGCTGCCGCACCAGTAACCGGTCCGCTGGCGGATGACCCGATTCAGGAAACCATCACCTTTGACGATTTCGCCAAAGTTGACCTGCGCGTAGCGCTGATTGAAAACGCCGAATTCGTGGAAGGTTCCGACAAACTGCTGCGTCTGACGCTGGATCTCGGTGGTGAGAAACGAAACGTCTTCTCTGGTATTCGTTCTGCGTATCCGGATCCACAAACCCTGATTGGCCGCCAGACCATTATGGTTGCTAACCTGGCTCCTCGTAAGATGCGCTTCGGCATTTCTGAAGGGATGGTAATGGCCGCAGGTCCTGGCGGGAAAGATATCTTCCTGTTAAGCCCGGATGAAGGTGCAAAACCGGGCCAACAGGTGAAGTAAGTCAAGTATCTCAAGCGCTGCAACCGCAGCGCTTTTTTATTGCATCAGTTCTTCCCCTAATCTGAAATTCTCCCCTGCTCCATTTCCGGACTGCTCAGCCGCGGCAATTCGCCTTATTCTATCTCTCACTGGTGTTCGATATTCATAAAATGGAGTTTTACATGAAAGCGTTGCAAAAATTAGTTTCTCTGGCAGCTGCATCAGTTGTTGTTTTTTCCCTGGCAGGATGCGGTGATAAAGTAGAGACAAAAACATTTAATGCCAACCTCAACGGTTCGGATATCACTGTCTCTTACACCTATAAAGGTGATAAGGTCCTGAAGCAAATCTCTGAAAGTAAAATCAGCTATGCGTCAGTCGGTGCCAGCAATAAAGAAGAAGCAGCAAAAGTATTCGACGCATTAAGCGCCAAATATCAAAACATTACAGGCATAGAAGAAAAACTCATCTATTCAGATACTTACGCGCAAGAAAATGTCACTATCGATATGGAAAAAGTTGATATAAAAGCGTTGCAGGCCATTTCAGGGATGAAACTATCTGAAAACGCCGATAAAAACATCAGCATGAAGCAAATGCAAACGGTAATGGAATCGGCGGGTTTTAAAGAAGTGAAGTAAAGCATCGGCGACCCGATTTTGATCGTGGTCGCCAGCGCTGCTTTACGCTTTCTTTTTATGCTCTCGCGACGTTAAACCACGCAGAAAATAACGCAGGAACTGATCGCCGCATTCGCGATAATTCTTATGATCCGGTGCGCGCATCATGGCGGTAATTTCCGGCATCGACACACGGAATTTCTGCTCGGTCATAATTGCCAGAATATCATCGGTTTTCAGTGAAAAAGCGATACGCAGTTTTTTCAGCACCGTATTGTTGTTAACACGACGCTCAAGCGCCAGTTCCGGTGCAGAATCATCTTTACCACGCAGATGATAAATCAGACCGTTTAAAAAACCGGAGAGAATGATATCCGGGCAGCGAACAAACCCGTCTTCATCTTCTTTTGTCGTCCAGGTATCGAAATTTGCGGAGATGGATTCCATGTCAGCAAGCGCAAGAATACGCACCATGTCGTTATTGTTCGCTTTCAGGGTGTAGCGCAGGCTACGAAGAATATCGTTACTTAGCATAGAGCCTTCAACAGTCGGTGATGCAATGGCGCGCAGTGTATCAGTTTTACAGTCCAATCGCCTCTTTTAGACTTTTAAGATAACGACGACTCACCGGAACGGTCAGCCCGTTACGCAAAATCAGTTCCGCCTGGCCGTTGTCTTCCAGACGGATCTCCTGCAATTGCGCCATATTTACCAGATATTGTCTATGACAACGCAGCAGAGGAGTACGGCTCTCCAGCGTCCTGAGCGTCAGCTCAGTGAAGCCTTCTTTACCATCACTGCTGGTCACATATACGCCACTCATACGGCTGCTGATAAACGCCACGTCATCCATTTGCAGCAAATAAATTCGGCTGTGGCCGCTGCACGGAATAAACTTTAGCACCTGCTGATTTTCTGGCAGCAGTGATACATCCTGCTTCGTGCGCTCCTGACGCAAACGGATCAGCGTTTTTTCCAGCCGAGCTTCTTCGATCGGCTTGAGCAGATAATCAAACGCATGTTCTTCAAAGGCTTTCACCGCATACTCATCAAAGGCGGTCAGAAAAACAATGTACGGACGATGCTCGGGATCAAGCATGCCAACCATTTCCAGGCCGCTGATTCGCGGCATCTGAATATCAAGGAACAGAACATCCGGACGCAATTTATGTACCGCGCCAATGGCTTCCACCGCATTCGAACATTCGCCGACAATCTCGATGTCGCTTTGCTCCTGCAACAGGATCCGCAGATTTTCCCGGGCTAACGGTTCGTCATCGACAATTAGCACTTTGATCATGCCAGTTCCTCCAGAGGAAGTCGTAAAGTGATTCGGGTAAAGCGGTCAGGTTCACACGCTACGCTGATGCCAAAATCATCGCCAAACCGCTCGCGCAGTCGTTTATCGACCAGATTCATACCCAGTCCACTGGCTTCTGATGTTGGCTGATACAGCCCGGCATTGTCTTCGATATCCAGCATCAGATATTGCCCTTCTCGACGGGCGGTAATCGATACCTCACCGGTATCCAGCAGCTGAGAAGTACCGTGTTTGATGGCATTCTCCACGATGGGTTGCAGAGTAAAGGCGGGTAATTGCTGATGCGAAAGTTCTTCTGGCACCGTCAAAGTCACCTGAAGACGCGATTGGAACCGTGCCTTTTCAATTTGCAGATAAGCATTAACGTGTTCAATTTCATCGGCCAGCGTCACAATTTCCGACGGGCGTTTTAAATTTTTACGAAAGAACGTCGACAGATACTGCACCAGTTGGCTGGCCTGCTCGCTATCACGTCGGATCACAGCTTTGATGGTGTTGAGCGCATTAAACAGAAAATGGGGATTGACCTGGGCGTGCAGGAGTTTTATTTCCGACTGCGTGAGCATCGCTTTTTGCCGCTCATACTGCCCGGCCAGGATCTGCGCCGAAAGCAGTTGGGCGATCCCTTCCCCCAGCGTGCGGTTGATTGAGCTAAAGAGGCGGTTTTTGGCTTCATACAGTTTGATGGTCCCCATCACCCGCTGGTTTTCACCCCGCAAGGGGATCACCAGCGTCGAACCTAATTTACATTGCGGATGCAAAGAGCAGCGATAAGGGACTTCATTGCCGTCGGCATAAACCACCTCTCCGGTTTCAATCGCCCGTTGGGTGTACGAGGAAGAGATAGGTTTGCCCGGCAGATGATGGTCGTCACCAATACCGGTAAATGCCAGCAGTTTCTCACGATCGGTAATCGCCACCGCACCGATATCCAGCTCTTCATACAGCACCTGAGCAACCTTCATGCTGTTAACCTCGTTGAACCCCTGGCGCAAAATACCTTCCGTTGAAGCGGCAACTTTGAGCGCGGTTGCGGAAAAAGCGGAGGTATATTTTTCAAACATCGCCCGTTTATCGAGCAAAATACGCATAAATAAGGCGGCGCCGACAGTATTGGTCACCATCATAGGCGCGGCAATATTGCTGACCAGTCGATAGGCATCATCAAACGGCCTGGCGATCAATAAGATGATCAACATCTGCACCAGTTCAGCAACAAAGGTAATGGCGCCCGCCGTCAGCGGGCTGAATACTTTATCGGTACGACCACGACGGGTGAGCACGCTGTGCACCAGTCCGCCGAGCAACCCTTCCACAATGGTCGAGATCATGCAGCTAAGCGCCGTCATGCCGCCCATTGAATAACGATGTAAACCACCGGTCAGACCGACTAAGCCGCCAACCACAGGGCCGCCAAGCAGCCCGCCCATTACCGCACCAATAGCGCGAGTATTCGCAATGGAGTCATCAATGTGCAGCCCGAAATAGGTACCCAAAATGCAGAAAATGGAAAAGGTAACGTAGCAAAGCAGTTTGTGCGGCAGCCGGATAGTCACCTGCATCAGCGGAATAAACAAACGCGTTTTGCTCATGAGCCACGCGATAACGAGAAACACGCACATCTGCTGAAGCAGCAGCAACACCAGATTAAACTCGTACATACCCGCCAACCACACATCTCTTAAAAGCGCGTAACATACATGGGCTGCGCGTAACTTTCTTTGAAGTGTTGCAAAAAAAAAGGAATTTGTGAGAACGATCACTCGAAAGCGCGAGCATGACTACAAACTCACCCATTTATTGATCAAAAAACAGACAAAACTACCTGGTTCGCAAAAGAGCGTCTAAAGTAAAACTGGGACCTCGCAAGCATAAGTGAGACGACGATGGCGCTTTACACAATAGGTGAAGTGGCTTTGCTTTGTGATATCAACCCTGTCACTTTACGTGCGTGGCAGAGGCGTTACGGATTACTGAAACCGCAACGGACAGACGGCGGACATCGCCTGTTTAACGACGCGGATATCGATCGGATCCGTGAGATAAAACGCTGGATCAACAACGGTGTCCAGGTCAGCAAGGTTAAAATGTTGCTCAGCAATGAGAGCATTGATGTGCATAACGGTTGGCGTGAACAACAAGAGACGCTGTTGAGCTATTTGCAAAGTAATAATCTGCATAGCCTCAGACTGTGGATCAAAGAGCGTGGTCAGGATTATCCCGCACAAACGCTCAACACCCATTTATTCATTCCGTTACGCCGACGTCTGCAATGTCAGCAGCCGATCCTCCAGGCGTTACTGGGGATCCTCGACGGCGTACTGATCAACTACATCGCGATTT
The DNA here is from genome assembly GCF_001034475.2 of Citrobacter sp. MGH103. Taxonomy (NCBI): domain Bacteria; kingdom Pseudomonadati; phylum Pseudomonadota; class Gammaproteobacteria; order Enterobacterales; family Enterobacteriaceae; genus Citrobacter; species Citrobacter sp. MGH103. The sequence goes on along the minus strand of NZ_CP073043.1, from coordinate 1,778,524 downwards.
GTCTTGCCTCAGCACGCAAGAAACAGGGCAAAGATGCTCTGGTGGTTGGCTGGAACATTCAGGATACGACCCGCTTATGGCTGGAAGGTTGGGTCGCCAGCCAGCAGGGGTGGCGCATTGACGTCCTTGCCCATTCGCTGAACCAACTGCGACCGGAGCTGTTTGAAGGTCGCACCTTGCTTGTCTGGTGCGGCGAGAACCAAACGCCCGCTCAGCAACAGCAGCTGAATGAATGGCGCGCGTTGGGTCACGATATTTATCCACTCGGTATTTAATATTCTATTAACAAACGTGTACAATCCTTGAATTCACATAAGGAGTGCATAATGAGCGCAGCTAAAATCGGTGTCATTACCCTCTTCCTGCTGATGGCCATCGGCGGTATCGGCGGCGTCATGCTGGCAGGTTATACCTTTATTTTACGTGCCGGGTAAGATGTCTCGCTAATTTCTCAAAACCGCGGTCAACAATTACCGCTGCCAGCGCGACCAACAGCGCCCCCTGAATTACATAGGCGGTATTGAACCCACTCAGCCCGATAATAATCGGCGTACCCAGCGTGTTCGCTCCAACGGTTGAGGCGATGGTTGCGGTGCCTATATTAATAATCACCGACGTGCGAATCCCGGCCAGAATAACCGGGGCCGCCAGCGGTAACTCTACTTTACGCAGCCGTTGCCCCTGACTCATGCCCATTCCACTGGCAATATCCATCACGCTGGAAGAAATGCCGCCAAGTCCCGCCAGGGTTGCCTGCAAGATCGGTAATACCCCATACAGGATCAGCGCAATAATTGCCGGTTCAGGACCAAATCCCATCACCGGTACAGCGATCGCCAACACCGCAACTGGCGGAAATGTCTGCCCCACGGCGGCAATCGTTTCCACTATCGGCCTGAATTCCGCGCCCCAGGGTCGGGTTACCGCAATTCCCGCCCCAACGCCAATAATGATGGCGATCAGGCTTGAAATCCCCACCAGAGAAAAATGGGCCAGCGCCAACGCCGTAAAACTTTCCTGCTGATACACGGGACGTGGCAGCTCAGGAAACAGCGAACTAAACAGGGTCTGACTGTGAGGCAATCCAACCAACAGGATCAGAAACAACGCAACAAGCCACAGCAGTGGATCAGCAAGACGTTTCACGGGTCGGCATCTCCGAAAGCAAATCGCGAAAATGGAGCGTTCCGCAGGGTAACCCCTGCAGCGTCACGACCGGTAAAACGTCGCAACCGCGCGCCACGAACACCGATAACGCATCACGAAGCGTCATCTCATCCACCAGCGGCTCGCCGTCTGAGTGTTCTCCGCGACGGATAAAATCGCCTACCGTACGCAGCGACAACAGCCGTACGCCCAGTTCACTGCGGCCAAAAAAGGTTTGTACGAAATCATTCGCTGGCGCAGTGAGCATCGACAGCGGCGTGCCTTGCTGCACGACCTTTCCTGCATCCATCAGCACCAGATGCTCCGCCAGCCTTAGCGCCTCGTCGATATCATGCGTCACCAGCACAATGGTACGCCCGAGCAGACGGTGAATACGCGTCATCTCCTGCTGCAGCGCACCGCGGGTGACCGGGTCCAGCGCGCCAAAAGGCTCATCCATCAATAGCACCTGCGGATCTGCCGCAAGGGCACGCGCAACCCCGACCCGCTGCTGCTGTCCGCCGGAAAGCTGATGCGGATAACGGTGGCGCAAACTTTCCTCAAGACCCAGCAGCGCCATCAGTTCGTCTGTTCGGTCATCAATACGTGAGCGCGACCACTTTTGCAGTTGCGGTACGGTGGCGATGTTCTGTGCGACGGTCCAGTGGGGAAACAAGCCAATAGACTGAATCGTGTACCCCATGCGCCGTCGTAGCTCCAGCACCGGCAGGCTACGAATTTCTTCTCCGGCAAAGCGGATCTGCCCGCTGTCGTGTTCAACCAGCCGATTGATCATCTTTAGCGTGGTGGACTTCCCCGAACCTGACGTGCCGATTAGCACCGAAAAGCTGCCCTCCCCTAACTGCAGGTTAAGGTCATCAACGGCTTTTTGCTGACCATAGGTTTTACTGACCTGGCGAAATTCAATCATTATTCGATACCTTTAGCAGCGCGAGACCTAAATCAAACAGCGCATCAATCAACACTGCCAGCACAACGACCGGGATCACGCCCAACAGCACTAAATCGACGGCGCTACTGAGCAATCCCTGAAAGACCAGCGCGCCAAATCCCCCTGCGCCAATCAGCGCAGCAATCACCGCCATTCCCACGGTTTGCACCATCACCACGCGCAAACTGCGTAAGAAGACAGGCAGCGCCAGGGGAAATTGCACCGAGACAAACCGTTGACGCGCGCTCATCCCCATAGCCCGGGCGCTTTCCAGCACATCGCGCGGAACCTGATTCAACCCAGCCACAACGCCACGTACCAGCGGTAACAACGCATACAGCACCAACGCAATAAGCGCAGGCGTCATACCGGTTCCCGCGACGCCGAACTTGCCCAATAAAGGAAAGTGCTTCACCAACCCGGCAAGCGGCGCAATTAACAGGCCAAACAGCGCGACGGAGGGAATGGTCTGGATGATGTTCAGTAGTGCAAATACCGGCCCCTGACGGGCGACAGAGAAAGCACACCAGATGCCCAGTGGCACACCAATAAGCAGCGCGGGCACCACGGTAGCGAACAGAATTGTCAGATGCTGCGCCAGGGCGTCGTTGAAGATATCCTGGCGGTTGGCATATTCTTTAAGCAGGGATAGATCGTTAAACGTGCCGGAGAACAAAAGCACCAGCGGCACAATGAATATTTGAGCATGCAGCGCCCAACGCCACAGTGCCTGAGCGGTGATGCGACGAATAGCGTCACTGGCGGCCAGCAGCATCAGCCCCACGCCCAACCAGAATCCACTGCCCAGACTGGTTCTGGCCAGCGGACTCCCTGTCTTCGCCAGATACGTTGCCGTTGTACCTGCGGTTACCAGTGCGGCGATCACCAACAGTTGGCAAACGATAAGCGCCAATATATTGCCGGACCTTCCCGGTACAACGCTCAGAAGACACAGCAGCAAACAGGCCACCGCCAATCCCCATGCCGTGTCGTAGCTGATATCCCAGAGTTGACGACCTTCGCCGGACACCAGACGATTAGGTGCATAGCTAATGAAAGGCAGCGCTGCCGCCGCGAAAGTAAGAAGCACCAGCAGCAACAGCACCCGATTGACTGAAATATTCGACAAAACACCCACCCGCTGCAAACGCCGTTACTTCACCCATCCTTTTTGCTTCAGGTAATCTGCTGCGACTTTTTTCGCATCCAGTCCCTCCACGGCAATGCTGGCATTCAGTTGTTGCAACGTTTTTTCATCCAGGCTGGCAAATACCGGTTGCAGCCACTCTCCCATTTGCGGATAGTCTTTTAGCACCGACTCACGTACGACGGGTGCTGGCGCATAAATGGGCTGGACACCTTTTGGATCGCTTAAAGTTTGCAGACCGAGCGCCGCAACCGGGCCATCGGTGCCATAAGCCATCGCCGCATTGACTCCGGAGGTCTGCTGCGCCGCCGCTTTAATCGTCACCGCGGTATCTCCCCCAGCCAGCGACAACAGCTGATTTTGATTCAGTTTGAAATCATAAGCTTTTTCAAACGCAGGCAGCGCGTCAGCCCGTTCGATAAATTCAGCAGAGGCGGCAAGTTTGAACGTTCCTCCGTCCTTCAGGTAACGGCCTAAATCAGCAAGGGACTCAAGTTTGTTCTTTTGCGCAACATCCTGGCGTACTGCAATGGTCCAGGTGTTGTTGGCGGGTGCAGGGGTTAGCCAGACCAGCTTATTTTGCTCTGCATCCAGCTTTTTCACTTTGTCGAATCCAGCCTGCGCATTTTTCCACGCGGGATCATTTTCATCTTTAAAAAAGAATGCGCCATTACCGGTATATTCCGGATAAATATCCAGCTCACCGGAGGTGATTGCCCCACGCACCACTGGGGTGGTACCAAGCTGTATTTTATTGACGGTTTTCACGCCATGGCTTTCGAGCACCTGCAAAATAATGTTGCCGAGCAGCGCCCCTTCGGTATCTATTTTTGAACCGACCGTGACGGGTGACGCGGCCTGTAAGGGTAGGCTTATCGCAGCTAACAGCGCCAGCGAACCCACCGATACTTTTGAGATTATCATGCTGTACTCCTCATCCTTTTGCGGCCCTTTTCAGAGACTTGAGGAAAAAGCATAGTCGAAAAATCAGGGCTTAACCTGGCAATTGGGGAGTAAGAGAGGGATTCGTTAGCAATAACGTGATGAGAAATAAGAAGCAGACGCGGCGCATACACCTAAAGATAAAGGCCGGAAACCCGGCCTTTACTCGCTAATCAATTACAGCAGTTCAAATTCGCCCTGCTTCACTCTGGCGGAATCCACGCCGATGAAAACGTTAAATTTGCCAGGTTCTGCATCGTATTGCATACGCTGATTCCAGAACTTCAGCGCGTCAATGTCAATCGGGAAGCTGACAGTCTGGGTTTCACCCGGCTTAAGATTCACTTTCTCAAAACCTTTCAGCTGTTTTACCGGACGACTCATGGAAGCGGTCACGTCCTGCAAGTACATCTGAATCACCGTCGCACCTTCGCGCTTGCCGGTGTTGGTCACCTGCACGCTGGCCGTCACGGTCCCGTCACGCTTCATCGTTGGAGAAGAGAGCTTCACATCAGAAACCGTGAACGTGGTGTAACTCAGGCCATAACCAAAGGGATACAACGGACCATTCGCTTCATCAAAGTAGCGCGACGTGTACTTGTTCGGCTTATCTGCGTTATACGGGCGACCGGTATTGAGATGGCTGTAATAGACCGGGATCTGTCCGACAGAGCGCGGGAAAGACATCGGCAGCTTGCCTGACGGGTTGTAATCGCCAAACAGCACATCGGCGATGGCGTTACCGCCTTCCGTCCCGGCAAACCAGGTTTCGAGGATCGCATCGGCCTGTTGATCTTCTTTAACCAACGCCAGCGGACGTCCGTTCATCAGTACCAGAACCAGAGGTTTACCGGTGGCTTTCAGCGCGGCAATCAGGTCACGCTGACTCTGTGGAATAGTGATATCGGTGCGGCTGGAAGCTTCATGCGCCATACCTTGCGCTTCGCCGACTACCGCAACCACCACGTCAGACTGCTTCGCTGCGTTCACGGCTTCATCGATCATCGCCTGCGGCGAGCGCGGGTCAACCTTCACCGCCTCTTCATACAGATTGAGGAAATCGACAATGCCTTTGTCGTTGGTGATATTCGCCCCTTTGGCGTACAGCACTTTGCCCTGATCGCCGACGGCATTTTTAATCCCCGTCAGTACCGTTACCGACTGATCGGCAACACCGGCAGCGGACCAACTGCCCATCACATCACGCTTGCTGTCGGCCAACGGACCGACGACTGCCACGGTGGCGGATTTTTTCAGCGGCAACGTTTCCAGACGGTTTTTCAGCAGCACCAGGCTTTCTCGCGCTACTTCACGCGCCTCTTTACGGTGCAAACGGCTTTCCGCGTTGGTGTCCTGTGGGTCAGATTCTTTGGCCCCCAGATGACTGTACGGATCGTTAAACAGCCCCATATCATATTTCACGTTAAGCACGTGGCGCGCGGCGTCATCCAGCTCCGCCATCGTCACTTTGCCGGATTTAATCAAGCCCGGAAGATATTTGCTGTAATACTCATCGCTCATACTCATGTTGATGCCGGACTTGATCGCCACGCGCACCGCATCTTCAGGATCGGAGGCGGTACCGTGCTTAATCAGTTCTTTGATCGCACCGTGATCGGAAACGGTGATGCCCTTAAAGCCCCACTCATCACGCAGCACGTCTTTTAACAGCCATGCATCTGAGGTTGCAGGCGTACCGTTTAGCGAATTAAGTCCTACCATTACCGCACCGCTACCAGCGTCCAGCCCGGCTTTATACGGCGGCATATAGTCGTTGAACAGACGCTGTGGGCTCATATCGACGGTGTTATATTCCTTGCCACCTTCAACCGCGCCATAAGCGGCGAAGTGCTTGACGCTGGTCATCACCGAATAGCGATCCGCCGGGCTTTTACCCTGCATCGCTTCAACCATGGTTTTACCCATCGTAGCCGTTAAATACGTGTCTTCACCAAAACCTTCTGAAGCACGGCCCCAACGCGGATCGCGAGAGACATCGACCATTGGCGCCCAGGTCATATTCAGACCATCATCGGCGGCTTCATACGCGGAAATACGGCCAACGGTTCTGACCGCATCGAGATTAAAAGAGGACGCCAGGCCGAGACTTATCGGGAACACGGTACGTTGGCCGTGCAATACGTCGTAGGCAAAAAAGAGAGGAATTTTCAGGCGGCTGAGTTCCATCACTTGATCCTGCATTTTGCGGATATCCTGGCGCGTGACGGTGTTAAAAATTGCCCCAACCTGCCCGTCTTTGATCATCTCGCGGATGGCTTCTTTCGGGTTATCAGGCCCGACGCTTATCAAGCGTAGTTGCCCAATTTTCTCATCCACGGTCATCTGTTTAAGTAAATCGGTAACGAATGCATCCCGCGCTTCTGGCGTCAGAGGATGGTTACCAAACAGCGTGTCCGCCTGCGCTGGTTGCAACGCCAGACTCACCGCGACACCTACAGAACATAGCCATTTCATGTTGATTCTCTCTTTATTTTTTCCCGACGAGGCAGCGAAAATATAACAAAAACCGCAGTTTGCCGTAAGACTAAACGGGAGCGATAAAGAAAGCTAAGGTTATTCTCCTAATTTTCAAAACCAGCGCAAATCATTAGAAGACGAACCAGAGACAATATGAATGAGAAAGCGTATTGTCATACAAAGCGCTATGCTTGTTCCTGATATTGAGTCCCACCACAAGGAGTGGAGAATGTCTTCCATTACAACAGATAATAAAGCTTTCCTGAATGAACTGACCCGTCTGGTTGGTCATTCTCACCTGCTCACTGAACCTGCTAAAACAGCCCGCTATCGCAAGGGATTCCGCTCCGGCCAGGGCGAAGCGCTCGCCGTCGTGTTCCCCGGCTCGCTTTTAGAGCTGTGGCGCGTTCTCAATGCTTGCGTCGCCGCAGATAAAATTATCCTGATGCAGGCCGCCAATACCGGCCTGACCGAAGGCTCTACGCCGAGCGGAAATGATTACGACCGCGAAATTGTCATTATCAGCACCCTGCGCCTGGATAAACTGCACGTCATCGGCAAAGGCGAACAAGTGCTGGCTTATCCCGGTACAACGTTGTATTCGCTGGAAAAGGCGCTCAAACCGTTTGGCCGTGAGCCACATTCTGTGATCGGGTCATCCTGTATTGGCGCTTCGGTAATTGGCGGCATTTGCAACAACTCCGGCGGCTCGCTGGTACAGCGCGGCCCGGCATATACCGAGATGTCGCTGTTTGCGCGTATTGACGAACAAGGTAAATTGCAGCTGGTCAACCATCTGGGTATCGAGCTGGGCCAGACCCCGGAACAGATCCTGAGCAAACTTGATGACGAGCGGATTAAAGATGACGATGTCCGCCACGACGGGCGACACGCGCACGATCACGACTATGTCACCCGCGTCAGAGATATTGAGGCGGACACGCCCGCCCGCTATAACGCCGATCCGGATCGCTTGTTTGAATCATCCGGTTGTGCAGGTAAGCTAGCGGTTTTCGCCGTGCGTCTGGACACCTTCGAAGCCGAAAAAAATCAGCAGGTCTTTTACATCGGTACCAATCAGCCTGAAGTGCTGACGGAAATCCGCCGTCATATTCTGGCAAAATTCGAGCACCTGCCGGTCGCTGGTGAATATATGCACCGCGATATTTACGACATCGCCGAGCAATATGGCAAAGATACGTTTCTGATGATCGACAAGCTCGGCACCGACAAAATGCCGTTCTTTTTCACCCTGAAAGGTCGCACCGATGCGATGCTGGAAAAAGTGAAAATTTTCCGTCCGCATTTCACCGACCGGGCAATGCAGAAATTTGGTCATTTGTTCCCCAGCCACTTACCGGCACGCATGAAAAGCTGGCGCGATAAGTACGAGCATCACCTGCTGTTAAAAATGGCCGGTGGCGGCGTGGCTGAAGCACAAAACTGGCTCAGCGAATATTTCAAAACCGCTGAAGGCGACTTCTTTGCCTGTACCCCAGAAGAAGGCAGCAAGGCGTTTTTGCATCGCTTTGCGGCGGCTGGCGCGGCGATTCGTTATCAGGCCGTACATGCTGATGAAGTAGAAGATATTCTGGCGCTGGATATCGCGCTGCGTCGTAACGACACCGAATGGTATGAGCATCTGCCGCCAGAAATCAACAGTCAACTGGTGCATAAGCTCTATTACGGTCACTTTATGTGCTATGTATTCCATCAGGATTACATCGTGAAAAAAGGCGTGGATGCACATGCGCTAAAAGAGCAGATGCTGGAGCTTCTGCACGAACGCGGAGCACAGTATCCGGCAGAGCATAACGTCGGACATCTGTATAAAGCACCGGAAACATTAACCCGTTTTTACCGCGAGAATGACCCCACCAACAGTATGAATCCGGGTATTGGTAAAACGAGTAAGCAAAAGTTCTGGAAAGAATCGTAGGCCCGATAAGCGTAAGCGCCATCGGGCACGTTGCCGGGGGCGCTTCGCTTGGCCAGCCTACGGTTTAATCGTTTTGCGCGGTTTGCTCACCCGTAGCTGAACCTGCCGCCGCCATCTGCGCCGCTTTTTGCTTTTTGTAGCTCAGCGCTGCCGCCGGAACCGGCATCACCTTGCCGGTTTCAATCCAGGTGCGTAAACGGCTGGCATCGGCAAAGTGGGTATATTTACCGAACGCATCCATCACCACCAGCGCCACCGGTTTGTTATTGATCACGGTGCGCATCACCAGACAGTGGCCTGCCGCATTGGTAAATCCGGTTTTGGTTAACTGAATATTCCAGTTATCGCGGTATACCAGATGGTTGGTGTTACGGAATGGCAGCGTATAAGCCGGGTTGGCAAAGGTCGCCATATCTTCACGCGTAGTGCTTAACTGGCCAATCAGCGGATACTGCTTGCTGGCGATCAGCAGCTTGGTTAAATCACGAGCTGTCGAGACGTTATGAATCGATAAGCCGGTTGGTTCCACAAAGCGTGTCTGAGTCATGCCGAGCGCTTTCGCTTTGGCATTCATGGCTTTAATAAACGCGTTATAACCGCCAGGGTAATGATGCGCCAGACTGGCTGCCGCACGGTTTTCTGACGACATCAGCGCCAGCAGCAGCATGTCTTTACGGCTAATTTCACTGTTCAGTCGCACACGAGAGTAGATGCCTTTCATTTCCGGTGTCTGACTGATATCAACTTTCAGTTTCTCATCCAACGGCAGTCGTGCATCAAGCACCACCATCGCGGTCATTAACTTGGTAATCGACGCAATCGGACGCACAAGGTCCGGGTGGTTCGAATAGATAACTTTGTTGGTATTCAGATCAACAATCATCGCGCTACCGGACGCTATCTCAGGTTGAGAAGCCGCTGCGGTAGTTGCCGTTTTCGCCACGGCTTGGGGTGCAAAAGGAACGGCCAGCACCAGGGCAAGGCTTAATAATGAAACTCGGAATTTCAGCATGATGAGATTTCTGATAATGGTTCACGCACGTCACAACGCACACCGCCAGAGACTAAGTATTATCTCAAGCTAGCTCAGGCATCATAGCGATCCGGCAGGTTTGCCGCCACAGGAGAATCGTCTCGAAATGCTGCGTTGCTGACTTTTACGTCAACAACGCAGCGCAGACAGGTTTATCCGTCAGAATAATCGGTAGCCGTAACCCCACAGGATTACCGTAATAGCCAGCAGAACTTCCAGTACCAGCACACCGATCGCCAGCGTCGAACTGGAAAAACTTAACCCTTCCTCGCGTGTGATATTCAGGAACGTAGGTATACCGAGATAAAGTAAATAGCCGGTGTAAAACAACGCGATGGTCCCCACCAATGCGCACAGCCAGACCAGCGGATAAAGTGCGACCAGTCCGCTTAAAAACAGCGGCGTCGCGACATATCCTGCAAAAACCATACAATGCGCCAGCGATGGGCGCTGCGGGTAATTACGCGCCATCCACCAGATAACCCGTCCCATGACGGCGACGCCCGCCAGCATCACCCCGTAAAACAGAATTGCCATCGCAAATCCGGTCAACAGAGACAGCTTCAGGATATTGCCATCGCCAAAATTCCAGCCGATTTGCGTGGTGCCGATAAATGCGCAAACCACCGGGATTGCCGCCATCAGCAGTACATGGTGGGTATAGTGATGCGAAACGCTTTCGTTTTCGCTGTTGATCACGTGCATTTCACGATCGGGATGGGAAAACAGCCCCCAGACATGGTTCATACCGCCCCCTTGTTGTCAGCTCCGGACCTCAACACTTCAAGTATAATTCAGCTTTTGATTATTTTATGTACACAGAAAAAATACCGAAGCGCCGGGTAAAAAGTTTGTTCAGGCGTAGGCATGATAAGCGAAGCGCCATCAGGCATTGGAGAGCTGAGCGACCTTAAGCGCTACTACGCGGCTTTTCCGGCATCAAACAATCATAGGGTGTATGCTATTAGCAGTGGAGGTCATACAATCGTATGGATATAAATCATTATGTTGCGCAATACGGCTATGCTGCGTTAATCATCGGCAGTCTGGCGGAAGGCGAAACCATTACCCTGTTAGGCGGCGTTGCGGCGCATCAGGGCGTCCTGAAATTTCCCCTGGTGGTACTCTCGGTCGCGCTGGGCGGGATGATTGGCGATCAGTTGCTTTATTTACTCGGACGTCGTTTTGGCGGCAAAATTTTACAGCGTTTCTCGCGCCACCAGGCGAAAATTGATTACGCACAGAAGATGATCCAGCGACGTCCTTACCTGTTTGTGGTCGGTACGCGCTTTATGTACGGCTTTCGCGTTATTGGTCCCTTACTGATTGGCGCCAGTCACCTGCCGCCGAAGATCTTTTTACCGCTAAATATTCTTGGCGCGTTTGTCTGGGCATCGTTATTTACTACCCTGGGCTACATCGGTGGTGAAGTGATAGCGCCGTGGCTGCACAGCCTTGACCAGCATATCAAGCATGGCATCTGGCTGGTGCTGGTTATCGGGATTGTCGCGGGCGTCCGCTGGTGGATGAAACGGCGAAGCACGCGTAAAGCGCAATGAAGATGGCCCGACAGCGGAACACCGTCGGGCCGATTAATCAGGACGCGTGATAACCGCCGCCCAGCGCACTGGTCAACTGAATTGAGGCATCCAGCCATTGGCCCTGCAAAAGCAGACCGTTGCACTGCTCACGTAATGCCGGGATCTTTGCCTCGCTGACCCTGGAGCCCGCAATAATACCCGCATTAAAGCGCGCCTGAGCCAGCCCCACTACGCGCTGAGCGTCATGTTCAATCTGCTGCTGATGCTGATTTTTCTGCGCTAATGTTTCTACCTGCGATGCAGCACGTGCCACGTCATTCACCGCATCCACCACCGCTTTGTTGTAATTCGCCACCGTCAGGTTGCTTTGCGCTTTCGTTATGTCGAGATTCGCGTTCAGCCTGCCGCTGTCAAAGATAGGCAGTGTCAGCCCGGCGGTTACGCCCATTTGCTGCGCGGAATGGCGGAACAGGTCACTCAGATGTAACGCATCCTGTTGTAAAAATGCCATCAGATTCACATCGGGATAAAACGCCGCTTTCGCCGCATCAATGCTGCTCAGTGATGACTCAATGTACCAGTGCGCCGCCTGTAAATCCGGGCGGCGGGCCAGTAGCGAGTAACCCAATTGTGACGGGAGCTGGCTTTCGACCGCGGGCAGTGGGGTCGAATGGAGCTTCAGGGCCGTGGACTGGGCATTGGTCAGCGCGCTCAGCCGTGCTTCAATCACCTTCATTTTGCCGCTGACATCATTCAACTGCTGCTCTGTTTTGCTGGAATCAATATCGGTTTCAACGCCTTCCACTGAAGAAGTTAGACCGTTTTGATACAACTGACGATCGACGGTTATCACATTTTGCTGCTCGCTCTCGATTTGCGTCAGTACGGTTTTCAGCGCCGCCTGCGTCTGCCATTCCCAGTAAAGGCGGGAGACACCGCTCGCCAGCAGCTGCCGGGTTTGCTCGCGCTCAGCCTCACGTGCCTTAACGGCCCCAATACGCGCCGTCACTTCAGCCCGATTTTTACCCCACAGATCCAGATTCCAGCCAGCGGTTAAACCAAAGGTTCCATTGGTGTACCATGGTCCTGTTGTTCCGGCGGCCGGATCGGTAATGGCAAACGGTCCCATCAGACCCTCAGCTGACATTCTCTGACGCTCAACGTCTGCGGAGAAGTCGATCTCCGGGCCATCCTGTGCTTCCACGGCCTTAGCCTGCGCCTCCGCCAGTTGAATGCGCTGTTCCGCTACCTGCATATCAGGAGAATTTCGCAACGTGCTGTCAATCAACGCATTAAGTTGTGGGTCGTGATATGCCCTCCACCACTGGTTGTCCGGCCAGCCATTTTTTAACGCGGCAGGCAATGTGGTATCGACATTCGCAGCAGGGGTCTGCTGTGACAGAGACTGGCGGTCATCATGCATAGGCGCACAGCCTGCCATCAGAACAAAAAGCGGCAACAATGCCGTGGTGATAAACACAGAATTACGATTCATGGAGATATACAGGTAAGAAAAGATGTGCAGAGATTACGACTTGTCGCTTTTGCTTTTTTAGTTACGCGTGGCAATACATCTTTGGCAATAAAAATATAAAATCAGAAAAATATACACCTCGCGAATAATATAGGTTAAATAGTTTTAATAATTAATGGATGGAGATTTTATGTCACAGAATATCTATGACGATCCTGAGTTCTTTGCTGGATATGCCACACTGGATCGTTCAGTAAAGGGGCTCGACGGCGCGCCAGAATGGCCGACAATACAAGCGATGCTCCCCTCTCTTCAAGGCAAAAAAATTCTTGATTTGGGCTGTGGATATGGCTGGTTTTGCCGCTACGCGCGCGATAATCAGGCTGCCAGTGTAGTGGGACTGGATATTTCACAAAAAATGTTAACTCAGGCGCACAGTATGACGCAGGGTAATGGCATCGTTTATCAGCGTGAAGATCTTGAAACGCTTACCTTGTCCCCAAATTCCTTTGATCTGGTTTATAGCTCGCTTGCCTTGCACTATTTGCACGATATAGAACGATTATTCGTAACCATTTACCAGTCATTAACACCGGGAGGCATGTTGGTTTTCTCTGCTGAGCATCCAATTTATACCGCACCGCTTAACCAGGGCTGGATCAAAGATAAAACCGGGCAACTCTCCTGGCCGATTAATCATTATCAGCAGGAAGGTGAGCGCATCAGTAACTGGTTTGCTGAGGGCGTCAAAAAACAGCACCGTAAGCTGGCGACCTGGATTAATGCGCTGATTGGGGCCGGATTCGACATGGTTTGTGTCGATGAATGGGGACCTTCCGCGCAACAGATTGCTGAAAACCCAGCGTTAGATGAAGAAAAAGAGCGGCCGATGGTGTTTCTGCTCAGCGCACGTAAACCAGCATAACAGCGCCTCCAGGCAGAATGATTAATACTTTCCTATACTCAATCTGAACTTACCAAAAAAAGGAAAGTTAATGAAAATTCTGCTGTGGGTTATTCTGATTATTTTTCTGATTGGACTGTTGGTGGTAACAGGCGTGTTTAAGATGATTTTTTGATATTGCTGCCTATCAGCCAGCCCGGATAAGGCATTAGCATTTAATCCGGTCTGGCGCATCAGCTGTGTTCAAAGGGTAATAGCCTGAATCGCACGCGCGATATCCGGCGAATTGTTTAACGCACGAATTTCCTGAAACAGCGCGGTTGCCTCTGAATATTCTTTTCGCAGATACCCTAACCACTGCTTAATCCGCGCTACATGATACAGCCCGGTGTCCCCCTGCTTTTCAAGACGGGTATATTTTTGCAACAGCATCACGACATCAGGCCACGGCATACGCGGCTCGTTGTATTTCACCACGCGGCTCAGGTTTGGAATATTTAATGCGCCACGTCCGATCATCACCGCATCGCATCCGCTGATGGCCATACAATCCTGGGCGCTCTGCCAGTCCCAGATTTCGCCATTCGCGATAACCGGAATAGTCAGTCGCTGGCGGATCTCGCCAATCGCCTGCCAGTTGATATGTTCTGCCTTATAGCCCTGTTCCTTGGTTCGACCATGTACCGCCAGTTCGCTGGCGCCAGCCTGCTGCACGGCATCGGCAATTTCAAACTGCCGATCGCTGTTATCCCAACCCAGACGCACTTTCACCGTCACCGGGAGATGAGCCGGGACCGCCTCGCGCATAGCTTTTGCGCCCCGGTAGATAAGCTCAGGCTCTTTCAGTAACGTTGCGCCACCGCCGCTGCCGTTCACCAGCTTCGACGGACAACCACAGTTCAGATCGACACCGTACGATCCCAGTTCTACCGCACGCGCCGCATTCTCCGCCAGCCACTGCGGGTACTGCCCCAACAGCTGAATGCGAACCAACGTGCCGGATGGCGTCCGGCTGTTGTTATGCAGTTCCGGGCAGAGTCGATGAAATACTTTTGCCGGCAGGAGCTGATCCACCACGCGCACAAACTCGGTGATGCACAGATCGTAATCATTCACTTCAGTCAGCAGCTCGCGCACCAGTGAGTCGAGCACGCCTTCCATCGGCGCCAGTAAAACACGCATATCGTCACCCGTAAAAAAAGAGGCGCTATGGTAGCGCCTCCGTTCGGGAGATTAAAGAGGCTCAGCGTGGCAGCAGGCAGTTATCTTCTTTCCAGCCGTATAACCATTCCATACCGCGATAAAATTCCGCCTGCGATTTGTCTTTCCACAACAGATTACGCACCTGACGCTCGACGCCTGCGGCATGGTAGACGCGTCCCATTTCGCGCGTTGACCAGACGATGCGTGCGGTACGCGGAATACGCACCGACTCATACAGCGCAAAGGCATCAGCCGCATCGCCGTCACACTGCTGTAACGCTTTACCTAGCGTGACAGCATCTTCCAGCGCCATACAGGCTCCTTGCGCCATATATTGCGCCACCGGGTGCGCGGCGTCGCCCACCAGCGTGATGCGGTCGGTTCCCCATTTCTCTACCGGCTCACGATCGGCGGTTGACCAGCGCCGCCATGACGTCGGTTTATCCAGCATCTGACGCGGACGCGCATGGATCCCGGCAAAATAGGAGAGCACTTCCTCTTTACTGCCATCCTTCACGCCCCACTCTTCCTGCTGACGACTGTGGAAGGTCACCACCAGGTTGTACTGTTTGCCGCCGCGCAGTGGATAGTGCACCAGGTGACAATGCGGTCCGGCCCACAATACCGGCGCGTTAATGCGCAAATCTTCCGGCATATCATCACAATCAATCACGGCGCGATAAACGACGTGCCCGGTAACGCGTGGCGCATCGCCAATCAGAGACTGACGAACAACCGACTTCACGCCGTCACAGCCCACCAGAATATCCGCCGTCCAGCTGTTGCCGTGCTCGTCAAAGACCGTCACGTCATTCTCTGTCTGGCGAATATCAACCACGTTAGTTGAAGTGCGATACTCAACGTTAGGATGCACCAGTGCCGCTTCCCAAACGCTGGCGTGAATATCAACCCGATGGATAACCGCATAAGGACCGCCAAAGTGATCGCGGAACGCCTGCCCGGTTTCTATCCGTACTACCTCTTTCGCATTTACCGCATCCATCATCGTGATGTGGTCGGTAAAAACGGCGCGTTGACGGGCAACTTCCCCCACGCCAAGGCTGTCCAGAGCAGAGAATGCATTCGGCCCGAGCTGAATACCCGCGCCAATTTCACCAATTTCGTGCGCTTTCTCCAGCAACATCACTTTAATGCCCTGACGGGCCAGCGATAGCGCGGTCGCCGCGCCGCCAATCCCGCCACCCACGATAATTGCGCGTGTCACTTTAGCCATTGTCGTTATCCTTATCAGGCTGGAATTTTGTCTTGTTGATTCTCGGGCGCGGCGGCGATAAACGCCGGAAGCTGGGTACAGGCATCATATACCGCCTTACAGCGTGGATATCCGCTCAGATCGCAACCCATCCGCAACGCGTTTGCCCACTGCGGGATCAGACAGCAATCCGCCAGCGTCGGTACGTCCCCCACGCAAAACGTCCCCGAGTGACTCTGGCGCAACATCTGTTCCACCGCGCTTAACCCTTGCTGGATCCAGTGGGCATACCAGCGTTTTTTATCTTCTTCACTGACCTTTAGCTCTTCGCTCAGGTAGCGCAGCACCCGTAGATTGTTTACAGGGTGAATATCGCAGGCGATGGCATAAACGATTTCCAGCACCTTACTACGCGCCGGGAAATCGGCGGGCAGCAGCGGCGACTGTGGAAAGTGGCCATCCAGCCAGTCGGTTATCGCCAGAGACTGCCCGAGTGATTCTCCGTCATCGGTCACCAGCGTCGGCACCAGTCCCACCGCATTCATTCGCCGGTAGGCCAGTTCGTTCTGCTGACCAATGCGAATATTGACGCCCACCGTCTGGTAATCGAGCCCCTTCAGCGCCAGCGCAATGCGTACACGATATGACGCGGAGCTATTAAAGAAACTGTACAGCTTCATTATCCACCTCAGACAATCTTCACGGCGATGGGGGTTAAACCGTCTACGTTTCCGGTGATCACATCCCCTTTCACTACCGCCCCTACGCCTTCGGGTGTACCGGTGTAGATCAGATCGCCTGGCTGCAGTTCGAAAAAGCCTGACAGATAGCTGATGGTTTCATTCACAGACCAGATGAGGTGGCGAATATCGCTACGCTGGTGATCGTCGCCGTTGACCTGCAACCAGATTGGCGCATGGTTAACATCCACACTTTCGCTGGCTTTATGCAACGGCGCGATGGGCGCGGAGAGATCAAACGCTTTGCCGATTTCCCATGGACGCCCCATCTGACGCATCTCCATCTGCCGGTCACGGCGGGTCATATCCAGACCGGTGGCATAGCCCCAGATATATTCGTGCGCTTTTTCCAGCGGAATATCGCTGCCCTTTTTACCAATCGCCACCACCAGCTCTATCTCATAGTGATAGTTATCGGTCTGCGATGGGTACGGCAGTTCAAGGATCTGACCAGTTGCCACCGGGACTACCGCATCAGCAGGTTTACAGAAGAAGAACGGGGGTTCGCGATCCGGATCAAAGCCCATTTCACGCGCATGAGCGGCATAGTTACGGCCCACACAATAAACGCGGCGTACGGGAAATTGTTCATCACTACCAACCACCGGAACGGTAACAGGCGCTTGTGGTTCGAATACATATTGCGTCATTTTCTCTCTCCCAAATTAATAGCGTGCTTCACGGAACAGCCCCAGCGCTTCCTGAACCGGTCTGTCCGAAAAACTGAATAAGACGGTATCTTCGTGGGTCTGGAACGACACGCCGTGCCAGGTCGGCACCACAAAAATATCTTTTGGCGAAAAGTTGAAGGTCTCGTTACCGATGGTGACCTGCCCACTTCCTTCCACCACGTGATAGATAGTGCTGTCAGTGGTACGCGCCATTCGTGAGGAAAAGCCCTGCGGCAACAGTTGCAGGAAGGTTCCCATCGAAGGCATGGGATAACCGCCGGTTACCGGGTTGACGTAACGCATCTTGTAACCGTCCCACTCATCGGCGTCGCCCATACGGGTCAGGTCATGTAGCGCTTCACGGCTGCGATCGTAGCGATAGTTAAAAATCGGCGATGAGTTACCCTTCTGATGGCGCAGCGGCAGCATATTGGCCGCGTAGCGCGGTAAGTAATCCCCTTCCTGGCGCGTGACCGGCTGCTGATCTTCCGGGTAGTCTTCCGCAAAGCCGCAGCCCAGCAGGTTCACCAACGGCAGATCCAGACCGTCCAGCCACACCACCGGTTCACTGCCCGGGTTGCCGTGATCGTGCCAGCGCCACTGCGGCGTCAGAATAAAATCGCCTTCATGCATCTGGGTGCGCTCGCCATCCACAGCGGTAAATGCCCCTTTCCCTTCGACAATAAAGCGCAGCGCAGACTGGTTGTGGCGGTGACTCGGCGCAACCTCGCCCGGCATAATTAACTGCAATCCTGCGTACAGCGTTGGGGTGATTGAAGACTGTCCGCGCAACATTGGGTTTTCCAGCACCAGCACGCGGCGAATCGCCTCTTTCGCGCCAATCAGATCGCCACTTTCTAACAGCAGAGGGCGGATCTCCTGATAGTTCCAGTACGCAGGCGCGCAATGTGCGTTCGGTGTTGGCGGCACCAGGCGGTGCAGCGACTCCCACAGAGGGGTCAGATTCTGCCCGGAAATATGCTGGTAAAACTGCTGACGGCTGTTCTTAACATCCTGATTCAGTTCAGACATAGGGATTCTCCTTATTCATTCACAACACCTGCGCGAGGCAGCGTATTTGAGGCAGAGGCCGACTGGCGGATAACAACCGTCAGCAGCGTAAGCATCACCGCGCTGATGGCCGCCGGGACGGCAATAATGAAAAACAGGTTATCGAATGAGAAATTCATCGCCATCATCACGCCGCCAGAAAGCGAGCCGACAATCGCGCCGCAGCGCCCCACCGCATTAGACCAGCTGACGCCCGTCGCCCGGCTTTGTGTCGGATATAGCGTGGCGGTTAACGCATTTAGACCAACCTGAGAACCGCTGATACCAATGCCGGTGCCAAAAATAGCCAGAGCCATCAACCACAGACCGTTCTCGCTCAGGCCAATCATGACGATGCACACTGCGCCCAGTGCATAACTCACGGCCAGCACGCGGAAAGGATTGTATTTATCCATCAGCACGCCCAGCGCCAGCGCCCCCAGCGTTCCTCCAATCTGGAAGGCGGCAGTTACCCATGAGGCATGCTGCAGATCAATTCCACGATGGTTTAACAGCGTTGGCATCCAACTGGAAAGCAAATAAATAATCAGCAAGCTCATAAAGAACACTACCCATAGCATCAGGGTAATAGGCAGCTGTCGCCCGACGAACAACTGGCGAATGCTTCCTTTAGCAATCGCGGTGCCCTCGTTGAGATAAAAATGGGTAGTGTCATAACGTTCCCGGGTGATGGCGCTAACGGTTCTGGCAATCACGTTTTGCGGCAGTTGGCGACGAACCTGCCAGCGCGGGGATTCCGGAAGCGCAAACAGCAGAGCCACAAACAGCATGAGTGGTAGAACGCCTCCCAGCACCAGAATGCCGTGCCAGCCAATGACCGGCACCAGTTGCGCGCTCACAATTCCACCCATCGCCGACCCCAGGGTAAATCCACAAAACATCATGGTCACCAGCGCGCCACGCCGCCGCGCTGGCAGGTACTCTGACGTCATGGTGATGGTATTTGGCATCGCGCCGCCCAGACCTAACCCGGTAAGAAAGCGCAAAATAACCAGCGTTTGTAGATCGGGAGAAAAAGCCGAAATCAGGCTCAGGGCGCCGAACAGCGCCACGCAGAGTTCAATCACCCGTTTGCGGCCAAAACGGTCAGACAATGGGCCGCAGAGCAATGCGCCAGCGGTTAGCCCCAACAGGCCTGCGCCAAACAACGGCGCCAGATCGCCGGCAGTCAGCTGCCAGTGAGTACGAATGTCGGGAGCGATAAAGCCAATAGCTGCGGTATCAAATCCGTCGAGCATGACGACCAGAAAACAGCAAATGATAACGCGCCACTGGGTCTTACCGACGGGAGCGGAATCGATCAGTGCTTGTAGATCACGTTGATGAGTCATAGTGAATGCCTCAGTGCAGGTAGAGTAGATGTCTGTTTTGTTTTAGGTATGTTGCGACTTTGTATGTTTGGAGATGAAATGTACAATGGCTTTTCATGCAGAGGCATAACCTGGAGGTTATAGCAAATGGCAAATTGGGCGCAGAAACTTAAGTTGCAACACCTGCAAACGCTTATCGCGCTGGGCGAACAGGGAAATCTGACTCACGTCGCACGGATGATGAATATCACCCAGCCAGCGTTGTCAAAATGGTTATCACAGCTCGAAGATGAGATTGGCATCACCCTCTTTGAACGTCATAGCAAAGGCTTGCGTCCTTCCGAAGGCGGCAAACTGCTACTGCAGCATGCCCAACGCCTGCTCAATGATATGGAACGTTCGCAATATGAAATCGCCCGTTTTAAGCAAGGCGGCCTGGTGGGAAGTCTGAAGATTGGCTGCTCACCCGTGGCGACCGACTGCGTTTCACTGGCAATACTGGGTTTGCTCAAAGAGTTGCCAACCCTGAACCTTAATATCGAAGAGAAAGTGATGACCCCGCTGCTGCACGATCTGCTCGCGGGTTCGGTGGATGTCGTCGTCGGTCGCGTCGGTGGCCGGGCGCTTCAGTTGCCGCTCAATTACCAGGTGCTGTATACCGAGCCGGTCTGTTTCGTCGCCCGTCCCGATCATCCCTTGGCAAAATATCCCTTGCTCACCTGGCACGATCTGGCGAACTGGCGCTGGATTGTCTGGCCGACAGGAACCCCTATCCGGATAAGCATTGATAACGCGCTGGTTGATAACGGCGTCATGTTGCCGGAAAACATCATTGAATCGGCGTCGATCAACGTCAGTACCAACCTGCTGCAAAGTAGCGATATGATCTCTATTCTTTCTTTGCGTCTGGCACAACGGTATGCCGCCCAGGGACAGCTGGCTATTCTGAATCTGCCGAAGATTGAACAAAAAGGCAGCGTCGGCGTATTCTGGCGCAACAACGAAACACCTACTACCGCCCTGAATCGTTTTTTGTATTATCTGGCACAGGCTTAGCGCGGAGAGTTAGGGCCATCGCCCGATGTTCCAGATATCTATTTCCTCTATGCTTAGAATTCATGATGTGATCGGTAGCACGTTTTTAAGTTTAATTGTATGATGAATCAGTCTCGTCAAGGGTTTCAACTATGAGCAAAGCACTGAACGTTATCTGGCAATATTTGCGCGCATTCGTCCTGATTTATGCCTGCCTCTACGCAGGTATTTTTCTTGCGTCGCTACTTCCTATCACCATTCCGGGCAGCATTATCGGCATGCTGATTCTGTTTGTCTTACTGGCTTTGCAGGTGTTACCGGCAAAATGGGTTAACCCTGGCTGCTACGTGCTGATTCGTTATATGGCCCTGCTGTTTGTCCCGATTGGCGTGGGGATCATGCAGTACTTTGACCTGCTCCGCGCACAATTTGGTCCGGTAGTGGTGTCCTGTACCATCAGTACGCTGGTCGTTTTCCTGGTGGTGAGCTGGAGCTCGCACATTGTGCACGGTGAACGCAAAATCGTTGGGCAAAAAGGGTCTAAAGAATGATGTCGTATATCTGGTGGTCGTTACCTCTTACGCTGGCGGTATTTTTTGGCGCACGTAAGCTGGCTGCACGATTTAAAATGCCGCTATTGAACCCGCTGCTGGTTGCCATGGTGGTGATTATTCCCATTCTGCTGCTGACCGGCATTCCCTACGATCACTATTTCAAAGGCAGCGAAGTACTGAACGATTTACTGCAACCTGCCGTGGTCGCGCTGGCCTATCCGTTATACGAACAGCTGCACCAAATTCGCGCCCGCTGGAAATCAATCATTGCTATCTGTTTTGCCGGGAGCGTTGTGGCAATGGTAACAGGTACAACAATCGCTTTGTTGATGGGCGCATCACCGCAAATTGCCGCGTCTATCATGCCAAAATCGGTCACCACGCCTATCGCTATGGCCGTGGGAGGCAGTATTGGCGGCATTCCGGCTATCAGCGCCGTGTGCGTTATTTTTGTCGGTATCCTCGGGGCAGTATTTGGTCATACGTTGCTTAATGCGATGCGCATTCGCACCAAGGCCGCTCGGGGGCTGGCAATGGGCACCGCGTCGCACGCCCTGGGTACCGCACGCTGTGCAGAACTGGACTACCAGGAAGGCGCGTTTAGCTCTCTTGCGCTGGTTATTTGCGGCATTATCACCTCGTTGGTTGCCCCATTCCTGTTCCCGATTATTCTGGCGGTGGTGGGTTAACCTTCATTTTTTAGCTATTTATTTGCGATGCGTTGCACATTTTTCATTTAAGTTTCATAAGTTGCATACGTAATGGGATTTAGATCACATATAAAGCCATAACAGGTCCGTAAACTACGATTCCATTACATTGTTATGAGGCATCGCCATGCATCCACGTTTTCAAACTGCTTTTGCCCAACTCGCGGATAACTTGCAATCAGCCCTGGCCCCTGTTCTGGCGGATGCGCATTTCCCCGCCATGCTGACTGCTGAGCAGGTCTCTTTGCTGAAACGCGAATCGGGACTGGACGAAGACGCGCTGGCATTCGCTCTGCTGCCGCTGGCTGCGGCCTGCGCACGTACTCCACTGTCCAATTTCAACGTTGGGGCTATTTCTCGCGGCATCAGCGGCAACTGGTACTTCGGTGGGAACATGGAGTTCCTGGGCGCAACCATGCAGCAAACTGTTCATGCCGAGCAAAGCGCTATCAGCCACGCCTGGCTGCGCGGTGAAAAAGGGCTCGCTGCCATCACCGTCAACTACACGCCGTGCGGCCACTGTCGCCAGTTTATGAACGAACTAAACAGCGGACTGGATTTACGTATTCATCTGCCGGGACGTGCGCCACACGTGCTGCGCGATTATCTGCCAGATGCCTTCGGCCCGAAGGATCTGGAGATTAAAACGCTGCTGATGGACGATCAGGATCACGGCTTCGCACTGCAGGGCGATGCGTTGACCCAGGCAGCAATCACCGCAGCCAACAGATGTCATATGCCGTACAGCAAATCCCCAAGTGGCGTGGCGCTGGAGTGTAAAGATGGTCGTATTTTTAGCGGCAGCTATGCTGAAAATGCCGCTTTTAACCCAACCCTGCCACCACTGCAAGGCGCGTTGAACCTGTTGAATCTGAACGGTTATGATTATTCAGATATCCAACGCGCCGTGCTGGCTGAAAAAGCCGATGCGCCGTTAATTCAGTGGGATGCGACATCTGCCACGCTGAAAGCACTGGGCTGCGACAATATAGAGCGCGTGCTACTCGACTAAGTCGTGTTGCCCGATGGCGTAACGTCATCGGGCAACAGTGACTAAAATCCCCTCAATCAGATTACTGTTTCTTGCGCTACGTCTTCCGGTACAGTAGCCTGATTGAAATTCCATCCAAATAACGAGTTTTCTGCATGTTAAAGCGCGTGTTTTACAGCCTGTTAGTCCTGCTGGGCTTGCTGCTTTTGACTGTGCTTGGACTCGATCGGTGGATGAGCTGGAAGACTGCTCCCTACATTTACGACGAACTGCAGGATTTACCCTACCGCCAGGTAGGAGTGGTTCTGGGCACGGCGAAGTATTACCGCACCGGCGTCATCAATCAGTATTACCGCTACCGCATTCAGGGCGCATTGAACGCCTATAACAGCGGGAAGGTAAACTATCTGCTGTTAAGCGGCGACAACGCACAGCAAAGCTACAACGAACCCATGACGATGCGTAAAGATCTGATTGCCGCAGGCGTCGATCCCGCTGACATCGTGCTTGATTACGCCGGGTTCCGAACGCTCGACTCCATCGTGCGTACCCGTAAGGTGTTCGATACCAACGATTTCATCATTATTACCCAGCGATTCCACTGTGAACGTGCCTTGTTTATTGCGCTCCATATGGGTATCCAGGCCCAGTGCTACGCCGTACCTTCGCCAAAAGATATGCTCACCGTGCGGGTACGTGAATTTGGCGCCCGTTTTGGCGCACTTGCCGATCTCTACATTTTTAAACGTGAACCCCGCTTTTTAGGCCCACTGGTCCCTATCCCAACCATGCATCAGGTACCGGACGATGCACAGGGATATCCGGCAGTCACGCCTGAACAACTGCTCGAATTACAAAAGAAACAAGGAAAATAAGCATGGATGTACAAACCCTTTTCGTCGTGTTGGCCTTTCTGCTCATTCCCGTGTTTTGTTTTCGTGAAGCCTGGAAAGGCTGGCGCTCGGGAGCCGTAGATAAAATTAAAAAGAATGCGCGCGAACCGGTTTTCGCTTATCGCAATCAAGAGCCGCTGCAATTTTGGTCTTACGTACTGGTTTATGCTGGATGCGGGTGCTTATCCTTCGGTATGGTTATTTACTTAGTTTTTTATCGATAACGCATTTGCCTTTATATTAGCGTTTGAGAATAGCTAATATTTTGATAATAGTTACCATTTCAAGATAAGGGATTAATGCTGCCCGTCAGCATTTCCCTCAAACTATCTTCTATTTGTGAATCCTTTCACAGAATACTCTTCCTGCAGTGCTTAGCCTTAAGAATAGCCTTTCACTTTTTATATTTTGTTATTAACGGTTTGCCTTAATTTACTCAAGCATTAAGGAAGAAAATATGCCACAACAAAATTATCTGGATGAGCTCACGCCTGCTTTTACCCCATTATTAGCAATAAAAGAGGCTTCCCGCTGTTTATTATGTCACGATGCCCCCTGTAGTCAGGATTGCCCGGCGCAAACCGACCCGGGGAAATTTATTCGCTCCATTTATTTCCGTAATTTTAAAGGCGCAGCCGAAACTATCCGCGAAAATAATGCGCTCGGTGCGGTGTGCGCTCGAGTTTGCCCAACCGAAAAATTATGCCAGCGCGGGTGTACGCGTTCAGGAATTGATAAACCTATCGATATTGCGCGTCTGCAGCGCTTTATTACCGATTTTGAACAGCAAACCGCGATGAAAATCTATCAGCCGGCAACAAAAACGCTGGGCAAGGTCGCTATTATCGGTGCAGGTCCGGCAGGATTACAGGCCAGCGTAACGCTGAGCAATCTTGGTTATGACGTAACCATCTTCGAAAAACAGGCTCAGCCAGGCGGCTGGTTGCGCTATGGCATCCCAGAGTTTCGTTTGCCGCATTCGGTTTTGGATCATGAAATTGCCCGTATCGTTGAAATGGGCGTGACCATCAAGTGCAATTGTGAAGTCGGCAATGCCCTTTCCGTTGAGCAACTCAAAGCAGAATATCGCGCCGTACTGGTTACCCCAGGTATGTCTTACGGCTCAACATTGCCTCTTTTTGAGAAAGCGAATCACGTTGAAATTGCCGTCGATTTTCTGCAAAGAGCCCGGCAATCAATCGGAGATATTACCGTCGCCAAAAGTGCATTGATCATCGGCGGTGGCGACGTGGCGATGGATGTCGCCAGTACGTTGAAACTGCTGGGCTGCCCGTCAGTCACCTGTGTCGCGCGTGAAGAACTGGCTGATTTTCCGGCCAGCGATAAAGAATTCAGCAGCACCCAGGCATTAGGCGTGTCGATTATTGACGGTTTCACGCCCGTGGCGGTAAGCGGAAATCAAGTTACCTTTAAGCACGTACGCCTGCCAGGCGAACTCATGCTAGAAGCCGAGCACATTATTCTTGCCGTTGGTCAACACGCTCAGCTTGATAATTTCGCCACGTTAAAGCCACAGCGCAATCTAATCAATACGCAAAACTACCAAACTGCTGATCCGGTTCTGTTTGCTGCAGGCGATATTGTTGAAGGCGATAAAACGGTCGTTTACGCCGTGAAAACCGGAAAAGAAGCCGCTCAGGCCATTCATCACTATTTAGAGGGAGCTTGCTCATGTTAACGAAAGATCTTTCTATTACCTTTTGCGGCGTCAAATTTCCCAACCCGTTCTGCCTCTCTTCCTCCCCGGTGGGCAACTGTTATGAAATGTGCGCCAAAGCCTATGATAGCGGTTGGGGCGGCATTGTTTTTAAAACGATCGGGTTCTTTATTGCGAATGAAGTTTCCCCACGTTTTGACCATCTCAGCAAAGAAGATACCGGCTTTATTGGCTTCAAAAACATGGAGCAAATTGCCGAGCATCCGCTGGAGGAGAATCTGGCTGCTATTCGGCGACTGAAACAAGACTACCCGGATAAGGTTCTGATTGCGTCGATCATGGGGGAAAATGAGCAGCAATGGCAGGAACTGGCCCGCCTGGTTGAAGAAGCGGGTGCAGATATGATCGAGTGTAACTTCTCCTGCCCGCAAATGACCTCGCATGCTATGGGCAGCGATGTAGGACAAAGCCCTGAGCTGGTTGAAAAATACTGTCGGGCGGTTAAACGCGGTTCGTCCCTGCCAATGCTGGCTAAAATGACACCAAATATTGGTGATATGTGTGAGGTGGCGCTGGCGGCAAAACGCGGAGGAGCCGACGGCATCGCGACCATCAATACGGTTAAATCCATCACTAACATCGACCTGAACAGGAAAATCGGGATGCCGGTCGTCAACGGTAAATCTAGTATTTCCGGCTACTCCGGCAAGGCCGTTAAACCTATCGCCCTGCGATTTATCCAACAACTACGCATGCACCCTGAACTGCGGGATTTTCCGATTAGCGGCATTGGAGGAATTGAGACCTGGGAAGATGCCGCCGAGTTTTTACTGTTAGGCGCTGCCACGCTGCAGGTGACCACCGGGATCATGCAGTATGGATATCGGATTGTGGAGGACATGATCAGCGGGCTGTCACATTACCTCGCCGATCAAGGGTTTGACTCACTGGAGGAGATGGTGGGTCTGGCCAATGCCAATATAATCCCCGCCGAGGAGCTTGACCGTAGCTACATTGTCTATCCGAACATCCATCTTGATAAATGCGTCGGCTGTGGTCGTTGCTACATCTCCTGCTATGACGGCGGGCATCAGGCGATGGAATGGAATGAGGAAACCCGTACACCGCACTGCAATACAGAAAAATGTGTGGGATGTTTATTGTGCGGTCACGTTTGCCCGGTAGCCTGTATTGATCTGGGCGAGGTGAAATTTAAACCCGGAGAGAAAGAACATGCGTTAACGTTGTAACGCGGATAAAAAAGCCCGGTGCAGGTTGCGCTGCTCCGGGCTTTTTACGTTGTACGATTACTTCTTACGCGCGTACTTCAGTGAGTCCAGCGCGACCGCGAAGATGATAATGCCGCCCTTGATAATATACTGCCAGTAAGGGTTTACGCCGATGTAGGTCAGACCGTAGTTGATGACGGTGAAGATAATCACACCGGTCACCACGCCAAACACGGTACCTACCCCGCCGCTGAACGACACGCCACCAACCACGCACGCCGCAATCGCATCCAGCTCATACATAAAGCCGAGGTTGTTGGTCGCCGAGCCGATACGCCCGGCTTCCAGCAAACCACCGAAGGCATAGAACACGCCAGAC
Organism: Citrobacter sp. MGH103; assembly: GCF_001034475.2. Classification (NCBI taxonomy): domain Bacteria; kingdom Pseudomonadati; phylum Pseudomonadota; class Gammaproteobacteria; order Enterobacterales; family Enterobacteriaceae; genus Citrobacter; species Citrobacter sp. MGH103. The sequence goes on along the minus strand of NZ_CP073043.1, from coordinate 1,751,291 downwards.
AACGCATAGATAATCAACAGGTTCAGCGCAACGTTTACCCCAGACACTTTCGCTGCTTCCGGATTTCCGCCGATGGCGAAAATGTTTTTACCGAAGCGGGTCTTGTTCCACAGCACCCACACAAAGGCCACGGCAATCAGCGCGTAGAAGGTGATGTAGGAGAGTCGGAAACTGCCCAGTGCAATAAAGCCCTGTGCAAAGGTTGAAAATCCGCTATCAAAGCCAGAGATTGGCGATGCACCGACGAAGTCGTAGTACAGGGAGTTGATCCCGTAAACGATAATCATCGTACCCAGGGTGGTAATAAACGGCGTCACGTTCAGGTAAGCAATGATAATACCGTTCACCAGACCGATAATGGCACCAATCACGCAGACAATCAGCACCACTACAATGATCGGCATCGTCGCCATTTCCGGGAACACCTTGTTGGCATTCTCCATCGACTGCAACAAAGTCGCTGCAACCACTGCCGCCAGGCCAACCTGACGCCCCGCCGACAGGTCGGTCCCTTGGGTAACAATCAGTCCAGCCACACCCAATGCGATAATAATACGCACCGAGGATTGTGTGAGAATATTACTCAGGTTTAGTAAGCTTAAGAAAGTGGGATCCTGGAAAATAATAATCGCCAGCAAAACCAAAAGAACAACGTAAATTCCGCCTTCTTTCAGGTAAGTAAGAAAACTTTTCTTATTTAACGCATTCATGAGGAGCCCCTAATCTTAAAGGTGCAAAGACGCAAGACGGAGGATTTCGTTTTGCGTTGTTGTTTTAGTGTCAACAATTCCGGCAACGAGACCATTGCTCATCACCAGAATACGATCGGTAATACCCAGCAGCTCCGGCATTTCAGAGGAAATAATAATAATCCCCTTATCCTTTTTCGCGAGTTCAGCAATTAACTGGTAAATTTCAAATTTCGCGCCAACATCGATACCACGCGTCGGTTCATCCAGCATCAGTATTTCTGGCTGCGTTAATAACCAGCGGCCGATAACCACCTTTTGCTGATTACCACCGGACAGTGAACCGATTTGCGTACGATGGCCTGGCGTTTTCACCCTCATGGAGTCAATTACCCACTGGGTATCACTCTTCATGCGGGAATTATCCAACAGACCGACTTTGTTTTTGTAATTTTGGATATTAGAAATTAACGAGTTAAAACCAATGTCCAGATACGCATAAATACCGGTTGAGCGGCGCTCTTCCGTGACCAGCGCAAAACCATGGTTGATGGCTTCATTTGCACTGTGGTTATTAATCTTTTTGCCATGTAGCGTAATCGTACCCGATGATTTCTCACGAATACCAAAAAGCGTTTCAACAATATCCGTGCGTTTTGCGCCGACCAGACCGGCAATCCCGAGAATTTCCCCTTTGTGTAAATCAAACGAGATATCACGAATCGACGGCTGACGCAGCGAGGTCAGGTTACGCACTTGCAGAATGACTTCACCAGGTTTGTTTTCTTTATCCGGAAAACGTTGGTTCAGTGAACGCCCTACCATCATGGCGATGATCTTATCCATATCCAGCCCTTCCAGCGGCTGGGTCGCAATCCACTGGCCGTCGCGTAGAACGGTAATTTCATCACACAGCTGGAAAATTTCTTCCATTTTGTGAGAAATATAAACAATACCGCATCCACGCTCTTTCAGCTTACGGATGATGGTGAACAGATGATTAACTTCTTTCTCGGTTAACGATGAAGTTGGTTCATCCATGATGACGATTTTGGCGTCATAGGAGAACGCCTTCGCAATTTCAATCATCTGCATTTGTGAAACGGATAATGTGCCGACGCGCGCACGCGGATCGATATCAATATCCAGTTCATCAAATATCGCTTTGGTATCGCGGTACATTTTTTCCTGATCGACAAACATGCCTTTGGTGGGATAGCGTCCCAGCCACATGTTGTCCATCACAGAGCGTTGTAATACCAGGTTTAATTCCTGGTGTACCATCGAAATACCATTCTCAAGCGCTTCCTTAGCAGAATGAAAGTCGATTTCTTTACCCTGAAATAAAATACTGCCGGAATCTTTTTGATAGATGCCGAAAAGACATTTCAATAATGTTGATTTCCCCGCGCCATTCTCCCCCATTAAGGCGTGAATAGAATGCGGGCGGACTTTTAAATTGACATTATCAAGCGCCTTAACGCCGGGGAAGGACTTGTTGATGCCGGTCATTTCCAACAAGTATTCGCCTGACGACTGAGTATGTGTGCTGACCATAATTATACCTTGTTGGCCTTGCAGAGTGCGTTATTAAGGGCGCAATGAAATTGCGCCCACAGACGGAGTATTTACTTATTGGTGAACTCGGCCAGATTATCTTTATCGACACCTACGTACGGAACGCGAACAATCTTGTTCTCAATTTTCCAGTTAGTACCATCTGCCGCACCTTTGCCATCAGCCAGGTTTTTCGCCAGATCAAAGGTGGCTTTCGCCTGGTTATTAGCATCGTTCAGCACGGTACCGGCCATAGCGCCAGATTTCACCAGCGCCAGTGCTTCAGGCAGGGCATCCACGCCAAATACCGGTACGCTGGTTTTATTGTGTGCCTTCAGCGCTTCAACTGCGCCCATTGCCATCGCATCGTTGTTGGCGATAACGACTTCGATTTTGTTCGCGTTCGGACCGGACATCCACGCATCCATCTTATCTTTCGCCTGAGCGGTATCCCACATTGCAGTATCTAACTGCAGTTGCTCAGTTTTAATGCCTTTGTCGTTCAGCTCTTTAATCACGTAAGTAGTACGTGCTTCAGCATCCGGGTGTCCCGGTTCGCCTTTCAGCAGAACAAACTGAATTTTGCCGTCTTTGTTCAGGTCCCAGTTCGGGTTAGCTGCCCAGTGTTTGGCAATCAAATCACCCTGAATAATACCGGACTCTTTAGAGTCAGTACCGACGTAATACGCTTTGTCATAGCTGTCCAGCGCCTTGCGAGAAGGTTCTTTGTTAAAGAACACGATCGGTACGTTCTGTCCGCGTGCTTTTTCAATGACCGTGCCTGCAGCTGCCGGGTCAACCAGGTTAATCGCCAGTGCTTTAACGCCTTTTGCCAGCAGCACGTCGATCTGATCGTTTTGTTTGGACTGGTCGTTCTGCGAGTCGTTCATCAGCAGTTGTACATCTGGCGCCGCTTTGGCATCTTTTTCAATAGCCTTACGTACCACTGACATAAAGTTATCGTCATACTTATAGATAGTCACACCAATACGGGTATCAGCAGCGTGCGCAGCCGCGCCGAATAACATGCTTGCCATTACAGCAGACAGGGTCAACACCTTCTTATTCATGGTATCTCCGGTTTTATTATGCAGGGTAGTACTTGAGATAAATGCTCGGCAGGCAGAACGTTACTGAAGTGTTACTGAACGCCGAAGCTCACTTTTAAAAATATTTCTTCCGTGTCTGGCAACGCTCCCAAAACAGGCTTTAATTATCGTTTAAGGCAGCTATACCTCGATGAAAGTGATTATTCACCGTTACATAGTAGTTACAGCGCAACAAACAGTGTCATCATAGCTATCGCATTGTTAATATACTGTGAATTTACTCACATATTGAAAGCGGTTACATCGCGCTGCATTATAAGTTAGTGATCGGTGCCGCATTCTGCCGCAGCGCCACTGAATGGCGACGTACCAGCGTCGGCATAAAGCAATGCGTCGCCTGCGGATCCAACGTGCCAGCCGCGCCCTGTAGTGCAAGCTCCGTCGCCATTTTTGCCATAGAGGCAATGGGATAGCGCACGGTGGTTAACTGCGGATCGGTGTAACGCGCGATGGGAATATCATCGAAGCCAATGATTGAAAGGTGTAATGGAATAGCGATACCGTTATCTTTTAGCGCTGTCAGCGCGCCAGCGGCCATATTGTCGTTATAAGCGAAGACTGCCGTCAGTTGTAAATTGCGCCCCAGCAGTTCCACCATCGCAGACTCTCCGCCCTGCATATCGGGCGAACCGGTGCCGACCCAACTTTCTGCCGCAACAATCCCCTGCTCTTTCAGAGCAGTTAACCACCCTTCTTTGCGCATGGTGTCATCTTCAATGCGATGGCTTGATGCCAGATAACCGATGCGTTGATGACCATTATTCAGCAACATACGGGTCGCCATTTTAGCGCCGCTGATGTTATCCAGGCAGACGCAACGGTGGGCGTAACCCGGTACCAGGCGATTGATCAGCACCATGCCGGGGATTTGATCCATAAACTCGGCCAGTTCCCGATCGCTCAGTGCTTTAGAGTGTACAATCAATGCGTTACAGCGTTGGCGAATCAACACCTCAATGGCATGACGTTCTTTTTCCGCCTCATGGTAGCTGTTGCCAATCAGGACATACTTCTGATGCTGTTGGGCAACCATATCCACGGCTTTTACCAGCGCGCCAAAAAACGCATCTGATACATCCATGACGACAACACCAATCGTGTCGCTTACCTGCGTCGCCAGCGCTTGTGCGTTGGCATTAGGTCGATAGCCAAGCTGAGTGACTGCTTTCATTACCGCTTCACGCGTATCGGGACTCACCAGCGCACTGTTGTTCAGTACGCGGGAAACGGTCGCTACAGAAACGCCAGACTGCCGTGCCACATCACGAATGGTTACCATATTCACTGCCCTGTTTTAGATTGCGGCTGCCCACAGACACCCCAGGCTGGGTATTTTGTCAGCACAATGAAACGGACTGCGTGAGTGATGTCACAGGAATGAAAGCGCTTACATCCATTTTGTTAATGAATGTGATCCAGATCGTTATCTGGATGTTCGCGGTAATGATGTCCCTGCAGCACGCAGGGTTAATTGACGCCACAGCCATTCCACCGGGCCCTGGCGGTAATAACGTAGCCATATCACGGAGAAAAGTAAGTTAATGACCCAGACCGGGATGACGAAATACAGCAGCTCCAGCCGGTCGAATTTCATAAATAAGCCGAATTGATAGAACAGCGTGGTACAGATTAAGGTTTGTAACAGATAGTTGGTTAACGCCATGCGTCCCACACAGGCGACAGCAATGACCCATTTTAAACGGCTAAGCTGCGGCCAGAAACCGTACATCAGCGCGGCGTAACCAATGGTCTGCATCGGCGCTCCCAGCTCTCGCGGGGCTTGTAACAGGAAAGCACACCAGCGGTAGGCCCAGTCCAGATTCCACTGAGCGATGATAGCAGGCAGGTTTATCGCCATCCCAATAATGACCAGCAGCACGCCGGTACGTCGATAGTGTTGCAAACTGTACTGCCCTTTTAGCCAACCGCTGCGCATTAATGCCGCGCCGAGCAGCATCATCCCCGCCAGTTGCCAGCCGTACTGAGCACCCAACGCCAGCAAGCTATTGGACATCATATCCACGCGATTGCTGATTGCTTCCATTCCGCCGTTCACTTTCCAGTATTTTTCATACAGCAACGCTGAAGCATCCGGCGTCCAGGCGCGGCTGGTTTCGCTCCCGGAGATCACACCCAACAGCAGCAGTACGCCAACGCCCACCAGATACAGCAGCACACCAGTATTAAATAAGCTTTTTACCGACGGCGCATCCCGGATCAGCCGCCAGCAAATCAGGCCGATCAAGCCATATGCCAGCAGGATATCGCCATCCCAGAAGAATAAACCGTGAATAAAACCCAATAGCACCAGCAGCGTAAGCCGTGACTGGATCCAGCGTTTACCGCGTGGGAGCAGCATTTGCAGACCGGCACCGAACAGCAGCGCAAACAGCGTGAGGAATTTTACCTGCGCAAAGAGATCGAGCAGCGCCCAGGTCCAGGCATCGGATAAGGTGATGTCGCCATACCACGCAGGATTGAGATATGCCGCCTTTGGCAAGCCAAAGGCGCTAATATTGAGAAGCAGGATACCAAGAATGGCGACGCCACGAATAAAATCCAGCGTGACATTACGCTCCATGGTTCCTGCCCTAATCAGTTGTGATGACGTACTGCGCGCAGGAATTCCTGACGCGTGTTCTGGCTGGACTTAAACAATCCACCAAGAGAAGTGGTGGTGGTCGCACTGGTCGCATCACGAATGCCGCGCGCTTTCACACAGTAATGCACCGCATCAATCGACACCGCCACATTATTCGTCCCGAGCAGCGTTTGCAGCGCGGTGAGAATTTGCTGGGTCAGGCGTTCCTGTACCTGTGGGCGCTGGGCGAAGAACTGCACAATGCGGTTAATCTTCGACAGACCAATAACCGAATCTTTCGGAATATACGCCACCGTCGCTTTGCCATCGATAGTGACAAAGTGGTGTTCGCAGGTGCTGGTCAACGTAATATCGCGGACCGTGACCATCTCGTCCACCTTCATTTTATTTTCAATGACGGTGATTTTCGGGAAGTTGGCGTAATCGAGGCCGGAGAAAATCTCATCGACATACATTTTCGCAATGCGATGCGGAGTTTCCATCAGACTGTCATCGCTCAAATCGAGATTGAGCAATTGCATAATCTCGGTCATATGGCCAGAAATAAGACGTTTGCGTGTTTCGTTATCCATCTCTTGCACGGGCGGGCGCAGCGGGGTTTCGAGACCACGCGCAACCAGCGCTTCATGAACCAGTGCCGCTTCTTTACTGAGTGATGACATTTCTTCTTCTCCTGCAGGTGGGGCGCCTCTGCCCTGCATGGGGCAAAGTTTTTAGGCTGTATCACAGCCAGAACATTGTGCGTGAGGCGGCGCACATAATCCAGTATTCACCGCGATAATTATTGAAATTGGCACAGCCTTTCAGCTGTAGCAACTTCACTTTCTGTTCAGCCCGGTGACGTCGAGTGTTAATGTAAAGTTATATAGATGATGAAGTATGTTTGCTCAATGCGGAAGTGAAAGTTACTCACAGTGCAATGAATAATCTGTATTATGGTGAGTTCGCAAACACATACAGGTTCAACACAACAAGGAGCCACGCATGGAAATGCTTGAAGAGCACCGCTGTTTTGAAGGCTGGCAGCAACGCTGGCGTCACGACTCCACCACGTTAAATTGCGCCATGACCTTCAGTATTTTTCTTCCACCACCCCGCGATAACGCCCCGCCTCCGGTGCTGTACTGGCTGTCGGGCCTGACCTGCAATGATGAAAACTTCACCACCAAAGCCGGCGCACAGCGCATCGCGGCTGAGCTCGGTATTGTTCTGGTGATGCCAGACACCAGCCCGCGCGGCGAGCAGGTTGCCAACGATGATGGTTACGATTTAGGCCAGGGCGCGGGATTTTACCTCAATGCCACTCAGCAGCCATGGGCAACGCATTTTCGTATGTATGACTATCTGCGTGATGAGCTTCCGGCACTGATTCATTCGCAGTTTAACGTCAGCGATCGCTGCGCCATCAGCGGGCACTCTATGGGGGGTCACGGCGCATTGATTATGGCGCTGAAAAATCCCGGGAAATACACCAGCGTTTCAGCCTTTGCGCCGATCGTAAACCCTTGTCGCGTTCCGTGGGGCGAGAAGGCTTTTAGCGCTTATCTGGGTGAAGATAAAACACAATGGACTGAGTGGGATAGCTGCGCGTTAATGCTGGCCAGTAAGCCCACAGACGCGATTCCGACGCTAATTGATCAAGGAGACAGCGATCAGTTTCTTGCCGATCAGTTGCAGCCAGCAGTGCTGGCCGAAATAGCCCGTCAGACTGCATGGCCAATGACGCTACGCATCCAGCCAGGTTACGACCACAGCTATTACTTTATTGCGTCGTTTATTGAGGATCACCTGCGCTTCCACGCCCAGTATTTGCTGAAGTAATTTCTGAGTTGAGGGCGTAAGCCCTCTTCATTTCTCCATCATTCCTTCACTTTTTCTCCTTTTTTCTTCCTTCACTATCTTATTGATTAAAAAAGTATTTCACCCCAAATCACATCAAACACAAATGATTTCTATTATCATTTGTGTTTACAAATATTCATACTTTTGTACAATCCTCCCGCTTCTTTACTGAAAAGAGTCCTTAAAAGACAAATACATACAATTGTCATGGCCTTTCACATGACGCGCAGTTTGATTCATTTAAATGGAATGATACAAATGACTATACCTCACGTTAAGGCTGTAGCTGCCGCAGTATGCGTCGCCAGTCTCCCATCACTCGGCCATGCCGCTGAACAAGATACCGTGGTAGTTACCGCTACCGGCTTTGAGCAGAAAATTCAGGATGCCCCGGCTTCGATATCTGTTATTACCAAGCAGCAGATTGAGGACAAAGCCTATCGCGATGTCACCGATGCGCTAAAAGATGTCCCTGGCGTCGTCGTCACCGGCGGGGGGAGCAGCAGCGATATCAGTATTCGCGGTATGGCTTCGCAATACACGCTCTTCCTGGTCAACGGTAAACGCATCAGCACCCGCGGCACACGTCCTAATAGCGACAACTCAGGTATTGAACAAGGTTGGCTGCCGCCGCTTGAATCCATCGAGCGTATCGAAGTCATCCGTGGCCCGATGTCATCCCTGTACGGCTCCGACGCGATGGGCGGTGTCATTAACGTCATCACCAAGAAAGTGTCGAATACCAAAGCCTGGACCGGTTCTCTGCACGGCGATGCCACTTTCCAGGAAGACAGAGACTCCGGTGATATTTACCAGACCAACGCCTATGCATCTGGGCCACTGATTGACGGATTACTTGGCGCGAAGGTGACCGGGTTATTCTCCCATCGGGCGGAAGATAAAATCCTCAATGGCTACAATGAACAGCGTATGCGTAACGGGGGCTTAACCCTGAACTTTACGCCAGACGATAAAAACGATATCGATTTCGATTACGCACGTGAATTGCAGGATCGCGACAGTACCCCAGGCAAATCTATGGCTGAGGAAAACTGTCGTAACGGAAGCTGTAAGCCGAACAGCAAAAGCGAAAGCAAGTATGTGCACACGACGTATTCTTTAACCCATAGCGGTTATTACGATGACTTCAACTCCACCAGCTATGTCCAGCAGGAAGAGAGCGAAAACCCGGGTCGCCAGATGAAGTCCTACAACACGATTTTCAATAACCAGAACCAGGTATTCCTTGGAGCGCATACCCTGACGCTAGGCGGGCAATACCGTTATGAAAAACTGCGCGATAACGGCAACCAGCTGCAAGCGGCTGATGGGCTGAACAAACTGACCCGCTGGAGCTGGGCGTTGTTTGCTGAAGATGAATGGGCCGTTACCGATACCTTTACGCTGACCGGCGGTCTGCGTATGGATAAGGATGAAAACTACGGTGACAACTGGACGCCACGCGGCTATGGCGTATGGCATCTGAGCGATCAATGGACCTTAAAAGGCGGCGTTTCCGCGGGCTATCGCGCCCCGGATCTGCGCCAGTCTTCTGCCAGCTGGGGACAGGTCACTGGCGGCGGTCGTCTGAACGGAATCATTGTCGGCAACCCGGACCTGAAGCCGGAGAAAAGCCTCAGCGAAGAAATCGGCTTACTGTGGGATAACGGCGATAACCTCAACGCGGGCGTCACCCTGTTCAATACCGACTTCAAAAACAAAATCACCGAAGTGCGCCGTTGTAACAGCAGTTCCGATCCGGCCTGCACCATCGGCAATACCCATTATGACTTCGTCAGCGATCGCGTTAACGTCGATAAAGCCAATATGCGTGGCGTAGAATCCACCTTCGGCTGGAAGATTTCGTCAGACGTCAACTGGACGGCGAACTACACTTACACGGAATCTGAACAGAAAAGCGGTCAGTTCTCCGGCCAGCCATTGAACAAAATGCCGAAGCATATGTTTAACACGACGCTGGACTGGCAGGCCACGCAAGATCTCGGTTTCTGGAGCCGCCTGAATCTGCGTGGAAAAACGTCTGAATACCTGAGCCGTACTTCCATGGCACAGGGTACGCCGTCCTATACGCAGGTCGATGTGGGTTTACGTTACTATGCCACCAAGGATCTGTTGATGACCGCTGGCGTGTATAACGTGCTGGATAAGCAAATCGATTACGATACCTACGACACCGTTCTCGATGGTCGTCGTTACACGGTTGGCATGACTTACAGCTTCTAAGTCTGACGCAGTAAAAGACCACCTTCTTAGAAGGTGGCTTTTGAAAATGCCCCCTGTAAGGGGGGCTACTTTCACCTTTCGCTTACTACTCTAGCAATTCCATCTGTTGTTCATGTGTTTGTTCCGTTTTCTCCTGATGCCGCACATATCTTCTGATAATTTCCTCGTTCACTCCTACCGTATCTACAAAGTAACCACGCGACCAAAAATGGTTTCCCCAGAGCTTCTTCCTGATGTGTGGAAAACGATTGTAGAGCCTGATGGCACTGCGACCTTTCAAATGGCCCATTAGCGTTGATATTGAGATTTTAGGTGGGACGATGACGACTAGATGTACATGATCTGGCTGGACATTTAACTCCAGAACTTCACAATCCTTGATTCCGCAGAGAATGTAGATTGTCCTGTAAAGCTCCTTGCCCAGCTTGTCTTTGAGGATCCTGAATCGATATTTTGGTGTCCAGACTATGTGGTATTTGCAACGCCAATATACATGTGATGAACTCCTGTAAAGCCCCATGTTGGTTTGTCTCCTTTTACTTGTGGTGAGTAAGCAGAGATATTCCGGCATGGGCATTCTTCAGGCTATAGCCTTACAGGATCAATCACCACCTCCCTAGGAGGTGGTTTAGGGGTGACAATAAAAAACCCCGGCACTCATCATGCCGGGGTTTTTGTTATGCTTTTTATACTGTTATTTTTTTACGCGACCCGGGAATTTCATTTCGCTGTAGCGAACAAAATGGGTTCCTTTGGTCAGCTTATAGCCAAACCAGATAATCAGGAACAGCGGGATACCAATATAGGTAGCCATCACGCCGCCCCAGTCAATGCTGTCTTTCAGGAACGCTTCGTAGTTCTGGCCGAGAGTGATAATCAGGCACAGCACAAAGGCGAAGATCGGACCCAGCGGGAAGAAGCCAGAACGGTACGGCAGATCCTTCACATCGTGGCCCTGCAGCACATAACCGCGACGGAAGCGATAGTGGCTAATGGCGATCCCCAGCCAGGCGATAAAGCCCGTCATTCCGGAAGTATTCAGCAGCCACAAGTATACGGTCTGATTGCCAAACATCGAGGTCAGGAAGCACAGCCCCGCCACCACGGTGGTCGCATACAGCGCGTTACGCGGTACGCCGCCGCGAGACAGTTTGCCGAAAATACGTGGCGCTTTACCGTCACATGCCAGGGTGTAAAGCATACGCGTGGAAGCGTACATCCCGGAGTTACCTGCAGACAGCACCGCCGTCAGGATAACTGCGTTCATCACCGCTGCCGCAGACAGCAGACCCGCATGCTGGAATACCAGCGTGAACGGGCTAACGCTGATGTCTTTCACATCGTTACGCAGCAGGCTTGGATCGGTGTACGGAATAATCAGGCTGATAATCAAAATCGCGAACACATAGAACAGCAGGATTCGCCAGAATACCTGACGTACCGCACGTGGAATGTTCTTTTCAGGATCTTCAGATTCACCTGCCGCGATACCGATAAGCTCCGTCCCCTGGAAGGAGAAGCCGACGATCATCGCCACACCAATCATCGCAGCAAAACCACCGGCAAACGGTGCATCACCGGTCGTCCAGTTGCTCCAGCCCACCGGCTGAGCGCCTTTGAAGATACCGAAAATCATCATTACGCCAACTACGATGAAGATAATGACGGTGGTAACTTTGATCAGTGAGAACCAATATTCCGCTTCACCAAATCCGCGAACGGAAATGTAGTTCAGCAGGAAGATCACGCCGAGGAACAGCGCACTCCAGATCCAACCCGGCGTGTCCGGGAACCACCAGCTCATCACCAGCTGTGCGGCCACCAGGTCAACGGCAATCGTTACCGCCCAGTTGTACCAGTAGTTCCAGCCCAGCGCGAAGCCAAAGCCTTCTTCTACGTAGTTCTGACCGTAGGTGGAAAACGAGCCAGAAACCGGCATATAGGCCGCCAGTTCACCGAGGCTGGTCATCAGGAAATACACCATCAGACCGATCAGAATATAAGAGAACAACGCGCCGCCAGGACCCGCTGCAGAAATAGTTGCACCAGATGCAACGAAAAGACCTGTACCGATGGAGCCTCCAATGGCAATCATCGTCAGGTGACGCGCCTTCAGTTCACGACGTAGCGTGGGCGCTTCTGTGGTTTTAGTTTCGGAAACCATGTGAAAATGCTATCCATCCAAAAAATGAGGCGCGATTGTAGCAGACGAAACGGCATTCTTCCGGCACAAATGCGCTGTTATAAGAGACCTTCATGACTGGCCGCGGATTATAAGTAAAGCAGAAAATAGAGGGTGCAAGGCGGTTAAAACGCAACCGCCATTATGCAAAAAGGAGTCATTACGACAGTGAACGTCCTATTCCCCCTGCTCTACCTGGTCGCTGTAGCGCAAAAAGCGCGTAATGGCATTGGAGATATGTTTTTGTCGATGATGAACACGCCACAGCGTGCGGACCAAACGTGGAAGCGGCACAGGAACTTCGCTCAGCGTTCCCGCCTGTAACTGCTCGGCAATGACCCGCCGTGACAAACAGCTGATCCCGAGGCCATGGCGCACCGCATGCTTAATGGCCTCGGAGTTACCCAACTCCATTGCCATCTGAAATCTCGGCAAATGAGACAACAGCAGGTAATCCACCAGTTCACGCGTACCCGATCCTCGTTCACGCAGGATCCACGGCGAAGCAGCCAGTTGTTCCAGCGTAACGGGTCCCTTTGTAAGCGGTGACGACGGTGCGGCGAACACCACCAGCTCGTCTTCCAGCCACGGTTCAGAGATAATTTCCGTACTGTGACACGGCCCTTCAATCAGCCCGATGTCTACCCGGAAATCCAGCACCGCATTGATCACGTCCTGGCTGTTGCCCACGCTAAGCTCCAGCGGCAAATCAGGGAAATCATGCCGATAGCGGGCGATCATGGCAGGGAGAATATAGTTGCCAATGGTGCTACTGGCATAAACCCGGATAGCGCCATTATCTTCGCGGAAAAGCTGTTCGATTTCGGTCGTTTGCTCGAGTAGCGCCAGCGCCCGTGGGTAGAGCAAGCGCCCGTGTTCGTTGACCACCAGTCGTTTACCAACACGGTCAAACAGTTGCACGCCGAGTTGCCCTTCCAGATCGGTAAGTGCCGCACTCACCGCCGACTGCGACAATGCCAGCATGACAGACGCCTGGGTCGTTGAGCCGCTTTTTAATACCTCAGCAAACACTTCAAGTTGTCGCAGGGTGATATGCATAGTCGTTTTCCACCGGATAACCGTTACTTATACCCTAAATAATTCGAGTTGCAGCCAGCGCACATGCAACCTGAAGTATGACGGGTATACCACTTATATAGATTAATTATAAATATATAATCAATTTTATTTTTAAACCACTTCGCCGTACTCTTTTACCCAGATAAAGGAGAAGGATATGACAGAACTCACCTTGCAGACTCATCGTCGTACAGCGTGGCATTTTATTCCGGGGCTCGCCCTGAGTGCAGTTATCACTGGGGTCGCCTTATGGGGTGGATCCATTCCCGCCGTTGCAGGTGCCGGGTTCAGCGCCCTCACCTTAGCAATCTTACTGGGGATGGTTCTCGGCAACACCGTCTATCCGCACATCTGGAAAAGCTGTGACGGCGGTGTGCTGTTTGCTAAACAACATTTATTACGTCTGGGGATCATCCTCTACGGCTTCCGCCTCACCTTCGCGCAAATTGCTGACGTCGGCGTCAGCGGTATCGTGATTGATGTGTTAACGCTAAGCAGTACCTTTATGATTGCCTGTTTCCTGGGGCAAAAAGTGTTTGGTCTGGACCGCCACACCAGTTGGCTGATTGGCGCGGGGAGCAGCATTTGTGGTGCCGCCGCCGTGTTGGCAACCGAGCCGGTAGTGAAGGCGGAAGCCAGTAAGGTAACCGTCGCTGTCGCCACCGTAGTGATCTTCGGTACCATCGCTATCTTCCTGTATCCGGCAATGTATCCGCTGCTGGCACACTGGTTTAGCCCGGAAACCTACGGCATTTACATTGGTTCCACCATGCATGAAGTGGCACAGGTAGTGGCTGCCGGGCACGCCATTAACCCGGATGCGGAAAATGCCGCAGTTATTGCCAAAATGCTGCGCGTCATGATGCTGGCACCGTTCCTTATCCTGTTGGCCGCTCGCGTTAAACAGCTGTCTCCGGCTTCCGGTGGTGAGAAGAGCAAAATCACCATTCCGTGGTTTGCCATCCTGTTCATTGTGGTCGCGATTTTTAACTCGTTCCACTTTCTGCCGCAGTCGGTAGTGAACATGCTGGTAACACTGGATACCATTTTGCTGGCAATGGCGATGGCCGCACTGGGGCTGACCACTCACGTTAGCGCCCTGAAAAAAGCCGGTGCTAAACCGTTACTGATGGCCCTGCTGCTGTTTGTCTGGCTGATTGTGGGCGGTGGCGCGATTAACCTCGCTATCCACGCGCTGATGGCATAAACGAGCACGACTCCCCCCCATTAACCCGCTATACTCTCCCCTTTTGAGTATGGCGGGTTTAATTTATGAAATATATTGGAGCGCACGTAAGCGCCGCTGGCGGTCTGGCTAACGCCGCTATTCGAGCCGCAGAAATCGAAGCGACCGCATTCGCCCTGTTCACCAAGAATCAGCGTCAGTGGCGTGCCGCGCCGCTGACCACCGAAATCATTGATGATTTCAAATCTGCCTGCGAGAAGTATCACTATACTTCCGCACAAATCCTGCCTCACGACAGCTACCTGATTAACCTCGGTCACCCGGTCAGCGATGCGCTGGAAAAATCGCGTGACGCGTTTCTTGATGAAATGCAACGCTGCGAACAGCTTGGCTTATCCCTGCTTAACTTTCACCCGGGCAGCCATTTGATGCAGATTCCGGAAGATGAATGTCTGGCGCGCATTGCGGAATCGATCAACATTGCCCTTGCCCAGACCCAGGGCGTTACGGCGGTCATTGAAAATACCGCCGGACAGGGCAGTAACCTTGGCTTTAAGTTTGAGCACCTGGCCGCCATTATCGACGGCGTAGAAGATAAATCCCGTGTCGGCGTCTGTATTGATACCTGCCACGCCTTCGCGGCCGGTTACGATTTGCGTTCCGTTGAGGAATGTGAAAAGACGTTTGCGGAATTTGAACGAATTGTCGGCTTCAAGTATCTGCGCGGTATGCACCTGAACGACGCCAAGAGCACGTTTGGCAGCCGCGTTGACCGTCACCACAGCTTAGGTGAAGGCAATATTGGCCACGATGCCTTCCGTTGGATCATGCAGGACAATCGTTTTGACGGCATTCCGCTGGTGTTGGAAACCATTAATCCAGATATCTGGGCAGAAGAGATTGCCTGGCTGAAAGCCCAGCAAACTGAAAAAGCGGTGGCCTAATCATGAACGACAGGGAAAAGCAGATCCTTAAGATCTTGCGCCGCAATCCGTTGATTCAGCAGAATGAAATCGCCGATATTTTGCAGATCAGCCGTTCACGCGTCGCTGCGCATATTATGGATTTAATGCGTAAAGGCATGATCAAAGGTAAAGGTTATATCCTTACCGAACAGGATTATTGCGTGGTTGTCGGTGCTATCAACATGGATATCCGGGGTGTTGCAGACATCCATTATCCGCAGGCAGCCTCTAACCCTGGCAGCATTCATTGCTCAGCAGGCGGTGTAGGACGTAACATCGCCCACAACCTGGCGCTGTTGGGCCGCGACGTACATTTAATTTCCGCTGTTGGCAGTGACTTCTATGGCGAAACATTGCTGGAACAAACGCGTCAGGCTGGGGTTAACGTTTCCAGCTGCATCCGTCTGCATGGACACAACACCTCAACCTACCTGTCGATCGCTAATCAACAGGAAGAGACCGTACTGGCCATTAACGATACCCATATCCTGCAACAATTGACGCCGCAGTTGCTTAACGGTTCGCGAGATTTGATTCGCCATTCCGGTGTCGTACTGGCCGATTGCAATCTGACCGCCGAAGCCATTGAGTGGGTCTTTACTATTGCCGATGATATTCCGGTATTTATTGACACCGTTTCAGAGTTCAAAGCGGAAAAAATGAAAACCTGGTTTACGCGTATTCATACGCTAAAACCCACGCAGAAAGAGCTGGCGATTTTATGGGGCCAACCTATTCATACTGATGCGGATCGCGTACTGGCCGTCAATAGCCTGCATCAGCAAGGGGTAAAACGCATTTTTGTCTGCCTGGAAGATGAATCCGTTTTTTGCAGCGAAAAGGACGGCGAACAGTTTTTATTGACGCCGCCTGAGCATACGGTGGTAGACAGTTTTGGTGCCGATGACGCTTTTATGGCGGGATTACTGTACAGCTTTCTGGAAGGCAGTGAGTTTCGTGAAAGCGCGCGCTTTGCCATGGCCTGCGCAGCATTATCGCGGGCCAGCGTCAGTATCAACAACCCAACGCTCTCTGCGGATAACGCTCTGTATTTGCTGCAAACAGCTTGAATGTCTGCCGGATAGCGCTACGCTTATCCGGCCTACAAACTTTATTTTATGCCAGTCCGATAAAGAAACCGGCTATTGTGGCGCTCATCAGGTTTGACAGCGTTGCTGCTGCCAGCGCACGCATTCCAAGTTGCGCGATTTCCGGCGCACGCTGTGGCGCAATCGCCGAAAATGCCCCGACCACGACGCCAATCGAACCGAAGTTCGCGAAACCACACAACGCAAACGAGATAATCGCGATGGTCTTCACGTCCAGCGTTCCGCCCGTTTGCAGATACGGCGAGAAGTTGAGATAAGCAACAAATTCGTTGATCGCCAGCTTCTGTCCAATCAGACTACCTGCCAGCGTCGCATCGCTCCAGTCCACGCCCATAATCCACGCCAACGGGGCTAACGCATAGCCAAAGATCCCTTCCAGAGTGGCGTGGCCAAAACCAAACCAACCGCCAATTCCGCCGATAATGCCGTTAATCAGCGCGATAATGGCGACAAATGCCATTACCACCGTCGCAACGCCTGCGGCGATCTTCAGCCCGGTCATAGCCCCACTGGCCGCCGCTTCGATGATGCTTTTCGGTGGTGTTTCAGTAAATGACAGGTTTTCAAAGGTGACGCGAGATTCTTCCGTTGCCGGACTCAGCATACGCGCGAACAAAATACCGCCAGGGATTGCCATCAATGATGCCGCCAGCAAATAGTCAATCGGGACGCCCATTCCGGCGTAACCAATCATCATTGAGCCAGCAATCGAGGCCATCCCGCTACAAATAGCGGTAAACAGTTCATTACGATTAAGGCGGTCAATAAACGGTTTCACGATTGCCGGGATCTCGTTTTGCCCGAGGAAAATCGTGGTTACTGCGACAAATGACTCGATCTTACTGATGTTCAACGCCTTCTGGAAAATACCGCCGAGGATGCGGATCAATAGCCCCATCACGCCAATGTAATAGAGCAGACTGATGAGTGCGGTCACAAAAATGATGGCCGGGAGCACCCGGAAGGCGAAGATAAACCCTGCCCCGTCAAACAGCACATCCATTTTTGGCCCAACCAGGGAGCCGAAGATAAATGCGCTACCCGCGTCACTATATGACATCACCTTGTGGACGCCGAGCGCGGCCTGTTCAACCAGCCATTTTCCCGGCGGGAAATAGAGCATAATACCGCCGATGGCAATTTGCAGTACCAGCGCAGCCCCAACGGTGCGCAGACTAATACGTTTTTTATTTACTGACAGCAGAAACGCGATGGCCAGTAATACCACCATACCCACAACACTTCTCATTATATCCATAATGAAATTCCCTTCATGCCAGGAAACCCGGCGTTATCGCCAGGTTTTGGTAGGTTTGATATTCGCGGGCGACCGCATTCTGCCCGGGAAATTCTGTCAGGCGAGGCGTTGATACTCCTTCGCAATTTCACAGGCCAGCACAGCGTTGTTGAACACCAGTTGAATATTTGATTTCAGGCTGTCGCCACCGGTCAGCTCCGCAACTCGCGCCAGCAGGAACGGCGTACTTTCTTTACCCACGACGCCCTGCTCTTCCGCTTCTTTTACCGCCCGATCTATTGCCGCATTAATTTTCTCTTCTGCCATGGCAAACTGCTCCGGGATTGGATTAGCGACAACCAGGCCTCCATTAAGACCCGTTTGCCATTTCACCGCCATCGCGCGGGCAATCTCTTTAGCGCTGTCCAGACGGATACTGACTTCAAACGGACTGGTACGACAGAAAAATGCCGGTAACGCTTGGGTTCGATATCCAATTAACGGCACGCCAAAGGTTTCTAAATATTCAGTCGTTAAGCCAAGATCCAGAATAGATTTAGCACCAGCACAAATTACCGTGACATTGGTATGTGCCAGTTCCTGCAGATCCGCGGAAATATCAAACGTATGTTCAGCACCACGATGAACGCCACCAATTCCCCCGGTCGCAAATACTTTAATTCCAGCCAGCGCGGCAATAATCATCGTAGAGGCAACGGTGGTGGCACCATTTTTCCCTGCCGCGACCACAAATGGCAAATCACGACGACTTACTTTCGTAACGCTATGTCCTTCTCGTCCAAGCAATTCAATTTCATCTTTACTTAAACCTACTTTCATTATTCCGCCGATAATGGCGATGGTCGCAGGAACAGCGCCGTGCTTACGAATAGTCTCTTCTACTTCAATCGCTGTCTGAGCATTCTGCGGAAATGGCATTCCATGAGAAATAATGGTTGATTCAAGCGCAACAATCGGTTTTTTACTGTTTAATGCTTCCTGGACTTCTGGTGATATTTGTAATAATTCAGAGGAAAGAGTTAATTCAGACATTCTGTGTTCTCCACTATTGAGCTAAGGAAGGTGCGAATAAGCAGGTCATTTCTTCCCAAGCTGACTCGCTGATTAAAATTTCGCGGATCTGGGCCGATTTTTTTCCCGCAAACACATCGAATCAGCCTATTTAGGCTATTTTTTCCACCATTTCTGGCGTTATTTCCGGTTTTTACTGAGATCTCTCCCACTGACGTATCATTTGGTCCACCCGAAACAGGTTGGCCAGGGTGAATAACATCGCCAGTTGGTTATCGTTTTTCAGCAGCCCTTTGTATCTGGCTTTCACGAAGCCGAACTGCCGCTTGATGATGCGAAACGGGTGCTCCACCCTGGCACGGATGCTGGCTTTCATGTATTCGATGTTGATGGCCGTTTTGTTCTTGCGCGGATGCTGCTTCAAGGTTTTTACCTTGCCGGGACGCTCGGCGATCAGCCAGTCCACATCCACCTCGGCCAGCTCCTCGCGCTGTGGCGCTCCTTGGTAGCCGGCATCGGCTGAGACAAATTGCTCCTCTCCATGAAGCAGATTACCCAGCTGATTGAGGTCATGCTCGTTGGCCGCGGTGGTGACTAGGCTGTGGGTCAGGCCACTCTTGGCATCGACACCAATGTGGGCCTTCATGCCAAAGTGCCACTGATTGCCTTTCTTGGTCTGATGCATCTCCGGATCGCGTTGCTGCTCTTTGTTCTTGGTAGAGCTGGGGGCCTCAATGATGGTGGCATCCACCAAAGTGCCTTGGGTCATCATGACGCCTGCTTCGGCCAGCCAGCGATTGATGGTCTTGAACAATTGACGTGCCAGTTGATGCTGCTCGAGCAGGTGGCGGAAATTCATGATGGTGGTGCGATCCGGCAGGGCGCTATCCAGGGATAATCGGGCAAACAGGCGCATGGAGGCGATTTCGTACAGGGCATCTTCCATGGCACCGTCGCTCAGGTTGTACCAATGCTGCATGCAGTGAATACGCAGCATGGTCTCCAGCGGATAGGGCCGTCGGCCATTGCCCGCCTTGGGATAAAACGGCTCGATGACAGCGGTCATATTCTGCCATGGCAGAATCTGCTCCATGCGGGAGAGGAAAATCTCTTTTCGGGTCTGACGGCGCTTAGTGCTGAATTCACTATCGGCGAAGGTGAGTTGATGGCTCATGATGTCCCTCTGGGATGCGCTCCGGATGAATATGATGATCTCATATCAGGAACTTGTTCGCACCTTCCCTAACATTCGCAACAGACAAATCAGGGTTATTGGTATATTCACAGGCTAATGCCATTGATGAACACCCCTGCGCAAATCGAACCGAATCAATAAAGGGCATGCCGTCTACCCAGCAGGCGGCCAGTCCAGCCATCATCGCATCACCAGCCCCTGTGACATTAATGACGCGAGTTTTAATGGGGAGCGACCAACCACAACTCCCCGCAATATCACTGTAATAAACGCCGTCGCCGCCCATGCTGAGCACCAGCCGGTTTAAGCCGCGATCATGAAACCACGCGGCGACTTTGCTAACGTCATCACGCCCAGAAAGCGCAATACCGCTGAGCGTTTCGGCTTCAAGGCGGTTTGGTTTGAGGGTGTGAATTTTTGCAAAGCGGCCGCGAATTTTTACGCACTTCCAGGCCGACACCGGGTCAACAAACACCGGAACATCTCCGGCGTTTTCCAGTACCCATGCCAGAGCGTCTTCGCTGATATTGCAATCGGCGATAATGACTTTTGCCTGCCTAATAAAATCAAAATGCTGTGATAAAAATTCTGCTGAAATATGCTCGGTGATACTCATATCATTAATAGCCACCAGCATTTCACCAGTATTATCAAGCAGCGATAAATAACTGGATGTATTCTCTCCGGAAACGATAAGACACTTGTCGACATGTACTCCTGATTGATTGGTTTGTGCCAATAATGATTGACCATAAAAATCGTTACCAACCGCTGTTAGCAACCAAGAATTTTTACCCAGCAGCGCGAGATTATGTGCGATATTGCGTCCAACGCCACCGGGAGTGAATTTTATCTTACCTGGATTCGAATCCGCATAATTTAGAGAAGCATGCGAATACCCAGCAACATCCATATTGGCCGAGCCAATCGTTACGATGTATTCCTTTTCACGCATAGCACGTCCCCTGGCAATTAATTTGCCACAAATGAGTTCGTTAAAAATAACCAACGCCACACATCATGTTATTAGAGCATATGTTCACTATCAAACATGTGTTCATAGTAGGCGTGTTTTTGACAAAGTAAATCCATCCACAAGCTATAAAGTCGATAGATATGAACAGAATCACAATTTTTTATAGATACAGTTTGTCAGGGAGAGAGAAAATGAGAGGTAGTACACAAATTGATCAGGTTAAAAAGCATCTTTGGTCATAACCCGAGGTTTTTCAGACGCGCCAGGCGAACTGGCGCGTATCAACTAAGTGAAACCAGATCCTCTGGCATATGGTTGTACAAAATCCGCCAGAAGTGCTCAGCGGTTTTATTCAAACGTGTATCCATTCTATAAATATAGGCCTGAATAGGCACCATCAACTCCGGCGTGTCCAGACAAACCAGGCGTTTATCGCGTAGTTCGTTCACGATCGTCCACGCTGGCAGCCAGGCAATACCATGCCCATCCAATGCCATATTCTTCAATAGCTCACTCATCGAAGACATAAACAGCGTACGCGCTGAAATACTCCCCACCTCCGCCAGGTGACGGTTAACCAATCTTCCCATGTAGGATGTGCTGGTATAGTTCAGTATCGGCACCTGCGGCTGATAGATATCAAACAACGCCTGACCCTGTGAATCCGCAGCACAGACGGGATACAGCTCAGACTCAAACACCTTCAAGCCGCAGAAAGGTGACTGCATTAAGTCTTCATCGCGAAAGGAGATAATGAAATCACTTTTCCCCTCGCGCAGCGTATTCACTGCCTGGACTACGTCAATCGCTTCGACGTGGTACACAAACTCCTCGCCCCATGCCGACATTGAATGTACTAATCTGGGCAACATCGTCAGCGACAGAGAATGCGCTGCCGCTATTTTGATATTGGGAACGCCAAGCAGGTTGTGACCACTAAGCTCATCTAAGTTACATTCCAGCTGTTGCAGCAGGCTACGAGTCTGCGAATGGAATAACTTACCCTCCTCCGTCAGCTGCAGTGGACTCGTCGTACGGTCAAACAGCAACACCCCAACGGCGGATTCGAGCGCCTTGATCCGCCGGCTAAATGCCGGTTGGGATAGGTTGCGCTCCTCCGCGGCCTGGGAAAAATGACGACACGCTTCCAGCGTCAAAAAATCATATAACCATTTTGTCTCGATATTTTTCATGCCTGTCACGCGGATGTTTAAATATGTCAATTAGTCTTAAGCATCATGCCTGAATATGCCCGGAGATGATATTCAACATCAGCATCTGGTGATTCGTTTTTTGCATAACACCTTCGTTTTTGACATTAACATGTTTCTTTACCCATCGACCACGACCTCTTATCGCCGCGGAATTTCAGACACCAGCCTGATTACTGGCCTGCTGAGGTGGCAAAAGAAACTGCACCCATGCAGTTTTTGCATTGAACCATACATTATTGCATTTCTCCTCACGACACACTGCTGTTAAACATAGACACCAGACACACACCAGCCCTGATATTAAATATCGGTAATAGAGGTATATATTGTGAAAGGTTTAATTGGCGTACTTGGTGGTATGGGACCTGCTGCAACCGTCGATCTTTTTAATAAATTCGTCACCTTTACCGCAGCGCAACGCGATCAGGAACATATCCCATTAATTATTTCATCCATCCCTGATATTCCAGATCGAACTGATGCGTTAATGCATCATGGTCATTCCCCACTTCCGGCAATGCGTGATTATATGCATAAACTGGAAGATGCTGGTGCGGAGTGTATTGTGATCCCCTGTAATACTGCCCACTTTTGGTTTAATGAATTAAAAGAGTGCTGTCATACAGAGTTACTCAGTATCGTTGAAACCACCATGAATGAAGTCAAAAACTGCGGAAAATCGCGTATCGGTTTACTTGCTACCAACGCCACCCTTTACATGGGACTCTACCAAAAAGGCATAGAATCTCTTGGCTTAACCTGTGTCAGCCCTGATTCATCCGGTCAGGAAAAAGTCATGGATAGTATTTATTGCTTAAAAGCCGGCGATCTTAAGCGGGCACAAACGCTGATGAATGAACAGGCTGAAATGCTCTTTTCACGCGGTGCAGAAGTCATTGTACTGGGATGTACTGAAGTCCCCGTCATTCTTGCCAACGCAGTCAAAAACTCCCCAGATAAATATATTGACTCAACCGGTTCATTAGTACGCGCCGGTATTAAATGGTACGAAAAACGGGTTGGCAAACATCATCTTCTGGCGCAATAACAGCCGTCACCAGATTAATAAAGCATTAGACAAACACTTATTTTAATAACAAATTATTCTCTGGCGGAGGCCATTATGGTTTGGTTAGAAATTATCGTCGTGTTGGGTGCAATATTTTTTGGTATCCGCCTCGGCGGAATAGGTATCGGTTTATGCGGCGGGCTGGGGCTGGCTATTTTAACATTGGGATTTGATCTACAAATTGGTTCGCCCCCCGTTGACGTTATTCTCATTATTATGACAGTTGTCGTGGCAGCATCGGCGCTACAGGCCGCCGGAGGTATGGATTATCTGGTTCGCGTAGCCGGTAATTTCATGCGGCGTAATCCTAAATATATCAATATTATTGCACCGATTATCACCTGGTCGATGACCATTATGGCCGGAACAGGGTTCATTGTATTTTCTACCCTACCGGTGATTGCCGAAGTCGCCAAAGAGTCCGGTATCCGCCCTTCTCGTACGCTCGCCGGCTCCGTGGTCGCCTCTCAGGTGGCGATATCCGGTTCGCCGATCAGTGCCGCAATGGCGGCGATGCTGACCATTATGGAAGGCAACGGTGTCACCTTTATCCAGGTTATGGCGGTATGTCTGCCAGCTTCGTTTGTTGCCGCGATGGCCGCCGCTTTTATCGCCTCACGTCAGGGATGCGAGCTACAAGATGATGAAGTCTATCTTGAACGCCTGCAAAAAGGGTTGGTGCGTAAATATGAAGGGCAAAACAGCACTGTACCGGGTGCCAAACTCTCAGTCGCCCTGTTCATGTTGGCAACGGTCGTCATCGTTATTCTTGCCGCCTGCCCGCAGCTACGCCCCGGATTTGATGCCGGCAACCCAATGAATACCCGGGATATCATCATTATTTGTATGCTATCTGCCGCTTGCCTGATGGTGGTGTTATGCAAAACATCAACCGATGCTATTGTCCTGACCTCCACATTTCGAGCAGGGATGAGTTCACTGGCCGTCATTCTCGGGATTGTTACATTGGGAACGACCTTCATTGATGCCCACTTAGCGGAGATTAAGGATATCGCAGGCGATATTCTACGGGCTTATCCGATGCTGTTGGCGCTGGTGCTGTTTGGTACCTGCGCGCTTCTCTACTCGCAAGGCGCCACAACGCCGCTGATTATCCCTCTGGCCGTTGCACTCGGCGTACCTACATGGGCGATTCTGGCCTCCTATGTGGCGGTAACCGGGGTGTTTGTTCTACCAACATACCCGACTTCGCTGGCGGCAATGGAGTTCGACACCACAGGGACAACACGCGTGGGCAAGTATGTCTTAAACCATCCGTTTATGCTGCCAGGACTGGGTGGGATCATTGCTGGCGTTGCCTTTGGTTTTATCATAGCGCCAATGATTGCCTGAACCGTTTTACATATCTATCTTCAGGCAGCAGTTAATCGATAAAAAAAGGGGCAGAGAAATCTCTGCCCCTGATGTCAGCATTAAATCATGCCGCTTTTGCCACAACCTCATCTTCCGGGCGCTTCAGCACCGCGTAGGAGAGACCGGCTACCAGCGTACCGGCAATAATGGCCAGCAGGTATCCCAGTACCGGCGTAATTGCGCCTGGAATTAACAGAACGAAAAGCCCGCCGTGTGGCGCCATCAGCTTCGCACCCACTGCCATCGAAATAGCACCGGTAATCGCACCACCAACGATACAGCAAGGCAGAACGCGCATCGGGTCACGGGCTGCGAATGGAATAGCCCCTTCGGTGATAAAGCACAGGCCCAGTACCAGCGCTGCTTTGCCGCCTTCCTGCTGAGCTTTGTCGAACTTACGGCGCGCAACCAGCGTTGCTAAACCCAGAGCCAGCGGGGGAACCATACCTGCCGCCATGATAGCCGCCATCGGCGCATAAGTTTGCGTACTCAGCAGACCCACACCGAAAGCATACGCCGCCTTGTTAACCGGACCACCCATATCGGTACACATCATGCCGCCAAGAATCGCTCCAAGCAGCACCGCATTCGCCGTACCCATGGTTTGCAGCCAGTGGGTCAGACCTTCCAGAATGCCAGCCACCGGTTTGCCGATCAGGTAAATCATGGCCAGACCAACCACCAGGCTTGAGAACAGCGGAATGATCAGGATCGGTTTCAGCGCTTCCATACTCTGCGGGAGTTTCAACTTCGTGCTGATAAGCTTCGCCACATAACCGGCAAGGAAACCAGCAATAATCCCGCCAATAAAGCCGGAACCGGTGCTCACCGCCAGCATACCGCCGATAAGACCCGGCGTCAGACCAGGACGGTCAGCGATGGAAAACGCGATATAACCTGCCAGAACCGGCACCATCAGCGCAAAAGCTGAACCACCGCCAATCTGCATCAGCGCCGCCGCCAGCGTACCCTGCTCTTTAAACGCTTCGATACCAAAAGCGAACGAGAGTGCAATACACAGACCGCCAGCAACCACCATCGGCAGCATGTAAGAGACGCCCGTCAGCAGGTGACGATATGCCCCCGCGCTCTCTTTCTTACTTTCGGTTGCTGAAGTCTGCGCTTTACCGGTTGGCTGGTACGGGGTTGCTTCTTCCAGCGCTTTGTCCAGCTCCTGCTTGGTTTTCTTCAACGCAAGACCCGTAGAGGTGCGGTACATCGGTTTGCCGGCAAACTTCGCCAGATCAACTTCAATATCAGCTGCCACAATCACCAGATCCGCCTGAGCCACTTCTTCCGGCGTAATGGCATTGCCTGCGCCAACAGAACCTCGAGTTTCGACCTTCACCCACCAGCCACGTTTTTTCGCTTCTGTTTCAATCGCTTCAGCAGCCATAAACGTATGAGCAACGCCGGTCGGACACGCCGTCACTGCCACCACGCGTTTTGGACCACTGCTGGCGACAGGTGCTGTTGCAACCGGGGCACTGTAAGGTTTTGCATGGCCCTTCGCTTCGCTGAGGAACAGTTCAGGGTGCGCAACCGCACGACCAATGTCGCCCAGCCAGACTTTTTTGCCGTTCAGCGAACTGTCGGCAGGAAGCGTATCGCCCAGAACAATTGCCAGTTCGGCATCATTCGGATTATCAATAATTTCCAGATGTGCTTTCTGTGCCGCCGCTCCAAGCAGGGTTTTCGCCATGTAAGCGCGAGCCTGGCCGAGATTAGCGTCAATAATCAGCAGCGTTTTCATTATGCCTCTCCTGCTGTCAGTTAAACGGTTTTAAGTCGACACGCGCCATCATTGCGGCCAACTGAGGACGATCGGTAATGCCTACATTACTTTGGCTTACTGCCAGGGCGGCAACAGCCGTCGCCAGACGCAGGGTATGTTCACTGGACTCACGCATCAGCAGGCCGTAAATCAGACCGCCAACCATTGAATCACCCGCGCCGACGGTGCTGACCACCTCAACTGACGGCGGTTTAGCAATCCATTCACCTGAAGCGTTAACCCACAGCGCACCTTCCGCGCCGAGTGAAATCACCACGTGAGCAATACCCTGCTCGCGCAGCGCATGCGCCGCATCAATCACATCTTTCATTTCCGGCAGTTTGCGGCCTGCCCAGATTTCCAGCTCACGACGGTTTGGTTTCACCAGCCACGGTGCAGCTTTCAGACCCGCCACCAACGCTTCACGACTACTATCAAAGATAATGCAAGGACACTGACTGCGCAGGCGCGTCATCCAGTCGGTGAAGGCTTCCGGGCTCACGCCGGTCGGCAAACTGCCGCTGACGCACACCATGTCGAACTGGCCCAGCCAGCTCAGCGAGTCATTCACAAAGCGTTCCCAGTCAGCCGGGGTGACTTCAAAGCCGGAGAAATTAAAGTCAGATACTTCACCGTCTTTTTCGGTCAGTTTGACGTTGATACGGGTACGCCCTTGTACAACCTGAAAACGGTTGGCAATACCCAGCTCGCTGAACAACTGCTGAAAACCATCCTGGTTGTCTTTACCCAAGAAGCCGCCCACAGTGACATCGATACCTAAATCCTTCAAAACCTTAGCGACGTTAATTCCTTTCCCTGCCGCGTGCAGACCGGTAGTTTTAACCAGGTTCACTTCACCGCGTTCAATTTCCGGGCAAAAACCCACCAGGTCGTAAGCCGGGTTAAGGGTTATAGTCGCAACACGTCTGCTCATTACGCGCCCTCCCCCAGACCTGCCACGATGGCTTCGCCAATCGCCTTCAGCGCCTGTTCAGCATCTTCACCCTGGGCGGTAAAGCGCAGGTGATGTCCTTTTTTCACACCTAATGCCACAACTTTCATCAGACTGCGTCCATTCGCCGGTTTGCCGGTTCCATCAAGATTTGTCACGGTAATTTCACTGTTAAATTGTTTAATCGTATTCACCAGCATGGTGCCCGGGCGGGCATGTAAACCATGCTCATTGCGCACAATAAATTCGGCGCTCAGTACATCATCAGTTAAGGCTTCATCGCTGGTCAGCAGCGCCAGCACCGTTGCCGCATCGGCTTTCAACAAACGGTCAGCTTTATTATTCAGCAGCAGATCGCCAAGGCGCTTCAGCACGGCAACCGGTTGATCGTCATTCATGGCGACGGTCACCAGCAGGGCTGCCGCTTCACCTTCTACATCGAATGTTGTTGCTGCACGGCTGACCGCAACAGCGCTACGCACGTTGCCTTCAGCACAGTCATTCAGCCAGATCCCCTGACCGAGATTCATCGGCTGCTCATTGATTGCTCTGGCCACAAAGGTGGCGTCAACCGCACCGACTTCTTTCAGTCGTGCCGCGTTGAGTGCCTGCAGCGTCACCAGCGAGTTGGCCACGACATCCAGCGACAGCGTTTCGTTATCAAGCTTCAGCTGTTCGCTTTGCTTTTCGCCCATCAGCAGCGCACGCAGTTCTTCCGCCGTGGTCGCAGATTTCAGCTGTTCAGCGACGGAGTCATCGCTCAGCACGTGTGTCAGCTGACGCAGTAAACCGAGATGTTCATCAGAGCTTGCGGCGATGCCGATTGCCACATAAGCAACCTGCCCTTCGCCCCAGGTCACGCCCTGCGGAAACTGAAAAACCTGCACACCGGTTTTCAGCACCTGATCGCGCGTGTCCGTCGTACCGTGAGGAATCGCAATACCGTTGCCGAGGAACGTGGACGTCTGTTGTTCGCGCGCCAGCATGCCATCGACGTAGCCTTCCGCGACGTTACCCGCCTGCACTAAGGCAGCGGCAACCTGGCGAATAGCCTCTTCTTTATTCCCGGCCTGTTCGCCCGGGTGAATATCCTGAACAGATAACTGGAACATGGTTCTCCTCTCCCGCTGATTTGAAACGATTCAGCTAACATGAGAAAAAGGCGTCATCTGACTCCATCAGTTATGGCGAGATGACGCTGAAACGTTTCAAGAAGTCTTGCTCTTTTTTCTTCAGCACACAAGTAAAGTTGACAAATTACTTGCTGAATTTAGAGATAACGCACATTTTCTCTGCGAGGGAGAAAAAACTGCTGACGGAAAAACGGCGTCAGCTTGTCAGATTCAGCAACGTCAGCAAACAGCATTCTTTGACTGAAATGCTATTTTGATTTTTGATGCCGATTTTGATTTGGCTCCCTGTTTATTTTCTGACAAGCGGCGTAAACTCCGCGTCTCTTCACATCATTGATATCAAAACATGCATAACACCCCCGTAGCCGCCACACCCAAGGCGTTTGATTTAACGTCTTCGGCGTTCCTGCTTGTCGCATTTCTGACGGGTATCGCCGGTGCGTTGCAGACGCCAACGCTTAGCCTTTTTCTGACGGATGAAGTCCATGCCCGTCCCGGCATGGTCGGGTTCTTTTTTACCGGCAGCGCCGTGATCGGCATTTTGGTGAGTCAGTTTCTGGCCGGGCGCTCGGATAAAAAAGGCGATCGCAAAAACCTGATTGTGTTTTGCTGCGTGCTGGGGATGCTGGCCTGCGTGCTGTTCGCCTGGAACCGTAACTATTTTATTCTGCTGTTTATCGGGGTATTCCTCAGCAGCTTTGGATCGACTGCCAACCCGCAAATGTTCGCTCTCGCCCGTGAACACGCCGACCGCACAGGTCGGGAAGCCGTCATGTTCAGCTCAATATTACGTGCGCAGGTTTCGCTGGCCTGGGTAATTGGCCCACCGCTGGCCTACGCGCTGGCCATGGGGTTCAGCTTTACGGTGATGTATCTCAGCGCAGCGGTGGCGTTTGTTGTCTGCGGCGTAATGGTCTGGTTATTTTTACCTTCGATGAGTAAAAACGTGCCGCTCGCAACAGGCGCAGTTGAGGCCCCACGCCGCAATCGACGCGACACGCTGCTGCTGTTTGTTATCTGCACATTAATGTGGGGCACTAATAGTCTCTATATCATTAATATGCCGCTGTTTATCATCAACGAACTGCATCTGCCGGAAAAACTGGCTGGCATCATGATGGGTACCGCAGCCGGACTGGAAATCCCGACCATGTTGATTGCTGGCTATTTTGCAAAGCGTCTGGGCAAACGTCTGTTGATGAGAATTGCTGTCGTCGCCGGGTTCTTCTTTTATGCCGGTATGCTGCTGGCTCACTCTCCGGCGATATTACTTGGCTTACAGCTGCTGAACGCGATTTACATCGGCATCCTCGGCGGGATTGGCATGCTCTATTTCCAGGATCTGATGCCAGGACAGGCAGGCTCAGCAACGACCCTCTATACGAATACCATTCGCGTGGGCTGGATTATTGCCGGATCGCTGGCGGGGATTGCCGCTGAAATCTGGAACTATCACGCGGTGTTCTGGTTTGCGCTGGTAATGATCGTCGCCACCGTCGTGTGCCTGGCGCGCATCAAGGACGTTTAAGGCGCGGTCAGCGCTTCAAGCTCGATGAGATATACCATGGCCTGGTGCGTCGTCTGTCCGCACATTTCCGCACTGGGCTGTAAACCGCCGCACACTTTTGGTCGTAGCGGCGAAGCAAAAATTTTGCAACGCAGGGATTCATCCAGCTGAACGCATGGCGTATTAGCAGGTTTGCCTAACATATAATTATTCACTGTTTAAAATTCACATTCCTGCTGTTAGCATCAGATCTATCTGATCAATCAATACCATCCGAAGGGAATCACACTCAATGAAACCCAAGCTATATTCGTACGTGCGTTTTTCATCTGTGAAACAACGGGAAGGTAACTCCCTGGAGCGTCAGCAAGATACCGCTCTAAAAATTGCGGCCCGTTATAATCTCGAACTTGATACAACGGCTTTCCACGATCTCGGCATGTCTGCGTTCAAAGGAAAAAATGCTCATGAAGGGAAGCTATCGGAGTTCATCAAGCAGATTGGGGCGAAGGTTCCCGTTGGCTCGTGGCTAGTCGTCGAAAATCTTGACCGCATTAGTCGTGATGATGCCTGGAGCGCTTTGGATATATTCAAGAACATACTTAGCAGGGGGATAGTCGTTGTTACTGGCATGGATGAGAAGGTCTATAAGTACGCGGACGTAAAGAATAATCCAACCGATTTAATCATTTCATTGTTGATGTTCACACGCGCCCACGACGAGTCGTTGACAAAAAAGAATCGAGTTGAAGCCCAGGCCCGTTCGTTGATACGACACAACCTGACAAGAGAATCGGGAACACCAGCAAAAGCAATAGAATCAGTCGGTCAGAATGTTTGGTGGGTAGATACAAAATCAGGATACGTTACTCCACATCCTCTATATTTTACCGCAGCTCAGAAGATTATCGAACTTAAACAAAACGGTGAAACTCTTCTTGGAATCCAACGATATCTTAACGAACATTACCCTGCCCCTAAAAAGAGGGTTTATAAAGACCAGACAGGTCAAGCGCTGACACCCAAAACTGAACAATGGGGTAAACATTTGATCAGGACATTTTTGAACCCCACTGTTCACGGACAAAAAACCTTTACGCTGGATAAACGTGATGAATCAGGTGTCATCATATACGATTCCGAATCAGATGAGCCGTTAAAAGAAACATTCATTATCCCTGATTACTACCCTGCTCTTATGTCGGAGGTGGACTACTTGACACTTTCGAAATTAGATCGACACCGCGCCATCACTCGTAATTCATCAAAATATCCAGCAGGTAATCCTGAACCAGAAATCCCGCTACTCTCAGGTATCGGTATTCTTTTTTGCGGAAAATGTGGTTCTTTCATGTTCAAATCTGGTTCAAGTGAAAACAAGTACCGTTATATATGTGGTTCAAAAATCGTTCAGGGTAAACCTTGCGGTAAAAAAGGTTTTACGTCATACCAGCTTGAGCACACTGTTTTGCAACTAATCGCTGATCACGTCTGGAACAACCACCAAGAAGATAAAACGGCTTGGTACGAATCTGAGATTGAAAAGGCATCTGAAGCTGTTAAAAAGCTGCTAAAGCTGGCAACTTTGACAGATGACCTCGAAGAATTGGCAGATCAGATTAATGCCAATAAACAGAAAAAAATAACGCTTGAGCGAGAATATCAACAGTACAAAATCAGCCGCTCAGAAATTCAAACTACTGGCTGGGATCAATTCCGAAATTTCGATGTTCATGACACTAAAAACCCTGATCGTAAGCGAATTAGGCTGAAGATAAAGCAAGCTATCAAACGTATTGATTGCTATGACATTGATGGGCGGTATGGTCATTTTGAAGTAACCTTCGCCGACGAGACAAAACAGAGAATCGTGATTAAGTTCAATCGAAACCGATCACCTGGTGTTTCGTATGTAGAAGCACAGACAGTAAATGATCATGACTTACTAAAAATGCAAGGACTTGTGTTGCACTCCTTCATTGATGAACTGATTTCACCTGAAAAATTTGCACAGCATATTAAGGACAAGCATGAAGTCAGCATTCTAAACCCGACGTTTATAACCAAGCTGGAGGATGGTGTAAACCAAAACGAAGGTAATGGATTGGCTATCAAGGTAGCTAGCACTACAAGTAAATCGTATGCAACTGTCAACGGTATTAAATACGAGATTAACTCGCTGGAAGACTTAGAAAAACTTTTACAGTAAATCACTCTCCCCTTGCATACCTGTCAAGGGGAAGCCTACCAACGCCCTCAATAGCCCTATCTCCGTTTCCGTTACATCAAAGCAATCTCGGAATTATACACACCACAATCGATCGTTTTTATAGATCGATTTTACATTATTGATAGATTTTACAGATCAATGTAAGATCATGATTCTTCGAGTAGTGTTTCTCACTAGCAAGACTCACGGGATGGTGATCTGCCCCCGATGGAGTGCAATAGAAAGAAGGTATCCAGAATGACTATCCTTATAAAAACGTTAAAAATCATGGCATCAGGCGTTGTTCTCATTTCAGCTATAACCGCCGCCTCCAGTACCGTCTATTTCTTGCCAGAGGCGAAATCAGCAGGTGTCGCCAGCAACGACAAAAACGCCCTGATGTTTCTCGGAATGGACAGGGATGTAAATCTGAAGGGAATATGCTTCGCGATAACAAAGCAATCATCCTCGATCGTGCCGCTGGTAGATATCACTGCTACAACTGATAACGGCAGATTCACGATGCACGGACTACGCCCAAAGAATAACGACGATACGAAGGAATTAGTCTGTTCACTTGGTTCAGAAGCTGGGGATTTCTTGACTGGCATTGCGAAGTCAACCACCGTCAACGTGAAACTAGATTTCAATGGCGAGATCCGCAGTTACAGTTTCAACACTACAGAGTTCAGAAAAATACTGACTGCCAATGGTCAAGGAGTGTGGGACAAAGCAGCTAAAGATTATGCTCAGGGAGTTCGTGCACCCATTTTCTATAATAACAACCGCGAAGCCACCAAAAACAATGCAGTAACCTCAAATGTCGATACACACAGTTATAAAGCAAGCGATGAGAAACTAAATTCGGTCTGGAAAAACCTTAGCCCTGAAACTAGAAAACGATTACTCCCTTCCCAAAGAGAATGGATAAAGCAAAAATCCGGTTGCAATAATGAACAGAAATGTCTTACCGACATGACGAAAAACCGTATTCGTGAACTGGAGTCTGAAAATGAAAAATAATGCCCTGACTTTGGTTTTAAAAAACGACTGGATAACTTCGTCTTCTAGTCAAACCTATAACGGAAAATACATGGTTGGACATTTTCACCTGACAGATACGTTTATCGTTGAATATATGAATCTGATACATGGAGTCGAAATACCTGATTCATGGGTCAGCAGCGGCTTCACTAATACATCAGATACCAACACCCGTAAGGTTATGTATATGGAAGGCTGCGGTATGTTATCTAACGATACAATGAATGAGATCCGTAATGCAGTGAAGATTCCGTCTGACGACGTGAAAATTTACCACAATGGTAATAAGATTGTTAAGATAGAATTTATGGAAGATTACAATGAAATCACGAATTGAATATCGCATAAAACAATCAGTCATAACTGTTGCTATCACCTTCAGTTTTTACGTATTTCAGGGGATTGCAATAACTCCATGCCAAGCAAAATCAACTGAAGTAAAACCGACTTTACACGCAAATACTGTTTCTTTACAGCAAATCTCGCAATTATCTAGACCATCTATCATCGATATACTTCCGAGACTTTATACAGCTGAAGAGGTTTATTCACGATTTAAAGAACATGAGTTTAGTGCAACTAACGATTTCAAAAAGTGCCGATTGATGGTTACAGGTAAAATAAAAAAAATCGGTACTGTTACATTCAGTAAGAATCCGTTAGTTACATTGTATATTTCTGGTTCAAATGAAGGACTAAAGTTTATTTTTGAAAATACGGATTATAATAACGATAAGGTAGCAAAGTTAAACGTTGGAGATACAGTAATTATTGCAGGATGGCATGCACGTCCTGGAACATTTGAAGGTATTTTTTTAGATGATTCGCAAATCATGACTGGTATGATTTCAAAAAAGAAAAGGCAAATGTTGGCTGTGAATGGTGGAGTCTATGATCGGGAGATTTGTCTTAAGTAACATTATTTATTCTCTTCAAATGCAGGGGCCAAGCCCCTGCATCTTTCTTCAATGGACACTGTACCAAGGGGAATAAAACCTGTAAGGAGCTACATTAGCGTTTTTTTTTATGACATACGACTCGAAATATCGCGACAGAACATTAAAGCAGGACCTGCCCTGCAAAATGACCAATCCCCATCGACAAAAACATAGCCAGTGTACTCCAGAACATAATTCTTATGATCGCCCTGACAGGAGGTGCTTTACCTGCAACAGAGGATATATAACCAAGGACCACCAGTGAAAAAAGGGTGGAAAGGATAATAAACAAAAAAACCTGCTTTGGAGGAGATAACCATGCAACTATTAAAGGTAACACGGCACCAGCAGAAAAACTCAGAGCAGAAAAGACAGCAGCCTGAAGGGGCTGTGCAGAGTTTGTATCCGTCAGCCCAAGTTCTTCACGGGCATGAGCATCCAGAGCATTTCTCGCCATGAGCTGCTCTGCAACCCTATAGGCAAGCACAGGATCCAGTCCACGTTGTATATAAAGTGAAGTCAGTTCCTGCATTTCACCTTCATAATCGGTTTCCAACTCCCTTTTTTCCTGAGCAAGTGCAGCGTTTTCGGTATCAGCCTGAGATGAGACTGAAACATATTCTCCCGTTGCCATCGACATCGCACCAGAAACCAGTCCGGCAACACCAGCAAGTAAAACTCCCGAAGAACTGGTGTTTGCTGACGCAACACCAAGGACAAGGCTTGCTGTCGAAACAATTCCGTCATTTGCCCCCAGTACAGCCGCCCGAAGCCATCCCACTTTTTCGATGCTGTGTCGTTCAAGATGCATATCTTTGCTTTCCTTCAACTACGCACACTAATCGGAATTACGGACATATAAGAATGCCTTGACAGATAATTAAACTATTGTAGTCAATTTTATCCAGCCATTACAGCACACTTTATTAATCATCAATCTATCACACTATTCCGTAACGGAATTTTTCCTTTGGCTACGGATGGTGAGAAATATATGCAGCAACCCCATCGAACCATGCGCCCAGAAATAGGTTTCAATAAATACAGTCAGAAACTTATGCAAATTTAGGACACTTTCTGTCAGCACTGGCGACATTCCAGGAATTGTATTGAGTGCAAACCAGAAACCACCACATGATGCAACGCCCAATAGCGCAAGTACACCAAGCCCCTGGACTAAGGCAGCAATCCCACCAGCATGAGCTTCAGGGAGACGGAATGACATCAGCATTTTGATATCTTCAACCACACCTCGAAAATCAAGAGTCAGCCAAGCAAAATAGTAATGAAATCCTCGTTGTGTCAGCATCCATGCAAGCATGATTAACCCAAGAACAATCAGTGATAATCCAGTGATAACATGGAACCATGTAACGAACCCTGTGAGAGTATAGTCACTGAGAGCATCGCTTTCGGTAAGATTTGAACTAACAATCTGCAATAAAATCAATACAGCTAAGATGATATGAAGCACACGTAGAAATGGTGTGTCTTTGTGAGGGAGAGCATTACGTAAATTTTCATTCATAATTTAGCCACTTTGTTAGGGGTGGTTGACCAAATCAACATGCCTTTTTATTAACGAAACCTTAACTTATCGGAACTAAACAATACTCTTTAATCAGAGAATGGTATCTAAACCTATAGTACATCACATCAGTAATATGAAGAGATTACCATGAAGAAGTGTTTTTCCAGCCAAGAGATCATCAGTATGTTTCAGTGAAGCACGAAGCGGGTATATCCGCCCCGTGCAACATCAATAGGACTTAGCTTATGTTGAGGCAATGTAGCATCGGTAAGCATGTTTGCGACCCCAACATTTTTATATGTACTGAGCAGATAAGATAACGTATTAGAATTTCTTCACCAGGGCATAACTATCCATTCTAATACAAGCAGCTATATCATGTCAGTTCCGGGATATCTTTCCAGCATATCTACTTTCTCCTGATAGTTCCCGGTTCAGTCAACGCCAAGTTTATTATGGTATTTTCTCATCATACTGCCCAGTTTCTGTGCTGCAATTTTCCCAGCGTCAAGACCTTCCTTTTCAGCGGTACTTTCAACAGCAGTTACCTCATCAATCAGAAGTGACATACCTGCAACATACGTTTCCCTGTCATACCCCTCTACCGGGCCGTTCAAGATGGACTCTGCTGTTGATTTCAGATCCTGCATATCTTTCCTGAAAGATGTAACGTCCTCCTCCTTAAGTGCTGCGCGGTAGCTTTTATTCATCATCTTCATGGCATGTTCAACACCGTCAGAACCAGCTATTACACTGGTAGATAAAACAAGGGCTGTTCCTATTATAACACTATGCATAATTTTTCTCATAATAACCCCACATTGTTTACTATCATTTAAAAAAATCACAATCCGAAGACGTAACATTGAGCAAAGAAAATAATTATTTGCCAATTTCCCCGAAGAAAATCAGCATTAAAATTATTGTTTATGATTATTTACACTTCCATAATCAAGGCCACTTCCCTCCTTAAAAAAAGGGTCAACATGCGTCATGACATTTAATACATGATGATTATCTAAAACTGATTTCCTGGCTAAAACAGCAATGTCATGCCCTACTTTCACTGATAAATTACCATTAATTTCCAGATGAACATCAACAACAACAAGATCTCCCATTTTACGGGTTTTGAGATCATGGATACCTTCAACTCCAGGCGTTGACAATAATGTGGTTTTTATTTTATTTTCAGTTTCAATATCCACGGATCTGTCCATCAAGTCATGAAGCGAATCTGACATAAATGAATATCCCATTCTGGTTACAATCAGTCCGACAACCATTGCAGCAACTGGGTCGAGTAATTTAAAACCTGATAAGTTCCCAATAATACCAATAGCCACAACCAAAGACGAAGCGGCATCAGAGCGTGCATGCCAGGCATTAGCGACCAGCATAGTGGATTTTACTCGGGTTGCTACGGCAAGCATATAGCGAAAAAGAAGCTCTTTGATAACCAGTGCGGCTAAAGCCACCCACAGAGCAACAATATGTACCTGAGGAATATCATCTGGTTGTTTCATTTTATTTACTGCTGACCATAACATGCCGATGCCAACAATAAATAAAATTGTCCCCAGAATTAATGATGCACCATTTTCATAACGATGATGACCGTAGTGATGGTCATCATCGGGATTTTTTTTACTTTTATGGTTTGCAATGAGTACAACAAAGTCTGAGACTAAATCAGACAGGGAATGAATACCATCCGCGATAAGTCCCTGAGATCCAGAAAATATACCAGTAATCACCTGCCCGGATGTCAGAAAACAATTAACAAGCACACTAACCCACGTACTTTTACGGGCCGCGATGAAACGCTCATGAGAACTAATATCAATATCATCCGTAAATTTGTTTACCTGCACCAGAAACTCCTTATAACAGCATCAACAGTTAATACTAAACAGACTATCCTTCCCGGACAGGTTCTGTGGCGAAAATATAATAATTGGTGAGATTTATTCCTGTAAAGGACGTGCCATGTTTGTGATGACATTCATTTATCATAATTTTTAAACATTAATTTATTCTTAACAGAATATGAAAAAATTGACAGTTACCACAACTATACGCTTACGTTCAGTGTTACGTATTCGGCAAACTAAAATTATTTTACAGGTTATTATGGCAAAAAACTGGTTATGTAGATGCTAGACTATTCCGGTCCCCAGTAGTGGCTCGCTGTAATTGATAAAGACCTACTGAAATGCAAACTGAGTGGTTCAGTTACAGGAACTGACTACATCGTATACCCCAAGCATGATCTGAGAACATTCAATACAATATCTCTTTTAGGTATACCTGATAAAGACCATGATAAGAAGTCTCAATACAATCAAATTCAACCCTATTGACTACAAAACAATGTAATGTATCATATGGGTATTGATTTGATACTTAAAAGAGAATTCATAATGAATGTCCGTATCTACTGCCGTGCATCTACTGAAGGCCAACATGCTGACCGTGCATTAGTTAGCTTGCGCGAATTTGCGCAAAGCAAAAACTGGTCGATTGCCGGAGAATACATTGAGAATGCCAGCGGTGCGAAGCTGGAGCGTGTGGAACTAATGCATCTTCTTGAAGAAGCACAACCTGGCGATCTGCTTCTTATTGAAGCGATTGACCGTCTCAGTCGTCTTCAACATGAAGAATGGGCTGAACTCAAAGCTACGCTGAACAGTAAAGGGCTGGTTATTGTATCAATGGATTTGCCAACAAGCTGGCAGATGGTTGAAATGTCTGGTAGTGACCTAACCAGCGGCATTTTGAGAGCAGTTAATGCCATGCTGATCGATATCCTCGCGACAATGGCACGACAAGATTATGAAACCCGGCGTAAACGCCAGGCACAAGGGATCGCAAAAGCAAAACAGGCAGGTTTGTATACGGGGAAAGAAAAAGATATGCAAGCCCGTGAAGTGGTTCGGGAAATGCTGGCACAGAACGTTAAACCAGCCCACATCATGAAAGCAGCAGATATCAGTCGCGCCACCTTTTACCGAATCAAGAAGGAGTTAGTAAGCTAATTATATTCGATTCTGACCGGATTAATGCGCATGACCTGCTCCCCGTTGATTAGTACACCCCGATGTTAGTAATGTCTTCATAAGCCACATGAGGACATCCCCATGAAGAAGCGTTTTTCCGACGAACAGATCATCAGTATTCTCCGCGAAGCCGAAGCTGGGGTACCCGCCCGTGAACTCTGCCGCAAGCATGCCATTTCCGATGCCACGTTTTACACCTGGCGTAAGAAGTATGGCGGTATGGAGGTGCCTGAAGTTAAGCGCCTGAAGTCGCTTGAGGAAGAGAACACCAGACTCAAGAAGCTGCTTGCCGAAGCCATGCTGGATAAAGAGGCGCTTCAGGTGGCTCTTGGGCGAAAGTACTGACGACAGACCAGAAGCGGGAAGCCGTGATGTTGATGTGTGATGCGACCGGTCTGTCGCAACGTCGTGCCTGCAGGCTTACAGGTTTATCCCTGTCGACCTGCCGCTATGAGGCTCACCGTCCGGCTGCTGATGCGCATTTATCAGGGCGCATCACTGAGCTGGCACTGGAGCGCAGGCGTTTTGGCTACCGTCGTATTTGGCAGTTGCTGCGCCGTGAAGGGCTTCATGTTAATCATAAGCGCGTGTACCGGCTTTATCACCTCAGTGGCCTGGGCGTAAAACGCAGAAGACGTCGTAAAGGGCTGGCAACAGAACGTCTGCCGCTGCTCCGTCCGGCGGCGCCCAATCTGACCTGGTCGATGGATTTCGTCATGGACGCACTTTCCACCGGTCGCAGGATCAAGTGTCTTACCTGCGTCGATGATTTCACAAAGGAATGCCTGACGGTCACTGTTGCCTTTGGGATTTCAGGCGTTCAGGTCACGCGTATTCTGGACAGCATTGCACTGTTTCGAGGCTATCCGGCGACGATAAGAACTGACCAGGGGCCGGAGTTCACTTGCCGTGCACTGGATCAATGGGCCTTTGAGCATGGTGTTGAGTTGCGCTTAATCCAGCCGGGCAAGCCAACGCAGAACGGATTTATTGAGAGCTTTAACGGACGATTTCGCGATGAATGTTTGAATGAGCACTGGTTCAGCGATATCGTTCATGCCAGGAAAATTATTAATGACTGGCGGCAGGATTATAACGAATGCCGCCCGCACTCCACGCTGAATTATCAGACACCGTCTGAATTTGCAGCGGGCTGGAGAAAGGGTCATTCTGAGAATGAAGATTCCGACGTTACTAACTGAGTGTTGTATCTAATCGTGGGGGCAGGTCACGCAGACAGAACGTACTCGAATCTGACCATCCGTCCTGAGCGAAGAGGACGTTCGTTGTTTATTACTACCGGATCCACTTTGATAAAATCTGCGTATTTAATTGACAGCGAGCAGGCCAACCTGCGGAACGTTCAGGCTGATACGACTGTAAGAAGGAAAAAATAATCTTTCATTTTAGCTTCATCATATTTTGTGTGAGCACCTCGAAAGGTACAACATCACCAATTGTGTAATTGAGTTGAAAATACTGCCTAAGCTCAACGCCCCCCATAATGCGGGGTGAACCAGACTGATTGGCAGTTCGGTTAATCATTGCCGTGATGGAAGACATGCCATCATGAAGAACAATCTTGATGTTCTCACCGTCTTTACCAAACTTTTGAGAACTTACTACCGGCACATTAAAGAATCCTCTTCGCCAGTACGTATCTGTCATGTTGAAAGTGAATTGTTTAATACTGCTATGTGTGATGATTTCAGCTTCAGTTGATATTACTTCCTCACACTTCAGTTCTGGCCTCTGAATTCCATTCCATTCAGGGTTAATGGCACTAATGATGGAATCCTCAAGACCAGCAGCAAGATTTAAGTGAAATTGCCCGTAGTGCATCAGTCCCGAATCTGGAAGCACTAAGATATCAACGGCAACATTATTAGATAGCATCTCAATGATGTTAGCGTTATTTTTTATATTCGTAGTCTGGGAAGGGCCTGGACGTGAATAATGGTACATCCTGTTACGTAATAGACGAGTGGTTTTACCAACGTATTTTACCTCACCATCACAAACAAATGCATAGAGGTTGTTCTTAACATCTGTGAATCTGTCATCGAGATGGTACTTCAGGCTACCGTCTATAATCTGCCAGAATCCCACCTTGATAAAACCAATCTCAGTCAAACGATTCATGTTAGGGTTCCATATGGAATAGTAAAAGCATTATACATGCTGAACTCCTCACTGTAGCTTAACAAAATTTGATGTCAGTAATGTCCGCTGTTGACTCGGAGCGGAATGTCAAATTGGGTCTGGCTTTGTGACAAATGTTACCAACGGTGCAAATCTGAGCTAATACATTTTATTATTCGGTTCTGACCGTACAGTGATCATTGAACAAAACATTCTGCGGGTTGTGAATTCATAACACACTCACTACGTTCGTGTCCTTCGCTTCAAATGTTGAAGAGATATCCTGAATTACGAGCGAAGTGAGTTCCGTCAAGCGAAGCGAAGACGGATGGTTTACAACTGGTTAAAAACCAGTCCAAAAACTACATTTTTCTCTATATATAAAATATAATATTATAATTATGTAGTTCTATAGTTTATCTGTTAACACTCACTTCGTTCGTGTCCCTCGCTTCGCTCGGAATTTTGAAGTAATGTATACAGCTATAAGCAAAGCAATTATCGTTAAGTCATCAAACACATGACCGAAGCATCAAGTTAATCATGTATTGGTCATGCTCTCAAACGTCCTGAGTGCGATCCTAAGCGCTTTTCATGACATGGGTAATGCAATCGCATAACTTACAAAGAAAAACGCACTACGGGCTTCCTGTGCGATATTTACGAATCCAGTGCTTTACGACTCAATTTCGATGTTGAGTACATGCGTGTTCCCTTCCCTGTTTGCAACTTACCGCGTTCTTTTGCCAGGTAAGATAGCCAGAATATCGGAC
Organism: Citrobacter sp. MGH103; assembly: GCF_001034475.2. Classification (NCBI taxonomy): domain Bacteria; kingdom Pseudomonadati; phylum Pseudomonadota; class Gammaproteobacteria; order Enterobacterales; family Enterobacteriaceae; genus Citrobacter; species Citrobacter sp. MGH103. The sequence continues at coordinate 1,709,567 of NZ_CP073043.1, read as the reverse complement.
CTTCAAGTGATGAAGGATATTCACGATGAATGACGTAGTGATCGGGATAGTCCTTCGTAGCTTTAGACAAGTTTACCAGCGTTGCTTTACCACCTGTCAGTTTCATCCAGATTTCCGTAATAATACCAGCGATCCCTCTTTCAGGAGTTCCAAACCACCTTACCGAACGATTTGGAAGTGCAATCCAGCAATGGTAATGGGGCTGTGATGCCTTTTCCTGTTCGCAAACCCAACCGTACGCAAAATCGATAATAGGTTCCGATAAACCGTTGTTCCCTGACTCCAGGCGGGCACGTAATCGTTTGAACAGTTTGCGTATGTATTCGTTAGAGCGAAAAGGTTGAGCCAATCGAAGATTGTATCCTCTTTGAAATTGGGGAGCACAGCAATGAAACGATACAGGAAAACCAGTGTGTAAGATCTGGAAGGATGATGAATCACGAACGAAGAACATTACAGCTTTAAACAAATACAATTAACGTATATTCAGATCACTGTCTTTTACCTTACCAAATCTACCGACCTAATTATTACCGACGAGTCGCGTAGCGACGAAGTTTCACGAGGCGAAGCCGAAGTGACACACAGCATTTTTGAATGTTAACAGTAAGACTATCACTTGTTCGCTTCGCTCACTGCGTGATACTTCGTCGCTACGCGACTCGTAGTAGTTATATTATGTTATTAAAAGTTCTGATTAGGCTGATCCCTGTCATCCGTTCGCTACGCTCACGTCTGAACTCGCTTCGCTCGAAACCTTTCAGAATTATTGCTTGGGTATGATTTCAACGAGGCGCAGCCGAAGTTGCTATATATTATAGGTAAAAACAAAACCCATACAAACCAATGAGTTACAAGTATACACGTCTTTTTCATGTCTCTTTTAAGGCGTTTTAATGCAAATAAAAACTTATATATATCAGCAAGTTAAAAATACATATCTTTGCATGTCGCGTTTTTTGGGACATGCAAATTTTGATTGCCCACGAAAGATGATAAATAATGGCATCAACAACGAATCTAGGTAGACGAAACCATGAATTTACACTTTACAATTTTTCCCAAAAGAATACAAAAAGAACCCTATTTCCTTCGCGAATCCACGGTAAAACTGAACCGAGTTGGCAATAACCGAGTAAAGTCGCAATTCATTTTTAAACGTTCTTTCAGCCAAATAGCACTCATTCTGGACCTCGATAAAAGTGAAGTGGACCGGGTCAGAAAAATTAAACAACGGCTTCCTGATCATAAATTGATAGGGATTGCCCGCTGGATCATTGCACCACTTGAAAACAGCCAATCGGCTTTATGTTATCTTTTTGTCTGTGAAGACAATGTCGCGTACCTATCTGCACCTGAGATGGTTTTTACTAATGACATCATATCAATAGACTCATCAACCAGACGTTCGGTCTATAAAACAACTTACAACCTAACTAACCCCGATACGAAATATGGGTATATTAACCTTCGTTTTCATTCTGAATACAAACTGGTTACAAAAAGACGTGGTCCATCAAAAACTAAAAAATTATCCGAAGGTAAACCGCCTTCTGACTATGCATCTTTGTTGGTTGAGTATGAAGCTTTACGCAAGGAAGTCGAGCGGTTAAAAAAATATGATAACGCAGAATGAAATTATAGATGGAAACTGTTCCCAATCGAAGGTGCTGTTGCTTCCTCTAACTGGATAAGGTAAATAAAAGCTTCTTCACGGTTCGTAGAACACATATCTATCGACGGTTGTAGACTGCCGCATACTTTAGGGCGCAGGGGTGAGCCAAAGATGCTACATAGGTTATCCTCCGATAACTGAACACATCTTACATTAGCTGGTTTCCCCTGCGGCATTCCCGGAATTGGACTTGAAATCGAAGGTGCAGTACAACAAGCCCCGCAATCGATACGACACTTCATTATAGAATCCTTGCTCATCCCCCACTCAATTATTGACAGTAACAGAATGTCCTACTGACTGGTAGCCTGCCATCTATATCTATGCTTTCAGAATGTAGCCGTTAACTTCTAATGTATTGAAAAAATAAGTAAAAACATAAATTCGTTCCCATGCTTTTCTTAACCTATTCTTTTTTTCAGTGTAAAATCTTGCTCAGAAGTACTGTCATGCAACTTATTACATGGAGTTACTATGGGCTTTTATGTTAAGAAGAGCATTCGCGTTGGACCGATGAGATTCAACCTATCCAAATCAGGAGTCGGTGCATCTATTGGTATAAAAGGACTGAGGATTGGTACTGGCCCAAGAGGAAATTACATCCACATCGGCGCTGGCGGGGTCTATTATCGTGCTTCGCTTTCACCAAGTATGATCCCACAGGACGGCAAGAAGGTTCAACGTGTACCTGATGAATCCCCAGTAGAACATGACAATACGCATGCACCTCTTGAGGAAATCGAGTCATCTCATATCTCGGAAATCGTTGATTCCAATTCCCGAGAACTGCTTGAAGAGTTGAATAACAAACGTAAGAAGTTACAAATATGGCCCTTCGCTATTTTCCTTTCGATTGCAATTTTACTTTACGGTTTTTCACAGGCATGGCCTGAGTGGTGCCTGGCAATAGGATTTATCGCAGGGGGAGCTGTTTCCGTTTTTGCTTACATGTACGATCAGCTAAGAAAGACCACTGTTCTTTTTTATGACTTTGATGACGAAATGATGGCATGTTACCAGCAACTTCATGATAGTGGGGCTATGCTTGCAAGCTGCTCAAAGGTATGGCATGTAGAAGCTTCTGGAGCTGTTTATGACCCTAAATATCATGCCGGAGCAAGTAACTTGCTACGTAGAAAAACAACCTCTATCAGCAAATCAAATCCTCCCTTCGTTAAAACAAATATTGAGACGATTGCCATCAATGTAGGTCGTCAAACATTACATTTCTTTCCAGATAGAGTACTCGTTTTTGACCGTGACGGTGTCGGTGCTGTTAGTTATGACCAACTATTCATTAACGTTGGTAATAGTCAGTTCATTGAAAGCGAAAGTGTGCCCGGAGATGCCTTAGTCGTTGGCAGGACATGGAAGTATGTTAACAAATCGGGTGGTCCTGACAGACGATTTAAAGACAATACAGAAATTCCTATATGTCTATATGAAAATCTTTCGTTCACAAGTCATTCTGGACTAAATGAGTTATTACAGCTGTCTAAAATTGGGTATGGGGAATGTTTTTCACATGCAATTGAAACACTTAGCAAGAAAGTCATATCTTCTTAGTTAAGTCGTTTTTATACTGTGAATAATTGACTATTGGGCTTGCCATCAGGCATGCCAGGGATGGGACTGGAGATTGAAGGCGCGGTGCAGCATGCACCACAATCCGGACGGCATTCCATACAGTACTCTCTTTATCGTAAACCATCGGATTGTGCGGGAAGCACACAGTACCACCTTTTTGGCACCAGCAAAAGCATGAATTCCGCTTGCCTGAATGCCCCGGCGCGAGTAGTTTTACGCGATATTTTAGACACTCCTCACTACAGGATTTTTTCGATGCCAAGAGCGAACGAAATTAAAAAAGGTATGGTACTGAACTACAACGGCAAGCTGCTGATTGTAAAAGATATCGATATTCAATCACCGTCTGCACGTGGTGCAGCTACGCTGTACAAAATGCGTTTTTCTGATGTGCGTACCGGTCTGAAAGTTGAAGAGCGCTTCAAAGGCGACGATATCGTGGATACCGTCACCCTGAGCCGCCGCGGGGTTGATTTCTCCTACGTCGATGGCAACGAATATATCTTTATGGATAAAGAAGACTATACCCCGTATACCTTCACCAAAGACCAGATTGAAGAAGAGCTGCTGTTCATGCCGGAAGGCGGTATGCCGGATATGCAGGTACTGACCTGGGACGGCCAACTGCTGGCGCTTGAACTGCCGCAGACCGTAGACCTGGAAATCGTTGAAACCTCACCGGGTATTAAAGGTGCTTCAGCGAGTGCGCGCAACAAGCCAGCAACCCTGAGCACCGGTCTGGTGATCCAGGTTCCTGAGTATTTGAGTGCGGGTGAAAAAATCCGTATTCATATCGAAGAGCGTCGCTATATGGGCCGTGCAGATTAATCTCCTGTCGTTACAGGTGAACCAAAGATAATGGCATGTTATCTCTGGCAAAATGTTCCGTTCACTTTAGTGGTATCACTTCTCTGAAACCATACTGCCTGTGAACGTGTTAAGGGTACTATCGCCGTACCCTTAACAATCCCGGCTCCCGGCGGGAAAATTGCCACTTCGTGGTTCCCTCCGCTTATTCCTCCAGGCTACCGGGCCGGGCGCGAGGTAGCGTCCCTGCAAAACGCGCCCTGAACCCGCATCCATGCGGGTTCTCCCGGCCTTACGGAAACACGTCGGCAATTTTCAGCCGGACCAGCCCACACCTGACCACCTGCGTTTTTTGTTTAAACAGCAAAACAGATTTAACTGGAAGCCAGAGCGTTAAAGCGATGACCCCGGTCCGGCTGAAAATCGATGAGGCGTTGACGGCTGACCGGGGCTGCCCGCAGGGATGCGGGCAGAGGGGACGGCCTGCAAGGATGCAGGCTCGGCACCGACCCGACAGGCAGACGGCATAAGACGAATAACTCGCGCAGCGACGATTTTCCCGCCGGGAGCCTGGGATGCAAGGGAGGCGGCGGTGAGCCTCCCTTGCACGTTCACGGGTAACGGCGTTTCAGAGAAATGACTCCACTGAGGTGAACGGAACCCTATGCCGCAATCAAATATTCTCCATAATGCTTTACTGACTGGCATTACAGCGCAGGCTGTCCCTTTGTCATTTTTAGCGCTGACTGCTGAAATAAAAATCATCCATCAGCAGCGACTCCAGATACTGTTCATCCTCTTGCATAAAACGCACTATCAGATTAACCGCCTGAGGATAAAACCCCTCGTTATCCCGCACCAGACAAGCGTCGCGAAATAACGGTGCCCAGCACAGAATATGATGATGCAAAAAGTAATACTGCGCGGAGAATTTCTCCTCTTTAGCAACCATCCTCGCCATTAATGCCAACTGTACGGCAATATGATCGGAGGGTTCATTCTCCCGAGCCGCCAGCCCTTGCTCAACCAGCAGCACATTCATTTGCAGACGTTCTTCTGCCGCCGTCGTGTGTGGATAGTGCCCCGCATAGGGAGAAACACTAGCCGGCGGGGCCAGCAGAAACAACGAGGCAAAATCTGCGGCCAGCTCCAGCTGTCGGGAGTCGCGCCGCAGAACCCGGCCCAGGGTACGCTCAAAACGTTTAACATTGGCAGATAATCCGGGGATCGCCTCGAGTGAGGCAATCCATGCCTGGCTATTGCCATTTTCCAGACTGGCGAGCTGTTTTTCATCCAGCTCACGAAATAACAGTTGCGAAAACCACTGGTACACAGCCGCCCGCTGCTGATGAATTTGATTATGCTGCACTGGTCCCCTCCTCTTTCACAATCTGCGGACCACCGAAAGCCGTCACCTGCGGGGCTTTCTGCTGATAACGCTCGACCTCCACCAGCACGGTATGTGCTGAAGGCCCCTGGGCCAGCTGTGAAGTACCGATATCCGCACTCAGCACGTTCGGGTCGCCATAGGTGCATAATGTCCCGGCTTTCCCCCCTTCCTGCGGGGAGTACCACGCGCCTTCATGAATACGGACCACGCCAGGGGTAAAATCCGGACTGATTACCACGCCAGCCAGTACCTGACCACGAGCGTTAAAAACGCGGGCGATATCACCGGCTTTTAAGCCACGAGTGGTGGCATCCTGTTCGCTGATATAAAGCGGCTCTCTTCCGGCAACTGCATAGGTGTTGCGAAACGCCTCGCTTGAGCACAACTGGGAATGTAGACGTTTATCCGGATGGCAGGATTGCAAATGCAGCGGGTATTTATCTTTTTTGCCGCTATGGGTACGCTCAAAGGGTTCCATCCACACCGGATGCCCCGGACAATCCTCATAGGCAAAGCCCGCGATGGTTTTGCTGTAGATTTCAATAAGACCTGACGGCGTTCCCAGCGGATTCAGGTCTGGCTGCTCACGAAACTCACCGTGACGTACCCACGGCTGACCCGGCGGATATTCAATATATCCGTCACCCTGCCAGAACGTTGTAAAGTCCGGTAAGGTAACACCGAGCGACGCCCCCATCTTCACACCTTCGTCATAAAGCGCCTGTATCCACTGCATTTCATTCCGGTTTTCACGGTACACCGCTTCCTTATCAAATCGCTTACACAGCCCGGCAAAGATGTCAAAATCATGCCGCGCTTCGTATTGCGGTTTAACAATCTGATGCAGCGCCATCAGCCCTTTATTCGAATGCGTGCCAAACTGCTCAATATCGTTACGTTCAAAACGGGTAGTCACAGGCAGAACGATATCGGCAAAACGGCACGACGCGGTCCATTGGTGATCTAACACCACCACGGTTTCCAGCTTCTTCCATGCCTCAATCATACGGTTCCTGTCCTGCTGGGCGTGGAATGGATTGGCCGCACTGTAGATCGCCATTTTGATGTCAGGATACGTTAACGTCTCACCGTTGAAGGCAATCTTGTTGCCTGCCGCAAGCAGGCAGTCAACGATACGCGAAGTGGGGATATGCTCCGAGGCGCCGCGAAAATCCGCTTTGTACTTCGCCTGCGGGGGATTAGTAATACTCCCCAGCCCGGAGAGCACTGGCCCGGTCGATGTTACCGTCCCACCGCCGTTATAGTGCCAGCCAAATCCGACCCCGCCGCCGGGCAAACCAATTTGACCGACCATGCTGGCCAGTACCACCAGCATCCACGGATACTGCTCACCGTGGTGCATGCGTTGTACGCACCAACCGCCCATAAACTGTGTCCGGCCTTTCACCAACAGGCGGGCGAAGTCTCGGATCTGCTCTGCTGTCAGCCCGCAGATTTCTGCCGCCCATTCGGCATTTTTCGGCTGTTTATCACTCTCGCCCAGCAGGTACGGTAAAAACTGTTCAAAGCCGACGGTGTAATCGGTAATAAACGCCGTGTCGTACAGTTTTTCTTCGTACAGGGTATGCGCCAGTGCCAGCATTAACGCGACGTCGGTTTGTGGCCGCAACGCCAATTGCTCGCAGCCAAGATAGTTTTGAGATTTGCTACGCACTGGATCAACGCTGATAACGCGCATCTTATTCTGCGCTACCGCCTCTTTAATCTGCTGCCAGTAGCCAAACGCATCGTGATCGGGAACCAAAAACTCGATCTGCAAGTTCTTGATCGGATCGCAACCCCACAACACGATGGTATTGCTGTTTTGAATCACCAGCGGGAGTGACGTCTGCTGCTCATAAACTTCCAGTGAACCAATCACATGCGGTAAAATGACCTGGGCCGCTGCCGCAGAATAGTCGCCGACAGTTGTCACATAGCTACCATGCAGGCCAAGTCCCCGGTCCATCGCCCCGCCCGCTTTATGGTATTTGCCTACCATTTGCCAGTCAGCAAGCCCGGTAAATACGCCTGATGAACCATAGGTTTTTTGCACCCGCTCCAGCTCTTCGTAAAACAAATCCAGCGCCTGATCCCAACTGACCCGTACAAAACGGTTATCTCCGCGCTGGCTGCGATCCGACTTCTCACGTTTAAGCAGCCAGTCCAGACGCACCATCGGGTAGCGCACCCGCGACGGGTTGTAGACCACTTCACGCACCGCGTTCAGCATATCGCAGGGATATTTGTCATGTTTGAACGGACGGATTTCGGTCCACTCACCGTTGACCACTTTGGCTTCAAAAGCGCCATAGTGCGAACCTGATTGAATCCACTGTTCGGGATTTTCCCCCGCCGCCCACACTTTTGATATCAGCGGATTAGGCGCCAGTGCGCTGGCAGCACCCACCGCCAACATACCGCTGAGAAAACGGCGGCGGGACGGATTAAAGTCATGAATATCCATACATTATCCTTACTTTTTGTTGGTGTCAGACACATCGCTGGCGTGGGTCTGGAGGTATTTCAACAACGTACGTTCCTCCACCGGATTAAGCCGGTAATAGGTCGACATGGCTTTCAATCCAGCGATCCAGCCATTAGCGGTATATCGGGTCGTAGGAGGAGTGCTATGACAGGCGCTACAGGTGGATTGCAGCATTTGATCTGAGTACTCCCAGATTGGCGCAAGTGTGCTGATAAAGTCCTGATCGGTGGTCCAGGCGGTGACGCTCACCTGCTGCCATTCCTGATGTGAATCAGGATCGACCTGGGTTTGTAGCACTTTTACGTTCGCCATCAGGGGCTCATCGAGCACGGCGGAGAAAACGCGTTTCCCCATATACTGGGTGATCACCCGTCCACGCCCTTTGCTTTCACGCCAGCCCGTAATTTCGAGCTGGACGTTACTGCCTTCTTTTTTCAGCACCTTGGCCTCGGTGGCGGGAAATAACAGCGCCTTCCCTGCCGGACTTTCTGCCGTTGCCGCCAATGATTTTTCGCTTAATGAGAACAGTGTGGACGCATCCGTTGGCGTATCTCCCTGACGCTGTAGCTGCTTAAAGCGATCGCGAAAACCGCTGCTCATATCGGGTTTGTGATGGGCTATTCCTTTGTGGCAATCGATACAGTTACTGTCTTTTGCTGCCGCCGCGGTCATTTGCGCCGCCGCATTTGCCGATTGCTTGCCATGATCCATTGCCTCATAGCTATGGCAGGATTTACACGCCGCTGAATTATTCGCGCTCATGCGCGCCCACTCCCGTTGGGCCAGCTCCGAGCGTTTGGCAGCAAACTTTTCCGGAGTGTCGATAGAAGGAGAAATAAAGGTGTGATAGAGATCGTTTAAGGCTTCAGTTTTACGAATAAGCGTTGGCACAACGCCCGGTGGAATATGACAATCCTTACACTCAGCCCGCACGCCAGACGCGTTGCGAAAATGCACGCTGGTTTTATATTCCTCCCCAGCCGTGCGCATCGAGTGACACGATAAGCAAAATTCGGTGGTACTGGTGTAATGAACGCCTTGCCACGTTCCCCAAATAGCCAAGGCCATTACTACCGCCCCGACGAATGCGCACCACAATGCGTTCTTTCTTATCCACGACATGCTTGCCTCCATTTTTTAATAGCGACACGCTAAGGGATAATAAAAATCAAAAATAGAGACAGCGAAAGCAGATTATAGGAACAGCATCCACTCTATGAGGTGAGTCAAATAGTAAAGATCAGAAATTCGTAATATAGTGACCATCTGTAAATAAGGAATTTTTTATGCTAACACTGACGCTCAATAGAGAAAGCCGTACTCCGCTGCAACTGCAGATATTTCAATTTTATTTCCAGGCAATTCAGCAGGGTGATTTGCTTTGTGGAGACAAACTCCCCTCTATTCGCGAGCAGGCTCAGGTATTGCACGTTGCTAAAATAACGGTAGTGATGGCCTATGATAAGCTGATGGCGGCTGGGTTAATCAAGAGCCGACACGGCATTGGCTATGAAGTGATATTCACCACGCCTGTACGTATAACCCCAACTCATGTGCCCGTAACCCAAGGCTCCCCACCGGTAAAACCTAAAGCTGCCGGGGTCTCTACCGATGTTTACGCCGAGCCTGGACGAGAGTGCTACTGCCGAATGGGCGTCCCCGACCCCAACGCTTTTCCCTGGTCAAGCTGGCGGAAATGGAATAATGCTCCAAGCATACTTAAAGAACAATTATTTACCCGGTATCATTCACCAAATGGATTATTTTCACTACGTGAGCAACTGGTCAGATACCTTAATTTATCCCGCGGAATTAATACCCGAGCAGAGAACATCATCATTACCAACGGGATTCAGGAAGGATTATCACTGCTCAGCCAAATATTTATTATTCATCATGCTGTCAGTCAGCAAAAAAAGTGCCATATTGTGACCGAATCCCCTTGTTATTCTGGCGCATGGCATCTTTTTAATTATTACGGTGCAGACATTACGTCAATTACCGTAGATAACCACGGGCTGCAAACAGATAATTTACCCGAATATGAAACCCAGCTTTGTTATGTTACTCCAGCTCATCAGTATCCGATGGGAAGTGTGCTTTCGCTGGAGCGCCGTCAGTCATTATTAACGTGGGCGCAACGCGTCGGCGCTTACATCATTGAAGACGATTACGATGCCGTTTTTACCTATGGGGACAATCCCCTTCCCGCGCTGAAAGCCATGGATTATCACAACCGGGTTATCTATATGGGGACATTTTCTAAAACACTGGGGCCAGGCGCACGGCTTGGCTATCTTATTTGCCCTGATGAACTGCTTCCGGCGGTACAGAACATGAAAGCGCTCAATAACAACGGCAGTCAGTGGTTGTTGCAGCAATTTTTAGCCGAACTGATGCAAAATCAGGTTTTTTATACGCATATCAGCAAGCTGGCCTGCAGCTATGCGACGCGCCTCACTCTGTTACGCGATGGCCTGTCCACTCTGTTTCCCGAAGGGAAAATCGCTGGCGCAACGGCAGGTCTGCACCTCTCGTTACGCATTGCCAGACATACCGAATTCATCGCCAGGTTGCAACAAAGCTGCCTGTTGGCTGGGATCCGTTTCGACACTCTGCCGGATATAGAAAATGGATCAGAAGCCGCATGGCGCAAAGAAAACAGCGATGCTGTTATGTTTTTTGGTTTTGGTGGATTGCAGATACAGCAGATCAATAAAGTGCTGACAGTGCTGGAGCAGGCGCTCGCGCAGCCTTGATGAATAACAGGGATTGCGCCTGTAGCGCAATCCCTGTTGTTAGACTTACAGCAGGTCGCGGAACTGCGTTTGTTTCAGCGCCAGCTCAACGCCGCGGACTTCTGCCAGTCCTTTCAGGCGACCAATCGCCGAGTAGCCCGGATTGGTTTTCTTGTGCAGATCGTCAAGCATCTGGTGCCCATGATCCGGACGCATTGGGATAGGACGCAGGTCGCCCGCCTTTTTACGCCGCTGTTCTTCGCTCAAAATGGCAGCCACCACCGATACCATATCCACATCACCCTGCAGGTGCGCACCTTCGTGGAACGTTTTCGGGTTATCTTCACGACAGGTCGAGCGCAGGTGCGTGAAGTGGATACGATCGCCAAAGGTTTCGATCATTTTCACCAGATCGTTATCAGCGCGCACGCCGTAAGAGCCGGTACACATGGTGAAACCATTATTAATACTGTCGACGGTTTCTTTCAGCCACTGCATATCTTCGATAGTCGAAACGATACGCGGCAGACCGAGGATCGGGCGCGGCGGATCGTCAGGATGCACGGCCAGACGCACGCCGACTTCTTCTGCCACTGGCACAATCGCCCGCAGGAATACCGCCATATTTTCGCGCAGATCGTCTTTACTGATGCCGTCATATTCAGCAAGGCGCGCACGAAACTGATCCAGCGTATAGCCCTCTTCTGCACCAGGCAGGCCAGCAATGATATTGCGTGTCAGCTTTTCAATTTCTGCATCGCTCATAGCATTGAAGTAGTCCAGCGCCTGGCGTTGTTCTTCGTCGGTATAATCCGCTTCAGCTCCCGGGCGTTGCAGAATGTGCAGCTCGAAAGCTGCAAAGGCAATCTGGTCAAAACGCAGCGCTTTGGAACCATCCGGCAGCTGATATTCGAGGTCGGTACGCGTCCAGTCGAGGATCGGCATGAAGTTATAGCACACGGTATCGATGCCGCAGGTCGCAAGATTACGGATACTCTGCTGATAGTTGGCAATCCACGTTTGATATTGACCTGAACGCGTTTTGATATCTTCGTGGACAGGGATACTTTCCACCACCGACCAGGTCAGCCCTTTTTCAGCCAGAATGGCCTGACGCTGTTGAATTTCTTCTACCGGCCACACTTCACCGTTAGGAATATGGTGCAAGGCGGTTACAACACCCGTTGCGCCAGCCTGACGCACATCATCAAGCGATACCGGATCGTTAGGTCCGTACCAACGCCAGGTTTGTTCCATTGTTTTACCCCACAAGTTGTTATACCAAATTAAGTCACCTTAATGACGACTACCATACAGGCATCCGTTAGATGATCAACACATTGCCGATGATTGGTTGATCAAGCTCACATTCCCCGGATAAATGAGGCACACCAATTCAATTTGCTGTCATATAACTTTATACTGCCATTGTTAATTAATGGTTAATCAGGTGTATTTAATGAAAACTATTGCCTCAGCGCCACTGGCGGAAAATGTCATGATGCCGCAGTACGACCGCCAGCAATTAAAAACGCGGATTGTACATTTTGGTTTCGGTGCTTTTCACCGCGCCCATCAGGCGTTACTCACCGACAGGGTGCTGAATGCGCAGGGTGGAGACTGGGGTATTTGTGAGATCAGTCTGTTCAGCGGCGATCGACTGATGAGCCAACTGCGCGAACAGGATCATTTATTTACCGTGCTGGAGAAAGGAGCCAACGGCAACCAACCGATTGTTATCGGCTCCGTCAACGAATGTCTCAACGCCAGGCTGGATTCACTGGCGGCTATTATTGAAAAATTCTGCGAGCCTCAGGTGGCTATTGTCTCGTTAACCATTACGGAAAAAGGCTACTGCATCGATCCGGCTACAGGCTCGTTAGACCTCAGTAATCCACGTATTGCTCACGATCTGCAAACACCGACTGAACCGCACTCTGTCCCCGGAATTATTGTTGAAGCGCTACACCGCCGGCGTGAACGCGGGCTACAGCCGTTTACCGTCCTCTCTTGCGATAATATCCCGGACAATGGTCATGTGGTAAAAAACGCCGTACTGGGAATGGCGGAAAAACGTTCACCAGAACTGGCAACCTGGATTCAGGAGCATGTCAGCTTCCCGGGTACCATGGTGGATCGCATTGTTCCTGCCGCTACCGAAGAGTCACTGGCTGAAATCGCACGCGAGCTGGGCGTTGCCGATCCTTGCGCAATCAGCTGCGAACCGTTTATCCAGTGGGTGATTGAAGATAATTTTGTGTGTGGCCGCCCACAATGGGAAACGGCGGGTGTTCAGATGGTCGAAAACGTCTTGCCGTGGGAACAAATGAAACTGCGGATGCTGAACGGCAGTCATTCGTTTCTGGCTTATCTCGGTTATCTGGCCGGGTTCCAGCACATCAGCGACTGCATGCAGGACAGCGCATTTCGTGAAGCCGCCTACCGTCTGATGCTCAACGAACAGGCGCCTACGCTGCAAATTATCGACGTTGATTTAGACCAGTATGCCCTTAGCCTGTTGGAGCGTTTTGCCAACCCAGCGTTGAAACATAAAACCTGGCAAATTGCGATGGACGGTAGCCAGAAATTACCCCAGCGCATGTTGGAAGGGATCCGCGTACATTTAGCCCGCCAAAGTGAGTGGCCATTGCTGGCGCTCGGTGTCGCAGGCTGGATGCGTTATGTGAGCGGCGTGGATGACTTAGGCGCCGCAATTGATATTCGTGACCCACTAAGTGAGAAAATTGCCGATCTGGTTAAACAGAGTACTGAATCAGAACGTGTCAGCGCCCTGCTTTCGCTGCGCGAAATTTTCGCTACCGATCTCGTCCAGAATCCGCAGTTTGTCGCGGGCATTCAGCAGGCCTGGCAACGAATTGCCCAATACGGTGCGCATCAGGCTGTCATTGATACGTTAAAAAGTTAACGATTTCTGCCATTAAACAGGACGAAGCGCGTCTTCGTCCTCTCACCCCTTCTCTTTTTCACCGTTTTTCGCCAGGATTGTTAAATGCCATTACGGTAATTTATGATTCTGGAGTAAATGTGACTAAAACCAATCTCATCACCGGTTTTCTCGGCAGTGGCAAAACCACCTCTATTCTTCATTTATTGGCAAACAAAGATCCTGCTGAGAAGTGGGCCGTGCTGGTTAATGAGTTTGGCGAAGTTGGCATTGATGGCGCGCTACTGGCTAACAGCGGCGCACTGCTAAAAGAGATCCCCGGCGGCTGTATGTGCTGCGTTAACGGTCTGCCGATGCAGGTTGGTCTCAATACGCTGCTACGTCAGGGAAAACCTGACCGTCTGCTCATTGAACCCACCGGCCTCGGCCACCCTAAACAGATTCTGGATTTACTCACCGCACCGGTTTACGAACCGTGGATCGATCTGCGTGCGACCCTCTGTATTCTTGACCCGCGGCTGTTACTGGATGAAAAAAGCGTCGCCAATGACAATTTCCGCGATCAGCTGGCCGCCGCAGATATCATTGTTGCCAACAAAACCGACCGTGCCACGACGGAAAGCGAAAACGCCCTACAAAGCTGGTGGCAACACTATGGAGGTAATCGCCAGTTAGTTCATGCCGACCATGGACAAATTGACGGACAGCTACTGGATTTGCCCCGACTAAACCTGGCAGAGCTTCCTGCAAGCGCGGAGCACGCCCATAGTCATGCCGACAAAAAGGGGCTGGCAGCGTTGAGTCTACCCGCACAGCAGCGCTGGCGTCGTAGCCTGAACAGCGGACAGGGCCATCAGGCCTGCGGTTGGATTTTTGACGCCGATACGGTGTTCGATACTATCGGTCTGCTGGAATGGTCGCGTCTCGCTCCTGTTGGACGTGTGAAGGGGGTAATGCGTATTAAAGAAGGACTGGTACACATTAACCGCCAGGGAGACGACTGGCATATAGAGACGCAAAACGTCGCGCCACCAGATAGTCGTATTGAACTCATCGCCGATACCGAGACCGACTGGAATGCGCTACAGAGCGCATTGTTGAGACTTCGTTTAGGCGCTAGCGCGTAAGGTTGCCTTCGTTTTTTAGCAATGGTAAACGACGATGAAAACCCGATACCCTCTAATCCTCCTGCTTAATATTGCGGGCCTGGCACTGTTTCTGTCCTGGTATATTCCAGCCGGGCATGGGTTCTGGTCTTCACTGGATACGGGCGTTTTCCGCTTCTTTAACCATAAACTGGTGGAAAGCCCGCTGTTCTTATGGGTTGTTGCTATAACCAATAACCGGGCATTTGATGGCTGCTCATTGCTGGCAATGGGCGCATTGATGCTGCACTTTTGGCTCAAAGAGACATCGGAAGGTCGCCGACGCATTGTGGCTATCGGTTTGGTTATGCTGCTTACCGCAGTGATATTAAATCAGCTGGGCCAGGCGCTTATTCCCGTTAAACGTGCCAGCCCAACCCTGATGCTGGATAATATTTATCGCGTCAGTGAACTGCTGCATATTCCGACCAAAGATGCGTCGAAAGACAGTTTTCCTGGCGATCACGGCATGATGTTGCTTATTTTTTCCGCATTCATGCTGCGTTATTTCGGAAAAGTCGCAGGAATAATCGGCCTTATTATCGCTGTGGTTTTTGCCTTCCCACGCGTAATGATTGGCGCCCACTGGCTCACCGATATCGTGGTTGGTTCCATGACGGTGGTCCTGATTGGCCTTCCCTGGTGGCTAATGACGCCATTAAGCGACCGATTAGTCACTCTGTTCGTAAATTATCTACCCGGCAAAAACAAACAATTTTTAAACAAATAACGCAGAGTAATTAACATCATCAGGGATACTTCTGATTCCCTGATGATGCCTGGCAATATTTCATCATTCTGATTGTCATTCTCCTGTCATCTTATTCATGTTTAAAATGAGTAAGTTGCGTATTTTTCACCCTAATTGTTCTTAATTTAGACAATGCCGTTTATTCACTTTCTGTATCAATTTTTCTTATAAGAAATCACGTAAAATCACTCGCATTGACCGGAACGATCGGGTAATCTCGAACACGTTTTGCCTCGCGGGATAATTATTCCCTTTCAGAATAAATTTGTGCGTTCTGCCACAGATTTGACCTTAAGGAATTGTCTCATCGTGCGATGGTAATTAGTCTCGTCACGTTTGGCATTTTTTATAACGATATTTATCGTTAAGGACTTCAAGGGAAAACAAACAAAATGGTCAAATCTCAACCGATTTTGAGATATATCTTGCGGGGCATACCCGCGATAGCAGTTGCGGTTCTGCTTTCTGCATGTAGCACAACGAACACCGCCAGGAATATGCATTCTGAGACGCATGCTGTGGGCAATGGAGATAACTCTTCACTGCAAGCCTCTCAGGATGAATTTGAAAATATGGTACGTAATATCGATGTTAAATCACGTATTATGGACCAATATGCTGACTGGAAAGGCGTGCGTTACCGCCTTGGCGGCAGCACCAAAAAAGGTATTGATTGTTCAAGCTTCGTACAACGTACGTTTCGTGAGCAATTTGGTTTAGAACTTCCTCGCTCAACCTACGAACAACAGGAAACGGGTAGATCCGTTTCGCGCACTAATCTGCGTACAGGCGATCTGGTTCTGTTCCGTGCTGGCTCTACTGGCCGACACGTCGGTATTTATATCGGCAACAACCAGTTCGTACATGCCTCGACCAGCAGTGGCGTTATCATTTCCAGCATGAACGAGCCTTACTGGAAAAAACGTTACAACGAAGCTCGCCGGGTTCTGAGCCGCAGTTAATTTCGTTTGGCAGCTATCCCTTGGCTATCCTGATGAGACATATAAAAAAGCACTGCTACGGCGGTGCTTTTTTTTGCTTTGCCCTTGTGACTAAGAAAAATCTCACAACATGAGTCATTTCAGGTTATATTCATACAGGATAAGTGGTTACTTCAGGTAAACATAAGGAACTATGTTAAGGCGCTCCTCTTCTTCCGATCGGAAACTCCTGCTCACCTGCGTTATAACGGGGATAGTCGTCGCGTTACTCGTCAGCTCACTGCAGTTTTTTATGTCATGGCATCAACGAAACGCAAAGTACGACACGCTAACGTCTAACATACAAAACTATATTGAAAGTTTCTTCGCTGACCTTGAAACCACCACCAACACACTACAACCTCTGGTAAAAGACACCTGCTCGCAAGCTTCAGCTCAACTCACTTCCAGCGCCGCGTTTAGCCTGAATGTGCGGGCCTTTTTGCTGGTAAAAGACGGTATCGCTTTCTGCTCTTCAGCAACCGGTTCAATGAATACGCCTCTTCAGCAATTGGTTCCCGTGCTGGACATGACGAAAGATATCGATATGGATCTCCAGCCCGGTACGCCAATGATGCCGAATAAACCGGCAATACTCATTTGGTATCGCAATCATTCATTACAGAACAGCGGCGTTTTTGCCACCCTGAATGTTAACCTGGCACCCTATCTTCTCTATAACGCCCGGCAAGATGATTTCAACGGTGTGGCACTCATCGTCGGGAAGACGGCTATCACCACGTTTTCCAAACAATTAATCCCCGTGTCTGAACTCCCTGCTCTCCCATCATATAATGCAGCCTTGTCTACATTCCCGTTGGAGGTGCGTTTTTACGCGGATCGGTGGACATATAAAGATGTGGGATACGCCATCATGCTCGGATGCATGGCCGGGATCATGACCGCCCTCCTTCTCTGGTACTACATCTACAGCATCCGTTTACGCCCAGGCAAAGATATCCTCAACGCCATCAAACATAACCAGTTTTATGTGGTGTACCAGCCAGTCGTAGAGATGCAAACGCTCGAGGTGAAAGGCGTCGAGGTACTGTTACGTTGGAATCACCCAACAACGGGTGAGATCCCACCGGATGCCTTTATTCATTACGCTGAATCACAGAAAATGATTGTGCCGCTAACCCAGCACCTCTTTAAGTTGATAGCCCAGGACGCGCCGATGCTGCAAAAAGTATTGCCCGAGGGCGCAAAACTGGGGATCAATATCGCGCCAACGCACTTACACGGCGAGACGTTTAAGGACGACATTCGGCACCTGCACGCTTCGCTTCCCGCAAACTATTTTCAGATAGTACTGGAAATCACTGAACGAGATATGCTCAATCAGCACGAGGCTACAAAGCTATTTGAATGGCTGCATTCCGCAGGTTTTGAGATTGCCATTGATGATTTTGGCACCGGTCATAGTGCGCTTATTTATCTGGAACGCTTTACCGTTGACTACCTGAAAATCGATCGCGGCTTTATTAACGCCATTGGGACGGAAACCCTGACCTCTCCGGTTCTGGACGCCGTGTTGACACTCTCTAAACGTCTTAATATGCTGACGGTTGCTGAAGGGGTAGAAACACCTGAGCAAGCCCATTGGCTGCGCGATCGTGGGGTGCATTTTTTCCAGGGGTACTGGATTAGCCGACCATTAAAGCTTGCTGATTTCGTGCGTTGGATGGCACAGCCCAATAAGCCGACGTGGTGATCGCAGTATGCGATTCATATACTCTCACTCGCCACTACATCCCTTATCTTTCAGGCATGATGCCCGTCGGGTTGTGGCAGGAAAAGGAAATCGCTTTTATATGATCCCTCGCGTATTGCTGCTGTTTATCGCCCTCATCGGGTTTAGCGCCGAGGCGCAGTCCATCAAAGAAAGCTATGCTTTTGCTGTACTGGGTGAACCTAAGTACGCGTTTAACTTTAATCACTTCGATTATGTTAATCCCGCAGCCCCTAAAGGTGGTCAAATCACCCTCTCCGCCATTGGCACATTTGACAACTTTAACCGCTATGCAATGCGAGGTAATCCCGGCGCACGTACCGAAACGCTTTACGATACGCTGTTTACGACCTCTGACGATGAACCTGGTAGCTATTACCCGCTCATTGCCGACAGCGCACGCTATGCTGACGACTATTCCTGGGTAGAAATTGCCATTAATCCACGAGCGCGTTTTCACGATGGATCACCCATTACCGCCCGCGACGTCGCATTCACCTTCCACAAATTTATGACTGAAGGCGTGCCGCAGTTTCGTCTGGTCTACAAGGGAACAACGGTAAAAGCCATCGCGCCATTAACCGTACGCATTGAATTAGCCAAACCGGGTAAAGAGGACATGCTCAGCCTGTTTTCATTACCCGTGATGCCAGAGAAGTACTGGAAAGATCATAAGCTCAGCGATCCCTTATCCTCGCCACCGCTCGCCAGCGGCCCTTATCGCATTACCAAATGGAAGATGGGCCAGTATATTGTCTATTCGCGCGTCAAAGATTATTGGGCCGCTAATCTCCCCGTCAATCGTGGACGCTGGAACTTCGATACCATCCGCTACGACTATTATCTGGATGATAACGTCGCCTTTGAAGCGTTTAAGGCCGGTGCGTTTGATCTGCGTCTTGAAAATGATGCCAAAAACTGGGCGACGCGTTATACCGGGAAAAATTTTGCGAATCATTACATCATCAAAGATGAACAAAAAAATGAATCCGCCCAGGATACGCGCTGGCTGGCCTTTAATATTCAGCGTCCGGTGTTCAGTGACCGACGGGTGCGGGAAGCCATCACGCTGGCCTTTGATTTTGAATGGATGAATAAAGCCCTGTTCTATAACGCCTGGAGCCGGACCAACAGCTATTTTCAGAATACCGAATATGCTGCGACAAAATACCCCGATGCAGATGAACTGGTGATTCTCGCGCCCTTGAAAAAAGATCTCCCTCCTGAGGTCTTCAGCCAAATCTATCAGCCGCCAAAATCAAAAGGCGATGGCTACGATCGTGAGAACTTGCTGAAAGCCGATACCTTACTGGAACAAGCCGGATGGGTACTCAAGGGGCAGCAGCGCGTAAACAGCGTCAGCGGTAAACCTCTGAGCTTTGAACTATTGCTCCCGGCGGGCAGCAACAGTCAGTGGGTGTTGCCGTTCCAGCACAACCTGCAACGCTTAGGCATTACCATGAACATCCGCCAGGTTGATAACTCACAAATCACCAACCGCTTACGCAGTCGCGACTATGACATGATGCCAAGGTTGTATCGCGCAATGCCGTGGCCGAGTTCAGACCTGCAAATTCTGTGGGCTTCTCAATATATTGACTCCAGCTATAACGCCCCCGGTGTGCAAAGCCCTGTTATCGATAAGCTGATCGGTCAAATCATTGCCGCGCAAGGTGATAAAGCCAAACTGATCCCACTCGGCCGGGTACTGGACAGAGTTTTAACCTGGAATTACTACATGTTGCCGATGTGGTTTATGGCCGAGGATCGTATCGCCTGGTGGGACAAATTTTCGCATCCGGCTATTCGCCCAATTTATACCATTGGCCTCGACAACTGGTGGTATGACGTCAACAAAGCGGCGAAACTGCCCGCAGCCAGACGGCAGGGAGAATAGATGGGCGCTTATCTGATTCGACGTTTGCTGCTGGTGATCCCAACGCTTTGGGCCATCATCACCATCAACTTTTTTATCGTGCAAATTGCCCCCGGCGGTCCGGTTGAACAGGCCGTCGCCGCCATTGAGTTCGGGCAAAGCGGGGCATTACCTGGCGCGGGTAGCGAAGGCGTTCGCGCCAGCCATGCGCAAACCGGCGTTGGTAACATCAGCGACAGTAATTATCGCGGCGGCCGGGGTCTGGACCCGGAAGTCATCGCGGAAATCACTCGGCGCTACGGGTTCGATAAGCCCATTCATGAGCGTTATTTCAAAATGCTTTGGGACTATATTCGTTTCGATTTCGGCGACAGCCTGTTTCGTAGCGCCTCTGTGCTGACGCTTATCAAAGACAGCCTGCCGGTTTCGGTTACGCTGGGCCTATGGAGTACGCTCATCATCTATCTGGTGTCGATACCGCTTGGGATCCGCAAAGCGGTTCAAAACGGCAGTCGGTTTGATGTCTGGAGTAGCGCATTTATTATTATTGGCTATGCCATTCCGGCCTTTCTGTTTGCCATTTTGCTGATCGTCTTTTTTGCCGGAGGCAGCTACTACGACCTGTTCCCGCTGCGCGGGCTGGTTTCCGCCAATTTTGACTCCCTGCCCTGGTATCAGAAAGTGACCGACTACCTTTGGCATATTACCCTGCCGGTGCTGGCGACGGTAGTTGGTGGGTTTGCCGCGCTGACTATGCTGACCAAGAACTCATTTCTGGATGAGGTGCGCAAACAGTATGTCGTCACCGCACGCGCTAAAGGAGTCAGCGAGAAAAATATTCTGTGGAAACATGTGTTTCGCAATGCCATGTTGCTGGTGATCGCCGGCTTCCCGGCGACGTTTATCAGCATGTTTTTTACCGGTTCGCTGCTGATTGAAGTGATGTTCTCGCTTAACGGTCTGGGACTACTGGGGTATGAATCCACCGTATCACGCGACTACCCGGTAATGTTTGGCACACTCTATATCTTCACCCTGATCGGTCTGCTGCTGAATATCCTCAGCGACATCAGCTATACGCTGGTCGATCCCCGTATTGATTTTGAGGGACGCTAATGTCGCGATTAAGCCCCGTCAATCAGGCCCGCTGGGCGCGCTTTCGCCACAACCGCCGCGGCTACTGGTCGCTGTGGATTTTTCTGGTGCTGTTCGGTCTTAGTCTGTGTTCAGAGCTGATTGCCAATGATAAGCCGTTACTGGTGCGCTACGACAATAGCTGGTATTTCCCCCTGTTCAAAAACTACAGTGAAAGCGACTTCGGCGGACCGCTGGCGACCCGGGCTGATTATCAGGATCCGTGGCTACAGCAGCGCCTGGAAAACCAGGGCTGGATCCTGTGGGCACCAATACGCTTCGGGGCGACCAGCATTAACTTTGCCACCGATAAGCCCTTCCCTTCCCCGCCTTCTGCACAAAACTGGCTGGGAACAGACGCCAACGGCGGTGATGTACTGGCACGGATCCTCTACGGCACACGTATTTCGGTCTTATTTGGCTTAATGCTCACCCTGTGTTCGAGCGTGATGGGCATTTTGGCTGGCGCAATACAGGGCTATTATGGCGGCAAGGTGGACCTGTGGGGGCAACGATTCATTGAAGTTTGGTCCGGTATGCCAACGCTGTTTCTCATCATTCTACTGTCGAGCGTTGTCCAGCCTAACTTCTGGTGGCTGCTGGGTATTACGGTGTTGTTTGGCTGGATGAGCCTGGTTGGCGTGGTGCGCGCGGAATTTTTACGTACCCGAAACTTTGATTATATTCGTGCCGCTCAGGCGCTCGGCGTGAGCGATAGCAGTATTATTCTGCGCCATATGCTACCCAATGCGATGGTTGCCGCTCTGACCTTTTTACCGTTTATTTTGTGCGCCTCGATAACCACTCTAACCTCGCTGGATTTTCTTGGGTTTGGCTTACCGCTTGGCTCGCCATCGCTGGGAGAACTTCTGTTACAGGGTAAAAACAACCTGCAGGCACCGTGGCTTGGCATCACCGCGTTCATCTCCGTTGCCCTGCTCTTATCGCTTCTGATCTTTATTGGTGAAGCGGTACGCGACGCGTTCGATCCCAACAAGGCGATTTAAGATGACACAACCTCTGTTAGCTATTGACAATTTATCGGTAGGTTTTCGTCAACAAGAGACCGTGCGCACCGTGGTCAACAGTCTGTCACTGCGCGTTGATGCCGGACAAACGCTGGCGCTGGTGGGTGAGTCCGGCTCAGGTAAAAGCGTGACCGCGCTATCTATTTTACGGTTATTGCCCTCCCCTCCGGTCGTCTACCTTTCCGGCGACATCCGTTTTCATGGTGAATCATTACTTCACGCCGATGAGCAAACGCTTCGCGGCGTGCGGGGGAATAAAATCGCCATGATTTTCCAGGAACCAATGGTGTCACTGAACCCGCTCCACAATCTGGAAAAACAGCTTTATGAGGTGCTGTCGCTGCATAGGGGAATGCGTCGGGAGGCCGCGCGAGCAGAAATCCTGACCTGTCTGGATCGCGTCGGCATCCGTCAGGCGGCCAAACGTCTCGCAGACTACCCGCACCAACTGTCCGGCGGGGAACGCCAGCGCGTGATGATTGCCATGGCATTGCTAACACGACCGGAGCTGCTGATTGCCGATGAACCGACTACCGCGCTGGACGTTTCCGTTCAGGCACAGATCCTGCAACTGCTGAGGGAACTACAGCGCGAGCTGAACATGGGATTACTGTTCATCACCCACAACCTCAGCATTGTGAAAAAGCTGGCCGATACCGTGGCAGTCATGCAAAACGGTCAGTGCGTTGAGCAAAATAAAGCAGCACAGTTGCTCACTGCGCCCACGCATCCCTACACGCAGAAATTGCTAAACAGTGAACCTTCCGGCGACCCGGTACCTTTACCGGCCGGACAAGCCCCGCTGCTGGAAGTGGAAAAACTGCACGTCGCCTTCCCCATCCGCAAAGGTATCCTGAAGCGTGTGGTGGACCACAACGTCGTGGTTAACAATATCAGTTTCTCTCTGCGGCCCGGTGAAACGCTGGGGTTGGTAGGTGAGTCTGGGTCGGGGAAAAGCACTACCGGACTGGCGCTCCTGAGGTTAATCTCCTCACAGGGAAGTATTGTGTTCGATGGTCAGGCGCTGCATACCTTAAATCGTCGCCAGCTGTTGCCGGTCCGTCACCGTATTCAGGTGGTATTTCAGGATCCCAACTCCTCGCTTAACCCACGCCTGAGCGTGCTACAGATTATCGAGGAGGGGTTACGCGTTCATCAGCCAACCCTGTCAGCCGAACAACGCGAGGCGCAGGTGAAAGCGGTGATGACGGAAGTGGGACTGGATAGCGAAACGCGGCATCGTTACCCGGCTGAGTTTTCCGGCGGTCAGCGTCAACGTATTGCCATCGCCAGAGCATTGATTCTCAAACCTTCCTTGATTATCCTGGATGAGCCAACATCATCGCTAGACAGAACCGTACAGGCGCAAATCCTGACGTTGTTAAAGTCCTTACAGGAAAAGCATCGGCTGGCTTATATTTTTATCAGCCATGATTTGCACGTAGTACGCGCGTTATGCCATCAGGTTATTGTGCTACGTCAGGGAGAGGTTGTGGAGCAAGGGCAATGCGAGCACGTATTTAACGCGCCACAGCAAGCCTATACGCGTCAGCTGCTTGCGCTAAGCTGACGCTCAAAACGGATTGTTATTTGAAAACGGCTCTGCGATGGCCACGCCGAAGTTTTTCAGTCTGCAGGTCGCGGCAAATTCATCCTGGCGATTCACAAACAGGCACGGCTCCCCTTCGCATTCCAGTACGGAACAAGGAACCTCAATGTCGCTGAGGGCCTGGCTGAGCTTATGCATGACTGACCATGCGCTGTCACCATCAGGGCTGAGCAATTTGAGCGCCACCAGGCTGTTCTCATTGCTCTGACCGTTTTGCGGAATCGGTTCAACCTTTGAACCTGCGAAACCCACCGACCAACGATAGCTCTGCGGCAGACGATGAACGATTGAGAGTTGTAATGTCATCACTTTCTTTCCCTGGAAGCACAATCACTTCACAATTATTTTACATCAATATTAACACATCATTGACAATACGTCTTCAGACAGTTGGTAAACGTTTACACCCTGTCTTTATGCCGCTTTCCGAACCAGGTAATTAAAATTATTCAATGGTTCTGGCATATTTCCGGGCTATATGTACTCGTTTCTGCGATCTAACTCAACCTTTTTAACTACAATGATGTGACTTTTTACATAAATTGATTTTACATAAAATAAACATAACCAGGGGAAATGATAGATTTGCGGTTGATGTATATCAACTCTGGAGGCCTTAAGGCCCCCAGGATGTGTAATAGATCACCGTTTTTGGGCGCGACTGGCGTAAAGACAGAAGAGAATTGAACAGGTAGCGCAAAATGCGATCGACCATATCATTGGCCAGGCCGAGTTAAAGGTCGCCAGAGACAACAGCGCCCCAACGATGGCGCCAATGCCGAAGCGGAATGTCCCTGCCAGCGATGACGCCGTTCCTGCCATATGTGGAAATTCATCCAGAATAACCGCCATGGCGTTAGATGACACCATCGACACACAGCCAACAAACGCCGCAACGCCCACAACCAGGGCCCAGAACCCCAACCCAAACAGTGTGCTAAAGACCATCCAGCCAGCCATCACGAACTGGATCCACAGACCGGTACGGAACATATTCAATGCCCCAACCCGACGCACAAAGCGGCTGTTGATGATAGTCATCACGAACAGGAATACGATGTTCAGTGCGAAGTAATAACCGAAATGTTGCGGTGAAACGTGGTTGATCTCAATGTAGACAAAGGGTCCGGCGCTCAGAAACGAGAACATCCCGGCAAAACTGAATCCGCTGGCCAGCATATAGCTCAGCACACGTTTATGACGAAACAGCGAGGCAAAGTTGCCAATAGTAGTACGCAGGCGAAACGGCTGGCGACGCTCTACCGGCAGAGTCTCTTTGATCAGTGTAAGGATCATCACCGACGCCAGAATAGCTGCCATGGCGAGGATCCAAAAGATATAGTGCCAGCTCAGCCATACCAGCACCCAGCCACCGATAATCGGTGCCATTAATGGCGCAATTGTCGTGACCAGCATGACGAATGACATCATGCGCGAAAACTCTTCTTTCGGATAGATATCACGCATCAGGGCGTTGATAACCACGCTCGCCGCCGCCGCAGCCAGGCCGTGGAAGAAACGCATCACGATCAGTTGATCGATGGTTTGCGCCAGTGCGCAGGCCACTGCCGCCGCCGCAAACACCAGCGTCCCGCCCAGGATCACTGGCTTGCGTCCAAGGCTGTCTGCCATTGGACCATAGAACAGTTGCCCCACTGCGAACCCCAGAATATAGGTACTGAGGGTCATCTGCGCGCTACCTGCTGGCACACCAAACTGTTCAGAGATAACAGGCAGCGCCGGAAGATACATATCAATCGACAACGGCATCAACATGGCTAACAAGCCAAGGATAAAGACAATGGCAATTGACGAGTTCTGCCGGGTGGTCACATTTAGCTCCTGAAATTAACGCGGGGTTAAGTTAACGCTGGCGATTTCTTCTTCAGTCAAAGGACGGTATTCACCTGGCGCCAGATCCTCATCAAGCCTGATGTCACCAATCCGTTCACGGTGCAGTTCCACAACGTGGTTACCCACCGCGGCAAACATACGTTTAACCTGATGATAGCGCCCTTCGCTGATGGTCAAGCGCACCTGAGTTGGCGTAATCACTTCCAGCACGGCCGGTTTGGTCAGGTCTTTCTCATTGTGCAACTGTACGCCATGGGCAAACTGTTCGGCGGTATCATCTGCCACTGGCGACTCCAGCGTCACCAGATAGGTTTTCTCACAATGGTGACGAGGAGAGGTGATGCGATGCGACCACTGTCCGTCATCGGTCATCAGTACCAGTCCAGTGGTGTCGATATCCAGACGCCCTGCCGCATGCAGTTTGTAGGCAACCGGTTCATCAAGGAAATAGAGCACCGTCGGGTGATCGGGATCATCCGTTGAGCAAACATAACCCTGAGGCTTATTCAGCATAAAATAGCGCGGGCCATTTTGTTGAACCAGGGAATTACCGTCATATTCTACGTCGTGTTCTGGCAGCAGCTTAAAAGCGCTATTTCTGACGATTTCACCGTCGACGGTAACGCGGTTAGCACGGATCTCACGCCCGGCAATAGCGCGGCTGACGCCGAGTTGCTGAGCGATAAATTTATCAAGTCGCATGTGTGTGATTTTGCCTGTAAAAATACGAGAATCGGGTTTACGCCCGAAAAGTGGGACCGTTATCCGCCCAGTATAGCGGCGTTACACCATCCCTCAAGAGAAATGATTCATGGCATACTACTCCTTGTTATTGTTTATCATAGTGAGCCCATGATTTTTACTCTTCGCCCGTACCAAAAAGAAGCCGTGGACGCCACGCTCAACCATTTTCGCCACCACCGCACCCCGGCGGTTATCGTCCTGCCAACCGGCGCGGGCAAAAGTCTGGTGATTGCCGAGCTGGCCCGCGTAGCGCGTGGTCGCGTACTGGTGCTGGCGCACGTCAAAGAACTGGTCGCACAAAACCATGCGAAATATTGTGCGCTGGGGCTGGAAGCCGATATTTTTGCCGCAGGCCTGAAGCGTAAAGAGAGCCACGGAAAAGTGGTATTTGGCAGCGTACAGTCGGTAGCGCGTAATCTGGACGCCTTTCAGGGAGAATTCTCCCTGCTTATCGTCGATGAATGCCATCGCATTGGCGATGATGAAGAGAGTCAGTATCAGCAAATCCTCACTCACCTGACCAAAGTAAATCCTCACTTACGCCTGCTCGGACTTACCGCCACACCTTTTCGTTTGGGCAAAGGCTGGATTTATCATTTTCATTATCACGGAATGGTGCGCGGCGATGAAAAAGCACTGTTTCGCGACTGCATTTATGAATTACCGCTGCGCTACATGATTAAACACGGCTACCTGACGCCGCCAGAACGCCTCGACATGCCGGTAGTGCAATATGACTTCAGCCGCCTGCAGGCGCAAAGTAACGGCCTGTTTAGCGAAGCGGACCTGAATCAGGAGCTGAAAAAGCAGCAGCGAATAACGCCGCATATCATCAGCCAGATTGTCGAGTTTGCCCAGACGCGTAAAGGGGTGATGATTTTCGCCGCCACAGTTGAACACGCCAAAGAAATTCTGGGTCTGCTGCCTGCTGACGACGCCGCACTTATCACCGGAGACACGCCTGGCGCCGAACGCGACGTGCTGATTGAAGAGTTCAAAGCCCAACGTTTTCGCTATCTGGTGAATGTGTCGGTCCTGACCACTGGCTTCGATGCCCCGCACGTCGACCTTATCGCCATTCTGCGCCCGACCGAGTCAGTTAGCCTTTACCAACAAATTGTCGGTCGTGGGCTGCGCCTGGCGCCGGGTAAAATCGACTGTCTGATCCTCGATTATGCTGGTAACCCGCACGACCTGTACGCGCCGGAAGTTGGTGCGCCGAAAGGGAAAAGCGACAACGTTCCGGTACAGGTGTTCTGTCCTACCTGCGGCTTTGCCAACACCTTCTGGGGCAAAACAACGGCCGACGGCACGCTGATTGAGCACTTTGGCCGCCGCTGTCAGGGATGGTTTGAAGATGATGACGGCCATCGCGAACAGTGCGATTTTCGTTTCCGTTTTAAAAACTGCCCGCAGTGCAACGCGGAAAATGACATCGCCGCCCGCCGTTGTCGGGAGTGCGACACGGTACTGGTTGACCCGGATGACATGCTGAAAGCTGCGCTCAGGCTTAAAGATGCGCTGGTTCTGCGCTGCAGCGGGATGGCGCTACAAAATGGGCAGGATGAAAAAGGCGAATGGCTGAAAATTACCTATTACGATGAAGATGGCGCCGACGTCAGCGAACGCTTTCGCCTGCATACTCCCGCGCAGCGAACGGCCTTCGAGCAACTGTTTATTCGCCCGCACACCCGAACGCCCGGCATTCCCTTACGCTGGATAACCGCTGCCGATATCCTCGCCCAGCAGGCGCTGTTACGTCATCCTGATTTCGTGGTCGCGCGCATGAAAGGTCAGTACTGGCAGGTCCGTGAAAAGGTCTTCGATTATGAAGGACGCTTTCGTCGGGCACATGAATTACGCGGTTAATCGTACTTTTGATTGATGTACCAGCCGTTTGAGTATAGAATCTCGCCCGCTTTTGCATACGCAAAGCAGATCACTTACCTGTTGCTGGGTCGCCTGTAGCAGGAATTATTAAAGAGAGATTTAAATGTTTACTATCAACGCTGAAGTACGTAAAGAGCAGGGTAAGGGTGCGAGCCGCCGCCTGCGTGCCGCTAACAAGTTCCCGGCAATCATCTACGGTGGCGCAGAAGCCCCGATTGCTATCGAACTGGATCACGATGCAGTTATGAACATGCAAGCTAAAGCTGAATTCTACAGCGAAGTTCTGACCATCGTTGTTGACGGTAAAGAAGTTAAAGTTAAAGCTCAGGCTGTACAGCGTCACCCGTTCAAGCCGAAGCTGTCTCACATCGACTTCGTTCGCGCGTAATCGCAAACAAGTTGAAGAAAAACCCCGCCAAGGCGGGGTTTTTTTATGGGATTTTGTAATCGATACTGATGGTTCTCGTCGACCGGATAAGGCGTTTACGCTCTCACCCGGCAAACGGTTTTATTTCCCGCCCGACGTGCGACGCTGCAGCTGGTCGCGCAGGTTCGGCGGCGTACCTTTGATGGTCAAAGTATCTGTAGCCGGATCCCAGAAAATACGTTCACCCAGTAGCATGGCGTCGAAGTTGATGGTTAACCCACCGCCGCTTCCGGCAAATTTGGTTAACTGACGCAGCGTACTGCGATCTGCCGGGAAGCTCTCTTCCAGCTCGTAGCCTTTATCAGCGGTAAATTCGCTGAAGCTAACTTCACTGACGCCGGAAAGCTCTTTGGACAGCGACTCCAGCTCGATCTCTTCACCGGCTTGTAGCTGTTCGTTGCAGTAGCTGTACACCTGCTGACGCACGTTCTGGCGTTCAGCTTTATCGAGCTGCGCCTCGGCAGTAAAGTCATCGACCGCCTGCAGCAGGCCACGGTTTTGCGCTTTGGCGTTCAGACCTTCGCTGGCACCGAGGAAATCCATAAAGAAATCGGCGACTTTGCGCCCTACCCGCCCTTTCAGGAACGTCAGATAGCGCGTGGACTCCGGATTGGTTTCCCATTCGGTTAAATCAATACGCGCCACGATATCCGCATGATTGATGTCCAGATAGTGCGTCGGATTGATATCCAGATTTTCATTGACGCGCATGCTGCTTAAATTGTTCAGCACGGCGACCAACAGATACTCTACCGCCAGATAGCGGTAATGGCAGAACAGGACAATGCCGCCGTCGGCAAAAGGATATTTCGCCAGCTCGTCCCGCAAGCGTCCGGTCGCGGCACGACTAAATGCCAGAAAATCCTCTTCGCCCTGACGCTGTAAACGCAGCGTTTGTGCCAGTTCACTCTCTTCGCTAAACAGGCCATAAGCTTTATTCTTGGCGCTATATACCCGATGCAGCTCAGCCATCATATCGACAACCGTCGCTGTCGGTTCCAGTAATGAATCGCGCAAGACCAGCTCAAGGTTCTGCTCGTCACGTTTGATAAGCTGGTGCAGGGCAATCTGGTTGATATCCAGACTCATGATAAACTCTCCTTTTAGACCGGGCGGTATTCAACCACCTGCCGGGCAGTGACGCAATAGAAGATAAAAAAGCAGAAAAAAAACTGTCTGTACGGTAATATGTTGCCCTTTCATGAACAGACTGATTTCGATTTATGCCACAAATTTCCCGCTATAGTGACGAACACGTTGAACAACTGCTGAATGAGATGCTCAACGTACTGGAAAAACATAAGGCGCCGACCGACCTTTCCCTGATGGTACTGGGAAATATGGTGACTAACCTTATCAATACAAGCATCGCACCGGCCCAGCGCCAGGCGATTGCCAACTCTTTTGCCCGCGCATTACAGTCTTCGGTAAACGACGACCAAGCGCATTAAGAGCCTGCTCCGGGGAAACGAACAACAGTTTATGGTAACTCATCGTCAGCGCTACCGTGAGAAAGTCTCCCAGATGGTTAGCTGGGGGCACTGGTTTGCCTTGTTCAACATTCTGTTGGCCGTGGTACTCGGTAGCCGTTACCTGTTTGTCGCCGACTGGCCGACAACGCTTGCAGGTCGTATTTATTCCTATGTAAGCCTGGTCGGACATTTTAGTTTTCTGGTGTTTGCCACCTATCTGCTAATCCTGTTTCCCCTGACGTTTCTCGTCATGTCCCAGAGGCTGATGCGATTCTTATCAGCTATTCTGGCGACGGTGGGCATGACGCTGTTGCTAATCGACAGCGAAGTTTTCACCCGCTTCCATTTGCACCTCAACCCGATCGTCTGGGAACTGGTCATCAATCCTGACCAGAATGAAGCGGCGCGTGACTGGCAACTGATGTTTATCAGCGTGCCAGTGATTTTGTTAATTGAAATGCTGTTTGCGACCTGGAGCTGGCAAAAGCTGCGTAGCCTGACGCGTCGTCGCCACTTCGCCAAACCATTAGCCGCATTCTTCTTCATTTGCTTTATCGCCTCGCACGTGGTGTATATCTGGGCGGATGCCAATTTCTATCGCCCGATTACCATGCAGCGCGCGAACCTGCCGCTCTCCTACCCGATGACGGCGCGTAAGTTCCTGGAAAAACATGGTCTGCTGGATGCGCAAGAGTATCAGCGTCGCCTGATCGAGCAGGGGAATCCGGAAGCAGTTTCCGTGCAGTACCCGCTGAGCGAACTGCGCTATCGCGATATGGGCACCGGCCAGAACGTCCTGCTAATCACCGTCGACGGCCTGAACTATTCACGCTTTGAAAAGCAGATGCCTGCGCTGGCTGAATTCGCCGGGCAGAATATCTCCTTTACGCGTCACATGAGCACCGGTAACACCACAGATAACGGGATTTTTGGCCTGTTCTACGGCGTCTCACCAAGCTACATGGATGGGATTTTATCGACCCGAACGCCTGCGGCGTTGATTTCCGCGCTGAACCAGCAGGGCTATCAGTTAGGGCTATTCTCCTCGGATGGCTTTACCGGCCCGCTTTATCGCCAGGCGCTGCTATCAGATTTCTCCATGCCAAGCGTGCAAACGCAATCTGACGAGCAAACTGCAAGCCAGTGGATTAACTGGCTGGGACGCTACGCGCAGGAAGATAACCGCTGGTTCTCGTGGGTCTCCTTTAACGGGACCAACCTTGATGAGAGTAACCAGAAGAATTTTGCCAAACGCTATGCCAGCGCCGCTCAGGATGTGGATGCCAACATCAACCGCGTTATTAGCGCCCTGCGCGACTCCGGCAAACTGAACAACACGGTGGTGATTATTACCGCAGGTCGGGGCGTGCCACTGACGCAGGAAGAGAACAACTTTGCCTGGTCGCGAGGCCATCTGCAGGTTCCTCTGGTTATTCACTGGCCGGGAACGCCTGCACAGCGCATCAATAGTCTTACCGATCATACGGACCTGATGACAACGCTGATGCAGCGCCTACTGCACGTCAGTACACCTGCTAACGAATACTCGCAGGGGCAGGATCTGTTCAATGCAACTCGCCGCCATTACTGGGTTACTGCCGCTGACGGCAGCACGATGGCCGTTACCACACCCGAGATGACGCTGGTGCTGAACAACAACGGTAATTATCAGACCTATAATTTGCGCGGCGAGAAAATAAAAGATCAGAAACCGCAGCTAAGTCTGCTGTTACAGGTTCTGACGGATGAGAAGCGATTTATTGCTAACTGATTAATTATAAATCAGTTAGCGAGACATGCTCTTGCATTCGTAGCGGAAAGCAGTAGTATTAGCAGCCATAGCGTCGGCACGTAGCGCAGCCTGGTAGCGCACCGTCATGGGGTGTCGGGGGTCGGAGGTTCAAATCCTCTCGTGCCGACCAAAAATCCTCGAAGAACCAGCCTGTTACGGCTGGTTTTTTTATGCCTGTTTTCTAAGTGGGGAAGCTCTGGGGAATGAATGGGGAGAAACACCGCTCAAATATAGAATTTGCCAGGCATGGTAACTGCTGTGTGTAGTCGATGATGAAAAACCGGGTGCCTGCTGACATCCACAGACACCCGTAATCACACAGCAGTGCATATTGGATACGCTATATCCGTAGCGAGTGGGTAGATTTATAGTCATTTCAAAGACAATTGTCATTAAATCTTTGTGATTGATATCTAATATTTTTAACTAAAATATTACCAATTTCATGAGCGGTTAATTAGCCATCAAACAAGCATAATTATCCTTTCCCATTGGTGTGTTTCTATCTACATAATCGGGCAGTCATCAAACTCCGCGTTCCTGGCATCATTAATGATGTACGTGATAACTCCAAATATTGCGTGTGAGGAATTGTAGCCATCACCATCTTCTGGCAGCGCTCCCGTTCTCCAGATTTATCAGGTGGGGCTGAAGGTGGCTTCATTGTCCAGTTCCAGCTGACCTTGCTCAGTTCCTGGACAAACCGCTATGTGGTGACGGTCTTCCGGCCACTAGGTTCTTTCTGTATCGAAGCATGCCAGGCCATTTCAATATCGCTGCGTCGTGGCATCAATTAACCCCTCTTGAATACCGGATAAAAACACAGTATAAATACTGTATATATATCCAGTAAAAAGGCTACAAGCAATGTTCGTGGAACTCGTTTATGACAAAAGGAATTTTGATGGTTTGCCCGGAGCAAAAGATATCATTCTGGGAGAATTGACTAAGAGGGTTCAGCGGCTCTTCCCCGATGCTGATGTTCGGGTTAAACCGATGATGACACTACCGGCGATCAATACTGACGCCAGTAAGCATGAGAAGGAGCAGATAAGCCGTACTGTTCAGGAAATGTTTGAAGAGGCTGATATGTGGCTGGTTTCAGATTAAACGCCTTGAACCGTCATATTGCTTAAGTACAATCCGCCGTGACTGGCAATCATTCAATACTCGCACTATCGAACGTTCGCCAGTCGGCCGCAATCATGCTCTTGCATACGGTGTGGTTGCGGCAACTCTCGTTACGACTCACCATCAATTGGCCAGCCAGGTCATCTTTAATGATTTCCGTTATTACGCCAAATATCGGCAAAGGAACACTGCTTGATATGATTCAGCAACCTATGGCTATCATATATTAGGACAAAGCGACAATTTCAAGAAAAATAATACCAATGAAAATTATTCACCATTGAACAATCCTTTGCAACAACCAGTTATAGTAAGTGGCTTCAGAAATACCGGCCTCCCGGCAGACATCTTTAACGATTCGTCCGGATTCAACCGATTTAATTACGGCAATGATCTGATGCTCAGTAAAACGGGCTTTACGCATAGTGATCTCCTTTGTTGGCAGATTGATTATGCCGGAGGATCTCTAAATATGAATGGCACGATTATGCGGGATACTTACATCTGTACAGGTTTTACTACTTACCCATGCACAAATTGGGGTAAAATTTATCCTCTCATCAGCGTGATGAATCTGGACGATTGATGCGCTGAAAACAATAATGATACTAATAAAAACTCAGGAGAATAGTATGCCTGAAGCAACGCCTTTTCGGGTGCTGATTGTTGACGACCACCCACTGATGCGGCGAGGAATTAGTCAATTATTGCAACTTGATCCCGCCTTTAACGTAGTCGCGGAAGCGGGTGATGGCGCCAGCGCTATCGACCTGGCAAACCGCCTGGACCTTGATGTGATCCTACTGGATCTCAATATGAAAGGGATGAGCGGACTGGATACCCTGAATGCGCTGCGTCGGGA
Organism: Citrobacter sp. MGH103; assembly: GCF_001034475.2. Lineage (NCBI taxonomy): Bacteria > Pseudomonadati > Pseudomonadota > Gammaproteobacteria > Enterobacterales > Enterobacteriaceae > Citrobacter > Citrobacter sp. MGH103. The sequence continues at coordinate 1,675,550 of NZ_CP073043.1, read as the reverse complement.
CGGCGTCACCGCGCAAATTATTATTCTTACCGTATCGGATGCCGCCAACGATGTGTACGCTCTAATTGATGCCGGCGCGGATGGTTATTTGCTTAAAGACAGCGATCCTGAAGTCCTGCTGGAGGCTATTCGCAGTGGTGCCAAAGGTGGTAAAGCCTTTAGTACCCGCGTCAGCGAATATTTGCGCGAGCGCGACCTGTTTGGCGCTCAGGAAGACCCATTCAGCGTTCTCACCGAACGCGAACTGGATGTGTTACATGAACTTGCTCAGGGGCTGTCGAACAAACAGATTGCATCAGTGCTGAATATTTCTGAACAGACGGTGAAGGTGCATATTCGCAATCTGCTGCGCAAACTCAACGTGCGTTCTCGTGTAGCTGCCACCATTCTATTTTTACAAACACGCGGCATGCAGTAATCAGATATTGCCCGATAGCGCTACGCTTATCGGGCCTACAAGTCACGTGCATCAGTAGGCCGGATAAGACGCTTTGCGTCGCCATCCGGCATCTTCCACTCTTACTTCTCCTGCGGCGTTAGCTGCTCCATCGCCTGCTTAATGCTGCGTTCTATCACCGCCCGACGGGTATCATTGGCCGGTAATAATTTCAGCATCATCTCCCATGCCGCAACCGCCTCGCCAAAGCGCTGCTGTTCAAAAGCGTTAAACGCATACATGCTGAGAACCCGCACGTTGGCATGTTCGCCGCGTACCAACTGGCGTAGCAGCTCCCCTCCTCGACGGTTATCGTCAGGATCGGAAGAACGGGTCAGCGCTTCCGCATAGCCCAGCGCAGCATCGCTGTTTTTCGGATCCAGTCGATAAGCATTGGCATAGGCTTCAGTGGCCGTACTGGCGTTACCAAGTACCATGCCAATGCGCCCAAGCATGATCCAACCTTCAACGTTGGTAGGATCGGCTTGTAAGCGAGTGCGCAGACCCAACGCCAGACGCGTCATATCTTCTTCATTGAGCGGATCAGCTTTTGGATCCAACGCCCGCTCCAGCAGCGCCGGAGCCTGAGCGGTGGCCTGTTGCCAGGCCTGAACCTGCTTATAGTTGCCGGTTTCAAAATAGCTCACCGCACCCACGACCAGCGCCACCACGATGCCGGGCACAAACAACCCGAATCCACCGCGCTTGCCATCCGGGATAACGTCATCAGGAAACTCTTCCTGTTTCACCCGGACACGTCGGCGAGTACGGGCGAAAATAATCCAGCCACCCAGACCAATCGCGACCACCGGCATCACCCACAAAAGCACAGTAAGCGGCGTCAACGGCGGATCGTAAGTGACGAAGTTGCCGTAGCGCGCCACCATGTAGTCGACAATCTCTTTCTGACTTTTTCCTTCCTGCATCAGTTCGTACACTTTCTGACGCAGGTCGGTGGCAATCATCGAGTTAGAATCGGCAATACTGTTGTTCTGACATTTAGGACAGCGCAACTGTTCGGTAAGCTGACGGAACTGCTGCTCCTGCGCTTCATCCTTAAACTGCATCACATCGATGGTCGCAAGCGCGGATCCCGAGATAACCAGCATCAGCAGGCCCAGTAAAAATCTCATTGCGCAGCCTCCTTACTGTACTTATCCCACAACGGTTTGATCTCGCTCTCCCACACCCTGGCATTCAAATCACCGGCGTGGCGATAGCGAATAATACCGTTACCGTCGATCAGGAACGTCTCCGGCGCGCCGTACACGCCAAGATCCAGACCAAGCATACCGTCGCCGTCAAACAGGCTTAATGAGTAAGGATTGCCCAGCTCCTTCAACCAGACAATGGCTTTCTGACGATCGTCTTTATAGTTCAGACCCACTACCCGCACGCCCTGCGCAGACAGCTGATTCAGGTACTGATGTTCGGCGCGACAGGTCGGACACCAGGTCGCCCAGACGTTCAGCAGTACCGGTTTGCCCTGGGTCAGCACATCGGCCTGATAATGCTGACCCGGATTTTCCAGCGACTCCAGGCGGAATGTCGGAACGGGTTTGCCGATCAGCGCCGACTCCAGATTAGTGGGATCGTCCCCCTGAGCGTTACGCGCCAGCTGCCACAGCAGCGCCGCCGCAATGATCAGAAAAATAATAAACGGAATTAACAGTGCGTTGCGCTTCATACAGCCTCCGACGCATTTTTTTGCACCGCGGCGCGAGGACGCGTGCGCTGACGATAGCGTGGATCAAACAGGCAGAACAATCCGCCCAGCGCCATCAGCAATCCTCCGGCCCAAATCCAGCGAATAAACGGTTTGTAGTACAAACGCACAGCCCATGCGCCGTTATCCAGTTCTTCACCCAGCGCAGCGTACAGATCGCGTGTGAATCCGCCGTCAATTGCCGCTTCGGTCATCATCGAACTGGTGCTGTTATAGAAGCGTTTTTCCGCATGCAGCGTGGCTTCTGGTTTACCATCTCGGGTAACGCCAATAATGGCGACACCGCCCCGGTAGTTAGGTCCGGTAATATCTTTCACTTCGCGGAACGTGAACTGATAGTTATGGATACTAACGCTATCACCTGCCTTCATGCGCACATCACGTTCAACACTGTAGTTCTGGCTAAAGGCAATACCGACAATAGTAATCGCCAGCCCAACGTGGCCCGACACCATGCCCCAATAGCTTGGTGTTAACTTCGTTCCGCGGGAAACACGCAGGAACGCTTCGGACACCGCCAGCACGAATATCCAGCATGCCATCGCCAGCCCCACGACGGTCATCGCCGCAATGCGATCCTCAAACAGCCACGGCAGCAGCAGCGACATAACAAGCGTGGTGACAAACGCGACAAGCAATAGTGTTTTCAGCTTACGCGGTCGGTCACGGCCCCAACGCACTAATGGCCCTATTCCCAGCAACAGCGCGAACGGTGCCATCAGCCAGGTAAACATGGTGTTGAAGAACGGCTCGCCAATCGAAATGCTACCCAGCCCCAGCTGTTTGTGCACCAGCGGCAGCAGCGTACCCAATAGCACCACCAGCATGGCGGCAATCAGCAGAACGTTGTTGCCCAACAGCAGAGATTCACGCGACCACAGCGCGTTGTTTACCCGTGAGCGGACCTTGTGACCGCGAACCGCAAACAGCAGCAGGGAGCCGCCAATCACTAATACCATAAAGGCCAGAATAAACATCCCGCGCGACGGATCGGAGGCAAAAGCATGCACCGACACCAGCACACCGGAGCGCACCAGGAAAGTCCCCAACAGGCAAAGCGAGAAGGCGCAGATTGACAGCAGCAGCGTCCAGGCTTTAAAGCTGGCACGCTGTTCGGTGACCGACAACGAGTGCATCAGCGCCGTTCCCACCAGCCATGGCATAAACGAGGCGTTTTCAACTGGATCCCAGAACCACCAGCCGCCCCAGCCCAGCTCGTAATAGGCCCAGGCGGAACCGAGCACAATACCCAGCGTCAGGAACACCCACGCCGCCAGCGTCCACGGACGCGAAAAACGGGCGAAGGTACTGTCCAGTCGGCCACTCATCAACGCGGCAATCGCAAACGCAAAGGCCACGGAGAAACCGACATACCCCATGTACAGCAACGGCGGATGGAAAATAAGCCCCGGATCCTGCAACAGCGGGTTCAGGTCGCGCCCTTCAATAGGGAAGTTGGGCAACGTACGGGCAAATGGATTGGAGGTAAACAGAATAAACAGCAGAAAGCCAACGCTGACCATCCCCATCACCGCCAGCACGCGGGCGACGATGTCCAGCGGCATACGCTGGCTGAATGCCGCAACGGCGAACGTCCAGCCGCTCATCAGCAGCACCCACAGCAGAAGAGAGCCTTCATGCGCGCCCCAGGTTGCTGCCACCCGATACCAGACCGGAAGCTGGGTATTGGAATTGCTGGCGACGTAGGTGACGGTAAAGTCATTAACCACGAAGGCGTTGACCAGAATCAGGAACGCGCCCATCACACAGATAAATAACACCCAGGCAAAGGGCCGCGCGGAAGCCATCATCCGCACATCGCCGCGCGCTACGCCCCACAGCGGATAGACCGACAGCAGTAACGCCACGCCTAGCGCAAGGCACAACAGCGCATTGCCAATTTCAGGCATCATGACGTTTTATCCTTATACACGCTTTCCGGACGACGATGGTTTTCCTGCATCGCTTTTTCAACTTCCGGCGGGGTGTAATTTTCATCATGTTTGGCCAGAACCTCTTTGGCCTGTACATGATTTCCCTCGTTCAGTTCGCCCTGAACAACAACACCCTGCCCTTCGCGGAACAGATCCGGCAGAATACCTTCATAGGTTACATCCACTACACCTTCGGCGTCATAGATGCTGAAATTCACCTTCAACGACTGCGGATCGCGCTTTACGCTACCGGGCATCACCATACCGCCCACGCGCAGGCGCTGACCGACTTCAGGCATCTGCTGCGTTTCGCGCTTACCGTAGAGTATCTCTCCCGGCGTATAGAACAGGTCAATATTGGAACGTAGCGCATAAAGCACCAGCGTAATGGTCAAAGCCAGACCCGCCAGTACCGCACAGGCTATCCATAACCGATTTTTACGTCGAATATTCACGCCGCCTCCCGTTGCACTTGCGCCGCACGCATACGTGCTTCTCTCGCCCGCTGCTGCGCTACACCGCGTAAAATTGCGCGATGCTGTAACGTGGAATGCACTACCAGCACCACCAGCGGGATAACACTCATCGCTACGGCAAGCCAGACATACAAGGCGTAGCCGCCCATCGCGAAAAAATCACTCCATGATGCAAATGCAGGGGTCATTGGCGGCCTCTTTTTAAGATCAGTTCGCTCACCCACGGGCGGCGTTTTTCCATCATCAAAATCAGGTTACGCATGCGCATCAGCGCCAGCGTGACAAACAGTAACAGGTAGCCGACGATCGCCAGACGCAGAGGCGTACGCATCGCCGGATCGATGCTTTGCTGCATGCGGGTAGAACCCTGATGCAGCGTATTCCACCACTCAACCGAGTAGTGGATAATCGGTAAGTTGACCACGCCAATCAGCACCAGAATACCGGCGGCACGACCTGCCAGACGGCGGTCGTCAAAGGCATGCCACAGCGCAATGGCGCCAACGTAGAGAAACAGCAGCACCAGTTCAGAGGTGAGTCGGGCATCCCAAACCCACCAGGTTCCCCACATCGGCTTGCCCCATGCGGAACCTGTCACCAGCGCAATAAAGGTAAACACTGCACCAATCGGCGCCATCGCAGCCAGCGCCAGATTGGCCATTTTCATCTGCCAGACCAGGCCGATAAACGCGGCAACGGCCATCGAGGCGTAAATGCCCATCGACCAGATTGCCGCCGGAACGTGCAGATAAATAATGCGATAGCTCTGCCCCTGCTGATAGTCTGCAGGCGCAAAACCAAAGCCCCAGATCCATCCCGTTATCAGTACCACCGCGCTGGCAATCGCCAGCCACGGGATAAACCAGCCACAGATCTGATAGAGCCGAGGGGGCATCGCCAATTGATGAAGTGTTTTCCACATAGTTCAGTCACCAGACTCCATAAATTAAAATCCGTTGTGCCGGAGCGCCTTGCCCGGCATGCACATCTAATTCTCGTTACTGCACGCTTATCCGTAACGCCGCGGCTGTGGCAAACGGGCTTAACGTGGCGCTGCCGACCAGCAACGCACCCAGAATCGCCATGTACCCTTCAACCGGTAAGTGCATAGAAGCCGCATCCATCGCGGCGGTCGCAAAAATCAGTAAGGGTATGGTGAGCGGGAGTACCAGCACGCTTAACAGCACGCCGCCGCGCTTTAAGCCCACCGTCAACCCTACGCCCGGCGCGCCGAGAAAACCCAGCGTCGGCGTTCCGAGTAACAAGGTCAGCGCCATAATTTTCCAGCCGTACATATCCATGCCCAGCAGCATCGCCACCAGCGGCGAGAGGATCAGCAACGGCAGACCTGTCACGACCCAGTGCGCCATCACTTTCGCCAGCACCACGGCCGGTAGCGGTAACGGCAGCAGCATCAGTTGCTCAAGGCTGCCGTCCTGCAGATCATCACGAAACAGGCGTTCCAGCGCCAGCAATGACGCCAGCAGCGCCGCAACCCAGATGATGCCCGGCGCAATGCGCGCCAGCAGCTGTGGCTCCGGCCCAATACTCAGGGGGAACAGCGTAATAACAATCAGGAAGAACCATAAAGGATTAGCAATTTCCGCACTATGACGAAACGCAACTCGCAGTTCTAAACGAAAGATTCGCCACATCATTGCGTTGCCCTCTCACTGGTCAGCGCAATACGTCGCACTTTATCGGTTTCAACATTGAGCGGTTGGTGGGTGGTGAGAATAACAATACCGCCCTGCTCCGTATGCTGCGCCATACGCTGAGTCAGTCGCTCAACACCGTTCACATCAATGGCGGTAAAGGGTTCATCGAGGATCCACAGTCGGGCGCGGGTCAGCCACAAACGGGCCAGCGCCACGCGCCGCTGTTGTCCGGCGGAAAGTTGGTTCACTGGGATATCTTCATATCCGGCAAGTCCCGCCTGCGCCAGCGCAGCCAGACACTGCGCGATGTCGCCGTCATGATGGAAGAAACGCAGGTTCTCCAACGCCGAAAGCCGGGTTTTTATCCCCGGCTGATGTCCAATCCACAGTAGTTGCTGATGGTAGCTGTCCCGCACGTGATGCAGCGGTTGCTCTTGCCAGCAAACCTCCCCTGCGTCGGGACGCGCCAGCCCGGTAAGCAACCGCAGCAGAGTGGTTTTCCCTGCGCCGTTGCTGCCGGTAATTTGTACCCATTCCCCTGCGTTGACGCGAAATGACAACTCGCTGAACAGTATTCTGTCATCCCGCTCGCAAAGTAATTCTCTGGCTTCAAGCATACCTGGTTATCTACATCCTGTTAAAAGCCCGGTTTGACTTCACGCATATCAGGCAGTTTGTGCGCTATCCCTTTATGGCAGTCAATACAGGTTTGCCCGTCTTTCACGGCCTGGTCGTGCATTTTGGCCGCGACGCCTTTCTGGGCGGTTAAATCCATAAACTCGAAGTTGTGACAGTTTCGACACTCTTGCGAATTGTTATCTTTCATACGCCGCCACTCATTTTGCGCCATCGTTAAACGATGATCTTCAAATTTCTGCGGTGTATCTATTAACCCCAGTGCTTTCGCGTACAGCTCTTTACTGGCCTTGATCTTACGGATCATTTTCGGGCCCCACTCGTGTGGGACGTGGCAATCAGGGCAAGTCGCTCGCACACCACTGCGGTTGTTGTAGTGTACGGTTTCCATGTATTCCTGGTACACCGTATTGCGCATTTCGTGACAGCTAATGCAGAACTCTTCTGTATTGGCCTTTTCCATACCGGTATTAAAGCCGCCCCAGAAAATAATGCCGCCCACAAAGCCGATTAACAACAGCGTGCCGAGCGCCAGACGGCTGGGGCGACGCCACCATTGCCAGACGCGCTTAATCCAGCCTGGTTTACGGTTAGAATTTTCCATAATGACCTCTTATTTCCCGTAACCTTTCGAGGGGGTGAAGGTATTTTCAACAATCGGCGCGGCGTCAGCCTGCGGAACGTGACATTGCAGGCAGAAATAACGACGCGGCGCAACCTCAGCCAATACCTTGCCGTCGCTGTCCATAAAGTGCGTCGGACTGATGCGCGGCGCACCGGTGGTGCGATAGCTTTCCACACCGTGGCATTGCAGGCAGCGGTTAGTGTTCGTCGTCACCTGATACCCTTCAACGCTATGCGGAACCATCGGCGGCTGATTCACATAGTTCAGCGGCATGCGCTCTTGCTCTTTCGGCATGCGAATCGCCCCTTCCTGTGTTCCTGAGACTTCCGGTGACTGGCTCAGATCCACTCCGTTTGCAGCCCAAACTGCCCCACTGACTAGCAAGGCCAGCGCGGCCATCCATTGACTCAGCGCTTTAATCAGGTCATGGCTTTTCATGATTTCGCTCCCGAACTCCATCGTGTTGTTATTGTAAAAACATCCTCAGAACAGACATCCACACAGCGACCGCAGGCCATGCAATCGCGACTGGTTACCTGCACCGGACTTTGCTCATCCAGCACCGGCGCACGTAGCACATGCGGTTCCGGGCAAACATGAAAACAATCCATACAGCGGTTACATCTGTTACGTTCTTTTGCCGAAACGGTTAATGCACCTTTGCTTCCCACCACGCTATACAGCGCACCCAGTGGGCAGAGATGCCCGCACCAGCCATGCTCAACGACCAGTAAATCAAATAAAAACAGCGCGAGGATCAGCAACGCTCCGCTACCGAATCCCATTACCAGGCTACGTCCCAGCAAAGAAACCGGGTTTATCCACTCCCACAGCAGCGTACCAGTCAGCGCTGAACCGACCAGAATGACCACCAGCAGGACGTACCGTATATGGCGCGGCAGGGTCGCAGACTGATTCAGGTCAAACCTTCTGCGCAGCCAGCTGGCTAAATCGGTGACCGGGTTCATGGGACAAACCCAACTGCAAAACAGTCGTTTACCGGCCAGGGCATACAGCACCGTAATGATGGCTGCCCCCGTTAATGCCACCGTCGCTGGCAGATGCCCGCTGGCCAGGCTTTGCAGAGTAATCAGCGGATCGGTGAACGGGATAGCGTCCAGCAACAGGCTGCTACTGTAGTTGCCATGCAGGATCCAAACACCAAGCCACGGGCCGCTAAGGAACATCGCCAGTATCAGAAACTGACTCAGACGACGCAGCAGCAGCCAGCGATGACTCCTCCACCATCCTTTTTTTGCCTGCGCTTCACGCCCGGCATCACGTTTACGATTTGCCATTGTTCCCCTCCAGCCAACCGAAGCGGTAATGGTGTCCTAACTCCCCTTTCGCCAGCGACAACGGCAGCACTTTTATTGCTGGCTGCTCCAGTACGCAGACTTTTTCGCATTTCCCGCAGCCGGTACAGGCATCGCTGTGCACGGTAGGAATAAACCGCGCATGTTTGCCGGTACGCATGTTACGGTCCAGCTCCAGGGTGATCGCCTCATCGATTTTCGGGCACTCGCGATAGCAAACGTCACAGCGTAATCCCTGATAGTTGAGGCAGTTTTCGTGATCCAGCAGTACCGCCAGCCCCATACGCGAATCGTCAATGGATTCAATTTCTCTGTCCAACGCGCCGCTGGGGCAGACTTTGGCGCACGGAATGTCCTCACACATTTCGCAGGGAATATCACGGGCGATGAAATATGGCGTACCAGCCGCCAGCCCGGAGGCCAGCGTCGCCAGCTTCAGCGTGTCATACGGACATGCCTGAACGCACTGACCGCAACGTACGCAAGCGCTGGCAAATGCCTCCTCGCTCAGTGCACCTGGCGGGCGCAACCGCACGCCGGTTGCGCGTGCGGTTTGTTGTTGCAACCCCAGCGCCACGCCAACGACGGCCAGCCCGCCCGCTGCGCGAACCATATCGCGCAGAAAGCGGCGGCGGCCATTTTGGGGTTTTGCTGACCGGGACATAACGCGTTACACCTTCGCCAGTTTCACGGCGCACTTCTTGAAATCCGTCTCTTTGGAGAGCGGATCCGTCGCATCCAGCGTCAGGTTGTTCACCAGCTGTGCGGCGTCGAAGAACGGCATGTACACCAGCCCCTGCGGCGGACGGTTACGACCGCGTGTTTCAACAATCGAAATCACTTCGCCACGACGGGAAATCACTTTGACCTTATCGCCACGACGCAGATCGCGTGCTTTTGCATCCAGTGGGTGGATAAACAGCACGGCTTCCGGGAAAGCGCGGTGCAGTTCAGGCACACGACGCGTCATACTGCCGGTATGCCAGTGTTCCAGAACACGTCCGGTGGATAGCCACAGGTCATATTCTTTATCCGGCGCTTCAGCAGCAGGCTCAAACGGCAGCGCGAAGATAACCGCTTTACCGTCCGGTTTACCGTAGAACTTGTAGCTTTCACCTGCTTTCACGTAAGGGTCGTTGCCTTCGCTGTAGCGCCACTGGGTCTCTTTGCCTTCGACGACCGGCCAGCGTAAACCGCGGGCTTTGTGGTAATCGTCAAATGGCGCAAGGTCATGCCCGTGACCGCGACCAAACCAGGCGTACTCTTCGAACACCCCTTTTTGCAGATAGAAGCCCAGCTCGCGGGATTCATCATTCAGTTGATCTTCAGCCAGTTCAGTCACCGGGAATTTTGTCACTGCTGGCGTGGCAAACAGCACGTCATACAGCGTTTTGCCGCGCAGCTCCGGTTTTTGTGCCAGCAGCTCTTCGGGCCACACTTCTTCTGTTTTGAAGCGACGAGAGAACTGCACCAGTTGCCACAGATCCGACTTCGATTCGCCCGGTGCTTTAATCTGCTGACGCCAGAACTGTGTACGGCGTTCAGCGTTACCGTAGGCACCTTCTTTCTCTACCCACATCGCAGTCGGCAGGATCAGGTCAGCAGACAAGGCGCTGACCGTCGGGTACGGATCGGAGACGATGATGAAGTTACGCGGATCGCGCCAGCCCGGCATACGCTCCTCATTGATGTTCGGACCAGCCTGCATGTTGTTGGTACACATCGCCCAGTAGACATTGAGCTTGCCATCTTTCAGCGCGCGGTCTTGCGCCACGGCGTGCAGACCGATTTTTGCCGGAATGGTCCCTGACGGAATATTCCAGTGCTTCTCGCAGATATCGCGGTGTTTTTCGTTTGTCACCACCATGTCCGCAGGCAGACGATGGGAGAATGTGCCGACTTCACGCGCGGTGCCGCAGGCGGAAGGCTGGCCGGTCAGAGAGAACGGGCCGCAGCCTGGCTGGGAGATTTTGCCAGTCAGCAAGTGCAGGTTATAGACCAGGTTGTTGGCCCACACGCCGCGGGTGTGCTGGTTAAAGCCCATCGTCCAGTAGGAGATGACTTTTTTCTTCGGATCGGCATACAGCTGTGCCAGCTGTTCCAACTGATCTTTTGGTACGCCGGTCATTTCGGCGGTTTTATCCAGCGTGTACTCAGCAACGAAGGCTTTGTAATCCTCAAAGCTCATCGGTTCAGAGGCATCGGATCCCGGGTTTTTCGCCGCTTTTTCCAGCGGATGGGTCGGACGCAGACCGTAGCCGATGTCCGTCACGCCTTTACGCAGGTTGACGTGCTTGCTAAAGAAATCCTGGTTAATCGCATTGTTTTGAATGATGTAGTTCGCGATGTAGTTGAGGATCACCAGATCGGTTTGCGGCGTGAAGACCATACCGTTATCCGCCAGCTCAAAGCTGCGGTGCTGGAAAGTGGAGAGAACTGCGACGTTGACGTTAGGATCGGACAGACGACGGTTGGTGATGCGCGACCACAGGATCGGGTGCATCTCTGCCATATTCGCGCCCCACAGGACGAAGGCGTCTGCATGTTCGATATCGTCATAGCAGCCCATCGGTTCATCCATACCGAAGGTACGCATAAAGCCGACTACCGCTGAGGCCATGCAGTGACGTGCGTTCGGGTCGATGTTATTGGAACGGAAACCCGCTTTAAACAATTTGGCAGCGGCATAACCTTCCCAAATCGTCCACTGGCCAGAGCCGAACATGCCGATAGATTCCGGGCCTTTCTCTTTCATCGACGTTTTGAATTTCTCTTCCATCACGTCAAAAGCCTGGTCCCAGCTAATCGGGGTGAACTCGCCTTCTTTGTGATATTTGCCGTCTTTCATGCGCAGCATCGGCTGCGTTAAACGGTCTTTCCCGTACATGATTTTCGGCAGGAAGTAACCTTTGATGCAGTTAAGCCCACGGTTAACCGGCGCATCCGGATCGCCCTGGCATGCCACAACACGCCCTTGCTGCGTTCCGACCAATACGCCGCAGCCCGTCCCGCAAAAACGGCACGGGGCTTTGTCCCATTTGATGGCTTCTTGCTGACCGACTACCGCGCGGGCAACGCCCGGCACGCTTAACCCGGCAGCCGCCGCAGCGGCCGCAACGGCGTTAGCTTTCATAAAGCTACGACGACTGAGTTTCATGGTGTTTCCTCACCTTGCTCATCCTGCTGGTGATAAACCAGCGACACCGCCAGCACGCCCGCAACGTTGCGCACTGACTCAATTGTTTTCATTAGCGTTTCACTTTGCTCAGCTTCCACCACCACAATCAACTGACCACTTTCCACATCGCTGAGGGCAACTTCGCAACCGGGAAAGGAACGCAACTGCGTGGCGATATCGTTGATATGCTGGCTTTTGGCCTGAACGACCAGGCTGCAGACCTGCCAGTTATTGTCCATGGTTGTACTCCGCGTTAATGGCTGATACCGGGCAGATAGCGACACAGGCGCCACATCCGTTACAGTCCTGATTGTCGAGCTGCGGCTGATAAATGCCGGACAGCGTGGGGCGAAAGGTTATTGCCATGGGCTCACAGCTATCCTGACAGCGGTGACATTCAACGGACTGATGTGCGAGACAGTTTTCCCCAATCGTAAAGTTCAGATCCCATGCCCTGGTGTGGCGCGGAAGAAAAAGTGATTCGGGACAGGCTTCTGCGCAGGCATAGCAAAAGCTGCACTCGCCGTGTTTGAAATTTACGCTCGGGTAACCACCCTGGCCTCGCTGCAGGATGTCGGTTTCGCACGCCTGGATGCAGGCGTCACAACGGAGGCAATGGGCCAGAAAGTGAGAGTCTTCCTTGCTCCACGGCGGACGGATCCCTGCGCTGGCGTTTCGCCAACTGCCTGTCAACATGCCTCGACGGGATAAATCAACCATGACATTGTCCTTCCATAATGACGCCCTCCCTCGGCGGGTTGAACGACATAAAAAACTGCACTATTTATGAGTAGTTATTTTTAGCCGTAAGATATTTCAGGATGTGTTAGAGGTGCATACCCCAATTGGGGTAAATGCTGTTGCCGGATCAAAGGAGTGTTGAGTTGGCGGGAAAAAATGCGCTTTTGCTCACATTTCAATGAGTTATATAACAACGTATATAGCGACTTATTCAAAAAGACAAAGATCTCAACATTAGGATAATTCCTAGAATATATCGCTACATTGATAGTAAATTTCTATCTAATACACCTTAAATATAAGTAAATTCAGATTAATAGATTATCCAAATATGTTAACCTGCTACAGACTCGTTCATAAGACAGAAGAAAGGAAACACTGTGAACAATAAGATGAAGACAATTGTCCCTGCCGTACTTTTCGCCGCCTTTGCCAGCACCTCTGCATGGGCTGCCAGTAACGAAGCCGGCGCTCAACCGCTGGAAAAAGTCGCCCCTTATCCTAAGGCGGAAAAGGGTATGAAGCGCCAGGTTATCCAGCTTACCCCTGAGAAAGATGAATCTACTCTGAAAGTAGAACTGCTGATCGGACAAACGCTGGAAGTTGACTGCAACCAACACCGCCTGGGTGGCGAACTGGACAGCAAAACGCTGGAAGGTTGGGGATATGACTACTACGTCTTCGACAAAGTCACATCTCCGGTTTCAACCATGATGGCCTGCCCGGACGGTAAGAAAGAGAAGAAATTCATTACTGCGTATCTGGGTGATGACGGCATGCTCCGTTACAACAGCAAGCTGCCGATTGTGGTCTACACCCCGGAAAACGTGGACGTTAAATACCGTATCTGGAAAGCAGAAGATAAAATTCAGGACGCAGTCGCGCGCTAAGTCAGGATGTGCCGGATGGCGGCGTACCGCCTTATCCGGCCTACAGACGCATAAAACAGGCCGGATAAGCGCAGCGCCATCCGGCATTGTATTTACAGTGCGATATCCGCGACGGCTTTCTGTTCAGGCTGCGGTTGTGCCTGAGGTTTCAGCTGTGGTTTCGGTGCTTCATCAGCAACCTGCGGCTTGTCATATTTCAGACCCAGAACCTCACTGGTGTACTGCAACTCTTGTTCCGTAGCCTCAACGTTACCGTTCAGCTTAGTACCATAAGACGGAATGATGGTTTTCAGCTTCGCCTGCCACTCGGGGCTGGCCACTTTATCTTTAAACACTTTTTCCATCAGATGCAGCATGATCGGTGCCGCGGTTGATGCGCCCGGAGAAGCTCCCAGCAGCGCAGCAATCGTGCCTTCTTTATCGCTGACGACTTCAGTACCCAGACGCAACACGCCGCCCTTCTCCGCATCGCTTTTGATGATCTGCACACGCTGGCCCGCCTGCCATAAACGCCAGTCTTCTTTTTTCGCCTGCGGATAGTACTCTTGCAGCGCAGCAAAACGGTCGTCGTCGCTGAGCATCACCTGGCTCACCAGATATTTCACCAGATCGAAGTTATCCAGACCCACGTTGACCATCGGCATAAAGTTCGACGTGGTGGTCGAGCTGAGCAGATCCCACAATGAACCGTTTTTCAGGAACTTGGTGGAGAATGTCGCGAATGGCCCAAACAGCACAACGCGCTTGCCATCAAGGATACGCGTGTCGATGTGCGGTACGGACATCGGCGGCGCGCCAACGGAGGCCTGACCGTACACTTTCGCCAGGTGGCGGTTGACTACGTCCGGATTGTCCGCAACCAGGAACTGCCCGCCCACCGGGAATCCGGCATAGCCTTTCGCTTCCGGAATGTCGGTTTCCTGCAACAGCTTCAGCGCAGCGCCACCGGCACCGATAAAGACAAACTTCGCCTTGATATCATGTTCCGCTTCGTTATTTTTCAGATCGGCGACCGTGACCGTCCAGCTATTGTCGGCATTACGCTTAAAACCGCGCACTTCGGTGCTCAACTGCAGCGCAAAGTTGGGCTTTTTCTGCAATGAGGTAATCAACTGGCGCGTGATTTCGCCGTAGTTCACGTCAGTACCAATCTCGGTACGCGTTGCTGCGACTTTCTGTTTTGGATCACGACCTTCCATGACCAGCGGCGCCCACTCTTTAATCTGCGCGTGATCTTCAGAATAACGCATACCGCGGAATAACGTGCTCTGTTGCAATGCGGCGTAACGGGCACGCAGGAAGTTGACGTTCTCGTCACCCCAGACAAAACTCATGTGCGGAACGGTAGTGATAAACGAGCGTGGTTCATGCATCACGCCATTATTAACCTGATATGCCCAAAACTGGCGGGAAATCTGGAAGGCTTCGTTAATGTCGACTGCCTTTTCAATGCTGATGCTACCGTCTGCCTTTTTAGGCGTGTAGTTCAGCTCCATCAGTGCGGAGTGTCCCGTTCCGGCGTTATTCCAGCCATTTGAGCTTTCCTGCGCTACACCATCCAGTCGCTCAACCATGGTCATTGACCATTGCGGCTCCAGCTCCTGTAAATAGGTTCCCAGCGTGGCGCTCATGATGCCGCCGCCAATCAACAGTACATCCGTTTCCTGCTCTTCCGCCGCTTTCGCTTTTGCCGCCATCGAGACAACATTCAGCCCTACAGCCATGGTGAAGAGCATGGCAGTCACTTTTTTCATAATGTTAATGCCTTACTTTTAGTATCGCTTTTTTGCTTTTAATGCAGGTGAAAATCGAGCGGCATCAACGGTAACACTTAAGTAAAAATAATTAAATATTGTTTATAAATTATATTTAATTTTTAAAAATGTTATTAATACGTTGATAGTTTATATGGTTATTGACAATCATTTCTGGAAACCAGTCCGTCAGACGGGTACTATGCTGCGCTTTGCTATTCACCGCACGGATGCCTGTCGGTCTGCTGTATCAGGCCATTTTTGACCTGAGTGTAACTATGTCTGCAACTCAACATTCCTCTGTCGCAGTCGCGGAAAACGCGACCCGTGCCGTGCTCCGCCAACCCCGTCTGCTGGTTCGCGAAACACTGGCCGGTGTGGTAACCGCCCTGGCGCTGATCCCGGAAGTGATCTCGTTTTCCGTTATCGCAGGCGTTGATCCTAAAGTCAGTCTGATCGCCTCCGTCGTACTGTGCCTGGCGATGTCCTTTTTAGGTGGTCGTCCCGCAATGGTTACCGCCGCTGCAGGATCGGTTGCGCTGGTGATTGGTCCGATGGTGCATCAACACGGCGTGCAATACATCCTGCCTGCAGTGGTGCTGGCCGGGATGATTCATATCCTGTTTGGTGTATTGGGAATGGCACGTCTGATGCGATTCATCCCTACGGCCGTGATGACCGGATTTGTCAACGCACTAGGTATTTTGATTTTCTTTGCCCAGGTCCCTCATTTCTGGGGGAAAAGCCCGCTCATCTGGGGGCTGTTTGTCCTGACGCTGCTGATTGTACTGTGGGTTCCGCGGTTTATTAAAGCCATCCCCGCACCGCTTATCGCCATCGTGCTACTGACCTTATTCACTGTCACCAGCGGGCAACTGTTACCGACCGTCGGTGACGAAGGTTCGATGAGCGGCGGCCTGCCGGGTTTCACCCAGTTGTTGGTTCCGCTCAACCTGCAAACGCTGGCGATTATCTGGCCCTGCGCGCTGAGCATCGCTTTTGTTGGTTTGATGGAGTCGCTGTTAACTGCCCGTCTGGTGGATGACCTGACGGTGACGCCGTCGAATAAGAATCGCGAGAGTGCTGGGCTGGGGATAGCCAATATTCTGGCCGGATTTTATGGCGGCATCGCCGGGTGCGCGATGATTGGTCAAACCATCGTTAACGTCGAGATGGGCAAAGGACGCAGCCGCGTCTCGACGGTTGCCGCCGGACTGGTATTACTACTGTTAGTCACTGGATTAAGCGAAGTGATGGCAGAAATACCCATGTCGGTGCTGGCGGGAATTATGGCGATTGTGGCGGTAAAAACCTTCAGTTGGCACAGCATTCAGCCCACCACGCTGAGGAAACTCCCCGTCACTGAAACGCTGGTGATGCTGGTGACCGTCGCTGCCACGGTGTCCACCGGCAACCTGGCGATTGGCGTGGTTGCCGGGGTAATGGCGATGCTCATTCTACCGCGTATCGTCAGAAACAAACGCGCAGCTACATCAGAAACAGCGTTGCCAGACCGAGAAAAATAAAGAAACCGCCGGTATCGGTAATAGCCGTAATCATGACGCTCGAGCCGACCGCCGGGTCGCGCCCGAGCTTCACCATCGTCATCGGAATGATGACCCCCATTAATGCTGCCATCAACAAATTAAGCATCATCGCCAGGGTCATTACTCCGCCGAGCGCCATGTCATCGTACAGCCACCAGGTAATACCGCCCATAATTCCGCCCCATACGAGGCCATTAATCACTGCCACGCCCATTTCGCGCAGGATCAAAAACGTCAGGTTCCCCGGCTGAATATTTTGTAGCGCCAGCGCGCGAACGATCATGGTGATGGTTTGATTCCCGGTATTGCCGCCAATTCCCGCCACAATTGGCATCAGCGAGGCCAGCGCCACCAGTTGCGAAATCGTATGTTCAAAACCGTCGATCACCCGCGAGGCGATAAAGGCGGTACAGAGGTTAACGGCCAGCCACGCCCAACGGGTTTTTACCGCTTTGGTAACGGGCGCAAACACATCCTCTCCGGCGCTTAAGCCCCCCATTCGACGTAAATCGGTATCAGTTTCTTCATAAACCACATCGACGATCTCATCGATAGTTAAGCGGCCCATCAGCTTGCCTGAAGGGTCAACGACTGCAGCACTGACCAGGTCGTCACGTTCGAAGGTACGTGCAGCGTTTTCAGCGATATCGTCCGGAGAAAAGGTGAGCGGGTCATCTTCCATCACCTCGCTGACTTTGCGTTGCACATCATTGAGCAGAATACAGGTTAGCGTCAATTCGCCAACCAGCACTTTATTGCGATCGGTCACGAAGAGTTTATCGGTGTTCTCCGGCATTTTGCCCAACCGTCGCAGGTAGCGTTGCACCACTTCCAGCGTCACGTCCGGACGCACGGTGATGACTTCGAACTCCATAATCGCGCCGACGCGATTCTTCTCGTAATGCATTACCTGGCGGACACGCGCCCGCTCTTCGGCTGGTAACGTCGCCAGCAACCGTCCAGTGAGGTTACGCGGGAGATGCTGCACCAGATAAATCTGTTCATCGATATCGAGATATTGCAGCGCATCCAGTATTTCGCGGTCACTCATCTCATCGATCAGGTCGTCCCAGACGTTTTCAGACGCCTCAAGCAGGACGTTACCGCGCTTTTCATTTTCGACCAGTCGCCACAGGGCGTGACGCTCTTCTGAAGGTAATGCTTCGAGGGTATCGGCTAAATCGGGAGGCGGCAGGTGGGCGACCAGCGCCCCTACCTCAGCAATATCGTCGGCTAACGTACCGACGTCATATTGCTCAGCCAGGGTAAGCTTGCCCAACAGTGTTGAAATAATGGCTTTATCAGTGGTCAGCAGCCAGATAAGGCGCGCACGCTCTTCATCACGCAGCCTGGCGCTGTTTTTGTTTATTACGGACATTAATCATAAATCCATGATATGAAATATCATTAATCATGATGCCGATTTATGTAAATAACAATAAACAGTGCCGCCGGGTGGCTAAAAAACCGGCGGCACGTGGGATCAGGCTGTGCGAGCCACCGCGTCACGCGAGGCGGCTTCACGTTCATCGCCCAGCAGTTCACTCAACTGTCCGTTACGCATTTCCAGCAGACGATCGGCGTGAATAAAATAGTGATCGTCGTGGCTAATGGCGAAAATGGTTTTGCCCATTTCCTGCATCAAAGGCAATAGCACCTGATAGAACTCCCGGCGGAAATGGGGATCCTGATCGGCAGCCCATTCGTCCAGCAGAATGATGTCGCGCTCCTCCGCCAGAGCCAGCAGCAGCGCCACGCGTTTCTTCTGCCCTTTCGACAGTTTCAGATTGAGGATACGGCCATCGCTCAGCTCCAGCTTGTGCCCCATCTTCAGATGTTCCAGCCACTTCGCAACCAACTGCGGATTAGCCTCTTTACCTTCCGGCCCCAGCAGTTTGTCGAACAGCCAGACGTCAGTAAACACGGCGGAGAATAGCTTGCGGTAGTCTTCCGGTTTTTCAACGGCAACGGCCTTACCATCAAGCAATATTTCGCCTGACTGCGGCTGGTATAGACCGGTCAGTAACATCGCCAGCGTAGATTTCCCGCTACCGTTACCGCCAATCAGAAAGATCAGTTCACCGCGATGAATCGTCAGATTCACTGGTCCAACGGAGAAGGCGTTATCCTGATAGTGGAATACCACGTTACGTAACTCCAGCGTCTGCCAGTTCGGAAACGCATTTGGACGCGGGAATTCGGCCTTAAAGGGCGCAAGGGCAAACCTGTTCAGCTTGTTGAAGGCCACCTGCGCGGTGAGCAGCGTCGGTAGCGCGCCAACGGCAGAGAGCAGCGGCGTGCGCAGGAATAACAGCGTCAGCGAATAGGTCGCCGCTACGGCGGTATCGGCCCATCCCAGACTGTTAGCCATCCAGAACACCAAACCAATGGCGCCCAGCATCATAATGTTCGACCAGTTGACTGCGCTCAGGTGGAAAGTATCGGCGCGAATAATATGGTGACGGTACTCTTTGGCATCCGGGACGTACATCTGATTAAAGATATGCTCGGCACGCTCACGGTTGAGCGTCAGCTCTTTGCGCCCTTCCAGCACCGTTTGATAATCGTTGTACAACTTATCTTCAGTTTCGCGCAAGGTAGCCATGTGTTTATACACCCGCGCCACCAGCACAAATCCGCCCCAGATGGTGATTGCCATCCAGATTGCCGTCACCAGCAGCATTTTAGTCGACAGCATCGCCAGATACGCCGCCGATCCGACGGTCAGGATAATCCCCTGTACCAGCTCAGGCAGGCGGACAAAGGCGATGGTGATGTTGCGGATGTCGCTGGTTAAACCCGCCAGCAACGAGGCGCTGCCAAGCTGTTCGATACGCTCGACGTGGGTGTCCAGAATCCGTTTGATAAATTCGCTACGCAGTCGGTAGACAAAGTGGTGTCCCAGCGTGGTGAGCGCCAGTTGTGAACCGAGGGTGACGGCCATCAATAACAGCAGCAGGCCAAGAAACTCCGGTAGCACCATCAGAGTGGTGTCGACCGTTTCAATCAAACGCTGGTTGATAAACGCAATCAGCCCAATCCCCAACGCGGCGCTGGCGAGGCTGAGCGCCATCACGCTGATAAATGGCCAGCGATACTGCCGCCAGACAAGAAGTAAAAGTTCCATGCGAACAACCCGGGCAAGTAATAACAGCCCGCAGTTTAAACATCTCTTCGCTGACAGCAATAATAATTCTTATTTTTATTCTTTTTTACCTGCCTGACGAAACGTCAGATTGTAACGACAGTCTCCGGTCAACGGATGATACCCCGTTTTAAGCGGCTGGATCCCATGATAAAACAGCCGCGAATTACCGCCCCACACCACGACATCGCCATGCTCCAGCAGCAAACGCTTTAAAGGGTCATTACGGCGCAATCCGCCAAATTGAAAGATGGCCGGTAGCCCCAGCGATACAGAGACAATCGGCGCCCGCAGGTCGGGCTCGTCTTTATCCTGATGTAAGGACAGTTTTGCCCCTGGCGTGTAGCGGTTAATCAGGCAGGCATCGGGTTGAAAATCAGCATAGCCCGCCGCCGTCGCCGCCTGTTGACACAGGTCAGCAAATGCATCCGGCAGCGGCGGCCAGTGCACGCCGGTGAGTGGATCAAACGGAGAATAAAGATAGCCATGCTGATCCGTCGTCCAGCCCAGATGGCCGCAGTTGGTCATTGCCACCGACATCGTATAGCCGCCGGGCGTTACCATCTGACGAAACGGCGACTGTCTGGCGACAGCCGCTATCGCCTGCAGTAAAGTGGGTGCAGAGTCAAAAGCGAAACGTCGCAGAATAACCGCACCTGAAGCCAGCGGCTCCTGCCAGGGTTTAGCATCCGCAAAAAGATCGAGCATTATGTTTCCTCGCCAGTAGTTTCCCGTTGCAGTAACTGCGCCTTGCGCGCAATACCCCATCGGTAGCCCGAAAGTGCGCCATCACCACGGATCACCCGGTGACACGGTATAACAATCGCCAGTTTGTTGGCCCCACAGGCACTGGCCACCGCGCGTACCGCCTTCGGTTTGCCGATGGCGCTGGCCAGCTGTTGGTAGCTCATTGTTTCGCCGCACGGAATTGCGCGCAGCGCCTGCCATACCTGCTGCTGAAATGCGGTGCCCCGGATATCCAGGGGTAGCGATAGCGACGCGTCACGCGAGTTGATCGCGGCGATCACTTCGCGCACGCGCTGCTGAAAATCGGCATCTGCAGGAACATCCTGCGCGGCGGGAAACAGCTCATGCAGATCCGCAACTAACGTGGCGTCATCATCACCAAGTAAGATCGCACAGATACCCCGCTCGCTTTCTGCCACCAGACAACGACCCAGAGCGCAATCTGCGAGGGTATAGCGTACAAAAACGTTGTCGCCACCTTTACGAAATTGCTTTGCGGTCATGCCTAATGTCTGATCCGCTTTGCGGTAATAGCTGCTGCTGTCGGGGAATCCGGCGTTGAGAATCGCCTGCGTAACCGGAACACCTTTCGCCAGAGCATCGCGCAGACGGCGGGCACGCCAGGACTGCTGCCACGCTTTCGGGGTCATGCCTGTCGTAGCTTTGAACAAGCGATGTAAGTGATACGGGCTCATTGCCACCTGTTGTGCCAACTCGTCCAGCGTAAGAGGTGACTCTTGCTCCAACAACTGGCAGGCGCGGGCAATTTTGTCCAGTCGATGCTGTTGCGCGCTGTCTTTATCCGGCTGGCAGCGCTTACAGGGGCGAAACCCGGCAGCCTGCGCCTGCTGAGCATCAGAGAAAAAGCAGACATTTTTGCGCAGCGCATGTTTTGCCCGACAGGACGGACGGCAGAAAATACCGGTGGTCTGGACGGCAAAAACAAAATGACCGTCGGCGTCGGCGTCACGAGCCAAAACGGACTGCCAACGGTCATCGTCAGTGATGCGTAAACGATTTTTCATTTCGGACTCCTTTGTTAAGCATAGCGCTTAGCGTCAGTGTGTCCCCATAGCCGGATACAAAAACCCGCAATCTTGCTTTTTAATTTTTTCCGCTGACCAGAAAGCTTGTGAACTGCGGCGACATCCAGGTGTTAAACCCTTCGCCCTCTTTCATAATCATATAGACCGCCAGCCCTTCACGACGCACAACTTCTTTGGCCTTTTCCGGGCCGAGCACCATCAATCCAGTATCCCAGCCGTCAGCTTCCAGCGCCGTTGGCGCAATCACCGTTACGGATACCAGGTTGTGTTCAATCGGACGACCGGTTTGTGGATCGATAACATGGGAAAGACGCTTGCCATCCAGCTCATAATAGTTACGGTAGCTGCCGGAGGTGCTAATGCCATGCCCGTTTATGTCTACAATCGCCTGCACCGCGTTTTCACGATCGGTCGGTTTCTGAATTGCGACTCGCCACGGATGCCCTTCAGCATTCATACCGCGGCTGTTTAGCGCACCACCAACGGAAACCAGATAACGGGCGATCCCTTCCTGCTCCATTAATCGT
Source organism: Citrobacter sp. MGH103 (assembly GCF_001034475.2). Lineage (NCBI taxonomy): Bacteria > Pseudomonadati > Pseudomonadota > Gammaproteobacteria > Enterobacterales > Enterobacteriaceae > Citrobacter > Citrobacter sp. MGH103. The sequence continues at coordinate 1,653,168 of NZ_CP073043.1, read as the reverse complement.
GCCAGATGATCGGCGGCGTACCCTTCGCCAACGGTAGAGAGATCCACATACAGATCCGGCAAGTCTTTTTGCAGGTAATTCTGATGCGCTTCATTCACAACCTTTAGATGTGAAAGTCCGGTTTTCGCTTTTGCAGCGTCAATTTGCTCTTGGGTGGGAATATGCAACGGTTGCTGATCTGGGCCAAAGCCCCACAGATTGACTAACGGCCCCACGGTGATATCCATAGCCCCATCGGTTTTTGCGCCAATGCGTAGCGCCGAGGTCACGATATCCGCCATGGCGTCGCTAACCGGCCATGGTGACAAACTATTCGATAAGTTAAAGCGCATCAATGCAGAGTCATTTTTATAGGTGGAGAGCAGTTGATCATCGGCATCAAGCTGAGTCTGGATCTTCACCTGTAGTTCTGCGGCGCGTTTTGCATCGACGCCCACGACACTGACCCGCCAGAAAGTGCCCATGGTTTTACCTTCCAGAACGGTGGCTGGCGTTGTGGTCTGAGCAGGTTTCGGGGCTTCATCGCACCCGACAAAAAAAATCGTCACCGCCAGCAGCGCTGCGCGATAAAATTTCATTTCCATACGTAATTATCCTCATGCGAACGCGCGCAAGAGTACACCAAAAATCGTTGTTTGTACGGCGGAAAAACAGCATTAAAAAAGGCCCCGCAGGGCCTTTGATAACAATAAATGTAGATTAGAACTGGTAAACCAGACCCAGCGCTACGATATCATCGGTACCGATACCTGCGTCACGGGTGAACTGATTGTCATCCAGCAGGTTGATTTTGTAATCAACATAGGTGGACATGTTTTTGTTGAAGTAGTAAGTCGCGCCAACATCAACATATTTCACGATGTCTTCGTCGCCATAGCCACGGCCCAGGTCTTTACCTTTAGACTGCAGGTAAGCCACGGACGGACGCAGACCGAAGTCGAACTGGTACTGAGCAACCGCTTCGAAGTTCTGTGCTTTGTTAGCCCAACCCAGGGAGCCTGCACGCGTTGCGTTGTAGGTCTGAGTGTACTGAGTTGCAAAGTAGAAATTGTTCGCGTCGTATTTAATACCACCGGTATAGGTTTCAGCACGGTCGCCGGTACCGAAGTTCAAACGGTTCTGTTCGTCGGTACGTTTGGAACTGGTGACTGCAGTACCCAGAGAGAAGCCTTCGCCGATATCATAAGTGATAGATCCGCCAACGCCGTCGCCATTCTGACGCAGTGCTTCACGACCGTTGTTGGTCACGCCAGTGAAAGTTCTGCCGGTATCGTCTTCGCCACTCACGCTACCGTTTTTACCCTGGTACTGAATGGCAAAGTTCAGGCCATCAACCAAACCGAAGAAGTCGGTGTTACGGTAGGTCGCGAAGCCGTTACCACGCTGCTGCATGAAGTTGTCAGAACCGTAGGTGTCGCCGCCGAATTCCGGCAGAACGTCGGTCCAGGACGTTACATCGTAAACTACGCCGTAGTTACGACCGTAGTCGAATGAACCCACGTCTGCGAATTTCAGACCCGCAAACGCCACACGGGTCCAGGCGTTGTTTTCATTTTCTGCGGAGTTACCCTGAATCTGGTATTCCCACTGGCCGTAACCGGTCAGTTGGTCATTAACCTGAGTTTCGCCTTTGAAGCCGATACGCATATAGGTTTGGTCACCGTCAGCGCTTTTGTCATCGGAGAAATAGTGCAGACCGTCGACTTTGCCGTACAGGTCTAATTTGTTGCCGTCTTTGTTATAAATTTCAGCCGCATTCGCTGCGCCTGCTACCAGCAGTGCTGGTACCAGGAGGGACAGTACTTTAACTTTCATGTTATTAACCCTCTGTTATATGCCTTTATTGCTTTTTTATGCCACTGCATACTGATTAAGGTCATTAACCAGTCGGCAACTTCATTCTCCGCAAAAACACAGAATAATCCAACACGAATATGATACTAAAACTTTTAAGGTGTTTCATTTATCTGCATAGATGTTTCAAAATATTAATACAAGGGAACTTTTTTAAAATCAAAAAATAGGCAAAATAAGCACAAATAATCAAGAATCATATTGATGCCATTTAAAATCAACAAGTTACACGAAAAAATCTTATAGCACTGAATGACAAAAAAAAATCTTCACTCGCAACTAAAATAGACCCGCTATCATCATTAACTTTATTTATTACCGTCATTCATTTATGAATGTCTGTTTACCCCTATTTCAACCGAATGCTTAGCGTTCGGTTTTTTTTTACCCTTCTTTACACAAAACTTACCTTTCTGTGCTACCGATGCAAAACTATAACGACTATTAACTATCTCATAGCACTGCACTCAGATATAAGCCTGACAAATAATTGATTGTTATTTAATGCTAAATGTATACTTTCCGTACGAATATTTGTACCCGCCGTTATCCACTGTACACCTTTGCACCGTCACGGGTGCAACCAAATGAGGCGTAAAAAATGCAACCTCTGCCGCGCGGTGTAAGTGTGGTAATTCATACATTACCCTTTATACTGCCCCTTCATCTTTCGCGTCGTTTAACAGGTCATAAACACGAATGAGTCAGTCTGACACAACGGTTTCCACCCGATTCTCCCTGTTGCCAGGAAGTATTACCCGTTTCTTCTTATTACTGATCGTTGTGCTGTTGGTGATGATGGGTGTTATGGTCCAGAGCGCCGTCAACACCTGGTTAAAAGATAAGAGCTATCAGATCGTCGATATTACCCATGCCATTCATAAAAGGGTCGATACCTGGCGATACGTGACCTGGCAAATCTATGACAATATTGCCGCCTCAACCAGTTCGCCGGGTGCAGAAGGGCTGCAGGAAACGCGTCTGAAACAAGATGTCTATTATCTTGAGAAGCCACGCAGAAAGACCGAGGCGCTGATTTTCGGCTCGCATGACAGTTCTACATTGGAAATGACCCAGCGCATTTCAACATATCTGGATACGTTGTGGGGCGCAGAGAATGTCCCATGGTCAATGTATTACCTGAATGGTCAGGACAACAGCCTGATCCTAATCTCGACGTTACCGCTGAAAGATCTTACCTCCGGTTTTAAAGAATCGACGATTGGGAATATTGTCGATTCCCGGCGCGCTGAGATGCTGCAACAGGCTAATGCGCTAGATGAACGTGAAAGCTTCTCTTCACTACGCCGTCTGGCCTGGCAGAACGGGCATTACTTCACGCTACGCACGACCTTTAATCAGCCAGGACATCTGGCAACGGTTGTCGCCTTTGACCTGCCGATTAATGACTTGATCCCGCCCGGTATGCCGCTGGACAGTTTCTATCTGGAACCTGATGCCACCTCAACGACCGAGCACCTGAATGAAAAAGAGTCTCCTGACAGCGTCAGCATTAATTTCAACAACAGTAAAATTGAGATCTCTTCAGCGCTAAACTCAACGGATATGCGGCTGGTATGGCAGGTTCCGTTTGGCTCATTGCTGCTCGACACATTGCAAAGCATTCTGCTACCGCTTTTGCTGAACATTGCGTTGCTGGCCCTGGCGCTGTTTGGCTACACCACTTTTCGCCACCTCCCAGTCCGTTCCACCCAAGTGGCGCCAAACCTTGCGGCAAATAATGAACTGCGCGTTCTTCGCGCAATCAATGAAGAGATTGTTTCCCTTCTGCCGCTGGGATTACTGGTACACGATCAGGAAGCAAATCGTACGGTTATCAGCAACAAAATTGCCGATCACCTGCTGCCGCATTTAAATCTGCAAAACATTACCAACATGGCAGAGCAGCATCAGGGAATCATTCAGGCCACCATCAATAATGAACTGTATGAAATAAGACTGTTTCGCAGCCAGATCTCCCCGAGAACGCAGATCTTTATCATTCGTGACCAGGACCGCGAAGTGCTGGTCAATAAGAAGCTGAAACAAGCGCAGCGGCTGTATGAGAAAAATCAGCAGGCCCGCGCGGCCTTTATGCAGAATATTGGCAGCGCGCTGAAAGACCCCGCGAAAACGTTGGCTGCCAATGCCGCCGCGCTCAATACACCGGACAGCCAGAAACTGGCAAATCAGGCCGACGTTCTGGTGCGAATGGTGGACGAAATCCAGCTAGCCAACCTGCTGGAGAACGATGCCTGGAAAGGTGAATCCACACTGTTTTCCGTGCAGGCATTAATTGACGACGTAGTTCCGGAGGTTCTGCCAGCCATTAAGCGTAAGGGGCTGCAGCTACTGATTAAAAATCACCTTAGCGCCCATGATGAACGCCGTGGCGATCGCGATGCCTTGCGCCGTATTTTGCTGCTGTTGATCCAATATGCGGTAACCACCACGCAGATTGGTAAAATCACGCTGGAAGTCGACCAGGATGAGTCAGAGGCTGAACGCCTGACCTTCCGCATTCTGGATACCGGGCAAGGCGTCACATTGAATGAAGTTGATAATCTCCATTTCCCGTTCATCAATGACACGCAGGGCGATCGGTATGGCAAAGCCAACCCTCTGACGTTCTGGTTGTGCGATCAGTTAGCCCGTAAGCTTGGCGGACACCTGAATATCAAAGCGCGGGAAGAACTTGGAACACGTTATATCGTCCATGTTAAAATGCCGCTGCACGATCAACATGCTGATAGTGAAGAGCGCCTGTTGGATGACGTCTGCGTAATGGTTGATGTCACCTCAAATGACGTACGTAGCATTGTATTACGTCAGCTGGAAAACTGGGGGGCAACCTGCATCACGCCCGATGAACGGTTGAATAGTCAAGAATATGATCTCTTTTTAACGGATAATCCGTCTAATCTTACTGCTTCAGGCCTACTTTTAAGCGATGATGAGTCTGGCGTGCGGAAAATTGGCCCTGGCCAACTGCGCGTTAACTTTAATATGAGCAATGCTATGCAGGAAGCTGTCCTTGAGCTGATTGAAGAGCAACTGGCGCAAGAAGGGTTCCAGGAACTCCCCCTCGGCGGAGATGAAAACGCCGAACTTCATGCCAGTGGTTACTACGCTCTCTTTGTAGACACAGTACCGGATGACGTTAAGAGGTTGTATACTGAGGCGGCTATCAGCGATTTCGCTGCGTTAGCCCAAACGGCCCATCGCCTGAAAGGCGTGTTTGCCATGCTTAATCTGGTACCCGGCAAGCAGTTATGTGAAGCGCTGGAACATCTTATTCAAGAGAAAGATGCTCCAGGTATAGAAAAATACATCAGCGACATTGACGTTTACGTCAAGAGCTTGCTGTAGCAAGGTAGCCCAATACATGAACACTATGAACGTAATTATTGCCGATGACCACCCGATTGTACTGTTCGGTATTCGTAAATCACTTGAGCAAATCGAGTGGGTAAATGTTGTCGGCGAATTTGAAGACTCCACTGCACTGATCAACAATTTGCCTAAGTTGGATGCGCATGTGTTGATTACCGACCTCTCTATGCCGGGAGATAAATACGGTGATGGGATCACGTTAATTAAATATATCAAGCGTCATTTCCCGAGCCTGTCGATTATCGTTCTGACCATGAACAACAATCCGGCTATTCTGAGCGCGGTACTGGATCTCGATATTGAAGGGATCGTACTGAAGCAAGGTGCGCCAACCGATCTGCCGAAAGCGCTTGCCGCACTGCAGAAAGGTAAGAAATTCACCCCGGAAAGCGTGTCTCGTCTGCTGGAAAAAATCAGCGCCAGCGGCTACGGCGACAAACGTCTGTCACCGAAAGAGAGTGAAGTTCTGCGTCTGTTTGCCGAAGGTTTCCTGGTTACTGAAATCGCGAAAAAACTCAACCGTAGTATTAAAACCATCAGCAGCCAGAAAAAGTCGGCAATGATGAAACTCGGTGTGGAAAACGATATCGCCCTGTTGAATTACCTCTCTTCCGTAACGCTGAGTCCCTCAGACAAAGAGTAATTCTTTTAACACCAAAGTGCCTGATGGCACGCCGTTTATCAGGCCTACGAATGACACTGCGTGGTGCGTGTTCCGTAGGCCGGATAAGGCAAGCGCCGCCATCCGGCATCTGTTATTCCCGCGCCTTCCTCACCCTTTCCGCATAGACTGTCAGCGTTTGCTTCAATACATCCAACGTCACTGGCTTAGACAGACAGCTATCCATACCCGATTCCAGGCAACGCTGCTTCTCTTCGGCCAGCGCGTTGGCCGTCACGCCGACAACTGGCAGCGTTAACCCTAACTGGCGGATACGCTGGGTCAGGCGATAACCATCCATGTTTGGCATGTTGACGTCACTCAGCACAATGTCGATATGATTTTTGCTGAGCACATTGAGCGCATCCACACCGTCATTCGCGGTTTTACACTGATATCCCAACGATCCCAATTGATCGGCCAGTAAGCGCCGGTTTATAGGGTGATCGTCAACAACCAGGATCATCATGTCATCGTTCGTCGCACCGGCTTTATCCGGGGTTGGCAGCGCCGTGGAGAGCTCTTCACTCCCCAACTCTACACTGTAGATATGTGCCAACAGCGCAGGCAGTTCGTGCGGTGACGCCACGCTGTGTATCCATTCTCCAGGCTCTCTTTCCAGCGGAATGCCAATATGTCGGCGGCAGAAAATCACCGCTGCTCGCCCCTGCCAGGCCTGTTCCAGCACATCGTCGGCCACCAACAGGTCATCCGCATCGGGCTGTTGTCCCTCATATCGCAGCACCGTCATCCCATTACGCGTCAGGCTGGATTCGAGGAAATGGTACAGTGACGCATTACGTACTGCCAGCCAGCAGCGCGTGCCAGCCAATCCTTCAACACCCTTTTTCAGCGGATACTGTGCGCCATAAAGCGGAATACGCAGCGTAAACTGGCTCCCCATTCCCGGCTCGGAATCGACGGAAATATCCCCATCCATCATGCTGATCAGTTTTTCACAGATCGCCAAACCAAGTCCCGTTCCCTGGAAATTACGCTGTACGCCAGTCCCCACCTGGAAGAAAGGATCGAACAACCGAACCACCTCTTTGGCAGGGATCCCTACACCCGTATCACGCACTCGAATGCTCAGGTAGTCGCCGCTGCACTGCACGTGCAACACAATACAACCGGTATCGGTAAACTTGATTGCGTTACTCAGTAGATTAGAAATCACCTGTTGTAAACGCATCGGATCGCCATTCAGCGCCACAGGCACATCCGGATCGATAAAGCAGTACAACCCCAATTGCTTGCGGACCACCAGCGGCAAATAGTTAGCCGTAATATGGTTCATGACTTCACGCGGTGAAAACTCTCGCGGTTCAATCTTCAGCTGTTCAGATTCAATCTTTGAGAAGTCGAGAATATCGCTGATAATTTTCAGCAGCAGGCTGGAAGAGTTATTCATCGCCGTTACCAGACGATCCACCCCACTCGGTAACTCTTTGGTTTGCAACAAATCAAGGTTACCGATAATGCCATACAGCGGTGTACGTAGCTCATGGCTCACCGTCGCAAGGAACATCGATTTTGACTGGCTAGCCTGTTCCGCCGCCTGTGCCATCTCCTGCAACGACTCTTCCATTTTAACGCGCGCACTGACATCAACAAGGACACAAATTGCCACGTTTTCATTACGATAGCGCGAGTGCACAAAGCTGATTTGCAGATTGGTATTGTTGCTGGTCAGCACATCAACAAAATTGACCTGTTGGCCGCAAATAATTTGCGTCAACCGCTGACGGTCTTCATGCGTCAGCATGTTCAGATAGGTGTGCGCCAGTTCGTTACTCAGGATATTAATGCCATCCATCGTGCGCAGAATACAAATACCTACCGGCGCAGAAGCCACGATTTTACGGTTAAACTGCTCATGTTCTTCCAGCCGCTGAGCATCACTTTCCGCTGGAATAAAAATGCGCCGTTCATACATGCGCGTGAGCATAAACAATGCCGCCCCGACCAGCACGTTCAGCAAGATAGCGTTCAGGATCATCATGCGGATCCGCTCCAGTACCAGGTCGACAGGAACGGAGTACACGATGCTCAGGGAGGACGGAGGCAGATTTTTCTTCAATACCAGCTCGCGGAAACCCGGCGTGTAACCAAACCAGGAGCGCTCCTGCATCCAGTGGGGCTCAGCCTTAATATTCCCTTCAGGGCCGGTGAGAGAAATTAGCGCATGGCCATTTTCGTCGAGGATGGTCACACCCATCGGTAAACTGCCCGGCGTGAAGAAATTCTCCATGCGAATAGGCTGCTCTACGCCCAACAGCGCCTGGAGACGATTGGCGAGGTAAACCGGCGTCAGTGCATAGAAATACCCTACTCCCGGACGCGGCCCCTGGCTAATCCAGAACAAGTTGTTGCCGTTTTCTTCTTGCGTTGCATTGCGATACTTAATAATGCGCTCATGCAGAGCCTTCAGGGCCTCGTCTCGTTCGACGGGCATATCACGCAAACCGAAATTGGCCATACAGAGGTTGTCGCTGCCGATCAGGAACACTCGATTTAAATCATAAGCGGCGGAAAAGTTGTCGCGCCAGTAGCGCATAAACCATGCCAGTGATTCCAGGGAACCTCGCCAGGCGTTGCCCATTACGGAACAGTCGGAGTCGGCAAACAGCGGCTCAAAATTAGGCACGACGGTTTTATCGTCTCGCGCCCGCAACGACATCACGCCGTTTTCCGCCGTTAAGCGATTTTCGGCAATATATTTCAGCTCTTTAATCACATCAGAGGTGCGCTGAATGTAACGTTGAGCCTGATCGGAACTGAGATTAAGCTCCTGATGGATTTCAGACTCTCGCTGGTGCAGCGCATTCACAATGTAGAACACGGAGGCAAACGCAATCAGACACCAGATAACGAACGCCAGCGCTCTGAACAGGTAGCGTGAGACTTTTAGGGTTGAATGAACGGAAGCAAGGTATTTCAAAGGGGCGAAGCTCCGCCTCAGGGCATTAATAGAGTGTGGTTAAGGTAGCGGTAAATGTCCGGCGTCGCAATGCCCTCTCTTTACGGGAATATGATACACCGCTCTGAAACCATTGTCTTAACCCGTGATAATCGTCGTTTGCCTGAAAAACACTGCACGGATGTCAGAATGCGCGACCTGAGATGGCTGGCTCGTCGGTTATACCCACGACGATTACGCAACCAAATGATCATGATGGCCATTCTGATGGTCATCATTCCGACGATATCTATAGGCTATATCGTAGAAACTGAAGGCCGTTCAGCAGTCTTATCTGAAAAAGAGAAAAAACTTTCATCGGTGATAACCCTGCTAAACGATGCGCTAGGCGACCGCTTCAGTCACTACCCTGACCTGCCGCGTGAAGCGCGTATTCGCGCGCTTAATCATGAGTTGGGCCCCGTCACCGAACGGATTACGCAGGCGTTTCCCGGCATTGGCGCAGGGTATTACCACAAAGCGCTGGATGCCATTATCACCTATGCCCCCTCTGCGCTCTACCAAAGCAACGTCGGTATTACCATCACCGAGGATCATCCCGGACGCGAAGTGATGAGTAGCAACTCGCCAGTGGTCTATTCAGGGCGACAAGTACGCGGCGATATACTCAACTCCATGATCCCCATAGAGCGCCAGGGTGAAGTTATTGGCTATATCTGGGCCAATGAACTGACGGAAGATATCCGCCAACAGGCCTGGAAAATGGACGTCAGAATTATTGCTGTCCTGGTTGCCGGGCTCATCTGTAGCCTGCTGCTCATCGTGCATTTTTCACGCCGCCTCAGTGCGAATATCGACATTATCACCGATGGACTCTCAACGCTGGCACAAAAAACGCCTGCCCGATTGCCTGAACTCCCCGGCGAGTTGGGACAAATCAGCCGTAGCGTCAATGCGCTGGCGCAAACGCTACGAGAAACCAAAACCCTTAACGATCTGATTATTGAAAATGCTGCCGACGGCGTGATTGCCATCGACAGACAGGGTGACGTCACCACCATGAACCCGGCGGCAGAGCAGATAACCGGCTATACGCTGCATGAACTGGTTGGACAGTCTTACGCGACGCTCTTTGCCAACACGCAGTTTTATAGTCCGGTACTGGACACCCTTGAGCACGGTACTGAACATGTAGCCCAGGAGATTAGCTTTCCGGGACGTGAACGCACTATTGAAATCAGCGTCACCACGAGCAGGATCCATAACGCCCACGGCGAGCTGATTGGCGCACTGGTTATTTTCTCCGATTTAACCGCGCGTAAAGAGACCCAGCGTCGGCTGGCGCAAACTGAAAGGCTTGCCACCTTAGGTGAGCTGATGGCCGGCGTCGCACATGAAGTGAGAAATCCGCTGACCGCAATCCGTGGCTACGTCCAGATCATCCGCCAGCAAACCTCTCTGCCGGAGCATCAGGAATATTTATCTGTTGTGCTTAATGAAATTGATTCCATCAATAAAGTTATTCAACAACTGTTAGATTTCTCGCGACCGCGACAAAGCCAGTGGCAACAGATCCAGCTCAATGCGCTAATTGAAGAAACGCTAATTCTGGTGCAAACCGCTGGCCTTCAGGCACGGATCGCCTTTATAACGGAATTAGATCCCAGCCTGCCGCCGATCGTCGCCGATCGCGAGCTTCTCAAACAGGTGGTCCTCAATATTTTAATCAATGCGGTACAGGCGATCGCTGCACGAGGAGAAATTCGCATTCGCACCTGGCAATACTCTGCCTCGCAACAGGCCGTGATGATTGAAGATAATGGCAACGGTATCGAACTCGCCATCCAGAAGAAAATATTCGATCCCTTTTTTACGACAAAAGCATCCGGCACCGGACTTGGACTGGCGCTGAGCCAGCGCATCATCAACGCGCATCAGGGGGATATCCACGTAACCAGCCAGCCTGGCTGCGGGGCGATATTCACCCTGATGTTGCCTCTTAACCCGCAGGGAAATCCGTCAGAATGAAAACGACCTACCGTATTCTCATCGTGGATGATGAAGACAATGTTCGCCGTATGCTTGCTACAGCATTTTCCCTGCAAGGGCATGAAACGCATTGTGCCAGCGACGGGAAAGCTGCGCTGAGCCTGTTTAGCGAAACGCAGCCAGATGTGGTGCTGATGGATATTCGTATGCCGGAAATGGATGGCATCGACGCACTGAAAGTCATGCGTGCGCAGCAACCACGGATCCCCGTCATTCTGATGACCGCCTACGCCGAAGTGGAAACCGCAGTAGAAGCTCTGCGCAGCGGCGCATTCGACTACGTGATTAAGCCCTTTGATCTCGACGAGCTAAGCATGGTGATTCAACGCGCATTGCAACTGCAGGAGATGAAACAGGAAATCCGCAATCTGCATAAAGCGTTGAGCACCAGCTGGCAATGGGGACATATTCTGACCAACAGCCCACGAATGATGGATATCTGTAAAGACACGGCGAAAATCGCCCTCTCACAGGCAAATGTCCTGATAAGCGGTGAAAGTGGCACAGGAAAAGAGCTGATCGCCCGCGCCATTCACTACAACAGCAAACGCGCCAACGGCCCGTTTATCAAAATCAACTGTGCCGCCCTGCCGGAATCGCTGCTGGAAAGCGAGCTGTTTGGTCACGAAAAAGGCGCGTTTACCGGGGCGCAGACGTTGCGCCAGGGGTTGTTCGAACGCGCTCATCAGGGAACGTTATTGCTTGATGAAATTGGTGAGATGCCGCTGGTGCTGCAGGCCAAACTGCTGCGTATTTTGCAGGAGAGAGAGTTTGAACGCATCGGCGGGCACCAGACCATTCGCGTTGATATTCGTATCGTCGCCGCCACTAACCGCTGCCTGCAAACGATGGTGAAGGAAGGAACGTTTCGCGAAGATCTGTTTTACCGACTCAACGTTATCCATCTGACTTTGCCTCCCTTACGCGAGCGTCGGGAAGACATTGCCTTATTAGCGAACCATTTTTTACAAAAATTCAGCTCTGAAAATCAGCGAGATATTATCGAGATCGACCCGACGGCGATGTCGATTCTCACCGCCTGGCCCTGGCCGGGTAATATTCGCGAACTGTCAAACGTCATCGAGCGTGCAGTTGTGATGAATACCGGCGCGGTGATCTTTGCCGACGATCTCCCCGACCCGTTCCGCAGCCCGGTTAGTGCAATGACAGAGACAAAACCAACTTACTCCGGGGAACGCAATCTGAAAGAAGAGATTAAGCGTGAAGAAAAGCGCATTATCCTCGAAGTCCTCGATAATCAGGACGGCAATCGTACCCGCACGGCGTTGATGCTGGGGATTAGCCGTCGCGCTCTGATGTATAAATTACAAGAGTACGGCATCGACCCATCGGGTTCCTGATACGCTAATTTGCTATGCAGAATTTTGCACACTGCGCAAAACTCTGCATAGTCCCCTCATCTTCCTCCCAGCAAAATAAGAAAGATTATCATTTAATTTCAATGCGTTAAATAATCTCATTTCACCTTTATCATTCTGGCACCCTGCTTGCAATTCCCTGAACGTACCCAAAATGGAGTATGCAAAAAGGGAAACATAATGAAAACAAAACTGATTACCTTACAAGACGCTGCGGGCTTCTTTCGTGACGGCATGACCATCATGGTCGGTGGTTTTATGGGGGTTGGCACACCACCTCGTCTGGTTGAAGCCCTGCTGGAATCCGGCGTCCGGGATCTGACGCTAATTGCTAACGATACCGCCTTTGTCGATACCGGTATCGGCCCCCTGATCGTCAATGGGCGGGTCAGCAAAGTGATTGCCTCACACATTGGCACCAACCCGGAAACGGGTCGCCGCATGATCGCCGGTGAAATGGACGTTCAACTGGTTCCGCAAGGTACCCTGATCGAGCAAATCCGCTGCGGCGGCGCGGGTCTTGGCGGCTTTCTGACGCCCACCGGCGTCGGCACCGTCGTGGAAGATGGCAAACAGACCATGACGCTCGAGGGTAAAACCTGGCTGCTTGAACGCCCATTGCGCGCCGATTTAGCGCTTATTCGCGCCCACCGGGCTGACATGCTTGGCAACCTCACCTATCAGCTCAGCGCCCGTAACTTTAACCCTCTAATTGCTCTCGCCGCTGACATCACGCTGGTTGAACCGGATGAAATGGTTGAAACAGGTGAGCTGCAGCCTGACCAGATTGTTACCCCCGGCGCCGTTATCGACCATATCGTCATTCCACAGGAGAGCTAATCATGGATGCTAAACAACGTATTGCGCGCCGTGTGGCGCAAGAGCTTCGCGATGGCGATATCGTTAACTTAGGTATCGGCCTGCCAACCATGGTAGCCAATTATTTGCCCGCGGATATTCACATTACGCTGCAATCCGAGAACGGTTTTCTGGGACTGGGTCCTGTCACCACCGCGCATCCTGACCTGGTGAACGCGGGCGGTCAACCGTGCGGTATTTTGCCGGGCGCGGCGATGTTTGATAGCGCCATGTCATTTGCGTTGATTCGCGGCGGTCACGTTGATGCCTGTGTGCTTGGCGGGCTGCAGGTCGATGAGCAGGCTAACCTCGCCAACTGGGTGGTTCCCGGAAAAATGGTACCCGGCATGGGTGGCGCAATGGATCTGGTAACCGGTGCGCGTAAAGTCATTATCGCCATGGAACATTGCGCGAAAGACGGCTCAGCGAAAATCCTGCGTCAATGCACCATGCCGCTTACTGCGCAACATGCTGTGCACATGCTGGTCACTGAGCTTGCCGTATTTCGCTTTATTGACGGCAAGATGTGGCTGACTGAAGTCGTCGAAGGATGCGACATCGCCACGCTGCGTGAAAAAACCGAAGCCCATTTTGATATTGCCGACGATCTTCGCATCCTGCGAGGTGACGCATGATTGGCCGCATCGCTCGCTTTATGACGCGGGTGGTCAGCCGCTGGCTGCCCGATCCGCTGATTTTCGCCATGTTGTTAACGTTGCTGACCTTTGGCATCGCGTTATGGTTAACGCCGCAGACGCCCATCAGCATGGTGAAGTTCTGGGGTGACGGTTTCTGGAACCTGCTGGCGTTTGGTATGCAGATGGCGCTGATCATCGTAACCGGCCATGCGTTAGCCAGTTCCGGGCCGGTGAAAAGCCTGCTGCGTACGGCGGCATCTGCCGCCAAAACCCCCGCACAGGGCGTAATGTTGGTCACTTTTTTTGGTTCGGTGGCCTGCGTGATTAACTGGGGATTTGGTCTGGTGGTCGGGGCGATGTTCGCCCGCGAAGTCGCCCGTCGGGTACCGGGTTCCGATTATCCGTTATTGATTGCCTGCGCTTATATCGGGTTTTTGACCTGGGGTGGCGGTTTCTCTGGCTCAATGCCTTTGCTGGCGGCAACGCCCGGTAACCCGGTCGAGCACGTAGCGGGCCTGATTCCTGTCGCGGATACTCTCTTCACCGGCTTCAATATCTTCATCACCGTGGCGCTAATTGTGGTGATGCCGTTCATTACACGCATGATGACGCCAAAACCTTCAGACGTGGTGAGCATCGATCCAAAACTGTTACTGGAAGAAGCAGATTTTCAGAAGAAACTGCCGCCAGATGCGCCACCATCTGAAAAACTGGAAGAGAGCCGCATTCTGGCGCTGATCATCGGGGCATTAGGCATTGCCTATCTGGGCATCTACTTTGCCGAGAAAGGTTTCAACATCACCATCAATACCGTCAACCTGATGTTTATGATTGCCGGTCTGCTGCTGCACAAAACGCCGATGGCCTATATGCGCGCGGTCAGCGCTGCCGCACGGAGCACCGCCGGAATTCTGGTGCAATTCCCCTTCTACGCGGGCATTCAGTTGATGATGGAGCACTCCGGTCTCGGTGGGCTCATTACCGAGTTTTTCATCAACGTTGCCAACAAAGATACCTTCCCGCTGATGACCTTCTTCAGTTCAGCACTGATTAACTTTGCCGTGCCATCCGGCGGTGGCCATTGGGTTATTCAGGGACCGTTCGTCATGCCTGCCGCTCAAGCTCTGGGTGCCGATCTTGGCAAATCTGTCATGGCCATCGCCTACGGAGAGCAATGGATGAATATGGCACAGCCGTTCTGGGCACTCCCTGCTCTGGCCATCGCCGGATTGGGGGTACGCGACATCATGGGGTACTGCATCACCGCCCTGCTCTTCTCCGGCGTCATTTTTGTTATTGGATTGACCTTGTTCTGACGGCAACCTCTTATTTAAAGGAACTGAAAAATGAAAAACTGTGTCATCGTCAGCGCGGCTCGTACCGCAATCGGCAGTTTTAACGGCGCACTGGCAACTACGGGGGCCGTCGAGCTTGGAGCAACCGTCATTAGAGCCGCTCTTGAACGCGCTCACCTTGACCCACAGCGCGTGGACGAGGTGATTATGGGCAACGTGTTGCAGTCAGGGCTCGGGCAAAACCCGGCGCGTCAGGCATTATTAAAAAGCGGTCTGTCCGACACCGTTTGTGGCTTTACCGTCAACAAAGTGTGCGGCTCCGGCCTGAAAAGCGTGGTGCTTGCCGCCCTGGCAATCAAAGCGGGACAAGCCCAGGCGATCGTCGCGGGGGGGATGGAAAACATGAGCCTGGCCCCCTACCTGTTAGACGCGAAAGCCCGTTGGGGATATCGCCTTGGCGACGGGCAATTGTCTGACGTCATTCTGCGCGATGGACTGATCTGCGCCGAGCATGGTTACCATATGGGGATCACCGCAGAAAATGTTGCCAAAGAGTATGGCATCAGCCGCGAAATGCAGGATGAACTGGCTCTGCAGTCACAGCGTAAAGCCGTTGCCGCAATCGAATCTGGCGCATTTCAGGCTGAAACCGTGCCCGTGAGCGTGTCATCACGGAAGAAAACCATCATTTTTGATCGTGACGAATTCCCCAAAGCTGACTCGACGGCAGAAGGTCTCGCCGCCTTACGTCCTGCCTTCGATAAAGCAGGAAGCGTCACCGCTGGCAACGCCTCGGGGATCAACGACGGCGCGGCGGCATTAGTGATAATGGAAGAGTCTGCGGCACTGTCGGCAGGGTTAAAACCGCTGGCGCGGATCAAAGCCTGGGCCAGCGGCGGCGTGGCACCTGCTATGATGGGAATGGGGCCGGTTCCAGCCACCCAAAAAGCGTTACAACTGAGCGGGCTGCAACTGTCCGATATCGATCTTATTGAAGCCAACGAAGCCTTTGCCGCGCAGTTCCTTGCCGTCGGCAAAACGCTGGGGTTCGATCCGCAAAAGGTGAACGTCAACGGCGGGGCAATTGCGCTGGGACATCCTATTGGTGCCAGCGGCGCGCGAATTCTGGTTACGCTGCTACATGCGTTACAGGCACGGGATCAAACGCTTGGACTTGCCACGCTGTGCATTGGCGGCGGTCAGGGAATCGCGATGATCGTGGAGCGCATGAACTAAAAAAAAGGGCCGGAGTTCTCCGGCCCTTCTTATTACGTTTTAATTACTCTTCAGCGTCATCCGCTGCATCATCATCGCTTTCCGCTTCAGGCGCGATATCCTCTTCACCTTCAGCTGCACTTCCGTCGATGGAGTCGAGCTCTTCATCATCAACCGGTTCAGCAACGCGTTGCAGACCCACAACGTTTTCGTCTTCCGCAGTACGGATAAGGATAACACCCTGGGTATTACGCCCTACCACGCTGATTTCCGACACGCGAGTACGTACCAGCGTACCTGCATCGGTGATCATCATGATCTGGTCGGTATCTTCAACCTGTACTGCGCCAACAACGGAGCCATTACGCTCGGTGACTTTGATGGAGATAACACCCTGCGTACCACGAGACTTGGTTGGGTATTCGCTTTCCGCTGTACGCTTACCGTAACCGTTCTGCGTGACGGTCAGGATTGCCCCTTCACCGCGTGGAACGATCAGGGAAACAACGGAGTCTTCACCTGCCAGTTTGATCCCGCGAACACCGGTCGCCGTACGACCCATCGCGCGAACTGCGTTCTCTTTAAAACGCACCACTTTACCGGCAGCAGAGAACAGCATAACTTCGTCATTACCGGACGTCAGATCAACGCCAATCAGTTCGTCGCCTTCGTTCAGGTTGACGGCGATAATACCGGCAGAACGCGGACGGCTGAATTCGGTCAATGCCGTTTTCTTCACGGTACCGCTGGCGGTTGCCATGAAGACGTTGACGCCCTCTTCGTACTCGCGTACCGGCAGAATTGCGGTGATACGTTCGTTAGCTTCCAGCGGCAGCAGGTTAACGATTGGACGTCCACGCGCACCACGGCTCGCTTCCGGCAGTTGATAAACCTTCATCCAGTACAGACGACCACGGCTGGAGAAGCAGAGGATCGTGTCATGGGTGTTGGCCACCAGCAGGCGGTCGATAAAGTCTTCTTCTTTAATGCGTGCTGCAGATTTGCCTTTACCGCCACGACGCTGCGCTTCGTAATCGGTTAACGGCTGATATTTCACGTAGCCCTGATGAGACAAGGTCACGACAACATCTTCCTGGTTAATCAGATCTTCGATGTTGATGTCAGCGCTGTTCGCGGTAATTTCGGTCCGACGAGCGTCACCGAACTGTTCACGAATCAGCTCCATCTCTTCACGGATAACTTCCATCAGACGATCTGCGCTGCCCAGAATGTGCAGCAGTTCAGCGATCTGTTCCAGCAGCTCTTTGTATTCGTCGAGCAGTTTTTCGTGCTCAAGGCCGGTCAGTTTCTGCAAACGCAGATCCAGAATAGCCTGAGCCTGCTGTTCAGTCAGATAGTACTGACCGTCACGCACGCCAAATTCCGGCTCCAGCCATTCAGGACGCGCGGCGTCATCACCAGCACGTTCCAGCATGGCGGAAACGTTGCCCAGTTCCCACGAACGCGCAACCAGCGCGGCTTTCGCTTCTGCCGGGGTCGGCGCACGACGGATCAGTTCAATGATCGGATCGATGTTCGCCAGCGCAATTGCCAGCGCTTCAAGGATGTGCGCACGGTCGCGGGCTTTACGCAGTTCAAAAATAGTACGACGAGTTACGACTTCACGGCGGTGACGTACGAACGCGGCAATAATATCTTTCAGGTTCATGATCTTCGGCTGGCCATGGTGCAATGCAACCATGTTGATACCGAAGGAAACCTGCAATTGGGTCTGGGAGTAAAGGTTGTTCAGAACCACTTCCCCGACCGCATCGCGTTTCACTTCAATCACGATGCGCATACCGTCTTTGTCAGACTCGTCACGCAGCGCGCTGATGCCTTCTACGCGTTTGTCTTTTACCAGTTCGGCGATTTTCTCGATCAGGCGCGCTTTGTTTACCTGATACGGAATTTCGTGGACGATGATGGTTTCACGACCCGTTTTGGCATCTGCTTCGACTTCCGCGCGTGCGCGAATGTACACTTTGCCACGACCGGTACGGTAGGCTTCTTCGATACCACGACGACCGTTGATGATCGCTGCAGTCGGGAAGTCCGGACCCGGAATATGTTCCATCAGCCCTTCAATGCTGATGTCTTCATCGTCAATATATGCCAGACAGCCGTTGATCACTTCAGTCAGGTTGTGCGGCGGAATGTTGGTCGCCATACCTACCGCGATACCGGACGAACCGTTCACCAGCAGGTTAGGAATTTTGGTCGGCATGACATCAGGAATTTGTTCGGTGCCGTCGTAGTTATCGACGAAATCAACCGTTTCTTTTTCCAGGTCAGCCATCAGCTCATGGGCGATTTTCGACATACGGATTTCCGTATAACGCATCGCCGCTGCGGAGTCGCCATCGACAGAACCAAAGTTACCCTGACCATCTACCAGCATGTAACGCAAGGAGAATGGCTGCGCCATACGAACAATGGTGTCGTAAACGGCGGTATCACCATGAGGGTGGTATTTACCGATTACGTCACCAACGACACGGGCAGATTTTTTATAGGCTTTATTCCAGTCGTTGCCCAATACGTTCATGGCGTAAAGTACGCGACGGTGAACCGGCTTCAGGCCATCTCGGACGTCTGGCAGCGCACGGCCAACAATGACCGACATCGCATAATCCAGATAGGAGCTCTTCAGCTCTTCCTCAATGTTGACCGGTGTAATTTCTCTCGCAAGGTCGCTCATCTAACCGCTATCCCTCTACTGTATCCCGGATTCAAAGGTCGCAAATTATAACACATACGTGAAGATTCAGGTAAATGGATTCCCCCTGACAGAGGCTTTATTCATCCCGTCAGGCTGATATACTCATTTGCATCGCAAATTTAGGAGTAGAAGCCCCAATGAATGCCGAAAAACCCCCGGTTACTCACAACGTTGACCATGAAGAAATTGCCAAGTTTGAAGCAGTCGCGTCACGTTGGTGGGATCTTGAGGGTGAATTTAAGCCACTGCACCGTATTAACCCGCTGCGTCTGGGCTACATTACTGAGCGCTCAGGTGGCCTGTTTGGTAAAAAGGTTCTCGACGTCGGCTGCGGCGGCGGGATTCTGGCGGAAAGCATGGCGCGCGAAGGCGCAACCGTCACCGGGCTGGACATGGGCTTTGAACCTTTACAGGTCGCAAAACTGCATGCGCTGGAGAGCGGCATCCAGGTGGAGTACGTTCAAGAAACTGTCGAAGAACATGCGGATAAGCATGCGCATCAGTATGACGTTGTGACCTGCATGGAAATGCTGGAGCACGTACCAGATCCGCAGTCGGTGGTCAGGGCCTGCGCCAGACTGGTTAAACCGGGCGGCGAAGTCTTTTTTTCCACGCTTAACCGCAACGGCAAATCCTGGCTGATGGCGGTGGTCGGAGCGGAATATATTCTGCGGATGGTGCCGAAAGGCACGCATGATGTGAAAAAATTCATTAAGCCCGCTGAACTGTTAGAGTGGGTTGACCAGACCGTGCTGAAAGAGCGTCATATGACCGGCCTGCACTACAACCCCATCACCAACACCTTCAAACTCGGTCCGGGCGTTGATGTGAACTATATGGTGCATACCACCGCCAAAAGCGAATAAACCAGCGCTCATGGCCTTATGACGCTGGATTGTAGGCCGGATAAAGCGCGCCAGCGCCGCCATCCGGCACGACTCCGGGCTTTAACGCCTGATGGCGCTTCGCTTATCAGGCCTACGTTATTACGCATCGCCTACCAATCCTGAGTAGTACCGGTACAGCAATTTTTGCGCCAGATCATAAGAACTTTCCTTACCTTAGATGAAGAAATCAGCACTCGATCAAAATTTCTATTTTTTTTCTCAATTATTGACATCCCCGCCAGGCCTTATAAGACGCGCACTTAGCGATCCTCACCCTTTTGCAACCTCAATTTAACCTCAAAATCAACTCTTGTGCTGAAAAGAATCCCTACTAGAATACTCACCATATAGCGTCTATTTTATCAAACAACCCCTACATATAGTATTTATCCACAGACTTAGTCACAACATGACTCTGTGGATAATATGGGGGATATTTTTTCTTTCACGGACAGGTAAAAAACCACATGAATCAGAGTCTGCTGGTGACAAAGCGTGATGGTAGTACAGAGCGCATCAATCTCGACAAAATCCACCGAGTTCTGGATTGGGCGGCAGAAGGACTGAATAACGTATCGATCTCTCAGGTCGAGTTGCGCTCCCACATTCAGTTTTATGACGGTATCAAGACCTCCGATATCCATGAAACAATCATCAAAGCTGCCGCCGACCTGATCTCCCGCGAAGCGCCGGATTATCAGTATCTGGCCGCCCGTCTGGCGATTTTCCATCTGCGCAAAAAAGCCTACGGCGAGTTTGAACCGCCAAAACTGTTTGACCATGTCGTGAAAATGGTTGAAATGGGCAAATACGACAATCATCTGCTGGAAGACTACACGGAAGAAGAGTTCAAGCAGATGGACTCGTTCATCGTACACGATCGTGATATGACCTTCTCCTACGCTGCGGTGAAGCAGTTAGAAGGCAAATATCTGGTGCAAAACCGTGTTACCGGTGAGATCTATGAAAGCGCACAGTTCCTCTACATTCTGGTAGCAGCCTGCCTGTTTTCTAACTATCCGCGTGAAACACGTCTGCAATATGTAAAACGTTTCTACGACGCTGTTTCTACGTTCAAAATCTCGCTGCCGACGCCGATTATGTCCGGCGTGCGTACCCCAACGCGTCAGTTCAGCTCCTGCGTACTGATCGAGTGCGGCGACAGCCTTGACTCCATCAACGCAACCTCCAGCGCGATTGTGAAATACGTTTCTCAGCGTGCCGGTATCGGCATTAACGCCGGTCGCATCCGTGCGCTGGGTAGCCCGATTCGCGGCGGTGAAGCGTTCCACACCGGTTGTATTCCGTTCTACAAGCATTTCCAGACTGCGGTTAAATCCTGCTCTCAGGGTGGCGTACGCGGCGGTGCAGCCACGCTGTTCTACCCAATGTGGCACCTGGAAGTTGAAAGCCTGCTGGTCCTGAAAAACAACCGTGGCGTCGAAGGCAACCGCGTTCGTCACATGGACTACGGCGTACAGATCAACAAACTGATGTACACCCGTTTGCTGAAAGGCGGCGACATCACCCTCTTTAGCCCGTCCGACGTCCCGGGTCTGTATGACGCGTTCTTCGCCGATCAGGATGAGTTCGAACGTCTGTACACCCAATATGAAAACGACGACAGCATCCGCAAACAGCGCGTGAAAGCGGTTGAGCTGTTCTCACTGATGATGCAGGAACGTGCCTCTACTGGTCGTATCTATATTCAGAACGTTGACCACTGCAACACCCATAGCCCGTTTGATCCGGTTGTCGCGCCGGTACGCCAGTCCAACCTGTGCCTGGAAATCGCCCTGCCGACCAAACCGCTGACCGACGTTAACGATGAAAACGGCGAAATTGCGCTGTGTACGCTGTCCGCATTTAACCTGGGCGCTATCGAAAGTCTGGACGAACTGGAAGAGCTGGCCGTACTGGCGGTACGTGCGTTGGATGCGCTGCTCGATTACCAGGATTATCCGATTCCGGCCGCCAAACGCGGTGCGATGGGTCGTCGTACGCTGGGTATTGGCGTTATCAACTATGCCTACTGGCTGGCGAAAAACGGTAAACGTTACTCTGACGGCAGCGCCAATAACCTGACTCACAAAACCTTTGAAGCGATTCAGTATTACCTGCTGAAAGCGTCTAACGAGCTGGCGAAAGAGCAAGGCGCATGCCCGTGGTTTAACGAAACCACCTATGCGAAAGGCATTCTGCCGATCGATACCTATAAAAAAGACCTGGATGCTATCGTCAGCGAATCCCTGCATTACAACTGGGAAAGCCTGCGCGAATCAATTAAAACTCACGGTCTGCGTAACTCCACGCTCTCCGCTCTGATGCCGTCCGAGACCTCTTCGCAGATCTCCAACGCCACCAACGGTATTGAACCACCACGCGGTTACGTGAGCATCAAAGCATCGAAAGATGGAATTCTGCGTCAGGTCGTGCCGGACTACGAACACCTGCATGACGCATACGAACTGCTGTGGGAAATGCCGAACAACGACGGCTACCTGCAGCTGGTAGGTATCATGCAGAAATTTATCGATCAGTCGATTTCTGCCAACACCAACTACGATCCGTCGCGCTTCCCGTCCGGAAAAGTACCGATGCAGCAGTTGCTGAAAGACCTGCTCACCGCCTACAAATTTGGTGTCAAAACGCTGTATTATCAGAACACCCGTGACGGTGCGGAAGACTCTCAGGACGATCTGGTACCGTCCATTCAGGACGATGGCTGCGAAAGCGGCGCATGTAAGATTTAATCTTTTGCCGGGTGGCGTAGCGCTTACCCGGCCTACAAATTAATTCGCGGTATTGTAGGCCGGATAAGCAAAGCGCATCCGGCAGTACATTCCAGACAGGATTCACATCAATGGCATACACCACTTTTTCACAGACGAAAAATGATCAGCTTCTGGAACCGATGTTCTTCGGCCAGCCGGTGAACGTCGCCCGCTACGATCAGCAAAAATATGACATCTTTGAAAAACTGATCGAAAAGCAGCTCTCTTTCTTCTGGCGTCCGGAAGAGGTCGATGTTTCTCGCGATCGTATCGATTTCCAGGCATTGCCGGAACATGAAAAACATATCTTCATCAGCAACCTGAAGTATCAGACGCTGCTGGACTCCATTCAGGGACGTAGTCCAAACGTCGCGCTGCTGCCGTTAATCTCGATCCCTGAACTGGAAACCTGGGTGGAAACGTGGGCGTTTTCTGAAACAATCCATTCCCGCTCCTACACTCATATTATTCGCAATATCGTTAACGATCCGGCGGTGGTGTTTGACGATATCGTCACTAATGAGCAAATCCAGAAACGCGCAGAAGGTATTTCCAGCTACTACGACGAACTGATCGAGATGACCAGCTACTGGCATTTGCTCGGTGAAGGTACGCATACCGTTAATGGCAAAACGGTTGTCGTAAACCTGCGTGAGCTGAAGAAGAAGCTGTATCTGTGCCTGATGAGCGTCAACGCGCTGGAAGCGATCCGCTTTTATGTCAGCTTCGCCTGCTCCTTCGCATTCGCCGAACGTGAACTGATGGAAGGCAACGCGAAAATTATTCGTCTGATCGCCCGCGACGAAGCCCTGCATCTGACCGGTACTCAGCATATGCTGAACCTTCTGCGCAGCGGTGTAGACGATCCGGAGATGGCGGAAATTGCCGAAGAGTGCAAACAAGAATGTTACGACCTGTTCGTACAGGCCGCGCTGCAGGAAAAAGAGTGGGCGGACTATCTGTTCCGTGATGGCTCAATGATTGGCCTGAATAAAGACATTCTGTGCCAGTACGTTGAGTACATCACCAACATCCGTATGCAGGCTGTCGGACTCGATCTGCCATTCCAGACACGCTCTAACCCGATCCCGTGGATCAACACCTGGCTGGTGTCTGATAACGTCCAGGTCGCACCGCAGGAAGTGGAAGTCAGCTCTTATCTGGTCGGTCAGATCGATGCCGAAGTCGATACTGACGATCTGAGTAACTTCCAGCTCTGATGGGCCGCGTGACTTTGCGCATCTCTGGCACACAACTGCTGTGCCAGGATGAACATCCTTCCCTACTTGCCGCACTCGAGTCGCACGATGTTGAAGTCGAATATCAGTGTCGTGAAGGCTACTGCGGCTCCTGTCGTACCCGCCTGGTGGCAGGACAGGTTGACTGGATTGCCGAACCTCTGGCCTTCATTCAGCCCGGTGAAATTTTGCCCTGTTGTTGCCGGGCAAAAGGCGATATTGAAATAGAGCTGTAACGCAAGGCGGGATAAAAATTGTTACTGGCAAAAGAGCCGCCGATGAACGGCAGCCCTTTATTTCTCCTGCAGGCATGTAGGAAAACGTTAACAGCAGACGGCCTTATCTAGCAGTTAATCACGTTTCGTCCAATAAGGCCTGTGACCGGAGGTGCATCACAGGCCTTATGCCATTACTCTTTATTCAGGAATTTCACTGCTTTGTCGGGGAAGTCGGTGAACAGCCCGTCAACACCCGCTTTGTTATAAAGAATGTCATACAGCTGGTTTACGTCAGTGGTGTAATCCGGCAGTTGATCGGCGCGAACGGTATAAGGATGCACCACCATCTTATTCTGATGTGCGTCCTGCACCATGCCAGTTAACGAGATATTGCCCTTCTTCGACTTCTCATCAATCAGCATGTGGTAGTCCGGCCCAATGCCGTCCGCATACTGCGCAACCTGCTTCATGGCACCCGGTTTAAACATCCAGTCGTAGTTGTAATTAACCCAACTGCCGTCCGGCTTTTTCTCCTGAGTTTCATTCCAGTCAGTGTACGCAATCAACTGTACCAGATTGAGATCCATCCCCATCTTCGGTTCCAGTTCATTCTTAATGCGCTTTAACTCTGCGACATCAAAACACTGCAGATAGACCTTATCGTTCTTGTCGGTGTACCCGTACTTTTTCAGTACTTCCAGCGTTTTAGCCGCAATGTCCTTCCCTTCCTGATGATGGAACCACGGCGCTTTCATTTCCGGGTAAATGCCGATGTTTTTACCGGTTGAATGATTTAATCCCTGAACGAACTCAATCTCTTCTTCGAAAGTGTGCACACGGAAATCAGATTTACCCATCGGGAAACGCCCCGGGTAGGTCTGGACCTTTTTGCCATTTTCGATATCAAAGCCTTCGGTAAATTTCAGCGACTTAATCTCATCCAGCGTAAAGTCGATAGCATAGTAACGCCCATCTTTACGCGCACGATCCGGGAAACGCTCGGCAACATCGGTGACGCGGTCAAGATAGTGGTCATGCAGGACGACCAGATGGTCGTCCTTAGTCATCACCAAATCCTGTTCCAGGTAATCCGCTCCCTGAGCATAGGCCATCGCTTTCGCAGGTAACGTATGCTCCGGTAGATAACCGCTGGCGCCACGGTGCGCAATCACGATTTTATCTGCGGCAAGCGCCGCGCTGCTCACAACCATACCTGCCAGCATCAGCGCCACGCTGAGACTTTTCAATGTGGTTTTCATCTATTAGCCCCCGTTACGCTTGAGCTGCATCTCTTCGTGATGGCGTTTTTCGCCAATCATGACGACTACCAGCAGAATAACCGCCAGCACGCTACCACCAATCATCACCATAAAGCCGCCGTCCCAACCGAAGAAGTCAACGGTGTAGCCGACAATGGCGCTCGCAGCCACAGAACCGCCGAGATAACCGAACAGACCAGTAAAGCCAGCCGCCGTACCTGCCGCTTTTTTCGGTGCTAGTTCCAGCGCATGCAGACCAATCAACATGACCGGGCCGTAGATCAGGAAGCCGATGATAATCATACAAGCCATATCTACGTTCGGGTTGCCTGCCGGGTTCATCCAGTAAACGATGGTCGCAATCGTCACCAGCGTCATAAAGAACACGCCTGTCGCGCCACGGTTTCCACGGAAGACTTTATCCGACATCCAGCCACACAGCAGCGTGCCCGGAATACCCGCATATTCATACAGGAAGTAGGCCCAGGATGATTTATCCAGTGCAAAATGCTTCACTTCTTTCAGGTAAGTCGGCGACCAATCCAGGATGCCGTAGCGCAGCAGATAAACAAACACGTTGGCGATAGCGATGTACCACAACAGTTTGTTCGGCAGTACGTACTGCATGAAGATCTGCTTCGCAGTCAGCTCTTCTTCCGCTTTCTCGTTGTAATCGTCCGGATAATCGTTCTTGTACTCTTCGATTGGCGGCAGACCACAGGACTGCGGAGTGTCACGCATCAGAGCAAAAGCAAACAGCGCGACGACGATCGCACCGAAAGCAGGCATGTACAGCGCCGCTTTCCAGTCATTGAACCAGGCCATACCCAGCAGGAATAACAGAGGAGGCAGACCGCCACCCACGTTATGCGCACAGTTCCAAACGGAAACGATGCCGCCACGCTCTTTCTGCGACCACCAGTGCACCATGGTACGACCACACGGCGGCCATCCCATCCCCTGGAACCATCCGCAGAGGAACAGCAGCACAAACATAATCGCAATGCTCGATGTCGCCCACGGTACAAAGCCCATAAACAACATCACTGCCGCAGCCAGTATCAGACCCGCAGGCAGGAAAACGCGCGGATTCGAGCGATCCGAAACGGACCCCATGATGAATTTCGAAAATCCGTAAGCAATGGAGATACCGGACAACGCAAAACCCAGATCGCCACGCGAGAATCCCTGCTCAACCAGATACGGCATCGCAAGGGCAAAGTTCTTACGTACCAGATAGTACGCGGCATAACCAAAGAAAATCCCCAGAAAAATCTGCCAACGTAATCGACGATATGTCGGGTCGATCTCCGCTGCAGGTAAACGCGCCGTGTGTGACGCTGGTTTAAAAATGCTCAACATAGTGTAGCCTCCGTGGCCGTCTTTCATTCGAAGTAAACACTGCAGTTCGTCATTACTACCCTACCGCTCCCAGTGTGGCCGCGATGTTAAGGAAAGATACATAACAAAAATGTGAAACGCAGCACATATTGTTACAGATTTATGACAAATGTTCATAAAGGCGCACGAAATCACGTTTCATTTTCGAATAATGAGCGATTATGCGCGAAATCAAACAATCCATGTTTTTTATGTGGCTAAATGATAAAAAACGAACTGTGAGGAAAAACAATGAAAACTCGCGACTCGCAAACAAGTGACGTGATTATCATTGGTGGAGGAGCAACAGGTGCAGGGATCGCACGCGATTGTGCGCTGCGCGGGTTGCGCGTCATCTTAGTGGAACGCCACGATATCGCCACAGGTGCGACCGGGCGCAACCACGGCCTGCTGCACAGCGGTGCACGCTACGCCGTCACCGACGCTGAATCTGCCCGTGAGTGCATCAGCGAAAACCAAATTCTGAAACGTATCGCCCGCCATTGCGTTGAGCCAACGGACGGTCTGTTTATTACCCTGCCGGAGGATGAGCTCTCCTTTCAGGCGACCTTTATTCGCGCCTGTGAAGAGGCAGGGATTCGCGCAGAAGCGATTGACCCTCAGCAGGCACGTATTATCGAACCTTCCGTGAATCCACAGCTGATTGGTGCGGTAAAAGTGCCGGACGGCACGGTTGATCCTTTCCGCTTAACCGCCGCCAACATGCTGGATGCGCGTGAGCATGGCGCGGTTATCTTAACGGCGCATGAAGTCACGGGACTTATCCGTGAAGGGGCAACGGTTTGCGGCGTTAACGTGCGCAATCATCTGACGGGCGAAATGCAGTCCCTGCATGCACCGGTTGTGGTCAACGCTGCCGGGATCTGGGGTCAACGCATTGCGGAATATGCCGATCTGAGCATCCGTATGTTCCCGGCCAAAGGTTCGTTGCTGATTATGGATCATCGCATTAACCAGCATGTCATCAACCGCTGCCGTAAACCGTCTGACGCCGATATTCTGGTGCCTGGCGATACCATCTCATTGATCGGTACCACCTCGCAGCACATTGATTACGATGATATCGACAGCAACCGCGTCACCGCAGAAGAAGTCGACATTCTGCTGCGTGAAGGCGAGAAACTGGCGCCGATTATGGCGAAAACGCGCATTTTACGCGCCTACTCCGGCGTGCGTCCGCTGGTAGCCAGCGACGACGATCCCACCGGGCGTAACGTCAGCCGTGGGATTGTGCTGTTCGATCACGCCCAGCGTGACGGACTGGAAGGGTTTATCACCATTACCGGCGGCAAACTGATGACCTACCGCCTGATGGCGGAGTGGGCTACCGATGCCGTTTGCCGTAAGCTGGGCAATACCCAGCCTTGCACAACCGCAGACACCGCGTTGCCTGGCTCACAGGAATCTACCGAGCATACGCTTAAACGCGTTATTTCGTTACCTGCGCCGCTACGCGGTTCGGCAGTCTATCGCCATGGGGATCGTACCCCAGCGTGGCTGAGCGAAGGCCGTCAACATCGCAGCCTGGTCTGTGAATGCGAAGCGGTCACCGCAGGCGAAGTGCAATACGCCGTCGAGAATTTAACCGTCAACAGTCTGCTCGATTTACGTCGCCGTACCCGCGTCGGAATGGGGACCTGCCAGGGCGAATTGTGTGCCTGTCGCGCCGCAGGTTTGCTGCAACGTTTTAATGTCACTACCGCAGCACAATCCATTACTCAGCTTTCCGACTTCCTCAACGAACGCTGGAAAGGTGTGCAGCCTATCGCCTGGGGAGATGCACTGCGCGAAAGCGAATTCACTCGCTGGGTTTATCAAGGGTTGTGTGGTCTGGAAAAGGAGCACCAGGATGAAATTTGATACCGTCATTATCGGCGGCGGCCTCGCTGGACTGCTATGTGGCCTGCAACTGCAAAAAAGCGGACTGCGCTGCACGATTGTTACCCGCGGCCAAAGCGCCCTGCATTTTTCCTCCGGCTCACTGGATTTGCTCAGCAGCTTACCCGATGGTCAACCGGTGACGGATATAGAAGCGGGTTTGAATGCACTGCACACTCAGGCACCCGCACATCCGTATAGCACCATCGGAACGCAGAACGTTCTGGAACTGGCCCAGCAGGCGCAAAATTTACTGGAAGAATGCGGAACGCATTTGCAAGGCAACGTGCATCAGGCACATCAACGTGTTACCCCGCTGGGCACCCTGCGCTCAACCTGGTTAAGCTCCCCGGAAGTGCCGGTCTGGCCGCTGTCCGCGCAGCGTATATGCGTTGTAGGGATTAGCGGGTTACTGGATTTTCAGGCGCATCTCGCCGCGGCGTCATTACGCCAACGTAATCTCAGCGTCGAGACGGCAGAAATCGAACTGCCGGAACTGGATGTCCTGCGTGATAACCCAACCGAGTTTCGCGCCGTTAATATTGCGCGCCTGCTGGATAACGAAGATAAATGGTCGCTGCTCTATGACGCATTGCTGCCAATGGCAAAAACCTGCGACATGATAATCATGCCGGCCTGCTTTGGTCTGGCAGATGAGCGGCTCTGGCAGTGGCTTAACGAGCGCCTCCCCTGCTCGCTGACACTGTTACCGACCCTACCTCCTTCGGTACTGGGCATGCGTTTACACAACAAATTGCAGCGCCAGTTTGTGCGCCAGGGTGGTGTGTGGATGCCGGGTGATGAAGTGAAGAAAATCACCTGTCAGGACGGCGTGGTCAGCGAAATCTGGACCCGAAATCATGCCGATATCCCGTTGCGGCCACGTTTCGCCGTGCTCGCCAGCGGCAGTTTTTTCAGCAGCGGGCTGGTCGCCACGCGTGAGGCAATCCACGAACCAATCCTGGGACTGGATGTACAGCAAACAGCTACCCGCGCCGAGTGGTATCAGCGTGATGTTTTCGATCCACAACCGTGGCAACTGTTTGGCGTCACAACCGATGCCACATTGCGCCCATCACTGGCGGGAAAAACGATAGAGAACATGTACGCCATCGGTTCCGTCCTCGGCGGATTCGACCCTATCGCCCAGGGTTGCGGAGGCGGCGTGTGCGCAGTCAGCGCCTTACATGCCGCACATCATATTGCGAAACGTGCAGGAGGACAGCAATGAGCGACACACGTTTTGAAAGTTGTATCAAATGTACGGTGTGCACCACCGCCTGCCCGGTAAGCCGCGTCAACCCGAGCTACCCGGGCCCTAAGCAGGCCGGCCCGGACGGTGAACGTCTGCGCCTGAAAGATGGCGCACTATATGACGATGCGCTGAAATACTGCATCAACTGTAAGCGCTGCGAAGTGGCCTGCCCGTCAGACGTGAAAATCGGCGATATCATCCAGCGCGCGCGCGCCAAATACGACACGACGCGCCCATCGCTGCGTAACTTCGTCTTAAGCCATACCGATTTAATGGGTAGCGTTTCCACCCCCTTCGCCCCAATAGTGAATACCGCCACCTCACTAAAACCGGTACGTCAGTTGCTGGATTACGCGCTAAAAATCGATCATCGCCGTACGCTGCCGAAGTACTCCTTTGGCACCTTCCGCCGCTGGTATCGCAGCATTGCCGCACAGCAGGCGCAGTATCAGGATCAGGTCGCCTTTTTCCACGGCTGTTTTGTGAATTACAACCATCCCCAGCTTGGCAAAGACCTGATCAAGGTGTTGAATGCGATGGGAACCGGCGTGCAACTGCTGAGTAAAGAGAAATGCTGTGGCGTACCGCTGATTGCTAACGGATTTACAGATAAAGCGCGTAAGCAGGCGGTCAGCAACGTGGCCTCACTCCGGGAAGCGATTGATGGCAAAGGCATTCCGGTGATCGCCACCTCATCAACCTGTACCTTTGCGCTACGTGATGAATATCCAGAAGTGCTGGATGTCGACAACTCAGGCCTGCGAGAACACATTGAACTGGCAACCCGCTGGCTGTGGCGCAAGCTGGATGAAGGTAAAACGCTGCCGCTGAAAACGCTGCCGCTGAAGGTGGTCTATCACACGCCATGCCATATGGAGAAAATGGGCTGGACGCTCTACACGCTGGAGCTACTGCGACAAATTCCGGGGCTGGAGCTGACAGTGCTGGACTCTCAGTGTTGTGGGATTGCCGGGACTTACGGCTTTAAAAAGGAAAACTATCCGACTTCACAGTCTATTGGCGCACCGTTATTCCGCCAAATTGAAGAAAGCGGCGCTGATATCGTCGTCACCGACTGCGAAACCTGTAAATGGCAGATTGAGATGTCTACCAGTAAGCG
This sequence comes from Citrobacter sp. MGH103, assembly GCF_001034475.2. Classification (NCBI taxonomy): domain Bacteria; kingdom Pseudomonadati; phylum Pseudomonadota; class Gammaproteobacteria; order Enterobacterales; family Enterobacteriaceae; genus Citrobacter; species Citrobacter sp. MGH103. The sequence goes on along the minus strand of NZ_CP073043.1, from coordinate 1,622,154 downwards.
TTGCGAACATCCTATCACCCTGCTTGCCAAAGCGTTGGGGTAACTCAGTTGCCCGGTGGTGTTTGCTACCGGGCATTTTTGCGCATCCAGTTCCGCTTATTTGAATACGTTGCAGTCGGGCGTATTTATCTCTGATTCACCCACGCAAAAAATCAATTTCTCATATGCAGCGCTTGTTAAAAGTAGATACCGTCACGCCATATTCTCTTTCTGGTGACGGACTACCATGGCTAAACCCACTACATCCACACCGCATGATGCGGTTTTTAAAAAGATCATTTCTTATCCTGAGATGGCCCGGGATTTTCTGGAGATTCACCTCCCCGCCACATTACGTGAGATATGCAATTTGCAAACGCTGAAGCTGGAGTCCACCAGTTTTATCGAACAGGATCTCCGCGCGTACTACTCCGACGTATTGTGGTCGCTAAAAACCCACGAAGGTGACGGCTATATCTATTGTGTCATCGAACATCAGAGTACAGCCGTGCAGCACATGGCATTCCGCCTGATGCGCTATGCCACCGCTGCGATGCAGCATCATCTTGATGCCGGGAATAAAACGCTGCCGCTGGTGATCCCAATGTTGTTTTATCACGGTCAACAAAGCCCCTATCCCTGGTCACTCAACTGGCTGGATGAATTTGACAATCCACAGCTGGCACGACAGCTTTATTCAGAAGCCTTTCCGCTGGTCGATATTACCGTGATACCTGACGATGAAATCGTGCAACATCGGCGTGTTGCGCTGCTTGAGTTGATGCAAAAACATATCCGCGATCGTGATTTGATGGGATTAGTGGACCGACTGGTCTCGTTATTAGTTACAAGCACCGCTAATGACAGCCAGCTACAAACGCTATTAAATTACCTGCTACGGTACGGCGACGTTTCTCACGTCAACGAATTTATCCATAAAGTTGCCGAACGTTCCCCTCATAACAAGGAGAGGCTGATGACAATCGCAGAGAGGCTCAGACAAGAAGGTCACCACGATGGGCTGCAACAAGGGTTACAACAAGGATTAGAACAAGGAGTACAAAAAGGTACGCAAGAAGAAGCAACACGGATTGCTCGCATGATGCTGGAACATGGTATTGATCGTGAAATCGTACTGGGCATTACCGGTTTTTCTGCTGACGACGGGGCGGCTAGCAACCATTAGCACAGATCTCAGGCCCGATAGCCTTATACCATCGGGCCTGATATTAGTAACTGCTTTTTAACGTTTGTGCTGATTTCTCCGGCTTAAACATTGCCAACCGGCGATCCAGCGCTTCGGTATAAAGCATGGTATCGACGCCTACAGCGACAAAATTCGCGCCCCACTGCAAACATTTTTGCGCCATTGCCGGATCGACTGCGAGGAAACCGGCGGCTTTTCCGGCTGCGCGGATACGGCGAATGCTTTGCTCGATGATCTCTTGTACTTCCGGGTGTCCGGCGTTATCCGGATAGCCCAGTGATGCAGAAAGATCCGCCGGGCCGATAAAGACACCGTCAATACCTTCAACGTCCAGAATCGCATCCAGATTATCCAGTGCGGCTTTACTCTCGACCTGCACAAGCAGGCACAGTGATTCATTGACCCGTTCCATATAATTGTCGATACGTCCCCAGCGCGCCGCCCGCGCCACGCTGGCACCAACGCCACGCTCCCCGAGTGGTGGATAACGAGTCGCAGAAACCACCTGACGCGCCTGCTCCGCACTGTCGACCATAGGAATCAGCAACGTCTGCGCACCAATATCCAACACCTGCTTGATCAACGCTTTACTGCCCTCAACGGGACGGACTACCGGCTGACTGGCATAAGGCGCAATCGCCTGGAGCTGGTGGTAGAGATCCTGCACCGTATTCGGCGCATGTTCACCATCAATCAACAGCCAGTCGTAGCCCGACGTCGCGGCAATCTCCGCCATGTAGGAGGTGGTCGAACTGAGCCACAGGCCAACCTGGACTTCCCCTTTCCGCAATCCTTCTTTGAAGGGGTTTGATAACAATGCGTTCATAACGATCCTTACAATTAATGATGCACAGTACCTGCTTGTGAAACCGAACGGTTCACACTCAGCGTAAAGATGATAAGCGAGCCAATCATCGCGACGCCCGCCAGGACCAGCAGACCTGCCGCATCGCTGGCAAACAACGTTTCAGCTTTGACGCGCAGAATGGGGGCAATAAAGCCGCCTACGGCACCAAACAGGTTGACGAAGCCGATCCCCGCCGCCAGAGCTGTCCCGGAAAGAAGCTGCGTTGGCATCGTCCAGAACACCGGCTGTACGGCGATGAAACCAACCGCAGCGACGCAAAGCGCCACGATCGCCAGTACCGGTGAAACCAGCCCGGACAAGCCAATGCCAATCCCGGCCGCCAGCAGTGTCAGCGCAGCAACGTTACGTCGATCGCCAGTGCGATCGGAATAACGCGGAATAAGCCAGGTGCCAAACAACGCCGCTACCCACGGTATCGCCGTCACGACTGAAGCCGTAAAGCCGACCTTTGTTCCCAGCAATGCGGCAACCTGAGTGGGCAGGAAGAAGATCAAGCCATACACCGCGACCTGAATCGTCAGATAGATGATCGCCAGTTGCCAGACGCGGCCATTACGCAACGCGTCCGACAGGCGCGAAGTGACCTTTTTCTCCTCTTCACTCGCCAGTTGGCTAATGAGTGCAGCCTTTTCCTCGGCGCTAAGGAAACGCGCTTGCTGTGGCGTGTCGTCAAGCCAGAAGAAGGTAAAAACGCCTGCACCTACAGCCAGTAAACCTTCGATAACGAACATCCAGAACCACCCCGGATGTCCCATAAAACCGTGCATCTCCAACAGTGCACCTGAAAGCGGCGATCCCAGGGTTAATGCCAGCGGCGCACCCATGTAGAATAGCCCCATGATGCTGGCGCGATTACGCTGGGGGAACCACTGCGACGTCAGGTATATCATACCGGGGAAGAAGCCTGCTTCTGCCGCACCCAGCAGAGTACGGATGACCAGAAACTTTGCTTCTGTGTCCGCCCATGCCATCGCCGCGGAGAGAAATCCCCACAGTAACGTGGTGGTGCCAATCCAGGTTCTGGCGCCAAATTTACGCATCAACAGGTTGGCAGGAACGCCCAGAAAGGCGTAAACCACAAAGAAAATCCCCGCCCCCAACGCATAAGCCTCATTGCTCAGGCCGGTATCAATCTGATAGGTCTCTTTGGCAAAACCGATGTTCGAGCGGTCAAGAAACGCCAGCACATACAGCGCCAGCATAAAGGGAATCAAACGGGCGCGGTTTTTCTTCACCACACCGTCAAGTAACGTGGTACTCATCGCAAGATCCTCAAAGAAATGAGGGCGTTGCCGTGGCAATGGCAACGCACAGGTCATTAGTGGCTATAAGGGCGCTTCAGATTGCAGTCGCGGTTAAGTTCGACGCCAAATCCCGGTTTGTCGAGCACCGACTTATGAATGCGGCCATTGACGGGTACGGGTTCGTCCAGAAGGATCGGATCAAACTGTGGACGCATCGTTGAGCAATCCGGGCTGGTCATCAAAAACTCACTGAATGGGGTGTTGGTGAACGTAATCACCGCATGATGCGAGTAGACCGATGAGCCATGCGGCACCACCAGCTGTCCGCGTGATTTCGCAATAGCGGCAATTTCTACTAACGTGGTTAACCCACCGCACCAGCCTACATCCGGCTGCATTATGTCGATGCCGGTTTCAGATAGGGTGCGGAAAGATTGTAGCGTTCCATGGTGTTCACCGCTGGTGACCATCATCCCTGCAGGGGCGTTGCGTTTCAGTTCGCGATAGCCTTCATACTGCTGCGGTGGCAGACACTCTTCGATCCACTTCAGATTATACGGCGCGCAGGCATGAGCCAGTTTGGTGGCATAGTTCACATCCTGACTCATCCAACAGTCGAGCATCAGCCAAAAATCAGGGCCACATTTTTCGCGCATATCAGCGACCATTGCTGCATCTTTGCGGATCCCGGCATCCCCATCTTGCGGCCCCCAGTGAGTTGGCATTTTGCCGCCAATAAAGCCCATCTCCTTTGCCAGATCCGGACGCGCGCCCGTCGCGTAGAATTGAATTTCGTCTCGTACCGCGCCACCCAACAGCTTGTAGACCGGTAACCCCACCACTTTGCCGAACAGATCCCACAGTGCCAGATCTACGCACGAGATGGTGTTCATCACCAGACCGCCAGAACCGGAGTAATACATTGTTGCGCCGAGCATCTGGTCATGAATGAGTTTGATATCGCTAACGCATTTCCCTTCAATAAAACGATTGAGATGCTTTTCTACAATAAAGCAACCCATCTCCCCTGCCGTCGACACGGCAAAACCGGTCTGCCCGTTTTCAGCTTCTACCTCAACAATCAGCGTTCCTAACACGTTGATACCAAAAGACTGACGCGATTGCTCGTATTCATGGTATTTACTCATTGGCGTGGCGATATGATCGTCAATCCAATGGTTAGCGCTCTGATCGTGATAGTCACCACCGCCAGCGCCTTTTTCCGCCGTGGCACCACCGGTAAACCAGGCGCGGACGTGTTTAATTTTAGGTAGGGTCATGATGTTCTCCTTTTTATGAAGCAAGTGAGTCGAAGGGACTTTTCCATCCCAGCAGGCGTGAAATATCTTTGGCGCAGGAAATCGCTTTACCAGCCAGATAATCACGGTTCTCTTCGTTAATTTGCAGACGCGTGCCAACCACTGAAATCGCGGCGGTCAGCTCATTGCTAGCGTTAAAAACTGGCGCAGCGACGCAGCGAACATCGGGATAATCTTCGCCATTATCAAAGCTCCATCCACGCTGACGAATACGCTCAAGCTCGTCCTTCAACTGCTGTGGTTTGGTGATAGTGGTCGGCGTTGCCTGTTCCCATATCAGTTGTTCAATAATGGCTTTACGTACGGCGGCAGGTTGCCAGGCCAGCAGACATTTGCCGATACCCGAGCGATAGAGCGAAAGACTTTTCCCTTCGTGGGAGCGCACGCTGATAGTCGATGACGACTCTACTTTCAGGATGTAATACGCGCTTTCGTGGTCGATGATCCCCAGATGGCAAAGCAGTCCGGTCTCATCCATCAGTTGTGTCAACCGTGGACGGGCCAGTTCACGTAAATCCATCTTGCTCAGGGCATGTCCCGACAGTTCAACCAGCTTGGTCCACAGGCAGTAATTCTCCTGATGATCAATGCTGATGAAGCGTTGACGTTTCAGTTCGTTCAGTAACAGATACGCGGTACTTTTTGGAATACCCAGCGTTTCTATGATGATGGCGGCACTGCATGGGCCGATACGCGCAATGAGATTGAGTATTTCAATCGCCCTGGTGAGCGCGGGAACTTTACTTGATTCCAACATACTGGACTCCAGTCTGAGATACTGGAATCAGTGTGGTGAGTTAAGGTGGTTAAAATTGTGAAGTGCATCAAATCCTCCCGCTCTTCCAGTAGGCTGGAGAAAAAACGAGTGCAATTGTGAACTAACGCACAGATTTTTTTACAGGGAGTACAATAGGTTGGACTGAAAATGGGAAGGCCAGCATGCCTTCCCGTTACGAGAAGTAGAGAGAGAATAAATCAGGCAGGTAGCATCAGAGATTCCACTACGTCGATCCAGCCGTGCTCACTGGCAATATCCTGTCCGTTAAGCCAACGGCGCAGCATATTTAGCGCCATCATTGCGCACACTTCCTGACGAATCGACAAGCTGTAGCGATTAGCGTTCAGCCGAACGCGCAAACCATATGTCCCATTGGGGGTGGCCAGTGCAAAGTTAATATGTTCGTTTTCGAAAGCTGATATCGCCAAAGCCAGCCCGGCATAATGTTTGCTACGTCGCTCGGTTACCCAATGCGCCGTTTGCGCCAGCGTTTCTTCCTGGGGCGGAACAACTTCGCTCGCCAACAACGGAGCATTAGCGCGAGAAAGCTGCAACGCGACCAGACCACCGGTAAATTGTTCGCTCAGCGTCAGGCTGTATTGCCGTTCCTGTAACGTGCGGGCAATTTGTGCGGGCAAGCCTTCCGTACCTTCGAAAATCATATTCTGTCCGGCAACTCGCTTAACTTCTGGCCACAGCGCCAACATCGCTTCACGTTGGGAATTCGGCCCGGTCAGCTTAAGCTCAATAATCGGCATTGAGGAGCGATATCCCATTGTTACGCCCGGTGGCAAAGTCAGCGGATCCAGGCTTTGTGCCAGCTCACTTTCAGAACGGCCAAAGGTGGTTAATCGCAGGCATAACGGGGGCTGAGCCAAAGAGAAACGCTCACGCAAACGCGGCAGGATCTCATGCTCAACCATGACTTTAAATTCTGACGGTACACCCGGTGTAAAGAACATCAGGCAGCGGTTAAGCTTCAGGGCGAACCCGCACGCGGTACCCACCGGATTATTGATAAACTCAGCGCTGGCCGGAAGTTCAGCCTGTTTGCGGTTGCTCGGCGCCATCACGCGGCCACGATCGCGGAAATATCGCTCCATCTCGGTCAGCCATGCTTCATGCAGCACCAGCCCTTCGCCTTTTGCCGTTGCCGCTGCCAGCGCGCTCAAATCATCGCTGGTTGGCCCCAAACCGCCATTAACGATCAGTATATCGGCGTGTTCGCTACGCTCACGCAAAACGGCGACTAAATCGTTAAGATTGTCACCTACCGTGTTGCGGCGTGTTAGCGGTAAACCCTGATTAAAGAAAAAATCGGCCAGCCAGGCGGCATTGGTGTCGACGATTTGTCCGTGCAACACTTCATCCCCGGTGGATAGCATCTCCACGTTTAACATCGTGTTCTCCTGCTTTTATGATGAAAACACTATAACTCATGGAGGGGGGAAGGCGCGACTGAACGCCGCGCCAGAAATGTTAGAAGCTGGCGTTAACCCCAACGTACGGGCCATCAGCAATTGCGTTATCACGGTTACCATCTTTACCTGCCAGGTTCAGGTAACGATAACCGGCTTCGATGCTCAGCGGACGCATAATGGTCAAACGCGCACCGGCATTTGCTTCTTCATAGCTGTCGATACCGCTGGAAAGCGAATCAGGAGAGTAATAGTACTCACCAAACAGACGAATGCTGTCGCCGATCGGCCACTGTAAACCACCACCGACAGCCGCAGCATAACCTTCATCGCCATCGTTTGGATTGGTATAAACACCTTTACCACCAACGGTCGCCAACAGTGGACCCAGCGGGATATTCAGCCCCAGGCCCAGCCCAGCAACATCGCCGTCGTCATCATTATGCATCCAGTTGCCGCTGACGGCCAGACCAGTGGTCTCAGTACCCATACCGAATCCAAGGTTGGTGTAGTCTTCGCCAGCCTGACCATTGATGCTAATCGCGTTTGCCGAAGCGGAAACAAACAGCATTCCGGCAAAACCCAACAGTAAACTTTTTTTCATTTTCTATCCTTTCCTGCAAGAATCAAAACATAGCCCCAAAACCGGTGAATTGTACTGTCAGATGACGAGGAATCAATGAGCTAAAAAAGCGATGCAAGACCATATTGTAACTAAATACTACTTAATGAGATTAGATAAGGTTAAATTTTTGTATGTAATCTATCGTTTGCATCCCTGAACGCCATTTTCAACAACAATCAATTTTTCCTCGCCCGTACGGACTTAATCGTCGATGAAGCGTTTTTTCTCCAGCCAGCAAAAGGTAAGATAGACGGATGATGGAATTCTTAATACCCGCCCTGGAAGGACTTGACCTATGCGCCAAAGAACAATTGTTTGCCCATTAATTCAAAACGATGGCTGCTATTTACTCTGCAAAATGGCTGACGACCGCGGTGTGTTTCCCGGTCAGTGGGCGCTGTCTGGCGGTGGCGTTGAGCCGGGTGAGCGCATCGAAGAAGCTTTGCGCCGGGAAGTGAGAGAGGAGCTGGGCGAGCAGCTGGTGTTATCAGAAATTACGCCATGGACTTTCAGTGACGATATTCGTACTAAAACGTACGCGGATGGCAGCCAGGAAGAGATTTATATGATTTATCTCATCTTCGATTGTGTGGCAGCTAATCGTGAAGTGAACATTAACGAAGAGTTCCAGGCGTTCGCCTGGGTTAAAGCGGAAGATCTTGGCACCTACGACTTAAATATCGCCACACGTAAAACGTTAACCTTGAAAGGGTTACTGTAAGTCCCCCGAGTTTAAACGTAATATAAACAATGATCACATTAGCGGTATTGCTCTCAGCATTCAGCAACAGAGAACAATACCGCCATAATGACTAAAAACTATTTATATTCAAACAAATAAACCACTCCCCACTGTCTTTGTTATTATCTCCCAAACCTTAAACCCTTAAGGATAAATTAACCTTCGGCCATTAACCTTTGTAGCCTGATGAAATAATTAACGACGCCCCTGTTTAGTCCTAAAAATAAAACTTCGGTAGCGTTAAATGGCTTGAAGGAATAATGATGTCTGACTTTTTGCCTTTCTCTCGCCCGGCAATGGGTGCTGAAGAGCTTGCCGCTGTAAAAGCGGTGCTGGACTCTGGATGGATAACCACTGGCCCGAAGAACCAACAGTTGGAAGAAGCCTTCTGCCAGCTCACAGGAAATCAACACGCCGTCGCCGTCTGCTCTGCCACGGCAGGTATGCACATCACACTGATGGCGTTGGGCATAGGTGCAGGCGATGAGGTCATTACGCCGTCGATGACGTGGGTTTCTACCCTCAACATGATTGTCCTGCTGGGTGCGACGCCAGTCATGGTCGACGTCGACCGCGATACACTTATGGTCACACCTGAGCAAATTGAAGCCGCCATTACCCCACGAACCAAAGCCATTGTTCCAGTACATTACGCAGGCGCCCCCGCCGATCTTGACGCGATTTATGCCATTGGCGAGCGTTATGGCATCCCGGTAATAGAAGATGCGGCCCATGCCGTAGGGACATTGTATAAGGGCCGTCATGTCGGGGCGCGCGGTACGGCAATCTTCTCGTTTCACGCCATCAAAAATATCACCTGCGCAGAAGGTGGACTGATTGTTACCGACGACAGCCAGCTTGCCCAGCGGCTTCGCAGCCTGAAGTTTCACGGTCTGGGCGTTGATGCTTTTGATCGACAAACCTATGGCCGGGCACCGCAGGCCGAAGTGCTTGCGCCAGGATACAAATACAACCTGACGGATATCAATGCCGCTATTGCGTTGGTACAGCTTAATAAGCTGGAGCAACTGAATTCACGCCGGGCGCAAATTGCCCAGCAATATCAGCAGGCGCTGGCTGATACGCCATTTCAACCGCTGGACCTGCCCCGGTGGCCGCACGTTCATGCCTGGCACTTATTCATCATTCGTGTTGACGAAACCCGCTGCGGGCTGAGCAGAGATGCCCTGATGGAAGCGCTGAAGACTAAAGATATCGGCACCGGTCTGCATTTTCGTGCAGCCCATACGCAAAAATATTATCGCGAACGCTTCACTACCCTTTCGCTCCCAAATACTGAATGGAACAGCGCGCGCATCTGCTCGCTGCCGTTATTCCCAGACATGACCGAAGCGGATACCCAGCGGGTCATTACGGCACTTCGCGAGATTGCAGGACAATAATCATGTTTGAAGCAGCACCAATCAAAAAAGTCTCGGTGGTCATTCCCGTTTTTAATGAACAGGAAAGCCTGCCAGAGTTAATCAGACGCACCAGCGCCGCCTGCGAGAAATTGGGTAAAGACTATGAAATTCTGCTAATCGACGACGGTAGCAGTGACAATTCCGCTCAGTTGATGATGAATGCCTCCCAGGCACCAAACAGCCATATTGTTTCTATTTTGCTGAATCGCAATTACGGACAGCACTCGGCGATTATGGCCGGTTTCAGCCATGTCACTGGCGACTTGATCATCACACTGGATGCCGATTTGCAGAACCCGCCGGAGGAGATCCCTCGGTTGGTCGCCACAGCAGATGAGGGGTTTGATGTGGTGGGCACGGTGCGCCAGAACCGGCAGGACAGCGTATTTCGTAAGACCGCCTCACGAATGATCAACCATCTGATCCAACGAACCACCGGTAAAGCAATGGGCGACTACGGCTGCATGCTACGCGCCTATCGCCGTCACATCGTCGATGCCATGCTGCATTGCCAGGAGCGCAGCACCTTTATCCCTATTCTGGCCAACATTTTTGCCCGTCGCGCTACGGAGATCCCGGTACATCATGCAGAGCGCGAATTTGGTGACTCCAAATACAGCTTCATGCGTCTGATCAACCTGATGTATGACCTGGTGACTTGCCTTACCACAACACCGCTTCGCATGCTGAGTCTGTTGGGCAGCGTGATCGCCGCCACGGGCTTTACCTTATCAGTCTTGCTTGTTGTTCTGCGCCTGACGCTCGGCCCACAGTGGGCAGCGGAAGGGGTATTCATGCTGTTTGCCGTCCTGTTTACCTTTATCGGCGCACAGTTTATTGGCATGGGTTTACTCGGCGAATATATCGGTCGCATCTATAACGATGTCCGCGCCCGCCCCCGCTATTTTGTTCAACACGTTATCCGCCCACAAACCACGCAGTCAACCGAGGAAAACCGCGCATGAAAGCCGTCGTATTTGCCTATCACGATATGGGATGTCAGGGTGTCCAGGCCTTGTTGGATGCAGGTTATGAAATCGCTGCCATTTTTACGCACACCGACAATCCGGGTGAAAAAGCGTTTTTTGGATCTGTTTCCCGCCTCGCGGCCAGCGCCGGTATTCCGGTTTACGCCCCGGACGAGGTTAATCATCCCCTGTGGATTGAGCGCATTAGCCAACTGGCACCCGATGTTATCTTCTCGTTCTACTATCGCCATTTACTGAGTGATGAGATCCTCAGCCTTGCCCCTAAGGGTGCATTTAATCTGCACGGCTCGCTGCTCCCGAAATACCGTGGCCGCGCGCCGCTGAACTGGGTACTGGTCAATGGTGAAACCGAAACCGGCGTCACGCTTCACCGGATGGTCAAACGCGCGGATGCGGGCGCCATTGTCGCCCAGCAGCGGGTTGCTATTTCGCCCGATGATGTGGCGTTAACGCTGCACCATAAGTTGTGCCAGGCTGCGCGTCAGTTACTGGAAGAGGCGCTGCCCGCGATTAAAACGGGAGATTATGCAGAACACCCCCAACAGGAAGCAGAGGCGACCTGTTTTGGTCGCCGTACGCCGGAAGATAGCTTCCTCGACTGGAACAAACCAGCTGCAGAGTTGCATAACCAGGTACGCGCCGTCAGCGATCCATGGCCGGGCGCATTTAGCTATGTTGGCACGCAAAAATTCACCGTCTGGTCGTCACGTGTTTGCAAAAATGACCGCACAGCCCAGCCAGGAACCGTCATCTCCGTTTCTCCTTTGCTGATCGCCTGCGCTGATGGCGCACTGGAGATTATTACCGGGCAAGCTGGCGATGGTATTGCCATGCAGGGGTCACAGCTGGCGCAGGTTCTGGGCCTGGTACCAGGTTCTCGCCTGAACAGCCAGTCAGTTACTACCGCTAAACGCCGTACTCGCGTGCTGATCCTTGGCGTCAATGGCTTCATTGGTAACCATCTGACCGAACGCCTGTTGCAAGAAGACAATTACGAAGTGTATGGACTCGACATTGGCAGCGACGCCATTAGTCGTTTTCTGCAGCATCCACGATTCCATTTCGTCGAAGGCGATATCAGCATTCACTCCGAATGGATTGAATATCATGTGAAAAAATGCGACGTCGTGCTGCCGCTGGTAGCGATCGCCACGCCAATCGAATATACCCGCAACCCGCTGCGCGTGTTTGAGCTCGATTTTGAAGAGAACCTGAAAATCATTCGCTACTGCGTGAAATACCGTAAGCGCATCATTTTCCCGTCAACCTCCGAAGTCTACGGCATGTGTACCGACAAAGTTTTTGATGAAGACAGCTCGAACCTGATCGTCGGTCCGGTGAATAAACCACGCTGGATCTACTCCGTTTCCAAGCAGTTGCTGGACCGCGTAATCTGGGCATACGGCGAAAAAGAGGGATTGCGCTTCACCCTGTTCCGTCCGTTTAACTGGATGGGACCGCGTCTGGACAGCCTTAACGCCGCGCGTATCGGCAGCTCACGCGCCATTACTCAATTGATCCTCAATCTGGTGGAAGGTTCACCTATTAAGCTGATTGAAGGCGGTAAGCAAAAACGCTGCTTTACCGACATTCGCGATGGTATCGAAGCCCTGTACCGCATCATTGAAAACGAAGGCGGACGCTGCGACGGTGAGATTATCAACATCGGTAACCCGGAGAATGAAGCCAGTATTCAGGAACTGGCAGAAATGCTGCTTACCTGTTTTGAAAAACATCCATTGCGTAACCACTTCCCGCCGTTTGCCGGTTTCCGTGACGTCGAAAGCAGTAGCTACTATGGTAAAGGTTATCAGGACGTTGAGCATCGTAAGCCCAACATTCGTAATGCAAAACGCTGCCTGAACTGGGAACCCACCATTGAGATGCAGGAAACGGTAGAAGAGACGCTGGACTTCTTCTTACGCAGTGTGGATATCACGGAACACACATCATGACCAAAGTAGGCTTGCGCATTGATGTCGATACTTTCCGGGGGACGCGCGAAGGTGTGCCCCGCCTGTTGGAGACATTGAACCGGCATAACGTTCGGGCAAGTTTTTTCTTTAGCGTTGGACCTGACAACATGGGGCGCCATCTCTGGCGTCTTGTGAAGCCACAATTTCTGTGGAAGATGCTGCGTTCAAACGCAGCATCGCTCTACGGATGGGATATATTGCTCGCGGGAACCGCATGGCCGGGAAAAGAGATTGGCCAGGCCAATGCGGCGATCATTGCGCAAACCGCCCTGATTCATGAAACCGGTTTGCATGCCTGGGATCACCATGCCTGGCAAGCGCGAAGCGGAAACTGGAATGATAAACAGCTGATTGATGATATTTCACGAGGCATTACCGCCCTTGAAGCCATCATCGGACAACCGGTTACCTGTTCTGCGGTTGCCGGATGGCGTGCCGACAACCGCGTCGTCGAGGCAAAAGAAACGTTCCATTTACGCTATAACAGCGACTGTCGGGGAACGTCTTTATTTCGTCCTGTACTGGCGTCCGGGAAAACAGGTACGCCGCAAATTCCCGTCACGTTACCAACATGGGATGAAGTGGTTGGTCAGGAGGTCCAGGCGGTGGACTTCAACGCTTATATTCTCTCCCACATCCAGATGAGCAGAGGAACACCGGTGTACACCATTCATGCGGAAGTTGAAGGCATCGCCTTTCATCAGAATTTTGACGAGCTGCTTACTCGCGCCGCCGACATGGGGATGACATTTTGCCCGCTTGGCGAGCTGTTACCAGACGATATCAGCACGCTGCCAACAGGGCAGATCGTGCGGGGAAAAATACCGGGCAGAGAGGGATGGCTCGGCTGCCAACAACCGGTGAGTGCGACACAATGAAACCTGCTGCCCGCTACACTCTGGCCTGTATCGCGTTTATTGCGCTGTATTTTATTCTCCCTATCAACAGTCGCCTGCTCTGGCAGCCTGATGAAACGCGCTATGCCGAAATCAGTCGGGAAATGCTGACGTCCGGCGACTGGATCGTGCCGCACTTTTTAGGACTCCGTTACTTCGAAAAACCGATTGCCGGATATTGGTTAAACAGCATCGGACAATGGCTATTTGGTGCTAATAATTTTGGCGTCAGAGCGGGGGCTATTTTTGCCACCTTGCTGACGGCGCTACTGGTAGCCTGGCTTGCCATGCGGTTATGGCAGGATAAGCGTACCGCCGTACTCTCTTCTGCTATCTTTTTAACGTTCTTTTCAGTTTACAGCATCGGTACCTACGCGGTACTTGATCCCATAATTGCGCTTTGGCTGATGGCGGGCATGTGCTGTTTTTGGGAAGGCATGCAGGCCACCACCAGAACGCGCAAAATCATCGCTTTTTTGCTGTTAGGGTTAACCTGCGGCATGGGCGTGATGACCAAGGGCTTCCTTGCGCTTGCCGTTCCTGTGCTCAGCGTACTGCCGTGGGTTTTCGCGCAAAAGCGCTGGAAAGATCTCATACTCTACGGTCTGCTGGCGGTTATCGGCTGCGTCGTGATTGTGCTGCCGTGGGGAATAGCGATTGCCCGGCGTGAGCCGGATTTCTGGCATTACTTCTTCTGGGTTGAACATATTCAACGCTTCGCACAGGATGATGCCCAACACAAGGCTCCCATCTGGTACTACATTCCGGTATTCGTGGCTGGCGCATTACCATGGCTCGGGCTGCTCCCCGGCGCGCTGCGTACGGGCTGGCGTGAGCGGGATGTTCCGCGCAGCGCGCTGTACCTGTTAAGCTGGATTGTCATGCCAATCCTGTTTTTCAGCATCGCCAAAGGAAAACTGCCGACCTATATTCTTTCTTGCTTCGCCCCGCTGGCGATATTAACGGCGCGCTTCGGCCTGCAGGCCGCGGAAAAAGGCTCCGCCGCACTGCGTGTGAATGGCTGGATCAACGTGCTGTTCGGCGTGACCGGCATTGTCGCCACATTTATTGTTTCCACATTGGGTCCGTTAAAGACGCCGGTCTGGTCGCATATCGAAACGTATAAGGTGTTTTGCGCGTGGGGCATTTTTATCACCTGGGCACTGTTCGGCTGGTATACGCTAAATAACCGCGAGAAGAACTGGAAATTCGCCGCGCTGTGTCCGCTGGGACTCGCGCTGTTGTTTGGTTTCTCAGTCCCTGACCGGGTGATGGAGTCTAAACAGCCGCAGTTTTTTGTCGAGATGATTAAAGAGTCGCTGGAGTCGAGCCGTTACATTCTCGCCGACAACGTTGGCGTTGCCGCAGGGCTGGCCTGGAGCCTGAAACGTGACGACATCATGATGTACGGCCAAACGGGCGAGTTAAAATATGGCCTCAACTACCCGGATGCTCAGGGGCGTTTTGTTAGTCGGGAAGACTTTGCCGACTGGTTAGCGCAACATCGTCAGCAAGGAAATATTACGCTCGTGCTCACGATTGATAAGGATGAAGATATTAATCAACTCGCCATCCCTCCCGCTGATTACATTGATAATCAGGGGCGACTGGTTCTGATTCAGTATCGACCAAAATGATCTGGATAGCCTTAGTTCTCGCCAGCCTGCTCAGCGTCTGCGGCCAGCTATGCCAGAAGCAGGCGACCCGACCAGTGTCCGTTCGTGCGCGAAAACGCCACGTCACGCAATGGATTGGGCTTGCTCTGGCAAGCCTCGGTCTGGCCATGCTGCTATGGCTGGCGGTACTGCAGAACATTCCTGTCGGCATCGCCTACCCCATGCTGAGTCTTAACTTTGTATGGGTGACGCTGGCCGCGTGGAAAATCTGGCGCGAACCCGTCACTACACGCCACTGGCTGGGAGTTGGGCTGATCATTACCGGCATTTTTATTCTTGGGAGCGCAGTGTAATGGGCATCTTTTGGGGATTATGTAGCGTTATTATCACCTCCGCAGCCCAGTTGAGCCTCGGCTTCGCAATGGATAATCTGCCGCCAATGATGCAGCCGCTGGCGTTCATCTCCGCCGTATTCTCTCTCAGTATTGGAGCGTTTGCTTTATCTGCCGGGCTGGCAGGCTATTTGCTGTCGGTTATATGCTGGCATAAAGCCCTGCACCAGCTCGCGCTGAGCAAAGCTTATGCCCTGCTCAGCCTGAGCTATGTGCTGGTTTGGGTTGCATCAATGATTCTGCCCGGCTGGCAGGGAACATTTTCAGTAAAGGCGCTGGTTGGGGTACTGTGCATCATGGCGGGTTTAATGACGATTTTTCTGCCTGCAGACAAGCACCGGCGCTGAGCTCATTTATCTGCCGACAGTCGTAACAGGCGCTCCCATTCGTCACATATGTACTGTCTGGCATCGATTATTTTAATCACGCGGGATGCATCACGATTAACACAATACTGCGCATCTTTCAGCGGTGAAAGAAGATCGCCAGGTTTAACCCGCTCGAAAGATTGCGCCTCAGCGAGCATCTTAAGCGAACCACCACTATCGCAAAGTACGATATAGAGCCTCCCTGCTTTCTTGTGACAGCAAGACTTCTTCACATGCCATTCCATAGCGCACCTTTTGTTAATAAATTTCACACCAGGTTACACTTTAGCAGATAAACAAAAGGACAATAGCTGCGGAATGACAAAAATGAGAAATGTAATTAATGCTTTCTTAATGTTAATGATGAAGCACTTACCCAATCCGACAACGCACGACGCGAGATTTTAATCCCTCCGGCTTTAAGCTCGGGTGGCAATGTCAACCAACATACCGGTTGCTGAAAGCGGGCCAGCTTATCTTTTACCCACTCTGCCAGATTAGTTTCTCCAGTATTAGCGTCATACTCAACGACCGCCACCGGGCGATGGCCAAATTCTTTGTCTTCTATCGGCACAATAAAGGCCTGCAGAACATGTGGGTGTGCGGCAATCACGCGTTCCACCTCTTCCGGCTGTATGCCTTCCCCGCCGCTAAAGAACAGATTGTCCATACGACCGACAATGGTTAACTTGCCGTCCTTCAACACGCCGCGATCGCGGGTTGCAAACCAGCCTTCCGCGTTCACTAAAGGCATAAGCTGTCCGTTACGCCAGTAACCTTGCGCCATGCTGGCGGCTCGTAGCCAAACTTCGTCATTAACGATCCTGACTTCCCGCCCTGGTAAAGCAGAGCCCACATCCGCCAGGCCATCTGCCTCTTTCGCACAAACCGTAGAAGCAAACTCCGTCAATCCGTAACCGCACCAGCAACGAATCCCCTGTTCACGCGCCTGTTCCGTCAACTCAACAGGAATTGCCGCACCGCCCAGCAGCACCGCTTTTAGCGTGACTGGTGTGTTATTAACAAGTAAGCGCCACAGTTGCGTGGGCACCAGTGAAGCGTGAGTGCATCCAGCCAGCATTTGATCCAGCGGCTGTTTGTCGCGCACGGTCATTCGCGCTCCGGCGAACAACCATCGCCACAAAATGCCCTGCCCGGAAACATGAAACAGCGGCAATGAGAGCAGCCAGTCATCCTCAGCACCAAACGGCATTAATGACAGTACGCCCTGCGCGCTTGCCAGATGCGCCTGACAGGTATGCACCGCCGCCTTTGGTAATCCGGTAGAACCTGAGGTTAACGTCATCGTGCTCAAACGCTCGGGCAACCATGCGGCGGCGTGATCGCCTGGCAACGACTGCATCTGTAACGGACTGAGTTCCGGGAGTGCGATAGCAGCCTCCAGATCCAGCGCAAAACGTAGCGTTAAGTCCGGGACCAGCGCATCAAGCAGCGACTGAGGCAACTGTGGGTTCACAGGTAAAACCCGCGCCCCACACTGCAGCAGCGCGAGCCAGGCCAGCAAAGCGCGCGGATGATTCCAGGCGCGAAGCAGGACGCCATCGCCTTCTTCCACGCCCTGAGCGGCAAAACCGCAGGCCAGATGGTCGATGCGCGCGCAGAGCTCGCTCCAGCTTAATGCCTCATCGTTGAGGCGTAAGGCTGGCGCCTTCGCACGAACCTGTCGCCAGTGACGCCACGGCCAGTCACTGGGTTGTATCAGGCCCGATAAGCTCACGCTATCGGGCATTTCCTGCTGGGTCATAGCAGACGTTCCAGCGCATCAACGTCGATACACGGCAATGCGCTACCCGGCCAGGTGCGTACCTGCTGGCACTGCATCAGGCTCAGGGTATCCAGACCCGGGATGGTTTGCGGCGTCAACCAGGCGGCAATTCGCGCCAGCTGGGTTAAGCCCAGACTCGACTCGATTGACGAACTGATAACGGCAGTAAGACCAAGCGCATGCGCCGCTGCCACCTGTTCACGGACTTTATCGAGACTGCCGGTCAGCGTAGGTTTGATAACCACAGCCTTGACGCCCTCTTCGGCTTCGAAGGTGAAATCCGCTTCACGCAGACTTTCATCCCAGGCGATGGCAATGCCGGTTTCACGCGCGAAGGCACGAGAATCATCACGGGTTTTGCACGGTTCTTCGAGGAAGGCAATGCGTCCGCGGTACTCCGGATTAACGTATTTCGCGAACTGCTGAGCTTTCAACGGCGTCCAGGCCCGGTTGGCGTCAAGTCGCAAATGCAGCTCCGGGATCGCCTCAAGTAACAGATTGGCTACCATGCCGTCGCGAACCGCTTCATACAGACCGACCTTAATCTTCGCCACTTTTTCGCCCGGCATGTCCGCCAGTTGCAGTACCAGATCGTCAGGATCGCCCGTACACAGCGGTGCAGCACGATAGTCTGCGTCCTGTGGCAATACGCCAGCCAGTTCGGCCAGCGCACAGCTTACGCCAAAGGCGACCGAAGGCAGTTGCGGTAAGGAGGCATCCCCTTGCAGCCAGCCTTTCACCCAGGCCAGCAACTCGGTTTGCGCTTCTTCCCAGCTTTCCTGACTGAAGCCCGGCAGCGGGGAGATTTCTCCCCACCCTTCACGCTCACCGTCACGAAGACATACGTATAACCCGTCACGCGTTTTTAACCGCCTGTCGCGCAGAATCACCCCCGCGTCCATGGGGATCTGCCAGCGGTATACCTGCGCGCTACGCATTACGGATTCCGTTTGAATTTGCTGAAATCAGGCTGACGTTTCTGGTTAAAGGCGTTACGGCCTTCCTGACCTTCTTCCGTCATGTAGAACAGCATAGTGGCGTTACCTGCCAGCTCCTGCAGACCTGCCTGACCATCACAGTCGGCGTTCAGTGCAGCTTTCAGGCAGCGCAGCGCCATTGGGCTGTTTTGCAACATTTCGCGACACCAGCGTACTGTCTCTTTTTCCAGATCCGCCAGCGGAACCACGGTGTTGACCAGCCCCATATCCAGCGCCTGTTTCGCATCGTACTGACGGCACAGGAACCAGATTTCACGCGCTTTTTTCTGACCGACGATGCGCGCCATATAGGAAGCGCCCCAACCGCCGTCGAAGGAACCGACTTTAGGACCGGTCTGACCGAAGATGGCGTTTTCAGCCGCAATGGTCAGGTCACACATCATGTGCAGCACATGACCGCCGCCAATGGAGAAACCTGCAACCATCGCCACGACCGGTTTCGGACAGGTACGAATCTGACGCTGGAAGTCCAGCACGTTCAGGTGATGCACACCGGAGTCATCCTGGTATCCGCCGTAGTCGCCACGTACCTTCTGATCGCCGCCTGCGCAGAACGCTTTGTCACCAGCACCGGTCAGAATAATTACGCCGATGTTGTCATCATAGCGAGCATCCGCCAGCGCCTGGATCATCTCTTTCACAGTGACCGGACGGAAGGCATTGCGTACCTGCGGACGATTAATGGTGATTTTTGCGATACCGTCGGTGGATTTCTCGTAAAGAATGTCGGTATAGCCTTCAGAGCAATCGTGCCATTCTACTGGTGCGTAAAGCATTGTTTCATCAGGATAGATCATAAAATGTCCTATAGTCAGCGACGCAGAATCTGAGCCAGACAGTCCACTACACCCGCGGGGTTGTCCCGATGCGCGTTGTGTCCGGCATTACGAATCACATGGTTTGGTACTGATATTTCCGCCACCAGAGCGCGGAATTTATCGTCACGTTCACCACATAAATAATAAAACGGAAATGTGCACGTCGTGAGTTGCGCACGTAAATCAGGTTGTACGGCAAGCGAGGTGGCCTCCAGCATTGCCGCCAGCGTTTGCCCATTATTCTGGCTACGCAGAGCGACCAGCGCCTCTCTTTGTACCGTGTTCAGCGAGGAAAAAACGGGCTGTTGATACCAGTCATTAAACACCTCACGTAGCGGCTCTGCGCGAAAACGCGCAGCCCAGCGGCCATCCGAGAGACGACGCTGAACGCGCGCCTCTTCGCCTTGCAAGCCTGGATGTCCACCTTCTACCACCAGACCACAAAGCCCTGGCATCTCCTGACAGGCCGCCATCATCGCGACTCTGCCACCAAGAGAGTATCCCACCAGCCAGTAGTTGTGTATGTTGTAACTAAGTAGAGTATTACGCAGCAAAACGTTTACGTCATCGAATCCGCTCACGCTGATGTCAGCAGAGCCACCGTGTCCCGGCAGATCGATGTATAGCCGCGAATAATCCTGAAACGCTTCGCCGACCGTCTGCCATTCCCGACAATCGCCAGAGAAACCGTGCAGGAAAACCAGCCAGGGAAATCCCGCCTGGCCCTCTTTCGCCTGCGCATGCAGGATCATAGATGACTTACCTTCGCCAGCAGTTGCTGCAAGGTTTGCGCCCCGTCAGTTTCATTCACCACCAGCTCAATCACCGTGGCCGCAGGAGTACGCCAGGCGTTAGTCAACGCGCTCTCCAGTTGCTCCCAGTTTTCCGGGCGCTGGTATTTAAGGTTAAACATGGCGGCAGCATGCTCGAAATGTACGTTCTGCGGCATCAGATAGAACCGTTCGCGTTCGCTGGCTGGCGTCGGCAGCAGAGAAAAAATCTGTCCGCCGTTATTGTTGACCACTATCAGGACAAACGGTGCAGAAACCTGGCGCAATAACGCCAGCGCATTCAGGTCATACAATGCAGATAAATCGCCAACAATCGCCAGCGTCGATTTCGCGCTGGCACGCTGTACACCTGCAGCCGTTGACAGCAGGCCGTCAATACCGCTCGCGCCACGGTTGCTATAGACCGGGTAACCAGCCGGAAGCTGCGACAGCGCATCAATCAGGCGTACCACCAGACTGTTACCCACGAACAGCTGCCCCTGCTCCGGCAAGTATTCGCGAATACGGTGGGCTAATTGCGCTTCACCAAACGCCTCACGACGGGCTTCTACCGCCTGCCAGGCCAGTTGCGCCAGACGAGGGATTTCCACGTACCAGGGCTGACGTTTCTCCGCCGGATGCAGCTCCAGCCAGTCGCCAACTTTCGCCGCCAGCCTGCGGCCACGATGGTGAGCCGGATCGAGGCGGCCTTCGATATTATCGACAATCCAGTATTCCTGCGGATCGCAACTGGCCTGCCATTGCAGGAGTCGTTTTCCGGTCAGGCTGCTGCCAAGCTGCACCACAATCTGCGCCTGCTGTAACTCAGCTACCGCTTTCGCATTTCCCAGCCACAGGTCGGCGCACGGCAGCGGTTGTCCGGTTTGCGACAGAACATCACCAATCAGCGGCCAGCCTAACGTCTGCGCCCACTGCGCAACTTTCTTACCTTCTTCAGCGCTCATGCGGCCCGCAATGACTACGCCGCGTTTTTGTCGCCAGAAAAACCAGTCGCGCTGTTTGTCGCTTTCCAGCCGACGCGCTTCTCGCAGCCAGGGTTTATCGTCCTGCCACCAGTCGCCGAGGCGCTGCTGCCAGGCAATCCCCGTTTCGTCCATATCGCCATACAGCGGTTCCGCAAACGGGCAATTGATATGAACCGCCCCGCTATGCAGGGTTGCTAACGCATTATCAATAGTGGACACCAGCCAGCTTGCCGGAATGTCCTGAGTCGGACGCGGTAAAGAGAGCGTTTGCGATGGATGCGAGGCAAACATTCCGGCCTGACGAATCGCCTGGTTCGCACCACAGTCGATAAGCTCTGGCGGTCGGTCTGCCGTAAGTAAAATTAGTTTTTCACCGGTCAGGCCCGCTTCAATCAACGCGGGATATAAATTCGCCACCGCGGTACCGGACGTCACAATCACGGCGACAGGCTGACGGCTAACTTTTGCCAGACCTAAGGCCAGATGCCCAAGACCACGCTCGTCAAAATGGGTGTGATGGATGAATGCGGGGTTTTCCGCTGCCGCCAGCGTCAACGGTGTAGAACGAGAGCCAGGGGCAATGCAGACATGCCTGACGCCGTGGCGAGTGAGTGCTTCCAGAATGACCGCCGCCCAGCGTCGGTTAAATGCGCTTACTGACATGAGATTGTCCGGTATCAATATTGCGACACAGTATAAAGAATCGAATAAATGGATTTTTGATATGAGTCGGTAATGTGTGACTCATTAGGCTTCCATCTGTAATAAAGTACGTAAACCCGCCGCTTTGTTGTCTATTTCTTGCCATTCCTGCTCAGGATCTGAACCACGTACGATCCCTGCCCCGGCATACAGGCGCACCACGTTTGCGCTAATTTTCGCCGAACGTAGTGACACGCAAAACTCACTTTGGCGCAGTGAAAGATAACCCGCAGAACCGGCATACCACTCACGTTCAAAGGGTTCATTTTGTTGGATGAATTCACGCGCCAGCTCTCGCGGAATACCGGCGACAGCCGCCGTGGGCTGGAGTTGCATCAGGCAAAGCGTATCGTCGGCCTGATTCAGTTCCGTCCAGATGCAACGGCGCAGGTGCTGCACTTTACGCAGCCTGAGCACCTGTGGCGGCAGCACGTCGAGAGTTTGCGTACAGCCTTGCAGGCGCTGGCAAATATCTTCAACCACCAGCATATTCTCACGCTGGTTTTTATCATCTTTCATTAGCCATTCACCCAACTGCCAGGCCCGATGATCCTCTGGATGATTGGCCACGGTTCCGGCCAGCGCCTCGGTGCGCAGCGCCGTGTCTCGCCGCCGATACAGACGCTCAGGGGAAGAGCCAAGAAAAGCGGAGTCGGCAGAGAATGCCATAAAGAAATGGTAGCAGTTCAGGTTTAAGCGACGGCTGGATGCCATCACGGCCGCGGCATTAACCGACTGAGAAAACTGTAAGTCGGTCGCCCGTGCCAGCACAACCTTATCGAGGTCTTCTCCTGCGATTGTTTGCGTGGCGAGTTTTATCAGATTTGTCCAGCCAGCTTTATCCGGCCAGTTCTGTTCTCCCGTCAAACTGAGACGCAACGCGGGTAGCGGCTTAACATTGGCGAGCGATGAGATAAACGCCACCGCCTGCGCGGCGTCGTCACGTAACGATACGTCGCTGTAGAGATGTAAGCGTAAGCTCGCCACTCCGGCGCAACGTCGCCACTCCAGCCGCGGCAGCAGCAAATTGCCACGCTGTGGCTCAAAGGCATTCAGGCCCCAGATGCGCAGGTCGGGATGATTATCATGCTGGTGTAAAAATTGCTGGGCCGATTCCAGCGAGGAAAATGCGGCGACGGCCCCTAATACAGCGGCCTCTTCGTCGCCGTTACGCTGCTGCCAGTAAAACTGGGGCCAGACGGGTTGACTGGCCAGCCATCCTAAAGCGTCAAACGCATCATTCAGTGGGAAAGGTATATCGTAAATACGAATTCCAGGTGCTGCTGGCATCTCTTGCGATAAATGACGCATCAGACTTTCCAGCGCAGTAGTGATTGAATGCACGCGGACCTCTCCCTGTTAAAAACCTCACATTATACGGGGTACTGAGCAGAAAAAGCAGTACCCCCAGTTAGGGAGTACGTACAAATGCGATGACAGAACGGAATTTATCGCCGTGCTAACAATAATCCCATCACTAAACCGACTGTGGCGCCAACGCCGATCCCGCGCCAGGGTTTTTCGTGCACATAATCATCCGCCCGACAAACAGCTTTTTTCGCACGGTAATAGTAGCTGTCAGAAGCATGGCTGACGCGATTTCTCACCTCTTCTAACGCCCGTTCTGCCCGCGCTTTTAACTCAAGGTA
The DNA here is from genome assembly GCF_001034475.2 of Citrobacter sp. MGH103. Taxonomy (NCBI): domain Bacteria; kingdom Pseudomonadati; phylum Pseudomonadota; class Gammaproteobacteria; order Enterobacterales; family Enterobacteriaceae; genus Citrobacter; species Citrobacter sp. MGH103. Next base: position 1,598,604 of record NZ_CP073043.1, on the reverse strand, counting down.
TTTTTGATCTGCTGGGTCGCCAGAAGAACGCAGCACCTCTTCCAGCGTTTCACTTAATAATTCCAGATCATCATCGATACGTGATTCATAAGAATGAAAAGACATTATATTCTCCCTTTCAATTGACGTACCCGCTAACTATAGACAACCTGGACTGTTTGCGCCTGTTTACGCCTGATGTGCTTCCCGCGCCATTCCGACGTGTGGAATACCGTCTTCGTCATAGATATCCGTTACCGGAACAAAGCCAAAGCGCGCATAGAACGATTGCAGATGCGCCTGCGCGCCCAGATATAACGCCTTGTGTGGCCAGTGTTGCGCGCAGGATGCCAGCGTCTGGGCCATCAGCTGTTGCCCCAGTTTTTCACCGCGCAGCGCTTCGCTTACAATCACCCGACCAATCACCACCGGCTCCAGCTCGTCATCGCTTTTCAGAATCCTCGCATACGCCACCAGCTCATCGTTATGCCAGCCCAGAATATGGCGATTCTCTCCAACCAGGTCATCGCCATCCACATCCTGGTACGGACACTGTTGCTCAACTACAAACACCGCGCATCGCAACTGAAGTAGTGCGTACAGTTGTTGGGTACTCAGCTTTGCATGGTGGAGATCTTGCCAGTGAATCATTGTCTGCCCCTATGTTGTGATAACCTGAACACCCTGCCTTATTGATGGCGAAAAGTGTAACGCGAAGATGGAATTACTATTTTTAGGCACGTCAGCGGGAGTCCCCACTCGCTCACGCAATGTAACGGCAATTTTACTGAATCTGCAACACCCGACTCAGGCGGGGCTGTGGCTTTTTGATTGCGGTGAAGGGACGCAGCATCAGATGCTCACCACTCCTTTCAATCCAGGAAAACTCGATCGTATTTTTATCAGCCATCTGCACGGCGATCACCTGTTTGGTTTACCGGGACTACTGTGCAGTCGCTCAATGGCCGGCAATGTCCAGCCTCTGACGCTTTACGGGCCAAAAGGGTTGCGAGAGTTTACCGAAACCGCATTACGTCTGAGCGGCTCCTGGACCGATTATCCGATGGAAATTGTGGAAATCACCGCAGGTGAGATTGTCGATGACGGCCTGCGTAAAGTCACGGCGTACCCGCTGGCGCATCCGCTGGAGTGCTACGGTTTTCGCATTCAAGAGCATGACAAACCCGGTGCGCTTGACGCTAACGCCCTGAAGGCGGCAGGTGTTAAAGCGGGCCCGTGGTTTCAGGATTTGAAAGCCGGGAAAACTATCGTGCTGGAGGATGGACGTACGATCCACGGCGCCGACTTCCTCGCCCCGGCCACCAGGGGAAAATCAGTCGCTATTTTCGGTGACACAGGACCCTGCGCGTCCGCCATTGAACTGGCTCGAGGTGTAGATGTCATGGTACACGAAACCACGCTGGATGCCTCAATGGAGGAGAAAGCGAACAGTCGCGGGCACAGCTCAACCCGACAAGCCGCACAGCTGGCGCTGGATGCCGGAGTGGGACGCCTGATCATGACCCACGTTAGCTCACGCTATGATGAAAAAGGCTGTCAGCGTTTGCTTGAAGAGTGCAAAGCGATTTTTCCAGACACGGAACTGGCTCACGATTTCGCCATTTTCAGCGTTTAACGCTTTATTTTTCCGCCTCAGTGCCGATAACAGTGGAAAGGCTGGCTTTCACACTGAGGACAGGATGAACAATTTCCAGAAAGATATTGATGACAGGACAAACCTAACCCTGTCTAACCGTTTTGAACTACTGCTATTTCGCCTCGGCAAATCTGTTGAGGAGCAGAAATCAGAGCTATTTGGCATCAACGTATTCAAGCTGCGTGAAATCGTGCCGATGCCGACCTTTACGCGTCCGGCTGGTATGAAGGCCCCGCTGCTGGGTATGGTTAATATTCGCGATCAGGTGATCCCGGTGATTGACCTGCCCGCCGTCGCGGGCTGTAAACCAGAGACCGGACTCAACATCCTGTTGATCACAGAATATGCCCGCAGCGTCCAGGCGTTTGCGGTGGAGTCAGTGGAAAACATTATGCGCCTGGACTGGCAACAGGTGCATACCGCCGAGAAAGCCGTCAATGGTCGCTATATCACCAGTATCGCTTGCCTGGACGACAACAAAGAGACCAACAACCTGGCGCTGGTGCTCGACGTTGAGCAGATCTTGTATGACATCGTACCGGCGAACCACGACCTGCGCGCAACCGATCTGAAAACCAATAAATTCAACATCACGCCGGGTGCGGTGGCGATTGTGGCAGATGATTCAAAAGTGGCCCGTGCAATGCTGGAAAAAGGGCTTAACGCCATGGAAATCCCGCATCTGATGCATGTAACGGGCCAGGATGCGTGGGAAAAAATACAGCAGCTTTCCGCAGAAGCACTGGCGGAGGGCAAGCCTATTAGCGAGAAGATCGCCCTGGTACTCACCGATCTCGAAATGCCGGAGATGGACGGTTTTACGCTTACCCGCAAAATAAAAACCGACGAACGCCTGAAGAAGATCCCGGTCGTTATCCACTCTTCGCTTTCCGGTAGTGCGAACGAAGATCATGTTCGCCGAGTAAAAGCGGATGGCTACGTGGCCAAATTCGAAGTCAATGAGCTTTCTTCAGTGATCCAGGAAGTGATGGATCGCACAGCAAAAGGCATCAGCGGTCCGCTGGTGAGCCGTCAGCTATTGAACTGACCGTATTTCACGCATAAAAAAACCCGCCTCGGCGGGTTTTTTCGTTACTGCATGTAGCCTTACATCAGCGGAGTCGCTAACTGCACAATGCTGATCAGCGGTTGCGGGTAAATACCCAGCACCAGTACCAGCAGGGCAGAAATCAGCACCACGATACCGCCCGCGCTGTACTGCCAGTTGGATGGCGCATCGCGGTTCAGCTGTTGCGGTGCGCTCAGGTACAGGCTCACGGCAACACGCAGGTAGTAGTACAAACCAATCGCCGAACCGACCACCACAGCGGCAACCAGCCACCACAGGTTAGCCTGCACACCGACTGCCAGTAAGTAGAACTTACCGATAAAGCCCAGCGTCATCGGGATACCGGCCAGAGACAGCATCATTACCGTCATCACTGCCGCGAGGATCGGACGATGCCAGAACAGACCACGGTAGGAGAACAGAGAGTCCGCATCCGGGCCACGGTACGGGCTGGACATCAGGCTGACCACACCGAACGCGCCGAGGCTGCTGAACAGGTAACCGGCCAGGTAAACGCCAACCGCTTCCATCGACATCTCGCCGCTCTGCAGAGCAATCAGCGCCACCAGCAGGTAGCCGAGATGAGAGATAGAAGAGTAACCGAGCAGACGTTTAATATTGGTCTGGCTCAGCGCCATCAGGTTACCGAAGATGATGGAAGCAAAGGCAATCACGCCCAGTACAATACGTACCGCTTCGCTATCCCCTACCGGTGCGTACAGGAACAGACGCATCACCACGCCGAAGATAGCGATTTTGCTCGCCGTCGCCAGGAAGGTGGAAACCGGAGCCGGAGCGCCCTGGTAAACGTCTGGCGTCCACAGGTGGAACGGAACCAGCGAAAGTTTAAAGCCGAGGCCAACAATCATCAGACCGAAGCCCGCCAGCAGCAGCGGTTCGTGCAGCATGCCGTCGCCGAGGCTCTTACCGAGCGCAACAAACGACAGATTGCCAGACTGCGCGTACACCAGCGCCATACCGAACAGCAGGAAGGAAGACGCTGCGGCAGACAGAATGGTGTATTTGATACTGGCTTCCAGCGAACGTTTCTGACGGAACGCATAGCCAACCAGACCAAACAGCGGCAGAGAGATCAGCTCAATACCAAGGAATAGCGCCGCCAGATGGTTAGCATTAGCCAGCAGAATACCGCCGAGCGCGGCAATCAGCACCAACAGGTAGAACTCTTCCCGGTTGTCATCGTAGCCTTCCAGCCACGGGTAAGCGAAGGTACAGGTGGCAAGACTCGCCAGCAGCACCAGTCCGGTGTAGAGCATGGCGAAACCGTCAACCCGCATCAGCGGGGTGACGTCCATGGCGCCCGCCTGGCCAACAAACCAGAGCGAAACCAGCGCGGCGTTAAGCCCAATGACCGATAACGTGGCATTGAGGAAGTGATTGCGTCGCCACGCAATGGAGAGCATCACAACCACCACCGTCAAGCCGACGATCAGCAGCGGTAGCAGCGCAATCAGGTGTTGTGGAGTTATTGTCATGGCGATTTACGGCCTTGTAGTAGTAACGGAATTAACAAACCACTGCTGGATGTTGCTCATCGCAGAATGCGAGGTATCCAGAATCGGCTGCGGATAGAAGCCAAGCAGTACCAGAAGCACGACCAGCAACAGGATGATAAACAGCTCACGCAGCGACATCCCTGGCAGTTCAACACTGGCAATCTGGCTCTTCGCTTTACCGAAGTAAGCGCGATGCAACATCGCCAGCGAGTAAACAGAGGCAAACACCAGACCAAAGGTCGAGATCACGGTAATGACCGGAACCACCTGGTAGCTGCCAAACAGAATCATAAATTCACCAACGAAGTTACCTGTACCCGGCATACCCAGAGTACACACGGCGAAGAACATTGACAGCGCAGGCAACCATTTCATTTTGCCCCACAGGCCGCCCATCATACGCATATCACGCGTGTGCAGACGTTCGTACAGCTGACCACACAGAATGAACAGACCGGCTGCGGACAGACCGTGCGCAATCATCTGGATAACAGCCCCCTGGTACGCCAGCTGGCTGCCGGTGTAGATAGCAATCAGTACGAAGCCCATGTGCGATACGGAGGTGTAAGCGATCAGGCGTTTGATATCGTACTGATTAAAGGCCATCCACGCGCCGTAGAAGATACCGATAACGCCCAGCCACATTGCGATAGGTGCAAACTCCGCCGACGCGTTCGGGAACAGCGGCAGAGAGAAGCGCAACAGACCGTAAGCCGCGGTTTTCAGCAAGATCCCTGCCAGGTCAACGGAACCTGCCGTCGGCGCCTGGGAGTGTGCATCCGGCAACCAGCCGTGCAGCGGAACCACCGGCATTTTCACCGCGAAGGCGATGAAGAAGCCCAGCATCAGCAGATATTCCACACCGTGGGACATCGGGGTATTCAGCAACTCTTCATAGTTGAAGGTCCACACACCGGTCGCTTTATAGTGCACAAACACCAGCGCCAGGATGGCAATCAACATCACCAGACCACTCGCCTGGGTATAAATGAAGAACTTGGTCGCCGCCGTGATACGCGTTTTACCGTCAGAGGCTTTATGCCCCCACAACGCGATCAGGAAGTACATCGGCACCAGCATCATTTCCCAGAAGAAGAAGAACAGGAACATGTCGATGGCAAGGAACACGCCGATCACGCCGCCTAAGATCCACATCAGGTTCAGATGGAAGAAGCCCTGGTATTTTTCGATTTCATTCCAGGAGCAAAGTACCGCCAGAACACCGAGCAGACCGGTCAGCACTACCATCAGCAGCGACAGACCGTCGATAGCCAGATGAATAGAGATGCCAAAACGTGGGATCCACGGCAGGACAAACTCAGACTGCCACTGCGGAATGCCAGCGGATTGCGTCAGTGAATAGCCGCCCTGCAACCACAGTTGCAGGCCAAGCGCCAGCGTCAATCCCATGGTAATCAGCGCGATCCAGCGCGGCACCTTCACGCCAAAGCGTTCGGTCTGCCAGCACAGGAAGCCACCGATAAAGGGAATTAATATTAGCCAGGGTAGTAACATGGCGATCTTTATTCCTTGTTAAAGTCCCATCAGGACCTGATTTTCAACGAATTCTCAAACAGAAAATTCACTTCGGATTGCGGCTTTTTTTTGCCCGGTGGCGCGAACGCTTACCGGGCCTACAGATTCCCGTAGGTCGGATAAGCGCGAGCGCCATCCGACATCAACCCCACAATCCTCAAACTCAACGCAGTACCATCAACAGTGCCAGCACAACGACGGCGCCGATGCTCATTGATGCGACATACCAGCGCAGATAACCGTTCTCGCTCAACAACAGGCCTTTACCTGCAAAGCGGGAAAGGATCGCCGGAATGTTCATCATTGAGTTGAGCGGATCGCGTTTCAGCAACCAGGCAACACCCAGGAACGGCTTGACGAACACTTTGTCATACAGCCAGTCGAAGCCCCAGGCGTTATACCACCAGGTACCCAGCAGGCGGCCCGGCGCACTGTTGGCAATCGATGTCACAAGCTGGCGTTTACCCAGCCACAGCCATGCTGCGATCAGGATGCCCGCAATCGCTACGATACCGGAGGTAATTTCCAGCGTCATGACGCGACCATGCTCAAGCTCGGTCGTCGCAGGCAGTACACCCTGCAGCGGCGGCACAATCAGCGCGCCAACGAAGGTGGACAGGATCATCAGCACAATCAGCGGCAGATGATGGGTAATCCCCTTCCCTGCATGAGCGTGAATTTGTTCTTTACCGTGGAACACGATGAAAATCATACGGAAGGTATACAGAGAGGTCATGAACGCACCGACCAGACCTGCAACCATCAGATTAATATGACCATTCGCCATTGCACCGGCCAGAATCTCATCCTTACTGAAGAAGCCAGCGGTAATCAGCGGCAGAGCCGACAGCGCCGCGCCACCGATCAGGAAGCAGAGATACACCAGCGGAATTGACTTACGCAGTCCGCCCATCTTGAAGATGTTCTGTTCGTGGTGGCAAGCCAGGATAACCGAGCCGGATGCCAGGAACAGCAGCGCTTTAAAGAAGGCGTGCGTCATCAGGTGGAAAATCGCCGCATCCCACGCCTGTACACCGAGAGCCAGGAACATATAACCAATCTGGCTCATGGTGGAGTACGCAAGAACGCGTTTGATGTCGGTCTGTACCAGCGCAGCAAAACCCGCCAGCACCAGAGTGATGGCACCGATAATCCCCACCAGGTGCAGAATTTCTGGGGTCATCAGGAACAGGCCGTGCGTACGTGCAATCAGGTAGACACCGGCGGTAACCATCGTCGCAGCGTGGATAAGCGCAGAGACAGGCGTCGGGCCGGCCATCGCATCAGCAAGCCATGTTTGCAACGGCAACTGCGCAGATTTACCGACCGCACCGCCCAGCAGCATCAGGGTTGCCCACATCAGCATGTTGTTACCATCTGCAAAGTGCGCAGGCGCCAGTTCCACCATTTCGCGGAAGTTCAGCGTGCCCAGCTCGTTGTAGAGGATGAACAGCGCGAACGCCAGGAATACGTCACCAACACGGGTTACCACGAAGGCTTTCATTGCCGCAGCGCCATTCTTCGGATCGGTGTAGTAGAAACCAATCAGCAGATAGGAGCACAGGCCCACGCCTTCCCAGCCGAGGTACATCAGCAGCAGGTTATCCGCCAGCACCAGAACCACCATGCTGGCGATAAACAGGTTGGTGTAGGCGAAGAAACGAGAATAGCCCTCTTCTCCGCGCATATACCAGGAGGCGAACATGTGGATCAGGAAACCAACGCCGGTCACCACGGAGAGCATGGTCAGCGACAGGCCGTCCAGCACCAGGTTAAAACCGATGTTGAAGTCGCCGACTGACATCCAGGTCCACAGCGGCTGGCTGTAAGCCTGCTGGCCATTGGCAAAGAAATCAACGCCAACAAACGCAGTCACCAGCGCGGCCAGACCAATCGACCCGACACCCACGGTAGCGGACAGATTTTCTGACCAACGACCACGGGAAAACGCCAGTAATACAAAGCCAATAAATGGCAGAATAATGGTTAAGGCAAGCATGTTCATCCACGCATCTCACTTACTGAATCGATGTTCAGGTTCTGGCGACGGCGATGAAGTTGCAGCAACAGCGCAAGTCCAATGCTCGCTTCCGCAGCCGCAAGGCTGATGGCGAGAATGTACATCACCTGACCATCGGTCTGGCCCCAGTAGCTTCCGGCGACCACAAAGGCCAGCGCGGAGGCGTTAATCATGATTTCCAGTCCGATCAGCATAAACAGCAGATTGCGGCGGATAACCAGACCGGTCAAACCCAGGACGAATAAAATCGCAGCGAGGATCAGTCCATGTTGTAAGGGGATCATGCGTGCTCCTCCGTTTTTCTTTTCGCGCGGTCATCAGTGCGATTGCTCAGCACTTCACCTGAACGCTCTTCGCGCCCCACGTGGAAGGCCACAACCAGGCCCGCCAGCAGCAGCATCGAAGCCAGTTCGACCGCCAGTACATACGGTCCGAACAGGGAAATACCGACTGCTTTCGCGCTAATTGGCGTCCCGTCGATGCCCTGATCGTTTACGCCCAGAATGGCGTAAACAATGACCACCAGCATGATGGCCGACAGAATCGCCGGACCAATCCACACCTGAGGTTTCAGCCACTGGCGTTCCTGTTCAATTTCAGAACCACCGAGGTTGAGCATCATTACCACGAATACGAACAGCACCATGATAGCGCCCGCGTAGACGATAATTTCCAGTGCACCGGCGAAGTAAGCGCCTAACGAGAAGAACACCCCGGAAATCGCCAGCAGCGAAATAATCAGATACAGCAGTGCGTGTACCGGATTGGTGTGGGTGATCACCCGCAAGGTTGCGAGAATGGCTATCAGGCCACAGATATAAAAAGCGAACTCCATTGCCCCTCTCCTTACGGTAACAGGCTCTTGACGTCGATAGGCTTAGCTTCGTTCTCTGCTTCGCCCTTATCTTTGCCGTCGATTGCCATACCTGCGATCCGGTAGAAGTTATATTCCGGGTATTTGCCCGGACCGGAGATCAGCAGATCCTCTTTCTCGTAAACCAGGTCCTGGCGCTTGTACTCACCCAGCTCGAAATCTGGAGTCAGCTGAATAGCCGTTGTCGGACAGGCTTCTTCGCACAGACCGCAGAAAATGCAGCGTGAGAAGTTAATGCGGAAAAACTCTGGATACCAGCGGCCATCTTTGGTCTCTGCTTTTTGCAAAGAGATACAGCCTACCGGACACGCTACCGCACACAGGTTACAGGCAACGCAGCGCTCTTCACCGTCTGGATCACGAGTCAGAACGATACGACCACGAAAACGGGGCGGTAGATAGACCGGCTCTTCCGGGTACATCTGCGTTTCGCGTTTCGCGAACGCATGCAGGCCGATCATCCAGATACTGCGTACCTGGGTGCCGAAACCTACGAACAATTCTTTTAAGGTCATGGTCTTTGTGTCCCTTATTGCGCCTGCCAGAGAATGACAGCCGCCGTTACCAGCAAGTTGACGAGCGTCAGCGGCAGACAGACTTTCCAGCCGAAGGACATTACCTGGTCATAACGAGGACGCGGTAACGACGCACGAATCAAAATGAACATCATCATGAAGAACGCGGTTTTCAGCGCGAACCAGACGAATGGCGGTAAGAACGGGCCATGCCAGCCACCGAAGAACAGGGTAACCATCAGCGCAGAAATGGTGACGATACCGATGTACTCACCCACGAAGAACAGACCGAATTTCATACCGGAATATTCAATGTGGTAACCGTCGGCCAGTTCCTGCTCGGCTTCTGGCTGGTCAAACGGGTGACGGTGACACACCGCCACGCCCGCGATGGCAAAGGTGACAAAACCAAAGAACTGCGGAATAACGTTCCAGATATCAGCCTGGTTGTTGACGATGTCGGTCATGTTAAATGAACCGGCCTGCGCCACCACGCCCATCAGGGAAAGTCCGAGGAACACTTCGTAGCTCAGGGTCTGCGCAGACGCACGCATCGCACCGAGCAGGGAGTATTTGTTGTTACTGGACCAGCCGGCGAACAGCACCGCGTATACCGCGAGGCCCGCCATCATCAGGAAGAACAGGATCCCGATGTTCAGGTCAGCAACCACCCAGTTCGGACTCACTGGCACGATGGCGAAAGCCAGCAGCAGCGAGGTGAAGGCGATCATCGGTGCCAGGGTAAAGATGACGCGATCCGAGAATTTCGGGATCCAGTCTTCTTTAAAGAACATCTTGATCATGTCCGCAACCAGCTGGAGCGAACCGCCCCAGCCAACACGGTTCGGTCCGTAACGGTTCTGGAACAGACCCAGCAGACGACGTTCGCCAAAGCTCATGAATGCCCCGCAGGTGACCACCACCAGCAGGATCACCACCGCTTTGAGAATGCTCAGCAGGATCTCAATCAGATCGGGTGTAATCCAACTCATTGTTGTGCCTCCTGCAGATCCTCAAGACGCGCACCTGCCAGAACCGGCGCGATGCCAGGCATGCCCATCGGTAAACCAACCTGCCCTGCCGTTAATCCTTCAGCGATTTCAACCGGCAGCGTAACCGTGTTGCCATCGTAGCTGAAAGAAACGCGCGTACCGGCATTAACACCCAACTTCGCGGCATCAGCCGGGTTGAGTTTGATGTACGGCTGCGGCATACGGGTCTGGAAGACCGGCGCACGCTGGGACATTTCATCACTACCAAACAGGTGATAGTAAGGCGCAATACGCCACTGACCTTCCTGAGCCTGGAAGCTCGCCGGAACGGTTGTGAAGTACTCCATATTCCCCGCAGAAGCTTCGATCAGGCGCACGCCCGGATCGCCATGACGCAGTTTACCGCCCACTTCATCCTGGAACTTGTTCCACGCCTGTGGGGAGTTCCAACCCGGAGCCCAGGCAAACGGAATTTGTGAACGCGGTGCAGACGGCTGGTTGTTCCCTTCCATAGAGAAAGCGAACATGGTGTCTTTGTCCTGCGGTTGACGCGGTTCGTGTACGCTGATGTTGGCGCGCATTGCGGTACGCCCACTGTAGCGGTGCGGTTCACGCGCCAGCTTCTGTCCACGGATACGGAAGCTTGCGTCCGGCGCGGCATCTTTAATGCCCGCCAGCTGCGGCAACTTCTCAACGACCGCGTCGATAACGTGGTCGAGCTGCGTCCAGTCCACTTCACGGCTCTGCACGGTGCTGTGCAGCGAGTGCAGCCAGCGCCAGCTTTCCAGCATTACGGTGTTGCTGTCGTAGTAGGATGGGTCATAAACCTGGAAGAAACGCTGGGCGCGGCCTTCGTTGTTAATCACCGTACCATCGCTTTCGGCGAAGCTTGCAGCGGAAAGCACCAGATGGGCGTTTTCCATAATTGCCGTACGCTGATGGTCAACGACCAGTACCAGCGGCGCTTTCGCCAGCGCGGCATCAACGCGAGCGGCTGAAGCATGGCGATGCAGGTCATTTTCCAGCACCACAACAGCGTCAGCGCGGCCTGTTTCCAGCTCGGTCAGCGCATCGTCAAGGGAACCACCGCCAATCATGCCGAGGCCCATGCTGTTAACCGAGCGAGCAATCATGGTGATGCCAACGTCTGCGCCACGGCCTTTCAGCGCCTTCGCCACGTTGGCAGCCGCCTGAATCACTTCGGCGCTACCGGCGTTGGTGCCGGAAATAATCAGTGGTTTCTTCGCCCCGGCTAGTGCCTGAACGATAACGTCAATTTTGTTCTGCAGGTCACGGTCGATACCGTCAACCGCCGGCGCGTTGTTATCCAGCGCGTGGGCGATAGCGAAACCTAAACGCGCCTGATCTTCAACCGGTGCACGATAGGTCCAAGCGGCGATATCGTCCAGACGGGTGTTATCGACGTTGGTAACGAATAGCGGATGCTTAGCACGCTGGCCGATATTAAGGATTGCTGCGATCTGCCAGTCAGCCACTTTCTGTGCCGCCGCCATTTCACGCGCTTTACCTTTCACCGCCTGACGCACCGCCAGCGCAACGCGTGCGCCGGTCTGGGTGACATCTTCGCCCAGCACCAGAACCGCATCATAAGATTCGATTTCGCGCAGTGCCGGAGTATGAATCCCGCCGTCACGCAGTACGCTCAACGCCAGTTGCAGACGATCCAGTTCGCCCTGAGCGATACCGGTATAGAAGTTATCCGCACCGACCAGTTCACGCAGCGCGAAGTTACTTTCAACGCTGGCGCGCGGGGAGCCGATACCAATCACTTTCTTCGACTGACGCAGAATATCTGCCGCGCCCTGCATCGCCTGCTCGGCGTTCAGCGTGATCAGGTCATCGCCACGACGCTGTACCGGCTGACGCGGACGGTCTTTCAGGTTCACGTAACCATAGCCGAAACGACCACGGTCACAGAGGAAGTAGTGGTTAACGGTACCGTTATAACGGTTTTCGATACGACGCAGTTCACCGTAGCGCTCGCCCGGGCTGGTGTTACAGCCGATGGAACACTGCTGGCAGATGCTCGGCGCAAACTGCATGTCCCATTTACGGTTATAACGCTCGGAGTGCGTTTTATCGGTGAAGACGCCGGTTGGACAAATTTCAACCAGGTTGCCAGAGAATTCGCTTTCGAGCGTACCGTCTTCCGGACGACCGAAGTAGACGTTGTCATGTGCGCCATACACGCCCAGATCCGCACCATCGGCGTAATCTTTGTAGTAACGTACACAGCGATAGCAGGCGATGCAGCGGTTCATTTCGTGAGAGATGAACGGCCCCAGGTCCTGGTTACGGTGAGTACGCTTCGTGAAGCGGTAGCGACGGAAGCTGTGACCGGTCATGACGGTCATATCCTGCAGGTGGCAGTTGCCGCCCTCTTCACAGACCGGACAGTCGTGCGGGTGGTTAGTCATCAACCACTCCACGACGCTTTCGCGGAACTGCTTCGCTTCTTCGTCATCAATAGAAATAAAGGTGCCTTCGGTGGCCGGTGTCATACAAGACATCACCAGGCGACCACGCGTGTCTTCCGCGTTCTGATATTGCTTCACCGCACACTGGCGGCAAGCACCGACGCTTCCCAGCGCCGGGTGCCAGCAAAAGTACGGAATATCAAGGCCAAGAGACAGACAAGCTTCCAGCAGGTTGTCCGCTCCGTTGACCTCATATTCTTTGCCGTCTACATGAATCGTAGCCATAGTCAGCATGCTTCCAGTTGGCTCGGTCGTAACCGAGCGTTAATCGAATTTCTTATCGCGACACAGGGCTAACCCTGTGATCACCAGCGCTCTTTCAGCAGGTTCGGCTGAATACCACCAATAGCGTGGGTATTGCTGAAGGTCTGCTTGATGCCAGCTTCGAATTCTTCGCGGAAATATTTAATGGCGCTCTGCAGCGGTTCCACTGCACCCGGTGCGTGTGCACAGAAGGTTTTACCCGGGCCGAGGAAACGACACAGTTGCTCAAGTGTCTCGATATCCCCAGGCTGGCCTTCGCCACGCTCAAGCGCGCGCAGAATTTTCACACTCCACGGCAGACCATCACGGCACGGCGTACACCAGCCACAGGACTCGCGGGCAAAGAACTCTTCGAGGTTACGCACCAGAGGAACCATGCCAATCTCGTGATCGACAGCCATTGCCAGCGCGGTGCCCAAACGGCTACCTGCTTTACCAATGCTTTCGAATTCCATCGGCAGATCGAGGTGTGCTTCGGTCAGGAAGTCAGTCCCCGCGCCGCCAGGTTGCCAGGCTTTGAACTTCAGGCCATCGCGCATGCCGCCCGCGTAATCTTCGAGGATCTCACGCGCGGTAGTACCGAAAGGCAGTTCCCACAGGCCAGGGTTCTTCACACGACCGGAGAAGCCCATCAGCTTGGTGCCCGCGTCTTTGCTCTTCGAAATGTTCTGGTACCACTCCACGCCGTTCGCGAGGATAGCCGGTACGTTACACAGGGTTTCGACGTTGTTTACGCAGGTCGGCTTACCCCATGCGCCAGAGCTTGCCGGGAACGGCGGCTTGGAGCGTGGGTTAGCACGGCGACCTTCGAGGGAGTTGATCAGCGCGGTTTCTTCACCGCAGATGTAACGCCCTGCCCCAGTGTGGACAAACAGTTCGAAGTCGAAACCGGTGCCCATAATGTTTTTGCCAAGCAGACCGGCTTCGGTCGCTTCGGCGATAGCGCGACGCAGATGCACGGCTGCTTCGATATATTCACCGCGCAGGAAGATGTAACCACGGTACGCTTTCAGCGCAAACGCGGAAATCAGCATGCCTTCCACCAGCAGGTGCGGCAGCTGTTCCATCAGCAGACGGTCTTTATAGGTGCCCGGCTCCATTTCATCGGCGTTACACAGCAGGTAACGGATGTTCATGGATTCGTCTTTCGGCATCAGGCTCCACTTCAGACCGGTGGAAAAGCCCGCGCCTCCGCGCCCTTTCAGGCCAGCGTCTTTTACCTGATTAACGATTTCGTCCGGTGACAGCCCGGTCAGGGCCTTACGCGCACCTTCGTAGCCGTTCTTGCTACGGTATTCGTCCAGCCAGACCGGCTGTTTGTCATCACGCAGACGCCAGGTCAGCGGATGGGTTTCGGGAGTACGGATAATGTCTTTCATTTATACCGCTCCAGCAGTTCGGGAATGCCTTCCGGGGTCAGATGAGCGTGAGTATCCTCATCGATCATCATGTTTGGCCCTTTGTCGCAGTTCCCCAGGCAACAGGTCGGCAGCAGCGTAAAGCGACCATCAAAAGTCGTCTGCCCCGGCTTGATGTTGAGTTTTTTCTCAAGCGCGGCCTGGATCCCCTGGTAGCCGTTGATATGGCACACCACGCTGTCGCAATAGCGGATCACGTGGCGACCTACCGGCTGGCGGAAGATCTGGCTATAAAACGTAGCAACACCTTCTACGTCGCTTGCCGGAATACCCAGCACATCAGCGATCGCATAGATCGCCCCATCCGGCACCCAGCCACGCTGTTTCTGAACGATTTTCAGCGCTTCAATGGACGCCGCACGCGGGTCTTCGTAGTGGTGCTTCTCGTGCTCAATCGCTTCACGCTCAGCCGCACTCAGCTCAAAAGCCTCGGTTTGTGGTTGTTGATTCTCGTGCATAATTAGCGGTCCACATCTGACATAACAAAATCGATACTACCCAGATGGACGATTAGGTCGGACACCAGGCTGCCACGTACCGCTACCGGGATCTGCTGCAGGTGCGCATAGCTCGGGGTACGGATACGGGTACGGTAACTCATGGTGCTGCCATCGCTGGTCAGGTAGTAACTGTTGATACCCTTGGTCGCTTCCACCATCTGGAAGGACTCGTTTGCCGGCATAACCGGACCCCACGAAACCTGCAGGAAGTGGGTGATAAGGGTTTCGATATGTTGCAGCGTGCGCTCTTTCGGTGGCGGCGTCGTCAGCGGGTGATCCGCTTTGAACGGGCCTTCCGGCATGTTATTGAGGCACTGCTCAAGGATGCGCAGACTCTGGCGCAGCTCTTCAACTTTCAGCATCACGCGGGTATAGCAGTCGGACACACCGCCGCCAACCGGGACCTCAAAGTCAAAGTTTTCATAACCAGAGTACGGACGCGCTTTACGCACGTCGAAATCAATACCGGTCGCACGCAGCGCAGCACCGGTACAACCCCAGTCCAGCGCTTCTTTCTTACCGTAAGCGGCAACACCCTGCGAACGGCCTTTCAGGATGGTGTTACGCAGCGCGGCTTTCTCGTAAGAATCCAGACGTTTTGGCATCCAGTCGAGGAAATCACGCAGCAGTTTGTCCCAACCGCGCGGCAGATCGTGTGCCACACCGCCGATACGGAACCAGGCCGGGTGCATACGGAAACCGGTGATCGCTTCCACGACGTCGTAGATTTTCTGACGGTCGGTAAAGGCGAAGAATACCGGGGTCATCGCGCCGACGTCCTGAATGAACGTGGAGATGTACAGCAGGTGGCTGTTGATACGGAATAGTTCAGACAGCATGACACGAATCACGTTGACGCGATCCGGCGTGGTGATGCCTGCCAGTTTCTCAACCGCCAGTACGTAAGGCATTTCGTTAACGCAGCCGCCGAGGTACTCGATACGGTCGGTGTACGGAATGTAGCTGTGCCAGGACTGACGTTCGCCCATCTTTTCAGCGCCACGGTGGTGGTAGCCGATGTCAGGTACGCAGTCGACGATTTCTTCGCCATCAAGCTGCAGCACAATACGGAACGCACCGTGGGAAGACGGGTGGTTAGGACCGAGGTTGAGGAACATGAAGTCCTCGTTTTCGGTGCTACGCTTCATGCCCCAATCTTCAGGTTTGAAGGTCAGCGCTTCCATTTCCAGATCCTGTTTGGCTTTAGTCAGCTCAAACGGGTCGAATTCGGTTGCACGCGCCGGGTAGTCTTTACGCAGCGGATGGCCTTCCCAGGTATGCGGCATCAGCAGACGCGTCAGGTGCGGGTGACCTTCGATGTCGATGCCAAACATTTCCCAGGTTTCACGCTCATACCAGTTGGCGTTCGGGAACAGTTTGGTGAAAGTCGGTACGCGCAGATCGTTTTCAGACAAAGCCACCTTGAGCATGATATCGCGATTGCGTTCAATGGAGATCAGGTGATAGAAAACGGAAAAATCCGCGGCGGGTAACCCTTCGCGGTGCGTACGCAGACGTTCGTCCATGCCGTGTAAGTCAAACAGCATGACGTAAGGTTTCGGCAGTCTCTTTAAGAAATCGCCAACTTCCAGTAATTGTTCACGCTTGACCCAAACAACGGGTACCCCGGTGCGAGTCGCCTGAACGGTAAAGGCATCCGGCCCAAAACGGTTGCGCAGTTCGCCAATGACCGGGTCATCAAGGTGATCCCGTGTTTGCCATGCGGCGTCTTGCGCGGTTAAGTCGGTCATATTGTTCACCATTGCAAATGGTCCGTGGTGGTCGGCAGTGCTTCGCGCTATTTATGTAGTGATAAGCGAAGGAAGTGCTGCTGCCGACAGGCGCAAATTAAATCTCGTCTGGTGTACGAAGATTCGTTACAGCAATACGTTCGCCGCGTTTACGCTCGCGTTCTGACTGCATATTGGCGCGATAAACGCCCTGATCGCCAACCACCCAGGAGAGCGGACGGCGTTCTTTGCCAATGGAATCTTGCAGCAGCATCAGAGCCTGCATATACGCTTCTGGGCGCGGCGGACATCCCGGGATGTACACATCGACCGGAATAAATTTATCAACGCCCTGCACCACAGAATAGATGTCGTACATCCCGCCGGAGTTGGCGCATGCGCCCATGGAAATAACCCATTTCGGTTCCAGCATCTGATCGTAGAGGCGCTGAATAACTGGCGCCATTTTGGTAAAGCAGGTTCCGGCTACGACCATCAGGTCAGCCTGACGCGGCGATGCACGCAGTACTTCCGCACCAAAACGGGCCACATCGTGCACGGCGGTAAACGAGGTCACCATCTCAACGTAGCAGCAGGAAAGGCCAAAGTTATATGGCCAAATTGAGTTTTTACGGCCCCAGTTAACCATGTCATGCAGTTTGCCCATGAACACGTTTTTGTTAACTTCTTGTTCCAGGGGGTCGGTTACGATCTCCTGTTTTTGCAGGGGGTAACGGTCGTTCTCACCGTTAGGATCTATGCGGGTGAGCGTATAATCCATCTTAATGCCTCGCGGTTAGCGTTGACGATTAGCGATACTGTTCGTTTCCGGGTTCATACGCTCGCGGCGTGAACGCGCGGGCGTCCAGTCCAGCGCGCCAATACGCACCAGATAAACCAGACCTGCCAGTAACACAAAAATAAAAATTGCAGCTTCCACAAAGCCAATCCAACCGCTTTCACGGATAGAAGTTGACCATGCGAACAGATACAGCGCTTCAACGTCGAAGATAACGAAGAACATGGCTACCAGATAAAACTTGGCAGACAGGCGCAGGCGGGCGGTGCCGACCGAGTCGATACCTGATTCAAACGGCACGTTTTTAGATCTCGCGCGTGCGCGACCCCCTAAAAACCAGCCGCCGACGAGCATCAGGCAACACAGGCCAATGGCAACGATAAGAAAGATAGCGAATGCCCAGTGATGAGCGATGATTTCAGTGGATGTTGACATACTCATTGCTTACTCATCAAAAGTAGCGCCAAATTCTCTGCTCTTTTCGGCAGATGAACGCCACATCGATTCATGGGGAGGAATAAAAAAAACCTTACAATCACTGTGAAAAATCATTTTATACAGCTAATTGATGGGGTTTTTTACTCCTTTCTATAACCTTTTGTCAACTTTAACAAAAGTTTCCTCACATTATTTTACACTAATCCAACTTCATTAACATAAAGTGCTCTTTAGACCCATTTCGATTGCATCATCGGTCATTTTTAATGTTGTTGAATCGTGTCCGTAGTGAAGTAAAAAAGATAATACACGTCTATTTTGACAGGAATTCACCCAGATGCCTCCCCCTAAATGGGAGTATTTTCTTGATCTGTGACACGCTTTTGTTAATTCACCATAAAAAACAGCAACAATTTCTCTAGTTTTTTAACATGGAAACATTTAGCAACGCGGCTGATTATTTTTCACCCTATTGTCAGTCTGTTTTTTTACCTGCTGATTTTGTTAAGTTTTAGTATATGAATGAACAGAAAGCAGTAATATTTGCATAAAAAAAGAGCCGCTGGATGTTTTTTCATCATCAGTGGCTCTTTTTTACACTTACATTTTTAAACGTTTTTTGTGACGCTTTACTCAAAGTCGCCTTCAACAATCAGCGAGTCATCTCCCCCTTCAGGGGTAAACTGATTGTATTGCCAAGGATTTTGATATGTCTGCATCGACTTAAAGATAGCCTGAGCTAATTCATTTTGCGTGGCCGGATCGCTGCACAACAGATACTCGGTATCAGGCAGAGGTGGTAATCCGTCCGCCGCACCCAGTACGCGTAAATCCGGGCTCATCATTTCTACAGGACGCGCAGTAACGCCAAGCCCTGCTTTTACCGCCGCGCGGACCGCAGGTAATGTTGAAGCGACATAAGCCAGACGCCACGGGATCTGTGCGGCATTCAACGTCGCCAGCACGATATCGCGAAACGGGCTGGGATCGTCCAGCAGAACTAACGGCACGGGTTCGCCTTTTTGCAGGATATATTCGGCTGCGCAATACCAGTGCGTCGGTGAAGTCCGCAAATTCAGGCATTCAAAATCGTCAGGGCGATTCGTGGTTACCACTAAATCCACTTCTTGCGACTTAAGCATCTCCACCATGTAAGCATTGCGTTTCACTCTTACATCAAGGGCAAGTTTCGGATAAACCGAACTAATGCGGTTAAGCAGAAATGGGAGTATGGTGTCGGCGGATTCATCAGAAGCACCGATAGTTAACACCCCCTGAAGATTGTTAAACATCAATGATGAGCATGCCTCATCATTGAATCGCAGTATTTTCCTGGCGTAACCCAACAGTTGGATACCATGTTCGGTCAGCAGTTTGTTGCGTCCATGACGCGCGAACAACTCTTTCCCCACAAGTTGCTCAAGGCGCTGCATTTGCTGACTTACCGCAGACTGAGTTCGACATACTGCAGCTGCCGCAGCCGCGAAGGTATTTAGGTCGGCAACAGCAACAAAGGTTCTCAGCAGATCGAGGTCGAGGTTAATTATCGGACGATTTGCATTTATCATAGTTTTTCACTTACTCGCGGGTCATACCGGGTTAATGCTGTGCATTCAGAATCAAACAACTCCATTTGTAATGTGCCTCCCTTCAGTTTCGCTTAGTGTAACCAAGTGAAAATAAGGATGTATTTGGTTTAACAAACGAAACAATGCTCTTTCTGAGCTATTTTAAAACCCGTGATATTCATCGGAATATAGCAACGAGAAAGAGCCGTATTTTTAGCTGCCGGATGATTCTGACTAATGGAAAACATGTAAATTTTGTAAATTTAAAAAATAGTTAACGAACAATAATTTACACATTAAAAACTAACTTTTCAGTATGTTATGAACAACCAACAAACATTTGAATTATCGTAAAACTCGTACTACACACCATTTCATAGGAGTTATCTTAACCTAAAACCACTATATTTATAAGTGTTATTGCGAATAATTCCGGGCGAATTGGTGTTATGTCAGTGCAACGGTTTTCGTATTATTAGTCCACTCAATTTGATGTCGTTTAAATAATAAATAATAATTAATTAAGAATCTCTCAATTCATTAATTATGCTTAACAATGGATTCACACCGCGTCACGTAGGGATCAGACCGATAACAGAATTCGTGGATGAAACCTCAGTATTTTCGAATCCCGCCGTATCGCACAGATATCGGCTGCATTTTGTTTTATAGGGCTAACTTTTTTCGACCAGACAAATCACCATACCAAAGCCAACAAAGCAAAATATAAATCATAAAAAACACAACAATCCAGATTATTGCACTGTAATAATTGCATAATTTAGTTATTAAAAGTTAATTATTGTCCTCCTGCTTTCCAAAATCTTCTACTAAAGACCCTTCAAAACTCACCGTCGTGGGAGTACATTGTGCTGGGCTGACTTCCACGGCAGGGAGTGGCATTCACAGCTAAAAAGGTCAACGTTCATGTCCCCCATTGAAAAATCCAGCAAATTAGAAAACGTCTGTTATGACATTCGCGGCCCGGTTCTGAAGGAAGCAAAGCGCCTGGAAGAAGAAGGCAACAAAGTTCTGAAACTGAACATCGGCAACCCTGCGCCTTTCGGGTTTGAAGCACCAGATGAAATTTTAGTGGATGTGATCCGCAATTTGCCAACTGCGCAAGGATATTGCGATTCCAAAGGCCTTTATTCAGCCCGCAAAGCAATCATGCAGCATTACCAGGCCCGCGGGATGCGCGATGTAACCGTAGAAGATATCTATATCGGTAACGGCGTATCCGAATTGATTGTGCAGGCCATGCAGGCATTGCTGAACAGTGGGGACGAAATGCTGGTTCCTGCACCTGATTATCCACTGTGGACGGCGGCGGTTTCGCTCTCTGGTGGTAATGCCGTGCACTACCTGTGTGATGAATCATCAGACTGGTTCCCGGACCTGGACGATATCCGCGCCAAAATTACGCCGCGTACGCGTGGGATCGTCATCATCAACCCCAACAACCCAACCGGCGCTGTTTATTCTAAAGAGCTGCTGATGGAGATTGTTGAGATTGCTCGCCAGAACAACCTCATCATCTTTGCAGATGAGATTTACGACAAAATTCTCTACGATGACGCCGAGCACCACTCGATAGCGGCAATGGCCCCGGATCTGCTGACTATTACCTTTAACGGCCTGTCAAAAACCTATCGTGTTGCCGGTTTCCGTCAGGGCTGGATGGTACTGAACGGACCGAAGAAACATGCCAAAGGGTATATCGAAGGCCTTGAGATGCTGGCTTCTATGCGCCTGTGTGCGAACGTCCCTGCACAACATGCCATTCAGACCGCGCTGGGCGGATATCAGAGCATCAGCGAATTCATCATGCCTGGCGGACGTCTGTATGAGCAACGTAACCGCGCCTGGGAACTGCTCAATGATATTCCTGGCGTCTCTTGCGTAAAACCGCGCGGTGCACTGTATATGTTCCCGAAAATTGACGCCAAGCGCTTCAATATTCATGACGACCAGAAGATGGTGCTCGACTTCCTGTTGCAGGAAAAAGTACTGCTGGTCCAGGGGACGGCATTCAACTGGCCGTGGCCGGATCATTTCCGCATCGTTACGCTGCCGCGAATTGATGATATCGAAATGTCGTTGAGTAAATTTGAGCGTTTCCTGTCAGGGTATCGCCAGCTGTAACCACGCAAAGTGCTACCGGGTTTGCATCCGGTAGCACTCTCTGCGCAAAATACCGTTACTGAAGTCACTGAGTAAGGGTCGTTATGAAGCAGAGCCACTTTTTTGCCCACCTCTCCCGTCTGAAACTCATTAACCGCTGGCCGCTGATGCGCAACGTGCGCACCGAAAACGTGTCCGAACACAGTCTGCAGGTTGCTATGGTTGCTCATGCGCTGGCCGCGATCAAAAACCGTAAATTTGGTGGTCAGGTAAATGCTGAGCGTATTGCCCTGCTGGCGATGTATCACGATGCGTCAGAGGTGTTAACCGGCGATCTCCCTACCCCAGTGAAATATTTCAACTCGCAGATTGCTCAGGAATATAAAGCGATAGAGAAAATTGCCCAGCAAAAACTGGTCGATATGGTTCCCGATGAGTTACGCGATATTTTTGCACCGCTCATTGATGAACATGCCTTAAGTGAAGAAGAAAGATCGATTGTTAAACAGGCCGATGCCCTGTGCGCGTATCTGAAGTGCCTGGAAGAACTCTCCGCCGGTAACAACGAATTTCTGCTGGCGAAAACACGTCTGGAAAAAACGCTGGAGTCACGACGCAGCGAAGAGATGGACTACTTTATGGACGTGTTTGTCCCAAGCTTTCACCTTTCATTAGATGAAATCAGCCAGGATTCACCGCTTTAAACGATTTTGCCGGATGCGTCTAACGCCTTATCCGGCCTACAGGTAACGTGATATCCGTAGGCCTGATAAGCGCAGCGCCATCAGGCGTTTACTGCGGCGGTCAAAACGGGAACAGCATCGGGATCATCACCACGCACACTGCCATGACAATCACCGTAAACGGTACGCCAATCTTCACGAAGTCGCTAAAGCTGTAGTTACCCGGCCCGAGCACCAGTGTGTTTACCGGTGAAGACACTGGCGTCATAAAGGCTGCGGAAGCCGCCATCGCAATCACCATCGCAAACGGATACGGCGAAACGCCCATCGACTTTGCCGCCGCCAGCGCAATCGGCGCCATCAGTACCGCCGTCGCGGTGTTAGAGATAAATAACCCAATGGTCGCGCACAGCACGAACAGGCAGCCCAGCATCATATACGGGCCGTACCCACCACCAACGTCCATTAGCCCTTTCACCACCAGATCGACGCCGCCCGTTTTCTGTAATGCCAGCGCAAAAGGCATCATCCCGACAATCAAAATAATGCTTGGCCAGTGAATGGCTTTGTAGGCGCTTTCGGCATCGATGCAGCGGAATTTTCCCATCAGCAAACAAGCGATAATCGCGGCAACCGTATTAGGGATTTCATCTGTGAGCATTAACGCGACCATCAGTACCAGACAGAAAATCGCATGCGGCGCCTGGCTGTGCGCCGGAGAAGCTTCACTGACTTCCACAGGCATATTTAGCACCACAAAATCGCGCCCTTTTTGTCCAAGCAGCGTGATCAGCTTCCAGTTGCCCACCACTAAAATGATATCGCCCATCAACAGCGGCTCATCAACCACCGCCCCGGCCAGCGCCGTACCATCGCGCTTCAGCCCAACGACATTCAGCCCGTAACGCGTACGAAAAGCGATTTCCCGTACCGTTTTGCCGATCAATTCCGACTCAGGGATCAGAGAGATTTCGGCCATGCCCACATCAAGCGCCTGCTCGGAGAAGTATTCTCCACGCAGCACCATCGGTTCCAACAGTTGCTCAGCGCAAAATTCACGCAGGTCGACATCGGCCGCAGACATATCAATCAGCAATACGTCACGAGCACGAAACTCAGAAACCCCGTTTACGTCAACGATCACGCGACGAAAGCGACGCCAGCGCTCCACGCCAATCACGTTTGCCCCGTAGCGCTCACGCAGTTTCAGGTCGTCCAGACGCTGGCCTATCATAGGAGAACCCGGGCGAATCGCCAGGCGACGCGCGCGCCCGGTCAGGCGATATTCTTTAATCAGATCGCGAAAGGTCCGGCGCTTCCAGCCGTCGCCCGGCTGCCCGGAGTCTTCACCCTTCAGCATAAAACGCATCACCAGCATATAAATTATGCCAAGTACCAACACCACCAATCCCAGTGGGGTTACGCTAAAAAAGCTAAAACCATTAAGTCCTTCACGTAACAGTTCACTGTTGACGACCAGGTTTGGCGGCGTTGCCACCAGCGTCATCATGCCGCTTATCAAGCCGGCAAAACTTAGCGGCATCATCAGGCGTGAAGGGGAAATTTCCATGCGCATGGAAACACTTAAGACAACCGGAATAAAGATGGCGACCACACCGGTCGAACTCATGAATGCACCGAGACCAGCTACGGTTATCATCAGCAACACCAGCATTTTGACTTCACTGCTACCGGCGACCTTCACCAGCCAGGCGCCCATTACTGTCGCCACACCGGTACGCACGAGGCCGTCACCGATAATGAATAAAGCCGCTATCAAAATAACGTTAGGATCGCTGAACCCTGAAAAAGCCTCTGTGATGCTCAATGTTCCACTCAGAACAAAGGCAATAATGACCAGCAAAGCGATCGCGTCCATACGCACTCTGCCAGTTGCAAACAAGACGACGGCAATCGCCAGCAATGAGAGAACCCATATCAATTCACCGTTCACAACATATCCTTGTTAAATGAGAGGGATGGACTGATTCTGCCATAAAAAAGCCCCAACAATCTGGGGCTAAATCATGATCAGGTATTTCTTATAACGACCACATTTCCGTTGGGTTGTTTGGTCACAGAAATATGTTCCAGACTGGTCAGCGAAAAATCAACCTCGTCCAGACGCGGCGTATCAGTTGGCGCGTTGACCGCGATGACATGACACCCAGCTGCCAGTCCTGAAAGCACCCCGGCGGGGGCATCTTCCACCACGGCACATTCCTGCGGCGCCAGGCCCAGAAGCTGAGCGCCTAACAGATACGCGTCTGGCTCTGGTTTCCCTCTTTTTACCCGCTCGGCGGTGACAAACACTTCAGGAGCAGGAAGCCCAGCAACACGATGGCGCGCCCGTGCGACCGGCATAGAGCCTGAGGTCACAATCGCCCATGGAATACCCGCTTTATTGAGATGGTTGAGTAAATCAACAGCCCCAGGCAGCGCAGTGATCCCGGCGGTTTCTGTCGCTTCGATCTGCTCCAGACGGGTAAACTCCGCGGCGATCTCTGCCTCAGATTTGCCCACCATAAAGTGTCGCAGGGAGGTAATGGCCTGCTTGCCATGAATAAAGCCGAGCACCTCGGCGTGATCGAGGCCAAAACGATCGGCCCAGTTGCACCACGCACGCTCTACTGCGGGTAAGGAATCGACCAGCGTTCCATCCAGATCAAACAGAAAACCTTTGCACTGCACGCTCGCCCCCTCAGGCATTAATGATTTGGTTAATTTCATTCGCGCTCAGGTGATACTGGCGCGGGCAAGAGTGCCAGACATTCAACATACGCTGATATTTTTCCCACATCGGGGTCTGGGCGTTGAAGCCATGCGTACCCGCATCAAAGTGGGTATAGCGACCTTCCACATTCACCATAAAGCGAACGTATCCGAGGAAACGGGCTTCCGTTGCGGCGTCAAAACCGAGGAAAGTCACGCGGCGCTCATCAATAGCCTGTGCATCCTTAAGATTAGTCCAGGACACATGTAATGCGTGATACATCTCCATAATATCGATAATCGTACGACAGGTTTCTTCCGTCAGTTCACCAAACTCACGATCCAGCTCACGCATCTGCAAGCCGTAACCGCGTTCAATAATCGTCTGCAAACGACGATAACGCTCGGCGTTAGTTGGGTCGAGCATAGTCATCATTTTGTACTGATTCGACAAAATCAGACGTTGAGCGTTGGTCATTTCCATTTGGGACTCCTGTATCACTACTACTGCGATGAAAAAAAAGAAGGCATCTTGTGCCTTCTTTTATATGCGTAATCAGGGGTCAATTACAAATCATCAAGGAAAGTTTTATCCAGTTGTTTGAAGGCGCGCTTAAGCGTGTCAGCCAGCGCCTGGTAATCCGGCTTTCCTTCTACCGGAGAGAGCGCCTGCCCGGCTTCTTGCAATTTACCTCGAACTTCGTAGAACCAGTTGAGTATTGAAGGCGGTAGCGGCGTTACGGAACGTTTACCCAGCCACCACATGCCCTGCATCGGCAGGCTGAGCGCAAACAGCGCAGTCGCCACGGCCGGTCCCAACTGTCCCCCTAGCGCAATTTGCCAGCATAAGGTGAAGACGGCGATAGGCGGCATAAAACGGATTGCGTAACGTGTCATACGGATCACACGGTTCTCTACAAACACGGGCGCGAGGCGCTTTTCCATTGGCCACGTCTTCGCGTAGTGCTGCCCCCGGCGAAACAAGCTAAAAAAATTGACGGAACGATTATCCGGTGTCGACATGGCGGTTACCTCAACTTCACATATAAAAATTAAAAAAATTGTGCAAAACAACAACTACAAGGGACATCGTTCAAAACATTTTGTCTTTGATACCCACATTCAGGTATCCTGTGCCGGCCTGTAAGGCCTTTAGTCCAAAATCATTGAGTCGTCAAATTGACACATAGTATGCCATTGGCTGAAAAATACGCAAAATGACATAGACTCAAAGGTATTTATTCCATCGTGCCCAAAAAGACCATGGCGCATGATGTTAATCATAAACGTCGGTGTCATCATGCGCTACGCTCTATGACTCCCTGACGTTTTTTTAGCCACGTATCATAAATAGGTACTTCCATGTCGAGTAAGTTAGTACTGGTTCTGAACTGCGGTAGCTCCTCACTGAAATTTGCCATCATCGATGCAGTAAACGGTGAAGAATACCTTTCTGGTTTAGCCGAATCTTTCCATCTCCCAGAAGCACGTATCAAATGGAAAATGGATGGCGGTAAACAAGAAGCGGCTTTAGGTGCAGGCGCCGCTCACAGTGAAGCGCTGAATTTTATCGTTAATACTATTCTGGCACAAAAACCAGAACTGTCTGCTCAGCTGACTGCGATTGGTCACCGTGTTGTTCACGGCGGCGAAAAATACACCGGCTCTGTAGTTATCGACGATTCCGTTATTCAGGGTATCAAAGATGCAGCCTCTTTTGCACCGCTGCACAACCCTGCACACCTGATCGGTATCGCTGAAGCGCTGAAATCCTTCCCGAATCTGAAAGACAAAAACGTGGCCGTATTCGACACCGCGTTCCATCAGACTATGCCGGAAGAATCTTACCTCTACGCCCTGCCGTACAGCTTGTACAAAGAACATGGCGTTCGTCGTTACGGCGCGCACGGTACCAGCCACTTCTTCGTCACTCAGGAAGCGGCTAAAGTGCTGAACAAACCGGTTGATGAGCTGAACATCATCACTTGCCACCTGGGCAACGGCGGTTCTGTATCTGCTATCCGTAACGGTAAATGTGTTGATACCTCCATGGGTCTGACCCCACTGGAAGGTCTGGTGATGGGTACGCGTTCCGGTGACATCGACCCGGCGATCATCTTCCACTTGCACGACACCCTGGGCATGAGCGTTGACCAGATCAACAAAATGCTGACCAAAGAGTCCGGCCTGCTGGGTCTGACCGAAGTCACCAGCGACTGCCGCTATGTTGAAGATAACTACGCGACTAAAGAAGACGCTAAACGTGCAATGGACGTTTACTGCCACCGTCTGGCGAAATACATCGGTTCTTACACTGCGCTGATGGATGGTCGTCTGGATGCCGTTGTCTTCACCGGTGGTATCGGTGAAAACGCCGCGATGGTTCGTGAACTGTCTCTGGGCAAACTGGGCGTTCTGGGCTTTGAAGTAGACCACGAACGTAACCTGGCCGCACGTTTCGGCAAATCTGGTTTCATCAACAAAGAAGGTACCCGTCCTGCGGTGGTTATCCCAACCAACGAAGAACTGGTTATCGCGCAAGACGCGAGCCGTCTGACCGCCTGATTTCACACCGCCAGCCTAGCTGGCGGTGCTGTTTTGTAACCCGCCTGAAACGGGCGGTAACGAAAGAGGATAAACCGTGTCCCGTATTATTATGCTGATCCCTACCGGAACCAGCGTCGGTCTGACCAGCGTCAGCCTTGGCGTGATCCGCGCAATGGAACGCAAAGGCGTTCGTCTGAGCGTCTTCAAGCCGATCGCTCAACCGCGTGCCGGTGGCGATGCGCCAGACCAGACTACCAGCATCGTCCGTGCTAACTCCTCTCTGCCAGCCGCTGAGCCGCTGAAGATGAGCCACGTTGAATCTCTGCTGTCCAGCAATCAGAAAGATGTGCTGATGGAAGAGATCATCGCGAACTACCACGCGAACACTAAAGACGCTGAAGTTGTCCTGGTTGAAGGCCTGGTCCCAACCCGTAAACATCAGTTCGCGCAGTCTCTGAACTACGAAATCGCGAAAACGCTGAATGCAGAAATCGTCTTCGTTATGTCTCAGGGCACCGATACCCCGGAACAACTGAACGAGCGTATTGAACTGACTCGCAGCAGCTTCGGTGGCGCGAAAAACACCAACATCACCGGCGTAATCGTTAACAAACTGAACGCACCGGTTGATGAGCAGGGCCGTACTCGCCCGGATCTGTCCGAGATTTTCGACGACTCTTCCAAAGCGAAAGTGATCAAAGTTGATCCGGCTAAACTGCAAGAATCCAGCCCGCTGCCGGTTCTGGGCGCGGTGCCATGGAGCTTCGATCTGATCGCTACCCGTGCAATCGATATGGCGCGTCACCTGAACGCCACCATCGTAAACGAAGGCGATATCAACACCCGCCGCGTGAAGTCTGTGACTTTCTGCGCACGCAGCATTCCGCACATGCTCGAGCACTTCCGCGCAGGTTCTCTGCTGGTAACATCTGCCGATCGTCCTGACGTGCTGGTTGCAGCATGCCTGGCAGCGATGAACGGCGTAGAAATTGGCGCCCTGCTGCTGACCGGCGGCTACGAAATGGACGCGCGCATTACCAAACTGTGCGAACGTGCATTCGAAACCGGCCTGCCGGTATTCATGGTAAACACCAACACCTGGCAGACCTCTCTGAGCCTGCAGAGCTTCAACCTGGAAGTTCCGGTTGACGATCACGAGCGTATCGAAAAAGTTCAGGAATACGTTGCTAACTTCATCAACGCTGACTGGATTGAATCTCTGACCGCAACGTCTGAGCGCAGCCGTCGTCTGTCTCCACCAGCGTTCCGTTATCAGTTGACCGAGCTGGCACGTAAAGCGGGCAAACGCGTTGTTCTGCCGGAAGGCGACGAACCGCGTACCGTTAAAGCGGCAGCCATCTGTGCTGAACGTGGTATCGCAACCTGCGTACTGCTGGGTAACCCGGATGAGATCACCCGCGTTGCGGCCTCTCAGGGCGTTGAACTTGGCGCTGGCGTAGAAATCGTTGATCCAGATGTGGTTCGCGAAAGCTACGTTGCTCGTCTGGTCGAACTGCGTAAGAACAAAGGCATGACCGAAACCGTTGCCCGCGAACAGCTGGAAGACAACGTGGTTCTCGGTACCCTGATGCTGGAACAGGACGACGTTGACGGTCTGGTTTCCGGTGCCGTTCACACTACTGCGAACACCATTCGTCCACCGCTGCAGCTGATCAAAACTGCACCGGGTAGTTCCCTGGTGTCTTCTGTGTTCTTCATGCTGCTGCCGGATCAGGTTTACGTTTACGGCGACTGCGCGATCAACCCGGATCCAACCGCAGAACAGCTGGCAGAAATCGCTATTCAGTCCGCTGAATCCGCGATCGCCTTCGGTATCGAACCGCGCGTTGCGATGCTCTCCTACTCCACCGGTACCTCTGGTGCAGGTAGCGACGTAGAGAAAGTTCGTGAAGCGACTCGTCTGGCGCAGGAAAAACGTCCTGACCTGATGATCGACGGCCCGCTGCAGTACGACGCCGCCGTTATGGCTGACGTTGCGAAATCCAAAGCGCCGAACTCTCCGGTTGCAGGTCGCGCTACCGTGTTCATCTTCCCGGATCTGAACACCGGTAACACCACCTACAAAGCGGTACAGCGTTCTGCCGACCTGATCTCCATCGGGCCGATGCTGCAGGGTATGCGCAAGCCGGTGAACGACCTGTCTCGTGGCGCGCTGGTAGACGATATCGTCTATACCATTGCACTGACCGCGATCCAGTCTTCCCAGCAGCAGCAGTAATCTACCGAGTGTGCCGGATCTCTTATCCGGCAACACATCTACTTATCAAACCGGAAATAGCTGATATTTCCGGTTTTTTTATGTCTGTTTCCCCTTTGGCATAATCTGAAATATTTGCCTGAATGCGCTGCATCAATGAATAACTATTCTTCTGTTCGCATACTTACCCTCTTTGCGTTGCAACAGGGATAGTCTTTCATGTCAGCAGTAACAGAATCACGGCCAGCCAAAAAATGGGCGATGCCCGACACGCTGGTGATTATTTTTTTCGTCGCCATTTTAACCAGTCTGGCGACATGGGTTGTTCCCGTCGGGATGTTCGACAGCCAGGAAGTGCAATATCAGGTTGATGGACAAACCAAAACCCGTAAGGTGGTTGACCCCCATTCCTTTCGTATTCTGACCAATGAAGCTGGTGAAGAGCAGTATCACCCAGTTAAGTTCTTTACCACCGGAGATGAGCGCCCTGGCCTGATGAACTTCCCGTTTGAAGGCTTAACCTCCGGCTCTAAATTCGGCACCGCCGTTGGCATCATTATGTTTATGCTGGTGATTGGCGGCGCGTTTGGCATCGTGATGCGCACCGGAACCATTGATAACGGCATCCTGGCGCTCATCCGCCATACCCGGGGTAACGAGGTCTTGTTTATCCCAGTGCTGTTTATTCTCTTCTCCTTAGGCGGCGCGGTGTTTGGCATGGGGGAAGAGGCGGTTGCCTTTGCCATTATCATCGCGCCGCTGATGGTCCGGCTAGGTTACGACAGTATCACCACCGTTCTGGTTACCTATATCGCGACTCAGATTGGTTTCGCCAGCTCATGGATGAACCCATTTTGCGTGGTGGTCGCGCAAGGCATTGCGGGCGTTCCGGTGCTCTCCGGCTCAGGTTTGCGTATCGTGGTGTGGGTCGTTGCCACAATGATTGGCCTGACCTTCACGCTGGCCTATGCGGCGCGCATCAAAAAGAATCCGCAGCTGTCGCGCGTGCATGAATCAGACCGTTTCTTCCGCGAACAGCAGGATGAAGTCATTGAGCGCCGCTTCACGCTCGGCGACTGGCTGGTGCTGATGGTGCTGACGGGCGTGATCGTGTGGGTCATCTGGGGCGTTATCGTCCACGCATGGTTCATTCCTGAGATCGCCAGCCAGTTCTTCACCATGGGACTGTTGATTGGCATT
The DNA here is from genome assembly GCF_001034475.2 of Citrobacter sp. MGH103. Classification (NCBI taxonomy): domain Bacteria; kingdom Pseudomonadati; phylum Pseudomonadota; class Gammaproteobacteria; order Enterobacterales; family Enterobacteriaceae; genus Citrobacter; species Citrobacter sp. MGH103. The sequence continues at coordinate 1,567,746 of NZ_CP073043.1, read as the reverse complement.
ATCGGCGTGGTCTTTCGGCTCAACGGCATGACGGTCAATATTATGGCATCTTCATTTACCGAGGGTGCGCGGATGATGATTGCTCCTGCCCTGCTGGTTGGTTTTGCCAAGGGCATTTTACTGCTGGTCGGTAATGGAGAGGCGGGTGAAGCCAGCGTGTTAAACACGCTGCTGCACAGTATTGCCAACGGCATTAGCGGTCTGGATAACGCCATAGCAGCGTGGTTTATGCTGTTGTTCCAGGCGGTGTTTAATTTCTTCGTCACCTCCGGCTCCGGTCAGGCAGCGTTGACCATGCCGCTGTTAGCGCCGCTGGGCGATCTGGTTGGCGTCAACCGTCAGGTTACCGTGCTGGCCTTCCAGTTTGGCGACGGATTCAGCCATATTATCTATCCGACGTCGGCATCTCTGATGGCTACGTTAGGTGTTTGTCGGGTGGATTTTCGTAACTGGCTGAAGGTAGGTGCTACGCTGTTGGGGCTGCTGTTTATTATGTCCAGCGTGGTGGTGATTGGCGCACAAATGATGGGCTACCATTAAAAAGCGCACGTCCGGCCTACTCGATTTCTCGACGCAGTAGGCCGGATGAACAGAGGTTACTCAGCTTCTTCCTGCTTTTCGGCTTTCGCACCTTCATTCTTGGCGTTGCGGGTCATCCACAGCGCCAGGGCTTTCAGGGAGTCCGGTGTAAATTCGTCGCAGCGCGCGGTAATTTCTTCCGGCGTCAGCCAGCAAACTTCGCTAATTTCTTCTTCCTGCAGCGCGAACGGTCCGTGGGAAACACAGCTAAACAGCCCGCCCCATACGCGACAGTTCTGGTCTTCAAAGTAAAACTGACCATGCTCGGCAAACGGCACGCCCGCAATCCCCAGTTCCTCTTCTGCTTCACGGCGCGCTGATTCCAGCATCTGCTCGTCAGCCTGAACAACACCGCCTGCGGTGGCATCCAGCATACCGGGCAAAAAATCTTTTGTCTCAGTGCGACGTTGAACCAGAATTTTGCCCATACCATCATGCACAACGATATACGTTGCACGATGGCGTAAGCGTTGCGCCCGCATTTGTTCCCGGCTGGACTGTGCAATGACTTCGTTGTCTTCATTCACAATATCCACCCATTCAGTACTTGCCAAACGACGCTGTTCCACCATCAGGAAACCTTCTTTTTTCTGGCGCTCTTACGGCGCGTTTATGTTTGTGGGGTAAATTACGGATTAATCTCGACCTGTGCAATAACACTTTGATCATTGAGTGCCGTTACGCTGAGAACATTATCATCCAGAATCCCGTAACTTGCCGCAAAGCCCCCTTTAGGGATGCTTACCGAGCCGGGATTGAAATGATAGATATCCTCGCGCCGCTCAGCAACCGGCAGATGAGTATGCCCATAAACCAGAACATCGCCCGCATTGAGCGCCGGCATATTTTGCGGGCCAAAAAGATGTCCGTGCGTCAAAAAGAGTCGCTGGTTTTCTGTCAGAATTTGCTGCCACGGCGCAGTCATCGGAAAATGCAGGAGCATCTGATCTACTTCGCTGTCGCAATTACCACGCACCGCAATAATTCGCGATGCCTGTTCATTCAGCCGTTCTGCAACCTGCGCAGGTGCATAGCCTTCTGGAAGCGCATTACGCGGCCCGTGGTTTAAAACATCACCCAATATCACCAGCCATTGCGCACCGTTTGCGTTAAACAGTTCGAGCACGCGTTCCGTGGCTGGCAACGAACCATGAATGTCCGATGCGAACATCAGTTTCATCACTCACTCCTCGTTGAAAAGTACCTTGTAATGATACTGGATTACGGCCCGTTTTTCAGCAGGAACGCTTCGCTGAAAGCGCGATAAAACGCTGTACTGAAGCGCGCTGCCACTGGAAGGTAGCGTATTCCGCAAGCGCTTCCGGAACCTCATCGCCATTCAGGACCAGACGATTAAGCATTAGCGCTAAATCACAGTCAGCGATACACCATTCGCCAAATAAATTCTGCTTACCGTGGCTCAGTAAACTGCCGGCAGTAGCGAACAATTTTTCCGCACTGGCTTTTCCCGCTTCGCTTAACGGTCCTTTCTTCACGCCAGCAAAAACCACATCCGTTGAGCGTTCCTCACGGATAGGCATTAAATCGCTGCGGATCCACGCCTGAACCTGGCGCGCCCGCGCGCGTTTTTGCACATCGTGCGGATAGATACGCTCCCACTGTGGCGGCGCAAAGCTCTCTTCCAGGAATTCCGTAATCGCTGATGATTCGCTCAGTTCAAAACCATCGATCTCAAGAACCGGTACGCGGCGCGTCAAGGCGTAACCTTGCCATGAAGGTTGCAAATGTTCGCCACTGTTGAGGTCAACAGTTTTCAGCGTAAAAGGCAGCCCTTTCTCTTGCAGAGCGACATAAACAGACAGCACGTAAGGGGAGAAAAAATTGGCATCTGACCACAGCGTAATTGCAGGTTTGCTCATAATGTCCTCTGAAGTGTATTAGCTTGCTTTCAAAATATAGAGTCTTTCTCTCGCTGTCACTTGATGAAAACTCAAGCACGCCAACAGGCTCTATACTTGTTATGACCCGGTTCATGACAAAACGGATGCTGAAAATGATCGATCTCTATTACACGCCATCGCCAAACGGTCACAAAATCACGTTGTTTCTTGAAGAGGCGCAGCTGCAATACCGTCTGATTCATGTCGATATCAGCAAAGGTAGCCAGTTTCACCCCAATTTTCTGCAGATCTCACCGAACAATAAAATCCCGGCCATTATCGATCATGCCCCGGTGGACGGCGGAAGGCCCATCAGCTTGTTTGAGTCCGGAGAAATTTTACTCTATCTGGCGGAAAAGAGCGGTAAGCTGCTCAGCGGTGAATTACGCGAACGCCACACCACGCTGCAGTGGCTGTTCTGGCAGGTCAGCGGTCTGGGTCCTATGCTGGGGCAGAATCATCATTTCAGTCATTACGCTCCGCAAACGATCCCTTACGCCATTGAAAGATACCAGGTTGAAACCCAGCGCCTGTACAACGTGATGAATAAACGTCTGGAATCGTCACCCTGGCTGGGAGGCGATCACTACAGCATTGCCGACATTGCAAGCTGGCCGTGGATCCACGCCCATCAGCGTCAGCGCATCGACCTCGACAACTACCCGGCGGTCAATAACTGGCATGAACGCATTCGTACACGTCCCGCGACTGAACGCGCCATGCAGCACGCACAAAGCGAGAAGCGATGACGCAATTCGGTTCTCGTGTATCATGCAAAGGTTCATACATGGAGGAAACCTGCAATGTCACAACCTGACGCTATTATTCGTATAAAAAACCTTCGTCTGCGCACTTTTATCGGCATCAAAGAAGAGGAGATCCTTAACCGCCAGGATATCGTCATCAACATTGCCATTCACTATCCGGCAGACAAAGCCCGTACCAGCGAAGATATCAACGACGCGCTGAATTATCGCACAATAACCAAGAGCATCATTGCCCACGTGGAGGGTAACCGCTTCTCATTGTTAGAAAAATTAACTCAAGATGTGCTCGATATCGCACGCGAACATCACTGGGTCACTTATGCTGAAGTGGAGATAGATAAACTTCACGCATTGCGTTACGCCGACTCAGTTTCTATGACACTGAGCTGGCAGCGCTAAAACGTAACCCGGGAGGCGACATGCAGATTCTGATTACCGGCGGTACTGGCCTGATTGGACGTCATCTGATCCCCTGCCTGCTGGAACTGGGGCATCAGATAATTGTAGTGACACGTACCCCTGATAAGGCTCGTCAGATTCTCGACTCTCGGGTCACGTTATGGAAAGGACTGGAAGAGCGGCAACATCTCAATGACATTGATGCCGTGATTAACCTTGCCGGAGAACCTATTGCCGATAAACGCTGGAGCGCACAGCAAAAGGAACGCCTGTGCCAGAGCCGTTGGGGCATTACGCAGAAACTGGTCGATTTAATCAATGCCAGCGAGACGCCGCCCTCAGTGTTAATCTCCGGTTCCGCTACCGGTTACTACGGCGATTTGGGCGAAGTTGTGGTTACGGAAGAAGAGCCACCGCATAACGAATTTACCCATAAGCTGTGCGCCCGCTGGGAGCAAATTGCCAGCACTGCGCAAAGCGACAAAACCCGCGTGTGTATGCTGCGTACCGGCGTGGTACTAGCCTCTGCTGGCGGTATTCTGGCGAAAATGGTCCCGCCGTTTCGTCTTGGCTTAGGCGGCCCAATCGGTAACGGACGACAGTATATGGCCTGGATCCATGTTGATGATATGGTCAACGGAATTATCTGGCTGCTGAATAATGATCTACGCGGTCCCTTCAATATGGTTTCGCCATACCCGGTGCACAATGAGCAGTTTGCCCACGCGCTGGGACACGCTCTAAACCGCCCTGCCATTCTGCGCATTCCCGCCACCGCTATGCGGCTGCTGATGGGCGAGTCTTCGGTGCTGGTCCTCGGCGGGCAGCGAGCATTGCCCAAACGCCTGGAAGCGTCCGGTTTTGCATTTCGCTGGTACGATTTAGAAGAAGCGTTGGCGGATGTGATCCGATAATCCCGTAGCTCTATTCACGGTCGCTGTTGTGGTGGTAAGGTTATAGGCCAGATTTCCGCAATGGCGACGTTATGGCGATAATTTCGACTCCCCGACTTACCCTCTCCTTATTTAAATTTTCTGACTGGTCATTTTTCCAGAGATTACGTGAATGCCCGGAAGTCATGCGCTATATGGGTGATATTGCCCCAGCGAAAGACACGCGTCTGTTATTCGCCAGACGTCTGGCTGCACAGCATACTTTTGTCATCCGCGAGCATAACAAATCAACACCTCTCGGTGATATTGGTCTGCAAATCAGCCATTTATACCCACACGAGGCCGACCTCGGCTACGCCATTTTGCCAGAAGCTCAGGGGAAAGGGATTGCCAGCGAAGCCGTGACGGCAGTGTGCCAGTACGCTTTCGAGCGCACGGACGTCACGGCGATAAACGCTTACGCACTCGCGGAGAATAAGGGTTCTGTTCGTATTCTGGAAAAAACGGGGTTTGTGCGTACCCAGGTACTGGAAAAGGCGTATGAGATTGATGGCATCGCCTACGACGACTGGGTGTTTCGGCTGGAGCGCGACGCGCTAAAATTGTAAGCCCGGAAAATGTAACGCCTCCGGGCAGGTGATTTACTTCAACGAACCTTTGAGGAACTGCTGCAAACGTGGGCTTTGCGGATTACCGAATACCTGCTCCGGGTCGCCCTCTTCCTCAATTTTCCCCTGATGCAGGAAAATCACGTGCGTGGAAACATGACGGGCAAACCCCATTTCGTGAGTCACCACCACCATGGTTTTCCCCTCTTCGGCCAGCTGTTGCATAATGCGCAGCACTTCACCCACCAGCTCAGGATCTAGTGCCGATGTGGGTTCATCAAACAGCAACACTTCCGGCTCCATCGCCAGCGCACGGGCAATGGAAACACGCTGCTGCTGACCACCGGACAGATGCACCGGATATTTGCCCTGCGCGCGCTCATCAATGCCCACTTTAGCCAGATACTTCACCGCACGGTCGCGGGCTTCCTGTTTGCTCAGCCCCAACACCTGGATCGGCGCTTCCATGACGTTTTCCAGCACCGTCATGTGGCTCCACAGATTAAAGTGCTGAAAGACCATCGTCAGACGCGTGCGCAGCAGGCGCAGCTGATTTTTGTCCGCAACCTTGAGCTGACCGTCTTTGTCGCGCACCAGACCAATATTCTGACCACTGACTACAATCGACCCGGCGCTTGGTTTCTCAAGAAAGTTAATGCAGCGCAGGAAGGTACTTTTACCGGAACCTGACGAGCCAATAATACTGATAACATCACCCGCGTTGGCCTGCAGCGACACCCCTTTCAGCACTTCATGTTCGCCGTAGTGCTTATGTAAATCGATAACGTTTAATTTATTTTCAGACATCGTGTTACTCGAATCATTTAGAGGATACATGCTGCAACCAGCGTTTTTCCGCTTTACGGAACAGACTGATCAGGACATACGAAATAATCAAATACAGTACAGCGGCAATACCGAAGGCGGTAAACGGCTGATACGTTGCCGAGTTGATATCGCGGGCGATTTTCAACAGGTCTGGTACCGTTGCGGTAAACGCCAGCGCCGTGGAATGCAGCATTAAAATGACTTCATTGCTGTAAGCTGGCAACGCAATACGCAGCGCGGAAGGTAAAATAATGCATCGATACAGTTTGAATGACGAGAAACCGTATGCGCGAGCAGCCTCAATCTCACCGTGAGGCACAGAACGGATAGCCCCGGCGAAAATCTCAGTGGTATAGGCGCAGGTATTCAGCGTCAACGCCAGCACGGTGCAATTCAGCCCGCTGCGGAAAAACGCGTTGAGGAAGTCCGTGCCTTTGACGATCTCCAGCGTATACATCCCGGAATAAAACACCAGTAGCTGAACGTACAGCGGCGTGCCACGAAAAATATAGGTGAACAGCCAGATAGGAAACTGGATAAATTTATTACTGGAAACGCGGCCAATAGCCAAAAAGAGCGCAAGTATTCCGCCCATCACTACTGACGAAATCAAAAGCCACAGGGTGATAGCGACGCCAGTGTAGCGATATCCGTCGGTCCACAGCAGGGACTTCCAGTATTCCTGAATAATCTCGATCACAGGTCAGCCCTCTTTACACCCACGGAATAGCGGCGCTCAAGGTACAGCAGCACACCATTAGAAACAGTGGTAAACACCAGATAGATGACCCCGCACACGACGGCAAAATAGAACGGCTCCCAGGTACTCTTCCCGGCAAGCTGGGTCGCTTTCACCACGTCTTCCAGGCCGAGCAGCGACACCAGTGCCGTAGCCTTAAGAATAACCTGCCAGTTATTACCTATTCCCGGTAAGGCATAACGCATCATCGCCGGGAACATAATGCGACGAAATATTTGTGAGCTGGTAAAGCCAAACGCCGTCGCGGCTTCAATATGGCCTTTTGGTACAGCCATAAACGCACCGCGAAAAGTTTCGGTAAAGTAGGCACCGTAGATAAATCCAAGGGTGATAATGCCCGCAACCATCGGATCGATATCAATCTGGCCGATACCGATGGCATCGGTAATGGTATTCAGCGCGATTTGTAATCCGTAGAAGATGAGCAGCATTAAGACCAGATCGGGCACGCCGCGGATTAGCGTTGTGTACCCTTCGAAAATAAGCCCCATTGCCCGGCTTTGCGACAGCTTTGCTGCTGCGCCGACAAGACCTATCAGAACCGCCAGTACCACCGAGCTGAGTGCCAGCTCCAGCGTAACAATTGCGCCCTGTAAAATTACACCTGAAAAGCCATACAACATGCTGCCTGTCCTGTCGTGTGTGGTGGAGTAGTAAGCCTCTTTTGATATTTTGTCTCGTCACTTTATGCCTGATGGCGCTTCGCTTATCAGGCCTACAAGCTTTCGTCGTAGGCCTGATAAGGCGCAGCCGCCATCAGGCAATAAGTCGATCAAAAATCTACGGGCTTTATCAGCACCTGCGGTAATTAACCGCCGTAAACATCAAAATCGAAGTACTTTTTCGCCAGCTTCTCGTAAGTACCGTCAGCTCGCATTTCGGCAAAGGCTTTGTTCAGCGCTTCGCGCAGCTCGTTATCGTCTTTGCGCAGCCCCATACCGGTACCCACGCCGAACAACTTCTCGTCTTTCACAGACGGACCGCCGAATTTGTAATCTTTACCGACTGGCTGTTTCAGGAAGCCTTCGCTGGCCGCGACTTCATCCTGGAACGCGGCGTCAATACGCCCGGCAGTCAGGTCAGAATAGATATTGTCCTGCCCCTGATAAGAGACAATCTCAATACCTTTTGGCGCCCAGTGTTCGTTGCCGAACGTTTCCTGGGTGGTGCCCTGCAGCACACCAACACGTTTACCTTTCAGCGACTCAATGGTCGGCTGAATAGCTGAATCTTTAGCGACAACCAGACGCGAGTCGGCTGCATAAAGCTTGTCAGTAAAAGCGATTTCCTGCTGACGTTTTTCAGTAATGGAAAGCGAGGACATGATGGCATCGATTTTCTTCGCTTTTAGCGAAGGGATCAGCGCGTCCAGCGGGTTTTCCACGAAGGTACATTGCGTATTAATACGTTTGCACAGCTCTTTAGCCAGATCGATATCAAAACCGACTAATTCACCCTGGGCATTTTTCGATTCGAACGGCGCATAAGTAGGATCGGTACCGATACGAATTTTTTGCGGAATGGCTGCAAATGCTGCGGTAGCACTGGAGAAAGCCAGAACCAGAGAAAGAGACAACACCAGTTTTTTCATAACTATCCTCAACAGACTGTCTTTTATAGGGGATCTTTACAGGACCAGGTGCAGTTATCGTGCCATTAATCAGGCCGACAAGGCAAAGCATTCTACCCTGCCGGCGGTATTTATTTGCATGAAAAGCGCTTAAGTATGCACTCATGCTTATTAAGTCAGCTATAAAAGCACCAAAACAGTGCACTGAATGTATTATGCACCGTAATGGTTACCCGCAATGGTGCAGTCAATTCCCCACGCCGCTGTATTAATCGCCGTAGACATTAAAATTAAAATATTTGCTCGCCATTTTGTCGTAGGTGCCGTCTTTGCGCAGTTCACCCAGCGCTTTATCAAAAGCGGCTTTCAGCTCGGTGTCATCTTTGCGCAAACCAATCCCGGTTCCGTCGCCAAAGTATTTTTTATCTTTCACCGAAGGACCTGCAAAGTCGTAGTCCTTACCGGCAGGTTGCTTCAGGAAGCCTTCGCTGGCCGCGACCTCATCCTGCAACGCTGCGTCGAGACGGCCCGCCGTCAGATCAGAATAGATAAGATCCTGGTTCGCATAGGCCACCACATCCACGCCTTTACTACGCCAGTTGTCATTGGCATAGGCTTCCTGAGTAGAGCCTTGCAACACGCCAACGTGTTTACCCTTGAGGGAGTCCAGAGTCGGTTTAATTGGGGAACCTTTCGCGGCGATCAGCCGTGAGTCTGCTGCGTAAAGTTTGTCTGAGAATGCAATCTCTTGCTGACGCTTCTCGGTGATAGAAAGCGAGGAGATAATGGCATCAATTTTTTTCGCTTTCAGCGACGGGATCAGCGCATCAAAGTCGCTGGCAACCCAGGTACATTTGATCTGCATGCGCTTACACATCTCATTTCCCAGATCGATATCAAAGCCGACGAAGTCGCCTTTGGCATCTTTAGAGGAAAAAGGTGCATACGTTGTATCTGTACCAATACGAACCGTCTGCGGAAGTGCTGCGTAGCTGGCCGCGGTGGCGGAGAGTCCTACCAGCAAAGACAAAGCAAGAACCGTCTTCTTCATACATAACCCTCAAGTGGCGTAATTTTATTATGTTTTACGTTGTGTTGTGTGTTTGCAGACTTTTTCATGCAGGTCTTATGCCATTTTCGCGTCGATGAGGATATTCGACGTTAAATATGTTAATAAAACGTTGCAATAATGTCCTGATTTTGAAGATAGCAGGTCTGACGGTTGAACCGCAGCGTTTCGTTGAGTTTTAACGAATTAAATGTTGAGGATATGATCGCGGTTACAAAATTGCCCTGAAACAGGGCAACGGATATTTCTTTGCACGCTGATGGAACGGCTTACGCCCCTTGCCAGCGGGTGAACAGGTCCTGCGGAAGGGTAATATCAAACTGGTCAAGCACGCGATTAACCGTTTGATTAATCACATCATCGAGCGTTTGTGGACGATGATAGAACGCCGGGACTGGTGGCATAATCACTGCGCCAATTTCTGCCGCCTGAGTCATGAGGCGCAGATGCCCCAGATGCAGCGGCGTTTCGCGTACACACAGCACCAGCGGACGACGTTCTTTCAACACCACATCTGCCGCACGGGTAAGCAACCCATCGGTGTAACTGTGGACAATGCCGGAAAGGGTTTTGATTGAACACGGCAGGATGACCATGCCGGCGGTCTGAAAAGAGCCGGAGGAGATACTGGCGGCGATATCGCGCGTATCATGATTCACATTTGCCAGCGCCTGCACGTCACGCACAGAGAGGTCCGTTTCCAGTGCCAGCGTCTGCCGGGCAGCGGCACTCATCACCAGATGGGTTTCCACATCGGTAACGTCACGCAAAACCTGCAGCAGGCGCACGCCGTAAATTGCCCCGCTTGCGCCAGAAATACCAATGATGAGTCGTTTCATGTGTAATAGCCCTTACTTGCTCAGGGCCGACTTTGCAGGAAATTACGGTGAGTTGCAAGCAAGGGTGCAGGTTGCGCCCTTGCTTGCGAGCAAACATTAACCTTCGTTGTGCATTTCAAGGTTTTCCGCTTCGTTCTGACGCAATACCGCTTTAGCATCATCATTACGCAGGGAGTCGAGGAAATCGAGATATTGCTGGTCGACGTCTTTGGTGACGTACACACCGTTAAACACTGAACATTCAAACTGCTGAATATCCGGATTCTCAGCACGGACAGCTTCAATCAGATCGTTCAGATCCTGGAAGATTAGACCATCTGCGCCGATTATCTGGCGAATCTCGTCCACTTCACGACCATGCGCAATCAGCTCCGTCGCCGTAGGCATATCGATGCCATAAACGTTCGGGAAGCGAATTTCCGGGGCGGCAGAAGCCAGATAAACCTTCTTCGCTCCGGCTTCACGCGCCATCTCGATAATCTGTTCTGAAGTGGTGCCGCGCACGATGGAATCATCCACCAGCAGCACGTTTTTATCACGGAATTCCGCACGGTTAGCGTTCAGCTTACGGCGTACTGATTTACGGCGCAGCTGCTGGCCCGGCATGATAAAGGTACGTCCCACATAGCGGTTTTTCACAAACCCCTGACGGTACGGCTTACCGAGAATACGGGCAATTTCCAGCGCGATATCGCAGGAGGTTTCCGGGATTGGGATTACTACGTCGATGTCCAGATCTTCCCACTCACGGGCAATTTTTTCGCCAAGCTTAGTCCCCATATTCACACGGGCGCTGTAGACAGAAATCTTGTCGATAAAGGAGTCAGGACGAGCGAAGTAAACGTATTCAAACAGACACGGATTGCTCACCGGGTTATCAGCACACTGACGGGTAAACAGCTGGCCTTTTTCGGTGATATACACCGCTTCGCCAGGGGCTACGTCGCGCAGGAATTCAAAGCCCAACGTGTCCAGCGCTACGCTCTCAGACGCCACCATGTACTCGGTACGGCCATCGCCAATATCGCGTTTGCCCATTACCAGCGGACGGATACCGTTAGGGTCGCGGAAGGCAACCATACCGTGACCGATAATCATCGCCACGCAGGCATAGGCGCCGCGAATCTGGCGGTTGGTTGCCGCAATGGCAGCAAAAATATTGTCGGCCTCCAGCGGGTAATGGCGGAAGTTATCCAGCTCGCTGGCGAAAATATTCAGCAGAATTTCAGAATCTGAAGTGGTATTGATGTGGCGGCGCTTTTCTTCAAACAGCTTTTTACGCAACTCATGCGCGTTGGTCAGGTTGCCATTATGGGCAAGCGTGATGCCATACGGTGAGTTGACGTAAAAAGGTTGAGCTTCGGAGGCGCTGGAGCTGCCAGCCGTTGGGTAACGCACATGACCGATGCCCATATTGCCCTGCAAACGCTGCATATGGCGCGCTTCAAAAATATCGCTCACCATTCCGTTTGCTTTACGCAAGCGGAAGCAGTTGTTGGCATCAATGGTGATGATGCCCGCAGCATCCTGACCACGATGCTGGAGCACCGTTAACGCGTCATAAATCGACTGGTTTACCGGCATAACACCGGCGATACCGACAATACCGCACATACGTCTTTTCCTCGTTCAGCAACGACCCAAAGTTTATACTTTGGGCAAGAAACTTGACGAGCTTTGCAGATAGTCAAAGAACCATCTGATGATGAAACTGAACTGCGGAATCAGCTGCGACTTACCCCAGTCTTCACTTTTCGACAGACCGGTAAAGGTATCGAGAAAGAACAGTATGGCGGCAACGATCAACGCTCCACGCAAAGCACCGAAGCAGATCCCCAACACCCTGTCGGTACCCGACAGTCCTGTTTTCTCTACCAGTTGGCCTATCACAAAGTTAACGATAGCGCCGACGATAAGTGTCGCGATGAACAGTATCGCGATAGCAATCCCATTTCGAACCAGTTCGTCTTCAAAGCCCGTAAACCAGACAGACAGGTAAGTGTAGTAATGGCTGGCGACAAAGAAAGCACAACCCCAAGTCACCAACGATAATGCTTCACGAACAAAGCCACGGATCAGGCTAACCAGACAGGAAAAACCAATCACCGCGATAATGGCGTAATCAATCCAGACCATATGTGTCCCACGATTTTACGCCCTGTCGTCCTGTTCGGGGCGCATTCTAACAGAAAAAGAAAACGTTTGCGTAGGGATTTCCTTTCCACGCGTAAATAAAAATGGCGCTGAAAAAATCTTCAACGCCATACCGTTTTATGCCTCTTCGGGCACTGCCGGATAGCGGTGAAAACACCGTATCCGGCCTGAATCAGAGCTGCGCCGTAAACAGCGCAATCCCTTAATTAGGGGTGTACCCCATCACGACGCCACTCAGACCAGAGATCTTCTGCAGCTCGCCCAGCGAGTTCTTTAGCTTATCTTTGGAGGCGTCCGGCCCGACGAGAATGCGGGTTATTTTACCCTGCACCGGCGTTGACGGGGAAGTATATACCCGGAAGCCCGCGCCACGAAGTTTACCCACGATCTCATTGACCTTATCCGCATTTTTCAGCGCACCGAGCTGTACAACGTACGCTTTGCCGGTTGGGGCTGGCGCTTCTTCAGCGGCCGGTTTCGGCGCTGGAGTCGGTGCCGGCGTCGGAGCGACGGCAACAGGCTGCGGTTTCGGTTTAGGTTTCGGTGGTTCCACAGGCGCAGGGACAGGATCTAATTCCGCGCTGTTTGCCGTCGTCAAACGTGATGGATCCAACGATGGCGCGGCAGCATCACCCGCACGCACCTCTTCTGCCGCCCCTTCCGGCGGCTGAGTCGGCAGCGCCTGCGTCGCTGCAGGCATCATGTCTGGTTCATCGCGATCACCGGGTTTAGGCACCAGTGGGATCGCTGCAAATTCATCCTGATAATGCTTTTTCTGCCCGTCAAGCAGCCCGGGAAGCACAATTACCCCGAGCGCGACTAGCACAATTGTGCCGACTAATCGATTCTGAAACTTACTCGCCACCGCTTCTCCCCACGTCTATTACTTCCATGACATGTGCGACAGTGTGAAAGGATCCACACACCAACACGGTATCTTCTGGCTTCGCCTCAGCAAGTGCTGCAGACCATGCCTGCGCCACGCTGTCATAAGCGTTGCCTTTGCCCAGGTGCTCCAGCAGTTGTTCTGCCGTTGCGCCACGCGGCCCTTCCAGGGGCGCACAGTACCAGACGTCAACCACGCTTTTTAACCAGGCTAACGTACCGGCAATATCTTTATCATGTAGCATACCGATAACCGCAAGTACACGCCCGCTTTTCACTAACTTTTTCAGACGTCCGGTCAGATACTCTGCCGCATGCGGATTATGGGCAACATCGAAAATCACTCGCGGCGACTCGCTCACAATCTGGAAGCGCCCCGGTAAAATCGCGCGTTCGATGCCGTCACGAATCGCCTGCTCGCTAACGTTCAGCCCGCTTGCGCGCAGCGCGGCCAGTGCGGTAGCAGCATTAGGTTGTGGCACCTGCGGCAACGGCAAATGCGCCAACGTTCCATGAGCATCCGTAAACGACCAGTCGTTCTCAGTGACCGCATAGCGCCAGTCCACGCCGCAGCGTTGCAAAATCGCCCCGCACTCTTGCGCGACATCCGCGATGGTGTAAGGCATTTCAGGTTCGCCGACGATAGCCGGTTTCTCTGCACGGAAAATGCCCGCCTTCTCACGACCAATACTTTCGCGATCCGGGCCCAGCCAGTCAGTATGGTCAAGCGCAATACTGGTGACTACAGCGACATCGGCATCGACGATATTGGTGGCGTCAAGGCGGCCGCCTAATCCCACTTCCAGAATAACGACATCCAGTTGGGCCTGTTTAAACAGCCAGAGTGCCGATAACGTACCGTATTCAAAGTAAGTCAGGGAAATATCACCACGAGCGTCTTCAATCTCAGCAAACGAGGCGGTATGGGCTGATTCCGGCAGTTCCCCCCCCTGCACGCGTACGCGTTCCGTGTAACGCACCAGATGAGGCGAACTGTACACCCCAACTTTATAGCCTGCCGCAGTCAGCACAGACTCCAGCGTACGACAGGTCGTGCCTTTTCCGTTGGTTCCTGCCACCGTAAACACAAATGGCGCGGGTTTCAATACACCCAGTTTGCGCGCTACCTGGCTTACGCGTTCAAGGCCAAGATCGATGGTTTTACTGTGCAGGTTTTCCAGATAAGAAAGCCACGACGCCAGGGGCGACGCGGCTTGAGGAATACGTTTATTGTCCATGATGCCTGTAATTTTATTACGTAGATTAAAGCAAAAGGCAGCGCCAGTTGGCCCTGCCCTTTTTTACTCGTCGTCTTTCAAGCTGCAGGTGTGTTGGCTGCTCTCGCTCACCCGAATCACTTGCCCGTGCAAGCTCATCGGGGTTCACTCTCTTTCCGCCTTCCTGCAACTCGAAATCCATAGAGTAAGTTATCAGGCTTCTGATTCCTGATCGGGTACCGGAGATACCACCTCGCCTTCACGCGGCTCATCCGGATTCGGCGCAGGAAGATTCATCAGCTTCGCCAGGATACTTGCCAGTTTCAGGCGCATTTCCGGACGGCGGACGATCATATCGATAGCGCCTTTTTCAATCAGGAACTCGCTGCGCTGGAATCCCGGCGGCAGTTTCTCACGTACGGTTTGCTCGATAACACGCGGACCCGCGAAGCCAATCAGTGCTTTCGGCTCTGCAATGTTGAGATCGCCCAGCATCGCGAAGCTTGCGGAAACACCACCCATTGTTGGGTCGGTCAGTACAGAAATATACGGTAAACCGCGTTCCTGCATTTTCGCCAGCGCAGCAGAGGTTTTTGCCATCTGCATCAGAGACATCAGCGCTTCCTGCATACGCGCCCCGCCAGAAGCGGAGAAGCAGATCAGCGGACAGTTGTCTTCCAGTGCCTGCTCAACGGCACGGACAAAACGCGCACCGACCACAGAGCCCATGGAGCCGCCCATAAACGCGAACTCGAATGCCGCAGCAACGACCGGCATACCATGCAGCGTGCCTTTCATCACCACCAGCGCATCTTTCTCGCCGGTTTCTTTCTGCGCAGAAGCCAGTCTGTCTTTGTATTTTTTAGAGTCACGAAACTTCAGCACGTCTTTCGGCTCAAGCTCGCTACCCAGTTCCACAAGAGAACCTTCATCTAACAGGCTATGCAGGCGATTGCGCGCCGACATGCGCATATGATGGTCACACTTCGGACAGACCTCAAGATTACGTTCCAGCTCAGCACGGTATAAAACCTGACCGCAGCTATCACACTTGGTCCACACCCCTTCAGGAATGCTTGCCTTGCGGGTGGGAGTAATGTTGCTTTTAATTCGTTCAATCCAGCTCATTGGTGACCTTTCTGCCTGAACCCTAGTCAGCTTTGTTATAAGGGGCGCATAATGCCATTTTTGCCCCTAACAGACCATGAATGTTGCACATTAAAACATAACAGCCCGAAACTTTGGATAAAAAAGTGGTCGAACCGCTGAGTTACTTTCTATTTTGCAGCCCGTGACGCAGCACGTTTATGGCGAATTACTTCAATCACCCCCGGCAATACGGAAAGGACGATAATCGCCACAATCAGTAATTTCAGGTTTTCCTGGACAATCGGCAGATCGCCGAACAGGTAGCCTGCGTAGGTGAACAACAATACCCACAGCAATGCACCTACGACGTTATACATCGCAAAGTGACGGTAGGACATATGTCCCATACCGGCAACAAACGGCGCAAATGTGCGCACGATAGGCACGAAACGCGCCAGGATAATCGTCTTACCGCCATGACGCTCGTAGAACGCATGGGTTTTATCCAGGTAGCTGCGGCGGAAAATTTTGGAGTTCGGGTTACTGAAAAGTTTTTCCCCGAACAATCGGCCAATCGTGTAGTTCACTGCATCGCCCACAATCGCCGCCACAATCATCAGCGCCACCATCAGATGAACATTGAGATCATTGGTCGGCAGCGCAGAAAGCGCACCAGCAACAAACAGCAGCGAGTCTCCCGGCAGGAATGGTGTCACCACCAGCCCGGTTTCGCAGAACAGGATCAGAAACAGAATCGCGTATACCCAGATACCGTATTCCGCGACCAGCTCCGCCAGGTGCACATCAATGTGCAGGATAAAATCAATAAGAAAGTAAATCAGGTCCATAGTTATGCCTTTATACGACTCAAATTAGTCCGCCAGAAATAGCGGGCCCATAGGCGGTTTTGGCAGGTCGAACCGGTCCGGGTAATCTACTGCAACCAGATACAGTCCTTCCGCTTTCGCCGTTGCCGCTGCCAGCGTTCTGTCCTTTGCCGCTAACAGTTCTGCTATCCAGCTCTCCGGCTGGTTGTTGGCGCCAACTTCCATCAGGCTGCCGACAATATTCCTGACCATATGATGTACAAAGGCATTCGCTTTAATATCCACCACCACATATGCACCGAAACGTTCGACGTTAATGTGCATCACGTTACGCCACGGTGTGCGCGACTGACACTGCACCGCCCGGAACGAGGTAAAATCATTTTCGCCAATCAGACACTGGGCTGCACGATGCATACGCTCAGCGTCCAGCGGTTCATAATAATGGGTTACCCCTTTACCCAAAACCGCAGGGCGCAACCGATGATTGTAGATGATGTAGCGATAACGGCGAGCCGTAGCGCTAAATCTGGCATGAAAATCATCAGGTACAGCTTTCACCCAGCGCACGGCGATGTCACCAGGTAAATTCGCATTTACCCCCAGTGTCCAGGCCGCATCTTTACGCTGGGCAGTGGTTTCAAAATGCACGACCTGCCCAGTGCCATGAACGCCCGCATCCGTGCGACCTGCACAAAAAACATTAATGCGTTCGTTCGCCACCTGAGAAAGCGCTTTTTCCAGTTTTTCCTGAACGCTACGCACTTCGTTCTGGCGCTGCCAGCCATAATATTTGCTGCCGTCATACTCAATGCCCAGCGCAATTTTATGGGTTGACGGCTGTTGCTGGTCAGACATTAGTACAGGTACTCCTGCACCAGTTTTTCCGCAATTTTCACCGCCATTAACGCGCCGCCAAAGCGTACGTTGTCTGCCACAGACCAGAACTGAACTTGCTCCGGCATACCGTAATCGTTATGCACGCAGCCAATAGAAAGGTGCGGCGTGCCCGATGCATCGCCAACCTGGGTCGGGAAGTCGGTTTCTTCCGACAACACCACGTCTTCGCCGCGTGAAAACGCATCACGTGCTTCTTCCGCCGCCAACGGGCGCAGAGCCTCAAAATTCACCATCTGCGCGTGGCCATAAAACACCGGGGACTGCACGATGCTGGCTGAGATAAGCAGACCGTCATCCTGCATAATTTTGCGCACTTCATCAACAATACGACGCTCTTCACGCACGCTGCCTTCGCGATCGGGCAGCAGCGGCAGCATATTGAACGCCAGCTGACGACCAAAGAAATCATCTTCGTCAATCGGGATGCCGTTAAGCAATTTCGCGCTTTGTCCGGCCAGTGCGTCTACGGCTTTTTTGCCGTGAGCGGAAGCCGAAATAATATTGGTCACCGTAATCCGTGACAGCCCGCCGTCATCAATCAATGGTTTCAGCGCAGACAGCAACTGGCTTGTCAGGCTGTTTGGTACCGCAATCACATTGCGGTTACGGTAATCCGCCAGCACGAACGGGTTAACGTCCGGAACCACCAGCGGAACGTCTGGTTCAAGCGCGAACAGACCGCTGCTGTCAATCACCAGGCAACCCGCATTTGTTGCTTCTTCTACCCATGCGGCGGTGGCTTCAGTGCCCGCAACAAAAAATGCCAACTGTGCCTGCGTCCAGTCAAAGTCTGCAACGTCCTGCACTATGACCGATTTACCGTTAAAACGCAGATGCTCACCGGCGCTTTCATTACGCGCCAGCGCATAAATTTCACCGACCGGGAACTGGCGTTCAGCCAGCGTATCGAGCAGGGCTTCGCCTACGGCGCCCGTTGCGCCCAGAATGGCAATATTCCAGCCTTCAGACATGGTGATTTACTCCAAGAAATACGTAAGCGTCCCTGTCGCATTATTCGACAGGGAGCATTAAGAAGACATTAATGTGCCGGATGATGAACAGCGTTAAAACCCAGCTTACACAATAAGGCAGCAGCCGTTGCGTCGTCACACATCACATATAAAGACGACCATTCACGACGCTCAAGGTAATTTTTACGCAGTTTATCAAACTCACCCGGAATTCCAGCGACTTTACGCAGCGGCGCATCATCGCGGCGCACATCATACACTAAATGCACCAGCCTTTTCAGCGTTGGCTGATCTAACGGGCCATGCAGGGTGATACGACCAAATTCCGGCGTGGGTAACAGGGTACTGAGCGCAACGTGCTGCTCGTGACCAATAAACTTACTATAGGCCTCAAAGACCTGCGTGGTGCCACGCGCTTTTCCTTCGAGGGTATACCCGGCAATGTGCGCCGTGCCGATATCGGCTTTCTCCAGCAACGCCACATTGAGATCCGGCTCTCCTTCCCAGACATCCAGCACAACGCTCAGCGACTGACCTGCATTCAGCCGGCTCAGCAATGCTGTATTGTCGATGACCGGCCCACGGCAGGCGTTGATCAGAATAGTGCCCGGCTTCAGTCGGCTAATCAGCGCATCATCCGCCATGTGCAGCGTTTTGTAGGGTCCGTCCTTAAACAGTGGCGTATGGAAAGTCAGCACATCGGCTTGCTCTACCAGTTCGTCCAGTGAGCGGAAATCGCCCTCGTCACCGCGATCGGCTCGCGGTGGATCGCACAGCAGCGTGCGGATCCCCAGCGCTTCCAGACGCGCCTGCAAACGCCCACCCACGTTGCCCACACCCACAATGCCTACGGTGCGATCGCGTAACGCAAACCCGTCACGCTCCGCCAGCATCAGCAACGCTGAAAAAACATATTCTACGACCGCTATCGCGTTACAACCGGGCGCGGCGGAAAAACCGATCCCCGCCTGTGCAAGCCAGGCGTCATCCACATGGTCTGTGCCAGCGGTTGCCGTACCGACAAATTTAACCGGTTTTCCGCCAAGCAGTGATTCATTTACTTTCGTCACCGAGCGCACCATTAAAGCATCCGCATCATCCAGTTCAGCAACGGGAATCGGACGACCGGGAACCGCTTTGACCTCCCCCAAACGACTGAACAGTTCGCGGGCATAGGGCATATTTTCATCAACGAGGATTTTCACGTCTTTCGCACCTGTTTGAGAACGAGAGTTAACCGGGCAAGTGTGCCATAATCTCGCCGCCAGGCATACTGCGAGACCTGGTCAGCACAGATTTAAGGAACAGAGATGATGCAGCCCATTTCAGGTACGCCCGCACGCCCTCCCGGCGAAGGCCAAAATGCCCCTTCCGCTGCGGGTGAACAACCGTTATCCACGCAACAACGTACTGTGTTGGAACGACTAATTACCCGTTTGATTTCACTCACCCAGCAGCAAAGTGCTGAGGTGTGGGCCGGAATGAAGCACGATCTGGGCGTCAAAAGTGATACTCCGCTGCAGTCACGTCACTTTCCAGCCGCTGAGCAAAACCTTAACCAACGGCTGGGAGTTGCTCAGCAAAATCATGTTAATCGTCAGGTGCTTTCGCAGCTCACTGAATTACTGAGCCAGGGAAATAATCGCCAGGCGGTGAGTGATTTTATCCGTCAGCAGTATGGGCAAACGGCACTCAGTCAGCTCACGCCTGAGCAGTTGAAGAACGTACTCACACTGCTGCAGCAAGGGCAGCTGTCGATACCACAGCCGCAGCAGCGCCCGGCAACCGATCGCCCGTTGCTCCCCGCAGAGCACAATACGCTGAACCAGTTAGTTACCAAACTGGCGGCGGCCACGGGAGAATCCGGGAAGATGATCTGGCAGTCGATGCTGGAGTTGTCTGGCGTAAAAAGCGGTGAGCTGATCCCTGCCAAACAGTTTACGCACCTGGTCACCTGGCTGCAGGCGCGCCAGACGCTCAGCCTGCAAAGCGCCCCGACGCTACAAACGCTCCAGGCTGCGCTGAAGCTGCCATTAGAGCCGAATGAGCTGACAGCAATAAAAGAGTACGCGCAGCAGACGTATCAGATCCAACCACAATCGATTCTGACCACGGTGCAGGTACAGGACTTGCTCAATCAAATTTTCCTGCGTCGCGTGGAACGAGAACGCGAGCTCAGCGATCCGCGTCATCTGCAACCCATTTACAGCCCGTTCGCGCCGATGATTGAAACGGTTAAATCTCTGTCGGCACGACCGGGACTGTTGTTTGTTGCATTGATGATTGCGTTAGCCATTTTCTGGCTGGTCGCTTAACCTTTACGCAGCGTAAGCAACGTTACAATAATCCCCACCACGGCTGATATCGCCCCGGCAAGGAACACTGAGGAATAACCGTACGCGGTAGCCAGCACCCCGGCGACCGGACCGCTTATGCCGTAGGAGATATCCTGAAATGCGGCGTAACCGCCCAGCGCCGTACCGCGAACCTGCGCGGGTACTCGCTTCACCACCTCGACGCCCAAGGCCGGGAAGATAAGCGAACACCCGGCCCCGGTTAATGCCGCTCCAAGCAGTGCAACCCAGGCTGTTGGGGCCTGCCACAACAGAATCAGTCCTGCGGTTTCCACCAGCAAAGAGACAACGGCAACCTTCACGCCGCCGAACCGGTCCGGCATCCAGCCAAACAGAATGCGCATCAGCACAAACGCCCCGCCAAACGCGGTCAGGGTGAACCCCGCCATCGTCCAGCCGTTGCTGACAAAATAGAGTGAAATAAATGTACCGATCACCGCAAAGCCAACGCCCTGCAGCGCCAGGCCCAGGCCCGGTTTCCAGATAAGCCCTACCACGCTCCATAACGAAGGACGTTCTCCTGCATGTGCAGGCACTTTACGCACGGTGCCGTTGAATGCCCATGCCAGCAGCGGTAATACCATCGTCGTCCCCGCCAGCGCCGCGAAGCCAAAGTGGCTGTGGATCAACAAGCCCAGCGGCGCACCGGCGGCCAGCGCGCCGTAAATCGCCATTCCGTTCCATGACATCACCTTACCGGAGCGTGTTGGGCCGACCAGCCCCAGCCCCCAGGTCAACGTTCCGGTGAGCAGTTGGCTTTCGCCAAAACCGAGGATCAAACGACCGACGATTAGCAACGCAAATTTTACGGGAACAGAAACAGGTAATAGCGCGGCTAAAAGCCACGCCGCACCCGCCAGCCCACAGGCAAACATCCCCTGTAGCGCCGAGCGTTTGGCACCATATTGATCGGCTAACCGCCCGGCGTAGCCGCGTGTTAATACCGTCGCCAGAAACTGTACGCCGACGGCGATGCCGACCATGGTATTGCCATAGCCCAGCTCCTGGTGCACAAACAGAGGAATGACGGGCAAAGGTAAACCGACCGTCATATAGGTCAGGAAAACCGCAAAAGCGATGCGAAACAGCGAAACGTTCGCCGAAGGTGTTTTTTCTTGTTGGGTTACAGCTGTCATGCGTTACTCCAAAATGCAGAGTAAGGCGAGGAATGCCCACGCCCCCTCTACCTGACTATCAGGATTAAGGTGCGTTGGATAACGTTAAACGCTTACGCATTATCAAGAGGATAATGTTGAAGCTGGAGTCTGCCTGCGAGTGCCCCCGACTGTCAACTGTGAAAGCACAGGTGCGTATATCAAAATGCTGACTTCTCTACAAACAAAAAGGGAAATACCGCATCAATGCCTTTCGCTCTGAACTTCCCGGTTACCTGCTCACGTTGATGCGGCGTCAGGAGTCGGAACATCATATCCCAAATCTCTTTAGGTTCGGCTTCCTGCGCGATATTGTGGTCTGGTGCTACTGTGTTCTCGTTTTCATTCAGATACGAGCGTACATACAGCGGAAACACTGAAATATGAAATTCCTCGGCCTTAGACTTCGCGCGCTTACGTTTGACACCCGCTTTTCCTTCACTGTAGGTATTTAAGCGCAAGCGTACAGCGGGTGCGCTTCTCGGAAACCCTGGCAATTCAAGACACTCCTTCACCGTGAACCACTCTTTTACCATCAGTTTCTTTCCTTTCTGCTGATGAAATAAAAATATTTTTTCTTTTCCGCGAAATTTCAAATTAATTCTGGCAATATTCCTACGATAAAAAGAAAGTAACGTTCTTTTGTCTTTCTAATTTATAACCTGAAAAATATCGGTGCCGATAACACATCTTCTTAGGATTACAGAATGGAACACAAAAGCCAAGACTGGCATCGTGCAGATATTAAAAGTGCACTGGAAAAAAGAGGTATTACGCTCAGAGAGCTTTCGCGTTCAGCGGGGTTATCTCCCGACTCTTTACGCAATGTATTTACCCGCAGTTGGCCTCGGGCGGAGCTGATCATCGCGCAGGCGCTTGAAACTACGCCGGACGTAATTTGGCCATCACGCTATCTCTCTAAATCAGAGAAACAACCCCCCAAAAAAAAATAACCATCAATTATAAATAAATTAATAAAAATTCATTCAACCAATTAATTTATATTAAAGGCTAATGTATTAAAGATATTAATAGCATTATCGGTCATTTTTATCAGTTTGAATCCTGTTAAAGAAATACACGTTGTTATTACATAATCAATTAACAGGAACATCGATGAGCTGGAATAAAACAACAGCAGTTAATCACGCTAAATCACACGCGGGGTCACATTCTCAAGGACGCTGTGCGGAATATACCCGCAAAGCCATTCAGGCAGGAGGCATCACTCTTGGGCATACTTATCATGCCAAAGATTATGGCCCCATGCTAAGAAGTGCCGGTTTCAGCCCCATCGGCACATTTGAACAGCCCCGGGCAGGAGATGTCATCATCATTCAGCCTTATGAGGGAGGAAACCCAAGCGGGCATATGGCGATATTTGACGGTCAGGCGTGGTACTCCGATTTTAGACAACGTGATATGTGGGCCGGACCTGGCTATCGGGCGGCAAAACCGTCATTTACTATTTACAGGAAACCATAATGAAATCGCTCTCGCTGGTTGCTCTGGTTTTGTTACTTTGCGGCTGCTCTGCGGCGCGCCACGACAGCTCCCGGGATGTAAAACTATTCTATCTCGCATGGATGTCCGCTTACACACAAGAGCGGGATACATCCGCACTCATGCAACGCTATGTGGCGAAAGACGTTATCAATCGTCTGGCTCTGATTGACAGCCTTTACGAGCAGGAAATACTGAATTCGGACTACTTTATGTACGTTCAGGATTACGATCCGGAGTGGATCCCGCTGTTACGGGTTAAACCCGCTCAGCCGTTTCTCGGTGGCGAAACGGTGGAAGTACAATTAGGCGGGCCGAGGGGAGAAGCCCCCATACAGCTGGAGGTGTATACGCGTTGGGAAGAAGGACGCTGGAAAATTTACCGCGTACGGGATCTGGACAATCAATTTGAACACCCTATCTACAGCGCCGGTGATATTGCACGCGCTAAAACCTGGTCCGCACAAATCGCGCCGGAATACGAAAAGATGAACAGATAAAAAAAGGGAGCCATCAGGCTCCCCTCTTGCATAATCTTTCAGTCTTACGCTTACAGCTTACGCATAACCAGCGTAGCGTTGGTGCCGCCAAAACCGAAGCTGTTAGACATAACAGTCGTCAGCGCCTGCTCGGTCGGTTTGGTCACGATGTTCAGACCTGCCGCCTGCTCGTCCAGTTCTTCAATGTTGATGCTTGGCGCGATAAAGCCGTGTTCCAGCATCAGCAGAGAGTAGATAGCTTCCTGAACGCCAGCCGCGCCCAGTGAGTGACCGGTCATGGCTTTGGTTGCGGAGATTGCCGGGCTGTTGTCGCCAAACACTTCACGAATCGCACCCAGCTCTTTCACGTCGCCTACCGGAGTAGAAGTACCGTGGGAGTTCAGGTAGTCGATCGGCGTGTCTACGCCGTGCATCGCCATCTGCATGCAACGTACTGCGCCTTCGCCAGACGGAGCAACCATGTCTGCGCCATCGGACGTTGCGCCGTAACCGACGATTTCCGCATAGATGTGCGCGCCACGTGCCAGCGCGTGTTCCAGCTCTTCAACCACGACCATACCGCCGCCGCCTGCAATAACGAAACCGTCACGGTTTGCGTCATAGGTACGGGAAGCTTTCGACGGATCGTCATTATATTTGGTAGACAGCGCGCCCATGGCGTCGAATTCACACGCCATTTCCCAGCACAGCTCTTCGCCGCCGCCAGCGAAAACGATGTCCTGTTTGCCCAGCTGAATTTGCTCTACCGCGTTACCGATACAGTGCGCGGATGTCGCACAGGCAGAGCTGATAGAGTAGTTTACGCCGTGGATTTTGAACGGCGTTGCGAGGCAGGCAGAAACGCCGGACGCCATCGCTTTGGTGACCACATACGGGCCAACCGCTTTCAGACCACGCGGGCTACGCATTGCGTCAGCACCGAACACCTGAAAACGCGGGGAGCCGCCGCCGGAACCTGCAATCAGGCCAACGCGCGGGTTGTTCTGGTAATCTTCTGCTGCAAGGCCGGCATCAGCCACTGCCTGTTCCATAGAAAGGAATGCATAGATGGATGCGTCGCTCATGAAGCGCACTACTTTGCGGTCAATGAGGCCAGTGGTATCCAGTTTTACGTTGCCCCATACGTGGCTACGCATGCCGGAGTCCTTCAGCTCCTGAGAGAAAGTGATCCCTGAACGTCCTTCACGCAGAGATGCCAGGACTTCCTGCTGGTTATTACCGATGCTGGAAACGATGCCCAAGCCAGTAATCACTGCACGTTTCATTCAATACCTCTGTAAGTCGCACTATTTTAAAGTTTCGAGTGGCACAATAGCGTACACTTGTACGCCGAACAAGTCCGATCAGCCATTTAATGTGGAAATTTGCGCAGCCAGGCACTCATCGCTAAGATCGGGGCACAGCCTGCCAGACGAGTAACTTACGTGAAACAATACGCTATACAACCTGCCAACCTTGAATTCAACGCTGAGGGTACACCTGTTTCCCGAGATTTTGACGATGTCTATTTTTCTAATGATAACGGGCTGGAAGAGACACGTTACGTCTTTCTCGGCGGGAATCATCTCGCCCAGCGATTCCCTGCGCATTCACGTCCCCTCTTCGTGGTGGCAGAAAGCGGGTTTGGCACCGGACTTAACTTCCTGACACTCTGGCAGGCATTTGCCGAATTCCGCGATACCCACCCTGACGCTACCCTGGAAAGATTACATTTCATCAGTTTTGAAAAATTTCCGCTGACGCGTGAAGATCTGACCTTAGCCCATCAGCACTGGCCAGAACTTGCCCCGTGGGCCACGGCGCTACAAGAGCAATGGCCGCTGCCGCTGGCGGGATGCCATCGCCTGCTCCTTGATGAAGGACGCGTCACGCTGGATCTGTGGTTTGGTGATATTAATGAACTGACCAGCAAGCTGGATGACTCCCTGAATCAAAAAGTGGATGCCTGGTTTCTGGACGGTTTCGCGCCGGCAAAAAATCCGGATATGTGGACGCCAACGCTGTTTAACGCAATGGCCCGTCTGGCTCGCCCCGGCGGCACGCTGGCGACCTTCACCTCAGCAGGCTTTGTGCGTCGGGGATTGCAGGAAGCCGGATTTACGATGCAAAAATGCAAAGGCTTTGGTCGCAAACGAGAAATGCTTTGTGGCGTAATGGATAAGACGCTGGCGCTCCCCTCCTCGGCACCCTGGTTTGCACGTACCGGAACAGATAAACGCGAAGCCGCCATTATTGGCGGGGGGATTGCCAGCGCATTGCTGTCGTTGGCGTTACTACGCCGCGGCTGGCAGGTCACGCTCTATTGCGCCGACGACAACCCAGCCGGGGGTGCATCCGGCAATCGCCAGGGCGCTCTTTATCCGCTACTGAGCAAGCATGACGCGGCCATTAATCTCTTTTTCCCCACCGCGTTTACTTTCGCCCGCCGGCTGTATGACGCCCTCCCCGTTGAGTTCGCGCATGACTGGTGCGGCGTGACGCAACTGGCGTGGGATGAGAAAAGCCAGCAAAAAATCGACCAAATGTTGTCCCTTGAATTGCCCGATGCGCTCGCCGTCGGGGTTGACGCAGAGCAGGTTTTACAAACGACAGGCGTAAAAACCGGATGCGGCGGGATTCAGTACCCCGCCGGAGGATGGCTATGTCCGGCACAGTTAACCGCCGCCGTATTCGACTATGCCGCAACGCTGGGATTACGCACCCGGTATCAACATACGCTGGCCTCACTGTCTCGACAGACAGAAAACTGGAAATTGGCGTTTGCCAGTGGAGCAACCGCCACTCACGCTGCGGTAGTTCTGGCTAACGGGCATCGCATTAACAGCGTTGAACAAACGCAGTCGCTACCGGTGTACTCCGTAGGCGGTCAGGTGAGTCACATTCCTGCTACGCCTTCGCTTTCAGCGCTGCGTCAGGTGCTGTGCTATGACGGCTACCTCACGCCGCACAACCCGCAAAACCAGCAGCACTGCATTGGTGCCAGCTATCATCGCGGAAGTGAAGAAACGGTGTATCGCGCTGACGATCAGCAGCAAAACCGTCAGCGCTTAATAGATTGTTTCCCGAATGCCGCGTGGGCAAAAGAAGTAGACGTTAGTGGCAATGCCGCCCGTTGTGGAGTGCGCTGCGCCACGCGCGATCACATGCCAATGGTCGGCAACGTCGCGGATTATGACGCCACGCTCAGCCAGTATGCCACTCTTGCCGAAGACAGAGAGCACGCCGTAAACGCCCCGGTTTATTCCGATTTATTTATGTTGGGTGCGCTGGGCTCGCGCGGGCTGTGTACTGCCCCGCTATGTGCAGAAATTCTGGCATCGCAAATGAGCGATGAACCTATCCCTATGGATGCCAGCACGCTGGCTGCGCTGAATCCGAATCGTCTGTGGGTAAGGAAGTTATTGAAGGGTAAAGCGGTGAAATAAGATACCATCTCATCATTGCCTGATGGCGCTACGCTTATCAGGCCAACAATCCCCGTCCACGTAGGCCGGATAAGACGCCTTCGCGTCGCCATCCGGCACAATCCACTGCAATTATTATTGCGTTGCCTTTTGAAATAAAGTGTCCCACATCTCTTTCACTAACGCCTGGTCACGCGGCGAGAGTTCGCCAGCGCTGATGGCTTTTTCCAGGCTGCTGGTCACATTGGCGTACAATGCCTCAGCGGAATGGTCCTCGCCAGCATCCAGCTCAGCCACAGCCAGCGTCAGGTGCCCACGCAAATAACCACTGGCAAACAACTCATCATCGCTGGCGTGCTCTACCATATCGTCGATTAATGCCAGAATGCGTGATTCAAACTCCGCGATCATCTTCTTTCCTCATTGTAAACGTGGCAGCGGCTTCAGTTGAGCGCTTCGGGCCACGGGAATTGTTCCGCCGTAAGTTCAGGCGTGTGATAATAATTCTGTAACGCGTTAATAAAACGCGCCGGACGTTCAGGGATCCCCTTTTCCAGGTACTCCATTACCTGAGCATGAACACGGCGCTGGAATACCACGCGGTCCGGTTCAAAGTCCCCTTCGAGGTTGTCGCAACTGACGTTAAACGGGTACCCCGCCGCCATGCAAAACAACCAGTCAAACGCCTGCGGCTTCACTTCCACATCTTCAAACTGGCATTGTGTCTTCGCGTCGCGTCCGTCCGGGCAGTACCAGTAACCAAAATCGACCAGCTCACGACGAGCTTTACCGGCGATGCACCAGTGTGAAATTTCGTGTAACGCACTGGCGTAGTAACCATGCGCAAAAACGATACGGTGATACGGTAATTCCGCATCCGCAGGAAGATAGATCGGTTCGTCGTCGCCTTTAATCAGACGGGTATTAAATTCATCGGCAAAGCAGCCGTTAAAAATCTCAATTAACTGTTCGTAGTGGTGCGTATTATTCATTAATTCATCCCCAGCCAGTGGAGAATCTCCTGTCCATGATTATCATAAAGTAGCTTGGCGCTCATCACGGCGGAGACAATAACGATCATTGGCCGAATGAGTTTTTGTCCTTTGCTGAGCACCAGTCGAGAGCCCATCCGCGCGCCAATAAACTGGCCAATGAGCATCACAAAACCTGTCGCCCAAATCACTTTGCCGCCGAGGGCAAACAACAACAACCCACCGATATTCGATGTGGCATTTAATACTTTGGCGTGGGCCGTCGATTTCGCCAGGTTGTATCCGCACAGCATGACAAAGGCCAGCGCGTAGAACGACCCTGCCGCCGGACCAAAAAAGCCATCGTAAAAACCGACGCAGCCTCCCGCCACCAGCGCGAAAGGTAAACCGTGCAATCGACGCTGTCGGTCCTCTTCCCCCACTTTCGGCATCAACAGAAAGTAAAGGCCAATACAGATAACCAGAACCGGCAGGATCTGGCGCAGAACATCTGACTGCACGTGCTGAACCAATAGCGCCCCGCTCATTGATCCGACAAACGTCATGAAGATATTGAGCTTCTGATCCGCCAGATTAACCACGCCACGACGAATAAAATAGAGGGAGGAAGAGATAGATCCCCCGCAGGCTTGCAACTTATTGGTCGCCAGCGCTTGCGCTGGTGGCATCCCGGCCGCCATCAATGCCGGGATGGTGAGTAGACCACCGCCTCCGGCCAGAGAATCAATAAAACCTGCCAGCATCGCCACAAAAAAAAGCACACCTAACAGCAGTGGCGACACCATAAACAGAGAGGCAAAATGATCCATTAGAGTACATGCTCGTCCAGTAGCGCCTGGCAGGAAGGCGGCAACGGCGGCGGTGTCTTCTTCTCAGGCTTGGTGGTTCCAGGTTTTGGAGGTTCGAACCAGCTTTGCAGCTCTGCGCCACAGCCGTCACCCGGTGGCGGTAACGGTTGATCTTCGCACTCAAGGCTGTCGGCAGGGCAACGTAACCGCACGTGCATATGCGCACGATGCTGGAACCATGGCCGCACTTTACGCAACCAGTCCCTGTCGGTCCCTGCATCCAGACAAAGTTGTTGCTTAATCGCCGGATTCACGAAAATACGCGTTACTTCATTATCTTTTGCAGCCAGCCTTACCAGGCTAAAAATCTCCGGTTTCCACAGTGATGGCACAACACGTTTGCCGTCCTGTGAGACCAGATCTAACGCCTGCGGCCGCAGCAGTTGCGACTGGGTCCAGCGCGTTTTCGGCAGTTGCAGGAAAATATCCACATCCAGTCCCGTCTGGTGGCTGGCGTGACCGCCATTGAATCGCCCACCGGCCGGCATACCCATATCGCCGATTAACACCGTGCCCAGCCCCTGACTATTAGCCTGATTACTCAGACGCTGGATAAACCTCACCAGATCCGGATGGCCAAAGTAACGACGCTGATCGGTGCGCATCACCTGATAATGTTCTGACTGTACAGGCAGCGTATCTGCGCCAACAATACAGCCATTGGAAAACGCGCCGATAGACTGCGCGCTGCCCGCAACCGGATGGGTAATTTTCTGCCAGGGCGTCGCCGCCAGACAGGCGGTACTGGCAAACAGAGCCAGCGCCGCAAGTGCCGTTTTTTTCATCTCTTACCAGCGTGGAATATCGGTCTTCACGTCCGCATTTTGCGCCCGCTGACGCAGCAGGTGATCCATCAATACGATCGCCAGCATCGCCTCGGCGATCGGTACGGCGCGGATCCCAACGCACGGATCGTGACGACCTTTAGTGATCATTTCGACTTCTTCACCAAAGCGGTTAATGGTGCGCCCTGGAACGGTAATACTGGACGTCGGTTTCAGCGCCATATGAGCAATGATTTGTTGCCCGCTGCTGATCCCACCCAGAATGCCGCCCGCATGGTTACTCTGGAAACCTTCTTTGGTGATTTCATCTCGGTTCTGGCTGCCACGCAGCGCAACAACGTCAAATCCGTCGCCAATCTCAACGCCCTTAACGGCGTTAATGCTCATCAGCGCATGGGCGATGTCAGCATCCAGGCGGTCGAATACAGGTTCGCCAAGACCCGCAGGCACACCGCTTGCAACAACGGTCACCTTCGCCCCGATGGAGTCGCCCTCTTTCTTCAGCCCGCGCATCAGTTCGTCCAGCGCTTCGAGTTTATCCGGGTCCGGACAAAAGAACGGGTTAAGTTCCACCTGGGACCAGTCTTTGATCTCCAAAGGAATATCACCCATCAGCGTCAGGCAACCACGAATCTCAACGCCGAACTTTTCCGCCAGATATTTTTTGGCAATCGCTCCGGCCGCCACGCGCATCGCTGTTTCACGTGCGGACGAACGTCCGCCACCACGGTAGTCGCGCAGGCCATATTTTTGCTCATAGGTATAGTCGGCGTGTCCTGGACGAAAAACGTCCTTAATCGCGCCGTAATCCTGTGAACGCTGATCGGTATTTTCGATCAGCAGGCCAATGCTGGTGCCAGTGGTAACGCCCTCGAACACCCCGGAGAGGATTTTCACCTGATCCGGCTCACGACGCTGCGTAGTGTAGCGCGATGTGCCAGGACGCCGTCTGTCGAGATCGTGCTGCAGGTCAGCTTCTGTCAGAGAAATGCCCGGCGGAACACCATCGACAATACAACCGAGCGCCAGCCCGTGTGATTCGCCGAAAGTGGTTACGCGAAAGAGTTGTCCAATTGTGTTTCCTGCCATCACGGCTCCGTTATGAGTGTTGTGTATGTGCGCGTGTAATTAGTCTTTATAAATGCTGAAGTGCTCACGAGCAGCAACTAACTGCTCTTTGGTCAGCATGAATACGCCGTCACCGCCGTTGTCGAACTCCAGCCAGGTGAACGGTACATCCGGATATTGCTCTATCAGATGTACCATGCTGTTTCCGACTTCACAAATCAGAATACCGTTATCTGACAGGTAGTCTGGGGCGTTCCCCAGAATGCGGCGGGTAAGTTTCAGCCCATCACTGCCGGACGCCAGACCCAGCTCAGGTTCGTGACGATATTCGTTTGGCAGATCGGACATATCTTCCGCATCGACATACGGCGGGTTGGTCACAATCAGGTCATACTGGACTTTCAGCAGATCGCGGAACAGATCGGAACGGATCGGCGTGACGTGATGGATCAGGCCGTGTTCTTCAATATTGTGTTCGGTCACCGCCAGTGCGTCAGTGGAGATATCCACCGCATCAACTTCGGCTTCCGGGAAGGCATACGCGCAGGCAATGGCAATACAACCGCTGCCGGTACACATATCGAGGATATGCTGCGGCTGCTCATTAATAAGACCCGCAAAGCGGTTATTGATAAGCTCGCCAATCGGTGAACGCGGAACCAGCACGCGCTCATCAACATAAAACTCATGCCCGCAGAACCAGGCTTTGTTGGTCAGATAAGCAACCGGAATGCGCTCGTTGACGCGGCGAATCACGCGTTCAACAATACGATGACGCTCGCTGGAGGTCAGACGCGCTGTACGCATGTCTTCCGGAATATCCAACGGCAAATAAAGTGACGGCAGCACCAGTTGTACGGCCTCGTCCCATGGGTTATCCGTGCCATGGCCATACCAGATGTTCGCCGCGCTAAAACGGCTGACCGCCCAACGCAACATGTCCTGAATGGTATGCAGTTCACTCACTGCTTCATCGACGAAAATTTTATCCACGTATTCCTCCAGGGCATGCTCGTATTAATTTCGGCGGCTAGTTTGCCACGAAGACGGCGATAAATCAGCATTCACACAGGGCCTGAGCGCGAAAATTGCGTTTTAAGCGATCGGATGCCCGCCGAGTCGGGTTAAACTAATGGAAAATAAAAGTTGAGACTCTCGAATGAAAAAGAAAACATCGCTCAGCGAGGAGGATCAGACGCTGTTTCGCCAGCTGATGACCGGCACGCGTAAAATTAAACAGGACACCATTGTTCACCGACCTCCACGTAAAAAAATTGCCGAGGTTCCGGTTAAAAGACTGCTACAGGAGCAAGCTGATGCCAGCCACTATTTCTCGGATGAGTTTCAGCCGCTGCTGAATACGGACGGCCCGGTAAGATACCTGCGTGCCGACGTCAGCCATTTCGAACTGAAGAAAATGCGCCGTGGCGATTACTCTCCGGAGCTGTTTCTCGATCTGCATGGGCTGACCCAGCAGCAGGCCAAACAAGAGTTAGGTGCGCTGATTGCCGCCTGTCGTCGTGAGCATGTATTTTGCGCCTGCGTGATGCATGGCCACGGAAAACATATTCTGAAACAGCAAACGCCGCTCTGGCTGGCCCAGCATCCGCACGTGATGGCTTTTCATCAGGCACCGAAAGAGTACGGTGGCGACGCCGCGCTGCTGGTGCTAATTGAAGTAGAAGAGTGGCTACCGCCCGAACTTCCGTGATGCAGAAAAACAGAAAGAGCCGCGTTTGCGGCTCTTTGCATTTTCGGATGAGGGCTGCGCCTTATCCGATACCAACCTTTTTAAATCGCTTTTGCCATTTTCAGGTTACACGGGCTCATCTGCCAGTTAAAAGTCCCCTTCCCGCTCTCATCAAGCGTTACGCTGGCAATCGCTGATGTGGTAAACATCGGCGGTGTTTCACCTGGGCAAAGCTCAGACACCAGATACCCCACTAAAGGCAAGTGAGAGATAACCAGTGCCGTGGCGATACCTTCATTGGCCAGAGCCTGTAAATAGGCACTGACCAGACCGACATCGCCGCAGGGAGTCAACTCCGGCAAAACATCCACACCGGTTGGCAGATTCATACATTCCCCCACCACATCCAGCGTTTGTTCGGCTCGTAGGAACGGGCTCACCAGAACACGTTCGATATCCACTTTTTGACCTTTCAGCCAGTTCGCCATCAGGCGAGATTCGTCACAACCACAGGAGGTTAAGGGACGAACCGAATCACTGGCGGCATCGAGGGCCGCGTCGCCGTGACGCATGATAAAAACTTGCATATTGCACCGCTTTTGTTAACCAGAATCACCAATACCTTTATTCACAGCCCCTATTGGCTGTGATAACGATATGGTGGCCGGCATTGTGCCTTATCCATTCACCGAATGAAACGCTGTTTTTTACCTCAACGGCGTAAGTATAGTCAATCTCTGTTTACATTTTGAGCGCGAGCCATACATTCAGTGCGGATTCATCCTACCTTTGACCTCATGAATTCAGGTCAGTTTCCCCAATATTCCAGAATCTTTCACTGTGTGCCGCCATCTGCAATAACTGCTCACACGGCGCAAACCGCGAGCCGTATTGCGTGGTCAGCCGTTGCAGAGTCGCAACCACTTCTCCCGCGCCGAGTGAATCCATATACCGGAACGGGCCGCCGAGGAATGGCGGAAAACCAATACCAAATACAGCGCCGATGTCGCCATCACGTGCGCTACGGACTATCTTCTCGTCGAAACAACGAGCTGCTTCATTGAGCATTAACATGACGCACCGCTCTGCTACCTGCGCAGCGGTAAGTCGGCCCTGACCCTGAACGCCAATAAGCGTATAAATTGCAGGGTCGACCTGTTTTTTGCTTTTACGCCCTTTCACACCATAAAGATAGAAACCCCGACCATTTTTTCTACCTTTGCGATCGTCATTCAAAATTGAAGCAACAACATTTGCAGGCGCGCTAAAACGTTCTCCGTATGCAGCCTCAAGCACTGGTATAATTTTAGTGCCCGTATCAATTCCGACCTCATCCAAAAGTTGGATTGGCCCAACTGGAAAACCAAACTTAACCAGCGCGGCGTCTATGGTTTCGACCCGCTCGCCCTCGGTCAACATACGAATCGCTTCGTTAATGTAAGGCGCTAAAATGCGGTTAACGTAAAAGCCGGCCTTATCTCTGACCACTATCGGCGTTTTGCCCTGTTTTTTCGCTAACTTAACGGTAGTTGCAATCGTCTGCTCGGAGGTCGTGGCATGTGGGATCACTTCGACCAACGGCATTTTTTCCACCGGACTAAAAAAGTGTAAACCAATCACTTGTTCAGGCCTGGTAGCATTCGCAGCAATATCGCCAATGGGCAAAGATGAGGTGTTAGAAGCAAAAACGGTATGAGGTGCGCAATTTTGCTCAACTTCTGCCACCATCCGTTGTTTTAGCGACAAATCTTCAAACACGGCTTCAATAATCAAATCGCGATGCGCAAAGCCACGGTAGTCGATCGATCCCGAAATCAGCGCCAGTTGTTTATCGCGTTCGCTGGCTTTGATATGACGGCGACGAACCTTCGTTTCAAGCTGATCCCAGCTATACTTCAGCGCATGGTTGATTCCCTTAGCGTTTATATCTTTGATGCGCACAGGCAAGCCGCCTTTACAGGCCGTCACATAAGCAATACCGCCCCCCATCAGACCGCCGCCCAAAATGCCAACGCTGTCCAGCGGGCCGGGCTTCGCATCACTTCCCGGATCCTTTTTCACGTCGGTGTTGGCAAAAAAGATGTGCCGTAGCGCCTGAGACTGGGATGTCATCGCCAACTCACCAAACGCGCGGGCCTCTGCGTCGTAACCACTACTGCTGCCTTGCGCTAGCCCGGTTTCGATGACCTCAAGGATACGTTCTGTTGCAGGGTAGTTACCTTGCGTTTTTTGCGCCGTCTTTTTACTGGCCATGCGGAACAACAGCGCCCGCCCCAGCGGCCCCGCCAACACTCGCTCTCTCACGGGCAGTGTTCGTTGCGCAGAACTGTCCTTTTTAGCCAGTTCAACGGCCGCTTCCAGCAAAATGGAATGCGGTACAACCTCATCCACTAAACCAACTTTCAGCGCCTGTTTTGCGCGTAATTGTTTTCCGGTGAGGATCATATCCAGTGCGGTACTGACGCCAATCAGGCGCGGCAGCCGCTGCGTACCACCGGAGCCGGGCAACAAGCCAAGTTGTACTTCAGGTAAACCCAGTACGGTTTTAGCATCATCGGTACAAATACGGTTGTGGCACGCCAGCGCCATCTCCAGGCCACCGCCGAGGCATGCACCATGAATCGCGGCGATAACCGGGATCGGTAAAGCATTAATTTCAGCCATCATCTGCTGCCCCTGACGGGCCAGCGTTTCGGCTTCCTGCGCGCTGCGACAGCTACCAATCATGTTGATATCTGCCCCGGCAATGAAGTTATCGGGTTTAGCCGAAATAAACACCACACCACGCAATGCTTTGTTATCGCGGATTTGTTTCAGAATGGCCCGCACCTGAGAAGCAAACTCTGCTTTCAGGGTGTTCATTTTCTCTCCGGGCACATCAATGGTGACAACAGCAACGTTATCCAGACGTACGTTTAGTGTAAAAGCCGATGTCATTTCCATTATTCCGCCTCCAGAACCATTGCCGCACCCAGACCACCAGCTGCACAGGCTGTCACTAAACCAAAACCGCCGCCACGACGACGCAGCTCATGGAGGGTTTGAGTGATCATGCGCGCACCGGTGGCAGCAAAGGGGTGTCCATAGGCAATCGATCCGCCCAGCACGTTAAATTTACTGTCATCAACCTCGCCAGTGGCATGCCCCCTGCCCAGCACGTCGCGGGCAAAACGTTCGCTACCCAACAGCTGAAGATTCGCCAGCGTTTGCGCGGCAAAGGCTTCATGCATATCGATCAGGGTTAAATCTGCCATCGTCAGACCGGCTCTCTCCAGGGCAAGCGGTGTTGACCACGCCGGTCCCAGCAGCATGTCCTGCCAGACATCGATGGCGGTAAAAGCAAAACTACGCAAGTACCCCAGCGGCACCAGCCCCAACTCTTTCGCACGCGACTCTGTCATCATGATCACGGCGGCTGCGCCGTCCGTTAGCGGGGTACTGTTTGCCGCGGTGACGGTGCCGTGCTTGCGGTCAAACGCCGGACGTAGTTTGGCGTAATCGGCCAGCGTAGAGTTACCGCGAATGTTGTTATCTTCTGAAAAAGGATCTTTAAACGGTGGCGCGTAGGTAGTCATTACCTCATCTGCCAGCTTTCCTTCAGCCCATGCCTGAGCGGCACGCTGATGAGAGCGGTGCGCCAGAGCATCCTGCTGCTCTCGGGTAATACCATAGGTTTTGGCCATTTGCTCAGCCGTATCCCCCATACGCAAACCGGTAGAATACTCGGCGACGGCTGGCGGCACAGGCATCAGGTCACGTAAGCGCAATCGGGAAAAGAGTTTAAGACGTTGACCGGTTGTCCGGGCCTTATTGACATCCACCAGCACCCGCGCCAGCTTTTTACTAACGCCAATAGGCAAGACTGACGAGGAGTCCGCACCACCCGCAATTCCAGCACGAATAGACCCCGCCATCAGACTTTCCGCGACATTCGCCACCGCCTGGAAACTGGTCGCGCAGGCCCTGCTCACGCTGTATGCATCGGTATGTACATTCATGCCGGTTCCCAGCACAATTTCACGAGCAATATTTGGTGCTTCAGGCATTTGCACCACCTGACCAAAAACCAGTTGCTCGATCACATCGGCAGGAATTTCGCTGCGCGCCAGCAGCTCACCGACGACCATTTTACCTAAATCAACGGCGGGAATGCCATGAAACGCGGTAGCCTGACGAGCAAATGGCGTACGCAATCCACTTACAATGGCAATACGGTCGCCCTGGCGGGTAACCAGCGGTAAAGCCTGACTCATAACACTCCCCTGTAAAAAAATAAAATAAGTGGTCTGACCTGATCATAGTCTTAACCAATTTTTTACATTTAGCCAAGCGGGGAGAAAAGAAAGTGGGAGCTAAGACACAGTGAATAATCACTGACAGTTACGAAAAAGCCCTTGCTATCAGATAGCAAGGGCTTTTGCAGAGGGGATTAACGCAGGCCCAGCTGGAAAATCAGCGTTTCAGCTTCACAGGCAAAAACAAAGTCGATATCCAGACGCACACCTTCTGACACTTCAGTAAAGGTCGAAGTGATTTGGCAAGGCTCAGATTCCACGCCACGTGCCTTTTCAGTCAGAGCGGCCAGTGTTTCTTCTGCCTCTGCGCGATTCGCGAACACACGGCTGTAGGACGCGGTGCAATCGGAGTTGTCCATGATGGTGCCAACATCCATACAGCAGCAAACCGGGGTTTCATCAGC
This sequence comes from Citrobacter sp. MGH103, assembly GCF_001034475.2. Lineage (NCBI taxonomy): Bacteria > Pseudomonadati > Pseudomonadota > Gammaproteobacteria > Enterobacterales > Enterobacteriaceae > Citrobacter > Citrobacter sp. MGH103. The sequence continues at coordinate 1,530,493 of NZ_CP073043.1, read as the reverse complement.
ACTGCATTTACTCATTGTAGATTTCCTCTGTATTCGCACCTGAGGTGCCAGATAAACGATAGGGATATTTTACGCTCCCATTATTCGCCTCTCCAGTCGTTAATTGTACGAAATGCGATAAGTGACCGAAATCACACTTAAAAATGATCTAAAACAAAAATCGCCCAAACAGGTGAGTGCGCACCTCCGCAATTTTGCCAGCTGGATCGCGTTTCTCTGATCAAATTTGAAAATATTTATAAACATACTTGCAACATTCCAGCTGGTCCGACCTATACTCACGCCACTGGTCTGATTTCTAAGTCGTACCTCAGACCCTACACTTCGCGCTCCTGTTACGGTATGTAACATTGTTTGTATAAAAATAAATCTATGAGGTTATGGTCATGAGCCAGAAAACCCTGTTTACAAAGTCTGCTCTCGCAGTCGCAGTGGCAATTATCTCCACACAGGCCTGGTCTGCAGGCTTTCAGTTAAACGAATTTTCTTCCTCTGGCCTTGGCCGGGCATATTCGGGTGAAGGCGCAATTGCAGATGATGCAGGAAACGCCAGTCGTAACCCGGCACTGATTATGATGTTCGATCGCCCTACTTTCTCAGCAGGTGCGGTGTATATCGATCCAGACGTTAATATTTCCGGTAAATCGCCATACACCGGACGCAGCACTGATGCGGACAACATCGCGCCTACGGCGTGGGTTCCCAATGCTCACTTCGTGATGCCTATCAACGAACAGTTTGGTTGGGGTGCTTCCGTTACCTCAAACTATGGTCTGGCTACCGAATTTAACGACAGCTACATCGTTGGTGAATACGGCGGTAAGACCGACCTTAAAACGGTCAACCTTAACCTGAGCGGTGCCTACCGTCTGAATGATAGCTGGAGCTTCGGTCTCGGTTTTAACGCCGTTTATGCTGATGCAAAAATTGAACGTTATTCTGGTGAGCAAACGGCTGCATTACCGAAGGTCAGCAACAAAATTGCCAGCCTGAAAGGGGACGAATGGGGCTACGGCTGGAACGCCGGGATTTTGTACGAACTGGATAAAAATAACCGTTATGGTTTAACGTACCGTTCTGAAGTTAAAATTGATTTTGATGGCGATTATAAGAGTGGCATCCGTACCCAGGCGAACGCCATACCTGGCGCTGGCACTACATTCCCATGGGGAACGACCAATGCCACCGTCCCGGGTTCTCTGACGCTTAACCTGCCTGAAATGTGGGAATTGTCAGGTTATAACCGTATTGCACCACAGTGGGCTATCCACTACAGCATGGCCTATACCAGCTGGAGTCAGTTCCAGGAGCTGAAAGCAACAGGTTCCAATGGACAGACACTGTTCTATAAAGAAGAAGGCTTCAAAGATTCTTACCGCATTGCATTGGGTACGACTTACTATATGGATAAAAGCTGGACGTTCCGTACCGGTATTGCTTATGACGATAGCCCGGTTCCAGCAAGCAAGCGTTCCATCTCGATTCCGGATCAGGATCGCCTGTGGTTGAGTGCAGGTACAACTTATGCGTTCAATGACGATGCCTCTATCGACGTCGGTGTGTCTTACATGCACGGACAAAAAGTAACAGTGCAAGAAGGCAACTATACTTTCGACTCTGAAGGTAAAGCCTGGCTGTTTGGTACAAACTTCAACTACGCATTCTGATTTTCTTCATACGTAAAAAAGGTGAGCTTTTTAGCTCACCTTTTTATTTGCCCAATTCCTTACTCAGAATCGATCTCTTTTAAATCGTCCTGAATGTCTTTCGCGTTCGGGTTTTCTTCTGGTTTGAGTTTCCCACCGTTCGCAATAAAGTCATGACGCTGGAAGTAAGCTTCACGCACCATAATGTAAGGATCGGAAGACTGACGCAGCAGACCGTCAGAATCGAGCAATTGCGCGCGAGTTTCAATCCCTTCAACCGTCCATTTGCCTATCGACAACGGCCAGGTCAGCCAGGACAGTACCGGATACAGGGTATCGACCATATCGCCGCCGTCATCACGCAGTGTGAAACTACCGTAGAACGGAAGCTGCATATACGGCCCGTAACCCACGTCATAGTGGCCTAACGTACTGCCAAAGCGGTGTGGTTCAACGCGCTGCAACTTCGGATTAGCCATACCTGCCACATCGATAAAGCCGCCCATACCTAACAGGGTATTCAGGAAAAAACGGGTAAAGTGCACCATCCCCTGATAAGGATCGCCTTGCAGGAAATAGTTGACCATGACGGCCGGTTCTTCAAGGTTCCCCGTAAAGTTGCTTAAACCATTACGCGCCGGCTGCGGAACATAATCACGCCAGGCCACTGCTACCGGTCGAACAACATAGGGATCCAACACGTTAAAGTTGAAGTTGTACATGGTACGGTTGAACCCTTCAAATGGGTCCGAACGCCCCTGCTGCTCAGTACCGGAGCTCGCACACCCCACCAAAAGTGTGGTTCCCAGCGCAAGCGCCGACAGGCGAAGCTTCATAAGTATCTCCCTGTGTTTTATGGCTATCGCTGATTGCCATCCATGACGGAACGATGACGTATCCGCCTGTTTAGATGTGAGCGATTGTAACAGCACGTCAAATGATGTCTATATACCCTGTCTTACTGATTTGATCATAGCCTGGTAATACGTACTCCGCGGCGGTTCTATTCTAACTAACCCGATAAAAACAAACGTTACCATTTTTGCTATCTCAGACTTTCTCCCGCTGATTTTCAGACAAAAGCCGCTACGCTTTAGCAATACGTGCTTATTCAGGATTCGGCCATGAATGACATCAAGAAAGATAAGATTGATCGACACAGCGACGAACTCGAAGTGGAAAGCGATGAAAAACTAACAGGGAAAAAGATAGAGCTTGATGAGGACAGACTCCCCTCCCGCGCCATGGCGATCCATGAACATATTCGCCAGGATGGGGAGAAAGAGATGGAGCGCGACGCAATGGCCCTGCTGTGGTCAGCCATCGCAGCAGGACTGTCGATGGGCGCCTCGCTACTGGCTAAAGGGATTTTTCACGTACAGCTGGAAGGTGTGCCAGGGGGATTTTTACTCGAGAACCTCGGTTATACTTTCGGCTTTATTATTGTCATTATGGCCCGCCAACAACTCTTTACCGAAAATACCGTCACCGCCGTACTGCCGGTGATGCAAAACCCTACCCTCGGCAATTTTGGCCTGTTGATGCGCCTGTGGAGCGTGGTACTGCTGGGTAATATTATTGGCACCGGGGTTGCAGCATGGGCGTTTGAACATATGCCGATTTTTGATGAAGAGACCCGCGATGCTTTCGTCAAAATTGGCATGGATGTGATGAAAAACACTCCTGTGGAGATGTTTTCCAACGCCATCATTTCTGGCTGGTTAATTGCCACGATGGTGTGGATGTTCCCCGCTGCCGGGGCGGCAAAAATTGTGGTCATTATTCTGATGACCTGGCTGATTGCGTTAGGTGATACCACGCATATCGTCGTTGGCTCCGTGGAAATTCTCTATCTGGTCTTTAATGGCACGCTGCACTGGAGTGATTTTTTCTGGCCCTTTGCGCTACCAACGCTCGCCGGGAATATCTGTGGCGGAACGTTTATTTTCGCGCTGATGAGCCATGCGCAGATCCGCAATGATATGAGCAACAAACGCAAGGAAGAAGCCCGGTTACAAGCAAAGCGTGATGAGCAAACGCAGAAAAACCAGAAAAAACAGGCCTGAATGGTGACTGTTTGAGCAGTCGGGCGGCCTGAGACTTACCGTTGTGAGTAAAAAACGCTATACTCGTGCCGCTTCGTCCCCTTAGTTAAATGGATATAACGAGCCCCTCCTAAGGGCTAGTTGCAGGTTCGATTCCTGCAGGGGACACTCTGAAATTAATGCATCCTGTTTAAATCCAATCAATTACCAGCCAGTTCATCACTGGGCCAGGCGGTAGAACGGCACATTCCTCACTGTTGCAGTAAGATTGTCGGACACCATTGTCTGCTTGGTAGCTATCCGCATCCCTGCTTTTCTCAGCCTCAACACATCAGCGGCAATACGCTGGCTGCCAAACCAGAAAAGCCCGTCCAGCGCAGTGACATCAAGGCCCGATTCAAGTGCCAGCTTCAGACGTTCGCGTGGTGCTTTTACTGTTTTAGCAATCTGCTGATATGGCGCTTCGCTTGAACCTGCAGGGCTAATGCGCCGGATTCGATGCGACAGGCGGTACTGAAATTCATCCGGTATCCCACCGAGACTCGCTTTCAGGCTGTAAACACAACCAAAGCGTTTTCCGTTAAAGATGACGTTTTTCTGACTAAGCTGCAGCTCTTCACGCACGCTGGCAATCAGTTGCGGGGTACGGAGTAATAACAGGCGGAAAGGCAACTCAAAACTGGTCACGTAATCCACATTCAATAAAGCAATACGCAGACGCTCTTGCGGTCCCGCCTTCAATTCGCGACATTCAGTAATAACATCAGCCCACTGGCCGGTAAGGCGGGAACTCTCAGTCGCCTCAGTAAAGCTGTATTTTTCAGTCTCATAATCAATACGTTCAGTCACACGGAATTCCCTTCTGGCCACATCTCGGTATCGGTTGTTCACTTTACCAGCGACAAGATTGCTATGTCAGGAATCTTTTCTTAACCCGCCCAATATTTGCTTCATACCATCACACTAAGATGACGACAACTGACCGATCCGGCGCGTTTACCGGATCGGTACAGCGGCGTCATGTCAGACAACAAAACGATTGACCAGCCCCTTCATGGTGACCGACAGATTGTCCAGCCGCTGGCTGTCGCTCGCGGCCTGAGAAACCAGCGCCGCATTTTGCTGCGTAACCTGCTCCATCGGTCGCAGAGCTTGGTTTATCTGGGTTACCCCTTGCGACTGTTCCGTCGCCACACGCGCGATATCCGCAATATATTGCTTCATACTGGTGGTATTGTCCGCTGCCGCTTCCAGCGCGGTAGCAGACGCCGTGACCCGCTCAACGCCCTCACTAATTTTAACCATATTCTGCGCAACCAGCTCGCGGATCTGGTTAGCTTCTTTGGCGCAACGCTGCGAAAGATTCCGCACTTCACTGGCCACAACCGCAAACCCCCTGCCCATCTCTCCTGCCCGCGCAGCTTCCACTGCCGCATTCAGCGCCAGTAAGTTAGTCTGAAACGAGATATCATCAATTGAGGTCACAATATTCGATATTTTCTCACTGGAAGCGCGAATATCCCCCATACTCTGGTTCGCCGCAGAGGCAACGTTACTGGCCTGTCGGACCTCTTTTTCCAGCCTGATTGTCAGATGCTCCGCTTCGCGGGCATTATCCGCTGTTTGCGTAATCGCAGTTGATAGCTGCTCCATACTGGCCACGGCTTGTACTATTGATGCAGCCTGTTCATCTGTACGTTGAGCCAAATCCTGATTTCCCACCGTAATACTGCTGCTGGCATCGGACAAAACCACGGCACCTTGTTTAATCTCCTGTACGATATGCTGAATACTTTCCAGCATCGTGTTATAGGCACGATTAAGTGAGGAAAGCTCATCTTTACCCGGCGTCGCCAGACGTTGAGTCAGATCGCCATTCATCCCCGCAATCTTGCGCAGCGTGTCGCTGAATTGGCGATGCATATTGATTGCGATGGCTCCAGCGAAGGTCAATGATGCCAGTAGCGCTAACAAGCTGACGACCATATATATTTGCCAGTTTTTTCGTGCATCCTGCGCGAGTTTTTCTGCATTCGCCAACAGAAGATTTGCCGTCACATTTTCTATCTGCCGCATCACTTCAATACGCTGGGTTTGTACTTTGAACCAGGTAGTAGGATCGACACCAAATCCACCGTTCTCGACATGATTAAACGCGGTTTCACGAAATGAGAGGGCTTTTGACGCTTCTGCAGATTGTAAGCGATTTTTCAACATGGCCGCCTGTTCCGGCGAGCTCAGGCGCAACGATTGTGCCAGCCAGACGTTCTGTTTACTGACGACATCACTGAGCTGATGTAACTGTCCGTCGGCGAAATGACCGGAGGAAAAGATATTTGATAACAGTGCCCGTTCAATACCCGCTTGTTCTTTCAAATTCAGCAGATTGTAGTAGGCGGCGAATGCGTTTGCCATTTCGCCAGAATCCGTCAACTGCCCCAACTTGCCGACAAAACTCAGCACATCAGCAATGACGTTGGTGTAAAACTTAACCACATCTGCGGCCGGAAGCCCCAACTGCGTGATATTTTCCCGGATGGTGGCGAGCGAAAGAATGTTTTTCTTAAACGCAGCGACAGAGGTAGCAACATCCCCTTCCGGTAATGCAGTATCGGACAACGAGCGCACGAATACCTCGATCTCGCGATCGGTCAAAGCCCGCTGTGCGTTTAACTCATCTTTAAACGTAGTCCCTGCAGCCCCCAAAAATCCGACACTCATTCCCCGTTCTTTTTGCAGTTCATGCACCACATTTCCGGCACTGCGTGCGAGCGCTGTCAGTTGGGCAATATTCTCCATCTGCCGTTCTGTCTCAATGCGCGTCAATATTCCTGAACCTGCAAACCAACACAACGCCAGTAATAGTGGTTGTAGCGCGATTATTAACTTCATTTTCATCGGCATTCGATAAACCCACCACATGCCACTTCCCTCCATTGTCCATATTTTCATTATGGTTATCGGCGTAAAGAAGCGGCTCTTTAAATTTGAGCAATGGGCAACTGTTTGTTTTTTAGATTAAATATTTACCAGAATAACTCTATTTAATTACTTCAATCAGAATAAAACGCTGACTAATGTGAATCTGCAAACCTATGCTCCATTTTATTAACTTATTCGGCATATTATTTTTTATTAAAAAAATCAGGTAATCATCAACTGATTCAGCAAGGGAGAGAGACTCAGGACAGTGATAGCAGTCGAGATAACAACCGTGACTGCGGCCATCATTATGGCGTCCCGCCGAACGTTAAGGTTATAATCCTTACAACGATTTTTTGGATTAGAAGCGACAATGACAAAACTTACCCTACAAGAACAGATGCTTAAAGCGGGTCTGGTCAGCAGCAAAAAAATGGCGAAAGTGCAGAGAACGGCGAAAAAATCGCGCGTTCAGGCTCGTGAAGCCAGAGAAGCGGTTGAAGAGAATAAAAAAGCGCAGATCGAGCGTGATAAGCAACTCAGCGAACAACAGAAGCAGGCCACGTTGTCTAAAGAGTATAAAGCGCAGATCAAGCAACTAATTGAAATGAATAAAATCACCATTACCCGTGGCGATATTGGTTACAACTTTACTGACAATAATCTGATCAAAAAAGTCTATGTTGATAAGGTGACTCAGTCTCAGTTGATCAAGGGCCGCCTGGCTATTGCCCGTCTGACGGCTGAAAGTGGTAGCGAGAGCGAATACGCCATCATTCCGGCAGTCGTCGCCGACAAGATTGCCCAGCGCGATGCAAGCTATATCGTGCTTAATTGCGAACTGAGCCAGGAAGCTAAGGATGAAGACGATCCGTATGCTGATTTTGTCATTCCTGATGATCTGATGTGGTAAGCAAAACCCCTCAATAATCACCCGGAATTTCGTCACATATTTCGGTGAACGCTCACGCCGCCACCGAAATACTGTCAACGCCTCTTCATCCCCACATTCCGCCTGCTAAAACTTATAGTGTTCTTTGCTCAGTCCGTATTTTCTCATGCGTAAATAGAGTTTTTTACGCGGGATTTGTAAATACTCTGCGACTTCATTAATACGCCCCTGATGGATATTTAGCGCTTCAGTAATGATCTGCCGCTCGTACTCGTCGACCCGACGATCGAGCGGTGTCGGTTGAGGCAAATGCAGTTGCGGATTCGCGGTTTCAGCCAGTGGCAATAGCCCAACGGCAAAAAGTTCGGCGGCATTGGCCAGTTCCCGAACATTGCTTAACCACACGCGACGCCGCATACCTTTTAGTAATTCCCCGTCAACCTCAGGCACAGGATGGTTCAGACGCAGACAGGCTTTCTGCAGATAATGGCGAAACAGCGGTTCAATATCATCCGGGCGCTGAGACAACGGCTGGCAACCAATTTGCGTCATCGCAAAACAGTAATAGAGTTCGGCCACAATCTGGTTGGTTGCCGCCAGTTCCACCAACGAAGTGGCGCCAATGCCAATTAAGCGAAACGGACGTCGCTCCTGACTTTGCAAATGCACCAACTGGTGTTGCTGTTCACGCGTCAGGCACTCAATATGGCTCAGAACCAGCGTTCCCCCTTGCGCCTGGGCAATAAGGTCATTGAGTTGTTCCGAGTTCCCGGGCGTCAGTTCACCGCGAATAAACGCGCCTTCAGCGCTGCGCCCAAGTTGATGTAAATAACGGGCCCCGGTCATACGCCCGGTTCCCGGCTCGCCATAAAACCAGACGGCAATATCCGTTTCCGCCAGTTGCCGTAAACGCTGGCGATACTGATTAACCCAGTCACTGTAACCGACCAGTTCAACTTGTAGCTTTTGCTGGCAATAGTGACGACGTGCAATCACAGATTTTCTCTGACGCAACGCATCCTCTACCAACACCAGCAGTTTGCCAGGATCAACCGGTTTTTGCAGAAAGTCCCACGCCCCTTTCTTCACCGCGTCCACCGCCATCGGAACATCGCCATGCCCGGTGATCAACAGGATCGGAAGCTGATTGTCATCCTGATGAAACAACGTCATCAGGTCGATTCCGTTACAGCCAGGCATACACACATCGCTCAGGACAATCCCTGGCCAGTCGGCCTGCAACCAATTTCGGGCATCAAAAGGGTTACTGCATGCGAATACATGATATCCCTCCTGTTCAAGCAACAGGGTGTAAGCGTCGAGAACATCGGCATCATCATCAATAAGCAGAACAGAATATTCATCACTCAACATCGTTTACATCCGTCAGATTAAATTGCAGAACGACGCAGGCATTGCGCCCCGGGGTCGACGCCAGGCGCAGTTCGCCGTTCATTTGCATCATTAACGATACACAAATCGATAAGCCAATACCGAGGCCAACATCCTTACTAGTGGTAAACGGTTTTAACAGTGATGGTAATAATGCCCCAGGCCAGCCGGGGCCATTATCGCTGATAAAGACGCACAACCGGCTGCCTTCGGCCTGCCAGTGAACATCTATTTTCGCCGCAACCGGACAGGCATCCAGCGCATTTGCCAGGACGTTTACCAGCACCTGCTGAATACGCACTTCATCACCAGCCACCCACACGCTCCGGTCTGGGAGCATCAACGTACCCTGCTGTGGCTTATGCCGCATGGACAACAGTTCCCAGGCAGCGTTGAACGTTTGTCGGAGATCGACCGGATGCAGAGGCGTATCTGGCTCGGCCCGGCGCGCAAACTGACGCAGCGAACGGATAATGGCATCAATGCGAGTAATCAGTCCCTCCGCTTTGGTTAATGTGCTTCTGGCCTGAGCGGATTGCCCCTGTTCAATTGCCCTCCCCGCCGTAAACAGGTACATCGACAGCGCATTCAGCGGTTGATTAATCTCGTGCGCCAGCGTGGTCATAGTCTGGCCGACCACCGCCAGTTTTGCGGTTTGGATCAGCTCATCCTGCGTTGCGCGAAGATCGGATTCAATCTCTTTGCGCTCGGTCACTTCCTGCTCCAGCTGATTTTTTTGCGCACTCAACTGGCCCAGAGTATGGCGCAGCAAGCCTGCGATACGCCCCAGTTCATCGCGTCCATATACCGGGATAGTGGCATCCGTTCTGCCAAGACCAATTTGCACCACGGCCTGGTTGAGCGCAGTAAAACGTTTCACCAGACGCGAACGAATGAAGTAGTGATTAAGCCCCCAGGCGAGAAGTAGCGCCAGCAGCGTCGCCAGCAGGATAAGTCCACCGCTGACACGAACAATTTGTTCCAGCCGTTGGTTAAACGTCTGCATTTGCTGATGGCTACTCCCCAGTTGCGCTTCAAGCAGTGTTCGAAAGCGCCCAAGTGTGGCCTCTCTGGCATGGCTGGCATCAACGAGCGCTTTTTGCGCGGCGACATAATCGCGCATGGTATCGGGCATTTTATTTTTCATCATCCCGATTTCCAGCAGCTCATCGATAGTTTGTCGCAGTGTGATAGTGCTGGGCCAGTCATCAAGGGTACGGATATTTTCATCCGCCGTTTTCTTCAGATTTTCCAGGTAGCGGATGTGATTCTCCACCAGCATTCCGTCGTCGCTACCCGATTTCAGTTCATTAAGCCTGTCGCGTAAATCATCAACGATCTGGTTTTCAATTCTTGCCAGGGTGTAAACCTGCTGCTGCTCGTTTTGCACCTCTCGGGCACGTTTGAGATACAGCGCCGCATCACCATTTTTGGCCTCGATTTGATCCAGCAACGTCCCCTGCTGCCAGGTAAAATCCTGCACCAGTGAATTCAGCTCAGTAGTAAAATCATCATGTAGCCAATCAATGCGCGCGGAAAGTTCGCTCACTTTTTCGCGTACAAGGAACATGTTGTAGAGCACCCGGTCCAGTTCTGCCATCAGCGCCCGGCTGTCTTGCAAAATCACCGCCAGCTGCTGCTGTTCTGCTGGTTGTAACCCCCTGCTCAGCACTTCGATTTTATCCAGATGCGAGATTATCTGATTGCGCAGTTGCAGCCTTACCGTCGTATTGGGAGCCAGCAGGAATTCATTAAGCTGGTCCACAACCAGGTTGAGATTCCCTTCAATCAAAAAAGCGGAATGCACGCGCGGGAAGTAATCATCAAGCGAATAGCGTATCTGCGAGCTCTGCTCATGCCAGGAGTACAAACTGACGCAGCTTACGCTCAACGTCAGTAATGCGCCCGTCAGAAAGGCTCCTCGCAGACTGCTGCTGATGCTGAGCTGACGCAGACGGTGCAGTATCGATCCACCTTTCATTTTAATTCTTCCAGTTTTGATATCGCCTGACGCTGATTTTTAAGAAACCAGAGCTGCCACTCCATCATCTGCTGTTCGGCAATGCTTTTATTATCAAACTGCGCAAGCCAGGCTTCATCTTCACTACTTTTGGCATCTATCGGAACGCTGGTCAGTAAGGCTCTGATTTCGGGTAGCGGGCGTTTCAGGCGAGCTTCCGCACTGTATAGCGCCCGCCATGCATCCTTTAGTTGCGCAAGACGAAAACTGATTGCGGTATCAAACATCCGCTGCACCAACTGTTGCCGCTTAAGGATCAGCCGATAATTAAGCGCAGGCTGGTTCATTAAAATAGCCTGCTGAGCAGCGCGGGGATTATCAGATGCGAGCTGCGTTACCGGGTATTTCCCCGTATTAGCATCCGCAAGGATCCGCTGTCCCTCCGGGCTTAACAAATAGCGGATAAAACGACGCGCTTCATTGGGGTGCTGGCTGTTATTGAGAACAGCAACATAGGTTGGCGATACTGCCGAGCGTGGAAAATAAGTAAACGCCAGGTGAGGATCGTTAAGCAACAAGTTGGCATAATTATCAATGACCGGCCCCGCAACGCCAAGGCCGCTCTTAATTTTGTCGGCTACGCCAAAACTGCGTGATGAAATCGTCACCAGATTTCCAGCACTCGCCAGTAATGTCGCCCAGCCCTCTTCCCACCCTTTTTGCTGTAGCAACGACTCAACCATCAGATGGTTGGTATCGGAACGCGAAGGGCTACTCATTAACAAAGCGTTCTGATATTTAGGATGCGTTAAATCCCCCCAGTCAGCAGGAGGCGACAAATGACGCGCCGCCAGCGCAGAACGGTTAATCAACAGGCCAAAACCAGATATCGCAACAGCCACGGAGGTAGAACGAATCGAGTCCGGCACCAGCCGCTGGCTTTCCGGCAGCACATTATCGAAGGGCGCCAGCTTCTGATGCTCCTGAAGATGCTGCAACAGCATGGGCGACGAGGTCAAAATCAAATCGACGTTCTCCGCATTGGCAGTATCAAGCAGTTGTTCCAGTGAACTGCTGGTCCGGTTTAATGTGCGAATCATCACCGACCCCGGTTCCGTCTGCCAACGCTGAATAATCCAGGCCGTTGCCCCCGGTGAAAAGGTTGTTGCCATTACCAGCTCTTTACCCTGCGCCAGATAACTCACCGACAGCGACATAAAACAGAGCAAGATCGCCCAACAACGCCCCCGGCCCAAAAGTCTGTTTGTGATCCCGTTCATAAATACCAACATGTGCAAAAAATAATATTGAGACAAAACTTACCCGTTTATCACTGCCAGAGGGAAGAATAAGGTTATTCGTAGAATAACCAAACGGAAAGTGACGGCATCGGTAAAGAATACCCGAAAACGCAGCCTGAATTTGTTAATATCCGCACACGCCGATGATAAAAACGTCCGTAAAAGAATAGAATTGAAAATCCATTATTTAAAAAGAGTCAAAATCAGCCACGCAATCCACAAATTGTGTCAATAGTGACTCATTTCATCAACTTGAGTTTCTCTGCCGTCTATTTCACTCTTCACTGCGAAAAATCCTGATATTCACATCAATATAAATTTAGGTGATGATATGTTATCAATATTTAAAGCAGGGCCAGCGGCAAATAAAGTCCCGGCGGAGAAAGTCCAGGAAACTTATGGCCGATACCGCATTCAGGCATTACTCAGCGTATTTCTTGGCTATCTTGCGTACTATATTGTGCGCAATAACTTCACGCTCTCAACACCGTACCTGAAGGAACATCTGGATCTCAGTGCCACACAAATTGGTCTACTCAGCAGCTGCATGCTTATTGCTTATGGGATCAGTAAAGGCATTATGAGCAGCCTGGCAGACAAGGCCAGCCCTAAGGTCTTTATGGCATGCGGCCTGATTCTGTGCGCCATTGTAAACGTCGGTTTAGGATTCAGTACTGGATTCTGGATTTTTGCCGCTCTGGTCGTTTTCAACGGTTTATTCCAGGGTATGGGCGTTGGCCCTTCATTTATTACCATTGCCAACTGGTTTCCACGTAAAGAACGTGGGCGCGTTGGCGCATTCTGGAATATCTCTCACAATGTTGGCGGTGGTATTGTTGCCCCGATCGTGGGTGCCGCCTTTGCCATTTTGGGGAGCGAGCACTGGCAAAGTGCCAGCTATATTGTTCCGGCCGGTGTGGCCGTCCTGTTCGCTTTTATTGTGCTAATGCTGGGGAAAGGTTCACCCCGCCAGGAAGGCTTACCGGCTCTGGAACAAATGATGCCGGAAGAAAAAGTCGTATTAAATTCCCGACACGCTGTCCAGGCGCCAGAAAATATGAGTGCCTTCCAGATCTTCTGCACTTATGTGCTGCGTAATAAGAATGCCTGGTATGTTTCACTGGTAGATGTCTTCGTCTATATGGTGCGTTTTGGCATGATTAGCTGGTTGCCTATTTATCTGTTAACCGAAAAACATTTTTCGAAAGAGCAAATGAGCATCGCTTTTCTGTTTTTTGAATGGGCGGCAATCCCTTCAACATTACTGGCGGGTTGGCTTACCGATAAACTGTTTAAAGGCCGTCGCATGCCGCTGGCCATGATTTGTATGGCGCTGATTTTCGTCTGTTTGATCGGCTACTGGAAAAGTGAATCCCTGCTGATGGTCACTATTTTTGCCGCCATTGTGGGTTGCCTGATCTATGTTCCACAGTTCCTCGCTTCTGTTCAGACGATGGAAATCGTCCCCAGCTTCGCAGTGGGGTCTGCGGTAGGTTTACGCGGATTTATGAGCTACATTTTTGGCGCGTCGCTGGGAACCAGCCTGTTTGGCGTAATGGTCGACAAAATGGGATGGCATGGCGGATTCTATCTGTTGATGGGTGGGATTGTCTGCTGCATCCTGTTTTGCTACCTCTCTCATCGTGGCGCGCTGGAGCTCGAACAACAGCGAAAAAATGCTCAGCAAGAGGAAGCCTCACTCCAGTTGGCGGATGCCCGGTAATTCATTTCGCTCTCACAAAAAAGTGCCAGCGATGCTGGCACTTCAATAACTCAGATAAATAAAAAAGCTCAACGTGATAATTTATTGCTAAACGTAACATTCCAAATTATTGCTTACCGTAACCCACCATAAAGCGAATAATCAAACCGCAAGCAGGAGCAAGAAACAGGAATAACCCGGTTACCATTTCGTTACCGTTGGTCAATCGCATAGTAAAAAAGTAAATTAATGCCGTAAGAATGGCCATGCCGAGAAAAGCGCTGATTGACGCCGCAGCGCCCATAACCTGCCAGATATAGCAACTGACGCACAAAATGCTCAGAGCGAGAAAGATCCAGAAATAGAGCATAGCGATACCTCCTGTTTGCCGTAAACTTAACGTAAGTCCTTACACTCCCTTAACTTTATATTCTAAGACAATTCCTATCCTCGTGCAATTTCAGCAACATCTTAGTTACAAAAATCCTTCACCTGCATACTATTACTCTTTCGGGCAGACATTTATTTAATCTGCATAAAAACAACGGATTATATATAGGTTAATTTTTGTTCTTAATCGCCTTAAAAACATTTACGAATCTTGAGTAATTATTTCTGGCTGACATTAATTTTCGGGTGTACATTGTGCGTCCGATCATTCATGCCCCCTCGTGGTTTTGTCCTGACTCAGTTTTACACTCTTTACAGGAACCAATGTCGTTCATGGCGGCCTAACGATCAGTACAGAGTGTAAAGCGAAAGACAAAGAATCTTCGCGATACATCTATTTCGTATCAACAACAGGTGCTTATGTTCCCCCAATGTAAATTTTCACGCGCGTTTTTGCATCCGCGCTACTGGCTCACGTGGTTTGGTGTTGGAGTGCTCTGGTTACTGGTACAGCTTCCCTATCCCGTATTGTGTTTTCTTGGTACCCGTACAGGAACGCTGGCTCGTCCATTTTTAAAACGCCGTGAATCTATTGCACGTAAAAATCTCGAACTCTGTTTCCCAAATTTGTCGCAGGAAGAAAGAGAGAAACTGGTCGATGAGAATTTCCGTTCACTCGGCATGGGGCTACTTGAAACAGGTATGGCCTGGTTCTGGCCGGACCGTCGAGTGCGTAAATGGTTTGATGTAGAAGGACTGGACAACCTGAAGCGCGCCCAGTTGCAAAATCGTGGCGTGATGGTTGTCGGCGTACACTTTATGTCGCTTGAGTTGGGTGGCCGCGTAATGGGGCTTTGTCAGCCAATGATGGCGACCTATCGCCCGCACAACAATAAGTTGATGGAGTGGATCCAAACCCGTGGTCGTATGCGCTCCAACAAGGCGATGATCGGCAGAAATAATCTGCGTGGTATTGTCGGTGCTCTGAAAAAAGGAGAAGCCGTATGGTTTGCCCCCGATCAGGACTACGGTCGTAAAGGAAGCTCGTTTGCCCCCTTCTTTGCCGTCAAAGATGTGGCAACCACCAACGGTACCTACGTGCTGTCGCGTTTGTCTGGTGCAGCGATGCTGACCGTAACCATGGTGAGAAAAGCAGATAACTCTGGTTATCGCCTGTTCATCACGCCTGAAATGGAAGGTTACCCGTCTGATGAGTGCCAGGCAGCGGCCTATATGAATAAAATTATCGAAAAAGAGATCATGCGCGCCCCCGAGCAGTATCTCTGGATCCACCGTCGCTTCAAAACGCGCCCGATGGGTGAAGCCTCGTTGTATATCTGAAAAGAAAGGCCTTGCGGCCTTTCTTTTTTTCTACGGCTGAATTACTTCACGCCCCATTTATTGTGGAGTTCAGTCATTCGTTCGCTATAGCTTCGGGCAATGCAGGCTGGCTCATCATCCTTCTCCTTCCAGCACTCGTTGCGTCCTTTGATCCAACCGCGCTGCTCTGCTTTTAACATCGGATCATTCTTCGATTTAGTCAGTGCCTGTTTAAAAATTTCGTTCAATTTCAGATCCATTGCAGAGAGCGATGGGCTCTGGCAAATAATATCTTCCGCACTTCCCTTTTGAACAGCAGAGCAGGAGTAAGACGGACCTGCGTTGGTCGATTTTTTCGCTGGAGAATAATCAATATTATCCTCCGGCAGGCAAACCCCGTGCTTACGATTAGGTCCAGTCCAGGATACGTCCGGATTTCCGTCATCTTTGCGGGAGATAGAAACGGTATTTTTACCACTTGTCGCCTCCCAATAGTTTTCATTGAAAGCCTTCACCGTCGCCTTCCCGCCATCAATCCAGACATTGCCTTTACCATCACTATTCACACCACCAATACTTGCGCAGCTGAAATTGAACGCCAGCGGCGAGGCCGCCATCGACGTCAACGGCGTAAGAGCGAGTGCTAACATCATTAACCTGGTCATTTTTAACCTTTTCATTATTAAATTTCGCGAAAAATTAACCGCATTAACATCATGGCGATATGAGAACTATCCGAGTAAGCATTCCGTCGCTCAATAGCAATTTATTACCGAAAGAAATTAAACTGTCGCCGAATCACGACACTTGTAAGTTATTAAAATTAAATAAAAAAATGCCTCTTGTCTCACCTCATTTTTAGGCGTACATTAGCGCCGTCTGGAGCATTAAAGCTCAGAATTCTGAGGTGATGCAGCCAAGTAAACGAGGGGAATTCTCCATTTCGTTTATGCGTGCATCAGCTCTCTGTCAGGTAAGCATATGTTCATTTAGACATACCCAAGGTATGCGGAGAGATGAAAAGTGAAATATTTCTTTATGGGCATTTCTTTTATGGTCATCGTTTGGGCCGGTACTTTCGCCCTGATGATCTAAATTAAAAGACGCAGCAAAAAACAGGAGCCATCAGGCTCCTGTTTGCATTTTGGGGGAACATTCGGTCAGTCGGTACTTTCAGAAGTCGATTTTGCACTGGTCGGTAACAGGCCATCTGCACGGAACATTGCTTTGATACCGCGAATAGCCTGACGGGTACGGTCACGGTTTTCAATTAACGCAAAACGCACATGCGTATCACCATAATCACCAAACCCAATCCCCGGTGAAACGCATACCTTCGCTTCATTCAGCAGTTTCTTGGCAAACTCAAGTGACCCCATCCCGGCGTATTGCTCTGGAATTTTCGCCCAAACGTACATCGAGGCCTTGGGCATCTCGACCATCCAGCCAGCTTCATGCAGCCCTTTGACCAGCACATCACGACGACGTTTATATTGCTCTGCAATATCTCGCACGCACTGCTGATCGCCTTCCAGCGCGGCGATAGCCGCAACCTGTAACGGTGTAAAGGTCCCGTAATCGTGATAGCTCTTAATTCGCGCCAGCGCGTTCACCAGCGTTTTATTGCCCACCATAAAACCGATACGCCAGCCCGCCATGTTGTAGCTTTTCGACAGAGTGAAAAATTCAACTGCGACATCGCGAGCGCCCGGTACCTGCATTATCGATGGCGCTTTCCAGCCGTCATAAACAATATCAGCGTAGGCCAGGTCGTGAACCACCAGCACGTCATAGCGTTTAGCCAGAGCCACAACTTTTTCGAAGAACTCCAGCTCAACGCATTGTGACGTCGGGTTCGACGGGAAACCTAAGATCATCATCTTCGGTTTCGGATAGCTTTCGCGAATCGCGCGCTCCAGCTCATTAAAGAAATCGACGCCTTCGACCAGCGGCACAGATCGTACCTGCGCGCCGGCAATCACCGCGCCATAAATATGGATGGGATAACTTGGGTTGGGTACGAGGACCGTATCACCGTGATCGAGCGTTGCCAGCATCAGGTGCGCAAGTCCCTCTTTGGAACCGATGGTCACAATGGCTTCGGATTCAGGATCGATCTCAACGTCATAGCGTTCCTGGTACCAGCGGGAAATCGCCCGACGCAGACGCGGAATACCGCGAGAGGTGGAATAACCGTGCGTATCCGGGCGCTGCGCCACGGTACACAGTTTTTCAACAATGTGAGGAGGCGTGGCCCCATCCGGGTTCCCCATGCTGAAGTCGATAATATCTTCGCCGCGCCGACGCGCAGCCATCTTCAGTTCAGCCGTGATGTTAAAAACGTACGGGGGAAGGCGATCAATACGCGTAAAGCGACGTTCAGGGCGGGAGTCAGCCATAATATCCTCAGATTAACGTTAGCGCCCGGACCGTCCGAGCGACGCTGCCACGATGGTGGCACGTTTAGAAAATAGCCTGAATAATTTCCTTCTGTCGAGAGGCAAAACAAAATATTTTTTCCTGACAAAAAAGAGGAACAACACAGTAAAATGAGGAAATATTCATTTTCACAACCCGCTTAAAATTACCATCATTTAACATTTTGTTGTTAAATACATTACCTTGAATGCAGCGCTGACAGGACAGGTATTGTAAATACAACAATCATGCAACAATCCCCTTTTAATATTATGGTTTTTCCTCATTAGGCACAGGCTGCGTGGGTGCTGGTCATCCTGGCCCAGGTTACCTATCATAGAGGTTTAACCCTTGCGCAAGAGTCACCCGTGCACGAAATATTCAATATGCTGCTGGCGGTATTTGACCGGGCAGCACTGATGCTGTTCTGTCTGTTTTTCCTGATTCGTATCCGCCTGTTCCGCGAACTGTTGCACAAATCAGCCCACTCCCCAAAAGAGCTGCTCGCCGTTACCGCGATTTTCTCAATGTTTGCCCTGTTCAGTACCTGGTCCGGCGTACCGGTTGAAGGCTCACTGGTTAACGTGCGTATTATCGCGGTCATGTCAGGGGGGATTCTGTTTGGCCCGTGGGTCGGTATCATTACGGGCCTCATCGCGGGTACCCACCGCTATCTGATCGACATCGGCGGCGTCACCGCCCTGCCCTGTTTTATCACCAGTATTCTGGCAGGCTGTATTGCCGGGTGGATCAACCGTAAGATCCCTAAAGCGCAGCACTGGCGAGCGGGCATTTTAGGCGGAATGCTGTGCGAATCCCTGACGATGATCCTCGTCGTCGTCTGGGCCCCCTCTATCACATTGGGACTGGATATTGTCTCAAAAATCGGTATCCCAATGATCCTGGGCAGCGTCTGCATCGGCTTTATCGTCATGCTGGTGCAAAGCGTGGAAGGCGAGAAAGAGGCCAGCGCCGCGAAGCAGGCCAAGCTGGCGCTGGATATTGCCAACAAAACCTTGCCGCTTTTTCGGCAGGTTAACAGCGAGTCGCTCCGCCAGGTATGCGAAATTATTCGCCATGACATCCATGCGGACGCCGTCGCGATTACCAATACCCAACACGTTCTGGCCTACGTTGGCGTGGGGGAACTTAACTACCGTGATAACGATGATTTCGTCAGTCCTACCACGCAGCAGGCGATCAATTACGGAAAAATCATCATTAAAAACAATGATGAAGCGCATCGCACACCGGAAATACACTCCATGCTGGTGATCCCGCTGTGGGAGAAAGGTGTTGTCACCGGTACGCTAAAAATCTACTACTGTCACGCCCACCAGATAACCTCCTCGCTGCAGGAAATGGCTATTGGCCTGTCGCAAATTATCTCGACTCAGCTTGAAGTTTCCCGGGCGGAACAGCTACGCGAAATGGCAAATAAGGCAGAGCTACGCGCACTACAAAGTAAAATAAATCCTCATTTCCTGTTTAACGCCCTGAACGCGATTTCATCCTCGGTACGACTTAACCCAGACACCGCACGCCAGCTCATTTTTAATTTGTCGCGTTATCTTCGCTACAATATCGAATTAAAAGACGATGAGCAGATCGATATCAAAAAAGAGCTGTATCAAATCAAGGATTACATCGCCATCGAACAAGCGCGTTTTGGCGACAAACTAACGGTTATTTATGATATCGATGAAGAGGTAAGCTGTTATATTCCCAGCCTGCTGATTCAGCCGCTGGTAGAAAACGCTATCGTCCATGGGATTCAGCCCTGCAAAGGGAAAGGTGTGGTCACCATCAGCGTGGCGGAGTGTGGTAACCGGGTACGGATAGCCGTGCGGGATACGGGCCACGGTATCGATCCAAAAGTGATTGAACGGGTCGAATCCAATGAAATGCCGGGCAATAAAATTGGTCTGTTGAATGTGCACCATCGCGTTAAGCTGCTCTACGGTGAGGGATTACATATCCGCCGTCTGGAGCCAGGCACTGAGATTGCCTTTTATGTACCGAATCAGCATTCGCCCGCAGCCGCACCGGCCACATTGTTGCTTTAACCAGGAGTGAAGTCGTGAAAGTCATCATTGTTGAAGATGAATTCCTGGCCCAACAGGAACTGAGCTGGCTGATAAAAGAGCACAGCCAGATGGAGATTGTCGGCACGTTTGACGATGGTCTGGACGTGCTGAAATATCTCCAGCACAACCGCGTTGACGCCATTTTTCTGGATATTAATATTCCCTCGCTGGACGGCGTATTGCTGGCACAAAATATCAGCCAGTTCGCGCATAAACCCTTTATTGTGTTTATTACCGCGTGGAAAGAACACGCCGTTGAAGCCTTCGAACTGGAAGCTTTTGACTACATTCTGAAGCCGTACCAGGAATCACGCATTGTCAGCATGTTGCAAAAGCTGGAAGCCGCCTGGCAACAGCAGCAAACGGGAGCTTCGCCCGCCAGTCCGATGGCCCGTGAAAACGACACGATCAACCTGATCAAAGATGAGCGGATCATCGTGACCCCGATCAACGACATCTACTACGCAGAAGCCCATGAAAAGATGACGTTTGTCTACACCCGGCGCGAATCGTACGTGATGCCGATGAACATCACCGAATTTTGCAGCAAACTGCCGGCTTCGCATTTCTTCCGCTGCCACCGCTCGTTCTGCGTGAATCTGAATAAAATCCGCGAGATCGAACCCTGGTTTAACAATACCTATATTTTGCGCTTAAAAGATGTTAGAACCATTTAGTAATGTCACTTTTTATCCAGATAGAAACGTCACCTTAGAGTAAGCTAAACTGAATGCAATTCTAAGGGACTCAACGCATGTTGGTGACCATGTCAGATAAAGAGATCCACCGCCTACCGGTGATACAGGCAGTTTGTGAAAAGCGTCTACGCCGTCGTGATGCAGCATCACAGCTTGGCATTTCAGAACGTCAGGCGCAACGACTTATCAATCGTTACCGAGTTTCTGGTGCTGAAGGACTTGTCAGCCGCAAACGCGGCCAGCCCAGCAACCGCCGGTTGACCGAATCTCTCAAACTACGAGTACTCACGCTGATACGTGAAAACTACAGTGACTTTGGGCCCACACTGGCCGCAGAAAAACTCAGAGAGCGCCATAATATCCGGCTTTCAATCGAGACCGTCCGCAACTGGATGACGTCTGACGGACTCTGGGTCCCGCATGCTCGCCGTAAGTCACGGGTTTATCAACCCCGACATCGGCGTGATTGTCTGGGTGAACTTATCCAGATCGACGGCTCCCACCATGACTGGTTTGAAGGCCGTGCGCCAAAATGCTGCCTGCTGGTCTTTATCGATGATGCCACCGGGCGTCTGATGCATTTGCGGTTCAGCGAGTCAGAAACAGCCTTTGACTACATGCTGGCAACCCGGGAATACATCGAGCAGCATGGGAAGCCGGTATCGCTGTACAGTGACAAACACGCAATATTTCGCGTCAGTGGTCCGGAGAAACGCAATACCACCGTTACCCAGTTCGGACGTGTGCTTTATGACCTGGCAATCGAGCTTATTTGTGCCAACAGCTCTGAAGCTAAAGGCCGCGTGGAACGTGCGAATCAGACACTTCAGGATCGGCTGATCAAAGAAATGCGTCTGGAAGGTATAACCGGCATTGAGGCCGCAAATGCCTGGCTTGCCACTTTCATCGCTGACTTTAACAGCCGGTTTTCACGACCGGCTAAGTTCCCCAAAGATTTGCATCGTCCGGTGCAGGAAAGCCCCGATGAATTAAGAGACATCTTTGCCTGGCATGATGTTCGTACCGTGTCGAAATCACTGACCTTCCAGTACGATAAGATCCTTTATCTCATGGACACCACAGAAGAAAATAGCCGTCTTGCCGGTGAAAAAATTAAAGTACTGGATTATCCCGATGGCACCCTCGCCTTCCTCTATGGGCACCGGAGCCTTAAGTGCCAGGCATTTGATAAGCTGGCCTGTGTCGACCAGGGGCAGATTGTTGATAACAAACGTCTCGGGACTGTACTCCGACTGGCTCAGGTAAAACAGGATGAGCGGGAAAGCGAAGGCAAACGGGAACGAAGCAAAAAATCGCCCAGCCGTAAGGCTCAGGTGCGCATCCAGGAACAGCTCCGGGCTATCAATCCCGTTCTGGCAGACCCGAGCTTGTTTGTGGCAAGTTCAAAGCGATAGAATCGACCATCAGTGCTGCAAAGTACCGGAACAGTGAGTCCCCAAAAGGATACTTGAGATGATTAAATTCCCGACTACAAAGCGCGTTGATTTGTATAAAACTGCTGTCAGCTCTGAGCAATTACATCTAGATCTGGTTGCGGCTCAGGAGTTCATGTTCGATGCCTGGGAAAATGATGACCTGGAAGTTGTGCTGAAACTCATCAGAAAAGCTATCAAGAAATCCCCGCTCTGTGCTGACGCATACTCATTCTACTGCGAGATATCTCAAGAACCTCCTGAGTCAAAAATCGGGAAGCTGGAGACTGCTTTGTACGCAGCCAGCATTGCACTTGGCGAGGATTTTCAGGAGTTCGCAGGACGTTTCTGGGGATTTGTCGAAACACGTCCATATATGAGAGCAAAAGCAGCTTTGGCTGAGGCCTTATGGGAGTCTGGTAATTTTTATCCGGCTATGGCTCATAGCCGCGAAATGCTGAAGCTCAACCCGAACGATAACCAGGGGATTCGTCATTTATTAGCGAACTATTACCTTGAGCTTGAAATGGTGGATGATCTGGCCTTGCTACTGGACGATTATCCTGGGGATATGCGTTCGTTTTTTCAGTATACACGCGCCCTACTCGCCTACCGACAGTCATCCCCGGATGCCGATGATATCGCTAAAGCTGCGATTGATTCTAATAGACACATCCCCGGCTTGTTATCGAAGTGCAGATTACAGATCAAGTCTAACAGTGGATATATCACGTTAGGTGGAATGGATGAAGCCATTTATTATGTGAATCATAATATAAAGCCTTGGATTCGCACCTCTGGCGCAATTGATTGGATTGTAAATAATTCATTAAGTAAAATATAAGGATTTAGTTTTAATGTTTAATCTAATTATGGGCGGAGAACCTGACTATTTTGAACATTGGCCCATGTATGAACGGGTTAGTGGGAGTTGTGATTTTCCTATATCACGTATGTTAGAAGGCACCTCTGATGACATCCGGTTGAAGTTAACGCCTTTGAATGATAAAGCATTATCTTATATTGAGAAATTACCTACGCTTTTTATGTCAGAACTTTATTCCCGAGACAATGTTGAATACATTACTTTGCGACTTGGTGTAATTTCAAATCTACGAACAGTTAACAAAAATGTTGAGTTTGATTTCAGAATCACTCACTCACAAGATGATGTCGTAGTGATAAACAAAGAGTTATATCAAACAGCTTTAGAATTAGGTGCATATGGGCTGAAACGGACTCACTGGGGAATAAAAGCACGTGATTTAAATCAAACATTAGCACTTCTAAATATAACGACAAGAAGTACACCACTTCCTCCTACTGAAGCACTTCCTGATGAAGTTGATAACTACCCAATAATAGATAATGTTCAAAGTTTCATGGCGCGTGTTTTAGAACAAGATCATGAAGAAGATGCAGAAATATTTTATCGTGGACATTCTGATGTATCTTACGAGTTGGCTCCATCAGTTTTCAGGAAAAACAAAAAAGGTAACTTCAAGCATTTGCACAGTGAATCAAATTTAGTCCGTGAAGCCCTAACAGCAAGGCCAACTGAGTTTGTTGATGATAAAACAATGCTAGACAAGTTAGTAAGGATGCAACACTACGGACTACCAACTCGTTTGTTGGATATAACATCAAATCCACTAATCGCTCTGTATTTCGCTTGTTGCGACATTAGTAATAATGAAAATACAAATGAGGTTGATGGACATGTTATTATTTTCAAAACAAAAAGGGATCGTATAAAATTCTTTGACTCTGATACAGTAAGTTGCATATCAAATATATCAATGCTAAGTCAAACACTGAAAGATCAGCTGGATTGTAAAATGGACAAGGAGGCTTTCAATAAAACTGAAGCTTGTCAAAAACTCATACATTACATTAAAGATGAAAAACCTTATTTTAAAGATGTAATTATACCATCAGATTTGGAAAGGTTAATTTTCGTTAAAGGAAGAAATAATAATGAAAGGATGTCATCACAGTCAGGTGCATTCTTATTATTTGGGAATAATGCTGTTTATCCCGATTTAGTTTCAAACCCTGATGATGCTATGCAAGAGTTTAAAGTAGAAAAAATAGTGATCAGAAACAAAGCTAGAATACTTAAGGAACTCGCAAGGTTAAACATTACAGATGCGACAGTTTATCAAGGCATGGAAAGGACAATGAAACTAATTGCGGCCAAATTTTCCGCAGGAGATTGATCTTCATGTGGTTTTTTGACACACTAGCCTGTCGCTACTGGCATTGGTCCCTTGTATGCTAAGCATATGAACTCTGGTGTGTGTTGGACAGGAGCAATTAACCAGTCGTATAGTAAAATTTGAATGTAAAAATATAAAACAAGGAGTTGAGAATGAACCCCATTACTTTGAGTGAAATGAGTGATGAAGATGAAGAGGTAAAAATCATTTCTTCATATGAACCTCAAGATGATGAGATTGCGATCGTTTTTGATAGTTCAAAAATTACTGGAGGTAATGCACTGGATTTTTTCCAGTTCACCAAGCAATCACATTCTAATGTTAAAGTGTACGGAGATTCTAATGGTGTTTCGTACCTGCAATTAAACAGTATAACGTTAGCGTTAGGCACTTTCTTTGCCACATCAGTAATGATACCTTTTTTAGTAAATCTTGTTTCAAATTATATTCAGAAAAAAATTGATAACTTTGGAACTAGAGATATAGACGTTAAAGTCTCTATAATTAAAAAAAATAAATCAGGAAAACATGTGAAATACACTGTTTCTGGAAAAGTAGACGATGTTTTAAAAGTAATTAACAAAATCAAATAAAAATCTATATAGATATTATGAATATTCACGAAAAGTTAAAGCGTTGGATGTGTATTACTCAAGAAGATAGTGCTATTCTTGATTATCTTAATGCTGAGTTAAAAAAAGCTCAATCCTTGAGCTTGAATAATGAATCAAACAGATTGTTTTTATACAAAACAATTTTACTAGCCCATTTAAAATATATTCAAGTCATTAATTTACTTACAAGAGGTGATTTTTATGAAGCATGGGTAGAACTTGAAAGGATAGAAATAGATTTAATACATATTAAAGAAAATAATGAGTTTCTGCCTGAGGTTAATTTCTATGGTGTTAACTTCTTAGCGAGAATGGTATGTAATTGGCAGGCGTTATTCCCATATAAAATCTTCGGTAGTTCTCGTGAAATAATAAAAGAAGTGAAATGTTCAGTATGTAATACAACCCGTAGTTTTATTAATGATTGTGGTCATGTTAAAAATAAACTTTATAATGGAGTTCTTTGCTTTGATGAAGTGATCGATTTTGAATTAATTACTTATGACATAGTTAGTAATCCCGTTAACAAATGTAGTGTTTTTTTCTCCAATGATGGTGATCATTATAACTATTCAACTTTAATTAGTGTTGTCAAATACATACAATCCCCACATCAAATTTTCAATATTACGACCTGGAGATTTAAGGCGAAAGAACATGATGGAGTATTATCGCCAGAAAATATTTGTCCATGTGGAGATTCTTTAAAAAAATATGCAGATTGTTGTTTGCCACGTAATGGTATTTATAAAAAACATATAGATATTTGGTTTCCCTTCCCGTTGAATGTAGAACCTATTTAGAACCAGATATTCAATAACTAAAGATCCCGTTGACACAGATATTTCCATATTAAGATGTTTTCGTTATATTTTTATTCCAGTCTTTCATATTTAACTTTTGCTTTATTAATTGGTTGAGTGGGATAACGCAGCAGTCACATTAATATGATTACATAGGCTGAAAGTGCCCTTTCTATCTTGCACAAAGAGGTGACATTTTAAACTTGCTTTGACAAAAGATCTGGAATTTGAAATCCCGGTTAGTCGGAGTAAAGTGAAAGAGTTCAGACAGTTAATGCACTTATAGCGCAGAGAAAGAGCGATGAAAGAGCCAGGCCTTCCCGCAGACCAACAGTTTTTCGCCGATCTGTTCAGTGGCCTGGTGTTAAACCCACAGCGTCTGGGGCACGTGTGGTTCGCAACCCAGCCCACCACGTTACCGACCGGCAGTTTATGTATTGATCTTCCGCGCCTTGATATCGTGCTACGTGGGGAATACAGCAACCAACTGCAAAAACAGCAGCATAGCCTGGCAGAAGGCGACATGCTGTTTATCCCGGCGAAAGCGGCCAATCTGCCCGGCGGCGACAAACCCGTGATGCTGCTGAGCCTGGTTTTTTCTCCGGCATGGCTGGGACTCTCTTTTTACGATAATCGAGCCGCATCGCTGCTTCGTCCGGTACGCCGTATTGAGTTACCCCATCCACAGCGCGGCGAAGGCGAGGCAATGCTCACCGCATTAACGCATTTAAGCCGCTCTCCTCAGGCCCAGGATATCATTCAGCCGTTGGTGCTTAGTCTGCTGCATCTGTGTCGTAGCGTGGTGAATACCCGCCCAGACACAGAGCGCCCACGCGCTGAATTTCTCTATCATAGTATGTGTAATTGGATACAAGATAACTATGCCCAGCCGCTGACTCGCGAAAGCGTGGCGCAGTTTTTTAATATCACACCCAATCACCTGTCAAAAGTGTTTGCCCAGCACGGCACTATGGGGTTCGTCGAGTATCTGCGGTGGGTAAGAATGGCGAAGGCGCGCATTATCTTGCAGAAATACCATCTGTCGATTAGCGAAGTCGCACAGCGGTGTGGATACCATGACAGTGATTATTTCTGCCGCCTGTTCCGGCGTCAGTTTGGCCTGACGCCGGGAGAGTACGGCGCGCGTTTTCAGTCAGCGCGTTGATTATGTCAACACCTGCCAAGGCCGCCGCATCTTTGCTTTATGGTGAGTCGTTACAGCCGATGTCTGTGTGTTTAGCCCAATTGACCATTCCCTGGAAATCAACAATCACCACGGATTCATCGCCAACCACCCAGGCATCATGGCCTGGAGGAATGCGCGACAGCTCACCGGGCTTACAATCAAATTCGCTGCCATCATCCATTTTTACCCGCAGCACACCGGAAACGTGGTACTGAAAATGAGGGGCTTCGCAACTCTTCGTTCCAGCGATAGGTTGAACTGACGTAGACCACCGCCAGCCTGGTTCCAGGACCGCACGGCCGACAATTGCACCTCCCACATCGAGAAGCTCCAGTCGCCCGTGAGGGAACTCACGAACTTCGTCTGGAAGACCAAATGACTTCACTTCTGCTTTGTCCATTGCGCACCTCCTTAGGTTGATTACGCGCATGGCCGCTCTTAAATTATATCAGCAGCGGTCATTTATTGTACGATTCGTAATCTCAGCCAGGATCGTTGTAAAATAACGGCCTTTAGCTAAACCCTGCAGGCTTACTCAATAAAGTGAATATACGATGAAGAACAGACGTGCACTCTCCCTGATGTGTTTTCAGATGCTGGAATCAGGTGCGGATCGTCGGACCGTGAAAAGAGCCCTGACCTCCCGCCGTGTTAAAGGTCGCCAGGCGGTAGTGCTGCTCTGCAAACAAGAGATGACGTTGTTGAGGGCCGGGAAACTACCGTTCTCTGATTGATAATTTCCCTTTCTGACCCTCTTATCCACTCTTGCTGTCAAACTTAAAACGTCAGTTCTGCCTCCAGCAGCGCAAGAATGCTCTCAGCATTTTCAGCGGCAAACAACGACTGGCGGAACTGCTTGTTCACCAGCTTGCGCGCCAGCTGCGAAAAGACCTTCACGTGGTTTATGCCTTCATCGGCACCCAGCGTCAGCATGATCACCAGTTCCACATCACCCATCTCAGACTGCCAGTCAACGGGCTGCAGAAGCCGGGCAATGCTGATGCTGGAATGGCGGATCCACTGGGATTTCGTGTGCGGAATAGCCACGCCGAAGCCGACGGCGGTGGTGACGATCTCTTCACGCTGCCAGACATCTTCTTCCAGTTCAAACGGATGTTCAGTCCGTCCATTAACGCCAAGATTGCCGCACAGGAACTGGATCACCTGCTCTTTGTTTCTCAGAGATTCGCCGACAAAGATGTTCTCCAGCGCCAGCAGCGGACGCACATCTTTCTGCGGTGCAAACTGGTTTAGCAGATCTTCTATCTCCTGAGCGCTACGGCATTCGCAGGCCTGCATGGCGAGCTCACGACATGCCCGGCCGTCCAGTTGACGAAGCTGGCTTTTTACCGCCGGAATACGTGGGCTGCTCATGCTCAGCTCATCCAGCCCGAGGCCCAGAAGCAGCGGTAAATAACGTCCTTCACCGCCCAGTTCGCCGCAAATACCCACCCATTTACCGCGTTCGTGCGCCACGCGAACAATCTGCTGTAACATACGCAGGAACGACGGCGTAATCGG
The DNA here is from genome assembly GCF_001034475.2 of Citrobacter sp. MGH103. Taxonomy (NCBI): domain Bacteria; kingdom Pseudomonadati; phylum Pseudomonadota; class Gammaproteobacteria; order Enterobacterales; family Enterobacteriaceae; genus Citrobacter; species Citrobacter sp. MGH103. The sequence continues at coordinate 1,501,944 of NZ_CP073043.1, read as the reverse complement.
GTTGTACAGCGGCGAAACGCGCGGGTTATTGCGATCAACGGCGTACAAATACTGGGTCATGTCATTTGAGCCAATACTGAAGAAATCCACCTCATCACAGAAATGGTCGATGATGTAACACACCGAAGGGACTTCAACCATAATCCCCAATGAGATTGTCGGAGCATGACGTAAGCCATCCGCTTTCAGTGCCACCAACGCTTTTTGCAGTTCGCTTTTTACCCATAAAATCTGGTCGAGGCTGTGCACCATCGGGATCATCAGTTGCGCATTGCCGAAGGTCGCCGCCCGTAAAATCGCGCGCAATTGAGTGCGAAAAAGCCCGGCAAACTCCGGATAAATCCGCACCGCGCGATAGCCCAGGAACGGATTCTCTTCCTGCGGAATATTAAGATAGCGGATGTTCTTATCGCCGCCGATATCCATGGTGCGAAAGATAACCGGCTTGTCGCCCGCGGCCAGTAAGACCTGCTGGTAGGCTTCAAACTGTTCTTGCTCATCAGGTGCGCTGTCGCGGTCCATAAACAGCATTTCAGTACGAAACAGCCCAATCCCTTCCGCACCATTGGCAAACGCTCCCGGCGCTTCCAGCGCGGTACCGATATTCGCTGCAACGTCAATACGCTGATGATCTTTGGTCAACGCAGGCTGGGCGGCATCAAGCGCCTGCCGCCGCTGGCATTCATCGGCCAGCTTTTGCGCAATCGCGTAATAGCCGCGAACGGCATCGTCTGGATTGATGGCTAATACCCCACATCGGGCATCCAGTACCGCATGCTGCCCGGAATACCGGTTAATGGCCGCCAGCGGCAAGCCGCTAAGTACCGGAATAGCTGACGCACGGGCAAGGATCAAGGTATGTGAAGTGCGCCCCGTTTTCTCCAGGATCATGCCAGACAGATGCTGCAAATCGAGGCTTAAAAACTGGCTGGGCGTCAAATCCTCAGCAACCAGAATCGTCGGTTTATTCAGCACCAGCGCATTACGCGGTCGTCTTTCAGGCCAGGTGATGTGCAGCAACTGTTCGCTGATATCACGGATATCACTGACGCGTTCGCGCAGGTAATCACTACCGGAGGCCGACAGCTTGTCGCACACCAGCTCCATATAGGCAATGATTGCCGCCCCTAGCCCCAGATGTTGCTCCAGCATTAAGCGGCGAATATTCCCGGCAAACTCGTCATCCTGAATCAGAGACAGATGCGCGCTAAGGATGGTTTTACTCTCGCCGTCGCGCTCGCGCAGCTGCTGATTGAGCTGTTCGGCAAGCGTCGCCAGACTATGCTCCAGCCGGGTATTGTCTTCCGCACTCGCCGCAATCGCACGATAACTTTCCAGGTTATCACTCTGCCAAAGCGTGAGCGTACCTGCTCCTACGCCCCCTGCCAGCACGCTGCCGTACAGCAGGTCCGGGTTGAGGCGAATCAGCGAACGCGGCAACGGGTGCGCCGCCAGTTCCGCCGGGGTCGGCTGAACGCTATCGCTGTCAATAAACCGGTGCTGCAGGTACTCCTCCAGCGCTCGCCGGGCCTGTTCTTCATCGCGACCAGTAATGGACAGGCTGCAACTGTCGTTAAACAGCGTTCCGGTACCTATCAGCGCCAGCGAGCTTTTTGCATCCGCCCGCGCATTCTGGCGATGATTAATAAATATCACCTCACTTTGCCACTGGCAGCACTGTTCTTTCAGCTCCCACGCCGGACGTGCATGCAGACCATTGGGTAACGGGCAAAGAAATTGAATCGTTAGCATAACAACTCCTGATTAGCGTGAAATCAGCACCTGAAATCCGTCAGATGAGCCACGGTTTCGCACGTAAGATGTGAAATAAGAGCCGACAACAGCTGCTGCGTCTGGATGATGTCCCGGCAGTCGGCAATCGACGCCGCGCAATGTCCATACCGTGTGGCGGGTCCCATGACAACCGTTGGGATCCCTGTGCCGCTTACGTGCACCGCCCCGCCGTCGGTGCCGCCGTTACTGAACATATCGAGCTGCAGGGAAATACCCGCGTCAGCGGCCACGCTTTCAACCCACGCCGTCAGCTTTGGCGGTGCAATCAGCGATTTATCGCTTAACACCAGCATCGGGCCTTTACCGAGCTGTCGGTGATTGGCCACACTGTAATCAAAGTTTTTGGCCCAGCAGGCGGTATCCAGCACAAATGCCACATCCGGTGCGACAACGCGTGCAGCCGTTTGTCCTCCGCGCAGTCCCACTTCTTCACTGGAACTGGCCACCAGCCAGACCTCGCAAGGAAGTATGGCGTTATGCCATTCACGCAGTAGCGCCACCAGCAAATAACATCCAAGACGGTCATCAAAGGCTTTGCCCATGATTCGCTGGTGCGGCAAGACCTGAAAGGTTGTGTCGAATGTGACGCGATCGCCGGGGCGTACGCCGGCCTGGAGTACCTCATCATAAGATCGCGCGCCAATATCTACCCGCAGCGTATTGACCTCATTACCGCAGCGCTCTCCGTCGAGCAGACCGGGAATTTTGCTCTCTTCACGGGTGGTGATCCGCACCGGCTGCAGTTGTCTGGCCGCCATACGCACATTTCCCACCGGCAATACATCGATCGCCCCTTCGCTGGAAATACTACGCACGATAAATCCCACTTCATCCATATGCGCGCAGATCATCACCTTCGGACCGGTTGATTCATTGAGACGGATCAGCACCGATCCCAGACCATCGAAGCGCACCTCTTTATTAAGACGATCCGCCTCCTCAAGCAGGATCTGCCGCACTTCCTGTTCTGACGAGGCGATCGCGTCCGCCTCGCTCAGCGCCTTTAGTAACGATAAATCCATTACGCCTCTCCCGTGTGTAGCAATGTTTTCGCCATGGTATAGAGCACCTCGCCGCCGTCAGGCGTAACCAGCACAACATCTTCAATACGCACACCCCCCTGCCCCGGCAGATAAATACCCGGCTCAACGGTGAGCAGCATGCCAGCGACCAGAGGTGTTGTGTCGTCGGAGGAAAAACGTGGGTTTTCATGCACTTCAATGCCGATAGCATGTCCGGTGTTGTGACCAAACGCATCACCATAGCCCGCCTGGGTAATGACCCGCCTGGCTGCGGCGTCTACCTCATTGCATCGCACACCTGGTCGAATTGCCGCCACCGCGGCACGCTGCGCCGCAAGGACAATCTGGTACACGGCAAACAGCGCGCTTTCTTCCACTGGCTGGTTCGCATCGGGGATGCGAAAGGTTCGCGTCATATCCGAGCAATAACCCTGATACAGCGCGCCAAAATCCAGCGTGATGAACTCACCCGCCTCAACACGTTTGTCGCTGGCTTTGCCGTGTGGCAGCGCGCCGCGCCAGCCGCTGGCGACAATGGTGTCAAAAGAAGCTTTATCTGCGCCGAGCGTGCGCATAAACCACTCCAGTTCAGCGGCAATTTCGCGCTCACTGAGACCGGGTTGAATAAAGCGTCGTATATGTTCCGCGCTGAGGTCAGCTATCCGGCAGGCTTCGCGGATGCAGGCTATTTCCTGCGCCGTTTTCACCTGCCGGAGCACATCCGGTACGGCGCTCACCAGTCGGGCGCGCAGTTTGTCCGACCACGCGTTCGCCGTTTCCCAGCTTACTTGCTCACCTTCGAATCCCACCGTCTGCAGCTTTTCGTGCGCAATAATGTGATTCACCTGCGAAAACAGCGTCTGCGCTCCATCGAGCCGATGGATCTGATAGCCCTGAGTACGCGTGGCAATATCGGTGTAGTAACGGGCATCAACCAGGATATGCGCACTTTCATGGCTGATAAACACAAACCCTGAACTGCTGGAGATCCCCATATGCGGCTGTTTGTTCTGCCGTGATGACAACAGCATCGCGTCGAGTTGTTGCGCCGTTAACCAGTCGCGAAGTGAAGCAAGTAAGCTCATAGTTACAATCCTTTTAATCAGAGGCTTTCAATCAGCAACTTGCCTTTGCGATACATCAGATGGCGAAGGAACACCACCATCAGCGCCGTAATCACCGCACCTAACAGGATCCCCGCCATATAGACGCCGAGGTTAGTCACCAGCGGCCACGCCCAGATAGCGGATTCCGGGAACCACTGCACGGCCCCCAGCCAGACGGCAGCCGTCGACCCAACAATGGCGCCAACCATATAAGAAGGAATTGCGGTGATGGGGCTTTCCAGTGCAAACGGGATCGCCCCTTCGCTGATTCCCATAAATGCGAGGAACATTGCCGTTTTCCCCTGCGGGTAAAGCTGTGCGCTGAACAGGCGTTTGCCGGTTAAGCGACGGTCAATAAGCGTGGCCAGTCCGAGGCCAATCGGCGGAATGACAATCGCAATAGAGCGCGCGGTGACCGGCAGAACGTGATCGGTAGTAAAGCTGAAGGCGACAAAACCTGCGGCTTTATTAATCGGGCCGCCGAGATCAATCGCCGTTGCCGCGGAAATCCCCATCGCGTACATCAGCGTGCCTTTCTCGCCAGCCGCCGTCAGCAAAGTACGGATCCCGCCGTTAATCCAGCCGCCAAACGGCGTTATCACGTAATACATCGCCAGCATGACGAAAATGGCGGAGAGAATGGGCAGTAAAAAGGTGGTTTTGAATGCCAGCAGGAAATCAGGCAGCTGGATTTTTTGGTTCATCCACTTCACCAGATACCCGGCGACAATCGAGATAATCAGCGCACCAATAAAGGTTGACGGAACCGGAGCACTGGTTACCCATTGCAGCGTTGATGGGTCAAAATTCAGTATTTGTGTCGGCTGAGTAGACATCAGCCCGCCAATGAACCCCGCCGGAAACGCCAGCTTGCCGCCGATGGAGTTGGCGACAAACGCAGCAAACATCGGAATAGCAAAACCAAACAGCACGCCGCCAAAAGATTGCGACAGCCAGGCAAACTTCAGTAATGAGAGATTAAAACCGGTAAATTTTCCGCTGTTCAGCGCATCCATGATGCCAGTGTCAGCAGGAATATCGAGCCAGCTATAGGCGATCAGTTGCGAGAAGGCGAGAATCACCCCGCCCATAATTAACGTCGGCACCATGCGTGAAATACCCGACATCACATGTTGCGGAAGTTCGCCCCAGAAGCTATTGCGGGAGGCCGGTGGATTTTTTATTGCCGCTGCCGCACCAGATGCGCCAGGCACAACGGTTGCACTGCGTTTTTTAATGGCCATACGTAATTCCCTGTCGATGATTATTGTTGTTCAGCGGCAACCATCTCTTCGATCTCTTTAATGATGCCGGCAGCATTTTTTATCGCGTCCTGTAGCGTAATTTCGTAGACATCACGCGACTCAAAACGCTCGTTATCTTCCGGAGTTACGGCAACTGAATGGATGATTAACGTCGCCTCAGCAATATCCTGCGCCGTCAGGCGATTTTGTATTCCGTCAGCGCCTTGGGTTTCGATTTTCACTTCATAACCGGCTTCAACCGCGGCTTCTTCCAGCGCCTGAGCCGCCATAAAGGTGTGGGCCAGCCCCATTGGGCACGCGCAGACGGCAATTAATTTTTTGCTCATAATTATTTCCTCGTAATAGTTAACGAGTGAAATTATGGTCCGAGGAAAGTAACAACCGTTATCAGACAAATAATGCTTTTACTGGACAAATAATCCAGCAATCAGGAAGTGTGACGAAGGTCGGAAAGGTGGGCGGCAGGCATAAAAAAACCGCGTGATTTACGCGGTTTTGCAGATTTCTGATTGAAGAATTAAAGAATATGGCCCAGCGTCTGACGCAAATGCGCACCTGCGCCAAGTAGTCCAGGATTATCGTGCACAATCAGGTACACCGGAATATCCTGCACGTAGGCTTTAAAACGGCCTTTATCTTCAAAACCACCGCGGAAGCCTGAAGCCTTAAAGAAGTCGAGGAAGCGCGGTACGATACCACCGGCGATGTACACACCGCCAAACGTCCCAAGGGTTAACGCCAGATCGCCACCAAAACGCCCCATAATGACGCAGAACAGCGACAGCGCCCGACGACAGTCAATGCAGGAATCTTCCAGCGCCCGTGCGGTGATATCCTTCGGCTGCAGATTTTCCGGCAACCGCCCGTCTGATTTGACGATGGCGCGATACAGATTCACCAGCCCCGGACCGGACAGCACACGTTCTGCGGAAACATGGCCAATTTCGGCGCGCAGGACTTCAAGGATAATTCCTTCTTCTTCGCTGTTAGGCGCAAAATCTACATGACCGCCTTCACCGGGCAGGCTTACCCAGCGTTTGTCCACATGCACCAGATGCGCCACACCGAGCCCGGTTCCTGCGCCATAGACGGCTATCGGTTTACCTTCAATAGGTTCCGCGCCACCAAACTGGATCAAATGCTCTTTTTTCAGCATCGGGATCGCCATCGACACGGCGGTGAAATCATTGATGATTTCCAGATGGCTAAAGCCCAGATTTTTTTTCATCTCAGCAATAGAGAATGCCCAGGTATGGTTGGTCATTGCCACCCAGTCGCCAGTAATCGGACAGGCAATGGCAATGCAACCATCTTCGACGCTGACGCTATGCTCATCCAGGTACACGCGCACCACGGCTTCCAGACTAGGGTAATCCAGCCCGGAATAGGTTTTTGCCTGCGAAATCTCGCCGCTGGCAATATCGCACAGAGCAAGACGCGCGTTGGTGCCGCCAACATCCCCTACTAAAGCATATTTTGTCATTCTTCCACTGCTCCGCTAAAGTCAGATTAAATCTTTGCCACACTGTAAATTCATGGGGACATAACAACAACGGTCTGAAGGCTGATGCCCGTGGAAAATCGATCCAGATCACACAATTACTTTATCGTTTCAGCACCATTTGCAGCGATGTCGTCAGGCAGGCTGTGCAAACTATGTCTATGACTCTGTTTTAAGGAATAGAAAATGCTCCATCCGCGAGCCAGAACGATGCTCTTGCTATCAACCCCAGCGCTAATCATTGGCATAGCGTCCAGCCTGGTGTTGATCGTTGTGATGAAAGTGGCTTCCGTTTTACAGCAGTTTTTGTGGGAACGTCTGCCTGTTAGCATCGGTATAGCCCAGGACTCTCCGGTCTGGATTATCGGTATGCTGACGCTCACGGGGATCATGGTCGGGTTAGTTATCCGTTACAGCCATGGTCACGCAGGTCCGGATCCGGCCTGTGAACCGTTAATTGGTATGCCGGTGCCAACGTCAGCACTACCGGGCCTGCTGGCAGCGCTAATCCTTGGCCTCGCGGGTGGCGTCAGTCTGGGTCCGGAACACCCCATCATGACCGTAAATATCGCTCTGGCAGTGGCACTTGGTAGCCGCATGTTTCCCCGCATTGCGAAACTGGACTGGACCATTCTCGCCTCTGCCGGCACCATCGGCGCGCTATTTGGCACCCCCGTTGCCGCTGCGCTGATATTTTCGCAAACGCTGAATAGCTCAAACGATGTGCCCTTGTGGGATCGCCTGTTCGCGCCGTTAATGGCCGCGGCCGCGGGTTCGCTAACCACCAGCCTGTTTTTTCACCCCCATTTTTCACTGCCCATCGCGCACTACACGCAGATGCACTTGATCGATATCCTCAGCGGCGCGGTTGTTGCCGCAATCGCTATTGCTGCCGGAATGGTAGCCGTCTGGTGTCTGCCACGTTTGCACCATTTAATGCATCGATTAAAACACCCGGTACTGATCCTCGGGGCAGGCGGTTTTATCCTTGGAATTTTGGGTGTTATCGGCGGGCCGCTTACCTTGTTTAAGGGACTGGACGAAATGCAGCAGATGGCGTTTAGCCAAACGCTGGGGACATCGGATTATTTCATGCTCGCCGTAATTAAGCTGGCGGCGTTAGTAGTTGCGGCAGCGAGTGGTTTTCGCGGAGGGCGAATATTCCCGGCGGTATTCGTTGGTGTCGCCTTGGGTCTGATGCTGCACGCCCATGTTGAAGCGGTGCCGGCTGCCATCACGGTTTCTTGCTCTATCCTCGGGCTGGTGCTGGTCGTCACCCGCGACGCCTGGCTGAGCCTGTTTATGGCAGCAGTGGTGGTACCAGATACCACCCTGCTGCCGCTGCTGTGCATCGTCATGCTGCCCGCCTGGCTGCTGCTGGCAGGCAAGCCGTTGATGGTCGCTGAACGCCCTGATAAATAGCTATCCGCCGTTGCGAGATTCCAGCGCACGGGTCACCGTGCGCAATAATTCAGGAAGATCGGCTTTCGGTAGCACTACCTCAATTAACGACAATCGTTGCGGATGGGACAGCCTGGCCAAAACTTCCTCCAGCTGTACCGCCTGCCTCACCCGCCAGCATTCCGCCTGGCATTCACGACTAAACGCCTGCGGCACCAACGTCCAGCTCCAGGCGGCGATATCGTTATAGCGCTGATTTGCCCCGTGTATGGCCCGCTCCACGGTATAGCCGTCATTGTTGAGGAGTAAAATAACGGGTGATTGCCCGTCTCTGAGCATGGAGCCCAGCTCCTGAATGGTGAGCTGCGCCGCGCCATCGCCAATAATCAGGATCACCCGACGGTCCGGACAGGCCGTTTGCGCGCCGAATGCCGCCGGTAGCGCATAGCCTATCGATCCCCACAGAGGCTGAACGAGCACCTCCGCCCCGCCGGGTAGCGAGAGCGCAGCCGCGCCAAAGGCGGCGGTTCCCTGATCGACGAGGATAATGTCATTAGGCGCCAGATACTGCTGCACCGTATGCCAGAAGTTTTCCTGCGTCAGAGGCCCCTTCTCAGCCTGAATGCGCGCAACTGGCGGACGTTCTGGCGGCAGTGAAAACGACATTTCCAGACACAGCTCCCGCAATGTGGTGACCGCCTGCTCCATCGGGATGTTAAACCAGCTGGTTCCAATCCGTGAGGCATGTGGCTGAACATCAATGGTGCGCTCCTGCGGTAGCTGTTGCGTAAACCCGGCGGTCAGGGTGTCGACAAATTGTGTGCCGACACAAAATATCGTGTCGGCATCTTCGATAGCCAGACGAACATAATCGCTACTGGCTCCGGCACTGTATGTGCCAACAAACGCAGGATGACGTTCATCGAACAGCCCTTTGCCCATCAACAACGTGGCGTGGGCCATCGGCGTTTCCGCCATCCAGCGCTGTAAAACCGGCTGCAAACCAAAACGTAGCGCGAGAAAGTCCGCGAGCAGCGCAACGCGTGGGCTGTCCAACAATCGTTCACGGGCATGGTAGCGAAACGCTTCTGCCACACTGCTCTCCGGCTCGCTCAGAGGAACAATCAGGATGTCATTCGGTGGTGTGGCGGGCTGTTTTGCCACATCAGCAGGTAACATCAGATAGCCCGGCCTGCGTTCGATGAGCATTGCTCGCAACACGCGGTCAATTTCATAACAGGCGTTTTGTTCATCCAGTACCGCGCTCGCCGTCGTCACCGCCTGCTGCATACGGTAAAAATGTTGAAAGTCACCATCACCCAGCGTGTGATGCATCAACTCCCCACGACGCTGTGCACCGCGACAGGGCGCGCCAACAATATGCAAAACAGGAACATATTCCGCATAACTTCCTGCGATACCGTTAATCGCACTTAACTCGCCCACACCAAACGTGGTGAGCAGCGCCCCTACCCCAGAGACCCGTGCATAGCCATCTGCCGCATAAGCCGCATTCAACTCGTTCGCACACCCGACCCAACATACGTTGGGATGTTCAATCACGTGGTCAAGAAACTGCAAATTATAATCGCCAGGCACACCAAAGAGATGGCCGACGCCACAGCCTGCCAGCCTGTCCAGCAGATAATCAGCAACGGAATACGGGGTTTGCATGACAGCTATCCTTCTGACGGTAACCTCATGTTGAGTATCGAAGAACTGTGATGACTGTCCAGGAAAGTCGCTGTGAAGGGGTGGAAAGCAGGATTTACAGTTTTGGCGGTAAAAATTCATTGAAGAATAGACGGTGTAACCGTATACACTGAAAGACACACGCATTGTGGAAGGGGGTGACATGGTTTATCACGCAGATGAAAATCGTTATCAGACAATGGAGTACCGCCGCTGCGGTCAGAGCGGCCTTAAACTGCCGATTGTCTCGCTGGGTTTGTGGCACAATTTTGGCGATACCACACAGGTCGAAAACAGTCGGGCATTATTACAGCGCGCATTCGATCTGGGGATCAACCATTTTGATCTGGCAAATAACTATGGTCCACCGCCGGGTTCGGCAGAACGGAATTTTGGTCGGATCCTGCAGGAAGATTTTTTACCGTGGCGAGATGAGCTTATTATCTCCACTAAAGCGGGCTACACCATGTGGGAAGGTCCCTACGGTGACTGGGGTTCACGCAAATATCTGATTGCCAGTCTCGATCAAAGCCTGAAGCGCCTGGGACTGGAGTATGTCGATATTTTCTACCACCATCGCCCCGACCCTGAAACACCGCTCAAAGAAACCATGCGCGCACTGGATCACATCGTCCGTCAGGGCAAAGCCCTGTACGTCGGGTTGTCTAACTATCCAGCAGATCTTGCCAGACAGGCGATTGAAATACTCGACGATTTAGGTACGCCATGCCTTATTCACCAGCCCAAATATTCCATGTTTGAACGTTGGGTCGAAGGCGGTCTGCTGTCGTTGTTACAGGAAAAAGGTGTCGGCAGCATCGCCTTCTCACCGCTGGCTGGCGGACAGTTAACCGACCGCTACCTGAACGGCATTCCTGCGGATTCTCGTGCGGCAAGCGGCAGCCGTTTCCTGAACCCGGATCAAATTACGCCAGAGAAACTGGAGAAGGTGCGGGCGCTGAATGCGCTGGCAGAACGACGCGGGCAAAAGCTTTCCCAGATGGCGCTGGCATGGGTGTTACGGGATGACAAAGTCACGTCAGTGCTGATTGGCGCGAGTAAAACGGCGCAGATTGAAGACGCTGTCGGCATGCTGGCAAACCGTCACTTTACGTCTGAAGAGTGCGCGGAGATTGATGCTATCCTGAGTTGATTGAAATAAAGACACATTTATTAACAAAAAGTGCTCTCACTTACGATTTAAGAGTTAAGGCGATGAAACGGGGCTTTACTGCCCCGTAATATTACGTTAACAGGCCGGCTACGGCTCGATCGTGAAGGAGAGAAAACATGTTCAGGTCACTGATTCTGGCGGCAGTCTTATTGGCTTTTACACCGCTGTCCGCGAACGCTGGCGAAATCACCCTGCTGCCATCAATAAAATTGCAAATTGGCGATCGCGATAACTACGGTAACTACTGGGATGGCGGCCGCTGGCGCGACCGGGATTACTGGCACAATAACTATGAGTGGCGTAAAAATCGCTGGTGGCGTCATGACAATGGCTATCATCGGGGCTGGGATAAACGCAAAGCTTATGAGCGCGGCTACCGTGAAGGCTGGAATGACCGTGACGACCACCGCGGTCGCGGGCGTGGTCACGGACACCACCATTAATGTAACAAAAGGGCCTGTGGGCCCTTTTGTTTTTACAAACCGAGTGCAGTTCCTACCAACAGCCAGATATTGAGCGTCACCACCAGCACAACAATCACCCAGCCTACCTGTTTTACCCATCGGGTATTCACCAAATCGCCCATCAGCTGACTGTTGCTGGTGAAAATCAACAGCGGCACCAGCGCCAGTGCAATACCAAAACTGAGCAACACCTGGCTCATCACCAGAATACGCGTTGGATCTAATCCCATCAGAATCACAATAAAGGATGGCATCATGGTGACCGTACGGCGAACCCAAAGCGGAATGTGAAAACGGATAAACCCTTGCATCACCACCTGCCCCGCCAGCGTACCGACCACGGTAGAGGAAAGTCCCGCAGCCACCAGGCTTAAACCGAACACTGTCGCCGCAGCGTGACTCAACAGCGGTTCAAGTGTCAGATACGCTTGATCGAGATCGGCAATACCGGTATGCCCGCTAAAATGAAATGCAGCGGCAGCCGTCGCCATCATCGCCAGATTGACAAATCCGGCAATCGTCATGGCGATAGCCACATCCCATTTCGTGGCCGCATAGCGCTGTTGACGTGTTCCGCCGTGCAGATGCTGGGTTAAGGAAGAGTGCAGATAAATGACATGCGGCATGATAGTCGCACCGAGCACGCCAGCGGCGAGGAACACCGCTTCGGAATTAGGTAGGCTCGGGATAACCATCCCCTTGCTAAGTTGCGCGAAGTTCGGCTGGGAAAAGATCAATTCCACAATGTAAGCCGCAGCCACAAACAGCAGCAAGCCGCCAATCACTTTTTCCAGCGGTTTTTGCCCGCGGCGCTGCAACATCAGAATCAAAAAAGTCGCGATACCGGTGAGCACGGCACCCTGCAATAACGACACGCCGAGGATCAACTTAAAGCCAATCGCGGCACCAATGAATTCAGCAAGGTCTGTCGCCATGGCGATAATTTCGGCCTGCACCCAGTAGAACCACACCACCGGACGAGGATAGTGATCGCGAATTTGCTCCGCCAGGTTTTTACCCGTGGCAATGCCAAGCTTTGCCGATAGCACCTGGATCAGCATCGCCATCAGGTTTGCCCAGACCACCACCCACAACAGTTTATAGCCAAAGCTGGCCCCTGCCTGGATGTTGGTGGCGAAGTTGCCCGGATCGATATAGCCGATCGCCGCGATGAACGCAGGTCCCATTAATGCGAGCTTCAACTTGCGCGCTGCCCGTCCACTGCTACTCTCAACGCGATCGTTAGTCATTTTAGTGCCTCAGAAACATAGCCTTTGCTATGTTTCAAGCTACGCCTATTGAGAATGATTATCAACTTCATTTTAATGGGTGAAGTTGATTTCTCTGATAGTGTTTGTCTATGGATCGATAAGGATTCTGGGATAAACGGTAAGATGTTTAATTATTGTTATAGATTAGCACAATGACATAACTTTTCACTTCGATACTAAGCATAACGGAAGTGTATCACCGATCACTAATTTTGAATCTCGTCACAGGTCCTTATTATAGTGTGTGTTTGATCTCGTTTTCTTTATGGTTGTTACATAGAATGTGCACGAAAACTAAACCTGCCTCATATTTGGAGCAAATATGGACCGCGTCCTTCATTTTGTATTGGCATTGGCCGTTGTTGCGATCCTTGCGCTGCTGGTAAGCAGTGACCGTAAAAAGATTCGCATTCGTTATGTTATTCAACTGCTTGTTATTGAAGTGTTACTGGCGTGGTTCTTCCTGAACTCCAACGTCGGCCTGGGCTTCGTAAAAGGCTTCTCCGAAATGTTCGAAAAACTGCTCGGTTTTGCCAACGAGGGGACGAACTTCGTCTTCGGCAGCATGAATGATCAAGGCCTGGCATTTTTCTTCCTGAAAGTGCTGTGCCCTATCGTCTTTATCTCCGCCCTGATCGGTATCCTTCAGCATATCCGTGTGCTGCCGGTTATCATCCGCGCAATTGGTTACCTGCTTTCCAAAGTGAACGGTATGGGCAAGCTGGAATCCTTCAACGCCGTCAGCTCTCTGATCCTGGGTCAGTCCGAGAACTTTATCGCCTATAAAGATATTCTCGGCAAAATGTCTCGCAACCGTATGTACACCATGGCTGCAACGGCGATGTCTACCGTTTCCATGTCTATCGTCGGCGCGTACATGACCATGCTGGAGCCGAAGTACGTTGTTGCGGCGTTGGTACTGAACATGTTCAGCACCTTTATCGTGCTGTCGCTGATCAACCCTTACCGCGTTGATGCCAGCGAAGAAAATATCCAGATGTCTAACCTGCATGAAGGTCAGAGCTTCTTCGAAATGCTGGGTGAATACATCCTGGCGGGTTTCAAAGTGGCAATTATCGTTGCGGCGATGCTGATTGGTTTCATCGCGTTAATCGCTGCCCTGAACGCCCTGTTTGCCACCGTGACCGGCTGGTTTGGCTACAGCATCTCCTTCCAGGGCATCCTGGGTTACATCTTCTACCCGGTTGCATGGGTAATGGGTGTACCGTCCAGCGAAGCGCTGCAGGTGGGCAGTATCATGGCGACAAAACTGGTTTCCAACGAATTCGTTGCGATGATGGACCTGCAGAAAATCGCCTCTACGCTCTCTCCGCGCGCTGAAGGCATCATCTCTGTGTTCCTGGTCTCCTTCGCTAACTTCTCTTCTATCGGTATTATCGCCGGTGCGATTAAAGGTCTGAACGAAGAGCAAGGTAACGTAGTTTCCCGCTTTGGTCTGAAGCTGGTGTACGGCTCTACGCTGGTGAGCGTACTGTCTGCATCTATCGCGGCACTGGTGCTGTAAGCGTAAGACAACATCGTAGTGATGAGGCCGGGGAATTTCCCCGGCTTTTTTATGCCTGCTATTCAGCAGAGCGGAGAGATATCGGTAAGAATCGACAGGATGCAGAAACAAAAAACCCCCGCTTTTCAGCGAGGGTTTAAATTTTGGTGGAGCTAAGCGGGATCGAACCGCTGACCTCTTGCATGCCATGCAAGCGCTCTCCCAGCTGAGCTATAGCCCCACGATGCTTTTACGTATATACCAAATTCGTTGGGATAAAATTTGGTGGAGCTAAGCGGGATCGAACCGCTGACCTCTTGCATGCCATGCAAGCGCTCTCCCAGCTGAGCTATAGCCCCATTACGTAAAGCTTGTCGAGTTGACGGGCGGCATCATATGAATTCCCTTCGCGTGTGTCAACGGCAAAATTAACTCATAGAATTCAATCGCTGAAAAAGCAGTCAAATGAAGAACATTGCGTAACAACTCGCATTCAGTAGTTAAACGCGTCACGGTTTCTACTAAAATGGTGCTATAAAATGAGCCACTAATTAACCCCACGACTATTCAGGGAATCGTTATGTTCAAGGAACGGATGACGCCAGAAGAACTTGCTAATCTGACCGGATACAGCCGACAGACCATCAATAAATGGGTGCGCAAGGAGGGTTGGGCTACATCACCAAAACCAGGCGTACAGGGCGGTAAAGCGCGTCTGGTTCACGTCACCGAACAAGTTCGTGAATACATTCGCAGTGCTGAGCGTTCAGCCGAAGGTTTATCAGATAATTTATCGTTATCAGGCGATACCTCTATCGAAGCTCTACTGATTAGGCTCGCCAAAGAGATGACTCCGTCAGAACAGAAAATGTTTACGTCACTGATCCTGCGTGAAGGCATTACGGGTTTATTACAACGCTTAGGGATCCGCGACAACAAATAATATGAAAAAATTACGCAGCAAAATGACGACCGAAGAACTGGCGGACTGTCTCGGAGTTGCCAAACAAACCGTCAATCGTTGGATCAGAGAACAAAACTGGACCACCGAAAAGTTTCCCGGCGTTAAAGGGGGTCGTGCAAGGCTGATTCATATCGACTCCAGCGTCCGCACGTTTCTGCTCAATATTCCGGCTTTTCGCAAAGTACCTGAAATTTATCAGGCAGAGGAACCGTTGGCAGAATACAACCACGTGGTGCGTAGCCACGCCTGTCGCCAAATAATTAGCGCACTGGACAACATGTCCCCAACGGAACAAGAAAAGCTGGCAATGTATATTTCTCGCGAAGGTATTCGCACTTTCCTTACCCGTCTGGGTATTGATGAGTCTGAATAACAGGCAAAAAAACGGCAGGATGCGCTCCTGCCGTTGTTTCATCGCTCAACCGATCTTACTGCTGGCTTTCACGCTCAGCAATAAACGCCAGCGCTTTATTAATACGCTCAATGCTGCGGGATTTACCAATCGCATGCACTGTGACGTCTAACGCCGGAGACTGACCCGCACCGGTTACGGCTACGCGCAGCGGCATCCCAACTTTACCCATCCCCACTTCCAGCTCATCAGCGGTCGCCTGAATCGCGTGGTGCACGTTTTCTGCCGTCCACTCGCTGATAACAGCCAGTTTATCGCGAACCACTTCCAGCGGCTGACGTGCTACCGGACGCAGGTGTTTCTTTGCGGCGTCCGCGTCGAACTCAGCAAAATCTTCGTAGAAGTAACGGCAGCTCTGCGCCATCTCTTTCAGCGTTTTGCAGCGCTCACCCAGCAGTTTAACCAGCTCAGACAGCTGCGGGCCGACGCGAGTATCGATATTTTCCTGCTCAATGTGCCATTGCAGATGCGTTGCCACATATTCCGGTGCCAGCGCATTAATGTAGTGATGGTTCAGCCACTGCAGTTTTTCGGTGTTGAACGCACTGGCAGACTTGCTCACCGCACCAAGGGAGAACAGTTTGATCATCTCTTCACGGGTGAAGATTTCCTGATCGCCGCTGGACCAGCCCAGACGCACCAGATAGTTCAGCAGCGCTTCCGGAAGGTAACCGTCGTCGCGATACTGCATAACGCTGACCGCACCGTGACGTTTAGAAAGTTTTTTACCATCGTCGCCGTTGATCATCGACACGTGTGCATAAACCGGTACCGGCGCATTCAGCGCTTTCAGGATGTTTATCTGACGCGGAGTGTTGTTGATATGGTCTTCACCACGAATAACGTGAGTGATTTCCATATCCCAGTCGTCGACCACCACACAGAAGTTGTAGGTCGGGGAACCGTCGGTACGGCGGATGATCAGATCGTCCAACTCCTGGTTGCTGAATTCGATCGGCCCACGGATCTGGTCATCAAAAATAACGGATCCATCCTGCGGGTTGGCAAAACGCACCACGCATGGTTCATCAGCAGCATGATGTTCATGACCGTGGCGGCAGCGACCGTCGTAACGAGGCTTCTCACCGTTTGCCATCTGCTCTTCACGCAACGCGTCCAGACGTTCTTTGGAGCAGTAACATTTATACGCGGTACCGGCTTCCAGCATCTCATCAATCACGGCGTTGTAGCGATCAAAACGTTTGGTCTGGAAGTACGGGCCTTCATCCCATTCCAGATTCAGCCAGTTCATGCCATCCATAATGGCTTCAATAGCTTCCGGAGTGGAGCGTTCGAGATCGGTGTCTTCAATACGCAGCACAAACTCACCGTCATGGTTACGTGCAAAAAGCCAGGAATATAGAGCAGTACGCGCACCACCGACGTGCAGGTAACCTGTCGGGCTTGGCGCGAAGCGAGTTTTGATTTTCATGAAATGGCCTTACGTTTATAAAGATGCCGACAACCGGCAAATCCTGGGAAGATTATCAGGCTCGTATTCTATCACTGTGGTCTGATTCCTCAATGTTGTTCAGGTTGGAACATCACGCTTTGCCATTTTCGTATACAAATCATGCTGCATGGATTGATTTGCGATCGTTTTGTTTAAATTTACGACGAACGAACAAATTCTTTAGAAAATGCGTTGACTCATTTTCAACTCTCCCTATAATGCGACTCCACACAGCGGGGGTGATTAGCTCAGCTGGGAGAGCACCTCCCTTACAAGGAGGGGGTCGGCGGTTCGAACCCGTCATCACCCACCAACTACTTTATGTAGTCTCCGCCGTGTAGAGTAAGAAATTGAGAAGTGGGTGATTAGCTCAGCTGGGAGAGCACCTCCCTTACAAGGAGGGGGTCGGCGGTTCGATCCCGTCATCACCCACCACTTTCTCGCCAGCTGGATTTCTTACAATAAAATTGAAGTACCGAAGTGGGTGATTAGCTCAGCTGGGAGAGCACCTCCCTTACAAGGAGGGGGTCGGCGGTTCGATCCCGTCATCACCCACCACTTCGGGTCGTTAGCTCAGTTGGTAGAGCAGTTGACTTTTAATCAATTGGTCGCAGGTTCGAATCCTGCACGACCCACCAATGTAAAAAGGCGCCCTAAAGGCGCCTTTTTGCTATCTGCGATTTGTAAAATTCGAACCTGCGGCAGGTTCGGTGTTGAGCGCAGCGAAACAACGGAGCCGGTTACGGCGACGGCCCGAAGGGCGAGCAAAGCGAGTCATCCTGCACGACCCACCAATGTAAAAAAGCGCCCTAAAGGCGCTTTTTTGCTATCTGCGATTTGTAAGATTCGAACCTGCGGCAGGTTCGGTGTTGAACGCAGCGAAACAACGGAGCCGGTTACGGTGACGGCCCGAAGGGCGAGCGAAGCGAGTCATCCTGCACGACCCACCAATGTAAAAAGGGCGCTGGCGGCGCCTTTTTGCTATCTGCGATTTATACACTTGCCTGATGCGTACGCTTATCAGGCCTACAGACGATACCGCACACGTAGGCCGGATAAGACGTTAGTCGCCATCCGGCACAGACGTCATACCGTCAATGCCGCTACCAGTTTCTCTAGCGCGGGTGTCGCCTGCTGTTGGTCATACACAATATACAAATCCGCCGGAATACGTTCCTCTAACGGTCGAAATACCACTCCAGGCCAGTTCATCTGGGCGTAGCTATCGGCAATCAGTGTAATCCCAATCCCCATGCTGATCATCGCCAGCACCGTTTGCGGCTCCCTCACCTCACGGATAATCATCGGGGAAAATCCAGCGCTCAGGCAAACTCGCTGCAAAAATGCCCAGTCGGTATGAATGGAGGGCATCGTGACAAAATATTCATTTCTCAACGCTTCCAGCGGTACGGATTCACAGGCGGTAAGAGCATGTTCTTCTGGTATGGCCACTAAAAATGAGGACTCATGTAAGCGCAGGCTGGTAAATCCGGGAGAGGGTTCAGTAGCCATGCGCCAAATCCCCGCATCCAGTTCACGTCTTTCCAGCATCGTCATCTGCATTGCGGGCATGTTCTCGCGAAACTGCACCTCGACGTTGGGATTTTCCTTCAGAAAACGCCGCATCACCGGACGCATTTTTCCCCACATTGCGGTACCAATGACGCCTAGCTCAATTCGCCCTGCCTCACCGCGACCAATCTGTTCCACTCGTGCCAGCGCCTGATTAGCACTGGATAACAGTCTGCGCGATTCTTCCATCAAAATTTTTCCGGCGTGGGTTAACGCCACGCTGCGGGAATGACGGATAAATAGCAACGTGCCGAGCTGTTGTTCCAGCTCTTTAATATGCGTACTGAGGGGCGGTTGCGACATATTCAGGCGAGCAGCAGCGCGTCCAAAATGCAGTTCTTCTGCGACGGCAAGAAAATAACGCAGTAACTTCAGATCGATGCGGTGCGTGCGTTCCATGGATAATGCGCTCCTGAGTGAAGATTAATGCGCAAAGTTACCACATTGCATCGCAGAAAATGAAACGGCGGGTATCAGAACCCGCCGCTAAAGGAGCATTAATGTGCCAGTGATTTCTGCGCCAGTCGTTCAGGCTCATGCTTATATTTAAAGAACAATGCAAAGATAACCGCCAGGACCAGCGCGTAAGCGGCAAACACCAGCCAGATAGTTTGCCAATCCTTGACGCCATCGACAGAAAAATAGTCCACCGCCATCCCGCTCAGGATTGAACCCACCCACGCGCCAATGCCATTTACCATCGTCATAAACAACCCTTGGGCGCTGGCGCGAATGCTTGAGTCAACTTCCTGCTCGACAAATACCGATCCGGAGATGTTGAAGAAATCAAACGCGCAGCCGTATACGATCATCGACATCAGCAGCAGCACAAAGCCAAACGGAGACGGATCGCCAAAGGCAAAGAAGCCAAAGCGCAGCGTCCACGCCAGCATACTCATCAGCATCACTGTTTTAATGCCAAAGCGTTTAAGGAAGAATGGAATAGTGAGGATAAAACCCACTTCCGCCATCTGAGAAACCGACAGCAAAATGGAGGGATATTTCACCACAAAGCTGTTGGCAAACTCAGGGTTACGGGCAAAATCATGCAGGAACGGATTGCCAAAGACGTTGGTGATTTGCAGCACCGCCCCCAGCATCATGGCAAACAAAAAGAAAATTGCCATACGCGGATTTTTAAACAAAACAAACGCATCCAGCCCCAGTTTACTGGCCAGCGTGGCGGATTCTTTTTTCCCTGCAACCGGTATTTTCGGCAACGTCAGCGCATACAGAGCCAGCAGCAGCGATGCGCCTGAAGCGATATAAAGCTGTGCGCTGCTCAGCTCCAGCCCCATTAAGCTGACCGTCCACATCGCCACAATAAAACCTATCGTGCCAAATACACGAATTGGCGGGAACGCGGTGACCGGATCCTGACCCGATTGTGCAAGGCATGAATATGAGACGCTGTTCGATAACGCAATCGTCGGCATATACGCCATCGCGTTAACCAACATTACCCAGAACATAGTCTGTGGATCGGTAACGGTTGTGGCGTACAGCAACACGCCAGCACACACCAGATGGCACAGCATATAAGCGCGCTCTGCACGCAGCCACTTATCGGCGATGATCCCCATAATGCCCGGCATAATAATCGCTGCCAGCCCTTTCGAGCTGTAGACCATACCCACATTCGCGCCGGTAAAATCCAGGGTGTTAATCATGTAAGAACCCAGGGTTACCAGCCAGCTTCCCCAGATGAAATATTGCAAAAACGACATGAGCTTTAAGCGAGATGCGATACCCATTTTTCCGTTCCTTGCCATAAAGTAAGACCCCGCAAGCGGGGTCATGTTTTAATTATTCAGGCCAGTTTGCGCAAGAAGCCACAGATAAGATTGATGAAGTTCTGCCGGGAGAGTTCCGCTGCAGCCAACGTCTGTGCGTGAGATAACTTCACATCTCCCAAACCTTCAGCCAGGTTGGTGATGGCAGCCACCGCAACCACTTTCAGACCGCAGTGGCGCGCAGAGATAACTTCAGGCACCACCGACATCCCCACCACGTCGCCGCCAATAATTTGCATCATGCGGATTTCTGCCGCCGTTTCAAAGTTCGGTCCCGGATAAGAAACAAACACCCCTTCGCTCAGCGGAAACCCTTCTTCTGCGGCGACGGTTTGCAGGATCGCACGATAGTCAGCATCATAGGCATTCGCCAGCGAAAAGAATCGCTCACCAAAACGCTCATCGTTTAGTCCGACCATTGGTGTACCTGGCATCGTATTAATGTGATCGCTAAGCGCAACGAGACTACCTGGTCCGACTTCGGGGCGCAAAGAACCTGCGGCATTAGTACAAAATAACAGTTCGCAGCCCAGCAGCTTCAGGGTGCGAATGGCGTCGGTCATCACCGTCATGCCGCGACCTTCATAAAAATGCCCACGCCCTTTCATACAAGCCACCGGAATACCCGCCAGATTTCCCAGCACCAGCTCACCGGCATGACCATGTACAGTACTGACAGGGAATCCCGGCAATTTTTCGTAAGAGATGGCCACTGCATCCTCGATTTGATCCGCCAGAGCACCGAGGCCAGAGCCAAGAATAAAGGCTACGCGCGGGGTGAAATCGGGTTTGTAACTACGAATGATGTCGGCGCTATACCAGGGATTTTGCGAGAAAAGAGAGTGACTCATGAGATATCCTTAATACTGAGTAGTCGAAAATAATGTCGCGTACCGCACTGTTATAGCGAGACTACGCAATCGATTACCAATACCGTTTATCCCGACAACCGATAGTAAATCGGTATCGATGAGTCGCCCTAAACCAGCCTGAAATCACATTTTTTTCGGGCCAGAAATGGCACAGGAATAGAGATACATGAAGATTTGGAACTTTTATTATTAAACTCCGCTCCGCCATATTGTAACTGAAGTTCTGTTCACTAATGCCGATACTCATGTTTTATGGCGTGAGGAATCCGTATGACAACGATTAACGTTTCCACCCCAACTGTTCAAAGCAGTAGTGGTGGTGGAAAAGCCCCAGCCGGGAATGACATCTCCGCTCAGATTGCACAAGTCACCCAAAAGATAACCAAGCTAACTCAGCAGCTCAAAGATATTCCCAATAGTAGTGGCAGTGTTGAGCAGAAGCGCGAACAGCAGGAACTTATTCAGACACAAATCAAGATGTTACAAGCACAGCTGGCTCAACTGTTGCGACGGCAGGCCGAGGAGTCACAGCAAAAGCAAAGCGCCGATCAGAGAAAAGCTGAGGGCATCAACACGGCTTCCGACCAACATCAGGTCGATATTTATATCTGATACAACGGATCACGGGCACGACCAGCGGTTAATTCACTGGCCTGCATACGCACCACGTCCCACAGCGCCTGAGCCGCGGTTGATAAAGAGCGGTTTTTACGTCGAGCCAGCATCAGTTGCCGTTCAACTACCGGCGTCAGGCGCTTAACCTGCAAGTGACTGCCCTGTGGTAAGGGGAGCGCCAGTGCGGGCAGTACGCTGATGCCAATCCCCGCCTCCACCATCGGGAACAGCGTGGCGGGATGACCAATCTCCTGAACGATGTTGGCATCAATGGAAAAATGGGCCAACGCCGCATCGATCAGCGGTCGACTACCGGAAGCGTAATCCTGTAACACCAAACGTTCGTGATACAAATCCTGCCAGTTCACCCACTCACGTTGGGCTAACGGATGATCCTGGCGACACAGCAGCAGGAACGGTTCGGACAGTACGGCTTCACATTGCAGGTCGGTCACCGCTCCGGGATCAATCACAATGCCAAAATCCACCTCTCCCTGGCGAATACTTTCCAGCACCCACTGCTGGGGCCTGTCGTGCAGCACAAAATCGATCGCAGGATAAAGCTCATTACTCTGGGCAATACACTGTGGAATAAGGTGAGCAGAGATTGTCTGGCTGGCGGCAACACGCACCGTTCCGGTTAACTGTGTCCCCACCTGGCCTGCTTCACGCAGCGTGCTGTGCAGTTCATCCAGAATACGTTCCAGGCGCGCCGCCAACTGGTGCCCCGCTTCCGTCAGCACCACTTCCCGCGTTGTTCTATCTAACAACCGCACACCCGTCTGCCCTTCAAGCTCTTTAACGCTGTGGCTGACCGCAGACTGACTTAAGCCAATGATATCCCCCGCCCGGCTAAAACTTTTGGCCTGGGCGACGGTAACAAAGATACGCAACTGACGCAGAGAGTAATTCATCTATTCGATTCATATATGGATGCAATAAATCAATTTTATTTCTCAAATGGAAAAACGCAAAATGTTGCTACTGAATTTCAGGAGCTTTTATGAAACTTTTTCGTATCCTTGATCCGTTCACGATTACGTTGATTACGGTCGTATTACTGGCGTCCTTTTTCCCGGCCGAAGGTGGCTTTGTGCCTTTCTTTGAAGGCTTAACTACCGCTGCCATTGCCCTGCTGTTTTTTATGCACGGGGCCAAGCTCTCTCGTGAGGCAATTATTGCCGGCGGTAGTCACTGGCGTTTGCATCTGTGGGTGATGTGCAGCACGTTTGTTGTTTTCCCGGTGCTGGGCGTTCTGTTCGCCTGGTGGGCACCAGTTAATGTTGATCCGATGCTGTACACCGGTTTTCTGTACCTGTGTATTTTGCCAGCCACGGTGCAGTCGGCAATCGCCTTTACGTCGCTGGCGGGGGGTAATGTTGCCGCCGCCGTGTGTTCCGCTTCGGCCTCCAGCCTGCTGGGTATTTTTCTCTCACCGTTGCTGGTTGGCCTGGTAATGAATATGCATGGCGCAGAAGGCAGCCTGGAGCAGGTGGGGAAAATCATGCTGCAGCTGCTGCTGCCGTTCGTACTGGGACATCTTTCGCGTCCGTGGATTGGTAACTGGGTGTCCCGACATAAAAAATGGATTGCAAAAACGGATCAATCATCCATTTTATTGGTGGTTTACTCCGCCTTCAGTGAAGCCGTGGTTAACGGGATCTGGCACAAAGTGGGGATTGGCTCACTGCTGTTTATCGTGGTGGTCAGCATCGTATTGCTGGCAATCGTGATTGGCATCAACGTCTTTGTTGCGCGTAAATGCGGCTTCAACAAAGCCGATGAGATCACCATTGTCTTTTGCGGATCGAAAAAGAGCCTGGCGAATGGGATCCCAATGGCAAATATTCTGTTCCCGACGTCAGTGATAGGAATGATGGTGCTGCCGCTGATGATCTTCCATCAAATTCAGTTGATGGTTTGTGCGGTGCTGGCACGTCGCTACAAGCAACAGACGGACGCATTGCAGGCGCAGCAGAAAAGCCGCGCCGCAAAGGCTTAAAGCGGGCGTTTCAGGGGCTGCACCAGTTGCGTCAGCCCTTCAGTTTTAATCAGCAGCGTGATTTGCATCAGTTCGCCGAGCTTGCCCGGCGGGAATTCATCCTTACGGGCAAACCACAGCAGATACTCTTCCGGTACATCAATCAGCCGACGCCCTTTATATTTGCCAAAGGGCATCACGGTATTGGCGATTTCAACCAGCTGCTCTTTTTCCATCTCAGGCACCCAGTAAGCGGATCATTTCAGCTTCGTCGATCACTTCAATGCCCAACTCCTGCGCTTTTGCCAGTTTAGAGCCCGCCGCTTCCCCCGCAATCACTAGATCGGTTTTCTTCGACACGCTACCGGCCACTTTTGCCCCCAGCTCGGTCAGTCGTGCTTTGGCATCATCGCGTGACATCAGGCTCAGGCTCCCGGTCAGCACCACCGTCTTACCCGCGAAGGGGCTGTCGATTTCTTCAGCGTTGATAACCACCGGCGCTGGCCAGTGAATCCCCTGCTCCAAAAGCTGGACGATCACCTCGCGGTTACTCTCTTCGGCAAAGAAATTAAACACGTGGGTCGCCACCACGATGCCGACATCCGGCACTTTTTGCAGCTCTTCAACAGAGGCGGCTTCCAGCGCGTCGAGCGTGCCGAAATATGCCGCCAGACCTGCAGCCGTCGCTTCGCCGACTTCACGAATACCCAGCGCATAGAGGAAACGGGCAAACGTGGTCTCTTTCGCTTTTTCCAGCGCATTCACTACGTTTTGCGCCGACTTCGGCCCCATGCGATCAAGACCGGTCAGCTTACCTGCGGTCAGCGTGAAGAGATCCGCTGGCGTATGGACATACTCTTTCTCGACCAGTTGATCGATAATTTTGTCGCCCATGCCGTCGACATCCAGCGCACGGCGGGAAACGAAGTGTTTCAATGATTCCTTCCGCTGTGCCCCGCAGATTAAACCTCCGGTACAACGAGTAACCGCTTCGCCTTCCACACGCTCAACGTCAGAGTTGCATACCGGACAGTGGGTGGGAAACTCGATTTCGCGGGTATTGTCCGGGCGCTCGGAAAGCACGACGTTCACTACCTGCGGGATGACATCGCCCGCACGGCGAATGACGACTTTATCGCCAATACGCAAACCAAGACGCTCAATTTCATCCGCATTGTGCAAGGTGGCGTTACTGACCAACACCCCTGCAACCTGAACTGGCTCAAGGCGGGCGACAGGCGTAATCGCCCCTGTACGTCCAACCTGAAACTCAACATCGCGGACAAAGGTCATCTGCTCCTGCGCCGGGAACTTAAAGGCCACCGCCCAACGCGGCGCGCGGGCAACAAAACCCAGTTGTTCCTGCAAGGCCATAGAGTTGACTTTGATCACCACACCATCGATATCGAATCCCAGCGTCGGTCGGTCTTCTTCAACCTTATGATAGTAAGCAAGTACTTCCTCCGGAGAGTCGCAAAGCGCCACTCTGTCGCTCACCGGCAATCCCCACTCTTTAAATTGCAGCAGACGGCCCAGATGGGTATCGGGCAACACACCACCTTCCAGCACACCAACGCCATAGCAGAAGAAAGTAAGCGGTCGCTTCGCAGTGATACGCGGATCGAGCTGGCGTAATGACCCAGCCGCCGCATTACGCGGGTTAGCAAACACTTTGTTGCCAGTACGGCGGGCCTCTTCGTTGATTTTTTCAAACCCGGCCTGCGGCAGGAACACCTCGCCGCGCACTTCCAGACGCGTCGGAATGTTATCGCCGCGCAGTTTTAACGGGATCGCACGAATGGTGCGCACGTTCGAGGTAATGTCTTCCCCGGTGGTGCCATCGCCGCGCGTTGCGGCGCTAACCAGCACGCCGTTTTCATAGAGAATACTCACCGCCAGCCCGTCAAGCTTCAGCTCACAGCACCAGGTTAGTTTGTCCGTACTCTTCAGTCGGTCCTGTACGCGCTTGTTAAAAGCGAGAAAACTCTCTTCATCAAACACGTTATCCAGCGACAGCATCGGCACTTCATGGCGAATCTGACTGAACGCCGTTAACGGGGCGGCGCCAACGCGTTGGGTTGGCGAGTCAGGGGTAATAAGGTCCGGATGCTGCGCTTCCAGCTCGCGGAGTTCGCGCAGCAGACGATCGTATTCCGCATCGGGAATTTCCGGCGCGTCCATCACATGGTAGAGATACTCATGATGGCGAAGCGTGGTTCGCAGTTCTGTCAGTTGTTGTTCGATTGATTCCATATCGCACCATCAATGATAAAAAACCCCCGACAGGCGGGGGTTTAGCAAGGAGATGTCACGCCAAAGGAGAATCAGGCGCGAGATTCTTTAACTTCGCGGATGCGGTCCTGATACTCGCGCAGTTTCTGCGGCGTCATCATGCGACGTTGATCGTCAAGCACCACACCACCCACTTCATCGGCGATGTGCTGTGCGGACTGCAGCATCAGCTTAAAGTTTTGCAGCTCGTCCCCATAGGACGGAACCTGCATAAAAATAGTTACGCCAGGGGTGCTGAAATCACCCGTCATTTCGGGGTCAAACGTTCCTGGGTTAACCATATTGGCAAGACTGAACAGCGACGGACCGCTGCCATCCGGGCTCAAATGACGATGGAAAATATTCATATCGCCAAATTTAAAGCCGGCTTGCTGAATGCTATTGAGCAGCACTTCACCGTTGAGCTCGCTACCGTGATGCGCCGCAACGTTCATAATAATGACCGCTTCTTTACGCTGCGGTTTTTCAGCAGCAGGCGCTTCTTCAACTACCGGCTCAGGCTGCGGTTGATGTTCAACGGCAGGCTCTGCGGGCTGGAAAGTCTGCGGCGCAGGTTGCGGTGCTTGCTGCACGGGCTGCTGAACCTGCGGAGCAACGGGCTGATGCTGCATCGGCTGCTGTACAGGTTGTTGCTGAACAGGCTGATGTTGCACCGGCTGCTGCGGTTGTACAGGCTGCGGCTGAGCATGCGGCGGCGGTACCGGCGCTTGTGCAGGCTGCTGCGCGGGTTGACGCGGCTGAGCCGAAGCATAAGGCGGCTGGTACTGGTGTTGCGGCGACTGAGGAGGAACACCATGTTCCTGCGCGTTACCGGGAGCATGATTCACACGATGAACGCGAACTTCGCCCACGCCTTCGTCTTCCTCGACGTTGTCGTCGAACGAATCCTCGTCTTCACGTTTAGACTTCATGCGTTTCAGTGGGCGATCGCGGAATATAGAAGACCGCTCTTTACGGCTAGTCCAAAAACCATGTACCAGTAAAGCGATTATGGCGATCGCGCCAACAATGATTAATATCAGACGCAAATCCTGCATCATTATATTCTCTGTTGTTCTAACACCTTGCCACCACGGCAAACATTTACTCACTAAGAGTATTTGTCGATTACGCCAAGTGCAAGTGCACTCTTGGCTTTCACGGCATAAAGATGAATAAAATTGTGCTTTTTGCTGTTTTTTCGAACATTTCTGAACAGCTTAACGCTCAACAACCCGGTAAGATACGCAAAGTTTACCAGAGCTTATATAACAAGGAGTATGTCCTGACCATGGTTTCATCATCTGCAGTCGTACCTCGCAGCGGCCTTTATTACTTTTCACAGGGATGGAAGCTCATCACCCAACCGGGCATTCGTCGCTTTGTCATCCTGCCTTTGCTGGTGAATATCCTGCTGATGGGCGGCGCATTCTGGTGGCTATTCACACAACTCGATAGCTGGATCCCCTCGCTGATGAGTCACGTCCCTGACTGGCTTCAGTGGCTCAGCTACTTGCTGTGGCCGATTGTCACTATCTCCGTACTACTGGTGTTCGGCTACCTGTTTTCCACCATAGCCAACTGGATTGCCGCACCGTTTAACGGTCTGCTGGCTGAACAACTGGAAGCGCGCTTAACGGGCGCAACACCGCCTGACACCGGCGTTCTCGGCATCATGAAAGATGTTCCCCGTATTATGAAACGTGAATGGCAAAAGCTGGCGTGGTATCTCCCGCGCGCCATCGTGTTGCTGATCCTCTATTTCATTCCGGGTATTGGGCAGACCGTCGCCCCGGTGCTGTGGTTCCTGTTCAGCGCATGGATGCTGGCCATTCAGTACTGCGATTATCCGTTTGATAACCATAAGGTGCCTTTTAAGGAGATGCGCGTCGCGCTGCGTACACGCAAGGTCACCAATATGCAATTTGGCGCATTAACCAGTTTGTTCACCATGATTCCGGTGCTCAATCTGTTCATCATGCCGGTCGCGGTTTGTGGTGCCACGGCGATGTGGGTAGACTGCTATCGTGCTAAGCACGCGTTATGGAAGTAATGCAAAAATGTGTAAAAGCGGGCTGGCTTATGCCCGCTCTTATTCCATACTGCAAGGCATTATTTCCCATCAGCATATAGATATGCGATTTCCTTACTTCCCCATACTTTCTCAACAGGTATGCTGAAGCGGTATCCCAATTTCATACAGTTAAGGACAGGCCATGAGTAAGATTTTTGAAGACAACTCGCTGACTATCGGTCATACGCCGCTGGTTCGACTGAACCGTATCGGTAACGGACGCATTCTGGCGAAGGTGGAATCTCGTAACCCGAGCTTTAGCGTCAAATGCCGTATCGGTGCCAATATGATTTGGGATGCCGAAAAACGTGGTGTACTGAAACCGGGTGTTGAGCTGGTAGAACCGACCAGCGGCAACACGGGGATTGCGCTAGCCTACGTTGCCGCAGCCCGCGGTTACAAACTGACTCTGACCATGCCGGAAACGATGAGCATTGAGCGCCGCAAGCTGTTGAAAGCTCTGGGTGCGAACCTGGTGCTGACCGAAGGCGCAAAAGGGATGAAGGGTGCAATCCAGAAAGCGGAAGAAATTGTCGCCAGCGATCCGGAGAAGTTCCTGCTGCTGCAGCAGTTCAGCAACCCGGCGAACCCGGAAATTCACGAAAAAACCACCGGCCCGGAAATCTGGGAAGATACCGATGGCCAGGTTGATGTCTTTATTTCCGGCGTAGGTACCGGCGGTACATTGACTGGTGTGACCCGTTATATCAAAGGCACTAAAGGCAAAACCGATCTGATCACCGTCGCGGTTGAACCTACCGACTCCCCGGTTATCGCCCAGGCGCTGGCGGGTGAAGAACTTAAACCGGGCCCACATAAAATTCAGGGGATTGGCGCGGGTTTCATTCCAGGCAACCTTGATCTGAAACTTATCGATAAAGTCGTCGCCATCACCAATGATGAAGCAATCTCTACTGCGCGTCGCCTGATGGAAGAAGAAGGTATTCTGGCGGGCATTTCTTCCGGCGCTGCTGTTGCTGCCGCGCTTAAGCTGCAGGAAGATGAAACCTTTACCAATAAGAATATAGTGGTTATTCTACCGTCATCGGGTGAGCGTTATCTGAGCACTGCACTGTTTGCCGATCTCTTCACAGAGAAAGAACTGCAACAGTAATGCCAGCATGTTAAAAACGCGTAAAAAAGCACCCATTTGGGTGCTTTTTTGTGGCCTGCTTCAAAGTTTCAACTCGCCTGGCATTGATTCAACCCACCAGAACTGGTATTTAACCAAGCTAATTATTTTGATGCGCGAAATTAATCGTTACAGGAAAAGCGCTAGCTGAATCGATTTTATGATTTGGTTCAACTCTTCCTTTCGCGGCATAATGTTTAATGACGAACGAAACGTCAGCGGCAAGAAGTTGCCAGCAACGGATTGCACCGAACTCCTTTTGTGTCGCGTCCAGTTTACGCCGATGCTAACAATACAGGCTAAAGTTGAACCGCCAGGCTAGACTTTAGTTCCACAACACTAAACCTATAAGTTGGGGAAATATAATGTTCCAGCAAGAAGTTACCATTACCGCTCCGAACGGTCTGCATACTCGCCCTGCTGCTCAGTTTGTTAAAGAAGCAAAAGGCTTTACTTCTGATATTACTGTGACTTCCAACGGCAAAAGCGCTAGCGCCAAAAGCCTGTTTAAACTGCAGACTCTGGGCCTGACTCAGGGTACCGTTGTTACCCTGTCCGCAGAAGGTGAAGACGAGCAGAAAGCAGTTGAGCATCTGGTTAAACTGATGGCTGAACTCGAGTAAGTTCAACGAGTTCTTTTAAATATCAGTCACAAGTAAGGTAGGGTTATGATTTCAGGCATTTTAGCATCCCCGGGTATCGCTTTCGGTAAAGCATTGCTACTGAAAGAAGACGAAATCGTCATTGACCGGAAAAAAATTTCTGCCGACAAGGTTGATCAGGAAGTTGAACGTTTTCTGAGCGGTCGTGCCAAGGCATCTGCGCAACTGGAAGCGATCAAAACCAAAGCTGGTGAAACGTTCGGTGAAGAAAAAGAAGCCATCTTTGAAGGGCATATCATGCTGCTCGAAGATGAGGAGCTGGAGCAGGAAATCATAGCCCTGATTAAAGATAAGCACATGACGGCTGATGCAGCCGCGCATGAAGTTATCGAAGGTCAGGCCACAGCCCTGGAAGAGCTGGATGATGAATACCTGAAAGAACGTGCGGCTGACGTACGTGACATCGGTAAACGCCTGCTGCGTAACATCCTGGGTCTGGCAATTATCGATCTGAGCGCTATTCAGGAAGAAGTTATCCTGGTAGCCGCAGACCTGACCCCGTCAGAAACCGCACAGCTGAACCTGAACAAGGTGCTGGGTTTCATTACTGACGCGGGCGGACGTACTTCCCATACCTCTATCATGGCGCGTTCTCTGGAACTGCCTGCCATCGTCGGTACGGGTAGCGTCACCTCTCAGGTTAAAAACGACGACTATCTGATTCTGGATGCCGTAAACAATCAGGTTTACGTCAATCCGACCAACGACGTTATCGAGCAACTGCGTGCCGTTCAGGAGCAGGTTGCAACCGAGAAAGCGGAACTCGCTAAGCTGAAAGATCTGCCGGCTATCACGCTGGACGGACATCAGGTTGAAGTTTGCGCCAATATCGGTACCGTTCGTGACGTTGAAGGCGCTGAACGTAACGGCGCTGAAGGTGTGGGTCTGTACCGCACCGAATTCCTGTTCATGGACCGTGATTCGCTGCCAACTGAAGAAGAACAGTTTGCTGCGTATAAAGCCGTTGCTGAAGCCTGTGGCTCTCAGGCGGTCATCGTTCGCACCATGGACATCGGCGGCGATAAAGAACTGCCGTACATGAACTTCCCGAAAGAAGAGAACCCGTTCCTGGGCTGGCGTGCCGTGCGTATCGCCATGGATCGTAAAGAGATCCTGCGTGACCAGGTCCGCGCGATTCTGCGCGCCTCTGCTTTCGGTAAACTGCGCATTATGTTCCCAATGATCATCTCTGTTGAAGAAGTGCGTGCACTGCGCAAAGAGATTGAAATCTACAAACAGGAACTGCGCGACGAAGGTAAAGCATTTGACGAGAGCATTGAGATTGGCGTGATGGTGGAAACACCGGCTGCGGCAACAATTGCGCGTCATTTAGCCAAAGAAGTTGATTTCTTTAGTATCGGCACCAATGATTTAACGCAGTACACCCTGGCAGTTGACCGTGGTAATGATATGATTTCACACCTTTACCAACCGATGTCGCCATCTGTGCTGACGCTGATCAAGCAAGTTATTGATGCTTCTCATGCTGAAGGCAAATGGACTGGCATGTGTGGTGAGCTTGCAGGCGACGAACGTGCTACACTTCTGTTGCTGGGGATGGGTCTGGACGAATTCTCTATGAGCGCCATTTCTATCCCGCGCATTAAGAAGATTATCCGTAACACGAACTTCGAAGATGCGAAGGTGTTAGCAGAGCAGGCTCTTGCTCAACCGACAACGGACGAGTTAATGACGCTGGTTAACAAGTTCATTGAAGAAAAAACAATCTGCTAATCCACGAGATGCGGCCCAATTTACTGCTTAGGAGAAGATCATGGGTTTGTTCGATAAACTGAAATCTCTGGTTTCTGATGATAAGAAAGACACCGGAACTATTGAGATTGTTGCTCCGCTCTCTGGCGAGATCGTCAACATCGAAGACGTGCCGGATGTAGTTTTTGCTGAAAAAATCGTTGGTGATGGCATCGCTATCAAACCAACCGGTAACAAAATGGTTGCTCCTGTTGACGGCACCATCGGCAAAATCTTTGAAACCAACCACGCTTTCTCTATCGAATCCGACAGCGGCATTGAGCTGTTTGTTCACTTCGGTATTGATACCGTTGAACTGAAAGGCGAAGGCTTCAAACGCATCGCTGAAGAAGGTCAGCGCGTGAAAGTGGGCGACCCGGTTATTGAATTCGATCTGCCGCTGCTGGAAGAAAAAGCCAAGTCTACCCTGACTCCGGTTGTTATCTCCAACATGGACGAAATCAAAGAACTGATCAAACTGTCCGGTAGCGTGACCGTGGGTGAAACCCCGGTTATCCGCATCAAGAAGTAATTCTTGCCGCAGAGAAAAATGGCGCCGATTGGCGCCATTTTTTTATACACTTCATCCGCCATTAAATGTGTGCAGTCACCGGGCGATAACACGCCTCGCGCATCAGGATTTTCATGCCCTCCGGCCCGCTCTCCAGCATCCGTCGTTCCGAATCCGCCACTAACAACTCACAGTCGTAACCACCCGCAATGCCGAACATAGCCCGCGCCACGCAGATATCTTCCAGTGCCGCTGTCCCGCAGGTATCAAAGTGTCCAACCATACGCCCATTCTGGCGAACTACCAGCCGGTAACTCTTCATCGCGCCTCCCCTGCCGGTGGCAGAATTAATTCATCACAACCGCACTGGTGCGTCCACGTCATCACGTCCAGCACCCGCTGTGCAGCATCGTGCGTCGCGGTCGTCAGCGCTTTCCCCATCACAAGGCCGCTCACCAGCTCGGCACAGAACAGATCGCCAGTCCCCTTCAGATCCGTTTTCACTCGCGGATGAGCTAACACCTCAACCGTTTCAGCCGTCACCACCGCAACATGAATAATCTCTTCCGTATCCCCCGGCGCACTGGTGATCACCACCCATTTCAGGGTGTCGGTGAGCAGTGATTGTGCCGCCGTAATGGCTTCATCAAGCGTACGACACGGCTTTC
Source organism: Citrobacter sp. MGH103 (assembly GCF_001034475.2). Classification (NCBI taxonomy): domain Bacteria; kingdom Pseudomonadati; phylum Pseudomonadota; class Gammaproteobacteria; order Enterobacterales; family Enterobacteriaceae; genus Citrobacter; species Citrobacter sp. MGH103. The sequence goes on along the minus strand of NZ_CP073043.1, from coordinate 1,469,018 downwards.
CGCTCAGCATTTGCAGCTCGAACACATTTGGAGTCAGCCCCTGAGCCAGCGGTAGCAGGTGCTGACGATAAGCCTCCGGAATTTCGGCTTTAACATACATACCGCTATCCGTATCGCCAATCACGGGGTCGACCAAAATGCACAGGTCCGGATGCGTGGTCAGAACGGTTTTCAGCCACTGTGCCAGCAAGGCGATTTGTTCCGCGCTGCCCATGTACCCTGTCGTCACCGCCTTTAGCTCGCGCAAGGCATCACGCTCGTTTAAGGCGCGGAGATAACCGCTAAACCAGTCTGCTGGAATAACGCCGCCGTAGAAGGTTTCATAATGCGGGGTATTACTGAACAGTACCGTAGGTACTGCCGTCACGCGTAACCCCTGCGCTTTAATGGCCGGGACGGCGATGCTGTTACCTACGCTGCCATAAACCACCTGTGACTGAACGGCGACGATATCGGTCTGTAACGCCCGATGCGTGTCGTCGAAGAGCACTGACTGGATATCACTCTCCTGCTCCATAAATTTCTCCTCTCGCTGGACAGCGGGTCTACGCCTCACTATTATCGTCATATGCTAAAATTCATTTTGTCATAGGTCAATAATGATCGACGGAAAAACCGCTAACGAAATTTTTGACAGTATCCGTCAACATGTCACTACAGGCACGCTGGCAGTGGGAGAAACGTTACCGCCAGTGCGGGAACTGGCAACGGAATTAAACGTCAACCGCAATACTGTCGCGGCGGCTTACAAACGCCTGGTCACCTCCGGGTTGGCACAGAGCCTGGGACGCAACGGTACGGTGATTAAGGGGATTACTGCCCCCGTAGCACTGGAAGGTGGTAATCCGGATACTCCGCTTATCGATCTTTCCGGCGGTAATCCAGCGCCCTCGCGACTTCCTGACCTGAGTGATTATTTTGCGAAGATAAATAAGAGTCCGCGCTTGTACGGCGATGCCGCTGTGTCACCTGGACTTAAGGCGTGGGCATCAGAATGGATGCAAAATGCAATGCCCGACAAAGGGGAAATTGATATTACCAGCGGTGCCATTGATGCTATCGAACGGCTACTGTGCGCCCATTTGCTGCCTGGTGATAGCGTTGTCGTAGAAGATCCATGCTTTTTAAGCAGCATCAACATGCTGCGCTATGCTGGATTCTCAGCAAACCCGGCCAGCGTTGACCGCGAAGGCATGCTGCCGGACCAGCTGGAACTCGCGCTACAGAAAGGCGCGCGGGCAGTAATTCTGACACCGCGCGCGCATAACCCGACAGGATGCAGCCTGAGCGCCTCACGCGCGGCGCAATTGCAGGAAATTCTGGCCCGCTATCCGCAGACGCTGGTGATTGTCGACGACCACTTTGCGCTGCTATCTGCTTGCCACTGGTATCCGGTGATTGCGAAGGAAACCACGCACTGGGCGGTTGTCCGCTCGATGTCAAAAACGTTAGGACCAGATTTACGCCTGGCCATTGTGGCCAGCGATCCGCTCACTTCAGGGAAGCTACGTTTAAGGCTTAACTCCGGCAGTCAGTGGGTCAGCCATCTGCTGCAGGATTTGGCCTGCGCCTGCCTGAATGACGAGACTTACCAACACACGCTGGCGCAAACTCAGCAATTTTACGCCGCCCAGCAGCAAAAGTTGACGGCAGCTCTGCGGCGACATGGCATTAAGTTGCCCGTTGGTGACGGTCTGAATATGTGGCTACCGCTGGAAGATAACAGCCAGGCGATCGCTTTTGCGCTGGCAAAGTCCGGCTGGCTGGTACGCGAAGGCGAAGTGTTTGGCGTCAATACGCCAGCCCACGGCCTGCGCATTACGCTGTCAACATTATCAGACAGCGACATTGATAAGCTGGCGACTGATATCCATCAGGCGCTAAAGCGCTAACAGGAGAGAAAAAGTGCGAGTTCATTTTGTTATTCATGAGTCTTTTGAATCTGCTGGCGCGTATCTGCCGTGGGCTGAATCACGCGGCTATACCATCACCTGGTCGCACGTTTACGCCGGGGAAGCGGTCCCTGCGAACGCGGATGGCTTCGATATGTTGGTGGTGTTTGGCGATCCGCAGTCACCACGAACCACGCTGGCAGAGTGTCCGTACTTTGATTCTCATGCCGAGCAGCATCTGATCAATCAGGCGATTGCGGCACGTAAAATTGTGGTGGGGATCTGCCTGGGTTCACAGTTAATCGGCGAAGCGCTGGGTGCGAAGGTGTGCCAGAGTCCGGAAAAAGAGATTGGTCACTACCCGATCACCCTGACCGAAGCAGGCCAACAGCATCCGTTGTTCAGCCATTTTGGTTCACCGCTTACCGTCGGTCACTGGCACAACGATATGCCTGGATTAACCGACCAGGCGACAATTCTCGCCACAAGCGAGGGCTGCCCGCGACAAATCGTACAATACGGTAATTTCGTCTATGGTTTTCAGTGCCATATGGAATTTACGGCTGATGCTATAGAAGGGCTTATTCAACACTCCGAACAAGAACTGGCGGAAGCTAAAGGCAAGCGCTTCATCCGCTCCGTTGAAGAGATGCGCGCATGGGATTATCAGCAGATGAATGAGAAGCTGTGGCAATTCCTTGATAAGCTTGTGGAAAAACGTAACGATTGATTATGGCTGGCCGGATAAGACGCTTTACGTCGTCATCCGGCGATCGTGCCGTACGTTTGCCTGATGGCGCTATGCTTATCAGGCCTACAAACTAAATCCCTGATCCCTGGTTAAAGTGCTCTTCGCCAAACACGCCGGTTGAAAGGTAGCGATCGCCGCGATCGCAGATGATCGCCACCACCACCGCTCCCGGATTTTGTTCGGCCACGCGAATCGCTCCGGCTACTGCGCCGCCGGAACTAACGCCGCAGAATACACCCTCTTTCACCGCCAGCGCGCGCATGGTGTTTTCCGCATCGTTCTGATGAATATCCAATACCTCATCCACCAGCGAGGCGTTAAAAATGCCCGGCATATATTCCGCAGGCCAGCGGCGAATTCCCGGAATACTACTGCCCTCTTCCGGCTGCAGGCCCACGATGGTAACCGCTTTTTCTTGCTCACGTAGAAAACGCGACACACCGGTAATGGTGCCTGTTGTTCCCATACTGGAGACAAAGTGGGTAATACGACCTGACGTCTGCTGCCAGATTTCCGGTCCGGTGGTGGTGTAATGCGCGTACGGGTTATCCGGATTATTAAATTGGTCGAGAAGTTTACCTTCTCCGCGCTGCGCCATTTCAAGAGCTAAGTCACGCGCGCCTTCCATCCCCTGCTCTTTGGTCACCAGAACCAGTTCAGCCCCGTAAGCACGCATCGCCGCTCGGCGCTCCTGGCTCATGTTGTCTGGCATCAGCAGCTTCATGCGGTAGCCCTTCAGCGCGGCGATCATTGCCAGAGCAATTCCGGTATTACCGCTGGTAGCCTCGATCAGTACATCACCAGGCTTAATTTCTCCACGTTTTTCCGCTTCGACAATCATCGACAGCGCAGCCCGGTCTTTCACCGAACCCGCGGGATTATTGCCTTCCAGCTTGACCCAAATTTCACTGCCGTTATCCGGCGCCAGACGTTGTAGTTTCACCAGAGGCGTATTGCCAATTGTTTGTTCTAATGTGTTCACGTTTTGAGCTCGTAAAAAAGCCCGGGGGCGCAGCGCTTACCGGGCGATAAACATACTTTTTAACCTATCAGGCACTTTGCGCCAGAGCAAGTTCCTCTTCACGCGTTTCAATGCGCTGGTCGCCGTTATACAGACGCGCATTTTGCAGCCCGACAAACAGCCGCTCGCCGCGGCTTGGGGAATCATCGCCCTGCATGATGACCGTCAGCGGTTCGTTATACCACCCCAGCGGTTGCACAACTAATTGGGTGTAGTGTCCTTTCGGGCTGGCTTCCAGTACCTGTACCGGCAACGGCGAATCCAGGCTGGTACGACGGCTGACGTCCACTTCCCACGGACGCAGAAACAGATCCACCGGTCCCTGATAACCAGGCGTATAACCCAGCGGCCAGCGGTGTGCGCCCACGTGGAATTGTCCACCGCGAATCGTTCCTTGTAGGCGGTTAACCTCGCCCATAAATTCCAGGACAAAACGGGTAGCTGGTTCGCGCCATACCTGATCGGGTGCATCGGCCTGCTCGATATGACCCTGACTCATCACTACCACGCGATCGGCAACTTCCGTCGCTTCTTCCTGGTCGTGGGTAACAAACACGCTGGTGAACTTCAGCTCTTCATGCAGCTGACGCAGCCAACGACGCAGTTCTTTACGTACCTGCGCATCGAGCGCGCCAAACGGCTCGTCGAGCAGCAGGATCTGCGGCTCTACCGCCAGCGCACGCGCCAACGCCACACGCTGCTTTTGCCCACCAGAAAGCTGCGCTGGGAAGCGGTCCGCCAGATGAGCCAATTGAACCATCTCCAGCAGTTTGGTGACTTTTGCTTTGATGGCCGCCGCATTCGGGCGCTCACGCCGTGGCAGGACCGTCAGACCAAACGCGATATTGTCGAAAACGGTCATATGACGAAACAGCGCATAGTGCTGGAATACGAATCCCACTTTACGGTCGCGAGCATGCAAACGACTGACGTCGGTGCCGTGAAAACGGATATGCCCGCTGGACTGATGCTCCAACCCGGCAATAATGCGCAGCAGCGTGGTTTTGCCCGAGCCGGATGGCCCCAGCAGCGCGACCATCTGACCTGAAGGAATATCCAGCGAGATATCGTTCAGCACCTGGGTGCGACCAAAAGACTTCTTAATATTGGCAATCTCAATGCTCATGATTTTCCTCCTGCTGCGCGCGTTTCTCCTGGTTCTCCAGACGCCATTGCAACATGCTCTTCAAAAACAGGGTAATAATCGCCATCAGCGTTAATAGCGCCGCGGCGGTAAAAGAGCCGACCGTGTTGTAGTCCTGCTCCAGTAATTCAATTTGTAGCGGTAGCGATAGGGTTTCGCCGCGAATCGAGCCGGAAACCACCGACACCGCGCCAAACTCGCCAATCGCACGGGCGTTGGTCAACACCACGCCGTACAGCAGCGCCCAACGGATATTTGGCAGCGTAACGCGGCGGAACATCTGCCAGCCGGACGCGCCCAGCAACACAGCCGCTTCATCTTCATTGCTGCCCTGGCTTAACATCACCGGCACCAACTCTCGCACCACAAACGGACAGGTCACGAATACCGTCACCAGCACCATCCCCGGCCAGGCAAACATAATTTGCAGGTTATGCTCATCCAGCCATCCACCCAGCGGACCGTTAGAGCCGTAAAACAGCAGATACACCAGGCCGGCAACCACCGGCGAGACGGCAAACGGAATATCCAGTAAGGTCAGCAACAACTGGCGTCCTGGGAAGTTAAAACGGGTCACCAGCCAGGCCAGCAACACACCAAACACCAGGTTCACCGGCACCGCAATCAGCGCAATCAGCACCGTCAGCCAGATGGCATGCAGCATGTCCGGATCCGCCAGGTTCTGTAATACCGGCATTAATCCCTTGCTGAACGCCTGCACGAAGATGTAAATCATCGGCACCAGCAAAATAAACGCGGAGACCAGCATGCCCGTGCCGATCAGAAACCATTTCCCCCAGTTGATGCGGGGCGCGCCATAGCGTTTCAATTGGGTAATGTCTGCCATTAGTGACCTACCACACGTCGACCAAAGCGACTTTGCAGGGTGTTAATTGAAAACAGCAGCAACAACGAAGCCCCGAGGATCACAGAAGCAATCGCGCTGGCGGCCGGGTAGTCAAACTCCTGCAAGCGAACAAAAATCATCAGCGAGGTCACTTCCGTTTTCCATGCGATGTTCCCAGCGATAAAGATAACCGCGCCAAACTCACCGAGGCTGCGGGTAAACGAAAGCGCAACGCCCGCCACCAGCGCGGGGGACAGCTCCGGCAGCACCACTTTACGGAAACTCTGCCAGCGCGTAGCACCGAGCGTTTCCGCCGCTTCTTCATATTCGGGACCTAATTCTTCCAGCACCGGCTGGACGGTACGCACCACAAACGGAATGCTGGTAAACGCCATCGCCACCGCGATACCAAGCCAGGTGTAGGTCACCTTGATATCCAGCTTCGCCAGCCACTCGCCGTAGAAGCCATTAACCGAAAACAGCGACGCCAGCGTCAGACCCGCCACCGCCGTAGGCAGCGCAAACGGCAGATCCATCAGTGCATCCAACAGCGTACGGCCAGGAAAGCGATAGCGGGTTAAGATCCACGCCATCAGCAAACCGAACACGCCGTTAAAAATCGACGCCACAAACGCCGACAGCAGCGTCACTTTATAAGCCGCCACCACCTGCGGATTGGTAATCACATCCCAGTATTGCGCCCAGCTCATTTGCGCCAGTTGCATCACCAGCGCGCTCAGCGGCAGCAGCAATATCAGGCAGACAAACAGTAAGCTTGTACCCAGGCTCAAAGTGAAGCCGGGCAGCACGCGTCGGGAAGAAACAGCAAACATTTACTTACGCCCCGCCGCCAGCAGTTTGTCCAGCTCTCCACCGCTGACAAAGTGTGTTTTCATCACTTCAGGCCACGAACCAAACTTATCTTCCACACGGAACAATTCGGTCTGCGGGAATTTATCTTGCTGTTTGTCCATCACCTGCGGGTTATTCACGCGGTAGTAGAAATCGGTAATAATGGTTTGCGCCTGCGGGCTGTACAGCCAGGTCAGGTACGCTTTAGCTGCTTTTTCAGTACCGTTGGCTTGCACATTTTTATCTACCCAGGCCACCGGGAATTCGGCGAGGATATTGGTTTTCGGGATAACCACTTCAAAACCCTGCGCTTCATACTGTTTACGAATGTTGTTCACTTCTGATTCGAAGCTGATCAGCACATCGCCCAGACCGCGCTCTGCAAAGGTGGTGGTAGCACCGCGACCGCCGGTATCAAACACTTCGACGTTTTTCAGAAACTGGGTCATGAACTGTTCGGTTTTGGTTTTATCACCACCGTCAGCTTTATCCGCAGCACCCCACGCCGCCAGATAGGTATAGCGCGCGTTACCGGAGGTTTTTGGGTTCGGGAAAATCAGTTTCACATCAGAACGCACAAGGTCATTCCAGTCATGAATGTTTTTCGGGTTCCCCTTACGCACCAGGAAACCCATGGTGGAATAGAACGGCGAGCTGTTATTCGGCAGGCGGCTTTGCCAGTCGGCGGGGATCAGTTTGCCTTTGTCATGCAGGATCTGCACGTCGGTGATCTGGTTATAGGTCACCACATCGGCTTTCAGCCCCTGCAGAATCGCCAGAGCCTGTTTTGATGACCCGGCATGAGATTGTTTAATCGTCAGTTTGTCACCGCCGTTATCCTTAGCCCATTGCTGTTCAAACGGTGGATTAAGGGCGGCAAAAAGCTCACGGGAAACATCGTATGAACTGTTCAGCAGTTCCGTTGCCTGCGCCTGCCCCACCAGCAACAGCATGGCTGCCAGCGTCAGTGTTCTTTTTTTCAGTAAGTTAACGGCCATTGCGCACCCTTATAAATTTAATGACTTTCTTATGGTCATCATATTTATAACCAGTGCTAAAGGAGTAACGGTTTTATATACCGTTTGATGATTTGAAAGTTGAAAAGAGAATAAGAGAATCCCTCCCCACACCGAGTGAGGAGGAGACCGGCATCAATCAGACGCCGACGCTAACGCTTTCAGGCAGGGTGCTACCGCCATCAATCACGTTTTGCGTGCCAGTTAAGTAACTGGACTCATCCGAGGCCAGGAACGCCGCCAGTTCACCGACCTCAAGCGGACAGGCCAGACGACGCATCGGGATCGCTTTCGCCATTTCGACTAAAACGGATTCAGGATCTTCCGGGTTAGATTGACGCGCAATGCTTTCCGCCATCGGCGTACGAACGTAGCCTGGGCAAATGGCATTAACGCGAATGCCTGACTGCGCATATTCTACCGCCAGGGATTTGGTCAAACCGATGATTGCGGCTTTCGACAGTGCGTAGGCCGTTTCGCCCGGGTCGGCAACCATATCGCCGGTCACCGATGACATCATCACGATGCGCCCGTCTTTGCGCGCAATCATCTCCGGCAGAACGGCTTTCGTCACATTCCAGACGCCTTTAATGTTGATATCAATGTGGAAATCGCGATCTTCATCGCTCATATCAAGGAAGTTGCCGAGGCGGCATACGCCGGCATTGTTCACCAGAATATCGATTTTGCCTTCAATCTGCTTCGCGCGCATCACCGCTTCCTTGACCGACGCAAAATCTCTGACGTCAGCGTGAACGGCTGTGCAACGGTGCCCTCGCCCAGCCAACTCATCCGCCAGTTTTTCAATCTCATCGGAGATATCCAGCAGAATTAAGTTCGCACCATGGCGGGCAAACGTTCTGGCGATACCCTCGCCAATACCCTGAGATGCGCCCGTAATCAATGCTGTTTTGCCCGTGAGTTTTCCCATTTCAATATTCTCCTTTTGAATATGAAGCCTTCGCTTCATTCACGCAGAAGATACAGCAATAACAAATTAGTGCTGAGGAATAGCTCACTAAATCAGGTTAATCTCAGGTAAAAAAAATCCCCGACGATGCGGGGATGTCTATTTCGTGGCCGATAACAGGATCAGATCGCCATTACAGCGCCATTAAACGGTCCAGCGACGGTGCAAAGTAATAGCCGCCGGTTACCGGTTTGGTGAAGCGCAGCATTGCATCACGCTTACCGTCGGTGTCACCAAACATGCTCAGCAACTGTTGTTCAATGTTGTGCAGACGGGCGCAGTAGGCGCAGAAATAGAGACCATGCGTGCCGCTGGCAGTGCCGTATGGCAGGCTCTGGCGTACAATTTTCAGCCCTTTACCGTCTTCTTTGAGGTCAACACGGCTCAGGTGAGAGGTGACCGGACGGTCATCACCGTCGATCTCTTCGTTGGCTTCCTTGGTGCGACCAATCATCATTTCCTGGTCATGGATGCTCATGCGATTAAGCTGCTTCAGGTTATGTTCCCAACGCTGCACAAACACATAGCTGCCACCGGCATCCACACCATCTTTGATAACGGCGACTTCACGGCGCGTTTCTTCGCCTGCCGGGTTTTCCGTACCGTCAACAAAGCCGCTGAGATCGCGCTCTTCGACCCAACGGAAACCGTGGATTTCTTCTTTGACTTCAATACAGTCGCCAAATGCTTCCATTGCCGCCTGCGCAACGGAGAAATTCACGTCATGACGCAAAGAGAGAATATGGATCAACACGTCATATTGGGTTGCTGGTGCCAGACCTTTACCGTAAGGGATAAAGTCTTTTAACTCTTCAGCACCGACGCCGCCGCTCAATGCACGCCAGGTGTTGTTGCCAAAAGCGACAACCGCGCCCAGATGCGCATCCGGGAACTTAGCTTCAAAGGTCGCCAGCTTATCGGCGAAGGTTTTGCTGGCCGCACGCAGGGCCTCAACGTCGCCTTTAACATTGGCTTCAATCCAAATCGCCGCACGGCAATGTTCTGGCAAAATGCCACTCTGAACCTGAGACATTGTTCCTCCTGAAAAAAAGATGCCACGACATCGTGGCATTGATTGGCGCTATTCTACCTGTTTTTTTAACAAGCCGATTTGTTCAGACGCAAATTAACGCCGCCAGATAATTTTGCTTACTTTCCACGCTTTCAGCGTGTCGTCAGACGGCATTATATCCTCAGGCCCGCTCCATTCACCGGAAAAAATATAGCTAATATGTTGACTTCCTTCAGCTTTACACTCAACGCCCGCGCTGTCATCGCCGGTTGCCTTTTGGCAATTACCGAAAGCTTTAGTGTAAAGGTCGCTAAACGGTGTACCGATTTCGACACCCGCGACTGACGAAATATCGTGGTCTAACACATCAATACGACTAATGGTTCCCTGGCTGCCATTGATGACTATCGCCAGCTTGTCGTCTTTCATCGCTTCATAGAAGCGCACCACATTTCCGTTATCAGTCTTCATCCCGCTACGCAGGCGGTAATCACCGTCCAGCGCATCAGCAATGGCTTTTTCATCCAGCGGTGTCGCGCCCGTTAACGCTCCGACGCCCTGCTCTGTGACCTGCGTTGAAGAACCAAACCAGTTCCACGGATTAGCGGCAGACCAGTTCACCGAGGACAACGTTGAACACCCGGCCAGTAGCAGCGGCATCGCGCATAAAGTCAAACGCAGTGATTTCATTTCACTTCCTTCCTTATTTATCAACGTTGCTTGGAGTCCGGTTTCCCCAAAAAGTGCCGTTATTCTTTCTCAAGGGAAAAACAGGCGCGCAGACGTTGATTGGTTAACAGCCAGATCAGTGCGACGATATCCGCCACCAGCAGCGCCAGCCCGACACCGTTGAGCGGATCGCCTGTCAGCCACATCACCGGCTGCCAGCACAGCAGCACCAGTTGAGCGAGAATCAATAATCCGCGCAGCCAGCGCCAGATTACCGGAAACGCAAAGCGTCGCCCGCTGAGTAAAAACGCCAACACGGCGGGAACGCCGGGGAGCAAACCCAGCCAGAATGCGTCATGATCGGGATAAAACAGATTCAGCAACGTGTTGCCCTGCTCACGAGAAGAACCGGCTATCACAAACAAAACCCAGGTGCGTGCCTGTAACAACAGTACGCACCAGAAGAGAAAAGGCAGGCGAAGACGCCCATGACCGTCATAGTCGGCCGGATGAAACTCAGTACTCTTCATCTTCAATCAAACGCTTGCCCAGATTGAGTACATCCGCATGTTCATAGCCCAGACGTTCATACATGCCCTGTACGACATCGTTATCGTCACGCACCATGATTTGAATCTTCGGGCAACCGCGGGCAATGAGCTTTTTCTCCAACCGGTTGAGTAGCGCATTAGCGATACCGCGACCGCGAAACTCAGGATGCACGCCCAGGTAATAGGCGGAACCGCGATGCCCGTCGTATCCGCCCATCACCGTACCGACCACCTCACCGTTCACTTCAGCGACGAGGAACAAGCTGACGTCATGATTGACTTTACGTTCGATGTCCATTTCAGGGTCGTTCCATGGACGCAGCAAATCACAACGCTCCCAGAGGGTGATCACCTCTTCGAAATCTTCCTGGCGAAAAACGCGTATTTCCATGGTATTGGTTACCTTTTCAGGACGTTAAAAAGCGATTATGGCGCGAACGGCTGATTTAGCCAATATCTGACGCGAAGCGGCGGAAAAAATGGCATAATACGGAATTGTCACGTATTGAAATGAAAAGTAAAACAATTCTTATCTCGATCCGTCGCAACGGACTACGCGATACGATATAACGTTTAGAACCTTTTTTTTACAACTCAGGCCGTATGAGCACTTTTAAACCACTAAAAACACTCACATCGCGCCGCCAGGTGCTGAAAGCCGGGCTGGCCGCCCTGACGCTGTCAGGCATGTCGCAAGCCATCGCTAAAGAAGAAGCGCTAAAGACCAGTAATGGACACAGCAAACCGAAAGCGAAAAAATCAGGCGCTAAGCGTGTTGTTGTTCTTGATCCGGGGCACGGCGGGATTGATACCGGCGCAATTGGTCGCAACGGATCGAAAGAAAAGCACGTGGTGCTGGCGATTGCCAAAAACGTGCGCTCAATCCTACGCAACCAGGGGATTGATGCACGCCTGACCCGCTCCGGCGATACGTTTATTCCGCTCTACGATCGCGTCGAGATCGCCCACAAACATGGCGCAGATCTTTTCATGTCGATCCACGCCGACGGTTTTACCAATCCGAGCGCTGCGGGTGCTTCGGTCTTTGCCTTATCCAATCGCGGTGCCAGTAGCGCCATGGCGAAATATCTGTCCGATCGTGAAAACCGGGCCGATGAAGTCGCCGGGAAGAAGGCCACCGACAAAGATCATTTGTTGCAGCAGGTGCTGTTCGATCTGGTGCAAACTGACACCATTAAAAACAGCCTGACGTTAGGCTCGCATATTCTTAAGAAGATCAAGCCGGTACACCGTCTGCACAGTCGCAGCACGGAACAAGCCGCCTTCGTGGTGCTAAAATCACCTTCGATTCCGTCGGTCCTGGTCGAAACCTCGTTCATCACCAACCCGGAAGAAGAACGATTACTGGGGACGGCTGCGTTTCGTCAGAAAATCGCCACCGCTATCGCCAATGGCATCATCAGCTATTTCCACTGGTTTGATAACCAGAAAGCACACTCGAAGAAACGTTAACCATGAAGCCCGATGTACAACGCGTAAAACAGTTCCTGCTCAACCTGCAGGATGAGATTTGTCAGCAGTTATCCACCATAGACGGCACCGAATTTGTTGAGGATAACTGGCAACGCGAAGCGGGCGGCGGCGGGCGCAGTCGAGTGTTGCGTAACGGCGGTATTTTCGAGCAAGTAGGCGTCAACTTCTCTCATGTCCATGGCGATGCAATGCCGGCCTCGGCTACTGCACATCGCCCGGAGCTTGCCGGGCGTAGCTTTGAAGCGATGGGCGTCTCGTTGGTGGTGCATCCGCAGAATCCTTACATTCCGACCAGCCATGCCAACGTACGTTTTTTTATCGCGGAGAAACCGGGCGCCGACCCGGTGTGGTGGTTTGGCGGCGGCTTTGACTTAACGCCCTACTACGGCTTTGATGAGGATGCAGTTCACTGGCACCGCACGGCGCGGGATCTATGCCAACCGTTCGGCGAAGATGTTTATCCCCGTTACAAAAAGTGGTGCGATGACTACTTCTTCCTCAAGCACCGCAACGAGCAGCGCGGCATTGGCGGGCTGTTCTTCGATGATTTGAATACGCCAGATTTCGAGCACTGCTTCGCCTTTATGCAGGCTGTTGGAAAGGGTTATACCGAGGCGTATTTGCCCATCGTTGAGCGCCGCAAAGCAATGAGCTGGGGCGAGCGTGAACGCAATTTTCAGCTTTATCGTCGCGGACGCTATGTGGAATTTAACCTGGTATGGGATCGCGGCACATTATTCGGTTTGCAAACCGGCGGGCGCACGGAATCGATTCTGATGTCGATGCCGCCGCTGGTACGCTGGGAGTATGACTGGCAGCCAGAAGCGAACAGCCCGGAAGCCGCCCTTAGCGAGTTTATTCAGGTCCGCGACTGGGTGTAATGGCCTGATAGCGACACAATTCGTAGGCCGGATAAGACGCAAGGCGTCGCCATCCGGCAGCGCAGCAAGCACAATTGCCTGATGGCGGCTAACGCCTTATCAGGCCTACTCAAGCTATACCATCACGCCCACTGGCGCATACGCTGATGCAGCGTCAACGACGGTTTCTCCGCAAACAGTTGCTGGTAGTCGGTAGCAAACTGCCCTAAATGCCAGAATCCCCACTGCATGGCGGCGTCTTTCACCGTCGCACTCTGCGACCACGGGCTTATCAACTCACGGCGCACGGCGTTCAGGCGAATACGTTTCAACCAGGCATTCGGGCCAATACCGAGGATCGCGTGAAAGGCGTTTTGCAACGTCCGGCGGCTAACGTGCAGTTGATTGCATAAATCGAGCACGGTCAGCGGCTCTGACATATTTTCCAGCACATATTCTCGCGCACGCGACAGCAAGCGACGATAGCTCTGATGGCTGATGCTCTCCGCAGTCATAATCGGCTGCGCTTCTTCCAGCATAGTCCCCATCGCCAGCAGCAGGTTATCGCCCAACACTTTGCGTACCGCAGGTTGGCGAAGGTTTTCCGGGTTTTCGCTAAACGTCGCCAGCGCCTGCTGCACAAAGCCCCATAGCGCGGCTTTGTGTTGTTCTTTCACTTCCAGCGCCGACTGGTTGCGCAGCATATGCAACACCCTTTCCGGGTTATGCAGGAAGTTAGCCTGACGGGCAATGGCCTCTTCAGAAATGACGACACCCAAAATGGTGTAGTCATCCGGCGTACTTAGTTCAAACTCCGTCCCGCCTGGGCGGGTGGCAATTTCAGCGTTACCCAAACACTGGGTACCAATAAATCCCTGCTCGCCGCGCGTGGCCGGAATGCCAAACCAAAATGAGTTTGGCCAGACAAGGCATGACTGACGCAGCGCCAGTCCGGTGTATTCACGGAACACCTGAATATCATCGAGCAGGATTTCCGTGAACTCGCCATGAAATTTTCCCGGATGCAGCTGGTCGTAGATCTGCTGCCAGGCTGTAATCGTCAGCGCGTGCTCATACACATCCGTTGTCCGCCGTTGATGAACGTTGTCCACTTCCACTTTCGGCGTCAATTTAACGTCTTCGGGTAATACTTCATGATAAAGATGGTGCAAGTTTGCAGTACGGTTCTTTTTCATGATCTTTTAAGCCGGAAGCTTCAACGAAGCCCCCGGCCCTCCGACAGGTTAATTTTTTAAGCGATAGCGACTACTGCGTTTACGCAACGCTCCGTCAGAAAAGAGCTGTTCCAGCGCATTTCTGGCTTCATCAAGTGACCAGCCAAAGTGGGCAGCCACTTCCCCTGCCGTCATTCCTTGACGGACCGATGTTAACAGCGCCAGCAATTCATCAGAGGATTCAGATGACACAGGTGCTTCCTGCGTCTTCTCTGGGGCCACATCTGACTTCACTTCAGGCTTCTGCTCTGGTTTCTTCGGGTCTGGTTTCTTCGGCTGGCGTTTAAAACCGCCGATCAGCCACTGGGTGTCATCGTCCGGCCGGCCTATTTCCTTACGGCTGATAACACGGCCTGTACGCGCTGCAGCTGCACTGCCAGCATCCAGCGCTGCTCGGCATGCCGCCAGATCGCCTTCCACCACCAGCGTCAGCCGACCAGGATCGAGCACTTCGTGGCTAAGCAGGCGCACATTCGCGGCTTTCAGCATGGCATCGGCCGCGTCCACGGCAGCCACCATGCCATCCACTTCCAGTAATCCCAGTGCATTGATCATCACTACCTCTCTTACGCGCGCTGGATTGGATTACGGGCAATATCCAGAACGGCATCGGCAAAGGCGTTACATGCGGCTTTACAAGCGGCCTGGCTACCGGTCAAAAACGCTGCTGAATAGTTGGTTTCTGACGGCGGTGGTACATAGGTTACCAGTTGTACATCGGCAGATTTCAGCGCGGCATCAATACCAAATGTCGCTTCCAGCGGCGGTGCTACCAGATACGCCATCGGATCGCCCAGTCGGCATCCCGCGGTCGCGGAAAGATACGAACCGGTACGCGAAACCAC
Organism: Citrobacter sp. MGH103; assembly: GCF_001034475.2. NCBI lineage: Bacteria > Pseudomonadati > Pseudomonadota > Gammaproteobacteria > Enterobacterales > Enterobacteriaceae > Citrobacter > Citrobacter sp. MGH103. Next base: position 1,453,859 of record NZ_CP073043.1, on the reverse strand, counting down.
ATGCGCCAGGAAGGCGGTATCTTCTGCGTCATTCGCCCACTGGAATGCCGCACCGCTTTCAATATTGGCCACCATCGCGTCCAGACCCGCGCGAACTTCGGCCGGGTTTGGTCCACCGAGCATAATCAGCACTTCGCCCGAGGTTGGAGAGGGACTGTGCGCCGCACCGGCATACAGCGAGCGGCCATAAACCACTTCCACCATCGCCTGTTTTGTCGCTTCATCTGCGGCAATATACGCCACGTCATCAGAGTCTGCTGTGATGAGTCCGAGGCTACGTATATGTGGCGGTAATTTAAGTTCGCGGGCAAAACCGTCATTTACCGAGGCAATCACACGCATCGCGGTGACTGAAGGTCTAATCAAATCTAATGCTGGCATGATGCCTCCTTAACGGGTCATATTGATGCCGGATGCTTTTTGCTCCAGCATGCGCTTGGCCAAATCCACAATCACCGCCGCCGCTTCAACCGGTGGCGTACCGCCCTGGTGAATGTTCGAGATGCAGGTACGGTCAGCCTCAACGGTGGTTGCCACACGCGGCGAATAGACGGCGTAGCAAGAAAGACTTTCCGACTGGCCGAGGCCCGGACGCTCACCAACCAGCAGGATCACCGCTTTTGCACCCAGCAGTTCGCCGATCTGATCTTCAATTTTCACGCGCCCATAGCGAACAAAGAACGGCGTCCCGACCTTCAATCCGGCCTGTTTTAAGCCCGACAACAACGGCGGCAGGATCTCTTCGTAGTTGGCGGTGATGGCGTCAGTAGACAGGCCATCAGAAATAATCACCTGCACATCCGGATTCATTACACACTGTGATTTCAGTGCTTCAATGGCTTCCGCACTCAGACGACGTCCCATGTCCGGGCGCGTCAGATACAGGTTTTTGTCGCTGATTTCCGAGCGCACTTCCAGTAGTCCCTGGGCTTTTACCCACTCTTCCGGCACTTCTTTCAATACCGTATCTTTCGAACGCGAGTGGTCGGCCAGGAAGCGCAGCAGTGCCTGAGTGCGCGGACGTGGACCGGCACGACCGGTACATACACGCGCAGCGGTGCTACGGCGCAGTTCGGTCAGCACTTCTGCACGGTGCGGGTTCTCAACGCCAATCCACGCTTTCGCTTCAGCTGAACCTAAGTCCATCGCACAACTTTCACCGGTCGGCGCGGCGCACTGCGTAGTGCTGCATTTCACTTCCGCTGATGGCGCTTGAACCTGCGGCTCTCCCATTGACGCCATTACGCTGCGTACAATTTCTTCAATCTGTTTTTGATCCATCGTGTGTCATCCCCGCGTCATCAGAAGAACAGTGACGGATCGCCCGCCCGTTTGGTCAGGCGACCGTTTGCCATAATGCCCATGGTTTCCAGCCAGCGTTCAAACTCCGGCGACGGGCGCAGGTTCAGCAACTGGCGCACGGTCGCGGTGTCGTGGAAGGCGGTGGTCTGGTAGTTGAGCATGATATCGTCACCGAGCGGCATGCCCATGATGTAGTTGCAGCCAGCGGTGGCGAGCAGAATCATCAGGTTTTCGTTGAGGTTCTGGTCAGCATCAGCATGGTTGGTGTAACAGCAGTCGCAGCCCATTGAGATGCCGCTCAGCTTGCCCATGAAGTGATCTTCTAAGCCCGCGCGAATAATCTGACGGTCGTTGTAGAGATATTCCGGCCCGATAAAGCCCACCACGGTGTTCACCAGGAACGGATCGTAGTGACGCGCCAGCCCGTAGTTACGCGCTTCCATCGTCACCTGATCGGCACCAAAGTTAGCGCCAGCGGAGAGCGCAGAACCTTGCCCGGTTTCAAAGTACAGGCAGTTTTCCCCGGCGATACGGTTGAACTCAGCGCCCACTGCACGCGCTTCATCCAGCATGGCCAGCTCAACGCCAAACTCTTTTAAGCCTTTTTCGCTACCGCAGATACTCTGGAAAATCAGCCCGCCCGGCGCACCGCGACGAATCGCTTCAATCTGGGTGGTGACATGCGCCAGTACGCAGCCCTGGGTCGGAATATTGAACTTGTCGATAACGCCATACACGGTATCGAGCACGCGGCTTAAGTTTTCCACGTCATCTGTGACCGGGTTGACACCGATCACCGCATCGCCCGCACCGAAAGACAGTCCTTCATAGATTTGCGCCGCAATACTCTGCACATCGTCACGGGTATCGTTCGGCTGCAAACGGCAGCTAAAGGTGCCCGGCAGACCGATGGTGGTGTTAGCCTTTTTGATCACCGGCATTTTCTTACCGCCGTAGATCAGGTCCGCGTTAGAGCAGATTTTTGCTACCGCAGCGACCACTTCCGACGTTAACCCTTTACGCGTAAACGCAATGTCATCAACAGAGGTTTCATCGCTCAGCACGTACTCGCGCAGCTCGCTGATACTCCAGTTTTTGATGCGGTTATAGGCCGTTTCGTTGACGTCATCCTGAATAAGACGCGTCACGCAGTCCTCTTCATAGGAAATCACCGGGTTATTACGGATATCCGCTACCGTCATTTCCGACAATACCTGCTTAGCCGCCACGCGCTCTTGCGAACTGGTTGCAGCGACACCTGCCAGCACATCCCCCGAACGCAGTTCGTTGGCTTTTGCCAGCACCTCTTTAACATCCTTAAACTGATAAACATTGCCGAACAATGTGGTCTTTAGTTTCATAAGTCGTTCCCTCAGGAAGGAAATGCGAGTGATTTCACCGTCACCGGCACAACCGATCCGCCAAAAAGAGGCGTACCAATGTCGATATAGTCCCCCGCCCGGACAACCACCTCATCGATGACCGCCAGCGGGTGTTGCTGTAACTGTGGGCGTAACAGCATGCCCAGGGCTTTACCAAAATCCTGCTCGGCTACCACCAGCAGGGGATGCGGATTCGGATAGCGCGCGACAAAGGCCAGCAACGCATCAATCACCGTTAACAGCGCGGCGTAGCGCACCGGCAGAGAAGCGGGCAGCGCCAGCACGTAGGCGTCCGTTTGCGGGTCCAGATCGAGCTGCATTAGTGCCTGTTGCCAGGCGGCCACCAGATCAGCCTCATCAACCGGAATCGCCACCGGCAGATTGCGCAGCGGAAGCGCCACACCTTCCAGCCAGATAGTGCTGCCCGAAAGCGACAGCGTATGCGCACCGGCGCCAATCACTGTGGCGCGCACGGTTTGCGCAGGGAACTGCACGTTCATCTCACGCAGGCGCGGATGTTCATGCAGCGCCGTCGCTAACAGCGGCCCAATGTCGGAAAAACAGAACGGATCGGCAGGTTGGTTGCGGTAGCACTCGCCCACCCCGCCGGACAACGTAATCACTTCCGGCTTCACGCCCGCCGGTAACAGAGCGGTTTGCATCAGCGCCTGTGCCAGCGGTGATAACGTGCCGTCAATCACCTCCACAATCAGCGCCGCCATCCGTCTAGCCACCTGAACAAGCTGCGCCGCATTGAGGGTTCGGGCATCAGTGCCTGGACCAAATACGTCATCCACAATCATTTGTCCCGGCTGATGCGCATGCACCACGCGCCCCTGACCGTCCGTTTCCAGTAGCCGTCCGCCGACGTTCAGACAGGCCGATCCGCTGACTTTTCCGGCATCGAACAGAACATAGTTCGACGTACCGCCGCCGATGTCGATATTCAGTACGCGGCACAACTTCTGCTCGGACAGGGTTTGTGCCCCCGCACCGTGACCAGCAATCACCGATTCCAGATGCGGACCGGCGCTGGCAACCACGAAATCCCCCAGCGACTGGGAGAGCGCCATCACCGCCGGGCGCGCGTTGCGCGTTTTGGCACTTTCCCCGGTAATGATGATCGCGCCGGAATCAACCGTTTCCGGCGCAATGCCCGCCGCCTGATACTGGGCGAGGATCAGTGCTTTCAGTTCGGCCTCTTTCAACCCGCCCTGCTTATCAACGGGGGTAAAGAACACCGGGCTTTGCCAGCTAATTTCGCGTTTGATGAATTCGTAGCGCGGCACCTGCGACACTGCCGCACGGTTGACCAGCTCAAGGCGTGAGAAGATCACCTGAGTGGTGGTGGTGCCGATATCGATACCGACGCTGAGTAGCTGGCGAGTATTCACGATTGCGCCTCCGGATTGGTTTCTGCTGGTGCCGGAACATCTTCGTCTTTCGGTACTAACAGCATAGCCACACCAATCGCCGTCACGCCGCCGATCAGCTTGCCGACAATCATCGGGAAGATCATGGCGTTCATGTTGGCAGCGGCGAAACCTAAGTGGTCACCCAGAGCGAAGGCCGCGGAAACCGCAAAGGCGCAGTTGATCACTTTGCCGCGGGTATCCATGTTTTTCATCATGCCGAACATTGGGATGTTATTGGCAAGCGTTGCCACCATACCCGCAGCCGCAATGTTATTGACTTTTAACAGGTTGCCGACGCTCATCAGCGGTTTTTCAAACCAGCGGGTCAGCAGCAGCACCATCGGGTAGGCACCCAGCAGCACACAGGAGATAGAACCGATAACTTCGATGGCGCGCATCACTTCACCCGGCTTGTCGCCTGGCGCCATGAAAATAGGATCAAGACCTGGGATCAGCTCCCAGCCGAGCAGGAACTTGATGACTGCCGCAGCCAGACCGAGGGTGATCAGCGCTACCAGGAACTTGGCGAAGATCTGGAAGCCGTTGATCATTTTTTCCGGGATGAATTTCAGTCCCAGCGCCACCAGCACGGCTACGATCAGCACCGGGATCATGTTCATCAGGATCAACGCAAAGGTGAACTCCACCGGCTGACCGTTGATTTCCACGCCGGAGTACATCGCGACCAGACCACCCGCAATACAGCCAATCGGAATGGTGACAATACCGGCCAGCACGCCCAGCGCCAGATAACGACGGTCAGACGGTTCAATAATTCCCAGCGCAACCGGAATGGAGAACACCAGCGTCGGCCCCATCATCGCGCCGAGAATCAGGCCAGAGTACAACCACGCCGCCACATCGCCGCCCGCCAGCTCTTTCGCCAGGAAGAAGCCGCCCATATCGCACGCCAGCAGCGTTCCGGCAAACATCGACGGGTTCGCGCCCAGCATTTCGTACAGCGGAATAATTACCGGCCCGAGCACATGCGCCAGTACCGGCGCCAGCGCGGTCATACCGACCATCGCCAGGCCCAGCGCGCCCATTGCCATAAAGCCTTCTTCAAACTGACCGCCCGACCCCTCAATGCTCTTACCGAACCTACCGAGGAAGCGCGCCGAACCGCCGAACTGCGACAGGATCCTGTCCACGGCGGCAATCAGCATAAAGAACATCATGATGTACATGATGATTTCGTTAATTCCCATAGCCCCTACTCCCTGTCATTTGTGATTTGTAGGCCGGATAAGACGTTTACGTCGCCTCCGGCATTAACGCCGTGTTATTGCCGGATGGCGGTGCAAGCACCTTATCCGGCCTACAGGCATTACCCGGCAGCCGCGTACAGGTCGATAATCTGTTCCTGCGTGGCGGTGCGTGGGTTACTGCGAATACAAATATCCTCCAGCGCGGCGTGTGCCCATGCGCTGTAATGCTCGGGTTTTGCTCCAACGTCTGAGAGTCGTTTGGTCTGGCCCACTTCGCTAATCAACTCGCTGACCGCGTTGATAGCATCACGATCGTCCGATTTCTTGTTGGTTAACGCGCGTCCGATATGGCTGAAGCGCTCACGACACACCATGCGGTTGAACCCCATTACCGTAGGAAGCAGCATGGCGTTAGCCTGTCCGTGTGGGATATGCAACGTCGCTCCCGGCTGGTGCGCCATCGCATGGCACAGGCCCAGCCCTGCGCTGGAAAACGCCATCCCGGCCATACAGGAAGCCAGCAGCATGCTTTCGCGCGCCGCCAGATCCTGACCGTAGCCGACGGCCTTCGGCAGCGATTTACCTATCATCGCAATCGCGCCAATCGCCAGACTGTCGGTAAACGGCGTCGCGTTCAGCGCGCTATACGCTTCAACGGCGTGCGTCAGTGCATCAATCCCGGTCATTGCCGTTACATGTGCAGGCACGCCTTCCGTCAATGCAGCGTCCAGGATCGCCACATCCGGCATCAGGGTTGCGTGGGCCAGCACTTTTTTGAGTCCAGTCGCGGCGTCGATTATTACCGTGACGTTGGTGGTTTCTGAGCCCGTTCCGGCGGTAGTCGGTACGGCAATCAGCGGCAAACGTGGGCGTAACGCGCTGCGCTCGTCCATGTCTGCCAGCGTCTGAGTGGGGTTGGTCACCAGCAACGCCACTGCCTTGGCGGCATCGAGTACGGAGCCACCGCCGAAGGCCACAACGCCATCGCACTTCGATTCACGCAATTGCGCGACCGCCGCGCAGACGTCCGTAATGCACGGTTCGCCCACCGGACATGGCCACAGCGTCATCGCCACGCCTTTCATCGCCAGACTGCGCTCCAGTGCGGCGGTCATCCCCGCCTGATGCAGGAAGCTGTCCACCATGACGAACATATGCGTCAATCCGCGCGTTTGTGCTTCCTGTCCGCAGGTACTGAGCGCTCCCAGCCCACAAAGGGTGACCGGTGGAACGCTAAACGTTTTTACGCGTTGCAGATTCAGGGTATCGAATGCCTGAAAGAGCGCGGTCTGCAATTCAGCTTGCATAGATTCCTTCCGCTTTTTCTTTTCCGCTGTTGGCAATCGCCAGCGGGGTCATAAACAGGCTGTGCTGGGGTAAATGCACCTGCAGTTCCGGAAAACGCTTACGGAACAGCTCATCAACGCCCGGCTGCATGCAGGAACCACCGGCCAGCCATAAATCGGTAACGCCCTGCCCCGCAATATGATGAGCCACGATTTCCGCCATTTTTTCGTAGACAGGCTTCACCACCGGCCAGATTTCTTTGCCATTGCTACGCTTGTACTGCTCGGCTTCTTCTAACTGGATACGACGGTTCCCGGCCAGCGTCAGAGAGATATGATGCCCACCGGTTGCTTCATCAGCGGAGTAGGTCACCTTGCCTTGTTTAACGATCGCAATCCCGGTAGTGCCACCACCAATATCCACCACGCCGGCGTTATCGAGCTGCAACAGATCCGCCACCGCTGTCGGTTCGTCGAGCACATGGCTCACTTCAAGCCCGGCAGACTCCAGCACGTTAATAGAGATGCGAGGGTCAGTTCCCGGTGGAAATGAGGTTGCCGCATGGGTAAAGCGGCAACCCAACTGTTGTTCGAGCGTATCGAGATGGCGACGAACGATGGTCACCGCACCAAAGAAATCCCAGACGATGCCATCGCGCACGACATCGGCCCAGTCCAGGCAAACCGCGACCGGCTGTCCGTCACTGTCCACAACCATCGACACCACATCACACGTTCCCAAATCAATGCCCAACCACAGCGGTGAATCGCTCTTAGTGGGCGTCTGGTTACATAGCGTTGCCGCTTTTAGCAGTCTGGGTGTCAACCAACGTTGTTCGTCGTGCGCCATCTCATTTACTCCTTATACAATTCTGAAGGCGTCTACCAACACACAGCGACGCAGACGCACAAACGTACGCGCACTGGTCACCCCTTCCCCGGTTGGTGTGGTAATGGTCATCGTGGTCCAGCCTTCACCGCCCAGTCCAAGACCGGCAATGCACGGTCCGTTCTTAACGAAGATGCTGGTATCAATGGCGTTTGCCATACGGTTCATGTTGTCGATATTGCGTGAGTGCATCGCCGCCGTATGGTGGCAACCGCCTTCAAGCTTGACCGCCAGTTCAATGGCTTCATCGACGTTAGCAACCCGCACGACCGGTAGAACCGGCATCATCAGTTCGATGACGGCAAACGGATGCGTCGCGGAGGTTTCGACGAATAACAGACGGGTTTGCTCCGGTACGTTCAGACCAATCGCCGCAGCGATTTTGCCTGCGTCACGACCAACCCAGTCACGACTGACCGTGCCTTTACCGCGCTCATCGATATTTTTCAGCAGCACCGGCTGCAGCTGTTCGGCCTGGGCCGTGGTGAGTTTCACCGCATGCTGGCTTTCCATCAGACGCATCAGTTCATCAGCAACGCTATCGACCACGATCAGCACTTTTTCGTCAGCGCAGATGATGTTGTTGTCAAACGATGCGCCTTTGACTACCGACTGCGCCGCGCGTGCCAGGTCAGCCGTTTCATCAACCACCACCGGCGGATTACCTGCGCCAGCGGCAATCAAACGTTTGTTGGTGTGCTTACGCGCGGCATCTACTACGGCTTCACCACCGGTCACCACCAGCAGGCCGATACCTGGGTACTTGAACAGACGTTGGGCAGTCTCGATATCTGGGTTGGCAACTGTCACCAACAGGTTTGCCGGACCGCCTGCGGCAACTACCGCCTGGTTAAGCAGAGTGATAGCGCGCTGAGAGACTTTTTTCGCCGCCGGATGCGGTGCGAAAACCACGCTGTTACCAGCGGCAATCAGGCTGATGGCGTTGTTAATGACGGTCGCGGCCGGGTTGGTGGATGGGGTTACCGAGGCCACCACGCCCCACGGCGCGTTTTCAATCAGCGTCAGACCGTTATCGCCGGTCAGAACCTGTGGAGACAAGCATTCCACACCCGGCGTGCCGCGCGCCTGCGCCACGTTTTTGGCAAATTTATCTTCGACGCGTCCCATGCCGGTTTCAGTGACGGCAAGTTCCGCTAATTCTCTGGCGTGCTTTTCGCCCGCCTCACGTAGCGCCGTGATAGCCAGTTGGCGCATGGCGACGCTTTTCAGCCCCTGCTGGGCCAGTTTTGCTGCCGCCACTGCGTCATCCAGGGAGGCAAAAACGCCCATTTCTTGAACGGCACTGACGGGTTGGCTGCTGTCTTTCATTTTCAGCAGTACCGCTTTCACGACCTGTTCAATATCCTGTTGATTCATGATTTTCTGCCTTATTTATGGAAGATCACCTGACCACCTGCCACCACTTCATCGACAATGCCAATCACGCACAGATCGACAGGCGATGATTCATTCCGGTGCGCCTGACGGGCGGAGCTTCCGCTGACCAGCAGCACCCACTCTCCGGTTCCCGCCCCGATGCTGTCGATAGCAACAGCACATTGCCCGTCGGGATTTCCCTGGGCGTCAATCATTTCCACCATCAGCAACTTGTCGTGCGCGAGCCCCTGATGGCGTACGGTACAAACAATTTGTCCTGTAACGATTGCCAGTTTCATACGCGCCTCCGTGGCATATTTCAGGTAAAACCTCCCCCTACCCTCCGCAGAAGGTAATGTGAAAAGGAGAGAGGGTGACGCCAGCAATGAAGTCTGTGGCGTCACATGGACGACTTACATGTCGTTGCTGTCGCCTTTAAAGCTGATCGGGAACACTTCTTCCAGATCGCCGTGCGGACGCGGGATCACGTGCACTGAAACCAGCTCGCCAATACGCTGTGCTGCCGCAGCACCTGCGTCCGTTGCAGCTTTACATGCCGCTACGTCGCCACGGACCATGGCAGTGACCAGACCGCCACCGATCTGCTTCACGCCAACCAGTTTCACGCGTGCCGCTTTAACCATTGCGTCAGAAGCCTCAATCAGTGCAACCAGGCCCCGGGTTTCAATCATTCCTAATGCTTCCATTGTGTTTTCCTCTCATTAAGGGGTCCTGAACGGGACCTTATACAACCAGTGTGTGCGAGGCGTTTTCACGACTCATGTCAGTCTGGCGCGGCACTGCTGCCACCAACGCCAGTTCGATAATTTCCTGTACGCTACAGCCACGAGAGAGATCATGAAGCGGTGCGGCAAGCCCCTGAATCAATGGCCCTACTGCGCGATATCCTCCCAGACGCTGAGCGATTTTGTAGCCAATATTGCCTGCCTCCAGCGATGGGAAGACCATCACATTGGCATTGCCCTTTAACGGACTGGCGGGCGCTTTTTGCGCAGCGACATCCGGAACAAAGGCGGCATCAAATTGCAGTTCACCGTCCACGGTAAGCTGCGGGGCACGCTCACGAACGATCTCGGTCGCCTGCTGCACGTTAGCGACGTTAGGATGGCGAGCACTGCCATTACTTGAAAACGACAGCATGGCCACGCGCGGCTCTTCACCTGTGATCGCCTTCCAGGTTTCAGCGCTGGCGATGGCGATATCCGCCAGCTGTGCAGCGGTGGGCTGCGGCACAACGCTACAGTCTGCAAATCCTAATGACGGCCCGAGATACTGCGGCAGCATCAGGAAAATTGACGACAGCGTTTTGCAACCAGGCTGTAATCCAATAATGCGCAACCCTGCACGCAGCACGTTTGCCGTTGATGACAGGTTGCCCGCAATACACACATCGGCTGTACCGGCACTGACCATCGCGGCGGCGAACATCAGCGGATCGTTGAGCTTCTCCCGCGCATCCGGCGGCGTTTTTTCGCCCGCCGTTGCCCGCCAACGCAGGGCAAACTCTTCACGCATCTGTACATTGCTTTGTGGATCAATAACCTGAATACCGTCCATGGCTACGCGATGGCTGAGCGCAAACTGGCGTAGCGCAAACGGGCTGGCGACGAGAATGGGGCGTGCCAGACCGTGCTGATGCAGGTAATTGGCCGCCTTCAGCACCCGGACATCCAGCGCATCCGGGAACACTACTCGTGCAGGTGAGCGTTGGGCGAGTTGACGAGCACGTTCAATGATCATTGCTTCTCCCCCAGTCTCTGTTGAATTTGACTAACCGTCAGCGGATGCTTCGCAACACTCAGAATCATCATCACGTAGACCGTACTGGAAAGGCGGTTGAGCGCCTGCATAATGTCCGGTCGCATAACCTCAAAACTGCGAGTGATGAATACCTGGGCCGCCACCGTCTCCGTTTCACGGACTTTGGTACGCAGCAGATTAAGTAACGCGCAATCACGTCCATGGCTGGCTTCAGGCACCAGATGGTCGTGGTCCAGATAGCGCAGCGGTTGATGCGAAAGACGGTGTAAATCTTCGTCACTTAAACCCACGACAGCTTGTGCTGCCAGCGGCTCATCCATGGCGTCTGCGCGCATAATATTGCCCAGGCGCGAGCGGATATCCGCCAGCCACGGCTGCCATGGTTCTGCCATCTCAATCTGCAACCACACGGCCAGGGCGATGGTGCTGTCCAGCGCGGCGCGAAATCCCAGCCGAGGGTCACTTTTGGCGACCATCTTGTCCGCCGTCAGATGCGTCAGGGTGTCCGGTTTCTTCGCCACCGGTTGATGGCACAGTTCGCAGCTGGCCTGTGGATGCGTATCACTGCTGGTTAATCCATGAACCGGCTGCGGCTGCTGTTCTTCGTCATCAATAAACAGGCTGCCCTGCTCGTCAATAAACTTAATGCGCAGATGTCGGCTTTCCAGTAATTCCCGGGCAGACGGCGTCAGGCGAGCGTCAGCGGGGAGATGAATTTCAGCCCCTTCGCTGAGCGTATGATTCGCTCTGAGCCATGCTTCGGTAATGAAATCCTTCATACATCCGCCTTAGCAGGACTGCCAGTTCGCAGGCCAGGCCACATACAGAAACTTCACCGTCGATGGCGTACCAAATTCGATGCTGGAGCCTTTCGGGATAAACATCACGTCCCCGGCTTTTGCAATCATGGTTTCGCCTTCGTGGCGAACATGCAGCTCTCCTTCCAGAATCATGTCGATTTCGTCGTAGTTCAGCGTCCATGGGAAAAAGGCGTTATCCCACTGCATAAACCCGGCGGCCATGCTGCTACCGTCCTGGTCGGTCACCAGATCGGTTAAGCCCACGCAGTGCGGCTGCGCGCCGTCAAAACGACCAAACTTCACGCTGCTGCCGTCGATGACTTTCACACCGCCTTTGCCGGTCACCGAGTTAAAGCTCGGCTGCATTCCGCCCTGCTCCAGCGACTGCTTTTCCTTCATGACTTTGTCCATCAGCTGCGCGACCAGGCTTTCGGTAAACTGCCCTTCCGGTAACTGCGCAATGATGGTTTCGCGAATACGCTGGCTTTCCGTTTTGCCATCAATCACCGCAGCCGGAGCAGCAGCGACGGCGCCTGGCGCGGATTCATCGCATTCACTGATGGTAACGCCCAGCAGCTCCGCAACTTCGCGCGCCTCCGGGGTGATGATGCTGGCGCGCAGAACAACCGACATTTCCTGTTCGCCGCGTGCGTGGGCCGCACGAATATCGTTAGCTGTGATGAGTTTTTTCACCTGCCCTTTCCTCCTTTTGGCTGAGCTCAGTCAGATAATCCACCAGGTGCTGCACACTGCGCGGGTCATGGCTATTGAGCTCAAAAATCGGCTCCTGAAACCCCATCCCGCGAAGTAGTTGTCGCGTTGCGGCGACGTCGGCATCCGGCATGTCCGTTTTACTGATAACGGCGATTTGTCGTTTACTGGCACCGATATCCAACAGCCCGGCAGGTAAGCGACTTTCTTTATCATTTGCCGCGTGTATATAAATCAACGTATCAACATCCTGCAGCGTGGTAATTAAGGCGTGATACCAGCGCGGATGGCTAAAATATTCCCCTGGCGTATCGATATCGCCATTTTCATTAAACTCCACGGCCTGTGTTTTTCTGGCGAGGGAATAATTCCCCTGTAGCGCATTAAAGAGCGTTGTTTTCCCCGCCCCCACCGTACCGACAAACGCAATACGTTTCATCGCCGCCTCTGATTAACTTTTTGTCAGGTTGCACAAAGTGAAATTTAATAATCGACCCAGACCGCTTACCGTCTGTAATAACGCTTCTTCTACTGCGCCTACCGAGCCGTAGATCACCAGTGCGCCGCTGAATCTATCGAGAAAACCGATATGTACATCCGCCGCCTTCATGGCTAAGTCACCGGCAATCATCGCGGTTTCGCCTGGCGTCAGCGTCATGATGCCGATAGCGCCCGCTTCGGGAACGCCGATCTTTTTCGCTAATTCCTCGCCGGGGTGCGCAATGAGATGCGCCAGCGTGACCTGTTTCCCCGGCACAAATTCCTGAATAATGCGTTCTTTTTCCATTGCTCACCGCCTCCGCTAAAACTGCCCTTATCGTAGCAATTTTTTGTCAGAGTAAATAACAAAATTCGGCAACCAGGTTTAAAAGGTGAAGTAGATCACTAAGAAAGGGAAAATAAAAAGGCGCGAGAGAAACCCGCGCCGGAAATTAATTAAAGTGAAATTACAGCGGCTGCGTTTGGGCTTCTACAACCGCCAGCGCCACCATATTAACGATACGACGAACAGAGGCGATCGGCGTTAATACATGAACAGGTTTCGCAACCCCCATCAGCACCGGGCCAACCGTTACGCCTTCAGAACTGGAAACGCGTAGTAAGTTGTAACTAATACGGGCCGCTTCCATATTCGGCATCACCAGAATATTCGCTGAGCCTTTCAGCGGACTGTCCGGCATGCGGTCATTACGGATACTTTCCACCAGCGCGGCGTCGCCGTGCATTTCGCCGTCAATCATCAACTCTGGCGCGCGCGCCTTAATCAGCTCCAGCGCTTCGCGCATTTTGCTGGCCGACGGGCAGTCAGAGGAACCAAAGTTGGAGTGCGACAGCAACGCCACCTTCGGTTCAATACCAAAGCGACGCACAGTCTCTGCCGCCATCACAGCGATTTCCGCCAGTTGCTCAGGCGTAGGATCGTCGTTGACGTAAGTATCGGCGATAAAAGTGTTACCACTTGGCAGCAGCAAGGCGTTCATCGCCCCAGCAGTATGCACGCCGTCACGATGACCAAACACCTCTTTCACCACGCTGAAGTGCTCATGGTAGTCACCAATCGTACCGCAGATCATCGCATCCGCTTCGCCACGCTGCACCATGATTGCACCGATCACCGTAGTGTTGGCAATCACCGCACGCTGCGCCTGCTCCTGGGTGATCCCACGGCGCTTCATAATCTGGTAGTACTCGCTCCAGTACTCTTTAAAGCGTGGATCGGATTCGTTGTTGACGATCTCAAAATCGACGCCCGCTTTGATCTGCAGCCCCAGTTTCTGGATACGCATTTCAATAACGCTCGGACGACCGATCAGGATTGGTTTTGCCAGTCCTAAAGTAATCAGCTCCTGAGTAGCATGCAGTACACGCGCTTCTTCCCCTTCCGTCAGCACCACACGCTTCGGCGCTTTGCGTGCCAGGGAGAAAATTGGCTTCATGAACAGGTTGGTTTTGTAGACGAATTCAGTCAGCTTATCGATGTAAGCGTCAAAGTCGGCAATCGGACGCGTGGCCACACCAGAGTCCATCGCTGCTTTCGCCACAGCAGGGGCGATTTTGACGATCAGACGCGGGTCGAACGGTTTCGGAATGATGTATTCCGGGCCGAAGCTCAGGTCCTGATCGCCATAAGCAGAGGCCACCACTTCACTCTGCTCGGCATGCGCCAGCTCAGCAATGGCGTGCACCGCCGCCAGTTTCATCTCTTCGTTGATGGCCGTTGCACCGACATCCAGCGCACCGCGGAAGATGAACGGGAAGCACAGGACGTTATTAACCTGGTTCGGGTAGTCTGAACGGCCAGTACAAATGATTGCATCGGAACGCACCTCTTTTGCCAACGGCGGCAGGATTTCCGGTTCCGGGTTAGCGAGTGCCAGAATCATTGGCGCACGCGCCATCTTCTTAACCATTTCCTGCGTCAGCACTTTCGGACCGGAGCAACCGAGGAAAATATCTGCGCCGTCAATGACATCATCCAGCGTACGCTTACCGTCATCCACCACCGCATAAGCCGCTTTGGTTTCCGCCATGTTCGGTTCGCGGTCTTTGTAAATCACGCCTTTGGAGTCACAGACCACAATATTGTGTTTCTGCATACCCAGCGCTACCAGCAGGTTCATACAGGCAATCGCCGCTGCGCCTGCGCCAGACACCACCATGCGCACGTCGGAGATATTTTTCTCAACCACCCGCAGACCGTTCAGAATTGCGGCAGTACTGATGATTGCCGTACCGTGCTGGTCATCGTGGAAGACCGGAATATTCATGCGTTCGCGCAGCTTTTGCTCAATGTAGAAACACTCCGGCGCTTTGATATCTTCGAGGTTGATACCGCCAAACGTGGGTTCCAGGGCCGCAACCACATTGATAAATTTATCCGGATCGAGTTCATCGACTTCAATGTCGAACACGTCGATCCCGGCGAATTTCTTAAACAGAACGCCTTTACCTTCCATCACCGGTTTGCCGGCCAGTGCGCCAATATTGCCCAGGCCCAGCACCGCCGTACCGTTGGAAATAACCGCAACCAGGTTGCCGCGCGCGGTGTATTTGTAGGCTGCCAGCGGGTCCTTTTCAATTTCAAGACACGGTGCAGCCACGCCCGGCGAGTAGGCCAGCGCCAGGTCGCGCTGCGTTGCCAGAGGCTTGGTCGGAGAAACCTGGATTTTACCGGGTACCGGAAATTCGTGGAAATCGAGGGCGCTTTGTTTTAACTGGTCATCCATCTTGTTGTTCCTTTCACGTATCTATCAAAAAAGTGGCGCGGGTAACCATTCTACTGAGCCGCACATTATCACCTCAGTCAACGGCACAAACTTTGAAGGTCCCCAAACTCTCACCATTCAAAGAAAGAATTTGTTATCAATTTATAACAGCCATGTTACCTGCTTAATCCAGCAATACCATGCTTGTCTGCTATGCTTTTTGCTGACAACGCCCGCAATTTTCCCAAAAGTGTGAATCACAACACGCATCTAACACTTTACTTTTCAAGGAGTATTTCCTATGACCCGTAAAGAGCTTGCCAATGCCATTCGTGCGCTGAGTATGGATGCCGTCCAAAAAGCTAACTCCGGCCACCCAGGAGCACCAATGGGGATGGCCGATATCGCCGAAGTGCTGTGGAACGATTTTCTACGCCATAACCCGACCGATCCCACCTGGTACGATCGTGACCGGTTTATTCTGTCCAACGGTCACGCCTCAATGCTGCTTTACAGCCTATTGCATCTTTCCGGTTACGACCTGCCGATCGAAGAATTAAAGAACTTCCGTCAGCTCCATTCAAAGACGCCAGGTCACCCGGAAATTGGCTACACGCCGGGCGTGGAAACCACCACCGGACCGCTGGGCCAGGGTTTAGCCAACGCCGTCGGCATGGCCATTGCCGAGCGCACGCTGGCAGCGCAGTTTAACCAGCCGGACCATGAGATTGTTAACCACTTTACCTGGGTCTTTATGGGCGACGGCTGTCTGATGGAGGGTATTTCACACGAGGCTTGTTCGCTGGCGGGCACGCTGGGGCTTGGCAAACTCATCGGCTTCTACGATCACAACGGCATCTCAATTGATGGCGAAACCGACGGCTGGTTTACCGACGATACTGCAAAACGCTTTGAGGCTTACCACTGGCATGTAGTGCACGATATTGACGGTCATGACCCTGAGGCGGTGAAAAAAGCCATTCAGGAAGCGCAGGCTGTTACCGATAAACCGTCGCTGATTATCTGCCGCACGGTGATTGGTTTTGGCTCACCGAATAAAGCCGGGAAAGAGGAAGCGCACGGCGCTGCGTTGGGCGAAGAAGAGGTGGCGCTGACCCGGCAGAAACTGGGGTGGCATCATCCTGCTTTTGAAATCCCCAAAGAGATTTACCGGGCGTGGGACGCACGCGAGAAAGGCGAAAAAGCGCAACAGAGCTGGAAGGAGAAATTCGCAGCTTACGAACAAGCCTACCCGGAACTGGCGGCAGAGTTTACTCGCCGGATGAGCGGCGGACTGCCTAAGGAGTGGGAAGCAACAACCCAGAAATATATTACCGACCTGCAAGCCAACCCAGCCAAAATAGCCACCCGTAAAGCTTCGCAAAATATCCTGAATGCCTATGGGCCGATACTGCCAGAACTTCTCGGCGGCTCGGCGGATCTGGCACCCAGCAACCTGACCATCTGGAAAGGCTCCTCCTCTCTTAAAGAGGATCATGCAGGAAACTACATCCACTACGGCGTGCGGGAATTTGGCATGACCGCCATTGCCAATGGTATCGCGCACCACGGGGGCTTCGTACCTTACACTGCCACGTTCCTGATGTTTGTCGAATATGCCCGCAATGCCGCGCGCATGGCGGCGCTGATGAAAGCCCGACAAATCATGGTTTATACCCACGACTCGATTGGCCTAGGGGAAGATGGTCCCACGCACCAGGCCGTCGAACAACTCGCCAGTCTACGCCTGACGCCTAATTTCAGTACCTGGCGACCATGCGATCAGGTTGAGGCGGCAGTAGGCTGGAAGCTGGCGGTCGAACGCCATGACGGGCCAACGGCGCTGATCCTCTCGCGGCAGAATCTGGCGCAGGTTGAGCGCACGCCTGAGCAAGTGCAGCAAATTGCCCGCGGCGGCTATGTGCTGAAGGACGGCGGCGGTAAGCCGGATGTTATCCTGATTGCTACCGGTTCAGAAATGGAAATCACGCTGCTGGCGGCGGAAAAACTGACCGGCGAAGGCCGTAACGTGCGGGTAGTTTCTCTGCCTTCAACCGATATCTTCGACGCCCAGGATGAGACGTACCGGGAGTCGGTCCTGCCGGCAAACGTCAGCGCGCGCGTGGCGGTAGAAGCCGGTATTGCCGACTACTGGTACAAATATGTTGGGCTGAAAGGGGCGATTGTTGGGATGACGGGCTATGGGGAGTCGGCGCCAGCAGACAAGCTGTTCCCGTTCTTCGGCTTTACGGTGGACAACATCGTGGAGAAAGCACACAAGGTGCTTAACGCGTGATCCACAGCGTGGGCCAGGCGTCTGGCCCATGCCAGTTATCGCAGCTTGGCTCCTGGGCATAACGCACCAGACGAAAACGCTGACCATCGTAGCGCCAGCGGGTCTGGATCCCGCAATCTGCCATCCCTCGTCCTTTGGCGAGGGTTACCAACTCCCGCGACTTCTCGTCAAACGTAGCGTTGGTCAGCTCCATATCGCGACTTTCCGCATCCGTTTTAAAAGGCAGGCTTAACCGTACCGCGCGTGAAGTCAGCGGGGTTGTACGTGAAACCACCCACGCCAGATCGATAGTGTTATACGCTCCGGCCTCACAGCCAATCATCAGCAGCGCTTTATCATCCGTTAGGGCCGTGACGCGCATCTCGCGACGCAGCGGATCGATAGAGCAACGAATACCGTTGATTCGCCAGTTACCATAGTCCAGCAGTTCACTGCGCTCTTGCTGTGTGAGAGGCGTTGGTGTTGGGTTAATGACCGCTACGCCTTTCAGCGCGGGAGCAGGAGGTACACTGAGCGGAGGCTCGTCA
Organism: Citrobacter sp. MGH103; assembly: GCF_001034475.2. Taxonomy (NCBI): domain Bacteria; kingdom Pseudomonadati; phylum Pseudomonadota; class Gammaproteobacteria; order Enterobacterales; family Enterobacteriaceae; genus Citrobacter; species Citrobacter sp. MGH103. The sequence goes on along the minus strand of NZ_CP073043.1, from coordinate 1,435,678 downwards.
CCTTTTTCGATCCATGCGGTTTCGCTGCCAACCCGTTTTTGCTGGGCATCGATAAACAACAATGCGGCTTTTAGCCCGAGCAGCGAAAGATTTTGCGCACCTTTTTGCAGGGTAATCGCCTTCGCGTCCTGTACGGTTTGTAAAAATGCGCTAATGGTGGCCGGATCATCGGTCATCAGTTGCCATGGGGTAATACGCCAGTGCTCGCCGCTCAGCGAGAGCGGCGCACCATCCAACAATAGACGCGGCGCAATATCGCTCTCTTTGACGTTGGACGATTCCAGCCCGCCCAGCTCAATACGCAACACGGCGTCAGTATGTGCCCCGGCGCTGCGGCTCAAGGTCATGACCAGGCCGTGGTGCTCTCCGGTATTGCGCGCCACGCAAAAATTTTGGTTATTACACGTCACCTGCCAGTCAGAAAACGCCTGTTGCGCGGGCGCAGCCCAGAGCAATCGGGCTGGTAGCAACCCGAGCAGGAAAAGGAGAATAACGCGATAGCGCATGGACGGTACAACCCCGAAGTCAAAACACACAGCCTAAGCGGTATCTTCCTTGCGCGACTGATGTGGCTCAATAAGAATTGTCGGATTGGCCGTAAATTTGTAAAGAAATATAAATCCCGCGCATTAGTCCATGAGATGCGACGACTGCAAATAGTTCAACAATAGCACCGTTTTACCGTCACGGATCTCACCCGTTTTGATCATTTCCAGCGCCTGGGTGAACGGCAGTTCCAGAACTTCAATATCTTCATCTTCCACACCGCCACCAGCGTTTGCTCGCTGGCTGTCACTGTATTGTGCAATGAAGAAGTGGATTATTTCCGTCACGCCGCCCGGCGACATGTATAACTCAAACAGTTTGCGCACTTCGCCCACTTCAAATCCGGTCTCTTCAATGGCCTCTTTGCGAATGCACGCTTCCGGTTCGTCGTTATCCAACAGCCCAGCGCAGGTTTCAATCAGTTGACCATCTTCATTACCGTTGACCCAGGTGGCGACGCGGAACTGGCGAATTAAGACCACCGTTTTCTTCTCCGGGTTATACAGCAGGATTGTGGCACCGTTACCGCGATCGTAAACCTCGCGTTTATGACGAATCACCTCCCCAGTGCTACGGGTCAGGTCATAAGTGATATTGCGCAGGATGAAGTAGTTATCGGAGAGGACTTTATCTTTGATGAGGGTAATTTTTTGCGACATACCGGCTCCACAGCAAGAAGTGAGAAATAATACTACGCCGTGAAACCGGGTTTGTCTTGGAACAATGTAGGCCTGATAAGCAAAGCGCCATCAGGCATTCATGCGGCACATTGCCGGATGACAACGCTAACGCGTTTTATCCGGCCTGGACGCCGATTAGTGAGATTTGACTGATTTTACGCCCAGCCAGTCGACGATCCCCTGGGCGGCGTGCCGCCCCTCCGCCATGGCCGTCACCACCAGATCCGCACCGCGTACCGCGTCGCCACCGGCAAAGATTTTCGGGTTACTGGTTTGGTAACGGTATGCGCTTTCAACATCGGCGGCAATGCGCCCCCAGTTATCGACCTTAACGCCATGCGACTCCAGCCACGGCATGCCGTGTGGGTGAAAACCAAACGCCATGATCACCGCATCTGCGGGCATCACAAACTCACTCCCGGCGATGGGAACCGGGCGACGACGCCCCTGCGCATCAGGTTCGCCAAGTTGGGTACGTAAGAAACGCACGCCGCTGACTCGCCCATCGGCATGCAACACCAGCTCAACCGGCTGGACGTTAAACTCGAAGTTTGCCCCCTCTTCCCGGGCGTTCTTCACCTCTTTTTTCGAACCCGGCATGTTGGCTTCATCACGACGATAGGCGCAGGTCACCTGGCTTGCACCGTGGCGCAGCGCGGTACGTACACAGTCCATGGCCGTATCGCCTCCGCCCAGAACCACCACGTTCAGTCCAGCGGTATCGATAAACGGTTCTTCAGGCAACTCATCCAGCCCCATCACCTGCTTGGTATTGGCAATCAGGAACGGCAGCGCATCATATACGCCTGGCGCGTCTTCATTTGGCAGGTCCGCCTTCATGGAACGATAGGTTCCCACCCCCACGAACACGGCATCGTAATCCTCCAGCAACTTTTCAAGTGCGACGTCCTTACCCACTTCACAGTTAAGTTCGAAATGAATCCCCATAGCGCTGAAGATTTCACGGCGACGCGTCAGCAGCGATTTGTCCAGCTTGAAGGCCGGAATACCGAACGTCAACAAACCGCCAATTTCAGGATGGCGATCGTACACGGTGGCACTGATACCGCTACGCGCCAGCACATCCGCGCAGGCCAGACCCGCCGGACCCGCGCCAATAATGGCAACACGCTTGTCCACTTTCTGCACATGGCTTAAGTCCGGCCGCCATCCTTTACTCAGCGCCCGATCGGAGATGTAACGCTCAATATTACCGATGGTGACTGCGCCATGCTCACTACGCACCGTGCATGCCCCTTCGCAGAGTCGATCCTGCGGGCATACACGCCCGGTCACCTCCGGCAAGCAGTTGGTTTGATGTGAAAGCTCAACCGCGGCATCGATGTTTCCGGCTTTGACCAGCTCAATCCACTGCGGAATGTGGTTATGCAACGGACAGGTCCATTCGCAAATACTGTGGTCGCCGCATTTCAGGCAGCGAGAGGCTTCCCGCTCCGCCTGCGCCGTACGAAACGGCAGATAGATCTCTTCAAAGCTGGTTTTCCGGGCATCAATCGCCAGTTTATCCGGTTCACCACGCGCAGGCGTCGCCTGCATTTGCTCACGTTTGGTGATGACATGTGGAACAAAATCGGTAGTGCTGGCGTGCCATGGCTGGCTTTCCAGACTTGCGGTACGCAGCCTACGCGCTTTTGACAGACCGGTAAGCGAATTTTCCGTCACCAACTGTACCGCCTGCGCCGGGCAGTTCTCTACGCAGGCGGGCCCCTGTTCACGCCCCTGGCACAGATCGCATTTGTGCGCGGTGGCTTTCACCTTCCCTTTGGCGACAGGAGTGAGTACGATCTGCATCGTGCCGAAAGGACAGGCAACGACGCACGATTTACAGCCAATGCACTTTTGCGGGTTCACCTGAACGCTGTCGTTATCATGGCTAATTGCCCCATTTGGGCAACTTCTGGCGCAGGGTGCATCTTCGCAGTGGTGACAGGTCACCGCGCTGCGCTGCTGCTGATGTTTAATGACGGTAATTCGGGGCTGAAAATGCCGTTGGCTCAGGACATGCTGTTCGCCATTGTGAGCCATGACGCAGGCGACCTCACAGGCATGGCATCCCAGGCACTGCTGGCTATTGACCATAATAAAACGATTCATGGCTTCCTTCTTTTTTGGTTGCAAAAACCTTATTCTTTATAAGAGTGTTATTAACCGACACGGAAGGAAGCGGCAATGTTCATTTGCCCAGGAAGCACAACTATTTATGCAGAACCTGTGGCAGATCAATTTATTTCATCGCATATGAAATTGTGTTTCAGTTACCATCCAGTTTCATGGCGTTTTATTAACCTTTATCAAATACACCGCATCGTTCACGCTGTTTTCAGGCGCGACGTGTATTGTGTGAGGATGCACAAGTGACGGTAAAGCGTCCGGTCTCGGCCAGTCTGGCTAAAGCTTTTTTCTACATAGTGCTGCTGTCAATTCTCTCAACAGGTATTGCGCTGCTCACGCTGACCAGCAGCTTGCGAGATGCCGAAGCCATCAACGTTGCTGGCTCATTGCGCATGCAAAGCTACCGTCTGGGTTACGATCTGCAAAGCCAGAGCCCGCAGCTTAACGCCCACCGCCAGCTTTTCCAGCAGGCGCTAAACGCACCGGCATTACAGAATCTGAATGCGTGGTATGTGCCACAAGCGGTAAAAAGCCGCTATGGACGTCTGCATGCTAACTGGCTGGAAATGAATGCCCGCCTGATCGACGGCGATTTAAAATGGTACCAGGCCAATATCAACAACTACGTCGATCAAATCGATCTCTTCGTGCTGGCGTTGCAACATTATGCCGAGCGTAAAGTCATGCTGGTATTTGGCATCTCGCTGGCAGGCGGGATCGGCATATTCACCCTCGTCTTCTTTACCCTGCGGCGCATTCGCCAGCAGGTAGTGCGTCCGCTGAATAAACTGGTGATGGCCAGTCAGCAAATTGAACACGGTCAGTTTAATATCCCACCGCTGGATACCGGTTTGCCCAATGAACTGGGGTTGCTGGGCAAAACGTTTAGCCAGATGTCGAGTGAATTACACAAGCTGTATCGCTCGCTGGAAGCGTCTGTTGCCGAGAAAACTCACGATCTCCATGAAGCCAATCGCCGTCTGGAGGTGTTGTATCAGTGCTCCCAGGCGTTAAATACCAGCCAGATTGACGTGCACTGCTTCCGCCATATTTTACAGATCGTCCGCGAACATGACGCCGCGTATTTCCTTGAGCTCACCGTCGGTGATAACTGGCGGATTAGCGAAGGGACTAAAAGCCTGGAGCTGCCGATGCAGATCCTGCCGGTCACTATGCAGGAAACCGTCTACGGCGAACTGCACTGGCAAAGTCCAAACGTCAATGCTTCTACTCCGCTGCTTAACAGCGTTTCCTCAATGCTGGGACGCGGGTTGTACTTCAACCAGGCACAAAAACATTTTCAGCAACTGTTGTTAATGGAGGAGCGAGCGACGATTGCACGCGAACTGCACGACTCGCTGGCACAGGTGCTCTCTTATTTACGCATTCAGTTGACGCTGCTGAAGCGTTCAATTCCGGAAGATAACGCCCCAGCGCAAAGCATCATGGCGGATTTCTCCCAGGCGCTGAACGATGCCTACCGTCAGTTACGCGAACTGCTCACCACCTTCCGTCTGACCTTACAACAGGCAGACTTACCCTCCGCCCTGCATGAAATGCTGGAAACGCTGCAAAATCAAACCTCAGCTAAACTCACACTCGACTGTCGGTTACCCACGCTGGCGTTGGATGCGCAAATGCAAGTGCACCTGTTGCAGATCATCCGCGAAGCGGTGCTGAACGCCATTAAGCATGCCAGTGCGAGCGAAATTGCCGTCAGTTGCGTAACGGCTCCGGACGGCAACCACACGGTTTATATCCGCGATAACGGCATCGGCATTGGCGAGCCGCATGAGCCTACAGGGCACTATGGACTAAATATTATGCGTGAGCGGGCGGAAAGACTAAGCGGCACGTTGACCTTCTCTCAACCTTCCGGAGGAGGAACGTTGGTAAGCATCAGTTTCCGTTCGGCTGAATCAGACAGTGATCTAACGTAAAGAACCGCAAAGCGCCGTCGGGTCTGGATCCTGGCCTGACGGCGTTGGCACGAAAGGTATGCTGTAAACGGGCATGATAATTTACATTATCTTCTTTTTTTCTCCACGTTTGACCCGTACCTTGCCGCTAAAGTGAAGCAAGCCATACCCATAACGATACGCAGAAACACGAGGTCCTCTTTTAATGGCGAATTTTTTCATCGATCGCCCCATTTTTGCCTGGGTGTTAGCTATCCTGTTGTGCCTGACAGGAGCCCTGGCTATTTTTTCACTGCCCGTTGAGCAATATCCCGATCTGGCGCCGCCAAATGTACGGGTCACCGCCAACTATCCTGGCGCCTCGGCTCAGACTCTGGAAAACACCGTCACCCAGGTGATCGAGCAGAACATGACCGGCCTCGATAACCTGATGTACATGTCGTCGCAGAGCAGCGGGACAGGCCAGGCGTCAGTTACGCTGAGCTTTGTCGCCGGAACCGATCCTGATGAGGCCGTCCAGCAGGTGCAAAACCAGCTGCAATCGGCAATGCGTAAACTGCCGCAGGCGGTACAGGATCAGGGGGTCACGGTGCGTAAGACCGGGGACACCAATATTCTGACAATCGCCTTTGTCTCCACCGATGGCTCAATGGATAAGCAGGACATCGCCGACTATGTCGCCAGTAACATTCAGGATCCGCTCAGCCGTATTAACGGCGTGGGGGATATTGACGCTTACGGCTCACAGTACTCCATGCGTATCTGGCTTGACCCAGCCAAACTGAACAGTTTCCAGATGACCGCTAAAGATGTGACCGACGCTATCGAGTCACAGAATGCGCAGATTGCGGTCGGACAACTTGGCGGTACGCCTTCGGTGGACAAGCAGGCGCTGAACGCGACGATCAACGCCCAGTCGCTACTGCAGACTCCGGAGGAATTCCGCGCCATTACTCTACGTGTCAACCAGGATGGCTCAGAAGTTAAACTGGGCGATGTGGCGACGGTCGAAATGGGTGCTGAAAAGTATGATTACCTCAGCCGCTTTAATGGAAATCCTGCCTCCGGTCTGGGCGTGAAGCTGGCTTCAGGCGCCAATGAAATGGCGACGGCGGAACTGGTCATTAACCGTCTGAACGAGCTGTCGCAATATTTTCCGCATGGGCTGGAATATAAGGTGGCATATGAAACTACCTCCTTTGTCAAAGCCTCAATCATCGACGTGGTAAAAACCCTGCTGGAAGCGATCGCGCTGGTATTCCTCGTGATGTACCTGTTCCTGCAAAACTTCCGCGCCACGCTGATTCCCACCATCGCCGTTCCCGTCGTCCTGATGGGTACCTTCTCCGTGCTTTACGCCTTTGGCTATAGCGTTAACACCTTGACGATGTTTGCGATGGTGCTGGCGATCGGCCTGCTGGTCGATGATGCCATTGTGGTAGTGGAAAACGTCGAGCGTATTATGAGTGAGGAAGGGCTCACACCGCGGGAAGCGACACGGAAATCGATGGGGCAAATCCAGGGCGCGCTGGTTGGTATTGCCATGGTGCTGTCGGCGGTGTTTATCCCGATGGCCTTCTTCGGCGGCACTACCGGAGCTATTTACCGCCAGTTCTCGATTACTATCGTCTCCGCAATGGTGCTGTCTGTTCTGGTGGCGATGATCCTCACTCCTGCTCTGTGCGCCACCCTGCTCAAACCGCTGCATAAGGGCGAGCATCACGGACAAACCGGTTTCTTCGGCTGGTTTAACCGAATGTTTAATCGCAACGCCGAGCGCTACGAAAAAGGCGTTGCCAGGATCCTGCACCGCAGCCTGCGCTGGATACTGATCTACGGCCTGCTGCTCGGCGGAATGGTTTTCCTGTTCCTGCGCCTGCCAACCTCCTTCCTGCCGCTGGAAGACCGCGGCATGTTTACCACCTCGGTACAGCTGCCCAGCGGCTCCACACAGCAGCAAACATTGAAAGTGGTTGAGGAAGTAGAGAAGTATTACTTCACCCATGAGAAAGACAACATTATGTCGGTCTTTTCCACGGTCGGTTCAGGCCCTGGCGGGAACGGTCAAAACGTGGCGCGTATGTTTGTCCGTTTAAAAGACTGGGATGAGCGCGACACCACTACCGGAACCTCTTTCGCCATCATTGAACGTGCGACCAAAGCCTTTAATAAGATTAAAGAAGCCCGCGTCTTCGCCAGTAGCCCTCCGGCTATCAGTGGCCTCGGAAGCTCTGCCGGTTTCGATATGGAGCTGCAGGATCACGCTGGTGCGGGGCATGACGCGTTAATGGCCGCGCGCGACAAGCTGATTGAGCTGGCCGGGAAGGATTCTTCCCTGACCCGCGTTCGTCATAACGGTCTGGACGACAGCCCGCAGTTGCAAATTGATATCGATCAGCGCAAAGCCCAGGCACTGGGCGTTTCCATCGACGACATCAACGATACATTGCAAACGGCCTGGGGTTCCAGCTACGTCAATGACTTTATGGACCGCGGTCGCGTGAAGAAGGTTTACGTGCAGGCGGCAGCAAAATATCGCATGCTCCCTGACGACATCAATTTGTGGTACGTCCGTAATAACAACGGCGGCATGGTGCCTTTCTCGGCCTTTGCCACGTCGCGCTGGGAAACCGGTTCACCGCGTCTGGAACGCTACAACGGCTACTCCGCGGTCGAGATTGTCGGAGAAGCCGCGCCCGGCGTCAGTACCGGTACAGCGATGGACATAATGGAATCGCTGGTGCGCCAGTTGCCGACCGGATTCGGCCTCGAATGGACTGCGATGTCTTATCAGGAACGGCTATCGGGTTCTCAGGCCCCCGCCCTGTACGCCATTTCTCTGCTGGTGGTATTCCTGTGTCTGGCGGCCCTGTATGAAAGCTGGTCAGTTCCCTTCTCCGTCATGCTGGTTGTGCCGCTGGGGGTCATTGGTGCTCTGCTGGCGACCTGGATGCGCGGTCTGGAAAACGACGTGTACTTCCAGGTCGGGTTACTTACCGTTATCGGGCTATCGGCGAAGAACGCAATCTTGATTGTTGAATTCGCCAATGAGATGAACGAGAAAGGACACGATCTGCTCGATGCCACGCTCCACGCCTGTCGCCAGCGCTTGCGTCCGATTCTGATGACCTCGCTGGCGTTTATCTTTGGGGTTCTGCCGATGACCATCAGCAGTGGCGCAGGTTCTGGCGGTCAACATGCGGTGGGGACAGGCGTAATGGGTGGAATGATTTCAGCCACTATCCTGGCGATTTACTTCGTGCCCCTGTTCTTTGTGCTGGTACGCAGACGCTTCCCGTTGAAACCGCGCCCGGAATAATCGGGCACAAAAAAGGCGACTTACGTTGAGTCGCCTTTTTTATCCTTTACAGGATATGAATTTCTTCCAGAAAATTATTTACGAAGCATCACTTCGATAAAGTCTTTCCAGTTCCCCAGTTCACGTTCAATCATAACAACCTCTCTTATTATTATGAGCATTCTACAAAATCATCATCATCAAAAGAAGAACATTTAACCGATGGTTGTGATTACATCCTCCCGTGTTTGGGGTTTATGTGATCACTATGCGCCATACCCATAAATTTTATGTGACTTACTGCAATATTTTGAAATATTCATACATCATCTACTACTTTTGCAATTCTGATGGAAAAACAGGCTGATGCAAACAGGCAGATTCTGATTTTTAGTTATACGGTATTTTTGGAGCTTTCAGGAATCATTATTCACTGTTGTTCAACAATGTTATATTTTTCTATAACGATTGAATGACAATATGTATTATTCATTGCCACATAATAAAAGAATAAATATTCAAATTACGTCAATAAGGATTCAAATGATCACCCTCTACGGCATTAAGAATTGCGACACGATTAAAAAAGCCAGACGCTGGTTGGAAGCACAAGGTATTGACTATCGCTTTCATGATTATCGCGTCGACGGTCTTGACAATACGCTATTACAGTCCTTTATCAGCGAATTAGGTTGGGAAGCGCTGATCAATACACGTGGAACCACCTGGCGTAAACTCGATGAATCCACGCGCAGTCAAATCACCGATGCGGCTTCCGCCACCGCATTGATGATTGAAATGCCAGCAATTATCAAACGCCCATTGCTCTGCGCGCCGGGTAAGCCTATGCTGCTTGGTTTCAGTGAATCCAGTTATACTCTGTTTTTTAATGAGGTGTAGTCTATGTCGTGCCCGGTTATTGAGCTGACACAGCAGCTTATTCGCCGTCCTTCCCTGAGCCCGGATGATGCCGGGTGCCAGGCGTTAATGATTGAACGCCTGCGCGCGGTAGGTTTTACCGTTGAGCGTATGGATTTTGGTGACACACAGAATTTTTGGGCATGGCGCGGTAAAGGTGAGACCCTGGCATTTGCCGGTCACACCGACGTAGTGCCCGCCGGCGATGTCGATCGTTGGATCAATCCACCGTTCGAACCGACCATTCGCGATGGCATGCTGTTCGGGCGTGGCGCTGCCGATATGAAAGGCTCACTGGCAGCGATGGTCGTGGCCGCAGAGCGTTTTGTCGCCCAGCATCCAAACCATCAGGGTCGTCTGGCATTTTTGATAACGTCCGACGAAGAAGCCAGCGCCAAAAACGGCACCGTAAAGGTGGTTGAAGCACTGATGGCGCGTAATGAGCGACTGGATTATTGTCTGGTTGGCGAACCGTCCAGCACGGAAATCGTTGGCGACGTGGTCAAGAATGGACGTCGTGGTTCACTGACCTGCAACCTGACCATTCATGGCGTGCAGGGGCACGTAGCCTATCCGCATCTGGCCGATAATCCGGTACACCGCGCGGCGCCAATGCTCAACGAACTGGTGGCGATTGAGTGGGACCAGGGTAACGAGTTCTTCCCAGCGACCAGCATGCAGATTGCCAATATTCAGGCAGGTACCGGCAGCAACAACGTTATCCCCGGAGAACTGTTTATCCAGTTCAACTTCCGTTTCAGCACTGAGCTGACCGATGAGATGATTAAAGCACGAGTTCACGCGCTGCTGGAGAAACATCAGTTGCGCTATACCGTCGACTGGTGGCTTTCCGGTCAGCCGTTCCTGACTGAACGCGGTAAACTGGTGGATGCAGTAGTGAACGCCATTGAGCACTATAATGAGATTAAACCGCAGTTACTGACTACAGGCGGGACGTCCGACGGGCGCTTTATTGCCCGCATGGGGGCACAGGTAGTCGAACTTGGGCCGGTCAACGCCACTATTCATAAAATAAATGAATGTGTTAATGCCGCCGACCTGCAGCTGCTTGCCCGTATGTATCAACGTATCATGGAGCAACTCGTCGCCTGATGAGTGTTCCTGCAAGAGGAAAAATACATGGACTGGCTAGCAAAATATTGGTGGATTCTGGTGTTGGTGTTTCTGGTAGGCGTGCTGCTTAACGTTATCAAAGATCTCAAGCGCGTCGATCCAAAGAAATATCTGGCCAACAAACCGGAGCTTCCCCCGCATCGTGACTTTAACGATAAATGGGATGACGACGACGATTGGCCGAACAAGGATCAACCGAAGAAATAATTTCCAGGCCAATAAGTCACGTAGGCCCGGTAAGCGTTAGCGCCACCGGGCGTTAAGTGCCGGATGGCAACGCTCCGCGTTTTATCCGGCCTACGGTTATCAATCAGATCATCTCAATCACATCATCATCGTGAGGCTTACCGCCGCTCAGCGCTTCATCAAAGTAGTGCTTCGGTACGGTAAAACGCAGATGATCGAGCGCAAACTGCATGCTGCGTTCATCAATGGCGTGCCCCAGGTTTTCGACGATATCCAGCGTCACATCCCCACCCGCAGCAATTAATGCCTCCTGCGCGGCAACGGCATGGGAGAGCTCTATCACCCGGTCTTCACCACCGTGAATCAAATGCACCGTCGTTGCGGTAGTTGCAACCTCCGGTAAGGTGGCATAGCGACCATTGAAGGCAATGACCCGCGACGCCAGCCCCGGCTCGGCTTTGATGCTCTCAAGCGACATAATCGAACCCTGAGAAAAACCAATCAGCGCGGTTGCCTGCGGTGAAACGCCGCTTTGTTTCTGCCAGTAGCGCACGGTTTCGATAAACACCGGCATAATCGCGTCGATACGCGCCTGGCGGTTCTCTTCCGTTACGCCCTGTACCGAAAACCACTGACGTCCGGAAGTCGTACCGTAAGGCTCTGCCCCGCCAATGCTGACGATTAACGCATCCGGAAACAGCGGCGCAAACCAGGAGCCAATTTCACCCATGGCAACCGGGTTATCCCCGACGCCATGAAACAGCAGCAGTAGCTGTTGAGCGGGTTTATCGGGACTTTGAACAACAAAATGGTCATGTTTCATGGCGATCTCCTTAACTGATGAGAATCATTCTACGCCGCTTAACCGCAATGACCATGCCAGGAAATTGAAGATGTTAGTGAAAAAATTGCCATTGCATAATGCGATTATGTAGCCGCTGTTCACGTTCAGCATCCAGCTGATTTAACGCTTGTGCCGCTTCGACGCGCTGAACGACCAGCAGCGCTTTACGACCTGAGATCTTCAGCTGTTGGCACAATTCGGCGTCGCTGCGTTTAGCCTGTATACGTCCGCGCAATGCCGGAAGAGGTAATTCACTGTGCTCAAGCAGACGACTCAGACAGCCTAGCGACGTCAATAATGGCCGATGCGCGAAGGCAAACCCAGCCAGCTCAGCCCAGTCATCCTCATTAAGCGTAGTCTCTTTCAGCGGGACCAGCGGAATGCTCTCACCATTCCATCGCGCAAGGATTTCCGCGTCACGCCGCAAATGCTGGTGCTCCCGCTCGGCAAGGCGCTTTCCCGCTTCGCTGATGGGCAGCAACGCCATGGCGGTATAACAGCCGCTGCTGGCTTCCCGGTGATTTCCCATTCGCACCAGCACAAAACCGCAGCGCTGCCAGAAACGCCATAGTTCAGCCGTATACCCAAAACTGACCGACAGATAGTCACACGATGTGGAATAGTGGTGGGCCAGCATAATCAGCTGTTGCCCAATACCTTCTCTTTGGCGCGCAGGATGAACCGCAATTCGACTGACTCGCCTCCCGACGAGCGTCGCCGCCAACGGGTCACCACCGTGCGCCGCCAGCGACTGCGCAACCAGATTCCCCCTCGGTCGACGATATCCGGCCCAGACGGCCTGGCTTAATTCTGCGGATAGTCCCCCTTCATCGACCAGCCAGACAGCACCCGCCACTGAGTCAGCGGTTGATGCCTGAAGAAAATGCTGACCAGGCGCGTCCATCATTCGCCGCAGGTCTAATGGCGAGGTGCGATAATGCGCTCCGGAGAGCAACTGGTATACCGCTAACGGCAGCGCCGGGCTAGCATCCCAGGACTGTTGCTCAAATGCCGAGAAGTGAAGCTCCCCCAATGGGGCATGCGTGAACGTTTCATCATCAAACACCAGCGCATCGCTGACAATTTGCTCCAGCGGACATCCCTGCGCCCAGCGTACGGGTTGTTGCAACTCATAGCGTCGAAGATTGGGGAAGCGGGCGCAGAATTTCAGCAAGAAGCCTCTACCCGTTCCCTCGTAGCCTTGTACTGTAGTGGTTAACAGCGTACGAGGAAAACGCGCCACCAGTTGGTGTAGCAGCGGCGCGGGGATCGCGGCGGCTTCATCCACAATCAGCCAGTCTGCGGTTTCAGAACTGCTTAATAGTGCATCCGGCGCCATAAAGCGGTAACGCTCTGCAGCAAATTGTGCCAGCACATCCGTTGCAGCTTTGGCAGGTGCGGTCACAATCGCAGTGCCGTTAATCCGCGCTATGAGTTGCCCTGCCAGAGCGGATTTGCCCCGACCCCGTGCGGCCGTCACCGCAACCACACCGGGAGGCATAGCCAGCAAATGATTTAACATCATCGCCTGTTCTGGTTGGGGTTCGCCGGTTGCCGCAAGCCAAGCTGCGCGAGCAGGAAAGTGCGGACAGGAAACCGGCTGATGCTGCTGCCAGTGCAGAGCCTGTCTATCGAGGGAAATCACCCGTTTGACGTGCTCAACAAAGTGCGGTGTGGGAATGGGCTCAGCACAATCGCTCCAGCGTAGTGAATCCACGTCTGGATGCGTGTGCCAGGAATGCCAGGGTGGGGTCAGCAAAACCAGCCAACTGCCGGCAAGCAGTGTACCGCTTAAGGCGGCAAACGCCGCAGCGTCAAATCCCTGCCCGGCGTCGAAAACTGCATGACGAAACTCGCGCCCCAGTAACGTTTGCAGCGCCTGTGGCGTACAGTTCGGTTCAGCAGGGGCATTCGCCCCTACCCACAACCAGTCGCCGGGTAATATGTCGCGTAGCGCTAACGCCTGCCCCTGACACCAGTTCTCCTCGCCGCTGATAATCAGCAAACGACGGATCCCCTCACGAGCCATCTGTTCGGTTAACGCCCTCAGCGCCGTGTTATCGGACATCCCTGCCTCTGTATCTTAAATACCTTTACCAAAGGTATTACATTGTCCCGGATCGCCGCTATCAAAACCGCGTTTGAACCAGGTAAAACGCTGTTCAGAGGTTCCGTGAGTAAAGCTGTCCGGTACGACGCGTCCTTGTCCCTGCTGTTGCAAACGATCGTCACCAATGGCCTGTGCGGCGTTTAGTGCCTCTTCCAGGTCACCAGACTCCAGCACGCCCTGCTGCTGCATGCTGTGGCCCCAGACACCGGCAAAGCAGTCCGCCTGCAGTTCCATACGAACGGAAAGACGGTTCACCTCAGCTTGTGAGGCGTTCTGCTGCATCTGGCGAACCTTCGGTTCAATACCCAGCAGTTTCTGCACGTGGTGACCCACTTCATGGGCGATAACATAGCCCTGCGCAAAATCACCATCAGCGCCCAGCTTGTTTTTCATGTCATCATAGAATGAAAGGTCGATATATACCGTACCATCTGCCGGACAATAAAACGGCCCCATCACGGACTGGCCCGCGCCGCAGCCGGTGCGCGTCGCGCCCCGGTACATCACCAGCTTCGGCTGTTGGTAGGTGCGGCCCATTTTTTCAAACTGCTGTCCCCAGGTATCTTCTGTTGTAGCCAGAATCACCGAGGTAAATTTTGCCGCTTCATCATCGTTTGGGCTGATGGAGCGTGATGATTGTTGTTGGGAGACCGGCTGGCCGGTCATTAATCCGGTGAGATCCACGCCATAATAACCCGCCACCAGCACCACAATCAGCAGGATGATACCGCCTTTACCACTGGGCAGACGAAAACCAGGCCCACCCATAGAGGGGCCGCCGCCAGAGCTGTTTCGTCTGTCTTCCACGTTGTCACTTTCACGACGCCCTTGCCAGCGCATAATCACCTCAACTTTTTATTCATTATGATGATGATCGTAGGCGGTTCGGAACAGGATTACCATAAGAAATAGTAATCAAATCAGGTGGGGTTAATGAGCCGGAGAGCGATCGCCGGCTCAGGGGGAAGATTAGTCTAACTTCACACCCAGGCGATGCGCGACGGCTTCATAGGCTTCGATCAGGCCGCCCAGACTCTGGCGGAAGCGATCTTTGTCCATTTTATCCAGCGTTTCTTTGTCCCACAGGCGGCTACCGTCCGGTGAGAATTCATCACCCAGGACGACTTCACCTTTATACAAACCAAACTCAAGTTTGAAATCGACCAGAATCAGACCAGCATCATCAAACATCTTTTTCAGCACGTCGTTAGCTTTGTAGGTCAGCTCTTTCATACGTGCCAGATTCTCTTTGCTCACCCAACCAAAAGTTTCGCAATAGGAATCGTTAATCATTGGATCGTGCATAGCATCGTTTTTCAGGAACAGATCAAACAGCGGCGGATTCAGTTCAATACCTTCCTCAACGCCTAAACGCTTAACCAGAGAGCCTGCCGCGCGGTTACGTACCACACATTCAACCGGTACCATATCCAGCTTTTTCACCAGACATTCGGTATCAGAAAGCAGTCGCTCCATCTGGGTAGGAATACCCGCTTCTTGCAGTTTAGTCATAATGAAATGGTTGAATTTGTTGTTCACCATGCCTTTACGGTCAAACTGTTCAATGCGCGCGCCATCCCCTGCTGACGTATCATTGCGGAATTCGAGCACCAACAGGTCCGGGTTTTCCGTGCTGTATACGGTCTTCGCTTTACCACGATACAACTCAGCTTGCTTTTGCATCTTTATTACTCCTGGGTGTGAATTAACGATAAATATTGCGTTTTTCTGCCGACGCACACGTTTGCGTATCATATCAGAAAAAAAGGGCTGGAGTTATCCAGCCCTTTATTTTTACTTACTGAACGCTGCCTGGAAGACGGCGACCAGCGCGTCGTTCTGGCTTTGCGTCAGGGTATGCCCCTTCGGATCGATAAACTGCAAGCTACTGCGGTTGTCTAAATCACCGACCTGCAGTTTATAGTCGCCGGATACCAGACCTGGGTCACTTGCGCCCAGCTCCTGCCAGCTGCTATCAGACAGAGGTTTGTAGGTCACCGCGATGCTACCCTGAGAACGGGTGCTGTCGGTTACCTTCATCCCCACTTTCTCAAGCGCTGCTGGCAGACGCTGCCACACCACGTTGAACGGCCCGCGTACCACCAGCATTGGTAAACCGGTGTCATCGGCTGCGCTCTGAACATCCATGGTGGCTGCAGAGCGGTTCTGCGCGGCATTCGCGGCATCGGTGGCGTTCTTATCCAGACCAGCAGAGATAACGTTCATCATCTCAGCGCTGTAACGCTGCATTGATGCCGCATCGGCTACGGGTTTACCCGCCTGCTCGAGGTTAACCAGTTTCACCGTTACCGCTTGCTGATAGCCCTGCGGTTTAACCGAGATTTGATAACGTCCACGGTACTGCTCGTCTTCATCCAGACGGTTCCAGTCGACCCAGTCGGTGGTCAGCGTCTGGCTGGCATCATCACGTTTGGTGATCGTGTAGTTTTTAGACTGAATGACGCTCACGACCTGCGGCCACAGCGTGTTGCCACGACCATTTTCCACCAACAACGTTGAGGTATCGCCTGCGATTTGCGTGCGAGCGCCAGTGACTAACGCTAACGGCTGAGCCGGTGGACGAATATCCAGCGCTTTACCCACGGCACCACTGCCGTTGGTTACCGGGATATTATAGTCGCCCGACATAACCGGCAAAATCATCCCAGCTGGAGCATGAAGCTCAGCAAGCGGTGCGGCCTCCAGATAGGATTCATCACCGCTCACCTGGCGCTTATAGCGCGAGTCAGAGCTACAGGCCGCGAGCAACATAACAAGCGAAACACCCGCAACCTTGGCCAGGCGCGACTTTTGTACTGAGTAAGCCATCAAATCTCCCTAAACTTTACAGCAAACCGGCATGCTTAAGCGCCGCTTTGACGATTTCACGAGCATTGTCCGTGATTGGCGTCATCGGCAGACGTAGCGTATCGGTCGCCACAAGTCCCAACTCCTTACACGCCCATTTCACGGGAATAGGATTGGGTGCGACAAATAGTTTGTTGTGTAACGGCATCAGACGCTGGTTAATCACCCGCGCCTCGGCAAATTGCCCGGCTGCCGCCAGTTTGCACATTTCAGCCATATCACGTGCCGCAACGTTAGACGTTACGGAAATCACGCCATGACCACCGAGCTGCATAAAATCCAGTCCGGTCGCGTCATCACCGCTGAGCAGAATAAAGTCGTCCGAAACCAGCTCTTTGATCTGGTGAACGCGACTTAAGTTCCCCGTGGCCTCTTTAATAGCGATAATATTTTTAACTTTCGCCAGACGACCAACGGTTTCCGGCAGCATATCGCAGCCAGTACGGGACGGCACATTATACAGAATTTGCGGCAGGTCAGTATGCTCAGCGATGGCTTTGAAATGCTGGAACAAACCTTCCTGGGTTGGGCGGTTGTAGTAAGGCGTCACCGTCAGGCAGCCAACAACACCGCTGTCGTTGAAACGCTGCGTCAGACTAATGGCTTCCGCGGTCGCATTGGCGCCGGTTCCGGCAATAACCGGAATACGCCCGTCAGCCAGCTCCAGCGTCATCATCACCACATCGCCATGTTCATCATGACTCAGGGTGGCGGACTCACCGGTGGTGCCAACAGAAACGATCGCCGAGGTGCCGCTGGCGACATGATAATCAATCAGTTTTTTCAGGCTCGACCGGCAGACTTTACCTTTCTCATCCATCGGCGTAACAAGCGCGACAATACTTCCCGTGAACATGGGCCATCCTCTGTGCAAACAAGTGTCTCAATGGTACGTTTGGTACGACAATAAAAGCAAGCGACCAGAGCCGTTCTGATTGTTGTATGCATGTTTTTTTTATGCTTTCCTTATGATTACCTCACCGCTCAAAGGAAGAACAGGTTTGACATCGTCATCGCAACACTATCTGGTCATCACTGCGCTGGGTGCCGACCGCCCAGGAATTGTGAACACCATCACACGTCATGTCAGCAGTTGCGGCTGTAATATCGAAGACAGCCGACTGGCCATGCTGGGTGATGAGTTCACGTTTATCATGTTGCTGTCGGGCACCTGGAATGCCATCACCCTGATTGAATCAACCCTGCCATTAAAAGGCGCAGAGCTGGATTTACTCATTGTGATGAAGCGCACGACCGCGCGCCCTCGTCCGGCGATGCCTGCTACGGTATGGGTGCAGGTCGATGTCCCTGATTCTCCCCATTTGATTGAACGCTTCACCGCACTGTTTGACAGCCACCAAATGAATATTGCGGAACTGGTTTCACGCACGCAACCGGCTGAGAATGGAAAGGCGGCGCAGTTGTTTATTCAAATTACCGCACATAGTCCTGCGTCACATGATTCGGCAAATATTGAAGATGCGTTTAAAGCACTCTGTACAGAACTCAATGCGCAAGGCAGTATTAACGTCGTCAATTACTCACAGCATGATGAACAGGATGGAGTTAAGTAATGAACCCACTGAAAGCCGGTGATATCGCACCGAAATTTAGCTTGCCGGATCAAGACGGAGAACAAGTAAATTTAACCGACTTCCAGGGACAGCGTGTTCTGGTTTATTTTTACCCGAAAGCCATGACACCCGGCTGTACCGTACAGGCCTGCGGCTTGCGCGATAACATGGATGAGTTAAAAAAAGCTGGTGTTGAAGTGCTGGGGATCAGCACCGACAAACCAGAGAAGCTTTCCCGATTCGCGGAGAAAGAAGTCCTGAATTTCACGCTCCTGTCCGATGAAGATCATCAGGTTTGCGAGCAGTTCGGCGTCTGGGGTGAGAAGTCATTTATGGGCAAAACCTACGATGGCATCCACCGCATCAGCTTCCTGATTGATGCCGAAGGCAAAATTGAGCACGTGTTCGATGACTTCAAAACCAGCAATCACCACGACGTGGTACTGAACTGGCTGAAAGAGAACGCCTGATTTACGTTTTGCTGGAAAAAGCCTGATGGCGCTTCGCTTATCAGGCCTGCGCAGCTTATTAATATTGCGAAACTTGTAGGCCGGGTGAGGCGTAGCCGCCACCCGGCATAAACGTGAATCTGTACTTTTTCAGGCTGACATCCGCATAAACGTTTATTCAAACGTCCCTTTTACGCAGGCCTTCTTTTCTCTGACCACGGTTTTTCCCTTCGCCCAAAGGTGATTAACCTCCAACGCATCGTTAAGCACCAGAATGTCCGCATCGCATCCCACCGCCAGGCGCCCCTTATGTTCGAGCCCTAAAAATTCTGCGACCGTACGCGTCAGCGGACAGAGCGCCTGTTCCAGCGGTATGGCATGAACTTTCACCAACTGGCGCACCGTTTCAGCCAGTGATTCAAACCCCGCGACACCGATACCGATGAGATTACCTAACTCATCAAATTCCGGCTGGCTGCCGTTGCCATCCGAGCTAAGGGTAATGCGCGACAGTGGCACGTTCTGCCGCAGCGCCGTGGCGATAGCCGTGGCGGGGTCGACGGGCTCATCAATGCTGCTGGTAATGTCGATATAACCACCTTTACGAGCATACTCCAGCGCCGCCTGGAACAACGGTTCCGCACGGTTAACGTGTGTCGGCAACAGTTTAGTAATCGGCACATCGCAGCAGTTGAGGATCTGGTACAACGGTTCCAGCATGCGCGGGCTATCGCCCATATGGAATACACTGATCCCCGGTTTGCGTCCTAACAATCCACCGACGCGCGACTGCGCTGCCATGTTTGCCAGCACCGAGGTATCTGGGGCTGAGGAACGATGGTCCGAAATCGCACATTTTACGCCAATGATTTTATCGATCAGCGCCACGTCACGATCGATGCTGCCGGTGATCGTCGGGGAAGGCAGAGAATACGCCCCAGTAAGCATCCATGCGCTGATGCCTTCAAACTCCAGCGCGCGGGTTTTTGCCAGCAGCGATTCCGGATGACGGGTAATGCCATCGGTACCCAGCAAACCCACCACCGAAGTTACACCAGCTTCAACCAGGCGTGACAAGCGCACTTCCGGCGTGCGGGTATGCGGCCCTGCTTCCCCGCCGCCGCCAATCAGATGGACGTGTTGATCGATAAATCCTGGGCACACAATCGCGCCGTCAAGATTGATACACTCACAACCGGGAAAGTCTTCAGGAGAAATTGACGGGGCGATGGCAACAATTTTACTGCCGGAGACCAGTATATCCTGTCGCCCTAAATCTTCCGGCGCGTACACGTGTCCCTGCTGGAACAACGTCAAATTAAGAATTGAACAGTTCATAACCTTCCTTGTCAGGCAATTACCTGCATAACCCAAATAGAGAGCAGCGCATTAATGACGCATACCGCAATAATCAGCGGGTAGTAACGGGGATGGACCCCCGCAGTTCCCAGGCAGCGTCCCACATTTTGCACCGGATTGCCCATCAGGTAGATAGCCGGTAGCAATACAGTCGCATCATGTCCCGAAAGCGTACCAGCAACAACCAGACTGGCACAAACGCCGACGCCGCCTCCCATACTCATCACCGCCGCCAGCAGCACGGTGGCAGATTCCCCCGGTAGCCCCCACAACGCCATCACCGGTTCGCACACCCGCCCGACAATCTCGAGCAATCCCGTCACCTTCAGCGCCTGAATAATCACAAACGCCATCACCACGTTAGGTAACAGGCTGGTTGTAGCAATTGTAAACCCGCGCCGCGCGCCATCGATAAACATATCCATGACGTTTTTACGTACCTGCGTTGTCATCTCAGACCTCCTGCTGCAGACGGCGATTTTCCAGCTGCGCAATCCACAAACGCAGCAGGTTCGCTCCCACAAATTTGAAGACAAGGATCACCGCCAGCGGCGTAATCACCGGAACGGTAACCACCGTAAACAGCGCAGCGCCAGAGGAAAAATAGTTGGTAATACACGCGCTGCCGCTGGTTTGCCAGCAGGCAAAAATGGCACGCTCCTGTTCAGTAATAATGCCCTCTTCCGCCATCTCTTTGGTCATCCCGGCCGCGGCATCGGTATTTTGCAAATTCGCAATTAGCGCCAGCGAACAAACTCCCGGAATACCGAGTAACGGGCGCAGGACCGGCGTCATCAGCTGTTGTGCCGCACGTAACCCCCCCAATCCTTCGGTGACGGAAATAATCCCGAGTGAAAGAATGACGGAAGGTGCCAGCTCAAGCGCGAATAAGAAGCCGTCTTTGGCTCCCATCCCTCCAGAGCCGCGAAAAGAGACCGCCGTATCGCCTGTGGCATTAATCTGCCCAAACGCGCCGTTGAGGACGGTGAAGTCAAAGACCCGCCACCATTCGGTACTTTTCGCAAACATGCCGGAAAAAAGGATAATCGTAATAAAAAAAGCGAGATAACCGCCCCATCCTACCTTTTGCTGCGTGTGTGTGTTGTGACCCATTTTGTTCTCCTGTTGGTCTTATTCCTTGCGTGACAGAAAGACATCACGCAGGTCAAGTTAAAGACAAATGCGGAGAAAAACGACAGCAGAAGAGATTATTCAGAAAGTGTGGATAGAGGTCAGACAAGTTCGGATCCGGCGACATGATATCGCCGGATCTTGCAGATTAGGGTTCGTCAACGACCTGACCATCCGGCCAGGCGTGCATTACCGCTTTGATTAACGTCGCCAGAGGGATCGCAAAGAATACGCCCCAGAATCCCCACAGACCACCGAAAATCACCACGGAGAGAATAATCACCAGTGGATGCAGATTGACCGCCTCGGAGAACAGCACGGGAACCAGCAGATTGCCGTCCAGCGCCTGGATAATCAGGTACACGGCAAAACAGCTCCAGAACTCGGTGCCAAGCCCGAACTGAAACAGCGCCACGCCAACTACCGGAATCGTCACCACAAAAGCGCCGATATACGGGATCAGCACAGAGAACCCTACCAGCACCGCCAGCAGCAGCGAATAGTTGAGACCAAACAGCAGGAAGCCGAGCCAGGTCGCCACGCCGACCACCACCATTTCCAGCACCTTTCCGCGGATATAGTTGGTGATTTGCTGGTTCATCTCTTTCCACACCTGCCCCGCCAGCCCACGATTACGCGGCAGCACCCGGCGCACGGCGTTCAGCATCTGTCCTTTATCTTTGATCAGGAAGAACACCATCAACGGGACGAGAACCAGATAGACCGCCAGGGTCAGCAATCCAACCAGTGAGGCTAACGAATATTTCACCACCGAATCGCCCATGGTGAGCATTCGCGAGCGCATATTTTCCGCCATCGCATCAATGATGCCCGCATCCATCAGCGCCGGATAACGCCGCGGCAAGGTAGCAGCAAAATCAGACAATTTATTAAGCATGCCAGGCATGTCGCGGATCAGATAGATCCCCTGCTGCCATGCAACGGGCATCACCACAAACGCCATCAGCAGCAAAATACCGACAAACACCACCAGCACAATCGATGTCGCCCAACGCCGTGAACACCCAATATGTTCCAGCCGCACAGTCGGCCATTCAAGCAGGTACGCCAGCACTATGGCGACCAGTAGCGGCGCCAGAAGACCGCTAAAAAAGAACAGGATGCCAAAACCGGCAACCAGAATAATCAGCAGGGCGATGGCTTCGGGGTCGCTAAAGCGGCGACGATACCATTGCATCAACATTTCGAGCATAAAACCCTTCCATGAACCCAATAGCGGGATTGCGATCCCGAATTGTATCGAAATGTCACAAAAAAGACTTCGCTTTTTATGGCTGATTACGCAAAGTGAAAAGACATTTTTCCTGGGTGTTCATCGTCAGGTTTCGCAGTTACACTCCGTAAGCTTGCGGAGTGTGAACGATACTTCACAGCATTGGTCAAATGGCTATCTCAAAAAAGAATACAGGACAGAGGTTATGTTCAGGCAGTTGAAAAAAAACCTGGTTGCTACCCTCATTGCCGCACTGACTATCGGTCAGGTTGCGCCCGCATTTGCTGATACTGCGGACACCCTGCCTGATATGGGAACGTCGGCAGGCAGTACGCTTTCCATAGGACAGGAAATGCAGATGGGCGATTATTACGTACGCCAACTGCGCGGCAGTGCGCCATTAATTAATGATCCATTGCTCACCCAATACATTAATGCGCTGGGGATGCGTCTGGTCTCGCACGCCGACTCGGTAAAAACACCCTTCACATTCTTTTTGATTAACAACGATGAAATCAACGCCTTTGCTTTCTTTGGCGGCAACGTTGTCTTGCACTCCGCACTGTTCCGCTATTCCGACAACGAAAGCCAGTTAGCATCGGTCATGGCGCACGAAATCTCCCACGTCACTCAGCGCCACCTGGCGCGTGCAATGGAAGATCAGAAACGCAGTGCGCCGCTAACGTGGGTAGGTGCGCTAGGTTCAATTTTATTAGCGATGGCTAGCCCGCAAGCGGGTATGGCGGCGCTGACCGGTACGCTGGCGGGAACACGTCAGGGGATGATTAGCTTTACGCAACAAAACGAACAGGAAGCAGATCGCATCGGTATTCAGGTGCTACAACGCTCGGGATTCGATCCCCAGGCCATGCCGACGTTCCTCGAAAAACTGCTCGATCAGGCCCGTTACTCTTCGCGTCCGCCGGAAATTTTGCTGACTCACCCTCTGCCTGAAAGCCGCCTGTCGGATGCCCGTAACCGCGCCAACCAGATGCGTCCGGTGGTCGTCCAGTCGTCAGAAGATTTTTATCTGGCTAAGGCACGAACCTTGGGCATGTACAACTCTGGTCGTAACCAGTTGACCGATGACCTGCTGAGTAACTGGTCGAAAGGCAACGTACGTGAGCAACGTGCGGCGCAATATGGTCGGGCATTGCAGGCGATGGAAGCCAGCAAATATGACGAGGCGCGTAAAGCGCTGCAACCGCTGCTGGCAGCAGACGCGAACAATGCCTGGTATCTCGACCTGGCAACGGATATCGATCTCGGCCAGAAGAAAACCAGTGATGCCATTAACCGCCTGAAAAACGCCCGCGACCTGCGCACTAACCCGGTACTGCAGCTCAACCTGGCGAATGCGTATCTACAGGGCGAACAAGCTAAAGAGGCGGCAACCATCCTGAATCGCTATACGTTTAACCATAAGGACGACCCTAACGGCTGGGATCTGTTAGCGCAAACGGAAGCCAACCTGAACAACCGCGATCAGGAGCTGGCGGCGCGGGCGGAGGGGTATGCCCTCGCTGGACGTCTGGATCAGGCGATTTCGATGCTCAGCAGCGCAAGCTCTCAGGTGAAATTGGGTAGCCAGCAACAGGCCAGATACGATGCTCGTATCGACCAGCTACGCCAGCTGCAAGAGCGCTTTAAACCGTACACCAAGATGTAACAGGAAAGAAAAATGTCAGACGCGATTAAAATCTACCATAACCCACGCTGCTCCAAGAGCCGTGAAACGCTGGAATTACTGAAGTCCAATGGCGTGGACCCGGAAGTGGTGCTGTATCTGGAAACCCCGGCTGACGCCGCGACCCTGCATGAACTTCTGCAGATGCTGGGTATGTCCAGCGCGCGTGAGCTGATGCGCCAGAAAGAGGATCTCTATAAATCGCTTAACCTGGCGGACAAAAATCTGAGTGAAGATGCGCTGATTCAGGCAATGGTGGAAAACCCAAAACTGATGGAGCGCCCGATCGTAGTTGCCAAAGGTCAGGCTCGAATTGGACGTCCGCCGGAGCAGGTACTGGAAATCGTCGGTTAACCGAAACCTGCCGCAGTCATTTGGCTGCGGCGCTTACAGCTTCAGAATTTCTTTTACGAACGGAATGGTCAGCTTACGCTGGGCGGTGATCGATGCGTGATCAAGCTGATCCAACGTCATAAACAGCGTACGCATTTCCCGATCCAGACGCTTAAGCAGAAAGCGGCCCACATCTTCCGGCAGTTCAAATCCGCGAAGTCTGGCGCGTAATTGCAACGCCTGCAGCTTATCTTCATCGGAAAGTGGTTGCAGCTTGTAGATTTGCCCCCAGTCCAGACGCGAAGCGAGATCTGGCAATCCCAGATTCAACTGTCTTGGTGGACGATCGCCGGTGATCAGCAGGCGTGTTTTCCCCGACTCCAGGATACGGTTGTAGAGATCAAAGATCGCCATTTCCCACAGCGAATCACCGGCCACACATTCGATGTTATCGATGCATACCAGCGATAAATGCTCCATCCCGTCGAGCACCTCGGGGACGAACCAGGTACGTTTGTCGAGCGGCACGTAGCCTACCGCATCGCCGCGCGCGGACAGTTCCGCACAGGCTGCATGCAGCAAATGACTACGGCCAGCGCCTTCACGCGACCAGAGATAAATATACCCGCTATGTTCCTGACGCAGCACGTTTTGCAGTGCAGCCAGTAAAGAGGAGTTATCCCCCGGCCAGAAACTTGCGAAAGTTTCGTCGTCAGGAAGATAAAGTGGCAAAGAGAGCTGTGCCGGTGTGTTCAGAGATACCTCAACCCAGGATTTCATAAAATCGCGTTGAGTTTAACACAGAAATGCGTCGCGATAGAACCGGGCAGCATCGCCACCCGGTCAAAGGTTTACTGTTGCTCAGTGTCGGCATCTTTGGCGTCGAGCACCACTTCTTCTGGACGCAGCAGGCTGATAACTTTGAAAATCAGGCTCAGACAGACACCCACAATGGTCGCCAGCGCCATGCCTTTCAGCTCAGCAGCACCGATGTGAACTTTCGCGCCGCTGACGCCGATGATCAAAATGACCGAGGTCAGGATCAGGTTCTGTGCTTTGTTGTAGTCAACTTTTGACTCGATCAACACGCGAATACCGGAAGCGCCAATCACGCCGTATAACAGCAGAGATACACCGCCCATGACCGGCAGCGGAATGATTTGGATCGCCGCAGCCAGTTTACCCACGCAGGAGAGCAGAATGGCGAAAATCGCCGCACCGCCAATAACCCAGGTACTGTAAACGCGGGTAATCGCCATGACGCCGATGTTCTCGCCGTACGTGGTGTTCGGCGTAGAACCGAAGAAGCCGGAGATCACCGTCGACAGGCCGTTAGCAAACATAGAACGATGCAGGCCAGGATCGCGAATCAAATCTTTTTTCACGATATTCGCCGTTACCACCAGGTGGCCGACGTGTTCAGCAATAACCACCAGCGCCGCAGGCAGAATAGTCAGAATAGCGACCCATTCAAAGCGCGGTGTGTAGAACGTCGGCAGAGCAAACCAGTGAGCCTGCGCTATCGGCGTGGTGTCCACGACCCCCATCACGAAGGAGAGCGCGTACCCGGCCAGCACCCCAATCAAAATCGGGATAATCGCCATAAAGCCACGGAACAGCACGGAACCAAATACCGTCACCGCCAGCGTCACCATTGAGATGATGATGGTTGTTGAGTCTGGCGCTTGTCCTTCCGCAGGCAGCAATCCCGCCATACCCGCAGCGACACCCGCCAACTCCAGACCGATAACGGCAACGATTGCGCCCATCGCCGCAGGCGGGAACATTACATCCAGCCAGCCAGTACCGGCTTTCTTAACGATGAACGAAACCAGGCAGAACAGGATGCCACACATAATGAAACCGCCCAGCGCCACTTCATACCCTAGCGGCAGCAGCAGCAGAACTGGGGAAATGAACGCAAAGCTTGAACCGAGGTAAGCCGGAATTTTACCTTTACAAATAAAGAGATACAGTAAAGTACCAATACCGTTAAACAGCAGAACGGTAGCTGGGTTGATATGAAACAGGACTGGCACCAGTACCGTTGCGCCAAACATGGCGAACAGGTGCTGTAAACTAAGCGGGATTGTCTGTAAAAGCGGCGGTCTTTCACTCACCCCGATAGCACGGCGCGTCATAGTGTTTTCCTCTGAGTGTTGTTTGTTATTAGCGATTGGGTTGTTTTATTCAAAAAAAAGCCGACTCTTAAAGTCGGCTTCTTTTCACTTATTCGTTTACTTGGTACCAAAAATCTTATCGCCGGCATCGCCGAGCCCCGGAATAATGTATCCGTGCTCGTTCAGTCCCTGATCGATGGAGGCAGTGTACAGCTCAACATCCGGGTGCGCTTTTTCCAGCGCCGCGATACCTTCCGGCGCTGCAACCAGCACCAGGACTTTAATGCTGCTGCAGCCTGCTTTTTTCAGCAGGTCGATGGTAGCGATAACGGAACCGCCGGTTGCCAGCATCGGGTCAACGATCAGCGCCATACGCTCATCAATGTTAGAAACCAGCTTCTGGAAGTACGGAACCGGCTCCAGCGTCTCTTCATTACGGTACATACCGACCACGCTGATACGCGCGCTCGGAACGTTTTCCAGAACGCCTTCCATCATGCCCAGGCCCGCACGCAGGATTGGCACAACGGTGATTTTTTTACCTTTGATTTGGTCAACTTCAACCGGGCCGTTCCAGCCTTCGATGGTCACCTTTTCGGTTTCCAGACCGGCGGTTGCTTCATAAGTCAGCAGGCTGCCAACTTCCGAGGCGAGTTCACGAAAGCGTTTAGTGCTGATGTCGTTTTCACGCATCAGTCCCAGCTTGTGTTTGACGAGTGGGTGTTTGACTTCCACGATCTTCATACTCTTCTCCTTTCCTCAGACGAGTGGCAACCACAAAAAAAATCGCCGGATTATACCGCTTTTCGTCTCTGGCGCAACACTGCATACGCTTGATATGGATCAACCAAAATCGTTTGCGTCTGGATGATGAGTATAAAACACCCCCCACAATAAGTGCGGGGGTTGTTATCAATGCTATGAATTTTATAGATTTTCAGCATTACTCTGGATGACGTTTTGATACCATGAAAAAGATTTCTTCGGCGAGCGTGCTAATGTCCCACTCCCGTCATTATTTTTATCAACATAGATAAAGCCGTAGCGTTTTTTCATCTCCCCCGTCCCGGCCGAGACTAAATCAATACAGCCCCACGGGGTATAACCCATCAGATCCACGCCATCTTCCACCACCGCTTTTTTCATTTCGCGGATATGCGCGGCCATATAGTCAATACGATAGGAATCATCCACCGAGCCATCGGCCTGCTGCACGTCAATCGCCCCAAAGCCGTTTTCAACAATAAACAGCGGCAACTGATAATGATCCCAGAACCAGTTCAGCGAATAGCGCAGACCGACGGGATCAATCTGCCAGCCCCAGTCCGACTTCTGCACGTACGGGTTAGAAACCAGGCTTTTCGACTCGTCGTAATCCAGTTGTGGGTTGTCCGCCGTTGCCTGGGTCGCGAAAGACATATAATAGCTAAAGCCGATGTAATCAACGCAGCCCTCGGTCAGCGCCTGACGGTCTTCCTCGGTGATATCCAGTTCAAAGCCACGACGGGTAAAGTAATTGAGAAGATGCTGCGGGTATTTGCCGCGCACATGGACGTCAGTAAACCAGTAACGCCGGTGCATAGCATTCATCGCCATCATCATGTCGTTCGGCGCACAGGTCAGCGGATAAATTGGGCACATCGCAATCATGCAGCCAATTTGCAGCGCCGGGTTAATTTCACGCGCGACCTTCACCGCCAGCGCGCTTGCCACCAGCTCGTAGTGCGCCGCCTGGTACATGACCGGCTCGCGGTCTTCACCAGGCAGATATTTCAGGCCAGAGTTAGTAAAGGGCGCGAAGTCTTCGTGATAATTTGCCTGATTGTTAATCTCATTAAACGTCATCCAGTACTTCACTTTGTGCTGGTAACGAGTGAAAACCACCCGGGCAAAACGGACAAAAAAGTCGATAAGCTTACGGTTGCGCCAGCCGCCGTACTCCGTCACCAGATGGTAGGGCATCTCGAAGTGCGACAACGTAATCACCGGTTCAATGCCATATCTCAGACATTCGTCGAACAGATCATCATAGAACTGCAGGCCAGCTTCATTGGGTTGCGCTTCGTCACCTAAAGGGAAAATCCGCGTCCAGGCAATAGAAGTGCGAAAACATTTAAACCCCATTTCGGCAAACAGCTTGATGTCGTCTTTATAGCGATGATAAAAATCGATGGCATCGTGGTTAGGGTAGTTTTTACCGGCAATCACACCGTCAGTAATTTCACGCGCCACGCCATGCGCCCCCGCCGTCATGACATCGGCAACGCTAATTCCTTTACCGCCCTCCTGCCAGCCACCTTCCAGTTGATGAGCGGCGACAGCGCCACCCCACATGAAATCTGCTTTAAATCCTGACATCCCCTTCCCCTATCGTGATGACTCTGCGCAAAACGCTCCAAATGAGGCCCGCAACAGAAAACAGAAACCGGTTTCAGTACGATACTGTGCATTCGGCTGGCAGGTTTCAAGCACAAGGCTGTACCCGGTTTCATTTTCGTGGCGCAGTTCAAACAAATAGATAAATGATTGTAAAATGCTGAAAAAACCAGCAGATAAAACTTGATGCAGAGCAGGCTCGCAAACGTTTGCTTTCCCTGTTAGAATTGCGCCGAATTTAACTTTTACTGCAAGTAAACATGTGGGGAAGCAGGCAGTGACCGATAAAACCTCTCTTAGCTACAAAGATGCCGGTGTTGATATTGATGCAGGTAATGCTCTGGTTGATCGAATCAAAGGCGTAGTAAAGAAAACGCGTCGTCCGGAAGTTATGGGTGGTCTGGGTGGCTTCGGTGCGCTGTGCGCATTGCCGCAAAAATATCGTGAACCGGTACTGGTTTCCGGCACTGATGGCGTTGGTACAAAACTGCGTCTGGCGATGGATCTGAAACGCCACGACACTATCGGCATTGACCTCGTCGCAATGTGCGTCAACGACCTCGTGGTTCAGGGCGCTGAGCCGCTGTTCTTCCTCGACTACTATGCAACCGGCAAACTGGATGTGGACACCGCAGCCAGCGTCATTAACGGGATTGCCGAAGGCTGCCTGCAGTCTGGCTGTGCGCTGGTCGGTGGGGAAACAGCTGAAATGCCGGGGATGTACCACGGCGAAGATTACGACGTGGCTGGTTTCTGCGTTGGCGTCGTCGAAAAATCAGAGATTATCGACGGTTCTAAAGTGGCTGACGGCGACGTACTGATTGCGCTCGGCTCCAGCGGTCCGCACTCCAACGGTTACTCTCTGGTGCGTAAAATCGTTGAAGTCAGCGGTTGTGACCCGGAAACCACCGAGCTTGAAGGCAAGTCGCTGGCCGATCACCTGCTGGCTCCGACCCGCATTTACGTAAAATCCATTCTGGAACTGATCGAGAAGGTTGATGTGCACGCCATTGCCCACCTGACCGGCGGCGGCTTCTGGGAAAATATTCCACGCGTTCTGCCAGACAACACGCAGGCCGTGATCGACGAGTCTTCCTGGCAGTGGCCAGCCGTCTTCAACTGGCTGCAAACGGCGGGTAACGTCAGCCAGCATGAGATGTATCGCACCTTTAACTGCGGCGTAGGTATGGTTATCGCCCTGCCAGCTCCGGAAGTGGATAAAGCCCTGGCTTTGCTCAATGAGAAAGGTGAAAACGCATGGAAAATCGGTATCATCAAAGCTTCTGATTCCGAACAGCGTGTGGTCATTGAATGAAAAACATTGTGGTGCTCATTTCCGGTAACGGAAGCAATTTGCAGGCGATAATAGACGCCTGCGAACAGAAAAAAATCAATGGCACCATAAGTGCAGTATTCAGTAACAAGGCCGATGCGTTCGGCCTTGAACGCGCACGCGAAGCGAATATTCCAGCGTACTCGCTGGAAGCCGCCCAGTTTGCAAGTCGCGAAGCCTTCGACCGCCAACTGATACAAGAAATTGACGCCTGGGCGCCGGATGTCGTGGTGCTGGCCGGTTATATGCGCATTCTCAGCCCGGCGTTTGTCGCGCACTATTCTGAACGATTGCTGAATATCCACCCGTCTTTATTGCCAAAGTATCCCGGCCTGCATACGCACCGCCAGGTACTGGAAAACGGCGATGAAGAGCATGGTACCTCAGTCCACTTCGTCACTGATGAACTGGACGGCGGACCCGTTATTCTTCAGGCCAAAGTTCCGGTATTTGAAGGCGACAGCGAAGATGATGTCACGGCACGGGTTCAGGCTCAGGAACATACCATTTACCCACTGGTGGTAAGCTGGTTTATTGATGGTCGCCTGAAGATGCGTGATAACGCTGCATGGCTGGATGGCGTTCGTCTGCCGCCGCAAGGCTACGCCGCCGACGAATAATAAAATTCAACCTGTAAGCCGCATGTCACCATCCGGCTTACAGGCATAACTACCTTTTCCGGTTAATACCACCGGTATTCATCTACGCTCCCCCTTTCTCTTTGCTATCAGACGGTTTATTGTCATATTTTTCTGGCACAGTTGGACATCTGAGAGCAATGCTCGCCATAATAAATCGGTAGTGTCCCGTGAATGAAACGGAGTAAAAGTGGTAATGGGTCAGGAAAAGCTATACATCGAGAAAGAACTCAGTTGGTTAGCGTTCAACGAACGTGTACTCCAGGAAGCTGCTGATAAGTCAAACCCGTTGATCGAACGGATGCGTTTCTTAGGCATCTATTCCAATAACCTCGACGAGTTTTATAAGGTTCGTTTTGCCGAACTGAAGCGCCGAATCATTATTAGCGAAGAACAGGGTTCAAACTCTCACTCCCGCCATCTGTTAGGCAAAATCCAGGCCCGCGTATTAAAAGCCGATCAGGAATTTGACGGTCTGTACAACGAGTTGCTGCTGGAGATGGCGCGCAATCAGATTTTCTTAATCAATGAACGCCAGCTATCGGCCAATCAGCAGAGCTGGTTGCGTCATTACTTCAAGCAATATCTTCGCCAGCACATCACGCCGATCCTGATTAACCGCGAGACGGATTTAGTCCAGTTTTTGAAAGATGACTACACCTATCTGGCGGTAGAGATTATCCGCGGCGATACAATCCGCTACGCGCTGCTGGAAATCCCTTCCGACAAGGTTCCCCGTTTTGTGAATTTGCCGCCGGAAACCCCGCGGCGTCGCAAACCGATGATCCTGCTGGACAACATCTTACGCTACTGCCTGGACGATATTTTCAAAGGGTTCTTTGATTACGACGCACTTAACGCCTATTCGATGAAAATGACCCGTGACGCCGAATACGATTTGGTGCACGAAATGGAATCGAGCCTGATGGAGCTGATGTCCTCCAGCCTGAAACAGCGTCTGACCGCAGAGCCTGTACGCTTTGTCTATCAGCGCGACATGCCCAATGCGTTGGTCGAGGTGCTACGTGAAAAACTGACGATTTCTCGCTACGACTCAATTGTTCCCGGCGGGCGTTACCATAACTTCAAAGACTTTATTAACTTCCCCAACGTTGGCAAAGCCAACCTGGTGAATAAGCCGCTGCCGCGTCTGCGCCACATCTGGTTCGACAATGAGAAATTCCGTAACGGATTTGATGCAATCCGCGAGCGCGATGTGCTGCTGTATTACCCGTATCACACCTTTGAGCACGTTCTTGAACTGTTGCGCCAGGCGTCTTTCGACCCGAGCGTGCTGGCGATAAAGATCAACATCTACCGTGTGGCAAAAGACTCGCGCATCATCGACGCGATGATCCATGCCGCGCATAACAGTAAAAAAGTCACCGTGGTAGTGGAATTGCAGGCGCGCTTTGATGAAGAAGCCAACATTCATTGGGCCAAGCGCCTGACCGAAGCGGGCGTTCACGTCATCTTCTCCGCGCCGGGTCTGAAAATTCACGCCAAACTGTTCCTTATCTCGCGTAAAGAAGGTGATGAAGTCGTGCGCTATGCGCATATCGGGACGGGCAACTTCAACGAAAAAACGGCGCGGCTGTACACCGACTACTCGTTGCTGACCGCTGATTCACGCATCACCAACGAAGTGCGTCGGGTGTTCAACTTCATCGAAAACCCGTATCGTCCGGTGACGTTCGATTATCTGCTGGTTTCTCCGCAGAACTCACGCCGTCTGCTGTACGCGATGATCGACAAAGAGATCGCCAATGCGCAGCAAGGCCAGCCTTCAGGTATCACGCTAAAACTGAACAACCTGGTCGATAAAGGCCTGGTTGATCGTCTCTATGCGGCCTCAAGCTCAGGCGTACCGGTTAATTTGTTGATTCGCGGAATGTGCTCACTGATTCCAAACCTGGAAGGCATTAGCGACAA
Source organism: Citrobacter sp. MGH103 (assembly GCF_001034475.2). Lineage (NCBI taxonomy): Bacteria > Pseudomonadati > Pseudomonadota > Gammaproteobacteria > Enterobacterales > Enterobacteriaceae > Citrobacter > Citrobacter sp. MGH103. The sequence goes on along the minus strand of NZ_CP073043.1, from coordinate 1,402,876 downwards.
TATTCGTGTTATCAGCATCGTTGATCGCTATCTTGAACATGACCGGGTCTACATCTTCGAGAACGGGGGCGACAAGCAGGTGTATCTCTCCTCCGCAGACTGGATGACAAGAAACATCGATTATCGTATCGAAGTTGCTACACCGCTTCTTGACCCGCGCCTTAAGCAGCGCGTGCTGGATATTATCGATATCCTGTTCAGCGACACGGTGAAGGCCCGCTTCATCGATAAAGAACTCAGTAATCGCTACGTACCGCGCGGAAACCGCCGTAAGGTTCAGTCACAATTGGCGATTTACGACTACATCAAATCACTCGAGCAACCTGACTAAAGATATGCCAATACACGACAAGACTCCACGACCGCAGGAATTTGCTGCGGTCGACCTTGGTTCAAACAGTTTCCATATGGTCATTGCCCGCGTGGTTGATGGCGCAATGCAGATTATCGGGCGGCTGAAACAGCGCGTTCATCTGGCGGATGGTCTCGGCGAAGATAACAAGCTGAGCGAAGAGGCAATGGAACGCGGATTAAGCTGCCTGTCGCTGTTCGCCGAACGCCTGCAGGGCTTTCCCCCGTCAAGCGTATGCATCGTGGGAACCCATACTTTGCGTCAGGCGCTGAATGCGACCGATTTTCTCAAGCGAGCGGAAAAAGTCATCCCCTACCCGATTGAGATTATCTCCGGTAACGAAGAAGCCCGACTGATTTTTATGGGCGTGGAGCATACTCAGCCGGAAAAAGGCCGCAAGCTGGTTATCGATATCGGCGGTGGCTCAACAGAACTGGTGATCGGCGAAGATTTCGAACCCAAGCTGGTCGAAAGCCGCCGTATGGGCTGCGTCAGTTTTGCCCAGATGTATTTCCCGGGCGGTGTTATCAGCCGGGAAAACTTCCAGCGTGCCCGCATGGCGGCAGCGCAAAAGCTTGAAACTTTAACGTGGCAGTTTCGCATTCAGGGCTGGAACGTCGCAATGGGCGCGTCAGGCACGATTAAAGCGGCACACGAAGTGCTGCTGGAGATGGGTGAAAAAGACGGTTTTATCACCCCCGAACGCCTGGACAAACTGACATCTGAAGTGCTGAAGCATGCGTCATTTGATGCGCTCAGCCTGCCGGGGCTGTCAGAGGAGCGAAAAGCGGTATTTGTTCCTGGGCTCGCGATTCTGTGCGGCGTTTTTGACGCGCTGGCTATCCGCGAACTTCGCCTTTCTGATGGCGCGCTACGCGAAGGCGTACTGTACGAGATGGAAGGACGTTTTCGCCACCAGGACGTTCGTAGTCGTACCGCCAGTAGTCTGGCGAACCAGTACAACATTGACAGTGAACAGGCCCGGCGCGTGCTGGAAACAACGATGCAAATGTACGACCAGTGGCATACGCAACAGCCCAAACTGGCCAATCCTCAACTGGAAGCATTACTGCGCTGGGCAGCGATGCTGCATGAGGTTGGGCTGAACATCAACCACAGCGGCTTACATCGCCACTCTGCTTATATCTTACAAAACAGCGATTTACCGGGGTTTAATCAGGAACAACAACTGATGATGGCAACATTAGTTCGTTATCATCGCAAAGCGGTGAAACTGGATGACTTGCCCCGCTTTACACTGTTCAAGAAAAAACAGTTTCTGCCGTTAATTCAACTGTTACGCCTGGGCGTGCTGCTGAATAATCAGCGTCAGGCGACCACCACGCCGCCAACCCTGACTCTGATAACCGACGACAACCACTGGACCTTACGTTTCCCGCATGACTGGTTTAGCCAAAATGCGCTGGTGCTGCTCGATCTGGAAAAAGAGCAGCAATACTGGGAGGGCGTAACCGGCTGGCGTCTCAAAATTGAAGAAGAAACCTCACCCGATATCGCCGCATAAACTCAGAACAGGTGCCAGCGCGTCTGGCGCCTGTTCTTCCAGCGTTTCATGCAATGGCTGTGGTTTACCAATCAAGTACCCCTGCATGTAGTCAATCCCCAGCGAAATTACGGCACTGCGTATTTCTTCACTTTCGACGTACTCTGCAACCACCAGCATTCTTTTCATCCGAGCCAGATGGCAAATAGAAGCCACGATTTGGTAGTCGAGGCTATTCGAAACGATACTGCGAATAAAGCTGCCATCAATTTTCAGGATATCGGCACTCACATTCTTCAGCCGCGCATAGCTGGCGTAACCCGTCCCAAAATCATCAATCGCAATCTGACAGCCCAGTGATTGCAGCTGCAGTAACGTTGCCTGTGCCTGTTCCGCATTGGTTAAGGCGTTGCTTTCCGTGACTTCAAAAATCAACTGCCACGCTTCAACCTTGTACTTAACCAGTAGCTGGTTGATGTCATGCGGAAGTCGGGCGCGACATATCGACGTGGGTGACAAGTTAATGGCAAACCGACGGGCGGGCATTTTTTCCCGATTCTGTGCCATAAACTTCAGCGTATTTTCAATCACCCACATATCGATGCTGGACGACAAGCCAAACTCATGCGCGATCGGCAAGAAGCAATCAGGCGGGATGGTTTCACCGTCATCTCCCTCAAGGCGCAGCAGGATTTCATGATAAACGTCGCCGCGTACGCCAAAAATCGGCTGCGCCATCAGGAAAAAACGATTGTGCTCCAGCGCCAGCTGTAGACGATTCATCATCGCAACCTTATCTTTCAGGTCACGTTGCAAGTGCATGACGCCTCGGCGCTGCAAGTTCTCTGGTGAATTGGTCGCCAGAGAAAGCTCGGCAATGGTGCTTAACTCTCCCAGTAACAGATAGATATGGTTAACAGGAGAACGGACACAGCAAAAACTGATCCCCACCTGCGGCTGTAAAAGCATGCCATCCCAAATAAAACGGAACTGCTTGATATGCCTGTCCAGGGCTTCAATGCGCTCCTGATACGACTCAGTGTTAAAACGCAAAACTAAGTCATTACCCGATAACTGATAGACATGCTCATCCTGTGCCAACAGTGGCGTTATCCACTGTGAGAGTTTTTGCTTGTACTGGATACGCAGCATAATGCCGTAATTTTTTACCAGTAGCTCCATGCCCGGAACACGCAAAAAGCAGAGCACTGACCATGGCGTTTTTTTCAAATCCCGGTTCAATGCGCGCAAATTTGGCAGATGCACCATCGGATCAAAGAATGCCAGACGATGGTTGCGCCGGGTAACAAAGCGTTGGCGCGTTGCCAGTACGGCAATGAAGTTCACGATGAAGGAGAAAACAAGATAACTCGATGAGGTAATGGCAAGCTGGGTATCGTAGCCAGAATACCAGGGCATATAGCGCTGGTAATAATGAATTGCGGTAATAAGTACGACAGACCATATCAGCGAAATAAATCTGTAACCGTAACGCATTGCTCCCCAGAGCATGACAGGTAGCAACAACGACAGAGTATAATTTGTGCTGAATATTGAGCTTTGTTCATTTAACGGCATACACAGCAATGCCATAAGTACAGCCAATATAATCAGCCAGACCGCAAACTCAGTTTTGGTAACTTTGGTATCAAACTGCTGCTTTAATTGAGAAAAATAGCCTCTGACATGCAAAGGGTTGCGGATCGTGCGAATAATAAAGTAGCACAAAGGAACCCCAATCAGATTCCCGACCAGCATAGCCTGATAGTTGATCAACGTGCCAGTATTAAAGGGCATAACCCCCACCATGCCGGATTTACTCTCATAAACGCCCACAAATGCGGCAAACTGGAAGAGGATCAGAAACAGCGTCGCCGGGCAGAAGACCTGCCAAAACATGCGCTGAAACATCAGGTGGGAGTTACCGTGAGATACGTTGTTCCGCCGGGGTGCAAATACTTTATACCCTCCCCAACTCAGCACTATCGTTACAATAAAGTGCGAAATTATTGAGAGCGTTTCAAATAACCCAACCTGCGGATATTTGTAGCAGATAATGGAAATGATAATTCCCGGCAATGCCGCCCAGCCAAAAAATAGCATCAGGCTAATCATCAACGCCAAAGGCATGTAGAAAAGAATTACGGTCCCAGTACTAATATGGGCATAGGTATTGGCAGTGCTCAATATAGGCAACAGCAAAGATGGTATGATGAGAGGTAACGCCCACCATCTATCTCTCATACAAATATAATTTTTATTGAGTTTCATAGATGCTCAGTAGAATCCCGCACATCCTGCAGGGGGTATTCAGACAGGCATCCCACCTGACTCTAAAACGATGAAGTTAAATACATTACTATGTCTCATCGATTTTAGTTATCAGTAAAGGGTGACGTTTGATATATATCAAAAAAAAAGCCCCTCATTAATCAATTATTACTATTTTCATCGTTTCTTATCGTTAATTCATTATTAATGCAAATAATAATATTAATTTTCATAACATATGAGGATAAAACAACTGAAGCAATTTTACATAACGAAAAATTGACCATTGCCTCACAGTATGCCTTAATGTGAGTATCGCCCTCAGTTGGGTACACTACAAGGAACCTTTTGTGAGCCAGGTTACCAGCCTACGCAAACGACACCGATTTAATAGTCGCATGATCCGGATCGTACTGCTTATCAGCTTTCTCTTCTTCTTCGGACGCTTCGTCTACTCCGCTATAGGTGCGTGGCACCACCACCAGAACAAAAAAGACTCTCAGCAGATCACCCAGCCGCAACAGGCATCTCCTGCTCAAACCGACGTGCGCTGATCGCTCGCGCCTGTAATATCTCAGCATTAAGATTCCTTACCGGATGGCTAATCGCCTGACATTTAACCATCCGGTAAGGGATTTGAGTGATGAAACAATACGCTGCCTTACCCACCACACGCACGGAGTTATCGGATAATAGACCGTGTTTTTCGCAAAAATTCACAATCTTTTAATCCCACTTCACCGCACCATTCGCGTTCATTTTTACGTTCCGATTTACTGGGTATAAAAAGACACACTGTGTTCAAATAGACGTCAATTAATATCACCAGAAAATATCACAGGTGAAAGCATTAATATTGTGTATGAAATTAAATGCTTATTTGAATCATTACCATTTTAAATTCTACAGGGTAATACCATGAGTGGTTTTTCATTATTTCCGAAAATAAGCAGCGGTCTTGAATGGATCGCTGGACACAGCGATGCGGTTATTCAATTCGGCTGGAATATCGTTGCCGCCGTAATTTTACTGTTTGTCGGTAAATTTGTCTCTCGCCTGATCTCCAGTGGTCTGGAAAAATTACTGTTAAAACGTAAAGTTGACCGAACCATTATCCAGTTCTTCACCGCGCTGGTACGTTACATTACCCTAGCCTTTGCCGTTGTTGCCGCATTGGGTCGCGTCGGTATCGAAACATCCTCCATTATTGCCGTCATTGGTGCCGCCGGGTTGGCCATTGGACTCGCGCTACAAGGATCGCTTTCCAACTTTGCCGCTGGCGTATTATTGGTCTCCCTGCGTCCATTCCGCGCCGGAGAAGTGGTACAAATTGGGGCAGTTACCGGAACGGTGGAAAAGGTGCATATTTTCTCCACCACCTTGCTCACCGCCGACAGCAAAGAAGTGGTCATTCCAAACGGTAAGATCATCGCTGACAATATCATTAACTATTCCCGCCACCCTTTCCGCCGTATCGACCTGGTGATCGGCGTCGGCTATCAGAGCCGGATAGCTGACGTTAAGCGCGTGATTAACCATATTATCGAGCAAGATACCCGCATCGATAAGCAACGTGGGGTAACCGTTCGTCTGGGAGAACTGGGCGCTTCAGCATTGAATTTTTACGTCCGCGTATGGGTACCCAACATCGAATACTGGAATACCTATTACGATCTGCTGGAAAACATTAAAGAAGCCCTGGACGCCAACCATATCTCCCTGCCGTATCCGCAGATGGATATTCGCGTTGAGAACGTAGCCCCCCAATCTCAACCCCAGCTACAGTTGGTTGATTAATTCACAGCGCTTCGGTATGAGCGCAATAAAAAACCCTCTATAAAAAGAGGGTTTTTTTACATATTACCGGTTCAGAAACCGCTAACAGAAAGGGCTATTATTCCCACTCAATGGTAGCCGGTGGCTTACCGCTGATATCATAAACGACGCGGGAAATGCCGTTCACTTCGTTAATGATGCGGTTAGAGACACGGCCTAAGAAATCATACGGCAGGTGTGCCCAGTGCGCGGTCATAAAGTCGATGGTTTCTACTGCACGCAGGGAAACAACCCAGTCGTACTTACGGCCATCGCCCATGACGCCAACGGAACGTACCGGCAGGAACACGGTGAACGCCTGGCTGACTTTGTTGTACAGGTCAGCTTTGTGCAGTTCTTCAATGAAGATAGCATCCGCGCGACGCAGCAGGTCGCAGTACTCTTTCTTCACTTCGCCAAGCACACGTACACCCAGCCCCGGTCCCGGGAACGGGTGACGGTACAGCATGTCGTACGGCAGGCCCAGCTCCAGACCAATCTTACGCACTTCGTCTTTGAACAGCTCACGCAGCGGCTCAACCAGACCCATCTTCATCTCTTTCGGCAAACCGCCCACGTTGTGGTGAGATTTGATAACGTGCGCTTTACCGGTGGCGGAAGCGGCAGATTCGATCACGTCAGGGTAGATGGTGCCCTGTGCCAGCCACTTAACGTCTTCCAGCTTCAGCGCTTCTTCGTCGAACACTTCAACGAATACGCGGCCGATGATCTTACGTTTCGCTTCCGGGTCGTTCTCGCCTTTCAGCGCGTCGAGGAAACGCTGTTCGCCTTCAACGTGAACGATGTTCAGGCCGAAATGGTCACCAAACATATCCATTACCTGCTGTGCTTCGTTCAGGCGCAGCAGACCGTTGTCGACGAACACGCAGGTCAGGTTTTTTCCGATTGCACGGTGCAGCAGCATCGCAGTCACAGAGGAGTCAACGCCACCGGACAGACCGAGGATAACTTTGTCATTGCCAACCTGCTCACGAATGCGGGCAACGGCGTCATCGATAATTTTTGCCGGCGTCCACAGCGCTTCACACTGGCAGATATCGCGCACAAAACGCTCCAGCATGCGCATGCCCTGACGGGTGTGGGTAACTTCCGGGTGGAACTGCACGCCGTAGAAGCGTTTTTCTTCGTGCGCCATGATAGCAAACGGGCAGCTGTCGGTGCTGGCAACAGTCACGAAACCTTCCGGAATGGCAGTCACTTTGTCGCCGTGGCTCATCCACACATCCAGCAACGGTTTGCCGTCTGCGGTCAGGGAGTCTTCAATACCGCGGACAAGCGCGCTGTCGGTCTGAACTTCAACCTGCGCATAGCCAAATTCACGTTCGTTAGAACCTTCAACATGACCACCGAGCTGCATTGCCATGGTCTGCATGCCGTAGCACACGCCGAACACCGGCACGCCCGCATTGAAAACGTATTCCGGCGCACGCGGGCTGTTTTCTTCGGTGGTACTTTCCGGGCCACCGGAAAGAATAATACCGCTTGGGTTGAATTCGCGAATTTGTGCTTCCGTAACATCCCATGCCCACAGTTCACAGTAGACGCCCAGTTCACGTACGCGACGTGCAACCAGCTGAGTGTACTGCGAGCCGAAATCGAGGATGAGAATGCGATGTTTATGAATATTGTCTGTCATTGACGCTAATTCCGAGGCAAGTGAAACAAATTCGCCCGGCATGTAGCCGGGCGCGGAAACTTATCAGGAGCCCATGCGGTAGTTAGGGGACTCTTTGGTGATGGTCACATCGTGAACGTGACTTTCCTGAATACCCGCACCGCTGATGCGTACAAACTCTGCTTTCGTTCGCAGCGCGTCGATAGTACCACAGCCGGTCAGCCCCATACAGGAGCGCAGGCCGCCCATCTGCTGGTGAATGATCTCTTTCAGGCGGCCTTTATAGGCTACGCGGCCTTCAATACCTTCCGGGACCAGTTTGTCAGCGGCGTTATCGCTCTGGAAGTAACGGTCAGAAGACCCTTTGGACATCGCGCCCAGAGAACCCATACCGCGGTAAGATTTGTAAGAACGGCCCTGGTACAGTTCGATTTCGCCCGGGGATTCTTCAGTACCCGCCAGCATGGAACCAACCATCACTGCGGCAGCACCAGCGGCAATCGCTTTAGCGATGTCGCCGGAGAAACGAATACCGCCATCGGCGATAACCGGAATACCGGTGCCTTCCAGCGCTTCAACGGCATCAGAAACGGCGGTGATCTGCGGAACACCGACGCCGGTCACGATACGGGTAGTACAGATGGAGCCAGGGCCGATACCCACTTTAACAGCGCTGCAGCCAGCTTCAGCCAAAGCGCGAGCACCTGCGCCCGTAGCAACGTTCCCGCCGATAATCTGCAGATCAGGATATTTAGCGCGAGTTTCACGAATACGCTGCAGTACGCCTTCAGAGTGGCCGTGAGAGGAGTCAATCAGCAGTACGTCAACGCCCGCGGCAACCAGCGCGTCAACACGCTCTTCGTTACCAGCACCTGCGCCTACAGCTGCACCAACGCGCAGACGACCATGCTCGTCTTTACAGGCGTTAGGTTTACGTTCAGCTTTCTGGAAATCTTTAACGGTGATCATACCGAGCAGATGGAAGCTGTCATCAACAACCAGCGCTTTCTCAACGCGTTTTTCGTGCATTTTGGCGAAAACGACATCGCGCGCTTCGCCTTCACGAACGGTCACCAGACGCTCTTTTGGCGTCATATATACGCTAACCGGCTGGTTCAGGTCAGTCACAAAACGCACGTCACGGCCGGTGATGATACCGACCAGTTCGTTATCTTCAGTCACCACCGGGTAGCCTGCAAAGCCGTTACGCTCGGTCAGTTCTTTCACTTCGCGCAGAGTAGTGGTTGGCAGTACGGTCTGTGGGTCAGTTACCACGCCAGATTCGTGTTTCTTCACGCGGCGAACTTCTTCAGCCTGGCGCTCGATGGACATGTTTTTGTGGATAAAACCGATGCCGCCTTCCTGGGCCAGGGCAATTGCCAGGCGCGCTTCCGTCACGGTGTCCATTGCTGCGGAGAGCATAGGAATGTTCAGGCGAATGGTTTTCGTCAACTGGGTGCTGAGGTCAGCAGTATTCGGCAGAACGGTAGAATGAGCGGGAACGAGGAGGACGTCGTCAAACGTCAGGGCTTCTTTTGCGATACGTAGCATGGGCAATATCTCACCTGGGAGGTTATTAAATATTGCCGCGGCATTATACAGAGCGTAACCGATTGCATCCACACTTTTTTGCAAAAAAACCTTGCGCTCCTCTGTGAGCATGTTACTTTCGACTGAATAACCTGCTGATTTAGAATTTGATCCCGCTCACATGTTATCCTCTCAGACCACCTCAATTTTTACCGTAAGCCGCCTGAATCAGACGGTTCGTTTGCTGCTTGAGCAGGAAATGGGGCAAGTGTGGATCAGCGGTGAAATCTCCAATTTCACTCAGCCGTCCTCGGGTCATTGGTACTTCACGCTCAAAGATGACACCGCTCAGGTTCGCTGCGCGATGTTTCGCAACAGCAACCGCCGGGTAACGTTCCGCCCGCAGCACGGGCAACAGGTGCTGGTGCGCGCCAACATTACATTGTATGAGCCGCGTGGGGACTACCAGATAATTGTTGAGAGCATGCAGCCTGCGGGTGAAGGTCTGTTGCAACAGAAGTATGAGCAACTGAAGGCCAAACTGCAGTCTGAAGGGCTGTTCGATCAGCAGTTCAAAAAAACGCTGCCCTCACCGGCCCACTGCGTCGGGGTGATCACCTCTAAAACCGGTGCCGCGCTGCACGATATTCTCCACGTGCTGAAGCGTCGTGACCCTTCCCTGCCCGTAATTATCTATCCAACCGCTGTCCAGGGCGACGATGCGCCGGGGCAGATCGTTCGCGCAATTGAGCTGGCAAACGCCCGTGGCGAGTGTGACGTATTAATCGTCGGGCGCGGCGGCGGCTCGCTGGAAGATTTGTGGAGCTTTAACGACGAGCGCGTAGCACGGGCGATATTTGCCAGCCGTATTCCGGTGGTGAGTGCCGTCGGCCATGAAACCGATGTGACCATTGCCGATTTTGTCGGCGACCTGCGCGCGCCAACGCCGTCGGCGGCCGCAGAAATTGTCAGCCGCAATCAGCTTGAACTGCTGCGTCAAATTCAGCATGGTCAGCAACGTCTGGAAATGGCGATGGATTACTATCTCGCCAACCGAACTCGCCGATTTACCCAGCTTAATCACCGCTTGCAACAGCAGCATCCGCAGCTGCGTCTGGCCCGCCAGCAGACCGTGCTGGAACGACTGCGTCAGAGAATGAACTTCGCACTTGAGAATAAAATTAAACAGGCCAATCAGCGTCAGCAGCGCATGCTGCAGCGGCTGAACCAGCAGAACCCACAGCCGCGCATTCATCGCGCGCAGTCACGGGTGCAGCAACTGGAATATCGACTGGCGGAAAATATCCGCGCGCGGCTAAGCGAGCAGCGCGAGCGTTTCGGCAACGCGGTCACCCATCTGGAAGCCGTCAGCCCGCTGGCAACATTAGCGCGCGGCTATAGCGTCTCCACCGCACAGAATGGAGAGGTGCTGAAGAAAGTAAAACAGGTGAAAAAGGGTCAACAAATAACGACCCGACTCGAAGACGGCTGGGTGGAGAGTGAAGTGATGGCAGTCACTCCCCAGAAAAAAACGCGCGCACTGAAAACCCGCTAGTACGCGCGTTCTTTTACTCTCTCTTATTGCCGCTTATGCTTATCACGTAAAGTTGAGACACTCTGAGCGTGTGGATTCATCAGGCAAACCAGTGCCTGATTATCGTTTGCCGTTTTCGTTGCATTCACATAGCCGCTGGTAAGATCGATGGTCTGGTAGTTCTGGCCCACTCTGTCGAATACCCACCAGGCAATATTTGAGCGATCGATCGGCCAGCCAAAACGTTCACCTAATTGACCGCCCGGGTAATCACTGTAAAGTCTTTGCATTTCTTTCAGCGTCGGCTGATGATCATCGGAACAGCCAGATTTACTTGCCAACCCTGCGCCACCATGGTTAAACAATGACCAAGTTTCATTGCCAATGCTGTAAGAACCAAAGGTGTTATCATGCGACGGCGCTTCATTCATCAACAGTGGTCGCTTAAAGACTACGCCATCGCTGCTGGTCACCGTTTCCGGCATATGCCCCCAGTATTGAGCCTTGTCACTATCGGGGCTGGAAATTACGGTAAAGATCACGTTAAGCGAAGAGGTCAAATTAGGATAATCGTCCATCTTCGCCGAAATCGCCGTTTTCAGCCCCATCGCAGTGTCCTGACGCAGGCTAAACGTCGCCTTACCGCCCGCCCCCGTCACGCCGTGATAGACATCAATATGATCATCCAGTAGCACCGTTGTCGCCACTGGCGTCAGTTCCTGCAGAAAAAGATCGTCCGTCACGCCGCCGTTCCCGGTAGTTTTCGCTTCCCCCCGGCGAGACAGACCTTGACTACGCGAAATCGTAAATGCCGCATTCGCAGACGGATTGCCGCTGCTGTCTTTCATGGTGACGGTGAGCGGGATCTCTTCTCCTTTTTTGACTTTCACCGCATCGCTTACCGTATCGAGGGCAATACTGGAAGTCAGTTCAATCGTCGCCGGTACCGGTGAATGCGGGTCGACCAGGCAAACCTGCGCCCCTGTTACACTCCCTGAACTACTTGATGACGATACGTTCCCCACATCCAGCCGCATAGACTGATAGTTCCCGGTATTCGCCGCGCGATCTACCGCAAACCAGAACCATTTTTCATTCACCGGCCAACCATAACGTTCAAACAATGCGCCGCTGGGATTATCTGCATACAATGTTTGTAGATCGCTTAATAAAGGCTGATACGCCTCATCACAGTCGGACTTCCCGGCCGTCAGCGTGGTGGATTGCAACCTCAACGGCCAGCGTTCATTGCCGCTGTTGACGCTGGAAGCGTAACCCGACGTCTCCGCAGCAAGATAAGGGCGATGGAATGTAACGCCAGCGCTGTTAGTCACCGTTTCCGGCATATGGCCCCACATGGCGGCCTTATCGCTGTCCGGGCTGGTGAGAACGGAAAAGATTACGTTTTTACTCACCGTGGCTAAACTGTCTCCCTCCACCGTGGCGGTTACCGTCGTTTTCAGGCCGCTCGAATTGTCCTGCGCTAACGCCAATTGCGCTTTACCATCAGCATCCGTCATTCCATACCATTTCGACGAACCGGAATTGAAACTCGTCGCACTCCCCTCAGGCGTAACGGGCGTCAAGGTCATGTAAGCCTGGTTGTTTGATATCACCGTACTGGCTCGCGTGGTCGATGAAGAACGCCCCAGCACCACCACGGTATTGGCCTGTGGGATGCCGGCAGCATTTTTTACGCTAACCGTTAGCGGTAACGTTTCACCTTTCTTACCCATGAAGCTTGCGTACGTCTCATTCCATGGCATGGAAGAGTCAAGCGTAATAGCATACTCACGTTGTGCCGTCAGACACAGCTGCGTTACGTTGGTCGGGGACGAAGATGCCGTTGTGTTCATGACACCATTACGAAAATTTATGTATTGATATAATGACGTTTGCCCGCTTAGCGTCTTATCACCTGCCCACCATCCATACGAGGCGATCATCGGAAGACCGTAATCAGCGGTTAATGCACTATCCGGGTGATCGTTATACGGCGACGTTAAATCGGCCGCCGTCGGCATTTGGCTCATAGTGCAGGCCCCGCGCCCGCTATTTACATTTTTCACCGTATACCACATTTCATTGTTTTGTATGACCCCCTCCGTATCCGTGGTTGAATTCAGCTCATACCTCAGCCTTGGGCGCATAAATTCCGCGCCGTTGCTGGCGGTGAAGGTCTCCGGCATATGCCCCCACATCTGGGCTTTACTGCTGTCTGGACTGGTAAGTACGGTAAACACTGTCGACAGCGACGAGGTTGCCGCTGGGGTTTTATACAAGCTGGCGTTCAACACCGTTTTCAACCCCGGCCCAGTATCTTCACCTACATCAAGAGACAGCGTGCCGTCCGGGCCGGTGACCCCATAATAGGTACCGTTATAAAGCCAGGTCTGCGGCGCCTGTCCGGTCAGCACCAGCTCCATGGTTGGTATGGTCCAGGAAGTAAGCGCACTGTTGCCGCGTATCGAACCTCGGTCACGCGTCAGGGTAAACGCAGCGTTCCCTACCGGGTTACCGACAGCATCCGTGGTGGTGATCGTTAACGGCACTCTTTCACCCGTCTTCACTTTCACCGCTTGCGCGGTTTCGTCTATTGCCACCGTCGAGGTCAGCGCGATCGTCGTGGCCTGTGTAGCCCCCGTACTCGTACAAATCTGGTACTGCATGGCGCTGGTATCCGTCGCCGACACCGAATGATGACTGCCATCATCCAGATCAACGACATAAAAATCGATGGGCGCTTCAGAAGAAAACTTACTCACATAGCTACCACTCCAGTAGGAGTAGTCTATCGGCCAGCCCTGTGCCGTCTTGATGCTTCTGTCCGGGTATTGGCGATAAAGCGCGTCCAGAGCGTCGATGGTAGGGTAATACCCGGCCGCGCACATCTCCGCATTGTTCTTGCGGCCATCAGGGCCGTAAAAACGGGACCACGCCTCGTTATCTTCCGTATAGCTCATCACATTGAGAGTATTACTCAGCTCCGCGTACAGCAGCGGCCGGTGGTAGCTCGTACCGTCTGCCGCCGTCAGCGTGTCCGTCATATGCCCCCACAGCGTCGCCTTGTCCGAGTCGGGGCTGGTGACCACCGTAAAGATGGTGTCGAGGCTGGCACTCACGCTGGCATTGCCGTACAGCGCCGCCGTTATCGCCACTTTAGTGCCGTGCGTATCCGGGCGGGTCACATTGACGATTTTGCTGCCGTCCTCGCCCGTCAGGCCGCCGATTTTCGTCGCCGTATCGTTAACAGATTCGCCGTCAATGACCACCGGCGACACAATACCATCACCGCTGCCAGCGGCATGTTTAACATTCTGTCGGGTAAAACCATCACCACGGCTCATGACAAAAGGCGCTTGCGGCACAGGGTTTCCATTGGCGTCTTTCACCGTGACCTTCAGTTGTAGCGTCTCACCTTTCTTCACTCTTACCGCATGTACGCTATTAACGTTGTTGTCATACCACTGCGACGCATCCACCGGTTCAATGGTGATGGACGCCGCCGCCGGGTTATCGCTGGTCAGGCAACTGACGTAATCCGAAACATCGCCCCCCGCCGTCACTTCACCACCCGACAACGATATCTGCTGCCAGCTGGACTGGCTGGCGTACGTGACGGACCAGTAGTTAAGCCCCACAGGCCATCCGGCAACCGTATGTATCTCGCCGTCATTGTTGGCATTGTACAAAGTGGTAAGCTGGTCGATACGCGGCAGACGATTAAGCGCACATCCCCCGGCGGCGGTATTTCCCAGTGCATCGGCATGCATCACGCGGGCCCAGGTTTCATTCACTTCATCCTGGGTTCGGGTCGCCCCCACCTCTACCGCCAGTTTCGGGAGTTCAAACGTGAGATTATCCACGGTTATGACGTCCACCATATGCCCCCACATATGGGCTTTTGGCGTATCCGGGCTTGTCGGAACGGTAAACTTCACGCTACGCGAGATAGGCGAGTTCAGCAGTGAATCAATCGGTACTACGCTTAGCGGTGTGATTACCCCCACGCCGCGTGGCTGCTCAAGAATAATTTGCGCGTCACCGTTAGCATCCGTAGTCCCCTCATACGTCATTGAAGATGTACCCGCGCCATAGGCAACGCTGTCAAATAGCAGTTCCCCCTGACTTGGGTCAGTAAAGCCGGTGGTCATCCCGTTGCGATTTTTGCCGAGCCCCATGGTGACTGAAAACTTCACATTCGCTATCGTTGCTCCATTCAGCGCATTTTGTGAATGGACGTTCATTTTGATTTGCTCGCCAACTTTGGCGACGGGCAGGCGTAACGAGACATCGTCATTGAAATAGACGCTCAGTTGAGCCACCATTTCATTGGCTGAACAGGTCAGATAATGGGCCACTCCGCCGATACCTTTACTGCCATCGCCCAGATTGAAATACGCCATCTGCGCGGCATCATCGGCAATATAGGTCCCCGATGCCGTCGGCCAGCCGTATTCGGTCAGGAGCTTATTATCAGGATGCTCGCCGTAGAGCGTTGCAAGCGACCCCGTATCAGGTACCTGCCCTGCGCCGCACTGATTCGTGGCAGAGATCAGAGAATCGAAGGTGGCCCATTCTTCGCTATTTTCACTTTGCTGACCGGTTTTATGACTTGTTTCGGACGCCAATAGCGGACGCTTGTAGAGATTACCCTTCTCCACAATACCCCGTTGCATATGGCCATACATATTCGCCCCGTCAACGTCCGGGCTGGTTATCACGGTGAAAATCACGTTAAACGGCAGAGTGACTCGTTCGCCTTCATCATCGTTCATCACAATGCGGATCGG
This sequence comes from Citrobacter sp. MGH103, assembly GCF_001034475.2. Classification (NCBI taxonomy): domain Bacteria; kingdom Pseudomonadati; phylum Pseudomonadota; class Gammaproteobacteria; order Enterobacterales; family Enterobacteriaceae; genus Citrobacter; species Citrobacter sp. MGH103. The sequence continues at coordinate 1,387,441 of NZ_CP073043.1, read as the reverse complement.
CGTGTCCACCCCCACCCCGCTGTCGTGGCTCAATGACAGATGCACCTGCCCGTTGGCGTCTGTCACCCCGGTATAATGCTCCGGGGACGACGCGCGCATATCATTGCTGCGGATAACCACCCGCTGATTATCCCACTCATCTTTGTGCTCCCCTTTGCGGTTAGACGCAGGGTCGACAAACAGTTCCAGGTAACGATAAGGCAACGGTTTGTTGTTATTCCGGTCAACCACGCTGGCTATCACATCAATCATCTCGCCGACCTGCGCCTTGTATGGCGCATCGGGAGAAAGGGTGATTTTTGGAAAGGCTAAAGGCAGCGCTTTATCCACGCAACTCACCAGTAAAGCCGTACTGTTGCTTTCTCGTATCACCGCCCCGCTCCCCATACTGGTGGCGTAGTGATAAATATCGAGCTGATCTTTCGTGGACGACCAGTAGGTATCAATTGGCCAACCGGGATAGGCCGCCGCGGTGCTGTGGGCGGCCCGCAGCGCCACCAGCTGTTCGGCATCCGGCAAAATAGCACAGTGGTTATCCGCGCTATCCCAGGTAAACTGCGCCCAGATTTCATTGTTGGCAGCAAAAGTAGCACTAGTGCCACTGGTTTCCGCCGCCAGTTTTGGACGCGTGAAGGTATAGGTGACGCCATCGACGTTTGCCGTAGCGCTTTCGTCCATATGCCCCCACATCGCCGCTTTGTCGCTGTCCGGGCTGGTCAGGGTGGTGAAAATGACATCGACGCTGTCTTTTAGCACCGTATTGTTTGCCGGCATCACCGTCAGGGTAGTTTTTACGCCGGGGCCGTTTGCCTGGGTGACGGTCACTGTCGCTTTGCCGTCAGCGCCCGTAACACCGTGATATTCCGTCGCCGTGGTGGTCAGTTCCGTATCACCAACGTGTACCGGTGCATTATTGTTGACGATGTTCTGGCGGTTAAGCGCATCGCTGCGGGTAATAATAAATGCGGTATTGCCCACCACGTTACCGGCGCACTCGCGGGTGGTAACGGTCAGCGTGATACTTTCCCCTGCTTTGACCTTGGCTGCTTTTAACGTGTCGTCCATCGGTACGGCGCTGAGTGACAGTGGCTCGCCCACGGCGGTAGCTACGTCAATCGCCACTTTTTGTTCGGTTAAAGCAACCGTATTGCTGTTCGGTGTTCCCGTCGACGTAATGAGGTAAAGCGCGGGTAGCGCACTGCTATCTTCCAGCTGCGGCCAGACCACGTAATGCCCGCCGGCCATATTCTGCGCACAGAACGTTTTATTGGCGACCGGCTGCGGGTTAAGCGGTTCATCCGGTGTGGCGGCATCTGCCCAAACTAAACTGATAACGGGCGCCTGTTCGCTTTCCCAGCGCAGCGGCGGTATGGCGAACAGATCGCCCTCGGTATCGAGCGGATTAGCCAACTGCAGTGCGCTGGCTGAATCGTCAACGCTGAAGTCGCGGGGCATCGCGCTGAAGGCCACAGCGTGCGCTTCACCGGGAGAGAGCACAACGCTGCCCTGATAAACCGGAACGAACGCGCTGTCCGCCGTCGGCGGGGTGCCGTTTATCGCATCCGTAGCTGTGCGCAACTCCTGCCATGCCCCACTTTTTAGTGCAGAAAGTACCGGCACTGCACCCATTAACAGAGCTAACGCCAGTAAAGAGCGATAAACTTTATTCACCTGCCAGATCCCCCATCCTTGAGCAGTCACTACCCATTTATTTTGTGTTCGCGTTTCAACACACTTTGCTTAACCCCAAGCTAAACAAAGGGCGCGGAAAAACCGCTCCCCAAGGAAGCGGTCTTGCACGGTTTTATTTACGTTGATAGTCGATAGACAAGCCATAGCCCTGGACGCCATCGTTGCCGAGGGTAACGCCATCGGCATTATCGAAGGCAGCCTTCGCTTCGGCGTTGGTAAGCGGAATAACCAGATCGCTATTGTTGTAGGTAGCGTTGACAATCCCACCCACAGTGCCCAACTGCAGACTGTTACCGGTGAATTTCCAGCGGTAGTTGTAATCACTGGTAACTTCTTCACCTGCATCGTAAGAGCGACTGGCGTTTTTATCTTTCCACAGCAGCACTTTATAGGTGGTGTTGGTTTTAAGTTTGGTGCTCGTGCCCAACAGATTGGTTGTTGTACCCGCCTCGTAGATGACGACGTGGACATTTTCATCGACCACCGGACCTTCCGGAATGTCATCATCGTCAGAACCACCGCCAGCGTTGGTCGACAGATCGTTTAGCAGCAATTCTGTGGCAACATTCGGATCGCCGGTAGTTGTGGTAGGCGTAATTTTAATACCGATGTAGCGATCGGCATCCGCAGCCTGAATTTCATAGGTGTCGCTGCCTTTTGTACCTATCTCTTGTGCATCGCCGCCATTCTGATCGCTATAGCTCATCCACTGCACAGTCGCTTTGGTCGCCGTGTTATCCGCATCCAGGTCACCTTCCGTATCGCCGATAGCCCAGTTGACCGTCACTTTGTCGCCCGCGTGAAACTGCCGGTCACCTTCAGTTGCCACGGTTCGACTACCACGGTCAATCGTCACCGTGACATGTGCTTTATCCGTTTCCGACGTTTTATCTGCAGCCCGTGTAATCCACGGGATAGTCCCTTGAATAGTACCGGTACTTTCTGTCGCACTTTGCCACTGACCGGCTTTCAGACTCCCATTAGCCGCGACTGCAGGCACAGCACAATACCCTGCCACAGCCAACGCCAGTGCGACCTTCGTCAGCCGCCGTTTTAATACTAATTGCATCAAGACTCTCCTTTTTCTTCAACATTCAGCGACTGGCTGGTCAGCCACTACGCTGACACTATTTCTGGCTATACACCACGCGTATGCCATAGCCCTGAATACCATCCTGCTCATGAGCAGCGAATTTTTGCGCAGCCTCTCTATTTGTTGCTGGCAACACCAGATCTTCATTGCGGGTATTGGCTTGTGCTCCGGTATTTCCCGTCGCGCTTTGCCCGGTAAATTCCCATTGATAGTCATAAAGCGACATTTCATCTTCTGTCAGTTGTTCTGACATCTGGAAAACGCCGTCTTTATTGGCATCACGCCACAGTACAAATCGATAGGTATTATTGACGACAGGATGTCTATCTTGTTTGCCGCTCAAATTAACGGGAGAAGATGTGTTCATTTGATAAATGAGCGCATTCAACGCATCAAGCGCATCACCGGTAAACGTCACGTCAACATAGTTACTGTCGCCGTAGGCGTCTTCCTTCGCTTTCCAGCGAAACGTACCAGGAAGCGTACTGGAGAGCGTGACGGTTCCCGCCTTTTTGTCACGGCTGGCAATGAAGACGCAGGGCAATTCGGCGGTACAAGCGCTGGAGGAAAGCGACACCTTTTTGTCATTGCTGTCATAGAGTTCAGGCGCCATAGCCTCATCCACCAGCGCTTTACCGTTACGATCGGTCGTATCCCCAAATGAATCTGTCAGCACCAGGTCCATCACAACACCATCGACGCCATCCGCCAAAGCGCTGGCCTCATGGCTATGATCGGTACGATCGGCGTCAGCGACGTTATCGACAATCAATTCGATTTTACGATCCTGCTGGACGGTAATTTCCACAGCACCCGAGTTTTGCTTATTCCCCTTTTCATCTTCCAGGGTCATGCGCACTTTCCAGGTATTTAACTCTGTACGCTGTGCTTCTGTATCCGCATTGACCCACGCCGGGAGGACCAGATTCCAGCGATTATTATTCCCTTCAGTGAGGGCATCAGCTTTTACCACTGGCATCACTAATGTGCGATTGGCATTATTTTTTGCCTGCCAGGAGGCGGAGATGATTTTGTAGTGATGAGAGACAAGCGCATTGATCGTCCACTTACATTTCTCCAGTCCCACCGCAGACTCAGGCGTGTCTTCAATTACGCATTCAGGATGGACATTGGTTGCATCGGCTTTGAGCCATAACGCAACATTAAGGGGATCTTTTTCGCGGTATTCAAGAACGATAAAATTATTACGCTCGACAAAATCGGTACGGCTGCCCATTAAAGAGCGCTGAATTTTTACGTTTTCCGGATCAAGCTGAGCCGCCAGGGGCGTACCTAACTGATAAGTGACGGTTGCGTTGATGCTAAGGTCGGCATTATCTCCAGTGCCGGCTTTGTAATCTGTACCCAACGTGACCATCGGCACAGGCATGTAATTGAGACCAACGGTTACCGCATGGGGATTTTTTTGTAAATTGTCGGTACCAAATAATGCCACTTCATCGCCATAGTACTGCTCGTAGACTAATTTCCCACCGAGCTGTGGATAAAATGACAGCCAGCTTTCAGCCCGAATATCCCATCCCCGGGCGGGGCGCTCTTCATAAAACTCGAAATCCTCAGACTCTTTCCAGTCAGAAAGTGGATGGTAATAGTTGCCAGAGAGCTTCAGATAATCTGTCCATGCCTCAGTGCCCAAACCTAAGCGACGGTGCCCACGGGTAAAATCGTAGTCATAAAAAGCGTTGCCGCCGAGTAACCAATCCCCCACATTTTGACGCAAGCCAAAACCGATATTTCCAATGGTCCGATCCTCTTTACGCTGCGCGGAGATTTGGCTAAAAATCAATGTATATTGGTTGTCGTATAAGGGAACAAAATAGTCGAGAGAGCTACCATCAAGATCGCCCCCTTCGCCAACAGATAAACTGGTCCGTACTTTTCCGTACGGTGACATTAACCCTTCTATATACGATTGCGTGGAGGAGGTAATTTGATTTTGCAAATAGCTTTGCGCCTGTGATTTCAACGCGTCAGGCGTCAGGTTTTCAAAGCCTTGTGTCGCAGAATTAATAAAATAGTCGGCACCTTTCTCTTTAATAGATTGATCTTCGTTATTATGCTGTTCTTTTTGTACCGATTCACTGCCGAGATCGGGCAACGTAGACTCGCTTATGTCATTTGCTGCTGCAGGCGCAACAATATTGTCCCCGGCAATAACTGCGCCAGAAACGGATAGCACGAGCAAGATAACAAAGCGCACCCTTCGGGCCATAACATGTTCCTGTATTAACAAAGTTGCTGTACAACAGGAACATTATATTTATGATTTACCCTAATGAATGCCTTTACAACCTAAATATAATCCTAAAAAATCAGCCGAATTATCAAAGCAAGATAAAACATTTGTAATAATAGTTAAAGCTGATTAGTATTCATAAAAATATTAATCAGCAAAAATTATTCATAATATAATTTATATTACGGCATTATATTCCACGCGTTTCTTCGAAATCAGTCCATGACCATTCTGACAGAAATAATCCACCGCTCCGCAGGCTTTTAATACTTGCAGTGGCAGATGGCATTCCGGACAACGCGCTTCCAGTTGAATATCTTTGTGACAATGCTCGCAGTGCGCCACACCATTTTGTGGCTCCAGCTCTGCATGACAATCCGGGCAGGTAATCGACATATCGTGTCCTTATACAGAAAATGTATTGCTGATTTTATTTTAACACCATGCGCTTAATGTGGCCCACGTAACTGCTGCTGCAATGTTAACAGGCACTCCACTTCTTCCAGCCTGCGCAGTGTCGTTTGGCTCACCTCCTGCGGACAACGTTCAAACAAACTTTGCGCTCCCAGAATTTGCTCAGCGAGGCAATGGGCGTAAATCGTACCGGTAATGCTCCAGCTTTGTACCGCCTCGCCGTCAATCACTTCCAGTACATCTTCTGTACCGCGTCGGTCATGGCTGATAATACGTCCGTCACGCAGATAAAGCCGCAGACCTTTTTGCCCACCAGCTGGCCCCGCATATTTGTTGAGCCAGATATCCAGTGGAATGCCGCTAATCTGCCCCTGAAGATGCGCCTCGCCTTCTGCCGTGGTCAGGTCACTCCGGGGGATCTCACGTCCCAGACGGTCTTTAGCACTCACTAACCGCAGCACCATCTCATTATTCCCTCCCAGATACCGTACCGTTTCCCGCAGCATTGCTAACACGTGCGTACCGATATCCAGAATCACGCCATCCGGGTGGCGAAGTTCACGCGTGTCCGGTTCACCGGTGGCAAAGTTAAGCGCTATCGGCTCCCCTGCGACGTTAAATCCACTTGGCTCCTGCAAAAAACCTTCGATTTTCACAATCTCGGCAAAAGTGCTGACCACCCCTCGTTTCACCATTTCGATGCGCGCCATCCAGTGGTCGAGTGCCAGTACACGGTCGGCGGCTCCTGGTTGAGCCAGCAGCATTTTCAGTTTTTCAATTTGGGAGAGCGTGGCGACAATAGGTTTTTCAACCACGATACGTGCGATGGGAGAGGCCAGGGCTTGTTCAAGCACCTCAAGGTGATGCAAGGATGCGGTCGTGATGAACAGGGTATCAAGAGGCTGAGTAAACAGCACTTCGAGCGACGTACAACGCGTCACACCTGCTGGCTGTTTTGTGGGTTGAACATCAAACCCCACACAGCGTAATGAATCACCGAAGAGGCTACGTAATGCGGGCAAGTATGCCGTTTCAACGACTGCGCCCAGCCCAACAAATCCTAACAGCATGTTCTCACCTCAAAAGTTGAATTACCGGGGCATAACGTCTGCCCCGGCATCATCGAGGTGCTATCAGGCGCTAGTTGCCGGTTTAGTCTGTGTATTCTCCAGCATGCGACGAATCGGAACAATGAGAACGATCAGTACCGCGGCGCAGATAAGCAGCGCAATCGAGCAGCGCGCGAAGAGATCTGGCAGCATATCAAGCTGGTCGGCCTTCACATGACCACCAATCAGACCCGCGGCCAGGTTACCCAGCGCACTGGCGCAGAACCACAGACCCATCATCTGTCCACGCATTCTTTCCGGTGCCAACAGCGTCATGGTCGCAAGACCAATTGGGCTCAGACACAGCTCGCCGAGCGTAAGCATCAGGATACTGCCTACCAGCCAGAATGGAGAAACACCCGCGCCGCCATTTGCCAGCACGTCTTGCGCCGCGAGCATCATCACGCCAAAGCCCGCCGCTGCGCAGAGAATGCCGATGACAAACTTGGTGATACTGCTTGGGCGAATATTCATGCTCGCCAGTTTTGGCCACGCCCAGCTGAATACCGGGGCCAGCAGAATGATGAACAAAGCGTTAATCGACTGGAACCATACTGCCGGGATTTCAAAATCGCCGATCATACGGTTAGTGTAGTCGTTGGCGAACAGGTTGAACGAGGTAGGTTTCTGCTCAAAGGCAGACCAGAAGAACGCAGCGGAAACCAGCAGGATAAAGCAAACCAGCAGCCTGGCGCGTTCTTTACGGTTCAGCCCCGCAAAGACGAACAGATAGATAAAGTAAAGCGCAACTGACGCGGCAATCACGTACACCAGCATGCTGGCAACCGCGACCGGGTTAATCACAATCACTCCCTGCGCAATCAGGGTAACAACAATTGCTACACCAACTGCCAGCGCCAGCAGCCACGCGCCCACACCATTACGTTTCACAACCGGGCTGTTCCAGGTCGAGTCCAGGCCCACTTCGCTATCGTAGCGTTTCATCGCCGGAACGGCAAAGATACGGAAGATGAGCAACGCCACCAACATTCCGATACCACCGATACCAAAACCCCAGTGCCATCCGTGAGTTTTAATCAGCCAACCGGAGATCAATGGCGCGATGAAGGAACCCAGGTTGATACCCATGTAGAACAGCGAGAAACCGCCGTCACGGCGCGCATCGCCTTTTTTATACAGCGTACCCACCATCACCGAGATACAGGTTTTGAACAGGCCAGAACCGAGCACAATGAACATCAGGCCAATAAAAAACAGGTTGTCACCCATGATGGCCGAGAGCGCAATCGACAGGTGACCAAGTGCTATCAGGATGGAGCCATACCATACCGCTTTTTGTTGACCAAGCCAGTTATCCGCCAGCCAGCCACCTGGCAGCGCAGCAAGATACATGGTACCGGCAAAGATACCGACAATCGCCGAGGCATTTTCACGCGCCAGTCCCATGCCGCCGTCATAAACGGTAGCCGCCATAAACAGGATCAGTAACGGACGAATGCCATAAAACGAAAAACGCTCCCACATCTCAGTAAAGAACAATGAGCCGAGCGGATAAGGATGACCGAAGAAAGTTCGGCTTTCTTTTTGATTAACAGAGGATTGCATAATTCTCCCGAAAGTTATGTCGTCGTGCGTGTAAACACCGCGATGTACGCCGACCAGTTACATAGCTGGTCGATTTTTTACATGCGGCGAAGATTTATTTAACCATTTGATAACCTGGCAGTAGTTTTGTCTAGTACCAACAGGGGGACTTTAAGATGAAAACTCGACAATTGTCTACTTTCTTAGATTTAAACTTGGTAAAAAACGAATAGTGATTGACATTGCGCGGGCTGAGGTTGACGTTGGAATAACGAAAAAAAACCCGCGACAAGCGCGGGTTTTCATCTGTATCAGCAACGATTACTTGCTTTTTTTAATGTGTTTAATCAAACGCTTACGTTTACGCATCTGAGTCGGAGTCAGCGTATTGCGTTTGTTTGCAAACGGGTTTTCCCCTTCTTTGAACTGAATACGGATCGGCGTCCCCATTACGTCCAGAGATTTGCGGAAATAGTTCATCAGATAACGCTTGTAGGAATCCGGCAGGTCTTTGACCTGGTTACCGTGAATCACCACGATTGGCGGGTTATAACCGCCCGCGTGGGCGTATTTCAGCTTCACACGACGACCACGCACCAGTGGCGGCTGATGATCTTCTACTGCCATGGTCATGATGCGCGTCAGCATCGCGGTGCTCACGCGACGGGTGGAGCTGTCATAAGCTTCACGGACCGATTCAAACAGATTACCCACACCGCTGCCGTGCAGCGCAGAGATAAAGTGTACGCGTGCAAAATCAATAAAGCCCAGACGGAAGTCCAGCGTCTCTTTGACCTGCTCTTTTACTTCCTGCGTCAGACCATCCCACTTGTTCACAACGATAACAAGTGAGCGCCCACTGTTGAGGATAAAGCCCAGCAGCGACAGGTCCTGATCGGAAATCCCTTCGCGTGCGTCAATCACCAACATCACCACGTTGGCATCTTCAATCGCCTGCAGCGTTTTGATAACTGAGAATTTTTCTACCGCTTCGGTAATTTTGCCGCGCTTACGCACGCCCGCGGTATCGATAAGCACATATTCGCGCTCATCGCGCTGCATCGGAATATAAATACTGTCACGCGTGGTCCCCGGCATGTCGTAAACCACCACACGATCTTCGCCAAGAATACGGTTAGTAAGTGTGGACTTACCTACGTTCGGGCGACCCACGATCGCCAGTTTGATCGGCAAATCCTGCGGATTGAAATCATCTTCAGGCTCTTCTTCGCCATTTTCTTTGGCTTCCAGCTGCGCCCAGTATTCCGCGTCTTCGTCCACTTCTTCCTGCGGAGCAACGTCATCCATCCACGGCAGCAGTACATGCTCCAGCAGGCTGAGAACGCCACGACCATGGGACGCCGCAATCGGATAAATTTCACCCAGACCCAGAGAGTAGAAATCAACAACCGCCTGGTCAGGATCGAGTCCGTCAGTTTTGTTGGCTACCAGGAACGTCGGTTTCTGGCGCGAGCGCAGATGTTTCGCAATAGCTGCATCCGCTGGCATCAGGCCAGCACGCGCGTCCACCATGAACAGCACAACGTCCGCTTCTTCGATAGCCAACAGCGACTGTTCCGCCATACGAGTTTCAACACCGTCTTCGGTGCCATCAATACCGCCGGTATCAATACAGATAAACTCGCGGCCTTCAATTTCCGCACGACCGTACTTACGGTCACGAGTCAGACCCGGGAAATCCGCAACCAGCGCATCTCGGGTGCGAGTTAGACGGTTAAATAACGTGGATTTGCCAACGTTAGGGCGCCCGACAAGCGCGACCACAGGTACCATGTTTAAAGCCTCATTTAAAAAATCATCAGACAACGGGCACATTTTTGCTCCGTTGTTAAAAACAGTAAAACGGCCCCTGCACCAGGAGCCGTTTTTCAAAGCGAGCGGCCGCGACGATTAACGCGTAATAGAGTACAGCGTACCGTCTTTCGCCTGGATCAGCAGTTTACCATCAGCAGAGACCGGCTCGGTCAGGAAACCTGAGCTGTCAACTTTCTGCTGGGCAACAAAACGGCCATCGTCAACGTTAATCCAGTGCAGGTAGCCTTCGCTATCACCGACGACCAGATTGCCGTTATACAATACCGGGGACGTCAGCAGACGGTGCAGCAGATCGCTTTGCGTCCACAGCGTCACGCCGCCATCGGTGGTCAGTGCCAGCACGCGGTCGTTCTGATCAACCAGGTAGATACGGTTACCGTCGACGATGAAATCATTCACCGAGCCCAGTTCGCGTTTCCACATGATCTGACCGCTGCGCAGATCCAACGCCGTCAGGTTACCATTATAAGCCAGCGCGTAAACAACGCCATTGACGATAACCGGCGTGGTATCAACGTCGCTCAGACGATCGATTTCCGTTGGGCCTGTCGCCTGAGAGATACGCTGCTGCCAAATCATCTGGCCCTGCTGCATAAGCACGGCGCTTACGCGACCGTTATCACCGCCAACAATAGCTGCGCCAAAGGCGGTTGCCGGAGCGGATTCGCCACGCAGAGACAGAGAAGGCATGTCGAGGTTAACGGTCCATTTGATGGCGCCGTCGGCTTCATTTAAGGCCTGCAACTGACCGTTGCTGGTGTGGATCAATACCACGCCATCGCTCACAACAGGACGAGACAGCGCTTCACCAGCGACTTTCGTCTGCCATGCGGTAGTACCGTCACTGGTGTTCAGCGCATAAACCTGTGCTTTTTCACTGCCGATATAAACATGACCGCCGGACACGGTTACACCGCCAGAAAGCTGTGCAGATGCACGGGAGAACCAGCCATCTTTCTCACCCAGATTCACAGACCAGACTTCTTTGCCGTCGCCTGTGTTCAACGCTTTAACTACACCAGCGCGAGAGGCAGCATAGACAACATTATCCGCCAACGCAGGATGAAGATTGGAATAGAAATCACCAATACCGTTTCCTACAGAGGTGCTCCATTCCGTAGACGGAGTAAACTGGTTTTCAACCACCGGTAATGGGGACATCTTAACGACATCTTCTTCGCCACTAAACAGTGAACAGCCGCTCAATAGGGTAACGGAAAGCAGCCCTGGCAGAAGTAATTTACGCAATTGCATCGGGTCCCTCTCAGATGGACAAATTATTGATTTTCATCTGCATCATTTCGCTCAGAGCAGGAGAGGCATCGCTTTTCACACCCGCTTCCCATGCGCTACGCGCACCTTGTTTGTCGCCTTTACTCAGCAACGCTTCACCACGCAGATCGGCAACAATGGCCGCCCACCCTTCACCTTTAATGGTTTCGAGTGTTTTCAGCGCGGTATCAGCCTGTTTAAGCTGAACCTGAACACGAGCCAGACGCAGGTTTATCACTGCTTTGAGATTTTCATCGCTGGTCGCAGCCAAGCCTTGTTGCAGCTGGCTTGCGGCTTTCTCAAGTTCATTTTGGTCAACAAACTGCTGCGCCAGTTCCAGTGAAGCCAGCGCGCCATAGGTATTTTTATTCTCTGCAGCAAATTTCTCAGCGGCAGGAATGCTGTCCGGTTTACCCGCGCTAACCGCAGTCACCGTATTTTGATACGCCAGAGAAGCAGAGCGTGCGGACTCCGTCTGATGGCTGGTCCAGTAACGCCAACCAACCAGCGCGCCAACCCCTAAAATGATCCCAACAGCCAGCGCCTTGCCGTTTTCAGCAAAGAAGCGTTTTACCGCATCAACCTGGTCGTGTTCGTTCTCGTAAATTTCCACGCTGTCCTTCTCCTTAGCCCAGTAAAGTGCGCAAATGCGCGGCAACGCTATCCTGCGCTACTGCCGTTTGCTCACCAGAGCGCAAATCCTTCACTACAACAGTACCGTCAGCCACTTCGGACTCGCCCAGTACCAGTGCAACGCGGGCGCCCCACTTATCGGCACGGGCAAACTGTTTCTTAAAGTTGCCGCCACCGTGGTTTGTCATCAGTTTCACACCAGGAACTTCATCGCGCAGACGTTCTGCAAGCGTCATTGCTGCCGACTGCGTGTCCGCCCCTGAAGCGACCAGGTATATATCGACAACAGGATCTGCGTTAAATTCCGGATTAACTGCCTGAACTAACAAAACAAGTCGTTCCAGACCCATAGCAAAGCCCACGGCAGGCGTTGCACGACCGCCAAGTTGCTCTACCAGACCGTCGTAACGACCACCGGCACACACGGTACCCTGAGAGCCCAGGCTGCTGGTGACCCACTCAAATACGGTGCGGTTGTAGTAATCAAGACCACGAACCAGACGCTGATTGACGGTGTAGGCAATGCCTGCGGACTCCAGCAGTTTGCACAAACCCGCGAAGTGCTCGCGCGAGTCGTCATCCAGATAGTCGCCCAGTGCAGGCGCGTCGTTGAGCAGCGCCTGTACTTCCGGGTTTTTGGAGTCGAGAACGCGCAGCGGGTTGGTGTACATACGGCGCTTGCAGTCTTCGTCCAGTTTCTCTTTGTGCAGTTCCAGGTAGGCAACCAGCGCATCACGGTAGTTAGCGCGGGCTTCAAGCGAACCGATTGAGTTCAGCTCCAGGCTGACATGCTGAGAAATACCCAGCGCGCGCCACCAGCGAGCGGTCAGCATAATCAGTTCCGCATCGATGTCCGGGCCTTGCAGGCCAAACACTTCGACACCCAGCTGATGGAATTGACGATAGCGTCCTTTCTGCGGACGTTCGTGGCGGAACATCGGCCCGATATACCACAGACGCTGTTCCTGATTGTACAGGAGACCATGTTCGATGCCGGCGCGTACGCAGCCCGCAGTCCCTTCAGGACGCAACGTCAGGCTGTCGCCATTACGGTCCTCAAAGGTATACATCTCTTTTTCAACCACGTCGGTGACTTCACCGATCGCGCGTTTGAATAACGGGGTCTGCTCTACAATCGGCAAGCGGATTTCACTGTAACCGTAGCTGCCGAGCACGTTTTTAAGAGTGCCTTCAATGCGCTGCCAGATGGCGGTTTCGCCAGGCAGATAATCGTTCATGCCGCGAATGGCTTGAATGTTTTTTGCCACGTTTATTCTCTTTATGAATATAAAAATGAACCCTCAGCGCTAACCCGAACAATGCGGGCGCCATGCGGGTTCAATCATACACGGGAAGCATGCCGCTTCCCATCACGTTGTTATTTTTCAAGCTGCTGCACGTCGATACGACGCGCTTCGTCCAGAATACTTGCTTTGGCACGAATGCGGGCTTCAAGCTGCGTAATCATGTCGTCGTTATCGAGTCTGTCCTTACGCACGCCGTCTTCATACAGGCCGCTTTTCTTGTTACCGCCCGTCACGCCCAGCGTAGAAACCAGCGCTTCACCAGGGCCGTTTACTACGCAGCCGATGATCGAAACGTCCATTGGCGTAATGATATCCTCCAGGCGTTGCTCCAGCGCGTTAACCGTACCGATAACGTCAAACTCCTGACGCGAACAGGTTGGGCAAGCGATGAAGTTGATCCCGCGCGCGCGAATGCGCAACGATTTCAGGATATCGAAACCAACTTTGATCTCTTCCACCGGATCGGCCGCCAGAGAAACACGCAGCGTATCGCCGATCCCTTCAGATAACAGCAGGCCAAGGCCGATCGCGGACTTCACCGAACCACTACGCAGGCCACCAGCTTCGGTGATCCCCAGATGCAGCGGTTGATCGATCTGTTTCGCCAGCAGGCGATAGGATTCTACGGCGAGGAAAACGTCAGACGCTTTAACACTAACTTTGAATTGATCGAAGTTCAGACGATCGAGGTGATCCACGTGGCGCATAGCGGATTCCAGCAGCGCCTGAGGCGTCGGTTCACCGTATTTTTCCTGCAGATCTTTTTCCAGCGATCCGGCGTTGACGCCGATACGGATAGGAATATTTTTATCACGAGCGCAATCCACCACCATGCGAATACGCTCTTCACTGCCGATATTACCTGGGTTAATACGCAGGCAATCAACGCCGTATTCCGCCACCTTCAGTGCGATACGATAGTCGAAGTGTATATCGGCAACCAGCGGGACGTTAACCTGCTGTTTGATAAGCTTGAAGGCTTCTGCGGCATCCATTGTCGGTACAGAGACACGAACAATGTCTGCGCCTACGCGTTCCAGCGCTTTAATCTGATTAACCGTCGCTTCCACGTCCGTGGTACGCGTATTAGTCATAGACTGTACGGCGATGGGCGCACCATCGCCGATCGGCACGTTCCCAACGTAAATGCGTGTCGATTTTCTACGTTGAATTGGAGCCTGGTTATGCATTAAAAAATCTCCCGCATTGCCGTCTGTTACTGAGCCGGTGATTGTTCGGCATTAACGGTCAGACGCGCAACCTGGTTAGTTCTGATAAAACGACTCAGATCGACAGGTTTACCCTGGAACTGAATCTGCACTGCCGCCGGAGCACCAATCTTCAGTTTGTACGGTGCCTGACCGGTCAAATTCAGATTGCCATCTTTACGCTGCATCCCGCTGAACAGTTTTTTACCGGTCGCATCGGTGACTTCCAGCCAGCAATCGGCGGTAAAGTTCATCACCAGCGCGTTAGGATCGGCTGCAGGTGTAGTCACACCTGCCTGATCGGTCGGCAACGGTGCCGCGGTAGCTGGCGCTGCGGTTGCAGTATCGACGTTAGCCTGAGAAGGGGCAACGACGGCGTTTTGTTGCGCATCAGCAGCCGGGGCCTGAGCCGCTGCGGTATCTTGTTGCACTGGCGCTGAATCCGTTACCGCGCCATTTTCAGCAGCCGACGTGGTATCCGGGCTTGCTGCAGCGCTGGTATCTAACGGTACATTCTGCGCCCCCTCTTTACCGGCATTCAACTCAGCGGAGGATTGATCGGCCATGGTGGTGATCTCTTCCTGCTGCGCTTTATGGTTCTGCCACCACCAGGCACCAGTCAGTCCGACAACGACAAACAGTACCAGCCAGGTAAAGGTCATTAACCAGCCGTCGCGTTTCTTACGACGCTTACCGAGCGAGAAGCTCTGCATCGGTGCGACTTTGGCAGGACGAATCGGAGCCTGTTTTTCCAGCCCTGGCAACAGTTCTTCTTCAGGAATATGCACCAGACGCGCATAAGAACGGATATACCCGCGCAGGAATGTTGAAGCGAGATCGACTGGCGCCTTATCTTCTTCAATATCGCGTACCGTGGAGACCTTCAGGCAAAGTCGCTCCGCGACTGCCTGCTGGCTGAATCCGAGTTGTTCACGGGCATTGCGCAGACGAATGCCGGTGGATAGTGTTTCATTTTTGTCGTGCGTGGCTTCAGTATTCATTCGCTACAGCTGCGTAATATTTGGGTTCTGATGCCGGCGAGCCACAATGCTCACCCACACCGCGAAACATCTGGTCAGTTAACCTTCGTCAGACAGTATAAAACGGTCAGACTATCAATGACAAAACGGCGTAAACCTGAGGGCTAAACACTTGTTACGCCGTTACATACTGCCTTAAAGTCGACAAAAACGCACCGTTATTATTGACCTGACGACGACAACAAAAAACCTCATATGGCTTACGTTGCACTACGGTACAGGAATTATACCGTAGTGCGCCAACATCAAACGGTCTTAATGTCGATAGCGTCGCCCTGCATACGCTTACGCAAAGTACGCTTGGTACGGTCGATAACGTCGCCCGCCAACTGACCACAGGCTGCATCGATGTCATCGCCACGTGTTTTACGCACAATGGTGGTGAAACCATAGCTCATCAACACTTTGGAGAAACGATCGATACGGCTGTTAGAACTACGGCCATACGGCGCGCCCGGGAACGGGTTCCACGGGATCAGGTTGATCTTACACGGCGTATCTTTCAGCAGTTCTGCCAGCTGATGCGCGTGTTCAGTGCCATCATTGATGTGATCTAACATCACATACTCAATGGTCACACGGCCCTGGTTAGCGTTGGATTTCTCCAGATAACGACGAACCGCGCCAAGGAATGTTTCGATATTGTACTTTTTGTTGATCGGTACAATTTCGTCACGAATTTCATCGTTCGGCGCATGCAGAGAAATCGCCAGCGCGACGTCAATCATATCACCCAGCTTATCCAGCGCAGGGACAACGCCCGAGGTGGAGAGCGTGACGCGACGCTTGGACAACCCAAAACCGAAGTCATCCAGCATGATTTCCATCGCCGGCACTACGTTGGTCAGGTTGAGCAGCGGCTCACCCATCCCCATCATCACCACGTTGGTGATAGGACGCACGCCCGTTGCTTTGACCGCGCCGACGATTTTCGCCGCGCGCCAGACCTGACCAATGATCTCCGATACCCGCAGGTTACGGTTAAAGCCCTGTTGCGCCGTAGAGCAGAATTTACACTCTAATGCGCAACCGACCTGTGAAGAAACACACAGGGTCGCACGATCGTCTTCCGGGATATACACCGTTTCAACGCGCTGATCGCCAACCGCGATAGCCCATTTGATCGTACCGTCAGAAGAACGCTGCTCTTCCACCACTTCCGGGGCGCGAATTTCAGCCACTTCTTTCAGCTTGTTACGCAGCACCTTATTGATGTCAGTCATGTCATCAAAGTTGTCGCTGCAATAGTGGTACATCCACTTCATGACCTGATCGGCACGAAACGGTTTTTCGCCCATCTCTTTGAAGAATTCGCGCATTTGCTGACGGTTCAGATCCAGCAGGTTAATTTTTCCATTTTTATTTGGAACCGCAGGAATGACGACTTCAGAGGTGTTAACTAATTCAGACATAATTTTTTCCGGCCTCGTTGTTACACGTTGTGGCCCGTGGAGGGTTAAAAAGAAACGCCCCGGCAAGCGATCTGCTCTTCCGGGGCGTTGCATTGTACAAAGTCTGGCGCAGGGATGCCACGTTTGCACGAAGCATTAGCGAAAATAATATGTAAATCGCTAATTCATCTCCAAAGGATTTCGCGTCGCAGGAAGGCGGCAAGTTCAAGCATCCCCGGGAGCATAGAAAACTATGTGACCGGGGTAAACGAATGCAGCCAACGCATCTGCGACGTGAAAGACGCGGGAGATTAGCGAGTGCGCGGGCAAACCTCACCTTCACCAAAGAAATAGGCGATTTCGCGCGCCGCTGACTCAACGGAGTCGGAACCGTGAGTACCGTTCTCGGTGAAGCTGTCAGCATAGTCTGCACGCAGAGTACCGGCCAGCGCATTCGCCGGGTTGGTTGCGCCCAGCAGATCGCGATGACGCTGTACGGCATTTTCGCTTTCCAGAACAGAAACAACGATCGGACCGGAGGTCATGAATTCAACCAGACCGTCAAAGAACGGTTTGCCATCGTGCTCAGCATAGAAACCACGCGCCTGCTCAACGGTCAGGTGCAGCATTTTAGTCCCGACGATTTTGAACCCTGCTGCTTCAAAGCGCGCAAAGATGCTCCCAATAACGTTTTTTGCCACCGCGTTTGGTTTGATGATGGAAAAAGTACGTTCAATAGCCATGATAACCTCTGTAATGTGTTCTGTTGTTGTCTATATAGATGTACGACCTGGCGCGGATTATAAAGAGCATCCCGGCAATTGACTATTGATGAAGGTAACATTTCTTTAAAATAAGATGAATTTTAGCAACAAACAGTCACCAACTGGTCTACTGCATCGAAAATCTCACCGTCGCTACCTGGCCTGCATCATCCATCACCAGCAGTTGATAATCCCCTTTAGTCGCCAGCAGTAGCGTAAGACGACGTCCGCGTTCATCCAGCCTTTCACCGTTAAGAAACCACCAGCGTTCACCGCTCCCACCGCTGGTTTGCACTGGCAATGAGGCTTGAGCAGAACCGGGTAAACGCTTCACAATCGCGCCATCACGAATGCCTGTCAACTGCAACGGCTGCGAAGCGTCTTGTCCCAGCGGCGGACATGTGGCAGAAACTGGCGGTAATCTCGCCCCACGACGTTCTGATTCCGGTAGCCATGGCTCCAGCGGCAACGGCCAAACGATTAACGTTTGCTCGTGCGCCTGCGGGCAATCCGCCGCCACACGTTTGCCTTCATCATCCAGCCAGACAGGAAAACGAATGCCATTAACCCCTTCCTGCTCGGGCAATAATAACGTTGGCGGCTGACTGCCATCCAGTAACCAGGTTGCCAGACGGCGACGGCAGTTGCTGTCACCGGGGGCTAGAGATTGCCCGCCCGGCCAGCACACCACACCGCGACTCACGGATTCAGGGCGTGGATCTTCCGGCTGATTTGTCCCGCGAGAGAGCAAAAGATTGTTGACCTGATTGAGCAACGGCACGGCACTGGCGAAACCAAACTGACCCACCACCGGCGTACCGTCGGGCCTGCCGGTCCAGATACCGATCACATAACGCGCATTAACGCCAATCGCCCAGGCATCGCGATAGCCATAGCTGGTGCCCGTTTTCCACGCCAGAGGAACCACTCTGCTCAGCGCGTTATCCGGCAGCGGTTGCGCTTCGTCAGCCATAATGCGGCGAATAATCCACGCCGCGCCCGCCGACATCAACGGACGTTCCAGTAGTGGGTCACCCGGCTGCAGACGCAGTTTTCCCGCTTTTCCCTGGCGGGCAAAGGCGCTGTACGCTGCGGCCATATCTTCCAGCCTTGCCCCCGCGCCACCTAAAATCAGCGACAGATTCGGCGCAGCTCCTGCGGGCAGATACAGCGGTAAGCCGACGTTACGTAACGATGCGGCAAAACGCTTCGGGCCATAGGCTTCGAGTACCTGCACGGCGGGTAAATTCAGCGAGCGCACCAGCGCTTCGCTCATGCTCACCGGGCCATGAAAACCGCTGTCAAAATTCCCCGGTCGATAGTCCCCGGTTCGCCGCGGGACATCCTGCAATAACGAAGCGGGATGAATGAGTCCGTCATCCAGCGCCAGGCCATAAACAAACGGCTTCAGCACCGAGCCAGGCGAACGGATCGCATTCACCATATCCACATGACCAAAACGGGAGTCGTCATTCATATCTACCGACCCCACCCAGCCACGCACGCTCATATCGGTGTGATCGACCACGATCATCGCCAGCGAACTGCGCGCAGGTAAGCGCCCCTTCCAGTTTTGCGCCAGCTCTTCCAGTTGACGCTGCAATCCGGCATCAAGGGTAGTCACGATTTTATCGCTTCGGCTTTTTCCCAGCATCATGCGCGAGAATAACGGTGCTAACTGCGGCATTTGCCGGGGCGCCAGCCAGACCGGTTCTTCACGCGACTCCTGTACCTGTCTGGCAGGCCAAATGCCCTGGGTCGCCATACGTTCGAGCACTTTATTACGCGCCGCTTCAGCACGGTCCGGCCAGCGATCC
Organism: Citrobacter sp. MGH103; assembly: GCF_001034475.2. Lineage (NCBI taxonomy): Bacteria > Pseudomonadati > Pseudomonadota > Gammaproteobacteria > Enterobacterales > Enterobacteriaceae > Citrobacter > Citrobacter sp. MGH103. The sequence goes on along the minus strand of NZ_CP073043.1, from coordinate 1,368,063 downwards.
GGACGCAGACGGCTCGGTGCCTGTGGCAAAACAGCCAGCAGCGCGGCATCGGAGTAACTCAATTGCGCGGGTGATTTACCAAGATAAGCCCAGCTTGCCGCCCCCACGCCCTGCAGCGTACCGCCAAACGGCGCGCGGTTGAGATACAGTGTCAGTATGTCGCGTTTGGAGAGATGCCATTCCAGCTGCAATGCGCGCCAGAGTTGGCGAAACTTGCCGCCAAAGGTTCGCGGATGGGGATCGAGTAATCGTGCGACCTGCATGGTGAGCGTACTACCGCCAGAAACCACACGCCCAGAGGAGAGGTCTTGCCATGCCGCGCGCAGTACTGAAAACGGATTGACGCCGGGATGCTTCCAGAACCAACGGTCTTCGTAGTTAATTAACGCCTCAAGGTAGCGGGGCGACACCTCATCAATCGTTACCGGATACCGCCAGATACCATCCGCATCGGCGAAGCGCCACAGCGGCGTACCATCATGAGCCACCACGACCCGCGCCGGATCGACTTCGTGCAGCGGCAGCGGCCAGATTTTATCTGCCGCCCAAACCGCCGCCACAAACAATAGTGCAACGGCTGCCAGCCAGAGCCAGCAGCCGCGTTTACCCAACCCGCGTATCATTTACGGTCTGACAATCAAAAGTCCCTCTGTCGCACCGGTCGCGCGCCACTGCGGAATATACATTGATTCCACCTGCGGGACAGGAACCCGGTAGGTCCCCGGCGTTACAGCCCGCGCCAGATACACCAGCGTAACTGGCTGTCCTTCGTTGACCGCCACCGCGGCGACAAAGCGATCGTCACGGAACTCAACGTGCTGGATATCTGCCTGCTGCATCTGATTGAGCAGATTCGCCACTTCGCTGCCGCTATCCTGCAGGCTGGCGCTGCCGTTGGCCAGATTCTGGTTTTCCAGTTCCAGTCCTGCTGGCAGTAAATCGACCACCAGCGCATCCGGCACGTTCTGGCTGGCTTTTACCTCCAGCCAGACCAGCACCAGTTCGCCGCTACGCAGCGAATCCAGCGATTTGCTATTTCCGTCAGTTCCCAGGATTTGCCGCTCAATATGCAGAACGTTGCTGGCAGGCGTCGGTGCGGTTTGTGGATAACCACTCACATCCAGACGCAACCACAGCGGTAGATTACCGGTATTGGTGACGCTCAGCGTAGACAGCGCATCGGCATCCAGATTGCGGGTTAGCGATTTATCCCCTGCTAATGGTTGTTCCGAGAGTGACGTTTGCGCCTGCCACGTACCAGGCAAATCCTGTAACGTACGCGCGGCAAGGAACAACGCATTATTTTCCTGAGTCGAGAGCCAGCGCTGTCCAAAGGCCTGTTCTGACAACGTGTTCAGCAGCGTATTCTGCACGTCAGGTTTGATCTTGTTCTCTTCGAGCAAGGCCAGCATCAACGCGTTATCCCGTAAGGCACTGCCGTAATCCGCCATCCACTGTTGCGTATCGCGGCGCGGTGTATTCAGGGCCAGCGTCAACGCCTGTTCACTGCGATTGGCATCGCCCATATTTTTCAGCGCGATCCCCAGTTGTAACAGCGGTAAACCAGAGGCTGCTTGCGCACGACGCTCCCAGATCTCACGCAATGCGCCGAGCGGAGCTTTTTGCTGATGCGCCAGAACCAACGCGGCGTAGGCTTGTACGGCAAACCGGCTTGCTGAAGAGTCGTCGGTATAGCGAATCGACATCATGCCCGGATCCTGCAAATAGCGCAGTAGCCGCTCGTTGCCCCGGTTAATTACCTCTACCGGGACACTGTAGCCCTGTTCATTTGCCCGGACGAGGAAATCCATGACATACGCGGTCAGCCAGTACTCTTCCGACCCGTTTTTATCCCACAGCGCAAAACCGCCGTTATCACGCTGCATCTGCACTAAACGGGAAATCCCAATATCAACTGCCGCGCGACGTTTTTCATCGCTGTCGCCCACAATACCTAACGCCTTCAATTGCGCAGCGTTGGTGTATAAGGATGGGAACAACCCGCTCGCCGTTTGCTCCAGACAACCGTAAGGGTACGCTTTCAGTTCGCGGATATAGCGCGCCAGATTTAGCGGCGGCTTACCGCTGAACAGCAGTTGCCCCTGCATCGTCACAGGGGAGAAATTGGTCAGTTCTTCGCCCGAAAGCTGCCAGGTCGCGCCCGGCTGAAGTGCGACACCGTTATTAACGGTTTGCGCCGGGAACGCCGGACGCACGCCAATCTTCCACTGTTTATGCTGAACAGGCAGCGTTTCACCCGGTAAAGTCAGACCGCTAATTTCTGCCTGAATTTCGCCATCGCCAAACCCTTCCCGCGCGCGCACCGGAATAAACAGCATAGTCCTTACGCCTGGCGCCAGATTTACCGGCGCGGGATCTTGCCCCATCAGCTCCAGTAAACCATTGGCCGCGAGCTTAATATTCAGCGTTTGCGGTTTGTCAGTCAGGTTAGTCACGTCCAGCGTCAGGCGCGAGGTATCGCCTCCCGCCAGAAAACGCGGCATATTCAGTTCAGCAATTACTGGCGCGGCAACAATCACCTTGCTTTCGCTGCTGCCAAAGTCATCCGTCGTCCAGGCCTGCGCCATTACCCGCAGCTCGCCGTTGAAATCACCAATAGGTAACGTCACCGTACCTTCGCCCTGCTCGTTAAGCGTGACCGGCAGCGCCTGTTGCGCCACGATATTGACGTGATTAACCGGTGGCTTACCGCCGCGTTTTAATTCATCGCCATCACCACCAAAGCGCAGCGCCGCCAGGCGTCCTTGCCCTTCGATCACCTGGCCGTAAATATCATAAATATCTGCGCCATAGCGTTTTTGCCCGAAAAACGCCTGCCACGGATCCGGCGTGGCGTAATCGGTAATGTTCAGCACCCCGCTATCAACGGCAGAGACCAGCACGTTAACCTGTTTTGGTACGTCGCCATTTTTGACGCTGGCTTTAATCTTGACGGTCAACGGCTGGTTTGGACGTATTTTCGCCGGGTTTTCCAGCGCCAGCGCCAGACGACGGTTTTCGTCACCTAACGGCAAATGCAGTAAACCGACCGCCCGTTTTGGCGTTGCCGAACGGGACTTGTCGCCAGGACGAACCACCAGCGCACTAAGATACAAATCGTGGCGATTCCAGGTTTTATCGATTGGGATGGAGATATCAAGACCATCCGCCGGTACGTCTATTTCTTGCCACCACAGCGGGCCTTCGCTGGATTCCACCATCGCATAACCTTTGCCAGCAGCGGGAGCGGCAACGTGCAGCTTCATGGTATCACCGGGACGATAGCTGGGTTTGTCCAGTTTCAGCGTCACGCGATCGGGACGCACAGCCCCACTGCCGTCGCTGTTATCCTGCCAGCTATAACCGGCCCAGAAGCGTACGCTGCTCACCGCATCATTCGGAGCTTTCACTTCCAGACGATAGGCGCCCCACTCAACCGGGAAGCTGACTTTACCGGTTTCATCGGCCTTAAGATCCAGAGTCTGCTCACCTTCAACCAGATCCTTTTGATCGAACTGTGATTGCCAGCCCTCGCCTTCAGACCAGTTCCAGTAATAATCTCGTCGCTCGCGGATCAAACGCACCTGCAAACCCGACACCGCTTTTTTCTCTCCTTGCGCATCGGCATACACAATGTCGAAAGCGGCGTTGCTGTTTTCATCAACGATAGGCTGATTCACGGTGGTATCGGTGCGGTAGTCATAGACAGCTTTTGCCGCAAACTGCGGACGAATACCCGGCAGCGTATCCGCAGGCCAGATGGCTTGCTCAACCCGACGCGTCACCGGGCGGCCACCTGATTCCAGCAGGCTGGCTTGCAGGATCACCTGTAACGGAGAATGCGTCTCCTGCCATTGGCTGTTGGTGGTCACTTCGCCGCGTCCGTGGTCATCCAGCGTAAGCTGAACTTCATCGAGGCTGCGGGACAGGTTTTCTTCGGCGATATTCCCAAACTGGAAGCCCGGCAATGCCTGAACGGCATCTCGTAATGGACGCAGATAAAGCTGCCCTTGCAGAGCATTACCGCTAGCGGGCGCGCCGTACAGGTAGTAGCCCACCACCGAGAACTTCACTTCATCAGTTGGTGCCACCGGGATCTTATTGGCGGAGAGATTGAGCGCCATCCGCTCAGGCATAAAATCTTCGACGTGGAAATCCCACATCCGTGACTGGTTGTCGCCCGTATTAGCACGAATATGCCACATACCCGTTGGCGCGTTGGTGTCCAGCGGCCAGCTAAAGCGGTACAGACCGTTATCCGGCTGGCTAACTACCGAGCGTAAAACCTGTCCGTCGGGCTTCACGACCTCCAGCTTCACCGGCTGGTCGGGCAACGTTTTGCCATCGCTGTCACGCAGTAATCCGTTGAGGATCACCGTTTCGCCAGGACGATAGAGATCGCGTGGGCCGAACATAAAGAACTGCTTGCTGTATCCCGGCGCACCGGCAATATCAAATTCAGCCAGATCCAACGCCGGGAGCTTCAGATCCAGCAGCGTGGTTTGCCCGTCTTTGCGTGCCAGCAATAAAGCCGCGTCTTTATCAGTCTCCAGTTTGACATGACCCTGAGCGTCGCTGGTAGCCTGCGCCAACGTCTGTCCTTTTTCATTGAGTAACGTGACCTCAATCCCCTGCTGCGCGGCGCCGTTTTCCAGACTCTGCGTAAAGACATCCAGTTGATTATGGTAACGGTGTACAGACACACCAATATCGCTGAGCGTGAACAGCGTAGCGGCATTACTGTAGTTGTATTGTCCAGCCTGATTCATCACCGCGATGTAAACACCAGCTTGCTGCAACGGCTTGATATCGCTCAGCGGCAACAGCAGCTTCTCACGGGTGTTGCGCGCAGGATTGAGGTCAAAGCGTCCGGTATACACCAGTTCCGCCATTTTCAGCAGATTGTCAGATTCCCAGTTAGTCAACGAATTGCGGTATTCCCACTGGCTGACGAACGCACCGAGTGACTCAGGCTTCACGCGAAAGAAGTTCACATCTACGCTATTAACGTTAAGGGCCATCACCGGCAGCCCTTCAATCACTTTTCCCGGCAGCAGCGAGCCGCGACTGGCAAACCCTACGCTTGGCTGGACGTCGCGAGTGGTAATGTTTTTTTCATAATCAATAGCGAACGTCGCTTTATTCAGCGCCAGCAAATCACGCTCAATGGTAACGACCAGTTCCCGGTTAGGTTCCAGATGGCGTAAGCGTAGCTCTTTTAGATTTGGCGCCAGCTCCCAGGCACCATCCACTTTGCCGCTTTTTTTATCAACAACGTGCACGACGCGGGAAAAATCTTGTTCCGGATCGAGGGGAATGGAGAAGGTCAACACGAGCGTTGCCGCACCGTCGAGCTGGGCCTCTGAGGCATCCAGCAGCGTCAGCGACTTGCCCTGGCTTTGCTGCATCAGTTTTTGTAATTGAGCCTTATCTTTTGCTGGCGCTGTCTGTGGCGCAGGCGCATCAGGCTTCGCAGCCGTCGGTGATTTTTCGTTATTATTATCGCACCCGACCAGTGCCAGCATCAGCATGCAGGCCGCTACGCGTAAATGTTTCATTTTTCATCCCTGGCCGTAGTGGCCCGTTAGCTACGTAGAACAACTATTATGCGTCAGATTTCCGGCGGTGGAAGTCAGTAACTGAACAACGTTGTCTTAATTTTAGTGATTAATGTGGATTCACCTGACAAATCAGCCTGTTTTACTTGTCGCTTTACGGTAAACATCCGACAATTTGCCAAAACCTGGTAAAAATGGAGATGCCTATGACCACCGCCTTCTTTGTCGCTGCCGACTGGCTTGCCGAACACATTGACGACCCGGAAATACAAATTCTTGATGCCCGAATGGCACCTCCAGGACAGGAAGATCGCGACGTTGGCGAGGAGTATCGTGCGGGCCATATTCCTGGCGCAGTCTTTTTTGATATTGAAGCGCTTTCCGATCATACCTCACCGCTACCGCATATGATGCCGCGCCCGGAAGCTTTTGCCGTTGCGATGCGCGAACTGGGCGTTGATCAAGATAAGCATCTGGTTATCTACGATGACGGTAATCTGTTTTCCGCGCCACGCGCATGGTGGATGCTGCGGACATTTGGCGTCGAAAATGTCTCCATTCTGGCGGGCGGTCTGGCAGGCTGGAAGCGCGATGATCTAATGCTCAAGGAAGGCGATGAGGATTTACCTGAAGGTGAATTTAACGTGGCCTTTACGCCTGGCGCTGTTGTGCGTGTTACCGATGTACTGCTGGCCAGTCATGAAAAAACCGCACAGATTGTCGATGCGCGACCGGCTGCGCGTTTTAACGCAGAAGTTGACGAACCTCGCCCGGGCCTGAAGCGTGGTCATGTGCCCGGTGCGCTTAATGTACCGTGGACAGAATTGGTTCGTGACGGCGAGCTGAAAACTACCGACGAACTGGATGCTATTTTCTTCAGCCACGGCGTGAGCTTTGACCGCCCGATTATCGCCAGCTGCGGCTCCGGCGTAACGGCTGCCGTGGTGGTGCTGGCACTTGCCACGCTGGGCGTTTCTAACGTCGCATTGTATGACGGCGCATGGAGCGAGTGGGGTGCTCGCAACGATTTACCGGTAGAACCATCTGAGGCTAAATAAAATCTGATTTATTCATCTTTTTCGTCCACAAAAAAACCGCTCAAATGAGCGGTTTTTTTGTGCTGGTCCGGTTCGCGGCCTTTCCAGCAGGCTATGTCACCATAGCAATGCAAGCGTACATCAGTGGGCAAATAGTCCCTTTTAAGGGAGTGAATGTCAAGTTAATTAGCTGCGAAACTATTCACTATTTGAGGTATTATCTTTTCCGGCCCTTTTCGCCGCCTCGCAAGCGGGCACTGGTTTCAGGAAAGGATGTCCCATGGCCGTATATGCAAGCGTACATCAGTGCTTGCTATCACGGCATTATCGCCAGTGGTGCTGTCGTGATGCGGTCTTCGCATGGACCGCGCAATGAAGATACGATACTTCTGTATCGTGCTTGTTGTATCTGGTGCATTGTGTCTTCACGGTGATCGGAGTTACTCAGGTAATTCTGCACGCGTGATGTTCAGCGCCCAGAGCAAGTAAGCCAGGTAGCCGCCTTTCGGGGCGGCTTTCCTTCACTCAGATAATCCGATTCTGTTTAAAGTCGCGCAGGAAACCGCCCCAGCGACGTTCATAGAACGGTGCGATGTGCTCAGTGATAAAGTGGCTCACGCCCTTCTCACCTTTCCTCACCTGGCAGATGTCAATGGGTTCATCACCCGGCAGTGTATCGGTCGCGACGCTGCCCGCAGCGTGGATGATCTCTTCAATATCCCCTTCCGCTTCAATACCAATCAGCAGATTCGGCTGGGCTTCCGCGCTTTCTTTGATTGAGCAGAGAAACGCGCGTTTTACCGGCTTAATGGTTTTAAACAGCGTAGTCAGCGAGTCAATCATCTGCGCCGGAGGTTCAGCGACTTCAGAGAGGATCAGCGATTCACCGCCTTCCAGTACTTCCTGGGTGCTGAGCGGATTCCCCTCTTCCCCCATCAGCAGGCTGATTTCACGCGGCATAAATTCTTTGCCGGTCGGCAATTTCGCGTTGAGAAACAGCGTTTCGCCGAGCGTCATTTCAAACAATGTACGCACCGGCATGACGACAAATGCCTGCTCATCTTCAACCGCCTGCTGCAGAGCTTCCAGGGAGGTGAAGAACGGGATCACGGTTGTGCCGTCTTCTTTTTCCCAGTGCTGAAGGTCGAGGGCGCTGTCTTCAACCACCGCCTCGCCTTCTGCGGCTGTACCCGGCACCCAGACGGTAGACTCCAGTAAAGTACGGAAAAATGCCGGACGATGCGCAGGCTCTGTCGCCGCTTGCTCCAGCAGGGTTTCTAATTCGTTTTTCGTTTCGGACATAGAGATCACAAATTATGTATATGGGTTGTAGGCCTGATAAGACGCACGGCGTCGCCATCAGGCAAAATGCCGGGTGGCACTTCGCTTACCCGGCCTACAAAAACACCGTTCAGGCAATCAGCAGATTTGCAATCGTGCGCACACCCAGACCAGTTGCGCCCGCAGACCACTGCTCAACTGGCGCTTTGCGATAGGTTGCAGAGCAGTCGATATGCAGCCAGCCTTGCTGATAGTTTTCCACAAAATGGGACAGGAAGCCCGCCGCGGTGCTTGCGCCAGCCGGATAGGCCGCACTGCCGGTATTATTCAGCTCGGCAAAGTTAGACGGCAGTTGGCTACGGTGGAACTCTGCCAACGGCAGACGCCAGAACGGCTCGTTTTCTTGCGCCGCACTTGCCAGCAGACGGGTAGCCAGTTGATCGTCAAAGCTGAACAGCGCATGGTAATCGTTGCCCAGCGCAGTTTTCGCCGCGCCGGTCAGCGTGGCGGCATCAATGATCAATTCTGGTTTTTGCGCGCTGGCGTCGATCAGTCCATCGGCCAGTACCAGACGCCCTTCGGCATCGGTATTCATCACTTCAACTTTTTTACCGTTGCGATAGTGAATAATATCGCCGAGTTTAAAGGCGTTGCCGCTAATCAGGTTATCCGCGCAGCACAGATACAGCTTCACGCGCTTGTTCAGACCACGGGTGATGGCGAACGCCAGCGCGCCGGTCACCGTTGCCGCGCCGCCCATATCAGACTTCATCGAGTCCATAAATGCGCTTTGCTTGATGCTGTAACCGCCGGAGTCAAAAGTAATTCCCTTACCCACCAGGCAGGCATAAACCGGGGCTTCTTTATCGCCAGTTGGATTGTAATCCAGCGCCAGCAGTACCGGAGGACGTTCGGAGCCACGACCTACGGTATGCAATCCCATGTAGTTCTGCTCGCGCAGATCTTCGCCTTTAGTGATGCGGTAAGAGACGTTATCGCAGGCAACAGAGCACAGCAGGTCTACTGCGCGTTGCGCCAGCTGTTCCGGGCCCAGTTCTTCTGCCGGGGCGTTAATGGTATCGCGCACCCAGTCAATAATTTTCAGGCGGTTATCCAGCTCTTTGCGCTGCGCCTCATCCAGAGCGGCCCACTCAACTTTGCGGGTGCCTTTTGGTCCTTTGTAGCCCTGCCAGAACGCCCAGCTACGTTCAGTATCCCAGCCTTCACCATCCAGTTGGACATGTTTAATACCCAGGCCGTCAATTTTACGGGCGGCGCGCTGGATAAGGCCGAGGTCATCTTTTCCGTTCAGGTGCAGGGTAATGCCATCATTATTAATGCTGTATGTCGCCTTTTCACCCCAGCGGGCATCAGCGGGTTGCGTGGAAAGCGTAATTTTCATGGCTTCTGTCATTTTATTTATCCTTATTTTCGCGCATACAGGAAAACGGGCCACCCGTGGGCAGCCCGTTGACTTATTCGGCTTCGTCCAGCCAGACCAGCAAAATGGCCTCAAGGATTTTTTCGTTCGATGCCTGTGGATCATCATCGAACTCTTCCAGGTCACAGATCCACTGGTGCAGATCGATGAAACGAACGGTCTTGGGGTCGAGATCGGGGAACGCGTCGTACAGCGCCTCGCCGATTTCACGGCTATCGGTCCACTTCAGTCCCATACTACCCTCTGTTAATGCTCACGTGCATGATTGATTGTGTAACGTGGGATTTCGACCACTAAATCGTCCTCGGTGACACGTGCCTGACAGCTTAAACGGCTCTCCGGCTCCAGTCCCCAGGCTTTATCCAGCATGTCGTCTTCTTCTTCTGTGCTTTCCGGCAAAGAATCAAAACCTTCACGTACGATGCAGTGGCAGGTTGTGCAGGCACAGGATTTTTCACAGGCGTGTTCAATCTCGATACCGTTACGCAGGGCAACGTCAAGAATGGTTTCGCCGGTCTCAGCTTCCAGAACTGCGCCATCGGGACAGAGATCCTGATGAGGCAAAATAACAATCTTTGGCATATTAAACCTCGTCCACGGAATGGCCTTTCAGCGCGCTACGGACGGATTTGTCCATGCGGCGAGCGGCGAATTCCTGGGTTTGTTTGTCTACGTTTTTAATGGCTTGTTCTATCGCGTCAACATCGTCACCCAGTGCAACCTCGCTCAAATGCGCGGCGGCGGTGTCGATAGCCTGACGTTCTGCGGCGCTTAACAGCGCGGCATCAGCGTTCAACGCACCGGATAAACTTTCCAGTACGCGTGCCGCTTCGACTTTCTGTTCTGCCAGCATACGGGCTTTAACGTCCTGCTCGGCAAAACTCATCGAATCCTGAATCATGGAGGCGATTTCACTGTCGGTCAGACCGTAGGACGGTTTAACCTGAATTGAGGACTCAACGCCGGTGGATTTTTCCATGGCGGTGACGCTCAGCAGGCCATCGGCGTCCACCTGGAAGGTCACGCGGATGTGTGCGCCGCCAGCTGGCAATGCCGGGATGCCGCGCAGCGCAAAACGCGCCAGTGAACGGCAGTCCTGCACCAGCTCACGCTCGCCTTGCATTACGTGAATGGACATCGCGGTTTGGCCATCTTTAAAGGTGGTAAAGTCCTGCGCGCGCGCCACCGGAATCGTGGTGTTACGTGGGATCACTTTCTCCACCAGACCGCCCATGGTTTCCAGTCCCAGGGACAGCGGGATAACGTCCAGCAGCAGCATTTCGCTGTCTGGTTTATTTCCGACCAGAATATCTGCCTGGATTGCCGCACCAATAGCGACCACTTTGTCCGGGTCAATAGAAGTCAGCGGCGTACGGCCAAAAAATTCACCGACGCGTTCACGCACCAATGGCACGCGAGTTGAACCACCGACCATCACCACTTCCAGCACATCCTGCGGCTCCACGCCCGCATCTTTCAGCGCGCGACGGCAGGCCAGCAGCGTACGCTTGACCAGTGCGGAAATGAGTTCATTAAAGGTTTCACGGGTGATTTCACCCTGCCATCCCGCCACGTTAACCGTTACAGAATCAGCGTCGCTAAGCGCGATTTTCGCGGCAATCGCGGCATCCAGCAGTTCACGCTGTACGCGGTTATCGCTACGATCGGCCACGCCAGCCTGCTCACGAATATAATCGGCCAGCAGATGGTCAAAATCGTCGCCGCCGAGCGCGGAATCACCGCCGGTCGCCAGCACTTCAAACACGCCGCGGCTCAGGCGCAGAATAGAAATATCAAAAGTACCGCCGCCAAGATCGTAGACCGCAATCACGCCTTCCTGACCGGAGTCCAGACCATAGGCAATCGCAGCTGCGGTCGGTTCGTTCAACAGACGCAATACGTGCAGGCCCGCCAGACGCGCGGCGTCTTTGGTCCCCTGACGCTGTGCATCGTCAAAGTAAGCCGGAACGGTGATTACCACGCCGTCCAGTTCGTCGGACAGTGATTCGGTTGCCCGCGCGGCCAGCGCTTTCAGAATATCCGCGGAGACACGCACCGGATTAAGCAATCCGGCAGCGGTTTCAATCATCGGCAAGCCGTTTTCGCTTGCCTGGAACGTATATGGCAGATGCGGGTAACGCGCCTGGATATCCGCCAGAGAGCGGCCCATCATGCGTTTTACCGAACTGACGGTGTTTGCCGTATCCAGCGCAGCATTGGCGCGGGCATCGTAACCGACAGAATAACCCTGCTGCTGATAGTGAACCACTGACGGCAACAGGTGGCGACCTTCATGGTCTGCCAACGTTTCGGCCTGGCCGCTGCGTACGGTCGCAACCAGGGAATTGGTGGTGCCTAAATCAATACCTACCGCCAGACGACGCTGGTGCGGCGCGGCGCTCAGACCAGGCTCACTAATTTGTAATAAGGCCATTTTCGCTTCCGGAAATTAAAAATCGAGCAGTTTTTCTTCGAGTTGTTCTGCACTGCTTCGCAGTTTATCGAGAAAACGCAGCTTACGCACGGTATCTGCCGCTGCGTCCCACGTCTCGCTATCCAGCTGTTCCACCATCAGTTGATGACGAACGTTATACATTTCGCTGACGCGTTGCATAAACGCATCTAAACGTTGACTGTCTTTTGCCTGTTCAATTTCGTCCAGCTCTTCCCGCAGCTCCAGTTGTTCCATCAGAAACGCGGTATCGCGCACCGTGTGCTGCTCGCTACGGATGTCAAAGCCGTGTAAAGACAATAAGTATTCGGCGCGCATCAAAGGATGACGCAGCGTTTGCCAGGCCTGGTTGATAGTGGCGGACTGCGAAACCGCAGCAAGTTGTTCCGCCTGGGAACTGCTGGCAAATTTATCAGGATGATACTGACGTTGTAGATCCTGAAAACGTAGGCTCAGCGCCTGAGTATCGAGCTGATAACGGGCCGGTAAGCCAAAGAGGGTGAAGTAGTCCATAACATTCTCAGGGCATCGATTCTCTGTTGTTCACGGGAGCAAAACCAGAGAGTCAGGTAAAACAAACCCCACGCGCAGGCGACCACGGTGGGGTTATCGGTAAGCGCGTTACACGTGGAAGCTTTCGCCGCATCCACATTCGTCTTTCACGTTCGGGTTAGTAAACTTAAACCCTTCGTTCAGACCTTCTTTGACGAAGTCTAACTGCGTACCGTCGAGGAATTGCAGGCTCTTACCGTCGACCACAACTTTAACGCCTTTGTCTTCAAACACGGTATCTTCAGCCGCCGGCTCGTCAACAAATTCCAGTACATAGGCCATACCTGAGCAGCCGGAGGTTCTCACGCCCAGACGCAGACCAAACCCTTTACCGCGGTTTGCCAGGAAGGTATTTACACGCGCTGCTGCACTGTCGCTTAAGGTAATCGACATAATAAAACCTCAACTCTTAATTATTTTGCTTCACGTTTGCTTTTGTAATCCGCAATCGCGGCTTTAATCGCGTCTTCAGCCAGAATAGAGCAGTGAATTTTCACCGGTGGCAGTTCAAGCTCGTCGGCGATATCGGTGTTTTTAATCGCCTGTGCTTCGTCCAGAGATTTCCCTTTTACCCATTCGGTAACCAGAGAGCTGGAAGCAATAGCGGAACCGCAGCCGTAAGTCTTGAAACGCGCGTCTTCAATGATACCCTCATTGTTGACTTTGATCTGCAACTTCATCACGTCGCCACAGGCCGGTGCACCCACCATGCCGCTGCCCACGTTCTCGTCGCTGTTGTCAAAAGAACCCACGTTACGTGGATTCTCGTAATGATCGATTACTTTTTCGCTGTAAGCCATGCTGAATTCTCCTTATCGGTACCGATTAGTGATGTGACCATTCAATGCTGTTCAGATCCACGCCCTGTTTGAACATTTCCCACAGCGGAGAAAGGTCACGCAGGCGGCCGATGGAGTTGCGAACCAGATTAATGGCGTAGTCAATCTCTTCTTCGGTAGTGAAACGACCTAAAGAGAAACGAATTGAGCTATGTGCCAGCTCGTCGGTCATCCCCAGCGCGCGCAGCACGTAGGATGGCTCCAGGCTTGCAGAAGTACATGCAGAACCGGAGGATACAGCCAGATCTTTCAGCGCCATAATCAGCGATTCGCCTTCAACATAGTTGAAGCTAACGTTGAGAATGTTCGGTGCGCCCTGCTCGAGATCGCCGTTAAGATACACTTCTTCCATATCTTTCACGCCGTCCCACAGACGGTTACGCAGACTGCGCAGGCGCGCCATCTCGGTTTCCATCTCTTCTTTGGCAATGCGGTAGGCTTCACCCATGCCGACGATCTGGTGCACAGGCAGCGTACCGGAACGCATACCGCGCTCGTGACCGCCGCCATGCATCTGCGCTTCAATACGAATACGCGGTTTACGACGCACGTACAGCGCACCGATACCTTTCGGACCATAGATTTTGTGGCCGGAGAAGGACATCAGATCAACTTTCAGTTGGCTCAGATCGATAGGCAGTTTGCCCACGCTCTGGGTCGCATCAACGTGATAGATGATGCCGCGCGCACGGCACATTTCGCCGATAGTCGCGATATCCTGCACCACGCCGATTTCGTTATTCACGTGCATGATGGACACGAGGATAGTGTCGTCACGCATTGCCGCTTCAAGTTCTTTCAGGTCGATAATGCCGTTACGCTGCGGGGCGAGGTAGGTGACTTCAAACCCTTCGCGCTCCAGCTGACGACAGGTGTCCAGCACGGCTTTGTGTTCGGTTTTGCTGGTGATGATGTGCTTGCCTTTTTTCTGATAAAAGTTGGCTGCACCTTTAATCGCCAGGTTATCGGATTCAGTCGCACCGGAAGTAAAGACGATTTCACGCGGGTCAGCGCCCACGAGGTCAGCAATCTGGTTACGGGCGATATCTACCGCCTCTTCAGCCTGCCAGCCGAAACGGTGTGAACGAGACGCTGGGTTACCAAAGTTTCCGTCCAGGGTCAGACACTGCATCATTTTCTCGGCAACACGCGGGTCCACCGGCGTGGTTGCGGAGTAGTCGAGATAGATCGGTAATTTCATTGCTCTATAAACTCCGTACATCGCTTCAATGCAAGGAATCAGGCAACCGGCTGGATGTACGACCGAGTTAACGGGGTGTGTAGCACCCCGGCCTGATTCTAAAATACTTTTATTATGCGCGTAACTTAACGTCGATCGCGTCTTGTGCACGATTAGTGCGTGGAGCGTCATGGGTGTGCTGGCGACCAGACACATCCAGGACTTCCTGATTATTCACCAGTTCGCCCAACGTAATGTTGTTGAGGAAACCGGTCAGACGATCGCTCAGATCGCGCCACAGCGCGTGGGTCAGGCATTTATCGCCGCCCTGACAACCGCCTTTGCCCTGGCAACGGGTCGCATCTACAGACTCGTCCACAGCGCTGATTACTTCACCTACTGCGATGCTGCCGGCATCTTTACCCAGCAGATACCCGCCGCCTGGTCCACGTACGCTGGAAACCAGACCGTTTTTACGCAAACGGGAAAACAGCTGCTCCAGATATGACAGGGAAATTCCCTGACGTTCAGAAATATCAGCCAACGGTACCGGGCCCGTTTCGGAGTTGAGCGCAACGTCCAACATTGCGGTCACGGCATAACGCCCTTTTGATGTCAGTCTCATGTCTTACTTAGCCTCAAACTCGCCCCTGCCCGGGGTTTTTTATTGTAAAATGGGGGTATTGCATAGCAGGGGCAAGTCTGACATTCCCGACTAAATCAGTCAACTATTTACTTGACTAATTTAGTCAGGTATTTAACCTTCAGTGCCATTTTTACTTGCCGGAGGCGTTACGTTTACTTGCCTTTATTCTGTTGCTCAATTGAAGCTAAAATTCCGCGCAAAATGTTCAGCTCCTGGCTCTCAGGACGCGCACGCGTAAACAGACGGCGCAGCTTGTTCATCACCTGTCCCGGATGCCCTTCACGGATAAACCCGGTCGACAGCAGCGTTTGTTCCAGATGACCGTAAAAACGCTCTAAATCATCGACCAGCGGATACTCAGCTTCTTCGTATTCTGTGGTCTTCTCGCTTTCCTGCGTTGCCAGCCAGGCCATGCGCACTTCATAAGAGATGACCTGCACCGCCATCGCCAGGTTCAGCGAACTGTATTCCGGGTTCGCGGCAATAGCGACGTGGTAATGGCACTTCTGCAGTTCTTCATTCGTCAGGCCAACACGTTCACGGCCAAACACCAGCGCTACGGGCGAATTCGTCGCTTCAGAGACGCTTTTTAAACCGCATTCACGCGGATCCAGCATCGGCCACGGTAGTGTACGGGAGCGCGCACTGGTGCCTACTACCAGGCTGCAACCTGCCAGCGCTTCATCAAGAGTATCGACGATCTGCGCGCTGCCGATTACATCACTGGCACCTGCCGCCAGAGCGATGGCCTGAGAGTCCGGTTTAACCAGTGGATTTACCAGCCACAGATTGGTTAAACCCATGGTTTTCATTGCGCGGGCTACAGAGCCCATGTTGCCAGTGTGAGAGGTTTCCACCAGCACGATTCGAATATTTTGCAGCATTGTATTTCTTCGGCTAAAGATTATTCGGGCATATTATCATAAAACGAAGACATATTCCGAACTCGCTGCTATACTCTGCGCCGTTTTCCCGTTCTTTAACATCCAGTGAGAGAGACCGATGCATCCGATGCTGACCATCGCCGTGCGCGCAGCGCGCAAGGCGGGTAATGTAATTGCCAAACACTACGAAACCCCAGACTCTGTAGAAACCAGCCAGAAAGGCAGCAATGATTTCGTGACTAACGTCGATAAAGCCGCCGAAGCGATTATTATCGAAACTATTCGCAAATCTTACCCACAGCACACCATCATCACCGAAGAAAGCGGTGAGCACGCAGGTGAAGATCAGGATGTTCAATGGGTTATCGATCCACTGGATGGTACTACCAACTTCGTAAAACGTCTGCCGCACTTCGCGGTATCTATCGCAGTACGCATTAAAGGCCGTACTGAAGTCGCCGTTGTTTACGATCCAATGCGTAACGAACTGTTCACCGCCACTCGCGGCCAGGGCGCACAGCTGAACGGCTATCGTCTGCGTGGCAGCACCGCCCGCGATCTGGACGGCACCATCATCGCCACCGGTTTCCCGTTCAAAGCGAAGCAGCACGCCGCTTCTTACATGAAAATTCTTGGCAAAATGTTTACCGAGTGCGCTGACTTCCGCCGCACAGGTTCTGCTGCGCTGGATCTGGCTTACGTTGCCGCTGCGCGCGTTGACGGTTACTTCGAAATCGGTCTGAAACCATGGGATTTCGCAGCAGGTGAGCTGATTGCGCGTGAAGCTGGCGCACTGGTTTGCGACTTCACCGGTGGTCATAACTACCTGGCAACCGGCAACATCGTTGCAGGTAACCCGCGCGTTGTTAAAGCCATGTTGGCTAACATGCGTGACGAGCTGAGCGATGCGCTGAAGCGTTAATCTGCTGTGGTGCCGGATGCGACGTTTTCGCGTCTTATCCGGCCTACAAGTCATACCATTTCGCTCACTAACCTAAAACGGTCTTATCCCTCGCCCCACCGGCACCGCACTCATCCACATCACTACCGCAGCAACAATAAGCACCGCACCACCGGCTAACGCCAGCGTCGTCCAGCCAATCTGTCGCCACAGCACCGGCGCTTTATGCCCGCTAATTTTCACCGCCAATGAGCGAAAGCTATGTACCAGCAAAGCCAGTGACGTAATCGTCAAAGAGGTTCCTGCCGCCATCGCCAACGCCGACGCCATACCCCAGCTAAAGACGCCAACCACTTTACTGAACAGCAGCACCATAATTGCGCCAGAGCAGGGACGCATGCCCATAGAGAGAATAATCATCAACCGGGCGCGCCAGTCATCGCCGCTTTGCAGTTGTTCCGGGTTGGGCAAATGCTGATGCCCGCAGCCGCAGCCCTCGTGATGCACATGGTGCGGCGTAAAGGCGGTGAATTTCGGGCGCATCAGCAGCTGGCGCAATTTCTTTAGTGCACGGACACACAATAAAACGCCCAACACGCCAACCAGCGCATAACTTCCTTTCTCCAGCCAGAAACTGCTCATATGCAGCTGTCGGGCAGGCAGTTGCAGCACCGTGAGCACTACAACCACCAGTCCTATTGCCACCAGCCCCTGCAATAGGGAAGACGCCAGCGTCAGCCCAATGCTCGACTTGAGCTTCGACGGATGCGTCGCAAGCCAGGTCGTGATGACGATTTTGCCGTGCCCCGGCCCCAATGCGTGCAATACCCCATATATAAAGCTAAACAACAGCAGAGATCCGCCCGCACGTGTGGGGTTCGCGGCAACCGCTTTCAGCAACCCGCTCATCTGCTGGTTAACGTCGCGCTGCCAGACGACACTTTGCATCATTACCTGAGGCCAGGCCTGCCACAACCACAGCCCCCCGCCTGTCGCCAGCAACAAAAAGACCGCCAGTGGCCATAGCGTGAGCCAACGGCGTCTGGCTGCGCGTTGTTGATAAACTACTGACATTGCAGCGTCACCGTCTGTGCAAACTGTTTACCCAACTCCATATCCTCCGGCGGTGCGTCTTCTTTATCCAGCGACTGCGCAAAACTCAACATGTTTTCATTCGGCGTCGGCGTATGCATTGAAATATGGCATTGCTGGCTTATGGTCTGCGAAAGCCGGGCGTCGCTGTCTTTGTCATAGCTCATATCGACGTAGTAGGTCGGATCGAAGGTTGAAATAGTATATTTTTGACCGCTCAGTGGTTGAGCTTCGGCCAGCGGCAGAACGAACGTCAGCACCGCCTGGTGTTCTTCACGCTCCATGCCATATTCCGTCGGTCTGTTTTTAAACTTTACCTTTTTCCCATCGTGCCACACTTCGGTGAAATAGTGCTGCCCGAGAACGTTGGCCATCACTTCCGCCGCCAGTTTTTTCCAAATTTCATCACCAGGTTTAGCATTCCCCGCGTCGTAAAGCAGATCCGCCGACGTGATTTCATCCATCGTCCAGCGCATTTTTAGCGCGACGAACCGATCATTTTCGCTCACAACTTCGGTTTTCAGATGAATAAAGCTGTGGGGATGCGCACCTGCGCCAAAAGACAGGACAGCGAGAAACAACGTCATAAAGATACGTTTAACGCCTTGCATGAGTTCTCCACGATAAAAATCAACACCGCCACAAATAATGATGCCGTATTTGGCGCAAGTGTGCCGAGGATACCATTGAACGAAAAAATGTTGAGCCCCCTTTTCCGGTATCGATTCAGTTCTCAGTTTCGATAATTTCTTCTTCGGAAAATTCCACCCAAACACCTTTTCGGCGTCAAAGCCTAAGTCAAATGATAATAAAATGTTAATTAAAAGTTTCATTTTAATGTTTATTTAACACTTAGTTTGAACACTTGAATGCAAAATCATTCAAATTTAACTAATTGTTAACCATTTTATTTCTATAAATTCACAATGGTGGGCGTATATCACATTCTCCAAACTTATGATTCATTCCCTCTTCCATTCGTTGTTAACTTCACGCCGTGACATGTCCTGCCCCCTACGAAAGGTACAACTATGAAATTCAAACTCGCATTACTCAGTGCAACCCTGGTTTCTGCATGCATGTTGTCCGGCACGTCCTTTGCGGCGGAAAAATATGAAATTGCTGTGGTTGCCAAAGTCACTGGTATTCCCTGGTTTAACCGCATGGAAACCGGTGTTAACGAAGCAGCAAAAAAACTGGATGTGAACGCTTACCAGACCGGTCCGTCTACGCCGGACCCGGCACAGCAGGTCAAAGTGATTGAGGATCTGATCGCCAAAAACGTCAACGCGATCATCGTGGTACCAAACGATGCCAAGGTTCTTGAGCCAGTACTGAAAAAAGCGCGCGATAAAGGCATTGTGGTCCTGACGCACGAATCCCCGGACGAGCAAATCGGTCAGTGGGATATCGAAACCATCGATAGTGAAAAATACGCACAAGCCAACGTCGATGAGTTAGCGAAAAATATGGGCGGCAAAGGCGGGTATGCAATCTATGTTGGTTCGCTGACGGTCCCACTGCATAACGCGTGGGCGGATTATGCAATTAAGTACCAGAAAGAAAAATATCCGGAAATGTTCGAGGTCACTTCACGCCTGCCGGTCGCGGAAAGCATTGATAAATCTTACGCCACCACGCTGGATCTGATGAAAACCTATCCGCAGATGAAGGGCATTATCGGCTTCGGCTCACTGGGTCCAATTGGTGCGGGTCAGGCTGTGCAGAAAAAACGCGCCAAAGATAAAATTGCCGTCGTCGGGATCGCCATGCCAGCACAGGCTGCGCCTTACCTGATGCGCGGTGATATCAAAAAAGCGCTGCTGTGGGATCCAAAAGACGCGGGCTATGCACTGGTAACGGTTGCCGATCAGCTGTTGCAGGGCAAAGAAGTCAATGCAGATCTGAGTATCGACGGTTTAGGGAAAGCCGATATCGACACGGAGAAGAAAGTGATCCGCTTTAACAAGATCCTCGAAGTCACCAAAGACAACGCACAGTCACTCGGTTTCTAAGGCTTTTGCCAACACCAGGGAAACCATAACGCCGACCGTCTGGTCGGCGCTATCTACCAAACTAACACTCAGCGTCCATCAGGGCGCTCGCAGGGGTATTGTCCATGACAGACACCACCGCATTTATCACTCTTGAGAATATCAGCAAACAATTCCCGGGCGTGCTGGCGCTGGATAACGTGAATCTGACGCTGAGAAAAGGCGAAGTTCACTGTCTGGCGGGTCAAAACGGCTGTGGTAAAAGTACCATTATTAAAGTGATCTCCGGGGTTTATCACCCGGAAAAAGGCGCGCAGATTTTACTCGATGGCAAACTGTTCCATCACCTGACGCCGCAGCTTTCGTCCCACTACGGCATTCAGGTTATCTACCAGGACCTGTCGTTGTTCCCCAACTTTAGCGTCGCAGAAAATATCGCGGTCAACCGCTATCTGCCGGGCGGTGATATCTGGGTGCGTCGTGGTGCTATGAAACAGCAGGCGCTGGCAGCCATGAAACGTATCGGAGTGAATATCGATCCCGATAAAAAAGTAGAAAAACTCTCGATTGCCGACCGACAACTGGTCGCTATTTGCCGGGCAATTGCCGCAGATGCGCGTCTGGTTATTATGGACGAGCCCACCGCCTCGCTAACCCGCCAGGAGGTCAATGGACTGCTGAAGGTGGTTAACGAACTTAAAGCGGCCGGCATTTGCGTGGTGTTTGTCAGCCATCGTCTGGATGAAGTAATGGAAGTGGCAGACCGTATCAGCGTCATGCGCGACGGCAAACTGGTGGGCACATATCCTGCCAGCGAACTCGACAGCCACGAGCTGGCTTTCCTGATGACCGGACAACGCTTCCACTACAGCCCGCTGCCGGAGAAATCATTCGACGATCGAGAACCCCTGCTGGAGCTGCGCAACCTCAGCCGCAGAGGCAAATACCAGAACATTAATCTGTCGCTGCATGGCGGCGAGATTGTCTCGATTGTCGGCCTGTTGGGCGCCGGGCGTACCGAGCTTTGTTTGAGCCTGTTTGGCATGACGCACCCGGAAAGCGGCGAGATGCGTATTAACGGTCAGCCGGTCACGCTTCATAATAACCACGACGCCATTAAGCACGGGATCGGCTACGTCTCAGAAGATCGCCTGACGCAGGGGCTGATCATGGAGCAGTCGATTTACGACAACACCATCGTCACGGTGTTTGATCAACTGCACACCGGTAGCGGCTTGCTCGATCATCGTAAAGCGCAAAAGCTGGTCGCCGATTTAATCCGCGAACTGAATATCAAAGTGTCCGATCCGCACCTGCCGGTCAAAACCCTTTCCGGCGGCAATGCCCAGCGTATCGCCATTGCCAAATGGGTGGCGACCAATCCCCGCATCCTGATCCTCGACTCGCCTACCGTCGGCGTGGATATCGCCAACAAAGAGGGCATTTACCAGATAGCCCGCGATTTGGCGGAACAAGGTATGGCGGTGCTGATGATTTGCGATGAAATTCCGGAAGCATATTACAACAGCCACCGCGTGCTGGTGATGCGTCGCGGCAGACTGGTGGCGGAATTTAATCCTCATCACTGCCGTGAAGAGGAGATTGCTGAAGTGGTCGAGGTAATCAATGAATAAGATGCATCTGTCCCGTTTAATCGGACAACATGAATTCTGGCTGGGCCTGCTGGTCGTAGCGCTCGCGGTTGGGCTAAGTGTCAGCACCGATGAGTTCCTCTCGCTCGGCAATCTGACAGATGTGGCCACCAGCTACGCGATTCTCGGCATTCTTGCCTGCGGGTTGTTTGTGGTGCTGATTTCCGGTGGGATCGATATCTCCTTTCCGGCGATGACCGCGATTGCCCAGTATGCGATGGCCAGTTGGGTGATCGGCCACGGCGGCAACTTCGCACTGGCGTTAACCATTGCGATTGCGGTGGGTCTGCTGCTTGGACTGATTAATGGCTTCCTGGTCTACTGGCTGCGCGTTCCGGCAATCATCATTACCATCGCCACGCTGAACGTCTACTACGGCCTTCTGGTTTACGCCACCAAAGGCACCTGGCTGTACGGTTTCCCTGACTGGTTTATGAACGGCATTAACTGGTTCTCCTTCACCGCGGCAGATGGCTACGACTACGGCCTGACCCTGCCCCTGCTGTGCCTGGCGGCGGTGATCGTCTTTACCGCAGTGCTGATGAACTATACCCGTCTTGGCCGTCAGGTTTACGCCATGGGCGGCAACCGCGACGCGGCCTCACGCCTGGGGCTGAATCTGCTGAAACTGCATTTCTACGTCTATGGCTATATGGGCATTCTGGCAGGTGTTGCCGCCGTGGTTCAGGCGCAAATCACCCAGTCAGTTGCACCCAATTCGCTGCTCGGCTTTGAGCTGACGGTGCTGGCGGCGGTCGTGCTCGGCGGAACCAGCATGAGCGGCGGGCGCGGTACGTTGACCGGAACCCTGCTCGGCGTTGTCTTGCTCGCCTTCTTACAAAATGGTCTGACGCTACTCAGCGTCTCCTCTTACTGGCACACCGTATTCAGCGGCGCCATTATCCTGGTCAGCATCAGTGCCACGGCCTGGAACGAAAAACGCAAACTGGCAAGGGAGCTTTGAGATGAAAACAATCGCCAGATTTTTACCCGGTGATGCCATCATTCGTCTGCAATGCGTCATTATTGTGGTCGTCGCCCTGGTTTTCTCAGCCCTGCTCGGCAGCCGTTTTTTTAGCGTCGCTAACTTCCAGTCGATAGGCTCACAGTTACCGATCCTCGGCATGCTGGCCCTCGGGATGGGTATGACCATGCTGACCGGCGGCATTAACCTGTCAATTATTGCCGGGGCGAACGCCTGCTCGCTGGTAATGGCAGCGATTATCGTTACCCATCCGGATAACCCGCTGTTTCTGGTGCTGGCGCTGCTGGCAGGCGCAGCCGTGGCGGTGGCTATCGGTACGCTCAACGGCGCGCTGATTGCCTGGGTCGGCGTCTCACCGATTCTCGCCACCCTCGGCACGATGACACTTATCTCCGGGCTGAATATTCTGCTCTCCAACGGGACGGTGATTTCGGGTTTCCCGACCGCCATTCAGTACCTTGGCAACGCCACGATTGCGGGTATTCCGGTGGCACTGTTGCTCTTTTTCCTGGTGGCAATCCTGCTATGGGTACTGCTGGAGCACACCACGCTGGGGCGCAGTCTTTATCTCGTCGGCTCCAATGAACAGGCTACCCGCTACAGTGGTGTGAATACCGTACGGGTACAAATTTCCGTGTACGTGATTTCAGCCCTGCTCGGCTGGGTCGCCGCCATTCTGATGATGGCGAAATTCAACTCGGCAAAAGCCGGATACGGTGAGTCCTACCTGCTGGTCACCATCCTTGCCTCCGTACTCGGTGGCATCAATCCGGATGGCGGCTTCGGACGCATTATCGGCCTGGTACTGGCGCTGATTGTGCTGCAAATGCTGGAAAGCGGTCTTAACTTGCTGGGGGTCAGCAGCTATCTGACGATGGCGCTGTGGGGCGCGGTGCTGATCCTCTTTATCGCATTACAGAATCGTAAAGCCTGATTTCAGGAGAAAAAATTATGGCAAGTTACTTTATTGGTGTGGATGTCGGAACCGGAAGCGCCCGTGCTGGCGTGTTTGATCTCAACGGCAGAATGGTCGGCCAGGCCAGTCGGGCCATCGAGATTTACCGTCCGCAGGCCGATTTTGTTGAGCAGTCTTCCGATAACATCTGGCAGGCGGTGTGTAACGCGGTTCGCGATGCGATTAACCAGTCGGATATCAACCCTATCCAGGTGAAAGGTCTGGGCTTTGACGCGACCTGTTCACTGGTGGTGTTGGACAAAGAAGGTAAACCACTGACCATTAGTCCGTCCGGGCGCAGCGAACAGAATATCATTGTGTGGATGGATCACCGCGCCATTACTCAGGCTGAGCGCATTAACGCCCTGCATCATCGGGTGCTGGACTACGTTGGCGGTATTATCTCCCCGGAAATGCAAACGCCCAAACTGCTGTGGTTGAAGCAACATATGCCCAACACCTGGGCCAATGCGGGATACTACTTTGACCTGCCCGATTTCCTGACCTGGCGCGCAACGGGCGATGACACGCGCTCACTGTGCTCGACGGTGTGTAAATGGACCTATATGGGCCATGAAGACAAATGGGATGCCAGCTATTTCCGCCAGATTGGGCTGGAAGACTTGCTGGAACATGATGCCGCCAAAATTGGTCGCTACGTGAAAACCATGGGCGAACCGCTCGGTCATGGTCTTTCTGCGCGCGCCGCCAGCGAAATGGGGCTGATTCCGGGGACCGCTGTCAGCGTCTCGATCATCGATGCCCACGCCGGTACGCTCGGCACGCTCGGCGCGAGCGGTGTTTCCGGCGAGGTAGCGGATTTCGATCGCCGCGTCGCGCTGATTGGCGGCACCTCTACCGGACACATGGCGATTTCCAAAGAGCCGCGTTTTATCGGCGGTGTTTGGGGGCCTTACTACTCAGCAGTGCTGCCAGAATACTGGCTTAACGAAGGTGGACAGTCGGCAACCGGGGCGTTAATCGACCACGTTATTCAGTCGCATCCTTGTTACGAAACCTTGTTGACCCAGGCTAAATCTCAAGGGCAGACCATTTATGAAGTGTTGAATACGCTGCTGCGTAAAATGGCCGGTGAGCCGGAAGATATCGCATTTTTAACCCGCGATATGCACATCCTGCCCTATTTCCACGGCAACCGTTCACCGCGCGCCAACCCAACGCTCACAGGCGCTATCACTGGACTGAAGCTGTCGCGCACGCCGGAAGATATGGCGTTACAGTACCTCGCGACCATTCAGGCCATTGCGCTGGGAACCCGTCATATCATTGAAACGATGAATCAAAGCGGCTACACGATCGATACCATTATGGCCAGCGGCGGCGGGACGAAAAACCCGATCTTCGTTCAGGAGCATGCCAACGCCACCGGCTGTGCGATGCTGCTGCCTGAAGAGAGCGAAGCCATGCTGCTGGGTGGCGCCATGATGGGAACTATCGCCGCGGGCGTGTTCGATACCTTCCCGGAAGCAATGTCAGCGATGAGCCGGATTGGTAAAACGGTTACCCCGCAGACTAATCGCATTAAGCAGTACTACGATCGCAAATATCGGGTATTCCACGAGATGTATCAGGATCATATGAAATACCGCCAGTTGATGCAGGAGGACGCATGAGTAACTCCTGGTCTCAGGCCAGCGGCGTATTCCAGCTCTATAGCGATGCCCTGGCGGGGTTGGGGCAGCACCTGACTGAACCGCTCTGGCTGTCGCTGATGGCGGAGCTGCGCGGTTGTCAGGGCAAAATCGTCGTCACCGGCGTCGGTACCTCTGGCATTGCAGCGCGTAAAGTCGCACATATGCTTGCCTGCGTGGAACGTCCGGCGATTTACCTCAACGCGACGGACGCAGCACATGGCGATCTCGGTTTTTTACGCGCCGACGACCTGGTGATTATGCTGTCACGCGGGGGGAATTCGGACGAGCTCACCCGGCTGCTGCCCGGGTTGGCTGCGAGGAATGTGCCCATCCTGAGCGTGACTGAAAACGCCGATTCGGCCATTGCTAAAGCCTCGAGGCTAGTGATTTCCACCGGTGTACAGCGCGAGGCCGATCCGCTGAACATGTTGGCTACCACCTCTATTTTACTGGTGCTGGCTATCTTTGACGCCGCCTGTGCCTGTCTGATGAGCGAGAGCGGATACTCAAAGGAAACGCTGCTGGCGGTACATCCGGGCGGCGATGTGGGATTAACGCTGAGTCGTGAGAAGTAACGCCAGACAGCTGTTACGGAGGTAATGAATCTGTTGCCTCCGTCGTATTGCTACGTTCACTTTAGGTTTTTCACTTCTCTGAGATAGCATTTTCATACCTCCCTCCGCCAGTATTCCCCCTTCTGGCATTTTTTATATCTCAACAAAAAGATAAAACAGTGAAAAAGCGGATTAACGCGCTGCGTTCCACTACCGCTATCTGTTCCGCACGTTAAAAATTCTGTGACGCTCTCCAGCATTCCTGGTGGAAAGCATTCCATTCCTCAAATCTATGAGCAAACTTTAGCTATTCTTATCAAACATACTTACGGGAGACCCTACAGATGATGTCAACGCTTGCTCCGCCATCTGTACTTTCCGCTCCCCAGCGCCGTTGCCAGGTTCTGCTGACGCTTTTCCTGCCGGGGCAAATCGCGACTACACAAACCTTCAGCAGCCTCAACGGTGTCGATGATGCCACGGTTCAGGAAGATATTATTGGCGCAGGGCTCGAAATCCAGCGCTATCACCGGCTCACGATAGCCACCGCGCAGAATGGTGGCTATGCGATCGAAGGAACCCCGCTAAATCAGCGTCTGTGTCTGTTGCAGTGGCTGCGCCGTGGCCTGCGGATTTGCCCTACTTTTATCGCTCAGCATTTCACGCCCACTTTAAAAATTGCTCTTAAACAACAAGGTATCGCACGTACTCTGTATGACGACACCAATCTGCATGCGCTCATCAATCTGTGCTCCCGGCGCTTACAGAAGCCGTTTGAGTGTCGTGACATCCAGTTCCTGCGCTTGTATTTACAATATTGTCTGCTACAGCACCACGCGGGGATCACCCCGGAGTTTAATCCACTCCAGCAACGGTGGGCGCAATCCTGCGCGGAGTATCCGCTCGCCGAGGAAATTGGCCGCCACTGGCAGCGCCACGTCATGCAAAGTGCGCCGCTGGGCGAATCGCTGTTTATGGCGTTGTTATTCTCAATGATCCGCATCCCCGACCCGATCCGCGATAATCACCAGCAGGATCGCCGCCTGCGCCTTGCTATTGCGCAGCTGGTGTTGCGTTTTCGCGAGTATGGCAACGTGCGCTTCAGCGACGAGCAAGGGCTGAATGACCAGTTGTATATCCACCTGGCCCAGGCACTGAACCGCAGCGTGTTTGCCATCGGCATTGATAACACGCTACCGGAGGAGTTCAGCCGACTTTATCCCCGGCTGGTTCGAACTACCCGCGAGGCGATTCACGGCTTTGAAGCGGAATACGATGTCCAGTTTTCAGAAGAAGAGATCGGCCTGGTCGCCGTTATTTTCGGCGCCTGGCTGATGCAGGAGAAGGATTTGCACGAAAAGCAGATTATCCTGCTGACCGGTAGTAACGAACAACTTGAAGCGCATATAGAGCAACAGCTGCGCGAACTGACGCTGCTGCCGCTCAACGTAAAGCATATGCCGATGCAGGATTTTCAAAAAGAGGGAGCGCCGCGTGGCGTAACGCTGATTATTACACCGTACACCACGCCGCTACCGCTGTTTTCTCCCCCGCTGATTCATGCGGATCTGGCGCTTACGTCTCACCAGCAGCAGCAAATCCGCAAAATCCTTGAATCATAACGTCGCAGGCTGCGCCACCACTTTCGGGCGCAGAACGATAGCTGGTAGCGCCACCAGCGCCATCACCCAGAATACGCCGCTGCCCAGGTTCTGGTACAGATAGCCGGCGAAAACGGTCATGATGGCGATACTGCCGCCCATCGCCACCGCAGAATATACCGCCTGCAGACGAATCACTTCACTGCCCTGTCGCGCAGCAATGTAACGCATCGCCGCCAGGTGGCAGACGGTAAACGTTCCGCAATGCAGGATTTGCACCACAATCAGCCATGGCAGCTCTGTGCTCCAGCCCATCAGACCCCAACGCGCCACGCCGCAAACGGCGGAAAGCAGCAGAAGATCGCGAGCGCTAAAGCGGCGGAACAGCTTGTGGCTGAGCGCAAAAATAATCACTTCCGCCACCACGCCTAATGACCATAAATAGCCCACCGCCGAAGCGGAATACCCGGCAGACTGCCAGTAAATGGCGCTGAAACCGTAATAAGCTGCATGCGCGCCCTGCAGCAGACTCACGCAGGCCAGAAAGCGCCAGCTTTGGGTTATTAGCGCGCGCCAGGCGGGCCATCCTGCGCTCTCCTGCTGACGGTTTTCACCCGCTGGTTGCACGCTCGGGCGAATCATCATGCCCAGCAGCATTGAGGCGGCGCCAAGCGATAACAGGACCAGGATCACCCGATAGTCGAACAGGCTCACCAGTTTGCCGGTCAACGCAGAGCCGATCACAAAGGCCACGGATCCCCACAGTCGCACCCGACCGTAATCCATGGTTATCTGTTTTTGCCAGGTGTTGGCCAGCGCATCCGTCAGCGGTACCAGCGGTGAGAAAAACAGGTTAAAGCCGACCATCACCACCATCAGCCACGCCACGTTAGTCCCCGCCCAGAAGGCCAGCGCAAACACCAACGTCAATAAGGCCAGAATACGTAACGCTGAGATCAGCCGAGAGGGATCGCTCACACGCGGCGCAATCAGCAAGCTACCGAGAAAACGGGCAATCAGCCCCGCACCCAGCAGTAAACCGATGGTTTCCGGCGTCAGCCCTAACCCTTCGAGCCAGACGCTCCAGAAAGGCAGAAAGATACCGTAGCTAAAAAAGTAGGTGAAATAACCGAGCGCCAGCCAGCGCGTGGAATGCAAAGCCATGAATCCCTCCCGTTTGGAGGCGATAGTCTGGCGACAAACGCAGGCTGGCGCAAGAGAGCATTAACAGGCAGATAACATGATTTTTGCCCTATTCGACGCTAATTTGCATTGCAAAATGGCAGCGTTCTCCCTGCGCTAAAACCTGCAATCCCGGCTGCCCCTGCATGTTGTGGGCATTCACCGGATGCGTTTGCGGCTCCAGGCACAGGAACTCCTCACCCGACATTCTGAACAGCATCAACCACGGAGTTTGCGCTAAAATCGTGACTTTCATCACATCCCGCTGAATAACGGCCCGCCCGCTCCAGCCAGAATATCCGACATTCAGCCAGCTATCCTCACCGTATTGCGCATGCATGAAATCCGCCGCTGAAGGGATATCGCATTGCCATTCCAGCGGCAGATGCTGTTCCCCCTCCGGCCAGTAACCGCTGGCAGTGAACTGCGCCGTGCTGCGCTTATCAAAGGCGAAAAACGGATGGAACCCACAGCCGTAAATCATTGGCTGTTCACCGCAATGAGTGAGCGTCAACGAGGCGTGCAGGCTTGAGGTTTCCAGTTGATAGCAAAGCCGCGCCGTATAGTCGTAGCCGCAGGGGTGCCAACTGCGCAACTGCAGCAAACAGCCGCTTTGGGTAGCGGTAATAATCTGCCAGCGTTGCAGCCAGCCGTCACCGTGCAGGAAGAAAGTGTCGTCTGCGCCATGCTGAGGTAAAACCACCTCTTCACCGCGCAGCATAAAACGATTTCCCGCCACCCGATTCGCGACCGGCAGCATCGGGAACAGGCCGCAATCACCAGGCTGCTGACCATGACCTTCGCGTAAAATGGCCTGTTGATGTTGTAACGAAACCAGGCTTAATAGAGAACCGCCCTGCGGATCGACGCACATCCGCAGATGTGCGTTTTGTAGCGTCAGCAGACCATCCATTAGCGGGCGCTTCGCGGTTGGGTTGATGCACCAACTTTTGTATGCTGCGCCGCCAGCTGTTCTTCCAGCGCTTCCAGCGTCACGCCTTTGGTTTCCGGTACATTACGCAGAACATAGATGAAGCCCATCGCGCAAATCACACCGTACAGCAGGAAGCTTCCCGACGCGCCCAGACTCGCATTGAGCAGCGGGAAGGTATAGGTCAGCAGGAAACAAGCAATCCACAGCGCCAGCGTCCCCAGCGACATTGCCAGCCCGCGCACGCGGTTGGGAAAAATTTCTGATAGCAGCACCCAGGTCACCGGCGCCAGCGTCAGAGCATAAATCGCGATTGCCGCCAGCACCAGAACCAGAACCGGCCAGCCCATAATGCCCAACCCGTACGCCCCGGCAATCAATACGTAGATAACCGTCAATCCTGACGCGCCGAACAGCATCAGTTTACGACGGCCAATTTTGTCCACTAACGGCAGAGCAGCAAGGGTAAAGACCAGATTGATGATCCCTGTCGCCACGATCGATTTTAACGTACCGTTGATGTCGAATCCGGCAGAGGCGAAGATCTCCTGCGCATAGTTGAAAATAACGTTGATCCCACACCACTGCTGGAACACTGCCAGCACCATGCCAATAATCACGATCGGTTTGATCTGCGGTTGTAACAGCGTTGACCACGCGACCTTGTGATTATCTTTTTGCAGCGTATGTTCAATCTCTTTCAGCGTTTGCCCGGCATATTCCGCCGAACCAATGCGCTGCAGCATGGCACGCGCACGATCGGCTTTGCCCGCTTTCACCAGCCAGCGCGGCGATTCAGGTACAAAGAACATCAGCACCAGGAAAATTACCGCAGGCACTAATTCAGCACCAAACATCCAGCGCCAGCCTGTCTGACCGTTCCAGCTTTCAACAATGGCCTGCTGCGTAGCGCCTGTGGCAACAGGTTCGGCAATCATCAGGTTGATAAGCTGCGCCGCCAGTACGCCAATGACGATGGTGAGCTGGTTAACGGCAACAAAGCGACCTCGCTTTTCCGCCGGGCTGACCTCGGCGATATACAGCGGACTTAGCGCAGACGCCAGACCAATCCCCACGCCACCCACAATGCGATAGACAATAAACATATCGAAGTTACTGGCGACGGCAGTTCCCCATGCAGAAGCGCTAAACAGGATCGCTGAAAGAATCAGCGGCATTTTTCGGCCAAATTTATCGGCGCACCAGCCGGAAATCAGCGCGCCAAAGATACAACCAACCAGCGCGGAACTCATCGCCCAGCCGGATTGCGCCGGATCGGTAATCGAGAAATATGCTTCATAGAAGGGTTTTGCCCCGCCGATCACCACCCAGTCATAGCCAAACAGTAAACCTCCGCAGGCCGCAACCAGGCAGATAGTCCAGACGTAACCAATCTTTAAATGTGTCTGCGCGTTATTCATTATGATTCCTCTTTCAGGGAAACGCAGGGTACAGTAGGTTTCGGGTGAGGTTATCCCCCACCCGTTTCGGGTGTTACTGGAAAAGCCTTACGTTAATGGCGTGACGCAGCAGTAATGCCTTGTCATGTGCCGGATTGAGTTGCAGGAGTTCATCAAGTTCACGCTGACAGGCGGCGCTATTTCCTAGCCCCAGATGCCCGAGCGCATTGATAAACAGGCAGTGTTGCTGGTGTTTTGCTTGTGCTGAGGTATCCAGCACCACCAGGTCGGGTAGCGATACGGCAAAGAAATCGACATCCGGCACGTTGTCGTGATGCGACTCAACCCATTGCAGGAAGCTATTGAACAGAGCGTCCGCCTCTGCATCATCGCCAAGTTTTCTCTGCGCCATACCCTGCCAGAAGAGATAGTCCACTGGCTGGTCGTTGTAGTAACGTCCGGCATCCAGTGAGCTTCCGCCGCGCGTCGCACGGGAGAAGTAGCGCTGAGACTCTTCGAAATGGCCTTGCAGCTGCGCGCAATACCCCAGCAAATACCAGATGTCGTTATCCGTTTGCCCTGGCAAACGGCCTTCCCCGAGGTTTTGCGGATAGTGCAGCGCCTGTTGCAGTTGCGTAATAGCAGTTTGCGGGTCGCCGGACTGCACGGCAGCCAGCGCACGATGTAATTGATTAAGCAGATATTGCCCGGTGGCTTTACCTTCACCGCCTTCCCACGGATGGAACACCCGCTCACGTAATACTGCGGCGGCATCGTCATAGCGCCCCAACCCATTCCACAAGCTGAGCAGTTCCACCGTCAGATCATCACGCTGGAAGACAATCTCTTTGCTGGCTTCCAGCCGCTGCAGACGCTGTTCAGCCGGTTGTGCCATCAGCTTGTTGAGATAGTCGAGTTCAAACAGGAAGCGGGCATTTTGCGGCTCCAGCGCCACGGCTTGCGACAGATACTGTTTCGCCTGCTGCGCATCGTGCAGTTTGTTCCAGGCGTAAATCCCCAGTAAACGATGCGCCGGAGCGAAATCCGCTTCCTGCGCAAGCGTGAACTGCCAGCAGGAAACCGCCTCGGCATAACGTCGTTTGCTGTACCAGAAACAGCCGAGTAAATAGCGGGCAAATGCGCTCTGCTCAAGGCTTTGCAGCATCTGTACTTCATCCAGCGTATTGGGAAAACGGACGCGATTTTGCAGACACTTACGCGCTCGTTCAATGAAGGGTTGTGGATTATCGCTCAGCGAGGCGCGCCACAGCATCGGCAGCGTTTCCTGGCTGTCGAGCAGTTCCAGCACGCCACGGGCAGCATCCTTTTGCCCCAAAGAGGTCAGCCAGCCTGCCAGTTCACACGCGTTGGTCCCGCGACGCCCGGTAATCGTGATCAGCGCAAGCGCTGTCGCCTCGTCCTGGCAGATAGCCCAGCGCGCATAGTGCAGGGTATAGCTCAGCGGATAATCCACCAGCTGTTGGCGAATGTAGTCCAGCGCTTGCGCATTGCGATCAAGCTTTGCCAGCGCCAGCGCTTTCAATCCCATCGCCAGGTTATTACTGCCGTTAAAGCGCAGGCTCTGCTCCACCTTTTCCAATGCGCCAGCGTAGTCCTGACGCTTCATCGCCAGACGCGCTAACGACCAGAAAGCCGCATCCCGGCAGTTGCCGCTCCAGCTGGCCTTATAATAATTATCCCACGCGCTGTCATCATCGCCCTGACGTTCCTGTGCGGCGGCCAGCAGCATACTCGCCTCGCCATCACGCGGATTTTTATTGAGCTTATGCGCCCGCTCCAGCGCCTTGCCGGCACATTGTGCCGCCAGCGCCCAGTCGGCGCGGTTTAGCGCCAGCGTCCCCAGGGCCACATTATTGCGGTAGTCCAGCGGATCAACGTCCAGCGCGCGGCGATAATAATCTTCGGCATAGCGGCTGGCATGGTTGTACTGCTCCAGATGCTGACCAATAAAATAGAGTTCATCGGTATTAGAAAGCGCTTCTGGCAGCGCTGGCGCGACGGCCGCCGATGGCAGTGGTAACTCTTGCGCGATGTGCTCTTCGTACTGCAAAAGCGTAGTGCCATCGGCGCCAGTGACAGTCATCGTTACCCGCGCATGGTTATCGTCAGACACATCAGCCAGCCAGCTTTGTCCGGGCTCCAGGGTCAGCGTATGCTCATAGAACGGTTGTCCATCGGCAGAAAGCGTAATCTGCACGTCGTGCAGCGGCGCAATCGCATAAACGCCCACAGAAAGCTGGTTACTCTCACGTACCAGACGAAGCGCCAACTGCGTACTGGCGTTTTGCACCATGCCCAGTTCGCTGTAGGGCAGGAAGTTTTGTACGAAGACTTTCTCTTCGTACGGCGCAAGCCAGGTGAAATCCGGCTGGTTGTCGGTAAAGACCCCGGTCATCAGTTCAATATAAGGACCGTTGTCATCGGTAAGGTTACGATCCCAGGCAACGCCAAAGTCGCCATAGCCCCAGGTCCACTGTTTTTTCCCTGGCGAAACGTGGTGGTCAGCCACATGTAGCAGCCCGCCTCGCTCACCGTGATGCCATGCACCAACAAAATCATAATCTGATTTTTCAGCCATGTAGGAGGTCGGTACCGGCACGTTTTTGTAGCGCGAGATATCCACGCCAGCCGAGTAGTCCACTTTATAGTATGTGCCGGTGGCGATAGGAAACGCAGAAACATCACGCTTACCGTGGTCAAATACTGCGGTCACATCCGGCGGAAACACGCTCTGGTGATCGTCGCCGCCCTTCACCGCTGGATTCGCCCACCATAAAAAATGGCGCGGCGTAGCGTTACCGTTAAACACCTTCCCGGTTATCTCGATCAGGGCGCGATCCGGATACAGCGTAAATCCGGTCATCACCTGTAAACCGCGCATAGGTTCTACCTCACCCATCCATACGGTATATTCGCCATGCTCACCCTGCTGCTGCGTAAAATCGACTGGCATAAAAGTGGTTGGGCGATGATGCTGCGGCCAGTTAAATTCAATGCCACCAGAGATCCACGGCCCAAGCAAACCAACCAGAGCGGGCTTCACCACTTCGTTGTAGTAGACAAAATCGCGTTGCTGTACTTTGTCATACGCTCGATGAATACGCCCGCCTAACTCCGGCAACAGCATGACGCGAATGAAGTCATTCTCCATCCACACCGCCTGATAGTCGCGCATTTCACGTTTGCCGGTCAGCGTATCAATCACGCCATACGGATACACCGCGCCAGAAGATCCCTGGTAAACCCGCTTTTCCAGAAACATTGGGTTGGCATCTTCTTCACCCGCCGTCCACGTTGGGAGGGTTATCGTTTCTTGCCAGACTTTAACTGAACCGTACATGCCGCTCTCCACTCAATAAGCAAAAGTAAAAATTCAACTTGATGCTATTCTGCGGCAGTTAAGTGGCGCTAAAATGCGCAATGCTCACGCAATATAGTTAAGGGAGTTAAGTGAATGCAGCGTTCGGGGTTCAACAACGCCAGGGTTCGTCAGGCGAATAAGCAGATCTTTTTGTCGCACCTGTGGCGGGAAAAGCAGCTCAGCAAGTCACAGCTGGCGCAGCTCACCAGCCTGTCGATCCCGGCGGTCAGCAATATCCTCGAAGAGCTAATGGATGAGGGGAGGATCAGTCATTCGCGAAAAACCTTAAGCCAGCGCGGTTTGAGCAGCGGCAGCTATCATTTGCCAGAAAAAGGCGCATGGACGCTATGTATCAACGTCACCCCTACCAGTATCACCAGCCAACTGGCGGACGCACGGCTGGTTGCCATCGGCGACTGGCGTCATGAAGTCATTAAGCCGGAAACCCCCAAAGCGCTGCTGTCAGCCCTGGCTGCACACTGGCGGGAATACCGTCGACAATTTCCCGAGGTCACGATTAATCTGGCGCTCGGCGTTCACGGCCAGGTTGATCCGATCACCGGCGCATCAAAAACCATGCCCCAGGCCCCGTGGAAAACACCGGTGGAAATAAAATATCTGCTGGAAGAGATGCTTGGCGTACAGGTCCGCCTGGACAATGACTGCGTGATGCTGGCGCTGGCCGAAAAATGGCAAAACCCAGCGACTAACGGTGATTTTTGCGTGATTAACGTTGATTACGGTATCGGCTCATCGTTTGTGATTAACGACAATATCTGGCGCGGTAGTCTGTATGGCAGCGGCCAGATTGGACACACCATCGTTCATCCCGATGGAATTGCCTGTGACTGCGGTCGCTATGGCTGTCTGGAAACGGTGGCGTCATTGAGCGCGTTGAAAAAACAGGCCCGCGTGTGGATGAAATCGCAGCCGACGTCCCTTTACGATCCGGAAACGCTCACCACCGACCAGCTTATTACTGCCTGGCAGAACGGTGATGTTCGTATTCAGGCTTGGGCCGAGCATGCCGCCAGCGCCATTGGGCTTAGTTTATATAACTTTCTGAATATACTGAATATTAATCAGATATGGTTGTACGGTCGTAGCTGTGCTTTTGGCGATAGCTGGCTCAATACCTTGGTGCAGCAAACTGGGTTTAACCCGTTTGATCACGGTGATAACCCGCGCGCCAGAGCGACTCAGATAAGCTTCGGCCAGCTCAATCGTGCCCAGCAACTCATGGGAATTGGCTATCTGTATGTCGAGTCACAGCTCAGCGAGTTGTAACCATTACACCGTCAGACTCACGGCCAAACGTTCATGTACCGTGGCGATAAAATCGGTCAGTGCCGGTTTGAGCGATCCTTTTTTCCACGCCATCAGCAACGCGATGGTTGGGACATCACCAATAATTGGCCGAAAAACCACCTGTCCGGTATTAAAATTATTCATATAACCGGGTATCAAAGTCACCCCCAACCCCATGCCGACCAGGTTCATGGTCACCAGAATGTTGGTTGCCACTTGCACAATGTTAGGCTGGCTTTTTTGCTGCTGAAACCAGTTTTTGACAATCATCGCTAACGCGCCGGAATAGGCCGGATCGGTGCTGACAAAATTCACGCCGTGTAGTTGTTCTGCGGAGATTGCCTGCTCATCAGCTAACGGATGATTCACCGGTAACACAACTACCAACGGCTCATGAATCAGCTCCAGATAATCGAGATCCGGGCTGTACACCGGGTGGCGCATTAAGCCAACGTCCAGCTCTCCGCTGAGGATCTTCTCTTCCTGCTCGGTGGTGATCAGACTCACCAGTTCAATGTGCGTATCCGGTTGTTTTAAACGAAACAAAGGCAGCACCTTCGGCAACAGATTGACCTCTGCGGAAGGGACAAAGCCAATGGAGAAATGATTATCTTCCTGCACCGTTCTACGGGCACGAACTTTGGCGTTTTCCGCCTGTTCGAGGATCGCCAGCGCATCTTGTAAAAAGCACTCACCGGCCGCCGTTAGCGCAACTTTTCGTTTATCCCGCACCAGCAACGAAACGCCCACGCAGGTTTCAAGATCGCGGATCTGGCTGCTTAATGACGGCTGAGAGGTATGCAGCTTTTCTGCCGCCCGGGTGAAATTCAGCGCCTGCGCCACTGCTACGAAATAGCGTAAGTGCCTCAGTTCCATGCCCTTCTCCTTGTTATCGAAAAAATGTCTCAACTGGTAGAAATTTACTATTTCACAGATTGATAACTAACCAGCAACATCCTTAGGGTACAAAAAAAGAAGGTCAATACATCTTAGCTTTCAGGATTAAAAAATATGACCACACCCTCAAATTTAGACATCTACCAACTGATCGACACGCAAAACGGTCGCGTAACCCCACGAATTTATACCGACCCTGAAATTTACCAACTGGAGCTGAAACGCATCTTCGGACGCTGCTGGCTATTTCTCGCCCACGAAAGCCAAATCCCCAAACCCGGTGATTTTTTTAACACCTACATGGGCGAGGATGCGGTGGTGGTGGTTCGCCAGAAAGACGGCAGCATCAAAGCGTTTCTCAACCAGTGTCGCCACCGTGCGATGCGCGTCAGCTACGCCGACTGCGGCAATACCCGCGCCTTTACCTGCCCGTATCACGGCTGGTCGTACGGTATTAACGGCGAGCTGATCGACGTCCCGCTGGAGCCGCGCGCTTATCCGCAAGGTTTATGCAAATCGCACTGGGGGCTGAACGAAGTGCCTGGCGTAGAGAGCTACAAGGGACTGATTTTTGGTAACTGGGATACCTCCGCGCCTGCGCTTGGCGATTATCTCGGCGACATCGCCTGGTATCTCGACGGCGTACTCGATCGTCGTGAAGGCGGCACCGAAATCGTCGGTGGCGTACAAAAGTGGACCATCGATTGTAACTGGAAATTCCCCGCCGAACAGTTTGCCAGCGACCAGTATCACGCGCTGTTCAGCCATGCCTCTGCGGTGCAGGTGCTGGGAGCGAAAGACGACGGTAGCGATAAGCGCCTCGGCGATGGTCAGACCGCCCGCCCGGTGTGGGAAACCGCCAAAGACGCGCTACAGTTCGGTCAGGATGGGCACGGCAGCGGATTTTTCTTTACTGAGAATCCCGATGCCAACGTCTGGGTCGATGGTGAGGTCTCCAGCTACTACCGCGACACCTACGCGGAAGCCGAGCAACGCTTGGGCAAGGTTCGCGCCCTGCGTCTGGCCGGTCACAACAACATTTTCCCAACGCTTTCCTGGCTCAACGGTACCGCCACGCTGCGCGTCTGGCACCCGCGTGGGCCGGACCAGGTTGAGGTGTGGGCGTTCTGTATTACCGATAAAGCCGCCTCTGATGAAGTGAAAGCCGCGTTTGAAAACAGCGCCACGCGGGCTTTTGGCCCCGCCGGGTTCCTGGAGCAGGACGACTCGGAAAACTGGTGTGAAATTCAAAAACTGCTGAAAGGTCATCGCGCACGCAACACGAAATTGTGTCTGGAAATGGGGCTTGGCCAGGAGAAACGCCGTGAAGACGGCATTCCGGGGATCACCAACTACATCTTTTCGGAAACCGCCGCGCGTGGCATGTACCAACGCTGGGCCGATTTGCTCAGCAGCGAAAGCTGGCAGGAAGTGCACAAGAAAACCGCCGCCTACCAGCAGGAGGTGATGAAATGAGCGCTTTAGTTTCTCTTGAACTGCATCATCGCATCAGCCAGTTTCTGTATGAAGAAGCGCGTATGCTCGACGACTGGCAGTTTCGCGACTGGCTGGCGCAGCTGGATGACGACATTCGCTACACCATGCGTACCACGGTGAACGCCCAGACGCGCGACCGTCGCAAAGGCGTGCAGCCGCCGACCACCTGGATTTTCAACGACAACAAAGACCAGCTCGAACGTCGTATCGCGCGGCTGGAAACCGGCATGGCCTGGGCGGAAGAACCGCCGTCGCGTACCCGTCATCTGATTAGCAACTTACAAATCAGCGAAACCGACGTGCCCGACGTGTTCGCCGTGCGCCTCAACTATCTGCTGTATCGCGCGCAAAAAGAGCGGGACGAGACGTTTTACGTCGGCACGCGCGTGGACAAAGTCCGTCGTTTGCCCGGCGATGAGTGGCGCTTACTGGCGCGTGAGATCGTGCTGGATCAAGCGGTGATCACCTCCCATAACCTGAGTGTACTGTTCTGATGAGCCGTGTATTTGCCTGCCCTGTAGGGGATTTGCCGGAGGGTGAAGCGCTCCGGCTTGATACCTCGCCCGTCATCGCGCTGTTCAATGTTGGCGGCGAGTTCTATGCCATTAACGATCGCTGTAGCCACGGTAACGCCTCGATGTCGGAAGGCTATCTGGAAGAAGACGCTACGGTGGAATGCCCACTGCATGCCGCCAGCTTCTGCCTGAAAACCGGCAAGGCGTTGTGTTTACCCGCCACCGATCCGCTAACCACCTACGCAGTATATGTGGACGGTAGCGATGTGTTTGTTGATATTCCGGAGGACGCCAGATGAGCGATTTACGCGATAACGTGGTCTTTATCACTGGCGGCGGCTCCGGTCTTGGCCTGGCGCTGGTCGAGCGTTTCATCGAAGAAGGTGCGCGGGTCGCCACGCTGGAACTGTCGCCAGCTAAAGTTGCCAGTCTGCGTCAGCGCTTTGGCGAACATGTGCTGGCTGTGGAAGGCAACGTCACCTGCTACGCCGACTATCAGCGCGCGGTGGATCAAATCCTGATGAATTACGGTACGTTGGACTGTTTTATCGGTAATGCGGGCATATGGGATCACAACGCCTCGCTGGTCAATACGCCTGCAGACGCACTGGAGAGCGGCTTTCATGAGCTGTTTAACGTCAACGTGCTGGGTTATCTGCTGGGGGCGAAAGTTTGTGCCCCCGCACTTATCGCCAGCGAAGGCAGCATCATTTTTACCTTGTCCAATGCGTCATGGTATCCCGGCGGCGGCGGCCCTCTGTATACCGCCTCTAAACATGCGGCTACCGGGCTGATTCGCCAGTTGGCCTACGAGCTGGCGCCAAAGGTACGTGTTAACGGTGTCGGTCCGTGCGGTATGGCGACAGATCTACGCGGCCCGCAGGCGTTGGGACAAAACGATACATCGATTATGCAGTCGCTGACACCGGAAAAAATCGCCGCTATTTTGCCGCTACAGTTCTTCCCTGAACCTGCGGATTTTACCGGCCCGTATGTGATGCTGGCGTCAAAACGCAACAACCGCACATTAAGTGGCGTAATGATCAATGCCGACGCCGGTCTGGGTATTCGCGGTATTCGTCACGTTGCCGCCGGACTGGATCTCTGAGGAGGCGTTATGAACCAAAAAACTATCGCTATCGTCGGCGGCGGCCAGGCTGCTGCTATGGCTGCTGCCGCACTGCGCCAGCAGGGATTTGACGGTGAATTACACCTGTTTTCCGATGAGCAGCATCTGCCCTATGAACGCCCACCGCTCTCCAAAGCGATGCTGCTGGACGACAATCCGCAACTTCAGCCGATACTCCCCGCTGGCTGGTGGCGGGAACACAACGTACAGCTGCATCTGGGTGTTACTGTACAGACGCTCGGCCGCCAAACGCATCAGTTGGTGCTGGCTGATGGGCAGAGTTATCCGTGGGATCGGCTACTGATTGCGACGGGCGCTGCGGCACGCCCCCTTCCGCTGTTGGATAAGCTGGGCGATCGATGCTTTACTCTGCGTCATGCCGCTGATGCCGAGCGCCTGCGCGACACTTTGTTGCCGGGTAAGTCGATTGTCATTGTCGGTGCGGGAACCATTGGTCTGGAACTGGCGGCCAGCGCGACTCAACGAGGCTGTCAGGTGACAGTGGTGGAGCTGGCACCAACGGTCATGGGCCGTAACGCGCCTGCTCCGGTGCGCGACTACCTGCTTGCCCGCCACCAGCAGGCGGGCGTGCGGGTGTTACTCAACAGCGCCATTGAACACGCCGAAGCGGGAGAGTTTCTCTCGCTGACGCTGCAAAACGGCGAGACGCTGCTGGCCGATGCGATGGTTTACGGCATCGGTATCGTGGCCAATGATGCGCTGGCCCGCGAAGCGGGGCTGGAGACGGCGAACGGCATTATCGTTGATAGCGCCTGCACCACCTCCGATCCGGACATTTTCGTCGCCGGTGACGTAGCGATAACGCGCAAGCCCGACGGTTCGTTAGTACGCATGGAAAGCTGGGAAAACGCCAATTTTCAGGCACAGATTGCCGCCGCCGCAATGCTAAATCTGCCGTTGCCGGAGAAGACACCTGGCTGGTTCTGGACCGACCAATTTAATGACAACCTACAATTTGTTGGCGATATGCAGGGAGAAAGCTGGTTCATACGCGGCAATTCAGATGCGCATAAAGCAATATGGTTTAACCTGCAGGATGGCGTGATTGTCGGCGCAGTAACGTTGAATCAGGGCCGAGAAATACGTTTATTGAGAAAATGGATTCAGGCAAAGAAAAAGCCACCAATGGCGGCTTTAGTCGATGAAACAATCTTGCTTAAGTCAATATAACTGCCGGATGGCACTTCGTTTATCCGGCCTACATGTGAGTTACCTGTAGGCCGGATAAGGTGTTTACACCGCCATCCAGCAATCAGTATGGCTTACGCGTAAACCGGGAAGCGTGCGCAGATATCCAGAACTTTACCTTTGACGCGCTCGATTACGGCTTCGTCATTGATGTTGTCCAGCACATCACACATCCAGCCAGCCAGCTCTTTCGCTTCCGCTTCTTTGAAGCCACGGCGAGTGATTGCCGGAGAACCGATACGGATACCGGAAGTCACAAACGGGCTCTTCGGATCGTTCGGTACGCTGTTTTTGTTAACGGTGATATTAGCGCGGCCCAGCGCGGCATCAGCTTCTTTACCGGTCAGGTTTTTATCAACCAGATCCAGCAGGAACAGGTGGTTTTCAGTACCGCCAGAAACCACTTTGTAGCCACGGTTCAGGAACACTTCCACCATCGCTTTGGCGTTTTTAGCAACCTGCTGCTGGTAAACCTTGAACTCAGGCTCCATCGCTTCTTTCAGCGCCACGGCTTTCGCTGCGATCACGTGCATCAGCGGGCCGCCCTGCGCGCTTGGGAACACAGCAGAGTTCAGTTTTTTGTACAGCTCTTCGTCACCGCCTTTCGCCAGGATCAGGCCACCGCGTGGACCCGCCAGGGTTTTGTGGGTGGTGGTGGTCACAACGTGTGCATGTGGAACCGGGTTCGGATAAACGCCTGCGGCAATCAGCCCCGCAACGTGCGCCATATCGACGAACAGGTATGCACCGATGCTGTCAGCGATTTCACGCATTTTTGCCCAGTCAACAACGCCGGAGTAAGCAGAGAAGCCACCGATGATCATCTTCGGTTTGTGCTCTTTGGCCTGCTTCGCCATGTCTTCGTAGTCAATTTTGCCGGACTCATCAATACCGTAAGGGATGATGTTGTACAGTTTGCCGGAGAAGTTAACCGGGGAGCCGTGAGTCAGGTGGCCGCCTTGTGCCAGGTTCATACCCAGAACGGTATCACCCGGTTGCAGCAGAGCGGTGTAAACAGCGAAGTTAGCCTGAGAACCAGAGTGCGGCTGTACGTTAGCGTAGTCAGCGCCAAACAGCTCTTTTGCACGATCGATAGCCAGTTGCTCAACGATATCAACGTACTCGCAACCGCCGTAGTAGCGTTTGCCCGGATAACCTTCAGCATATTTGTTGGTCAGCTGAGAACCCTGCGCCTGCATAACACGCGGGCTGGTGTAGTTTTCGGAGGCGATCAGTTCGATGTGCTCTTCCTGACGTACTTTTTCCTGCTCCATAGCCTGCCACAGTTCGGCATCATAATCGGCAATGTTCATTTCACGCTTTAACATCCGCATCTCCTGACTCAGCTAACAATAGAATTTCGGCCTAAAAAGGCAGTCCCGTTGGACGACGGCCAACAGTATAACC
Organism: Citrobacter sp. MGH103; assembly: GCF_001034475.2. Taxonomy (NCBI): domain Bacteria; kingdom Pseudomonadati; phylum Pseudomonadota; class Gammaproteobacteria; order Enterobacterales; family Enterobacteriaceae; genus Citrobacter; species Citrobacter sp. MGH103. The sequence continues at coordinate 1,325,947 of NZ_CP073043.1, read as the reverse complement.
GAATCATTCTTCGATAACAGGTCTTGACAAAGGATTTTACGCAAACGATTACCTTCACGGCACGCAAGGCTTTGGAGAACAAAGGTCTGCTGAATTTCAACGGATTTCTTTTCAGGTTTGTGATGCAGATTTTTCACGATGTAACCTTTACAACGCAAAGTTACAAAGAACCATTTACAATGCAGGGGTATTTTTTATAAGATGTATTTGATATACATCATTAAAGTCTCAGATAAAGGAAGACCGTATGCTTGACGCACAAACCATCGCTACAGTGAAAGCCACCATTCCCCTGCTGGTTGAAACAGGTCCGAAGCTGACCGCACATTTCTATGATCGCATGTTTACGCATAACCCAGAGCTGAAAGAAATTTTCAACATGAGTAACCAGCGTAATGGCGATCAGCGCGAGGCGCTGTTTAACGCGATTGCCGCGTATGCCAGCAATATCGAAAACCTGGCGGCGCTGTTGCCAGCGGTTGAGAAAATCGCGCAAAAGCATACCAGTTTCCAGATTAAACCAGAGCAGTACAACATCGTGGGTGGTCATTTGCTGGCAACGCTGGACGAAATGTTCAGCCCAGGCCAGGAAGTTCTGGATGCGTGGGGTAAAGCGTATGGCGTACTGGCGAACGTTTTCATCAACCGTGAAGCGCAAATCTATAGCGAAAATGCCAATAAAAATGGCGGCTGGGAAGGTACCCGTCCTTTCCGCATCGTGGCAAAAACCCCACGCAGTGCACTGATCACCAGCTTTGAGTTTGAACCTGTCGATGGTGGCGCAGTAGCTGAATATCATCCGGGACAATACCTGGGCGTCTGGCTGAAGCCGGAAGGTTTCCCGCATCAGGAAATTCGTCAGTACTCACTGACCCGTAAACCTGATGGCAAAGGCTATCGTATTGCCGTTAAGCGTGAAGACGGTGGTCAGGTTTCCACCTGGCTGCACAACTATGCGAATGTTGGCGACGTTGTTCACCTGGCAGCACCTGCGGGCGATTTCTTTATGGACGTCGCGACCGACACCCCGGTATCTCTGATCTCCGCAGGCGTGGGACAAACCCCAATGCTGGCGATGCTGGACACGTTGGCGATAGCGAAGCATACGGCGCAGGTTAACTGGTTCCACGCGGCAGAAAATGGCGATGTACATGCCTTCGCTGATGAAGTAAATGAACTCGGCAAAACGCTGCCACGCTTTAGTGCGCACACCTGGTATCGTGAGCCAACCGAAGCCGATCGCGCGAAAGGTGCGTTTGATAGCGTAGGTCTGATGGATTTGAACAAGCTGGAAAGCGCAATCAGCGATCCGGCGATGCAGTTTTATCTGTGCGGTCCGGTTGGTTTCATGCAGTTCGCCGCGAAGCAGCTGGTCGGCCTGGGCGTGAAAAACGAGAACATTCATTACGAATGCTTCGGTCCGCATAAAGTCTTGTAATGTATTACGCGAGTAGGCCGGATAAGGCGTTTACGCCGCCATCCGGCAATCACTCGGCCTGATGCGCTACGCTTGTCAGGCCGACAAATTAACGGCGCGGCTTAGATTGCCGCGTCGTCTTCTTCACCGGTACGAATACGAATAACGCGAGCCACGTCGAAGACAAAAATCTTACCGTCGCCGATCTTGCCGGTCTGGGCAGTACGGATAATGGTGTCGACGCAGGTATCGACGATGTCGTCGGTAACCACAATTTCAATTTTTACCTTCGGCAGAAAATCCACCATATATTCCGCGCCACGGTACAGCTCGGTATGGCCTTTCTGACGGCCAAAGCCTTTCACTTCCGTTACCGTCATCCCGGTGATACCGACTTCTGCCAGCGCTTCGCGGACGTCGTCCAGCTTGAAGGGTTTAATAATCGCATCAATCTTTTTCATGCTATTCCTTGAAAAGGTCGCCTGTCTTTTGATCGAATAAAGCTAACATAATCCGCAGATTTATTCTTTGAAATCGTTTGCATCCAGCTCGTGTCGAGAAAGCAACTTATAGAATTCGGTGCGGTTGCGCCCCGCCATTCTTGCCGCGTGAGTCACATTGCCCTTGGTGATTTGCAGCAGCTTACGCAGATAGTTGAGCTCAAACTGGTTACGCGCCTCAACAAATGTCGGCAGCGCGGTGTTTTCCCCTTCCAGCGCCTGCTCCACCAGCGCGTCGCTGATCACTGGCGAAGAGGTCAACGCCACGCACTGCTCAATTACGTTGACCAGTTGACGCACGTTGCCCGGCCAGCTGGCGGTCATTAACCGCTTCATGGCATCGGTTGAAAAGGCGCGTACGAACGGTTTGTGCCGTTCAGCAGACTGGCGCAGCAGATGGTTCGCCAGCAGCGGAATATCTTCCGTACGCTCGGCCAGAGCAGGGATCTTCAGGCTCACCACGTTGAGGCGATAGTACAAATCCTCGCGAAATTCGCCCCGAGCCATCGCTTTGGGTAAATCGCGGTGGGTCGCAGAAACGATCCGCACATCAATGTCGATATCGCGGTTACTGCCCAACGGTCTGACTTTTCGTTCCTGCAATACGCGCAGCAGTTTCACCTGTAACGGCGCAGGCATATCGCCAATCTCATCGAGAAAAAGCGAGCCGCCTTCCGCGGCCTGAAACAGCCCTTCACGATTACTCACCGCGCCGGTAAAAGCGCCACGCGCATGACCAAACAGTTCAGACTCCAGCAGTTGTTCCGGCAGCGCGCCACAGTTAATGGCAATAAAGGGCTTGTGGTTGCGCGGGCTGGCGTTGTGAATAGCCTGGGCGAAAACTTCTTTCCCGGTTCCGCTTTGGCCGTTGATCAAGACACTAACATCCGACTGCGCCACCATTCGCGCCTGTTCCAGCAGACGTAGCATCAGCGGGCTGCGGGTGACAATGGACTCACGCCAACTGTCATCAGTAGCAGGCGCAGACTGTTCCAGCGCCCCGTCAATCGCGTGATATAACGCATCCTTGTCGACTGGCTTAGTGAGAAAACTGAAGACCCCTTGCTGGGTCGCCGCAACGGCGTCCGGGATGGAGCCGTGAGCGGTCAGGATAATCACCGGCATGCCCGGCTGCACTTTCTGGATTTCAGTAAACAGCTGCATGCCGTCCATTTCATCCATGCGCAGATCGCTGATAACCAGATCCACTTTTTCACGGTTCAGTACCCGTAACCCTTCCTGCCCACTTTCCGCGGTCACGACGCTGTAGCCTTCGCTGGTTAGTCGCATTCCAAGTAATTTCAACAGGCCCGGATCGTCATCCACCAACAGCAGATGCGCGGGCTTACGGCTTATCATGGCGTAACCTCATCGGCAGACGGCGCTGCGCCTTCTTCGTTATCAGGCATAGTGAGTTTATCGTTCCCGTGCGGCGCATCAGGATTGTAGTTACCGGCGGGTTTGCGCGTTGAAAGCTGGCGCTCAATATCGGTCAGATTCTCCAGCTTGCGGGTCGTGAGATCGAGCTGGGACTGCAAATGCTGTTGCTGTTGCCGCAGCGTATCGAGATCGCTGTCTGACGACTGCTGGAGCTTACTGTAGCGCAGGCGCTCTTCGGCAAGCTGTAACTGCAACATTTGATTACGGAACCAGGCCTGATAAAGCGGTCGAACCTGACTCGGAATTTGTGGGCTTAACGCGTCGAGACGCGTAACTGCCTCTCGCCGTTCAGGCGGGGTAATGCGGGCGTTATCAAGCAGGATCCCGCGTTTGAAAGCGCCCTGCCAGGTATCCGTGAGCTGAGCACTGGCTTCACTGCGCGCCTGTACCGGCATCATGCGATCGGCACAGTCCATCGCCCGCAGCCAGTACAACGGGTTGGTTTCTGTGGACTGGCCAGACAGCGACCAGATATCCGTACAGTCGGTTGCAAGGTAGTCCGCCAGTTGATTAGGCGGAATTTTCTCCTGCGAAGGATCGCCGATAATATGATTCACCGCGTTCGGGACGCAACCAACCAGTGCCAGGCACGGCAGGCTTGCGAGGATGACGCGATGAAGAAAATGTCGTTTAAGCATTCGGGCAACAACGTATGGCATACTCACCAGACTTAGGTTTATTTTAGTGATTTTTCGCAGCAGCTAGCGGCAGTTCTATGCGAAAACAAACGTTTTGCGCATGGTCATCAACCAGATACAGTTTGCCCCGCATACGGCGAATGCAATCTCTGGCAATGCTTAGCCCCAACCCGCTTCCTTTTACCGCCCCTTTTCGCTGATGGCTACCCTGGAAAAAAGGCTCGAAGATCATGGTCTGTTCTGCTTCTGGGATCGGTGTGCCGGTATTCATTACATCGATGTATACCATTGATCCATGCAAACTGCTGCGGATCCAAATGTTACCGGATTCAGCGCCGTAGTGCACCGCATTGGAATAAAGATTGTCCAGCACGCTCATCAACAGCATCGGTTCTGCCAGGCAGACGTTCACCGCAAGCGCAACATCAGTATGTATCATTTTGGCGCGAGCGGGCAGGCTATGCGCAGAAACAACGCTTTCCACCAGCGGCGCGATTTCCACACTTTCAAGCTCAGCCTCGTCATCCGCCAGCTTGCGGTTGTAATCGAGAAGCTGCTCAATCAGTTTTTGCAAGTTGCGGCTGCTGTCATCGAGGATGCCGACCACCTCTTTTTGCTCCGGTGTTAACGGGCCCACTACCTGATCGGCCAGCAATTCGGTACCTTCACGCATACTCGCCAGCGGTGTTTTCAGCTCATGAGAAAGATGGCGTAAAAACTGATGCCGCTGCGACTCAAGCCAGGAGAGGCGTTCGCTTAACCAGATAATACGCTGCCCCACGGATCGCAGCTCACGGGGCCCAGTTAATAATACGCTATCGCCCAGCGAGCGCCCTTCTCCCAGACGATTGATCATCCGTTCAATGCCCTTCACCGGACCGATAATCATACGGGTAAACAACAGCACCATCGCCAGGCTAAGGAGAAACAGCACCAGTGCCTGCCAGCCAAAAAACTGCCCGCGTTCGGCTATTTCCTGCTGTAACTGCTGGCCACGAGAAAAGACGACGGTACGCGTCGCTTGCACCATCTCGGTATTGGCATTAGCGAACGCTTCCAGCCGTGCAGCCGACACACTGTCAGGGCCGCTGTTTTTACACTGCAACTGCGCGAGATCGTTAAGATCCTGACGCAACGCCTGGTAGAGCTTGGTATCTGGCAACACCCCCGCATGCGCATCCAGCATATCACTGTAGCGTTTACGCTGACTTTGGTAGACCTTGGCCAACGTTGAGTCATCAAGCACACAGTATTGCCGATAGCTGCGCTCCATCTCCAGCGCAGCATTGGTCATCGCTTCACTGCGTCTGGCGTCAATCAGCGTGGTGCGGTTCGTCAGCGCAGCCTGCGCGCTCAGGGCATTCAGACTTTGCCATGCCTGCCAGGCCAAAACTAACAACGGCAACAGGATCAGCAAAAATGCCAACATCACCAATTGACGTAAAGATCGGGGGAAAACTGACCAGCGCTTCAAGGCGTTACTCTCAATGGACAGGAATAGGTTGATGCTAACTGAGGGGAACGCCAGATACAACAAAGCCAGGATTAACCCGGCTTTGTTGCGGAATAAGGCGGTGCCTAACTCGACGTTTCGCCCGGAGGTTGATATGAGCTTCGCTAATATCAGATGTTGGACGGCAGGCACCTTGTTGTGCGTCATTCGAAGTTTATGTAGCACGTCCCGAAGGGGCTGACATAAGAAGGTGAATGAGCCACTGGTTAATATTATGCAGCATCTGTGCCAATATTCAAAACACTTTATTAACACAATGATAAATATAGAAAATATGATTATTTATATGAGAAATGATATTGTCTATTTTTCGCCCACACCGTCGCCAATCAGCAACACCCGTAACACTTAAAAATAAATTCGTTTTAAATCAAATAATTAAATGTCTCTTTTTGGCGACAATGTAACCTTACCTATGTCGGCATTTCCCGACACTTTACTTTTAGGTGCAAGCGCTGAGTTTATTGCCGGATAGCGGCGTGAACGCCTTATCCGGCCTACAACCGCATTTCCCCGTAAGCCTGATAAGCGTAGCGTTATCAGGCAGCAGACAAAAAAAAGCCCCTCACAAGAGGGGCTTGATGATCATAGGCTAATTATCCAAGCTGTTTACGCGCGTTGCGGAAGATACGCATCCACGGGCTGTCCTCGCCCCAGTTTTCCGGGTGCCAGGAGTTGCTCACGGTACGGAACACGCGTTCCGGGTGCGGCATCATAATGGTGACGCGACCATTTTCAGTGGTCACAGCAGTAATACCATTCGGCGAACCGTTCGGGTTAGCCGGGTAAGCCTCGGTCACCTTACCGAAGTTATCGACGTAGCGCAGTGCCACCAGACCTTTGCTCTCAAGCTGAGCCAGATGCGCACCGTCACGCACTTCCACACGACCTTCACCGTGAGAAACGGCAATCGGCATCATCGACCCCACCATATCGGCAAGCAGTAAGGACGGGCTTTGCGTCACTTCGACCAGGCTGAAGCGGGCTTCAAAGCGGTCGGAGTGGTTACGCACAAAGCGCGGCCACAGGTCGCTTCCTGGGATTAGCTCACGCAGGTTAGACATCATCTGGCAACCGTTACACACCCCGAGCGCCAAGGTTTGCGGGCGATGGAAGAAGGTTTCGAACTCATCACGCACGCGGTTGTTGAACAAAATTGACTTCGCCCAACCTTCCCCTGCGCCGAGTACATCGCCGTAAGAGAAGCCGCCGCAGGCTACCAGCGCCTGGAAGTTACCCAGGCCGATGCGTCCCCCCAGCAGATCGCTCATGTGTACATCGATGGCGTCAAAGCCCGCACGGTGGAAAGCTGCCGCCATTTCGACGTGGGAGTTAACGCCCTGCTCGCGCAGCACGGCCACTTTCGGACGCGCACCGGTGGCGATATACGGCGCGGCAACATCGTCGTTAATATCGAACGTCAGTTTGACGTTGAGACCCGGATCGGCATCGTTGGTTTTAGCGTCGTGTTCCTGATCGGCGCATTCCGGGTTATCGCGCAGACGCTGCATCTGCCAGGTGGTTTCCGCCCACCACATACGCATCGTGGTGCGACTTTCGCTGAACACCGAATGTCCATCGGCTTCGACCACGAAGCGGTCGCCCTGCACGGCTTTCCCCAGATAGTGCACGCAATCGGCCAGGCCATGTTGAGCCAGCAACGCCTCAACCGCTTCACGATCACCTGCGCGAACCTGAATCACCGCGCCCAGCTCTTCGTTAAACAGCGCCGCCAGACGATCTTCACCCAGAGAGTGGATATCAGCTTCAATACCGCAGTGACCAGTGAAGGCCATTTCCGCCAGCGTCACCAGCAAGCCACCGTCGGAGCGATCGTGGTAGGCCAGCAGCTTACGCTGTGCGACCAGCGCCTGAATGGCGTCGTAGAAGCCTTTCAGTTGCTCTACGTTACGCACATCGGCAGGCTTATCCCCCAGTTGACGGTAAACCTGCGCCAGCGCCGTCGCACCAAGCGCGTTGTGACCCAGACCAAGGTCAATCAGCAACAGGGCGTTGTCTTCAGTAGAAAGCTGCGGGGTAATGGTGTGGCGCACATCTTCCACGCGGGCAAAGGCGGTGATCACCAGCGACAGCGGCGAGGTCATTTCACGCTGTTCGTTGCCTTCCTGCCAGCGGGTTTTCATCGACATAGAGTCTTTGCCCACCGGAATGGTCAGGCCAAGCGCCGGACATAATTCTTCCCCAACGGCTTTTACCGCTTCGTACAGTCCGGCGTCTTCGCCAGGGTGACCCGCAGCCGCCATCCAGTTGGCCGACAGTTTAATGCGTTTGATATCGCCAATCTGCGTTGCCGCAATGTTGGTCAGCGCCTCACCGACAGCCAGACGCGCAGAGGCTGAGAAGTCGAGCAATGCGACTGGCGCGCGCTCGCCGAGAGACATCGCTTCGCCGTAGTAGCTATCGAGGCTTGCGGTAGTGACCGCGCAGTTGGCGACCGGGATCTGCCATGGACCAACCATCTGGTCACGCGCCACCATACCGGTAACGGTACGGTCACCGATAGTCACGAGGAACGTTTTCTCCGCGACAGTCGGCAGATGCAGCACGCGGTTAACCGCATCTGCAATCGAGATTTCACTACGATTCAGTGCATCGCCTTTGGCTTTCAGCGTCTGCACATCGCGGGTCATTTTCGGTGTTTTACCCAGCAGCACATCGAGTGGCATGTCGATCGGCTGGTTGTCGAAGTGGCTGTCGCTCAAGGTCAGATGCTGTTCTTCGGTTGCTTCACCGATGACCGCGTACGGCGCGCGCTCGCGCTTACACAGTTCGTCAAACAGCGGCAATTGATCGGCAGCAACCGCCAGCACGTAGCGCTCCTGGGACTCGTTACACCAGATTTCCAGCGGGCTCATACCCGGCTCATCGCTGAGGATATCGCGCAGCTGGAACTTACCACCGCGACCGCCATCGCTTACCAGCTCCGGCATGGCGTTAGACAGACCTCCCGCGCCAACGTCATGGATAAACAGAATTGGGTTCGCATCACCCATCTGCCAGCAACGGTCGATAACTTCCTGGCAACGACGTTCCATTTCCGGGTTATCACGCTGTACAGAAGCGAAATCAAGATCGGCATCAGACTGACCGGAAGCCATAGAGGAGGCTGCCCCGCCGCCAAGGCCAATGTTCATCGCCGGGCCGCCGAGGACGATCAGCTTGGCGCCAACGACGATCTCGCCTTTCTGCACGTGATCGGCACGGATGTTACCGATCCCGCCTGCCAGCATGATCGGTTTATGGTAACCGCGCAGCTCTTCGCCGTTATGGCTGTTGACCTTTTCTTCATAGGTACGGAAGTAGCCGGTCAGCGCCGGGCGACCAAATTCGTTGTTAAACGCCGCGCCGCCCAGCGGGCCTTCGGTCATGATGTCGAGCGCGGTGACAATACGATCCGGCTTACCAAAGTCCTCTTCCCAAGGCTGTTCAAAGCCAGGAATACGCAGGTTGGAGACGGAGAAGCCTACCAGCCCGGCTTTCGGTTTTGCACCACGACCGGTTGCACCCTCATCGCGGATTTCTCCGCCGGAGCCGGTTGCCGCACCTGGCCACGGAGAGATAGCCGTCGGGTGGTTATGAGTTTCTACCTTCATCAGGATGTGGGCTGGTTCCTGATGGAAATCGTAGCGGCCGGTTTTGTGATCGGCAAAATAGCGGCCCACTTCAGAACCTTCCATTACCGCGGCGTTGTCTTTATAGGCAGACAGCACGTGGTCCGGCGTGGTTTCGAAGGTATTCTTGATCATCTTGAACAGCGACTTAGGCTGTTGTTTACCGTCGATAACCCAGTCGGCGTTAAAAATCTTGTGGCGGCAGTGCTCGGAGTTGGCCTGCGCAAACATGTACAGTTCAATGTCGTTCGGGTTGCGCCCCAGTTTGGTGAACGCATCCTGCAGATAGTCAATTTCGTCTTCCGCCAGCGCCAGACCCAGACCCAGGTTAGCGTCGATCAGCGCCTGACGTCCCTCACCCAGTAGATCAACGCTGGAGACCGGCGCCGGTTGGTGATGGACAAACAGTTTTTCGGCATCGTTCAGCGCAGAGAAAACCGTTTCCATCATGCGGTCGTGCAGTTCGTCGGCCACCATCTGCCATTGCTCAGCGGTCAGCGTAGAGGCTTCTACATACCAGGCAATGCCACGTTCCAGGCGGCTAATCTGATGCAGACCGCAGTTGTGGGCAATATCAGTCGCTTTAGAAGACCACGGGGAGATGGTGCCAGGGCGAGGCGTAACCAGCAGCAGTTTTCCTTCCGGGGCGTGGCTTTGCAGAGCAGGACCATATTTCAGCAGGCGTGCAAGCTGCGCGTGCTCATCTTCATTTAACGGTGCATTCAGATCGGCAAAATGGACGTACTCGGCGTAAATATTGTGGACCTGGAGGTTGGCAGCCTGAAAACGTGCCAGCAGTTTGTTAATACGGAATGCAGACAGTGCAGGTGAACCACGCAGAATTTCCATCATAAGTCTCTCGTCTTCTAAGCTTTCGGTGTGCCCAAGTGGGGAAACGGGCGTCATTATAAAGAATCTACCGCGCCGACGAAACCGTTTGCGTCGAAATAAAATCACGACCGTCACTTATCATCAAATGCGGTCAGATTTCTGAATAAGTTGCCAACTGACGCAAGTTTAAGCAAAATGCCGTTCATTAATGACGACTTCACTTCTTAATCAGCACCACAGCAGGCAGAGAAAACGTACGGTTCAGAGAATTAACTAATTGAAAAAATTAAAGATTAATTATCTGTTCATCGGCATATTGACGCTGTTGTTGGCAGCGGCCCTTTGGCCATCTATTCCCTGGTTCGGTAAAGCCGAAAATCGTATCGCCGCCATTCAGTCGCGGGGAGAGCTGCGCGTCAGTACCATCGACTCGCCGTTAACTTACGCGACCCTCAACGGCAAAAAATTCGGCCTGGATTATGAACTGGCCCAGGAATTTGCCGACTACTTAGGCGTGAAGTTAAAAGTTACCGTACGCCAGAACATCAGCCAGCTTTTTGACGACCTGGATAACGGCAATGCCGACCTGTTAGCCGCAGGCCTGGTCTATAACAGCGAGCGGGTGAAAAATTACCAGCCAGGCCCGACCTATTATTCGGTTTCACAACAGCTGGTGTACCGGGTTGGGCAATATCGCCCGCGCACGCTTGCCACCGTGAACGAAAGCCAACTGACTATCGCCCCGGGGCACGTGGTGGTTAACGACCTCCAGCAGCTAAAAGAGAAAAAATTTCCCGATCTGAGCTGGAAAGTTGATGACAAAAAGGGCACCACCGAATTGCTCGATGATGTAATCGCCGGAAAGCTGGATTACACCATTGCAGATTCTGTCGCCATCAGCTTATACCAACGCGTGCATCCTGAGCTGGCCGTGGCGCTGGACGTCTCTGACGAACAGCCGGTGACCTGGTTTAGTCGTCTGGACGATGACAACACGCTGTCTGCCGCCTTGTTGGATTTCTTTAACACCATGAATGAAGACGGTTCTCTGGCACGGCTGGAAGAGAAATATCTCGGGCATGGCGATGATTTTGACTATGTCGATACCCGCACCTTTTTGCGCGCCGTAGACAGCGTGTTGCCGGACCTTAAGCCGCTGTTTGAGAAGTATGCGCAGGAGATAGACTGGCGACTGCTGGCTGCTATCTCATATCAGGAATCACACTGGGACGCGCAGGCCACCTCTCCAACCGGCGTACGCGGACTGATGATGCTGACCAAAAATACTGCTCAGAGTCTCGGGCTGACTGACCGTACCGATGCCGAACAGAGCATCAGCGGCGGCGCGCGATACTTGCAGGATATGATGAGTAAAGTACCGGATACCGTCCCCGAAGGAGAACGCATCTGGTTTGCCCTTGCAGCCTATAACATGGGTTATGCGCACATGCTTGATGCGCGGGCGCTAACGGTGAAAACCAAAGGCAATCCGAACAGTTGGTCCGACGTAAAACAGCGGCTACCGCTGCTCAGCCAAAAGCCGTATTACAACAAGCTGACCTATGGCTATGCGCGTGGCCACGAAGCTTACGCCTATGTGGAAAATATCCGTAAGTACCAGATTAGCCTGGTGGGGTATCTGCAGGAGAAAGAAAAACAGGCGCAGGAAACGCAGCAACTGGCTCAGGATTACCCGGCGGTGTCGCCGGCTGAGCTGTTGGGTAAAGATAAATTTCCGCTTTCAGCCTTTCTGACTCAGACGTCGTCAAACTACCTGTCGCACTCCCCTTCCCTGCTATTTTCGGCACAGAAGAAAGAAGGCCAGTAGTCTGATTGGTATTTACTGATTAGCGGATTTTTTCAGGGCCTTGATTTCCTGCCGACGCATGCGAAAGAAATCACTGAGCAACGTGGCACATTCATCCCGCAGTATCCCCTCTGTCACTTCAACCCGATGATTCATCCCTGGGTGATGCAGCACATCCATTAATGACCCGGCAGCGCCCGTTTTCGCATCGCGTGCACCAAAAACCACTCGGCCGATACGGCTGTGAACCATCGCGCCTGCGCACATCACGCACGGCTCCAGAGTGACGTACAGCGTGGCATCTAACAAACGGTAGTTTTGCAGCACCAGGCCGCCCTGGCGCAGCGCCATAATCTCAGCGTGGGCAGTCGGATCATGATGACCTATCGGGCGGTTCCAGCCTTCGCCAATCACTCGATTGTTATGTACCAATACCGCACCCACCGGGACCTCACGCTCATCCCAGGCGCGCTTAGCCAGCGTTAAAGCATGACGCATCCAGTATTCGTGGCTAAATTCAACATCTGACAAAGGGGTTACTCCACCAATAAAAGCGGGCGCATTATACACAGACGCTATCGTTTACTCTATTCGAGTTGTTGCAGCTCTCCGCGCGGCGTGACGCGCCAGCGATGCTGGCAAAAAGAGAGTAACGGATTATCCTGCTTACTGTCGCTGTAGCCGCTGTAGAGAGACAACGGTGCGCCAATCTGCCGCTCCAGTTGAGTGACTTTCTCATGACCCAGGCAGCGCAGAGTCAACACCCAGCCGCCGTATCCCCGCGCCATTTTGCTGGCGATCAGATTGACTCGCGGTAGCCACGGCGTGTCGAAGTAAACCTGCTCGACCAGCGACTGCGGAGAGCCAGTGATAAGCCAGATGTCAGCGTCAGAGCTTAACAGGTAGGTTGTCAGACGCTGCTGAACGAGCGGAAACGCCGTCACGTTACTGCGAAACCAGCGCACAAAGTTGGACTGATGCGCTTTCAGACGCGCCTCGCTGCGACCAAAAGTGCATCCCCACAACAGCAGGCTCATTGGCCAGCGGGCGGCGCGCCCTTGTATCAGCAATGCCAGCGCAATCACCGGTAGCAGAGGCAGTACCAGCAACACGTTCAGCGGCTGACGACGCAGCAGATAACGTATAAAACTCCCGAACATATCCTGCTGGTGTAACGTGCCATCCAAATCAAAAAAAACTACGCGGCGCGGGTGATTGGTCAAACCTTAGTCCTCTGGATCGTTGAACCCCAATAGCCAGGTAAACAGGAACCCGGCGATAACTGCTACCAAATAGCCTAACAGATAGAACATCACTTTTCCGGCAACAATCGTCAGTGCCAGCGGTAATCCGGAGATGCCAAACGTGATAACCGTCGCCACTTTCCAGTAGCTAATTAGCGCCCCGCCTACCGCTCCGCCAAGGCAGGCACCGATAAACGGTCTACCTAACGGCAGCGTGACGCCAAAAATCAGCGGCTCGCCAATGCCCAGCAGTCCAACCGGCAGCGCGCCTTTGATCACTTTTTTAAGCCGTGCGTTACGGGTTTTCATCAGTACGGCAATGGAAGCACCAATTTGTCCGACGCCGGCCATCGCCAGGATAGGAAAGAGCGCGTTATAACCATGCGCCTGTACCAGTTCAACGTGGATCGGCACCAATCCCTGATGAAGTCCGGTGAGCACCAACGGCAGGAAAGTGCCAGCCAGCACGGCTCCCACCAGGAAACCGCCGCGATCGATAGCCCAGGATGCACCGTGAGCAATAGACTCAGAAATCCAGCCGCCAAGCGGTTGCAGCGCCACAATAGCGATAGCCCCGGTAATAATGGTGGTCAGCAATGGGTTGAGAATTAGCTCCAGCGATTCCGGCAACAGCTCGCGGAATTTGCGTTCGATCCAGCACATCAACGCCACCACCAGCAGCACCGCGATTACCCCGCCGCGCCCCGGCTGCAACGCTTCGCCAAACAAGGTAATTTGCGCCAGTTGCGGGCTGGAGAGAATACCGGCCATCACGCCCCCCATCGCCAGCGAACCGCCGAAGACTTTGGCAGTATTCACCCCGACAAGGATGTTCATAATGGCAAACACGGCGCTGCCAAATATTCCCATCAGTCCAAGCATATTTGGATAGTGGGTCGCAAAATCCCCCACGATATCCGGTCGCTTAAGGATGTTAATAATGCCGGTAATCAAACCGGAGGCGATAAACGCCGGAATAAGCGGGATAAAGACGTTCGCCAGCTTACGCAGCGCATCGCTCATGGGCGCTTTGTACTTCGCTTTGGCCTCTGACTTCGTGCGCTCGATATCATTCTTATCAGCGCCTTCGCCACCATCGGCAATCAGAGAGCGCATAGCATCCACCACCTTGGCCGCCTTACCGGGGCCGACAATGATCTGGTGCTGCGCGCCCTGTTTCACATAGCCGCTGACACCGGGCAGTTGCCTGAGACGAGGGATATCGAGCTGTCCATCATCCTGAACTTCAACCCTGACGCGGGTCATACAGTTTTCCAGGCGCAGAATATTTTTCTCTCCGCCAACGCCCAGTAGAATATCGCTGGCCAGCACCACCGTCTTATCCATATACACCTCTTAGTGTTCTAACGCCGCGCGTAAAAAACCCTGGTGAGCGGCAAGCTTTTCGCGGGCGGCAGCGGCGTCAAGGCCGGTGAGCGCCATTAAAATAGCTGGCTTAACGTCAAAATCAGTCTGCTTTAGCAGCGCTTGCGCCTGTTCACGCGCAATTCCCGTGGCTTCAACCACCATACGGCACGCCCGATCGACCAGTTTGACGTTGGTTGCCTGCATGTCCACCATCAGGTTCTGATAAACCTTACCGAACTTCACCATCGCTCCGGTGGAGATCATATTGAGCACCAGCTTTTGCGCGGTGCCGGATTTCAGTCGTGTTGACCCGGTCAGCGCCTCTGGCCCCACTACAGGAGAAATGGCAATATCCGCTTCATGCGCGATAGGGGAATCCGGATTGCAAGAAATAGCCACCGTCGTACAGCCCACCGAACGCGCATATTTCAGCCCACCAATTACATACGGCGTGCGACCAGATGCTGCCAGCCCCACCACCAGATCCTGCGCGGTAAGATTGAGCGCACACAGATCGTCTTCACCTAACTGTGGGTTATCTTCCGCACCCTCAACCGCCTTCAGCAGCGCGCCCGGCCCCCCGGCAATCAATCCAACCACCAGACCGTGTGGAACGCCGAAGGTCGGTGGGCATTCAGACGCATCCAGTACCCCGAGACGCCCGCTGGTCCCCGCTCCCATGTAAATAATGCGACCACCTGCTTTTAGTGCGTTAGCTGCCGCATCAACCGCACACGCAACTTGAGGCAGAGTTGCTTTTACTGCTTCGGCTACCAGCGTATCCTGTTGATTAAAACGATGAACCAACTCCAGCGTGGAGAGCGCATCCAGGTCCATGGTCTGTGGATTGCGGGTTTCTGAAACTAATGCACCGAGATTCATTTTTTGTTCCTTAGGAATTTTTAATTCATAATAATCTGCCATAATGGAATATTATATTCATCCAGGCGAATGAAATTTTGTTTTGTAATCGCCATCACGTTTTCGCCAGGAGACAGCATGAACTGTATAATTCGCATTCGTCAGCGTTACCCGGACCTCGCGCAAAGCGATAAAAAATTGGCAGATTATCTCCTTTCCCAGCCGGATACTGCGCGTCATCTCAGTTCGCAGCAGTTGGCCGCGGAGGCGGGCGTCAGCCAGTCCAGCGTGGTGAAGTTCGCGCAAAAGATGGGTTTTAAAGGATTTCCTGCACTCAAACTGGCGATCAGCGAAGCGCTGGCCAGCAATCCCAACCCCCATTCCATTCCGGTACATAATCAGATTCGCGGTGACGATCCTATGCGTCTGGTGGGGGAAAAGTTGATTCAGGAGAACGTGGCGGCGATGCATGCGACGCTGGACGTCAACAGCGAAGAGAAACTGATGGAGAGCGTCACAATGCTGCGTTCAGCCCGACGCATTATCGTGACCGGGATTGGCGCATCGGGTCTGGTGGCACAGAATTTTGCCTGGAAGTTGCTGAAGATTGGTTTTAACGCGGTGGTGGAACGCGATATGCACGCCCTGCTGGCGACGGTGCAAGCCCTTTCGCCCAACGATCTGCTGCTGGCCATTTCGTATACCGGAGAGCGCCGCGAGCTCAACCTGGCTGCAGATGAAACGTTGCGCACCGGCGCGAAAATCCTCGCCATCACTGGATTTACACCGAACGCCCTGCAGCAACGGGCAAGTCATTGTCTGTACACGATTGCCGAGGAGCAGGCCACCCGCAGCGCAGCGATTTCCTCCACTCATGCGCAAATGATGCTCACTGATTTACTGTTTATGGCGCTGGTGCAGCAGGATCTGGAGCATGCTCCGGAACGCATTCGTCACAGCGAAGCTCTGGTAAAAAAACTGGTCTGAGCAAAGAATGCGCGTATAATGCCCGCCCGGTTTGTGATGTTTTGAGAGTTTCCTGATGGCCCTGTTAATCACTAAAAAGTGTATCAATTGCGATATGTGCGAGCCCGAATGCCCGAATGAGGCGATTTCGATGGGTGATAGCATTTACGAGATTAACAGCGACAAGTGTACGGAATGCGTAGGCCATTACGACACGCCAACCTGCCAGAAGGTGTGCCCGATCCCCAATACTATTTTGAAAGATCCGGCACATGTCGAAACAGAAGAGCAGTTGTGGGATAAGTTTGTGCTGATGCACCACGCCGATAAACTTTAACCGCGTCGCCATCCGGCAACGTGCAGAATCTAACTCTCGATAATCACCGTGGCGCAGGCGTAGTGACGCTCATCGGCCAGCGTCACATGCATATGCGCGACGCCGAGTTTTTCCGCCAGTTTTAACGCCTCTCCCCATAATCGCAGACGCGGCTTACCGAGTTCGTCATTAAAGACTTCAAACTGATTAAACGCCAGCCCATTGCGAATACCCGTGCCAAAGGCTTTTGCTGCCGCCTCTTTGACTGCAAAACGCTTCGCCAGAAAACGCACCGGCTGCTGATGCGTTTCCCAGATTGCCCATTCGTTGTCGCTGAGCACACGTCTTGCCAGGCGGTCGCCGGAACGGGAAATTACCGCTTCGATGCGGGCAATCTCCACGATATCCGTGCCTAATCCCAAAATCGCCATTAGCCACGCGCTTCCAGCATCAGGCGCTTCATTTCGACTACGGCATCTTTCAGACCGCTCATCACCGCGCGCCCGATAATGGCATGGCCAATGTTCAGCTCATGCATTTCCGGGATCCGTGCGATAGCTTTAACATTGTGATACGTCAGACCGTGACCCGCATTCACCTTCAGGCCAAGGCTTACAGCATAGGTCGCCGCTTTGGCGATACGCGCCAGTTCGCTGGCCTGCTCTGCGTCGGTTTTCGCATCGGCGTAACAGCCGGTGTGAATTTCAATAAACGGCGCGCCAACTTCCGCAGCGGCCTTAATCTGTTCTTCGTCGGCATCGATAAACAGCGAAACCAGAATGCCTGCGTCCGCCAGGCGTTTGCAGGCATCGCGCATCTTGTCACGCTGACCGGCGACGTCCAGACCACCTTCAGTGGTAACTTCCTGACGTTTTTCCGGCACCAGGCAGCAAAAATGCGGCTTAGTCTCAACGGCAATCGCCAGCATCTCTTCGGTGACTGCCATTTCCAGATTCATGCGCGTATCCAGCGTCTGGCGCAAAATACGCACGTCACGGTCGGTGATATGGCGACGGTCTTCACGCAGATGTACGGTAATACCGTCCGCGCCCGCCTGTTCAACGATAAACGCTGCCTGAACCGGGTCCGGATATGCGGTACCGCGTGCATTACGTAACGTGGCAATGTGGTCAATATTGACGCCTAACAGTAATTCAGCCATGACAATCCTCGTTAATCATTATTTGTTTTTACTGCGCGTTTTGGCATAAATTGCCGGAACAGTTCCCGGCTTTTTAACGGCTTACCACCAAGATACGGCTTTAACGCCATGCGGGTAAAGCGTTTAGCGGCGCGTAACGTATCGACATCAGGAAATTCACGCGACTCAAGTGCTTTGAGATGGCGTCCGGTAAAGGTGTTGTTATCAATAACGACGCTGGCAATAAACCCTTTTTCTTCCCGGTAACGATAGGTCATGGTGTCGTCTACCGGCTCGCCGCTGCCCGCACAGTGGGTAAAATCGACGCCGTACCCCAGATGTCCAAGTAAGGCCAGCTCAAAGCGACGCAATGCAGGTTCTGGCGAACCCGTAGCACCAGCCAGCGCCTGAATACAGTTCAGGTAATCGAAAAAGAGTTCAGAAAAGCGGGTTTCGTACTCGAGTACGCGCGAGACAAGCTCGTTGATATACAAGCCGCTGTACAGCGTGATACCGCTAAGAGGGAGTGCCAGAGAAACGGCTTCAGCACTACGTAGGGTTTTGACCTCTCCACGCCCACCAAAGCGAAGCAACAACGGGGTAAAAGGCTGGAGCGCGCCTTTGAGATTAGAACGTTTGGAACGTGCGCCTTTAGCCACCAGGCGCACGCGACCCGACTCTTCCGTGAAGACGTCCAGCACGAGACTGGTTTCGCTCCAGGGGCGACTATGCAAGACAAAGGCTCGTTGCCATCCTTCCATATACTCGCCGTTTTTCAGAAGATGGGTTTAGACGTCGTCGCCGTAACCGAGGCTACGCAGCGCGCGTTCGTCATCGGCCCAGCCGGATTTCACCTTCACCCACAGTTCGAGGTGAACCGGCGCTTCGAACATCTCCTGCATGTCTTTACGCGCTTCGATGCCGATGGTTTTGATCTTGGCCCCTTTGTTGCCAATAACCATCTTCTTCTGCCCTTCACGTTCAACGAGGATCAGACCGTTAATATCGTAACCACCGCGCTCATTGGAGATAAAACGCTCAATTTCCACAGTAACGGAGTACGGCAGTTCAGCCCCCAGAAAACGCATCAGCTTTTCACGGATGATTTCAGAGGCCATAAAGCGCTGAGAACGGTCGGTGATGTAATCTTCCGGGAAGTGATGAATAGCTTCCGGCAAATGCTTACGCACGATGCCCGCAACGGTATCGACATTCAAGCCGGTTTCGGCAGAAATCGGCACGATATCAAGGAAGTTCATCTGGCTTGCCAGGAACTGCAGGTGCGGCAGCAGATCGGCTTTTTCCTGAACGTTGTCTACTTTGTTCACAGCCAGAATAACCGGGGCTTTGCCATCACGCAGCTTGTTGAGCACCATTTCGTCGTCCGGCGTCCAGCGGGTGCCTTCCACAACGAAAATAACCAGTTCAACATCACCGATCGAGCTGCTCGCCGCTTTGTTCATCAGGCGGTTGATCGCTCGTTTTTCTTCCATATGCAGGCCCGGGGTATCAACATAAATCGCCTGATACGCGCCTTCAGTATGGATGCCAACAATACGGTGACGTGTTGTCTGAGCCTTACGTGAGGTAATAGAAATCTTCTGCCCAAGCAGATTATTCAACAGGGTGGATTTGCCGACGTTCGGGCGACCGACGATGGCAATAAATCCGCAGTAAGTTTTCTCTTCGCTCATTCCAGCTCCAGTTTTTTTAACGCCTGTTCGGCGGCAGCCTGCTCAGCCTTACGACGGCTCGAACCTGTGCCAACCACCGGTTCACTCAGGCCGCTGACCTGGCAGTGGATAGTAAATTCTTGATCGTGTGCTTCACCACGGACCTGTACCACCAAATAAGACGGCAGAGGCAGGTGGCGACCCTGCAAATATTCCTGCAGGCGCGTTTTCGGATCTTTTTGTTTGTCGCCTGGGCTAATTTCATCCAGACGAGTTTGATACCAGTTCAGGATTAATTGCTCAACGGTTTGAATATCGCTGTCGAGGAAGACGCCACCGATCAAGGCTTCAACGGTATCGGCCAGGATC
Source organism: Citrobacter sp. MGH103 (assembly GCF_001034475.2). Classification (NCBI taxonomy): domain Bacteria; kingdom Pseudomonadati; phylum Pseudomonadota; class Gammaproteobacteria; order Enterobacterales; family Enterobacteriaceae; genus Citrobacter; species Citrobacter sp. MGH103. The sequence continues at coordinate 1,306,231 of NZ_CP073043.1, read as the reverse complement.
GATTCACGACGGAAGCCGCCGCTTTTCAGCTCACCAGGCCCCAAACGTAAACATTCACCGAGGTCAAACTCACGGGCTAATTCAGCCAGCGTATTGCCGCGAACCAGCGTTGCGCGCATGCGGCTCATGTCACCTTCGTCCACTCGTGGGAAACGGTGATACAGCGCATTAGCGATAACAAAGCTCAAAATAGAGTCGCCCAGAAATTCTAAACGCTCGTTATGTTTGCTGCTGGCGCTCCGGTGAGTTAATGCCTGCTGCAACAGCTCCTGATGATTAAAAGTGTAGCCCAGCTTCCGTTGAAGCCGATTAATTACGATGGGGTTCATGCGATACCAATAAATGAATGCGTCAACAATTCAGCACACGAAACAGACCTGATATACGCACTTTGCGGAGCCATCTGGCTTCGCCTGCATGCTTTTATATACAAACCAACGCTGTTTCGTGTGCCGTGGCAACCTGTCGGTGCCAACCTAAAACTTCGGGGGAATATTCTATACACAACGACAAGGGATGTCGTTAGTCTGCGGGAATTTATCCGAGAAATAATTCACGCTGCCGCCGTAATGACGACAACGTGAACGATTATCGGCGATTAGTGAATGCCACCAATACGGCTTAAACGCACACCGGTCGGCCATTCACCTTCTTGCTTATCGAAACTCATCCAGATAGCGGTCGCTTTACCCACCAGATTCGCTTCCGGCACAAATCCCCAGTAACGGCTGTCCGCACTGTTGTCACGGTTATCACCCATCATGAAGTAGTGCCCTGGCGGGACGATCCAGGTTGCCAGTTGCTGACCAGGCTGGCGGTAATACATTCCCACCTGATCCTGCGCGATTGGCACGGTCAGAATGCGGTGCGTGACCTCACCCAGCGTTTCTTTACGCTCAGAGAGACGAATACCGTTCTCTTTCGTTTCGTTCAGCGGAACTTCAAAGAAGCCACTGGTCGCTTCCCCACCGTTACGGCGCGCAAAGGTCTGTACGAAATCACTTGGCTGAACATCCGAATACGTTACCGGCAGCGCGTTTTCACACGCCTGACCGGAACGGCATCCTGGCTGAATGGTCACTTCTTTCGCCACTGGATCGTACGTTACTTTGTCTCCCGGTAAACCGACAGCACGTTTAATGTAGTCCAGGCGCGGATCTTCCGGGTATTTAAACACCACGATATCACCGCGTTTCGGATGGCCGGTTTCGATCAGCGTTTTCTGGTAAATCGGATCTTTAATCCCGTAGGCGAATTTCTCCACCAGGATAAAGTCACCGATAAGCAGCGTCGGCATCATCGAACCTGACGGGATCTGGAACGGCTCATAAATAAATGAACGTACCACCAGCACAATCGCCAGTACCGGGAAAACAGATGCCCCGGTTTCCAGCCAGCCCGGCTTAGGGGATACTTTTTTCAGCGTTGCTTTATCCAGTGAATCACCTGCAGCAGCTTGCGCTGCTGCCTGACGCTCCCGGCGTTTTGGTGCGAAGATGAATTTATCTACGCACCATAAAATGCCCGTCACCAGTGTGGCAATCACCAGAATCAGGGCAAACATGTTCGCCATGCCAACTCCTTAAGATTATTTGCTGTCTTTACCGACATGCAGAATGGCGAGGAACGCTTCCTGCGGCAGTTCGACGTTACCGATCTGCTTCATGCGCTTTTTACCCTCTTTCTGTTTTTGCAGCAGCTTTTTCTTACGGCTGATATCACCGCCGTAGCATTTCGCCAGAACGTTTTTACGCAGCTGCTTCACGGTTGAACGCGCGATGATGTGCGTACCAATGGCCGCCTGGATCGCGATATCAAACTGCTGGCGAGGGATTAGATCTTTCATCTTCTCAACCAGTTCGCGGCCACGGCTCTGGGAGTTGTCGCGGTGAGTAATCAGCGCCAGCGCATCGACACGTTCGTTGTTGATAAGGACATCAACACGCACCATGTCAGACGCCTGGAAGCGTTTGAAGTTATAGTCCAGCGACGCATAGCCGCGAGAGGTCGACTTCAGACGGTCGAAGAAATCGAGTACTACTTCCGCCATCGGGATTTCATAGGTCAGCGCCACCTGGTTACCGTGGTAAACCATGTTCGTCTGGACGCCACGCTTCTCGATACACAGGGTGATGACGTTGCCAAGGTAAGCCTGCGGCAGCAGCATGTGACACTCAGCGATCGGCTCACGCAGTTCGTAGATGTTGTTCAGCGGCGGCAGCTTGGACGGACTATCGACGTAGATAGTCTCTTTCGCCGTGGTTTCGACTTCGTAGACTACGGTCGGCGCGGTAGTGATCAGATCCAGATCGTATTCACGCTCCAGACGTTCCTGGATGATCTCCATGTGCAGCAGACCAAGGAAGCCACAACGGAAGCCGAAGCCCAGCGCGGTAGAGCTTTCCGGTTCGTAGAACAGGGAGGCGTCGTTCAGGCTCAGCTTGCCAAGCGCGTCACGGAAGTTTTCATAGTCGTCAGAGCTCACCGGGAACAGACCGGCGTAAACCTGTGGCTTCACTTTTTTAAAGCCTGGCAGCGGTTTGTCTGCCGGGTTACGCGCCTGCGTCAGGGTATCGCCAACCGGCGCGCCGAGGATGTCTTTAATCGCACAAACCAACCAACCTACCTCGCCGCATTTCAGCTCGGTACGGTCAACCTGTTTTGGCGTGAAGATCCCCAGGCGGTCGGCGTTATAGACCTGACCGGTGCTCATTACTTTAATTTTGTCGCCTTTACGCATGGTGCCGTTTTTAATACGCACCAGCGACACCACGCCAAGGTAGTTGTCGAACCAGGAGTCGATGATCAGCGCCTGTAATGGGCCTTCCGGATCACCTTCCGGCGGCGGAATGTCGCGTACCAGACGTTCAAGAACGTCAGTGACGCCAACGCCGGTTTTCGCCGAGCAGCGAACGGCATCTGTCGCATCGATACCGACGATATCTTCGATCTCTTCCGCTACGCGTTCAGGATCGGCGGCCGGCAGGTCGATTTTGTTCAGAACCGGCACCACTTCCAGATCCATTTCCATGGCGGTATAGCAGTTAGCCAGGGTCTGTGCTTCTACGCCCTGCCCGGCATCAACCACCAGCAGTGCACCTTCACAGGCGGCAAGCGAACGGGAAACTTCATACGAGAAGTCAACGTGGCCCGGGGTGTCGATAAAGTTAAGCTGATAGGTTTCACCATCAGATGCTTTGAAATCGAGCGTCACGCTCTGCGCTTTGATAGTAATACCGCGCTCACGCTCAAGATCCATCGAGTCGAGAACCTGCGCTTCCATTTCACGGTCAGACAGGCCACCGCAGATCTGGATAATACGGTCAGACAGCGTCGATTTACCGTGGTCGATGTGAGCTATGATTGAAAAGTTACGTATGTTCTTCATATAGTGTAATTATTGTGCCTTACGCCCGCCTGAGCAGGCTCTGAGAAGTCGCTGTTCTGAGCTTAACGTCTGTTTAAGTGAAACGCCGCATTCTACACTACAACGCTGAGGCGAGGAAATGTTCATAGAGCAAGGATAGCGGGAACTGGAAACAACTTTGCAAAGTCGATGAAACTTTTGTCGGATGGCGACATAAACGCCTTATCCGGCCTACGCCTGCATCTGAGGACGCTGTAGGCCTGATAAGCGCAGTGCCATCAGGCAAAGATATCACTGCTGGGTTTCGACGCGAATAAGATCGGGTGGGAGAGCAACGTTCAGAATGACCGGCTGCCAGGCTTCGCGTTCAGCAAGCTTACGAGAGTATCCACGAGCAATCAGGAATCCGCCCACGCCCCCCAGCACTGCTCCGCTTAATGCCGCAAGATCGGAACCAAACAGCACCTGGAATAGCGCCGCGAAAAGAAACAGTCCCGCCAACGGAGACATGTAGACCAGCATCGCCGAACCGAGCAGGCTACCTTCGGCAATGCCCAGTTCAACTTTTTGACCAGGGGTCAAGGGTTCGTCGCAGGGCACCACGATGGTGTGTGTGGTCTGTGGTCCCAGTTTGTTCAGCACGCGGCTCCCGCATCCGGCCCGGGAAGCACAGCTGCTACATGATGCTTTAACATCACAGCTGACCGTCGCCAGACCATTTTGCCAGGAGACGACCGTCGCCCACTCTTTAATCATTGTGCTGCCCTGAACTTAATATTGTCCGCGATACGCTTCGCCGTTTGCGGCGGAAGCTCACCGACAATAGTGATTTCGGCATTATCTCGCACGCTGGTGCTAACCGTGCGGCGTCCAGTGCGCAGCAGCTGATCGGCGCTGTTTTGCGTCGCGCGGTTTACGTTCACGGAGAAACTGAACAGACCATCGGAATAAAGCCGTGATTCGATCGGCATGTTATCCATCGTCGGCAGCGGACGTCGACTGCTGGACACCTCGCTGAAGCCTTGCGGCAACCACGACGGACTCCAGTTGAAGTTGGTTTTCTCACCCGCAGGAACTGACAGCAACGGCGGCAGATTGGCTTTCGCCAGCGTCTGCATGCTGTCGCTGACACCGTTGTTAACAGTAAACGCGATGACGCGGAACTGTTCCAGCGTTTCGCCATCACGGTCAAGAAGATCAACACGCATTGGCAGCTTGGTCTCAGTGTCCATCCAAACGATATAGCTGTAACGGGTGCCGTCACGCGCCACAACGCGGATCACTTCACAGAGCCTGTCGGCAATACGGGTGCGGCCTACTGAGATAAAATCATAGTAGGGAGCAAGACGTTTGAAGTCGGTGTAAATCAGGGAGGGCAGTGAGTCAACGATATAGTCGCCGTTCAGCGTGAACGGTTCGAGACCTGGCTCAAAATAGCTGATTTCGTTGCCACGTTGCACCACTTCCCGGCGCGGACCATCCATTTGCAACAGTTGCGCGAGCGGACGGTTATCCTGGCGGGCATGGCGATAACGTAGGGATTCAACACCCTGCTTATTGATGCTGACAAATGACAGCTCATAGGTGAGCGACTGGCTGGCCAGATTCATCTGCTGCAACAACGCCCCGGACGCAGGATTGGCCGAGGCGTTGACAGAGAAGAACAGGCTACCAGCCACAAGTGACATGGCAAACCAAAGTTGCTTCATTACTGCGATTGCGTTCCTAAAGTTTGAATTCCTGGCACCTGCACAGCGGCTTGCTGTGTCTGGGCCTGCTCAAACTGAAGCTGTTCAGAGTGCAGTCGACGTTGCAGTTCGTAATCCTGCAACATGGCATTAATACGACGACGCTGCTCCTGTACCTGCTGTTGTTGACCGCCGCTGGCCGTCGCATCAGAAGGTACACCCAGGCTTACCGGACTGGCTTTACCCATCATCGGTAATGTATTAAATACCGGCGTTTCGGGCTGCTGGGACGTTTCAGATTGACCATTATAGTGCTGGACGCCAACAATAACTGCAAGTGATACACACGCGGCCACACCCATTTGAGTAAGCTGCGCGGCCCACGGACGCATTTTCTTCCAGAACGGCATTTTCTGCCACTGGTGCGGTGCTGGCTGGGCCTCAGGAATCAATGGCGCCGTCTGACGTACCGGCTCATCCTGGATGGCGGCCATTACGCGGGCGGAAATATCGAAATGGAGAACGTCGGCAGTATCACCTCGCATGGAATCGCGAATCAGGTGATAACTCTCCCAGGTTTTTTGCATTTCCGGGTCGTGAGCCAGCTCTTTGAGCAACTCAGTATCCAGCGTTTCGCCATCCATTAAAGCGGAAAGTTTTTCTTTCTGCATGCCTAATACCTTTTCCAGTATCCCGCTATCGTCAACGCCTGATAAGCGGTTGAACTTTATTATCAATAGCTTCCCTCGCTCGGAAGATACGTGAACGCACCGTACCCACCGGACAATCCATGATAGCGGCTATCTCTTCATAGCTCAGGCCATCCAGCTCCCGCAAGGTTATTGCCATGCGTAAATCTTCCGGGAGGGACTCAATAGTTCGGAAAACTATCTGTCTCAGTTCTTCTGACAACATTAAGTTCTCAGGGTTCGAAATTTCTTTCAGCGCACCGCCACTTTCGTAATTTTCTGCTTCAATCGCATCTATATCACTGGAAGGTGGACGACGCCCCTGAGCGACCAGGTAATTCTTCGCTGTATTGACCGCAATACGATACAGCCAGGTATAAAAAGCACTATCCCCCCGGAACGAGTCCAGCGCACGATAGGCTTTGATAAATGCTTCTTGTACTACATCGGGTACATCACCCGACGGTACATAGCGAGAAACCAGACTCGCCACCTTATGCTGATAGCGTACTACCAGTAGGTTAAAGGCTTTCTGATCTCCCTTCTGGACCCGTTCTACCAGGACCTGGTCCGTTAACTGCTCGCTCATCCGAGGTAAAGTCTCCCCAAACCAAATTTCCACGCGCCTTCGAAACGCCACTCCATCAGCTTCACTATGAGCAAGCAAATGCTTAGAGTGCTCAAGTTTCGTAAAGTTCCGTTACGCATTGTTTTTTGTTTGTCATGTTGTAGACAGGTCTTATCTCTCATTATAAGTCTACATAACCCGATCAACGCACTATCTGTACAGAAATGCCCATTTCACCGCTTGCAGAGTAACCCAACGGGCACTTTATTTCATCACATAATCTGATGCTAACGGCCTGCTTCACAAAATATTTTTGCCTATTTCACCCTCATCATGTTTTTCTTTCATGTTTAGTCATTGCAACACGTTTTAAAATAAAACGTGCAGTATCGCGCAATGTGGTGCTATGGTGACCAAACACTGTTTAGTAAATTAAACAAAAATCATGAATACGACTCCTGAATTATCCTGTGACGTGCTGATCATTGGCAGCGGGGCTGCCGGACTCTCACTGGCGCTGCGCCTGGCTGAAAAACATCAGGTTATTGTCCTGAGCAAAGGGCCGGTCAGCGAAGGCTCGACATTTTATGCCCAGGGCGGTATTGCCGCGGTTTTCGATGAAACCGACAGTATCGACTCCCACGTTGAAGATACGCTGATTGCCGGGGCCGGGTTGTGCGATCGCCATGCGGTTGAATTTGTCGCCAGCAATGCCCGTACCTGCGTTCAATGGCTTATCGATCAGGGCGTCTTATTTGATACGCAGGTTCAGCCTAACGGTGAAGAGAGCTATCACCTGACCCGTGAAGGCGGTCACAGCCATCGACGTATCCTGCACGCTGCGGATGCTACCGGCAAAGAAGTCGAAACCACCCTCGTCAGCCAGGCACAAAATCATCCCAACATCCGGGTTCTCGAGCGCAGTAATGCTGTCGATCTGATTGTCTCCGATAAAATCGGTCTGCCGGGAACGCGTCGGGTTGTCGGTGCCTGGATCTGGAATCGTAATAAAGAAGCCGTAGAAACCTGCCATGCTAAGTCGGTAGTGCTGGCCACTGGCGGCGCGTCAAAGGTGTATCAATACACCACCAATCCGGATATTTCCTCGGGTGACGGAATTGCAATGGCCTGGCGTGCGGGATGCCGCGTCGCCAACCTGGAGTTTAACCAGTTTCACCCAACAGCGCTGTATCATCCGCAGGCGCGCAATTTTCTGCTGACCGAAGCGCTGCGCGGCGAAGGCGCGCACCTGAAACGCCCGGACGGTTCACGCTTTATGCCCGATTTTGACGAGCGTGGCGAACTGGCTCCCCGCGATATTGTCGCCCGCGCCATTGATCATGAAATGAAGCGCCTGGGTGCAGATTGCATGTTCCTCGATATCAGTCATAAACCGGAAGAATTTGTTCGTCAGCATTTTCCGATGATTTATGAAAAGTTGCTGGGACTGGGCATTGATCTAACCAAAGAACCTGTTCCCATCGTGCCTGCCGCGCACTATACCTGCGGCGGCGTGATGGTTGATGACTTTGGCCGTACCGATGTCGATGGGCTGTATGCGATCGGCGAAGTGAGTTACACCGGCCTGCATGGCGCCAACCGGATGGCATCGAACTCATTGCTGGAGTGTCTGGTTTACGGTTGGTCCGCGGCTGAAGATATCGACAGGCGTATGCCTTATGCACGCGGCGTCAGCACGCTCCCGGGCTGGGATGAAAGCCGGGTAGAAAATCCAGATGAATTGGTTGTTATCCAGCATAACTGGCATGAGCTGCGGCTGTTCATGTGGGATTACGTCGGTATTGTGCGCACCACTAAACGTCTGGAACGCGCCCTGCGTCGTATCACCATGCTGCAACAGGAAATCGACGAGTATTACGCCCATTTCCGTGTGTCGAACAACCTACTGGAGCTGCGCAATCTGGTGCAGGTTGCCGAGCTGATTGTCCGCTGCGCGATGATGCGCAAAGAGAGTCGGGGCCTGCACTACACGCTGGATTATCCAGAACAGCTTCCAGAGGCGGGCCCGTCAATTCTCTCGCCGCTCAGTCATCACATAAACAGATAGAACGCCTGGGTCAGCGCCGTATAACCTTCAGAGTAACGTTGGTCTGGCCCACGGATCACCAGCCTGTCGCTAAAGCACTCCCCGGCCTGCGGGGAGAATGCCAGCAATACCCGATGCGGTAGACGGGCCTCGGTTTCTGCTACATCCGTGCGCAATCGCAGATGCCAGCCCATGCTAAGCGCCTGCTGAGTAAATGCGTTACCAATCTGCTCCGGTAGCACCACACAAAAAAAACCGTCTTCCGTAATGCTGTCCGCCGCCAACGTAAGCAACGCCTGGTGATCGAGCGAGGTGGTATAGCGGGCCTGCTCGCGCTGCGGTGTAGCGCATTCCACGCCCTGTTCATAATAGGGAGGATTGCTGATTATCAAATCAAAACGCACGGTCTGACGCGGTATCCACTGTTGCGCATCTTCTGTATGAACACTCACGCGATGCATCCACGGAGATTGCGCGATGTTCTCCTGCGCCTGCTGCGCGGCGTCGACATCAAGCTCCACGGCGTCAATGATGACGTTTTCATCAGTGCGCTGAGCCAGCATCAGCGCCAACAGGCCGCTCCCGGTACCAATATCCAGGATCCGCTTTACGCCCGCAACGGGGGCCCAGGCCCCCAATAAAATACCGTCCGTTCCGACTTTCATTGCACAGCGATCGTGTGCCACAAAAAACTGCTTAAAAGTAAATCCATTACGTTTCAGTACGGATGTAGACTGGGGCATGAAGAACAACCTTCCTGGAAAAAAAACGATAACATAGGATAAAAACAATACCTGAGAAGGTATATCCATACAAACAGATGAAGATTGCAGCCGTAACGTCTATAATCAGCGCCCCACTCAGAGGTAGAACATGACTGTAACGACTTTTTCCGAACTTGAACTCGATGAAAGCCTTCTGGATGCCCTCCAGGAAAAAGGTTTCACTCGCCCGACCGCCATTCAGGCTGCCGCCATTCCGCCTGCGCTCGATGGCCGTGATGTACTCGGTTCTGCGCCGACAGGCACCGGTAAAACGGCGGCATATTTGCTGCCAGCGTTGCAGCACCTGCTCGACTTCCCACGCAAGAAATCTGGTCCGCCGCGCATTTTAATCCTGACGCCAACGCGCGAACTGGCGATGCAGGTTGCTGAACACGCCCGTGAGCTGGCGAAAAATACGCATCTGGATATCGCGACCATTACCGGCGGCGTGGCTTACATGAACCACATGGAAGTCTTTAGCGAAAACCAGGACATCGTGGTTGCCACCACGGGTCGTCTGCTGCAATACATTAAAGAAGAAAACTTCGACTGCCATGCGGTTGAGACGCTAATTCTCGATGAAGCAGATCGTATGCTGGACATGGGTTTTGCCCAGGACATCGAACATATCGCCGGTGAAACCCGCTGGCGTAAGCAAACCATGCTGTTCTCCGCCACGCTGGAAGGCGATGCGATTAAAGATTTTGCCGAGCGTCTGTTGGAAGATCCGGTCGAAGTCTCAGCGGATCCGTCCACCCGCGAACGCAAGAAGATCCATCAGTTTTACTACCGTGCCGATGACATCGAGCACAAAACTGCGCTGTTGATCCATCTGTTAAAACAGCCGGAAGCGACCCGCTCGATTGTCTTCGTACGTAAACGCGAGCGTGTGCACGAGCTGGCAGGCTGGCTGCGCCAGGCGGGCATTAACAACTGCTATCTCGAAGGCGAGATGGTGCAGAACAAACGCAATGAAGCGATCAAACGCCTGACCGATGGCCGCGTGAACGTGCTGGTAGCCACCGACGTTGCCGCTCGCGGGATCGATATTCCTGACGTCAGCCATGTGTTTAACTTCGACATGCCGCGCAGTGGTGATGCCTATCTGCACCGCATTGGCCGTACCGGTCGCGCAGGTCGTAAAGGTACTGCGATCTCTTTGGTTGAAGCGCACGACCATCTGCTTCTCGGCAAAGCGAGCCGCTATATTGACGAACCGCTGAAAGCACGCGTCATCGACGAACTGCGTCCAACCACGCGCGCGCCAAGTGAGAAATCCAACGGTAAACCATCCAAGAAAGTGCTGGCGAAGCGCGCCGAGAAAAAAGCGAAAGAGAAAGAGAAACCGCGGGTGAAAAAACGTCACCGCGATGCAAAAAATATCGGCAAACGTCGTAAGCCGAGCGGAGCTGCTACCCAGCAGTCCGACAAAGAGTAAACCGAATGCCGGGCCGTTTAGCCCGGCATTTTTTCACGTGATGCAAAACTCTCTTCAATACACTCAAGAAACACCCGCATCGCCGGACTAACGACTTTTCCGGCATGATAACCACACAATGCCGTAATTAACTCAGGTTGTTCACTGTACGGTAATTCAATCAATTCCCCAGAACGTAGCTCCTTCTCAACGGCAAAACGCGGCAAAAAGCTGACCCCAAGATTTGCCGATACGCACTGCTTAATGCTTTCAATGCTCCATAGTTCAATGGTATTTTCCAGCGTAATCTGTCGTTTACGCAGTAGCCCCTCGAAGCGCTGTCTGAAAATACATTGCGGCTCATTAATGATAAAACTGCAGGGAATGTGCTGGTTATATTGAGTAAAATCAACGTGCTGGAGCAGCGGCGAAGCAACTAATGCCAGTGACTGATCGCCAAGCGGCATCAACTCAAGGGCATCGTCATTACCCACCCGATAAAACACCCCCAGATCGACCTCATCACTGAGCAACGCATCGCGAATGACATAACAATTGAGTGACTGCAAAGACAACCGCACATGGGGCGCACGTTGTTTAAATCGCTGTAAAACCTGCGGCATTTTATACGCCAGCAGCGTTTCGCCCGTCGCGACACGTAGCTCGCCGCTCGGCTGCGCATCCTGATGTGCTGACTGTCGAATCGATGCCATCACGCGCGTCAGGTCATGGATATGCGGCATCAGCCGTTTTCCCTCACTGGTGAGACACATCCGGCGTCCAATTTTTTCAAACAACTGCACCGAAAGTTCTTGCTCAAGCTGTTGAATATGAAAGGTAACTGTTGATTGCGTACAACACAGTTTTTGTGATGCCCGCAGGAATGAGCCCTCTTCCACCACTGTTTTTAACGTAATAAACCGACGTAAATCCATTCGCACTAACCCATCGAAAATATCGAATTCAGAATGCAAAAACATTCATTTTTTTAAATGTTTTGTCTCGGGTACTGTCTACCAAAACAGAGGAGATAACAAGTGACCCCTACCCTTTTAAGTGCATTCTGGACCTATACATTGATTACCGCGCTAACCCCCGGACCAAACAACATCCTTGCGCTCAGTGCCGCGACATCACACGGTTTTCGTCAGAGTACGCGCGTACTGGCCGGAATGAGTTTGGGCTTTTTAATCGTCATGCTGATGTGCGCCGGGATTTCATTTTCACTGGCGGTTATGGATCCTGCCATTATCCATTGGCTCAGTTGGGCTGGGGCAGCTTATATCCTGTGGCTGGCGCTGAAGATCGCCACCAGCCCGGCTACAAACGATGGTTTGCTGTCAGAGCCGATTAGCTTCTGGGCGAGTTTTGGCTTGCAGTTTGTTAACGTCAAAATCATTTTGTACGGCATTACTGCGTTATCCACGTTTGTATTACCGTACACTCAGGACGCGCACTGGCTGATTGGGGTGAGTATTCTGTTGGCGCTGATCGGCACCTTCGGAAATGCCTGCTGGGCGCTGGCGGGCCATCTTTTTCAGCGCGTTTTTCGCCGTTACGGCCGGCAGTTGAATATCATTCTGGCGCTGCTGTTGGTGTATTGCGCGGTAAGGATCTTTTACTAACGGATGCAAAAAAGCGGAAGACACACTGGCATCTTCCGCTTTTTGATTCTTTGCTAAACGGGGCTATTCCCCGTGAGCCTTACAGGCTCTCAGTAAAGGTACGAGCAATAACGTCGCGCTGCTGTTCTGGGGTCAGAGAGTTGAAACGCACTGCATAACCAGAAACACGGATGGTCAACTGCGGATATTTTTCCGGATGCTTAACTGCATCCTCCAGCGTTTCGCGACGCAGAACGTTCACGTTCAGGTGCTGACCACCTTCCACGCGGACTTCCGGCTGTACGTCTACCGGTACTTCACGGTATTCGATTTCGCCCAGTTTGCTGACAGCAACGACTTCATCAGCATTGAAACCTGCTTTCGCAACGATGCAGCGTGCTTCGCCTTTTTCGCTGTCCAGCAGCCAGAAAGAGTTCAGCAGGTCGTCGTTTGCAGCTTTAGTAATCTGGATACCTGTAATCATTTGATGCCTCCCCGGCAAAATTATTTGATCTCGGTTGGCCGTCATACGGCCAATTGGTAAAACCATTGTTGCTTGAGTGTATATATACCCCTCACACACCCTTGAATCTTTGATTTAAATCAATAAAAACCACACATGAAAAGTGGTGATAGATAGATTTTATTGTTTTACATCAACTTACGCCGTGTACATAGCTAAACTTTTTACATAAATTTTCAACTATCTTTAAGGGGTAGACCATTGAGAAACGTACAGAATTTTGCGACGTCGAAAGAAGCAGTTAAGCTAGGGGGATTGAAAATTCGCAGGAGAGCGAGATGGCCACCGAATTAACCTGGCACGATGTGCTGGCTGAAGAAAAACAGCAGCCTTATTTTGTTAACACACTGCATACTGTTGCCGGCGAGCGTCAGTCAGGAATGACAATTTATCCGCCGCAAAAAGATGTGTTTAACGCGTTTCGTTTTACCGAGCTTGGTGACGTGAAAGTTGTCATCCTGGGTCAGGATCCTTACCACGGCCCAGGCCAGGCACACGGTCTCGCGTTCTCTGTCCGCCCCGGCATTGCCACTCCGCCTTCGTTGCTGAACATGTACAAAGAGCTGGAAGCAACAATTCCCGGCTTCACCCGCCCCACGCACGGATATCTGGAAAGCTGGGCACGCCAGGGGGTACTGTTACTCAACACCGTACTCACCGTTCGCGCCGGTCAGGCACATTCTCACGCCAGCCTTGGATGGGAAACCTTTACCGATAAAGTCATCAGCCTGATTAACCAACATCGGGAAGGCGTGGTTTTCCTGCTCTGGGGTTCTCACGCACAGAAGAAAGGCGCGATTATTGATGCGCAGCGTCACCATGTGTTGAAAGCGCCACACCCATCACCGCTCTCTGCGCATCGCGGTTTCTTTGGTTGCAATCACTTTGTACTGGCTAATGAATGGCTGGAACAACGAGGTGAAAAACCGATTGACTGGATGCCGGTATTACCCGCAGAAAGCGAGTAAAAAAATGCCAGCGATTCGCTGGCATTTTTATTATCAGGCTTTGTTCTGACGCCACCACTCCGCGAGCAACACGCCGGTCGCGACAGAAACATTGAGCGTTTCTACCTTGCCGGTACCGTCAATCGCCACACACAGGTCGTCGGCTGAACATGCTGCTTCTGGCAGAGCTTCACGCTCACGCCCTAATACCAGCACCATTTTTTCCGGCAGCGCGGTAGTAAACAGCGGTTTACCTTTCACGCTTGAGGTCATCACTACCGTGTAACCCGCGTTACGGAAATCGTCCAACACATCGACAATGCTGTCACCGGTAATCGGCTGAACATGCTCTGCTCCACCTTCAGCGGTACGGATAGCCGCCCCCGATTCCAGCAGCGCCGCATCCTGAACCACCACGCCTTTCACACCGAAGTGCGCGCAGCTACGCATCATACCGCCCAGGTTATGCGGGTTAGCGATATCTTCCAGTGCCAGCACGCAATCCTGTGCCCCTGCCTGACCGACCCACTGCTTAACGGTAGTACCGTTACGTTTTTTGATCAGGAAACAGACGCCACCGTGGTGTTCAGTGCCAGAGGCTTTCGCCAGCTCGGCTTCGTCAACCACGTGATAGGCTTTGCGGTTTGCCGCCATCCAGCGTAATGCTTCTTTAAAACGCGGGGTTACGCTCTGAACAAACCAGGCGCGGACGATAGCGTCCGGACGACTCTGGAACAGAGCCTGACAGGCATTCTCACCATAAACGCGGGTTTCTTCCGCGCGCTGACGGCGTAATACTTCAGGATCGATAAAGCTCTTACCGCTAATACCGCCGTGATCGGCTTTATCCGCTGCGTCATCATTCGGTGCGCGGGAAACGGTACGCCACGGTGAATCTTCACGTCTGCGGTCGCGTTCTACATCGCGGTCACGCCCGCGTTCACGACCACGTTCGCTGTTGGGACCCTTTCGTTCATCACGGGCAGGGCGACGACCGCCTTCGGCTCGGGAAGTACCGGGGCGACCGCCGCCTTTGCCAGTACGTGGATTTTGGGTACGTTTATCCGAGTCATCGTCACTGCGGACGTACATCACTTTGACCTTGCCGTTTTTGTTCTTCAGTTCGTCGCTCATGTTTTTCTCCACCTGCTCTGCGCGAAGCGCGCAGATTACCCGATGTGCACGTCGTTAGCCATTATTTCATTTAAAAGCTAAGGACTATTGTACTCATTGAATAAAACGCATTGTTGTTTAGAACAGACTCTCCGATAATATGTAACATAATAGAAACATACTGGCGTTTATGCCGTGAAGTCCACTCCACTCATCCAGAGGTTAGTTATGAATACCGTTTGTACCAGCTGCCAGGCTATCAACCGCATCCCTGACGATCGTGTCCAGGAAGCGGCTAAATGCGGACGCTGTGGTCACGACCTGTTTGATGGGGAGGTGATCAATGCGACCGGTGAGACACTGGATAAACTGTTAAAAGACGATCTCCCGGTTGTCGTTGACTTTTGGGCCCCCTGGTGTGGTCCATGTCGTAACTTCGCCCCGATTTTTGAAGATGTCGCGGAAGAGCGTAGCGGCAAAGTGCGTTTTGTTAAAGTGAATACGGAAGCCGAGCGTGAACTCAGCGCCCGTTTCGGTATCCGCAGCATTCCGACCATCATGATCTTCAGAAAAGGTGAAATCGTCGACATGCTTAACGGCGCTGTACCAAAAGCCCCGTTTGATAGCTGGCTTAACGAATCATTATAATCTCTACGGGGCGCATCTTGTGCCCCGTTTTCACCTCTGCGACAATAGCGTTTTTCAACGTGTTTCCCCATGACCGATAACGCTGTTCTTCAGTTACGCGCTGAGCGCCTCGCGCGCGCCACGCGTCCTTTCCTTGCCCGAGGTAATCGCGTTCGCCGCTGTCAACGCTGCCTGCTGCCGCAGAAGCTCTGCTTGTGCGCAACTCTGGCGCCCTCTGAGGCAAAAAGTCGCTTTTGTCTGGTGATGTTTGACACCGAGCCGATGAAGCCCAGCAACACGGGGCGTTTAATTGCTGATATTCTGCCCGATACCACGGCTTTTCAGTGGTCACGCACCGAGCCACCGCAGGCGCTGCTGGAACTGGTAAAAAATCCGGATTACCAGCCGATGGTTGTATTCCCGGCCTCCTATGCGGGTGAAGAGCGTGAAGTGATTTTCACGCCACCAGCCGGTAAGCCCCCATTGTTTATCATGCTCGACGGCACCTGGCCTGAGGCGCGTAAAATGTTCCGCAAAAGCCCGTACCTCGATAACCTGCCGGTGATCTCTGTTGATTTATCACGCCTTTCTGCTTACCACCTGCGTGGCGTTCACGCCGAAGGGCAATATTGCACAGCCGAGGTGGCCATCGCCTTGTTGGATCTGGCGGGAGATACGCAAGCCGCAGAAGGGTTAAGCGATCATTTTACTCGCTTTAAAACCCGCTACCTGGCAGGAAAAACTCAACATCAGGGAAGCGTCACAGCAGATTTATCAGAAAACGTTTAAAATCATTCGGTCACTGGTGTCATTAAGGAAGCCGATATGAGTCAGCGTGGTCTGGAAGCACTATTGCGACCGAAATCCATTGCGGTGATTGGGGCGTCAATGAAGCCTAATCGCGCAGGTTACCTGATGATGCGTAACCTGCTTGCTGGCGGTTTCAATGGACCTGTTTTACCGGTGACGCCCGCATGGAAAGCGGTGTTGGGCGTACTGGCGTGGCCCAATATCAACAGCCTGCCTTTTAGCCCCGATCTCGCCGTGTTGTGCACCAATGCCAGCCGTAACCTGGCATTACTCGAAGCACTTGGCGAGAAAGGTTGTAAAACCTGCATTATTCTCTCAGCACCCTCGGCGCAGCACGCGGAGCTGCTGGCCTGCGCATCACGCTACAACATACGTCTTCTGGGTCCCAACAGCCTGGGACTTCTCGCACCCTGGCAAGGACTTAACGCCAGCTTTTCCCCCGTCCCGATTAAGCGCGGCAAGCTGGCTTTCATCTCTCAATCCGCCGCCGTGTCCAATACCATACTCGACTGGGCACAGCAGAGAGAAATGGGCTTTTCTTACTTTATCGCGCTGGGGGATAGCCTGGATATCGACGTTGATGAGCTACTGGATTACCTGGCACGCGACAGTAAAACCAGCGCGATATTGCTGTATCTCGAACATTTAAGTGATGCCCGGCGCTTTGTTTCCGCCGCCCGTAGCGCCTCGCGCAATAAACCTATTCTGGTGATTAAGAGCGGTCGCAGCCCTGCAGCGCAGCGTTTACTGCATACCAGCGCCGGGATGGACCCTGCGTGGGATGCAGCTATTCAGCGCGCCGGTTTACTGCGCGTACAAGACACTCACGAGCTGTTCTCAGCAGTCGAAACCTTGAGCCACATGCGTCCACTACGTGGCGACAGGCTGATGATCATCAGCAATGGGGCCGCGCCTGCCGCACTGGCATTAGATGAACTGTGGTCAAAAAATGGCAAGTTGGCGACGTTGAGTGAAGACACCTGCCAGAAATTACGCGATGCATTGCCTGAACATGTTGATATCGCCAACCCACTGGATCTGCGTGATGACGCCAGCAGCGAACACTACGTTAAGACGCTGGATATTTTGCTCGCCAGCCAGGATTTCGACGCGTTGATGGTGATTCATTCACCCAGCGCAGCCGCTCCCGGAACCGAAAGCGCACAGGCATTGATTGAAGCGGTAAAGCATCATCCCCGAGGAAAATTCGTCTCGTTGCTGACCAACTGGTGCGGAGAGTTTTCCTCTCAGGAAGCCCGCAGACTGTTTAGCGAAGCCGGGTTACCAACCTACCGCACGCCTGAAGGCACTATCACTGCATTTATGCATATGGTGGAGTACCGGCGTAACCAGAAGCAACTGCGTGAAACGCCAGCGCTACCCGACAATCTGACCACCAACACCGCCGAAGCGCATAATCTGTTACAACAGGCGATTGCAGAAGGCGCAACGTCACTGGATACTCATGAAGTTCAGCCTATTTTACAGGCCTATGGCTTACATACACTGCCGACATGGATCGCCAGCGACAGCGCAGAGGCCGTACATATCGCGGAGCAAATCGGCTACCCGGTGGCGCTCAAGCTGCGTTCTCCTGATATCCCGCATAAGTCGGAAGTTCAGGGGGTAATGCTCTACCTGCGTACAGCAACAGAAGTGCAGCAGGCTGCCAATGCAATTTTCGATCGGGTAAAAATGGCCTGGCCGCAGGCACGCATTCACGGTTTATTAGTACAAAGTATGGCGAATCGCGCTGGTGCTCAAGAGCTTCGCGTCGTCGTTGAACACGACCCGGTATTTGGTCCGTTGATTATGCTGGGTGAAGGTGGCGTTGAGTGGCGGCCGGAAGAGCAAGCCGTGGTGGCCTTGCCGCCATTGAACATGAATCTGGCGCGTTATCTGGTGATCCAGGGGATCAAAAATAAAAAGATCCGCGCTCGCAGCGCACTACGTCCGCTGGATATCGCCGGGTTGAGCCAACTTCTGGTGCAGGTCTCCAACCTGATCGTCGACTGCCCGGAAATTCAGCGTCTGGATATTCATCCGCTGCTGGCCTCCGCCGAAGAATTTACCGCGCTGGACGTTACGCTGGATATTACCCCTTTCACGGGAGATAACGAAAGCAGGCTGGCTGTACGTCCCTACCCCCATCAGCTTGAAGAGTGGGTGGAGTTGAAGAACGGCGAGCACTGTCTGTTCCGCCCCATTTTACCGGAGGATGAACCTCATCTACAGCAGTTCATTTCTCAAGTGACAAAAGAAGATCTTTATTATCGCTATTTCAGTGAGATCAATGAATTTACCCACGAAGATTTAGCCAATATGACGCAGATCGACTACGATCGGGAAATGGCTTTTGTTGCAGTGCGTTGTAAAGATAATCACGAAGAGATCCTCGGCGTAACGCGAGCAATCTCGGATCCTGATAACGTAGATGCTGAGTTTGCCGTACTTGTTCGTTCCGATCTCAAAGGGCTTGGACTGGGTCGCCGATTGATGGAAAAATTAATTGCATATACCCGAGATCACGGACTTATACGTTTGAATGGTATTACGATGCCAAACAATCGTGGGATGGTCGCCCTGGCCCGAAAACTCGGGTTTGTTGTTGACGTCCAGCTCGAAGAGGGAATTGTTGGGCTAACGCTTAATCTGGCCCAATGTGAGGAATCGTGAGTAAGGTACTGGAAATGTTGACCACATTAATGGGTACTGGTGGTATCATTGCCCGCTTATGTCGTCTGCATAGCACAGAGGACCCTTCAATGAACAGAGAAGAAATGCACTGTGATGTTGTCAAAATTTAAGCGTAATAAACATCAACAACACCTTGCCCAACTACCCAAGATTTCTCAGTCAGTTGATGATGTAGATTTCTTTTATGCTCCCGCTAATTTCAGGGAGACTCTGCTGGAAAAAATAGCCAGCGCGACGCGACGGATCTGCATTATTGCGCTGTACCTGGAACAGGATGACGGTGGTAAAGGCATACTTGACGCTCTCTATGCGGCAAAACGGCAGCGTCCTGAACTGGATGTCCGGGTGCTTGTCGACTGGCACAGAGCTCAGCGCGGTCGTATTGGGGCTGCGGCATCCAATACTAATGCTGACTGGTATTGCCGAATGGCGCAAGAAAACCCTGGTATCGATATTCCTGTTTATGGCGTTCCGATTAACACCCGTGAAGCACTTGGCGTCCTGCATTTCAAAGGCTTTATTATCGATGACAGCGTCCTGTACAGCGGAGCCAGTCTGAACGATGTTTACCTGCATCAGCATGATAAATATCGCTATGACCGTTATCAGTTGATTCGCAATGCGCAAATGGCCGATATCATGTTCGATTGGGTTACGCAGAACCTGATAAAGGGTCGCGGCGTTAACCGCCTTGATGATATCAACCGACCTAAAAGCCCGGAAATTAAAAACGACATCCGCCTGTACCGCCAAGAACTGCGTGATGCGTCATTCCATTTTCAGGGTGATGCTGATAACGAACAGCTTTCGGTTACGCCTCTGGTGGGCCTTGGGAAATCCAGTCTGTTAAATAAGACCATTTTCCATCTTATGCCCTGCGCGGAGCACAAACTCACAATCTGTACCCCTTATTTCAACCTGCCCGCCATACTGGTGCGCAATATCATTCAACTGCTGCGTGAAGGGAAAAAGGTTGAAATCATTGTCGGTGATAAAACCGCCAACGACTTTTTCATTCCAGAAGATGAGCCATTCAAGATCATCGGCGCGCTGCCTTATCTGTATGAAATAAATCTGCGCCGTTTCCTGAGCAGATTGCAGTATTACGTGAATACCGACCAGCTGGTCGTACGCCTATGGAAAGATGATGACAACACCTATCATCTGAAAGGTATGTGGGTTGATGATAAATGGATGCTGCTCACCGGCAACAACCTTAACCCTCGCGCCTGGCGTCTGGATCTGGAAAACGCAATCCTTATCCACGATCCTAAGCAAGAGCTGACTCCCCAGCGCGATAAAGAGCTGGAGCTTATCCGTACGCATACTACCGTCGTTAAGCACTATCGCGACCTGCAAAGTATTGCTGACTATCCAGTCAAAGTGCGTAAGCTTATTCGTCGACTACGCCGCATTCGTATCGACAGATTAATTAGCCGTATTCTGTAATCAAGACCCCGTCCAGTGACGGGGTTTTTCATATGGAGGCAACGGTGCGCCTGTTCATTCTTACCAGCATTCTGGCCATTTCTGGCTGCAGCCACATGGCTAACGACCAGTGGAGTGGGCAAGACAAAGCTCAACACTTCATCGCCTCCGCCATGCTTGCCGCAGCCGGCACTGAATATGCCCAACATCAGGGCAACAGCCGCGATCGCAGTGCGGCTATCGGCCTGATGTTCTCAGTCAGCCTGGGCGCATCAAAAGAACTGTGGGACAGCCGTCCCGCAGGGAGCGGCTGGAGCTGGAAGGACTTCGCCTGGGATGTTGCAGGCGCGTCTACCGGCTATGCGGTCTGGCAACTGGCACATTACTAGAGGCGCAGACCTTTCCCCTTCCCATGCAGCATCAGCGATACTAAAAACGCGACAACTGCCAGCGCGGTGACGTACCAGAAGAATGTCGTTTCCATACCGACAGACTTCAGGGATAACGCCACATATTCAGCTGAGCCACCAAACAGGGCATTAGCCACCGCATAAGATAAGCCAACTCCCAGAGCACGCACCTGCGCCGGGAACATCTCAGCCTTCAAAATACCGCTGATTGACGTATAGAAACTCACGATTAACAGGGCACACATCACCAGAGCAAACGCCATATACGGGGATGTTACGCTTTGCAATGCTGTCAGAATGGGAACAGTGAAAATCGCAGCCAACGCGCCAAAACACAGCATTGAAGTACGCCGGCCAATCTTATCTGACAAAGCGCCGAACAGCGGTTGAACCAGCATGAACACACACAGTGCCGCCGTCATAATCCCGCTGGCTACGTTGGCATGCATACCAGCGGTATTGACCAGGTATTTCTGCATGTAGGTTGTGAACGTGTAAAAACACAACGAACCCGCGGCGGTAAAGCCAAGCACCATGACAAAGGCTTTGCGATTACGCCACAGACCTTTCAGGGAACCCGCTTCTTTCAGCGCGCGAACGTCCTGTTTCGAGGTTTCATCCAGTTGACGACGCAGCCATAGCGCAACAATAGCCAGCACGGCGCCCAACGCAAATGGAATACGCCAACCCCACGCTCTGAGCGCAGAGTCTTCTAACGTGTGCTGTAATATGACCACAACCAGCAATGCCAGTAACTGTCCGCCGATTAACGTCACGTACTGGAATGAAGCATAAAAACCTTTCTTACCTTCAACGGCAACTTCACTCATATAGGTCGCGCTGGTTCCGTATTCACCACCTACAGATAACCCCTGGAATAGTCTGGCCAGCAATAATAGCGCAGGGGCCCAGGTACCGATAGTTTCATATCCCGGTAGACAAGCGATCACCAACGATCCCATACACATCATACAAACGGACAGCAACATGGACTTTTTACGCCCGTGCTTATCCGCAATACGGCCAAACAACCAGCCTCCAATTGGTCGCATCAAGAAGCCTGCGGCAAACACGCCGGCGGTTTGTAAGAGTTGTGTGGTGGTATTTCCTGATGGGAAAAAGATATGAGCAAAATAAAGAGAACAGAAAGAGTAGATATAGAAATCAAACCATTCGACCAGATTCCCTGATGATGCTCCGACAATCGCCCATATACGACGGCGGGTATCGCCGTCTGCCAGCGCCCCGTTCTCAGTTACACTACTATCAGCCATTAGAATTGTACCCCTGCCAACGATCGCATGAATTTATCAATGATGGTTGTGTGTTTTTTGGTGAATTAAATGTTATATAATTGTTATATATTATTATGCAGGAAAGATCACGATTTTAATTAGCAGAGAAAGGATTCAGATATGTTCGAGGGAGAGATCCGTGTAGTAGATCGAGACAGTGTGCTTTTGTTAGTCGATTAAGGCGGTTACGTCGAATCCAGCAATCTGCCGCCGGAATTGCGTGATGCGCTGCGCTTATCAGGCCTGCACAATACGTTCAGCCCGGCGGTTTTTACCCCGCACACACGCAAAAAAGCCCATCCGTCAGGATGGGCTTCTTCACTTTATTTGATGCCTGCCAGTTTATGGCGGGCGTCCTGCCCGCCACCCTCCGGGCCGTTGCTGCGCAACGTTCAAATCCGCTCCCGGCGGATTTGTCCTCCTCAGGAGAGCGCTCACCGACAGACCACAGATAAAACAAAAGGCCCGGTCTTTCGACCGGGCCTTTTGTTTTTATTTGATGCCTGGCAGTTCCCTACTCTCGCATGGGGAGACCCCACACTACCATCGGCGCTACGGCGTTTCACTTCTGAGTTCGGCATGGGGTCAGGTGGGACCACCGCGCTACAGCCGCCAGGCAAATTCTGTTATTAACCCGCTTTTCGCCGGTTAATCTTATCTGTATCAAGCTGAATGTCGTCTCTTCGCCAAAACATCTTCGGCGTTGTAAGGTTAAGCCTCACGGTTCATTAGTATCGGTTAGCTCAACGTATCGCTACGCTTACACACCCGACCTATCAACGTCATCGTCTTTAACGTTCCTTCAGGAGACTTAAAGTCTCAGGGAGAACTCATCTCGGGGCAAGTTTCGTGCTTAGATGCTTTCAGCACTTATCTCTTCCGCATTTAGCTACCGGGCAATGCCATTGGCATGACAACCCGAACACCAGTGATGCGTCCACTCCGGTCCTCTCGTACTAGGAGCAGCCCCCCTCAATTCTCCAGCGCCCACGGCAGATAGGGACCGAACTGTCTCACGACGTTCTAAACCCAGCTCGCGTACCACTTTAAATGGCGAACAGCCATACCCTTGGGACCTACTTCAGCCCCAGGATGTGATGAGCCGACATCGAGGTGCCAAACACCGCCGTCGATATGAACTCTTGGGCGGTATCAGCCTGTTATCCCCGGAGTACCTTTTATCCGTTGAGCGATGGCCCTTCCATTCAGAACCACCGGATCACTAAGACCTGCTTTCGCACCTGCTCGAGCCGTCACTCTCGCAGTCAAGCTAGCTTATGCCTTTGCACTAACCTCCTGATGTCCGACCAGGATTAGCTAACCTTCGTGCTCCTCCGTTACTCTTTAGGAGGAGACCGCCCCAGTCAAACTACCCACCAGACACTGTCCGCAACCCGGATTACGGGTCCACGTTAGAACACCAGCCATTAAAGGGTGGTATTTCAAGGATGGCTCCATGCAGACTGGCGTCCACACTTCAAAGCCTCCCACCTATCCTACACATCAAGGACCAGTGTTCAGTGTCAAGCTATAGTAAAGGTTCACGGGGTCTTTCCGTCTTGCCGCGGGTACACTGCATCTTCACAGCGAGTTCAATTTCACTGAGTCTCGGGTGGAGACAGCCTGGCCATCATTACGCCATTCGTGCAGGTCGGAACTTACCCGACAAGGAATTTCGCTACCTTAGGACCGTTATAGTTACGGCCGCCGTTTACCGGGGCTTCGATCAAGAGCTTCTCCTTACGGATAACCCCATCAATTAACCTTCCGGCACCGGGCAGGCGTCACACCGTATACGTCCACTTTCGTGTTTGCACAGTGCTGTGTTTTTAATAAACAGTTGCAGCCAGCTGGTATCTTCGACTGATTTCAGCTCCACGGGTAAACCGCTTCACCTACATATCAGCGTGCCTTCTCCCGAAGTTACGGCACCATTTTGCCTAGTTCCTTCACCCGAGTTCTCTCAAGCGCCTTGGTATTCTCTACCTGACCACCTGTGTCGGTTTGGGGTACGATTTCGTGTTACCTGATGCTTAGAGGCTTTTCCTGGAAGCAGGGCATTTGTTACTTCAGCACCGTAGTGCCTCGTCATCACACCTCAGCGTTAAAAAGGTACCGGATTTACCTGGAACCTCCGCCTACATGCTTAAACCGGGACAACCGTCGCCCGGCTAACATAGCCTTCTCCGTCCCCCCTTCGCAGTAACACCAAGTACAGGAATATTAACCTGTTTCCCATCGACTACGCCTTTCGGCCTCGCCTTAGGGGTCGACTCACCCTGCCCCGATTAACGTTGGACAGGAACCCTTGGTCTTCCGGCGTGCGGGTTTTTCACCCGCATTATCGTTACTTATGTCAGCATTCGCACTTCTGATACCTCCAGCATACCTCACAGTACACCTTCAACGGCTTACAGAACGCTCCCCTACCCAACAACACATAGTGTCGCTGCCGCAGCTTCGGTGCATGGTTTAGCCCCGTTACATCTTCCGCGCAGGCCGACTCGACCAGTGAGCTATTACGCTTTCTTTAAATGATGGCTGCTTCTAAGCCAACATCCTGGCTGTCTGTGCCTTCCCACATCGTTTCCCACTTAACCATGACTTTGGGACCTTAGCTGGCGGTCTGGGTTGTTTCCCTCTTCACGACGGACGTTAGCACCCGCCGTGTGTCTCCCGTGATAACATTCTTCGGTATTCGCAGTTTGCATCGGGTTGGTAAGTCGGGATGACCCCCTAGCCGAAACAGTGCTCTACCCCCGAAGATGAATTCACGAGGCGCTACCTAAATAGCTTTCGGGGAGAACCAGCTATCTCCCGGTTTGATTGGCCTTTCACCCCCAGCCACAAGTCATCCGCTAATTTTTCAACATTAGTCGGTTCGGTCCTCCAGTTAGTGTTACCCAACCTTCAACCTGCCCATGGCTAGATCACCGGGTTTCGGGTCTATACCCTGCAACTTAACGCCCAGTTAAGACTCGGTTTCCCTTCGGCTCCCCTATACGGTTAACCTTGCTACAGAATATAAGTCGCTGACCCATTATACAAAAGGTACGCAGTCACCCCATAAAGAGGCTCCCACTGCTTGTACGTACACGGTTTCAGGTTCTTTTTCACTCCCCTCGCCGGGGTTCTTTTCGCCTTTCCCTCACGGTACTGGTTCACTATCGGTCAGTCAGGAGTATTTAGCCTTGGAGGATGGTCCCCCCATATTCAGACAGGATACCACGTGTCCCGCCCTACTCTTCGAGTTCACAACCTGTGCATTTTGGTGTACGGGACTATCACCCTGTACCGTCGGACTTTCCAGACCGTTCCACTAACACACAAGCTGATTCAGACTCTGGGCTGCTCCCCGTTCGCTCGCCGCTACTGGGGGAATCTCGGTTGATTTCTTTTCCTCGGGGTACTTAGATGTTTCAGTTCCCCCGGTTCGCTTCATTACGCTATGTATTCACGTAATGATAGTGTGTCGAAACACACTGGGTTTCCCCATTCGGAAATCGCCGGTTATAACGGTTCATATCACCTTACCGACGCTTATCGCAGATTAGCACGTCCTTCATCGCCTCTGACTGCCAGGGCATCCACCGTGTACGCTTAGTCGCTTAACCTCACAACCCGAAGATGTTTCGTAAAACATCATCGTGTTGCGAAAATTTGAGAGACTCGAACACACCGCTTTTCATTTCTTATTACGGAGAAATGAAACAGTGTGTCGTTTCAATTTTCAGCTTGATCCAGATTTTTAAAGAGCAAATATCTCAAACGTCACCCGTAGGTAAGTTTTGAGATATTGGGGTCGGCGACTTTCACTCACACATACCAGCAAGTGGCGTCCCCTAGGGGATTCGAACCCCTGTTACCGCCGTGAAAGGGCGGTGTCCTGGGCCTCTAGACGAAGGGGACGTATAAGTCTCAATCGCAAGACGCCTTGCTATTTACTTTTCATCAGACAATCTGTGTGAGCACTTCAAAGGCAGGTTCTTTAAGGTAAGGAGGTGATCCAACCGCAGGTTCCCCTACGGTTACCTTGTTACGACTTCACCCCAGTCATGAATCACAAAGTGGTAAGCGCCCTCCCGAAGGTTAAGCTACCTACTTCTTTTGCAACCCACTCCCATGGTGTGACGGGCGGTGTGTACAAGGCCCGGGAACGTATTCACCGTGGCATTCTGATCCACGATTACTAGCGATTCCGACTTCATGGAGTCGAGTTGCAGACTCCAATCCGGACTACGACATACTTTATGAGGTCCGCTTGCTCTCGCGAGGTCGCTTCTCTTTGTATATGCCATTGTAGCACGTGTGTAGCCCTACTCGTAAGGGCCATGATGACTTGACGTCATCCCCACCTTCCTCCAGTTTATCACTGGCAGTCTCCTTTGAGTTCCCGACCGAATCGCTGGCAACAAAGGATAAGGGTTGCGCTCGTTGCGGGACTTAACCCAACATTTCACAACACGAGCTGACGACAGCCATGCAGCACCTGTCTCAGAGTTCCCGAAGGCACCAAAGCATCTCTGCTAAGTTCTCTGGATGTCAAGAGTAGGTAAGGTTCTTCGCGTTGCATCGAATTAAACCACATGCTCCACCGCTTGTGCGGGCCCCCGTCAATTCATTTGAGTTTTAACCTTGCGGCCGTACTCCCCAGGCGGTCGACTTAACGCGTTAGCTCCGGAAGCCACGCCTCAAGGGCACAACCTCCAAGTCGACATCGTTTACGGCGTGGACTACCAGGGTATCTAATCCTGTTTGCTCCCCACGCTTTCGCACCTGAGCGTCAGTCTTTGTCCAGGGGGCCGCCTTCGCCACCGGTATTCCTCCAGATCTCTACGCATTTCACCGCTACACCTGGAATTCTACCCCCCTCTACAAGACTCTAGCCTGCCAGTTTCGGATGCAGTTCCCAGGTTGAGCCCGGGGATTTCACATCCGACTTGACAGACCGCCTGCGTGCGCTTTACGCCCAGTAATTCCGATTAACGCTTGCACCCTCCGTATTACCGCGGCTGCTGGCACGGAGTTAGCCGGTGCTTCTTCTGCGAGTAACGTCAATCACTAAGGTTATTAACCTTAATGCCTTCCTCCTCGCTGAAAGTACTTTACAACCCGAAGGCCTTCTTCATACACGCGGCATGGCTGCATCAGGCTTGCGCCCATTGTGCAATATTCCCCACTGCTGCCTCCCGTAGGAGTCTGGACCGTGTCTCAGTTCCAGTGTGGCTGGTCATCCTCTCAGACCAGCTAGGGATCGTCGCCTAGGTGAGCCGTTACCCCACCTACTAGCTAATCCCATCTGGGCACATCCGATGGCAAGAGGCCCGAAGGTCCCCCTCTTTGGTCTTGCGACGTTATGCGGTATTAGCTACCGTTTCCAGTAGTTATCCCCCTCCATCAGGCAGTTTCCCAGACATTACTCACCCGTCCGCCACTCGTCACCCAAGGAGCAAGCTCCTCTGTGCTACCGTTCGACTTGCATGTGTTAGGCCTGCCGCCAGCGTTCAATCTGAGCCATGATCAAACTCTTCAATTTAAGTTTGATGCTCGTGAATTAAACTTCGTAATGAATTACGTATGTTCACTCAGAGACTTGGTATTCATTTTTCGTCTTGCGACGTTAAGAATCCGTATCTTCGAGTGCCCACACAGATTGTCTGATAAATTGTTAAAGAGCAGTGCCGCTTCGCTTTTTCTCAGCGGCGCGGGGTGTGCATATTACGCCATCCCGCTGCGAAGTCAAGCATTTAATTTCGCTTTCTTCGCCGGAGTTCTCAGTGGAACCCCGCTGACCCGGCGGCTTGTAATCCGTTGTTCCGTGTCAGTGGAGGCGCATTATAGGGAGTTATTTCAGGCTGACAAGTTAAAAATATAAAAAACTTATCAAGCGATTACTTTTCAATCAATACGTCTATTTCCGCCTGAATTTTAAACAAAAACGAGCCCCGCAGGGCCCGTTTATTGTTGTTTTGTGACTTACTGCACTGCCACGATGCGATCGTCATTCACTTCCAGACGAATCGTTTTGCCCGGAATCAGTTCACCAGACAGAATTTGCTGCGCCAGCGGGTTTTCGATCTGCTGCTGGATAGCACGTTTCAATGGACGTGCGCCATACACCGGATCGTAACCATTCGCACTCAGCAGTTTAAGCGCCTCGTCAGAAATGTGGATTTCATAGCCACGCTCTTCCAGACGTTTGTACAGACGCTGCAGCTGGATCTGAGCAATAGAAGCAATGTGCTGCTCACCCAACGGATGGAATACAACAACCTCATCTATACGGTTGATGAATTCCGGGCGGAAGTTATGGCTCACGACGCCCAGCACCATATCTTTCATGTGGCCGTAATCCAGCTCACCAAAGCGTTCCTGGATTAGATCGGAGCCCAGGTTCGAGGTCATGATGACAACCGTATTACGGAAATCGACCGTTCTTCCCTGTCCGTCAGTCAGACGACCATCGTCAAGCACCTGCAGCAGAATGTTGAACACATCCGGGTGCGCTTTCTCCACTTCATCCAGCAGGATGACAGAGTAAGGACGACGACGTACTGCTTCCGTCAGATACCCACCTTCTTCATAACCGACATATCCCGGAGGTGCCCCAACCAAGCGAGACACCGAGTGTTTCTCCATAAACTCGGACATATCGATACGCACCATTGCGTCGTCACTGTCGAACATAAAGTTTGCCAGCGCTTTGCACAGTTCGGTTTTACCGACCCCGGTTGGACCAAGGAACAAGAATGAACCAATCGGACGATTCGGATCGGACAAGCCCGCGCGGCTACGACGGATGGCGTTAGAAACGGCTTCCACCGCTTCGTTCTGACCAATCACACGGCTGTGCAGCTCCTGTTCCATACGCAACAGTTTTTCCCGTTCGCCTTCCAGCATGCGAGCAACCGGGATCCCGGTCCAGCGCGCCAGCACCTCAGCAATTTCTGCATCCGTGACTTTATTACGCAGCAGACGCATGGTTTTGCCTTCAGACTGGGTGGCTGCTTCCAGCTGTTTTTCCAGTTCAGGAATTTTGCCGTACTGCAGTTCAGACATCCGCGCCAGGTCGCCAACGCGGCGCGCCTGTTCGATGGCGATTTTTGCCTGCTCCAGCTCAGCCTTGATAGTTTGCGTTCCCGAGAGGGAGGCTTTTTCAGCTTTCCACTCTTCCTCTAACTCAGAATACTGGCGCTCTTTGTCGTCCAGCTCTTCGTTGAGCATATCGAGACGTTTTTTACTTGCCTCATCAGACTCTTTCATTAATGCCTGCTGTTCCAGTTTGAGCTGGATAATACGGCGGTCGAGTCTGTCGAGTTCCTCCGGCTTGGAGTCAATCTGCATACGAATGCTGGATGCCGCTTCGTCAATAAGGTCGATAGCTTTATCCGGTAACTGACGATCGGCAATATAACGATGAGACAACGTAGCTGCCGCAACAATCGCCGGGTCAGTAATCTGCACATGATGGTGCAGCTCATAACGTTCTTTCAGGCCACGCAAGATTGCGATGGTGTCTTCCACTGAAGGTTCAGCCACAAACACTTTCTGGAAACGACGTTCCAGCGCCGCATCTTTTTCGATGTACTGGCGATATTCATCAAGCGTTGTGGCACCTACGCAGTGCAGTTCCCCGCGAGCCAGCGCTGGTTTCAGCATGTTCCCGGCGTCCATCGCGCCATCGGCTTTACCCGCCCCAACCATGGTATGCAATTCGTCGATAAACAGAATGACGTTGCCTTCCTGTTTCGAGAGATCGTTCAGCACACCTTTTAAGCGCTCTTCAAACTCACCGCGATATTTGGCCCCAGCCACCAGCGCGCCCATATCCAGCGCCAGTACACGACGGCCTTTTAAGCCCTCCGGCACTTCACCATTGATGATGCGTTGGGCCAGCCCTTCAACAATGGCTGTTTTACCGACACCGGGTTCACCGATTAACACTGGGTTATTTTTAGTACGACGTTGCAGCACCTGAATGGTACGGCGAATTTCTTCATCACGGCCGATAACTGGATCGAGTTTGCCCTGTTCAGCACGTTCAGTCAGATCGACGGTATATTTTTTCAAGGCCTGACGTTGGTCTTCAGCCCCCTGGTCATTCACGCTTTCACCTCCACGCATTTGTTCAATTGCCTGAGTGATATTGGCGGTCGTCGCCCCTGCTGATTTTAATAAGTCGGTCAGCGTACCGCGTGACTCAAGCACCGCCAGAACGAACAGTTCTGACGAAATAAAGTTGTCCCCACGTTTTTGCGCCAGCTTGTCGCAAAGATTCAGTACACGCACCAGTTCCTGAGAAGGCTGCACATCACCGCCGGTACCTTCTACCTGCGGCAAGCGGCTCAATGCCTGGTCAATGGCTGTACGTAACTGGCCAGCATTAATGCCAGCAGACGTTAATAAAGGACGTACCGATCCCCCTTCCTGATTCAGCAAGGCGCTCATTAGATGAAGTGGTTCGATGAATTGATTGTCGTGCCCCAATGCGAGTGACTGGGCATCGGCAAGAGCAAGCTGGAATTTATTGGTAAGACGATCCAGACGCATAACTCCTCCCATAACAGGTCAAAATTGCTACTGGAGATTAAATGAGGTCATCCCTCAATTATTCAAGGTGAATGACCTGAATTATGTGAAAAGAAAATTACACGTACCGGATCGTCTTGATTCTTTAGGTTATATCAGCCAAATAAAACTTGCCATACGACCCGTGGTATTGTCGCGACGATAAGAGAAGAACGTCTCACTTTCACTAAAGGTGCAACGGTCGCCGCCGTGGATGTTCTCCACGCCGACATTTGCCAGCCGCTGACGGGCAAGCTGGTAGATATCCGCCAGATACTTGTCGCCGCGCGGTACAAATGCGAGGTCCGCTTGCGGATCTTTCGTCATGAATGCCTCGCGAACTTCTGCTCCCACTTCAAAGGCGTTTGGGCCTATCGCCGGTCCTAGCCAGGCAATAATGTTTTCAGGTTCGTCGGCAAAACACGCCACCGTCTCTTCCAGCACGCCAGCGCATAATCCTCGCCAACCCGCATGGGCCGCAGCCACTTCCGTCCCGGCGCGATTGCAAAACAGCACCGGCAGACAATCAGCGGTCATTACCGCACACACTGTGCCCGGCGTGTTGCTATACGACGCATCTGCGCGTTTGGAGGCGTAAAGCCCGCCTGTCAGTTTCAGGACATCCTTACCGTGGACCTGCTCCAGCCAGACCGGCTTTGACGGCAGATTGCCCGCAGCAAACAGTCGTTTGCGGTTCTCTTCAACATGCTCCGGGTTATCGCCGCAATGGGCGCCCAGATTCAGCGAATCGTAAGGCGGCATACTGACTCCGCCAATACGGGTAGAACTACACGCCGCGACACCTTGAGGTATCGGCCACTGCGGAACAATTAGCTTACTCATAGCCAGGCAATATCATCCTTATGTTCTTCGAAATCAGCGCGCATCACTTCAATCAATTGCACCATATCTTGTGGGATCGGCGCATGCCATTCCATTTCGATACCGGAAATCGGGTGATACAAACGCAGCATGGTCGCATGTAGCGCCTGGCGGTCGAACTTACGCAGTACGGAGATAAATTCGTCAGAAGCGCCTTTCGGTGGACGTGGACGACCGCCGTAGACCTGATCGCCCACCAGCGGATGAGTGATATGTGCCATGTGCACGCGGATCTGGTGCGTACGTCCGGTTTCCAGACGCAACCGCAGACGCGTGTGCACACGGAAGTGTTCCATAATGCGATAGTGCGTTACCGCCGGTTTCCCCATTGGGTGTACCGCCATGTGCGTACGCTTGGTCGGGTGACGGCTAATCGGTTCCTCAACGGTTCCGCCAGCAGTCATGTGACCAATTGCTACGGCTTCGTACTCACGGGTAATTTCGCGCAGCTGCAATGACTCAACCAGACGTGTTTGTGCCGGAACCGTTTTTGCCACCACCATTAATCCGGTCGTGTCTTTATCCAGACGGTGTACGATACCGGCACGAGGAACATCCGCGATTGGCGGGTAGTAATGCAGTAACGCATTCAATACCGTACCATCAGGATTCCCGGCGCCCGGATGCACTACAAGGTCACGGGGTTTGTTGATGACAAGAATATCATCATCTTCATAAACGATATCCAGTGGGATATCCTGAGGTTCAAAACGAACCTCTTCATCAATTTCTGCATTGATGGAGACACGCTCTCCACCCAACACTTTTTCTTTCGGTTTATCGCAAAGATTGCCATTTACCAGCACGCGCTGGTCGAGGATCCATTCTTTTATGCGCGATCGCGAATAATCAGGGAACAATTCGGCCAAAGCCTGATCTAAGCGTTGACCGAGCTGATTTTCGGAGACTGTTGCGGTGAGTTCTACTCGTTGTGCCATAAACTGCTTCTTCGTTTAACGTTGGGTTTTACGGCTTTGCCGTTTAATATAGTGTGCTATTGTAGCTGGTCTTAACCGGGAGCAGGAACAGAGAATCTCCCGTATTACATTTTGAGGAAAGTCAAAACGTCATGACGCGCATGAAATATCTGGTGGCAGCAGCCACGTTGAGCCTGTTTTTGGCGGGTTGCTCTGGTTCAAAGGAAGAGGTGCCCGATAATCCGCCAAATGAAATCTACGCGACTGCTCAGCAAAAGCTGCAGGACGGTAACTGGAAACAGGCAATAACGCAATTGGAAGCGTTGGATAACCGTTATCCATTTGGACCGTATTCTCAGCAGGTGCAATTAGATCTCATCTACGCCTACTACAAAAACGCCGATCTGCCACTTGCTCAGGCTGCTATCGATCGTTTTATCCGTCTTAACCCGACACACCCTAACATTGATTATGTCATGTATATGCGTGGCCTGACCAATATGGCGTTGGATGATAGCGCACTGCAAGGATTCTTTGGTGTTGATCGCAGCGATCGCGATCCGCAACACGCCCGAGCTGCGTTTAATGACTTTTCCAAACTGGTACGTGGCTATCCGAACAGCCAGTACACTACTGATGCCACCAAACGTCTGGTGTTCCTGAAAGATCGTCTGGCGAAGTATGAATATTCCGTTGCGGAATACTACACTGCCCGCGGTGCATGGGTTGCCGTGGTAAACCGTGTGGAAGGTATGCTACGCGACTACCCTGATACTCAGGCAACACGTGATGCTCTGCCATTAATGGAAAAAGCTTATCGCCAGATGCAGATGAATGCGCAGGCAGAAAAAGTAGCGAAAATCATTGCCGCTAACAGCAGTAATACCTGATTTGCCTCAGAATGCAAAACGGCAGCCCAAGGGCTGCCGTTTTTTTATCCGTTAACGCTACAACTGAAGCGGTTTAGCTCCGACGCATCCCATCAAATATGGCCTGCTTTCAGGTATTCCTCAAGTAAAAAATCGCCTGTTCCTGCGGTGCCTCACAAAAAGGTTTTCTTGACAAAAAGCGACAAAAAAATGTGATTTAGATCACGCATTTTGACATTGGGAACGGTATGCTGGAATCACCAAGACGGGAAAGACAAGAGGTAAAATTTATGACAATGAACATTACCAGTAAACAAATGGAAATTACTCCGGCAATTCGCCAGCATGTCGCAGACCGTCTCGCCAAACTAGAAAAATGGCAAACTCATCTGATTAATCCACATATCATTCTGTCTAAGGAGCCACAGGGTTTCATTGCTGATGCCACCATCAATACACCGAACGGACATCTGGTCGCCAGCGCAAAACACGAGGATATGTACACCGCAATTAACGATTTGATCAACAAGCTGGAACGGCAGCTCAATAAAGTGCAGCACAAAGGCGAAGCCCGTCGTGCAACAACTTCAGTCAAAGACGCCAACTTCGTCGAAGCAGAAGAAGAGTAGTCCCTTACATTGAGTGTATCGCCAACGCGCCTTCGGGCGCGTTTTTTGTTGACAGGGTGAAAACAGTACGGGTACTTTACTGACGTAGCCAAAGGAAAATTACATGAAACTTGTCCCGTTCTTCTTCGCATTCTTTTTTACCTTCCCCTGAATGGGAGGCGTTTCGTCGTGTGATAAAGAATGCGAAGACGAACAATAAGGCCTCCCACAACGGGGGGCCTTTTTTATTGATAACAAGAAAGGCAACACTATGACATCGGAAAACCCATTGCTGGCGCTGCGCGATAAGATCAGCACGCTGGATGAAAAATTACTGGCCCTGCTGGCTGAGCGACGTGGACTGGCCGTAGAAGTTGGTAAAGCCAAACTGCTTTCACATCGTCCGGTACGAGATATCGACCGTGAACGTGACCTGTTGGACCGTCTGATTCAGTTGGGCAAAGCACATCATCTCGATGCTCACTACATTACCCGCCTGTTCCAGCTCATAATCGAAGACTCCGTCCTGACTCAACAGGCTCTGCTCCAGCAGCACCTGAACAAAATTAACCCACACTCCGCGCGCGTGGCCTTCCTTGGGCCAAAAGGATCATATTCCCATCTGGCAGCACGTCAGTATGCCGCCCGCCATTTTGAACAATTTATTGAAAGCGGCTGCGCAAAATTTGCCGATATCTTTAATCAGGTCGAAACCGGACAAGCTGACTATGCGGTGGTTCCGATTGAAAACACCAGCTCCGGTGGGATTAACGACGTTTACGACCTGCTGCAGCACACCAGCCTGTCTATTGTTGGCGAGATGACCATTACGATAGACCACTGTGTACTGGTGTCCGGCACGACGGATCTTGAGACCATTGAAACGGTATACAGCCATCCACAGCCGTTCCAGCAGTGCAGCAAGTTCCTGAATCGCTACCCGCACTGGAAGATTGAGTACACTGAAAGCACCTCTGCGGCAATGGAAAAAGTTGCGCAGGCTAACTCGCCGCGCGTGGCGGCCCTGGGGAGCGAAGCCGGAGGCGTACTGTATGGTTTGCAGGTTCTCGAGCATATTGAGGCTAACCAGTCGCAAAACATCACCCGCTTCGTGGTGCTGGCACGTAAAGCAATCAATGTATCCGACCAGGTTCCGGCAAAAACCACGTTGCTGATGGCAACAGGACAACAGGCCGGTGCGCTGGTAGAAGCATTGCTGGTGCTGCGTAACCATAATCTGATTATGACTAAACTGGAGTCACGCCCGATTCACGGCAATCCGTGGGAAGAGATGTTTTATCTTGATATCCAGGCCAACCTGGAATCGCCCCAAATGCAAAAAGCATTGAAAGAGCTGGGTGAGATTACACGTTCGATGAAAGTACTGGGATGCTATCCGAGTGAGAACGTGGTGCCGGTCGATCCGAGCTAACGTTTGACAATGCCGGATGGCACTACGCTTATCCGGCCTACAATTCATGCGATTTTTGTAGGCCGGATAAGGCGAAGCCGCCATCCGGCATCTTAATTAAGGACGGCTGTCATTCGCCTGGCGTAACAAAGTACGGCTTTCACTCTGGAAGCGTTTCGCATAATCGCCAAACCAATGCTCCACCTTACGGAAACTGTCGATAAACGCTTGCTTATCGCCCTGTTCCAGTAAACCGATCGCCTCACCAAAACGTTGATAGTAGCGTTTGATCAGCGCAAGGTTGCTCTCAGACGACATAATAATATCGGCATAGAGCTGCGGATCCTGGGCAAACAGACGGCCAACCATCGCCAGTTCAAGACGGTAAATCGGCGAAGAGAGCGCCAGCAGTTGCTCCAGTTGAACATTCTCTTCCGCTAAATGCAGACCGTAAGCAAAGGTCGCAAAGTGACGCAATGCCTGAATAAACGCCATGTTCTGATCGTGTTCAACGGCGCTGATCCGATGTAGTCGTGCACCCCATACCTGAATCTGTTCCAGAAACCACTGATAGGCTTCCGGCTGACGTCCATCACACCAAACGACGACCTGCTTTGCCAGGCTGCCACTGTCCGGACCAAACATTGGGTGTAACCCCACCACCGGGCCATCATGTGCAGCCAGCATCGCCTGCAAAGGACCATTTTTCACTGAAGCCAGATCCACCAGGATGCAGTCAGACGGCAGACGCGGTAGTTTGGCGATCACCTGCTCGGTGATGTGGATCGGCACACTGACGATCACCATCCCAGCATCAGAGACGATCTCCGGCGCGCGATCCCAATCCTGCTGTTCCAGGATCCGCACCTGGTAACCTGACAGGGTGAGCATTTTTTCAAACAGACGCCCCATCTGACCGCCGCCACCGACGATCACTACCGGCCGCAGAGAAGGACAAAGCGTTTTAAACCCTTTGTCGTTCTCACTGGAATAGGACTCACGCATAACGCGGCGTAGCACATCTTCAATCAGGTCCGGCGGCACGCCAAGGGCTTCCGCTTCTGCCCGGCGAGAGGCAAGCATAGAGGCTTCCCGTTCCGGCACGTAAATCGGCAACCCAAAACGGCTTTTTACTTCACCAACTTCGGCAACCAGCTCCAGGCGGCGTGCCAGTAAATCCAGCAGCGCCTTGTCGACTTCATCAATTTGATCGCGTAATGCGGTCAATTCAGCAACCATAACCAACCTCTTATGCTACACGCGCCGACAGCTGACCGTTTAAATCTTGACTAATTTCACGCAGCAGCGCATCCGTCATTTCCCAGCTAATGCAGGCATCGGTTACGGACACGCCGTATTTCATTTCGCTGCGCGGCTGTTCAGAAGACTGGTTGCCTTCGTGAATATTACTTTCAATCATCAAACCAATGATCGAGCGATTGCCATCTTTGATTTGTGCAATTACGGATTCAGCCACGGCAGGCTGACGGCGGTAATCTTTATTGGAATTACCATGACTGCAATCTACCATCAGAGAAGGTCGTAGTCCCGCCTGCTCCATCTCTTTTTCGCACTGGGCGACATCTGCCGGGCTGTAGTTCGGCGCTTTACCCCCGCGCAGGATCACGTGGCCGTCCGGATTCCCCTGAGTTTGCAACAGCGCAACCTGCCCGGCCTGATTAATACCAACAAAGCGGTGCGACTGCGCAGCCGCACGCATGGCGTTAATGGCGGTCGCCAGGCTACCGTCAGTACCATTCTTAAAGCCAACCGGCATCGAAAGACCGGAAGCCATTTCGCGGTGTGTCTGCGATTCCGTGGTACGGGCTCCGATTGCGGACCAGCTAAACAGATCGCCCAGGTATTGCGGGCTATTTGGATCCAGCGCTTCAGTTGCCAGCGGCAGTCCCATATTTACCAGTTCAAGCAGCAGCTGACGCGCAATTTTCAGACCTGCTTCAACATCAAAAGAGCCATCCATATGAGGATCGTTAATTAACCCTTTCCAGCCGACGGTGGTACGGGGTTTTTCAAAATAGACGCGCATCACCAGGTAGAGGCTATCGCTGACCTCTGCGGCAAGGGCTTTAAATCGACGAGCATACTCAATAGCCATTTCAGGATCGTGAATGGAGCATGGGCCACATACGACCAGCAGGCGCGGATCGCGACCGGAGATAATATCTGAGATGGTTTTACGCGACTGGGCGATTTGCGCCTCTTGCTCCTGGCTCAGCGGAAATTCAGCTTTCAGCTGCTCCGGGGTCATCAGAACCTGTTCGTCGGTAATATGTACGTTGTTCAGCGCGTCTTTTTGCA
Source organism: Citrobacter sp. MGH103 (assembly GCF_001034475.2). Taxonomy (NCBI): domain Bacteria; kingdom Pseudomonadati; phylum Pseudomonadota; class Gammaproteobacteria; order Enterobacterales; family Enterobacteriaceae; genus Citrobacter; species Citrobacter sp. MGH103. The sequence continues at coordinate 1,268,663 of NZ_CP073043.1, read as the reverse complement.
TGATGGTGATCCTGTTTAGCTCGTTTGCGATAGTTGATCCTCAGCGAGGAGGAAATAACGATACCATAACAGGTAAAGATTTCAATCCACAATCCGTAAATTTTAATTTACACAACGTTATTTTAAGGCAAAAACAGCTCTTATATGTGTACATTTAAATTTACACCACGAATTTTCAGATCCGCTATGCTTAAAAAAACAAGGGAGCACAGGCAATGAAGCAACTCATCAGCATCTTATTTCTATTCCTTCTTAGCGGATGTCAGATAGATCCCTATACCCATGCCCCCACCTGGACTGGTACTGACTGGTATGACGCCGGGATACAAGATGCCATTTCGGGCTATGCCGTTAAAGATAATGAAACTCTTGCCGACAACTTCAATGATCCCGAAGTCGATCGTACGAAATATCTTAAGGGTTACGCCGAAGGACAACGCAAAATCTGCCAGCAAGATTTTGTTTACGCCAGAGGTCTGACCGGGAAAACCTTTCCTGCAAGTTGTGATACGGTCGAAAATATTGACCAGTTACACGATGCCTGGAAAAAAGGAGCAAACGAAGGTACTGCCTCAATAAGATTAAACTAAACAATGGCTTAAATTTTACAGCCAACTAGGATTTAACTTAAATCGCCATCAGCTTTACCCCTGGAATAATGACGACTTAGGAAAATAATGTTATTTTGTCTTAAACAATCTTGAATGTATTTCGACGCTTTACGGCAAACGCTGGTAGGTAACTATTCATGAGCTATTCTTACCGACTCATACTTCTACTGGCACTGCTCCTGACCGGGTTACCGCTGTACGCCCAAAGCGTTACAGAAGAAGCAAAATCTGTACGTGCTATGGTTTCCGGCATCGTCAGTTATACACGCTGGCCTGCACTTTCCGGGCCACCCAAACTGTGTATTTTCTCTTCATCGCGTTTTTCCAGTGTTCTGGAAGATACCAGTACTGGGGCATTACCCTATCTTCCCGTCATCATTCGTACGGAACAAGAAATATTAGTTTCGCAATGTGACGGTTTTTATTTTGGAAAAGAATCACCTACTTATCAGGTGGAATTAAAGAATAAATATCCGACTAAGGCATTGCTATTAATTGCAGAACAAAATCCCGAATGCGTTATTGGCAGCGCCTTTTGCCTCATAATTAAAGATGAAGATGTGAGATTTTCCGTAAATATGGATTCCCTTTCACGCAGCGGCGTAAGGGTCAGTCCTGACGTATTGATGCTTGCACGGAATAATAAGCATGGATAAGGGCCATTTTCCTGTAACACGCCCAACGTTTAAACGGACATTACGGCGTATCAGCATAATCAGTGTCCTGGTGACGATGACGTTGATCTGGCTGCTGCTCAGCATTTCTTCCGTGCTGGCATTAAGACAGTATGCGCAAAAGAATCTGGATCTGACTGCCGCTACCATGACCCGTACGCTTGAAGCTGCACTCGTCTTTTCTGATGCCGTCGCGGCAACGGAAACTCTGGCGGCATTGGGTCAGCAAGGGCAATTTTCCGTTGCGGAAGTTCGTAATAAACACCAGAAGGTGATCGCCACCTGGCGCTATAACGCGCAAGACACCACGGAGAAGATCAGCGGACTGATCAGCCACTGGCTGTTCCCACAACCGGTCACTCAGCCTATTTTGCATAATGGCAACGTCATCGGCGAAGTACGATTGACTGCACGCGATAGCGTTATCAGCCGTTTCATCTATTTGTCGCTGGCCGTTCTTACCGGGTGCATTTTGTTGGCATCAGGCATAGCATTAATGCTCACCCGCTATTTACACAATGGCGTCGTGGAAGCCCTGCAAAATATAACCGAGGTGGTACATGATGTACGTACCAACCGTAACTTTTCGCGACGCGTTTCCGAGGAACGCATTGAGGAGTTTCATCTTTTTGCCCAGGACTTTAATAGTCTGCTGGACGAGATGGAGGAGTGGCAACTTCGGCTGCAGGCAAAGAACGCTCAACTTTTGCGTACCGCGCTACATGATCCTCTGACGGGCCTGGCAAATCGCGCCGCTTTTCGTAGCAGTATTAACACGCTGATGAATGACGATGCCGCCCACAGCAGCTCCGCTTTGTTATTCCTTGATGGTGATAATTTTAAATTTATCAATGATACCTGGGGCCACGCTGCGGGGGATCGGGTTCTGATTGAAGTCGCTAAAAGGCTGTCCGAATTTGGCGGTAATCGACATTCGCCATACAGACTTGGCGGCGACGAGTTCGCGATGGTGCTGTATAGCGTTCATTCTGAATATGAGGTTCAGCGGATCTGCGCGGCACTGTCACAAGAGTTTAACCGACCTTTTGACCTGCATAATGGTCATCTGGCAAGCATGACACTCAGCATTGGGTTTGCGCTGACGTGGGAACATGCCTCTGCCGAAAAATTACAAGAACTTGCCGATCAAAATATGTATCAGGCTAAACATTTGCGTTCTGAACGCATTATTAATAAATAAGGAATTACACACATGCTAAAACGTTTATTATCCCCGTTTCTTCTGCTTTTACTGATTCTGGCAGGCTGTCAGGCACCTCAGGGGAAATTTACCCCAGAGCAAATTGCAGCCATGAAATCATACGGATTTACTGAAGCATCAGGAGACTGGTCTCTGGGCCTGTCTGATAACATCCTGTTTGATAAAAACGACTACAAGCTCCGCCCCGAAAGCGAAAAGCAGATCCAGGAGATGGCTTCTAAACTGGCTGCTACCGGGCTTAACCATGCGCGCCTGGACGGTCATACTGATAACTACGGTGAAGACAGCTATAACGAAGCTCTGTCGCTCAAACGCGCGAATGTGGTTGCCGATGCCTGGGCGCAGGGCGCTAATATTCCCCGCACCAACCTGACGACTCAGGGACTCGGGAAGAAATATCCCATTGCCAGCAACCAGACATCAAAAGGTCGTGCTGAAAATCGTCGCGTGGCGGTAGTGATCACGACGCCATAATTATCCCCCAACTGGCTGCGCGCCGCGCAGTCATTCCATTGCCATAAAGAACAACAGAGCAAACGTCGGGATAAAAAAAGGGCCAGCCTTTCGGCCAGCCCTTTTCTAACAGGATGTCGCTTGCGCGAATCTTAGTTAAGACGCTCTTTGATACGAGCAGACTTACCAGTGCGCTCACGCAGGTAGTACAGTTTAGCTTTACGAACAGCACCACGACGTTTAACAGCAATGCTGTCAACTACCGGAGAGTGAGTCTGGAAGACACGCTCAACGCCTTCGCCGTTGGAAATTTTACGAACAGTGAATGCAGAGTGCAGACCGCGGTTACGAATAGCGATAACCACGCCCTCGAATGCCTGCAGACGTTTTTTGGAACCTTCAACAACCCATACTTTCACTTCCACGGTATCACCCGGACGGAAGGAAGGTACGTCCTGCTTCATCTGTTCTTGTTCAAGTTGCTTAATAATGTTGCTCATAATTTAATCTCTTATCCTGGGTAAACTGATATTGGGGGCTTACGCCTGCCCATCATGTTTATGTTGCTGTTGTGCGTGTTCCTTTTTGAACTCCGCCAGCAACCTTGCTTGCTCTTCAGTCAGAGCCAGGTTTTCCAGAAGTTCAGGTCTTCTAAGCCAGGTCCGGCCCAGCGACTGTTTCAAACGCCAGCGACGTATCTCAGCGTGGTTTCCTGACAGTAACACTGCCGGTACTTCCATCTGCTCTAACACTTCAGGTCGGGTATAGTGCGGGCAATCCAGCAATCCATCAGCAAACGAATCTTCGATTGCTGAAGCTTCATGACCCAAAACTCCCGGAATAAATCGGGAAACGGAGTCGATCAGCGTCATTGCCGGTAACTCACCACCGCTGAGTACGTAATCGCCGATTGACCATTCTTCATCAATTTCGGTTTGAATCACGCGCTCATCTATTCCTTCATAGCGACCACATACCAGAATCAGCTTTTGATTCGTGGCCAGTTCGCTAACGCCCGCTTGATCAAGCTTGCGTCCCTGAGGTGACAAATAAATCACCTTTGCGCCTTCACCAGCCGCAGCTTTTGCTGCATGAATGGCGTCCCGTAAAGGTTGCACCATCATTAACATCCCCGGTCCGCCGCCGTACGGACGATCGTCCACGGTACGGTGCCGGTCATGAGTAAAGTCACGAGGACTCCAACTCTGGATGTTCAGCAGGCCATTTTTTACTGCCCGGCCAGTTACCCCGTAATCGGTAATTGCGCGGAACATTTCTGGAAACAGGCTAACGATACCTATAAACACAAGCCAATCCCCATAACGCCGACTTTTACCGTTTATCCGGTGGTTTAAAAACCAGGATCCCAATCTACTTCGATAGTACGAGTAGCGAGATCGACTTTCTTGATAACCTGCCCATCGAGGAACGGCACAAGACGTTCCTTGATACCAAACGCATCTTTCAGGTTTGCCTTGATGACGATGACGTCATTCGAACCGGTTTCCATCATATCGACGACTTTACCGAGATCGTAGCCTTCAGTGGTCACTACCTGGCAGCCCATAAGGTCTTTCCAGTAGTAGGAACCATCTTCCAGCGCTGGCAACTGCGAGGAATCCACGACAATTTCGCAATTAGTCAGTAGATTCGCCGAATCACGATCGTCAACGCCTTTCAGCTTGATGATCAGATCCTGATTGTGGTGCTTCCAGCTTTCCAGCTGTACTTGCTGCCACTGACCCGCCTTCTGGATAAACCAGGGCTGATAGTCAAAAATGCTTTCGGCGTCTTCAGTGGAAGAAAACACTCTGAGCCAACCACGGATACCGTAAGAAGACCCCATTTTCCCCAAAACGATGGGTTCTACAGGAGCCTGTGCGGCGAGTTGCTTGCTCATCATGACCACCGTGACAGATTAAGCTGCTTTGTTTGCTGCTTTGATCAGCGTAGCTACGCGATCAGAAATAGTCGCGCCCTGGCCAACCCAGTGAGCGATGCGATCCAGATCCAGGCGAGTGCCTTCTTCTTTTTCGCTAGCGATTGGGTTAAAGAAGCCAACGCGCTCGATGAAGCGACCGTTGCGTGCATTACGGCTGTCGGTAACAACAACCTGGTAGAACGGACGCTTTTTAGCGCCGTGACGAGCTAAACGAATAGTAACCATAACATCCTCTTGTGTGAATAAAACACCCAGGCCCCATCGAGGAACGGAGCCCGGGTGTCATATTAAAAGCCCGAAAATTTTACTGATTTCTGGAAAAAAAGCAATCAACATGTGATGAAGCTTTATACCAGGGCGTTACCGTTGCAGCCAGTTTGGCGTCGGCGCGCGCGCAGAAAGCGGAGCGTACACGCAGTACGTGAGCATTTCGAGCACACTCCGGCGTCAAAATGGCAAATAAGGTAGCCCGATATATTTATCTACCGGGGAAGCCGGGCGGCATCATCCCCTTCATACCACGCATCATCTTCGCCATACCGCCCTTCTTCATTTTCTTCATCATGCGCTGCATGTCGTCGAACTGTTTCAGAAGGCGGTTTACGTCCTGTACCTGCATACCGCAACCGGCAGCGATACGGCGTTTACGGGAACCTTTGATAATTTCCGGCTTAGCGCGTTCTTTCATCGTCATCGAATTGATGATGGCTTCCATACGCACCAGAACTTTATCGTCCATCTGCGATTTCACATTGTCAGGGATCTGACCCATGCCCGGCAGCTTGCCCATCAGGCTTGCCATACCGCCCATGTTTTTCATCTGGTTGAGCTGTTCAAGGAAATCATTGAGATCGAAGCCATCGCCTTTTTTCAGCTTGCTGGCTAATTTTTCTGCCTGCGCGCGGTCAACCTTGCTTTCGATATCTTCGATCAGCGACAGCACGTCGCCCATGCCGAGAATACGCGAAGCAATCCTGTCCGGGTGGAACGGCTCCAGCGCTTCGGTTTTCTCGCCGACGCCGAGGAATTTAATTGGCTTACCGGTAATATGACGAATAGAAAGCGCCGCACCGCCACGGGCATCACCATCAACTTTTGTCAGTACTACGCCGGTTAACGGTAGCGCTTCGTTAAAGGCTTTTGCGGTATTCGCGGCATCCTGACCGGTCATGGCGTCGACCACAAACAGCGTTTCTACCGGTTTGATAGAAGCGTGGACCTGTTTGATTTCGTCCATCATCGCTTCGTCAACGTGCAGACGACCGGCGGTATCCACCAGCAGCACGTCATAGAATTTGAGTTTGGCTTCTTTCAGCGCGGCGTTAACGATATCGACCGGCTTCTGGCCAACATCCGACGGGAAGAAGTCCACGCCGACCTGCTCGGCCAGAGTTTCCAACTGTTTGATCGCCGCCGGGCGATAAACGTCCGCGGAGACCACCAGCACTTTTTTCTTGTGCTTCTCGCGCAGGAATTTACCCAGCTTACCGACGCTGGTCGTTTTACCCGCACCCTGCAGGCCCGCCATAAGCACCACGGCTGGCGGCTGTGCAGCCAGATTCAGGGTCTGGTTTTCTTCGCCCATTGCCGCAACCAGTTCGTTACGGACAATCTTGACGAATTCCTGACCCGGCGTCAGGCTTTTGTTAACTTCATGACCAACCGCTTTCTCTTTTACGCGATTGATAAACTCACGCACTACCGGCAGCGCTACGTCAGCCTCCAGCAGCGCCATGCGCACTTCGCGCAGCGTCTCTTTAACGTTGTCTTCAGTAAGGCGTCCACGGCCACTGATATTGCGCAGCGTGCGCGACAAACGATCGGTTAAATTATCAAACATTGTCTCTCGCCTGGGGTGGAAACGGTCGGTCGCGACAGCGACACATCAACAGAAATTTGTCGCAGTATAACATGAAGCCGCCTTTGTTGTTATGCAACGGTTGGAGCAGCGGTCACGTAACGCTATACTGCTTTTCTTTATCACTGGCCAACTGTCGACACCTATATGCCCGTTTTTGCTCTGCTCGCCCTTGTCGCCTACTCAGTCAGCCTCGCGCTGATTATTCCCGCTCTGCTGCAAAAAAACAGCGGCTGGCGGCGTATGGCTATTCTCTCTGCGGTTGTCGCGCTGGTAAGCCATGCTATCGCCCTGGAAGCGCGTATTCTGCCCGGCGGTGAAAGCGGACAAAACCTGAGTCTGTTGAACGTCGGCTCGCTGGTGAGCCTGATGATCTGTACGGTAATGACCATTGTCGCTTCCCGCAATCGAGGCTGGCTATTGCTGCCCATTGTCTACGCCTTTGCGCTGATAAACCTGGCCTTCGCCACGTTTATGCCTAACGAGTTCATCACCCATCTCGAAGCTACGCCGGGCATGATGATCCATATCGGGCTTTCGCTTTTCGCTTACGCCACGCTGATTATCGCCGCACTCTATGCGCTACAGCTTGCATGGATTGACTACCAACTGAAAAACAAAAAACTGGCTTTCAGCAATGAGATGCCGCCGTTGATGAGTATTGAGCGGAAAATGTTTCATATCACCCAAATTGGCGTGGTTCTGCTGACACTCACCCTGTGCACAGGCCTGTTTTACATGCATAACCTGTTCAGTACCGAGAACATTGATAAAGCCGTTCTCTCTATCGTGGCATGGTTTGTCTATATCGTTCTGTTGTGGGGGCATTACCATGAAGGTTGGCGCGGACGTCGCGTCGTATGGTTTAACGTCGCAGGCGCAGGCATTCTGACACTGGCCTATTTCGGCAGTCGTATCCTGCAGCAGTTCGTGAGTTAAATCTTTAAGGAATCCTACGTGGAACACATCTCCACCACCACGCTCATTGTCACGCTCCTCATCATGGTGGTCATTTCCGCCTATTTTTCCGGTTCTGAAACCGGAATGATGACACTGAATCGCTATCGTCTACGTCATCGGGCCAAGCAGGGAAATCGACAGGCAAAACGCGTTGAAAAGTTACTTCGCAAGCCGGATCGCCTGATAAGCCTGGTGCTCATCGGCAATAATCTGGTGAATATTCTGGCCTCCGCGCTCGGTACTATTGTCGGTATGCGCCTGTATGGCGATGCGGGCGTCGCCATTGCCACTGGGGTACTGACGTTTGTGGTACTGGTTTTTGCCGAAGTACTGCCAAAGACGATTGCCGCACTATATCCTGAAAAAGTCGCCTATCCGAGCAGTGTCCTGCTGGCTCCCCTGCAAATTCTGATGATGCCGTTGGTATGGCTACTCAACACCATCACGCGGCTGCTGATGCGCATGATGGGCATCAAAACGGATATCGTAGTGAGCGGTTCGCTGAGTAAAGATGAACTGCGAACGCTGGTGAATGAATCGCGCTCGCAAATCTCACGCCGTAACCAGGATATGCTGCTGTCAGTGCTGGATCTGGAAAAAGTCAGCGTCGATGACATCATGATCCCGCGTAATGAAATTATCGGCATTGATATCAACGATGACTGGAAATCAATCGTGCGTCAGCTTTCGCACTCTCCGCACGGTCGTATTGTGCTGTATCGTGACTCGCTGGACGACGCTATCAGTATGCTACGCGTACGTGAAGCCTGGCGATTGATGGCCGAGAAAAAAGAGTTCACCAAAGAGACCATGTTACGCGCCGCCGACGAAATTTATTACGTTCCGGAAGGCACGCCACTCAGCACCCAGCTCATTAAATTTCAGCGTAATAAGAAGAAAGTGGGCCTGGTCGTCAATGAATATGGTGATATTCAGGGACTGGTTACGGTCGAGGATATCCTGGAAGAGATTGTTGGTGACTTCACGACCTCAATGTCACCGACGCTTGCCGAAGAAGTCACGCCGCAGAATGACGGTTCGGTTATCATTGACGGTAGCGCCAACGTTCGTGAAATCAATAAGGCGTTTAACTGGCACCTGCCGGAAGATGATGCACGTACCGTGAACGGTATTATTCTTGAAGCGCTGGAAGAGATCCCGGTTGCCGGAACACGTGTGCGTATTGGGCAGTACGATATCGATATTCTCGACGTGCAGGACAATATGATTAAACAGGTGCAGGTGTTGCCCGTCAAACCGCTGCGGGAAAGCGTATCGGACCACTGAGAGTAATCCAGACCGGGTAGCGCATCAGCATTACCCGGTCTGAGGCTGATTAGCCTTTGGCTTTCGCCACAGAGACCATCGCCGCACGGATGGTACGTCCGTTCAGGGTATAGCCTTTCTGCATAACCATCAGCACATTACCGGCAGCAACGTCGTCAGACTCTACCATGGCAATCGCCTGATGCACGTTCGGGTCCATCGGCACGTCGATATCCGCAACCACTTGTACGCCAAACTTCGCCACAACATCCAGCATTGACTTACGGGTCAGCTCAATACCTTCAACCATCGCCGCCATAGCGTCATTGTCTTTGTCCGCAACTTCCAGCGCACGGTCCAGGCTATCCAGCACCGGCAGCAGCTCGTTGACGAATTTTTCCAGTGCAAACTTATGCGCTTTTTCTACGTCCAGTTCGGTACGACGACGCAGGTTTTCCATTTCCGCTTTGATACGCAACACGCTGTCGCGCTCGCGAGTTTCGGCTTCAGCAAGCTGAGCTTCCAGATTCGCAATTTTTTCATCGCGCGGATCCACCTGTTCAGCAGAAGCGTCTGATTCAACCGCCTCAACTTCTTCGTGCTGATCCATGATAATTTCTTCCGGGGCTTGCCCCTCAGGCGTTTTCTGTTCTTTACTACTCATGAATTTCTCCGCGTTTTTTTCGCATTCATCTCGCTAACCTGGATTATTATGGGGATAAGATTCAGGGTTTCAAGGGAAGTACTCACATTGTCACTAATCTTCGTTACAAGGACCTCGAGAAAATGAACAAACATTTCAAGTGTATTGGCATTGTGGGGCATCCACGTCACCCCACTGCACTGACCACACATGAAATGCTCTACCGTTGGCTGTGCGCCAAAGGTTATGAGGTTATCGTTGAGCAACAAATCGCCCACGAGCTGCAGCTGAAAAATGTGAAAACCGGTACGCTCGCAGAGATTGGCCAGCAGGCAGACCTCGCCGTGGTTGTCGGTGGCGACGGCAATATGCTGGGCGCCGCACGCACCCTGGCACGTTATGACATCAAGGTTATTGGCATTAACCGCGGCAACCTCGGTTTCCTGACCGACCTTGACCCAGACAATGCGCAACAACAGTTAGCTGACGTGCTGGAAGGCCACTACATCAGCGAAAAGCGCTTTTTACTCGAAGCCCAGGTATGCCAACTGGACTGCCAGAAGCGTATTAGCACTGCGATCAATGAAGTCGTGTTGCACCCCGGAAAAGTGGCGCACATGATTGAATTTGAAGTCTATATCGATGAAATTTTTGCCTTCTCCCAGCGTTCGGACGGCTTGATTATTTCCACTCCGACCGGCTCTACCGCCTACTCACTCTCTGCCGGAGGCCCGATACTGACGCCTTCGCTGGATGCCATTACGCTAGTCCCGATGTTCCCGCATACGCTCTCCGCACGACCGCTGGTGATCAACAGTAGCAGCACCATTCGCCTGCGCTTCTCTCATCGCCGTAACGATCTGGAAATCAGCTGTGACAGCCAGATCGCCCTGCCTATACAGGAAGGTGAAGACGTATTAATTCGTCGCTGTGATTATCATCTGAACCTGATACACCCAAAAGATTACAGCTATTTCAACACATTAAGCACTAAGCTAGGCTGGTCAAAAAAATTATTCTAATTTAACGCCAACCTCTTTACTGTATAAAAAACCAGTTTATACTGTATGTAATTACAGTTATGGTTTTTCATACAGGAAAACAGCTATGTTGGCACAACTGACCATCAGCAATTTTGCTATCGTTCGTGAACTTGAGATCGATTTCCAGAACGGAATGACCGTTATTACCGGTGAAACCGGTGCGGGTAAGTCCATTGCCATTGATGCTCTCGGTTTGTGCCTGGGCGGACGCGCAGACGCCGACATGGTACGTGCAGGCGCCACGCGAGCCGACCTCTGCGCCCGCTTCGCCTTAAAAGACACCCCCGCGGCCCTGCGCTGGCTGGAAGAAAACCAGCTTGAGGAAGGCCGTGAGTGTTTGCTACGTCGCGTTATCAGCAGCGACGGACGTTCACGTGGCTTCATTAACGGCACTGCCGTACCGCTGTCACAGCTGCGCGAGTTGGGCCAGTTGCTTATTCAAATCCACGGTCAGCATGCGCATCAGCTCCTGACAAAATCAGAACACCAAAAATCCCTGCTTGATGGCTACGCCAATGAAGCGTCCCTGACTCAGGAAATGGCTGTGCGCTACCAACTGTGGCACCAAAGCTGCCGTGACCTGGCACATCATCAACAACAGAGTCAGGAACGCGCAGCCCGGGCAGAGCTATTGCAATACCAGTTAAAAGAACTGAACGAATTCAACCCGCAGCCAGGTGAATTTGAGCAAATTGATGAAGAGTACAAGCGTCTGGCTAACAGCGGGCAATTGCTCACCACCAGCCAACAGGCACTGGCTATCATGGCAGACGGCGAAGACGTTAATCTGCAAAGCCAGCTGTACACGGCAAAACAGTTGGTTAGTGAACTGGCAGGGATGGACGGTAAGCTCTCCGGTATTCTGGACATGCTGGAAGAGGCCACTATCCAGCTCAGCGAAGCCAGCGACGAGCTGCGCCACTATTGCGATCGTCTGGATTTAGACCCTAACCGTTTGTTCGAACTTGAGCAGCGTATTTCCAAACAAATCTCATTGGCGCGAAAGCATCATGTTGCCCCTGAAGCGCTGCCACAGTTCTATCAGTCATTGCTGGATGAACAACAGCAGTTAGACGATCAGGCCGACTCTCTCGAAACCTTAACCCTGGCGGTGAACAATCACCACCAGCAGGCACTGGAAACGGCAAAAATGCTGCACCAACAGCGCCAGCATTATGCTCAGGAACTGGGACAACTTATTACAGAGAGCATGCATACTCTCTCAATGCCGCACGGTGTCTTTTGCATTGATGTGAAATTTGAGGAACATCATTTGAGCTCAGACGGTGCTGATCGCGTAGAGTTTAAAGTGACCACTAACCCAGGCCAGCCGTTGCAGCCGATTGCGAAAGTCGCTTCCGGTGGGGAACTGTCGCGCATTGCGCTGGCTATTCAGGTTATTACCGCACGTAAAATGGAAACACCGGCGCTGATTTTCGATGAAGTAGATGTCGGCATCAGCGGCCCGACCGCTGCAGTGGTGGGAAAAATGCTGCGTCAGTTGGGCGAGTCAACCCAGGTAATGTGTGTGACTCACCTGCCGCAGGTTGCTGGCTGTGGTCATCAACATTTCTATGTCAGCAAAGAAACTGACGGCGCGATGACCGAAACACACATGCAACCACTTGATAAACGCGCTCGTCTGCAGGAATTAGCCCGCTTACTCGGAGGTAGCGAAGTAACGCGCAATACCCTCGCAAATGCAAAAGAACTGCTGGCGGCATAAACTTTTTTACCTTGTTAAGGTCTGAGTTCAACATAAAATCGCCGACCGACCCGACAGCAAAAGGTTTTAAAGTGGTGAAAGGTCTATTATCATCGGCATATTACATATGAGCCGCGTACTGCTCGGGCCCGAAAAGGAATCAAATCACTATGCGCTGTAAAACGCTGACTGCTGCTGCAGCAGTACTACTGATGTTGACTGCAGGCTGTTCCACTCTGGAGCGAGTGGTTTACCGCCCTGACATCAACCAGGGAAATTATCTGACACCTACCGATGTCGCCAAAGTGCGCACGGGTATGACGCAACAGCAGGTTGCTTATGCTCTGGGTACACCAATGATGTCCGATCCTTTTGGCACTAACACCTGGTTTTATGTGTTCCGTCAGCAACCTGGTCATGAAGGCGTAACCCAGCAAACACTGACGCTGACTTTTAACAGCAGCGGCGTTTTGACCAACATTGATAATAAACCTACGTTGACCGACAACAAGTAGGATTAACAGATCAAAAAAAGGTGCTCAATGAGCACCTTTTTTATTGTCTGCTATTTTTTAGCGGATTTCTCTGCTCGCTGTCTGCGCAGCTCTTTCGGATCAGCAATCAGTGGCCGGTATATTTCCACCCGATCGCCGTCTTGCAGAACATCAGCAAGCTTTACCGGACGGCTGTATATCCCGACTTTATTTTTGCTGAGATCGATATCGGTACGTAATTCCAGCAGCCCGGAAGCGCGGATAGCCTCTTCCACCGTAGCACCCTGTTGCAGCGTTACACGCTGTAGATACTGTTTCTCGGGCAGCGCATACGCCACTTCAACGACAATTTTAGCCGACGCTGACACTGTAAACCTCTTTCGCGCGAACCGTGAAGGCCTGCACCATGTTTGAAGCCAGTTCTTTAAAGATACGACCAAACGCCAGCTCGATTAACTTATTGGTAAACTCAAAATCGAGATGAAATTCAATACGACATGCTTCATGACTCAGTGGCGTAAACTTCCATCCGCCAATGAGTTTCTTGAACGGGCCGTCGACCAGATGCATCAGGATGCTCTGGTTACTGGTCAATTGATTGCGCGTGGTGAACGTTTTGCTAATCCCTGCTTTCGAGACATCCACAGCCGCGGTCATCTGTCCCGGAGTTGACTCCAGCACACGGCTACCGGTGCAACCCGGTAAAAACTGGGGATAGGATTTAACATCATTCACTAGCTGATACATCTGTTCCGCACTGTAAGGTACTAAAGCGGTCCGGCTAATCTGAGGCATAACAATTTCCATCAATATCAATCACACAAATAATACCATTTATCCCCCGCTAAAAAAAACGCTATAGCCTAACTCGTGCTAAGATAGCGCCTTGCGCCCCGCTGGATGAAATGGGGTGTTTTTCGATTCCAGATTACCTATACTGAGCGGCATTATGACGAAGAAAAAAGCACACAAACCTGGCTCAGCCACAATCGCGCTTAACAAGCGCGCACGACACGAATACTTTATTGAAGAAGAGTTCGAAGCAGGACTCGCTCTGCAAGGTTGGGAAGTCAAATCTCTGCGCGCAGGTAAAGCTAACATCGGCGATAGCTATGTCATCCTTAAAGATGGCGAAGCGTTCCTGTTTGGCGCCAACTTCACGCCAATGGCTGTTGCCTCAACGCATGTGGTATGTGATCCCACCCGTACCCGTAAGCTGTTGTTAAACCAGCGTGAACTCGACTCCCTGTATGGTCGTATGAATCGTGACGGTTATACCGTCGTTGCGCTTTCACTGTACTGGAAAAATGCCTGGTGCAAAGTGAAAATTGGCGTCGCAAAAGGTAAGAAACAGCACGACAAGCGCTCCGATGTGAAAGAACGCGAATGGCAGTTAGATAAAGCGCGTATTATGAAAAATGCTGGTCGCTAAACGCTACTCCTCTGTGACCAGTCTCTCACCCTGAGACTGGTTCTTATTTTTTAGTTATTGAAACCCACCCAATACATTCATCAAATTTATGGTTTATTTGTGCTGAATCGTTCAGGTATGAAATAAACTCCCATGGCATTACCGTAGCGACCCATAGTCTAATAAAATAAAACTTCAAGACCATATTGCCTATATTTAGGTTTATTTTATAACACTATTATTACTGTTGTTTATTATATCCCCCTCATTTCAATTTAAATAAAAAACATTAAAATACAATAAGTTAACCAAAAACAAATCATTAAATACGCACCGAAAAGTATCCTTTTCAATTAGCCAAATATATTTTTAATATGGATAAGTTGCAGAATACTTTCTTTCTGACTATATCATCTAATACGAAAGAACTATTCAGTCGGCAGGTCCCGAACGTATTTACTAAGTAAACGAACATCTGCATGATCTAATCAATGTAATTACATGTGTAAATTCATCTTTATGATGAACGGGGCCCCTGTCTGCTCATTTTCCCAGCGCGCTGTTGCGGATTAATACTCCCGACATGCCATCAGGAGTGAACATATGCGTCTACTCGCCGTTGTATCAAAATTAACTGGCGTTTCCACAAATGTTGAATCCTCTGAAGTTACGCTCAGTTCGCCTTCTATCGTGAAACTGTCGGTGTCGCGTGAGGAGGTAAGTCAACTAACACGCGTTAATCAGGATCTGGTTGTCACACTCCGCTCGGGTGAAACCATCACCATTAAAAACTTCTACGTCGGAAAAGGTGATGCGCAAAACCAGCTTGTTCTGGAAGACAGCAATGGCGCGCTGTGGTGGGTTCAGGATACTGATGGAGCGTTCCACTTCCAGCATTTAGACGATCTCACTCCGTTAATGACTGCCGAGGGAAGCCATGAAGGCGGCGCCGTCTGGCCGTGGGTTCTTGGCGGGATCGCGGTTGCTGGCGGAATTGGCCTTGCCGCAGGTGGCGGCGGTGGAGGTGGCGGCGGTGGGAGCGATAACAACGCCGGAAGCGGTAATGGCAACGGTAACGGCGATGGTGGTGGAAACGGTAATGGCGATGGCGATGGCGATGGTGGCGATCCGCCAACGACAACACCTAACGCACCAGATGTGCCGGTTATTACCAGTGTAATCGATGACCAGGAGCTGATTACTGGTCCTGTTAATCAGCAGGAATCCACCAACGATAATACGCCCACTCTCCAGGGTACCGGCCCCGCAAATGCTACATTGCATATTTTTGATAACGGCGTAGAAATCGGCCAGGTCGCTATCGATGCCAACGGCAACTGGTCGTTTACGCCATCCTCTCCACTCGCAGACGGTACCCACAAGTTTACCGTCAGTGCATCAGACGGTACAGGTAGCAGCGGCATGTCAGACAGTTGGGAGATTATTGTCGATACGCTTGCCCCCGACGCCCCTGTGGTCACAGAAGTAACTGACGATTCCGGTTCCATTAAAGGCTTGATCGGTATTAACGGCGTAACCGACGATGCCACGCCAACGCTCACAGGCACTGGCGAAGCTGGTTCTTACATCAGCATTTCTGATAACGGCATTCTGATTGGTATGGTCCAGGTGGATGACAATGGCAACTGGACGTTTACACCGGACACACCGCTTAGCGACGGTGTTCACAATCTGACGCTGACGCAAACTGACGATGCGGGTAACGTGAGCGCGGAAACGAGCGTACCTACATTCACCGTCGATACTACCCCGCCTGAAGGCGCGGTCATTTCCTCCGTTAATCTGGAAGGCACTGAGGTAACCGGTAGTGCTGAGGCTGGAAGCCTGGTGATGATCATCGGTAGCAATAATCAGGTTCTGGGTTCAATAACGGTCGGCCAAACCGGCAATTTCGTCATCGCGATTTCACCTTCACAGACGCACGGTGAAGCGCTAATCGCGAAGATTCAGGACCAGGCCGGTAACATCGGGCCAGATACCCCATTCAATGCGACGAACTCGGGCTATCCTGGCGTACCGGTTATCGTCAGCGTGATGGATGACTTCTCCCCATCAACCGGGCCATTGAGCAACAATCAGGCCACCAACGATAATACCCCCACGCTCTCTGGCACTGCCGATGCCAACAGCACAGTGACTATTTACGACAACGGCACAATTATCATCAGCGTACTGGCTGACAGTAACGGTAACTGGACATGGACTTCCAGCTCCCCGTTATCAGATGAGCTACACGCCTTCACCGCCACCGCGACAAACCAGTCAGGTACAGGAGGCATGTCACCAGCGTTCAATATCAACATCGACACCCAGCCACCGTCGCCACCTGATGATCTCAACGTATCTGCAGATGGGACTGTCGTCACCGGAACGACCGAGCCAGGCAATACCGTAGTTATCACCAGCATTAGCGGAACTCAGATCGGCAGCGGAGTCGCCGGGCCGGATGGCTCATTTACCATCACCATTAACCCACCACAGACCAATGGCGAAACCATTGAAGCCATCGCAACCGATCCGGCAGGAAACCCAAGCCTGCCAGAAACTGCGCTTGCACCAGACATTACCGCGCCACAGCCCCCGACAAACCTGCTAGTTAATGGCACTGGGGACCAGGTCACCGGCAAGGCCGAACCCAACAGTACGATCAATATTCTGGATCCGGATGGCAATATCATTGGAACAGCAACTGCCGATACAAATGGGGATTTCACCGCAACGCTGGTTCCGCCACAAACCAACGGCGAGACCCTTACGGCAAATGCGACCGACACCGCAGGCAACAAGGGCGACGACGCCTCTGTCAACGCACCGGACACCACCGCACCTGATGCGCCGACAGGCGTCACAGTTGCAGGAAATGGTGGAGCGGTTAGCGGTCACGCCGAAGCCGGAAGTACCGTCACCGTCAAAGACAGCAACGGGGCTCCTATTGGCGTGGGTCAGGCTGACAGCGGCGGCAATTTCACCGTCCAGATCACCCCGTCGAAAATCAACAATGAAACAGTAAACGTCACCGCAACGGACAGCACTGGTAACGAAAGCCTGCCAACTTCGGCTGTTGCCCCGGATCTCACCGCGCCAAACCAACCCGTTATCATTGCCGTTACTGATGACGTCGCCGATATCACAGGCCCCATCAATAACAATGGGTTAACCAACGACGATAAACCGAAAATTGAGGGCAAAGCTGAGGTCGGCTCTCAGGTCAAAATTTACGATAACGGAACTCTGCTTACGACCATTACCGCTGATATCAACGGTAACTGGAACTATACGCCCACCTCAGCATTGGGCCAGGGGGCACATGTATTTACAGTGACGGCAACCGATGCCGCTAATAACACCAGCGCCGCCGCCAGTTGGAAAATCATTGTCGACAGCATCGCCCCCAGCGTACCGGTTATTACGCTTATCTACGATGACGTTGGCAGCATCACTGGCAACGTCGCGAACAACGGATTCACCAACGACAAAACGCCAACAATCTCAGGAACCGGTGAACCCGGTTCGCTGGTGACGCTGTATGATAATGGTCTGCAAATGGCAGTCTTTTTTATCGACAGAACAGGCACCTGGAGCCATAACGTTACAACCGATGAGGCCCTCGCCGAAGGCACTCACCGTTTTACGGTGACCGCAACGGATGCCGCCGGGAACGTCGTCACTTCCCCCAATCCTGTCATCGTGACCGTTGATACCCAGGCACCCGCAGCGCCCGTTATTGTGAGCGCCACGGACGACGTCGGGAATGCACCAACCGATCTGCCCACCGGTAGCCGTTCAAACGATACCCTGCCGCTGCTGAAGGGGACCGGGATCGTCGACTCCACCATCACTATCTATGATGGCGCCACACCAATAGGCACCACCACGGTCCTGGCCGGGGGCACCTGGAGCTTCCAGGTCACTCAACCGCTGAGTGAAGGTCCACATGCGCTGTCGGCTATCGCAACCGACGCGGCGGGTAACGCCAGCAGCGCCGGGAACTTCACGCTGACCATCGATACCACCCCACCCGCCGCCCCTGTCATCTCATCGGCGGAAGGCCTGGTTGGCAGCAGCACACAAACGCTGATTAACGGTGGCAGCACGAAAAGCGCCGAACCCACACTGTCGGGAACCGGTGAACCGGGTGCGACTATTACTATTTATGATAACAGCGCCCCGATTGGCAGCGCCCTCGTACAGCCAAATGGGACCTGGACATTTATCCCAGACACTCCGCTTCTGGATGGCCCGCACAAATTCACCGCCACGGCGACTGACGTAGCAGGTAACGTGGGGATCCCATCCGCTGGCTTTACGCTGACGGTGGATAATCTACCACCAGTGAAACCCGAACCACCAACCATCACTGACGACGCCAATCCGATCACGGGGATCGTCACTAACGGTATCACCAACGATACCACGCCAACCTTTAGCGGCACGGGAAGCGCCGGCGATCTGATTACCATTTATCTTAGCGGTACTCCACCATTGCAAGGTACGGCAACGGTTGGCGCAGACGGCACCTGGAGCTTTACGCCACCCGCCCCTGTCGCCCCAGGCAGTTACCAGATAACCGTCACCGCAACCGATCCGGCTGGCAACGTTAGCCAGCCATCAGTGGCGACTAACCTGGAAATCGACACTACGCCATCTGCTCCTCCGGTTATTATCGCCGCCAATGATAACGTCGGCGGTTTCCAGGGCGACCTCGCCCCCAACGCGGTAACCGACGACACAACCCCGACTATTCGCGGAACCGGCACAGACGGCGATACCATCACCCTGTACAATGGCAGTACGGTGATCGGCACCACTACGGTCGTTGGCGGCGTCTGGAGTATTACTCCCGGAACGGCGCTGGCAAACGGCAGCTACACGCTGACCGCCACCGCCACCGATCCGGCAGGTAATACCAGCGGCAGCTCAAACAGCGTCTCGTTTACGGTTAACACCACAACGCTGACCCAGCCGCAGGTAACGGATATTCAGGATAACGTCGGGATCATTACCGGCTCACTGACCAACAACAGCGTGACGGACGATACCACCCCGACGATAAGCGGGACCGGCACGCCGGGCAGTACCGTGCTCATTTATGAGGGTGGCAATCCTGTTGCAATTGCCACGGCCACCGTTGCCGCGAACGGCACCTGGAGTGTGGATGTTCCTCTGACACCAAATGCCACCCATACGCTAACGTTCGGTGCCAAAGATGCCGCGGGTAACGTGCTGGCGGCAGGCAATCCGGTGATATTGAAGATTGATACGCTGCCTCCCGGCGACCCAATTGTTACTAGCGTTAACCCTGATGGCACACAGGTTAGTGGTACGGCCGAAGAAGGCAGCACCGTCATTATTCGCAGCGGAACAACGGTTCTCGGTCAGGGGATCGCAGACAGTTCAGGAAATTACGTCATCACGATTTCACCAGCGCAAACGGCTGGTCAGGCACTGAATGCCATCGCCCAGGATCCCGCGGGTAACCAGAGCAATCCCACCCCGTTTACCGCTGCCACCTCCAGCGTTCCGCACCCGCCAACTCTTGAGATCGTTGATGACGTAGCCCCCGGCATGGGCGAAATCGGCAGCGGAAAAACCACCAACGACACTTTACCGCGGTTGCAAGGAACCGCCACGGCTGGGGCTACAGTGACTATCTATCAAAATGGCGCGTCTATCGCCACGGTCACCGCCGATGCGGTTTCCGGCGCCTGGAGTTATCAGTTGCTCACCCCGCTAACTAACGGCACAACCTATAACTTCGCAGTGTCACAAACCGTCAACTCAATACCCAGCGGGCAGTCACCCAATTATGCCATTACCATCGACACCACCGCGCCGCTGGCACCGCTCATCACCAGCATTATCGATGACGTTTCGCCCGGCAGTGGGCCGCTGGATAAAGGGCAAATGACCAATGACTCACGCCCGACCTTAAACGGAACCGGCGAAGCGGGAGCAACCATCACCCTCTACGATAACGGTATCGCTTATGCCACAACCACGGTAAACAGCAGCGGATTCTGGAGCTTTACTCCGACAAACGCACTGGGAGAAGGCAATCACCTCTTTACCGCTCGCGCAACCGATGCTGCTGGCAACCAAGGCGATGCCTCCGCTGATTTTCTGATCATTGTTGATACTTTAATTCCGAATGCCCCCACCATTGTCACAGTCACAGACAACGTTGGCACCATTCAAAACCTGACATCCGGACAGTCAACCAACGATAACACCCCGACGCTTGCTGGCGTCACTGAAGCGGACTCTGTGGTCACTATTCGCGATAATGGCGCGGTGATCGGCACGACGATCAGCGACGGAAGTGGCAACTGGAGCTTTACGCCAGCTCCTGCGCTCAGTGAAGGCAGCCACTCGCTGACTGCAACCGTCACGGATGGCGCAGGTAACATCAGCCCTGCGACACCACCGTTCACACTGGTCGTCGATACGCTACCGCCCGCTGCCCCGGTCATCACCTCAGTCATTGACGATCAGCCAGGCAATACATCGCTGGCAAACGGGCAACTGACCAACGACGCGCAGCCTACGCTGAACGGCACAGGGGAAGTGGGTGCCATCATCACCATTAAAGATAAAGGTGTCGACATCGGTACTGCGCAAGTAGATGGCTCAGGCAACTGGACCTTTACACCGGGAAGCGCACTGGGCCAGGGTCAGCATGTCTTTACTGCGGTGGCTACTGACCAGGCCGGTAACACCGGGGGAGCCTCTTCATCCTTTACCCTCGAACTGGATTCTATTGCTCCCGTAGCGCCGGTCATCAGTACGGTGCAAGACAACACGGCTCCCACCACCGGGCCGATCGGTAACGGTCAGACGACGAACGAAACCCGCCCGGCACTGAGCGGCAGCGGTGAAGTTGGCGCAACCATCACCGTTCTGAGTGACGGCTTGCCGATTGGCACCACCACCGTCGGCGCTGGCGGCACCTGGAGTTTTACCCCAACGGATGCGCTGGATAACGGTACGCATACGCTGACCGTCACCGCCACCGACAGCGCGGGCAATACCAGCCCTGCCTCCAACGGCTTTACGCTCACGGTTGATACCGTATCGCCGAACGCACCGCTCATCACTCAGGTCACCGATGATGTCGGCCCGCTGACCGGTAATCTGAATAACGGTCAGGCCACGAACGATACGCTCCCGACGCTTAGCGGTACGGCTGAAGCCAATTCCACGGTGAGAATTTACGATAACGGATCGTTTATCGGTTCAATCACAGCGGATGGTACAGGCGCCTGGAGCTTCACGCCGGGAACAGCGCTGAGCAACGGCAACCACACGCTGACGGTGACAGCAACCGACGCAGCCGGAAACGTTAGCTCAACGTCCGCTGGATTTAACATCGTTGTTGATACTGTTGCCCCGCTTGCGCCAACGATTATCCAGGCTTTTGATGACGTGGTGCCGGGAACCGGAACGCTGTCGAACGGCGCTTACACCAATGATACTCGCCCCGTACTGAACGGCTCGGCGGAAGCCGGTGCCCGGGTAGCCATCTACGATAATGGCACGCTGCTGGCGACGGTGACAGCGGCAATAGATGGCACCTGGGAATATCTGCCCGCCACGTTGGGCAACGGCCAGCATGTCTTTACCGCCATTGCCACGGATGCCGCCGGGAACGTCAGCCCCACCTCAAGCGAATTTATTATCAACGTTGACACGATCGCGCCGTCAGCGCCGCTCCTGACCTCGGTGGTGGATGACGTCGCAGGCGGTGTGTTCAACGCGGGGCTTAGCAACGGGCAACTGACTAACGATGCCCGACCAACGCTCAACGGTACCGCCGAAGCGGGCAGCACCGTCAGCATCTATGACAGCAGCACCCTGTTGGGTACCACACTGGTGCAAAGCAATAACAGTTGGTCGTTTACCCCAACCACGCCGCTGGCAAATGGATCGCACACCTTTACCGTCACCGCCACCGATGCGGCGGGCAACACCAGCGGCGCAACGGCAGGCTTTAGCGTAGTGGTCGACACCACGGCGCCGGCGCAGCCTTCGATCAGCAGCATTATTGACGATGTCGGACCAAACACCGGGGTGATTGGCAATAATCAGCCAACCAACGACGCACGCCCAACGTTAAACGGCACCACGGAAGCCAACGCTCGGGTCGATATTTATGATAACGGCACCTTTGTAACCAGCGTAACGGCGGACGGCAGCGGCAGCTGGAATTACACGCCACCTACGGCGTTGGGTCAGGGGACGCATTCCTTCACCATCACAGCAACAGACACCGCAGGTAATACCAGCGGGCTATCGTCTGCCTCCGCAATTGTGGTCGATACCGTCGCACCGAGTATTCCAACCGGTCTGGCGGTCAACGCCAACGGCACCACGTTGACCGGCGTTGCCGAAGCGAACAGTACGGTGATCATCACCTCCAGCAGCGGAACCGTACTTGGTACCGCAACAGCCAACGCCTCCGGTAATTTCACCTTCACGCTGAGCCCACCGCAAATCAGTGGGCAAACGCTGCTGGTCAGCGCACAGGATGCCGCAGGCAACATCGGCACAGCGGGTAACGTGCTGGCACCGTTTACTGGCGTACCGCCTGCGCCGGTTATTGCCAGCGTATTTGACGACGTGGGCACAATTACAGGTCTGGTCGCGGCAGGTAAAACCACCAATGATACCCGTCCAGCCCTTAGCGGAACGGCGCAGGCTAACGCCATCATCAATCTGTACAACAACGGCGTACTCATGGGTAGTACGACCGCAGATAGTAACGGGCTCTGGAACTTTACCCCATCCGGCGCGCTCAGCGAAGGTAACCACGCGTTTACCGCCACGGCAACAAACGCCAACGGGGTAAGCGGGGTGTCCGGTTCGTTCAGCGTGATTGTGGATACCACGCCGCCGACCGCACCAACGATACTGATCAGCGCCGATGGCGGTACCATCAGCGGCGTCGCCGAAGCGGGAAGCACGGTTACCATCTCTCTGCCCGGCGGCACCAGCGTGACGGCAATCGCCAACAGCAGCGGTGTCTACAGCGTCAACCTGCCGGTTCGCCAGATTGAGGGGCAGTCGCTGTCCGCCACGGCGACCGATGCGGCGGGAAATACCTCATTGCCAACAAGCGCTATCGCGCCGGTATTGCCGCTGCTGGCTGAAGACAATGTCACCAGTCTGCCTCTACAAACCGATGTCACCGTCAGCACCGAGCATCAAAGCGATTATGGTTTCCTGTTGGTCAATGCGCTGGGAAATGTCGCCAACGTGCTGGGGAACGATACAGCAAGCGTCAATTTCAGCATCGCTTCTGGCGGCAGCGGATCCATTACAATCAATGCCGCAGCGACCGGCGTGGTGCTGTCGCTGTTAAACACGCTTGAAGTCGTCATCCAGCGCTTTGACACCGGGCTGAATGCCTGGGTAACGGTGGTGGATACCGGGAAACCAGACTTTGCCAGCCTGCTCACCTTGGGCGCCTCGGGCGTAACGCTCAATTACAGCGGACTGACTGGCGGGGATTACCGCGTGGTCAGCTACAACACCAACCTACTGGCGACAGGGGCATACACCAGCCTTGATGTCTCGGTGGTAAAAGCCAGCGCAGGGACCATCACCGGTGGTACTACCGAGTCTGGCAATATCATCACCGATACCGATCCCGCCAATGGGCAGGATAACGCCCCTTCCGGCACGCTGGTCACCACCATCACTGACGGTAACGGCAACGTGGTGAACATCCCGGCGGGCGGCATTGATGTGCAGGGTAAATACGGCACCCTGCATATCAATCAGAATGGTAGCTACACCTATACTCTGACCAATACGTCAATCTCAGTGTATGGACGTTCCGAAAGCTTTACCTACACGCTAACGCATGGCAGCGATCACTCCTCGGCAAAACTGGTGGTCACGCTGGGTCAGGCCCCAACCACCAGCACGGTAACTGCGGCAGACGATGTGGCTGCGCTGACTTACGGGACGCAGGTCATCGCAGTCGACAACCATCCATCACAACAAACCGGCTTCACGCTCGCCAGCGTTGGTTTGGGACAATTGTGGGATGTTAGCCTGGTCAACGGTTTGACCAACCCGATTAAATTCAACGTTGATGACGGCGCGACGCGAACGATCACGGTTCAGGCCAACGTACTTGGCGTAACGCTGGGCGGCTTTGATCTCTATGTCTACCGCTTCAACGAGTCTATTCAGCAGTATGAGCAGTACCGGGTACAGCCGAACTGGGTAACCGCCCTGCTGGGCGGCAGTTCATCGGCGTATACCATTACGCTGCCGGGCGGTGACTATCTGTTCCTGCTTAACGCTTCCGGCGGCCTGACGCTGTTGACCAGCTATACCCTGAATATTCAGGCCGATCACACCTACGCCGTCGACAGTCTGAGTGCAGCAACCAATGGGAATCTGCTGGCCAACGACTCGGCTCCGGCTAATACCGTTATCACCGAAGTTAACGGTGTCACCGTTAACACAACGGGCACTACCACCATTAACGGACAGTACGGCACGCTGACTATTGATGCGAAAGGGAACTACACCTACACGCTGAGAAGCGGACTGGGCGCAGACGGTATCAATACGCCTGACAGCTTCGTGTATAAGGTCAAAGCACCAAACGGCGATATCGGTAGCGCGTCGCTGAACATTACGGCAACCCCACAGGCGCTGGATGCCGTAAACGACATCAGCAGCCAGATGGCGGTCACCACCCAGGCCGATACATCCAGGTCGTTTATCGACAACAGCGTTGGGAACGCCAGCTGGAGCGCCCAACTCCTTTCACCCACCTCACAAAATGGTACTGGCGTCATTGAAGTCGCGACGGGAACGGCGGTGCAAAACGCCATACTGCATTTTAACGTCGCTTCAGGTCTGACGCTGGGCGGACTGACCGTCACCTGGGCGCTGTATGACAGCAACAACGTCAAGATTGCCGGTAACTCATTCAATGGCGGATTGCTGATTGGCGGCAATATTGATATTGCCCTCAGCGGGGTAGTACTGCACCCCGGCAACTATCGCCTCGACTATACCGGCAGCGTCGGGGCTCTGGGGCTGGGGAATATCACCATCACCCCCAGCGTGAAAGGCACGATAATCGACCTGCAAAACTTCGAGACTTCCACAGCGAATAGCGTCACCGGCAATATTTATGACGGAGACCATATTGCCAGCGTGCATACCTTGCTAACGGTGAATGGCACGGGCGGCAGCGCCGCCACGCTGGATCCGCTGAGCAGCACGACCAGCGCCATCATTAACGGGTTGTACGGCAAACTGACCATTGGCATTGATGGTCATTACACCTATGCCCTCAACAGCGATGTCTCGCTCTCCACCATCGTCACCAAAGAGACATTTACCTACACCCTTAACGACCTGAATGGCCATACCGATACCGCTACGCTGACCATCAATATGAATCCGCAAGTGGTGAGTACCGTCGATGCCGATCGCCTGACTGGCAGCGCCTACGGCGATACGCTGATTTATCACCTGCTCAATGCCAACGACGCTACCGGCGGTAACGGAACAGCGGACACCTGGACCAACTTCTCGCTGGCCCAGGGTGACAAAATCGATATCGGTGACCTGCTGGTGGGCTGGAACGGGCAGAACGCGACGCTCGGCAACTACCTCACCGTTACCACCAGCGGTAACAACACGGTTATTGCCATCGACCGTGACGGTACGGGCAACACTTATCACTCAACCAATCTCATCACGCTGGAGAACGTACACACCACGCTCGACGAGCTGGTGCAACAAAATCACATTGTGCCCTGAAGTGAACATATAGCGTTAAAGCGCCATAACTACAGCCCCGGATGCGATGACATCCGGGGCAATAACAGTCGTCGCTGCCGTATTTTGTAAGGGATAATCTATGAGAAATGTCGCGCCTGTTGCCTTACTGCTGGCATTAACGCTCTGTACCCTGCGGGTGAATGCCGAAGATGAACCGCAAATTATTACGCCGGAAGGACTGGCCACTAGCCAGATGCTTCCCTCGCTGGACGGCGCGGTTGCCGATCTGCCGCTAAGTGCCGCCGCTCCCGGTAGCCTGACGCTCAACGACGCGGTGAGTCGTGCCGTGAGCTGGCATCCTTCTATTCGTGAATCCATCGGCAAACTGCTCTCGCAAAACGAGCAAATCGACGTGGCGAAGTCAAAATATTACCCGCAGGTTTCTGCCGGAATGAACAACGGTTACAGCAATACCTACACCGACCACGGCTTTAGCCCGGCGCTGGTGATTTCGGTATCGCAAATGCTGTACGACTTCGGCAAAGTGGCAAGCCAGGTCCGCGCCGAGACCGCCGGAGCCGCGCAACAGCAGGCGAATGTGTTACTCAGTATTGATACCATCGCCCACGCCACCGCCAACGCAATAGTCCAGGTACAGACGTGGCAGCAAATGGTGGACGCCGCCGAAGAGCAGCTCATCGCCTTAAACGGCATTGGTCGACTGACCCGTCAACGTAATGATGAAGGGGCAACCTCGCTGTCAGACGTGGTGCAAACCGATGCGCGTATCGAGTCTGCACGTTCTCAGTTGGCGCAGTATCAGGCCAATCTCGACAGCAGCAAGGCAACGCTGATGAGCTTCCTCGGCTGGAACTCGCTTAACAGCATCAGCAATGAATTCCCGGTCAAACTGGACAGCAGCTGTGATGTGGTCAAACCGGACGATAAACTGGTTCCCGCGGTCCTGGCGGCATGGGCGCAGGCGAATGTAGCGCAGGCAAATCTCGACTACGCCAACGCGCAGATGACGCCCACCATCTCTCTGGAACCGTCGGTTCAGCACTATCTCAACGACAAATACCCCAGCCATGAGGTACTCGACAAAACCCAGTATTCTGCATGGGTAAAAGTTGAGATGCCGCTATATCAGGGAGGCGGACTCACCGCCAGACGCAACGCCGCCAGCCATGCGGTAGAATCTGCACAATATTCCATCCAGCGCACCCGACTCGAAGTACGGCAGAAATTACTGGAGTCCCGCAGCCAGGCGATGAGCCTCGCCACCGCCCTGCAGATTCTGCGTCGCCAACAGCGGCTGAGCGAACAAACGCGCGAGCTTTATCAACAGCAATATCTGGACCTTGGCTCGCGCCCGCTGCTCGACGTGCTTAACGCCGAGCAAGAGGTGTATCAGGCCCGTTTTGCTGAACTCCAGACTCAAAACCAGCTGCGCCAGCTCCAGTTGAACTGTCTCTATAACACCGGCTCGCTTCGCCAGGCGTTCGCCTTAAATAATCGCAGCATTCAATCGGTGGAGATCAAGCTATGAGCAACCTCGATTCACATGCGGATGATGTAATTGGCGAACACGCCCTGAGCCAGTGGGCGCAGGCGATGACGCATATTGCCAATCACTATCGCGTGGCCTGTTCTCCTGGCGCAATCCAGGCCAACGCCCCATGGTTTGCGGGAAAAAGCCGGGCCACGGCCCTGTCGCAACTGGCGCGTCAGGCGGGACTGTCATTTCATGCGCTGAATACCGCCGCGCAGGCGTTCGGTCAATGGCGCCTGCCAGTGGTGGCGGAACTGCGCGACGGCCAACTGATGGTAATAGAACATTTCAACGGCGAAGATACGTTAGATGTTTTCATCATCGCCGAAGAGGGCCAGCGTAACAGGTTAACGATTGCAGAACTTCTGCCGGAGATCGTGAGCATTACCGCGCTGCGCCCGCTGTCGGCGCTGAAGGACAGTCGGGTAGACCGCTATATTTCTCGCTTCAAGCCCGACTGGATGCGCGAACTGGTGTTAAAGGACATCCGCCCTTACCTGCCGGTCATGATTGCCGCCTTTCTGATTAACGTCCTGTCGCTCGCCGGGATTATCTTTTCCATGCAGGTCTATGACCGGGTGATCCCCGCCCAGTCTTATCCAACGCTGTATGTTCTCTCTACCGGTGTTCTGGTGGCGGTGCTGTTTGGCTTTTTGCTGCGCGAAGCGCGTACCCACATAATGGATCTGCTCGGCAAACGCGCCGATATGCGCATTTCCGATCGCGTGTTTAGCCACGCATTGCGGCTGCGCAACAGCGCCGTCCCCCGCTCGACGGGGAGCTTTATTTCTCAACTGCGCGAGCTGGAACAAGTTCGCGAGATGATCACCTCCTCAACCATGTCGACCATTGTCGATCTGCCGTTTTTCTTTCTGTTTATCGTGGTGCTGGCCTGTATTGCCCCACCATTGGCGTGGATAGCCCCCGTCGCGGCACTGTTGATGATACTGCCTGGCTTGCTGTTACAGAAGAAGCTGGCGGTGCTCGCCAACCAGGCTGCCCATGAATCCACCCTGCGCAACGCGGTGCTGGTCGAAAGCGTCCAGGGGCTGGAAGACATCAAGCTGATGCAGGCGGAAAACCGCTTTTTACAGCAGTGGAACAGCTATATCCGTATTACCGGAGAGTCAGGGCTACGCACGCGTAAGCTGACTCAAGGACTGATTGGCTGGGGCATGTCGGTACAAAGCCTGGTCTACGCCGCCATCATTATGTTCGGTGCGCCGATGGTCATTGAAGGCACGATGACCACCGGCGCCGTGGTGGCGGCTTCAATGCTCGGTTCCAGAATGATTGCCCCGATGGCTAATCTGTGCGGCGTGCTGGCCCGCTGGCAACAGGTCAAGGCGGCGAAGATGGGATTAGACAACATCATGCAGCTTCCCACCGAAACGCAGTATGACGAAGACAGGGTGCATCAGGAGATTTTTCACGGCCATTATCTGTTTGAGAACGCACACTTTCGCTACCACAGTGATGATCAGCGCGTTCCACTGCGGATCACGCGTCTGGAGGTCATGCCCGGCGAACGGGTGGCGATCCTCGGGCGTAACGGTGCCGGAAAATCAACGCTGCTACAGGCCATGGCCGGCGGCGTGGAGATTATCCAGGGCGATGTCCGGCTCGATAACCTGAGTCTGGCGCAAATCGATATGGCCGATTTACGCCGCAACATCGGTTTTCTCAGCCAGAATGCGCGACTGTTTTTCGGCACCCTACGCGAGAACCTGACCCTCGGCGCACCGCACGCCAGCGACGCGCAGATCTTCGAAGCGCTGGAGGTCAGCGGCGCGGCTGCTTTCGTTAAACAGCTCGCCAAAGGGCTGGCGCATCCCATTATGGAAGGCGGCAACGGTTTGTCCGGTGGACAACGGCAGTCGATCCTGCTGGCTAGAATGCTGCTGCGATCGCCCAATATCGTGCTGCTCGATGAACCCAGCGCCTCGCTGGATGAACATACCGAGCGGGAATTTATTCAGCGCCTCAACCAGTGGTTGGGTAACCGCACATTGATTGTCGCCACCCATCGCGTACCGGTTCTGGAACTGGTCGAGCGTGTGGTGGTGTTGAAAGAAGGTCAACTGGTCATGGATGCCCCGAAAGCGCAGGCGTTGAATGCGAGCCGGGCACCTGCCCCAACTCACGGTCGGGAGTGGAAAAATGAAAACCAATCCGCATGATGCCGCCATGGACGACCTCGATATCCGCCGCGAGCACCGTTTTTCCGGGGCCAGCCGCATTATTCTGCTCAGCACGCTGCTGTTTGCCGTCCTGGGTATCTGGGCATATTTCGGCAAGCTGGATGAAGTCTCAACCGGCAGCGGGAAAGTGATCCCCAGCTCGCGAGAGCAAGTCTTGCAATCACTGGATGGCGGTATTCTCGCCGAACTGACGGTCCGCGAGGGAGATAAAGTCCAGGCTAATCAAATTATTGCTCGCCTCGACCCCACCCGTTCAGAGTCCAACGTTGGGGAGAGCGCCGCCCGTTATCGCGCCTCACTGGCCTCCAGCGCAAGGCTCAATGCCGAAGTTAACGATCTACCGCTGGTCTTTCCCGATTCGCTGCGCGCCTGGCCGGATCTCATCGCCTCCGAAACTCGCCTGTATAAAAGCCGCCGCGCACAGCTTGCGGATTCAATGGCGGAACTGCAGGATGCGCTGGTTTCGGTAAATAAAGAATTGGCCATTACTCAGCGACTGGAGAAAAGCGGTGCCGCCAGCCACGTAGAAGTGCTGCGCCTGCAACGCCAAAAAAGCGATCTGGGATTAAAAATCACCGACCTGCGCTCGCAATATTTCGTGCAGGCGCGGGAAGCGCTGTCAAAAGCCAACGCCGAAGTGGATATGCTGGCGGCTATTTTAAAAGGACGCGAGGATTCCGTCACCCGCCTGACCGTACGCGCGCCGATGCGTGGTATTGTGAAAAATATCCAGGTCACACCATTGGCGGCGTTATTCCGCCCAACGGCGAGATGATGGAGATTGTGCCGCTGGACGATCATCTGCTGATCGAAACCCGCCTGTCGCCGCGTGATATCGCGTTCATCCATCCCGGCCAGCGGGCGCTGGTGAAAATAACCGCCTATGACTACGCCATTTACGGCGGTCTGGAAGGCGTAGTTGAAACCATCTCACCGGACACCATTCAGGATAAAGTGAAACCGGAAATCTTCTATTACCGCGTGTTTATCCGCACCCATCAGGACTTCTTACAGAACAAACTGGGACGCCATTTCTCCATCGTACCGGGCATGATTGCCACAGTGGATATAAAAACAGGTGAAAAAACCATCGTCGACTATTTAATCAAACCGTTTAATCGCGCAAAAGAAGCGCTGCGTGAGCGCTAAATCCTTGAGGATTAGGGGTTGCGGGGGCTGGTCACGCGTGTCACAAGTCTGTTATACTTGTCCTAACACATTGGGGCTGATTCTGGATTCGACGGGATTCGCGAAACCCAAGGTGCATGCCGAGGGGCGGTTGGCCTCGTAAAAAGCCGCAAAAAAATAGTCGCAAACGACGAAAACTACGCTTTAGCAGCTTAATAACCTGCTCTGAGCCCTCTCTCCCTAGCTTCCGCTCTTAAGACGGGGATCAAAGAGAGGTCAAACCCAAAAGAGATCGCGTGGATGCCCTGCCTGGGGTTGAAGCGTTAAATCTAATCAGGCTAGTCTGGTAGTGGCGTGTCTGTCCGCAGGTGCCAGGCGAATGTAAAGACTGACTAAGCATGTAGTACCGAGGATGTAGGAATTTCGGACGCGGGTTCAACTCCCGCCAGCTCCACCAAACATTCATTCATGATGCATCATGAACCTTAAAAAAGCCTGTAACTTCAACGAGTTGCAGGCTTTTTTGTTGCATGTGTGGTCATGATCTCTGTATGAATCTTGAGCATTATGTATCTTGTTTTGTACCGCGTTGCCTGAACGCTAAAAAAACAAGGTGCAAAAACATGCCTAAGGTATTGAAATCACTAACCAATACCGAGATCGCTGCCGCCAAACCGCAGAAGACCGAGTATATGCTGCGCGATGGCGACGGACTGGCGTTGTTGATTAAGCCATCCGGCAGAAAGATCTGGTACTTCGAATACACTCCCCCGGCGCTGAAAAAACGAACCAAAATCAGCATTGGCCCCTATCCGGTAGTCACCCTCGCCATGGCGCGAGATTTCAGGTTGCAATACCGGCGTTTACTCGTGCAGGGCATCGACCCACAGGCCCATCTGGAGCAGGTTGCAGAGGAGCAACGACTCCAGAATGAATGCACGCTGGAAAAAGTTGCGGAACAGTGGCTCAAAGAGAAGAAACGGACCAGCGATCTTAGCGAAGATCACGCCAAAGATGTCTGGCGCTCGCTGGAGATGCACGTCTTCCCCTCTCTGGGTAGTACGCCCGTCACTGAGATCCGCCCGAAGATGCTCAAGGAACACCTTACACCGCTGGAAGAACAGGGCATCCTCGAAACACTGCGGCGAGTTATCTCACGGCTCAATGAAATCTTCCGTTTTGCCATTTCCGAAGAGCTCATCGAGTTCAATCCGGCTGACAACCTGGTCGCCCGCTTCAAGAAACCGAAAAAGCAGAACATGCCCGCCCTCCACCCCAGCGAACTGGGCAGGCTAATGCTGGCGCTACAGAACGCTTCTATCCGCAAGGAAACCCGCTGCCTTATCGAATGGGAGCTACTGACCTGGGTTCGCCCCGGCGAAGCCGTTAGCGCCCGCTGGTGCGACATCGATATGAAAAAAGCGGAATGGCGTATCCCTGACACCTTTATGAAGATGAACCGTTCGCACACGGTGCCGCTCAGCAAACAGGCGCTGCGCGTTCTTAAGGTTATGGAACCCGTCAGCCGCCATCGTCCGTGGGTTTTCCCCAGCATCCGCAAACCGCTGGAGCATATGCACCAGCAGACCGCTAACGCCGCGCTTATCCGTATGGGGTTTGGCGGTGAACTGGTCGCCCACGGCATGCGCAGCATCGCCAGAACGGCGGGCGCAGGTCATTTTCCCCGTGAAGTCCTGGAGTCTGCGCTGGCGCACCAGAAAGAGGATGAGATCGAAGCGGCCTACAACCGGAGCGACTATCTGGAACAAAGGCGACCGCTGATGCAGTGGTGGGGAAACTACGTTGATGCGGCCCGACGGCAAGCATTGCTCGGCGAAGAAGAACCGCTGCGGATCGTGGAAGGAGAATAATGTGACCAGCCCCATTCGTCAGAATCTGTTTGAACGGGAATGTGATATGCCGCTGCTGGAAGCGCGGCATCTCGCCCTTCTGCTTCTCGGCCTCGATGCTTCCCAACCAGCAAACGCCCTGCCGGAAGAACACCAGGAAAATTACCGTATCCTGCACGACGCCATCAGCCGCACCATCAAAGCAACGGGCATGGTCAGCGCCCCGGCGAACAAGCGCATGTTCTATGCCGATGAGATGTTCGCTCTGGCCTGGCGGCTTATTGATGACGAACTTACGCCGCCAGAAATTAAGGCCCGCAGCCTGAAGGCGGTGATGAAACTGTCGTGTAACAGCCGTGGTCGCAAATGGCTGAAGACGCTCGGCGACGACGCACTACCGGATCCCACTGCTTCAGCACAACCTACTCTGCGTGGAATGCATAAGCGCGACAAGGCTCGGGCGAATACTGCCCGACTCTGCTGGTTGCTGGTTCAGCTTCTGGTTGAGGAGACTGACGGACGGTATGGGACGTCTGATAAACCGGCTTCGGATCGGATACTTCGCAAGCTGAAAACGATGGCACAGGAGCGGGAATTACCGTCTGATGGGCTTGGACGAGGGACCTTTTATGAGGTGTTGAAGATGGGAAGGTGGGAAGAAACTAAGTGATTTAAATAAGGAAATCTTTACTTAATATAAAGATTTCCGGATTTAAACGAAAAGCAATTTACAGATTAAGTGTATGATCACCCTTAGGATAATAAGGCCCAACACAAAACGCTGTATTGTTCAATTCAGGAGATATCATTGATGTTGTGAATATAAGTTGATAATTGTCGTGTAGCTTTTGACATTCACTAATAATAACATGCTGGAAGTTATGACTTCGCGCTTCTACCATTCCTTTATCTTCGATGTTATCCATGATCATAAAATTAGGTAGACGAGTTTCAGGATCGTCAACGCAGTGTAAGAAAATAGCAAGTCTTATACTATTCTTAAAGATAACCATTGAACTAGCAGAAAACTTACTCATACCATCTAGGTACATTCTATCTCTAGCGAAATCAATTATAACATCCCCAGGACTATCAAATGCTGGTTCATTGCCATCATCAGATATAAGTAAACGTTTAGTAATATTTTCTATATCTGAATAAACAGACACTTGTCTCTCGGCTTGTGCCTTGTCCAAGGTATCTAATTTTTCCTTAATTTCAAGAATCCTTCTTTGAGCCTGTTGTTTTTCAAGCAACAAAGAATTTATTTTAGCGATCCCGCTTCTATTTTCCTCAAGTGAAAGAATTGCGCCTTCAATAAACCCTATGTTTTTCCCAATTTCGACAATCAAACTTTCTTTTTCAGATGGGATAACGGAAAACGTCTTAAGATTCCTAGCAATTTCGTTTATTTTAAGATTTGTTTTTTCTAGGGAAATTTTTAATTCTGTAACTTCAACCTCAAGATTCTTTATTACCTGATTACTTTCTTTTGCTTGGAAATTTAGATTATTTAATTGTTTTACATAAGCATCATCCGAAGAGTTTTTGTTATGTTTGCTTTTACATAGCCCACAGCTATGTTTATCACTATTGCTCTCAATAAGACTCAAGCAGGAAGGACAGTATTTAAACTCAATGCTACCAAGAGAAAAATTTACAGCTTTAGAATGAAGTAAAGCATCTTTTCTTGATTCGAGGGAAATCAAAAATAATTTAGTATCATTTATTTCTTTTGTTAAAGAAAGAATATCCTCTTCAATTTTAAGTCGTTGCGCAACTAATTCCATGTTTTCGCTTTGCAACTTAGATAAAATTGTCTGTTCTTCTTTATTTAGATTGGTATTTCCACTAGAAAGTAATGACTCCATTTTTTCATTAAGAGCATCAAGCTCCATTGAATAATTATCAATCCTCTCATTCAACGAATTCTCATTAACTCTTACATTATCACCACCAATTATTTTAAAAATAGCATTGGCTTCAGAGTTATATTTTTCGAAGCGTTTAGTTTCTGATAACAACTCCTGTCTTAAATTGTGAGCTTCTAAATCATCAATGCCAAGAAGATATTCGCCAATAGCACGCCTTAAATTTGGGTTATCAAAATTCTTTTCTTCTTTTAATAACTTTGTCGTTGCTGATAATTGATCAATATACATAAGTCGCATTATCTGATGAAGTGTTAGGGAAGGTGCGAACAAGTTCCTGATATGAGATCATCATATTCATCCGGAGCGCATCCCAGAGGGACATCATGAGCCATCAACTCACCTTCGCCGATAGTGAATTCAGCACTAAGCGCCGTCAGACCCGAAAAGAGATTTTCCTCTCCCGCATGGAGCAGATTCTGCCATGGCAGAATATGACCGCTGTCATCGAGCCGTTTTATCCCAAGGCGGGCAATGGCCGACGGCCCTATCCGCTGGAGACCATGCTGCGTATTCACTGCATGCAGCATTGGTACAACCTGAGCGACGGTGCCATGGAAGATGCCCTGTACGAAATCGCCTCCATGCGCCTGTTTGCCCGATTATCCCTGGATAGCGCCCTGCCGGATCGCACCACCATCATGAATTTCCGCCACCTGCTCGAGCAGCATCAACTGGCACGTCAATTGTTCAAGACCATCAATCGCTGGCTGGCCGAAGCAGGCGTCATGATGACCCAAGGCACTTTGGTGGATGCCACCATCATTGAGGCCCCCAGCTCTACCAAGAACAAAGAGCAGCAACGCGATCCGGAGATGCATCAGACCAAGAAAGGCAATCAGTGGCACTTTGGCATGAAGGCCCACATTGGTGTCGATGCCAAGAGTGGCCTGACCCACAGCCTAGTCACCACCGCGGCCAACGAGCATGACCTCAATCAGCTGGGTAATCTGCTTCATGGAGAGGAGCAATTTGTCTCAGCCGATGCCGGCTACCAAGGAGCGCCACAGCGCGAGGAGCTGGCCGAGGTGGATGTGGACTGGCTGATCGCCGAGCGTCCCGGCAAGGTAAAAACCTTGAAGCAGCATCCGCGCAAGAACAAAACGGCCATCAACATCGAATACATGAAAGCCAGCATCCGTGCCAGGGTGGAGCACCCGTTTCGCATCATCAAGCGGCAGTTCGGCTTCGTGAAAGCCAGATACAAAGGGCTGCTGAAAAACGATAACCAACTGGCGATGTTATTCACCCTGGCCAACCTGTTTCGGGTGGACCAAATGATACGTCAGTGGGAGAGATCTCAGTAAAAACCGGAAATAACGCCAGAAATGGTGGAAAAAATAGCCTAAATAGGCTGATTCGATGTGTTTGCGGGAAAAAAATCGGCCCAGATCCGCGAAATTTTAATCAGCGAGTCAGCTTGGGAAGAAATGACCTGCTTATTCGCACCTTCCTTAGATTACGCTCATCATCAGTTTTATGCCTTGGCAGCCCTAGTAACTCAAAAATTTGCTGAGAGAAACTATGCAACGTATCGCTTCTTCGATAAGGATAGCTTGTCCATTGAGCACCACATTTAATTGCTGAATCAATTGTACCTTCATGTAAGTGCATTTTTGAAAGGCCGTTTTCAACAATATTTCTTTTTAAAGTGACCCTGATTCCATTAAGTAAAACTTGTGCGAAAACATTGTCACAATAAGATTGATGCTGAGTCCAATCAGTTATAACGGATCCTAAAGCATATGAAAGTAGATCTACAATGGTTGATTTACCTGTACCATTCCAACCTCTTATGATGTTTACACCCTTATGAAAATACTGATCATAAACGAATTTTTCATTTCTTGATACCGCGAATCGTTCTACAAGTAAATGGGGTTTAACCATTTTTTTCGACCTCATCATATCTATACTCCATGAGTCCCGTTCTTTTTTTAAGGCCATTTGCCCCATAAAATTCTATTTTTTGGAACTCTTTAGAAACCAGAATAAACCATTTATTTTTTTTGATTGCTGCTTCATTTAATGATGCTACTAATTGATCTGGCAAATTTGTTTCTGTTCTCTTAATCATACCGTTCTCAAAACTTTTCATATCAATTAATTGTTTTGATAAGAGATGATAAAATGCAATCGACTGTATTCTTCTTAACTCAACAAATATTCTATTAGGGTTTTGTATATTCTCATATGGCTCACATATTTTTTGTATTTCTTTTTTATAGATTCTCAACTCACTTGGGAATGGTTTTATAGATTTTAAGAGACTAGGAAAAAGCACATAAAAATCCATAAGCCTAAATAGCTCAATATCTATTTCACAATGATTTTGCTCTTGCAATAAAAGCAACGTTCTAAAAACACAATGATTTGCGTCAAATATGGGATGATATATTAACACTTTACCTCCCATGATACATGACATAGGCCAGTTAGAAAATAGAGCATTCCTGATACTAACTCAGTAGTTACTAAACTATCAAAACGGACAATAGCTTTATGCACTGGTTGTATTATTTCTATATTAATAAGTCGATCGACTTCTATTTTACTCTGACCACTTATTATTGCAGGATATATACACTGATGCCAGCTTGAGCAAATAGCTGATAAGACTTGAATATAAACCGTTTGTTCGACCAATGACATCTGATCTTTTGCAACTCTTCTAGCAAACTTACTCTTTAATCTGGTAGCTCTTTCCACTAAGTCAGAACGGTCACCACGTAAAAGTTTAGCTTCCAGACCAATGATAGCTCTGCCCGGATAATCATCGAGATATTCAGCCAAATCTTCCATAATTGATATTAACTCATCATGTCCTAAACAAGATTTTTTAACTTGATCAATAGTAGATTCTAAACTCGATAACGTGTAAAAATTGTTGTCACCGTCATGCGATGCTCCATCTTGATATCGCACTTGAGAGATATTCATGAGAAATTATTATCTCCTTTGTGTTTGGCATTATCACGGTATACAACAGTCTGATTTTTTATAGACGTCGGCGATAATCGTTCAGATTCATCATCTTCCACAGATTTATTTTTAGGTTGAGCATGATCCTTTTCACCATTATCAAAAGGCTTTGTTGTTTTAAAGGTTGAATATAAAAAGAATACAGTCAGAAGAATCAAAATAATTATAATAAGAACGAAAACCCGCTCTATCCCTAATAGATGAGTTAATTTTTCATCAAATATTTTATCAATTAAACAATAAAAGATATAAAGTACAAGTCCAGGAAGGCCAACTATCTTTATAGATTTGCTCCAAAAGTCACTCATCGAGTTCCCTAACCATGAATTAGCACATTGAAAGTATTGATAATTTATCACTACAAAAGCATAAAATCCATCAAAAAGCAAAAAATGAAATTGCTTAATTATCCAATAATTTCAATTGGTTAGTTTTTTTTGAGTTGATTGATTTTGATTCTGAGTGCTAAAAACGTAACTCTCATTAGACCCTTCGAATCGCTTCGTACATTGTGAGTTCAATGTAGTTTTCTTGCTCCTAGCCGATAGCAAGATGGCATCAGAGATCATGATGTTTTCGTTGCCGTGCGTTACCGTCCATTAAACTCCCCCTATCCTTACCACTTATCATTAGATAAAAAAACAAACACATTTTTTCATGCAGTTAACGTAAATGCATAAAATATAGCAACAATTGTATTATTACCGGACTCCTTACCTTCTACCCGGACTCTACTTTTTCACCCG
Organism: Citrobacter sp. MGH103; assembly: GCF_001034475.2. Taxonomy (NCBI): domain Bacteria; kingdom Pseudomonadati; phylum Pseudomonadota; class Gammaproteobacteria; order Enterobacterales; family Enterobacteriaceae; genus Citrobacter; species Citrobacter sp. MGH103. The sequence goes on along the minus strand of NZ_CP073043.1, from coordinate 1,230,219 downwards.
GACCTATACCTCCCCTCCCCGTTCCGCGCTATAACCGCTCCGACACTCTGTTCCCGTGAGGTGCAATCATGAAAACCCGTGCTGACAGCAGCGATGCTTTTCCCGAAAGCGGCAACGTGCGTATGCGGCAGGTGGTCCAGTTTCTGGCGATGAGCGAATCCTCGGTTTACCGCCTGATTAAAAACACCGACTTTCCCCGCCCCGTCCACCTCTCTTCCCGACTGGTGGTCTTCGATGCCGCTGAAATCCGCCAGTGGCAACAGCGCCGCACAGCCATCCGTTAATCCACGCTCAGGGATGAGCCAACCGATACCCCATCATGAAACGCGCCCCCTTTCTCTGTAAGCAGTTTCCGGACCGCACACTCGAAGTGGTGATCCTTGCCGGAAGCCTGGCATGGGAGACCTCACGCGCCTGGCGAAAAGATCCTGAACGGGAAGACAATATTCCTCCGGTGGTGCTCGGCCCGGATGAACTGGTCGATCTGGACAACCTGACCATTATCAGGCCCGACACGCTCTACGTCCGGGTACTTCGCTCCGGCGATATTGGCGAAGAGGACCTGCTCAAAATCGCCGTAAAACTGGCGCACGCGGGTGTACAGATGGCCCGGCTGATGACTCCCGACGGTGAGTTGCTGGAAAACTGGACCGGGCAGCTTATACGCCTGCGGCAGGAAAAGCCTTCCGATATCCTGCCGGATCACTTCCGCCTCGATGAAGAGGCGCTGTGGTTTGACAGGCTCACCGAACGGCGCGACGGGGAAAGCGACGTCCAGCCCCAGCGCATCTGTTCCCCGCTGCGCGTCACCGCCATCACCTGCGACAGCCATGACGGCAGCTATGGCCGACTGCTGGAATGGCACACCACCACCGGGCAGTTGCAGCGCTGGGCCATGCCGATGGCAATGCTCAGCGGCAACGGCGAGGAGCTGCGGCGCATTCTGCTGGAAAACGGCCTGACCTACATCTCCACCCGCCCCGCCCTGCGCAGCCTGTTATGCGAATACATCTCGCGGTCACTCCCCGGACGCAGGGTCACCTGCGTGGAGAAAACCGGCTGGCACAGCGGCGTGTATGTGCTGCCGGATGAGGTTATCGGTCCCGGTGGCGACAATGTCATCCTTCAGGGCAGCCACTATCTGTCCGGCGGCTTTGCCCAGGCCGGTACGCTGGCAGAGTGGCAGGAGCAGGTCGCCGCGCTCTGTGCCGGCAACTCGCGGCTGGTCTTTGCCGTCTGCTGTGCGCTGGCTGCCCCGCTGCTGCACCTGACCGGAACGGGTGGCGGAGGCTTTCACCTGCGCGGTGAGTCCACCGACGGCAAAACCACGGTGATGAAGGTGGCCGCCTCCGTCTGTGGTGGCACCGATTACTGGCACTCCTGGCGGGCCACCGGGAATGCGCTGGAGGGAATTGCCAGCCGACACAATGATGCCCTGCTGCCGCTCGATGAACTGCACGAAGTGGACCCGCGTGAAGCCGGGATGATTGCCTATATGCTGGCGAACGGCCAGGGCAAGGGGCGTGCACGTACCGATGGCGAAATGCGTAACCGCAGGCACTGGACGCTGCTGCTGTTCTCCACCGGGGAATTGTCGCTGGCGGAACATACCGAACGCGCCGGAGAGCGCCTCTACGCAGGGATGGACGTGCGCATGGTACAAATCCCCAGCGACACCGGACAGCATGGTGCGTTTGAGCAGTTGCACGGGTTTGCCAGCGGCCAGCAGTTCGCCGATGCCCTCTGCGACCGGGTGGCCCGCTTTCACGGCACCGCCTTTCGTGCCTGGCTGACCTTCCTCACCTGCGACCTGGACGCCAGCACCGCCCTGGCAAGAGAGTTACTTCGCCGCTACCAGACCGCCCTGATGCCTGAGAACGCCGGAAACCAGGTACAGCGTATCGTGGCCCGATTTGCCCTGCTGGCGGTGGCCGGAGAGATGGCGACGCTGCACGGCGTCACGGGCTGGCAGGAAGGCGCGGCGTATGAGGCGGTGCAGATCTGCCTGCACGCCTGGCTGAACGAGCGCGGGCATATCGCCAACCAGGAGGATGAAGGCGTGCTGGCGCAGATCAAGCGGTTCATCACCGCGCACCAGTACAGCCGCTTTGCCTCGTGGGATGGCCCGGACCGCCCGCTGAATATGGTGGGCTTTCGCCGGGTGGAAAAAGATCCGCTGACGGGTGAAGAACACACACTGTTTCACATCCTGCCGGAGGGCTGGCGGGAAATGTGCCGGGGATTCAGCCCGGCAAAAGCAGCCAGGTTATGCCAGGAAGCTGGTTGCCTGCTGCCCGGCAGTGACGGGAAATACCAGTCGCAGGTTCGCCTGCCGGAGATCGGCAAAGCCAGGGTCTACCGCCTTACCTCCCGCATCCTCAGTATCTGAGTGCAGTCTCGCGTATCTTAAAAAAAGGTGGTACAGGGTGGGACAAGTGGTACACGCAGAGCTGGCGCGGGTTTCAGCGTCCCACCTTACAGAATATTGTTTAAAAAAAGTGGTACAGGGTGGGACAACCGTTGTTGAGACTGTCCCACTTTTCAGACTGACATTTTTCAAGTGGTACAGCGCAAAGCCACGGCTGGCGCGGTTGTACCACTTGTCCCACCTGTACCACCTCAAAAACAGAAGAACTGAAAATGGCGAAAAGGGGCTGAAACGGCAAAGGCTGAAAGGAAGGGAGAATAAGGGGAACGGGCCTGCCCTTAAAGGGCAAAAGCCATGAGAGATACAGACTGATAGTGATCGATAGTTCTATTGCTCAGTATTATTGTCGCCGTCAATATTATGGTCGATCTGACGCGCCACACTTGCCAGAACGCGTTTCAGTACCCGCCCTCGCTGTACAGGGGCCATGTATTTGAACAGGTTATTGAGTAGCTCAAGATCCTTTTCAATTTCTGACATCCCGTCCTTTGGACAGGCAAACTCTTCATCATCACCTAAAAACCATCCCGCTTTGATGCCCATACCAGCAGCTATCTTCCGAAGTTGCATGATTCCGGGAACGGATTCTCCCTTCAGATAGCTTCGAATGGTTGAATTGGGAATACCGGTTTTATCTACCAGAGAACTGACTGTGTCTTCAGATAACGACATCGCTTCGGCAAGGCGAGTGCCAAACTGAAAATTGTTATCTTGATCAAAAAATTGATTATCTTTTTTAGACATTAGACGCCACTAATCAGTAATCAATTGATTTTGTTGAATTCAATAAAAATAAATTCACAATATGTTGTGAAAAACAGATCTTTAAACTCACAAAATCATGTGATAACTTATCTGTACAAATTGCAGACTATCACCCTCTGCAAACCCAACTGCTGAGCATCGCATACTCAGGGCTGAATTGCCACGCATGCGCTCGTCCTGAAAACCGCTCAGTTCACAAAAACACGCCACAAGCGGGGATAACAAAGAAAGCAGTATGAATCACAGCTGTTTATCGCCATTACCGGAGCCCCAGACGCTTACGCCTGTCATGCCTTAACCTCTGTCCGATAAGTCTGTGTGCTCCGGGCCTTTTACCCGGAGGACTCCTTATGTGGACAGTCAGCCTCGCTGAGGCGTTTATTCATGTATTCCAGACCGCAGGCAAAATCTTCCTCGACATGATGACCGGACTTATCCCGATGCTCATCTGCCTGTTGCTGGCCATCAACTTCCTGATGAAGCTGGTCGGCACCGTACGGATGGAGAAAGTCGCCGCCCTGCTCGGTCGCTCACGCATTCTCACCTACGGCGTACTGCCGGTACTCGGCTGGTTCTTTATGAGCAGCCCCGGCGCGCTGACGCTCGGGAAACTCTTACCTGAGAAGAGCAAGCCCGGCTATGAGGATGCGCTCGGCACTACCGCCCATCCGCTCACCAGCCTGTTTCCCCACGTGGTGCCGTCGGAGCTGTTCGTCTGGCTCGGCGTCGCCGCCGGGATTAAGGCGCTCGGCCTGCCCGTCACCTCGCTGGCGCTGCGCTATATCGCTGCCGCCATGCTGATTGGCCTGATACGTGGAATTATCACCGAGTACCTGTTCCTGCGGCTCAGCAAGCGGGGGAATGCGCCATGATGATTTACTGCGCAAGTATCGTCGCCATCGGGTTGTTTGTCGCTGACGGCCTGACCGACAAAATGCTCATCACCTTCGACAGCAACGGGCCGAAGGACTGTCTGGATTACTCGCTGTCACTGGAGCCGACCATGCGGGAAGAAAATCTGTTCATTCTGCCGGGCGATACCCTGTTACTGGCCGGATACAGCTACCTCATTACGGCTGTGGGTAAAGAGGCACAGCAGTCGCTGTTTGAGCTTGGCCATCTGACGATGAAATTTGACGGCAGCCTGAATGCCTTCCATCCCGGCGTGGTCCATCTCTCCGGCCCAGTGCCATTGCTCTCAGCCCTGCACGGAGAACTGATGATTGCGGAGGGACGCCCATGAATACGGTGCTTATTCCTCCCGGTCCCGGCGGCTACGGTAAAGGACTGTGGCTACCCATAGGGAGTGGCAAAAAGGTGCTGTCACTGACCGGACGCGAGATTCATCCGGTGGCGATAGAAATCGGCGCGCTCACCGAATCAGAAATCGTCAACGGCTTCGCTGATATCCCGCCGGATAACGACATCCTGTGCGTGGTGATTAACTGCGCCGGGTCCCTGCGCTGCGGCCTGTATCCGCAGAAGGGCATCCCGACCATCAACGTGCTGCCCACCTGGCGCGCCGGGCCGCTGGCGCAGTTTATTAACGAGGATAACTACGTCTCCGGCGTCACGATGGAGCAGCTGGTTCTGGTGGATACCGCCGACGTACCGGACAGCGAGCCAGAGGCCATGCCTGAGCCACGGGTCATCACCACGCCGCCACCTCCACATGGCGCGGAAAAACTGGTGCGCATGGTCGAGCGTACCGGTACCGCCGTCGGCCACGTTATCGCCCTGTTGTTCGCCGCCAGCCGCGAGGCGGTGGACGTGTCGCTGCGCAACGTTATTCCGTTTATGGCCTTTGTGTCGCTGCTGATTGCCCTGGTGCAGGAGACCGCACTCGGCAGCCTGATTGCCCACGCCCTGACGCCGCTGGCGAACTCGCTGTGGGGGCTGGTGCTGCTGTCGCTCATCTGCGGCATTCCGTTCCTCTCCCCGGTGCTCGGGCCGGGTGCAGCCATCTCTCAGGTGATTGGCGTGATGATTGGTACCCAGATTGGCGCGGGTGCCATCTCTCCGGCCTTCGCCCTGCCCGCGCTGTTTGCCATCAACGTGCAGGTCGGCTGCGACTTCGTGCCTGTTGGCCTTTCGATGCAGGAGGCAAAGCCGGAGACCATCGCAAAAGGTGTACCCGCGTTTCTGCTGTCGAGACAACTGACCGGACCGCTGGCCGTCATCATCGGCTGGCTGTTTTCCCTGGGCTTATTCTGAGGACTCACTAATGAACAAAATCAGAGCCGCCGTGGTGGGCGCAGGTATCTACGGCAAACACCATATGAACGCGTACCGCCACAACCCGGACACGGTGCTGGTCGCCATCTGCGAAACAGATGAGGAACGCTGTGATGATCTTGCCATGGCGTACGGGATCCAGGGCTACACACGACTGGATCGGTTACTACAGCAGGAGGCTATTGATATCGTCTCGGTGGCGACACCTGACCCGTACCACACCGAATCCATCCTCACCGCCCTGCGCTACGGCAAACATGTGCTTGGGGAGAAACCGCTCGCCACCTCGGTACGCGAATGTGAGCTTATCGTGGAGACGGCGCGGCAGCGGGACCTGCTGGTCGGCGTCGATTTCCACAAGCGCTGGGACCCGGCGGTGATGCGTATTAAGGCCGAACTGGAGAAGCCGGAAGCCGGGCGCATCCTGCACGGCCATATCAGCATGGACGATGTCATCAGCGTGCCAACGGAATGGCTGGACTGGGCGGGCGCAAGCTCCCCGGTGTGGTTCCTCGGCTCCCACTGCTTTGACCTGGTGCGCCATCTCTCCGGCCAGGAAGTGGTGTCGGTGTATGCCGTCGGGCAGAAGCGGCTGATGGTTGAATGCGGCCTCGACACCTTCGACAGCGTGCAGAGCCTGCTGACAATGGCCGACGGCAGTTCGTGGGTGGTGGAAAACTCGTGGGTGCTGCCGGAGGGCTTTCCGAAGGACAACGACGGGCGTATCGATATCCTCTGCGAGGCAACGTATATCCGCAGTTCCTCACAGCACCGGGGACTGGAAATCACCACGCCGGGCATGACGCTCACGCCCAACAGCTATTTCATCAACTACCGCAACGGCGTTGCCAGTGGTTTTGGTATCGACCCGATCAATGATTTTGTGCGCGCGGTCAGGAACAGGTCACCGTACCCGGTAACCGCAGTGGACGGGCTGGCTGTGAGCCGGATTTGCGAGGCGGTGCATCGCAGCCTGGTGAGTGGGAAGCCTGAACGCACGATAATGCCATAACTTCAAGGGCTGTACCTTTCTGTTACGTCAGATTGGTAAAGCCCTTAGTCCTGCAAGCCAGATAAAGCGCAGGAATTATTAGAAAGCATGGTTAGCTTTGAGCAAGAAGCGGATGTTTCGCTTAGTTATTCATATTATTGGTGATTTAATTCCCACTCAATATATGATTTCATCATAGGAATAAAATTCTCACAAGATGATGAAAATACCTCAACAAATTTTAATTTGTAACTTTCCGGAACATGCCAATCTTGAGGGATGCTATCTGCGATGGATTGATAAAACTCAACAGGTATTTCACAAATTTTATCCATCCATGACTTATACTCTTCTGCAGAATGCAAAATTCCGCGATGATATGGCGATGATTCAATAAACAATTTATTATCCGTCCATATAAGACCATCTTCTCCCCACGTCTCACAATTATCATCTTCAAAGGCGATTCCAGCATCCATGAATAGCAATTCGCCATTTAACAATTTGCAAGTATCATTTTTTACATCACCTATTGATAGCCAATTATCAAATATTGATTTGCCATAGAGATTTTTCATTTGGTTATTACTGAATTGATAACCTACAGGCAACTCTTCTAGGGAAGGTGCGAATAAGCAGGTCATTTCTTCCCAAGCTGACTCGCTGATTAAAATTTCGCGGATCTGGGCCGATTTTTTTCCCGCAAACACATCGAATCAGCCTATTTAGGCTATTTTTTCCACCATTTCTGGCGTTATTTCCGGTTTTTACTGAGATCTCTCCCACTGACGTATCATTTGGTCCACCCGAAACAGGTTGGCCAGGGTGAATAACATCGCCAGTTGGTTATCGTTTTTCAGCAGCCCCTTGTATCTGGCTTTCACGAAGCCGAACTGCCGCTTGATGATGCGAAACGGGTGCTCCACCCTGGCACGGATGCTGGCTTTCATGTATTCGATGTTGATGGCCGTTTTGTTCTTGCGCGGATGCTGCTTCAAGGTTTTTACCTTGCCGGGACGCTCGGCGATCAGCCAGTCCACATCCACCTCGGCCAGCTCCTCGCGCTGTGGCGCTCCTTGGTAGCCGGCATCGGCTGAGACAAATTGCTCCTCTCCATGAAGCAGATTACCCAGCTGATTGAGGTCATGCTCGTTGGCCGCGGTGGTGACCAGGCTGTGGGTCAGGCCACTCTTGGCATCGACACCAATGTGGGCCTTCATGCCAAAGTGCCACTGATTGCCTTTCTTGGTCTGATGCATCTCCGGATCGCGTTGCTGCTCTTTGTTCTTGGTAGAGCTGGGTGCCTCAATGATGGTGGCATCCACCAAAGTACCTTGGGTCATCATGACGCCTGCTTCGGCCAGCCAGCGATTGATGGTCTTGAACAATTGACGGGCCAGTTGATGCTGCTCGAGCAGGTGGCGGAAATTCATGATGGTGGTGCGATCCGGCAGGGCGCTATCCAGGGATAATCGGGCAAACAGGCGCATGGAGGCGATTTCGTACAGGGCATCTTCCATGGCACCGTCGCTCAGGTTGTACCAATGCTGCATGCAGTGAATACGCAGCATGGTCTCCAGCGGATAGGGCCGTCGGCCATTGCCCGCCTTGGGATAAAACGGCTCGATGACAGCGGTCATATTCTGCCATGGCAGAATCTGCTCCATGCGGGAGAGGAAAATCTCTTTTCGGGTCTGACGGCGCTTAGTGCTGAATTCACTATCGGCGAAGGTGAGTTGATGGCTCATGATGTCCCTCTGGGATGCGCTCCGGATGAATATGATGATCTCATATCAGGAACTTGTTCGCACCTTCCCTAGATTATGTATGAACTCATATGCAATAAAATGAGAAGTTGATACATTTAGTTCACTCTTTACACTTTCAGAAAACTGAACTACATGGCCTTTTGGCCAAGGCAAACCTATTTTTTCGGCTAATTTAAAAGCTACTAATTCATTAAACAACGCATTTGTTTCATGACCGGACTTGCTGAAATATGTTTTTACAAACCAATCATTGCCTAGCTCATCAACACCAATAAAAGGATTGGAGTGATTTGTGGATTTTTCCAATTTATCTTTAATGGAATCAATTATAATCACGGTGACCTTCAATAAAAATAATAAAATATGGCGTGAAGTATAATTGTATAACTAAAAGGAGCACAAACATTTTCGAAGGACTCCCGAGCTATTAATTTTGCCACGTGAGTTACCTCTGATGAAGAGTTTACTCACTTAACCGCATGTCCACTATCGGTAGGTAAGATCACTAAACATGTATCAACCAGACTGAAGGCACAATCTTATGATTATTCGGACATCTGGCACACAGTCGCGCCAGATGTCGCTCTGTCCGTCTAACCTCAGTGATGCTGCAACAATACCTGTGAAATCTTTCTCGCTTCACCTGCCGGATCCGCCGAATGCGTAATCGCCGACCCCACAATCACCACATCCGGGCCTAACAGCGCATAGTCCTTCACCGTCTGGCTGCTGATGCCGCCTGCTACGGCAATCCGCGATTTCCTGCGCGCCTTCAGCATCGTGACCAAATCATCAATCGGTTTACGCCCCGCTGCCTGCTGATCGGTACCGGTGTGTACCGCCAGCAGATCGGCACCGGCGGCCTCCAGCAAAATAACTTTGGCAGTAAGATCATCGACAGAAATCATATCCACCACCACCTGTTTTCCCGTCTCTTTTGCCGCCCGGATACACGCCTGGATCGTTAAAACATCCGTCACGCCCAGAACCGTAACGTAGTCTGCGCCAGCATCAAATAACAGCCGGGACTCGAAATATCCCCCATCCATAATTTTCGCATCCGCCAGTACTTCCTTGTGTGGATATTTTTCTTTAATGGCTTTAATCGCCTTCACGCCTTCCCGAATAAGAAAAGGCGTGCCCACTTCAATAATATCAACGTCATCAACCACCTTATCGATAAACACCAGCGCTTCAGGCAGGGTTAACTCGTCCAGGGCAAGCTGTAATTTCATGTTGGTTTCCTTGTGTCGAATGACTATTCGAGGTTGGCGTGCAGCGCAAAGCCTTTGGTTAAGTGATATCCCGTCGACTGGGCCAGATTCACAATCATGGCGTCACCCAGCACCATGACAGCCTCTTCAAACAGGCTGCCGCCGGGCAGAATGCCTTTCACGTTATCCGGTCCATCCGGCAATTTGTCGGTATAGGCCGGGATCCTGACCACCACATCCGCCAGTTTTCCCAGCGTGGACTCGGGGAAAATGGTCAGCAAGGCCACGGTGCCACCCAGTTGCTTCGCTTTCGCTGCCACATTCACCAGCGAAGCCGTTTCGCCCGATGCGCTGGCCAGCAGCAGCAGGTCGCCTTTTTGCAGCGCAGGCGTCACCACATCGCCGACAACATGCACCTTCAGGCCGATATGCATCAGGCGCATCGCAAAAGCTTTCATCATTAACAGCGAACGCCCTGCACCAAAAACAAATATCGCGTTCGCGTCAGCAATGGCCTGCTCCAGACGCGCCAGCGCAGCGCCATCAATCCGCGACATCGCCTGATTCAAGTCGCTACAGGCGACGCCTGCAACAGATTGCGTTTCCATCATGCGTCCTCCTGACTGAGCGGGAATAAATCATCCTGATACTCGAGCATCCCCATGATTTCCCGGACATAGTTATCGACATGTCCCAGAAAGTGAAAACGTTCCGGCGCGGCGCGGTAGCGCTGGTAAAGCGGCGTATCGAAGGTGATGCCAAGATGCGGGTTCTCTTTGACGGTGGCGAATTTGATGCGCGGAATATGCGGGTAGTAGTGATTTTTGCGCACGCATAGCTGCCCGTTCTCCTCCACGATGTAGCAGGCCATACCGTGGTAAAACTGCACCGTGTCGTAGTGAACCGCGCAGGGTTTATACGCGAGGTTGCTGAACACCAGCGGCCCGTCGCCAATATTGATGGAGCAGTGACCGTAATTCGGCGGCACGATAATGCTTTGCCCCTCCTTCACGATGGCCACGATAAGATCGTCCACCAGCAGGTCTTTTGGCGCGACGGCAAAATCCGGCGACTTTTGCAGGATATATGCCGCCGTGCCCTTAATCACCTCATATACTTCCGGATGGGTGTTGCGCCGCGTGTCGTTATAGCCATGATAATGGCCGCTGGTTTTCTTGCGCTCCTTACCGATCGTTCCCGGCATGATGATGGTGATGTCGTACTGGTACTGGTCAGCAGCAAGCCGTTCCTGATCCTCCGCAAAGCTGAGCCCGCGATAGACATCGTAAGCCGGTTCATCACGCTGCGCTTCGGTGAACTCCGGTAAGACCACCGCCATCTGCCCGGCGCTTTTGCGGCCAAAGCCGAGATAGTTCAGCGGGGGTTTTAGCGCCATCACACCGTCGTCATTGAGATACAGCGGTAAGCCGCTGTGGTGTAGCTGTTTCATTTTGCCTCCTGTGTATACGCGTTAGCTGCGCGGATCGCCTCTTTCAGCCGATCGGATTTCATACCAAATACGCTCTGGATATTGTTCCCAACTTCGACGACGCCCGCCGCGCCAAGCTGTTTCAGAAGCGCCTTGTCCACCAGCGTCTTATCCGTCACGTCAATGCGCAGACGTGACATGCAGGCCTCAATGCTGGTCATATTCCCCAGCCCGCCATAGGCCAGAATGATGCCGCTCACCAGGTCGTTCTGTTCGTTTTCCTGAGTTACTGCGGTTTCTTCGACTTCACGCCCCGGCGTCAGCAAATTCCAGCGGCGGATGGCAAAGGTAAACAGGACGTAGTACAGCGCCCCCATCACCAGCCCGACCGGGAACACCATGTACCAGTGTGGGGCCCGCGGCAGAACGCCAAAGAACAGATAGTCGATAAGCCCGCCGGAGAAAGAGAGCCCGATATGCACGCTGAACCACTCCATCAGCAGGAACACCAGCCCCGCCAGGACGGCGTGAATGCCATACAGCACGGGCGCAACAAACAGGAAGGAGAACTCAATCGGCTCGGTGATACCGCAGACAATGGAGGTGATCGCGCCAGAGAGCATAATGCCCTTCACGCGCGCTTTGTTTTCCGGGCTGGCGCAGCGGTAGATCGCCAGCGCAATCGCCGGAATACAGAACATCTTGATTGGCGTCAGCCCGGCCATAAAGGTTCCGGCGGTAATCGGCACCTGGTCTTTCAACTGGGCAAAAAAGATAAGCTGGTCGCCATGCACCACCTGCCCGGCCTTGTTTACGTACTCGCCAAACTGCAGCCAGAACGTCGGCCACCAGACATGGTTAAGACCAAACGGGATCAGCAGCCGCTCGACAAAACCGAACAGGAAGGCGGACACGCCCGGCCCCTGCACCGTCATGGTATTCGACAGGCCATTAATCAGATGCTGGACCGGCGGCCAGACTACCGCCATCACCAGCCCGACAAACAGCGCGGCGAAGGAGGTCACTATCGGCACAAAACGCTTGCCGGAAAAGAACTCCAGCCAGGATGGAAGCTGGATGCGGTAATACCGTTTGTATAGCCAGGCGGCAATAATCCCGATGATGATGCCGCCAAACACGCCGGTCTGGAGCGAAGGGATGCCCAGCACCATCGTGTAGTCACGCACCTGCGCCACCGACTCGGACGTGATCCCCAGAAACTGGCCGATGGTCACGTTCATAATCAAAAACCCAGCAATCGCCGACAGCCCGGCAATCCCCTGATCGTCACTAAGCCCTACCGCCACGCCGACCGCAAACAGCAGCGGCAGGTTAGCGAAAATCGCGCTGCCCGCTTCCGCCATCAGCTTCAGCACGTGAACCAGCCAGTCAGCGCCGAGAAACGGCAGGCTGGCGACAATATTGGGATCCTGAAAGCTGACGCCGAAGGCCAGCAAAATACCGGCGGCAGGCAGCATGGCAATGGGGATCATGAGCGATCGCCCGATGCTTTGTAACATTTGCAGAAGGTTGAATCTTTTCATCTCGATCTCCTGAGCGCGTCTTTATGACAGGGATTCGCACAACAGCAGGTTCTGCTCCGAACACCTTCAGTATCCGAACCGGAGATGATTAAAAAAACAGCAACCGACGACGAAAGTTATTTCCGGTTTTCGCTTAAAACCGGAAAATTTATGAGGGCAATCACGCCGGAAACCGTCAGAAAGGGATAAAAGAGGAAATCGCGTTCGGTGGGAGGCCATCATATGAGTATCTTCGAGGCGCATTTTCGCAGGCTGCACGCCCGCTACGGCGCAGGTCAGACGCACGAATTACAGATGCAGGAGATCGCCGCCATCTTCGGCTGTTCAGTGCGTAATTGCCGGATTGCGCTGAAAAAGATGCATCAGGAAAAATGGCTCGACTGGCAGCCTCAGCGCGGACGTAGCAAGCGCTCACGGCTCCACCTGTTAACCTCGCCGGAAAAGCTGTTCAGCCAGAACGTCAATAAGCTGCTGGAGAAGCAGGATTACGGCAACGTGCTGCGGTTTATCGGCAACGACAAGTATCTGCTGGATCGCCTGAGCCTGTGGCGCTTTGGGGTACAGGATAAAAGCAGCGAAACGCGGGTACGCATCCCCTACTATCGCAATCTGGATCCGCTTAATCCGCTCGTTCCCCTACGGCGGACCGAACGCCATCTCCTGCGCCAGTGCCTGAGCGGGCTGACGCGCTATGACGCCGTTCAGGGCAGGATCGTTCCCGATATCGCCCACTACTGGACCCACAACGACGACTTTACCCGCTGGGAGTTCTGGCTGAAATCTACCGCGCGCTTTGCCGATGGCTGCGAGTTGAATGCCAGCGCCGTGGAGCGCTGCCTGCTCGCCGCCAGCCAGAGCCCGCAGTTCGCGCCGCTTTTCAGCTCAATCAAAGCCATCACCGCTGACGCCCCCTGGCATCTGGTGATTGAAACGCATCACCCGGTCAGGCGGCTCGACTGCCTGCTCGCCACCCAGCCGACGATGCTGTTCGATTACCAGCGCGGACACATCCGCTGTACCGGCGCTTTCCATCTGCGGGAGCACAGCGACAACTTTATGGTCCTGCGGCGCAATCAACACTGGCACCAGGCGCGGCCCGGACTGGATGAGATCACCATTTTCACCTGGGCTCCGGAGCATATCAGCATGAGCTTTATTCCCCTGCTGCGGGGCGAAGAGGCGCAGGATGACCGCCCGCTTAACGAGCGTAGTCTGGAACAGGGATGCTGTTTTGTTCTGCTCGACTGTGAAGGAGCCTTTGCGGATGAGGCCGGAAGGCGGTTTATCAATTACCTGCTGCAACCTGTCGAACTCCTCAGCCAGACGCAGCTTCCCGACGAATACGCACGCATCCTCTCCGTTGCTCAGGGTATGCTGCCGCAGTGGAACCACCGCCCGGTGGATTTTGGCGGGATCACTGCGCCGTTTAACCTGCGTCAGCCGGTTATCATCAGCACCTTTCAGCAGCCGGAACTGGTGGAGCTTGCCGGGGCGATTCGCATCCTGCTTGAGCGCTGGCATATTCGCGCCGAAATACGGATCGACGCATTTGACCGCTTTAACAGCCAGCCGCGCCCCCCTGCGGATATCTGGCTCAGCAACTTTATGCTTGATACCCTTTCGGTTCCGGCGTTTCTGGAATGGCTGGCGTCCACCGCGCTGTTTACGCGCTTGCCTGAAGCCCAGCGACAAAACCTGAACGCCCTGCTGCCGACGATTCTGAACAGCGACGATGAGCAGGCGTTCGCCACCATTGCCGCCTTTTTCCATGAGATGACCCACCAGCGATATGTCATTCCTTTGCTGCATCACTGGATGGAATTTGCGACCGAGAAGTCATTTACCTGGCGGGATTTAAATACGCTGGGATGGCCGGATTTTAGCCAACTTTGGCTCGAATAATGCTACGCCCGCAAAAGCTCGCTAAAGGGCCTTTAAAGGCCTTTAAGGGTAAGGGAGAGAAGTGCGGGATTTGGGGTGGGGGAACGTTTGGCCATCTGTATGGGCGATACCATCAAATCCATCCGCAGCACCCTTTACGGTCTACCGATACCTACATTCAGAACGTCCGGTAGACGAAGCTAAAATGCCCATTCTCAATGCCTATACCTTCAGCTGCTACATAGTTTTGGACATGACGATTTATTAAAAGGCTCATAAAGGTTCAAATCATTACATAATAACTATTATTGTTTCTTATCAATAAATTATGGAAAAACATACCTTGACCGAGGCATCCATAGTGCTATGTTTACGGTAAACGACACAGCGCTTGGGCTGCACTCCTGAGGGATCATGACATTCGAGGATGATGCCTGTCTGCTATGTCAGGTTGGTCAAACCCTTCGCCCCGCAAGCGAGACAATCAGCAAGGAAGATTAATAGTATTGGCAATCTGTAGCGAAGAGTTGCAGTACTGCCCCTTCCATCATCCACAATGATAGCTATCAGTAAGTTAACGAAAATGAGAGGGCATCGGAAATGCTCGAAGTTGAATTTCAGGAATGGTTGAAGAGCAGAGGCGCCAAAACGCAAGCAGGCCTCAATTCCCGTATTTATGCTGTCAAAACTATAGAAAAAAATCTCGCAGCACTTGGTTCTCCTCATGCAGATCTGGATGCAGCCTACCAGGCGGATGGATTTGCGCAATTGCGGCAGCGGATCAAAGAGATTCGCCGTGATGCCAAAGATAACGGCGATGACTATCGGTTGCTAATGCCTGAATCAGAGCAACCGCTTAACCGATTGTCCAACTGGAATAGCTGGCTCGGACAATATGGACATTTTCTGAGCGGTGATGACTCTCAGGCCGACGAAATTCGGGATTATGTCCTTGAAAACTACATCACCCCAGCCAGAGAGCGAGGTGACGCAAGTGTCACCCTGGTAGTTGGTCCTCTGAATACTGAAATGGGTCTCGACAAGGGATGGCCGAACATCTGTCAGGCTCTTGATGGTCAAAAATTTCAGGAACTAGCGGATGTTCCCCCTCCGGTGACGGAAGGGCCTAAAAAGAGCACAACCCGGAAATATACGTTCATCCTTACGGAAGGAAGCGAACTGGTGGCCCAGACTAAACCAACTCCGACTAACCTTATTTTTTACGGTCCTCCAGGTACCGGAAAGACCTATCACACGGCGAGGGAAGCCGTAGCGCTCTGCGATGGCAAAGATGCCTATCCGAACTCAAAAGATGGGCGTGCGGCCCTGATGGCGCGCTATAACGAACTGATGGCAGAAAAGAGGATCTCTTTCGTCACATTCCACCAGAGCTATGACTACGAAACCTTCGTTGAGGGCCTTCGTCCAGAAATCGGTGAAGATGAGTCTTCGTCTGCTGGATTCAGACTCATGCCTACGCCGGGGCTCTTCAGAGAAATTTGTGCCCTTGCCGATCAGGCCAGAACACAACCCCGTGCACAGACAGATGCCTCGGCACTGCAACTATCCCAAAAACGCTTCTGGAAAATGGGGCAAGGGACAATTGGCACCGAAGACGATGTGTATGAAGATGCCCGCGACAATGGGTATATCGCTCTGGGTTGGGGTGGGACCATAGACTGGAGCGCGGATAGATTCTCATCGTTCAACGCGATTCATGATGAATGGATCAAGCAAAATCCAGGGAATCTGACGCCTAGTAACTGGACGCAAACCTATCCCTTCCGTTGCGAAATGAAGCCTGGTGATATCGTGATTGTCCCTTACGGGAACACTGCGTTTCGCGCTATCGCTGAAATAACTGGTGATTACTATTTCGTTCCTGAAGCCGAAGGTTACTATGCCCACCGCCGCCCAGTTCGCTGGCTACTGACCCTTGATGAACCACTGCCACTCGATACAATTATCGATGGTAACTTCACCATGCGGACGCTCTATTCCATTGCCACCAGTCGTGTGAATATCCCGGCGCTAGGCAGACTGCTCTCAAGTACAGAGAACATAGATAATAGTTCCGATGTTAAAGGACAACCAGAACAATTCGTCCTCATTATTGATGAGATCAACCGGGCAAATATCTCGAAAGTGTTCGGTGAACTGATTACGTTAATTGAGCCGGATAAACGTCTTGGAATGCCTGATGCACTCACCGTAACTCTGCCTTATTCGAAAAAGAAAGATTTTGGCATCCCCGCCAACCTTCATATCATAGGCACCATGAATACCGCCGATCGATCCATCGCATTGCTCGACACAGCATTAAGGCGGCGATTCAACTTCCGGGAAATGGCTCCCGACGCGACCTTGCTAAGTGAAGTAGAGGGGATCGATCTCAAAGCCGTTCTTACCACCATCAACCAGCGTATTGAATATCTTATAGGCCGGGAATATCGCATTGGCCACGCCTTCTTTATCAATTGTGAATCCAGGGCACAAGTTGAAGATGCAGTGCGCAATAAGGTCATACCGCTGTTACAAGAGTATTTCTTCGAGGACTGGAGCCGAATCGCGACAGTGCTGGGCGATGGTTTTATGCAGGAAGAGCAGATTTTACCGCCACCAGGAATAGAGGGGGAACCATTATCAAGCTGGTCGGTACGTGCACCGTTCAGAAATGATGCCTTTGATCGACTGATAGGCAAAGCCAGAACGTTAAATGTCACCGCTCTTGAGGTGGCTGGTGAATCGAAAGAATGACGCACCTCACGGTTCGTGAATGGGGTGGTGTTTGTGTGAACACAGAAAGCGGCATAAACGCTCCTCATGCTTTTACCCGCCCTCAGGCTAACGCGTTGCTAACGGCGGCGCGCGAGCATCCGCTGGCAAATCAGCACGGTACCAATATCTTAATCGATCGCCATAACAAAATTATTGCCGGGCAAATGGTTGGGGTCATTGCCGCTCCGGGATGTAGCCTTGAGATCCTGCCCAAATTCGACGACGAGACGATAGAACCGGACGCCACAATACGCAGTCGCCTGATACGTATGCTTGATGTCGCCCTCGACCTTAAACTCGGCAATGGACAGGCTGCAACAATGGCGAGACAAGCTGAAAGCTTGCTAGAGATACTCATCCGCTTGTTCGCCGAGCGACTCTTATCTGAAGTACATCGAGGATTACCGCGCACCTATTTGGCACAGGAAGACGATTTGCCCTCATTGCGCGGAAGGCTCAATATCAAACGACAATTCACTACGCTTGCCGTCCGCCCCGACCGTCTCGCCTGTCGTTACGACGAACTGTCTGCTGATACCGCCCTGCTTCGAATTATGAAGGCGTGTGTAGTTCTGCTTCACCATTATGCCCGCGCTGCAGATACGCTCCGTCATTTGAATGAATTGCGCATCCTGTTAGCGGGTGTTAGCGACGCCCCTTTCAGTCATCTGCCGTGGTCACAGGTACGGATCGACCGAACCAATCATCGCTGGGAAGCCCTCTACAATCTGGCACGTCTTCTCCTGCGACGCGACTGGCAAGCTACACACCACGATAAACGAGCGCAGAACGGGATTACACTGTTATTCCCAATGAACGACCTGTTCGAGGCATATATAGCGGCGCTGGCGAAGCGTGCTGTACGTGGTACGGAATGGACGGTTCGTGCACAGGCAGGCAGATTATACTGTCTGATCGAGGACGTAAAAGAAGGCAAACCACGCTTCCAGACCCGACCGGATCTGCTTATCGAGCGGGACCATCAGATTGTTATGATCATAGACACTAAATGGAAGCGTATTGGTCGTCATCCCGAAGATGCCAGGCATGGCATATCGCAGGCTGATGTCTACCAGATGATGGCCTATGCACGGATTTATCACTGCCCACAAGTTATGCTTCTCTATCCACATCATGCAGGTCTGGGAACGCAACCTCTGAATGCAGGCTATAGGATTCTAGCAGGCAAGGAACAATTACAGGTGGCTAGTGTGGATCTGATTCTCGATGAGGACAAGATTGTCGGGCAGTTAATTAACCTTCTCGGCATCAACACGCAGTGAGAAGAAAAGGCGGGATCGGTGCGCCTTGAGGGTCAGCACCCTCAATGACCTTAACCATGATTTAGGCTTATACTTACATAATTATTTTCATAAGGTCTAATAGGCCAGGCTTCATCTCTTGGCATACTGGGGATATTAAGGTCTTCCCGGTCACTACCGAACGGGCCGCAAATCCAGTTCAAATCATCTGATGAAAATACCTAACCTACCTTTTCGTAAGATTACCCTCCAAAATCTTATAACCATATGTTTGCTATTCCCCTATCCGAAAAGAGAATTATTGCAACAATTTCGTATTGTAGGGTGAAACGATGCCAACAGAACCATTGACGTTGAAGTAGCAGCGATGATTTCCGGAATTTGCCGTTTGTGTTATAGCAACCAGATGTTCCAAATCAATAACGTCATACTGTTGAAATATGTGCATGTATCGATTCATTTCATTGAGATGCAATACCTGCTTAATTCTAGCCTCAATGCCGACGTCTTTTACATACTGCTGAAATTTGGGAGAGATCCAGTATAACAACTCCATCATGTTGCTGAGTTTTTCATTCAGATCGGCTATCACTGCCTCTTTGGTTCTAGCACTCCCGACATGCCAAGCGGGTTCATTGTGGGAGATTCTGTTTCTAAAGGCCCTAACTTCTTCGATTCTGCGTCGTATAGCATCACGTTGATGGAACTGAACATTTTTCGTTTCCACCACCCGAGGCAATTTTTTAAATACTTTAGTTAATTCATGTGGCCATAAAAAATTTTTATCCGAACCATTGTAAAAATGTTTATCAAGGAGGTACTCCCAAGATGAAAATTCCATCTGAGAAATGATTTGGTCAATGGTAGGGATCGGCGCAGTTATGCCTTTATCTTCAAGTATTTTCTTGGCCGTTCGTTTCGCATTTTTTCCGTTATCTTTAAATTTCTTGACTTGTTCAGCATTAATCAATTGGCCCTGAAGGTTGGTTTCTTGAGTACAGGGAATTAACTCAAACCAATATTTATCTGCAGCCTGATATTTTGTAAGAGCAACATGATTAATCGCATTTCGAAGAGATACTTCAATGAGTTGCAATAATGGATAAAAAGCCCCGACGATCGCCAGATTCCAACAATATGAGCCAAATAACTGGGCATCTGTTTGAGTGGCAAGAGATGTTCTGTAACTGGTGAGCCTAGCTAAGCTAAGCAGACGAGAGGGTTCTGAGTAATCGTAATGTTCAGGCATACAGTGCTCTTACTTTTAATTTTCGCTTATTATTTCAGATGTGTATTGAGATTGACAATAGTCGTTAGCCAGCGTATCCTACGCAGGTGTAGCTAGTTGACGGTTCTTCTCCCACCTTAGTAGTGGTGCTAGTTCCCCGACATAAAGCGAAAGGATACCGGCCCCGGGTTCATACATATGAATTCGGGGTTTTGCTTTTACAATCCTCCTTACTAGTAAGCCATTTCCTACACTTAGGTGGCTTGAGCAGTCTTTTTACAGCTCCTTGCTTGAATCCCTGTTTAGTTAGACACTCCGATGATTCTGTCCAGTAGCAGCAAATCACGCCCACCTGCTGCGCTGCCAGTTGCATAATCCTGCATTGATGCGTGGTTGCAGGCGCAAAGGTGCAGGTATACCCGCTATCTCTCGTCATTCCTGCGATTAGCTGAAAAGAAAGCTTATTCAGCCCATCAGCGATGACTCTGTCGCCTCTCATGTAGAACACGTGATGTTTTACCGGCAGTTTTTGCGATAGCTTTTTAAACTTCTTTTTTTCATTAGGCATAGCTCTAATCCCTTGTCTTATTGAATAATCTCAGTAAATTGTCTGAAAGGAAACGGCATGTTTTTTCGAGAATGCGTCCTCAACTGACGCAAGAAAGATTACTCTTTGGCGACTTAAAAAAAAGCCGAAAAAATTAATAAGCGGAGTTTTGATGAAGAGATCAAACAAGGAAAAGCTGGAAATCACAAACAGCGACTCTCTCCGTAGGAGGCATGCAGGGAACTACAAGCCAATTGATAATGGAGAGCGTTACCTTCTTCCGTATGAGGTTCATCTGCGCACTAGCCCCCCTGAGTTTTTTGAGCAACTTTCTGACTATGACTTCCTGAAAACTCCAATAAATGACGCAGCGCTGACCTTCTCCGGTTTATTGGATGAACTAGAATGTCTAGGGGAACTAGATTCAGACAGAGGTTTTTGGAAGAACTTCAATGAGTCCGCACTGAACAGATATTTGAACCCGATCCTTGGTACTGCCAAAGGCAAACAAGGTTGGAAAAAAAAGTACCTAAAAATCAAACAAGTGAATCGCCACGGGTTTAACAGACACCTCAGAGTCATTTAAGATGGCTTAAAGAGAGGTGCCCATGAGCGGTAAGCGTTATCCCGAAGAGTTTAAAACTGAAGCAGTCAAACAGGTTGTTGATCGCGGTTATTCTGTTGCCAGCGTGGCAACACGTCTCGATATCACCACCCACAGCCTTTACGCCTGGATAAAGAAGTACGGTCCGGATTCTTCCACTAATAAAGAACAGTCAGATGCTCAGGCCGAGATCCGTCGTCTCCAGAAAGAGCTGAAGCGGGTTACCGACGAACGGGACATATTAAAAAAAGCCGCGGCGTACTTCGCAAAGCTGTCCGACTGAGGTACGCCTTTATCCGTGACAACACCTGTTGCTGGCCTGTTCGCCTGCTCTGTCGGGTGCTGGATGTTCATCCCAGTGGTTTTTACGCCTGGCTTCAGCAGCCGCATTCTCAACGCCATCAGGCAGACCTGAGACTGACAGGACAGATTAAACAGTTCTGGCTGGAATCGGGATGCGTCTATGGTTATCGCAAAATCCATCTGGATCTGCGGGACAGCGGGCAACAGTGCGGAGTGAACAGAGTCTGGCGACTGATGAAACGTGTCGGGATAAAGGCTCAGGTCGGATACCGGAGCCCGCGGGCACGTAAAGGCGAGGCCAGTATCGTGTCGCCCAACAGGCTCCAGCGACAGTTCAATCCGGATGCTCCTGATGAGCGTTGGGTAACAGACATAACCTACATCAGGACCCACGAAGGCTGGCTGTATCTTGCTGTGGTTGTTGATCTGTTCTCACGCAAAATTATCGGCTGGTCCATGCAATCCCGGATGACAAAGGACATTGTCCTGAACGCACTGCTGATGGCTGTATGGCGGCGTAATCCCCAAAAACAGGTGCTGGTTCATTCGGATCAGGGCAGTCAGTACACAAGCCATGAGTGGCAGTCTTTCCTGAAATCACACGGCCTGGAGGGCAGCATGAGCCGTCGCGGTAACTGCCATGATAATGCGGTTGCAGAAAGCTTTTTCCAGTTGTTGAAACGCGAACGGATAAAGAAAAAGATCTACGGAACGCGGGAAGAAGCCCGCAGTGATATTTTTGATTACATCGAAATGTTTTATAACAGTAAGCGTCGGCATGGTTCTAGCGATCAGATGTCACCGACAGAATATGAAAACCAGTATTATCAACGGCTCGGAAGTGTCTAGATTATCTGTGGCGATTCACTGATCATAAAGGCCTGTACTTCGACGGTTGGGCACAATATGGATGGTTTGATAACCATGTCAAAGGTGAAGGACTGGCTTCTGAGTCCTATAAATCCAAAGGTCTGACGGCATCTGTTGAAACGGGGTATACCTTTAAAGTTGGCGAATTCTCTGGCAGCAAAGGAACCGTTAATGAGTGGTATGTTCAACCGCAGGCGCAGGTTACCTGGATGGGGGTCAAATCTGATGACCATCAGGAAGCTAACGGAACGCGTATCAAGATGAATGGTAACGGTAATATTCAAACCCGTCTTGGAGCCAGAGCCTATCTGAAAAGCTTTAATAAAATGGATGAGGGCAAAGGCCGCGAATTCCAGCCATTTATTGAAGCTAACTGGCTCCATAATACACGCAGTTTTAGCACAAAAATGGACGACGTTAGCGTCAGCCAGGAAGGTGCACGCAATCTGGGAGAGATTAAACTGGGTGTCGAAGGCCAGATTACGCCAGATTTAAATCTGTGGGGTAATGTGGGCGTCCAGATGGGAGACAACGGTTACAACAACAGCGCGGCAACGTTAGGACTGAAATATCATTTCTAATCAGCCCGCAACAAAAGATAGCCGGGGTGTTTTCGACAGCACCCTGGCTACTGCCATAACCCCAAATATATCGACGCTTGCATTATTCTCATAGCCAGGCGAGCTATGAGAATAATGAGCACTTAAATAGTACCAACCGTCATCCCATCCCTCCCATTTTACTGATCAAGAAGAGGGAAAAAACGACTCGCTTTTAACAAAGCCATTCAAAACCTTACTTATCAACTGGATACTCGCGATTAATCCACGCATGTTCATCTTCCCAGGTGAACATCCATTTGCGTACCGGGCCCGCCATCACGTTGAGGTAGTAGCTGTCATATCCTGCCAGGGTTGCCACCGGGTGATACCCTTTTGGCACCATCACGACATCACGGTTATAGACAGCCATACACTCGTCAAGCGACCGGTCGTCGGTGTATACCCGCTGCAGACAGAATCCCTGCGGCGGGTTGAGGCGATGGTAGTAAGTCTCTTCCAGATAGGTCTCCTGCGGCGGATTGTCGGTATCATGCTTATGACTTGGCCAGGAACTGGTACAGCCTTCGTTGGTCCACACTTCCACCACCAGCAGGCTATCAGCAGGTTTATCTTCCGGTAAAATGTTATGCACGTAACGCTGGTTGTGACCTTTGCCGCGCGCTTCCCCGTCGATATCCTTAGGTGCGATCAGCCGTGTTGGGTGTGTGCCTTTCCCCGGCGCAGCGCAGACCGCCAGCTCCAGTCTGGTCACCGCCTGAACCTGTATGGTTTCACCAGCGGTGACATAGACCGCCCACGGTTTTATCCGTTCGAACGGGCTCATCCGCTCGCCGATATCTGTAAAGGTTGCACCCGGCGTGGTGATGGTCGCGCGTCCGGCGACCAATACCAGACAACGTTCTTCGCTGACGGCGGGCAGCGTAAGCTGCTGCCCCTCTTCCAGTTCGTACGCTTTAAAGCCAACAT
This sequence comes from Citrobacter sp. MGH103, assembly GCF_001034475.2. NCBI lineage: Bacteria > Pseudomonadati > Pseudomonadota > Gammaproteobacteria > Enterobacterales > Enterobacteriaceae > Citrobacter > Citrobacter sp. MGH103. Next base: position 1,206,842 of record NZ_CP073043.1, on the reverse strand, counting down.
ATTCCCAGCAGGCGCTTTCCGGCGTCACTGACTGCGTACGCCCCTGCGCGTCCGGCTGCTGCCAACGTGATAATAAACGTGACATATCACCTCCTCAGATAAGACCAGCGTCACGCGCCAGACGGCTAAGGTTGTTATAGCCCAGACGCGCATACGTTAGCGGATGCGCGATGGCCGGATCCTGCTCCGCCTCCACGACTAACCACCCCTGATACTGGTTCGCCTTCAGCAAGGCCATGATCGGCGGATAGTCAACGCAGCCATCGCCCGGCACGGTAAAGACCCCACTCAGTACCGCATCGAGAAAGCTGGTTTTGCGATTTTTGACATCCGCCAGCACGTCGGCACGCACGTCTTTACAGTGAACATGGTTGATACGCGATGCCCAGCGCTGCGCCACCGCCAGCGGATCGGCCCCGGCGAAGGTCAAGTGTCCCGTGTCGAGCAACAATCCAACTTCATCACCGGTATTCGTCATCAGATTACCCACATCTTCAGCAGATTCAATCACCGTTCCCATGTGGTGGTGATAGGCAATCTGTACCCCCTGCTGCTGGGTGTAGCGCGCAAACTCGGTGAGCTTTTCACCGTATTCTTGCCAGCGCTCTTGCGGGAAGCGCGGACGCAGATGTACCGGCGTCTGCTGCTCGCCGTGAATGCAGCCACTGACTTCGGCAAAGACCAGCACCTTGGCCCCCAGCTCGCGCAGTAACGTCAGATGTGACTGTACGGCGGCAATCTCCTCCTCCACGCTGCGTTCCAGCAGACGTCCGGAGTACCAGCCGGAAACCAGTTGCAGGTCGTGACGCTGCAAAATGGGGCCGAGCAGTCGCGCCTCGCGCGGGAATTTATTACCCAGTTCGAAACCAGCAAATCCGGCCTCTTTGCCCTCGCTCAGACAAGTATCAAGCGACGTCTCAGCGCCCAGTGAAGGAAGATCATCATTCGTCCATGTCAGTGGATTAATACCTAATTGTACCGTCATTATCTTCTCCTGAATTATGCTTGTCCGCGCTCGCGCCACCAGGCGATAAGCTGCAGGTAGTTATCTTTAATGCGCGCCACCAGTTGCGCATCGTCAATATCGTGTTTCAACCACGCGCGGGAAGCGTCGCCAAACAGCGTGCGTCCCACGGCAAATCCTTTCACCACCGCATGACCCGCAGCCGCTTTGAAATCAGCGCGCAGTTGCTCTGCCGGTGCGTCCAGACCAAGGATCACCACGCCACGGCAGTGCGGATCGCGCCGTTCAATAATGTCACTCAACGCCGTCCAGCCAGCAGAAGTCAGCGGTGGGAGTTTCCACCAGTCGGGGTAAATCCCTAAGTTGTAGAAGCGGGAAATGGCGCGCAAATACAGTTCATCACTGCGCGGCATACTGGCCGGCAAAATCACCTCCAGCAGCAGCTCATGACCTGACTGACAACAGGCGCGGTACACCTCGGCGATTTTCTGTTCTTGCTCCAGACGCAACGCGTGGGCATCTTCCGGATGGAAAAAAACCAGACACTTCACCACATGTTCCTGCGGCCAACTGATGAGCTGCGAGCCAATATTGCCGTGTTCCATCTCCAGCGGGCGAGATCCCGGCAGTTCGATAGGGCGACCTATCCACCAGCCCTCTCCGGTTATCGAATTCAGCGCATCCTGACCAAACGTACCGTCGCAAAGCAGCCCGGCCTTGCCCTCCAGCCCGGCGCTGTTGGCCGCTTCACGGCTGGCCTGCAAAATAAGCTGTTTCAATGCCGGAATACGCTTCAAAGACGCGCCGCACTGTAGCGCCATCTCTTCAAGCTGACTGCGGTGATCGAAAGCCATCACGCACAGTTCCGACCATGTGCGACGGCGAGTCGTCACGCGATGCAAATGGTTGAGATGCGGATCGAGATCCGGACGCGGAACCTCCGCAGCGCGAGAAAGATAATCATCAAGCTCAACTTTGCTCGGCATCGCCGGCGCACAGCCGTGACGAGATACCACCAGCGCACCACAGGCATTAGCATAGCGGCACGCCTGCTCCCATCCCTCATCGTTCAGGTAGCCGCGCAGCAGGCCGGACATAAACGCATCCCCCGCCCCCAACACGTTCAGCACCTCCACGCGTACGCCGGTCACCGTCAGGCCATCGTCCAGCCGGGCCGGGATCGCGTCGGTATACACCGAGCTACCGAGCGCACCGCGCTTGCAGACCAGCGTCGCGTTACTCACGCCGCGAACCTGCGACAGCGCCTGCAGTGTATCGGTACTGCCGCCCGCGATATGAAACTCCTCCTCGGTGCCGACAATCACATCAAAAAGATGCAACACCTCCTGCAACTGACGGGTGACCTGATCGGCGGCGATAAAACGTGTTTCGCCGTCGCCTAAGGATGTAAGCCCCCACAGCACCGGGCGATAGTCGATATCCAGCGCCGTACGCACGCCGTGACGGCGGGCGTAAGCGAGCGCCGTCAACACCGCCTCGCGGGTTTGCGGATGAGAAAGATGCGTCCCGGTGATGGCAAGACAACGAGCAGAAGCGATGTACTGTTCATCAACATCGCTGGCGGTAATCGCCATATCCGCGCAGTTATCACGGTAAAAAATCAGTGGGAAGGTGTCCCGGTCTTTAATGCCGAGTAGCACCAGCGCTGTCAGGCGGTCTTTATCGGTAATCAGATGGCTAGTATCGCAGCCTACCTGGTTTAATTCTTCACGCAGGAAACGCCCCATATGTTCGTCGCCAACCCGCGCCAGCATTGATGAACGCAGTCCCTGTCGCGCCGTTCCGTAGGCCACGTTGCCGGACGATCCGCCAAGATATTTGGCAAAGCTCGACACATCTTCCAGGCGTGCGCCAATCTGCTGACTGTAGAGGTCAACCGCCACGCGGCCCATGCATATCACATCAAACTGCTTTTCCACGTTGATACCTCTTCAGACAATGTCGTTCACATTCAGCCAGCGGCCTTCCTGGTGCGAGAGTGCGATGGCGTCAAGCACACGCGACACCTTCCAGCCCTCTTCGAAGTCCGGCCACATCGGCGCGTCGGCGGCAATGCCGTACACCAGATCGCGCACTTCCACCGTTTTCTGGTCGTTAAAGCCGATGCCATGCCCGGCTCCCATACAAAACGCGCCGTAGTCCGGATGCGCCGGACCAACCAGTAAAGTGCGAAACCCCTGGCGGTTGACCGGATCGTCATGCAAATAGAGCTTCAGCTCAGCCATGCGCTCCTGGGTAAAACTGATGGTTCCTTTGGTCCCGGTAATCACATACGACAACCCCATCTTGCGGCCACAGGCGACGCGAGAGGTTTCAATCACCCCTTGCGCACCGCCTGCAAAGCGCACCATAGCGTGGGCCTGATCTTCGTTCTCTACCGTCACCATTTGCGAGGAACCGACCTGCGCCGGACGCTGTGGCACCACGATCTTCAGGTCGCCGCAGACCTGATGAATATCCCCAACCAGGTACTGCGCCATATTAACGATATGCGCCGCCAGATCGCCAAGTGCCCCCAGACCCGCCGTTTCTTTAAAACAGTGCCAGTGGATCGGCGCAAGCGGATCGGCCATGTAGTCTTCGTTGTGGGTGCCGTAGAAATGGATCACCTCGCCAATTTCTCCGCGCTCAATGATCTCTTTCGCCAGCTGCGCCGTTGGGTTCTTCATATAGTTGAACCCCACCAGGGTTTTCACTCCTGCCCGCTGTGCAGCCTCAACCATTTCACGCGCGTCGTGGGCGTTCAGCGCCAACGGCTTTTCCGAGTACACATGCTTGCCGTGGCGAATCGCTTCCAGCGCCATCTCTTTGTGCAGATGGTTGGGAGAGCAGATATCCACCACATCAATGGCCGGGTCGGCCACCAGCGCCCGCCAGTCTCCGGTTGAGCGATTGAAGCCAAACGCCTGCGCCCGCTCGGCGGCCAGCTCCGGAGAAACTTCCGCTACCATTTCACGCACCAGTTTGCCGCGCAGGTTAAACACCGTCGGGGCCTGGGCATAGGCGATAGCGTGCGCCTTGCCGATATACCCGGTGCCAATCAATCCAATACGAACTTCTTTCATCATGATCCTCACAGTGCGCCGCGACGGCTCTTGGCGTAGGTATCGAACGCCACCGCCAGAACGATAATTAAGCCGGTAATAATTTGTTGGTAGTAAGCCGAGACGTTCATCAGCACCAGACCGTTAATCAGGATGCCCATGATGATCGAGCCGATAATGGTGCCGCCGATACGCCCGTACCCACCCATCAGCGAAGTGCCGCCAATGACCACCGAAGCGATGACGCGCAGCTCAAAGGAGATCCCGGCGACCGCTTCCGCACTGCCTAAACGCGCACTGAGGATGAAGCCCGCCAGCCCAGCCAGACAGCCAATCAATACGTAGACGCTCACCAGCACGCGCTTCACATTGACCCCTGCCAGACGCGCCGCCTCCGGGTTGCCGCCGATGGCGTACACGAAGCGCCCCCAGCGGGTTTTATGCAGTGCCAGGTAACCGCCTACGGCCACCAGAGCAAAGATCCAGATTGGAATCGAAATGCCGAGCAGTTCGCCGCGTCCCCACCAGCGGTATCCCGCGTCGAAACCGGCAATCGGCGCGCCGTCGTTGATCACCAGCGTCAGGCCGCGCCAGATGGTCATCCCACCGAGGGTGACGATAAACGGCGGAAGACGCAGGCGGGTCACGCCGAGGCCATGCAGAAAACCAATCGCGGTGCCCATCGCCATACAGATACCAAGGCCAATCAGCCAGCTCATGCCGCCCCAGGCGTTCGGATCGACGGTGGTGAAGTTGTCGCCCTTGATCACATACGCGGCGGTCATAGCGCAGACCGCCAGGATAGAGCCCACCGACAGATCGATGCCGGCAGTCAGAATGACAAACGTCATCCCCACCGCCATGATTCCGTAGATGGAGACTTCGGTCAGAATGTTGAAAATGTTGCGTTCAGAAAGAAAATTGCTGTTCTGCAACTGAAAGAAAATCAGCAGCAGGATCATAAAAATCAGCACCCCAAAGCGCTCAAAAAAGGCAATGGGATCAAGACGTCCACCGCGTTTGGCTGGAACCTGCGTTTTAGAAATAATCTGCGTCATGAGTCACTCCGTTATGCCGCATTCAGGGCGTTATGGTTGATGGCCATCATCGTCATTAGCCGCTCTTCGTTGGCGTCATCGCCGTGGATCTCGCCAGTCACCCGACCTTCACTCAACGTGATGATCCGATCGGAAACCGCCATGACTTCCGGCAGATCGGAGGAGATCACAATCACCGCCACGCCCTTTTTCGCCATATCAAACAGCACCTGATGGACTTCTGATTTGGTGCCAACATCGATGCCGCGCGTCGGTTCATCCACAATCAACACCCGAGGGTTAAGCGCCATGCAGCGCGCGAGGATCACTTTTTGCTGGTTTCCGCCGGAGAGCTTGCGCACCTCCTGCGCACTGTTGACCATTTTGATCTGCAGCGCCTGCCGGTAAGACTCAATCAGGGCATCTTCTTTGCGGGTATTCACAAACCAGCGCCAGTGCAGCAGTGACGACAGGCTGGAGAGCGACAGGTTGTCGCGGATCGACAGCCCCAACACTGCCCCCTCTTTTTTACGATCTTCCGGTACCAGCGCCAGCCCCTGATCCAGCGCAAACAGCGGATCGCGCGGCTGATACGGCACGCCATCAAGTTCAAAGCTGCCGGAGGTAAAACCGTCGGCGCCAAACAGGCAGCGGGCCACTTCGGTGCGCCCGGCACCCACCAGTCCGGCAATACCTAATACTTCGCCAGCATGCACGTGGAAGCTAATGTCGTGCAGCGCGATGCCATGCGGATCCAGCGGCGGTTTTTCGCGGCTAAGCCCCTTCACCGCCAGACGCACAGGTTTATCTTCATGGTGAGTTTCGCTGGCCGGGCGGCGATTAAAGGCCACATCGCGCCCCACCATCAGGCGGATCAGCTGTTCTACGGTGGTCTGTGCAACCGCGCCATTCCCGGTGAATCGTCCATCCTGAAAAACGGTGAACTGGTCGCAGAGTTGAAAAACTTCATGCAGGCGATGGGTGACGTAGATAATGCTCACGCCACGCCCTTTAAGTTCCCGCACCACCCGGTGCAGACTTTCTACTTCGCTGTCGCTCAGCGCGGCGGAAGGTTCGTCCATGATGATCAGCTTCGCGTTCAACGTCAGCGCCCGCGCAATTTCCACCATTTGCTGCTGCGCCACGCTCAGTCGGGCCACGGCCGTGGTTGGCGCAACGTTCAGTTGCAGGTAATCCAAAATTACCTGCGCCTCCTGATTTACCGCCTTTTCGTCCACAATCAGATTGCGTTTACGCGGTTCACGTCCGAGGAACATATTCTCGGCGACGGTCATATTGGGCAGCAGATTAAATTCCTGATAAATCGTGATAATGCCCTTGTTCTGCCGCTCAACCGGAGAGTCTTCTACCGGCAATGTTTCGCCGTTGAACCAAATATCCCCGCGTGTTTGCGGCTGTGCGCCCGCCAGCGCTTTCAGCAGGGTCGATTTTCCGGCACCGTTCTCACCTAACAGCGCATGAATTTCGCCTGCTCCGACAGTCAGTTGTGCGCTGCTCAGCGCCCAAACGCCGGAAAAGCTTTTCGCCAGGTCGGTCACTTTCAGTAAGGGTTGCGACATCGGTCTGCTCCTCCTTTAGAGGGAGCCGCCGTAACGGCGGCTCCGGACATATCAGTTACCGGCCTCACCGATACGCTCAGCCTGCTGCAAATTTTCTTTAGTGATAAGCGTTGGCGGGTAGTCAGCCCCGGTGATCGCAGTCTTCTCACGGACGTTATTCACCAACTGGCTCATGGCCGTTTTCACCGCAAAGCCAGGACGTTGATCCGCCGTCACTGCCAGCCAACCGTCGCGCACACGCGCCAGTGCTTCCGGCACGGCATCGAATCCCGTGACCAGAACTTCACCCGGCTTCAGTCCTTGCCCCTGTAACGCTTCAATCGCGCCCAGCGCCATATCGTCGTTAGCGGAGAGGATCACCTGCGGACGCTTCGGCAGCGAAGGCAGCACGCTTTCAACAATGCGCATCCCTTCAGAACGCATCCAGTTACCGGTCTGATCGGCAACGATCTTGTACTTTTCACCACCCGCCTTCAGGCTGTCGCGAATACCTTTAGTACGTTCAATGTTGGAGGAGGAGCCTGGCTGGCCGGTCAGCAGAATAATGTCTGCCCCGTCTGGGAATTTGGTTTTGACAAAGTCGCCAATCGCCTCGCCGCCTTTGTAGTTGTTCGCGCCGAAGTGTGGCACTTTTTTCTGGCTGTCAACGGAGCGGTCGAGCGTGACCACGGGCAGTTTCGCATCCTGAATTTCATCTACCGCGCTGGATACCGCGTTGACATCGTTCGGCGAAACAATAAAGCCCTGTGCGCCACGAGTTATGGCGTTTTCCAGGTCAGCGACCTGTTTTGGCGAGCTACCCTGCCCGTCCAGGACCTGTAAATTCACGCCCATCTCTTTTGCGGCTTTCACCGCCGTGCGCTGCATGTGAACTTCAAATGGCATCGCCAGGTTTGGCGTACTGAAAACAATTTGCTCATTTTCAGCAATGGCTGCCCCAGATGTCATGGCGATGAGGACAGCTAAGATCAATTTTTTCATTATTATGTCTCTCTGTGTAGGGTAGGTTGTGGTGACAATCAGAGGAGAACTTCACGCTGGCTATGCAGTGACTCCAGCGCTTTATCCGCCAGATACAGCGCACGCTCGCCATCGTCCCCGCTGCAATCAGGGACCGCTTCGCCGCGCAGTACCGCAACAAAGTGTTCCCATTCCGCGGCATAGGCCGATTTATAACGCTGCAGGAAGAAGTGTTCAGGTAACGCGCTGGTGCAGCCCTGTTTGCCGTAATGCTGCACCTGGTTTTCGAGAATATTGCCCGCGCACAGCAGCCCTTCAGAGCCGTGCAGCTCAAGGCGCTGATCGTATCCGTAAGAAGAACGGCGGCTGTTGACGATGGTCGCCATCGCGCCGGAGGCATATTTCAGTACGATGAACGCGGTGTCGATATCGCCCGCTTCGCCAATCGCCGGATCCACCAGATTGCTGCCCTGGGCATACACCGAAACCGGCTCTTCGCCCATGATAAAGCGCGCCATATCAAAATCGTGGATGGTCATATCGCGGAACATACCGCCGGACACACGCACATATTCCGCAGGCGGCGGCGACGGATCGCGGGAGATGATCAGCAGCGATTCCGGTTTACCGATACGCCCGGCCAGTGCGTCAGTTTTCACGCGGCGAAACTGCGGATCGAAGCGGCGGTTGAAACCGATAAACAATGGTACGTCGTACTCTTTGACCACTTTCAGGCAGTCGCGTACACGGGCCAGATCCAGGTGGACCGGTTTTTCACAGAAGATGGCTTTGCCGTGGCGTGCGGCCATTTCAATCAGATCCGCGTGGGTATCGGTCGCGGAGGCAATCAGCACGGCGTGAACGTTAGGGTCCGTCATCGCCTCATCCAGGCTTTGCAAACGAGCCTGGTACTGTGTGGCAAGACGAGTGGCAAATTCCTGATTCGGGTCGACGACCGACCAGAGGGTAGTAGCACTGTGACTGGCAATGTTAGCTGCATGTACCTGGCCAATTCGGCCAGCGCCCAGTAAAGCAATGTTAAACATAACGGCTCCCGGTGTTGGTGAATGCGATGAACTAACGACCCTTTAAATAAAACATTTATTTCATTTTTATAAATAGTGAAAATTATATTTTTTGGTGCAAGTTAACACTTTTGAGATGATCGAGATAAAATTTGTTATCAATATCACAACATAAAGACAGGAAAGATGAAGGAATTGGCCCCCTTCCGTTCAGGAAGGAGGTGATGGATGAAGAGAAAGGAAAAATGAAATGAAAATTTCGTTGTCGCAGGTTGCCGGATGACGACGCTAACGCCTTATCCGGCCAGAAGGTAGAATCCGCTGTAGGCCGGATAAGCGCAGCGCCATCCGGCATTAATCGCTTTTAGTACTGACGTGCGTTTTTCACCTGCTCAAACGTCTGCTCAGCCGCTTTTCGCACCGACGGAGAGTCTGCCACCTGCGCATCGCCAGTGCGCCACCAGGAGGCATAGTCGTGGGTCATGGTTTTCGGCAGAACTTTGATATCCAGCAGCACAGGCCCCGAATGCACACGGGAGGCTTCCAGCGCCGCCAGCAGGCTTTGCTCGTCATGTACGCGCCATGCCCGACAGCCGTAGCTTTCCGCGTTTTTAGCAAAATCGACCTTCACCAACGGTCCATCTAACCGTCCGGTTTGCGGGTTGCGGTGGCGGTTTTCCGTACCGAAACTCCCCATCCCATGCCCCATCTGCAGGTTGTTAATGCACCCGAAGCTGGCGTTATCAAACAACAGGATAGTGACTTTTATCCCCTCCTGAACGGCGGTTTGTAGCTCGGAATGCAGCATCATGTATGAGCCATCCCCCACCATGGCATAAACCGGCTGCTGTGGCTTCGCCAGCCTGGCCCCAATAGCAGCCGCAATTTCATAGCCCATACAGGAGTAGCCGTATTCCAGGTGATAGCTGTCCGGGGTTTTGACCTGCCAGATACGCTGTAAATCGCCAGGCAGCGATCCAGCGGCCCCCACGACGATAGCGTTATCTTCAATGTGCTGATTGATAAGTCCCAGCACCTTCGTCTGGGTCAACCGGGTGTTTAGCGTGTCGCCATATTCCGCTAACTGAGCGTCAAGATGCCCTGCCACTTCGGGTTCGTCGTCGGGACGCCAGTCGCGATCCCATAAACGTTGGCACTCATCGCGCCAAGCCGCTTGCGCCTGCGTGACCTCCTTCCCCCAATCGCTGCGGTAGTCTTTCAGCGTTTCAGTTAACGCCGTAAGCCCGGTACGGGCGTCGGCGATAAGCGCAGTGGCATCAAGCTTCAGCGCGTCAAACTCCGCCACGTTCAGCAGCAGGAACTCAACCTCCGGATGAGAAAACAGCGCTTTCGAACCGGTGGTAAAGTCGGTGAGGCGCGTACCGATGCCGATCACCAGATCGGCTTTTGGTGCGAGCTGATTCGCTGCCATCCCTCCAGTTACTCCAATGCCTCCGAGATTAAGTGGGTGGTCACTAACCAGTGCGCCTTTTCCGGCCTGAGTTTCGGCAAACGGCAGTTGCAGCGTTTCAACAAACATACGAAACGCCTCATGCGCACCGGAATATCGTACCCCGCCGCCGCATACCACCAGCGGACGGCGTTTGCGGGCAATCAGCGCCCGCGCCATCGCCAGACGCTGTGGGTCGGGCGGTCGACGTTCAATCAGATGAACGCGGCGCGTAAAGAAACTCTGTGGATAGTCCCAGGCTTCTCCCTGTACATCCTGTGGCAGGCAGATGGTCACGGCACCAGTATCTGCGGGGTCAGTAAGCGTTCGCATCGCGTTTAGCATCGCACTCATTAACTGCTCCGGGCGGTTAATCCGGTCCCAGTAACGCGAGACCGGGCGGAAGCAGTCGTTGGTACTGATGCCAAGGTCATGGTATTGCTCAATTTGCTGCAATACCGGGTCCGGCTGACGGCTGGCGTAGACATCGCCTGGCAATAACAACAGAGGAATACGGTTCGCCGTCGCGGTTGCCGCTGCGGTCACCATGTTTGCCGCTCCCGGCCCAACCGATGACGTCACGGCAAAAATACGCTGGCGCCGATGCTGTTTGGCGAATCCGGTCGCCATGTGCGCAATTCCCTGCTCATTACATCCCTGCATCACCTGCAAATGACCGGGATCCTGCTCCAGCGCCTGGCCAATGCCAAGCACATTACCGTGACCAAAGATGGTGGCGACCCCCTCGACAAAGGGCGTTTCCACGCCATCGACACAGATATATTGTTGATTAAGGAATTTGACCAGCGCCTGAGCCATGGTCATACGTTCGGTTTGCATAACCCCTCCTGTCAGCCCAGCGTTGGCATGGAGAACGCTGCCCCTGTGTCCTGCAGCATCTCCGGCCAGCGTGCGGTGACGGTTTTCATCCGGGTATAGAAGCGCACGCCATCATTGCCGTGAACATTGAGCGCACCAAAAATGGACCGCTTCCAGCCGCCAAAACTGTGGAACGCCATCGGCACCGGAATAGGCACGTTAACGCCCACCATGCCCGCCTGCACCTCTTCGCAGAAACGACGCGCACAGCCGCCATCACGTGTGAAAATTGCCGTGCCGTTACCATATTCATGACGATTAATCAGTTCCACCGCGCTGCTGTAATCTGCTACGCGCACCACAGAAAGCACCGGTCCAAAAATCTCTTCTTTATAAATGGTCATCTCCGGCGTGACGTTATCAAACAGGGTCGGCCCAACAAAATAACCCTGCTCATGGCCTTTAACGCTAAAACGTCGACCATCCACGCGCAGACTGGCTCCTTGAGATTCCCCACTGTCGATATACCCGAGCACTTTATTCCGATGCACCGAGGAGATAAGCGGTCCCATTTCGTTTTCCGGTGTCTGATCAAGCCCCGGCCCGACACGCAGCGCCGCAATCTGTTTTTCCAGTCTCGAGCACAGCTCATCTGCCGTTTTATCACCCACCGCCAGCACGACAGAAAGCGCCATGCAGCGTTCACCCGCCGCGCCGTAAGCGGCACCCATAATGGCGTTGGTCGCCATATCCATGTCGGCATCCGGCATTAAAATGCAGTGATTTTTAGCACCACCTAACGCCTGGCAACGCTTACCGTGGGCTGACGCTGTCTGATAAATGTATTCCGCAATCGGCGTAGAGCCGACAAAGCTCACGGCTTGCACGCGCGGGTCAGTCAGCAGCACGTCGACGGACTCTTTATCTCCCTGTACGACGTTGAACACGCCGTCCGGCAGGCCCGCCTCTTGCAGCAGTTTCGCCAGAGCCAGGGCGAGAGAAGGATCTTTTTCCGAGGGTTTCAGCACAAAGGTATTCCCGGTTGCCAGCGCGATGGGGAACATCCACATCGGTACCATTGCCGGAAAGTTAAACGGCGTGATCCCGACGCAAACCCCGAGAGGTTGCATCAGCGAATGGCTATCGACGCCGGTGCCTACGTTGGCTGAGTGTTCGCCCTTTTGCAGATGTGGGATGCCGCAGGCAAACTCCACCACTTCCAGGCCGCGGGTCAGCTCACCAACTGCGTCAGAGAACACCTTGCCATGCTCTTCGCTGATGATGCGAGCCAGCCTCTCCATGTTTTCTTCCAACAGCGCCTTAAAGCGGAACATCACTCGCGCACGTTTTAACGGAGAATGGCGCGCCCACCCGGGGAATGCGTCGTGCGCTGCCGCAATGGCCTGCTCGGTTTCCTGTATCGTACTCATCACCACCTGGCGGATCTGCTCGCCGGTGGCCGGGTTGAAGATTGCCTGAACGCGCTGGCCTGAACCGGTGACACATTCGCCGTGGATAAAATTCGCTACTGTCTCCATCCTTAACCTCTCGCTGTTGATACGTGACTGTTACCTGAACACTGTTATCTGTGTACTATATATGAAACAAACATTCCATTTTAAGTTGAAATAAAATAAATAATGATTAATGTGATCAAGGATGGGTTTTTATGTTAACAAGCGGAATCGCATGATTAGCATGCACTGGCAGAACGTTTCAGCGAACGGCAAACCTGAAGCTTTTGTTTCGTTTTTACAGCCAGATGAATGAGTGACATTTCAAAGACGCGGTTTTGCGTTTAGAATCATAAAACTATGTACCAGGAGGTAAAATGACAACAGCAACCAGCCTGAACGAGCTGCAGCAGCAAATCCGCGATCGCTACGATAGCCTGAGTAAGAGGCTGCAGCAGGTGTCCCGCTATGTGCTGGATAATACCAATAGCGTGGCCTTTGATACGGTTGCCGTCATTGCTGAACGTGCCGGAGTGCCACCCTCAACGCTGATCCGCTTCGCCAATGCCTTTGACTTCACCGGCTTCAACGAAATGAAACAGCTGTTTCGTATGAACCTAGTGGAGGAAACCGCCAGCTACAGCGACCGCGCGCGCATGTTCCGTGAGATGGAAAGCGAAGCCGTGCCGGAAACCCCGCTCGATATCCTGCAGGAGTTCGCCCGTTCGAATACTCAAGCGCTCCAGCAGCTGGCAGCCCGTGCCGAACCTGAAATGCTGGAACGCGCCGTACAATTGCTGGCAGAAGCCGACACCATTTACATCGCCGGTCTACGTCGTTCGTTTAGCGTCGCCGCCTATCTTACCTACGCCCTGAGCCATCTTGAGTGTCGCCCTATTTTGCTCGACGGAATGGGCGGAATGCTGCGCGAGCAGATTAACCGCATTAAAGCGCGCGATATCGTGGTGTCGATAAGCTTCTCGCCTTATGCGGAAGAAACGGTGATGGTCAGCGAAACTGCAGCCAATGCCGGCGCGCGCCAGATCGTGATTACCGACAGCCAGATAAGCCCGCTGGCAACGTTCAGCGATCTCTGCTTTGTGGTGAAAGAGGCGCAGGTCGACGCGTTTCGCTCCCAGTCAGCGACGCTGTGCCTGGTACAGTCACTGGTCGTGGCGCTGGCTTACCGGCTAGGTGACGGGAGTAATGAACGCGGTCATTCTGTCGGTTGATGAGCGACGCGAAAATTGATGATCCGCTTTATTACATTCCCGCCAGCGTGACGTGAAATCGTGATGTCTGCAGTTACTTTTATGGTCGTTGAAAATATCACCATCATTCAGCGACCGGATAAAATACAATCCGTTATTACCATGAGCTACAATTATATTAATTTTAGATAATCAACAATGCGTGTGCTGACAATAATACGCAAAGGTTTACTATAGCCCTGTCTTTTTTAAGCAGGAAAGTAAAATGAAAAATACAAAAGGGTTGATGATTATTGCCCTTGCTTTCACCCTGGCATCATGTGCCGCCATTCCTGAGAATATCAAAGGTAATAATCAACCCGATATCCAAAAAAACTTTATCTCCGTGCATAACCAGCCTGGTTTATATACCGGTCAGCAGGCCCGCTTTGGCGGTAAAGTCATCAATGTGATTAACACCAAAAAAGATACGTTGCTGGAAATCGCCGTTTTGCCACTGAACGACTCTGCTAAGCCACAAATTGACGCGAGCTATCAGGGACGTATTCTTGCCCAGCAGAAAGGTTTCCTCGATCCGGTAAACTACAGAAACCATTTCGTGACTATTTTGGGAACAATTCAAGGAGATGAGTCAGGTTTCATCAACAAAGTCCCGTACAACTTTGTTAAAGTTGATTTACAAGGTATCCAGGTTTGGCATTTAACTGAGTCTGTCAACACCACTTATAATATGTGGGATTATGGTTACGGTGCGTTCTGGCCAGAGCCGATGTGGGGAGCGCCTTACTACGCTAATACAGTAACTCAGGTAACTCCGGAGCTAGTGAAATAATCCCAGAGGTAAGATGGCGCGACTATATTCCGGAGTCAGGTGTTGGCAAACAACCCTTCTCATTACCCCGCGTTTATCTTATTGCGCCATCCTGCTTCAGGAGATCCTTCGCTTAACATGCATTCTTCCTGTTACATATAATTTTTAACCGCTAATTCTTTAGCGAAGAAATGGGCTTTACCCTTCTCATGCCTGACCATCTTTTGTTATTTACCGACAACTCCCCCACCCTGCATGCAATAAAAGAACATTTGTGTTTACACATTATTCAGGGATTACTATGAACAGAAAATGCTTATTGTTGATACCATTATTCTTTAGTAGCGTCATCATCACCGCCTGCGATAATAAACCTGCAGTAAAAACCACCATGGAGCCCGAGGTCGGCGTTGTTACCTTAGCCCCCTCCTCAGTAAATATTAAAAGTGAACTTCCGGGTCGCGCGCTTGCGTTCGAGATCGCCGAAATCCGCCCTCAGGTTGGTGGGATCATCATAAAACGCAACTTTGTTGAAGGTGATAAAGTCAGCAAAGGAGAATCACTGTATCAAATTGATCCAGCCCCACTGCAGGCACGACTGGACTCAGCCAAAGGCGCGTTGGCAAAGGCACAGGCTACCGCCAATAATGTTCGTCTGACACTAAATCGGCAGTCAGCATTAATAAAATCTAATTACGTCAGCCGCCAGGACTATGACACCACGCTTTCACAGCTTAATGAAGCGCAAGCCAATGTTGCCGTCGCTAAAGCGGATCTTGAACAAGCCACCATCAATCTTCGATACGCCAATGTTACCTCGCCCATTGATGGCATTAGCGGCAAATCTTCCGTGACCGTGGGTGCCCTGGTTACTGCCAATCAGGAAAACTCGCTGGTCACCGTTCAGAGATTAGATCCGATCTATGTTGATTTAACGCAGTCAGTACAGGACTTCTTACGCCTGAAAGAAGAGAAAGCTAACGGCAAAATTGCCCAGCAACAAGGCAAAATTCCGGTTGAGCTGATGCTGGAAAACGGCAAACCCTATCGCCATACCGGTACGCTTGAGTTTTCCGATCCCGCTGTTGATGAGACCACCGGTTCGGTAACCCTGCGCGCCGTATTTCCCAATCCTGAAGGTGAAATTTTACCCGGCATGTATGTCACTGCGTTGCTGGACGAAGGCAGTCAACAAAACGTGTTGATGGTCCCCCAGCAAGGAATTACGCACAACGAGCAAGGAAAAGCCACCGCGCTGATCCTTGACCAGGAAAACGTAGTGCAACTGCGTGAAATAAACGCAGTGAAGGCCGTTGGTAATCAATGGTTAGTGACCGCGGGATTACGCCCCGGCGATCGGGTCATTGTGTCCGGATTACAAAGAATTCGTCCGGGAAGCAAAGCCCGGGTCCTCCCTTCAAAACTGAACACACCTGACACGGTAGCTGAACAGTAATATTTCAGGTATTAAGGACACTTTCTTTATGGCCAACTTTTTTATTGAGCGCCCAGTTTTCGCCTGGGTGCTCGCTATTATCATGATGTTTACGGGCGGTATCGCGATAATGAACCTGCCAGTCGCCCAATATCCACAAATTGCGCCCCCAACCATTACCATCAGCGCGGCCTACCCCGGGGCAGATGCAAAGACCGTTGAAGACTCCGTCACCCAGGTGATTGAACAGAATATGAATGGTCTTGATGGCCTGATGTATATGTCATCCACCAGTGATGCGGCAGGTAATGCCTCGATTATCCTGACCTTCAAAACGGGTACATCACCCGATATTGCGCAGGTTCAGGTACAGAATAAACTGCAGCTGGCGATGCCTTCCTTGCCACAGGAAGTACAACAGCAAGGGATCAGCGTTGATAAATCCAGCAGCAATATCTTAATGGTCGCCGGTTTTATCTCTGATAATAACAGCCTGAGCCAATATGATATTGCCGACTATGTGGCCTCGAACATTAAAGATCCGCTAAGCCGCACTGCCGGGGTGGGGAGCGTGCAGTTATTCGGTTCGCAATACGCCATGCGCATCTGGTTGGATCCGCAAAAGCTCGACAAGTATAACCTCACTCCCGAGGACGTCATTACCCAGCTCAAAGTACAGAATAATCAGATATCTGGCGGGCAACTGGGGGGCATGCCTCAGTCAGCCGATCAGCAATTAAATGCGTCGATAATCGTCCAGACGCGTCTGCAAACAACCGATGAATTTGGCAAGATCTTCCTTAAAGTTCAGCAAGATGGTTCTCAGGTTCTGCTGCGCGATGTCGCACGCATTGAGCTGGGTGCGGAAAATTATGCCACGGTTGCACGTTACAACGGCAAACCCGCCGCTGGGATCGCGATTAAACTTGCCGCAGGCGCCAATGCCCTTGAAACGTCCCAGGCTGTTAAACAAGAGCTGAACAGATTATCAGCCTGGTTTCCGGCCAGCATGAAAACCGTTTATCCCTATGACACCACGCCGTTTATCGAAATTTCGATTCAGGGTGTTTTTCATACTTTGATCGAGGCAATCATTCTGGTATTCCTCGTCATGTACCTGTTTTTGCAAAGTTTTCGTGCGACGCTCATCCCCACTATCGCCGTTCCGGTGGTTATCCTTGGCACCTTTGCCATTCTCGACGTCGCCGGTTTTTCGATTAATACGCTCACGATGTTTGGCATGGTGCTGGCGATAGGGTTGTTAGTCGATGATGCTATCGTGGTGGTTGAGAACGTAGAACGTATTATTGCTGAAGAGCACTTGTCTCCAAAAGCGGCAACGCATAAAGCAATGGGCCAGCTCCAGAGGGCGCTGGTTGGTATTGCCGTCGTGTTATCCGCCGTATTTATGCCGATGGCATTTATGAGCGGCGCGACAGGAGAAATTTTCCGTCAGTTTTCCATCACCTTGATCTCCTCCATGCTGCTGTCGGTGTTTGTGGCGATGAGCCTGACGCCAGCACTCTGCGCCATGCTGTTAAAAGCACACGATGACGAGCAGGCAAATACGCATTTTCTGTTTACCCGATTCAATCATTTCATGGAGAAATGCACTCAGCACTACACGGACAGCACCCGAAAACTGTTACGTTGCACGGGCCGTTACATGGTCGTTTACTTAGTCATTGGCGCGGGCATGATGGTGCTGTTTTTACGTACGCCGACCTCCTTTTTGCCTGAAGAAGACCAGGGGGTATTCATGACCACGGCGCAATTGCCCTCAGGTTCAACGATGGTGAACACCAGCAAAGTGCTTGGAGAAATTACAGATTACTACCTGACGAAAGAACAGAAAAACGTTGCTTCTGTTTTCACCGTCGGCGGATTTGGTTTCAGCGGTCAGGGACAAAATAATGGCCTGGCGTTTATCAGCCTGAAGCCGTGGTCAGAACGCGTTGGCGAAGAAAACTCGGTTACCGCCATTATTCGACGGGCAATGAAGGCCTTAAGTACCATCAATAATGCCGTCGTTTATCCGTTCAATTTACCCGCGGTCGCGGAATTGGGCACCGCATCAGGGTTTGATATGGAGTTGCTGGATAACGCTAATCTTGGGCACGAAAAAATGATGCAGGCCCGAAACGAGCTTTTGGCTCTGGCCAATCAGTCCTCAGGTGAGGTCGACGGGGTGCGCCCAAACGGCCTGGAAGATACGCCGATGTTCCGCATTCACGTCGACGCCAAAAAGGCTGAAGCTATGGGCGTTGCGTTATCGGATATTAATCAGACCATCTCCACCGCGTTCGGTAGTCGCTATGTCAATGATTTCCTGAACCAGGGGCGCGTAAAAAAAGTGTATGTCCAGGCCGATACGCCCTTCCGTATGTTGCCTGACAATATCAATCACTGGTATGTACGTAATGCCTCTGGCGCGATGACCCCGCTTTCCGCCTACTCATCAACCGAGTGGACCTACGGCTCTCCACGCCTTGAACGCTATAATGGTCAGCCAGCAATGGAAATTCTGGGCCAGCCGGTAGAAGGGAAAAGCAGCGGTGATGCGATGAAATTTATGGCATCGCTGATTAATAAACTGCCCGCAGGCGTCGGTTATGCCTGGACCGGTCTGTCTTATCAGGAGGCGCTATCCACAAACCAGGCACCAATGCTGTACGGCATTTCGCTGATCGTCGTATTTCTGGCGCTGGCGGCGCTGTATGAAAGCTGGTCGATCCCTTTCTCGGTGATGCTGGTTGTGCCAATCGGGGTGGTCGGCGCGTTGCTGGCCACCGATCTGCGCGGCCTGAGCAATGATGTTTATTTCCAGGTCGGCCTACTCACCACGATGGGGCTATCGGCTAAAAATGCTATTTTGATCGTCGAGTTTGCCGTCGAGATTATGCAGAAAGAAGGGAAAACGCCGCTTGAAGCCGCGGTGGAAGCCGCGCAAATGCGCTTACGTCCTATTCTGATGACCTCACTGGCCTTCATCCTGGGGGTAATTCCACTAGCAATAAGCAACGGCGCGGGCTCTGGCGCGCAAAATGCCGTCGGTACGGGGGTTATCGGTGGGATGCTGGCCGCGACGGTACTGGCGATCTATTTTGTTCCAGTATTCTTTGTACTCGTTGAAAATACGTTAGCGCGATTTAAAGCCCGACGTTGATCCCCTGCCCTATCCCTGGGTTTAGATTATTAAATCCAGGGATGGGACTTCATTTGTCAGGTCTACAGTTATTAGTGGGCACGGCTATCCAGCGAGTTTCTCGTGGATAGCAGGGTAAGCATTACGCGGACTTTTCTTGTAGGGGAACAACTGGGGCAGGTACAGAGGTTGTCAATTCTAACTAAAGCCAGGCTATCAAAACGGTTAATCAATAGTGCAGACCGGAACCTTTCAGATTTACAGCCAGTTCACCCAGTTTTGTATTCGGATGCTGATGACACATTTTAACCATTTTCGGTACAGCTTCCGTTTCCACCTCATGCAGGGGAACATAATCATCGCCTTTAAAGTCCGAGTTTTTATTCACAATCACAAAGGCAATTGCCGTCTTGTATTGCTGACTCATATCAACGAATTCTTTACAGGTCATATCTTGTGGCGCCGCTTCCGTTGCCTGAGTAGCAAAAGCACGGGTCATTGGCGCCATAACAGAGGTCACAAGAATAGCTGCAGAAACCATCATTTTAATATTCACTATGCGCTCCAGAGGTAGCATTAATTTTTATCGGCGAGCTTATCAGTTTTTACCAGCGTCGCATTTCTACGCAGACTGATAAAAGCTAAAGAACTAAAGATCATCTCGACACCAATAAAAATTGAGGTAAATACATACGATCTGTCGGGATCCATATTCAGCCAGACGCCGGCAATAAGCAGGTCAAAAATACCAATAAAAATGTTCCATCCATAACCCGGACTGTGGAACAGTTTGACCCCAGATGCGATACGAAAAATACCACCCAGAATAAACAGGCAGCAAAATACCATTGCCAATGAATTCATGCCTATCACAGGATTCACCAGGAAACAGTAACCCAGCAGTAACCACGCGATAGCAAAAAAGGCATAGGTAAATTTGGCTTTCAATTGCTTTTTACTTGAGCTAAACAGGCTATAAATAGAATAAAAACCACATACCAGGAACATAAAGCCAGTTGCATAGCTTAAATAAACACCTGCAGCAATCGGATAAATCAAGCAGCAGATGCCACAAATCAACATCAACACCGCCATAATCGTCGCATGCTTTTTATAATGAACGAGTGTTTTTTCATTAAACGCTCTCAGGCTACGCTGATTAAAAACAAACATACATCCTCCGTTATACATAAACGCAATGTAACCTGTTGACACAAGAATTATTACTCACTCAACATATGTTACTTACAATGGAATGATAAGACTTCCGCTAAGGAAGCGTATATAAGAACAAGAGAATGTCGCTATGCGTATATTCCTACACATGTCAGACATCTGACACTTGTAAGATTAAACGGTCATTATTCTATCGTGGTTCTGATTTCGCTCTTTAACATTATTTAATATGCTTATTGCGTTTGGTGACATATACCAAATTTATTCAGGAGAAAGTAATGAAAAAGATTATTCTTGCGGGTGTGCTTGCAACCATGATGGGTTCAGCACCAGTGATGGCTGCTACTGCTACCACAACTACTCCGGAGCAAGCTACTACCGCAAATGTACAAAAAGAAGCTGCCGATATTATGCAGGTCGCAGTGCAAGGCGCAAATGCGATGCGTGATATTCAGCTTGCTCGTTTGGCCCTGTTTCATGGACAGCCTGACAGCGCTAAAAAATTAACCGATGACGCCGCTTCCCTGCTGGCAGGCGACAGCAAAGATTGGGCGAAATTTGTAAAAACTGCGCCTAAAGCCAAGATGATTGACGATCAGTACGTGGTTATTAACGCTACGATCGCGCTGTCAGAAGACTATATTGCCACTCCAGCCAAAGAATCCGCTATCAAAACAGCGAATGGCAAAATGGCCAAAGGCGACTGGAAAGGTGCAGTGGATACCCTGCAACTGGCTGGTATCAGCGTGCTTCAAACCCAATACCTGATGCCCCTGAATCAGACTCGTAAAGCCGTTACCAGCGCGCAAAAACTGCTGTCTTCCGGTAAATATTATGAAGCAAACCTTGTGTTAAAAGGTGCTGAAGAAGGTATTGTGATCGATAGCGAGATGATTGGCGCAGGCCAGTAATACTCAGCACTACGGAGTGTTGAACCAGGACTTTCTCTCCTGATCGGGCAGCTACGGCCACCCGATCAGGGGGATTAATGGCTAATCAGACTGTCTATCTCAATCTCAATTTCCCGCATAACAGCAATAATCTTCTGCAATGCCTCCTGGCGTACTGCCAGAGGAAGATCGTCAGGTCGTCTGGATTCGAAAGGTTCGCACAGGTTTTGTAGCGCAGTGATGCCCAGAATTTGCGCCGAGCCATGCAACCGGTGAAGAGCGCGCAAAAACAGCTGAGGTTCATCTTGCAGAACAGCTTTCTCAGCCGCTTGTATATCATTCAGCGTTGCCTCGCGAAATGTCTCGAGAATCTCGTTCATTAGTGCGCGATCGCCGCCGGTATTCTCCGTCAACACATTGAATTTCAAATGCCGGATTGAACAAGGAGACGAATAACCGGTTTCGATTTTACTCAACTCATGTGTCAGTGTCTGAATCGACACAGGCTTGAACAGGCACAAATTCATACCATTTTGCAGGCATCGATCGCGTGACTGTGGAAGTGCGCTGGCCGTCAGTCCCCATATTTGTAAATTCGGCTGTTGACGACGTAGCGAAGCCGCGAGATCAAACCCGTCTTTTTTCGGCATATTTACATCGGTTATCAGCAGATCGTACGATTTTTTCGCCAGTTTGGCTTCTGCCTCCTCCCCATCACACGCTTCATCCACGTTGTAGCCAATGGCATTCAACTGTCGCTTGAGCAGCAGGCGATTGGTCGGGTTATCGTCTGCAATCAAAATAGACAGACACGGAAGCGGTAACAGAGTACCAAGCGCATCGCCATCCGGTACAATCGACTGTCGAGCCGTTTCAACCGGCAGCGTTATGGTAAACGTGGTTCCTTGCAACGGGACGCTCATCAACTCCAGCGTCCCACCCATCAGCGTCACCAGTTCTTTACAGATAAATAATCCCAGACCGGAACCGGTTTGTTGACGCCCGCAACGCCCCTGAGCGTAACGATGAAACAGCCCCGCCTGCTCCTCTTCACTAATCCCGCAACCGGTGTCGCTAATGGCAATGGTCAGGGTACCGTGATTCTCCCCGTCAGGCGACAAACGGGCCGTCACATGAATACTGCCCTGCTCGGTAAACTTCAACGCATTACCTACCAGGTTGGTGAGAATTTGCCGCAAAGCCTGCTGATCGACAAATACCCGTTCGTTTGCCGGCAACTGGCTAACGCAAGCCAGCGTAATGCCTTTCTGTCTGGCTAAAGCATCGAAAGAGTGGCACTGCAATTCAATGAGCTGCGAGAGATCCGTCCATTGAGGAACAACCTGGTATTTACCAGACTCAATCTTATCCAGATCCAGAATCTTACCGATCAGCCCAAGCAATGACTGGGCTGTCGCCCCGGTAAGGGCAATCGCCTCTTTTCGCTGTGCCGGGCTGAGTTCTGAACTCGACAGTAATTCCACAAAGCCAACAATCGAGCTTACCGGGGTACGTAATTCATGGCTCATACTCGCCAGAAAGCGACTTTTGGCCTTGGTTGCTTCAATCGCTTTATTCTTTTCGTTTTCCAGTTCTTGAGATAATGCCTCTTTGAGATGAAGCTGCTCTTCCAGTAGCCGCTGAGATAGTTTCCTTTTTTTTACCTCACGGGAGAGTGAGATCCCCCAGATCAGGCTAATCGCTATCAGCAGCAGCGCGAATATCCCCAGTTGATAGAACTGTTTGCTATATCGACTCCATAAATCAACCTGCGTATTGGAAATTTTCGACCACTTCTCCGTCATCTGCAAAATCTCACGTGGCGGTATGGCCTGTAGCGCTTTATCCATAACAGACTTCAACATAGGCTCGTGGGAAGAAATCGCAAAACTTACTGAGGCACCAGGCATATCTGGAAGCCTAAAAAAGTGCATATTTTTCTGATAGTAATGATCGACCATAAACCTTGCTGACAATTCAGTAGCAATTGCCGCATCAGCGCTGCCCTCCTTGACCATGGCCATCGCAACGCTGCCAGTATCAGCATTAACCCAGGTGGCCTGCGGATAACGTTGCTTCAGCTCGCTTTCCAGCACATGCCCGGCAGGTAGCGCAATACGTATCGGCTTCTCCAGTAGCGAGTCGGCGGTTTCCTCACGGGAAGTGATCATCACAAATGCCACATTCATCAGAGGATCGCTAAAGGTCGAATTGTGCGGGTTTTGATGAGTGAGCGTGATAGTGGGATACATATCCCACTGTTCGCCGCTTATTTGCTTTGTCTGCTCGCTTTTAGAGTTAGCTAAAATGGGTTCAAAATCGAGCCCCGTTTGCAGATGAATAATATTCAGTAAATCGCCAAGAATACCGCGTAATTCACCGCTGCGATCGACCAGCGTATAGGGCGGGTAATCTGGGTTGATTAAAATGCGGATGACATGCTTTTTCTTCAACCACGCTTTTTCCTGAGTGGTGAAAGGTATAGGTGCATTCAGATAGGCAAGGTTGCCGCGGTTCAGCCAGTTCTGCATGACTTGCATATGAATTTCATTACTGATTGACGTAATGAAACCATCAAGAATATTTCTTAATACCGGCTGATCTTCGTTAACGACAAAATAATTATATTGTTCTTGCTTATCAAAGTAGTGCGTAATAACCAGTGATTGTGAGAAGTATCGAGAGATGCAATGGCTGCTGGTGATATTGTTACCAATATAATATTGGTTATCACCATTCACTACCGAGGCCATGGCCTGATACTCGTCGTCATAAAATGAGACTTTAGCCTCAGGAAAAGCCCCCTGGATAACATCGAGAAAAGGGCAATCCCGCACGCACGCGACGCTAACCTGATGGTTCGTGGTCAGCGGCAGCATAGTGTTTTTTAGTGATGTTACAAGCGTCGGCCACGTCGTCAGCAATACCGAAGTACGCAACAAATTTCCGCCCACATCCTGGCGTCGGGACAGTTGGGTTATCAGCGTATCAACATCGTTATTGGCGAGCGCGGCCAGCGCCTCTTGCTCATTATCATACTGCTTTATAATGATTTTCAGATTGAGGTTCTTTTGCATTAACGCAAGGTAATCTGCGTTGACTCCCCGATAATATTCGCCGCTATTTTGATAAACAATGGGGGAGACTTCAGGTAACCAGGTACCAACAACCAAGGTTTTTTTATGCGCTAACCAGTTTGTTTCTTCCCTGTTCAAGCTGATATTTTGTACTGAAGTATTATAATTACTTTTTAGCTCAACTTGCCGAGCTGAGCTTACACCCGTAGACAACCCGATGGTAAATATGACCATCAAAAAAATAAACAAGCGTTCCAGCATTACTCTATCCTATTTTATTTCTCTGCGCATAATCATAAATTTCCATTAATGATGAACAATCTAATTTTTCCGTCAACCGGCTTTTATAGGTACTCACCGTTTTATTACTGATATTCATTTTGCTGGCAATTGAGCTGTAATCCATGCCATTAAGGATATAACGCAATACTCTCATTTCCTGATTCGACAACGTATCAAGCTTATCCTGCTCGCTGACGGATGAACCAGTAAAATGCTCAAGGGAAAAGGGAAAATAGCTATAGCCATTTTTTGCTGCTTCGATTGCGGCAAGAATATTATTCATACCTTCTTTTTTACTCACAAATCCATTGGCACCATATTCGGCGCTACGTTTGCCGTAAAAAAATTCATTTTTGGCTGAAATGATAATGATTACACCAGCATAGTGCCGCTTTCTCAGTTGCTCCAGCACTTCGATGCCACTGATACCGGGAATATCTACATCGATAATCAACAGCTCCGGCTTAGTTTTTTCAACGGTTTGAACCACTTGATCTCCGCTGTCGAGTTCGGTGGTCACAGCGATACCATTAGTATCGAGTAAGTTGCGAATGGCAATGCGTGCCAATGGGTGATCGTCAACGATTATCGCGTTCATTGCGTATAAGAATCCCGATAAATAAAGAGAGGCGATGGCTATAGAGCAGGCGAGCCTTCAACATTATAATTTCTGAAAATAAGGCTTTATCAGGTAAATCCTAACATAATCACGCGTATATTTTATTCATTTTTTATAAAAAATGCAGAACAAGGTATAAACGCAACACTGTAATTTACAAATTTTAAACCTTGAGCCTATCTAAATATCAAACCATTAACACAACATAAAAGGAATATTCCTACACGCGTAGGACAAATCTCTCATTTATTATGATTTATTCTTAATGCTTTGGGACATATAACCGGGATATTGTTCATCAGAACTGCGAGGGGGGATATGCGAATAGCTATCTAAAAATAAATTTCATACCTGGTCAAATATGGAGAACAAGAGTACAAACCTGCTGAATTTAGAGAGAAACTCCCTGCAGCTCTGGAGCAGCAGTGCTACAGGGAGGCAGCGATTAATCAGGCTTTACTGGGCAACGCTCCCACTGCGTGCGAACTTTTGACTGTCAGTGTAACGACAGCTGAGCACAACAGTGCGGCAATCATAAAGATAAAGGCGCTGTTATAGCTTCCGCCGCTGCTTTGGATCAACCAGCCGATGATGGGCGCTGATACAACCCCTGCCATCTGGCCGCCAAAGTTAACAATACCGGATGCCCGCCCCATGATGTTGCTGGGAATGGTATCCATCAGAATACCCCAGAACGTTGCCATAGCGAAAAACATGAACAAGGCTGAAATACACTGATAAACCACCGCCATATCTGCACTGCTCACGCTGAAGGTCAGATACAGGAAACCCGCGGCAATAACAGAGGTTACGACATACAGCGTTTTACGCTGGGGTTTGAATTTGTCTGAGCAATAACCACCTAATAATGTTCCGCCAGCCCCGAACAGGAAGGGAATGGCCGCCATGACACCGGTCTTTGCCAGAGAAAACTCTCGTACGGTAATCAGGTAGCTTGGCAGCCAGGTTGAAAAACCCCAGAAGGTGATATCAAACAAAAACCAGATACTGGCCATTTGCCAGAGCACCGGCATTTTGAGTACGTCTTTAAACGCGATAGCACTGGTGTTTTGCAGGCTCCCCTGGTCGTCAGCAGCCAGCTCCGCCAGGTCTTGTTGCGTAATGGCAGGGTGATCTTTCGGGTTGTCACGCGTAAATAAGTAGATACCTGCGGCGATAAACAGACCGGGAATACCCAGCACGATAAAAACCATGTGCCAGCCAAATGCCCCGATGATGCTTGCCGCCACGACTACCGCCAGCGCTGGGCCTAAGGTGTTTACCGTTGACTGAATCGCCGTGGCGCGGCCACGTTCTTTCGATGGGAAATAAGTTGATATCATCTTCCATGAGGCCGACGGGAAACATCCCTCACCGATACCAAAGAAGAAACGTACTGCTAACATCAGCGGCAGCGTCAACACAGCGCCGGTTAAGCTGGTGAACACAGACCACCATGCAATACCAATGGCCATGATTTTTCGCGAGCCAAACTTATCCGCCAGTAATCCACCGGGAATTTGAAACGCGGCATAACCAATAAAAAAGGCGCTAATAATTAAACCTTGTTGAGTCGTATCAAGATTTAAATCTTTGCCAATATAAGGGAGTGAAACGCTCATCACCATTCTGTCGAGAAAAGAGAGCAGCCACGCCAGCCAGATCAGTGTCAGGACGGTATATCTTGCTTTCCAGGTCTTGGGTTTACCTGAAGGTAAAGACGTTTGTAGGTTCATTGTGA
Organism: Citrobacter sp. MGH103; assembly: GCF_001034475.2. Classification (NCBI taxonomy): domain Bacteria; kingdom Pseudomonadati; phylum Pseudomonadota; class Gammaproteobacteria; order Enterobacterales; family Enterobacteriaceae; genus Citrobacter; species Citrobacter sp. MGH103. Next base: position 1,180,101 of record NZ_CP073043.1, on the reverse strand, counting down.
TGTCCTTAGGGTGTAGTGATCTACCGCGGCCATAAATAGTCGCGATAGATCCATGCGTGTTTAGCGTTATTTATTAATATTGTTTTCTAATAACCGTACCGCTACAGGCATAACTTTCCGTGCCATTGATTAAGGCAATGCGCCCATTAACCATGACAATTTCAATCCCTTCCGGGTACTGATTGGGTTCAACAAAAGTGCCTTTATCCGCAATTGTGTTCGGATCGAACATCACGATATCCGCTGCATAACCGACCTTCAGCAGTCCGCGATCCTGCAAACCCAATACTTCAGCAGGTTTCCCCGTCATCTTGCGGATTGCCGCTTCCCAGCTCAGACATCCCTCTTCACGAACATATTTACCGAGCACGCGAGGGAATGCGCCAAACACGCGCGGGTGCGGTTTGCCAGCCCCCATCAAGCCATCGGTACAGACGTTTTGTTCAGGTCGACAGAGAAACTTAATCACGTGCTCTTCGGTACCGTAGAAGTCGACCATCCCCACGGCGTTTTCCTCTTCAAAGAGCAGATCGAAGGTGGCGTTGTACGGATCTTTTCCACGCAGCTCGCCCAACTGGACGAGGTTCAAACCGACAGCATCTTGATTTTTTGCCGTTTTCACGCTGGTGACAAAAATCTGGTCCAAACCGGCAAAATCGATAAAGTTATCCCAGCCAGGAATACCCTGCTGAATATCGTCAATCATTTTGGCGCGCAGTTCGGGCGAGGCGAGACGCTCAAGTAATTTGTCCGTACCACCGGAGTGAACCCAGGGCGGCAGGATCACGCCGAGCATCGTGCTGCCCGCCACATACGGATACTGGTCGAAAGAGATACGAATCCCCTTTTCCTGCGCCTGTTCCAGCATGCCCAGCATTTGGTCGATCAGCCCCCAGTTTTTCTTGCCGCAAACCTTCATATGCGAAATATGCAGCCAGACGCCGGTGGCTGTGGCGATATCAATCAGTTCCTGGGTTGAGTTGATAATATCGTCAGCTTCACTGCGCTGATGCACCACAAAAATCCCGTCATATTTCGCCGTGACCTTACATAGTTCAATCATTTCGGCAGTATCACCAAAGGCGCAAGGCATATAGATAAGACCAGTGGAAAGTCCAAATGCCCCGGCTTTTAACTCCCGCTCAAGGACCTCACACATCTTCGCCACGTCTTCACGGGTCGAAGGACGCCCATCCAGGCCCATCGCTTCCATGCGCACGTTGCCATGAGGAACTAAATACGCGAGGTTTGTCGCCGGATGACGCGATGCCAGCAGATTGAGATAACCGTCTGTATTTTTATATTTCCAGTCAATTTTGTCGGTGTCACCGTCCAGTCCGGCGATATTTTTACGCCAGGCTGGAATATATTCTTCCGGTAGCGGCGCTAAGGCGACGCCATCCTGGCCCAACAGTTCGGTGGTGATACCCTGACGAATTTTTGCCGACAGAGCGGGGTTAATAATGGCTGACAGGTCAGAGTGCGTATGGGTATCAATAAAGCCAGGACAAATTATTTTTCCTGTTGCATCAATAACCTGCTCATTAACGCCAACCTCAATTTGGCCGATTGCGACAATACGTCCTTCATCAACCATCACATCGGCAATTCTGCCTTCACTGCCCGTCCCATCAATTACATTTCCGTTTTTGAAAATGGTTTTCATCGTTATTCTCCATGGCGGTGCTGCTGAGCTACACCGCCTGTAAGGTAAGAGGTGGTTATCTTTATTTTTATTGGCGATAGAGTGTCTGGATAATGCTGTAATAGCCGCTGGCCGAGCCGGTTAATTGCTCGATCTCGATATACTCATCAATGGTGTGTGCCAGGTTTTCTCGTGAAGGACCGAAGCCGATGGTTTTGATTCCCGCTTCGCCCGCATAGTGGCTACCGTTGGTACAAAATGAGTACTGTGTAATGGTTGGATTAAAGCCAGCCTCACGAACGCCCGCCAACGCTGCCTGCACGAATTCGTCGGACTCGTCGTACACCCAGCCAGGGAAGAACCGCTCTCCCTCAATCGTGGCGCCGGTATAGCAAGACTCCTGACCCACCGCGTAGGACACTCGGGCCTTAAACTGCGGATCCTGAGCAATAAGTTCCGCAAGCGCATTTTCCAGCGGAGCAATCACGCTTTCTTTGGTTTCACCCACCAGCAAACGGCGATCGTAGGTTGCGCGACAGTAATCCGGTACCACCGAGGCCCCCGGGTACGGCGAAGATTTAATGTCGGTCAGTTCCAGAATGCCTGGCCCCAGAACCGGATGCGTTGGCGGCGTAATCGTGCGAATTTTGTCGATCAATTGCGCCATTTTGTACACCGCGTTAATCCCCGCCTGCGGGTTAGCGGAGTGCGCGGGTTTACCAAAGGTTTCGACCACAATTTCAGCGCGGCCACGTTGACCAATTTTCAGGTTTAACTCGGAAGCTTCGCCGATGATCACGTAGTCTGGCTTATAGCGCTCGCTGACCAGGCGAGCGGCAATACCTTCAAAACACTCTTCATGCACGATGCACGCAACGTAGATTTTACCGGCAAAATTTCGCTGATTGTCCTGACCGAAAAAGCCCACGGCGGAGATCATCGCCGCCACGGCACCTTTCATGTCAGTTGTGCCGCGACCATAAATTTTGCCATCTTCAATATCGCCGCCGTATGGGTTGCGGGACCACTTCTCTTCGTTCACCGGCACGGTATCGATATGTCCATCGAGAACCAACGTTTTCCCTGGCTGGTTGCCGACAATACCGCCAACAATGTTGCCGTACTTATCAACGTGGATGTCATCGAATTGGTAATGCTGCATCATTGTTTTTATGGCATTAACCACTTCACCTTCCTGACCGGAATAACTTTTTTGTTGGATCAGCGCCTGACAGTTTTTAATGACTTCTTCAATGCGGTTTGCAGATAACATGGGTTTCTCCGTTATATCTCTTAATCAGGGAATTATTTGTTGATGCCCGGGTACTGTCCGCCCCAGACAATATCCAGATATTGTTGCGGGTCGGTATCCCCTTCGGTGCTGACTAACAGCACGCGAGAGTGCGCATCCAGCCCCAGTTGCTCACGCGTTTGCGCCAGTTCAGGTGAGGTCATCAACAGCGCCAGCAGACCGGTAGTAACCGCACCTGACTCACCCGAAATAATCTGTGGATCGCCTGCCAGCGGGTTGCCCAACATGCGCATGCCTAACGCTGCAACTTCATCCGGGCAGGAAGCAAATGCGTTGGCATAGTCGCGCAGCAGTTTCCAGCCGATACTGTTCGCCTCACCGCAGGCGAGACCGGCCATCACGGTTTGTAAATCACCGCCCACCGCAATGGCATCCCCCTCTTTCGAACGGGCTGAGCGGTAGAGGCAATCTGCAATTAACGCTTCGGCGACGATCACTTTCGGGCGATTCTCACCCCAGGCTGCCGTCACCATTCCCTGAACCATGCCGGCAAACGAGCCGACGCCTGCCTGCACAAAAATGTGAGTCGGCGCAACCTGATGCAGCTGATCTATCGCCTCGAGCATCAGCGTGCCGTAGCCCTGCATAATCCACTGCGGGATCTTTTCGTATCCTTCCCAGGCGGTATCCTGCACGACAATCCAGCCATACTTTTCGGCCTGCTCCGCGGTCATACGAACCGCATCGTCATAGTTCATATCGACGATCTCAGCGGTAGCGCCTTCGTTACGGATAGAGGTCAGACGTTGCTGCGAAGAGCCCTTTGGCATATAAACCACGGCGTTTTGCTTCAGTTGGCGCGCCATCCATGCCACGCCGCGACCGTGGTTGCCATCAGTGGTGGTAGCAAACGTGACAGTTTGCAGATCGTGACGAACCTCTTCGCTGGTCATCACGTCAAACGGCAGTTCACTGATATCCTTACCAACCAATTCAGCGATATGGCACGCCATCGCATAGGAGCCACCCAGCGCTTTGAAGGCTTTCAGGCCAAAACGCTGAGATTCATCTTTGAGGTAGATATTTTTTACGCCCAGTTTTTGTGCAAGCGCCGGTAGCGTATACAGCGGCGTCGGCGCGTAGCCCGGAATAGACCGATGAAAATTCAACGCTTTTACCAGTTCCTGGCGGCTAAACGGTGCCAGCGGCGCGTTCGGATGTTCGGTAAACGGTGTCTGGTTGATAAAAAATGATAAGTTTTCCTGCATCATAAAACCTCATTGTCCTGGTATTTCATTCCCTGTAATCGGTGCAATACAGAGATATTTCCGTTATCGGTATTGGCAATAGAGCAAAATACTTACCAGCTTTTTATGAATTGAGTAAATTCTTATAAATATTTTAATAATGGCTTTAATTTCAATAAATTAAATGAAATTTTAAATTGACAACCGAAAATATCAATGCCTCAATTTATCGCCTCGTTTTGATAAATTCTCATCATTGATAAATAGTGTGATCGCGGAAGATAAAATAAGAAAAACATTCAAAAACAGCGTGGTAGATTGATTTTTCGCAAATCATTTTTGCATTGTTTCGCCTATTTATCATTTTCCTTGAGAAATGTGACACACCGCCGGAGAAGTACCATGATTTCAGTACTCAGCAATATTCAGGATGATATATGCAATTACGCCGACGCTATTTCTGGCATAACGGGCACGGACGTTGAAATCATTGATGAATCTTTAATGCGCATCGCGGGTACCGGGAAATACCGGCATATGCTCAATGAGAACGTGGCCAAAAATGGCTACATTTATCGTCACGTATTGCAGGTGCGAGAAACGGTACTGATCAAAAACCCCGGCGAACATCCGCTGTGTCAGTTATGTGAAAAACACCACTACTGTTCTGAAATGCTGGATTTGAACGCACCTATTTTTCTTAATAATCGCGTGATTGGCGTGATCGGGATTATTTGCTCAACCCAGGCACAGCGTGACACGTTACTGAGCCAGATTGATAAATTTGTCACCTTTATTGAGCAAATCGCCGTAATGATCTCCAGTAAGGTCTTTGAATGCCTGGAACGCTTACGCGCACAGGAAACGCTTGGCGCATTTCGGCGTCTGATCGATGCCATGGACCGCGGCGTGGTAGCGATTGATGGCAAGGGTCTTATCTGGCATGCCAATCATTCAGCCGATCGCATCCTCAACCGTGAGGTTCAGGGATTACCTCTGACCATTGAAACAACCGGGGACAGCCTGTATGGCGATGAAGAAGCGTGGCTGACGCTTGAAGGTCAGAAACATCATGTACTGTGCAAACAAATTTCGCTCTCCTCGCAGGATAACGATCGCTTAACCATGGTTATCTTTCGTGATGCACACGACTACCTGAGTAACCTTACTCCATCCCCTTATGAGTCCGACATACAGGTACGACTAATTGGTCACTCTTCCTCAATGGAACAGCTCAGAAGTACCATAGGTAAAATCGCCAACAGTTACGCCAGCGTGCTCATCACCGGGGAAAGTGGCTCGGGGAAAGAGGTCGTGGCATTTGCCATTCACCAGAGCAGTCCACGTAAAGCCGCGCCTTTCGTAACAATCAACTGCGCAGCTATCCCAGAACAACTACTGGAAAGCGAACTGTTTGGTTATGTTCGCGGCGCATTCAGCGGGGCCGATCCCAAAGGGCGAATGGGGAAATTTGAACTGGCCAACGGCGGCAGCCTGTTTCTGGATGAGATTGGCGATATGCCACTGCACCTGCAGGCCAAGCTGCTCAGGGTATTGCAGGAAAAGGCGATCACCCGCGTTGGCTCTAATAACACCATCAATATTGATGTGCGCATTATTGCCGCAACTAACAAAAACATTAACGCGATGGTGGAAAATAATCAGTTTCGTGAAGATCTTTTCTATCGCCTGAACGTGGTCCCTCTGGTACTTCCTTCCCTGCGTGAACGCCGGGCTGATATTGCGGTCCTCGCACAGTATTTTGCCGATGAGTTTTCGGTCAGTTACCAGCGACCACCGCAAAAACTGCCTGATGACGTTATTAATCGCCTTTATGCCTGGCACTGGCCGGGTAACATTCGTGAATTACGCAACGTGATCGAATACATTTTTGTGATGCGCGGAGAAGCCGCTGGGATCAACGCCAGCCATCTTCCCCCTTACCTGCTTACCGCCGCTGACGGTAGAAAAACGACGATGACCGCGCAACCCCGACAGCTTGCCAGCAAAGGAAAACAAGCGGAAAGGGAGGCTATCGAAAACGTCATCCTGCGATTCGGCTCAAGCGTTGAGGGGAAAAAGCAAGCCGCGACAGAACTGGGGATCAGCATTGCCACGCTCTATAGAAAAATAAAACTGTACGGCCTATAAGCTTTCCTTATTAACTGAGAAGCCCGCACAACGCGGGCTTCTCATCGGTATAACAGAGCAAATTAAGCCCGAAAATACTTAATCAAACACACCATTAATTACCGCGGTGACAATCGCCGTACTCAGTGCAATCAACACCAGATTGTCGCCCACAACCTGCCATTCATAACCTGGATAATACGGCAATTGGTTCAGCATAGAGGATGGAACACTTTTCTTAGCGATCCCCGGAGGAAGCGGCTTTCCTCGCGCCAGATTTTTGGCGATACCCGGAGGCAGTGACTTATAGCCCGTCAAACCATATCTGACGGCATACTGTCTGGCCACGTTATAGCTGATGTCACTATCAACATGGTCCGGCTTACCATAATTTTTACGTTGTTCTGCCTGCGAATTGCCTTTCTGGCTATTGCCCTTATTCCCGCTATTACCATGATTGCTACTATTTCCATGGTTGCCACTATTACCATTGCCGTTGCCATTACCGGGGTTGGCCAATACTGGGGTGGCGCACATCGTCATCGCGGCAACGGCGACTAAAGCTGTTGCTAAAGCACGAAGTCTGGACATGATGATTCCTTAAAATGTGGATACATATAAAAATGTACGGTATCGCGTGAATACTGGCTATCGCTACAACTCCGATTTATTGGCAAAAAAGGGAAAGCACATAGCACACATCACGCTATTCGCCTCGCCGCGGTGGAGAAAAGTTAGCCAAAGATGTTGCAGAACTGCTATAAAGTCTTTCTCTTCTGTCGGCTGGTGTTAAACTGGAAAGTGTGATCTTCATCATAACCTGCTTAAACAGAGAAAAGAGACACTGCTATGCAACATATCATTGAGGGCTTCCTCAACTTCCAAAAAGAGATTTTCCCTCAACGCAAGGAACTCTTTCGCAGCCTGGCATCCAGCCAAAATCCTAAAGCGCTTTTCATCTCCTGTTCCGATAGCCGCCTGGTGCCAGAACTCGTTACTCAGCAAGATCCCGGACAGCTTTTCGTTATCCGCAACGCCGGTAATATCGTCCCCTCTTTCGGCCCGGAACCGGGTGGCGTATCCGCAACCATCGAATACGCGGTTGTGGCACTTGGAGTGACGGATATCGTCATCTGCGGACACTCCAACTGCGGCGCGATGAAAGCCATCGCCGATAGCCAGCCTCTGGATCCGATGCCTGCTGTGGCTCACTGGCTGCACTATGCCGATGCCGCGAAAGCCGTGGTCGAGAAAAAAACCTGGGCTAACCCAATCGATAAAGTTAACGCCATGGTGGAAGAGAACGTTATCGCGCAGCTCAACAACATTAAAACGCATCCTTGTGTCGCGGTTGGACTGAGAAATAATGCTCTTCGTCTGCACGGCTGGGTATATGACATCGAAAGCGGTGAAATCCGTACCCTGGATAAAAACAGCAAAACCTACGTTTCCCTTGCTGAAAACCCGCAGGTGCATTTCGAGTAATTCTTCCACTGGAGCAAGGATGCTCTGGACATCTCCTCCCCCTATTTCTGTTAGTAGACAAAAAACGGACTTGCGACTAGCTTTAAAGTGGCCACTGGTGTTCCCACATCGGTTTTCGCACATTTTATAAAATATTGCGACAGGTCTCATTTCCTGAGTCGCAAACAGCTGTTCATACATGGTGCAGGCGATAAAAGGAGCCGGTACGAATGCAAGCAAAAATAAAAAGAATAATGAATATGTTATTTTATCATGAGTCGTGGGATATCATGCTTATTAAGGATAATGGCACACACTTATTCCCTGATAACACCCTGGAGATATTAAGCAAATCCACTGCACAGCAGTTAAAAAAGAAATATACATTTCAGGCTGACCCTTTTCTGATTGAAAAAGACGATAAACTGTATGTTTTCTATGAAGCTCTTAGCTTTCGCAACTCAAAAGGCACGCTACGATGTCGCGTTCTTGACCGTGAACTGGTTGAACTTGATGATATTAAGCTTGAGGGCTTTGACGACTTAAAGTGTCATTTGTCATTCCCTTATCTGATTCATATCAACGATCAACTCTTCATGATCCCCGAGTCTTCAGAAAGAAAAGAGGTAATACTGTTTCAGTCAATAGAGTTCCCTGCACGCTGGAAGCAAGTTAAAGTTTTAATCTCTGATATCGAATTAACCGACAACGTATTTATATCAATTAATGAAGCCTGTTATCTTTTGTCCACCACGATGGATAATGAAATAATTATTCATTCGGCAGATCATATTTATGGACAATGGCAGCGGATTACCCCCTCATTGAAGGTGAGCAATCCTCATCATCGAGGCGCAGGAGCCTCCTATCAGGTCGAAAATAAAATGTACTTCCTTACTCAGGAGTGCACACCTGAAACTTATGGAAAATCAATCTATATCAAAGAATTAGTGACACTGAACGACGCTAATTTTGATGAGAACCTAATCGAACAAATTAATTCGTCGATCAACCACAGTGACGGCGTCCACACGCTGAACTTCTCAAATAACTATATTGTTTATGATACAAAAATAAACCAATTCAGCTTTTTATCTATACTTAAAAAAATATCTTATAAATGCATGGTGAGGTATCGCAACTATAACCTTACCAAACGTCACCAATAACGCGTTCTCTATGGTACTGGCGTGACTCAATCCCCGTTTATCTGGAGTCTGTATGGCAATTCTGGTCACTGGTGGTGCAGGTTATATTGGTTCACATACTGTTTTAACGCTACTGGAAAGAGGCGATGATGTCGTTGTCATCGATAATCTGGCGAACGCCAGTCAAATCTCGCTGGACAGGGTCGCGGAACTCACTGGAAGAGAGCCTATTGTCTATATCGCCGATGTTCTCGACAGGCCGGCATTGAAAAACATTTTCGCCAACCATAACATCACCGATGTCATTCATTTTGCGGGGCTTAAATCGGTTTCAGAGTCGATAAAAGAGCCCCTCGCCTACTATGAAAACAACGTCACCGGAACGCTGGTTTTACTGGATGAAATGCTGGCCGCAGGCGTTAATCGTTTCATTTTTAGCTCATCCGCCACGGTATATGGTAATCCGGAAAGCGTACCGCTTAGCGAGCAATCGCGTACGGGCGGCACCACCAATCCGTACGGCACGTCTAAGTTAATGGTCGAACAAATTCTGGCTGACTTCTCACGTGCACAACCCGATTTCCGCATTACCTGCCTGCGCTATTTCAACCCGGTCGGCGCCCATCCATCGGGTCGGATTGGTGAAGATCCTAACGGTATCCCCAATAATCTGGTTCCGTATATCTCTCAGGTCGCGATTGGTAAGCTGGAAACCGTGTCGGTGTACGGTAATGATTATCCCACTCCCGACGGTACCGGCGTGCGTGATTATATTCACGTCATGGATCTGGCGACCGGTCATTTAGCCGCGCTGGATTGCCTGAACAAAGGCGCGGCTTACAAGGTGATTAATCTCGGTACCGGTGTCGGTTATTCCGTGATTAAGTTGATTGAAGCATTTGAGAAAGCGGCCCAGACCAAAATTCATTATCAGTTTGTCGCCAGAAGACCCGGAGACATTGCCGAATGTTGGTCTGACCCATCGCTGGCATATAAGGAGTTAGGTTGGAAGGCCATCTACAGCCTTGATGAAATGATGCGTGACACCTGGAACTGGCAAAAAAACAACCCGAATGGGTATCAAATTTAATGTTCACAGCAGCGAGCCTGACCGTCAGGCTCGCTGCTGTGTCTGACTATTGTACTGTTATTGTTGATACCCGGTACCAGCCGCTGTTCTGCTTCCCTTCATTGGCAAAGTTAATTCTCGCCGCACCCGACTTATCCAACATCGCAACCTCAATCGCGTACTGCCCTTTTGCCAGTCGGCCTGGCATAGATAACGCATAACTGACCTGATACTTACCGGGGAGCCAGCGGCGAATATCCTCCGCGGAATTCCCCTGTGCCACCACCTTATTAGCATTGTCCACAACACGGAATGCCAGCATATAAGGCAGATAAATCGGAGCGATACCCTCATTGTACCAGGTACTGTTCAATGTCAGCGTTTGTCCGCTGTCCCACACGGACTCATGGCTCAGGGACGCCAGGCGAAATCGATAGCCCAATTTGGTCAGCGCATCGTCGACAATCGGTCGATAGTCGCTGGGTATCGCTCTCGATTTCAGGTTAATGGTACTGGCGTGCTGTTTGACCGCCCAGTCAAAAATCCCCTGCACTTCAGCACGTGTATAGTGAAAGGTATTCTTCCAGTCCTGCATATACGAGCAGATCTCCAGGCTCACCGGCGCACGTTTCCATGCGTCGTTGAACCCTGAATAACTCTGCTGCGCAGCCAGCAATCGCTGCGGGTAATCATCAGTCATATGGTTCCAGGAGTCCGAAAATACGCGCAGGTCCCCCCAACAGTCCGCACGCCATCCTGCCCCACGCTCCACCGCATTCGCCAGACTTTGTCCGCCGCTTATCAGCATGGTTTTTGGCGTCACCGGAAAAGCAGAAAAGTGCATCGCGACGTAGCGATCCAGTTGCGCCGTGGTGTATCGCTCCAGTAATGGCTTCAGGTTCGGGAAGTTGCTGTTATGCCATTCTCCCCATGATCCCACCATGCCAATATCAACAAACGCGAGATTCTCATTACCATCGTAGCGCTTACCAAATGCGTTCAACAGACGCTGGCTGTATTGAATAAACAGAGGATCGTCTAAATCCGGGGCAAATGTCTTTTTATCCGGCGTCCAGGTACCTTTCACGCCTTTTTTAATCAGCCAGTCAGGAATTTGCGAACCGCTTTCCGGCTCTGCCAGTACCATAAATCGTAGCCCGACATTCATCGCTGGACGATGTGCCGCCGCGTATTTGAAGGCATCATCCACCAACGCAAAATTGTACTGGCCTTCGACAGGCTCCAGGTCCCGCCAGTAAAAACGCTCGTATTCAAATCCGGTATTGGGATAGTCCGCCAGCCCCAGCGTTTCACCGTATCCCTGATGAAAACTTGCCACGCCAATCCCCGGATTGGTTAGCGGGCCAGTTAATGCTTTGGGGGTAACGGTCGTCAATGCGGCCATGACCGTCAGCGGGAAAAACATGCACAACAACGCACTAACCCATTTACGTTTCATCGCAATGACATCCTCCACCAATTTGTAAACGCTAGCGGCCTTTAAGGCTTAACCACCAGTCCCAGATACCTACGTGAAAATTTTGGAACACATCAATACCTAACGCGGATTTGATCATATACAGCGTCAGCAATATGCAGCAGGTGACGAATAGCACGGCAATCAGCAGCAAAAATGTGAGCAGCATTCTCGACAGGGTTGATTCCTGGCGATGCTGGCGGCGTAAATCTCTGCCAAACAAAAAAACCAGATAATAACGCTTACTGAAAAAGGGAAAGCTTCTTCGAATATCGATCTGATGCCGCGAAGCCAGCGTCGAGGCCAGGATCGCATTTTCCACCCCTTCTTTTTGGTCAGGGGTCAACCCCTGCGCAATCGTCTCATCAAGATGAGTATAAAATCGTTCGATGACGGGGGGACGATTTTGAGAACTGGTCAAAATTAACCTATATCTTTATCAATTGAGTGATAGACGTTAACCGTCTTTTTGGCGATTTCATGCCAATTGTAGTTTTGCAAATATACACGATAGTCCACGCTATTTGCTGTTACCCCTTGGCCTAATTTTTCGGCCAGATCGGTTACATCTCCCACCTTAAAATAGGTCTCGGCAGGCAGTTGAACTTCAAGGTTAGCAGGAATATCACTGACGACGGCCGGAAGAGAAAATGACATTGCCTCCAGCAGCGCAATGGGCAATCCTTCATGGTATGAAGGCATCACAAATAGCCTGGCCTGCGAAAACACCGCCTGCAGCTCATCACCACGTAAGAAACCGGTCATCACGACACCAGGCGTGTCGGCGGCAAGCTTTTTGAGGCGAATGCTGTATTCGGTTGGATGATCCGCATCACCAATTAACACTAACGGCATGGTCAAACCGCTGTGTTGATAGGCGGCAATGGCATCATGCATTCCTTTTTCTTCCACAAACCGCCCAACCACAACGAGATAATTTTTCGGCTGCAGCCCAAAGCGGGAGAGCGTATTGTCGATGGTGAGCTCTGATAACAACCGCGGCTCATTTACGCCATTGTGAATTAAATGCGCATCATAGCGACCATGTTTTTTCTGGATCAGTTGATTAATAACTTCAGAAATCACAATCACCTCGTTGGCATATCTCACCGCCCAACGTTCGCCCAGCAGCAATATTTTTTTTGCAACGAAACCCCATTTCTGACGATCGTAATCAGGTCCGTGGTGGGTGAAAACCACCTTCTTACCCATCACGCGTAAGAGTGGGATCACAAGGCCAGGGCCGATAGCATGGACATGCACAATATCCGAATGGTCGATACGTGTCCTAAACGCCGCTAAAACGGAATGGACAATAGCTTCCAGCGAGCGCTTTTTGGGTGCCCACAGCGCGTAGGTTTCGACTTTTTTATAGACCGATCGTTTGTAATTTACATATGGCGAGCGAGCAATCACGCAAATATCCGCGTCGAACTGCTGCTTAATGGCAGGATAAAGATTCTGACAGTGTGTCTCCACACCGCCCAATACATCGGGAATACCACGCGTTCCAAAAACCGTTATTTTTTTACTCATTCTATGGCCTGCTCAGCAGTTCTTTATACAACGCCTGTAAGGTATCCATATGTTTACTGAGCGCATATTTTTCACTCAACCGCGCACGGCCATGTAAGCCCATATTCCGCGCCTTCTCTTGCGAGTCAGCCAGGGCGTCCATCGCATTTGCCAACTCCTGCGCATTGCCTGGTTCGAATAAAATCCCTTCGATACCGTCACGAATTTGTTCCGGGATGCCGCCAATGCGCGATCCAATAACCGGCTTGCCTAAAGACATCGCTTCCAATATCGCCATAGAACAGTTTTCATAGCATTCAGAAGGAAGGATCACCGCTCGCGCATGCTTAATAAGCTTGTCGAGGGCTTCTCCTTGTTGCACATAACCTAAAAATTCAACATCAGGGTATTTGGCGGCTAATTCATCATGCAACGGACCGTGCCCCACAACTTTCAGCGGCGCGCTGTTCTGCATTTTTTTATGCGCTTCCAACAACGTTGCCACGCCCTTTTCACGGCTCAGACGGCCAAAGTACAGCATATAGCCCTCATCGCTTACTTCAGCCAGGGGACGACTGTCATCAACGCCATTGACGATGACATCAATGCGCGAATTTGGCAGCGTGCGCAGCAGGATACCTCGTAAAAAAACACTCGGTGAAATAATCACATCCAGCGCCTGATAGTTTTGTGCAATATACTGCCAGGTTGCCTCCAGGGAGAGCAGTAAGCTTTTTGAGGCTGAACCTTCCTGGCAACGATACCTGAAGGCATTGAAAACCGTCCCGGTAATACAGGAATCGCACACTTTGCCGTCGCGCAGCATGGAATACGAGGGGCACACAATCTTATAGTCATGCGCAGTCAGCACCGTTTTGCAGCCAAAATTACGCGCAACTTTAATCAACGCCGGTGTTAACTGATGGTAGATGTTGTGAAAGTGGACAATATCCGGACGCTCTTTTTCTAATAGCGCCAGCATTTTTTTGCAGGCCTGCGAATTATGAATAAAGTTAACCGCCGTTTTGATACCGCCCAGCAGATTGCTCTCTTTGTGGTAGTCCACATTGCTGACGAAATAATCCGCATAGTCCGAGGGGAAATTATTATCATGATGCATAGAGAAATCAATAACCTGCACTCCGGCCTGTTTCAGCATATTGCGCTCTTGAAAATAAACCGTTTCCGCGCCGCCTTTAACGAAAAAAAACTTGTTAACTAATAATACTTTCATGGCGCCTGCCCCGGTTATTCATGAATGATTTTACTGTTAGGTGGAGTCAACGGATCGCGTACTGGTTTAGTCAACCCTTTAACCAGCCCGGCAGAAAGCACGGCCAGGTTCATTACGCTTTGCAGGCCGTTTAATAACGATCGATTCTGTACGGTTTTCAGGACAATAAATGCAAGTAAGGGCAGAAATGCAATGTCGAAAAGTTCAAGATTGAAGGTCACCGCCGCAATGAACAAGCCAATCAAGTAAACAGAAAAAATCGCCTCGTTCCTGACCATTTTTAACGCTTTGCCGAAATAAGGTTTTCCCCAGGCACAACGTAAAAGCTCGCCAGGGGCCTGATAGTATCCGCTTTTCCAACGGTGCTTGAGCATCTGAAAGGTCGGCATGGTATGCGAAGTATGAATAAAATAAGGAATATCCAGACGCCGCAGTTTATAGCCCGCTTCGATTAAACGCAGACCCAGCTCAGCCTCTTCATACGCGTGCAAATTACGATTAGTCAGATAACCAACTTTCTCAATCGCAGAGCGACGATATAATCCACCACCGCCTAAATGGTCGCTATCCCCGAGCGGATAGATTTTATTAATGCGTTGCTTACGAGACTTAAATTCATAGTTAACGGCATCATCCATTTCAACGGTTCCCGCAACGCCTGCATATTCTGGTTCAGCCTGCAAAAAGGCGACTGCCTGATCCACAAATCCTTCTTCCAGCTCCATGTCGCCGTCCATCAACAACAGATATTCCCCTTCACTATACAGATAACCTAACTGGTGCCCGACGCCACAGCAGCGATCGCCAGGGTCAGTTAAGGACACTACGGTCACCCCTTTATCGATCGCAAGCTGTTGGGTGTTATCCGTTGAGAGACTATCTGCCACAATGATTTTATGTGGATAGTCAATAAGCTGCTTACGGATGCTGTCAATCGTCTTCTCAATACATTTAGATTCATTGAGTGTTTTAATGCTCACTGAAATAAACGGTTTTTGGTCCATACAATTACCCTACGCAGCGAAGGACGGTTCGACGAATCACTAAACTTGCCCCTAGTGATAAATAGAACAGGAATTGTAACATCGGTGTAATCATCAGTATCTGGCTGTAAGGTAAGCTAATTAAGCAACTGATAGCAAAAGCGTTAAACGCCGGTGCAAAACTCAGCAACTGGAGATCCTGCTGGTCCAGTTGTTCAAGTCTCAGTAATGGCTTTGGCTGACAAACTTTCAGGATATAAATGAATAAGCTAACAAAGAGTAATGTACCAATCGCCCCCACTTCCCACAGCAGCATACTCAGGGAAGTCGAGTCGAGAATTAAGTTGTAGATAATATTCAAAAATCCCGGAGACACCGTACTACCACTGTTAGTGGCGTTGAGTCCGTAGCCAAATAACGTTCCTGAAAGCCCCCACAGATCGTTATTTTTCAACCAGAACAGGAACGTCGTAAAGCGCCCTAATTCACCGGTAGACATAATGTAGTTCGGATCAAAGATATAGCTTAAGGAGTCGATAAAAATACTTAACGAGCTTTTCGATGGATCGCCACCGAACGCCGTAGAATAATAGTACGCGAGGATCACAATCGACAGGCTAATGAGCAACAGCATTCCCGCCACAATAACCAATAACGTCTTCAGATTAACCTTACTAACGTCTTTGACGTAGCTCGGTGAGAGCCACACCCACGCCAGGAATATTGGCGATAGCAGGATGACAAACTTCACTTCACCAATTATGCATAACCCGATACCGAGAACAATATGCAGCGCCATGGATTTGAACGTGGTGAGCCCATGCTTATATTCGGAGACTTTTAACAACATAATTAACAGGCAAAACAGCCCCATTGCGGCAGTATTCCCGCCCCCCATGGGGTCACCGCCAAACGTGCCAACCACGGAGTCCCATTTCTCATCTTCGCCGCGCACCGCAACGCGCTGAGGAACGACCAGTAAAACCTGATAAATCATTACCGGGATCTGCGCGTAAAAAATCCAGTACAGATAGCGTGTTACACGATAAATCTGCGACTCCCGGCAAAACCCTAGCAGCAAACAGATCATCACCAGCGACAATGCAATTTCGTTTTTAAATGCCACAATCGCGACGGTGATCCCGCCCTGAATCAACGTCGATGTCCCAGCCAGTACCAGGAACGAGAAATACAACGCCAGAACAATCGTCTCCTGCGCATCCAGTTGCAGCGAGCCATCACGCGTCTGCATCACCAATAATCCCACCATCAATAAGGTGAGGAAAAAAGGTATCCACAGCACTGACTGCATACCGGTAAAGTATTGCACCAAGCCACACAGGATCAGCGTGACAAAAGTATAAACCTGTAAATAGTATCCGGTATTCAGTGTCATATTATCACCGGCTTGTCTTTCAGGAGATTGGCTCGCTTATTCATTTTCAGATAAATGAAGGCGTAGCGAATAAATGTCAGTGAAGAAAACAAGATGACCGACGTTGCATAATCTTTATAAAAATAGGGCGTCACGACAAAAGCGAATAGTACAATCGCCAGCTGTTCCAGTTGGATACGCAGAAAATAGCGATGGGAACCAAAAATAAGTTCTATCACCGTCAGAGGGCTTATCGCCAGCGCAGGGAATAAATAGGGCAACATGTAGCGCGACGTCTCAATGGAGTTAATCCAGTCTTCGCTAAAACCGAGGCGCATCACAATCGGATAGAAAATAAAAACCCCAAGGGTACAGATAACCCCTAGTACCAGCAATAGCATACGTACCTTGGTATATTCCTGATAGTTAAAGGTATTATTTCTGAAGTCGATAGACCACTTGGAAAAAATAGTATTGCGTACCGCGTTGCCGATGATCACCACCGGTGCCAGGCAAAAGCGGCTAACCACGGAAAAATAACCCGCCGTCAGCGCCGAGAACCAAAAGTTAATCAGCATAATCGGCAAATTGCTGCTGGCCATCGCCAGCACTTCCGCACTGCCCACTTTGGTAATGTGATGAATATTCTGTTTGAAAAAATGCCAATTACTGGCGGGTCGCAGATGTCTGGCTGCCACCGAACGAATATCAAACGAATGCAAAATACAGCTTATGGTCAGCGCCATCGTCGCGCAGGCCCACGACCAATAAAACAGCTGTACATAATGCGTAACCAGAACCGAAAGTAATACCACCACTGAAACAGAAATACGCTGGAAAATCAGAAAACGAAAGTTGGCCGTGCGTAGCGACAGGTTTTCCGAGATCAAAACCCACGCCGTTGCCAGCGTCAGCAAATAGAGAAACAGGATGTTCTGGTGAAACAGCCACGCGGTGAGCACGGCGTAAGGTAAGGCAATGATCGTGCTTTGGATCAGGCAAAACACAACATTCTGTACCAGTTCGTCATCCTGCTGTTTAGGAATTAACAGCTGTGATGCAAAGGTACATACCTGAGCGCCCACCACGGCGATACTGTAGTTGAGCGCATAAAGCCCCACCTCAGCCATATCGTACTTGTGTGAAATCAACCAAATAGACAGTGCACCAATCAGCTGCGAGATGACTGATGAACCGGCTATCGTGGAAGCGCTCTTCAGTAGACTCATACGCGGCCTGGCGTGGTCATCAGTTGATCGGTACTGAAGTTCAGTGAACGCAGACCTTCTTGCGTCTCAAGATCTTTTTCTTCAACCGCATTAAGTACCGCGCCAATTACCACGCCGTTATTTTCTTCCAGCTTATCCAGCGCGTTGGCGATTTGCCCGGCGGACCCCGTCCCGGCTTTCACAATGAAAATCACCCCATCAACGGCGCGTTTAATCAGTTGAACATCCTGACTCTGATTCACAGCAGCGACATCAATAATAATGCGCTGATAGTGCGATTTCAGTTCACGCATTAAGGGCTCAACGTGCCCCGACGACAGCATCAGTAAAGAAGAGATGGTTGTCTTGCCGTGCGGAATAAAATCGAGATGATCACTGAGCGTAATCCGCGCCTGTTCAAGCTGAACCTCCCCGCGCAACAGTTCCGCCAAACCTGCGGATGTTGCCGACGCCAGTTCAGAAGAGAGCCCGTCAATGTTAAAGAAATCCGCATCAATAAGCAGTGTTTTCTGGTCGAAACTAAAAGAGTTAGCTAACAGATTCGCCAACAAAGAACGCCCATCGCCGTGCTCCGTCGACGCCACGGCAAGCGTCTGTAAAGGTCGATTATCCAGCATAATCCGGGTACGGATACCGTGCACAATATCGGCATTCAGCGGGTTCTTCATGATCATGTCCCGCACCTGCGCGCGCCCTGAGGTTCCGCTAAAACGACGGATTTCACCCAGCGGAGCAACATTGAGCCGTTTTTTCATGCGACTGAGGGTACCGATTGAGTTATCCATTGCCGCTTTAACAATGAAATACATGATACTGAACACCACCACCAGCATGACCACCATCAGCAACAGCAAAGATTTATTCGGTTTCGCCGGTTTTAAGGCGGGTACCGCAGGGTCGTATAACACCGCATCAGCATTCACACCGGACAGCGACAGCTCTTGAGTACGTTGATAAAGCGATTTATACAGGTCTTCCATTTTATCTAACGACAGCTTTTGACTGTTCCAGGCATCCCGTTTTGACGCCATTTTCTGGAAGATCTCTTTCTGCTCAGTCACCTGCTGTTGATAGTTTTTTTCGTCCGCCAGCGCCGCCAGATATTGCTGGCGTAAACCGACTTTCAGCTCACCCAATACTCGTCCAGTCTGGTTTTGGATCGACTGAACATCGGCCTCTGCTTTTAAAATGGCGGGATTTTTTGGCCCGTAGACTTTACGCTGTTCGGACAACGTTCGTTGCGCCTGAATCAACGCAATGCGCAAATCCTGGATCTGAGCATGATTAGAGACCGAAGGCAGCGAGATAACGCTCTCAATGGACTTACCTCCCCCGTTCACCTCGTTATAGACGGATTCAGCGGCAACCCGACGCTGAGTTGCATCGGCCAGGCGATTGGTTACGATACTTAGCTGCTCGGTTTCAAAACCATCGATTCCACGGAAGGTCAGCAGCCCGGCATTTTTCAGATAGTTGTCCATCTCGTCTTTTTGCTTAGCTATCGACTTCTGAATCTCTTCCATTTTTTCAAAATTCAGTTCACGAGCTTGCTCCACTTTCAGACGCTTCTGCTCCACCGTGTAGTTGATGAAAGCCTGCGCGACGCCATTCGCAATGTCAGCCGCAACCTGTGGGGACGTTGATTCATAGGTAATAGACGCCAGGTTCGTCGTACGAATACCAATGACATTCAGATTTTTCGCCAGCGTTTTCAGCGCCTGTTCCATTCTCAGTTGCCGACTTTCATTGCTATCAGCCCCCCGAGCACCGGCTTTTTCCCCGGTAAACTCCGGGTTTTCATCCAGCTTCATATCACGTACGGCTTTCTCCAGCACAATACGTGAATGCATCAACGCATATTGTGTTTCGTAGTAACCACTACGCGTTGAATCGAAACCATCAACCTGAGGAAACGGAGAAACGTTATCAGCTTGCGCCTTAATCAGCACCGTCGCCGTTGAAACATACTTTGAGGACATCATGCTGATTAATGGATACGCGACGACCCCAGCAACGATACCGGCCAGCGCGATTTTCCAGGCGTTCTTTTTCAGCTCTTTGGCAAAGCGGGAGAATTCGACACTGCTTTCTCGTTTTTTGCCGTTTTCCACTATAGATAGTTTCATCGTTAGAAGAACCCCATGCCAATAATCACGACATCCCCTGGATGAACAGAGTGCGTTAAATCGACATTCTCAAGCAGCTGATTGCTACCCGACAGACGAATGTTGATATCTTGACGGTCCGCACGGTCTGTAAACCCACCCGCCTGCGCAATAGACTTCTCGACGGTAAGCCCTGGCTCATAGGCGAAGCCATTTGGACTTTTCACCTCGCCTGAAACATAGTATTTGCGGAACTCGGCGATGCTCACCGTCACCATCGGAGTGGTAAAATAATCTCCGGTCAGGCGTTGAGTTAATTCTTTTGTCACTTGATCAACGGTTTTATCTTGTAATTTAAGAGCACCAACAAACGGGAAATTAATTTCCCCACTCTTATCCAAAATAAACCGCATCGTCATATCGGGTTGACCATGAACAGCGATATTGACCGTATCCCCCGCCCCAAGTCGGTAATCCTGCTGAACAGTAGCAGGATCGTCCATTAATCGCGGGCTGGACGTTGTGCATCCGACCAACAGGATACTGAAAAGCAAAACCGCGCACAGTTCTATTATTTTCATTTTAGATCTGAACCTTAGCTTTAAGCATAATCATAGAATTATCATAACCCAACGTTCTAATGACTTCCTGATTGTCGTTGGGACCGATATAAAACGAGTCAGTATCCCTATTCGAATTTAATGTATCTATCTGATATTTAATCTCAAAATTAACCGACGGCGTATAGTCATAGCTCATGGTTACGCTAAACACACCATCTTTATCATGTCGATCCTTGTTCTGTTTTTTATAGTCTTCCGAAGTGAATGAGTAGTCCAATAAAGTAGAAAAACGAGTGCCTAACCAGAAATGCTGGTAAGAAAGACCATACTGGGTCACTAAAATATATCCACCAACTTCCGATGGGTCTTTAATGCTTTGCGCAGAGTGAGCCGTGAAAACAGATTGTTGTAATGGCTTCCACTCCGCTTTTATGTCCCAGTTTAGACCATTAAAATCATGCGAGTTTGCGTTGTTTTCAAATGTTTTATACAGCCATGAAATATTCATGTCGACATTGGTTTTCCCCGTCAACTGCGACTTCAGGCCATACAGCAAATAGTACTCATTCGTGTCTTTTTCTGAGTTGTTATCATAGCGACGCTGGTTAGTAATAAAACTATAGCGAAAGCGCGTTCTGGATGAGTATTGGTCAAAAACTTCCGCTATCAGGCTATTTTCATGCCATTCCTGTTCCTGAATATAATTGTAGAAGTCTTCACTGCTGTCCCGAACATCAGAAGTGTTACCGAAAGTCAGTTTTTTGTATAACAACGCCAGTTCCGCTTTGCCGCGACCATCAGGCGCACCGTAGCTGTAGCGCAATTCACTATTGATAAAATTTGTCGTCAGCGGGGATTTAATCCCATATTGCTCAAATTGACTCGGTAGAAAACCCTCGGTGATGTCACGACCACGGGATTCATGCCCAAGCGAATCCTCCAGATTAAGGGTTAAACCATGCTTGAGCCCATAACGCCAGGCACCGTTAAAACGGAAAAAATGATCGTTGTAGTTATCAGCAGAATCGCTTGAGTAGTTACGGTAATCCCCGGAGTACATCAGCAAATACTTATCCTGACCACGCTCTCCACTCATACTCAGCACTGGCGCTGCACTCTGAAATGAGGAACCGATAGCATCGTTGCTATGTGGCTGATAAGAGACGTTATCATTATAACCGTAGTCCACAGCAACCTTGCCCTGGAAGTCTATCCCCGCAAAGCCAATGTGTGATTTCGGTGTTAAATCAGCCCATGCGGACTGCGATATCACGATTCCGGTAATCACTATCAATTTAGTATGCATTCTTACCGACAAATCCTTTGAAAATAGTTTTAATAATAATTTTTAAATCCAGCCATAACGACCAGTTTTGAATGTACTCAATATCGTACTGAACCCGTTTTTCCATCTTATAAAGCGCATCAATTTCCCCACGGAACCCGTTGATCTGCGCAAGCCCAGTGATCCCAGGCTTAACTTTATGGCGGATCATGTAATTTTCAACCTGTTTGCGGTACTGCTCATTATGCGTAACCGCATGAGGTCTGGGACCGACAATCGACATACTTCCCTGCAAAACGTTAATAAATTGCGGAAGTTCATCCAGCGAAGTGCGGCGTAAAAAGCTCCCGAATTTGGTTACCCGCGGATCGTTTTTCGTGGCCTGAATAACCGTATCGGAATTCTCCATGACGCGCATAGAACGAAACTTCCAGACCTTAATTTTTTGCCCGCTAAGACCATAGCGGTCCTGTTTGAAAAACACCGGCCCGCGGGACGTGAGTTTGATACCAATGGCAATAGCCAGCATCAGGGAGGAAATCATCACCATAATGATGCTGCCAAGAACCAGATCTTCCGCCCGCTTAATAAACGACCCCGCCCCTTCAAACGGTGAACTGAAGATACCGATAGTTTGCAGGTTGTGGATGGAGCGTAACTTGGACATGTTGTTACTGTAGGTATAAAAGTCAGGGACAATATAGGTATCTACGGTGGTGTCAGACATCATCGCTAAAAAATGACGAATTCGGTGTAAAGCAACCATCGGTATAGCGATGTAGATTTCGTCTATATTTCCCTGCCTGGCTTCCTCAACTAAATTGCTCACCGAGCCGCGAAAGGGACTTTTTATTTTCTCCACCACATCGCCGCAACGGGATGGACTGCGCTCATCATAAAATGCCAGGTCTAATTTGATATTGGCATATTCAGTGGTCAATGCGTTTTCCGCCGCCAGACCGTTCTCAGTAAGCCCAATCACAGCAACGCGAATATTCTTCCTGGCGGTGTATTTGAAAAGAAAAAAGCGGATATAGTATAGAAAAGGTAATGGAATGAAGTACCAGTAAATAATGGCTGAATAAAACGGTGAAGGCAGTCTGTCTAAGTAGCCGAGTGATTCAGGCTCAGCCACCGTCATACTGACCAGTTCGTTAAAAAAAATCGCCAGCAGCGTACAAAAAACCAAGCGTTTTTGATTACGCAAACCGATCGTCTTAATCTTTTGCTGGTACATTTTAATGTATTCAGCAAACAGTAAGAAAAAGATCGAGAAGAGAAGACTCAAAATCGCAATGGTGTTAAAGGGCACCAAACCCAGCAGATGGGCGCTAAAAATTAACACCACATTGATAACAATGAAATCGACCAGTTTTAAAAAGACCGGATATCCTTGACTGCTAATCTTTAGCGAATTTTTAAGCATATCTCAACCTATTATCGATTGATCTTTAATTGTTTTTTTCTTATTTCATGAAGTTAATTATATCACAAGCTTAAAAAACACAAGGGTAGATTGTCAGTAAATGTAAAAAGAAAGATGATAAGTTGTGACAAGCACCTCACAAGATATCAGCATCAATATGATTTTATTGACTATTAAAATCAAGCTCGATTTATTTTCCACATTAGAAAATATAATTACCTGCAACAAAAATCGCATTGACAGATAACAGTTCATGAACTAATAGCAAGTGCAATTGTATGATGAATACCCGGGTCACTTACTGGGGTAGGCTCATCGGGACCCTCTCACTTGCCGCCTTCCCACAACGAGAAATCCGTAGCATATATAAGCGTATATAATATCCTTTAGAAAAATAACACGGGAATATATTAACAAGAAAATGATTAGCAAGCTTATTGTGAGCGTGATGCTTACTGATTGGATCTTAGAATTATCGTCATTCTGATGTACAAAAATGAAGAACAATCAAATTCAGCACAAAAAATTTAGTTTAAATAATTGTAGCAACTCCGATGACTGAAGATGACCAACATGACTTTACAGGTATAAAAAACACACTGTAACTGTTCAACCCCAAAATGAATATCACATCTCGCTAATATCAACATTCTGCGAACTTATACATCTAACAACAGTAATTTCAACACAGATCAACCCGCTCATTCAAAACACCCAAAAAGAATAAATGACAACATTGATATTTTGTTAAATGTACCACAACGATAATCCCATACGTTATTTATAATCATGTATACACCGTGTTAAAAAACCTGAAAAGATTACTGAAACACCCTTTCATCACACATAAAAAATTATGTTTACTTATTTTTCGCAAATAAATAATATCCGCAGCGGATGACTTGTTGAGCAATTTACAAACGTTAATCGTTTCTTTTAAATGAAGTCCTGCATCATTTTTTGACATTGATGTACTCCGGCTGAATCTGCGCCTCTGACAAGTACTCTTCTGGGTAAATAATAAATTTAACGGAGTTATGATGAAGAAAATTACACTCACCTGCACCGCGCTAGTTGCTTTGTTTGCGGCTAATGTTGGCGCGGCAGGAAGTACTAATTACGCCACCACCGCGGGAGCAGGTTCTAAAGCCACCGCGACGGTCCATTTTACCGGTGAAATTGTTGCCAGCACCTGCGTAGTGAACACCGCCAATCCAACAAATACAAACGTCGTATTACCGCAAGTCACCAACCAGTTATTTGGCGGCGCAGGCTCTACCACCGGCGATACTCAGTTTACGTTGCAATTCACCAACTGCAGTGGGGCTACAGGAGGAAGCGGCTATGTGGTGGTATTTACTGATAAAACCCCTGGCAGTAACACAAAACTTCTGGAAGCGTTTCGTACAACAGTTGCTGCCACCGATGTCGGCATCGAAGTGGATCATGCCGGTAGCGCCCTCGATTTCTCCGCGGGTCAGAATGAAGTGTCATTGACACCGGACCAAAACGGCGATGCACATATTGATTTGGTCGCCAAATATCAGCAAATAGGCGCAACGCTGCCTGCGGCAGGCACAATTACTGCGGATATGAATTACACCGTCATTTATAAATAACGGACGTTGATTGCTATGGATGGCACTGTTCCCTGAATCTGGAAAGTGCACCTGATGAATAAAGTCTTCTTTTATCTGTTGCTATGCGTGGTTAGCACCGCACACAGCGCGATTAATTTGGGTCAAACACGCGTTATTTATAATGAGAACGATAAAGCAGCGATGTTTGACGTCAACAATAATACAGACAAGCCATATATGGTACAGACATGGCTGGATAAGGGTAATCCAGATGAGACGCCGGCCAATCTGCCAATGATAATTACCCCGCCGATCCTGAAACTCGACGGCCATAAATCCGCCGTGCTACGGGCTATTTACCAGGGCAACGGGCTTCCCCATGATGTTGAATCGGTATTGTGGATTAACGTGCAGGAAATCCCCACCATTGAAAACGAGGAAAATACCTTACAACTGGCGCAACGAATTCGCATCAAACTCTTTTATCGCCCTACGGGGTTGAATATGACGCTACCTGAAGCGGTCGAGAAATTACAGTGGCAATGTCACGGAAATACTCTGCGTGCCGTTAATCCAACACCGTTACATATTTCTCTGACGCAATTGCATATTAACGGCCAAAACGTTGATGCCGATATGGTGAATCCTCATGGCGAACGCACGTTTACGCTGTCGCAGCAAAAAGTTAGCCACATCGATTTTAACTGGGTAGATGATTACGGCGGCACTAACGCGGTCAATAACGTCCCGATATCGTGTTATTAAGTCAGGGGTTGCAATGATGATAAAAAATAAGCAACCGCAACGGTTTAAGGAAAAGGTCTTTACGCTGTCAACGTTGGTCCTGTGTATGCCTGCTTACGCCAACAGTGCGCCACAATTTAATACCCGTTTTGTGCACGGTGCGCAAAATATTACCTCCGTGGTGCAAATCGCCCGTAATGATGGGCTTAGCGAAGGGACGTTTGAATACGATATTTATATTGATCATAGCTTCGTTGAGACGCGCAATGTTGCCTTCAAAAGACGTCAGCCAGAAGGCAAGCCACAACCCTGCCTAAGCGCTGACGATCTGCGCAGATACGGGATTAAAATCCCGGATGACCGCAGCGATACCTGCGTTGAGCTCACAGCGCTGATAGCAAACAGCCGCCTGACGGCAGATGCAAACTACCAGCGTATTGATATTTCAGTGCCGGAAGCTTTTCTGCTCTCGACCGCACACGATGCAGTCCCGGAGTCTGCCTATGACGATGGGGTTAATGCCGCTTTTGTCGGCTACAACGTCAATACCACCCGCCTGGCCGAACAGGGTCAGGATCATGACTCCGTTTTTGCCAGTTTTGCCAACGGCATCAACCTGGCGGGATGGCATTTCCGTAACCAGTCCACGTTCAGCTACGCCAGCGGTTCAGGCCGCCAGTGGCAGGCGGTTTCTACGTGGGTGGAGCGCAATATTGTTGCGCTACGTAGCCGCTTGCGCATCGGGCAAACCTACACGGATGACAATGTGTTCGACAGCATCCAGTTTACCGGGGCGCAGCTCACCAGCGATGAAAATATGTTGCCTGATAGCCAACGCGATTTTGCCCCGGTCGTTCGCGGCGTCGCCAACAGCAATGCCACAATCGAAATCCGGCAAAATGGCTACCTGATCTACAGTAAAAACGTCGCGCCGGGCGCGTTTGACATCGACGATATTAACCCCAGCAACCAGAGTGGCGATCTGGATGTTAGCGTTATTGAAGCCGATGGCAGCCGTCGCAATTTCAGCGTGCCTTATTCGGCGGTACCGAACATGCTGCGCGCAGGTAACAGCCGTTTTCAGTTTACGGCCGGGGAATACCGTGACGGTTACAGTGGCGGCTGGCGGCCCCGTTTTGTCCAGGGAACGTTGAGCTATGGCCTCAGCTCTGGAACCACGCTGTACGGCGGTTTACTGACGGCGGAAAGTTACAACGCGATTGCCACTGGGGTCGCTCAGGATCTGCATCAGTTCGGCGCGATCTCCTTTGATATCACCACCGCCCGAGCACAGCTTGCCAGCGGAGAAGCGTCCACGGGGCAAAGTTACCGTTTCCTGTATTCTAAATCGCTGAACCAGTACGGCACGGATTTGCGTCTGGTTGGCTACCGCTACAATACATCCGGCTATTACAGCTTTAGCGACACCATTAACGAGCATAACAGCTGGTCCTCGGGTTATTACGACATCGCCTATGACGACCCCAATCAGCAGCTGCGTTACCCTGGCGAGCAGCACAACAAAAAGCATTACTACACCAGTAACTACAATAATCGCCGCCAACGTTTTGAGGTTTCTGTTAATCAGCGTTTGTGGGATAACGCCTCGCTTTACGTCAGCGCCAGCCAGCAAAACTACTGGCACAACGGGAGTCACGACCGCACGATACAGCTGGGTTACAACGATACGCTGGGGAAAATCAACTGGAGCGTATACGTGCAGGACACCCGCAACCAGTACGACTACCAGGACCGCAGTATCAACCTGACGTTATCCATCCCATTTGATTTCATGGACAGCCACGGCTTTGTCTCTGCCAACGTGATGCATAGCCAGCAGAATGGCGACAGCTACTCCACCAGCTACAGCAACACCGCATTTGACGATCGTCTGAGCTGGGGCGTTCAAGGCAGTACCACCGATCGACAGGATTCCGCTGCCGGCGTTAACGCCGCCTGGCAAGGCGACAAGATGAACGTTCAGGGAGGCTATAGCGCCGGGCGCAACTACCAGAATATGAATATGGGCATCAGAGGCGGGGCGATGCTGCACGCAGGCGGCGTTACGCTTATGCACTCTCCGGGTGACACCATGGTGTTGGTCGAGGCTCAAAATGCCGACGGCGTCCATATCCAGCAACAAAACGGCGTGGCGATAGACGGTAACGGCTATGCGGTCCTGACTGCGGCAGATGCCTGGCATTACAACGTGGTGAGTCTGAATACCGCCGATATTGGCGCCGGTCTGGATATTCCCCAGGCACAGAAAAAAATTGTCCCGACAGAGAAAGCCATCGGCAAAGTCGTGTTTGAAACCTTCAGCGGGCGCAACTATCTGGTGAATGCAGTCATACCCGGCAACATAGCCCCACCGGTTGGTGCGATCGTTCGGGATGCCAAAGGCCGCAATCACGGCCTGGTCGGTTTGCATGGCGCTCTGTATGCCAGCGGCGTGGAAGATAATTCGCGCCTGGAAGTGCGCTGGGGCTCACATACCAATGAACACTGCTTTATTCAAATGCCGGATAACCATCACCAGCCGGTGAAGAAAATCGGATATACACAAATTACTGCCCAGTGCGTCGGTTCGTAAGGTGCAATCAATGAATCCGTTAAAAATAGTTAAACTCGTGGTGCTGTTTTGTTTGCCGATCTTCAGTAGTACAAGCTATGCGGTTACCTGTACAGCAAACAGCGTCTCTGTACACGTTGATCCGATTAAAATTAGCCACAGCACCGCCGCCGGAGACACCGTCTGGGTGTCCAATTCACAGACCGTTAGCGTCACCTGCAGCGACACGGACCATATGCCCCAGGGCGAAGCGGCCAGAATCTACATCGATCCCGACCATGAGTTTGCGCATTTTTTGCAGGGAACCAATATGAAACTGGTGGTGAGCATCGATGGTCGTTCTTACGATCAGAGCGCGCAGGCCGTCACCACGCAATATCAGGCAACGCTGCCCCGCACAGGTTCAAATAACCACTGTAACAACGGAAATACCCGTTCCTGCCCGGCACTTTCGCAAACTTTCTCTTTTACCTTTAATCTCAGTCTGGTTGCTACCGGAAAACTACCTGATCCTTTACCCGCGCTGGCCGGTCGTACCATCAACAAAGTTTTCGTCGTCGATGGTATCGGCGGAATTAACGCTTGCGGTACAAACTGTTCCACCAGTCGACCAGCAAAAAATTTTGGTCCCGCGTTGACTGGCCTGAATAACATCAGTTATATCAACTGCGAACCGATCGTCTCTATTGCCTCAGACAAAGGAACGGATACCGTCGAGTTTGGCAGGATCAGCATTACCGAAGCCAAAGCGGGCAAGGATAACAGCCACAGCAAACAGTTTGCCGTTATCGCTGCAGAAGCTGCCGGGAAGCATGAATGTCGCGGCATCAATTACGCGATAAGCTTTACCGGCACCACGCACAACAGCGGCACGGTTTTTACCGGTCAGGGTACGCCGGATATCGGCGTTACGCTTCAGGATGCTGCACGGCCCGGCGCCGGGGATATTATCAGCGGCAACCGCATCGATTTTACCAGCGGCGCGTTTAACAACCAGAGCGACAGTCGGCGCAAAGAGTTCATGGCGACCCTGTTCTGGCTGAAGAACCCTCCTCAACCAGGCGCATTTAGTATCCCGGTCAATGCGACAGTGACCTTTAAATAACGGGCGCAGGACGACACCGATCGTCCTGCCCTTCTCGCTCCAGACATAAAAACCGCATCCGTACGCTTAACCCGCCTAATGCTTCACTCCGGGATAGCTGTGGGTGCGTACGATGCAGGCGAGCAATGTCGTTGACCAGCGCCAGACCGATTCCTGCCCCAGGAATATTGCCGACGTTATCAAGACGATGAAACGGGAGCAGCGCCTGATGCACCATTTGTTCATCAATGCCAGGCCCGCTATCTTCGACTACCAGCACCACGGCCTCTCCTTCTCTTTGCAGCCGGGCGGTCACCATCCCCTGCGTCGGCGTGTATTTCAGTGCGTTATCCAGCAGATTCCCACACAGTTCGCCGAGCAGCACTTCATCTCCCTCAACCCACACAGCGTCCTGATCCCCTTCATAGCCCAGATCGATCCCTTTACTACGCGCTTGCGCCAGTCGGGTAAAACAGCTGGTTTGCACCACCTCATACAGATTAACCGGCGAGAAATGCCTTTCCCCTTGCTCTTTGCGCTTCACCGCAGACAACTGCAACAGCCTTTCAGTCAGTTGAATGGTGTTATCCAGCGTGGTACTCATGGCTTGCAGACTCTCGTACCACTGCTGCGGCTGCTGACTGGCGAGAGCCACCGCCGCCTGAGTTTTCAGCACTGCCAACGGCGTTTTAAGCTGATGGGAAGCATCCGCGCTGAAGCGCTCCTGGCGAGAAATCAGGCCGCGAAGTCGGTCCAGATAGCGGTTAAACGCCACAATCAGTAGACGGGTTTCCGACCACGGCAGCAGCTCCGGCAGCGGCGTCAGTAGCCCTGGCTCACGACGCACCATCAGCGATGACAGCTGGCGCATCGGGCGCAGCACCCGGCGCAGCAGCCAGCCAACCAGCACCAGAGTCAGTAGTACCAACAGCCCTTGCGAAACCCACGAGGAAAACAACAGCTGTCGTGCCAGATAACGTCGCGATTGCAGCGTTTCGGCAACATAAATCTCCGCCATGCCAACAATGCCACCTTCGTTGACAGGCTGCAGCAGACGCGCCACACGGATTGCCTCACCGCGATATTCAGTGTGATAAAACCATGCCAGCGCCGGATAAAGCCGCGTGCGCGAGGTAGCAGGCGGCATCGCCGGTAAATCGTCATAACCAGAGATAACCTTCCCCGCCGGATCAACCACTTTGTAATACAGTCGGTCGTTCATATTCAATTCAAAGCTGTCCAGCACCACCCATGGCACATTCACTTCTAACTGTTTATTGCGCACCACCAGCCGCTCGGAGACGGTCCTGGCGGATGAAAGCAGCGTGCGGTCATACGCCTGGGTCGCCGCCTGTAGCGCACTGACATAGCTGTTAAATGCTGACAGGCCCCACAGCAACATTAGCGGCAGGCCCAAAAACATCAGCAGTTGCAGGTATAACGATTGGGGTTTAACCCACTTCATCGCTACGCTCCAGCACATAGCCCAGACCACGCAACGTGGCGATGCGCACATCACTTCCCTGTAGCTTTTTGCGCAAACGATGGATATACAGCTCAATGCTTTCAGGACTGACCTCATCACTCAGGCTGAAGACCTGCTCAAACAACTGCTGGCGTGAAACCGGTCGCAACCGACGGTACATCAGCACCGTCAACAGCGCCTGTTCGCGCGGCGTGAGCGCCAACGGCTGCCCCTGCAAGAGAAAATAGCCTTCATCGTGAAACGCCAGTTCCCCCAGTTGCTGGATGCCTTGTACCTGCCCCGCGCTGCGCCGTAGCAAGGCCCGCAGCCGGGCATCCAGCTCCTCGATTTCAAACGGCTTTGCCAGATAATCATCGGCCCCGACGTTCAGTCCCTTCACCCGATCGGCCACCGCGCTGCGCGCCGTAAGCAGCAGAACGGGAAGCGTCTGTCCGCGTTTACGCAGGCGCTGAACGACTTCGAGGCCGTCCAGCCCCGGCATATTGATATCCAGCACCGCCAGCGCGTACGTTTCACTATGTAAAAGGTGATCGGCCGCCAGGCCATCAAAAACGCAGTCAACGGCAAAACCGTTTTGCACCAGCGCTTTCTCCAGCCAGTGAGCTAACTCACGGTTATCTTCCGCTAATAAGAGACGCATATCACATCCTGTAAAGTTTCTGCCGCATTGAAAGGGAATTGAAAGGTTAATGTTTTAACAATCACGCAACCGAACTGCTACACATCGGCTCACATAATCACAAAAATCTTCTTCCGTACCCGAAAATCCGGTTTTCCGGCGTGAGGATAAACAATGAAAAAACAGTTACTTCGTACCCTTACTGCAAGCATTTTACTGATGAGCACCTCTGTACTGGCCGAACAAGCGCCATCGCGCACTGAATGTATCGCCCCTGCTAAACCCGGCGGTGGTTTCGATCTCACCTGTAAGTTGATTCAGGTGAGCATGATGGAAACCGGTGCTATCGAAAAACCGATGCGCGTGACCTACATGCCTGGCGGCGTTGGTGCCGTGGCCTATAACGCGATCGTCGCTCAACGCCCGGCTGAAGCGGGAACCGTGGTGGCCTTCTCCGGCGGCTCCCTGCTGAACCTGTCACAGGGCAAGTTTGGTCGCTACGGTGTGGATGATGTCCGCTGGCTGGCAAGTGTCGGCACCGACTACGGCATGATTGCCGTACGTCAGGATGCGCCATGGAAAACGCTGAAAGATCTGCTTACGGCAATGGAGAAAGACCCTAACAGCGTGGTCATTGGCGCAGGTGCTTCTATCGGTAGCCAGGACTGGATGAAGTCGGCGCTGCTGGCGCAAAAAGCCAATGTCGATCCGCACAAGATGCGCTATGTGGCTTTTGAAGGCGGTGGCGAACCGGTTACCGCATTGATGGGAAATCACGTACAGGTGGTTTCCGGCGATCTCAGTGAGATGGTGCCCTACCTCAGCGGCGACAAAATCCGCGTGCTCGCGGTATTCTCTGATGAACGCCTACCGGGCCAGTTAGCCAACGTGCCAACCGCCAAAGAGCAGGGTTATGACCTCGTGTGGCCTATCATTCGTGGCTTCTACGTTGGGCCAAAAGTCAGCGACGCTGAGTATCAGTGGTGGGTTGATGCCTTTAACAAACTCCAGCAGACCGATGAGTTTAAAAAACAACGCGATCTGCGCGGTCTGTTTGAGTTCAACATGAGCGGCAAACAGCTCGACGACTACGTGAAAAAACAGGTTACGGATTATCGTGAGCAGGCGAAAGCCTTCGGTCTGGCGAAGTAAACGCAGAGGCAAAGATGATGAGCGATCGTATTTTTGCAGGTATCTGGCTGTTGCTCTGCATAGCCGGGCTGTTCGTGGCCTGGCAAATCAGCAGCGAATACAGCTATGAACCCGTAGGGCCGCGTCCCTTCCCGCTGGGCATTATCAGTCTGATGTTGGTATGCGCCGTGGCGCTGCTGTTGCGCCATCCGGATACCATCAGTTGGCCCCGTCGCCACGTGCTGCAAAAGCTGCTGACGATGGTAATTGTTCTGTTGATGTACGCCTGGGGTTTTGAGTGGCTCGGTTTTCCCATCGCCACTGCCATTCTCACCGTGGTGATTGGCATGCTGTTCGGCGCAACCATCCCGGCTGCGGGTATTTCCGGCGCGGTGCTCGGCATTCTGCTGTGGTATGCCTTTGACCGACTGCTTGACGTCACCTTACCACTCGGCGCCTGGCTGGGTTAACGGAGAAACGATGGATACCTGGATTTATCTTTCTCAGGGTTTCGCGGTGGCAATGACGCCGGAAAACCTGGTCATCGCCTTGATAGGCTGTTTTGTAGGCACCATTGTGGGTTTGCTGCCTGGCCTTGGGCCAATCAACGGCGTGGCGATCCTGCTGCCGCTGGCCTTTGCTTTGCATCTGCCCGCAGAATCCGCGCTGATCCTGCTGGCTACGGTCTACATTGGCTGTGAATATGGCGGGCGCATCTCCTCCATCCTGCTGAATGTTCCCGGCGATGCGGCGGCGATTATGACCGCGCTGGATGGTTACCCGATGGCGCAGCAAGGACGCGGCGGCGTGGCGCTCTCTATCTCGGCGGTCAGCTCTTTCTTTGGTTCGCTTATCGCCATCGGCGGCATCATTCTGTTTGCCCCGGCGTTAGCCCAATGGTCGCTGGCCTTCGGTCCGGCAGAATACTTTGCCTTAATGGTTTTCGCCATTGCCTGTCTCGGCAGCATGATGGCGCAAAATCCGCTGAAATCATTTCTGGCAGCGCTTATCGGTCTCGGACTTGCGACCGTCGGCGTAGACGCCAACACCGGGGTTTATCGCTTTACTTTTGACAGTGTCCATCTCTCCGACGGTGTGCAGTTTATCGTAGTGGTGATTGGGCTGTTCTCTGTCTCTGAAATACTGTTAATGCTGGAACATACCAGCAGTGGCCAGACGCTGGTGCGTAAAACGGGCCGCATGTTGTTCAACGCCAAAGAAGGCGCACAGTGCGTAGGAGCCACCCTGCGTTCATCAGTGATTGGCTTTTTCGTCGGCGTTCTGCCTGGCGCTGGCGCCACCATTGCCAGTGCCATCACCTACATGACCGAGAAAAAGCTCAGCGGCAACAGCGACAGCTTTGGCAAGGGGGATATTCGTGGCGTAGCGGCACCAGAAGCCGCCAACAACGCCTCGGCCTGCGGCTCTTTCATCCCAATGCTGACGCTCGGCGTGCCGGGCTCCGGTACCACGGCGGTTATGATGGGTGCGCTGACGCTGTACAACATCACCCCGGGGCCGGCGATGTTCACTGAACAGCCGGATATCGTCTGGGGGCTGATTGCGGCGCTGCTGATCGCTAACGTAATGCTGCTGGTGATGAACATTCCACTGATCGGTCTGTTTACCCGCATGCTGACCATTCCGCTGTGGTTTTTGGTACCCGCTATTGCGGCAGTCTCCGCGGTAGGTGTGTACGCTGTCCACAGCACTACCTTCGATTTGGTGTTGATGGTCGCCCTCGGCGTGCTGGGCTACATTTTGCGTAAAATGCACTTCCCAATGTCGCCATTGATTCTGGGCTTCGTTCTCGGGGAAATGCTGGAGCAGAACCTGCGCCGGGCGTTGTCTATCAGTAACGGGAGTATGGATATTCTGTGGGCCAGCGGCGTGGCGAAAGTGCTGCTGGTGATGGCGGTACTGGTTATCGTGGTCCCGCCAGTGCTGCGCATGATCCGTAAACGCAACAGCAAACCGCAGGTGGATATCGGTTAGTAACGCGCCTTGTCCGGCCTACGATTAATCGCCACTGTAGGCCGGATAAGCGCAGCGCCATCCGGCATTTTCATCTTAATTCCTGAACTGCACTAAGAACGTGTTCAACAAACCGTGTCAGCTTGGGCAATGGACGCAAATCCTGTCGCCACAGCAAATGAATCGGTCGCGGCTGTGGCGTAAATCCTTCCAGAATACGAACCAACTTGCCAGTAGCCAGCTCTTCTGCCAACAGCACCTCCGGTTGCAATAACAGCCCAGCCCCCGCTACCGCCGCCATACGCAGTCCATGACCATCGTTACAGCGCAGGATCGCATCGCGTTTCCATCTGACTTCCCCCGTCACGCCAGGCAGTATCCACTCGTTGCGGGCCGTCCACACGGTATGGGACAGACACAGATGATCCACCAGATCCGCGGGCGTCCGGGGGGTGCCATGGCGGGCAAGATATTCTGGCGAAGCACAAATTGCCATACGGTAGGGACACAGGTATTTCGCCACCACGTCAGTCTGATGGATATCGCCAATGCGGATCGCCAGATCAACACCTTCATTAACCAGATCAACCATCCGGTTGGTTAGATCCAGTTCAATGCGCACCTCTGGCCAGGTCTGTAAAAACGCAGCGGCCAGTGGCGAGATCACGCAAGCGCCAAAAGACGTGGGCGCGCTTATGCGCAGCGTCCCTGCTGGTGCCAGCCGCAGACGCTCTACCGAACGTTCGGCTATCGATACCTGCTCCAGCACGCGACGAGCTTCTTCAAAATAGACGCGTCCGGCATCGGTCAGACTCTGGCGACGCGTATTGCGCTCCAGCAAACGCGTGCCGAGCTGCGCTTCCAGTTGGGCGATATATTTTCCCACCATCACCGCAGACATCTCGAGCCTCGTCGCCGCAGAAGTAAAGCTCCCGCTCTCCACCACGGCGACAAACGTTTCCATGCCGCGTAACTTATCCATATTGCAAACCCCTGGTTAGTAATCATCTAACTTTTAGCCAGTTTATCCGATTTCATTTTCATTAAAGAATAGCGGCTCACACTATTGCGGAGGTGGTTATGAAAATCGTCATTATTGGTGCCAGTGGTACAGTGGGTCGCGCAGTCACTGAAACGTTAAGCCGTAAACATGAGGTGATCCGCGTAGGTCGCACGCAGGGGGATTACCAGGTCGATATCACCTCGCAGGAGAGTGTCGAGGCATTGTTCGAAAAAGTCGGTCGGGTAGATGCGATCGTTTCCGCCACCGGCAATCTGTTCTTTGGACCGCTGTCGACAATGACCGACCAGGACTTTAATCAGGGGCTTCAGGATAAACTGTTAGGCCAGATACGTCTGGCCTTAACCGGGCAGCATTTCCTCAATGATGGCGGTTCGATAACGTTAATTAGCGGCATTATCGCCCACGAGCCCATAGCACAAGGCGCAAATGCGGCAACGATCAATGCCGGTCTGGAAGGATTTGTGCGCGCCGCTGCCTGTGAGCTAAAGCGTGGTCAGCGTATTAACCTGATAAGTCCGACCGTACTGAGTGAATCCGCCGAAGCCTTTGACGGGTTCTTCCCCGGCTTTGAAAGCGTCCCCGCCGTCACGGTCGCCAACGCCTATCGCCGCAGCGTCGAAGGCATCCAGAGCGGGCGCATTTATAAAGTGGGTTACTGTTAACCGCTTTTTCTCGCCTCTTACGTCATCAGTAAGAGGCGAGGAGTCGCATATTTCAGGCACCCGTTTCGTTTCTGATCCGCGCATTGATGTATTCCACGGCCTGCGTGACGTCCATAATGCCGTTAATCGCATTCGTCACGCCTTGCCCGATAATAATCTCTGCCTGTCGCAGGTTAAAAGACTCACCTTTACTTCCCTGAGACTCCCGTATTCCCGTCATGCCTTTTTCATTCAGTAAATTAAACCACGGGTAGAGATTGAGAACATTTTGATCGTGACATATTCCAGACCAGGCGCTGTTGCCCCCCAATAGAACCAGATGGCGCGAAATTTCATCGGAATAAAGCCAATGAAAAAACTGCTCAACCTGTTTTTTCTTCTTACTGTAGCGAGACATTCCAATAGAGCCACCGCCCAATTGTGGAAGCTGCCCCGGAACGGGAGCATAGCCGATCGTGGGGGCGATGGTCGTATGCGCAACATCGTTAAACAAATTGAGATACATAATCAGCATGGCGAGATTTCCACGCTCAAACTGTTTAACCGCATCACTCCACCACTCACCAGGGAGATTCACGGCGATAGAAAGCTGGTGCAGATATTCTTCGAGTGCAGCGGCAGCAAGCGAAGCATCAAGTTGTACCGGCTCGCCCTCACGCACCAATCGTCCCCCTAACGCGTAGTAACGCAGCAAGTACTCAGTGGCGATAAGTCCTGAGCTGCCCAACGTCACCGCCGTTCCCATCGGGCGCTGTCTGTTTTCTGGCTGATGCAATTGACTAAAGAAAGCGGCAATCTCATCAAATTGTGCGAAATTCTCTGGTAGCGTTAACTCTTTGCCTGTTGATTCATAAAACATCCGTTTAATCGTCGCATCTTCAAACAGATCTCGTCGATAAAACAGAAGCTGCATACTGGCATCAAAGGGAATTGCCCATGCAGTCCCATTCACCTGGCTGAAGTGCTGCTGAATTTGCTCAGAGAAGTTATCCAGCAATAACGGGAGTTCGGGGGAGACCGACTCCAGCGGCAATAATGCTTTTTCTGCAAACCAGGGAAAACATGCCATATCGATTCGCAGTAAATCGTAATAAGGGTGCAGGTGAAGATGAGAGAGAATTTCAAAAACCTCATCATACGGATAAACCGCAAGATTAACCTTAATACCGGTCTGGCGATAAAAGTGAGGTAACAGTTTCTTCAGCGCATCGGTCGAAGGGCTGGGCAAAATTAACATATTCAGCGTCGCCTCCGTCTCATGAGGCGGAGCGTATTGCCCATTCCAGGAAAAACCGCAATTCGTCAGAATACGGTGCTTCTCTTTACTTTTGGGTTGGCGAATACATGAAGCAATAGTTGTCCCCAGGCGGGCATAATCCATCTGATAGCTGGTGATTCCATCAAAAGATGCAGGAAGATTATCACTCAGTTGTACTATCGGCGGGCAGGACTGAGAACTCCCAAACCAGGACGCTTGCGTCAACGCACGCGTCTTCTCACTGTCCTGAACAATAAACAGATCGGGTATCGCCCCCCGGAAAAAGTCAAACGCGACGGTGTTAACTTCACTGGCATGCGCAGGTATAACCGTAAGCTTTGTGTGCGGACTTAACTCCCGGCATACCTTCTGTATCGCTTGAGTAAAGCGTGCGCAGTGGGCAAATTCCAGCGGCTCGCAGAAAACACCAATATGACCCGGCAACTGCGCCAGTGCCCTTCTTGCGGTTTCTTCCCCTGCGGTCACATAGTCAAGGCTAAAATAACAAACTGCACCGGCTGGCTGGCGATACGCAAAAAGCACATTCTCCGGGGAGAGCCTGAGCATATCGTAATAGGGCTGGCTGTTGTCCAGGCAACTCACGGTGACAACAGCCTGGTAAGACTTTGCCGCCAGTGTTTGCAAAATATCCAGTTCCAGATTGGGCAAATCATTAGTCAGGTAAAGATCAACCGGTTCGCTGAGTGAAGGTTGCCAGGCCTGGTGTAATCCCCGATAAAGTTGATAGTAACGTTCCACATTGATGTCCGGCAGAATCAAGGCCACTCCCTGACTTTTGCTGGCTCTCAATGATTGCGCCTGCGCATTCAACTGATAGCCAACTTCTCGGGCCGCACGTTGAACCGCTTCAATCTTCTCAACGCTTACATTTCCTCTGCCATTGAGCACATTCGAGACAGTCCCATGCGACACACCGGCAATTCTTGCTATGTCTTTGATAGTTGGCATTTTTACATCCTTCCCCTGATGTTTTGATGCTAGCACGGCGCTCATCAGGAAACTATCTCCAGCAAGATAATTTGAACGTTACAATATTAAAAAGTGCATTTTATCAACACACTCATATAACTACCTCTCAACCCCACATAGCACGAAGAAATGAACTAAAAATTTCAAAGCCATGAAATATAAAAATAAATTATTAAATTCTTGAAGAGGATCACTTATGCAACAAAAGATCGTTGTTGCCTTGAAGCTGCAGGATAATAATTGACACGTTCCAATTACGTTTCATTACATTTTCGTTCAAAAAACAACACTCTGTTTTGATCAAGAGGGAAACATGAATATTCATTTTCTGGGAACCGCAGCATCCGAAGGGATACCCAATCCTTTTTGCCGTTGTGAGCACTGTCAGCAAGCCCGTATTCGTAAAGGCAAAGACATACGCACGCACTCCTCAGCGATCATCGACGATGAACTGTTGATCGATGTCGCGCCTGAATTCAGCCAGCAACTGCTGCGAGATGGCCTGGACGCAACAGAGATCAAATCGCTGCTGTTCACGCATACACATCCCGATCATTTCAACGTCGGCGATCTTTTTAGCCGAATGGAAGGGTACGGATTTGAGATTACTCATCCGTTGCACATTTTTGGTAATGACCGTGCGATTAACGGCGCGGCACAAGTGTTACCAGGCTACAGCGCAGAAAGATTTGCTTTTCATTGCCTGGTTCCCTTCGTAACCGTTGAAACCCGCGGATACCGAATCACTCCACTGCTGGCGAACCATGCCAAATGGGAGCTTTGTTATACCTGGTTTATCGAAAAAGATGGTCAGTCAATTTTCTATGGACATGATTCGGGCTGGTTCCCTGAACTCACCTGGCAATGGTTGAAAGGGAAAAAGATCGATTTAACGGTGCTGGAATGTACCTACGGTTTTAATGGTGATAACCGTACAAATAACCACATGAGTCTGGAAACCGTTTTCGCCGCCAGAGACAGGCTTGCAGAACTGGGCTGCCTTGAGAAAAATAGCCAACTCATCGTCTCGCATGTCTCACACAGCGGCGGTCTACTGCACGACGATCTCGTGGCGGCGTGCGACAAAGAGAACATTCTTGTCGCCTGGGATGGGCTTAACCTGAGCATCAACCAATAAGGATATGCAATATGGACCTTAATAAAACACCACGCCTGCTGGTTATGATGTTCATACAATATTTCATGCAGGGCGCCTGGAATATGACCATGGGACTGGTATTAAGTACCTATGGTATGGCGACCATTATTGGCTCATCTTATGCTTTGCTTGGTCTGGCGACCATTCTTTCGCCACTCTTTATTGGCATGGTAGCCGACCGTTTCTTTTCGTCACAAAAAGTCATGGCGATCCTGCATTTAATTAATGCTGGCGTACTGTTGTTTGTTCCACAATTTATTGAGGCGCAAAACACGGGCATGACGTTGACCATGATCTTCCTGGTCGGTCTGCTGTTTTATCCAACAACTGCGCTGGCTAACAGCATCAGTTTCAGCCACATTAACGGGGTGAAATACTTCCCCTTTATTCGTGTGTTCGGCACATTTGGCTTTATGGTCATCGGTTTTATTATTGGTGAAATGGGCTATTCTGGAAATACCATCACCTGGTATATTGCGTCAGCCTCCGGTGTCGTGCTCGGCCTTTACTGCTTTACGTTGCCAAACACCCCACCGAAAGCAAAAGGAAGCGTATTTACACTCCGCGATCTGTTATGTCTGGACGCTCTGGCACTCTTCAAGGACCGCAGTTTCTCGGTTTTGATGCTCAGTATTTTTGTCCTGATGATCCCCAAAACAGCTTATTCCGCCTATATCCCGGTCTTTTTAAAAGCGCTTGGATTCGATAACGCCGCGTCAATGATGCAGGTCGGCATCGCCTGTGAAGTCATTTTTATGTTCCTGCTCTCGTTTTTCTTACTGAAAGCCGGCTTCAAAATTACTCTCATGTTGGGCGCCGTTTGCTGGATCATCCGCACACTGTTGTTTGCTCATGCATCACTGGATGCCAACATGATGTTTGTGCTGATCGGCCTGATGTTGCAGGGATTCTGCTGGGACTTTTTCTTTACCGTGGGCGACATTTATGTTGACCGTAAAGCCGCGCCAGAGATCAAAGCACAAGCCCAAAGCTTGCGATTTATCGTCTCCAACGGCGTCGGTTTGCTGTTTGCCTCTACCGTATGCGGTCAAATCTTCAACAGCACCGTGACGGAACAAGGCCCACAGGCGTTACCGCAATGGGAAACATTCTGGCTAGTTTCAGCAGGCGTTGCCGCAGTGGTCAGCGTATTCTTCCTGATATTCTTCCGGGACGATATTTCAAAACGCAAAGCAGACCTCCCATTGAAAAAAGCAAACTCCTGATCGTTAAAGACTCTTTCATTAAGGTAATTGCATGAATAATCTGGCCGCCATCATCAATGAGCAAGGATTGTTGCCTTTAACTACGATCATCAAAATCAGCATTGCATTTATTCTGGGTGGCATTATAGGCCTGGAAAGAGAATCGAAAGGGAAACCGGTTGGCTTCAAAACTTGCGTTATTTTATCCGTAGCCAGCTGTGTGTTAACTGTCGTATCAATACAATCTGCAGAATACTATGCTGAAATTTCGATGAACATCCGTAGCGATCCTATGCGTCTGGCGGCTCAGATTATTAGTGGCGTTGGTTTTCTCGGTGCGGGAGTCATTCTGCACCGACACGACGATGCTATTTCTGGTCTCACTACTGCGGCAATTGTCTGGGCATCTGCTGGGGTGGGAATCACCTGTGGGGCCGGTTTTTATTTTCATGCTTTTTTTGCCACGGCTTTATTTTTATTGGCAATTAAATTAAGCCCGTTCATTATTTTCTTACAGACTAAAAACCAGTTCCCCGGAAAAGTAAAAGTCAGGGTTATTCTTGATGAACGCGATGCGCTCGAAAATCTGATAACCCGCATCCATCAACAGAAAAACATTATTGAAAACATAACGATCAGGGATATTAAGAAGGGTAAAATCGAGGTTAATCTCAAAATCGTAATTCGTAAGAAGATGACCTTGCCTGACTTGTACCACGATCTCACTCATGTTGAACACGTCTGCGCTATTGCTCTTGAACATTAAGATGCTTTATTTCCCTCTTTAAAATCAGGTGGTTACCACCTGATATAACCGCTCTATCCCTGTCTTCGCTTTAAATCCCTATTGTTTGCAATGTTAAATATTTGTTGCTTTTGATCACAAATAATAAACAAACAAGCTCATTATGTGCGCGTTTTTCAAAAATGTAGATATTTTTAATTTATGGCTACGAAACGAGCTGCGCCATATCTCCCTGACAATCTACTGAGAGGAACGATTTGATGAACGCACTGACTGCCGTAAAACCGAACGCTGAAGATCCAGCCCAGCACTACAGCGGTTTCACGCTGAAACCGTCAGCCCAATCCCCACGCCTGCTGGAGCTGACTTTTTCTGCTGAGACCACTGAGCAATTTCTGCAGGCCGTCGCGCAGTGGCCGGTGCAGGCTCTGGAATACAAATCCTTCTTGCGCTTCAAAGTGGGCAAGATCCTCGACGACCTGTGCGGCAATCAGTTGCAGCCTCTGCTGCTGAAAACGTTGCTCGATCGTGCCGAAGGCGCACTGCTGATCAATGCCGTTGGTGTGGATGATGTGGCGCAGGCAGAAGAGATGGTCAAGCTGGCGACGGCGGTAGCACATCTAATCGGACGCTCGAATTTTGATGCGATGAGCGGTCAATATTACGCACGTTTTGTGGTGAAAAACGTCGATAACTCAGACAGCTATCTGCGCCAGCCTCACCGAGTGATGGAATTGCACAACGACGGAACCTATCTCGAAGAAATCACCGATTACGTGCTGATGATGAAGATTGACGAGCAGAACATGACTGGCGGCAACTCGCTGCTGCTACATCTCGACGACTGGGAGCATCTGGATCAGTACTTTACCCATCCGCTGGCGCGTCGCCCCATGCGCTTTGCCGCGCCGCCAAGCAAAAACGTGAGCCAGGAAGTGTTCCATCCGGTATTTGACGTTGACCAGCAGGG
The DNA here is from genome assembly GCF_001034475.2 of Citrobacter sp. MGH103. Classification (NCBI taxonomy): domain Bacteria; kingdom Pseudomonadati; phylum Pseudomonadota; class Gammaproteobacteria; order Enterobacterales; family Enterobacteriaceae; genus Citrobacter; species Citrobacter sp. MGH103. Next base: position 1,137,751 of record NZ_CP073043.1, on the reverse strand, counting down.
CCGTCCCGTGATGCGCTACATCGACCAGTTCGTCCAGCCAAAAGACTATGAAGAAGGCATCTGGCTGAGTGACCTGTCCGACGCGCTGGAAACCAGCAAAAGTATTATTTCCGTACCGGTTTCAGTGGGTAAATTCCTGCTGATCAACAACCTGTTCTGGCTACACGGTCGCGATCGTTTCACCTCGCATCCTGACCTGCGCCGCGAACTGATGCGCCAACGTGGTTATTTCGCTTACGCGACAAACCACTACCAGACTCATCAGTAAGCGCGAAGGAAAAAAGCGGATGTATGATTTTGTGATTATTGGCGGCGGCATTATCGGCATGTCGACCGCCATGCAGCTGATTGATGTCTATCCGGACGCCAGAATCGCGCTGTTGGAAAAAGAGTCCGGCCCGGCCTGTCACCAGACGGGCCACAACAGCGGCGTCATTCATGCCGGGGTCTATTACACTCCCGGCAGCCTGAAGGCGCAGTTTTGCCTGGCCGGAAATCGCGCCACAAAAGCCTTTTGCGACCAAAACGGCATCCGCTACGACGTCTGCGGAAAAATGCTGGTTGCCACCTCCCCTCTGGAAATGGAGCGCATGCGCGCGCTATGGGATCGCACCGCCGCTAACGGTTTGGAGCGCGAATGGCTGAATGCGCAGGAGCTTCGCGAGCGTGAACCGAATATCACCGGTCTGGGCGGCATTTTTGTTCCGTCGAGCGGGATCGTCAGCTACCGTGAAGTCACCGCCGCGATGGCGAATATTTTCCAGGCCAAAGGCGGTGAGATTATTTACAACGCCGAGGTCAGCGCGCTGAAAGAGCACGCTACGGGCGTGATTGTCCATACCCGTCAGGGCCAGGAATATGAAGGCGCGACGCTGATTAGTTGTTCTGGCCTGATGGCGGACCGACTGGTGAAAATGCTCGGCGTTGAACCTGGCTTTATCATCTGCCCGTTCCGTGGCGAATATTTCCGCCTGGCGCCAGAACATAATCAGATAGTTAACCATCTGATCTACCCCATCCCCGACCCGGCAATGCCGTTTCTCGGTGTTCATCTGACCCGGATGATTGACGGCAGCGTCACGGTCGGCCCCAACGCGGTGCTGGCATTTAAACGTGAAGGCTACCGTAAGCGTGACTTCTCGCTCAGCGATACGCTGGAGATCCTCGGCTCTTCTGGTATTCGCCGCGTGCTGCAAAACAACCTGCGCTCAGGGCTTGGCGAAATGAAGAATTCTCTGTGCAAAAGCGGTTATCTGCGGCTGGTACAAAAGTACTGTCCGAGCCTGACGCTTAAGGATCTGCAACCGTGGCCTGCGGGCGTGCGGGCACAGGCGGTATCACCTGATGGCAAGCTTATCGACGATTTTCTGTTTGTCACCACGCCACGCTCAATTCACACCTGTAACGCACCTTCTCCGGCGGCAACATCGGCAATCCCTATCGGTGCACATATTGTCAGCAAAGTTCATGCGCTGCTGGAGAACCAGAGTAATCCCGGACGCACGCTGCGTGCGGCACGTAGCGTGGAGACATTACACGCCGCATTTACCCGTTAAACCGATTAAGACAGGAAGCAATCATGCAACTTAACGATCCAACCTTATTTCGCCAGCAGGCACTGATCGACGGCAACTGGCGTGACGCTAACAGCGGCGAGACCATCGCGGTGACCAATCCCGCCAACGGTCAGCAATTGGGTAGCGTACCTAAAATGGGGGCAGATGAAACCCGCGAAGCGATTAACGCCGCAAACCGCGCTCTGCCGGCCTGGCGTGCGCTGACTGCCAAAGAGCGGGCCAACATTCTGCGCCGCTGGTTCAACCTGATGATTGAGCATCAAGACGATCTCGCCCGTCTGATGACCCTGGAACAGGGAAAACCACTGGCGGAAGCCAAAGGCGAAATTACCTACGCCGCCTCCTTTATTGAGTGGTTTGCCGAAGAGGGCAAACGCATCTATGGCGATACAATCCCTGGTCATCAGGCCGATAAGCGTCTGATCGTCATCAAGCAGCCGATCGGCGTTACCGCCGCGATTACGCCGTGGAACTTTCCCTCAGCGATGATCACCCGTAAAGCCGGTCCGGCGCTGGCAGCAGGCTGTACGATGGTGCTTAAACCCGCCAGCCAGACCCCCTACTCCGCTCTGGCGCTGGCAGAACTGGCTAATCGCGCCGGGATCCCGGCTGGCGTTTTCAGCGTGGTGACAGGTTCTGCGAGCGCGGTCGGTAACGAGCTGACCGGCAACCCGCTGGTGCGCAAACTGTCATTTACCGGCTCAACCGAAATTGGCCGTCAGTTAATGCAGCAGTGCGCCAAAGACATCAAAAAGGTATCGCTGGAACTGGGCGGCAATGCGCCGTTTATCGTCTTTGACGATGCCGATCTTGATAAAGCCGTGGAAGGTGCGCTGGCCTCGAAGTTCCGTAACGCCGGGCAAACCTGCGTCTGCGCCAACCGCCTGTACGTACAGGACGGTGTGTATGAGCGTTTTGCCGAAAAACTCCAGCATGCAGTGAGCAAACTGCATCTCGGCGATGGTCTGCAACCAGAGGTCACCACCGGACCGCTGATCGACGATAAAGCGGTTGCCAAAGTGCAGGAACACATCGCCGATGCTCTGGATAAAGGCGCGCGCATTATCGCGGGCGGTAAACCTCATGCGCTCGGCGGTAACTTCTTCCAGCCCACCATTCTGGTAGATGTGCCTGACAACGCGAAGGTCGCCAAAGAAGAGACGTTCGGACCGCTGGCTCCGCTGTTTCGTTTTAAAGACGAAGCCGACGTCATCGCTCAGGCCAACGACACCGAGTTTGGTCTGGCCGCCTATTTCTACGCCCGTGATTTAAGCCGCGTCTTCCGCGTTGGCGAAGCGCTGGAGTACGGCATCGTCGGGATTAACACCGGCATTATCTCCAACGAAGTCGCCCCGTTTGGGGGAATCAAAGCCTCCGGTCTTGGCCGTGAAGGATCAAAATACGGCATCGAAGACTACTTAGAAATCAAATATATGTGCATCGGCCTTTAATAAAATAAATACTGGAGAACACCTGATGAGCACCAACAAAGAACTTATGCAACGTCGCAGCAACGCCGTTCCCCGTGGCGTAGGCCAGATCCACCCTATTTTTGCCGAGCGTGCAGAAAACTGTCGGGTCTGGGACGTTGAAGGCCGTGAATTCCTTGACTTTGCTGGCGGTATTGCAGTGTTGAACACCGGTCACCTGCACCCGCAGATCGTCTCTGCGGTAGAAGCGCAGTTGAAAAAGCTGTCCCATACCTGTTTCCAGGTACTGGCCTATGAGCCATACCTGGAGCTGTGCGAAATCATGAATAAGAAAGTGCCGGGTGATTTCGCCAAGAAAACCCTGCTGGTGACCACCGGTTCTGAAGCGGTAGAAAATGCGGTGAAAATCGCCCGCGCCGCCACCAAACGCACCGGCACAATCGCCTTCAGCGGTGCTTACCACGGCCGTACCCACTACACCTTGTCACTGACCGGGAAAGTGAACCCATACTCTGCCGGAATGGGGCTGATGCCGGGCCACGTGTATCGCGCGCTTTATCCTTGCCCGCTGCACGGCATCAGTGACGACGATGCTATCGCCAGCATTCACCGCATTTTCAAAAACGATGCCGCGCCAGAAGACGTCGCCGCCATCGTAATTGAACCCGTCCAGGGCGAAGGTGGTTTTTACGCCGCTTCCCCTGCTTTTATGCAACGTCTGCGCGCTATTTGTGACGAACACGGGATCATGCTGATTGCTGATGAAGTACAGAGCGGTGCGGGCCGCACCGGTACGCTGTTTGCCATGGAGCAGATGGGCGTTGCGCCCGATCTCACCACCTTCGCTAAATCCATCGCCGGAGGCTTCCCGCTGGCAGGCGTGACCGGACGCGCCGACGTCATGGACGCTATTCCACCAGGCGGTCTGGGCGGTACCTATGCAGGTAACCCAATTGCCTGTGCCGCTGCGCTGGCGGTACTAAACATTTTCGAGCAGGAAAATCTGCTGCAAAAAGCCAACGAGCTGGGGCAAACCCTGCGTGAAGGCCTGTTGGCTATCGCGGAAACCCACCGCGAGATTGGCGACGTACGCGGGCTGGGCGCGATGATTGCTATCGAACTGTTCGAAAACGGCGATCGCACGAAACCAGACGCCAAACTGACAGCTGAAATTGTCGCTCGTGCCCGCGATAAAGGGCTAATCCTCCTCTCCTGCGGACCGTACTACAACGTGCTGCGCATTCTTGTCCCACTGACCATTGAAGACGCGCAAATCCGCCAGGGGCTGGACATTATCGCCCAGTGTTTTTCCGAGGCAAAGCAGGGTTAAACCCGTATCAAAACGGGGAGTTTTAAGCCGGATAAGGCGGAGCCGCCATCCGGCAAACAGGGTCAATAACAATAATACGCGTGCCCCAGCGCGGGAATGCCGGGGTGCTCTCCCAAGTGAAATACTTTCGAGAGGTTTAAAGATGGGGCAAGTGTCACAATCACATGATTTAGGGGGCGGGCTGAAATCACGCCACGTCACCATGCTGTCTATTGCCGGGGTAATCGGCGCAAGTCTGTTTGTCGGTTCAAGTGTGGCGATTGCAGAAGCCGGTCCCGCAGTATTATTAGCCTATCTGTTCGCCGGATTGCTGGTGGTGATGATTATGCGCATGCTGGCCGAAATGGCCGTTGCCACCCCGGATACCGGTTCTTTTTCCACTTACGCCGATAAGGCCATCGGCCCTTGGGCGGGTTACACCATCGGCTGGTTGTACTGGTGGTTCTGGGTGTTGGTTATCCCATTGGAGGCGAATATCGCCGCCATCATTCTTCACTCCTGGGTGCCTGGTATTCCTATCTGGCTGTTTTCTCTGGTTATCACGCTGGCATTAACCGGCAGTAATTTGCTGAGCGTCAAAAATTATGGTGAGTTCGAGTTCTGGCTGGCGCTGTGCAAAGTGATTGCCATTCTGGCGTTTATAACCCTTGGCGCAGCGGCGATTAGCGGTTTCTACCCTTATGCCGATGTCAGCGGGGTTTCGCGCCTGTGGGATCAGGGCGGCTTTATGCCCAACGGTTTTGGCGCCGTGATCAGCGCAATGTTAATCACCATGTTCTCCTTTATGGGCGCAGAGATAGTTACCATCGCCGCCGCCGAATCCGATACCCCGGATAAACATATCGTTCGCGCCACCAACTCGGTTATCTGGCGTATCTCCATCTTCTATCTGTGCTCTATTTTTGTGGTGGTGGCGCTGATCCCGTGGAACATGCCGGGACTGAAAGAAGTCGGTTCTTACCGCTCGGTACTGGAGCTACTGCATATCCCGCACGCGAAACTGATCATGGATTGCGTCATTTTGCTGTCGGTGACTAGCTGTCTCAACTCCGCGCTGTATACGTCCTCGCGTATGCTCTACTCCCTGAGCCGACGTGGCGATGCCCCCGCTTTTATGGGTAAAACGAACCGCAGTAAAACGCCTTATGTGGCGGTGTTGCTGTCTACCGGTGCCGCATTCCTCACCGTCATCGTCAACTATTACGCCCCGGCCAAGGTGTTTAAATTCCTGATCGACAGTTCCGGTGCCATCGCACTGCTGGTCTATCTGGTCATTGCCGTTTCTCAACTGCGGATGCGTAAAATCCTGCTAGCGCGAGGCGGCGAAATTAAACTGAAAATGTGGCTCTATCCGTGGCTTACCTGGCTGGTCATCGCATTTATTATCTTTGTGCTGGTGGTCATGCTGTTTCGCCCGGCACAACAGCTGGAAGTTATCTCTACCGGATTGTTAGCCATAGGAATTATTTGCACCGTGCCCATTATGTCACGCTGGAAAAAACTGCTATCGTGGCAAAAAGCACCATTGCAAAATACGCATTAAACCTGTTCCCGGCGCAGGCCGGGAAATCCTTTCAGGAGTATGACCATGACCGCCATTCCCCAACCGACGGCCATTGATGGATACCGCTGGCTGAAGAACGACATCATCCGCGGTGTGTATCAGCCTGATGAAAAACTGCGTATGAGCCTGCTGACCTCACGCTATGAGCTTGGCGTGGGACCGCTACGCGAAGCGCTTTCGCAGTTAGTTGCCGAGCGGTTGGTGACGGTAGTAAATCAGAAAGGGTATCGTGTTGCCCCGATGTCAGAGCAGGAGTTGCTCGATATTTTCGATGCCCGCGCCAATATGGAAGCCATGCTGGTCGCGCTGGCCATTGAACGCGGCGACGATGCCTGGGAAGCTGAAATTCTGGCGCGCGCACATATGCTTAGTAAGCTTGAAGCCATTGATGCCAGCGAACAGATGCTCGACGAGTGGGATCAGCGCCATCAGGCGTTTCACTCGGCGATTGTCGCTGGCTGTGGTTCACAATATCTGCTGCAAATGCGCGAACGACTGTTCGATTTGGCGGCGCGCTACCGGTTTATCTGGCTGCGAAAAACGGTGCTGTCGGTGGAGATGCTGGAAGACAAACACGATCAGCACCAAACGTTAACCGAAGCAATTCTGGCACGCGATGCCGCGCGCGCCAGCGAATTAATGCGCCAGCACCTGCTGACGCCGATTCCGATTATTCAACAGGCGATGTCCGGTAAATTGCTGACGGAATAAGCCTGAATAATATTACTGCTCCGGAATACGTAACACCTGCCCAGGATAGATTTTATCCGGACTTTTCAGCATGGGTTTATTCGCTTCAAATATCTGGTTATACAGGTTGGCATTACCGTAAACCTGTTTAGCAATAGCGCTCAGGGTATCCCCTGATTTCACGGTATAAAACTGGCTTTCGCTCGCGGGCGCAGAGGTTTTAACCTGATCATCTACGCTGGCAATACCGGAGATATTACCAATCGCGATCAGAATTTTTTCTTTCGCCTCCTGACTTAATCCATCACCAGAAACAGTGGCTTTGCCTTCGTTAATTTGCACGTCCACTTTATCCGCATCAGGGATGCCAGTTTTGTTCAGGTGTTCCTGCACTTTTTTTGCCAGATCGGCTGTGTCATGGTTTCCAGTGACCGCATCCCACAGTTTTTCACCCGCATCTTTTACAAAATTGAAGAGTCCCATATCCACCTCGGTAATTAACAATTAACACCCAAAAGTGTAGCAGAGGAGAAAGGGGGCCAAAGAAAACGGCGCCAAAGCGCCGTAATTGAAAGGAATTAATTACGCGTCTGTATCCAGAAGGCATGGATCAAACCAGGGATGTAGCCCAGCAGCGTCAGAACGATATTGAGGATAAATGCCCAGCCGAGCCCCTTCCCCAGCAGCACGCCAAGCGGGGGCAGAATAATAGTAAAAACGATTCTCCAGAAACCCATACACACTCCCTACAAGCAAAAAATTAATCATTGTTTAAAAAGAGATTTTATCTCTAAGAGTAGCCATTCTACCCAACTCTGCCAGCATTCCGCGGCTGTTTTACCCTCCTTTACGCTCTTTACGCTGGCGTACGTTGGTTGTTTATTTTAGAATATGCTTAATTTAGATTATACTTAAATACATATGACTGAACTTGAACAACTCCAGGCCAGCGCTGAACAAGCTGCCGCCCTGCTAAAAGCGATGAGTAACCCGAAACGGTTGCTGATTTTGTGCATGCTCTGCGGTTCACCCGGTACCAGCGCAGGCGAGTTAGCCCGTGTTACCGGCCTTAGCCCTTCCGCCACTTCCCAGCATCTGGCGCGTATGCGTGAAGAAGGTCTGATAGAAAGCCAGCGCGATGCCCAGCGCATCCTCTACTCCATTAAAAATGCGGCCGTGAATTCGCTGATCGCCACATTAAAAACACTGTATTGCCCATAAGGAGCCATCATGACTATTGGGACGATTTCCCCGCGCGAGGCGCAGACACTGGTCGCGCAAGGTGCAAAACTGATTGATATCCGCGACGCTGACGAGTATCTGCACGAGCATATTCCTGAGGCTCATCTGGCACCGTTGCCCGCGCTTGAACAGGGATCGCTGCCTGCGAATTTACGCGCCGAGCAGGTGATTTTTCACTGCCAGTCAGGCAAACGTACACAAAATGCGGCAACAAAACTGAGCGCCATTGCTGCGCCCGCGCAGGTCTGGCTGCTGGAAGGTGGAATTGACGGCTGGAAAGCCGCAGGGTTGCCGGTGGCGAAAGACAGTTCACAACCGTTACCGCTGATGCGTCAGGTGCAGATAGCCGCGGGTAGCCTTGCCTTACTCGGTGTTATTCTGGGTTACGCCGTCAGCAGTGCTTTCTTCCTGCTGAGCGGTTTTGTCGGGGCCGGGCTGATTCTCGCTGGCGTGACCGGCTTTTGCGGCATGGCGCGTCTGCTGGACAAAATGCCCTGGAACCGACGTACTCATTAAGCGGTAATCATTGAAACAGCACTGTACCCGCCGGTTGACGTGATCTATGGTGAGTTCTGCGATAAATGATAAATAAAGGAGCGCAACAATATGTTTAAACCTGGCGATCTGGTTCAACCGCGTATGGGCGGTCCAAAACTGAAGGTTGTTGAAGTCAATGACGATCAAATTGTGGCGGTACAAGCCAGTAATGAAAACGGTGATAAATTCACGCTGAAAGCAGCTGATGTCACGCGATATACCGAAGAGGGTGATTTCGGCGTTTGCTGAAAATAAGCGGTGAGGATCTCCTCACCGCCTTCGTAATTAGATCAAAAAGTCATCAAGAGATTTACCGGTCGCCAGCGCCTGGGCAATTGGCTTCGGTGTGCGACCTTGCCCGGTCCATGTTTTCGTTTCACCATTGAGATCGATAAAACAATATTTCGCCGGGCGCGGTTGGCGTTTTTTAACTGAACGTGTCGTAGCCGGTGTTATGCTCAGCAGCTCCTCCGGGCTAATCCCGTCTGCCTGCATCTGCGCCAGCAAGGCATTAATTTTTGCCTGCTGTTCTGCGCGTTGGCGCTGTAGCTGTTCTTCTTCATCGCGCCGTTCTTTGGTCACTACCCTGAATTTTTCAAGCATATCTTCCAGTACATCAACGGAAAATTCACGAGCCATTGCACGCAGCGAGCGGATATTATTTAAGTTTTTTAACATTGAACTCATATTAACAAAACCTCTTTAACGTAAAACATAAAAACGGTATTACGCTAAATATTGTATGCAACTGATTATTATATTTCCAGTCTAATTTATTCACAGGTCATTAAACAAATAGCCAACTCTGATATTTATAGCATCCATTCTGCTATCGCGCAGACAATATATTCTATTACCCTGATTGCAGCTTTGAATATACCTGCAAGGTATCTCAGTGCGTCACTTAAGAAACAGGCCACAGCATCGCGTGGAACCAACGAGTATACATATTGCACATCAGTCAACATTCAGAAAAGGAGCGCAAAAAATTCAGAAAAACAAGCAAAAATAACTCTTTGATCTAAAAGAATTTTAATTAACACAGCAACGAAAACACCAAAACGAACAAAAAACAAACCATTGCAGAGCATTTTATCGACAAAAAGACAATAAATAAAAATTTTAAGCTAGTTGCTAGTTATTATCCAGGCAGATATCCTATTAAAACGCGAAAGCAGCAAGACAAATCACTAGCAGTTAAGGTATTCAAAACCTTTTTCCCCCTTTTTACAAGGAGCATTAACATGTTCTCTCCGCAGTCACGCTTGCGTCATGCAGTAGCAGACACGTTCGCGATGGTTGTTTATTGTTCTGTCGTGAACATGTTGATCGAAATATTCCTTTCTGGAATGAGCTTCGAACAGTCGCTGTATTCCAGATTAGTCGCTATCCCTGTCAACATACTGATCGCGTGGCCATACGGCATGTACCGTGATTTGTTCATGCGCGCGGCGCGTAAAGCCACGCAGGCAGGATGGGCAAAAAATCTGGCGGATGTGCTGGCTTATGTCACCTTCCAGTCGCCGGTGTATGTGATTATTCTGCTGACGGTTGGCGCGGACTGGCACCAGATTACGGCTGCAGTAAGTTCGAACATCGTGGTGTCAATGCTGATGGGCGCTGTCTATGGCTACTTTCTTGATTATTGCCGCCGCTTGTTTAAGGTCAGCAGCTATCATCAGGCTAAAGCCTGACACGCTTCTTTGCGACTGGCACTGCCAGTCGCGTTATTAGTTAGAATTAACGTCGCCAAACAACCCACTCAGATAACGCTCCAGCGCAATTCGCGAGCTAAAGCCGTGCGGAATACCATAATGTTCGTGTGTCTCACCGGCTAAATACAGTGGGAATTGCTGATAATGATCGCAGGTTTTAATATCCGTCGCTGGTTCTGCCAGCGAAGAGCTGCGCTCTTTTAGTGTGGGATGGATAATTAATGCGGTACGTCCCATGCGAGCTTCACGGTTAACGTACACATAATTTTCGCCACGACGATAGCCGTACGTTTTCTGCGTCACTACATCAACGGTAAAGCCCACTTTTTCAAGTACGCGCGCCACCTCATCGGGTCGTAAATACATATTATTTTCCTCGTTATCTTTTACTGCGGGCTTACCTTACCTGATTCAGCATTAGCAACGCTTTCAGAAAAGTCCATAAACGGGTGGCGATGGTGGGACGCATATCGTAAGAACCTTATATACCCTAAATAATTCGAGTTGCAGGAAGGCGGCAAGGGAGCGAATCCCCAGGAGCTTACTAAAGTAAGTGACTGGGGTGAACGAACGCAGCCAACGCACATGCAACTTGAAGTATGACGGGTATAGATTTATGTCAGCGCCATCCGCAGTTGGTACGCCGCCTGTTGCGCCATTTCCGCCGAGCTGATATTGGTAAATGACAGCAATATTCCCCCCTTTCCTTCTGACGTTATTCGCCAGCGGCTTAACGCCTGAACAGCTAACCCGGCCTGATTCGCTTTGCGCACCAGCGCAATATCATCTCCGTCCACACTCATCACCAGTTGAATCCCACCTTCCTGAGGAATGACGCTAAATCCTTGTTCGGTCAGGGCGTTTTCCATCCATTGTCGTCGTTCGGCATAATGTTGTCGCATACGTTTTAAGTGTCGCCAGAAGTGGCCGTCTCGCATAAAATCCGCCAGCGTTTGCTGCCATAGAACCGGAACGCTACAGGCCGTTAGCGCCGCTTGTTGGCGAAAGTGTTCAACCTGGGTCAGGGGCACCACCAGCCATGCCGTACGCAAAGCCGGAAACATCGATTTGCTGAACGTTCCGGCATAAATCACCCGCAGGGGCGCATCCAGACTTTTTAGCGGCGGCAACGGCTTACCGTGGTAACGAAATTCACTGTCATAATCATCTTCGATTACCCACGCCTGCGCACGAGTCGCCCACTTCAGCAACTGGTGGCGACGGTCTAAAGACAGTGCTACCCCCAGTGGGCTTTGATGTGCGGGAGTGAGCAGTACAAAACGCGCCTGCGGGTAGTCGCGGATCCCGGCGCTGACATCCAGACCATCGGCATCCACCGCTACCGGCTTCAACTCAATGCGTTCTTGAGCCACCACAGGCCGAATCAGCGGAAAGCCGGGATCTTCAACCCACATTCCCTCTCCGGGATGCGCCAGAGCGCGCAGGATTAACGTCATTGATGCCGCATAGCCTGAAGTGATAAAAATCTGCTCTGGCTGGCATTCAATGCTGCGTGAGACCCGCAGGTAATCCACAATAGCCTGACGTAACGCCCGCTCGCCACACACATCGCCCACCGCCAGATCAAAACGCGTTTGGGTGCGTAAACGCCGTCCCATCACCCGCGCCCAGACTTCGCGCGGAAAAAGATCGAGTGCGGGTAATCCCATCTGAAAAGTTTGCGGTCTGGGATTTTCTCCGGCAAAGATGGCAGGAGAAACAGGTGCCCTTTCTGGTCGCAGTTGCTCACTGACAAACGTTCCTGCCTGTCCACGCCGCGCGAGCCAGCCCTGCGCCACCAGCTCTGCATAGGCATTTTCCACCGTCGAGCGTGATACTCCCAGCTCCTGGGCCCAGGTCCGACTGGAGGGCAATCTGGTACCGGGCTTGAGTTCACCTTTCTCAATTGCGTTTTTTAACTGACGGGCGATTTGCTGATAGCGTGGCATTTATGGTCTGCTTTTTTGGCAACAATATGGCTCTCTGTAGCAGTCCATTATAGTGCTACATTGCGGGTCATCCAAACGAGGAGAAATACCATGACCATGTTACGCCAGCCCTATTATGAACTCAGCCCTGAAATCTATAACGCTCTGGTTCAGGCAAGCAAAGCGCTGGAGAATTGCGCGCTGGAACCTACGCTGACGGAACTGATTTACCTGCGGGTCTCGCAAATCAACGGCTGCGCCTTTTGTCTGGAAATGCACAGTAAAGCACTGCGCAAATCCGGAGTTGCGCAGGCCAAACTGGATGCGCTGGCAGGCTGGCGGGTGAGTCACCACTTCAGCGAGCAGGAACGTGCGGCGCTGGCGTGGGCCGAATCGGTCACTCAAATTGCCACTAGTCACGCCGAAGATGACGTTTATCTGCCGCTGCTCGACCATTTCAGCGCGAAAGAGATTAGCGACCTGACATTTGCCATTAGCCTGATGAACTGCTTTAACCGCCTGGCGGTGGGGATGCGCATGTGATTCTGCGCTTCCGGATGGCGGCATAAACGCCTTATCCGGCCTGGGAAGTGCTTTCCTGTAGGCCGGATTAGACGCGACGCGCGCCATCCGGCAACCTGCGATGGTACATATCACTTCCCCTGCCATGCCCATAACCCAGCCCATCATCAATCTAAAATTCCCATATCTTGTATGGTTGAATCTTTTTAAAACTACATCTAGTATCTTTCCTATCAGGACACACACAACCCGACGCCCTCTATCGCGCCGATCTTTTATTTTTAAATGGAAATACGAATCATGCGTATTATTATTTACACTCGCAATAACTGTGTTCAGTGCCATGCCACCAAACGGGCAATGGAAAGCCGTGGTTTTGACTTTGAGATGGTAAACGTCGATTTACAGCCCGATTTGGCTGATAACCTGCGCGATCAAGGGTTTCGCCAGTTACCGGTCGTAGTCGCGGGTGAAACCAGTTGGTCAGGGTTTCGCCCGGACATGATCAACCGTCTGCATCCGGAACACCGTGTGGTCAGCGCATGAGTCAGCTCGTCTACTTCTCCAGCAGCTCCGAAAATACGCACCGCTTTATGCAGCGTCTGGGGCTGCCTGCCATCCGCATTCCGCTTAACGAACGCGAGCCGATCCGGGTAGACGAACCTTACATATTAATCGTGCCGTCCTACGGCGGCGGCGGCACTGCTGGCGCGGTCCCAAGACAGGTGATCCGCTTTTTAAACGATACACACAACCGGGCGTTAATCCGTGGAGTGATCGCCTCCGGCAATCGTAATTTCGGTGACGCCTACGGTCGCGCGGGTGATGTCATCTCACAAAAATGCGGCGTGCCGTGGCTCTATCGCTTTGAGCTGATGGGCACCCAAAGCGATATCGACAACGTTCGAAAAGGAGTGAGCAAATTTTGGCAACGACAACCGCAGAACGTGTAATGCAGCCAACGCTGGATTATCACGCCCTGAACGCCATGCTGAATCTGTATGATAAAGCCGGGCGCATTCAGTTCGACAAAGACCATCAGGCGGTGGAGGCTTTCTTTGCCGCACACGTCCGCCCCAACTCGGTGGCGTTTGCCAGCCAGCAGGAGCGCCTGGAAACGTTGGTGGATGAAGGCTATTACGATGCCAGCGTGTTAGCCCGCTACGATCGCGCGTTCGTGCTGAAGCTATTCGCCCACGCCCACGCCAGCGGATTCCGTTTCCAGACGTTCCTCGGCGCATGGAAGTTCTACACCAGCTATACGTTGAAAACGTTCGACGGTAAGCGCTATCTCGAAGACTTTGAGGATCGGGTAACGATGGTGGCGCTCACGCTGGCGCAGGGCGATGAAGCACTCGCGACGCAACTGACCGATGAAATGCTCTCCGGGCGCTTTCAGCCCGCCACACCAACCTTTTTAAACTGCGGTAAACAGCAACGCGGTGAGCTGGTCTCCTGCTTCCTGTTGCGTATTGAAGACAACATGGAGTCTATTGGTCGGGCGGTCAACTCCGCACTTCAGCTCTCCAAACGCGGCGGCGGCGTGGCATTTTTGCTCTCCAACCTGCGCGAGGCAGGTGCGCCCATTAAACGCATTGAGAACCAGTCCTCTGGGGTGATCCCGGTAATGAAAATGCTGGAAGATGCGTTTTCTTATGCGAATCAACTCGGGGCACGTCAGGGCGCAGGCGCGGTGTATTTGCACGCACACCATCCGGATATTTAATGAGATGGTCACTCCCTCCTTCCCAGTACTATGCTGAGGACAGGCTTTCATTCGGAGAACCATCATGGAAAACATTGCGCTTATTGGTATCGATCTGGGTAAGAACTCTTTCCATATTCATTGTCAGGATCATCGTGGGAAGGCCGTTTACCGTAAAAAATTCACCCGACCAAAGCTAATCGAATTTCTGGCGACATGCCCGGCAACAACCATCGCGATGGAAGCCTGTGGCGGTTCTCACTTTATGGCACGCAAGCTGGCAGAGTTAGGGCATTTTCCAAAGCTGATATCACCGCAATTTGTCCGCCCATTCGTTAAAAGCAACAAAAATGACTTCGTTGATGCTGAAGCTATCTGTGAAGCAGCATCACGTCCATCTATGCGTTTCGTGCAGCCCAGAACCGAATCTCAGCAGGCAATGCGAGCTCTGCATCGTGTCCGTGAATCCCTGGTTCAGGATAAGGTGAAAACAACTAATCAGATGCATGCTTTTCTGCTGGAATTTGGTATCAGCGTTCCGCGAGGTGCTGCCGTTATTAGTCGACTGAGTACCCTTCTTGAGGACAGTAGTTTGCCTCTTTATCTCAGCCAGTTACTGCTGAAATTACAACAGCATTATCACTATCTTGTTGAGCAGATTAAAGATCTGGAATCTCAGTTGAAACGAAAGTTGGACGAAGATGAGGTTGGACAGCGCTTGCTGAGTATTCCCTGCGTTGGAACGCTGACTGCCAGTACTATTTCAACTGAGATTGGCGACGGGAAGCAGTACGCCAGCAGCCGTGACTTTGCGGCGGCAACAGGGCTGGTACCCCGACAGTACAGCACGGGAGGTCGGACGACATTGTTAGGGATTAGCAAGCGGGGCAACAAAAAGATCCGAACTTTGTTGGTTCAGTGTGCCAGGGTATTCATACAAAAACTGGAACACCAGTCTGGCAAGTTGGCCGACTGGGTCAGGGAGTTGTTGTGTCGGAAAAGCAACTTTGTCGTCACCTGTGCTCTGGCAAACAAGCTGGCCAGAATAGCCTGGGCACTGACGGCGCGACAGCAAACTTACGAAGCATAAAGGCAGAAATACACCAGTTTAAACAATCATTCATCTGGTTTTGCGAATACTGATATTGATGATACTAACGGCCCACCGGCCTGTTGAGGAACCTGTAAAACGGAAAGGCTCATTGAAGCCGTATATTTTCTGGAGGTTCATCAGGCGCGGAACTCATCGAGGCGCGGGAATAAAATCCCATTCAGACGCCGGATAGATTCAAGCAAGCCAACTTGTCGTCAAAATCGGTGTTGCAAAAACGGGAGTGACCATAGATACGTTTTCTCGATACTAAACGTGAAAACGCCGACGAAAAAATCCGTATCAAAACGCTCTCGCTTGGCGTGGTGATCCCCGACGTCACCTTCCGGCTAGCGAAAGAAAATGCCCGGATGGCGCTGTTCTCACCGTATGACGTGGAACGGATTTTCGGCAAACCGTTCGGTGATATCGCCGTGAGTGAGCGGTATGACGAACTGGTGGCCGACGAACGCGTGCGCAAAAAATACATTAACGCCCGCGAATTCTTCCAGCGGCTGGCCGAGATCCAGTTTGAGTCTGGTTATCCTTACATCATGTTTGAAGATACGGTGAATCGCGCCAATCCGATTGCCGGTCGGATCAATATGAGCAACCTGTGCTCGGAGATTTTGCAGGTTAACAGTGCCTCCACCTACGATGAAAATCTCAATTACGAGCAGATCGGGCACGATATCTCCTGCAATCTCGGCTCGTTGAACATTGCCCATACCATGGATTCACCCGATTTTGGTCGTACCGTGGAAACGGCGGTTCGCGGCTTAACCGCCGTTTCGGACATGAGCCACATCCGCAGCGTGCCTTCGATCGACGCCGGGAACAGCGCGTCGCACGCGATTGGTCTTGGGCAGATGAATCTGCACGGGTATCTGGCGCGGGAAGGGATCGCCTACGGCTCGCCGGAAGGGCTGGATTTCACCAATCTCTATTTCTACACCATCACATGGCATGCGCTGAATACGTCAATGAAGATCGCCCGCGAGCGGGGTCAAACCTTTGCCGGATTCAAACAGTCACGCTACGCCAGCGGCGAGTATTTTAACCAGTATCTGCAGGGCGACTGGCAGCCAAAAACCGACAAGGTCCGCACACTGTTTGCTGTCAGAGGCATTACGCTACCGACGCGCGAGATGTGGGCACAACTGCGTGAAGATGTGATGCGCTACGGCATTTATAATCAGAATTTACAGGCGGTTCCGCCCACCGGTTCTATCTCCTACATCAACCATGCCACGTCAAGCATTCATCCGATCGTGTCGAAAGTGGAGATTCGCAAAGAGGGCAAAACCGGGCGCGTTTACTACCCTGCCCCGTTTATGACCAATGAGAATCTGGCCTTGTATCAGGATGCCTACGAGATCGGTCCACAAAAAATCATTGATACTTACGCTGAAGCAACGCGGCATGTCGACCAAGGGCTTTCACTGACGCTCTTTTTCCCCGATACCGCCACCACGCGCGATATCAACAAAGCGCAGATTTACGCCTGGCGTAAGGGCATCAAATCCCTGTACTACATCCGACTACGCCAGCTGGCGCTGGAAGGCACCGAAATCGAAGGCTGCGTGTCATGCGCGCTGTAAGGAGGAGAATATGACATTATCCCGCGTGAGCGCCATCAACTGGAACAAGATTGAGGATGATAAAGATCTTGAGGTATGGAACCGTCTGACCAGTAACTTCTGGCTCCCGGAAAAGGTCCCGCTCTCCAATGACATTCCGGCCTGGCAAACGTTGAACGCAGCCGAACAGCAGCTAACAATCCGCGTTTTTACCGGGCTGACGCTGCTCGACACCATTCAGAATGTTGCCGGAGCACCAGCGTTAATGACTGATTCGTTAACGCCGCATGAAGAGGCGGTGCTGTCGAATATCAGCTTTATGGAGGCAGTGCACGCCCGTTCCTATAGCTCTATTTTCTCCACCCTTTGCCAGACCAAAGATGTGGATGCAGCTTACGCCTGGAGTGAAGAAAATACCCCACTCCAGCGCAAGGCGCAGATCGTTTTGGCACATTACGCCAGCGACGAACCGTTGAAGAAAAAAATAGCCAGCGTGTTTCTGGAATCCTTCCTGTTCTATTCTGGCTTCTGGTTACCGATGTATTTCTCCAGTCGCGGTAAACTGACCAATACCGCCGATCTCATTCGTCTGATCATTCGTGATGAAGCGGTTCATGGGTATTACATTGGTTATAAATATCAAAAAGGTCTGGAGCATATTTCCGAATCAGCACGCGAAGAGTTAAAGCATTTTGCCTTTGACCTGTTGATGGAATTGTATGATAACGAAGCGCGTTATACGGAAGAATTGTATGCAGAGACCGGCTGGGTTGATGACGTCAAAGCCTTCCTTTGTTACAACGCCAATAAGGCATTAATGAATTTGGGATATGAGGCGCTATTTCCGCCTGAAATGGCGGAGGTTAACCCGGCAATCCTTGCCGCGCTGTCGCCCAACGCTGACGAAAACCACGATTTCTTCTCGGGTTCCGGTTCATCCTATGTGATGGGAAAAGCGGTCGAAACCGAAGATGACGACTGGAATTTCTAGCACTCATTTTTACGGGAAATACCGTACATTTTTCGCGGAAATATTTTAACAGGATCACACTTTTGTCGTGCAAATATAATTGTGTGATCTACACTCAATATCAGCCGCATTATTCGCCTGCATTCCAGCAATTCAGGCGATTTTTCATTGCCATTTACAAAAAATATTAAGCCGCTCACATTCGCGCTCAGCCCTTATATCATGGGAAGTCCCGCCACCTGGCCTTTGGCAATATTCATGCCACAACCAAATTCAGGGTTGTCTCAGATTCTCAGTATGTTAGGGTAGAAAAAGGTCACTATTTCCATCAGGTAATATATCGATATAAACAAATAACAGGAATCATTCTATTGCATGGCAATTAAATTAGAAGTTAAAAATCTCTATAAGATATTTGGAGAGCATCCGCAGAGAGCCTTCAAATATATTGAAAAAGGACTTTCAAAAGAGCAGATTCTGGATAAAACGGGGCTATCGCTTGGCGTTAAGAACGCCAGTCTGGCCATTGAAGAAGGCGAGATATTTGTCATCATGGGATTATCCGGTTCGGGTAAATCCACAATGGTACGCCTTCTCAATCGCCTGATTGAACCCACCCGCGGGCAGGTACTGATTGACGGCGTAGACATCGCCCGGATATCCGATGCTGAGCTTCGCGAGGTGCGCAGAAAAAAGATTGCGATGGTGTTCCAGTCCTTTGCCCTGATGCCGCACATGACGGTGCTGGACAATACGGCATTCGGCATGGAATTAGCCGGTGTTGGTGCGGATGAACGTCGTGAAAAAGCGTTAGATGCGCTACGTCAGGTTGGTCTGGAGAATTATGCTCACGGATACCCGGATGAACTTTCCGGGGGTATGCGCCAGCGTGTAGGCCTCGCCCGCGCATTAGCCATTAACCCTGATATCTTATTAATGGATGAGGCCTTCTCAGCCCTCGATCCATTAATTCGTACTGAGATGCAGGATGAACTGGTAAAACTACAGGCGAAGCATCAGCGCACCGTGGTCTTTATATCGCATGATCTCGACGAAGCTATGCGTATTGGCGACAGAATTGCCATTATGCAAAACGGTGAAGTGGTCCAGGTCGGCACGCCGGATGAAATCCTGAATAATCCAGCCAATGATTATGTACGCACCTTCTTCCGTGGCGTTGATATTAGCCAGGTCTTCAGTGCGAAAGATATTTCACGCCGTAGCCCCGAAGGTTTAATTCGTAAAACGCCCGGGGTGGGTCCACGTTCGGCGCTGCAATTATTGCAGGACAAAGATCGCGAATATGGTTACGTGATCGAACGCGGCAATAAATTCGTTGGCGTTGTTTCAATCGACTCCTTAAAAACAGCGTTAAGTCAGGCGCAAGGTATTGAAGCGGCATTGATCGATGAGCCGTTAGCCGTAGATGCACAAACTCCTCTCAGCGAGTTGCTTTCTCATGTCGGCCAGGCCCCGTGCGCGGTGCCGGTTGTTGATGAGGAACAGCAGTATGTGGGCGTCATTTCAAAACGCATGCTGTTACAGGCTTTAGATCGTGAGGGGGTAAACAATGGCTGATCAAACTAATCCGTGGGATACCACACCAGCGGCCGACAGCGCCGCACAAACTGCCGATGCCTGGAGCACGCCATCCGGTGCGCCCACTGACGGCGGTGGCGCGGACTGGCTGACCAGCGCCCCCGCGCCGGCACCAGAGCATTTCAATATTATGGATCCGTTCCATAAAACGCTGATCCCGCTGGACAGCTGGGTCACAGAGGGGATCGACTGGGTCGTTACCCATTTCCGTCCGGTCTTCCAGGGCATTCGTGTCCCGGTGGATTACATTCTCAACGGTTTTCAACAGCTGCTGTTAGGTATGCCAGCCCCGGTGGCGATTATCCTGTTCGCGCTGATTGCCTGGCAGATTTCCGGCGTTGGGATGGGCGTTGCTACGCTGATTTCCTTGATTGCCATCGGTGCCATCGGCGCGTGGTCGCAGGCCATGATAACCCTGGCGCTGGTGTTGACCGCGTTGCTGTTCTGCGTGGTGATCGGTCTGCCGATGGGGATCTGGTTGGCGCGCAGTCCACGGGCCGCAAAAATTGTTCGCCCGCTGCTGGACGCCATGCAAACCACACCCGCGTTTGTCTATCTGGTGCCGATTGTCATGTTGTTCGGTATTGGTAACGTCCCGGGCGTAGTGGTGACGATTATCTTCGCCCTGCCGCCAATCGTACGTCTGACTATTCTGGGGATTAACCAGGTGCCAGCCGATCTGATTGAAGCCTCGCGCTCGTTTGGTGCCAGCCCACGTCAGATGCTGTTTAAAGTGCAGCTCCCGCTGGCAATGCCCACCATTATGGCCGGGGTTAACCAGACGCTGATGCTGGCGCTCTCAATGGTCGTCATCGCGTCGATGATTGCCGTGGGCGGGCTGGGTCAGATGGTTCTGCGCGGAATTGGTCGTCTGGATATGGGGCTTGCCACCGTCGGCGGAGTTGGGATTGTGATCCTCGCCATCATTCTGGATCGCCTGACGCAGGCCGTTGGTCGCGATTCGCGTAGCCGCGGCAACCGTCGCTGGTACACCACTGGTCCCGTTGGGCTTATCACTCGCCCTTTCACGAAGTAATTCACCCGTTGCCCGGTGGCGCATTGCTTACCGGGCCTACAATTCATTAACTTGCACAAAATCATTCAAGTTGCATCGCGGCGGCAAACGAATGTATCCCCAGGAGCGTACAAGTAGTACGTGACTGGGGTGCATGAGTGCAGCCAACAAAGAGGCGGCTTGAAGGATGAAGTGCAATAAGGAACAACGATGCGACAGAAAGCAATTATTGCCACAGCGTTTGCCACCCTTGTCTCCACCAGCACTTTCGCTGCCGACCTGCCGGGCAAAGGCATCACCGTACAGCCAATCCAGAGCACTATCTCTGAAGAATCCTTCCAGACGCAGTTAGTCGCCCGTGCGCTGGAGAAACTGGGTTACACCGTTAACAAAACCAGCGAAGTTGACTACAACGTCGGCTATACCTCCATTGCCTCTGGCGATGCAACTTTTACCGCCGTGAACTGGCAGCCGCTGCATGATGATATGTACGCCGCGGCGGGCGGAGACAAAAAGTTTTATCGCGAGGGGGTATTCGTTACGGGTGCCGCACAGGGTTATCTGATCGACAAAAAAACCGCTGAGCAGTACAAAATCACCAATATCGCCCAGTTAAAAGATCCGAAGATCGCCAAAATCTTTGACACCAACGGTGACGGAAAAGCCGATATGATGGGCTGTTCACCGGGCTGGGGTTGTGAAGCAGTAATCAACCACCAGAACAAAGCTTTCGATTTGGAAAAAACCGTCGAAGTCAGCCACGGTAACTATGCAGCGATGATGGCTGACACCATTACCCGCTTCAAAGAAGGTAAACCCATTCTTTACTACACCTGGACACCGTACTGGGTCAGCGACGTAATGAAGCCGGGTAAAGATGTGGTCTGGCTGCAGGTGCCGTTCTCTTCCCTGCCTGGCGAGCAGAAAGATATTGATACCAAGCTGCCAAACGGCGCCAACTACGGCTTCCCGGTGAACACGATGCATATTGTCGCCAATAAAGCCTGGGCGGAGAAAAACCCGGCTGCAGCGAAACTGTTTGCCATCATGAAGCTGCCGCTGTCAGATATCAACGCTCAGAACGCAATGATGCACGACGGGAAAGCGTCTGAAGCCGACGTGCAGGGTCACGTTGACGGCTGGATCAAAGCCCACCAGCAGCAGTTTGACGGCTGGGTGAACGAAGCGCTGGCCGCGCAGAAATAACCCACTCATAGGCCTGATGAGCGTAGCGTCATCAGGCACAATAACCATACCAATGCCGGATGGTGGCGCGATGCGCCTTATCCGGCCTATCCACCCTCCTCCAATCGCACAATCCATCACTCAACAAATCAGCAACATTTAATCACTTCCGTTATGATTGTTTTCTGCAATCCATTATTCAGTTGAAAACCATGACGAAAACAACTCAGGGACTTAGCCCTTCGCTAATCCTGTTAATGTCTATCGCCACCGGCCTCGCCGTCGCCAGTAACTATTATGCGCAGCCGCTGCTCGACACCATCGCGCGCAACTTTTCGCTCTCTGCCAGTACCGCAGGGTTTATCGTCACCGCGGCCCAGCTCGGCTACGCCGCCGGCCTGCTGTTCTTAGTGCCGCTCGGCGATATGTTTGAACGCCGGATGCTGATTGTCTCCATGACGCTGTTAGCGGCTGGTGGCATGCTGATCACCGCCAGCAGCCAGTCGCTGGGTATGCTGATCCTCGGTACTGCCCTGACCGGGCTGTTCTCGGTAGTGGCACAGATTTTGGTTCCGCTGGCGGCAACGCTTGCCACACCGGACAAGCGCGGTAAAGTTGTTGGGACGATTATGAGCGGCCTGCTGCTAGGTATTCTACTGGCGCGCACCGTGGCGGGATTACTGGCGAATCTTGGCGGCTGGCGCACCGTATTTTGGGTCGCATCAGTATTAATGGCGCTGATGGCGGTTGCACTGTGGCGCGGCCTGCCGAAGATGAAATCCGATACCCATCTCAACTATCCGCAGCTGTTAGGCTCCGTATTCAGCCTGTTTATTCACGATAAATTGCTGCGTACCCGCGCGATGCTGGGCTGCCTGACTTTTGCCAATTTCAGTATTCTGTGGACCTCGATGGCATTTTTGCTCGCCGCGCCACCGTTTAACTATTCGGAAGGAATGATTGGTCTGTTCGGTCTGGCGGGTGCCGCAGGGGCGTTAGGCGCACGTCCGGCGGGCGGTTTTGCCGATAAAGGTAAATCCCACCTGACCACAACCATGGGGCTACTGTTACTACTGCTCTCCTGGCTTGCTATTTGGTTTGGGCATGCTTCAGTCCCCATGCTGATTATCGGTATTCTGGTGTTGGACCTCACCGTTCAGGGAGTGCACATCACCAACCAGACGGTTATCTATCGCATTCATCCTGACGCGCGTAATCGCCTGACCGCCGGATACATGACCAGCTATTTTATTGGCGGAGCGGCAGGTTCGCTGATTTCAGCCTCTGCCTGGCAGCATGCCGGGTGGGCTGGCGTTTGTCTGGCAGGTACGACCGTTGCCATACTCAACCTGTTGGTCTGGTGGCGAGGTTTTCACCGTCAGGAAGCCGTAAATTAAGCGTATAACGCATGTTTACCGCTGATTGGGCTCCACAGGGTGTTAAGGAGCCCATCAGTCTGCTAAGGTTATAACTCATTGAACCAAGTTATATTAATTTCGGTAATGAAACCTATAACCCTATGGAAAGCCCTGTACCCCAGTCTGAATCCAGTTCGGCAACGTTAACGGAAGGATTCAAAGACAGCCTGCCAATAGTTATCAGCTATATTCCGGTCGCTTTTGCATTTGGTCTCAATGCCACTCGCCTTGGCTTTACGCCGGTTGAAAGCGTCTTTTTCTCCTGCATTATCTATGCGGGAGCCAGCCAGTTTGTCATTACCACCATGCTCGCCGCAGGCAGTTCGCTGTGGGTCGCCGCGCTGACCGTCATGGCCATGGATGTCCGTCATGTTTTGTACGGCCCTTCCCTGCGTAGTCGGATCGCCCAGCGACTGAGTAAACCCAAAAGCGCGCTGTGGGCTTTTGGCCTTACCGATGAAGTCTTTGCCGCTGCAACGGCGAAACTGGTACGGGATAACCGGCGCTGGAGTGAAAACTGGATGATCGGCATTGCGCTATGCTCCTGGGCCTCCTGGGTGTTTGGTACGGTGCTCGGCGCGTTTTCCGGCAGTGGTTTACTCAAAGATTACCCGGCGGTTGAAGCGGCACTGGGCTTCATGCTCCCGGCGCTGTTTATGAGCTTCCTGCTCGCGTCATTCCAACGAAAACAGGCGCTTTGCGTGACTGCGGCCCTCGCCGGGGCGCTGGCTGGCGTCATGCTGTTTTCCATCCCTGCCGCTATCCTTGCAGGTATTGTCTGTGGATGCCTGACGGCGCTCATCCAGTCATTTTGGCAAGGAGGTCCTGATGAGCTATGAAGTTCTGCTACTTGGCCTGTTGGTCGGCTGCGTAAATTACTGTTTTCGCTATTTGCCGCTCCGTCTTGGGGTCGGCAATGTTCGCCCGACGAAGCGCGGCGCGACGGGCATATTACTCGACACTATTGGCATTACATCAATTTGCGCCCTGCTGGTGGTGTCTACCGCGCCAGAAGTGATGCACGACGCTCGTCGGTTCGTGCCTACTCTGGTGGGGTTTGTCATACTGGGTGCAAGCTTCTATAAGACCCGCAGCATCATCATTCCAACGTTACTGAGTGCTCTGGGCTATGGATTAGCCTGGAAAATGCTGGTTGTCTTATAGATAAAAACAATCATTTTAAATTAATAATACATTTACTTTATTTGTCACTGTCGTTACTATATCGGCTGAAATTAATGAGGTTATACCCAAATGGATAGTTCGTTTACGCCCATTGAACAAATGCTAAAATTTCGCGCCAGCCGCTACGAAGAGTTCCCTTATCAGGAAGTGCTTCTGACTCGTCTATGCATGCACATGCAGGGCAAGCTGCTGGAAAATCGCAATAAGATGCTGAAAGCTCAAGGGATTAACGAGACGTTGTTTATGGCGTTGATTACGCTGGAGTCTCAGGAAAACCACAGTATTCAGCCTTCTGAACTGAGTTGTGCGCTTGGCTCGTCACGTACTAACGCTACCCGCATCGCGGATGAGTTAGAAAAACGTGGCTGGATCGAACGTCGCGAAAGCGATAACGATCGCCGCTGTCTGCATCTGCAATTGACCGAGAAAGGCCATGCATTTTTGCAAGAGGTGTTACCGCCTCAGCATAATTGCCTGCACCAGCTCTGGTCGTCTCTTAGCACCACCGAAAAAGATCAGCTTGAGCAAATTACCCGTAAACTTCTGACCCGTCTTGATCAGATGGAGCAGGATGGCGCGGTGTTAGAAGCGCTGCGCTAAGGCGTCGACTCGCTCAGAAATCCAGATTTATAAATGAAAAAACCGACAGGCCAGCACGCATACTGCTGGCCTGTCTGATAAACAGGTCGGCTCAGCCGATGTGAATAAAAAGAAGATCGTGGAGAAAAACATGAGCGCAAATGCGGAGACTCAAACCCCGCAGCAACCGGTCAAGAAGAATGGCAAACGTAAAAGTCTGCTTCTCCTTCTGACCTTGCTCTTTATTATCATTGCCGTGGCATATGGGATTTATTGGTTTTTAGTACTGCGTCATTACGAAGATACAGATGATGCGTACGTGGCAGGGAACCAGGTTCAAATCATGGCGCAGGTATCAGGCAGCGTGACGAAAGTCTGGGCTGATAACACTGACTTTGTAAAACAAGGCGATGTGCTGGTCACCCTCGACCAGACAGATGCCAAACAGGCATTTGAAAAAGCCAAAACTGCGCTGGCCTCTAGCGTGCGTCAGACGCACCAGTTGATGATCAACAGCAAGCAGTTACAGGCCAACATTGAAGTGCAGAAAACAGCTCTGGCGCAGGCACAAAGCGATTTTAATCGCCGAGTCCCGCTGGGCAACGCCAACCTGATTGGCCGCGAAGAGCTGCAACATGCGCGTGATGCCGTCGCCAGCGCTCAGGCTCAGCTTGATGTCGCAATCCAACAATATAATGCTAACCAGGCAATGATTCTCGGCAGCAAGCTGGAAGATCAACCCGCCGTACAACAGGCCGCCACCGAAGTGCGCGATGCCTGGCTGGCGCTGGAACGTACCAGAATTGTCAGCCCAATGACCGGTTATGTATCCCGTCGCGCCGTACAGCCTGGTGCGCAGATTAGCCCAACCACGCCGTTAATGGCGGTTGTTCCGGCCACCAACCTGTGGGTGGATGCCAACTTCAAAGAAACACAGCTCGCCCACATTCGTATTGGTCAACCCGCGACGGTTGTCAGCGATATTTATGGCGATGACGTGAAATATACCGGTAAAGTTGTCGGCCTCGATATGGGAACGGGCAGCGCCTTCTCCTTGCTGCCAGCACAAAACGCGACCGGTAACTGGATCAAAGTCGTCCAGCGTCTGCCGGTGCGTATCGAACTGGATGCGCAGCAACTGGCACAGCATCCTCTGCGGATCGGTTTGTCTACGCTGGTTACAGTCGATACCTCCAATCGTGACGGACAAATTCTGGCAAGCCAGGTCCGCACCACGCCGGTATCAGAAAGTAATGCACGTGAAATCGACCTTGCTCCGGTCAATAAGATGATCGAAGAGATCGTGCGGGCCAACGCGGGCTAATTCAAAGGTGCGTGTGATGCAACAGCAAAAACCGCTGGAAGGCGCGCAGCTCGTCATAATGACGATCGCGCTGTCCCTGGCGACATTCATGCAGGTGCTGGACTCCACCATTGCTAACGTGGCGATCCCCACTATCGCCGGGAACCTCGGCTCTTCACTGAGCCAGGGAACCTGGGTGATCACCTCATTCGGGGTGGCGAACGCTATCTCTATTCCGATCACCGGCTGGCTGGCAAAACGCTTTGGCGAAGTAAGACTCTTTATGTGGTCAACTATCGCCTTCGTCATTGCGTCATGGGCATGCGGGATGTCCACCAGCCTGAACATGCTGATTTTCTTCCGCGTAATCCAGGGTATTGTCGCCGGTCCATTAATTCCGCTGTCACAGAGCCTGTTGCTGAATAACTATCCACCCGCCAAGCGTTCCATCGCCCTCGCGCTATGGTCGATGACGGTGATTGTTGCCCCGATATGTGGCCCAATTCTTGGGGGCTATATCAGCGACAACTATCACTGGGGCTGGATATTTTTTATTAACGTGCCAATCGGAGCTGCGGTGGTATTGATGACCCTGCAAACCCTGCGCGGTCGGGAAACCAAAACCGAGCAGCGGCGCATTGACGCCATTGGTCTGGCACTGCTGGTCATCGGTATCGGCAGTTTGCAGATTATGCTCGACCGCGGCAAAGAGCTGGACTGGTTCGCCTCACAGGAGATTATCATCCTGACGGTGGTCGCCGTGGTTGCTATCAGCTTCCTGATCGTCTGGGAGCTTACCGATGAGCACCCCATTGTCGATCTCTCGCTGTTTAAATCGCGTAACTTTACCATCGGCTGCCTGTGTATTAGCCTGGCCTATATGCTCTACTTCGGTGCCATCGTCTTGCTGCCGCAGCTGTTGCAGGAGGTATACGGCTATACGGCAACCTGGGCCGGTCTGGCGTCCGCACCGGTAGGGATTATTCCGGTGATCCTGTCGCCAATTATCGGCCGCTTCGCGCACAAGCTGGATATGCGTCGGCTGGTGACGTTCAGTTTTATTATGTACGCCGTCTGTTTCTACTGGCGTGCGTGGACGTTCGAGCCGGGTATGGACTTTGGCGCATCGGCCTGGCCGCAGTTTATTCAGGGGTTCGCAGTAGCCTGCTTCTTTATGCCGCTGACGACCATTACGCTGTCCGGTTTACCGCCTGAGCGTCTGGCGGCTGCATCGAGCTTGTCTAACTTTACGCGAACGCTGGCCGGCTCTATTGGTACATCGATTACAACAACGATGTGGACTAACCGTGAGTCGCTGCACCATGCGCAATTGACGGAATCCGTTAACCCCTAC
The DNA here is from genome assembly GCF_001034475.2 of Citrobacter sp. MGH103. Taxonomy (NCBI): domain Bacteria; kingdom Pseudomonadati; phylum Pseudomonadota; class Gammaproteobacteria; order Enterobacterales; family Enterobacteriaceae; genus Citrobacter; species Citrobacter sp. MGH103. Next base: position 1,110,233 of record NZ_CP073043.1, on the reverse strand, counting down.
AACCCAAATGCTCAGGCAATGTACGACAAGCTGCAGGATTTAGGGATGACGCACCAGCAGGCGTCAGGGTGGATAGCCCAGCAGATCACTAATCAGGGTCTGATTATTTCCGCCAACGAAATCTTCTGGATGTCGGCGGGGATCTTCCTGGTTTTGCTTGGTCTGGTGTGGTTCGCTAAACCGCCCTTCGGCGCGGGCGGCGGCGGCGGTGGAGCGCATTAACTATCTGATAAAAGGGATCTGCGGATCCCTTTTTTATTGTGGCCAGCATCAGAAATAATATTTGAATCTCAGGCGTCCACCGTAACGTGCATCTTCGCTGTTGTCGCCATTGTTCGGATCGGCCTCAACCCATGAGGCATAAGCACCGAGATAGATATTAAAGTTTTTCATATCCATCACATTGGGGAATAAATATGAGGCATGAATAGTGTGAATGTCATAATTGCCGGGATCGGTGATCCAGCAATCGTTCTCACAAACGGCATCTATATTGGTAGCATTGAAGGCTTCGATTTTGTTATGCGCATAGATATAGCCCAGTTCGAATCGATGCCACAACGCGTTCACCCCAGCGGTAAAATCGGTCTCATCGGTCGCGTCCATATAAGCAGTATTCAGGTTAATCACCGCGCCGTCTTCCGCATCGGTTTTTTGTCCGTCCCAGGTCATGGTAAAACCATACCCCGTACGATCGGACTGATCGATCCACTTCCCGTTCTCATAATAGCCGTAGGCGTTGTTAACGACGTTACTTTCCATCGCCACTGCCGTCGAGAAACGCCCGTTTTGCCAGGCGATCACCGGGCGCACGTAAGCCACGTTTTTATCATTGGTTAAGTCCATCCCGTGGTACTGCTTCTCGGTATAGAGCGTACTGCCATTTTCCATCAATGTATTCACTTCAAAATACCAGTTATCGATGGTTTTACTGATCAGGAAATTACCGCCGCTGTCGCTACGTCCACGCCCCTCTTTCATCATATAAATATAGCCATAGCCATCACTGTAAAGATCATTCGCCGTATTACCTGAATATTCAATAAACGTATCCTGATTCAGCGGGAACATATCGTACGCTTCAAAACGTCCGACCTTAATTTGCCAGTCTTTTTCCTGGCCAAAAAAGAACACTGCATCATCGAGATTCATTTTTCCGGTCAGGTCTGCCAGCGGCTGAACTGAGAATCCGGCGAAATTACCGTTGTTCAGTCGTTGGTAGCCATCAAACCCTAATAGCAGACGCCCGTTGATATCCCAACGTTCATTCGTTCCCGGCGCCCAATCTTTATTTGCCGAAGTTCTGGTTGATGTCAGACTACCAGAGCGGCTTGCCGCATCCATATTAAACTCAACGTCGCCATAGAACTTGATATCGCTAAAACCGGATAGCGTTAACTTGGGTGGATTTTCCGTAGAGGCGGAGGGTTCAGCAGACTGTACTTGCACCGTCGGCGCTGCAGCTACCTGCTGCTGCCTCAGCGAGCGAATTTGCGATTCAGCATCTGCGGCTCGCTGTTCGGCATTAATCACGCGCTGCTCCAGTTCGACAAGACGCTGTTCAATAGCGGTATTTGCTGCCCAAAGGTTATGCGAAAAGCAAGCGCCGACCACAAGCGCTAAATATTTCACCTTCATTTTTTATCCCTAAAGTTTAATGTATACCAGATAAGATTTGATAAAAACCCCATCCACCAGCGATGAAAAGAGTCTTTTTATTACCTAGATACCTGGCGTATTCCATTATGTTTTTCTATTAATTATTTATGATTTTTGATTTATGTGATCGGTGTGGGCTGGCATCGTTAATTATCCATTATTTTCTGTTTGCCAGATCACGTTTTATTATTTAACAGGTCACCCATTAATTAACTGAAATTATATTCCTGTCGTAAATATAATAGATATAGATTATATTACGAAATAAAAAACCCCGGACATAAACCGGGGTTAATTTAAATACTGGAACAGCTAATCAATAAGACTAAATATGCAGTTCCTGCAATTTCTCTTTCGGCAGCGCCAGCTCTTCATTGCTGTTCACGCGTACATCCCGCTCCAGAATATGACGCGCGATATCCTGTGCTTCGCTAAGAGAGTGCATCTGATACGTACCGCACTGGTAAACGTTCAGCTCCGGGATCTGGTTCTGATCCTGTACTTTCAGCACGTCCGCCATTGCCGCTTTCCACGCATCGGCAACACGCTGCTCGTCCGGCGTACCAATCAGGCTCATGTAGAAGCCGGTACGGCATCCCATCGGAGAGATATCAATAATCTCAACGCCATTACCGTTCAGGTGGTTACGCATAAAACCTGCAAACAGGTGCTCCAGCGTATGGATACCTTTCTCAGGCATGACTTCTTTGTTCGGAATGCAGAAACGCAGATCAAACACGGTGATTGCGTCGCCATGCGGGGTATTCATCGTTTTTGCAACCCGGACTGCGGGAGCTTCCATCCGGGTGTGATCGACAGTAAAACTATCTAACAACGGCATTTAGCCACCTCCGATAAATTTTTTAAAAATAATCTGAACTCTTTGTTCCGGGGCGAGTCTTAGTATATGAAAGACGCGCATTTGTTATCATCATCCCTGTTTTCAGAGATGAAATTTTGGCCACTCCCGAGTGGCCTTTTTCTTTTGTATCAAGCGTGCTTTTCCAGCCACACGCTAAACGGCTCAGTATCAGCCGCTTCTATCTCCTGCTGACGACGCTTCGAAGCCTCGGTTTCAGCAATAAATTCAGCTTCCTGCAATATTTCTAATGGCTCTTCACGCAGCAGATTTCGGTAAGCCTCACCCAGCGCTTTGCCCGTGCCGCCAATGCCTTCATCAATCATAGACCGTAGGATCCGGGCAGAGAAAGTCAGTTCAGGATTGTCAAAACAGACAACCAGTTCATCACAGACCTTCTGATACTCCTCTCCCCCATCGATGCTGTCCAGCGTTTGTGCCACACGTTTAAGATCGCGGAACAAATCTTTCCCAACCTTAGGCAGCGGGAACTGGGCTGTTTCACAGCCAATACCTAACGTCAGTCCAGGCTTACGCCCTTCGAGAATCACACGATTCCAGTTTTTACGCGTACACAGCAATTCATCGCTGCTCATTTCCGGGGCATCGGCCAGCGCACACCAGACCATAAACAGATCGAGGAAGCGCACCTGCTGCTCGTCCACGCCGATCGGTGAGAACGGGTTGATATCCAGCGAGCGTACTTCGATGTACTCGATACCGCCACGCAGAAGCGCATCAGATGGTGTTTCACCACGACGAGTAACGCGTTTCGGGCGGATAGGCGCATACAGCTCATTTTCAATCTGCAGAACGTTGCTGTTGATTTGCAGACGCTTACCGTCTTTCTCCAGACCGATCGCCGCGTACTCCTCGGAAGGAGTCTTAATCGCGCGCTTTAATCCTGCCACATACTCATGCAAATCGTTAAACGTAATTCCAAGATTGCTTTGCGACTTATTGGTATAGCCCAAATCACTCAGACGCAACGAGGTCGCGTACGGCAGGTAGTACATCCCGCAGTCGGTTTTTTCAAACGGCAGGGTTGTTGGTTTTCCTTGCAGGAATGAGGAACAAATGGCCGGAGAGGCGCCAAACAGATACGGGATCACCCAACCAAAACGGTAGTAGTTGCGGATCAGACGGAAGTAGCCCGCGGAGATCTTCTCTTTAGCATCTTCGCCTTCGGTTACGCCGCACTTCGCCTGCCAGAAAGCCATTGGCAGCGAGAAGTTGTAGTGTACGCCTGAGATTGTCTGCATCAACGCACCGTAACGGTTTTTAAGGCCTTCACGGTACAGCGTCTTCAGGCGACCGGTGTTCGACGTGCCGTACTGCGCCAGTTCGATATCCTGGCCTTCGGCAATATAGCAAGGCATGCTCAACGGCCACATACGCTCGTCGCCCAGGTTTCTGGCGGTATAACGATGCAGGTCGCGCATGAATGTGAGCATTTTCTCAATGTCATCGCCTGGCGGAGTGATAAATTCCAGCAGCGCTTCGGCAAAGTCAGTAGTTATCCATTTATGCGTTAGCGCTGAGCCTAACACCTCAGGATGGCCTGTCGTTGCTAATGACCCATCTGCATTAACACGCAGCGTTTCACGCTCCAGACCACGTTGAATCCCCTTTAACGCCTGAGGATGGTTTTCCAGCCAGGCCAGCGCCTGTGATACGTCCGGGATCAAATTGACCTCCCGCCTGTCAAAATCGTTTTAATTAGCATAATGGTATTGGTTACCCTGAAGGCTATCTCACAACACAATTAGTGCCACCACATAATGCCTTGCGTCGTAACCGCTGCGACAACAACATAGCGCAGCGCCTTGCCAAGGCATAAGAAAAAGAGAACTGGACCCCACGAGATGCGCATCCACCCGGCTAACAGGCACAATAAATCACCTACAACCGGCATCCAGCTTAATAATAGTGTGACAGCGCCATAGCGCTGCAGCCAGCCAGTGGCTTTTTCTTGCCAGCGCGATGTTTTACGCAAAGGAAAGAAACGCCCAAGGATAACGTTAGTTAACCCTCCAAGGCTATTACCCATTGTTGCTGTTAAGACTAAGACCCAGGGATGACTTATCCCGGAGACCAGCAAAGCAACTAAAACGACTTCAGAATTACCGGGTAATAGCGTGGCGCTGAGAAAACTGCTGGCAAACAGTGACAGGAGCGACAGTCCATCACTCACAATAACCGGACATCCACGGCGTCCATTCCCGCAGCGTGCGCCGCCTGTATTCCAAAATCGGCATCTTCAAACACAACGCAACGAGCCGGAATAACCCCCATACGTTCGGCACAAAGCAAAAACGTATCAGGAGCAGGTTTGTGGCGTTGTACGTGATCGGCTGCGACGACAGCATCAAAATAGCGACGCAGTCCAAGGTGAGCGAGCAGCGCTTCTGCAATTGCGCTTTCACTCCCCGTTCCTACCGCCATAGGCCGGCGACCATACCAGGCTTTCACGACGTCAACCAACGGCAGAGGCTGGACGCTATCCAGCAACATGCTTTTCACCTTGTCAGTTTTCTCGCGCGCTAAGGCATGGGGGTCAAGATCGGCATGATTCAATTCAATTACCGACTGGGCAATACGCCACGTTGGGGAGCCGTTGAGGGCGACCATGGCTTGTTCGTCAAAACGCAGCCCATAATGCCCCAATACCTCATGCCACGCCTTACGGTGCGTTGGCTCAGTATCCAGGATGGTGCCATCCATATCAAAAATCAAACCCGCATAACGTTCGTACATCGTCTTCTCACAAGCCGAATGACCAGACGTTATTTTATCGTAATTGATTGATTTTGTCGCTGACAGCGAATTGAGGGGTGTTCAGAGAGTATGTGGAAATAATTTAAAGGGGGAGATGGTGCATCCGGGAGGATGACTCACTAGCGTTCGCCCTACGGGCCGTTGCTGAAGCAACGTTATCCTCCCTGGTGCTCGCGATTATCTCGCAGACCATGAAACAACAGTTTTGCTGCTATCTCGGAGAAGATGGTGCATCCGGGAGGATTCGAACCTCCGACCGCTCGGTTCGTAGCCGAGTACTCTATCCAGCTGAGCTACGGATGCATCGGGAATTGCTGATGCAAAGAAGATGGTGCATCCGGGAGGATTACTCGGCTGCGCCTCGCCCTGCGGGCCGTTGCTGAAGCAACGTTATTCTCCCTGGTACTGGCGATTATCTCGCAGACCATGAAACAACAGTTTTGCTGCTATCTCGGAGAAGATGGTGCATCCGGGAGGATTCGAACCTCCGACCGCTCGGTTCGTAGCCGAGTACTCTATCCAGCTGAGCTACGGATGCATCGGGAATTGCTGTTTACTACTGATACTGCGAAGAAGATGGTGCATCCGGGAGGATTCGAACCTCCGACCGCTCGGTTCGTAGCCGAGTACTCTATCCAGCTGAGCTACGGATGCATCAGGAAAACTTACTTACTGCAGATTTGATATCGCTACTAAAGTGATATCGATTTCCGTAACAACGCTAATGCGTTATTGCAGAGAAGATGGTGCATCCGGGAGGATTCGAACCTCCGACCGCTCGGTTCGTAGCCGAGTACTCTATCCAGCTGAGCTACGGATGCAAATGGCGGTGAGGCGGGGATTCGAACCCCGGATGCAGCTTTTGACCGCATACTCCCTTAGCAGGGGAGCGCCTTCAGCCTCTCGGCCACCTCACCAACACGCCTCTTGCGAGTGCTTCGAAGAACTTGTTTCTGCTCATCGTCGCTGCGTGGCGCACATATTACTTTCTGGGACTTATAAGTCAAACAATTTTTCCAGAGCTTTTATCGTTTGCACATTTCACGCGCAATTAGTCTGCAAAAACGGCAAAAAGAGTGTTTTATCAACAGATAAATTGGCAATTTCCTGAAGCAGTGAACAAACGGAAACTTCGTCGGGAAAGGCATTACGCCCAGTAGAATCGAAAAAATGGGGAGGACGAAGAAGAAAAGAGAAGAGAAGAAGAGGACGAAGAAGAAAAGAGAAGAGAAGAAAAAGGGTGACTCAATCAGGTTGCGCCTCACCAGAAAGGTGAGACGCGAAAACCTTAGTAACTGGACTGCTGGGATTTTTCAGCCTGGATACGCTGGTAGATCTCTTCACGATGGACAGAAACTTCTTTCGGGGCGTTTACGCCAATGCGCACCTGGTTGCCCTTCACCCCTAAAACTGTCACGGTGACCTCATCGCCTATCATGAGGGTCTCACCAACTCGACGAGTCAGAATCAGCATTCTTTGCTCCTTGAAAGATTAAAAGAGTCGGGTCTCTCTGTATCCCGGCATTATCCATCATATAACGCCAAAAAGTAAGCGATGACAAACACCTAAGTGTAAGCAGTCACGGCATCACATTCTGTTAAACCTAAGTTTAGCCGATATACACAACTTCAACCTGACTTTATCATTGTCGATAGCGTTGATTCGCATGCCGTAACTTAGGGTTTCGGCATGCGCTGACGCTTATAGTTATTACAGTTTTGCGCTGACCCAGCCTTTCACACTGGCTAACGCTGCAGGCAGAGCCGCTGCATCCGTACCACCGGCTTGCGCCATGTCCGGACGACCGCCACCCTTACCGCCGACCTGCTGAGCGACCATTCCAACCAGTTCCCCTGCTTTCACGCGATCTGTCACGTCCTTAGACACACCCGCAATCAGAGAAACCTTACCTTCCACTACCGTTGCCAGAACGATAACGGTAGACCCCAGTTGATTTTTCAGATCATCAACCATGGTACGCAACATTTTCGGCTCAACGTCCGCGAGTTCACTGACCAGCAGCTTCACACCGTTGATATCAACCGCTTTGCTGGAAAGATTTGCACTCTCCTGCGCCGCAGCCTGTTCCTTCAATTGCTGCAATTCTTTTTCCAGTTGACGTGTACGCTCCAGCACGGAACGAACTTTGTCAGCGATATTCTGGCTATCGCCTTTCAGCAGCTGCGCAACATCGCTTAAGCGATCGCTCTCAGCATGCACGGTTTGTATAGCGCCTTCACCGGTTACCGCTTCGATACGACGAACGCCTGCCGCAGTACCTGACTCGGACACTATGCGGAACAGACCGATATCACCCGTACGGCTGGCGTGAGTACCGCCACACAGTTCGGTAGAGAAATCACCCATGCTCAGAACGCGCACATGGTCGTCATATTTCTCGCCAAACAGCGCCATTGCGCCTTTGGCTTTTGCCGCTTCGAGATCCATGATGTTCGTTTCAATCGGCAAGTTGCGACGGATTTGCGCATTCACCAGATCTTCAACAGCACGGATTTCAGCAGGCTTCATCGCTTCGGTATGAGAGAAGTCGAAGCGCAGCAGTTTATCGTTAACCAGCGAGCCTTTCTGTGCCACATGTGTGCCCAGAACCTGGCGCAGCGCCGCGTGCATCAGATGCGTTGCGGAGTGGTTCAGGCGAATACGCGCACGACGTGCTTCATCCACATCAGCCTGTACTGCATCACCAATTTTCAGAGAACCCGCAGACAGCTTGCCAATGTGACCAATGGCCTGGCCATATTTCTGTGTGTCGCTAACGGCAAACGCAAAACCTGCGCCTTTCAGTTCACCCTTATCGCCAACCTGACCACCAGACTCCGCATAGAACGGCGTCTGATCCAGTACGACAACAGCGTCCTGACCTGCGTTAATTGCGTCTACCGCTTTACCATCAACAAACAGCGCGGTGACTTTGCCGTTCAGTTCCAGGTGCTCGTAGCCTTTAAATTCAGAGGCGCCATCAACACGAATCATTGCATTGTAGTCTGCGCCAAAACCGCTGGCTTCACGTGCGCGACGGCGCTGTTCTTCCATTGCAGCTTCAAAGCCAGCTTCATCAACCTTGATGTTACGCTCGCGGCAAACGTCTGCCGTCAGGTCAACCGGGAAACCGTAAGTGTCATACAGACGGAATGCGGTTTCGCCGTCCAGCGTATCGCCAGACAGTTTTGCCAGTTCTTCATCCAGCAGCGCCAGACCACGCTCCAGAGTACGTGCAAACTGCTCTTCTTCGGTTTTCAGAACCTGCTCAACCATAGCCTGCTGACGCTTCAGTTCTTCACCTGCAGAGCCCATGACGTCCACCAACGGACCAACCAGCTTGTAGAAGAAGGTATCCTTCGCGCCCAGCATGTTGCCATGACGTACCGCGCGACGAATGATACGGCGCAACACATAGCCACGGTTTTCATTCGACGGCACAACGCCATCAGCAATCAGGAACGCACAGGAACGGATATGGTCGGCGATAACGCGCAGCGACTTGTTGCTCAGATCGGTCGCGCCGGTGACTTTCGCCACGGACTCAATCAGTGAACGGAACAGGTCGATTTCATAGTTGGAGTTAACGTGTTGCAGCACGGCCGCAATACGCTCCAGACCCATACCGGTATCCACGGACGGTTTCGGCAGCGGTTCCATGGTGCCGTCAGCCTGACGGTTGAACTGCATGAAGACGATGTTCCAAATCTCAATGTAGCGATCGCCATCTTCTTCTGCGCTTCCCGGAGGCCCACCCCAGATATGGTCGCCGTGGTCGTAGAAAATTTCGGTGCATGGACCGCAAGGACCGGTATCACCCATCTGCCAGAAGTTGTCGGAAGCATAAGCCGCACCTTTGTTATCACCGATGCGGATGATACGTTCGCGCGGAATACCGACTTCTTTTTCCCAGATTTCATAGGCTTCATCGTCAGTTTCATAGACGGTGACCCACAGACGCTCTTTTGGCAGGGCAAACCAGTTTTCACCGGTCAGTAGTTCCCATGCATATTGAATAGCATCGTGTTTGAAGTAATCGCCGAAGCTGAAGTTGCCCAGCATTTCGAAGAAAGTGTGGTGACGTGCAGTGTAACCGACGTTTTCCAGGTCATTGTGCTTACCACCCGCACGTACACAACGCTGCGAGGTGGTTGCGCGGGAATAATTACGCTTGTCGAGGCCAAGGAAAACATCCTTGAACTGGTTCATCCCGGCGTTGGTAAACAACAAAGTAGGGTCATTGTTCGGTACCAGGGAGCTGCTGGCAACTACCTGGTGTCCTTTACTATGGAAAAAATCGAGAAACGCCTGACGGATCTCAGCGGTGCTCTTGCTCATAATTATCCTGAAGAAATCAAGCTAACGAAATGTCATTACCAGCATCGGCAAGCAAACTGCGCCTCTGGCAATCGAAAAGTGGGAATAAGATAAGTTTTCTTTACTGGGAAGTAAAATCCCGTATGCGGTCAATCGTCAAAATTTCGCCATATTGCCTGAATATCTTCCATCAGATAGCCGCGATAGAGCAAAAAACGCTGGACCTTTACCTTATCTGAAAAATCGACAGGTAAAGGTTCACCGTACTTCCGAATGGCCTGCTCACGCGCAAGCACTGCCCAGTCAATTTCGCACTCACGCATGGCCCGCTCGATAGCTTCACGCGTGATCCCTTTTTGGTTTAATTCCTGGCGCACCCGGGCAGGTCCATAACCTTTGCGGCTACGGCTGGCGATAAACTGTTGCACGAAGCGATCATCATCCAGATAACGACTTTCAATACACCAGGCGATGACCTTGTCGTAATCCTCCGGCGTGGCATCAATTTCTTCTGGTCCATTTTTCCCCATCACCGGAGCGGCCAGCTTGCGCCGCAGTTCCTGCTCGCTGTGATCGCGCATCGCCAGAATACGTACGGCGCGGTCAAGCAGTCGGGAATAAGCGGAACGGCGGGAAGTTGCTTCTGTCATAGTAAGCCTTCAGAAATGAAAAAGGGCTGCATGATATGCAGCCCTTTACTATATGCGATTCAAAACAGATTATCAGAAATCTTCGTTCGTTTCTTTTACGTCTTCGCCGCTGTCATCAACGGAGAAATCAGGCGTTGAATCTTGGTTATTGAGCAGTAGCTCACGTAATTTCTTCTCAATTTCTTTCGCAGTTGCCGGGTTTTCTTTCAGCCAGTTGGTCGCATTCGCTTTACCCTGACCGATTTTCTCACCGTTGTAGCTGTACCATGCACCAGCTTTTTCAATCAGCTTCTCTTTCACGCCCAGGTCAACCAGTTCGCCGTAGAAGTTGATGCCTTCACCGTAAAGGATCTGGAATTCAGCCTGTTTGAACGGCGCTGCAATTTTATTTTTCACAACCTTAACGCGGGTTTCGCTGCCAACCACGTTGTCACCTTCTTTCACCGCACCAATACGACGGATATCCAGACGAACAGACGCATAGAATTTCAGGGCGTTACCACCGGTGGTGGTTTCCGGGTTACCGAACATAACGCCAATCTTCATACGGATCTGGTTGATGAAAATCAGCAGCGTGTTGGACTGCTTCAGGTTACCGGCCAGCTTACGCATCGCCTGGCTCATCATACGCGCCGCAAGGCCCATGTGAGAGTCGCCAATCTCGCCTTCGATTTCTGCCTTCGGCGTCAATGCGGCAACGGAGTCGACAACGATAACGTCAACCGCACCGGAGCGCGCCAGCGCATCACAGATTTCCAGCGCTTGCTCACCGGTATCCGGCTGAGAACACAGCAGGTTATCGATATCAACGCCAAGCTTACGGGCATAGACCGGGTCCAGTGCGTGTTCTGCATCGATAAATGCACAGGTTTTACCTTCACGCTGCGCAGCGGCAATAACCTGCAGGGTCAGCGTTGTTTTACCGGAGGATTCAGGCCCGTAGATTTCGACGATACGGCCCATTGGCAAACCGCCCGCGCCCAATGCGATATCCAGAGAAAGCGAACCGGTGGAGATAGTTTCCACATCCATGGAACGGTCTTCACCCAGGCGCATGATGGAGCCTTTACCGAATTGCTTTTCGATCTGACCCAGCGCTGCCGCCAACGCTTTCTGTTTGTTTTCGTCGATAGCCATTAATTACTCCTGTCATGCCGCTTTCGGGTTAAACCGCGAAACGTGATAGATAATGTTCTGTTGAGGCAATTATACTGTATGCTCATACAGTATCAAGTATTTTGTAGAAATTGTTGCCACAGGGTTTGTAACGCGTAGGCGGTCGCCTGTCGACGGACCGCATCGCGATCGCCGCTAAAGCATTCCCGGCGGGTAATCCCCTCGCCGCTCGCGCTGGCAAAGGCAAACCATACCGTTCCCACGGGTTTTTCTTCGCTACCGCCATCCGGCCCCGCAATACCGCTTATCGAAACAGCGAAATGCGCGCGGGCGGCTTTTAACGCGCCTATCGCCATCTCCACCACCACAGGCTCACTCACCGCGCCATGCTGGGCCAGCGTCTCTTCGCGCACGCCAATCATCTGCGCTTTGGCTTCATTGCTGTAGGTCACAAACCCACGTTCAAACCAGGCGGAGCTTCCGGCAATATCCGTAATCGCTTTGGCTACCCAGCCGCCGGTGCAGGATTCCGCCGTCGTCATGGTTGCCCCGCGCGCTTTCAGCGCCAGGCCAACCTGCTCGCTTAACTGCATCAGTTCACTGTCGGTCATTTCAGCCTCTGTCAGTTAAAAAATATGCCGGACAAGATAGCACTTTCATGACCAATGTGGGGATGGGGAGAACGTTTTACGAGGGGGATTCCAAAAATTGCTCCGTTGCACAAATAAGACCTGCCGGATGGCGATGCCAGGACATCTTATCCGGCCTACCAGAGATATCTTCCGGTAGGCCGGTGGAGCGATTACTGTACGCGCGCCAGCGCCACCGCCTGACCTAACTGCCACACTGCCATCGCGTAATGCGTGCTGTGGTTATAGCGGGTAATCGTGTAGAAGTTCGGCAGTCCGTACCAGTACTGATAACCCGTGCCAATATCCAGGCGCAGCAGGCTGGCCTGCTGATGATTCCCCAACGACTGCTGCGGCGTCAGACCCGCGGCAGCAAGCTGAGAAATGCTGTACTGGGTTTTAAAGCCGTTCGCAAGCCCAGGTGCCTGACCATTTGCCGGAACCGCGACCGTATCGCCTTTCACCCAGCCGTGGCCCTTGAAGTAGTTCGCCACACTACCGATGGCATCAACCGGATCCCACAGGTTAATGTGTCCATCGCCATTGAAATCAACGGCATATTGTTTATAGGAAGACGGCATAAACTGGCCGTATCCCATTGCCCCCGCGAAAGAACCTTTCAAATCGAGCGGATCGTCGCTTTCATCTCGCGCCATCAGCAGGAAGGTTTCCAGTTCACCAGAGAAGTATTCCGCACGACGAGGATAGTTAAACGACAACGTCGCCAGCGCATCCAGAATCCGCGTTTTACCCATCACGCGGCCCCAGCGAGTCTCTACACCAATAATACCGACAATAATTTCCGGCGGAACTCCGTAGACCTGCCACGCACGGTTCAGCGCATCTTCATATTGATTCCAGAAAGCCACGCCGTTTTGCACGTTATCAGGTGTGATGAACTGTTTGCGATAGCGCAGCCATGCGCCGTTAGGTCCGGCTGGCGGTTGAGTCGTCGGTGCCTGGCGGTCCATCAAACGCAATACCGAGTCCAGACGCTTGGCCTGCGACAGGATCTCCTGCAGCTGCTGGCGGTCAAAGCCGTGCTTGTTCACCATTTTCTCGATGAACTGCTGCGCGTTCGGATTATTGGCAAAATCGCCGCCCGTTTGCATAACGTTGTGCTGTGGCTCAAGCAGGAAGCCGCCGGATGGCGCACCCGTAGTCGTTTGAGTCTCTGAAGGTTTAGGTTTGCTGCTACAGGCAGCGAGCAGTACGAAAAGGGGGAGTAACGCTACATAACGACGCTTGAACATGAGACATCCATTAAACAAATTCAGCCTGGGAGAAGTATGGTAAAGCATCCTCCGCCATACAAGGAAGCGGTAGTCGCTCTCCTTCACAGAATTTACATCCCCTTTCATCTCTGACCATCACATTTGCGAGCCCTCACGCAAAAACTTTCAAATTAAAATATTTATCTTTTATTTTGAGATCAAAATAACACTTTTATATCTTTCAATCTGATTAAAATCAGCCACCGTTTGGCAAGATAACTAAAAATCCCTACAGGAGAGAATAATGATCGACACCATCACACTCGGTGCTGAGTGGTTTATCGGGCTGTTCCAGAAAGGCGGAGAAGTGTTTACCGGCATGGTGACCGGTATTCTGCCCCTGCTGATCAGTCTGCTGGTCATCATGAATGCGCTGATTAACTTTATCGGTCAGCAGCGCATTGAACGTTTTGCCCAGCGTTGCGCCGGAAACCCGCTGTCCCGCTATTTGCTACTGCCGTGCATCGGCACATTTGTATTTTGTAACCCAATGACGCTGAGTCTGGGTCGCTTTATGCCAGAAAAATACAAGCCCAGTTACTACGCCGCCGCGTCTTACAGTTGCCATTCCATGAACGGCTTATTCCCGCACATCAACCCCGGCGAACTGTTTGTCTATCTGGGGATCGCCAGCGGACTGACCACGCTGGGGCTTCCGCTTGGCCCACTGGCGGTGAGCTATTTACTGGTCGGTCTGGTGACCAACTTCTTCCGTGGCTGGGTGACCGATTTCACCACCACTATCTTCGAGAAAAAAATGGGTATTCAACTTGAGCAGAAGGTACATCTGGCGGGAGCAACATCATGACACGTATTCGTATTGAAAAAGGCACCGGCGGCTGGGGTGGCCCGCTTGAACTGGATGCCGTTCCGGGCAAGAAAATTGTCTATATCACCGCAGGAACTCGCCCCGCGATCGTCGACAGGATAGCAAGCCTGACCGGCTGGCAGGCCGTTGATGGCTTCAAAGAGGGCGAGCCGCCGGAGAGCGAAATTGGTGTGGCGATCATCGACTGCGGCGGCACGCTGCGCTGTGGGATCTACCCTAAACGCCGTATACCGACGGTGAATATTCACGCTACGGGTAAATCCGGCCCACTGGCTCAGTACATTGTCGAAGATATCTATGTCTCTGGCGTAAAAGAGGAAAATATTACTGTTGTCGGCGAAGCGTCCGCCACGCCAACGCCCGCAAGCAGCAGCATGGGACGCGATTACGACACCAGCAAGAAAATTACCGAGCAAAGTGATGGTCTGTTGGCAAAAGTGGGGATGGGCATGGGTTCAGCCGTTGCGGTTCTGTTCCAGGCCGGGCGCGACACCATCGATACCGTCCTGAAAACTATTTTGCCATTTATGGCGTTCGTCTCAGCACTGATCGGCATCATTATGGCTTCGGGTCTGGGGGACTGGATTGCCCATGGACTTGCACCACTGGCCAGCCATCCGCTGGGATTGGTCACTCTGGCACTTATCTGCTCTTTCCCACTGCTGTCGCCTTTCCTCGGCCCCGGTGCGGTTATCGCCCAGGTTATCGGCGTGCTAATCGGTGTACAGATTGGTTTGGGGAATATTCCCCCACATCTGGCGCTACCAGCCCTGTTCGCCATTAACGCCCAGGCCGCATGTGACTTTATTCCTGTCGGGTTGTCGCTGGCCGAAGCGCGTCAGGACACGGTCCGCGTCGGCGTGCCATCTGTTCTGGTGAGCCGCTTTCTGACCGGCGCGCCAACCGTTCTCATCGCCTGGTTTGTTTCCGGCTTTATTTACCAATAAGAGGCACTCAAAAATGACCGTGATTTATCAAACCACCATCACCCGTATCGGCCAGAGCGCCCCGGATGCATTGTGCGACCAGATGCTGATTACCTTTCGTGAAGGCGCGCCCGCGGATATCGAGGAGTTTTGCTTCATCCATTGCCACGGCGAGCTGAACGGTTCGTTGCAAGCTGGGATCCAGTTTGAACTAGGCCAGCATCACTACCCGGTCACCGCCGTTGGCAGCGTGGCGGAACAAAACTTACGTGAACTCGGGCATATCACTCTGCGCTTTGACGGACTGAGTGAAGCGGAATTCCCCGGTACCGTACACGTTGCAGGTCCCGTACCGGACGGTATTGCGCCGGGCTGTATTTTGAAGTTTGTTGCTTAAGATTGAAGGAGATAAAGATGAATCAGGTTGCCGTTGTCATTGGTGGAGGCCAGACCCTTGGGGCATTCCTTTGCCGTGGGCTTGCGACAGAAGGATACCGCGTCGCGGTGGTGGATATTCAAAGCGATAAAGCCGCCAACGTGGCGCAGGAAATTAACGCCGAGTTTGGCGAAGGTACAGCCTACGGTTTTGGCGCAGATGCCACCAGCGAACAGAGCGTGCTGGCGCTGTCGCGCGGAGTGGATGAAATATTCGGTCGTGTTGATCTGCTGGTTTACAGCGCGGGTATCGCTAAAGCCGCGTTTATCAGCGACTTTCAGCTTGGGGATTTCGACCGCTCGCTGCAGGTCAATCTGGTTGGCTACTTTCTCTGTGCACGTGAATTCTCACGCCTGATGATCCGCGATGGCGTGCAGGGACGCATTATCCAGATCAACTCCAAATCAGGGAAAGTGGGCAGCAAACACAATTCAGGCTACAGTGCGGCAAAATTTGGCGGCGTGGGCTTAACCCAGTCACTGGCGCTGGATCTGGCGGAATACGGCATTACCGTGCATTCACTGATGCTCGGCAATCTGTTGAAATCACCGATGTTCCAGTCGTTATTACCACAATATGCAACCAAACTTGGCCTTAAGCCAGATGAAGTTGAGCAGTACTACATTGATAAGGTTCCGCTTAAGCGCGGCTGCGATTATCAGGACGTGCTAAACATGCTGCTGTTTTACGCCAGTCCGAAAGCCTCTTACTGTACCGGGCAGTCCATCAACGTCACCGGCGGTCAGGTGATGTTTTAATGTTGAATTGCCGGATGGCGTCTGCGCTTATCCGGCAAAATCAAAGGAGTACATAATGGTTTCCGCACTGATTACCGTCGCCGCTATCGCCTGGTGCCTGCAACTGGCGCTTGGTGGCTGGCAAATATCCCGCTTTAACCGGGCGTTTGATAGGCTTTGCCAACAGGGTCGGGTTGGTGTTGGTCGCTCCGGTGGGCGTTTTAAGCCGCGCGTGGTAGTGGCCATCGCGCTGAATGAGCAGCAGCGGGTGACCGACACGTTATTTATGAAAGGTCTTACAGTATTCGCCAGACCCGGCAAAATTGCCACGATAACCGGCAAACATATCGATGATTTACAGCCTGATGTGATCTTTCCCCATGATCCGTTAGCGCAGAATGCACTATCATTGGCGCTTAAACTGAAACATGGGTAATTTCGTTGTGAATGCTAATAGCTTGCGAAATTATCATTTTGCAACCTATACCCCAAATAATTCGAGTTGCAGGAAGACCAACGCACATGCAGCTTGAAGTATGACGGGTAAATACATAAGTCAGGGTAATCACGCCTATGAAACCTCGTCAGCGTCAGGCTGCCATATTGGAGCACCTGCAAAAGCAGGGAAAATGCTCGGTTGAAGAACTGGCCCACTACTTTGACACGACTGGCACGACCATTCGCAAAGACCTGGTCATTCTGGAGAACGCCGGAACCGTCATTCGTACCTATGGCGGCGTGGTATTAAATAAAGACGAATCCGATCCGCCAATCGATCACAAAACGCTAATTAATACGCATAAAAAAGAGCAGATTGCCGAAGCTGCCGTCCGTTTTATACACGATGGCGACTCTATTATTCTGGATGCAGGCAGCACCGTACTGCAGATGGTGCCGATGCTCACGCGCTTTAGCAATATCACCGTCATGACCAACAGTCTGCACATTGTTAACGCTCTTTCGGAACTGGACAACGAGCAAACCATCCTGATGCCGGGCGGGACCTTTCGCAAAAAATCTGCGTCATTTCACGGTCAGCTGGCAGAAAACGCCTTTGAGCAGTTCAGCTTTGATAAACTCTTCATGGGCACCGACGGCATTGACCTCAATGCCGGCGTGACCACTTTTAATGAGGTGTTTAGCGTCAGTAAAGCGATGTGTAATGCCGCTCGCGAAGTGATTCTGATGGCTGACTCGTCAAAATTTGGGCGCAAAAGTCCTAATGTTGTATGCAGTCTGGAAAGCGTCGACAAGCTGATTACCGATGCAGGTATCGACCCTGCATTTCGTCAGGCGCTGGAAGCAAAAGGGATTGAAGTGATCATAACCGGAGAAACCAATGAGTGATGCACTACTGAACGCGGGCCGTCAGACGTTAATGCTGGAACTACAGGAAGCCAGCCGTTTGCCTGAGCGACTGGGCGATGATTTTGTCCGCGCCGCCAATACTATCATCCACTGTGAAGGCAAAGTCATTGTCTCCGGTATTGGTAAATCAGGTCATATTGGCAAAAAAATTGCGGCGACCCTCGCCAGTACCGGCACGCCTGCCTTTTTTGTGCATCCGGCGGAAGCGCTGCACGGTGACTTAGGGATGATCGAAAGCCGTGATGTCATGCTGTTTATCTCCTACTCCGGCGGTGCGAAAGAGCTGGATCTCATCATTCCGCGCCTGGAAGACAAATCCGTCGCCCTGCTGGCAATGACCGGAAAACCGACCTCACCGTTGGGCCTGGCCGCCAAAGCCGTGCTGGATATTTCCGTTGAACGCGAAGCCTGTCCGATGCGCCTGGCACCGACGTCCAGTACCGTAAATACGTTGATGATGGGCGATGCGCTGGCAATCGCCGTAATGCAGGCGCGCGGCTTTAACGAGGAAGATTTTGCCCGCTCGCATCCGGCAGGTGCGCTGGGCGCTCGTCTGTTAAATAAAGTGCATCATCTGATGCGCCGTGACGATGCCATCCCGCAGGTGACGCTTACCACCAGCGTCATGGACGCGATGCTGGAGCTCAGCCGCACGGGTCTTGGCCTGGTCGCGGTCTGCGACGACCAGTCACTGGTGAAAGGGGTCTTTACCGACGGCGACCTGCGCCGCTGGCTGGTTGGCGGCGGAGCGCTCACCACTCAGGTTAGCGAAGCAATGACCCAGAATGGCATTACACTGCAGGCGCAGAGCCGCGCGATTGACGCCAAAGAGATCCTGATGAAGCGCAAAATCACTGCCGCACCGGTGGTCGATGAAAACGGTAAACTCACCGGTGCTATCAACCTGCAGGATTTCTATCAGGCCGGTATTATCTAATCCTTCAACCCCAGACGCTTCGCCAGCCGGTGCAGGTTGGCGACGTCTGTTTCCAGCGCCCGCGCACTTGCCGCCCAACTATGGTTATTTTGTGCCAGCGCCCGGCGGATCATCTCCCGCTGGAACGACTCTGTTGCTTCACGCAGGTTGTGATGCAGTGGAATCTCCGCAACAACTTCCGCCGCCGGTGTTACTGGCGCTTCATCCTGCAGGGCAAAATGCTTTGCCTCCAGCACCACTTCATCCCCTGCCCTGGTCGCCCTTGCCAGAACGACCGCCCGGTGAATGGCATGTTCCAGTTCACGCACATTCCCGGGCCAGGCGTAGCTCAACAGATGACTACGCGCACCGGGGCTTAACACCACGCGGGACAGTCCCAGCCGCAGCCGACATTGCTCGCAAAAATAGCCTGCCAGCAGCACCACGTCTTCGCCGCGTTCACGAAGAGGCGGTACCGAAAGGGGAAAGACGCTCAGCCGGTGGAACAAATCCGCACGGAAATTCCCGGCCAACACCTCTTCGCGTAAATCACGGTTCGTCGCCGCCAGCACTCGCACATCCACGCGCAAGCTGCGATCGTCACCCACGCGCTGAATATCACCGTACTGCAATACGCGCAGCAGCTTAGCCTGTAGCGCCAGCGAGAGTTCGCCTATCTCGTCGAGAAATAGCGTCCCATTGTCGGCCATTTCAAACTTACCGCTACGATTGCTGATAGCCCCGGTAAACGCGCCTTTTACGTGACCAAACAGTTCGCTTTCGGCAACGCTTTCCGGCAACGCCGCGCAGTTCAGATACACCAGTGGATTCACCGCGCGCGGTGAACCTTCATGGATAGCTTTAGCCACCAGCTCCTTCCCGGTCCCTGTTTCGCCGCTAATCAGCACGTTGAGATCGGACCCCGCCACAATCTCAATCTCTTTTTTCAACTGCATCATATTGGGCGACAGGCCAATCATCTGGGTTTCCGTCACCTGCTCGAAAGCCGTCGACGAACCTGGCAGCATATTCTGGCTTTCCAGCTGTTCAATCAGCAACGCATTGCTCAATGCGCCAGCCGCCAGCGCGGCAATCAGCCTAAGCTCCTCATCGCTGAAAACATCGAACTGATCGGGCTCCATGCCATCCAGGGTTAACGCACCAATCAAATTTTGACCGGCGAACAATGG
The DNA here is from genome assembly GCF_001034475.2 of Citrobacter sp. MGH103. NCBI lineage: Bacteria > Pseudomonadati > Pseudomonadota > Gammaproteobacteria > Enterobacterales > Enterobacteriaceae > Citrobacter > Citrobacter sp. MGH103. Next base: position 1,090,548 of record NZ_CP073043.1, on the reverse strand, counting down.
CAGTCCAATACAGGCATGCACCTTCAGACTCTCCTGCCCCGGAATCAGACCATCATACGGGTCTGGCAAATCGCTGTCGGCAGGGAAACGAACCACGTCCCCGGCGCGGGCAATCGCCTCCAGACGCGGATGCCCTTCCAGAGTAAAGCGTCTGCCGAGAACATCCTGCGCCAGCCCATCGATCGCCAGCGGAATAAACTGTCGCGACTCGTAGCGCAGCAGTGCCGACGCGTCGCACTCCAGCACCTGACGCAAGGTGGTTATCAGTCGTTGAAAACGGTCCTGATGCCCAATACCGCTTTGTAATTCAATGGCGATGCCCGCCAGCACGTCTACGGAAAAGCTCATGGCTACCTCATTGTCATTTTGACAATTCATATTGTCATATTGACAATAAAACATATAGTCATTTTGACTACCACCTTATAGGTGGTAAAACAACTAATCCTTTAAAATCAAATAAATAAAAATTTGGCACGCAACCTGCAATTAGCAAAACATCTTTTTTGAAAAACGCTGAATTAATTGAGGTTGTTATGTCTATTCTGGTTAAAAATAACATTCATTGGGTTGGCCAACGTGACTGGGAAGTGCGTGATTTCCACGGAACTGAATACAAAACGCTGCGCGGCAGCAGCTACAACAGCTATCTCATCCGTGAAGAAAAAAATGTCCTGATCGATACAGTAGACCACAAGTTTAGTCGTGAATTCGTGCAGAATCTGCGCAGTGAAATTGACCTCGCGGATATCGACTACATCATCATTAACCACGCTGAAGAAGACCATGCCGGGGCGCTGACCGAGCTGATGTCCTGCATCCCGGACACGCCGATTTACTGCACCGCCAACGCCATTGACTCTATCAACGGGCACCACCATCACCCGGAATGGAACTTTAACGTAGTGAAAACCGGTGATTCGCTGGACATTGGTAACGGCAAGCAGCTGATCTTCGTTGAAACGCCGATGCTGCACTGGCCGGACAGTATGATGACCTACATGACCGGCGATGCGGTGCTGTTCAGTAACGACGCCTTCGGTCAGCACTACTGCGACGAACGTCTGTTTAACGACGAAGTTGACCAGACTGAACTGTTCGAACAGTGCCAGCGTTACTACGCCAACATCCTGACGCCATTCAGCCGTCTGGTTACACCGAAAATTACTGAGATCCTCGGCTTCAACCTGCCGGTCGATATGATTGCCACTTCCCATGGCGTGGTATGGCGCGACAACCCGACACAAATCGTTGAGCTGTACCTGAAATGGGCGGCAGATTATCAGGAAGACCGCATCACCATTTTCTACGACACTATGTCCAACAACACCCGCATGATGGCGGACGCGATTGCCCAGGGCATCAACGAAGTTGACCCGAATGTAGCGGTGAAAATCTTTAACGTCGCCCGCAGCGACAAAAACGAAGTTTTGACCAACGTCTTCCGCTCTAAAGGCGTGCTGGTCGGGACTTCCACAATGAACAACGTGATGATGCCGAAAATCGCCGGTCTGGTGGAAGAGATGACCGGCCTGCGTTTTCGTAACAAGCGTGCCAGCGCCTTTGGTTCACACGGCTGGAGCGGCGGTGCAGTAGACCGTTTGTCCACGCGTTTGCAGGATGCAGGTTTCGAGATGTCACTGAGCCTGAAAGCGAAATGGCGTCCGGACCAGGATGCACTGGAACTGTGCCGCCAGCACGGCCGTGAAATCGCGCGTCAGTGGGCGCTGGCTCCATTGCCGGAAACAACCGTGAAAGCCGTAGCCCAGGAAGAAGCCTGTGCATGTGCCGCTGCGGCTGCCGCCGATCTTGGTCCAAGCATGCAGTGCAGCGTGTGCCAGTGGATTTACGATCCGGCGAAAGGCGAACCGTTGCAGGACGTTGCACCGGGTACGCCATGGAGCGAAGTTCCGGACAACTTCCTGTGCCCGGAATGCTCACTAGGTAAAGACGTCTTCGACGTACTGGCAACGGAGGCAAAATGAGTCACGGCATTGTCATCATTGGTTCGGGCTTCGCCGCCCGCCAGTTAGTCAAAAATATCCGTAAGCAGGATGCGAATGTTCCGCTGACCTTGATTGCCGCGGACAGCATGGATGAGTACAACAAGCCCGATCTCAGCCACGTTATCAGTCAGTCACAGCGTGCAGACGACCTCACCCGCCAGTCGGCGGGGGAGTTTGCCGAACAGTTTAATTTGCGCCTGTTCCCACATACCTGGGTAACCGACATCGATGCCGATGCCCACGTAGTGAAAAGTCAGGACAAGCAGTGGCAGTACGACAAGCTGGTGCTGGCGACGGGCGCTTCAGCCTTTGTACCGCCGGTTACCGGACGTGAGTTAATGCTCACGTTGAACAGCCAACAAGAGTATCGCGCTTGTGAAACGCAGCTGCGTGACGCCCAGCGGGTGCTGATTGTCGGCGGCGGCTTGATTGGTAGTGAACTGGCGATGGATTTTTGTCGTGCCGGTAAAGCGGTAACGCTTATCGACAACGCCGCCAGCATTCTGGCTTCGCTGATGCCGCCGGAAGTCAGCAGTCGCTTACAGCATCGTCTGACCGATATGGGCGTACACCTGCTGCTGAAATCACAGCTTCAGAGCCTGGAGAAAACCAGCACCGGTATTCGCGCCACGCTCGATCGTAGCCGCAACGTAGAAGTCGATGCGGTGATTGCCGCCACCGGACTGCGACCGGAAACCGCACTGGCGCGTCGCGCCGGATTGAACATCAATCGTGGCGTCTGCGTCGACAGCTACCTGCAAACCAGCCACCCGGACATTTATGCTCTCGGCGACTGTGCGGAGATTAACGGTCAGGTGCTCCCGTTCCTGCAGCCGATTCAGCTGAGCGCCATGTATCTGGCGAAAAACCTGCTCGGCGGCAATGCGCCATTGAAACTGCCAGCCATGCTGGTAAAAGTCAAAACGCCAGAACTGCCTTTACATTTGGCCGGGGAAACCCAGCGCCGCGATCTGAACTGGCACATCGCCGCCGAAGCACAGGGGATGGTCGCCAGAGGGATGAACGACGAAGGCCAGCTGTGTGCATTTGTCGTCAGTGAAGGCCGCATGAAAGAGGCCTTTGCGCTGCTGAAAACGTTGCCCGTGTAAGTCTGTGATGCCGGATAGCGCCGCTTCGCGTCTTATCCGGCCTACGACTTTGCCCGGCAACGCTGCTACTGATTTATTAACCTCACGCACATGGATGTGCGTTGCCACTTGTCGGTATGCCCCGACATGTTTTTCTTGCCCCGCCAGTCCCGGGGCTTTTTTTATTTTTGCGTCAACACCCGCGCCGCGGCAATCACGCCCTGCCCCAATGACAACCCGCCGTCGCCCGCCGGTAAACGCTGCGGGAACAGTAAGGTAAAATCACGCAGATAAAACGCCAGACGGGCCGACAATAAGCGGTTATGCATCACGCCACCGCTGAATACTAACGTTTTAATTCCGCGCGCTTCGGCCTGCTCACGCATCAGCGTGGCAAAACCACACGCCAGCGCGTCGTGAAACGCCCACGCTCTTTCTGCAGGGGCGGTCTGCCAGGTCAGCCATTGCTGCCAAAAAATTGCTAAGTCCAGTTGATTGCCATTAAGCGGCACCGTAACAGGGTGATCAACACCTGCACACTGCGATGCCAGCGCCTCCAGCGCACAGGCCGCCTCACCTTCATAACTCAACGATTCCGGCGCACAATGCAACGCGGCGGCAACCGCATCAAACAGTCGTCCGCACGACGATGCCAGCGGGGCATTGATTCCCCGCTCGATGGCGCGCGCCAGTACGTTCCAGTTTTGATGCTGTAGCCCCGATGTTTCTGGGTAACGCTGCCAGTCAGGAACAAAACGCAGGCACTGCGCGAGCAGATTGCGCCATGGCTGTTTTGCCGCTAAATCGCCGCCCGCCAGCGCTACCGCCGGTAAGCCGCCAAGGTGTTCGCATTCACGATAGTTGACCCGCAGACATTCGCCGCCCCACAACGCGCCATTTTCCCCCATGCCGATGCCGTCCAGCGTCAGAGCAATCACATCGCCGCCATCGAGCGGCCAGCCGTGCTCGGCAAGACATGCAGCGGCATGAGCATGGTGATGCAATACCGTTTCGGTTGGCAGATTCATTTCGCTGGCCCACTGGCTGGAAACATAGCCAGGGTGGGCATCATGTACGATACGCTGTGGCGTAAAATCATAAATATTCTGGATCAGGCGTAGCGCATCACGCCACTGCTGCTGAATGCCGTCATCGCTGAGATCGCCTAAATGCTGGCTGATAACCGCCTGTTCGCCACGCACCAAGCAGAAGGTATTTTTCAGATCCGCGCCTAAGCACAGCATCGGCGGCACGTCGCGAAATCCTGGCGGCAGCGCGACCGCATCCGGCACGTAACCCCGGGAACGACGCAGCATTTCCCCACTGTCACGCACCACGGAGTCATCCATCCGCTGCACAATTTCGCGGTTATGCAGCAGGAAACCATCAGCAATCGCACTTAAATCTTCCAGCGCCTGGGCGTTGGTAATGGCCGGAGGCCTGCCGCTGAGGTTGCCGGAGGTCATCACCAGTGGACAATTCATCTCTTGTAAGAGCAAATGCTGCAATGGATTCGCGGGCAGCATGACGCCCACTTCCGTTAACCCTGGCGCAATGCCCTCGCTCAATGCAGCGACATAGCGTTTCTGCACCAGCACGATCGGTGCGGCGGGGGTTGTGAGTAAACGACGCGCGGGTTCAGGCAGTCCGTCATCACCTGGCAGCATTACCGCCAGCGGTTTCGCCGGACGGTGTTTACGCAGCCTGAGCAGCGCGACGGCGTCATCATTGCGCGCATCGCACACCAGATGAAACCCACCAATGCCTTTAACCGCCACAATACCGCCTGCTTTCAGTCGCGATACCGCCGCCTGCAGCGCCTCTTCTTTCTCCGCCCGCTCATCCGTGCTGAACCACTCAAGATGAGGGCCGCACGCCGGACAGGCAACGGGCTGGGCATGGAAGCGACGATCATACGGGTCACGATACTCTTTGTCACATTGCGCACAGAGTGGGAACGACGCCATCACGGTGAACGGGCGGTCATAGGGCATGGCGCGGATAATCGTAAAGCGTGGACCACAGTGGGTGCAGTTGATAAAGGGGTATCGGTAGCGACGTTCGCCGGGGGTATTCATTTCAACAAGGCATTCGGGACAAGTCGCGGCATCCGGAACGATTTGCGTATTCATCGTACCGCCAGCACTTTGACGAATCGAGAAATCGGCAGGCTGCTGCGTCCAGGCGATTGCTTCGCTCTCAACGCTGTCAATGCGCGCCAGCGGTGGGCAGTGTTGATGTAACTGCGCAATAAATTCCGCCGGATCTTCCTGTAAACGCACAACCACACCATCACCGTCGTTACACACATCGCCATGCAGTTGTAACCGCTGCGCCAGTTGCCAGACGTAGGGGCGAAATCCGACGCCCTGTACTTTGCCGCGAATACGCAACTGTACGCCGGAGAGGGTGTTTATTGTCATTAGATTATTCCCGCAGTCATCAATCCCGGTTAGCCTGATGGCGCGATGCTTATCAGGCCTACGGGGATGCGAACAGTAGGCCGGATAAGCATCGCGCCATCCGGCATAAGTACTACCGTATTTTACGCGGATTTTCAGATATCAGAACAGCAAAGATGCGGTGGAATCCAGCGCCGCGCGACGGCGTTTTTCCGCACTAAGTTGCTCAAGCTTATTGCGATCGACATAAATCAGCGCGTGAGTCGGGCACACTTCCATACAGGCAGGACCGGCCTCGCGATGGTGGCACAGGTCGCACTTATTGGCTTCAGCTTTTTCTGCACGGACGTTCAGACCCGCGCCGCTGTTACGCACAACCGGACGCACGACTACTTCCATTGCGCCGTAAGGACAAGCCACAACGCAAGTTTTACAGCCAATGCAGCGTTCCTGCATTACGTGAACAAAACCTTTATCACGGCTGATCGCACCGTTCGGGCAGACGTTAGCGCACGGCGCGTCTTCACACTGGCGGCACAGCGTCGCCGTGGAGACATTAACGCCTTTGATGACGTGAATGCGGGGTAAAAAAGTTTCAGGGGTCAGCGATGCGCAGTCCTGGTTATCCTGATGGGATACCACGCAGGCCACTTCACAGGTACGGCAACCAATGCATTTATTGGCGTCTGCAATGATGAAACGGTTCATCAATTTCTCCAGCAATGACAGAATATCTGCCGAAGCATTCACAAATCGTGCCAGAATTTAATTTGCTGTTATTAAAGGGATTTTATTTTGAAGAACGCAAGAAGAGTGTGTCATCGTCACTAGTGACGATGACAAATGACAGCCGTCAGCGCGAAGCGGGCGGCGCAACTGAGTCGCGCTGGATGAGTTCACCGGTGAAAGTCTTTGGCGGCGTAAACGCCCCGTCACCCAACATAAAGATCAGGCGCCCAATCGTTTCCTGAATCATTTCTGTTACCGGAATTTTAACGCTGGAAAGCGCCGGAATAGTGTATGCCGCGAGGGCGATATCATCAAAGCCAATCACCGACACCTGTGCAGGAACGCTCACGCCATGCTCGTGCAACTGCTTCATCGCGCCGATCGCCATATCGTCATTACTGGCCACCAGCGCGGTAAAATTGACCTTGCGCGAAAGCAAAGTATCCACACCCGCTGCGCCGCAGGCTGGCGTCCATTTCCCTTTAACAATCAGATCATTATTTAGCGCGATACCATGATGTGCCAGCGCGTCTTTATAACCTGAAAGTCGCTCCACGCCGGTTGGAGAATCCATCGAGCCGGTAATAAAACCAATCTCTTTATGCCCGGCGGCAATGAGCTGAGTAACGGCGTTAAAGCTGGTCTGCTTTTGATCACACCATACGCTGTGGCTACTGTTTTTCCGCAGGCGTCGATTAAGCACCATAATTGGCTGGCTGTGGGCATCGATGATATCGTCAATCTCATCCACGCTGAGAAAACGCGGATAAATCATAATCGCGTCACAGCGCAGGTCGAGCAGGTACTGGATCGCCTGACGCTCTTCCTCAGCGCTGTGCTTACCGTCAGCCAGCAACAACTGGCGTCCTTTATCTTCCGCCATCCGCGCGGTATGAAACAGCAGCTCGCTGAAATAGACGCCGTGATAAAGGGTATTTGTTACCACCAGGCCCAGCGTCTGCGTGGTTTTCGCCGCCAGACTGCGCGCCAGCAAGTTTGGGCGGTAACCACTCTCTTCAATGGCCTGAAACACGCGGTCTTTGGTCTCCTGGCTGACATAGCCGTTTCCGGAAAGCACCCGGGAAACTGTCGCCTTCGACACCCCGGCACGCTTCGCCACCTCCAGCATCGTGGTCATATTACTCATCCCTATTCTCTCAATGTGACGCAGTGTACTGCACCGTTTCGCCGCTGTCCTTGCTGCTAAATCGCAGACGCTGACATCTGGTGATCGGAGTCACAATTACAAAAAATGATCAAAATTAAATCTTGCTCACTACTAATATTTTAAACATTATTTTGTGGAACCGGTTTCCTATCTGCGTTTCATAACCCAGAAAAGCGACCCAACGTAAACGGATAAAACATAACGTACCCTACTGATAAAACAGGATTAAATCCGATGTCCAAGAATTATGCAGCGCTGGCGCGCTCCGTTGTGACGGCTCTGGGAGGCGTCGACAACATCACAGCAGTGACCCACTGTATGACCCGTTTGCGTTTCGTTATCAAAGATGACTCGCAGGTCGACAGCGCGACGCTGAAGACGCTTTCTGGCGTACTTGGCGTGGTGCGTAGCGATAACCAGTGCCAGGTGATCATCGGCAACACCGTTTCGCAGGCGTATCGCGAATTGGTCAGCCTGTTACCTGCCAATATGCAGCCTGCTGAGCCGCAAACCAAACCCCGACTGACGCTGAAGCGGATTGGCGCGGGGATCCTCGACGCGCTGATCGGCACCATGTCGCCGTTGATCCCGGCAATTATCGGCGGATCAATGCTCAAGCTGCTGGCAATGATCCTCGAAATGACCGGCGTGCTGGAGAAAGGATCGTCCACGCTCACCATTCTGACCGTTATCGGTGACGGCGCATTTTTCTTCCTGCCGCTGATGGTCGCCGCGTCGGCCGCTATCAAATTCAAAACCAACATGTCGTTGGCAATCGCCATCGCGGGCGTACTGGTGCATCCCAGCTTCATCGATCTGATGGCGAAGGCTGCGCAGGGTGAGCACGTTGAGTTTGCCCTAATCCCGGTGACGGCAGTGAAATACACCTACACGGTGATCCCGGCGCTGGTGATGACCTGGTGCCTGTCATACATCGAACGTTGGGTCGATCGCATCACTCCGGCGGTAACCAAAAACTTCCTTAAACCAATGCTAATCGTGCTGATAGCCGCGCCACTTGCCATCGTCATCATTGGCCCGATCGGCATCTGGATCGGTAGCGCAATTTCAGCGCTGGTCTATACCATCCACGGCTATCTCGGCTGGCTGTCGGTGGCCATTATGGGCGCACTGTGGCCGCTGCTGGTAATGACCGGTATGCACCGTGTCTTTACGCCAACCATTATTCAGACCATTGCCGAAACCGGAAAAGAAGGCATGGTGATGCCGTCAGAAATCGGCGCCAACTTGTCGTTAGGTGGTTCATCGCTGGCAGTGGCATGGAAAACCAAGAACCCGGAACTGCGTCAGACGGCGTTAGCGGCAGCCGCCTCCGCCATCATGGCGGGGATTTCCGAACCTGCGCTGTATGGCGTAGCGATCCGCCTGAAACGACCACTGATTGCGAGTCTTATCAGCGGTTTTATCTGCGGTGCCGTTGCCGGAATGGCCGGACTTGCAAGCCACTCCATGGCAGCTCCTGGCCTGTTCACCAGCGTCCAGTTTTTCGATCCGGTCAATCCGATGACCATCGTTTGGGTATTTGGCGTGATGGCGCTGGCGGTAGTGCTTTCCTTTGTATTAACGCTGATTCTCGGCTTTGAAGATATCCCTGTCGAAGATGCAGCCGCGCAGGCCAGAAAAAACCAGGCCGCACAACCGGGCAATATCAATGGAGCCAGCATTTGACTGGTATGAACTGAGGTTAATTATGTCTGTTTTTCCGCAAGGATTTTTATGGGGCGGCGCACTGGCCGCCAACCAGTCTGAAGGGGCATACCGGGAAGGCGGCAAAGGACTGACTACCGTCGATATGATCCCCCACGGCACACATCGGATGCCCGTCAAGCTGGGTCAGGAAAAGCGCTTTGCGCTGCGGGATAACGAATTTTATCCTAGCCATCAGGCGATCGACTTTTATCATCGCTATAAAGAAGATATCGCGCTGATGGCAGAAATGGGTTTTACGGTATTTCGTACTTCCATTGCCTGGAGCCGTCTCTACCCTAACGGCGATGAGCTGACGCCGAATAAAGAGGGCATCGCGTTTTACCAGAGCGTGTTTGCCGAGTGTAAAAAATACGGTATTGAGCCATTAGTCACGCTATGTCACTTCGATGTGCCAATGCATCTGGTCACCGAGTACGGCTCCTGGCGTAACCGCAAAATGGTTGAGTTCTTTACCCGCTACGCCCGTACCTGCTTCGAAGCCTTTGATGGCCTGGTGAAATACTGGCTGACGTTCAACGAAATCAACATTATGCTGCACAGCCCCTTTTCAGGCGCCGGGCTGGTATTTGAAGAAGGTGAAAATCAGGATCAGGTGAAATATCAGTCCGCTCACCACGAACTGATAGCCAGTGCCCTGGCGACTAAAATAGCCCATGAAATTAATCCGCAAAACCAGGTCGGTTGTATGCTGGCTGGCGGTAATTTTTATCCTTATTCCTGTAAACCAGAAGATGTGTGGACCGCGCTGGAAAAAGACCGCGAAAACCTGTTCTTTATTGATGTGCAGGCGCGCGGGGCCTACCCGGCTTATTCTGCCCGCGTGTTTCGCGAAAAAGGCGTGGTCATAGAAAAATCCCCAGAAGATGACGACATCCTGAAAAACACCGTCGATTTCGTCTCGTTCAGCTATTACGCATCGCGCTGCGCCTCGGCGGAAATGAACACCGGCAATACCAGCGCCGCCAACGTGGTGAAGTCGCTGCGTAATCCGTATATTGCGGCCAGCGAATGGGGCTGGGGCATCGATCCGCTTGGTCTGCGCATCACCATGAATATGATGTATGACCGCTACCAGAAACCGCTATTTCTGGTGGAGAACGGGCTAGGAGCGAAGGATGAAATCGATGCCAATGGTGAGATCAATGACGACTATCGCATTAGCTATTTACGCGAACATATTCGCGCCATGGCAGACGCGATTGAAGATGGCGTGCCCCTGATGGGTTACACCACCTGGGGCTGTATCGATCTGGTTTCTGCCTCAACCGGTGAGATGAGCAAACGCTACGGTTTTGTGTATGTGGACCGCGATGACGCGGGCAACGGCACGCTGGAGCGCACCCGTAAGAAATCATTCTGGTGGTACAAAAAAGTAATCGCCAGCAACGGCGCCGATCTGGCATAACAGATCTGCCGGAGGGGGTTACAGTCTTCCGGCAGAATTACATATTTTCATTTCATTTATTACATTCCAGATGTGGAATCGTCCTTCCAGTTTCAGGTTTGCCCTCATCCTTTTTTACTGGCATTTTATTCAGTAGTTTTTAATCCTGGCCGTTCACCACAAGGAAGCGTGCATGTTTGATAAAAAGAGTAAATCAGCAGAGGTAATCACCAAACCGGTACGTCGCTTGAAAGTCAGCTATGTCAGAAAACGCCATGAAGATCCAAAAACGGGTTACACGCGACGAATCAGTCGGCACGCCTCGCTCACGCTGAACGGCGACTGGCTGGAACAAGCTGGATTTCCGACCGGTACAGCAGTGAATGTATCAGTGATGCAGGGGAAATTAATTATTGAGCAGGCAATTGAATGACGAGGATACACTGGGAAAACAGGCCGGATGTCGTTCACATCCGGCACTGATACGGTTTACTCTTCTGGCGCTTCCAGCTCGGAGAATCCACCGTGTCCTTCCCAACCGGCTAATCGCTGATAGACGGTATCAACAGCATCTTTGATCGGCTGTGTCATCGGGTAGTAAAAACCGACGATGTCCGGTTGAATGCCGAGGAAAATCACCTCACCAACGTCATCTTTCAGCTGATCGACCAGGTAATTCAGCGGCATGTTATGGGTGGTCATCATGAACATCTCGGCAATGTCATCGGGATCGATAATGCGGATTTCACCAGGGTTTAGCCCCATATCGGTAGCATCAACAATCAATAAACGTTGCGGACGCAGTTCACGGATGGCGACAATATCGTTCTCTGGCGCACTGCCGCCGTCGATGACAACCCAGTTGCCTTGAGGATTTGCAGCACACATTTCAGCCAGCAGCGGGCCCGCGCCGTCATCGCCCATCATGCTGTTACCCACACATAATAAAACGTCAGTCACGGTGTCTCCTCACCATCAGATAGATGGCGCTTTCCTGGTGTATGTCGTGCAGCATGCTAAGCATCAGTTTGCTCCACTCCTGCTGCTGCGGGGTCTGTATGGCACGCGCATCATCGAACGCGCGTGCCAGCATTTGCACATGGTTGAAATCGATAACGATCTCGCCGTATTTCGGCACACCTTCCATTTTCCGGCGAGCTTCGCTTCCCTCAGCAAGGGTAGCAATCCATGCCAGATATTCGTCCCATGGACAAGTTAACGCCGCTTCCAGGCAATCGATGATCCCAAGGTGGTGACCAATCGCCAGGCTGTAATAGACAACCTGCTGCGCCTCAGCGGGCGTCGCATCGTTCTCATCAATAAACTTACGGCTCAGTTGACTGAACACCACCGTTTCACTCATCGGATACGCGCCTCTTCGACAACATGGTTAAGATGCGTGACGATCTCGGTCAGACGCGGATCGTTTTCCGCCTCCAGCCAGCGCGCCACCTGATGCTCGCCCTGCCCTAACTGCGTCATATAGTCATCAGCAATCTGGCGACCGTAGCGGTATCCCGCCAGACGGCGAGCCTCGCGATCCACCTTCACTCGCAGCGGCTGAACCATATCCGGATGCAGAATTTCGGCGGGCTGTTCGTCCAGTTCACCCGGCGCACGCGCGTGAATTTTTTGTTCCAGCAGACCCAGCGCCATGGCAAAACCATACAGCGTGGCTGCAGGCGTTGGCGGGCAGCCAGGGATATAGACATCCACCGGTACGATTTTGTCCGTGCCGCCCCATACGCAGTATAAGTCGTGGAAAATACCGCCGCTGTTACCGCAAGCACCGTAAGAGATACAAATTTTCGGGTCTGGCGCAGACTGCCAGGCGCGTAGCGCCGGAGAGCGCATGGCACGGGTTACCGCGCCGGTAAACAGCAGGATATCCGCATGACGCGGGGACGGTACCACTTTGATGCCAAAACGTTCGGCGTCAAACAGCGGAGAAAGCGTGGCGAAGATTTCGATTTCGCAACCGTTGCAGCCGCCGCAGTCCACACGGTAAACGTACGCTGAACGCTTGATGCTTTTTAGCAGCGACGCTTTCATGCTGGCAATGGATTCATCCACCGTCATCGGTACCGGAATACCGTTGGCGTCACGTGGGCCTAATAAATTGCTCATCAGCTGGCCTCTTTCATATGGCGAGTCAGTTCAATACGATCAGACGGCACCAGGCATTTCTGGCGCTTACAGTCCGGGCAGGTCTCAAAGCTTTCACGGTGGTTTTCCGCGCGGCTATCACCGTTGTGCTTAAGCAGCGCAATGGCGTAATCAATCTCTTTTTGTACCGCAAACGGACGGTTACATACGCGGCAATTACACAGCGCAAAGCGGGACTGCTGCAGGAAATCCTCTTTCTTCCACACCGCCAGCTCATACTCCTGCGACAGCTTGATCGCCGCCGTCGGGCAAACTTCTTCGCAACGGGCGCAGAAGATGCAGCGACCGAGGTTGAACTGCCACGCCAGCTCATTGGTGGCCAGATCGGTTTCGACCGTCAGCGCGTTCGACGGGCACGCATTTACACAGGCCGCGCAGCCAATACACTGCTGCGGATTATGTTCCGGTTTGCCACGGAAGTTTTTATCGACCGCGATCGGCTCCAGCGGATACGACGACGTCGGTGCCCCGGTTTTGATGACTTTTTTGATAAAGGTAAACATGGCGATTCCTTATTTCAGCGGCGAGTTTTTACGCTCGATGCTGTAGCGCTCAAGTTCTTTGTACGGCACGACTTTGCTCTTCTTCTTACGTACATCGACCACGGTCATACGGTCAGTACAGGAGTAGCAAGGATCGAGGCTACCGATAATCAGCGGCGCATCGGAAACGGTATTACCACGCAGCATGTAGCGCAGCGTCGGCCAGTTGGCGTAGGTCGCCGCACGGCAGCGCCAGCGATACAGTTTCTGGTTGTCGCCGGTCATGCTCCAGTGAATGTCATCTCCGCGCGGCGCTTCAGCAAAGCCCAGTGCGAAACGGTGAGGAATGTAGGTAAAGCCTTCCACCATCAGCGGGCCGCCCGGCAGGTTATCCAGACCAAAGTCGATCATATTCAGTGCGGTGTAGACTTCATTAATACGAACTTTCAGACGAGAAATAACATCGCAGCCTTGCTCGCTATGAACTTCCATCGGCAGCAGACCATAGCCGACAAACGGGTGATCGGCGCGGGTGTCACGCGCGTGGCCGCTGGCGCGAACCATCGGGCCGACGTTACTGAAGTCACGGGCAATTTCCGGATCCAGACGACCAATACCAACGGTACGCTGTTCCATATTCGGCGTACTGAGCAGCATATCGACCAGTTCCTGCACGTCACGACGCATCTGCTGCGCCAGTTGACGGGTCTGGATCATATCTTCTTTCAGCAGATCACGACGGATACCGCCGATCAGGTTCAGACCGTAAGTTTTACGTGCCCCGGTGAGGATCTCCGCCATCTTCATCGACGTTTCACGCACGCGGAAGAACTGCATAAAGCCGGAGTCAAAACCGGTGAAGTGACAGGCCAGGCCGAGGTTCAGCAGGTGCGAGTGCAGACGCTCAACTTCCAGTAGAATGGCACGGATCATCTGCGCACGTTCCGGCACCACGATACCCATCGCATTCTCAACGGAGGTGGTATAGGCGGTGCTATGCGCAAAGCCGCAGATGCCACACACGCGATCTGACAGGAACGTCACTTCGTTGTAACCCATACGGGTTTCCGCCAGTTTCTCCATGCCGCGGTGGACATAGAACAGACGGTAGTCGGCATCGATAATGTTCTCGCCGTCCACGAACAGGCGGAAGTGACCGGGTTCATCGGAGGTGACGTGCAACGGGCCAATCGGCACCACGTTATTTTTCTTGTCGCCCAGTTCATTGATGAACTCGTAGGTTTCAGCATCGGTAGTCGGCGCCGGGCGCTGACGATAATCCATGCTGTCTTTACGCAGCGGATAGAGTTCGTCCGGCCAGTCATCGGGCAGTACCAGACGACGCTCATCCGGCAAGCCAACCGGGATCAAACCGTACATATCGCGCACTTCGCGCTCGCCCCAGACCGCAGCCGGAACGCGCGGCGTGACGGACGGGAACTCCAGCTTATTGGCATCGACTTCAACGCGGACGGTTATCCAGCATTTGGTGCCCTGCTCCATCGACATCACGTAATAAACAGCGTAATGGCCGCACAGCTGGCGTTCGTCGTTACCAAACAACACGGACAACCAGCCGCCCTGTTTGTAGTACAGGAACTCCACCACTTCCGGCAGGTAGTTCACCTTGACGGTGATCGTCAGCTGATCTTTGGTCTGCCAAGCTTCATCCAGTACCACGCCCGGAAAGGCCTGATGCAGCGCAGCGAGATATTGTTGACCTAATTTTTCTTCAGACATGCTCAAACTCTCTTAAATCACGCCACCAGCAAGGAGACGAACGCTAAAAACGCAAACCCAAAACCGGCCCAGGTCACGCGTGAAGTGGCGCAAAAACGCAGACGCGCCATGCTGTTTTCGAACAGGGCGATGACCAGCACGCCGAGGACCAGCTTGACGACGGCAATCACCAGCGCCAGCAGCAGCCCACCCGCGGTGAAGGTTTCCATCTGTCCCCACGGCAGGAACACACCAACGAACATTTGCAGAACGACCAGTTGCTTGAGGCTAATGCCCCATTTCAGCACGGCAAAACCGCTGCCGCTGTATTCAGTCAATGGGCCTTCCTGCAGCTCTTGCTCTGCTTCTGCCAGATCGAATGGCAGTTTGCCCATTTCGATAAAGGTGGCGAAAGCACAGGCACACAGTGCCAGAATCAGCGGGATGCTGTGCGCAGCAGGCCAGTGGTAAATGGTATCGGCGATATTGCTGATATGGGTTGAACCCGCAACCTGTGCCGCTACCCACAGCCCCAGCAACAGGATAGGTTCAACCAGCACGCCGAGCATCGCTTCACGGCTGGCACCAATGGCGGTAAACGGGCTACCGGTATCCAGTCCCGCGATAGAGAAGAAGAAACGGGCAATGGCGAACAGGTAAATTAAGGTGATCAGATCGCCCAGTTGTGGCAGCGGTGAGCCAACGGTAACTACCGGTAGCGCAGTGGCGATAGTCAGCATCACGCCCACCATCACAAACGGCGTCAGGCGGAAGACCCAGCTGGAATCCGCAGGCGCAATGCTCTGACGGCCCAGCAGTTTGATAATGTCGCGGTATTCCTGCAAAACGCCAGGACCACGGCGATTGTGCAAACGCGCACGCGCCACGCGGGTAACGCCGGACAGCAGCGGCGCAACGGCAAACAGCACCAGCGCCTGAATTAACGGATATAAAACACTCATTTTCAGGCTCCTCGTGAAACCACAATCACCACCAGCACCGCCAGCTCAATCAGCGCCAGGCGACGGAACAGCACCGGCGCAGCCGCATTCTGCCAGCCCGGAACCAGTGATACCGGATTCAACCACTTACGCAGTTTGAGTACCGGGGCAAAGGCTTCTTTCACCGGCATGGCAAAACCGTGCGCGGTAATGACCATTGACTGCTCGTGATCGTAACCACACACCCATGCCGCACCGCGTGAACGCGACGGCAGACGGTTGCCTTTGAAAATTGCCATGATGATGAACGGCAGCAGCGGACATGCGATCAGCAGCAGCGTGATCATCGGCTGAGAAACGGTGGTGTTCGCAGTTTCCAGCGGCAGCGGAACGGCAGAGGAGATCATCGGCAGCAGCCACGGCGCAGCCACGCCGCCAATCACACAGCAGATAGCCAGCGCAACGACGCTCACGCTCATCAGGATTGGTGCGCAGCAGGCATTCTCAGCTTCCTTCGTACGCGGTGCGCCAAGGAACGTTACGCCATAGACTTTCGCCATACACATCACCGCCAGCGCGCCGGTAATTGCCAGCCCAACCGCCAGCAACGGCCCTAACAGACGACCGACAAACGCCCCGCTGTTACCCAGCTTGAAGAAGGATTGATAGATAACCCACTCACCGGCAAAACCGTTCAGCGGCGGCAGCGCGGCCATTGCCATCAGGCCAACCAACATCGCCAGAGAGATAACCGGCATGCGTTTGCCGATACCGCCCAGTTTTTCGATATCACGATGACCGGTACGGAACCAGATGCTGCCTGCGCCCAGGAACAGAACGCTTTTGAACAGGCTGTGGTTTACCAGGTGGTACAGACCGCCGGTCAAACCCAGCGCAATCAGCGCCGGTTGATTCAGGGAAATCCCGGTCACGCCAGCGCCTAGCCCCAGCAGAATAATGCCGATGTTTTCCAGCGTGTGGTACGCCAGCAGGCGCTGGATATTGTGTTCCATCAGCGCATACAGACCGCCAACAAATGCGGTGATCATGCCCAACACCAGAAGCGTAACACCCCACCATAGCGGCGCATTACCGCCCAGCAGCGACAGGGAGAGAATACCCAGTAGACCGACCTTCATGACGACGGTAGAGAACAGTGCCGCAGCCGGTGCGCTGGCATTGGCGTGTGCCTGTGGCACCCAACCATGCAGAGGAATAATCCCGGCCAGCAGGCCAAAACCTGCCACGCCCAGCAGCCAGATGTCAGACCCGAGCGGCAGCTCCTGGGTGCGCAGGTCTAGCAGACGCAGCTCCAGAGTGCCGTAACGTTGCCACACAAGGTAGCAGGCAACCGCCAGCAGCAGCGTACCAATACGCCCCAGCGCAAACCACAGTTTGCCTTCTTTACTGCAGCCGGTGAGGAACACGGCACACAGCGCCATGATTTCCGCCATCACCACCAGCGTACCGAGGTTGCTGGCAACCACCGCACATACCGCCGCGGCCATCAGCAGATTCACCAGCAGGCCGTTAGCTTTCACCTGCGGATGACGATGCCAGTCAATGTTGTACAGGCTGACAAACAGGCCGCACAGTCCCAGCGTAATCAGCCAGATAGCATTCAGCGGAGTAATTTGCAGACTGTGCCCAATAAACGGCATCACGCCGCTCACCGCCAGCGCATTAGTCAGAACGGTAAAACCAGCGGCTGCCGTACACAAGCTGCCGACCGCACCGCCAACTCCAGCAATCCAGCCGCTCAGCGATTTATGAAATGAAAACAGAAATGCCAGAACCGCAGCCGCTGTAAACCAGGCCACGCCGCTGTTAATCAGTGAAATTGCGCTCATTTTGCATCCCCACTCTGAGCCTGCTGAAACAAGGTGAGATCGCCGAAATCGGTATTGAAAGTCAGCTCACGCTTACGTTTGCTGGCGCGGGCGATATCCATGTTGCTCACCAGGTGCAGGGCTTTGGTCGGACACATGCGCACGCAGGCCGGACCTTGCTCATCAAAACTGCACAGATCGCATTTCACCGCGATGGCACGAACGCCTGGAACCCAGTCCAGCAGCGAACTCACGCGAGCAGGCGCTGGCGGAGCCGGAGGCGCTTTTGGCGTATTGGCGTTTGCCGGGATATGCAGCGGACGGCTACCAGAAAACTCTATCGCGCCAAACGGACAAGCGATCCCGCACAGTTTGCAGCTTACGCACAGGCTTTCATTCAGCTGTACGGCGCCATCAACGCGGTTAATGGCATTAACCGGACACACGGTGGCGCAAGGCGCATCTTCACACTGGTGGCAAAGCTGAGGCGCGGATTCTTTTTCATTTAACATCACTTTCAGGCGCGGCATTGACTGCAGGCCATGCTGGCGATGTGTCTCTGAGCAGGCAGCTTCACAGGTGTGGCAGCCAATACAAAGAGTGGAGTCAGCAATTACAAAACGATTCACCAGGCATTCCTCAGGTGATAGTCATTTTTGACGAAAACATGTCTGCAAAATGTCATTTCGACATTTTTCGACATGCCCATTCCCTAAAACATCGTGACGCAGTATGTAAACCGCATCATGACAAAGTGGACAGCACCTGAGGCTTAAGCCGGGCTATGTCCCTCAACCAGTTGGCTTAAATTCACCGGCATATTGTTCTCAACCGCGGTGTACAGGCTGTCGTAGACGGTGGCGATTTTCTCGAGATAGTGCTCCAGCACCTGTTCGCGATCGCGGTTACTGAAACGCTCATCGACTTGACCGTCGATGGTCAACTGTGCCTGTGCAATCAGTTGCTTATCATCACCATCTTTTGTTTCGACGTAGTACTCGATGGTGTGGCTATTGAAGCCATCCGCCAGCGTGACGTAGATAGTGAAGTGTTCAAAAAGGACAAAGCAGAGATCTTTGTCCGGCGCACAGCTCATTGCATGATGCAAACGCGCTTTCGACAGGGTGATCCCCTGAACCAGCGAGTTACAGTAAATACGCCACTGGTCCTGTAGGCGACGATGCCGTTCAGCGATGTAATCGGCTTTTTCGCTTATTTCCCAAATAGTCATGTCAGGTTACCCGTTTAGCAGAGATGAACAGCCTTAAGCACATTTCATGCCAAAATTAAATTTCTTAATTTTCATATAGATAAAAAATTAAAGGCGGGTGACGACATGTCATTTCGTCATTGTCGTCATTGTCACGAATGAAAAAAAATCAACCTGGCATGCTTATTGCTTTTGATACGGCAACTTCACAGGAGGCGGTATGCACGAAATAACCCTCTGCCAACGGGCACTGGAATTGATTGAACAACAGGCCACGCAACACGGTGCTCAGCGAGTAACTGGGGTCTGGCTCAAAATTGGCGCATTTTCTTGCGTAGAAACCAGCGCTCTCTCCTTTTGTTTTGATCTGGTATGCCGCGGGACCCTTGCAGAAGGTTGTAAACTCCACCTCGAAGAACAAGAAGCCGAATGTTGGTGCGAATCTTGTCAACAATACGTCACGTTACTGACGCAACGCGTGCGCCGATGTCCGCAATGCAACAGCGATATGCTGAGAATTGTGGCCGATGACGGCTTACAGATTCGACGTATTGAAATAGATCAGACTCCAGCGCCGGATGGCGACGCTTAAGCGTCTTATCCAGCCTACAGAAAGAGCTCGTTTGTAGGCCGGATAAGGCAACGCAGTCATCCGGCAACAGATGTATCGCAAGTAAAAAGATCAGGAGTGAGCGATGTGTACGACATGTGGTTGCGCTGAAGGCAACCTATATATAGAGGGTGATGAGCATAATCCCCACTCGGCGTTTCGCAGCGCGCCATTTGCCCCAGCGGCTCGTCCAGCGCTGAATATTACCGGTGTGAAGACCTCAAATTTCACACCGAGCCAGACCGAAGAAGGCGATTTGCACTACGGTCACGGTGAGGCAGGAACCCACGCACCAGGTATGAGCCAACGCCGTATGCTGGAAGTGGAAATTGACGTACTGGACAAAAACAACCGCCTGGCCGAACGCAACCGTGCCCGCTTTGCGGCCCGTCAGCATCTGGTACTGAACCTTGTTTCAAGCCCGGGCTCCGGTAAAACCACGCTGCTGACCGAAACGCTGATGAAGCTGAAAGATAGCGTGCCGTGCGCCGTTATTGAAGGTGACCAGCAGACGGTGAACGATGCTGCCCGTATTCGCGCCACAGGCACGCCCGCCATTCAGGTCAACACCGGTAAAGGTTGCCACCTTGACGCACAAATGATTGCTGACGCCGCGCCGCGTTTGCCGCTTGACGATAACGGCATTCTGTTCATTGAAAACGTCGGCAACCTGGTCTGCCCGGCCAGCTTCGACCTCGGCGAGCGCCATAAAGTGGCCGTGCTTTCCGTCACCGAAGGTGAAGACAAACCGCTGAAATATCCACATATGTTTGCCGCCGCATCGCTGATGCTGCTCAACAAAGTGGATCTGCTACCGTACCTCAATTTTGACGTTGAAAAATGCATCGCCAGCGCCCGGGAAGTGAACCCGGGAATTGAGATTATCCTGATTTCCGCCACCAGTGGTGAAGGGATGGATCAATGGCTCTCCTGGCTGGAGACGCAGCGATGTGCATAGGTGTTCCGGGTCAAATCCGCACCATTGATGGCAACCAGGCCAAAGTCGACGTTTGCGGTATTCAGCGCGACGTCGACCTGACGCTGGTCGGTAGCTGTGATGAACATGGCCAACCGCGCCTCGGCCAGTGGGTACTGGTCCACGTCGGTTTTGCCATGAGCATCATTAATGAAGCTGAAGCGCGCGATACGCTCGACGCGCTGCAAAACATGTTTGACGTTGAGCCGGATGTCGGCGCGTTGCTGTACGGCGAGGAAAAATAAATGCGTTTTGTTGACGAATACCGCGCACCAGAGCAGGTGATGCAACTGATAGAGCACCTGTCTGAACGTGCCGCCCACCTCCCCTACACGGCTGAACGCCCACTGCGCATCATGGAAGTTTGTGGTGGTCATACCCACGCTATCTTCAAATTCGGCCTCGACCAGTTGCTACCGGAAAACGTGGAGTTTATTCATGGTCCGGGTTGCCCGGTTTGCGTTCTGCCGATGGGTAGAATCGACAGCTGTGTAGAAATCGCCAGCCATCCAGAAGTGATTTTCTGCACCTTTGGTGATGCGATGCGCGTCCCGGGTAAGCAAGGCTCCCTGCTGCAAGCCAAGGCGCGCGGTGCAGATATCCGTATCGTCTATTCACCGATGGATGCGCTGAAGCTGGCACAGGAAAACCCAACGCGTAAGGTGGTGTTCTTTGGTCTGGGTTTTGAAACCACAATGCCAACGACCGCTATCACTCTGCAACAGGCAAAGCAGCGTGACGTGCAGAACTTTTACTTTTTCTGCCAGCACATCACGCTTATCCCTACGCTGCGCAGCCTGCTGGAACAGCCGGACAACGGTATTGACGCCTTTTTAGCACCAGGCCACGTCAGCATGGTGATTGGCACAGATGCCTATAATTTCATTGCTTCAGACTTCCATCGTCCGTTAGTGGTCGCCGGTTTTGAACCGCTCGATCTCCTGCAAGGCGTGGTGATGTTAATTGAGCAGAAAATTGCCGCGCACAGCCAGGTAGAAAACCAGTACCGTCGCGTGGTACCGGACGCCGGTAACGCGTTAGCGCAACAGGCCATCGCCGAGGTGTTCTGCGTCAATGGCGACAGCGAATGGCGCGGTCTGGGCGTTATCGAATCCTCTGGCGTTCACCTGACGCCTGACTATCAGCGCTTTGATGCCGAAGCCCATTTCCAGCCAGCGCCGCAGCAGGTGTATGACGATCCGCGCGCGCGTTGTGGGGAGGTGCTGACGGGCAGATGTAAACCACATCAGTGCCCATTATTTGGCAAAACATGTAACCCGGAGACAGCGTTTGGCGCCCTGATGGTCTCCTCAGAAGGCGCATGTGCCGCCTGGTATCAGTATCGTCAGCAGGAGTGTGAAGCATGAGCAGCGTACAACTCGCCCACGGTAGCGGCGGTCAGGCTATGCAGCAGTTGATCAACAGTCTGTTTATGGAGGCATTCGCGAATCCGTGGCTGGCGGAACAAGAAGATCAGGCACGTCTGGAACTAGCGCAACTGGTCGCTGAAGGCGATCGTCTGGCGTTTTCAACCGACAGCTATGTTATCGATCCGTTGTTCTTCCCGGGCGGTAATATCGGCAAGCTGGCTATCTGTGGTACGGCTAACGACGTGGCGGTCAGCGGCGCGATCCCGCGCTATCTCTCCTGCGGTTTTATCCTCGAAGAAGGTTTACCAATGGAGACGCTGAAAACCGTCGTTAACAGCATGGCGGCAACCGCGCGCGAAGCGGGTATCGCCATCGTCACCGGCGACACCAAGGTTGTACAGCGCGGCGCGGCGGACAAACTTTTTATCAACACCGCCGGAATGGGCGCGATCCCCGCCAACATTCACTGGGGCGCACAGACCCTGAGCGTGGGCGATGTGCTGCTGGTCAGCGGTACGCTTGGCGATCACGGCGCAACCATCCTTAACCTGCGCGAACAGTTGGGTCTTGATGGCGAACTGGTCAGCGACTGCGCGGTATTGACGCCGCTTATCCAGACGCTGCGTGATATTCCTGGCGTGAAGGCGCTGCGTGACGCCACCCGTGGCGGCGTGAATGCGGTAACGCATGAATTTGCCGCATCATGCGGGTTTGGTATTGAGCTGTCTGAAGCAGCCTTGCCCGTGAAGCCCGCGGTGCGTGGAGTTTGCGAACTGCTGGGACTGGATGCGCTCAACTTTGCTAACGAAGGTAAGCTGGTGATTGCCGTTGAACGTCAGGCCGCTGAAACGGCACTTGCCGCGCTGCGCTCGCATCCGTTAGGACGCGATGCCGCAATGATTGGCGAAGTGGTAGAACGCAAAGGTGTGCGTCTGGCCGGACTTTACGGCGTGAAACGAACCCTCGATTTACCACACGCCGAACCTTTACCTCGTATATGCTAACTGCCCATTAGCAGCAACGTGTAGGCCGGATAAGCGAAATCGCTATCCGGCAATAATTTACGACTTATACCTATAATTCATTTACCGTTTTCGCACCGTTCTGCGGTGCTTTTCCTGGAAAAGCAATATGTCGTATACACCGATGAGTGACCTCGGACAGCAAGGCCTGTTCGATATTACTCGTACATTATTACAGCAGCCCGATCTCCCGTCTCTTAGCGAGGCGCTTTCGCAGCTGGTCAAGCGTTCAGCTCTGGCCGACTGTGCGGCTATTGTCTTATGGCAGGCACAAACGCAGCGTGCGCGTTATTTTGCGACGCGTGAAAATGGTAAACCCATCGATTATGAAGACGAAACGGTACTGGCTCATGGCCCGGTACGCCGTATTTTGTCTCGCCCCGATGCGCTGCACTGCAACTATCACGAGTTTACGGAAACCTGGCCACAGCTGGCCTCTGGCGGACTGTATTCTGAATTTGGCCACTACTGCCTGCTGCCGCTGGCGGCAGATGGGCGCATCTTTGGCGGTTGCGAGTTCATCCGTAACGAGGATCGTCCGTGGAGTGAAAAAGAGTACAACCGACTTCAGACCTTTACCCAGATAGTCGGCGTCGTTGCTGAACAAATTCAAAGTAGGGTCAGCAACAACGTCGATTACGATCTGCTGTGTCGTGAGCGTGACAACTTTCGCATCCTGGTCGCCATCACCAATGCGGTACTCTCCCGCCTGGACATTGACGAACTGGTCAGCGAAGTCGCCAAAGAGATCCATCACTACTTCGACATTGATGCCATCAGCATCGTGTTACGCAGCGATCGCAAAAACAAGCTCAGCATTTATTCCACCCACTATCTGGATGAACATCATCCGGCTCACGAACAGAGCGAAGTGGACGAAGCGGGCACGCTCTCTGAACGCGTTTTCAAAAGCAAAGAGATGCTGCTGATTAATCTGAGCGAACGCGATACGCTCGCCCCTTACGAACGGATGCTGTTCGAAACCTGGGGCAACCAGCTACAAACCCTGTGTCTGTTACCACTGATGTCCGGCAATACTATGCTCGGCGTACTCAAGCTGGCACAGTGCGAAGAGAAAGTTTTCACTACCGCCAACCTCAAGCTATTGCGCCAAATTGCCGAGCGAGTGGCAATTGCCGTGGATAACGCGCTTGCCTATCAGGAGATTCACCGCCTGAAAGAACGTCTGGTAGATGAAAACCTGGCGCTGACTGAACAACTCAACAATGTAGAGAGTGAGTTCGGTGAAATCATTGGCCGCAGCGAAGCGATGTACAGCGTACTCAAGCAGGTCGAAATGGTGGCGCAAAGCGACAGCACCGTCCTGATTCTGGGTGAGACCGGAACGGGTAAAGAGCTGATCGCACGGGCCATTCACAACCTGAGCGGACGTAACGCCCGTCGGATGGTGAAGATGAACTGTGCGGCAATGCCTGCCGGATTACTGGAAAGCGATCTGTTTGGTCATGAGCGTGGCGCGTTTACCGGCGCCAGCACGCAGCGGATTGGTCGTTTCGAGCTGGCAGATAAAAGTTCGCTGTTCCTCGATGAAGTTGGCGATATGCCGCTGGAGCTTCAGCCTAAGCTACTGCGCGTTCTGCAAGAGCAGGAGTTTGAACGTCTGGGCAGTAATAAGCTGATCCAGACCGACGTGCGCTTGATCGCCGCTACCAACCGCGATCTGAAGAAGATGGTCGCCGATCGCGAATTTCGTAACGATCTCTACTATCGACTGAACGTCTTCCCGATCCATGTCAAAGCAAGTTTAAAATGTCACCTCTTTGTGCAAGATAGAAAGGGCACTTTCAG
This sequence comes from Citrobacter sp. MGH103, assembly GCF_001034475.2. Taxonomy (NCBI): domain Bacteria; kingdom Pseudomonadati; phylum Pseudomonadota; class Gammaproteobacteria; order Enterobacterales; family Enterobacteriaceae; genus Citrobacter; species Citrobacter sp. MGH103. Next base: position 1,065,906 of record NZ_CP073043.1, on the reverse strand, counting down.
CCTATGTAATCATATTAATGTGACTGCTGCGTTATCCCACTCAACCAATTAATAAAGCAAAAGTTAAATATGAAAGACTGGAATAAAAATATAACGAAAACATCTTAATATGGAAATATCTGTGTCAACGGGATCTTTAGTTATTGAATATCTGGTTCTAAATAGGTTCTACATTCAACGGGAAGGGAAACCAAATATCTATATGTTTTTTATAAATACCATTACGTGGCAAACAACAATCTGCATATTTTTTTAAAGAATCTCCACATGGACAAATATTTTCTGGCGATAATACTCCATCATGTTCTTTCGCCTTAAATCTCCAGGTCGTAATATTGAAAATTTGATGTGGGGATTGTATGTATTTGACAACACTAATTAAAGTTGAATAGTTATAATGATCACCATCATTGGAGAAAAAAACACTACATTTGTTAACGGGATTACTAACTATGTCATAAGTAATTAATTCAAAATCGATCACTTCATCAAAGCAAAGAACTCCATTATAAAGTTTATTTTTAACATGACCACAATCATTAATAAAACTACGGGTTGTATTACATACTGAACATTTCACTTCTTTTATTATTTCACGAGAACTACCGAAGATTTTATATGGGAATAACGCCTGCCAATTACATACCATTCTCGCTAAGAAGTTAACACCATAGAAATTAACCTCAGGCAGAAACTCATTATTTTCTTTAATATGTATTAAATCTATTTCTATCCTTTCAAGTTCTACCCATGCTTCATAAAAATCACCTCTTGTAAGTAAATTAATGACTTGAATATATTTTAAATGGGCTAGTAAAATTGTTTTGTATAAAAACAATCTGTTTGATTCATTATTCAAGCTCAAGGATTGAGCTTTTTTTAACTCAGCATTAAGATAATCAAGAATAGCACTATCTTCTTGAGTAATACACATCCAACGCTTTAACTTTTCGTGAATATTCATAATATCTATATAGATTTTTATTTGATTTTGTTAATTACTTTTAAAACATCGTCTACTTTTCCAGAAACAGTGTATTTCACATGTTTTCCTGATTTATTTTTTTTAATTATAGAGACTTTAACGTCTATATCTCTAGTTCCAAAGTTATCAATTTTTTTCTGAATATAATTTGAAACAAGATTTACTAAAAAAGGTATCATTACTGATGTGGCAAAGAAAGTGCCTAACGCTAACGTTATACTGTTTAATTGCAGGTACGAAACACCATTAGAATCTCCGTACACTTTAACATTAGAATGTGATTGCTTGGTGAACTGGAAAAAATCCAGTGCATTACCTCCAGTAATTTTTGAACTATCAAAAACGATCGCAATCTCATCATCTTGAGGTTCATATGAAGAAATGATTTTTACCTCTTCATCTTCATCACTCATTTCACTCAAAGTAATGGGGTTCATTCTCAACTCCTTGTTTTATATTTTTACATTCAAATTTTACTATACGACTGGTTAATTGCTCCTGTCCAACACACACCAGAGTTCATATGCTTAGCATACAAGGGACCAATGCCAGTAGCGACAGGCTAGTGTGTCAAAAAACCACATGAAGATCAATCTCCTGCGGAAAATTTGGCCGCAATTAGTTTCATTGTCCTTTCCATGCCTTGATAAACTGTCGCATCTGTAATGTTTAACCTTGCGAGTTCCTTAAGTATTCTAGCTTTGTTTCTGATCACTATTTTTTCTACTTTAAACTCTTGCATAGCATCATCAGGGTTTGAAACTAAATCGGGATAAACAGCATTATTCCCAAATAATAAGAATGCACCTGACTGTGATGACATCCTTTCATTATTATTTCTTCCTTTAACGAAAATTAACCTTTCCAAATCTGATGGTATAATTACATCTTTAAAATAAGGTTTTTCATCTTTAATGTAATGTATGAGTTTTTGACAAGCTTCAGTTTTATTGAAAGCCTCCTTGTCCATTTTACAATCCAGCTGATCTTTCAGTGTTTGACTTAGCATTGATATATTTGATATGCAACTTACTGTATCAGAGTCAAAGAATTTTATACGATCCCTTTTTGTTTTGAAAATAATAACATGTCCATCAACCTCATTTGTATTTTCATTATTACTAATGTCGCAACAAGCGAAATACAGAGCGATTAGTGGATTTGATGTTATATCCAACAAACGAGTTGGTAGTCCGTAGTGTTGCATCCTTACTAACTTGTCTAGCATTGTTTTATCATCAACAAACTCAGTTGGCCTTGCTGTTAGGGCTTCACGGACTAAATTTGATTCACTGTGCAAATGCTTGAAGTTACCTTTTTTGTTTTTCCTGAAAACTGATGGAGCCAACTCGTAAGATACATCAGAATGTCCACGATAAAATATTTCTGCATCTTCTTCATGATCTTGTTCTAAAACACGCGCCATGAAACTTTGAACATTATCTATTATTGGGTAGTTATCAACTTCATCAGGAAGTGCTTCAGTAGGAGGAAGTGGTGTACTTCTTGTCGTTATATTTAGAAGTGCTAATGTTTGATTTAAATCACGTGCTTTTATTCCCCAGTGAGTCCGTTTCAGCCCATATGCACCTAATTCTAAAGCTGTTTGATATAACTCTTTGTTTATCACTACGACATCATCTTGTGAGTGAGTGATTCTGAAATCAAACTCAACATTTTTGTTAACTGTTCGTAGATTTGAAATTACACCAAGTCGCAAAGTAATGTATTCAACATTGTCTCGGGAATAAAGTTCTGACATAAAAAGCGTAGGTAATTTCTCAATATAAGATAATGCTTTATCATTCAAAGGCGTTAACTTCAACCGGATGTCATCAGAGGTGCCTTCTAACATACGTGATATAGGAAAATCACAACTCCCACTAACCCGTTCATACATGGGCCAATGTTCAAAATAGTCAGGTTCTCCGCCCATAATTAGATTAAACATTAAAACTAAATCCTTATATTTTACTTAATGAATTATTTACAATCCAATCAATTGCGCCAGAGGTGCGAATCCAAGGCTTTATATTATGATTCACATAATAAATGGCTTCATCCATTCCACCTAACGTGATATATCCACTGTTAGACTTGATCTGTAATCTGCACTTCGATAACAAGCCGGGGATGTGTCTATTAGAATCAATCGCAGCTTTAGCGATATCATCGGCATCCGGGGATGACTGTCGGTAGGCGAGTAGGGCGCGTGTATACTGAAAAAACGAACGCATATCCCCAGGATAATCGTCCAGTAGCAAGGCCAGATCATCCACCATTTCAAGCTCAAGGTAATAGTTCGCTAATAAATGACGAATCCCCTGGTTATCGTTCGGGTTGAGCTTCAGCATTTCGCGGCTATGAGCCATAGCCGGATAAAAATTACCAGACTCCCATAAGGCCTCAGCCAAAGCTGCTTTTGCTCTCATATATGGACGTGTTTCGACAAATCCCCAGAAACGTCCTGCGAACTCCTGAAAATCCTCGCCAAGTGCAATGCTGGCTGCGTACAAAGCAGTCTCCAGCTTCCCGATTTTTGACTCAGGAGGTTCTTGAGATATCTCGCAGTAGAATGAGTATGCGTCAGCACAGAGCGGGGATTTCTTGATAGCTTTTCTGATGAGTTTCAGCACAACTTCCAGGTCATCATTTTCCCAGGCATCGAACATGAACTCCTGAGCCGCAACCAGATCTAGATGTAATTGCTCAGAGCTGACAGCAGTTTTATACAAATCAACGCGCTTTGTAGTCGGGAATTTAATCATCTCAAGTATCCTTTTGGGGACTCACTGTTCCGGTACTTTGCAGCACTGATGGTCGATTCTATCGCTTTGAACTTGCCACAAACAAGCTCGGGTCTGCCAGAACGGGATTGATAGCCCGGAGCTGTTCCTGGATGCGCACCTGAGCCTTACGGCTGGGCGATTTTTTGCTTCGTTCCCGTTTGCCTTCGCTTTCCCGCTCATCCTGTTTTACCTGAGCCAGTCGGAGTACAGTCCCGAGACGTTTGTTATCAACAATCTGCCCCTGGTCGACACAGGCCAGCTTATCAAATGCCTGGCACTTAAGGCTCCGGTGCCCATAGAGGAAGGCGAGGGTGCCATCGGGATAATCCAGTACTTTAATTTTTTCACCGGCAAGACGGCTATTTTCTTCTGTGGTGTCCATGAGATAAAGGATCTTATCGTACTGGAAGGTCAGTGATTTCGACACGGTACGAACATCATGCCAGGCAAAGATGTCTCTTAATTCATCGGGGCTTTCCTGCACCGGACGATGCAAATCTTTGGGGAACTTAGCCGGTCGTGAAAACCGGCTGTTAAAGTCAGCGATGAAAGTGGCAAGCCAGGCATTTGCGGCCTCAATGCCGGTTATACCTTCCAGACGCATTTCTTTGATCAGCCGATCCTGAAGTGTCTGATTCGCACGTTCCACGCGGCCTTTAGCTTCAGAGCTGTTGGCACAAATAAGCTCGATTGCCAGGTCATAAAGCACACGTCCGAACTGGGTAACGGTGGTATTGCGTTTCTCCGGACCACTGACGCGAAATATTGCGTGTTTGTCACTGTACAGCGATACCGGCTTCCCATGCTGCTCGATGTATTCCCGGGTTGCCAGCATGTAGTCAAAGGCTGTTTCTGACTCGCTGAACCGCAAATGCATCAGACGCCCGGTGGCATCATCGATAAAGACCAGCAGGCAGCATTTTGGCGCACGGCCTTCAAACCAGTCATGGTGGGAGCCGTCGATCTGGATAAGTTCACCCAGACAATCACGCCGATGTCGGGGTTGATAAACCCGTGACTTACGGCGAGCATGCGGGACCCAGAGTCCGTCAGACGTCATCCAGTTGCGGACGGTCTCGATTGAAAGCCGGATATTATGGCGCTCTCTGAGTTTTTCTGCGGCCAGTGTGGGCCCAAAGTCACTGTAGTTTTCACGTATCAGCGTGAGTACTCGTAGTTTGAGAGATTCGGTCAACCGGCGGTTGCTGGGCTGGCCGCGTTTGCGGCTGACAAGTCCTTCAGCACCAGAAACTCGGTAACGATTGATAAGTCGTTGCGCCTGACGTTCTGAAATGCCAAGCTGTGATGCTGCATCACGACGGCGTAGACGCTTTTCACAAACTGCCTGTATCACCGGTAGGCGGTGGATCTCTTTATCTGACATGGTCACCAACATGCGTTGAGTCCCTTAGAATTGCATTCAGTTTAGCTTACTCTAAGGTGACGTTTCTATCTGGATAAAAAGTGACATTACTAAATGGTTCTAACAATCCATCTGCCGCCACTGCGCGAGCGCCCGGAAGATATCCCGCTGCTGGTGAAAGCTTTCACCTTTAAAATTGCTCGCCGGATGGGGCGCAATATCGACAGCATTCCCGCCGAGGCGCTGCGTACGCTGAGCAGCATGGAGTGGCCGGGCAACGTGCGCGAACTGGAAAATGTGGTGGAGCGCGCGGTTCTGCTTACCCGAGGCAACGTGCTGCAGCTGTCCCTTCCGGATATTGCCCCTTTGATGCCGTCTACGCCTCCGGTAGCAACCGAAGTCGCACAGGACGGCGAAGATGAATACCAGTTGATTATGCGCGTATTGAAAGAAACCAACGGTGTGGTTGCCGGTCCCAAAGGCGCGGCACAACGGCTGGGGCTGAAACGTACAACGTTACTCTCACGCATGAAGCGATTGGGTATTGATAAGGATGCACTGGTTTAGCCAGTGTGGCTATACTGGGTGATATCTCAACGAAAGGAGGCAGTATGGCGGTATCAGCACGTAATCAATTAACCGGTACAGTGAGCGCAGTCGCTACAGGCGCAGTGAATGATGAAGTTGAACTGACGCTGGCTGGCGGCGCAAAACTGGTCGCGATTGTGACCCATAGTAGTCAGCAGGCACTGGGTCTGGCGAAAGGAAAAGAAGCCATTGCGCTGATCAAAGCGCCGTGGGTGACGCTGGCGACTGAAGACTGTGGCCTGAAATTCTCTGCCCGTAACCAATTTGCCGGTAGCGTTTCACAGGTAACCGAAGGCGCCGTTAACGCCACCGTACACATCAAAACTGATGCCGGTTTTGACATTGTCGCGGTCGTGACGAACGAAAGTCAGCAAGAGATGAAACTGAGTCAGGGAAGCCGGGTCATCGCGCTGATCAAAGCCTCGGCCATTCTGATTGCCACCAAAGCGTAATCGCCATTCATCACCGCATGGCCAGATTACCCGATGGCGCTACGCTTATCGGATTTACACAACGGTTCCGTTTACCTTGTAGGCCGGATAAGGCATCGCCACCATCCGGCCACAAAGACGCTATTTTTTCCGCTGGTATTTCTCTGGCAATTCCGGGACAGGGCGTTTGTCATCAATCAGATGACGCACGGTCAGAATCGGATGACGCCAGAGCATTCTTGGCCCAGCCCAACGCATAATTTGCTTCATCTCTTCGCGTTTGGCAGATTGATAGCAGTGCACCGGACACTGCTTACAGGCCGGTTTTTCCTCACCAAAGACGCACTTATCGAGGCGCTTTTGCGCATAGGCAAACAACGCATCGTAATGCCCCGGCTCGTCTGAAGCCTGCGGACACTGGCGCTCGTAGAGTGAGATCATTCTCTGGATCGTCATTTTTTCACGTGCAATACGTTTGCCGGACATGATGCCTCCATAATTAAGTTGCATAAATAATACACCTTAACTAAGCACAGGACTATTGCTGGAGGTCATCCATTCCTTAGCATCCTACGCAAATAAGAATTATTTTCATTTATTTATGCCATGTGCTATATAACATAGCAAAGGCTATATTCGATGATAAATTAACCATTTTGTTGTGAGGGATACTATGCCGCATCTGCCCCATCTGAAATCGTTTCTCCTTGCCAGCGTAATCACGGCGCTGACGCTGTCTCCTGCCTGGGCGAAAGAAAAATTTAAGGTAGTAACCACCTTTACGGTGATTGCCGATATGGCAAGCAATGTAGCAGGTGATGCGGCGGACGTTAGTTCTATCACCAAACCGGGGGCTGAAATTCACGAATATCAACCAACCCCAGGTGATATTAAACGAGCGCAAGGCGCACAGCTTATTCTCTCCAACGGTCTTAACCTCGAGCTATGGTTTGCCCGCTTCTACCAAAATTTGTCCGGCGTACCAGAAGTGATGGTCTCAAACGGCGTCCAGCCAATGGGCATCAGCGAAGGACCGTACAACGGTAAACCAAACCCGCATGCCTGGATGTCAGCGGAGAACGCACTTATCTACGTGGATAACATTCGCGATGCGCTGATGAAATACGATCCGGACAATGCCGCGACCTACCAGAAAAATGCACAGAATTATAAAGCGAAAATCCAGCAGACCCTGGCGCCACTGCATACAGAACTGGCAAAGCTCCCTGCTGATAAACGCTGGCTGGTCACCAGTGAAGGCGCATTCTCTTACCTGGCACGTGATAACGGCCTGAAAGAGCTGTATCTGTGGCCGATCAATGCCGATCAGCAAGGTACGCCGAAGCAGGTACGCAAAGTAATCGATGCGATCAGAGAGCATCATATCCCAACGGTATTTAGCGAAAGCACCGTGTCCGACAAACCAGCGCGTCAGGTTGCCCGTGAGTCTGGTGCGTATTACGGCGGCGTGCTGTATGTCGATTCGCTCAGCGCTGCCGATGGTCCGGTACCGACCTATCTGGATTTACTGCGCGTCACCACGCAAACCATTGTTAACGGCATCAACAAGGGTCTGGAGAGCCAACCATGAGTCACTCTGCGATTACCGTAAATCAGGTTACGGTGACGTATCGCAACGGTCATACCGCATTGCGGGACGCCACTTTTCAGGTTCCGGGCGGCTCAATTGCCGCTCTGGTCGGCGTCAACGGGTCGGGAAAATCAACGCTTTTTAAAGCGCTGATGGGTTTTGTCCGCCTGGCGCAAGGGGAAATCTCAATTCTGCAACAGCCGGTAAACAAGGCGCTCAAACAGAATCTGATCGCCTATGTCCCTCAGTCAGAAGAGGTGGACTGGTCGTTTCCGGTACTGGTGGAAGATGTGGTGATGATGGGACGCTTTGGCCATATGGGCTGGCTGCGTCGACCAAAACAGATCGACCACGCCTGCGTGGATGCGGCGCTGGCGCGGGTTGATATGCTGGACTATCGCCATCGTCAGATAGGTGAACTGTCCGGTGGGCAGAAAAAGCGAGTTTTTCTGGCAAGGGCCATCGCACAGGACGGACAGGTTATTTTACTGGATGAACCCTTCACCGGCGTGGATGTAAAAACCGAGGCCCGGATCATCGACCTGCTGCGTGAACTGCGTGATGAAGGTCGAACCATGCTGGTCTCTACCCATAATCTGGGATCCGTCACCGAGTTTTGTGATTACACGGTGATGATTAAGGGCACGGTGCTGGCAAGTGGACCAACCGATACCACCTTTACCCCCGAGAATCTCGAGCTGGCATTCAGCGGCGTACTGCGTCACGTTGCGCTGAGCGGCGGCGAACAACACGTGATTACCGACGATGAACGCCCGTTTATTTCGCGACGTGCGGCAAGCGAGGGGGAATAATCATGAACTGGCTGACAGAGCCGTTTAGTTACCAGTATATGCTCAACGCCATGTGGGTCTCGGCGATGGTCGGCGGCCTGTGCGCGTTTCTCTCCTGCTATTTGATGCTCAAAGGCTGGTCGCTGATCGGCGATGCGCTGTCGCACTCTATTGTTCCGGGCGTGGCAGGCGCTTATATGTTAGGGCTTCCCTTCGCGCTTGGCGCATTCCTTTCCGGCGGCCTGGCGGCGGGCAGTATGCTGTTTCTTAATCAGCGTTCGCGCCTGAAGGAAGATGCGATTATCGGACTGATTTTTTCGTCTTTTTTCGGTATCGGGCTATTTATGGTGTCGCTCAATCCGATGTCAGTGAACATTCAGACCATTATTCTCGGCAACGTGCTGGCGATTGCACCAGAAGATATTCTGCAACTGGCCATCATCGGGGTTATCTCGCTGACTATCCTGTTTTTGAAGTGGAAAGATCTGATGGTGGTCTTTTTTGATGAAAACCACGCGCGCTCTATCGGTTTGAATCCGGGCCGGTTGAAGCTGTTGTTTTTTACGCTGCTCTCCGTTTCAACGGTAGCCGCCCTGCAAACCGTCGGTGCATTTCTGGTGATTTGCCTGGTGGTTACGCCCGGAGCGACGGCCTGGCTGCTGACCGATCGTTTTCCACGCCTGCTCACCATCGCCGTAGCTATCGGCAGCCTGACCAGCTTTTTCGGCGCCTGGCTGAGCTACTGGCTGGACGGCGCAACCGGCGGAATTATCGTCGTTCTGCAAACATTGCTGTTCCTGCTGGCATTTGTCTTCGCACCAAAACACGGTCTGCTGGCGAATCGCCGACGCGCCCGGCTGGTGAACAAGGAGTCAGTATGATCTTAACAACGCTATTAGAACCCTTTCAGTTTAGCTTTATGGTCAATGCGCTGGTTATCTCCACCATTGTCGCCGCGCCTTGCGCGCTGCTATCGGTATTTTTAGTACTCAAAGGCTGGGCGCTGATGGGCGATGCCATGAGCCACGCGGTTTTCCCGGGAATTGTACTGGCGTGGATTGCGGGTATCCCGCTGGCAATTGGCGCATTTGTCGCTGGATTGTTCTGCGCGATAGCAACCGGATACCTCGACGATAACAGCCGCATTAAGCGCGACACCATCATGGGCATTGTTTTCTCCGGGATGTTCGGTGCGGGACTGGTGCTGTATGTTTCCATTCAGTCGGAAGTGCATCTGGATCATATTCTGTTCGGCGATATGCTCGGTATATCACTGACCGATATCATACAAACAACGGCGATCGCTTTGGGGATCGCGCTTATTATTGGGCTTAAGTGGAAAGATCTGCTACTGCATGCGTTCGATCCGCATCAGGCAAAGGCCAGTGGGCTTAACACCCCCTTACTGCACTACGGCCTGTTGTGCATGATCGCCCTGACGATTGTCGCCACGCTAAAATCTGTCGGGATTATTTTGTCGATTTCTTTACTGATTGCGCCTGGCGCCATTGCGATTTTAATGACGCGGAAATTTTCCCACGCCTTGTGGCTGGCGGTGGTGATGTCGGTCATTACCTCATTTATGGGGGTGTATCTGTCATTTTTCATCGACAGCGCACCGGCTCCCACCATCGTCGTATTATTTTCCCTGCTGTTTGTGATTACTTTTATTTATGCAACCCTGCGCGATCGGCGTTTAGAGAATCAACTTCAGGTGCATGATGTATAAATAATGCTTCATAATATGTCAGCTAATGATGTTTATGCCTCTAGAGCCTCGTTTCCACATCCTGACGGGTATTATCGTTATTCCATAAGATAAAAAAGAGCAACCACGAAATGAAAGAGTAATTTGATACAAACTTCACCGGCCACACCACAATGGTAAATTAGGGTGTGGCATTGATACTTGAAGTTCATCTGTTAAAGATAAAGAAATCGACTCATTAACCAGTTTTTAATTAACTATCTAATTTTATGATCATTATTTCTCCACTCACTGAAGAAATATAATCTGCAGGTTTATAGATAAATCCATACAACATCGGCAAAGCTCATATCACACCCCAGAAAATAATTAATAATTTTTTATTAAGCCATACTAGTGCGGGTTATGGCTCCAAAATCCTTCGCCGCACCAAACACCCCATAACTGAACCGTATATACACTCTAAGCATTCACGTACGCTCTTTGAGCTGCCTGGGCAGACATTAATCTCAAAGGTTAAATTACATCAACATCATTATTTAGCCTGCACTTCGGGAAATGATATCAGGCATAAAAGCAATACTGAGAGGTACTCGTCCCATATCATTAAAAGATGAAATTTAACGCTTCACAAGCAAATAAACAAAGAATAAAAAACTATAATCTCCAATTTTTTCGAATTATATGGCTAGAAAAATAAAAATACTGTTTCATGTCCGTCATCCAATCCGACCTGTAACCAGGCTCATTAATCAGGAAAGTTAATATGACGTTAAGAAAGACATACATGAAACTTGCTCTGGCTATTTTGTTCGAAATATTTGCAACAACTATGCTGGTCCTTTCTGAAGGATTTACTCGCATCCTTCCTTCTATTTTATCCATAATAGGGTATGGGCTTTGCTATTATATCCTAACTTATGTATTTCGCAGAATGCACCTTGGCGTTGCTTATGCGATCTGGTCTGGTGTGGGTATCGTCGCAGTAAATATAATTGGCGTGTTAAATTTCGGCTATTCAATAAGTGGCGGCCACTTACTGGGCATGTGGTTAATCGTCGCCGGAGTTATTGTTATTAATTTTTCCGCAAAATATAAAACGATGGAAAACACATGATTCAAATAATACTCATGAGTACAACATGGTTATTTATTGCCATTCTTACTGAAGTTTTTGGTACTGCCATGCTACCCAAAACCCGACATTTTCGGAGACTCGCCCCAACCATATTTTGTGCGTTAAGTTACGTAGTTTGTTTTTATGCCCTGGGGCAAGCAATGAAATTAATGACACCAGGTATCGCTTACGCAATCTGGTGTGGTATGGGCACAGTATTAATTACTGTGATAAGTAGTATTTATTACGACATGCATACCAGCATATTTGAAAAAGCAGGTATTGCACTGATCCTGAGTGGCACGCTGCTGATGGGATTTGCATAAAAGGAGTTATTAAATGGAAAAGCAACTTACCGATCGTATTGACGCCCTGAAAGCCCAATATTTCAGCGCAAAGCCGTTTATCTCTGTTTCAAGGGCACAGGCGGTTACAGAGGTCTATAAAAACAACCCCGGGCTGGATCTGATTATGTTACGGGCACTTGCCTTTCGGCGCGCCTGCGAACGGGCACCTTTATGGATTGCCGAGAATGAGCTTATTATCAGCCACCCGGCAGGCGGTCCGCGCGGTGGAGAAGTATCACCTGAGCTCAGCTGGCGCTGGGTAGCTGAAGAACTGGATACCGTAAAAGAGCGTAAACAGGATCCCTATCAGATAAGTGACAGCGCAAAGCGTATTCTCAGAGAAGAAATCTTCCCTTTTTGGCGCGGTCGCTCGCTGGATGAAATCGCGGAAACTCAACTCCGTCATGCAGGCCTCTGGGAATGGTGCAATGAATACGGCGTCTGCGACGTAACCATTAAAACCCAGAATGGCGGAGGTGATACCTGTCCGGGTTACGACACGTTATTACTGACAGAAGGTATGGGCGGTTTGCGTGACAGGGCTATTCACGCAATTGAACAGCTAAGTTTAACCTGCGCAGAAGATATGGAACGCCACCAATTTTATCTGGCAACGAAAGAGACCTGCGATGCGGTGATCCATTACGCCCATCGTTACAGCGACTACGCCGCACAACTGGCTGATGAACAAACCGATCCTCAACGCAGAGTAGAATTGAACCGTCTCGCTGACATTTGTCGCCGTGTACCTGAACACGCGCCGCGTAATTTTTATGAGGCGCTTCAGTCCCTGTGGATTGTACAGTCTCTGTTTTGTCTTGAAGAAAACCAGACCGGTATTTCACTGGGACGCGTCGATCAGTATCTCTGGCCATTACTGGAGCGTGACCTGGCAGAAGGGACATTGACTCATGCCCACGCAGAAGAATTACTGTGTTGCTGGATGATTAAAATGGCAGAGAGTTTGTGGATCTGTAGTGAGTCTACAGCAAAATATTTCGCTGGATATCAACCATTTATCAATATGGTTGTTGGCGGGCAAAAACGTGAGGGCGGCGATGCCACTAATCAGCTAACAATGATGATTATGGCCTGCTCACGGAAATTGAAAATTTATCAACCCAGCCTGGCTGTAAGGATACATAACCAGTCGCCGTGGCACTATCTGCGGGAAATTGTGGAAGTTATCCGCGGGGGAACGGGTTTTCCGGCCTGCCATTTCGATGACGCGCATATCAAAATGATGCTGCGCAAGGGATTTGATTATGAAGATGCACGTGATTATTGCCTGATGGGCTGTGTTGAGCCTCAAAAGTCCGGAAAAATGTATCAATGGACATCTGTAGGCTATACCACGTTTACTCGGCCACTGGAACTGGCGTTTAGTAATGGTTATGGGCCACAGGGTGAGCGTATCGGTCCTCAGACCGGCGAACTGACAGAGATGACCAGTTACAACGATTTTGAAGCGGCAGTAAAACAGCAACTGGCGGCTATTACGGCTAAAGCGGCCCAAGCCACACTCATCATTCAGAAGTTGCACAGACAGTATGCCCCAAAACCGCTTATTTCCTGCCTGATTGAGGGATGCCTGGAAAAAGGTCGCGATGTTACCGCGGGCGGAGCGTGGTTAAACAACGGCCCCGGGCTTATCTGGACAGGTCTGGCTGATTTAGCGAACGGGTTGATGGCCATTAAAAAAGTGGTGTATGAGCAAGAGCAGGTCACTTTGTCTGAGCTGGATGAAGTGTTGAAAGCCAATTTTGTTGGGCATGAAGCGCTTCGCCAGCGCTGCCTGCGAGCACCGAAATACGGCAATGATATTGCAGAAGTTGACGAACTGGCGCGTTCCCTTATTCATTACACTGAGCAAGAGCATCGCCGCTATCACATGCTTTATGGCCGCTTCACGCATGGCACGCTATCTATTTCAAATAATACGCCGTTCGGACTGGCAACCGGTGCGTTACCTGGCGGCAGACTGGCTCATAAACCTCTGGCCGACGGAATAAGCCCATCGCAGCAAACCGATATCAATGGCCCGACGGCAGTGATTAACTCGGTGAGCAGGATAAACGTTGAAGAGATGGAAATCGGCATGGTGCATAACCTCAAACTAATGCACGGTATGTTGGAAAGCGATGAAGGCATTAATCAACTGATTAACCTGCTTCGCACCGCCAGTATGCTTGGTAATGGGCAAATGCAGTTTAGCTACGTCGATAATGAAGAGCTGAAGCGCGCGCAGGCACGTCCGGAGGAGTATCCGAATTTGATGATTCGTGTGGCCGGATATAGCGCATTTTTTGTTGAACTCAGCCGTGAGGTGCAGGATGAAATCATTAGCCGTACCGTTCAACATGAATGCTGAGCCGCTAACAGGCCGCGTCTTTAATATTCAGCGCTTCTCGTTACATGATGGCCCGGGTATTCGCAGCGTCGTATTCCTTAAAGGATGTCAGATGAGCTGTATTTGGTGCGCGAATCCCGAAGGATTGCGTCAGGATAATGACGTACTGTGGCGTGCCAGTAGTTGCCAGCACTGCGGGGCCTGCGTTGATGCCTGCCAGAAAGGTATTCATCAGTGGAGTAATAAGAATCACGTTATTGATCCCAGTATGTCGTGTGATGGCTGCCGTCTTTGTGAAGAAGCTTGCCCGTCCCAGGCGCTTAAGATTGTCGGACGTCAGATGTCAGTTGATGAGGTACATCAAGAGGTCGTAAAAGATGTAGCTTATTATCAGTTATCAGGAGGAGGCGTTACGCTCAGCGGCGGTGAAGTGATGCTTCAACCGGATTTTGCAGTCCAGGTACTACAAAACTTACGCCGGGAGGGTATCCATACCGCGGTGGAAACGGCAGGGTTCGCCCCCTGGTCAGCGGTTGAGAAAGTCAGTACTGTGGCTGATCTGGTGCTCTATGATCTCAAGCTGGCGGATGACACACTTCATCAACGATTTACCGGGGTCAGTAATATCCGTATTTTACGCAATCTTGAAAAATTACTGACGTTGAATACTCCAGTACGCCTGAGGATCCCAGTAATTCCCGGCGTTAACGATTCATCACATGAAATAAATAATATGCTCCTGCTTATCAGCAATCTTACTGCCGGAAAGACATCTTTTCAGGGTATTGATTTATTGCCTTACCATGCTTACGGCGTACAAAAATACTCACTGCTGGGACGCGATTACCCGGCCAGTACTATTATCAGGAAGGGTACAGAAAGTAATGGCGCAACATTCCTTCAGATTGCAAAAGACAGAGGAATCTCCGCTACGCTTTCAACCAGCCTGGTGGGTTAAAAGAACTGTGCCGCAATTGCACAACTTTGGCTTAACAACATTACTCATTTTTTCAGCAAACTGTCTGTTATCTGTAGTGATTTTGCTTATAAGCTAATAACTGAGAATATTACTACTTCGGGCTAAATTCATTAGCAACTGTTAAATTCGTTAATAATTACCAGTTATATTGATGAGAATTTTCATAAATGTAACCAATGTACGGGAGGCAATTTAGCGCATAATCACCCGGATATCTGTGTTATAATTTTCTGTAATAACGCAGGTATCTGGTAATTGCCAATATGATTTTTTTAATTGCGGAGAAAATAAAGTTTAATCCAGAGGATGGATCGCTAACCCATTGCGCCACAAAGGAAACGGTAAAACTCACCCTAACGGCCAGCCGCTTGCTGGAAACCCTATTAAGGGCGTCAGAAGGGATACTATCACGTGAGAAATTATTAACTATGGTCTGGGACGATTATGGTTTACAGGCGTCCAATAGCAGCCTTAATCAGTATATCAGTATCTTACGTCGCGCATTATCTGCATTCGGCTGTGAAGAACTGATAATTACTGTACCGAAGATGGGGTTCAGGCTAAATCCTGACATCACACTTCAGTTAACCCAGACAGTGCCGCTCAGTATACCTGAACAGGTCACTTCTCAACGTACCGGGAAACTGTTTTCTTTAAAAAATGCGTACCTCACGATGATTATCGTTCTGACATTATTCATTTGCGGTGCGATCGTTTTTTTTAATACCGTCTCATCGGTCAGTACCAGTCACTACCCGTTGTATAAAGACAGTCTGGCGACCGGGTGCGAGGTGGTGTATATGAAAAATCTGAGTGAGCGAGATCGGGAGAAAGCCAGGAAGAATATTGCTGCCATTCTTAAGGACAATGCCGCCACCTGCGGCCCTGAACAAAAGGTGATATTTGACAGCAATGACTCCTTTACCGCGCAAAGCGCCGGGCGCACCCTTTTTTCGCTTTGCACAGCAGGAAAAAATAATCAAATTATCGCGTGTGACAACGTCTACTACCACAACTGGAAGCAATCATGAAAATTAAATGGATAGTGTGCATGGGTCTTGTCCTGATTGCTGTCTGCCTGGGTGTTTCATTTAACTATGCCCATGGAATCAGTAACTTCAAATGTACGAATCAGTCACGCTATCGTATAACAAGAAATTCAGTGGTATATGATTTCTATGTTAAGCAAACCATTCAATTATATGAAGATAATACGGGTTTTATTTCATTTAATGGTAAGGTTGTGGGAGGCGATGTAACACAAAGCGTGAGCCGTAAAATTCTTCTGCGGGATGGTCATCAGATAGATAACCATACTCTCCAGTACCAGAATGACGGCGTTCGCAGATTACCGGCAGATCATGTTGAGGATGATATTTTTCAAATCTTACTGGCAGAAGTCAGCGGTGATGACGCAACCCTGATTTTTGAGCGAGAAAGAATTGATAACCACGCCTGGCTTATCGGTAATCCGGATGCCTGGGTTCTCACTTGTGTTGAATATTAAAACAATAAAAGCGTGACTGCAGAGTTAAATAATTAAACCTGTAATGACATTAAATCACTTCCTTTGTTTTAATATTAAATCACAGCAGTATTAAACAACATCCTGAATTTACCATACCATGTACCAGTGGCTACCCCTCATTACGGTTGCGGATACGGTATTAATTAAAAATCACATATTAAAGAATCTGTTAAGTATTAGTGAGATTGGAATTCACAATTTATCAGAGATCCGGTTTCATCTAAATATAACATTGTTATATACACAGTGATATTGAAGGCGGCGAATGAAATTTTACCAATAAGAATTTGAATTAACTTGTCCACTCCTCCGGAGTAAGGACCGTGTTGTATCTGTTTCTTCTTGTACGACAAGAATGCATGTAACTAGCGGAAAAACTAAAGGAAGTTATATACCAACCAAACTGAGTCTGCATTGTGTCAGCCTCTGGCTGGCATTCTGCTTTCATTCGCTCACATATATAACCCTACAAAATTAATTACATCATTATCGCTGAGGATATAAAATTGGCTCGTTATTTACCCCTGATTATCTTTGCCGTTTTTTTAATTACAGCGTGCGAGCAGAAAGAAATAGATTTACCCATTCAGCCTCGCACAATTAAAGTTGTGGAGGTGGGAAAGTCTGAAAAGGCCCGTCAACGTATTCTCCCCGCAAGAATTGAGTACAGTGATTCCACCGCACTATCTTTTGAACGCTCGGGCCGTATTGAATGGCTTGATATCCGCCAGGGAACTCCAGTGGCGAAAGGACAAGTGATCGCCCGGCTCTCTAGCGATGAAGCCCGGCAACGGGTAAAAGAACGGCAGACCACCGCCGACCTCGCACAGCGACAGTTTGAACGCTTCCAGGCATTGTCTGCGCGCCATGCCGTCTCACGTGATGAGATGGATGTACAACGTGCCAAAAGAGATGCTGCAAACGCGGCGCTACAGATCGCTCGTGAAGAACTGAACCAAATGATACTCACCGCCCCGTTCTCCGGTATCGCTGTCAGTGTAAATGCTCGAAGCCATCAGGTTGCGACAGCCGGACAAACTATCGCCACTCTGGCTCGCACCGACATGCTCGATGTGGCATTCAGCGTACCGGAAAACCTGTTTACCGCAATGGACATTCGCAATGTGACCTATCGACCACTGGTGCAAATCACTGCACTGCCTGGCCGCCAGTTTCAGGCTGATTACAAAGAGCACTCGGCTAGCAGCAACAATAACACGCTCACCTGGAAGATGATTTTAACCATGCCACGACCGTCTGACTTCCCTGCTGTTGCTGGGGTCAGTGGTACGGTCACCATCGATCTGTCAAAACTGCCAGTCAGTACCTTGCGTGAAAAGCTGGTCGTGCCAGTTGAAGCTGTGTTTAACCCGGACAACAGCCCACTCAATCACCCCCACGTCTGGGTGGTAAAGGGCAGCGGCGAGCAGCTTACGCTGGAAGAACGCAGTGTAACCACTGGTGAACTCACCGAGGGCGGTATCGTAATAACCCACGGTCTAACAAACGGTGAACGGGTGGTCGCTGCCGGGGTGAATGAAATACATGCTCAGCAGCAGGTCCGTATCTGGACACGTGAAGGGGGACTGTAATGGATATCTCCCGACAGTTTATTAATAATCCCGTCCGTGTCTGGCTGCTCATTCTGTTACTAGGTATCGGCGGTATTTTTGCACTACTTAACATCGGTCGTCTTGAAGATCCAGAGTTTGCTATTAAAAGCGCCGTGGTTGTTACCCTCTATCCAGGGGCATCCGCCGAGCAAGTAGAAGAAGAAGTAACACTGCCACTGGAAAAAGCCCTGCAGCAACTGCCCTATCTGGATAACATCAGTTCGATTTCATCCAACGGGATGTCGCAAATCACAGTGAACATCGCTTCGCACTACCACTCGGATAAATTACCCCAAATCTGGGACGAATTACGTCGTCGGGTAGGTGATGCAGGACGCGTATTTCCGCCTGGTGTCATGCAGACTTTCGTAAACGATGATTTTGGCGATGTTTTTGGATTTTTCTTCTCAATTTCCGGTGACAATTTCAGCAATAAAGAGCTTGCACAATATGCCGAACAGCTGCGACGTGAGCTGGTACTGGTGCCTGGCGTAGGCAAGGTCATGACCGGAGGAATCATAACGTCACAGATCAATGTAGAGGTGTCACTGATAAAAATGGCTGCGCGCGGCATCACGCCGGCTCAGCTATCCGCTGCGCTGAGTCGACTGAATGTTGTGTCAAACGCTGGGGTGATAAAATCTGGTACAGAATCAATCCGTATACATTCCACTGGCGAATTCGAAAATCTTGATGAACTGGGCCATCTACTTGTTAGCCCAGCGGGTGACAGCGCCAGCACACGCCTGAAAGATATAGCCACACTCACGCGCGGTCTCGCTGATTCGCCCTCCAGCATTTATCACGCCAACGGTCAACCCGCCGTGATGATGGGGGTATCATTTATACCCGGCGTGAATGTGATTGACGTGGGACAAGCGCTGAAATCTAAGTTACTACAGATGTCTGAGGAAAAACCCGCCGGTATACAGATCGGTGTATTTTACGACCAGTCTGCTGAAGTGGCATCTTCAGTAAATGGCTTTCTTACTAATTTTCTAATGGCGCTAACGATAGTCATCGGAATATTGGTGATATTCATGGGGCTGAGCAGCGGCATTATTATAGCCCTGTCATTAGCGCTCAATGTGCTGGGCACGTTGTTTATTATGTATCTGTGGGGACTTGAGCTTCAGCGCATCTCCCTGGGGGCGCTGATAATCGCGCTGAGTATGCTGGTAGATAATGCGATAGTGGTTGTGGAGGGATTACTCATTTCGCGTCAGCAGGGCGTGTCAGGGGTAAAAGCGCTAAACTTAATTATTCGGCGATCCGCACTTCCGCTGTTGGGAGCCACAATTATTGCTATCCTGGCATTTGCTCCTATTGGCCTGTCACAGGACTCAACGGGCGAATACTGTAAATCGCTGTTTCAGGTATTGTTAATTTCACTGATGCTGAGCTGGTTCACGGCCCTAACCATTACGCCAGCACTGGTTAAATGGTGGCTATTTAAAACCGAATCCCCTCTTAAGCAGCCATCAGAATTCGCTCCCTATAGTGGCAGTTTTTACCGACTCTATCAGCGTATCCTGAATACACTGTTGGCACACAAAACAGCCACACTTTCAGTCATGGCAGTACTGCTGGCGTTGGCAATCTGGGGCTTTGGCTCGGTACGACAAAATTTCTTTCCTTCAGCCAGTACACCGATTTTTTTTGTGGATCTGTGGCTACCTTATGGTTCGGACATCACCTCCACGGAAAAGATGGCTAGTGATATTGAAAAAATAATTGACGGTCGCCCGGGCGTGGTTTCCACGGTGTCAACGATAGGTCATGGCAGCATGCGGTTTATCCTGACTTACAACGGTCAGCGCCAGTACAGCAATTACGCACAAATCATGGTAAGAATGGACAATGAGCGCAATATTGGGGTACTGACGAGCCAGTTGGATACCGTTATCGCGCAGGATTACCCGCAGGTCAATGCCAGTACCAATCGCGTGATGTTTGGCCCTGCGGGCAGTAGCAGTATTGAGGTACGCATCAGAGGGACAGCGCCCGATATCATGCGCCAGATTGCCAGCAAAGTAAGTACTATTCTGGCCGACAATCGCGATACCAGTAGTGTAAGTAACGACTGGCAAAACCGCAGTAAAGTCATTCGCCCACAATATAATCCAGTGCTCGGTCAAGAGTTAGGTGTGGATAAAAAAGAAGTAGATGACGCGTTGGAAATGAATTTTTCCGGCAGTCGCATCGGGCTATATCGCGAAGGCACGGATATGATGCCGATAGTGGTGCGTCCGCCCGAAAACGAGCGGCATGACATTAATCATCTTAATAATGTCCAGGTCTGGAGCCAAAATCAGCAACGCTACATTCCGCTCAGTAACGTGGTCGATGGGTTCATATTACAGTGGGAAAATCCACTGATTCTGCGTCGCGATCGCAGCAGGGTTATGACCATCATGACCAACCCTGACCCACTGAGCAATGCCACTTCCGCCGATATTCTGGCACGCGTTCGCCCACAGATTGAACAGATTCCGTTGCCGCACGGTTACAACATTACGTGGGGAGGAGATGCGGAAAGTTCAAGCGAGGCACAGCAAGGCCTGTTCTCTACCCTGCCGTTAGGTTATCTGGTGATGTTCACCATTACCGTGTTGATGTTTAGTTCGCTGAAAAATGCTTTCGCCATCTGGCTTACCGTGCCGCTGGCATTAATTGGCGTCACAACAGGGTTTTTACTTATCGACATTCCGTTTGGCTTTATGGCCCTGATAGGTTTGCTGAGTCTGAGTGGAATGTTGATCCGTAACGGGATTGTCCTGGTTGAGGAGATTGAGCATCAGAAACAGGTGAAGCCGCAACATGAAGCGCTTATATCCGCCGCCACTTCACGTTTACGTCCTGTTCTGCTCACAACCTTCACCACTGTACTGGGTTTCGCGCCGCTGCTGAGGGATGTCTTTTTTCAGGGCATGGCCGTGGTTGTTATGTTTGGTCTGGGTTTTGCGACAATCCTTACCTTAATGGTTCTGCCGGTCCTCTATGACTGCCTGCACCGTCCGGAGACACCATGAAACATCACGGGGTAAATGTTAAAAATCGACAGGCTGCTTGTCGTTTACAGGAGAACAGACGTCAATGCATCAGAGCGGGTTAAAATCATTAACGCCCCTTATTCAGGGGCTACTTTTGCTGACATGTTTGACCATACTATTGGCTGGATTGCACATGGCAGCACCACTGGTTAATCAGGTCCTCCTGGCGCTGTTTCTCGCCGTGATGCTTGATCCACTGATCGAACGCCTGGAGAAACACGGACTCCCTCGACTCCTTACTTCGCTATCAGTGATTGTGGCTCTGCTGTTACTGATCGTTATTATCATCAGCTCGCTCAGCGCCTCAGCACCGGGGTTAATTCAGCTCAGTCGCCTGGCATCGGTTCAGATCGCCACCCAGCTTCATGCTCTGACATTTTTTCTGAGCGAGGCGGGTATTTTCCTTTCCACCAATCTGGTGCTTAGTTTCATCGATACCAGTGCCATACTTCGTCTGATAACCAGCCAGCTGTCGCTGATTCCGGGCATGTTGTCCTGGTGGCTGATGGTATTTCTTATGCTGCTATTTATGTTGTACGAACTGCCAGTGTTAAAAACCACTCTGCGCACCACTCAACATCGTTCGGGTGTGATCCGTGCGCTGCTGGAAGGCATACAAAGCGTGATCGTTTATGCACGCGTAAAAACGCTGACGGGACTGCTCGGTGGCCTGGTTGTCTGGGCCGCCGCCTGGCTACTGGGTTTAAAGTTTGCTTTTCTCTGGGGCATGCTGATGTTTATTTTCAATTATGTCCCGGTGGTCGGCTCCTTACTTGCCGCGATTCCGCCGGTCCTTCAGACGATGATCTTTTTCGATATACAGGCCGGCCTGTTGGTCGCTGGATTTTTCGTGGTGCTAAACCTTTCCCTGAGTTCAGTGATGGAACCACTTATGCTCGGCAAACGGTTGAATTTACCACTGACGGTTCAACTACTGGCATTCCTGATCTGGCAGGCACTACTTGGCATAACTGGAGCTATACTGGCCATTCCACTCACCTTTTTACTGAAAAAAGTGTGGCAAGCATTACGTGAACTGGAGTGACGTATATATGCAGACGAGAGAAGTTGTGGAAAGTTACCAATTTTAAACTGAATAAGTTTACCAGTCGGGGACTCGCGTAACGTTAGAAAAAAGACTTCATCCTGGTGGCACCAGATGAGAGACGTAAACCACGATTTTCGCCTACGTCAGCTTCATCTTTGCCACCAGGCTTCATCATTTTTACCGCTTTAAACGAAAGTGGCTTTCCCTCTTGTTTTCCTGCCATAAAGACTCCGTTATCATGCACCTCATACCGTCATGAAATCCTACTGTTAACTGTAGGATTTCATGATATTCGATGAGACAACGTGAAACCTAATGATAACCATAAAATTCACTAACTCATTAAAAATTAAGAAATATGGACATCACACTCCAATGAGTACAATAGAAAACCTAGACTCTCACACGCCGATGATGCAGCAGTATCTCAAGCTGAAGGCTCAGCATCCGGAAATACTGCTTTTTTACCGCATGGGCGACTTTTACGAACTGTTTTATGACGATGCGAAACGCGCATCTCAGCTACTTGATATCTCCCTGACGAAACGCGGTGCATCTGCTGGCGAGCCAATCCCGATGGCGGGCATTCCTCACCATGCGGTCGAGAACTACCTCGCCAAGCTGGTTAATCAGGGTGAATCTGTCGCTATTTGTGAGCAGATTGGCGATCCGGCAACCAGTAAAGGTCCGGTTGAGCGCAAAGTGGTACGCATTGTCACGCCTGGCACTATCAGTGATGAAGCGCTGTTGCAAGAACGCCAGGACAACCTGCTGGCTGCCATCTGGCAAGACAGTAAAGGCTACGGCTACGCTACGCTGGATATCAGCTCAGGGCGTTTTCGCGTCAGTGAACCCGCCGATCGCGAAACCATGGCCGCAGAGCTGCAGCGCACCAACCCTGCTGAATTGCTGTATGCCGAGGATTTCGCTGAAACGTCACTGATTGAAGGGCGCCGCGGCCTGCGTCGTCGTCCGCTGTGGGAATTTGAAATTGATACCGCCCGCCAGCAGTTGAACCTGCAGTTTGGCACGCGAGATCTGATTGGCTTTGGCGTAGAAAATGCCCCGCGCGGATTATGCGCCGCCGGCTGTCTGCTGCAATACGTAAAAGATACCCAGCGCACCTCACTGCCGCATATTCGTTCCATCACCATGGAACGTCAACAGGACAGCATCATTATGGATGCCGCCACGCGCCGCAATCTGGAGATCACGCAGAACCTGGCGGGCGGCGTTGAAAACACGCTGGCGTCAGTCCTCGACTGCACCGTGACGCCGATGGGCAGCCGTATGCTCAAGCGCTGGCTGCATATGCCGATCCGTGACACCAAAGTCCTCATCGAGCGCCAACAAACCATCGGCGCGCTGCAGGATGCCACCAGCGAATTGCAACCCGTGCTGCGTCAGGTCGGCGATCTGGAACGTATCCTGGCGCGTTTGGCCCTGCGTACTGCGCGTCCGCGCGATCTGGCCCGTATGCGTCATGCCTTCCAGCAATTACCGGAACTGCGCGCGCAACTGGAAAGTGTAGACAGTGCCCCCGTGCAGATGCTGCGCGAGAAAATGGGTGAGTTTGCAGAGCTGCGTGAACTGCTGGAACGCGCCGTTGTGGAAGCTCCGCCAGTGCTGGTTCGCGACGGTGGCGTCATCGCCCCGGGCTATAACGAAGAACTGGACGAGTGGCGAGCGCTGGCTGATGGCGCAACTGACTATCTGGACAGACTGGAAATCCGTGAGCGCGAGCGCACCGGTCTGGATACGCTGAAGGTTGGGTTTAACGCCGTTCATGGCTACTACATTCAGATCAGTCGCGGGCAGAGCCATCTGGCGCCGATTAACTATGTGCGTCGCCAGACGCTAAAAAACGCCGAACGCTACATTATTCCGGAACTGAAAGAGTATGAAGACAAAGTTCTGACGTCAAAAGGTAAAGCACTGGCGCTGGAAAAACAGCTGTACGATGAGCTGTTCGACATGCTGTTGCCGCATCTGGCTGATTTGCAACAGAGCGCCAGCGCGCTGGCAGAGCTGGACGTACTGGTCAACCTTGCAGAACGCGCTTATACCCTGAATTACACCTGCCCGAACTTCACCGATAAACCCGGCATTCGTATTACTGAGGGACGTCATCCGGTGGTTGAACAGGTGCTAACCGAGCCGTTTATCGCCAACCCGCTTAACCTCTCGCCTCAGCGACGGATGCTGATCATCACCGGTCCGAATATGGGGGGTAAAAGTACCTATATGCGCCAGACCGCGTTGATTGCGCTGTTGGCCTACATCGGCAGCTACGTTCCGGCGCAGAAAGTGGAAATAGGCCCGATCGATCGGATCTTTACCCGCGTGGGCGCGGCGGATGATCTGGCATCCGGTCGTTCTACCTTTATGGTAGAAATGACCGAAACCGCCAACATTCTGCATAACGCCACCGAGAACAGCCTGGTACTGATGGATGAGATTGGACGCGGCACCTCCACCTACGACGGCCTGTCGCTGGCATGGGCGTGCGCGGAAAACCTGGCCAATAAAATCAAAGCATTAACGTTGTTTGCCACCCACTACTTCGAACTGACTCAGTTACCGGAAAAAATGGAGGGCGTCGCGAATGTGCATCTGGATGCGTTAGAGCACGGCGATACCATCGCCTTCATGCACAGCGTACAGGATGGCGCGGCGAGCAAGAGCTATGGTCTGGCAGTAGCAGCCCTGGCTGGCGTGCCGAAAGAGGTTATTAAACGCGCGCGGCAAAAACTGCGCGAACTGGAAAGCATTGCGCCAAACGTTGCTGCGACCCAGGTCGATGGAACACAGATGTCGCTGCTTTCAGTGCCTGAAGAAACCTCGCCCGCCGTTGAAGCGCTGGAAAACCTCGACCCGGATTCACTAACGCCTCGCCAGGCGCTGGAGTGGATCTACCGGTTGAAAAGTCTGGTGTAACGTTGTAATGCCCGATGGCGCTTTGCTTATCGGGCCTACGGCAATGCGAGAATGGGTGCAAGAGGACGAAACCAGACCATCAGGACGCGGGGTTTCCCCCGCGTTGTTGCTACTTCTTCGGTTCGTAAGCGAGAACAGCTTTAAACTCCATACCACGTTCTTTAATGCTTAACTCGCACAACGAATCTCGCACCATTAACGTGAATCCCAGTGCCGTGAAACACAGCACTACAATTGCCACCAGGGCATATTTTGTCAGCATGTCTTGCCTCCCTGCAAAGAAGAGACTAACATCCAAATTGTTCAGGTTTGTACGCTAGCCTCAGGTTGATAGAACTATCTCCTGAGGCTTTTGTCTTTCCGGGACCTTACAAATGCTCAAAGCCCAGATAGCCTCAAGCACCCGCAGCTATTCTATTCCCGATGCCGCTGTAACAAATCAATTTATCAATACGTTACGAGTCTGCTCGCAAAAAAGCCCCGGAATCCCGGGCCTTCAGTATTAGCGCTTATCTTCTGCCAGCAGCGGTGGAATACTCGGCACCATCGGTGCGTCATCCATATCTTTTTGCGTCATCCGAAACGCTTGCGGGTAGTGCTCGCGGCTGGTACGACGTAGCGGTTCGGTATTACGCCAGGTGTACAGACAATGCTGGCACTGATATACCGTCCAGACACCTTTTACCGGCGAGTTTGCCATCACTTCAATATGTTCATCGGCACAACGTGGACAAATCATCTGCTACTCCTTATTTACGGTTGGCCAGCATGGCGGTCAGTTTTTCTGCCCAGGCTTTCGTTTCCGGTAAATCACATACCGGCTGGCTGTAGTGCCCGCGGTTATCCGGCGCGACCGGCGTGGTGGCATCAATAATTAACTTGTCGGTAATCCCCGCCGGACTGGAACCCGGATCAAGCTCCAGCACCGACATATTCGACAGTTGCACCAGATCGCCCGCCGGATTGACCTTCGAAGACAGCGCCCACATCACCTGTGGCAGGTTGAACGGGTCAACATCCTCATCAACCATAATCACCATTTTCACGTACCCCAGGCCATGCGGCGTCGTCATTGCGCGCAGCCCCACCGCGCGGGCAAAGCCGCCGTAGCGTTTTTTGGTGGAGATAATCGCCAGCAAACCGTGGGTGTACATGGCATTCACCGCCTGCACTTCCGGGAACTCGGTTTTCAGCTGTTGATACAGTGGTACGCAGGTTGCCGGCCCCATCAGGTAGTCAATCTCCGTCCACGGCATCCCCAGATATAGCGATTCAAAAATCGGTTTGGTGCGATAAGAGACTTTATCGATACGTACAACCGTCATATTACGTCCACCGGAATAGTGCCCGGTAAACTCGCCAAACGGCCCTTCGATTTCACGCTTACGGCTTTCAATGACCCCTTCGAGGATCACTTCCGAACCCCAAGGTACGTCAAAGCCGGTAAGCGGTGCGGTAGCGATCGGGTACGGGCTTTCACGCAGCGCCCCCGCCATTTCGTATTCCGACTGATCGTACTTCAGCGGCGTGGCCCCCATCAGGGTGATGATAGGATCGTTACCCAGCGTGATGGCAATCGGCAGATCTTCACCGCGCTCTTCAGCTTTATGCAGATGCAGCGCGATATCATGCATCGGCACCGGCTGCAGGCCAAGCTTGCGTTTACCCTTCACTTCCATACGATAAATGCCGACGTTCTGTTTGCCGAAGTTGTCCGGATCCAACGGATCGCGCGACACCACGCAGGCTTTATCAAGATAGAAACCGCCGTCACCATCGTTCAGACGAAACAGCGGCAGTATATCAAACAGGTTGATCTCCTCACCATCAACACAGTTTTCAGCCCACGTCGGGTTGGCACGACGCTCCGGTGTAACCGGAAATTTATCCCAACGGCGAATAAACTCATCAATTTGTTTTTTCACCGGCGTATTGGGCGGCAGGCCTAATGAAATGGCATGATTCTGCCATGAGCCGATGGTATTCATCACCACGCGGGCGTCGGTAAAACCACGAATATTGTCAAACCACAGCGCTGGCGCACCATCACCAATACGTCCGGTCGCGTTAGCCGCCGCAGCCAGATCCGGCTCAGCGTTGACTTCTTCACTGATTTTCAGCAATTGTCCCTGGTCGTCCAGCGCTTGTAAAAAGCTGCGCAAATCATCAAATGCCATTATTCATTCTCCTGTGAAAAATTTTGCGCCTGCCGTAAACCCTGCCAGCGACGGGCGTTTGGATGCTCCAGACCAAACTGATCGAGCACACGCGCAACGATATGCTGAGTGATGTCATCGACCGTTTGCGGGTGGTTGTAAAACGCGGGCATCGGCGGGACCATCGCCACGCCCATGCGGGAAAGTGCGAGCATGTTTTCCAGATGAATAGTGCTGAGCGGCATTTCACGCGGAACCAGAACCAGCTTGCGCCCTTCTTTCAGCACCACATCAGCAGCGCGCCCCACCAGTCCTTCCGCGTAGCCTGCTCGAATACCGGCCAGCGTTTTCATACTGCAGGGGATAATGATCATGCCGTCAGTACGAAACGATCCTGAGGATATGGTCGCCGACTGGTCCGCCGGGTTGTGGCAATAATCGGCCAACGCCGACACATCACGGACGCTGTACGGCGTCTCCAGTTCAATGGTGGTTTTGGCCCACTTTGACAGCACCAGATGGGTTTCTACCCCCGGCATTTCCCGCAGCGCCAGCAATAGCGACATACCAAGCGGTGCGCCGGTCGCCCCGGTCATTCCTACAATCAGTCTCATTTCGCCCTCAATTTTGTTCGTGTACGAACGTTTTGATTAAAATACTCCCTCGATGCATTCCGGACAAGAGCACCTCGCACAGATTGCTAAAGCAGCAATGGTTAAACTATGACGCGTTACCCGTTAAGATAGAGACTGACAGATATTCCGGAGCTCTCATGCCGTTAAGAAACACAGCCTTTCACCTTTTACGTCAGCTTTTTCAGCAACATACGGCTCGCTGGCAACATGAATTACCGGATCTGACCAAACCGCAGTATGCGGTGATGCGCGCCATTGCCGAGCATCCCGGCATTGAGCAGGTCGCCCTGACCGAAGCCGCAGTCTGTACCAAGGCAACGCTTGCGGAAATGCTGAGCCGGATGGAAAAACGGGAGTTGGTCAGACGTGAACACGACCCGGCGGATAAGCGTCGGCGATTTGTTTATTTGACCGCGCAAGGAGAAGCATTACTGACCAGCGCAACCCCGTTAGGCGATAGCGTGGATGATGAGTTTCTGGGGCGATTATCTGATGAAGAACGTGAGCAGTTCACACGTCTGGTGCGTAAGATGATGAACTAATCTGCCGGATGGCGACATAAATGTCTTATCCGGCCTACAAAGTCCTGCTCCCCGTAGGCCTGATAAACGCAGTGCCATCAGGCAACAAACATAGAAAAAGGCCAGTCTCAATGAGACTGGCCTTTCTTGATAGAACTTGTGCTTACTCGCGGAACAGCGCTTCGATATTCAGTCCCTGAGTCTGCAGGATTTCACGCAGACGACGCAGACCTTCAACCTGAATCTGGCGAACACGTTCACGGGTGAGGCCAATTTCGCGGCCTACATCTTCCAGTGTCGCAGCTTCATACCCCAGCAGACCAAAGCGACGTGCCAGTACCTCACGCTGTTTGGCGTTCAGTTCGAACAGCCATTTGACGATGCTCTGTTTCATATCATCGTCTTGCGTGGTGTCTTCCGGGCCGTTTTCCTTTTCATCGGCCAGAATATCCAGCAACGCTTTTTCGGAATCGCCACCCAGCGGGGTGTCTACCGAGGTAATACGCTCGTTGAGTCGGAGCATACGGCTGACGTCATCAACCGGTTTGTCCAGTTGTTCAGCAATCTCTTCTGCGCTCGGTTCGTGGTCCAGTTTATGCGACAACTCACGCGCGGTACGCAGATAGACGTTCAGCTCTTTTACAATGTGAATTGGCAGTCGGATCGTACGGGTTTGGTTCATAATCGCCCGTTCGATCGTCTGGCGGATCCACCAGGTTGCGTATGTTGAGAAGCGGAACCCGCGTTCCGGGTCAAACTTCTCGACTGCACGGATCAGTCCCAGATTGCCCTCTTCAATCAGGTCCAGCAATGCCAGACCACGATTGCCATAACGACGAGCAATTTTCACCACCAGACGCAGGTTACTTTCAATCATGCGACGGCGGGATGCGACATCCCCACGCAGTGCGCGACGCGCAAAATAAACTTCTTCTTCGGCTGTTAACAGTGGTGAATAACCAATCTCACCAAGGTAAAGCTGAGTCGCGTCCAACACACGCTGTGTGGCCCCCTGCGATAACAGCTCTTCTTCAGCCAGGTCGTTATCACTGGGTTCCTCTTCACTCAAGGCTTTTTCATCAAAAGCCTCTACTCCGTTCTCATCAAATTCCGCATCTTCATTTAAATCATGAACTTTCAGCGTATTCTGACTCATAAAGGTGGCTCCTACCCGTGATCCCTAACGGAACTAGCACGTGAAAGCCTGGTTCCGCCGAATTATCGCTGCGGTAAATAACGCAGCGGGTTTACGGATTTCCCCTTGTAACGAATTTCAAAATGCAAGCGTGTTGAACTGGTTCCGGTACTACCCATGGTAGCTATTTTCTGCCCCGCCTTGATTTCTTGTTGTTCCCGGACCAGCATTGTATCGTTATGGGCGTAGGCACTCAGGTAATCATCGTTATGTTTGATGATAATAAGATTACCGTAACCACGCAGCGCGTTACCGGCATAGACGACGCGTCCATCTGCGGTCGCGACAATAGCCTGTCCCTTGCTGCCTGCAATGTCGATCCCTTTATTGCCACCTTCGGTAGCCGCAAAGTTTTCGATCACTTTGCCGTCGGTCGGCCAGCGCCAGGTAGAGATTGGCGAGCTGGTTGACGTTGAGCTTGCAGTTGATTCGGTTGCGCTAACTGCTGGAGCCGTTACGGGCGCTGTGACCACAGTCCCAGCAGGCTTGTTGTTCGGCAACATTTTATTAGCACTTTGTTCACCTGAATCCTCAGAATACGTAATTGTTGGTTTCGAAGCAACAGCAACGGTGGAATTTTGTGCAGGGTTGGTCACAACTCCTTGCTGTGCTGCATCCGCCTGGGTGATGGCATTTCCACCGGTAATCGGTGCGCCAGACGCATTGCCCACTTGCAGAGTTTGACCGACATTCAGGCCATACGGGGCCGGAACGTTATTGCGTTGTGCGAGATCACGGAAATCGTTCCCGGTAATCCAGGCAATATAGAAAAGGGTATCGCCTTTCTTAACAGTATAGGTACTGCCGCCCGTATAGCTACCTTTCGGAATGTTCCCATACTGACGGTTGTACACAATACGACCGTTTTCCATCTGCACAGGTTGTTCCGCAACAGGCTGGATCTGTGTTGACTGTGTGGTCGGACGCTGCACCGGCTGGATCTGCGGCGTTTGCTGTACTGTCGACGTCGAGCCCATTTTTGGTGGAGGCGTAATCAGCATACCGGAATTGGTGTTCGTTGATGCACCGCCATCAACGGAACTGACCGGTGCAGGTGGATTCGAGGTATTTGAACAACCTGCCAGCCATAATGAAACCAGTGACAATGCCGCAATGCGGCGAACGGTAAATTTGTGGCTTCCCGCGCTCATTTATCCCCCAGGAAAATTTGGTTAAAACCAGTGACGTAATCACCGTGCAAGGCATCGGACTGGGCACTGGAAACATGACCACGATACGCTTACTAATTCCAGAATATCCAGGAAAACTCCAGGTATTCAGAGCCTGTATCTACGCAAGCTCCCCTTTTACTAAGGGAACGAAGCGTACGGCCTCCACGGTATCGATAATAAATTCGCCTCCCCGACGACGCACCCGTTTCAGAAACTGGTGCTCGTCACCCACGGGTAAGACGAGAATGCCGCCTTCATCCAACTGCATCATCAATGCGGTTGGGATCTCAGGCGGCGCTGCCGTAACAATGATAGCGTCAAAAGGGGCTCGCGCTTGCCAGCCTTGCCATCCATCACCATGACGGGTAGAAACATTATGTAAATCAAGCTGTTTAAGTCGACGACGCGCCTGCCACTGCAAACCTTTAATGCGCTCA
Source organism: Citrobacter sp. MGH103 (assembly GCF_001034475.2). Classification (NCBI taxonomy): domain Bacteria; kingdom Pseudomonadati; phylum Pseudomonadota; class Gammaproteobacteria; order Enterobacterales; family Enterobacteriaceae; genus Citrobacter; species Citrobacter sp. MGH103. Next base: position 1,034,572 of record NZ_CP073043.1, on the reverse strand, counting down.
ACAGAGCACACATGGTGCACCAGGTGCGCCAGAATTGCCGTTTGGTAGCCAGAGCCGGTACCAATTTCCAGCACCCGGGACTGTGGCGTTAACTCCAGCAGCTCGGTCATCCGTGCAACCATATAGGGCTGCGAAATCGTCTGCCCCTGACCAATCGGCAGGGCAATATTGTCCCAGGCCTTATGTTCAAACGCCTCATCAATGAATTTTTCACGCGGCACGGCGGCGAGTGCATCGAGAACAAGCTCATCTCTGATGCCCTGCGCACGTAATTGTTCAAGAAGAGTGTGTACGCGTCTGCTTACCATTGCGTGTCGGCTCCCACGCTGTCTAACCAGTCAGAAACAACTTCATGCGCGCCGTATGCGGTTAAATCGACATGCAGCGGCGTGATGGAAACATAGCCTTCATCGACGGCGGCAAAATCAGTATCCGGTCCGGCGTCGCACTTTTCGCCCGGTGGCCCGATCCAGTACAGCGTATTACCGCGCGGGTCCTGCTGTGGTATCACCTGATCCGCAGGATGGCGACTACCGCAGCGGGTGACGCGGATACCTTTAATCTGATCCAGCGGTAAATCCGGCACGTTGATATTCAAAATGCGCCCGGTGCGCAGCGGTTCACGACTCAGCGCCCGTAAGATACGGCAGGTTACTGCGGCAGCAGTATCGTAGTGTTTATGCCCATCAAGTGAGACAGCCAGCGCAGGGAAGCCCAAGTGACGACCTTCCATCGCTGCCGCAACGGTACCGGAATAGATAACATCATCGCCGAGATTAGGACCTGCGTTAATACCAGACACGACAATGTCCGGACGCGGACGCATTAATGCGTTAACGCCCAGATAGACGCAATCGGTAGGTGTACCCATTTGTACGGCGATATCACCGTTATCATAGGTGAACGTGCGAAGTGAGGATTCCAGCGTCAGCGAGTTGGACGCGCCACTGCGGTTACGATCCGGGGCAACCACCTGTACGTCAGCAAACTCACGCAGCGCTTTCGCCAGCGTTTGTATACCGGGTGCGTGAACCCCATCATCGTTACTCAGCAATATACGCATAATCACCCATTGTGTTAATAAGTTCCCTTACAACACTGGTGGCGAAGCTACCTGCCGGTAGCCAGAAACGTAACTCAACGGTTACGTCATCCCACCAGTTCCAGCTTAATTGTTGTGGATACAGCAACATAGCGCGACGCGACGCGTCGACTTTCTCGCGCAATAACAGAGACTGCAGCGCGGTTTCATCAGCAACAGCGGCTTCTTCAAACGCCAGCGCGTCGCGTTGAGTTCCCCACTCACCGCTGCCCGGCAATGCCGCTGTAATCATCAATTCTTTCTCATCGACGCGACGCTGTAATTCAGTTTGTTCTTCCTGTGCGGCGACAAACCAGCTTCCGCGCCCCGATAATTGTAGCGCATCGCCGTCAACAACTTGATTAAAGTCTGTTTTTTTCAGGCGTTCACTGACTATCTGATTAAACAACGCGCTACGGGCCGCCGACAACCAAAAACTGCGTTTATTGCGATCGCGCACCGGCGCATCGCTTTGCGCCCAGCGCAGCGCCCCTTGCAGGTTGCTGCCGCCGATACCAAAACGCTGAGCGCCAAAATAGTTCGGAACGCCGCGCTCGTTAATTGCCTGCAAACGCGCTTCAACATCATTTCGCTCGCTCACTTCACGCAACACCAGCGTAAATTCGTTGCCTTTCAGCGCCCCTAAACGCAGCTTACGCTTGTGGCGCGCGTACTCCAGCACTTTACAGCCTTCAAGCTCAAATTTGCTTAAATCAGGCATCGCATTGCCCGGCACACGCGCACACAGCCACTGTTCCGTGACCGCATGCTTGTCTTTCTGACCAGCAAAGCTCACTTCGCGGGCATGAATTTTCAGGAATTTCGCCAGCGCGTCAGCCACAAAACGGGTGTTACAACCGTTTTTCAGGATACGCACCAAAATGTGCTCGCCTTCGCCATCGGGTTCGAAGCCTAAATCTTCGACGACGACAAAGTCTTCCGGATTCGCTTTCAGAACGCCATGGCCTTGTGGTTTGCCATGGAGATACGTCAGATCTTCAAACGCAGTCATTTCGTTGCCTTAATGAGTAACGCCACCGCTTCACAGGCAATCCCTTCCCCACGCCCGGTAAAACCGAGTTTTTCCGTGGTGGTCGCTTTCACGTTAACATCATCCATATGGCAGCCGAGGTCTTCGGCAATAAACACTCGCATTTGTGGAATGTGCGGCAGCATCTTCGGCGCCTGGGCAATAATTGTCACATCCACATTACCAAGCGTATAGCCTTTGGCCTGAATACGCCGCCAGGCTTCACGCAATAATTCACGACTATCTGCACCTTTAAAGGCTGGGTCGGTGTCCGGGAATAGCTTACCGATATCCCCCAGCGCAGCCGCGCCCAGCAGAGCATCGGTTAACGCGTGTAACGCCACGTCACCATCAGAATGCGCCAGCAATCCTTTTTCATACGGGATGCGCACACCACCAATGATAATTGGGCCAACTCCTCCAAAAGCGTGTACGTCGAAACCGTGTCCAATTCGCATTATGCCTTCTCCTGATATACACAGCGTCCTCCAGGCAGCCTGAAGGATGATGTATCTAGATAGTTCGGGTCAGATAAAATTCCGCCAGCGCCAGATCTTCCGGGCGGGTGACTTTGATGTTGTCAGCACGCCCTTCGACCAGCTGCGGATGAAAGCCGCAATATTCCAGCGCCGAAGCTTCGTCTGTAATAGTTGCACCTTCGTTGAGTGCACGCGTCAGGCAATCGTGCAATAACTCGCGCGGGAAAAACTGCGGCGTCAACGCATGCCATAAATCGGTACGATCGACCGTATGGGCGATGTCTGTTCGCCCCGGCTCCGCGCGCTTCATTGTGTCACGTACCGGTGCGGCAAGGATCCCGCCGGTACGGCTGCACTCGCTAATTGCCAGCAAACGGGCCAAATCATCCTGGTGCAGGCACGGACGCGCGGCGTCATGCACCAGCACCCAACGGGCCTCCCCTGCGGCTTGCAAACCGGCAAGGACAGAATCGGCACGCTCGTTGCCGCCATCCACCACCGTAATTTGCGGGTGCGCAGCAAGTGGAAGTTGGGCAAAGCGACTGTCGCCTGGGCTGATAGCGATGACGACTCGCGTCACCCGGGGATGAGCCAGCAGCGCATCAACCGAGTGTTCAAGAATGGTTTTATTGCCAATAGAGAGGTACTGCTTAGGACACTCTGTTTGCATTCGGCGGCCAAACCCGGCAGCCGGCACCACGGCGCAAACGTCCAATAAAGTGGCTGCCATGTTAAATCCCTGGACGGTTTATCGATTGTTTTGCCCTGCAGTCTGAGCGCGTTTAGACGCGTCAGGCACCAGACGATAAAAAGTTTCGCCCGGCTTAGTCATACTGAGTTCGTTGCGCGCACGCTCCTCAATAGCCTCTTGTCCGCCATTGAGATCGTCAATTTCGGCAAAGAGCTGATCGTTACGCGCTTTAAGTTTCGCGTTTGTAGCTTGCTGCGCAGCAACATCATCGTTGACGCGACTATAGTCATGTATGCCGTTCTTACCGAACCACAGCGAATACTGCAGCCAGACTAATAAAGCCAGCAACAGCAGCGTTAGTTTACCCATCCTGCCCCCTGAAAAACGGCATTAATATCCCATAACTTCCGCAGACAACTTTACATCAACGGTCGGGAATGCCGCGACAACGCGGGCAAATGTACCACATTTGCCCGTTGTTACGTATACCCCGTGTAAGGAGAACATAATCTCATTGTTGGTTACGGTTTGAATTATGACCAGAGAGTGAACAACGTCGGCGATTGTTAAAAAAAAGCGTTTGCCTAACCCAATAACCATAAAAATAGGGCGCCAAACATCGCCCCAACCACCAGCAGGGTACAGGTAATGCTCAGCAGCAACCTTCCCTTCAATAGCGAGTGTAAGGCAATACCCGCGACAATCGCCACGGGCAGCAACGCGAGGAAAAAGGGCCAGGTATAAATGAAGAAAAACAGTGTATTAGGGCCATACATCAGACACGGGAATCCCAGCGCCAACAACCACGCGATAAAACCGACCACGGCCCCCGGTAGTGACCAGGTGGTTTCGTCGTCGGCGGCGAAGGTATCTGACTCTGTAATAGTAATGTTATGGCTGTTACGCATATCTAATCCTGTGACCGTGACTGACCGGGCATGTGAGCTCGGGTGTCTCAGGATCTGATAATATCTTCCTGCCTCAGCAGGTCTAATAATTGGGGTACCAAATTTGTTACCAATTGTTCACCATCAAGATGAATCTCTGGCGATTCAGGCGCTTCGTATACCGAATCAATTCCGGTGAAATTGCGTAACTCACCCGCCCGCGCTTTTTTATACAACCCTTTTGGATCGCGTGCTTCACACGTTGCTAATGGCGTATCGACAAAAACTTCAATAAAACGCCCTTCGCCAACCCGCTCACGAACCATTTTGCGCTCAGCGCGATGCGGTGAGATAAAGGCGGTCAACACCACAAGCCCCGCATCCACCATCAGGTTAGCCACTTCACCAACCCGGCGAATATTCTCCTTACGATCGGCATCACTAAATCCAAGATCGCTGCACAGACCGTGACGCACGTTATCGCCATCCAAGAGATAAGTACTCACCCCCTGCTTATGCAACGCTTCTTCAAGCGCCCCTGCTACCGTGGATTTACCGGAGCCTGACAGCCCGGTAAACCACAGCACAACACCACGATGACCGTGGCGTTGTTCCCGCTGTTGCGGTGTAACAGGATGGGCATGCCAGACGACGTTTTCGTCATGCAGCGCCATTATTTTCCTCCCAGCAGATCGCGCGCACCCCAGTGTGGGAAGTGGCGACGCACCAGTGCATTAAGCTCCAGCTCAAACGCGCTGAACTGGGAAGCCGCGGCGTGCTCCTGAACAAGTGGCTCACGCACCAGTCCCGCGCCAACGGTAACGTTGGTCAGGCGGTCAATAATTATCAGCCCGCCCGTCACCGGGTTCTGCTGATAGGTATCCAGCACCAGCGGTTCATCAAAAGTCAGATTAACCAGACCGATGCCGTTCAGCGGTAGCGCTTCAACGTCACGTTGGGTCAGGTTGTTTATATCGACCTGATATTGCACGCTATCAACGCGTGCGCGGGTCTTCTTGCCTGCGATTTTTATGTCGTAGCTCTGCCCTGGCGACAACGGTTGTTCCGCCATCCACACCACATCAACGGCAGCGCTTTGTACTGTCGGCAGCGTTTCACCGGCATCAAGTAACAGGTCGCCCCGGCTGATATCGATCTCATCTTTTAGCACCAGGGTGATCGCTTCACCTGCATGCGCTTCCTGTAAATCGCCATCAAAGGTCACGATCCGCGCTACGCTCGACTCAACGCCGGACGGCAGAACTTTGACGCGCTGCCCGACCTTCACGCTACCGGAAGCCAGCGTTCCGGCATAACCACGAAAATCCAGATTCGGTCGGTTCACATACTGCACCGGGAAGCGCATCGGCTGAGTATCAATACTGCGCTGGATCTCAACGGTTTCCAGCACTTCCAGCAGCGTCGGACCGCTGTACCACGGCATACTGGCGCTTTGCGAAGCCACGTTATCGCCTTCCAGCGCAGAGAGCGGCACAAACCGGATATCCAGGTTACCCGGAAGTTGTTCAGCAAAAGTAAGATAGTCTTCGCGAATGCGATTAAATGTCTCTTCGCTAAAGTCCACCAGATCCATTTTGTTGATCGCCACCACCAGGTGTTTGATCCCAAGCAACGTGGAGATAAAGCTGTGACGACGAGTCTGATCCAGCACACCTTTACGCGCATCGATCAATAGGATCGCCAGGTCGCAGGTCGACGCACCGGTCGCCATGTTACGGGTGTACTGTTCATGCCCGGGAGTGTCCGCAATAATAAATTTACGCTTCTCGGTAGAGAAATAACGGTAAGCCACGTCGATGGTGATGCCCTGCTCGCGCTCGGCCTGCAAGCCGTCAACCAATAACGCCAGATCAAGCTTTTCGCCCTGAGTGCCGTGACGTTTACTGTCATTGTGCAGCGATGAAAGCTGGTCTTCATAAATCTGACGCGTGTCGTGCAGCAGGCGACCAATCAGGGTGCTTTTCCCGTCATCCACGCTACCGCAGGTTAAAAAGCGCAGCAGACTTTTGTGTTGCTGGGCAACCATCCAGGCTTCAACGCCGCCTTCATTAGCAATTTGTTGTGCAAGTGTCGTATTCATGGCGGCTCCTTAGAAATACCCCTGACGTTTCTTCAGCTCCATGGAGCCCGCCTGGTCGCGGTCAATCACGCGGCCCTGACGTTCACTGGTGGTTGAGACCAGCATCTCTTCGATAATTTCCGGCAGCGTCTGCGCATTCGACTCCACCGCGCCTGTCAGTGGCCAACAGCCGAGCGTACGGAAACGCACCATGCGTTTTTTAATCACTTCCCCGGGTTGCAGATCGATTCTGTCGTCATCAATCATCATCAACATGCCGTCGCGTTCAAGCACCGGACGCTCCGCCGCCAGGTACAGTGGCACGATGTCGATGTTTTCCAGCCAGATGTACTGCCAGATATCCTGTTCGGTCCAGTTGGAGAGCGGGAAGACGCGAATACTTTCGCCTTTGTTAATTTGTCCGTTGTAGTTGTGCCACAGCTCCGGGCGCTGATTTTTAGGATCCCAGCGATGAAAACGATCGCGGAAAGAGTAAATACGCTCTTTGGCACGTGATTTCTCTTCGTCACGACGAGCACCGCCAAACGCGGCATCAAAACCGTATTTATTGAGCGCCTGCTTCAGCCCTTCGGTTTTCATAATGTCGGTATGCTTGGCGCTGCCGTGGACGAACGGGTTGATGCCCATCGCCACCCCTTCCGGGTTTTTATGCACCAGCAGTTCGCAGCCGTAGGCTTTCGCCGTACGGTCACGAAACTCGTACATTTCGCTGAATTTCCAACCGGTATCAACGTGCAGTAATGGGAACGGCAGCGTGCCAGGATAAAACGCTTTACGCGCCAGATGCAGCATTACGCTGGAATCTTTGCCGATGGAATACATCATCACCGGATTAGAAAACTCGGCGGCCACCTCACGAATGATATGGATGCTTTCCGCTTCCAGTTGCCGCAGGTGGGTAAGTCGTTTTTGATCCATAACCGTTCCTATGTAATGCCGTTATTTTGCTAACGATGCTCAGATAACCTGACTATAGGGAGGGCAAGAGGGCGAATGAAATTACGAATTGGAATGAGTAGTTCCTCAAAGGAATAACGATCCGGAAAAGCAAATATCAAAAAGTGCTTAAGCTACCGGATTTCGGGCATTTAGGAGCAAATGAAATTGTTTTACCTCGATCACAGTTTCATACTAGCGGCTGAAAATTTCTGCTTGGTATTTAAGGACTCATTATGTTTTCCGCAACGCGCCACCTTATTGCTGCCATGGCGCTCGGCGCGTGTTTTATCCTTCCTGCACAGGCAACATCCTCCAAACCTGGCGATATCGCAAATACCCAGGCTCGATATATCGCAACGTTTTTCCCGGGCCGCGTGACGGGATCTCCGGCTGAAATGTTATCCGCTGATTATATACGTCAGCAATTTCAGCAGATGGGCTACAGCAGTGATATTCGGACGTTTAATAGCCGTTATGTTTATACCGCCAAAAATAACCGTAAAAACTGGCATAACGTAACGGGAAGCACCGTTATTGCAGCACATGAAGGCAAAGCGCCGCAGCAGATTATTATTATGGCGCACCTCGACACCTACGCCGCACAAAGCGATGCCGATTCAGATGCCAATCTGGGTGGATTAACCCTGCAAGGGATCGACGACAACGCTGCAGGTGTTGGCGTGATGCTGGAACTGGCGGAAAAACTCAAAGACGTGCCGACGCAGTACGGCATCCGATTTATCGCCACCAGCGGCGAGGAAGAAGGCAAACTGGGCGCGGAGAACATCCTGAAGCGAATGAGCGCCGCCGAGAAGAAAAACACGCTGCTGGTTATCAACCTCGATAACCTGATTGTCGGTGATAAGCTCTATTTCAACAGCGGTAAGAAAACCCCGGAAGCGGTGCGAAAACTGACGCGCGACCGGGCACTGGCTATCGCGCATAGTCGCGGCATTGTAGCCAGCACCAATCCAGGCCTGAACAAAGACTATCCGAAGGGAACAGGATGTTGTAACGATGCGGAGGTCTTCGACGACGCGGGTATTGCTGTGCTCTCCGTTGAAGCGACCAACTGGAACCTGGGCAAGAAAGATGGCTACCAACAGCGCGCCAAAAGCGCCTCGTTCCCGTCTGGCAACAGCTGGCATGATGTGCGACTGGATAACCAGCAGCATATCGATAAAGCCTTACCGGGCCGGATAGAGCGCCGTAGCCGCGACGTAGTACGCATTATGCTGCCGCTGGTAAAAGAACTGGCGAAAGCAGGTAAATCCTGAAGAAGAAGCCCGGTAATAAGTAAACGTTACCGGGCTTTTAACAGTTAGCCTTCGTGCAGCCCGCACTCTCTTTTCAGCCCAAAAAACCGCGTCTCTTCTTCCGCCATTCCCGGCTCCCATTTGCGGGTGGTATGGGTATCGCCGACTGACAGATAGCCCTGATCCCACAGTGGATGGTACTTCAGACCATGCTTTTGCAGATACTGGTAAACCGTACGGTTGTCCCAGTCGATGATCGGCAGAACTTTAAACACACCACGCTGAATAGCCAGCACCGGTAAATGCGCACGACTGCCCGATTGCTCACGGCGCAGACCGGCAAACCAGGTCTGCGCTTTCAGCTCCTGCAATGCCCGGTTCATCGGCTCGACTTTGTTGATGTCATTGTATTTTTCAATGCCCTCAACGCCCTGCTCCCACAGTTTGCCATAGCGCGCTTCCTGCCAGGCCGCACTTTCCTTCGCCCGGTAGACTTGCAGATTAAGCTTGAGCTTGTCCGTTAACTCGTCAATAAATTGGTAGGTTTCCGGGAACAGATAACCGGTATCGGTGAGGATCACCGGGATATCCGGGCGAACCTGATTTACCAGGTGCAGGCTCACTGCCGCCTGAATACCAAAACTTGATGACAGTACATATTCGCCAGGCAGGTTTTCCAGCGCCCACGCCACGCGATCCTCGGCGCTCAATTTTTCCAGTTGGTCGTTGGTTTGCGCCAACGCCATAACGCGTTCAACTTTCGGCAGTTCGTTCAACGCGTTGAGATCGAGTTTGGACATAAGTTCCTCACTGTTTGCCTTGCCTGATGGCGCTGCGCTTATCAGGTCTGCCGATTCAGCAGACCCGATAAGTCAATTTCACATTATTCCCAGAAATCCCGGGCAGGATCGAGCACCGGGCGAATAATGCCCGCACGCACCGTAAAGTCACCGAAGCCTTCACCCGCTTCGCGCTCTTTCGCCCAGCGCCCAATCAGTTCATCCAGCGATGCCAGAATTTCCGGCTCGGTGATGTTCTCTTTAAACATCCGGGGAATGCGAGTTCCAATACGGTTGCCCCCTAAATGGAGGTTGTAACGTCCGGGCGCTTTCCCCACCAGACCAACTTCCGCCAGCATCGCGCGGCCGCAACCGTTCGGGCAGCCAGTCACACGCATGACAATATTTTCATCACTCAGGCTGTGCTTCGCCATCAGAGTGTCGATGTTGTCGATAAACGTTGGCAGGAAGCGCTCGGCCTCAGCCATCGCCAGCGGGCAGGTTGGGAACGACACGCAGGCCATCGAGTTTTCACGCTGCGGAGTGACCGCATTCATTAAGCCACTCTTCTGCGCAATCTTCTCGATCTTCGCCTTTTCACTCTCAGGAACACCTGCAATGATCAGGTTCTGGTTCGCGGTAATACGGAACTCACCTTTGTGGATCTTCGCGATCTCAAGCAGACCGGTTTTCAATGGACGGCCCGGATAATCCAGGATACGGCCGTTTTCAATAAACAGCGTCAGATGCCATTTATTGTCGATCCCTTTCACCCAGCCGATACGATCGCCGCGACCGGTGAACTCGTACGGGCGGATAGGCTCAAACTTGATCCCCGCGCGGCGCTCAACTTCAGCTTTAAAGGTCTCAACGCCTACGCGTTCCAGCGTGTATTTGGTTTTGGCGTTTTTACGATCGGTACGGTTACCCCAGTCACGCTGAGTCGTCACCACCGCTTCCGCCACGGCCAGTGTATGCTCAAGCGGCAGATAACCAAATTCGCTTGCCGTCCGGGCGTAAGTTTTCTTATTGCCATGCTCAATGGACAAACCGCCGCCCACCAGCAGGTTAAAGCCCACCAGCTTGCCGTTTTCCGCAATCGCCACGAAGTTCATGTCGTTGGCATGCAGATCGATGTCGTTCTGCGGTGGGATCACCACCGTGGTTTTAAACTTACGCGGCAGATAGGTTTGACCGAGGATCGGCTCCTCGTCAGTGGTCGCAACTTTTTCCTGATCAAGCCAGATCTCTGCATAGGCGCGGGTGCGCGGCAGCAGATGTTCGGAGATCTTTTTCGCCCACTCGTAGGCTTCGGCGTGCAGCTCAGATTCATACGGGTTGGAGGTACACAGCACGTTACGGTTCATATCGTTGGCGGTCGCCAGTGCGTCCAGGCCGACGGAGTGCAGCATCTGGTGTACCGGTTTAACGTTCTTCTTCAGAATGCCGTGAAACTGGAAGGTCTGACGGTTGGTCAGACGAATGCTGCCGTAAATAGTGTTGTCATGGGCGAACTTGTCGATCGCCTGCCACTGTTTGGTGGTGATCACTCCACCCGGCAGACGACAGCGCAGCAGCATCGCGTGACGCGGCTCCAGCTTTTGCTCGGCACGTTCAGCGCGGATATCGCGGTCGTCCTGCTGGTACATACCGTGAAAACGGATCAGCAGGAAGTTGTCGCCTTTAAACCCGCCGGTCAGGCCGTCGTTTAAATCTTCGGCAATGGTACCGCGCAGATAGTTGCTTTCCAGCTTCATACGCTCAGCGTCGGACAGTTTGCCTTCGACCACCAATGGTCCTGGATGTTTTTCGCTCATTAGTAGACATCTCGCTGATAACGGCGCTCAATGCGCAGCTCACTTAAAAATTCATCCGCCGCTTCGATATCCATACCACCGAATTCGGCAATCACTTCCAACAACGCCTGCTCAACGTCTTTCGCCATACGATTGGCATCGCCGCAGACATAAATGTGGGCACCGTCGTTAATCCAGCGCCACAGTTCCGCGCCCTGTTGGCGCAGTTTATCTTGTACGTAGACTTTTTCTTTTTGATCGCGGGACCAGGCGAGATCGATACGGCTCAGTACGCCCTCTTTGACGTAACGCTGCCATTCCACCTGATACAGGAAATCTTCGGTAAAGTGCGGGTTACCGAAAAACAGCCAGTTTTTGCCTTCGGCTCCATCAGCCGCACGCTGCTGCATGAAGGCACGGAACGGTGCAATTCCCGTACCCGGGCCAATCATAATCACCGGCGTCTGCGGGTTTGACGGCAGGCGGAAATTGTCGTTGTGTTCAATGAACACGCGAACTTCACCTTCTTCTTCCACGCGGTCGGCGAGGAAACTGGAAGCACCACCAGCACGGGCGCGACCTTCTATCTCATAACGCACCACACCCACGGTGACGTGCACTTCGCTTTCCACTTCCGCCTGAGAAGAGGCAATGGAGTACAAACGCGGCGTCAACGGACGCAGAAGATCAACTAACGCCTGAGCATCCAGTTGCGCCGGGGAAAAGCGCACCATATCGACGATAGGCGTGGTGGCGGCATAATGCTGCAACTGTGCTTTGTCACCCACTAACGGCAGCAATGTTTCGCTGCGGGTTAAGGTGGCATAGTTCTCCACGATATTGCCGGTATTCACCGTCAGCTCGAAATGCCACTGCAACGCTTCAGCGAGCGACAAGGTTTTGCCTTCAACCGTCACCGGTTCATCACCTTTCAGCCACAGCAGTTCAACCAGTTCTTTAACCAGATCCGGGTCATTCTGATACCAGACGCCCAAGGCATCGCCCGGCTGATAACGCAGGCCGGAATCGCCTAAATCAATTTCAATATGGCGTACGTCTTTTTCAGAGTCACGGCCGGTAATTTTCTGATTCACCGCAAGCGACGCCGTCAGCGGCGCTTCTTTGGTGTACGGGCTGGTGTGTACTTCATTTACCGCACCGCTCGCGGCAACTTGCACAGACGGTACTGCAGGCGTACGTGCTTTCAGGACATCAATCAAACGGGCACGCCACTGCGCGGCGGCGGCCTGATATTCGACGTCGGCATCTACACGATCGAGCAGACGTTCACCGCCCAGCTCAGCCAGTTTCGCATCGAAGTCTTTTCCTGACTGACAGAAAAACTCATAGGAGGTGTCGCCAAGACCAAACACGGCAAAAGCGGTGTTATCGAGCTTTGGCGCTTTTTTCGAGAACAGGAATTTATGCAACGCCACGGCTTCTTCCGCCGGTTCACCTTCCCCTTGCGTCGACGCCACCACGATCAGCAGTTTTTCATTGGCGATTTGTTTGAATTTATAGTCGCCAGCGTTGATCAGAGTGACGTTGAGCTTCGCAGCGATCAGATCATCGCGCAGGGCTTCCGCCACACGACGCGCATTACCGGTTTGCGAGGCGGAGATAAGCGTAATGCCTGGTATTTCAGCGACAGGCGCAAGCGCCGCTGCATTGCTACCAGGCTGCTGATTCAGCACGCCCCAAAAATAGCCAGAAACCCACGCAAGCTGTGCGGGAGTGAAATCGGTCGTGGCTGCCTGAAGGCGTGCCAGTTGCTCCGGGTTTAGCGGTAGCAGAGCGGAAGGTGGGGCCTGTGTCGTCATGCGTTGTCATGTTCCAGTAAGCAAAGCGGATTTCAGCAATAAAACCCAAACTGAAGATAAGGTTAACGGCGGGGATAGTAACAATTAAAGAAGGGATAGAAATAACAAATAACCAAATGGACTAACCTGTTTTAGTTATAGTCATTAACGACAAAAACGATTTAATAACTATATGATATATAAATAGTTATTAAACATTAACAGCGTAAATATGACGTTCTGATGCTTAGCGCCCTTTTAACTAATGATAAAAATTGTGCTTTACGGTACCCTACGGCGGTTTTTCGCATTCTTGAGAGTAAATAATGTCCACCACCTTGTTTAAAGATTTCACCTTCGAAGCCGCTCACCGCCTGCCGCACGTACCGGAAGGGCATAAGTGTGGCCGCCTGCATGGTCACTCATTTATGGTGCGTCTTGAAATTACCGGTGAAGTCGATCCGCATACCGGTTGGATCATGGATTTTGCTGAGTTAAAAGCCGCGTTTAAGCCGACTTACGACAGACTCGATCACTACTATTTGAACGATATTCCTGGCTTAGAAAATCCAACCAGTGAAGTGCTGGCCAAATGGATTTGGGATCAGATTAAACCTGTGGTCCCTCTGCTAAGTGCTGTAATGGTGAAAGAAACCTGCACAGCAGGCTGCGTGTACCGCGGCGAGTGATTGTAGGCTTGCCGGATGACAATGCGTCTTATCCGGCCTGCAACAAGCAACAAACTCTGGCCGGGTAAGCGAAACGCTCCCGGCACAGTTATCAGGCAATATTCAGATATTTATGGGTTTGCATCGACAGACGCCAGTTGCGCGCAATACAGGTATCAATACACAAACGCGTCGCATCTTCTTTCTGGCTGATTGGCTGTAAGGCGATGATTCGTGGTTTGTCGTCGCTCAACGTCGCCAGCAGTTCATCCAGCGCTTCAATATCGCGAACGCGACCAACCGGATGTTTGATTTCATTCGCGCGCTCCAGCGCCTGCGACAGCACATCATAACCGCCACGCATATTTACCTTCGGCGATACGGTCACCCAGGTATTCGGCGTACAGCGTACTTCGTGGGTACCACTAGTTTCAATCTGGCAGCTAAAGCCGTTCTTTTCCAGCAGGTCAGTCAGCGGCATCAGGTCATGAATGCAGGGCTCGCCGCCGGTGATCACCACATGACGGGCGGTATACCCCTGACGCGAAATGACCGCCAGCAGATCCTCACTGCTCGCCGCCCCCCATTTGTCGCTTTCTTTGGTCTTGGCCAGGATGCTGTACAGGGAGACTTCCCGATCCTCAAGCTTATCCCAGGTGTGTTTGGTATCGCACCAGGCACAGCCAACCGGGCATCCCTGTAAACGAATAAAAATGGCGGGGACGCCGGTAAAGTAACCCTCACCTTGCAGGGTCTGGAACATCTCGTTAATCGGGTACTGCATAGCGCTCTCAATATGGGGATAAACGATAATTATCGCAGATCCCCGCCAAAGTATCATGCCCCATCGATGCTTTACGAGGCGATCGCCGCGACAAAGCGTGCCGTTATCTGCTGCGGACGCGTGATAGCGCCACCAACCACCACGGTATGGGCACCTAATTCCAGGCATCGTGCGGCACGTTCCGGAGTATCGACGTTTCCTTCTGCCACGATAGGTACGCTGACCGCCGCCAATACCTCGCGTAAAAAACCGCAGTCGTTTTCCGCCAGCACATGCCCGGCAGTGTCAGCGGTATAGCCGTAGAGCGTGGTGCCCACGCAGTCAAAACCCAGACGCTCAGCTGTCACCGCTTCGTCTATGGTGGCGATATCTGCCATCAGCAGCACAGACGGGTAGCGAGCGCGGATTTGCATAACTAATTCTTCCAGCGTTTGTCCTCCTGGGCGCGGGCGCGCTGTCGCATCCAGAGCAATAATCTCCGGCTCAACGGTCATTAGCTCATCCACTTCCTTGAGGGTGGCCGTGATAAACACATCGCTACCCGGATAATCGCGCTTGATAATCCCAATCACCGGCAGGGAGACGCTCTCTTTGATCGCGCGAATGTCCACCACGCTGTTCGCACGAATACCTACAGCACCTCCCTGCGCTGCCGCCAGCGCCATACGCGACATAATAAACGGACTGTGCAGGGGCTCATTTTCCAGCGCCTGGCAGGAGACGATTAATTTACCTTTCAGGGAATCCAGTACAGTTTTCATTACGATAAGATCTCTTCGACTTCGTTTTTGATGATGGTGACATGCGGTCCATAAATCACCTGAACCCCGTTGCCGCGAATAATTACGCCACGCGCTCCGGTCGCTTTCAGCGCCGCTTCATCGACCTTGCTACTCTCTTTTACCGTCACGCGCAGACGTGTGGCGCAACAGTCCACCTCTTCCAGATTCTCTTTACCTCCCAGTCCGGCAATCACAGCCGCAGCACGCTCACTTTGCGGCAGGCCGGATTCAGTCGGTGCTGCGTTTTCACGACCAGGCGTCAACCAGTTAAAGCGGTTAATCAAATAGCGGAAGGTGAAGTAGTAAAGGAAGAACCACGGGATCCCCACCATAGGTACGTACATCCAGTTGGTTTTAGCTTCCCCCTGTAGCACACCGAAGAGGAGGAAATCGATAAGCCCCCCCGAAAAGGTTTGCCCGATGGTGATATGTAAAATATGCGCCATCATAAACGCCAGACCATCGAAGAAGGCGTGAATGACGTATAACACAGGTGCGACAAACAGGAAGGAGAACTCGATAGGCTCAGTGATCCCCGTCAGGAAAGAGGTCAGGGCCGCAGACAACAGCAGTCCGGCGACAAGCTTTCTGTTCTCTGGTTTTGCAGTATGGTACATCGCAAGACATGCGCCAAGCAGGCCAAACATCATGGTGATAAAGCGCCCGGACATAAAGCGCGAGGTGCCCGCATAGAACTGCTGCGTATTCGGATCGGCAAGTTGCGCGAAGAAAATACGCTGCGTACCTTCAACCAACTGGCCGTTGACGATTTCACTCCCGCCAAGCGCTGTGGTCCAGAACGGTAAATAAAAGATATGGTGTAACCCCAGTGGGCCAAGCATACGCAGGATGAAGCCGTACAACAGCGTACCCAGATAACCGGTCGCATCCACCAGACCACCCAGTCCAAAAATGAGTTTCTGGAAATGCGGCCAAACCACCGTCATGACCGCACCCACTACAATCGCGGCAAGGGAGCTAATAATCGGCACAAAGCGCGAACCGCTGAAGAAACCAAGGAACTGAGGCAGCGAGACTTTATTGAAACGGCTATGCAGCGCGCAGGTGACAAGCCCAATCACCACCCCACCAAATACGCCTGTTTCCAGCGTCTGAATACCCAGCGTCATCCCCTGGCCTACGGCACCGGGATTCTCGTGCGCCAGCGTTCCGTTGAGTGTCAATAAAGCGTTGATGGTGGCGTTCATCACCAGAAATGCCAGCAATGCAGCAAGCCCGGCGGTGCCTTTGTCCGTTTTCGCCAATCCTACTGCCACACCCACCGCAAAAAGCACCGACAGGTTGGCAAACACAATAGAACCTGCGCTGGTCATGATCGTGAAGATTGCCTGTAACCAGTCAACGTCCAAAAACGGATACGCCGTCAATGTGTTTGGATTCGACAGCGCACCGCCAATCCCTAACAACAGCCCCGCAGCGGGCAGTACCGCAATCGGCAGCATGAACGATTTGCCAAACCGCTGTGCCTTTTCAAACCATGCGCCCGATGAGGCGCCGCTAAACATTTGCATCATTTTTTCATCTCCCCGATTAATGATGAAAATTTTTACCATAATTAATTTCATAAATGAAAATTATCATCAAAAACCAGGAAGCCGATCATACTTTTTTAAAATGACTGGCATCTCTCCCCTGCTTTCCGCCACACTATCAGCAGAGAAACGCATTAAGGATTTTGCATGTCAGAAAATGAAAACCTGCTGCTGAGATTGCGCCAGGGCGTTGACGGATATAGCCGAACACAGCAGAAGCTGGGAGAGTTTGTGCTTAGTGATCCGGCAAAAGTTGTCTACCTGACGATTACCGAACTGGCGCGTGAAAGCGACACCAGCGAGGCGAGCGTCACACGTCTGTGCCGCACGCTTGGGTGTAAGGGTTATAACGAATTCAAAATGGCGCTGGCACTCGATCTCCAGCAAGGACAGCCGGTAGAGCACAGCGGGGATGAAATTGACAATGTGGTCAATGAATCCGTGCAAGCGCTGCAGGACACAGCAAAGTTACTCGACAGGACATTACTGGAATCCGCCGCTCTGGCGCTACATCAGGCTCAGTCGGTACAGATTTATGGCGTAGCGGCCAGCGCTATTCTGGGGGAGTATTTACATTACAAACTCCTGCGCCTCGGCAAACCCGCGCAACTGTTCAGCGACATGCACCGCGCAGCCATGAATGCCACTACGCTTAGCAAAAATACGCTCGTGGTAGCGATCTCCAGTTCAGGCTCCACGCGCGATCTGCTGCATGTCGTGAAACTGGCGCGTAAGCAAGGCGTGCGCGTACTGGCGCTGAGTAATACGCCGCGCAGTCCGCTGGCCTCGCTGAGCGATATTCAACTGGTCGCAGCCAAACCAGAAGGTCCGTTGAGTGCTGGTGCGCTAAACGCCAAGGTGGGTGTGATGCTGTTGGTAGAACTTCTCACCACGTCGCTGATTGCGCTGGATGAAAAGTACAGTGATGTGAGCCAGCAAACCGCCAGCGCAACACTTCCTCTACTGCTTTAAAAGCATAAAAAAACCCGCCGCAGCGGGTTTTTACGTTAAGAGTTAAAGAACAGGATTACGCCTGACCTTTGATCTCTTTACGACCGTTGTACGGTGCTTGTTCACCCAGAGCTTCTTCGATACGAATCAGCTGGTTGTACTTAGCAACGCGGTCAGAACGGCTCATAGAACCAGTTTTGATCTGGCCTGCAGCGGTACCAACAGCCAGGTCAGCGATGGTAGCATCTTCAGTTTCGCCAGAACGGTGAGAGATGACAGCGGTGTAGCCAGCGTCTTTCGCCATTTTGATCGCAGCCAGAGTTTCGGTCAGAGAACCGATCTGGTTGAATTTGATCAGGATGGAGTTAACGATGCCTTTTTCGATGCCTTCTTTCAGGATCTTGGTGTTGGTTACGAACAGATCGTCACCAACCAGCTGGATTTTGTCGCCCAGTACTTTAGTCTGGTATGCGAAACCGTCCCAGTCAGACTCGTCCAGACCATCTTCGATGGACACGATCGGGTACTGTTTGGTCAGTTCTTCCAGGAAGTGAGTGAATTCTTCGGAGGTGAATGCTTTGTTGCCTTCGCCAGCCAGAACGTATTTACCGTCTTTGTAGAATTCAGAAGCTGCACAGTCCATCGCCAGAGTGATGTCTTTGCCCAGCTCGTAGCCAGCTGCTTTAACCGCTTCAGCGATTACAGCCAGAGCTTCAGCGTTGGAACCCAGGTTCGGCGCGTAGCCACCTTCGTCACCAACTGCAGTGTTCATACCTTTAGCTTTCAGAACTTTAGCCAGGTTGTGGAACACTTCAGAACCCATACGAACGGCTTCTTTCAGAGTCTTAGCGCCAACCGGCTGAATCATGAATTCCTGGATGTCGACGTTGTTGTCAGCGTGCTCACCACCGTTGATGATGTTCATCATCGGAACCGGCATGGAGTATTTACCCGGAGTACCGTTCAGTTCAGCGATGTGTGCATACAGCGGCAGGCCTTTAGCAGCTGCTGCTGCTTTGGCGTTCGCCAGGGACACAGCCAGGATGGCGTTTGCACCGAAGTTGGATTTGTTTTCAGTACCGTCCAGATCGATCATGATCTTGTCGATGCCAGCCTGATCTTTAGCATCTTTACCCAGCAGAGCCTGAGCAATTGGGCCGTTAACAGCTGCAACAGCTTTCAGTACGCCTTTACCCATGAAACGGGATTTGTCGCCATCGCGCAGTTCCAGTGCTTCGCGGGAACCAGTAGAAGCACCTGACGGAGCTGCTGCCATACCAACGAAACCACCTTCCAGGTGTACTTCGGCTTCAACAGTCGGGTTACCACGGGAGTCGATGATTTCACGACCGATGATTTTAACGATTTTGGACATTAGATTTTCCTCAGTACAAGTTAAACTAAAACTCCAGACAAACAATGCACCCTGATGGGTGCATTGCCGTTCTAACTTATTTACTTCTTACTTCGCCTGACGCTTCTGATGTTCACTGGCGGCTTTCACAAAGCCGGCAAACAGCGGGTGCCCATCACGTGGCGTGGAAGTAAATTCCGGGTGGAACTGACAGGCCACGAACCACGGATGATTCGGTACCTCAATGATCTCGACCAACTGATCATCACCGGAACGGCCTGCAATACGCAGACCCGCAGCTTCAATCTGTTTCAACAGCATATTGTTGACTTCGTAACGGTGGCGGTGGCGTTCAACAATTGTCGGCGCGCCGTACAGTTGACGAACCAGGCTATCGTCGCTCAACTGACACTGCTGCGCACCAAGACGCATAGTGCCGCCCAGATCGCTCTTCTCGGTACGGACTTCGACGTTGCCGTCTTCATCGCGCCATTCGGTAATCAGGGCCACCACCGGGTACTTACAGTCTGGCACAAATTCCGTGGAGTTGGCGTTGTCCATACCCACTACGTTACGTGCAAACTCAATCAACGCAACCTGCATACCCAGGCAAATGCCCAGATAAGGAATATTGTTCTCACGCGCAAAGCGCGCCGTCGCGATTTTACCTTCAACACCACGGTAGCCGAAGCCGCCAGGGATCAGGATGGCATCAAGACCTTTCAGGATCTCAACGCCACGCGTTTCGACATCTTGTGAATCGATCAGCTTGATATTGACGGTGACACGATTCTTCAGACCACCATGCTTCAGCGCTTCGATAACTGACTTATAGGCATCCGGCAGTTCAATGTACTTGCCGACCATACCGATAGTCACTTCGCCTGCCGGATTCGCTTCTTCGTAGATAACCTGTTCCCATTCTGACAGATTAGCTTCCGGACAGTTCAAGCTGAATCGTTTACAAATATAATCGTCAAGGCCCTGAGATTTCAACAGGCCCGGGATTTTATAGATGGAATCGACATCTTTCAGAGAAATCACCGCTTTTTCCGGAACGTTACAGAACAATGCAATTTTTGCACGTTCATTAGCCGGAACTGCGCGATCGGAGCGGCAAATCAGGATATCTGGCTGAATACCGATAGAAAGCAGCTCTTTTACAGAGTGCTGAGTCGGTTTAGTTTTGACTTCACCTGCCGCCGCCATGTACGGAACCAGCGTCAGATGCATAAACAGCGTGTGCTCGCGGCCAATTTCTACGGCCATCTGGCGAATCGCTTCAAGGAACGGCAGAGATTCGATATCCCCAACGGTTCCGCCGATTTCAACCAGAACAACATCATGACCTTCACCGCCTTCCAGAACACGCTCTTTAATGGCATTCGTGATGTGCGGGATAACCTGAACGGTCGCGCCCAGGTAGTCGCCACGGCGTTCTTTACGCAGAACGTCGGAGTAGATACGACCCGTAGTGAAGTTGTTGCGGCGGCTCATTTTGGTACGAATGAAGCGCTCATAGTGACCCAGGTCCAGGTCGGTTTCAGCGCCGTCTTCGGTAACGAACACTTCCCCGTGTTGGATTGGGCTCATAGTACCTGGATCGACGTTGATGTACGGATCCAGTTTCATCATGGTTACATTGAGGCCACGGGCTTCAAGAATGGCTGCCAGGGAGGCTGCGGCAATGCCTTTTCCCAGAGAGGATACGACCCCGCCGGTCACAAAAATATAGTTCGTTGTCATGCTGGACCTGAGAAGTTAGGGTGAAACGATGGAATTACCAAGACGGGAAAGTAGTATACCCGAACATGACGAGCGCCACAAACTTTCATTATTCCTCCTCTTCACCAGGCTCACATTAACATCGGGAGTGAGAAAATAGCCCCTTTGGGGTAAATGTTTTTGACGTAAATCAAGCGCTTGTTATTTAAAAAATCACACAAATCGCCCTTGACCGACGAAATCCCTTAGAGATCAATTTCCTGCCGTTTTACCTGTTGCCAGACTTCTTCCATAGTTTCCAGATCAACACCAGTCATTTCCAGACCGCGAGCAGCCACAATTCGCTCAACCTCACGAAAACGTCGCTCAAATTTCTCGTTCGCTTTTTGCAAAGCAGTCTCTGCTTTAGTGCCTAAATGCCGGGCCATATTGACCGTGGCAAACAGCAGATCGCCCATTTCCTCCTCCAGTTTAGCCTGGTCGACAACAGCCTGCTTCGCCTCAAACATGACTTCGTCGATCTCTTCGTAAACCTTGTCGACAACCGGTCCTAATGTTTTCCAGTCGAAGCCAACATTTGAGCAGCGTTTCTGGATTTTTTGGGCGCGCATTAATGCCGGTAAACTACGGGGAATATCGTCGAGCGCGGAATGCTGTGCCTTCTCAGCACGTTCTTCGGTTTTGATTTGCTCCCAACGGGTAAGCACCTCGGTGCTGTTACTGGCAGAAACGTCAGCAAAAACATGCGGGTGGCGGCGTTCAAGCTTATCGCTTATCGCTGCGCAGATATCATCAAAGTTGAAGCGCCCTTCTTCCTGAGCCATCTGGGCGTAAAACACCACCTGGAACAGCAGATCCCCCAACTCTCCACGCAGGTCGTCGAAGTCTTCTCGCGCAATCGCGTCCAGCACTTCATAAGTCTCTTCGAGGGTGTAAGGAGCAATAGTGGCGAATGTCTGCTCTTTGTCCCACGGACAGCCGTTCTCCGGGTCGCGCAAGCGCTGCATAATACCGAGCAGTCGGTCGATTTGATTCATTGGAATATCCTGAAATTTCAATACAGTAGGCCGGATAAGGCAACATCCGGCAACATAGCAATGCCTGATGGCAACGCTAACGCGTCTTATCAGGCCTACAAGGTTATCCGGCCTACATAATGATTAATTACCGTGCAGACGACGTGCGTCGATCACATCCGGTACCTGGTTCAGCTTGCCGAGCACGCGCCCGAGCACCTGCAGGTTGTAGATTTCGATGGTCATATCAATGGTGGCAAGCTGTTGTTTGGTATCACTCCGGCTGGCAACTCCCAGCACGTTTACCTTCTCGTTGGCGAGAATCGTGGTGATATCACGTAACAAGCCACTGCGATCGTTGGCCTGGACGCGAACCACCAGCGAATACCCTGCAGAGTAACTTTCGCCCCAGACCGCATCAACAATACGTTCCGGCGCATGGGAGCGCAGCTCAGTCAGCTGTTCACAATCCGCCCGGTGCACAGAAATACCGCGTCCCTGGGTAATAAACCCGACAATCTCATCGCCTGGAATCGGCTGGCAGCAGCGAGCGATGTGGTGCATCAGGTTACCTACCCCTTCCACCACGACACGACCGTCGTCTTTACGGCGACTCTGCGGTGCGTGCGTTTTCTGCTGAAGCTGTTTCAGCGCGGCGGCATCCTGTTCGGCAGCGCTTGGCTTATTAAACTGCGCCTGCAGGAAATTCACCATCTGGTTGAGGCGGATGTCTCCTCCGCCAATCGCCGCCAGCAGTTCATCCAGCTCATTGAAACTGT
Source organism: Citrobacter sp. MGH103 (assembly GCF_001034475.2). NCBI lineage: Bacteria > Pseudomonadati > Pseudomonadota > Gammaproteobacteria > Enterobacterales > Enterobacteriaceae > Citrobacter > Citrobacter sp. MGH103. The sequence goes on along the minus strand of NZ_CP073043.1, from coordinate 1,012,122 downwards.
AGCGCGGCAGCAGATGTTTTTCCGCTTCTTTCAGGCTGATGCCTAAATGCGCCAGTTCATCGTCGAGGATCTGGCGACCTGCAAGAATGTTCTTATCACGGTCCTGTTTACGGAACCAGGCGTGGATCTTCGAACGCCCACGACTGGTGGTTACGTAGCCAAGGTTAGGGTTCAACCAGTCGCGGCTTGGGTTTGGCTGTTTCTGGGTGATAATTTCAATTTGATCGCCCATCTGTAGTTGGTAGGTAAACGGTACGATGCGTCCACCAATTTTCGCGCCAATGCAACGATGCCCCACATCACTATGAATGTGGTAAGCAAAATCGAGCGGCGTGGAGCCTGCAGGCAGATCCACAACGTCGCCTTTCGGCGTAAAGACATACACGCGGTCATCAAAGACCTGGCTACGAACTTCATCCAGCATTTCACCGGAATCTGCCATCTCTTCCTGCCAGGCGATCAGCTTACGCAGCCATGCAATGCGATCTTCATGACCAGAGCGCGCCGCGCCTGAAGCGGTGCCCTCTTTGTACTTCCAGTGCGCCGCGACGCCCAGTTCGGCATCTTCGTGCATCTGTTTGGTACGGATCTGAATTTCAATGGTTTTCCCGCCCGGCCCCAGCACAACCGTATGGATTGACTGGTAGCCATTGGGTTTCGGGTTCGCGACGTAGTCATCAAACTCATCCGGCAGATGGCGATAGTGAGTATGTACTATCCCGAGCGCGGCATAGCAGTCCTGTAAACGCTCTGCCACGATACGCACTGCGCGCACATCGAACAGTTCATCGAAGGCCAACTGCTTTTTCTGCATTTTGCGCCAGATGCTGTAGATATGCTTCGGACGTCCGTACACTTCAGCTTTGACGCCTTCCGTTTTCATCTCTGAGCGCAAATGACTAACGAACTCATCAATGTAATGCTCTCTGTCGATACGACGTTCATGCAGCAGCTTGGCAATGCGTTTGTATTCAGCCGGGTGCAGATAACGGAAGCAATAATCTTCCAGCTCCCATTTTAATTGCCCGATTCCCAAACGGTTGGCCAGCGGTGCATAGATATTGGTGCACTCTTTTGCCGCCAGAACGCGTTCATCTTCCGGCGCGTCTTTCACTTCACGCAGATGGGCAATCCGCTCTGCCAGCTTGATGACCACACAGCGAAAGTCATCCACCATTGCCAGCAGCATGCGGCGGACGTTATCGACCTGCTCGGAAGAAACTGAATCGGTATGCGTGGCTTTAAGCTGGCGTATCGCCGCCATATCACGCACGCCGTGGATAAGATGAACAATGGATTTGCCCACGCTCTCGCGCAGGATGTCTTCACTTACCACGTTGGCATCAGCCAGAGGGAACAGCATTGCTGCACGCAGCGTGTCGATATCCATGCTCAACATGGAGAGAATTTCTACCATCTCCACGCCACGCCACAGCAGCAGATCCGCATCCGGATGCCCCTGTGTCTGCTGGAGGCAGTACGCCCAGGTTTCGGCTAAGCGTTCACACGACTGCTGGCTGGAGATCCCCAGACTCGCGATCCATTTCTTGGGATCAAACTCACCAGCTTTATTTAAATGTGCACTTCTTACCGCAACCATCGTCCTCTCCTTAAGGGGCATGGCCTGTCGAAGTCGACAAGCCGAACCCATTGTCTTTCACACAGCATTACAAGGCGAAATCCAATGGGTATTAAGTTCATTACAAACGCTCAAACAGGACCATTGATTCCAGGTGTCCAGTGTGCGGGAACATATCAAGCATCGCCAGCCGCCGGATGGCATATCCCGCATTGAGCAAAGCATCGCTGTCACGAGCCAGCGTTGCCGGGTTACAGGATACATAAACAACGCGTATAGGTTCTAATTTTATAATATGTTGCATCACACCAGCAGCCCCCGCACGCGCAGGATCGAGCAAAACTTTGTCGAATCCGTTTTTCGCCCACGGCTGCCGGGTAACATCTTCCTCAAGGTTCTCATGAAAGAATGTCACATTGTGTAATCCGTTATTCAGTGCATTTTCCCGACCTTTTCCAACCAGCGCCGGAACACCTTCCACGCCAACCACGCTTGCTGCTCGAGTTGCCAGCGGCAGGGTAAAATTCCCCATTCCACAGAACAGATCGAGTACGCGATCTTCAGGTTGCACATCGAGCCATTCCAGCGCACGGGCCACCATTTGTTGGTTTACCCCTTCGTTAACCTGAATAAAATCGCGCGGGCTGAAGGTTAACCGTAGTCCATTTGAGTCATACCAGGGCGATTCTTCTGATATTGATTCCAGTATCTCGCTTTGCGGGGCCAGAAACAAAGACAGCCCCTGAGAATGCGAAAAGCATTCCAGTTTTTCTTTATCCGCTGCACTTAATGGCGCCGTGTGGCGCAAAATCATCAGGGTTCCGCTCCCTGCCTGCACCAGTTCAACATGTCCAAGGTGGCGTAACCCTTGAAGACTTTCCAGACACGCCCTGAGATGGGGCAATAACGCTTCAAGCTGGGGCACCAAAACAGGGCATTGTTTGACATCGATAATGTCGCTGGAGCCTGATTTGCGAAACCCCATCTGCAATTTGTGTTCTTTTGGCCGATAGTTCAGGCTCAATCGGGCACGACGACGATAGCCCCACGGCGTATCAGCGATAACATCTGACACGTCACATTTCATTAAACGCGACAACGCCGCGCTTTTACTACGCTGCTGTAACGAGATGCTGGCATGCTGCTGCTGGCAACCGCCGCATACGCCAAAATGCGGGCAACGTGGCACTTCACGCTCATGGCTGTTGTTCAAACGTCGTTTTACTTGCGCGCGGGCGAACTGTTTTTTATCTTCGGTAATCACCACCTCGGCGCTTTCCTGGGGTAGCAATTCCGGTATAAACAACGCTTTTCCGTTATGGCGAGCGACGCCCTGACCAAAAGGATCGAGGTCATTGACGGTAACGGTTATGATCTGACGCGTCGTCACGCGTCGTTTTGCAGAGTAGAATTGCGCCATCGACGAGATATTTCTCTATTTAACAGTGTGACCCTAATTGTCCCATAACGGAACTCCATGACCAACTACAGCCTGCGCGCACGCATGATGATTCTGATCCTGGCCCCGACCGTCCTGATAGGTTTGTTGCTCAGTATCTTTTTTGTTGTGCATCGCTATAACGACTTGCAGCGTCAACTGGAAGATGCTGGTGCCAGCATCATAGAACCACTCGCGGTCTCCAGCGAATATGGCATGAACCTGCAAAACAGGGAATCTATCGGCCAGCTTATCAGCGTGCTGCATCGTCGCCATTCCGATATCGTGCGGGCAATTTCTGTTTATGACGAAAATAACCGACTGTTCGTCACCTCTAATTTTCATCTCGATCCGTCTGAAATGCAGTTGGCGACAGGTTCACCGTTTCCCCGTAAGCTGAGCGTCACCCGGCACGGGGATATCATGATCCTGCGTACCCCGATTATATCGGAAAGCTATTCACCAGATGAGTCCGCCGTAAGCGATGCGAAAAACACCAAAAATATGCTGGGGTATGTGGCGCTTGAGCTGGATCTTAAGTCCGTGCGATTGCAGCAGTACAAAGAGATCTTTATCTCCAGCGTAATGATGCTGTTTTGTATTGGTATTGCGTTAATTTTTGGCTGGCGTCTGATGCGCGACGTAACCGGCCCGATTCGCAATATGGTGAATACCGTTGACCGAATACGTAGAGGACAGCTCGACAGCCGCGTGGAAGGTTTCATGCTGGGCGAGCTGGATATGCTCAAAAATGGTATCAACTCGATGGCGATGTCACTTGCGGCTTACCATGAAGAGATGCAGCACAACATCGATCAGGCCACCTCTGACCTGCGTGAAACGCTGGAGCAGATGGAAATCCAGAACGTCGAACTGGATCTGGCGAAGAAACGCGCCCAGGAAGCGGCGCGTATTAAGTCTGAGTTTCTGGCTAACATGTCGCACGAACTGCGAACACCGCTGAATGGCGTGATTGGCTTCACCCGTCTTACGCTAAAAACCGAGCTCAACACCACGCAGCGCGATCACCTGAATACCATTGAACGCTCGGCTAACAATCTGCTGGCTATCATCAATGATGTACTCGACTTCTCCAAACTTGAGGCGGGCAAGCTGATTCTGGAAAGCATTCCCTTCCCGCTGCGCAGCACGCTGGATGACGTCGTTACGCTGTTAGCGCATTCATCCCATGATAAAGGGCTTGAGCTGACGCTAAATATTAAGAATGACGTGCCGGACAACGTCATCGGCGATCCGCTGCGCTTACAGCAGGTAATCACTAATCTGGTTGGCAATGCCATCAAATTTACCGAAGGCGGCAATATCGACATTCTGGTCGAGAAGCGCGCCCTTAGTAACACGAAAGTGCAGATTGAAGTACAAATCCGCGATACCGGAATTGGTATTCCTGAGCGCGATCAGTCACGCTTGTTCCAGGCCTTCCGCCAGGCGGATGCCAGTATTTCCCGCCGCCACGGCGGTACCGGGCTGGGTCTGGTCATTACGCAAAAACTGGTCAACGAAATGGGCGGGGATATCTCCTTCCATAGTCAACCGAACCGGGGTTCCACGTTCTGGTTCCATATCAGCCTCGATCTTAACCCTAACGTTCTCGTTGACCGCTCAACCACGCTCTGCCTGGCCGGTAAACGACTGGCCTACGTCGAACCGAACGCCACTGCCGCACAGTGCACGTTAGATATCTTGAGCGAAACGCCGTTGGAGGTGATTTACAGCCCTTCATTCTCTGGGCTGCCGAAGGATCACTACGATATTCTGCTGCTCGGCATTCCGGTCACTTTACGCGAACCGCTCACCATGCAGCATGAGCGGCTGGCAAACGCTGCGGCGATGACCGACTTTTTGTTACTGGCCCTGCCTTGCCATGCGCAGATTAACGCCGAAAAGTTAAAACAGGGCGGCGCGGCGGCGTGTCTGTTGAAACCTCTCACCTCAACTCGCTTACTGCCTGCGCTGACAGTGTATTGTCAGTTGAATCACAGCGCGGATCCGCTGCTGTTAGACGATAGCAAAATCGCGATGACCGTTATGGCGGTAGACGACAACCCTGCGAACCTCAAGCTGATTGGCGCACTGTTGGAAGATAAGGTTCAGCACGTCGTGCTCTGCGACAGTGGGCATCAAGCGGTGGATCGCGCCAGACAAATGCAATTTGATCTGATCCTGATGGATATTCAGATGCCAGACATGGACGGCATTCGCGCTTGTGAACTAATCCACCAGCTTCCTCATCAACAGCAGACACCGGTCATTGCGGTCACCGCACACGCCATGGCCGGGCAGAAAGAGAAGCTGCTCAGCGCCGGGATGAACGATTACCTGGCGAAGCCTATCGAGGAAGATAAGCTGCATAATCTGCTGTTACGTTATAAACCTGGCGCAAGCACAGCGCTTAGGGCGATCGCCGTTGAACCCGTTGAGCCGGTAGTCAATCCGAATACCACACTCGACTGGCAGTTAGCATTAAGACAAGCCGCAGGTAAAAACGATTTGGCGCGGGATATGCTGCAAATGCTGCTCGATTTTCTGCCCGAAGTACGTAACAAAATTGAAGAACAGCTGGTCGGTGAAAACCCTGAAGGGCTGGTGGATATGATCCACAAGCTGCACGGCAGCTGCGGTTATAGCGGCGTTCCCCGCATGAAAAACCTGTGTCAGCTTATTGAGCAGCAATTACGTAGCGGGACCAAGGAAGAAGAGCTGGAGCCTGAGTTTTTAGAGCTTCTGGATGAAATGGACAACGTTGCGCGCGAAGCGAAGAAGTTGTTGGGGTAATATTCGCAGGAAGGCGGCGTGACCGCCTTATCCAACCTACAACTCAGCGTAATTGCTGCCCGGCTTTAAGCGTTGCGGCCACGTTTCGCGCCGTCATTCGTACGTTGTCGCTCGCGTTCTTTAGCGCCTCATCCAGGGTACAGATGGTATAGATGACGCTGAAAACCGCATCCAGCCCATGCTCGTGGACCACACCGACATCCGCCGTCAGGCTACCGGCAATGCCGATAACCGGTTTGTTGTAACGCTTTGCGACCTTCGCCACGCCAACCGGAACCTTACCGTGAATGGTCTGACTATCAATGCGCCCTTCACCCGTGACCACTAAATCCGCATCCGCAACGCAGGCGTCAAGGTGCAACGCATCCGTTACTATCTCAATACCGCAGCGCAACTGTGCGCCGCAAAACGCATATAGCGCCGCCCCCATACCACCAGCGGCGCCACCGCCGGCCAGATCCAGCACGTTGACGTCCAGATCGCGGGCTATGAGTTGCGCATAGTGCGTGAGTGCCCGATCCAAGCGGGTAATCATCTCCGGCGTCGCCCCTTTTTGCGGGCCAAAAACCGCAGAAGCGCCCTCTTCACCGGTCAACGGATTAGTCACGTCGCAAGCCACTTCAATACGACACGCAGCAAGTCGCTGGTCTAACTGAGAAATATCAATCCGAGCGAGCGATTCGAGGCCAGCCCCGCCATGGGCAATATCGTTATTTTGCGTATCCAGCAATTTTGCTCCCAGCGCTTGCACCATCCCGGCACCGCCATCATTGGTGGCGCTTCCGCCAATTCCAATGATGATATGCTCAACGCCAGCGTCCAACGCATGACGGATTAACTCCCCGGTTCCCCAGGATGTCGTTTTCAGCGGATCGCGTAACCCCGCAGGAACCTGTTCCAGTCCGCTGGCAGCCGCCATTTCGATAAACGCCGAGCGCTCATCACCGGATAAACCATAAAATGCCTGAATTGTGTTGCCCAAAGGGCCGGTAACATCAACATGCACAAGGTGACCTTGCGTTGCGGCAACCATCGCTTCGACCGTTCCTTCACCGCCATCTGCAACCGGAATCTTCACGTAATCCGCATCGGGCCAGATCTCACGAAACCCCTGCTCAATAGCCGTTGCCACTTCAAGCGCACTCAAACTTTCCTTATAGGAATCCGGTGCGATTACTATTTTCATAAAGCATCCTTACGCATGTTGACTGTGTTAAGCATATACCAGGATAAAAACCGCCCCTCAATGGGAGCGGTCCCAGCTCACTTAGCGTACCATGCACGGACGCTTATTATCAAACGTCCAGTTCGGGATCAGATACTGCATTCCCATCGCATCATCACGCGCCCCCAGCCCATGTTGCTGGTACAGCTCATGCGCTTTCATGACCTGATCCATATCCAGCTCCACGCCCAGACCCGGTTTTGCCGGAACCTGCACCATGCCGCCTTTGATTTCAAATGGCTCTTTGGTCAGGCGTTGATTGCCTTCCTGCCAGATCCAGTGGGTGTCAATCGCGGTAATTTTGCCCGGAGCCGCTGCCGCGACATGCGTAAACATCGCCAGCGAAATATCAAAGTGGTTGTTGGAGTGCGATCCCCAGGTCAACCCAAACTCATGGCACATTTGCGCCACGCGGACAGAACCCTGCATGGTCCAGAAGTGCGGGTCCGCCAGTGGGATATCCACGGACTGCAGCGACAGCGTATGCCCCATCTGACGCCAGTCGGTAGCGATCATGTTGGTGGCGGTCGGCAGACCGGTAGCGCGGCGGAATTCCGCCATCACTTCACGACCAGAGAAGCCCTGCTCGGCGCCGCACGGATCTTCCGCATAGGCCAGAGAACCCTTCAGATATTTGCCGATCTTAATCGCTTCATTTAGCGACCACGCGCCGTTCGGATCCAGCGTGACGCGGGCCTGCGGGAAACGCTTCGCCAGCGCAACGATAGATTCTGCTTCCTCTTCCCCGGCCAGCACGCCGCCTTTCAGTTTAAAGTCGTTGAAACCATACTTCTCATACGCAGCTTCCGCCAGGCGCACTACCGCATCCGGGGTCATCGCCTCTTCATGACGCAGACGATACCAGTCGCATTTCTCATCCGGCTGACTCTGGTACGGCAGCGGCGTTGCCTTACGGTTACCTACGAAGAACAGATAACCCAGCATTTCTACTTCGCTACGCTGCTGACCATCGCCCAGCAAGGAAGCCACGTTCACGCCCAGATGCTGGCCGAGCAAATCCAACATGGCCGCTTCGATCCCAGTAACCACATGAATGGTGGTACGTAAATCAAAGGTCTGCAAACCGCGACCGCCCGCATCACGATCGGCAAAAGTATTGCGTACCGCATTCAGCACGTTTTTGTATTCACCTAACGTTTTGCCTACCACCAGCGGGATCGCATCTTCCAGCGTTTTACGGATTTTTTCTCCGCCGGGAATTTCACCCACGCCAGTATGACCGGAGTTATCTTTAATAATCACAATATTGCGCGTGAAGAACGGAGCATGTGCGCCGCTCAGGTTCATCAGCATACTGTCATGACCCGCAACCGGAATAACCTGCATAGAGGTAACCAATGGGGTAGAAAATTGTGCGCTCATAATTAAGTCCTTATTCAAAATTAGTGGCGGCCGAAAACGGGACGTTTACGGTCAAAAGTCCATCCGGGGATCAGATACTGCATTGGGCCTGCGTCATTACGCGCGCCGCCGGGCAGCGCCTTATAAGCCTCATGCGCTTTCTGTATCTGATCCCAGTCCAGTTCCACGCCCAGACCGGGCGCATCGGGTACCGCAATTTTTCCGTTTTTAATCTCCAGCGGATTTTTGGTCAGGCGGCAATCACCCTCCTGCCAGATCCAGTGGGTATCAATAGCCGTTGGATTACCCGGTGCAGCCGCACCGACGTGGGTAAACATCGCCAGCGAAATATCAAAATGATTATTAGAATGGCAGCCCCAGGTCAGGCCCCAGTCATCGCATAACTGTGCCACGCGCACCGCGCCGGAAAGGGTCCAGAAGTGCGGATCGGCCAGCGGAATATCTACTGAGTTCAGCATCACCGCATGGCCCATTTCACGCCAGTTGGTGGCTATCATGTTCGTTGCTACCGGCAGACCGGTTGCACGGCGGAACTCGGCCATCACTTCGCGGCCAGAAAAACCCTGTTCAGCGCCACATGGATCTTCGGCGTAGGTCAGAACATCGTTCAGCCCTTTACACAGGGAGATGGCTTCATCCAGTAACCAGGCTCCGTTGGGATCAACCGTAATACGCGCATCCGGGAAGCATTTTTTCAGCGCACGAGCGGTGTCGATTTCCTGCTCGCCAGGCAGTACACCACCTTTGAGTTTGAAATCTTTAAAGCCGTAGCGATCCTGCGAAGCCTGAGCCAGACGTACCACCGCCTCACTGTTCATCGCTTGCTGGTGACGCAGGTGATACCACTCATGGTTTCCCGGCGTGCTTTCCAGATACGGTAAATCGGTCTTTGTGCGATCGCCCACGTAGAACAGATAGCCGAGTACGGTGACCGCATCGCGCTGCTTGCCCGGCCCTAACAGTTCACAGACAGGTACGTTGAGCGCCTTGCCCAACAGGTCAAGCAGCGCCGCTTCCAGCGCCGCTACCGCATTGACCCGCAGTTCAAAGGTCCAGGCGCCTTTGCCGAAGGTGTCAAAATCAGCGGCCTGGTTGCCTTTATGCACCTGCTGTACCACCTTATTCAGGCGCGCAACCTCCTGACCCAATACCATCGGGATAGCGTCAACCAGCGTCTGATAAATCACTTCGCCGCCCGGCGCTTCACCGACGCCGGTATTGCCGGCGTTATCGGTAAGAACCACAATATTGCGGGTGAAATATGCATTGTGCGCACCGCCAATATTGAGCAGCATGCTGTCATGACCGGCCACCGGGATGACCTTCATATCGGTAATAACGGGACTCGATTGTGTTGTCATCATCATTGTCCTGCGACAGGTTTCAGTTCGATACGTTTAATATCGCCCACCAGTACCAGATAGCTCACCACCGCAATCAACGCATGCACCCCGACGTAAATCAACGCGCCGTTAAACGAGCCGGTGGTCCCTACGATGTAGCCGATAGCAATTGGCGTGACGATGCCGGAGATGTTGCCAAACATGTTGAACAAACCGCCGCTCAGACCGCTGATCTCTTTAGGTGCAGTATCAGCCATCACCGCCCATCCCAACGCACCGATACCTTTGCCGAAGAAGGCCAGCGCCATAAAGCCGATGATCATCCACTCCACGTTGACGTAGTTACAGAACACCATCACCATCGACAGCAGCATGCCGAGTACGATTGGCGTTTTACGGGCGATATTTAGCGAACCGGTACGGCGCATCAGCCAGTCGGAAATAATGCCGCCAAGCACGCCGCCGGCGAATCCGCAAATGGCCGGGACCGAAGCGACAAAACCTGCTTTCAAAATCGACATACCGCGAGCCTGCACCAGATAAACCGGGAACCAGGTGATAAAGAAGTAGGTCAGCGCGTTAATGCAGTATTGCCCGATGTAAATACCGATCATCATCCGTGAGCCCAGCAGCTGTTTGATTTGCCCCCACTTCACGCTGAACGGCACTTTAGCTTTGGCGGCCGCCTGATCCATATTGATCAGCGCCCCGCCTTCAGCAATGTACTCCAGCTCTTTTTGGTTTACGCCCGGGTGCTGGTTTGGTTCATGAATCACCTTCAGCCAGATAAAGCTGATAACAATCCCGAGGCCGCCCATAAAGAAGAACACATGCGACCAGCCCACTTCGTGGGTCAGCCACCCCATGATTGGCGCAAAAATAACGGTGGCAAAGTACTGCGCAGAGTTAAAGATTGCGACCGCCGTGCCCCTCTCCTGTGCCGGGAACCATGCCGCAACTATACGACTATTGCCGGGGAAGGAAGGAGCTTCAGCTAAACCGACAAGGAATCGCAACGTAAACAGCGCAACGATAATGCCGAAGCCGCTAAAGATATCGACGAAGCCCTGCAGCAGGGTAAACATGGACCAAATAAAGATGGACCAGAAATAAACACGTTTTGAACCGAAGCGGTCGAGCAACCAGCCGCCAGGGATCTGGCCGATAACATAGGCCCATGAGAAAGCGGAGAATACATAACCCATCCCTACCGCATCCAGACCAATGTCTTTGGCCATCTCCGAACCGGCAATGGATAAGGTGGCGCGATCGCCGTAGTTGAAGGATGTGACGATAAACAACATCACCACTATCCAGTAGCGAGCGTTAGTGCGTTTTTCCGCGCTGCTCGCCGCCTGACTTAATGAACTCATTGTTGCACTCCTGAATCTTGGCTGTCGCCAGTTCATTCTGTACAGCACCTGTAGGGTGATCAGAATGAGAGGTTAGTGTGTGGCAGTTTTGGTACAGCTCAGGGCCGTTTTATTCTGACTCGCTGCCTTTTCGGGAACTGACGGGAAAAGTATATGAAGGAGTGCCACTTACCCTCACCGTGCAAAAACACAACATTGCGAGAGGTGAATGAGGTTGTTTATGGCATAAGCCTAATGGAATGGAAGATGCTTCACGAAATTGGCGTTTGGTGGGCGTTTTGTTGCCGCGTGGCGGCAACATCTAACCGGCGGTACCCATCTGGGTTTAAGGCGCTACTGCTTATGATGACTAACAGTTTGGGAAGCTGATCTCTTAGATTGCGCGCCAACTCCTAACGTGAACTCAAATTTTTTTAGTGGGTTATCACCTGCCACTACTTATGATGAGATTGTTGTTCAGGAATATGGAGCATTGAAATAAAAAAGGACTCTAGTTTATTCGTGCCACTATTAACATTCAGTTTCTCAGAAAAAATAATAAAGGATCGCCAAAAAAGCCAGAACAATAAATTCAACAAACCAGAACGCCGCTTCAACTTTAAACCCCGTGGTTAACTCTTTGGGTAAGGAACGAATAAAATGATATACCTCAATACTCATATCATTATTAAAAACCCTATTATAGGGAAAAATCAGACTAGACATAATGAAACCTATCTTTGCAAAGTAGATACCGGGAGTACCAATTAAACTTGCTGTTCTCGCCAAACTTGCAGTGATAGGAAGACGACCAAGTTTGCCCTCGTATAATATTACTATTTTTTTATACTTCTCATCATTTATCACATAAGACATAAGTATTAAAATCAACGTTATAATAACCAGCATTATGCCAAGGCTAATATTAATGACATCTAGATTATCTGTTAAAAACTTTTTCATATATTAGAATATCTGCTGCTTCATTAAATGAATCTGGGTCATATAGTTTGAATTCTGAATTATCAAGTTCGTCATTCACTAATCCACCAAACCTATCACCTAGTTTCTCACCCACTTTTTCAAAATATATACCTCCTGCAATACTTGAAGCAATGCCACTTACCAGACATACACTTGCGCCAATACCTCCAGCTTCTGATGTAATCAATCCCAAAACCCATGTACAAGCGGCTCTTCCCATAATTCCCCTGGCAGCTCCGCCAGCAATACTTGCTGTTTGTTTGAGGCCGAATTTACTGTACTCCGTTATTGCTGCCTTTCTACATTCGCTTTCACGTCCTTTTGCGCAAGCCTCATAAACGTTAGTGGTATAACTCGTAAAATCAAGACCAATACCTATATAGCCTGTTGTTCTCATTATTTTTATCAGTTTCGCTGATGTTTCTATGTAGCTTGCATACCCCTCAATATCCTTTACACCTGTTTGATCCCAGTTATGCATAATCGATTTGGTTGATAAACCTAATGCCTTCTTTTATCTCACTTATTCATCTCATTAATTCATTCACAAAATCCAGTTTTTTGAGCCTGTTTTTTATTAAAACATGATAACTGGGTTATTTGTTTGTGCTTTTGATCTCATAAATGATAAAAAACCAGAATTTAATTTTTATAAATTAGTGTTACAAATAAGACCATGCAATTATATTTATAATACAGATAAATTAAAGCAAATTTTCCTTATTGATCACTTCATGTCCATCATTTGTTACAGGTCCGTACAAGCAAAACACCACCAGGCGAGAGATTATTTAAGCAAGGTTCCCTAGTTTATACCGAAGTCGCCAAAGACATTGACGAAGCCCTGCAGTAGGGTAGATCATAGCCAGATAATGTGTAGCAGTTTTGGTACACCTGGATTGTTGATTAAATACATGGCGAATTGAAATAAAAGTAAAGAAGGAACTCTACAAGAATCCCTTCTTTATTTTTACACTATATTCTCCATGAAAATCAAGCAAGATATTAAGATAATCAATATGAACCAAACAACCGCTTCCACCCTAAATCCTGTAATCAGATAACCAGGTAAACTCCGGATAAAATTATACCCTTCGACACTCATATCATTATTTGTAATGCGATTATATGGAAATATGAGGCTACCCATTATAAACCCAATTTTCGCATGATATGCAGCCGGCGAACTAATTAAACTTGCCCCCTTTGCCATACGTGCTGTTTGCGGTAGACGATCAAATTTCTTCTCATATAATTTTACTATTTGTTCATAATTGCATTTATTAATCACATATGAAATAAAAATCAAGATAACAAATCCAAACATAATAGCTATTATTAATAAAAATTTTAAATCATGGTAATTTTCTATCAAAAAGTTTTTCATAAATTAATAGACCTGATTCTTCATTAAACGTATCGGGATAATGGGTTAATTTATCTGGATTATTTTCAATAACATCATTAATAGCTTCTCCTAAGAATCCCCCCCATCCTTCACCTTCTTTCTCGGCTACTTTTCCCGCTACAATTCCTGTACTGATTCCAGTTGCCAGGCACAACCCCGCTCCAACTGCACCAATCTCTGATGTGAGAAGACCCAAAGCCCACATGCAAACTGCTCTTGCTGCTGGTCCAGCGACACCTCCCACAGTAATACCCACTGCTTGTTTACCACCAAATTTACTGTACTCCGTTATCGCTGCCTTTCTACATTCGCTTTCACGTCCTTTTGCGCAAGCCTCATAAACGTTAGTGGTATAACTCGTAAAATCAAGACCAATACCTATATAGCCTGTTGTTCTCATTATTTTTATCAGTTTCGCTGATGTTTCTATGTAGCTTGCATACCCCTCAATATCCTTTACACCTGTTTGATCCCACTTATGCATAATCGATTTGGTTGATAAACCTAATGCCTGCTTTATATCTTCATATTGTTTTAAATTTAGCCGTTCTTTTGAGAATTTATTCAAAATACCGTCTAATTTTTTAAATAGCCGTTCTCGTTGACCAAAAAACTCCTCTCCAGAAATACGACCAGAATTACTACTATATGTTTTCTTATAAAGCTCCTGTATTTCATTGAGTGTTTTATTTATTTCTTCATAATATCCACCACCAGCATCCTTTATGTAACCTAAGATATCCCCACTTTGTCCTAAAGCATCACTGTATAGTTGTGAAGAAAAAATATCCACGGAAGCTCTGTTTTCGTGTAACACACGGGCTTCTGGCAGTGTTAATGGTGCAAGCGCTTTATCAATTCTATCACGCGCTTTTTGCAATGTTTCAATCTGTTGCTGATCTTGCTTTTCAGGATCAACTACAAGCAGAATTGAACCCGGTTGTTTTTTTATATCTGGATTGAGCTTGTGATATAACTCACGTGTACCATCCGGAGGATTAATAAAAAACCTGGATTCGAAAGATGACGGTGTGGCCTCATAGGGCAGTACGCAAAATCCCGCATCTACAGGTTCACGGGACGATTTATCCTCTTCAACCGGACATGAAGGCCCTGGTACTACGGTAAGAGGTTTTAGTGTGGGTGCAATATAACCTGGTGCGCCATACTCAATCTTTTGAGTAGGTCTGGGTTTTCTCCCCTGCTCCCTGTCGAGCGTTTCCTGATAAGCTCTCCTTACGCTCTCTTCGAAGATGCTGTCGAATATATCGGGCATAAATGGTTCATAAACTAACTCTCCGTCCTCATCAAAATAAAAAGGATTTCTGTCCCAGGACCAATGCTCACCACAATCAATCGCTATTATCCCGCCCACATATAATTTGTGTTGTATCTCATCATAAATGGGATTACATCTACCAATGGGGGGTCTTTCATACGCAACGGAAGAATATCGGTTTACATTCCATTTTCTCTGTGGCAGGCCAACTATAGCTGAGCGCTGATTTTTATTATCATCAAGTTCATAATATATCCTTGCTAACCTAAGACCTTCTTTAGGTGACACTATTTTTTCAAAGACCTCTAATCTGGCACTTTGGCTAAAATCCCGAGTGTTATATAAAGTAAACAAGTTCCCCTCCTTAGCTTAATAATTTCCGTTATTATCATTTTATCTCATTTATTCATCTCATTAATTCATTCATAACTCTCAGTTGTTTGAGTCTGCTTTTTATTAAAACATGATGACTGGGTTACTTGTTTGTGCTTTTGATCTCATAAATAATAAAAAACCCGAATTTAATTTATATAAATTCGGGTTACAAATAAAACCATGCGATTGTATTTATAATACAGATAAATTAAAGCAATTTTTCCTTATTTATAATCAGATTGTTCTCTCCATGTCCATCATTTGTTACAGGCCCGTGCTAGCAAATCGCCGCCGGGCGAGAGATTATTTGAGCAAGGTTCCCCAGTTTTCTACCCAGGGGTTGGATTCGCTTTCCGGTTCAGGATGTTCGCTGGCATCAATCAGCAACATTTCACCCACGCGCTGTGCGCTTTGCTCCTGTAACAGCGCATCAAACTGTTTGCCACCATTGCAGAAATTAACGTAGCTGCTGTCGCCCAGCGCAATGACTCCGTAATGCAGATTTGGCTGGAAACCGAGATTATCTTTGATCCCCTGAAACAGCGGCACGATGCTATCGGGCAGATCGCCCTGCCCGGTCGTTGAGGTCACCACCAGCACATATTTATCCTGATATGCCTGCCAGTCGCTGAGCTCCGGATCTTCAAACACCGTGGCTTTATGACCCTGTGCCGTCAAAATGGCCTCGGCCTCTTCAGCAACCAGCAGCGCGTTTCCGTACATTGTGCCGACAAAAATTCCAATTTCCGCCATAACCGTAATCTCCTGGGACTTAAGAATCTATCTGCTCATCCTGACCTGACCGCTCGACGAACTCAACCCTTTCATTCTCAGGGAGAAGTCCACGCCAGCCAAATTGTGACAATGCCTGCATCCAGACGTCATCCAGCCCGGCGCGAATAACCAGCGGCTCACCGGTGAATGGATGCGTCAGCGCAAGCTGGCTGGCATGCAGCATTAATCGCTGACAACCGAAATGCTCCGCGGCGCTGCGGTTTTGCCGTAAATCACCGTGCTTGCTGTCGCCAATTATCGGATGACGTAAGTGGGCCAGATGGCGCCTGAGCTGGTGTTTCCGACCGGTTTTAGGATCCAGCTCCACCAGTCCATAACGGGTAGTCGGATAACGTCCGGTCGCTACCGGCATTTCTACCGTTGCCAGACCGCGATAATGGGTGACGGCAGGCTGCGGGCCTTTATCATCGCGGGCAAACTTATCGGCAATCTTATCCAGCTCTTCGACCAACGGGTAATCCAGCACGGTATCATCCATCAGCCAGCCACGCACAATCGCATGATAGCGTTTCTGAATTTGATGATGTTCAAACTGCTGAGACAACAAACGCCCGGCTTCGCTGGACAGTCCCATCAGCAGCACACCGGAGGTTGGTCTGTCGAGTCGATGGGCGGTAAAAACGTGCTGTCCAATTTGGTCTCGCACCGTTTGCATCACCACCACTTTCTCATCCCGGTCGAGCCAACTGCGGTGAACCAACCAGCCCGAAGGTTTATTGACGGCAACCAGCCATTCGTCCTGATAAAGAATTTCCAGCATCAGGCGTTATCACTGGTAAACAGCGCATCCAGCTCCTGCAATGCCGCCAGGAGAATGTCGCGTTGCGGATGATCGGCTGCTAGCGCCATTTCGTAATACGGTGCAACGGCAAAAGCCTGCGGAAGCGGCTGCGCGTTATCGAGTAGCGTATGCATGCGGGGAATCAACACCCACTGCAGCCACTCGACCGGCTCCATGGTATCCATACAAAAAGGCTGCGTACTGGTAAACAGATGCTCTGCTGGCTCATCCATCCGCCAGTGATTATGTTCACGCAGTAGCGCTTCAAGTGCGTGTAACTGCTGGCGCACACGGTCATGAGTCGTCATGAAATAAACCTCAATGATGAAAAATCTGGCGCGAAGAATAGCACTAGTGGAAGGAAATAAAAAAAGGGAGCACTGTAAAAAAAACAGTGCTCCCGGTTCGTTTCGCAGCATTCCAGCTACTTTTAGTGCTCCCTGCTCATCCGTGACAACTTTTCCTGTGGTCTTGCGACCGTGTTCATCCTGAACTTTTGCATCCTGCTCACATCACCCCGATGTGAAAACTTCATCCTGAAGTACCCTGGCCATCCAGACCCGCCGAACATCCTGACCGGCTCTCATTCTCCGTCCTGGAGGTGTCCTTTAACGCATCCAGCGTCTTCCTCTTTGCTTCGTCCTGAAGCCTGTCCTTGCAACACCATCCTGGTGTGTCCAGGTGAAGAGCCATCATCCTGATGTTCTCTTCGTTGTGCGACTCCTTGTCGACAGATATAGAATCGCCTGTTTCGCTTTGTCTTACAAGATGCTTACAGGCTTACCCTTACGATTATTTTCGTATGAAAGTTGACAATAAAATACTAACCAATTGAATAATAATAAATTATTATTTTATCAATTCATTAAGTCTTTACTTATCACCTGGCAATGTCCTACAGGGTATGTAAGAGATCTCTCACAAGATTCAGGGCAAACAGGATTACAGAACTGGCTTAAGTTGAGTGAGGAATTCCGCAAGTGAGGCCGCCAGCACCGTTCGTTTACGGGTTCCCAGCGTTTCTTTGCACACTTCACCGGACAGATTGCACACCGAAATGACGTCAAGCTCATTATCTTGTGTGGCAATAAAAAGCGTAGGCGAAAGCTTAAGTCGCTTTTGCGTAACCAAGTGACCAATCAGGTTTTCCTGAACGCGCCTGAAGTCATCTTCACTCCAGGTCTGCAGCAGCGTCAGCTTTTCATCCGCAAACTGCGCGTGCATATCCCCGGCAAACTGGGTGGTGTAAAAAGCGTGAACGGCAGGTTGTATCACAATATCAAATGCCCGTTCAACCGCATTGAGGTTTTTTTCGCCGACAAAAGGTTGAGGCTGCCAAAATACCGCATCGTCTGTGGAAGAAATGATGCACGGAGAAGGTACGCCATACAGCTCTTCACTGAGTGGCCAACTGTTGTTTTTTTCATGCCATGCGTCGCAATAACGCGTCGTAAAGGCTACCAACGCCTGCGCTGTCAATTCGTCCACTGATTTCTCTCTTCACAAAAGCCAGGATACACTTGTCGCATAGTGTATCTGGTTTATGACGGTGAAACATGTCCTCTTATGAAAATCATCAGGCGCTTGACGGCCTGACTCTAGGTAAATCAACGGATTACCGAGACAATTACGATGCAAGTCTGTTGCAGGGTGTTCCGCGCAGCCTGAACCGCGATCCGCTGGATTTAAAGGCCGATACCCTGCCTTTTCACGGTGCAGATATCTGGACGCTGTATGAACTGTCGTGGCTGAATACCAACGGCTTACCGCAGGTCGCAGTCGGTCACGTGGAACTGGATTACACCAGCGTAAATCTGATTGAATCGAAAAGCTTTAAGCTTTACCTGAACAGTTTTAATCAGACGCGTTTTGATTCCTGGGATGCGGTACGTCAGACACTGGAAAACGATCTTCGCGCCTGCGCTCAGGGCGATGTCAGCGTGGCGCTGTACCGCCTTGACGAACTGGAAGGGCAGCCGATAGCCCACTTTAACGGCACCTGTATCGACAATCAGGATATCGTCATCGATAACTACCAGTTCAGCACTGCGTATCTGGAAAATGCC
The DNA here is from genome assembly GCF_001034475.2 of Citrobacter sp. MGH103. NCBI lineage: Bacteria > Pseudomonadati > Pseudomonadota > Gammaproteobacteria > Enterobacterales > Enterobacteriaceae > Citrobacter > Citrobacter sp. MGH103. The sequence goes on along the minus strand of NZ_CP073043.1, from coordinate 993,318 downwards.
GTGAGCGGTGAAAAGGCAGTGGAAGAGACACTGGTCAGTCATCTACTGAAATCCAACTGTCTGATTACCCATCAGCCCGACTGGGGCTCCATACAAATTCAGTATCGCGGACGGAAAATCGACAGGGAGAAGCTGCTACGTTATCTGGTCTCCTTCCGCCACCATAATGAATTTCACGAGCAGTGTGTGGAACGCATTTTCAATGACATTCTGCGCTTCTGCCAGCCGGAGAAACTGAGCGTTTACGCACGCTACACGCGACGTGGTGGCCTGGACATTAACCCATGGCGCACCAACACCGATTTCACTCCGGCAACCGGTCGTCTGGTGCGTCAGTAATCTTTTTTCTCAATTTTGCGTGTCGGATTCCGCGCACAAGGTTGTGAAAGGTCATAAGCCAGGGCTATTGTAATCACAGGGAATGACGTGTTGCGTCCCATAAGGAGTTTACTTGATTACACATATTAGCCCGCTTGGCTCAATGGACATGTTGTCGCAGCTGGAAGTCGATATGCTTAAACGCACGGCCAGCAGCGACCTGTATCAACTGTTTCGTAACTGTTCGCTTGCCGTTCTGAACTCCGGCAGTTTGACCGACAACAGTAAAGAACTGCTGTCACGCTTTGAAAGTTTCGATATTAACGTACTGCGCCGCGAACGGGGCGTGAAGCTGGAACTGATCAACCCACCTGAAGATGCGTTTGTTGATGGACGCATTATTCGTGCGCTACAGGCTAACCTGTTTGCCGTGCTGCGCGACATTCTGTTCGTCAATGGCCAGATCCATAACGCCGGTCGTTTTCAGCATCTGGATCTCGAAAGCTCGGTCCATATCACCAACCTCGTATTCTCGATCCTGCGTAATGCCCGGGCGCTGCACGTCGGTGAAGCGCCGAACATGGTCGTCTGCTGGGGCGGTCACTCAATCAACGAAAATGAGTACCTGTACGCCCGTCGCGTCGGCACCCAGTTGGGCCTGCGCGAACTGAACATCTGTACCGGCTGCGGTCCAGGGGCGATGGAAGCGCCAATGAAAGGCGCTGCGGTAGGCCACGCCCAGCAGCGATACAAAGACAGCCGCTTTATTGGCATGACCGAACCGTCAATCATCGCCGCTGAACCGCCTAACCCGCTGGTAAACGAACTGATCATCATGCCGGACATTGAAAAACGTCTTGAAGCGTTCGTGCGTATCGCCCACGGTATTATCATCTTCCCGGGTGGCGTAGGGACAGCAGAAGAGCTGCTGTATCTGCTGGGGATCCTGATGAATCCGGCCAACAAAGATCAGGTTCTACCACTGATCCTGACCGGACCAAAAGAGAGTGCGGATTACTTCCGCGTGCTTGACGAATTTATCGTGCACACGCTGGGAGAAGATGCGCGTCGCCACTATCGCATTATCATTGACGATGCAGCGGAAGTGGCGCGCCTGATGAAAAAAGCGATGCCGCTGGTGAAAGAAAACCGTCGCGACACAGGTGATGCTTACAGCTTTAACTGGTCGATTCGTATCGCGCCCGATCTGCAGATGCCGTTCGAACCGTCCCATGAAAACATGGCCAACCTGAAGCTGTACCCGGATCAGCCCGTTGAAGTACTGGCGGCCGATCTACGTCGCGCATTCTCCGGTATTGTGGCTGGTAACGTGAAGGAAGTCGGCATCCGCGCTATTGAAGAGTTTGGCCCGTACAAAATCCACGGTGACCGCGAAATGATGCGCCGCATGGACGATCTCCTGCAGGGCTTTGTTGCACAACATCGTATGAAGTTACCGGGCACTGCGTATATCCCTTGTTACGAGATCTGCGCCTAACCTTCTACACCCGCTAGCAGCACTATAGCGATGACAGTTTTGTCCATATCAAAGCCGGGTTTGGCGCATTTGCCTCCCGGCTTTTTTTAGTGATACCAGTCACATAGCTCTGACAATCACATAAATACCAGTGATGATTCATTAAAAACAGCGCGCCACGCAAACGATTACCTTGAAAAACCAACCGTGATTTATCTTAGTAAATTATTATTAGTCGCCGAAATCATCTAAAAACAACAGTTTTTACAGCTGAACACGCCTATCTTCGCGCCTTCGCTTTCATGAGATATGTCGTTAATGTTAGCCTTCGCGCCCGTAAATTCGCTTTGACTATTTTTTAACAGATTAATGGCCCAAATTTATCCACATAAAAGGTGGATTATTGCATTTGGGATCCCGATCACTGATACATTCATTACTAAAATGTATCTTTCCGCCCGAAAATTATTACGGCGAAAAATTATATAAAAATCGCTCAACGAATTTCGATTTACAGCCGGGTACTTTCTCATTGGATTGACCTCAAACCCGGCTTTTTAAGCTTCCTCCAGGAGAAATAGATGGAAAACACTCAAACCAGCACTATCGTTACGGGCCAGACCCGCAGCGCATGGCGCAAGACAGACACCATGTGGATGCTGGGCCTTTACGGCACGGCGATTGGCGCGGGTGTATTGTTCCTGCCGATCAACGCAGGCGTAGGCGGTATGATCCCGCTGATCATCATGGCAATCCTTGCCTTCCCAATGACCTTCTTTGCACACCGCGGTCTGACTCGCTTTGTGCTGTCCGGTAAAAATCCGGGTGAAGACATCACCGAAGTTGTAGAAGAACACTTCGGCGTTGGCGCAGGTAAACTGATTACCCTGCTCTACTTCTTCGCTATCTACCCGATTCTGTTGGTTTACAGCGTAGCAATCACCAATACCGTTGAAAGCTTCCTGACCCATCAGCTGGCGATTACTCCTCCGCCGCGTGCAATCCTGTCTCTGATCCTGATTGTCGGCATGATGACCATCGTGCGCTTCGGTGAGCAGATGATCGTTAAGGCGATGAGCATCCTGGTATTCCCGTTCGTTGCGGCTCTGATGCTGCTGGCGCTGTATCTGATCCCTCAGTGGAGCGGTGCGATTCTGGAAACCATGTCTTTTGACTCTGCGGCAACCACCGGGAACGGCCTGCTGTTGACCCTGTGGCTGGCGATTCCGGTAATGGTGTTCTCCTTCAACCACTCCCCGATCATCTCCTCCTTCGCCGTGGCGAAGCGTGAAGAGTACGGTGATGAAGCTGAGAAGAAATGCTCCAAGATTCTGGCATTCGCTCACATCATGATGGTACTGACCGTTATGTTCTTCGTCTTCAGCTGTGTATTCAGCCTGACCCCGGCGGACCTGGCAGCAGCAAAAGAGCAGAACATCTCGATTCTGTCTTACCTGGCGAACCACTTTAACGCGCCGATTATTGCCTGGATGGCACCGATCATCGCGATTATCGCTATCACCAAATCCTTCCTCGGCCACTACCTGGGCGCACGTGAAGGCTTCAACGGGATGGTGATTAAGTCTCTGCGCGGCAAAGGCAAATCCATCGAAATCAACAAACTGAACAAAATCACTGCACTGTTCATGCTGGTAACCACCTGGATTGTGGCGACACTGAACCCGAGCATCCTCGGTATGATTGAGACCCTGGGTGGCCCAATCATCGCGATGATTCTGTTCCTGATGCCGATGTATGCCATCCAGAAAGTACCGGCAATGCGTAAGTACAGCGGCCATATCAGCAACGTCTTCGTTGTGATTATGGGCCTGATCGCTATCTCCGCTATTTTCTACTCTCTGTTCAGTTAATTCCCCTGCGCCGCTCTTCGGGGCGGCGCATCTCGATACACAATGGACGCCTCATGATTAGCGTATTCGATATTTTCAAAATCGGCATTGGCCCTTCCAGCTCCCACACTGTTGGCCCGATGAAAGCAGGCAAACAATTCACGGATGACCTGATTGCACGCGGAATTCTCACTGACGTAACCCGCGTAGTGGTTGATGTCTATGGCTCCTTGTCTCTGACGGGGAAAGGCCACCATACCGACATCGCGATTATTATGGGCCTGGCGGGTAATCTGCCGGATACCGTAGACATTGATGCCATCCCTTCCTTTATCCAGGATGTGAATACTCACGGGCGTTTGCTGCTGGCAGACGGTCAACATGAGGTCGAGTTCCCGGTCGACAAGTGCATGAATTTCCATGCGGACAATCTGTCCCTGCACGAAAACGGGATGCGTATTACCGCACTGGCGGGCGAAAAAGCCATTTACAGCCAGACTTACTATTCCATTGGCGGTGGGTTCATCGTTGATGAAGAACATTTTGGTTTACCGAACAACTCTCCGGTAAACGTGCCGTATCCGTATAAATCCGCAGCTGATTTGCAACGTCATTGCCAGGAAACCGGCCTGTCACTTTCCGGTCTGATGATGCAAAACGAACTGGCCCTGCACAGTAAAGAAGAGCTGGAACAGCACTTTGCTAACGTCTGGGAAGTGATGCGTAGCGGGATTGAGCGCGGCATCACCACCGAAGGTGTATTGCCGGGCAAACTGCGCGTTCCGCGTCGTGCTGCTGCGCTGCGTCGCATGCTGGTCAGCAGCGACAAAACCACCACTGACCCGATGGCGGTTGTTGACTGGATCAACATGTTCGCGCTGGCCGTGAACGAAGAAAACGCTGCTGGTGGACGTGTGGTTACCGCGCCAACCAACGGTGCATGCGGGATTGTTCCTGCCGTACTGGCGTATTACGACAAGTTTATCCGTGAAGTGAACGCTAACTCTCTGGCACGCTATATGTTGGTCGCGAGCGCCATTGGTTCACTGTATAAGATGAACGCCTCTATCTCTGGTGCCGAAGTCGGCTGTCAGGGTGAAGTTGGCGTGGCCTGCTCCATGGCAGCGGCTGGTCTGGCTGAACTGCTGGGTGGTAGTCCAATGCAGGTGTGCATCGCAGCGGAAATCGGTATGGAACATAACCTGGGTCTGACCTGCGATCCGGTTGCCGGCCAGGTACAAGTACCGTGCATTGAACGTAACGCGATCGCGTCCGTGAAAGCGGTGAACGCCGCACGTATGGCGCTGCGCCGTACCAGTGAGCCACGCGTGTGCCTCGATAAAGTTATCGAGACCATGTACGAAACCGGTAAAGACATGAATGCCAAATACCGCGAAACATCTCGCGGCGGTTTGGCAATGAAAATTGTCACCTGCGATTAAGTCCCACCCCATTGCCGGATGGCGCAAGCTTATCCGGCCTACAGTGCCGTATTCATTTGTAGGCCGGATAAGGCTTCAGCCGCCATCCGGCAAAATGTTGTATCAGATCTTCGCCTCCACTCGCCGTGAATGTTACCCTACAGACTGATTTGTTAGGGAGAACACCGTGGCCGTCCATCTGCTCATTGTCGATGCACTGAATCTTATCCGCCGAATTCACGCCGTACAGGGCTCACCCTGCGTGGAGACGTGCCAGCACGCGCTCAATCAGTTGATTGTGCACAGTCAGCCCACACACGCCGTGGCGGTATTTGATGACGAAGCGCGCAACAGCGGCTGGCGTCACCAACGCTTACCTGACTACAAAGCCGGTCGCCCGCCAATGCCTGACGATTTACACAAGGAAATGCCCGCCTTACGCGCCGCTTTTGAACAGCGCGGTGTCTGCTGCTGGGAATCCAGCGGGAATGAAGCCGATGATTTAGCCGCAACTCTGGCGGTGAAAGTTAGCCAGGCCGGACATCAGGCAACCATCGTCTCAACCGATAAAGGCTATTGTCAGCTACTCTCCCCAACGCTGCGTATTCGCGATTATTTCCAGAAACGCTGGCTGGATGCGCCGTTTATCGAGAAAGAGTTCGGCGTACTGCCGCAACAGTTGCCTGATTACTGGGGACTGGCAGGGATCAGCAGTTCTAAGATACCTGGGGTTGCCGGTATTGGTCCTAAAAGCGCCACACAATTGCTGACGCAGTTTCCAACGCTGGAAGCACTGTATGAACATCTGGATGACGTACCGGAGAAATGGCGTAAGAAACTCGAAGAACATCGGGAGATGGCGTTTTTGTGCCGCGATATCGCGCGGCTGCAAACGGACTTACATATCGACGGAAACCTACAGCAGCTACGGCTGGCACGGTAGTCTTATTTTCGGATGGCGCTGCGCTTATCCGGCCTACTTAACGTATAACCCTGTAGGCCAGATAAACGCCAGGTGATTACCAGGCAGTATGGTACAGCTCGACGATATCCCCAAGGCTCGCTTCACGCGGATTTCCCCCGGTACAAACATCGTCAAATGCGGCTTGCGCCAATGCAGGAATATCCTCTTTACGGACGCCAACATCGCGTAAGTGCAGTGGGATCCCTACATCGCGATTAAGGGCGAAGACAGCATCCACTGCCGCTTTGCGTGCTTGCGCCAACGTCAGTCCTTCAACCTTAACCCCCATTACCCGGGCAATATCGCGGAATTTTTCCCCAGTGAATTCGGCGTTATAGTGCATCACGTGCGGCAGCAAAATGGCATTCGCGATGCCGTGCGGCGTGTTGTAGAACGCGCCTAACGGGTGTGCCATGCCATGCACTAATCCCAGACCAACGTTGGAGAAGCCCATCCCGGCAACGTACTGGCCCAGGGCCATCGCTTCACCCGCCTGGCTGTCACCCGCAACGGAACCGCGCAATGACCCGGCAATAATTTCGATGGCTTTAATGTGCAGCGCATCGGTAAGCGCCCACGCTGCCCGGGTGATGTAACCTTCAATGGCATGAGTCAGTGCATCTACCCCAGTAGCCGCTTTTAATGCAGCAGGCATGCCGTCCATCATATCCGCATCGATGAACGCCACCTGCGGGATGTCATGTGGATCGACACAAACAAACTTACGCCGATTCTCTTCGTCAGTGATCACGTAGTTAATGGTCACTTCCGCCGCTGTTCCCGCGGTGGTTGGGATAGCCATAACCGGCACGCTCGGGAAGCGTGTCGGCGATAACCCTTCAAGGCTACGTACATCCGCAAACTCCGGGTTATTATTGATAATGCCAATCGCTTTACAGGTATCCTGCGGGGAGCCTCCGCCGATGGCTATCAGATAGTCTGCGCCGCTTTGCTGAAAGACACTCAATCCCTCCTGCACTACCGCAATGGTTGGATTAGGAATAACGCCTGAATAGATTTCCCATGCCAGACCTGCAGCATCCATTCGGGAAGTCACTTTCTCAACAACGCCGCACTGCACCAGATTTTTATCAGTCACAATCAACGCCTTGCGATAACCGCGACGAATAACTTCATCGGTTAATGCGCCAACAGCCCCCCGGCCAAACCATGCCGTTTCATTCAGAATCATTCTGTTCGCCATTGTATTTCTCCTTTTCGCTATGCGAAATTACTCTTCAATGCGTAATCCGTAAGATTTGAATTTCTCCAGCACAATAGCGATCTCCTCGTCATCCAGCACCGGCACCGGGTCAACAATCGCCAGCGTGCTCAGGTACAGACGGGCCAGAACTTCCACTTCATGCGCCAACCACAGTGCTTTTTCCAAATTCGCTTCGCAAGCAATCAACCCATGGTGCTGTAAAAGCGTTGCCTTACGGTTTTTCAGGGCGACGCTCACATGCTCTGACAGCTCTCGTGTACCAAACGTCGCATAAGGCGCACACGGAATAGAGTTCCCCCCCGCCGCTGCAATCATGTAGTGAATTGCCGGGATAGGGCGATTAAGAATTGAAACGGCCGTGCAGTGTACGGCATGGTTATGGACAACCGCATTGGCATCCGGACGCGTCTGGTATGCCGCCAGGTGAAAACGCCATTCACTGGAGGGTAATTGTCCTTTATCATATTTCCCGTCGTTATCTACATACACGATCATGTTTTCAGTAAGTCTTTCGTAAGGAATACCGCTGGGCGTGATCAGCATCCCGTTTTCATAACGCGCACTCACATTTCCCGCCGTCCCCTGATTCAATCCAAGGCTGGTCATTTCCAGACAGGTTTCAATGATTTCTCGCGACAAACGCATTCTTTCCATAATGATTCTCCGGGTACAGTTTCCCCTCGTCTTTATTGCGAAAAATGCAGCCGCAGAATAAGACGGGTCAGGTTTCAGGTACAGGCAGCCACTGAACGTATTTATTCAGATTCAGTTGGCCGATTTATTTATAGCGACATATTAAGGTTGTCTTACGCGCTTAATAAGTTTCATCTCAACTTTTACAGTTTCTTTAATTGGGTGATCATCAATAGCACTCATCATCATATCGAATGCTTTTTCCGCCCAGACATTTTCATCCTGTTGCATTGACCAGACATTATTGGCGAGGAATCCCAGCATTGGGTGTTCATCGAATGTCCCAATATTAATTTCCGGTGGAATTGTGCCCAAACGATTACGAATAGCGTTAATGGCCCCCTCCAGTACCGGTAATGATGAGGCGATAAACGCCTGCGGACAGCCCTGTTCGCCGATCAACTCATCCATCAGTCGATAACCACCTTCAGGTGTGTTGTCCGGACCTTCACGCACCCAATCTCTATGTGAAATACCATTATTGTTCAATGCATTAAGATAACCTTGCAAACGATCACCAATGCTGGGTAATCCGGTATCCCCCACTAAAAACCAGATTGGCGACTTTCCAGCGTCAAACAGACTCTGCGTCAATTTCTCGCCGCCCAAGATGTTATGACTTTCTACCAGTGCGTTATCGGTATACTTAAAATCACGGTCAAGTAACACCATCGGTTTTCTGACCTGACGTAAATGGTGTTGCTGATTCTCTAACGTTGAGGGAACAATAAAAAGGCCATCGACATTACGGGCGATTAACGCTTTGGTCAGTTTATTTTCGTAATCAACATCGTCATAGGTACAGCTAATCGTTAACTGATAACCTGAACGACGACAGCGTTGCTCAAGTTTTTCTGCGAGTGTGGCAAAAAAGACGTTGGAAATATTGGGTACAATCAATCCCAAAGTATCCGTTTTATTTAATTTCAGGCTACGTGCTGAATGGTTAATGACGTAACCATAGCGCTCGACATATTCATTAATACGCGTTTGGGTTTTGACACTGATTCGATATTGCTCTGCTTTCCCGTTCAGCACCAGTCGTACGGTCGTAACCGATAAATTCAGATCGCTGGCTATCTGTTCTACTGTTTTAGCCATCTATATGCCCCAGTCCACATCCAAAAACGTCAATCTACAATCATAAAAGTATTTTAAACTTTTGTCTTACTGCATAAGTTGGTTAATCGCCTGCTGCTGCTCCCACAACATCAGATAAGCCTGGTATTTGCGATCATAGAAGTTCCGCCGCGCCGGGTTCGCCTTAATCACCTCGCCCGAACGAACCATCGCCCGGCATGCGGACGGTATAGTTGCCCACGCGCCGCATGCTACCGCGCCAGTGATAGCCGCACCTAACGTCACCGCATCCTCTTCCTGCATAAGATGAATATCGCATCCGGTAGCATCGGCATATTCCCTCATCCACAGTGGGTTATGCGTTGCGCCGCCGCACAGCGTCAGTCGGGAAATGGTGTGACCGTTTTCACGCATCACTTCCATAATATGCCGCGTACCGCAGGCGATCGCCTGTAATGTCGCCAGGTACAGACGAGCTACCTGCATCTCACCTCGTTCCAGCGTCAAACCACAGATGCTGCCTCGAGCATCGGGCCGTGCGCGCGGCGAACGATTACCGTGGTGATCGGCAAGCACATGCAGATAACGACCAGGCTCAGACTCCTGCTCCTCAAGTGCGGCAACCCATTCATTAACTAAAACAATGGGATGGCAGCCCCGGGCCTCAGCTTTGTGAAACAGCTCAGCACTGGCTCCTGATTCCTGAAGCGTCCAGTCGACTAACGCCCCAGCAGCACTCTGCCCTCCTTCCGTCAGCCAGTAGCCTGGCAGCATGGCTGACCAATAAGGCCCCCAAACACCTGGCGTATGAATTTCCTGCTCGCTGCACAGCATATGGCAATTTGACGTTCCGCTAATCAGCGCCAACGTCCCCTCAGGCTCAACCCCGGCAAGCGCAACTCCGCCGGCATGGGCATCAATCATACCGCTGGCGACGACCACTGCAGTCGTCAGCCCCAGCGCCTGGGCCGAATCGCTGCTAAGCGTTCCAACGCCAGCGCCTGGCGGAAGAATACGCGACGGGATTTTGCCCAACAAATCCGTTAATTCAACGGCGTCGAGCAGGGAGTGGCTAAAGCGTTGTTCATGTGCCAGATAGTTCCATTTACAAGTCAACGTGCACAAACCGGCAACATCAGTGGCGGTAGCTTTAGAGACCAGAAAGTCCGCAAGATCATAGAAACGATGTGCACTCTGCCACGTTGCGGGAAAATGATTTTTCAGCCACAGCACCTTGGGAAGTTCCATCTCTACGCTGACTTCGCCGCCGACATAGCGCAGAGCCGGATCTTGCGTGGCATTAATGCGTTTGGCCTCATCTACCGCGCGATGATCCATCCACATGATGATGTTATGGTCTGGCGATTCACCAGGTGAAACCGCCAGTCCCTGCCCGTGTTCATCGAGGGCAACTAAGGAGCAGGTGGCATCAAATCCCAGTGAACGAATCTTCTCGACGGGAACCCCCGCTGACGACACCGCTCCTCTCACCGCATGGCAAACCTGCTGCCAGATTTCTGCAGATGACTGCTCAACCCGCTCAGGACCGGGTCGAAACTGCGAGATGGGGCGTGTCGCAAAAGCCAGCCGTGTGCCACTGGCATCAAAGACACCAGCCCTGACGCTGGCGGAACCGACATCCACACCGAGGAAATATCCACTGCCCATAGTAACTCCCTGACGCTGGCTAATGATGGGGCGAGCACCTCGCCCCAACGGTCTTATTTTTTACCGAATGGGTGTAACAATTTGTCAATTTCTGGGGTATCAATGTTCTTCGCACTGACAAATTTCACCGGAATATCAATCTCTTTCGGTACAGACTGACCCGATACCGCTGCATTCAGCGTCTTGATACCCTGGTAGCCAATCTGATAAGCGTCCTGCACCACAAATCCCTGAATCACTCCGGACTTCAGGAAGGCAATGATTGCCTCTGTGCTATCAAAACCAATCACCTTCACTTTGCCTTTCAGATTTTGGCTATCAATAGCGTTTGCTACGCCAAGCGTTGAGCCTTCATTTGTGCCATAAATTCCTGCAATATCCGGGTTGGCCTGGATCATATCGATGGTTTTATCCATCGCTTTTTGCGGATCGCCATCGCTGTACTGGACCGGTAGCACCTGAATATCCGGATATTTCTCCTTCATACGGGCAATAAACCCTTCCGAACGTTCAATCGCAGAAGAGGTCCCTGCTACGTGCGCAATAATGCCCACTTTCCCTTTACTGCCCACTTCCGCTGCCAGCGCGTCTGCGGCTTCTGCACCGGCTTTACGGTTATTCGTGGCGACAAAGCTCACCGGAATATCGGAATTCACGCCGGAGTCAAACGTCACAACTTTAATACCGCGTGAATTTGCGGTCTCAACTAATGGCGCAAGCGCATTGGCATCTAACGCGGCCAGTAATAGCCCATTAGGTTTTTGCGCCATCGCGTTTTCAACTAGCTGAATCTGCTCGGCAATCTGAGTTTCATCCGCCGGGCCAACATAGCTGGTTTTATCGCCCAACTCTTTTGCTGCTGCTTCCGTCCCCATTTTTACGGTTTGCCAGAATTCATGCTGGAAACCTTTACTGACCACCGGAAGGTTCATATCTTTAGCCAATACGCTGGATGTCATACAGGCCAGCAGGGATAACGCATAGACAAAATTCCTGGTTCTCATTGTTTTACTCCGTTCTGAGTGAGTCACCCTAAACGTCAGGGTTATGATGCCCCGTGACTTCCGGGAGCGTAAATCAACGAATTTTTTTGCGTAATGTATCGAGATAAACCGCGGCAATGACCACCACGCCCATGGCTACCATTTGCCAGAACTGGGAAACGCCCATCAGGTTCAGACCATTCTTCAGCACGCTCATAATGAATGCGCCGATGATCGTGCCGCCGATGGTACCAATTCCGCCCATCAAGCTTGTACCGCCAATAACAACCGCTGCAATGGCTTCCAGCTCATACCCCACGCCGACCGTTGGTTGTCCTGAGTTCAAGCGAGAGGCCAGAATCACCCCGGCAATCCCAGTCAGCAGACCACAAAAGGCGTAGACGAAAATTTTGACGCGCTGAACTTTAATACCGGAAAGATGTGCGGCTACCTCATTGCTACCCACGGCGTAAACATAGCGACCAATCACCGTTTTCTTCAGGATGTAGGCGGCAATTAACGCCACCACCACCAGGTAAAAAACGGGATAAGGCAGCACATCAAACAAACGTCCCTGGGCCAGCATTTTGAAGGTGGGGTAATCAGCGAAATAAATCGCACGACCATCGGTCATCACCATATTGATGCCTCTGACTGACATCATCAGGCCCAGCGTGGCGATAAAAGGCGGGATAGTCATTTTGGTGACCAGAAGGCCGTTGATATAGCCGCATAATCCCCCGGCCAGCACCCCCGCCAGAATACATACAGGCAGAGGCAATCCCAGCGTGGCGCTGATGCCTACCGCAACACCAGAAAAGGCCACTACCGAGCCAAGAGAAAGATCGATTCCTGAAGTGATAATGACAAAGGTAACGCCAATTGCCATGATGCCAATCACTGACGTTTGCAAGGCAATTGTCATGATGTTTTCAGTGTTAAAGAAAAATGGCGAACCAAAACTAAAAAATATTACTAAAATAATCAGACTCAAAAGCGGCGCAAGGCGCATTAAAAGTTCTTTGTTAATTTTTATTTTCTTATTATTGCTGTCTGAAGAGGTTACAGAGATAGTCATAAATTAGTCCTCTAACGTCGCATATTGCATGATTTTTTCTTGTGTGGCGTCATCAGAAGCTAACTCCCCGGTAATACGTCCATTACGCATAACCAAAATGCGATCGCACATACCCAGCACTTCCGGTAATTCAGAGGAAATCATGATAATTGACTTCCCTTTTGCCACCAGTCGATTCATTAATTCATAAATTTCAAGTTTGGCCCCCACATCAATACCGCGAGTGGGTTCGTCAAAGATGAGAATATCGGTATCTTTACATACCCATCTGGCAATAATAATTTTCTGCTGATTACCGCCACTTAAATTCAGTGCCGCCTGCTCTAAATGTGGTGTTTTAATCCGTAGGGCTTTAACCTGTTCCTCGCTGGTTTTCTGACAACGTTTGCTGTCCACATTGCCATAGCGGTCGGAATATTCAGGATAATTGCCCAACATAATATTACGCTCAACGGACAGTCCTAATGCCAGCCCCTCTTTTTTTCTGTCCTCGGTTAAATAGCTGATACCCTGTTGGATAGCATCAGGAATATCTTTAATTACCGTCACTTTTCCGTTTAGCTTGAGGGTACCGCCATCAATGGGATCCGCGCCAAAAATCGCCCGCGCCAGCTCGGTACGCCCTGCGCCCATCAGACCGGCAAAGCCCAATATTTCGCCCTGATACAGGGTGAAATCAATGTTGTTCAGTACACCATTGCGAGTCAGACCGCTGACTTCCAACACCGGCTTACGTTGAGCCAAAGGTCCACGACGAGGATAGATATTGCCGAGGTCCCGCCCAACCATCATGGCAATCAGGTCGCTAATTTTAACCGCATCATAATCTACAGTGGCAATAAACTGACCATCACGCATCACCGTCGCACGATCGGCTATCAGCGCCAGTTCCTCCAGCCTGTGCGAGATATAAACAATGCCCGTCCCCTGTTCTTTCAGCAAACGGGTTACCTGAAATAAACTGTCGATTTCCGTTTCCGTCAGTGCCGCCGTCGGTTCATCCATAATAAGGATCTTAGCATTCACCGATATCGCTTTAGCAATCTCAACCATTTGTTGTTGCGCGACGGTCAGATCGGCCACCAGCGTTTCTGGGGAGATATTCAGGTTTAATTTTTGCAAAATATCGATAGCAGCCTGTCGCTGTTGTTTTTCATCCAGACGCCAGCGGTTATTTTTGCAAAACTCCCTGCCAATAAAAATATTTTCTTCTACCGTGAGTTCAGGGAAAAGATTAAATTCCTGGTGAATAATCGTGATACCTGCGCTTTGTGCGCTCAACGGGTTCGCAAAAGAAACAGGTTGCCCTTCAAAAATAATATCTCCTTCATCAGGCTGATAAACACCGGATAAAATCTTCATCAACGTAGACTTTCCTGCGCCATTCTCACCCAGCAGCGCATGAACCTCGCCTTTGCGTAAAGCAAAATCCACATTACTCAACGCTAATACGCCGGGAAAACGTTTCGTAATATGACTCATCTGTAAAAATGTTTCAGACATTGCTGCTTTCCTCAATATACAGAAACTGCAATCAGTGAATCAGGCGAAAAAACGTTGCCAGGAAGCCATCGTCACCGTTAATGCGAATACTACCTATACGTTCATATGCGTTTTATCAATTATGCTAACTCGAGTTAGCGAAGTGCCTTTTAAAGCTATTTTAGCTACTCAAATTAGCCAAATCATTTGGTTTAAATCTGTGACGCTGAACAAACATTTTATTGCAAATACTTAATTTAAAAGGATTTATACAAAAATATGCGTTCTGGTTTATTTGACGCAGATCGAATTTTAACCACTTCTCGTGAAGCCTCTCACAGTTCCACAACAAAAAAGTTGTGCAAAAAACTCTCTAATACCTAAGCTAACTCGAGTTAGCAAAAATGAGTTATTCAGCCAACTGCGACGGTGGTGTTCAACATCCGCTTTTGCAGCACGGCATAAAGTGAGATGAGGAACCTCGAATGAAAAAAAATAGCTTACCGAAGATTGGCATTCGTCCGGTGATAGATGGGCGCCGTATGGGTGTTCGTGAATCGCTCGAAGAGCAAACCATGAATATGGCTAAAGCCACCGCTGCGCTGATCGCTGAGAAACTTCGTCACGCCTGCGGAGCGAAAATTGAATGTGTCATTGCCGACACCTGTATCGCCGGGATGGCGGAATCTGCCGCCTGCGAAGAAAAATTCAGCAGCCTGAATGTGGGCGTGACCATCACCGTGACCCCATGCTGGTGCTACGGTAGCGAAACCATCGACATGGATCCAATGCGGCCGAAAGCTATCTGGGGTTTCAACGGTACAGAACGTCCGGGGGCCGTTTATCTGGCTGCCGCGCTGGCTGCGCATAATCAAAAAGGACTTCCTGCCTTCTCTATTTACGGCCATGACGTACAGGACGCCGGCGACACCACGATCCCTGCCGATGTGGAAGAAAAATTGCTGCGCTTTGCCCGCGCGGGCTTAGCCGTCGCCGGTATGAAAGGCAAAACCTACCTGTCCGTAGGCGGCGTTTCAATGGGCATTGCTGGCTCTATTGTCGATCATAACTTCTTTGAATCCTGGCTGGGAATGAAAGTTCAACCCGTTGATATGACCGAACTGCGTCGTCGCATCGACCAAAAAATCTATGACGAAGCTGAGCTGGAAATGGCGCTGGCGTGGGCGGACAAAAACTTCCGCTACGGCGAGGATCAGAACGCGCAGCAATATAAGCGCAACGCAGAGCAAAGCCGTGCGGTGCTGAAAGAGAGCCTGCTGATGGCCATGTGCATTCGCGACATGATGCAGGGTAACCAGAAGCTGGCCGACAAAGGTCGGGTTGAAGAGTCGCTGGGATACAACGCGATTGCCGCAGGCTTCCAGGGCCAGCGTCACTGGACCGATCAATATCCGAATGGTGATACCGCCGAAGCGCTGCTCAACAGCTCCTTTGACTGGAATGGCATACGCGAACCGTTCGTTGTCGCCACCGAAAACGACAGCCTGAACGGCGTGGCGATGCTGTTTGGTCATCAACTTACCGGCACGGCGCAGGTCTTTGCCGATGTGCGCACCTACTGGTCGCCAAAGGCGGTGGAGCGTGTCACGGGTAAACCGCTGACCGGGCTTGCTGAGCACGGCATTATTCACCTGATCAACTCGGGATCGGCTGCACTGGATGGTTCCTGCAAACAGCGCGACGACGCAGGGAAACCGACCATGAAACCGCACTGGGAAATCTCGCAAAAAGAGGTCGATGATTGCCTGGCGGCAACCGAATGGTGTCCGGCTATTCACGAATACTTCCGCGGCGGCGGCTACTCCTCTCGCTTCCTGACCGAGGGCGGCGTGCCGTTCACCATGACTCGCATCAACATCATCAAGGGCCTGGGGCCGGTACTGCAAATCGCAGAAGGCTGGAGCGTGGAATTACCGGAAGATATGCATGACCAGCTCGATGCGCGCACCAACTCTACCTGGCCGACTACCTGGTTTGCCCCGCGCTTAACCGGTAAAGGCCCGTTCAGCGATGTCTATTCGGTTATGGCTAACTGGGGTGCAAACCACGGAGTGCTGACGATTGGTCACGTGGGCGCAGACTTTATCACTCTGGCCGCCATGCTGCGTATCCCGGTTTGCATGCACAACGTGGAAGACGAGAAAATTTACCGTCCTTCAGCCTGGGCAGCCCACGGTATGGATAGCGAAGGCCAGGATTATCGAGCCTGCCAGAACTACGGTCCGCTGTATAAGCGTTAAACATCGAGCAATTGCCTGATAGCAACGCAGACGCGTTTTATCAGGCCTACGAAGCGCACGGTTTTGTAGGCTGGATAAGGCGAAGCCGCCATCCGGCAATAGGTAATCTCCCAGGAGCAATTATGAAACAAGAGGTTATCCTGGTCCTCGACTGTGGCGCGACCAACGTGCGGGCCATAGCCGTTGACCGTCAGGGAAAAATTATCGCCCGCGCCTCTACGCCCAACGCCAGCGATATTGCCGCGGAGAACGGTACCTGGCATCAGTGGTCGCTGGAAGCCATTTTGCAACGCTTTGCCGGCTGCTGTCAGCGGCTCTCCACGCAACTGGCCAATTGCCGTATCTGCGGGATCGCCGTCACCACCTTCGGCGTAGACGGTGCGCTGGTCGATCAACACGGCAGGCAGTTATATCCGGTAATCAGTTGGAAGTGCCCGCGAACCGCAGCAGTAATGGAAAATATCCATCGCTACATGTCACCGCAGCAGTTGCAGGAAATCTCCGGCGTCGGCGCGTTTAGCTTTAACACGCTGTATAAACTGGTGTGGCTAAAAGAAAACCATCCACAATTACTGGAACAGGCGCACGCCTGGCTGTTTATCTCATCGCTTATCAACCACCGTTTAACCGGCGAGTTCACCACAGATATCACCATGGCGGGCACCAGCCAGATGCTGAACATCCAGCAGCGCGATTTCAGTGATGACATTTTGCAGGCGACCGGCATACCGCGCCGACTGTTTCCACGTCTGGTGGAAGCGGGCGAACAAATTGGGGTACTGCAACACGAGGCCGCCAGCCTGCTCGGGCTACCAGTGGGTATTCCTGTGATATCTGCCGGGCACGACACGCAGTTTGCGCTCTTTGGCGCGGGAGCTCAGCCAGACGAACCGGTGCTCTCTTCCGGTACATGGGAAATTCTGATGGTACGCAGCGCACAGGTGGACACCTCTCTGCTCAGCCATTATGCGGGTTCCACTTGTGAATTAGACAGTCATGCCGGGCTGTATAATCCCGGCATGCAGTGGCTGGCTTCCGGCGTGCTTGAATGGGTGCGTAAGCTGTTTTGGACTGCCGAATCGCCCTGGCAAACGCTGATTGACGAAGCCCGGTCCATTCCTGCTGGCGCAGAAGGCGTCAAGATGCACTGCGACCTGCTGACCTCTCAGAATGCGGGCTGGCAAGGGGTTACGCTCAATACCACCCGCGGGCATTTTTATCGCGCCGCACTGGAAGGACTGACAGAACAGTTGCAGCGGAATTTACACACGCTGGAAAAAATCGGTCATTTCCAGGCCACTGAATTGTTATTGGTTGGCGGGGGAAGCCGTAACGCATTGTGGAACCAGATTAAAGCTAATGTTCTCGGGATCCCTGTCAAAGTGCTGGATGACGCCGAAACCACCGTCGCAGGCGCCGCGATGTTTGCCTGGTCAGGCATTAGAGAATTTACCTCACCGGAACAGGCCCGTGCACAGGTGCGCTACCAGTACCGTTACTTCTATCCGCAAACCGAATCCGAACTGACAGGAGTCGAGTAACATGCTCAAAACAATATCCCCCTTAATTTCCCCCGACCTGCTGAAGGTGCTGGCTGAAATGGGTCACGGCGATGAGATTATCTTTTCTGATGCTCATTTTCCGGCTCATAGCATGGGACCGCAGGTGATTCGCGCCGACGGTCTGCTGGTCAGCGACCTGCTGCAGGCGATTATTCCGCTTTTTGAACTGGACAGCTACGCCCCACCGCTGGTGATGATGGCCGCAGTAGAAGGCGACGCTCTCGATCCTGACGTCGAGGCTCGCTATCGACAGGCGCTTTCATTGCAGGTCCCCTGTCCAGACATCACGCGTATTGACCGTTATGCCTTTTACGAACGAGCGCAAAAGGCGTTTGCGATTGTTATCACAGGAGAGCGGGCAAAGTACGGGAATATTCTTTTAAAAAAAGGGGTAACGCCGTAATCTCTGGTCAGAATGCCCGTCTGGTACGGGCATTTATCATCAGATGAGGATCTGAACATGAAAGCGGCGCGCCAGCAGGCAATCGTAGATCTGCTTACCCACCACAAAAGCCTGACAACTGAAGCCCTGTCTTTGCAGCTAAACGTTAGCAAAGAGACCATCCGCCGCGATCTCAGTGAATTACAAACCCAGGGCAAGGTGCTACGCAATCATGGGCGGGCCAAGGCTATTCATCGGGAAAATCAGGACAGTGGCGACCCGTTCCATATACGACTAAAAAGCCACTATGCCCACAAAGCAAATATTGCCCGCGAAGCGCTGGCATGGATCGAAGAAGGTATGGTGATAGCTTTAGACGCCAGCTCAACCTGCTGGTACCTGGCGCGACAGCTACCGGACATCAACATTCACGTTTTTACCAACAGCCAGCCCATCTGCCAGGAATTGGCTAAACGTGAACACATTCAGCTTATCAGCTCCGGCGGTCGCCTTGAGCGCAAATACGGTTGCTACGTTAATCCCTCGCTTATCTCGCAGCTTAAATCCCTCGATATTGACCTGTTTATTTTTTCCTGCGAAGGGATCAATAGCGACGGCGCGCTCTGGGACTCAAATGCAACCAACGCAGACTTCAAATCCATTCTGCTTAAGCGCGCATCGCAATCTTTATTGTTGATCGATAAAAGTAAATTTAATCGTTCGGGAGAGGCCAGAATTGGGCATCTGGATGATGTGACGCATATTGTTTCAGATACACAGCTGATTGAATCAATCCAGGCCGAATAGGGCAATTTCGCCGCCATCCGACCTGGATTGTAGCCTTATCGCTCGTCGCGACGACCGCCGACGGCCGCCCACAGACGACGTACGTGAACGGTTACTTCTTCACGGTCATGATACAGCTGACGCGCCTGAATTTGGGCATTTACGCCATGTTCATCAAGCTGGGCCTGAATGTAAGCCAGGTTCTGTGATACCTCTTCGTAGCGTTTTTTCATCGGCAGCTTGAGGTTGAATATTGTCTCACGACACCAGCCGTTGACCAGCCATTGTGCCATCAGCGCGGCGACCTTCGCCGGCTTCTCCACCATATCGCAGACCATCCACGAAATATTGTTGCGATTCGGACGGTATTTAAATCCGTCTTCACGCAGCCAGGTGACCTGTCCGGTATCCATCAGGCTTTGTGCCATTGGACCGTTATCCACGGAGTAAACCCACATGTTGCGTTTAACCAGCTGATAGGTCCATCCGCCCGGGCAGGCCCCTAAATCCACCGCATACATTCCGTTCGCCAGACGCTCATCCCATTCATCGGCAGGGATAAACACGTGCAGCGCTTCTTCCAGTTTCAGCGTTGAGCGGCTCGGCGCATCGGCCGGGAATTTCAGTCGCGGAATACCCATGTAGAACGGTGAGTTATTGTCAGGCCAGGAATAACCGGTATAACAACAGCCAGGGGCGATAAAGAAAACATGAACCACCGGACGTTTCGGCGTTTCATATTTTGCCAGTACGCCCGCTTCACGCAGCGCCGCGCGCAGCGGTACGGTAAATTTACGGCAGAACTTAACCAGCTCTTTGCTTTCATTGGTGTCGGCGACTTCGACACGCAGATCTCCACCCTTTTCCACCACGCCCTGCAGCATGCCAACGATCGGCGTAATGCGGTCTTCCGGCGGTAAATATTGCAGCAGTTCGCCCACCACAAACATTTGACGGGCAAAAATCAGTGAGCTAAACGGCAGCTCTTTCACTAGCTTTTCGGCATCATCCTGCTGATAGCATTCGAAGATGACGTAACCCGCATTGTCTTTCACACGGGCAAAACCGAAGATTTCCCGGCGCCCTGCTTTATCCGTAATTTCTGCGGCGCACTCTTTTTCAAAACCCGGGCGACACAACAACACAACCTTATTCATGGCTAACGCCCTTACGTTTCAATCTAATAGCACCCACTAACATCAGCGCCCAGCCCACAAGGAAGCTGAAACCGCCGACGGGGGTAACAAACGCCCACAGGCGTAAATGAGAGAGTGCAAGGCAATACAGGCTGCCGCTAAACAGCACCGTTCCTAATGCCAGAAACACGCTACTCCAGTAAAACCAAATGCTAATGCGTCGCTGCATGGCGACGGCCAGGCCAAAGATAGCCAACGTATGGAACGCTTGATACTCAAGGCCAGTCTGGATCCACCCCATCTCAACGACACCGAGGGTTTTACTCAGAACATGTGCCCCAAAGGCACCCAACGCCACAAAGATAAAGCCACTTACGGCGGCAAAAATCAGCATAAAACGGCTGGTCATGTGAATACCCTACGTAAATTATTGTTCATAACGAAAGCGGAATTTTTCTTGTTCCGTGGCCGCTTTAGCCAAAATCCACTGACGGAAGGCGGCTATTTTACCCAGTTCTGCCTGACTGTCATGACAAACCAGATAAAATGCGTTTTTGCTGACCAGAACATCGTTAAACGGACAGACCAGACGTCCGGCTTCTATTTCGGACTGCGCCATGACGTTATTCGCCAGCGCAATCCCCTGTCCGTGGATAGCAGCCTGTAGCACCATGGCGCTATGGCTGAAGATAGGTCCCTGCTGTACGTTGATATGATTCAGGCCAAGCTGGCGCGTATAGGCTTGCCAGTCACGGCGCGACGCATCGTGCAATAATGTGTGTTTAGCCAGATCGTCGGGCGTCTTCAACGGTTTATCACCGGTGAGTAATAGCGGCGAGCAGACCGGCAATAAATATTCTGCGTACAATTTTTCAACGCGCAGACCCGGCCAGTTGCCGCGTCCGTAGAAAATCGCCACATCTACATCGTCCGCCAGTTTGTCTTCCTGACGGTCCACCGCCTGGATCCTGACATCGATTCCCGGATAAGCTGAGTTAAAGCTAGAGAGTCTGGGCACCAGCCATTGGATCGCAAAACTGGGCAATAAACTGACGGTAAGTGCACCTTTTGCACTACGTGCCTGAAGTTTACGCGTCGCGTCGGTTAATTGCGAAAAAATCTCTTTGATGTCGAGGAAGTAGCTTTGACCTTCTTCCGTTAACAGCAAAGATCGATTGCGTCGACGAAACAGCTTCAGCCCCAGGAAATCCTCAAGAGACTTGATTTGATGACTTACTGCGGCCTGCGTCACAAAAAGCTCTTCTGCTGCGCGAGTAAAGCTCAAATGACGCGCTGCAGCATCAAAAACACGCAACGCATTTAAGGGTGGTAATCGTTTTGACATGACTTTTAGGCTTTGATGTTAAATGAATTTAACAATTGACTAACAGGCTGTAACCTATTAGTTTTTTTTATCTGAGCCATTATAAATTGTCCGTTGAGGTTCTACCAGCAAATACCTATAGTGGCGGCACTTCCTGAAGCCGGAACGAAAAGTTTTATCGGAATGCGTGTTCTGGTGGGCTTTTGGCTTACGGTTGTGATGTTGTGTTGTTGTGTTTGCAATTGGTCTGCGATTCAGACCATGGTAGCAAAGCTACCCTTTTTCACTTCCTGTACATTTACCCTGTCTGTCCATAGTGATTAATGTAGCACCGCCAAATTGCGGTGCTTTTTTTTGTCCGACTCTTTGTCGATGGATGACCGGTTAGTTATCCAGTTCTACCATCTCTTTCACGTCAGTGCGGTTAATCTGCTGTTTGTTGCCGTTAGCGTCTTTATACGAAATCATCCCCGTTTCACTATCGGTCTGTGGCTTACCGTCAGCTACGATTGATCGACCATCGTTGGTGTGCATCACGTAATTCGAACCGGAACAAGCGCTCAGGGCAAAAGTCAGCATACAGGCAGAAATTATGGCGGCAGTCTTTTTCATCTTCTTCTCCTTAAAGCGATTTATGCTATTAAAAACATACTCCGTAACAGGCAAAATTGTTCGCCTAACGCTATTTAGCATAAGACACTGAGCGGGCTTTGCCAGGATATCCAGAGTATTCCGATGATTAGCGCAACCCTTGTATCAATGCCCTTTTTGCGCCACGATCGGTTTACTGAACTGAGGAATACCATGAACGCTTTTAACCCCGCGCAGTTTCGCGCACAATTTCCCGCACTCAACGATGCTGGCGTCTATCTCGACAGCGCTGCT
Organism: Citrobacter sp. MGH103; assembly: GCF_001034475.2. NCBI lineage: Bacteria > Pseudomonadati > Pseudomonadota > Gammaproteobacteria > Enterobacterales > Enterobacteriaceae > Citrobacter > Citrobacter sp. MGH103. The sequence continues at coordinate 970,743 of NZ_CP073043.1, read as the reverse complement.
ACGGCGCTGAAGCCACAGGCGGTGATTGAGGCTACCCACCAGTTTTATAGCCTGAGCGCCGGAAACGTCCATCGCAGCCAGTTTGCTGAAGCCCAGCGCCTGACCGCACGCTATGAAGCCGCGCGGGAAAAAGTCGCAAGCCTGATTAATGCGCCGGATGACAAAACCATCGTCTGGACCCGCGGCACAACGGAAGCGATCAACATGGTTGCTCAAAGCTATGCGCGTCCACGCCTTCAGCCGGGTGATGAGATTATCGTTAGCGCAGCGGAACATCACGCCAACCTCGTGCCCTGGCTGATGGTCGCGGAGCAAACGGGGGCTAAGGTCGTCAAACTCCCACTCACCCCCGATTTATTGCCAGACGTTGAGCGCCTTACGCAACTCATTACCCCGCGCAGCCGCATTCTGGCACTCGGGCAAATGTCGAACGTCACCGGTGGCTGCCCGGATCTGGCCCGCGCCATCACGCTCGCCCATGCGGCTGGCATGGTGGTGATGGTTGATGGTGCCCAGGGGATTGTCCATTTTCCTGCCGACGTACAACAGTTAGATATTGATTTCTATGCGTTCTCGGGCCACAAGCTGTATGGCCCAACCGGTATTGGCGTGCTGTACGGTAAGCCTGAATTACTGGAAGCTATGTCACCGTGGCTCGGCGGCGGAAAGATGATTAGCGAAGTCAGCTTCGACGGTTTCACCACCCAGGCAGCCCCATGGAAGCTGGAGGCCGGTACGCCTAACGTTGCTGGCGTTATCGGGCTAAGCGCAGCGCTCGAATGGCTGGCGGACGTCGACGTTGCACAGGCCGAAAACTGGAGCCGGGGTCTGGCGACGCTGGCAGAAGATGCGCTGGCGAAACGCCCCGGCTTTCGGTCCTTCCGCAGCCAGGATTCCAGTCTGTTAGCCTTTGATTTCTCGGGTGTTCATCACAGCGATATGGTTACGCTATTGGCCGAATATGGCATTGCGCTGCGCGCGGGGCAACACTGCGCGCAACCGCTACTGGCAGAACTGGGCGTATCCGGGACACTACGCGCCTCATTTGCCCCTTATAATACACAAAGCGATGTGGATGCGTTGGTCGCAGCCGTCGACCGCGCGCTGGAAATATTGGTGGATTAATGACAAGCCCTTTGTTCGCCGGACACCCGTTTGGCACAACCGTAACCGAAGAGACGTTACGCAATACCTTTATCCCGCTCACTCAGTGGGAAGATAAATATCGTCAGCTGATACTGCTGGGTAAGCAGTTGCCGGCGCTTCCGGATGCGCTAAAAGCACGGGCCAAAGAAATCGCGGGCTGTGAAAACCGCGTCTGGCTGGGGCATACTCTTCATGAGAATGGCACTCTGCATTTCTTTGGTGACAGCGAAGGTCGAATAGTACGCGGGCTGTTGGCGGTATTACTCACCGCGGTCGAAGGTAAAACGGCCGCCGAGTTACTGGCGCATTCACCAATGGAATTATTTGACGAGCTGGGTTTACGCGCGCAGCTCAGCGCCTCGCGTAGCCAGGGGCTACATGCTCTTAACGAGGCGATTCTTGAGGTTGCTCAGAAAGCCGGATGACGGCGCTGATACGTCTTATCCGGCTTACAACACCGCACAAACCGTAGGTCGGATAAGCATAGCGCCATCCGACACAATCAGAGCTGGCGCGCCGCTTTGGCCATCATCTTCTTCAGCGCATGGGAGACGGCAACAAAACCAAAGGTGGCGGTCACCATCGTGGCCGCGCCAAACCCGGATGCGCAATCCATACGTTTCGGCCCTTCCGCCGTCGCTTTCATCGCACATACCGAGCCATCTGCCTGCGGGTACACCAGCGCTTCGGTCGAGAACACACAGTCCACGCCCAGCTTGCCTTTGCTGTTTTTCACCACGCCAAAATCGCTTTTCAGCCGCTCACGTAGCTTGGCCGCCAACGGATCCTGGATGGTTTTTGCCAAATCAACGACCTGAATCTGCGTAGGATCGATCTGTCCGCCCGCACCACCGGTGGTCACCAGCGGAATTTTGTTACGCCGACAGTACGCGATCAGTGCCGCTTTTGGGCGCACGCTATCAATCGCATCAATGACATACGAAAATCCCGCACTCATATATTCAGCAACGTTATCCGGCGTGACAAAATCATCGACCACGTTCACCCGGCACTCCGGGTTAATCTGGCGGATACGTTCAGCCATCACTTCAGCTTTTGCCAGGCCGACGTTATCGCGTAAAGCATGGATCTGGCGGTTAGTATTGGTGACACACACATCATCCATATCGATGAGCGTGATGGCGCCAATGCCGGTTCGCGCCAGCGCTTCCGCCGCCCATGACCCCACTCCGCCAATCCCAACCACGCAAACGTGCGATTGAGCAAACAGTTGCAGCGCATTTTCGCCATACAGACGCGCCGTACCGCCAAAACGCTGACGCCAGGCATCACTTATAACCACAGACATAGAACCTCAGATATAGAAAACAAAAAGGGCGGACAAATACCGCCCTTGATGACTGCATCACTGCCTGATGGTGGCTACGCCTTATCAGGCCTACTCAATAATTCAGGCTTGATAAGCGAAGCGCCATCCGGCAATTAACCGCTGAACACGTTACCCGCACCCGGCGCTGTTTTTAGTACCCATACGCGACCGTAATGATTATACCACCCGGCACGGTGTCCGGCGTCTGCGCCAATACCCTGATAGATGTCGAAGTGCTGTCCTTTTATCGCCCCGCCCACATCCAACGCCACCATCAGACGCAGTTCGTACTGGCCGGTAAACTTGCCGTTATTGTCCAGTAACGGGACTTCCGCCAGTAACGTTGTGCCCGCAGGAATGATACTGCGGTCAGAAGCCACGGATGCGCGGCCAATCAACGGTACCGCGCTGGCCCCTTTCACCGGAGCAAAAGATTGTGGTTTAAAGAAGACAAACGATGGGTTCTGCTCCAGCAGCTCACGCACTTCGGCTTCGCTGTGTGTTTCACCCCAATGACGAATAGCCTGCATCGACATATCTTCTTTTTTCACTTCGCCACGGTCGATAAGCACTTTACCGATACTGCGATAGGCGTGGCCGTTTTTCCCGGAATAGCTAAAGAAGTTGAGCGGGCTGCCATCGCCAAAATCGATGTAACCACTGCCCTGAACATCCATAATGAAGTTATCCATCAGGGAGTTACTGTATGCCAGAATATAATTGTCGCTTAGCGCGCCCGCGTAGATCTCGGCACGGGATGGTAAGCGCCCACGTTTTGGCGGCATACGATAGATAGGATACTGAAACTCGCCCTGGCGCGTATGCCGCGCCTGGATAACCGGCGTGTAGTAACCGGTAAACTGGACGTTACCGTAGTTATCAGCCCCTTCCATTTGCCATGCATCAATACCAAACTGACGCATACTGCGCGTATCACCGCCCGCGCGTAACCATTGCTGGATAGCGTTGTAGACGTTGCTCTGGTTACCGTACAAACGTGGCGAAGCGCTACGAATTTGATTAACCTGCTCGGCGAAATCACCGGCATTGATTGGTGCGCCAACCGCATCAGGCTGGTTCACCAGTGAGAAAGGCTGGGTAAATTTCCCGTCTTTATACTGCTGCCCACGATCGGTGGGTTTTGAGGAACACGCGGCGAGCATCGCAACTACTGCTCCCGCCAGAAGATATTTTGCCCAACGTCCTTTCATTGTTCTCGTCTTATGTTGCCTGAATGCGAGACGAAGATAACAAACCCCCGAACCTAATGAAATGCGTATACATACCCGAACGCAAATTTTGAGCAAAAAATAATCCAGAATGCGTTGTTTTTGTTCATTTTCACCCTAAAAACGTGATCAAGGTGAAAAAAGGGTTGCATGAAAATGCGAGCAGAGTATAGTGCGCATCCACGGACGCGGGGTGGAGCAGCCTGGTAGCTCGTCGGGCTCATAACCCGAAGGTCGTCAGTTCAAATCTGGCCCCCGCAACCAATTAAAATCAGAAGCAGTAACGTTACTCGATGGAAGAGTAATGACGGACGCGGGGTGGAGCAGCCTGGTAGCTCGTCGGGCTCATAACCCGAAGGTCGTCGGTTCAAATCCGGCCCCCGCAACCAATATAATCTGATACAAGTTTACTCGATGAAGAGTAAAGACGGACGCGGGGTGGAGCAGCCTGGTAGCTCGTCGGGCTCATAACCCGAAGGTCGTCGGTTCAAATCCGGCCCCCGCAACCAACATTATGAACACCCTGACGGGTGTTTTTTTGTATCTGCGGTCCGTAAAAAAAGCGCTTTTCAGCGCTTTTTTGTTATCCCCTTCTCGCCAGTGTCGCCCCATCGGCAAAATAGGCTTTAATCCCTGCCAGAATCGACTCTGCAACTTCCTGCTGGAAGGTCGCCGTTTTGAGTTTGCGCTCTTCCTCAACGTTACTGATAAATGCCGTTTCGACCAGAATGGACGGGATATCCGGCGCTTTTAGTACCGCAAACCCGGCCTGTTCAACCTGATTCTTATGCAGGTTGTTGATTTTACCAAGCTTATTCAATACCGCTTTACCAAACTTCAGGCTGTCGGCGATGGTCAGCGACTGCACCATGTCAAACATGGTGTGGTCGACGTAACGGTCACCGCTCTTACTGACGCCACCGATGAGATCCGAGGCGTTCTGGGTCTGCGCCAGATATTTCGCTGCGGTACTGGTCGCACCTTTGGTCGAGAGCGCAAACACCGAAGAACCGCTGGGTTGTCGACTGGTAAAGGCATCAGCGTGAATAGAAACAAACAGGTCTGCACGCTGCTTCTGCGCTTTCGCCACGCGGACTTTAAGCGGAATGAAGATATCTTCATTTCGTGTCATAAAGACCTTCATGTTGCCCTCTTTCTCTATGAGGGCTCGCAGGCGGCGGGCAATCTGCAGCACCACATCCTTTTCACGCGTCTTGTATTTCCCCACCGCACCGGAGTCTTCTCCGCCGTGGCCCGGATCCAACATAATGACAATGGGACGATCGCGCCCCGCTTTACCCGGCTGCGGGCCACTTTGTGCAGGTGGCACCTGTTTATCCAGATCGCCCTTGTTGTAATCTTCCAGCAATGCCAGCAGCGGGTCCTGAACGTCCTGGGCATTCGCGGGATAGAGATCCATCACCAGACGTTCTTTAAAGCCTGCCACCGGAGCCAGCGCAAAAAGTTGCGGCTTCACATTCTGTTTCAGCTCGAACACCATCCGCACGGTCTTTGGATCAAACTGGCCAACGCGCGCCGACTTAATATACGGATCGTCAGGACGAATCTGCGTCCCAATGCCCTTGAGCACCGAGTTCAAATTAACGTCTTCAATATCCACAACCACACGCTCAGGATTACTCAGGGCAAACTGTTTGTATTTCAGCAGACGGTTAGATTCTACCGTGACGCGAGTGTAGCTGGACGCAGGCCAGATACGTACGGCAACGACCTGACTCACGGCCGCCAGACCCACCTGGCTGACGCTCAAAAGCCACATAGCACCCGCACCTTTCAATAAACGGCGGCGACTGATTGCTGAATTGGATCCCGACATGCTTCTCCCGAGCAAAAGAAATCTTTTTAGAGGTAATACGTAAAACGTCCGAATTGACCGGAAACTTTAGCGAATGACGCATAATCTGTCATCTATAAAAGGGTAAACATTCTTTTTATATTCACGGTATTACTGATAAAAATCTTCAGCATGGGTAAAAATTACGCTTGCGCACAGAACCAAAACAGAATAAAAATACACAAATTACGAATAATCATGCAATGAGGGTGTGCCGTGGTGAAGGAGCGTAGAACCGAACTGGTACAGGGATTCCGCCATTCTGTTCCCTATATTAATACCCATCGGGGAAAAACGTTTGTCATTATGCTGGGCGGCGAAGCCATAGAGCATGAAAACTTTTCCAGTATCGTCAATGACATTGGTCTTCTTCATAGCCTCGGCATCCGCCTGGTCGTAGTCTATGGCGCACGACCGCAGATTGATGCCAATCTTGCGGCGCATCATCATGAGCCGGTGTACCACAAAAATACGCGCGTCACCGATGCGAAAACTCTGGAGCTGGTCAAACAGGCTGCGGGGCTACTTCAGCTTGATATTACCGCCCGCCTGTCGATGAGCCTGAATAATACGCCATTGCAGGGTGCACACATCAATGTGGTCAGCGGTAATTTTATTATCTCCCAGCCGCTGGGCGTTGATGACGGCGTAGATTACTGCCATAGCGGGCGTATTCGTCGCATCGATGAAGATGCCATTCACCGCCAGTTAGATAGCGGCGCGATTGTGCTGATGGGCCCAGTCGCCGTTTCCGTCACTGGTGAGAGCTTTAATCTGACGTCAGAAGAGGTCGCCACGCAGCTGGCTATCAAACTGAAGGCAGAGAAAATGATCGGTTTTTGCTCGTCTCAGGGTGTCACCAACGATGATGGCGATATTATTTCCGAGTTGTTTCCTAACGAAGCTCAGGCTCGCGTTGAGTTGCAGGAAGAGAAAGGCGATTACAGCTCCGGTACGGTGCGCTTCCTGCGCGGAGCAGTGAAAGCCTGTCGCAGTGGTGTACGCCGCTGCCATCTGATCAGCTATCAGGAAGATGGTGCATTGCTGCAAGAACTGTTCTCCCGTGACGGCATCGGTACGCAGATCGTGATGGAAAGCGCCGAGCAGATCCGTCGCGCTACCATTAACGATATCGGCGGGATTCTGGAGCTTATCCGCCCGCTGGAACAGCAAGGTATTCTGGTCCGCCGCTCGCGCGAGCAGTTGGAAATGGAGATCGACAAATTCACGATTATTCAGCGTGATAACCTGACTATCGCCTGTGCCGCTCTGTACCCTTTCCCGGAAGAGAGAATTGGCGAAATGGCATGCGTAGCGGTACATCCGGACTACCGTAGCTCGTCGCGCGGGGAAGTGTTGCTGGAACGGATCGCCGCGCAGGCCCGGCAAATGGGGCTGAGCAAGCTGTTCGTGCTGACCACGCGCAGCATTCACTGGTTTCAGGAGCGAGGCTTCACGCCGGTAGATATCGACCTGCTGCCGGAAAGCAAAAAAGAGATGTACAACTATCAGCGGCGGTCAAAAGTGCTGATGGCGGATTTGGCATAGGCGTGGTTGCCGGATGCGGCATAAAGTTCGCTGGCACATCTTTGGTATGCAGATCGTAGGCCTGATCAGACGCGATAGCGTCGCCATCAGGCACACAGCCGGATGGCGCTGACGCTTATCCGGCCTACATCATGCCATCATTAAACAACGCCGACAATCCGCTGCGGCGTTCGGTTCGGGTGGCAATGGCGCCACTCAATATCCGCTCATCGGCATACAGCGACAAACGACGGCGCGCGCGGGTAACGGCGGTATAGACCAGCTCGCGAGTCACCACAGGTGAATGCTGGTTGGGTAAAATCAACGCCGCGTGGTCAAACTCAGATCCCTGCGATTTGTGCACCGTCATTGCCCAGGTGGTTTCATGTTCAGGCAAGCGGCTGGGCTGGACCGATTTGATAGAACCGCCCGGCAGCGCAAACCACACCCTCAGACCCTGCCCACGATCCAGGGCAATGCCAATATCACCGTTAAATAATCCCAGCGAACTGTCATTGCGCGCGATCATCACTGGCCTTCCCTCATACCAGCGGCTATGCGTCGAACGGTGAATTTTGCGTTTTTGCGCCATCACCTGCTCAATGCGTTCATTCAAACCACCCACGCCAAACGGACCTTCCCGCAGGGCACACAATAGCTGATACTCATTGAAGGCCTGAATGACAGCATCCGGCTCGGCGCGCTCGCGCAGTAAATCCAGATAGTGACCATAACCCGCCAGCGCTTCCTCCAGCATCGCAGCGTAATCTTCGCTGCTGTGCAGAGCGCGTTTTTCGATGTCGCCAAATCCCTGCTGGAAGACCGTTTTTATCGCGGCTTTGTCACCACGATTAATCGCCGCAGCCAACTGACCGATTCCGGAATCGCTACCGAAACGGTAGCTCTTTTGCAGCAGGCACAAACTGTCGCGCAGAGCAGCCGCCTGAGTTCCCGAACCAGCCGGAATAGTGGTTTCAGTCAGGCGACTAAGCTGGCGGGCACGCTCCGGGGTAAAACCATCACCGACGAAAGCACAGATATCCCCCAGTACCGCCCCCGCTTCAACAGAAGCGAGCTGGTCGCGATCGCCCAGAAAAATCACCCGCCCGTGTGGCGGTAGCGCATCGATAAGGCGCGACATCATCGGCAAATCGATCATCGAGGCTTCATCCACTACCAGCACGTCAAGATGCAGCGGGTTTCCTGCATGATGCCGCAAGCGTTGGCTACCAGGCTGAGCGCCTAATAATCGATGCAGCGTACTGGCATCATCGGGAATGCGCTTCTTTTGCTCATCGGTCAGCGGCAGTTCACGCAACGCCGCGCCCAGCGAGGCGGTCAGACGTGCTGCTGCTTTTCCCGTGGGCGCCGCCAGGCGAATACGACAGCGTTCACCGTCCGCCATCTGAATCAACGCCGCCAGAAGCCTCGCCACCGTTGTTGTTTTTCCGGTCCCCGGTCCGCCGGAGATCACCGATATACGACGGGTCAGCGCGACAGCAGCGGCCACTTTTTGCCAGTTAACGCCTTCAACGGGCGGAAACAGCGCTGCCAGCGTGTGGGTCAGCCGTTGTTCATCCACCTCAATGGCGTAGTTAACTTCACCGAAAAAGCGCGCCACCGCGCGTTCGTTATGCCACATCCGGTTCAGATACAAACGATCGCCGTACAGCACCAGCGGTGTGGGCTGCTCGCCACGGCTTACCGCCCCGGAGGCCAGCAGGCATTCCGCCCAGTCTTCGGGCTCTCCCGCTTCAGCGAGCCAGGCGCTTAACAGAGGATGGGCGTCCTCACTTCGGGATAGACGCGAAAGCGGTAAGCAGACGTGCCCTTCTCCTGCTTCACGGCTGAGCAACGCCGCTGCCAGCGCAACGGCAGGGTTATCATTTCCGGCAACCGCCAGCGCGAACTGGGCATCCAGAGGGCGGAGCTGCTTTTGCTCAACGGCTTCCAGTAATCGTTTCTGGATTGTCATGACATCTCCTCCAGCGGCACACCGGCAAACAACTCGTCCATCAAAGCGATCAACTCTCCGTCAGGTCGGGTCGCATAAATTCCCTGCTGCGGATTTTCACGGTCAACGCCACGCAGGAAGAGATAGATAACGCCGCCAAAATGGCGTTCATAATCGTAATCAGCAATGCGATGGCGCAAGTAGCGATGCAGCGCCAGGGTATAAAGTTGATATTGCAGGTCGTAGCGATGCGCCTGCATGGCAGAGGCCATCGCCTGCTGCGTATAGGCGGAGCTGTCTTCACCCAGCCAGTTCGATTTGTAATCGAGCAGGTAATAGCGCCCCTGGTGGCGGAATACCAGGTCAATAAAGCCTTTTAGCATGCCGCGCACCTGCATAAAGTCCAACGCAGGGCACCCCGCCGAGAGCGGATCGTACTGACGAATCAACGCATCAAGTTGACTGGCCATCAGCGGCTGCGAAATCGGCAGATAAAACTCCATCTCCACCTGTTTTTCTCGCGCGGAAAGCTGACTCAAACTCACGCCCGTCTCGTTGAGAGGTGCCTGCAAAATGGCGTCCAGCCATTCGGTCAAAACCGGCGTCCAGTGCGCGTCATAACCGCCCAACGCCAGTTGCTCCTCGACCCAATGCGGATCCACCGGTTGCGTAAAATCGAGATTTTCAAACAGGCTATGCAAGAACGTACCCGGCGAAGCACCGCGCGGGAACTGATGCGGTGTGAGTCCTGATTCTTCAATAACCTCACCGACGCCTGCGGCATCGATATCCAGTCGTGGGATCAGATCCTGCGCAATACCATGTCCACGCTGTTGCAGACCGGAATAACTGGTCACGCGCCAGCTATCGCCGGGCGTACGCTGCAGTATTTTTGCACTCAGTTCACTGCTAACAGACTGCGCAACCTGCCAGGGTTCGCCGTCAGGCTGCCCGGGAGTCTGGCAGGCAATATCGTTGCTGCAAAGCGCTTCAATCGCGCCACGCAGACCCGCGGCATCCATCGGCTCACCTTTTTGTAACAGGCGACCAAGGGCGCTCTGATGCACATCGGTATCCCCTTTTTTATCGCCCCGACGTCGTACCAACGGCGCAACGCCAAGGCTGCAGTGCCATACCGAACGGGTTAGCGCGACATACAGCAAACGCAGGTCTTCCGCCAGACGTTCCGCTTCTGCCAGCTCAACGCTCTCCTCGGCATCGCTGAGATCCAGCACCGCTTCAAAGGAGCTGCGATCGTGGTAGAAAGCCTGATCCTGGACGCGGAAATTGGTGATAAATGGCAGCCAGACCAGCGGATATTCCAGCCCTTTCGATTTATGGATGGTGACGATTTTAACCAAATGCTTGTCGCTTTCGAGCCTGAGCTGCTGACTGGACGCATTGCTGTCGGGTTCAAGAATATGCTGGGACAACCAGCGCACCAGCGCATGCTCGCTTTCCAGCTGCGAGCCCGCTTCCTGCAACAGTTCGCTGATATGTAAAATGTCGGTCAGTCGACGTTCGCCCCCCGCCGTCGCCAGCAGGTTCTCCGCAATCTGGCGGGCAGCCATCAGCGCGCGCAGCATCGGCATCACGCCGCGTTTATGCCAGATCTGACGATAACCATCGAACTCCTCGACCACCGCATCCCAGGCATTTTCGTCGTTATTTAACGCTTCAAGATCCTGCGCATTCAGCCCCATCATTGAGGTCGCCAGCGCGCTACGCAGCGTGTTCTCACGCTCCGGCGTCATCACCGCCTGCAGCACCCACAGCAACTCCTGCGCTTCCAGCGTTTCAAATACGCTGTCACGGTTAGAGAGGTAGACGGAGGGAATGGCCAGTTGCGTCAGCGCATCGCGGACCAGCGCCGCTTCCTGGCGGCTACGTACCAGTACGCTGATGTCCGACGCGCGTACCGGGCTGGATGCTTTGCCACTGACCAGTTGCGCAGCGCCAGAATGTCCGGCCTTAAGCCAGTCGCGAATTTGCGTGGCGCACACCTGCGCCATGTAGTTCTGATAGTCGCCTACGCCACAGCTTTCCCCTTCCATCAGCCACATACTCATGGCTGGCTGCGTTTCACCGTGTAAAACAAACTGAAGCGACTGGTTTTTTTCTGCGAATTTTACCGGGCTGAAGGGGATTTCGCGGAACATAAAGGCGTCGTCCATCTGGCTGAAAAGCGTATTCACGCTATTGACCATGCCAGGGGCCGAACGCCAGTTGGTATCAAGCGTATAGTGTGCGCTGACTTCGCTGCGCGCCTTCATATAGGTGAAGATATCCGCACCGCGAAACGCGTAAATCGCCTGTTTTGGATCGCCAATCAGCAGAAGTGCGGTATCCGGCTGATGCTGCCAGATCCGACGAAAAATACGGTACTGCTGCGGATCGGTATCCTGGAATTCATCGATCATGGCAACCGGAAAACGGGTGCGAATAGCCGTCGCCAGCGCATCGCCGCTTTCACTGCGCAACGCTGCATCCAGACGGCTGAGCATATCGTCAAAACCCAGCTCGCCGCGGCGGCGTTTCTCCTCGGCAACCGCCGCGCGGATCTCCGCCAGCGCCCGGGTGATCACCAGATCGCGCAGGGTTAACGGTTCGCTAAGCAGTTCATCAATAGCGACGAAAAGCGGGTGCTGAGGAGTTATCCCGCCCGCTTTGGTTCGCTCTTCTAAAAAGCGCTGGGAGAATTTCTCCAACGCATCAGGCAACTGATAGCTTTGGGTTTCTTCCTGCGCCCATGCGCTGATCTTTTCGATCCACTTACCCTGGTTAGCGCGATTAAATTTACGCCGATCGATCCCGGAGGCTTCCAGCAGACCATCCAGCTCATCAACAGAATCACGCCATTGCTGCTTGATCTGGTTAATGCGTGCAAGAATTTGTTCATGCCGGGAGGCCAGCGTTTCGTCATCGGGCGGAGGAGCCTTGATAACCGGTGCTTCCCCTTGCAGATAGCGATCGATATCTCTCAGCAGCGCCTGCGGCCCTTTCCACGTTTCAAAAACCACCTGCGCAATGTCGCGGGGCAACGGGTAGCAGTGCCGACGCCAGAAGTCCGCGCAGGCCTGATAGCGCAGCAGCGATTCATCCTCTATCAGCTGCTGTTCGAACAACATGCCAGACTCAAAGGCGTTAAGGCTGAGCATACGCTGACAAAAACCGTGGATGGTAAACACCGCCGCTTCATCCATCTGTCTTTCAGCCAATAACAGCCACTGAGCAGCCTGTTTTTTATCGGCAATTTCATCTAACAAACGGGCATATAGCGGGTTGTCGGTGGTTTCACGCAGGCAGGCAATTCGCAGTTCATGAATGTTGCTACGAATTCGACCGCGCAACTCTTCGGTAGCCGCCTCAGTGAAGGTGACTACCAGCAGTTCTTCGACGGTCAGAGGACGAGGAAAGGCGGCAGAGCCGCCCAGTCCAAGCAGTAAACGTAAATACAGGGCGGCGATGGTAAAGGTTTTACCGGTGCCCGCAGAGGCTTCAATCAGACGCTCGCCCGTCAGGGGCAAACGCAGTGGATCAAGGGACTCAGCGGCATCATTCATTCTTATCACTCATCAGGGGTAAGGTTTGCTGCAACGCGCTGACGGTCTGCCACACTTTCCAGCCTTCCGGGTGCACATATTCTGCTTGCCCGTTCTGACTGCCGGAAACCTGTGACAATATCGCCATGCCTTGCGGCTCAACCACCGCCTGATGGAAGAAGTCGGCAAGTTTTTGCGGCGTCAGCAGTTTAATCTGAGCCACTATTTTATCACGTGAATCGAAGCGCATATTGCCGCGATCAAAATCTTTGCTTAACTGTGAGGCTTCTGCCCCCAGCGTTTGCGGCGCCTGCAGCATTTGCGCAATAATCGCCTGCTGAATTTGCGCGAACTCTTCAGGTTTCATCGCCCGCAGCTTCGCTTCCGCCGTCGGGAAGAACGCTTTATAACGCTCCCAGAGGTAAGACGGCTGCTTATCACTGCTTTGCAGCAAGAACCCCATTCCCCACTGACGGCCAACGCTCATCGGGAAAGCAAATACGGCGTAACCTAACTGTTCTTCAGTACGCAGCTGATTGTAGAACCACGGCTGAACAATCTGCCCCAACATGGCGCTGTAGGCTGAACTGGTGTATTCATCGTATCCGGTTGGCACAAATACCGCCGCCAGTGCTGAATCCGTGCTGCTGCCTGCTTTTTCAAAGATGACGGACTGCTTCTTGTCCACCACCACATCTTTGTTACGACACCACTGTGACCCGTTCGCACCAAGCTGTTTTTGGATATCCCGCGCCATGCTCGTTGTCTGAGCTTCGCTCATATTTCCAATGACCAGGAATTCAGGTCGCGCACCGGTTTTTAAGGCGTCGCGGTAGGTCATCACCTCTTTCAGGGTGATGGAAGGCAGCAACTGACGGCGCTCATCACGTGAAAAATAAGGCACCTGAGAAAGCATCTGCACCGGCATAATAGCCTGATCGTAGGCTTTACCCTTTTCTGCGGAATCCATCATCTGGGCATACCAGGATTTCGCCTGTTCCAGTTGTTCATCCGTTGAGGTATAGCTGAAATAGCCGCTCAGCAGCGCCTGAAAAAGCTGCGGCAAACGTTGGGTGTAGCCGTTGGCGTTAAGCATCAACCCATTGTTAGCGTTGGTAGAGAAACCAATTCCACCTACCGATGCCTGGTTACTTAACTGATCGAGCGCAATCCCCGCCAGGTAATCGTTAAGTGCGAATAAGACCTGGTTGCGGGCGCTGTCCATGGCTTTCGGGTTACGCAGGATCACGCTGACGTCAGCCTTCGGCTCGCTGGCAAAATACTGGCTCGGGGCATACACCACGCGTAAATCCGGCTCATCAACAATCAGCTCCGGATGAGCGTATTTTTTATCCGTCTTAATCAGCGTGAAATCATCCGGAATGTAGGGGTTCACCTCCGGTAACGACAGCGCAATGCCCTGTGCTTTTTGCTGCCAGTCGGCAAAGGTTTTGTCACTGATTTTATCCACCTGGTAAGGCGCATCGACAAAATAAGCGGTTTTATTATGCGGCTCTTTCGCGCTGATATACCAGATACGCGCATTCTGCGGCGTCATCATTGCCAGACGTTGCTCAACAGCTTTCGCATCGTACTGGTCAGCAATATTCACCGCATCCAGCGTATGCTCGACGGGAACGCGGATCATGGTATCAGCCAGCCATTCCACGTAGTCCATATCACGGGTGATGGAGGGATAACGGAAATCGAGATCCAGCACATGCGCCAGCTCGTCAAAATAGCGTTTATCGACGCCTTTCTCGCGTAACAAATTGAGGTAGCTAAAGATTGCCGCGACAACTTCATTGCGATTCGCCAGCCCCTTGTCGGTTAACGTCGCGGAAATGGCTAACACGCCGCTGTTCCCGTTGACCACCGGATCGGAGTCTGCGCGAATACCTTCAACCAGGCCCTGCTTTTGCAGCCAGTCAGACAATGTGCCCGGACTACGATTGCCAATCAGGTAGGTCACCAGCTCATCGGTTTTACTGCGGAACTGCGCGCTGTTGTTATCGATACGAAACTCGACGCGCAATACTTTACGCGGCATTGCCGGAACATAGTGGATGATGATGCCCTTTTGCGCATCAGTGACGACCGGTACGGTAATTTCAGGCTTTTCGATATTTCTGTTCGGCACGCGCCCAAAGGTGTCAGCCGCTATACGCGCCAGCTCTGGCAGCGGTTTATTGCTATAAATCACCGCCTTCATCAGGTTCGCGGAGTAGTACTTTTCATGAAATTTTTGTAACGCCTGTACCACCGGGTTGCCCGGTTTGTCGCTTAATGTCTCTAGATTCCCGCCAGAGAAACGAGAGCCAGGGTGCGCCGGGTTGATAGTCTCAGCGCTCACCTGCGCCATACGCATCCCGTCTCGGGTACGCGCCAGCGTCAGCTCGGAGTTAACCGCGTTACGCTCACGGTCGGCATATTTTTTATCCAACAATGGATCGGCAATAGCATCCGCCAGGCGATCCACCGCCCCCACCAACGCGTCGTTTTCGACTTCAAGATAGAAGGCCGTACGATAAGGCGCAGTGCTGGCATTGTGGCTACCGCCGTGCATTTTCAGAAATTCAGCCAGGCTGTCCGGCTGCGGGTATTTTTTCGAGCCCATCAGGCACATGTGTTCGAGATAGTGTGCCAGCCCCTGATGATCGTCCGGATCTTCCAGCGAGCCCACGGGGACTACCAGTGCAGAAAGGGATTTCACGGCCTGAGGATCGGATACCAGCAGCACAACCATGCCGTTATCAAGGCGCACGGCCTGATACTGACGGGTATCTTTATCGCTTTTACGGATGGTTTCAGCTAAAGGCTGCCAACCGGTATCTGCCTGACTTACGGGAACCCAAAGGGCGACGAACAACAGTAATGCGCTGAACCAGGTGCTGCGGGGCATTCACAAACCTCATCATTAACGTATTCACCTGTTCACTACAAACCACGCATAAATACATGGTCTGAACAGGGCAAGACTATGTGCTGAACGAGCCAGCATCTTCTCTTTGTAAGAATCAGTCCGTGACAGAATGCGCATCATAGTGGAAGCTATCGAATTGCGCAATTTTTATACAGCCATCATGACTGATTGAAGCGAAAAATCGGTAACAGGTAGCGTTGAGACTGTAAAACAATAGTCTCCAGCGTATCAGCATCCAGTTGACGCCAAAGACGTTGATACCAGATATCATCACCTTCGCCACGTACTATCATGTTGCCTTCATAGGCTTGCAGAAACTTACTGCGCGCTTTTTGCAACGTTGCATCGTCATCTAACATGGCATCATTTGCGGCGTCATAACAGGTTTTTATCCATGCACCGCCGCTTTCGGGCAATACCAGCAATGGTGACGACATGCCTTCCCGATACCCCTCAATGAGTTGCGACAGATACAGCAACGCCTGTTCTGCATCCAGCGGCGGAAAACGCCATTCCCCGTCTTTACGCAGGAATAATCGGCTCTCTCCCGTACCGCCACTCGCACAATAGACAAGATGTTCCAGCCAAAGTTGCACGCCCTGCGCAATGCTGATCAAAGATGGGCGCCAGCGCAACAAACCGTCCTCTTGAACCTGCGGCAACCAACCGGTGATTTGTACGCCGTTACAGTTAAGATCGATTTCCATGCTCTGACAGGGCTGACGACAGGCGATAATACGCTCAGCCAGCGACTGCATCTCCTGACGCTGCGTATCCCACAGAATTTCGCCAAACGGCCCATAGGGTAGCGTGCCCGCCGCACGAAAACGACGAAACAGTCGTTCAACGTCGTTCTCTTCAACCAGTGTATTAAGTAATTGCTGATTAAGCTGATAGCGGGTTAATCCTTCAAGGGTGAAAGGCTCCGTGTCCGGGATCTCACTCTCTTCAGAGCGGAAGTTGACCCTCAAACGCATCTGGAAAAAGGCCCGCACCGGGTGAGCCCAAAATCGCTGCAGCGTTTCCAGAGTCAGTGTTTCTGGCATTTCAAAAGGAAGAGGCTGCACAAAATCCGTGTGCGCTTTTCCTGACAGACTCGCCGCAGGCAGCCATTCCCGGGCATAGCTTTGCTGTTCGCCCGGCAAATAGTTTTGTGCATCAAAGGGCATACGGGTATGCAAACGGGTAATGTGCGCTTTTACCCTTGCCTCGCTTTGATCGCAGGTCAACAATTCGTCACCCGGCAGATAATGGCTTTGCCCGATGTAGTCCATCAGTTCTTGCACCAGCACCGACGGGAAGCGCTCGCTGTTATCCTGGATAGAGCGGCCAATGTAGCTGATGTAGAGCGTCTGCTGTGCCGAAATCAATGCTTCGAGGAACAGATAGCGGTCATCATCACGACGGCTGCGATCGCCCCGCATCGGTTTTTGACTCATTAAATCAAAGCCCAGCGGCGCAAGCTGGCGTGGATAAACCCCATCGTTCATACCCAGCAGGCACACCACTTTGAACGGAATGGAGCGCATCGGCATCAGCGTACAAATGTTAACGGGACCCGCCAGGAAGCGCTGGCTGATGCGTTCCTGATCAAGGCGCTGGGCCAGCTCATCACGTAACAGAGAGAGCGGTATAGCATCGCCGTACTCGGCCCCTAAACCTTCGGTGATAATAGCCTGCCACTGCTGTTCAATCAGCGTCATCGCCGCTTCGGTATCCGCGTCCGGCAGGAAGAAATCATTAAGCATTTCCCGACAAACAGGTAGCCACTCTTCCAGCGGTCGTTCCTGCGCTAAGCCTCTACGCCAGAGATTAAGCTGCATCAGCAACGAGGCCAGATGCCCTACCAGCTCGGCAATCAAACCGCTGGACTCATCGTAAGGCAATACCGATTGCCACTCGCCCTGCGCACTTTCCATCGCGTAGCCGAGCAGCATACGCGTTAAACCAAATTGCCAGGTATGCTGACCTGTAGGCGGAAGTTCCAGTTCACGCACGTTATCGTCGTCAATTCCCCAACGAATCCCGGATTCATTGACCCATAAGCGAAGATAGCGCAACCCTTCTTCATCAATGTTGAAACGCGCCGCCAGCACGGGGACATCCAGTAACGCCAGAACATCCTCTGAGACAAAACGGCTATCCGGTAGAGACAGCAGACTAATAAAAGCCTGTAAGACGGGATGAGACTGACGTGCCCGACGGTCGGAAATCGCATAAGGTAAGTAACGCTCGGCTGGTGCACTGCCAAAGACCGACTGAATGAATGGGCTGTAGCTGTCGATGTCCGCCACCATCACGATAATATCGCGCGGCGTCAGCGTTGGGTCCGCTTCCAGCATGGCCAACAGCCGGTCATGCAGAATTTCCACCTCGCGCTGTGGGCTATGGCAGACATGGAAAGTCACGCTGGTATCGTTCAGATCAAGCCGGCGTTTATTGTCACTACGGGAATATTCTTTCAGCGTGACGCCCGCCACGGCATGACTTTCGAGTTCCAGAATATCTGATTGAATATTATGCAAAAGGTTGTCAGGCGTAATGTCGACAAACGCATCCAGTTCCTGACTATTTTCCAGCTCCGAAAGCAAATAAATGTAATCACGCCCCAGTTTGCCCCACGAGGCCAGCATCGGGTTGCCCACATCCTGTTCGCCATCGCTGTTAAATAATCCTTCGGCTTTCTGGTTATCACGAAACAGCGGCAGGTGCCGTTCTTCAAAGCTGTGCCGACGCTGACGCGCCATCAGCTTCGCCAGCCAGGCAGGATCTTTAATATCTCCCCAGTAGTAGCGACAAGGGTTGGTAAACAACAGATGAATATCGATGTGCTTACCCAGAGCCTGCAATGCCTGCAAATAAACCGGCGGCAGCGCCGAAATGCCGCAAATAAAGACGCGAGAAGGCAGTCCCTGCGGGCACTCGGACGCGTTTTCCAACGTCTGAATAAATCGTTGGTATAAATTGGCACGATGCCAACGCGGCTGGCCCAACTCCGCGGTGTATTCCACCAGCGCTTTCCACAACGGTGCCTGCCAGGCCTGAGACTCGCCGAGTCCCTCAACCAGTCGCCCCGCTTCCCACTGGGTCAACCAGTCAGGGCGGTAGACTAAATACTGGTCGAAAAGGTCAGCCGCGCGCGAGGAAAGCTGAAAAAGCTTACGTTTATCGGTGTCGTCCGTCAGATAGTGGCGCAGCAATGCAAAGTCATCGCCATCCAGCAATTGCGGCAACAGCGTCATCAACTTCCAGCTCATGCTCTGTTTGCTGAACGCGCTCTCTTTCGGGATATCCGGCAGCACACGCACAAACATATCCCAGATAAAACTCGCGGGCAGCGGAAAATCGATATTGGCGGCAATACTAAACTTCTGTGCAAGAGTCATTTGTAACCACTGCGCCATACCGGTACTTTGAACCAGGATCATCTCAGGCTCAAAGGGGTCGTCCAGCCGCTCGCGCTCAACGATAAACTCCATTAACGCTTCCAGCACATCCAGACGGTTGGAGTGGTAGACCCTTAACATAGCGACTCCTGACTACTGACGATTCGGGCAATGCAGACGCGTCATCTGACCCTGCCTGCCGAGGGGTGAAGAAATTATGACGTTGATGCTGACACATCCCGCTCTCGTTGTCTGCATTCGGTTAACCTGCCAGTTCACAGGCGATGAAAACTGGTACAGCTGGCTTTGCTGCCAGGCGTGACGCCAGAGTTGTTGATACTGGTTTCTGATAATAAAGCTGTTCATTAGCACCCGCTGGTATCCTGACAACGCGGTCACAATCATGATCATCAGTACCATTGCCAGCATAACTTCCGGCAGACTAAAGCCACGCTGACTGTTCAGGGGATCTGGCATAACGTCTGCTCCTTAAGCGGACAAAAATCGCTCCAGCCATGCGCCGAGAATTCTATGTTGCCATCAATAACCGCCCCCTGACGCCATAAAAATACTCCTTCATAGTGGGCGATTAGCAGCACGAAATTATTGGTAAGCAGGCGCAGGCAAACCGCGGCATTCTGCGTGGGATCGCGCCGACACTGTACGACGGGTTGTAAGCGCCAGGGTTGTATACGCCCCCATTCCATCGCGGATTGCACTACCGCCTGACGCTGCAGCGCCTGACTTTGTGTGACCACACGCGCAGCAAAACTAGCCTCCTGTCTGATAACGCCTTGCAGCAGCAGACTACCGAGCACCAGTAGCAACAGGACCATTGCCAGAGAGGATACGCCTCGCTCACGGTTCACAGGTTAAATCCCGTAACGCTGTAGACCGCTTCAACAACTTTTTGTGGTTCGTCATTGCTCACTCCACGCAAACGCAGCGTAAGAAGCGGGGAATATCCGCTAAAATTCAGCCGTTCAACCTGGAATGCCTCAATCTGGATGGTAGTCTGATCGGTCATTTTCTCCCATCCTTTTCCAGTGCAGCCGGTGGCTCCACGCAGGGTTTCCAATACCTTGTCCTGTAAACGAAACCCGATAGAATCAGCCTCTTTCGCGGAACTGCTCTCCCAAACGCCGTTGCCGTTGGCATCCCAGCGTGCAATGACACAGTCCCCCTTAGCCGATATCACCAGTCCCTCTCCGACACAGTTTCCCCGGCAATACCCCGCCCGTTGAAGATGCTTCGCCACGGTGTAGGCTCGCTGCCATATTTCATCTTCCAGCGCTAACTGGCGCGTGTTACGCAGAATCTCTCGCTGTAGCGCCGGTAAAAATCGTGCTGAGCTAAGTAATAAAATACTGCTAATCGCCATGGCAATGAGCACCTCCAGCAGTGAAAATCCCCGTTCGTTTACTGACATAATCTGGCCTCATCGCGCTCACAAAGCCTGATTCGCCCCCAGCCAGACACCACCACGCGCCATTCCCCTGCCGCATTTTTCAGGCGTATATGTCCGGCCCATGCCGTATTGCGCAGTCCAAAAAAAGCCAGTGAAGGCGTGATATCTGCCATTTCGACATCAGCCCAAAGTGGCGCAAATATCAACGGTGAAACAGGCTGACACGAAGCTTGTGATGTCGCTGAGCTTGCCAGACACCATGTCCCCCCTTCGCGGAGTACGTTGATGACGTGATCACGATTGCGCCAGTTAGCATCTTCACGCAGTTGCAGCAGGTAGTCCCGCACCTGGCAGGCGGTCTGCCACAGCCGCTGTTGCTGCTGCCAGCGCTGCCAACCATACAGCCCAGATGCACCAAGCGCCGCGACGATCAGCATCGCAATCAGGGTTTCGAGAAGCGTGTAACCTTGTTGTTTTTTCATGTCGCCAGTATGGCGCGAGGAAAATGAATAACGAGCGGGAAATTCGGTTTCTACGGCGAGCTACGGGAAATATTTGTCGCGTTGCAGACCGTTGCACTATTTCAGGAATGTTCGCCGAAGAACGTGATTTTAGACAAAAAAAACCGACGCGCACGGGCGTCGGTTGTGTCAGCATGAAGCTGGTTAGATAGCCACCGGCGCTTTAATACCCGGGTGCGGATCGTAGCCTTCAATTTCAAAGTCTTCGAAGCGATAGTCAAAGATAGATTCAGGCTTACGTTTAATAACCAGTTTCGGCAACGCGCGAGGTTCACGGCTAAGCTGCAGATGCGTTTGATCCATATGATTGCTGTACAGGTGCGTGTCGCCACCGGTCCAGACAAAATCACCCACTTCCAGATCACACTGCTGCGCCATCATGTGTACCAGCAAAGCGTAGCTGGCAATGTTAAACGGCAGGCCGAGGAACACATCGCACGAACGCTGATACAGCTGACAGGAGAGCTTGCCATCCGCGACGTAAAACTGGAAGAACGCATGGCACGGTGCCAGCGCCATTTTATCCAGCTCACCGACGTTCCATGCAGAAACGATAATGCGGCGAGAGTCCGGGTCATTTTTAAGCTGGTTTAACACGGTGGTGATCTGGTCAATATGGCGACCATCTGGCGTAGGCCACGCGCGCCACTGTTTACCATAAACCGGGCCTAAATTACCGTTTTCATCCGCCCATTCGTCCCAGATTGAGACGTTGTTTTCATGCAGGTAGGCAACGTTAGTGTCGCCCTGCAAAAACCACAGCAGCTCATGAATGATCGAGCGTAAATGGCAGCGTTTCGTCGTAACCAGCGGGAACCCTTCCTGCAGATTAAAACGCATCTGATGACCAAAAATGGAAAGCGTTCCGGTTCCGGTACGGTCGTTTTTCTGTGTGCCTTCATCCAGCACTTTTTGCATCAGTTCTAAATACTGTTTCATGGTTCCTCAGGAAACGTGTTGCTGTGGGCTGCGGCGGTACGCCCAAACCATCATAATAATGCCTGCGACAATCATCGGGATAGAGAGGATCTGCCCCATGCTGATGTACTGTACCCAGGTGCCAGTAAACTGCGCATCCGGCTGGCGGAAGAATTCAACGATAATACGAAACGCGCCATAACCAATCAGGAACAGACCGGATACCGAGCCCATTGGACGCGGCTTACGAATGTACAGGTTGAGAATGATAAACAGCACAACACCCTCGAGCGCCATCTCATAAAGCTGTGAGGCGTGGCGCGGCAGCGAGCCGTAGGTATCAAAAATAGACTGCCATTGCGGGTTAGTTTGCAGTAGTAAAATATCTTCGGTACGAGAGCCCGGGAACAGCATGGCGTACTTGAAGTTCGGGTCAACGCGTCCCCACAGCTCACCATTGATAAAGTTACCCAGACGCCCTGCACCCAGACCAAACGGAATCAGCGGGGCAATGAAATCAGAAACCTGGAAGAACGAACGTTTGGTGCGTTTGGCGAAGATAATCATCACCAGGATCACACCGATAAGTCCACCGTGGAAGGACATACCGCCGTCCCAGACGCGGAACAGATACAGGGGATTATCGAGGAATAACTCGAAGTTATAGAACAGTACGTAACCAATACGCCCACCGAGGAAAACCCCGAGGAAGCCCGCATACAGTAAGTTTTCTACTTCATTTTTGGTCCAGCCACTGCCCGGGCGATTCGCTCGGCGCGTCGCCAGCCACATCGCAAAAATAAACCCCACCAAATACATTAAGCCGTACCAGTGAAGCGCGACGGGTCCGATTGAGAAAATGACCGGATCGAAATCCGGAAAATGCAGATAGCTACTGGTCATCTGTCACCACAAGTTCTTGTTATTTCGCTGAAGTCAGACAGCAATTGATAAGCGCGCCTGCATAATGCAGGCGCTCCAAAGGTGCGAATGATAGCACAAGGGGTTAGAAGCGGATGCCGGGAAGATGTAAAAGATCTGTATAAGTAATCTTTACCCCGTAATGCCTGATGACGCTACGCTTATCAGGCCTACAATCCCCCGCGAATCAACCCCCCCATGCCGCGGCGCTCCATAAAGGCCGCTACCTGATGGCGTACCTCTGCTGCCATCTGCGCTTCCAGGCTGCGCTGCGCCAGCGTTTGCGCCTCATCAAAATCGATATGACGCAGCAGATATTTAACGCGAGCGACAGAACGACCGTTCATCGACAAATGACGGAAACCCAGGCCGATCAGAATAGCCACGCACATCGGGTCGCCCGCCATTTCACCGCACAGGCGTAAATCGATACCGCTTCTTTCGGCTTCCTGCGCAATCATCGCCAGCGCACGTAACATCCCCGGATGCAGACTGTCATAAATGCTGGCTACCCGTGTGTTGTTACGATCGACGGCCAGTATGTACTGGGTAAGATCGTTGGTTCCGACCGAGATAAAGTCAATCCGGTTTGTCAGATGCGGCAGCATGAACACCATCGACGGAACTTCCAGCATGATGCCAATGCGCGGTTTCGGGATCTCGTAACCGATCATCTCCTCCACTTCGCGTCCGGCGCGTTCAATCAAACGTCGCGCTTCGTCCACTTCATCAATGCTGGTTACCATCGGCAGCAAAATGCTGAGGTTACCGGTTGCCGCGTTGGCACGCAGCATGGCGCGAACCTGGATCAAAAAGATCTCTGGTTGATCGAGCGTTATGCGGATCCCTCGCCAGCCAAGGCACGGGTTCTCTTCACTGATCGGCATGTAGGGCAGCTGTTTATCGGCACCAACATCCAGCGTACGTAGGGTCACCGGCTTGTCGTTAAACATTTGCAGCATGCCCTGATACTGCGCAACCTGTTCTTCTTCCGAAGGAAAACCGCTTTGCAGCATGAACGGGATTTCGGTGCGATACAGGCCAATACCGTCGATCCTGCTACCCAGCTTTTCTTCATGTTCCGGGCTGAGACCCGCATTGAGCATCACCTTCACGCGCTCGCCGCTTTTCAACTGTGCTGGCTGGTTGACGTCATCTTCCGCCAGGCGGCTCAGCTCAATTTCTTCACTGATAAGACGCTGGTATTCCTGAATCAATACCGGTTCCGGATCGACCAGCAGTTCACCGCGATAACCGTCCACCACCAGCGTGCGGCGATGCAGCACCGACGGCTGGATATCGGCCCCCATAACGGTAGGGATACCCAGCGCACGAACCATAATTGCCGCATGAGAGTTGGCTGCGCCGTCCCGGACAACCACGCCGACTAACCGGTCCTGAGGAAGCTCCGCCAGCGTGGTCGCCGAAAGTTCATCCGCCACCAGTACGAAGCGTTCCGGCCAGGCATTCGGCCCCTGGATAGAGTCGTCAAGGTGGAACAGCAGACGCTGGCCGAGCGCGCGTAAATCTCCGGCCCGCTCTTTGAGGTAGTTATCGCTCAGCGCGGCAAATTGTTCGGCAAACTTTTCAATGATCGTTTTAACCGCCCACTCGGCCACTGAACCGTTATCCACTTCCGCAAACAGCTCGCGGCGCAGACGGGTATCGGAAAGCAAGTGCGAGTAAAGATCAAAGATCGCCGCCGTTTCTTTCTGCGCCCCAGCGGTAAAACGCTTGCTGTAGCGGCGGAATTCGTTCGCCGCCTCTTCCAACGCACCGGTCAGTCGCTCGCGCTCAAGCACCGGATCCAGCGTTGAAGCCTGATAGACCTGCTCCATCAGCGGTAGCGTCGCATCCTGCCAGCCTTCAGCTATTGCCACGCCGGGGGCGGCAGGCAATGCACGGATGCGCGTTTGCCGGTATTGACCGAACAGCGCGTTTAGTTGCGACTGCGAAAGTATGGCCGCCATTTGCGTGGCGAGCGTGACGAGGAAAGACTCTTCACTTTCATCGTACTGACGCAGTTCACGCTGCTGCACCACCAGCACACCTAAAAGCTGGCGACGCTGAATGATCGGTACGCCTAAGAATGCACGAAAACGCTCTTCTTTTACCGAAGGTATGTATTTAAAGCTGGGATGTTTTTGCGCATCGGCGAGGTTGATAGGTTCCGCCAGCCTGCCAACCAGGCCAACGATACCTTCATCAAACGCGAGTGCGACAGTGCGACCACGTGGTTTTTTCAGTCCCCGGGTCGCCATGAGGTAATAACAACGTCGATCGTGATCGGCCAGATAAACCGAACAGACCTCTGTATCCATCGCAAGACAGATGTCGGTAACCAGTATATTGAGCGCTTCATTCAGACGCGGAGCACTGGCCACCTTTTCGACTATTTCGCGCAGGCGGGTGAGCATAATTTGCGTAGCTTAACCTCTTTTACGTCTGTACGCAGGTGTGCTTTGCGGCTTAGGAGTGCTCTCCTGAAGCGCCATGACAACACTTGCGAATTCTTTCATCACCCTGCGATAGACATCGCGTTTAAATGACACCACCTGTCGAACCGGATACCAGTAACTCACCCAGCGCCAGCCGTCGAACTCAGGTGTACTGCTGGTTTGCATATTGATTTCAGCATCGCTGCTGACCAATTGCAGAAGAAACCACTTTTGTTTCTGGCCGATACAAACCGGCTTCGTGTCCCAACGCACCAAACGTTTCGGTAACTTGTAACGCAACCAGTTACGAGTAGAAGCAAGGATCCGTACATCTTTACGACTGAGACCCACTTCTTCAAAGAGTTCCCGGTACATCGCCTGCTCTGCTGTCTCTCCTGCGTTGATCCCACCTTGTGGAAATTGCCAGGAGTGCTGACCAAATCGCCGGGCCCACATGACCTGCCCCTGGCGGTTACAAATTACTATCCCTACATTCGGGCGGTAGCCATCGTCATCAATCACCGGACTACCTCAACATAAACCTTATATACAAACGATTGTTTCACACTCCTGAGGGGCGGTAAACCACTCTGTTAAGGGTGCGATATTCTAATAACAATTGAATAACTCACAGTTAAAGGCCGAGTTATAAACAGAAGAAGGGCAAGCAAGGCGATTTTATTCACCTTTTCTGTGGATATAGTTGTGAAGAAGTACGGAATTACTATGGGAAAACCCAGAACAGTCCGAATAAGACATTCGTCACAGAGTAAAAATAGTCTTATACATTCATAAAGTTAAAACTGATCCACGCAGATAAACACACAGAAATGTGATGTACATCACTCATACGATCTTCACGCTGATGAAAGATCGACCAGCGTCGGTTTTATCCACAGATTATGCCAATAAGTTAGGCACAATTTGTGTGAAAATTCGATTTTCGTCGCACGTCAAGGCTGTAAATTGAAACAGTAGTGGGGGTTTTTCACAGTTATCCCATCTTTCTGTGGATAACATGGTGTAAGATCCTGTTCATTGTCAGTGACCAGAATTGGAAAACCCGCTTCGCTGTTGCGCAACTCTGCAAACGTGAATCTAAAAACCAATATAAATCATATAATTGAATAAAGCATGTGGAAAAAGATAAACTCTGTCCACACGGTATAAAATCATTGCTTATTTTTTCACCTAAGGGTTAACCCGATGCCAGAACTCCGTCCATTGCTTTCTCCCCCTGAATCTGAAACCCAGTTGCTGAGCCAGGCACGACAGCTTTCGGGCTACGCGTTAGGAGAATTAGCGGCAATGGCGGGAATCGTTACGCCGAAGGACCTTAAGCGCGATAAAGGCTGGATTGGCGTGCTACTGGAAATCTGGCTCGGTGCCAGCGCGGGCAGTAAACCAGAGCAGGATTTTGCGGCGCTGGGCGTGGAGCTGAAAACGATCCCTGTGGACAGTCTTGGCAGACCGCTGGAAACCACTTTTGTGTGCGTGGCACCGTTAACCGGCAATACCGGCGTCACCTGGGAAACCAGCCATGTACGGCACAAACTCAAACGCGTTCTGTGGATCCCGGTAGAAGGCGAACGCAGCATCCCGCTGGCTGAGCGCCGCGTCGGCTCTCCCCTGCTGTGGAGCCCGAATGAAGAAGAGGACCGGCAATTGCGTCTGGACTGGGAAGAATTAATGGACATGATTGTGTTAGGTCATGTCGAACGCATCACCGCTCGCCATGGGGAAGTACTGCAACTGCGTCCTAAAGCCGCCAACGCCCGCGCGCTTACCGAGGCCATTGGCGCCAACGGCGAGCCCATCCTGACCCTGCCACGCGGCTTTTACCTGAAAAAGAACTTCACCCGCGCATTGCTTGAGCGACATTTCTTGTTCCAGGCGCAATAGGCACCGCCCGGCCTTTCACCCGCCGCGTTACGGGCCTATAATTACCGCTTCTTTTTTTTGGCAGGACTTTGTTCGATGTTATTTGCATGGATAACCGATCCTAACGCCTGGCTTGCGCTCGGTACACTGACGCTGCTGGAGATCGTTCTTGGGATCGACAATATTATTTTCCTTTCTCTGGTTGTAGCCAAACTCCCGACAGCGCAACGCAATCATGCCCGACGTATTGGGCTGGCGGCGGCGATGATCATGCGTCTGGCTCTGCTGGCTTCTATCGCCTGGGTAACGCGACTGACAAACCCGCTATTCGAGTTGTTTGGCGAGGCAATATCAGCACGCGACCTGATCCTTCTGCTGGGGGGATTGTTCCTGATCTGGAAAGCCAGCAAGGAGATCCACGAATCCATTGAAGGTGAGGAAGAGGGGTTAAAAACCCGCGTATCTTCTTTCCTGGGCGCGATTGTGCAGATCATGTTGTTAGACATTATCTTCAGTCTGGATTCCGTGATTACTGCGGTTGGTTTGTCCGATCATCTGTTTATCATGATGGCGGCAGTAGTGATTGCCGTAGGCGTGATGATGTTTGCTGCTCGCCCAATTGGTGAGTTTGTCGATCGCCACCCTTCAGTAAAAATGCTGGCGCTCTCGTTCCTGATTCTGGTCGGTTTTACGCTGATTCTGGAAAGTTTCGACGTCCACGTTCCGAAAGGATATATCTATTTCGCCATGTTCTTCTCTATCGCGGTAGAGACCCTGAACCTGTGGCGTAATAAAAAAAATCCGCTCTGATGAAATCCATCGCTCCCTGCAAGGGGAGCGAATGCCCACCACACCTACCCCTTCTCACAGTTTAAGATTTTACTGCTTTCACCCTGCACAACTTCGCGTTATTACTAAACTATTGTCAGACGCAGGCCATGTGAGGATAAGCAGATGAAAAAATGGGCAGTTTTGATTTCCGCCGTAGGACTGGCTTTTGCCGTTTCCGGATGCAGCAGCGATTATGTAATGGCAACAAAAGATGGTCGAATGATCCTGACCGATGGAAAACCAGAAATTGACGATGATACCGGTCTTGTGAGCTATCACGACCAGCAGGGCAATGCGATGCAGATTAACCGCGATGATGTGTCCCAAATCATTGAACGCTGATGGTTGAGGTCAGCAGCGCGCTGGCCTTAACAATTTTACTTTCCTTTTTCGCTTCCCTCAGCCATTTTTATAATCCTTATGTCGTGATTATAAAAAGGAAACGGCTATGCAATATCACCGTATACCCCACAGCTCGCTGGAAGTCAGTACACTGGGGCTGGGCACAATGACGTTTGGTGAACAAAACAGCGAAGCCGACGCACATGCACAGCTCGATTATGCCGTAGCACAGGGCATTAATTTGATCGACGTTGCCGAGATGTATCCGGTACCGCCGCGTCCTGAAACCCAGGGTCTCACCGAAACCTACGTAGGTAACTGGCTCGCCAAACACGGCAGCCGCGAAAAGCTGATCGTCGCTTCTAAGGTCAGTGGACCATCACGCAACAACGACAGCGGCATCCGCCCGAATCAGGCGCTGGATCGTAAAAATATCCGTGAAGCGCTGCACGACAGCCTGAAAAGACTGCAAACCGATTACCTGGATCTGTATCAGGTTCACTGGCCGCAGCGCCCGACCAACTGCTTTGGTAAGTTAGGCTACAGCTGGACAGACTCCGCGCCGGTCGTTTCCCTGCTGGACACGCTGGACGCATTGGCAGAGTTTCAGCGCGCCGGGAAAATTCGCTACATCGGCGTTTCTAATGAAACCGCTTTTGGCGTGATGCGCTATCTGCACCTGGCGGACAAACACGATCTGCCACGCATCGCCACCATCCAGAACCCCTACAGCCTGCTGAACCGCAGCTTTGAGGTTGGACTGGCAGAAGTGAGCCAGTATGAAGGCGTTGAGCTGCTGGCCTACTCTTGCCTGGGCTTCGGTACATTAACCGGGAAATACCTGAACGGCGCGAAACCTGCCGGTGCACGCAATACGCTGTTTAGCCGTTTCACGCGCTACAGCGGCGAGCAGACGCAGAAAGCCGTTGCGGCCTATGTGGATATCGCGAAACGCCATAATCTGGATCCTGCGCAAATGGCGCTGGCATTCGTGCGTCGTCAGCCGTTTGTCGCCAGCACTTTGCTGGGCGCCACGACCATGGAGCAGCTAAAAACCAACGTTGAAAGTCTGCATCTGGAGTTGAGCGAGGAAGTGCTGGCAGAGATTGAAGCGGTGCATCAGGTGTATACCTATCCTGCACCTTAACAGTTAGCGCCTGATGGCGCTGCGCTTATCAGGCCTACAGACAGCGTTCCCTGTAGGCCTGGTTGCAACAGCATATAACAGACTAATGGCGGCGCTGCCAAATCCACAGCGCCGCAATCGCCAGCGCAAACAGCGCACCGAACCCAATACCAATCGCTACCGCCGGAATCCCCACCAGCACCGCCAGTGAGTAAATACCCAACATCAACAGCATCGCGCTGTTTTCACCCAGGTTTTGCACCGCAATCGCATTACCTGCGCCGACGCTTTTCTTACCCCGCTCCTGCAGTAACGCATTCAGCGGCACCACAAAGAACCCACCACACACGCCGATAAGCATCAGCAATGCGTAGGCCGGAAGCAGCGAATGTTGAAGAGAAAAAATCAGCACCACGACGCCGATCAGGATCCCCGCAGGCATACAGCGCGACACAGTTTCCAGCGTCACCAGCTTCGCAGCCGCCCCCGCGCCGACGACAATCCCGATCGCTACCATGGCATTGAGATAGGTCGGCGTGGCGTTATCGGTGATGCCGAGCGCCACCGGAACCCACAGTACCAGCAGAAAACGCAGCGTAACGCCCGCCCCCCAAAAAAGGCTGGTTCCCACCAACGAGAAGCGTGTTTCACCGTTGCGCCACAGCGAAGAGGCGGCACAGAAGAAACTGCGCGTCATTTTCCCCAGATGCCAGGACTGGCCAGGGCGAGCCGCGGCCAGTTTCGGGATATACAGGTTAGCGACCACTGCGCCAGCATAGGCCAGCGCACAGGCAGAAAGCGCGGCAATCACGTGCCAGTCGGCCAGAACGCCGCCGGCGACAGAACCGAGCAAAATCGCGGCAATGGTGGAAGCTTCCATCAGGCCGTTGGCTTTCACCAGTTTGTCGCCGGTGGTCAGTTCACCGAGAATGCCATACTTGGCCGGTGAATACGCCGCCGCGCCAATCCCCACTAGCGTATACCCGAGAAACGGATTAATGCCGAAGCAAATACTTGCCGCACCCAGCAGTTTCAGGGAGTTCGCGAACATCATCACTCTGCCTTTGGCAAAGCTATCCGCCACCTGTCCAACAAACGGCGCAAACAGAATGTAAGCACCCACAAACACCATTTGCAGGATAGGCTGGCTCCAGTCCGGATAAAATTGCTCCTTCAGCAACGCCAGCGTAGCAAACAGCAACGCGTTATCGCCAAACGCCGACAGAAACTGCGCGGCGATAACGGACATCATCCCTTTGGACCAGATTGACGTGTTAGTGTGCACTGACTCACTCATGTTGTTTTTCCGGCTCATCGACCCAGCTTTTCAGCGTAACAAAATCCGGCTTACCGCTGCCGAGTAATGGGAGTTGCTTCAGGTGGCGTATATCACGCGGTACGGCGAGTTCAGGTACGCCGTGCGCCCGCGCATACTGCTGTAGTTTTTCACGCGTGAGTTCGCTATCGGTGGTAAACAGCACCAGCGCCTCACCTTTGCTGGCATCGCTCTTGATCGCCGTGGCGTGCATTTTGTCTGCTGATACCGCCAACGCCAGTTGCTCAACCATTTCCAGCGACACCATCTCTCCGGCAATTTTAGCAAAACGCTTAGCACGCCCCTGAATCTGTACAAAGCCGTTTTCATCAAAGCGCACGATGTCTCCGGTGTCATACCAGCCGCGCTCAATCTCACCTTGCGCATTCTCTGCCGTCGGCACTTCCAGCACCCCAGGTTTTTCGACGCGCAAATAGCCGCTCATAATATTAGGGCCTTTCAGCTGTAAACGCCCACCGTCCTCAATTCCCGGAACGGCCAACAGTCGAGCATCCATACCAGGCAAGATGCGCCCTACCGTTCCCGATTTTGCCGCCATCGGTACGTTAATCGACACCACCGGCGCACATTCCGTCACCCCATAGCCCTCAAGGACACGCAGGCCAAATTTCTCCTGCCACAGTTGCTTTGTGCTGTCCTGCAGTTTTTCCGCTCCCGCAACCACATAGCGCAGGCGATGGAAATCGTATGGATGCGCGAAACGCGCGTAGTTGCCGAGGAACGTTGACGTACCAAACAACACGGTGCAGTTCCGGTCGTATACCAGCTCTGGCACAATGCGGTAATGCAGCGGGCTGGGATAAAGAAACACTTCTGCGCCAGTTAGTAGCGGCGTGAATAATCCCACCGTTAGCCCAAAGGAGTGGAACAGCGGCAGCGCCGACATAAAGCGGTCATCGGCGGTGAAATCGGCAATCGTTTTAATCTGCTCAACGTTCGCCAGAATGCTTTTATGACTGTGAACCACGCCTTTCGGATGGCCTTCTGAACCGGAGGTAAAGAGGATCACCGCAGCGTCTTCCGGCTGCTGCTTCACCTGCGCCAGATGCGGTGCCAGCAGATGTGAGAAAATCCACAGCTTATCGCTAAAGGTCACATCAGCTTTCAAGTCTTCCAGATACACCCAACGCACCTGGGTGAGCTGTTCCGGTAAATGCCAGAGTTTGCCTTTATCGAGAAACTGTCGGGATGTGAAGATCGTCTTTATTTCAGACGCAGTAATGGCGCTGGTTAATCCTTTTACACCCGCGGTGTAGTTCATCATGGCTGGAATGCGTCGACGCGCAATGGCGCCAAAAATGACCGCCGCGCTGATTCCCGCATTTGGCAGCATCAGGCCGATTCTTTCACCCTCGGTGCTGTATTTTTCCAGAATACGCGCGACAAACAGCGTTTTCGTCAGCAGTTTACGGTAGCTGTCCGGAGTGAAATTAATATCTTCAATGCAGTTTTTGCCTGCGCCAAAACGGTATTTCGCCGCCAGCAGCGACTCGTAGAGCGTCTCACGCGGACGAACCGCCATGCGTGCTTCCATCATAATTTGATGCAGCATCTCTCCGGCGATTTTACGGCGATCGCGAGCTCGCGGTGCTTCCGGCATCGGCAGTTGTGTCGGCGGTAGGATGTGTAAGCGGATGCACGGGAAGAATCGCTGTTTAACCAAACCTTTCAGGCGGCTAAAGCGGGAAAGCTCCGCGCCCTCAATGCGCACAGGTACGACCGTCGCTCCCGACTTAGCGGCGACAAACCCGGCACCGTCATAGATTTTCATCAACGAACCGGTGGTCGAAATACGCCCTTCCGGGAAGATAACCACCGGGCGGCCCTGTTCGACCAGACGAACCAGATGTTTAATCGACATCGGTTTGGTTGGATCTAACGGTACGAAATCAATCAGCGGGGTTAGCCAGCGCATATACCATTGCTGGCTGATCGAGGTGTAAACAGCGAAGACGGGACGAATCGGTAAAAAGAGCGCCAACAGGATGCCGTCTATAAATGAGACGTGGTTGGGAGTGATTAGAACGCGTTCTCCCTGTAGCGCGCTGACATTGCCCGTGACGCGAACGCGGAAAAGCACGCGAAACAGATTACGAAAAAAGCCAAATAGCATCTCAACTCCCTGTGCCATTAATTATATAAACATCAATGGTGGGAGAGTATACGAGTTGGGGAGTGGACGCGACAGGAAAGGGGTAAATTGAATCCGAAAAAAAACCTGCGCATCCGCGCAGGTTGGTGCAAGAGACAGGTACGAAGTGCGTACCGAATAATCTCACCAATCAATACCTCTGGGATCTTGATTGTGGTCGTCAGCAGCCAGATACGCCAGTGCGAAAACGCAAAGGAATGAACCCAAATGCAACGAGTTGTGTAAATTATCGGTTACTGTTACAGATAGGCTGAAGGTAAAAAAAAACCTGCGCATCTGCGCAGGCTGGTGTAATTCTAGTGATCAACCCGAAAGTTGATTTCACCTATCAATACCTCTGGGATCTCAACTCTAGCAATCTGCTCAGTTCCCTCACCAGCGAACAATCGCAACAGCACATCGCAAAGTGTAAGCAAAAATTAGCATTTTCTATTTTCTGTCTTACTTCGCTCGTGTGCGCTCACATTTGCGACGTTCTGACGGGCAATCTGCTTGAACAGCCAGCCATTTTCCGTAACACTGACGGAATGTAAGCGTTTACCCACAACAGGTACTATCATGGCGACCATAAAGGATGTAGCCCGACTAGCAGGTGTATCAGTCGCCACCGTTTCTCGAGTGATTAATGATTCCCCTAAAGCCAGCGAAGCATCGCGCCTGGCTGTAACGAGTGCAATGGAATCACTCAGCTACCACCCCAACGCCAACGCGCGTGCGCTGGCACAACAATCCACAGAGACCATCGGTCTGGTAGTTGGTGATGTGTCCGATCCATTCTTTGGGGCAATGGTTAAAGCTGTCGAGCAGGTGGCCTATAACACCGGTAATTTTTTGCTGATTGGCAACGGCTACCATAACGAACAGAAGGAACGACAGGCGATTGAACAGCTCATTCGCCACCGCTGCGCAGCCCTTGTTGTCCACGCAAAAATCATCCCGGATGCTGAGCTGGCATCACTAATGAAGCAAATCCCCGGCATGGTATTAATTAACCGAATTCTGCCAGGATTCGAACAACGCTGCGTTGCCCTTGATGACCGTTTCGGCGCATGGCTGGCGACCCGCCACCTCATTCAACAGGGCCATACGCGCATTGGCTATCTGTGCTCCAATCACACAATCTCAGATGCGGAAGATCGTCTGCAAGGCTATTACGACGCGCTGGCAGAGAGCAATATACCGGTCAGCGATCGCCTGGTAACGTTTGGTGAACCGGATGAAAGCGGCGGTGAACAGGCGATGACCGAGTTACTTGGTCGTGGCAAAAACTTCACTGCGGTAGCCTGCTACAACGACTCAATGGCGGCTGGTGCCATGGGCGTATTAAATGATAACGGCATTGATGTACCGGGAGAAATCTCGCTGATTGGTTTTGATGATGTGCTGGTTTCCCGCTACGTGCGCCCGCGTCTGACCACGGTGCGCTATCCGATCGTGACGATGGCAACCCAGGCTGCCGAACTGGCGCTCGCGCTGGCGGAGAAGCGCCCCGTGCCTGAAATTACCCACGTTTTTAACCCAACTCTGGTGCGTCGCCATTCCGTTTCGACGCTGACAGAGCCGGGGAATTCATCGTCAAACGATTAACCAGGATAGCGTTATGACTACGATGTTGGACGTTTCACGACACGCAGGCGTCTCAAAAGCGACCGTTTCGCGCGTACTGAATGGCACGGGTCAGGTAAAAGAGAGCACGCGCCAGAAAGTGTTTAAGGCCATGCAGGCACTTGATTATCGGCCTAATTTTTTAGCGCGATCTTTGGCAAACCGCACCAGCAACAGCATTGGTCTGGTGGTTTCTACATTTGATGGATTCTACTTTGGCCGGCTGTTGCAACAGGCTTCACGCCAGACGGAATCTCACGGCAAGCAGTTGATCGTCACTGACGGACACGACACACCAGAGCGTGAGCAGGAAGCCGTGCAAATGCTGGCGGACAGGCAGTGCGACGCTATTATTCTCTATACCCGCTATATGAGTGAAAAAGAGATAATGTCGCTGATGAACAGCATCGCTATGCCCTTGCTGGTCATCAACCGTGATGTCAGCCAGGCCCGCGATCGCGCGATTTTCTTTGAACAGGAAGACGCGGCCTATCAGGCGGTCAATTATCTTATCTCCCAGGGCCATAGAGATATTGCTTGTATCACTGTGCCAGGCCATACCCCGACCGGTAAATCCCGCCTGATGGGGTATCGTAAAGCGCTGGAAAAAAACGGTATTCCCTGGAATCCCGACAAGGTCAAATACGGCGATTCCACGATGACACGAGGCTATGAAGCCTGTCGTGAACTGCTGGAGGAAGGGGTTAAATTCAGCGCACTGTTCGCCTGTAACGATGACATGGCATTAGGCGCATCAAAAGCGTTACATCAGGCCGGGCTGAGGATCCCAACGGACGTCTCACTGTTTGGTTTTGATGATGCACCCAGCGCCAAATGGCTGGAGCCGGGGCTGTCTACTGTTTATCTGCCGATTGATACCATGATAACCACGGCAATCGACCAAGCTATCCGGCTGGCCAACGGCGAGAGCGTCGAGCCAATCCCACCGTTTACCGGCAAACTGGTACTACGTGACTCAGTAACGCTCGGGCCGTACTTTAAGTAATTAAATGCCGGATGGCGGCACAAGTGCCTTATCCGGCCAACAGCGCCCACAGTTAATTTCGTAGGCCGGATAAGCGTAGCGCCATCCGGCATTTCACCACGCTGTAATCAGATTAATTCCAGCGCTAACAGCTCATCAATGGTCTGGCGACGGCGAATCAGCCGCGCCACGCCGTTATCGAACAAAACCTCCGGCAGCAGAGGACGGCTATTGTAGTTTGACGACATAGACGCGCCGTACGCCCCGGTATCATGCAAGACCAGATAATCACCCGGCACCACCGCAGGCAACAGACGGGTTTCCACATTTCCGCCCTCCTGCTGGGTAAACACGTCGCCAGATTCGCACAGCGGCCCGGCCACCACGGTTTCCCGTTGCGGGGCGTGTTCCAGAGAGCGACTATCCCCAGCCAGCGCGGAGATATGGTGATAGCTGCCGTACATCGCCGGGCGCATCAGATCGTTGAAGCCCGCATCGATCAGCACAAAGTGACGGCTACCCATCTCTTTTACGCTGCGTACCTGTGCTACCAGCACGCCGGCTTCCGCGACCAGAAAACGACCCGGCTCTATCTCAAGCGCGACCGGGTGCCCCAAGTATTTAGCAATCTGCTCACGCGCAGCGTTCCACAATCCAAAGTAGTGATCGGTATCGATCGCCTCTTCACCTTCGCGATACGGGATTGATAAACCGCCGCCCGCAGAGATCGCCTCCAGATCCTGATCAAATTCAATCACCTGACGCACCATCGCACCGCACACCTGCTCCAGATGCGCGTAGTCCACACCGGAGCCAATATGCATATGAATCCCCACCAGCTTCAGCTTGTAGCGCTGAATCACCTCCAGCGCCGCGGGAAGATCGCTATACCAGATCCCGTGCTTGCTGTTTTCGCCGCCGGTATTGGTTTTCTGACTGTGCCCATGCCCAAAGCCAGGGTTTACGCGTAGCCACACGCGATGGCCCGGCGAGACCTGACCCAGTTGTTCCAGCATATCCACTGAACCGGCATTTACCGGAATGCGCAATTCATGCACCCGCGCAAGCGTAGCTTCATCAATCATATCGGCGGTAAAGACGATTTCATCTTTCCCCGGTACAAAACCTGCCGCTAGCGCACGTTCAATTTCGCCAAGCGAGACGGAATCAACCTTTACGCCCTGCTCGCGCATCAGGCGCAGAATATGAATATTCGAGCATGCCTTCTGGGCAAAACGCACCACGTCAAACTGACTCAGTTTGGCAATCTGGGCGCGTATAATCTGCGCATCATAGACCCACACCGGGCAGCCGAATTCGGCAGGCAGGCGCAGCAGGTTGTCGGCGGTCAGGTCAGTGTCTGTGTTGTTGAGTGGGCGTGGCATGGTGTACTCCGGTATTGGCTTTTTTATGATTACGCCACAGCCCGAAAAGAATAAAAAATATCGTTTTATCGTGAGTCTATGCAAAAATGATATGGATTGGTTCATTCGAGGATTGCCCATGCCCGCCGTTAACCTGCGACACATCGAAATTTTTCACGCCATCATGACGGCAGGCAATCTGACGGAAGCCGCGCGCATGCTACATACCTCGCAGCCCACCGTCAGTCGGGAACTGGCCCGATTCGAGAAAGTACTGGGATTAACGCTGTTTGAACGCACGCGTGGCCGGCTGCACCCAACCGTGCAAGGGTTACGTCTGTTTGAAGAGGTGCAACGTTCGTGGTATGGCCTGGACAGAATTGTGAGCGCCGCCGAAAGCCTGCGCGAGTTCCGCCAGGGCGAATTGTCGATTGTTTGCCTGCCGGTATTCTCACAGTCCTTTTTACCGCCACTACTGCAGCCATTCCTCGCACGCTATCCGCAGGTCAATATTCAGATAGTGCCGCAGGAGTCACCGCTACTGGAAGAGTGGCTGTCAGCGCAGCGCCACGATCTGGGGTTAACGGAAACGCTGCATACGCCTGCCGGAACAAAACGCACCGAATTGCTGGCGCTGGATGAAGTGTGCGTGCTGCCCCAGGGGCATCCGCTGACTAAGAAAGCGGTGTTAACGCCGCAGGATTTTCAGGGAGAAAACTACATCAGCCTGTCACGGACCGACAGTTACCGTCAGCTACTGGATACCCTGTTTAATGAGCACCAGGTGAAGCGCCGTATGGTGATTGAAACCCATAGCGCCGCTTCAATTTGTGCAATGGTGCGGGCAGGCGTGGGGATCTCGGTGGTAAACCCACTGACCGCGCTGGATTACGCCAGTAGCGGGGTCGTCATCCGCCGCTTCAGTATTTCGGTACCCTTTACGGTCAGCCTGATTCACCCACTTCATCGCCCCGCCTCGGCGCTGGTTGATGCTTTTACGGCGCATCTGCAGGACCATCTACCAAGTCTTATTGACCCGCTGGAGGCTATTTTGCATCCACAACCGAAAGCATAAATGCCACCGCATCTTGCGCATGGATTGCCGCGGTGTCGAAAACCGGTAGTGGGCTTAGCTCGGCGGGAACCAGCAGACCAATCTCAGTACAGCCAAATATCACCCCTTGCGCCCCCTGTTTCGCCAGTTGGTCGATGACGCCCAGGTAATAATCGCGGGAAGCCTCGCTGAACTCACCGAGACACAGCTCATCGAAAATAATCTGGTTTATTTTCTGACGGTCATCAGCTTCAGGAATCAGCGTGCTAATGCCAAATTCAGTCTGTAAACGACCGCGGTAAAAATCCTGTTCCATGGTGTAGCGCGTACCCAGTAGCGCCACGTTGCTCATCTGCTGCTTTTGTATCGCCCGCCCCGTCGCATCAGCAATATGCAGGAACGGCACATCACAGGCGCTTTCAATCGCCTCAGCAACCTTGTGCATGGTGTTGGTACACAGCACAATCCCTTCCGCACCCGCCTGCTGTAACCCCAGCGCCGCCTGCGCCAGAATATCGCCTGCTTTATCCCACTCACCGCGACTCTGGCACAACTCAATCTCATGAAAATCCACGCTGTGAAGCAGGATCTGCGCAGAATGCAGGCCACCCAGACGCTGTTTTACCCCTTCATTAATGAGTCGATAATAAGGAATGGTAGATTCCCAGCTCATACCGCCTAACAGACCGATCGTTTTCATCATTTCCCCTGACTCGTTGTTGTCTCTCCAGTGAACCAAAGATGTGATCAACTTTCCACATCTGTTGGCGTGCATTTCTTTTTTTAATTTTCTGATATAGGTTTAATGAAACACTGTT
This sequence comes from Citrobacter sp. MGH103, assembly GCF_001034475.2. NCBI lineage: Bacteria > Pseudomonadati > Pseudomonadota > Gammaproteobacteria > Enterobacterales > Enterobacteriaceae > Citrobacter > Citrobacter sp. MGH103. The sequence continues at coordinate 932,151 of NZ_CP073043.1, read as the reverse complement.
TTAATTAATTACAGGAAGGCCGGATGTTTATTTTTCATAAAGAGACCACGCTTGACGATCTGGGCAATGGCGTTACCCGGCGCATTCTTGCTCACGACGGTAACATGATGGCGGTTGAGGTGAACTTCGAGCAAGGCGCGATAGGCCCGATGCACAATCATCCGCACGAGCAGCTGACTTACGTGTTGTCCGGTGAGTTTGAATTTACCATCGGCGAAGAAAAGCATGTCGTTAGGGCGGGCGATACCCTGTATAAACAACCCAACATTATGCATGGCTGCGTCTGTTTAAAACCGGGAACGCTGCTGGATACCTTTACGCCCATACGCGAAGATTTTCTACACGGGTAAAGCGCTAAATAAAAAAGCCGGGTATCGCTTACCCGGCCTACATGAGATGTCATCCGACACTCCATCTCAACATTTACATCCCAATATCTCTTAACTTCTCACCTGCCATCAGCTTACGTTCGATATGCTCAAGCGTGACGTTTTTGGTTTCTGGAATCAGCCAGAACGTAATACCGATAAACACGACGTTCAGCGCAGTATATAGCCAGAACGTGCCGGCGGCGCCAATGCTATCGAGCAGCGTCAGGAACGTTGCGCCAATGATCATGTTCGACACCCAGTTGGTGGTGGTGGAGCAGGTAATACCAAAATCACGGCATTTCAGCGGCTGAATTTCCGAACACAGGATCCACACCACCGGCGCGGCGCTCATCGCATAGCCTGCAATACACATCATCGTCATGCCAACTGACAGCCAGGATAGTCCACTGGAAGCCGTGCCGTTATCAAACTGCATCAGGCAATATCCGAGCACCAGCGTCCCGATGGCCATTACGCTGAACCCAATTTTCAGCGCCGGTTTACGTCCTGCTTTGTCGACCGTGAAGACGGCAATAAAGGTAGCGAACATAAACGTTAAGCCAACCACCAGCGTGGCAATCATCTGCTGCTCTGTGGTGGTAAAACCCGCCATTTTGAAAATGCGCGGCGCGTAATACATGATGATGTTCATCCCGGTGAACTGCTGCATCGCCTGCAGTAACATCCCAAGAAAAACTGCGCGGCGCACGTTACGGTTAATTTTAAACAGCGCCCAACCACCCTGCTTCAGCTTCAAGCTTTCACGGATTTCGTTCAGCTCATCGCGGGCCTTTTCTGACGTATCGCGCAGCATGCGCAATACTTCTTCAGCTTCAATGTGGCGACCTTTTTCCGCCAGCCAGCGCGGGCTGTTGGGCAGGAACACAACCAGAATAATCAGCAATACAGCCGGAAGCGCCAGCACGCCCAGCATAGCGCGCCAGTTACCGCTGTAGCTGAACGCGGTATCAGACAAAAAGGCCAGAACGATGCCCAACGTCACCATCAGCTGATACATACTGATCATCTTGCCACGCACGTTTTCGCTTGCCATTTCAGAGAGATAGAGCGGTGCGGTGTAAGAGGCGATCCCCACCGCAACGCCCAGTACCACGCGGGCAAAAATGAGCATTTCTACGCTGGAGGCAAACGCCGAGCCCAGAGATCCGACGACGAAAAGGATCGCCCCCGCCATCAGACTGTATTTACGTCCCAGGCAGAATGACAGCCAACCGTTAAACAGCGCACCAATTGCCGCGCCCAGCATCATGCTGCTGACCACCCACTCCTGCAGGCGGCTGGTCAACACAAAGTGATCGGTGATGAAAGGCAACGCCCCGGCAATCACGCCAATATCCAGGCCGAATAACAACCCTGCGACAGCCGCAGAGATAGAAACAAACATATTCATACGTCGCGTATCGCGCACTGGGCGCGGTGCTAAAGCAGCATCATTATTTATTGAGACCATTTTTTCCTGCCAGATACAGAGTAACCATGCCATTGAAAGTAAGGGATCCCTTGCAGGAAGCGTCAGGCGGGAAACGGCAAAAACATGGATTAAATAGCTACACCACATCGTTATGTGATGGATATTCCAATTTTAAAATTTACCGACAATCACTCAATTAAATTTAATTAATTGATATTAAAGAATATTAAAAATAATAAATTGATACACATGAAATTTAATATGGAATAATTTATAACCACAATATGGATTTTAATGATTCAAAAGTAAAAAAAACCCTGCCATTTAGCAGGGTTTGTTGGCTCTGGAAAGCAATTAACGCGCCAGCCAGCCGCCGTCTACCGCAACGGTATAGCCGTTGATATAGTCAGATGCGCTGGACGCCAGGAACACGACAGGACCCATCAGGTCGCTCGGCAGACCCCAACGCCCCGCCGGAATACGATCGAGGATTTCTGCGCTACGCTGCTCATCAGCACGCAGCTGTTGAGTGTTATTCGTCGCCATGTAACCCGGTGCAATCGCGTTGACGTTGATGTTATGTTTTGCCCACTCGTTCGCCATCAGACGGGTAACACCCATTACGCCGCTTTTAGACGCGGTGTAAGACGGCACGCGGATCCCGCCCTGGAAGGAAAGCATAGAGGCGATGTTGATAATTTTACCGCCGTTACCCTGGGCGATAAAGTGCTTCGCCGCGGCCTGAGACATAAAGAACACGCTCTTAATGTTCAGGTTCATCACGTCATCCCAGTCTTTTTCGCTGAAATCGATCGCATCGTCACGACGGATAAGACCCGCGTTGTTGACCAGAATATCGATATGGCCGAATTCTGCCACTGCGCGCTCCAGCAGCGCCGGAATACCGTCGATTTGACGCAGATCGGCGGTCAGGCTTAAAAAACGGCGGCCCAGTGCGGTCACACGTTCGATGGTTTCTGTCGGTTCAACAATGTTGATACCGACGATATCGCAGCCCGCTTCCGCCAGGCCCAGCGCCATACCCTGACCCAGACCGGTGTCACAACCGGTCACAACGGCGACTTTACCTTCAAGAGAGAATGCATTCAAAATCATTGTAAATCCTTAATTTTTATAATGCCCGCCGCAGCAGGCACGGCTGTCGCCCGCAACTAGCGCAGATCTTTTACTGCAACATGGTCCATATCATCAAAGACCTGGTTTTCGCCTACCATGCCCCAAATGAACGTATACGCTTTTGTACCGACACCGGAGTGAATAGACCAGCTTGGAGAAATCACCGCCTGCTCGTTGTGCATCACAATATGACGCGTTTCCTGAGGCTGCCCCATCATGTGGAAGACGCAGGTATCTTCTTCCATATTGAAGTAGAAATAGACTTCCATACGACGTTCATGGGTATGACACGGCATGGTGTTCCACAGGTTACCCGGTGCCAGTTCAGTCAGACCCATGCTCAACTGGCAGGTTTCCAGAACATCCGGCACAAAGTATTTGTTGATGGTACGACGGTTACTGGTGAGGTTATCGCCCAGCGTCACTGGCGCAACGTCTGCAGGCGTGACTTTCTTAGTTGGGTAAGTCGTGTGGGCCGGCGCGCAGTTGTAGTAAAACTTCGCCGGTTTTGTCGTATCAATACTGGCGAATACCACTTCTTTTGCCCCTTTTCCGACGTACAGCGCGTCGCGATGGCCAATTTCATAGCACTGGCCGTCAACGGTAATCGTGCCCGGGCCGCCGATATTGATCACACCCAGCTCACGACGTTCGAGGAAATAGGTTACGCCCAGCTGTTTGCCGACTTCGCCACCCACAGAGACGGTTTTGGCTACTGGCATAATGCCGCCAACAATGATGCGGTCGATGTGGCTGTAGACCATGGTGTATTCATCTGCGACAAACACTTCTTCGACCAAAAACTCATTACGCAGCCCCTGAGTGTCCAGGGTTTTCGCATGCGCACTATGGATGCTTTGTCTTACGTCCACATTTACCTCCAGTGATAAATTGACCGTGAATGCTTAAACGAATAGCAAAACGCTGTTCCGTTTTATCTTATGCACTCATGATATTCCTCCCTGAATGTGTTTTCAATTATAAATAAAACGATGTTTCACTTTTTTCGCATCTTATTATCAAAAGTGTAAGTGCGATCACGCTAGCGCGTATGAATAGCGAAATGGACCTTAATAAAATGATTGAATAACAATACGATAAATTTATTTATTCATTAGGGGCGGGGATAAAAAATGGAAAATTCAGCCGCGATGATCAGTCGAAAAGACACCTTTTCTAACAAAGTGCGCAGTTAATCACATGAAATGAAACAATGTTTTGATAAGTTGACTGTGTTTAGAGTGTATGTTTCTGTAACTGGCCTTGCCCTCCTGCTGGAGGGCTTTTTTACAGGTGCAGGGAAAACACGTAGAAAGGCGTTTAAGACGGTAAATGTAAGATCGTTAATCTCGTTCGATAGCGAGCGCCACACCCTGACCACCACCGATACACAGCGTTGCCAGGCCCTTATGCGCCCGACGCTTCACCATTTCATGCACCAGCGAAACCAGAATTCGGCAGCCAGACGCACCAATCGGATGACCGAGCGCAATGGCTCCGCCGTTAACATTCACCCGCCGTTCATCCCACTCCAGCATTTTCCCAACGGATAATGCCTGCGCGGCGAAGGCCTCATTAGCTTCGATAAGATCAACATCAGCCAGTTGCCAGCCCACACGCTCAAGGCAGCGGCGGGTCGCATACACTGGCGCAATCCCCATGAGCGCAGGGTCGACCCCGACGCTGGCAAAGGCGCGAATACGGGCCAGTACAGGTAAGTTCAACTCTTGCGCCTTGGCCTCGCTCATCATCATCACCGCAGCGGCGCCGTCATTGATGGATGACGCGTTACCTGCCGTTACCGAACCGAGCCTGTCAAAGGTAGGATCCAGACGCGCCAGCCCTTCGGCGCTGGCATCGGTACGCGGCTGCTCGTCGGTATCCACCACCAATGATTGCCCATTACGCTGTGTTACCACCGGCACGATTTCATCTTTAAAGCGTCCAGCATCAATTGCCATCCGCGCTTTGTGCTGCGAGTGCAGCGCGTAGGCATCCTGCAATTCGCGGCTAATGCCGTATTCTCGCGCCAGGTTTTCCGCGGTAACGCCCATGTGATAATCGTTGAAGGCATCCCACAGACCGTCATGTACCAGGCTGTCGACCAGTTGGCTGTTCCCCAGCTGTGCGCCGGTGCGGCTATCGGTAAGGACATGCGGGGCACGGCTCATATTCTCTTGCCCGCCCGCAATCACAATGTCGGCTTCGCCGCACTGGATAGCCTGGGTCGCCAGATGCAGCGCTTTCAGGCCCGAACCGCAGACATCGTTAATGGTGATGGCGGAAACGGTATTGGGTAGCCCACCATTGATGGCAGACTGACGCGCCGGATTCTGCCCGGCACCTGCGGTAAGCACCTGACCGAGGATCACTTCATCCACAGCATGAACGTCCACGCCCGTGCGTTCCAGTAACGCCCTGACCACCATGCTGCCTAATTCAACGGCAGAGTGGCGCGCCAGCGTCCCCTGGAAGCAGCCAATCGGTGTCCGTAACGCCCCGACTATCACAACCTCTTTCATCACCACCTCAGCGCAAAATAACACCGCAATAGTAGATGATTGTTAAAAAGAGTTATCAAGGTTGTTTAAAAACGGTGATTTTTATCACAAAGGAAATTCGTATCATTTATTGGTCATCTGAACGCCACTCTGCTGTAAATGGTCGCGCAGCCAACTTCCCGCCACGCCAGGCGGTGATTTCTTATTCCACAACAGATCGATAGAGATAGCCTTTGGCCAGCCGGGCAGCTTTAATTGAACCAATGGTTTTTCTGCCGCAAACTCCTCCACCAGCGCACACGGGAGCGCGCACCAGCCGAATCTCTGAACAGCCATACTTAGCAATAACAGGTAGTTAGGAGCCGACCAGACGGGACCGCGCGCCACGTTAGTCCCGCTTTCCAGATAGGTATTCAAACGCAACTCGCGCCAGGTGTGTAGCTGCTCCCACTGCAGTTTTTCTTGAGCCGCCAACGGATGCGATGCCGCCACGTATAATCCCATCCAGGTTTGCATCGGCAGACGCGTAACGCCCATGTCGGTCGGGTAATCCTCCCGCGCTTCGATCAACCCCACCTGAGCACGTCCTTTTTGCAGCAGATCGATCACGTCCTCGTCTTCGCCAATCAGACATTCAAACTCGGTATGGGGAAACTTGCGATCAAACTGCACCATCAACTCTTCCAGCACATCCGGATGCAGCGTGTCTGACAACACGAAGGTCAGACGCGCTTCCGTTTCACCCGACAGCGAAATCGCCGCTTCATCCAGTCGTTCGCTGGCCGTCAGAATCGCCTGCACATAACCCAGCACCCGCTTACCTTCTTCGGTCAGCGTTGGCTGGCGTGATGAACGGTCAAACAGCGCAAAACCAAGGTCGGCTTCCAGATGCGCAATGGCCGTACTGATAGTGGACTGGCTTTTACGCAGCCGACGAGCCGCAGCAGAAAATGAGCCGCAGGAAACGGTCTCTACAAATGCCGTTAACGCTTCAGGAGAGTAACGCATGAACTATCTACTTTATCGATGGATACTATCTTTTAGATATCACATTAAACGATAAAATTGCCACCATTCCGTTATCCGGGCATCAAAGAAGGTTTTAGGTTATGCAACACGATACAGTCCAACGCCGCTCGTTAGTAGAGCGTATTTTTCATGCCGTCTGCTTTGAAGGCATTGCCACCGCTGTTCTCGCACCAACCACCGCATGGTTGATGCAGCGCTCGGTGCTGGAAATGGGCGGACTGACCATTCTTCTCGCCACTACAGCGATGATCTGGAATATCATTTATAACGCCCTGTTTGACCGTCTGTGGCCGTCGCACCTGGTAAAACGTACGGCGAAAGTGCGAGCATTTCACGCCTTAGGTTTTGAGAGCGGTTTTATTGTGATCGGGGTGAGCATCGTGGCGTATGTGCTGAACGTCAGCCTGCTTCAGGCATTCACGCTGGAAATAGGTTTCTTCCTGTTCTTCCTGCCGTATACCATGTTCTATAACTGGGCTTATGACACGTTACGCGAGCGTGTTATGAAGCGCCGCCAGCAGCGCGTTACTGCCTGATTATTCAAACAATAGTCGGAATTTTCTCGGTTCCGGCTATTCATCCATTCACCAGCCCGCTTGTTCACATCTCCCCCAGCCCCTGCCATTTGTGGTAAATTGCGCTTCTTTTTGTTTATTTTATAGTTGATACGTTCAAATAATGTCGAAATTTTGGTCAAAAGAAGAGACTCTCTGGAGCTTCGCACTATATGGGACTGCCGTCGGCGCAGGAACCCTCTTCCTCCCCATACAGCTGGGTTCTGCAGGTGCGGTGGTACTGTTTATCACCGCTCTCGTCGCCTGGCCTTTAACCTACTGGCCGCACAAGGCACTGTGCCAGTTTATCCTGTCTTCAAAAACGTCGGCTGGTGAGGGGATCACTGGCGCGGTTACACACTACTACGGCAAGAAGATTGGCAGCCTGATCACCACCCTCTATTTTATTGCCTTCTTTGTGGTGGTGCTGATCTACGCCGTGGCGATAACCAACTCACTCACTGAACAGCTGGCAAAACATATCACTATCGACCTGCGGATCCGCATGCTGGTCAGTCTGGGCGTGGTACTGGTGCTGAATTTAATTTTTCTGATGGGTCGACAAGCCACCATCCGGGTCATGGGCTTTTTGGTATTCCCGCTCATCGCGTACTTTTTGTTCCTTTCGCTCTACCTGACCGGAAGCTGGCAGCCAACGCTACTCACCGGCCAGATGTCTGTCGATCAGCACACGCTTCATCAGGTTTGGATATCTATTCCCGTGATGGTTTTCGCTTTTAGCCATACGCCAATTATCTCTACGTTCGCCATCGACAGAAGAGAGAAATACGGCGAGCAGGCCATGGGTAAATGCAAAAAAATCATGAAGGTAGCCTACGTTATCATCTGCCTGAGCGTACTGTTTTTCGTCTTCAGCTGTTTGCTTTCGATTCCGACAAACTATATCGAGGATGCAAAAAATGAAGGTGTGACCATTCTTTCCGCGCTGTCGATGATGCCTAACGCACCGGCATGGCTGTCGATTTCCGGGATCATCGTTGCCGTCGTAGCGATGTCAAAATCGTTCCTTGGCACCTACTTTGGCGTGATTGAAGGGGCAACGGAGGTAGTAAAAACATCGTTGCATCAGGTGGGTGTGAAGAAAAGCCGGGCCTTTAACCGCGCTTTGTCCATCATGCTGGTCTCGGCTATCACGTTTATCATCTGCTGCATTAATCCTAATGCTATTTCAATGATTTACGCGATTAGTGGGCCGCTGATTGCCATGATTCTGTTTATCATGCCGACATTGTCTACCTATCTGATCCCGGCGCTGAAGCCGTACCGTTCAGTGGGTAATCTGATCACCCTGATTGTCGGTCTGCTGTGCGTATCTGTGATGTTTTTTGGCTAGAACGTGTTGCTTAACGGCTCATTCCATCACGTGGATGAGCCGTTAAACTGGCTTATTTGATGTACGAATCCAGTACTTTCAGAATCACATCCAAATCTTCTTCGCGCTTAATTTCATCGCCCTGATGCACAATGTGCTCGGTCAGATGACCTTTAATCACTTCGCGCATTAATCCATTTACCGCCCCGCGGATCGCCGCTATTTGCTGCAATACCGCCGCGCATTCATGCGGTTCATCCAGCATGGTTTTCAACGCCGCTACCTGCCCCTGAATCTTGCTGGTTCGGGCTTTCAGCTTTTGTTTGTCGCGGATCGTATGTGACATAACTTTACCTTTTTAACGTCTGGCTATAGGGACAATACCATCGACATTCTACTGGGGGGTAGTATTTGATACTGGGGGGGAGTAGAATCAGGCGAAATTAAACAACTAAGAATCATTCTCATGGGTGAGTTTTCTACGCTTCTTCAGCAAGGCAACGCCTGGTTTTTCATTCCCAGCGCGATTCTATTAGGTGTGTTGCACGGTCTGGAACCAGGGCATTCCAAGACGATGATGGCGGCCTTTATTATTGCTATTAAGGGGACCATCAAACAGGCGGTGATGCTGGGACTGGCAGCGACGCTGTCGCATACCGCCGTAGTATGGCTGATTGCGCTCGGTGGGATGTATATCAGCAAAGCGTTTACCGCCCAGGCCGTTGAGCCATGGCTGCAATTTGTCTCGGCGATAATTATTCTCGGGACCGCATTCTGGATGTTCTGGCGAACCTGGCAGGGAGAGCAGAACTGGCTGGCCCAGACGCATCACGACCACGATCACGGGCATCACCACCACCATGATCATGACGACCATCACCACCATCATCATGACCACGATGACGATCATCACCATCATCATCACGAACACGAGCATAATCACGACCATGGCGCACTGGCCGGACTCACCGAAGGCTCAAAAGAATATCAGGATGCCCACGAACGGGCGCATGCCACCGATATTCAGCGCCGCTTTGCGGGCAAAGAGGTCACCAACGGCCAAATATTACTGTTCGGTCTGACCGGCGGGCTGATCCCGTGCCCAGCTGCCATTACGGTGCTGCTGATATGCATCCAGCTCAAAGCCTTCACGCTGGGCGCCACCATGGTGCTGTGCTTCAGCCTCGGGCTGGCGCTGACACTGGTAACGGTGGGCGTGGGTGCGGCAATCAGCGTGCAGCAGGCGGCCAAGCGTTGGAGCGGATTTAACACACTGGCACGCAAAGCGCCCTATTTTTCCAGCGTGCTCATTGCAATGGTCGGCTTATATATGGGGATTCACGGCTATATGGGGATCGTCGGTTAATATATGGGAGCGCAGCAGCGATAGCCGCTGCGCGGAAAACCAAGCTAGCTTGCGACATTCCCCCACACCAGTTGGCCTTTGTGGAAGGTCGCAGTGCGTGGGGAGATTCGCGCGACCGCTTCCGCTGAGCATGAGGCATCTACCAGCACAAAGCTGGCTTCATCCTGCGCTTTCGGCCAGACGCGCTCACCTTTATCGTTAAGCGGCAGCACATCACCGGTAGCGAGGAACAGCGCCCGCGACAGATTAAGTTCATTCGGGCGAATATAGAGCTGCGCGTACAGATTCGCCTTCTCCAGCATGTCTCCCAGCCCGTACGGCGACCAGTGGTCAATCACGCTGTCGGTTCCGGTAATCACTTCCACACCTTTGTCACGCAGCTGCTTGAGCGGCATGTGCATCGTGCCAATCGGCACCGTCGAGGCAATGGTAATCTGCTGCGCCGCCATGCGGGTTGCGAGTTCATCCACCTGCTGTTCGTTCAGCGTAGACAGCGCAAACGCGTGGCTGATGGTCAGTTTGCCCTTTAACTGCGGCGTTTTCTCCACCGTTTCTACCATGTAATTCACCGCCGCCACGCCCGCCGGACTGGTTTCATGCAGATGGATATCCACGCCTTTGTTGTAATCGAGCGCAATCTGGAACATGGTGTCGAGGGATTTTTCCATCGCCCCATCCACGCTGGTTGGGTCCAGACCGCCGACATAATGCGCTCCCGCCTGCATCGCTTCACGCATTAGCGGTTCAGATTTTGATAACAGCAGACCATGCTGTGGAAATGCCACAATTTCACAGGCAAAACCCGGCTGGCGACGCGCCAGCACCGCCTGCAGGTTCTCCAGGTTTTTCAGTCCGGAAACCGGTTCTATGTTGCAGTGGCTGCGGGCAATCGAGGTACCTTTTGATTGCAGCAGATCGATCAGCTTTTCCGCGCGCTCCTGGGTGTAAGGCTGGAGTTCAGGCAGCAGCTTTTGTTCCAGGCGGATCATATCCTGAATGGTGGTGCCCGCCGGACGGTTCAGCGAACGCCAGGGACCGCCGTAAAAGGTTTTATCCAGATGGATATGCATGTCGCGCATGGCGGGCAGCATCAGCTTTCCACCCGCATCGTAGTGCGGCAGCGTCGCATCAGGATGCTGCTTATTCTCGCGCAGCGCAACTATTTTCCCGTCCTGGATTTCAACGGTTTGCAGCGCGGTACGGGTGTGCACCACCACTGAGTTTTCGTAATCAAACCCCGCTTCCAGCAGGACGTTATCCAGGTAATAGTGCTTATCGTTAATCGTCATTGTGCTCTTCGACCCGCAGGTGTTCCCGACAGGATTAGCAGCATACGCGACCGGGGCGACTGCGCCAAACAGCGCGGCGGCAGTGACCATTTTTCCGCTCTGGCTTAAAAATTCACGGCGGCTGTTACTTTCCTTCATTCGCATCTCCTCTCAGGAATGGACAATATGGGTGCCCGTTTCGCCGCGCAGTGCGGCGGGCAGGCATTCCGGCGTGGTGATGATCACTCGTTTACCGCCACGCTCCAGAAACGCCAGGCTGGCAACAATCTTGGGTAACATGCTGCCCGGCGGGAAATGTCCCTCCTGCATGTAACGGGTCATCGTGGCGACATCCACCGTATCCAGCGCCTGCTGGTTAGGTTTGCCAAAATGAATACAGACCTGCTCGACGCCGGTGGTGATCACCAGAATGTCGGCGCGGATCTCCTGTGCCAGCAACGCCGTGGAGAGATCTTTATCAATCACCGCATCCACGCTCTGGTAATCCCCCTGATCGCTACGCACCACCGGGATGCCACCACCACCCGCACCAATCACCACGAACCCCTGCTGAGTCAGCGTTTTGATCGCCTCTGCTTCAACAATACGTTTTGGTTCAGGGGAAGCCACAACCCGGCGGTAGCCGCGTCCCGAATCCTCAACAAAGCGCCAGCCTGGATTGACCCGCAGCAACTCATCGCGCTGCGCTGCGCTAAAGAACGCCCCGATAGGCTTGGTCGGATTAGCAAAGCCCGGATCGTTTTTGTCGACCTCCACCTGCGTGACTACCGTGACTGCCTTCTGCTCGCCGCGCCGCGCCAGACGGTTGTTCAGCGCCTGTTGGATCAAATAGCCGATGCCCCCCTGCGTATCGGCGACGCAGTTTGCCAGCGGGGTAAGCGGCAACCCTTCACGCTCGTGCGCGATTTCCGCACGTCGGAGATCCAGCCCCACCTGCGGCCCGTTACCGTGCGTCAGCACAATGTTGTAGTCCGATGCCAACATCTCCAGCACCGTATCCGCCACCGCCTTCACCGCTTCAGCCTGGTGCTCAATCGACTGGCTGGCGTTATCTTTGATAATGCTGTTGCCGCCAATGGCAACGACCACAAGTTCTTTCATAGTGTTATCTTCCGCTTACAGGCGATTCAGGTCGTTTTCGTCGGTTCCTGCTCAGGCGCAGTCACCGCTTCACGGCTATCCAGAACATGCTTGAGGACAAACATGCCGCTCATCATCAGGTAGGCCACAACAAACATCATCGAGCTGCCCTCAGCAAAGCCAACTGCCGGGGAGTGGATCACGCCAAACAGCGATAACAGTGCCCCAAAGGCTGCGGCAATCGCCCCGCGCAGCGGCTTATTCATAATGGCGAAGATAGCGACGCAGCCCCACAGCATGCTGGCCAGCGGCGCGCCGCTTCCCAGATGCACCAGTCCGTCGTAATAGACACCTTTGCTGTGCAGTAAGTCGCTACCCAGTTTCCCCGCAGATGTTCCGGCGGCGCCCATCACGCTGTTAACGATGGTCAATGCCCAGTTAGCGATCCACGGGAACAGGCAGATGAAGATGACAGGAACCTCGACTTTGGGCGTTTCTCGCACCACCTGGTTGGCGGTCACCACGCCGATAAACACCAGAATCGGCACTATCGCAGTCATCGGAATAATGGCGAGCATAAACGCGCCCAGGCCAAACAGCGGTACCAGGAACATGGTGATGCCTGAAGCGAGGGTATAGCCGATGCTGGCGCCCATCGCTTTCCAGCCCGCATGCCCAACATATACGGTCACCGGGAACGGGTTGCCCAGCATGCAGCCGAGCATGGAGGCAAAGCCGTTCGCCATCATCACCTTACGGGTGTTGTACTCATCCCCCGCCGCGTGTGCACTTTCAATGTTCTCAAGGTCGAAAATGTAGTTCGCCAGACCCAGAGGAACCGCAGAAGCCAGATACGGCAGTGCATGCGGCAAACCTTGCAAGAAGCTGTCGACATGAATTTCCGGCGGGTTGAAGCCAAAGGAAGACATCGACGCTTTAATGGCTTCCGGGCTTTGTAAACCGGAGATCCACGCCAGGGCCGTACCGGCAATCAGCAGCAGCAAACCGGTAGGAATGCGGGCAAAAATCGGCTTCTTACCGAACCAGTTAATGAAGATCAGCAACAGGACGATGAAAGAGACGGTCGGCGCTTCGAATGCCTGCAGCATCGGGTTCATCGCCAGCAGCAACAGTCCCAGGCCGGACAGACAAGAAAGCAGTACCGTACGTGGAATCATCTTGCGGATGGTCTCGCCCAGGAAGGAGCCGCCGACCAGGATCAACGCTTCGACAAAGCACCACACCAGGGCTATCTGGATAGCAAAGTTGGCATCTTTGGTTTGCTGATAAACCGGCATCAGTACCAGGAAGGTTACGGTAAAGATTGACGGTGCGCTCGGTCCGGACGGCAGCGCCGTCACGTCTTTACGCCCGGTGTGTTTTGCCATCTGCAGGCCAAACCAGGCGTAGCAGACGCTGGCTACCAGCACCGCCAGACCAAAGGCAGGCGCAATGCGACCATAGACAATTTCAGTAGGGATCCCGACGACAAAAATGAGCAGCCCCATCATTGTCAGCAGGTTAGTCAGGTTGTTGGTCATCAGCCCAAAGTAAGCTGCCCAGTCACCACGTTTCCATTCTAGTTTTATGCTGTTCATGGAATATCCTTAACAGGTTAAGCATCGTTTGCGATCGCGGAGATCGCCCAGCCCTGCAGGTAAGCAACGTTTTTCGCTTCGCTACTGTGGGCTAACCGCGTTAGCCCCGATTGTTGTTATTGGCAGTAGCGGTCGCGCCAGTTGAGGATCGCCTTTTCAAAACAGGCGAACGGCGGGTGGACTATTCCGGCGCCGATCATGCCGATCCCCGCATCTTTGTGCGCAATGGCGGTGTTAATCACTGGCAGAATGCCGGTGCTGCCCACGCGCGTAATATCGATAGCAGTCGGTACGCCCATAAAACCCAGCAGCGGAATGGTGACGTTGGGGTTTTCGCCGAGAGTGATTTCACGCATCTGGCGCGAGAAATCAACGGCCTCTTCGACCGTACCACCCACCAGTGCCACGATGGCCGGTGCCGTCGCCATGGCGAAACCGCCAATGCCGTAGGTTTCGGTGATCGCGCTATCGCCAATATCACGTCCGGAATCTTCCGGCTTGTAGCCTGCAAACATCGGGCCAATCACCTGCTGCGCCGGACCGGTAAACCACTGACCCGGTAAGCCGCTGATGCGCAGACCGAACTCAACACCGTTTCGCGCCATCGTCGTCACCACGGTGCTGTATTCAATGCCGTGGGCGGCGTCCATTGCGGCTTTACACATCGCCATCCAGGTCGGCCCGGAGAAGTAATCGCTGCTGAGGACGAACTCGAACACCTCACGCTGCTGCTCAACCGGATAACCGGTCTGAATAATCCATGGCGTCAGCGCCTGAATCAGCAGCGCCGTCCCGGCGTTGTTACGGTTATGGCACTCATCGCCCATGTGTAGCGCCTGCGCCAACATCAGGCGCAGATCGATTTCGCCCGCCAGCTTCATGGCATCGCGCAGCATCGGTCCCAGCACATCACGCATCCAGTTCAGACGATCAATAACGCTCTGATCGTTCGCGCCCATACGCAGGATCTTCGCCATCTGCTCGCTCATATTGGTATATGCGCGGTTGCCGTAGGTTTTGTTCTCAACGATGTGCATAAACATCGACGCAGAGGTCACACCCGCCATCGAGCCAACGCAGTCATGCTCGTGACATGGTGAGAAGATAATTTCACCCGAGGCGGCCAGTTCGGCAGCTTCATCCAGATCTTTCGCCAGTCCTTCAAACACCAGCGCCCCGGTGACCGCGCCCTTCATTGCACCGCACATTTTTTCCCAGCGGATCGGCGGCCCGGCGTGCAGGATGGTGTTACGGGTCATACCCGGCACGACATTGATTGCCTGGTCATAACCAATCAGCACCGGATGCGACTGGATAATACGTTCCAGCGCCTGCTGGTTAGCGGCAGCGATTTTGTCTGCCAGCGGCGAATCGGCAATCTCGTCCAGTGCAGCAACCACCTGCATGTTGCCCTGACCCGGCGGCGTCCAGTCGAGCTGGGTCACGGGAACGTTCTGCTTTTTCAGGTCATCGCTGAACATCGCGATACCGACGTTAATCACGTTCAGTGGCTGGTTAAACAGTGTCTGGCTCATCAGGCTTCCTCCCCTTTACAGATAAATTCACGCGCCAGCAATCCGGTGTTGGTGCTACTGCTCGCCCAGATAACGCCCGCATCAGTCAGCATCTGACATTGTTTTTCCAGCGACGGCGTATCAAGATCGGTCCCCAGCACATAGCCGAGGATCTCAAGCGGACGACCGTCTGCGGCGGCGATCGCTTTGGCTTCAACGATCGCGTCGAGCATCACGCCAACCGGATCTTCATGCGATCCAAAACCAAGGACGAAGTCCATCACGATCACGCCGACTTCAGGATCGCGCGCTTCCTGCAACAGACGACTAATGCGGTTGGTGGGATCGATCATCGGGTGCGGTTTACCGTTGGTAAAATCGTCATCACCGAAATCGAGGAAGGTATGCGCCACGCTGCGGTTGAGATCTTGCAGGCGGAACGCCGGGTCCGGATGAATGTTGCTGTAAACTTCGGCATGTTTTTCCATGGCAGCAAACATCGCCTCATCGCACAACGTGCCACCGCAGAACAAGCCACGGATGTACTTTTGTTGCGGGGTCAGACGGGCGCGAACCTCTTCAATCAGCGGCCAGTTGAGCGGATGCAGATCCAGGCTCTCTTTTTTCACGCCGGTCAGCAGTACCGCTTTCAACGCCGCCTCTTTAGTACCGCGGGCAAACTGCAGGCCTTTTTCATCCGCAGGCGCGGCTTCACGTCCGAGGAAACACACCACCACGGGCTTATGACAGGCGCGCGCACGTTCCAGCACCTTGCGCGCCACCGCTGGCGCAGGAGGTTTGGAGATAAGCGCGATGATCTCAGTTTGCGGATCGGCCTCCAGCATGCCAATCGCGTCAAGCATCATCAGGCCGCCAATCTTCTCACTCAGATCGCGTCCACCGGTGCCAATCAGTTGGGAAATTCCGCCGCCAAACTCGTGAATGCGTACGCTCAGCTCCTGGCTACCGGTACCGGACGCACCAATAATTCCGATGTTGCCGCGACGCACTGCGTTGCCAAAACACAGCGCCGCGCCGTTAATGATGGCGGTTCCGCAGTCTGGCCCCATCATCAACAGCCCTTTTTCGTGCGCCAGTTGCTTAAGCGTCAGCTCGTCTTCAAGAGAGACGTTGTCAGAGAACAACATCACGTTGAGGTTATTTTGCAGCGCCTGACGCGCTTCACGCGCGGCAAACAGGCCGTTGACCGAGATCACCGCCAGGTTGCTGTCGGGAACGTGCTTCTTCGCGCTGGCCAGCGTGGCATAGCGCGCTTCGTGCTGGCCACCCTGCTCTTTATGCGTAAACAGATCGTCAATCGCCACCAGCGTTTGCGCGTTTGCTTCGTCGCTCGCGCCTTTAATGACAATCATCAGATCGCCACTCTTCGCATCTTCCAGTTCAGGCGTGAGCAGGCCGAGATTCTTCAGCACGCCCTTATTCATTTCTGTCGCCATAGCCACGAACGCCTGCTCAACACCATCGAGCTTATTTGCGCGCGTGGAGATAGACATCAGTGAGACAGAATCAAAATACGTGTTCTTTTTAACAACTATCCTGATCGACATAATTCCCTCCGGACCTGTAGCTCAGGGCGCAGGCATCCGCCATGCCATACAGCATGTCGCAGCCAGAACTTGAGCCAATATTTTTAATGTCAGTAATATATTGTGTAGAAACGGGTTGTTGCTCAGCAATAATATGGTTGAGCAGCCGTCCAACGCTTTCCCGATAACGCTGATGAAAAGCTTCCTCTAACGTTATTTTGCTAAGTAGCGTCGTATTATTTCCGGCACATTGTAAAGCTGCTAAAAAATCTTCACGATATTTCCTCAACGGATGTCCGGGAATAAATAGAATAGTGCTTAGGCCCACTAAATAATCATCCGATGAGGGCGTCAGACCAATCCCCAAACCAATTAAATGACTGACCGCTGTAGAGATATTTTCTCCTGTACGCAACGCCGTCAGTAATGTTTGTCGGCGGTTGTGTAATTGACGGGTGATTTCCTGAAAAAACGGATTGTCACCCTGATACAGAAATAATGTGTCGTCGCTTCTTAGCTGTTGGCGGATAACCTCTTCCCAATGCTGCCAGCCGACTGTGGCAAGACTTGCTGCATCAGATGTCCACCGTGGTATTCGCCACAGCAGGCAACCGGCGGTTTCTATCCATTTATCATTGCCAACAACTATTCCCGACCCGCTAAAATTGACCAGCTCACCGGAGTGAAACAGGTCTTCACAATGCGTCAGCGCCAGCCGACAGCTGTTAGGTGCGTTATCACAATCTTCACTCAGTAACGTCAGCAGCCGCTGCTGTTCAGGTATCAACAGGTTTACCGCGTGGGAAAAAACCTGTTCAACCCGTCCCGTTCCCCGGAAAGTGAGAAACGCGCTGTCTGCGGTTAGCGCCCGTACGCATCGCCGTGATGGCGTAGCGATAATGGCGCTCCTGTGTCAGGCTCCGGCCGCAATCAGCAGCTCGGCAATTTCGTGGTACCCTTTCTCTCGCGCCAGTTCCAGCGGGGTTTTACCGTATTTATCCGTCATGTGCGGATTTGCGCCATGGTCGAGCAGCAGCTTAACGATCTCCTGCTGCTTCGCGCCACCGTCATTAAGTACGATGGCTTCCAGGAGCGGCGTCCAGCCAACAAAATTAGTATGGTTGACATTGATATCGGTACGCAGCAGCAGCTCACGCACGATCTCGACATGGCCTTTTTCGCTGGCTGGCGTAATACCGACTCCGCCAAAACGGCTCAGACAATTAAGGTCTGGGTTAGCCGGTAATACCGTACGCAACAGCGTTAAATCATTCGTCAGGCAGCTAATCAGGAAGGGGTTAAAACAAGTTTGATCTTGTTTATTAATATCGGCACCCTCAGCAATCAATAAAGAAACACAGTCATAATGTTTATTCAGGCTGGCAATAATAATGGCAGTACGCCCCTGGCGGTTAGTGGCATTAATATCCAAATTTTTTGCCAGACAGGATTTTAATCCATCGGCATTGCCCTGTTCTGCCGCCAGCAGAAATTCAGTAATGAGTTCTTTCTCTGACATAATCGCTCTCCTGCAGTTTTTTAGACTTTTTAAATATCCGATAACCTGAGAATAGCAACAGAGTGCAGAGAATAACATCCGCTTAAATTTCATTCATCGTTAGCGCATCGATTATTGAATCAATTTTAACAATGAGAACAAAACGTGCTGTAGTGCAATCTTTCCCTTATGGCTGGGGCCCTTTTAGCCACTAATCAGTAGTCCGGTGAATCAGGCGGTATGCTGCACGGATAGCGGCCTGCAATTAAAATACAGAAGTGTGATTGCCTTCAAATCAAATGTAAAACTAGTGTTAAATTTTGTTCAAAACTGATTGCTCTGTATAAGGATTACAAATACATTCAACAATCATCGTGTTGCGGATGCGCATTGTCGCCGGAGGGGAGAAAGATGAATTCAATATTTACCGAGGAAAACCTACTGGCGTTTACGATGGCTGCCCGCTACAGCAGCTTTAGCAAGGCGGCTGAAGAGCTTGGCTTAACCACATCGGCAATTAGTTACACCATTAAGCGCATGGAAATGGGTCTCGACGTGGTGCTGTTTACCCGCAGTACTCGCAGCATTGAACTGACCGAGTCCGGGCGCTACCTGTTTCGCAAGGCGACCGACCTGCTCAACGATTTCCACGCCATCAAGCGCAGCATTGATACCATCGCTCAGGGCATTGAAGCCCGGGTACGCATCTGCATTAACCAGCTGTTGTATACCCCTCAACATACAGCGCGGCTGCTGCAGGTACTCAAGAAACAGTTTCCAACCTGCCAGATAACCGTCACCACCGAGGTGTATAACGGCGTCTGGGATTCGATCATCAACAACCTGGCTAATATCGCCATTGGCGCACCCGATACGTTACTGGACGGCGGCGGAATTGATTACACCGAGATCGGCGCGATCCGTTGGTCGTTTGCGATTGCCCCGGATCATCCCCTCGCCTTTATGCCGGAACCCATTTCTGAGAGCCAGTTACGCCTGTACCCGAACATCATGGTGGAAGACACCGCACACACCATCAACAAGAAGGTCGGCTGGCTGTTACACGGACAGGAGTCGATTCTGGTTCCCGATTTTAATACCAAGTGCCAGTGCCAGCTCCTGGGTGAAGGCATCGGTTTTCTGCCGGACTACATGGTGCGCGAGGCGATGGAAAAGTCGTTGCTGGTGACGCGGCAGATCCACAACCCGCGTCAGGATTCACGAATGCTGTTGGCCACCCAGCATTCGGCAACCGGTCGTGTAACTCAGTGGATTAAAAAAGAGTTTGGGCCACAAGGGATACTGACGGGGATTTATCAGGATCTGCTGCATCGGGAGTGATGAACCGGATGGCTGTTATACCTTCCGGTACACATAAGATGATCAGGCGCGGATATCGTCGTACTCGCGGGTTTTATCAAATTCATGTTTGGCAAACGGGCACAGCGGAATAACTTTGCGGTTTTCAGCGCGCATCTTCTCTACCACTTTCGCCACCAGCTGTTTGCCGACGCCCTGACCTTTCAGGCTGGGGTCGACATCGGTATGTTCAATGATGCTCAGATGCTCGCCCGTCGGCACAAATACTATCTCGGCAACCTGGTTGCCCTCAGCATCATTGACATAAAACTTGTTGTGGCCTGCAAGAATTTCCATGGTCCCCTCACTCATTTCTGGCGATATTTCAGCGCACCGCTCGGACAGGTATCGATGACCTTGATGACCGTCTCGACATCCACTTCATCCGGAATGATCCACGGTTTACGTTTCAGGTTAAACAGTTTCGCGCTTCCCCGCACGCAATTGCCCGAATGCTGACATATCGCCGTGTTGAAATAGACGTCAATCTTCTCGCCGGTATAGGCCCGGTAACCTGCATCCAGTAGTTCCTTATCCACGACATTGCCTCACATTTTTTTATTGTCTGGGTCTAATCATAGACCTATGCGAGGCTGAAGGAAGCTGCTGAAAGCAGAAATATCACTCGGGCCTGTTCTGCAACGACGGCTGCTGCTCTGGTGGCAAATACTCCAGCATCGCAGGCGTTGGCGGCGGGAGGCGGTTATCGGCAATATCCCTGTCCACATCGATATGACTGATTTCGCCATTCTCATGATGGTGGACCGTCAGCACCCTCGCCTTGTTCAGTTCCGTAACCAGCTCCCGGGTAATACGCAAACTTTCTGCCAGCTCATGGTCTTCCAGCCCGGGTCTGCGACTGCGTCGTTCCACCCGAAAACGAAACTGGTTGTACTTCGCCCAGCCAATTAGCACCAGGCCGTTGACCAGGGCGACAAGGATATAAAACGTGACCGTATCCAGCGTGGTGAAAAAGGGTCGCACCCCCATATACGGTGAATGCGCCAGGGCCGTGATCAACCCTTTATAGATCAGGTATAAGAAACCAACCCAGGCGATGAGCGTCAACAACACATCGATAATGCGAGGCAGCAGACGCCGCTCCGTAAAGATCAGTGGCTGATTCACGATTCGATCCTCCCAATTCCACGGTCAGGACTCACCCAACGCGCTCTGCCGCGTTTGCGTTTGAGCATCACTTTCGGGAACGCGACCAGCGTGGTGAACAGGCTTAGCATCCAGTACACCACCGGGAACCAGATAATCCAGAACAACGAGGCGCCAATGCCTTTTTCATAACGTCGTTCAATCATCAGGCTCACCGCAAACTGCAGCAAGCACACCACGCCGAGGATAAGTCCGGTAAAGGCTGGCGGGAACAGATGCTGCACATACAGCGAGTCCGGCATCGGGATCATCAGCCCTAACAGGAACAGCACGATACTGATCGCATAGGCAAACGACCAGGCGGTAGAAAAACAAAACTCAAGAAACAGCGGCCACATGCGACGGAACTCCCACGACCACAGACGACGCATGTTAACGATAAACACCTCTGCACCACCCTGCGCCCAGCGCAAACGCTGCTTCCACAGCCCTTTTAACGTTTCAGGCATCAGGATCCAACACAGTGCGCGCGGCTCAAAGAATACCGACCAGTGGCGCAATTGCAGCTTCCAACTGATATCGATATCTTCAGTGATCATGTCCGGGCTCCAGTAACCGACCTCGGCCAGCGCGCGACGACGAAACGCCGCAACTACGCCTGAAACGGTAAAGATCTGCCCATAGACTCGTTGAGTACGCTTAATTAAGCCGATAATGGAAGAGAACTCACCGACCTGCACACGGCCGATTAACGTAGAGCGGGTTCGAATACGCGGGTTCCCCGTCACCGCACCAACGCGCGGGAACTGGATCAGCGGAGCCACAATATAGGCAACGGCATCACGATCCAGTAACGCATCGCCATCAATGCACACCAGGTAATCGCTGCGCGCCGCGGCCGCACCGGTCTTGAGCGCCAGCGCTTTGCCCTGGTTTTCAGCCAGATGAATCACCCGCAGGCTGGGGTATTCCACTGCCAGTTGTTCCAGCACGTCGTGAGTGTCATCCGTTGAACCATCGTTGATGGCAATCACTTCGATATTCTTATATCGCTGTGCCAGTGCGGCCTCAATGGTTTCACGCGCGTTGATCCCTTCGTTAAAACAGGGGATCAGAATGGAAACCAGTGGATTCCCCGGCAGGGTCGGTGGTGGCGTGTCATCTCCCCATTTCCAGTGACGTTCACGGTAAAACCAGAAATAGACTCCGCCGCTTATCCACAAAGCAGACATGAACAAAGGCCAGAAGAAGACGAAGTTCAACATCACTTCACCTGTAAAGATGACAGCCACGCCAAACGGCAGGCTGAACATCAGGCAAAGTATCAGGAAAGCAATAATGCGATCGGTCATTTTTGCGGATACCAGTATGAGGAGAACGTCGAGCGAATCTCTGACATCTCAGGTTTGTCGCTGATGAAATCATCCGGGTAATAGCCGTAGTTACCTGCACCGCTTAATTTCAGCTGGCGCATCCATTCGGCTATTTGTTTTCCGCTGATTTCAGCCTGATCCCCGGATTTACGCCAGTCTCGTGCCTGCAGTTCAAACACGGTTTTATCCAGCGCCCCAGGGTTTTGTGCAACGGCATTCACCAGTCGGTCAAGCCATGCGTTGGCATCATTGGCCGGGATCTGTTCCATGAATGGCATCGCCATCGGCGCCGTCCAGTCATAGGTATTGAGGAAATCATTCAGGTTTTGTGCAAACCAGGCTTCACTTTCAGGCTCCAGTACCGGCATGGCGTAAATATTGCGCGCAGTTTGCACCTGTGGACCGCGAATATTACGCACAGACTGGGTCAGCTGTTTGGTGAAGTCGATCAGCATCTTACTTTTCAGGCGCGTCCAGCGCTCGAACGCCTGAGGATTATTACGTATTTGCTCGATACTGCCCGGAAGCCCTGCGGCACGGTAGGCGGCTAACGCCTCCGGTGACGCATCTTCAAAGTCCGTCAGGAAAGCATCGTCATGAAACAAAATACCTTTGAAACTGGCGTGCTTCGCCAGGTCTTCGTAGATTTCAGTGATGCGCTGACGCGCTTCGCTGCTCCAGGGTGAAAGGCGGACATAATTCTCGTGATTGATAGCAGTACGTCCCGTTTTCGGATCCCATGCGGTTACGCGTGGAATAGACGCGTCGAGATCGAAAGCCAGAACCGGCATCCAGGCATATACCGTCACCCCTGCCCGCGTTTGTAATTGCCAGGAGATATAGTTAAAGAGATCGGCACGCATCGGCAGCCAGCGGTTGGGGAAATAGACCTCACGAATATTCCCGTCACCTTTAGGGTCGGCATACGCCTGCAGGAAGACATGAGAAATACGCATGTCATAAACGCGCTGGATCAGCTTATCGATATTTCGCTTCTGCTGAGCAGGGTCCTTGTCATACACGTAATCCAGATCGACATGCATCACGCGCATCGTCTGTGGCTCACGGACCTGAGCGACCTGACTGGCAAAGCGCTTAAGGGATGGGTTATCAGAGATCAGCACGCGCGGAATATCATCGAGAAACGCGGCATTCGCCAACCCTTCATTAAGCGTAAAGGCCATCTTATAGCCATGCTCTTTGGCCAGGTTTAACGTCGTGCCGTTGGCTGCGCCGTACGGCCATACCCACGCGCGCGGCGATTTCCCGGTCACCGATTTGATCTTGTTAGTGATCAGAGAAATATCCGTGTTTATACGTCGCGTGTACTGTTCGTCCGTTTCGTAAGTGCCGGTTTTCTTATCATACAGGCGGTTCGCTACAGCTGGCTCTTTACTCCCCTGCGGATTGGCCTCAGCGCCAAAGTGCGAGTTCCAGGTGTGCGCACCGACTTCCACCAACGGCGATTTCCCCATTTCTTCGACCATTTTCCAGGTGGCGAATTTATCTCGCGCTGTCATTAAACCGCCAAAATCGACTTTTTTGTTGGCTGGCGCATCAACCCAACTGCCTACTGGCGCCCAGAGCGCAGGCCAGTTGTAGGCTTTCAGCAATGGCCAGACGCGGGTATAAAAACTGCTATACCCGTCATCAAAGGTGAGTAATACCGCTTTTTCCGGCAGTACAATTTTACCGTCATGGGCATCCAGAATTTGCTGCACGCTGATCGGCTGATAGCCATTATCACGCAGCCAGGCCATTTGGTCGCTCAACGCGCTGGTACGCACAGAGAGGTAACGCTGGTCGGCAGCACCATCTTCAACATCGTGATAGCCCAGTACCAGGAAACTATTTTTCGGCCACTGATGATCCGCCGTCAGCGGTGTTCTCTCCCCAGGAGGAACATAGCGAGGCGTTGTATTGTGCGCGCTGCTGCACGCGGTAATCATCAACCAGCCAGCGATTAATGCGCTAAGCCACAGGCATCTTTTCAGCATGAACAATCCTTAAAACCTGACATTTAAATCGAAAGCGAGGGAGATATTCCGCTCACGTTTACCGTCATAGGGGCGTTTATCCCAAATCAGCATCACCCCGCCATCTACGACGTTGTTCCATTTAAGCCGTTGTCCGTATCCTACCTGGACGATAGCGCCTGCATCTTCACCTTGCTGCCAGTAGCCACCTACGCCTGCCAGACCTTGCTGCGTCCAGACGGTATCATAGTGGCGGTAAAGAACCTGCTCAGCGCTCAGGCCAGGGACAACCGAAAAATCACTCTTTGGGTTGTAATACGGCACATTCTCTTTGGTGTTGGTGCTCCCGCCAATGCCCGGCGTAAAGTCCAGCGTGAAGCGAGGCGTGGTCCAGATGCGCTCTTTTCCGCTGAGTCCGTATTCGATGCGATCGTTACCGTCTGAGAAATGTGATGCAGCAAACGACAGTTGATATTCACGTCGTTCGTTTTGATACCAGCGAACGAACATATCGCCGCCGTTGGCATACACACCGCTACGCAGCGCGCGCAATGGCGTATTACGCGACAAGCGCTCGGCCGAACCGCCTACGCGCCAGTTGTCATTGAAGTCATGCCAGCCGGATAGACGCCCCCCAATCTTCTGACCATCGCCATAATTTCGGCCAGACACTTCCATTTCCGCCCAGTAATCACGGGAAGTCCATTCTGCACCCGCCGCCAGATCGCGGCTGATGCCCTTCCCTTCCTCAAATTCACCGGTAGCGAAGTTGAATCCAGTAAACAGTCGCCAGTTGTCATTAATCGGCGGACTGTAAATAGCCGTGTTGATGTTGAAGTCATTCTTACCGCTGACCGGGCTATCGGACGAGATCCCCTGCGTGCCGCTAATGCGCACTTCCGACATTTTGTGGACATCACGAATACGCGCGAGGCGCAGCGTCGCTTCATCATCCGGGCTACGGGCAATAACGTCATCCGTCAGTTCATCGGCCTGCTTCCATTCCTGGAGATCCAGCGCAACGTAAGCCTGCTGACGCTCCAGGTCCAGGTTGCTTGGCTCAATCACTTCCGCCAGCTTAAGCTCTTTCTCCGCCGCATGCGGCAATCCACGCGCTTCAAGCACAGAGGCATAGGAAATGCGCAGTCCCTGGTTACCGGAGCCTGTTCGTGCCAGATGCTCTGCGAGCTTTTCTGCCTGTGGCAGTTCATTGGCAGCGATATGATATTGCGTCAGCAGCGACTGTCCGAGCAGCCAGTTATCGTTAGGCTGCGGCGTTGGCGAGCCATAGATACGCCGCAGATACGGACTCTCTTTGATCAAATCATCGACTTGTTTTTTGGCAGCATCGAAGTTTTCATTATCAATGTGTGCATAGAACAGATCTTGTTGATCCTCTGGACTGAGCGGCGTCACCGGGATAGGCCCATTTGGGTAGTAGATGCTCGCCAACATCGCTTCGGTTTTTTCCGGCTGACGCTCGCTTAACCATGCTGATGCCACCCAACGTTTTGCGTAGTTTGGTACTTCGCCGCTTGCGGAAAGGGACTCATATTCCTCGATCACTTCGGCAGTACGCTTACGCACCAACAGGGCACCCATACGGTCTATTCTCGCCCGGCGGACATCATTCTGCGCAGACGGCTCATCTTTCCAGGCCGCCAACAACTGGTCATAACGGGCCAGCGCTTTATCTGCTACGATAAAACGTTCTTCTTCATTACGTGCGGACGTATAAGAGGATCGGACCATTTCAGCCGCCGCATCAAGCTCAAGGCGACGCTTCACAGGATCTGCCGTGGGTACGACTTCCGCCATATTTAAGGCTGGTCCGGAAACACGGTTCGCTGACAGCGCAGACAACAGCGTGGATTTTGCATTTTTGTTGCCAGGATCGACGTCATCCGCCTGGCTGGCAACCAACAGTGCATCCCAATTTTTCCCCTGAGAATGATATACATAGGCAAGCAATGCGTCGGAATCTGCGCCCGGATGTGCCTGAGCCCATTTATTCGCTTCGGTAAGGGCTTGCTGATTGTAGCGCGCATCTGCCAGCGTCATTATCCAGCCGGTGCGTACATCCACGTTATCAGGTTCTTGCTGTAAAACACTTTCCCACACCGCCAATGAATCATTCCAGTTTTTCTGGTTACGATACGCACGCGCTGCGGCGACTTTTCCCCGTGCAGGTACATCCATCTGCCCACGATACCGCTGCCAGATTTCAATTGTTGTTTTATCGTTGTTCTCAACCCAACTGGAAACTTGCAGCCAGTCGGCAACCTGATTTGGCGTTAGCGCACTTTTCTTTCCCTGATCCTCAAGGTAGCGCAATAGCGGCGCACTATTCCCCCCCCGCGCTTCAATAACCAAAGCATCATAATCTGATACCGCAGCAGAGATTTGCATAGGGAAAAGAATGCTGGCCGTAAATAAACAGCTTACAGACTTAAAACGTTTAATGAAGTTGGCATGTCGACGCATACTGAACATATCTGCCCTTATATCTTACATCAGAGTAAAAATAAGCGTTTTCAATAAGTTAAGGTCAATCCCTGACGATTGCCGACCATGTAAGATGCACTGCCGCTTATTTCGTAATAGGGTTATAAAGCAATTAATTCTTTCGTCTTATTGACTACCCGCACCGCGTCCCCTAATCGTTGAGCAGGAGGCATAAACTCGGGAATTTTATCACTCCATGTAGTTCGTGGCTACGGAATAAGAAAAGTCTTAGTCAAAAAAGTATTTTAGACTAAATAATCCTAATACTCTTGGGATTGAATTCTGGATTTAATCAAAGTTTGCCCGGTGACATCATGTGACGATGCTTACTATTGCTGGTTAGCATAGCTACACCGCGCAACTGTTTGCATGGTAACTATTTTGAGAGATGAATAGAGAAAAGTCTGATAATAGGCTCTCTGCTAACAACAAAATATAACTTAATTTTTAGGGCTCAAACAGGGCCAATGAAATGAAAATAATGGTACAGGCGCAAGAAGAATTAGATACAGAAACAACACATTGAAATCAAATAACTTTCTTCATCATTTTTCGAAACCTACCATAATTGGTATTTGGATACACGCTCGAAGACGTGCACAAATAATTGTGTATTACTCTACGCGTTAATGTATTTACCAACCTTGCGTATTATTGACAACATCAACCACAATCAATTATTTCCCCTTACAATATGAAAGCCTATTAGCATTGCAAGCAACTGATCGAAGCATAATTTTTTGCACTTACCTTCCCCTCAGTCTTTCAGGTAATCTGGGCAAAGACGCCAATGGGAGCCGGTCAATGAAAATCGTTAACGCAGAAGAAAAGCACATCCCCGCCATACGCGATATCTATGCACATCATGTTCTTCACGGTACCGGTAGCTTTGAAACCGAGCCGCCGGATGCTCACCAGATGTTTGCTCGTCTGGAAAAAATCCGCAGCCTCGGGCTGCCGTGGGTCGTCGCGCTACAGGAAGATAAGGTCATCGGGTATTGCTACCTCACCCGCTATCGCGAGCGTTATGCCTACCGCTATACCCTTGAGGATTCGATTTATATTGCTCCAACGGCTCAGCGTCAGGGTGTAGGAAAAGCTTTACTGCGTCATGTGATCGGCTGGGCTGAAGCACAGGGCTATCGGCAACTGATTGCCATCGTCGGCGACAGCAATAATCAGGGATCGTTAAAAGTCCATCAGCAGGCCGGATTTACGGAAATCGGCACACTGAAAAACATTGGCTTCAAACATGGACTATGGCTCGACACGGTATTGCTACTGAATCGCCACAGATAATCTAGACACTTCCGAGCCGTTGATAATACTGGTTTTCATATTCTGTCGGTGACATCTGATCGCTAGAACCATGCCGACGCTTACTGTTATAAAACATTTCGATGTAATCAAAAATATCACTGCGGGCTTCTTCCCGCGTTCCGTAGATCTTTTTCTTTATCCGTTCGCGTTTCAACAACTGGAAAAAGCTTTCTGCAACCGCATTATCATGGCAGTTACCGCGACGGCTCATGCTGCCCTCCAGGCCGTGTGATTTCAGGAAAGACTGCCACTCATGGCTTGTGTACTGACTGCCCTGATCCGAATGAACCAGCACCTGTTTTTGGGGATTACGCCGCCATACAGCCATCAGCAGTGCGTTCAGGACAATGTCCTTTGTCATCCGGGATTGCATGGACCAGCCGATAATTTTGCGTGAGAACAGATCAACAACCACAGCAAGATACAGCCAGCCTTCGTGGGTCCTGATGTAGGTTATGTCTGTTACCCAACGCTCATCAGGAGCATCCGGATTGAACTGTCGCTGGAGCCTGTTGGGCGACACGATACTGGCCTCGCCTTTACGTGCCCGCGGGCTCCGGTATCCGACCTGAGCCTTTATCCCGACACGTTTCATCAGTCGCCAGACTCTGTTCACTCCGCACTGTTGCCCGCTGTCCCGCAGATCCAGATGGATTTTGCGATAACCATAGACGCATCCCGATTCCAGCCAGAACTGTTTAATCTGTCCTGTCAGTCTCAGGTCTGCCTGATGGCGTTGAGAATGCGGCTGCTGAAGCCAGGCGTAAAAACCACTGGGATGAACATCCAGCACCCGACAGAGCAGGCGAACAGGCCAGCAACAGGTGTTGTCACGGATAAAGGCGTACCTCAGTCGGACAGCTTTGCGAA
Organism: Citrobacter sp. MGH103; assembly: GCF_001034475.2. NCBI lineage: Bacteria > Pseudomonadati > Pseudomonadota > Gammaproteobacteria > Enterobacterales > Enterobacteriaceae > Citrobacter > Citrobacter sp. MGH103. The sequence goes on along the minus strand of NZ_CP073043.1, from coordinate 903,392 downwards.
GTACGCCGCGGCTTTTTTTAATATGTCCCGTTCGTCGGTAACCCGCTTCAGCTCTTTCTGGAGACGACGGATCTCGGCCTGAGCATCTGACTGTTCTTTATTAGTGGAAGAATCCGGACCGTACTTCTTTATCCAGGCGTAAAGGCTGTGGGTGGTGATATCGAGACGTGTTGCCACGCTGGCAACAGAATAACCGCGATCAACAACCTGTTTGACTGCTTCAGTTTTAAACTCTTCGGGATAACGCTTACCGCTCATGGGCACCTCTCTTTAAGCCATCTTAAATGACTCTGAGGTGTCTGTTAAACCCGTGGCGATTCAGAGTGTGACGCTCGGTTCTCGCTTAGGGTCGCAGGCTTCCAGTTCTGGGCGTTCTCCTGCTCGTACTGCTCAATGAGAGACGCGAGGGTCAGGGCTTTAGGCTCAGGGACTTCAGGCTCCGATGATACAGATAGGGGAACGGACGGTCTTAGACTGCTGGTCGCAGGCTCAAGGTAAGACAAAAGGCCGGAACTATCGCCTTTGAGTCTATCCTGACAGGCTTTAAGTACACCGATAACGTCATTAATATAGCGGTGCTGGTCTACAGTCAGACGCTCAGTCGCTACAGCTTCCCGAAGGTTGGACTTAATGTCGTCGTACTGGTCAACGTAAAGCTGGTAGGACTCCGGGTCGTTCAGGTCATCACGGCTGACACTAAGTTCCCACTCGACAATGGTCTTCAGGTGCTCCCGTAGCTCCTCATAAGAAGCGTTAGGGTTGTCTGCGTGGATTGCTTTAAGTGCTGACTTGATGTGTCGAGAGTGAGCCATAGCGGTTCGTCTGTCCTTAGTCCGTAGTGATACTGACGCTAGTTTATAACGGTTATGAGAAGGAAGCGAAGCGGTCAGGCGACCAGTGGTCTTCATCCTAAGACGGATGTAAAAGACACCGTTACGCTGATAAAGGTAGGTTCTTGAGTTGAGCATGTACTGAGACCTTAGGTCTGCTCACTACTTCAACAAAGTTAGTCACAGTGTTGGTTACAGTGAGTAAAACTATCGGAAGGCTTTAAGCCATATCCCTTAGGATTCAGTAAGTTGAGATACTTTAAGAAGTGTCATGGAGCGGGCGAAGGGAATCGAACCCTCGTATAGAGCTTGGGAAGCTCTCGTTCTACCATTGAACTACGCCCGCATTGAAGTGCGTAAGGGATTATAAACCTTACGCTCTTCTTGGCAAGGGACTAACCGACTGACTGGCGATTAATTCACCGTCAGCATTTTGGCTTACTCCCCTGCGGCGGTAAATAACGCAGCGGATCGATAGCCGTTGCCCGGTAGCGGATTTGGAAATGCAGGCGCACCGTCGTCGCATCCGAGCTGCCCATCGTCGCTATCTTCTGCCCTGCCTTCACGTTTTGACCGTTGTTCACCAGCATGGTGTCATTATGCGCATACGCAGTGATGTAGTCCTCACTGTGCTTAATCATGATGAGATTACCGTAGCCCCGCAGCTGATTACCGACATAAACCACCTTCCCTGCTCCGGCCGCATAAATAGGCGTACCGCGCGCAGCCGAGATATCAATGCCCTTATTGCCGCCGTCCGCCGTAGAATAAGGCAGGACCACCTTACCGCTGGCAGGCCACTGCCAGCAACGTTGCCCTACTGGTGGCCAGGACGACTGCGGCACAGAAGAAGATGGTCTGACCGCCGCCGTTTTGGTTGAGGATTTCTTGGTTGTTTTGCCAGATCCAGAACTGGTTTTCGCGCCGCCGCTGACCTTCAGCTTTTGCCCAACTTCAATGGTATAGGGCGGTGAAATATTATTCAGGCGAGCGATCTCTTTCACGCTGGTACCGGTGGCGCGCGAAATACGGTATAGCGTATCTCCCCGCTTCACGGTATACACGGAGCCGGAATAACTTCCTGTATCAGACGACTTGCTCCCGGAACAGCCCGCTAACAGCAGACCGACACACAGCAGCATCACGATACCCAGGCCATTTTTCTTCAGGCGTCCTGCACTCAAAACAATACCTCGCAACATTTTCAGACGCTTTATCATAGCAGCCAGAAACCGGATGCCAAATCATATCGCGCAACGAACCGGCAGCTCTGGCATTTCACACCCTCTGTTAATCACTCTGACTTAATTAAGCATATAATGTGAGTGCTTAAGATTGATGGTGGACGCTATGCGACAGGAACATGTCATTTTATTGAATGAGCAGGACCAACCCTGCGGAACGCTGGAAAAGTATGCGGCGCATACCGCCACAACCCCCCTGCACTCCGCTTTCTCGTGCTGGATATTTAACGAGCAGGGCCAACTGCTGGTCACCCGCCGCTCGCTGCACAAAAAAGCCTGGCCAGGTGTCTGGACCAACTCTGTCTGCGGTCACCCGCAGTTGGGTGAAACCAACGAAGTCGCTATTGTCCGCCGGGCTCGCTTCGAACTGGGTGCAGATATCAACTTGCTCACCCCCGTATACGCTGATTTTCGTTATCGCGCCACGGACCCGAGTGGAATAGTTGAAAACGAAGTATGTCCGGTTTATGCCGCACATATCGTCAGTGAGCTACAGCTAAACCCAGATGAAGTGATGGATTGCCAGTGGAGCAATCTTGAGGATGTCTTAAGCGGGATTGACGCGACGCCGTGGGCTTTCAGCCCGTGGATGGTAATGCAGGTTGCAAACAAAGAAGCGCGTGCGCTGTTGCAGAATTACTGCCAACAAATTATTGCCTGATGGCGCTACGTTTATCTGGCCTACATTACGAATCGTAGGCCGGATAAGGCGTCAGCCGCCATCCGGCATTTCACATCTTACTTAACTGGGCGCATCGCCGGGAACAGGATCACGTCACGGATGGTGTGGCTGTTGGTGAACAGCATAACCATACGGTCGATACCAATGCCCAGACCCGCAGTCGGCGGCAGACCGTGTTCCAGAGCGGTAACGTAGTCTTCGTCGTAGAACATCGCTTCGTCATCACCCGCATCTTTGGCGTTAACCTGATCCTGGAAACGCTGCGCCTGATCTTCGGCATCGTTCAGCTCGCTGAAGCCGTTACCGATCTCACGTCCGCCGATGAAGAATTCGAAGCGATCGGTGATTTCCGGGTTTTCGTCATTACGACGCGCCAGCGGAGAAACTTCTGCCGGATACTCGGTAATGAAGGTTGGTTGAATCAGGTGCGCTTCTGCAACTTCTTCAAAGATCTCGGTCACAATACGGCCCAGACCCCAGCTCTTCTCAACTTTGATGCCGATAGATTCAGCAATCGCTTTTGCAGAGTCGAAGTTATCCAGATCGGCCATGTTGGTTTCCGGACGGTATTTCTGAATCGCTTCGCGCATGGTCAGTTTTTCAAACGGCTTACCGAAGTCGAAGACTTCTTCACCGTAAGGCACTTCAGTCGTTCCCAGAACGTTCTGCGCCAACGTACGGAACAGAGATTCAGTCAGTTCGATGAGATCTTTGTAGTCCGCATAAGCCATGTAGAGTTCCATCATGGTGAACTCTGGGTTATGGCGAACAGAGATGCCTTCGTTACGGAAGTTACGGTTAATTTCGAATACGCGTTCGAAGCCGCCAACCACCAGACGCTTGAGGTAAAGTTCCGGCGCGATACGCAGGTACATGTCCAGATCCAGCGCGTTATGATGGGTGATAAACGGACGCGCTGCCGCACCGCCTGGGATCACCTGCATCATCGGGGTTTCGACTTCCATAAAGCCGCGAGCAACCATGAACTGACGGATGCCAGCCATAATCTGTGAACGCACTTTAAAGGTATTGCGGGATTCATCGTTAGAGATGAGATCCAGGTAACGTTGACGATAGCGTGCTTCCTGATCCTGCAGACCGTGGAATTTGTCCGGCAGCGGGCGCAGCGCTTTGGTCAGCAGACGCAGTTCGGTGCAGTGGATAGACAGCTCACCGGTCTTGGTCTTGAACAACTTACCTTTCGCGCCGAGGATATCGCCCAGATCCCATTTTTTGAACTGCTCGTTGTAGACGCCTTCCGGCAGGTCATCGCGAGCAACGTACAGCTGAATACGGCCGCCAACGTCCTGCAGCGTAACGAATGATGCTTTACCCATAATACGACGGGTCATCATACGGCCAGCAACGGATACCTCAATGTTCAGCGCTTCCAGCTCTTCGTTTTCTTTCGCGTCGAAGTCAGCATGCAGTTGGTCTGAGGTATGATCGCGACGGAAATCGTTCGGGAACGGGATCCCCTGCTCACGCAGGCTCGCCAGCTTCTCACGGCGCGTTTTCAGTTCATTGTTAAGGTCGGCTACCGCGTCAGCGCCCTGTACGTGTTGTTCAGACATGTTGGTTCCTCATAACCCTGCTTTCAAACTTGCTTCGATAAATTGATCCAGGCTGCCATCCAGCACCGCCTGCGTGTTACGGGTTTCAACCCCGGTACGCAGATCTTTGATGCGGGAGTCATCAAGGACATAAGAACGAATCTGGCTACCCCAGCCGATATCTGACTTGGTGTCTTCCATCGCCTGTTTCTCGGCATTCTTCTTCTGCATTTCCAGTTCATAAAGCTTCGCTTTCATCTGCTTCATGGCCTGGTCTTTGTTCTTGTGCTGGGAACGGTCGTTCTGACACTGCGTCACAATCCCGGTCGGGATGTGGGTAATACGCACCGCAGATTCCGTACGGTTAACGTGCTGACCGCCTGCACCGGAGGCACGGTAAACGTCGATACGCAGGTCCGCCGGGTTGATATCGATATCAATATCATCGTCAACTTCCGGATAAACAAACGCCGAACTGAACGACGTATGGCGACGTCCGCCGGAGTCGAACGGACTCTTACGTACCAGACGGTGTACGCCGGTTTCAGTACGCAGCCAACCGTAAGCATATTCACCAGCAATTCTGATGGTCACGGATTTAATACCCGCGACTTCACCTTCAGACTCTTCAATGATTTCAGTCTTAAAGCCGCGCGCTTCAGCCCAACGCAGATACATGCGCATCAGCATGCTTGCCCAGTCCTGCGCTTCCGTACCGCCAGAACCTGCCTGAATATCGAGATAGCAATCCGCGCTGTCATATTCACCGGAGAACATACGACGGAATTCCAGCTGGGCCAGCTTATCTTCCAGCGTATCGAGTTCTGCTACGGCTTCGTTAAAGGTTTCTTCGTCGTCGGCCTCTACAGCCAGTTCCAGCAGGCCGGAGACATCTTCCAGGCCCTGGCTCATCTGATCGAGCGTATCAACGATGGCCTCAAGGGAGGAACGCTCTTTGCCCAGCGCCTGAGCGCGTTCGGGTTCGTTCCACACGTCCGGCTGTTCCAGCTCGGCGTTTACTTCTTCCAGACGCTCTTTCTTGGCATCATAGTCAAAGATACCCCCTAAGAACGTCAGAGCGCTCCGTGAGGTCCTGAATGCGGTTATTTACCGGATTAATTTCAAACATTGTCTGATTTCTTTTATTGGACTAGTCAAAATGCGGTGATAAGAGCGGGATTGTAACTAATCCACGCCCTTTTTTATAGCGATTAGTGACGCTAAAGTGGCCAGATATTGTCGATTATAATCTGCAAGCTGCGGTTGCCGCGAAACTCGTTAATATCCAGTTTGTAGGCAAGCTGAACTTCGCGCACGCCGTTGTCCGGCCAGCAGGTGGTATCGACATTAAACGCAATACCGTCCAGCAGCGGACCACCGCCCACGGGCTCGACCATCACCTTCAGATGACGCTCACCGACCAGACGCTGCTGGAGCAAACGGAAATGCCCGTCAAACAGCGGTTCCGGGAACATTTGCCCCCACGGTCCGGCATCGCGCAGCATTTGTGCGATCTCCATGGTCATCTCCGCCGCGCTCAGTGGGCCATCCGACACCACTTCACCTTGCAGTAAGGCAGGATCCAGCCACTCGGTTACCAGCTCGCCAAAACGCTGCTGGAAACGCTCAAACTGCGCCTCTTCAAGCGATAAACCCGCCGCCATGGCGTGACCGCCAAACTTGAGGATCATGCCCGGATAAAGGGTGTCCAGGCGCTCCAGCGCATCGCGCATGTGCAGCCCCTGAATCGAACGCCCGGATCCTTTGAGAGTACCGTCACCTGCCGGGGCAAACGCTATTACTGGGCGATGGAATCGCTCTTTAATACGCGATGCCAGAATCCCCACAACGCCCTGATGCCACTCGGGATGATACATTGCCAGGCCGCCCGGTAGCGTATCGCTACTGCGTTCCAGCTTTTCACACAAGGTCAGTGCTTCGGCCTGCATACCCTGCTCGATCTCTTTGCGCGTCTGGTTGAGCGCATCCAGCTCATTGGCCAGCACACGCGCTTCGCCAATGTTGTCGCACAGCAACAGCGCCACACCAACGGACATATCGTCCAGACGGCCCGCCGCATTCAGCCGTGGCCCGAGGGCAAAACCTAAATCACTGGCTGCCAGCTTTAGGGGGTCGCGATTGGAAATCTCCAGCAGCGCTTTAATACCAGGGCGGCACTTTCCGGCACGAATGCGGCTTAAGCCTTGCCACGTCAGAATACGGTTATTGGCATCCAGCGGGACCACGTCCGCCACCGTGCCAAGTGCGACCAGATCGAGCAAATCCGCCAGGTTCGGCGGTGCAATGCCCCGTTCATCAAACCAGCCTTTGTCACGCAGGAAAGTACGCAGCGCCAGCATCAGATAGAAGGCTACACCAACGCCTGCCAGCGATTTCGACGGGAACTCACAGTCGGGCAGATTAGGATTGATGATTGCCTCTGCGCCCGGCAGCGTATCCCCTGGCAGGTGGTGATCGGTCACAACGACCGGGATCCCCAACGTTCTGGCATGTTCGACACCCGCGTGAGACGAGATGCCGTTGTCTACGGTGACAATCAGCTGAGCGCCCCGGGCATGGGCCTGATCAACGACTTCCGGGCTTAAACCATAACCGTCTTCAAAACGATTTGGCACCAGGTAGTCAACGTTACTGCAGCCCAACGCACGCATCGCCAGGATGCTTAGCGCCGTGCTGGTCGCACCATCAGCGTCAAAATCGCCGACAACGATGATTCGGGTTCCTTCGCGAAAGGCGTTGTAGAGGATCTCAACCGCTTTTTCGACGCCGTTCAAATGTTGCCACGGCAGCATGCCTTTCACGCTACGCTCAAGCTCCTGCGCGCTACGTACACCACGGCTGGCGTATAAACGGCGCAGCAGTGGCGGCAAGTCGGCAGGTAGCTCGGCGGTCTCGTCGGCCTCACGCCGACGAAGTTGTATCTGTTGTTTCACGCGAATTATTTACCGCTGGTTTGTTTTGCATGTGCGTCGAGGAATTCTTTCATCTCTTTCGGGCCCTGATAACCAGGTACGACATAGCCATTGCTCAGCACAATCGCCGGTGTACCGCTGACGCCAAACTGTACGCCCAGCGCATAGTGGTTAGCGATATCCACATCACAGGTCGCCGCTTTTACACCCTTGCCAGTCATCGCGTCGTCAAAGGCTTTGTTTTTGTCCTTAGCACACCAGATAGACTTCATGTCCTGCTCAGCCTGGCTGTCCAGCCCCTGACGTGGGAAGGCCAGATAACGTACGGTGATCCCCAACGCATTGTAATCTTTCATCTCTTCATGCAGCTTGTGGCAGTAACCACAAGTGATGTCGGTGAAAACAGTAATGACGTGTTTTTCCTGCGGCGCTTTGTAGATGATCATCTCTTTTTCCAGCGCGTTCAGATGCTTCATCAGCAGTTGGTTGGTGACGTTCACCGGACTTGCGCCGCTCACGTCATACATCGGTCCCTGAATAATATGTTTACCGTCTTCAGTTACGTACAGCACGCCGCTATTGGTCAGTACGGTTTTCATGCCCACAACCGGAGCAGGTTGAATCTCGGTGCTCTGCACACCCAGCTTTGCTAATGACTGGCGAATTGCAGCGTCGTCTGCATGTACCATGCCGGAAAACGCCGTCGCCAGCAGGGTGAACATCATAAAACGTTTTTTCATAGCCTATCCTATCCTGTCAGCACTCACGCTCGCGGGTGATGCTGTTGATGTAGTTGCCGCAAGCGCTCCGTTGCGACATGAGTATAAATTTGCGTCGTCGAGAGATCGCTATGCCCCAGTAGCATCTGCACCACGCGCAGATCTGCGCCATGGTTGAGCAGATGCGTGGCAAATGCGTGCCGCAGGACGTGCGGTGACAGCTTTTCGCTGTCGATTCCCGCCAACACAGCATAGTGTTTGATACGATGCCAGAAGGTCTGACGGGTCATCTGTTGCGCCCGCTGACTAGGAAACAGCACATCAATCGATACGCCGTTGAGCAACCATGGACGCCCATGCTCCAGGTATGTTTCCAGCCAGTACACTGCCTCCTCTCCCAACGGGACAAGGCGCTCTTTGTTACCTTTACCGATCACCCGTACCACGCCCTGACGCAGGCTGACGTCACTCATCGTCAGTCCTACCAGTTCAGACACGCGCAGACCCGTTGCATACAACACTTCCAACATGGCTTTGTCGCGTAGCTCCAGCGGTTGATCGATAAGCGGCGCCTGCAGCAGTCGTTCTACCTGCGCTTCGCTGAGATCTTTGGGCAGACGCTGCGGAAGTTTAGGTGATGCAAGCGAGGCGCTGGGGTCATCTTCGCGATATTTTTCGCGGTACAGATGCTGAAAAAAACGTCGCGTCGCACTGAGCAAACGTGCAGAACTGGTGGCTTTATACCCTCCATCCATCCGCTCAGCCAGCAAGGCTTGCAGATCATCACTTTGCGCGGTCGCAAGCGAAGCGCCGCGGTGATGTAACCATTCCACAAGCATGGTCAGATCGCGACGATACGCACTTAATGTGTTTTCCGCCAGATTTCGTTCCAGCCACAGGGCATCAAGAAACTGCTCGATGCGCGCCAGATCCTGTTCCACTCGCGCCCCTTATTCCACTCTCATTTTTGATGCATTATGCCTCATTGTGCCGGGATTGCGGCGATTCTGTTACACTACCCGCAACGCTACAGCAGAATTGAGATGTTTACGTCATGAACATGGGTCTTTTTTACGGTTCCAGCACCTGCTACACCGAAATGGCAGCAGAAAAAATCCGCGATATCCTGGGTCCCGAACTGGTGACACTGCACAACCTCAAAGACGATTCCCCGACCCTAATGGAGCAGTATGACGTGCTCATTTTGGGCATCCCAACCTGGGATTTCGGTGAAATTCAGGAGGACTGGGAAGCGGTCTGGGAGCAACTGGACGACCTCAACCTGGAAGGAAAGATTGTCGCGCTTTACGGTATGGGCGATCAGTTGGGATACGGTGAATGGTTCCTGGATGCGCTGGGTATGTTGCACGATAAACTGATCACCAAAGGTGTAAAGTTTGTCGGCTACTGGCCCACCGAAGGCTACGAATTCACCAGCGATAAACCCGTCATTGCCGATGGGCAGCTGTTTGTTGGTTTGGCGCTGGATGAAACGAACCAGTACGATCTCAGCGATGAACGCATTCAGGCCTGGTGCGAGCAAATTCTTGGCGAAATGGCCGAGCACTGGTCCTGAATTTCTGCCGACTGACGGCTAAGGTCGCAACCTTACCGTCAGTACTACTTCTGCTTCGCCTTTTGCAGCATCAACCGCCGTAAATCCCGCCACTCTGCATCATCCATACTGTCTGCCGCCAGCCACAAATGTTGACGTTTTCCGGCATCAGAGCGCAAACGCAGCATCATGCCTGTTTTAACCATCCAAGGGGCGCTAACGATAGACCACTCTTGCCCTTGCCAGCGCAGACGGCCATCCATCAACAGCCTAATCTCACCCTGACAGGCGTTGATTCGACGCTGACTGCGAACGCTATCGAATACCACCAGAGAGAGCAAAACCAGCCATAATGGGGTGTAGCTCAATGGCCAGGGCATCAATAAAATAAACACCGCGACCAGCCCATGAATTAGCAGTGAAAGCCACTGCGCGCGCCATGATACGCGTAAATCAGATTGCCACTGGACCACGTTCCCGATTCCGTGTCTGGATAAGTCGCACCATCTGCTCCAGCTCAGCATCAGCTGGTTTCCCATGATTCATCAACCAGTTAAATAAATCTGGATCATCACATTCTAGCAGACGGATAAAGATACGTTTTTCTTCGTCACTTAAGCTGTCATATTCATGTTCGAAAAACGGCATGATCGAGATGTCCAGCTCGCGCATACCGCGGCGGCATGCCCAATGAATACGTGCTTTGTTGTTAATATCCATGTTCTTCTCCCTGTCTCGCGAAAACGAAGTATCCCGCTATTGTAACGTGTTTTTCCCGCTCTTTTACGGGAATATCAGTAAACTGAAGCTCGCTCGCTAAATAAAACCTTATTAAGCCAAAGGATTCACCATTTTTTGATGTTTCCTCGCAAAGCGCAATATATGGCACAAATAGCCTGTTTAAACCGCTTGCAATGGGCCATAGCTCTTTTACCATTAGTCATTATCACTGCGTTAAGCAAATCAGGACATTATTATGGCTTTTACATCTTTTCCTCCTCGCCAGCCTTTCGCGTCAACGCGTTTGCCTCTGACGCTAATGACGCTCGATGACTGGGCGCTCGCCACCATCACCGGTGTCGACAGTGAGAAGTATATTCAGGGTCAGGTCACGGCGGATGTCAGCCAGATGACCGAGCATCAGCACCTGTTAGCTGCACATTGTGACGCCAAAGGTAAAATGTGGAGCAACCTGCGTCTGTTCCGACAGGGTGACGGTTTTGCATGGCTTGAGCGCCGTAGCCTGCGTGATGCGCAGCTCACTGAGCTGAAAAAATACGCGGTCTTCTCGAAGGTGGCGATTGCCCCGGATGACGAGCGTGTCCTGCTGGGCGTAGCGGGATTCCAGGCACGTGCAGCGCTGGCCAATCTCTTTAGCGAATTACCGAACAGTGATAAGCAGGTCATTACCGAAGGTGCCTCCACGGTATTGTGGTTCGAACACCCTGCTGAACGTTTTCTGCTGATCGTTGATGCCACCACAGCAGAAACCTTGGTTGAAAAGCTGCGTGGCGAAGCAGAGTTAAATAACAGCCAGCAGTGGCTGGCGCTGGATATCGAAGCGGGTATCCCCGTTATTGATACAGCCAACAGTGCACAGTTTATTCCACAGGCTACCAATCTGCAGGCTTTGGGCGGGATCAGCTTTAAAAAAGGCTGCTACACCGGTCAGGAAATGGTTGCTCGTGCAAAATTCCGCGGAGCCAATAAACGCGCCATGTGGACTTTGGCGGGTGCCGCCGGTCGAGTACCGGAAGCTGGCGAAGACCTTGAATTAAAAATGGGCGAGAACTGGCGTCGTACCGGTACCGTACTTGCCGCAGTAAAACTGGCCGATGGTCAGGTACTGGTGCAAGTTGTGATGAATAACGACATGGAGGCCGACAGCGTGTTCCGCGTTCGTGACGACGCAAAAACTCTGCAAATCGTACCGCTGCCGTATTCGCTGGAAGAGTAAATGAATAATGCCTGATTGCGATGCGTCTATCAGGCATGCTGGCTTTTGTTTTGTAGGCCGGATAAGGCGCTAGCCTCCATCCGGCGTCAGTGATTACGCCTGACCAACGTACAGATAGATCGCCAGGAAGTGGCAAACGCTGCCGCCCAGCACAAAGCCGTGCCAGATCGCATGGTTATAAGGAATACGCTTACAGACGTAGAAAATTACGCCCAGGGAATACACCACACCGCCAACAGCCAGCAACGTCACGCCTCCCGCTGCCAACTTAACCGCCAGTTGATACACCACAATCAGCGATAGCCAGCCCATTGTCAGGTAGGTTACCAGCGACAGAACCTTAAATCGGTGCGCAATGGTCAGTTTGAATAAAATACCGATCAGCGCCAGGCTCCAGATAACAATCATCAGTCCACGTGCCAGCGGCGAATCAAGCCCCACCAGCAGAAATGGCGTGTAGGTCCCGGCAATCAGCAGATAAATCGCACAGTGGTCAAATTTTTTCAGCCAGACTTTCGCTCTCTGATGGGGGATCGCGTGATACAAGGTTGAGGCGAGGAACAGCAGGATCATGCTGCCGCCGTACAGGCTATAGCTGGTAATGGCCATAGCGCTGGCGTTGGTATCTACTGCCTGGACCAGTAATAACACCAGTCCGACAATCCCAAACACCAGCCCGATACCGTGACTGATGCTATTGGCTATTTCCTCTGCCAACGAATATCCCTGCGCGATTAATGGCTTCTGAACCATAAGTTACTCCCCAGAAACGAACACTTTCGTTATTGCGCCTCTAGCGTAACTGAGAATGGTTCCAGTGAACACCTGTTAGCTAAAATAAATATCACATTAATATTAATCCTTTAAAATCATTGTGTTGTAAGTGATTTTTCAACTAACAGATGTTTCTTTAAATCAAAGGCATTTAAAATCAATCACATAAAATTGCGTCTGATTCGGGTAAATCTCGGCAATCACATGTTTAAGTTCTTCAAGCGTCATGTTTTCCTGCTGGGCATGTTTATCCGTTAGCGTATCCAGCGTGACGGTTGAGGTGCCAACAACCTCAATCGTGCAGAAGTAACCGTCATCTTCGAAGCGCCCAACCCGTAAAATGTCCCCGGCTTTGAAGTGTGATTCGGACTCGTCACGAATGGTGATGGTCTTGCGTCCGGCCAGAATGTCATCCTGGAAACGCTGAAAAAAAGTGATGTCATTTGGCTGCATGTTATTATTCCCTGTAGATGAAGTCTGATGAGTGAGTTTTGCCATTGTGAGTATGTTCTCCCACGCTGCCATCGCCAGTCTCAACAATCTTGAGATGCTGGTCTACAACTATGTCATCAAAAACCGTGACAAAGTCATGTACATGACCATTCGCGAGCTGGCCGATGCCGTGGGTGTTTCTACTACCACCGTACTGCGCTTTTGCCGCAAGCTTAAATGTGAAGGTTACTCAGAATTTCGCGTGCGCTTCAAATTATATTTAGAGCAGAATGAACCGCAACAGGCTAATTTCGGTGCCAGCGAAATTATCAGTTTCTTTAAAGGCGTCAATAACGACGAGTTCGATAAACTGCTCGATCAGGCTGTTGATATTATATTATCGTCCGAACGTATTATATTCGTCGGAGCAGGAACGTCTGGAGCGTTGGCAAAATATGGCGCACGTTTTTTCTCAAACGTCGGTAAATTCAGTAATCACATTGACGATCCTTATTTCCCGGTCACTAACGACATGGCCAGAAACGCGCTGGCGATCGTGCTTTCCGTATCTGGTGAAACAGAAGAGATCCTGCGCTTTGCCAGCCAGTTCAGTCTGCACAACTGTAAGGTTCTGTCGGTCACCAGCCATGAACACTCTCGCCTGGCGAAACTCGCCGACTTTAACCTCTCCTGGCATGTTCCACAAACACGTATTGCCGGGGTATACGATATAACCACGCAGATCCCCGTTATTTATATTCTGGAATCACTCGGTCGCAAGCTGGCGAAAAGAATAGCGTAAAAAAACAATCTGTTTTTTTGATGTAACAAATCACATTTACGCTATTTTGTTATATCGTGACATTTATCTTTCCTTTGTTAGACTCAAAATCAGATTGTATTAATTTGAGACTGAGCGCAGATGAAAAAACTTACCTTACCAAACGATTTTTTATGGGGCGGCGCGGTTGCGGCGCACCAGGTTGAAGGCGGCTGGAACAAAGGTGGCAAAGGCCCCAGCATTTGCGACGTACTGACCGGAGGGGCACACGGCGTTCCGCGAGAAATCACTCAGGAAGTTGAGTCCGGTAAGTACTACCCCAACCACGAAGCTGTCGATTTTTACAGTCATTACAAAGAAGACATCAAGCTGTTTGCCGAGATGGGATTCAAATGCTTCCGTACCTCCATCGCCTGGACCCGTATCTTCCCCAAAGGGGACGAAACCCAACCGAATGAAGAAGGGCTAAAGTTCTACGACGACATGTTCGATGAACTGCTGAAGTACAACATTGAACCAGTCATCACCCTTTCCCACTTTGAAATGCCGCTGCACCTGGTTCAACAGTACGGTAGCTGGACCAATCGTAAAGTCGTCGATTTCTTTGTCCGTTTTGCTGAAGTCGTTTTTGAGCGCTATAAGCACAAGGTCAAATACTGGATGACCTTCAATGAGATCAACAACCAGCGTAACTGGCGCGCACCGCTGTTTGGTTATTGCTGCTCCGGCGTGGTGTATACCGAGCATAAAAACCCGGAAGAGACTATGTACCAGGTGCTGCACCACCAGTTCGTGGCCAGCGCGCTGGCGGTAAAGGCGGCACGTCGCATCAACCCGGAAATGAAAGTCGGCTGCATGCTGGCGATGGTGCCACTGTACCCGTTCTCCTGTAAGCCTGAAGATGTGATGTTCGCGCAGGAATCGATGCGTGAGCGCTACGTTTTCACTGACGTTCAGCTGCGCGGCTACTATCCATCATATGTACTGAACGAGTGGGAACGCCGCGAATTCAACATCCAAATAGAAGCCGGCGATGAGCAAATCCTGCGTGAAGGCACCTGTGACTATCTCGGATTCAGTTACTACATGACCAACGCGGTAAAAGCGGAAGGCGGCAGCGGCGATGCCATTTCTGGTTTTGAGGGCAGCGTACCGAACCCGCACGTAAAAGCCTCCGACTGGGGCTGGCAGATTGACCCCGTCGGTCTACGCTATGCCTTATGTGAGCTGTATGAACGCTACCAGAAGCCGCTGTTTATCGTTGAAAACGGGTTTGGCGCTTATGACAAAGTAGAAGAAGACGGCAGCATCAACGACGACTATCGCATCGACTATCTGCGCGCCCACATCGAAGAAATGATGAAAGCGGTGACCTATGATGGCGTAGACCTGATGGGCTACACGCCATGGGGCTGCATCGACTGCGTATCGTTTACCACCGGTCAGTACAGCAAACGTTACGGCTTTATCTACGTGAACAAACATGACGACGGCACCGGCGATATGTCGCGTTCACGAAAGAAGAGTTTTGACTGGTACAAAGAGGTGATTGCCAGCAACGGCGAGAATCTGTAATTTTTGCCGGATGGCGGCGTAAACGCCTTATCCAGCCTACAGGTTATACTCCCGTAGGCTGGATAAACGCAGCGCTATCCGGCAATCAAGTCCCTACTTCCCGCCCGCCAGTTCCAGAAAACTGCCCGTTACGTAAGATGCCTTCTCGCTCAACAGCCAGGTAATTGCCTGCGCGACTTCTTCCGGCTGCCCGCCACGCTGCATAGGCAACAGTGATTTCACGCGATCGACCCTTCCCGGCTCGCCGCCTGATGCGTGCATTTCAGTGTAGATAAGACCAGGTCGCACGCAGTTTACGCGGATCCCTTGCGCCGCAACCTCCAGCGCCAGGCCGGTGGTGAGCGTGTCCACAGCGCCTTTCGAGGCCGCGTAATCAACATATTCGAATGGCGCACCAAGCCGCGATGCCGCCGAAGAGACATTTACAATCGATCCACCCTGACCGCCGTGCTTGAACGACATGCGCTTTACCGCTTCCCGACAGCACAGAAAATAGCCGGTAACGTTGGTTGCCAGTACGCGATTAATTCGTTCGGCGGTTAAGTTTTCGACCGTGCTTTGCTCAAACAAGATCCCGGCATTATTCACCAGGGCAGTCAGTTGCTCGCCTTCACGGTCAATAGACTCAAACATTGCCACCACCTGGCTTTCATCACTGATATCCGCACGCAAAGCAAATGCTTTACCGCCTGCAGCGACGATGTTGTTCACCACCTCGGTTGCCGCACGAATATTGTGATGAAAATTCACGGCGACCGTGTAACCCTCTTGCGCCAGTTGCAGCGCGGTTGCTCGACCAATGCCACGACTGCCGCCCGTCACCAATGCTATAGCCATAACGTTTCTCCCAAAAAATAAAGGCGCCGAAGCGCCTTTAAAAGATAGTTGAATCAGCAGATTACTGATATTCGCTCATCGGTACGCAGGAGCAGAACAGGTTACGGTCACCGTAAACGTCATCAAGGCGTTTCACGGTTGGCCAGTATTTGTTCGCCACACCCGCCGGGAAGACGGCGATTTCGCGGCTATAACCGTGATTCCACTCCGCGACCAGCTCGTTTTGCGTGTGCGGTGAGTTAACCAGCGGGTTATCTTCCAGTGACCATTCACCGGCTTTCACGCGATCGATCTCAGAGCGGATTGCCAGCATCGCATTGATAAAGCGATCCAGTTCCACTTTGCTTTCAGATTCAGTCGGTTCAACCATCAGGGTACCCGCGACCGGGAATGACATAGTCGGCGCATGGAAACCGTAATCGATTAGACGCTTGGCAATATCCAGTTCGCTGATGCCGGTCTCTTCTTTCAGTGGACGAATGTCGAGAATACATTCATGCGCCACGCGACCATCGCGACCGGTATACAGTACCGGATAAGCATCTTTCAGACGGCTGGCAATGTAGTTAGCGTTAAGAATCGCCACCTGGCTTGCCTGCTTCAGACCTTCTGCGCCCATCATACGGATGTACATCCAACTGATTGGCAGAATGGATGCGCTACCGAACGGCGCCGCAGAAACTGCGCCCTGACGGGTCAGCATCCCTTCAATCTGCACTACGCTGTGGCCCGGTACAAACGGCGCCAGATGTGATTTCACGCCGATCGGTCCCATACCTGGGCCGCCGCCGCCGTGCGGAATGCAGAATGTTTTATGCAGGTTGAGGTGCGAGACATCTGCGCCAATAAAGCCCGGCGTGGTGATCCCAACCTGAGCGTTCATGTTCGCGCCATCCAGGTAAACCTGGCCGCCGAACTGGTGCACAACGTCGCACACTTCACGGATCGTTTCTTCATAAACGCCGTGGGTGGATGGGTAGGTCACCATGATGCAAGAAAGGTTGTCGGCATGTTGTTCTGCTTTTGCTCGCAGATCGTCCAGGTCGATGTTGCCGTTCTTATCACAGGCGACCACCACTACCTGCATACCCGCCATCTGTGCAGACGCCGGGTTGGTACCGTGGGCAGAAGCCGGGATCAAGCAGATATCGCGATGACCTTCGTTACGGCTTTCGTGATAATGACGAATAGCCAGCAGACCCGCATACTCGCCCTGCGCGCCGGAGTTCGGCTGCATGCAGACGGCATCATAACCGGTCAGTTTTACCAGCCACTCGGAAAGCTGGCCGATCATCTGGTGATAACCTTCAGCCTGCTCTGGCGGGCAGAACGGATGCAGCTCAGCGAATTCAGGCCAGGTGATAGGGATCATCTCGGCAGCGGCGTTGAGCTTCATGGTGCAGGAACCCAGCGGGATCATTGCCTGATTCAGCGCCAGATCTTTACGCTCCAGTGAGTGCATGTAGCGCATCATCTCGGTTTCACTGTGATAGCGGTTGAACACCGGATGGCTGAGGATCGCATCGTCACGCAGCATGCTTTCCTGAATAGAACGGCTGTCGAGCGCCACCTCTTTATCCAGCGTATCGATGTTAAGAGCGTGACTGTCGCCCAGCAGAACATTGAACAACTGCACCACGTTTTCACGGGTGGTGGTTTCATCGAGCGTAATACCTACCGCGTTATGGATATCGCTACGCAGGTTGATTTCTGCCGCTTCGGCACGCGCCAGCACTGCGGCCTTATCGGCTACTTCAACGCACAGGGTGTCGAAGTAATGTGCATGACGCAGCTTCAATCCTTTCTGTTGCAGACCAGCTGCCAGGATATCAGTCAGGCGGTGGATGCGATTAGCAATGCGTTTCAGGCCAACCGGACCATGATAAACAGCATACAGACTGGCGATGTTGGCCAGCAGGACCTGCGAGGTACAAATGTTGGAGTTCGCTTTCTCGCGGCGGATATGCTGCTCACGAGTCTGCATCGCCATGCGCAGTGCGGTATTGCCCGCCGCATCTTTGGAGACGCCGATAATACGGCCTGGCATGGAGCGTTTGAATTCGTCTTTAGCGGCGAAGAATGCCGCGTGTGGGCCACCGTAACCCATCGGTACGCCGAAGCGTTGTGCAGAACCGAAAACGATATCCGCGCCCTGTTTGCCCGGAGCAGTCAGCAGTACCAGCGCCATAAAGTCGGCAGCGACACTGACCACAACTTTACGGGATTTCAGCTCGGTAATCAGTTTGCTGTAGTCATGCACTTCACCGGTGGTGCCAACCTGCTGCAACAGCACGCCAAACACATCCTGGTGATCCAGTGCTTTCGCCGCGTCATCGACAATGACGTCAAAACCAAAGGTTTGTGCACGAGTACGCACAACATCCAGCGTTTGCGGATGAACATCAGCGGCCACAAAGAAGCGGTTGGCGTTTTTCAGTTTGCTGACGCGTTTTGCCATCGCCATCGCTTCAGCCGCCGCGGTGGCTTCATCCAGCAGAGAGGCGGAGGCCATGTCCAGACCGGTCAGATCCAGCGTCACCTGCTGGAAGTTGAGCAGCGCTTCCAGGCGCCCCTGAGAAACTTCTGGCTGATACGGCGTATACGCAGTGTACCAGCCCGGGTTTTCCAGCATGTTGCGCAGGATAACCGGTGGCAACTGCACGGCGGTGTAGCCCATGCCAATGTAGGACGTGAAGCGCTTGTTACGCCCAGCGATGGCTTTTAATTCAGCCAGCGCAGCGTATTCGGTCGCCGCCTCGCCCACCTGCGGCGGGGTTGCGAGCTGAATGTCTTTCGGCACAATCTGGCCGATCAGCGCGTTTAACGACTCGGCGCCAACCGCATTCAGCATCTCTTGCTGCTGCGCGGCGTCCGGTCCGATGTGGCGTTCAATGAAAGCGCCGCTGTTTTCAAGCTGGCTTAACGTCTGTGTCATGGGCGATGGTTCCTGAAACGTGCAGTGAATCGTGATTGTCTCTGTCTACGAGCCCGGCAGCGCTAGCGCTTACCGGGTCTACGCATGCTTTGTAGGCCGGATAAGCGCAGCGCCATCCGGCAAAAGCGTATTTACTCGTCTTCTAACAATGCTTCATATGCGGTCGCATCCAGCAGCGATTCAATTTCGCTTTCATCGCTGGCTTTGATTTTGAAAATCCAGCCGCCCGCATACGGCTCGCTGTTGACCAGTTCCGGGGAGTCGCTGAGCGCGTCGTTAACCGCCACAATCTCACCACCTACTGGCGCATAGATATCGGATGCCGCTTTTACGGACTCCGCAACGGCACAATCATCGCCCGCGCTCACAGTTGCGCCAACTTCTGGCAGGTCAACGAAAACCATGTCACCTAACAGCTCCTGAGCGTGTTCGGTGATACCAACGGTGTAAGAGCCGTCAGCTTCTTTGCGCAGCCATTCGTGTTCTTTGCTGTATTTCAGTTCTGCAGGTACGTTGCTCATCAATCAATCTCCAAAAAAGGATGAATTACGCGACGGCTTTGCCGTTACGCACAAAAACAGGTTTAGTTACTTTTACCGGCATTTCGCGGTTACGGATCTGCACGATCGCAGTTTCACCGATACCCGCAGGGACTCGCGCCAACGCGATGCTGTAACCAAGAGTTGGGGAGAATGTCCCGCTGGTGATAATGCCTTCCTGCTGGTTGCCGGAAGCATCGGTGAAGCGCACCGGCAGTTCATTACGCAGCACGCCTTTCTCGGTCATCACCAGCCCGACCAGTTGTTCGTGGCCTTTTTCACGCTGCATTTCCAACGCTTCACGACCGATAAAGTCGCGGTCAGCCGGTTCCCATGCGATAGTCCAGCCCATGTTAGCCGCCAGTGGAGAAATGCCTTCGTCCATCTCCTGACCGTACAGGTTCATGCCCGCTTCCAGACGCAACGTGTCACGCGCGCCGAGACCGCAAGGTTTAACGCCAGCCTGTACCAGCGCACGCCAGAAATCTGCCGCTTTTTCATTCGGCATGGCAATTTCATAACCTGCTTCGCCGGTATAACCGGTGGTTGCGATAAACAAGTCGCCCGCCTGAACGCCGAAGAACGGCTTCATGCCTGCTACCGCCTGACGCTGCTCGTCAGTAAACAACGTAGCTGCTTTTTCCTGTGCGTTTGGACCCTGTACCGCAATCAGCGACAGATCATCACGAACGGTGATGTCGATGGCGTAAGGTTCAGCGTGTTGGGTAATCCAGGAGAGGTCTTTTTCGCGGGTGGCGGAGTTAACAACGAGGCGGAAGAAGTCTTCAGTGAAGTAGTAGACAATCAGGTCATCTATCACGCCGCCCGAAGCGTTAAGCATACCGGAGTAGAGGGCTTTACCCGTCTTCGTTAGCTTCGCGACGTCGTTTGCCAGCAGATAACGCAAGAACTCCCGGGTGCGGCTACCGCGCAGGTCGACGATGGTCATATGCGACACATCAAACATTCCGGCATCGGTGCGAACAGCATGGTGTTCATCGAGCTGAGAACCGTAATGCAGTGGCATCATCCAGCCATGGAAATCGACCATGCGCGCGCCACATAGCGTGTGTTGTTCGTACAAAGGAGTCTGTTGAGCCATCTTTTCCTCGTTGAATAAGCGGGGCTACCAACTCTTTCGCGGTGAAATTTTCGCCACGAAACCCAGCACCGCAGCCGCTCCAGGGGCTACGACGCAAACGTTCTCTTTGTCCTGAACTTACCACCGAAACAGACGCTAAACCATAAGTCAAAATTAACCATCACATTAGCTTATGGCGAAAAACAGCCAGATCGGCAACAGAATAAAACTCCATGTATATAGTAAGAAATCAGAATAACAAACAAAGATAAGCGCAAACTTACAGCACCAATCCACATTAAATGTGGAAAAAATGTCAAAAATGGCGTTATGAAAAAAACGTGATATTAAAAAAACTAATGCGAAAAAAGGCGTGGAATTAGATTATTTCAAATGAGAGAAGCACCCCGGCGCGCAGGCCGGGAGAGGAAAGTGTGACGGGTCTCAAACTCTTAAGATTGTCCTTACGGACACTAACGTAACCACTCGGGAAGATCGTTCAGTCCCATCGCCTGACGGATGAGTTGTGGTTTTACGCCCGGGAGGGTATCGGCCAGCTTCAGCCCAATATCACGTAGCAGTTTTTTCGCCGGATTCTCGCCTGCAAACAGTTCACGGAAACCCTGCATCCCTGCCAGCATCAGCGCTGCGCTGTGCTTACGGCTGCGTTCGTAGCGGCGTAAATAGAGATACTGCCCAATATCTTTACCCTGACGCTGTAGCCGCTTAAGTTCATCGATCAGCTCTGCCGCATCCATAAAGCCAAGGTTAACCCCCTGACCCGCCAGCGGGTGGATGGTATGCGCCGCATCCCCCACCAGCGCCAGACGATGGGCGGCGAACTGACGGGCATAACGTCCCGTCAGCGGAAACGCCTGACGTTCGCTTTCAAGGCTGCACAGCCCCAGACGATTATCAAAAGCGATATTCAGCGCCTGATTAAACTCGTCAATGCTTGCCTGCTGCATACGTTCTGCTTCCTGCGGCGAGAGCGACCAGACGATAGAACACAGGTGTGGATCGCTGAGCGGCAGGAATGCCAGGATCCCCTCGCCGTGAAACGCCTGACGCGCAACCGCACCGTGCGCTTCCTGCGTACGGATAGTCGCCACCAGCGCATGATGACGATAATCCCAGAAGGTGAGCGGAATATCCGCTTTGTTGCGCAGCCAGGAGTTAGCACCATCAGCACCGACGACCAGGCGGGCCGTCAGCATTGCGCCATCTTTCAGGGTCAGAAATGCTTCGTTCTCACCCCAGGCCACCTGCTGTAATTCAGCAGGTGCCATCAGCGTAATATCCGCTGAACGCTGCGCCTTTTGCCACAGCGCATAATGAATCTCTGAGTTTTCGACAATGTGCCCCAAATGGCTGTAGCCCATGCTCTGGTCATCAAACGCAATACGTCCAAAGCTGTCTTTGTCCCAGACTTCCATGCCGTGGTAGCAGCAAGCGCGACGGGCAACAATGTCGGACCAGACGCCAAGACGGGTAAGCAGTTTTTCGCTGGCGGCATTAATGGCCGAAACACGAAGCTGAGGAGGTGCATCCGCCGCCAACGGCTGCGGAACATGTTGTTCTAATACAGCAACGCGCAACCCGCTGCCCTGTAAGCCGCAGGCAACCGCCAGTCCTACCATGCCGCCACCAACAATTGCTACATCAACACTTTGCACTGTTTGCTCCTGAAAATAGGACAATCAAAAACCGTAGGCCGGATAAGGCAAAGCCGCCATCCGGCATCAATTCCGCGACATTGCCTGATGGCGCTGCGCTTATCAGGCCTACTTAATTCGGCCTACAGGTTATATTTAGCGCGCAACCCAGCCCAGGGTCCGCTCCGCCAGCGCATCGCGCGCAGGGGGGAATAATTCCATCGCCATCAGCCCGGCATTACGCCCAACAACCAGCGGGGCCCAGTGATTGGCAAACAAATACACTAAATTATTGGTCACACCAATCGTCGTATCACGATCGCTTTCGCGGCGCTGCTGATAGCGTGCCAGCACCGCATAATCACCCACATCTTCCGCGCCGTTTTCCGCCTGCGTCAACGTCTCAGCCAGGCTCATTACGTCACGCAAGCCCAGGTTGAAACCTTGCCCGGCAATGGGATGCAGCGTCTGGGCGGCGTTCCCTACCAGCACGGTACGATGGGTAATCGCTTTCAGCGCTGTAGTTAACGAAAGCGGATAGGCGCTGCGTTTACCGGCCTGGGTAATACGTCCCAGTCGCCAGCCAAAAGCGGTTTGTAGTTCACGGCAAAACTGTTCGTCGGACCAGGCCATAATCTCATCACGCTGCTCCAGCGGATGGCACCACACCAGCGAGCAGCGACCGTCAGACATCGGCAGCATTGCCAGCGGACCATATTGCGTGAAGCGTTCAAACGCTCGCCCGTCGTGCGGTACAGAGGTCGTGACATTGGCAATTACCGCCAGTTGCTCATAAGGCTGTTGCAGCCAGTCAACACCGCAGGCGGTAGCCAGTGCGGAGCGCGTACCGTCGGCGGCCACCAGCAGGCGACCATCAATCACTTCGCCATTTTCCAGCGTAACTTCTACGCGCTCCTGTGTGCGCGACACGCTGGCTACGCGATCGGGGCAGTGCAATGTGACGCCCGGTGCTTTGCGCAGCAGCGCAAACAGACGCAGCCCGACGTCGTGCAGTTCTACCACCTGGCCCAGAGCCGGAATACGGTATTCCTGCGCATCCAGCGTCACAAATCCGGCATGACCGCGATCGCTGACGTGAACCGTTTTAATGGCCGTTGCGCAATCGGCAATCGCCTGCCATACGCCAATTCGCGCCAGCTGTTGGCAGGTTCCTGCCGCCAGAGCGATCGCCCTGGCATCAAACCCGGGATGGCGGTCAGTTTCAGGTTCGCTCGCTTCTATCAGATGAACCGGCAGAGTCCCATGGCTGAGCTGAGAAATGGCCAACGCCAGCGTCGCGCCAACCATACCACCACCAACGATAATCACGCTCATTGCAGTCGCGCCGCAGCCATTAAGGCTTCAATGTCATCCGCTTTCTTCACTACGCTGGCGGTCAGGTTTTCATTGCCGTCCTCGGTGATGAGAATGTCATCCTCAATACGAATGCCGATACCACGATAAGCCGGCGGTACATCGGCGTCTGGCGCGATATACAGTCCCGGCTCGACGGTGAGCACCATTCCCGGCTCAAGAATACGTGAGCGGTCCTGACCATAAACGCCGACGTCGTGCACATCCAGCCCAAGCCAGTGGCTTAGACCATGCATAAAGAATGGGCGATGTGCATTTTCGGTAATCAACTGATCGACATCACCGTGCAAAATACCGAGTTTCACCAGACCCGTAATAATGATGCGCACCACTTCGCCAGTGACTTCCTGAATGGACGTTCCGGGACGATACAGACGCAGGCTGGTCTCTAAGGATTCCAGCACGATATCGTAGATTTCACGCTGTGCTGGGGTAAATTTACCATTTACCGGAAAGGTACGCGTAATGTCGCCCGCATAGCCTTTGTATTCACAGCCAGCGTCGATCAGCACCAAATCGCCATCGCGCATTTCACTTTCATTTTCGGTGTAATGCAGGATACAGCCGTTTTCACCGCTGCCGACAATCGTGTTATAGGACGGATAACGCGCACCATGGCGGGTAAATTCGTGGTGAATCTCCCCTTCTAACTGGTATTCAAACATTCCCGGACGGCATTTTTCCATCGCACGGGTATGCGCCAGCGCGGTGATTTCTCCGGCACGACGCATGACCGCAATCTCTTCCGGTGATTTGAACAGGCGCATCTCATGCACCATTGGACGCCAGTCGATAATCGCGGCAGGTGCGTGCAGATTTTGTCTGGAGCCTTTACGCAGTTTATCCAGTGCCGTGCACACAATCTCGTCGGCCCAGGCATATTCGCCCTGTGCGTGGTAGACCGCGTCCAGGCCATTGAGCAACAGGTGCAGCTGTTGGTTGATTTCACTGAAGGCCAGCGCCCTGTCAACGCCAAGTTTTGCCGGGGCAGCATCCTGGCCCAGACGGCGACCAAACCAGATCTCCGCCGTCAGATCGCGAACCCGATTGAACAAAACGCTATGGTTATGAGTGTCATCGCTTTTAATCAGCACCAGCATGGCTTCAGGTTCGTTAAAACCGGTGAAGTACCAGAAATCACTGCTTTGGCGGTACGGGTATTCACTGTCCGCGCTGCGCGTCGCTTCAGGCGCGGCAAAAATCAGCGCGGCGCTGCCGGGCTGCATTTGTGCCAGTAAAGCCTGGCGACGACGCTGGAATTCTTGCTGAGATATCTCGCTCATCACACTCTCCTTTGCGTTTCGTTCTTAGTGCAGAGTCGGTTTACGAACTTCCGGCGCAGTCGGCTGCTGACGCGTAAACGTGTCATGACACAGCAAAGCGGCTACGCGCACGTATTCGATGATCTCTTCGAGCGACATTTCCAGCTCTTCCTGATCTTCGTCTTCGTCATACCCTAACTGCGCGATATTGCGCAGGTCGTCAATCGCTTCCCCGGTTTCGCCGGTTACTTTGTCGAGCTTCGGCTGCGTGACGCCAAGGCCCAGCAAAAAGTGGTTTACCCATCCCGCCAGCGCATCGGCGCGATCGAACACGCTGACGTCATCCCCTTCAGGCAGATAAAGCTGAAAAAGGAAGCCGTCGTCTTCGAGGGCATCGCTGGTGGCAGAGTGCATTTTCAGCAGCGCCTGAGCCAGCTCGTGACCAAAGGCCAGACCTTCGTTCGTCAGGTCGTGCAACAGCGGCTGCCATGAGCTGTCGTTGTTTCCACCGCAAATCATTCCGCTTATCAAGCCGTGCATTTCGGCCGGGGTTAATCCAGCCCCTTGTTGGTTCAAAAACTGGCTAACTTCGTTGTAACCAGGCATTTCGTTCTGTATAGACATAAGCATTCGTCATCAAAGGGAGGAATATTCATGGTATGCTACCACTTTGGACCCTGGTGGACCAGAAAAGGGCTTGTATCTTGATACCAGGGTAGCTATAGTGTCGCCCCTTCGCGGACCCACGGTCTGGAGACGAAGGCAGCGCAGTCAATCAGCAGGAAGGTGGCATGTCTGCACAACCCGTCGATATCCAAATATTTGGCCGTTCACTGCGAGTGAATTGCCCGCCTGAACAAAGGGATGCGTTGAATCAGGCTGCGGACGATCTCAATCAGCGATTGCAAGATCTGAAAGTTCGCACTAGAGTCACAAATACTGAGCAGTTGGTTTTCATCGCCGCGTTGAACATCAGCTATGAATTAACTCAGGAAAAAGCGAAGACGCGTGAGTACGCGGCGAGCATGGAACAACGTATTCGGATGCTACAACAGACCATCGAACAGGCGTTGCTTGATCAGGGTCGCATAACCGAAAAAACGGGCCAAAACTTTGAATAACACTTTTCGGTTTACTGTGGTAGAGTGACCGTGAAGACAAAATTTCTCTGAGATGTTTGCAAGCGGGCCAGTCCCCTGAGCCGATATTTCATACCACAAGAATGTGGCGCTCCACGGTTGGTGAGCATGCTCGGCCCGTCCGAGAAGCCTTAAAACTGTGACGACACATTCACCTTGAACCAAGGGTTCAAGGGTTACAGCCTGCGGCGGCATCTCGGAGATTCCCTTCTACCTGGCAACAGCCATGACATTACTTTCTGAACTCCCTTTATCCCGGCAAGAAATTCGTCAACTGATTCGGCAGCGTCGTCGTGCGCTTACCTCCGAACAGCAACGACAATACGGTCAGCAAGCCGCGACCCGAATGCTCAGCTTTCCCCCTGTTGTACTCGCTCATACGGTGGCAGTATTCCTCTCGTTCGATGGCGAACTCGATACCCAGCCGCTAATAGATCAGCTGTGGCGAGCGGGCAAGCGCGTTTATCTTCCGGTTCTTCATCCCTTCAGCGCCGGTAATTTGCTGTTCCTGCACTATCATCCGCATAGCGACCTGGTAACCAATCGCTTAAAGATCCAGGAACCACGACTTGATGTACGTGACGTATTACCGCTGCCACAGCTGGATGTACTGATTACGCCGTTAGTGGCGTTTGATGAATATGGGCAACGCCTGGGCATGGGCGGCGGATTTTATGACCGCACGCTACAAAACTGGCAGCAGCATAAGATCCAGCCCGTAGGCTACGCCCACGATTGTCAGCGAGTAGAAAAGCTGCCTGTTGAAGAATGGGATATCCCGCTGCTTGCGGTGGTGACGCCATCAAAAGTATGGGAATGGTAACTTTTTTGTCGATTGACAGCGCCGTTTTTTTAAACTAACTTTCTCGGTGAAGGGTGAGGGAGGCGAACCTCCCTCCTGCGTACTCTCTGTTAATATGCTGGCGAAGCGATGATTAACAGGATCAGCAGCATGATGACGTATCTCATCATCGTCCCTTTCCTTTTTAAAGCCCCTGCTTCGGTAGGGGCTTTCCCGTTTCAGCACGATGCTGAGCCCCTATCGTAAATTCCTTTTATTGATGTACAACGCAGAGCGCAGCCTTTAATTACCAATTGCGGCAAGGGTCGAAAACGGAATGCATGCGTTACACAAAGAGATAGTAAGGCAGGAAAATCAGAGGAAAGATGGGCAGGTCAACCGCCTGCCCATGTAGAGAAAATCAGTACAGCAGACGAGCACGAATAGTACCCGGGAGGGCTTTCATCGCCAGCAACGCTTTCTCCGCCACATCTTCATCCGCTTCAATATCAATAACCACGTAACCTACCTGTGCGGAAGTCTGCAGATACTGTGCGGCAATGTTGACGCCCTGCTCGGCAAAAATCTGGTTCAGCGCGGTCAGTACGCCCGGACGGTTTTCGTGAATGTGCATCAGACGACGACCGCCGTGTAGCGGCAGCGAAACTTCCGGGAAGTTAACTGCAGACAGCGTAGAGCCGTTATCGGAATACTTGGTCAGTTTCCCAGCCACTTCCAGACCGATGTTTTCCTGCGCTTCCAGCGTTGAACCACCAATGTGCGGCGTCAGGATCACGTTGTCGAAATCACACAGCGGCGAAGTGAAAGGATCGCTGTTGGTTGCCGGCTCGGTTGGGAATACGTCGATTGCCGCCCCTGCCAGGTGCTTGGTCGCTAACGCGTCGCACAGCGCAGGAATATCAACAACCGTACCACGTGCGGCGTTAATCAGCAGCGCGCCTGGTTTCATCAACGCAATCTCACGCGCGCCCATCAGATTTTTGGTGGAGGCATTTTCCGGTACGTGCAAACTGACCACGTCGCTCATATTGAGCAGGTCGGAAAGATGCTGCACCTGCGTGGCGTTGCCGAGTGGGAGTTTATTTTCTATATCATAGAAATAGACATGCATCCCCAGCGATTCCGCCAGAATGCCTAGCTGAGTACCAATGTGGCCGTAGCCGATGATCCCCAGTTTTTTGCCACGCGCTTCAAAGGAGCCGGTAGCCAGTTTGTTCCACACGCCGCGGTGTGCTTTGGCGTTCGCTTCGGGTACACCGCGTAGCAGGAGAAGCAGTTCGCCAATCACCAGTTCCGCAACGGAACGCGTGTTAGAGAATGGCGCGTTAAACACGGGGATCCCGCGCTTTGCCGCAGCGGTCAGATCAACCTGGTTGGTGCCGATACAGAAGCAGCCAATCGCGACCAGTTTCTCTGCGGCGTCAATCACATCTTCAGTCAGATGGGTACGGGATCGCAGGCCAATGAAGTGGGCATCACGGATGGACTCTTTCAGTTGTTCAGTGTCCAGAGCGCCTTTGTGAAACTCGATGTTGGTATAACCTGCTGCACGAAGGCTTTCGAGTGCTTTTTGATGCACGCCTTCTACCAGCAGAAATTTAATCTTATCTTTCTCCAGTGATACCTTTGCCATTTCCCCGACCCTGTCTTTTTTTGTTCAAACTGATGTGTTGTGTGTGGGATTTTCATCCGCCTCTTCAACATATCAAAAAATAATATTGCGGCAATATGAACGTTTGCGTCGCCGTGCTGAAGAAATGTCATTCAGAGAGAAATGTCAGAGGAAAATACTGGCGATAACTTTTTCTTTGGAGAGATCGGCAGGACAATATTATAAACGTGACACAAGTCACCAAATTTGCCCTGCCAAAATTTTTTTAACGGGAGAAGACACTCCCATCAGATCATTTTACGATAGTTTTCACGCCGTCTGGGGTACCGATCAGCGCGACATCCGCACCACGGTTGGCAAACAGACCGACGGTTACCACGCCCGGAATCGCATTGATGGCGTTTTCCATGGCCACGGCGTCAAGGATCTCCAGACCATGTACATCAAGGATCACGTTGCCGTTGTCCGTCACTACGCCCTGACGGTATTCAGGACGACCGCCCAGCTTCACCAACTGGCGAGCCACAGCGCTGCGCGCCATTGGGATCACTTCAACCGGCAGCGGGAAGTTGCCGAGAATGTCGACTTCTTTGGACGCATCCGCGATGCAGATAAATTTCTTCGCCACGGAAGCAATGATTTTTTCACGAGTCAACGCTGCACCGCCGCCCTTGATCATCTGCATGTGGCCGTTGATTTCATCCGCGCCGTCCACGTATACGCCGAGACTATCAACTTCGTTAAGATCGAACACGTGGATGCCAAGGCTTTTGAGTTTTTCGGTTGAAGCGTCCGAACTGGATACCGCACCTTCAATCTGACCTTTCATTGTGCCCAGCGCGTCAATAAAGTGTGCGGCTGTTGAACCTGTACCTACGCCCACAATGGTACCGGGCTGTACATACTGAAGTGCCGCCCATCCTACTGCTTTTTTCAGTTCATCCTGCGTCATGATCGTTTCGCCTGTGGTGTGAATATGGTGGGAAAATTCACGCGCATTATAGAACATTGTGCAGAAAAATGTCCCCACACCCGCTCGCAAGCGGCGGATTTCGTCTTTACCCAACCTAAATTTGTGTCATAGTGCAGAACAAGCAAAATTTTCAGGAGTGCGTCAAAGCAATGAAACGTCCGGACTACAGAACACTACAAGCACTGGATGCGGTTATTCGTGAACGAGGATTTGAGCGCGCGGCGCAAAAGCTGTGCATCACGCAATCCGCGGTTTCACAGCGCATAAAACAGCTTGAGAATATGTTCGGACAACCGCTGCTGGTGCGTACCGTACCACCACGCCCAACCGAACAGGGGCAGAAACTACTGGCGCTTTTGCGTCAGGTTGAACTGCTGGAAGACGAGTGGCTGGGTGATGAACAAACCGGATCGACACCGCTGCTGCTCTCACTGGCAGTGAACGCCGACAGTCTGGCGACCTGGTTGCTTCCGGCGTTAGCCCCGGTACTGGCCAATTCACCGATTCGGCTGAACCTGCAGGTTGAGGATGAAACGCGCACCCAGGAACGTCTGCGTCGTGGTGAAGTGGTCGGTGCGGTGAGTATCCAACATCAGGCGCTGCCAAGCTGTCTGGTGGATAAACTTGGCGCGCTGGACTACCTGTTCGTTGGCTCCAAACCTTTCGCCGAGCGTTATTTCCCTAACGGCGTCACCCGCTCCGCCCTGCTGAAAGCCCCGGCGGTAGCGTTTGACCATCTTGATGATATGCATCAGGCGTTCCTGCAACAAAACTTCGACCTGCCGCCGGGCAGCGTGCCGTGCCACATCGTTAACTCGTCTGAAGCCTTCGTCCAGTTGGCGCGTCAGGGCACCACCTGCTGCATGATCCCGCACTTACAGATTGAGAAAGAGCTGGAAAGCGGCGAGCTGATCGACTTAACGCCAGGTCTGTTCCAGCGTCGGATGCTGTACTGGCACCGTTTTGCACCGGAAAGCCGCATGATGCGCAACGTTACCGATGCGCTGCTGGAATACGGGCACAAGGTGTTGCGCCAGGATTAAACCGTTTATTGCTCCAGAGTGCCGGATGGCGGCGTAACGCCTTATCCGGCCGACAAGCCTTTACCCTCTATTCATGCTATTCCCGCCACGTCTTTGAAATAAATCACAAAATCAAACACGCCATGCGGCAAAAAACGACGCCCTGTTGGCTATTTTTTGCTGGCGACAAGCCAAATGAAAAAGCTCACCGTATCCGCAAAGATTCAACTTATTGCGTAATACGGAGCAAAAAATGGCAAATGTGCAGGAGTGGCAAACACTCGCTAATAAAGAACTCAGTCGACGGGAAAAAACCGTCGAATCGCTGGAAAGACAGACGGCGGAAGGAATTGCCATCAAGCCGCTATACACTGAAGCGGACCTCGATAATCTGGAAGTCACAGGCACTCTTCCCGGCCTACCGCCTTACGTGCGTGGCCCGCGCGCCACCATGTATACCGCGCAGCCGTGGACCATTCGCCAGTACGCTGGTTTCTCTACCGCCAAAGAGTCCAACGCCTTTTACCGCCGCAACCTCGCCGCCGGGCAAAAAGGACTTTCCGTCGCCTTTGACCTTGCCACCCATCGCGGCTATGACTCTGACAACCCGCGCGTGGCAGGTGACGTCGGCAAAGCGGGCGTGGCGATCGATACTGTCGAAGATATGAAGGTGCTGTTCGACCAGATTCCGCTGGATAAGATGTCGGTATCAATGACCATGAACGGCGCGGTGCTGCCGGTACTGGCGTTTTATATCGTGGCTGCAGAAGAACAAGGCGTAACGCCGGAGCAACTCACCGGGACCATTCAGAACGATATTCTGAAAGAGTACCTGTGCCGCAATACCTACATTTACCCGCCAAAACCTTCAATGCGCATCATCGCCGACATCATCGCCTGGTGTTCCGCCAATATGCCGCGCTATAACACCATCAGTATCAGCGGTTATCACATGGGGGAAGCCGGGGCGAACTGCGTCCAGCAGGTGGCGTTTACGCTGGCTGACGGCATTGAGTACATCAAAGCCGCGCTGTCTGCCGGGCTGAAAATTGATGACTTCGCGCCGCGCCTGTCATTCTTCTTCGGCATCGGCATGGATCTGTTTATGAACGTCGCCATGCTGCGTGCGGCTCGCTATTTGTGGAGTGAAGCAGTCAGCGGTTTTGGCGCAAACAACCCGAAATCTCTCGCTCTGCGTACCCACTGCCAGACCTCCGGCTGGAGTCTGACCGAGCAGGATCCTTACAACAACGTGATCCGCACGACCATTGAAGCGCTCGGCGCTACGCTTGGCGGCACCCAGTCTCTGCATACCAACGCCTTTGATGAGGCGCTCGGGCTACCCACCGATTTCTCCGCCCGCATCGCGCGTAATACACAGATCATCATTCAGGAAGAGTCAGAGATCTGCCGCACCGTCGATCCGCTGGCCGGATCGTATTACGTCGAGTCGCTCACCGATCAAATCGTGAAGCAAGCGCGCACGATCATCAAAGAAATTGATGAGGCAGGCGGCATGGCGAAAGCGATCGAAGCCGGGCTCCCTAAACGGATGATCGAAGAAGCTTCCGCGCGCGAGCAGTCGCTGATCGACCAGGGTAAACGCGTTATCGTCGGCGTGAACAAATACAAGCTGGATAAAGAAGACGAAACGTCGGTACTGGAAATCGACAACGTGAAGGTACGCAACGAGCAAATTGCCTCGTTGCAGCATATCCGCACAACTCGCGACACAGATGCCGTCAATGCCGCACTCGCGGCGCTGACCCACGCCGCGCAGCATAATGAAAATCTGCTGGCCGCCGCCGTTAACGCCGCCCGCGTTCGCGCCACGCTCGGTGAGATCTCCGACGCGCTGGAAACCGCTTTTGACCGCTATCTGGTTCCCAGCCAGTGCGTCACCGGGGTGATTGCGCAAAGCTATCACCAGTCCGACAAATCCGCCGATGAGTTCGACGCCATCGTTGCGCAAACCGAACAGTTCCTCGCGGAAAATGGTCGCCGACCGAGGATCCTGATCGCCAAGATGGGCCAGGATGGTCACGATCGCGGCGCGAAAGTGATCGCCAGCGCCTACTCCGATCTCGGCTTCGATGTCGATCTCAGTCCGATGTTCTCCACACCAGAAGAGATCGCCCGTCTGGCGGTAGAAAACGATGTGCATGTAATAGGCGCATCGTCACTGGCGGCGGGTCATAAAACGCTGATCCCGGAACTGGTTACCGCGCTCAAAAAATGGGGGCGTGAAGATATCTGCGTGGTAGCAGGAGGCGTTATTCCGCCACAGGATTACGCCTTCCTGCACGAGCATGGCGTGGCAGCCATTTATGGCCCCGGCACGCCAATGCTCGACAGCGTCCGCGATGTGTTAACCCGTATCAGTCAGCATCATGATTAACGCCGCCACGCTTGAGGATACCGTCCGTCGCTTGCGACTTGGCGAACGGGCAACGCTCGCCCAGGCGATGACGCTGGTCGAAAGCAGCCACCCGCGCCACCAGCCGCTGAGTACGCAGTTGCTGGACGCAATTATGCCGTTCACCGGTAACGCTCTGCGTTTGGGGATAACCGGTACGCCGGGCGCGGGCAAAAGCACCTTTCTGGAAGCATTCGGCATGCTGTTAATCCGTCACGGATTACGGGTGGCGGTGATCGCCGTCGATCCCAGCAGCCCGGTCAGCGGCGGCAGCATTCTTGGCGATAAAACCCGCATGACGGAGCTGTCTCGCGCCGAATCTGCGTTTATTCGCCCGGTCCCTTCCAGCGGTCATTTAGGCGGAGCCAGCCAGCGCGCCCGCGAATTAATGCTGCTTTGCGAAGCGGCTGGCTTTGACGTGGTGATTGTAGAAACCGTCGGCGTTGGGCAGTCAGAAACCGAAGTCGCAGGCATGGTGGATTGCTTTATCTCACTGCAAATTGCCGGCGGTGGCGACGATTTGCAAGGCATCAAAAAAGGTCTGATGGAAATGGCGGATCTGGTCGTCATCAATAAGGACGACGGCGAGAACCATGCCAGCGTGGCCATCGCCCGCCATATGTACGAATCCGCCCTGCATATTCTGCGCCGTAAATATGACGAGTGGCAGCCGCTGGTTCTGACCTGTAGCGCCCTGGAAAAACGCGGTATTGAGGAGGTCTGGCAGGCGATAACCGACTTTAAAACGTGCCTTAGCGCCAGCGGTCGACTGGAAAAAGTCCGCCAGCAGCAGGCGGTGGACTGGTTACACCAGCAGGCTGAAGAAGAAGCCCTACATCTGCTGTTTGCGCGGACTGATTTCGACCGCTATTTCCAGCAGACGCTACAGGCCGTCAAAAATAACGATCTGTCGCCGCGCACCGGTCTGCGGCACATCAGCGAATTTATCCAGCATCATTACTTTCAATAAAGAGAACATTATGTCTTATCAATACGTCAACGTGGTCATCATCCAGAAAGTCGCGGTTATTGAGTTCAATTACGCCCGCAAGCTCAATGCCCTGAGTAAAGTGTTTATTGACGATCTGATGCAGGCGCTGAGCGATCTCAATCGTGCGGACATTCGCTGCATCATTCTACGCGCTCCGAGTGGAGCCAAAGTTTTCTCTGCCGGGCATGATATTCATGAACTCCCGACCGGACGTCGCGATCCGCTCTCCTATGACGATCCGCTGCGTCAGATAACCCGCATGATCCAAAAATATCCAAAACCGGTGATCTCTATGGTTGAAGGCAGCGTCTGGGGCGGCGCATTTGAGATGATCATGAGTTCCGATCTGATCATCGCCGCTGAAACATCCACCTTCTCGATGACCCCGGTCAACCTCGGCGTGCCGTATAACCTGGTCGGCATCCACAACCTGACTCGCGACGCCGGTTTTCACATCGTGAAAGAGCTGATCTTTACCGCCTCACCTATCACCGCTCAGCGTGCGATGGCCGTCGGGATCCTCAACCATGTGGTTCCTGTAGACGAACTGGAGGATTTCACTCTGCAAATGGCGCACCACATCTCGGAGAAAGCGCCGCTGGCGATCGCTGTCATTAAAGAAGAGCTGCGCGTGCTGGGTGAAGCGCACACCATGAATTCCGATGAGTTCGAGCGCATTCAGGGCATGCGCCGCGCGGTGTACGACAGCGAGGATTATCAGGAAGGGATGAACGCGTTTATGGAAAAACGTAAACCTAATTTTGTCGGCCATTAATCACGTCTGAGGAAGGAGACGGCCATGAAACGGATGAGCGCCGAACAAGCGGCAGAAATTATCCAGCACGATGATATGGTGGCGTTTAGCGGCTTTACCCCCGCGGGTTCGCCAAAAGCGTTACCCACCGCAATTGCCCAACGCGCCTGCGAACAGCATCAGAACGGACAGCCTTTTCAGATCCGCCTGCTGACCGGAGCATCAATTGGCGCCGCCGCTGATGATGTACTATCCGCGGCGGATGCCGTTTCCTGGCGTGCGCCTTATCAAACGTCATCGGGCCTGCGCGACAAAATTAATCAGGGCCAGGTGAGGTTTGTCGATCTCCATTTGAGCGAAGTGGCGCAAATGGTTAATTACGGCTTTTTTGGCGAGATCGATGTTGCCGTCATTGAAGCCTCAGCCATCGCGCCGGATGGCCGGATTTGGCTGTCCAGCGGTATCGGTAATGCCCCCACCTGGCTGCTGCGGGCGAAAAAAGTGATCATTGAATTGAATCATTACCATAATCCGCGTGTGGCGGAGTTTGCCGACATCGTGATACCCGGTGCGCCGCCGCGGCGTAACAGCGTACCCATTTTTCATACCATGGATCGCGTAGGCAGTCAGTGCGTACAGATAGACCCCAAAAAGGTGGTTGCGGTGGTGGATACCGAACTGCCCGATGCAGGAAATGCATCGGATAAAATCAATCCGGTCAGCCAACAAATTGCCGATAACGTAGTCTCTTTTCTACTGGCAGAAATGGCGCACAAACGCATTCCAGCTGAGTTTTTGCCCTTACAAAGCGGGGTGGGCAATATCAACAACGCGGTAATGGCTCGACTGGGCGAGAACCCGGATATCCCGCCCTTTATGATGTATTCGGAGGTGTTGCAGGAGTCGGTTGTGCATCTGCTGGAAACGGGCAAGATTAGCGGTGCCAGCGCCTCCAGCCTGACCATTTCAGCCCCGTCGCTACAGAAGATTTACGACAACATGGACTTCTTCGCCAGCCGGATTGTATTGCGCCCGCAGGAGATCTCCAATAACCCGGAAATCATCCGTCGACTGGGGGTTATTGCGCTCAACGTCGGTCTGGAGTTTGATATCTACGGTCATGCCAATTCCACGCACGTTGCGGGGGTGAACCTGATGAACGGCATCGGCGGCAGCGGGGATTTCGAGCGCAACGCCTACCTGTCTATCTTTATGGCGCCGTCGATTGCCAAAGGCGGGAAAATCTCAACCATCGTACCGATGTGCAGCCATGTCGACCACAGCGAACATAGCGTTAAAGTGATCGTGACCGAACAAGGGATTGCCGATCTGCGTGGGTTATCTCCGATGCAGCGGGCGCACACAATTATCAATAACTGTGCGCATCCGCTTTACAGAGATTACTTGCACCGCTATCTGGAAAAAGCGCCCGGCGGGCATATCCATCACGATCTCAGCCATGCGTTCGATCTGCATCGCAACCTTCTCGAAACAGGCTCGATGCTAGGTTAACTTGCACTACCGTCACGATCTTCAGCAATATGCTGGAGCATGGTGGCGGTATAGCGATGATTTTTCAGCGAATAGAGAAACTCCTGCATATACATGGGACTGCCGGGCGCGTCGAAATATTTCAGCGTCGACGGGTTCACCAGCCGCCAGGCGAAGTGAGGGATCACCGTCAAAAACTGCCCGCGCTCCACCGCGCTAATCTTGGCCATAAAGCTGTACGGACGATAGATAATCGTCGGGTTGATCCCGCAGGGTCGCATGTATGCATCAAGCATCGCCTCAAAGTTGGCGCGATTCTGGAAGCGCATTTGCAGCCAGGGCAGCTCGCGCAGCAGATCCTGCGGCTGTTTTTCTTCATAGCGCCGGGAAACGAGAAACCCCAAACGCAGCGGAGGCAGTTCGCTGATCGCCAGATTTTCCAGCTCCTGCACGCGGGGGGAAACGTGCTGCGGCGAGATAATAAAATCCAGTTTGCGATCGAACAGGTTATCAATCACCCCATTCTCGCTGAATTCAACGGCCTGAGCCGTCACACCGTCATACTTGTCACCAAGGCTAATCAACTGGTCAAAAATAATCGTTGGGTAGGTATTGTCGATGCCGATAACAATTTCCCGCGAGCGGCGAGAGGCGTTATGGATTTCGTTATCAATGGCAGAGAGGCGCTGATAAACGGGAAACAGCTTCTGATACAGCTCTTGTCCTGCTTTATTCAGGCTGATGTTGTTATCTTTGCGGGTAAACAACGTATAGCCGATTTGATCTTCCAGTGCAGCAATGCTTTTACCGAAGGGCGATGCGGTCATATGTATTTTTTCTGCCGCTCTGGCGATGTTATTGGTTTGCGCCAGCAGAATGAAATTACGCATCTTTTTCGAGATAAAAATATCCATAGCGTCCCCTTAAAAATCGCTATGGCCTATCCTCATTACGGCGAAAAAAAAGACCGGATGTGAAGTCTCATTTTTACAGTTGCTCACAGAAAAAACCCGGCTGGAAAGCCGGGTCTGCAACAATTACTGAGTTTTGGCTGGCGTTGCAGCTGGTTGCCCCGCCGTCGGCTCAATCTGGAAGACGACATCAACCTGATCGTCAAACTGAATAACCGGCTGTTCGTAGGTTTCCTGAGCAGAAGCAGCAGGTGCGGCATCTGCTTTCATCATCCGAACCATCGGGCTAGGCTGATAATTGGAAACGTGGTAGCGCACGCTGTACACCGGGCCAAGTTTGCTATTGAAGCCCGCAGCCAGCTGTTCAGCCTGATGAATGGCATCATCAATTGCCGCTTTACGCGCTTTATCTTTGTAAGCATCCGGTTGGGCAACACCAAGCGATACCGAACGGATCTCATTCAGACCAGCCTTCAGCGCGCCATCGAGCAGAGCGTTAAGTTTGTCCAACTGGCGCAGCGTGACTTCAACGGTGCGCACCGCACGATACCCTTTGAGGATACTTTTACCGTTCTGGTAGTCGTAATCCGGCTGGGTACGCAGGTTTGCAGCGCTAATATCTTTCTTCGCTATCTGGTTCTGTTCAAGGAAGGACAGATATTGCGCCACGCGCTCATCGGCCTGCTTCTTCGCTGAAGCCGCATCCTTGGCAGCAACGTTCACTTCAATTGCCAGCGTAGCGATGTCTGGTGTCGCATCCACGCTTGCTGTTCCGGAAGTCACGATGTGCGGTCCATTTGGCAACTCATTTGCCTGTACCGATAGTGCGCTGAATCCGACTAATGCCGCCAGGGCCATTATTTTGAACTTCACGGTCGTTCCTCCATGTTTCAATAATTACCCCGAAACTCAGGGCACATGCAGGCAAGCTTAGACGATCTCGCTGCGTTGTCCATCAGACAACACTTAGTTGAACAACGCATGAACGTGCGCAACACCTTCTTTTGCCAGTTGAAAAGCAATAAACCACATCACTAATCCTACCAGCGTATTGATGATGCGCTGCGCTTTAGCAGTGCGCAGACGCGGAGCCAGCCAGGCCGCCAACAATGCCAGACCGAAGAACCACAGGAACGAAGCGCTGACGGTTCCCAGCGCAAACCAGCGCTTCGGCTCAACGTCCAGTTGCCCCCCCAGACTCCCCAGCACCACAAAGGTATCCAGGTAAACATGGGGATTGAGCCATGTCACCGCCAGCATGGTGGCGATGATTTTCCAGCGCCCCTGCTTCATCACCTCGGCACTGGCCAGTTCCAGATTACTGCTCATCGCCGTTTTTAACGCCCCGAAACCGTACCAGAGTAAAAAAGCCACCCCACCCCAGGTGACCAGCGCCATCAGCCATGGTGACTGCATCAACAAGGCGCTACCGCCAAAGATCCCCGCACAAATCAGCACTAAATCGCTGATAGCACAGAGTAAAGCAATCATGATGTGATACTGGCGGCGAATACCCTGGTTCATCACGAAGGCGTTTTGCGGACCAAGCGGAAGAATCATGGCCGCACCAAGTGCAAGCCCTTGAAAGTAATACGATAACACGTTAATCATCCCGAACTGTTTCTCTTAGGAGCAGACTATAGCGCGGGGAAAACATTAGCGGAAATGGATAATTTTAATCGCAGATTAGGGAAATTAATGGAAAGAAAGTTTTTATCGGCCCGGAAAGCAAAAGCGCCTCCGGGCGCGTAATTACTCTGCCGCGCGCTCTTTCACACGCTTGAAGTTCACATCCATCTGCGGATACGGGAAGCTGATGCCGTTGGCATCGAACTCGCGCTTAATACGCTCCAGTACGTCCCAGTAGACGCTTTGCAGGTCGCTGCTGTTGCTCCAGACGCGTACAACAAAATTAATTGAGGAAGCCCCCAGCTCATTGAGGCGTACCGTCATTTCACGGTCTTTAAGAATGCGATCTTCCGACTGAATGATATCGGTGAGGATTTTTTTCACCTGATCGATATCGGAGTCGTAAGCCACGCCGATAATAAATTCGTTACGACGAACCGGCTCACGAGAGAAGTTAATGATGTTCCCGGCAATAATTTTACCGTTCGGGATCACTACAATCTTACCGTCAACGGTACGCATGGTGGTGGAGAAAATCTGCACGTTGAGCACGGTTCCCGCTACGCCGCCGAGATCGACATACTCACCCGCACGGAACGGACGGAACATTACCAGCAGGACACCTGCGGCGAGGTTGGACAGCGAACCTTGCAGCGCCAGACCGACGGCTAAACCTGCGGCACCGAGAACGGCGATCACGGAGGCTGTTTGCACCCCAACGCGGCCCAGAGCGGCAATCAGCGTGAAAGCGATAATACCGTAACGCACCAGTGCAGAGAGGAAGTCGGCAACAGTGGCATCAATTTTACGCGCCAGCATCAGGCGGTTAACGGTATTTGATACAATGCGCGCCACGATCATACCGATAATGACAATCGCGATGGCCGCAACGATGTTGACGGCATAGCTCAACAGCAGTTCCTGGTTGCGCACCAGCCAGGTGCCCGCACCGTTTATGCTGTCGACAACATTCAAATCTTCCATTCAATATTCCTTTTTTGCTTACCCAAACGGGAGAAATAAAGCCGCCCTAACGGGACTGGCAACCTGACAAGGGTAAACAATAAACCTGGATTTTGCCAAACAGATCACAGAATTCTCTGCCAGCAGAACGTTGACATAGCAATAAAAAAGGCCCGCATTTGCGGGCCTCATGTCACGTGGAACTGCGTAAATTACAGAACGTCAACCGCGTTCAGTTCTTTGAAAGCCTGTTCCAGACGGGTGATCATGGTTGCCTGACCAGCACGCAGCCATACGCGCGGATCGTAGTATTTCTTGTTCGGCTGATCTTCGCCTTTCGGGTTACCCAACTGGCCCTGCAGGTAAGCTTCGTTTGCTTTGTAGTAGTTCAGAACGCCTTCCCAGGTAGCCCATTGGGTATCGGTGTCGATATTCATTTTCACTACGCCGTAGCTTACGGAGTCTTTGATTTCCTGAGCAGTAGAACCGGAACCGCCGTGGAAGACGAAGTTCAGGCTGTTGTGCGGCAGGTTATGTTTCTTAGAAACATAGTCCTGAGAGTCGCGCAGGATGGTCGGGGTCAGAACGACGTTACCCGGCTTGTAAACGCCGTGTACGTTACCGAAGGAAGCTGCGATGGTGAAACGCGGGCTGATTTTGCTCAGCTCGGTGTATGCGTAATCAACGTCTTCCGGCTGGGTGTACAGTGCAGAAGCGTCCATGTGGCTGTTGTCCACGCCATCTTCTTCGCCACCGGTGCAACCCAGTTCGATTTCCAGAGTCATGCCCATTTTGGACATGCGCGCCAGGTATTTGGAGCAGATTTCGATGTTCTCTTCCAGAGACTCTTCAGACAGGTCGATCATGTGAGAAGAGAACAGCGGTTTGCCGGTTGCTGCGAAGTGTTTTTCACCCGCGTCCAGCAGACCGTCGATCCACGGCAGCAGT
This sequence comes from Citrobacter sp. MGH103, assembly GCF_001034475.2. Lineage (NCBI taxonomy): Bacteria > Pseudomonadati > Pseudomonadota > Gammaproteobacteria > Enterobacterales > Enterobacteriaceae > Citrobacter > Citrobacter sp. MGH103. The sequence continues at coordinate 863,023 of NZ_CP073043.1, read as the reverse complement.
TTCTTCGCGCAGTGGTCAGTGTGCAGGATAACCGGAACACCGTAGTGTTCAGCCATCTGGTGAACGTGATGCGCGCCAGAGATAGCACCCAGGATTGCAGCGCCCTGAGGAACGTCGGACTTCACACCTTTACCCGCGATGAAAGAAGCACCACCGTTGGAGAATTGTACGATTACCGGCGCTTTAACTTTTGCAGCAGTTTCCAAAACGGCGTTGATGGAGTCGGTACCCACGCAGTTAACAGCTGGCAGAGCAAAGTTGTTTTCTTTAGCTACCTGGAAAACTTTCTGTACGTCATCACCAGTGATTACGCCTGGTTTTACGAAATCAAAAATTTTAGACATTTTACGAGTCCTGTATCTTCGGCCTTGGAAAGGGCGCGCGCCCTAAAGCGCGCTAAAATAAGGGCAGGTTTCCCTGCCCATTAAATTCTTACTTTTTAGCACGCTCTTCGAGCATGGCTACTGCTGGCAGTACTTTGCCTTCCACGAATTCGAGGAACGCGCCGCCGCCAGTAGAGATGTAGGAGATTTTGTCAGCAATGCCGAACAGGTCGATTGCTGCCAGGGTGTCACCGCCGCCTGCGATAGAGAATGCTTCGCTGTCTGCGATGGCATTAGCAACGATTTCAGTACCTTTGCGGAAGTTCGGGAATTCGAACACGCCAACCGGGCCGTTCCACAGAATGGTTTTCGCATTCTTCAGGATGTCAGCCAGCTGCTGTGCAGAAGCGTCGCCGATATCCAGGATCTGCTCGTCTTCTTTTACATCGCTAACGGATTTCAGGGTAGCCGGTGCGGTTTCAGAGAATTCAGTCGCTACGCGAACGTCGGTCGGAACCGGGATGTCGCAAGTGGTCAGCAGACGCTTAGCTTCGTCAACCAGGTCAGCTTCGTACAGGGATTTACCCACATTGTGACCTTGAGCAGCAACGAAGGTGTTCGCGATACCACCGCCAACAATCAGCTGGTCAGCGATTTTTGACAGAGAATCAAGAACGGTCAGTTTGGTAGAAACTTTAGAACCACCAACGATAGCAACCATCGGACGAGCAGGTTCTTTCAGTGCTTTACCCAGTGCATCCAGCTCGGCAGCGAGCAGCGGACCTGCACAAGCGACATCGGCGAATTTACCGATACCGTGAGTAGACGCCTGCGCACGGTGAGCAGTACCGAAAGCGTCCATAACGAATACGTCGCACAGAGCAGCATATTTTTTGGACAGCGCTTCGTCGTCTTTCTTCTCGCCTTTGTTGAAGCGAACGTTTTCCAGAACAACCAGTTCACCGGCAGCGACTTCAACGCCGTCCAGGTAATCTTTTACCAGGCGAACCGGAGCAGACAGTTTGTCTTTCAGGTAGTTAACAACCGGCAGCAGAGAGAATTCTTCGTTGTACTCGCCTTCGGTAGGACGACCCAGGTGGGAAGTTACCATCACTTTAGCACCCTGTTTCAGGGCCAGCTCGATGGTCGGCAGGGAAGCACGGATACGCGCATCGCTGGTTACTTTCCCTTCTTTAACTGGTACGTTCAGGTCCGCACGGATAAAAACGCGTTTACCAGCCAGATCCAGATCGGTCATCTTAATTACAGACATGGTGAATCCTCTCGTTGATTCATAAAGTTTTGTCGACGCTCAAGCGTCGAGCCTGAAACCAATAGCAGCCATCGCTAACGTCGTGTCGAGCATACGGTTAGCAAAGCCCCATTCATTATCACACCAGACCAGCGTTTTGATCAGGTGAGCGCCACTCACGCGCGTTTGCGTACCATCAACGATGGCGCTGTGCGGGTCGTGGTTAAAATCTACTGAGACCAACGGTAATTCCGTATAGTCAACTATACCATGAAATGCACCTTGTGCTGCTTTTTGCAGCAACTGGTTGACTTCACTGGCTTTTACTGGTTTTTTCACCGTCACGCTTAAGTCGATCGCCGTCACATTTATGGTCGGTACACGCACCGCAATCGCTTCAAAACGATCGTTAAACTGCGGGAAAATTCGCGTGATGCCCGCCGCCAGTTTGGTATCAACCGGAATGATCGACTGGCTGGCCGCTCGCGTGCGACGCAGGTCAGGATGATAAGCATCAATAACCTGCTGATCGTGCATCGCGGAGTGGATCGTGGTGACTGTACCAGACTCAATGCCGTAAGCATCATCCAGCAATTTAATGACGGGTATTATGCAATTCGTGGTGCAGGAGGCATTGGAAACGATCCGGTGCTCAGCGCGCAGCTGATCCTGATTAACGCCAAACACAACGGTTGCGTCGATGTCGTGACTACCAGGATGTGAAAAGAGCACTTTCTTTGCGCCGGCGGCAATATGCGCCTCGCCGTGTTCGCGGCTGCCGAAGACCCCCGTACAATCCAGCACAACGTCGACACCTAGTTCGCGCCACGGAAGCGCATCGAGCGTTCGCTCATGCAGAATGCGGATCGCGTCATCGCCAACGATGAGCTGGTCTCGTTCCTGACGAACATCCCAGGCAAAACGCCCATGGCTGGTGTCATATTTCAACAAATGCGCCATGCCTGCAGCATCCGCCAGTTCGTTGATTGCCACCACGGTGATTTCCGCCCGACGCCCGGATTCATACAAAGCACGAACCACGTTGCGTCCGATGCGACCGAAACCATTAATCGCTACGCGTACGGTCATAGGTCTCCTGCAAGGATTTCTCAGAAACGATGTGGCAGACAGAGTAATGCAGCAAATCGCTCAGGGAAACCTTACCTGTCGCAAACTGCGACTAATTGGTTAATTGTCGAACATTTAATCGACTGAAACGCTTCAGCTAGAATAAGCGAAACGCGGAATAAAAGGAATGATTGTCCAGCAACAGAACACAGTTATCTGACTTACGTCACATTTTAACGTCCTTCAACGCGACTTTTATTCCATATTCCAGAATTACGAATAACCGTAGCAAGATTATTTCGTTGCCATGTCACAAATCCTGATTTATATCAGAAAGCTCCCTAACCCGCGTCTATATTATCAGCGCAACGTCCGAGTCTCGGAGTCCCTCAACTATGGCAACATTCTATCCCCAACCATCTGAAGCTCGCTTTCATGCGCTGCGTTTATTACCGGGCCAGGAAGTCTTTTCAGCGCTACACGCTTTTATCCAGCAGCATCAACTACAGGCAGCCTGGATAGCGGGTTGCACCGGCAGTTTGACCAACATTGCTCTGCGCTTCGCCGGACGTGAAGAAACCACATTACTTACGGGTACGTGGGAAATTATCTCTCTGAACGCCACGCTGGAACTTTCCGGCGAGCATCTTCATCTGGCGGTTGCTGACCCACACGGCGCGATGCTGGGCGGACACATGATGCCGGGCTGTACCGTGCGAACCACGCTGGAACTGGTGATTGGCGAGTTGACGTCTCTGGCATTCAGCCGTCAGCCCTGCGCCGTTTCCGGTTATGACGAACTGGTTATTTCATCCCGCTAACGATTCACTTATACGAGGTCTTTTATGGCGCGTCGCCAATTTTCCAGCCAGTCTCTGGTTCTTATTGTCATTGCTATCGCCATCAACATGGTCGGTGGGCAGCTTATCAGCATGTTGAAATTACCTATTTTTCTCGACTCGATTGGTACGTTGATCAGCGCGGTGCTGTTAGGTCCGGTTGTGGGGATGCTAACCGGATTACTCACTAACCTGTTGTGGGGGTTGCTGACCGATCCGATCGCCGCCGCCTTTGCGCCCGTCGCCATGGTTATTGGACTGGTCGCCGGTTGGCTGGCACGGGCGGGATGGTTTCGCACCTTACCCAAAGTCGTGGTCAGCGGCGTAATTATCACGCTTGCCGTGACCCTCGTTGCCGTGCCGATTCGCACGACTCTGTTCGGCGGTGTCACTGGCAGCGGCGCGGATCTTTTTGTCGCCTGGATGCACTCGGTCGGTCAGAACCTGGTGGAGTCCGTCGCCATCACCGTCATCGGTGCAAATCTGGTCGATAAAATCCTCACGGCAATCATCGTCTGGGTGCTGCTGCGACAGCTTCCGCTGCGCACCACGCGCCATTTCCCTACGATGTCTGCCGTGCGCTAAATGCATCCGTTTACGTCGTTAACTCTATGGGTGCTTGCCGCCTGCTCCACGCTCCTGCTGCCAGCCGGAGTGCCGCTCAGCTTGTACAGCGCCGCGACGTTTGTCGGTTTGCTATGTATGAAGGCTACGCGGTCGCGGGCGAAATACGTACTCTGGCTGATGATCCCCTTAGGACTGGGGCTATGGCTGGTACACGGCGGATGGCTTACCGAGTGGATTAGCGGGCAGCCGCGCACACCAGAACGCTGGGTCGATGCCGTTACGCTCTGGCTGCGGATCCTCGCCATTGTGTCGACATCGCAGATGTGGATGCAGTACGTGCCGGTTGCGCGCTTTATGCGCGCCCTGTTTGCTTCACGCCTGCCGCCAGGCGTTGCCTATCTGTTCGCAGGCCCTCTGCTGGTGGTTGAACAGCTCAAACACCAATTGGCGATTATTCACGAGGCTCAGCGCGCACGCGGCGTACCGCTGGATGAGTCCTGGTACCAACGTTTACGCGCTATGCCGGCATTGATTGTGCCGCTCACCCATAACGCGCTCAATGACTTGGCCGTTCGCGGTGCAGCGCTCGATATGCGGGGATTTCGCCTGCATCGCACTCGCACCACGCTATGGGCGCCGCCAGACAGCACCTTACAACGTCTGGCCCGCTACGGTATGGTGGTTCTGATGGCAGTTGAGACAGGAATCTGGATATGGTTACGTTAGAGCAGTTTCGCTATATTCCGACGCACGCTATGCGGCCATCCGCCTGTTACGATTTCCATTACGCCAGGCCTGGTATGGTGGCTATTTTTGGTGAGAACGGCAGCGGGAAAAGTACGCTGGCACAGCTGATGGCTGGCTGGTACCCCGACTTCCTTCCGGGAGAAATTGAGGGCACTGGTACGCTACTGGGTAATCCCATCGGGCAACTATCGCTGGTCGAGCAGTCGAGTACCATCCAGCTTGTGCAGCAGTCACCTTACCTGCAGCTTTCAGGTTGTACTTTCAGCGTGGAGGAAGAAGTGGCGTTTGGCCCGGAAAATCTCTGCCTTACCGAGACTGAAATTATGCAGCGCATAGATGCCGCCCTTACGCTGACAGAATGTCAGCCCCTACGCTATCGTCATCCCGGCACCCTTTCCGGCGGGGAAACCCAGCGGGTAGTCATTGCCAGCGCACTCGCCATGCAGCCGAAAATATTGATTCTGGATGAAGCGTTCAGTCGCCTGACGGCGCAAGCCACGGCAATGCTGCTGGCGCGACTGCAACAGTGGGCACAGGAACAGCATGCTTTGGTGATATTTTTCGAACGCAACCCTTCACCTTTTCTCAGCTACTGCCAGCAGGCATGGCAGCTGCGCGACGGAGCATTATCATCACTATGCTAACGCTAAACCAGGTCAGCTATCGCTGGCCGAACGCCGCCGATGACTGTTTACGCAATATTTCGCTGGAACTTCTGGAGGGGGAATGGCTGGCGCTAACGGGCGATAATGGCGCAGGAAAATCCACGCTTTTGCGCATCATGGCCGGGCTACTGACGCCCTCATCCGGCACAATAACCGTTCAAAATCGTGCGATTGCGCAACTGAAAAACCGGGAGCGCGCCAGGGTGCTCGGCGTACTGTTTCAGGAAGCGGAGAATCAAATCTTTCACAGCAAGGTTGCAGAGGAAGTGGCCTTCGGATTACGGCTACAGAAGCTTCCGGCGACTGAAATTGCGCAACGCACGACGGCGGCGCTGCAATTATGTCAGTTAGAGGATGTCGCCGACTCGCACCCGCTCGATCTACATACTGCACAACGACGTATGGTTGCCGTCGCCAGTCTGGAAGCCCTCAAACCCGCTATTCTACTGCTGGATGAGCCCAGCCGGGACTTTGATGCACACTGGCTTGGCGTCTTCGAAAACTGGCTGGCAGTGTGTCGTACACGTGGCGCCAGCGTTGTAGCGATCAGTCATGACGCTGCATTTACGCAGCGCCATTTTTCGCGCATAGTACGGCTACACAACAAAAATCTCATGCCGTCCGATATGCCCCCTCAAGCGTCATCTCCAGCATAAGGTCTGCTGACAGGCTATCTTCCAGCACCCGACGAACATTCGGTCCGTCGGTACGCTCATAAAATGCCTCAGCGTCAGCTTGTGAGAGTCCGCCAGCCAGTTTACGGCCTACCAGTCGCGTACGCAGCGCATTGGCTGGAGCGCGAATAAACAACGAGTAATCACAAAACTCAGCTAACGCTCGCCATCTTTCATCATCGCGCAATAGCCAGTTTCCCTCCACAATCACCATCGGCGCAGTCACCCGTATGGCCTCTTCGACCGGATCGTGCTTTTGCCGATCATATTGCGGCCAGAATCCTTCTCCTTCCCTTATCTGGCGTAGATTCTGCGCAAGCTTATCCACATCAAAGGTTTCCGGCGCACCTTTGTATGCCCTCAGATTATGGGCATCCAGCCAGCTGTTGTAGTGATGGAAGCCATCCATCGGCAGTGTCTGAATCTCCGGCAGACAAGGATCCTGAGCGCAGAGATATTCCCAGAAGGTGGTCAGCGTCGATTTACCCGTACCCGGTGGCGCGCAGAGAAAAACTATCGTACGTCGCTGCGGATTAGCAGCGTGTATTTTTGCCAGTTGCTGTAATAACGGTTTGTGGACGTTCTCTATCTCATCATCATGGTAATGTGCTTCAACCTGTAGCCCATTCACCGTTAGTTTGATTTTCACGGCGTTAATTCCTTTAAAATCGCCGTCACTGCCAGCGTCATTGCCGTCTTGACCATTGCACTAAAGCGCACCTCAGACCACGCAGCAAAGTCGGCAAATTTCATTGACTCCAGTGCGCCGTAGAGCGTTGCGTTGTGGGTAATACTGTTCACGTTGCTGATAAAATCCCAGGTGATGTCATCGGCAAAACCGGGGATAGTATCCTGCTCGTTCAGGTACTGATAAAACTGGGAAAAATGGGTGATATCGGCGTAAAGCCATTTATCCATTTTTCCCAGCGCATAAATCAGACGTAGCGCAACGTCGATATCGTCAAGCGGTCCACTCTGGGCGAGCAACGGCTTCACTGCATATTCCACGATCTCTTCATCGTTATTAACGAACAGCGACGGCAGAAAGCGCTTAATGCCCTGGAGCAAAATGTTATGTGCCGTCGTCATAAACGAAAGTAAATTATTTTGAGCATCCAGTTGCTCAAGCACATCGTCTTCTGTCAGCGTCGTCATTAGTTATCCGATAAATCACCATGAATGCAGAGAGTCTATTATATTACACGTTCGATCCGCGCCGCCGATCAGTAAAGTTTGCGTGCGCACACCATTCGCAACCTGTTGGATCCCTTTCACAAGATCGCCGCCCGTAACCCCCGTCGCGCTGAAGAGGATCTTATTTCCCCCTACCAGTTCGTCGAGCGCATAGATACGGTTGATCTCAACGCCCATTTCCCTGCAGCGCTGACGTTCCTGTGCCGCAATCAGACGATTATCTGCGCTATCACCTTTCGCCGCGCAAAAATCAATCAGTTCAGCCTGCATGTCGCCCCCCAGCGCTTTAACTGCGCAAGCTGAAATAACCCCTTCAGGTGCCCCGCCAATGGTGTACATCAGGTCATAGGGATTTTCCTGCATACAAGCCAGCACGCTGGCGGCCACATCACCATCGGGCAGCGCAAAGACTTTGACCCCAAGCCGTGTCGCTTCGGCAATCGCCGGTTGAAGACGCGGTTTATCCAGCGTCACCATCCGCAGTCGCTCCAGCGGTTTGCCCAGTGCCTCAGCCACATTGCGCAGATTGTCTGCCAACGGCAGCGCCAGATTAATCGCCCCTTTTGCATACCGATTAACAACCAGTTTTTTCATGTACATATCAGGGGCGTGTAACAAACTGCCGCGAGGGGCAAACGCCATGACGGCCAGCGCATTGCATTGCCCCATCGCCACCATTCGCGTACCTTCAATAGGATCGACAGCGATATCGACCTCTGGTCCGGCGCCGGTTCCCACTTCCTCACCAATCCACAGCATCGGGGCTTGATCAATCTCCCCTTCGCCAATGACGATTCGTCCGCGGATGGCAATACTGTTCAATGCTTCGCGCATTGCCGTCACGGCCAGACCATCAATCTTGTTTTTATCGCCGCACCCGGTTTGCGGCCAGGCTGCCAGCGCAGCCTGCTCCGTGATACGAAATAGCGGCCATGCCAGCGACATCATATCGCCGCCTCCCCGATATCAACGCCGAAGTGTGCCAGCAGGTATTTTTCTGCCTTTTCGTTCCAGATGCCGTGCGTTTCCTCCACCAGCAGCGCCAACTCTTTGAATAATGGGTCAGTTTTCCCTTTCTCGGCAAAATCAGCAATGGCGGTTAGCGGCATGGTAACGCCGTTATAAATCAGCTTCTTACCGCCAGGAATTGCCGGTAAATTCAATACGGTTTCCGGAACCGCATCAAGGCCGCCAATGTGCGTCACCATAAACGACGGCTGTAGCTGTCCGGTTGCACTGAGTGCAATAGCCTCTTTCATATCATCCGTTGATCCACCGGAGGTCCCGACCACGTGAGTGCTGTTGTAGTGCACGTTATAAAAATTAAACGGCACTTTAAAGTTGCTGTCCGTCGGACCGGCAAAGAAATTCAGGCAACCATCTTCCGCGAGTAAATCGTCAGCCATTTCAATGACGGCTGGCACTGCCGCATACACAAAGACATCATCAAAACCTGCGTCATTAGTAAGGGCGCGCAGCATCGCGGTCGGGGAGTCCATACCGAAGGTATTCACATAGATAAGTTCAATCCCTTTTTCTGCCGCGAGCTCAACCGGCAACAATTTTTTAGCCTGCGTCAGTCGTGCTTCGTCAATGTCGACCACCACCACGCGTGACGGCTGAATACTGCCGTTAATGGCATAATCTATTGCGCCGATACCCATCGGCCCGGCGCAGGCCAGAAGCGCAATGCTTCCCCCCGGCTTAATCCCCATGCGATGCTCATAGACGTAAGGCGTGGTGTGAAAATTCGCGTTATACGCGCCAATAATGCAGCACATCGGTTCTGCCAATGAGGCGGCGGCAAAATAAGAGCCGTGGTAAGGTAGAACGCATCCCAGATTAATCGCCACTTCCGGGATAATCATATATGTTGCATTACCGCCAAAATATTCGTAGCTGTATCCCGCGGAATATCCACTTGGCAATCCCATCGCGGGTTGCAACACAAAACGCTGACCTTTCTTATATTTATCCGTAAGGTTTTTTCCCACCTCAACAATTATACCTGCACATTCATGTCCGGTAATGACCGGATGATTTTCCAAATCGTCCGGCACGCGTTTATGATCGCTCCCCAATGCCGCCGCTTTCCAGGTGGACAAACAAACGCTATCGGATATTACGCTTACTAACAATTCGTTATCTGTAATTTCAGGCAGATCAAATTCGCGGATACGAATATCCTGCTTGCCATATATGGCAGCCACTTTCGTTTTCATACTTACTCCCAAAATAGAAGAAGGTTAGTTCGCAGTAATGCGTTTAAATAAATCATCCAACAGTGGATCACCAATATAGTTCTTAATAAGTACTAATGGCTTTTCACTCACTCGTTTAACACGACCTTCAAGACTGGCATGGGTGACAATAATATCGGCATCTTGTGGAACGTTTTCGATAGCATAGTGCGTGACGTTAATATTTAATCCCGCTTTCTCCAGACGCTTACGAAACGTGGTTGCCCCCATCGCACTGGAACCCATTCCCGCATCACAGACAAAAGCGACGCGTTTAATATTTTTATAAGAGAATTTACCTTCCTGCTTCATCGCTTTGACGGTTCTGGCTGATTCAGCAAAGTCATCCTCACTTTCTGTTTCTACGCTCTTTTCCATTTTCAGGATTACAGATGTAATCACAAAAGTAACAATTGTTCCCGCTGTAACGCCTGCAATGGTCGCGAGGAAAGATCCTTTTGGCGTTAATGCCAGATAGGCGAATATTGATCCTGGGCTCGGTCCTGCAACCAACCCACCGTCCAGCAGGTGGAATACCCACGTCCCGGTCATTCCCCCGGCAATCATCGCAATCAGGGTTAAAGGCTTCATCAGCACATACGGGAAATACAGCTCATGAATACCACCGAGGAAGTGGATAATCATGGCACCTGGCGCGGATTTTTTACTCATCCCTTTACCGAAAATGGCAAAGCCGAGTAACAGGCCTAACCCCGGCCCTGGGTTAGATGCCACCATGAAGAAAATCGATTTTCCCGTTTCAGAAGCTTGTTGCATTCCCAGCGGATAATAGACGCCCTGATCGATAGCATTATTCAGAAAGAGGATTTTCGCGGGTTCATTGATTACGGATAGCAACGGCAGATAACCCGCATGAACCAACGCTTCAATACACTCTTTCACAAAGTTATTGGCAATGAGAACCGCCGGGCCAATGACTTCAAATCCCAGCAAACATAAGAGCATTCCCGCAATACCCAGGGAGAAGTTATTGATAACCATCTCGAAACCAGCGGGGATGCGTTTTTCCAGCAGGCGGTCGATATGCTTAATCACCCAGCCGCCAAGTGGTCCCATCACCATCGCGCCAAGGAACATCGGGATATCCGCGCCCACAATAACGCCAATAGAACCAATGCCTCCCATTACCGCGCCACGTTTCCCGCCAACCAGATGTCCCCCTGTGGAGCCAATCATGACAGGCAGTAAATAGGTAATCATCGGACCGACAATTTTGGCGAAATGCTCATTCGGCATCCAACCGGTAGGAATAAACAATGCGGTTATAAAACCCCAGGCAATAAAGGCACCGATATTGGGAATGACCATTGCAGTCAAAAAACCACCAAAAGCCTGGACTTTGGCACGAGCAGACTTGTTTTCCATAATATTATCCTGAAAGGAAACGATGAATTATGCAAAGGCGATAATATCCGCCAGCTGTTTTTCTGATTTAGCCGCTAACAAAGCGCTTAGCGTTTCCTCTTCACATAATAATTCGCTTAAAGCCTGAATAGCGCCAATGTGAGAGTCAGCATTTGCCGCCGACAACCCGATTAATAATCTGATACCTTCATCATCATCGGCAAATTTCACTTCCTGTTTAAGAAGCGTTAATGACATTCCGGTTTTTAACGCGCCACATTCCGGACGAGCGTGTGGCATGGCGACACCAGGCGCTAAAATATAATAAGGGCCATTGTTAATTGTTGAGTCTTTGATCGCCTGAATATAATCTGAATTGACATAATGATTGGCGAGTAAGGATGACATAGAAAAGTCAATTGCTTCCTGCCAGTTCTTTGCTGAATCTTTTATTGAGATAGATGATTCGGGAAAGTAATCAATCAGCCGCATACATTTTCCTTATTTTATTTTTAGGGTACGAGTTAGCGTTAAAAATAAAATACGCGTGCGGCAAAATGAAATCAATCGAGGGGGAAAATACGTATGGCGCGGAATGTCTTTTTGTGAAGTCTTTAAAAACAATGAATTGAGCCATTGAAAATAAAAAGCAACACTAATTGTGTGATGTGCATCGCAAATACCAAACAACACTAAATATCATATTTGTGATTCAGATCTAAATTTACTGATTGCGCAATGTGAATTATATTCAGCTAAGTTAAAAACGGGCCGCCTGAGCGACCCGTTTTCACCTGTAATCGAAATTACAGCAGTTCTTTTGCTTTCGCGACCACGTTGTCTACGGTGAAGCCGAATTCTTCAAACAGCAGTTCTGCCGGTGCAGACTCACCAAAGGTAGTCATACCGACAATAGCGCCGTTCAGGCCCACGTATTTGAACCAGTAGTCAGCAATGCCAGCTTCGATAGCGACGCGAGCAGAGACGGCTTTCGGCAGTACGGATTCACGGTAAGCCGCATCCTGCTTGTCGAATGCATCGGTAGACGGCATGGAAACCACGCGCGCTTTCACGCCTTCAGCGGTCAGTTTGTCCCAGGCAGCCACGGCAAGTTCAACTTCAGAACCGGTGGCGATGAAGATCAACTCCGGCTGACCCGCGCAATCTTTCAGCACGTAGCCACCGCGAGCGATGTTCGCCAGTTGCTCTGCAGTACGTTCCTGCTGTGCCAGGTTCTGACGGGAGAGGATCAGCGCGGTCGGACCGTCCTGACGCTCAACACCGTATTTCCATGCTACTGCGGATTCAACCTGGTCACACGGACGCCATGTGCTCATGTTCGGGGTCACACGCAGAGAAGCAACCTGCTCTACCGGCTGGTGAGTCGGGCCATCTTCACCCAGACCGATGGAGTCGTGAGTATAGACCATCACCTGACGCTGTTTCATCAGCGCAGCCATACGCACCGCGTTACGGGCATATTCCACGAACATCAGGAAGGTGGAGGTGTACGGCAGGAAACCACCATGCAGGGAAATACCGTTTGCGATAGCGGTCATACCGAATTCACGTACACCGTAATGGATGTAGTTACCGGCAGTATCTTCGTTGATGGCCTTAGAACCAGACCACAGAGTCAGGTTAGACGGTGCCAGGTCAGCAGAGCCGCCGAGGAATTCAGGCAGCAGAGGACCGAAGGCTTCAATCGCGTTCTGAGACGCTTTACGGCTGGCGATTTTCGCCGGATTAGCCTGCAGCTTAGCAATGAACTCGTTGGCTTTCGCGTCGAAGTCAGACGGCATTTCACCTTTCATACGACGGGTGAATTCAGCAGCTTCCTGCGGGAAAGCTTTGGCATAAGCAGCGAACTTCTCGTTCCATGCGGCTTCTTTTGCCTGGCCGGCTTCTTTTGCATCCCACTGCGCGTAGATTTCAGACGGGATTTCGAACGGCGCGTATTTCCAGCCCAGCTGTTCGCGGGTCAGTGCGATTTCTGCATCGCCCAGCGGTGCACCGTGAGAGTCGTGGGTACCGGCTTTGTTCGGAGAACCGAAACCGATGATGGTTTTGCACATCAGCAGGGACGGTTTGTCGGTCACTGCGCGTGCTTCTTCAACAGCGCGTTTAATCGCGTCAGCATCGTGACCATCTACACCACGAATCACGTGCCAGCCGTAAGCTTCGAAACGCTTCGCGGTGTCATCGGTGAACCAGCCTTCAACGTGGCCATCGATAGAGATGCCGTTGTCATCGTAGAACGCAACCAGTTTACCCAGTTTCAGCGTACCAGCCAGGGAACATACCTCGTGAGAGATACCTTCCATCATGCAGCCGTCGCCCATGAAAGCATAGGTGAAGTGGTCAACGATGTCGTGACCAGGACGGTTAAACTGCGCCGCCAGCGTTTTTTCAGCGATAGCCATACCCACTGCATTCGCAATGCCCTGACCCAAAGGACCGGTCGTGGTTTCAACACCCGCGGTGTAACCCACTTCCGGGTGACCCGGCGTTTTGGAGTGCAGCTGACGGAAGTTCTGCAGCTCGGACATCGGCAGATCATAGCCGGTGAGGTGCAGCAGGCTGTAAATCAGCATTGAACCGTGGCCGTTAGACAGCACGAAACGGTCACGGTCAGCCCAGGACGGGTTAGTCGGGTTGTGGTTCAGGAAATCACGCCACAGGACTTCGGCAATGTCAGCCATACCCATCGGGGCACCCGGGTGGCCGGATTTGGCTTTCTGTACTGCGTCCATGCTCAGCGCACGAATAGCATTGGCAAGCTCTTTACGTGAGGACATTTTGACTCCAGATCGGATAATGAAGGCCACGCCCTAAACGACTTGACGACAGCGCGTTTTGGGCTACGCCGGAAAAAAGTGCCAACAATGTAACCCAAGCCGCGTGTCATGTACATGGAGCATCCTTTTACCGCTTCAGAAATCTCTGGATCATGCGCGCAAGTTGCGCAATCTTCTCGCCCGCTTATTGTTCTTTTCTTTATACTTATGCCGAGCGTCGGTTCACCTGCAAACGACGCATTTTTTAGAATAATCCTGACTTTGTGCGGAAGAGAAAAAATGAAAATTCGCGCTTTACTGCTTGCTACGAGCATGGCGGCGGCATTGACCGGCTGCCAGAACATGGACTCAAACGGACTGCTTTCCTCAGGCGCAGAGGCTTTTCAGGCCTACAGTCTGAGCGATGCGCAGGTAAAAGCGCTGAGCGATCAGGCCTGTAAGGATATGGACAGCAAAGCTACCATCGCCCCGGCTGGCAGCGAGTATGCAACGCGTCTTGGCAAAATCGCCGCCGCGCTTGGCGATAACATTAACGGCCAGCCGGTGAACTACAAAGTCTATATGGCGAAAGATGTAAATGCCTTTGCCATGGCGAACGGCTGTATCCGCGTATACAGCGGCCTGATGGATATGATGACCGACAACGAAGTCGAAGCGGTGATCGGCCACGAAATGGGTCACGTTGCGCTGGGTCACGTGAAAAAAGGGATGCAGGTTGCGCTGGGTACGAACGCCGTGCGGGCAGCTGCGGCTTCCGCTGGCGGGATTGTCGGCAGCCTGTCGCAATCGCAATTGGGCGATCTTGGCGAGAAACTGGTGAACTCACAGTTCTCCCAGCGTCAGGAATCCGAGGCGGATGATTACTCGTATGATCTGTTGCGCAAACGTGGGATCAATCCGGCTGGCTTAGCCACCAGTTTTGAGAAACTGGCAAAACTGGAAGCAGGACGTCAAAGCTCAATGTTTGACGATCATCCGGCATCCGCAGAACGTGCGCAACATATTCGCGATCGCATGAGCGCAGACGGGATCAAATAATCTTCGAACAGTGCCGGATGGCGGCGTGAACGCCTTATCCGGCCTACAGAATTACAAATTTAGTCCAGCGATCGGGCGTTATTGGCGAAGCCAGTTTGAGACCGGACAGCGCACAGCCACCGGAGCGTACACGTAGTACGTGAGGATGGCGAGCACTGCCCGGGTTCAAAATGGCGAGTAAAATAGCCCGAAACCGTTACTCGCCTTTTTTCGCCGCCTGGATATAGAGCATTTCTAATGCTAACGTTGCCGCCGCCAGTGCGGTGATCTCTGACTGATCGTAGGCCGGAGCCACTTCAACAACATCCATCCCGACGATGTTCAGATCTTTCAGACCACGTACCAGTTTAATAGCACGATCGGAAGTCAGACCGCCGATCACTGGCGTACCGGTTCCTGGTGCAAACGCCGGATCCAGACAGTCGATATCAAAAGTCAGGTATACCGGCATATCACCGACAATCTGCTTAACCTGAGCGATAATGTCATCAACGCTGCGGTCGTTAACCTGGCACGCATCCAGTACGGTAAAGCCGTTGTCTTTGTCAAACTCGGTACGAATACCGATCTGCACAGAGTGATTCGGATCGATCAGACCTTCGTTCGGCGCAGTGTAGAACATGGTACCGTGGTCGAATTCGCAGCCGTTCGCGTAGGTGTCGGTATGAGCATCAAAGTGCACCAGCGCCATTTTACCAAAGTGTTTAGCGTGTGCGCGCAGCAGCGGCAGCGTGACGAAGTGGTCGCCGCCAAAGGAGAGCATGCGCTTACCAGCAGACAGCAGCTTCTCAGCATGCGCCTGCAGTTTTTCACTCATTTCACGCGCATCCCCGAACGCATAAACCAGATCGCCGCAGTCCACCACGTTCAGGCGCTCGCGCATATCGAAGTTCCACGGGAATCGGTTGTGCTCCCAGGCCAGGTTGGTGGACACCTGACGGATTGCCGCCGGACCATGACGCCCGCCCGCACGACCAGACGTTGCCATATCAAACGGTACACCGGTGATCACCCAGTCGGCGTCGCTGTCGTACGGCATGAAGTTCATCGGCAGACGTAAAAAACCAAAGGCGTTAGAAACCAGGGAGTTGTCGTATTGATGACCTAAGGTGCTCATGTACTGACCTCTTTAAAAATCGATGAAAAAAAATCCCCTCCGCGTCGTTAAGCCCGACGAGGAAGGGATTGATTTGGTAACTGCATATTTACGGCAAATTATCGCCGTTATTTTGTACGGATTCAAGTGAGTGCCACAAATGCTGCCCCCGCGGATTCCGACTGCCGGATGGCGGCTTCGCCTTATCCGGCCTACTTTCGTAGGAACGGTAAGCGCAGCGCCACCAGGCATTTATCGTTACTCATCTTCCAGATAAGTATAACCGTACAGACCGGCTTCAAACTCTTCGAGGAACTGCTGTTGCAGCTCAGCGTCCAGATCGGTGTTTTTCACCTGGTCACGGAACTGCGTCAGCAGGGTGTTCGGATCCAGCTGCACGTATTGCAGCATATCCGCCACGGTATCCCCTTCGTCGGACAGCTCAACTTCTACGCTGCCGTCAGGGAAGACGAACACGTCAACCGCTTCGGTATCACCAAACAGGTTGTGCATGTTGCCGAGGATCTCCTGGTACGCACCCACCATAAAGAAGCCCAGCATCGGCGGGTTCTCAGGGTCATATTCCGGCATCGGCATGGTGGTCGCAATGCCATCACCGTCAACGTAGTGGTCGATAGCACCATCAGAGTCGCAGGTGATATCCAACAGCACCGCACGGCGTTCAGGCACCTGATTCAACCCTTCCAGCGGCATTACCGGGAACAGCTGATCGATCCCCCACGCATCCGGCATCGACTGGAACAGTGAGAAGTTGACGTAAATCTTATCCGCCATACGCTCCTGCAGCTCGTCGATAATCGGACGGTGCGCACGGTTGCTCGGGTCGAGTTGTTTCTGCACTTCATGGCACATGTTCAGATACAGCTGCTCTGCCCACGCACGCTCCTGCAGGCTAAAGGTGCCTGAAGAGTACCCAACGTGAATATCGTGCAGATCCATCTGGCTGTCGTGCAGCCATTCACGCAGCGAACGACGGGTTCCCGGTTCATGCATCTCTTGCCAGGTTTCCCACATGCTTTGCAGGGCACGTGGCGCATCGTCAGCCGGAGGCGTGGCTTCGGTGTGTTCACTACGCTCAACGCCGATAATGTTAGATACCAGCACGGTATGGTGCGCGGTTACCGCGCGGCCAGACTCGGTGATTACCGTCGGATGCGGCAGACCGTGTTCTTCACAGGCGTCGCCAATAGCCCAGATGATGTTGTTGGCGTATTCGTTCAAACCGTAGTTTACGGAACAGTCAGACTGCGAACGGGTACCTTCGTAATCTACGCCCAGACCACCGCCCACGTCGAAGCACTGGATATTAACGCCAAGCTTGTGCAGCTCAACGTAGAAACGCGCCGACTCACGTACGCCGGTGGCGATATCACGAATGTTCGCCATTTGGGAGCCGAGATGGAAGTGCAGCAACTGGATGCTGTCCAGACGACCACGCTCGCGCAGAATTTCTACCAGTTGCAGCACCTGGTTTGCCGCCAGGCCGAATTTTGATTTTTCACCGCCGGAGGACTGCCACTTGCCAGAGCCCTGCGACGCCAGACGCGCACGCACGCCCAGACGCGGAACGACAT
Source organism: Citrobacter sp. MGH103 (assembly GCF_001034475.2). NCBI lineage: Bacteria > Pseudomonadati > Pseudomonadota > Gammaproteobacteria > Enterobacterales > Enterobacteriaceae > Citrobacter > Citrobacter sp. MGH103. Next base: position 845,562 of record NZ_CP073043.1, on the reverse strand, counting down.
TCAGGCGTTCAGCTTCATCCAGCACGATAGCGATTTCAGACATCTTCTCGATGACCAGATAGACCTTATGGCCCATCTTCTCGCCAATCAGTGCCAGACGGATATATTCGCGGTCTTTATAACCGTTACACACGATCACGCTACGGGTCATTCCGGCATGGGCCAGAACGGCCATCAATTCAGCTTTGGAACCAGCTTCCAGCCCCAGCGGTTCGCCGGAGTGGATCAGCGATTCAATCACGCGACGATGCTGGTTGACCTTGATCGGGTAAACGAGGAAATAGTCACCGTTGTAACCGTAAGATTCACGGGCTCGTTTAAACGCGGCGTTAATCGAACGCAAACGATGTTGCAGGATCTGCGGGAAGCAGAACAATGCAGGCAGACGCTGGCCCTGCGCTTCACGGGCTTTCACCAACTCAGCAAGGTCAACGCGCGCTTCGGGTACGTCCGGATCCGGGCACACGCTGATGTGGCCCAGTTCATTGACGTCGTAGTAGTTATTACCCCACCAGGCAATATTGTAAGTACGCAGCATCTTGCTGGCTTCCTGGGAACTCATTGCAACCTCCTGCATGGAGCGTAGTACACCGTGTTCGCCTGCTGACGAAGGCGAACCCAAAGAAATGTCGTCAGACATAGCGAACCTCAAATTTTATTAACAAGTGTAAAACAGTTGACTACTATCGCAATCCGAAGACGCGATAACAACCCAAATACAGGCAGAATTTGCAGCAGATAGTGCTGACGCTCCGACTGTGCGACCGGTTTCTTTTTCATATCAATGTAAACACGTAACCGAACTTAATGCTGACGGTTCGGCGAAACCACGAGAAAACTCTTGTTTACCAAGAGCGCCCTTGTTCAGTTCTTAGTGACCGTTACCGGCCCTGGAGTCCTGAGAAGCGCCGAGATGGGTATAACATCGGCAGGTATGCAAGATGCAGATTGCGGGGAACATATGTACACCAGAACGGTGCGACAGATTCAGCAGAATACAACGGTTCATTATCTCGTATCACCTCCACGGTTGCTCCTGACGGAACGAACCCACAAGCCAAAGCTAAAGTCTTAACCCGGCTGGAAGTGGCAACACGATGAAAACGTCGTGTGCTTTTGTATGAGCCGCGCGCCGCGTTTTATACCCATAAGGAAGTCAAAAAGCAAAAGATAAATGCGTGCATTGCCAGCACCGTCAGGAAAAATTTCCAGTTACATTTTCAGTACAATGCGACCTCAATCAAAAAAAGCTGGAAATCAGGCGAAGAACTGTCCTAAAATAGCCGTCCAGATGTTAATCCATCTATACCGATTAACACTCAGACTGCCAGTGTCCGTCATCTGCAGACTCATGGTAGAATCTTCTACACATGGCTATTCCACTCGACAGTTTGAGCTAACCAAATTCTCCTTAGGTGAAATTAAATATGGCAAAACACCTTTTTACGTCCGAGTCCGTATCAGAAGGGCATCCTGACAAAATCGCTGACCAAATCTCTGACGCCGTACTGGACGCAATCCTCGAGCAGGATCCGAAAGCACGCGTTGCCTGCGAAACCTACGTCAAAACCGGTATGGTTTTAGTTGGCGGTGAGATCACCACCAGCGCATGGGTTGATATCGAAGAGATCACCCGTAATACGGTTCGCGAAATTGGCTATGTGCATTCCGACATGGGCTTTGACGCCAACTCTTGTGCGGTACTGAGCGCGATTGGTAAACAGTCTCCGGACATCAACCAGGGTGTTGACCGCGCCGATCCGCTGGAACAGGGCGCAGGCGACCAGGGTCTGATGTTTGGTTATGCAACCAACGAAACCGATGTGCTGATGCCAGCCCCGATCACCTATGCTCACCGTCTGGTGCAGCGTCAGGCTGAAGTGCGTAAAAACGGCACCTTATCCTGGCTGCGTCCGGATGCAAAAAGCCAGGTTACCTTCCAGTATGACGACGGCAAAATCGTCGGTATTGATGCGGTTGTTCTGTCGACTCAGCACTCTGAAGACATCGATCAGAAATCGCTGCAAGAAGCAGTTATGGAAGAGATCATCAAGCCGGTACTGCCTACTGAATGGCTGACTGCTTCGACCAAGTTCTTCATCAACCCAACCGGTCGTTTCGTAATCGGCGGTCCAATGGGCGACTGTGGACTGACAGGTCGTAAAATCATCGTTGATACCTACGGCGGCATGGCGCGTCACGGCGGCGGTGCATTCTCTGGTAAGGATCCGTCTAAAGTTGACCGTTCCGCAGCCTATGCAGCTCGTTACGTCGCGAAAAACATTGTTGCCGCTGGTCTGGCTGATCGCTGTGAGATTCAGGTTTCCTACGCAATCGGCGTGGCTGAACCGACCTCTATCATGGTGGAAACGTTTGGTACTGAAAAAGTGCCTTCTGAGCAACTGACCCTGCTGGTGCGCGAGTTCTTCGACCTGCGCCCGTATGGTCTGATTCAGATGCTGGATCTGCTGCACCCGATTTACAAAGAAACCGCTGCTTACGGTCACTTTGGTCGCGAACATTTCCCATGGGAAAAAACCGACAAAGCCGCTCTGCTGCGTGAAGCTGCCGGTCTGAAGTAATTCCCTCACGGCTCAACGCTTATGAAGACCAGCCTCGCGCTGGTCTTTTTTATGTCCTTTTCTCTTCCATACCCCATAGCCAAAGCTACGCTAATCTCCCTTGTTGCAAACAGCAAATGAAAGCGATTACATATCGTAGAATTTCGATCCAACATGAATCAACATCTCTTCGTTACTGTGATTGCATCACTGTTACATTATATTTCAGCATTATCTTAAACTCAGACAATCAATGTTATTCATGTGAAATAAATAACGTTATTTTTCAATCAAATAACCAATAACTTACATGAATGCTAGTGTAACCGATTACACTAATGTGATGTGATTCGCATTTTTTTACCCCGTACTCACCTACCCTTAACATCAACAAAACTAGCTACCCAACCGGAGGGCATCATGCCTGACAATAAAAAAACGGGGCGTTCCAACAAAGCTATGACATTTTTTGTCTGCTTTCTTGCAGCCCTGGCTGGATTACTTTTTGGCCTGGATATCGGTGTTATTGCCGGAGCTTTACCGTTCATCACCGACGAGTTCCAAATTACCCCCCACACTCAGGAATGGGTGGTGAGTTCGATGATGTTTGGTGCTGCCGTGGGTGCCGTCGGCAGCGGTTGGCTCTCCTTCAAACTGGGGCGTAAAAAGAGTTTGATGATCGGCGCAATCCTGTTTGTTGCCGGTTCACTGTTCTCCGCCGCGGCACCAAACGTTGAAGTGCTGTTGGTTTCCCGCGTGCTGCTCGGCCTTGCGGTAGGCGTTGCGTCTTATACCGCGCCGCTTTACCTGTCTGAAATTGCCCCGGAAAAAATTCGTGGCAGCATGATCTCTATGTATCAGTTGATGATCACTATCGGTATTTTGGGTGCGTATCTTTCCGATACGGCGTTTAGCTACAGCGGCGCATGGCGCTGGATGCTGGGCGTGATCATCATCCCTGCCATACTGCTACTGGTTGGCGTTATCTTCCTGCCGGACAGCCCACGCTGGTTTGCTGCTAAACGTCGTTTTGTCGATGCTGAACGTGTTCTGTTGCGTTTGCGTGATACCAGCGCAGAAGCCAAACGCGAGCTGGATGAAATTCGTGAAAGTCTGCAGGTGAAGCAGAGCGGCTGGGCGCTGTTTAAAGAAAACAGCAACTTCCGCCGCGCGGTATTCCTTGGCGTCCTGTTACAGGTGATGCAGCAGTTCACCGGGATGAACGTCATTATGTATTACGCACCGAAAATCTTTGAGCTGGCGGGCTACACCAACACCACCGAGCAGATGTGGGGGACTGTTATCGTCGGTCTGACCAACGTGCTGGCAACCTTTATCGCCATTGGCCTGGTTGACCGTTGGGGCCGCAAGCCTACGCTGATCCTCGGCTTTATCGTCATGGCCGTCGGTATGGGCGTGCTGGGTACGATGATGCACGTGGGTATTCACTCGGCGGCCGCGCAATACTTCGCTGTACTGATGCTGCTGATGTTTATCGTTGGCTTTGCCATGAGCGCCGGTCCGCTGATTTGGGTTCTGTGCTCTGAAATCCAACCGCTGAAAGGCCGCGATTTCGGTATCACCTGCTCTACCGCAACCAACTGGATTGCCAATATGATCGTCGGTGCAACCTTCCTGACGATGCTGAACTCGCTGGGAAGCGCCAATACTTTCTGGGTCTACGGTGGTCTGAACGTCCTGTTCATCTTCCTGACCCTGTGGCTGATACCTGAAACTAAAAATGTCTCTCTGGAACACATTGAACGTAACCTGATGAAAGGTCGTAAACTGCGCGAAATTGGCGCACACGACTAATCACGAAAAGCTTCCTCCCCCGCGGGAGGAAGCCTTCCTCTTGCAGTCCCTTCCCTGTCGCACTATCCTCTGGCGTTATGAAAACCTCCCGTCTCCCTATCGCCATCCAGCAAGCCGTTATGCGTAGCCTGCGGGAAAAACTCGCTCAGGCCAATCTCAAGCTAGAACGCAATTACCCGGAGCCAAAGCTGGTTTACCAACAGCGCGGAACCGCCGCGGGTACCGCGTGGCTACAAACCTACGAAATTCGTCTGAATCCCGTCCTGCTGATGGAGAACGTTGACGCGTTCGTTAACGAAGTGGTGCCCCATGAACTGGCGCATTTACTGGTGTGGAAATACTTTGGCCGCGTGCCGCCGCACGGCAAAGAGTGGAAATGGATGATGGAAAGCGTGCTGGGCGTGCCAGCCCGACGTACGCATCAGTTCGAACTGCAATCCGTGCAGCGTAAGACCTTTACTTACCGCTGCAAGTGTCAGGAACACCAACTGACCGTACGCCGCCATAACCGCGTGATACGCGGCGAAGCCACCTACCGCTGCGTTCACTGCGGCGAACCACTGATTGCAGAATAATCTTCAGAATTATCAGGAACTTTTCTGATCTAACTGATTGCATACAGGAATGACTTTCGCTACGTTGCGGGCTCGTTTTGACACGGAGTTCGTGATGTACCGTAATTTTTCTTTTGCTGCGGCCTTGTTAGCCGCAGCATTTTCAGGCCCGGCTTTAGCCGAAGGCATCAACAGTTTTTCTCAGGCAAAAGCGGCGGGCGTCAAAGTTAACGCCGATGCACCAGGCGATTTCTACTGCGGTTGTAAAATTAACTGGCAAGGCAAAAAAGGGGTCGTGGACCTCGAATCCTGCGGCTATAAAGTGCGAAAAAACGAAAACCGCGCCAGTCGAATTGAATGGGAGCACGTTGTCCCCGCCTGGCAGTTTGGTCATCAGCGCCAGTGCTGGCAGGACGGTGGGCGTAAAAACTGCGCTAAAGATCCGGTCTATCGCAAAATGGAAAGCGATATGCATAACCTGCAGCCTGCGGTAGGTGAAGTGAATGGCGATCGCGCTAACTTCATGTACAGCCAGTGGAACGGTGGCGAAGGCCAGTATGGACAGTGCGCGATGAAGGTTGATTTCAAAGAGAAAGTTGCCGAGCCGCCTGCCCGCGCCCGTGGCGCCATCGCGCGTACCTATTTTTATATGCGCGACCAATACAACCTGACGCTCTCTCGCCAGCAAACCCAGCTTTTTAATGCCTGGAATAAGCAGTATCCGGTCACCGACTGGGAGTGTGAGCGCGACGAACGCATCGCGAAGGTACAGGGGAATCATAACCCCTATGTGCAACGCGCTTGCCAGGCGCAAAAGAGCTAACCTACACTAGCGGCAATATTTTTAACCATGCCCTGGCCTGTTGCAGCCCAGGGCCATGACGCGGATGTTTAACTATGCGCATTCCTCGCATTTATCACCCAGAGCCACTCGCTTCCGGTAGCCAAATTTCACTGTGTGAAGATGCTGCCAACCATATCGGCCGTGTACTACGTATGGGGCCAGGCCAGCCGCTACAGCTGTTTGATGGCAGCAATCAGGTATTCGACGCCGAAATTACCCACGCCAGTAAGAAAAGCGTGGAAGTGAAGGTGCTTAACGCTGAACTCGACGATCGGGAATCACCGTTGCATATCCACCTGGGCCAGGTAATGTCGCGCGGTGAAAAAATGGAATTTACTATCCAGAAATCGATTGAACTGGGTGTAAGCCTCATTACGCCACTTTTTTCTGAGCGTTGCGGCGTTAAACTGGACAATGAACGCCTGAACAAGAAGCTCCAGCAGTGGCAGAAAATCGCTATTGCCGCCTGCGAACAGTGCGGTCGTAATCGGGTGCCTGAAATTCGCCCGGCAATGGATCTGGAAGCATGGTGCGCAGAACAGGACGAAGGACTGAAGCTCAATCTGCATCCTCGCGCCAGCGCCAGCATTAACACGCTGCCGCTCCCGGTGGAACGTATCCGCTTGCTGATTGGCCCGGAAGGTGGGTTGTCGGCAGATGAAATTGCCATGACCGCACGGTATCAGTTTACTGATATTCTGTTAGGACCTCGCGTTCTGCGTACTGAGACAACTGCGCTCACCGCCATTACCGCGCTTCAAGTGCGTTTTGGCGATCTGGGCTAAGGCATAAACGGAGAAGAACATGATCAAGCTCGGCATCGTGATGGATCCCATCGCAAGCATCAACATCAAGAAAGATTCCAGCTTCGCAATGCTGCTGGAAGCGCAACGCCGCGGTTACGAAATTCATTATATGGAGATGGCCGATCTTTATCTGATCAACGGCGAAGCCCGCGCCCATACGCGTACCCTGAGCGTAGAGCAGAACTACGACAAATGGTATGAGTTCAAGAGCGAGCAGGATCTCCCGCTGGCAGACCTGGACGTTATTCTGATGCGTAAGGATCCGCCGTTTGATACCGAGTTCATCTACGCGACCTATATTCTGGAACGTGCAGAAGAGAAAGGAACGCTGATCGTCAACAAACCGCAGAGCCTGCGCGACTGCAACGAAAAGTTGTTCACCGCATGGTTTGCCGATCTGACGCCGGAAACTCTGGTCACACGTAACAAAGCGCAGCTGAAAGCCTTCTGGCAAAAACACAGCGACATCATACTTAAGCCGCTGGACGGCATGGGCGGGGCCTCTATTTTCCGCGTGAAGGAAGGCGATCCGAACCTTGGCGTTATTGCGGAAACGCTGACCGAGCACGGTACCCGCTACTGCATGGCGCAGAACTATCTGCCAGCCATTAAAGACGGCGATAAACGCGTGCTGGTGGTCGATGGCGAACCCGTTCCTTACTGCCTGGCGCGTATTCCGCAGGGCGGCGAAACCCGTGGCAACCTGGCCGCAGGTGGTCGTGGCGAGCCGCGTCCATTAACCGACAGTGACTGGGAAATTGCCCGTCGCATTGGGCCAACGCTGAAAGCGAAAGGTTTGATTTTTGTCGGTCTGGATATCATTGGCGATCGTCTGACGGAAATTAACGTCACCAGCCCAACCTGTATTCGTGAAATTGAAGCGGAGTTCCCGGTTTCGATTACCGGTATGCTGATGGATGCCATTGAGGCGCGCCTGCAAAAATAAAAGAACTCGCCGGTAGAAGGGACCCTACCAATACTAATAGTGACAGCGCTCCTGTTTGTACGCATACTGGGCGCTGTTGCTTTTTTGAACCAGGAAACAGAACCTCTGACAATGAATTTACAGCATCACTTTCTAATTGCCATGCCTGCTCTCCAGGATCCAATTTTCCGCCGTTCCGTGGTGTATATTTGCGAACACAATGAGAACGGAGCAATGGGGATTATCGTCAATAAGCCTCTGGAAAACTTACAAATTGAAGGGATTCTGGAAAAGCTGAAGATTACTCCAGAAGAACGCGATCCGGCCATTCGTCTGGATAAGCCCGTGATGCTCGGCGGCCCGCTGGCAGAAGACCGTGGATTTATACTTCATACCCCACCGTCGCGCTTTGCGTCCAGTATTCGCATTTCTGATAACACCATCATCACAACCTCCCGCGATGTATTAGAAACTCTGGGCACGCAGGAGCAACCATCCGAGGTGCTGGTGGCATTAGGCTATTCATCATGGGAAAAGGGCCAACTGGAACAAGAGTTACTGGATAACGCCTGGCTTACGGCCCCTGCCGATCTCAACATCTTATTCAAAACGCCGATTGCCGACCGCTGGCGCGATGCGGCGAAGCTTATCGGGATAGATATTCAGACCATGCCCGGCGTGGCGGGACACGCATGATGAACGGAACATTACTCTCTTTTGATTTTGGTACGAAAAGTATCGGCGTCGCCGTGGGTCAGCGCATTACCGGTACGGCCAGGCCATTGCCCGCCATCAAAGCACAGGACGGTACGCCAGACTGGAATTTGATTGAACGCCTGCTGAAAGAGTGGCAACCGGATGAAATCATTGTCGGCCTGCCGCTCAACATGGATGGCACCGAACAGCCCCTTACCGCGCGCGCACGTAAATTCGCTAACCGCATTCATGGTCGCTTTGGCGTAACCGTAACGCTGCACGATGAACGTTTGAGCACCGTCGAAGCCCGCTCAGGTCTGTTTGAGCAAGGCGGTTACCGGGCGTTGAATAAAGGCAAAGTGGACTCCGCTTCTGCCGTTATTATCCTGGAAAGCTATTTCGAGCAGGGCTATTAAAGCCGCCCCTGCGCCTGTCGCTGCTGTAAACTTTGTGCAAACGTCTGCATACCTGTCTGCTGCCCGGTTTGAATCACGCCGGGTAGCTGATGCGTTTTCCCTTCGCGGATCAAATTGCCCACGGCGGGCGTGTTGACGAGCAGTTCGAATAGCGCCACGCGTCCCCCCTGCTTATCCTCCTCCAGTTTTTGCGAAAGAACCGCCCGCAGGCTATCTGCCAGTTGGTTACGCACAGGATCTTTCTCTGTTGCTGCAAAGGAATCCACCAGCCGCGCGATGGCCTGTGCCGCACCTCGCGTATGTAACGTTGCCAGCACCAGATGTCCGGTCTCCGCCGCCGTTAATGCCAGCCGAATGGTTTCCACGTCGCGCAGCTCACCCAGCAAAATAACGTCGGGATCTTCGCGTAGCGCACCGCGCAAACCGGTGGCGAAAGAGGCGCAGTGTGCGCCCACCTCCCGCTGTTGAATCAGACAATGTCGGCTGGTGTAGCGATATTCAATAGGATCTTCCAGCGTCAGAATGTGCCCCTCAATATGCTGATTAAGATACTCCACCATCGCAGCCAGGGTCGTAGATTTACCGCTGCCGGTAGCGCCTGTCACCAGAATCAACCCGTTTTCACTGTGAAGCAGTTCAGGTATGACCGCGGGAGGCTGAAGATCGTCTAAATGGGGACAATCCAGCGGTAGCAGTCTTAGCGCCAGCGAGGTTCCCTGCAGATGGACAAATGCGCTGGCGCGCAGCCGCCGGGAGTCCGTCAGGGTAACGGCAAAATCAATCTGCCCTTGCTCCTGCAACTGTACCTGTTGTTGCTCACTGAGCCAGCACATCAGCAGATTCTCTACGTCAGGCGCGGTAAACGGTGCGCTTTCGACTTTTCCATGTCTGCGCCAACGCGCAGGCCATGCATTGCGCAGGTGTAGATCCGACACGTTATGCTTTACACTAAGGGCCACTATTTCTTCCATATTCATATGAACATCCTCGGAAAATGAACGATATCGCGCATAACCTGGCACATGTCCGGGACAAAATCTCAGCCGCCGCGACGCGTTGCGGGCGGTCTTCAGAAGAAGTTATATTGCTTGCAGTCAGCAAAACCAAACCTGCGAGCGCCATCGAAGAAGCCATTACCGCAGGGCAGCGTGCCTTCGGTGAAAACTATGTCCAGGAAGGGGTGGATAAAATCCGCTACTTTCAGGAAAAAAGCGTCAACGATCTGCAGTGGCACTTTATCGGCCCGCTGCAGTCCAACAAAAGTCGTCTGGTCGCTGAACATTTTGACTGGTGCCATACGATCGACCGTCTACGTATCGCTGCCCGTCTGAGCGAACAGCGCCCGGCAGACCTGCCGCCGCTGAATGTGCTGATCCAGATTAATATCAGCGATGAGAACAGTAAGTCAGGGATTCCGCTGGCAGAGCTTGATGCCCTGGCCGCTGAAGTCGCTGCGCTGCCGCGTATTACCCTGCGTGGTTTGATGGCTATTCCCGCTCCTGAGTCAGATTATGTAAGGCAGTTTGAAGTTGCACAGCAAATGGCTGTAGCATTTGCCGGGTTGAAAACACGCTATCCAAATATCGATACGCTCTCGCTGGGGATGTCTGATGATATGGATGCCGCTATCGCGGCGGGTAGCACGATGGTGCGCATCGGCACTGCCATTTTTGGTGCTCGTGATTACACTAAAAAATAAGGAAAATTAAGGAACACCATGAATACGTTGACCTTCCTGCTCTCAACGGTAATTGAGCTGTATACCATGGCGCTGCTGCTGCGCGTGTGGATGCAATGGTCTCGCTGCGATTTCTACAACCCGTTCTCGCAGTTTATTGTGAAAATCACTCAGCCCATTATTGGGCCGTTACGCCGTATTATTCCGCCAATGGGGCCCATTGACAGCGCATCAGCATTAGTCGCGCTCGTTCTCAGCTTTATCAAAGCCATCGTGCTATTTAAGGTGGTCACGTTCCAGCCGATCATCTGGATCGCCGCCGTGCTGATTGTCCTGAAGACCATTGGGCTGCTGATTTTCTGGGTGCTGCTGGTAATGGCAATTATGAGCTGGGTCAGCCAGGGTCGCAGCCCGGTGGAGTACGTGCTGATTCAACTGGCGGATCCGCTGTTGCGTCCTATCCGTCGCATACTTCCAGGCATGGGCGGGATCGATTTCTCCCCAATGATTCTGGTTCTGCTGCTCTATGTCATTAACATGGGTATCGCAGAAGTGTTACAGGCGACAGGCAACATACTGCTGCCGGGGCTGTGGATGGCGCTATGAGTGCCGTTACACCCTGCGACGACGGTCTGGTTTTACGGCTCTATATTCAGCCGAAAGCCAGCCGTGACAGTATTGTGGGTTTACATGGCGACGAAGTTAAAGTCGCCATTACCGCCCCGCCGGTCGATGGACAAGCCAACAGCCATCTGGTGAAGTTTCTCGGCAAACAGTTCCGCGTAGCGAAAAGCCAGGTCGTTATTGAGAAGGGCGAGCTTGGTCGTCACAAACAGGTTAAAATTATTCATCCGCAACAGATCCCGCCCGAAATTGCGGCGCTAACTGATTAGGTATCCCATGCAAAAAGTTGTCCTCGCGACCGGCAATGCCGGTAAAGTGCGTGAACTCGCCTCTCTTCTGAGTGATTTCGGTCTTGATGTTGTTGCCCAAACGGATCTGGGAGTTGATTCTGCAGAAGAGACCGGACTGACGTTTATTGAGAACGCCATTCTGAAGGCGCGTCATGCCGCGCAAATTACGGGTTTGCCAGCCATTGCTGATGACTCCGGCCTGGCAGTAAATGCCCTTGGCGGCGCGCCGGGTATCTATTCAGCCCGCTATTCCGGCGAAGATGCGACCGATCAGCAGAACCTGGAAAAACTGCTGCACACCCTGCGGGATGTCCCGGATGACCAGCGTCAGGCGCAATTCCACTGCGTGCTGGTGTATATGCGCCATGCGGACGATCCCACGCCTTTAGTGTGCCACGGAAGCTGGCCGGGCGTGATTACCCGTGAACCGGCCGGAAACGGTGGTTTTGGTTACGACCCAATCTTTTTTGTGCCGTCCGAAGGAAAAACAGCTGCTGAGCTGACCCGCGAAGAAAAAAGTGCGATTTCTCACCGCGGACAGGCACTGAAGCTGCTGCTGGATGCCCTGCGCAATGGTTAACCTTCCGCCGCTAAGTCTTTATATTCACATCCCCTGGTGCGTGCAGAAATGCCCGTACTGCGACTTTAACTCGCATGCGCTTAAGGGCGAGGTTCCTCATGACGACTATGTTCAGCACCTGCTGAACGATCTGGATACTGAGGTGGCCCACGCCCAGGGGCGGGAAGTAAAGACAATTTTTATCGGTGGTGGTACGCCGAGCCTGCTTTCTGGCCCGGCAATGCAAACGCTGCTCGACGGCGTGCGCGCACGGCTGAATCTGGCCGCAGATGCAGAAATCACAATGGAGGCGAATCCCGGGACGGTGGAAGCCGATCGCTTTGTTGATTATCAACGCGCTGGCGTAAACCGTATCTCGATTGGCGTACAGAGCTTTAGCTCCGCCAAACTCGAGCGTCTGGGACGTATTCACGGGCCGGAAGAAGCCAAACGAGCAGCACACCTGGCGAGCGGTCTGGGGCTACGCAGCTTTAACCTCGACCTGATGCATGGTTTGCCAGATCAGACGCTGGAAGAGGCGCTGGGCGATTTACAGCAGGCCATCGCGCTCAACCCACCGCATCTTTCCTGGTATCAGTTGACCATCGAACCCAACACGCTGTTCGGTTCCCGACCGCCTGTTTTACCAGACGATGATGCGCTGTGGGATATTTTTGAGCAAGGCCACCAGTTGCTGACCGCCGCCGGGTATCAACAGTACGAAACCTCAGCCTATGCGAAGCCGGGCTATCAGTGTCAGCACAACCTTAATTACTGGCGTTTTGGCGACTATCTCGGTATTGGCTGCGGCGCGCATGGCAAAATTACGTTCCCGGACGGGCGCATTCTGCGTACCACCAAAACGCGGCATCCGCGTGGCTACATGCAAGGGCGTTATCTCGAAAGCCAGCGTGATGTCGCCGAAGCCGATAAGCCGTTCGAGTTCTTTATGAACCGTTTCCGGTTGCTTGAGGCCGCGCCTCGAGCGGAGTTCAGACAATATACCGGGCTTACCGAGGACGTTATTCGTCGACAGATCGATGAGGCTATTTCCCAGGGCTACCTGAGTGAATGCGATGAATACTGGCAGATTACTCAACAAGGTAAGCTGTTTTTGAACTCTCTGTTGGAGCTGTTTCTGGCGGAGTAATACGGTAACGATGTAGGCCAGATAAGGCCTTGAGCCGCATCCGGCAAATTGCCTGATGGCGCTGCGCTTATCAGGCCTACAGGGTTAGGTCGATGAGCGCAGCCACCTTCAGTCATTAATACTGATTAAACATTTCCTGGATCTGTTTAGGATCCTTGGTTTGAGTCAGCGCAAGCTGCAGCAGAACACGTGCTTTTTGCGGGTTCAGGGAACCTGAAGCCACAAATCCGTATTTTGCATCATCAACTTCTGCATCCTGCGTGGTGGCACCCGTTGGTACACGAGATGAACGCACCACAACGGTACCTTTATGCGCGGCGGTTGCCAGCGTATCGAAAATGGTTTTATACAAGTTACCGTTACCTACACCTGCACTAACGATCCCTGCGTAACCCGCATCTACCAGTGCTTTTGCCGGCAGATCGGAGGCGTTAGCATAGTTGTAAACAATCCCAACTTTCGGCAACTCGGTCAGCTTAGAAACATCGAACGGAGTAGACGTGGTGTGCTTACGCGCAGGCGTACGCTGGTAGTCGATTTTACCGTTATGAATGTAACCCAACGGGCCGTAGTTAACGGATTTGAAGGTAGCAACGTCGGTAGTGTTGGTTTTAGTCACGTCGCGACCATCCATAACGGTGTCGTTCATCACCACCAGCACTCCGCGGTTGGCAGAGGCTTTGTCTGCGGCAGTTACCACTGCGTTATACAGGTTGAACGGGCCATCAGCACTCATACCCGTAGATGGACGCATGGCGCCGACCAGCACGACCGGCTTGTTGCACTTGACGGTCAGGTCGAGGAAATAGGCGGTTTCTTCCATGGTATCCGTACCATGTGTCACCACGAAGCCGTCGGTTTTATCACACTCGGTATTAATCTTTTTGGCCAGCGTTAACCAGACTTCGTCATTCATATCCTGGGAGCCGATGTTCACCACCTGCTCGCCTTTAACGACAGCGATATCTTTCAACTGAGGAACGGCCTCAACCAGATTTTCTACGCCAACCTTGCCTGCCGTGTAGTTAGATTTTGTCGCGGAATCACCGCCACCAGCAATCGTCCCGCCGGTCGCTAAAATAGTGATATTTGGCAGTGCAAGCGCCGCGCCGCTGAAACCCATAACCAGTGCGGCAAGCGCCGTTTTCTTGAAAAACTCCATGTTATTTCTCCAGTTACTTGAATTTGCAGCATTATGTCTATCCTACAGATGAATAATGTGACGAGTTCCAATTAACCAGATTTATATCTCCATCAAATTGTTATTCTTAGAGATGGATATCAAAAAAACAGAAAAGTACAAAATAAAACGGCGCAGAATGTTTCTGCACCGTTAAAAAGAGGTGAAGATTATTTCAGAGTGCTAACCAGCGTTTTACGATCGTTTTCCAGCGTCACGACGCGGGCACAAACATCTTTGCCAAACTGTTGGAAGTCTTGTTCCTGATTCTTCCATTCGTTTTGAATTGAGGTTTGCAAGCCACCAAGGCTACCGAGCACGCCCTGCAACGGATTACCACCACCTTTGAGTACGGCTTTGGCACCCATTTCGTTGATGCTGTCCTGCAAAATACCGCCCATCGCCTGATTAACCAGCTGTTGTCCGTCCGCGCGAACTTGATCAATCGCCTTATAATGGAAGGTCAGGCCATCAGTTCGATGCTCGATGATACGGTTCATCTGCTCTTTCAATTGCGCATCCAGCTTGGTTAAGCGGCCACGCATGTTGCTGCTTTCACCGACCTCTTTGGCGATGATTTTATCCAGCGCCACGCGACCTTTCTCTACGCGCGCTCTGGCACCTTCGTCAATCCACGGCAGGCTGCTACGCAACGCCGCCTGATAATCTTTGGCCTGCTCACGCTGTGCGGCGTTCAGGCTGTACTGTTTACCGTTGAAGGTGACATCGCCGGTCTGGGTAATAATCAGGTCGCCGTTCTCGCCCTTCACCTGCACCGTTTGTGGGCTCAAAATCACATCGTCACGCGGGGTGACGCTGCACTGGTAATCTGCATGTGCGGCCATCGCCGTGAACGTTAGGACTGCCGCCAGCAGCGTTTTGCGCATCATATCTTTCCCTCAAGACAAATCGGGCCGGCATTTGCCGACCCTGTGCTACTTAGTCCCACCAAATATCGAAAAGTTCGCTGGTACGCACTTCTTCTAGTTTGTGCTCTTCCAGCCACTTACGCACGATTGCCTGGTGTTCTTCGGTGCATTTGCCGATTTCCTGCAGACAGATCAGACCTTCCCAGGCCAGATAGCCGCTGCCGTCAAAAGCCAGCTTGTTCGGTTCGATAACTTCATTGATAAAGTCATCAACGATTTGATCGACCTGCTCTCCAGATGTACCTTCCGGGAAACGCCATGCAACCGAAAACCCTACTTCCTGGAATTCTTCGATGTGCATCTTTTTACGCAGACGACGGCTACGGTTCTTTGCCATTATTTCACCCTCTCGAACATTAAGTCCCATACGCCGTGGCCAAGACGATGACCACGTTGTTCAAATTTGGTTACCGGGCGCGATTGTGGGCGCGGTACATAATCGTTACTCTCAGACTGGTTTTTATACCCGTCAATGGAGGACATCACTTCCAGCATATGTTCCGCATAAGCTTCCCAGTCGGTTGCCATGTGGAATACGCCGCCCAGCTTCAGCTTACTTAAGATATGCTCAGCAAACGGTACCTGAACGATACGGCGTTTATTATGACGTGCTTTATGCCACGGGTCAGGGAAAAACAGCTGAACCATAGATAAAGAATTGTCAGGAATCATTTTATGCAGGACTTCAACGGCATCATGGCACATGACGCGCAGGTTCTCGACCCCCTCTTCATGGGCTGAAGCCAGACACGCACCAACGCCCGGCGAGTGAACCTCAATGCCAAGGAAATTCTGTTCCGGACGCGCTTTCGCCATTGCGACCAGCGACGCTCCCATACCAAAACCGATTTCCAGCGTGACTGGCGCATCACGGCCAAACAGTTCTGCGAAATTTACAGGCTCTTCGCTGAACTCAACGCCCATCACCGGCCAGTAGTTTTCCAGCGCGTGCTCCTGCCCTTTCGTCAGTCGCCCCTGGCGACGAACAAAACTACGAATCCGGCGCAGAGGGCGGCCGTTTTCATCAAATTCCGGTGAAATGACGTCGTTCTTCATAAAAGTTTAGTCTGCTGTGTTTGAGTTCTGAAAACGGGCATTATCCAAAGTTAGTTGCCGGATGCAAGTAAAGGAAGAAAGTGAGCAGCGGAAAGTTCCGGTTTACACCCCGTTGCCGCTGTGCTGCAATCTTGCCCCCGGCAATAATGAAACGGTAATCATGCAAGCGTCTCAATTCTCGGCTCAGGTTTTGAGCTGGTACGACAAATACGGGCGGAAAACGCTGCCCTGGCAAATTGATAAGACGCCTTACAAAGTATGGCTCTCTGAGGTAATGCTGCAACAAACTCAGGTTGCGACCGTTATCCCTTATTTTGAACGCTTTATGGCGCGCTTCCCAACGGTAACGGATTTAGCCCATGCGCCGCTGGATGAGGTTCTGCATTTGTGGACCGGGCTGGGTTATTACGCCCGAGCGCGTAATCTGCATAAAGCCGCGCAGCAGGTTGTCACGCTGCATAGCGGTATATTTCCGCAAACTTTTGATGAGGTGGCCGCCCTACCTGGCGTCGGTCGCTCAACCGCAGGCGCGATCCTTTCCCTCTCTCTGGGTCAGCATTTTCCGATTCTCGACGGTAACGTCAAACGCGTGCTGGCTCGCTGTTATGCTGTAAGCGGCTGGCCGGGTAAAAAAGAGGTCGAAAAGAAGCTGTGGGAGTTGAGCGAGCAGGTGACGCCCGCCCATGGCGTTGAGCATTTTAATCAGGCGATGATGGATTTAGGCGCCATGGTCTGTACGCGCTCAAAACCTAAATGTTCGCTGTGTCCGTTGGAAAATGGCTGTGTGGCCAGCGCCAATGCAAGCTGGGCGTTGTACCCGGGTAAAAAACCCAAGCAAACGCTGCCGGAACGAACGGGCTATTTTTTACTGATGCAGAATGATGACGAAGTGCTGCTCGCACAGCGACCGCCCAGCGGCTTATGGGGTGGTTTATACTGTTTTCCACAGTTTGACGGCGAAGATGGACTGCGCAACTGGCTGGCGCAACGGCAAATTAACGCAGATAATCTGACCCAACTTAATGCGTTTCGCCATACCTTTAGCCATTTCCACTTAGACATTGTGCCTATGTGGCTTCCTGTGTCTTCATTCGGCGCATGCTTGGATGAAGGCAACGCGCTCTGGTATAACTTAGCGCAACCGCCGTCGGTCGGACTGGCGGCTCCCGTGGAGCGTTTGTTACAGCAATTACGTGCCGGTACACACGTTTAACGTACCGGTCGATAGAGAGGATTTTTTATGAGCAGAACGATTTTTTGCACTTTCCTGCAACGCGAAGCAGAAGGCCAGGATTTTCAGCTGTACCCGGGCGATCTGGGGAAACGCATCTACAACGAGATTTCTAAAGAAGCATGGGCGCAATGGCAGCATAAGCAAACCATGCTGATTAACGAGAAGAAGCTCAATATGATGAACGTTGAGCATCGTAAACTGCTTGAGCAGGAGATGATCAACTTCCTGTTTGAAGGCAAAGACGTGCATATTGAAGGCTATACACCAGAGTCTTAAGAACCGTTGCCGGATGGCGCTGCGCTTATCCGGCCTACGATTTACTCTGGTCCTTGCAAATAACAAACACAACACGCACTCCCGGAATGATGAAAAAATTTCTCGCGCTTGCCGTTATTGCGCCGTTGCTCATCTCCTGTTCCAGTTCGACCAAAAAAGGCGATTCCTATAACGAAGCCTGGGTCAAGGATACCAACGGTTTTGATATTCTGATGGGGCAATTTGCCCATAACATTGAGAATTTGTGGGGATTTAAGGAAGTGCTGATTGCGGGTCCAAAGGACTACGTAAAGTATACCGATCAGTATCAAACCCGCAGCCATATCAACTTTGATGACGGTACGATAACCGTCGAGACCATTGCCGGGACAGATCCCGCCGGACACCTGCGTCGGGCGATTATCAAGACATTGCTGATGGGGGATGATCCAGGTTCTATCGACCTCTATTCCGATGTCGACGACATTAAGATTTCCAAAGAGCCGTTCCTGTACGGGCAGGTGGTCGATAATACCGGCAAGCCCATTCGTTGGGAGGGGCGTGCCACCAATTTCGCTGACTATCTGCTGAAAACACGCCTGAAAAGCCGCAGCAATGGTATTCGCATCATCTATAGCGTGACGATCAACCTGGTACCGAACCACCTTGATAAGCGCGCGCATAAATACGTCGGCATGGTGCGTCAGGCTTCGCGTAAGTATGGCGTCGATGAGTCGCTGATTCTGGCCATCATGCAAACCGAATCCTCATTTAACCCATATGCGGTCAGCCATGCCGATGCACTGGGACTGATGCAGGTGGTACAGCACAGCGCCGGGAAAGATGTGTTTCGCTCGCAAGGGCGCTCCGGCACACCGAGCCGTAGCTTCCTGTTTGACCCGGCCAGCAACATTGATACCGGTACCGCCTATCTGGCTATGCTCAACAATGTCTATTTAGGCGGCATTGATAATCCAACATCCCGTCGCTACGCGGTGATCACGGCATATAACGGCGGTGCGGGCAGCGTACTGCGCGTTTTCTCGAACGATAAAATCCAGGCAGCGAATATTATCAACAGCATGACCCCGGGGGACGTTTATCAAACGCTGACTACCCGACATCCGTCGGCTGAATCACGCCGATACCTTTACAAGGTCAATTCCGCACAAAAATCATATCGACGCCGCTAATATATCCCCTCTTCTGCCCCGGGAAACGGGGTCCGGAAGAGGGTAAAGTGTTAACTCCATCACTCTTTTGCTTTGCAATCAGAAATTGTTTGCAAATATTTGTCACAGGTAACAAAAAAAGAGTGTCCCTCGTTGATAGAATCACATCATCAAGCCCCGGCAAATGTGCCTTTTAAAACATTCATCCGCATTACGGTGTGAGGAAATTAACATGAATCTTAAGCTGCAGCTGAAAGTGCTCTCGTTTCTGCAGTTCTGCTTATGGGGTAGTTGGCTCACTACCCTCGGCTCCTATATGTTTGTCACCCTAAAATTCGATGGTGCATCCATTGGCGCAGTGTATAGCTCGCTGGGGATCGCCGCCGTGTTTATGCCTACGCTGTTAGGGATCGTGGCCGACAAATGGATCAGTGCGAAATGGGTGTACGCCATTTGTCACCTGGTCGGTGCAGCAACGCTGTTCGCCGCAGCCGAAGTCACCACCCCAGGCGCTATGTTCTTTGTGATCTTGCTTAACTCTTTGGCCTATATGCCAACGCTGGGGTTAATCAACACCATTTCTTACTATCGCCTGCAGTCAGCCGGTATGGATATCGTAACGGACTTCCCGCCAATCCGTATCTGGGGCACTATCGGCTTTATCATGGCGATGTGGGGCGTGAGCTTCTCCGGCTTCGAGCTGAGTCATATGCAGCTGTATATCGGTGCAACGCTGTCCGTTGTTTTGGCGCTGTTCACGCTGACGCTGCCGCATATTCCGGTGGCTAACCAGCAGAAAAACCAGAGCTGGTCGTCCATGCTGGGCCTGGATGCTTTCGCGCTGTTTAAAAACAAGCGCATGGCGATTTTCTTCATCTTCTCCATGATGCTGGGCGCGGAGCTGCAGATTACCAATATGTTCGGTAATACCTTCCTGCACAGCTTCGATAACAACCCGCTGTTCTCCGGTAGTTTCATCGTTGAACACGCCTCGGTGATGATGTCGATCTCGCAGATTTCCGAGACGCTGTTTATCCTGACCATCCCGTTCTTCTTGAGCCGTTACGGTATTAAGAATGTAATGCTTATCAGTATTGTGGCGTGGATGCTGCGTTTCGGCCTGTTTGCCTACGGCGATCCGACACCGTTCGGTACCGTGCTGCTGGTTCTGTCGATGATTGTTTACGGCTGCGCCTTCGACTTCTTCAACATCTCTGGCTCGGTATTCGTGGAGAAAGAAGTTCGCCCTGAAATCCGCGCCAGCGCACAGGGTATGTTCCTGATGATGACCAACGGCTTCGGTTGTATTCTGGGCGGACTGGTGAGCGGTAAAGTAGTTGAACACTATACGCTGAACGGTATTACCGACTGGCAGACCGTGTGGCTGATCTTCGCAGGTTACTCGCTGGTTCTGGCTTTTGCCTTCGTGGCGCTGTTTAAATATAAACACGTACGCGTTCCGGCAGGCACCCAAACTATCGCGCACTAACGTTTACGCAGAGAAAAGCGGGTTGCCAAAAGGTAACCCGTTTTTTTTGCGCTTACTTCACAACATATCCATACAGACGCTTAATACCGTCTGCATCCGTTTCACTGTAAACACCTTGCAGCTCCGGCGAGAAGCCCGGCAGCAGGTTAACACCCTCTTCCAGCGCCAGGAAATAACGTTGCACCGCCCCGCCCCAGATTTCGCCCGGTACCACGCACAGAACGCCTGGAGGATAAGGCAGCGCACCTTCTGCCGCAACGCGACCTGCGGCATCACAAATACGCACCAGTTCGACATCACCACGGATAAAGGCGCTGTTGGCATCCTGCGGGTTCATCGCCACGGCAGGCAAACTCTCCTGTCGGAACATCGCTTTTTGCAGATCCTTCACATCAAAGCTGACGTATAAATCGTGCATCTCCTGACACAGTTCACGCAGCGTGTAATCCCGATAGCGTACCGGATACTTGTTGAAGATGGTGGGCAGCACATCTGCCAGCGGCGTATCGTCCTCAATATGCTGCTCAAACTGCGCCAGCATCGCCACCAGTTGCGCCAGTTTCTCGGTGCTTTCTGCCGGGGTCAGCAGGAACAGAATCGAGTTAAGGTCGCATTTCTCCGGAACAATGCCGTTTTCACGCAGGTAATGCGCCAGAATCGTCGCCGGAATACCAAACTCGGTATATTGCCCGGTTTGCGCATCAATGCCCGGAGTAGTTAACAACAGCTTACAGGGATCAACGAAGTACTGGTCGCGCGCGTAGCCGGAAAAACCATGCCATTTAGCACCCGGTTCAAAGCTAAAGAAGCGGCGCTCGCTGGCAATCACCTGCGTCGGATAGCTTTCCCACGGCTTACCATCAACTACCGGAGGAATAAACGGCTGAATCATCTTACAGTGGGTAAGAATCGCTTTACGGGCCTCAATGCCCAGCGCTACACACTCCGCCCATAGCCGACGCCCGCTCTCGCCTTCATGGATTTTGGCGTTAACATCCAGCGCCGCAAACAGCGGGTAAAACGGACTAGTGGAAGCATGCAGCATAAATGCATTGTTCAGACGCTTATGCGGACAGAACCGCGCCTGACCGCGAATATGGTTATCCTTTTTGTGGATCTGCGAGGTTTGCGAGAATCCGGCCTGCTGTTTGTGTACCGACTGGGTGACAAAGATCCCCGGATCGTCAGCATTGAGCTCCAGTAGCAGCGGTGACCCATCGGCCATCATCGGAATAAATTGCTCGTAGCCAACCCAGGCAGAATCAAACAGGATGTAATCGCACAGGTGACCGATCTTGTCGATCACCTGCCGGGCGTTGTAGATCGTCCCGTCATAAGTACCAAGCTGAATGATTGCAAGACGGAACGGGCGCGGTTGGTCAGCCTTGTGCGGCGCAACGTCACGCAGTTGCTGGCGCAGATACGCCTCATCAAAGCAGTGCTCGTCAATACCGCCAATAAAGCCAAACGGATTACGCGCCGCTTCCAGATAAACCGGCGTCGCACCGGCCTGGATCAGCGCACCATGGTGGTTGGACTTATGGTTGTTGCGGTCAAACAGCACCAGATCGCCGCGCGTCAGCAGCGCATTGGTCACCACTTTATTCGCCGCAGAGGTTCCGTTCAGCACAAAGTAGGTTTTATCCGCGTGAAAAACTTTCGCGGCAAATTTCTGCGCATGTTTCGCTGATCCCTCATGAATCAGCAGATCGCCCAGCTTAACGTCAGCGTTGCACATATCCGCGCGGAACAGGTTCTCGCCAAAGAACTCATAGAAATGTCTGCCCGCCGGATGCTTCTTAAAAAACTCACCGTGCTGGTGTCCCGGGCAGGCAAACGTGCTGTTTCCCATTTCGACATACTGTGTAAGCGTGTCATAGAACGGCGGCAGCAACTCTTCCTCATACTGACAGGCAGCAGACTCCAGCTCCAGCCAGTCCTGAGCCTGACCGCAAATCACCGCGTTAACGCCCGCAGGTACATCGACATCAGACTCTGCGAACAAAAACACCGGTATATGAAAACCAGTGCGTTTCAGCAAAGCCAGGATCCCACTGCGGCTGTCCGCAACGGTAATGACGACTGCCGCGACGTCAGTAAAATCGGTGCTGTCCAGCGCAACCACCTGGCGATGGCTGGAAAGACGAGAAGCCAGTTCACAACTGGCGGCAATTTTCATTGATTTCATAAGCGCAATAACCCGTTTCGGGAAAATCAAAAGTCCCGGGCAAAGCCGCATTGCTTTGCCCACGAAATGACGGGTCAAACTGTTTACCAGCCCCGACCGCCAGACATCAGTAAAAGCAGATAGCCTCTGATCTTACTGTTATCCTGCAGTGAGCGTACGCTGCCCTCACCGCATGGTGAGAGCGTGAAGATAAGTCGCAGGAAGGGGCGAACGTCGCGCAAAAAGGCGATATTGAAGGCGATGTAGGGGGAGTAAGATCATCCCAAGCAGCCTCATTCAGACAGGAGAAAATTCGCGCAATCATGGCACCTTTCACCTACTGGCGCAAGATAAAATCCTGTGCTTAAACCTCACAGATAAACAAGCATTTCGTCTGACAATAGCGGCATAATAATGCAATCTGAAACATAATTTCACCCAAACAGTTGCCTTTAACATCAAGACGATAATGGGTATGCAGGAGCAAACGTGGTAATCGGACCCTTTATTAATGCCAGCGCCATTTTATTAGGCGGTGTTCTCGGCGCGCTGCTCAGTCAGCACTTACCCGAACGTATTCGGATCTCAATGACCTCAATATTCGGGTTGTGCTCGTTGGGAATTGGTATCTTGTTGGTTATCAAATGCGTTAACTTGCCGGTGATGGTTCTGGCGACACTGATCGGTGCATTAATTGGCGAATTCTGCCATCTGGAAAAAGGAATCAATGCCGCGGTTGCCAAAGCGCAACAGCTTTTCACCAAATCGGATGCCAATGCAACACACGAATCCTTTATCCAAAGCTATGTGGCGATCATCGTGTTGTTTTGCGCCAGCGGGACCGGGATATTCGGGGCGATCCATGAAGGGATGACCGGCGATCCTAATATTTTAATCGCCAAGTCATTTCTCGATTTCTTCACCGCTATTATCTTCGCCTGCTCGCTAGGGATCGCCGTGTCTGCCATTTTCATACCGATGCTGGCAATTCAGTTGACGCTTGCCACCTGTGCAGCTCTGATTTTACCGCTGACAACCCCAGCCATGATGGCCGATTTCAGCGCTGTAGGCGGACTGTTGCTACTTGCAACCGGTTTGCGGATTTGCGGCATTAAAATGTTTGCGGTGGTGAATATGCTTCCTGCCCTTCTACTGGCAATGCCGCTTTCCGCAGCGTGGACGGCTTTTTTTGCCTGAGAATGCGTGCAATAGCAACAATGTGGTGATAGATTGTGCAGTCTGCATTGATTTGAAGAAATTTCGTTGACGAAACGAAGTGAATCGGGTTTAATGCGCCTCGTTGCCCGGATAGCTCAGTCGGTAGAGCAGGGGATTGAAAATCCCCGTGTCCTTGGTTCGATTCCGAGTCCGGGCACCACTATTTAGAAGAACCCGCCTATGGCGGGTTTTTCGCTTTTGGTGAAGCGGACTCTCCATCGAACTTCGTTCGATTATTCGCCGCCAGCGGCTCACCCCTTCGGGGCCAGCGCGACGAGCGCGCTGTTCAACGCTTACAGCGTTAGCCCGAGTCCGGGCACCACTATTTAGAGAAACCAGCCTTAGGGCTGGTTTTTTGCTTTTGGCGAATAGTCACTATTCTCTCTTCACCGAACTTTGTTTCAACAGCGCATAACGATTAAGAAGCTGATTAATCCGCATATCGAGTTGCTGATACAAAGCGGGTGATACTCTCCCCTGCATTTTGAATTCTTCATCTATTTGACGTAATAACTCTTCTGTCGGCGGCGTTTGGTCAAGCTGACGAAGGATAGTGAAAATGGCTGATTTCAGCTCCGAACCCGTCAGATATTTACCTTTGCGTTCATCAAGCGAATTTAGCTGGGCAGTTAATGCCTCCAGCCCCTGCTGGGCATGATGCCAGTTTTGCAGTGCGCTTTCCGGCAACGCTTCCGTGGTTAACTGTTTTTGTAATCCGCTTGTGAATTCCGTAGTCAGCGATTCTTCCGGCCACAGGGTGGCTAGCTGCTGCGCTAATGATGCGGCATACTCCCTCGACCACAGAGGTGACAGGCGGGATATAACATCCAATTGCCCTTGCGCAGCGACGAAAAATTCCTGTTTCCGCTCCCCCAAATCTGAGGATTGCTTCAACGTGGATAATTGTTCAGGCGTCAACACCTGCGGCAATGGCCTGATCAGTTCATATTCATCAGCTCGCATATGCTTAATACCAAGAAAAGCGCCTGTACTCACTAGCGCAGTCACCATGACTCCGATGACAAACCCCAACCACATCCGTCGGGTTCCGTGATCGGTTTGAGTAGCAAAAACCGCTGTGCTTGATTGCCCGGACGACGCGGGTTCATTCACCACAAAGATCAGCTGGGGCAAAGCGATCTCAGCGTTATTGGCTGAGCCAGAAGCCGGTATCATCACAACGGCTGAGCCCGAATCCGCCTCTGACTTCTCAAGGCGTAAAGCGGCATTATGCATCCAGGTAACGACAACCTCCAGTTTACTCAGCGCTTTCAGTTCAAGCCGTTGCAGCACTTCGCAGGCATGTTTTAAACGCTGTTCAATCCGATAAACCACTGATAAATCAGCATATGACAGCGTTAGCGTACGCAATTCTTGCTGTAAACGGGCTGACAGCCATGTCAGAATTTCAACGCGAGCATGGGTTTGCTGCGGCCATATGGCACTCCAGTGATGCGTCAGTAACGCCTCCAGAAGCTCGGCACCTTCGGCAAGTCCCAGCAGCCCGGCATTACGCATTCTACTGACGGTATACCAGGCCAGGGTTTGCAATTCGACACCGTTATGGCGAAACAAAGTCAGGCTTAACTGTTCAACCTTTTGCCAGTCAACGTCCGGGCGCGCGGGATGAGTCAGCTTGCTGATTTCATCGCGTAGTTGCCCGAACTCCGTGAAAGCACGCGGGTCGCCACCGGTGCTGATGCGATTCGTCTCCATATCAGTACGCTCCTGTCTCAAGCCAACCCTGTTTTTTCAGGTGGCGGATGAGCACCCGTCCCTCGGGGGTAAAATCAGTGCCATAACGAACAACGCCAAGGTCCTGAAGTTCGGCATCGATGGAGTAGCGTAAATGCCCTGGCGTTTCCTGCTCCTGCATTGTGACCTGAATACTTTTCAGTCGCGGTTCATACTTCAACAAAACCTGAGAAAGCGTACTGATAAGTTGATGTGCCGTTCCCGGCATACCTTGGAGGATTTTGGTCATATCCGGCAGACCGTAGTCGGGTAAATGTTTAAGGCTACCGGCGCGCGTATTCAAAATGCGCTGCATATTATCCAAAACGGATAAGATGACCTGCGTGTTTTCACCAACTGCATGCAAAGGCAAACCACCGGAGAAATTACCCAACAAGATGTCATAAAGAGAAGGTCGTTTAATCATTACTCGTCCTCCGGCTTCAGGAGAACCAGAGCCTGAGAATTTAATTCAATCACTCGCGCTTTATCAGAATCGAGATCTTCTCGACGTATTACCACGCGCCATGAATCTTCAGACTGTTCGGGAGAAATAAACATTCCCGCCACGGCAACATACTGCGTTTCCTTTTCGAGTGGAATATCGATAGTTACGCTTTCACCAGGACGAACCCAAACATCTTTCTGAGCCAGTAAATCCGCTTTTACCACCGTGCTGTCTTGCGCAAATAAAGACTGATAATTCGCTGAGTCAAATGCTTTACGATCGTTGAGTTGGTAAATACGTACGACCGTTGAAAGCGCGATGCCCTGAGCATTTTTATTAGCGGCTTCTCTGGCGCAAAGATCCAAATGCAGCGTTTTAATTTCCTTATAAAAAATTGACTTCGTTAATGACACCGTGCCTTCAGATACTTTTTGTGTCAGACCACACCCTGTGATCAGGCTGGTCATGCCGGTTATTACGACAAAATTAATAGCGATAATCGCCAGCCTCATCGGCTTCCCTCCGCTGATCGTGTTGGCTAAGGCTCTGCCAAAGCCCAAGTTTAATGGTGATAAGTTGGTTCAGAGCTTTCGGGTTATTCAGACGCATAACAGCCGTGCGACCGAGCTGTACTGCATGTTCGCTTTTATTACTGGTAAGTTGAGCATCCGGAAGCACCGAGCGAGGAATACGTAATTGCAGCCTCGCATTCACTCTGGCACCTAAATAAACGTGCAGGAGCGCGAGAAAATCATGGTAAAGCTGACCGCCGGGTAACCAGTCGCAAACCCCATCAGGAACCTCCGTGGTTAGCGTAATGAGCACCTGACTGTTAATATCTACGGCGCTATGTCCCATCACCGGACGAGAATGAAGGCTAACGGGGTGCCGCGCACTCATTTTTAACGCCTTATCCAGCAGGACGAAGCGTTTATCATGTGGCGTCACGGTGATATTTGTTGTTGGCGATAATAAAGATACCAGCGCGGATATTCCTTCTGCCGTACGCGTTGGCATTCTCATTACTCCTAACAGCGCCAAAAAACGCGATAACGGGGCTTGCGTTTGCGTGGCGCATCCCTGAATGCCGAGCCCAGTCAGCCCCAGTAAATATTGTGAAGTCTCATCTGTACCGCCAGGGCGAAAAGTCGCTGGATAGCTGTATTTACGCCAGATTCGATAAAACTGCGTAATTAAGCGATGGTTGAAAATATCCAGAAACTCAGCGGCAACGTCCGAGCCTTCCTGACACTGGGCAATATCATCCTGATAGGTTGTCGGCAGCGGCGATTCCACGCCATACAACCCCATAAATGTGACACTGACCGTTGGTGGCAGTGTGGGTTTTTGCGGATCATATTCTGTACTTTTTAGCTCCCCCGCCGGGAACCCCATCCCCGGATGAGGACGAAAACGAATAGCATCAAAGCGCGGACTTTGTTGGCTTCCTGGAGCTGGCGCTTGCGGATTCCACTGTTCCAGCAGTTGGCAAAAACGATAAAAATTGGTACGAGGCAGGTTATCGCCAAGGCTATTTAGCAACCAGGCAGTCGCTGATTGTGATTCTCTTTCCATCGCAAGCTTTTCCCTGCCGGCTGGATAATTAACGTAAGCTGATTAAACAAATGAATATCCGCATACAATGCAAAAAAGCGGTTAAGCATTTCACCAAACAGATGAATGTCGCCCTCACCGGTAAATCCGTTCTCATCAAGCGTTATTTCGATATCTACTCCACGAAGTAAAAATCCTTTTTCAAAGCGTTGTATTTCATGCTGCTGAACATCCATGATCGCATCCAGACGACGATAATTCAGCTCATCATCCTGCCAGTTATAGAGAGATAATGTTCCTTTGAGCACTTCTGCGCTGGCCATCATATTCAGAAAGCTGGACCCGAGGTGGCTTAAGACGCGCCAGTGAAAACGATCCTCGGCGGGAGGATAAGCCGGTAGCGTCGGTTTACACAGATTACGCACGGCAAGCGGCGTCTGGAGGATCTGCTCGCAACGATTAAGCAATGAACTCTGCAAAGCTCGCCTGGGTAGCTGACCGTTTGTTCCGGTCACTTTCAATGAGACGGTTTCATACTCAGCAAGACGATCCCGCTCCCAAGCGTCACCGCCGAGGATCAGCCAGGTGTCATACAATCCTGAGACGCCGCGCCTGACGCGTGTATGGTAGTAACGTTCGGGGGCATTACGGCGCATCATGCCTCCCTTGTGGCGAAAGCTGGTGAATGGGGCATAAACGGCATTACGCGCGCGCTGCGAACCAGAAACCGCATCCACCGAATAAATTTCCATGTGACCATCCTGCAATCTGCGCGGACGCAGCAAATATTCGCTTTCCAGTCCATTAACCACCAGCGGATCGGCTTCCAGAGTGAAGAGATTAATAACTGGAACGCAGTGCAGACGTATATTTTCGCTACCCACGGGAAGCTCAGAATTCCACTGTTGAGTCAGTACCGCTTCGATTTCAAAGCAGTCGATGCCCGCAGGAAAGGTTATTTTTTCCAGACCGTTAAGATGGACAAACATAAATTTTTCGCGGAACGTAAAATACTCAAGCAATAATTGCCAGCCGCCAAACGCCGTATCGCCTTTTGGCCACAAACTGTCTTCATCGGCAAATCCGCCCGGGGAAAAGTAACCCTCCAGTCGAATACGTTCTACGCTGTTGGGGAGTCTCAAATAAAGAGAGGCCAGACGCTTTGTCAATGCAAGGTGCAGTGCGTGGGTCACCGGCGCGTCACCGCTCAGGTAAAGGCTGAGACGCGTCAGTTCGGTTTGCGACCAGTCCATCTGTGGATTGCACTTTATTCGCATACGGATGACTGAGCGTCCGTCAGGTTCAGCATCGATATTCACCGCCGTAACAGACAGTGGGCTGAGCGTGACGGGCTGGGTAGTACGATACTGACATACCGTTTTTTTAGGGCCAACGGGCTGGGACAATACGCCAAACCCCGCATTAATCCGCTCGCTCATTTTCAGCACATCAGTATCAGGTAAAAGCTCGACAATGCTTAAGGAGGGAATAGTGCGTAAATAATGTGGCCATAGCAGACTCATCAAGCCTTCGGTAAATTCAGGAAGATGATCGTCTATTTTGGCGCGCAACCTCCCCATAGAAAATGCAAAACCTTCGAACAGCCGCTCCACATAGGGATCGGGGATACCGGCTTTGTCCAGATCCAACATAGCGGCACGATCCGGATGCGCCTGCGCAAACTCTTTTGCCGCTTCCCTTAAATAACGCATTTCCGCGTCATAATAACGCAGAGTTAAATCTTCCATTTTACAGTTCGCTTATTTTGTTTTTGCTTTAGCCGCATAAAACGGCGGCTCTGGCGGGATCAATGGCGACCAGCCCAGACAACAGTGACTCCATCTCTGACGCCAGACGCGCTTTGTCGCTTTCACTGCGATTGGCTTTCAAACGCAGAAGCTTTAGCCGCCGCGCTTTAACTTCAAACAGCAGTTCAGGCTCCCATTGTTTGAGAGTGAGAGAGTGCGCTGTGGTATTCAATTCACCAAGCAAATGCAGCGCGAGATCGTTGCGCCCACACTGTTCCGTCAGACGGGCCATCAACAGCTGGCGTAACCAACGCTGTCGACATGAAATAATGCCCGGGCGAGCCTGAAGCCAGGCGAGCGCTGCTTCAACGCCTTCGCTGTCCGCCAGCGTCAGGGCCTCGCTTTCAAGCAGCAGGATATCGTCATCCTTCCCGACGGTAGCCGCCGCGATTTTATCCGTCTGCCAGTCGCTTTCCTGCAGCACGTCACGGGCAATCCATTCACGCGTGACGTCATCGGCAAAGGGCGTTCCGTCATTAAATGCCAGCGTTTCCAGACCCGGCATCCGATGCAGCAACATTTTCAGATCGCTGATGATAATGGCGGCATGTTTATCCCATGGCGATCCCGCCCTGGTTAACGCCTGATGAAGGTACCACTGCACGTCCAGCCAGAAATGATTCACTCCCTCAACAAATAAGCTGTCAGTTAGCTCAATCAGTTCAGTCCAGCTTTGCTGCAAATACAGACGCTTGAGCTGGGCGCGGTAATCACTTTTAGGTGGTACCAGGCGTGTACGCCCTGCGCCATCTGGCGGTGGAAGCTGGCTAACCGTATCGAGCCGCACGCTTTTCATCAAATGATGCGCCGCCAGCCAGCCGTCCGGCTGGTCGCTTAAGTATTTCGCCAACACCCGTGCCTGCTCGAGCAGCTCCCGGCCAGAGGCAATACTTTTTAGGACGGGAGTTTCTGCGCTGTACCGACCGGTTTGCGGACTGACATTTTGTGGAACCAGCGCCTGAGCGCCGCCAGACTGTGCCAAACGATTTTCCAGTGCGCTATATAGCGCCCCAAGCCCTGGACGAATGCTATCTTCATGCAGAACAAACTGCTGCTCCAGCAGCATCAGCGCACCGGCGATCCGCTGTGCGTCAGGCCGTGAAACTTCGGGGAAACGTGCCAGACTATCCAGCATCCGCCCGCCGGCCAGCCATTCAAGGGCGGCCTTATGGCTATTGGCCCTTAGGGGATGGAGAGAATTGCCATACTGCTGCATCAGGCCAGCCAGCAAAATCAGACCATCCGCCAGGCCGGGCTCGCCATCCTGATGCAAACGCGCCCAAGTGTAGTAGGTGACAACACGGACATCCTTACAGGTGTGGATCAGCAGTTTTTCCGCAAGCTCAACGATGAGATCCGTTTGTGCGCCAGAAAGTTTATTCACCTCCTCTCGCATGCGCTGAAAATCATCGTCATAGCCGGGATCTTCCCCGCCCGGGTTGGCTGCGGAAACGGGCAATAACCAGTTTTGCCATAGCGCAGTTTGCGTTTGCGCCTGTTCCATCAGCTGCTGTTGTTCATCTGGCGAAGCCGTGCTGGCGGCCAGTAGACGTTGCAGAGCGCTCATTCTTCTTCCTCAGAGGGGGACTGGCTGACAACAAAAATGGTTTCTGGTAGTTCGAAATCGCGGAGTTTCAGTAACGCGAGCGGGCCTTCACCGGCCTCCGTTCGCAGGGTGTAGTTCAGCGGCAATCCATCCTGCGCAGTCCAGCGCAGGTTAAAACCGCTGCTCACGCCGGCGTTATCGCTGATCTCCGCTTTCTCAAGCAGTCTTATCCAGCCCCAGGTGCCGGGGTTATCTGAGTAGATTCGGGTTCCCGTATTCGTACTCACCCAGCTTAGGGTGGCCCCTGACGCTGACGTATCGGCTGGCCAGACAAGGTTTTTCCAGGTTGGCATCTGATTAACGTAGGTGAGTTTTTGCCCATCCAGTACAAGATCGGTTTGCATCACATCCCGCGCCGTTCCAGGGCGCAGTTCAAAACGCATCCCAGCTTCTCCACGAATAAATGCGACATCCGCAATCTGACTGAGCTGGTCCAGCGCCTTAAGGAACGCCGGATTAAACTCCAGCCCCTGCGCATTCACCGTGTCGGCAACCCAGTGACTTCCCTGTTTATGCAATACACCGCTTAAATGACTTTCGAGAAAATGCGGGATCCGGCCATTATCGCTTCGCAGATATTGCGCCAGCAGCGGCAGAGAAGCCTCGCTACCGACATCGCGAAACGGATAACGTCCGCCGAAAGCGCTGTTCCAGTCATTCACAATCAGCGCCTTCCATTGCGCATTCAGGCCCGCTGCGGTTGGTTGCAACACCTGCTGCCATGACTGCTCCAGCGGCTGAACAAACATAGTTTGACCAAATCCACTCCATGCCTGGCCTAAGCTTGCCGCTACCAGATTGCCATAGTCACGCGTGGTGGTGAGATCGACGGTTTTGCCCTGAAACACCGTTTGCGCCAGGGCCTGACTCATGCCTTGTGGATCGGCAGCGTTAGTAATCTGCTGGAGTTTCAGCCTGACCTGCGTTACCCGGGTCAGGTAGGTTTGCAAACTCAGATGGCTGATATCCTGCCCGCCCGATTGTTCATCCATCAATGCCAGGATTGGCGAGAAGGTACTCGCCATAGGGCCTTCTTCCCGCGCATGCTGGTCAATCGTCTGATTTTCTTTGGTGTTAAACAGATCCTTTGCCGACTTCACCAGTGAGTCCGACAGCGCTTCTCCGGTTAACCCTGTGCGTCCCTGAACGGCGAGCGTATTCATTAGCGCAACCAGAGGAGACTGACGGATATCTGCAATCAACGTGAGCTGATCGATGGCATCACTCAGCGTTTGGGTGCGCTGCCAGCGAATACTGTTGAGAAAATCCAGCCAGCTGTCGGCAAAATCCGTGAAGTAACGCTCGCTAAGACGCGCCTTTAAGGCCTGTGGAGAGAGAGGGTCGCTTGCAGAATGCGTATCATCTCCCAGTACCTGATCCATTTCTTCCCGGCGGTTGTTTACGATTTTCTCTATGGCGGGCAAAACCTCCTCTTCCCAGGCTTTGCGGGTATACACCCCAGCAACCGAATTCCGGGTATAAAATACGTGATCTGCCCGGGTATCGCCGGTCATGTCTTCCAGACGAAGAGCGGTGTAATGCGGCGTTACCTGTTCAATGATTTTCTGATACAGAGCGGCTTCGCCATTGCGGATCCCCATCTGACGAATTAACAGCGTTCGCACCTGGTTAATAAGATTTTTATCCGCTGTTATTTTCCATTCAGGATGCGCCTGAAGGTTTTCGCCCCAGAACTGCCAAAGCCCAGGCCCAACGCCCTGCCATGATGCGCGCGAAATACCCGCTCTCTCCGGCCAGTCTTGCATCAGCGCCTGACTAAAAAATGATGCCTCCATCTGCTCAGGCCGGGAGAGCATCAGATACATTTTCAGCTGGTTGTAGGCGATCTTTGCCTGGGCGGAAAACTGCGGACTGTCTGGAGCCAGTCGGGTTAACGCCGTTAATTCCTGAGTGAGATGTTGCGCGGCTTCATCACGCAGGAGCGGAATAGCGATACGCGTATAACGTGGCCATAGCGCATCCAACAGAGCATCATTTTGGCTTAAGCCGAAGCGGTAGTACCACGGCGCCCCATTCAGCTGACGCCAGCGAAGCATGCCTGGGGTTTGCTGAAGCGCGGACAGCGCCGTAAGACGCTCGGCGAGCGGTTCATCCGCACCACCTGCCAGTCTCGCCTGATCCAGACTTTCGCCGATCAGATTGCGATTCGCTAGGAAAGACACCACCATTCCCGCGCCCCATAGCAACATCAAACCAGCGGTACCGACTGCCAGCACTCGCATCCCTGAACGGCCTGTGCGCTGTGCCTTTAGCTCAGCAGGTAACGCAGGGAGCGAATCAAGCAGCGCGCGCCAGCGCTCATCACGCGCCCAGGCATGCGCCACGCGCGGTGAAGTACTTTCCACATGCTGACTCAAGATGACCGCCGCCAGCGGCAGAGGCCGATGCAGGCTGAAAAAAGTGGCTAACGCGTCGCTGATGGCTTCTGCGTTTTGCGTGAGCGCATTCGCCATTTTCAGTAAGAAGTTACTGTGGATATTGCGCGTAACCTGCTGCGAACCCTGTTCCGCCAACTGCATGACCAGCGCGGCCAGCTGCGAACGACATAACGCCGTTGTACATCCAGCAGGGAATAAACACGTCGCAGACTGGGCCATCGCGGCATTCAGAACGGATTGTGCGCCATGCAGCGACCAAAGGTATAACGGCACTCGCCAGCGAAGCGTGGTAAAAACAGCCTGAAGATGGCGGGCAGCATTATCTATTTGTTCTGCGGTTAAAGAGACAACAGGTGCCGATTGAACCAATGAATCCTGGTGCCGAAAAGTGGGGGTTACCCATACAATCCCATCCAGCGGGCGCCGATGCAGCTTGCGTATCGCATCAAACAACGAAACATCTGGCGGTTCAGTGAGCGTACCTCCCCAGATTAACACCACGCCATCCCCTTCAACCCAGCGCAGAGAGGTGAGTTTTGGTACCAGTAACTCAACCTGAATGACATCCCCCATCACCAGCAGAATACGGGTTTTGGCGCGCCAGCGATGGCCGTAATTATCTTTAAGTGTAGAGCAGAAGTTAATGAATATATTATTATCCAATGCAGGCGCCGTATTATTTCCAACATTTGATTTAGAAGCTGACTTCCATGGCAAAAAAAAATAAAAAATAGATTTATATTTAACTAATGAGGTATACGACATTAGTGTTGATTTCAAAGCATTCATTTGCCATATTTTGAAAATATAGCACAGTGCTAATAAAACGGTTATAACAGCTATTACTCTTGTTGCTTGGGTGCTCACCCCCAAATACTCTCCGTAGTAAAAAAGCACTACGTAACATGTTAAACCAACAACAACCAAAATACATAACAAACCAAGCAACCGCAGCAAACTGGACTTTTGCATATATCTATTCCTGACTTCTATTTTTTTTAACCCTCGATAATATAATCCTACCATTCGACTCTGAAAATATTATATCAACAGCACTCACGTTTTTTCCATTTAATAAAGAAAACATCAACATCATCCAGATATCAAACTCTCCCTGAATGCCGATATATAACTCAGCGTAATACTGTTCAAGATTGTTATTATGTTCGTTAAGAAGAATTGCTGCCTTAGCTACATCTTTTTTATCACTATGTTTTCCTATCAATAAATTGTTGATCATCCCGGTTCTGGCCTGATAAAAAATCAAATCGTTAAGATCTTTGATCAGATGATTTTCATCTGTAGAAATAGACCTGTACAATCGTGCCTTCTCAGAAATATTATTTTGATTAACTAAAACAGTCGGAGCAAAAAGAAAAGCACACAAACCATCGCCCGTTCCATGGTGATTATCTTTGATTTCTTTTGATTTTTCTCCTACAATAATTAATCTGAATTTATTCTCCGTAACACTTAGCCATTCATTAATATTTAATACATAATCGTGCAAGATAATTTCACTGTTATTAATTATGTCATCAGAAAGCCCAAGTCGTTTCCAGGCCAATAAAAAAGACTGCCATGCCGAAGTCCCATACATCTGACCAACAATAAAATTAATAACCAAACCTTTTTTAGAAGTAATATCAATTAATCTAGCTCTCATTGGAACTAATAACTCATGGAATAAAATAGTATAATCAATCGATTCTGGAAAATGTAATGCCCTGGTTCCAATGGCATTGAACTCACTTCCTTCACGTAAATTGGGTATCTGTGATTCTTCAGGAAAGAGATAGCTGTAATCTACAATACTTATATAACCAGACGCCCATTCAGACCACTCATAATCAATATTAGAACTTTCCGTTGATATCATTTCATTTTTTTCAAGAGACACGCCGAGCTGAAATAATCGAAGCCCTATGTATATAATAAATAACAAAGAAAAAATTAACGATATTACAAAAGCACAATATATTGAATTACTATTATGAGTAATATAATAAAACAAACCAAATAGCAGAACAACAGTTATTAACAATGAGAAAAAAACACCACTATCTCGCCCCCACCTAATAGAAGGTACAGGTTGCATTGCCTTTTTATCAGGAATATTCCAACTCATTTTAACTTACCAGATCCCCGTACAGGGAAGTGTTGAAATAACATAGCAACCGCATTGACACATGCATTTATGCACAGCTACTGGTTTTCCATCTGAGATCCATTCTGTAGACCCCTGGATTATCTTATTTACGCCATGAAATGGAATTGGACATATAACAGTATCACCAAGCAATGCGACGCCTAAACCATCGATAATCATCGTTGACGAAACAGAAATTACTTTGCCACCACTACTTAATGGATCATTGAGTCTGACTAAGCCTAGAAACATAAATCCTCGCTATAAAAGAATATAACTATCCAGATATGTTTTTTTCCAAAAAAAAACACTTACCAAACATATCTATATGATTAGATAAAGATCAGATAATAACACCTTATCTGTTAAAAATATTAGCTTTGAAATTTAACCTACAAAAAAATCGTCTAATAGTAATAAAACCACCATCCTGATGTCATTACTCGAACAGATTTTCCCTTCTTTTTAAATTCTTTAATTCTTCTGCGCTTTAATCTCCGCAAATCAATATTGGTCACATTTTCCCAGCCAGCAACAGTCAATATCTCCTCCGTCAGCTGTTCTTTCGGAAAGGGATGCCGTCGCCAGATCGTCCATATTGCGGGGAAGATATACAGAAAGGTTCCCGTAACCAAAAATATCGTTATCACTTGCCGTAATCCTTCACTAAGAACCCAATCTTCTTTATACAATCCCACTACCAGCAGCAGAATAGCCAGAAGAATAACGACCGAAATGGGGACTTTCATCGCGTCTATTCGCGCCCGTCGTATTCCCTGGTAACACCACGGTGGCATGGTCAGCGAACGCGCATGCGGCCGGACAAGGGCATATACCAGGTACTCCTCTCCCACTGGCGCGGCAATCAGTTCCACTTCCTCACCTTCCCGGCAATAGGGCGCGCCCAGCCACCCTGAAAAGGACCGGCCGTTGATTTCGCCCGTGACGTACCACGCCGATGAAGGAACCCTGTCTTCATTGCTCGCCACCATGCCCTGTGCCGTTGCTGCTGACCCCGTCGAGGCCAGCACCATCGCGGCAGACGCCATGTTCTCATCCTGCCTGCTGAAATATTCCCACGTCTGCGGATAGGCTTTGGTGTCAAAATAGTGCGTCAGGCAGCGCTGGTGGTAGTTTGTCACCACGCCACTGACCTTTATCAGCGGGGCTGGCGGAGGCAGTACCGGGTCCGGTGGCATATCGGCCAGCGCTTTTGCCCGCTGCTTTTCTTCACGGTACAGTTCTGCCAGCCGTTTTTTATGCTTCTTCTTGCCGTCCGATTCATAGTACGCAATGGTTTGTCTTAATTTTATCCACTCTCTGCGCTCCCGGAGATAGTTTTCTTCCACATACCCTTTTCCCTTCTCCAGTCCCCGGATATAGGCCCGGGGCATATCGGCAAACAGTTCGTCATCTTCTGTCATAGTATTTCGCTGCTCCACAATTAAACCACAACAGGGACTTCCGGCTCATCATAGATAATAAATGGCCAGTAAATTATTGGTTTCCCACGTTGTGGTTTTTTACCTGAAGATAATTGACGTAAGCTTTCTTGCAGTGAATTTCGGGTCTCATCAATAAATATATTGATTCTTTCCGGCGAATAACTGTCGATATCAATCGAACAATCATCACCAAACAAGCCATTCTCAATCCACGACTGTAACGCATCACGTGAATAATATTCCGTCAAAATATATTCTGCGACCATCAATAACAGAGCCACCTCCCACGAGGCCAACAGCCCCACCCATTCGACGCCTAATTTTGTTAATTGAGGCGCAGCTGCCCTCCCCAGCCATACGGCTAATTCCCCTTCAGGAGTCTTCCAGCCAAAGCGTTCAATCAGCACCGTCATCAATTTTCCTTCCGCTTTGGCAATAATGGCAACATCACTAAGAGTCTTGACTGAATATAAGCCGGTAAATGCCCATTTTTTACTGGAATTCGGTAAATTAACTTTATTCAATAATGTTGAAATATCTAACCCCAGCGAAAGGCCCGCACTTATCAACGAGCATCCTGCGCCAAACATTTTCATGTAGTGGAGGCTATTTTTCTCTTTAAGAATGACCTCCGTCGCAGGGGTCGCAATATCAATTACCCCGCTCGCCGTTGCCGATATTGCGCTGATTACCTTCGCGTAGTCAGCAGGTTGATTGTTAAAGTTATCGAGTTGGTTATACAGTTCGACCACATTGAAAAATAAAACAAAAATCCTAATACTGGTCACCGCATAACCAGAAGATCCCGCAGGCTGGCTAAGATAATTGGCATACGCTTTTTCAAGTGCGGCATATTTCTTACTCGCCCCCCGGAGAAGATCGGCCCGGATGACTCTTTGCGGGCTGTAAAAAACAGTGCCGGCAATGTAAGCCCTGCGTTCCGTGGCCCAACCAAAATATTTGCTGAACAATGTTTTGGTTTCTAACTCTGACTTTCCGGAAGATAGCGAGAAAAGGGTTCGAACAATAAGGTCATTCATGGTATTGAGAACAGGTCCAATCCGTGATACGGAAAAAAACCTGGCCCCTACGGTTGCCATGTGCTGGTCCATTTGATACAGCACTCTTTTCGAGAATACGACATTGCCAGCCAGTGGTTTTGAAATTTCACTCGTTGCCTTTTCAAAACCTTTAAATATTTTATTAAGTTTAGCACCATTCTTCTCAAAAAAGTAGAGCACATCATTTTCAGAAACCGGAGAAATACTACACTGGTGCAAACTAGCCAATAACGGCTCCACATCTGCCATGATCTCTGGATTATTATAAAAATGTGTTCTCCAGACGAGATTAGCTTCACTTTTCGTAGTATATGCGTCTATCCAGTCATCCAGCAATTTTATACCTGATGGCGACTCACCAAGACCAGCCATTGCGAAGGCAGCAATTTCACGATAGTTCGCATTATCAACAGGATCGTTAGAAAAAAAATCCTGTAATATTGTTATAAATAACGAAGCCTGTAACCATCCACAGCGATAGCTAATCAGCTTAGCGAGCTGTTTATCAATTTTTGGTGTTAGATCAGCACAACATTGATTAAAAGAGTCCCATTTACTCTGATTGATCATTCGGGCATATTTAGACCAATCATTAGCTACCTGTTGTTTCTTATAAACTTCGTTTTGTTTTCCCTTTACCTGCTTTTCGAATTCTTCGCGAGTTAGTATATCCTTCGGGTCTGTACCTTTAGATTTCTCATTCTGGACATACATATCATAAGAATAATCCATTGCCGGTGGAGAAATATATGTTTCCTGCGGTAATTCAGCAAGTTGGGCTGCAACATTCTGTTCCGAGCTTTTGTTAACAATCTCCTTAACTCCGTTAATTAGACTCTGGGTACAGAACTCCAGGGCGCGTTCTTCACCAAATATCTTCGCCATCGCCAGGACATCATTCGTCCATCCCGTCAGCTCATGCGTTATCCCTGCTGAATCATGCAGCGCCATCAGCAACGGTGTAACGGGGGTACCGTCTGGCTTCACACCCCGTTCCTTCATCTGCCGGATTGTGTTTCCGGCCACTCCGCTCTTCCACGGGTACAATGTCTCCTGCGGCCCCGGCTCTTTGACTATCGCATAGCGTTCACTCACACACTGGCTGACGCGGATTTTAGTATGGGTGCCATATGGTAACCGCATTGCCGGACTCAGCTGGCTGCCCTGCGCCGGGATGTAATCCAGAACCCTGGCGAGATTTGCTGTGGTTGCCTCTGTTATTTGCTGTGAAGCCTGGGGCGCCGTCCAGTTCGATGAACTCAGACACTGCATTCTGCTCTGCCGTTGCCCTGCATCGCCCGCGTAACGCTCCAGCGTTTTTTCCGTCCAGGGACACTGCGTGAATGCTATCCAGATATCATTCTCCAGGACTTCATAAGGCAGCGTCAGAAAATCCTTTCCGCCATCACTGTACGTTCCCTGCCGACAGTCCGGCTCTGATTTCTCCAGAACATTTTTCGCCGACAGCTGTTTCCACAAACTGCCGTCATCACACACCGACCACGCTTCCCAGTCCGTCTGGTACGGATAGTAGATATAGATATAGCCCCTGCGCATCGCGCGTAGCGCATAGTGGTAGTTTTCGTTTTCCGCCGGGTAAGCTGATATTCCAGGTTTTGCCCACGCCGGCAATGGTTCTTTAATATATTCAGGAACCACCGCATAGCGTACAGGTAGTAATGCCGGTCCCTGTGACATACAGTCACATTTATGATTTATCATCCCTGTTCTCCCACATATTCGAACTGTAAATTGCTTAATTAATGTTTGCTCGAATTTCATTCCATTGTTGTTCTGTGATATGAGATATGATTTGAGTAAATTTCCCCCTCTCACTTAAGCTATTTATTTCAAGCAAGTTTTTAATAAATCCATGGTTATAAAACTCCGGAGCAACATTAATTGAACACTCGCCCCACTTGATAAGATCTTCTTGATCAGAAAAAGTATACAATACAGCTCTTTTAAGTGACTGCTTCAATAGCTTAAATACCGCGGGCTCTGAAAACCGTTCACGACTCAAATTAGCCAGACGATAATTACAGATAACTCTATTTTTTATCCCTGCAAAATTTATATCACGCCAATTGTCAGCGCTCAGCGATAACGTATATGAAAGTCGCAGTTGATTCTCAGACTGATTTATTTTATTGATAAACTGACCATCGCCATCAATAAAACTCCACACTTCAATTGGCCCTAACAAACGTCGTTGTTGCCAGTCATCCAGAATAGATAAAAGAGAGATCATAATTGCCGGGTCATAATACCGAAGCAAAACATCTTTTCCATCATGCTGCTGGATTGCCACCTTTCCCAGATAATCTGCGAGATTTACAATGTTTTCTTCGCAAGAAAGCCAACCACATACCATCCTGCCCTTACCCAGCAGTATTTCATTAGGTTCGATCTCTTGCAGAGATTGCATAATGCTTTCTTGTAGTAACTTACAATCCTCAGGTAAGGATAAATCCAGTGAAACCAAACAAGGTTCAAATTCAGATGATAGATAACGAGTAGCAACAGGTACCCTTACAACATCTCTATTTGTTATTTCATTATAGAATGATGATTCTTTATTTCTCAACCTTATAATTGCAGTATCAATCATTAAAATGCAATTTCTATTTAACGTTCTAAAAGAATTAAATATTTGCTCACCAATATAACCCCCTTGTTTTTGCATTGCCTGTAAGGAGTAATCATAAGTTATTAATGATTCCTTCATTATTGGTCCTCCATCAACCCAGCGTCACTGTAGGGCTTTGCGTACCACCAGCAGCATCAATAGCTGTGGCGCAAGGATCCGGTAATTCTATGCTGGCATTTAATGTTGCAGGAGCCATTTTCTGAATCCCAATGCTCTTTACGCGTACATTACCAGGCGCCCCTACTTCTATTTCACCATCTTTAAGCCTGATATACGCGCCACCACAACTGAGTACTAACTCTGTCGCTGCGGTAATGATCACCTGCTCATCCTTACTGGCTATACTCAACGTTTTCTTTGCCAGCAGATCCATTGCATCTCCCTGCGCCTGAATTTCCACTTTTCCTTTGCTGGCGAAAATTTTAATTCCCATCCACTGAGCGAAAAGACTTATTGTTTCTTTCACACCAAGGCGGAATTTTTTAGCGACACTGACATCCGTGTCCGCTCCGGAGGTTACAATGACATTCTCACCTGATGAGAGTTGGATGCTGGCAGGAGTCACCTGCGCAATGCCAGCAGGAGCAGAAAAAAGTAAAGCCTGTTTCTTGAGGTCTGTCATAGACTCCATTAACAATGCTTTTTGCCTCTCGATATCAGCCAGTTCTGCTTTCGCTTTTTCTGCCGCAGAGTGAATACCTTTCGCATCCTGAAGCGCAGCTTGTAAGTTAGCTACTGCTTCATGCATATCTAACTGCAAACCTCCAGCTAATTCCTGGCGATCGGCACTGATAAAGATCCCTTTCCCAGCCCGAATAGCTCCCCATTGGTCTGTACGCAGTTCAAACCCCTCGCCCCGCAGCGCACGCTGTGCATCCACATTATGCCCCAGGTTCAGCTGCGTCTTGCCGCCGTACTCGGTGCTGAGCTTGACGTGCTCCTCGCCCCGTTTGTCTTCCATGCGCAGCTTGTTGTTCGCGGGTGTGCGAATGACGTTGCGGGTGTGGTTTGCCTGTGTCACGTGGTCAGGATGCCGGGAGTCGTGCAGCGCGTGGGCTATATAGGGCCGGTCCGGGTCACCTTCATGGAACGCCACCGCCACTTCTGTGCCCTGTATCAGCGGGAAGTGAATCCCGTAGGTGTCGCCGCCGTAGGGTTTGGCCAGGCGCAGCAGCATGCTCTCGTAACCCTGCTGTTTGCTGTCCTGGTCTGCATCGAACTTCACCCGGTACAGCCCCTCCGCCGTCTGATGCGCGTAGATATCCCCGCTCTTCGGGCTGCTGACCCGTGCCGTCAGCGTGCCGCTAACCTTCGGTCTTGCCTTCAGCGCCGGACGCCAGCACTGCGTCTCACTGTACGGCACCGCCGCCAGCGTTACCCTCAGCGCATCCTTCCTGCTGCCGCTGAACCCGGCCCGGATGACCACCACCGGCTGCTGCAGCACGCCCGGCAGCGTCGACGGCACGCTGTTGTCCGTTATCGTCAACACCTGTCCCGGACGTAACCCCGCATCCGTGCTGAAACCCGTTATCAGCGTCTGCTCCGCCAGAAAACGCTCGTGGTCCAGTCGCGCCCAGAAGTTCCCGGTTTCCGCCGCCGGATCGAATGCATCCCCGGTTTCAAGATGGCGCGGTTTGTAGTGATACACCTCGCCATAGCGCATTTCCTCGCCTTCGCCGCCGGTGATATCCGCCCTCGCCGACTGCAGCACCTTCTGCGCTTCGCGGTGGTTATAGTCTTTTGTCGTCACTCCCGCCGGTGCCACCTGGTGCAGAATGTTCAGTCCCCAGACGGAGTCCGCCCCGCTGTCGCTCATTCCTGACGGGCTGTTCAGCGCCAGCCGTTTATCAAACTCATAGGCGCTCTGCTGGTCTGCAAAATGCACCACT
Source organism: Citrobacter sp. MGH103 (assembly GCF_001034475.2). Taxonomy (NCBI): domain Bacteria; kingdom Pseudomonadati; phylum Pseudomonadota; class Gammaproteobacteria; order Enterobacterales; family Enterobacteriaceae; genus Citrobacter; species Citrobacter sp. MGH103. The sequence goes on along the minus strand of NZ_CP073043.1, from coordinate 803,201 downwards.
TCCGTCCGGGTGTCCGGCTGCAGCGTGAAGAAGTAAAATATCCCCACTTCCGCCAGCAGACGCTCAATAAACGCCAGGTCGCTCTCCTGGTACTGATTTATCTGCTCACGCTTCGGATAACTCTGTGTCAGCGTGAATTCATACTCCCAGCCATGCAGGGCGTGCTCCTGCAGGATTTCACTCACCACTTCCGGGACCGATTTGTTTATGAAGAAGCGGTGCGTGCGGAACTGTTTACCCAGCAGGGAGAGATAAGGCTCAATGATGATTTCATGGCTGACCTGGTCGCACGACCCCGTCAGACGCCGGAAATGGGTCACCACGCCGTGGACGAATTTCACGGGCAGGGCATGCAGTAATTCCCCGCCTTTCATGGTCAGCAAAGCCGGTTGGTTCAGGAACATACCGGCAGTCAGCTCTGAAGCGCTGCAGGTAAAACGGACTGAATAATGGTAACGGACGCTTAACTGCTCCAGCCCCTCAAAACGTTCCACATCCAGTTCATGCGGGCATGAAGAAACCGATAAACTGTAGCGGTTAAGCGTGGGCCCTGATGCTATTTCCATATTCATAGCGTTAACTCCGTTTAATAAACTATAATTACGCGTTTATAAACCATAATAAAAACTGAATAAAACAGTTTTCCATTAAATAAAAATCACAGATAATCATCCCAATTACTACGTACGTGAGGCCAGCCAAATTTCATCATAAAATACCCAAAAACAATCAATAAAAAACCTCCCGCGCCCCATAAATATCTAAATCCATCGTCAGAAATAAAGAAGAACCAAATAGAAAAGGCAATACCAAACATACATAAGATATTACCAGCCAGATATGAAAAATAATACATTAAATATCTGGCTATTTCTCTAAACTTCCCAAGCCGTCCAGAAAACATTGGCAAACCTCATTAAAAAAAACTAAATTTGCATTGTGAAATTCAATTGCTTTTTCAAAAGGTGAAACAAGATCTTCTATCAGAAAATAAAGCAGATCCAGGTCCCCCATATCTTTCAATTTTTGATAATGACCTGGACTCCTTGCAGCCAGATAGCGAGATGTATAGATTGCTCTGGATACTTCCGCTCCCAGCGTAAGAAGCGAGCCTATAGCAGCACCTGAAAAAAATGCCGTGACTAGCCGATTAGAAATAACAGCCCCAATTTTAACGCCAGTTAGCTCTGAGAAAATCATCCTTCCAGCACTATTTCCAGCTATTTTTTCTGCCATTAAAGCAACATCCAGTCGAGAAGAAAAATCATCAATAAAAACTCCAACAACCTGATCTACCAGCTCCTTATTAAATCCCACCTTATTAATAAGTCTGGCAAACCTGTATTTGTCATCTTCATTCGCTCTGCGATGTTCTGTGTCCATAAAATCATAGGCCAAATACCCCATACTAACAGGAAATGATATAAGCCCTTTTACCAAAGCAGCAATAAATCCAGAATCATCAACATTAATAGCTTCGAGCATATCTTTTGCAAGATCTTTAGCACCATCCATATTTAGTCCTTTAGCGCAACGCATATCCCGATACAAAATAAAACCCAGCGCTAGTCTTTTCACTGGGTTTTATTTTTCACTTGCTATCAAATATCAGTTCAATTCCCTCTTCATCACGCCAACTTAAAGTAAGTTGCAGAGGTTTTTGCTGCCGGGAAAGATACGTTAACAACTGCTGGCTGAGCACTGGCAAGATTTGTTGATTCAGCAGGCTGTCAATATTCCTCGCCCCCGTATCCGGTAGCAGGCAAGCGGCGGTCAGGGCATCAAAAAGGTTCTCGGATATCGTCGTGGTGATACCGTAGTGGCGCTGCAATCGCTGGCTAACCTGATCCAGCTTCATTTGTACAATGGTGCGCAGCGCTGGTTCACTGAGCGGGTGATAGATAATGGTCTGGAAACGTGCCAGCAGCGCCGGCTGAAAATGGTCGCGCAAAAGCGGGCGCAGTAGTTCATGCAGATCGGGCTCTGCCGCTTCCGGCTGTTCTTCCAGCAGCTGCATCACGGCATCGCCGCCAAGATTGGAGGTCATCAAAATAACGGTATTGCGAAAATCAATTTCACGGCCTTCGCCATCGCGCATGAAACCACGGTCAAATACCTGATAAAACAGGTTCATGACGTCGCGATGCGCTTTTTCGACTTCATCCAGCAGTACCACGCTATAGGGGCGCTTTCGCACGGCTTCGGTCAGGATCCCTCCCTGACCATAACCCACGTATCCCGGAGGCGAGCCCTTGAGCTGGCTCACGGTGTGCGGCTCCTGACATTCAGACAGATTAATGGTGATCAGCGATTTTTCACCGCCAAACAGAATCTCGGCCAGCGCCAGCGCCGTCTCCGTTTTCCCGGTACCGCTTGGTCCGGTAAGCAGAAACACACCCTGCGGGCCGTTTTCCGGCGTAAGACCCGTTTTTGATGCGCGCAGTCGTTGCGCGATGGCATTCAGCGCATAATCCTGCCCGACAACGCGTTTTCCCATCTGAGTTTCAAGCGTCAGCAAGTCTGTCTGGGAGTCCTTCATTAATGAAGATAATGGTACACCAGTCCAGTCGGCGATCACCGTTGCGACAGTGCGCGCGTCTACATCCGGAAACAGTAAAGGATGACCCTGCTGAAGCACACTAAGCTGCTGCTGCAATTCAACCGTCTCCGCCTGACGGGAAATATCACGGCGGCTGGCCAGCAGTTGCTCAGTGAGCGCTAATTCCTGACCGTACTGGGTTTCGCGTTCATCTAACTCGACAAGCAGACGATTTTCATGCTGTTCAATGCTGGCCAGCCTTTCACCATGCTGACCATTTCCTAGCGCGAGATCGGCAAGCAACGCCTGCTTTTCAATTTCAAGCGCAGTTATCTCCGACTTCAAACGCGTCAGTGGTTCCGGAACGGTATCAAGGCTCATCCGCACTCTTGCGCCTGCGGTGTCCAGCAGGTCGACGGCTTTGTCGGGTAATTGCCGCCCAGTAAGATAGCGGCGAGAGAGCGTAACGGCGGTTTTAACCGCGTCGTCGGTGATGTGAACGCCATGGTGTTCCGCATAGCGTGATTTCAGACCGCGCAGCATTAAACAGGCAGTATCATCATCCGGCTCATCCACTTTCACCATCTGAAAACGCCGCTCCAGCGCAGCATCACGCTCAAAATACTGTTTATATTCGCTCCATGTGGTCGCCGCAATGGTTCGTAATTCTCCTCTGGCCAGAGCGGGTTTTAGCAGGTTGGCTGCGTCTGCGCCTCCCGCCTGATTACCGGCCCCAATGATGGTGTGTGCTTCATCGATAAAGAGCAAAATCGGTATTGGTGATTGTTGAACGGCATCAATGATATTTTTCAACCGCTGCTCAAACTCACCTTTCACTCCAGCCCCCGCTTGAAGCAGCCCAAGATCCAGCGTGCGTAACGTCACCGCTTTCAGGCTATCCGGCACGTTACCTTCCGCAATACGCAGCGCCAGCCCCTCCACCAGAGCGGTCTTGCCGACGCCGGGTTCCCCAACCAGAATGGGATTGTTTTTTCGCCGACGGGACAGCACATCCACCATTTGACGAATTTCATTATCGCGACCAAATACCGGGTCGATACCGCCGGCATGCGCTTTCGCGGTAACGTCCTGCGTAAATTTATCGAGCACGCCTTGTAATGCTGGCGACAACATCGATTCAGCCGGTCCAGGACGCGGTTCATCATCAAAGGAAACCTGCGCCAGAGCGGCTTCTTGCTGTCTTTCCGGCCGCTCATCAGACTGGACATTTAATAGCGGCAGGAGGCGTTCCAGTTGAGTATGTCCTGCGCTCAGAAGAGGCCACAGGCCATCGCACTTCAGCAATGACGGCTTGCCTACCAGCGCCATCAGCAAGTGCACACCCCGTATCTGCGAATTTTCATCCGTTGCGGCGCATAGCCACGCTTGTTGCATTAAAGAAAGAAGCGCATCAGACAACTGCGGGCGGCTTTTCACGGAACGAGGCTGAACATCCAGATGCGCCAGCAGCGACTGCCAGAGATTGTCGATATCCCATTCATAGCGACGAGCGATGACGGTAATATCGCCCTCCCCCTGCTCAAGCAACTTCAGTAACCAGTGTTCAGGCGTGATTTCTGCATGCGCGCGCGTCTGGCATAACGATGCTGCCGCTTCAAGCGCCTGAGCGCAGTAGGGGTTGAGACGACGTAATAACACTGCTGACTGGTGTTCCATTTGGTTCCTGACTCCCTGTATTCAGGCATGCTACCGCCCGTGGCCGTAATCCAATGCCCATAAGGTAATAAGTGACGTTGATACTCTCTGCTTAACCCCCACTCCGGACGCTCAGCAGAGGGCATAAAAAAACGGATGAGGAAATCCTCATCCGTTAGTGCATTACGCGGTGGTACGCTCGTTCCAGGCGTCAGAATGGATAATGTTGCCATCCTTATACGTCCAGACGATCTTCTCGTAGCGCAGTTCAATCTGCTCCAGGTGGTTGTGCTTCTCTTTAGCCGGATCCTTGATGTCGTACATCACAGGGTTTACTTTCACCACTTTCACGTTGTGCAGAGTGGTGTTGAAGTATTCCACTTCCTGACCCGCATCATTAATGCGATACCATTTGAACTCTGCCTGGCGTAGGGTCTGACCGGTCGTTACAGCCTTATACAGATACGGGCTGGAGGCATCGATTTCCTTCGTGAAAAGGAATGGGGTATGGATACGCGTCCCGGTCAACTTACCGGTGTTGTTATCGGTAGGGATGTACAGGTTATGTTCCTGAGCCACTACTTCGATACTGCCCACACGGTCTTTCACGTCAACAGAGCCTTTGATATCCGCACCGCCGTCGTCTTTCAGCCAAAGGTAGACTGGAATTGCCATAACTTTTTCTCCATTTTTACTTCGCTAATGCGTCACCGCCTTCCGGTGACGGTTCCTTCATTCCCGGTACCCGACAGGCATCAGCCTGCGGTACCAGACTGATCTCTACACGGCGGTTGGCAGCCCGACCCTCCGGCGTATCGTTGGTTTTGTAGGGACGTGATTCACCGTAACCCTGAACGGCAAAGCAGCTCTCTGCGACGTCACCGGTATCACGCATCCAGTCGCGAACAGATTCCGCACGTTTGAGAGAGAGCTGTTGATTAGATTTATCGTCACCCACATCATCGGTATGCCCGGCGATGACTATCAGCCAACCGGGTCTGGCTTTGATATTGACCAAAGCTCGAATGAGTACTTTTGTTGAACCCGCTTTTAGCGCCCATTTGCCCGTATCAAACAGCGACATGCTGTTGAGACGCACGGTTTGCGGGGAGATCGCTTTTGGTTTTTCAGGTGGCAACCAGTCGCTGATTGCGGCCTGCAAAGGTGGGATCAATCTCATCCCCTGGTACAATCCCATTGAAAGAGAAAGGGGTTCGCCGCGCTGATACCAGCGATCAAGCCGCTGCGCATCCCGACGAAGTTGATCCTGAGCCTGAATCTTTGGCTCGACAGGATTGCCGCTAAGATGGCGGTATAGCGTCAGATGATCGTTTGTGATCCTGATGAGATGCTGGTTATTGATAAAGCTGCATGCCATCGCCAGTCCGACAAAAATGCCGCATAGCAGACCACTTATACCCAACGTTCGTTGAAATGCTGTCAGCGCCCGGCGGCGGGATAAAAAAGGCAATGCTAAATCAGGAAAAGGCAGCAGTTCGGACGCTGCAGAAACCGCAGGAGAAATCGTTGTCCGATCGGTGATATGCCGTTGCCACAGATTATTTTCACAGACCGCTAATGAGGTGAAACACACAACCCGTAAAGCAGAGAAAAGTGGCGGAACATGGCGCTCGGCGTCGCCCTGCTCCTTCTTCAGCCAACCCAGTAAAGTATCTAACCACACTGCATGTGTAAGATGAGAATGGCGAGCAGAGTGCTCTTGCGATGAGAAAGGAACACAATCATCTAATCCTGTAGCCGACTGCACTTCAGCATCCTGAGGGGTGCGAATAAACCAACGTACAGTCTCATTGCATTGAGGAGAATTCAGCCAACAACACAGCCAAAATGGCGGTATACCAGATAACCAACGCCGACTCTGGGTCACCACCCGCCGCCAACTGAGCAGCATGTGCTTAAGCGCATCTTCATCATTATGCCGTTCCGGGATTAACGCCAGCATCACGGAGACACGCATAAGAAGCCCCGGACGCTGCACAGCTATCTGACGAACCAGAGCACTATAATGCTCTGGGGATTGAACAGATAAATACCAGCCCTGTGAACTCTCGCAGGAATCGCCACGTCCGGCAAACAAGGGGGCAGTATCGCCACATACCAGCACAACAGGCCCACTGAAACTCTCTGGAGGGAGCGGAACGTCATGAGCAGACGTCAGCCGACCATACTGGCGCCAGCCATAAACGATTCCAGGAATGGAAAGCAGTAAAATAAAGACGGTAAGACCACTGCGAACACCTGCACTTAACGGACTGAATCCCCAGACCAGCAACAAAGCCAGCACGGTCGCCAGTACATAGTTCACGATCCCTCGCAACTGAGCCATGTCTTAACCCTGCCCAATAAGCTGAGCAATCTGCCCTTGTAAGACATGAGAAAATGTGAGCCATAAAGCACCTAACGCCAGCGCGCCGACAAGCCATGCCAGCCACCAGCGGCGCTTACCGCCAGAGAAGCCGGAAGCCCGCATAATTACCGGCGCATCGTGCTTTAATTTAAAAGGCATCGCCTGAGTCGCCAGCGCCTCAAGAACATCTTCGCGACGTTCGTCACCTTGCTCACGATAGCGCCCCACAAATCCGAGCGTGATTGCGCGATAAAAGCAGGTTAATACGGCGGTATCAGGAACGGGCTCGCGCAGAACGGTGCGAATACGCTCCCAAAGTTCTTCCCCGGCATTGGTGGTGTTGAAATAGCGGGCCTGTAAAGGTGTCGCAAGCCAGGTGATATAACCGCTATCCTGACGGTTGCGGTTCAACACGCTTTCATCCAGTAATGCACATTGCGTATAGAGCATGTGCTCAACGCTGTGTTCGCTGTATCCCATATCACGCAAGGCCTCACGTGCAGAATCAATCCATTGGCAGGCCTGGCGATAGAAAGCAGCCCCATCGTCAACTTCCGGCCCATCGCGTAATTGGCTTACAGCAAGCCAGGTTGGCCAGAACACCTGATCAATATCCTTATTCATTTATTTCAATCCCTTAATACTGCAAAGAGCTCAAGTTGAATCTCTCCCAACGTTCCCGGCACATAGAAAGCGCAATTACCGGCGTCCAGCATGGACTGGGCGGCTGGATGATTAATCTCAAGAGCAAAATATTGATTTTCCAGTCGTAGTGGGATAGCGGCGGGTACATGCGTCAGCGGTTTTAATGGAATGCCGCTGAGTGCCACATTGACGACATCTGACACATCAGCCCGACTTCCTGCTTTACACAGCTGTGGAAACTGCGTCAGGAGGACATGCGCAGGAAGAGGCGAACGAACGGAAAGATAAAAATCAGCGCCTTCACGCAGCCGTGCATCCGACAGAGCGCCATACCAGAACTGTCGCTCCTGCGTCAGTTCAATCGCGACAACGCGAGATGGCAGGCTGGCTTCCAGTAGTTCCACCAGCAGTGCAAACAGTGGCGGGAATACCTGCTGCGGATTTGCGTGCTGGTATGGAGGTACAACGCTGACATCATTTTCTAATGAAAAGGTCAGCAGGCTGCCGGCTAACCGCGCCAACTCCCGCCACAAAAGCTCGGGGTGACGACCTGGGTTTTGCAGCATTTCTTTCAGAACAGGCTCTGAGCTATTAAGCGCATTCAGCAGCCAAAACAATGAAACATCTGCTACCGCAAAATCCGCCATTCGTTCATTACTTTCACGGCGCAAGGCCATCAGACGGCGGCAACGGGCCTGGATACGGTGTACCAAATCACCGAGCGAATTGATTAATGAGGGGCTCGCTGAGAGTGAAAGCGAGGGTGGTAAAAAATCGTGCCCTAATTCCCATTGCCCCTGAGCATTACGAATAAGGCAAGCTACCGGACAGGTGAGATAAGCGCTGTTATCGTCGTGGGCATACCGGAGGGTAATAGCATGCCGCAGCACCGCCATATCAGTCTGCTCCTGGCCTGCGAGATCCTGCACTGGCAGCCATTCCTGCTGCCAGCGACACGGGCGGCTAACGCCGTTGCCTGATGAAAGGTTACCGCCATTAGCCGAAAGCAGCGGCAATGCCAGCACGATATCAACGCTGTTGTAACCAGTAAGGTGCGATAAATCACACGCCGGAGGCAGGTTATCTGAAATACCTGTATCCACTAACGTACCGTCAGGGAAGCGCACCACCAGATTAACGGGATTCAAACGGGAAACCGTTAGCGCACTTTCGTCAAACTCCGCGCTGATGACGCCCCACGGTGATGAAAGTGACATGTGAGCCACAACGTCAGCGACATAGGCATCCCAACGAGTCTGTTGCTGAAACTGCTGGGGAGCCAGAAAGGCCTCCTCGCTCCATAACGGACGATAGATCTTCATCGCACCTCCTGTGCGCTGCGTCGTTAAGATTTCGACTTAGGCATTTGTGAAACTAACGACAGACTGACGTCCATACCTTCAACCTGGAAATGCGGAATAGCGTACAGGCGCACGCGGAAGAAACCGGGGTTATCCTCAATGTCCTCCACCACGACACGCCCATCACGCAGCGGGTGTGATGCCTGTAAATCATCGCCAGGATCGGTCATTTCGGTTACCAGACTGCGCAGCCAGTTGTTAAGTTCAAGCTCAAGCAGACGGCGATCTTTAGTCGTGCCAATGTTTTCTCGCTGCAGGATTTTCAGGTAGTGAGCGATACGAGAAAGCAGGAATATATACGGCAGACGTGAGTTAATCCGACTGTTAGCCGTCGCTTCCGGAGTATCAAACTGTGCAGGTTTTTGAGCCGAGTTAGCAGAGAAGAAGCAGGCGTAATCACGATTCTTATAATAAGAAAGCGGAATAAAACCGAGGTTGGCGAATTCAAACTCGCGGGTTTCCGGAATCATTACCTCAGACGGGATTTTCACCTGATTACCTGTACCTAAATCGTACAAATGGATAGGCAAATCTTTAACCGCGCCGCCCGCCTGTGGCCCACGGATCTGGACGCACCAGCCATTCTTGATAAAACTTTTCACCATGTTCACAGCGAAAGAGAAAGAGGCACTGGTCCACAAATATTTTTCGTGATCCGGCCCCTTAACTTCTTCAACATAGTTAAAACTGCGTACCGGCACCGTATCTGGGCCATACGGCAGGCGACCCAGCACACGCGGCATAGTCAGCCCGATGTAGCGTGAATCATCGCTATCACGAAATGCTTTCCACTTGATGTATTCAGCACGTTCGAAATAATCATTGATGTCTTTTATGGCCGCGACTTCTTCCATATTTTCTTTCAGGAAGAATTTCGGCCCCACGGCACCAATAAACGGCATATGGCAAGCAGCCGACACGCCAGAAATATTGCGCAGCAGTGCAATATCCTGCGGACTGTTATCAAATTCGTACGCTGAAATCATTGCCGCAATGGGTTCGCCGCCTGGTTGATCATATTCTTCAATATAAACATGGCGGTATAACCCACTCTGGATAAGCTCCGGCGCGTCGTCAAAATCATCACGCAGCGCATCCTTGCTGATATCCATCATTTCTACACGGACATTTCGGCGAAAATCGATGCCGGTGATCATCGAATGCAAACCACGCCAGAGCGATTCTTGTTTTTGAAATTCAGCATGGTGCATAACTTCATTAACCTGGTCGCTAATTTGCTTATCCAGGCGAGCAATCTGCTCATCGAGCAGCGTTTTATCCAGACGTTCCAGGGGCTGCGCAGCATCCGCCAGACATGAGACCAGAACCTGAATCGCAGCGGTCACGCGTTCAGCCGGAGCGGCATCAGATAGCGCTTCATCGCTCTGCCACGCATCGACGTTTTTTAATGTCGAAACCGGGGCAAGATTAATTTTGTCAAAGAGGGATTGATAAACGCTACGTTCACTGGTCGTGGTGGTCGCGACTGAAGAGGTATGTTCCTGAACAGACATCAACATATTCCTTTTATGATCCTTTACTATTCCTGCCGATTTAGCGGAGGAAACCCTGTATAGCCTTAAATCTCTTCCGGCATCATCGTTGCCAGTTCATCACGCAATTCCTGACTCAAGTCCGGATCTTTAAGGATGATTTCCAGCTCGCGACGAAAAGCGGCGTTATCGAGTAAGTTAGATTTCAGGTCACGCAGTAAGTTACGCATAGCTAACAAAACGCGTAATTGTGGGATATTTCTTGCGACCTGTTCGGGTTCGAAATCGCGGATATTTTTAAAGGTAAGGTTAATATCGTCCTTTCTGTCATCACCAGCCAACGTATTTTTAACACTCAAATTAACCACTGGTGAGAACTTAGCTAACACATCATTAAAATTATTCTTATTAATATCAACCTTTTCGCGCTCCGATAATGGTCGTTGTTCTCTACCATTACTGAAATCCCCCACGGTCAAAAGTTTTAACGGCAATTCAACCTTTTTTTGCACGCCTCCGGTATGTAAATCTAACTTAATATTAACGCGTGCTGTCGGCACTTCATTCTGAAAACTGTCACCCATACGTCCCTCTCAGACCGGCGATTCCTGCCGATATTGTGCATTTCCTGACGGAGCATTTTCTAATCACTCAACGTGTTTCTTACAACGTCATTTCTGTGGGCAGTCAATAATGACTGTTAATGACAATTAATGATTATAATTAGTACGCAGTCGGAATCCGATATATTCCACGGGAGAAAACTTGATCGATATCACTAATCAGCCAAATAACACATTAGTGTTTATTATTTAAAATTAAAATCAATAAAATATTTATCTGATACAAGCGACGAAAATTAATCATTGGTGAATATATTCATTAAACGAATGCATTTAAGTTATAAGACATTAATCTTAAAAATATTTACGCTCTTATATATACATCACGAAACTTATTTAAAGTTAACCAGCACCAATTTAACTATAAATAAAAAAGCCGGAGATATACTCCAGCTTTTCGTATTTCAATCAAGAACATGCCAAAAGATTACTCTTCCTTCACCACAATCAGCGGCTCGATATCGCTCTCTTTCTTAATCACCAGCGACTCATCGCCGCGCAGGCAGGTACCGCCGTAGTTACCGCCTACGGTGAAGGTACAAACCTGAATATATTTACCGGCAATGTTTGGCAGACACCAAAGCTGCTGATAAATGTTCTTCTGCTCGGCAAACTTACCGCTGGTTTTATCCAGTAGCTCTTCCTGATGGCTCACCAGATCGATGTTGCTGCCACAACGTCCTGCAATGGGTTTCACCGCATAACCGGTTTGTGCCAGCTCTTCATTAACAGTGAAATCGGTATCAAGCAGATAGCGGTGGTGCGGGAAAAGCTGCCAGAGGATTGGCAATATCGCTTTGTTGCCTGGGATCACCGTCCACAGAGGTTCGAAGACCAGCACTTCCGGGCGCAGCAACACGTCGATTAAACGCACTTCCTGATTCGTATGCCCGGTACGAATTGGTACCGCGGCGTACTCCGTTTCGCTGACCTCTCGCACCTGCTCAATCGCGGTTTCCCACGCCCAGGTTTTCCAGACACAGTTCACCAGGCGGCCGTCACCGTCAATCAGTTGACCGGCATCATCCCAACGTAGCTCATCGAGGCCACGCAGAATTTTGCTGTCAAACCCGGCCTGACGCAGCGCCTGCTGCATAAACTGCGCGTGATAGTTTTCTTCGATATCCTTATCCTGCATGATGTGGACAAACGGACGTGCGCGGCTGTGCTTCCAGGCACCCGCCAGTTCGTTGATCAACCCTTCAGCCGGGTTGTGTCCCTGCCCTGTGTAACCACGCTCGGCCCATCTTTCGAGAATCAAGCCAGCTTCGGTATGGCACGAGGCGGAATCGGCGTTGTACTCATACACCTTCAGTCCACGTTCATCCATACAGAAATCCATACGACCCGTAATCATATGATGCCGACGACGCTGCCAGGAAAGGCGCAGGCGCGGCCAGAGGATTTTCGGAATATCGAACAGCGCCAGCAAGTTATCGTCTTTCAGCACCTTGTCGGTCGCGTGCAAGTACATCAGGTGCAGCTCGTTAGTGGCTTTGATCAGCTCCTGCTCGGCACTTTCGGTAATGGTGAAGTACTGATGCGGATCCTGATTAATCACATGCCCATTCGCCAGCACGTAGGCTTTTTGCAGCGGATCCTGTTCATCCAGCCATTTACCGTCAAACTGCCCGTTATCTTCCAGTCGCGCGCCGCCAATTTTCAGTGAGTCACTGGCGATCTCCGGCTGCGGCAGGCTGTAACGAGTATCCTCGGTCTGGATCATCCAGCCAAGGATGGTGGTGTCGTCAAAGGTATCCCTCAGGGTGTAGCAACCGTTTTCAACCACCATCTCCAGCTCGCGGGTCCACTGCTGTCCGGGAGGCAGCGGCGTATGGAGCACGTTCTGTTCGGCAATACGGATTTTGTTTTCCAGCAACTGGGTGACGACCGCCACATGGCCAGTATCTTTAAATTCGCCGCCTTTTTGCCAGATAAGCAACGCGCCTGCTACCGGTGCGCGGGGTGAACCATTGGGAAATGCCTGTAACGGCAGGATATTGTCATTCACCACTTCACGTAGGAAGCGTAAGGAGAAGATCTCCCAGGCCATGCCTACATCGGTGAAGACCACGCCATAGTTAAGGAAGAGAAAGCGGCGTGCGAACTCTACGCACTGCCATTTGTGGCCCATGTATTCGTCGTCGATATAGCTGCGAAATGCCGCATCATCGTCGTAGTCCCGTGGGTCGAGGGAGCTGTAATCTGAAGAGTAGATTGCTACGCCACCTGGGGCGTAGCCCAATAATGTCCCGAATGGGGCATCCTGACTGGTCGTTCCTTTGCTCATGCACCTTACCTCAAAACAATACAGCCTGAGCAGGTTGGCGTGAATTTTTCGCTCTGATTGCCTGCTCTGCGACACTAACCGGACAGAGGTCGACATCATCATACACCTCAACGCAGCGACTGGCGCTCAGAGGCGAAAAATTCACAACAGGAACTACACCTGGGTAAGGATTACCGGCACGCTTTTATAGGCCGGAGTCAAACTTTGTGTATCCACCGCCTCCAACGAGAGCAGGACATTCGCTTCAGGCAGATACGCGCCAATTGAGCCCGCCGCCATGTTGTAAATCACCACCGTTAAGCCGTACATGATGCGATCCGCGCAGGGCTGACCGTTGTCGTCCAGCGCCTGAACGTTGACCACATCACCCTGGCTCAGACCGCGGCTCATCGCTTCTTCGACGCTTAAAAACACCACATCCCGACGACCGGTAATGCCACGATAGCGATCGTTCATACCATAAATCGTGGTGTTGTACTGATCGTGGCTGCGTAGCGTCGCCAGTATCAGCGTATCGGCAGGCTGATTTTCCCGCTCTACCGCCCGCTGATGGCTGACGATAAAGTTGGCTTTGCCATTCTCCGTTCGCCATTCACGGCGCGAAGCAGGCGTATCCATACGAAACCCGCCCGGTTCAGCAATACGGGCGTTGTAGTCGTGGAACGCCGGGATCACGGCTTCAATGGCATTACGGATCAGCGCGTAGTCCCCGGTCAACGCTTCCCAGTTTACCGGCGAAAGCGGCAGCGTTGCGCGCGCCATGCCCGCCACAATCGCGGGCTCGGATTTTAGCCAGCGGGAAGCCGGCTTCAGCGCGCCACAGGACGCGTGGACCATCGACATTGAGTCTTCGACGGTCACAGACTGAATGCCCGTAGCTTGCAGATCGCGCTCGGTTCTACCCAACGCGGGGAGCAAATAGTTGTGTTTTGCCAGCAGCAGGTGTGATCTGTTCAGTTTGGTCGCCACATGGACCTGCAGATCCAGCTTTTTCATCGCCGCAAAGGTACGCTGCGGCTGGGGCATCGCCACCGCCAGATTGCCACCCATGCAGATAAGTGCTTTTACGTCTCCGCGCTCAATGGCGCGAATACTCTCCACGCTGGAACGACCATGTTTGCGCGGAACACGGATAGAAAAATACGTCTCAAGGCGTTGCAGGAAATCTTCGGACGCCGCTTCGTTGATCCCCACAGAACGATCGCCCTGCACGTTAGAGTGACCGCGCAACGGGCAGATCCCCGCCCCCGGCTTACCTATATTGCCTTTCAGCAGCAGCAGGTTTACCAGTTGCTGGACGTTCTCAGTGCCGTTTTTATGCTGGGTGATGCCCAGGCCGTAACAAACAATCGTGGCGCGGGATTTACTGTAGCTGTGCGCCAGATCTTCCATCTGACTGCGCGTCAGACCCGAGTCCTGTTCCAGCTCCGCCCAGCTACGCTGGCGTAAGTCATCATACAACGCGGCATATCCAGCGGTATGCTCTTCGATAAACGCATGATCGAGCGTCGGCTGCTGATCCAATAAGATCCGCGCTTCGTCCATTTCGATTAGCGCTTTCATGATGCCTTTGAGCAGCGAAGCGTCACCGCCCATTTTTACCTGGTAGTAGTCGTTGCTCAGCGCCGTCGCCTGACCGGTGAACATCTCTTTCGCGCTTTGCGGGAAGCTAAAGCGCTCAAGCCCCCTTTCGTTCAGCGGATTAATGGAGATAATTTTAGCCCCGCGTTTGGCAACGTCGCGTAAGGTGGTCAGCATGCGCGGATGGTTAGTGCCAGGGTTATGCCCGATACAAATCACCAGATCGCAGTGGTCAAAGTCCTCAAGTTCAACGGTTCCTTTTCCAAGGCCAATGGCCGGCGTTAACCCTGCGCTGGTCGGTCCGTGGCACATGTTTGAGCAATCAGGGAAGTTGCTGCTGCCATATTCGCGGGCAAACAGCTGATACAGGAACGCTGCTTCATTTGACGTTCTGCCGGAGGTGTAAAACTCAACCTGCTGGGCTGAATCATAACTGCGCAGACGCTCGCCGATTTCCTGGAAGGCGATATCCCAATCCACCGCCTGCCATGTGTCTGACGCGGCATCGTATTTCATCGGCTGCGTTAAACGACCGATGTTTTCCAGCTCATAATCGCTGTAATGCCAGAGTGTGGAAACCGGGTGACGGCTGAAAAATTCTGGTGACGCTTTCTTGTTGGTTGTCTCCCAGGAAACCGCCTTAACGCCATTTTCGCACAGCTCCATCGGTGCCCGATGGCCAGGGTCCGGCCATGCACAGCCCGGACAGTCGAACCCTTTCACCTGGTTCATTTTAAACATCGCGATAATATCGCGGGCGACAGCCTTTTGCGAAAACAGCGAAGCAGTGACGGCTTTTACCGCGCCCCACCCACCCGCCGGGCCCTGATAACCGCTTACTCCTGGAACACCCTTTTTCATTATTACTGCTTATTCACCGCCAATTTTTGATGGTGAATACGGTAGCAATTTCCGTGCAACAATGATTTCCTCTTCATGGAGTACGGGCCAGGTACAATGAACGGGTTAGATTTATCTTCCCCTTTCAGCACAAAACGGCATAAAGTCCCAATCTGTTAAATTGAGTTCTACCTGGCTGCTACACTGCATCAAACAACCACTCAGAAGGCAGGTCACTATGTCAGACAATACCTATCAGCCCGCGAAAGTCTGGACGTGGGAAAAATCGAACGGCGGCGCATTCGCCAATATCAACCGCCCTGTTTCCGGCGCTACACACGAGAAAACGCTGCCGGTTGGCAAGCATCCGCTGCAGCTCTATTCGCTGGGTACGCCAAACGGGCAGAAAGTGACGATTATGCTGGAGGAGTTGCTGGCGCAGGGCGTGAAGGGCGCGGAATACGATGCCTGGATTATCCGCATCGGCGATGGCGATCAGTTTTCCAGCGGCTTTGTTGAGGTGAATCCGAACTCGAAGATCCCGGCACTGCGTGACCACTCGCAAAACCCACCGGTTCGCGTATTTGAATCTGGCGCAATCCTACTCTATCTGGCGGAAAAATATGGTTATTTCTTGCCGCAGGATTTGGCAAAACGTACTGAAACGCTAAACTGGTTGTTCTGGTTACAGGGTGCTGCCCCGTTCCTCGGCGGTGGCTTTGGTCACTTCTATAATTATGCGCCGGTTAAAATTGAATACGCGATTAATCGCTTCACCATGGAAGCCAAGCGCTTACTTGACGTGTTGGATAAACAGTTAGCGCAGCATCAGTTTGTCGCCGGAGATGAATACACCATCGCCGATATGGCAGTCTGGCCGTGGTTTGGCAATGTGGTTCTGGGTAACGTGTACGACGCGGCAGAGTTCCTTGATGCAGGAAGCTACAAGCACGTGCAGCGCTGGGCAAAAGAGATTGCGGCGCGTCCGGCGGTTAAGCGTGGTCGTATTGTGAACCGTACCAACGGACCGCTGAACGAGCAGCTTCATGAACGCCATGACGCCAGCGATTTCGATACCCATACCGAAGATAAGCGCCAGGGTTAACGTAAGATGCCGGATGGCGGCGCAAACGCCTTATCCGGCCTACATATAAGGCGCGGGCCTGATAAGCGCTGCGCCATCCGGCATAAAATCACGCGCTGGTGACGTCGTACTCCATACGGCGAAGTGCGTCTAACGTGGCTTTAGCTTCATCTTCATCAATGATGCTCATGGCGAACCCTACGTGCACCAGCACCCATTGCCCGACCAGCTCAGCCGTATCACCTTCACAAATCAGGGCAATATTGACATCACGTTTGATGCCGCACACTTCAACCTGCGCAAGCTGGTGAATATCTTCACCAACGGCCAGAACCTGACCAGGGACTCCAATACACATATCTGACTCCGCCCCATAGCAACCTATGGGTTATTCGACTTCAATACTTTTCACTTTCAGTGAATCGCCCGCATCAACTCGCAGACGATCCCCCTGACAATGTGGACACTGCGCATCATGCTGGGTGATTTCCACAACCTGACTGCAATCCCAGCACCATGCCTGGGCTGGCTTGTAATCAATATGCAGCTCACACCCTTGCGCCAGCGTCCCCTGACAGACGATGTCGAAACTGAAACGCACGGCGCTCTCTTCAACGCAGGAGAGCGCCCCGATTTCCAGCCAAACGCCGGTTACACGTTTGACACCGTGCTGCTCTGCCTGCTGTTGAACAATCTCAACCGCGCTCTGACAAAGGGACAGCTCATGCATTTTCGCAGTTCCGACGACCCAGCAGCAGCGCGCGGCGATTGAGCTGCGGCGCATTTGGATCGCTCACCGGCAGCGATAACAGCATTCGCGCACAATCGTCAGTCAGGCGCACTCCTTCTTGCGCAGACATGCTGTGCGAAAGCGGCGACATCAGTGAACAGGAAAGGTATTGTGATACGCCCTCCAGTTCACCAACGGTAAAGGTCATCTCGCCATACGGCAGACGCAGCCCGATTTTTTCGCTGACTTTACGTACCGGCCAGACCTGGTCTGGTCCAGGGAAAATCAGTGCGCTGAGCATCCAGGGTGTGATAACACACCCCGTCCACTGCCCTTCAAACAGCGTAAAATCAGAGACATATACCGGCATATTCGGATGCAAGAAAGAGAGATCGTGCATCGAACGCCGGGCAACCTCTTCAAACGCTGCCTGAATCTGCATCTTCGGGGCCGTCTGAAAACCGACAAACTCCTCAGACATGAGCCGCCTCCCGAGGGATCGCTTCAACACCTGATTCGCGAAGCGCAGCAAGAACCTGCTCAAGTGCAGGTTCAATCATCGCTTCGACCGTTGGCGTTAGCCCGATATGCGGCTCCAGTGACTCCGGAATAATGCCGACTAACGTCAGCTTTTTCGGAAACTCTCCGGTGAAACGCAGGGCCGACAAAACGTCGGCCAGGCCAAGCTGGTGCGGTGAGATTTTGTTGGTAAACAGCGCCGGGATCTCTTCATCCCGCAGGACCATCATCGTTCCTGGCGTGTTTTTCTTCGACACAATGGCGTCAGCAATGATCAGATGATCTCTGTTCGCCATATCGCCGAGAAGCTCCATCCCAGCCGTACCACCGTCCAGAACATCAACAAAGTCTGGCAGGATGTACCGTTGCTCTAATGCCTCAACGATACGTACTCCGATGGCTTCGTCGGTCAGCAAAATATTGCCGACCCCTAAGACTAATATCCGCATTACAGAACCTTAACTGAGACCACTTCGTTCCCGTCAACGTCCACCACATGCACCGCACATGACATACAAGGATCGAAGGAGTGAATGGTACGAACCACTTCCAGCGGTTTGTTTGGATCGGCAATCGGCGTACCTACCAGCGAGCGCTCATACGGTCCCACTTCATCATTAAAGTTACGTGGGCCAGAGTTCCAGGTTGACGGTACAACCGCCTGGTAGTTGCTGATAATGCCATCTTTAATCACCATCCAGTGAGACAGCATACCGCGCGGCGCTTCGAGGAAACCAACACCTTTGAATTCGCCCGTTGCCGGAATATCCGGTTTCACGAAGGTGGTGTGGTCGCCTTTACCGATGTTCACGATCAGCGCGTTGTACTGATCCTGCAGAACGTTCTGCAGTTCACAGCAGTGAACGGTACGGCCAATAATACGACCCAGCGTAGAGTGCAGCTGAGACACTTCGATAGTTTTACCGGTCAGCTTGGTGTAAATCGCGATGATTTCATTCAGCTTGGCATGAGTAGACTCACGTTTGGCCGCCAGTTTACACAGCATGTTGGCCAGCGGACCCACTTCAACCGTTTTACCGTAGAAGGTCGGTGCTTTAACCCAGGAGTACTTGCCGTCATCTGACCAACCGGTGTAATCAGGAACCGTTGTACCTTCCCACGGAGCCTGCGGCGCTTCGTCTTTGTACCACGCGTGTTTCGCACTCTCCTGAATCCCTTTGATCAGGTACTCATCGGAGTGAGAGGTGATCGGACGATAGGTCGACAGATCTTCATTAGTAATGTAACCACCCGGGAACAGGAAGCTGCCGTTTTTACCGTCAGTCGGGAATTCCGGCGCACTCAGGTAGTTAACCGCGCCCTGACCACGTTCCAGCCATTCAGGGTAGAACGCAGCAATGACTGCGGTATCAACCTTGTAAACCTGCTCAACGAAGTCGCTCAGCTTATCAATGAATGACTTGATGTACATCAGGCGTTCAAGGTTCAGCACGCCAAGACCGTCGAGGTTAATCGGGTTAGCAACCCCACCTACCGCCAGGTTCTGGATGTGCGGCGTTTTACCGCCCAACAGCGCCACAACGCGGTTGGCATCACGCTGGCATTCCAGCGCCTGCAGATAGTGAGCGACCGCAATCAGGTTCACTTCCGGCGGCAGCTGCATTGCCGGGTGACCCCAGCAACCGTTAGCAAAAATGCCTAACTGACCGCTGGCAACAAGATCTTTGATCTTGTTCTGAACCTTGGTGAACTCTTCTGCGCTGTTCAGGTGCCAGGAGGACACGCCGTTCAGCATGGCAGATGCTTTCGCTGGGTCAGCTTTCAGGGCAGAGGTGATATCCACCCAGTCCAGCGCAGACAGCTGATAGAAGTGAACAATGTGGTCATGCGTGGTGTGCGCGGCCAGAATGATGTTACGGATATACTGTGCGTTCACCGGAACATCAATATTCAGCGCACTTTCTGCTGCACGAACGGAAGAGATAGCGTGAGTGGTCGTACAAACGCCACAGATACGCTGCACAATCATCCAGGCATCGCGCGGATCGCGGTTTTTCACGATCTCTTCCATGCCGCGCCACATGGTGCCGGAAGCCCATGCTTTAGATACCACGCCATTTTCGATTTCGCAGTCGATGCGTAAATGACCCTCAATACGGGTTACCGGATCAATAGTAATTCTCTGGCTCATGCTTTGCTCGCCTCATGACGATTTTGATCGTTTTGTTTTAAAGGAGGAAGTATCGGCAGTAGACGAATGAGTACGATGTATGCACAAATCTCAATAGCCACAAAACCAATAGAAATCAACAGTTCTTCCCAGGTCGGGAAGTAGTGGTAGCCACCACCAGGATTGAACGCCACCAGCGAATAGGACAGACGCCATGTTGCACAACCCAGCAATGCGCTCAGCGCAGACAGATACAGCATGCGCGAGTCATTACGCAGCTTAGTGACGCGCAGCACCACCAGCGGGAAGACCATCAGCACGACCTCAAGCCAGAACATGGCTGAGTAGAAATCGCCTGCAAACGCATACGACAGCTTGTCGCGATAGATCAGTTCGCCAAAGCGCAGAACCACGAAAATCGCCAGCAGCACGCTGATGGTGTTCGTCAGCTTGATGAACAAACTTTTCTCGTCCGGACCGTTACCTTTCAGCCCCGCTTGTACCAGTGAGCCTTCAAAGATGACGATCGAGAAGCCCATAATAAAGGCGGTTAATACCGAGAAAAGCGGCAACATTTCATAAGCTTGCCAAAGCGGATGCACCTTATAACCCGCAGAAATCATCAATGAACCCATTGAAGACTGGTGCATGGTTGGCAGCAGCGCGCCGAGAGCAATAACAAAGAACATCACTTTATTCAAACGCTTGAGAGAAACTTTCCACCCCAGACGTTCAAACAGAGCCGGAGCAAATTCCAGCGCCATGATGCCGATATAGATGGTCATACAGACCGCCGTTTCGAACAGTACCGAATTCACGTTGAAGTGGCCCGGAATGTAGAAATACGGCAGGTTCCAGTAACGACCGACGTCGATGGTGATTGACAGACCACCCAGCGAGTAGCCAAACAGGCTCGCCAACAACGCCGGACGTACCAGCGGATGGTATTGTCCTCTGTTGAAAACATACACCGCCCACGCCAGCGCCCAACCGCCGCATGCAAAGCCAGTACCAATCAACAGGTCAAACGCGATCCATACACCCCATGGGAAACCGCCGTTCAGATCGGAGACTGAGCCCAGTCCGAAGACCAGACGTTTCACGATCAGGAGCATACACAGGACGATAAGCGGCCCAAAAATAATGACCGGTTTGCTGATTATTTTTCCGCCCAGCGGTTTAGGATCATGACTCATGATCGTCTCCTCCATCGTGATGGTCGTTTTTCGTGTTACGACGAACCAGCACGGTTAAGCCCGCCAGCGCAGCCAGGGGTAATATCATGCCCTTGTACAGGGAATGTTGAACATGTTCGGAACGCGCACCAGTTGAAAGATCATCCAGCTTCGGCAGATCCAAATCCTCGTAAGGAACACCCGTCAGCACCATAACCTGCGTACCACCACCTTCTTTCTCACCGTACAGGTGTGGGTAGTACTTCGGTACCGTATGCAGATAGGTATCGCCTGCTTTCACCGTTTGACGCGGATAGTGGTATTCGCTGCCAGGCTTCAGCGCGAGACGTTTTTTCGCCTCAGCCATCAACTCTTCACGGGTACCAAAAATCACCGCACCGGCTGGGCACACTTCAACACAACCCGGCAAACCGCCTTTGTCCAGACGCTCAACGCCTTTCTGGTTACACAGTTCACATTTGTGAAGCGCACCAAACGGGTTGTTGTAGTCGTACTTAGGCACGTTGTACGGGCAGGCGACCATGCAGTAACGACAGCCCGTGCAGACGTCCTTGTCATAATGGACGATGCCGGTTTTCGGATCTTTCTTCAGCGCGGAGACCGGGCAAACGGAAACGCAGTTCGGATCAACACAGTGCATGCACTGTTTCTTGATGTATGCGTAGCCATTTTCTTCCTGGTCTTTGTTCACGCCTGTTCCGCTACGCCACACCTGGATGATGTTATTGGTATACGGAGACAGTTTGTCGTTGTTCGACCAGGTTTGCTCGCCTTCCGGGTTACGGGCCGGGAAGTTGATATCCTGACACTTGGTGACACAGGCCTGGCAGCCTACGCACAGCGTCGAGTCATAGAGCATCCCAAGAGAACCCGGGATCGGCGGACGGTTTTCTGCAGCCGCATGACTGATGGACGGCGCTGCGCCCAACAGCAATGCCCCGCTGGAGGCTGCTTTAATAAAGTTACGTCTGTTCACGGTTATTCTCCCCGTGAGTCAGCGTTATCTTTCTTTTGCTGACGCCCCAGTTCACGTACCGCCATCACGCTGACGCCGGCAACCAGTCCTACTACGCCACCCAGCAGTCCAATCGCTCCGGCAGATACATTACCGCCTTCTTTCATATTGACGTCAGGCTTCTCGGAACGCGGCGTTTGGTTTTCCACATGAGCAAGCTGGTGAATACCTTTATGGAAACCGACGCCTTCTTCGTTACAGCCGTAGCAAGGGTGACCAATAGCCACCGGCCACACGCCGCCAACGTCGCAGAATTGCAGCGTTGAACAGTTGCCGTAGGTTTCTGGCCCTTTACAGCCCAGATGGTAGAGGCACCAACCTTCACGGTGGCCTTCATCGCCAAACTCTTTCGCAAAACGACCAGCATCGAAGTGCGGGCGACGTTCGCAGTGCTCGTGAATCAAACGGCCATAGGCGAATGTCGGACGGTTTTTGGTATCCAGCTTCGGCGGCTTACCGTAAGTGATGATATGCGCGACCGTTGCGAGGAAGTTATGCGGGTTCGGCGGACAGCCGGGGATGTTGATGATGGTTTTGCCTGGCAGAACTTCTTGCAGGCCGACGGCACCCGTTGGGTTAACGCCAGCGGCAGCAACACCACCCCACGCGGCGCAAGAGCCGATGGCAATGATAGCGGCTGCGCCTTCTGCGGCCCGGCGGATGTGATCCACGATCGGCTCACCGGCAACCATGCAGTAAATGCCATTATCTTTCAGTGGGATAGAACCATCCACTACCAGAACATATTGCCCTTTGTACTTCTCCAGAGCGTTATGTTTGTTCTCTTCAACCTGATGGCCGAAGGCGGCAGAGAGCACCTCATGGTATTCCAGAGAGATTGTCTCCAGAACGAGGTTTTCCACTGTAGGGTGTGTCGCGCGAAGCAGCGATTCAGTACAACCCGTACACTCCTGGGCACCAATCCAGATAACCGGTGGGCGCTGAGGACGAGAAACTGATTCGGCCATTTCTGCGGCGGCTTTGCTACTGAGCCCCATGGTAGCGGCCAGTGCTGCACAAAGCTTCATGAAATCACGGCGATTAATGCCGCTCGAATTGATGAGAGAGTTATCTCCAGTCATTTTATAGTTATTCCGTTGCGAAGACCTGGCTTTTTATTTTGCACCATTCGCATGTTGCATATTGCGATCGGCGCGCCATTACCACACTTTTTATATGGTTATGTGCGATATATTACTTCGACGGAGCAACAAAACGAAGGTGTTGGTCAATAGTGTAATTAATTAAAGCAACGGAATACCCCTTTCGGATCAAGCTTCGAGCCGATAGCCAGCCATGAAAAACCGAATTGTCGTACTGGACTGGTTCTCTTTAAAGAAATCCATCACCATCTCTTTATCCAGGCCATAGCGGCGCGTGAGGATGCCCGCCTCCCACGCACTAAGTTGTCGATCGCCCGTTTTTTCAAACATGCGATGTGAAAATCCCAACACAAAACCACGCTTATAATCCGCACAAAAATTCGCCACTGAGCGTGCGCTGTCCGCACTTGAGGCGTTTAATCCGGCCATCAGGCCTTTTCCAAAATGGTTGTCCATGCATAACCTCCAATCGCTATATAATAAATTATATAGCGATTTTTTGAGCAAAGACCAGAGGTATCACGAACTTTTTATGCCAGCTTAAAAGGACACCCATTCATCCGTTTTAGCTGCCGCAGACGTTTTGCTGTCTGCTGAAGGGGAAGCAGTATTAGCAGCGGCGTATTGCACATCATTCGCTGAGAGGCGGAACTGTTGCACCGAGCGTTGCAGTTCCTCTGTTTGTCGTTCCAACGCCACGGCAGCGGCGGAGACTTGCTCTACCAATGCAGCGTTCTGTTGCGTTACGCTGTCCATCTGCGTGATCGCCACGCTCACCTGCGAGATGCCCTTATTCTGTTCTTCCGAGGCTGAGGCAATTTGCTTCATTATGACCGTCACTTCGGTGGCACCGCGCAGAATTGCCTCCATGGTTAATCCCGTTTCTTTAACCAGACGAGCCCCCTGATCGACACGACGAGATGACTCGCCAATCAGCGTCTCAATCTCTTTCGCCGCCCCAGCGCTGCGACTGGCAAGGTTGCGTACTTCACCGGCAACGACGGCAAAACCGCGCCCCTGCTCGCCTGCCCTGGCAGCTTCAACTGCGGCGTTCAGCGCCAGAATATTGGTCTGGAAAGCAATGCTATTAATAACTGACGTGATTTCCGCGATCTGTTTAGAGCTGGCGGCAATGCCGTCCATCGTCTCAACCACTTCTGAAACCAGCGTGCTGCCTTTACCTGCCGTTTCTGTGGCCGTATCGGCAAGCTGGCTGGCTTCACGCGCATTTTCAGCGTTCAGTTTTACCGTTGCGGTCAGTTGCTCCATGCTGGCAGCGGTCTCTTCCAGCGCCGCGGCCTGCTCTTCAGTTCGTGAGGAGAGATCGTTATTACCGGTGGAAATTTCCGTCGCCCCTCGCCAGATGTTGTCACTACCTGAACGGATGGTACTGACGGCTTCACGCAGGCTGTCCTGCATCGCGCACAGTAACGGCACCAGTTGGCCCACGCAGTTACGCCCAAAATCTTCAATTGGATGGCTGAGATCGCCCTGCGCAATCTGCTGGAACTGCTGACGGATGCGTCCCAGAGGTTTCACCATCATGGCGACGAGGTAACGGTCGGTAAAGAACAGTAGGGCAATACCGAGGATAACGGCAGTAATAATTAATGTCCGGATGATAGACGTTTTGCCATCGACCATCACGCGGGTGGTATCAAGCCGCTCCCCTGCCGTGGCGTTAAAACGTTCGGCACTGGCGCCAAATTCACGGCTCAGCGCTGGCGTTATGGTACTGGCATGTTCCGCAAAGGCCGTGAGCGTGCCCTGCTTTGCCAACTGCATTTGCGGGATCACGCCATTGTCCAGCAGCGCCTGCCACTTCGTCAGTACCGCCGCGGCAACTTCCGGATCCATGGGGCCTGGAGACAATGTTTTCATCTCCTGGAGTTTTTTACTCATATTCTCCAGGGACTGCTGCGCCGGCGCAAAATCAGGCGTTCCGCCGCTCATTTTGACATCCATGGCGCGACTTAAGCGCGTTACGAAGCGAAAGTACTGATCGTTACCCTGACTGAGAACCGTCATCTGATGGACAAGATGGCGGTCAATATCATTGCCTTCAGATATTTTTGATAACGAATGAAGACTGAATAAACCCACGCCCGACCAGAGCAGGCAGAAAAGTCCCAGTATTGCCAACATGACAATACGAATAGTGAAGTTTTTCAGCAAACGCATAATAATTTCCTTGCCGTTGATGAGGAATTCGCCATCAGGCGATACTTATCCTTGTTATCGGCAGGCAGTAGAGAAGATATAATGCGTTCTTTATTTTTTTACTTTCTTAAGTACATCCACTATCTCTCCACCCTATATCAATATGAATGCTAATGAAATTAGGTAGCATTATTATTCAGGTAATTAATTAAAAGCATTAAATAATCTATTGTTTTCTATCGCAAATATTTGTCAAACCACGCAAGAGTACGTTCCCAGGCTAAATCAGCGGTAGCTTTATCATAACGGGGGGTAGAATCATTGTGAAAGCCATGATTAACACCGGGGTAGATATATGCTTCATAGACTTTCTTATTCGCCTTTAGCGCCGCTTCATATGCAGGCCATCCCTCATTAATTCGGGTATCTAATTGCGCATAGTGCAGTAATAAAGGCGCGCTTATTTTAGGGACATCTGATGCAGGAACCTGACGCCCATAAAAAGGCACCGCACAGGCCAGTTCAGGGAAAGCCACAGCTGCGGCATTCGACACACCACCACCATAGCAAAATCCGGTGATACCTACCTTTCCTGTCGTCCCTGAATAATGCTGCATAAATTCAATGGCGGCAAAAAAGTCGTTCATTAACTTTACGGGGTTAACCTGCTGCTGCAATTCCCGACCTTTATCATCATTGCCTGGATATCCCCCTACCGAACTTAACCCATCAGGCGCGAGTGCCATAAAGCCCGCCTTCGCCACCCGTCGCGCCACATCTTCAATATACGGATTCAGCCCACGATTCTCATGCACTACCACCACCGCCGGAACTTTTCCCGTCACCTTCGTAGGTTTAACCAAATACCCCCGCACATCACCATGTCCTTCAGGCGAGGGATAGGTAATATATTCCGCCAGAATATCGGGATCGGTAAATTCTACCTGCGTTGCGAGAGCGTAGTTGGGTTTCAATAAATTGAATAAGGCCAATGCCGTCATGCCACCCACTGCATATTTCGCTGCCATATTGAGAAACTCGCGTTTCGTTATTTTGCCATGAGCGTAATAGTCATAGTAGTCGAGCAGTTCTTGCGGAAAATCTTTGGCAGTCAAACGCGGCATCGTCGCACTCCTGATTGATGTTTTTTTAAGCAAAGCACAGTGACCTGTTTTTGCCCAGTTTTTCATCTCAGTGTGACCTGGTGAACGGGATATTCACCGTGAACCCGCTAGAATAGAAACGTTGTTTCGAAATTCACCTGCACTAAGGAGATCTCATGGCCTGGTTTGCCAATCCTGAACGTTACGAGCAGATGCTCTATCGCTACTGTGGGCGCAGCGGTTTGCGCTTACCCGCGCTATCGCTGGGTTTATGGCACAGTTTTGGGCACGTTCAGGCGCTGGATTCACAGCGAGCCCTGTTGCGTAAAGCATTTGATTTAGGCATCACGCATTTTGATTTAGCCAATAACTATGGGCCGCCACCAGGCAGCGCAGAAGAGAATTTTGGCCGATTACTGCGCGAGGATTTTGCACACTATCGCGATGAACTGATTATCTCCACCAAGGCAGGCTATGACATGTGGCCAGGGCCATACGGTTCTGGCGGTTCGCGCAAATACCTGCTCGCCAGCCTCGATCAGAGCCTGAAACGCATGGGCCTCGACTATGTCGATATCTTCTACTCGCACCGCGTCGACGAAAATACGCCAATGGAAGAGACCGCCTCAGCCCTGGCCCACGCCGTACAGAGCGGCAAAGCGCTGTATGTCGGCATCTCATCCTATTCGCCAGAGCGTACGCAGAAAATGGCCGAGCTGATGCGGGAATGGAAAATTCCCCTGCTGATCCACCAGCCGTCTTACAACCTGCTTAACCGCTGGGTAGACAGCAGCGGCCTGCTGGATACGCTGGAATCCAATGGCATGGGCTGCATCGCCTTTACGCCACTGGCTCAGGGACTACTGACGGGGAAATACCTCAACGGCATTCCGGAAGGTTCACGCATGCAGCGTGAAGGGAAAAAAGTTCGTGGGCTGACGGAAAATATGCTGACGGAAGAAAATTTTAACAGCCTGCGGTTGCTCAATGAGATGGCGCAACAGCGTGGACAGTCGATGGCGCAAATGGCCTTAAGCTGGCTGCTAAAAGACAACCGGGTGACTTCGGTATTAATTGGCGCCAGTCGACCGGAGCAACTGGAGGAAAACGTTCAGGCGTTGGCGAACCTGACGTTCAGCACCGAAGAACTGGCGCAGATCGATAAGCACGTCGCGGACGGTAAGCTGAACCTGTGGCAGGCCTCATCTGACAAATAGCCGTATGTAACATCGTGCCGGGTGGCAGCGTTAGCCTCCCCGGCACGTAATACGGGCCAAACAGTCCCCTTCACACCTCTTCCGCTTTGATCTCCGGGCGTTGATACTCCGGCCACACCAGCGCGACAAGCGCGGGATAAGCCTCCAGACTGAACTCCCTAAAACACTGACGCAGGTTGAGCACGTCCAGGTCGGCATGCGGGACCTTCTCACCGTTCAAACAGCGCTTTTTAATATTGTCGTAATATTTATACACCGCAGAGTTGAGATCGCTACAACGCCGCTGCGCATCAAATAATCCAGGTGTCTCATTCAACTCCACCATTGTCATCCGCTTGATCGTGGAGTGGATAAAATCGATATATTCGTGATTAACGCGCCAATACCAGACCGGCGTAATCGAATTCATCAATACCGAGAAATGGTCCTCGCCTTCTTCTTTACTCAGCATTTCCGGCTGGTTTTCAGAGTGCCCATTTTCGGCATGTCGGTTTTTATTTGCACTGCGCATTAACAAAAGTACCCCGCAGGTCAGCAATAGCAGGGTAATAACAGAATAAAATATACTGTTCATATACTGGCTCCATTTTTTTTGATTTTAAAATTACGCCATGCTATTGTCAACGCGGCCTGGTTTATTTAAAACAACATATCATTGGCATCAAAGGATATTTCAACATGCTTCCCGAGCATCTTGTTCCCTCGCACTTTCACTTATCCAGCCCCGCTACCAATACCAATCCCGTAGATAATAGTGAAAATTTGACTCAGGGAAAGAGAACATTAAGCGATTACGAATCCGATATTTTGATTAGCTCAACGGTTACCGGTCAGTCACGAAATATGCTATTTGAAGAGTGCGACCGTCATTTAAAAGAGCGTCTGTTTCGTGCAGCAAAAATTGAGTCATTCTCTCGCCTGCTCAATTCACTACAAGCAGAAGGCGATATTAACGCACAAGAATTAAGTAAAATTTTGACTCAAAAAACAGCCATCATAAATGAACAGGGCAACAAAATTTGGCTTAATTTAATTACGCGTGAAACCAGCGACCCTATTTTTTATTCTCTGGAAGAGAAATAGAATGAAAGATGTTGAGGATAACAATGTTTATTTGGCTTTAGATAACCATAAAAGCGATGAGTTTGTCTTAAAGCAAAATTTAGCCGTGTTGATTGCCAATAAAAACGCGACGCTGGAAAGCGTTGCTCAGGAGATAGTCTCTATTCCCGCTGCACTGGTGCGGATGAAATGGCAAAATCGGCGTGAAATTTACACGCTACAGGCTAAAGAAGAGATCTACGGTGCCGCGATCGAAGCCATTATGGAGCAACAACCAGAACTGCGGGACAAAATCATGGCCCGACTGGAAAGCACCTACCAGCATATACTCGCGCGGGAAACAGCCACCTTACGCCTGACACGAAAGCTGTCTGAAGGGAACTACGAACCCACCAGGACAACCACGGTCGCGTTAGACGAGAACAGATAAGAACAGGTATGCGAGGGAGTTGAATCAGGAGAGGCACGCCGGGTAAGGCGACAACCATTACCCGGCAATGAGGAGGATTACTTCGCTTTCACAGTCTCTTCGCCAACCAGACCAATCTTCAGGAAGCCCGCCTGATGCAGCGTATCCATAACCTTCATCATGGTTTCATAATCAACGGTTTTATCTGCCCGGAAGAAAATGGTGGTGTCTTTCTTCCCATCTGTCAGTGCATTTAACTCGCTAATCATGGTGTCATCCGTCACCTGATTGTTGCCAATAAACATACTTTTATCGGCTTTAACAGATAGGTAAACCGGTTTTTCCGGACGCGGCTGCGGCGTGCTAGTGGAGGCAGGAAGATTCACTTTCACATCCACCGTTGCCAACGGTGCGGCCACCATAAAAATGATCAATAAAACCAACATAACGTCGATAAACGGCGTCACGTTGATTTCATGCATTTCACCGTTATCGTCCAGGTTTTCATTAAAGCTCATTGCCATGGAACATTATCCTACACGTAATTTCTGCGCTGCACGTACCGGATGCGCGGATGCGCTTGCGTTCAGGTCCAGATCGCGACTTTGCAGTAACAGCACCTGTGCCGCGACGTCACCCAGCATCGCTTTATAGCTGCCAATCTGACGTGCGAAAATGTTGTAGATAACAACCGCTGGAATTGCTGCGACCAGACCAATTGCGGTCGCTAACAGCGCTTCTGCGATACCCGGCGCAACAACGGCCAGGTTGGTCGTTTGAGTTTGTGCAATCCCGATGAAGCTATTCATGATGCCCCATACGGTACCGAACAGACCGACGAATGGAGAGATAGCCCCGATGGTGGCCAGGTATCCGTTACCACGTCCCATATGACGACCTACCGCCGCCACACGACGCTCCAGACGAAAGCCGGTACGCTCTTTAATGCCTTCGTTATCGTCACTGCCTTCTGACAGTTCCAGCTCGTTTTGCGCTTCGTTAATCAACTGTGCGCCCAGGCTTTTGCCATCGAATCCTGCGGCAATCTCACTTGCCTGATCTAAAGAGCGGGCTTCCGCCAGCAGTTGCTGTTCACGCTTAAGGCGGCGTTTCTGAGTAAAGAACTCAAGGCTCTTACTAAAGAAGATAGCCCAAGTGACCACTGACGCCAAAATCAGCCCAATCATCACGCACTTAACCACGATATCGGCGTGCTGATACATACCCCAGACGGAAAGATCCGTCTGCATCAAATTATTACCCACTCTGTATCTCCAGGACGCAAATCACAAAATCTGAGCGTAATGATATCAAAACGACGTCGAATTGATAGTCGTTCTCATTACTATTTACATATTGCCGCACCTTTGGTTTCTTTTCCTTGCGCTTACGCAGTAAAAAAGTCACCAGAAGCATTTTGAGATTATTTTCTACTGTATAACCGTTCTGCAGGATGCGTCATCTTTGATTCATGGTAGTTTAGACATCCAGACGTATAAAAACAGGTAAGACAACATGGCAGATAAGCAACTTGAAACCAAGCTCGTTCACGCAGGACGCAGTAAAAAATACACGCTGGGCTCGGTAAATAGCGTGATCCAGCGCGCTTCTTCGCTGGTGTTTGACACCGTGGAGGCCAAAAAGCAGGCCACACACAACCGTGCCAACGGTGCGCTTTTCTATGGACGTCGCGGAACCCTGACGCATTTCTCTCTGCAGGAAGCGATGTGCGAACTGGAAGGCGGCGCGGGTTGCGCCTTGTTCCCTTGCGGTGCGGCTGCCGTTGCCAACACCATCCTCGCTTTTGTGGAGCAAGGCGATCATGTGCTGATGACCAATACCGCCTATGAACCCAGTCAGGATTTCTGCACCAAAATTCTCGGCAAGCTTGGCGTGTCCACCGGCTGGTTCGATCCGCTGATTGGCGCCGATATTGTGAAGCACATGCAGCCGAACACCAAAGTCGTATTTCTGGAGTCGCCTGGCTCTGTCACCATGGAAGTGCATGATGTTCCGGCTATTGTTGCCGCCGTCAGAAGCGTAGCACCTGACGCAATCATCATGATTGATAACACCTGGGCTGCCGGAGTGCTGTTTAAAGCGCTGGATTTTGGTATCGATATTTCTATTCAGGCAGGCACCAAATATCTGATTGGCCATTCCGACGGCATGGTCGGCACGGCGGTCTCTAACGCCCGCTGCTGGGATCAACTTCGCGAAAATGCGTATCTAATGGGGCAAATGCTGGACGCCGATACCGCCTATATGACCAGCCGTGGGCTGCGTACGCTGAGTGTACGCCTGCGTCAGCACCATGAAAGCAGCTTAAAGGTCGCCGAGTGGCTGGCCAGCCATCCGCAGGTCGCCCGCGTGAACCACCCGGCACTGCCCGGCAGTAAAGGACATGAATTCTGGAAGCGTGATTTCACCGGCAGCAGCGGCCTGTTCTCCTTTGTATTGAATAAGAAACTCAATAATGAGGAGCTGGCCGCGTATCTGGATCACTTCAGCCTGTTCAGCATGGCCTACTCTTGGGGCGGTTTTGAGTCGCTGATTCTCGCCAACCAGCCGGAACACATTGCGGCAATCCGTCCGCAAGGCGAGGTGGACTTCAGCGGAACGCTCATCCGTTTGCATATCGGTTTAGAGAATGTTGACGATCTGATTGCCGATTTGGCCGCAGGATTTGCCCGAATCGAGTAAAATTGCCACAGATGGACATATATGCAGACACTTCTGGTGGAAAAGTCTGCAATTGTTGCGTCCGGGATCAAGGCATCCCGGACAATTCAGGAGTACAATCCACACATAAACGCTGTTCCACAGGAAAGTCCATGGTAGTCATTCAAGATATTGTCTCCGCGCTCTGGCAACACGATTTTGCCGCACTGGCGGATCCACACGTTGTGAGCGTGGTGTACTTCGTCATGTTCGCCACACTGTTTTTAGAAAATGGCCTGCTGCCCGCCTCCTTTTTACCCGGAGACAGCCTGTTATTACTGGCAGGGGCGCTGATCGCTCAGGACGTGATGAGTTTTTTACCTACCATAGCTATTCTGACTGCCGCCGCCAGTCTGGGTTGCTGGCTGAGCTACATTCAGGGACGCTGGCTGGGCAACACGCGCACGGTGAAAGGCTGGCTGGCGCAATTACCTGAAAAATACCATCAACGCGCTACCTGCATGTTTGACCAACACGGGTTGATGGCGCTGCTTGCCGGGCGTTTCCTGGCGTTCGTCCGTACCTTGCTGCCAACGATGGCGGGCATTTCAGGGCTTCCTAACCGTCGGTTCCAGTTTTTTAACTGGCTGAGCGGACTGCTGTGGGTCACCGTCGTCACCAGCTTCGGCTATGCGCTGAGTATGATCCCGTTCGTCAAACGTCATGAAGATCAGGTGATGACCTTTTTAATGATCCTGCCGATTGCTCTGTTAACCGCAGGTCTGTTGGGAACGTTGTTCGTGGTGATTAAAAAAAAATACTGTAGCGCCTGAGTATTAGCCGTATGCCGGAGTCACTCCGGCATTTCATTGATGGCGCGCTGCTTTAAAGCCGACAAGAAATCAACTCCCCTGCATCATACGAATTCTTGCCGCATCTTCCCCCGGCGTTACGCCAAAGAAACGTTTGAACTCCCGACTGAATTGCGATGCGCTCTCATAGCCGACGCGCATTGCTGCCGCACTGGCCTTCATTCCATCGTGGATCATCATCATCCGTGCTTTATGCAGGCGATAGCTCTTCAGATATTGCAGCGGCGAGGTACTGGTCACCGCTTTAAAATTATGATGAAACGCCGATACGCTCATGTTCGCCTCTGCCGCCAGCTGTTCTACATTGAGGTTTTCGGTGTATTTGGTTTCAATCCGCTTGAGTACCCGGCTTATCAAACTGAAATGCGTCTGGCGACTGACCAGCGCAAGTAACGCGCCACCGCGCGGCCCGGTCAGCACATGGTAGAGGATTTCGCGAATGATCTGTTTGCCCAGAATTCGCGCGTCCAGCGGGCGCTCCATCACATCCAGTAAACGCTCAGCCGCGCAAAGAATCTCGTCAGAAAGCGTGGCAGAGTTAATCCCGCTCGCCGCCATTGAGGGCTGGAACAGTTCATCTTCGCCGATGTCCATCAGGAGCTCCTGCAATTGCAGGATATCGACATTCAGGCGCATACCGGCCAGTGGAACTTCCGGTGTCGCATATGTTTCACATTCAAAGGGTAAAGGTACGGTGAGCAGCAGGTATTCGTTGGCGTCATAACGAAATATGCGCTCATTGATATAACCAATTTTATGCCCCGAGAAGAGAAATATGATGCCCGGCTGATACATCACCGGTGTGCGTAGCCCCGGCTCTGTGCCATACAGTAGACGCACATCCGGCAGCAACTCACTGAGTTTATTTTCATTATTTTTCAGCTGCTTAATTTTATCTGTCAGCAGGAGGCAGATCTCATCACGGTTCATAGAACACCATTTCATCATCGGATTGCAACACCAACAGTGTGCGCATTTTTATCCTTTTTCTCCAGCAGCCTGTAGAAATAGGCAAGACATTGGCAGAAATGAGCATTGAGAGGAACGCGTCTGACGACCACAATGTTCACCATCAGGCAGACACTCGCCTGCCCTCTTTTTTACCCACATAAGGGAACGAGCAATGAACAACTTTAATCTCCACACCCCGACCCGCATTCTGTTTGGTAAGGGCGCTATCGCTGAACTGCGCGATCAAATCCCTCAGAATGCTCGCGTGCTGATTACCTACGGCGGCGGCAGCGTGAAAAAAACCGGCGTTCTGGCACAGGTTCAGGATGCACTGAAAGACCTGGACGTGCTGGAGTTTGGCGGTATCGAGCCAAACCCGTCTTATGAAACGCTGATGAACGCGGTAAAAATCGTGCGTGATGAGAAAGTGACGTTTCTGCTGGCAGTAGGCGGCGGTTCCGTGCTGGACGGCACCAAATTCATCGCGGCTGCTGCACAGTACGCGGACGGCGTAGACCCATGGCGCATTCTGGAAACCCACGGCAACGACGTAACAAGCGCCATCCCGATGGGCTCCGTATTAACCCTGCCTGCAACCGGCTCTGAATCTAACTCCGGCGCGGTAATTTCGCGTAAAACCACCGGCGATAAACTGGCCTTTATGACCCCATTTGTGCAGCCGGTTTTTGCCGTACTGGATCCGGTTTACACCTACACCCTGCCGCCACGTCAGGTTGCAAACGGCGTCGTGGATGCGTTCGTTCATACCGTTGAGCAGTATGTGACTTATCCGGTCGACGGGAAAATTCAGGATCGCTTTGCCGAAGGCATTCTGCTCACACTGGTAGAAGAAGGTCCGAAAGCCTTGCAGGAACCGGAAAACTACAACGTGCGTGCGAACGTCATGTGGGCGGCAACCCAAGCGCTGAACGGTCTGATTGGCGCAGGGGTACCGCAGGACTGGGCAACGCATATGCTGGGTCATGAACTGACTGCAATGCACGGTCTGGATCATGCTCAAACGCTAGCCATCGTTCTGCCAGCGCTGTGGAATGAAAAACGTGATACCAAGCGTGCCAAACTGCTGCAATACGCAGAGCGTATCTGGAATATCACCGATGGAAGCGATGACCAGCGCATCGACGCCGCCATTGCCGCAACCCGCGCTTTCTTCGAACAAATGGGCGTACCGACTCGCCTGTCTGACTACGGTCTGGACGGTAGCTCCATCCCGGCGCTGCTGGAAAAACTGCAAGCGCATGGCGGTACGAAACTGGGCGAACATCAGGACATTACGCTTGAGGTCAGCCGTCGGATTTACGAAGCTGCCCGCTAAGGTTTTTTAACCTCCGCCTTTCGTTTTTGGGTATTTATACCAGACTTAAGTCACACCTATGTCACCGGAATATGTTCCGGTGACAGTCATTAAGGGGAGGAATTATGACCACTCCAACCATTATCAAACTACAGGATGGTAACGTCATGCCGCAACTGGGCCTGGGGGTCTGGAAGGCAAGCAACGAAGAAGTCATCACTGCCATTCATAAAGCGCTGGAAGTGGGGTATCGCTCAATTGATACCGCGGCAGCGTACAAAAACGAAGAAGGTGTCGGCAAAGCAATACGTGACGCAGGCGTGCCACGGGAAGAGTTATTCATTACCACCAAGCTGTGGAATGATGACCAGAAACGCCCCCGGGAAGCCTTGCTCGAAAGCATGGAGAAACTCCAGCTTGATTACCTCGATCTGTACCTGATGCACTGGCCAGTTCCGGCGATCGACCACTACGTTGAAGCGTGGGAAAACATGATCGACCTGCAAAAAGAAGGGCTGATTAAGAGCATCGGCGTGTGCAACTTTCAGATCAACCATCTCCAGCGGCTGATGGATGAAACCGGCGTACCTCCGGTGATTAATCAGATAGAACTTCACCCGCTCATGCAGCAGCGCCAGCTGCACGCCTGGAACGCCACACATAAAATCCAGACCGAATCCTGGAGCCCGCTGGCGCAGGGCGGCAAAGACGTCTTCGATCAAAAGATAATCCGTGACCTCGCAGAGAAATATGGCAAATCACCGGCGCAGATTGTCATCCGCTGGCATCTGGATAGCGGCCTGGTGGTGATTCCGAAATCGGTCACCCCTGCGCGTATCGCAGAAAACTTTAACGTCTGGGACTTCCGCCTGGATAAAGATGAATTAGGCGAAATCGCGAAACTCGATCAGGGCAAGCGTCTGGGGCCAGACCCGGACCAGTTCGGCGGTTAACCCCTTCCCTCCAGCCCGACACTCTCGTCGGGCCTTTACTGATTTGAAATATCAGGAAACAATTCACGCACATATATTGTTGTATTTCTTGCAGTCACTGGAGCAGCATTGCGCAACATAACCTGTTAATTATTAAATAAATATATTTATTTGATGAATACATTCACCACATCCATAGGTGCGTAACCGTGACTGAGAAAAAAGGTAATGGAGTCAAATGGCTCCCATTAATTCTTATAACATTCATTTCTGCCGGGCTGTGGCAACTTCCCCCTCCATCCGGGTTAAGTGCGCCAGCCTGGCATTCGGCAATTATCTTCGTTGCGACGATTGCTTCTATCGTGGCAAAAGTTTTACCCATCGGCGCGGTCGGCATTATTGGGAT
This sequence comes from Citrobacter sp. MGH103, assembly GCF_001034475.2. Lineage (NCBI taxonomy): Bacteria > Pseudomonadati > Pseudomonadota > Gammaproteobacteria > Enterobacterales > Enterobacteriaceae > Citrobacter > Citrobacter sp. MGH103. Next base: position 766,939 of record NZ_CP073043.1, on the reverse strand, counting down.
TACGGTTTTTGCACTCGCCTATGCGGCCGGGGATAAAACCGCCAGCGGCGCTATCACCACAGCGCTAAGCGAGCTGAACAGTTCGCTTATCTGGCTTATCGTCGTGGCTTTTATGATTGCCCGTGGGTTTATCAAAACTGGCCTCGGACGACGCATTGCGCTGCAGATGATCCGTCTGCTTGGCAAGCGCACACTCGGACTCGCCTACGGTCTGGCCTTTGCCGATCTGATCCTCTCCCCGGCAATGCCGAGTAATACGGCACGCTGCGGCGGTGTCATCTATCCGATTGCCGACTCTCTGGCACGCAGTTTCCATTCGAACCCGGAAGATGAGTCCCGCAGTAAAATCGGTACCTTTCTTATCACCTGCATTGGCAACGTCAACGACGTCACCGCCGCGCTCTTTATGACCGGCTATACCGGCAACTTGTTGGCGGTGAAGTTGGCGGCCAATGCGGGCGTCACGCTGACCTGGGGCAGCTGGTTTATGGCGGCGCTGCTGCCATGCCTTGTGTCCTTACTGCTGGTTCCACTGCTGGTCTACTGGATCGTGCGCCCGGAAATAAAGCACACGCCGGATGCCCCGAACCTGGCGCGCAAAGAGCTGGCGGAAATGGGCAGTATGTCTCGCGGCGAATGGCTGATGCTGGTTACCGTCGGCGTACTGCTGGTACTGTGGATTTTTGGCGATACGTTAGGCGTCGACGCCACTACTGCCTCGTTCGTGGGACTGTCCATTTTATTGCTAAGCGGCGTTCTGAGCTGGGAAGATGTGAAAAGCGAGAAAGGTGCATGGGACACGCTGATTTGGTTTGCCGCGCTGCTGATGATGGCGAACCAGCTGAAAAAACTAGGTTTCACTACCTGGTTTGGCAATCTGATCGGCGATAGTCTGAGCAGTACTATGCACGGTACCAGTTGGGTGATCGTCCTGTTGCTGCTGAATGCCGCCTACTTCTATACCCACTACTTTTTTGCCAGCGGTAATGCACAGATTGCCGCGCTGTACGCCGTTTTCCTCGGCGTCGGACTGCATCTGAATATCCCCGCAGCCCCCACGGCGTTAATGCTGGCCTTCACCAGCAGTTTGTACTGCTCGCTCACCCAGTACACCCACGCTCGCGGTCCAATCCTGTTTGGTGCCGGGTACGTTCCAACGGGCGTCTGGTGGCGCACAGGATTTATCATTAGCTTGTTTAACCAGGCGGTGTTTATCACCGTAGGTCTGATGTGGTGGAAGGTGTTGGGTCTGTACTAAACTAACTGCGCCCTGACGAATCACCTTACCTGCGGAGAAAAGGAATGACCTGTATTTTCTGTCAAATTGTTGAAGGTAAAGCCCCCTGCCATAAGGTCTGGGAAGACGAGCACCATCTGGCTTTTCTGTCGATTTTCCCGAACACCGACGGTTTTACCGTGGTGATCCCGAAAAAGCATTACCCCAGCTATGCCTTCGATATGCCGCCGCAGGCGTTGGCTGACCTGATGATGGCAACCCAAAAAGTGGCTAAGAAACTGGATAAGGCTTTCCCGGATGTCAGTCGTACGGGGATGTTCTTCGAAGGTTTCGGCGTAGACCATGTGCACAGCAAATTAAGCCCCATGCACGGCACTGGCGATCTAACTCACTGGAAACCGATTGAGTCGCGGCAGACCAAATTTTTCGAGCAATATGAAGGGTATCTGTCATCACACGATCATGAACGGGCGGATGATGCAAAACTGGCCGCATTAGCGGCCAGAATTCGTGAGGCATAAATACTGAGCACTTCTGCCGGATGGCGGTGCAAGCACCTTATCCGGCCTACAAAACTGTGCTGCTCGTAGGCCTGATAAGCATTTCACCACCGGGCAAAGTAAATTAACGTCCCGCTACTTTCCCGCGTTTTTTGTTTGCGGCAGGGGTCTGGCGCTGGTGCGCCACCGGGGTGTGCTTGGTCAACGCCGGGCGGGTATGACGGTTCTGGCGACGTGCTTCGCGCATCTCTTCCAGCGTAGGCGCCGGAACCAGACATTCACGACGACCGCCGATCAGATGCTTTTTACCCATGTCTTCCAGCGCCTGGCGGATTAACGGCCAGTTAGCTGGATCGTGGTAACGCAACAGGGCTTTATGCAAACGGCGCTGCTTATCACCTTTCGGCACCACCACGTCTTCACTCTTATAACCAATTTTACCCAGCGGGTTTTTCCCGGTGTAATACATGGTTGTGGAGTTCGCCAGCGGCGATGGATAAAAGTTCTGCACCTGATCCAGACGGAAACGACGTTGTTTCAGCCACAGCGCCAGATTCACCATATCCTCGTCACGCGTACCCGGGTGCGCGGAGATGAAGTACGGGATCAGGTACTGCTCTTTACCCGCCTGTTTAGAGTAGGTATCGAACAACTCCTTAAAGCGATCGTAGCTGCCCATCCCCGGCTTCATCATCTTCGACAGCGGGCCTTCTTCAGTATGCTCTGGCGCAATCTTCAGATAGCCGCCAACGTGGTGGGTCGCCAGCTCTTTGATATAGCGCGGATCTTCAACCGCGATGTCATAGCGCACACCGGAAGCAATGAGGATCTTTTTAATGCCTTTCAAATCACGCGCCCGGCGATAAAGATTAATCGTCGGTTCGTGATTGGTGTCCATATGCGGACAGATATCCGGATAGACGCATGACAGACGACGGCAGGTCTGCTCCGCACGCGGTGACTTACAGCGCAGCATATACATGTTCGCCGTTGGGCCGCCGAGGTCGGAAATCACGCCGGTAAAACCTGGAACGGTGTCGCGAATGGCTTCGATTTCATTGATGATCGAATCTTCAGAGCGGCTCTGGATGATGCGGCCTTCGTGCTCGGTGATCGAACAGAACGAACAGCCGCCAAAGCAGCCACGCATAATGTTGATCGAGAAACGGATCATCTCATAGGCCGGAATGCGGCTGTCGCCATACGCCGGATGCGGCACGCGCTTGTACGGCAGCGCAAAGACGCTATCCATCTCTTCGGTAGAGAGCGGAATGGCTGGCGGGTTAATCCAGATGTAGCGATCGCCGTGCTTTTGCATCAGCGCACGCGCGCAGCCCGGGTTGGTTTCGTGGTGCAGGATACGCGACGCATGCGCATACAGCACTTTATCGCCCTTCACTTTTTCAAAGGATGGCAGCAGCACGTAGGTTTTTTCCCACGGTTTCGGACGCGGCGGCTGTACGGTTACCGCTTTCGCTTCCTGCTTTTTCGGTGCGACCGGTTTGTTGTCAGCACACGGCAGATCTTCGCCGTACGGATGCGGGATTGGATCAATCTTGCCCGGCGTGTCGAGACGCGTGGAATCCACGCCACTCCAGCCCGGCAGCGCTTCTTTAACCATAATCGCGGTGTTACGCACGTCGCGGATCTGATCGATGGTTTCGCCCATCGCCAGACGATGCGCCACTTCCACCAGCGGACGTTCGCCGTTGCCGAACATCAGCATGTCGGCTTTGGAATCCACCAGAACAGAGCGACGAACGGTATCAGACCAGTAGTCATAGTGCGCGGTACGGCGCAGGCTGGCCTCAATGCCGCCGAGAATAACCGGCACATCTTTCCATGCTTCTTTACAACGCTGGGTATAGACCAGCGTGGCGCGGTCCGGGCGTTTACCTGCTACGTTGTCTGGTGTGTAGGCATCGTCATGGCGCAGTCGGCGATCTGCGGTGTAACGGTTGATCATCGAGTCCATGTTGCCTGCGGTCACACCAAAGAACAGGTTCGGTTTACCCAAACGCATAAAATCGTCTTTGTTGTTCCACTCCGGCTGGGCGATAATCCCTACACGAAAGCCCTGCGCTTCCAGCATACGGCCGCATATTGCCATGCCAAAGCTGGGATGATCGACGTATGCATCGCCGGTAACCAGAATGATGTCGCAGCTATCCCAGCCAAGTTGGTCCATTTCGTCGCGTGACATCGGCAAAAACGGTGCCGGGCCAAAACAGGCAGCCCAGTACTGCGGCCAGGAGAAAAGGTCTCTGTCCGGCTGGATCAGGGATATTGCGCTCATAATGCTTCCAAAAATGGTAAAAAAATAATCAAAGGCCGGGGATTATACGCTGTATGTCGACAAGAAATGAAGTGGAGTCTGAACCAGGGCAGTAGAAAGTTATATAAATTGTTAAATTTTACGACGCTCATTTTTATCAATCATAATTAACACCATGCCGGCCAGCTGAGATAACTCTTTTTCGGCGGGGGATTTTTCATTGCGACTCAACGATTCACTGCATATTTCCCAGTTACGGGTTGTTGTTCACCTGTGTGGGTTTCTGGTTCTTCTCTACAGCTTTTCTATGCTGCCACCGATGACCATCGCTTTGTTAAACAAAGAGCGGAGTTTGTTCGCTTTTTTCAGCACATTTATGACTTTCTTCACCCTCGGCGGCGGGGCGTGGCTAGCAACCAAACATGCGGGTATTCAACTGCGAACACGGGATGGTTTCGTTATTATCGTCCTGTTCTGGCTGTTGTTTTCGTTTATCAGCGCGATGCCGATGTGGATGGACGATGGCTTAAACCTCTCCTTTGCGGATGCCCTGTTTGAAGGGGTTTCCGGGATTACCACCACGGGCGCAACGGTAATTGGCGACGTCAGCGCCATGCCGAAGTCGTATCTCTACTATCGGGCTCAGCTCAATTTTATTGGTGGCCTGGGTGTTATTGTCCTCGCCGTGGCGGTATTACCGCTTTTGGGTATCGGCGGCATGAAGCTGTATCAGTCTGAAATGCCGGGCCCCTTTAAAGAAGAACGCCTCACGCCAAGACTTGCTGATACTGCACGTACGCTGTGGCTGACCTATGTCATTCTGGGTCTTATCTGTACCCTGGCCTACTGGGCTGCCGGGATGTCGTTCTTCGATGCCTTATGCCACGGGCTGTCGACGGTTTCTCTCGGCGGATTTTCCACTCGCAGTGAAAGCATCGGCTTCTATAACAGCCATGCGATCGAGCTGGTCGCTGGGGTGTTTTCTCTGCTGTCTGCGTTTAACTTCACCCTCTGGTACGTGGCTATCGTGAAACGTACCTTCAAACCCTTTCGTCGTAATGCCGAACTGCGTTTCTTTATGCTTATTGCGTTGGTTGTCACTCTGATCGCCACCTGGCAAGTTTGGCGGGCAGGCATGTACGGATTAACGGACAGCCTGGTGCATGCTTTTTTTCTGGCCAGTTCGATGCTGACAGATAATGGCCTGTCGACGGCGGATTACGCGCAGTGGCCTTCGCACACGATCTTCATGCTGCTCAGCGCCAGTTTCTTCGGCGGTTGTGTGGGATCGACCTGCGGGGGGATTAAGGTGCTGCGTTTTTTGATTATGTTCAAGCAGTGCCGTCAGGAGTTACACCAGCTCGCGCATCCCCGTGCCCTGCTGAACATTAAAGTGGGCAATAGCGTGGTAAGCGACCGGGTGGTGCGTTCGGTATGGAGCTTTTTCTTTCTCTACGTTTTGTTCACCAGCTTTTTTATCTGGGCGCTCAATCTGATGGGCTACGATCTCTTCTCCTCTTTTGCCACCGTCGCCGCCTGCATCAACAATATGGGGCTAGGATTTGGCGTCACCGCCACGACATTTGGCACCTTAAATGAGGAAGCAAAGCTACTGATGTGCGCGGCCATGATCATGGGGCGTCTGGAGATTTACCCCATTCTGATCCTGTTCTCGCGCATGTTCTGGCGGGCATAACGGAAATCCCGGCGCATTACGGCGCCGGGTTCACCAACATCTGTCCGATTGAGCCGCGATCTGCCATTTCCAGCGTCTGGCTATTAAAGTAGAACGGGAAATGGGCCCAGGAAGGCTGTCCGTAATAAACCAGTAATTCAACCTGGCCGTCAACCCAGACGGTATCTTTCCAGCCTCTGTCTTCCGGGAACGGCATCGCGCCATTCACATTACGGATCAGGAACGAGACGCCTTCAATATGGAAGGACTGGGGCATATCCGCCCGCACCGTCCAGCGCTCCCAGGAGCCCTGCTGAGCGGTAATATCCATACGATTGACGTCCCACAGCTGACCGTTGATGCCAGGGTCATCGTCCAGGCTGATATCACGGCTGCGAATCGGCGAACCGCTGAGGATTTCCGTTGGCAGCAGGCGCATTGGCAGGCTGTCAGTCACCAGCGGCAGAAGCCCCGTTGGACGCAGAGTCAGCACCAGCGTGGAGATGAGAATACTGGAAGGCTCAAAGAACCCGCGGATCCTGTCGACAATACTGGCTGCCTCGCCACAGGTGATAGAGACCTCATTACCGTTCGTCATATCCACCAGGATCTCACGACGCTCGCCAGGCGCCAGCGAGAGCTGCTTCACCGAAACGGGTGCAGGTAAAAAACCCTGATCGCTGGAAATCACATGCAGTGCACGGCCATCGCTCATTTGCAGCTGGTAACGACGCGAGTTTGAAGCGTTCAGTAAACGCAAGCGCACCCAGCCGCGGGAGACTTCGACATACGGGCTTTGCGCCCCATTGACCAGCAGCGTATCACCGACAAAGCCACCGCTGCCGGGCTCGCTGTATTCCGGAGTGCCAAAGTTGTCCAGCCGCTTGTCCTGGATAATGACCGGAAAATCATCCACGCCATAGTGGTTGGGAATAGACAGTGATTTACTCACTTCATCTTCAACCAGCCACATCCCGGCAAGGCCGTTATAGACCTGCTGAGCAGTACGATTTGGCGTATTGGCGTGATACCACAACGTGGCGGCATTCTGGCGAATCGGTAGCACCGGCGCCCAGTCAGCATTCGGGGACATCATGCGCGCCGGGCCGCCCATCAGCGGGCCTGGTACCTGTAACCCGGCGACGGTCATCGAGACATTCTCAGTCAGACGGTTGCTGTAGATAAGCTTGACGTCATCCCCTTTCCAGACGCGAATTGTCGGTCCCAGGTAGCGGCCGTTAATTCCCCAGACAGGTGCGCGCGTGCCTTGTGTAAAGGACCAGTGCGCACGTTGCAGCGTCATAAATAGCGGCTGCCCCCGGCGGGATTCCAGCAGCGGAGGCACAGGTAACGGTTGTTGCTGACCGGCAGCATTAGCCTTCAGCGGAACAGCACCTGCACACAGTGCGATCCCCGATGCCTGAATGAACTGACGCCGACTGAATGACATATAAACTCCATAAAAAACTGGCTATTAACACGCAGGAAGTCATTTCCTGTAAAAAACCCGAATTGCGCGGATTAAACCTTACCGGCGGCTTCCCGCTCAGCAACTTCTTTATCGAGCTCTGCGATTTTTTGTTCCATCAGCGTGCGGCAATGTGCTGCCAGTTCACGAACCTGATCTTTGCCAAAGTGGCTAATATCCACCGGCGGCAACATCTCGACAATCGCCAGACCATTATTGAGTCTGTTTAATTTTATCTTGTTCGAGGTTGTGGAAACGCATACCGGAATGACCGGGACACCAGCAGCAATCGCAGCATGGAACGCGCCGGTTTTAAACGGGAGCAGACCGCGACCGCGGCTACGCGTTCCTTCCGGGAACATCCAGATAGAAATGCGGCGTTTTTTGAAATGATTCACCACGGCAGCAATGGTGCTGTGTGCTTTTGCGCGGTTATTTCTGTCAATCAGCAGGTTACCGGTTAACCAGTACAGCTGCCCGAAGAAAGGGATCCACAGCAGGCTTTTTTTACCCACCGTCACCGTCGGCGGTTGAACGATATTCGCAGCAGTAACCATGTCATAGTTGTTCTGATGGTTACAAATATAGATAGCATTACCATAGTTCTGCGCGTCTGCCGGCATGCGGCACTCGACCTTCAGACCATAAAGGGGAGCCAGGCGGCCAAACATATGACCGAACGTTGCAACGTGTTTTGGATTTCGCGGGCTGAACAGACAGTATATGCAACCGAAAATACAGACCAGAACGCAGTAAATAACAGTAATAATTAAACGAAAAATATATAGCATAACAACCTCTAAGGCCTAAGAGCCTGGCATTTTACGTCACCTGATTCATCACGCGGTATCAGGTTAGGGCTTTGTTAAGGGCGGCTCTCTGGAAAAGCGTATTGTTAATCGCAACGCACGAATAAACAACGGTTTCACGGGAATTTTTAACGTTGGCTCTCCCTGGACTTTAACAGGGAGAGCCGGACGGTAGCGTTATTCTTCGCTGTCGCCGTGACTGGCGCGTCGAGGCGAGTCAATCTCAATGCTGTCGATACGCTGCAGACCACGCATTAGCGTGCCGCGACGGCCGCGCTCGCCGGTCACTTTCTGCAACTCTTCGGGACGCAGTTTGATTTTGCGCTTACCGACGTGGATAGTCAGTGTGCTCTGCGGCGGCAGCACGTAAAGTTGCGCCAGACCATCCTCGCCTTTCGCCGCTTCCGCTGAAGGGATATTAATGATCTTGTTCCCTTTGCCTTTCGACAACTGCGGTAAATCGCTCACCGGGAACATCAACATGCGACCAGCCTGAGTAATCGCCAGCAGCATATCGGTTTCATCTTCAATCACCACCGGCTGCATGACGCGCGCATTCTCTGGCAGCGTAATCAATGCCTTACCTGCACGGTTACGTGCAACCAGGTCATTGAAGGTGCAGACAAAACCGTAGCCCGCATCCGATGCCATCAGCAGTTTCTGATCATCGCCTTCCATCAGCATGTGCTCAACCGTCGCGCCCGGCGGCAGAGTGAGCTTCCCGGTCAGCGGTTCACCCTGACCGCGCGCCGACGGCAGCGTAATCGGATCGATGGCATAGCTGCGGCCGGTCGAGTCCACGAACACCACCGGCTGATTGCTCTTACCCTTCACTGCCGACTTAAAGCTGTCGCCCGCTTTATAGCTTAATCCCGGCGCATCGATGTCGTGGCCTTTCGCGCTACGCACCCAGCCGCTCTGGGACAGCACAATGGTCACCGGCTCAGACGGCAGCATGTCGTGCTCGCTCATCGCCTTCGCTTCTTCGCGCTCCTGCAGCGGAGAACGACGATCGTCGCCATAGGCCTCAGCGTCAGCCTGCAGCTCTTTCTTCAGCAGGTTATTCATTTTACGTTCAGAAGCCAGAATGGCCTGCAACTGATCGCGCTCTTTCGCCAGTTCATCCTGCTCGCCGCGGATTTTCATCTCTTCGAGTTTGGCAAGATGGCGCAATTTCAGCTCAAGGATGGCTTCAGCCTGGGTTTCAGAAATACCAAACCGCGACATCAGCTCTGGCTTAGGTTCATCTTCATGACGAATAATTTCGATTACTTCGTCAATATTGAGGAACGCCACCAGTAAGCCTTCAAGGATGTGCAGGCGCTTGAGCACTTTTTCCAGACGATAATTCAGGCGGCGGCGCACGGTATCGCGGCGGAACGCCAGCCATTCGGTGAGGATCTCCAGCAGGTTTTTCACCGCCGGACGACCATCAAGACCGATCATGTTCAGGTTTATGCGGTAACTTTTTTCCAGATCGGTGGTGGCAAACAGGTGGTTCATCACCTGCTCCATATCCACGCGATTGGAGCGCGGGACAATCACCAGACGGGTCGGGTTTTCGTGATCCGATTCGTCGCGCAGGTCGTCTACCATCGGCAGCTTTTTATTGCGCATTTGAGCAGCGATCTGCTCCAGCACTTTTGCCCCGGAAACCTGATGTGGCAGCGCGGAAATCACCACCGCGCCGTCTTCTTTCGTCCATACCGCACGCATACGTACGGAGCCGCGTCCGTTTTCGTAAATCTTACGAATCTCCGCGCGCGAGGTAATGATCTCCGCTTCGGTCGGGTAATCCGGCCCCTGCACGATATCCAGCAACTGATCCAGCGTCGTTTTCGGCTGCTCAATCAGAGTAATCGCTGCTTTTGCCACTTCACGCAGGTTGTGCGGCGGAATGTCCGTTGCCATACCAACGGCAATACCGGTCGTACCGTTGAGCAGAATATTTGGCAGACGCGCAGGCAGCATCTTCGGCTCCTGCATGGTGCCGTCAAAGTTCGGCACCCAGTCCGACGTGCCCTGACCGAGTTCACCCAGCAGGACTTCCGCATATTTAGACAGGCGGGATTCGGTATAACGCATCGCCGCGAAGGATTTCGGATCGTCCGGCGCCCCCCAGTTCCCCTGCCCGTCAACCAACGGATAACGGTAAGAGAACGGCTGCGCCATCAGCACCATCGCTTCATAGCAGGCGCTGTCGCCGTGCGGATGGTATTTACCCAGCACGTCACCGACGGTACGGGCGGATTTTTTAAATTTGGCGCTGGCATTCAGCCCCAGTTCGGACATCGCGTACACGATGCGACGCTGAACGGGTTTCAAACCATCGCCAATAAACGGCAACGCCCTATCCATGATGACGTACATGGAATAGTTCAGATAGGCGTTTTCCGTGAATTCATGCAGCGCCAGGCGCTCTGCCATATCGCTCATTAATCGTGGTTCCTCAACTTTGTACCCCTCTATTGAAGGGCAATATTGCCGCAGATACTACCCTATCTGGCGTGTTGAGTCACAAAGAAAAGGGCCGCGGACGCGGCCCTGATGGGGATTACTTAGCAACTTTGGTAATCTGTTTCACGTCGATTTCAACGGAGTTCCAGTCTTTATCCACTTCACCCTGGATTTCAACCACATCCTGCGGTGTGACGGTTACGCCGTTCCAGCGCTTGTGGTCGATATCCACATTCACCGTGCCGGTCGCATCTTTAAACACATACAGGTCGTCGGAAATACGCTCAACGATGTTCCCGCGCAGGGTAACCCAGGTGTCATCACGCAGTGATTTGGCGCTTTCTACTGTCGTGCTGCTACCGTTCGGGCCGACAAATCCGCCGTTTTGGCTCTGCGTAGTGGTTGTCGTTGGCCCAGAGAAGCCGCCCTGCTGAGCTGCCAGAACAGGTGCGGAACACAGTGCCATTACGGCAACCATTGCAGCTAATTTTTTCATCGTCATGTCTCCCTTTCATGTTGGTTTACGACTATTAAATAAGTTAATCCTTAACAAGTTCTTAAGGCAAAAAAAGATACTTTTTTTACTGTACAGAGACTGTAGCCACAGGTTTACTGACTGCAAATGAGTTATCGCAGGGAAGAACATATGCGTATTTTACTGATCGAAGATGACACGTTGATTGGCGATGGCCTGAAAACAGGTTTGAGTAAAATGGGTTTCAGCATTGACTGGTTTACCGAAGGTCTCCAGGGCAAAGAAGCACTCTACAGCGCACCTTATGATGCGGTAATCCTCGACCTGACACTGCCAGGCATAGACGGACGGGACATTTTGCGCGAATGGCGAGCTAACGGGAAGCAGGAGCCGGTACTGATTCTGACCGCTCGCGACGCGCTGGCGGAACGCGTTGAAGGCCTGCGCCTGGGCGCAGATGACTATCTGTGTAAACCCTTTGCGCTGATCGAAGTTGCTGCCAGACTGGAGGCGCTGGTGCGTCGTGCCAGCGGCCAGGCCAGCAACACATTGCGCCATGGCCAGGTAACGCTCGATCCTGGCGCATTGGTCGCCACGGCGGCGGGTGAACCTTTGTCACTCAAACCTAAAGAGTTCGCACTGCTGGAACTGTTGATGCGCAACAAAGGTCGCGTCCTGCCCCGCAAACTGATTGAAGAAAAACTGTATACCTGGGACGAAAATGTCTCCAGCAATGCGGTTGAGGTCCACGTTCATCACTTACGCCGTAAGCTCGGCAGCGACTTTATCCGTACCGTGCATGGCATTGGCTACACCCTGGGTGACGCATGAAACTCACACAACGCCTCAGCCTGCGCGTCAGGCTAACGCTTATTTTTCTGATTCTGGCATCAGCCACCTGGGCCGTATCCAGTTTTGTGGCCTGGAGGCAGACTACCGATAATGTCGATGAGCTGTTTGATACCCAGCTGATGCTGTTCGCCAAGCGGCTTAGCACGCTGGATATCAGCGATGTCACCACCTCAAGCAATATGGCCCGCACGCCAAAGAAACTAAAGCATGGCCATATTGATGACGACGCACTGGCGTTTGCCATCTACTCCACCGACGGCAAAATGGTGCTACACGATGGCGATAATGGCCAGGATATTCCCTACAGCTACAGCCGGGAAGGGTTTAGCGACGGCCAACTCAGGGGCGACAGCGATTCCTGGCGCTTCCTGTGGCTGAATTCCGCTGATGGGAAATATCGCATTGTGGTGGGCCAGGAGTGGGAATATCGGGAGGATATGGCGCTGTCGATCCTTACTGCACAATTAACCCCATGGCTGGTTGCGCTGCCGCTGATGTTGCTGATCCTGGTGGTCATGCTGAGTCGCGAACTCAGGCCGCTAAAAAAACTGGCGCAAGCTCTGCGCTGGCGCGCCCCGGAATCAGAAGAGCCGCTCGACTCGAAAGGTGTGCCAAGCGAAGTGCGCCCGCTGGTTGAATCGCTAAATCAGCTGTTTACCCGCATCCACTCAATGATGGTGCGTGAACGCCGCTTCACTTCTGATGCCGCCCATGAGCTGCGCAGTCCGTTGACCGCGCTGAAGGTGCAAACCGAAGTGGTGCAACTGTCAGACGACGACCCGCAAACGCGGGAAAAAGCGCTGGCGCAGCTACATGCGGGAATTGAACGCGCCACCCGACTGGTCGATCAGCTCCTGACGCTTTCGCGCCTCGACTCCCTCGATAATCTTCAGGATGTGGCGGAAATTTCATTGGAGGAGCTACTGCAATCCGCGGTGATGGATATCTACCACCCGGCCCAGCAGGCGCACATTGACGTACGTTTGCAAATTAACGCACACAATATTATGCGCACAGGACAGCCGCTGTTGCTGAGCCTGATGGTACGAAATCTGCTGGATAATGCCATTCGCTACAGTCCGCAGGGGAGCATTGTGGAAGTGACGCTCAACGCCCGCAATTTCAGCGTCAAAGATAATGGTCCAGGCGTTGCGCCGGAGGTACTTACACACATCGGTGAACGTTTTTATCGTCCACCAGGACAAAGCGTGACCGGCAGCGGTCTCGGCCTGTCAATTGTCCGCCGTATCGCAACACTGCATGGAATGTCAGCCTCGTTTGGCAACGCTTCGGAAGGTGGCTTTGAAGCTAAGGTCAGTTGGTAACTGCATTATTATTGCTCAAATAGCAAAAGACTTTGCACATTTTGCTAATTTCACCGCACCGCTGGTGGGGGTAAAATCGTCCTCAAACGTATTTCCTTGAGGACACAAAATGAGCAACATTCTGATTATCAACGGGGCGAAAAAATTCGGCCATTCTAATGGCCAACTGAATGACACCCTGACCGAGGTCGCGGACGGTATCCTGCGCGACCTCGGGCATGATGTTAAAGTCGTACGCGCGGACAGCGATTATGACGTAAAAACAGAAGTGCAGAATTTCGTCTGGGCCGATGCGGTTATCTGGCAGATGCCAGGCTGGTGGATGGGCGCACCGTGGACCGTGAAAAAATACATCGATGACGTGTTTACCGAAGGTCACGGCACGCTGTACGCCAGCGATGGCCGCACACGTTCAGATGCCTCTAAAAAATATGGCTCCGGCGGGCTGATTCAGGGCAAAAAATACATGCTGTCCCTGACCTGGAACGCACCGATGGAAGCCTTCACTGAAAAAGACCAGTTCTTCCATGGCGTTGGTGTTGATGGCGTCTATCTACCGTTCCATAAAGCAAACCAGTTCCTGGGAATGGAAGCGCTGCCGACCTTTATCACCAATGACGTGATTAAAATGCCGGACGTCCCGCGTTATATCGCAGAATATCGCAAGCATCTGACCGAAATTTTTGGTTAACTGGTAACCTGGAATTAGAAGGAGTTAACCATGCTTACCGTTATTGCAGAAATCCGTACACGTCCAGGTCAACATCACCGCCAGGCGGTACTGGATCAGTTTGCTAAAATCGTTCCGACCGTACTGAAAGAAGAAGGCTGCCACGGCTATGCGCCGATGGTGGATCATGCCGCAGGTGTGAGTTTTCAGACCACAGCGCCAGATTCAATCGTGATGGTTGAGCAGTGGGAAAGCATCGCGCATCTTGAAGCGCATTTGCAGACCCCGCATATGAAAGCCTACAGCGAAGCCGTAAAAGGTGACGTGCTGGACATGAATATTCGAATTCTGGAGTCGGGTATTTAAGGTTGTCGATTTGCCGGATGACGCTTTGCTATCCGGCATATAATCGCTTCGTCAGATGAGAGCCGGATAAGGCATTTTACGCCCCTCTCCGGCTTTTCTACATGCAATTAGCCTTCAAGATCCGCCAGGTCGCCTTTCTCTTGCAACCAGTTACGACGGTCTTCAGAACGCTTCTTGGCCAGCAGCATATCCATCATTGCGTTGGTACGCTGATCGTCTTCATCATCGATAATGAGCTGCACCAGGCGACGGGTGTTCGGATCCAGCGTGGTTTCACGAAGCTGCATCGGGTTCATTTCACCCAGTCCTTTAAAGCGCTGCACGTTCGGCTTACCTTTCTTGCGCTTTAACTGCTCCAGTACGCCCGCTTTCTCTTCTTCCGTCAGCGCGTAATACACCTCTTTACCGAGGTCGATACGGTATAACGGCGGCAGCGCCACGTACACGTGACCGTGTTTCACCAACGTGCGGAAGTGCTTCACAAACAGTGCGCACAGCAGCGTGGCGATGTGCAGACCATCGGAGTCCGCATCCGCCAGGATACAGATCTTACCGTAACGCAACTGGCTCAGATCGTCGCTGTCCGGATCGATGCCGATCGCCACCGAAATATCGTGCACTTCCTGCGAAGCCAGAACTTCATCGGAAGAGACTTCCCAGGTATTAAGGATCTTACCTTTGAGTGGCATGATCGCCTGATATTCACGATCGCGCGCCTGTTTGGCGGAACCGCCTGCGGAGTCACCTTCGACGAGAAACAATTCGGTGCGATTAAGATCCTGTGCGGTACAGTCCGCCAGTTTACCCGGCAGCGCCGGACCACTGGTCAGCTTTTTACGCACCACTTTTTTCGCCGCGCGCAGACGACGCTGGGCGCTGGAAATCGCCATCTCAGCCAGCAGTTCGGCGGACTGTACGTTCTGGTTCAGCCACAGGCTGAAGGCATCTTTCACCACGCCAGAAACAAACGCCGCACACTGACGCGAAGAGAGGCGTTCTTTGGTTTGTCCGGCAAACTGCGGATCCTGCATTTTTACCGACAGCACGTAAGCACAGCGATCCCAGATATCTTCCGCCGACAGCTTCACGCCACGCGGCAAAATATTGCGGTATTCGCAGAACTCGCGCATCGCATCCAGCAGACCCTGACGCAGACCGTTGACGTGCGTCCCGCCCTGCATAGTTGGGATCAGGTTCACATAGCTTTCGGTCAGCAGCTCACCGCCTTCCGGCAGCCAGAGCAGCGCCCAGTCCACTGTCTCCGTCTCACCGCTGAAATTACCGATAAACGGTTTTTCCGGCAGAGTCGGTAGGCCATTCACCGCTTCGCTCAGATAGTCATTCAGACCATCCTGGTAGCACCAGCGCTGTTCGCTGTTGTTGACCTCATCCTTGAAGGTGATCTCAACGCCCGGGCACAGTACCGCTTTGGCTTTCAGTACGTGCGTTAAGCGCGAAACAGAAAAACGCGGGCTGTCAAAGAAGCTTTCATCCGGCCAGAAGTGCACGCTGGTCCCGGTGTTGCGTTTGCCGCAGGTACCGACAACCTGTAAATCCTGCACTTTATCGCCATTCTCAAACGCGATGTTGTATACCTGCCCATCGCGGCGTACGTTCACTTCCACACGTTTGGACAGGGCGTTAACAACGGAGATCCCCACACCGTGCAGACCACCGGAGAATTGATAGTTCTTGTTGGAGAACTTGCCGCCCGCGTGCAGACGACAGAGGATCAGCTCAACCGCCGGAACGCCCTCTTCAGGGTGAATGTCTACTGGCATGCCGCGTCCGTCATCAATGACTTCCAGAGACTGGTCGGCATGTAAGATCACGTCCACGCGTTTCGCGTGGCCCGCCAGTGCTTCATCCACACTGTTATCAATCACTTCCTGTCCAAGATGGTTCGGACGGGTCGTATCGGTGTACATCCCAGGGCGACGGCGTACCGGCTCAAGCCCAGTGAGTACCTCAATGGCATCAGCGTTATAAGTTTGCGTCATGGTTTAAATAAGCAATTCGAATTGATCGTCAGAAACTGTGCAGTCCAAGGAAATCGACAATCGGGTTGAAATAATCTTCGAAGCCCGTGAATGCGTGGTTTCCGCCCTCAATAACTGTCTGACGGCAGGAGGCGTAATACGCCACCGCCTGGCGGTAGTCCAACACTTCATCGCCCGTTTGTTGGAGCAGCCAGATCAAATCCGGCGCTTCCAGCGGGTCAATCTGCATGACTTTAAGATCGTAAATATGGCGTGACTCTAGCACATATTGCTGCCCCGTGTAGGGGTTCTCGTTTTGACCGAGATAGTCGACCAGCAGTTCATAAGGCCGTACAGCAGGGTTCACCACCACTGCCGGCAGCATAAAACATTGCGACAGCCAGGTGGCGTAATAACCACCTAATGAGGAGCCGACAATCCCCAGCGACTCTCCGCCATGTTCAAGAATGATCGATTCCAGCATCTCTGCAGCCTGGGCCGGATACGGCGGCAACTGCGGTACGATCATCTCAACGTGCGGATGGTGCTCCGCCAACCAGTTTTTCAGCAAACACGCCTTCGCCGAACGAGGAGAGCTATTAAATCCGTGAAGATAGAGAAGCGTAGACATCAGTAGCCTTCTGAAGCGGTATCAGGGTGGAACCGATTACCCTGCAGACGACTTACCTGAGTCTGCAACGTCCCGTCAGCAAAAAGCTCCAGCGTCCGCCAGCCGGGGCTGATGGTATCCAATGTGAAGTTGGAACAGTGCGGCTTAAACTGCACGCAGGTCGACGGCGTCGCCAGCAGACGGCGTCCGTTCCAGTCCAGATCCAGTTCCTGATGAATATGCCCGCACAGCAGATACTTCACGCGTGAATAGTTCACCAGCACGTTATCCAGCTCAGCGGCATTGCGCAGGCTATGCTGATCGAGCCAGCTACAGCCCGCAGGCAGAGGATGATGATGCAGAAGCAGCAAGGTATTACGCTCTGGTGCATCAGCAAGTTTACGCTCCAGCCATTCGAGCTGGAATTCACTTAATTCACCGTGGGGAACGCCGAACACCTGGCTGTCGAGCAGCAAAATTTGCCACTGTTCGCCGATGAAAACACGCTTGGCAGGGGAAATTCCCGCATCCTGCAGCGCGCTGTACATTGCCGGCTGAAAATCGTGATTGCCCGGTAGCCAAACGCAGGGCGCACGAAAGCTTGCGATGCCCTCAGCAAAATGCTGATAGGCCGCAGCGGATTGATCCTGCGCCAAATCACCCGTCGCGACGATCAGATCGTACTCAGGCGACTCTGCATGTATGGCATCCAGTACGGATTGATAACTGTCCCAGGTATTCACACCCAGCAGCGTTTCATGCTTTTCGGCAAACAGGTGAGTGTCTGTAATTTGTAAGATCCTGACTCTGGCCTCACCAGCCAAAGGAAGGGTTAACAGGCTTTCCAAATGGTGTCCTTAGGTTTCACGACGCTAATAAACCGGAATCGCCATCGCTCCATGTGCTAAACAGTACCGTAGCCAGTCGGCCAGAAACTGATTAATTTGATGCTTTTCGTCGCGTTGATGCAACTTTTTATTTGGATAATCATACCGCGCTTTGAAGCGAAAGATCTGCTGACTTGAACACACTTCAGCCACCCTCGCGTCATGATACAGGCGCACGGTCAATGACGGCAGGCTCCAGTATGTGACGGCCGGCGCCGTTTGTTCGATCGCGACAAGCGTAGTGTATCGGGTCGATTCAACGATCGTTAACCGATATTGTGCGTTTGCTACCTGATAGCTCACTGTTTCACCGGCTGCATCATTACGTGGCAGCAGGCGGCGCAATTGCGAATAGTTGGTTTCGCACAGGCGCATCATTTCAGGGAAGTCAGGTGTGTAACGCTTCATTTTTTCCACTCAGTTTTTAACTCTTGATAGTGCAGCTGTAACCATTGCAAGGCGATGACAGAAGCCGCGTTGTCGATTTTCCCCTCTTCTACCCATTGATAAGCCTGCTCCCGGCTCACCACATGAACACGAATATCTTCGTTTTCATCAGCCAGACCATGAATTCCGCTCGCGGTCGTAGCGTCCACTTCGCCAACTAAAATAGACAGGCGCTCACTGGTGCCGCCAGGGCTTGCCAGATAGCTCAGAACGGGTTTCGTACGTTTAACGTCCAGTCCGGCTTCTTCCATCGCTTCACGACGGGCCACATCTTCAACAGTTTCGCCCTCTTCGATCATTCCGGCTACCATTTCCAGTAGCCACGGGCTTTCGCTGGTATCAAACGCCGCGATACGGATCTGCTCGACCAGTACAACTTCGTCCCGCTCAGGGTCAAAGGGTAGCAAGACTGCCGCGTGTCCGCGCTCAAAAATTTCGCGCTTTACCTCACCGCTCATACCACCGTTAAACAAGCGATGGCGGAACCGATAAAGATCCAGTGAAAAAAAACCGCGGTATAGCGTTTCTCGTGCAATAATTTCTACATCATTTTTAGTGAAAGTCATTGGCAAGTTGTCTGGTTTACGCATTGTGCTGTCCTGAAACCAATAGTGATTAAAATGTGAATTTCAAGGTCGTTTGACTGATGTTTGAACGCCCTTGTGTTAAATTGATGCAAATTAACGCCGTATGGCACGTAACGCCAACTTTTTGCAGTGGCGGATTCTGCTAGAATCAGCAAATATTTTTACAATTTGATCAGCGCTAAATACTGCTTCACAACAAGGAATGCAAATGAAGAAATTGCTCCCCATCCTTATCGGCCTGAGCCTGTCGGGGTTCAGTACTTTGAGCCAGGCAGAAAACCTGATGCAGGTTTATCAGCAAGCACGCCTGAGCAACCCGGAATTGCGTAAATCCGCCGCCGATCGCGATGCTGCATTCGAAAAAATTAACGAAGCGCGTAGTCCATTACTGCCGCAACTGGGTTTAGGTGCCGATTACACCTACAGCAATGGCTACCGTGATGCAAACGGCGTCAACTCCAACGCCACCAGCGCGTCATTACAATTGACTCAGACGCTGTTCGACATGTCTAAATGGCGTGCCCTGACGCTGCAAGAAAAATCAGCGGGCATCCAGGACGTAACGTATCAGACCGATCAGCAAACGCTGATCCTGAATACCGCTACGGCCTATTTTAACGTACTGAACGCGATTGATGTGCTGTCTTACACCCAGGCACAGAAAGATGCGGTTTATCGTCAGTTAGATCAGACCACTCAGCGTTTTAACGTTGGTCTGGTCGCCATCACTGACGTGCAGAACGCCCGTTCACAATACGACACCGTGCTGGCGAACGAAGTGACCGCGCGTAACAATCTGGATAACGCGGTAGAACAGCTGCGTCAGGTGACCGGTAACTATTACCCGGAACTGGCTTCGCTGAACGTTGATGGTTTCAAAACCAACAAACCGCAGGCGGTGAATGCGCTACTGAAAGAAGCGGAAAACCGCAACCTGACTTTATTGCAGGCGCGTTTAAGCCAGGATCTGGCGCGTGAGCAGATTCGTCAGGCACAGGACGGTCATCTGCCAACGCTGGACCTGACCGCATCTACAGGCGTGTCTGACACCTCCTACAGCGGGTCGAAAACTCATGGTGGTACTACGGGTAATCAGTATGACGACAGCAACATGGGCCAGAACAAAATCGGTCTGAGCTTCTCGCTGCCGCTGTACCAGGGCGGGATGGTTAACTCACAGGTGAAACAAGCGCAGTACAACTTTGTTGGCGCGAGTGAACAACTGGAAAGCGCACACCGTAGCGTGGTGCAGACCGTTCGTTCTTCATTCAACAACATTAATGCTTCTATTAGTAGCATTAACGCGTACAAACAAGCGGTTGTCTCTGCTCAAAGCTCATTGGATGCGATGGAAGCCGGTTATTCCGTAGGTACACGTACCATTGTGGATGTGTTGGATGCCACCACCACGCTATACAATGCCAAGCAGCAACTGGCAAATGCGCGTTATACCTATCTTATCAATCAGTTAAACGTCAAATCTGCGCTCGGCACGCTGAACGAGCAGGATTTGGTGGCACTGAACAATACGCTGGGTAAACCGGTATCCACAACACCGGATACCGTAGCGCCGCAAAATCCACAACAAGATGCCGCAGTGAATGACTTTAACGGCACTGGCAATTTGCCTACGGCTCAGCCGACAGCAGCACGTTCAACCAGCAGCAACGGCAACAACCCGTTCCGTAACTGATGCTGATGACGGGGCTTCGGCCCCGTCTGAACGTAAGACAACGTAAAGA
Source organism: Citrobacter sp. MGH103 (assembly GCF_001034475.2). Taxonomy (NCBI): domain Bacteria; kingdom Pseudomonadati; phylum Pseudomonadota; class Gammaproteobacteria; order Enterobacterales; family Enterobacteriaceae; genus Citrobacter; species Citrobacter sp. MGH103. The sequence goes on along the minus strand of NZ_CP073043.1, from coordinate 746,578 downwards.
TCCGCCCCTTCCTGCGCATTCTCGCCTCTTCCCGCTTCAATTTCGACCAGTCATCCTCTATCCTGAGCATTATTTACTGTGTTTACCACTGGGTCCTGGAAGACAAAAATGAAACGGACAAAATCGATACATCACGCCTCGTTCCGCAAAAGCTGGAGCGCGCGCCATCTGACTCCTGTCGCCCTGGCAGTTACCGCAGTTTTTATGCTCGCGGGCTGTGAAAAGAGTGACGAAACGGTTTCGCTTTATCAGAACGCTGACGATTGCTCTGCAGCAAATCCGGGTAAAAGCGCCGAATGTACTACCGCGTTTAACAACGCGCTGAAAGAAGCTGAACGTACCGCGCCAAAATACGCCACTCGTGAAGACTGTATCGCTGAATTCGGCGAAGGCCAGTGCCAGCAGGCTCCTGCGCAAGCAGGTATGGCGCCGACCGGTGAAGGTCAGGCTCAGGCGCAGAATCAAAGCAGCGGCAGCTTCTGGATGCCACTGATGGCAGGCTACATGATGGGCCGACTGATGGGTGGCGGAATGGGCGCTCAGCAACCGCTGTTTAGCTCGAAAAACCCGGCCAGCCCGGCTTACGGCAAATACACAGATGCCAGCGGTAAAAACTACGGCGCAGCAACGCCGGGTCGCACCATGACCGTACCGAAAACCGCTATGGCACCGAAACCAGCCACCACCTCTACCGTAACCCGCGGCGGATTTGGTGAGTCTGTGGCCAAACAGAGCACCATGCAGCGTAGCGCAAGCGGCACCACCACACGTTCAATGGGTGGCTGATCGTCATGGAAAGAGTCAGTATTGTTGAGCGCCCGGACTGGCGCGATAAAGCCACCGAATACGGTTTTAATTTTCACACTATGTACGGCGAGCCGTACTGGTGTGAAGACGCGTACTACAAACTCACCCTTGCTCAGGTTGAAAAGCTGGAAGAGGTCACCGCAGAGCTACATCAAATGTGCCTCAAAGTGGTGGAAAAGGTCATTGCCAGCGATGAGCTGATGACCAAGTTTCGCATTCCGAAGCATACCTGGGGTTTTGTCCGCCAGTCCTGGCTGACACAGCAACCGTCGCTCTATTCACGTCTCGATCTGGCGTGGGATGGAACCGGTGAACCCAAACTGCTGGAAAACAACGCTGATACGCCAACCTCGCTGTACGAAGCCGCGTTTTTCCAGTGGATCTGGCTGGAAGATCAGCTCAATGCGGGCAACCTGCCGGAAGGCAGCGATCAGTTCAACAGTCTGCAGGAAAAGCTGATCGAGCGTTTCACCGAGCTGCGTGAACAGTATGGTTTTCAACTGCTACATCTGACCTGCTGTCGTGATACGGTGGAAGATCGCGGTACGATCCAGTATCTGCAGGATTGCGCGGCCGAAGCAGAGATCGCTACAGAATTCCTCTATGTAGAAGATATTGGTCTTGGTGAAAAAGGCCAATTCACCGATATGCAGGATCAGGTGATCGCTAACCTGTTCAAGCTCTATCCGTGGGAATTCATGCTGCGTGAAATGTTCTCCACCAAGCTGGAAGACGCTGGAGTTCGCTGGCTGGAACCCGCCTGGAAGAGCATTATTTCCAACAAAGCACTGTTACCTCTGTTATGGGAAATGTTCCCGAATCATCCGAACCTTCTGCCAGCATATTTCGCCGAAGACGACTACCCGCAGATGGATAAATTCGTTGTCAAACCGATCTTCTCGCGCGAGGGAGCTAACGTCTCCATCATTGAGAACGGTAAAACGATCGAATCCGTGGAAGGACCGTACGGTGAAGAAGGTATGATCGTGCAGCAGTTCCATCAGCTACCGAAGTTTGGCGACAGCTATATGCTGATTGGCAGCTGGCTGATCAACGATCAACCCGCAGGGATCGGCATTCGTGAAGACCGTGCGTTGATCACGCAGGATCTGTCACGTTTCTATCCGCATATTTTTGTCGAATGATTGAGAGTGCCGGGTGGCGGCTCCTCCTTACCCGGCCTACGGCATGAACTTAATGCCCGATAAGCGTAGCGCCATCGGGCGTTCATCACCCAACCTGCACCGACAACATACTTAAACTTCCCATCTCGATACCATCTACAGGGATCGTAACAGACTCTTTACCATCCCATGCCCCGAGAACATACAGCAGCGGCAGATAGTGATCTGGCGTCGGGTTCGACAACGATCCACCTTCATGATCGAGATAGTTCACCAGCGGGTGCTGCTCAGCCGGTCCCTGCCAGGTCAGGTTAGCCTTAACATAATCATTGAATGAGGTTGCCCACGGATATGGCGTGTTCTCACCGTGCCAACGCGCAGTACGCAGGTTATGCACCACGTTACCACTGGCCACCAGCATAATACCCTCATCACGCAGTGCCGCCAGCTTGCGGCCCATCTCAAAATGCCAGGCCGCCGGTTTTGTACTATCGATGCTTAACTGCACCATCGGGATGTCGGCATTCGGGTACATCTTGATCAGTACGCCCCAGGAACCGTGGTCAAAACCCCACGCCTCTTTGTCTAACGCGACGGGTACAGGAGCAAGTAAATCAACCAGGTGCTGCGCCAGTTCAGGCGAACCGGGCGCTGGGTAATGGGTGTCATACAGCGCTTGCGGAAAACCGCCGAAATCGTGGATCGTTTTAGGCGCTTCCATCGCTGTCACACCCGTTCCACGGGTGAACCAGTGCGCCGAGACCACCACAATGGCTTTCGGACGCGGCAACGTTTCCCCCAGTTGCTGCCAGGCACGGGTATAAACGTTATCTTCCAGAACATTCATCGGGCTACCGTGGCCCAAAAACAATGCTGGCATACGAGTTGAAGACATGATGATATCCTTACTGAGGGAGTCATTTTGATACCATTACAATACGCTTATTCGGTTGATGAAGAACTCAGATAACCATGATGAAGATCATCAGTTATTTTGACGATCCAGTCCGGAAAGCAGATTGATAAGGAGTTTTATTTGTCGATGTCAGTACCTTTACTTCTGACTTTACTGGCAGGTGCCGCCACGTTTATCGGCGCATTTCTCGGCGTGTTAGGGCAAAAGCCTTCCAACCGCGTTCTCGCCTTTTCTTTAGGCTTCGCTGCCGGGATTATGCTACTGATCTCTCTAATGGAAATGCTACCTGCTGCGCTGGCCGCTGAAGGCATGTCGCCAGTTCTGGGCTACGGAATGTTTATCGTCGGCTTGCTGGGCTACTTTGGCCTGGACCGTCTATTGCCGCACGCGCACCCTCAGGATCTGGTACAAAAAACAACGCAGCCTCTACCCGGATCCATTAAACGCACCGCGATTTTATTAACCCTCGGCATCAGCCTGCACAATTTTCCGGAAGGGATTGCGACGTTTGTTACCGCCAGCAGCAACCTCGAGCTGGGCTTTGGTATTGCGCTTGCCGTCGCATTACACAATATTCCTGAAGGATTAGCCGTTGCAGGTCCGGTCTATGCAGCAACGGGCTCCAAACGTACGGCGATATTCTGGGCCGGGATCTCGGGCATGGCGGAAATACTGGGCGGCGTACTGGCGTGGTTAATTCTGGGGAGTCTCATCTCGCCTGTGGTGATGGCGGCAATAATGGCGGCAGTCGCGGGTATTATGGTGGCGCTGTCAGTCGATGAATTGATGCCACTGGCAAAAGAGATCGACCCAAATAATAATCCCAGCTATGGGGTCGTGTGCGGAATGTCGGTGATGGGGTTAAGTCTCGTCATCCTCCAGTCCATGGGAATCGGATAATCCAGAGGGCGGATGCCACCCTGCTATTTTACAGCATCCGCTCATCCATAGCAGAACGTGAAGGACTATTTCTGTTCCTTAATCACGCTGTTATCTTCACCAGAACGTCGGAAGAGTTTGTTTCGCGCCTCAAGCAATGCGTCTCTGTCTTGTCGGAATGCCCGACAATAACGCTTCATATGGCAATAATAACCCAATGCAACGAGTGCAATTAATACGATCCAATACCAGGCAATAAACATTCTTTTACCCTTAACATTTAACATCATTAAACATTTAACGTTAAAATTTTACATAAACTTATTCTGACATACCCCTATAGTGGCATATTTCAGAAACAAATATATGATTTCGATCATATAAACCAGCAGCTATGCCAATAGCTAAAACAGTTATAAAAAAATAAAACTCTGTCGACGAGATCACACTAAGCAATAATAAACATTGTTCTTAAAATACCTCACTCATACTATCCAGAAAACAATAAAAATTAGATTTTGTAGAATAATACACTTCATAAATATTTATATACCCACAATAAAAGTGACATCAGTAGTACCATTTTCATTTTTAGCCATGTCGTAAAAACATAATATATTCAGTGAAATTATATTTAAAGTTAATATAAGGAGATATATCCATGTTTAGACAATACCGAAAAACACTTCTCGCTGGCACACTCGCACTGACGTTTGGATTAACCGCTGGAAATTCGTTTGCCGCAGGTTTTCAACCCGCTCAACCTGCGGGAAAACTGGGGGCAATAGTAGTTGACCCATACGGAAACGCCCCGCTTACCGCACTGGTTGAATTAGATAGTCACGTTATTTCAGATGTTAAAGTCACCGTTCATGGCAAAGGCGAGAAAGGAGTTCCTGTTACTTATACAGTTGGCAAAGAGTCGTTAGCAACCTATGACGGCGTGCCTATTTTTGGTCTTTATCAAAAGTTTGCTAATAAGGTCACCGTTGAATATAAAGAAAATGGCAAAGCCATGAAGGATGATTATGTGGTGCAAACGTCCGCCATCGTTAATCACTACATGGATAACCGTTCTATTTCCGATTTACAGCAAACGAAAGTTATTAAGGTAGCGCCTGGTTTTGAAGACCGCCTCTATCTAGTGAATACCCATACTTTCACCCCACAGGGGGCAGAATTCCACTGGCATGGTGAAAAAGACAAAAATGCCGGCATCCTGGATGCAGGTCCAGCCGGTGGCGCATTACCTTTTGATATCGCACCCTTTACCTTTGTCGTCGATACGGAAGGTGAATATCGTTGGTGGCTGGATCAAGATACCTTTTACGATGGCCATGACATGGATATCAACAAGCGCGGCTACCTGATGGGTATTCGTGAAACACCGCGCGGCACCTTCACAGCCGTTCAGGGTCAGCATTGGTACGAATTTGATATGATGGGGCAGATTCTGGCCGATCATAAGCTACCGCGCGGCTTCCTCGACGCGTCGCATGAATCGATCGAAACAATCAACGACACCGTGTTGCTTCGCGTGGGCAAACGCGATTATCGCAAAGAAGATGGCATCCATGTGCAAACCATCCGCGATCAGATGTTTCCCCAGAGCTTCTTCCTGATGTGTGGAAAACGATTGTAGAGCCTGATGGCACTGCGACCTTTCAAATGGCCCATTAGCGTTGATATTGAGATTTTAGGTGGGACGATGACGACTAGATGTACATGATCTGGCTGGACATTTAACTCCAGAACTTCACAATCCTTGATTCCGCAGAGAATGTAGATTGTCCTGTAAAGCTCCTTGCCCAGCTTGTCTTTGAGGATCCTGAATCGATATTTTGGTGTCCAGACTATGTGGTATTTGCAACGCCAATATACATGTGATGAACTCCTGTAAAGCCCCATGTTGGTTTGTCTCCTTTTACTTGTGGTGAGTAAGCAGAGATATTCCGGCATGGGCATTCTTCAGGCTATAGCCTTACAGGATCAATCACCACCTCCCTAGGAGGTGGTTTAGGGGTGACAGTAAAAGACCACCTTCTTAGAAGGTGGCTTTTGAAAATGCCCCCTGTAAGGGGGGCTACTTTCACCTTTCGCTTACTACTCTAGCAATTCCATCTGTTGTTCATGTGTTTGTTCCGTTTTCTCCTGATGCCGCACATATCTTCTGATAATTTCCTCGTTCACTCCTACCGTATCTACAAAGTAACCACGCGACCAAAAATGGTTTCCCCAGAGCTTCTTCCTGATGTGTGGAAAACGATTGTAGAGCCTGATGGCACTGCGACCTTTCAAATGGCCCATTAGCGTTGATATTGAGATTTTAGGTGGGACGATGACGACTAGATGTACATGATCTGGCTGGACATTTAACTCCAGAACTTCACAATCCTTGATTCCGCAGAGAATGTAGATTGTCCTGTAAAGCTCCTTGCCCAGCTTGTCTTTGAGGATCCTGAATCGATATTTTGGTGTCCAGACTATGTGGTATTTGCAACGCCAATATACATGTGATGAACTCCTGTAAAGCCCCATGTTGGTTTGTCTCCTTTTACTTGTGGTGAGTAAGCAGAGATATTCCGGCATGGGCATTCTTCAGGCTATAGCCTTACAGGATCAATCACCACCTCCCTAGGAGGTGGTTTAGGGGTGACAATAAAAAAACCGAAGCCTGGAAGATGGCTTCGGTTTTTTATGCTTACCACAACTAACGTGGTAATAGTCTATTAGCTGGCTTTGCGCTCGTGCGCCTGACGATAAGCCACTAAATCTTCGATAGTGACTACAGCCATATTGTGCTTGCCGGCAAACTCAATGCACTGTGGCGCACGCGCCATGGTGCCATCATCATTAGTCAATTCGCACAGCACACCCGCTGGTTTAAACCCAGCCAGCGTCATCAGGTCGATGGTCGCTTCAGTATGACCACCGCGGGTCAACACACCACCAGCTTGAGCACGCAGCGGGAACACGTGCCCCGGACGGTTCAGATCGGAAGGTTTTGCGCCATCCTTAACTGCCGCGCGTACCGTAGTAACACGGTCTGCTGCGGAAACGCCGGTGGTCACGCCTTCTGCGGCTTCAATGGTCACGGTAAAACCGGTACCGTAAGCGCTGGTATTATTTTCCACCATCATTGGCAGATCGAGCTGTTTGCGTCGGTCTTCAGTGATGCACAGGCATACAATACCGCTACCGTGACGGATGGTCAGCGCCATCTGTTCAACGGTCATGGTCTCTGCCGGGAAAACCATATCGCCTTCGTTTTCACGGTCTTCGTCGTCAAGCACCATTACACCGCGTCCTTCACGCAGCGCAGACAGCGCATGTTCAACACGTTCGAAAGGCGTACCAAAAGAGGAAAGTAGCGTCTGATTCATGGTAAAAAAACCTCACTAAAATTATGGTTACCAGAATCAGGGCAGTCTTAGGAGTACCGTCTAAGCGGCAAAAAAATAACGTGAGCGGGTCCATGCCCGACTGGATCGTTACTCTCTCCCATCCGGACTCTAACCGTCGGCCCCGGAATTACACCGGATCTGCTGACCTTTTTGCCGTAACAAAAAGCGCTCGCGGGCTTTCAACATCAGTTGATTTACCGCCGGTGGGGAATTTCGCCCCGCCCTGAGAATAAGCGGGTTAACTATAACGCTATTGATTACCTTCATCAACGCCTTTACTCGTCTTAGCTTCACACAATTCTGGTTTATGCCTGTGCCAGTTCGCACTACAATAGGCAGCAACACGTACCAGTTCAGGGAAACCACAATGATTGACCCGAAAAAAATTGAGCAGATTGCTCGTCAGGTTCACGAGTCGATGCCGAAAGGGATCCGCGAGTTTGGCGAAGACGTCGAGAAGAAAATTCGTCAAACGCTGCAGTCACAGCTGACCCGTCTGGATCTGGTAAGCCGTGAAGAATTCGATGTACAGACTCAGGTTTTATTGCGCACACGTGAAAAGCTGGCGCTGCTTGAGCAACGTCTGACTGAGCTGGAATCGCGTGAAAAAACGGCAGAAGTTAAACCTGCCCCCGCGATCCCGTCAGTCGATCCGCAAGAGTAAAACGACAACGGGCCGCAAGGCCCGTTTTTCTGTTAGTGTTCCAGTTCTAGCTTCCTGGCTTCCGTCGCCTGCTGGCAGTACAGCGCATATCGTTTGCAAAACCAGCTACGATGTTCTTCATCCATATTCCCAGTTATCGCCTGGATATCAACCGGATGGCCCTCAGCCTGCATTCTGGCAAAACTACGGGCCAGGAAATCGAAATTGTTCATTGAATACATATTGCTGTTCATGAGCATACCCTCCAGTTATTGAATATCTGCTAAGGCCATATGCTTTTTCTAATTTCAGTATTTCCCTGGATACGAAGTTATTCTGTACATATTGTGCGCAAAAAAACCGCCTGCTTCACAGTTTCCTACGAAATCTAAGAGGGGGATGAGCCCCTTTTCGGATTAAAGACCTGGGTAACGCATGTTATTGTAACGTCATGTAAAAGTAAGAGGTAAAACCATTACTTTTGACACGGACAGGGAACGCAGTAACAGGAGGAAACAACTTGGTATTATTCACGGATTACAACGGCCCCTACCTGTTTGCTATTTCATTTGTACTGTTGATTGGCCTACTGGAAATCATCTCTCTTATTTTTGGCCATTTTCTTTCAGGTGCGCTTGATGCTCACCTCGAACATTACGATGCCCTGACCTCCGGCAATATCGGCCAGGCGCTTCACTATCTCAATATCGGGCGGATCCCGGCACTGATCGTGCTGTGCTTACTCGCTGGCTTCTTTGGACTCTTCGGCATCCTCATCCAGCATGGTTGGGTCACGCTGTGGCAGGCTCCGCTCAGTAACCTGCTGCTCGCGCCGGTGAGCTTCATTCTTGCGGTCTTCGCCGTGCATTACAGCGGGAAAATCATCGCCCCATGGCTGCCACGGGATGAAACCACCGCCCTCGCAGAAGATGAATTTATCGGCAGCATGGCGATTATTACCGGCCATTCGGCGAGTGCCGGAACCCCATGCGAAGGCAAATTTACCGACAAGTTCGGGCAGACCCACTATGTGCTGCTGGAGCCTGAAGCGGGCAAAGAATTCAAAAAAGGAGACAAGGTGCTGATTATCTGCCGACTCTCCGCAACGCGTTACCTGGCCGAGCTAAACCCCTGGCCGACTGTTTTATAATTTTATACAGAGGGATCTTATAGATGGATGATGTTTTTGGCATGTTACCTTCATGGATGTTTACCGCCATTGTGGCGGTGGTCGTCTTAGTAATTATCGGGATTATTTTTGCCCGCCTGTATCGCCGCGCATCTGCTGAACAGGCGTTTGTGCGTACCGGCCTTGGTGGACAAAAAGTGGTGATGAGCGGCGGCGCAATTGTCATGCCTATCTTCCACGAAATTATTCCTATCAACATGAACACCCTCAAACTTGAGGTGAGCCGTTCGACTGTCGACAGTCTCATAACCAAAGACCGTATGCGCGTGGATGTCGTCGTCGCCTTTTTCGTGCGTGTAAAACCGTCTGTTGAAGGGATTGCTACCGCCGCACAGACGCTGGGACAGCGAACACTGTCACCAGAGGATTTACGTGTGCTAATAGAAGATAAGTTTGTTGATGCCCTACGTGCCACTGCGTCGCAGATGACCATGCATGAACTGCAGGATACGCGTGAAAACTTCGTTCAGGGCGTACAAAATACCGTCGCGGAAGACCTGTCCAAAAACGGCCTGGAACTGGAGAGCGTTTCACTCACCAACTTTAACCAGACCGAAAAAGTCCATTTCAACCCGAATAACGCCTTTGATGCCGAGGGTCTGACCAAGCTGACCCAGGAAACAGAACGCCGTCGTCGCGAACGTAACGAAGTCGAGCAGGACGTAGAAGTTGCCGTTCGTGAGAAAAACCGTGATGCGCTGTCGCGCAAGCTGGAGATCGAACAGCAGGAAGCCTTCATGACGCTCGAGCAGGAGCAGCAGGTGAAGACCCGCACGGCCGAGCAAAACGCTAAAATTGCCGCCTTCGAAGCCGAACGCCATCGTGAAGCTGAGCAGACGCGCATTCTTGCCGAACGCCAGATTCAGGAAACAGAAATCGAGCGCGAACAGGCGGTGCGATCCAGAAAAGTCGAGGCCGAGCGTGAAGTTCGCATTAAAGAGATCGAACAGCAGCAGGCAACGGAGATCGCCAACCAGACCAAGTCCATCGCCATTGCCGCCAAGTCTGAACAGCAGTCTCAGGCTGAAGCACGCGCTAACGATGCGCTGGCCGAAGCGGTTCGCGCTCAGCAGAACGTAGAAACCACCCGCCAGACCGCAGAAGCGGATCGTGCCAAACAGGTGGCGTTGATTGCCGCAGCGCAGGATGCAGAAACCCAGGCGGTTGAACTGACCGTCCGGGCAAAAGCGGAAAAAGAAGCCGCAGAATTGCAGGCGGCGGCAATTGTGGAACTGGCCGAAGCCACGCGGAAAAAAGGTCTGGCGGAAGCCGAAGCCCAGCGTGCGCTGAACGATGCCATCAACGTGCTTTCCGACGAACAGACCAGTCTGAAATTTAAGCTGGCCCTGCTGCAGTCCCTGCCAGCAGTCATTGAGAAATCCGTTGAGCCAATGAAATCTATCGATGGGATCAAGATTATCCAGGTTGATGGTCTGAATCGTGGCGGCGCCGTCGGTGAAGTGACCGCAGGTAACGTAACCGGAGGGAATCTGGCTGAGCAGGCATTATCCGCCGCCCTTGCCTATCGTACACAAGCGCCGCTGATTGACTCGCTGTTAAATGAAATTGGTTTGTCCGGTGGTTCGCTGTCGGCACTGGCCGATCCGCTGAAAAACAGTCCACAGCCTGTTGAGAAAACGACTGAAGAATAAGAAACAGAAATGCCGGATGGCAACGCTTACGCGTTTTATCCGGCCTACAACCTCGTAGGCCGGACACCGCCATCCGACAAACATTCCAATTGTTATTTATCGCTGTCTTTCTGGATCTTCTTGATGATATTGGTCGTTGAGCAGCCATCTTCGAAGTTCAGCACCAGCACTTCACCGCCGTTCGCCCATACCTCTTTGCTGCCCGCAATATCTTCTGGCTTATAGTCACCGCCTTTGACCAGCAGATCCGGCAGGATGCCGGCGATCAGACGCTGCGGTGTATCTTCTTCAAAAGAGACCACCCAGTCGACGGATTCCAGCGCGCCCAGCACGATCATGCGCTGTTCCAGCGGGTTGACCGGACGCGTTTCGCCTTTCAGACGTTTGGTCGACGCATCACTGTTTACCGCCACGATCAGGCGATCGCCCAGCTTGCGCGCATTTGCCAGATAGGAAACGTGGCCCGCATGCAGGATGTCGAACACGCCGTTAGTCATCACCACTTTCTCACCGCGCTTGCGGGCGCTGGCAACGGCCTGTTTCAGCTCAGATTCGCTCATCACGCCAAAACCAGTATCAGCCCGACCACGCACCGCGTTTTCCAGTTCAATCGGAGAAACGGTGGAGGTTCCCAGTTTACCGACCACAACACCGGCTGCAGCGTTGGCAAAATAGCACGCCTCTTCCAGTGTGTTACCCGCCGCCAGCGTCGCCGCCAGCACGCCGATTACCGTATCGCCCGCACCGGTCACGTCATACACTTCCTGCGCCTGCGTCGGCATATGCAGTGGCGATTTGCCCGGTTGCAGCAACGTCATCCCCTGTTCAGAACGGGTAATCAGCAGTGCGGAAAGGTCGAAATCAGCAATCACTTTCATACCGCGCTCAACCAGTTCATCTTCGCTTTTGCATTTACCGGCTACCGCTTCAAACTCAGACAGGTTCGGCGTTAGCAGCGTTGCGCCGCGGTAACGTTCAAAATCGGTCCCTTTCGGATCGATAAGCACCGGAACTCCAGCCTTACGCGCCAGAGCAATCATCTGCTGCACGCTTGCCAGCGCGCCTTTGGCGTAGTCAGAGAGCACCAAAGCGCCGATAGAACCCAGCGCCTGATTAATACGCTCGTGCAGCGGTTGCGGATCTACGCCTTCAAAACCTTCTTCGAAATCCAGACGAATCAACTGCTGATTGCGGGAAAGCACGCGCAGTTTGGTGATTGTCGGATGCGTCGGCACGGAAACGAAGTCGCATTTTACGTTCACATCCGCCAGCGTTTTGCTCAGCGCACGCGCCGCGTCGTCGATACCGGTCAAACCCACCAGACGGGAATTTGCGCCCAGAGAGGCAATGTTCATCGCCACGTTTGCTGCGCCACCGGGACGTTCTTCAATGGTATCAACCTTCACCACCGGAACCGGCGCTTCAGGTGAAATACGGCTGGTAGGACCGTACCAGTAGCGATCCAGCATCACATCACCGACAACCATGACTCCTGCACGTTCAAACTCTGGCAGCGTTACTTTCATTCCTGTCTCCTGAGAGATTCTCTGAGGGTCTTAAAATTTGCGCGCGATAATAGCACACTTCACTCGGCAACCAGCCACTTCTGCCAGCTGTCACGCACCAGCGTACGTTCAGCGTCAAAGTGCTCCAGCGCCACATGGCCCGGAAGTTCCTGCAACGCAAGATGGTGAAGTTCATCACGCAACGTCGTATAAGCACGGGTAAGCGCCAGCGCTTCCTGCTCGTCCATAATGTCGTTTTGCGCCAGCAATTCCAGAATGCGCACGTTATCCGACCAGCGCGTCAGCTTCGGTTTTTCATGCGCATAGCGCAGCACCAGATATTGCGTAATAAACTCAATATCGGTAATGCCACCCTCATCTGCTTTAATATCAAAACGATCCCGATGCTTATTGCCCAAATGGGCGCGCATTTTCTCACGCATTTCACGCACGTCGGTCTGCAAGGTTTTCCCATCACGGACGAGGGTCATGATATCGCGACGAATCGCATCAAACTGAGAGGTCAACTGCGGGTCGCCATATACCACACGAGCACGCACCAGCGCCTGATGCTCCCATGTCCAGGCTTCGTTGCGCTGGTAATCGTCGAAAGCGTCGGTTGATGTCACCAGCATTCCCGCCGCGCCGGATGGACGCAGCCGCGCATCCACTTCGTACAAAATACCGGACGAAGTGCGGGTGCTGAAAAGGTGCATAATGCGCTGCGACAGACGCAGATAGAACTGTCGCCCATCAATCTCACGCTCACCGTCCGTCATCACGTCCATCGGACAATCATGCAGGAAGATCAAATCAAGATCCGAACTGTAGCCCAGTTCCCAGCCGCCCAGTTTGCCATAGCCGACGACGGCAAAACCGCGCCCCTCACGTTCGCCAAGATGGGTAGGTTGCCCGTAGCGAGCAACCATCTGCGTCCACGCCTGCTGGACTACCGCATCAATAATCGCTTCCGCCAGCCAGGTTAAATGGTCGCTCACCTTCATCACCGGCAGCGTACCGGCGATATCAGCCGCGGCAATACGCAGTAGCTGCGTTTGCTTAAACTGGCGCAGTGCCTCCAGTTGCTGCTCTTCGTCATCTTCTGGCACGCGCAGCAAATACTGGCGCAGCTCATCACGGTAGGCGTCCGTCGCGGTAGGTTGATACAGGGTATTCGGATCCAACAGTTCGTCGAGCAACAACGGATACCGCGCCAGCTGGCTGGCGACCATCGGCGAGGCCGCACAGAGCGAAATCAAATGCTTCAGCGCCCCGGGGAATTCGCTCAGCAGTTCCAGATAGGTCGTGCGAGTCACAATACCCACCAGCAGCGGTGTAATGCGTGACAGCGGGACTGAGGCGTCGTCACGCGTACAGACATCGCTCAGCAGATGCGGCATTAAATGATCCAGCACCTGTCGTCCGCGTGGGCCAATGGTGCGTTTATCCAGCTCTTTGCGGAAATCAGCAATCAGAGACAGCACGCGCCGCCGATCGTCATCCGCCAGATGCGTCAGCACTGGCGTAGTGTCATCTTCCTGTAAGGCGTCCTGCCACAATTCGCGCCACTGTTCTGAGAGCGACTCTTCCTGGGTTTCGGCCTCGTCATCGCCAATCAGCTCGTTGAATACCCGGCGCACATTGTCCATATGATTGGTCAGCACATCGGTTAACTGCTGCCAGTCATCAACGTTCATCCCCCACGCCAGCCGCGCGCGATTCAGTTCATCACCAGGCAGCGTCTGGGTCTGCTCATCATTAATACTTTGCAGCAGGTTTTCCAGGCGGCGTAAATAGAGATAGGCTGCGCGCAGTTGTTCCGCGTCGGTATCAGAAAGCAAGTGCAGCGCATTGATGGCGCTAAGCGTCGGTAACAGCGAGCGGGATTGCAGCGATGGCTCGCGCCCACCGCGAATCAGCTGGAATACCTGCACGATAAATTCGATTTCACGAATGCCGCCCGCCCCCAGCTTGATGTTGTCTTTCAGGCCACGACGGCGTACTTCACGCGCAATCATCCCTTTCATGTTACGCAGCGACTGGATCACGCTGAAATCAATATAGCGACGGAAGACAAAAGGCCGCAGCATGGCACGAAGCTCGCTGACGTATGTGCCGTCGGCATCGCCCATAATGCGGGCTTTAACCATCGCATAGCGTTCCCAGTCGCGCCCTTGTTCCTGGTAATAATCCTCCAGCGCGGAGAAGCTCAGCACCAGCGGGCCGCTGTCGCCAAACGGGCGTAAACGCATATCCACCCGATAGACAAACCCATCCATTGTGGGCTGATCCAGCACTTTGATAAGCCGCTGGCCCATACGGGTAAAGAACTGCGCGTTATCCAGCTCGCGGCGCCCACCCTGTGTGCTGCCGTGTTCCGGCCAGGCAAAAATCAGGTCGATATCGGAGGAAAAATTCAGCTCGCCGCCGCCCAGTTTCCCCATGCCTAAAATCAGCAACGGCTGCGCCACACCTTCAGGATTACACGGCGTACCCCATTCGCGACAGCAGGCTGCGTACAACCAGTCGCGCGCGGCGACGATCAACGTTTCAGCCAGATGACTTAGCTGCTGCAAAATACTCTCTTCGGTCACCAGCGACAGCGTCTGTGCCCAGGCGATACGCACCATAATGCGACGGCGAAACAGGCGTAACTCACGCATCAGTGTGTTTTCGTCACTAACGTCAGCCAATGCTTGCTGCAACCAGTTGGCATAGTGTTGCCATTCATCCGCCAGGGGTGGAGTGCTTTCCAGCTCAGCCAGCCATTCGGGATGGGCAATAATGCTGTCACGGACAAAATCACTGAATGTAAGTACTGACTTCGCCTGAACGCTAAGCGAGGACTCAGATATTGCTGCTGGCAGCCGCTCAACAACGGTCGGCCAGTACTGCTGTAACGGTGAAGAGAGCTGCTTCATTTACGGGTTATCCTTTGAATGGTGCCGGATGCGTCTTTTCGCCTTATCCGACCTACATGACAGTTACACACATCGCGTAGGCCTGATAAGCGCAGCGCCATCAGGCATCCCGGCCTCGGCCCTGATTATCGTTTTCCGCTGTGCAGCCAGAACGGTTCCAGCGCGATCGCCTCGTTGCGGAAGTGTTCAATTTCAATATATTGGTTGGCCGCAATGGCGCGACGTAAGCCCTGCCAAGTAGCGATCCATTCTGATGCGACATTTTCGTCGTAGTATCCCGCCAGCATCAGCATGCTATCAATGTTTCGCGTCAAACGTGGAAGCTGATCGGCGTACTGATCGCCCAACGGCTGCGCAAAAGCGGTTTTCAGCTCAGCGGCATGACGTGAAAGATGGGTATCAGAGAAGCGCTTAAAGGAGTCGGCAATTTTGCCCTGCGCCTTCGCATCCAGGAACGGCTGCCATCCTTTGGTCACCAGCCATTCGGTCAGCGCCAGCTTGGCCATTGCCGTTTGCGTACTGTAAACCGCCGAAATAGCAGAAACGTCCGACGCAATGATCGCTTCCGATTGGGTCAGCAAATCACGTAAGTGAGCGCTCGCTTTTCGTGGCACATTACCGCCAAACAACATCAGAATGTGACGCACCAGACCCATTGCCGCCAGCACCTCGGCTTTCGCCCCTTTCACGCCGCGTACCCACAGCTCTTCGTGGTACTGCCACTGTGATAATGCCAGCTCCAGCGCCGCTTCCAGCCCCTGCTCAATGCTCGCCTTCGCCGGAACCTTCAAAATCCGCGTCGGTTTGAGTTCGCGCAGCGCATTCCCCTGGGCCAAATGATAACCGCGCGCGGCTTTGCTCAAACTGCCCTGGCGTAAACCGGTTTGCGAAACCAGCTGGTTTGCCAGCTTCAGTACCGCACGGGTATCGCCGCTTAGCAGTTCAAGTTCAAGCTCACAGATAGGTTCTGCAAACTCGCCCGCTTTCACTTCCCCCACATCGAGGGCCATTTCAATCCGGCTGCCATCAACATCAACCAACCATTTCTCACGGAAAAAATCGGTGCTGAACAACGGCTGCACTTGAGAAGCAAGTTCAGCGGGCAGTTTGCCATCAGGCCAGACTTCCGTTGGGAACAAGGCGAGATCCAGCTCAGGCGCGTCCAGCGCAACGTTAAATTCCGGTCGTTGATGCAGACCGCCCGTCACGCGTCCGGCAATTTTCATGGTCATTTCGTAATGACCGTTTTCACCGCGAATACGCAGCCCCATATCGTGACCACGCAACCACGCATCCGGCGTTTCGTAGTAAATATTCAGCAACTGGCTGGGCGCATGATGCTCTCCCTCCAGCGTATTCAGACGTTCACGTAGCGCATCGACAGCGTCACTATTAACGATAAATTTTAATTCGATTTCCTGGGCCATGGTCTTGTACTTATGGGTTATGTCACAGTTGAGAAAACTGACTGCGAACTAAGTTCGTTCTTTATGGTCAGTAGATAGTATTTTGCGCCAAATTGCCATGCAACGAGCAATTTGACGGGCGTAAAAGTTTCGAGTGGTGGCAAAAAGGACACAGATGATTCCGATTGATGTCGAATGCTTTGCGTAGAGACACTGATGCCACTACTATCGTTCCACTTTCTATGACAATAACGACAGCCTGATGCCAAAATTACGCCTGATTGGATTAACTTTACTCGCACTTAGCGCCACTGCAGTCTCTCATGCCGAAGAAAAGCGCTATGTCTCTGACGAACTGAACACCTGGGTCCGCAGCGGTCCGGGAGATAATTATCGCCTCGTGGGTACGGTTAACGCCGGCGAGGAAGTCACGCTATTACAGACCGATGCCAATACTAATTACGCTCAGGTGAAAGACAGCACCGGACGTACCGCCTGGATCCCACTGAAAGAGCTGAACAGTACGCCCAGCCTGCGTACCCGCGTTCCCGACCTGGAAAACCAGGTTAAGATCTTGACCGATAAGCTCAATAATATCGATACCACATGGAATCAGCGTACCGCCGACATGCAGCAAAAGGTAGCGCAGAGCGACAGCGTGATTGACGGGCTGAAACAAGAAAACCAGAAGCTGAAGAACGAACTTATCGTGGCGCAAAAGAAGGTGAGCGCAGCCAACCTTCAGCTTGATGACAAGCAGCGTACTATCATCATGCAATGGTTTATGTATGGCGGCGGCGTGCTGGGTCTTGGTCTGCTGCTCGGTCTGGTTCTGCCACATATGATCCCAAGCCGTAAACGCAAAGATCGCTGGATGAACTGAATCGCCTTCTCCGCCACACTGACATATGATTAAGGGATGTTTTTTTCAAAAGGAAAGTGGCGTGAAGATTTATCTGGTCGGTGGTGCTGTTCGGGATGCGTTATTAGGGCTACCGATTAAAGATAAAGATTGGGTCGTTGTCGGTGCCACGCCGCAAGGAATGCTCGACGCGGGTTACCAACAGGTAGGCCGCGATTTTCCCGTGTTTCTGCATCCGCAAACCCGGGAAGAGTATGCGTTGGCGCGTACTGAACGCAAATCAGGTTCGGGATATACCGGATTCACCTGCTACGCCGCGCCAGATGTGACGCTGGAGGCCGATCTTCAGCGGCGCGACCTGACCATCAACGCAATGGCCCGCGATGACAACGGGGAGATTATCGACCCGTATAACGGACGCGACGATCTGGAAAACCGCCTGCTGCGTCATGTTTCCCCGGCTTTTAGCGAAGATCCACTGCGCGTGCTGCGCGTAGCGCGCTTTGCTGCCCGCTATGCGCACCTTGGCTTTCGTATTGCCGACGAAACCATGACGCTGATGCGCGATATGAACGCCGCTGGCGAGCTGGAACACTTGACGCCAGAGCGCGTGTGGAAAGAAACGGAAAGCGCCTTAACCACCCGCAACCCACAGGTATTTTTTCAGGTCCTGCGCGACTGCGGCGCACTGCACGTTCTGTTTCCTGAAGTGGATGCTCTGTTCGGCGTTCCCGCGCCCGCGCAGTGGCACCCGGAAATTGATACCGGTATTCACACGCTGATGACGCTGTCGATGGCAGCCATGTTAAGCCCGGAGGTCGACGTGCGTTTCGCCACGCTGTGCCACGATCTTGGCAAAGCATTAACGCCTAAAACGCTATGGCCGCGCCATCATGGCCACGGTCCGGCGGGCGTTAAGCTGGTCGAGCAACTGTGTCAGCGCCTGCGCGTGCCGAATGACATCCGTGATTTAGCCAAACTGGTGGCCGAGTTCCACGACCTGATTCATACCTTCCCGATCCTGCAACCGAAAACAATCGTTAAGCTGTTTGATTCCATCGATGCATGGCGCAAACCGCAGCGCGTGGAGCAAATAGCCCTCACCAGCGAGGCCGACGTGCGTGGGCGAACCGGTTTTGAAGCGGCGGATTACCCGCAAGGCAGGCTGTTGCGTGAAGCCTGGCTGGTTGCACAGGCGGTTCCCACGAAAGATGTCGTGGAAGCGGGATTCAAAGGTCAGGCTATTCGCGAGGAACTGACCCGGCGTCGCATTGCGGCGGTGGCCAACTGGAAGGAGAAGCGGTGTCCTAAACCCACCGCCTGAACGAATATCACCCGTAGGCCGGATAAGGCGAAACGCCGCCATCCGGCACCACGGTAAGTCATCAGAAGAACACGACGTAAACGGCAGCCGCCACAATAAAGCGGTAAATCGCAAACGGAATGAACGAGATACGCTTAATCAGCTGCAGGAAGGTTTTGATCGCGACAAGCGCCACGATAAACGCCGTCACAAAACCGACTGCAAACATCGGTAAATCTGATGCGCTAAGAAACGACCAGCTCTTGTAGAGATCCAGCGCCGTCGCGCCCATCATCATCGGCACCGCCAGCAGGAATGAAAACTCAGAAGCCGCATAACGGCTCACGCCCATCAGCATACCGCCAGAAATCGTCGCCCCTGAGCGAGAAAAACCCGGCCACAGCGCCAGACACTGGAAACAGCCAATCATAAATGCCTGGCGATAGGTCATATCATCCAGACCCGGCGCGCGCGGCTCTTTCGGCTTCAGGCATTCTGCAGCAATCAGCAGTACACCACCCACCACCAGCGCATACATCACGTTGATCGGGTTAAACAGCGACTTGATGGTGTCGTGGAACACCAGTCCCAGTACAACCGCCGGAATCATCCCCAACAGGATATGCCCCAGCGTCAGTCGACCTTTGCCAGTACCTTCATGCGGGGCCTTGCCGAAGTGAATGCCGATCAGGCCAAACAAACGTCGCCAGAACATCACCACCACTGCCAGAATAGACCCCAATTGGATCACCACCTCGAATGTTTTTGCGGTATCACCCTCAAAACCCAACAGGTGGCCAACAATAATCATATGGCCGGTACTGGAAACGGGTAAAAATTCCGTCAATCCTTCGACCACACCCAAAATTGCCGCCACCAGCAGCGAGTGCATATCACTCATTAATAAACCCCTAGATAGAGAAAACACGGCAAAAAAGAGCCGACGAAAGGACTCTTTTATACCCGTTTGATTTAGAAATTATTAAATTAATTATTTTCTTTCAGATTATTGCCACGCTCAATGACGACCCCGACGTTTGCCGCACGGGCTACCGCGCCAGGTTTGCTGAGTTTGATCCGCACCCACGGTGAATTAAAGCGGTTAAGTAGCAAATCCGCCACCTCTTCCGCCACACGTTCTACCAGCGCAAAACGCCCACCTTCCACATGATTAACAACCGTTTGAGCAATATCAGCATAGCTCAGGCAATCAGCCACATCATCGCTTTTAGCTGATTTGCGGTTATCCCATGCCATTTCGATATCGAACACCAACCGTTGTTCGATCGTTTGTTCCCAGTCGTAAACACCAATAGTGGTGATTACAGAAAGTTGCTCTATAAATACAATATCCATCACGACCTGCCTGCTTTTTGGCTAACCCGGATACCACTTCCGGCGAAATATGCGTATTATCCACAGAAGTAGCGTTTTACACGACATTTTCAAAACGGAACAGCTTATGAGTGCAATCGCGCCTGGAATGATTATCTTCGCGTACCTCTGTGGCTCAATTTCCAGTGCTATTCTGGTATGCCGCCTTGCTGGATTGCCGGACCCGCGCGACAGCGGCTCTGGGAATCCGGGCGCGACAAACGTGCTGCGCATCGGTGGCAAGGGAGCCGCCGTCGCGGTACTGATTTTCGACGTCCTGAAAGGTATGTTACCCGTCTGGGGTGCCTATGCGCTAGGCGTCAGCCCCTTCTGGCTGGGATTGATCGCAATCGCCGCCTGTCTGGGACACATTTGGCCGGTATTTTTCGGCTTTAAAGGTGGAAAAGGCGTTGCCACCGCCTTTGGCGCAATTGCGCCGATTGGCTGGGACTTAACCGGCGTGATGGCCGGAACCTGGCTACTAACCGTCCTGTTAAGCGGCTATTCGTCGTTAGGCGCTATCGTCAGTGCGCTGATCGCCCCTTTTTACGTCTGGTGGTTCAATCCCCAGTTCACTTTTCCGGTGTCCATGTTGTCGTGCTTAATTCTGCTTCGTCACCATGACAACATTCAGCGTCTGTGGCGTCGTCAGGAGCCGAAGATCTGGACCAAGCTAAAGAAAAAACGCGAAAAAGACCCCGAGTGATTTTATTGTCGGATAGCGACGCGTCGGCGTCTTATCCGGCCTCGGGGATGTGATACCCCTCCACCGGTTTGCCTAATCGGTTCTGACACCACGTCGCCAGAAACTCCACGCACACGCGAAGCTTCACGCTGCGATACAGCGGCTCCTGATAAACCGCCCAGATATTAGCGCTCTGCGCATAGTCCGGCAGCACACGCACCAGCTCGCCGCTGGCCAGAAACGGTTGTACGTCCCATTCAGAACGCAGCATGATCCCTTTTCCCTGTAGTGCCCACTGCAGCACAATCTCACCGCTGTTAGAAGAAAGATGTCCCGCCACCTTAACCGACTTTTTCTCCTGACCGTTATCCAGTTCCCACACCCCGTGAGTCATATCTCGTTCTTTGGTGACCAGACAATCATGCCGAATTAATTCCTGTAACGTCGTCGGCTCACCGTATTTTTGTAAATACGTCGGTGCTGCGCATAATATCCTTTTATTTTTCGTTAACAAATGCGCAATATAATAATCAGGAATTTCATCATTGATACGAATATCCAAATCGATATTATCCTGCGCCAAATCAATTTGCCGATCGTAAAGTTCAAAATGTACCTGTAATTCAGGATAGCTGTGCATCAATTCTGTAATTGCCGGTGCAATATAACTGCGCCCAAAACCAAAGCTACAGCCGATACGAATCATCCCTGCCGGACGCGTTTTGAGTTGCGTAACGTCATCGACCAGATGCTGATAACCTGCGAGGATCGCTTGCGCGTGTTCATAGCAACGTTGGCCACTCTCCGTTAGCGCCACGCCGCGCGCCGAGCGGCTTAGCAACGTAGCCCCTAGCGTGGACTCGAGGATCTGAATGCGCTTCGTCACAAACGCTGGCGTCTGGCCCAGCGTCGCAGCGGCGGCGCTAAAGCTGCCGCTATGAACAATTTCAACCAGCACCTGTAGGTCTTTCGCCAGGGGATACGTATTCAGCATGATCGGTAATCCGTAATGTGATTAACCGCAGTGTAATTCTCCCATACGTATTAAACCCTGCCCTGGCGCAATTTTTATTGCCTTATCTGGACATCATTCACGAACTGTTAATTAGATATTCACAGTGCCAAATAATATAAAACCACATATTTAGTGGTAGTTTGTGGCGGAGAATTTATTTCCAGACAAATAAAAGAACTGGAGTTAATAAGATGAGCAATCAAAATAACCAACATGCGATAGCTACGCTGACGAACATTGTCGCCGACTTTACCGCCATGATTTCTACCCGCATGCCTGACGATGTTGTGGATAAATTAAAACAGCTGCGTGAAGGCGAAACCTCGCCGATGGGTAAAATCATCTACCACACCATGTTTGACAACATGCAGAAAGCTATCGACCTGAACCGCCCTGCCTGTCAGGACACCGGGGAGATTATGTTCTTCGTGAAGGTCGGTTCCCGTTTTCCGCTACTTGGCGAACTGCAAAGCATTCTGAAGCAGGCTGTTGAAGATGCCACGGTAAAAGCGCCGCTGCGCCATAACGCGGTTGAGATTTTTGACGAAGTGAATACCGGAAAAAATACCGGTACCGGTGTGCCGTGGGTCACCTGGGACATCATCCCTGATAACGATGACGCGGAAATCGAAGTCTACATGGCAGGCGGCGGCTGTACGCTGCCGGGGCGCTCGAAAGTGTTAATGCCTTCTGAAGGCTATGAAGGCGTGGTGAAATTTGTCTTCGAAAATATCTCCACGCTGGCAGTTAACGCCTGTCCTCCGGTGCTGGTGGGCGTGGGTATTGCCACCTCTGTCGAAACCGCTGCCGTGCTTTCTCGTAAAGCGGTGCTGCGCCCAATCGGATCACGCCATCCAAACCCAAAAGCGGCAGAACTGGAACTGCGCCTGGAAGAAGGACTTAACCGTCTGGGCATTGGGCCGCAAGGGTTGACCGGGAATAGCTCAGTGATGGGCGTGCATATCGAATCCGCCGCGCGCCACCCGTCGACTATCGGCGTTGCCGTCTCTACCGGCTGCTGGGCGCATCGTCGCGGCACGCTGTTGGTTCATGCCGACCTCTCCTTCGAAAACCTGTCTCACACCCGGAGCGCGTTATGAAAAAGATCCTCACAACCCCGATCAAAGCCGAAGATCTGGCAGACATTCGCGTTGGCGATGTCATTTACCTGACCGGCACGCTGGTGACCTGCCGTGACGTTTGCCACCGTCGCCTGATCGAACTGAAGCGCCCGATTCCTTATGACCTGAACGGCAAAGCCATTTTCCATGCGGGCCCGATCGTCCGTAAGAACGGTGAAAAATGGGAGATGGTCTCCGTCGGCCCAACTACCAGCATGCGTATGGAAGCGTTTGAGAAAGACTTTATCGAGCAGACGGGCGTCAAGCTGGTGGTCGGCAAAGGCGGCATGGGGCCGCTGACGGAAGAAGGCTGCAAACAGTTCAAAGCGCTGCACGTCATCTTCCCTGCTGGCTGTGCGGTCGTGGCGGCTACTCAGGTTGAAGAAATTGAAGAGGTTCACTGGACCGAACTCGGCATGCCGGAATCTCTGTGGGTATGCCGGGTAAAAGAGTTCGGCCCGCTGATCGTTTCCATCGATACTCACGGTAATAACCTGATTGCCGAAAACAAAAAGCTGTTCGCTGAACGTCGCGATCCTATCGTCGAAGAAATCTGCGAGCACGTGCACTACATCAAATAACCCTCCCGGAGGGGCGTAACGCCTCTCCCTCTTCGCAGGGATACAACAATGGCACCTTTAGCTGGTTGGTGGCGATACCTGGCTCCGCTGGTGGTTATCGCCATTATTGCTGTTCTGCCCGTCCCCACCGGTCTTGAGAGTCACACCTGGCTCTATTTTGCCGTCTTTACCGGTGTGATTGTCGGGCTTATTCTGGAACCTGTACCGGGCGCGGTGGTGGCGATGATTGGCATTTCGATCATCGCTGTCCTTTCACCGTGGCTGCTGTTCAGTCCGGAGCAACTCGCGCAGGACGGTTTTAAATTTACCGCCAAATCACTGTCGTGGGCGGTATCTGGATTCTCAAACTCGGTCATCTGGCTGATCTTCGCGGCCTTTATGTTTGGTACCGGCTATGAGAAAACCGGCCTTGGTCGGCGAATCGCGCTGATGCTGGTGAAAAAGATGGGGCACCGGACGTTATTTCTCGGCTATGCGGTGATGTTCTCCGAACTTATCCTCGCTCCCGTCACTCCTTCCAACTCCGCGCGCGGAGCCGGAATAATCTACCCGATTATCCGCAACCTGCCGCCGCTGTATAACTCGCAGCCCAATAGCGCCAGTTCACGCTCCATTGGCTCGTACATCATGTGGATGGGCATTGTCGCTGACTGCGTTACCAGCGCTATTTTCTTAACGGCAATGGCACCGAATCTGCTGTTGATCGGCCTGATGAAAGGCGCGTCCCATACGGCGCTGAGCTGGGGCGACTGGTTCTTAGGCATGCTGCCGCTGAGCATTTTACTGGTGCTGATCGTGCCGTGGCTGGCGTACCTGCTGTATCCACCGGTGCTGAAATCCGGCGATCAGGTTCCACGTTGGGCGGATACAGAGCTAAAAGCGATGGGACCGCTCTGCGCTCGCGAGAAAAAGATGCTGGTACTGATGGTCGGCGCGCTGGTGCTGTGGATCTTCGGCGGCGACTACATTGACGCCGCAATGGTCGGATACAGCGTGGTGGCGTTGATGCTGGTACTACGCATCATTAGCTGGGATGACATCGTCAGCAATAAAGCCGCATGGAACGTCTTTTTCTGGCTGGCCTCGCTGATAACGCTCGCCACCGGGCTCAATAACACCGGTTTTATCACCTGGTTCGGCAAACTGCTGGCGGGAGGACTGAGCGGCTATTCGCCGATGATGGTGATGGTGGCGCTGATCGTGGTGTTCTATCTGCTGCGCTACTTCTTTGCCAGCGCCACGGCGTATACCTCTGCCCTCGCGCCGATGATGATTGCCGCCGCGCTGGCAATGCCGGAAATCCCGCTACCGGTCTTCTGCCTGATGGTCGGCGCCGCCATTGGTCTGGGCAGCATTCTGACCCCGTACGCCACCGGTCCTAGTCCTATCTACTACGGCAGCGGTTATTTGCCAACGGTGGATTACTGGCGACTCGGCGCTATTTTTGGCCTGATTTTCCTCGTGCTGCTGGTGATCACCGGTCTGGTCTGGATGCCCCTCGTTTTGCTGTAATCTCCCTTGGGCGGCGTATTGTCGCCCCTTTATCCATAAGCTTCTCATATGATCGATTTCCCGATGCGCTGAGGCATACTTTTTTGTATGCAAACACCCTCATGCTGATAGGGGAAACGCTCTGGACACGGTTGCGCACGAGACACTCACACGGGGCTGGCAGGCCGAACTGGAACTGCATTTTACTTGCTCCGGGCACAAAACGGTGCTCGCCTCGGCGCGTCATCATGGTCCATTGACGGTTCAGCGCCCGTTTTACCCGGAAGAAGACGTCTGCCACCTCTATTTGCTGCATCCACCTGCGGGGATCGTTGGCGGGGATGAGCTTCATATTGCCGTCACACTCGACGAAAACAGCCATGCGTTAATCACCCAGCCCGGCGCGGGCAAGTTTTATCGCAGCCGAGGGCCGCAGGCATTGCTGCGCCAGCATTTTACCCTCGCCTCGCACGCCACGCTGGAGTGGCTGCCGCAGGATACGATCCTCTTTCCCGGCGCCAACGCCGCTATTCAGACCGTCTTTCATCTGACATCCGCAAGCCGCCTGCTGGCCTGGGATCTGCTGTGTCTTGGCCGACCGGTTATGCAGGAAACTTTCAGCCACGGCATGCTGCAAAATCGCCTGGAAGTGTGGCGAGATGGGCAGCCGCTGCTGATAGAACGCTTGATATTGCAGGAGGGGAATTTGAGCGGCGTCGCGCATCATCCCTGGGTCGGCACGTTGCTGTGTTATCCGGCCAACGAACACATGCTGGAGGGCACGCGGGAGCGGCTTATGGCGCTTGGCGATTACGCCGGGGCAACACTTAACGACTCGCTGCTGACAATACGTTTTCTTGCTAACGACAACCTGGTTGTTCAGCGCGTTATGCGTGACATCTGGCAGTTTTTGCGCCCGCTGCTGACACACAAAGTGCCCGTACTCCCGCGAATCTGGCAAACCTAAGAGAACCCTTATGGAACTGACCCCCAGAGAAAAAGATAAGTTGTTGCTGTTTACCGCCGCACTGGTGGCGGAACGTCGTCTGGCCCGCGGGCTGAAGTTGAACTACCCGGAATCGGTGGCGCTGATTAGCGCTTTCATCATGGAAGGGGCGCGCGACGGGCAAACCGTGGCCGCGCTGATGGAGGACGGGCGTCACGTCCTGCGCCGCGATCAGGTGATGGAAGGCGTACCGGAAATGATCCCGGATATTCAGGTTGAAGCCACCTTTCCGGACGGATCGAAACTGGTCACTGTCCACAACCCGATCGTCTAAGGAGCGGCAATGATCCCAGGTGAATATCAGATCGCAAAAGGCAGTATCGCACTTAATCAGGGGCGAGAGATCTGCACGATCGTGGTGGAAAATCATGGCGACAGGCCCATCCAGGTGGGATCGCACTATCACTTTTTCGAAGTGAACCCGGCGCTGCACTTTGACAGGCTGGCCGCACGCGGCTTTCGTCTGAACATTGCTGCGGGCACAGCGGTGCGTTTTGAGCCAGGACAAAAACGCGAAGTCGAACTGGTGCGCGTTGCTGGCGCACAAAGGATCGTGGGTTTTCGCAGCGAAGTGATGGGCGCGCTGGAGGCAGATAATGAGTGACATTTCCCGGCAGGCGTACGCCGACATGTTTGGCCCAACCACCGGCGATAAAGTGCGCCTGGCGGATACTGACCTGTGGATCGAAGTGGAAAAAGACTTCACCACCTACGGTGAAGAGGTCAAATTCGGCGGCGGAAAAGTGATCCGCGACGGCATGGGCCAGGGGCAAATGCGCGCCGATGCATGTGTGGATCTGGTGATAACCAACGCGCTGATCGTCGATCACTGGGGGATCGTGAAAGCAGATATCGGTATCAAAGCCGGCAGGATCTTCGCCATCGGCAAGGCAGGTAATCCCGATATTCAGCCCAACGTTACGATCCCGATAGGCGTGGGAACTGAAGTCATCGCCGGGGAAGGCAAGATCGTCACCGCAGGCGGCGTGGATACGCATATTCACTGGATCTGCCCACAGCAAGCGCAAGAGGCGCTGGTTTCCGGCGTGACGACGATGATCGGCGGCGGCACCGGTCCGGCCGCAGGCACTCACGCCACCACCTGTACGCCGGGTCCGTGGTACATCGCACGCATGCTGCAGGCGGCAGACACGTTACCGGTTAACATCGGTTTACTGGGCAAAGGTAACGGCTCAAATCCTGACGCCTTGCGCGAGCAAATCACCGCGGGCGCAATTGGCCTGAAAATCCATGAAGACTGGGGTGCCACGCCCGCCGCTATTGACTGCGCACTGACCGTGGCCGACGAGATGGACATCCAGGTCGCGCTGCACAGTGACACGCTCAATGAGTCCGGTTTCGTGGAAGATACGCTGGCGGCGATTGGCGATCGCACCATTCATACTTTTCACACCGAAGGCGCGGGCGGCGGTCATGCGCCGGATATCATCACCGCCTGCGCGCATCCGAATATCCTGCCCTCCTCTACGAACCCGACGCTGCCCTATACCATCAACACCATCGACGAGCATCTCGACATGCTGATGGTTTGCCACCATCTCGATCCGGATATCGCCGAAGACGTGGCCTTTGCCGAATCACGCATTCGCCGGGAAACGATCGCTGCCGAAGATGTGCTGCATGACATTGGCGCCTTTTCCCTGACCTCGTCCGATTCACAGGCAATGGGGCGCGTGGGCGAAGTGATCCTGCGCACCTGGCAGGTGGCACACCGTATGAAGGCGCAGCGTGGACCTTTGGCAGAAGAAACCGGCGACAACGACAACCTGCGCGTTAAACGCTACGTCGCCAAATACACCATCAATCCGGCGCTAACCCACGGTATCGCCCATGAAGTCGGCTCCGTTGAGCCTGGCAAACTGGCCGATCTGGTGCTGTGGTCACCGGCCTTCTTTGGCGTAAAACCAGCGACGATCGTTAAAGGCGGGATGATCGTCTGTGCGCCGATGGGCGACATCAATGCCTCGATTCCCACCCCACAGCCGGTGCATTACCGCATGATGTTCGGCGCACTTGGCGCAGCGCGGCATCACACCCGGCTGACCTTTATTTCGCAGGCCGCTGATGCGCAAAACATCGCGCAGCAGCTCAACCTGCAAAGCGCCATCGCCGTCGTTAAAGGCTGCAGAACAGTGAAAAAGGCCAACATGATCCACAACGACCTGCAACCCAATATCACCGTCGATGCTCAGACCTACGAGGTGCGTATTGATGGCGAACTGATTACCAGCGAACCGGCAAACGTTTTGCCGATGGCACAACGCTATTTTCTGTTTTGAGGAGTGACGATGATCTACCTGACCCAACGCCTTGACCACGCTCACCGCGTCACCGCAAGCGTCACGCTACCCATTGATATGCGAGTAAAAAGTCGTGCCAGAGTGGCGCTGAACGACGGTCGCGAAGCCGGGTTGATGCTACCGCGCGGTTTGCTGTTACGCGGTGGCGACCTGCTGACCACCGACGATGGCAGCGAGGTGATCGAAGTGATCGCCGCGCCTGAGTCGGTTTCCGTGGTGCGCTGCGCCGATCCTTTCCTGCTCGCCAAAGCCTGTTATCACCTCGGCAATCGCCACGTTCCGCTACAAATTCTGCCGGATGAGCTGCGCTACCACCACGATCATGTGCTGGACGCCATGCTGCGCCAGTTCAACCTCGAGGTGACGTTCGCCCAGTTGCCGTTTGAACCGGAAGCAGGCGCTTATGCCAGTGAATCACACGGGCATCATCACGGCCATGCGCACTGATGCATAACACCCAACAGCTGCGTCTGATGCAGCTCGCCAGCAGCGCACTCCCGGTGGGGTCGTTTACCTGGTCCCAGGGTCTGGAGTGGGCGGTGGAGATTGGCTGGGTGAAAAGCGTCGATGACTTCTCTGCCTGGCAAATTCAGCAGATGGAGCAGAACTTTTTTACCGTCGACCTACCGCTGCTGGCG
This sequence comes from Citrobacter sp. MGH103, assembly GCF_001034475.2. Taxonomy (NCBI): domain Bacteria; kingdom Pseudomonadati; phylum Pseudomonadota; class Gammaproteobacteria; order Enterobacterales; family Enterobacteriaceae; genus Citrobacter; species Citrobacter sp. MGH103. The sequence continues at coordinate 717,735 of NZ_CP073043.1, read as the reverse complement.
AGACTGTATCGCGCCTGCGAGCAGGACGATCTCGACGCCGCACGCCGCTGGAGCGCTTACCTGTTAGCCTGTCGCGAAACCCGCGAACTGCGGGATGAAGAACGCAGTCGGGGCGCGGCGTTTACGCGGCTGGTCACCGACTGGGAGGCGGATTGCTCGCGAGAGTGGCGCACTCTCTTCGCCGACAGCCAACTCTGCGGCATGGCCTGGCTGGCCGTGCGCTGGAGAATTCCCTTGACCGAACTGGCGTTAAGCCTCGGCTACAGCTGGATTGAGAGCGCTGTGATGGCTGGCGTCAAGCTGGTTCCTTTTGGACAACAGGCGGCCCAGCGTTTGATTATTGCGCTCTGCGATCGCTATGCGCAGGGGCTGGCACAGGCGCTGGCGACGCCTGACGCCAGTCTCGGCTCCGCAACGCCGTTGGCCGCTATCGCGTCTGCCCGGCATGAAACCCAATATTCCCGATTATTCCGCTCCTGAGGAGAAAAAATGAGTAACTACAAGCATCCCCTGCGTGTGGGCGTTGGCGGCCCGGTCGGTTCCGGCAAAACGGCGCTGCTGGAAGCGTTATGCAAATCCATGCGCAGCAGCTATCAACTGGCGGTGGTGACCAACGATATCTACACCAAAGAAGATCAGCGCATTCTCACCGAGGCGGGCGCACTGGAGCCAGACAGGATCGTCGGTGTGGAAACCGGCGGCTGCCCGCATACTGCTATCCGCGAAGATGCGTCGATGAATCTGGCTGCCGTAGAGGCGCTGAGCGAGAAATTCGGCAATCTGGATCTGATTTTTGTGGAAAGCGGTGGCGATAACCTGAGCGCCACCTTCAGTCCGGAATTAGCGGATCTGACGATCTATGTGATCGACGTTGCCGAAGGCGAGAAGATCCCGCGTAAAGGCGGTCCAGGGATCACTAAATCCGATTTTCTGGTTATCAATAAAACCGATCTGGCCCCTTACGTCGGCGCCTCGCTGGAGGTGATGGAACGCGATACCCTGCGTATGCGCGGCGAGCGTCCGTGGACGTTCAGCAATTTAAAATCCGGAGAGGGTCTGGAAAAAATTATCGCGTTTCTGGAAGAGAAAGGAATGCTGCGGATGTAGCGTCTTGCCCGGTAACATTACGCCACCGGGCAAAAAATCACGCCGCCGGTAATTCCGCCAATGGCCAGCGTGGGCGCACGGTTACGCCAAGATCCGCCGTTGCGCCTGCTTTAAAACGTACCATGCCCGCGTAGGCGATCATCGCCCCGTTGTCGGTACAAAATTCCGGACGCGCGTAAAATACTTCGCCACGACGTTTTTGCATCATCTCGGCCAGTTTTGCGCGCAGCGTACGGTTCGCGCTCACGCCCCCCGCCATCACCAGACGTTTAAAACCGGTTTGATCCAACGCGCGTTTGCACTTGATCATCAGCGTATCAACTACCGCATCTTCAAAGGCACGGGCGATATCTGCGCGCGTCTGATCGTCATTTTCGTTATTACGAATGGTATTCGCGGCAAAGGTTTTCAGCCCGGAGAAGCTGAAATCCAGCCCCGGACGATCGGTCATCGGGCGCGGGAAGACAAAACGTTTTTCAACGCCTTGCGAGGCCAGCTTTGACAACATTGGACCGCCAGGATAATCCAGCCCCAGCAGCTTGGCGGTTTTGTCGAACGCTTCGCCAGCAGCATCATCAATCGATTCGCCCAGCAGTTCATACTGACCGATACCGGTGACGCTGATCAGCTGCGTGTGACCGCCAGAAACCAGCAGCGCGACGAACGGGAACGCAGGGGGATTATCTTCCAGCATTGGCGCCAGCAGATGCCCTTCCATGTGGTGCACAGGAATTGCTGGTACGCCCCAGGCGAACGCCAGCGAACGTCCTACGGTTGCGCCAACCAGCAGCGCGCCAACCAGACCAGGACCTGCGGTATACGCCACCGCATCAATCTCTTTTGCAGTCAGTCCCGCCTCTTTCAGCGCGGCCTGGATCAGCGGTACGGTTTTACGTACGTGATCGCGCGAGGCCAGTTCTGGCACTACGCCGCCGTAGTCAGCGTGTAATTTCACCTGACTATACAATTGGTTGGCTAAAAGACCTTTTTCATCGTCGTAAATGGCGATGCCAGTTTCATCGCAGGATGTTTCAATACCCAGTACACGCATGACTTGTTTTACCTCGCTCTATTACCGCGCAGTGTAGGACCAATGCGGGTTGATGTAAAACTTTGTTCGCCCCAGGAGTTTCGCTCGTGTATACTCCTTGTCCTTATAAAAGTCCCTTTCAAAATCGCGTCGGTGCTTTACAAAGCAGCAGCAATTGCAGTAAAATTCCGCACCATTTTGAAATAAGCTGGCGTTGATGCCAGCGGCAAACCGAATTTATTAAAGGTGAGAGTTACATGCCGGTAATTAAAGTACGTGAAAACGAGCCGTTCGACGTAGCACTGCGTCGCTTCAAGCGTTCATGCGAAAAAGCAGGTGTTCTGGCGGAAGTTCGTCGTCGTGAGTTCTATGAAAAACCGACTACCGAACGTAAGCGCGCTAAAGCTTCTGCTGTGAAACGTCACGCGAAGAAACTGGCTCGCGAAAACGCACGCCGTACTCGTCTGTACTAATCCATTGAGAGCCAAAGCTCTCAATTCAGACTGAGTTGTAGTTGTAAGGCCGTGCTTCCGGAAGGAATGCGCGGCTTATTTTCGTTTATACACGTCATCATTCAAGCTGCCTCAGTGTTGGCTGCAGTCGCTCACCCCAGTCACGTACTGATGTACGCTCCTGAGGATTCGCTTCCTTGCCGCCTTGATGCATCCTGAATGATTTTGTGTATATGAGTCATCAAAAAACAGGGGCTTATGGCTGGACGAATTCCTCGCGTTTTTATCAATGACCTGCTGGCAAGAACCGACATCGTCGATCTCATCGACGCGCGGGTAAAGCTGAAAAAGCAGGGCAAAAATTATCACGCGTGCTGTCCGTTTCATAACGAAAAAACCCCCTCTTTCACCGTAAACGGTGAAAAACAGTTTTATCACTGCTTTGGGTGTGGCGCGCATGGCAACGCCGTCGACTTTCTCATGAACTACGACAAGCTCGAGTTTGTGGAAACCGTCGAAGAACTGGCCGCAATGCACAACCTTGAAGTGCCCTATGAAGCAGGCAGTGGCCCCAGTCAGATAGAGCGCCATCAACGGCAAAGCCTTTATCAATTGATGGATGGCCTGAACACTTTTTATCAACAGTCTTTGATGCAACCCGCCGCTACCCCTGCGCGCCAGTACCTGGAAAAGCGAGGATTAAGTAGCGACGTTATCACCCGTTTTGCTATTGGTTTTGCGCCCCCCGGCTGGGACAACGTCCTGAAACGGTTTGGCGGCAATGCTGAAAATCGCAAATCGCTGGTTGATGCGGGGATGTTGGTCACCAACGATCAGGGACGCAGTTACGATCGCTTCCGCGAACGGGTGATGTTCCCCATCCGCGACAAACGTGGTCGGGTCATTGGTTTTGGTGGACGCGTGCTGGGCGATGCCCTGCCGAAGTATCTGAACTCCCCGGAAACCGATATTTTCCATAAAGGTCGCCAGCTGTATGGTCTTTATGAAGCCCAGCAGGATAACGCCGATCCACAGCGCCTGTTAGTGGTAGAAGGCTATATGGATGTGGTGGCGCTGGCACAATACGGCATTAACTACGCCGTGGCATCCCTTGGGACGTCGACCACCGCCGATCACATCCAACTGTTGTTCCGCGCGACGAACAACGTAATTTGCTGTTACGACGGCGACCGTGCCGGACGCGACGCAGCATGGCGCGCGCTGGAAACCGCACTGCCCTATATGACAGACGGACGCCAGCTACGCTTTATGTTTTTACCTGACGGCGAAGATCCCGATACGCTGGTGCGCAAAGAAGGGAAAGAGGCCTTTGAAGCGCGGATGGAGCAGGCGTTGCCGCTCTCTGCGTTTTTATTTAACAGCCTGTTGCCGCAGGTGGATTTGAGTACCCCAGACGGACGCGCACAGCTCAGCACGCTGGCATTACCGCTGATTACTCAGGTACCAGGCGAAACGTTGCGCATTTACCTGCGACAGGAGTTGGGAAACAAGCTCGGCATTCTGGATGACAGCCAGCTTGAACGTTTAATGCCAAAACTGGCAGAAAATGGGGCTTCCCGCCCTGTTCCACAGCTAAAACGTACGACCATGCGTATACTTATAGGGTTGCTGGTGCAGAACCCGGAGCTCGCCCCGCTGGTTCCACCGTTAGGCGCACTGGATAGCAATAAGCTGCCTGGACTTGGCTTATTCAGAGAACTGGTCAACACTTGTCTGGCTCAGCCAGGTCTGACCACCGGGCAACTTTTAGAACACTACCGTGGCACAAATGATGCTGCGACCCTTGAAAAACTGTCGATGTGGGACGATATAGCAGATAAAGATATCGCAGAAAAAACCTTCACCGACTCACTCAACCATATGTTTGATTCGATGCTTGAACTGCGCCAGGAAGAGTTGATAGCTCGTGAGCGCACACACGGTTTAAGCAGCGAAGAACGCCGGGAACTCTGGACGCTGAACCAGGAACTGGCCAAGAAATAAGAGAAAGACAAAACAAAGACAAAATCATTCGCGTTGTATCAAGGCAGCAAGTAAACGAACGCAGCTAACGCAGAGACAACGTGAAAGATGAAGTATTTAACGGCTTAACTGCCGAATATCGATCGGGAAGCCCCCGACAGCCGCACGGAGAGGCAGCGGCAAAATATAAGTATGCCCTCGTTTTGCCGTTGGCGGTTTTACCGCCCAACACCAATCAAACGAATTAAGTGTGGATACCGTCTTATGGAGCAAAACCCGCAGTCACAGCTGAAGCTTCTTGTCCAACGTGGTAAGGAGCAAGGCTATCTGACCTATGCCGAGGTCAATGACCATCTGCCGGAAGATATCGTCGATTCAGATCAAATCGAAGACATCATCCAAATGATCAATGACATGGGTATTCAGGTGATGGAAGAAGCACCTGATGCCGATGATCTGCTGCTTGCTGAAACCTCCAACAGCACCGATGAAGACGCGGAAGAAGCGGCTGCCCAGGTTCTGTCCAGCGTTGAGTCCGAAATCGGTCGTACAACTGACCCGGTCCGCATGTACATGCGTGAAATGGGTACCGTTGAACTGTTAACCCGTGAAGGCGAAATCGACATCGCTAAACGCATCGAAGACGGGATTAACCAGGTTCAATGCTCCGTTGCCGAATACCCGGAAGCTATCACCTACCTGCTTGAGCAGTACGATCGCGTAGAAGCTGAAGAAGCACGTCTTTCCGATCTGATCACTGGCTTTGTCGATCCAAACGCGGAAGAAGACATGGCGCCAACGGCGACCCACGTCGGTTCTGAACTCTCTCAGGAAGAGATGGATGACGATGAAGACGAAGATGAAGAAGATGGCGACGACGACAGCAGCGATGACGACAACAGCATCGACCCTGAGTTAGCGCGTGAAAAATTCGGTGAACTGCGTACTCAGTACGAAATCACTCGCGACACCATCAAAGCGAAAGGCCGCAGCCATGCTGCCGCGCAGGAAGAAATTCAGAAGCTGTCCGAAGTGTTCAAACAGTTCCGCCTGGTGCCGAAGCAGTTCGACTACCTGGTAAACAGCATGCGCGTCATGATGGACCGTGTGCGTACTCAGGAACGTCTGATCATGAAGCTCTGCGTTGAGCAGTGCAAAATGCCGAAGAAAAACTTCATCACCCTGTTCACTGGCAACGAAACCAGCGAAACCTGGTTCAACGCGGCAATCGCGATGAACAAACCGTGGTCTGAAAAACTGCACGATGTGGCAGATGACGTTCACCGCGGCCTGCAGAAACTGCAGCAGATTGAAGAAGAAACCGGCCTGACCATCGAGCAGGTTAAAGATATCAACCGTCGCATGTCCATCGGTGAAGCGAAAGCCCGCCGTGCGAAAAAAGAGATGGTTGAAGCGAACTTACGTCTGGTTATCTCTATCGCTAAAAAATACACCAACCGTGGCTTGCAGTTCCTGGATCTGATTCAGGAAGGTAACATCGGTCTGATGAAAGCGGTTGATAAGTTTGAATACCGTCGTGGTTACAAGTTCTCCACCTATGCAACCTGGTGGATCCGTCAGGCGATCACCCGTTCGATCGCGGATCAGGCGCGTACCATCCGTATCCCGGTACATATGATTGAGACTATCAACAAGCTCAACCGTATCTCCCGTCAGATGCTGCAAGAGATGGGCCGCGAGCCTACGCCGGAAGAACTGGCTGAACGCATGCTGATGCCGGAAGACAAGATCCGTAAAGTGCTGAAGATCGCTAAAGAGCCTATCTCCATGGAAACGCCGATCGGCGACGATGAAGATTCGCATCTGGGTGATTTCATCGAGGATACCACCCTCGAGTTGCCGCTGGACTCTGCGACCACCGAGAGCCTGCGTGCCGCAACGCACGACGTTCTGGCTGGCCTGACCGCCCGTGAAGCGAAAGTTCTGCGTATGCGTTTCGGTATCGATATGAACACCGACCACACGCTGGAAGAAGTCGGTAAACAGTTCGACGTTACCCGTGAACGTATCCGTCAGATCGAAGCGAAAGCGCTGCGTAAACTGCGCCATCCGAGCCGCTCAGAAGTACTGCGTAGCTTCCTCGACGATTAATCGTTTCTGTTATTAAGAAGCTCCCTCCGGGGAGCTTTTTTTTTGGGATTTTCCGCAGTGTACAAAAATTGGTAGGGGGCATCGCCTATACATGCAATTGTAAATGATATTTATTTTCATTATCATTTTTCTTTTCGTAAACAACTGTAAAGAAAAATGACATGAATTTAAAAACATTAAAAAATCAGTCCCTCTGCGCGCTTGCGATTTCACTGGCACTTTATGCCGGTTCAGCCCTGGCAAAAGACTTTACTGAGGATCAGTTCGCCTCTCAGACGCTTGGTCATGGCGTTTACGAACTGGCTTATGACGCCGGACAACAGGCTATCTATGCAGCCTCTGCCCCCTCTTTCGACAAAGATAAAACCGCCGGTGAAGTGTTCCTGTTTTCAACTGAATCATTAAAAGTCGATGAGCGGATCGCCACCGAACGCCGTCCTTTTGCGGTCTCACTGGATGAACCTAACCACATTCTCTGGCTAGGTAATGCGCTGGATGGCTCACTGACCCTGCTGGATACCCGTACCCATAAAGAAGTGAAAATGCTTCAGCTTGCAGACGAAGAAAATAAAGCCCACGTTCGTGAAGTGGTGCTCGACAAGAAGCACCACCGTCTGTATGTCTCCGGTATTGGCAGTGAAAATAAAGGTGTGCTGTGGGTTGTCGACACGTATAACCAGAAACTATTACACGCCCTCAAAGGGATGGATCCGGTCGGTTTCGCCGTTGATGAAGCTGGCGATAAAGTTTACGCCGTCACTGGCAAAGGCGAACTGGTTACCCTGGATGGCAAAACGTCGCAGGTTCTGTCGCGTGTGAAGGTTGACCCCTCCGAGCCGAAGCATTACTTCCTGAACATCGCGTTGAACACGGCCAAAGGCGTCGGATTTATCGCCGATACCAACACCGCCGACGTGCTGGTAGTCCAACTGGGCAGCGGTAAAATTGTTCACCGCGTTCCCACGCCAAACTCCATCGCTGCGGTCTATAACCCTGCCCGCAACGAAGTGTATGTTACCCATCGCAATGCCCGTCAGATTAGCGTTATCGATGCCAACACTTACAGCCTGAAGCACACCATCAAAACGGCAGCAATGCCAAACAGCATGGTGCTTTCTCCTGACAGCAAAACGCTCTTCGTTAGCGTGAAGCAGGATGAAAAAGCCAACAAGGCTGACTATGTACTCAAGCTCGATTTAACCCAGTTCTGAGGAATGCGTTGTGATTAACCAGACTCGTACCGCGCTGGCGATTTCGCTCGCCCTTGCCAGCCTCCCGGCGACCGTTTTCGCCGAAGAAACCACACCAGATAATGAAGATCAACTGGTGGTCACCGCCACCGGTTTCGCACAGGAACGCCGTGAGGCACCGGCGACCATCTCCGTCGTCGGCGAGAAAGAACTGAACACCCGCTCTAACCAGAACGTCACCGAAGCCCTTCGCGAGATGCCCGGCGTATTGGTGGGTAATGGCAACGGTAGCCTTGCCACAGGCGATGTGCAGATGCGCGGCATGGACTCGACCTATACCTCCTACATGGTCAACGGCATCAAACAAGGCACCCGCGAATCGCGTCCTTACGGACACCATATCGGGACAGAGGCTGCCTTTTTACCGCCGCTTGCTGCTATCGAGCGAATCGAGGTGATTCGCGGACCGATGTCCTCACTGTATGGCTCTGACTCCATCGGCGGCGTGGTCAACGTCATCACCAAAAAAGGCTACAACCTCGATAAATGGACAGGTGTGCTGGAAGATAACTACTTCCTGCAAGAGAAGAGCGAGTACGGTAACACCAACCAGACCAATGTCTTCCTGATGGGGCCAATTATCCCCAGCAAGCTCGGAGTGAGCGTAGCGGCGGATTATCTTGATCGCCGTGATGACGACAGCATCTCCGATGAGCGCTTTGTGAAGCACCAGGCTGGCAATCTGGATGCCACCATCAACATGTCGCCGACCGACACCCAACTGTGGGATTTGAACGTCGTCAAAGGGCATCAGGTAAAATCACACAATGATAAAGCCTGGCAATGGGACTTTGACCGCGATGCCGCTTCACTTGCGCAGCATGCCTGGTACGGCGACGATCTGCTGGAAGTGAAGAACTTCATCAGCTACGAAAACGCTAAAACCGAGTATCGTGTGCCGGGCATGAGTTCGCAGTTCATTAAGCAGAAAAACTATGAAGCCAACAGCGCGAACACCTTTACGCTGGGCGACCACAAGCTGACGCTGGGGATCAACTTCACCCGTAATGAGCTGGACGACACTTTCGGCATCGAAAACAAAGAAGTGCCGGGCATAACGCCTGTCAGCAAGATCACCCGTGACGGCTGGGCCATCTTCGCGGAAGATGCCTGGATGATGGTTCCGGACTTCACCCTCACCACCTCGGCGCGTCTCGATCACGACAGCTACTTTGGCTACCACGTCACGCCAAAACTCTACGGTAACTGGACGATTGACGAAAGCTGGGCGCTGAAGGGCGGCGTATCGGCGGGCTATAAAAAACCGGACCTGCGTGAGAACAATGAAGGTTTCACCAGCGTCTACGGTTCGTATCCGTATTCTTTCATTGGGATCGGCAACGATGACCTGAAACCTGAGCAGAGCGTCAACACCGAGCTGGGCGTCTACTGGCAACAGGACACACTGGCACTGGATGCAACCGTGTTCTTCACCAAATTCAAGGACAAGATCAGCGACTACACCATCTGTACCGCAACGGCCACGCAGAAGTGCATTTACAACGGGTATGAAGCGGAAGAAGTCTCGCAGTATTTCAACGTCAGCGACGCGGAAATCTATGGCCTGGAGCTGAACGGCGACTGGCAGGTCACTACCGCGCTGAAAGCGAACGCGAACTACACCTATACCCACAGCGAGCAAAAGAGTGGTCAGTACAAGGGAGAGGCGCTGAACGAGTTCCCGACGAGCATGGCCAACCTGTCTCTGACATGGAATGCACTTAACGATCTTGAACTGTGGAGCAAAGCCAGCTGGCGCAGCAATACGCCTGACATCGGCAAATCAACGTCAACCGACGCCTATGCGCTGGTCGATTTAGGGGCACGCTACCATCTCAACAAGAGCATCACATTGATGGCGGGGGTTTATAACCTGTTCGACGTGAACCCAATCTACAAAACGTCCTATAACCAGTCTTCCATCCTGGAAGGACGCCGCTACAACATGGGCGCACGCTTCGAGTTCTGACAGTGACGCCGGAGCCTAAGGCTCCGGCAGTTACAGGCCGCGCGCCTTCAACGCCACATTCACTTCCCGATACGCCTCTACCAGTTTATCCAGCGTGATCCGGCTTAACCCGCTGGGATTCGGCAATACCCATATTTGCGTCGCGCCAATGGTCAGCGTCTGTTTTCCCCACTGCGCCCCACGCTGGCTAAGCCCCTGCTCAAATGCCTGCTTCCCGAGGATAGCGAGCGCGGCTGGCTGATACTCTTCTATTTTCTCAATAAGCAGACGACCGCCGCTACGCATCTCTTGTAGCTTTACCTCATTGGCTTGCACCGTTGGTCTGTCGACAAACTTAGTCACGCCGCAGCGGAAATCCAGCAGATGCTGTGCCTCTTCAGGTTTAAGCTGGCGATCGGTAAACCCCGCCTGATGGATAACCTTCCAGAAGCGATTAGCGGGGTGTGCAAAGGGGAATCCTGTACCTGCGGAAGATAGCCCCGGATTGATGCCGCAAAACACCACCCGCAGCCCCGGTGCCAGTATGTCCTTAACCATAATTACTCCGAACAATACATCAGAGGAACAAGTATAACGGACTGAAAATACATTGTTTATAAAAACAGCATCCGTACGCTTATGTCTGGATTGCAACGCGGAGTTACTTTATAATCCACCGCCACGGCCCCTTAGCTCAGTGGTTAGAGCAGGCGACTCATAATCGCTTGGTCGCTGGTTCAAGTCCAGCAGGGGCCACCAAATTTTAGCTTTAAAATCATATAATTAAGCCACTCTAGCGAGTGGCTTTTTTGTTATCTCGTTTTTGAGTGGCGATGAAATGGCGGTAGACGGAACGACTATCGCCCTAAATGCAGCGTTTTATCATTGCTGCACTTTCTTGAAAGCGATTTTGAATAACCAGCCAAATTTGACGATACATGACTTGTCAGATTATTATTGACTCAGTTCTATGAGTATTGTTTGCAACAACTTTACCTGTATGAGTAGTAACAGTAGTACCAGAAGGAGTATCTATATGAAACATTTTGATGAGTTTGATGGTCTGTAAATACGACTAACAAGAAATGGCGGGGCAACTTCCCCGCCTTTTTTATGGGTAAAAACTAATGGCGTTGGATGCACTAGATTTACAACTAATGAGTAATGCGATCGTCGGTGTTGGTGTATTGGTAGCTGCGGGTACAATCGCTTACAACATACGAATAGCTAAAAAGACTCAAACAGCAAATTTTTTGTTCGAAAGCAGAAAGGATCATGACTACATTGCCGGGTTAAGAACACTTACACGAGTCCACAATTCTGGAGTCTCTTTTCGTTCCTACGTTTTCCCTTGTACGGATGTAATTCTTGGAGAGGAACAGCGAAAAGAATACAATGAAATTCAATATATTATTAACTTTTATGAACGTGTTGCGGTGAGTGTAAAGCACGGTATTTATCATGAAGATATGCTCAAATCAGCTTCATGTTCGACTGTAGTGCGAGTGTTTGAAACTTCAGAGCCTCTCATTAAAGCAATTAGAGAGAAACAAGGACGGGATACGCTTTATCAAGAATTTGAATGGATGGTTAAGCGCTGGAAAGCTAAACCGTTGAAAAAAGTCAAATGATTCGTCTAGCGGTAAGCATCATTCCCTGCCATATATGAGGATACTGGTCAGTGTCCTCATACTCACTTTTTGCTTTTAATTTCCTGAATACATATAAATCCAGCGAACAGCGGGCATTTTTAGGAAATTTATCAGAGCCATAATGGACGCTGACCACCGACAATCGGGTGCGGTGGTGCCCGGTCGATATCACCTGGAGTTACAATGAACCGCTCTACCGACTCCATTGTCACAAACGTACAACTGCAATTTATGTTGGTGCATTGGTGATAACGTTCTTTAGGGAAGGTGCGAATAAGCAGGTCATTTCTTCCCAAGCTGACTCGCTGATTAAAATTTCGCGGATCTGGGCCGATTTTTTTCCCGCAAACACATCGAATCAGCCTATTTAGGCTATTTTTTCCACCATTTCTGGCGTTATTTCCGGTTTTTACTGAGATCTCTCCCACTGACGTATCATTTGGTCCACCCGAAACAGGTTGGCCAGGGTGAATAACATCGCCAGTTGGTTATCGTTTTTCAGCAGCCCCTTGTATCTGGCTTTCACGAAGCCGAACTGCCGCTTGATGATGCGAAACGGGTGCTCCACCCTGGCACGGATGCTGGCTTTCATGTATTCGATGTTGATGGCCGTTTTGTTCTTGCGCGGATGCTGCTTCAAGGTTTTTACCTTGCCGGGACGCTCGGCGATCAGCCAGTCCACATCCACCTCGGCCAGCTCCTCGCGCTGTGGCGCTCCTTGGTAGCCGGCATCGGCTGAGACAAATTGCTCCTCTCCATGAAGCAGATTACCCAGCTGATTGAGGTCATGCTCGTTGGCCGCGGTGGTGACCAGGCTGTGGGTCAGGCCACTCTTGGCATCGACACCAATGTGGGCCTTCATGCCAAAGTGCCACTGATTGCCTTTCTTGGTCTGATGCATCTCCGGATCGCGTTGCTGCTCTTTGTTCTTGGTAGAGCTGGGTGCCTCAATGATGGTGGCATCCACCAAAGTGCCTTGGGTCATCATGACGCCTGCTTCGGCCAGCCAGCGATTGATGGTCTTGAACAATTGACGGGCCAGTTGATGCTGCTCGAGCAGGTGGCGGAAATTCATGATGGTGGTGCGATCCGGCAGGGCGCTATCCAGGGATAATCGGGCAAACAGGCGCATGGAGGCGATTTCGTACAGGGCATCTTCCATGGCACCGTCGCTCAGGTTGTACCAATGCTGCATGCAGTGAATACGCAGCATGGTCTCCAGCGGATAGGGCCGTCGGCCATTGCCCGCCTTGGGATAAAACGGCTCGATGACAGCGGTCATATTCTGCCATGGCAGAATCTGCTCCATGCGGGAGAGGAAAATCTCTTTTCGGGTCTGACGGCGCTTAGTGCTGAATTCACTATCGGCGAAGGTGAGTTGATGGCTCATGATGTCCCTCTGGGATGCGCTCCGGATGAATATGATGATCTCATATCAGGAACTTGTTCGCACCTTCCTTAGTATTCTCACTAAGATAGCGACTTGTGCGTGCATGCGCAGCATGCTGGCATTTCGGACAATGGAACATAAAACGCCCTCAATTCACAATTGGTGAATTAATCATACTAACTTATTCACCATTTGAGAATAAATTTATTCTTCCTCATCCTCCGCATCGTACTCAACATCAGAAATTTTAACCTCAAGCTCTAAGTCCGTCGTGAAGCCACTCCCGTTAAGGCTGTGCACCACACGGCTGATTATCCACGCCTGTTCGTCTATCACGCGCTTAAAGCCTTTCACGGCCACCGGCGTTTCAGGAAATAAATCAGCCCGGCCAGTGGCAAGCGTAATGGAAAATTCCGCCACGCCTCGCTGTATCCTGTCCCACGTTGCCTGAGCCGCGCGCATGGCCTGCGCCTTTGTGGCATAGATGGTCGTGAGCTCAAGAACGTTGTCAGACTCTCCGGCCATATACTCACCTTCCCGCGCTTCCTGCGCCTTTTTCTCTCTGGCCTTTGTCGATGTTTTAGCGGCTTTCGGGTGCTGCAGCGCACGCAGATGCTGCTCTTTGGGTTTACGTTTGAGCCTCACCTTTTGCTTTTGTGGTTTCGGGTCTCTGGTATGCAACCATTTCGCCGTCACGCCGGTGTAAGCCTCCCGGTCTGCAATGGCGAACTGATGGCGGTCGCCGTCGCCACGCTCGACGGTCATTTGGGGGATCGGCTTACCACTGGCCGTCATCGCACTACCGGCTTTCAGGAATAATAACTTCCCGGCTTTCACCGACACAGATGCACCGTTACGCTCAGCAAGGCGGGACAAAAACGCCGCGTCGGATTCCTGCGTCTGGTCGATATGGGGAATGGCGATGGCTTTCAGAGAGTCAGCAACACTGGCCGTCAGCTTATTACGCTGCGCGATGGTCTCCACAATCACCCCGAGCGTGGTGTCGTGCCATGACTGCTCGCGCCGCGAGTTTAGCGAGCCGCGAAAATCGGCGCTACGTCCCCGGATGGTCAGCGTATCAGGCGCGCCCCGATGCTCGATTTCATCGACCGTGAAACTCCCCTTGTTGACCAGTGCGGAGCCCTGCCAGCCCAGCCACAGCGTCAGCGACGCCCCGCGCGGCGGCAGCTCGACCAGCCCGTCAGTATCATCGAGCGCGATATCAAGCTGGTCAGCCTCGAATCCGCGATTGTCGGTCATGGTCAGACCGATAAGCCGGTCGCTGAAATTCTGCGTGATATCCTCCCCGTCCAGCGTGAGCATATACGCAGGGGCAACACGCGCCCCGGCCTGAATATTCATTCCCGTTATCATCCTGCCAGCCCTCCCGCCCATTCACCGGCAGACGTGATCAGATTATCCGCCTGCGTTTTCAGGTCGCCATACATGGCCGCGAGCGACTCGTCGACGCGTTTCAGGGACAGAGTGAACTCGATTTTTCTCGCTGCACCGTCGCTGAAAAGCTCGGTGTGGTTATGAGTCACTTTATCGATAACGTACATCCCGTGGATCATGCCGGTTCCGTCAATCAGTGGCCACGCACGCCCCTCGTCGGCCATCAGCTCAATCGCCTGCAACGACAGACGCCCGCCGGTGATTTCAGGGTAAAGCGTCCCCGACAGGGTGCGCGAGGTTTCCCCCTCCCCGAGAAACTGATAAGCCGGTCGTTTGCCGATACGGTCATTGGACACCCAGCGGTAGTCCTTCGAATACTGCATCGACTGATGCGGCAGGGTGCGCCGTTCAAACACAAAAAAGCCCAGCACCATTAACATTTTGCCCTCTCTCTCAGTCGAGTCTCATGTTGGATCGCTGACGCGCGCGCTTTTCACGATCAAGTTTGTCGACGGCGTCGCGGAGCTGGCGGTCAAGGTCTCCACCCTGCGCAACGCCCCCCTGCAGGGTGATGTTGTATTCGCTTTTGCTCTGGTCGATATAAGAGCGACCTGCAGGCGCAGTGACCGGCTGATACGCCTGATACCCGCCATAACTCGCTGTCGCAGGGATATACCCGCCACCCGGTGAAGCCTTATCCGCGTTGGCTGCAGTCTGGTCGAGGTCGGTCGATTCTTTTTTGATAACACCGAGTTTCTCCAGCAGCCAGTCAACCTTGCCGCTCAGGCTGTTAAACAGGTTGAGCGGCGTCATCAGCGCATCAGCCAGCGCCTGACCAAACGCCACGCCGACATTTTTGCAACTGTCGAGCGTGTCCTGCGTGGCTTTCACCGGTGCAAGCAGGTCTTTAAACCACTGGCAGACAACGCCCAGCTTTTCCGCAATAGCATCAAACACCGGCGCGAGCGGGATGAACATCGCCCCCACCGGGGCAAAGGCAGCTTTCAGCCCCGCCACCACGCCCGAGAAGAATGCACCAATCGGCTCCCAGTATTTACGGATAAGCAGCGCCCCAGCCACCACCGCCCCGGCGACCGCCAGCACCGGCAGGGTGATTGCGCCAATGCCCGTGACAATCGCGCCGCCGACCGTACTGAAAACCACACCAAGCACGCCAGCAGCCGCAATGATGGCATTTATCCCCATCACCACCGGCCAGGCAATCAGGCCAATCCCGCCCATCACCCCGATTAGCGCCAGCGCGCCCCCGACCACCACGCCGAGGGTGGTCGCCAGCCCCTTATTTTTCTGGATCCAGCCGTCAAGCCTGAGCACATACTGCGTGGCCGTCTGCGTCAGCTTACGCAGTGAGCCCTCCTGCTGGTCAAACAGGTCT
The DNA here is from genome assembly GCF_001034475.2 of Citrobacter sp. MGH103. Lineage (NCBI taxonomy): Bacteria > Pseudomonadati > Pseudomonadota > Gammaproteobacteria > Enterobacterales > Enterobacteriaceae > Citrobacter > Citrobacter sp. MGH103. The sequence continues at coordinate 702,020 of NZ_CP073043.1, read as the reverse complement.
GTCCCGACCGCCTCATAGGCTGACTGAAACTCTTTGAAGTCGCCGCCGAGGTTATCCTGCATAACCTTAACCAGTTCCCCGGTTTTACCGTCCGAGGCTTTAAACGCGGCGGTGAGCTTATCGAGCTTGCCGGTTGAGGCTGCCGTCATCAGCACGGCGGCCGCCGAGCTGGCTTCCTCCCCGAAAATGGTTTTCATGTATTCGGCGCGCTGACCCGTCCCGAGATTATTTTTCTCAAAACTGCGCTGCATTTCTTTCAGGATGGAAAATATCGGGCGGGTGTTGCCCTTGCTGTCGGAGGTTTTCACCCCGAGCTCTTTGATAGCATCGTAGGCTTTGCCGGTCGGTGCCTGCAGGCGACTCATGACGGCACGGCTTCCCGTTCCCGCCATCGAGCCGGTGATTCTGGAGTCGTGCAGCGCCCCCACCATCGCGGCGGTTTCCTCGATACTTACCCCAGCATTTTTCGCCACCGGCGCGGCATAGGTCAGCGCATCGCTCATCCCGTCAAAGTCGGCGGCGGTTTTGTTCATCGTCATCGAGAGAACATCACCAATATGCGCGACCTTGTCGTTTGAAAGCTGAAACGCTGATTTCATTCCGGTCAGCAGCGCGGCGTTCTCCTCCATCGTGCGCTTGTTGGACAGCGCCATATTCAGCGTCACCGGCGTCGCCGCCTGAATGGCCGCCGCATCCCCGCCACCTTTCGCGATAATAATCTGTGCCCCCGCCGCATCATCGGCAGAGGCCGCCGTATTGTCCCCGAGCTGGCGCGCCTGTTTGCGCAGCGCCTGCATTTCGGGTGACTGTTTATCGACACCGAGCACCGCCTGCAGCTCTGAGTTCTTCTGCGCAAATTCATAGCCCGGCATCAGCAGCTTAACCCCGGCCATGGTTCCCGCCGTCGCCACACCGACACCGGCAGCGCCCGCCGCCGCCGCGTTACCGGCCAGTGATTTACCGGCCTGATACCGTTCTTTCACCCGGCTTAACTTCGCCTGCTGTGCGCTGACTTTCGCCAGTGCCTCACGCTGACGGTTGAGCTGCGCGGTGGTTTCACTGATACGGGATTTAAGCCCCCGCTCATCATTTGCCAGATTACGGGTATTAATTCCCGCCGCACCGAGCTCGCGCTGCTGGCGCTTTACCGACTCCGTGAGGCTGTTGTATTTCGTCTGCAGCCCGTCGGCGGCACGCTTCGCAGATTCAAGCACCTGCGCCTGCGCGCGCGTCGGGCGCTCCGTGTTTTTAAACTGCGTGGCGAGTGCTTCGGCTTCCTGTTTCGCTTTATCAAGCGCGTGACCGGTCACGGCAAGCTGTGCGCTGGCTTTTCGGAATCCGTCAATACGGGATGCCTGCGCATTCAGTTCGCGCAGGCTTTTCTGTGACGTGCGGATATCACCGGACAGGGATTTACTGGCGTTCTGAATCGCTTTGAGCGGGCGGCTTGCCCGGTCGACGGCATTCAGCAGCACCTCGATTCTGACGTTATTGCTCATGATGGTTTCCGCTTCGTTGCAGCGCCTTGTCGCGCCATGTCAGGAGCTCGGTCACGCTCAGGGAATGTAACTCTGATGGCGGCCAGTGGAAAATCACCGCGATATCCGCCATCAGGTCATCGACCGACAGGTTTTTCGGAAAGGTCAGCGACCCGAAGCAGGCGACAAAAAACCGACCACCTTCCCGGCCAGCGAAATCAGATCAGACGCATCGAGACGCGTGACCTCGTGCTCAGTCAGTGCGGGATACGTCATGCGCGGCAGCACTTTAATCAGCGCATCAACGTCGGAATTCGCCAGCGAGGCCAGCGACACCCCGCGCAGAGTTCCGGCATTCGGTTTGGTCAGCGTGACCTGTTCAATTTTCTGCTCACCGCGCATCAGTGGGGTGTCAAAAATCACCACATTCGGATTGACGGTTTCAGTGTCAGTAACGGCAGTTTCATTGATATTTTTCATGGGTATTCTCATCAGGAAAAGTGACCGGCCAGCCTCACTGACCGGGTAAGGGATTACAGGCCAATCGCCCGGCGGTGCTCCGCCAGACGGTCGACGCCGTCGACTTTCAGCACCATGTTAACGACGTCAATCTCGATGACTTCGCGGCCATCAATCGTGAGCTGGTAATAGGCGCACTCGGTCGACATTTTGGTCGTGCCGCTTTCACCCTGCTTGTTCTCACCGCCGTCATACTCTTTGTGACGGCCACGCATCACCACCTCGACGGCAGAAATCGCGCCGGTGTCATCACGCTGGAAAGAGCCGGTAAAGCGCAGCGGCACACTGTCAGCCCCCGGCGAGGCATACTGCGCCCACAGCTCAACGTCGGGCAGACCGCCGAGCGTCCACTCCAGCGACAGCGCGTCGTCATCCAGGCCGAGGTCAATCGACACCGCGCCCGGCATTCCGCCACCGCGATATTTCTCCAGCTTGCGGGTCAGCTTTGGCAGGGTGACGGACTCAACGACGCCCATATAGCTGAGGCCATCGTTGAACATATTCAGATATTTAAGTTTGCGGGGTAACGCCATGCGCTGAGCTCCTTAGCTGTTGACCGAGTCCGACAGGTTCGCCAGATAGGTATCGGTGATGCGCTGGCGCAGGGTCAGGTTCTCCAGCGGCGGGACGGGGGTGTAGTCGTAATCGATATACAGCTTCCCGACTTTCAGGGTCGCGGTCTCGTTTGACTCCGGGTCATACCAGCAGGAGCCGTCAACGATATACCCGTTATTTTTCAGCTCGCGGAATTTGGCATTGATACCCGATACGATGTCGCGAATGAGGGTCGGGGTGATGGGTTTATCCATCGCCCACGCATGCGCCTCCGCCATCGTGTCGGCCAGTACCTGCGCGGTGCGGGTGTAGTTCTCATACAGGAAAAGCGGGTCATCTGAGCAGGTGCGGTTTCCCCAGAATTTGAAACCGTCATTGCGAATAAGCGTGGTAACACCGGCTTTGTTAAGCAGGTTGGCGTCGGTCGCGGGCACCTGCAAATCCCATGATACCGAGGCACTGACGCCGGTGACGCCATTCACGCCAACGTTTGACAGGGTTTTATGCCAGCCGACGGTCTGGTCAATTTTGGCACGCAGACCGAGCGCGCGCGCCGTTGCCCAGGCTGTCGCAGTCTCATTCGTCGTGGTGTCCCATGCCAGAAAATCCGGGAAGATAACCATCAGCTCACGCTGGCTGAAATTCTCGCGGTAGTTAATGGCATCAGAAATGGTTTTACAGCCCCACGCACTGACATAGCCAAAGGCACGCAGGCTCTGGCAGGTGGACGCGAGGGCCGTCGCCACTTCCTGTGAGTCCAGACCCGGCACACCGAGAATGCGCGGCTTCACGCCGGTGACGGTCTGCGCCGTCAGCAGCGCTTTCAGGCCGGTGTATTTACCGTTTTCGTCGGTCGTGCCGATGATGTTGGAAATGGTTTGTTTCTTCCCGGCCTCCGGGTCATCCGGGTCTTCTGCGCCTTCGGCCACGCGCACGGCCACAATGACCGGCTTACACTGGTCAGCGATGGCCTGCAGGGACGTCGACAGCGTCCCCTTTTTGCCCGCCTTGCCAATGGCACTTTGTACGTTGGTAATGAGCACCGGCTCATTGAGGGGAAATGTCTTGTCGTCAGCATCACTGGCCGTGCAGACCATGCCAATGATGGCCGTTGAGACGGTGGAAATGGTACGCACGCCATCGTTAATCTCGATGACCTCTACGCCATGATGAAAATCACTCATCCGTTTAACTCCGTGGTTAAGGGTGAGTGTATTTTCTGTTGTGTGATGATGACGGGCTATTTGTCAGGGTTGGATAAGGTCTGACACAACCGGGGAGCAGGAAAGCGCGGGCAACCGCCCGCCTGAGTGATGCCGGTTATGCGGGCAGTTCCGGCCATGTGATATCGGGGGCATCTTCGGGTTTGACCCTGTTGAGCATGACGCGATACTTTTTCCATGCGAGTAAACGCGCGGCTTCGTCTTCCGTTGCCATATCCATATCAACAGCATCCTGAAGGGGAGCGATGGTCGATGTTGCAATCATCAGCAGGTTTGCTTTTTCCTGCGCCGCCTGTCCCTGACGAAATGTTTTTTCCGCTTCGGCATCGTGGATCCACTTAGCGCCATCCCATTTTACATACTCCCCGTCGGGTGCAACCGACACAACGTTATCAGGCAGAGCGCCCAGCTTTTCAATAACAGCGGGCTGACCGGTGCTGATGTCATAGACGGTTGTCCCGCGGTGGTCTTCCACCCGAGACCATTTATTAGCCTGAGCATCGAAAACAGCCACAAAACCCGCCGTCACTTTTGGGGGCGCAATATCGGTGCTGTATGCAGGCAAGCCCGTATTAGCAGGAATAAATCCATCACCCTGACCGATAAATTCATTCGTGGCAGATGACAGGTTGTAAATCGTAATAACCCGGTTGGTGCTGGTCATTTTAAAAGCCATTATGCAAGCCTCACTAAATAATTAAATGCGGTGTTTTTTACGGTGTTTTCAGCCTGACCCGAGGGCGAAACGGTCACGCCGTGACTGTGCGCACCAATGTAGACAGAGTGGGCATGCGCCCCGATCCCCACAACGTGATCATGCGCGCCAATGCCGACGGCGTGAGCGTGGTCGCCGACGCCACCAACAGCCCCCCAGTTTGTCCTGTCAGAGCCGGTATTGGACATGGCAACAACATCCCCCGCCTGACCGAACTGCGTTCGCCCGGAAATCGGGTGGTTGTGTGCGCCCGCGCCGGTTGTGGATTTTGTGCCATAGTCAAAGACCGATACCGGTTTGGTTCCGTAGTCAAATCCGGTGGTGTCCCGGTTTCCGAGGTCGGTACTTGCGACCGTTGCGCCGTGGTCGTGCCACTTAATGCCGTCCAGCTCCTGAGACAGGACCGCACGGCCATCAGGCCTGCCCTTTATCGTCTGGCCGCGCATATCTGGAATAACGCCAGAGGGATACGCCACAGCCAGCAACGGATAGACTGATTTATCAAAAGGTTGCCCCTGCATTAAGGCGTGAGCGGGCGGAACGGTATCGGATGGCCACGGAATCGGCGCGCCGACAGGGTATGATACTGGTGGCGGATTTGCCGTATTGAAATCCCGTCGCCAGCCCGGTAAATAATCATCCCCATGATTGACATAAGTGAACTGCGCATTTGTCACCCCCGCCGTTGCGGTTGTAGGTGTCGTGACACGAAGGGTCATCGCGCCACGCACGCCCATAACCTCAACAACCGCACCGGCTAGCTGGATATTCCCACACCCTGTATCGGTAATAGTTCTGTTATCACCGTAAGACCATGACCCTTTGCACATCCAGTACGGATGATTAAGCACACCTTGCTGCTCCAGCCAGGCGATAAACTCCGCAGTCGTCCAGTCACCGCCCCCGCCAATGCTTACCGTGCCACTGAAAGCCCGCGCTCCGCCGATGTTGCGCACGAATACATCTTTTTCGGGGATATCCCTGCCGTTCTGCTCTTTAGCCAGTCGCTTATCTGCGTTGTCGTTAGCGTTCTTGACCGCTTTCGGTGTCGCGGCGAGCGCCTCAGACGTGCTGTCGGTGGCGCTGCTGAGTTTCACCAGACCTTTCTGCGCCGTGCTCGCGTCCTGAGCCGTATATTTACCATTAGCAAGGTCATACGCCGTCTTAACCGCTTTCGGCGTCGCGGCGAGCGCCTCAGACACGCTGTCGGTGGCGCTACTGAGCTGCACCAGACCTTTCTGCGCCGTGCTCGCGTCCTGAGCCGTATATTTACCATTAGCAAGGTCATACGCCGCCTTAACTGCCTTTGGCGTCGCTGCGAGGCTCTCAGACGTGCTGTCGGTGGCGCTGCTGAGTTGCACAAAGCCTTTTTCTTTCAGCGTGGCGTCAGGATGCCTGCGGGACTGCTCATGCTCTGCCAGTTTGTCGTCAACATAATCCTGCGTCGCCATGACCGTTGTCGCGTCAATGGACAGCTCCACTGAGGCGATACTGCTGACAATAATCACCATACGACAGGTCTGCGCACGCCCCGATCCCTCCGCCAGCTCCGGCTTGTAGCTCTCCGCCATATTGGCAACGGCTATCAGCGTGCCTGCGTCATCATACAGACCCAGCTCACGCATCCAGAAGCCGCCCACCTCGGGAGGAATGACCAGCTCCGCAACGATATAGTTTTTATTTTTGTTGTCCTGGCTGATTTTATTCAGCGCATGACGCCAGACTTCATTGATGAGCTTTACCTGCCCGACGTTAGGCTCCGGCAGTGCGCCGCCGCCATCACCGACGGCCATCGCGGTAAGGTTCACTTTTTTACCACCCGGCACCGTCGCCGCCGCCAGTTTTGCAGCTCCGGCAGTGGTAATGATTGTTTTAAATTTCGTGCTCATTATTCCTCACTCATCCGGGATAAACCGTAATAATGTCGCCGTCATACACCACACCACCGACAAACATATGACCGGGAATGTCCTGGATAATATTCAGACCAATCAGATGACGGCTGGCAGGCTTCGCATCCGCAATCAGGCGCTCCATTTCAAAATACATTTCCTCAGTGATACCGCTTTCCAGCACACCGATATCAAGCCGGAATGTGCCGGGCGGGTCGCTGGTCTCCCACCACTCCGTGACGTTGATGACATAGCCGAGCGGCTCCACCACCCGACGAACAGCACCGATAGTCCCTTTGTGGCAGTGAATGAAGTACGCATCACGGATGACCGCGCGCTTCGTTTCCTCCGGCCAGTTCTCATCCCAGCGGTCGACAGAAAACGCCCACGCCAGCCACGGCAGCAAATTAGCCGGGCAGGTGTCAGGGCTCCACAGACGACGCAGCGGGACGGGGGTGTTTTCGATATCCGCGCAGGCACGCGCCGCCGCCACCTCAAGCGGTGACGAGCCCACCGGCAGCAGACGGGTATCACTCATCCGAGCCCCCGATCACAATGCTGTAATCAGTGCAAAATGACGCCTGCGCACTGCTGAGCACAAGGTCAGCCACCGGCGCGGCCAGCTCAACACGCTGGACACCTTCGACATGCAGCGCGGCATAAATGGCAGACAGGCGAATATCACGCCCGAGGCGGTGCTGCGCGCTGATATAAGTTTCCAGTTTTTTCACGGCAGCGGCGCGAATAGGTTCGCTTTCTGGACCGGGATAGAGATAAAGCGAGGCGGTTATCTGGTAGTCAACAATGTCGGCTGACTGCACCGTCACACGGTCGGCGACCGGTCTGACATCTTCGGCGTTAAGCGCGTTACGGACAACAGTGAGCAGTTCATCAGAGGCGACGCCGTTGTTTTCCCGCGACAGCACAGAAATCGTCACACAGGCGGGTGACGGGCTGGTCACTGAGATATCCGCGACCCGCCCGTCGGCGCTGCGGCCATGAAACTGATAAGCGCCGACAGAGCCGGCCACGCTCATTCCTTCAAACGCCTGCTGAATACGCAGACGGTAATCGGTGTCCGATTCCATAACGGCAGGTGTGGGCGGTAGCGTGGACTCATCTGCAGGCGTGATAACAAGACGCCCGACGCTGAAATTTGCGCCGATATTATCGAGGTCATTACCGGCGGCATACGCCAGCATGACCGCGCGCGCCGATTCATTCACGCGCTGACGCCAGATAACCTCCCGGTAAGCGTTCTCCTGCAGTAACTTAACAATCGGCTCCGATTCGAGCGTCAGCGTGCGCGCGACCGCCTCCTGCTGTTCCCCGGGATACAGTGAGACAAGCGTCGCCTTTCGCTCTGCCAGAATGGTTTCATAGTCCAGCTCATCCACCACATCAGGCGCAGCGAGCAGGCTCAGGTCAACAATAGCCATAGTGTTTAACTCAGTGGAATGGTGATAGAAAAAGGCTGGCCTGATGCCGACCGCGTGCCGGTGATATCGACATACATCACACCGTCATTCTCCCCGCGTTCAAAGGTGATGGTCGTCAGGCTGACGCGCGGCTCCCACTTCTGGATCGCGGAATAGCACGCGGCCATAATCTGCAGGCGTAGCGCCGGGGTCTGCGGCTGGTCAATAAGCGCCGACAGCAGCGAGCCGTATTCACGACGCATCACACGCGAGCCAACCGGCGTGACCAGAATGTCGCGCACGCTCTGCCTGATATGCTCAACCTCAGAAATACTGAGCCCGGTATGACGGTTCATTCCCAGATAGCTCGTCGTCATTTTGTCCCCACCGTTCTGTCATCGCCCCGCTTCACGCCGCCATGGTCGTGGTCATCCACCTGCACACCGTTTGATTTAAACGTGCCGCCGCCGTGCTCGATGTTGCCGCTCATCTTCCCGCCCTTTTGCACCTCAAGCGTGGCCGTGGTCAGTTTGTTGGTGCAGACCACCTCGGGGGTATCGAGCGTGATGCGGGTGGACGCTTTGACCATTACCAGCGGCACCGTTGCGGTAATGGCGTCCGACGCTGTGACGTCAGCAGTTTTAATACCACTCACCGTGAGCGCCCCACTCTCGGGTTCGTACTCGATAACCGCCCCGTCAGGAAAGGAAACGTGAAAGGCATCAGGGGAGGCCGACGGCGCAGGATGGTCATCCGAGAAAATACCGGGCAGCACAAAGGCGGTATCGAGCTCGCCACCAATGGCAAGAATAAGCACCTGCTCGCCAACTGAGGGAGCCCACCAGACCCGCGAGCGACCGGCGCGGCAGGTCAGCCAGTTTAGCCAGGTGGTTTGCATGCCGCCGGTCTGGACACGACAAAGCCCCTCATCGGGATTGACTGCAGTCACAATGCCGGTGCGGATAAGGTTTCGGATCGCGCGGGCGATATCCTGAATGGAATTTAACGTATTCATAGGTAAAGGATGCCGCCGGGCAAGGCCAGCGGCAATCGGGCGGAGTTTTGTGAGGGAGGACACAACAAGAAGCATCCCATAATACTTCAAAAACAAACCTACTGATTACTTATTGAAATACCTTTAGTTCACTTGCGTAACAATCAATAGCTTAGATCTTTTAGATACCCTCATGAAAAAGTAAAAATAGATCGATATTTCACCTTCACTTTACTATCATACCTTTACTTACTATTTTTATATTTTGGATACTATTATGACGCCTAAAGAAAGTTGTGAGATTGAGATATCTAGATTTTTTAAAAGGTATTTTACATTTACCTCATCTCCTGATCCTGACGATTTATACAATTTACTTTGTTCACTTTGCAGCTCTTTTGAAAAGTATGAAATCGCAACGAGCAAGAAAATCGGAAAAGATAACAAGCGATATCTTTCATTAAAAGCATTGCGTAATTTCTATTTACATCACTCAGAACTACTAAATTCCTCAAAAGGAATAAAATCATCTGACATGGGTAATGTACGCGCGGAAGTGAGCCTCTTATGTCTATTACCGCTAGAAATAATTGAGCGCATTATAAACGACACAAAACAAGAACAAACAAAAAAATACATTCGCGAGACATTCATTTTTTACAATAACTACGTGGACATATACCCTGCAATTTTTAACTTTGCAGTTGATCTTTATTTTTTAGCAAGCGAAGCTAACCTGGACATTTCAGGCGACAGTTACACTGAAATGACCACATCTATCAACTATGAAAAACAAAATAATTTCCCTCACTATATAACAGGAAAAATCATACCACTTACTGGTATCTCAGCTAATGATTATATTGACAAACACATTATCGACATGGAAAAAAGACTAAAAGAGGAAAGAGGATTCACATTAAGCACAGTAAGGCATTCTAAATTAGAAAACACGCCGCTGGAACAATTCAAATCATTAAGCAACGCTGACAAGAAATTCATATATAAAGATTTAATTGCAACTAAAGCCATTGATATTCACGATGACCACCTCGGAAAACACTTCACGGAAAACAGACCCCTCACACCAATTGAAAAACTTGTTTTACATAGCTTTTTAACCAGAAAGTAACCATATTAAGAGGGCAAGTAGCAAACTTGCCCCTTCTGTCTGTAAAATTAGGTTACTTACCAACTATTATTTTCATTAGCCAGCAATTTTAACTTACATTATTGTAATAGGTTCAAAAATTATTTATCAGGTTAACAAGAACCAGTACCTCAACAAGCTGTTTATCATTCTGGCTAAATCCGAGTAACTGGCGCTCCGGGTATTGCACGTCCTGAGCATGAGGGTTTGGCCGGTCTTTAAGTCCGTATTGATGAATCTGCGCTATACGCTGCACTTTGCCGGTAAACTCCACCACAGCTGCATCATTGCGGCCACTGGCTTTCATATAGCGACTCGTTCGCAGCTTCTGAAACATCGCCCGTTTTATCCTCCCTTTTTTCGCCCTGAGCGGCTGGCGTTTTCGCGCCTGGTACGGCGTGCCATCCGGCGCTTTTTGTTGCCTGATACGTTGCTGCTGCGCGGCGCGCAGTTGTTTCGCTATCTCTGCGGTCAGCCTGCGCCGCGACGCCGGTGACAATGCCCCGATAAGCCCCGCAAGTTTGTCGTCAAAAGACTTAAATTCACTCATCCCATTTACTCACCAGCTCACCATTGATATAGAGCTCGGTCGGTCGTGTAACAGGCTCCGGCAGTGGCGGCTCAGGTGCATAGCTGACGTGTAACGCGCCGTTTTCCTCCCGGACAAGGGTGCGCTCAGTCAGTTGCAGGCTGATACTGATATCAACATTGTCCCCGTCGTTTAAGTCCATCTGGAATCGATAGCCCTTTTTGCGCCCCTCATCAAGCGTGCATATATCCGGCTGGTGTTCTCGCAGCCATGCCACCACCGGCACGAAAATCAGGTCGGGGTCGCCGACAAAATCACAGACGATCACATTCAGCGTGTATTTCTTTTCATGGGACAGAGAAGCCGCGAGACGCGCATCGATATTCCCCTCATCGGCAAAGATACGCATCATCTCGGGGTTATTCAGGAGCTGCGGGACGGCGTCATTCAGCGCTTTGCGCAGGCTTTTCATTTTCTGCATCGATTTTATCCTGACAGTCTTTGATGGTTTCGACCTTAATCGCACAGGCGGTGAGCGCATGCTCAAGCCTGCGAATATCTGTACTCAGATCACCGTTAGTGACGGGCTCGCTTCCCGGCATCGGGCAGAGGCTCACCTTCGGGCAGGCGTTGTAAACAACGGGCGGCGGAGGCGCAGCCGGTTCGGATGTGCAACCGGCGCACAGCATCAGGCAACTTATCGCTGTACCAGCTGCGTAACGTCTCGTTTTCATTCATCAGCCTCGTTATGGTTTCTTCCCGCTTAACCGCCTGCTCACCGACAACGGCCAGCTCATCGCCGAGCCTGACCTGCGCATCTTCATTCGCCCTGCCGATTCGCTGCGATATGGCAAGCTGATTTTTCAGCATGCCAATCGTCATCTTTTGCTCACTTGCAACGCGGTTCGCTTTCTCAAAAGACCGGGATAAGTTCGCGTTATCGTGGCGCAGCCACAGCACCACGGCGAGCAACCCTGCCAGCAGGATCATCAGCACTTTCATTGCATCCCCTTTACGCAGTAAGCCCGCTCCCGTGCACGGCGGTTCTCCAGCCCTTTATTTTTTGTGCCGTTGACATACACCCAGCGGGTGAGTTGGTCGCACGCCTGCCACCACTGGTGACGCTTGATAAACGAGACCAGCGTCGACCGACAGGCCGCACCGGTTCCGATGTTAAACGCAAAACTGACCAGCGAGTCATAGACGCGCGGTGGCATATCCACCGGCACACAGACCGCGAGCTGTTGCTCGACGTTGAGCACATCGGCAACGAGATTCTCCGCCGCGCGCTGTTCGGTAATATCCCCTTTCGGGACCACCCCGGCAGTGTGGCCGATGCCCGACGTCCACACTCCCGCGCTGCACTGGTAAGGTGTCAGGCGACATCCTTCGAGGTCGGCAATCATTGCCAGCCCCTCGAGCGAGGTGTTAAGCAGACGAAAGTCAGGCACCAGTGCCGCCAGCGCCAGCACGGCGGCCACACTGCATCGTTTAATGATTGAGCTCACGGGCAGCCTCCTTATCGAGTCCGAGTGAGGTCAGGTAGCGGTAGGTTTTGCGCTTAAACCAGTAATTCGTCAGCGCGGTAAAAATGGCACAGGCACTCCCCACATAGAGCGCCAGCTTTTCAGGGGACATTGCCCCGAAATACGCCAGCCCCACGGCCAGCCAGTAAGCGATAAACGTCGTGATTTTTTCCACACTCAGTCCCATAAATTCACCGTTTCGGTTTTCGGGGCGCTGTCGGTTTCGGGCAGTTCGATTGTCGTGCCGTGCGGCAGAATAACGCCCAGCTCTGACAGACCCGGATTCGCCTGCAGCACCGTTTCAACGACGCCCTCAGTGCGCCCGTAATACCTGGCGCAAATCGCATCGAGGGTGTCACCCTGCATCGCCCGGACCTTCATCAGATTTGACCGACAATACAGCGCGGCTTGTCCTGAATACGCGCCACAGACCAGCGCATATCCCGCCACAGTTCATCGATAACCGCCTCGGTACTTTCCGCTTTGCGGTCGCCTTTCGCCGTCGCATCGATGCCGCGATAACGCTCAAACAGCGTGGCGCTGGTCATGGCACAGACGGCGCGGAAATAGTGGAAACAGCGCACGCTTTCGCCATCGATATCATCGGCAGGCACATCAGCCAGCGTGTCATGCCCCGCGGCCATTTGCTCAACCCGCCACAGGGCAAGCTCCGCGTTGGTTTCAGCCATACCGACTTTAATCGCATCATTCAGGCGCAGCGCGGAAACGGTCTGCTCCAGACGCATCAGCTCGCGCACACGCTTCGGATCCACATCCGGAAAAAAGAAGGTGTTTTTTATTACCAGCTCACTCACGCCCGGTGGCGGAATGACCACGCCCGGCACGTCCTGCGGCTCTTTCTTTGGCTCAATAATCACTGTCGTCATGACAACCTCGGGTAATGGGTGGGCGGTGGACGCCGGTCGCAGTCAGGGCAATCAATACCCGCATTGACCAGCGTGCCGCCCGGCTCGGGGAGCGTTCTGTTAACCGGCGACTTTTCTCGGGCGTCCCCGCCCTCGTTTCACCGGTGAATCTTGTTTTTTCGCGGGTACCTTTTTCGCGGCTTTCGACGCTGTTTTTTTGACGGCGACCGGTTTCGGGTTCAGCTCACGAGTGAGGGTCTCAATGTCTTTTCTTACCCCAGAGTGGGTATCGAGCTGTAAGGCGCGTTGCAGGTACGCCAGTGCATCAGGAAGCTGACCGACATCACGCAGGGTCAGACCGGTGACCTTATGCAGTCGGGCGCGCACTTCGTCAGGCATATCGGCCTCAGCAGTCAGCCCGATAACGTAAAGGAGTTGTGTGGCGTCGACCGACTCTCCTGCAATACGGGCGCGGGTTGCCGCGAGTGCGACCTCTTCGGCCAGCATGTAAGGTGTGGTGCGGGAATGGTTTTCCGGCATCGACAGACCGAAACGCAGCGCATAGCGCGCAATCTCGATAGCGCCGGTGATATCCCCCGCATCCAGACGCCAGAGCATCACCGTCATCAGAATGTCATCCTGTGCGCCGGTGCCGCTTTCCAGTACGCCAGCGACCCACGGCAGGTACATCGGGAGTAATTCGCGTTTTTTATCCGCTTTACGTTCTTTAGAGCGAATTGCTGATAGCGTCCGGCGGTCTGCGGCCAGCTTGACGAGCATTTGCTCGTAAGGTGAGGCATGACGCAGCGGGGCGTTATCCCGCTGCGATGCCCTGATAGCCGAGACCCGCATCGCGTGACGCTGTGCGGGGGTTGCCATCGGTTATGCCTCCGCGCCGTCAGTGGTGTCGGCTTTAGCCGGGGCAGTACCAGTCATCGACTGCATCGCCTTGACCATTGCCGCCGCGAAGACTTCCGCGCTGGTCGCTTCCGGCGTGGCGGTCTCGTCCTGCTCGAGAATTTCGATATTCTCAATCAGGCACCCGGCCTCGTAGTCTTCGACCACAAAATCGACTTTGACCTGTTCGTAGTTTTCCACCTGGTCGAGTTTCGGATTTTCGACGATGTGGCGGCGGTGACCGTCCTCGTACAGATAAATCGAAATGTTATCCAGCGTGGTGATGAAAACGCTGTTTGCCGGGAAGAACGGCGCGCGCACCGCCTGAAGCTGGCCGATGGTTTTCTGGCTGATGATCAACTCACCGGCGAGCTGTTCACTGTTCGCCTGGAATTTGTTAATCATCGGGAAGTATTTGTCGGTCAGGATACGGCGACCACAGATGACAACCATTTCCGGATTTTCGCGGTGAATTTCCGCAACCAGCGACTCGAAAGCATCCATGACCAGCGCATCGAGGTTGGCGTAATGCCCCCCTTTACCCACCTTGATGGTGTCCGAAATTACGGTACCGTCTTTAGCGGTGATACTGGACATCACGCGCTCAGGCGCATCGTTACGGTATTTCTGCAACCAGCCGACAGCCACGTCCTGAAGCAGCGGATTCTGAGCCCGGTCAGAGGTCGCCGCCCGGCTCACGCCGTTAAAGCCGATGGTGATGTAATCCAGCGCCTGACGCTTGATAATCGCGTTACGGATACGGATCTGGAAATCCTGAAAACGCGCCCACAGGTCGAGCTTGCTGTACTTCAGGTGATAATCGAAGTTCACCGGGTGGCAGAAATAGCGGTACGAATCGAGCTTGCCAAAATCAGCGGTCTTACGCTCGACGCCACCGTCGGTGTCAGCGGTGCTGGCAATGGAGCCGGTCACATCGATGCCGACTTTCTCTTCGGTCAGTTCGCCAACCGTTACCATGTTGATGAGCTTCAGGAAGCTGGACGATTGCTGGATTTTGTCAAACAGGGTCTGCGTCACCGACGGCTCGACGGCAAACTTTTTATCGAGGTCGCTGGCCGCGATGCCGTTCAGTTCGGCGATACGGCTCAGGTACTGATTGAATTTAAAACGGGTCTCTTTACGCATGGGTTTTGTATTCCTTCCGGTTTATCAGGGGTTAGCAGTCGGTCACCGTGGAGCCAGACGAATCACCGTCTCCACCGGTGCTTAACTTACGGCGCGGCTGTGATGTGCTTTCGGTGTTTTCCAGCGTGGTGGTCAGGGTGCTGAATTGCTGCGAGGTGGCGTCAGCCTGTTCGGCGAGCGCTTTTTTGACGTCGGCAAGCTCGGTTTCAATTGCACTGAAACGTACCTCGGCGCTTTCACCGCCGGTCTGCACCTGCTCGGCAATGGCGGTCACGGCTTCATGTACGTCACCGAATCTCGCATCGTCATCAGCCTGTTTACGGCTGAAGATACTTTTCACGGTGTCACTCAGCTTGGTGAGGATGGTGTCGGGCTGGTCTTCAAATACCAGCTCGGCAAAGGTCGCCACAGAGAACAAATCGCCCGGCTGTTCTTTCTTCCCGGCCAGTGGGTTTAGCTGTGCGCGAGAGCAGAATTGCAGGTATTCGGTGCCGAGGCTCGCCGGGTCATCGGTGACCGCCAGCCCGATGAGGTGGCATTTGCCAGTGTTGGCAAAGTTCGGGCGGATCTCCATCGAGGTATAAACCTTCTGGCCTTGCGCCAGCATCGCGAGCAGGTTGTCGAGCGGGGCGATTTTTCCGTAGAGCGCCAGCTTACCTTTGAGCGCCGAATCGTCGTCGATCACTTCCGCTTTTGCGTCCACAACATCGCCATAACGGCAAAACGGGCTGTCGGGGTAAATGCCGCGAATATGCTCGAGGTTGATGCGACAGCCATAGACACGCGGGTCGAAGCCGTCGGCCATCTCCTGAATATCAGTTTTACTGATTACGCGACCGTCGCAGGTGTCACCCTCGACGCCGATGCGAAACCATTTCGAAATTTTTTTAGCCATGAGTCAGGTGTCCTGAGTTGGGTTATCGGGTCGGATGTAGTTTCCCGGCTCCCCCCCCTCGCCAGCCACCGGTTACAGAAGTGCAACCCCTGACACAACAGGGGGTTAGCGATTCATCCCCCCTGAATCTTTAGCCTTGCCGTGTACTCATCACAGTGAGGTTTTATGACCACTACCAACGACACATCACTACTCAGCGACCCTCGCCGACAGGCCGCGCTTTTGTTCTGGCAGGGCTATTCCGTGCCACAAATCGCGGAGCAGTTGCAGGTCAAGCGCCCCACGGTGCAGAGCTGGAAGCAGCGCGATAAATGGGAAGACACCGCCCCGTTAAATCGGGTCGAATTCACGCTCGAGGCGCGACTCATTCAGCTCTATGCAAAGCCAGACCTGACGGCTCACGACTTTAAGGTCGCGGATTTTCTGGCGCGCCAGATGGAGCGCCTCGCGCGGGTTAACCGTTACGGCCAGACCGGCAACGAAGCGGATTTAAACCCGAACGTGGCCAACCGCAACAAAGGGGAAAAGAAGAAGCCGAAAAAGAATTTTTTCAGCGAAGAGGCTATCGAGAAACTCGAAGAGATTTTCCTCGAGCAGTCTTTCGACTATCAGCTCGAGTGGTGGCGCGCGGGACTGGCGCACCGCATCAGGCACATCCTGAAATCGCGACAGATTGGTGC
Source organism: Citrobacter sp. MGH103 (assembly GCF_001034475.2). Lineage (NCBI taxonomy): Bacteria > Pseudomonadati > Pseudomonadota > Gammaproteobacteria > Enterobacterales > Enterobacteriaceae > Citrobacter > Citrobacter sp. MGH103. The sequence goes on along the minus strand of NZ_CP073043.1, from coordinate 685,537 downwards.
GACGTTCTATTTTGCACGTGAGGCGCTGTTACAGGCGCTGAAGACCGGTCACAACCAGATATTTTTATCGGCCAGTAAGACACAGGCCTACGTGTTCCGTAAATACATCATCGCCTTTGCCCGACAGGTTGACGTCGAGCTTACCGGCGACCCAATTGTGCTCGGCAACAATGGCGCGGAGCTGATGTTTCTCGGTACCAATGCCAACACGGCACAGAGTCACAACGGTGACCTGTATGTCGACGAAATTTTCTGGATCCCCAACTTTCAGAAACTGAAGCGCGTCGCCGGGGGCATGTCGTCACAGGAGCATTTACGCACGACCTATTTTTCGACCCCCTCATCGCTGGCGCACGGCGCTTACCCGTTCTGGTCGGGTGAGCAGTTCAACAAGGGGCGCTCAGACAAGAGCGAGCGCGTCGATATCGATATCAGTCACGCCGCACTCGCGAAGGGCGTCGCCTGTCCTGACGGCCAGTGGCGACAGATTGTCACCATCGAGGACGCACTCGCCAAAGGGTGCACACTGTTCAACATCGATACGCTGAAGCGCGAGAACAGTGTCGATGAGTTCCGCAACCTGTTTATGTGCGAGTTCGTCGACGATAAAGCGTCGGTATTCCCGTTCGAAGAGCTACAACGCTGCATGGTCGACAGCCTCGAAAAATGGGAGGACTACGCGCCATTCGCCGAGCGGCCATTCGGTCATCGCCCGGTATGGATTGGTTACGACCCGTCATTACGTGGCGACAGTGCCGGATGTGTCGTCATCGCGCCGCCGGTCGTCGCCGGTGGCAAATTCCGCATCATCGAGCGCCACCAGTGGAAAGGGATGGACTTCGCCCAGCAGGCCGAATCCATTCGCGAGCTCACGCAAAAATACACCGTGGAATATATCGGCATCGATGCGACCGGGCTCGGTCAGGGCGTTTTCCAGCTCGTGCGGTCTTTCTACCCGGCCGCGCGTGAAATCCGCTACACGCCGGAAATGAAAACCGCGATGGTGCTCAAAGCCAAAGACACCATTCGCCGCGGTTGCCTCGAGTACGACGTCAGCGCAACCGATATCACGCAGTCGTTTATGTCTATCCGCAAAACCATGACCAGCAGTGGTCGCAGCTCGACCTATGAGGCCAGCCGTACCGAGGAAGCCAGTCACGCCGATCTCGCCTGGGCAACCATGCACGTATTAATCAACGAGCCGCTGACCGCCGCGACCGGTGAGCAGTCATCCAGCATCATGGAGTGGAACTAATGAGCAAGAAACGCAACAAGCGCCAGCCGCCGCCGCGCACCCAAAACCACATCGCCGCACCGGCACAGAGCATGGAAGCATTCACCTTTGGTGAGCCGACGCCGGTACTCGACCGCCGCGATATTCTCGATTACGTCGAGTGCATCGACAACGGCCATTGGTACGAGCCGCCGGTGAGCTTTTCCGGGCTGGCGAAGAGCATGCGCGCCGCCGTGCATCACAGCTCGCCGATTTACGTGAAGCGTAATATTCTGGTGTCGACCTACATCCCGCACCCGCTGTTATCCCGTCAGGACTTCACCCGGTTTGCGCTCGACTATCTGGTGTTTGGTAATGCGTTTATCGAAGAGCGTCGCGGCCTGACCGGCAAGCCGTTAAAACTGGAAACCTCACCGGCGAAATATACCCGCCGTGGCATCGAGGATGACGTGTACTGGTATATTCAGTCCTACACGCAGCCGCACCAGTTCGCGCCCGGCTCCGTCTTCCACCTGCTCGAGCCTGATATTAATCAGGAGCTTTACGGGATGCCGGAATACCTGAGCGCACTCAATTCAGCCTGGCTGAATGAATCGGCGACACTGTTCCGTCGCAAGTATTACCAGAACGGCGCGCATGCCGGTTACATCATGTATGTGACTGACGCCGCGCAAAGCAGCACCGACGTTGAGGCGCTGCGAAAGGCGATGCGTGACTCGAAAGGGCTCGGCAATTTTAAGAATCTGTTTTTTTACGCGCCGAATGGTAAAGCCGACGGAATTAAAATTGTGCCACTGAGCGAAGTCGCCACGAAGGATGATTTTTTTAATATCAAGAAAGTCAGCGCCGGCGACCTGCTCGACGCGCACCGCATCCCATTCCAGCTTATGGGCGGTAAGCCCGAGAACGTCGGCTCAGTGGGTGACGTTGAGAAGGTGGCAAAGGTCTTTGTGCGTAACGAGCTGACCCCGCTACAGGCGCGGTTTATGGAGTTGAACGAATGGGCGGGTGAAGAAATTATCCGCTTCGAAAAATATACCCTCGGCGACGACGAGTAACCCCACCCACAGCCGTCTGTCGTGGCGGCTTTACCCCTACCACACACAACACCCTCAGCGCCATGACACGCCGTCGCCGCTTCGCTTCATCTCGTTACTCACACACAACCACAACAACGCCACAGCGCCGCGCTCAGGCGCTGAATAAATAAATTAAATACCACGCTCAGCGCGCAATGCTATCCCCGCCACGCCTGCCCGCTTTATGGGTCGGTTTTAATGCAGTTGCATAACTCATTGTTCATTACGTCACTGTAGGCCTAGAACATCATTTGCTGTGACTGTTGTCGCATGCATTTTCATGCGCATAATTGCAGTTCTAGCCTACGTTTAACTCCAGTGTTAATCTTTGCGCATTAACATATTTAATGAGAGCAATATCATGACAGAAAGTCTCGATTACATCGATCTCAAGAAGCTAGAACTTGATACGAAGAACCCTCGCCTCCCTGAAGGTGTGGAGAGAACTCCAGAAGCAATGCTGAATCACATCGCTTTGACTACATCCATCGAAGATTTGATGAATGCGATAGCTGAAAATGGATTCTTTCCTGGCGAACCCCTTATCGCGGTTAAAGAGGGGGATAAATACATTGTTGTTGAAGGTAATCGCCGCTTAACGGCAGTTAAACTTATTCACAATCCATACGAATGTGAAAGACCAAGCTCTCGGATGATAGAAATCGCCGATGGTGCAGCAAGCAAGTTGGACACACTAGCAAAATTGCCCGTTATCGTGCGTGATACAAGAGCTGAAATTTTACCTTACTTAGGTTTCAGACACATCACAGGCGTCAAGCAATGGGAACCACTAGCAAAAGCTCGTTATATAGAACAGCTTTTTGAATTGACTTCCGATACTTTACCTACTAGTGATCGATATCATCAAGTTGCCCGCGCAATCGGCAGTAGAAAAGATCATATTAAGCGAAGCCTTGATGCTTTAGCAGTTTACAAAGTTATGGAAGATAATAACTTTTATGATATTGAAGGGTTAGATGAAGAATCTATCAAATTTTCTATATTATCAACAGCTTTAGCAGATGAGAAAATTGGTTTTTTTGTTGGGGTTTCTGAAAAAGATGAAGATGACGACATTTCATCAAATGATGTAATTATTCATCCAGAATATATAGATAGAGAAAACACAAAAGAACTTACTATCTGGCTTTATAAAAAAGACGAATCAGGAAAGACAAAAGTTGGAGAGTCTCGTAATCTACGAATGCTATCCTCAGTAATTGATGACCCTAAAGCTTTAACATCTTTTAGAAATGGAGCAGATCTCAAGGTCGCATATCAGTTGACCGAAAATTTAAAGCAAGACTTTATGTCATTACTTTACAAAGCTGAATCTGCGTTAATTGAAGCCGCCGGGATTGTCGCTACTATTGATTACAACCCTGAGGCGTTAGAAGTTGCAAGACGCTTAAGCCAGAATGTCAAACTTATTGGTAATACGATTAAAGCCAAAAAGGTTTCTGACGATGAAGATTTTTAAAATAGGAGATATTCATCCTAGCGTCCCACATCTGTTTGCGGACCTTGCTGAACTTGCTGCCGCCATAAACTACACTGGGCGCTTTGACTTACATAAAAATGACTTAATAACCATAAAGAGTCAAAGTAATACAAGTGTAGATGATATTGATCAAGAGGATCAGGAAGATGAGAATGAAGGAAGTGATGCTGAGCGCAATGATCGTTTAGAGAGACAGGTTGAAGATGTCTGGACACAGCTAGATTTTAGACAAAATTTCCTTAAAGATATTTATCCGTTTGTTGTAAATGGTGATTTTATTTCACTAAAAGAAAACTTAACAAATATACAAAGGATATATCTATTTTTGCTTGCATGTTCAAGATTACGTTCATTTAAAAAAGCCAAGAAAGGAATAATACAATTTTGGGCTAAGAATTTCGCTGTTGTTAGCAAACTTTGCACAAGTGCACTACTCCCACCACATGCAACAGTGAGAATTTTTGATGCTAACTCTGATGACCGTCGGGCCTATTACGGTACTGATTTGAGAAAAGCATTAAAAATAATGGGAAGAGATTTAGCTGTTCCTTATATTAATGAACAAGAATGCGAGAGGGCAAGTTCATCTGGGGATGCCGGTTTTGATATAATAGCTACAGTTGAATTTGATGACAAACTAAGTAGCAATTATGCTTTATTAGGTCAGTGTGGTGCACAAGAAACTGAATGGCCTAAAAAAACTTTAGAAGCTCACTCACTAAAGTTACGAACATATTTTCAAGTGCATTTTGATATTCCAACACTAATGTTTACGCCTATTTTCTACCGGAATTCTAATGGCGAATGGGTTGATAATAGTCCTTGTGCAGGAGTTTTGGTCATTGACAGAGCAAGAATACTGCAACTTCTCAAAAAGACAAACCATTGCCCTCAAATCGTAGCAGAAAAATGGTTCGTCGAGTTTGAACAAATTATCAATGATCTAAAAGTCGATTGATAATCTAGTCCCAAATATTTGGAAGACCTTTAGCAACCGCCTCAAATAAAGGAGGCGGTACAGCATTCCCAACAACCGTATATTTCATATTCATCGAAGCACGGTCTGTTTCAGGAAATATCATATCCCCGAATCCTTGCAAACGAGCAGCCTCACGGAAGCTAAAACGACGAGCTGGGGAATCTGACGTAAACTGCCATTTATCTGGCCCAATCTTTTCTAAAACAGGGCTGATTGGATGCAGAGGCATATGCCTTGGATTAGCTACGATGGTTTTAGATACCTGTCCCCAGTCCTGACGGCGGTTCCTTGATAGATAATACCAATGGAAGTCTGCTTCGTAAAACTCACCTGTAGGCCATTCAGGCATTGATCCTATTGCATCTTTAATCGTAGAAAATGGTTTTAAACCCTCACCATGCGTGGCCTGAGGAAAAACGTAATCAGTACCAAATTTTTCATGTATCCCGACTATGAAAATACGTTTACGATCTTGAGCAACGCCATAATGAGAAGCATTCAGAATTTGTGAGTTAACTCTATAACCAGCTTCTTTAAAGACTTTAAACTGATCCTGAAGTAGATGTTCAAAGTTACTACGGACCATGCCAGAAACATTTTCTACTATGAAAGCCTTAGGTTGGATTACTCTTAATGCCCTAGCAAACTCTAAGTAGAGCGTATTAATCTTCCTATCAGCTTTCCTCACCCCGCCTTGGCTAAAGCCCTGACAAGGGTAGCAACCGACCAGCAAGTCAGCAGAAGGAAACGATTCGATAGCAGAAACATCCCCCAAGACGTAATCGGTTTCTGGATGGTTAGCCAAATATACATCACGGGCGTAAGGTAAAATGTCATTTGCCATGAGCACATCAAACCCTGCCCTCAAAACTCCAGCATCAGAACCACCACACCCAGAAAAAAGCGACACTACAGTTGGCATTAACCCCTCCTAAAAACCGACCGCGTATTATAGCGAAACAGGCCTCGGAAAAAAGCAAGATTTCACCAAGGCTTGATATTCTCACGTTTTAGCAAAAGTGGCCATATCCAAAGGGAAAAATATCGAATTTAATTTATCATTATTTTTCAATGGGTTTAACTGAAAAGACTATAGAAAACGAGCTATTCTTCATCAAGTTCCCTTTAGCAAGTTCGGCTATCAGGCCAAGTGCGATTTCACGATCTCTTTCCTGACAAGCCCCTTCAGCCGTTAGGCGCGCTGACCTGCCCCCACGATTAGATACAACACTCAGTTAGTAACGTCGGAATCTTCATTCTCAGAATGACCCTTTCTCCAGCCCGCTGCAAATTCAGACGGTGTCTGATAATTCAGCGTGGAGTGCGGGCGGCATTCGTTATAATCCTGCCGCCAGTCATTAATAATTTTCCTGGCATGAACGATATCGCTGAACCAGTGCTCATTCAAACATTCATCGCGAAATCGTCCGTTAAAGCTCTCAATAAATCCGTTCTGCGTTGGCTTGCCCGGCTGGATTAAGCGCAACTCAACACCATGCTCAAAGGCCCATTGATCCAGAGCACGGCAAGTGAACTCCGGCCCCTGGTCAGTTCTTATCGTCGCCGGATAGCCTCGAAACAGTGCAATGCTGTCCAGAATACGCGTGACCTGAACGCCTGAAATCCCAAAGGCAACAGTGACCGTCAGGCATTCCTTTGTGAAATCATCGACGCAGGTAAGACACTTGATCCTGCGACCGGTGGAAAGTGCGTCCATGACGAAATCCATCGACCAGGTCAGATTGGGCGCCGCCGGACGGAGCAGCGGCAGACGTTCTGTTGCCAGCCCTTTACGACGTCTTCTGCGTTTTACGCCCAGGCCACTGAGGTGATAAAGCCGGTACACGCGCTTATGATTAACATGAAGCCCTTCACGGCGCAGCAACTGCCAAATACGACGGTAGCCAAAACGCCTGCGCTCCAGTGCCAGCTCAGTGATGCGCCCTGATAAATGCGCATCAGCAGCCGGACGGTGAGCCTCATAGCGGCAGGTCGACAGGGATAAACCTGTAAGCCTGCAGGCACGACGTTGCGACAGACCGGTCGCATCACACATCAACATCACGGCTTCCCGCTTCTGGTCTGTCGTCAGTACTTTCGCCCAAGAGCCACCTGAAGCGCCTCTTTATCCAGCATGGCTTCGGCAAGCAGCTTCTTGAGTCTGGCGTTCTCTTCCTCAAGCGACTTCAGGCGCTTAACTTCAGGCACCTCCATACCGCCATACTTCTTACGCCAGATGTAAAACGTGGCATCGGAAATGGCATGCTTGCGGCAGAGTTCACGGGCGGGTACCCCAGCTTCGGCTTCGCGGAGAATACTGATGATCTGTTCGTCGGAAAAACGCTTCTTCATGGGGATGTCCTCATGTGGCTTATGAAGACATTACTAACATCGGGGTGTACTAATCAACGGGGAGCAGGTCAGTGGTGTTGCACCGGGATAAGTTAAAACCTGCTTATGAAGGTGAACTCGATATCGTTGATGGTCAGCAGCGCCTTCTGACCTTAACCTTGCTTTGCTCAGTGCTCGATCAGAGTGATGAGTTTTCAACGCCCCTGTTGGAACAATCTTTTGCTTCAAGGGTTAGCATCAATAACCTTGAGCACAATGCCAAAGTCATTGAGAACCGCCTCGTAGGACTAAATGATAACGAGCGCAAATCACTACTTCACTTCGTGTGTAACAAGTGTGAACTGATCGAAGTGACGCTCGATGATTTGAGCGAAGCCTTTCAGTTTTTCGACTCGCAAAACGCCAGGGGTAAGGCCCTCGCGCCCCATGACTTACTAAAGGCATACCATTTGCGCGAAATGATGGATGCTACAGAGCAAGCGGAACGACTACACCACGTTAGCCTGTGGGAGCAAGGAGTCAGTCCGGATGATGAATCCGCTAACCTTCACCTCATTATGGGCGAGTATTTGTTCCGCCTGCGCCGATGGCTGGATGGCGATTATGGCGTGCAGTTCAGCCGCCACAATCTTGAGGTGTTCAAAGGCGTCAACCTCTCCACTTCTGATTACCACTATCTGCAGTCTCTGCTCGCCCTGGATTTTGCGGTTGAGCACTACAATAATGACCCTATCAGGAAGTGGGACAAGCAGAATAAACCTTTTCCGTTCCGGGTTAATCAGTTAATAATTAACGGAAAGCGCTTTTTTGAGTATATCCAGCACTACAAATCCCTGCATCACACCCTATTTGAAGGTGACAACGCGCTGCTTGGCAATTTCTTAAAAAAACATACCAGTTACGCTGGCAGTTCACGCAAAGGGGATATGTATATTAAAAATCTCTTTATGTGTGCAGTGATGGCCTATTACGATAAGTTTGGCGACAAAGAATTAATTAAAGCCGCAACAATCTGTTTTTGTTGGAGTTACTACTTGCGCTTGCAATATCAAAAAATCGGTATGGACAGTGTTGATGGTTATGCGCGTGAGCCCCGAGGACTATTGAGATTGCTCGATAAAGCGATCCACCCACAACAAGTCCTACGCTTTCAGCCAAAGCGTTGTATAAACATTCGTTTTCAAAATGCCAAACCCGTAGAATATTCAATCGCTCAGATGCTGGGAGATGTAGATGCCGACGAGTAATGATTTAGCCTTGCTGACCATCGAACAGTTATTTAGCGCTAATAGCCATTATGTTATCCCTATTTATCAGCGTAACTACGCCTGGGGCGCGCCGGAGATTGAACAGCTTATTCGGGACATTGCAGATGCTGCTGAAGCCCTTAAAAATGCAGAGCAACAGGAAGACCCGAAATACTATCTGGGCAGCTTGGTGGTATATGTCAGAGATGGTGCTGATAGCGCACATCAAGGCGTAATAGTCTATGAAACGATTGATGGACAGCAAAGGTACACAACGCTGTCGATTTTGCTCGCATACTTAAAAAAAGTTGCTTGTTGCAGCGAACAAGATTTATCCCCGCTTCACCTTAATCTCGACTTTGACAGCCGTCCTAAATCAGCCCGAACGCTAAATAACCTGTTTCAACAGGCTCAGAGCAATGATCCTGAAGAACCCTCAATCCGAGCGGCGTTTACTATTATTGAACGCTACTTTGAGAAAGAGAATATCGACACCAACAACTTTTGCCGATATCTACTCCAGCGCGTCACTATTTTGCGGGTTCCGGTGCCAACAGAGACTGATCTCAACCACTACTTTGAGATCATGAATAACCGTGGTGAACAGCTAGAAAAACACGAAGTGTTGAAAGCGAATTTGATGTCAGTTTACAACGGTGATACTGCCGCAAGAAACGGCTTTTCTGCCATATGGGATGCCTGCGCTGATATGAACCGATATGTGCAATTGGGCTTTAGCCCAGAGACTCGCAAAGCATTATTTGGTGAACAGTGGCTAGGATTCCCTGCCGATTTTGATGCGATCAAATGTGCTATAGAAACTAATCCTGATACACACGAAAAGCCGACGCTACGGGAAATTATCGAAAGGCGACGCTTTCATCACACTGATGACAACGATGAAAAAGCAAAAGAGCAGCGTTTTGATTCGATTATCGATTTCTCCAACTTCCTACTGCATGTGCTAAAAGTGACAGTGGATAATGACGTGTCTTTGGACGATAAAAAGCTACTTCAGGCATTTGAAATCATAAAAAATGACCGAAAAAAAATCACCCAGTTTGCTTTTAACTTACTAAAGTTTAGGGGCTTGTTTGACCGCTATATCATTAAGCGAGATCAAGCTGAGAAGTGGAGTCTGCTGACGCTTGAATACTATGCCAGAGACAGGAATTCGAGCTTTAGCTATAACAACTCTTTCGATCAAGATGAACTGTCTGGTGTAAATAAACAACTAGCGATGATCTTGTCGATGTTCCATGTCTCCCACCCTGCCTATGTTTACAAGCGATGGCTCAATCGCTCGCTGGCCATTTTGAATACCCTGACTTCGGACCAACTTAATGTTGACGGAGCTGCTTACCTCAGAGAACTTGAACAACTCAGCCACGAGTTCCTGTCAGAGATTTGTGGTGAAACGGAACAATTCAATGTCGAAGCTCTGCATCGTGGTACCAGTGTGCAGAACTTTGTGTTCAATTTACTCGATTATCGTTTGTGGCGTGATCTTAATGCTGGCCAATCATTTGATGGTAAAGGGCTTAATAATCCCGAGATTAAGAAGCATTTTGACGGTTTCCAGTTTTCACCGAGCCGAACATCGGTTGAGCACTACTTTCCTCAAACAGATCCCTCTGGCGCAAACAAAATGGGGGATGATGTCCATCGTTTCGGTAACCTCTGCCTGATCTCACCAAGCAGTAACTCGAGACTTAGTAATTATTCACCAGCAGACAAGAAAAAATTCTACATCGAAACAGAACGAGCAGAGAGTCTAAAACAAGCCATCATGATGAGCTATAAGGAGTGGGGGCCGGATGGGCAAGGCATCAACAACATAGAAAGCCATGAACACGCAATGTTGACATTGCTCAAAGAGCATCGTGATATGACCTTACCAACCAGGAAATAATGCGTGAAACTGTGTTTTATAATATCAAGTGTGATTACAATCGCTGGCGGTGCCATAGTGCCGTAGTGCCGTAGTGCCGTTGGCAGTCTCAGCTCTGAACTATTTGAAAACTAAAACCTTGATTAAGGCTGCGCCCACCTTACGTTAGTTGGGACTGTATGTTATATAACCAAATTAGACGTCAGGGTTCCAATATTTGTGGAATCCTGAAAAGCTTGATACCTGCGACCGAGAATGGCTGTGAAGTATTTAGATCACTGGTGATGATGCAGTGATCCGATTGGACTGTGTCAAAACATCTCCTTAATTTTCGCAAAATTGTCACGGATGTCTAAATGGAGTCGAACGATTCAGGCGGAGTAGCCGCCAAGCACGGTTTCTTATTTCAGGACTGCGTAGCCGCTTACCATGTCACCCGAATGCTTCGTGACAAGACTATCCGCAGTGTGCGCTGCGAGGTCACAGACGATATCGACATTGTATCTGATGGATACATCGACTTCGTTCAGGTAAAAAGCACCGGCAAAACACGTTGGAACATTTCGGACATCGTTCAGAATTCAAAAGGTGCTGATAAAAAGACGATCCCCTGCAGTTCAATTTTGCACAAATCAATGCAGTGTGAGTCTGACCCGGCCCTTGGACGGAGGTACTCCATCGTAACAGAGGAAAAGGTCAACAAAACCCTTGAGTACTTGACGATCAGCCCAAACGCTCGACTAGATAAGCCAGGCAGACAGGAACTCATCGACGATCTCAATAAACGTACAAACAATTATTTAACAGACTCAGGTATAAGCGTTTCAGATTGGATCGATGCGGCTATATGGGAAGTGTTTCCATCCCTTCGAGAAATAGAGCTTTTGGGGATCAAGAATATACGGCTGGCCTCCCAAGATTTGCATGGGGTTATTCTCAGCTCTGAAATTATCGCTGAAGACATTTGGTGCCGCATCCTTGATACCGTGACGCGCAAGGGGGAGCATTCTCGACGCATTCACAGTGTTGATGACAAGTCCTACTTACGACCAGACCTACTTAAGTGGTTCAAGCAGCGTGTCGAAGATGACCAATCTCGGTCAGGCCGCAAAATCTACGTCAAACGGGACTTACCCCACATCCTTACGCCATTTAGAGCGCCTATGGCTTCGGTCTGCGCTAAGCGTAAAGGCCTGGTTCTACATCAGCAGTACTCACTTAAGAAATACCGCTACAAGCACATCGCGGAAAACGTCTGCCAATGGTTGGATGAGGTTTTTCTCCGACCAAAAGAAATGTCTGATATTCATAAACTGACATTCATTGAAAAGCGAGAACGGCTAAAGGATTCTGTCTTCAAATCGCTCCATGACGTCAGCGAATTTTTGGGTCGAGTACTGTTGCACGCAACGATCCGGCAGCACCACGAAAGCCAGCCTATTCCTTGCATGCTATACGTGGAAAAAGCAGGGGCCGAAAAAATTCTTGAAAACGTGCATATCGTTCGCCGCGATCCAGAAGGTGATCAGCTTTGGATTGGCTTCAGCGAGTTGGTTACTGATATTGACATTGCCGTCAGATTGCCGGAGATACGGGATCGGTTGTACGAGGACATTTCGGATTGCATCGATACCGCGCGCAAAAAGATCCTCGACATTAAAGACGATAACTACCTGCTTCGCCACGACATTGACGAAATTCTTGATGGCAGCCAACCTTTCGATGCTCACCTCGATCGTTTCACGTTTGTTCTGTTCGTGGGCTACGACTCTAACCTACTAACCGAGCCTGAAACGCCGGGGTTCGAGGATGACCTGGAGAAGGAAACGACGATGCTGTTCGAAAAATTCGCGGCTGACCTCATCGAGGATTCGCCGTTCGCGAATCTTTGCATCCACGTGTTCATTTATCCAGCTCCGAGTCTTGAGCGGTTAACCCAATTGGTTGATGAGAAGGTGAGAGAGGTTGTATGACAGAGCTCTATGAACAGGCGAAAAATAGTCTGCAGGGTGAGGACTTCTCATCTTTCAATTACCTGTTTGCGATTAACAAGCTGTTGTCCAATCCTGTTTCGTATGACTTGGGACGGGATTTGATCGTACGTGCTCTCGATTCGCGCGAGCGATTTTCCGAGCACACCACAATTTTGAAAAATATGGTGAGAAAATCAGGTTTGTTCCCGTACCTTAAAAAAGAGTTCACTGGCCTGACACCGGACGACCTGAGGGTACTTGATCTATACCGGACGCCATTCTCGGATGGTTACGTTTTCCACTCAATGCAGTTCCATATATTCGATCTGCTCAAGTCCGGTCAAAACGTGGTACTGAGCGCGCCTACAAGCATGGGCAAAAGTGCAATCGTCGATTCGTTGCTCGGCATGGGAACGTTGAAGCGGCTCGTTCTGGTTGTTCCGACCGTGGCTCTTGCCGACGAAACCCGTCGCCGACTGCAAGAGCGATTCGGTGACCGATATCAGATTATCCACCACAGTTCCCAAGTGTGCAATTCCGATCAGGCCGTCTACGTGTTAACGCAGGAGCGAGTGAACGAGCGTGACGACATCATCGACATTGACCTCTTCGTCATTGACGAGTTTTACAAGTTGGCGTTCCGGCAACTCAAAAGCGGGAAAGTTGATCATCAAGACGAGCGAGTTATCGAGCTTAACATTGCGTTGAGCAAACTGCTCAAGGTCTCCAGGCAGTTTTATCTGACTGGACCATTCGTTAACAGCATTCGCGGTCTCGAAAGACTTGGGTATCCGCATACTTTTGTTTCCACCGACTTCAACACGGTGGCACTAGATGTTCAGACGTTCGGCATCAAAGCGAGTGACGACGAAGCCAAGCTCAAAGCGCTGGCGAAAATCGCGCACGCGTGCGTCGGTGCAACAATCATCTATTGTAAGTCACCAACTGTTGCCGGTCGAGTGGCTCGCGAGCTGATCAGGCTCGGGCATGGCACTCTGACTGAGAGTCCTCATATTGACTGGGTCAGCCAAGAGTTCGATGCCGACTGGGATTACACGGTGGCACTCAGAAACGGTATCGGCTTGCATTTTGGCGCGCTGCCGAGAGCGCTGCAGCAATACACCGCTGACCAATTCAATGCAGGAAAACTGCGCTTCTTACTTTGTACCTCAACGATCATTGAAGGCGTCAACACTATCGCCAAAAACGTCGTGATCTACGATAACCGCGATGGACCTCGCAGCATTGACAAATTCACCCATGGGAACATCAAAGGGCGCGCCGGGCGCATGGGCGTTCACTTCGTCGGCAAAATCTTTTGCCTAGAGGAAATCCCGGAAGACAGCCTCAATCAAGAGGTGGAAATTCCGCTTGGTATTCAAGATATTGATACCCCAATTAACCTCTTGGCCAGCGTTCAACCAGACCACTTGTCCGAGTTTTCACAGGATCGCTTTGATGAAGTCTTCATAAACGAGCGTGTTTCTATCGAACTTGTGAAAAAGCACTCATACTTCCGTGTCGAGCAACTCGAAGTGCTGCAAAGCATGTTCGAGATGATGGACGACACCGAATTTGCCTCGCTGGTGTTTCACTGGACTCCTGCAACAAACTTCCTCAAGACCTTTGCAAAGATAATTGCCAGACTGGTTCCCTCTACGTTCAGTCGCAATGGAGTCCCTGTTAATCCTACTGATGTCATGGTCGCCAAACTTGCCTGTTATTCAAACGCTGCAAGCTATTCGGAATATCTGAAAAACCAGATTGATCGCGCACGGCAGTGGGTGTCTGAAGAGGAAAAACGCTCTCTTTCCATCGCCATTAACAATGATTTGAAGCTCATCACCAATACTTTCGGTTACACCCTACCTAAGGTGCTCAGCTTAATGGAGGATGTAGTCAAATACCATGCATTGAAGCGAGGTATCCGCAGCAAAGTCGATTACACGCATGTCAAAATGACGTTCGAGAATTTTCATCTTCCGCCAGGTGTAAGTGCCTTGGAGGAGATTGGCATTCCCATTCAGACGTTACACCGGCTGGTAGATTTGCTGGAATTTTCCGACCAAGCTGATGTGGATGGGTTGTGCCAGTATCTTCGGGATACTCAGGACGTTTGGAGTCGAACGATTGGGTTTGTGGATCAGACGTTCATCAGGCGCGCGCTCGGTATTGAACAACATTGATTTAGGTGTGTTTGTGTTCCTTAGTCGGTATAAACCGTTGGTTGCTTTCCGCCCTGTTAATAATGGCTTTGACCGAATCTCAGCTCACCTCGCTTGCTATTGCGCTTCCCAATTGGCAGCTAAATGGAGTTTGAGGCTAATTAGAATACGCCGCATCACCCTGAAAAAACCGTGTGGCCGGGATCGGCCCCCTGAGCAAAAGACTAGTGAGCATATTGATAAGTTTTCAGATTTTACGCAAAGCGGTTTCCAGGTTGATATTTCGCCTGCTGGCGGACAAACCTCTGCCCACGAAAACCCCCGGTGAAAAACTGCATATTCTTCTGCTTCGCTGGGACGCAAAATTGGGCGACTCCATCGTATCTTCTTTCTTTTTTCGCGAATCACGTAAGCTCAATGCCCGATTGACTGTACTTACGGTTAACGAGTTAGCTGAAATGCATACCAACACCTTCGGTGTGGATGACGTCATCGTTACGAATCCGCATCCAGGGCTTGGTGAACTACGCAGATTGGTGAACCAACTAAGTAATGTCGATGCCGTTGTTCATCTGGTTGGACGACTACAACCTGCCGAAATCGTTTTTATGCGGTTACTCCGCCCGGCGAGTATCTATTCCCTTGATGATTCACTGCGCTGTGTGAATCGTAAAATGGGTTTTGCTGCAAACACGCTCAATATCGTGGAGCAGTACAAATATATTCTGCAGGATCTGGGCGCGAAAGTGATCGACACCCAGTACATTGTTCCGTTGCCTGCCGAGCTCCCGCCTGCGGCACTTTCCCCCCAAATACTTTTTAATCCTTATGCCAGCCGAAGAGACAAGGGGCTATCCCCTTCCCGTGCAACCGCAGCTCTACAAGCTATCACCGACGAGTTTCCCGGCCATTCCGTGGGAATTCTTTGCAGCCCTTCAACGCTGCACAGTGCACAGCATCTGGAAAACGCAGTTGCACGCGATAATGTGGCAGTCTTGCACGACGGGCTAACACCCGAAAAGGTTGCAGGCTATATTCGCCGCGCGCAGGCAGTTGTTAGTGTGGATACAGCCATTGTGCATATGGCTGTTGGCCTGAAAGCGAAGCTGGTGGCGATCTACCCGTTGATTGCAGGTCAACACAACCCATGGTTGCCGCCTCGCTCACCTTTTACACAAGTGATCTACAGCGAGCAACAGCCAGACACACTCCGTCGTACGGGCAAAAAAAATATGGATACTTTTTCGCTAACGTCATTAATGAACGCATTGCAGACTCTCTTAACACTGCCAGCAGAAGCGAAAAACAGCATGTCGCTTAACGCCAGAATCATCCCTGGGCTAGGGGTAGCGACGGGCACGCTGGCGCGACAACTGCCCTTAATCTGTGAAAAATTTCCTGAAGTTGCAGGCTGTTATGCCGGGACGATCAACCTTGAATTCAGCGTTCCTGTCGCAGTCGTGCGGCCCGATCACCGTACCGCACCGCTGGCTTGGACTCCCAGTGGACGCACCACCGAGATATTCGATCTACTGCGCATTGAACTTGAATTCAGCCATTTAACTGAACGCATCCCCGCATGGCTGTATATTGCCCACAGCTCGCCACACCGCCGGACGCCGACCATTCACGAAGTAATCGCGCCGCGCATTAACCTCAATGGCGCCACGCACTGTCGACTCCACTTACCCGCTGAAGCTATCGTACTGGGCGAACGCGGTACTCAGGCAACGGAAGCTATCAATTTGTCACTTTCATCAACCCAGTAATCCGTATTCGCCTCAATATGCAAAAACAGTTTTGCCAGCAGCGAGCCACCCGCCAGAAATTCAGCCACGGTTTCTCTCCGGGCTTCGGTACGCCGGAAATAGGTGTTGTAAAGTTTGAGAATGGCCACGTCGTTAATCAAAAATGCCCCGACGGCAATATCGGTGCGACGCATCACCTCGCAACCAGCAAAGTTGTAAAGCGGACGATATCCGGGATCGATGACCTCCCCGCCAATCGGGATGACAGCATCGGCAGCCTGGGCAATGTTATTTTTGATTCTCCCAGGATTACCCCAAGCGTGATTCTCGCTCTCAAGCCCTATAGCTAAGGCTTGCGCAAGTATGGGGTTTCCCGGCAGGGACGCGAAAATACACTCGCTATGCCAGTGCAATTTATGGCTCAGCCCTGTCGGAAATAACTCAACACTCGGATCTCTAAACAGCAACGTATCCGCATCCAACCATGCCCCGCCCCAGCGATGTACAAACGCCATGCGAATGAAATCGCTCTTCGCCACAATAGCTTCAATGCCGTTCGCCAGCGTAAAGCTCAGCGGTTCAAAAGCCCAAGCTTTATTCATGATGTCAGCATCGATGTGCTCGCTTACCGATCGCGACGTAAGCAGAAGAAAACGATCGCCCAGAGCTCTGCGCATAGAAACCAGTGCCAGGGCAACATAAGCCGGCATGGTCTGACCCGGTGCGTTTTCCCAGTAACTAACGTAATGGGTAGTGTCGGACATCATTTCACCAGCACCTTACCTTTCGCACACAACAGCCCATTTTGCATCAGATATGTTCTGAGCATCACTAGTGATGGCGCGCATGCAGGTTGAGCCAAAAACTCATTATTTAACGCTGACTTATACAGATTAAGCCAGGTCAGCACCGGCACATTTGGCAGGAAAGCCGGTAAACTATCCCGGTTGTCTTCGCCAAATAACAGACGCAACGCACGCAGAATGGGCTGATAGCCCGGAGCAGAGAGCAGTTGCGCGACGTTTTCATCCAAATGCTGCTTTACGCTCACGCTGTTCAGCCGATCCTCCACCGACGCATCAGTTAATGCCACCCGGGGATCTAGCGCCACTGGGTAAATGGCACGAAATGACCGGGCGCCGTTACACAGCGATTCATACAACACTTTGTCCGCCGTTGCCCCAGTCACCAGCACGTCATCTCCAAAAATGACATGCACGCCGCTCCAGCGGTAAAAATTCTCCGCTGGAATCACATGATCCTGCACAAGATTGACCCGATCGCGCTCGGCCTGACTAAGGCTAGCGTAATTTTCACACGGCGGCGCAATCCTGGGCAGTTTAACGTTGATAATGGTGGGCAATCCTTTATGCGCCAACGTGAGATTAATTTCCTCAACCACGATATCGTAGAGCACATTGGCCGTGGAAGGCACATTACGCCAGCCCGTAGTCATCATAACAACACTCTCTCCCTCCTCTTTGGCCTGGCAAAACAACCCTGACCATGAAGAAGAGGTGTCATCCAGTTCTGCGGCAAGATAGTCGATAACGCACCGTGCCAGATAGCGTATCTCGCTCACTCCGCCATATTTCGCACGGCTATAAATGCCCGCCAATGTTGTAGCGTCAGCACCGGTGCGCATATCGCAAAATGATCCAGTCGCATTCGGCGTCAGATAATGCAGCGCCTTACCACCAAAAATAGCGACGTAATCGGACATGTCGATCAAACCGCGCGCCAGCAAATCGGTCGCGAACGCGCGAAAACCGGATTTAACATCCTGCGCATTGATCTGTGCACTGGCCTGGCGAAACATTGCCAACTGGGTTGCGAGCGGTTCGTTGTGCAACGTGTTCCACGCAAGTGAATGCGGAGTTTTTAGTCCATTCATGGTGAAGATCCTTAGCGAGACACTGGCACAGTGTGAAATTGAAGGTCATCCAACAGAACATCAATACGTTGACGCTGCTGATAATAGCTGATGGATTGAAGCCCTAATGGCCTAAGTGCCTCCATCAACTCGGCGATCCCCGTTCCGGCATCACGAGGATCATGCGCATCGGATCCGATGGTCAATGGAACATTGTTCCTCAGTAATTTCTCCAGCAAAGCGCGGGAAGGATAGGACCATCTTCCTGCAATTTCTTTACCCGTCGTAGGATCAAGGCTGGATTTTCGCAGGCCCGAAGCATTCAGTTCATATGCAATACCGCTGCGTACGAGCGGCGCAATCAACGGTTCAAAGCGACGCAAAAACACATCCTCTGGGATTGCACGCAGTAGCGTGTCAGCGTGCCCAACCGCATCAAACAACCGGCTTTCCAGCAACGCTTCAAGCTGAGCAAAGTACTTGTCCAGAAAGGAGTCTGCCGCTAACCGGGGTAGTTCCCAGACCTTCACCATCGGCTCATCGGCAACAGTGACGTAGTGAATTGAACCGATGACAAAATCCATTGGATAGCGGGCAAGTAATTGCCGGTTATAACGCTCAGTACCCGGCATATAATCGAGTTCCAGTCCGCGTAGCAGCGTGATCTCGCCTTTATAGGCCTGCTGCGCCTTATCAATATCGGTGAAATAGCTCTCCAGTTCCGATTCCAGCAAACGGTTCTGCGCATCCACAGGGAACGGAGCATGATCAGTGATGGTGAGTACCGTCACCCCCGCAGCAATCGAGGCACAAACAAGTTCGTCGATAGTACCTACAGCATGTTTCGAGTAGAACGAGTGGCAGTGCGAATCAATCATGCTGCCTTCCATTGTTCAAGCAACCCGGAATGCTTCCCCATCTCTTTGACCAGCCAGTAAGGATTATTGGCGGTCGCGATGATCGCGCGAAGCTGCGGAGTGTCTTCCAGCCGCGCCAGCAGTTCGGTTAACGGCTGGGTATATAACGCGCGCGACAAGGGATTATCCCGCACATGGCTCGCCAGATGATGCCAGTCGATCGCATCAGAATGGATATTTGCAACACGCTCGGTCTCAATACCGTACATAAACACATCGCCGTTGGGTTTAATTGTCACGTCCATGCCATTGGGCTGGGGTGCACGGTTCAGGCTGCCAAAGGTAAAAGGTTTATCCACTTTGGACTCAATCGCGGCAATATATCCCTGTAAGTCCAGATAACCCTCCGGCGTATCTCTTGCCGGATGAACCAGATTTTTGTAGTCGATGTTAAACGTGTCCGCACCTATTAATAATTTGTCTTCCAGTACGCTGACTGGCTTTATGCTGGCGTTAATTCCCCATGAGGCCAGTTCACTCACCAGATATTCGCGAGTGAAGGCCCGATCGATATCAATTGAGCGAAATGAAAAACTGAGCGATGACGGTTTTTTGCGCTGAACATAATCCAGGCTAAATCCATGTGCACGCCATTTTACTTTTTCAATATGGTGGCTATCTGAACTCAGGCGAATATTACAGGTATCACCATTGGCGGAGACAAGACGATTGATCTCATCAAAGATCTTTTCCATCTTCTCATGGCGAAAAAAACCGCTGGTGATAAACTCAAAGCTGTTGCCCCCTCGGGACAACGCCAGTAACTCATAAAAGGTATGAATGTTATTGAGCGGTTCACCTTCGCCACTCACGGAAATACGCTTTACGGATGGATCATTAATGAGCGCCGACAGGTTGTCACGTGCCTGCGTTGACAGCACCATACTCTTACCCGTTACGTGCTTATCCGCATACATGCAGAACGCACAGCCGATGCCGCAGATCTGGGTGATATCCACATAAAGCAAATGACCATGTAAGTCCATATATAATATTCCGCCATATTTTTGAAAAAAAATTCAATCTGGTACAAATCAAACTCTTTAGCAGTGTATGTTTCAAACACCAATTCTCTGCGTATATCTCCTCGGTGCCTTTGATGTATTTAGACAGGTTTCGGGTCCGATCCCAACAGAGCCTGCAGACGCGCATCGGCCTGCGCCCTGCCGTCCTGTAACATCGTTAGTACTGCATTGTCTTCCTGCTGGTGCTGCGCACCAAACAGATCTAATCGATCGAGCATATAGACCGTTAATACGGTACCAAGGCCGGTGACGCACCCCGTCAACACAGCCACTAGAGTAGTGATTAGCCCACCGGGCAGAACGGTAAGCAGCGCACCGAGAGTTTTGCTGAGGTACTCTTCAAGCAGTACGCCACCAATGACGAATGCGCCGCTGACGGCAATCTTCAGCCCTGCATCTAGTGCTTCAGCACGGCTTGTACCCTCTGGTCGCATCAGTACGGTTTTGGCTGCGCGGAACAGCGAAAAAACCCCTTCACGGATCATTCGCACTAGGCTGCGTGCGGTGGTGAAGAAAGTATTTATCAGCGTTGTCATCAAGTTACTAATGATCCCGCTTATGGCCCCGTAACGGAACGCCGTTAGCACGTTGCGCCAGTTATCGAGACAGCTCTTTGCCACCCGCCCAGCACGGATTTTTAACGCATCCCAAACATACTCCTGGTCCACCCCATCACAAAACCCGTTATGCCAGCTGTCGTGAACTTCCAACAACAGGCCGTCAACAAAATCCGTCAACACCAAGCCAATCGCCTGCTGTAGGCCCATTTTCCCCGCTTCGACAGCACTGGTTTTCAGTAAATATGCACCGAATTTCGCACTACCGTAGTAGCCCCAACGAAGACTGCTTTCATACTGCTTGCGCGCCACTTCATCCAGCTCGCGCAATTTTTCCTGATCGACGGCGTTCTGCTGTTTGTACTTCTCCAGTGCGTTCTGATCTTTTTTGCTCAGAGGCTCATTTTTGGCTTTCTCTTCCAACCGGGCAATTTTGGAATCGCGATCGGCGCGGTTTTTGTTCAACCAGGCGATGTACTCCTCTGCACTCTTTTGCAACTTCGATTCATTGATCGAGTGGTGCGTCTGATGCAGATTGGTTTTGTGGTTCGCCAGATCAGCTCCATTTGCTTCCGCCAGCCAAACCGCAGGGTCGTTATGGATTGAGGCGGCAGAAATAAGGTGATCCTGCTCCGCATCGGTATTCCTGCTCAGTGCCTGTCCGGTATAGGCATCCACTGCTTCGCCTGCATCCTGTTTTTTACTGTTTTCGGCGTTGGTCTTCTTGTAGTTGTCGTGCTTATGGTATGGATCACTGTTGTACTTACCGCGGCTTTCATAACGTACTTGCTCCTCTTCCGTGGCATACACCCCGGAGCGAACATTATGAATGGTATCGACATTCCCCCCCACCTTGTCCCATGCAGAGACAATACTCCCCAGCCCAAACGGACCAATAATGCTATGCAGAAGACGCTGTCGGCACTCAGCCAGCATCAATGTTGTTTGTTCCGTGCGCCACTTCTGTTGATACTGCCGAACTTGCTGATGTGCCTGCCAAACACTGACATCGGATACTGTAACGACCTCTTTTGTTGGTGATGGTATGAGCTCTCTTGTCTGTCGTTGACGCTGCTGGTTCAGACGCAATAAAAGTGTTTTTCTGTCCATAATCTCCCCTTAAAACACACCTGCACGCTGGCTAAATGCCTCACGAAGCACCGCCATTAGCTCAGCAGCCTCAGTTTCCTGAATACCTAACTCGAACGCCTGTTCAAGCGCAGTGTGGATATCAGGCGGATTGGCAATAAGACGATTAATTGTGGCTTGTAATATCGAGGAAAGATGCCCGCTCATCATCCCCAAGCAGCAGGTTTCGATATCGCTACGCACGTCAGACGGCGCGATACCTTCCTCTTTAGCACAAGCAAAGGCAACAGCCAGCATTGCCTCACAACGTTTTTCAAAACGCTGAACTTCATCCATTTGTTTGAGGACCTTATCTGCATACTCTTCCGTCGTCTGCTGTTGCCCGGCCACTACTCCCTGCTCAAACGCCATATTGCGCTCACGCCTTACACTGGCTGCAGTAGAAAGTCCTACCATACGAAACATGTTCGCCACCCAGCTGTCAGCATCTTTCTCATCCTGCCAGCGATGATACTCCCACCAAACTTTATCGGCTTCCGCCGTAGCGTGAATCCGTTGGCGAAGTAGTGCTACCTGAACCACTGCAGGAATCGTAACGCGAAACGCTGGTCCCGCCAGATCTAGGGCGGTCCAAAGCCCAGTAATCACCCAGCCAATCGGCCCCAGGAAAGAAGCTGCCCCTCGCGCAGCCACAAACGAGGCTGCGGACATCACCACCGTCCGTCCGAGCAGTTGGCTGGCAAAGACGTTGGCAATTAACGATGCCAAGAGCAAGCTTGAGAAGCGGCTAGACTGCAACTGCGTCATTAATTTTGCTTCTGGGAAAAGCATCGTACTACCCTGAGTAAGATCCATTTTTTCAAGCAGGTTTTTGCGTTGAGCTTGGTCCATATCCGACCAAGCCTTGCGAGTAATAGCCGCTAGCACAGCCAGTTCGATACGGTCAATGCCCCAGTCCTTTTCGTACGTCGCGTCAAGCTTGTCCGCCACATCGATCACCACGGTTTTCCACTCAGGGCCACCGCCGCGAAATAGATTGACGACGGTATTTCCACCAAACTCGCACAGCTCGTGGGCAATCAGATCGGCATACTGACTGTGTGCCGGGCAATGGGTTTTATAACGTGCTTTACTCTCAATGCCGCTGCTGAACGCCTTCGTGATGTATTCCACCAGCGGGGCCAATTCGCTATCCGATGCGTTGCTTAATACTGGCAGCAGTTGACGATCACCATTACTCATCATTGTTCTCCTGTTCTGTACTGACATTGTTTGTTTCGCGTTTAATGTTGCTAATGGTGTTGCCAAAGGTGGCAAGAAAGCCATCAAGCATCGGGCTGTCGATGACCGTGGCGCTAAAATGCAGCCGCCCGTCTTCAAGCTCGCTGACCTGTTGATCCGCTGATAGTGGCGACTCCAGCAACAATTGCGCCCGCGCAGTTTTGAGGGTGAAATGGATGCGGATACTTCTCCCCTCGCCAAATCCGAAGCGCCCATCATCGTCGTAACGTTTGAGGTTAAAATCTGCGGGGCGTGCAAATTGAAAGGTACTGCAGACCGCCGAGGTAATGCGGTTCAGGGCTAGGCTGCGTTCGTTATCGTAGCCTTTAAAGCGGCAAACCAGATACAGCCGCGAGCCCTGTTGCGCTAGCCCGAGGGGCATCACCTCCGCCTGACGGCGAGTACCGTGAGCATTGCTGTAATCAATATTCAGCCAACGGTTGTGATAAAGCGCTTCACTGACCGCGTCAAACACGCCTTCCTGAAGCACTGGTGGTAGGAGCGACTGGCTGGCAGCGACCACCCGCACCTTCTGCGACCATTCCCGCTCTCGCAGCGCCTGTTCGCTGTGGTTAAGAGTGTGTCCTGCTTGACTAAAAAACGGCGAGAATAAAGCCATCAGATGCGCAGGTAGCAGATGCTTTAAATGCGCCTGCGCCATTTGCATCAGCAGCGATTCTGCTGGCGATAGCTGCGCCATGCTCAGGCCTCGCGAACCTGCCCGCCATCGCCAGCCATAGGGGCGGCAGCGATCATCACACTCTAGATCGAAGTGCTGGCTAAGGCGTTCAAGCTGGCGCTGAATGGTTCGCACATTGCGCTCAATTCCCGCATCTGTAAGTTGCTGATGCAACTCTTGGGCGGTAATACGCTGGCTGCGCGGAATACGACGCAACAGCTCAAGAGAAAAAAACGTGGTATCGACGCTATTTGTTCGCTTTGCCATTACGGTTCCTGTAGCAGCACGCTGAATGTGTAACACACTTATATATATCAGATTTATCGGCAATAGCCGTCAATACTTAACCGGTTTATTCTCCACCAGATAACGACCTGAGTATGCTAGATGCATGCGACAGACTATGTCGCAATAATAAAAAAATCAGTGGAAAGACACGGCACGGTTATTGGCCATTAGTGATGAATTGCATCCCTTACTTATCCTTTCCAGTAACTTTGGGCGATAGCCTATGAGGGAAAATATTATAACCTGTTCTGCTTTAAGCTATTCAGGGTAATTCTCAGCCGGAGGATTACTTTTTGAAATGGGCAGAGCTGAGTCACATGCGAACGTCTGGCCCCACTGCCCGAACGGCAGGTTGGATGTCAGGATCATCGCGCTCTTCTCATAACATTTGGCGATATCTAGAAGAACATCTTGACGTCCTCCTGGCTGAACGGAAAATAGCCTATTTCATCGATGATAAACAGCTTTGGGGCCATGACACCGCGATTGAGTGTAATTTTGTAGGGACCCTGGCGCTGTCAAGTCGACAGCTGTAGTTGTAGGTCTGCTGCTGTTGTGAAATGAACCTTGATATCCGCCCACACGGCTTCGTAACCCATGGCTATCGCCAGATGCGTTTTCCCCACGCCTGATTGCCCCAGCAACATGATGTTTTCGTTACACTCGATGAAGCTCAGGGATCGCAACGACTGGATTTGCTTTTGAGGGGCACCGGTGGCGAAGGCGAAGTAGTACTCCTCGGACGCCCTCACCGCCGGGAGCGCTGCCATCCTCATGTACATTGCCTGTTTACGCTGATAGCTGATATTTGAACGTTCAAGCCGGTTGTTATAAGCCGTATCGCTTACGTCTTGTTTTCTGAAAGGCTGCTACAGCTGCTACATGTAGCGGGTTGTAGCAGGGTTTGGATTCACGATTTAAAATTTCTTCGCTAGGGAGAGTGTTTTTTATGCGAGTAAGATCACATCTTTCCCGGCGCAACGGTTATTGGGTTGAGCACTATGCCTTACGAATAATTAGCCTGAGTATTGGCTTGTGCCAAAGTTGCGGTAACCGCTGTGGACATCCTTAGTTCTGGTTTTGGCCAAATACGCCAGTCGAACCAGGAAATTCCAGTAGACTGGGTTACGATCCAGTGCATCAAATCTGCTAAACCTGTAAACAGTATTTGGTGGAAATTCAGTTAATGCTGCGTAATCTGGGTAATCAAGCCCTAAAGCACTGCACCAGGCTTTCTGTATTCGGGTAGCCATATTGTCAGCATCGGGGTCCTGGTAATTCCCCAGGTACCCATAGACGTCTGCATTGAACAACAACACAAGGTGATAATGTGGGTGTACGCTTGTATCGCGTTCCCTGCACCATCCATAAGATGGTAATGTCGGATCTCCCGGTCTTCTGGACCGGTTATGATCTGCTCGTAACTGGCTTTTCAGTGACTCGTAGAAGCGAGTGATTGCCTGCTCATCATCCCGCTGGAAGCATATTGGTAGATCAGGCTCTCCTGGTACATGGGACTGAGCGAATCTCGAGTCAGTACGAATACCTAGTATTCGGTTATTCTTCATCAGTGTGCCGTAGACCATGTTAAGCAGTGGGTTGAGAATATTTAGGTCAATGGGTGATCTATACTTTCTGGAGGCTATTTCTACCAAGTCATGGATTTCTTCATTGGTAAGTGAATATTGTGATTCCATAATAATCCTTAAGTATGTAAATAATAATCTTTGGATAATGGGTAGCCCTCATGCTACCCATGTGATGTTGGCTGTAACTCCTGCAGGGGAGTTACTGTTGATAATTAATAATTAGGTATGGAACCTTAATTAAGGTATATTACATATACCACCTTAAAATCATGAATTGACCTCCCTAGTAATTTAAGTTGATGCCGCATGGTTATTGAACTTTAGAACAAAAAAATATTTTCCAGAAAGACTTTAGCTACTCTGAAGTTATTTATTATTTGGCAACTTATTAAAGCCAATAGATCCGGATGAAATTAACGGTATGTTTAATGCTTTAGCCAAATCACTAGATTTCGCTTCTGAACCAGTAAATTTAACATAGTCAATTCCATCCTCTTTAAATAACTGTACCTTACCATCTTTTTCAAGTTCCTTTAAAACGGGTATCAGGTGCTCTATGTTCCTAAGAGAATTTGGGCCATCTCTACGAATGCTATGCCTCCTGAAGTCGAAGGACTTATTAGTGATAACATGTTCCTCAAGCCAAAATAACAATTTTTCTTTCTCGCTAGGTTTTCTGTTAGCGTCTACTTTTAAAATTAAATGAGTAGTACACCATTCGCTTATTTTAACTGCTGATAGAAAAGTATCCTTAGTAATTATTGATGATTCGGGTGTAATAAACATTTGTATTACTGCTGCAATTCTCGTAACTTGCTCCATAATTCTGGAACCAACATCATCATAGTGATGCAACTCCTCTCCTGGTTGCATGAGTTCCCTGATTCGTTTGTTGTGTGTATCCCATAACGCTCTCGCCTCTTCAGATAAAGTAATACAGATACGTTCTTCATTTTTTTCTCTACGCTCTATCCCGTCTTGTAAATGCTTAACGAGAATAGATAAAAAACCATCAAGCCCTGGCTCATCAGACCATGAACAGGCATCAGGGATATCGCACAATTCAGGTATTTGCTCAAGATCGATTAATAATAAACGGGCTAAGAACCCTGAATTTCTTAACTTTTTTCCTTGCTTGTTTATAAAGTCGTTAAATAATGTAGGTTGCAGTAAAAGCAATATGGTCAGCCGGACATCATCAACATCGTAGCTGTCACGAGATGCTCTACTGTCTGAGATTCTCCCTTCTCCCCAAAGAGAGTTGAGTACTGATATATCGCGAAAAAGGCTACTGTCAAACACCCCTCCGGCTTCATCAGAACCGAGCATTAATGACGGAGATCCCAGAGCTAATGTCTTTTTAAGTCCCTCGCTTGTCGAATCATTTTTAGTCAGATACTTTCTTACGGGTGCTACCGGTCCACTTTTCTGACATTCCTCCAGTGCTTCGCGTGTTTCAGCTACATCAACCTTCTGGCGAACAGCTTTGCTAAATTGCTTTTTAAGTTCTTTTAATTCCGTATCCCAAGATATTTTTTTCAGTTCATAAAATTTTTCCTTTTCCAGAAAGATATTCTTCAGTTCCTTTTCCATTTGATGGATTGTTTCCATCAGTGCTTTGAATACTGTTGATTTCCTGCTACCTGAACGTGCTAATAAAAGGAGATAAAGTGATGTAAATGTTCTCCCGTTTTTAATCTGAACATCAAATTTATCCTGGCAGGAAAATGCCATTACCCCAAGTAATACGATTAAAATAAGTTCAGCGCGAGCTCCTGTTTTGTAATGTATGTAGCTTATTAACCGTTGCACAAAAGTAGGTAGTATCTGAAATTCAAGACAGAGCTCTTGATCTTGTTTAGATCTATTTATCTTAGACATACATTCATCGTGCCTCACTTTTAGAAATAATTAATGTTGTTCTAATAAATTTTTGATGACTATCTTTCATTTATCCAGTACAAAAGATCACTAAGCAACCAGCCACACGACTTCGCCCCAAGTGATTTACGTTGGGGAAACTTGCCAGCCTTTTCGAGCTTCCAGGCTGTCGAGCGAGAAATCGAAGTGATATACTGGCGCTCTTTTTCCCGCACCAGACGGTCACCTTTCTCACCGTAGACATGCAGAATTTGCTGCCGTTGTTCAGGTGTTGGAATGTTAGATGTTGTACTCATACTGCCTCCTTCGTTTCGACAGAGGCAGTTTGTACGATTCAAATCAAAATTTAAAGAAGATGGGTCCCCATTAAGCTAATGTCTATTGAGAACCTTATTGAGATATTTATTTAAAATGAAGTGATGCATACTTGAGAACAAGAGCATCAATATAGTTCACTAATTGCGACGATGTAATTCTCTGCTGTAATTGATAGCCGTCCCCCTCCTTGCTCAATAAATTAGCCAATTCTTTTGATGTACTATTTGCATGACCGTATTTAATAAGCAAATATATAACATTATCCTTTACTGTAGAAAGGCGACCATCCTCAACAGCTAAAGATAACTGTCCCTCTTCTATTAAAGAGTCGTTAACCCATCTAGATATACTTTTATCGCTAACATCCTTTAAGGATATATGACAGTCATCCCTCACCACATTCAATATATCAGCTGCGTTTAAACGATTAATTTTACCATCTTTTTCTGAAAAACTTATTTTAAGCAACATTAAAACAATAAAGCTTTGTATATAGTAACCTTCCACTTCATGAATTTCATTTTCTTTAATTGTAAAAAACCGGGATAATTCTTGGCACCCAAAGTTATCAATATACAAGCATTCATGAGAGACAAAGATATTTTTATCAAAAATTAAATAATCCTTATCATCCCGACCAAAAACTTTAACCTCTTCTGGAATTTCATCCCACAATTCATTAGCATTTTTAAGATTGTAATTATCTTTTACCAAGTGAGTGGTGTTGGTAGGCTGCAGTCGCCAAAAGCCACTAGCATATCCATTGTAAACATATTTATAAAAACTACTCCTATTGAAATTTGTATCCTCTTTTATTTCAGATTGAGCGCAAGGTATGAAACTCCTTGTGGCAGCCTGTGGGCTTTTTTCATGTTGATAGAAGTCTCTACCAACACTGATGTCAAAAGTATCGTAGCGGTGTTCTTCTTTATTAGCATAACGATTGATTCGACAGTATTCTGAACGAAGATTAACATACAAGTTAATTTTATTGTCCAGCCATGTGGAAATGATATCCTCCAGTCTCACATGAAATTTTTTAGAGAAGTCACCAGCACTACATAAACCATCAGGGATATTCAGCTGCTCAGGAATTTTAAAAAGATCAGTAGCATCGAAAAAATTGGAATTGGAATTGGAATTGGAATTGGAATTGTTTTGCATTTATCACCACCAATACATTAACCTTATATTTTACAAGGCATTGTATCAAAATGGAGCGATAAATTTAAAAAATATTTAACGAAAGGACAGAATTTTCATCATTTCAAGCTAAGAGAAGCACGGTACTACTCTACGAGTAGTGCCGGTATTCACAACTTTCTCCTAACTGATAACAGCCTTGCGGGCAGTTCCCTTCCGAACTAGAATCAGTGCAGCAAAACGAGGGCTTCAAAATGACAAAAAAAACAGTACACAGCCAGATCACTAAAACTCAAATCTATCGTTCTGTTGCCAGCTCAACCGCAATAGAAACCGGTGTTTCTGTGCAAAAAATTGAGCAGCAACTCAAACAAAATCAGGCACAGGCGAAAGCCGTTGGCCTCGCCCGTTAATCTGGCAAGATGTCGCTCACTAGTTGCTTCATAGGGCTGTAGTTCCCTGATACACCTGCCTGTATTGCCTTAAAGTAAAACGCCTTGTGCACATCCCACAGGCTGTAATCAAGTAAGCCCTTCCCTGCCAGAACCGACAGCACATCACAAAGCAGTCTCGACAGACGCCCGTTACCTTCTCTGAATGGGTGGATCAAAATAAACTCCACGTGGCATTCAGCCAGATAATTGACCAGATCCGGACGAGCCAGAGATTTCAGTTCACCAGACCTAGAGAGAAACTGCTTCTCGAAACCATCAAGAAGAAGCGGAATCCTGTCGGCAGCAGCAAACTGAAAGCCATCCTTAGTCAAGTTGGCATTACGCAGCCTTCCCGCCCACTCGTACACATTCCCTAGCCAGTGGCGATGCCACCTGCTGATGTGCTCAAAAGCCAGCGCTTCAGGCGGCTGGCCCTCAATAAATAGTTGCTCATACAGCATCAGCAGTAGGCCCGATTCCAGCGCCTCCATTTCCTCTTCATCAATGATCCCCTGCTTATTAGCCAGCACTAAATCACCAGAGCCCGGCTGATACCGCTCTTCTGCTGAATTAAGCTCATATTTTGCCAAGCTCTCACCTCCGCCCAAACAAGTTCACAACGTTGTTTTCCTGCTGTCGCTGATAGTTGTTAACCCGGCCTTCCCAGATCTCAAGCGCCCTACGCTTTTCAGGCAGATAATCATAACGGTCATAGTGTTTCGAACTGACGTCATTCAAAGCGTGATTCTGGATACGGTCGCGGATCTCTTTGCTGATCCCCGCCTCCCCCATTAGAGTCTTACAAGTCCGGCGTAAATCTCGCGCCGTGAAAACTTTAAACTCAGGATTAAAAGCCCGAAAATACATAATGGAACGCGCCAAACTATCGGTACGTACCGGGCGCTCACTGTTTGTAGATAATGGGAAAATAAAGGGACTGCTGCTTTCCTTCGTCAGCTCTTTCACTGAGGCTAATTCCTGTAGTGCCGATTCAGTCAGCGGGATCAAATGCTCACGCTTGTTTTTCGATACATCGGCAATGACCAGCAACGTCTTTTGCTGCCAATCAATCGCGCTCCACTGGCTGGCTATCATTTCGAACGGGCGCTGCCCGCCAGCATAAACACAGAAGCGGATTAGGTACTGCATCAGCGGCCCAACGTTGGTGGCCTGAGCGAACTGCTCCATGACAAAACGAAGCTCTTCCAGCGTTAACCATGTATCACCCACTTTTTCTGCCGAGGACTGTTTCGGTATGGCCGATACCGGATTAACTTCAAGCCCGAACGTAATGCCCACGCTGGTATTCATCGGATCGTTATCGGCCTTCAGACCGTAGTTAAATGCCGCCATAAGGTAGGAACGAATTCGGTTCGCATGGACTACAGCATCACGCTGGATAATACCTGAGAGAATGGTCTTGATCTGCAGAGGTGTTACATCCTTCGCTTTGGTTTCGCGAGGAATAACCGTATAGCACTCTCTTTCCATGCGCTTCAATACATCAGCCCATGTCCGCTTGTTGTCGAGCTTCATCTTATTGACGTAACCATGCACCAGTTCTTCAAACGATCCCTGAGAACGATGCAACTGCATAATGTGCTGTTCGGCCAGGCGCTGTTGCTCAAGCTCTTGCTGGGGCTCTTTTCCTTCAACAAGCCAGGCACCATACTTTTTCGCCAGCTCATTGGCCGTCACCAGTTTCATCTCAGGCCAGATGCCCAACTGGATGAACTTCTCTTTCTTACCTTTCTCAACGTAATAACGGAAATAAAAAACTTTGCTGCCTGAAGGCTGAACCTTAACGCCAAGCCTGCCAGTACCACGTTGAGCACTGTTGCTCCACACGTAGTACGCCGTGCTTTTTGTCTTCAATCCACGTATAGCAGTCTCAGTAAGATTAGCGGCCATGAGGTTACCTTTCTAAGGATAAGCGTTACCTGACCCGATGCCCATTTTGGGTCAGGTAATGGGTCAGGTAACGATAGTACAATGGGGAGACGAGACAACCAATCAGAAACAAAAACAACATCATAACTGATTGATTATAGACAATTAAAAATACAATAAGCGTCAATAGCGAACGATTAGAAACATGCCAATTTTATGACTCATAATGAACCCTGTTCCATGGCTCCAGATGACAAACATGATCTCATATCAGGGACTTGTTCGCACCTTCCCTAAAGCACTCGTATTGACCGTGGCGGCTACCACATTCTGTCTGATGACCAGCCCGGCGTTCGCGGTTGAGGAAACCACGCCGCAGAATATGACCTGTCAGGAATTTATGGATATGAACCCAAAAAGCATGACCCCGGTGGCCTTCTGGGTAGTGAATCGCAACACCGACTTTAGCGGCGGCGACTATGTTGACTGGCATGAAGTCGAGACCGTTTCGGTACCGAAAATGCTGCAGGAGTGCCACAAGAACCCCGCCGCTAAACTTGGCGATCTCAGCGCGGTCATCAAAAAATAACCCCCCCGGCATCAGGCCGGGGAAACCCGCCGCGCTGCGGCGGGTCCCGCTTTACTCATCGATACCGCATTCGCACGGCAGAAAGCGGCCGATAAGCTTGCGATACAAAAACGCCCCGATAATCGCCCCCACCACCGGCGCCAGCAGCGGCACCAGAAAGTAAGGGATCGCCAGCCCACCGGTAAAGGCGATCGAGCCCCACCCGGCCAGACTGGTAAACAGTTTTGGGCCGAAGTCGCGCGCCGGATTCAGCGCAAAGCCGGTTAGCGGCCCCATCGACGCGCCGATCACGGCGATCAGCAAGCCAATCAGCAACGGCGCCAGCGGCCCGCGCGGAATTCCGTTGCCGTCGTCGGTCAGGGCCATGATCATCGCCATCAGGATTGCCGTGATGGTGGTCTCAACGGCAAACGCTTGTATAAAAGTGATATGTGGATGCGGGTACGTGGAAAAGACCCCGGCCAGGTTAAGGCTGGCGGCAGTGCCGCGCACGATATGCTGACTCTGTTCAAGATCGAGAAACAGCTGGCGATAGAGCCCATACACCAGCGCGGCGGCGCAGAAGGCCCCGGCCGTCTGGGCAACAATAAACGGCAGCACCTTGCGGCGTTCAAAACAGGCGAACAGCCACAGGGCAATGGTCACCGCCGGATTAAGGTGCGCGCCGGAGACACCGGCCGTCAGGTAGATGGCCATGGCGACGCCAAGGCCCCAGATAATACTGATCTCCCACTGACCAAAGCTGGCCCCGGCGACCCGCAGCGCAGCGACGCAGCCCGCGCCGAAGAAAATGAGCAATCCGGTGCCAAGAAACTCGGCCACGCACTGCCCGGTTAAGGTAGAAGTCTGGTTCATTATCGGCATCCTGAAATAGCACGTTAAAGAGAGAGGCTGGCGCGAGCGCCCGTTTAATTCGCCTGACCGGCCAGTAGCAGCCCGGTGGCGACCGCATTGCGCGGCCCTTCTGTTCCCCGAATATTGCCCTGCCCGGCGACTACGCCATAGTGCGACAAGGCTTCCGTGATAAGCTGCGGGATCTCAAAGTCCAGCGATGAGCCGCCCACCAGCACCACAAAGGCGATATCGCGAATGGAACCGCCGGGTGAGACCTGGCGCAGCGCGCGCAGGCAGTTGGTCACAAAAACCTTCTCTTTCGCCTGCCGGCGCACGAGACGAATTTTTTCCAGCGGGCTGGCGTTATCGATCGGCACCAGTTCGCCCTCCTTGATGTACACCACTTTGGCGAACACCGCCGGGCTGAGGGCTTCCCGAAAGAACTCCACCGCGCCATTCTCGTGACGAATACTGAACAGGCTTTCCACTTTGGCCAGCGGGTATTTTTTTATCGCTTCCGCCAGCGAAAGATCCTCGAGGCCCAGCTCGGTTTTAATCAACAGGCTGACCATATTCCCCGCCCCGGCGAGATGGACCGCCGTTATCTGCCCCTCCGCGTTGACGATCGCCGCATCCGTCGAGCCGGCGCCGAGATCGAGGATCGCCAGCGGCGCCGCACAGCCGGGAGTGGTTAACGCCCCGGCGATGGCCATGTTGGCCTCCACGCCGCCCACCACCACCTCGGTCTGCAGTCGGGCGCTCAGTTCGCGGGCGATAACCTGCATTTGCAGACGGTCCGCTTTCACCATCGCCGCCATCCCGACGGCATTTTCCATGGCGCACTCGCCGGCCATCCCGCCCTGCACCTTGCGCGGAATAAACGTATCCACCGCCAGCAGATCCTGGATGTATATCGCGCTCATCTCATGGCCGGTCAGGGACGCCATTACCTTTCGCACCCGCTCCAGCATGCCGCCTGCGTGCGTGCCTGCTTCACCACGAATATCACACACGGGCGCGCAGGCGCTCATCGCCTGCATAATGGCCTGCGCGCCTTGCGCTACGTCGGCTTCACCGCCACGCTTTTCACCACGGATAAAGATCTTACCCGCCGGGATCACTCTTGATCGCACATCTCCCTGCGGGGTTTTCAGCACCACAGCGGAACGGTTGCCAATCAGCGCTCTGGCGATGGGGACAATAGTTTGTGTTTCCTCAGGGGTCAGGGCAAAGAAGGTTGCGATACCGTAAGGATTCGACAGCACCCGCACCACCTGTCCCGGGGCCGCCACTTCCACCGCCGCCAGCACGCCTTCCGGCACCTTCTCCAGTAGAGTGACTTCATCAACCACCGGTATTGGCCGATGCAGGCGATTATTCACCAGCACGCCATCATCTTTTTTCAGGATGGCCGCCACCACGTTGACGCCGCGATCCAGCGCTTCATTGATAAACCAAACCGCCTCAAGGAAATCCATCTCCTCACCCACCAACGGTATCCAGCCCTGGGCAAATCGATCCTCGCTCAACGCCGCCAACTTCTCCACGGCGATGGTGGTTCCCATGCCCACGCCAACGCCGCCGGGCGTTTGCGGGTTATGACCAATCATCGTTGATTCGGTAATGATGGTTTCAGTGATGGTTTCCATCGCCACATCGCCAATCACCGGTGCGGCCTCGTTGATGCAGATTTTTGCCACGTCCTGCAGCGACCACGGCGTTTTATCCAGCGCCTGCTGCAGGGACGCGACCACCCCGGCGATATTCTCCCGCGTGCCTTTCATCCCGGTCGTGGCGACAATCCCGCTGCCGATAAACCGGCCATCCTGCGCCAACGCCACTTCAGTGGTGGCGTTGCCGATATCGATCCCTGCAATTAACGGCATGCTGCCTCCGTCACTGACTGCCTTTACGCAGCTTATTTCTCTGCTGGTATACCTCTGCCGACTCGCGGACAAACCCGGCGTTCACCGTGGCGTGCCAGGTGTGTTCCAGTTCATCGGCAATGGCCTGCAACTCGGCGAACGAAGAACGAAACGGCCTCAGTGCGTTGTAGATCTCCAGAATGCGGGCATCCGGGATCGCAATCAGTTCTGCCGCACGACGAAAATTGCGCGCCACGGCATGACGCTGCATCTGCTCGGCAATCTGCGCCTGGTACTCCAGCGTTTGCTGAGAAATACGCACATCCTGCGGCCCTACGCGGCCCGCCAGCACATTCTCAAGGGTAATGTCGGTTAGCGGCTTGCCGCCAGGCGTCCGGATTTTCTCCGGGCAGCGGGTGGCTAATGGGTAATCCTGCGCGGTCATGATGTTGTCGTTCATGGTCATTCCCTTACCAGTGCAATATGCAACGTGACAGGCGCAGCATCCTGCACCACGTGTTTGGTTTCTTTGATGTGAAACAGCGCGGCCTTGGCCATAAATTTAGGGCGCACCATCTGGTCATTGACCACTGGCACCGGCGAAGGCGACTCTTTGCGTGCATAGCGTGCGGCGTTTTTACCAATCTGACGATAGGTTTCCAGCGTCAGCAGCGGAGCCTGAGAAAACAGTTCCAGGTTACTTAGCGGCAGCAGATCGCGCTGATGAATCACCGTGGTTCCTTTCGACTGGATACCAATCCCAATGCCTGAGCCGCTGAGATTTGCCGCATCCCATGCCATAAAAGAAACATCTGAGGTGCGCAGGATCCTCACTACTCGCGCATGCAGCCCCTCTTCTTCGATGCCAGCAACCAGCTCTTTCAAAATCGCGTTGTGCGGCATATCAATCAAGGTTTTATGCTGATACTTATCAAAGGCCGGGCCGACGCCTATCACGACTTCATCCACGCGTTCGTCCGCTTTAGCCGCCTCGCCTTCGCTCACCTGTAAGATGAA
This sequence comes from Citrobacter sp. MGH103, assembly GCF_001034475.2. NCBI lineage: Bacteria > Pseudomonadati > Pseudomonadota > Gammaproteobacteria > Enterobacterales > Enterobacteriaceae > Citrobacter > Citrobacter sp. MGH103. The sequence goes on along the minus strand of NZ_CP073043.1, from coordinate 650,099 downwards.
AACCGGCTTACGTTCAGTTGTGCATTCCACTGTGTACCGCCTTATTCGATCGAGCCGGGCTGAACCACGCCCGCAATATTTTTAATTTCCGCCCAGCGTTCGGCACTGATGCGATAGCCGGTACCAGGTCCCTGATAATCATTGATGTCGTTGACGGCGCTGACGACGTCGAACTGGCGATCCAGAATAGCCGACGTTTGCAGGTAATCACCGGTAACACGCTGTCTCAGCATATTGAGGATGTTACTGGCGATATCTTCGAAACCGCTACGGCTTAGTGCGCCGACGATATCCAGCCCGGTGATATTGCGCTTCATCATCTCTTCCACGGCGGCCAGATCTTCCACCACATTGCGCGCGGGCATATCTTTGCTGCCGTGAGCATAAGTAGCAGCTTCGACTTCTTCATCGCTAATCAGCGGCAGGCCCAGTTCGCGGAACACTGCCTGAATGGCGCGTGCGGCCTTATTGCGAATGGCGATGGTTTCCTCTTCCGTGACCGGACGCAGACCGCCGTCAACCATCAGATCGCGTTGCAGAATGTTGTAATCATCGAAATCTTCAGCGTCGAAGTTCGATCCGGCAAACATGTTGTCGTAGTTGGGTACCGCGCTGTAACCGGAGAAAATAAAGTCGGTACCCGGCAGCATCTGCATCAGGGTGCGGGCAGTACGGCGAATATCGGAGTGGGAAAAGGTCTGGTCATTGGCGGAGGCCACTTCAAGGTCGAGCATTGAGGCAATCAGGTTTTCCGCCAGCACCGCGCGGATCCCCGACGGCACCGCGCCGGTCATGCCAATACAGCTGACCGCACCGTTTTGCAGCCCCTGTACGCCCGCGCCTTTGGTGATAAAGATGCAGCGCGACTCCAGATAGAGCATCGATTTACTCTCGGAATAGCCCATCAGCGCTTCCGAACCGGTGCCAGAGGTGTAGCGCATTTTCAGTCCGCGAGACGCATAGGCCGAGGCGAGAAACGCTTTGGACCACGGCGTATCATCGCCGTCGGTAAACACAGACTCTGTACCGTATACCGACACGGTTTCGGCGTAGCTGGTTAACCCGCGCATCCCCAGCTCCAGCTCAGTCGCCTCCTCAACGGAACATTGCGTGAGCACGCCGGGGCGACCGCACTGGGAACCCACCAGCAGCGCCAGGGCGTTAAACGGCGCATAGCGGGCGATCCCGACCGTCGTTTCCTGTTCTGAAAAACCACGGATCCCCGCTTCAGCCGCATCGGCGGCAATCTGTACCGGGTTGTCTTTCAGGTTGGTGACATGGCACTGGTTGGACGGCGTGCGTCTGGCGCGCATTTTTTGCAGCGCCATCATCATTTCCACCACGTTCATTTGCGCCATCACCTCCACCGCTTTCGCCGGGGTGATAGCGGTGGTAATAGCAACAATCTCTTCCCGGCTGACGTGGATATCCACCAGCATTCTGGCGATCTCCAGCGCGTCGAGCCGCATTGCCCGTTCAGTTTCAGCCACGTTAATCGCGTAGTCGGCAATAAAACGGTCAATCATGTCGAACTCGGCGCGGCTCTTGCCGTCCAGCTCAACAATACGACCATTCTCTACCTTCACCGACGAAGCCGGATCGTAGGGGCTTTCCATGGCGATCAGCCCCTCTTCAGGCCATTCGCCAATCAGCCCATCCTGATTTACAGGGCGCTTCGCAAGCACTTCGAATCGTTTTGATCTTCTCATAGTTTATGGACTCAAAAGATAAAAAATAGGGACGCCGGGCCGGATTGCCGGGGACACACCTCCCGGCATTCGCCTTTCATCAGCAATGGCCGAACTCTAAATGAGCACAGCAATAAAAAAATAAAATTAATTTCGTTCCAATTTGGCACGTAATAAAAATTCATCGTTCCATATTGAAACGGTTCTCAGGAATATTCGGAGCGAATTGTGACGAAGTTAAATGATCATTATCAATAAACACTAATACACAAAATTAAATTAATACTTTTTAAATTTTCACCCTATTGACTTAATAACGCGCGGCGAGAAAATAAAGCCAAACCCAATGATAAAAATAGCTGTATCGCGATATTTTCGTGACCTCAGCCCTACAACATTTTCAGGAGAGACTGTGAATAAGAGCCAACCAATCGCCACCATTACGCTGGCGGCGGCGAAAAAAATGGCGCAGGCCGTCGAGGCTAAAGCGCTTGAGATCAACGTGCCGGTGGTCTTTTCCGTGGTGGATCGCGGCGGCAACACGCTGCTGATGCAACGCATGGACGACGCGTTCGTCACCAGCTGTGATATTTCTCTTAATAAAGCGTATACCGCCTGCTGTCTGCGGCAGGGGACCCATGAAATTACCGACGCGGTACAACCGGGTGCGTCACTATATGGTTTACAGCTAACGAATCAACAGCGGATCGTTATTTTTGGTGGCGGCTTACCTGTCATGTTAAACGATAAATTAATCGGTGCTGTCGGCGTAAGTGGCGGTACTGTCGAACAAGACATGTTATTAGCGCAAACCGCACTGAATTGTTTCTCTGAATTATAATTTAAATCTAAGAAGGTAAATTATGAGCTATCGTATGTTTGATTACCTGGTGCCAAATGTGAACTTTTTTGGCCCGAATGCTATTTCCGTCGTGGGCGAACGCTGCAAACTGTTGGGCGGTAAAAAAGCGCTGCTGGTGACTGATAAAGGTCTGCGGGCCATTAAGGACGGCGCGGTTGATAAAACCCTCGAACATCTGCGTGAAGCCGGTATTGACGTGGTGGTTTTTGACGGCGTTGAGCCAAATCCCAAAGACACCAACGTGCGCGATGGTCTGGAGGTCTTTCGCAAAGATCATTGCGATATCATCGTTACCGTTGGCGGCGGTAGCCCGCATGACTGCGGTAAAGGCATCGGTATCGCGGCAACTCACGAAGGCGATCTCTACAGCTATGCCGGGATTGAAACCCTGACCAACCCGCTGCCGCCTATCGTTGCGGTGAATACCACCGCCGGTACCGCCAGCGAAGTCACCCGCCACTGCGTGCTGACCAATACCAAAACCAAAGTGAAGTTTGTGATTGTCAGCTGGCGTAACCTGCCGTCGGTCTCCATTAACGATCCGCTGCTGATGCTCGGCAAACCCGCCCCGCTGACCGCCGCGACCGGTATGGACGCCCTGACCCACGCCGTAGAAGCCTATATTTCCAAAGATGCCAACCCGGTCACCGACGCCGCCGCTATTCAGGCTATTCGCCTGATCGCACGCAACTTGCGTCAGGCCGTAGCGCTGGGCAGCAACCTGAAAGCTCGCGAGAACATGGCCTACGCCTCTCTGCTGGCGGGCATGGCCTTCAACAACGCCAACCTTGGTTACGTTCACGCAATGGCGCATCAGCTTGGCGGTCTGTACGACATGCCGCACGGCGTGGCGAATGCCGTTCTGCTCCCGCACGTGGCGCGCTATAACCTGATCGCTAACCCGGAGAAATTTGCCGATATCGCAGAATTTATGGGCGAAAACACTGACGGTCTGTCCACCATGGATGCCGCCGAACTGGCGATTCACGCCATCGCCCGTCTCTCTGCCGACATCGGTATCCCGCAGCATCTGCGCGAACTGGGCGTCAAAGAAGCCGATTTCCCGTATATGGCGGAAATGGCGCTGAAAGACGGCAATGCCTTCTCCAACCCGCGTAAAGGGAACGAGAAAGAAATTGCCGAGATCTTCCGTCAGGCATTCTGATAACGCAGGGGGCACAATGTCACTTTCATCACCGGGCGTAAATCTCTTTTATCACTCACGCTGGCAGGATACTCGCGTGCTTGATGAGCTGTGCTGGGGACTGGAAGAGCAAGGCGTCCCTTGCCGGTCAATCTGTTGCGACGAGCATGACTGCGCGCTGGCATTGAGCAAACTTGCGGCCAAAAGCTCAACGCTACGTGTCGGTCTGGGTCTTAACGCCACGGGTGATATTGCTTTAACCCACGCCCAGTTGCCCGAAGATCGGGCGCTGATCCGAGGGCATATCCGCGCCGGAATTGCGCAGATCCGAACGCTTGGCGCCAATGCCGGTCAACTGGTTAAAGTACTTCCCTTCAGCGAGATAAAATAAATGTACCGCATCTACACCCGAACCGGCGATAAAGGCACGACCGCGCTGTTTGGCGGCAGCCGTATCGACAAAGACGACATCCGCGTTGAGGCCTATGGCACGGTGGATGAACTGATTTCCCAGCTTGGCGTCTGCTATGCCAGCACGCACCAGACCGGGCTACGCCAGGACCTGCACGCCATACAGAAGATGCTGTTTGTACTGGGTGCGGAACTCGCCAGCGATGAGAAAGGACTCGCGCGCTTACAACAGCGTATTGGCGATGAGGATATTCAGGCGCTGGAGCAGCTTATTGACCGCAATATGGCGCAAAGCGGCCCGCTCAAAGAGTTTGTTATTCCGGGGAAAAATCTGCCATCGGCACAGCTACACGTCGCGCGAACCCTGGCGCGCCGACTGGAGCGGGTCCTTATCGCGATGAGCAGAACGCTGACGTTACGCGATGAACCCAGACGCTATATCAACCGACTGTCAGACGCGCTGTTCTCGATGGCGAGAATTGAAGAAACTAGTCCAGATGCTTGCGCTTAAACTGGCTGGCATCAATGTCGTACTGCTTCATCTTGCGCCACAGGGTGGTGCGACCAATATTCAGCAGTTGCGACATCTCCTGCACGCGCCCGCTGGTGACGCGGGCAGCATGGATAATCGCCTCTTTTTCGATAGCGGTAAAGGTCAGGCTGGCTGGCAGTAGTGAAGACGCCGTCTCCAGACCCGGACGTTCGGCAAACAGATAATCCGGTAGATTGCTCAGCCGAATATGGCCGTTATCACTGCTGATGGCGATGTTTTCGATAATGCTGTTCAGCTCAAAGTCATTGCCCGGCCACGAATAGGCCACCAGTTGTGCCAACGCGTCGTCGTCGATCTTCAGACTGGATGAAAAGCGTTTTTTCAGGCTATTCAGCCGCGTATAAATCAGCGAGGGAATACTGTTACGCCGCGCCCGCAGCGGGGGGATCACTATCTCAAAAGAGTGCAGCGCATAATACAGCTGACGGCTAAAGCGGTTTTGCTCCACCAGATTGGCGAGATCAACCGTGGTGGTGGCGATCACTTTGACATCCACCGGAATCAGCCGACGGGCATCCAGGCGGGTGAGTACCCCCTGCTTGATCACCTGTAACAGCGCGGATTGCAGCTCCGGCGCCAGATATTCAATTTTTTCCAGAAACAGCGTGCCGCCGTTCGCCAGTTCAAGACGGCTCAACCGGCCATTTTCATCGTCGGTGGGCGCACTGCCCATAAAATCCTGCCCCAGCACGCTGTTGGCATACAGCTGACAGTTCACGGCGATATACGGCCCGCTGGCGCGCTCGCTTTCATTGTGAATGGCCTGACTCAGCAGCTCCTTACCAACGCCCTCTTCTCCGCACAGCAGGATCGGGAAACTCCCCCTCGCTGCCTGGCGTCCAAAGTGGATCAAGCGGCGGGTTTCCGGATCGTCAGTCGACATCTGCTCAAAGGTGTGACTCACCTTGCCGAGCTGGCTGGTCATCAGCTGGCGCATTTGCTCCACCGGATGCAGCAGCAGGATAAAGCTGTTGCCCTGCTCCTCAACAATCGGTTTCAGGGTGATGACGGCATCAACAAACTGATGTTGGCTTTCAAAGGTAACTTCGACGTGATTCAGGCCGCGGGCATGTTTGATCGCCCGGCGCAGCAGCATGGGGAGATTGAGCAGATCGTGAATGTTTTTCCCCTGACTGGCCTGCGCATCGAGATGCAAAAGCAGCGCCGCACGCGCATTGAGGAACTGCAATACGCCCTGTTCGTTCCAGGCCATCACACCATCATCCATACTCTCCAGCAGCCCGTACATCTGGTTCAGATGGCGGTTGGATTCAGACAGCAGGCTGTCGGTCAGCAAAGAGTTGCCGACTTCTCTGGCAATCGCCAGCGTCAGGGATAAATCAGAAACGCACTCATGTTCCACCAGACAGCACAGCGAGATGGAGCCTAACAGTCGTCCATGATTATCGAAGACCGGCGTCGAGCAGAACGACCATGGATGCAGCGCCTGCTTAAAATGCTGATCGCCAGAGGTTTTTGTCGGCTGGCCCGGCATCGTCGCCAGTGACAGGGCACAACTGCCAATGATGCTTTCCGCACAGTAGCTGCCGTCGCGAAACCCAAGCTCCGCCAGCTGTTCCACCGTCTGCGGATCGCCGCAACGGCTGAGAATACAGGCTGATTCATCCAGAATCAGCAGCGCGCACGGTCGGCCGTCCATAAACTCCCAGGCATCTTCCAGCGCAGCCTGAGCAATCGTCAGCAGCGCCGTCTTGCGACGACAAATCGACTCAAAGGTCAGCCCCTGTGCCTGATGCGGCGCCTGCCAGGTTTCCCGCTGCATAAACTTGCTGCAACGATGCCATGACTGGGCAATGACTGAAGAGACTTCCTTCCCGATGCTATGCGTGTGCGCCGTCATATCCCTTTCCGCTGTTTAACCATAGACAACCCCTCCGGCAGAGACTGTCAGAGGGGGAGAAGATGCCGGATAAAAACTTACCGACGACTGATTAACGCGCCAGCCACTGCTGTCCCAGCAGGTCTGCCGTCAGTATCGCGGCATGTACGCTCTCAGGCGTCACCGGGAACGGCATATTGTGGATGGTTTCACCTTCCGCGCAGGTCGCTTTGGCCACGGCCATGATCTTGCCGTCAATGTCGTCTTTCACGCCCATTTCCGCTAACGTTACCGGCAGGCCTACTTTCTGACAGAAATTCAGCACGGTTTCGATCTCTTCCATCGGGCTGTTCTGCAGCACCAGCTGCGCCAGGGTACCGAAGGCCACTTTCTCACCGTGATACAGATGGTGGCACTCTTCAAGGATGGTGAAACCGTTGTGAATCGCGTGCGCGCCGGCCAGGCCGCTGCTCTCAAAACCGATACCGCTCAGATAGGTGTTGGCTTCGACAATACGCTCCAGCGCATCGGTCACCACTCCAGCCTGAGCCGCCAGGCGTGCTTTTTCGCCTTCCGCCAGCAGCGTATCATAGCACAGGCGCGCCAGGCTCAAGGCCGCCGCCGTGGACTGCCCGCCCGCCATGCTGGTGGCTCGCGCATCGAAGCAGGCCTTGGCTTCAAACCAGGTGGAGAGCGCATCGCCCATCCCGGCCACCAGCAAGCGTACCGGCGCTTTGGCGATAATCGCCGTGTCCATCACCACCATATCCGGGTTTTTCGGGTAGATCAGATACTCTTCAAACTCGCCCGCCTCGGTGTAGATAACCGACAGCGCGCTGGTCGGCGCATCGGTTGAGGCAATTGTCGGGATCACCACCACCGGCAGCTTCTGGTAATAGCCGATCGCCTTCGCGGTATCGAGGGTTTTCCCGCCGCCGATACCCACCACGCCGCGGCAGCCGTGCTGCTTAAGAATGGCGATCAGGCGGTTGATTTCCGCATGGCTGCACTCGCCGTTAAACCGTTCCGCATGGCAGCTAATATTGTGGCTATGCAGGCCGTTCAATACTTTGTCGCCCGCCAACTTCATCACGAAGTCATCGGCGATAACAAAAAAGCTGTCGGCCAGGTTTTTAGCGTATTCGCCAAACAGCATGGCGGCATCAGGTCCCTGGAGATATTTGGCTGGAGATTGAATAACTTTTAGCATTTCTTTCACCCTCAAATAAGTGCGTATGTTGACACGTGAGCCCAGGCCGTCATGCCGCGGCGCCTGATATCAATGGCGCTTACAGCCACGCTGCCGGAGCGATGCATCCACTGTAGGGCGAGCCGCGGCGAAAAAAATTTTTCCCTTTTTTGTTCTGTTCTGAAACAGATAAAAAAATAATGCGTTTCACATTGAAACAATTTGACTGAGAAAGCGATGGGATTGCGATCGCGATCGGATCATTTTGGCAAAAAAGCCGCTATCGTCTCCCCTCTTTAACGCAGAAAATTGCCTCAATGCGGCACAATGGCGAAAAAAATCATCCTTGCCCCATTTCTGATAGCAGAAAAAAACGGACAAATTATTAGCGCTGGCTCGCATTTCTCCTGTTTATCGGCAATTAATGTTCCATAAAGGAACAAAAATTCTTTTCTACGTTCCGTTATGGAATCAATTTTGACGGCATTTTATTTTGCGCCCGCTCAGCCAGAATCACTACATCGCCGGGCTACCCTTATAGACAGGCGACCTCCCCCTACCCTACGGAGCATAAACAATGAAAAAACTGATTAACCGTGTGGAAGATGTACTGAGTGAACAGCTTATCGGCCTGGCGAAGGCGCATCCTGAACTGACGCTGCACCAGGACCCGGTCTATGTCACCCGCGCTGATGCACCGGTCGCCGGCAAAGTGGCGCTGCTCTCCGGCGGCGGCAGCGGACACGAACCGATGCACTGCGGCTACATCGGCCAGGGCATGCTCTCCGGCGCCTGTCCGGGGGAAATTTTCACCTCGCCGACGCCGGACAAAATGTTCGAATGCGCGATGCAGATTGACGGCGGCGAAGGCGTCCTGCTGATTATCAAAAACTATACCGGCGACATCCTGAATTTTGAGACCGCCACCGAGCTGCTGCACGAAAGTGGCGTTAAGGTTACCACCGTCGTGGTGGATGACGACGTGGCGGTAAAAGACAGCCTCTATACCGCCGGACGCCGCGGCGTCGCCAATACCGTGCTGATTGAAAAACTGGTCGGCGCCGCCGCCGAACGCGGCGACTCGCTGGAAGCCTGCGCTGAACTGGGCCGCCGTTTAAATAACCTTGGTCACTCGATTGGCATCGCGCTGGGCGCCTGCACCGTACCGGCCGCCGGACAGCCCTCCTTTACCCTGAAAGATGATGAGATGGAGTTCGGCGTCGGCATCCATGGCGAGCCGGGTATCGACCGCCGCCGCTTCAGCTCGCTCGACCAAACCGTCGATGAGATGGTCGATACCCTGCTGGAAAACGGCGCATACAGCCGCACGCTGCGCCAGTGGGATAACGTCAAGGGAGCGTGGCAGGAAGTGAAACAGAGCAAAACCGCGCTGCAAAACGGCGATCGGGTTATCGCGCTGGTCAATAACCTCGGCGCCACCCCGCTTTCCGAACTGTACGGCGTTTACAACCGCCTTGCCCAGCGCTGCGAAGCGTCCGGCATTGTGATTGAACGCAACCTCATCGGCAGCTACTGCACCTCGCTGGATATGGCGGGTTTCTCCATCACCCTGCTGAAAGCGGATGATGACACGCTGGCGTTATGGGACGCCCCGGTCCATACCCCAGCGCTGAACTGGGGAAAATAAGGAGCACGACATGTCACTGAACAGAACGCAAATCGTCGACTGGCTGTACCGCTGTGGCGACATTTTCACCAAACAGAGCGATTTTCTCACCGGCCTTGATAAAGAGATCGGCGACGCCGACCACGGCCTCAATATGCATCGCGGCTTCAGCAAAGTGGTCGAAAAGCTGCCGTCGATCGCCGATAAAGACATCGGTTTTATTCTCAAGAATACCGGGATGACGCTGCTTTCCAACGTCGGCGGCGCCAGCGGCCCGCTGTTCGGCACCTTCTTTATCCGCGCCGCCCAGGTCACCCAGGCGCATCAGAGCCTGACCCTCGACGAGCTTTATCAGATGATCCGCGAAGGCGCGGACGGCGTCGTCAACCGTGGTAAAGCGGAGCCGGGCGATAAGACGATGTGCGACGTCTGGCTGCCGGTGGTGGAATCCCTGCGTCATTCCAGCGAGCAACATCTGTCTATCCCTGCCGCGCTGGATGCCGCCTGCGAAGTGGCCGAGCGCGCCGCCCACGCCACCATCACCATGCAGGCGCGTAAAGGCCGCGCCAGCTATCTCGGCGAGCGCAGCATCGGGCATCAGGATCCCGGCGCGACCTCGGTGCTGTTTATGGTTCAGATGCTGGCTGCCGCCGCCAAAGAGTAAGGAAATCGCGATGGTAAACCTGGTTATTGTTTCTCATAGCGCCCGGCTGGGCGAAGGTGTCGGAGAACTGGCCCGGCAGATGTTAATGAACGATGGCTGTAAGCTGGCGATCGCCGCCGGGATCGACGATCCCGACAGCCCGATCGGCACCGATCCGATTAAAGTCATGGAGGCGATCGAATCCGTCGCCGATACCGACCATGTTCTGGTGATGATGGATATCGGCAGCGCCCTGCTCAGCGCCGAAACCGCCCTCGATCTGCTCGATCCGGCGATGGCGGCAAAGGTGCGGCTGTGCGCCGCGCCGCTGGTCGAAGGGACGCTGGCGGCCACCGTCAGCGCCGCCTCCGGCGCCGGGATCGACAAAGTTATCGCCGATGCCATGAACGCCCTGGAAGCCAAGCGGGTTCAGCTGGGTTTACCTTCGCACACGCCTGACGCCGCCGCCCCAACGCTTGCTGACGACGGCGATGCTAAATCGGTTTCAGTCATTATTAACAATCACAACGGCCTGCACGTGCGTCCGGCATCAAAGCTGGTCGCCGCGCTGGCGGGTTTTAACGCCGACCTGGTGCTGGAGAAAAACGGCAAATGCGTCACCCCGGACAGTCTGAATCAAATCGCTCTGCTACAGGTGCGCCGCCACGATAAGCTGCGCCTGCTGGCCCGCGGTCCGGACGCCGATGCGGCGCTGGCGGCGTTTCAGGCGCTGGCCGCCGATAACTTCGGCGAGTCGCCGGAGGCGCAGCCGACAGCGGAATCCGCCATACCTGCGCGTGTTGAAGGCGCCGCGATGCTTTATCCGCAGGCGCCGATCCAACCGGCGCTCCCCGCCGCCGCCGACATCGCCCGCGAGCAGCAGCGCCTGCGCCAGGCGATCGACCAGACGCTGGCCGATCTCAATGCGCTCACCGAGCTGGCGGAACACAAATTTAACGCCGATATCGCGGCGATCTTCGCCGGTCATCACACCTTGCTCGACGATGAAGATCTGTTTGATGCCGCCAACGATCGCCTGCTCACCGAACAGTGCTCGGCGGAATGGGCGTGGCATCAAGTGCTGATGGAGCTCAGCCAGCAGTATCGTCAGCTGGATGACGCCTATCTGCAGGCCCGTTATATCGATGTCGACGATATTCTGCAGCGCACGCTGCGCCATCTGCAGGGTATTAAGGAGACGCTGCCATTCGCCAGTGAGCCGACGATTATTATCGCCGACAATATTTATCCCTCGACTGTACTCCAACTGGATGCCAGCAAGGTCACCGGCCTGTGCCTGCGCGACGGCAGCGAACAGGCCCACGGCGCGATTATCGCCCGCGCGGCGGGGATCGCCTGGCTATGCCAGCAGGGCGAAGCGCTGAATGATATTCAGCCTGGCGAAGCCATCACGCTCGATATGCGTCTGCAACGTCTTATTCGTCGCTAAATCCACTTTGACCGTTACCACTCCGGGGGCCCGCCTCCGGAGGGTGAGTTTTCGCTTACTGATCAGGAACCACTATGTCTCAATTCTTTTTTAACCAGCGCGCCAGCCTCGTTAACGACGTGATCGAGGGAACCATTATTGCCAGCCCGTGGAACAACCTCGCCCGCCTGGAGAGCGACCCGGCGATCCGTGTAGTGGTACGCCGCGATCTGAATAAAAACAACGTGGCGGTGATTTCCGGCGGCGGTTCAGGACACGAACCGGCGCACGTCGGCTTTATTGGTAAAGGCATGCTGACCGCCGCGGTCTGCGGCGATCTGTTCGCCTCGCCGAGCGTCGATGCGGTACTCACCGCGATTCAGGCGGTGACCGGCGAGGCGGGCTGTCTGCTGATCGTTAAAAACTACACCGGCGATCGGCTTAACTTCGGCCTCGCGGCGGAGAAAGCGCGCCGTCTTGGCTATAACGTAGAGATGCTGATCGTCGGCGACGATATTTCGCTGCCGGATAACAAACAGCCGCGCGGTATCGCCGGGACTATTCTTGTGCATAAGGTGGCGGGTTATTTCGCCGAGCGCGGCTTCAACCTCGCCACCGTCCTGCGTGAAGCGCAATACGCCGCCAACCATACCGCCAGCATCGGGGTGGCGCTGGCCAGCTGTCACCTGCCGCAGGAAGCGGAAAGCGCGCCGCGCCATCAGCCCGGCCACGCCGAGCTGGGGATGGGCATCCACGGCGAACCGGGAGCCTCGACGATCGCGACCCATAACAGCGCGGAAATCATGCAGATTATGGTAGAGAAGCTGACCGCCGCTCTACCTGAAACCGGCCGCCTGGCGGTGATGCTCAATAATCTCGGCGGCGTGTCGGTGGCCGAGATGGCGATTCTGACCCGCGAGCTGGCCAACACCCCACTCCATGCGCGCGTTGACTGGTTGATTGGCCCGGCTTCGCTGGTAACGGCGCTGGATATGAAAGGCTTCTCGCTGACCACTATCGTGCTGGAAGAGAGCATTGAAAAGGCGCTGCTGTCGGATGTCGAAACCGCCAGTTGGCAGAAGCCGGTGCAGCCGCGGGCTGTTAATATCATGCCGTCCGCGCTCGCCAGCGCACGCGTCGCCTTTACGCCATCGGCCAACCCGCAGGTGGGCGATTACGTGGCGCAGGTGACCAGCACCCTCTCCGGCCTCGAAACCCATCTCAACGCGCTTGACGCCAAAGTGGGCGACGGCGATACCGGCTCCACTTTCGCCGCTGGCGCGCGTGAGATTGCCGCTCTATTGCAACGCCAGCAACTGCCGCTCAATGATTTACCCACGCTGTTCGCGCTAATTGACGAACGCCTGACGGTGGTGATGGGCGGCTCCAGCGGCGTATTGATGTCGATTTTCTTCACCGCCGCCGGGCAGAAGCTGGAGCAAGGCGCCAGCATGGCGGAAGCGCTGAACGCCGGTCTGGGGCAGATGAAATTTTACGGCGGCGCCGATGAGGGCGACCGGACGATGATTGACGCTCTACAGCCGGCGCTGGCGGCGCTGCTGGCCGAACCGGATAATCTGCAGGCCGCTTTCGCCGCGGCGCAGGCCGGCGCGGATCGCACCTGCCAGTCGAGCAAAGCCGGCGCCGGACGCGCCTCCTATCTCAATAGCGAGAGCCTGCTCGGCAATATGGACCCCGGCGCCCACGCGGTGGCGATGGTGTTTAAGGCGCTGGCGGAACGCTAAGCCTCACCCGGTGGCGCTGCGCTTACCGGGGCGACATAACACCATTGAAAGGTAGCCCGGAGAAGGCGCAACGCGCCGCCATCCGGGTTTACCACACTGCCGATTATTTGCTATGCCAGTACGCCTGCGAACGCACCAGTTGCTGATCGATACTCGGCTCCTCAAAGCGCGCCAGCAGCGATTTCACCACGCCGCCTTCTCCGGTCAGCCAGATAAAATAATCTTCTGACGGCACCTTGACCTGAGCCAGCCGCTCGGCGACGAACGCCGGGTTGTGGCCTACCACCCATTCGATATTAAAGCCGTCGAGATCCGCCAGATAATCTTTATACGAAGCATCCGCGACGGTGACGATGGCCGTCACCTGCGGCGTCACCGGCAGCTGACGTAATCCCAGCAGGCGACGGCGCAGCGCCGGCATGCCCGACTCGTCACAGACATAAAGCTGCCAGGCGTAATCTTCCGGCACCACCAGCGAGCCGCGCGGCCCGCCGATCACCAGCTTATCGCCGATGTTGGCTTCCAGCGCCCAGCGGCTGGCAATACCGCCATCGTGGATATAAAAATCGTAAGCCAGCTCGTGGCGTTCGGCATCGTACAGCGGCGTGTAGTCGCGGGTCGCCGGGCGCACGCCCTCGCCCCAGTTAATGCCTTCGTCGGTCACTTCCGGCGGCGTAAATACGCTGCCCGCCTGCGGGAAAAACAGTTTGGTGTGGTCGTCAAAACCTTGTGAAACAAAGCCATCCAGCGCCTCGCCCCCCAGCACGATCCGCTGGAACGCCTGGCCGATACGCTCAACGCGCAGCACGGTTAATTCGCGAAAACGTAGTTCGTTACGCACGCGCTGTGGGTAGCGTGAGGTGTTTTTTGTCATTTTTTCGCCTTCGTGAAGATAATACGATATATCTAAATTTATTTTTAAATGATAATGATTGCTAATCAAAAAGATTGCAAGCACTTTTTTGATATAGTCAGCTTGAGATTAAACAGCTATCAGCAATCCATAAAAACCATTAATAATCATTAAATTAAACAAAAATTATTTTATAGACTTGCAAGTCGATAAACTTTAGATATAAATTAGATATATCTAAATAACATCAGGAGACGATGATGCAAAACCATCATGAAGGTTGCTGTAAACATACAGAGCACCAACACGAAGGCTGCTGCAAGGGTGAAGGACATCACCACGAAAGCCGCCACAGTGAGCACCATGCAGGCTGCTGCAAAAGTGAAGAGCATCGCCACGCAGGCTGTCACCAGGAACATCACCACGAACAGGGTGCGGACGCCGCCACGGTCGCGGCGGAGGTGGTGGTCGTCGCCAGTGCATCTCCGTCACTAACAACGAAGTCGCTGCCGACGAACAGAAAAAATTGCGCGAACAGGGCTTAAGGCCTGGAGATCCTGATTGGGAAAAGTGGGGGATCTGTGATTATATCACCAAACCACGTGTACAAGCTGCTATCACAGGCAAAACGCCGAATGAACAACCGATTAAGGTCAATTATAGGTTTACAGACGAGTTCCCAATGTCTGACGGTTTTGAGGAAAATGCCGAGTTTTTCACTCTGACCTACGAAGCTGAGAAGTCGGTTAGCCACAACTTGGCCTTTGTTCGCATTGCGCCGTTGCTATGGCTACGCGCGGGTGCGCGCGGCGAACGTATTGAAAAAATACCTACTAAAGGATGGGAAGTGACCGATGCGTACGGTCTACTGCTAGATGTAGACCAAGCAACCCCATTCATTGAAGCCATTGATACCTCCAGTGGCGTGTGCGTGGCTTTCATCGTTACTGATGATGACCGTCACTTCCAGTCTGTAACAAAACGTTTGCCAAAAGATGTTGAACCAGTGCGGTTATACGAGTCGTACCTGACCAATTTCAGCTTCACCAGTGGGGAATGGACAGAATGAAATTTACTCTCAAGGACTATCAGCGCGATGCGGTACATGATGCTCTGGCGAATCTCAGGAAGGCTCGACGTTACTGGCACAACGAGAGCGACAAAAGCGCCTTCTCTTTAACGGCTGTAACCGGTGCGGGTAAGACCGTCATGGCTGCTGCTGCATTTGAAGCATTGTTTCATGGTGACGACGAATTTAATTTCGATGCAGATCCCGGCGCGGTGGTGATCTGGTTCAGTGATGATCCAGCACTGAATGAGCAAACCCGTTTTCGCCTGATGGAGGCGAGTGACCGTATCAACTACAACGATATGGTGGTAGTTGAACATCCCTTCAGTCGGCGTAAGTTTCAGGCTGGAAAAATCTATTTCCTTAACACGCAGAAGTTTGGCAAAAAAAGCCTCGTGGTGCGCGGGTTCGATGATAAAGGCGGCCTTTTCGAAGCAGCCCCTGATGCACAGGCTTATACGCTGTGGGATACCATCCAGAACACCATCGAAGACCCGGATCTGACCCTTTACTTAGTGCTGGATGAAGCGCACAGAGGGATGGGCTCGTCAACGGCTTCCAGTGAAGCTGCTAAGAGTACTATTGTACAACGGCTTATCAATGGTTCGGCTGGAGTGAAGGGTATTCCAGTAGTGTGGGGTATTTCCGCCACAGTTGAAC
The DNA here is from genome assembly GCF_001034475.2 of Citrobacter sp. MGH103. Classification (NCBI taxonomy): domain Bacteria; kingdom Pseudomonadati; phylum Pseudomonadota; class Gammaproteobacteria; order Enterobacterales; family Enterobacteriaceae; genus Citrobacter; species Citrobacter sp. MGH103. The sequence goes on along the minus strand of NZ_CP073043.1, from coordinate 634,386 downwards.
GTTTCGACAAAGCCATTGCCAATGCTGGTCATCATGTCAAACTGCCGAATGTGGTGGTTGACCCCGCTAAAGTGCAGGAATCTGGACTTATCAAGGACGATATCATTCTGGGTGTGCCTGATGAAGCTGGTGACTTCGATACCGTGTGGGTACGCCGTGCTGCCGACAAACTCAGGGAAGCGACCGATGCCTGGGCAGAGTACGCAAGACAGCAGGAAACCGTGCGCGAAGTAGTGCCGCTAATGGTATTCCAGGTACCTAATACGCCTGACCCGAATGAGGTGGGGCGTTGGCTGGATACGTTATTCTCCCGTTATCCTGAATTGTCCATTGACAGTGTTGCTCATGTCTTCGGTGAACACACCACACAACGTTTCGGCCAACATCAGGTGCCTTATATTGAACCGCAGCGGGTGCAGGAATCAACCTGGATGCGAGTACTGATTGCTAAAGATGCCATCAGCACTGGCTGGGATTGCCCACGTGCCGAAGTGATGGTTTCCTTCCGCGCAGCCAGCCACAGGACGCATATTACGCAATTGTTGGGGCGTATGGTGCGTACCCCATTGGCGAGGCGTATTCCGGGTAATGAGCGTTTAAACTCTGTAGAATGCCTGTTGCCCAAGTTTAATACCAATACCGTGAGAGATGTCGTCAATACCTTGTTTAAGGGCGATGATACCTCTCCTCCAAGCGGACGCATCCTGGTTAACCCTGTGGAGATGAAACCTAACCCGGCTGCTTCAACTGCCGTATGGGAAGCATTTGAAGCGCTACCTTCGCAAACCCGACCACAGAAAGGAGCCAGACCCGCCAGACGTCTGACCGCGCTGGCACAGGAACTGGTTGATGACGGCATTCTTGATGGGGCAGTCAGGAAAGCCCATGCTGCTTTGCACGCTGTTCTGGACAAGTTCCAGATAGAAAATGCCGAGAAAATCAAAAACAAACGCAATGCAGTGCTCGTCGTAGATGGTAAGGCTGTGGTTGCCAGCCTCAAGAACAAAGCAATGACCTTCAACGAATTCTGGGAGGAGGCGGACGTAACGGTGATTTATGACGCCTACCGGCGTGCAGCCCGAATTTTCAGCCCGGATGTTTCACGTACCTATGTCGAATATCTGGCCGATAAGGTCGCGGATCGAGAAGAGGATGCTGAGGAGTATTTGGAAGCAATCATGGAAGCTCGTGTGACCGTTGCTGGCATGGGGCTGGTGATGGAGGTGCAGGATTACTTCGATGGCGAGGCCGATAGACTGGCGAAGGCGTGGCTGGCCGAGTACACACCGCAAATCAAGTCATTGAAAGATGAGCGTAAAGAGGCCTATCGTCAAATCGTCGAAATGAGTACCGAACCGCAGGATGTGGATCTGGTCAGGCCGGCGAACAAGTTTGAAATGACCAGGGTGCGTGAAGGTGAAAAGGAAGCTGACCTTCCAGTCTGGAAACACCATTTGTTGTGTGACGAAAACGGGATCTATCCGGCTCTGTTGAACCATTGGGAAACCAAGGTTTTTGAGATCGAAACCAAACGTGAAGGATTTGCTTTCTGGTATCGTAATCCACAGTACACAGGGCAGTCGTCACTGGGAATCGCTTATGTTGAAGCTGAACAGTACAAGATTGTTCGTCCCGATTTCCTATTCTTTGCCGAACAGGATGGCGAAATGATTGTGGACCTGGTAGATCCACATGGCCTGCATCTGGCTGATGCCTTGCCTAAACTGAAAGGACTGGCGCTATATGCCGAACACCATCCTGATGCTTACAGGCGAATCGAATCCGTCGCCGAAGTAAAAGGTAAATTACGGGTGTTAGATTTGAAACGGCAGGATGTGCAGGATGCTGTTGCTAATGCTGAAAATGCAGAAACGTTATTTAGTAGCGGACTTGCTGATGACTATCAGTAATCTATAGAAAATTGCGTAACGAAACTGCATTTCAGTAATTAGTTGAGGCAATACAAATATGGCCTTCTCACTGAGAAGGCCATTGCCGACTTACAGATCGATTTGGCTACAGCCGAAGTTACGATCCCCTTCACCAAACACTTTAGACTCAACTTTGGTCAGGTAGTCCAGCCGGGTTAGCAGTGCCTGGTAATGATCCTCAAAGTCAGGGTCTTCGTTATCTAGTACGTAACGACAGTTATCAGGGAATGTCACCAGGTCAGGGCAATCATCCCGTTGCAACGCTAGAGCGCTGTACCATGCACCTGTAATCATCCCTCTCAGGTTGTCTTCTCGTTCGTAATCCCCAAGGTGGTAGTAAGCGTCTTTGTTGAACAGCAGACAAATGTGGTAGTGGCATTTACCCGATTCGGAATATTCTTTAGCCCACATAATAAATAATGGACAACGGTAAATACGCTTACCTTCACGCTTCTTACGGATGCGATCAGCATCCAGCTTAGCTTTAAGGGACTCACGCATTCGGGATATCACACCTGGTTCAAGATTAGGGAAGGTGCGAATAAGCAGGTCATTTCTTCCCAAGCTGACTCGCTGATTAAAATTTCGCGGATCTGGGCCGATTTTTTTCCCGCAAACACATCGAATCAGCCTATTTAGGCTATTTTTTCCACCATTTCTGGCGTTATTTCCGGTTTTTACTGAGATCTCTCCCACTGACGTATCATTTGGTCCACCCGAAACAGGTTGGCCAGGGTGAATAACATCGCCAGTTGGTTATCGTTTTTCAGCAGCCCCTTGTATCTGGCTTTCACGAAGCCGAACTGCCGCTTGATGATGCGAAACGGGTGCTCCACCCTGGCACGGATGCTGGCTTTCATGTATTCGATGTTGATGGCCGTTTTGTTCTTGCGCGGATGCTGCTTCAAGGTTTTTACCTTGCCGGGACGCTCGGCGATCAGCCAGTCCACATCCACCTCGGCCAGCTCCTCGCGCTGTGGCGCTCCTTGGTAGCCGGCATCGGCTGAGACAAATTGCTCCTCTCCATGAAGCAGATTACCCAGCTGATTGAGGTCATGCTCGTTGGCCGCGGTGGTGACCAGGCTGTGGGTCAGGCCACTCTTGGCATCGACACCAATGTGGGCCTTCATGCCAAAGTGCCACTGATTGCCTTTCTTGGTCTGATGCATCTCCGGATCGCGTTGCTGCTCTTTGTTCTTGGTAGAGCTGGGTGCCTCAATGATGGTGGCATCCACCAAAGTACCTTGGGTCATCATGACGCCTGCTTCGGCCAGCCAGCGATTGATGGTCTTGAACAATTGACGGGCCAGTTGATGCTGCTCGAGCAGGTGGCGGAAATTCATGATGGTGGTGCGATCCGGCAGGGCGCTATCCAGGGATAATCGGGCAAACAGGCGCATGGAGGCGATTTCGTACAGGGCATCTTCCATGGCACCGTCGCTCAGGTTGTACCAATGCTGCATGCAGTGAATACGCAGCATGGTCTCCAGCGGATAGGGCCGTCGGCCATTGCCCGCCTTGGGATAAAACGGCTCGATGACAGCGGTCATATTCTGCCATGGCAGAATCTGCTCCATGCGGGAGAGGAAAATCTCTTTTCGGGTCTGACGGCGCTTAGTGCTGAATTCACTATCGGCGAAGGTGAGTTGATGGCTCATGATGTCCCTCTGGGATGCGCTCCGGATGAATATGATGATCTCATATCAGGAACTTGTTCGCACCTTCCCTTGTTCAACGCTTAGTAAGTCATTAATACTTCTTTTGCTAAGGGTATATTCATTTTTATAAACCTCGCGAGCACGCAGAGCGCTCTGCAATTGTATATTCCCGGCATTCATTCTACCGTGTGCTCCAGACCAGTCCGCCATAGCAACTGACGCTTTTTGTAGTACATCAAATCGAGCCTGATCGACTTGCGACATCGCCATTGTTCTTGCGCCTTCAGCCTGGTGAACTCGCGCTGAAACCGAACCGCCCTGGTAAATAGGGGCATCAATATTTAACTGAATCTGATCGTCCCAATAGCTTCGGTTATCCGATTCATAACGCGTACGTCCACCTTTAAGGCTTAGAGTCGGCCAGTGCTGTGATTTTGCTTTTTCAACGGCATACTGAGCAGACGTTTCCATTGTCCTTGCGGCGAGCACAGATGGAATTAATGAATAATCAATATTATCAAGAGAATCCTCTCGAACGACTAATGCCTCAGGCACGGGTTGCAACTGCTCTGCATCAATACCGCTTAAAACAGCCAGTCTTGCCCGCGCGCTACTCAGCGCTGCATTGTATTGTTCAAACGTTGCCTGCATTCCCGCGACACGCGCTTGCGTCTGAAGCTCATCGGACGTAGAACTCAAACCAGCCTCTGCGCGCAATCGCGCCATATGCTGAACATTTTTAAGCGCAGTAATATTTTCTTTCGCTGCTTGTGTCAGTTCGGTATAGCGTCTGACTTCAACGTAGCTGAGAGCCGTTTTCTCAGCGACACCAGTCAATGTAGCCATAAGCTGGTACCGGTAACTATCTCGTTGTGCTTCAGACTGACTGATTGCGCTGTTCGTTTTGCCAAAATCATAGACAAGCTGCGTCAGACTTAGCCCCCATGCTGCTGAGTTTTTTAGTGAGCCGCTTGAGTCTGTCGTCTGGCTATGCCCTGTATTGCCATTAAGTGATATTTGCGGCATCCAACCACTTCGTGCTTCGTCTATTTGCGCCTGGCCGATTCCCATTTGCGCGGCCTGCTGACTTATTGATGGGTCACGGTCAAAAGCAAAAAGAATACTTTCCTTCAGCGTCACAGACGCAACTCGGGCTGTGTTCGGTGTACCGTTATAGGCTTTCGCAGTACCACATACGATCATACCTGCAAATAAAAAATAAAATATTGTGTGCCTTAGGGGTACAAAAATCCGCACATGAGCCTCCTTATTAATAGGGTAGATTCTCCTCCAGGATTCGTTTTTTAACCATTTGTCAAATAAGGAATAAATTTCCTTTCTCAACAATGAGCTCATTTATCAAGAAATGGTGAAATAGGATTTTCCCTAGTGAATATTATTAATTGACTTGGAGCATAACAAATACTTTACACCCTAACCATACCCACAATGTTAATGTGATGTTAATAGAATAAAGAATATTGCGGGATCTTTATAAAAGTCTGAAAGGTTGTTTTTTATACAAACATGAAAACTCTTTGTTATAAATAGGATTATTACCTCCCAGTAAATGAACATTTTTGCGTTAATTTCACAGCGTACTTAACACAAAGATTTTCAAACAAATGTCAATTTGTACCAAGACTATAGAATTTATTGACAAATATTTTTTGAATGGTCTTTTACTCAGGAGAGAAAAATAGTTGTAGATTTGATTGATACACATGGGCCACTATCGCTGAAGTGAAGGAAAATTGTGGGCTTTGGATTGAAAATAACAGGTGTGCTGGATGCTGCTGCTCGGGCTGCGAATGCAAATATTATTCAGCAACGGACTTGCTAATGACTATCAATAATCTGTGGAAAATTTAGTAATAAAAGAATATTTCAGTAAATATAATGAGGTTGACGCAATATAATTCTGATTATTGAGTCTTCTTTGTGAGGTGAGTCGCCACGGATAATCCAGGTACTACTGAGAAGTTGATAATATCTCTATGTGCAGGAGTTAAAGAAAAGCTATTAGATTACCTCGCTTTTGCGGTGCGAAACGCCTGCCTGGCAACAAGCATGTCACTAGCCCTCCTTTGGACGCCGCCATCCCGAGATGGAAACGTCCGTTAGAGTTTGATTCGATAGTCAGCTCACACTAGCTCTTTGAGCTGCTCCTGCATATAGGTTGAAAAATACTCTGGGTTCTTGATAAGGATGCGGTTACCGGAGGCGACTTTTTCTGCCCATCCGGCCACTTTTTTCGTGAACTCGGGATTCCATCCCTCCTGCTCACCTCGTGCCATTACAGCTTCCGGACTCGCTGGCACACCTAAGTCATGCAAATACTTTAAGATTCCCTTAGCGGTACTTTCGTCCATTGAATGGGGTACTGACGCCGAAGTGTTCATACCACCAATAAAATCCAATGCTTTCTCAATTGCTGTTGGCATGCTCTTATCCTTAAAATTAACCACGTGAGAGACACATTTATACTATGTACCCAACTCCGCCGGGATATCAAAGAGAACATCGCCTTTATTTGACTTACCCCGCAGCTAAACGCTTGCGCGACTGTTTTCTGCGCTATTATTTTGCATCTCCGGCTAAAACCAGTCCGGTTGCCACCGCATTACGCGGCCCTTCGGTACCTCGAATATTGCCCTGCCCGGCGACAACGCCGTAATGCGCCAGCGCATCGGTGATCATCTGTGGGATTTCGAAATCCAGCGAAGAACCGCCTACCAGCACCACAAAAGTCATATCGCGAATAGATCCACCGGGTGACACCTGGCGTAACGCGCGCAGGCAGTTGGTCACAAAAACCTTCTCTTTGGCCTGTCGGCGCACCAGACGTATTTTTTCCAGCGAGGTCTGGTTATCTACCGGGATCAGCTCGCCCTCTTTCAAATACACCACTTTGGCAAACACCGACGGGCTGAGCGGTTCGCGGAAAAACTCTACCGCGCCGTTCTCATGGCGAATGCTGAACAGGCTCTCCACTTTTGCCAGCGGGTATTTTTTAATTTCCTCTGCCAGAAATGCATCGCTTAAGCCCAGCTCTGTTTGAATCAACAGGCTGACCATATTCCCCGCCCCGGCCAGATGTACCGCTTTCACTACGCCATCGCTATTGATGACGGCTGCATCGGTAGATCCTGCGCCTAAATCGAGGATTGCCAGCGGCGCAGCGCATCCAGGCGTTGTTAACGCCCCCGCTACAGCCATGTTGGCCTCCACGCCACCAACCTCAACCAGAGTGTTTAACCGGGCGCTCAGCTCACTCGCGATGGCCTGCATCTGTAAGCGATCGGCTTTCACCATCGCCGCAATGCCCACGGCGTTCTCCATTGAACACTCTCCGGCGATGCCGCCCTGCACCTTACGCGGAATAAATGTATCGACCGCCAACAGATCCTGAATATGCACCGTGTTCATGTCATGACCGGTCAGTGAGGCCATCACCTTTCGCACCCGCTCCAGCATGCCGCCTGCGTGCGTACCAGCTTCCCCAGCAATATCGCGCACGGGCGCGCAGGCGCTCATCGCCTGCATAATGGCCTGCGCGCCTTGCGCTACGTCGGCTTCACCGCCACGCTTTTCACCACGGATAAAGATCTTACCCGCCGGGATCACTCTTGATTGCACATCGCCCTGCGGGGTTTTCAGCACCACGGCGGAACGGTTGCCAATCAGCGCTCTGGCGATGGGGACGATAGTTTGCGTTTCCTCGGGCGTCAGGGCAAAGAAGGTCGCAATGCCGTAAGGGTTCGACAGCACCCGTACCACCTGTCCCGGGGCCGCCACTTCCACCGCCGCCAGCACACCTTCCGGCACCTTCTCCAGCAGAGTGACTTCATCAACCACCGGCATTGGCCGATGCAGGCGATTATTCACCAGCACCCCATCATCTTTTTTCAGGATGGCCGCCACCACATTGACGCCGCGATCCAGCGCTTCATTGATAAACCAAACCGCCTCAAGGAAATCCATCTCCTCACCGACCAACGGGATCCAGCCCTGGGCAAATCGATCCTCGCTCAACGCCGCCAACTTCTCCACGGCGATGGTGGTTCCCATGCCCACGCCAACGCCACCGGGCGTTTGCGGGTTATGACCAATCATCGTCGATTCGGTAATGATGGTTTCAGTGATGGTTTCCATCGCCACATCGCCAATCACCGGTGCGGCCTCGTTGATGCAAATTTTTGCTACGTCCTGCAGCGACCACGGCGTGTTATTCAGCGCCTGCTGCAGGGACGCGACTACCCCGGCGATATTATCCCGCGTGCCTTTCATACCGGTCGTGGCGACAATCCCGCTGCCGATAAACCGGCCATCCTGCGCCAACGCCACTTCGGTGGTGGCGTTGCCGATATCGATCCCTGCAATTAACGGCATGCTGCCTCCGTCACTGGCTGCCTTTACGCAGCTTATTTCTCTGCTGGTATACCTCTGCCGATTCGCGGACAAACCCAGCGTTCACCGTGGCATGCCATGTGTGTTCCAGTTCATCGGCAATGGCCTGCAACTCGGCGAACGAAGAACGAAACGGCCGCAGCGCGTTGTAGATCTCCAGAATGCGGGCATCCGGAATCGCAATCAGCTCTGCCGCACGACGAAAATTGCGCGCCACGGCATGACGCTGCATCTGCTCAGCAATCTGCGCCTGGTACTCCAGCGTTTGCTGAGAAATACGCACATCCTGCGGTCCTACGCGGCCCGCCAGCACATTCTCAAGAGTAATGTCGGTTAGCGGCTTGCCGCCAGGCGTCCGGATTTTCTCCGGGCAGCGGGTGGCTAATGGGTAATCCTGCGCGGTCATGATGTTGTCGTTCATGGTCATTCCCTTACCAGTGCAATATGCAACGTGACAGGCGCAGCATCCTGCACCACGTGTTTGGTTTCTTTGATGTGAAACAGCGCGGCCTTGGCCATAAATTTAGGGCGCACCATCTGGTCATTGACCACTGGCACCGGCGAAGGCGACTCTTTGCGTGCATATCGCGCGGCATTTTTACCAATCTGACGATAGGTTTCCAGCGTCAGCAGCGGAGCCTGAGAAAACAGTTCCAGGTTACTTAGCGGCAGCAGATCGCGCTGATGAATCACCGTGGTTCCTTTCGACTGGATGCCAATCCCGATGCCTGAGCCGCTGAGGTTTGCCGCATCCCATGCCATAAAAGAAACATCCGAGGTGCGCAGGATCCTCACTACCCGCGCATGCAATCCCTCTTCTTCAATCCCTGCCACCAGCTCTTTCAGAATCGCGTTGTGCGGCATATCAATTAGGGTTTTATGCTGGTGCTTGCCAAAGGCCGGGCCGACGCCAATCACCACTTCATCCACGCGTTCATCCGCGTTAGCCGCCTCGCCTTCGCTCACCTGTAAGGTGAAAACCGGCTTACGTTCAGTTGTGCATTCCACAGTGTTCCGCCTTATTCGATCGAGCTGGGCTGAACCACGCCCGCAATATTTTTAATTTCCGCCCAGCGTTCGGCACTGATGCGATAGCCGGTACCAGGTCCCTGATAATCATTGATGTCGTTGACGGCGCTGACGACGTCGAACTGGCGATCCAGAATGGCTGACGTTTGCAGGTAATCACCAGTAACACGCTGTCTCAGCATATTGAGGATATTGCTGGCGATATCTTCAAAACCGCTGCAACTCAACGCGCCGACGATATCCAGCCCGGTGATATTGCGCTTCATCATCTCTTCCACGGCCGCCAGATCCTCCACTACATTGCGCGCAGGCATATCTTTGCTGCCATGAGCATAAGTAGCGGCTTCCACTTCTTCATCGCTAATCAGCGGCAAGCTCAGTTCGTGGAACACCGCCTGAATGGCGCGTGCAGCCTTATTGCGTATAGCGATAGTTTCTTCTTCAGTCACCGGACGCAGACCGCCGTCAACCATCAGATCGCGTTGCAGGATGTTGTAATCATCGAAGTCTTCAGCGTCGAAATTCGACCCGGCAAACATGTTGTCGTAGTTGGGTACCGCGCTGTAACCAGAGAAAATAAAGTCGGTACCCGGCAGCATCTGCATCAGGGTGCGGGCAGTACGGCGAATATCGGAGTGAGAAAAGGTCTGATCATTGGCGGAGGCCACTTCAAGGTCGAGCATTGAGGCAATCAGGTTTTCCGCCAGCACCGCGCGGATCCCCGAAGGCACAGCGCCGGTCATGCCGATACAGCTGACCGCACCGTTTTGCAGCCCCTGTACGCCCGCGCCTTTAGTGATAAAAATGCAGCGCGACTCCAGATATAGCATCGATTTACTTTCGGAATAGCCCATCAGCGCTTCCGAGCCAGTGCCGGAGGTGTAGCGCATCTTCAGGCCGCGGGACGCATAAGCCGAGGCGAGAAACGCTTTGGACCACGGCGTGTCATCACCGTCGGTAAACACCGATTCTGTGCCATACACCGACACCGTTTCGGCATAACTGGTTAGCCCACGCATGCCCAGCTCCAGCTCCGTGGCCTCTTCAACGGAACATTGCGTCAGCACACCAGGACGACCGCACTGGGAACCCACCAGCAGCGCCAGGGCGTTAAACGGCGCGTAGCGGGCGATCCCGACCGTCGTTTCTTGCTCGGAAAAGCCACGGATCCCCGCTTCAGCAGCGTCGGCGGCAATCTGTACCGGGTTATCTTTCAGGTTGGTTACGTGGCACTGGTTGGAGGGCGTGCGTCTGGCACGCATTTTTTGCAGCGCCATCATCATCTCCACCACGTTCATTTTCGCCATCACTTCCACCGCTTTCGCCGGGGTGATGGCGGTGGTAATGGCAATAATCTCTTCCCGACTGACGTGGATATCCACCAGCATTCTGGCGATCTCCAGCGCGTCGAGCTGCATGGCGCGCTCGGCCTCAGCCACGTTAATGGCGTAGTCGGCAATGAAACGGTCAATCATGTCGAACTCGGCGCGGCTCTTACCGTCCAGCTCAACAATACGACCATTTTCCACCTTCACCGACGACGCTGGATCGTAGGGGCTTTCCATGGCGATCAGCCCCTCTTCAGGCCATTCGCCAATCAGCCCATCCTGATTTACAGGCCGCTTCGCAAGCACTTCGAATCGTTTTGATCTTCTCATGATTTATTGACTCAAAAGATAAAAAATAGGGACGCCGGGCCGCATTGCCGGGGACACAACACCCGGCATTCGCCTTTCATCAGCAATGGTCGAACTCTAAATGAGCAGAACAATAAAAAAATAAAATTAATTTCGTTCCAATTTGGCACCTAATAAAAACGCATCGTTTCATATTGAAACGCAATTCAGGAATATCCATCGTGAATTGTGACGAGGTTAAATGATCATTATCAATAAACGCAAAACCGGGAAGGTGAATTTAATATCTTTGAAATTTTCGCCCTATTGACTTAATAACGTGCGGCGAGAAAATAAGGTAAAGCCAATGATAAAAAAAGCTGTTGCGCGATATGTTTCGTGACCTCAGCCCTACAACATTTTCAGGAGAAACTGTGAATAAGAGCCAACAAATTGCCACCATTACGCTGGCGGCTGCAAAAAAAATGGCGCAGGCCGTTGAGGCTAAAGCGCTTGAGATCAGCGTTCCGGTGGTCTTTTCCGTGGTAGATCGCGGTGGGAATACGCTGCTAATGCAACGCATGGACGATGCGTTTGTCACCAGCTGTGATATCTCTCTTAATAAAGCGTATACCGCCTGCTGCCTGCGCCAGGGTACCCATGAAATTACGGACGCGGTACAACCCGGTGCTTCGCTATATGGTTTGCAGCTTACCAACCAACAGCGCATCGTTATTTTCGGCGGCGGTTTACCCGTCATATTAAACGGTAAATTAATTGGTGCCGTTGGCGTTAGTGGCGGCACCGTTGAACAAGACAGATTATTAGCAGAAACCGCACTGAATTGTTTCTCTGAATTATAATTTAAATCTAAGAAGGTATATTATGAGCTATCGTATGTTTGATTACCTGGTGCCAAATGTGAACTTCTTTGGCCCCAATGCTATTTCCGTTGTCGGCGAACGCTGCAAACTGTTAGGCGGTAAAAAAGCGCTGCTGGTTACTGATAAAGGTCTGCGGGCCATTAAAGACGGCGCGGTAGATAAAACCCTCGCCCATTTACGTGAAGCTGGCATTGACGTGGTGGTTTTTGATGGCGTTGAACCTAACCCCAAAGACACCAACGTGCGTGACGGTCTGGAAGTCTTTCGCAAAGAGCATTGCGATATCATCGTTACCGTCGGTGGCGGTAGCCCGCATGACTGCGGTAAAGGCATCGGTATCGCAGCAACTCACGAAGGCGATCTCTACAGCTATGCCGGGATTGAAACCCTGACCAACCCGCTGCCGCCGATCGTTGCGGTGAATACCACTGCCGGTACCGCCAGCGAAGTCACCCGCCACTGCGTGCTGACCAATACCAAAACCAAAGTGAAGTTTGTGATTGTCAGTTGGCGTAACCTGCCGTCGGTCTCCATTAACGATCCGCTGCTGATGCTTGGCAAACCCGCCCCGCTGACCGCCGCGACGGGTATGGACGCCCTGACCCACGCCGTGGAAGCCTATATTTCCAAAGATGCCAACCCGGTCACCGACGCTGCCGCTATTCAGGCTATTCGCCTGATCGCACGCAACTTGCGTCAGGCCGTAGCGCTGGGCAGCAACCTGAAAGCTCGCGAGAACATGGCCTACGCCTCCCTGCTGGCAGGTATGGCTTTCAACAACGCCAACCTCGGCTACGTTCACGCGATGGCGCATCAGCTTGGCGGTCTGTACGACATGCCGCACGGCGTGGCGAATGCCGTACTGCTGCCGCACGTGGCGCGCTATAACCTGATCGCTAACCCGGAAAAATTTGCCGATATTGCAGAGTTTATGGGCGAAAACACTGACGGACTTTCCACCATGGATGCCGCCGAACTGGCCATTCACGCCATTGCTCGTCTCTCTGCTGACATCGGCATTCCGCAGCATCTGCGCGATCTGGGTGTCAAAGAAGCCGATTTCCCGTACATGGCGGAAATGGCGCTGAAGGACGGCAACGCCTTCTCTAACCCGCGCAAAGGGAACGAGAAAGAAATTGCCGAGATCTTCCGTCAGGCATTCTGATAGTACAGGGGGCGCAATGTCACTTTCATCACCGGGCGTACATCTGTTTTATCACTCACGCTGGCAGGATACTCGCGTGCTTGATGAGCTGTGCTGGGGACTGGAAGAGCAAGGCGTCCCTTGCCGGGCAATCTGTTGCGACGAACATGACTGCGCACTAGCATTGAGCAAACTTGCGGCCAAAAGCTCAACGCTACGTGTCGGTCTGGGTCTTAACGCCACGGGTGATATTGCTTTAACCCACGCCCAGTTGCCCGAGGATCGGGCGCTGATCCGTGGTCATATCCGCGCCGGTGCAGCCCGGCTCCGCGTCCTCGGTGCTAATGCAGGTCAACTGGTCAAAGTGCTTCCCTTCAGCGAGATAAAATAAATGTACCGCATCTACACCCGAACCGGCGATAAAGGCACGACCGCACTGTTTGGCGGCAGCCGTATCGACAAAGACGACATCCGCGTTGAGGCCTATGGTACGGTGGATGAACTGATTTCCCAACTTGGCGTCTGCTATGCCAGCACGCGTCAGGCCGGGCTACGCCAGGATCTGCACGCCATACAGAAAATGCTGTTTGTTCTGGGTGCGGAACTCGCCAGCGATGAGAAAGGACTCGCTCGCTTACAACAGCGTATTGGTGAAGAGGATACTCAGGCGCTGGAGCAACTTATTGACCGTAATATGGCGCAAAGCGGCCCGCTCAAAGAGTTTGTTATTCCGGGGAAAAATCTCGCATCGGCACAGCTACACGTTGCGCGAACCCTGACGCGCCGACTGGAGCGGATCCTCATCGCGATGAGCAGATCGCTAACGTTACGCGATGAACCCAGGCGTTATATCAACCGACTGTCAGACGCGCTGTTCTCGATGGCGAGAATTGAAGAAACTAGTCCAGATGCTTGCGCTTAAACTGGCTGGCATCAATGTCGTACTGCTTCATCTTGCGCCACAAGGTAGTGCGACCGATATTCAACAGTTGCGACATCTCCTGCACGCGCCCGCTGGTGACGCGGGCAGCATGGATAATCGCCTCTTTTTCGATAGCGGTAAACGTCAGACTAGCAGGCAGCAGTGAAGACGCCGTCTCCAGACCAGGACGTTCGGCAAACAAATAATCCGGTAGATTGCTCAGCCGAATATGGCCGTTATCACTGCTGATGGCAATGTTTTCGATAATGCTGTTCAGCTCAAAGTCATTGCCCGGCCACGAATAGGCCACCAGTTGCGCCAGCGCGTCGTCGTCGATCTTCAAACTGTATGAAAAGCGTTTTTTCAGGCTATTCAGCCGCGTATAAATCAGCGAGGGAATACTACTGCGCCGCGCCCGCAGCGGTGGGATCACTATCTCAAAAGAGTGCAGCGCATAATACAGCTGACGGCTAAAGCGGTTTTGCTCCACCAGATTGGCGAGATCAACCGTGGTGGTGGCGATCACTTTGACATCCACCGGAATCAGCCGACGGGCATCCAGGCGGGTTAATACCCCCTGTTTGATCACCTGTAACAGCGCGGATTGCAGCTCCGGTGCCAGATATTCAATTTTTTCCAGAAACAGCGTGCCGCCGTTCGCCAGTTCAAGACGGCTCAACCGGCCATTTTCATCGTCGGTGGGCGCACTGCCCATAAAATCCTGCCCCAGTACGCTGTTGGCATACAACTGACAGTTCACGGCGATATACGGCCCGCTGGCGCGCTCGCTTTCATTGTGGATGGCTTGACTCAGCAGTTCTTTGCCAACACCCTCTTCCCCGCACAGCAGGATCGGGAAACTCCCCCTCGCTGCCTGGCGTCCAAAATGGATCAAGCGGCGGGTTTCCGGATCGTCAGTCGACATCTGCTCAAAGGTGTGGCTCACCTTGCCGAGCTGGCTGGTCATCAGCTGGCGCATTTGTTCCACCGGATGCAGTAGCAGAATAAAGCTGTTGCCCTGCTCCTCAACAATCGGCTTCAGGGTAATGACGGCATCAACAAACTGATGCTGGCTTTCAAAGGTAACTTCGACGTGATTCAGACCGCGGGCATGTTTGATCGCCCGGCGCAGCAGCATGGGGAGATTGAGCAGATCGTGAATGTTTTTCCCCTGACTGGCCTGCGCATCGAGATGCAAAAGCAGCGCCGCTCGCGCATTGAGGAACTGCAATACGCCCTGTTCGTTCCAGGCCATCACACCATCATCCATACTCTCCAGCAGCCCGTACATCTGGTTCAGATGGCGGTTGGATTCAGCCAGCAGGCTGTCGGTCAGCAAAGAGTTGCCGACTTCTCTGGCAATCGCCAGCGTCAGGGATAAATCAGAAACGCACTCATGCTCCACCAGACAACACAGCGAAATGGAGCCGAACAGTCGACCATGGTTATCGAAGACCGGCGTCGAGCAGAACGACCACGGATGTAGCGCCTGTTTAAAATGCTGATCGCCAGAGGTTTTTGTCGGCTGGCCCGGCATCGTCGCCAGCGACAGGGCACAACTGCCAATGATGCTTTCTGCACAGTAGCTGCCGTCACGAAACCCAAGCTCCGCCAGCTGTTCTACCGTCTGCGGATCGCCGCAACGGCTGAGAATACAGGCTGATTCATCCAGAATCAGCAGCGCGCACGGGCGGCCGTCCATAAACTCCCAGGCATCTTCCAGCGCAGCCTGAGCAATCGTCAGCAACGCCGTCTTGCGACGACAAATCGACTCAAAGGTCAGTCCCTGCGCCTGATGCGGCGCCTGCCAGGTTTCCCGCTGCATAAACTTGCTGCAACGATGCCATGACTGGGCAATGACTGAAGAGACTTCCTTCCCGATGCTATGCGTGTGCGCCGTCATATCCCTTTCCGCTGTTTAACCATAGACAACCCCTCCGGCAGAAACTGTCAGAGGGGGAGAAGATGCCGGATAACAACCTACCGACGACTGATTAACGCGCCAACCACTGCTGTCCCAGCAGATCTGCCGTCAAGATAGCGGCATGTACTCTTTCAGGCGTTACCGGGAACGGCATATTGTGGATGGTTTCACCTTCTGCGCAGGTCGCTTTCGCCACGGCCATGATCTTGCCGTCAACGTCTTCTTTCACGCCCATTTCCGCTAACGTTACCGGCAGGCCTACTTTCTGACAGAAATTCAGCACGGTTTCGATCTCTTCCATCGGGCTGTTTTGCAGCACCAGTTGCGCCAGCGTACCAAAGGCGACTTTTTCACCGTGGTACAAATGGTGGCACTCTTCCAGAATCGTAAAGCCGTTGTGGATCGCATGCGCCCCTGCAAGACCGCTGCTTTCAAAGCCGATGCCGCTGAGGTAAGTGTTAGCTTCGACAATACGCTCCAGCGCATCGGTCACCACGCCAGCCTGCGCAGCAAAGCGTGCCTTCTCGCCTTCCGCCAGCAGGGTATCATAGCACAAGCGCGCCAGGCTCAGCGCCGCCACGGTGGACTGTCCGCCCGCCATGCTGGTCGCTCTGGCGTCATAACAGGCTTTCGCTTCAAACCAGGTCGAGAGCGCATCGCCCATCCCGGCCACCAGCAGACGTACCGGCGCTTTGGCAATGATCGCAGTGTCCATCACCACCATATCCGGGTTTTTCGGGTAGATCAGATACTCTTCAAACTCACCGGCTTCGGTATAGATAACGGACAGCGCGCTGGTTGGCGCATCGGTAGACGCGATAGTCGGGATCACCACCACCGGCAGCTTCTGGTAGTAACCAATCGCTTTGGCGGTATCCAGCGTTTTCCCGCCGCCAATCCCAACCACGCCGCGACAACCGTGCTGTTTCAGAATGGCAATCAGTCGATTAATTTCAACATGGCTACATTCACCGTTAAAGCGTTCCGCATGGCAGCTAATGTCGTGGCTGTGCAGGCCGTTGAGTACTTTCTCTCCCGCCAGCTTCATCACGAAGTCATCCGCAATCACAAAAAAGCTGTCCGCCAGATTTTTAGCGTATTGACCAAACAAGGTGGAAGCGTCAGGACCCTGGAGATATTTGGCTGGAGATTGAATAACTTTTAGCATTCCTTTCATCCTCAAATAAGTACATGTTTTTACATGGTGAGCCCTGGCGTTAACCTGTTTGGCCTGATGCAGACGGCGAAAACGGGAGGTACCGGAGCGATGCAATAACTGTATGGCGAGGCGTGCACAAAAAAATCTTTCGTCTTTTTGTTCTGATATGAAACAGATAAAAACGGAGTACGTTCCATATTGGAACGTTTATCCACAAAAATGATAAGGTTTGCGATCCCGATCCGCTCATTTGCCACCAAATCTCCGGCACAGACGAATCTCACTTTCTTTTTTACCTACTCACTTGCCAAAAAACCGGCAAAAAAAAAGCTGACAGTGCCGTATCAGCTGCATTCATCGCGAGAGAAAAAAGTCGAGCGATCTCGCATTGTGATCGTTCTTCGTTCTTTTCTGTTTCATTACGGAACAAAAAATAATGACAACGTTCCGTAATGAAACTCATTTTAACGTTGTTTTTTTCCGCGCTGACTTCGCCAGAATCTCTCTATCGCCTCCGTACCATGACCATGCTTCCGGGGGTTTGTCTTACACTCAACCTCAAGGAGCCGTTATGTCTCAATTCTTTTTTAATCAACGCACCCATCTCGTGAGCGACGTCATCGACGGTACGATTATCGCCAGCCCGTGGAATAACCTGGCGCGTCTGGAAAGCGATCCGGCCATTCGCATCGTGGTCCGTCGTGACCTCAACAAAAATAACGTGGCGGTAATTTCCGGCGGTGGTTCAGGGCACGAACCCGCGCACGTTGGGTTTATCGGTAAAGGTATGCTAACCGCTGCGGTTTGCGGCGACGTTTTCGCTTCCCCGAGCGTGGATGCGGTACTGACCGCCATCCAGGCGGTAACCGGTGAGGCGGGCTGTTTATTGATCGTGAAAAATTACACCGGTGACCGTCTTAATTTCGGTCTCGCCGCCGAGAAAGCCCGTCGCCTTGGTTACAACGTTGAAATGCTGATTGTTGGCGACGACATCTCCCTGCCTGATAACAAACACCCACGCGGCATTGCGGGAACCATCCTGGTGCATAAAATCGCAGGCTATTTTGCCGAACGAGGCTACAACCTCGCCACCGTCCTGCGTGAAGCGCAGTACGCGGCCAATAACACCTTCAGCCTGGGCGTTGCGCTTTCCAGCTGTCATCTGCCGCAAGAAGCCGACGCCGCCCCGCGTCATCATCCGGGCCACGCGGAACTGGGCATGGGCATTCACGGCGAACCAGGCGCATCGGTTATCGACACCCAGAACAGTGCGCAGGTGGTGAACCTGATGGTGGATAAACTGATGGCAGCCCTGCCTGAAACCGGCCGTCTGGCGGTGATGATTAACAATCTTGGCGGCGTTTCCGTTGCCGAAATGGCCATCATTACCCGCGAACTGGCCAGCAGCCCGCTGCACCCGCGTATCGACTGGCTGATTGGCCCGGCCTCACTGGTCACCGCGCTGGATATGAAAGGCTTTTCACTGACGGCCATCGTGCTGGAAGAGAGCATCGAAAAAGCGTTACTCACCGAGGTGGAAACCAGCAACTGGCCGACGCCGGTCCCGCCGCGTGAAATCAGTTGTGTACCATCATCTCAGCGTAGCGCACGCGTGGAATTCCAGCCTTCGGCGAACGCCCTGGTGGCCGGGATTGTGGAACTAGTCACCACAACCCTTTCCGATCTGGAGACTCATCTTAATGCGCTGGACGCCAAAGTCGGCGATGGCGATACCGGTTCGACCTTTGCCGCTGGCGCGCGTGAAATTGCCAGTCTGTTGCATCGCCAGCAGTTACCGCTGGATAACCTTGCCACGCTGTTCGCGCTGATTGGCGAACGTCTGACCGTAGTGATGGGTGGTTCCAGCGGTGTGCTGATGTCTATTTTCTTTACCGCTGCGGGGCAGAAACTGGAACAGGGAGCTAGCGTTGCCGAATCCCTGAATACGGGACTGGCGCAGATGAAGTTCTACGGCGGCGCAGACGAAGGCGATCGCACCATGATTGATGCGCTGCAACCGGCCCTGACTTCGCTGCTCACGCAGCCGCAAAATCTGCAGGCCGCATTCGACGCCGCGCAAGCGGGAGCCGAACGAACCTGTTTGTCGAGCAAAGCCAATGCCGGTCGCGCATCGTATCTCAGCAGCGAAAGCCTGCTCGGAAATATGGACCCCGGCGCGCACGCCGTAGCGATGGTGTTTAAAGCGCTGGCAGAGAGTGAGCTGGGATAAGCCATAAGTGCCTGATGCGCTGCGCTTATCAGGCCTACGAGTGCAAAGCTTTGTAGGCCGGATAAGGCAACGCCGACATCCGGCGGACGTTAACGATAAACGCGGATCCCGCCCTCTACGCCGCGGCTAAACAGCACCTGCCAAAGCTCAATATCTCTGGCGCGGAAAGCCCCTGCGCACGCGCATAAATAGTAATTAAACATTCTTCTGAAGGTGGCGGAATAACGTGATGACAGCTCCGGCCATGCCTGATTAAAGCGCTCATGCCAGGCCATCAGCGTTTTATCGTAATCGCTGCCGAAGTTATGCCAGTCTTCCATCACAAACCGTGATTCGCTGGCCTCGGCAATATGGGAAATCGCCGGTAAGCAGCCATTTGGGAAAATGTATTTATTGATCCACGGATCGACGCTCATCCCTTTTTTATTGCTACCAATGGTATGCAGCAGGAACAGTCCGTCTGGTTTTAAACAACGGTCGGCGATACTGAAATAGGTGTCGTAGTTTTTCGGCCCGACATGTTCAAACATCCCCACGGAGACAATGCGATCGTAGTGTTTATTAAGATCGCGATAATCCTGCAGCAGAATGTTAACGTCCAACCCTTCACAGCGCTGCTGCGCCATTTTCTGCTGCTCTTTGGAAATGGTAACGCCTTCTACTGCTACGCCATAATGACGCGCCGCATATTCCGCCAGCCCGCCCCAGCCACAACCGATATCGAGTAAACGCATACCCGGTTTAAGCTGCAGCTTCTCGCAGATCATTTTTAATTTGGCATTTTGCGCATCGTTTAATGTGGTTGCATCTTTCCAGTAACCGCAGGAATATTGCATATGCGGATCAAGCATCAGCGCAAAGAGATCGTTACCAATATCATAATGCTCTTTACCGACGATCCATGCACGGCTACGTGACTGCAAATTAAACAGGCGCGCGCTGGCAATGCGTAAAATATCTTTCAGATTACCTGGCATCTGCTGGTCGAGTTTTGCTTTCAGGATTTTGCAGAACAGAATATCGAGCCGTTCGCAGTCCCACCAGCCTTCCATATAGCTTTCGCCAAGCCCTAATGAGCCTTGCTGCAATACTCGTTTAAAGAAACCGGTATGATGAAGTTGAATGTCCCAGGCGCGTGAGCCATTAATTCTGATATCCGCTTGTGAAAGCAGCTCTTTTCCCATTCGGGTCCAGTTATCATTTGTTTCATTGACGATGACAGCATCTGAACAAAGCGAGTTCATGGTATTTACCAAAAGTGGGCTAAAAATTATTACGCAAGATTATTATGGAAAAAAGAGTGTATGTATTATGATCCGCGGACAAGATCTATCGAGCAGCGGACACATCATCGGGAGTATTGACGATTCATTTATGGAAACTCTGGCGCAAAAACAGTGGAACTCCTTCCCGGATAACTCCATGACCGAACTGCCGCAGGACGTATTCTTTCGCTCTTATGTCCTGGAAGCCAACCACCATGTACCGCAGCATTCACACTCTTTTATGCAATTTCATTTCGCCCGCAAAGGCAGCATGCGCATTGATGTTGCTGGTAAGTGCTGGATAATCCCGGCGCATTATGGCATCTGGATCCCAAATAATACTGAGCATGCAGTTTGGGCATTGGATGATGTGTATTTAGAAAATCTGGATATTAAACCGGGCTTTCTTGAAGAGAACATCAATGAATGCAAAGTTGTGGCTATCAGTGATTTCGCCAGAGAGTTTATTCATTACGCCACGAATTCAATTTCAGGTCATTATGATAGCCAGTCAAAAGAGGGCAAACTGGTTAGCGTACTGGTCGATATTATTCTGCAACTCCCGGAAGTCGCCTTTGTATTACCCTGGCCGCAGGATCGCGAATTAACCAAAGTATGCCGAACCATACAAGAATCCCCCGCCCTGGAGCATTCAGTTGAATACTGGGCGCATCATCTGGGTATGTCTGCCCGTACCTTTTCACGCCATTTCAAAAAAGAAACCGGATTGCCTTTCAGCGTCTGGAAGCAAAAAATGCGTATTCTGGAATCCGTATTAATGCTGAAAAAAAATAAAAGCGTGACCGCCGTGGCGCTCGACGTAGGATATTCAAGCACCGCGGCATTTAGCTATGCCTTCCGCCAGGCGTTTGGCGTTCCGCCATCTAATTATTAATCTGCCGCTTTACGCTGATGCCAGTAGGCTGCCGCACGCACCCGTTGAGGGTCAAACGCCTCGGTTTCAAAGCGAGCACTCAGGTTTTTTACCACCTTGCCTTCGCCAGTGATCCAGACGTAATAATCATCTGCGGGCACGGTTAGTCGCGATAAGCGTTCATTCACCGCCTGCGCGTCATGGCCGATAAACCACTCAATAGTAAACCCGTCGAGATGGGCAAGATAATCCTGGTACGCCGCATCCTGCACGCTGACCAGCGCCGTGACGTTTGGACGTACCGCTAAACGGCTGAGCGACTCCAGGCGTCGGCGTAGCGCGGGCATTCCCGACTCATCGCACACATAAACCTGATACGCATAATCCTCTGGCACCACCAAAGAACCGCGCGGCCCGCCGATTGTCAGCTTGTCGCCCTCGCGGGCATTCATCGCCCATGTACTCGCCACGCCGCCATCATGAATATAGAAATCCAGCGCCAGCTCATGGCGCGCTTCGTCATATAACGGCGTGTAGTCACGGGAAAGCGGACGCACACCGTCAGCCCAGACAATGCCTTCATCGGTGACGACAGGCGGCACAAAGTGGCTGCCCGGTTCAGGGAAAAAGACCTTGGTATGGTCGTCAAAGCCGTGTGAGCTAAAACCGTCCAGAGCGTCACCGCCCAGTACAATGCGCTGAAAGCCCGCGCTAATACGCTCTACGCGCAGGACGGTAAGTTCCCGAAAACGCAGTTCATTGCGAACGCGCTGCGGGTAGCGTGAGGTGTTTTTTGTCATGTTTTCGCCTTCGTGAAAATAATAAGATATATCTAAATTCATTTTTAAATGATAATGATTGCTAATCAAGAAGATTGCAAGCACTTTTTTGATATAGTCACCGTCTGATTAAACAGCTATCAAAAAACAATAAAAATATTTAATAATCATAATCTTAAATAGCATTTAATTTGTAGACTTGCAAAACACCAGTTTTTAGATATAAATTAGATATATCTAAACAACATCAGGAGACGATGATGCAAAACCATCATGAAGGTTGCTGCAAAAATACAGAGCACCAACACGAAGGCTGCTGCAAGGGTGAAGGACATCACCACGAAGGCCGCCACAACGAGCACCATGCAGGCTGCTGCAAAGGTGAAGAAGATCGCCATGAAGGCTGTAACAAAGATCACCACCACGAACACGGCTGCGGGCACCGCCATGGTCGCGGCGGCGGTGGTCGTCGCCAACGCTTCTTCGGTCACGGAGAATTACGCCTGGTCATTCTGGATATCTTGACCCGCGACGCCAGCCACGGCTATGAGCTGATAAAAGCGATTGAAACCCTGACTCAGGGTAACTATACCCCGAGCCCGGGCGTTATCTATCCGACGCTGGATTTCTTGCAGGATCAGGCACTGATCACCATCAGCGACGAGGAAGGTGGGCGTAAACAGATTGCGATCACGACTCAGGGCCAGCAATGGCTGGATGAAAACCGTGAACATCTGGGCCATATCCACGAACGGATCAAAGCCCGCTGCGTGGGTTTTGAATTACGCAAAAATCCACAGATGAAACGCGCGCTGGAAAACTTCAAAGCCGTGCTGGATCTACGCGTTAATCATGGTGATACCAGCGATGCGCAGATCAAAAAAATCATCGGTATTATCGATCGCGCTGCGCTGGATATTACTCAGCTGGATTAATCTGCACAGCAGGCGGAACCCGTTTGCCCGACGTTCCGCCTGTATTATTAGTATTAATGCAGCACCGTGACCGCATCTTCCAGACGACCCGCGCGATGTTTCACCATTGCGGAAATCTGCGCACTCTCTTCAACCAGTTCGGCGTTTTTCTGCGTAATGTTGCTCAGCTCATTCACCGCGCGGGTCAGGCTGGAAAGACCATCCGACTGTTCCAGCGTTGAGTGGCTGATTTGGGCGATCAGTTGAGTGACGTTTTGCACCTGCGCCACAATATCGTCCATCGTGCGTCCTGCGGCGTGAACCTGGTCGGATCCGGACTGCACTTTGTCGGCGCTGGCATCAATCAGCTTGCGGATATCATTGGCTGCACTGGCGCTGCGGCTGGCAAGATGACGCACTTCTCCCGCCACCACGGCGAACCCTTTCCCCTGCTCGCCCGCCCGCGCGGCTTCAACAGCAGCGTTCAAAGCCAGAATGTTGGTCTGGAAGGCAATATCGTTAATCAACGTGGTAATGGTGCCGATCCGCTGGGTGCTGTTGGCGATATCGTCCATGGTTTTGATGACGGTATCCATCGCCTCACCGCCGTGCGTTGCCGCGCTGCTGGCGGCAATAGAGAGCTTATCAGCCGCCGCGGCGGTCTCTGAGTTTTGTTTTACCGATGCCGCCATCTGATTCATGGTGGTCACCGTTTCCTGCACGTTCTCGACGGTCTGCTGCGTATGCTTATTTAAATCATCGCTACCTTTTGCCAGCGTTTCGCTGTCGCTGCGCACGCAACTCACCTGGCTGGAGACGTCATGAATAAGCCAGCGACACATTAATCCCAGTTGGCCCACTGCTCGCAGCATCAGTCCCAGTTCATCGCTGCGGTTAAGATGCGACACGCTGTTCCGCTCACCGGTCGCCACTTTCAGCGCCTGACGGGTGACATTCTCAATAGGACGCACAATCTGCCATTCGAAAATAGCCGTTCCTAAAAGCATCACCAATGCACTCATCAACAGTAACGGCCATTCAGCCCCCATTTGCTGCAATGCGACCGCTAGCAGGACAAACATGAATGCCATCACGCTGCGTACCCGCCAGCGAATCGGCATCGCCGGCAGTTTACCCAGCCAGCCTTTGCGTACCACCAACCCCTTATGGATACGCCGGTTGCAACGTCCTTCGTTCAGCGCTTTATATAAAGGCTCTACCGCTGCAATTTCCTCGTCAGTTGCCCGGGTACGAATCGACATATACCCGGTCACGTGTCCTTCCCGCACCATCGGCACCGCATTGGCCCTCACCCAGTAGTGATCGCCATTCTTACGCCGGTTTTTCACAATCCCGCTCCATGGCTCGCCCTGCTTCAGGGTGTACCACATATCCGCAAACGCCGCTTTTGGCATGTCCGGATGACGAACCAGATTGTGCGGCTTTTCGAGCAACTCATTCAGTTGATAGCCGCTGACCTGAACGAAGGTGTCGTTCGCATGGGTGATATAGCTTTGCAAATTGGTGGTCGACATGAGGGTGATATCATCATCCAGCGGTGTATTTTGCTGACTAACGTAGGGATGAGAAGACATGATTGCGTCCTGTGCAGGTTATCTGGTTGTTAACTCTTTCGGCTTATGTTATTTCGGCGATAATTTTTTTATCTTTAGTTGTTAAATTTGATTTAGATCGCAATTTGCGATTAAACCTCAAAAACTGTACGCATTCTAATCCATTGATTTAAAATACTTTCATCCAGTAACTATTCAATATTACTTCTACCAGCGCACTGTCACAGTGCAAATATTGCCCATTTTTAGAGCAAATTTGCGTTTATTCGATCTGTTTTCAGGCTCCTGACTTGGGCAAAATGCCAGCAAATGTTAAATAATGGCATTAAATGTTGCGTAAATAAGATGTTTCCTGGTGTTTATCCCGATTTTTGCTAAGCGCGCCGGAATGGCGCAATCCCTGCAATACTTAAATCAGTATCATGTGATACGCGAGCTCCGGGAGCATATTTTGAACAGGTTACCTTCCAGCGCATCGGCCCTGGCCTGCAGCGCACACGCACTGAATCTCATCGAAAAGCGCACGCTTGATCATGAGGAAATGAAATCGTTAAACCGAGAGGTGATTGAGTACTTCAAGGAGCATGTCAATCCGGGGTTCTTAGAGTATCGAAAATCTGTAACTGCAGGCGGGGATTACGGAGCCGTAGAGTGGCAAGCGGGAAGCCTGAATACGCTTGTCGACACCCAAGGGCAGGAGTTCGTCGATTGCCTGGGTGGTTTTGGAATTTTCAACGTGGGGCACCGTAATCCAGTCGTGGTTTCCGCCGTACAGAATCAACTCGCGAAACAACCTCTGCACAGCCAGGAGTTACTTGACCCCCTGCGGGCCATGCTGGCAAAAACTCTCGCCGCACTGGCGCCCGGTAAACTGAAATACAGTTTCTTCTGTAACAGCGGGACCGAGTCGGTTGAAGCCGCCCTGAAGCTGGCGAAAGCGTATCAATCACCGCGCGGTAAATTTACATTTATTGCCACCAGCGGCGCATTCCACGGTAAATCACTTGGCGCGCTGTCCGCCACAGCTAAATCTACCTTCCGCAAACCCTTTATGCCGCTGCTGCCGGGCTTCCGTCATGTGCCGTTTGGCGATGTTAACGCGATGCGCACCATGCTCAGCGAGTGTAAAAAGACCGGTGACGATGTCGCAGCCGTGATCCTCGAACCCATCCAGGGTGAAGGGGGGGTGATCCTGCCGCCACAAGGCTATTTAACCGCTGTTCGTAAACTTTGCGATGAGTTCGGCGCACTGATGATCCTTGACGAAGTGCAGACCGGGATGGGGCGTACCGGCAAGATGTTCGCCTGTGAGCACGAAAATGTGCAACCCGACATTATGTGTCTGGCCAAAGCGTTAGGCGGCGGCGTGATGCCCATTGGCGCAACCATTGCCACCGAAGAGGTGTTCTCCGTCCTGTTCGACAATCCTTTCCTGCATACCACCACGTTTGGCGGCAACCCGCTCGCTTGTGCGGCTGCGCTGGCCACCATTAACGTCCTGCTGGAGCAAAATTTACCGGCTCAGGCGGAGCAGAAAGGCGACATGTTGCTGGATGGTTTCCGTCAGCTTGCGCGGGAATACCCGGACCTGGTACATGATGTACGCGGCAAAGGCATGCTGATGGCGATTGAGTTTGTCGATAATGAAATCGGCTATAACTTTGCCAGTGAGATGTTCCGCCAGCGGGTGCTGGTCGCTGGGACGCTGAACAATGCCAAGACGATCCGCATCGAACCGCCGCTAACGTTAACGATCGAGCAATGCGATCTGGTGTTGCGATCAACACGCAAAGCCCTGGCAGCATTACGGGTGAGCGTGGAGCAGATGTAACAGATGTCTGTCCGGCCTGCGTGAGCAAACGTAGGCCGGATAAGGCGTAGCCGCCATCCGGCATCAGCACAATTTAAACAATCCGTACGCCTGCAGGCATCACCCGTTCTGGCGTTAACAGCACGCTTTCGCTGCCATCGTCCGTCTCAGCGCACAGCAGCATACACTCTGATGTTTCACCGCGCATTTTGGCCTTTTGCAGATTACACAGCACCACCACCGTTTTCCCCATCAGCTCCTCTTCGCTGTAATAAGGCACCAGGCTGGTCACGGTTTGCAGCGTACGCTCTCCCACATCAACCTGTACGATATACAGCTTATCGGCATTGTCATGGCGCTTAACCTGTGCGATTTTTCCAACACGTATTTCCATGCGGGCAAAATCAGCAAATGCGACAGTATCCATTGTTTTCTCCTTTGGTAAAATTTTACTAAATACTAGCAAACTATTTTCCGGGCATTGTTCTCAAAAGCGGGGAAATGACGTATCCATCACACTCTGCAAGCCCAGTTTTACCCCGAGCATGTCAATTAAACGTGCTTTTTTTACTGAAAACAGATGAATAGATAAGCACTTCATTTACAATGCGCAGGTAACTCAGGGAAAAGGCAAACATGGCAACACTTAAAGACATCGCAATCGAAGCTGGCGTGTCCCTGGCGACAGTGTCCCGGGTTTTAAACGATGACCCCACGCTGAATGTAAAAGAAGAGACCAAGCATCGCATTCTGGAGATCGCGGAAAAGCTGGAGTACAAAACCAGCAGCGCCCGTAAGAACCAGACCAGCGCACTCGGCCCCCAGCATATTCTGGCGCTCTACAGCTATCAGCAGGATTTGGAAATCAACGATCCTTACTATCTCGCGATCCGCCATGGGATTGAAACCCAGTGCGAGAAGCTGGGGATTGAACTGACCAACTGCTATGAGCACAGTGGGTTGCCGGAGAGCAAAAACATTACCGGCATTCTTATTGTCGGCAAGCCTTCTCCTGCGCTGCGCGAGGCGGCAACAGCGCTTACCGACAACATCTGCTTTATCGATTTTCATGAACCCGGCAGCGAATATGACGCTGTCGATATCGATCTGGCCCGCATCAGTAAAGAGAGCATCGACTACTTCATCGCCCAGGGCGTGACCCGCATTGGCTTCATCGGCGGCGAAGATCAGCCTGGCAAGGCTGATATCCGCGAAGCCGCGTTTGTCGAATACGGTCGCCTGCAGCAGGTCGTTTCAGAACAAGATATTTATCGCGGTGGCTTCTCCAGTTCATCAGGCTATGAACTGGCCAAAAAAATGCTGGCGAAAGCCGACTATCCCAGCGCCCTGTTTGTAGCTTCTGACTCGATTGCTATTGGCGTTCTGCGCGCCATTCACGAGCGTGGACTGAACATTCCGCAGGATATTTCGCTGATTAGCGTTAATGATATCCCGACGGCGCGCTTCACCTTTCCTCCGCTTTCCACCGTACGCATCCATTCAGAAATGATGGGCAGTCAGGGCGTCAACCTGCTGTTTGAGAAAGCCCGCGACGGACGTGCACTTCCCCTGCTGGTTTTTGTTCCCAGCAAGCTGAAACTGCGCGGCAC
Source organism: Citrobacter sp. MGH103 (assembly GCF_001034475.2). Taxonomy (NCBI): domain Bacteria; kingdom Pseudomonadati; phylum Pseudomonadota; class Gammaproteobacteria; order Enterobacterales; family Enterobacteriaceae; genus Citrobacter; species Citrobacter sp. MGH103. The sequence continues at coordinate 606,653 of NZ_CP073043.1, read as the reverse complement.
CACCCGCTAAAATCCCCCGTTAATCCGTCCGGTTTCTGCTGAAGCCGGGCGCGCATTGTCATGCATTTTTTTCTGCGCCCGAATTATTTTCGTGATCCAGTTAAAGTAAATCACCTCACTCGCTATATTTTAGTAAAACTTTTACTAAAATCACCATCAATTACACTTACTCACCATTAAAATGAATGGTTCCGATTTTTCTCCACCGGGAGGCCTTATGAATCGCTGGGAAAACATTCAGCTCACCCACGAAAATCGACTGGCGCCACGCGCATATTTTTTCTCTTACGACTCCGTTGCGCAGGCTCGCTCGTTTGCCCGCGAAACCAGCAGCCTCTTTCAGTTGCTGAGCGGTCAGTGGAATTTCCAGTTCTTTGAGCATCCGCTGCAGGTGCCGGAAGCCTTTACGTCGCAGTTTATGAGCGACTGGGGCAACATCACCGTCCCCGGTATGTGGCAGATGGAAGGGCACGGCAAGCTGCAGTATACCGACGAAGGTTTTCCTTTCCCGATTGATGTCCCCTACGTGCCGACCAATAACCCCACCGGAGCCTACCAGCGTATTTTCTCTCTCAGCGAAGGCTGGCAGGGCAAACAGACGCTGATTAAATTTGATGGCGTAGAAACCTACTTCGAAGTTTACGTGAATGGTCAGTATGTTGGCTTCAGCAAAGGCAGTCGCCTGACGGCCGAGTTTGATATCAGCGCAGTGGTGAAAACCGGTGACAACCTGCTGTGCGTTCGCGTCATGCAATGGGCTGATTCCACCTACGTTGAAGACCAGGATATGTGGTGGTCGGCGGGAATTTTCCGCGACGTCTATCTGGTCGGAAAACAGGCGACCCATATCCAGGATTTTACCGTTCGTACCGATTTCGATGATGACTATCGCGATGCCACCCTCTCCTGCGACATCGTGCTGGAAAACATCGCCTCCACGCCAACGATGGCATCGCTCGAATACACTTTGTTTGACGGTGAGCAGACACTGCATAGCGGCGTGATTAACGCTCTGACGGTGGATAAACTCACCCGCACCGCGTTCAATTTCAAGGTCAGCGCACCACAGCAGTGGTCGGCGGAATCGCCGTATCTCTATCATCTGGTGATGACCCTGAGAGATGCCAGCGGCAACATCCTTGAGGTTGTGCCGCAGCGCGTCGGATTCCGCGATATCAACGTTCGCAACGGTCTGTTTTACATCAATAACCGCTATGTCATGCTGCATGGCGTCAACCGTCATGATAACGATCATCTCAAGGGTCGCGCGGTCGGTATGGATCGCGTGGAAAAAGATCTGCTGTTAATGAAGCAGCACAACATCAACTCCGTACGCACCGCCCATTACCCGAACGATCCACGTTTCTATGAATTGTGCGATATCTACGGTTTGTTCGTCATGGCCGAAACCGACGTTGAATCTCACGGCTTCGCTAATATCGGCGATATCAGCCGGATCACCGACGATCCGCTGTGGGAAAATGTCTACGTTGAGCGCATCGTACGCCACGTCCACGCGCAGAAAAACCACCCGTCGATCGTCATCTGGTCGCTCGGCAATGAATCCGGCTACGGCTGTAATATTCGCGCCATGTACCACGCGGCAAAAGCGCTGGATGACACGCGTCTGATCCACTACGAAGAAGATCGTGACGCCGAAGTGGTGGATATCATTTCCACCATGTACACCCGCGTACCGTTGATGAATGAGTTTGGTGAATACCCACATCCTAAACCGCGCATCATCTGCGAATATGCTCACGCAATGGGCAACGGCCCCGGCGGGCTAACGGAATATCAGAACGTCTTCTATCAGCATGATTGCATTCAGGGACACTATGTCTGGGAGTGGTGCGATCACGGGATTCAGGCCAAAGATGACGACGGTAACGTCTGGTACAACTATGGCGGTGACTACGGCGACTACCCGAACAACTACAACTTCTGCCTTGATGGCCTGATTTATTCCGATCAAACCCCAGGCCCGGGTCTGCAAGAGTACAAGCAGGTAATTGCACCAGTGAAAGTGCGCGCGCAGGATCTGGCTCGCGGCGAGCTGCGGGTAGAAAACAAACTGTGGTTTACCACGCTTGACGACTACACCTTGCATATTGAGGTTCGCGCCGAAGGAGATACGCTCTCTGCTCAGCAGATAAAACTGCGCGACGTTCCTCCCAACAGCGATACGCTGCTGCAATACACGCTGCCGGAGCTGGATGCGCGCGAGACGTTCCTCAACGTCACCGTGACGAAAGATTCCCGCACGTTATACAGCGAAGCCGGGCATCACATCGCGACTTATCAGTTCCCGCTGAAAGCCAGAACGGCGACTGCCGTACCGTTCAGTCTGCAAAACGCCACCCCTTTGACGCTGGAAGAGAACCGCCAGAGCTGCACCGTTCGCGGTTATAACTTCCATCTGACGTTCTCAAAGCTGACCGGTAAACCCATTAGCTGGAACGTCAATGGTGAAGAGCTGATTACCCGCGAGCCGAAGATTAATTTCTTCAAACCAACCATAGATAACCACAAGCAAGAGTTCGAAGGCCTCTGGCAGCCAAATCATATACAGATAATGCAGGAGCATCTGCGCGACTTTACCTTTGAGCAAACCGAAGATGCGCTGCTCATCACCAGCCAAACGATTATCGCCCCGCCGGTATTTGATTTCGGTATGCGCTGCACCTATCGCTGGCGGATTGCCGCAGACGGTCAGTTGAATGTGGAGCTTTCCGGCCAGCCTTACGGCGAGTACCGGGACATTATTCCATGTATCGGCTTCACGATGGGCATCAGCGGTGATTTGGGACAGGTGGCCTGGTACGGACGTGGTCCTGGTGAAAACTATGCCGATAGTCAGCAGGCCAACATCATCGACATTTGGCGCAGCAGCGTGGATGAGATGTTCGAGAATTATCCGTTCCCGCAAAACAACGGCAATCGTCAGGACGTGCGTTGGGCAACGCTAACCAGTCGTCACGGTAACGGTTTGCTAGTGATTCCGCAGCGCCCTGTCAACCTGAGCGCCTGGCGCTATACGCCAGAAAATATCTTTGCCGCACAGCACTGTAATGAGCTGCAGCACAGCGATGACATCACCCTTAATCTGGACCATCAGCTACTGGGCTTAGGTTCTAACTCGTGGGGAAGCGAGGTACTTGATTCCTGGCGCGTCTGGTTTACGTCATTCAGCTACGGCTTCACGTTGTTGCCGGTTTCCGGCAGTGAGTCTGGCGCTCAAACCACCGCCAACCGTGCTTTTGGCACCGGGTTCTTTTCCACGAATATGCACAGCGAGAATACAAAATGAGGATCATCGACAACTTAGAGCAGTTCCAGCAACGCTATGCTTCGGGTCGGAAATGGCAACGCTGCGTCGAGGCCATTGAAAATATTGACAATATTCAGCCAGGCGTCGCTCACTCTATCGGTGATTCTCTGAGCTACCGTGTAGAGACAGACTCTGCAACCGATGCGCTGTTTACCGGTCATCGTCGTTATTTTGAGATCCATTACTACCTGCAAGGACAGCAAAAAATAGAGTATGCCGCCAAAGAGGATCTCCAGGTGGTTGAATATTATCGCGATGAAACCGACCGCGAATATTTGAAAGGCTGCGGAAAAACCGTAGAAGTGCACGAAGGACAAATGGTTATTTGTGACAACCATGAAGCCTATCGTTTTATCTGTAATAGCGTAGTGAAGAAAGTCGTACTCAAAGTCACCATCGAAGATGGTTATTTTCATAATAAATAAAAAACACAGGCGGCGCCGACGTTGCGCCGCCAGTACCCTATAATAATCAGGAATCGGAGATGTGCTATGTCTGATACCAAACGTAATACCATCGGCAAGTTCGGCTTACTTTCACTCACCTTTGCCGCGGTTTATAGTTTTAATAACGTTATCAACAATAATATTGAGCTTGGTCTGGCATCCGCACCGATGTTTTTCCTCGCGACAATTTTCTACTTTATTCCATTCTGCTTAATCATCGCCGAATTTGTTTCGCTGAATAAAAACTCCGAAGCCGGTGTCTACGCATGGGTGAAAAGCTCGCTGGGCGGGCGCTGGGCCTTTATTACCGCCTACACCTACTGGTTCGTTAACCTGTTCTTTTTTACCTCGTTACTCCCGCGCGTTATCGCCTATGCCTCGTACGCATTTTTAGGCTACGAATACATTCTGACGCCGTTCGCCACAACCGTGTTAAGTATGGTGCTGTTTGCCTTCTCGACCTGGGTTTCGACCAACGGCGCAAAAATGCTGGGGCCGATTACCTCCGTCACCTCCACGTTAATGCTGCTGCTGACGCTGTCTTACATTTTACTGGCGGGTACTGCGTTGGTGGGCGGCGTGCAGCCTGCTGACCCCATCACCGTTGATGCAATGATCCCGAATTTTAACTGGGCGTTCCTCGGTATTACCACCTGGATATTCATGGCGGCAGGCGGCGCGGAGTCCGTGGCGGTATATGTCAACGACGTCAAGGGCGGGTCAAAATCGTTCGTGAAGGTCATTATCATTGCCGGGATTTTTATCGGCGTGCTTTATTCCATCTCCTCGGTGCTGATCAACGTCTTCGTCAGCAGCAAAGAGCTGAAGTTTACCGGTGGATCGGTGCAGGTATTCCACGGTCTGGCGGCATACTTTGGTCTGCCGGAACTCATCGTTAACCGCTTTGTCGGCCTGGTCTCCTTTACCGCGATGTTCGGCTCTCTGCTGATGTGGACCGCAACGCCGGTGAAGATCTTCTTCTCTGAAATTCCGGCGGGTATTTTCGGTAAAAAAACCGTCGAACTGAATGAAAACGGCGTACCGGCCCGCGCAGCGTGGATCCAGTTTCTGATCGTTATCCCGCTGATGATTATCCCAACGCTCGGTTCCAATACCGTGCAAGACTTAATGAACACCATCATCAACATGACCGCCGCCGCATCGATGCTGCCGCCGCTGTTTATTATGCTGGCCTACCTGAATCTGCGCGCAAAACTGGACCACTTACCGCGCGACTTCCGTATGGGTTCGCAAAAAACCGGCATTATTGTGGTATCAATGCTGATCGTCCTGTTCACTATCGGATTTATTGCCTCTACCTTCCCGAGCGGCGGAAATATCATAACCATTATTTTCTATAACGTCGGTGGGATTGTTATTTTCCTCGGTTTTGCCTGGTGGAAATATAGCAAATACATCAAAGGACTAACTAAAGAAGAAAAAGCTATTGAGGCTGCTCCCGCTTCAAATATCAATTAATGACTAAAACATAATAACAATAAACAATATTCTCCAAGGCTATAACCAAAATAATTCGAGTTGCATGAAGGCGGCAAGTGAGTGAATTCCCAGGAGCATAGATAACTATGTGACTGGGGTGAACGAACGTAGCTAACGCACATGCAGCTTGAAGTATGAAGGGTATATAACAGTAAAAGACCACCTTCTTAGAAGGTGGCTTTTGAAAATGCCCCCTGTAAGGGGGGCTACTTTCACCTTTCGCTTACTACTCTAGCAATTCCATCTGTTGTTCATGTGTTTGTTCCGTTTTCTCCTGATGCCGCACATATCTTCTGATAATTTCCTCGTTCACTCCTACCGTATCTACAAAGTAACCACGCGACCAAAAATGGTTTCCCCAGAGCTTCTTCCTGATGTGTGGAAAACGATTGTAGAGCCTGATGGCACTGCGACCTTTCAAATGGCCCATTAGCGTTGATATTGAGATTTTAGGTGGGACGATGACGACTAGATGTACATGATCTGGCTGGACATTTAACTCCAGAACTTCACAATCCTTGATTCCGCAGAGAATGTAGATTGTCCTGTAAAGCTCCTTGCCCAGCTTGTCTTTGAGGATCCTGAATCGATATTTTGGTGTCCAGACTATGTGGTATTTGCAACGCCAATATACATGTGATGAACTCCTGTAAAGCCCCATGTTGGTTTGTCTCCTTTTACTTGTGGTGAGTAAGCAGAGATATTCCGGCATGGGCATTCTTCAGGCTATAGCCTTACAGGATCAATCACCACCTCCCTAGGAGGTGGTTTAGGGGTGACAATAAAAATTATATTTTATTTGCTTAGGATCGAAGCATGAATAACATTAGCCATTATTGCAGGGCAATTATTGCCCTGCCCTTTTTCTGCGTCTCTTCTCTGGGTGCAGAAGAAGTTCGCCCTGCTGAACACGACGATACGAAAACACCTGCCATAACCTCCCCCTCTTTTCGTTTTTATGGCGAATTGGGCATGGGTGGATATATGGATTTAGAAGGAAAAGATAAGCATAAATACAGCGACGGTACTTACATTGAAGGTGGCCTGGAGATAAAACACGGTTCATGGTTTGGTCTGATCTACGGCGAGGGCTGGACCGTGCAGGCCGACCATCAAGGCAATGCCTGGGTTCCTGACCATAGCTGGGGCGGATTCGAAGGCGGGATCAACCGCTTTTACGGTGGTTACCGTACCGATGCTGGAACAGAGGTGATGCTCAGCCTGCGCCAGGACTCCTCGCTGGATGACCTGCAATGGTGGGGGGATTTCACGCCAGACCTGGGCTACGTTATTCCGAATACCCGAGACATCATGACCGCCATTAAGGTGCAAAACCTGACCGGCCCTTTGCGCTATAGCGTGACCGCTACACCCGCCGGACATCACGATGAAAGCAAAGCATGGTTGCACTTTGGTAAATACGATCGCTACGACGATAAATATACCTATCCGGCCATGATGAACGGTTACATCCAGTACGACCTGACTGAAGGCGTAACCTGGATGAACGGTCTGGAGATAACGGACGGTACTGGACAGCTGTTCCTGACCGGCATCCTCTCGCCCAACTTCGCCGCCCGCGCGTGGCACCACACAGGTCGCGCCGACGGGCTGGATGTGTCCGGCACCGAGACCGGCTATATGGTCAGCGCGATGTATGAAGCGCTAAAAGGCGTTTACCTCTCCACCGCATATAGCTACGCCAAACACCGACCGGATCGCGCCGAGGAAGAAACCACGTCCTTTATGCAGTTCGGTATCTGGTATGAATACGGCGGCGGACGTTTCGCTACCGCCTTCGACAGCCGGTTCTATATGCAGAATGCATCTGGTGACCCGAGCGACCAAATCTTCCTGATGCAATATTTCTATTGGTAACAAGGACCGGAACTCATGAATATCAAACCCCTTCTTACGCCGCTGGCCTGCCTCCTGCTGATGAACGTCTCTGCGCATGCCGCCAGCGTTAATGACTTCAAAAACATCATTAATCGCACCGGTGCGCCGGACTACATGCATGACTACGATCACGACGACCACCAGCGTTTTAATCCCTTTTTCGACCTCGGCTCATGGCACGGGCATCTGTTGCCAGATGGCCCCGCAACAATGGGCGGCTTTCCTGGCGTCGCACTGCTGACCGAAGAATACATAAACTTTATGGCCAATAATTTTGACCGACTGACGGTGTATCAGCACGGTAAAAAGGTCGATTTTGCCCTCGAGGCTTACAGCATTCCCGGGGCGCTGGTACAGAAATTGTCATCAAAAGATGTACAGGTAGAGATGACGCTACGCTTCGCCAGTCCGCGCACTTCGCTGCTGGAAACCAAAATCACCAGCAACTCGCCGCTGGATCTGGTGTGGGACGGCGAACTGCTGGAAAAACTGGAGGCAAAAGAGGGAAAAGCCCTGTCGGATAAAACCATTGATGGCGAATTCCCTGGCTATCAGCGCAAAATCACCGCCACGCACGACGGCCTGAAAGTCACCTTCGGCAAGGTGCGTTCAACCTGGGATCTGCTCACCTCCGGCGAGTCGGAGTATCAGGTGCATAAATCTGTCGCCATGAAAACCACGGTTAATGGTCATCGCTTCACGGGGAAGACCCATATCAACGGTTCGACGACGATTTACACCACCTGGTCTCATCTGCTTACCGCCGAAGATGTGGCAAAAGAGCAACCGCAGATCCGCGATATTCTGGCGCGTCCTTCTTCTTACATGCTCGCCTCTCAGCAGCGCTGGGACGACTATCTCAAGAAAGGCTTAAACAACCCGGACGCCACGCCAGAACAAACCCGAGTGGCGGTGAAGGCGATCGAAACGCTGAACGGTAACTGGCGCTCGCCAGGCGGTGCGGTAAAACACAATACCGTGACACCGTCGGTTACCGGCCGTTGGTTCTCCGGCAACCAGACCTGGCCGTGGGATACCTGGAAGCAGGCCTTCGCCATGGCGCACTTTAACCCGGAGATCGCCAAAGAGAACATTCGCGCCGTCTTTTCATGGCAGATTAAACCCGGCGATCCCGTTCGCCCGCAGGACGCCGGATTCATTCCCGACCTGATTGCCTGGAACCTTAGCCCCGAGCGCGGCGGCGACGGCGGCAACTGGAACGAGCGTAACACCAAGCCAAGCCTGGCTGCCTGGTCGGTAATGGAAGTCTACAACGTCACCAAGGATAAGGCCTGGCTCGAAGAGATGTATCCAAAGCTGGTTGCATATCACGACTGGTGGCTGCGAAACCGCGATCATAACGGCAACGGCGTACCGGAATACGGCGCGACCCGCGATAAAGCCCACAATACCGACAGCGGTGAAATGCTGTTTACGGTGAAAAATGGCGACAAGGAAGAAACCCTTTCCGGACTGAAAAACTACGCCAACATCACCAGTAAAGGCCAGTATGACAGCCTCGAGATCCCAGCACAGGTTGCTGCTTCCTGGGAATCCGGGCGTGACGATGCGGCAGTCTTTGGTTTTATCGACAAAGAGCAACTGGATAAATACGTCGCTAACGGTGGGAAACGCAGCGACTGGGTGGTGAAATTTGCCGAAAACCGCAGTAACGACGGTAAGTTGCTGGGTTACTCGCTGCTGCAGGAATCGGTCGATCAGGCCAGCTATATGTACAGCGACAACCATTATCTGGCGGAGATGGCGACCCTGCTCGGTAAACACAAAGAAGCGCAGCGCTACCGCCAGTTGGCGCAAAAACTGGCGGATTACATCAATACCTGCATGTTCGACCCAGACACCCGATTCTTCTATGACGTGAGGATCGAAGATACCCCGTTGACCAACGGCTGTGCGGGTAAACCAATCGTCGAACGTGGCAAAGGGCCGGAAGGCTGGTCGCCGCTGTTTAACGGGGCGGCAACGCAGCCCCATGCGGATGCGGTGGTTAAGGTGATGCTCGATCCCAACGAGTTCAACACATTTGTCCCACTTGGTACTGCAGCGCTGACCAACCCCGCCTTCGGCGCGGACATCTACTGGCGCGGGCGCGTCTGGGTGGATCAGTTCTGGTTTGGGCTAAAAGGGATGGAGCGTTATGGCTATCGCGATGAAGCGTTAAAACTGGCGGATACCTTCTTCAGCCACGCCAAAGGCCTTACAGCAGATGGTCCGATTCAGGAAAACTATAACCCATTGACCGGTGCACAGCAGGGCGCGCCAAACTTCTCCTGGAGCGCGGCACATCTCTATATGCTGTACAACGATTTTCTTAAAAAACAGTAATCTGTGACATACCGCCGGATGGCGCTTCGTTTATCCGGTCTACAAAGACACATTTTCACAGGCCGGATTAGGTGCTTGCACCGATATCCGGCATATTCATTCTCTGGCCCCACTCCTTTTTTGAATCCCATCACAATCACGGCATTCCCCTTTTCCCTTTTACGCGGCGACGGCTAAATTAGAACTCATCCGACCACATAACAATAATTTTACATACTGGACACCTTTATGAGCTATCCGTCGCTGTTCGCCCCGCTCGATTTAGGCTTCACCACGCTTAAAAACCGCGTGCTGATGGGTTCAATGCATACCGGGCTGGAGGAGTATCCCGACGGTGCAGAACGGCTGGCCGCGTTCTACGCCGAGCGCGCTCGTCACGGGGTCGCGTTAATTGTGAGCGGAGGCATTGCGCCTGCGCTTTCCGGCGTGGGGATGGAAGGCGGCGCGATGCTCAACGACAGCAGCCAGCTTGCACATCATCGCGTCATTACCGATGCCGTGCATGACGAAGGCGGTAAAATCGCCCTGCAAATCCTGCACACCGGGCGTTACAGCTACCAGCCGCATCTGGTGGCCCCATCTGCTATTCAGGCCCCCATTAACCGCTTTACGCCGCATGAGCTGACGCACGATGAAGTGCTGCAGTTGATTGAAGATTTTGCCCATTGCGCCCAACTGGCGCGGGAAGCGGGCTACGATGGCGTAGAAGTGATGGGGTCGGAAGGGTATCTCATCAACGAATTCCTGACTCTGCGTACAAACCAGCGCGATGACCAATGGGGCGGTGAGTATGCCAACCGCATGCGTTTTGCCGTTGAGGTGGTGCGAGCGGTACGTCAGCGTGCCGGTAATGACTTTATAATTATCTTCCGACTGTCGATGCTCGATCTGGTAGAAAACGGCGGAACCTTCGACGAAACCGTCCAGTTGGCGCAGGCTATAGAAGCCGCCGGGGCCACCATTATTAACACCGGTATTGGCTGGCATGAGGCGCGTATTCCCACTATCGCGACCCCGGTACCGCGCGGCGCGTTTAGTTGGGTGACGCGTAAGCTGAAAGGGCATGTGACGATCCCACTGGTCACCACCAACCGCATTAACGATCCCCAGGTCGCCGATGATATTCTGGCCCGTGGCGATGCCGATATGGTGTCGATGGCCCGTCCGTTCCTCGCCGATGCCGAACTGCTGTCAAAAGCGCAAACCGGACGAGCGGATGAGATTAACACCTGTATCGGCTGTAACCAGGCCTGTCTGGATCAGATCTTTGTCGGCAAAGTCACCTCTTGCCTGGTGAATCCGCGCGCATGCCATGAAACCAAAATGCCGATCGTTGCGGCAGCTGTGCCGAAGAATCTGGCGGTTGTCGGTGCGGGTCCTGCGGGCCTCGCCTTCGCCATTAATGCCGCCGCACGCGGACATCACGTCACGCTGTTTGACGCACATGGCGAAATTGGCGGGCAGTTTAATATCGCCAAACAGATCCCCGGCAAAGAAGAATTCTATGAAACCCTGCGCTACTACCGCCGGATGATCGACGTGACTGGCGTGACCCTGAAGCTGAATCATTTTGTCAGCGCACACGATCTGCACACTTTCGACGAAGTGATCCTTGCCAGCGGGATCGAGCCACGTATGCCGCCGATCGAGGGGATCGAACATCCAAAAGTGCTGAGCTATCTCGACGTTCTGCGCGATAAAACGCCAGTGGGCAAACGCGTAGCGATCGTTGGCTGCGGCGGGATTGGTTTCGATACAGCCATGTATCTGAGTCAACCCGGTGAAGCCACCAGCCAGAACATTGCGGAGTTCTGCGTGGAATGGGGGATCGACACCAGCCTGCAACAGCCTGGCGGCTTACGCCCGGAAGGTCCGCACTTATCCCGCAGCCCGCGCCAGATAGTGATGTTGCAGCGCAAAGCCAGCAAACCGGGGCAAAGTTTAGGTAAAACGACGGGCTGGATCCATCGCGCCACCCTGCTCTCACGCGGCGTGAAAATGATCCCGGCAGTCAGCTACCAGAAGATTGATGATGATGGGTTACACGTCGTGTTGAACGGCGAACCGGTGATCTTTAACGTGGATAACGTGGTGATTTGCGCCGGACAAGAGCCACGCCGTGAACTGGTCGATCCGCTGCACGCGGCAGGTAAAACGGTGCATCTGATCGGCGGCTGCGATGTGGCGATGGAACTGGATGCCCGACGCGCTATTGCGCAGGGGACCCGCTTAGCGCTGGAGATTTAACACGTTGTATCCCGTAGGTCGGATAAGACAACTGCGCACATCTTTGCCTGATGGCGCTACGCTTATCAGGCCTACGATGCAGCTCGTGTAGGCCGGATAAGGCGTTAGCCGCTATCCGGCACAAGGGCTTAACGACGGCGACCGGTTTTGACCGCTTTTAGCACCACGAATTTATTATTGGTGGCGATGGTTACGCAGTTGCCGAAAATCTTCTTCAACTTGTGGAAGTAGTCGAGGTGACGGTTAGCCACAATGTACAGCTCACCGTTGATTTTCAGGCAGCGGCGGGCGTGGTGGAACATCTCCCAGGCGATATTATCGGTCAGCGCATGCTTCTGGTGGAACGGAGGGTTGCAGAACACCGCGTTGAAGCGGAACGGTTCTACGCCGGAGAGCGCGTTATTAATCATAAATTCGCTGCGATCCAGCGCGTCCGGCAGGTTGGTTTCCACGTTCAGACGGCTGGAAGCGACCGCCATCGGTGATTCATCAACAAACACCACGCTGGCTTCTGGGTTCTTCGCCAGCAGCGTCATGCCCAGCACGCCGTTACCGCAGCCGAGATCGACAATCTCGCCTTCCAGGTTTTCCGGCAGATGCTCCATAAAGAAACGTGCGCCGATGTCCAGCCCGGTACGGGAGAAGACGTTGGCATGGTTGTGGATGGTCCAGTCGGTGCCTTCCAGCTTCCAGCTCAGGGTCTGGGCGGTATCGGCCAGCGCCGGTTTGGTAAAGGTGCCGTTGATCAGGCGCGCCTTTTTCCATGCCAGCGTGGTGGTGGTTGGTCCCAGCACTTTCTCAAACAGCTCCAGCGTAGAGGTGTGGATATCACGCGCTTTTGCACCGGCGATGATACGCGTCTGCGGCGTGACCACTTCACGCAGGGCGCGCAGTTGCTGCTCCAGCAGCGCCATGGTTTTTGGCAGCTTAATCAGCACCACGCCCGGCGCCTGCGGATAGTCAGCGGTACTGTCGAGGAACTTGACGCTCGACTCGGCAATATCGTTGTGACGCAGGTTCTCACGTGTGGCAAGCTCGCTGAGATAGGAGTCGCCAATGCTGTACGGCGTATGTTCCGCCAGCGCACAGCCCAGCGCACCGAAGGTATCATTCAGGATCAGCACCGGGCCGCTAATCTCGGTATCGTCCAGCTGTTGCAGCAGATATTCATCTGCAGCTTCCCACGCCAGCAGCGGGTTAACGTCATCCGTTTCCGGGAAACGTTTAAGTGACAGCGAACGGAAACCGTTGTCTATGTGGCTCATCGGCCCTCCTGAATGGTAAAATTTCGGCGTATCCCTGAAAAGGGTGCGTGAGTATACACTTTTTATACTTTATATGGGGCACTAATGAGTCAGTTGATCTATCTGCAAGGATATCCGGAGAATTTACTTTCTCAGGTGAGAACGCTGATTGCTGAGCAACGCCTGGGCGCAGTGCTGGAGAAGCGCTATCCGGGTACGCATGACTTCGCGACCGACAAAGCGCTCTGGCAATATACTCAGGATCTGAAAAATCAGTTTCTGCGTAACGCCCCGCCGCTGAATAAAGTCATGTATGACAGCAAGATCCACGTTCTGAAGAATGCGCTGGGACTGCATACCGCCGTTTCTCGCGTGCAGGGCGGAAAGCTCAAAGCTAAAGCGGAGATCCGCGTGGCGACCGTTTTTCGCAATGCCCCCGAACCCTTTTTGCGTATGATTGTCGTTCATGAACTGGCGCATCTGAAAGAAAAAGAGCACGACAAAGCGTTTTACCAGCTGTGCTGTCATATGGAGCCTCAGTATCACCAACTGGAGTTCGATACCCGCCTGTGGTTAACGCAACAATCGTTAAAGCAAACTGCGTAGTCGCGCACTGGCTTTGTCTTCAGGGCATGCTAAATTGACGAAAGAATCCCTTTTCGCAGCCTGAAGGCCTTTATGATACGTTTCGCAGTAATTGGCACAAACTGGATCACCCGCCAGTTTGTCGATGCCGCCCATGAAACCGGCAAGTATAAGTTAACCGCAGTCTATTCTCGTAGCCTTGAGCAGGCACAGACCTTCGCCAACGATTACCCCGTCGAGCATCTGTTTACTTCGCTGGAAGCGATGGCGCAAAGCGAGGCGATCGACGCCGTCTACATCGCCAGTCCAAACTCCCTGCACTTCCCGCAGACCGAGCTGTTTTTGCGGCACAAAAAGCATGTTATTTGCGAAAAGCCACTGGCCTCCAACCTGGCGCAAGCCGAAGCCGCTATCGCCTGCGCGCGTGAAAACCAGGTCGTGCTGTTTGAAGCGTTTAAAACCGCCAGCCTGCCTAACTTCCTGCTGTTACAGCAATCGCTCCCAAAAGTTGGAAAAATCAGGAAGGCATTTATCAATTACTGCCAGTACTCCTCGCGTTACCAGCGCTATCTGGATGGTGAAAATCCGAACACGTTTAATCCGGCGTTCTCCAATGGCTCGATTATGGATATCGGTTTTTACTGCCTGGCCTCGGCGGTTGCGCTGTGGGGCGAACCACAGAGCGTTCAGGCCAGCGCCAGCCTGCTGGAAAGCGGCGTGGATGCCCACGGTGTGGTGGTGCTGAATTACGGTGATTTCAGCGTTACGCTCCAGCACTCAAAAGTAAGCGACTCGGTATTAGCCAGTGAAATTCAGGGTGAGTCGGGATCGCTGGTCATCGAGCATATTTCCGAATGCCAAAAGGTGTGCTTCGTTCCACGCGGGGGGAAAACGCAGGATCTGACGACGCCTCAACACATCAATACTATGCTGTATGAGGCAGAGGCTTTTGCCCATTTGGTTGAATCCGGCGAAGTGGATCACCCGGCACTGGCCGTCAGCCGTATCACCGCTAAACTGCAAACGGAGATTCGCCGCGAGACCGGCGTGGTTTTCCCGGCAGACGAAACGGTAACCTCGCTGACTGCGTAAAAGTGTGTAAATGGAATGTTGCAGGCCATTGACTGAATGCATGGCCTGTAATATTTTGTAACCCGCAAAGGGGAGTAACTTCGTTGTCGGTTGATCGTCATTACGATGTGTGAAAAACCACATCCGGTCACCGGGCGATAACAAAGGAATACGCCATCGTATTCCTTTGTTGTTGTAAGTGAGACCTTGCCGAATGGCAAGGTCTATGCATAAAAAGCAGCGGCTAACGTCATTCGGCGTTGGCCGTTTTTTTTATGCATGGGGAAATACAATGAATACTGTCGGCACACCGTTGTTATGGGGTGGCTTCGCTGTCGTAGTGGTAATTATGCTGGCCATCGACCTGCTGTTGCAGGGTCGTCGTGGCGCACATACGATGTCGATGAAACAGGCTGCGGCCTGGTCAATCGTCTGGGTAACGCTGTCGCTAGTGTTTAACGCCGCCTTCTGGTGGTACCTGGTGGAAACCCAGGGCCGCGCCGTTGCCGACCCACAGGCACTGGCGTTCCTGACCGGCTATCTGATCGAAAAATCGCTGGCAGTAGATAACGTCTTTGTCTGGTTGATGCTCTTCAGCTACTTCTCAGTGCCGCCTGCGTTGCAGCGCCGGGTATTGGTGTATGGCGTGCTGGGAGCAATTGTTCTGCGTACGATCATGATCTTCGCCGGCAGCTGGCTTATCACCCAGTTTGAGTGGCTGCTGTACGTGTTCGGCGCGTTCCTGCTGTTTACCGGCGTGAAGATGGCGCTGGCGAAAGAAGATGCCTCCGGTATCGGCGACAGACCGTTAGTACGCTGGCTGCGCGGCCATTTGCGCATGACCGATACCATCGAAGATGAAAAATTCTTCGTGCGTAAAAACGGTCTGCTGTTTGTCACGCCGCTGATGTTGGTGTTGATTCTGGTTGAGCTGAGCGACGTGATTTTCGCCGTCGACAGTATTCCGGCTATCTTTGCCGTTACCACCGACCCGTTCATCGTGCTGACCTCGAACCTGTTTGCTATTTTGGGGCTGCGTGCAATGTACTTCCTGCTGGCGGGCGTGGCGGAGCGTTTCTCGATGCTGAAGTACGGCTTGTCGGTTATTCTGGTGTTTATCGGTATTAAGATGCTGATCGTCGATTTCTACCATATCCCGATCGCTATCTCGTTAGGCGTGGTATTTGGCATTCTGTTTGTGACGCTGATTGTTAACGCATGGGTCAACCACCAGCACGATAAAAAGCAGCAAATACAGTAAGTTTCATCTGCTAGCTGAAAAGCCCGGCAGCACACTGCGTGCGTCGGGCTTTTTGTTTATCATGTCAAAACAATGTTAATTCAAAGTTATAAAATATGATCTCAGCGGGGAATCCAGGATATTTCTCTTCCCGAAGCTTTATCTTTCCTTATACTCAACCACGCAAACACTTTGTTACATCCAGAAAGATGCGTCGTAAGAGCGCACGATGGATGAGCAACAACACAATGAAAGGATCACGACATGACTACGCAACGTTCATCGGGGCTACTCTCGCGTTTGGCGCAAGGGAGCCTGGTTAAACAAATTTTGATTGGCCTGGTACTGGGGATTTTACTCGCACTGGTGTCAAAACCTGCGGCAGAAGCCGTTGGTTTACTGGGTACGCTGTTCGTCGGCGCATTAAAAGCCGTCGCGCCAATTCTGGTTCTGATGCTGGTCATGGCCTCTATCGCCAACCACCAACACGGGCAAAAAACCAATATCCGCCCCATTCTGTTCCTTTACCTGCTCGGAACATTTTCAGCGGCATTAGCCGCCGTTGTCTTCAGCTTCGCCTTCCCGTCGACACTGCACCTTTCCAGCAGCGCTGGCGATATCGTGCCGCCGTCCGGCATCGTTGAAGTAATGCGTAGCCTGCTGATGAGCATGGTTTCTAACCCAATTGATGCCCTGCTTAACGCTAACTATATCGGTATTCTGGTCTGGGCCGTTGGTCTGGGCTTTGCACTGCGCCACGGTAATGAAACGACCAAAAATCTGGTCAATGATATGTCCAACGCCGTCACCTTTATGGTAAAGCTGGTGATTCGTTTCGCGCCAATCGGTATCTTTGGTCTGGTCTCATCCACGCTGGCAACCACCGGTTTCGCAACGCTTTGGGGCTACGCCCAACTGCTGACCGTACTGGTAGGCTGTATGCTGCTGGTGGCGTTTGTGGTCAACCCACTGCTGGTCTTCTGGAAAATTCGCCGTAACCCGTATCCGCTGGTGCTGGCCTGTCTGCGCGAAAGCGGCGTGTACGCTTTCTTTACCCGCAGTTCTGCCGCCAACATTCCGGTGAATATGGCGCTATGTGAGAAGCTGAATCTGGATCGTGATACCTACTCGGTATCTATCCCGCTGGGCGCCACCATCAATATGGCGGGTGCGGCGATCACCATTACCGTGCTGACGCTGGCGGCGGTGAATACGCTGGGTATTCCGGTCGATTTACCGACGGCGCTGTTACTGAGCGTGGTGGCTTCGCTTTGCGCCTGTGGCGCATCTGGCGTGGCGGGTGGATCTCTGCTGCTGATCCCACTGGCGTGTAATATGTTCGGTATCCCGAATGATATCGCCATGCAGGTAGTTGCCGTCGGCTTTATCATCGGCGTATTGCAGGATTCCTGTGAAACGGCGCTGAACTCTTCTACAGATGTCTTGTTTACCGCGGCAGCCTGCCAGGCTGAAGACGAGCGTCTGGCAAATAACGCTCTGCGCGGCTAATCCCTGCGCCCCTCCGTTATCGGGCGGAGGGGCTCTTTTCTTGTACGCTTTTTTCAATTTTGAACGGATCAATTCCACGTTTTTGCATCCGCCGGAAGCGAATAATGTTCAGGCCATTCATCACCAGAAAACTCCCTTCGATCATCGTCCCGCCAATCGATCCCAGCCAGAAATTATGGATAACCCAACAGGCGGTTGCGCACCACATTACGCAACGCACGGTTAACCCTTTGCAGCGAAACAGCGCCCAGGTGCTGGCCAGCGTGCCAATTATCGGTAACAGCTCCATCGCATGCTGTAATTTCGCCAGACCGAGAACCAGGGTGAGGATAATAAAAACGGTCATCACCCACAGTTTGCGGGTATGCATTGAGACAAGTGTGCGGATGGTGTTGAGTTCTGCGCTCATTCCCGCGGGCCAGGCGCCCATCAGAAAAAAATGCACGCCAATGGTGGCGCTATAGACAGCAAGTTGCAGCCGGAAGCGGCGCTCATCGCGATTGAAAAAGGTGGTAATGCCGATCAGAAAGGCGATGACACCTACGCCCTGGGCCAGCCAATACGCGGTCATGAATGATCCTTGTCACGTAATGCAAAAACAAACGGCGCTCCATATTATGAAACGCCGTTTTTAGATTCCACCATAAACAAACTTACCCAAAAGATTTTGTGCTACAGCAAGGTGGCAAGTTCGCACATCCCCGAGAGCTTACATGAGTAAGTGACCGGGGTGGGCGAACGCAGCCAACACAGCTGTGGTGCAAAAGATGAAGGGTAATTACAACGTTACGCCGCTTTTAAAGATAGCCAGTTCCCGGAAATCGTTGCGCTCGTTGCAGGTTTGCTTACCGTTGGCGAACTCAACGATCGTATCGACAAACTCGCTCAGCAGTTGAGGCATCGCTTTACCGTGGATCAACTGTCCAGCGTCAAAATCGATCCAGTGCTTTTTCTTCGCTGCCAGCTCGCTGTTGGTGGCAATTTTCACCGTCGGTACAAAACCACCGTACGGCGTACCGCGACCGGTACTGAACAACACCATATGACAGCCCGCGCCCGCCAGCGCGCTGGTGGCGACGGCATCGTTGCCCGGTGCGCTCAACAGGTTCAGGCCGTGGGTTTTCAGACGCTCGCCGTAGCGCAGTACGTCCACCACCTGACTGGAGCCTGCTTTTTGCGTACAGCCCAGCGATTTATCTTCCAGCGTGGTGATACCACCCGCTTTGTTGCCCGGCGATGGGTTCTCGTAGATCGGCTGATCGTGGGCAATGAAATACTGCTTGAAGTCATTGACCATGGTGACCAGCTTGCCAAACGTTTCTTCATCGCGGCAGTGGTCCATCAGCAGCTGTTCGGCGCCGAACATTTCCGGCACTTCGGTCAGCACTGTAGTTCCGCCGTTAGCAATCACGTAGTCGGAGAAACGGCCCAGCATCGGGTTGGCGGTAATACCGGAGAGGCCGTCAGAGCCGCCGCATTCCAGACCAAACTTCAGCTCGCCCAGCTTACCCGGTTCACGCTTATCGTTACGCATCACGTTGTACAGCTGGTGAAGATGTTCAATCCCCGCTTCCACTTCGTCTTCCTGATGTTGGCAGACCATGAAGTGAACGCGATCAGGATCGTACTCGCCTAAGGTTTCGCGGAAGGCATCCACCTGATTGTTTTCACAGCCCAGACCAACCACCAGCACCGCACCCGCATTCGGGTGACGCACCATGTTTTGCAGCATGGTGCGGGTATTAATGTGGTCGTCGCCGAGCTGTGAACAGCCGTAGGTGTGGCTGAAGAGATGCACGCCGTCGATTCCTTCGGCGTCGTTAGTCTCTTTCAGAAAACGGTTCTGCATCTGGCGTGCCATCGCGTTAACGCAGCCTACCGTTGGTAGGATCCACAGTTCGTTGCGCACGCCAACATCGCCGTTGGCACGACGGTAGATCTGCACATCGCGATCCGCCGGTTGTGCAACTTCCGCCTGAAAATCAGGTTGGTAGCGATACGTATCCAGGTCGCTCAGATTGGTACGCGTGTTGTGAGCATGAATATGCTCACCCGCCGCAACATCCACCAGCGTATGGCCAATTGGCAAACCGTATTTAATGACGTTTTCGCCTTTCGCAATATCGCATAAGGCGAATTTATGGCCACGAGAGACCGCCTGACGCAGGATTACCGCCTGCCCATCAACGGTGACTTCGTTTCCTTCAGCCAAATCAGCAAGCGCAACCGCGACGTTATCCAGCGCATGGATCTTGATGTATTGCATACCTTCACCCAGGCCTTAGTTCAGTTCAATGGCGAAATAATCGCGCGCATTGTTGAAGCAAATATTTCTGACCATTTCACCCAGCAGCTGGATATCTGCCGGTGCTTCACCTGCAGCAACCCAACGGCCAATCATCTGGCACAGAATACGACGGAAGTATTCATGGCGCGTGTATGACAGGAAGCTACGGCTATCGGTCAGCATGCCGACGAAACGGCTCAGCAAACCGAGCTGGGCCAGCTGCGTCATCTGACGTTCCATCCCGTCTTTCTGATCGTTGAACCACCAGCCGGAACCGAACTGCATTTTGCCCGGCATACCTTCGCCCTGGAAGTTACCGATCATAGTGCCCAGCACTTCGTTATCACGCGGGTTCAGGCAGTACAGAATGGTTTTCGGCAGCAGGTTTTGTTCATTCTGCTTGCTCAGCAGTTTGGACAGTTCTTCCGCCATCGGACGATCATTGATGGAGTCGAAGCCGACGTCCGCGCCGAGCAGTTTGAACTGACGCAGGTTGTTATTACGCAGCGCGCCGATGTGGTACTGCTGTACCCATTCGCGACGGGCGTATTCAGCGCCGAGGAACACCAGAACGGCGGTTTTGAACTGCGCCACTTCATGTTCACTCAGGGTTTCACCCGCCAGGCGACGCGCCAGAATGCTATCCAGCTCAGATTCGTTAGATTCTGCAAACAGCACCACATCCAGCGCATGGTCAGAGACTTTACAGCCGTGAGCTGCGAAGTGATCAAGACGTTTGGTCAGTGCAGCTTGCAGGTCGCTGAAGCGGCGGATATCCGTGTCAGACACTTCACCGAGCTTCGCCATGTAGTCATTAAAGGTCGCCAGCTCAATGTTAAAGGCTTTATCCGGACGCCAGCTCGGCAGCACTTTCACATCAAAGCTTCCGTCTTTAGCAACGGCCGCATGGTGCTCCAGAGAGTCGATCGGATCATCGGTAGTGCCGACCATTTTCACATTCATCTGCTGCATGATTCCGCGCGCGGAGAATTTGTCCTGTGCCAGCAGCTCATTGCACTGGTTCCAGATTTCGTCAGCCGTTGCCGGAGACAGCAGCTTACCTGTAATACCAAACGGACGACGTAATTCGAGGTGGGTCCAGTGGTACAGCGGGTTACCGATAGTGTGCGGAACCGTGGCGGCCCATGCGTCAAACTTCTCGCGATCGGACGCATCGCCGGTACACAAGCGCTCAGCGACGCCATTGGTACGCATCGCACGCCATTTGTAGTGATCACCCTTCAGCCAGATGTCATACAGGTTATTAAAACGGTAGTTTTCAGCGATTTGTTGCGGTGGTAAATGGCAGTGGTAATCGAAGATCGGCTGGTCTTTGGCATAATCATGGTACAGACGGCGGGCAAATTCGGTGTCCAGCAGGAAATCTTCAGTCATAAACGGGGTCATTATCGTCTTCCTCTCAACGAGTGCGTCAGATTGCTTATGTTTTGATGTTGACAAAGTTATCACACCAATTTCTATACGCTGAAGATATTTTCGTGAGTTAGATCAACAAATGGTGACAAAAAAATTACTCTCAAAGAGGTAAATCACGCGTCAAGCCGCGCCAGTTCTGGCTTTGCTGAATCGAAATAATGACCACACGAAGATTCACACTTTTGTGATGGCACTCACCTTTTAAAGCTGTATGACAAGTTATCTTTTGGCCGTCGCGATACATAAGCCGACGGAATGCAAATTACCGATGGATATCCATCGGATTGACCGGTACGGAAACCGAATTAGCACAATTATTGACATGGCAAAGTTCGGGGAGTACCGGCTTTTTTTCGGTCCCCCCTCGTTAAAGAACATCCTCCGCCCTGAACTGGAAGATGACCGCTCGTTCGCGGACATAACAAAACGATGAGGTTTTACATGCGTAAAATTAAAGGGTTACGTTGGTACATGATTGCACTGGTGACACTTGGCACCGTGCTGGGTTACCTGACACGTAACACTGTGGCGGCAGCTGCGCCAACTCTGATGGAAGAGTTACACATCTCCACTCAACAGTATTCCTATATCATCGCAGCGTATTCTGCTGCTTACACCGTAATGCAACCCGTTGCCGGCTACGTGCTCGATGTGCTCGGCACAAAAGTGGGTTATGCGATGTTCGCCGTTCTGTGGGCCGTCTTCTGTGGCGCGACCGCACTGGCTGGCAGTTGGGGTGGACTGGCACTGGCGCGTGGCGCGGTAGGTGCCGCTGAAGCCGCAATGATCCCTGCGGGTCTGAAAGCCAGTTCTGAATGGTTCCCGGCAAAAGAGCGTTCAATTGCCGTAGGTTACTTTAACGTCGGCTCTTCTATCGGCGCGATGATTGCTCCACCGCTGGTGGTCTGGGCCATCGTCATGCACAGCTGGCAGATGGCATTCATTATTTCCGGTGCGCTGAGCTTCATCTGGGCGATGTGCTGGCTTGTGTTCTACAAACACCCGCGCGACCAGAAAAAACTGTCTGATGAAGAACGTGATTACATTCTGAATGGTCAGGAATCACAGCATAAAAACGCGACCTCGAAAAAAATGTCGCTCGGTCAGATCCTGCGTAACCGCCAGTTCTGGGGCATCGCGCTGCCGCGTTTCCTGGCAGAACCGGCATGGGGGACCTTCAACGCCTGGATCCCGTTGTTCATGTTTAAAGTCTACGGCTTTAACCTGAAAGAAATTGCGATGTTTGCCTGGATGCCGATGCTGTTTGCTGACCTGGGCTGTATCGTTGGGGGTTACTTACCGCCGCTGTTCCAGCGCTGGTTCGGCGTTAACCTGATCGTTTCGCGTAAAATGGTCGTCACCATGGGTGCATTGCTGATGATTGGCCCAGGGATGATCGGTCTGTTCACCAGCCCATACATTGCTATCGCCCTGCTGTGCGTCGGTGGCTTTGCTCACCAGGCGCTGTCCGGTGCGCTGATCACACTCTCTTCTGACGTGTTTGGTCGTAATGAAGTGGCAACGGCGAACGGTCTGACCGGTATGTCCGCCTGGCTTGCAAGTACGCTGTTTGCGCTGGTCGTCGGCGCACTGGCTGACACCATCGGCTTTAGCCCACTGTTTGCCGTACTGGCGGTATTCGACCTCCTCGGCGCGTTAGTCATCTGGACAGTATTGCAGAACAAATCGGCCAGCGAGGTAGAGTCAGAGTCGCAAACTGGCGATCCCGCTGCGCAAAGTTAACCGGACAAGATTTAACAAGGTTTTGTCATGCTAAGCCGCCAGTTATCTGGCGGCTTTTTTGACGTCGCGAGTGGAGCCGTAATCGTAAAAGTGGTATAACAAATAGAGTCTGCCGTATCATGCCTGGAGCGCATATGGAAATCACTGAACCACGACGTTTGTACCAACAACTTGCCGCTGATCTGAAAGAACGCATTGAGCAGGGCGTCTATCTGGTGGGTGAAAAACTCCCCGCAGAGCGCTTTATCGCCGATGAAAAAAATGTCAGCCGTACCGTGGTTCGTGAAGCGATTATCATGCTCGAAGTTGAGGGCTATGTAGAAGTGCGCAAAGGTTCTGGCATTCATGTCATTTCGAACCAGGCCCGTCACCAGCAGGCCACCGACGAATCGCTTGAATTCGCCAATTATGGTCCTTTCGAGCTGCTTCAGGCTCGTCAGTTGATTGAAAGCAATATCGCTGAATTTGCTGCTACGCAGGTTACCAAGCAAGACATCATGAAACTGATGGACATTCAAGAGCATGCGCGGAATGAAAAATGCTTCCGCGATTCCGAATGGGATCTGCAGTTTCATATTCAGGTCGCGCTAGCCACGCAGAACTCAGCGCTGGCCGCCATCGTGGAAAAAATGTGGACCCAGCGCAGCCACAACCCGTACTGGAAAAAACTGCACGAGCATATCGACGCACGTACCGTCGATAACTGGTGTGATGACCATGATCAAATTCTCAAAGCACTGATCCGTAAAGATCCCAATGCGGCAAAATTGGCGATGTGGCAGCACCTGGAGAATACCAAAATCATGTTATTCAACGAGACCAGCGATGATTTTGAGTTCAACGCCGATCGTTATCTTTTTGCAGAAAATCCGGTCGTTCATCTCGATACGGCAGTTAACAGCGCTAAATAAGCAATCTTTTCGATGCAGGCGCGACAAAGCGCCTGTTTCTCCTGCTTGGTAAGCATTAGGTATAAAGTGTCAGCCTGTGTAAATCCTCTCGCCTCCCTCCATTGCGATAAGCAAAATCACAGTTCAACAACCGTAATTTCTATAACGGACAACGTTGACCTTTGTTACAATTAGATGCTATTTGAATTTTTGTGTTTGAGAGCTTGCTTACTTCACAACTTTACAGGGAATAGTTCAGGCCGTGAATTTGTGTCAGACCGCGATCCATGTAAAAAACACCAATAAAATTGCGGCGTTACAAACTCCAGAAAACCGGCATGACGACAACCGATTCTCCAGGAATATTGAATGGAACTACTGACTCAATTACTGAATGCTTTATGGGCTCAGGATTTTGAAACGCTGGCCAATCCTTCCATGATTGGCATGCTCTATTTCGTACTATTTACCATTTTGTTTCTGGAAAACGGACTGCTGCCAGCGGCCTTTTTACCTGGCGACAGTCTACTGGTGCTGGTCGGCGTACTTATCGCCAAAGGCGCGATGGGTTTCCCGCAAACGTTACTGCTGCTCACTACCGCAGCCAGCCTGGGTTGCTGGCTTAGCTATATCCAGGGGCGATGGCTGGGGAATACCCGCACAGTACAAAACTGGCTATCTCATCTGCCCGCGCATTACCATCAGCGCGCGCATCATCTGTTCCATAAGCATGGCTTGTCTGCGCTGCTGGTCGGTCGCTTCATCGCGTTTGTCAGAACATTACTGCCGACCATCGCAGGATTGTCCGGCCTGAACAATGCGCGCTTTCAGTTCTTCAACTGGATGAGTGGACTGCTTTGGGTTTTGATTCTCACAACGCTTGGTTATCTGCTGGGCAAAACGCCGGTGTTTCTCAAGTATGAAGATCAGCTGATGTCTTGTCTGATGCTGCTTCCTGTGGTGTTACTGGTGTTTGGTCTGGCAGGTTCACTGGTTGTTCTTTGGAAGAAGAAATACGGGAACCGAGGGTAAATTATGCTGAAACCATGCATAACGCTCCGACGACTTGCCTGGTCCACCACTTTTATGCTGTTCATTGGCGCGTTGCTCCTGACCTGGTCTGTCATTCGCCAGCAGGAATCAACGCTTGCCATTCGTGCCGTAAACCAGGGAGCCAGCATGCCTGATGGCTTCTCTATCTGGCATCACCTGGATGCCAACGGCATTCGTTTTAAAAGCATCACTCCGCAAAATGACGCACTGCTGATTACCTTTGATTCCAGCGCGCAGAGCGCAGCGGCAAAGGTCGTACTTGATCGAACTTTACCGCACGGTTTCGTTATCGCTCAGCAGGATGATGATAATCAGGCGGTGCAGTGGTTATCCCGCTTACGTGATACTCCACACCGCTTTGGTTAATTTCCAGGAATCTGAATTAGATCACTCACTTTGGTGATTTCACCGTTTAGCGCCTATGATTAATAAACTGGGCTTATGACCCAACGTTTTATTATTCTGGAGCATCGACCCTAAACGACGAGGTCGAATCACAATGGAAGGTTCAAGAATGAAATACCGCATCGCTTTGGCAATTAGCCTTTTCGCTCTAAGTGCCGGCAGCTACGCCAACACCCTCTGTCAGGAAAAAGAACAAGACATTCAGCGGGAGATTAGCTATGCCGAAAAACACAATAATCAGAGCCGCATCAATGGACTGAACAAAGCGCTGAGCGAAGTCAGGGCAAACTGTACTGACAGCAAACTGCGCGCCAACCATCAGAAAAAAATCGCCGAGCAGAAAAATGAGATTGCCGAGCGTCAACGTGACTTAGCCGAAGCTAAGCAAAAAGGCGATGCGGATAAGGTAGCTAAGCGCGAACACAAGCTTGCTGAAGCTCAGAAAGAGCTAAAAGAACTCGAGACCCGCGATTACTAAGTACGGTAACTAGCCACTCAACTGGAGAAAACTATGTCGAAAGATAATGCTACGGAAAACCTGCGCGCTGAGCTGAAATCTCTTGCGGATACGCTTGAAGAAGTACTTAGCTCTTCTGGCGATAAGTCGAAGGAAGAGATGAGTAAAATTCGCAGCAAAGCCGAACATGCGCTGCGCGAGAGCCGCCATCGTCTGAGTGAAACCAGCGATGTGATTGCCAAACAGACCCGTGAGGCCGCGGCTAAAGCCGATAACTACGTGCGCGAAAACCCATGGACAGGCGTCGGCATTGGCGCTGCAGTCGGTGTGGTGCTTGGTGTACTGCTGTCGCGCCGTTAACAATGGCTGATTCTCAACACGCACAAGGTCCAGGCAAAGGCGTACTGGGTATTGGACAGCGGATCCTGACGATTCTCGTTGAGATCGTAGAGACGCGGCTGCGGCTGGCCGTCGTTGAGCTGGAAGAGGAAAAAGCCAACCTCATCCAGATCCTGCTGATGCTTGGGCTGACTATGCTGTTCGCGGCGTTTGGCCTGATGAGCCTGATGGTACTTATCATCTGGGCCATTGACCCTCAATACCGCCTGAACGCCATGATTGCCACCACCGTAGTGCTGTTGCTGTTAGCGCTGATTGGCGGGATATGGACGCTGCGTAAAGCGCGTAAAACAACGCTGCTACGCCATACGCGCAATGAACTCGCGAACGACAGGCGGGCTCTGGAGGATGACGCATAATGAGCAGTAAAGTCGAACGTCAACAACGTAAGGCGCAACTGCTTGGACAGATCCAGCAGCAACGGCTGGATCTGTCTGCTACTCGCCGCGACTGGCTGGAAGCCACCGAGGTCTACGATCGTGGCTGGAAGACGCTGTTGAACCTGCGCGGCTGGGTGTTAGTCGGGAGCAGTATTATGGCGGTTCGCACCATCCGTAACCCAAATCTGCTGGTACGCTGGGCCAAACGCGGCTTTAGCGTCTGGAGCATCTGGCGTCTGGTGAAATCGACCATCAGGCAGCAGCAGTTGCGCGGCTAATCCCCCTACTCCCACCTAACCTCAAATTTTTTGATAATTTCTGACAGTTTTCCTTGCTAACAATTGTCACTAAGCACGTTTATGATTCTCTCCATCGACAGCAACGACGCGCTCTGCAGCGCCGGTGCACAAAAAAACACAATAAGCCGCCTGAGTGGTTTCCTGGAGAGTATGATGAAGAAATTAGAAGATGTTGGTGTACTGGTAGCGCGCATTCTGATGCCAATCCTGTTTATTACCGCAGGTTGGGGAAAAATCACCGGATATGCAGGTACCCAACAGTACATGGAAGCCATGGGCGTCCCTGGATTTATGCTGCCGCTGGTGATTCTGCTTGAGTTTGGCGGCGGCCTGGCAATTCTGTTCGGTTTCCTGACCCGTACTACCGCGCTGTTCACCGCAGGCTTCACGCTGCTGACGGCGTTCCTCTTCCACAGTAACTTTGCGGAAGGTGTGAACTCTCTGATGTTTATGAAAAACCTGACCATCGCAGGCGGCTTCCTGCTGCTGGCTATCACCGGTCCGGGCGCATTCAGTATTGACCGCGTACTGAATAAAAAGTGGTAAGCAAACTATACTGAACACATCAAAAAGCGAGGAGATATCTCCTCGCTTTTGCTATCTGAGGAGACGATAAAATGGGACAACTGATTGACGGCGTCTGGCATGACACCTGGTACGATACCAAATCAACCGGTGGGAAATTTCAACGTTCTGCATCGGCTTTCCGTAACTGGCTCACCGCAGATGGCACGCCTGGCCAGACCGGTGAAGGTGGCTTTGCTGCCGAAAAAGACCGTTATCATCTGTACGTTTCTCTGGCCTGTCCGTGGGCACATCGCACACTGATTTTGCGTAAACTTAAAGGGCTGGAACCGTTTATTTCCGTTTCCGTTGTGCATCCGCTAATGCTGGAAAACGGCTGGACCTTTGACGACAACTTCCCAGCGGCAACCGGCGATACCCTGTATCAGCACGAATTTCTTTATCAGCTCTATTTACACGCCGATCCGCACTACAGCGGTCGGGTGACCGTTCCGGTACTGTGGGACAAAAAAAACCATACTATTGTCAGCAACGAATCTGCAGAAATCATCCGCATGTTTAACACTGCGTTTGATGCGCTGGGTGCGAAAGCCGGGGATTACTATCCACCTGCCCTGCAAAGCAAAATCGACGAGCTGAACGGCTGGATTTATGACAACGTCAATAACGGCGTGTATAAAGCGGGATTTGCCACCAGCCAGGAAGCCTACGACGATGCCGTGGAAAAAGTCTTTCAATCTCTGGCACGACTGGAGCAGATCCTGGGTCAGCATCGCTTCCTGACCGGTGACCAGCTAACTGAGGCCGATATTCGCCTGTGGACCACGCTGGTGCGCTTTGATCCGGTTTATGTCACCCACTTCAAGTGCGACAAACACCGCATCAGTGATTACCTGAATCTGTACGGTTTTCTGCGCGATATCTACCAGATGCCGGGCATTGCGGAGACCGTCAACTTTGACCATATCCGTCATCACTACTTCCGTAGCCACAAAACAATCAACCCGACCGGTATTATTTCAATCGGCCCGTGGCAGGATCTCAGCGAACCTCATGGGCGTGACGAGCGTTTCGCCTGATTTACACTGGCCTCCGTTTGGGTAATGCTGTTCAGTTAACGCCTCAGTTTCGAAAGGCATCAACATGTGCTGGCGGAGGTAATGAATATGCTATTTCAGGGAAAGGGTTCCGTTCACCTCATGTTCATCGTTTCTCTGAAGCACCGATTCCTGTGAACGTGTAAAGGGCGTTCTCCGCCACGCCCTTTACAATCCCGGCTCCCGGCAGGAAAATTGTTGCTATGCAATACCCTCCGCTTATTCCTCCAGGCTACCGGGTCGGGCGCGAGGAAACGTCCCTGTAAAACGCGCCCTGAACCCGCATCCATGCGGGCAGAGGGGACGGCCTGCATGGACGCAGGCTCGGCTCCGACCCGACAGGCAGACGGAATAAGACGAATACATCGCGCAGCAACGATTTTCCCGCCGGGAGCCTGGGTTGCAAGGGAGGCGGCGGTGAGCCTCCCTTGCCCGTTCACGGGTATAAAGATATCAGAGAAGCAACGCACATGAGGTGAACGGAACCCTGAGCAAGAATCACATGTTCACCATACATGCTTAACTGATCGGCATTGCCCGTTTGGAGGCCAAATAATTAACAACACAAATATTTACCAGCATTCCATTCGCAGCTATTCTTAATTTGATTGCTTTAAAAACAAGTAATTGAACGCAGAACGAGGCAAAAATGGATTGGTATTTAAACGTATTAAAGAACTACTTTGGGTTTGGTGGCCGCGCGCGTCGTAAAGAATACTGGATGTTTGTGCTGGTCAACATCATCTTCACGTTCGTGCTGGGCATTCTGGACAGAATGCTTGGCTGGGAACGCGCCGGAGGAGAAGGCATATTAACGACGATTTACGGGGTTCTGGTCTTTATCCCGTGGTGGGCGGTACAGTTTCGGCGTTTACATGACACGGATCGTTCAGCCTGGTGGCTGCTGGTGCTGCTGATCCCGATCGTCGGCTGGTTGGTGATCATCATTTTCAACTGTCAAAACGGCACTCCGGGGAGTAACCGCTTCGGCGCTGACCCCAAACAGTTGTCCTGAATTTAAATACGCCCCTTCCGTTGGAGGGGCGTATTTCTTATTTACCCGCAAACAGCTTGGGAATTTCTCGCAGACACCAGGATTTCGCCTCGCCCATGCTGTCACGACGCCAGGCCATAATAATATCTATCTCGCTTGTCGATTCCGGACTAACGACCCGCAGTCGACCAGCTGCAATATCCTCTTCCACCAGCGGGTACGGCATTGTCGCTACGCCCAATCCGGCCAGCAGCGCCTGACGTTTATCTTCTATCGTACTCACCGTCAGACGCGGCTGTTTATCCAGCAGTTGAACGGTCAGCACCGGACGTTCACGTGCGGTATCCGCCACAGCGATCCCACGGTATTTCACACGGGTGACTTCCGATAACGGTTCCGGCTCCTGGTGGATAGGATGATCCGGTGCCGCCACATACACGTTCATCAGCGAGTACAGCTTGCGCGAGTTGATTTCGGAAGATGAGCGAAAATGCATATCCGGCGCAATCACGATATCCGCCCGCCCCTGCTCAAGACGCTCCCACGCCCCGGCCAGAACTTCGGTAATAACGGAAAGCTGGGTATTGGCCTTCCCGGCCAGTCTGTCGATCAGCGGGAAAAACGCCGCCGTTGGCACCAGTGCTTCGGTAACGATAGTCAAATGCGTTTCCCATCCGCGAGCCAGCGCTTCGGCATCGGTAGTCAGTTTATCCGCAGCTTCCAGCAGTACGCGCCCACGCTCCAGCAGCATACGCCCGACGTTAGTGAATTTTGTGCGGTGGCCTGAACGGTCAAACAGCACTACGTCCAGCTCTTCCTCCAGCTTCTGCATGGTATAGCTAAGTGCGGAAGGCACGCGCCCCAGTTCGTCTGCGGCGGCGGCAAAGCTGCCGCGCCTGTCTATTGCGTCCATGACGCGTAACGCCTCAAGCGTTAAAGCCCTTTCTTTAGCCATCTCGTTCTCATTCAGGAAATTTGAACATACCGGGCAGAATATCTGGCTAACAATGCAGCGTCTAGCCATTTAACATAAAAGGAAGTAAAGAGAGGTCAAGAACTATGATTACTACCCGTACAGCCAAACAATGCGGGCAAGCAGACTACGGCTGGCTGCAGGCCCGTTATACCTTCTCCTTTGGACACTATTTTGATCCTAAACTGCTGGGTTATGCCTCGCTGCGTGTTCTGAACCAGGAAGTTCTGGCACCGGGGGCCTCTTTCCAGCCGCGGACCTATCCGAAGGTGGATATCGTCAATCTGATCCTTGAAGGGGAAGCAGAGTACCGAGACAGCGAAGGCAACCATATCAAGGCCAAAGCAGGCGAAGTTTTACTGCTCGCGACACAGCCCGGGATTAGCTATAGCGAACACAATATCAGCAAAGACAAACCGTTAACGCGGATGCAGCTCTGGCTGGACGCCTGCCCGCAGCGTGAAAACGCCTGCGTACAGAAAGCCACGCTGGGTACCGGTAAGCATCAGCTGCTGGCCTCGCCGGACGGTGAACAAGGCAGCCTGCATCTGCGCCAACAGGTATGGGTGCACCACGTTGAACTCCAGCAAGGTGAATCGCTGAGTTTTCAGTTACATGGGCCACGCGCTTATTTACAGTCGATTCACGGCAGATTCCATGCGGTGACATCTGGCGCCGAAAAAGAAGCGCTCACCTGTGGCGATGGGGCATTTATTCGTGACGAAACTAACATAACGTTAGTCGCCGATACCCCGCTGCGCGCTTTGCTGATAGATTTGCCCGTATAGTCAGGGAAAACAATGGAGTACGACTATTGAGCAAGAAATCATCAAAAAAACGCCAGCCACAGGTTGAGCTGAAAAAACGGGAAACGGTTCCCTTCGGCTATGAAGAAATGCTGACAGAGCTGGAAGCGATTGTGGCCGATGCTGAACTACGGCTGGAAGACGAAGAAGCCGCCTGAAAAGGCGGCTCAGACTTATGCCGGGTGGCGGCAACGCCTTACCCGACCTGGAGATTAATGCGCCTTACTGGCCATGATCTCAATGATCTGCTTGTCGGTTTCCTGCATCGACCGACACGCCAGCGCACACAGGTTAGCGATAGATTGTTCCACGTTATGCGCCACAATCCCTTCGTTTCCGGTTACGGCAGTATCATCCAGTGCCATCAGCACCGCTTTCCACGCCGCAGATGCGCTGGTTGAGACTTTCATCGCGCAGCTGTTTGAAGCGCCATCGCAAATCATTCCGCTCACGTCGCCAATCATGCTGCTGATCGCCATCGCGATGGTGTTGTAGCGGCCATCCACGATCCATGCCATCCCCGCTGCTGCGCCCATCGCCGCCGTAGTTGCCGCGCATAGCGCAGACAAACGCGGAAGCTGATGATGGATGTAAATAGCGCTCAGGTGAGACAACATCAGCGCCCGCGCCAGTTTCTCCTCATCCGCGCCAAAGTGCTCGGCCACCACCATGACCGGAACAGTCGCGGTAATACCCTGATTGCCGGATCCGGAGTTGCTCATGGCCGGCAGCGTCGCCCCGCCCATTCGCGCATCCGATGCCGCACTGGTACGGATCAAAATAGAGGTGGAGAGATCGTTCGCCAGCAGGCCACGCGCGCACTGCTTCTCAAGCGTGGTTCCGATGTGCAAGCCCCAGTTACCGCGCAGCCCTTCCTGAGACAGCGCACCGTTCAGCTTTGCCGCATCAAGAATAAAGCGGATCGACTCAAACGGTACCGCGTTCACGAACGCCAGAATCTCTTCCAGCGATGTGTGAGACAATACCGCCAGCGGCGACTCCAGCTCCTCTTCCTGAGCATTCTGTTCTGTGGTGAACACTACACCCTTATTGGTCTCGATGTGGACGATGTTGGTATGACCGCCCACAATCGTCACGCAAGCCCATCCTTCAGCGCTGTAAACCTTCGCGCGGGAAAAAAGGATATCCTCGCAAGGTTCCTGCAGCATCACCGCAACCTTGCCAGCGCTCAACATCGCTTTCGCATCAGCGATTGCTTGGGGCGACGCATCTTTCAGTACCTCTAAACCAGCACGGGCATTTCCCCCCAGCGCACCCAGCGCCGCCGCGACAGGTAACCCGACCATTCCAGTACCCGGCACGGTAACGCCCATGCCGTTTTTCATCAGGTTCGGTGAGACCCACGCATCAATACGTTCAACCGCGCCGTCCAGCTCAGAGGATGCGACCGCTGCCGCCAGCGCCAGAGAGATAGGTTCCGTACAACCCAGCGCAGGCTTAACCTCTTCCTGTACCGCGCGGATAAAACTATCCCATAATGGATTCAATGTAGTCTCAAACATAACAACAACCTTTGCTCAGATAACTCAGGAAAATGCCAGGAACGGAGAAACGCACAGCAGCAGGCCCGTGATAATAATCAGATACAGGGAAGCGCCTTTGTATTTGTGCAGTGAAGGAACTTTGTAGACCAGCCAGGCCGGGATCAGACAACCCACCATGCCGAAGATAGGACTACAAATAGAGGTGAAGCTCAGTACCGGCGCATTGAGCACAATTGCACTCCAGGCCAGCAGGATGGCAAAAATCATAATGCCGCGCTGAACCAGGGTTTCGTTAATTTTCTCGGCTGGCATTTTGCGGCGCAGCACGTTCATTACGATCCCCTGAGTCGCTTCACGGAAACCTAAGTAGACGCCGAAGAAAGCGGTCATAACGGCAAAGATGTTCAAAACTACGCTGACGATTTTCACCCAACCAGCACCCGCACCGCTGATAAACTGCGCGGCAATCGCCAGAGCGGAAATATTCTGCTCATAAGCTTTAACCGCTTCGTCATGGCCCATCGCCAACGTGAAGGAAACGGCGTAGAAAAAGACGGTCACGAACAGAATACCGAACGCGATATTCATCGCTCGCAGGGCTTTATGGCGCGCCACTTCAATGGATTTGTTGCGAGAACGATACGAGATAACCATCGGGCTTAATGTTTGAATAAACAGAATTGAGGTCAGCGTAAATGGCAATGTTATGATCGCGTTTTTGATCAGCAGCGCCATCGGCGGCAGTAAACCTACGTTATACAAATGCCACATCCCAACCATCGATACGCCAAGCGCTGCCACTACCAGCAGCTTGGTCAGCACCATGCCGGTGGAGATTTTAAACAGCAGTTTTTCCCCGCGTGACGAGATGGCCACCAGGATGCAAATCAGCACCAGGCCATAGAACGGGCTGTCGGACAGTAAACCTTCAGTAACGCCAAACGTGTGCAGATAAGAGGCGCTATCGTTGGTGATGGCGGTGGAATAGACAAACATCCAGATAACCAGCATCACAAAATACAACGCACCTAACAGGATGCCCCAGTTCTTACCCAGATAGCCGCTGATCACGCTCGGGTAGTCTTTACACTCTGGGGACTCAGCCAGCGTGTTGATAAACAGGCGCTGGAACAAATACATGGCTGGATAGCCGATGATAGAAGAGAGTAAGAACACCCACAGCCCCATCAATCCTACCTGGACGGGAAGAAAAACAATCCCCGCGCCAATTGCCATACCGATACTCATAATGACCCAGCCAGTGTCCATGCTGTCGAATTTAATGGCTTCACGCCATTCACTTTCGGTCATCCCCGCCCGACGCGCCGGAGCAGATGCGTCAAGTATTACGCTGTTATTCGTTGCCGTTTCCATAAAAATCTCGCTCAAAATGTAGGGTAAGGTTTTATTATTTTTCCGTTCCGCATCAATGCGATACGCGGTACGAGTCGTGCAGGCGAGTTCGTTAGAATGGAGAAATCATACGCCGAGGGTCAGAGAAAAACTTCACATAAATACCCACTCATTTCATAATGTTTAATAAAATTTTTCTATTTTATATTTACAAAATAGGATTAATTTCCCTTTTTGAAGCAGATCACAACAAAAAAAAGGGCGCACTCAAGTGCGCCCAAAGGAGAAATAAACACAAATTTAGTTAAGTGCAAATCACTTTGATAGCCAGACCACCACGTGACGTTTCACGGTATTTGTCGTTCATATCTTTGCCCGTTTCATACATAGTCTCGATCACTTTATCGAGCGAAACGCGTGGCTCAGATGTTCGACGTAGCGCCATACGCGCGGCGTTGACGGCTTTTACCGCGTTGATCGCATTGCGCTCAATACACGGTATTTGTACCTGTCCGGCGACCGGATCGCAGGTCAGTCCCAGGTTATGCTCCATGGCGATTTCCGCCGCAATACACACCTGAGACGGGCTACCGCCGAGCAACTCGGTCAGCCCGGCTGCTGCCATTGAACAAGCGACGCCAATTTCCCCCTGGCAACCCACTTCGGCACCAGAAATAGAGGCGTTCATCTTATACAGCGCGCCTATCGCCCCCGCGGCCAGTAAGTAGCGAGCAATGGAGTTTGCATTCACCGGGCGGCGGAACTTGTCGTAATAGGCCAGGACAGCAGGGATAATCCCACATGCTCCATTGGTCGGTGCCGTCACAACCCGGCATCCGGCGGCGTTTTCTTCGCTCACGGCCAGCGCAAACATGTTGATCCAGTCGATAACGTTCATCGGGTCGCTGGACAGGTTATCGCTGGAAACCAGCAACCGACGTAATGCCACGGCGCGGCGCGGGACGTTCAGTGGACCCGGCAGAACGCCTTCGGTGTTCATGCCGCGCTCAATTCCAGCGTGCATAACGTCCCAAATGGCAGCAAAGCCAGCATCGATTTCTTCTTTGCTGCGCATCGCCAGTTCGTTTTGCATCATCAGGCCGGAAACAGACAGCCCGTTGCGCTCGCACAGTTTCAGCAGTTCGCTGGCGGAATGAAAATTGTAGGGCACGTGTGCTTCAACATCATGCGCCTGACCAAATTGCTCCTCTTCAACGATAAAACCACCGCCGATGGAGTAATAGGTTTTGCTTAATAGCGTCTCGGTGCCGTTCCATGCGGTGATACGCATGCCATTTTCATGGCGTGGCAGCGTTTCGGTATGAAAGAGAATATTTTTGTCTGGGGAAAAATCGACAACATGCGTGCCCTCTGCAACCGGTAAACGTCCGGTACGGGCCACTTCCTGAGTAAAACCAGCGATAGAATCTATATTAACATTTTGTGGACTGTTACCGGCCAGTCCCATCATGATGGCGACATCTGTCGCATGACCTTTTCCGGTCAGGGAAAGCGATCCATAAAGATCGACCACAATATGCGTAGCTTTGGGGAGTTCCCCGCTGCTGACCAACAGATCGATAAAGCTTTTACCTGCGTTCATTGGCCCCACGGTATGGGAGCTGGAAGGTCCAATGCCAATCTTGAAAATATCGAATGCGCTAATCATATCCACACCCTCGGATTGCCGTTCAGTGAAGACCAGGTTTCACACTCATTAAGGATCGGGGCGCTCCTGAGATCGCCCCGCAAGGGATTACAGCGTGTCGCCACGTACGGCGATGGCTTCAATCTCCAGCTTCACATCCTTGGGTAAGCGGGCGACCTGCACGCAGCTGCGCGTAGGGTAGATTGCCTTATGCTCATCAAAGAACTGCTGGTACACCTGATTGATGGTGGCGAAGTCGTTCAGGTCGGAAACGAAAACGGTGGTCTTGACGATATCGCTCACTTTCAAACCTGCAGACTCGACAATCGCTTTCACGTTTTCCAGGCTTTGACGCGCCTGATCGGATACGTTTTCAGCCACTTCACCGGTCTGTGGACACACCGGGATTTGACCTGACGTCAACACCATGCTGCCCAGATCCACCCCCTGTACGTAAGGCCCGATAGCCCCTGGCGCACATTCGGTTGCAATAACTTTTCTCATAGTCCCTCCGGCGTCAGAGCGCCTGGGTGAAAGTACGTGAAATAACATCCTGCTGCTGTTCACGGGTCAGCGCGTTGAAGCGCACCGCATAGCCAGACACGCGGATCGTCAGGTTCGGATAGTTTTCCGGGTGCTCAATGGCATCCATCAACATTTCACGGTTCATAACGTTAACGTTCAGATGCTGCCCACCTTCCACATGCGCTTCATGGTGGAAGTAACCGTCCAGCAGACCGACCAGGTTGGTTTTACGCACTCCATCCTCTTTGCCCAGCGCTGCCGGTACAATGGAGAAGGTGTACGAGATACCGTCTTTGGCATAGGTGAACGGCAGTTTGGCGACCGAGGTTAACGACGCCACCGCACCTTTACGATCGCGGCCGTGCATCGGGTTTGCCCCTGGCGCAAACGGCGTACCTGCGCGACGTCCGTCCGGCGTGTTACCAGTTTTCTGTCCGTACACCACGTTGGAGGTGATGGTCAGAATGGACTGCGTCGGCACCGCGTTACGGTAGGTTGGCAACACTTTAATTTTCTTCATAAAGCGTTCGACCAGGTCGCAGGCAATACTGTCTACGCGCTCGTCGTTGTTGCCGTATTGCGGATAGTCGCCTTCGATTTCGAAATCAATTGCCAGGCCGTTTTCATCGCGAATCGGTTTCACGCGAGCATATTTGATAGCCGACAGAGAATCCGCCGCCACGGACAGACCCGCCATACCACAGGCCATCGTGCGATAGACATCACGATCGTGCAGCGCCATCAGCGAAGCTTCGTAGCTGTACTTGTCGTGCATGTAGTGGATGATGTTCAGTGCGCTGATGTACTGCACGGCCAGCCAGTCCATAAAGTGGTCCAGGCTCTCCATCACCGTGTCGTAGTCCAGCACGTCATCCATCAGTGGTGCCGTTTTCGGCCCGACCTGGATTTTCAGCTTCTCATCCACGCCGCCGTTGATTGCGTACAGCAACGTTTTAGCGAGGTTGGCACGCGCCCCGAAGAACTGCATTTGTTTGCCGATAACCATCGGGCTGACGCAGCAGGCAATGGCATAGTCATCGCTGTCAAAGTCGGCACGCATCAAATCGTCGTTTTCATACTGCAAAGACGAGGTGATGATCGACACCTGGGCAGCGTACTTTTTAAAGGCGATTGGTAGCTGTTCAGACCACAGCACCGTCAGGTTCGGCTCTGGTGCCGGGCCCATGGTGTGCAGCGTATGCAGATAGCGGAACGAGTTCTTCGTCACCAGCGTGCGGCCATCAAGCCCCATACCACCGATAACTTCGGTCGCCCAGATAGGGTCGCCTGAGAACAGGGTGTCGAATTCCGGCGTACGCAGGAAGCGCACCATACGGATCTTCATAATGAAGTGGTCGATCAGCTCCTGCGCCTGCTGCTCGTTTAAAATCCCCGCTTTGAAATCGCGCTCAATGTAGATGTCTAGGAACGATGCGGTACGGCCCAGCGACATCGCGCCGCCGTTCTGCGATTTCACCGCAGCCAGGTAAGCAAAGTACACCCACTGCACTGCTTCCTGCGCATTACGCGCCGGACGAGAGATATCACAGCCG
This sequence comes from Citrobacter sp. MGH103, assembly GCF_001034475.2. Taxonomy (NCBI): domain Bacteria; kingdom Pseudomonadati; phylum Pseudomonadota; class Gammaproteobacteria; order Enterobacterales; family Enterobacteriaceae; genus Citrobacter; species Citrobacter sp. MGH103. The sequence continues at coordinate 568,906 of NZ_CP073043.1, read as the reverse complement.
TATTTCGCAGCCATTTCCTGCATTTGCAGCAGAGCGCGACGGTGCTCAGACAGCTCTTCACGCAGGCGAATCGTGGCTTCAAGATTCTGGCCCCACTCCAGGTTCGACTGGAGATCGGCAAACTGCAGTTCACGCTCGCGCACCAGGTAGCGGATACCGTACAGCGCCACGCGGCGATAGTCACCGATGATACGGCCACGGCCATAGCCATCCGGCAGACCGGTCAGTACGCCGGATTTACGGCAGCGCAGCATATCCGGAGAGTAGGCGTCGAATACGCCCTGGTTATGGGTTTTACGCAGTTCAGTAAACTGGTATTCAAAATCAGCATCCATCTCACGACCATAAGCATCAAAAGAGCTTTTGATCATGTTGATGCCACCAAACGGATGCAGAGCGCGCTTGAGCGGCTTATCCGTTTGCAGACCAACGATTTTTTCCAGTTCTTGTTCAATATAACCCGCATCATGCGCGGTTATCGTGGTAGCAATATTAGTATCGAAATCAACCGGCGCGTGCGTCGAGTTTTCAATACGGATGCCCGCCATCACTTTTTCCCACAATGCAGTGGTCGCAGGCGTTGCTTCGGCGAGGAAAGATTCATCCCCTTCATAAGGCGTATAGTTGTGCTGAATAAAATCACGGACATTAATTTCTTCTTTCCAGTCCGTACCTTTAAAGCCATTCCAGGCTTCGGCATACAGCATATCGCTGGTATCGATATTTACCTTCATGAAAAATAATCTCTCTGCTGAAAATTAATTATGCAAATGCTACTGGAGTATTAATTTTGCCTAACGCAATGGCATCACGTGCAATCATTTTCTCTTCATTTGTGGGAATAACCGCACAAATAACACGAGCATCTTTATTTGAGATAATTCTTTCACCATGGGAATTTGGCAGACTATTCATTTCGTTGTCGATATTCACGCCTAAAACGGCAAGGTGCTCAATAACCAGACGACGAATTAATACCGAGTTCTCACCTATTCCACCAGTGAAAATAATCCCATCAAGACGATGCAACGATGCGGCATGGCCGGCGATATGACGCGCGATACGATGCACAAACGTTTTAATCGCCAGCTGCGCACGCTCATGTCCCTCGTGCCAGGCTTTTTCTAACGTACGTAAGTCAGAAGACAAACCGGAAATACCCAGTAAACCGGACTCTTTATTCACTACGCGCTCAAGGTCGCTCAGCGTCTGGTTGGTTTCGCTGGCAATCCACGCCATCGCGCCGAAATCGACGTCGCCGCTGCGTGTCCCCATCATCAACCCTTCCAGCGGCGTCATGCCCATTGAGGTATCAACGCTCTGCCCGTTACGCACCGCACAGATTGACGCACCGTTCCCCAGGTGAGCCACAACCAGACCCGAGTCATCACTCTGCAGGTCGAGAAGGTCATGCGCTTGCTGAGAAACATAGCGATGCGACGTGCCGTGGAAGCCGTAACGACGAACGCCCAACTCTTCGAAATATTTCCACGGTAAACCGTACAAATAGGCTTCAGGGGCCATCGTCTGGTGGAAGCTTGTATCAAATACCGCAACCTGCTGTACGCCTGGGAAAAGGTGCTGAGCAGATTCGATCCCACTCAGGTTCGCATAATTATGTAACGGTGCTAGCGGCGATACCCGGCGGATATTATCAATAACTTCGTCAGTAATAATTGCTGATTCGGTAAAGATATTTCCGCCGTGTGCAATGCGGTGGCCAATTAAGGCCACGCTGTCCATTAAATTACGTTTCTCTAGTTCAACGGCAATTGCTTTTAATGCGTCTTCGTAGCTGTGGTGAGCCAGCTTAGCTGGCTCTCCTCCATTAATTGCTATGAACGCATTTTCAGAGTTAATACCGTCCGCGATTCCCGCCATTAAAACTTCACAGTTAGCTGCATCCAGCACTGAGAATTTAATGGAAGACGAACCACAGTTAATAACCAGTACTACCGGAAACTCATTCATTTCACTACTCCGCTCATCCTGAGCTTAAGGATTAAAACAGTTTGTAGACAATGTTCAGGATGGTCAGCAGACCAATCACGGTAACAAACACGTTATCCAGACGGCCACGGTATTTCGCCAGTGATGGCGCTTTACGGATGGCATACATCGGCAGCAGGCAGAGCAGAGAGGCAATAATCGGCGCGCCCATTGCTTCAATAAGGTCCAGGATGTTCGGGTTGGCGTAAGCCACAACCCAGGTGGAGCCCATGATGAAGATCATGCTGATGGTGTTCAGTTTGCCGGCGGAAACTTTGGTCTTATCGCCTTTGTAACCAAACTTCAGCACCAGACCGTTCAGACCTTCCAGCGTACCCAGGTAGTGGCCGAAGAACGATTTGAAGATAGCAACCAGGGCGATAATAGAAGCACCGTATTCCAGAACGGTCGCGAAGGTGGACTTCGTCCCGGACAGTGAAGCGAAGTGGTTCGCCAGATAAGACAGTACTGGAATGTTCTGCGCTTTCGCATCCGCCATGTTTGCCGGAGACAGCGTGAACAGGCAGCTAAAGGCGAAGAACATTACCACCGCAACCATCAGCATACTGGCGCGGGAGATGATTTTAGAACATTTCTGCTCGGTAAATTCGCGACCGAAATCTTTCTCATACTCTTCGCGTTTAGAGACCACGAAGGAAGAAACGATTGGCGAGAAGTTGAAAGAGAACACCATGATGGAAATACCCAGCCATACGGTAACCAGGATGCCGTCATGGCCAGTCAGAGCGATATTGCTGATATCAACCTGATCGATAACCGCTGAGTTCCAGTAAGGAATCAGTGACAGAGAGATAAGCACCAGGCTGGCAATGAACGGCCATACCAGGTAGCTCATCACTTTAACCATCAGATCTTTACCAAACCAGATGACGAATGCCATCAGCAGCAACAGGAACAGCGCCACGAAGCCACGGTTCAATGCTGGCATCTGCAGCTGGTTTTCCCAGAAGGTCATAAAGGTGTTGGTAATGGTGACGCCATAAATCCACAGCAGCGGACAAATCGCAAAGAAGTAGAGGAACGTGATAACCACGCCGCCCGTTTTACCAAAGTGCTCTTCAACCGTTTCTGTGATGTTACCGGAAGGATTAGAACCGGAAAGACACAGGCGTGCCAGCGCACGGTGGCAATAGAACGCGATGGGGTATGCTAACACCAGCATGATCAGAATGGGGATCAGTCCGCCAAAACCTGCGCGGATAGGGAAGAACAGCACCCCAGCGCCGATGGCAGTACCAAATAAACCCAGTGTCCAGGTGGTGTCCGATTTGCGCCAGGACGACTGTTTTGTCTGGCTGGATACAATGCTATCAGTAGTACTCATATCCTATCCTCAACGAAGTATATTAAGCGTCAACTAAACCAGTAATTTGAGATACACGAGAAAGGTCGATATTACCGCCAGAAATAATGCTGACTGTTTTTCTGTTCTGGATATAGCTATCTAATTTCCCGCTTAATAATGCTGCGCATGCCAGCGCACCGGCACCTTCAGTTACAACTTTATTTCGCTGAATTAATGCCACCATGCTGTTGCGAATTTCATCTTCGCTGACCAGGACAATGTCATCCACCAACTCACGAACGATTTCATACGTTAAAGTACCCGGGCGAGAGACGTCACAACCATCTGCCAGGGTGCCGGTCGTTCGGTGCGTGGTTATTTCTCCAGCGTGGAAAGAAGCCGCCATGCCGTGAACGTTTTCAGACTGCACGCCAATAATTTTAATGGTCGGGTTAATAGATTTAATTGCCACCGCAATACCCGCAATCAGTCCACCACCGCCAATTGGCACAATCACGTTATCGACATCGTACAGATCTTCCAGAATTTCCAGACCAATAGTGCCCTGACCAGCAATAACTTTCGGGTCATCATATGGTGGAATAAAGATACGGCCTTCCGTTTCCACAATCTCGCTAACCTTAGCGATGGTGTCGTTGAAGTTGTCGCCATGCAGCACAACTTCCGCGGAATAATCGCAGGTTGCCGCTACTTTAGACTTCGGTGCGCCTTTCGGCATTACCACTTTGCCGTCGATACCGAGCATAGCGCAGGAGAGAGAAACCCCTTGCGCATGGTTACCTGCAGAGCAAGCCACCACGCCCTTCATTCTTTCTGCTTCTGTTAAGGAACTGAGCTTGTTAAAAGCGCCACGGATTTTAAATGAACCGGTACGCTGCATGTTTTCAAACTTGAGGAAAATTTCCCCTTTGCAACGTTCACTAAAATAGTTAGAGCGAGGCATTCCCGTTTTATAAATTTTCCCCGCCAGTCTTTTTTTCGCTTCGAGGATATCTTCAATTGCAACTGGGAGATCGTATGTAATGTGCATTAGAACCTCTTACTAGGGTATTAAAGTAAATAGATAGCCGTGACCATTGTCAGATATAGACAGATGGCGTTTATTTTTTGTTAAAACAATTTCAATCTTTAATCAATTTCAATTAATTGCCTTCGTCTCCGACAATTATATGATGAATACTCTTTGGCTAATTCCACCAAAATAGATGCTGCTTTTTTAATTCGATAATTTTTCGACCACACGGCGGCGTAACGCGCGACGGGTAAAGTTTCTTGTACCGGGATAGTAATAAACTGGTTTGAGCCAAACGGTGTGGTCATATCGCAGGGAATTACTGTTAAGAAATCAGCATTGAGAACAAGATTATAAATGGTGACGACGGAGTCAGTATTAACGATGTTTTCACTGCTGATGCCATTATTCTGTAACGTGGTAAGAAGTTCGCTGTAGTACCCCATATTCGTTTGTGGCAACACCCACTGTTCGTTTTTCAACGCGCTCAGCGAGGTGATGCCGGTGCATGTTCGGGACTTGCTGGCAACCAGGATAAAGTCTGACTCAAAGAGCGGCTCCACATGCAGATCGTGCAGTTTCATCTCATCGCTCAGCGTACCGATGGCAAAATCCAGACGCCCGTCACGGATTGCCGGTAAGAACGAGGAGAGCTGAGCTTCATACATAGAAACCTGTGCTTTCGGGAATACCTCTTTGAATTTTTTAATCATGCCGGACATGATGGTGAAGGCAATCAGTGAAGGAAAACCAAACGACACATCAACGACCGCATTGCTCGTCATGCTGTTCATCTCATCAACCATGTTTTTCATTTCACGGGTAATTGATTCAGACCATGAGAGCATCACCTGACCTGCCTGAGTCAATGTCACACCAGTATTTTTACGCACAACTAACTCAATACCAAAATAAGCCTCAACATCGTTGATGATTTTACTGACAGCGGGTTGAGTTAAACCTAATTCTTTTGCAGCTGAGCCGATAGAACCGCTTCTAATGACTTCCTGAAAGACCACTAAGTGCTGTGTTTTAGGGAGTGTAATAGTATTCATATCGACCTGCGTTAATTACTTTGTTGACGGCAGGAAGTGTATCAAATTAAGCAAACAAGGATATGTGCTACCCCTCACAAATCCCCTTGACTTACATTTTGTAAGACTATTATGAAAATTGAAATCCTTTATTAATCAGATAGATATTAAATACCAATCTCACTTTACCCTGACTTTAATCAAAAAAAGATGGGGGGATAACGATTTTTTATGGCTATAACATCGCCATTTTATCTGTTATTTCTAAAAACCAGGAAAGGCTATATTTCAATCAATTACAGCGCAATTATCGGGCAGAATGACACTTAAATTTAATGAGTAATTTATCAAATATAATTATATTTTACCGTTTGTGGTAATTAAATAACGCCATGCATCACATTTTTTCGCCATATTTGTTTGTAAAGAAACATTGCGTTTATTAAAATTCAATCTATACGATACAAATAATTATCATATTCAACATTATATTAACACTAATTTTGTACACTTTATTAGCGCGTAATTTTGTGATGGTGATCGATTGCGTTCTATTATTCTCGATAAAAACGTATCGCGCAGCGTTTTGTGCTAGCCATCACAAAAACGAAAATACCCTACAACGCATTCCCTCAAATAAAAGACATTCAGCTCATAAATAAAGGTCAAATAAAGAGTAGATGAAGAGAAAATAAACGCCAGAGTCGTGTTAAACCAAGCGTAACGCGACAGGTATAACGTCTGCCGGATGGCGGTGTAAACACCTTATCCGGCCTACAAAACCCGTTCCAGCCATCCCTGTAGGCCTGATAAGCGCAGCGCCATCAGGCATAACAACCTGCCCAGAAAGCAAAAAACCCATCAAAGCGGGGTTTTATAAAGAGTGAAGCTGACCGATAAGCCGCGTTCTTTTGAGCATAGTGTCGTGGACAGTCATTCATCTGGCCTATACGGAAAGCAAAAACCCCGCCAAAGCGGGGTTTTATAAAGAGTGAAGCTGACCGATAAGCCGGGTTCTGTCGTGGACAGTCATTCATCTAGGCCAGCAATCGCTCACTGGCTCAAGCAGCCTACCCGGGTTCAGTACGGGCCGTACCTTGTGAACCCCTATTTGGCCTTGCTCCGGGTGGAGTTTACCGTGCCACGGACTGTTACCAGCCGCGCGGTGCGCTCTTACCGCACCCTTTCACCCTTACCTGATCCCACTTACGTGGGCCATCGGCGGTTTGCTCTCTGTTGCACTGGTCGTGGGTTTCCCCCCCAGGCGTTACCTGGCACCCTGCCCTATGGAGCCCGGACTTTCCTCCCCTCCGCCCGTCTCCCCCGAAGAGGACGACGACGAAGCGGCGACTGTCTGGTCAGCTTCGGCGCGCAGTATAGAGGGTTTGCGGGGTAATGTCACCCCGCACTGCGCATTCCTATCGCCAACGTAGCGGCGATGTTTCTTGAGGCGCGATAAATATTATCAAATGCCCCACGGAAGGCCTCTTCCAGCGTGCTGATGCTGGTCAATACGCTAAACACCGCATCGATACCATATAGATGCACCACTTCCACATCGCGCGTCAGGCTGCCGCCAATACCAATTACCGGTTTGTGGTATTTCTTCGCGACATTCGCCACGCCCACCGGCACTTTGCCGTGAATACTCTGGCTGTCGATGCGTCCTTCGCCGGTCACCACCAGCGTACAGTCGTGAATATGCTCTTCCAGGTTGAGCGCCTGGGTCACAATCTCAATACCACTGCGCAGGTCCGCGCCTAAAAAAGCCATTAACGCGGCGCCCATTCCACCTGCCGCCCCTGCGCCGGGAACCTCTTTCACATCAACCCGCAGCGATTTTTTAATGATGTCGGCATAGTGAGACAAATTTCGGTCCAGTTCGAGAATGCGTTCTTCCGTCGCCCCTTTCTGCGGGCCGAAGATGCGCGAAGCGCCAGTATCACCTGTGAGCGGATTGGTCACATCGCAGGCCACGCGAATGGAGCAGGTTTTTAATCGCGGATCCAGACCGGAAATGTCGATGCTGTTGAGGCTCATCAGACTGCCGCCCCCGTAGCCAATCTCTGTCCCGTTAGCGTCGCAAAGTTTCGCGCCCAGAGCCTGCACCATACCCGCACCACCATCGTTGGTTGCACTACCGCCAATACCGATAATAATGCTCTGCGCCCCGCTATCCAGTGCCTGCAAAATCAATTCCCCGGTACCACGTGACGTGGTGACTAACGGGTTACGCTTATCAGGAGGTACTAACGCCAGACCACTGGCTGCCGCCATTTCGATAAACGCAGTTTTACCATCTCCGGACATGCCCCAGCAAGCATTCACTTTTTCGCCCAGCGGGCCCGTTACCCACGCGGAATATTCACTCCCTTGCGTGGCGGCAATCATGGCTTCGACCGTTCCTTCGCCGCCGTCGGCCACCGGAACTGAAACATATTGCGCATCGGGAAATATTTCCCGAAATCCTTTTTCTATTGCCTGAGCGACCTCAGTGGCAGATAGACTTTCTTTATAAGAGTCTGGGGCAATTACGATTTTCATAGTTATGTAGCCTGACTGTGCCGCGCAAGGCAAGAAATACAGGGCGCACATCCGCGCCCTTCTTGTTAGCGTGTGACTTCCACTTTCGCCAGTTTTTCGTAGTAGCATGCGAGCGCGCTGTGATCGGCGGTGCCCAGCCCATCTGCGCGAAGCGCCTGCATCATCTCCATGACTGCAGCAGTCAGCGGCAACTGCGCGCCGACCCCATGAGAAGTGTCCAGCGCATTCGCCAGATCTTTGATATGCAGGTCAATACGGAAACCTGGCTTAAAGTTGCGGTCCATGACCATCGGCGCTTTCGCGTCCAGCACGGTGCTTCCGGCCAGTCCGCCACGGATCGCCTGATACACCAGATCCGGGTTCACACCCGCCTTGGTCGCCAGCGTCAGCGCTTCAGACATCGCCGCAATGTTCAGCGCCACAATCACCTGGTTCGCCAGCTTAGTGACGTTACCCGCGCCAATGTCACCGGTATGTACCACTGAACCAGCCATCGCTTTCAGCAAATCGTAGTACTTGTCGAAAATCGCTTTATCACCGCCAACCATCACCGACAACGTACCATCAATCGCTTTTGGCTCGCCGCCGCTGACCGGCGCATCCAGCATATCCACGCCTTTCGCTTTCAGCGCCTCGCTAATTTCACGGCTGGCCAACGGTGCAATGGAGCTCATGTCGATCAGCACTGTGCCCGGTTTCGCCCCTTCAATAATACCGCCTTCACCCAGCGCCACTTCCTTAACATGCGGCGAGTTCGGCAGCATGGTGATGATCACGTCGCACTGCTCAGCAATATCTTTCGCCGTGGCGGCGGTTTCTGCACCAGCGGCAATGACTTCCGCAATGGATTCCGGGTTACGGTCAGCAACCACCAACGAGTAACCTGCCTTGAGGAGGTTTTTACTCATTGGTTTACCCATGATACCAAGGCCAATAAAACCAACTTTCATTGTCATGTCTTTATCTCTCTCTACTGTCGATGGTGGTTATTTCTTAAAAGAATCAGCCAGTTTCTGCGTGGCTGAACGGAACACGCCAAGGTCGCTGCCAACGGCAACAAAGGTCGCGCCCCACTCCAGATAACGACGCGCATCCGCCTCTACCGGGGCCAGAATTCCGCTTGGTTTGCCATGTGCTTTCGCGCGGGCAAAAATGTGCTGGATAGCTTTCTGCACATCAGGATGCGACGCATTGCCGAGGTGGCCTAGCGCCGCAGCCAGATCGCTTGGGCCGACGAAGACACCGTCTACGCCTTCGGTCGCCGCGATGGCGTCAACGTTATCAACGCCCTGCTGACTTTCGATCTGCACGATGATGGTGATGTTCTTATTCGATTGCGCAAAGTAGTCCGGTACGGTGCCAAACATATTGGCGCGATGGGAGACGGACACGCCGCGAATACCTTCCGGCGGATAGCGGGTCGACGCCACGGCGTTCACCGCCTCTTCTTGTGTCTCAACGAACGGAATCAGGAAGTTGTAAAACCCAATATCCAGCAGGCGCTTGATAATCACCGGCTCATTGGTCGGCACGCGTACGACCGGCGCGCTGGCGCTGCCTTTCAGCGCCATCAATTGTGGGATAAACGTCGAGATATCGTTCGGCGCGTGTTCGCCGTCCAGTACCAGCCAGTCAAAGCCTGCCAGGCCTAAAACCTCGGTACTGATTGGGCTGGCCAATGCAGACCAGCAGCCAATCTGAATCTGTTGCGCCGCGAGGGCCGCTTTAAACTTATTCGGGAAAATCGTGTTATTCATCGCCTATACCTTTGTTTATTTCTGCAATTCCATACGTTTAATGTCACCGACAATAAACAGGTAGCAAACCATTGCCATCAGCGCCGAACACCCTACAAACATCAGCGCAGCATTAAATGAGTGCAGCTCGCTCACCAGATAACCAATCACCAGCGGAGTGACGATAGAGGCTACGTTGCCAAATACGTTAAATACCCCACCGCACAGACCGACTATTTCTTTCGGTGCGGTATCGGAGATCACCGGCCAACCCAGCGCGCCGAAGCCTTTGCCGAAGAACGCCAGCGCCATCAGCGCGACAACCAGGGTGGTGTTATCGGTGTAGTTACACAGAATAATGGTCGACGCGAGCAACATTCCGAGCACAATCGGCAGCTTACGTGCCAAAGTGATGCTGAAGCCGCGTTTAATCAGATAATCAGAGAACACACCGCCGAGCACGCCACCGGCAAATCCGCACAGCGCAGGAATCGACGCCACCAGACCGACTTTCAGGATCGACATGCCTTTTTCCTGTACCAGGTAAATCGGGAACCAGGTAAGGAAAAACCAGGTGATAGTGTTGATAAAATACTGTCCGAAGAACACGCCAAGCATCATGCGGTTTGTCAGCAACTGCTTGATATAATGCAGTTTAGGACCACCTGATTTCACATCGCCGGGCTTTTTATGGTCCATATCCACGACCGCACCGTTTTCAGAGATAAACTTCAGCTCTTCCTGCGACATACGCGGGTGATCGGTTGGGTTATGAATAAACTTTACCCACAGGCCGGTGAGCACAAAACCGATCACGCCCATCACGGTAAAGACGTGCTCCCAGCCCCAGGCAAAGGTCAGCCAGCCCAGCAGCGGTGAAAACAGCGCCAGGGAGAAATATTGTGCGGAGTTAAAAATCGCGGATGCCGTACCGCGCTCTTTCGTCGGGAACCAGGCGGCCACAATACGGGCGTTCGCCGGGAAGGACGGCGCTTCCGAGAAGCCCAGCATGAAACGCATGATGAACATTGAAATACCCGCCCAGGCTAGCGGGAACATATCGACAAAACCCTGCAGAAAGGTGAACAGCGACCAGAAGAACAGACTGTAAGTGTAAACTTTCTTCGAGCCGAACTTATCCAGCAGCCAGCCGCCAGGGATTTGCATCAACAGGTAAGCCCAACCGAAGGCGGAGAAAATGTAACCCATTGAAATGGCACTGAGCTGCAACTCTTTCGCCACTTCCGTGCCGGCAATAGATAGCGTGGCACGGTCCGCGTAGTTAACGGCGGTAACAATAAATATTATTAGCAATATTAAGTAACGGGTGTGCGTACCTTTCTTTTTCTCGACAACTGTATCCAGTATCATTCTAATTACCTCGGGTACATAAAAGTTTTATTATTATTTGGCAGATATCCCTGGTGATAAATTACCGATAATAAAAACGTATAATAATTTATCAGACGCAATGAAACCGTGATTTAGTATAATCAGCAGCGCAACGTTAATCATTGTGCAAGCGCTCATTAAATATGCGTTATGAAAATAATGTTTTGGGCATATGCACACATGCGTGGGCGCTAATCCACACATTTACGTATTGCTACCCCTGCTGGTGCGGCCTTGCTGAGTTTAAGTGATCATTGTCACATTCTTCACGATAAACTCCTGACATTCTTATTTCACGATACCGAATCTTTATTACTGACAATGAGATTCAAAATATAAATATCCACACTATTATCACCACTTGTTGGAGAATACTGGACAATGGCCGACATCGAAATCAGACAAGAATCGCCCACGGCGTTTTATATTAAAGTTCACGAAACAGATAATGTGGCGATAATTGTCAATGACAATGGTCTGAAAGCCGGAACGCGTTTTCCGGACGGACTGGAACTCATTGAACATATTCCCCAGGGTCATAAAGTGGCGCTCGTGGATATTCCTGTTCATGACGAAATCGTGCGTTATGGCGAAGTGATAGGCTATGCCGTTCGCGATATCCCACGCGGCAGCTGGATTGATGAATCAATGGTTGAGCTGCCCAAGGCTCCGCCGCTGGAGACGCTGCCGCTGGCAACTAAAGTGCCTGAGCCGCTGCCGCCTCTCGAGGGTTATACCTTCGAAGGTTACCGCAATGCTGACGGTAGCGTTGGCACCAAGAATCTGCTCGGCATCTCCACCAGCGTGCACTGCGTGGCGGGCGTGGTGGACTATGTGGTGAAAATCATTGAACGCGATCTGCTGCCCAAATACCCGAATGTTGACGGTGTGGTGGGGCTCAATCATCTGTACGGTTGCGGCGTGGCGATTAACGCTCCAGCCGCCATCGTGCCCATTCGAACTATTCATAATATTGCGCTGAACCCTAACTTTGGCGGTGAGGTAATGGTCATTGGCCTCGGCTGTGAAAAACTGCAGCCAGAGCGCCTGCTGGAAGGTACGCACGATGTAAAAAGCATTCCGGTCGACAGCGCCAGCATCGTCAGCCTGCAGGATGAAAAACACGTCGGCTTTCAATCGATGGTTGCCGATATTTTGCAAGTGGCCGAACGCCATCTGGCAAAGCTCAATCAGCGCCAGCGTGAAACCTGCCCGGCATCAGAACTGGTGGTCGGCATGCAGTGCGGCGGCAGCGATGCGTTTTCCGGCGTGACGGCCAACCCAGCGGTAGGTTATGCCTCCGACCTGTTAGTACGCTGCGGCGCGACAGTGATGTTCTCCGAAGTAACTGAAGTGCGCGATGCCATCCACCTTCTGACCCCGCGCGCGATTAACGAAGAGGTGGGTAAACGCCTGCTCGAAGAGATGGCCTGGTACGATAACTACCTGGATATGGGCAAGACTGACCGGAGCGCCAACCCATCACCGGGCAACAAGAAAGGCGGTCTGGCAAACGTGGTGGAAAAAGCGCTGGGTTCTATTGCGAAGTCGGGCAAGAGCGCGATTGTCGAAGTCTTGTCGCCGGGCCAGCGTCCAACCAAACGTGGCCTGATTTACGCTGCCACCCCCGCCAGCGATTTTGTCTGCGGTACGCAACAGGTTGCTTCTGGGATCACAGTACAAGTCTTTACCACCGGTCGTGGTACGCCGTATGGCCTGATGGCCGTGCCGGTGATTAAAATGGCGACACGCACGGAGCTGGCCAATCGTTGGTTTGACCTGATGGACATCAACGCCGGTACCATCGCTACCGGAGAAGAAACCATTGAAGACGTGGGTCTGAAACTGTTCGAGTTTATTCTCGACGTCGCCAGCGGACGTAAGAAAACCTTCTCAGATCAGTGGGGACTGCATAACCAGCTGGCGGTGTTTAACCCGGCGCCAGTGACCTGATTATCGAAACGAAAGCCAACGAAAAAACGGGGATTTGTCCCCGTTTTTGATGTCGATGCTTCAACAAATAAAGTGATAACGTTCGCATTTTAAGAGGTTTTTTTAAACATCTATTTTTTTCGATTCAAACCTACCAAATGAACCTAACGACATGAAATTAAAAGAAATAATACCACCATTGTTTTACGTTATATTTTCGTTTTGATAAAAGAGAAACCTACCGAAAGACGACCTTGTTTTAATGCGATAATCCCCTCTTTTTTACTGCTTTGACTTTCTCCGGTGTAAAACAGATTATTCATAGGCTCCTGTAATTTACCTCATAAGCATTCTGACCTGAATAAAGAGGGAAGTTATGTATACCCTGAATAAAAATAATGTCGCATTGGCTTGTCTTATTTCCTGTTTACTGGCAACTCCTGTCTTCGCGAGTGCTGAAGGCCAGTCGGACGCAAAGCCTGTTAAATTACGCTACACGTTATGGGACCGTAATCAACTCCCTGGCGAACAACAGCTCGTTAATGAATTTGAAAAAGACAACCCCGGAATTAAGGTCGAAATTGAACTAACTCCTTATGACCAGTATTTTATCAAACTCAGTTCAGCAGTCGGTGGAAATGTAGCACCGGATGTATTCTGGATGAACATGCCTAATTTCCAGCAATATGTGAAAAATGGCATGCTGGAACCACTGACTAATTATCTGAAAGATAAATCAGCGCCGAAACTGGATGATTTTGTTAAAAGCTCAGTCGATGCCTACCAATACCAGTCGCAACAATATGCCATCCCAAGGGATATTGATGCAATTGCCGTCTGGTACAACAAAAAAATGTTCGATCAGGCTGGTGTGAGTTATCCCGATAAAAACTGGACGTGGAATGATCTAAAACAAAAATCAGATCAGTTACGTAAAGGGCTGGATAAACAGTCTTATCCACTAGCAATGGAATTCAGCAGCGGACAGGATAGTTACTTTAACCTGCTATTACAGGCCGGGGATAAGATTGTACTACCTGAGGGCAAAACGGATGTTGCCAATGACAAAGCTATCGCCGTCTATCGCGATGTTCAAGGCATGCTGAACGCGGGACTAATCCAACCACCAGGCGAGATGGAAGCCTCAGACGTCTTCCAGTCAAACCGGGTAGCCATGGTCTACGCAGGCTCATGGTGGGCATTACCCTTCTCTCAAAATGAGTTGATTAAGGATCACATCGGCGTAGTGCCAATGCCAAAAATGGCAGAGCAGGCAGGTGTATCCCATAGTCTGGCATTTGCTATGTCAGCCAAAAGTCAGCATAAAGATGCGGCGTGGAAGTTCATTGAATTCATGAGCTCTGAGCATGCGCAGCAGACTCTGGCTACGGGAAAAGTCGTGATCCCGGCTAACCAAAAAGTGGCCAAAGAGTGGGCTGAAGGCTTTAAGGATATTGATGTTTCAGCCTATATCGATTCGTTGGCTTTCTCACATAAATATCCAACCGCAGGCTCCAATACCGCTAAGTGGAATAGCATCCTGAATGATGGCTTGAAAAAAGTGTGGACGGGTACTGACCCAGAGAAAGTCATGCCTGGTGTTGCTAAACGCGTTGAACGAGAAATGCAGAAATAATCCTGAGGGAGCCATGCTCCCTCTCGCTTTCGCCCGCGCAATATATTTTGGTTGCACAGTGAGCATCCCGGAGTCTGTATGAGCTATTCAGATGAAGCTGCATCCCCACAATTACCGGCCAGAGAGGCGCAAAAAAAATCCCTGACCAAGCTGGAAAAAGAAGAACGCTTCTGGGGATGGATAATGATTATGCCGTTACTGGCGGGATTAATTGTTTTTTACTTTACTCCATTCTTCCAGAACGTTTTTTATAGTTTCACCGACCTGGGCGAGTTTCAGATCTGGACGACGATCAGCTTAGATAACTATATTAATTTATTCAGCGATGATGAGTTTCGTTCAGCAATATATAACACCTTGGCCTATGTTTTTATTTGCGTACCGATAATCACCGTTTTGTCATTACTGCTCGCAATTGGCCTGAATCAGGCGATTCGCGGTCAGTGGTTGTTTCGCACGCTGTTATTTCTGCCCGCTGTCACTATGCCTGCGGCCATTGCTATGGTCTGGCAGTGGTTGATGAACCGAAACTTCGGCTTAATTAATCAGATCCTGGCCTTTTTCGATCTTCCGGCCATCGGTTGGTTATCCGATCCCGATGTCGTCCGCCTGAGCGCCTCGTTGGTTATCATCTGGTCGGCTATTGCGCTGAAGATGATCATTCTGCTCGCTGGATTGCAGGGGATCCCCAAACAAATTTATGAAGCGATGTCGCTGGATGGCATCAGCAAATTGCGTGGATTCTGGTCTATTACCTTACCGCTAATGATCCCCACGCTGTTTTTCGTACTGGTGATCTCTTTTATCGAAACGCTGCAAATTTTCGATGTGGTTTATCTGCTGTTTGGCAGTTCATCCATGGTGGACGATCAGACGATGACTATCGCCTATCTCTTCTATAAATACGCCTTTATCTACCATGAAAAAGGGTATGCCTCAGCGATCGCCGTGGTGATTTTCGTTATCACGATGGTCCTGACGCTGCTGCAAATATGGATTGGTAAACGACTTAAAGCACAGTGAGGCAACCACGATGTTCATGACTAAACGTGAAAAATGGCTAATTTACGGCTTGATGATCCTCGCGACGCTGGTAACTGTGGTTCCCTTCATCTGGATGATCATCACCTCTTTTAAAACCCAGGCAGAAAGCATCGCCTTTCCGCCGATCCTGCTACCTGCCAACCCAGGGTTTCAGGCTTACGGTAAAATCTTGCATGAAATGCCTTTTGGCAGCTTTTACTTTAACTCGATCGTCTCCACGTTGGTCATCGTCATTTTGCAGACGCTGATTGCGGCAATGGCAGCGTACGGTTTCTCCCGACTGCGTTTTAAAGGGCGAGATGTCCTGTTTATGCTGTGTATTTCAATTCTGATGGTGCCCGGTCAGATCTTTTTAATCCCACAGTTTTTAACCGTTGAAAAAATCGGTTTGCTGAACTCAATTCCTGGACTGGTGCTACCGGGTTTATTCAGCATATATAGCGCCTTTTTATTGCGTCAGTTTTTTCTGTCAGTACCTAAAGAACTGGAAGAGGCAGCCATTATGGATGGGTATAACCATCTGACTATTTTCTTCAAAATTATGCTGCCATTAATTAAACCAGGGCTGATTGCCTGCGTCATTATTAACGGATTGTGGAGCTGGAATAACTTAATGTGGCCGCTGATCGTCAACACCTCCATGGATAAAATGACATTACCGGTGGGGTTAGCCTCACTTTCCGGACGCTCAGGCGTGGAATATCCGATGTTAATGGCGGGCGCATTGCTGGCGATTATCCCGATGTTGTTACTTTATATCTTCTTCCAGCGCTATTTTATTCGCGGCATCGCTGGTGCCGGAATTAAAGGATAAGGGGCAGTGTTATGTCAGGTATTCAATTACAGGCAGTAAGCAAAGTCTATCCCAATGGCTTCCAGGCGATCCATGGCGTTGATCTTGAAATCCACGATGGCGAATTCATGGTGTTTGTCGGGCCATCAGGCTGCGCCAAATCAACGCTGCTGCGCATGATTGCAGGTCTGGAAGATATCACTCATGGTCATATCGCAATCGGAGAGAAGTGCGTCAACGACCTGCTACCAAAGGAGCGAGGCGTTGCCATGGTCTTCCAGAATTATGCCCTCTATCCCCACATGACGATTTATAAAAATATGGCATTCAGTCTGTTAGGGAAAATGAGCAAAGAAGAGATTGATATCCGCGTACGGGAAGCTGCACACAAGCTGGAAATAGAGACATTACTCGATAAAAAGCCCGGCCAACTTTCGGGCGGTCAATGTCAGCGCGTTGCCGTTGGCAGGGCCATCGTGCGTAAGCCAGACGTTTTTTTGTTTGATGAGCCGCTTTCCAACCTGGATGCAAAGCTGCGTGTTTCAATGCGCGTGCGGCTGACAGAACTGCATCGACAACTGCGTCACGAAGGCGTGAGCGCAACCATGGTGTACGTCACGCACGATCAGATTGAAGCGATGACGATGGGAGACAGGATTTGCGTTCTTAATGGCGGTCGTATTATGCAGGTGGATACCCCAGGAAATATCTACCATCACCCCAGGAATAAATTTGTTGCTGGTTTTATTGGTAATCCGGCAATGAATATTATGCTGCTTGATATTGAACCCGGTACTCGTGGTCTGCGCCTGGCTGATAATTTAATCCTGCCATTAAATACACGCTTGAGTAACCTACTGGAGCAATATCCGCACTCCAGCGTCTGGTTCGGCATCCGGTCAGAGGCCATTCAGTTAGCCTCGCAGCATGACGTCTCTGCGTTCGATGCGCACATTACCAACGTAGAAAGGATGGGCAACGAAGACCTTCTGCATTTTGATATTGGTGAGCAACATATGATCTTACGTATTAACTCCTCACCCGACTGGGCCCCTCTTCCCGGCGAATCTATCAAAGTGAAATTTAATCTGGAAGCCGCCTTTTTGTTTGATAAAAAACATGAAGAAAATTTGGCCTGACCGTTATTCAGGCTAAGTGAAAAATGAGAGGTTTATATGTGTGCGAATAAAGTGACCGTATTAGTGGTAGGAGCTGGTGCGCGCGGAGAAATATATGCTCGCTATGCGCTTGAACATCCAGACAGAATGCAGGTAGTAGGCGTTGCTGAGCCCAGAGAGGCGTATCGCCAGCAGTTTGTCGCACAGCATAAGATTGCCCCAAATAACGTATTTTGCGACTGGCAAGAGGCTGCGGCCCAACCCAAAATGGCCGACGTAGTACTTATTTGCACGCAGGATAATATGCACAAAGATCCTGCCGTGGCGTTTGCCAATCTCGGCTATCACATTCTGCTGGAAAAACCGCTCGCCCCTACGCCAGAAGATTGCCGGATCATTATTGATGCGGTTAAACGCAACAACGTATTACTGGCCGTCGCGCACGTCCTGCGGTACACCCGCTATACGCAAAAGCTGAAATCACTGCTTGATGATGGCGTAATTGGCGATATTGTCAGCATGCAGCATCTCGAACCCGTAGGCTACTGGCATCAGGCGCACTCGTTTGTACGTGGTAACTGGCGCAATGAAGCAGAATCGTCATTTATGTTATTACAGAAATCCTGTCATGATTTGGACTGGATCCGCTACATCATGGGCGACAACTGCAAGGACGTAGGATCATTTGGCAGCCTGAGCCACTTTGTGAAAGAGAATCAGCCTGCTGGCGCCGCCGACCGCTGCCTTGATTGTCAGGTTGAAGCAACCTGCCCCTGGTCTGCCTGCAAAATTTATCTGGGTGAAAACCACAAATGCACTCCTCACTTCCGTCGGGTGCTGACTGCAGATCCCAGCGAAGAAAATGTCCGCCAGGCGCTGCGCGATGGGCCTTATGGTCGCTGCGTTTATCGTTGTGATAATGATGTGGTGGATCATCAGGTTGTTAATTTACGTTTTGCCCACCAGCAGACGGTGACCTTTACCATGACCGCATTTACCAAAATGGAAGATCGAAAAACGCGCCTGTTTGGCACCAGAGGTTATCTGGAAGGCGATGGCGAGCAGATCCGGGTGTTTGATTTCCTGACAGACAAAGAAACAGTGCATCAGATCGAGGAGATCGCCGCTGGAACACAAACACAGATGGGGGGACATGGTGGTGGCGATTACTACCTGATGGATCGCTTTATCCATGCAGTGATGGCCAACGATCAAAATATGATCCTTTCTGGCCCGGATGAGTCACTGGAAAGTCACTTAATGGTCTTTGCCGCAGAACGCGCTCGCAAGGAAAACAGTCTGGTTACGCTGTGAAGCCGGAGGAGATGAGGCATGTTTTACGGTGTTGATATTGGTGGAACCAAAACTGAAATTGTCGCTTTTGATAAGGAAATGCAGGTTTGCTGGCGTAAGCGCGTTGCCACGCCAGTTCAGGATTATGAACTCTTTCTTTCGACCTTTACTTCACTTATTGATACCGCCGACTGGGCGACAGGAACGCAAGGAAAAATTGGCATCGGCATGCCCGGTCTTATGGACAGACATACCGGAAAACTACTGTCATCTAACGTGCCCTGCCTGACCGGACGCCAGGTGATGAACGATTTAGCTAACCGCCTCAATCGTTCGGTTGAGCTGGACAATGACTGCTGCTGCTTTGCGCTCTCGGAAGCCCATACCCAGCAGGCTCGCCAGTTCTCCAGAATTTTTGGTGCCATTATTGGCACCGGCATGGGTGGAGGGTTAGTCATTGACGGTCAGCTGTATCGGGGTCGCAACCGAATGGCCAGTGAGTTTGGCCATTTACCGCTTCCGGCAACGTTTATGCGTCGTTATCATTTACCGGAACTGAAGTGCGGCTGTGGCTTACAAGGGTGTCTGGAACGCTATCAATCCGGCCCCGGTTTACTGTGGCTCCACAAACACTTCAGCGGAGAACAACTCAAAATGGAGACCCTGCTGGAGCATTATCGTCATGGCAATGCCAGCGCCGTTACTACCATAGAAGCATGGATTGATATGTTGGGTTGTACGCTGGCGCAATTGCAGTTGATTCTGGATGTCGATGCTTTTGTTCTCGGCGGTGGGGTTTCCAACATCGAAGAAATTTATACGTTGCTGCCGCAGGCCATGTCACGTTATTTGTTCCCGGGATTAGAACCTGCCCGCGTATTCCCGGCCATCCATGGCGCATCCAGCGGGGTTCGCGGTGCCGCATTGCTGCTGGTTGAACAGGGTACGCAGACCCACTAAAAAACTGCTGGCGGGGGAATCTCGCCAGCAATTTCAGTTATTCATCCGCAATCACCACATCCACCCCAAGCTGGATTAACGTCCGGTGATAATTTTCTGGGATCCCGCTGTCGGTAATCACCCGGTCAATCCCGCTGATTTCGCTAATCATACAGAAACTTTTGCGGCCAAACTTGCTGGAGTCAGCGACCACCGTGACCTCCTGCGCAACTTCACACATTACCTGATTCAGATGTGCTTCTCCCGGATGTGGCGTGGTAATACCCGCTTCCAGGCAGAATCCGTCAACGCCTAAGAAAAGCTTATCAAACCGGTATTGTCTAAGCTGGTGTTCTGCTGAAGGGCCATACAATGAATAGACGCTTTGCCTGACATTCCCTCCCAGAATCATGACGTCTACGCGCTCAAAATTCGCCAGTTCCCATGCAATGTTGAGCGCATTGGTCATCACCACCAGATCGCGGCGATTTTTTAACATAGGAGGAATGAGCGTGGTGGTCGAACCGGAATCGAGGATTAACGTGTCACCATCTTTCACAAAGCTGGCCGCTTTTTCGGCAATACGCGTTTTCACATCGCGATTCAGGCGGTCCTTATCCTGCAAAGGCCGGTCAAGGGCAAAGTGCTGATTGAGAACCGCCCCGCCGTAGGAGCGCATGACACATCCCTTCTGTTCCAGATAACGTAAGTCGTTGCGGATCGTAACCGATGACACACCAAAATGGACGCTCAGTGGCTCGACACGAACGCTACCCTGATCGCATAGCAGATCAATTATTTGCTCGCGACGTCTTAAGTTATCCAGCATTTCTATTGCTCCATCAAATATTCATGTTGTTTTGTTTTAGCGCTTTAGCACTTTCGTTTTCTTTTGAATATATTACATCAGAAGCAATAAGGTGAATTTGTGCGCACTGGCCCAGCGTTGAATTTAACAAAAATTGACCATTTTCTTTCGTTTTAGCAAATCGAAACGAAGAAAACCGAAAAAATGAAAAGACTCAAAATGGGTAAGATGCGAGAAAGAGGCGGGAAGCATGCGAAAAAACGAAAGCGAGCTACTAAAAAAGCTCGCTTATGGTTTGTTTTTGTTTAATTGAAAGGGATCACATTTTTGAATTTTAGAGCGGGACTACTCAACAATGATCACTTCAACACCGCTGCGGCGTAGTTCCTGCAAGCTCTCCTCTGGGATGCCTTCATCAACAATGATGGTATGGATCCTCTGGGTATCAATGATCTTATGCAGGCTGGAGCGGTTAAACTTCGTCGAGTCGGTAACGACAATGATACGTTCAGCCACTTCACACATCCGACGGTTGAGACGCGCCTCATCTTCGTTGTGCGTGCTAACACCACGCTCTAAATCGATAGCATCAACGCCAAGAAACAGCATGTCGAAGTGATAATTTTGTAGCGACTGCTCAGCCTGATCGCCATAAAACGATTGTGACTGACGACGCAAATGGCCGCCGGTCATCAGCAGCTCAACCCCTTCGGCTTCCAGTAGCGCATTGGCGACATTCATACCGTTGGTCATAGCAATGACATTAGTATGCTGGCGCATCAGGCGGGCAATTTCATAGGTCGTGGTGCCGGAGTCAAGGATCACGCGGTGTCCCGGTTGAATTAACTCTGCGGCGGCTCTGGCAATACTGCGTTTTACTGCCGTATTAAGTGAACTCTTATCTTCTACAGAAGGCTCCACAACAGGCGCATTGCTCTCGCATATTAGCGCTCCGCCATAGGCACGTACCGCAATCCCCTGCTTTTCCAGAAAGGCGAGGTCGTTGCGAATAGTGACCGTGGAGACGCCAAAAAATAAGGAAAGATCGTTAACCTGAACGCTTCCCTGCTGCCGTAACCGCTGGATGATCTGCTCACGTCTTTCGCTGGTGCCAATAACGCGCTTGTCTGCAGAGGACTCGGTGTTACTCATAAGAAATCCTTTAGTTGAACCTTTCGTTTTATTTCGTTTTGTCTATTAACGCCTTTCTTTTGCGCGAATGCAAGCCCCGCAAGCAGCGAAGAGCCGGACGAACTTACGCTGAAACCTTTCATTGTGTTTCTTTTGTGAAACAGATCGGAAAACTATTATCTTTCGTTTTATTTTTATAACACCATGATGCAGTATTAAATGAAACAAAACGAAAGATTGATGTCGCAGTAATCTGACCTGGAGAGGAAAGTGAAACATCTAACTAAAATGGTCGAACAGCATAAACGGGGGAAGGCAAACGGGATTTATGCCGTTTGTTCCGCGCATCCAATCGTATTGGAAGCCGCAATACGCTACGCCCATGCAAACCATACACCGCTGTTGATCGAAGCAACCTCTAATCAGGTTGACCAGTTTGGCGGCTATACGGGTATGACACCAGCCGATTTTCGCAGTTTTGTCTGCCGTTTAGCCGACTCGCTTGATTTTTCTCAGGATATGCTGATTCTCGGCGGAGACCATCTCGGGCCAAACCGTTGGCAAAATCTGCCTGCGGAACAGGCAATGGCCAATGCAGACGATCTGATCAAGAGCTATGTCGCCGCAGGCTTTAAAAAAATCCACCTCGATTGCAGCATGTCTTGTGCTAACGACCCGGTTCCACTGACGGATGAAATTGTCGCTGAGCGCGCCGCACGTCTGGCAAAAGTCGCCGAAGAAACCTGTATGGCACATTTTGGCGAGTCTGACCTGGTCTATGTGATTGGCACAGAAGTGCCGGTTCCAGGTGGCGCTCACGAAACGTTAACCGACCTGGCGGTAACAACGCCCGATGCCGCACGCGCAACGCTTCAGGCTCACTATCACGCCTTTGAAAAGCACGGTCTGGAAGGTATCTGGCCGCGTATTATCGCCCTGGTGGTGCAACCTGGCGTTGAATTCGACCACACACACATCATTGATTATCAACCACAGAAAGCTGTGGCACTCAGCAAAATGGTGGAAGACTACGACACACTCGTGTTTGAAGCGCACTCTACCGATTACCAAACGCCACAGTCCTTGCGTCAACTGGTGATAGACCACTTCGCTATTCTGAAAGTGGGACCTGCGCTGACCTTCGCTCTGCGCGAAGCGCTGTTTTCATTAGCCGCCATTGAAGAAGAATTACTGCCTGCAAAAGCTTGTTCAGGCCTGCGACATGTGCTGGAAAGCGTAATGCTTGATCGACCAGAGTACTGGCAGAGCCACTATCACGGTGATGGCAACGCACGCCGTCTGGCTCGCGGATACAGCTACTCCGATCGGGTTCGTTACTACTGGCCGGACAGCCAGATTGATGAGGCATTCGAACGTCTGGTACGTAACCTGGCGGATGACCCCATTCCACTGCCGCTGATTAGCCAGTATTTACCCTTGCAGTACGTAAAAGTGCGCGAGGGAGATCTCAGCGCCACGCCGCGAGAACTCATCATTAACCATATTCAGGACATACTGCAGCAATATCACTGCGCCTGCCTGGGTGCTCCAGCTCGTAACGCATAACAAAAAAGAGAAAAATACCATGCCAAACATTGTATTAAGTCGCATTGATGAACGTCTGATTCACGGTCAGGTTGGTGTGCAATGGGTCGGGTTTGCGGGGGCAAACCTGGTGCTGGTCGCTAATGATGAGGTGGCTGAAGATCCAGTGCAGCAAAACCTGATGGAAATGGTACTGGCAGAAGGGATCGCCGTACGCTTCTGGTCACTACAAAAAGTGATCGACAATATTCACCGTGCCGCCGATCGCCAGAAAATTCTGCTGGTCTGCAAATCGCCTGCGGATTTCTTCCGTCTGGTCGAAGGCGGTGTTCCTGTTAACCGTATCAACGTTGGCAATATGCACTACGCCAACGGCAAACAACAAATCGCCAAAACGGTTTCTGTAGACGCTGCCGATATTACGGCGTTCAACGGGCTCAAAGCCGCTGGAGTGGAATGCTTCGTTCAGGGCGTTCCAACAGAACCCGCCCAGGACCTCTATAAACTTCTCTGAGGGATTCACAATGGAAATCAGTCTGTTGCAGGCTTTTGCGTTGGGTATTCTCGCCTTTATTGCAGGCCTGGATATGTTCAACGGGTTAACGCACATGCACCGCCCGGTTGTTCTCGGGCCGCTGGTCGGCCTGATTCTGGGCGATCTGCATACTGGTATTTTAACAGGTGGTACGCTGGAACTGGTGTGGATGGGTCTGGCCCCACTGGCAGGAGCTCAGCCGCCAAACGTGATTATCGGCACTATCGTGGGAACCACGTTTGCCATAACGACCGGAGTGAAACCTGAAGTTGCCGTAGGTGTGGCGGTACCGTTCGCCGTAGCAGTACAGATGGGGATTACCTTCCTGTTCTCTGTGATGTCCGGGGTGATGGCTCGCTGCGATCGCATGGCAGCGAATGCCGATACAGCCGGGATTGAGCGGGTCAACTATCTGGCGTTGCTCGCGCTGGGGACCTTCTACTTTTTATGCGCGTTCCTGCCAATTTACTTTGGCGCGGAACATGCCAAAACCGCGATAGATGTTCTGCCGACGCGTCTGATTGACGGCCTCGGCGTGGCAGGCGGCATCATGCCAGCTATCGGCTTCGCCGTACTGCTGAAAATCATGATGAAAAACGTCTATATCCCCTACTTCATCCTGGGTTTTGTCGCCGCAGCCTGGCTCAAACTCCCTGTGCTGGCAATCGCCGCCGCAGCACTGGCAATGGCGCTGATCGATTTTCTGCGTAAATCACCTGAACCTACAGCTCCCGCAGCACAAAAAGAGGAATTCGAAGATGGCATCTAATCAAACGGCTCTGCCGAACGTTTCCGAAACCGAAGAAACGCTGCTGTCCGGCACCAATGAAAACGTCTACGAAGACCAGAATATCGGTGCCGAGCTGACGAAAAAAGATATCAACCGTGTTGCCTGGCGTTCAATGCTGTTGCAGGCCTCTTTTAACTACGAACGTATGCAGGCATCAGGATGGCTGTACGGCCTGTTACCTGCTCTGAAAAAGATCCACACCAATAAGCGCGATCTGGCGCGTTCGATGAAAGGCCATATGGGCTTCTTCAACACGCACCCATTCCTGGTCACGTTTGTTATCGGGATTATCCTGGCGATGGAACGCTCCAAGCAGGATGTGAACAGTATTCAAAGCACCAAGATTGCCGTGGGTGCGCCACTTGGCGGTATCGGTGATGCCATGTTCTGGTTAACGTTACTGCCTATTTGCGGCGGTATCGGGGCCAGCCTGGCGCTGCAAGGCTCTATTCTTGGCGCTGTTGTCTTTATTGTTATGTTCAACGTGGTTCATCTTGGTCTGCGCTTTGGGCTGGCACACTATGCTTATCGAATGGGCGTTGCTGCCATCCCGCTGATTAAAGCTAACACCAAAAAGGTTGGACATGCGGCATCCATCGTTGGGATGACGGTGATCGGCGCGCTGGTAGCGACCTATGTTCGCCTGAGCACTACGCTGGAAATCACTGCTGGCGATGCAGTGGTGAAACTGCAAACAGATGTGATAGACAAGCTGATGCCTGCTTTTTTACCGCTGGTCTACACATTAACCATGTTCTGGCTGGTCCGCCGTGGCTGGAGTCCTCTGCGCCTTATCGCCATTACCGTGGTGCTCGGCGTCGTAGGTAAGTTCTGTCACTTC
This sequence comes from Citrobacter sp. MGH103, assembly GCF_001034475.2. NCBI lineage: Bacteria > Pseudomonadati > Pseudomonadota > Gammaproteobacteria > Enterobacterales > Enterobacteriaceae > Citrobacter > Citrobacter sp. MGH103. The sequence goes on along the minus strand of NZ_CP073043.1, from coordinate 543,467 downwards.
CTGTAAACATAAGGGGTTGTAGATGTTAGGTATTATTTTGACGGGTCATGGCGGGTTTGCCAGCGGAATGGAAAAAGCGATGAAACAGATTCTGGGTGAACAATCACAGTTCATCGCCATCGACTTTCCGGAAACCTCAACCACCGCCTTACTCACATCGCAGCTTGAACAGGCGGTGAGTGAACTGGATGCGCAGCAAGACATCGTGTTTCTGACAGACCTGTTAGGCGGGACACCATTTCGCGTCGCTTCCACCCTGGCCATGCAAAGGCAAGGCACCGAGGTGATCACTGGCACTAATCTGCAACTACTGCTGGAAATGGTGCTGGAGCGCGATGGCCTGACCAGCGAAGCATTTCGCTTGCAGGCGCTGGAGTGCGGGCATCGTGGTTTAACTAGCCTGGTGGACGAACTGGGACGCTGTCGTGAGGAAAAGCCCGTTGAGGAAGGGATATGAGACAGCTACTTCGCGCCAGACGTCTACTGACCGAACGGGGCTGGCTGGACGATCATCAAATACACATTGAAGACGGCATCATTGCAGAAATAGAGCCAATCCCCTCCGGCGTTATGGTCCACGATGCAGAGCTGCTTTGTCCGGCTTACATTGATATCCACGTGCACGGCGGTGCGGGCGTCGATGTGATGGATGAAGCACCGGATACGCTCGACAAACTGGCGATGCACAAAGCACGTGAAGGGGTAGCCAACTGGCTACCCACTACCGTCACCGCTCCACTACCAGATATTCGCAAGGCGCTTGAGCGTATCGCCCATCGTTACCATTCCGGAGGGCCCGGCGCACAGGTGCTGGGCAGTTATCTTGAAGGCCCGTACTTTACGCCGCAGAACAAAGGGGCGCACCCGCCTGAGCTTTTCAGAGAACTGGAACTCAGTGAACTGGATGAACTGATTTCGATTTCCCAGCAAACATTGCGCGTCGTTGCGCTGGCACCAGAAAAACCCGGTGCATTACAGGCCATCGAACATCTGAAGCAGCGCAACGTACGGGTGATGCTGGGACACAGCGCTGCTACCTGGGAACAAACCCGCGCGGCCTTTGACGCCGGTGCTGACGGACTGGTGCACTGCTATAACGGTATGACCGGCTTACATCATCGGGAGCCAGGAATGGTTGGCGCAGGGTTAACCGACCCTCGCGCCTGGCTGGAACTTATCGCTGACGGACACCATGTTCACCCAGCGGCCATGAAGCTCTGCTGCTGTTGCGCCAAAGACAGGCTGGTGCTGATCACCGATGCCATGCAGGCTGCAGGAATGCCAGACGGGCGCTATACGCTCTGCGGTGAGGAAGTGGAAATGCACAGTGGTATTGTGCGTACCGCTTCCGGTGGTCTGGCTGGTAGCACGCTCTCGGTTGATGCCGCCGTACGTAATATGGTCGAGCTCACCGGGATAACGGCAGAAGAGGCAATTCATATGGCCTCTCTCCACCCCGCACGTCTGTTGGGTATCGATCGCCACCTGGGATCGTTAGCAGTGGGAAAACGTGCCGACGCGATCGCGCTTAATAGCGGGCTGCATTTACAACAGATCTGGATTCAGGGTCAGGCTCTCCCCCTTTGATCTTTCATTTTGTCTCGTGTTGGCCTGCGATCTTCGATCGCAAGGCCTTTCTTTTCCTTTCGCTTGAGGAAATACCTAACCATCATACAACAAGCGTACTTCTTATAGATCAATAAGATAATCATTCCTTTCGTTCTCACGATCACAAATTTCGTTTTATTTCATTTTTGATCATTGCCCTTTCGATTTCTTTCATATAGATTTTAATCAATCGACAAGATGAACAAGTGAAACGAAACGAAAGATAGCGACATTCTTGCCAGCGTCTTATGTGGAATTTACAAGACTAAGGACTTAAGTTATGCCAGAAACCTATACCCCTGTTACCGCGGTAACGGGCACCTGGACCGAAGAAGAGATCCGTCAACAACCTGCCAGTTGGATCCGTTCCCTTACGAATATCGACAACATTCGCTCTGCCATTGACAGCTTTCTCGCACCATTACTGCGCAAAAACGATCTGCGGATCATACTGACCGGGGCCGGAACATCAGCATTCATTGGCGACATCATCGCCCCCTGGCTGGCAAGCTATACCGGTAAAAACATCAGTGCTGTGCCAACCACCGATCTGGTCACTAATCCGATGGATTACCTGAATCCCGCACATCCGCTGCTGCTCATTTCTTTCGCTCGCTCAGGAAACAGCCCTGAAAGTGTTGCGGCAGTGGAACTGGCTAATCAGTTTGTACCTGAGTGCTATCACCTGCCAATCACCTGCAACGAAGCAGGTAGCCTCTATCAAAACGCAGTCGCAAGCGACAATGCCTTTGCTCTGTTGATGCCCGCAGAGACACATGACCGTGGTTTTGCCATGACCAGCAGCATTACCACCATGATGGCCAGCTGCCTGGCAGTATTTGCCCCAGAGAAAATCAACAGCCAGACCTTCCGCGACGTGGCCGATCGGTGCCAGGCGATTCTGACTTCACTGGGCGATTTCAGCGACGGCGTATTTGGCAATGAACCCTGGAAACGGATCGTTTACCTCGGTAGCGGTGGATTACAGGGAGCAGCGCGGGAATCGGCATTGAAAGTCCTGGAACTGACAGCAGGCAAACTGGCCGCATTCTATGACTCCCCTACAGGCTTTCGTCACGGTCCAAAGTCGCTGGTTGATAACGAAACGCTGGTAGTGGTCTTTGTTTCCAGCCATCCCTATACACGTCAATACGATCTCGATCTGCTGGCAGAGTTACGCCGCGATCGGCAGGCATTGCGGGTTGTCGCGGTTGCCGCACAAACCCATGAGGCGATTGAAGCTGGCCCACATATTCTGCTGCCACCAGCACGCTCTTTCATCGATATGGAATTGGCATTCTGCTTCCTGATCTACGCCCAGGTCTTTGCTTTGACGCAATCCATCAATATCGGCAATACACCGGATACGCCTTCTGCCAGCGGCACTGTGAACCGCGTTGTACAGGGCGTTGTTATTCATCCCTGGAACGCCTAAAAGGATCGTTTTATGAGCATTATTTCCACGAAATACCTCCTGCTGGATGCCCAAAAAAAGGGTTATGCCGTACCCGCCTTTAACATTCATAACGCCGAGACGATCCAGGCGATCCTTGAGGTGTGCTATGAAATGCAATCGCCGGTGATCCTTGCCGGAACACCGGGCACCTTTAAGCATATCGCGCTGGAAGAGATCTACGCGCTGTGCAGCGCTTATTCCACCAGCTACGGTATACCGCTGGCGCTGCACCTCGATCACCATGAGTCGCTGGACGATATCCGTCGTAAAGTGAATGCAGGAGTGCGCAGCGCAATGATCGACGGCAGTCACTTTCCGTTTGAAGAAAACGTGAAGCTGGTGAAATCCGTTGTGGATTTTTGCCATGCCAAAGATTGCAGCGTGGAAGCTGAGCTGGGCCGCCTCGGTGGCGTAGAAGATGATATGAGCGTGGATGCGGAAAGCGCCTTCCTTACCGATCCACAAGAAGCCAAACAGTTTGTTGAGCGTACCGGCGTAGACAGCCTTGCCGTAGCCATCGGCACTGCACACGGGTTGTATACCAAAACGCCCAAAATCGATTTCCAACGGCTGGGTGAAATTCGTGAAGTGGTGGATATTCCGCTGGTACTACATGGCGCAAGCGATGTTCCTGACGAATACGTCCGCCGCACGATCGAGCTTGGCGTGTGCAAAGTTAACGTCGCTACTGAACTGAAAATCGCTTTTGCCGATGCGGTCAAAGCGTGGTTTGCGGAAAATCCGCAGGGCAACGATCCTCGCTATTACATGCGGGTCGGTATGGATGCGATGAAAGAAGTCGTGCGAAGTAAAATCACTGTATGCGGGTCAGCAAACCGCTTATTAATCAGTGAAACTGCCGCTCAGTCTTAAGCTCTGTGTTAGCTTATGGCCATACCCTTGTCGGTTTGGCCATCAACAATCGGGCTTACTCTCCCTGTTGTTCCAGTGCGTGCTTATACAGTGCATTCTTTTTCACGCCGTGGATTTCAGCGGCCAGCGCGGCGGCCTTTTTCAGCGGCAGTTCTGCCTGTAATAAAGCCAACGTACGCAGCGCATCGGCAGGGAGATCGTCTTCCTGCGCTTTATGCCCTTCGACAATCAGCACCATTTCACCTTTACGACGGTTTTCATCTTCCTTGACCCACGCAAGCAGTTCGCCGACCGGTGCGCCGTGAATGGTTTCCCAGGTTTTGGTCAGCTCGCGCGCCAGCACCACGTAACGGGATTCGCCCCAGACGGCAACCATGTCTTCCAGGCTATCCAGCAAGCGGTGGGTAGATTCATAAAAAATAAGCGTACGCGGCTCTGCCTCAATGGCTTTCATCGCATCACGACGCCCTTTCGATTTGGCAGGCAGAAAACCTTCATAGCAAAAGCGGTCTGAAGGCAAACCAGCAGCGCTTAGGGCAGCAATCGCCGCGCAAGGGCCCGGCAGAGGAACAACGCGGATCCCCGCTTCGCGACAGGTGCGCACCAGATGGTAGCCAGGATCGTTAATCAACGGCGTTCCGGCATCGGAAACCAGCGCAATGTTTTGCCCTTCTTTGAGCTTCGCCACCAGCGTTTCCGCTTTTTGTTGCTCATTGTGATCGTGTAACGCGAACAAACGGGCGTTAATCGCGAAATGTTGTAACAATAATCCTGTATGACGAGTGTCTTCAGCGGCAATCAAATCAACGGCTTGTAAAACTTCGAGCGCTCGTTGGGTAATATCAGCCAAATTTCCTATAGGAGTAGGTACAATAAAGAGTTGGCCTTGAGAATTATCCGCCGATTCGTGTTGTTTCATTGTGTCGTCCGTATTGCCGATTTAATATTGAGCATTGAGTAAAAAAATATCACTGGATACAGTATGGTACCCTCAACATTTTCTCGTTTGAAAGCCGCGCGCGCGCTACCAGTCATTCTGGCAGCACTGATTTTCGCAGGCTGTGGCACCCAGGCGCCAGACCAGAGTGCAGCCCATATGCAGGGCACTGCGCAGGCTGATTCCGGCTTTTATCTGCAACAAATGCAGCAAAGCTCAGATGATAGCAAGACCAACTGGCAATTACTCGCCATTCGTGCACTGCTGAAAGAAGGCAAGAGCCAGCAGGCTAGCGAGCTGTTCAACCAGCTGCCGCAGAAACTAAACGACACTCAGCGTCGTGAGCAGTCTCTGCTGGCCGTCGAGATCAAGCTCGCACAGAAAGATATCGCTGGCGCTCAGGCCCTGCTGGATAAACTCACTCCTGCCGATTTCGATCAAAACCAGCAGGCCAGATACTGGCAGGCGCAAATCGACGTCAACCAGGGTCGTCCATCGTTGACACTACTGCGCGCCCTGATCTCCCAGGAACCGCTGCTGGCCGCGAATGCTAAGCAGAAAAACATCGATGCCACCTGGCAGGCGCTGTCATCCATGACCCAGGAGCAAGCACAGGCACTGGTCATCAATGCGGATGAGAACGTGCTGCAAGGCTGGTTGGATCTCCAGCGCGTCTGGTTCGATAACCGTAACGATCCAGACATGATGAAAGCCGGTATTGCGGACTGGCAGAAACGTTATCCGCAAAACCCGGGCGCAAAAATACTGCCAACGCAGTTGGTTAACGTCCAGAGCTTTAAGCCCGCCTCCACCAGCAAAATTGCGCTGCTGCTGCCGCTGAACGGTCAGGCCGCTGTATTTGGCCGGACTATTCAGCAAGGCTTTGAAGCGGCAAAAAATATGGGTACTGAACCCGTAGCGGCCCCTGCTGTAGCTGCGCCTGCGGTGGATACAACATCTGCGACGACCACAGAACAGCCGCAAACGACTGACGGCGTTGCCAGCCCTTCTCAGGCGTCAGTAAGCGATCTGACCAACGAGACGCCAGCTCAGCCAGAAACACCTGCTGCGCAGCCCACAGCACCCGCTCAGCCAACAACCACCAGCGCACCGGCGAATCCATCAGCAGAGCTGAAAATCTACGACACTTCATCACAGCCTCTGAACCAAATCCTGACTCAGGTTCAACAGGATGGCGCCAGCATCGTGGTTGGCCCACTGCTGAAGAATAATGTTGAAGAGCTGATGAAAAGCAATACGCCATTAAACGTGCTGGCACTTAATCAGCCGGAGTCGGTGAAAAACCTGCCGAACGTCTGCTACTTCGCTTTGTCGCCAGAAGATGAAGCGCGCGACGCCGCGCGTCACATCCGCGATCAAGGAAAACAGACGCCGCTGTTGTTGATCCCTCGGAGTTCATTAGGCGATCGCGTTGCCAACGCCTTTGCACAGGAATGGCAAAAGCTGGGCGGCGGCGTAGTGTTGCAGCAGAAGTTTGGCTCCACCGCCGAGCTGAAAATGGGCGTCAACGGCGGCTCGGGAATTTCCCTGACGGGCAGCCCGGTGGCCTCCTCTGTACCTGCGCAACCTGGCGTGACGATTGGCGGCCTGACGATTCCGGCTGCGCCCACCGATGCGCAGATCACCGGCGGCAGCGGCCGTGTTGATGCCGTGTATATTCTGGCTACGCCGGAAGAAATTGCCTTTATTAAGCCGATGATCGCTATGCGCAACGGCAGCCAGAGCGGAGCGACGCTGTACGCCAGCTCCCGTAGCGCGCAGGGAACTGCTGGCCCGGATTTCCGTCTGGAGATGGAAGGCTTGCAGTACAGCGAAATACCGATGCTTGCAGGTGCTAACGCTCCTCTCATGCAGCAGGCGCTTGGCGCGGTTCGTAACGACTACTCACTGGCACGTATGTATGCGATGGGCGTCGATGCCTGGTCACTTGCCAACCACTTCTCGCAAATGCGTCAGGTACAGGGTTTCGAAATTAACGGCAACACCGGGGCCTTAACCGCAACGCCGGATTGTGTGATTAACAGGAAGTTATCATGGCTCAAATACCAGCAAGGACAAGTCGTCCCCGCCAGTTAACGAGTAAACAGACCGGTGACGCGTGGGAATCCACCGCGCGTGACTGGCTGCAAAGCAAGGGACTGCATTTTATCGCCGCCAACGTGCGTGAACGTGGCGGCGAAATCGACCTGATAATGCGTGAAGGCAGCACCACCGTCTTTGTTGAAGTCCGCTATCGGCGCTCGGCCCAGTTTGGCGGCGCAGCGGCGAGTGTGACCCGGAGCAAACAACACAAATTATTACAGACCGCCCGCTTGTGGCTTGCGCGCCACAATGGGAGTTTTGATACTGTGGATTGCCGGTTCGATGTGTTAGCCTTCACCGGAAATGATGTTGAGTGGTTTAAGGACGCGTTCAACGACCGCTCATAGTTGAAGATTCAGAGCCTGGTTCTTAAGGATTAGCGTGTTAGATAGAATTAAAGTCTGCTTTACAGAAAGCATTCAAACTCAGATAGCTGCGGCTGAAGCACTTCCGGATGCGATCTCCCGTGCCGCCATGACGCTGGTTCAGTCCCTGCTCAATGGCAACAAAATTCTCTGTTGTGGTAATGGGACGTCCGCTGCCAACGCACAGCATTTTGCTGCCAGCATGATCAATCGTTTTGAAACAGAACGCCCAAGTTTACCTGCGATTGCACTAAACACTGATAATGTGGTCTTAACTGCGATTGCCAACGATCGCCTGCACGACGAAGTTTATGCAAAACAAGTCCGTGCGCTGGGACATGCAGGAGATGTTCTGCTGGCAATCTCTACGCGTGGTAATAGCCGCGATATCGTAAAAGCCGTTGAAGCCGCCGTGACACGCGACATGACAATCGTCGCGCTGACCGGGTATGACGGAGGGGAACTGGCCGGATTACTGGGGCCGCAGGATGTTGAAATCCGTATCCCCTCACACCACAGCGCCCGCGTTCAGGAAATGCACATGCTGACGGTCAACTGCCTTTGCGATCTCATCGATAACACGCTTTTCCCTCACCAGGATGATTAAGGAGTACACATGAAGGCATTTTCGCCGCTTGCTGTGATTATCGCTGCACTGCTGCTGCAAGGCTGTGTCGCTGCTGCCGTTGTCGGAACTGCTGCTGTCGGCACCAAAGCCGCGACGGATCCTCGCAGCGTCGGCACCCAGGTAGATGATGGAACCCTGGAATTACGCGTCAATACGGCGTTGTCGAAAGATGCCCAGATCAAGAAAGAAGCGCGAATCAACGTGAGCGCATATCAGGGTAAAGTGCTGCTGGTCGGTCAGTCGCCAAATAGCGAACTGTCTGCACGAGCAAAACAGATTGCGATGGGCGTAGAAGGTACGACTGAGGTCTTTAATGAGATCCGTCAGGGCCAGCCAATCGGTCTGGGCGATGCGTCCAACGATACCTGGATAACCACCAAAGTACGTTCCCAGTTACTGACCAGCGATCAGGTGAAATCCTCTAACGTGAAAGTCACGACCGAGAATGGAGAAGTGTTCCTGTTAGGTCTGGTGACCGAACGCGAAGCGAAGGCGGCGGCAGACATCGCCAGCCGGGTAAGCGGCGTGAAACGCGTCACGACGGCCTTTACGTTTATTAAGTAATACTGATGCCGGATAGCGACGCCTGAGCGTCTCATCCGGCCTACAGGACGTTATCGTTTGTAGGTCGGATAAGCGTCAGCGCCATCCGGCATTTTATTTAGCCCTTTCGCGTAACTCGGAAGAGGTCAGGATCGAAACCCCTTCATGCCCAGGCGCCAGCGCTTCTGCCAACATTGCCCGCGCAACATCGCGCGCTTCAATCGACTTCCAGTTACCCGGCAGCAGCCTGAACAACGGCGCTAAAAACATCTCATTCGCCCGCTGTTTGTCCCTATCACCCAGTAGCATTGAAGGCCGGGCAATGGTCAGCCGAGGCCAATTCTGCGCGATCAGCGCCTGCTCCATTTCACCTTTCACCCGGTTATAAAAAAACGGTGAATTGGCATTAGCGCCCATCGAACTCACCACCAGCATATGCTGTGCCCCCAGCCGACGCCCCGTCAGAGCTGTATCCACTACCAGCGTATAGTCAGCGTGGATAAATGCTTCTTTGCTGCCCGCTTCACGTCGGGTCGTTCCCAGACAACAAAAGACAATATCGACCGGATCGGTAACCTGCGCCAGAGCATCGGTTAGCTGCGGATCGTGGGGATTATAGATGCCAACCGTATCAGCCAGCGGTCGACGCGTCGGCGCCGTAATGGCACTGATCCGGGGTTCATTCAGTAGCATCCGCAATAAATGTCCACCCACCAGACCCGTTGCACCGGTTATTAACACCTGACTCATCGTTTATTTTCCCCTGACGCTTCAATCACCCTTTTAACTATAGATCACGTAGCCAGTGCATCTTTTTACCGAAGCCCAGCGTGTTGTCCGTGAATTTGACTTCATCCAGTCGAATCTCCCACACGGGCGCTGGCAACATTCTGGCGACGGGGAAACGGCGGTTGTAGGCGTTACGCGCGGCTTCACTCTCCTGCCCTTCAAGACGGCGAATCTCCCCCTTAAACTGCACGCCACGAATCAGGGCGACCGTTTTGGGCTGACCATTTACCGTGCCGGCAATCGGTGCACACGGTCCCGACATCTGCGCATGGCGCGTTTTATCTTCGGTCAGCACATAGAATGCCATCTTCTGCGCATCAAACAGGTAAAACGCATTGGCGCACCACAATTCACCTTCGTGGTGTACGCACCAGGTCACGACGTGCTGTTTTGCCAGCCAGCGAGACACTGCAGTCAGTGTTTCCATTTCTGTTCTCTTTTATACTGTAGGCCTGAAAATTATCACGTCGATGGTGACAATGACACCCTGGTATCTGTACCTGATCCGTACCGCTGACAACGCTTTATACACCGGAATAACCACCGATGTGCAGCGCCGCTATAAGCAGCATCAAAGTGGGAAAGGCGCGAAGGCGCTACGTGGAAAGGGGGAACTCACGTTGGCATTTGCGGCGCAGATTGGCGACCGTTCGCTGGCCCTGCGCATAGAGTATCGCGTCAAACAGCTCACAAAGCGTCAGAAAGAGCGTCTTGTAGAAGGCGAAGGGCTTGAGGCTCTACTGAACAGCCTGCAAGCCCCGGAGGTTAAAAACGATTGAAGTGGTCGTGGTATTCCACCAGGCCCGTCACGCCCTCCAGCGCATCGTCCGCCAGGCGATGAACCTGGAACGCGCTTTCGGTGCCCGGCCAGCGGCAACGCAGGTCATGATGCGCTGCCAGCTCAAAGCCAAAGCGGCTGTACAGTGCCGGATCGCCCAGCGTAACCACCGCGGCGTAGCCAAACTCGTTCAGGGAATCGAGTCCTTCATAGACCAGTTGACGCGCCAGGCCTTGCCCCCGGTAGTTTTCATCCACCGCGAGCGGCGCCATGCCGACCCATTGCAGATCTTCACCCTGAACATCGACAGGGCTGAACGCGACGTAACCCACTACCTGACCTTCATCATCGGTAGCAACCAAACCCAGCGTTAAGAAACCATCTTCACGCAGGTCGTGCACTAATTTTGCTTCCGCATCGCTCTCAAATGAACGGCGCAGCAACGCATCAATACCAGGGGCATCAATGGGAATCTCAACTCGAATCAGCATGGCTCACCTACCGAGGTCTGTTTGGTTTCTGGCGACGTTTTCATCCCCGCCTCAACAAAATCCGCCAACTGCATCAGCATGACGCGCAACGCTTTAGGCATCTGCTCCAGTTCGATGGCATCCATCAGATTTTTTACGTATAGCCCTAATTCTGTATCACCTTCAATCACCAGGCGACGCTGGAAGAAAAGCGTATCCGGATCCTGCTTGCGGGCCACGATCATCAGGAGATCGCTGGCATCGGCGCTAAAACTCACATCCGCATCTGCATTCTGGCTGACGATAAGTTTATCGTTCTCAACAGAGGTATACCATTTGAGGTCAATGTCACGCACATGAATGCTCAGCCAGCGACCTTCGAGAAACTCCAGCTCCCCATCGGCCAGCGCCTGACTAAACTGCCAGCTCAGGACCTGCTCCAGAACCTGGCGCTTTAGCGCAAAGGGCGTCAGTTTAACCGGTACACTCATCAGAGAAGGACCTAAATGTACTAAGCGTGAACGCAGTTTATCCAACACGAGCTTTACTCCCTGTTTCAATAGTCCTGCTATTTTGCCATATCAAATAAACGACATAGCGGCATAAATCAACAATTCGCTACGAAATTGTTACCTCTTTATTGGTGTCACCAATACGACTTTAACTGCCTCAAATCAAAAATTGTCTCAGCAAGGTTAACTAAAATCCCTCTTCGTTAACATTTCTGCGCCCTACATGGCGCAACGTTCAGGATAAATTATGGAGCTGCTCTGCCCTGCCGGAAACCTCCCGGCGCTTAAGGCGGCCATCGAGAACGGCGCTGATGCTGTCTACATCGGGCTGAAAGATGATACCAACGCCCGTCATTTCGCCGGCCTTAATTTTACCGAGAAAAAATTGCAGGAAGCGGTGAGTTTCGTTCATCAACATCGCCGTAAGCTGCACATTGCGATTAACACCTTTGCGCACCCGGATGGTTACGCGCGCTGGCAGCGTGCCGTTGATATGGCTGCGCAACTGGGTGCAGACGCGCTGATCCTCGCCGACCTCGCCATGCTTGAGTATGCCGCAGAGCGCTACCCGCATATTGAGCGCCATGTCTCTGTTCAGGCATCTGCAACCAATGAAGAGGCGATTAATTTCTACCATCGCAACTTTGACGTAGCCCGCGTGGTTCTGCCGCGCGTGCTGTCTATTCATCAGGTGAAGCAGCTTGCTCGCGTCACGCCAGTTCCTCTGGAAGTGTTCGCCTTTGGCAGCCTGTGCATTATGGCGGAAGGCCGCTGCTATCTTTCGTCTTACCTGACGGGCGAATCTCCTAACACGGTTGGTGCCTGCTCTCCTGCTCGTTTTGTTCGCTGGCAGCAGACCCAACAAGGGCTGGAATCCCGTCTTAATGAAGTGCTGATCGACCGCTATCAGGATGGAGAAAACGCCGGTTATCCGACGTTATGCAAAGGCCGCTATCTGGTTGATGGCGAGCGCTACCATGCGCTGGAAGAACCCACCAGCCTGAATACGCTAGAGCTGCTGCCGGAACTGCTGGCAGCCAATATTGCCTCGGTGAAAATCGAGGGACGTCAGCGCAGCCCGGCCTATGTCAGCCAGGTGGCGAAAGTGTGGCGTCAGGCAATCGACCGCTGTATGGCCGACCCGCAAAACTACGTCCCGCAGGCCGCGTGGATGGAAACGCTCGGTTCAATGTCCGAAGGCACACAGACCACGCTTGGCGCGTATCACCGTAAATGGCAGTGAGAGAAGCAATGAAATATTCCTTAGGGCCGGTGCTATGGTACTGGCCGAAAGAAACGCTGGAAGATTTTTATCAGCAGGCCGCCGTAAGCCAGGCCGACATTATCTATCTTGGCGAAGCGGTATGCAGTAAACGCCGTGCCACCAAAGTAAGCGACTGGCTGGATATGGCGAAATCACTCGCTGGCAGCGGTAAACAGGTAGTGCTGTCGACGCTGGCGCTGGTGCAGGCCTCTTCTGAGCTGGGAGAACTGAAGCGCTATGTTGAAAACGGCGACTTCCTGCTGGAAGCCAGCGATCTCGGGGTGGTAAACATGTGCGCCGAGCGTAAGCTGCCGTTTGTCGCCGGGCATGCGCTCAACTGCTACAACGCGGTAACCCTGCGTTTACTGCTCAAGCAGGGCATGACGCGCTGGTGTATGCCGGTAGAGTTATCCCGCGACTGGCTGGTAAACCTGCTCAACCAGTGTGATGAGCTGGGTATTCGCAATCAGTTTGAAGTCGAGGTGCTGAGCTACGGACATCTGCCGCTGGCATACTCCGCCCGCTGCTTTACCGCACGCTCTGAAGATCGTCCAAAAGACGAATGTGAAACCTGCTGCATCAAATACCCGAACGGACGCGATGTGCTGTCGCAGGAGAATCAGCAGGTCTTTGTGCTCAACGGGATCCAGACCATGAGCGGCTATGTTTACAACCTCGGCAACGAGCTGACATCAATGCAGGGTCTGGTTGATATTGTGCGCCTGTCCCCCTCGGGCAGCGAAACATTCGCCATGCTTGATGCATTCCGCGCCAATGAAAATGGCAGTGCTCCATTACCGCTTGCCGCCCACAGTGACTGCAACGGCTACTGGAAGCGACTGGCTGGTCTGGAGCTGCAGGCCTAGCCGGATGGCGGCAAATTGCCTTATCCGGCCTACAAATAGCGATCCCGTAGGCCCGATAAGCGCAGCGCCATCGGGCATTGTTTTTGCCGTCAGTCTCATAAAGCTCACTTTGTTAACAACGGTAATCAAATTTTAATGCAGTATTAAAAGATTAACCGGTAACAAAGTGAGCCGTTATGACTGACAAAACTATTCCGTTCTCGGTGCTGGATCTGGCGCCAATCCCTGAAGGATCTTCGGCAAAAGAGGCCTTCACGCACTCGCTTGATCTCGCCCGACTGGCCGAAAAGCGCGGCTACCACCGCTACTGGCTGGCAGAACATCACAACATGGTCGGTATCGCCAGCGCGGCAACTTCAGTGCTGATTGGCTATCTGGCTGCCAATACCACCACGCTGCATCTCGGGTCTGGCGGCGTGATGCTGCCCAACCATTCGCCGCTGGTGATCGCCGAGCAGTTCGGTACCCTGAATACGCTGTATCCGGGACGCATCGATCTTGGGCTTGGCCGCGCGCCGGGGAGCGATCAGCCAACGATGCGTGCGCTGCGCCGCCATATGAGCGGTGATATCGATAACTTCCCTCGCGACGTCGCTGAACTGGTGGACTGGTTCGACGCCCGCGATCCTAACCCCCATGTACGCCCGGTTCCCGGCTACGGCGAGCAGATCCCGGTCTGGTTATTAGGCTCCAGCCTGTACAGCGCACAGTTGGCGGCCCAGCTCGGCCTGCCGTTTGCCTTCGCCTCGCATTTTGCTCCGGATATGCTGCATCAGGCGCTGCATCTGTATCGCACCCAGTTCAAACCCTCAGCGCGGCTGGCAAAGCCGTATGCGATGGTGTGCATCAACATCATTGCCGCTGACAGCAATCGCGACGCCGAGTTTCTTTTCACCTCGATGCAGCAGGCGTTTGTGAAACTGCGTCGTGGCGAAACCGGCCAGCTACCACCGCCGGTAGAGAATATGCATCAGCTGTGGTCCGCTTCTGAACAGTACGGCGTACAACAGGCGCTGAGCATGTCGCTGGTTGGTGATAAGGCGAAAGTGCGACACGGGCTGGAGGCTATCTTGCGTGAAACCCAGGCCGATGAAATTATGGTTAACGGCCAGATTTTTGATCATCAGGCACGTCTTCATTCGTTTGATTTGGCGATGGATGTGAAGCAGGAATTGTTGGGGTAGCGCGGTTTGTGCCGGATGGCGGCTACGCCTTATCCGGCCTAAACGGTACTGTAGGCCCGGTAAGCGTAGCGCTACCGGGCAACGGTTTTACTGATAGACCGGTAACAGATCCACGCTCGACAGAATATGGATAACCGCGTTGCCGATACCGAACACCAGGATCAGCGCAATCATCGGCTTACCGCCCCAGACACGGAATTTCGGGCTACCGAAACGCTCGCGGGATTTACGTGCCAGCAGCGCCGGAACAATGGCAGCCCAGATGGTTGCTGCGAGTCCTGCATAGCCAATGGCGTACAGGAAACCGTTCGGCCACAGCAGGCCACCGATAATTGGCGGGACAAACGTCAGCAATGCCGTTTTGAAACGTCCCATTGCCGAGTCATCAAAGCCAAACAGATCCGCCAGATAGTCAAACAGACCGAGCGTAACGCCGAGGAATGAACTCGCCACCGCAAAGTTGGAGAACACCACCAGCAGCAGATCCAGACTGCGGCTGTTTAGTACGCCGCTCAGCGCCTGTACCAGCACATCAATGTTACCGCCCTGTTGCGCAATACCGATAAACTCTGGACGCGGAATGTTGCCCATCGTTCCCAGCAACCATACGGTGTACAGCACCAGCGCCAGCAGCGTGCCGTACACCAGACACTTAACGATGGTCTTCGGATCTTTGCCGTAGTACTTCATCAGGCTCGGGACGTTGCCGTGATAGCCGAATGAAGCCAGACAAAACGGCAGCGTCATCAGCAGGTACGGCGTATACGAAGCGTTGCTCTGCGCCACGTTAAACAGTGTTGCGGGCTGCACGTGCCCCAGCAGGCTGCCGAAGGTCAGGAAAAAGGTAATCACCTTTGCGCCCAGCACAATCGCCGTCATGCGGCTAACCGCTTTGGTGCTTAACCACACCACAAATGCCACCAGCAGCGCAAAGCCAAGACCTGCCGCGCGTGCCGGAACATTCAGCGACATCTCGGAGAAAGTGTGATGCAGAATCGACCCGCTCGCTGAGATATAGGCGTAGGTCAGGATATAGAGAACGAAGGCGATCGAGATGCCGTTCACTACGTTCCAGCCTTTACCCAGCAGATCTTTCGTGATGGTGTCAAAGCTGGAACCAATGTGGTAATTGAGGTTAGCTTCGAGGATCATCAGTCCGGAATGCAGCATGCAGAACCAGGTGAAGATCAGCGCCGCCATTGACCAGAAAAACCACGCCCCGGACATGACCACTGGCAGAGAAAACATCCCCGCGCCAATAATGGTGCCGCCGATAATCACCACGCCGCCGAGCAGCGAAGGTGACGTTTGGGTGGTGGTTAGTGTTGCCATTTAGCCATCTCTCCAGTCATTTATATTGTGACTACATCTCAATGTGCTGCACTGTACCAGTACACGAGTACAAATGAAATAAAAAAAGCCCCGATTGTTGAGATCGGGGCTGTATATATTACTTTACGCTTTTATACCGTGAGGCTTATGCGTCACCGCCGAAACGACGACGACCAGCGGAGTCATCACGACGCGGAGCAGAAGAATCGTCACGACGCGGACCACGGTTGCCTTCACGACGTTCGCCGCTGAAACGACGACCATCGCCACGACCGCCTTCACGACGTTCACCGCTAAAGCCACGACCTTCACCGCGACCGCCTTCACGACGCTCACCGCTGAAACGGCCACCGCCACGACGCTCACCACCGGTGTGCGGAACTGCATCGCCAACCAACTGCATGTTCATCGGCTTGTTCAGGATGCGAGTACGGGTAAAGTGCTGCAGCACGTCGCCCGGCATACCTTTCGGCAGCTCGATGGTGGAGTGGGAAGCAAACAGCTTGATGTTACCGATGTAACGGCTGCTGATATCGCCTTCGTTAGCAATCGCGCCAACGATATGACGAACTTCAACACCGTCATCACGGCCCACTTCAATGCGGTACAGCTGCATGTCACCAACGTCACGACGTTCACGACGCGGACGATCTTCACCACCACGGTCATTACGGTCACGAGGGCCACGATCGTTACGATCGCGCGGACCACGGTCATCACGATCGCGGAATTCGCGTTTCGGACGCATCGGCGCATCTGGCGGCAGGATCAGCGGACGTTCGCCCTGAGCCATTTTCAGCAGTGCTGCTGCCAGCGTTTCGATATCCAGCTCTTCTTCCGGCTGCATTTTCGCCAGCAGAGCACGGTACTGATCCAGATCGCTGCTTTCCAGCTGCTGCTGTACTTTAGCGGCGAATTTTTCCAGACGGCGTTTGCTCAGCAGGTCTGCGTTCGGCAGTTCTACTTCCGGAATAGTCAGCTTCATGGTGCGTTCGATGTTACGCAGCAGACGACGCTCGCGGTTCTCAACGAACAGCAGCGCACGACCCGCACGACCCGCACGACCGGTACGGCCGATACGGTGAACGTAAGACTCGGAATCCATCGGGATGTCGTAGTTAACAACCAGGCTGATACGCTCAACGTCCAGGCCACGGGCCGCAACGTCGGTAGCAATCAGGATATCCAGGCGGCCATCTTTCAGACGTTCCAGAGTCTGCTCACGCAGGGACTGGTTCATGTCACCGTTCAGTGCAGCGCTGCTATAACCGCTACGCTCCAGCGCTTCTGCCACTTCCAGGGTCGCATTTTTGGTACGAACGAAGATAATCGCCGCATCAAAATCTTCTGCTTCCAGGAAACGCACCAGCGCTTCATTTTTACGCATGCCCCAGACAGTCCAGTAGCTCTGGCTGATGTCAGGACGCGTGGTAACGCTGGACTGAATGCGTACTTCCTGCGGCTCTTTCATAAAGCGACGGGTAATACGACGAATCGCTTCCGGCATGGTTGCAGAGAACAGAGCGGTCTGATGACCTTCCGGGATCTGCGCCATGATGGTTTCAACGTCTTCGATGAAGCCCATACGCAGCATTTCGTCAGCTTCGTCCAGTACCAGACCGCTCAGTTTGGAGAGGTCCAGAGTACCGCGCTTCAGGTGATCCAGCAGACGGCCCGGCGTACCGACGACGATCTGTGGTCCCTGACGCAGGGCACGTAATTGCACGTCATAACGCTGGCCGCCGTACAGGGCAACCACGTTCACGCCGCGCATGTGTTTAGAGAAATCCGTCATGGCTTCTGCTACCTGAACCGCCAGTTCGCGGGTCGGTGCCAGCACCAGAATCTGAGGTGCCTTCAGCTCAGGATCAAGATTGTTGAGCAGCGGTAAAGAGAACGCTGCAGTTTTGCCGCTACCTGTCTGGGCCATACCCAGAACATCGCGGCCGCCCAGCAGATGCGGAATGCACTCTGCCTGGATTGGAGATGGTTTTTCGTAACCCAGATCGTTAAGGGCTTCAAGGATAGGAGCCTTCAGGCCCAGATCTGCAAAAGTGGTTTCGAATTCAGCCATGTAGTACGTGTGCCTCAAAATTAATGGCGGCCAGTCTACATAACTCATCATGAAATTGATCTGCAATTTTCATTGAAAAGTGTGAACCGGCTCAAAGTAGGTGTATTAACGAACAACAACGCCCTCACCCGTGAAGGTGATGGCAATCAAAAAAGATTACGGGCTGATGTGTACGTCAGCTATTGCTGGTCCGATTCTGCCAGGTCATCTTGGTCCTGGCCCAGGAGCGATAATTCCAACAATGCGTATCGGTGCTCAACAAAGTTATGAACGTTGTTAGCCACCGCCAGTTTGAACAATGCCGTAGCGTTGTCCAAATCCCCCAGACTTAGGTAGTACTTACCTAAATAGAAGTTGGTTTCACTGAGATGCTCAGCGAGCGAGGTGTTATCCGTTGCGTCCGCCTTCAGGCGTTCCATCAGCGTTGCTTCGCTAATGTTGCCCAGGTAGAACTCGACAATGTTCCATCCCCATTGCTCTTTATCCGATTTCTCAAAGCGTTGCTTCAACGCTTCTTTAGCCTGCTTCTCATCGAGCTTCTGCTCGGCAAGATAAAGCCACAGACTACGGAAAGGATCATTGGGATCGTCTTGATAAAACGCTAGCAGATCATCTTGCGCTAACTTGTCGCGACCGCCGTAATACAATGCGATACCGCGATTTAAGTGCGCATAGTTGTAAGTTGGATCAAGCTCAAGTACAGAATCAAACGCTTCATAGGCAGCATCAAAATTGCCTGCCTGCGTTAAATATATACCTAAGTAATTGAATACTTCAGGCATATCTGGTCGGATTGCCAGCGCTTGTGAAAAATCATTTCGCGCCAGTGCCCTCAGACCGAGACTATCATACAACACTCCGCGCTCATATAAAAGCTGTGCGCGTTCGTCATCGGTTAAAGCCCGACTGGCAAGAATTTGTTCCATACGTGCCAGAATCACTTCCTGCTGCAAAGTCGGTTGCAATGGTACTGCGAGGACTTCACTCTTTCGCCAAGCGGAATTACTGCATCCAGCCAGCGTGAGTGCTGTCGCAACGAAACACCAGCGCAAAAAAGGCTTCATTTCCCACTCCCGAAGACAACGATTGAATGAACGTCCAGGTTCCCCGGTTGCTAACAAGGCATCCTGCCGGGTTAAAGGCCCTCCGCTTTCACGGAGGGCAATGGCAACCTTACTCGCCCTGGCTTGCCGGAGCTTCCGGTTCGCCTGCAGGCTGAGACTGCTCAGTTGCTTCTTTAATGCTCAGACGTACACGGCCCTGGCGATCAACTTCCAGAACTTTGACCGGTACTTCCTGGCCCATCTGCAGGTAGTCGGTCACTTTCTCAACGCGCTTATCAGCGATCTGAGAGATGTGTACCAGACCTTCTTTACCGCCACCGATGGCAACGAATGCGCCAAAGTCAACGATACGGGTCACTTTACCATTGTAGATACGGCCTACTTCGATCTCTGCGGTGATCTCTTCGATACGACGGATAGCATATTTCGCTTTTTCGCCGTCAGTCGCAGCAATCTTCACGGTACCATCATCTTCGATTTCAATGGTGGTGCCGGTTTCTTCGGTCAGAGCACGGATAACAGAACCGCCTTTACCGATAACGTCTTTGATCTTGTCCGGGCTGATCTTGATGGTGTGGATACGCGGAGCAAATTCAGAGATATCGCCACGCGGTGCGTTGATCGCTTGTTCCATCACACCCAGGATGTGCAGACGCGCACCTTTAGCCTGGTTCAGAGCAACCTGCATGATCTCTTTGGTGATACCTTCAATTTTGATATCCATCTGCAGTGCAGAGATACCGTCGCGGGAACCCGCCACTTTGAAGTCCATATCGCCCAGGTGGTCTTCGTCGCCCAGGATGTCAGACAGAACAACAAAGTTGTCGCCTTCTTTCACCAGACCCATCGCGATACCCGCAACAGCGGCTTTGATCGGCACGCCTGCGTCCATCAGCGCCAGGGAAGCACCACATACGGAAGCCATGGAAGAAGAACCGTTAGATTCGGTGATTTCAGAAACCACACGCACGGTGTACGGGAATTTATCCAGTTCCGGCATTACTGCCAGTACGCCACGTTTCGCCAGACGGCCGTGACCAATCTCACGACGCTTCGGAGAACCGACCATACCGGTTTCACCTACGCAGTACGGAGGGAAGTTGTAGTGGAACAGGAAGTTGTCAGTGCGCTCGCCCATCAGTTCGTCAAGGTTCTGCGCATCACGAGTGGTGCCCAGGGTCGCAGTAACCAGCGCCTGAGTTTCGCCACGGGTGAACAGTGCGGAACCGTGGGTACGCGGCAGAACGCCAGTACGCACGTCCAGACCACGGATCATGTCTTTTTCACGGCCATCGATGCGCGGCTCGCCTGCCAGTACGCGGCTACGAACAACGTTTTTCTCGATAGCGTGCAGGATTTCACCCAGTTCGTTAGCGTCCAGGGTTTCGTCTTCAGCCACCAGAGTCGCGATGGTTTCAGATTTGATTACGTCAACCTGAGCATAACGCTCTTGTTTGTCAGTGATGCGGTAAGCATCGCTCAGGCGAGCTTCTGCCAGTGCGGCAACGCGTGCGTTCAGCGCTTCGTTGACGGCTTCTGGCTGCCAGTCCCAACGCGGTTTGCCAGCTTCTTTCGCCAGCTCGTTGATAGCCTGAATCACAACCTGCTGTTGTTCGTGACCGAACACAACAGCACCCAGCATCTGATCTTCGCTCAGCAGTTCAGCTTCGGATTCAACCATCAGTACGGCTGCTTCAGTACCCGCAACAACCAGGTCCAGCTTGCTTTCTTTCAGTTCGTCCTGAGTCGGGTTCAGTACGTACTGGTCATTGATGTAACCAACACGTGCAGCACCGATCGGGCCGTTGAATGGAATACCAGAAAGAGTCAGCGCAGCAGATGCACCAATCATTGCCACGATGTCCGGGTTAACCTGCGGGTTAACGGAAACAACGGTCGCGATAACCTGAACTTCGTTAACGAAGCCTTCCGGGAACAGCGGGCGAACCGGGCGGTCAATCAGACGCGCGATCAGGGTTTCGCCTTCGCTCGGACGGCCTTCACGACGGAAGAAGCTACCCGGGATACGGCCAGCAGCGTAGGTACGCTCCTGATAGTTAACGGTCAGCGGGAAAAAGTCCTGGCCTGGTTTCGCTTTTTTCTGGCCAACAACGGTAACGAATACCGCGGTGTCATCCATGCTAACCATAACAGCGGCAGTCGCCTGACGCGCCATCATGCCGGTTTCCAGCGTAACGGTATGCTGACCGTACTGGAATTTACGAACGATCGGATTAAGCAAAATAATATCCTTTCTCTATTTTTTTGACGGCACATTTTCCGCCATCGTTAATACCCGATCTTCTGCGCATCCTCGCGACTAATGACAACCCTAACCCATAAGCATGAGTAAAGCCTCTCATTAGCCGCGCGAACCTCTGCAACGGAAGATCATTCTTAGCAACAATACATTAGTTTCCAGCGAATTGCTGCCATCTGCTGGAAAAAAGGGGCCATGAAGGCCCCCTCTTTCTGAAACTCGAAAGAATTAGCGACGCAGACCCAGACGCTCGATCAGCGCGGTGTAACGTGCAACATCTTTACGTTTCAGGTAGTCGAGCAGTTTACGACGCTGAGAAACCATGCGCAGCAGACCACGACGGCTGTGGTGATCTTTTTTGTGCTCTGCAAAGTGACCCTGCAGGTGGTTAATCTGTGCAGTCAACAGAGCAACCTGAACATCGGTAGAACCGGTGTCGTTTGCATCACGACCAAACTCAGAAACGATTTTAGCGGTAGCTTCAGTACTTAGAGACATTTTAAAACTCCAAAGTGATAAGAATGAAAGGATGCCGATCTCTAATTCAGCTATCCCAGTGTATACACTTTATCCTTCAAACTGACTCTGCGTTGGCTGCGTCCGCTCACCTCAGTCACTTACTTAAGTAAGCTCCTGAGGATTCTCAGACTTGCCGCCTTGATGCAGCTCGAATGATTTTGTGTATACGTCGCGTAGATTGTTAAACTATTTACGCGACGTTAAGCGGCAGTATTCTACTCGCAGCGCCCTTTTATCGCAAGACAGAGAGCGCTATGCAGGATACTCAACCACCAGGCGACGGGGGGCGACACGACCTTCATCGTCCATCTCCCCCATGCCAATAAACTTGCCGTCATCGCCTTCCGTCACGCGCACCAGCCCTTCCAGCGGCGCGCCTGATGTCCGTACCGGGTTACCGTTTTTAAAGTAAACCGAGGATGTTAAAGGCAAATTAACAACAGGATAGTCCGATGCAGGACTGTCCATTGGCATCAGCAAAGGATCAAGCAGCTGTGCCGCCGGAATGTTCTGCTGCTCGGCCTGTTCAACCAGCTCACGCAGATGTTCCAGCGTCACCATTCGATCCACCGGATACTTGCTGACCGTCAAACGACGCAGATACGTGACGTGCGCGCCGCAGCCCAACTTCTCACCGAGATCGTCAACAATGGTGCGAATATAGGTGCCTTTGGAACAGTGAACTTCCAGCTCCAGTTCGTTACCTTCGTGACGGATAAACAGCAGCTCATAGACGGTAATTGGTCGCGCTTCACGCGGCACTTCAATACCCTGACGCGCATATTCGTACAGCTTCTTACCCTGATACTTCAGCGCCGAATACATTGACGGGATCTGCTCGATATCGCCGCGGAAAGTTTCCAGCGCGCTCGCCAGTTGTTCTGCGGTGAAGGTTACCGGACGTTCCTGCACGATTTGCCCATCGGCATCGGAAGTGTCTGTACGCTGGCCCAGACGGGCAACCACACGATAGCGTTTGTCAGAATCCAGCAAATACTGTGAAAACTTAGTCGCTTCACCGAGGCAGATTGGCAGCATGCCTGTCGCCAGCGGATCCAGTGCGCCGGTATGTCCCGCGCGATTGGCATTGTAGATGCGTTTTACTTTTTGCAGTACATCATTGCTGGACATGCCCTGCGGCTTATCCAGCAGCAGGACACCGTGAATGTCGCGACCACGACGACGAGGACGACTCATCAGTCCTCCTTGCTGTCGTCCGCTGGGTTCACACGACGCTCATCGTCATGTTTCACCACGCTGGTCACCAGGTTGGACATGCGCATCCCTTCAACCAACGAGTTGTCGTAGAAGAAGGTCAGTTCAGGCACGATACGCAGACGCATGGCTTTACCCAGCAGAGAACGGATAAAACCAGAGGCTTCCTGCAGTGCCTTGATGCCGTTTTTCACAGCAGCTTCGTCCTGATCGTTGAGGAAAGTCACGAATACTTTGGCATATGCCAGATCACGAGACATCTCAACACCCGATACGGTGGTCATCATACCAACACGCGGGTCTTTGATTTCGCGTTGCAGGATGAGTGCGATCTCTTTCTGCATCTCTTGCGCGACACGCTGCGGGCGACCAAATTCTTTCGCCATAATAAATTCTCCAGAATAAAGACAAAAAAGGGGCTATCAGCCCCTTTTTAAATTTCTTGCCGGGTGGCGCTTCGCTTACCCGGCCTACACCTAATCATCTTCTAAGGATTTTGGGCTGCAAATTGCGGCCCAAAAGACGACGAAGATTAAGCGATAGTACGTTGGATCTCGATGATCTCGAACACTTCGATCATATCGCCAACGCGAACGTCGTTGTAGTTCTTAACGCCGATACCACATTCCATGCCGTTACGGACTTCGTTAACGTCATCTTTGAAGCGACGCAGGGATTCCAGCTCGCCTTCATAGATAACCACGTTGTCGCGCAGAACGCGGATTGGGTTGTGACGTTTAATCGTGCCTTCGGTAACCATACAGCCTGCGATAGCGCCGAATTTCGGTGATTTGAACACATCACGAACTTCAGCCAGACCAATGATCTGCTGTTTCAGCTCCGGAGACAGCATGCCGCTCATCGCTGCTTTCACTTCGTCGATCAGATGATAGATGACGGAGTAGTAACGCAGATCCAGGCTTTCAGATTCGATAACTTTACGTGCAGAGGCATCAGCACGGACGTTGAAGCCAACCAGAATCGCGTTGGATGCCGCAGCCAGGGTCGCGTCGGTTTCGGTGATACCACCTACGCCAGAACCGATGATCTTCACTTTGACTTCGTCGGTAGACAGTTTCAGTAAAGAGTCGGAAATCGCTTCTACAGAACCCTGAACGTCAGCCTTCAGGACGACGTTCACTTCGTGAACTTCGCCTTCGGTCATGTTAGCGAACATGTTCTCGAGTTTAGATTTCTGCTGACGAGCCAGTTTAACTTCACGGAATTTGCCCTGACGATACAGTGCAACTTCACGGGCTTTCTTCTCGTCACGAACGACAGTAACTTCGTCACCTGCAGCCGGAACACCGGACAGACCGAGGATTTCCACCGGAATGGACGGACCTGCTTCCAGTACTTCCTGACCCAGTTCGTTACGCATAGCACGAACGCGACCGTATTCGAAGCCACACAGTACGATGTCGCCTTTGTGCAGCGTACCTTCACGCACCAGTACGGTAGCAACCGGACCACGACCTTTATCCAGGAAGGATTCGATAACCGCACCGCTCGCCATACCTTTACGCACAGCTTTCAGTTCCAGTACTTCGGCCTGCAGCAGGATAGCGTCCAGCAGCTCGTCGATACCGGTACCCGCTTTCGCAGAAACGTGAACGAATTGGCTCTCGCCGCCCCACTCTTCCGGCATGATGCCGTACTGGGACAGTTCGTTTTTAACGCGATCCGGATCCGCTTCCGGCTTATCGATTTTGTTGACTGCAACCACCACCGGCACACCCGCCGCTTTCGCGTGCTGGATAGCTTCGATGGTCTGTGGCATCACGCCGTCGTCTGCTGCAACAACCAGAACAACGATATCCGTTGCCTGAGCACCACGAGCACGCATGGAGGTAAACGCGGCGTGACCCGGGGTATCCAGGAAGGTGATCATACCGTTGTCAGTTTCAACGTGGTACGCACCGATGTGCTGAGTAATGCCGCCCGCTTCACCAGAAGCCACTTTCGTGGAACGAATGTAGTCCAGCAGGGAGGTTTTACCGTGGTCAACGTGACCCATGATGGTCACAACTGGTGCGCGCGGTTCAGCCGCAGCACCGGTGTCACGATCGCTCATTACCGCTTCTTCCAGCTCGTTTTCACGACGCAGGATAACTTTGTGGCCCATCTCTTCGGCAACCAGCTGTGCGGTTTCCTGGTCGATGACCTGGTTAATGGTAGCCATTGCGCCCAGCTTCATCATCGCTTTGATGACCTGAGAGCCTTTGACCGCCATTTTGTTCGCCAGATCGCCAACGGTGATGGTTTCGCCGATCACAACGTCACGGTTAACGGCCTGAGCTGGCTTCTGGAAGCCCTGCTGCAGAGCGGAACCTTTACGCTGCTTACCGCCTTTGCCGCCGCGAACCGCTGCACGCGCTTCTTCACGGTCAGCTTTAGATTCAGCGTGTTTGTTGCCTTTCTTCGCCGGACGCGCGGCTTTCGTGCTGCGAGTACGACCACGGCCGCCTTCGACTTCACGATCGTTTTCGTCTTCAGCCTGGCGAGCATGCTGGGAAGTGGTGACGTGATAATCGCTGGTATCTTCAACAGGTTCAGCGTTATTCACACCATTTTTCTCGTTTTCTTCCGCCATACGGCGAGCTTCTTCCGCTACGCGGCGCGCTTCTTCTTCAAGCTTACGACGTGCTTCTTCTTCCGCTTTACGCTTCAGTTCTGCGGCTTCATTTTCACGGCGGGCTTTTTCGGCCTGGGCGGTTTTAGTCATATCGTCGATCTGTTGATTGCTCACTTTGTCTTTTTCCGCAGCTTCACGTTTCGCTTTATCAGCGGCTTCACGCTTAGCTTGTTCTGCGGCCTCACGTTCGGCTTTTTGTTGCGCCTCGCGTTTGGCAGCTTCTTCTGCCTCACGACGGGCTTGCTCTTCCGCTTCACGCTGCGCCTGCTCTTCCGCGGCAAGGCGTTCAGCCTCTTGCGGATCGCGTTTCACAAAGGTGCGTGTCTTGCGGACTTCGATTTGTACCGATTTGCTTTTTCCACCGGTACCTGGAATATTGAGAGTACTGCGCGTTTTACGCTGCAATGTCAACTTATCCGGCGCTGAGCCGTTTTCACGGTTCAAATGCGCCAGTAAGGTTTGTTTCTCTTGTGCGGACACAGAGTCGTCAGCAGACTTCGGGATACCGGCATCAGCAAATTGCTGTACCAGGCGATCCACGGAAGTCTGTATCTCTGCAGCCAGCGTTTTTACGGTTACATCTGTCATACTGTTCCTTCCTGCTACAGTTTATTACGCTTCGTCGCCGAACCAGCAAATATTACGGGCAGCCATAATCAGCTCACCGGCTTTTTCGTCGGTCAACCCTTCGATATCAGCCAGATCATCAATGCCCTGTTCAGCGAGATCTTCCAGCGTACAAACACCACGGGCCGCCAGTTTGAAGGCCATCTCACGATCCAATCCTTCCAGATTCAGCAGATCGTCAGCCGGTTTGTTATCACCGAGGCTTTCTTCCTGGGCCAGTGCCAGAGTGGTCAGTGCGTTTTTAGCACGCTCGCGCAGCGCTTCAACGGTCTGTTCATCCAGGCCGTCAATTTCCAGCAGCTCTTTCATTGGCACGTAGGCCAGTTCTTCCAGCGTCGCAAAACCTTCTTCCACCAGAACGGTCGCGAAATCTTCATCGATATCGAGATATTTGGTGAAGGTATCGATGGCTGCATGTGCTTCAGCCTGATGCTTCGCCTGCAGGTCATCAACGGTCATCACGTTGAGTTCCCAACCGCTCAGTTGTGAAGCCAGGCGGACGTTCTGACCATTACGTCCAATCGCCTGAGCCAGGTTACCGGCTTCAACCGCGATATCCATGGTGTGCTTGTCTTCATCCACCACGATAGAAGCAACGTCTGCTGGCGCCATTGCGTTAATCACGAACTGCGCCGGGTTATCATCCCACAGGACGATATCGATACGCTCGCCGCCCAGTTCGGTAGAAACCGCCTGAACGCGCGCACCGCGCATACCAACACAGGCGCCGACCGGATCAATACGCTTGTCGTTGGTCTTAACGGCGATTTTCGCACGCGATCCCGGATCACGGGCAGCCGCTTTAATTTCGATAACTTCTTCGCCAATTTCCGGTACTTCAATGCGGAACAGCTCAATCAGCATTTCCGGTTTGGAACGGGTTACAAACAGCTGCGCACCGCGCGCTTCCGGGCGTACAGAGTACAGAACGCCACGAATACGGTCACCTGGGCGGAAGTTTTCACGCGGGAGCATGTCTTCACGCAGGATAACAGCTTCAGCATTGCTGCCCAGATCCAGAGAAATGTTGTCGCGGTTTACTTTCTTTACCACACCGGTGACGATTTCGCCTTCGTGTTCGCGGAACTGATCGACAACCATTGCGCGTTCAGCTTCACGTACTTTCTGTACGATAACCTGTTTCGCGGTCTGGGTGGTGATACGGTCAAAGGTGACAGATTCAATCTGATCTTCAACATATTCGCCCACGTTCAGACTTTCGTCTTCGAAGCGTGCCGCTTCCAGCGTAATTTCTTTGGTCGGCTGAGTAACTTCTTCTACGATTACCCAACGACGGAAGGTATCGAAATCACCGCTTTTACGATCGATTTCTACGCGAACGTCGATCTCTTGCTCATATTTTTTCTTTGTTGCTGTAGCCAGCGCACTTTCCAGTGCTTCAAAAATTTTCTCGCGTGGCAGCGCTTTTTCGTTGGATACGGCTTCAACAACAGCCAAAATTTCTTTGTTCATCGCGGGCTTTTCACCTCAATCCAGACTGTTAAAAGTGGGGAACCAGGTTCGCCTTCTGGATATTACTCAGCGCGAACACTTCATCTTTGCCTTCGACTGTGACCGTGATCATCTCACCGTCCACCGCTTTGATAACGCCCTGCCATTTACGACGGTTTTGTACCGCCATACGAAGAACCAGCGTGACTTCTTCACCCAGGAAACGCACGTAGTGTTCAGCTGTGAACAGAGGACGGTCGAGACCCGGAGAGGAGACTTCCAGGTTATAGGCAACGGTGATTGGGTCTTCGACATCCATCACGGCGCTTACCTGATGGCTCACATCAGCACAATCATCAACATTGATGCCATCTTCACTATCAATATAGATGCGCAGTGTGGATGTGCGACCACGAATAAATTCGATGCCGACCAGTTCGTAGCCCAGGGCTTCAACTGGCGCTGTAATCATCTCTGTTAATTTTTGCTCTAATGTGGACAAGCCCACCCCCAAGACATAAAAAAAGGGCCTAAAGCCCAGTTATTCTGTAGTCAGATAACAAAAAACCCCGATAAATCGGGGCTTTAGATAACTGAACCCTATGACCGCACCTGCGGTTCGGAGAACCTTCCGAAAGAATTTTTTTCAAATCCAGCTACGAAGGCCTAAGTCTTCACAGTATATTTGAAAAAGAACTCTAAGGGAAAGTGGTTGCGGGGGCCGGATTTGAACCGACGACCTTCGGGTTATGAGCCCGACGAGCTACCAGGCTGCTCCACCCCGCGCCTGAAACGTGGCAAATTTTACTCGTTTTGGGTAAAAAATGCAAATACTGCTGGGATTTGGTACCGAGGACGGGACGTAAAATCTGCGCACAGTATATTGATTCAATATGTGTTATGTCAACCTTGTTACGACTATGCAAATCAATGAATGCTGCCCAGCGCTAGCCCAGCAAGATAAATATGCCACCCACGCCGTTATTTAACGAAATTATCACTAAACTCTTCCTGTCATCCAGAAAAGATGATTAAATGAAAACTCATTTATTTTGCATAAAAATGCAATTAGCATAATAAGCGACCTCTTCACCAGTCTATCAAGCAGGGTTTTATTTTATGACGACGATTCTCAAGCATCTCCCGGTAGGTCAACGTATTGGTATCGCTTTTTCCGGCGGCCTGGACACCAGTGCAGCACTGCTGTGGATGCGACAAAAAGGGGCTGTCCCATATGCATATACTGCGAATTTGGGCCAGCCGGATGAGGATGACTATGACGCCATTCCTCGCCGTGCAATGGAATATGGTGCTGAGAATGCTCGCCTGGTAGATTGCCGTAAGCAGCTCGTTGCCGAAGGGATCGCTGCCATTCAGTGCGGTGCATTCCACAACACCACTGGCGGACTGACCTACTTCAATACCACCCCGCTGGGCCGTGCCGTGACCGGCACCATGCTGGTTGCCGCCATGAAAGAAGATGGCGTAAATATCTGGGGTGACGGTAGCACCTATAAAGGTAACGATATTGAACGTTTCTATCGTTACGGTCTGCTGACCAACGCCGAACTGCAGATTTATAAACCATGGCTGGATACCGATTTTATCGATGAACTCGGCGGTCGCCATGAGATGTCCGAATTTATGATTGCCTGTGGTTTCGACTACAAGATGTCCGTTGAGAAAGCGTACTCAACAGACTCCAATATGCTCGGGGCGACCCACGAAGCAAAAGATCTGGAATTCCTGAACTCAAGCGTCAAAATCGTCAACCCAATTATGGGCGTGAAGTTCTGGGATGAGAGCGTGAAGATCCCGGCAGAAGAAGTGACTGTGCGTTTTGAACAGGGTCATCCGGTTGCACTGAACGGTAAAACCTTCAGCGACGACGTTGAGATGATGCTGGAAGCCAACCGTATCGGCGGCCGTCACGGTCTGGGTATGAGCGATCAGATTGAAAACCGCATCATTGAAGCGAAGAGCCGTGGCATCTACGAAGCCCCGGGGATGGCATTGTTACATATCGCATACGAGCGTTTGCTGACCGGTATTCACAACGAGGATACCATCGAGCAGTATCACGCACATGGTCGCCAGCTTGGTCGTCTGCTGTATCAGGGTCGCTGGTTCGACTCTCAGGCGCTGATGCTGCGTGACGGTCTGCAGCGTTGGGTTGCCAGCCAGATTACCGGTGAAGTGACGCTGGAACTGCGCCGTGGTAATGACTACTCGATCCTCAACACCGTATCTGACAATCTGACTTATAAACCAGAACGTCTGACGATGGAAAAAGGCGATTCCGTATTCTCTCCGGACGACCGTATCGGTCAGTTGACCATGCGTAATCTGGATATCACCGATACCCGCGAGAAGCTGTTCGGCTATGCGCAGTCTGGTCTGCTGACCGCTTCTTCCACAACCGGCCTGCCGCAGGTTGAGAATCTGGAAAATAAGGCGAAGTAAAGATACACCATCTTAAGGCCGCGAAAGCGGCCTTTTTTATGTGCGGAATATAGCTCTGCGGCCCTGTAGGTCGGATAAGGCGTTTACGCCGCCATCCGACATTATTACAACGCCTGATGGCGCTATGCTTATCCGACCTACAGGACAGCCAAAAATAACAGACGAAAAAAAAGACGCTTTGCAGCGTCTTTTTTTTGGAATTTGGTACCGAGGATGGGACTCGAACCCACAAGCCCGTTAGGGCACTACCACCTCAAGGTAGCGTGTCTACCAATTCCACCACCTCGGTACAGAATACTTAGCGTGGGATATCGCTGGTCGGCTGAGCCGGAGCAGCTGGCTGAGTTTGCTCGATTTTCGCCGGTGCACTCAGATTTTCCCACTCACTTCCTTTATTGGTCTTATTGCTGTTCATGTTACCCAGCACCAGACTGATGATGAAGAACAAGGTTCCCAATACAGCTGTCATACGGGTCATGAAGTTACCAGAACCACTTGAACCAAACAGAGTACCAGAAGCGCCTGCGCCAAAAGAGGCTCCCATATCAGCGCCTTTGCCTTGCTGCAGCATGATCAAGCCTACCAGGCCAATTGCCACAATAAGGAAAACTACTAAAAGAGCTTCGTGCATAATCAACCTGTTCCTTGCGGAGTTGCCGCGTACAATGCTTCGACCATTAAAGCGGGAATATTTACTGTTTCCCACTGAAGCGGGTGTGAATACTAACCAAAGCGAATAACCTTCGCAAGGGCAATTTGTTAGCATTGTATCAACTGCGGAAAAAATCGCCATATCAATCAAAAACGCAGCAACTTCTCCCAGCATCTCTGCATGACGGCGCGTTGATCGTCAAGATTCGCCCATACCACAACGGGGATTTCACAAATCAGATCTGCATTTTGTGGCCAGCAGTGAATAATTTGCTGATTCACCAACTCTTCCGCCACCATTGATTCAGGTAACCAGGCCATTCCCATATGGCGCAACACCATTTCTCGTATCGTTTCGCTTAAACCACTCTCAAACACTTTTTTCAACCGTGGTCGCACTCGTTGTTCTGCCAGATCAATAATACGTCTGACAAAGGTATAGTCGCTGTAACATAGCCAGGGGATCGGGGTATGCGGATCGTCAAGCGTATCCACCAACTGTGCAGAAATCACAGGAATAAATCGCTCATACCGCCATAGTGAACGTTTTAACCCTCCGGCAATCTCCAGCCCTGGTTGTGAAGAGGGTAAATCGTAAGTCACCAGCATATCAATTTGCCGGTTTATCAGGGCATTGAAGTGGTTGTCTATCCCCTGGATACTGGCGTTTACCGTAAAGTTTAACTGCGGCTCACTCTGTCGCAGGTAGTTGATCATATCCGGCAGGATATTCACCGACAGCGTATGCAGGCTGACCATCACCAGCGTGTTATCCGTTGCTGGCGTCATCGCCGACAGCTCATGGCGTGCCTCTGTTAACGTACTGAGGACGTGCCGGGCATAAGGTTCAAAGCGTTCACCATAGCGCGTCAGCGTGACGGGGGTCGTTGTCCGATCAAACAAAGGCACGCCCAGCACCTCTTCCAGCGCCTTTATACGCCGACTCAGCGCAGGTTGAGTAATATGCCGCTGCGCCGCGGCCTGAGAGTAGTTTCCATGCTGGCTCAAGGCCAGAAAATCTTCCAGCCACTTACAATCCACGTTGTGCTCTCCGCCATGCCATAACCGCATCCTCCAATAACAAATCGGTAATAGTCATAGTTATAGTAATGGCTTTATGGTGGGCATCATAACAACAATATTCCGTTTCACCTGCCGACTCTCACCTTCGACGTTTGACAGGACCGCTATGTTTACTTTATTGACCAATGCCCGTGTTTTTTCTCCTGAGGATTTAGGCCTCTGCTCCCTGCTCATTCATGCCGACCGAATTGTGGCGGTAGAAAAAGATATTTCATTGTTTGATGGCGTCAACGAGGTCATCGATTGTCGGGGTAAATGGGTTATCCCTGGCATCATCGATCAGCATGTTCATCTTACCGGTGGCGGTGGCGAAGCCGGATTTGCCAGCCGGACACCCGCCGTCAAGCTGCGCGATCTGATTCAGGCGGGTATTACCACGGTGGTTGGCGTGTTAGGCACCGATGCCATTTCTCGTTCGCCCAAAGATCTCTACGCTAAAATGCAGTCTCTCAACCTTGAGGGATTACGCGCGTTTATGCATACGGGAGCCTACGCCGTTCCCAGCCCAACCATTACGCGATCCATCCGCGATGATATGGCCTTCATTCCGGCAATTCTTGGTGTAAAAATCGCCCTCGCCGATCACCGCGGCTCTTACCCCTCTTTCCAGGAGTTGCTGAGGATAGTGAGCGATATTCGCGTCGCTTCCCTGCTGGCAGGGAAAAAAGGCTTGCTGCATGTGCACCTGGGGAATCTGCCGGAAGGGATGTCGCAACTTATTGAGTTGTGTGATGCAGGTATTCCGATTAACCATATTTCACCGACCCATGTTGCAAGAACAGAGCCCTTGTTCGAACAGGCTATTGCTTTCGCCCATCGTGGCGGCCATATCGATGTTACGTCTGGTGGCAGTCGTTTTATGCCTCAGGAGCAAGCGATTCTCCACGCACTCGAAGCACAGGTTCCGGCGGAGCGCATCACGATCAGTTCTGACGGCAATGGCAGCGTTCCGCGCTTTAACGCTCAGGGTATCGTTGAAGGTTTAAGCGCGGCACCGGTCGCAGGCAATCTTAACCTACTTCCTCGCCTGATTGATGTCGGTATTCCGGTGCCGCAGGCCATCGCAATGCTGACGGCAAACGTTGCACGCTCGCTGGGTATTTCCGGGGGCGTGCTCTGCGCCGGAGAACGTGCCGATATCTGTGTACTCAATGATGACCTCTCGCTGGCCCATCTGTTTGCCGCGGGTAAACCGTTGCTGCGGGATGGCGAGTGCCTGGTTACCGGCAACTTCGAGTAAGGGGGCAAGAATGTCATTACTACTGGCGCTAATCGCCATCATTTTTGCCGGACGTCTGATCCTCAAAAAATATCACCCCCAGTCGGTACTGTTATTGACCGGGATTGTGCTGTTGCTTATCGCGCATTTTAGCGGAATGACCTCACTCAGTGGCCTGGTGAAAAAGAGCACCGGATTTGGCCCCTTTGACGCCTTTGAGTTTATCCGCGATACCCTGAGCGTGCGTCTCGGCGGCCTCGGGCTGCAAATTATGCTGATTGGTGGTTTCGCCACGTACATGTCAGCCATTGGCGCAAGCCAGGTACTGGTTCGGGTAACATCTCGTCCTTTACAACGGCTAAACTCGCCTTATCTGCTGCTGGGACTGGCACTGCTATTAGGCCAATTCCTGTCGCTGTTTATCAGCAGCGCCACCGGATTGGGTCTGCTGTTGATGGCGACGCTTTACCCATTGCTTACCCGTCTTGGCTGTAGCCGCGCCGCAGTTGCCGCAGTTATCGCCAGTACCTGTGCGGTTGAGTTTGGCCCAGGTTCCGGCAACTCGGTTCTCGCCGCCAAAACCGCAGGTATTGAGGTGGTGAACTATTTTGTGCAGGATCAGTTGCCGATCGTTGTGCCCGTCATCCTTTTCATCGCCCTGTTGCATATTGTTGTGCAACGCTTTTTTGACCGTCGGGAAAGTGGCGACAATGCAGCTCAGCAGATGCAGACATTAACGGCAACTGATGAAGCCGACGCACCTATCGCCTGGCTGTTTCTGCCCATGCTGCCGCTTGTATTGATGTTGGTGTGCAGCGATTTAGTATTCAGCTCGCTTAAGATTACGCTGGATACCGCCGTACTGATAAGCCTCGCTATTACGCTGGTTTGTGAGTACTGCCGTCATCGCAAAGCGCGCGAGGTGATGGCTGGCGTACAAAAGGTTTTCGACAGCATGGGCAGCGTTTTTGCCACCGTCGTGACGCTGATTATCGCCGGTGAAGTTTTTTCCGCCGGGCTGAAAGCCATTGGCGCCGTCGACGCGCTGCTGTCGCTTTCTGGCGAATTTGGCCTCAGCGCCGCCTCTATTATCCTGCTGATGACCCTAATCACCTTCGCAATTTCAGCGCTGATGGGCTCCGGGAATGCGGCATTTTTCTCCTTCGCACCCATGGTGCCGGACATCAGCCGTCATATCGGTAGCGATATCGCAGTCATGATGTTGCCTATCCAGATATCGGCGGGTATTGGTCGTACGTTATCGCCGATTGCCGGCGTCATCATTGCTATCGCAGGGATTGCAGGCGTCTCGCCTGTGGATATTGTTAAGCGCACCGCGATTCCGATGCTGGGCGGTTGGCTACTGATGATTGCGCTAACCTTTGCCCGGTCTGGGCATTTGCTGGCGGTTCTGCCGTGGCTGGCAGTCCTTGTACTACTGATGGTCGGTGGTTACTTCTGGCAGCGCCGACGTAAACAGCCGCTTACCGTACAGTAAAAAAAAGCCGGAGTCTCAGACTCCGGCTCTCACTTTCTTCGGGATTACGCCGCTTTCACAGCATCGGCAATACGGTGGGCGAATTCAGTCACCTGCGCTTCGTCTTCACCTTCAACCATCACACGAATTAACGGTTCGGTACCAGACTTACGCAGCAGGACGCGTCCACGGTTACCCAGTGCCGCTTCCACTTCCGCCATCACCGCTTTCACATTTTCATGTTCCAGCGGATCGCCGCTACCTGCGGTGTAACGTACGTTAACCAGCAGCTGTGGGAACATTTTCATGCCGCTGCACAGGTCGTGCAAACTCATATGGTTACGCACCATCGCCGCCAGCACCTGCAGGCCCGCCACGATGCCGTCACCAGTGGTGGTTTTGTCCAGCAGGATCACATGACCAGAGTTTTCGGCACCGATACGCCAGCCTTTTTCCTGCATTTTTTCCAGCACATAGCGGTCGCCAACTTTCGCCCGAGCAAAAGGAATACCCAGTTGTTTCAGCGCCAGCTCGAGGCCCATGTTGCTCATCAGCGTACCTACAGCACCACCACGCAGCTGTCCCTGACGCAGGGCTTCACGGGCGATGATGTACATGATCTGATCGCCATCGACCTTATTGCCTTCGTGGTCAACCATAATGACGCGGTCGCCATCGCCGTCCAGCGCAATACCCAGATCGGCTTTTTCCGCAATCACGCGCGCCTGCAGGGCACGGACGTCAGTGGCGCCGACTTCTTCATTGATGTTCACACCGTTTGGCTCACAGCCAATGGCAATCACGTTTGCACCCAGCTCACGCAGTACATTTGGTGCAATGTGGTACGTTGCACCGTTAGCGCAATCCACCACAATTTTAAGCTCACTCAGACTCAGTTCGTTCGGGAAGGTGCCTTTGCAAAACTCGATATAGCGACCGGCAGCATCAACGATACGGGTAGCTTTACCCAGTTCAGCCGAGTCCACGCAGGTGATCGCTTTTTCCATTTCGGCTTCGATAGCTTCTTCAACCGCATCCGGCAGTTTGGTCCCATCGATGGAGAAGAATTTAATCCCATTGTCATAGAATGGGTTGTGCGAAGCGGAGATAACAATCCCGGCCTCAGCACGGAAAGCACGCGTCAAATAAGCAACGGCAGGTGTTGGCATTGGCCCTGTGAATGAGGCTGAGAGTCCGGCGGCTGCCAGGCCCGCTTCCAGCGCGGACTCCAGCATATAGCCGGAAATACGCGTATCTTTACCGATAATAATTTTACGTGAACCATGACGAGCCAGCACTTTCCCTGCAGCCCAGCCCAGCTTGAGCACAAAGTCAGGAGTAATTGGGGCATCACCTACGCGACCGCGGATCCCATCAGTGCCAAAATATTTACGATTACTCATAGCGTTTTTTTTCCTTTGCAGACAATGTGGCTTCCACCACACGCATCGCTTCTACGGTTTCTTTGACGTCATGGACACGAACGATCTGCGCCCCCTGCATTGCGGCAATCACCGCGCACGCCAGACTGCCGCTCAGGCGTTCGGATGGCCCCACATTCAGCAACTGGCCAACCATTGATTTTCGTGACATCCCAACCAGCAGCGGCAGATTAAAATGATGAAACTCCGCCAGACGTGCCAGTAATGTGTAGTTGTGAGTGAGATTTTTACCGAATCCGAACCCGGGGTCGAGCAACAATTTATCTTTTGTGATTCCAGCCCGCTCGCAACGTGCTATTTGCTCAACAAAGTAACGATCTACCTCAGCAAAAACATCCTCATACTTTGGCGCTTCCTGCATGGTTTTCGGCTGCCCCTGCATATGCATCAGGCAAACCGGCAATCCGGTCTCCGCTGCGGCTTCCAACGCTCCAGGCTCCGAGAGTGAGCGAATGTCATTGATGATATGCGCGCCAACTCTGGCGCATTCGCGGATCACTTCGGGCTTTGAGGTATCAACCGAAATCCACACTTCAAAACGCTGAGCAATCGCCTCCACCACAGGGATCACTCGCTGCAACTCTTCTTCCACACTCACATCAGCCGCGCCCGGACGCGTGGACTCACCACCCACATCAATGATAGTCGCCCCGGCGTTAATCATCAGGTTTGCGTGTTTTACCGCCTCAACCAAAGAGTTGTGCGCTCCACCATCGGAAAATGAGTCTGGCGTGACGTTCAAAATCCCCATGACGTGCGGATGGCTGAGATCCAGTGAAGAACCCTGAGCAAAGAGTTTCATAGTTTTATCCCTGGTAAAATCTTGAATATGCAGATAAGAAAAACCCCGGAGCAAGCCCCAGGGTTTTCAATTAAAACACGGTCATCATCAACGATAACTTATTTGTCGCCCAGCTGCTCTGACATAGTGCCAGAGTCCGGCGCACGCGGTTCATCAACCGGACGCGGTGCACTCGGCTTGCCGGTGCTGCCAGAGTTGTTGTTAGAAGAACCCGGTTCCTCCCAACCCGCAGGCGGACGCACATCGCGGCGAGCCATCAGATCGTCAATCTGCGGCGCATCGATAGTCTCATATTTCATGAGCGCATCTTTCATCGAGTGCAAAATGTCCATGTTTTCGTTCAGCAAACGACGTGCACGGTCATAGTTACGCTCAATCAGCAGTTTAACTTCCTGATCGATAATGCGAGCGGTTTCATCGGACATGTGTTTCGCTTTCGCCACAGAACGTCCCAGGAACACTTCGCCTTCTTCTTCAGCGTACAGCAACGGACCGAGTTTATCGGAGAAGCCCCACTGAGTAACCATGTTACGCGCCAGGTTAGTCGCGACTTTAATGTCGTTCGACGCACCGGTAGAAACATGTTCAGCACCGTAGATGATCTCTTCCGCCAGACGGCCACCGTACAATGTGGAGATCTGACTTTCCAGTTTCTGACGGCTGGCGCTGATTGCATCGCCTTCAGGCAGGAAGAAGGTCACACCCAGCGCACGACCGCGCGGGATAATCGTCACTTTGTGCACCGGATCGTGTTCCGGCACCAGGCGACCGATAATCGCGTGGCCTGCTTCGTGATACGCGGTAGATTCTTTCTGCGCTTCCGTCATCACCATGGAGCGACGTTCCGCACCCATCATGATTTTGTCTTTCGCTTTTTCGAACTCAACCATCGACACTACGCGCTTGTTGCCACGAGCAGCAAACAGTGCCGCTTCGTTGACCAGGTTCGCGAGGTCCGCACCGGAGAAGCCAGGCGTACCACGTGCAATGATTGCCGCATCGATATCCGGAGACAGCGGCACGCGACGCATATGCACTTTCAGGATCTGTTCACGACCGCGAACGTCCGGCAGACCAACCACAACCTGACGGTCGAAACGGCCTGGACGAAGCAGCGCAGGGTCAAGAACGTCCGGACGGTTAGTCGCTGCGATAACGATAATACCTTCGTTACCTTCGAAGCCGTCCATCTCAACCAGCATCTGGTTCAGCGTCTGTTCACGTTCATCGTGACCACCGCCCAGACCTGCGCCACGCTGGCGGCCTACGGCGTCGATTTCATCGATGAAGATGATGCACGGTGCCGCTTTTTTGGCTTGTTCGAACATGTCACGCACACGAGATGCACCGACACCCACGAACATTTCCACGAAATCAGAACCGGAAATTGTGAAGAATGGAACCTTCGCTTCACCTGCGATAGCTTTCGCCAGCAGGGTTTTACCCGTACCCGGAGGACCGACCATCAGGACGCCTTTCGGGATTTTACCGCCCAGTTTCTGGAAACGGCTCGGTTCGCGCAGATACTCAACCAGCTCAGCGACTTCTTCTTTTGCTTCGTCACAACCCGCAACGTCAGCAAAAGTCGTTTTGATCTGATCTTCCGTCAGCATGCGCGCTTTGCTCTTGCCGAACGACATGGCACCTTTGCCACCACCGCCCTGCATCTGACGCATGAAGAAGATCCAGACACCAATCAGCAGCAGCATTGGGAACCAGGAAATGAAGATAGAAGCCAGCAGGCTCGGCTCTTCAGGTGGTTCGCCAACAACCTTGACGTTTTTGGTCAGCAGGTTATCAAGCAGCTTCGGATCGTTAACCGGGATGTAGGTCGTGTAACGGTTACTATCTTTCTTGGTAACGTTAATCTCACGTCCGTTGATCTTCGCTTCACGAACCTGGTCCTGATTGACCTCTTGCAGGAAGGTAGAGTAATCAACCTTACGGCCATTAGACTCGCTGGGCCCAAAGCTCTGGAATACTGACATCAGCACAACGGCAATGACCAGCCAGAGAATTAGGTTTTTCGCCATGTCACTCAAGGGATTAACCTCATATTACAACTGTGTTAAAAACAGCGTCAGGATACTCTATATCCAGTTTCTTTCAAACTTTCGTTTGAAATCTGCCGGTTATGGTTTACGCCCGGTCGCTACAATATACACTTCACGCGAACGGGCGCGAGAAGAGTCCGGCTTACGAACTTTGACCTTCGTAAACAGGGAGCGAATCTCTCTTAGATACTCATCGAAGCCTTCGCCCTGGAACACCTTCACTACAAAACTACCACCTGGCGCTAATACATCACGAGCCATTCCAAGCGCCAGCTCTACCAGATACATGGCCCGGGGAATATCCACCGCCGGTGTTCCACACATATTTGGCGCCATATCAGACATGACAACTTGTACTTTACTGTCACCTACGCGTTCAAGTAACGCTTTCAGGACTAATTCATCACGAAAGTCGCCCTGAAGGAAGTCCACACCAACGATTGGATCCATAGGTAAAAGATCGCAAGCGATAATGCGGCCGGTGTTGCCGATCTGCGTAACTGCATATTGCGACCAGCCACCGGGTGCAGCACCGAGATCAACTATCGTCATCCCCGGTTTAAAAATTTTGTCACTTTGCTGTATTTCATCAAGTTTAAACCAGGCACGGGAACGTAACCCCTTTTTCTGCGCCTGTTGAACATATTTATCGCTAAAGTGTTCCTGAAGCCAGCGACTCGAGCTGGCAGAACGCTTTTTACCTGTCATTTCACATTCCCAAAGGGCAGTTCATCGTAACCAATGGTGTAAATTTCTACACAGCTATTTGGTGATATATGGGAGATGGCGGTAGAATGACCCGTTTTCAATCCCAACGTAAGCAAAAATATACGATGAATCTGAGTACTAAACAAAAACAGCACCTGAAAGGTCTGGCACATCAGCTCAAGCCTGTAGTTATGCTTGGCAACAATGGTTTGACCGAAGGGGTACTGGCCGAGATTGAACAAGCGTTAGAGCACCATGAACTTATCAAGGTGAAAATCGCCTCGGAAGATCGCGATACTAAAACCTTGATCGTGGAAGCTATCGTACGCGAAACCGGCGCCTGTAATGTGCAGGTCATCGGCAAAACGCTGGTACTGTATCGCCCGACTAAAGAACGTAAAATCTCGCTGCCACGCTAAGAATATCCCAAAGTTGCACACGAAGTTTGTGTAAAACGCGGGGTTTTCCGCTAGCAGGAGAGCAAAATGCCACGCTCTCTTCGTTGATAAAAGGCCGCTATGCGGCCTTTTTCCTTTCTTTACAATGTATCAACATCTTAACCAAGATGCGAATTACAGGTATTCTACCTTCGTCACTTCATATTCAACTTCGCCGCCCGGCGTTTTGATAACCACGACGTCATCCTGCTCTTTACCGATAAGGCCACGAGCGATAGGCGAGTTCACTGAAATCAGGTTCTGTTTAAAATCGGCTTCATCATCGCCGACAATACGCCAGGTCTGCTCTTCATCGTTATCAAGATTCAACACGGTAACCGTCGCGCCGAAAACAACGCGGCCATTGTTCGGCATTTTAGTAACGTCGATTACCTGCGCGTTGGACAGTTTAGCCTCGATATCTTTAATGCGTCCTTCGCAGAAACCCTGCTGTTCGCGCGCCGCGTGATACTCCGCGTTCTCTTTCAGGTCACCGTGCTCACGCGCTTCAGCGATAGCGGCAATAATTTCAGGACGGCGCACAGATTTCAGAAAATCCAGCTCTTCGCGCAGTTTTTCAGCACCACGTAAGGTCATCGGGATAGCTTGCATTTGTTATACCTCTTGAACATTCCTGTAGGGGGCAGTTGCTCTCACCCCGGCTGCTAAGCCCACCCTGGCGAATGTCATGCCAGAGTCAGAAGCAAAAAAATACCGACCCGGGGCTCAAGGTCCCAGGTCAGCTACAATTCTCTATTTGATGATCATTTTACCCTGGAGTTCCTTATGGGTCATCGTTTACTTTTTGGGGCGTTGCGCCGTAGTATGACGGCCTGTTTCCAGGTTGTTAGCGCGAGATTATGCGATTTTCCAGATTTACCATCGGATTGACTGCCAGTATAGCGTTCAGTGTTCAGGCTGCGAACGTCGACGAGTATATCAATCAGCTCCCTGCCGGGGCCAACCTCGCCCTTATGGTACAGAAGGTTGGCGCACCTGCACCCGCTATTGATTTTCATAGCCAGCAGATGGCGCTGCCGGCCAGTACCCAGAAAGTGATCACCGCGCTGGCGGCATTGATTCAGCTCGGGCCTGACTTTCGTTTTACCACTACGCTTGAGACTAAAGGCAACGTGGAAGGCGGCGTATTGAAAGGTGACTTAGTGGCACGATTTGGTGCTGATCCGACGCTAAAACGCCAGGATATTCGCAATATGGTGGCAACCCTGAAAAAATCAGGCGTGACGCAAATTGCCGGAAATGTCCTGATCGATACCTCTATTTTCGCCAGTCATGATAAAGCGCCCGGTTGGCCCTGGAACGACATGACGCAGTGTTTTAGCGCACCGCCCGCAGCGGCTATTGTCGATAGAAACTGTTTCTCGGTTTCACTCTACAGCGCGCAAAAACCCAACGATCTCGCCTTTATTCGCGTGGCATCTTATTACCCGGTCACCATGTTCAGTCAGGTGCGTACTCTCGCCCGAGGTTCTGCGGAAGCGCAATATTGTGAACTGGATGTGGTTCCCGGCGATCTCAACCGCTATACGCTGACCGGATGCCTGCCCCAACGAGCCGATCCGCTGCCGCTGGCGTTCGCCATTCAAGACGGAGCCAGCTATGCCGGGGCGATTATCAAAGATGAGCTAAAACAAGCAGGTATCACCTACAGCGGTACGCTGCTGCGCCAAACGCTGGTCAACGAGCCGGGAACGGTGGTCGCCAGTAAGCAGTCAGCGCCACTGCATGACCTGCTTAAGATTATGCTGAAAAAATCGGACAACATGATTGCCGATACCGTTTTCCGTATGATTGGTCATGCCCGATTTAACGTGCCAGGCACCTGGCGGGCGGGTTCTGATGCCGTACGCCAGATTTTGCGTCAGCAGGCTGGCGTTGATATCGGCAACACCATTATTGCCGACGGTTCAGGCCTCTCCCGGCATAACCTGATTGCTCCGGCGACCATGATGCAGGTGCTGCAATATATCGCTCAACACGATAACGAGCTGAACTTTATCACTATGCTGCCGCTGGCGGGGCACGACGGCTCCCTGCAATACCGTGCGGGTCTGCATCAGGCTGGTGTGGATGGCAAAGTATCGGCGAAAACAGGCTCGCTGCAAGGAGTCTATAACCTTGCTGGCTTCATTACCACGGCAAGCGGCCAACGCATGGCATTCGTGCAGTATTTGTCTGGTTATGCGGTAGAGCCAGCTGACCAGCGTAATCGCCGTATTCCGTTGGTGCGCTTCGAGAGCCGATTGTACAAGGATATTTATCAGAACAATTAGATGGGTAGTTTGATTGCCGGATGGCGGCACTAACGTGCCTTATCCGGCCTACAGAGAGACCTGAAAACAATAACCCCGGCAACATGGCCGGGGTTTTTCATGCGATTAACGCTTGTAGATGAACTCGACGCCTTCGTCGTCTTCTTCGTCCCAATCGTCATCCCAGTCATCTTCCGCTTCGTCTTCGACTTCAGCGAGCTGCTGGCGGTGATAATCATCCCACATGAACTCAACTTTCTCTGGCTGTTTCGCTTCTTCAGCCTGAACAATCGGGTTCTCGATGATAAAGGTCATCACATCCCAGCAAAGATCCTTCACGCCCAGCTGGCTGGCGGCAGAGATCAGGTAATATTTACCTTCCCAGCCCAGCGCTTCGGCGATCGCTTTCGCTTTCTCTTCCGCTTCAGCCTTGTCCATCAAATCAATTTTGTTGAACACTAACCAGCGCGGTTTAGATGCCAGATCCTGACTGTATTTTTCCAGTTCGCCAATAATGATACGGGCGTTTTCTACCGGATCGGAACCGTCAATCGGATCGATATCGATGAGGTGCAGCAACACGCGGCAACGTTCCAGATGCTTCAGGAAGCGGATACCCAGGCCTGCGCCTTCAGCCGCACCTTCAATCAGACCCGGAATGTCGGCAACCACGAAGCTCTTTTCGTTGTCCATACGCACCACGCCCAGGCTCGGCACCAGGGTGGTGAACGGATAATCAGCGACTTTCGGCTTCGCCGCAGATACTGCACGGAT
Source organism: Citrobacter sp. MGH103 (assembly GCF_001034475.2). Taxonomy (NCBI): domain Bacteria; kingdom Pseudomonadati; phylum Pseudomonadota; class Gammaproteobacteria; order Enterobacterales; family Enterobacteriaceae; genus Citrobacter; species Citrobacter sp. MGH103. The sequence continues at coordinate 500,530 of NZ_CP073043.1, read as the reverse complement.
AAACGTCGATTTCCCGGCGTTTGGCATACCCAGCATACCCACGTCTGCCAGCAGCATCAGCTCCAGCATCAGATCGCGCTTATCACCCGGCGTACCCATTGTTTTCTGACGCGGAGTACGGTTAACCGATGATTTGAAACGGGTGTTGCCCAGACCATGCCAGCCGCCTTTAGCGACCATCAGACGCTGACCGTGTTTGGTCATGTCGCCCATGGTTTCGCCCGTGCCCTGATCGATAACACGCGTACCAACAGGCACTTTAATCGTGACGTCTTTGCCACGCTTACCGGTGCAATCACGGCTCGCGCCATTCTGACCACGTTCCGCACGGAATGATTTTTCAAAACGGTAATCGATTAGTGTGTTCAGGTTTTCGTCGGCTTCCAGCCAAACGTCACCACCGTCACCACCATCACCACCGTCCGGACCGCCTTTTGGGATGTACTTTTCGCGGCGGAAGCTGACGCAACCATTACCGCCATCACCTGCAACGACCAGAATCGATGCTTCATCAACAAACTTCATTTTACTCTCCGTAAATCATTCGCCTGAGCGGGGTTGCGAAACCACCGTTTCATGCTTACGTAAACCGCCCCAAATTCGATGACCAATGGCGGAATACATCGCGCCCGCAACCACGATAAACGCACCGAGATAACCTAATAGGTTTAGCATCGGTCTGGCGAAGAAATCGGGCCAGGCCAGTGATAATAAATCTGAAAATAACAACGTAAACAGCGGTGTGAGCGTGATAATAGCGCTCACCTGCGCCGCCTGCCAACGCGCCATCGCTTCCGCAAGAGCGCCGTATCCTACCAGCGTATTCAGGCCGCAGAATACCAGGCATGCCAGCTGCCAGTCGCTGAGCTGCGTGATGACACCGGGTTTAGCCAGCGGCAACAACGCAATCGTACATAAAGTGTACAGTAAAAACAGGATCTGCGGTGATGCCAGGCGGCGCAATAACACCTTTTGCGCGACCCCATAGCTCACCCAAACCATCGCCGCACCGACACCAAAGATAACGCCCCAGGTGTAATCGGTGAGTCGGGTAAAAATTTCGATCAGACTGGTATTAAAAAACAGGACCAGGCCGCTCAGAAGCATAATGGCGCCAATTACTTGCGTGCCGCGCATCTTTTCTTTCAGGATAAAGACGCTGGCGATCATCATACCAACCGGTGACAGCTGACCGATAACCTGCGAAGCCGTTGGGCTCAAATACTGCAAGGATGAACTAAACAGAATGAAGTTACCGAACAGCCCACCGGTTGCGATAGCCAGCAACACCAGCCAACGCGCTTTGCGAAAAATACGCAACGGAGGGAGCTTTTTTTTAACCGCAAGAATAGCGCCAAGGCCAATGCTTGCCATTAAAAAACGGTAGAACACCACGGTAGGAGGCTCCATCACCTCCAGCACTTGCTTCATTGCTATTGGCAAAGCCCCCCAACATACTGCCGTTGTGAGTGCTAACAGAATACCAATGCCTGCCTGTTGCTTCATGCCGTATTCCCTGCAAGGGCTCGTTTCCGGGTTGTCACGGCGTGACGAGCGTATTTACCGGCCGTCGAATGTAAAAAGCCCCGCAACGTGTTGCGGGGCTTTTATCCGTTACCGGGACGCGAAAAACTTATTCAGCAACGATGCTGATGAATTTACGGTTTTTCGGGCCTTTCACTTCAAATTTCACTTTACCGTCTGCTTTAGCAAACAGAGTGTGGTCTTTGCCGCAACCAACGTTGGAGCCAGCGTGGAATTTAGTACCACGTTGACGAACGATGATGCTACCAGCCAGAACTGTTTCACCGCCGAAGCGTTTTACGCCCAGACGTTTAGCTTCTGAATCGCGACCGTTACGAGTCGAGCCGCCAGCCTTTTTATGTGCCATTTAATCTGCTCCCCTTAACTTAAGCGCTGATGCCAGTGATTTTCACATCAGTGAACCACTGACGATGGCCCTGCTGCTTACGGTAGTGTTTACGACGACGAAACTTAACAATTTTAACTTTCTCGCCACGACCGTGAGCAACAACTTCAGCTTTGATAACGCCGCCATCAACGAAAGGAACGCCGATTTTGACTTCTTCACCGTTTGCGATCATCAGAACTTCTGCGAATTCAACAGATTCGCCAGTTGCGATGTCCAGCTTTTCCAGGCGAACGGTCTGACCTTCGCTTACTCGGTGTTGTTTACCACCACTTTGGAAAACCGCGTACATAAAAAACTCCGCTTCCGCGCACACCTTTTTGATGATTCAGAGTGCGCTATAAATATTCACAATAGGGCGCGAATATTACGCAAAACGCGAGCCTTTGACAAGTGCTACCGTCAATACATGAAGAAAAAAAACACAACACGTACGGTAACGTTTATCTACGGCGTTTTTTCAGTACAATCAGCATATATTTATAACCCTAAACCCGACGTTACCTTCTCACACAGTAAGGTAATCGGGGCGAGAAGCCCGGCTTTTGCGATGAATTTAGAAAAAATCAATGAGTTAACCGCGCAAGATATGGCGGGGGTCAATGCGACAATCCTTGAACAGCTCAATTCTGACGTTCAGTTGATCAATCAACTGGGGTACTACATCGTTAGCGGCGGCGGAAAACGCATTCGCCCAATGATCGCCGTCCTCGCAGCGCGGGCCGTTGGTTACCAGGAAAATGCGCACGTTACGATCGCGGCCCTCATCGAGTTTATCCACACAGCGACCCTGCTGCACGATGATGTTGTGGATGAGTCAGACATGCGCCGTGGGAAAGCTACGGCAAATGCGGCGTTTGGTAATGCGGCCAGCGTGCTGGTTGGCGATTTTATCTATACCCGCGCATTTCAGATGATGACCAGCCTTGGCTCGTTGAAAGTGCTGGAAGTCATGTCGAAAGCAGTCAACGTCATCGCCGAAGGTGAAGTCTTGCAGCTGATGAACGTCAACGACCCAGACATCACCGAAGAAAACTATATGCGCGTCATCTACAGTAAGACGGCGCGGTTGTTTGAAGCGGCAGCCCAATGTTCAGGCATTCTGGCTGGCTGTAGCGAAGAACAAGAAAAAGGGTTGCAGGATTATGGCCGTTATCTCGGTACAGCTTTCCAGTTAATTGACGATTTGCTGGATTACAGCGCAGATGGCGAGCAGCTGGGTAAAAACGTCGGTGATGACCTCAACGAGGGTAAACCTACGCTGCCGCTGCTGCATGCCATGCGCCACGGTACTCCAGAACAAGCGCTAATGATCCGCCAGGCCATTGAGCAAGGTAATGGTCGTCACCTTCTGGAGCCGGTTCTGGAAGCGATGAACGCCTGTGGTTCCCTGGAGTGGACGCGCCAACGTGCAGAAGAAGAGGCTGATAAGGCCATCGCTGCGTTGCAGGTGCTGCCTGATACGCCGTGGAGAGAAGCGCTGATTGGTCTGGCACATATCGCCGTACAGCGCGACCGTTAATTCCCTACAGCATCCTCCCTCATCCCGTGCTCTGCACGGGATTTTTTTATAAGTTCTAGTACCCCCCCACTCTCCTCCGGATAATCACGCAGAACCTTGGCATATTCTGAATATACACACACTTTACATGAACATTTTAGAACATTCGTTCTTCGGGCGTTATAGTGTCGCCACAACCGATCGTGGAACCGTAAGTCGTTAACCAAAGGAGAGATGAATTTATGGAAAACAAGCTGATTGACTGGCATCCGGCCGACATCATCGCCGGACTGCGCAAGAAAGGGACCTCAATGGCCGCTGAATCACGTAAAAATGGATTGAGTTCATCAACGCTGGCAAATGCGTTAACGAGACCATGGCCAAAAGGTGAGTTGATTATCGCCCGGGCACTGGGAACTGATCCCTGGGTGATTTGGCCGTCACGCTATCACGATGCCAAAACGCATGAGTTCATCGACAGAACGCGGATGATGAGGAGTCGCAGAGAGAAAAAGAATCCGGAATGAACATTGAGCTGTAACCCCCGGCCAACTGAACTGGGGGTTACAAGAGACGTTGACGATTACTCGCCTTTCACGCGCTCAATGTTTGCGCCCAGCGCACGCAGTTTATCTTCGATGCGCTCATAGCCGCGATCGATGTGATAAATACGATCGACCACTGTTGTACCTTCAGCAATACAACCTGCCAGCACTAAACTTGCAGATGCGCGCAGATCGGTCGCCATAACCTGTGCGCCTGAGAGTGTTTCCACGCCGTGGCAAATCACGGTATTGCTTTCGATTTCTGCGTGAGCGCCCATACGGCTCAGCTCAGGCACGTGCATAAAGCGGTTCTCAAACACGGTTTCCGTGATGAAGCCGGTCCCTTCTGCCACCAGGTTCAGCAGCGTGAACTGGGCCTGCATATCGGTAGGGAACGCCGGATGCGGCGCAGTACGCACATTGACCGCTTTCGGACGTTTGCCGTGCATATCAAGGCTGATCCAGTCGTCACCCACTTCAATATCCGCACCCGCATCACGCAGCTTCGCCAGAACGGCATCCAGTGTGTCCGGTTGTGCATTACGGCAGATAATTTTGCCACGAGAAATTGCCGCCGCCACCAGGAAGGTACCGGTTTCGATGCGGTCTGGCAGAACGCGATACACACCGCCGCCGAGACGCTCAACGCCTTCGATCGTAATACGATCGGTGCCCTGGCCAGTGATCTTCGCGCCCAGCGCAATCAGGAAGTTCGCGGTATCCACAATCTCCGGCTCGCGCGCAGCGTTTTCGATGATGGTGGTGCCTTCGGCAAGCGTTGCTGCACACATGATGGTGACAGTCGCACCGACGCTCACTTTGTCCATGACAATATGCGCGCCTTTCAGACGGCCATCAACGGACGCTTTCACATAGCCTTCTTCCAGCTTGATAGTCGCGCCTAACTGCTCCAGACCGGTAATGTGCAGGTCAACCGGACGCGCGCCGATGGTGCAGCCGCCCGGCAGTGAAACCTGGCCCTGACCAAAGCGGGCAACCAGCGGCCCGAGCGCCCAAATGGATGCACGCATGGTTTTCACCAGATCGTACGGCGCACAGAAGACGTTCACATCACGCGCATCAATGTGCACGGAACCATTACGCTCAACTTTCGCACCCAGCTGGCTCAACAGCTTCATTGATGTGTCAACGTCCTTCAGTTTCGGGACGTTTTGGATCTCTACAGGTTCTTCAGCCAGCAGCGCCGCAAACAGGATCGGCAGTGCGGCGTTTTTAGCGCCTGAAATTGTGACTTCGCCCTGGAGCTTGGTTGGCCCCTGAACACGAAATTTATCCATTATTCTGTTCTCTGTTAAGAATTTATCTTCGCTACCGGCACATCACCCGTAGCTCAAAAACCGTTAAGTTTGCGATCGCGCGCCCATTCCGCTGGGGTAAACGCCTTAATCGACACGGCATGAATGCGGTTATCCGCAATGTACTCCATCAACGGGCCATAGACCGATTGCTGCTTCTTGACCCGGCTCATGCCTTCAAACATCTCACCCACGGCAATAACCTGAAAGTGACTGCCGTCGCCAGAAACGTGGACTTCCTGGAGGGAGAGTGCATTCATCAGCACGCTCTGAATTTCATTATTTTCCATGGGCTCTTCATTCGTCAGATAGTGAAAACAGCCCAACATCTTAGAGCAAAGTGGCGCTGTCATAAATAAGCAAAAAGCCTCGCTGATAAATCAGACAAGGCTTTAGTGGCAGATCCCCCTCGGGGGTTTTGCCGGATAGCGGCACAAGACCTTATCCGGCCTGGAAAAATTAACGCGGAAGGACGTCGTCAGGCAGATTGTAAAGCTGCGCCAGCGTGTACACTTTATCGTTAACACCAGTGAGCGAAACGCTGTTTCCCTGCTGCTTGCCTTGATTAATCAGATGCAACAGTAACGCCAGACCGCCGGTATCTACCCGGGATACCTGGTTCAGATCGATGCAGGATACCCCTTTCATCGCCTCAATTCGCGCATCCCATAAGGGATTTAACACGTCCTGATCCAGCTCTCCCACCAGCACCAGCTTGTCGCCTTCGCGCGTCCAGGTGAGTGACTGCGTCATTATTTTTTCTCTTCCAGCGTGATTTTCTGCTGAGAAATAGATTTCAGCTGTGCCGTCAGGCCATCAATACCTTTGGTACGCAGCAGGTCGCTCCACTCATTTTGTTTGGTGGTGATCATACTTACGCCTTCGGCGATCATGTCATACGCCTGCCAGTTACCGGTCTGGGAGTTTTTACGCCACTGGAAATCCAGACGTACCGGAGGACGACCGTTTGGATCGATGATGGTTACGCGGATAGGTACGATGGTCGCATCACCCAACGGCTGCTCAGGGGCAATCTGATAGGTCTGGCCGTGGTACATCGCCAGTGCCTGGCCGTAAGCCTGCTTCAGATATTCACGGAATGCAGCAAAATAGGCTTCACGTTGGGCAGGAGTCGCATCTTTGTAGTAACGACCCAGTACCAGCGCACCGGCATACTTAACCTGCACATAAGGCAGCAGTTCTTGATCGACGACCTGACGCAGGTAATCGGGGTTGGAACGGATTTTTGGTTGCTCGTTTTTCAGACGGTCAAAGGTCTTTTGCGCCGCCTCATCCATCAGTTTGTACGGGTTAGTCTGGTCTGCTGCGGTTGCCGCGCTAAGTGGAGCAATCACCAGCATAGCCACCATCATCAATCGTTTAAACATACGTCGATTCTCCTGATATTATTTCGTTGCGCCCGCAGGCGTAGTGGCTTCATTATTGCCTTCAGTCGCGGCTGGCGCATCGCCAGAATTCTTATTGTCATCACCTTTGCTGTTGCTGTTGTAAAGGAACTGACCAATCATATCTTCCAGCACCATCGCGGATTTCGTGTCCTGAATCGTACCGCCATCTTTGAGGATAGACGTTCCCAGCTCAGGATCTTCAAAACCCACGTTCAATGCCAGATACTGTTCGCCCAGCAGACCGGAAGTACGGATGCTCAGAGAACTGGTGTCAGGAATATGGTTAAAACGCGATTCGATTTCCAGCGTCACGCGCGGCAGGTACGTTTTCGGATCTAACGAGATGTCCGATACGCGTCCAACTACCACCCCGCCAATCCGCACCGGAGAACGCTCTCTCAGGCCGCCGATATTATCAAAGGTCGCATAAATCGTGTAAGTCGGTTCAGTACGCATTGAGGTAACGTTCGCCGCCTTCAGGCAGACAAACAGCGCAGCCAGCAGCGCAACCAGCAGGAATAACCCGACCCAAATTTCATTTTTTTTCGTTTGCATGAACTCAATTCCCAAACATCAGTGCGGTCAGCACAAAATCCAGCCCCAGAACGGCAAGAGAGGCGTGCACAACGGTGCGTGTCGTTGCCCGGCTAATCCCGGCAGAGGTCGGGATCGCATCATAACCATTGAACAATGCAATCCAGGTGACCGTAATGGCGAACACCACGCTCTTAATCAGACAGTTGACCAGGTCCAGACGCCAGTCGACGGCATTTTGCATAGCCGACCAGAAAAAGCCCGCATCAATACCCTTCCAGCTTACGCCAACCAGTGAACCACCCCAGATCCCCACGGCGACAAATATAATCGTTAGCAGCGGCAATGAAATGACACCGGCCCAAAAACGCGGAGAGATCACCCGGCGCAGTGGATCGACGGCCATCATTTCCAGGCTGGAAAGCTGCTCGGTCGCTCTCATCAGACCAATCTCTGCAGTTAAGGCCGATCCGGCCCGCCCGGCAAACAGCAGTGCCGCAACAACCGGCCCCAGCTCACGTAACAATGACAGCGCCACCAGCATACCGAGGCTGGTTTCCGCACTGTAGGTCGTCAGCACCAGGTATCCCTGCAATCCCAACACCATACCGATGAATACGCCTGACACAATAATGATCAGCATCGATAAGACACCGACATTATAAAGCTGGCGTATCAGCAGCGGCGCATGTTTGCGAAACTCCGGTTTGCCGACAACCGCATTGAACAACATTAATCCGGCTCGCCCGAACGTCCTGAGGGTTTTTATTCCTCGGTGTCCGAGTGATGCCAGCGCATTTAACAACATGGGTGGCTTAACTCCCTGTTTAGAGTAAATCGATATGGTAGTCACCCGCCGGGTAACGGAACGGAACCGGTCCATCGGCAATGCCGTCAAGGAACTGGCGTACGCGCGGATCGGCATTTTCTTGTAGCGCCTGAGCACTACCGTAGGCCACTATTTTTTTGTCCGCCATTATATAGGCGTAATCCGCAATACTCAGTACTTCAGGCACATCATGGGATACCACCACACAGGTGACACCCAGCGCGCTGTTCAGTTCTGAAATCAACTTCACCAGCACGCCCATGGTGATGGGATCCTGACCGACGAACGGCTCATCAAACATAATGAGGTCAGGCTCCAGCGCGATAGCACGCGCTAACGCAGCGCGGCGCGCCATCCCACCGGATAATTCAGAAGGCATTAATTTGGCCGCACCCCGCAGGCCGACGGCCTCGAGCTTCATCATCACTGTGCTCTTCAGCAACGGCGCTGGCAACGTCGTATGCTCGCGCAGAGGGTACGCAACGTTGTCAAACACATTCATGTCGGTAAATAGCGCACCTGACTGAAACAGCATACTCATGCGCTTACGCACGGTAAATAAACGCGAACGGGACATGGCCGGGACGTTCTCACCGTCAAACAGAATCTCGCCCTTATCCGGTGAGATCTGTCCGCCAATCAGACGCAACAGCGTCGTTTTGCCGATGCCTGATGGCCCCATGATTGCCGTCACCTTACCGCGCGGTACCGTCAGGGAAATATTATCAAAGATGCAGCGGTCGCCCCGGGAAAAGCTGACATCGCGCATATCGACTAGATTCGCCACAGACTGCCCCATTGATTCATCCTTTACTATTGCCTTGTTGATCGAAGAGTTTGGCGCTCAATTTAGCCCTGAACTCAACATATTTACAGATTATTGCCTGTCCTGGTTAGCGAAAGCTGGCATTTGTTTTACTTTTTAGCCGCATAAAGTCAAAATTAAGACTTCGTTACGGCTTCCAGAAGATCCTTCAAGAGGACCGGCGAGTATACCTGAAGAAAGGACTTTAGATGCTTTTAGCGACGGCGCTGTTAATAATTGGTTTACTTCTGGTGGTCTACGGTGCCGACCGTCTGGTATTTGCCGCATCCATTTTATGTCGAAACGTCGGTATTCCACCCATTATCATCGGAATGACCGTGGTCAGCATTGGTACGTCGTTACCCGAGATCATTGTCTCCGTTGCCGCATCGATGAATGGGCAACTCGATCTGGCTGTCGGGACCGCCATAGGTTCTAACATCACCAACATTCTGCTTATTTTAGGCCTGTCGGCGCTGATTCATCCTTTTACCGTGCATTCTGATGTTCTGCGTCGTGAATTACCGCTAATGTTGCTGGTAAGTATTTTAGCTGCATCCGTCCTGTATGACGGGCAGTTGAGCCGCAGCGACGGTTTCTTTCTTCTGCTCCTGGCCGTGCTATGGATGCTATTCATTGTTAAAATCGCTCGTCTGGCCGAGCGACAAGGCAATGACAGCCTGACACGCGAGCAGATAGCTGAGCTGCCGCGCGAAGGCGGGTTACCCGTCGCATTTTTGTGGTTGGGTATTGCGCTGATTATTATGCCTATGGCTACGCGTATGGTGGTAGATAACGCTACCGTACTGGCGAACTATTTCGCCATGAGCGAACTCACCATCGGGTTGACGGTGGTCGCCATTGGTACCAGCCTGCCGGAACTGGCAACGGCGATTGCGGGTCTGCGTAAAGGTGAAAACGATATTGCCGTCGGTAACATTATCGGCGCGAACATTTTTAATATTGTTATCGTCCTCGGGCTACCGGCGCTGATTACGCCGGGCGAAGTCAATCCGATGGCCTTCGTCCGGGACTACAGCGTCATGCTGCTGGTGAGCGTTATTTTTGCATTACTCTGCTGGCGACGTCCGCGCCAGATTGGTCGCGGCGCGGGCGCGCTGCTGACCGGCGGTTTTATCATATGGCTGGCGATGCTGTATTGGTTATCGCCACTTCTCGTTGGATAACTGGAAACGCATTATGTCGCACTTAGAGTTGCAACCGGGTTTTGACTTTCAGCAAGCAGGCAAGGAAGTCCTGGCAATTGAACGTGAAGGCCTGGCGGAGCTTGATCAGTACATCAACCAAAATTTTACCCTGGCATGCGAGAAAATATTCAGTTGCCCGGGCAAAGTCGTGGTGATGGGAATGGGGAAATCCGGCCATATCGGGCGGAAAATGGCAGCCACATTTGCCAGCACCGGCACCCCCTCATTTTTTGTACACCCAGGCGAAGCTGCACATGGCGATCTGGGTATGGTCTCGCCGCAGGATGTGGTCATCGCCATCTCTAACTCCGGTGAATCCAATGAGATAGCGGCGCTGATCCCGGTATTAAAACGTCTTCATGTACCGCTTATATGCATGACCGGTCGTCCGGAAAGCAGTATGGCGCGTGCAGCAGATGTGCATCTGTGTGTTAAAGTGCCCAAGGAAGCTTGTCCGTTAGGCCTGGCGCCGACCAGCAGCACGACAGCAACACTGGTGATGGGCGATGCCCTTGCGGTGGCATTATTAAAAGCGCGCGGCTTTACCGCGGAAGATTTTGCATTGTCTCATCCCGGTGGCGCACTGGGCCGTAAGCTTTTACTGCGCGTTAACGATATTATGCATACGGGCGACGAGATCCCGCATGTAACCAAAAACGCCAGCCTGCGTGACGCCTTAATTGAGATCACGCGTAAAAATCTCGGCATGACCGTCATTTGCGATGATGCCATGAAGATTGACGGTATTTTCACCGATGGTGATTTACGTCGTGTCTTCGATATGGGCGTTGATGTACGCCAGTTAGGCATTGCCGATGTGATGACCCCTGGAGGCATTCGCGTGCGTCCGGGTATTCTTGCCGTCGATGCCCTGAACTTAATGCAGTCCCGCCATATCACCTCGGTAATGGTTGCTGATGGCGACCAGTTACTCGGTGTGTTACATATGCATGATCTGCTACGTGCAGGTGTAGTGTAAGAAACTCAAGGATAACGAAAATGAGTAAAGCAGGTGCGTCGCTTGCGACCTGTTATGGACCCGTCAGCGCAGACGTTATCACCCGGGCAGAAAACATCCGTTTGCTGATCCTGGATGTGGATGGCGTACTGTCTGATGGTCTGATTTATATGGGCAACAACGGTGAAGAGCTGAAGGCTTTTAACGTCCGCGATGGTTACGGAATTCGCTGTGCGCTCACTTCCGGTATTGAGGTTGCCATTATTACCGGACGAAAGGCTAAACTTGTAGAAGATCGCTGTGCCACTTTGGGGATCACCCACCTGTATCAGGGACAGTCAGACAAACTGGTTGCTTTTGGCGATCTCCTTAGCAAACTGGCGATCGCGCCGGAGAATGTCGCCTACGTTGGCGATGACCTGATCGACTGGCCGGTGATGGCACAAGTGGGATTGAGCGTCGCGGTGGCAGATGCCCACCCTTTGCTGATCCCGCGGGCCGATTATGTCACCCGTATTAATGGGGGACGTGGCGCTGTGCGTGAAGTCTGCGATTTATTACTCCTGGCGCAGGGCAAACTGGACGAGGCCAAAGGGCAATCGATATGAGCAAAACCAGACGTTGGGTTATCATTCTACTGTCGCTGGCTGTCCTTGTGATGATTGGTATTAATCTGGCAGACAAAGAGGACACCGCTCAGGTCGTCGTCAATAACAACGAGCCAACCTATAAGAGCGAACATACTGATACCGTCGTGTATAGTCCGGAAGGCGCGCTGAGCTATCACTTGATCGCACAACACGTTGAATATTATTCGGAACAAGCGGTTTCGTGGTTTACTCAACCAGTATTAACCACATTTGATAAGGATAAAGTACCGACCTGGACGATCAAGGCCGATAAAGCCAAATTGACCAACGATCGGATGCTGTATCTGTACGGCCATGTTGAGGTTAACGCCCTGGTGCCTGACTCTCAACTACGCAGAATTACGACCGATAACGCGCAGATTAACCTGGTGACACAAGATGTCACTTCCGATGATCTGGTGACGTTGTATGGCACAACATTTAACTCCAGCGGACTGAAGATGCGCGGCAACTTACGCAGCAAGAACGCCGAGCTGATTGAAAAGGTTAGAACCTCATATGAAATCCAAAACAAACAAACTCAGCCTTAATCTTGTACTTGCCAGCTCACTTCTGGCCGCCAGCATTCCGGCATTTGCCGTCACCGGCGATACCGAGCAGCCGATTCACATTGAGTCGGACCAGCAGTCCCTGGATATGCAGGGCAACGTGGTAACGTTTACTGGCAACGTGATTGTGACTCAGGGCACCATCAAAATTAACGCCGATAAAGTCGTCGTGACCCGTCCTGGCGGCGAAGACGGCAAGGAAGTGATTGACGGCTATGGCAATCCAGCGACGTTTTACCAGATGCAGGACAACGGTAAACCGGTTAAAGGCCGCGCCTCGCAGATGCACTATGAACTGGCGAAAGACTTTGTCGTGCTAACCGGCAAGGCGTATCTGGAACAGCTCGATAGCAACATCACGGGCGATAAGATCACCTATCTGGTAAAAGAGCAGAAAATGCAGGCCTTCAGCGATAAAGGCAAACGCGTCACCACCGTTCTGGTTCCGTCGCAGTTGCAGGACAAAAACAAGGCTCCGGCAGAGAAAAAAGGTAACTGATTCGTTATGGCAACATTAACTGCAAAGAACCTTGCAAAAGCCTATAAAGGCCGTCGTGTGGTGGAAGATGTCAGTCTGACCGTCAACTCCGGGGAGATCGTCGGTCTGCTCGGTCCTAACGGTGCAGGCAAGACAACAACCTTTTACATGGTGGTCGGCATTGTCCCGCGCGATGCGGGTAACATTATCATTGATGACGAAGACATCAGCCTGCTGCCTCTGCATGCGCGCGCGCGTCGCGGCATCGGCTACTTACCGCAGGAAGCATCGATTTTCCGTCGCCTGAGCGTGTTTGATAACCTGATGGCGGTACTGCAAATTCGTGACGATCTGACCAGCGAGCAGCGGGAAGATCGCGCCAACGAGCTGATGGAAGAATTCCACATCGAGCACCTGCGTGACAGTATGGGGCAGTCGCTCTCCGGTGGTGAACGACGCCGCGTGGAGATCGCCCGCGCACTGGCCGCTAATCCGAAATTTATCCTGCTGGATGAACCGTTTGCCGGTGTTGACCCGATTTCCGTTATTGATATCAAACGGATCATCGAACACCTGCGCGACAGCGGCCTTGGCGTGCTGATTACCGACCATAACGTCCGCGAAACGCTGGCAGTGTGTGAGCGCGCCTATATCGTGAGTCAGGGGCACCTGATCGCGCACGGCACGCCAACAGAAATACTGCAGGATGAGCACGTTAAGCGCGTATACCTTGGGGAAGACTTCAGACTCTGATAGGGTAGAAGACTTCACGTCACCGCAGGAGAAAACAACTCTGAACATGAAGCAAGGTTTGCAACTCAGGCTTAGCCAACAACTGGCGATGACGCCTCAGCTACAACAGGCTATCCGTCTGTTGCAGCTGTCCACGCTGGAACTTCAGCAAGAACTTCAGCAAGCGCTGGAAAGTAACCCACTGCTCGAGCAAACCGATCTTCACGACGAAATTGATACCCAGGAAAAACAGGACAGCGAAACCCTCGACACCGCTGATGCTCTCGAACAAAAAGAGATGCCTGAGGAGCTGCCACTCGATGCCAGTTGGGATGAAATTTATACCGCCGGGACGCCTTCGGGCACCAGCGGAGATTACATCGACGACGAGCTGCCTGTGTATCAAGGTGAGACCACGCAATCACTACAGGATTACCTGATGTGGCAAGTGGAACTGACCCCGTTCTCGGATACCGATCGCGCCATTGCGACATCCATTGTGGATGCGGTAGACGAAACCGGTTATCTCACCGTGACCCTGGACGATATTCTCGAAAGCATGGGCGATGACGACGTCGGTATGGACGAAATCGAAGCCGTGCTTAAACGCGTTCAGCGCTTTGATCCCGTCGGCGTGGCCGCTAAAGATCTCCGCGACTGCTTACTGATCCAACTTTCGCAGTTTGATAAAGCCACACCGTGGCTGGAAGAAGCGCGCCTGATCATCAGCGATCATCTCGATCTGTTAGCCAACCATGACTTCCGCACGCTGATGCGTGTGACCCGACTGAAAGAAGACGTGCTAAAAGAAGCCGTCAATCTTATTCAGTCACTGGATCCAAGGCCTGGGCAGTCGATCCAGACTGGCGACCCAGAATACGTTATTCCGGATGTGCTGGTGCGTAAGCATAACGATCGCTGGGTGGTCGAACTCAACAGCGACAGCATCCCACGACTGCAGATTAACCAGCACTACGCCGCTATGTGCAATAGCGCGCGCAACGATGCCGACAGTCAGTTTATCCGTAGCAATCTACAGGATGCGAAGTGGCTGATTAAAAGCCTGGAAAGCCGCAATGATACACTGCTGCGCGTAAGTCGTTGCATCGTTGAACAACAGCAAGCCTTCTTTGAGCAAGGCGAAGAGTTTATGAAACCGATGGTGCTGGCGGATATCGCCCAGGCCGTCGAGATGCACGAATCGACCATTTCCCGTGTGACCACGCAAAAGTATCTGCACAGTCCGCGCGGCATTTTTGAATTGAAGTATTTCTTTTCCAGTCACGTTAACACTGAAGGTGGAGGCGAAGCCTCATCCACGGCGATCCGTGCGCTGGTGAAGAAATTAATTGCTGCGGAAAACCCCGCGAAACCACTGAGTGACAGCAAGTTAACCTCTATGCTGTCAGAACAGGGTATCATGGTGGCACGCCGCACCGTTGCGAAGTACCGAGAGTCTTTATCCATTCCGCCGTCTAACCAGCGCAAACAGCTGGTCTGACCCAACCGATAAGGAAGACACTATGCAGCTCAACATCACTGGAAACAACGTCGAAATCACTGAAGCCCTGCGCGATTTTGTTAATACAAAATTTGCCAAGCTTGAACAATATTTCGACCGGATTAATCAGGTCTATATTGTGTTGAAAGTGGAGAAGGTTACACATATCTCGGATGCAACGCTGCATGTGAACGGTGGCGAAATTCATGCCAGCGCGGAAGGTCAGGATATGTACGCCGCCATTGACGGTTTAATTGATAAACTGGCTCGGCAGTTAACAAAACATAAAGATAAACTGAAACAGCACTAACTTGTCCGGGCAGTTAGCGGGTGCAGGACGGCCTGTTGTGTAGCACAACGGGCCATTTGTACAGTTAGCGCTTAGGTGAAATTATGACAAATAACGATACGACTCTACAACTGAGCACTGTTCTTAACCAGGAATGTACACGCGCAGGCGTTCACTGCCAAAGCAAGAAACGCGCACTGGAAATCATCAGTGAACTGGCGGCAAAACAGCTCAGCTTGCCTTCTCAGGTGGTATTTGAGGCCATTCTGACGCGTGAAAAAATGGGCAGTACCGGCATCGGTAATGGTATTGCTATCCCGCATGGAAAGCTGGAAGAAGACACGATGCGCGCGGTTGGTGTGTTTGTGCAACTTGAAACGCCTATCGCCTTCGACGCTATTGATAATCAGCCAGTCGATCTGCTGTTCGCCCTGCTGGTTCCGGCGGACCAAACCAAGACGCATTTGCATACGTTGTCACTGGTCGCAAAACGTCTGGCGGATAAAACCATCTGTCGTCGTCTGCGCGCCGCACAGAGTGACCAGGAGTTGTATCAAATCATCACGGACACCGAAGGTGGACAGGATGAAGCATAACAACCCAATGGCATCCTTTTTTGTCGTTGTGAGGAGAAACAGTACATGGTACTGATGATCGTCAGCGGCCGTTCAGGGTCAGGTAAATCTGTCGCTCTGCGTGCGCTGGAAGATATGGGTTTTTACTGCGTGGATAACCTTCCCGTAGTGCTGTTGCCCGATCTGGCTCGTACTCTGGCCGATCGCCAGATTTCTGCGGCCGTCAGCATTGATGTGCGCAACATGCCTGAGTCCCCGGAGATTTTCGAGCAGGCAATGAACAATCTGCCTGAAGGCTTCTCACCACAGCTGCTGTTCCTTGATGCTGACCGTAACACGCTGATTCGTCGCTACAGTGACACGCGTCGCCTGCACCCACTCTCCAGCAAGAACTTGTCTCTGGAAAGCGCTATCGATAAGGAAAGCGATTTGCTTGAGCCTTTGCGCTCTCGCGCTGACCTGATCGTTGATACCTCCGAAATGTCCGTGCACGAACTGGCGGAAATGTTGCGTACCCGACTGTTGGGCAAACGTGAACGTGAATTGACGATGGTTTTCGAATCCTTTGGCTTCAAACACGGTATCCCGATTGATGCGGATTACGTCTTTGACGTGCGCTTCCTGCCTAACCCGCACTGGGATCCGAAGCTGCGCCCAATGACCGGTCTTGACCGCCCCGTCGCCGCGTTCCTCGACAGGCACACAGAAGTACACAATTTTATCTACCAGACGCGCAGCTATCTTGAGCTATGGTTACCCATGCTGGAGACCAACAACCGCAGCTACCTCACCGTAGCCATCGGTTGTACCGGCGGGAAGCACCGTTCGGTGTATATTGCAGAGCAGCTGGCAGACTACTTCCGCTCACGCGGTAAAAACGTGCAGTCACGCCATCGTACGCTGGAAAAACGTAAATCATGACCGTGAAGCAAACCGTTGAAATCACTAATAAGCTGGGCATGCATGCCCGTCCAGCTATGAAACTGTTTGAATTGATGCAGGGTTTCGAAGCAGAAGTTTTGCTGCGTAATGATGAAGGAACGGAAGCCGAGGCCAACAGCGTTATCGCTCTGCTGATGCTGGATTCAGCCAAAGGGCGTCAGATAGAAGTTGAAGCCACGGGTCCGCAGGAAGTTGAAGCCCTTGCCGCAGTGGTTGCCCTGTTTAATTCAGGTTTTGATGAAGATTAGTCAAGTGGTTTTAACACGTAGCCAGTAGGTCGGATAAGGCGTTTACGCCGTATCCGGCAATGCCATTGTGTCGTATTGTGTCTGATGCGCTGCACTTAAATCAGGCCTACAAAAACAGCGACAGCAGCAATTAATATAGCTTATTTTCCCGCATAAACGACTCACCGCCTAACTGGCGCATTTGACGCATGATCCACGCCTGACGGCTACGCACATAACCAGAAGGCGCATTCGCTTTAAAACGCAAAGGATTGGGTAATACCGCCGCCAGCAAGGCCGCTTCAGACAGACTCAACCGACTGGCAGGTTTATGGAAATAGCGCTGCGCCGCCGCCTCCACGCCGAAAACCCCATCGCCAAACTCAGCGATATTCAGGTAAACGGTCAGAATACGTTTCTTGCTCCAGACGGTTTCCATACCCAGCGTTAGCCCGGCTTCAAGACCTTTACGTACCCAGCTACGCCCATCCCACAGAAAGAGATTTTTCGCCGTCTGTTGCGATAACGTCGACGCCCCGCGAATACGGTTTTCATTGCGTTCATTGTGCGCCAGCGCTTTCTCTATGGCGGAGACATCGAATCCCCAGTGCTCGGGAAACTTCTGGTCCTCCGCGGCAATGACGGCCAGTCCCATCCACGGTGAGATCTCGTCCATGCTCACCCAGTCTGAGTGCGCCACATAACCAAAATCACCGGACAGCCATGCTCCCAGTTGCCGTTCAACCATCACCGCCGAGAAAGGTACAGGCATCACGCTGAAAAGTGCGATGCCTCCGCCCCAGAATACGCCGAGGACAATGACCGCCCGCAGAAAGATACGTCGCAGAAAGGCGGTAACTCCTGTTCTCATTCAGCCAGCACCAGCACACGTGATACCAGTTTATCGATGCCACTCGCAGCCTGAGCGATATCCTGCGCCAGCATATAGGCGGGCGTGGTGACAATTTTGTTGTCCTCATCGACGACAATGTCATCAACCGGACAAGGCACATGCTCAGCGCCCATCTCTTCCAGCACCTCTGCCGTATCGATATCAGTACCAATGGTCAGACGCAGAGGGAAATCAAAAATTTTAGGTAACATAGCGGGCGCAATGCACATAAATCCCAGCGGCTTACCCGCCTGATGCATAGCCACCGCCAGCGCGGCTAAATCGCTGTCAACCCGGCATTCGCTGCCCTGACTGGCAAAATTGCTCAGATTTTTGGCCGCACCAAACCCACCCGGCACGATCAACGCATCCAGTTCCGTTGAGACTGCCTGAGCGAGCGGGCGAATTTCACCGCGTGTTATACGTGCGGCTTCAATCAGTACATTACGCGTTTCCAGCATCGGCTCGCCGGTCAGATGATTAATCACATCCGCTTGCTGTTTATCCGGAGCAAAGCAGACGGCCTGAGCGCCGTTGCGGGCAATGGCCAGAAGCGTGAGAACAGTTTCATGGATCTCTGCACCGTCATACACGCCGCATCCGCTGAGCACTACACCCACTTTTTTCATCGTGATACTCCTTTCTCAACTGGCTGAAACATATTAGTTATTATGATTTAAATGCTACGCTTCACACATTTAACTGATTCATGTAACAAATTATTTAAGATTTGCTATCTTAACTGCGTGCGGCCTGAAAATTAGGGCTGCGCCCTTGTAAACAATGATAATAATTTACGGCGCAGCCACGATTTCCCTGGTGTTGGCGCAGTATTCGCGCACCCCGGTCAAGCCGGGGTCATTTTTTTTCCACGCTCGCCACCCAGGCTTTTAATACCGCCACGTCGTGCTGCCACTCCTGCTTCATCTCTTCAATCCATTCAGCAACGTTATCTTCCCAGGCGGGAAGGTCCGGCGACTGGATTTGCTGACCTAACTGTTGCAGGTGACGCAGCCCCACTGAACCTGCTGCGCCTTTAATTTTATGACCTTCCTCAACCACGCCTTTTTTATCCCGTGCGGTCAAGTTGGACTCCAACACGCTCAAATATCCCGGCATCATCTTCTCAAACACCGCCAGCCCGTCGGTAATTAACTTCGGTCCCACCAGCTCGAGGTATTGTTCCAACATAGGAATATCTAACAGCGCTTGCGATTTACTGCTTTCTTCAGATGTCACAGTGCTCTCCTCTTCGTTTCTGGTATCCCAGTATTTTTTGATCATGGCGGTTAGCGCCGGAACCGACAGCGGCTTACTCAGCACGTCATCCATTCCCGCGTCCAAATACTCTTTTTTATCTTTCAGTACGTTGGCGGTGAGTGCAACCAGCGGCGGAAGGTCCTCACGAGCGTATTTTTGCGTGAGCTCCCGCGAGATATCCAGACCGGTCATATCCGGTAGCTGAATATCCAGCAGCACCAGGTCATATTCACCCGGCTTAAACATTTCCAGCGCGGCTTTCCCGGTCATCGCGACATCCACGCTGTTGCCTAATTTTTCCAGCACGGAACGCGCAACAATAACGTTTAGTTCAATGTCTTCCACCAGCAGCACATTCAGGGCTGGCAGCGGCATGTCATCGTCTTCAAAGGCGTCTTCAATCTCTTCCGCTACCGCAGGCGCATGTACGGTCAGCGTAAAGATGGAGCCTTTACCTGCCTGGCTGGAAACCGTAATATCGCCGCCCATATTTTTCGCCAGACGCTTCGACACGGCCAAACCAATCCCGGTTCCTGTGGCCGGTTTACCGCCGTTACTGTCCTTCACCTGATAATACATGGCGAAGATTTTATCCTGCTCATCCTGCGGAATGCCGATCCCAGAATCTTCAACCTCGAAATGCAGCATATCGCCCTGGTCATAGCGCGCCCGCACGGTCACCTGTCCCTGCTGAGTGAACTTCACGGCGTTGCTGATCAGATTCCACAGAATCTGGCGCAAACGCGTGCCGTCGGTAATGACCTTATGCGGTAGCGGTAATGTTGGCTCAAGTACAAAACGCAGCCCTTTTTGCTGCGCCTGCAGGCCAGAAAGGTTTTCCAGATCCGCCATAAAGCTGGTGAAATCAACAGGCTGGTTATCGAGCTGGACTTTACGTCGCTCCATCTTATCCATATCTATGATATCGTTGAAAATATTCCCCAGCGTCACGGCAGAGACATGGATGGTTTTCAGGTATTTTTCCTGCTCAGCGGTCAGGTCTGTATCCAACAGGATCCGGCTTAAGCCGACAATGCCGTTAAGCGGAGTGCGCAGCTCGTGGCTGATGGTGGAAATGAAGGTGGTCTTATCACGGCTGGCACGTTCAAGCGCGTCCTGATAGCGCTTACGCTCGGTAATATCGCGCCCAAAGCCCATCAGGCCATGTCGCTTACCTACGCGGTCATAGTACGGCACTTTACGAATTTCAAAGCAGGCTTTGCGCCCGTCCGGGTAGTCCAGCCACTGTTCGTAGGTGAGTGAGACGTTATGACGGAATACCTTCTCGTCGGTTTCAATTACCTTTTCAGCCGCTTCAGGAGAGTAAACGTCAGCCGGTTTTAAGTTCACCAGCTGCTTTTCGCTTTTGCCAGTCAGCAGTTCCATGGCACGGTTACAGCCGGAAAATTCTTTATCTTCATTGCGATAAAAAACCAGATCCGGCGAGGCATCAAGGAAAGAGCGTAAAAAGGAAGACTGTTGCTCGAGCTGGATCTGCGCTTCTTCGCGCTCTTTGATTTCAACCTTCAGTTGCTCGAACGTTTCCTGGCGCTCCGCTTCGGCTTTTTCGCGCTCAACAATTTCCTGATTGAGCTGGGCTATATTATCTTTCAATTGCACATTGAGCTTGAGATCGCGCTCGCGCATCTCTTCCAGCTTTTGTACCAGTCGTGACAGGCGTTGCCGGGACTCTTCCAGTTGCTCCACCACCACTGACAGGAAATAGACAGCCCAAGGGGTAATTAACAGACCAAAAAAGATAGAACGGATAACATCAATGCTTTCTACCTGGCCATGCAGCACCATGGTGACAGCCATCTGCACCACAATTGCCAACACGACCAGAGCCAGCGCCAACAGCAGCGAAAAGCGCACCAGACCCAACTTCATCATTAGGTCGACGTAATATTGCGCCAGCATACGGATTTGCTTCATAGAGGGTTCCTTCACGACAACTTGGCACAATAATACTCAATTCTTGGCGTGACGTTTGAGAATGTGCAAGAAATGCGGAGGTTATCAGTGAAATGACCGTAGAGAGGTTAATCGTAGGCCTGATAAGCGAAGCGCCATCAGGCAAGCAGGCGCAGATTGCCGGATGTCGGCTTTGCCTTATCCGGCCTATGAGGGTTAGATCCCCGGCTGCACCCATGGCGTACCCAGCGCCGAGCCTTGCACGCCGTGCTCGTTAAGGTACTTATCCAGTTCAACCATCCCAGTCCAGCGATTTTCACACCATAGCGGTGCTAACAGCGTTGGGCGACGCGCGCTGGCGGAAATGCGATGATAAATCACCTCTGGCGGCGTATGGCGGATCATCTCCCCGGCGGTAACCGTATAATCGTCCAGTTCAATTCCGTTCAGCCGCCCAGCTTCCCAGGCTTTCGCCATCGTACTGCCTTTCACAATATGCAGCGGATGCAGCTTAATACCGTCGACACCCGTCTCCACCACACGTTCCATGGTTTGCAGGCATTCTGCCTGCCCTTCTCCCGGCAGACCGACAATCAGGTGCGAACATACTTTCAGCCCGCGTTCACGCGCCAGCCGCGTGGTGTTCTGGTAGCAGGCAAAATCATGACCGCGGTTAATACGGTGCAGGGTTTTGTCATGTGCGGTTTGCAGACCAAGTTCCAGCCATACCTCATAACCCAGGTCTTTATACTCGCAAAGCAGATCGAGTACCGCATCCGGCACGCAGTCGGGGCGCGTCCCAACGCATAACCCGACGATACTGGCCTGGCTGACCGCCTGCTGATACATCGAACGCAGCACCTGTACTTCAGCAAAGGTGCTGGTATAGGCCTGGAAATAGGCCAGATAGCGTCTGGCGCGATTGACCAACTGCGCCTGATGCTCAAGTTGCTCGGCAATGGAATGATGCTGCTGAGTTTCATCGGCAAACGAGGCGACATTACAGAAAGTACATCCGCCACGTCCGATGGTGCCATCACGATTTGGACAGCTAAAGCCGCCGTGCAGCGTGAGTTTATGAACCTTTTGCCCATAACGGCGAGAAAGATCCCCACCAAACATATTGACTAATTTCTGTAACTGCATAATCTGGTAGACCGCGCCTTGAAAAGAGGCCAAAGCCTGCCATTTTTTGCCCCAGTCGGCGATGACCTGGATCAATCGCCCTGGCGAGCCTTTATTTATTGCATAACAAATCAAAATAATTGAAATTTCATTCACTCAAAATCTAATTACTTTTCCTTATATTCAGCGGTTTTTTTTATCTTCTTATACTCTGAGCGTAAAAACAGTATCTTTAAGACGCCTGAACTCTAAAAACCAGCATAAAATGCCAGTCATCTCGATAAATAAAGGGAGGACGAGGGATATCCAGCCTTTCTGACAGTGAGACAGATCACACTTCCAGGGGGATTCCTCTTAGGTTAAATCAATGTAAAAAATCCTTTTATTTCAACATTTTCATAAAGTTAATTGCCCTATAGCACATTTATGCATAAATAAGATTGCCATTTGACCTGTGTGTGGATTCCCGATAACTTGGAAATCCGCTGGAAGCTTTCTGGATGAGCAGTCTGCTCATCATATTTATGCAGTAATTGAGATTCCCTCTGAAGCAAGTCCTCAAACTTGTTTGACCTGTGCGAAAAGGATAAAGAGGGCGAATGCGAGGTAAGCGTATGACACGCAAACCCCGTCGCCATGCTCTTGGTGTGCCCGTGCGCAACGGTCCAGATGGGAATCCCTCAGAGCCTGGGGAGGTTCACTGATATGTTGTACGATAAATCCCTTGAGAGGGATAACTGTGGTTTCGGCCTGATCGCCCACATAGAAGGCGAACCTAGCCACAAGGTAGTGCGTACCGCCATACACGCACTGGCCCGTATGCAGCACCGTGGCGCAATTCTTGCCGATGGAAAAACCGGCGATGGTTGCGGCCTGCTGTTACAAAAACCTGACCGCTTTTTCCGCATCGTGGCGCAAGAGCGCGGCTGGCGTTTAGCCAAAAACTACGCCGTCGGCATGATCTTTTTAAATAAAGACCCTGAACTGGCTGCGGCTTCTCGTCGCATTGTTGAAGAAGAATTACAGCAGGAGACCCTGTCGATTGTCGGCTGGCGCGACGTGCCGACCAACGAAGGTGTTCTCGGTGAAATTGCGCTCTCCTCCCTGCCTCGTATCGAGCAAATTTTTGTTAACGCCCCTGCGGGCTGGCGTCCGCGTGATATGGAGCGTCGCCTGTTCATCGCGCGTCGTCGTATCGAAAAACGCCTCCTGCAAGACAAAGATTTCTACGTCTGTAGCTTGTCGAATCTGGTCAATATCTATAAAGGTCTGTGTATGCCGGCGGATCTGCCGCGCTTCTACCTGGACCTGGCAGACCTGCGTCTGGAATCGGCCATCTGCCTGTTCCACCAGCGCTTCTCTACCAACACCGTACCGCGTTGGCCGCTGGCGCAGCCGTTCCGCTATCTGGCGCACAACGGTGAAATCAACACCATCACCGGCAACCGCCAATGGGCGCGCGCCCGTACCTATAAGTTCCAGACCCCGTTGATCCCGGATCTGCACGACGCCGCGCCGTTTGTTAACGAAACCGGCTCAGACTCCAGTTCGATGGACAACATGCTGGAACTGCTGCTGGCAGGCGGGATGGACATCATCCGTGCAATGCGCTTACTGGTTCCACCGGCATGGCAGAACAACCCGGATATGGATCCGGAGCTGCGCGCGTTCTTTGACTTTAACTCCATGCACATGGAACCGTGGGACGGCCCGGCGGGCATCGTCATGTCCGACGGCCGCTTTGCCGCCTGTAACCTTGACCGTAACGGCTTGCGTCCGGCACGCTACGTCATCACCAAAGACAAGCTGATTACCTGCGCCTCTGAAGTCGGGATCTGGGATTATCAGCCGGATGAAGTGGTAGAGAAAGGCCGCGTCGGCCCTGGCGAGCTGATGGTTATCGATACCCGCAGCGGGCGCATTCTCCACTCCGCCGAAACCGATGATGACCTGAAAAGCCGTCACCCATACAAAGAGTGGATGGAGAAAAACGTCCGCCGCCTGGTACCGTTCGAAGACCTGGCTGACGATCAGGTCGGCAGCCGTGAACTCGACGATGATACCCTCGCCAGCTATCAGAAACAGTTTAACTACAGCGCTGAAGAGCTGGATTCCGTGATCCGCGTGCTCGGCGAAAATGGCCAGGAAGCGGTCGGTTCAATGGGTGACGATACCCCGTTTGCCGTACTCTCCAGCCAGCCGCGCATCATTTATGACTACTTCCGCCAGCAGTTCGCGCAGGTGACTAACCCGCCGATCGATCCGCTGCGTGAAGCGCACGTTATGTCGCTGGCCACCAGCATCGGTCGTGAGATGAACGTCTTCTGCGAAGCCGAAGGTCAGGCACACCGCCTGAGCTTTAAATCGCCGATCCTGCTGTACTCCGATTTCACCCAGCTTACCACCATGAAAGAGGAGCATTATCGCGCTGACCGTCTGGATATCACCTTCGACGCGACCGAAACTACGCTCGAAGAGACCGTCAAAGCATTGTGCGATAAGGCGGAACAGATGGTGCGCAACGGCACGGTACTGCTGGTACTCTCTGACCGCAACATCGCTAAAAATCGTCTGCCGGTTCCGGCGCCGATGGCCGTGGGCGCAGTGCAAACGCGTCTGGTAGAACAAAGCCTGCGCTGCGACGCCAACATCATCGTTGAAACCGCCAGTGCCCGCGATCCGCACCATTTTGCCGTCCTGCTCGGTTTTGGCGCGACGGCAATCTATCCGTATCTCGCGTATGAAACATTGGGACGTCTGATCGACACTCAGGCGATTGCCAAAGATTACCGAACCGTGATGCTGAACTACCGTAACGGCATCAACAAAGGTCTGTACAAAATCATGTCCAAGATGGGCATCTCGACCATTGCCTCCTACCGCTGCTCGAAGCTGTTTGAAGCCGTTGGTCTGCACGATGATGTGGTTGCGTTGTGCTTCCAGGGCGTGGTCAGCCGTATTAGCGGTGCAGGGTTTACCGACTTCCAGCAGGATCTGCTGAACCTCTCCAAACATGCATGGCTGGCGCGTAAACCTATCAGCCAGGGCGGTTTGCTGAAGTACGTCCATGGCGGCGAATACCACGCCTACAACCCGGACGTGGTACGCACTCTGCAGCAGGCGGTACAAAGCGGCGAGTACAGCGACTATCAGGAATACGCCAAGCTGGTTAATGAGCGTCCGGCGGCCACGCTGCGCGATCTGCTGGCGATTACGCCTGGCGATGAAGCCGTAAGCATTAGCGAAGTAGAACCCGCGACCGAACTGTTTAAACGCTTTGATACCGCCGCCATGTCTATCGGCGCATTAAGCCCGGAAGCACACGAAGCGCTGGCCGAAGCCATGAACAGCATCGGCGGCAATTCGAACTCCGGTGAAGGCGGCGAAGACCCGGCGCGCTATGGCACCAATAAAGTGTCACGGATTAAGCAGGTTGCTTCCGGTCGCTTTGGCGTAACCCCGGCATACCTGGTCAATGCCGATGTCATTCAGATTAAAGTCGCTCAGGGCGCGAAACCTGGCGAAGGTGGTCAGTTACCGGGTGATAAAGTCACCCCGTACATCGCCAAACTACGCTATTCCGTACCGGGCGTGACGCTGATCTCCCCGCCGCCGCACCACGATATCTACTCTATCGAGGATTTAGCGCAGCTGATTTTCGACCTCAAACAGGTCAACCCGAAGGCGATGATCTCGGTGAAGCTGGTTTCCGAACCAGGCGTTGGTACCATCGCCACTGGCGTAGCGAAAGCCTATGCGGATCTGATCACCATTGCTGGCTACGATGGCGGCACTGGCGCAAGCCCGCTCTCATCAGTGAAATATGCGGGCTGCCCGTGGGAACTCGGCCTGGTGGAAACCCAGCAGGCGCTGGTGGCTAACGGTCTGCGTCACAAGATTCGTCTGCAGGTCGATGGCGGTCTGAAAACCGGCGTCGATATCATTAAAGCGGCAATTCTGGGTGCAGAAAGCTTTGGCTTCGGTACCGGCCCGATGGTGGCGCTGGGCTGTAAATATCTGCGTATTTGCCACCTGAACAACTGCGCAACCGGTGTTGCAACTCAGGATGAGAAACTGCGTAAGAACCACTATCACGGCCTGCCGTTTAAAGTGACCAACTACTTTGAATTTATCGCCCGTGAAGTGCGCGAGCTGATGGCCTCGCTGGGCGTTACCCGCCTGGTGGATCTGATTGGTCGCACCGACCTGCTCAAAGAGCTGGATGGCTTCACCGCCAAGCAGCAGAAGCTGGAGCTGTCTCGTCTGCTGGAAACCGCCGAACCGCATCCTGGTAAAGCGCTGCATTGCACCGAGAACAACCCGCCGTTTGATAATGGCGTGCTGAACGCCCAGCTGTTGCAGCAGGCGAAGCCGTTCGTCGACGAGCGCCAGAGCAAAACCTTCTGGTTCGATATCCGCAACACCGACCGTTCCGTCGGCGCATCGCTGTCGGGCTATATCGCTCAGACGCATGGCGATCAGGGGCTGGCGTCTGACCCGATCAAAGCGCACTTCAGCGGTACTGCAGGCCAGAGCTTTGGCGTGTGGAACGCGGGCGGCGTGGAGCTGTATCTGACCGGCGATGCCAACGACTATGTCGGTAAAGGCATGGCGGGTGGTCTGCTGGCAGTGCGTCCTCCGGTTGGCTCTGCTTTCCGTAGCCATGAAGCGAGCATCATCGGTAACACCTGCCTGTATGGCGCCACCGGTGGTCGCCTGTTTGCTGCGGGTCGTGCGGGTGAGCGCTTTGCAGTACGTAACTCCGGCGCAATCACCGTGGTTGAAGGTATTGGCGACAACGGCTGTGAATACATGACCGGCGGCATCGTCTGTATTCTCGGCAAAACCGGCGTTAACTTTGGCGCGGGCATGACCGGCGGATTCGCCTACGTGCTCGACGAAGACGGTGAATTCCGCAAACGCGTAAACCCGGAACTGGTCGAAGTGCTGAGCGTGGACTCGCTGGCGATCCACGAAGAGCACCTGCGTGGCCTGATTACCGAGCACGTACAGCATACCGGCTCTTCTCACGGCGAAGAGATCCTGGCGAACTGGCCAGCATTCTCGGCGAAATTCGCGCTGGTAAAACCAAAATCCAGTGATGTGAAAGCACTGTTGGGTCACCGTAGTCGTAGCGCAGCAGAGCTGCGTGTGCAGGCGCAGTAAGGGGTAGCAGCAATGAGTCAGAACGTATACCAATTTATCGACCTGCAGCGTGTTGATCCGCCGAAGAAGCCGCTGAAGATCCGCAAGATCGAGTTTATCGAGATTTACGAGCCGTTTTCCGAAGGCCAAGCCAAAGCACAGGCAGATCGCTGCCTGTCCTGCGGTAACCCGTACTGCGAGTGGAAGTGCCCGGTGCATAACTACATCCCGAACTGGCTGAAGTTGGCGAATGAGGGACGTATTTTTGAAGCGGCAGAGCTTTCGCACCAGACCAACACCTTGCCGGAAGTCTGTGGCCGTGTATGCCCGCAGGATCGACTGTGTGAAGGATCCTGTACGCTGAACGATGAGTTTGGCGCGGTAACCATTGGCAACATCGAGCGCTATATCAACGATAAAGCGTTCGAGATGGGCTGGCGTCCGGATATGACCGGCGTTCGCCAGACGGACAAGCGCGTGGCGATTATCGGTGCGGGGCCAGCGGGCCTGGCCTGTGCTGATGTGCTGACCCGCAACGGCGTAAAGGCGGTGGTATTTGACCGTCACCCGGAAATCGGCGGCTTGCTGACCTTCGGTATCCCAGCCTTCAAGCTGGAAAAAGAGGTCATGACCCGTCGCCGTGAAATCTTCACCGGCATGGGCATTGAGTTCAAACTGAACGTGGAAGTAGGCCGTGACGTACAGCTCAACGATTTGCTGAAGGATTACGACGCCGTGTTCCTTGGCGTAGGAACCTATCAGTCGATGCGCGGCGGGCTGGAAAACGAAGACGCTGATGGCGTGTTTGATGCCCTGCCGTTCCTGATTGCCAATACCAAACAATTGATGGGCTTTGGCGAAAGCAGCAATGAGCCATACATCAGCATGGAAGGCAAACGTGTCGTCGTGCTCGGCGGTGGCGATACCGCGATGGACTGCGTGCGCACCTCCGTACGTCAGGAAGCATCACACGTTATCTGCGCCTATCGTCGTGATGAAGAGAACATGCCGGGTTCGAAACGCGAAGTGAAAAACGCGCGCGAAGAAGGCGTCGAGTTCCAGTTCAACGTCCAGCCTTTAGGTGTGGAAGTGAATGCCAACGGGAAAGTGTGCGGCGTGAAAATGGCGCGCACTGAAATGGGCGAACCGGATGCGAAGGGACGTCGCCGTGCGGAGATCGTCGCTGGCTCCGAGCACGTTGTTCCGGCTGATGCCGTGGTCCTGGCGTTTGGTTTCCGCCCACACAGCATGGAATGGTTGAAAGAGCACAGCGTCGAGCTGGATTCACAGGGGCGCATTATTGCCCCGGAACGTAGCGACAACGCTTTCCAGACCAGCAACCCGAAAATCTTCGCAGGCGGCGACATCGTACGCGGTTCGGATCTGGTGGTCACCGCGATTGCCGAAGGTCGTAAAGCGGCAGACGGGATTCTGAATTATCTGGAAGTGTAAAAGAGCCTTCTCTGGCCCCTGTTCACGTTTGTCGACAGGGGCTTTTTTTCTCCGTATTTCTCCACCATTCTTTGAAAGCTACTCGCAATTAAGACTGCAATTCTTTGTAATTAGTAGAACGTGGATTGACCACTTCAGCACCCGGGCGTATTGATCGCGGAATATTTTTACACCGTAACTTTCACGAAAGGGATGAAGTATGACCACGCCGACGTCACTTCAGGATGCAGATGACTATCAGCAAATCCATAACGGAATTGTTCGACTACTGGACACCGCGCGGACAGAAACTGTCCGTAGTATCAATGCACTAATGACGGCGACCTACTGGGAAATTGGTCGACGAATTGTTGAATTTGAGCAAGGTGGTGAATCCCGGGCAGCCTATGGCGCTCAGCTTATTGAACGGCTGTCAGTGGATCTAAACCAACGCTATAAACGGGGGTTTTCCATGGTAAACATACGGCAAATGCGTATGTTTTATCTTTATTTTCAACAAATTGAGATTCAGCAGACACTGTCTGGTGAATCTCAAAATCTCATACAACTCGCCAAAACATTCCCACTACCCTGGTCGGCGTATGTCCGCCTCTTGTCTGTTAAAAATGCCGATGCCCGCACTTTTTATGAGAAAGAGACTCTCCGTAACGGCTGGTCAGTACGGCAGCTCAATCGACAAATTGCCACTCAGTTTTATGAGCGGACGCTGTTGTCCCGCGACAAATCCGCCATGTTGCAGAAGGCAGTCCCGACGGAGCCTGAAGTCTTGCCTGAAAAGGCCATCCGCGATCCGTTCATTCTGGAGTTTCTTGGCCTCAAGGATGAGTATTCAGAATCGGATCTTGAAGAGGCGCTGATCAATCACCTGATGGACTTTATGCTGGAGCTCGGCGACGATTTTGCTTTTGTTGGCCGTCAGCGTCGATTGCGCATTGACGATAACTGGTTCCGCGTCGATCTGCTGTTCTTTCATCGTCGTTTACGCTGCCTGTTGCTCGTTGATCTAAAAGTAGGCAAATTCAGCTATGCGGATGCCGGGCAGATGAATATGTATCTGAACTATGCCAAAGAACATTGGACGATACCGGGGGAAAATCCGCCAGTCGGGCTGATTCTGTGCGCAGGAAAAGGGGCGGGGGAAGCGCACTACGCGTTGAACGGCCTACCGAATACCATCCAGGCGAGCGAGTACAAAGTACAGCTACCTGATGAAAAATTACTTGCAGACGAGCTCATTCGTTCACAAACCATGCTGGGAACTCAACTCACAGACGCGGGTTAACTGTCGACCAAGGAAAATCAACGCAATCATCAACACCATAAATAATAACCATGTAAAGATTATACGTAATCGTTTGCTTTATTCTGAGAACTGTATATTATGCGGCGGATTTTTTGGGCAAAATTCATGGAGGCGTTGTGTCGCAGGACAACAATTATAGCCAAGGCCCCGTCCCTCTGGCGGCGCGGAAAGGCGTGGTTCCACTAACATTTGTCATGTTGGGGCTTACATTTTTTTCCGCCAGTATGTGGACCGGTGGCACACTCGGTACCGGTCTTTCCTATAATGATTTCTTCCTGGCAGTTCTCTTCGGTAATCTTCTCCTCGGTATTTACACTGCATTTCTCGGTTTTATCGGCGCAAAAACAGGGCTCTCAACCCACCTTCTGGCGCGTTACTCATTTGGTTTGAAAGGTTCATGGCTTCCCTCACTGTTGTTAGGCGGTACGCAGGTAGGCTGGTTTGGCGTGGGTGTGGCTATGTTTGCTATCCCGGTGGGCAAAGCGACAGGAATTGACGTCAATATCCTGATTGCGGTTTCCGGTCTGTTGATGACCCTGACCATCTTTTTTGGCATCTCGGCGCTGACCGTTTTATCTATCATCGCCGTGCCTGCCATCGTCGTTCTTGGCAGCTACTCCGTCTGGCTGGCGGTGAGTGATGTCGGCGGTTTAGACCATTTAAAAGCGATAGTGCCGCAGACGCCGCTGAATTTCTCCACCGCCCTGGCGCTGGTGGTCGGTTCGTTTGTCAGCGCAGGAACATTAACCGCCGACTTCGTTCGCTTTGGTCGCAACGCCAAAGGCGCGGTGCTGATTGCCATGGTGGCGTTTTTCCTTGGCAACTCCTTGATGTTCATCTTCGGCGCTGCGGGCGCGGCTGCCGTTGGACAGGCGGATATCTCTGACGTGATGATTGCCCAGGGACTGCTGCTGCCCGCGATTGTAGTGCTCGGTCTGAACATCTGGACGACTAACGACAATGCGCTGTATGCCTCAGGTCTGGGATTTGCCAATATTACCGGCCTTTCCAGCCGTACGCTGTCGGTGGCTAACGGTATTATCGGCACATTGTGCGCGCTATGGCTTTACAATAACTTTGTCGGTTGGCTGACTTTTCTGTCGGCAGCAATTCCTCCGATTGGCGGGGTGATCATCGCCGACTATCTGCTGAACCATCGTCGCTATGCCGACTTCAGCAAAGCGCAATTTATTTCCGTAAACTGGATAGCGATCCTGTCCGTTGCATTGGGCATTGCCGCAGGTCACTATATTCCCGGTATTGTGCCCGTCAACGCCGTACTTGGCGGCGTATTCAGCTATATCCTGCTGAATCCACTTTTTAATCGCAGCCTTGCTAAATCACCAGAGGTCAGCCATGCAGAATAATAACATCACCCTTCGTCAGGCACGTTTACAGGCACGCGAAGGATTGTGGCAGCTCACGATTGAAAACGGGCGCTTCAGCCGGATTGAGCCACAGGACACCGCCACGTTTCCGCAGGGCGAAGTGCTTGATGCCGAAGGCGGCCTGGCCATTCCACCGTTCGTTGAGCCACATATCCATCTGGACACCACGCAAACCGCAGGCGAGCCGAGCTGGAACCAGTCTGGTACGTTATTTGAAGGCATTGAGCGTTGGGCCGAACGTAAGGCAATGCTCACGCACGAAGACGTCAAAGCGCGCGCCATGCAGACGCTGAAGTGGCAGATGGCCAACGGCATCCAGTATGTCCGCACGCACGTTGACGTTTCCGATCCGACGCTGACTGCACTGAAAGCCATGCTGGAGGTGAAGCAAGAAGTCGCGCCGTGGGTAGAGCTGCAAATTGTCGCCTTCCCGCAAGAGGGCATTCTTTCTTACCCCAACGGTGAAGCGCTATTAGAGGAAGCCGTGCGTTTGGGCGCAGACGTCATTGGCGCGATCCCCCACTTTGAATTTACGCGTGAATATGGCGTTGAGTCTCTGCACAAAATTTTCGCTCTGGCGCAGAAATACGATCGGCTTATCGATGTGCACTGCGACGAAATTGACGATGAGCAGTCACGCTTTGTTGAAACCGTCGCGGCGCTGGCGCATCGTGACAATATGGGCGAACGCGTGACCGCCAGCCATACCACGGCAATGCATTCCTATAACGGCGCGTATGCTTCCCGCCTCTTTCGCCTGTTGAAAATGTCCGGCATTAACTTTGTCGCGAACCCACTGGTAAATATTCACCTGCAAGGGCGCTTTGATACGTATCCTAAACGTCGCGGCGTAACGCGCGTCAAAGAGATGCTGGAAGCGGAGATCAACGTCTGCTTCGGCCATGATGACGTCTTCGACCCGTGGTATCCGCTGGGCACCGCCAATATGCTGCAGGTACTGCATATGGGATTACATGTGTGTCAACTGATGGGATACGGACAGATCAACGATGGGCTGAACCTGGTTACCACCCACAGTGCGAAAACCCTGCACCTGCAGGATTACGGTCTGAACGTGGGAAACTCCGGAAATCTGGTGATTTTAGCGGCAGAAAATGGGTTTGACGCAGTTCGTCGCCAGACGCCTGCACGTTATTCCATTCGTCACGGGCGAGTCATTGCTGAGACAGTGCCAAGCCAGACCACGCTGCATCTGGCGCAGCCGGAAGCGGTGACGTTTAAGCGCTAAGTTGTTCTATCCAGTGTCGGATGGCGCAAGCCTTGCCATCCGACACGGTCTCTCATCGTCAGGCTTGTAATAAGCTGGCGCGCACCTTGATCACGACCTTTTTGATTTCCCCCGGCCCCCCCACCATACAGCCCGGTTTATGCGGCTCGCCCGGCATAAAAATCGCAAATCTTCCCGGTTTCAGTACGATCGCCTGCTCATCGGCAATCTCGCTGCACAGCTGATAGTCATCCTCAACATGCATCTCATCGCACTGGCGAGCAGAATCGGTCATCCCGAACAGAATGCGTTCTTCGCCGGACAACAGCACCTGAATATCAATGTACTGCTGATGCAGTTCCGCTTTCTTTTGCTCTGGGCTCTGCGTCGCAAACTGCATGACATTCATAAAAATAGTATCGCCCTGCAACGCGTAGCGCCCTGGCGTTTTCTCCTGCGGATTCGCCGCAATGGCAAGCGTTAATGCCTGCTGTAAGACCGGATGTAATCCGGCAGAAGGCAGTGAACGCAACTCATCTGATATCATCATCATTCTCCCTGGGCCAACAGCGCGGCCCCCAGTAATCCAGCGTCATGGCGGTAATGCGCCGCCAGTAATTCCACGTGATAGGCCAAGGGCTCTTGTGCCAGATAATGTTCCACCAGCGCCAGATATCCTTCAGCCAGCCCAACGCTGCCGCCAATCACCACAATCTGGCAATCGGTCGTGGCCTTCACATCGCCGATAAGCCTTGCCAAAGTACGCGCCGAGCGATGGATCAACCTGCTTGCCTGCTCATCTCCTTGCCCGGCGCGGCTAAAAATGGTTTTGGCGTCGCATCCAGCAAGCGTACCTTCGGCTGCAGCCGCGATCCCTCGACCGGAAGCAATCACCTCGACGCAGCCCACACGTCCGCAGCCGCAGGCCGGTCCATTGGGATCCGCCAGCGTATGTCCTAAGTGCCCAGCCAGACCACCAGACCCGGTGAGTAACTTGCCGTTGCTGATCACGCCGCCGCCGACGCCTGTCGACACGGTGATAAACACCATGTCGCTTATCCCATCTGCCATAGCGTGGTATTCCGCCCAGGCCGCCGCCTGTGCGTCATTGACTGCCAGCGTCGGCAGGCCGGTGATTTGTTCCAGCGTTTGTGTTAGCGGAAAATGCATCAACCCGCCAAGGTTATGCGGATTCAGCGCCAGTAAAGCCCCCTCACGGATAATCCCCGTCGAGGCGATCGCCACCCGATTAGCACGCCCCTGTAGCGGTGCAACCAGTGCTTGTAGCGCAGCGCGCAGCGCCTCCGGCGTTTTGCTGGCGGGCGTCGGCAATTCACGCCGCTCGCGAATTTGCAGATTACTGTCTAACAGCGCGGCAGCCAGTTTGGTACCGCCGATATCCATTGCCAATGTGGTCATGACACCGCCTTCTGCATCGCGGTGATACGCTTTTTATCCCGTTGCTCAAGTAACGACATACTTCTTCCCTTACGCTAATTGCCCGGTTCAACACCGGGCAATGGGATTAACTTTTGGATTTCACCATGGTGCTTTTGTCACCGCCGAACGGCACAGCCCCGCTAAACGGTCGGCCATCAATGGCATCATGCGTACGTAACGCTTCAGGACGCAGCCAGCGCTGTACGCGAGACGGCATATCGAGACCAATCAGCAGGATCACCACAAATGTCAGACCGAAAGAGAGCGATCCCAGCGCGGTGCCCAGATCCAGACGTTGGGCAATCAGCGCGCCGATGATCGGTGCCAGAGCCCCACCCAGCGCGCCCACGTTATAGGTGAAGCCCAGGCCCGCCGCACGCTGGTCGGTATCGAAATAGCCGCCAATCAGTTTTGGTAAGATCCCGGAGATCCCCTGGCCGAGCATTTGCTGGAAAAACAGCAGCAAACCCAGTACCCAGACGTTTGAACCGCCTATCGCAAACACCGGAATAATCAGCAACTGCGAGGCCAGCAAACTGCAGACATAGGCTTTACGCGTGCCCAGCCAGTCGCCAAGAAAACCGCCGACGCAACAACCGACCGCCGCACCAAAACCGCTAAAGAAGAGCACTCTGGCCACCGTGGAAGGATCGTACAGCAGTTCGGTTTTCAGATAGGTTGGCAACAATGCCTGAATCGGCCACGAGTACAGGAAGGCGAATAGTACGACCACCATCAGCATGACGCCCGTCGGCCAGCGCTTCCCGCTGCTTTGCACCATAAAGCTAATGAAAATAAACGCACATATCAGGCCGAGGACCGCCACGATAGCCGCATTTTGCAGGTCGCCAGCAAAGCAGAACCACAGCGCGGTTGCAGCGGCGATCGTCATCAGAATATTAATTACCCGATGCTCGCCCCGGTAGAGAATATCCACCATCGTGCGCACTGGCGCTTTGCCTTCGTGTTTCTCTTTCCAGTCTTCCGCTTCCGGAATATTTTTACGCAGCCAGAGGGCGAAGATAATTGGCAGAATGCCGATGAAGAACAGCGCGCGCCATCCCCAGACCGGAACCACCAGGCTATAGACCTGCGCGGCGATCACCGCGCCAACGGAAAAGCCGGAAATCAGGAAGCCACTGGCTTTATTTCGCAGGTGTTTAGGCCAACTTTCAATAACATAGGTTGCACTGGAGCCGTACTCACCCGCCATTCCCATACCGATAACCAGACGGGCGATAAACATGGTGGTGTAGCCCGGCGCGAAGCCGCAGGCCAGCGTCCCCACGGAGAACAGAATGATGCTGGTGACCATTGCCAGACGGCGTCCGTAACGGTCGCCCATTGCCCCCAGCATTAACCCGCCAAACCAACGGGAGATAAAGGCGGCCGAGATCAGGCTGGCGGCCTGCACCGTCGTCAGTCCGAATTCGCCCTGCACTTCTGTCAGCACAAGGGCGATTAACACAAAATCAAAACCATCAAGCAAATATCCCAGCCAGGCGGCGGAAAATGCCCGCCATTGTGCCCGATTGAGATGGCGATACCACGGGATGCTCTGGGTAGAAGTACTCATTTTACTCTCCCGACGATCTTTGTTGTTGTGCCGGGTGGTGGCTTTGCCTTACCCGGCTTACGGTCGAAAAATCCAGGCCGGGCAAGCGAAGCGCCCCCGGCGACCCGCGATTACGCCTTTTCCGCCAGCAGTTGGTTTGCCAGCGCTTTCAGTTCCGGCAGATAGCGTTCATCTACCGGAGCAAAGGGTTTACGGCACAGTGGAACAGAAACCACATCCATATAGTGCAGTACTGTTTTCAGGCCGCGGAAAACGCCAACCTTAATAAGCAGATCGATAACCTTATTGCACTCGGTTTGCAGCTTTTGCGCCGTGCGGATGTCGCCTTCTTTGAGCGCTTTCACAATTCCCTGATAACGCCATCCCATGATGTTGTAAGTGCTACCGATACCGCCATCTGCGCCTGCTAGCAGTCCAGAAGCGAAGATCTCGTCATAACCGTTATAAAGCACCAGATTGGGATGAGCGCGGCGGATCTGTTCCATCTGATAGAGATCGCCCGAAGTTTGCTTCAGTGCGCCAACGCCCGGCAACGTCACCAGCGTGTTGATCTGATCCAGCGTCAGTTTTACGCCGCTCAGCGCCGGGATGTTATAGACCACCATCGGCAATCCATTCGCTGAATCAATAATTGCGCGGTAGTGATCGCAGTGCTCTTCAAAGCTGAACGGATAGTAAAACGGCGTGACAGCGGAGACAGCATCAAAGCCGTAACGATGCGCGGCGCTCGCCAGTTGCTGGCTTTCTTCCGTACTGACCGTGCCAACATGGGCAATTAACGTCACTTTGCCTTTCGCTTCTTCAGCAACGATTTCCAGCACCTGCTCTCTTTCAGCGCGGTTTTGGACAAAGGCCTCACCCGTTGAGCCACCGACATACAGCCCATCGATCCCCTGACCAATGTTGAAACGCACCAGACGGCGCAGGCTCTCGATGTCCAGTTTCTGTTGGTTATCGAATGGAGTTAACAACGCTGGCATTACGCCTTTTAAATTTCTTGCCATAACGACCTCTGACGATGATTAGTGTTATCTGACTGTATACCTTTATACCTGTTATACCAGATCAAATAAGCAGCAATACAATAGAGAACGCTTATAGTGCGATCTACCTCACTAAACACTTCATCCTTCGAGCCGCCTCTGCGTTGGCTGCGTTCGCTCACCCCTGTCACATAGTTATCTATGCTCCAGGGGACTCGCTCTCTTGCCGCCTTGATGCAACTTGAATGATTTTGGGTTTAAAAGATCGTCAGGATCGCGATTACTTACGCAATTTTTTACTTTTGCTGAAGGCGTGCCAGGTTGCGGAAACGCTATTGAGATGTTCTTGCAGTGCGCGGTCTGCTTCTTCAGGATCGCGCTGACGAATCGCGTCAACGATAGCGATATGCTGCTGATAACTCACGTTATTGTGTTCATACAATTCTTGATCGGCAACGGCCGGACGGGCAGCAATTAACCAGTCTAACAGCGCAACATGGATCGCCATAAAGATGGGATTGCCCGGGATCTCCGCCAGTACGCGGTGAAAATCAACGTCCGAACGGATGAACAACGTATTGTCATCGAGCGACTGGCTGTTGATCTCCAGCGCTTTCGCCAGCCTGTCGATTTGCTCATCCGTCGCATGTTCGGCGGCGTATCGAACCAGGCTTGATTCAAAGAACAGTCGCAACTGCTCGAAGTGGGCAATGCCGCCGGGATGTGCGAGGAAATCTTTCGCCATACCAGACAGCTCGCTGATGATGGTATCAGCTGAAGGACGCGAAACGCGGGCGCGCTCGCCGTTGTTGATTTGTACCAGACCTTTGCGTTTTAACGCGGCCAGCGCTTCTCGTACAGAAGGACGGCCCACGTTAAAGAAGGCCATCAGCTCCCGTTCAGACGGCAACTGTTCGCCCTCGCCAAATTCCCGACGACGAATCATCTGCTCCAGTTCTTCCTCAACCATTTCAGACAGTTTTTTACGCGCCAGCGGGCGATTGCGTAAGCTACGGCCAATGGTGGATGGAGAGTCTTCAGCTTGCGAATCAAATGCGTTCATAGGGTCCATTCAGCTAAGTCGTGGTGACAAACAACAGCGGGTTTATCCTAACACAGGATCGAAAGCAGGGTGAAATGATGGTCGATCCGCCCCCGCTGGCTTATTGATAATATACGTAACAGCAATATTATTTTAAGCGAGTATCTTCCGCCTATTTTTAATTTAATAGAGTTATATCATCTTCATGAAATTTATGAACATTAACGTGATAATTTATCATAACCATCTATTTTATAAAGATAAATAATTAAACCCTTGAATTAAAAATAAGATATTCACTCCATAAAAAATGCCCAGAAAAATATAACATCCGTTGGGATAACAGCGTTATTACCGGATTTATCTTCTTCTCTGGCATGGAGTGAAACAATGTTCGGCATCATTATCTCTGTCATCGTTTTATTAACGATGGGTTACTTGATCCTCAAAAACTACAAACCGCAGGTCGTGCTGGCCGCCGCCGGGATCTTCCTGATGATCTGCGGCGTCTGGCTGGGCTACGGCGTGTTGGTCGCTGACAATAAGAGCAGTGGCTATCTACTGGTCGATATTTACAACGAAATTTTGCGTATGCTCTCCAACCGCGCGGCCGGACTGGGTTTATCAATCATGGCGGTGGGTGGTTATGCCCGTTATATGGACAGAATGGGAGCCAGCAGAGCGATGGTTAGCCTGTTAAGCCGCCCGCTCAAGCTAATCCGCTCACCCTATGTTGTGCTTGCCGCCACCTATGTGATTGGTCAGATCATGGCGCAATTTATTACCAGCGCATCCGGGTTAGGTATGTTGCTGATGGTGACGCTATTCCCAACGCTGGTCAGTCTTGGCGTGAGCCGTTTATCCGCTGTTGCGGTCATTGCCACTTCGATGTCGATTGAATGGGGCATTCTGGAAACCAACTCTATTTTTGCCGCGCAGGTCGCGGGTATGAAAATCGCCACTTATTTCTTTCAATACCAGTTGCCCGTCGCGTCGTGTGTCATTGTCGCCGTCGCCATTGCGCATTTTTTCGTTCAGCGTCAGTTTGATAAAAAAGCCGCACCGGAAAGCAACGGATTTGCTGAACAAAAGACGCTGGAAAACGTACCTCCGCTCTATTACGCCATTCTACCCGTCATGCCGCTGATCCTGATGCTGGGCTCGCTTGCCCTTGCGCAAATGGGGCTAATGAAAGCAGAGTTGAATCTGGTGGTGGTGATGTTGATGAGCATGACGCTGACTATGTTTGTTGAATTCCTGCATAAACATAATCTGCGCGAAACGATGGATGATGTGCAGGCTTTTTTTGACGGCATGGGGACGCAGTTTGCCAACGTTGTCACGCTGGTGGTCGCCGGTGAAATCTTTGCGAAAGGGTTGACGACTATCGGGACTGTCGACGCCGTAATAAAAGGCGCAGAGCATTCCGGTCTTGGCGGCATTGGCGTGATGATCATCATGGCGATGGTCATCGCCGCCTGTGCGATTGTCATGGGGTCAGGCAACGCACCGTTTATGTCTTTTGCCAGCCTCATTCCGGATATTGCCGCCGGGCTGCATATTCCTGCAGTAGTGATGATTATGCCGATGCATTTTGCCACTACGCTCGCCCGCGCGGTGTCACCCATAACCGCTGTAATTGTCGTGACATCAGGTATTGCCGGCGTATCGCCCTTTGAAGTGGTAAAACGTACAGCAATCCCGATGGCAGTAGGATTTGTGGTGAATATGGTAGCCACCATCGCGCTGTTTTACTGATCCCGAAGCCAGAAAACAGAACAGGCCCGAAAGGGCCTGTTTTTTTATTTCACTATTTATTTCACTACGCGCAGCGCTGGACGCCCACCGCGAGGTGGCGGCGGAGTGTCATCAGGATCGTTGTCGTCGCCATTGTCAGGCTTATCGCCATCAATGACCGACATGACTGTTTCACTCTCAAAACCAGACGCGTCGTTGTCGTCATCATTTAAGCTGGCGACATCTTCATCGTAGGCGGCTTCCGGTTCGAACATCGTACCAGCGCCATTTTCACGTGCATAAATTGCCAGAACAGCAGCCAACGGCACAGACACCTGACGCGGCACACCACCGAAGCGCGCGTTAAAGCGCACTTCATCGTTAGCCAGTTCCAGGTTGCCCACCGCACGCGGTGCAATATTCAGAACAATTTGCCCGTCACGCGCATATTCCATTGGAACCTGCACGTCCTGGAGCGTCACATCCACCACCAGATGCGGCGTGAGCTGGTTGTCTAGCAACCACTCATAGAATGCGCGCAGCAGATACGGACGGCGTGGTGTTAGCTGTGGCAAATCCATACAGGTTAACCCCGGCCCAGACGCATTTCACGTTCAGGCTCAGTCAGAGAAGCCAGGAAAGAATCACGTTCGAAGACGCGAGTCATGTACCCTTTCAGTTCTTTCGAACCTGCACCGTTGAATTCAATACCCAGCTGCGGTAAACGCCACAGCAGCGGCGCCAGGTAGCAGTCTACCAGGCTGAACTCATCGCTCAGGAAGTAAGGTTTCTGGCCAAATACTGGCGCAATTGCCAGCAGTTCTTCGCGCAGACGCTTACGCGCGACTTCGGCTTCAGATGCAGAACCGTTCACGATGACATTCATCAGCGTGTACCAGTCTTTTTCAATACGCTGCATGTACAGGCGGCTTTCACCACGCGCAACCGGGTAAACCGGCATCAGCGGCGGATGCGGGAAGCGCTCATCCAGGTATTCCATAATGATGCGAGATTCCCACAGGGTCAGCTCACGATCCACCAGTGTCGGTACGCTCTGATTCGGGTTGAGGTCGATCAGATCCTGAGGTGGATTGTCCTTTTCCACGTGCTCAATCTCGAAACTAACACCTTTCTCAGCCAGCACAATGCGGACCTGATGGCTATAGATGTCAGTAGGACCAGAAAACAGCGTCATTACCGAACGTTTGTTGGCAGCGACAGCCATGAAAACCTCCAGGTATATTCAGAATTTTTACTGCTACCAGCCACTCAGTGGCCAGCCAGAAGTGATGTCACCCAGACTCGGGAAAGTCATTGCTGTTCAAAATACAAACAAAAAATGAACGATACCGGACATTTGGGCAGAAAATTGGATGATAGTTTACCAGATTTTGTGACCTTTGTGGTGAGTCGATTCTTGAAATGGGGAAAAAGAGGTAGCAATCAGCGGATTACCGTGGATCTGAGGCGAAAAATAACGATAAAAAAACCCGCCAAAGCGGGTTTTTTCGCAAATTGTCGTCTGCCGAAGCAGAGTACAATTAACGTTTGGAGAACTGAGGACGACGACGTGCTTTACGCAGACCGACTTTCTTACGTTCAACCTGACGAGCATCACGGGTAACGAAGCCAGCTTTACGCAGTTCGCCACGCAGGGACTCGTCGTACTCCATCAGAGCGCGGGTGATACCGTGACGGATCGCACCAGCCTGACCAGAGATACCACCACCTTTAACAGTGATGTACAGATCCAGTTTCTCAACCATGTCGACCAGTTCCAGCGGCTGACGAACTACCATGCGGGCAGTTTCACGACCGAAGTACTGTTCCAGAG
This sequence comes from Citrobacter sp. MGH103, assembly GCF_001034475.2. NCBI lineage: Bacteria > Pseudomonadati > Pseudomonadota > Gammaproteobacteria > Enterobacterales > Enterobacteriaceae > Citrobacter > Citrobacter sp. MGH103. The sequence continues at coordinate 459,234 of NZ_CP073043.1, read as the reverse complement.
AACGTTGGTTGATTACGATTTTACCACTGCCCGGTTTGATGAAAACGCGAGCTGCGGAACTTTTGCGGCGACCAGTGCCGTAGTATTGATTTTCAGCCATTGCCTATAATCCCGATTAGATGTCAAGAACTTGCGGTTGCTGTGCCGCGTGGTTGTGCTCGTTGCCAGCGTAAACTTTCAGTTTACGGAACATAGCACGACCCAGCGGGCCTTTTGGCAGCATGCCTTTAACCGCGATTTCAAGCACACGCTCAGGACGGCGAGCAATCATCTCTTCAAAGGTCGCTTGTTTGATACCACCGATGTGGCCGGTGTGGTGATAGTACACTTTGTCAGTACGCTTGTTGCCGGTTACAGCAACTTTGTCAGCGTTCAGAACGATGATGTAATCACCGGTATCTACGTGCGGAGTGTATTCCGCTTTGTGCTTACCGCGCAGGCGCAGAGCCAGTTCGGAAGCCAGACGGCCCAGAGTTTTACCGGTCGCGTCAACAACATACCAGTCGCGTTTTACGGTTTCTGGTTTAGCTGTAAAAGTTTTCATTAAAAGCTTACCCAAATAAATAAGTTACACGTTGGTGAACACCCAAACGTTTTGTCAGTTGAGGTTCACACGACATTGTCCAGCAAACCTACCCCTTCGAATAGCCTATGCCGGCGCATAGAAAGTTTTGGGAAAAAAACTCTCTCGTAACGTGGGGTCGCAAGATTATAGAGAAGTCAGGGTCAAAGATCGACCCCTTTGTGTGATTTGCGGCAGGTTTAACCGGCTAAATGTTCCCGCTTCAGATACTCTTCGCTTTGCATCTCCTGCAAACGCGACAAACAGCGCTGAAATTCAAACTTCAGACGCTCGCCCTGATAAATTTCATAGAGTGGCGATGCCGCGCTGACCACCAGCTTGACGTGGCGTTCGTAGAACTCATCCACCAATGCGATAAAGCGCCGCGCTTCACTCTCCATCAGCGGAGTCATGACCGGCACATCAGACAACAGTACCGTGTGAAACAAACGCGACAGCGCAATGTAGTCATGCTGGCTACGCGCATCGACACAGAGCGTGGTAAATGACACCGCCAGTGTTTGGTTTTCGACGGCCAGCGTCTGCATCGGACGATGATTGATCTCCAGCGTCGGCGCATGTTCACCTTTGGTTCCCGCTAATGCCAGCCAGAGTTTATCCATCTGTTGGCGGGTTTCCTCATTCAGTGGCGACAGCCACAAATGCGCCTGCGTTAAGGTGCGCAGACGATAATCGACGCCAGCATCAACATTCATGATGTCGCAATGCTGTTTGATAGCATCAATGGCAGGAAGAAAACGCGCGCGTTGTAAACCGTTGCGATACAGCTCATCGGGCGGAATATTGGAGGTCGCCACCAGCGTAATGCCACGGGCAAACAGTGCCTTCATCAGGCCGCCGAGTAGCATGGCGTCGGTAATATCAGAAACAAAAAATTCGTCAAAGCACAGCACGTCCGTTTCGGCCTTAAAGCGATCGGCGATGATTTCCAGCGGATCGCTCTGCCCCTGTAAGGCAGTAAGCTCTTCATGCACACGCAGCATAAAACGATGAAAGTGCAAACGCTGTTTACGTTCGCCCGGCAGACTATGGTAGAACAGATCCATCAGCCAGGTTTTTCCGCGCCCAACTCCGCCCCACATATATAAACCACGCACCGGTGTGTTGATCGGCGACTCACGCTTGCCCAGCAATTTGCCAAAACGCGCCATCAGTCCGCTCTCCTGCGGCGCAGGTCGCGCTGGCGTCGTAAGTGCCTGGAAAATTGTTTCCAGTCGATTCACGGCTTCTTGTTGTACATTGTCGGGCTGATGACTGCCGTCGTTGAGGGCTTGCTGGTAACGCGATGTCGGGGAAAGGCTTTGCATGATGTTATTGTTATTCCTTGAGAATCGATGTGCCGTCGCTCACGGTTGACGAAAAAAAGGCCGTTCTACATTACGTGATATAAACACGGGATTCCACTTCTACGGGATTAGCGGTTATAGTGGCATAATCAGGCGCAGGCATGGAGCCTAAAGCCAACACCCTACGGAAACACAAGACAACGGGAGATGTTCATGACCTGGGAATATGCGCTAATTGGGTTAGTCGTCGGTATCATTATTGGTGCTGTAGCCATGCGTTTTGGTAATCGGAAATTACGCCAACAGCAGGCATTGCAGTACGAACTGGAAAAAAATAAAGCTGAGCTGGAAGAGTACCGTGAAGAACTGGTGAGCCACTTTGCCCGCAGCGCTGAATTGCTGGATAACATGGCGGACGATTATCGTCAGATTTACCAGCACATGGCGAAAAGCTCCAGCAACCTGCTGCCGGGTATGTCGCCGGAAAACAACCCGTTCCGTAATCGTCTGGCAGAGTCTGAAGCAGGCAACGATCAGGCGCCGGTTCAGATGCCACGTGACTATTCTGAAGGGGCATCTGGCCTGCTGCGTAGTGGCGCAAAGCGCGACTAACCGCACATCGTTAAGAAATTTATTGGGCGCAGCAATTGCGCCCTCCGCTTCTCTTCCCGTCCCAGCTATTATTTAGTCGTTAGCCTCATTGTGACCAAACCGAAAATTCAATAACATCAAACTGTTTTGAATCATCTTCCGTTTACTCAAGGTACGAGAGCAGGATCCATGAAAAAACAAACCCAGCTGTTGAGTGCATTAGCGTTAAGTGTCGGGTTAACTCTCTCGGCGCCATTCCCGGCCGTTGCGTCGATTCCCGGCCAGGTTCCCGGTCAGGCTGCGCTCCCCAGCCTCGCCCCGATGCTGGAGAAAGTGTTGCCAGCCGTGGTGAGTGTAAGGGTCGAAGGCACCGCCACTCAGGGGCAGAAAGTCCCGGAAGAGTTCAAAAAGTTTTTTGGTGATGAACTTCCCGATCAACCTTCCCAACCTTTTGAAGGACTGGGTTCAGGTGTCATTATTGATGCCGCCAAAGGCTACGTCCTGACCAATAACCACGTTATTAATCAGGCGCAAAAAATCAGCGTTCAGCTTAATGATGGTCGTGAGTTCGACGCAAAGCTTATTGGCAGCGACGATCAGAGCGATATCGCACTGCTACAAATTCAACACCCCAGCAACCTGACGCAAATTGCCATTGCTGACTCTGATAAACTCCGCGTGGGTGATTTCGCGGTGGCTGTGGGTAACCCGTTCGGTTTGGGTCAAACAGCCACCTCCGGCATTGTATCGGCTTTGGGTCGCAGTGGGTTGAACCTGGAAGGTCTGGAAAACTTTATTCAGACTGACGCCTCTATCAACCGCGGTAACTCCGGCGGCGCATTGCTTAACCTCAACGGTGAGCTGATCGGTATTAACACCGCGATTCTGGCCCCCGGTGGCGGCAGCATCGGTATTGGTTTTGCAATCCCGAGCAACATGGCGCGCACGCTGGCACAGCAGCTGATGCAGTTTGGTGAAATCAAACGCGGTCTGTTGGGCATCAAAGGCACCGAGATGACTTCCGATATCGCCAAAGCGTTCAAACTGGACGTACAGCGTGGCGCGTTTGTCAGTGAGGTTCTGCCTAACTCCGGCTCCGCAAAAGCGGGGGTGAAATCAGGTGACGTCATTACCAGTCTCAACGGTAAACCGCTTAACAGCTTCGCCGAACTTCGTTCACGTATTGCGACAACCGAACCAGGGACCAAAGTCAAACTGGGCCTGCTACGTAACGGTAAACCGCTGGAGGTTGAAGTCACCCTCGATACCAGCACATCATCGTCCGCCAGCGCAGAGATGATTGCGCCTGCGTTGCAAGGGGCCACGCTCAGCGACGGTCAGTTAAAAGACGGTACCAAAGGCATCAGAATTGATAACGTTGAAAAAAGCAGCCCTGCCGCACAGGCCGGACTGCATAAAGATGACGTTATTATTGGCGTTAACCGCGATCGCGTAAACTCGATCGCTGAAATGCGTAAAGTGCTGGAAGCGAAACCGTCGATCATTGCCCTGCAGGTGGTGCGCGGTAACGAGAGTATTTACCTGCTCCTGCGTTAACGCATGCAACCGGACATCAGCCCCTCGTGTGATGTCCGGTAAACTCGTGATATGCTGCAGCCGTTCCCTTTATTAATGACGCCGCCATCATGTTTGTGAAGCTTTTACGTTCGGTCGCGATTGGTTTAATCGTCGGCGCTATTCTGCTGGCCGCGATGCCCTCGCTGCGCAAAATTAATACGCTTACCGCACCGCAGTTCGACAGTGCAGATGAAACGCCCGCCAGCTATAACCCGGCGGTTCGCCGTGCAGCACCTGCCGTCGTTAACGTTTATAACCGCAGTATGAACAGCACAGCGCATAACCAGCTTGAGATCCGCACGCTCGGCTCAGGCGTTATCATGGATCAGCGCGGCTACATCATTACCAATAAGCACGTCATTAACGATGCCGACCAAATCATCGTCGCATTGCAGGACGGTCGCGTATTTGAAGCGCTGCTTGTGGGGTCTGATACGTTAACCGACCTTGCGGTGCTGAAAATCAACGCCACTGGTGGACTGCCGACAATTCCAATTAATAACAAACGCGTACCGCACATCGGCGATGTGGTTCTCGCAATCGGGAACCCGTACAACCTCGGGCAAACCATCACTCAGGGGATTATCAGTGCCACCGGTCGTATTGGCCTGAACCCGACGGGGCGGCAAAACTTCCTGCAAACCGATGCCTCCATCAACCACGGTAACTCCGGCGGCGCGCTGGTCAACTCGCTGGGCGAGTTGATGGGTATTAACACCCTGTCATTTGATAAGAGCAACGATGGCGAAACCCCGGAAGGGATCGGCTTTGCTATTCCTTTTCAGCTGGCAACCAAAATCATGGATAAGCTGATTCGTGACGGGCGCGTGATTCGCGGCTATATCGGCATCAGCGGCCGAGAAATTGCGCCACTGCACGCCCAGGGCGGCGGAATGGATCAAATTCAGGGGATTGTGGTTAACGAAGTAGCCCCGGACGGTCCGGCAGCGCAGGCAGGTATTCAGGTTAACGATCTGATTATCTCGGTCAATAACAAACCGGCGGTATCTGCACTGGAAACGATGGACCAGGTGGCAGAGATTCGACCAGGTTCAGTTATCTCCGTGGTCGTGATGCGCGATGACAAGCAGTTGACGCTGCAGGTCACGATTCAGGAATATCCGGCGACCAACTAATACGGATATAAAAAAACCGGAGCAAGTGCTCCGGTTTTTTACTTTTGGGCAGTTCGTTACTTAACGAACTCTTCGCCCAGAGTGATATCTTTCTTCAGCGTATCCAGCATACCTTCCAGCGCAGCTTGTTCAAACGCGCTCAGCTTGCCGATAGACTGACGCTCTTCTACGCCGTTTTTGCCCAGCAGCAGCGGCTGAGAGAAGAAGCGAGCATACTGGCCATCGCCTTCAACGTAAGCACATTCAACCACACCTTTTTCGCCGCTCAGTGCGCGAACCAGTGACAGTCCGAAACGTGCTGCGGCCTGACCCATAGACAGGGTTGCAGATCCGCCACCGGCTTTAGCTTCCACAACTTCAGTACCCGCATTCTGGATACGTTTGGTCAGGTCAGCTGCTTCTTGCTCGGTGAAGCTTACGCCAGGAATTTGTGACAGCAGCGGCAGAATGGTCACGCCAGAGTGGCCGCCAATAACCGGGACTTCAACGTCGCCAGGCTGCTTGCCTTTCAGTTCCGCAACAAAGGTGTTGGAGCGGATGATGTCCAGCGTGGTCACGCCAAACAGTTTGTTCTTATCGTATACGCCTGCTTTTTTCAGGACTTCTGCAGCGATAGCAACGGTCGTGTTCACCGGGTTGGTGATGATACCGATACATGCTTTCGGACAGGTTTTAGCAACCTGCTGCACCAGATTCTTCACGATACCGGCGTTGACGTTGAACAGGTCGGAACGATCCATACCCGGTTTACGTGCGACGCCCGCAGAGATCAGTACCACATCAGCACCTTCCAGTGCAGGGGTAGCGTCTTCGCCGCTGAAGCCTTTGATTTTCACAGCAGTAGGGATATGGCTCAAATCAACGGCCACACCAGGTGTTACTGGAGCGATGTCGTACAGGGAGAGTTCTGAACCTGAAGGCAGTTGGGTTTTTAACAGTAATGCTAGCGCCTGACCGATACCACCAGCAGCGCCGAGGACTGCAACTTTCATCCTAAACTCCTTATTATATTGATAAGCAAAATGTCTATTGCTCCGCGGCGGCGACCTTAATTCACAAATCCAACGAATACAACAACCACGCGTCAAGAATGCGTAGTCACGCAAATTTGGCTTTTATGCATTTAACTTACGTAAAATAAAACCTAAGTTACGTAATTCAAAACCACCCGCACAGTAGAGCAACTTTCCAACAGGTGCTGACAATATACCCTACCCACCTCTCAAAACAACATCAATTTGATAACATTTAATTTACTTTTAACCTTATTTGCGAGCCGTGACACAGGCATGTTTCTTGATAACGAAATTTGATAAAATTCCGCTCTTTCATAACATTATTTCAGCCTTGAACAAGGCAGACTGTTTGCATAAAAATTCATCTGTATGCACAATAATGTTGTTTCTACCGCCATATTACGGGTGACTTATGCGAAGCTCGGCAAAACAAGAAGAATTAGTAAAGGCGTTTAAAGCGCTGCTTAAAGAAGAAAAGTTCAGCTCTCAAGGCGAAATCGTCCTCGCATTGCAGGATCAGGGCTTTGATAATATCAATCAGTCCAAGGTTTCACGCATGCTGACCAAATTTGGCGCCGTGCGTACCCGCAATGCGAAAATGGAAATGGTGTACTGCCTTCCGGCGGAACTGGGCGTGCCTACGACCTCCAGTCCGCTGAAAAATCTGGTGCTGGATATCGACTATAACGATGCGGTCGTGGTTATTCATACTAGTCCTGGCGCTGCTCAGTTGATTGCACGTCTGCTGGACTCATTGGGGAAAGCGGAAGGTATCCTGGGTACGATTGCCGGTGACGATACCATCTTCACCACCCCAGCTAAGGGTTTTACGGTAAAAGATCTGTACGAAGCCATTCTGGAACTGTTCGAACAAGAACTGTAATACCGCCTCCCCGTCGCCTCGCGGCGGGGGAAAACACTCTCTTTCTACCCCCTTCCGTCTATTTTTAACTGCTATGCATTTAACAAATGGTGCGTTTAACCGTCAAAAACCATTCACACAGTGAATATGAAGGCTTAAAAACGCACATTTTGCAAAAAACCATATCCAATTGATTTTATTTAATTTATTTCTTTTAAAATGTTCGAAACGCTCTTTTTAATTCCATTTGGTTATAAAAAATATTTTTCTTAACACTTACTACCCATGGAAACAATTAGCGTGGTATTAATTTATCAGGTTATTAGTGTATACTTGATTTTGTGATGAGGGTCACGAAACGTAGACCCCTATAAAAGAATTCGACGAGGTAAATATCATGAAAATCAAAACTACTATTGCAACCTTAAGCCTTCTTTCTGTTCTCTCCTTCGGTGCAAGCGCCGCAGTTACTCAGGTGAACTCACAAGAAGCACAGAATCTGCAATCTATGGGTAGCATCTCCGTATCTCAAATCGGTAGTTCACCAATGGACATGCGTCAGGCCATCGCCGCTAAGGCTGAAAAAGCAGGCGCCAGCAGCTATCGCGTCACCGAACTCCGTGAAGGTGCTCACTGGCACGCTACTGCAGAACTCTACAAATAAACCCTCGTCGTCTAAGTCCGACGACTTGCCCCCGCCTGCCGGGGGCTTTTTTATGTCTTACATTGAGTGACGAACGTTAAAACGCAACTGCCCTTCCAGCTCTTCTTCCGCTTCATCGAACAGTAAAATCAGCGCGCCGTATCGCCTGCGCAGCTTGTCCGGTAAATGGACAAATTCAATCTCCAGCGGCAACGGTAAAACTTCCCCGATAACCACCTCCCACAGAGAATCTAAATCAACCACCTTCTCTCTGGCGAGACCGAACGTGCGCGTAAACTCGCGATAGAAATCACCCTGGTCTTCTATCTCGTCAAAATCAAATGTATAGATATTCATCTATAGCCACCATCCCGACGCCAGCCACTCTACAGACCGCCAATATGTAGGGGTCTCTCGCATTTTCAGGTAAGTATAGCCATAAAAAAACCGACGCTTTTAGCGTCGGTTTTCAACTCTTAATTACTGACCAGCGCATGCTGGTATTTGTGCAACATCCCACTGAGTCGTTTTACCGGCTCGGTCACCTGTGGTGGTGCTTGCCAGATGATTAATTTCTCCTGATAGATCTCAAGCTCTTCCAGCAACTGGCTAAAGTAGCGTCGGCGCTTGTCGTCATTTCCTGCAGAAATCACGCGATCGGCAGTGCGTCGAAGCTGGCGATGGAATGCGGAGAGATCTTCGTTTACCGGCACCGGCGCATCGCGCAGGCGCTGATGCGCGATGATCATGGTCAGCGCCAGGCGAAACTTCGCCAGGTCGCCCGGAAATTTGTTCATCAGCAAAAACAGCTGCTGATAAAGCGCCGGGAGGTGGTTTTCTTTACGACGTACCACGTTGGTGGTCATCGCTGAAACCGCCGCCGAGACAAACTGGTTGAGCAACACACGACCCGTTCTGTCACGAGAGTTATCACGCACTAGCAGAATGACGATAAACGCCAACATGCAGCCAACAATCTGCCCCAGTGCACTGTCAAGGAACTGGCTAAAGTGGAAGGTCATCGGGTTATCCAGCACGATGATATTAATGGTGCTGGCCAGCGCCCCCATCGAACCCAGCCGTCGTTTCTGTACTTCAATCCCCAGAAAGAATCCCAGCACTGCCAGGCTTAGGCACAGCAACAACATGCTTTGCTGCGTATTAGGGATAATCACCAGGAAATAGAGCGCGCCGAGCGGTAACGCCGCCAACGTACCGTAGATAAAGTCTATCGCCACCATGCGCGGGTTGGGCAAACGCATTGCCAGCGAGGTGACGACCGCAATCATCACCATTGCGCCGCTGCCGGATGTCCAGCCGGTCCACAGCCAGAATAAGGTTCCCAGCACACAAGAAAGCGTGGTGCGCCAAAAGTTAACCATCGCATGGTGACGCTCGGCAGATTCCACTTTCACCACCGGTTCACCTTGCAGGATCTCTTCTTCGATAGCGCTAATTTTGGTGTTGCTGACAACTCCACGTTTAAGTAACAGATAGCGCGTTGCCGCCCCGGCCCAGGTGTAAATTGTGACAGGTGTGTCACGTTCACCGGTCCATGCAATCACCCGACGCATCCGCTTCAGCTGTTTATGGACATCCTGTACCGTTTCAACCGGCGTATCGAACAACTCGCGGAAGGTATCGGTGATCAGTTCTGGTCGGGTGTTCTGAATAAGATAGGTTTCGCAGGATTGTGTGATAAGCGTAAGCGACAGCGTATTCAATGCCTTGAGTCTGCGGTTAGCCCGCACCCAGCGCGAGGACTCCATATTCAGGTTACTACGCATCCCTTCCAGCGCCGCCGTACGCCGGACTAAATCTCCCCAGGCTTTGTCTACTTCTTCACTGTCGCCATGCTTAATGCACAGCTGCATAAGCTGATATTGCGCCACCAGCAGGCTATCCAGTTCAACATCAATCTCCTGCTTCACCGAACGGGGCGAAAAGAGCAGGTCGGCAACAATGGCACAGACAATACCCATCACAATTTCACTACAGCGTTCGAGCGCAAATTGCGGCGTCAGCAGCGGTTCAGCCTGGATAGTAATGACGATGATCAGCGCCGTATAGCCTGAAAGCCCCCAGGCATAAGAGTTTTCGATCTTCACTAACGACGAGATCCAGGTACAAAAACCGGCCCAGATACAACACACCAGGATCATCAATAGCGGGGCGCGGATCATGCTGATGATAATGATCAGGGCGGCAATACAGCCGATAAATGTCCCGACAATACGCAACATGCCGCGATAGCGGATAGCACCTGAATAAGGTTCTCCGCCAGCGGCAAAGGCCGGACCTGCAGCCACAATGGCCGCGGTCAGCACCGCCCAGCGCGGGGTCTCAAGCTGGAAGTGAAAGCCAACGAACAGCGCCAGTACAATCGCGCAGGCCAGTTTTACCGCAAAGCGGATATGCTGGTTGGCAATGGAGAAAATACCCATCGCGATTAACCAAATTCGCGCAGGCGGTGCGCCATTTTACGGAAGAAAGATTCCTGGCTGGCATCGCGATCCTGCTTGCCGGTAATGACGACGGTCGCCGTCGTCCCGGCAGGCCACAAGGTTCCCTGCTGCTCATCAAGACGAATTCGCACCGGCACACGCTGCGCCAGACGCACCCATTCAAGATTGGAATCAATGGTCGCCATACCCTTGGCGTCCCGCGTGCTGCTGGCATTCGTTACGCCAGCCGCCACACTATCAACCGTGCCCTTCAGCACATTATTACTGCCAAGCGGGGTGATTTCAGCGCGATACCCAGGGCGGACGCCTTCCAGTTTGGTTTCTTCCATATACGCCAGCACATAGAAAGAATGCTGTTTGACCAATGCCACCGCCGTGGAACCGCGCGTGATAAATTCGCCGCTATAGACGTTCAGGTTAGTCACCCAGCCGTCTGCTGGCGCGCGGATAACGGTACGTTCCAGATCTAATTTCGCCAGATCGCGGGTCGCTTGCGCCTTCGCAAGCTGGTGTAATACGGTTTGCAGGACGTTGTTTGATTGGTCAATCTCTTCACGAGACATAGCCTGCACGCCCAATCGGTTACGACGACCGGCCTCCTGGCGTTTTTCCTGCGCCAGTACCTGATAATAGGCCACGTCAGCTTCGGCCTGCTCGAGGGCTTTCTTATAGCGTGGCTGGTCGATAGTGAACAGGATCTGATCCTTTTTCACCAGTTGGTTATCATGGATGTTAACGTTGGTAATAAGGCCCGCAACATCCGGCGCAATCGCGACGACATCGGCGCTGAAACGCGCATCACGCGTCCACGGCGACTCGGTGTAGAACACCCATGCGCGGAAAATAGCGATGAAAGCCAGAATGACCAGTATCACGGTAATGGCCGTGCGGGAGAGTTTTCTTGTTAGTGTTTTCACTTCAACCTCAAACGAACAGGCGCGTTATTAAATAGAACAGACAGCAATACAGCGCGGTGTTAAACAGAGCCGGATGCCAGACAAAATCATAGATGCCAGTCGGAACAAGCACCCGGCGCACCAGCCAGAAAATCGCCAGTGACAAAAGTAATTCGAAAAAAATCGGTGGGAAGGACAGACCAAACACCACGATAACGGGAAACAGACTCATGTTGACCTTGGTAACGTAAGAGAGTGCAGATGATAGATTTTCTAGCGTATGTCACCGCAGAGAAGGGCAAGGATGAGCCAGGCGAGAGCGACATAGCCGTTATTTGAATAATAATATATTAACGTAACTGTTATGCTGTTATCTATATTATGTGATCTAAATCACTTTTAAGCCAGAGTGAACAATGGAACGATTAAAACGTATGTCGGTGTTCGCCAAAGTTGTCGAAATGGGCTCCTTCACCGCCGCCGCAAGACAGCTACAAATGAGCGTTTCATCGATAAGCCAGACGGTCTCAAAACTGGAAGATGAGCTACAAGTCAAGCTGCTAAACCGCAGCACGCGTAGCATTGGGCTAACTGAAGCCGGTAAAATTTATTATCAGGGCTGCCGGAGAATGCTGCACGAAGCGCAGGATGTTCACGAGCAACTCTATGCCTTTAACAACACGCCCATCGGCACTCTGCGCATTGGCTGTTCTTCAACTATGGCACAAAATGTCCTCGCCGGATTAACCGCCACGATGCTGAAAGAGTATCCGGGATTGACGGTAAATCTGGTGACCGGCATCCCGGCCCCGGATTTAATCGCTGATGGTCTGGACGTGGTTATCCGCGTCGGCGCGTTGCAGGACTCCAGCCTGTTTTCACGCCGTTTGGGGGCTATGCCGATGGTGGTCTGCGCGGCGAAAAGCTATCTCGCACAGTTTGGCACCCCAGAGAAACCTGCCGATCTCAGCAACCACTCGTGGCTGGAATACAGCGTGCGCCCGGATAATGAATTCGAGCTTATCGCTCCGGAAGGAATTTCCACCCGCCTGATCCCAGAGGGTCGTTTTGTGACTAACGATCCGATGACATTGGTGCGCTGGCTGGCCGCAGGCGCGGGCATTGCCTATGTACCGCTGATGTGGGTGATCAATGAGATCAATCGTGGCGAAGTGGAGATTCTGCTTCCCCGCTACCAGTCGGATCCGCGTCCGGTCTATGCGCTGTATACCGAAAAAGACAAATTGCCGCTCAAGGTGCAGGTGGTGATTAACTATCTGACAGACTATTTTGTCGATGTAGCGCAGCTGTTTCAGGGAATGTACGGTCGGGGAAAAGAGAAATAAAAAAAGTGTAGGCCGGATAAGGCATTGACGCCGCATCCGGAAAGATGCCCGATGGCACTGGTGCTTATCGGGCATACATCATGATGTTATGCGGTGCCACCCACGGTCAGGTTATCCACCTTCAGCGTGGGCTGGCCCACGCCCACCGGCAGGCTCTGCCCTTCTTTACCGCACACACCAACCCCGTTATCCAGTTTCAGGTCGTTACCCACCATCGAAATCTGCTGCATCGCTTCGATACCAGAGCCAATCAGCGTCGCGCCTTTCACCGGTTTGGTGACTTTACCGTTTTCAATCAGATATGCTTCAGACGTAGAGAACACAAATTTTCCGGAGGTGATATCCACCTGGCCGCCGCCGAAGTTAGGCGCATAAATACCGTATTCAACGGATTCGATGATTTCCTGCGGCGTAGATTTCCCCGGCAGCATATAGGTGTTGGTCATACGTGGCATCGGCAGGTGCGCGTAAGATTCGCGGCGACCGTTACCCGTTGGCGCAACGCCCATCAGGCGCGCATTCAGTTTGTCCTGCATGTAGCCTTTCAGAATACCGTTTTCGATCAGCACGTTGTACTGACCCGGCGTGCCTTCATCATCAATAGCCACAGAGCCACGACGGTCCGCCATTGTGCCGTCATCCACCACGGTGCACAGTTCTGACGCTACCAGCTCCCCCATGTGACCACTGAATACCGAGGTACCACGGCGGTTAAAGTCGCCTTCCAGACCATGACCGACCGCTTCATGCAGCAGAACGCCAGGCCAGCCAGCGCCGAGTACTACCGGCAGCGTACCAGCAGGCGCAGCTACCGCTGAGAGATTAACCAACGCCATGCGTACGGCTTCTTTCGCCCATGCGTCAGCACGAACTTCACCATCAAGGTCGCCCAGGAAATAGTCATAGCCAAAACGACCGCCGCCACCGCTGGCGCCGCGCTCGCGCTTACCGTCCTCTTCCACCTGTACGCTTACGGACAGGCGTACCAGCGGGCGAACGTCAGCGGCCAGCGTACCGTCGGTCGCTGCTACCAGGATCAGTTCATAAACACCGGTCAGGCTGGCGGTTACTTCCTGGACGCGCTTGTCGGCGGCACGCGCCACGCTGTCTACGCGGCGCAGAATATCCAGTTTCTCTTCGCGGCTCATGCTCTGCAGGGGATCAACCGAGGTGTAAAGTGCCTGATGCTCCACAGCTCCCAGCGTTTTTACTTTGCCGTCACCGCTGTCACGCACGATAGTACGGGCAGCATGAGCACTCTGCTCCAGCGCCAGCAGGCTAATCTGGTCTGCATAGGCAAACCCTGTTTTTTCGCCGCTGATGGCGCGCACGCCAACGCCCTGATCGATATTGTAAGAACCATCTTTAATGATGCGGTCTTCTAAAACCCAGGATTCGTGATAGCTCGACTGAAAATAGAGATCGCCGTAATCAAGACGGCGTTCGGCCAGTTGGCCCAGGATGGCAAACAGATCCTGATGTTTCAGGCCATTTGCCGCTAGCAATTGTTCACTTACCAGGTTCAGACTCATCGTTTTGCTACTCATTAGTTACTGTTGTAGGCCTGATAAAACGCGCCAGCGTCGCCATCAGGCACTTCAATGCCGGATGGCGGCGTGAACGCCTTATCCGGCCTACGGACTGCGGTAGAGGATCTATGTTGAGATTGGGGCAATTACTCGCCCCCGTCAAATTATTGCTGGCTTTCTTTGCGCGGCTGACGCAGAACTTCGTTAATCTGCGGCTTATCGACCGGACCGGTGATGCGATAGCGCAGAATCGACACTTTGCTCCACAATGGTCCCAGAACCTTACTGGCAGCAAACACCGCCGCGCCGACAATCGGATTGACAGCAAACGCAGCGGCAACGCCTACGGTGGCAGAAATTTCCGGCGCGACAATGGCTTCCATATCCAGCTCCCGGCGTACCAGGTTCACCGAGCCTTTCATCGCAATGTCTGCCTCCAGACCGTCCACCAGCGTGTCATCGGTATGCATCACGCCATCTTTGATCCAGGCCGTGCTGCGAATCGAGTCGAAATAGAAACCTTCGCTGAAGGTGTCGCTGAAATCAAAACGCAGTTTACGCAGCAACGCATCAAAGCTTAGCAGTCGCAATAGTTGCCCCGCATGTCCGGTGCTGAGTTCAGTAAGCTCACCTTTGCCCAACCGGGTACGCAAAATCCCATTCAGCGAAGCTTCATCTGGATCCCATGGCGGGTTACGCCAGTGCAGGTCATACTCCACGTTGAACGAAGAGTTACGAATCGGGGTCGATACACCAAAGAAACTGGCAGCGGAGTCAATTTTACTGCCGCTCAGTTTACCCTTCAGTGACGTTCGTTCTTTGCCCGGCGCGTTCACCCACACGCCATCGGTGGTCAGTCTGGCAAAGCCTGTATCCAACAGACCGTTACTCAGCGTTAGCGTGTCGCCTTTAATCGCCACATCGGCATCAATACGCCCATATTTCTGTCCCCACATCCAGCACTCGGCACAGCGTAACTGAAGATCCGGCCAGCCGTGGAAGCTGACGTTGTCCACGGCGGAAAACGGCGAGGCTGGAGTACTATTCAGTGGTGCTTTCGTCGGCGACGCTTTCGCCGCGCTGGGGTTGTAATAAAGATACTTAATATTGGCCAGCCACGGCGCATTATTGCGCATAGCCAGCGTGGCATTAATTTCACGTCCCTGCGCCTGCACGATGGAGCCATTGCTCGCAGGCTCAGACACGATACTCAAGTTATTCCACTGCTGACCGCCCAGGGATAACGATGGCGTACGCACCGTGATGCGCTGCGGGAAGTTGGCGTTGGTGCCAACGTTATCTGCTGCGCCTTTCTGGAACAACGCCAGCCATTGCGCGCCATCCATAGGGGGAAGGTTAAGCTCAATGCCTTGCTGATCGGGTAACGCGGGCACGGTGCGGCTTTCCGACGTCCAGATTGCGCGGTCAAGCGTCAGTTTCTGATTCAGCAACCAGCGGCTGTTAAAGTGGTTCTTACTGCCCGCGTTGCCGGTCAGTTCAAAACTGCGCAGATTGCCGTTGGCCTTAACGTTCACCGGTAATGCCTCACCGGCTGCCTTATTCAGCGGAGCAGGTAAGTGACTACTTACATTCTTCAGGTCGCCTTTAAGCTCAATGTCGTAGGTCGGTCCGGCATGATACGGAAGATCGATACCCACCTTGCCATTCCACGCCATGCTACCGCTTAAGGCATCGTTGACCTGCGCCGGTAAAATCCCCATGCGGGTTGGCTGCCAGTCGCCTTGCAGGTTCACGGCTACCTGATAGGCTTTCGCCCCTTCGGTGGTGGAGAAGTCGACGTTCAGCGGCTGATTAAACCAGTTCGCCGTCATCGGCTCGCTCTTCAGATCGCCGTTGATAAAGCTGAATTTACCATTCAAATTCTTCAGCGTGCTGTCGAGCGGTTTAATAAACAGGCTGTTATTACGCAGGTTGACATCGCCTTTGGCGGTAACCAGCGAGCCGTCTAGCGGAATATCCAGATGTAAGCGAGCATTCACATCGCCGTCAATCTGCAACTGCTCAAGCGTGGCGCCGAGGGAGTCCTTCAACGGCGTCTCATCAAAATAAGGTCCGACCGCCTTGCCCGGCCCGTTGATATCGGCATCAATCAGCAGTTTTTCTTTAGCATAGTCGGGGATATTGGCCGTCAGATTACTGGCCTTCACGCCGCCCAGATTAACGCTATCCGTCTTCATCCACAGACCATCGTTAATGAAGTTCAGTTCAATATTGAGATCGGTTAGCGCAGGCCAGTCGGGCTGGAAAGCAAATTTCGCGTTACGTAGCGGCACCAGGACCTGAAATTGCCCTTCGTTGTGCAGATACGGGAACAGATGCGGGTTACCGCCATACACCAGCGTGGCGTTATCCGCTTCACCGCCCTGAATAGCACCGCTGAGGTAGTCAACCAGCTCTTTGCCCATCAGGTTTTCCGGGAAATAGCGCCAGGCCTGAGAGCCGTCGTCGGTGCTAATGCCAGCCAGAATGCCTAACCACGGTTCATCTCCAGTGGGCTGCAGATAGCGAAAACCACCGCGCGCGCGTACCGCTTTCGCTTTAACATCGATGTTGCGCCCATCTAACTGAAAACCTTTATCATTTTTCAGCCAGCTTAGCGTCGCTACGCCGTTCTCTATTTCCAGCGGCGCGCGGAAGACAGTTTCATACGGCATTTTGGCTTGCTTCATGGAGGCGGTGAGCGTCCCATTTTCAACGCTGCCCGCAAGCGTACCGGAGAAATGTTCTGCCCCCGGCAGCAGCTTCCACTGTTTCCAGGCCAAATCGGTCCACGAGGACAGGAAGCGGGTTTTTTCTGTCGCCTGTAACGGGATATCCAGCGCCAACACATCGATCTTGCCACTTGGCTGCGTGGCCCGCCAGATATCACCCAACGCTGGTGATAACCTGGACGCCATCGGACGTAGCCCTTCTAACCCGGCCAGTTCCAGATTGCTGGCACGAATGCGTAACTCGTCGCTGCGTTTGTTATTCTCGCCACCGACTTCCTGCTCAGGGATCCAGGCCAGCGTTAATGCACCGCTCGGCCAGGGTTTATCATCCATGGTAATACGAGTATCGGGAATAAAGAATTGCCAGCCCGCCTCTTCACGGCTGATGTGCGCTGTCAGATTATCGACGGAGAGCGTGTGCGTACGATTTTCACCCAGCCAACTTGCTCCACCTTTTTTCAGCCAGACATCGCCCCCGGAGACGACGCCTTTATTGATCGTCATCCATGCTTCCAGGCTAAAACGCGCGGTTTGTAGCGCGACATTATCCTGCATCCATTTGCCCAGCCATGGTTTGACGTCGATGTCGTCTGCCTGCAGCCAGACCCGACCGTTATTCAATAGCCCTTCGTCATCACGCAGATCCATACGCACCTGCATAACGCCGTGCTGTCCGGTCAGGCTGGAGAGGCTGACCTGACCCTCGGCGCGATGCCGATTTTTACCGTTCAGCCAGGTAAGCTGTGGGATCGCCAGTTCAGCACGTTGACCTGAGAGGGTTATAAAGCTGATATGACTGTCGCGTAGATCGAAATGATCAAACTGACGCAGGAAGAGATTGCTGAGATGGTCGGTTTCAATTCCATCTCCGCCTTCGCTGCGCTGGATAGGAGTATTGGTGCGCAACTGCAGTTGCCAAAAGGTGAGATCGCGAAACTGCCAACGCATGTGCAGCAAACTTTGCCAGACATCCAGCGCCAGCGTGACGCGTTTTACCGAAAATTCTCCCCCATCTTTTAGCTGCGCATGGATATTACGCGCTTCAAGCGTAGGACCGAAATTTTGCCAGTTGGCAGAAAGCTGACTGGCGGAAACAGATAGACCTGTAGCGGATTCAATCTTGCCAAGAATGGCTGGACGCCAGCTATCAAGATGAGGTAACGCAAGGCGCAGTCCACTGACCAGCAGCGCTGCGATGACAACGAATGCGGCTCCAGTGAGCAGTAATATCCCCGGCAATCGCCTCACGCACCTCTCCTTGTCTACCAAAAAATATGACTCACACCCCTTGAGTGAATATTGCCGGATGACGGCGCTTGCGCCTTATCCGGCCTACATGCGCGGGTGCCACTACACGATTTACATCATGACGACGTCGAACTGCTCCTGGTTATACAGCGGTTCGATTTGTACTTTGACCTGTTTGCCGACAAAGATCTCAACCTCCGCCAGCGCATGTGACTCTTCACCTTTCAGGGTTTCAGCCACTGCCGGAGAGGCATAAACCAGGAAACGATCGGAGTCATATGCATGATGTACCCGCACGATTTCGCGCATGATTTCATAACATACGGTTTCCACCGTTTTCACCGTACCACGCCCATGGCAGGTTGGACACTCGTTGCACAATACATGTTCCACGCTTTCACGTGTGCGTTTGCGCGTCATCTCCACCAGGCCCAGCTGTGAAAAACCGTTAATGCTGGTTTTTACACGATCCTTGCTCAGAGCCTGCTCCAGGGAGTGCAGTACCCGGCGACGGTGATCTTCATTATTCATGTCGATAAAATCGATAATGATAATGCCGCCGAGGTTACGCAGACGCAGCTGACGAGCAATGGCCTGCGTTGCTTCAATATTAGTATTAAAGATAGTGTCGTCGAGATTACGATGCCCAACAAACGCGCCGGTATTGATGTCGACGGTAGTCATCGCTTCAGTTTGATCGATGATCAGATAACCGCCGGACTTCAGCTCAACTTTGCGTTCCAGCGCGCGCTGGATTTCATTCTCTACGTCAAAGAGATCAAAAATAGGCTGACGCCCGCTGTAATGTTCCAGCTTGCTGGTCATCTCGGGGATATATTCCGCCGTAAATTCCAGTAACGCCTCATAGGTCAGACGGGAGTCGACGCGGATGCGGTCAAGCTGGGCATCAGCAAAGTCACGCAACACGCGCTGTGCCAGTGCCAGTTCACCGTACATCTGGTAGCGCGTTTGCGGGCGCTTTTTACGCTCCATGACTTTTGTCCAGACGCGCTTCAGGTAGGCAGCATCCGAGGCCAAATCCTCTTCGCATACGCCTTCTGCCGCCGTGCGAATGATGAAGCCACCCTGCTCATCGCAGTAATCCGCCACCACTTTTTTCAGACGTTCGCGTTCCGTTTCGCTTTCGATACGTTGGGATACGCCAACGTGCGAGGCCCCCGGCATAAAAACGAGATAACGGGAAGGAAGCGTGATGTCCGTCGTCAGGCGTGCGCCCTTCGTTCCCAAAGGATCTTTTACCACCTGCACCATCAGATCCTGACCCTGGCGCACCAGTTCAGAAATGTCGCGTACCGTGAACTGTTTTTGTTCTTCACCCGCCACGCATTCGGTGTGCGGCATGATGTCAGAAGCGTGAAGAAATGCGGCTTTATCCAGTCCAATATCTACAAAAGCCGCCTGCATACCCGGAAGTACACGACTTACACGACCTTTGTAGATATTGCCTACGATTCCGCGTCGCGCCTCACGTTCAATATGAATTTCCTGCAGAATACCGCCATCAATGTAAGCCACCCGAGTTTCCGATGGCGTTACGTTTACCAACAATTCAGCCGTCATGTTTATCCCTTTTCTCACGCAGTGCGTTAAAATTGGTCAGCAACTCATACGTTTCTACCAGCGGTAAGCCGACTACGGCGTGATAGCTGCCATTTATCTTCCTGACAAAACAGCCACCCAACCCTTGAATACCGTATGCACCTGCTTTATCCATTGGTTCACCGCTGGCAACATAACCCGCGATGTCCTCATCGGTTAGTGCTCTGAATGTCACTTCCGTCACTACCAGGCAGTCCAGACTGTGCTGGCAATCGGCCAGTGCCACGGCCGTCATAACTTGATGCGTTTTGCCCGACAGTTTGCGCAGCATTGCTGCGGCGTGGGCAGCGTCGTGCGGTTTTTCCAGCACTTCGCCATTAAGGATAACGATGGTATCCGCACCCAATACCGGCAAATCGCGCGGTGCCAGCGCTACACCAGCCTGCGATTTTTCGCGCGCCAGACGCGAAACGTACTGCTGCGCACTTTCCTGCGGGTGCCGCTGTTCTTCAATCCCAGGGATCAGCCGTTCAAACGTAACACCAAGCTGAGCAAGCAACTCCTGACGACGTGGAGAACCTGAAGCAAGATACAGAGTATTCATATCAACCTTATTGCACCGCAAACTGCTGACGGACTTTACGCATCAGTAAGAATAGCCATGGCCAAAGCACGCCATTCACTACACTACTCCAGAACACTTCAGGTCTGAAAGAGACGTTGATCACTAAAAACTCGGCCCAGAAAACAATAATATCCACGACCAGTGATAACAACATGACCACCAGCGCCTGTTGCCAGAGCGCGAGGTTTCGGAATAGCTGGAATTTCAGCGCGACCAGATAAGCAATGATACTCATCGACAATGCGCGCACGCCAAGCGTGGAGCCGCTGATGAGATCCAGTATGGCACCCACCACAAATCCCGTGCCCACATTTACGCGATGCGGCAGCGCCAGGATCCAATACAACAAGATGAGCAGTACCCAGTTTGGCCGGAAAACCAGAATGTCATCCGGCCAGGGCATGACTTGCAGCAACAGTGCAATAAGGAACGAGAGCCAAATCACCCAACGTCCCTGGCTACGATAGCTTGCCACTTACTGTCCTCCCGGCTTACGCGGAGCAGGTTGTGGCGGCGTGGTATCCACAGGCGCAGGAGTCACACCTGTTGCAGGAGTTGGCACTGGCGCAGGCGGCCCCATGGCATCTGGTGCTGGCAGAACTTGCGGCATCATTTGCATCAAACGTTCATTGGCAACGCGGTGTACTTCTTCCGGCGTCATCGGGTTCGCGCCATTACGATCGGCACCCCACAACAGCAACAGATAGCGCAAACGCTGCAGACCCGCGGTCGGGCGAGCCTGAATCACGGTATAAGCGCGCTGAGTGTCCAGCTTAACGGAAGAAACAACAGCAACTGGATAACCTTCTGGGAAACGTCCGCCCAGACCCGAGGTGACCAGCACATCGCCAACGCGAATGTCGGTATTGGCCGGCAGGTGTTCGAGCTGAAGATCGTCAGTGCAGCCGTTACCCGCAGCGATCACGCGAATATCGTTACGCAGAACCTGAATGGGCAGCGCATGCGTTGCATCGCAAATCAGCAGCACACGGCTCGTCAGTTTAGCCACCGCCACGACCTGACCCACAACGCCTTTGTCACTAATAACCGGCTGACCTTCGTAGACGCCGTTAACGCTCCCTTTGTCGATCACCACCTGATCGCTGTAAGGGTCATTAACCGTTGAGATGACTTGCGTCACCATCTTTTGTTCGTCCTGACGCAATGGCGATCCCAGCAGCTCACGCAAACGCGCGTTCTCCTGTTTGTATTGCCCCAGCATCAGCAGTTCGCTATTTTTCAGCAGCAGTTCCTGACGCAATGCCCGGTTTTCAAGTTCGAGTTGGTCACGCGAAGCCAGCGTTTGCGACACGCCGTCAAGTAATTCACGAGGACCATTTGAGATAAAGTAGAAAGGACTGACGGCGGTATCCATGTACGTTCGGATTTGACTAAACGTACCCAAGCGGCTGTCGGCAATAATAACGCCGAGCGCCACCAGCACCGCCAGAATAAGGCGAATCTGTAGCGAAGGGCCACGGCTAAAAATTGGCTTCATAGTCTATGCGTATTCTCGTATCAGAGCGGAAGGGCAACCCGCGGGGGCTACCCAACCTGCATCCGATTACTCTTCGCTGAACAGGTCGCCGCCGTGCATGTCGATCATTTCCAGCGCCTTGCCGCCGCCGCGCGCCACGCAGGTCAGCGGATCTTCAGCAACAACAACTGGAATACCGGTTTCTTCCATTAACAGACGGTCAAGGTTACGCAGCAGCGCACCGCCACCGGTCAGCACCATACCGCGTTCGGAGATGTCAGACGCCAGTTCCGGCGGGCACTGTTCCAGTGCAACCATTACCGCGCTAACGATACCGGTCAGCGGTTCCTGCAGGGCTTCCAGAATCTCGTTGGAGTTCAGGGTAAAGCCGCGCGGAACGCCTTCAGCCAGGTTACGACCGCGAACTTCGATTTCGCGCACTTCGTCGCCCGGATAAGCGGAACCGATCTCGTGTTTAATACGTTCTGCGGTCGCTTCACCGATCAGAGAACCGTAGTTACGACGAACATAATTAATGATGGCTTCATCAAAGCGGTCGCCGCCAATACGAACAGAAGAGGAGTAAACCACGCCGTTCAGGGAGATAACGGCAACTTCAGTGGTACCACCACCGATGTCAACAACCATTGAACCGGTTGCTTCAGAAACTGGCAGACCCGCACCGATCGCAGCCGCCATCGGCTCTTCGATCAGGAAGACTTCACGAGCACCTGCGCCCTGAGCTGATTCACGGATCGCACGGCGTTCAACCTGAGTTGCTCCAACCGGTACACACACCAGTACGCGCGGGCTTGGACGCATGAAGCTATTGCTGTGCACTTGCTTGATAAAGTGCTGGAGCATTTTTTCAGTCACGAAGAAGTCAGCGATAACGCCGTCTTTCATTGGGCGAATTGCAGCGATATTGCCCGGCGTACGACCCAGCATCTGCTTCGCATCATGACCTACTGCAGCCACGCTTTTCGGCGAACCGGCACGATCCTGACGAATGGCCACAACAGAAGGCTCATTCAATACGATGCCTTGTCCTTTTACATAAATAAGGGTATTCGCGGTACCCAGGTCAATGGACAGGTCATTGGAAAACATGCCACGAAATTTTTTCAACATACTAAGGGATAATCCTGAAAGCTGGGGCGGAAAACAAAATCCGCTTACTTTACCAACCACACGCAGCAGCGACAAGGCGCAAAAATCATCTGCTACGGTGAAAATTAGTGCAGTTCGTTTCCTTTGTTACAAAACCGGCCTGAGTCCATCAGGGCTGAATAAATCAGCAGCACTCCTCGCTTTTGTTTGCAACCTGTCAAAGGTCATTCACCTGCATGTTTGCTGTTACAACCTGGCGAGCAGGCAAGCACACCCCCAGAAGGCACAGCGCGCGTTATTCTACGTGAAAACAAATTAAACGGCAGGTTAAACCGAGTATCTTTGCGAATATTTTTTCACGTTAGTGTCAAGTGGTTGTGATGCAGCAAAAAAATCCCCTTGCCCACCCGCAACTCCGCGTTCTGTCAGCGTATGCCACTCACTACGCGAACGTACGCCCGTAGCGTAAACCTGCGTGGGTGTTCCCGAACAGGCCTCCACCAGGCTTTGAACCAGAAGCTGATTTTCCGTTCGCTTATCAATGTTCCTCACCAGACTTGGATGCAGCTTCAATAACTCAACGTTAAGCTCTTTAATCCAACTGGTGCTCACCAGCGTTAACCCCGCCTGCGTAACGGCAATACGCACGCCCAGCGCATTCATCAATCTGATGACAGGCTGTAACCGGCTGATATGTTGACAGACATCTGCCTCAGCAAGTTCAATAATTATGCGTTTGCGTAATGATTTTTCGCACTGCATCAGCGTATCACGCAGCCAGCGCTGAAAACGTGGGCGAATAAGCGATTCAACCGTTATCTGCATCGCCAGATTTTCCTGCGGCCAGTAACCCAAAAGCAGGATCAGACGGCTTATCTGCAAACGGTCATACTCTTCAGCCAGGCCAAATTGAAGGACCATCGGCATATATTCCGCCGAAATGACCTCTTCGTTACCATCAAAAATACGGCACATCAGCTCCCGATGGTGCACTCGCCCTTCACGGGTTACTGCTGGCTTTTGATAAATTCTCGGCCCACCCCGGCTGAGCATCTGTTCGATCAGCGTTCGCCAGCGTACGTTGCCCCGACCTTTTTCCGGCAGCGAGTCATCATAGACCGACCAGCTATTTCCGCCCTGCAAAACCGAATTCCGCGTGGCTGCTTCAGCATGATCCATCACTTGCTCCGGCGACTGACCGCTGCGGCAAACGCAAATACCAATATGAACCATATCGGCACGATCGATCATTTTATTAGCCGGAAGTGCATCTACCGCTTTTAATAATTGCCCGGCAATGCTTTCCGCCTCTTTCAACGTGCGGTGTGGCAGCAGGATGGCAAAATCGCTACGGTGGTAACGCGCCAGCAACGCGCCCGGATAGCGCGTCATAAAAGTCGACAACAAATTGATCAGCGTCGAGATTTGTTCTTCCGCGAGGGTGATTCCCCAGCTATCGCGCAGCAGCGTAAAGTCCGGCAGGCGCACCATCATCACGACGCCATGCGAGCCTACTTTTTCCTGATCTTCCAGCAGCGTGGCCAGTTGGTTATCAAAGAACAGGCGGTTGCTTAGCCCAGTTTTTGTATCCTGCGCGACATAGGAACGAATCAGCGTATCCAGGCGGCTGCGTTGCTCGCGAGCATTTTGAATTTCAGTCAGCAGCATATCGAGCGCACTGCTGGTGCGCGCAGGCCATTCATAGACCGTTCCCCGCACGTTCGGTCCACGTTCGCCGTTCAGAATACGTGTGGAACGAATCTCCAGCAGCTCCTGACCCGAAAGCTGGCGCTGAAGCCAGCGCACAGACAAAAAGAGCATCAGAATAATGAAAGCAATGGCTATCGTGAGCGGTGCGGTGGTCAGTAGCGAATGGAAATAGTTACCCATCGGATCCTGATAAACCAGACGCAATGACATGCCCGGATGCTTGACCAACGGTACGGTGATCTCGCGGTAGAGATTGTTCGTCCCTGCCGGTCGGTAGCTACTGGTGCGCGAATGGTCATACACCACGTGTTCGCCCTGCAACAGTTCGATGCGCACGATATCAACAGAAACCATCAGCTCATCGATTTGCGGGGTTAACGCAACGACATCTCTGGAGACCAGATGCGTATCAATCGCCGTCGCGACCGCCTGCACGCGCGTGGTGAACTTATATTGAATAGCGTTATAGAAACTCAGCGAACAGCCGATCAGAGTCACGAAGATCGTTAACCCAGTAAGCAGCGTGACAAAAGCTGAAAATTTCGTCGTTAATCGCATCCTTGTGTTAACTCCGACAGTTATGAAACAGGCCTGAAAGTGATAAAGCGACCCAAATATACAAAACTGAACGCAAAATCCGTCCATTTATACATACAGTGTGGGCATACTACCAAATCAGGTATATCTGGCAATTTATTGCGCAGAATCGGCATCATGTTTTGATTAGCGAGTATAGTCTTCATTAATAATTTTCCAATCCACTATACGAATTGAGGACAGGTTATGCAGGCTTTGATCTTAGAACAGCAGGACGGAAAAACCCTCGCATCCGTTCAACCCCTCGACGAAAATCAGCTACCTGAAGGCGATGTTACGGTGGATATCCACTGGTCAAGCCTGAACTATAAAGATGCTCTGGCTATCACTGGCAAGGGTAAAATCATTCGTAATTTTCCGATGATTCCTGGTATCGATTTCGCCGGTACCGTACGTGCAAGCGAAGATCCCCGTTTTCATGCGGGTCAGGAAGTGTTGCTGACCGGCTGGGGCGTGGGTGAAAATCATTGGGGTGGACTGGCTGAGCGTGCACGCGTGAAAGGCGACTGGCTGGTTGCGCTGCCAAAAGGACTGGATGGACGTAAAGCCATGGTCATCGGTACCGCCGGCTTTACCGCTATGCTGTGCGTTATGGCGCTTGAAGATGCAGGTATTCGCCCGCAAGACGGTGAAATTGTCGTCACCGGCGCCAGCGGCGGCGTGGGCAGCACAGCCGTTGCGTTACTGCATAAGCTGGGTTATCAGGTTGCGGCGGTTTCGGGCCGTGAAAGCACCCACGACTACCTGAAAAGCCTTGGCGCTAACCGTATTCTTGGCCGCGATGAGTTTGCCGAGTCTCGTCCGCTGGAAAAACAGCTGTGGGCTGGCGCGGTGGATACCGTTGGCGACAAAGTTCTGGCAAAAGTTCTGGCGCAGATGAACTACGGTGGCTGCGTTGCCGCCTGCGGCCTGGCGGGTGGTTTCGCTCTGCCGACCACGGTGATGCCATTCATTCTGCGTAACGTTCGTTTGCAAGGAGTGGACTCGGTGATGACCCCGCCGGCACGCCGTGCAGAGGCCTGGGCGCGTCTGGTTAAGGATCTGCCGGAATCTTTCTATGCTCAGGCGGCAACGGAAATTACGCTGGCTGATGCGCCGAAGTTCGCCGATGCCATCATCAATAACCAGGTGCAAGGCCGTACGCTGGTGAAGGTGAAGTAACAGGCCCTGGCGCAGAAATTTACACTTAATTAACCAAATTTCGCGGCACATCTACAGACTCCCTGCCATATTAACTACGCGTCCCCTGTCAGTTATGACGCGTAAGCCGGGAGTCTGTTATGAAGAAATTACGTCCATTTACAGAAGCCGACGTCACTGACGAGTCGGCTTTTTTTATGCAGCGTCGCCAGGTGCTGAAAGCACTAGGGATCAGCGCAGCCGCGTTGTCTTTACCCCACTCTGCACAGGCTGACCTTCTGAGTTGGTTTAAGGGTAATGACCGCCCGCCCGCACCTGCAGGTAAGCCGCTTGATTTCAGTAAGCCCGCCGCCTGGCAAAATTCACTTCCTTTAACGCCTGCGGATAAGGTTTCTGGCTACAACAACTTCTACGAGTTCGGTCTCGATAAAGCGGATCCGGCAGCCAATGCAGGCAGCCTGAAAACCGATCCGTGGACGTTGCAAATCAGTGGCGAGGTGGCAAAACCACTCACCCTCGATCACGATTCGCTGACCGCCCGTTTCCCGCTGGAAGAACGGATTTATCGGATGCGCTGCGTGGAAGCCTGGTCAATGGTCGTGCCGTGGATTGGCTTTCCGTTACATAAACTGCTCGCGCAGGTTGAACCCACCAGTAACGCAAAGTATGTCGCGTTCGAAACACTGTACGCACCGGATGATATGCCGGGACAGAAAGATCGCTTTATTGGCGGCGGGCTAAAATATCCCTATGTTGAAGGACTGCGTCTGGATGAAGCAATGCACCCACTCACACTGCTTACTGTGGGGGTTTATGGTAAGGCCCTTCCGCCACAAAATGGCGCGCCCATTCGCTTAATTGTGCCGTGGAAATATGGATTTAAAGGCATTAAGTCGATCGTGAGTATCAAACTCACGCGCGAACGCCCTCCGACAACCTGGAATCTGGCCGCGCCCAATGAATACGGATTTTATGCCAACGTGAATCCGCATGTCGATCACCCCCGCTGGTCCCAGGCCACTGAGCGTTTTATTGGCGCAGGCGGTATCCTGGACGTACAGCGTCAGCCCACGCTGATGTTTAACGGCTATGCCGAAGAGGTTGCGTCACTGTATCGCGGACTCAATTTGCAGGAGAATTTTTAAGTGCGTCTGACCGCAAAGCACATTACCGGGCTGAAAGTTTGCCTGCATCTTGCCGGTTTATTGCCGTTTATCTGGCTATTTTGGGCGGTAAATCACGGTGGCCTGAGCGCCGATCCGGTCAAAGATATCCAGCACTTTACCGGTAGGACAGCTCTGAAATTCTTGCTGGCGACCTTGCTGGTCTCTCCACTCACGCGCTACGCTAAACAGCCATTATTGATACGCACACGTCGTCTGTTAGGGCTATGGTGTTTCGCTTGGGCAACGCTACATTTAACCAGCTACGCGTTACTGGAGCTGGGCATTAATAATCTGGCGTTATTAGGGCGGGAATTACTTACGCGACCTTATTTAACATTGGGCATTGCTAGCTGGGTCATATTATTCGCCCTCACCTTAACGTCTACACAGGTTGCACAGCGAAAGCTGGGTAAAAACTGGCAGTATCTGCACAACTTCGTCTATCTTGTGGCGATCCTGGCACCCATACATTATCTGTGGTCGGTAAAAATTATCTCCCCTCAACCGATTATTTATGCAGCACTCGCGGCGGTGCTGTTAGCGTGCCGTTACAAGAAGTTTCGCCAGTGGTGGCGGTAGTTTCACGTTATGTGCAGTGCGTTGCAAAACACTGACGATCCGATTTTCTTTACATGTTAACGGTTGATTATCTTCCCTGATAAGACCAGTATTTAGCTGCCAATTGCTACGAAATAGTTATAATGTGCGACTTTGCTATCCCCGGTAGCGTTTTTAAAGCGCTGAAAGGGTGACAATCGCATATTGAAGGTATATTTTGTCTTTTACCCGAAAATGGCAGAAGATAGCCGCACAATGACTAACAAGTCTGGCAATCTCATTTAATGGCAGCAGCACCCAGTGCAGCGCCTGAGATGCGTGGCATCTTGTCACTCACTGTTATAAAAATGCTATACAGACGGCGGTAAAACGCTTGTCACAATCTCACTAAACAAAGAGTACGGAACCCACTCATGGATATTCGTAAGATTAAAAAACTGATCGAGCTGGTTGAAGAATCAGGCATCTCCGAACTGGAAATTTCTGAAGGCGAAGAATCTGTACGCATCAGCCGTGCAGCGCCAGCTGCAAGTTTTCCGATGATGCAACAGGCTTATGCTGCACCAGTGATGCAGCAGCCAGCTCTGTCTAACGCTGTCGCACAAACTGCCTCTCCAAGTATGGAAGCTCCGGCAGCAGCGGAAATCAGTGGTCACATCGTACGCTCCCCAATGGTTGGTACGTTCTACCGCACCCCGAGCCCGGATGCGAAAGCGTTCATCGAAATCGGCCAGAAAGTGAATGCGGGCGATACCCTGTGCATCGTTGAAGCCATGAAAATGATGAACCAGATCGAAGCCGACAAATCCGGCGTAGTTAAAGCGATTCTGGTAGAAAGCGGTCAACCGGTAGAATTTGACGAGCCGCTGGTCGTCATCGAATAACGAGGCGAACATGTTGGATAAAATTGTTATCGCCAACCGCGGCGAGATTGCCTTGCGTATTCTTCGTGCCTGTAAAGAACTGGGCATCAAGACTGTCGCGGTGCATTCAAGCGCGGATCGCGATTTAAAACACGTATTGCTGGCGGATGAGACGGTCTGTATTGGCCCGGCAGCATCCGTAAAAAGCTATCTGAATATCCCGGCTATCATTAGCGCTGCTGAAATCACCGGCGCGGTGGCAATTCACCCGGGTTATGGCTTCCTCTCTGAGAACGCCAACTTTGCTGAACAGGTAGAACGTTCCGGCTTTATCTTCATCGGCCCGAAAGCCGACACCATCCGCCTGATGGGTGACAAAGTGTCCGCAATCACCGCGATGAAGAAAGCAGGTGTACCAACAGTCCCAGGCTCTGACGGCCCGCTGGGTGATGACATGGACGCTAACCGCGCTCATGCTAAACGCATCGGTTATCCGGTTATCATCAAAGCCTCCGGCGGCGGCGGCGGTCGCGGTATGCGCGTCGTGCGCAGCGATGCCGAACTGGCACAATCCATCTCCATGACCAAAGCGGAAGCGAAAGCGGCTTTCAACAACGACATGGTTTACATGGAGAAGTACCTGGAAAACCCACGCCACATCGAGATTCAGGTGCTGGCAGACGGTCAGGGTAACGCAATTTATCTGGCAGAGCGTGACTGCTCCATGCAGCGTCGTCACCAGAAAGTTGTCGAAGAAGCACCAGCACCGGGCATTACTCCGGAACTGCGTCGCTACATCGGTGAGCGTTGCGCCAAAGCCTGTGTTGATATCGGCTATCGCGGGGCGGGTACTTTCGAGTTCCTGTTCGAAAACGGCGAGTTCTACTTCATTGAGATGAACACCCGTATTCAGGTTGAACACCCGGTAACCGAAATGATCACCGGCGTTGACCTGATCAAAGAGCAACTGCGCATCGCAGCGGGTCAACCGCTGTCCATCAAGCAGGACGAAGTTGTGGTTAAAGGCCATGCGGTAGAATGCCGTATCAATGCCGAAGACCCGAACACCTTCCTGCCAAGCCCGGGTAAAATCACGCGTTTCCACGCGCCGGGTGGTTTTGGTGTGCGTTGGGAGTCTCATATTTACGCAGGCTACACCGTACCTCCGTACTATGACTCAATGATCGGTAAGCTGATCTGCTATGGCGAAAACCGCGACGTCGCTATCGCCCGTATGAAAAACGCCTTGCAGGAACTGATCATCGACGGTATCAAAACCAACGTTGACCTGCAGATCCGTATCATGAATGACGAGCACTTCCAGCACGGTGGAACCAATATCCACTATCTGGAGAAAAAGCTCGGACTTCAGGAAAAGTAAGCGTGCGTTAACCAAAAAGGCCGGAAATTCCGGCCTTTTGTTTTTCTCCCCTCCCGCACGTGCCATAAGGTACAATCCCCGCTTTCTTTATCCACAAGGGACAAAAAATGGACGCTCGTTTTGTTCAGGCCCATAAAGAGGCGCGCTGGGCGCTGTGGCTAACCCTTTTATATCTGGTTACATGGTTAGTGACCGCTTACTTACCTGATTCAACGCTGGGTTTTACCGGCTTACCGCACTGGTTCGAAATGGCCTGCCTGCTAACGCCGCTGGTTTTCATCGTGCTGTGCTGGGCGATGGTGAAGTTTATCTATCGCGACATTTCGTTGGAGGATGACGATGCAGCTTGAAGTTATTTTACCGCTGGTCGCCTATCTTCTGGTGGTCTTCGGTCTTTCTGTTTACGCCATGCGTAAGAGAGTGACCGGTACCTTCCTGAATGAATATTTCCTTGGCAGCCGTTCCATGGGCGGGGTCGTGTTAGCGATGACGCTAACGGCAACCTACATTAGCGCCAGCTCGTTTATTGGCGGTCCTGGCGCTGCTTACAAATACGGACTGGGATGGGTGCTGCTGGCGATGATCCAGTTGCCTGCCGTCTGGCTCTCATTGGGGATTCTTGGTAAGAAATTCGCGATTCTGGCGCGTCGTTATAATGCTGTTACCCTCAACGATATGCTGTTTGCGCGCTACCAGAGCCGCCTGCTGGTGTGGCTGGCGAGTCTCAGCCTGCTGGTCGCGTTTGTCGGAGCAATGACCGTACAGTTTATTGGCGGCGCACGTCTGCTTGAAACCGCAGCGGGCATTCCTTACGAAACTGGATTGCTGATTTTTGGCGTCAGTATCGCATTGTATACGGCGTTCGGCGGATTTCGCGCCAGTGTACTGAACGATACCATGCAGGGTATGGTGATGCTGATTGGAACTATCGTTTTGCTGGTCGGCGTCGTCCATGCTGCCGGTGGCCTTAGCAATGCGGTGGTAACCCTGCAGACTATCGATCCTAAACTGGTCTCGCCGCAGGGCGCTGATGACATTTTGTCACCCACGTTTATGACCTCATTCTGGGTGCTGGTATGCTTTGGCGTGATTGGCCTGCCGCATACGGCGGTACGCTGCATCTCTTATAAAGACAGTAAAGCGGTACACCGCGGCATTATCATCGGCACCATAGTAGTGGCGATCCTGATGTTTGGTATGCATCTGGCGGGTGCTCTGGGACGGGCGGTAATCCCTGACCTGACGGTACCAGATCTGGTTATCCCTACGCTGATGGTCAAAGTCTTGCCGCCGGTCGCTGCCGGGATTTTCCTCGCGGCCCCAATGGCTGCGATCATGTCGACGATCAATGCCCAATTGCTGCAAAGTTCCGCTACGATCATTAAGGATCTGTACCTGAACCTTCGCCCGGAACAGCTGGAAAACGAAACCCGGCTGAAGCGCATGTCAGCCGTGATTACCCTGCTGCTCGGCGCGTTACTGCTGCTGGCAGCATGGAAACCGCCTGAGATGATTATCTGGCTTAACCTGCTGGCGTTTGGCGGGCTGGAAGCCGTCTTCCTGTGGCCGCTGGTGCTGGGCCTGTACTGGGAGCGAGCAAACGCGGCTGGCGCATTGAGCGCGATGATTGTCGGCGGCGTGCTTTATGCCGTACTAGCGACCTTTAACGTTCAGTACCTGGGCTTCCATCCAATTGTGCCTTCGTTACTGATTAGCTTGCTGGCTTTCCTGATCGGCAACCGTTTCGGTTCCACCGTTCCGCAAGCCGCCATATTGACTACTGATAAATAAAGAGTTTTGCCATGCCATGGATCCAACTAAAACTGAACACGACCGGTGCCAACGCTGAAGAGTTAAGCGATGCGTTGATGGAAGCGGGCTCCGTTTCTATTACTTTCCAGGATACGCATGATACGCCGGTATTTGAGCCTCTGCCGGGCGAGACTCGCCTGTGGGGTGATACCGACGTTATCGGCTTGTTCGATGCAGAAACCGACATGAAAGAAGTCGTTGCCATCCTGGAGCAGCATCCGCTGTTGGGTGAAGGCTTCGCACATAAAATCGAACAGCTTGAAGACAAAGACTGGGAACGCGAATGGATGGATAATTTCCATCCGATGCGCTTTGGCGAGCGTCTGTGGATTTGCCCGAGCTGGCGCGATGTCCCGGATGAGAATGCTGTCAACGTGATGCTGGACCCGGGTCTGGCGTTTGGTACAGGCACGCACCCCACCACTTCCCTGTGCCTGCAATGGCTGGACGGTCTCGATCTTAACGGTAAAACGGTTATCGACTTTGGCTGCGGCTCCGGTATTCTCGCCATTGCAGCACTGAAGCTAGGTGCGGCGAAAGCCATTGGCGTGGATATCGATCCGCAAGCGATTCAGGCCAGCCGTGATAACGCCCAGCGTAATGGTGTTTCTGAGCGTCTGGAGCTTTATCTACCGAAAGACCAGCCACAAGCGATGAAAGCCGACGTGGTGGTCGCCAACATCCTTGCTGGCCCATTACGTGAACTGGCGCCGTTAATCAGCGTACTGCCCGTTGAGGGCGGTTTACTGGGCCTTTCTGGCATTCTTGCCAGCCAGGCGGAAAGCGTCTGTGAGGCCTATGCCGATCTCTTTACGCTCGATCCAGTTATCGAGAAAGAAGAGTGGTGTCGAATTACCGGCCAGAAAAAATAATCGTCACGCGTTACTATCGCTAAACCCAAACTCGCTTTCGTTTTCGCAAAATGATTTGCGGAAATGAGAGCGAGATCGCATTACAACGTCACTGTTTGTTCATAAAAACAGCTTTTTATTCTGATGTTCTGAGCCTGACCGCAATAAAAAAAGAGAAGTTTTCGGAATTTATAAACAGATGATAAATTAGCACAACCACGTATCTAAATGATTATTAAAGCTTTTAATTTGAAACTGCGTACTTAGTCAGCAATTCATTGATCCACCTCAGTGGATTGGTCAAAGTTTGGCCTTTCATCTCGTGCGAAAAATGCGTAATATACGCCGCCTTGCAGTCACAGTATGGTCATTTCTTAACTCATGCGCATCGGACAATATCAGCTCAGAAATCGCCTGATCGCAGCACCTATGGCTGGCATCACTGACAGACCATTCAGGACGCTGTGCTATGAGATGGGAGCAGGATTGACGGTATCCGAGATGATGTCTTCTAACCCGCAGGTTTGGGAAAGTGACAAGTCTCGTTTACGGATGGTGCACGTTGATGAGCCAGGAATTCGCACGGTGCAAATTGCCGGTAGCGACCCTGTTGAGATGGCCGATGCCGCACGTATTAACGTGGAAAGCGGCGCCCAGATTATTGATATCAATATGGGGTGTCCGGCTAAAAAAGTGAATCGCAAGCTCGCAGGTTCAGCCCTCTTGCAGTACCCGGATTTAGTGAAGTCGATACTAACCGAGGTCGTCAATGCAGTGGACGTTCCTGTCACACTCAAGATTCGCACCGGCTGGGCTCCGGAACACCGTAACTGCGTAGAGATTGCCCAACTGGCTGAAGATTGTGGCATTCAGGCTCTGACCATTCATGGACGCACCCGCGCCTGTTTGTTCAATGGAGATGCTGAGTACGACAGTATTCGGGCAGTTAAGCAGAAAGTTTCCATTCCGATTATCGCGAATGGCGACATTACTGACCCGCATAAAGCCAGAGCTGTACTCGACTATACGGGGGCGGATGCCCTGATGATAGGACGTGCAGCTCAGGGAAGACCCTGGATCTTTCGGGAAATCCAGCATTATCTGGACACTGGGGAGCTGCTGCCCCCGCTGCCTCTGGCAGAGGTGAAGCGCTTGCTTTGTGCGCACGTTCGGGAACTGCACGACTTTTATGGTCAGGCAAAAGGGTACCGAATTGCGCGTAAACACGTATCCTGGTATCTCCAGGAACACGCTCCGGATGACCAGTTTCGGCGCACATTCAACGCCATTGAAGATTCCAGCGAACAGCTGGCGGCGTTGGAGGCATACTTCGAAAATTTTGCGTAAACAGAAATAAAGAGCTGACAGAACTATGTTCGAACAACGCGTAAATTCTGACGTACTGACCGTTTCTACCGTTAACTCTCAGGACCAGGTAACTCAAAAGCCCCTGCGTGACTCGGTTAAACAGGCACTGAAGAACTATTTTGCTCAATTGAATGGTCAGGATGTTAACGATCTCTATGAGCTGGTACTGGCTGAAGTAGAACAGCCCCTGTTGGACATGGTGATGCAATACACCCGCGGTAACCAGACCCGTGCTGCCCTGATGATGGGCATCAACCGTGGTACGCTGCGTAAAAAACTGAAAAAATACGGCATGAACTGATACTAATCAGTTAAATGTTTGTTTTAAAAGGCGCTACTCGGCATGGGGAAGCGCCTTTTTTATTAACTTCACACGGGAGGCTTTGGCGATGAACGCAAGATGTGAACCTGTCTATTTTGGCGATGAATCTAAAAAGATAATCCTGGGTGATGCACTGACCGAACTGAAAAAGCTGCCTTCTGAAAGCGTCGATCTCATTTTTGCTGATCCACCTTATAACATCGGTAAAGATTTTGACGGGATGGTGGAGTCCTGGGATGAGGAAGCCTTTCTGGCGTGGTTGTTTGAGTGCATCGACGAGTGCCATCGCATTCTCAAACCGCACGGCACCATGTACATCATGAACAGTACGGAGAACATGCCGTATATTGACCTCAAATGCCGCCAGCTCTTTACTATCAAGAGCCGCATCGTGTGGTCATACGATAGCTCAGGGGTACAGGCCAAAAATTACTTTGGTTCGATGTATGAACCGATCCTGATGATGGTAAAAGATCAGAAAAACTACACATTTAATCGTGACGATATTCTGGTTGAAGCCAAAACCGGGGCTCAACGCGCGCTAATAGACTACAGAAAAAACCCGCCGCAGCCATACAATCAGAAAAAAGTGCCGGGAAATGTCTGGGAGTTCCCACGCGTTCGCTATCTGATGGACGAATACGAAAACCACCCCACCCAGAAACCCAAAGCCCTCCTGGAGCGTATAATTCTTGCATCCTCGAACCCAGATGACAGGGTACTGGATCCGTTTGCCGGCAGCTTCACCACCGGTGCCACCGCCGTGGAATTGGGTCGCAAGTTTGTCGGGATTGAGATCAATGTTGAATACGTAAAAATGGGGCTCAGAAGACTGAGTATCGGTTCTCATTTTTCAGAAATTGAGCTTGCCAAGGTGAAAAAACGTAAGACAAAAAACCTGTCTAAAAAGAGTCGATTGACGGCAAAGAGCGGCGATCTTTCAACAAAGTAAAGGCATTGTAAGTCTGCTTTTCAGGTTACAGATTTCGTGTATATTCCCTGCACGCTTGGGCATGAATACACAGGGTTTGGTAATGATTCACAAGTATTGGTGGCTGGTTGTTTTTGCAGTATTCGTTTTTCTTTTTGATGCGCTGCTCATCCAATGGATAGAGCTGATGACAACAGAGCACGATAAGTGCCGGAATATGAACTCAGTGAATCCCCTTAAGCTGGTCAACTGCGTCGACCTCGAATAGCGCCACCAACCCCACTTCAGCAGCCGTCAGGCCTGGCGGCTAAAACTACCCCACCTGACTCTCACTCTGCGCTAATTGCCTTACGCTACCATCTGGGCTTAACATTTTTAATACATTATCAACTAATACTGGCGCTTGTTTATAAAGATCATAACTCATTGGATTAATGAGCCAGTTTTTAACAATGCCACTAAAACTCCCATGAAGAATAATTATTATAACGTCTAAATCAAGGCTGGTTGCGATAAGTCCGTCATCCATACATTTCTGCAAGGCAATGCGCATACCCAGATGATTGATACCAATTTTTTCACGAATAGCCTGTTCCGATATCATATCGTTATGGAATTCACATTTATGATATAAAATCTGCATTAATGCCTGCTGGCGAGGATTCTGCGCAATATATTGCAAACCCACAACTAACTTTTCACGCAGTCGCTGTAAAGGATTATCTCCCCAACGGCCAATAAGCTGGTCCTGAATAAGATCGCGCAATGGCGGTTGTTGTAACCATAGTTCATTAAACAATTGCGTCTTGTTTTCAAAATGCCAATACAGCGCCCCCCGCGTCACACTGGCGGCATCTGCAATGTCGTTTAGCGTCGTATTGCTTACGCCACGTGCGGCAAACTGTACAATCGCTGTTTCTATCAGGTGCTGCCGCGTTTTGAGGGCATCAGCTTTCGTTTTTCTGGCCATGGTTTCAGCTGTCTGAGGTAAGGGTAAGGTAGAGAATGATTAACTTTCTTATCTAATATTTGCTAAACGCAATAAATGTATCACTTAGCATTTATTTAAACGAGCCCTAAAAAATATTATTACTGACTTTGCACACAAATAAATAAAACAAATACCAACAATAAATACATTCATAAACCAAATGCTTATTTCAATTTGTGTTTATACGCATCATAGCATTGCTATTAACACCTCAATAAAACAACAGTCGATTAATCTCTTTTTGCTTTTACGTGCCGTGAATCGCCCCCATAAATAAGTATTACTTACATCGCTAGCTAATAATTTGTAGGATAGCCAACTATTATTTTCTCTTGTGCGCGTTATCGCCCCTGCGTTACCCGGTTAATAACGAGCGTTCGGTTTTTTAAGGAATTAAAATGACGAAAAATGCCAGGTTTTCACTCCTGCCCTCATTCATCATCGTCTCCGCTGCATTACTCGCCGGTTGTAACGATCAGGGAGAAACACAAGCTCATCCCGCAGAACCGCAGGTGACTGTCCATGTCGTCGAAAAGGCTCCTTTAGCCGTAACGACCGAATTACCCGGGCGCACAACGGCATTCCGAATTGCAGAAGTCCGTCCCCAGGTCAGCGGGATAGTGCTTAAACGGAATTTCACTGAGGGAAGCGATATTGAAGCCGGACAGTCGCTTTATCAGATCGATCCCGCGACTTACCAGGCCGACTATGACAGCGCCAAAGGTGAACTGGCGAAGAGTGAAGCGGCTGCTGCAATCGCGCATTTAACGGTAAAACGCTATGTGCCATTGGTTGGCACCAAGTACATCAGCCAGCAAGAGTACGATCAGGCAATTGCTGATGCTCGTCAGGCCGATGCCTCCGTGATCGCGGCAAAAGCGGCGGTCGAAGGCGCGCGTATCAATCTGGCCTACACAAAAGTGACATCGCCGATTAGCGGACGCATCGGTAAATCTAACGTCACCGAAGGCGCATTAGTCACGAATGGCCAGGCTACAGAGCTTGCTACCGTTCAACAGCTCGATCCCATTTACATCGACGTAACACAGTCCAGTAACGACTTTATGCGCCTCAAACAGTCTGTTGAACAAGGGAGTCTGCATAAAGACAGCGCCAGCAGTACAGTCGAACTGGTGATGGAAAATGGTCAGTCATACCCGCTAAAAGGCTCTTTGCAGTTTTCTGATGTGACGGTTGATGAAAGCACCGGATCAATCACCCTCAGAGCCGTGTTCCCTAACCCACAGCATACGCTGTTGCCGGGCATGTTTGTGCGCGCACGCATTGATGAAGGTGTTCAGCCAAATGCCATTCTCGTTCCGCAGCAGGGGGTAACGCGTACGCCTCGCGGCGATGCCACCGTAATGGTCGTCAATGACAAGAGTCAGGTTGAGTCTCGCGCAGTCGTTGCCGCACAAGCCATTGGCGACAAATGGCTTATCAGCGAAGGACTGCAACCGGGTGACAAAGTTATCGTGAGCGGCTTACAGAAAGCACGTCCAGGCGTTCAGGTTAAAGCAACCGCCGATACCGAAACTCCTGCCACGAAAGCCCAATAAGGTAACCGGACATGGCTAACTTTTTTATCAGGCGTCCTATCTTTGCCTGGGTACTGGCTATCATTCTGATGATGGCGGGTGCTCTGGCAATCATGCAACTGCCCGTGGCACAGTACCCGACCATTGCGCCTCCTGCGGTCGCCATTTCTGCCACCTATCCTGGTGCAGATGCGCAGACGGTTCAGGATACAGTCACACAGGTTATCGAACAGAATATGAATGGTATCGATAACCTGATGTATATGTCCTCCACCAGCGACTCAGCCGG
Organism: Citrobacter sp. MGH103; assembly: GCF_001034475.2. Classification (NCBI taxonomy): domain Bacteria; kingdom Pseudomonadati; phylum Pseudomonadota; class Gammaproteobacteria; order Enterobacterales; family Enterobacteriaceae; genus Citrobacter; species Citrobacter sp. MGH103. Next base: position 421,034 of record NZ_CP073043.1, on the reverse strand, counting down.
GAGTGTGACTATTACGCTGACCTTCCAGTCCGGTACCGATCCCGATATCGCGCAAGTACAGGTGCAAAATAAACTGCAGCTCGCCACTCCGTTACTGCCGCAAGAAGTTCAGCAGCAAGGGATCAGCGTCGAGAAATCGAGTAGCAGCTTTTTGATGGTCGCGGGTTTTGTTTCTGACAACCCACAAACCACACAGGATGACATTTCCGACTACGTCGCTTCGAACGTTAAAGACTCAATCAGCCGTCTGAATGGCGTGGGTGACGTGCAGCTGTTTGGTGCACAGTACGCCATGCGCATCTGGCTGGATGCAAATTTATTGAACAAATATCAGCTCACGCCGGTTGATGTGATCAATCAGTTGAAGGTACAGAACGATCAGATTGCCGCAGGTCAGTTAGGGGGGACGCCTGCATTACCTAACCAGCAGTTGAACGCCTCTATCATTGCGCAAACGCGACTGAAAGACCCTGAAGAGTTCGGAAAAGTGACTTTACGCGTGAACAGCGATGGTTCGGTTGTTCACCTGAAAGACGTCGCGCGCATCGAGTTGGGTGGGGAAAACTACAACGTCGTGGCGCGTATTAACGGTAAGCCTGCATCCGGCCTTGGAATCAAGCTGGCAACCGGGGCAAACGCGCTGGATACCGCTAACGCCATCAAAGCCAAGCTGGTTGAACTGCAACCATTCTTCCCGCAGGGAATGAAGGTGGTCTACCCGTACGACACGACGCCGTTTGTGACCATCTCCATTCATGAAGTGGTAAAAACGCTGTTTGAAGCGATTGTGCTGGTGTTCCTGGTCATGTATTTGTTCCTGCAAAACATCCGGGCAACGCTCATTCCAACCATCGCTGTCCCCGTCGTATTGTTGGGCACATTCGCCGTACTTGCCGCGTTTGGCTACTCGATAAACACCCTGACGATGTTCGGCATGGTGCTCGCCATCGGTCTATTGGTCGATGATGCGATAGTGGTGGTGGAAAACGTGGAACGCGTGATGATGGAAGATAATCTGCCGCCCAAAGAGGCGACGGAAAAGTCCATGTCACAAATACAGGGGGCATTGGTTGGTATTGCCATGGTGCTGTCTGCGGTATTTATCCCGATGGCCTTCTTTGGCGGTTCAACTGGGGCTATCTATCGGCAGTTCTCCATTACCATCGTTTCCGCCATGGCGCTTTCTGTACTGGTAGCGCTGATCCTGACTCCTGCGCTTTGTGCAACGCTGTTGAAGCCGGTATCGGCTGAGCATCACGAGAAAAAAAGCGGTTTCTTTGGCTGGTTTAATGCCAAATTCGATCACAGCGTCAATCACTATACCAATAGCGTCAGCGGTATTGTGCGTAAAACCGGACGTTACCTTGTCGTCTATCTGATCATCGTGATCGGAATGGCGGTTCTGTTTATGCGCCTGCCGACCTCCTTCCTGCCAGAGGAGGATCAGGGTGTGTTTATGACAATGATTCAACTTCCGGCAGGAGCTACGCAAGAGCGCACCCAGAAAGTACTGGATCAGGTTACTCAGTACTACCTGACCAATGAGAAAGCTAACGTCGAAAGCGTCTTCACGGTTAACGGTTTTAGCTTCAGCGGTCAGGGGCAAAACTCAGGTCTGGCATTCGTTAGCCTCAAACCCTGGGATGAACGTAGCGGCGAGGAAAATAGTGTTGAAGCGGTCATTGCACGCGCCACACGCGCGTTCAGCCAGATCCGCGATGGGTTAGTCTTCCCCTTCAATATGCCCGCTATTGTTGAACTGGGTACCGCAACCGGCTTCGATTTTGAGCTGATCGATCAGGGCGGTCTGGGGCATACGGCGTTGACGCAAGCGCGTAACCAACTACTGGGAATGGTGGCTAAACACCCCGATCTGTTGGTTCGCGTTCGTCCTAACGGACTGGAAGATACTCCGCAGTTTAAGCTGGATGTTGATCAGGAGAAAGCACAGGCACTGGGGGTATCGCTGTCGGATATCAACGAAACTATCTCCGCATCACTGGGCGGCTATTACGTCAATGACTTTATTGACCGCGGTCGTGTGAAAAAAGTGTACGTTCAGGGGGATGCAAAATACCGCATGCTGCCAGCGGACATCAATAATCTGTATATCCGCAGCTCCAATGGCGAAATGGTTCCGTTCTCTGCGTTCAGTGCATCACATTGGATTTATGGTTCACCGCGACTGGAACGTTACAACGGTATGCCATCCATGGAAATACTGGGCGAAGCGGCACCAGGGCGAAGCACTGGTGAAGCAATGGCGCTGATGGAAAGTCTGGCGGAAAAACTGCCGAATGGTATTGGTCATGACTGGACGGGTATGTCTTATCAGGAAAGGCTGTCGGGTAACCAGGCGCCTGCGCTGTATGCCATCTCGTTAATCGTAGTATTCCTTTGCCTTGCCGCATTGTATGAAAGCTGGTCTATTCCTTTCTCGGTGATGCTGGTTGTACCGCTCGGTGTTGTAGGCGCATTGTTAGCAGCATCACTGCGCGGGATGAATAACGATGTGTATTTCCAGGTTGGCTTACTAACCACTATCGGCCTCTCGGCTAAGAACGCCATCCTGATCGTCGAGTTTGCCAAAGACCTGATGGATAAAGAAGGCAAGGGGTTGATTGAAGCGACGCTGGAGGCATCGCGTATGCGTCTTCGTCCTATCCTGATGACATCCCTGGCCTTTATTCTGGGGGTTATGCCTCTGGTTATCAGTCACGGAGCAGGTAGTGGTGCACAGAATGCGGTCGGTACAGGTGTTATGGGAGGAATGCTGACCGCAACATTGTTGGCTATCTTCTTCGTCCCCGTCTTCTTTGTTGTCGTGAGACGGCGTTTTAGTCGGCACAACGATTAATTTGTAAAATAAAGGCGTCTACGGACGCCTTTTTTACCTACGATGCTCCTCTTTATTTATTAGTAAGATAGCCATTTATTTCATTTAAACTATCCCTCTAAACTCGCCTACGACCTTTCTTTTTATCCATTATTTTTACAATCCACATGAATTGAGATTATTCCTCATGTCAGTCCTTTTTTAAGAAGTGGTAAAATAATCACCGAGTTCGCAGATGGCTTAGCGTTTGTCTTTGCTTAATTAGCGAAACGCTTATTTTGAGGTAACACCATGAAAAGATTAATATCCGTTGCATTGCTTACCGCATTCCTGGCTGGCTGTGCACACGATTCTCCTTGCGTACCTGTATACGACGATCAGGGGCGCCTGGTTCATACCAATACCTGTATGAAAGGCACTACCCAGGATAACTGGGAAACAGCCGGAGCCATCGCCGGTGGTGCTGCAGCCGTTGCCGGACTGACACTTGGGATTGTCGCCCTGACCAAATAAATCATCTCAAAAGCGCGGTTATTACCGCGCTTTGAGCACTAAGCATAAAATCTACATATAAGACAAAACGTTGCTTAATAGCGACTGACATATAATAAAATTATTATAGATTTCCCTCACACATCCACGATTTAAAATTAGCATTTTTTCTGTTTTTCGTTACACCACAGTTTCTTTTCATTATTCTCACGCCATTAATATTAACGCCAGAAATCGTTATCACGCGTCCTGTCTGATTTTTAAATTTTTTGCGCTGAAATGTGGCTTACGTTTCAATTTTGCACCACTTCAGGGCGCTGCATTTATTTTTTCCTGTCTACACTCTGCATATTGCGTCGAATAATCAGGCGCAAAAAACTGGCACTACCTTTGCTTAAAAGAGTATGGCCAAAGCCACAGACAGGTAAAAGACGTTTTCAGAACGTTTCCATAACAATAATTCCTCCACACAGGATGCTCTATGAAAAAGATGATAATCGCCAGCCTGGCTGCGGCCGGCGTGCTGCTTGCTGTTGCAAATCAGGCGCATGCCGGCGCAACACTTGATGCCGTAAAGAAAAAAGGGTTTGTGCAATGTGGGATCAGCGACGGCTTGCCTGGCTTTTCTTATGCCGATGCAAGCGGCAAGTTCTCGGGTATTGATGTTGATGTATGTCGTGGCGTTGCCTCCGCCGTATTTGGCGATGATAGCAAAGTAAAATATACCCCGCTCACCGCCAAGGAACGCTTTACTGCATTACAGTCTGGTGAAGTCGACATGCTCTCTCGTAATACCACGTGGACCTCCTCTCGTGATGCCGGTATGGGTATGTCCTTCACTGGCGTAACGTATTATGACGGCATTGGTTTTCTTACCCACAATAAAGCAGGTCTGAAGAGCGCTAAAGAGCTGGATGGCGCAACGGTCTGTATTCAGGCGGGAACCGATACCGAACTGAACGTGGCCGACTACTTTAAAGCCAACAATATGAAGTACACCCCCGTCACCTTTGACCGCTCGGATGAATCAGCCAAAGCTCTGGAATCTGGACGTTGCGATACGCTGGCTTCCGACCAGTCTCAGTTGTATGCCCTACGCATCAAGCTGAGCAATCCTGCGGAGTGGATCGTCCTGCCAGAAGTTATTTCTAAAGAACCGCTGGGACCTGTCGTACGTCGTGGGGACGATGAGTGGTTCTCCATTGTTCGCTGGACGCTGTTCGCCATGCTGAATGCGGAAGAAATGGGTGTTAACTCGAAAAACGTCGATGAAAAAGCGGCTAATCCAGCAACTCCGGATATGGCTCACTTGTTGGGTAAAGAAGGGGATTATGGCAAGGATCTGAAGCTTGATAACAAATGGGCCTACAACATTATCAAGCAGGTTGGTAACTATTCGGAGATCTTTGAACGTAACGTAGGATCGGAAAGTCCGCTGAAGATCAAACGTGGACAGAACAACCTCTGGAATAACGGTGGCATCCAATATGCGCCACCGGTGCGCTAATGCGTAGTGATGTAACGGGCGCCGCAACTGCGGCGCTCAGCCCAGAGTCATAGTTACTGAGGTTTTCTTATGTTCCATCGCCGCTCAACCGTAAAAGGATCGTTATCCTTTTCTAACCCTGCGGTCCGCGCCTGGTTATTTCAAATACTCGCCGTCATTGCGGTTATCAGCATTGCGGTCTATCTCATTCATAACACGATAAATAACCTGAACAATAGCGGTATTACCTCGGGGTTTTCTTTTCTCGATCGCAGTGCCGGATTTGGTATTGTCCAGCATCTTATTGATTACGAGCAAGGCGATACGTATGGTCGTGTCTTTGTGGTCGGCCTGCTCAATACACTATTAGTTTCTGCATTGTGTATTGTTTTCGCATCAATTCTCGGTTTCTTTCTCGGACTGGCACGCCTGTCAGATAACTGGTTATTGCGAAAACTCTCGACGATCTACATCGAAACGTTCCGCAATATACCGCCGTTGCTGCAGATCTTCTTCTGGTATTTCGCTGTATTACGTAACCTGCCCGGCCCACGCCAGGCTGTTAACGCACTGGATTTGATGTTCCTGAGTAACCGGGGGCTCTATATACCAGCCCCGCAAATGGGAGAAGGTTTTTTTGCCTTTTGCACCACTGTCGTTATCGCTATTGTCGTCACCATCGGATTATTTCGCTTCAACAGAATGCATCAAACCAAAACCGGCCAACTACGTCGGACCTGGCCCACGGTTCTGGCGTTGATCATACTTTTACCGGTGATTTCACAGTGGATGTTTGGCGCTGCGCTTCACTGGGACATTCCCGCGCTTCGTGGTTTTAACTTCCGTGGCGGTATGGTGCTTATTCCCGAACTGGCGGCACTGACTCTGGCGCTTTCGGTGTACACCTCGGCATTTATTGCAGAAATTATTCGGGCGGGAATTCAGGCCGTTCCTTATGGCCAACATGAAGCCGCACGCTCGCTGGGTCTGCCAAATCCGGTGACGCTACGCCAGGTAATCATCCCACAGGCGCTACGCGTCATCATTCCCCCACTGACCAGCCAGTACCTGAATATCGTCAAGAATTCTTCTCTTGCGGCCGCCATTGGCTATCCGGACATGGTTTCACTGTTTGCCGGCACGGTACTCAATCAAACAGGGCAAGCCATTGAAACGATCGCCATCACCATGTCGGTATACCTGATCATTAGTCTGAGTATTTCTTTGCTGATGAATATTTATAACCGCCGTATTGCACTGATTGAGCGCTAAGGAGCCATGATGACAAAAGCCCTGCTGTCTCACCCCTCACGCCAGCGCAGTAATCCGGCAAGCCGCAGCCTACTCTGGGTGCGTAAAAACCTGTTCTCCAGTTGGTCAAATAGCCTGCTCACCCTACTATGCATATGGCTGATTTGGTCATTTCTTCCGCCACTGTTGAACTGGGTATTCTTTCAGGCCAACTGGGTAGGTTCAACCCGAGCAGACTGCACCAAAGCCGGAGCCTGCTGGGTGTTCATTCATGAACGCTTTGGGCAATTCATGTATGGACTTTATCCCCACGATCAGCGCTGGCGTGTAAATCTGGCCCTGATAATTGGTTTACTGTCTATCGTTCCCATGTTCTTGAAAACAATCCCGCATCGTGGCCGCTATATCGCTGTCTGGGCCGTCGTTTATCCAGTGGTGGTTTGGTGGCTGATGTACGGGGGTTTTTTCGGGCTGGAGCGCGTAGAAACCCGGCAGTGGGGTGGATTAACACTGACGCTAATTATCGCATCCGTGGGGATTGCAGGCGCGCTTCCATGGGGCATTTTACTGGCGCTGGGACGTCGTTCCCATATGCCAGTCGTGCGGGTTTTATCCGTCATTTTCATTGAGTTCTGGCGCGGTGTGCCGTTGATTACCGTTCTGTTTATGTCCTCGGTCATGCTTCCTCTGTTTATGTCCGAAGGAACCAGTATCGACAAGCTTATCCGGGCCCTGGTCGGCGTTATTCTTTTCCAGTCGGCCTATGTCGCAGAAGTGGTTCGCGGAGGGTTACAAGCCCTACCAAAAGGTCAGTATGAAGCCGCTGAATCACTGGCGTTAGGATACTGGAAAACTCAGGGGCTGGTCATTCTTCCGCAAGCCCTCAAGCTGGTTATCCCTGGCCTGGTTAACACGATTATCGCCCTGTTCAAGGATACCAGTCTGGTCATTATCATCGGTCTGTTTGATCTCTTCAGTAGCGTGCAGCAAGCAACTGTGGACCCTGCGTGGCTGGGTATGTCGACAGAAGGATATGTTTTCGCTGCACTGATTTACTGGATCTTCTGTTTCAGTATGTCGCGTTACAGCCAACATCTGGAAAAACGTTTTAACACCGGGCGTACACCGCACTGAGGAATTTATGAGCCAATTATTAATGCCGTCTACCGACGCGATGATTACGCTGGAAAACGTCAACAAATGGTACGGACAGTTTCACGTCCTGAAAAACATCAACCTGAAGGTAAAACAGGGAGAGCGCATCGTATTATGCGGGCCTTCCGGTTCGGGTAAATCGACAACTATCCGCTGTATTAACCATCTGGAAGAGCATCAGCAAGGACGCATTGTGGTGGATGGGATTGAACTCAATGAAGACATCCGCAATATTGAGCGCGTCCGACAAGAAGTTGGCATGGTCTTTCAGCACTTTAATCTCTTTCCTCATTTAACTGTCCTACAAAACTGCACACTGGCGCCTATCTGGGTGCAAAAGATGCCGAAAAAAGAGGCTGAAGTACTGGCAATGCACTACCTCGAGCGGGTCCGCATTGCCGAACATGCGCATAAATATCCCGGGCAAATCTCTGGTGGACAACAACAGCGCGTGGCCATTGCACGCTCGCTGTGTATGAAACCCAAAATCATGTTATTTGATGAACCCACATCAGCGTTGGATCCTGAAATGGTCAAAGAAGTGCTGGATACCATGATAGGTCTGGCACAATCGGGCATGACCATGCTATGTGTAACCCATGAAATGGGCTTTGCCCGCACAGTAGCTGACCGGGTGATCTTTATGGATCTTGGCGAGATTGTGGAACAGGCACCACCGGATGAGTTTTTTGCTCACCCCAAATCTGAACGCACTCGTGCGTTTTTATCGCAGGTTATTCATTAAAGCCATATGCCGGATACAGTTCCGGCTTATTTCCGCGTATAAACGCAAAAAGGCCATCCTTTCGGATGGCCTTTCGCTTTTATTTGATGTCTGGCAGTTCCCTACTCTCGCATGGGGAGACCCCACACTACCATCGGCGCTACGGCGTTTCACTTCTGAGTTCGGCATGGGGTCAGGTGGGACCACCGCGCTACAGCCGCCAGACAAATTCTTTTCTAAGTGCCGAACTTTAACCGAAAAACTGGTGCTGATACCCAGAGTCGAACTGGGGACCTCACCCTTACCAAGGGTGCGCTCTACCAACTGAGCCATATCAGCACACTAAATTTGATGCCTGGCAGTTCCCTACTCTCGCATGGGGAGACCCCACACTACCATCGGCGCTACGGCGTTTCACTTCTGAGTTCGGCATGGGGTCAGGTGGGACCACCGCGCTACAGCCGCCAGGCAAATTCTGTTTATCAACACACTTTTTGGGTCTGTCGATGTAATCTGTAATCAAGCTGAAATCAATGTCTGTCTTTCGCCAAAACATCTTCGGCGTTGTAAGGTTAAGCCTCACGGTTCATTAGTATCGGTTAGCTCAACGTATCGCTACGCTTACACACCCGACCTATCAACGTCATCGTCTTTAACGTTCCTTCAGGAGACTTATAGTCTCAGGGAGAACTCATCTCGGGGCAAGTTTCGTGCTTAGATGCTTTCAGCACTTATCTCTTCCGCATTTAGCTACCGGGCAATGCCATTGGCATGACAACCCGAACACCAGTGATGCGTCCACTCCGGTCCTCTCGTACTAGGAGCAGCCCCCCTCAATTCTCCAGCGCCCACGGCAGATAGGGACCGAACTGTCTCACGACGTTCTAAACCCAGCTCGCGTACCACTTTAAATGGCGAACAGCCATACCCTTGGGACCTACTTCAGCCCCAGGATGTGATGAGCCGACATCGAGGTGCCAAACACCGCCGTCGATATGAACTCTTGGGCGGTATCAGCCTGTTATCCCCGGAGTACCTTTTATCCGTTGAGCGATGGCCCTTCCATTCAGAACCACCGGATCACTAAGACCTGCTTTCGCACCTGCTCGAGCCGTCACTCTCGCAGTCAAGCTAGCTTATGCCTTTGCACTAACCTCCTGATGTCCGACCAGGATTAGCTAACCTTCGTGCTCCTCCGTTACTCTTTAGGAGGAGACCGCCCCAGTCAAACTACCCACCAGACACTGTCCGCAACCCGGATTACGGGTCCACGTTAGAACACCAGCCATTAAAGGGTGGTATTTCAAGGATGGCTCCATGCAGACTGGCGTCCACACTTCAAAGCCTCCCACCTATCCTACACATCAAGGACCAGTGTTCAGTGTCAAGCTATAGTAAAGGTTCACGGGGTCTTTCCGTCTTGCCGCGGGTACACTGCATCTTCACAGCGAGTTCAATTTCACTGAGTCTCGGGTGGAGACAGCCTGGCCATCATTACGCCATTCGTGCAGGTCGGAACTTACCCGACAAGGAATTTCGCTACCTTAGGACCGTTATAGTTACGGCCGCCGTTTACCGGGGCTTCGATCAAGAGCTTCTCCTTACGGATAACCCCATCAATTAACCTTCCGGCACCGGGCAGGCGTCACACCGTATACGTCCACTTTCGTGTTTGCACAGTGCTGTGTTTTTAATAAACAGTTGCAGCCAGCTGGTATCTTCGACTGATTTCAGCTCCATGAGTAAATCACTTCACCTACATATCAGCGTGCCTTCTCCCGAAGTTACGGCACCATTTTGCCTAGTTCCTTCACCCGAGTTCTCTCAAGCGCCTTGGTATTCTCTACCTGACCACCTGTGTCGGTTTGGGGTACGATTTCGTGTTACCTGATGCTTAGAGGCTTTTCCTGGAAGCAGGGCATTTGTTACTTCAGCACCGTAGTGCCTCGTCATCACACCTCAGCGTTAAAAGGTACCGGATTTACCTGGAACCTCCGCCTACATGCTTAAACCGGGACAACCGTCGCCCGGCTAACATAGCCTTCTCCGTCCCCCCTTCGCAGTAACACCAAGTACAGGAATATTAACCTGTTTCCCATCGACTACGCCTTTCGGCCTCGCCTTAGGGGTCGACTCACCCTGCCCCGATTAACGTTGGACAGGAACCCTTGGTCTTCCGGCGTGCGGGTTTTTCACCCGCATTATCGTTACTTATGTCAGCATTCGCACTTCTGATACCTCCAGCATACCTCACAGTACACCTTCAACGGCTTACAGAACGCTCCCCTACCCAACAACACATAGTGTCGCTGCCGCAGCTTCGGTGCATGGTTTAGCCCCGTTACATCTTCCGCGCAGGCCGACTCGACCAGTGAGCTATTACGCTTTCTTTAAATGATGGCTGCTTCTAAGCCAACATCCTGGCTGTCTGTGCCTTCCCACATCGTTTCCCACTTAACCATGACTTTGGGACCTTAGCTGGCGGTCTGGGTTGTTTCCCTCTTCACGACGGACGTTAGCACCCGCCGTGTGTCTCCCGTGATAACATTCTTCGGTATTCGCAGTTTGCATCGGGTTGGTAAGTCGGGATGACCCCCTAGCCGAAACAGTGCTCTACCCCCGAAGATGAATTCACGAGGCGCTACCTAAATAGCTTTCGGGGAGAACCAGCTATCTCCCGGTTTGATTGGCCTTTCACCCCCAGCCACAAGTCATCCGCTAATTTTTCAACATTAGTCGGTTCGGTCCTCCAGTTAGTGTTACCCAACCTTCAACCTGCCCATGGCTAGATCACCGGGTTTCGGGTCTATACCCTGCAACTTAACGCCCAGTTAAGACTCGGTTTCCCTTCGGCTCCCCTATACGGTTAACCTTGCTACAGAATATAAGTCGCTGACCCATTATACAAAAGGTACGCAGTCACCCCATAAAGAGGCTCCCACTGCTTGTACGTACACGGTTTCAGGTTCTTTTTCACTCCCCTCGCCGGGGTTCTTTTCGCCTTTCCCTCACGGTACTGGTTCACTATCGGTCAGTCAGGAGTATTTAGCCTTGGAGGATGGTCCCCCCATATTCAGACAGGATACCACGTGTCCCGCCCTACTCTTCGAGTTCACAACCTGTGCATTTTGGTGTACGGGACTATCACCCTGTACCGTCGGACTTTCCAGACCGTTCCACTAACACACAAGCTGATTCAGACTCTGGGCTGCTCCCCGTTCGCTCGCCGCTACTGGGGGAATCTCGGTTGATTTCTTTTCCTCGGGGTACTTAGATGTTTCAGTTCCCCCGGTTCGCTTCATTACGCTATGTATTCACGTAATGATAGTGTGACGAATCACACTGGGTTTCCCCATTCGGAAATCGCCGGTTATAACGGTTCATATCACCTTACCGACGCTTATCGCAGATTAGCACGTCCTTCATCGCCTCTGACTGCCAGGGCATCCACCGTGTACGCTTAGTCGCTTAACCTCACAACCCGAAGATGTTTCTTTCGATTCATCATCGACTTGCAAAAATTTGAGAGACTCGAACACACCATTTTTCATTTCTTATTACGGAGAAATGAAACAGTGTGTCGTTTCAATTTTCAGCTTGATCCAGATTTTTAAAGAGCAAAACTTCGCAGTGAACCTTTTCAGGTACACTCTGAAGTTTTCTTGTGTTTTTGCAGTAAAGATGGTGGAGCTATGCGGGATCGAACCGCAGACCTCCTGCGTGCAAGGCAGGCGCTCTCCCAGCTGAGCTATAACCCCATCGTAAATGCTAATCTCTGTACCCTAATTCGTTTCCGGGCAAGGCGCGGTGGTGCGAAGCATACTGAAGTATGCGAGCATCGCCGTAACACAGCACGGAGGCGAATTTGGTAGGCCTGAGTGGACTTGAACCACCGACCTCACCCTTATCAGGGGTGCGCTCTAACCACCTGAGCTACAAGCCTGCAGAGATTTTCTTACTGCTAATTTTCATCAGACAATCTGTGTGAGCACTACAAAGATCGGTTCTTTAAGGTAAGGAGGTGATCCAACCGCAGGTTCCCCTACGGTTACCTTGTTACGACTTCACCCCAGTCATGAATCACAAAGTGGTAAGCGCCCTCCCGAAGGTTAAGCTACCTACTTCTTTTGCAACCCACTCCCATGGTGTGACGGGCGGTGTGTACAAGGCCCGGGAACGTATTCACCGTGGCATTCTGATCCACGATTACTAGCGATTCCGACTTCATGGAGTCGAGTTGCAGACTCCAATCCGGACTACGACATACTTTATGAGGTCCGCTTGCTCTCGCGAGGTCGCTTCTCTTTGTATATGCCATTGTAGCACGTGTGTAGCCCTACTCGTAAGGGCCATGATGACTTGACGTCATCCCCACCTTCCTCCAGTTTATCACTGGCAGTCTCCTTTGAGTTCCCGACCGAATCGCTGGCAACAAAGGATAAGGGTTGCGCTCGTTGCGGGACTTAACCCAACATTTCACAACACGAGCTGACGACAGCCATGCAGCACCTGTCTCAGAGTTCCCGAAGGCACCAAAGCATCTCTGCTAAGTTCTCTGGATGTCAAGAGTAGGTAAGGTTCTTCGCGTTGCATCGAATTAAACCACATGCTCCACCGCTTGTGCGGGCCCCCGTCAATTCATTTGAGTTTTAACCTTGCGGCCGTACTCCCCAGGCGGTCGACTTAACGCGTTAGCTCCGGAAGCCACGCCTCAAGGGCACAACCTCCAAGTCGACATCGTTTACGGCGTGGACTACCAGGGTATCTAATCCTGTTTGCTCCCCACGCTTTCGCACCTGAGCGTCAGTCTTTGTCCAGGGGGCCGCCTTCGCCACCGGTATTCCTCCAGATCTCTACGCATTTCACCGCTACACCTGGAATTCTACCCCCCTCTACAAGACTCTAGCCTGCCAGTTTCGGATGCAGTTCCCAGGTTGAGCCCGGGGATTTCACATCCGACTTGACAGACCGCCTGCGTGCGCTTTACGCCCAGTAATTCCGATTAACGCTTGCACCCTCCGTATTACCGCGGCTGCTGGCACGGAGTTAGCCGGTGCTTCTTCTGCGAGTAACGTCAATCGTTGCGGTTATTAACCACAACGCCTTCCTCCTCGCTGAAAGTACTTTACAACCCGAAGGCCTTCTTCATACACGCGGCATGGCTGCATCAGGCTTGCGCCCATTGTGCAATATTCCCCACTGCTGCCTCCCGTAGGAGTCTGGACCGTGTCTCAGTTCCAGTGTGGCTGGTCATCCTCTCAGACCAGCTAGGGATCGTCGCCTAGGTGAGCCGTTACCCCACCTACTAGCTAATCCCATCTGGGCACATCCGATGGCAAGAGGCCCGAAGGTCCCCCTCTTTGGTCTTGCGACGTTATGCGGTATTAGCTACCGTTTCCAGTAGTTATCCCCCTCCATCGGGCAGTTTCCCAGACATTACTCACCCGTCCGCCACTCGTCACCCAAGGAGCAAGCTCCTCTGTGCTACCGTTCGACTTGCATGTGTTAGGCCTGCCGCCAGCGTTCAATCTGAGCCATGATCAAACTCTTCAATTTAAGTTTGATGCTCGTGAATTAAACTTCGTAATGAATTACGTATGTTCACTCAGAGACTTGGTATTCATTTTTCGTCTTGCGACGTTAAGAATCCGTATCTTCGAGTGCCCACACAGATTGTCTGATAAATTGTTAAAGAGCAGTTGCGACGCGCTTTAGCGCTCTGTCGCGAGGTGGCGTATATTACGCTTTCCTCTTTCAGAGTCAACCCTCATTTTCAGGTTTTTCTCTTCAACCGAACCGGCTGTTTGCGTGAAGTGATTCACATCCGCCGTGTCGATGGAGGCGCATTATAGGGATCCCATTTTTTAGCACAAGTATTTTTTGGATCTTTTTTTCTGAATGCTTGTTTTTCACTCCTTTCGCTACATTCCTGCGCAATTTGACTGATTTTTGATAGCTAAACCACTTGCACAGTCTCAATAATCCAACCAAAGTCTTCATTACTGCTCTATTTTCGTTGAGGTAAACATGTCTGATGTACTGCGTCCTTATAAGGATCTTTTCCCACAGATCGGAAATCGCGTGATGATCGACACCAGTAGTGTCGTCATTGGTGATGCTCGTTTAGCTGATGATGTCGGAATTTGGCCACTGGTTGCCATTCGTGGCGACGTTAACTATGTACAAATTGGTGCCCGTACAAACATCCAGGACGGCAGCGTTCTCCATGTCACGCATAAATCCACGTCTAATCCGCAAGGTAATCCACTGATCGTGGGTGAGGACGTTACGGTTGGTCATAAAGTCATGCTACACGGCTGTATCATTGGCAACCGTGTATTAGTCGGCATGGGATCGATTCTGCTGGATGGCGTAGTCGTAGAAGACGACGTTATGATTGGGGCTGGTAGCCTGGTTCCACAAAACAAACGCCTGGAAAGCGGATATCTGTACCTGGGAAGCCCGGTTAAGCAAATCCGTCCATTAAGCGATGAAGAGAAAGCAGGCTTACAATATTCAGCTAACAACTATGTTAAGTGGAAAGACGAGTATTTAAGTCAGAGTAACCACACCCAACCTTGAGCATCTTCCTGCTGGGCCTGGATCAATGCTTCAGCTTCTTCTTCCAGATCCCAGCGATGCTGTTGAAATATTTCCAACCACTGCTCAGGCGTGTCGCCGCCAAAGCGGGACGCCATAATCTCTCCAGATATGGCACATGTTAACTGCATACCATGAACCATCGCCGGAAACACAACGGCGTTAACATCCGTGCGCCATTCTTCCCGATCGGGAAACTGGATCGCCTGATTCATGCCGACAATTCCTGTTGCATGCTTTTTATGACAGGCTCCACCTGTGGCAAAACGCCATGCCAAAGTAAAACTGCATGCGCAGCCTGCCCCACCAGCATCCCCAGGCCATCGGCATAATGTTTCGCCCCATGCGAAACACACCAGGAAAGAAACGGTGTGTTCCCTTTCTGATAAAACATGTCATAACAATAGACCGAAGGGTGGATAAGAGATGCTGGAATAGCTGGTATCTCACCGCTCATTCCGCTGGATGTGGCATTGATGATCAAATCAAAACTGCAATTATCAAGATCGTCCATTCCCACCGCCTGCACGCTGCCGGTGTGGTAGAAGATTTGTGCCAGTTCTTCAGCGCGCGAAGCGGTACGGTTAACAATAGTCACCGCACAATCCATAGAAAGAAGAGGTAATAAAACTCCACGGGATGCACCACCCGCACCAATCAGCAGAACTCGCGATCCGGGATGAATGAAAGATAAACGCTCAAGATCGCTTAATAAGCCGATACCATCCGTGTTGTCTCCCAGTAAACGCCCATCCTCCAGCCGTTTAAAGGTGTTGACTGCTCCAGCAAGCGATGCCCGCTCCGTTAGTTCATTAGCACGTGCAAACGCCTCTTCTTTAAAAGGCACAGTGACATTTGCCCCCTTCCCGCCCTCAGCAAAAAAAGCGTTCAGCGTATTCACAAAATCATTGATGGGCGCCAGTACACGCCCATAGGAATGATCAATCTTCAACTGCTCTGCAAATTGCTGATGAATAAAGGGCGATTTACTGTGCGCTATCGGATTACCAAAAACAGCATAGGCTTCTTTCATATTACCCCTGTCGAAACTGTTCACCCGTCAGAGCATCACGGATCTCCGAAGGATTCAAACGGCCTCCGGTCTCCCCCTCAACCACAGGAAAGTCTGTACCAAACTGCGCACGGACTTCCTCAACCGTTCTGCAAGGCGGTAAGCCACTCAGATTAGCACTGGTAGAGACCAATGGTTTGCCATAAGTCTGGCACAATGCAACCACCAGCGGATGATCGGTGACACGCACGGCCAGCGAGTCAAAACGACCGGTCAACCAACGAGGCGTAGTCGCGGGCGCCGGGAAAACGAAAGTAACAGGCCCAGGCCAGCGGGCGAACACAGCCTCACGTTGGGCCTCGGTGAGCATGCTATCGTCGATATAGGGTTTAAGCTGGTCAAAGCTTGCCGCAATCAAAATTAAACCTTTATCAACTGGGCGTTGTTTTAACTCTAACAGACGGGTAACAGCCGTTTCGCTGTCGGGATCGCAACCGACACCGAAAACAGCTTCAGTTGGATAGGCGATGACTTTTTCTTGTTTCAGAACCGCTATCGCCGCAGCGATAGCGTCTGTGGGCAGGTTATTATTCACTTTTTTATTCCGCCGAAATCGGCTTTCCACATTGTTTACTGGCACAGAAATGCTTCACACCCTGTGCGGTTTTCTTTTCGATGAGAAGCGGATAATGACACTCAGGACATTCTCCGGATAACGGTTTGAAGTTAATGACAAACTGGCACTCCGGATAGCGATCGCAGGAGTAGAAGGTTTTGCCATAACGGGAACGCCGCTGGACAAGATGACCAGTCTGGCATTGAGGACAGACTATTGCTGTTTCATCAGGCTTGTCGATGAGCTCGGTGTGATCGCACGCAGGATAGTCACTGCATCCAATGAACATACCGAATCGTCCCTGTCTCAGCACCAGCTCAGCGCCACATGCAGGACAAAGCTTACCCTCCAGAACTTTGACAATATGCCCGTCCGCGGGAGATTTCAGCGGACGGATATAATCGCATTCTGGATAGTGTGAACAACCGAGAAACGGACCGTGTTTCCCGGAACGAATAACCAATTCAGCCCCGCATTGTGGGCAGGGCTCATTTTTACGCACCGTGAACAGTGCTGATTTAGCCATAACAACTCATACTGAATGAAGATTGATTAGTGCAGCATACCTTCATTCACTTCAAAGAGTAATTCTTCCATTTGCTGATAGGCATTTTCACAACCTGGAATGTTGAATAGCACCATCAGGATTACCCACTTAAGATCTTCCAGATCGAACTCTGCCGTATCCAGCGCGAGTACACGCTCAATGACCATTTCTCGCGTTTCGAGGTTTAGCACCTGAATCTGCTCCAGGAATAGCAGGAATCCTCTACAGCTTGCATCCAGCCGATCGCACTCTTCCGCAGTATAAATACGTATAGAAAGAGGGTCAGATGCCAGTTGCATAGGTTCAGCAAGGCCATCCTGATAGTCAGCAAGCTTTTCCAGCCAAAGTAACGCGTTGTAAATGTCTTCACGATCAAAACCAGCGTCGGTAAGATCCCGTTCCAGTTTGTCCTGATCCACACGCAGCTCAGCTTCGTTATGGATATATGTCTCAAACAAATACATTAGTACGTCGAACATGGCATGCCCTCCTCAATCGGACATAGCCGCCGGGTACAGCTGCGATCCACCCTGCTAACTCCAGTTCGAGCAGTTGAGCCACTACCTCTGGCACAGGTTGGCCGGCACGTTCAGCGACGACGTCAACAGGTGTTACCTCATCTCCTACGTTAGCCAGGAGCTCCGGAAATGGCAATGCCACCTCTTCGTGATCTGGCGAATAAATTGATTTTTCAGGTTCATCTGGCAACCATTGCAGCCCATATTGCAAATTTTCAAGAATTTCCTCTGGTGTCGTCACAAGCATGGCTCCCTGCTGAATTAGCCAATGCGGGCCTTCACTTCCCGGGCTCCCAATCGGCCCAGGCAAAGCAAACACCTCCCGCCCTTGTTCCAGTGCACAGCGAGCAGTAACCAGTGACCCGCTACGCTGTGCAGCTTCGACGACCAGTACACCTTTACTTAGACCACTGATAATGCGATTTCGTCGGGGAAAATTGCGTGGCAAAGGGAGCGTATCTAATGGGAACTCAGACACCAGTGCACCACCTGCCTCAATCAGTCGCTGAGCAAGACGGATATGCTGTCGTGGGTGAATGGTCTCAAGTCCATTTCCCAGCACTGCAATACTTGTGCCTTGTCGGTTTATCGCAGCACTGTGTGCCACACCATCAATTCCCCGGGCCAGACCGCTGGTGATCGTCACACCACATGCAGCAAGCTTTTCACAAAACAATCGCCCCCAGCGTTCGCCATACCAGGAGTGCTGTCTGCTGCCGACAACGGCCACCTGGAATGAGCGAAGACATGCGAGATTTCCTGCGACAAAAAGCACCCCAGGATAATCCTCAATCGCACGGAGCTGTGGCGGGTAATGCTCGCTGTCGGCAACCACAAAATGGTGGTTAGGCTGTTCAAGCCAGCGCAACGTTTTTTCCAGCGTCAGATCCGAAAAGGTTAAAAAGCGCCTTGCCTGGCGGGGAGAGAATCCTGCCTGAAGGAGTACCGCGTTGCTAATCGACGGTTGAGTATTGAGCCAGTGGGCAATGCACACCATCTCATCACCATACAGTTCATTCACTTGCGCTAAACGTAGCCAAATTTCGATTTGGGTCATCCTTGTCCCCCTGCCACAAGCAGTCCTGGCAATCTTTGCGATTGGTCACTGATGCTGTCAATCAGAGGGGGTTTTGTCTAGAATAGAGGTAATAATCTTTTCAACTCCTGAACACAACTCTGGATAACTATGTCAGTTTTGCAAGTGTTACATATTCCGGACGAGCGCCTTCGCAAAGTCGCAAAACCGGTCGAAGAAGTTAATGCAGAAATTCAGCGCATCGTTGATGATATGTTCGAAACGATGTATGCCGAAGAAGGTATCGGCCTGGCAGCAACACAGGTCGATATTCATCAGCGCATCATCGTTATTGATGTCTCTGAAAACCGCGACGAGCAGTTGGTACTCATTAACCCAGAGCTGCTGGAAAAAGACGGCGAAACCGGCATTGAAGAAGGCTGCCTGTCAATTCCTGAACAGCGTGCGTTAGTACCACGCGCAGAGAAAGTAAAAATTCGTGCGCTCGATCGCAACGGCAAATCTTTTGAACTGGAAGCCGATGGCCTGCTGGCTATCTGCATTCAACATGAAATGGATCACCTCGTCGGTAAACTGTTTATCGATTATCTGTCTCCGTTGAAGCAACAACGCATTCGTCAGAAAGTTGAAAAACTCGACCGCCTGAACGCCCGAGCTTAAGGACAAGAATCAACGTGTCAGACTCACTACGTATTATTTTTGCGGGTACACCTGACTTTGCAGCGCGTCATCTCGACGCGCTGTTGTCTTCTGGACACAACGTCGTTGGCGTGTTTACCCAACCGGACCGCCCGGCGGGACGCGGTAAAAAGCTGATGCCCAGCCCGATCAAAGTGCTGGCGGAAGAAAAAGGGATACCGGTTTTCCAACCTGTCTCTCTTCGCCCTCAGGAAAACCAGCAGCTGGTTTCTGATTTACGCGCAGACGTGATGGTGGTGGTGGCATATGGCCTGATTCTGCCAAAAACCGTACTGGAAATGCCGCGTCTGGGTTGTATCAACGTTCACGGCTCCCTGCTTCCACGCTGGCGTGGTGCAGCACCGATCCAGCGCTCACTGTGGGCAGGTGACACCGAAACAGGTGTAACCATCATGCAGATGGATGTTGGCCTCGACACCGGAGATATGCTGCTTAAGCTGTCTTGCCCGATTACGGCAGAAGATACCAGCGGTTCGTTATACGATAAGCTGGCAGATTTGGGGCCGCAGGGGCTGATTGAAACGCTAAAACAGCTGGCTGCCGGCACAATAAAACCGGTGGTACAAGATGAATCACTGGTTACGCATGCAGAAAAACTCAGCAAAGAAGAGGCCCGTATCGACTGGTCGCTTTCGGCTGTTCAATTGGAACGCTGCATCCGCGCCTTTAACCCATGGCCAATGAGCTGGCTTGAAATCGACGGTCAACCAGTGAAAGTCTGGCAAGCTTCGGTTATTGCGGAAAACACCCAGGCTGCGCCAGGCACCATTCTGGAGGCAACAAAGCAGGGTATTCAGGTCGCCACGGGTGACGGCATCCTGAATCTCGTCTCTTTGCAGCCTGCAGGTAAAAAAGCCATGAGCGCGCAGGATCTGCTTAATTCACGCCGGGAATGGTTTGTACCCGGTAACCGCCTGGTCTGACGGTTCATCTCTTTAAGCCCGGTGTTTCCGGGCATTTTTATTTTTGCGCTTATGAAAAAACATCTTAATTTACGCAGTATGGCGGCCCAAGCCGTCGAACAGGTTGTCGAAAAAGGACAGTCATTAAGCAACGTGCTGCCCGCCATGCAGCAAAAAGTTGCTGATAAAGACAAAGCGCTGTTGCAGGAACTTTGCTTCGGCGTATTGCGTACACTCTCTCAACTGGAATGGATGATCCAGCAACTCATGGAACGTCCAATGACGGGCAAACAGCGCACCGTACACTACCTGATCATGGTGGGCTTCTACCAACTTCTGCATACTCGTATTCCAGCACACGCCGCGCTGGCTGAGACAGTAGAAGGTGCGGTTGCCATTAAGCGTCCGCAACTGAAAGGGCTGATCAACGGCGTGTTGCGCCAGTTTCAACGCCGTCAGGATGAACTGCTGGCCGAGTTTGCGCAAAGCGATTTGCGCTTCTTACACCCCTCCTGGCTGGTGAAACGTATTAAAAGTGCGTATCCGCAGCAGTGGGAAGCTATTCTTGAAGCCAATAACCAGCGACCTCCGATGTGGCTACGCGTCAATCGTAATCACCATACTCGCGACGCCTGGAT
The DNA here is from genome assembly GCF_001034475.2 of Citrobacter sp. MGH103. Lineage (NCBI taxonomy): Bacteria > Pseudomonadati > Pseudomonadota > Gammaproteobacteria > Enterobacterales > Enterobacteriaceae > Citrobacter > Citrobacter sp. MGH103. The sequence continues at coordinate 400,522 of NZ_CP073043.1, read as the reverse complement.
AGACCTGCTTACCGCAGCGGGATTAACCGGTTTCCCGCATCCAGACTACCCGGATGCAGTGCGTCTGGAAACACCGGCCCCAGTTCACGCCCTCCCTGGTTTTGACGAAGGTTGGGTCACCGTTCAGGATGCTTCTGCTCAGGGGTGCGTTAAATACCTGCTGCCGAAAGATGGCGAGCAGATTCTCGACCTATGCTGCGCGCCGGGCGGTAAAACGACGCACATTCTGGAAGTTGCTCCGCAAGCTAACGTCATGGCCGTCGATGTGGATGAAAAACGCTTATCGCGCGTTTACGACAATCTGAAACGTCTGGGCATGAAGGCAACCGTAAAACAGGGTGATGGTCGATATCCGCAACAATGGTGTGGCGAGCAACAGTTTGACCGTATTTTGCTGGATGCTCCGTGTTCTGCCACCGGCGTTATTCGTCGCCATCCAGACATCAAATGGCTGCGCCGCGACCGGGATATTGCCGAACTTGCGCAGTTGCAGGCCGAGATCCTGAATGCAACCTGGTTACATCTTAAACCTGGCGGCACGCTGGTTTATGCAACGTGCTCTATCCTGCCAGAAGAAAACCAGCAGCAAATTACCGCCTTCCTGGCACGCACGCCGGATGCGGTATTAAGCGAAACCGGTACGCCGGAAAAACCCGGACGTCAGAATTTACCGGGTGCGGAAGATGGCGATGGCTTCTTTTACGCTAAGCTAATCAAAAAGTGATGAGATAACGGGTCGCGACTGATGAAAATTATCATTCTGGGCGCAGGGCAAGTTGGCGGTACGCTGGCTGAAAACCTGGTCGGAGAGAACAACGATATCACGGTAGTCGATACCAATGGTGAACGTCTGCGCAGCCTGCAGGACAAGTTTGATCTCCGCGTCGTGCAAGGGCACGGTTCACATCCTCGCGTACTGCGTGAAGCTGGGGCCGACGATGCCGATATGCTGGTTGCCGTAACCAGCTCAGATGAAACAAATATGGTTGCCTGCCAGGTAGCTTATTCACTGTTTAATACGCCTAATCGCATCGCCCGTATTCGTTCACCGGATTATGTTCGTGATGCGGACAAGCTATTCCAATCCGATGCGGTACCTATCGATCACCTGATTGCGCCGGAGCAACTGGTTATCGATAGCATTTATCGACTGATTGAATATCCGGGTGCATTACAGGTGGTGAATTTTGCCGAAGGTAAAGTCAGTCTGGCAGTAGTAAAAGCCTATTACGGCGGGCCGCTTATCGGTAATGCGCTGTCAACAATGCGTGAACATATGCCGCACATCGATACCCGCGTTGCGGCGATTTTCCGTCATGACCGACCAATCCGTCCACAAGGTTCTACGATCGTTGAAGCGGGTGATGAAGTCTTCTTTATTGCGGCATCACAGCATATTCGCGCCGTAATGAGTGAACTGCAGCGTCTGGAAAAACCGTACAAACGCATTATGTTAGTAGGCGGCGGTAATATCGGAGCGGGTCTTGCACGTCGTCTGGAAAAAGATTACAGCGTCAAACTGATCGAACGTAATCAACAGCGAGCATCCGAACTTGCAGAGAAACTGCAAAATACGATCGTCTTTTTTGGTGATGCTTCGGATCAAGAGTTACTGGCCGAAGAACATATCGATCAAGTTGATCTGTTCATCGCAGTGACCAACGATGATGAAGCGAATATCATGTCGGCGATGCTTGCCAAACGGATGGGTGCCAAGAAAGTGATGGTGTTAATCCAACGCAGAGCATACGTCGATCTGGTGCAAGGTAGCGTGATCGATATTGCTATTTCACCGCAGCAGGCGACCATCTCCGCGCTGCTCAGTCACGTACGTAAAGCTGACATTGTCGGTGTTTCTTCACTACGCCGTGGCGTCGCGGAAGCCATTGAAGCCGTCGCACACGGGGATGAAACAACATCTCGGGTTGTGGGGCGTTCAATTGATGAAATTAAACTTCCCCCTGGAACCATTATTGGCGCCGTTGTGCGTGGTAATGATGTGATGATTGCCAACGATAACCTGCGCATTGAGCAGGGCGATCACGTAATTATGTTCCTGACAGATAAAAAGTTTATTACCGACGTCGAGAGACTATTCCAGCCAAGTCCTTTCTTCCTGTAATAATTTGGGCGCTAATACAGCGCCCTTTTTATTTCCCTTTATATTTCATGGTCTAATAAATTTTCCTTTCGGCAATACATAAATGGAAATTGCCTAAACATTTGTTAAACTTATAAACGTCAGCTGCATAGGGAGAATAAAATGAGCATTATTAAAGAGTTTCGCGAATTCGCGATGCGCGGGAATGTTGTCGATTTGGCAGTGGGTGTCATTATTGGTGCGGCATTCGGTAAGATTGTTTCATCACTGGTTGCCGATATCATCATGCCGCCACTGGGGTTGTTAATTGGTGGGATTGATTTTAAACAGTTTGCTTTAACGCTACGTGATGCACAGGGAGACATCCCTGCCGTGGTCATGCATTACGGTGTATTTATTCAGAATGTCTTCGATTTCATTATTGTTGCGTTTGCTATCTTTATGGCAATCAAACTGATCAACAAACTGAACCGTAAAAAAGCGGAGGAGCCAGCAGCACCGCCAGCTCCATCGAAAGAAGAAGTATTACTGAGTGAAATTCGTGACCTGCTGAAAGAACAGAATAACCGCTCTTAAACACTCACTGAAACAAGAAGGCCAGTGGTAAAAAAGTTAATTACTTTCTTGCCACTGGCCTCCCAGTTACCCCGATTGCCATGTTTGCCTTTACGTAGATAACTTCCTTTCCCTTTCTTATTTTTCTCAACGCGCTGTCTGAACAGTGGGTCATGCAGAAGCGCCTCAATGGCGTTGTCCTTTATCTGCCCTTTGGTGTGCTGATAACGACTCATAATATCTCCAGTTTGTAGTAATTTACGCCGCGAGTGTAGACCCGGCAGTTCAAGAAATCAACAGCCTGATGTTGTTCCACTGGCGCCTTGCTCAAGAGCTTCAAGAATAGAGCAGTACACGCTGCTGTGTGCCTTGCCGCAGCATGCATCATTCAATCGCTGCAGAGACCGCTGTATCGTCTGAAGTTCGGCAATACGTGCTTCGACTTCTTGCAGTCTTTCCTGGACGATCCCTTTTGATTCCTGACAGGTATGGTGTTCGGGATCAACACGGATCGAAAGCAATTCGCGGATCGACTCCAGAGTGAAACCAAGCTGGCGGGCATAACGAATAAACTTCAGGCGCTGAAGATCGCTTTCTGTATAGAGGCGAAATCCGCCTTCAGTACGCACTTCATGCTCCATCATCTGCTGCTTTTCATAGTAGCGGATAGTATCTGGCGTCACGTCAGCCAGTTTCGCTATTTCACCAATTCGGTACATGCTCTCTCCGCTATTCATCGTTGATCTTTTTTAGCAGCTTATCTGCGTAGTCACCGCGCAAAAACTCGGTGCTGAGTCCAGCCTGCCGAAGTTTAAGTTCCAGCAGCGACAGTCTTCGGCTCACCTCCGGATAACTTGGATCATCTTTGCGAATCCCCGCGAGTATTTCAAGCAGTTGTATTGCTTCTCTGCGTTGCTCGAGCTCAGGAGGAAGGCAACCTGCATTTTTTAATAAACGGTATCCGGCTCGGAGTTCAGGCGGGACATGGGAGTCATCGTCAAGAGTCAGCGGTTCGCCCGTTCCCGGTAAATCATCAAACTCACCTTTAGATTGTGCATCAATAATATGGCGCTCTGCCCACTGGTCCAGTAACCACATACAACACTCCAGGGGATGAACAAAAAGAGTACAGATATTGTAGATAAGTGGGGATATGACGGATATAAAAAAACCCGCCGAGGCGGGTTTTTTTACGTTACTACAGATTACTCTGCAGCAGCTTCTGTTTTCTCTGAACGATCAACCAGCTCGATGTATGCCATCGGCGCGTTGTCGCCTGCACGGAAACCACACTTCAGAATGCGAGTGTAACCACCGGCGCGGCTCGCGAAACGCGGGCCCAGTTCGTTAAACAGTTTTGCCACGATCTCGTTATCACGAGTACGGGCGAATGCCAGACGACGATTAGCTACGCTATCAGTCTTGGCAAGAGTAATCAGCGGCTCAACTACGCGACGCAGCTCTTTCGCTTTCGGCAGAGTCGTCTTGATGATTTCATGACGAACCAGTGAACCTGCCATATTGCGGAACATAGCCTGGCGATGGCTGCTGTTGCGGTTCAGTTGACGACCACTCTTACGATGGCGCATGACCTTATCCTTCTCAGTAAAACCTTAACCTGTGATCCGGTTACTCGTCAGCGATGCTTGCCGGTGGCCAGTTTTCCAGGCGCATGCCCAGAGACAGTCCACGGGAAGCCAGCACGTCTTTAATCTCGGTAAGAGATTTTTTACCAAGGTTAGGCGTCTTAAGAAGCTCAACCTCAGTACGCTGTACCAGATCACCGATATAGTGGATAGCTTCTGCTTTGAGGCAGTTAGCAGAGCGGACAGTCAATTCCAGATCGTCAACAGGGCGCAGCAGGATCGGATCGAATTCTGGTTTCTCTTCTTTAACTTCCGGCTGACGTACATCACGTAAATCAACGAAAGCTTCCAGTTGTTCAGCCAGAATGGTAGCCGCACGACGAATCGCCTCTTCAGGATCGATTGTGCCGTTGGTTTCCATTTCGATGACCAGCTTGTCCAGGTCGGTACGCTGTTCTACACGCGCTGCTTCAACATTGTAGGCAATACGCTCTACAGGGCTGTAGCATGCGTCGACCAGCAGACGGCCGATTGGGCGCTCATCTTCTTCCGAATGAATTCGGGTAGAAGCCGGCACATAACCACGACCGCGCTGAACTTTGATACGCATGCTAATAGATGCATTCTCATCGGTCAGGTGGCAGATCACGTGCTGTGGCTTGACGATTTCGACATCACCATCATGGGTAATGTCGGCTGCAGTCACAGGGCCAATGCCAGATTTATTCAAGGTAAGAATAACATCATCTTTACCCTGAACTCTCACCGCCAGCCCTTTCAGGTTGAGCAGGATTTCCAGGATATCTTCCTGAACGCCTTCTTTGGTGCTGTACTCATGTAGTACACCATCAATCTCAACCTCGGTCACCGCGCAACCCGGCATCGATGAGAGCAGAATACGGCGCAGTGCGTTACCCAAAGTATGGCCAAAGCCACGCTCTAAAGGCTCAAGGGTCACCTTGGCGTGCGTCGAACTCACTTGCTCGATATCTACCAGGCGCGGTTTTAGAAACTCTGTCACAGAACCCTGCATTGTGTCCTCTCTTTGGTACTAAGCTTTACTTGGAGTAAAGCTCGACGATCAGGTGTTCGTTAATGTCCGCAGACAGATCAGAACGCTCCGGCTTACGCTTGAACGTACCTTCCATCTTGCCAGCATCAACTTCCAGCCAGGTTGGCTTTTCACGCTGCTCAGCCAGCTCCAGAGCGGCTTTCACGCGAGACTGCTTCTTCGCTTTCTCACGAATGCTAACAACGTCATTCGGACTAACCTGATAAGAAGCGATGTTAACAACACGACCGTTTACCATAATTGCTTTATGGCTGACCAGCTGACGTGCTTCTGCACGAGTGGCACCGAAGCCCATACGGTATACAACGTTGTCCAGACGACCTTCCAGCAGACCCAACAGGTTTTCACCGGTGTTGCCTTTCAGACGTGCTGCTTCTTTGTAGTAGTTACGGAACTGACGCTCCAGCACACCGTAGATACGGCGAACTTTTTGCTTTTCACGCAACTGCACACCATAGTCAGACAGACGCGGTTTACGCGCACCGTGCTGGCCAGGAGCTTGTTCAATTTTACACTTGGTATCGATCGCGCGAACGCCAGACTTAAGGAATAAGTCAGTGCCCTCACGACGGCTCAGCTTGAGCTTAGGACCCAAATATCTTGCCATTTTCTTTCTCCAACAATCCTAGAAACGACAGCGTTATACGCGACGTTTTTTCGGCGGACGACAACCGTTATGAGGGATCGGAGTCACATCAGTAATATTAGTGATGCGGAAACCAGCGGCGTTCAGAGCACGAACAGTAGATTCGCGACCTGGACCCGGTCCTTTGACCATAACTTCCAGATTCTTGATACCGTATTCTTTTACGGCTTCAGCGCAACGCTCTGCTGCAACCTGAGCTGCAAACGGAGTGGATTTGCGAGAACCACGGAAACCGGAACCACCGGCTGTTGCCCAACCCAGTGCGTTACCCTGACGATCAGTAATGGTAACGATGGTGTTGTTAAAAGAAGCATGGATATGAGCCACGCCGTCAGAGACTTGTTTTCTTACACGTTTACGTGCACGAATTGGTGCCTTTGCCATTATTCAATCACCCCGATTATTTCTTGATCGGTTTGCGCGGACCCTTACGGGTACGTGCGTTGGTCTTGGTACGCTGACCGCGAACCGGGAGACCACGACGATGACGCAAACCGCGATAGCAACCAAGGTCCATAAGGCGCTTGATGCTCATGCTAACTTCACGGCGCAGATCACCTTCAACGACAAATTTGGCAACTTCGTCACGCAGCGTGTCGATTTGTTCTTCAGACAGCTCACTGATCTTAACATCTTCAGCGATACCCGCGGCAGCCAGAATGGCTTTAGAACGGGTCTTGCCGACGCCGTAGATCGAAGTTAATGCGATCACAGCATGTTTCTGATCAGGAATGTTAATGCCTGCTATACGGGCCACTATGCACTCCTACTATTTAATATGTACGCACCATGCTGAAAAGCCCGTTTTCAGGATACTCAAATGGAAACGCACAGACATACAAAAGATTGGCTGGCTAATCTAGCCAGCTCAACCCAACTTTGCAAGAAAAATATGCGAATAAATCAGCCTTGGCGCTGTTTATGCTTCGGCTCGGCACTGCAAATCACACGGATGACACCATCACGCTTAACGATTTTGCAGTTACGGCATAATTTCTTGACGGAAGCACGAACTTTCATTTTTACTCTCCGTAACTTCTCGGGCGACTGTTAACGGCCGTAGCCTTTCAGATTCGCCTTCTTCAATGCAGACTCGTACTGACTTGACATCATCAGAGTTTGCACTTGAGCCATAAAGTCCATAATCACGACAACAACGATAAGCAGTGAGGTCCCACCGAAGTAGAACGGTACTTTCATTGCATCACGCATGAACTCCGGGATCAGGCAGATAAAGGTAATGTAGAGCGCACCAACCAAAGTCAGGCGGGTCATTACTTTATCGATATACTTCGCCGTTTGCTCTCCCGGACGAATTCCTGGTACAAATGCACCGGACTTCTTCAGGTTATCTGCTGTTTCACGCGGGTTGAAAACCAACGCCGTGTAGAAGAAACAGAAGAATATGATTGCAGACGCATAGAGTAACACATAAAGCGGTTGCCCAGGCTGCAAATACAGCGAAATTGTTGTCAGCCAGTTCCAACCAGTCCCGCCCCCGAACCATGACGCGATGGTCGCCGGGAACAGAATAATACTGGAAGCGAAGATTGCCGGGATTACCCCCGCCATATTCACTTTCAGCGGTAAATGTGTGCTCTGTGCAGCATAGACACGACGACCTTGCTGACGTTTCGCGTAGTTTACCACAATGCGGCGTTGACCACGCTCAACAAATACAACAAAGAACGTCACTGCGAATACTAATACTGCAACCAACAGCAACACGAGGAAGTGCAGGTCGCCTTGACGCGCTTGCTCGATAGTATGGGCAATGGCTGGCGGGAGTCCCGCTACAATACCGGCGAAGATAATGATTGAGATACCGTTGCCGATACCACGTTCAGTAATCTGTTCACCCAACCACATCAGGAACATCGTCCCTGTAACCAGACTTACAACAGCGGTGAAATAGAATGCAAAGCCTGGGTTCATCACCAGGCCCTGCATACCAGGCATATTCGGCAGACCGGTAGCAATACCGATCGACTGGAATATTGCCAGCACCAGAGTACCGTAGCGGGTGTACTGGCTGATCTTACGACGACCAGACTCCCCTTCTTTCTTAATTTCTGCCAGCGTTGGATGAACCACCGTCAGCAGCTGGATAATGATCGACGCCGAAATATACGGCATGATCCCCAGAGCAAAGATAGAAGCACGGCTGAGAGCACCACCAGAGAACATGTTAAACATTTCAATGATGGTGCCTCGCTGTTGCTCAAGCAGTTTGGCAAGTACAGCGGCATCAATACCAGGGATCGGAATGAAAGAGCCAATACGGAACACAATCAGCGCGCCGATTACAAACAGCAGTCTGCGTTTCAGCTCGCCTAAGCCACCTTTGGCACTTTGAAAATCTAATCCCGGTTGTTTAGCCATCTGCTACTTATTCCTCGATTTTACCGCCAGCAGCTTCGATAGCAGCACGAGCGCCTTTAGTAACACGCAGGCCACGAACAGTTACCGGAGTAGTGACTTCACCAGCCAGGATCACTTTCGCGAACTCGATCTGGATACCGATAATGTTAGCTGCTTTCAGCGTGTTCAGGTCTACAACACCGCCTTCAACTTTAGCCAGGTCAGACAGACGAACTTCGGCTGTAATCGCTGCTTTACGTGAAGTGAAGCCGAATTTCGGCAGACGACGGTACAGAGGCATCTGACCACCCTCGAAACCGCGACGTACGCCACCGCCAGAACGAGACTTCTGACCTTTGTGACCACGACCACCGGTTTTACCGAGGCCAGAACCGATACCACGACCCAGGCGGCGAGCCGCTTTTTTAGAGCCTTCGGCCGGAGACAGAGTATTTAAACGCATCTCTTACTCCTCAACTTTAACCATGAAGGAAACCGCGTTGACCATACCACGAACAGCAGGAGTATCCTCGCGCTCTACGGTGTGACCAATACGACGCAGACCCAGGCCAAGCAGCGTTGCCTTGTGTTTCGGCAGACGACCGATTGCACTGCGGGTTTGAGTAATTTTAATAGTCTTTGCCATGGTTTATTTCCCCAGAATTTCTTCAACGGATTTACCACGCTTGGCAGCGACCATTTCCGGAGATTTCATATTTTCCAGGCCATCGATAGTTGCACGAACCACGTTAATCGGGTTAGTAGAACCATACGCTTTAGCCAGAACGTTACGAACTCCAGCGACTTCCAGAACGGCGCGCATTGCACCACCGGCGATGATACCGGTACCTTCGGAAGCCGGCTGCATGAATACACGAGAACCCGTGTGAGTACCCTTAACCGGGTGCTGCAGGGTGCCGTGGTTCAGCGCGACGTTAATCATATTGCGACGGGCTTTTTCCATCGCTTTCTGGATCGCTGCTGGAACTTCACGCGCTTTACCGTAACCAAAACCAACGCGACCGTTACCATCACCAACTACAGTCAGAGCTGTGAAGGAGAAAATACGACCACCTTTAACGGTTTTAGATACGCGGTTAACCGCGATCAGCTTTTCCTGCAGTTCGCCAGCTTGTTTTTCGATGTGAGCCATCTTACACCTCTACCTTAGAACTGAAGGCCAGCTTCACGGGCAGCATCTGCCAGTGCCTGGACACGACCATGATATTGGAACCCGGAACGGTCAAAAGAAACATCTTTGATGCCTTTTTCCAGAGCGCGTTCAGCAACAGCTTTACCTACAGCTGCAGCAGCGTCTTTGTTACCGGTGTACTTCAATTGTTCAGCGATAGCTTTTTCTACAGTAGAAGCAGCTACCAGAACTTCAGAACCGTTCGGTGCAATTACCTGTGCGTAAATATGACGCGGGGTACGATGTACCACCAGGCGAGTTGCACCCAGCTCCTGGAACTTGCGGCGTGCGCGGGTCGCACGACGGATACGAGCAGATTTCTTATCCATAGTGTTACCTTACTTCTTCTTAGCCTCTTTGGTACGCACGACTTCGTCGGCGTAACGAACACCCTTGCCTTTATAAGGCTCAGGACGACGGTAGGCGCGCAGATCTGCTGCAACCTGACCGATCAGCTGTTTATCAGCGCCTTTCAGCACGATTTCAGTCTGAGACGGACATTCTGCAGTGATTCCCGCAGGCAGCTGATGGTCAACTGGGTGAGAGAAACCTAAAGCCAGGTTTACTACATTCCCTTTAACCGCTGCACGATAACCTACACCAACCAGCTGAAGCTTCTTAGTGAAGCCTTCGGTAACACCGACAACCATTGCATTCAACAGGGCACGCGCGGTACCAGCCTGAGCCCATCCATCTGCGTAACCATCACGCGGACCGAAGGTCAGTGCATTATCTGCATGATTTACTGCAACAGCATCGTTGAGAGTACGAGTCAGCTCGCCGTTTTTACCTTTGATCGTAATAACCTGACCGTTGATTTTTACATCAACGCCGGCAGGAATAACGACCGGTGCTTTAGCAACACGAGACATTTTTTCCTCCGATTAGGCTACGTAGCAGATAATTTCGCCACCAAGACCAGCCTGGCGCGCTGCACGATCAGTCATAACACCTTTAGAGGTAGAAACAACTGCGATACCCATGCCAGCCATAACTTTCGGCAGCTCGTCTTTACGCTTATAAATGCGCAGACCTGGGCGACTGACACGCTGAATGCTTTCTACAACAGCTTTACCCTGGAAATACTTGAGAGTAAGTTCCAGTTCCGGCTTGGTGTCGCCTTCAACTTTAAAATCTTCAATAAAACCTTCTTCCTTCAGCACGTTGGCAATTGCCACTTTCAGCTTGGAGGAAGGCATGGTGACCGCAGCTTTATTCGCGGCCTGACCGTTACGGATACGGGTCAGCATATCCGCGATCGGATCTTGCATGCTCATCTGTCTTTACTCCCGTGATTCAATTGGTAATTACCAGCTAGCCTTTTTCAAGCCTGGTACTTCACCGCGCATGGCGGCTTCACGCAGTTTGATACGGCTCAACCCGAACTTGCCCACATAGCCATGCGGACGACCTGTTTGACGGCAGCGGTTACGCTGACGGGACGGGCTGGAATCACGCGGCAGAGACTGCAGCTTGAGAACTGCGTTCCAACGATCTTCGTCGGTCGCGTTCACATCAGAGATAATAGCTTTCAGTTCAGCGCGTTTTGCGAAGTACTTATCAGCTAAAGCTACGCGCTTTACTTCGCGTGCTTTCATTGATTGCTTAGCCATTCAGTAACCCTACCTTACTTGCGGAACGGGAAGTCAAAGGCAGCCAGCAGAGCACGGCCTTCTTCATCAGATTTCGCAGTAGTGGTAATGGTAATATCCAAACCACGCACGCGGTCGACTTTATCGTAGTCGATTTCTGGGAAGATGATCTGCTCACGGACACCCATGCTGTAGTTACCACGACCGTCGAAAGACTTAGCGGACAAGCCACGGAAGTCACGGATACGTGGAACAGCAATAGTGATCAGGCGCTCAAAGAACTCCCACATGCGTTCGCCACGCAGAGTTACTTTACAGCCGATCGGATAGCCCTGACGGATTTTGAAGCCTGCAACTGATTTGCGTGCTTTGGTGATCAGCGGTTTTTGACCGGAGATTGCTGTCAGGTCAGCTGCTGCGTTATCCAGCAGTTTCTTGTCAGCGATCGCTTCACCAACACCCATGTTCAGGGTGATCTTCTCGACCCGAGGGACTTGCATGACAGAATTGTAGTTAAACTCAGTCATGAGTTTAGCGACTACTTCGTCTTTGTAGTAATCATGCAGTTTCGCCATCGTACTACTCCAAATTACTTGATAGTTTCGCTGTTAGATTTGAAGAAACGGACTTTTTTGCCGTCTTCGAATCTAAAGCCTACACGGTCAGCCTTGCCGGTTGCCGCGTTGAAGATAGCAAGGTTAGAGATCTGAATAGCTGCTTCTTTCTCTACGATGCCGCCTGGTTGGTTCAGGGCCGGAACCGGCTTCTGATGTTTTTTAACCAGGTTGATACCTTCAACAATGACCTTGCCGGAAGACAGGACATTCTTAACTTTACCGCGTTTACCTTTATCTTTACCGGTTAACACGATAACTTCGTCATCACGACGGATCTTCGCTGCCATGATTCGCTCCTTAGAGTACTTCTGGTGCCAGAGAGATAATTTTCATGAACTTCTCGTTACGAAGTTCACGAGTTACCGGCCCAAAAATACGCGTACCGATAGGTTGCTCGCTGTTATTGTTTAAAATAACGCATGCATTACCATCGAAGCGAATGACAGAACCGTCCGGGCGACGAACACCCTTCTTGGTGCGCACCACTACCGCCTTCAGCACATCACCTTTTTTGACCTTACCACGCGGAATTGCTTCCTTGATGGTGATCTTGATGATATCGCCGACGCCTGCGTAGCGACGGTGCGAGCCACCCAGAACCTTGATACACATTACGCGACGTGCACCGGAGTTGTCGGCGACGTTCAGCATAGTCTGTTCTTGGATCATTTTAGTGCTCCGCTAATGTCAACTACTACTGAGACCCGAAAATCAGGTCGTTAAAAAAGCCCCATATCGGGGGCGCGGCATTATAACACCGCTTCAACGATATGGGTAGAAAAAATAAACGGCTCATCGCTGAGCCGTTTATTCGTTGAGAATGCCTACTGTATTACAGAACGGCTTTCTCTACAACGCGAACCAGCGTCCAGGACTTAGTCTTGGACAGCGGACGGCATTCGCGGATTTCAACCACGTCACCAGTACCGCATTCGTTGTTCTCGTCATGTACGTGCAGTTTGGTCGTACGCTTAATGAATTTACCGTAGATCGGGTGTTTCACAAAACGTTCGATAGCAACAACGATGGATTTCTCCATTTTATCGCTAACAACGCGACCTTGCAGAGTACGGATTTTATCGGTCATTACGCACCCGCCTTCTCAGTCAGTAAAGTCTTAACGCGTGCGACGTCACGACGCACTTGCTTCAACAGGTGAGACTGTTGCAGCTGGCCACTTGCAGCCTGCATACGCAGGTTGAACTGCTCACGCAGCAGATTCAGCAGCTCGGTGTTCAGCTCTTCAACACTCTTCTCACGCAGCTCTTTTGCTTTCATTACATCACCGTCTTAGTTACAAAGGTGGTTTTAATCGGCAGTTTCGCTGCTGCCAGCTTGAATGCTTCACGGGCCAGCTCTTCCGGTACGCCGTCCATTTCATACAGGACTTTACCCGGCTGAATCAAGGCAACCCAATACTCCACGTTACCTTTACCTTTACCCATACGCACTGCCAGCGGCTTTTCAGTGATCGGTTTGTCCGGGAATACACGGATCCAGATCTTACCTTGACGCTTAACTGCACGGGTCATAGCACGACGTGCTGCTTCGATCTGACGGGCAGTCAGACGACCACGGCCAACAGCTTTCAGACCGAAGCTGCCGAAGCTAACATCCGCGCCAGCAGCCAGACCGCGGTTACGGCCTTTGTGCATTTTACGGAATTTTGTACGCTTTGGTTGTAACATCAGCGACGCTCCTTATTTACGGCCTTTACGCTGCTGCTTTTTAGGTTGAGCAGCCGGTTTTTCCGGTTGTTCAACAGCAGCCATACCACCCAGGATCTCGCCTTTGAAGATCCACACTTTAACGCCGATTACACCGTAAGTGGTGTGCGCTTCAGAGGTGTTGTAGTCGATGTCAGCACGCAGAGTGTGCAGAGGTACGCGACCTTCGCGGTACCATTCGGTACGTGCGATTTCCGCGCCGCCCAGACGGCCGCTAACTTCAACTTTGATACCTTTAGCGCCCAGACGCATTGCGTTCTGTACAGCACGCTTCATAGCACGACGGAACATAACGCGACGTTCCAGCTGAGAAGTGATGCTGTCAGCAACCAATTTTGCGTCCAGTTCAGGCTTACGCACTTCGGCGATATTGATCTGAGCAGGAACGCCAGCAATATCCGCTACGACTTTGCGCAGTTTTTCTACGTCTTCGCCTTTCTTACCGATAACGATACCCGGGCGAGCGGTGTGAATGGTCACACGGATGCTCTTAGCCGGACGCTCGATAACGATACGAGATACAGACGCTTTAGCCAGTTCCTTAGTCAGGTACTGACGTACTTTAAAATCGCTGTCCAGGTTGTCAGCGAATTCTTTGGTGTTCGCAAACCAGGTTGAGTTCCATGGTTTTACAATACCCAGGCGAATACCATTAGGATGTACTTTCTGACCCATTGCTAGTCTCCAGAGTCTCAGCGATCGGACACAACCACAGTAATGTGGCTGGTGCGCTTCAGGATGCGATCTGCACGACCTTTTGCACGCGGCATAATGCGCTTCATGCTCGGGCCTTCGTCTACGAAAATTTTCGTAACTTTCAGATCGTCAATGTCAGCGCCATCGTTGTGTTCAGCGTTAGCAATGGCAGATTCCAGGACTTTCTTAACCAGTACAGCCGCTTTCTTATTGGTGTAGGTCAGAATATCCAGAGCCTGCGACACTTTCTTACCGCGAATCAGGTCTGCAACAAGGCGAACCTTCTGAGCAGAAGAACGAGCATGGCGATGTTGAGCTAAAGTTTCCATCTCTTCCTCCTACCTTATTTCTTCTTCGCTTTTTTATCAGCAGCGTGGCCGCGATAAGTACGAGTCGGTGCGAATTCACCCAGTTTGTGACCGACCATTTCGTCGGAAACAAATACCGGAACGTGCTGACGACCATTATGGACAGCGATGGTCAAACCGATCATGTTAGGAAAGATCGTTGAACGACGGGACCAAGTGCGCAGGGGCTTCTTGTCTCCGCTTTCCACCGCTTTCTCTACCTTCTTCAGCAAGTGCAGGTCAATAAAAGGACCTTTCTTGAGAGAACGTGGCATGGCTTATCCTCTAAAATTATTTGCTACGGCGACGTACGATGAATTTATCAGTACGCTTGTTGCTGCGGGTCTTCTTACCTTTGGTCTGAACGCCCCACGGAGTTACCGGGTGCTTACCAAAGTTACGACCTTCACCACCACCATGTGGGTGGTCGACTGGGTTCATCGCAGTACCGCGAACGGTAGGACGAACACCACGCCAGCGTGCAGCACCTGCTTTACCCAGAACGCGCAGCATATGCTCAGCATTGCCAACTTCGCCCAGAGTTGCACGGCAGTCTGCTTCGACTTTACGCATTTCACCAGAACGCAGACGCAGGGTGACATAAGCACCATCACGAGCAACGATCTGAACGTAAGTACCAGCGGAACGTGCCAGCTGACCGCCTTTACCTGGTTTCATTTCTACGTTATGAACGGTAGAACCAACCGGGATATTGCGCATCGGCAGGGTGTTACCTGCTTTGATTGCAGCATCAACGCCAGACTGAATCTGGTCGCCAGCTTTCAGGCCTTTAGGGGCCAGGATGTAACGGCGTTCACCGTCTTTGTACAGAACCAGCGCGATGTTCGCGGAGCGGTTCGGATCGTACTCAAGACGTTCAACAACTGCCGGGATACCGTCTTTGTTGCGTTTGAAGTCAACAATACGATAAGCCTGCTTGTGACCACCACCGATGTGACGAGTGGTGATACGGCCATTGTTGTTACGACCACCGGATTTGCTGTTTTTTTCAACCAGCGGAGCAAAAGGTTTGCCCTTGTGCAGCTCTGGGTTGACCACTTTAACAACGTGGCGACGACCCGGAGATGTCGGTTTACATTTAACAACTGCCATTGTATTACTCCTCCGACTTACTCAGCGCCGCCGACGAAGTCCAGATTCTGGCCTTCCTTCAGGGTGACGTAAGCTTTTTTCCAGTCGCTACGACGACCGATACGCTGTCCGTGACGTTTAACTTTCCCTTTAACTACCAGGGTGTTAACGACTTCGACTTCGACTTCAAACAGTTTCTGCACAGCAGCTTTGATTTCTGCTTTGGTCGCGTCTTTAGCAACTTTGAGAACGATGGTGTTAGTTTTTTCCATCGCAGTAGACGCTTTTTCAGAAACGTGCGGTGCGCGCAGCACTTTCAGCAGACGTTCTTCACGAATCATGCCAGCATCTCCTCAACTTGCTTAACAGCATCAGCAGTCATTACGACTTTGTCGAAGGCGATCAGGCTAACCGGGTCGATACCAGTTGCATCGCGTACGTCAACCTTGTGCAGGTTGCGCGCAGCCAGGAACAGGTTTTCGTCCAGCTCACCGGTGATGATCAGCACATCTTCCAGAGCCATGTCTTTCAGTTTCTGTGCCAGCAGCTTAGTTTTAGGCGCTTCTACAGAGAATGATTCGACAACGATCAGACGATCCTGACGTACCAGTTCGGACAGAATGCTTTTCAGCGCGCCGCGGTACATCTTTTTGTTAACTTTTTGACTGTGGTCCTGTGGACGAGCAGCGAAGGTCACGCCACCTGAACGCCAGATCGGGCTCTTGATAGAACCTGAACGCGCACGGCCGGTACCTTTCTGGCGCCACGGCTTTTTGCCTGAACCAGTTACTTCAGCACGAGTCTTCTGAGCACGAGTACCCTGACGAGCACCAGCTGCATAAGCAACAACAACCTGGTGAACCAGCGCTTCGTTGAAATCACGACCGAAGGTAGTTTCGGAAACAGTCAGCGCGCTCTGCGCGTCTTTCAATACTAATTCCATTGCTATCCCCTTACGCCTTCACAGCTGGTTTAACGATCAGGTCGCAACCGGTCGCACCCGGAACACCACCTTTAACCAGCAGCAGGTTGCGCTCAGCGTCAACACGTACTACGTCCAGGCTCTGAACGGTTACACGTTCGTTGCCCAGCTGACCTGCCATTTTCTTGCCTTTGAACACTTTGCCCGGAGTCTGGTTCTGACCGATAGAACCCGGAACGCGGTGAGACAAGGAGTTACCGTGAGTAGCGTCCTGGGTACGGAAGTTCCAGCGCTTAACGGTACCAGCGAAACCTTTACCTTTAGAGGTACCGGTTACGTCAACTTTTTTAACGTCAGCAAACAGTTCAACGCTAATGTTCTGACCAACGGTGTATTCTTCACCATCTGCCAGACGGAACTCCCACAGGCCGCGGCCAGCTTCTACGCCAGCTTTAGCAAAGTGGCCAGCTTCCGGCTTAGTTACGCGGTTAGCTTTTTTAGCACCGGTGGTAACCTGAACAGCGCGATAGCCATCGTTAGCCAGATCTTTAACCTGAGTAACGCGGTTTGCTTCAACTTCGATAACGGTTACTGGGATAGATACGCCATCTTCAGTGAAGATGCGGGTCATACCCACTTTTTTACCGACTAAACCAATCATTGTATCAACCTCTCAATCGCTCGATGACCTGATTAACCCAGGCTGATCTGCACGTCTACACCGGCAGCCAGGTCCAGACGCATCAGAGCATCAACGGTTTTTTCAGTTGGCTCAACGATGTCAACCAGACGCTTGTGAGTACGGATCTCGTACTGATCACGCGCGTCTTTGTTGACGTGCGGGGAGATCAGAACGGTGAAACGCTCTTTGCGGGTCGGCAGCGGGATCGGACCACGAACCTGCGCACCAGTGCGCTTGGCAGTCTCGACGATTTCCGCGGTTGATTGATCGATCAGACGATGATCAAACGCTTTCAAACGGATACGGATTCTTTGGTTCTGCATGAGACCAGAGCTCCAATTATTTTATAGACGAAATAGTTACTCCTCAAACCCATTACGATTGATGGGAGAGTGTAACCGTTCTTACAGAGTTCCCCGATTGGGAACATTGTCTGGTATTGCTTTCGCAGTACCGGTGGCTCATATCGAACCGCTGTCAATATTAGACAAGCCCGCGCATTATACGTAAATCTCAGTCTTAAGCAAGTGCCGCGTAGAAATTAATCACTCGTTCATAAATGCGGGCCTCCTTCCACTCTGATTGTATGTCCTGTGATGCAACGCGTTTTCCGTGGAAGAGAGCATCCATAACTCACATCCCGGACTTGTAGGGCCGGCGTGCTTACCCGAAGGTAAACTCTTTACCAAATGAGATTTGCCCATGTACATCGACCTCCCCTTTCTGCTGATTTATGTTTCGCTATCAGGGTTGCTCTTAGTCCATGACCTGCGTACCGGGTTGCTGCCCGACAAATTTACCTACCCTCTTTTGTGGGGCGGTCTTATTTATCATCAGTGCTGCAGACCTGCACAGTTATCCGACGCGCTTTGGGGTGCCGTAGCGGGCTATGGGGTATTTGCTTTGTTCTACTGGGGGTATCGTTTGATATGCCGACAGGAAGGATTAGGCTTTGGTGATGTCAAATTTCTTGCCGCACTGGGCGCATGGCATCGCTGGGAATCATTACCACTGTTGGTTTTACTTGCCGCGGGCATGGCATGTTGTCTCACCGGGATTTCTTGCGTCCGTTACGGGAGACAGATGCTAAAAAACCCGCTGCCTTTTGGGCCATATCTGGCGGCTGCGGGTTTCGTTATTGGCTGGGTAAATCTGATACAGGGCGGTTAGTCACTGACTTTAATTTGCGATTGCAGATAATTTTGCAAGCCAAGTTTTGCAATCAGGTCCAGCTCAGTTTCGAGCCAGTCAATATGCCCTTCTTCTTCAGTCAGGATCTCGATCATCATGTCCCGGCTGACATAATCATGAACGCTATCGGCATAGGCAATGGCTTCACGCAGATCTTTCGCCCCATCCAACTCGAGTCGAAGATCGGATTGCAGCATCTCTTCAACGTCTTCGCCAATACCCAACTTGCCAAGATCCTGCAAGTTCGGGAGCCCTTCTAAGAATAAAATACGCTCGATATATTTATCAGCGTGTTTCATCTCATCGATAGATTCATGGTACTCAACATCATTGAGGCGAGTCAGTCCCCAGTTTTTAAACATACGAGCATGGAGAAAATACTGGTTGATCGCGACAAGCTCATTTCCCAATAGTTTATTGAGATAATTTATGATTTTAACATCACCTTTCATTTTATAGTCCCTCCGCTTCCACTCTTAGAGCGTAGATGGGGCTACAGGGATGTCAAAAAAAAGAGTGTGACTTAGGCGATCTCTTTAAATTCTGGCATTTGCGTTAATTCATCCTGCATGACTTCACGGGCAGCACGAATGCACTTACCGCATTGATTTCCTACAGGAATAAATTTACGTAATTGCTGAAAGGACTGAGGGTGAAACTGGCGAACAGCCTGACGTATTTTTTTATCACTTATCGCATTACACAAACAAACGTACATGATCGCTCCCGTTCAATTTCTGCGCAAAGTGTAAATGAGAATAGTTATGATTACAATAGCACAGCGCTATTTACGCGGCGGGAGAATGAATAAAAAATGCGAATAAATATGACAGCTACTAAATTGCAGGCAGCAAAAAGGGCGCCGAAGCGCCCTTTTTAAGCTCAAAGCTAATTAATCAATAATTAGCTCATTACTTTAGCAACAACGCCCGCACCAACAGTACGGCCGCCTTCACGGATTGCGAAACGCAGACCGTCGTCCATCGCGATCGGGTGGATCAGGGTAACAACCATTTTGATGTTGTCGCCCGGCATTACCATCTCTACGCCTTCCGGCAGTTCGATGGTACCAGTCACGTCAGTAGTACGGAAGTAGAACTGCGGACGGTAGCCTTTGAAGAACGGAGTATGACGGCCGCCTTCGTCTTTGGACAGAATGTACACTTCAGATTCGAACTTGGTGTGCGGCTTGATAGAGCCCGGCTTAGCCAGTACCTGACCACGTTCGATTTCTTCACGTTTGATACCACGCAGCAGAACACCAACGTTCTCACCAGCACGGCCTTCGTCCAGCAGTTTGCGGAACATTTCAACGCCAGTACAGGTAGACTTAGCAGTCTCTTTGATACCAACGATTTCAACTTCTTCACCAACTTTGATGATACCGCGCTCTACACGACCGGTAACAACGGTACCACGACCGGAGATGGAGAATACGTCTTCGATAGGCAGCAGGAACGGCTTGTCAATCGCACGCTCTGGTTCTGGGATGTAAGAATCCAGGAAGCCAGCCAGTTCGATGATTTTCGCTTCCCACTCTGCTTCGCCTTCCAGCGCTTTCAGAGCAGAACCACGAACGATCGGAGTGTCGTCGCCCGGGAAATCGTACTGAGACAGAAGTTCACGAACTTCCATTTCTACCAGTTCCAGCAGCTCTTCGTCATCAACCATGTCGCATTTGTTCAGGAACACGATGATGTACGGAACGCCTACCTGACGACCCAGCAGGATGTGCTCACGAGTCTGCGGCATCGGGCCGTCAGTCGCAGCAACAACCAGGATCGCGCCATCCATCTGCGCAGCACCGGTGATCATGTTTTTAACATAGTCGGCGTGGCCCGGGCAGTCTACGTGTGCGTAGTGGCGAGTCGGGGTGTCATATTCAACGTGAGAAGTGTTGATGGTGATACCACGAGCTTTTTCTTCCGGCGCGTTATCGATCTGGTCGAATGCACGAGCAGCACCGCCGTAGGTTTTAGCCAGTACGGTAGTGATTGCAGCGGTCAGGGTAGTTTTACCGTGGTCAACGTGGCCGATGGTGCCGACGTTAACGTGCGGTTTTGTACGTTCAAATTTTTCTTTAGACACGGCTATATTCCTTACTATAGTGCTCTCCCCTATGGAGAGAGCACGGGACTTAGGTTTTAATCCTGTGGATTATTTACCACGGGCTTCAATAACGGCCTGAGCAACGTTGTTCGGCGCATCGTCGTACTTCAGGAACTCCATGGAGTAAGAAGCACGGCCTTTGGTCAGAGAACGCAGCTGGGTTGCATATCCGAACATTTCAGACAGCGGAACTTCAGCATGGATAACAACGCCAGTGACGTTGGATTCCTGACCACGAAGCATACCACGACGGCGGCTCAAGTCACCGATTACGTCACCGGTGTTCTCTTCCGGAGTCTCTACTTCAACCTTCATGATAGGCTCAAGCAGAACTGGTTTCGCTTTCTTAAAGCCATCTTTGAAGGCGATAGAAGCGGCCAGTTTAAACGCCAGCTCAGAGGAGTCAACGTCATGGTAAGAACCGAAGTGCAGACGCACGCCCAGATCAACAACCGGGTAACCAGCCAGCGGGCCAGATTTCAGCTGTTCCTGGATGCCTTTATCAACGGCCGGGATGTATTCGCCAGGAATTACACCACCTTTGATGTCGTTGATGAACTCGTAGCCTTTCGGGTTTGAACCCGGCTCCAGCGGGTACATGTCGATAACAACATGACCGTACTGACCGCGACCACCAGACTGCTTAGCGTGTTTACCTTCGATATCGGTAACTTTCGCGCGAATCGCTTCACGGTAAGCAACCTGAGGTTTACCGACGTTCGCTTCAACGTTGAATTCACGCTTCATACGGTCAACGATGATGTCGAGGTGCAGCTCACCCATACCAGCGATAATGGTCTGGTTAGATTCTTCGTCAGTCCATACGCGGAATGACGGGTCTTCTTTAGCCAGACGGCCCAGAGCCAGACCCATTTTTTCCTGGTCAGCTTTGGTTTTCGGTTCTACCGCGATGGAAATTACCGGCTCAGGGAATTCCATACGTTCCAGAATGATCGGGTGATCCGGGTCACACAGAGTGTCACCAGTGGTCACGTCTTTCAGACCGATTGCAGCAGCGATATCGCCCGCGCGAACTTCTTTGATCTCTTCACGTTTGTTAGCGTGCATCTGTACGATACGGCCGAAACGTTCACGTGCAGTTTTCACGGAGTTCAGGATGGTGTCACCGGAGTTAACCACACCAGAGTACACGCGGAAGAAGGTCAGGTTACCCACGAACGGGTCGGTAGCGATTTTGAATGCCAGAGCAGCAAACGGCTCGTCATCGCTAGCATGACGCTCAGCAGGAGTATCTTTACCGTCGTCCAGAATACCGTTGATCGCAGGTACGTCTACTGGGGATGGCAGGTAATCAATTACCGCATCCAGCATCGCCTGAACACCTTTGTTCTTGAACGCAGAACCACAGGTTACCAGGATGATTTCGTTGTTCAGAACACGCTGACGCAGAGCTTTTTTGATCTCTTCTTCAGTCAGTTCTTCACCACCCAGGTATTTCTCCATCAGCTCTTCTGAAGCTTCTGCAGCGGACTCGATCAGGTTCTGGTGCCATTCTTCAGCCAGTTCCTGCATGTCAGCCGGGATATCTTCATAAGTGAAGGTTACGCCTGCATCTTCTTCGTTCCAGTTGATGGCTTTCATTTTCACCAGGTCAACAACACCGGTGAACGCTTCTTCAGCGCCAATTGCCAGCTGCAGCGGAACAGGGTTCGCGCCCAGACGGGTTTTGATCTGACCAACAACTTTCAGGAAGTTCGCACCCATACGGTCCATTTTGTTAACGAACGCAATGCGCGGAACTTTATATTTGTTTGCCTGACGCCATACGGTTTCAGACTGAGGCTGAACACCACCAACTGCGCAGTAAACCATTACTGCACCATCAAGCACACGCATGGAACGTTCTACTTCGATAGTGAAGTCAACGTGCCCCGGGGTGTCGATGATGTTTACGCGATGCGGTTCATACTGCTTAGCCATACCAGACCAGAATGCAGTAGTCGCTGCGGAGGTGATAGTAATACCACGTTCCTGCTCCTGCTCCATCCAGTCCATGGTGGCTGCGCCGTCATGAACTTCACCGATTTTATGGTTTACACCGGTGTAGAACAGAATACGTTCGGTAGTAGTGGTTTTACCGGCGTCGATGTGCGCACTGATACCGATGTTACGGTAGCGCGCGATGGGTGTTGTACGAGCCATTTGATTCCTCGTTTATCTTTTAGGCGTTCAATTTAAGTAGCCCAAAGCGGGCTGCTTACTAGAAGCGCCCGCCTGGTGACTAAAACTCCGAAGGGATTACCAACGGTAGTGTGCGAACGCCTTGTTGGCTTCTGCCATACGGTGAACGTCTTCACGTTTCTTAACTGCAGTACCTTTGTTTTCTGCAGCATCAGAAAGTTCGTTCGCCAGGCGCAGAGCCATGGATTTATCACCGCGTTTACGAGCAGCTTCAACGATCCAACGCATTGCCAGAGCATTACGACGGACCGGACGGACTTCAACTGGTACCTGATAAGTAGAACCACCAACGCGGCGAGACTTAACTTCGACAGTCGGGCGCACGTTTTCGAGAGCTACTTCGAAAGCTTCCAGTTCGTTTTTACCAGAACGCTGAGCCAGGGTCTCCAGCGCGCTGTATACGATAGTTTCGGCAGTAGATTTTTTACCATCTACCATCAGGATATTTACAAATTTAGCCAGCAGTTCTGATCCGAACTTCGGATCCGGCAGAATTTTACGCTGACCAATGACGCGACGACGTGGCATGGAAATACTCCGTTGTTAATTCAGGATTGTCCAAAACTCTAAGAGTTTAGTTTGACATTAATATAAAACGTTTGGCCTTACTTAACGGAGAACCATTAAGCCTTAGGACGTTTCACGCCATACTTGGAGCGTGATTGCTTACGGTCTTTAACGCCGGAGCAGTCAAGCGCACCACGAACGGTGTGGTAACGAACACCCGGGAGGTCTTTTACACGACCGCCACGGATCAGGATCACGGAGTGCTCCTGCAGGTTGTGACCTTCACCACCGATGTAGGAAGTCACTTCAAAACCGTTAGTCAGACGAACACGGCAAACTTTACGCAGTGCGGAGTTCGGTTTTTTAGGAGTGGTAGTATATACACGAGTACATACGCCACGTTTCTGCGGGCATGCTTCCAGCGCAGGCACGTTGCTTTTTGCAACTTTGCGTGCACG
This sequence comes from Citrobacter sp. MGH103, assembly GCF_001034475.2. NCBI lineage: Bacteria > Pseudomonadati > Pseudomonadota > Gammaproteobacteria > Enterobacterales > Enterobacteriaceae > Citrobacter > Citrobacter sp. MGH103. Next base: position 376,867 of record NZ_CP073043.1, on the reverse strand, counting down.
TGGTTTGCGTACCAGCTGGTTAACTGTTGCCATTAAATAGCTCCTGGTTTTAGCTTTTGCTTCGTAAACACGTAATAAAACGACCTCATACAATATGAGGACGCAGAATTTTAGGTCGGTGTCGAAAAGGTGTCAAGAAATATACAACGATCCCACAATTACCAGGACATCTGGCTGGGATGCTTCACCGTAAGTCTGACGAAGTCAGTATAGCTAACCCTGACGACACTGTCTGAAATTTGACCGCTCAACCCGCGAGCCTTAATGTCTTCTTCCAGTACATAGACCTTAATGGAGGCATTTTGCAGACTTTCAAGGAAACGGCTTCCTTCGATTGCTGCCGTCACGCCATCCTGGAGCAATAAAAGTTCATCGTCTTTATCAATCAGACGAAGAAGAGAGGAGAAATCGGTAAGCCACGCGGAGCGATGTAGTGTGTGCAGCATGAGAGTCTCAAAACCTTAAAATGACGTCATAGTTGCCTAGCTCACGGCGTAAATCTTCCGGTTCAAGCGCTGTCGCATTGATCACAAAATTACTCCCCTGCTGAAGGCCCCGCTCGCGTAATGAGGCAGCGCAGAGCCAACATTGATCGATATCGTACAACCCTAACAGTTTGAAGGTCGCGATATAGTCTCGCGCCAGCACGGCATCCGGTTGCTGTCCCTGAAGGATTTGAAAGACGCCATCACCGATAAAAAACACACCGAGGTCTTCCGTTAATGCAGAGGTCGCCAGCAATGCATCTAACCCTTCACGGCCAGATGCGCTGCCGTGCGGCACGGTAGAAAAGACAAAAGCAACACGTTTCATCAGAATTGCACCACGCGATCGCAGGTCAGGGATGCCTCAGCCAGCGATCCAAGCCCGCTGAGGTTAAAACCTGATTGTAAATTAGCGCCTGCCAGCCCCAGCCGCTTTGCCTCAGTCTCATCAACCACACCGCGTCGCAACGCCGCAGCCACGCAAATATTCAGTGTTACACCATGCTGTTGGTTCAGCTGTTGCCAGGCCCGTACCAGATCGTATTCATCACTGGCAGGCGAAGTGAGTAGGTTGGCGTTATACACACCTTCACGATAGAAAAAGACGCTGCTTAGCTCATGCCCTTCTTTGAGTAGCGCATGAGCAAATTGCAACGCGCTGCTCGCCTGCTGCGTGCCGTACGCAGGCCCCGTCACCATGATGGCAAAACGCATTACTTATCTTGCCCCTGGAAATCGCCACTTTTGAACTGACGAATATAGAGGTAGACCGTATGTTTGGAGATGTTCAGCCGATCGGCGACCTGGTTGATGGCATCTTTAATATCGAAGATGCCTTTCTCATACAAATTCAGGACTATCTGGCGGTTCTTCGCGTTGTTGGAAACATTACGATCGGCATTCACTTCTTCGATTGTGAATTCCAGCGTCTGGGTAACCAGATCTTCCACCGAAGAAGCGAAGTTGACGGCAGAGCCCACTTCCGGGGTTTCCGGTGGGATAAAGGTATTCATTATCTGCGAGAAAGGGACATCAAGGTTCATGTTGATGCACAGCAGACCAATCACGCGATGCTCACGGTTGCGAATGGCAATCGTCACCGACTTCATCAAGACACCGCTTTTCGCACGTGTGAAGTAACACTTCGACACGCTGCTATCCGCACCCGTCATATCATGCAGCATACGCAACGCAAGGTCAGTAATCGGTGAGCCAATTTTACGGCCCGTGTGTTCACCATTAGCAATGCGGATGGCCGAGCATTTCAAATCCTGCAAAGAGTGCAATACGATTTCACAATGGGAACCAATGAGCATCGCCAACCCGTCCACTACCGCTTCGTAGGATTTGAGGATATCGAAGTCGGTTTGATCGAAAGGACGTTGATCCAGCAAATCTAGCTCACTGGTTTCGTTGGTTAAAAGCGACCTGGACATGAAAAAAAGCACTCCTTTTCAGGAGCCTGTCGTTATGTTGTCAGGGCAGGCTCATCACTATTATAGGGGCATCTAAAGTAATACAGCGCACAAGGCGCTTTCCAGTATTAATTATATCCTGTCGATAATAAAAAACCGCCGCCCTGTGGGCGGCGGTTTCTGTTAGCTTATTTTTTGCTGCTGTCTGCAGCTTTATCTGCCGGTGCAGCATCTGACTGCGCGTCAGCTTTCGGTGCCGGTTTGATGTCTAACAGTTCAACATCAAAGACCAGCGTAGAGTTGGCCGGAATGCCCGGAACGCCCGTTTTGCCGTAAGCCAGATCCGGTGGGATAACCAGCTGGATTTTGCCGCCTTTCTTGATGTTTTTCAGGCCTTCAGTCCAGCCCGGGATTACACCGTCAAGACGGAAAGAGAGCGGCTCACCACGGGTATAAGAGTTATCAAACTCTTTACCATCGATCAGCGTACCTTTGTAGTTAACAACCACGGTATCGCTGTCTTTCGGTGCAGCGCCGGTACCTTCTTTCTCTACTTTGTAGACCAGGCCAGTAGCCGAGGTTTTAACGCCTTTCTCTTTAGCAAATTTCTCGCGGTAAACTTTACCTTTGGCTTCATTGTCAGCCGCGTCTTTTTCCATTTTCGCCTGAGCGGAGCTCTTCACGCGCGCTTCAAACGCCTGCAGAGTTTGTTCGATTTCCTGGTCAGACAGTTTACTCTTGTCTGCAAACGCATCCTGAACACCAGCGATCAGTTGATCTTTATCCAGTTTGATGCCCAGCTTTTCCTGCTCTTTCAGAGAGTTTTCCATATAACGACCCAGGGACGCGCCCAGCGCGTAAGCGGCTTTTTGGTCGTCATTCTTGAATGCTGCTTTGCTGTCAGCAGTAGCGGCTGGTTTCGCAGCATCAGCAGCGAAGGTGATCGGGGCATGCAGAGCAACAGCCATTGTGGTCGCCAGCAGCGTTACTTTAAACAGTGATTTCATCCATATCTCCAGGGCCGGGGCATCTCACCCCAGGGTTAACTAACATAAAAATGTACTATAAAGCGTTGCAGAACAAATCAACATACAGGCACGCCCTATTATCACCACTTTTCAGACTCTTTTTGTTTAAATTAGTTTCGTGACCGAAGATTGAGTGCTGTGCAAACAGGCAAAGTTAAGTAGAATTCGCCGCAGTCCGCGATCTGCCGGAGAAAAAAGAAAGAGGTGAATCATGCAGGATACAACAATGGAAACTCGCCTGGCTGAACTGGAAAGTCGCCTGGCATTTCAGGAGATAACCATTGAAGAGCTCAACGTGACGGTGACCGCGCATGAACTGGAAATGGCCAAACTGCGCGACCATCTGCGTCTGCTGACGGAAAAGCTCAAAGCAACGCAACCGTCCCACATCGCGTCGCAGTCTGAAGAGACCCCTCCGCCACATTATTGAGACGTAAAAAAGCGGGGATATCCCCGCTTTTTTTGTGTCCGAAAGCGCTAACGCTTATCGGATCTACTCACATATACCCAAAGGATTTCAAATCACAGCAAGGCGGCAAGCTTGAGGAAGTCCTGGGAGCATAGATAACTATGTGACCAGGATTCGAAAGCGCAGCCAACACCGCTGTGGGTTGAAAGACGAAGGGTATTAGTGGCAACCGCAGCCGCCGCCGTTACCTTTACCGCCACCGCCGCAGCAGCCTTCGCCGCCGTGCTCGTGACCATGGTCGTGGCCGTGTCCACCGCAGCAACCGTCATGACCGTGGTCATGATCGTGGTCGTGACCGTGCGCACCGTGAACGTGGCCGTGAGCCAGTTCTTCTTCGGTCGCTTCGCGGATAGCAACAACTTCTACGTTGAATTTCAGATTCTGGCCAGCCAGCATGTGGTTACCGTCAACCACAACGTGGTCGTCTTCCACTTCGGTAATTTCTACCGGTACTGGACCCTGGTCAGTTTCAGCCAGGAAACGCATGCCAACCTGCAGTTCGTCAACGCCCATGAAGACGTCTTTAGGAACGCGCTGCACCAGGTTTTCGTCGTACTGACCGTATGCGTCGTTTGCGCCAACAGCAACATCGAATTTGTCGCCAACTTCATGACCGTCCAGCGCTGTTTCCAGGCCAGAAATCAGGGAACCGTGACCATGCAGGTAGTCCAGCGGTGCACTCACCGGAGACTCATCAACCAACACACCGTCTTCTGTACGTACCTGATAGGCCAGGCTGACCACCAGGTCCTTTGCTACTTTCATGATATCTCCTGAGCATGGAAAGAATAGTGGCGCAGATTGTAGCGGAATTCTGCACCCGTGTACCCTCTAGCTTAAAAAAAGCTGCGCCATATCGCTAGTCCGGATGAAAAATCCCGATCACTTGCTCTTCTTTGCGAACGTGCTCGCGCGCCTCTTTATCGGCTTCCCGCATCTGATGACCGCACTTAACACACTCAACAATATCGATATTATTTTCACGCCACATCGCCAGCGTATCCTGCGACTGGCAGGACGGACATTTTGCACCTGCGATAAAACGTTTACGAATTGCCATGATTATCCTCTACTCAAATTCATCCCAGCCATCCAGCTGACGTCGCTCTTGCTGCATCTCTCGTTGGAAAATTTCCTCCAGCTCGCGCCGTGCTTCCCTGGCTCGAGAGATTTGTACCGTATCTGTATGCATGGGGATCAGTTCCCGCAGCATGCGCATATCCAGCCGACGAAAATGCAGCTGAGCACGCTGGGCCTGGTGCGGATGCATCCCCAGTGTAACCAGCGTTTTACGCCCCAACTCCAGCGCACTGGAGAACGTTTCGCGGGAAAACTGCGTCACACCGGCCTGTAATAACTCATGCGCCTCTACACGTCCGCGCGCTCGCGCAAGAATATGCAAATGCGGAAAATACTGTTGGCACAGTTCCACCAGTTTCATTGTGTCTTCAGGCTCATTACAGGTAATAACAATAGACTGTGCCGCCTCTGCCCCTGCGGAGCGCAACAGTTCCACCTGAGTGGCGTCACCGTAGTAGACCTTATAGCCATATTTGCGCATCAGATTCACCGCGCTGATATCTCGCTCCAGGACGGTAATACGCATTTTATTGGCCATCAACAGGCGACCAATAACCTGACCAAAACGCCCAAACCCCACTACAATCACCTGCGGTTTATCATCTTCCACCCAGGGTTTTTCGTCTTCCTCATCCGTGCCGTTAAACTGGCGGGAGAGCCATTTATCAATCAACTTCATCACCAGCGGCGTGGTCATCATCGACAGCGTGACGGTCACCAGCAGCAACGCCATTTGGTCGCCCTGAAACAGCCGTTGCGAGGATGCCGTTGAAAACAGCACGAAAGCGAATTCACCGCCCTGACTTAAAACCCCGGCAAATTGCATCCGTTCAGAGCTTCTCATGCCGTTAAGACGCGCCAGTACATACAGCACCAGCATTTTTACGACCACCAGCACGATCACACTCGCTGCCACCCACAGAATATGGGTGTAGAGCACGCCGAGATTGAGCGACATGCCAACGGAGATAAAAAACAGCCCGAGCAACAGTCCTTTAAAAGGATCGATTGCCGTTTCCAGCTCATGTCGGTATTCACTTTCCGCCAGCAGCACACCCGCGATAAACGTTCCCAGCGCCATTGACAGCCCCAGCGCATCCATAAATAAAGCAGAACCCAGCACCAACAGCAGCGTGGCAGCGGTGAACACTTCCCGCACGCCAGAATCCGCAATAAAGCGGAAAACCGGACGCAGCAAATAGCGCCCGCCAATCAGCATGCCGGCAAAGGCCAGCACCTTCATTCCCACTTTAATCCAGTCAAAATGTTCGTCAGCAGACCCCGCCAGCAGCGGAACCAGCGCCAGTGCAGGGATCACCGCCAGATCCTGAAACAGCAGCACCGAAAAACCCAACTGCCCGGATTCACTGCGGTTCATGCCTTTCTCACGCATCAACTGCAGCGCCATCGCGGTCGATGACATCGCCAGACCAATGCCGCCAACCACTGCCGCCTGCCAGGAGAACGCAGTGAGCATCAATAATCCGGCCAGCACCACCGCGCTCAGCATCACCTGCGCGGCGCCGACGCCAAAAATTGAACGCCGCAGTTGCCACAGCTTGGCCGGATTAAGTTCCAACCCAATGATGAACATCAGAAAAACCACGCCCAGCTCGGAAAAGTGCAGGATTTCATCCACATCGCTGATGAACCCTAATCCCCACGGGCCGATGGCAATACCCGCCAGCAAGTAACCCAACACCGGGCCGATACCCAACCTGGACGCCAACGGTACCGCCGCCACCGCCGCGAAGAGAAACAACACTCCGGCTGTCAACAAATCTGAACCTTCCATCAGCGGCCTCCCACAGGGATCGGATTCGCCAGCCAGTCACCATACGCTTTCGCATGGCTGTCCAGCTCCTGCTTCGTTTGCCTTCTGGCCCAGTAAACGATAATAGGGCTCATCCAGTGCATGCGGCACATACCGGCCGTCAGCTCGAAAGGGCGCAGCACATCGCTCATTGGATAACGGTTTAGCGCGTCATAGCGGTAGGCACTTTCCGGTTCTCCGGTAGTGATAACGCTACGCCAGTACTTTCCCGCCAGTTGATTCCCTCCGGGACCGCTGGCAAATCCGCGGCTCAGTACGCGGTCAAGCCACTCCTTTAACAGCGCCGGACAGCTATAGGTGTAAAGCGGATGCTGAAAAACGATCACATCATGCTCACGCAGCAGCGCCTGTTCATGCGGAATATCGATAAAAAAATCAGGATAGTGCGCGTAAAGGTCGTGCACGGTAACATTGCTGAGCTGCATGGCCGGTTTAAGCAGAACACGGTTCGCGACCGAGTCCTGAGATTCCGGATGGGCATACAGCAGCAAGACTTTCGCTGGCTGGAACATCATCCCCCTCCCGGTTTTGTCTTTTGTCTATTTTCGACGTTTTGGGCTACCATTGCGCCTCGGTGCGGCAAACGGCCCGCACATTACATTATCATAATGATAAATTAACATAGTCTGAACATACGGCGCCTTATGATTGTTTTCTCATCGTTACAAATTCGTCGCGGCGTGCGCGTCTTGCTGGACAATGCCACGGCCACCATTAATCCAGGGCAGAAGGTTGGCCTGGTGGGTAAAAATGGCTGCGGTAAATCTACCCTGCTGGCATTGCTGAAAAATGAACTCAGCGCCGACGCTGGAGGATTTACCTATCCGGGAAACTGGCAGCTCGCGTGGGTGAATCAGGAAACGCCTGCGTTGCCACAGCCCGCGCTGGAGTACGTCATTGACGGTGACCGCGAATATCGTCAACTGGAAGCGCAGTTGAACGACGCCAACGAACGTAACGATGGACATGCCATTGCCACTGTCCATGGCAAGCTGGATGCCATCGATGCCTGGACCGTGCGTTCACGCGCCGCCAGCCTGCTGCATGGCCTCGGTTTCTCCAACGAACAGCTTGAACGGCCGGTCAGCGACTTCTCCGGTGGCTGGCGTATGCGCCTCAACCTGGCCCAGGCGCTGATTTGCCGTTCAGACCTACTACTGCTCGATGAACCTACCAACCACCTCGATCTCGACGCGGTGATCTGGCTGGAAAGATGGCTGAAAAGCTATCAGGGCACGCTGATCTTGATCTCCCACGACCGAGACTTCCTCGATCCGGTGGTGGATAAAATTATTCATATCGAACAGCAAACCATGTTCGAGTACACCGGCAACTACAGCGCGTTTGAAATCCAGCGTGCGACCCGCCTCGCGCAGCAACAGGCCATGTACGAAAGCCAGCAGGAGCGCGTGGCACATCTGCAAAGCTATATCGATCGCTTCCGCGCTAAAGCAACGAAAGCAAAACAGGCGCAGAGTCGTATCAAAATGCTGGAACGCATGGAGCTGATTGCCCCAGCGCACGTGGACAACCCGTTCCACTTCAGCTTCCGTGAACCGGAAAGCCTGCCAAACCCGCTGCTGAAGATGGAAAAGGTCAGCGCTGGCTACGGCGATCGCGTCATTCTCGATTCGATCAAACTGAACCTGGTGCCGGGTTCCCGCATCGGTCTGCTCGGTCGCAACGGCGCGGGTAAATCGACGCTGATTAAGCAGCTGGCCGGCGAACTGGCCCCCATCAGCGGCGAGATTGGCCTGGCGAAAGGCATCAAGCTGGGCTACTTCGCGCAGCACCAGCTGGAGTTTTTACGCGCCGATGAATCACCAATTCAGCATCTGGCACGCATGGCGCCGCAGGAGCTGGAGCAGAAACTACGAGACTACCTGGGTGGATTCGGCTTCCAGGGCGATAAAGTCAGCGAAGAGACTCGCCGCTTCTCCGGTGGCGAAAAAGCGCGTCTGGTGCTGGCATTGATCGTCTGGCAGCGCCCGAACCTGCTGCTGCTCGATGAACCGACCAACCACCTGGACTTAGATATGCGTCAGGCGCTGACCGAAGCGCTGATCGATTTTGAAGGCGCGCTGGTTGTCGTCTCGCACGACCGTCACCTGATCCGCTCCACCACCGACGACCTCTATCTGGTACACGACAAGAAAGTCGAGCCGTTTGATGGCGATCTGGAGGATTATCAGCAGTGGCTGAGCGATGTGCAAAAACAGGAAAGCCAGGGCGACGAACCGGCGAAAGAGAGCGTTAACAGTGCCCAGGCGCGTAAAGATCAGAAGCGTCGCGAAGCGGAACTGCGCACTCTGACGCAACCGCTGCGCAAAGAGATCACCCGTCTGGAAAAAGAGATGGAGAAACTGCACGCGCAGTTAGCTCAGGCGGAAGAGAAACTCGGAGACAGCGAACTGTACGACCAAAGCCGCAAAGCCGAACTCACCGCTTGTCTGCAGCAGCAGGCCAGTGCGAAATCCGGGCTGGAAGAGTGTGAAATGGCCTGGCTGGACGCTCAGGAACAACTTGAGCAGATGTTGGGTGAGTAAGTTTTTGCCGGATGGCGACGCTGGCGCGTCTGATCCGGCCTACATAAAGCGTGCGGCCTGCTGCCCGTAGGCCGGATAAGGCAAAGCCGCCATCCGGCAAAAGCCCAGCTTAGCCTTGCATCGCCAGACGCTGGCGGATTTCTTCGAAATGCTCGCGGTTAAACAGCTTGCCGTTGAGAAAACGAGTTTTCAGCTCCCCTTCCTGCTCTTGTTTCCAGGTTTGTTCATCATGCAGACGCAGTTCCCCTTGCTCATCACGTGTGACGCGAAGCAGACCACGGGCTGAACGCTTCAGGCCATTATCGGTTTTCGGCTCTTTGAAAATCGTCCGGCCTTTGCCGTCGACTTCTCCCCACGTCGCTTTCATCGCAAAACCGAAGGTGTCACGCGTGTTGTACTGATAGGTAAAGGAACCGACGCCAAACACGACGTTTGAACTGGCAAATCCTTTCGATTCCAGACGACGCAGGATCTCATTCGCCCGCTCAAGGGTGATGGAGTCGCCATAAATCAGTCCAACATGCGGGTCGAGCACCTTGTAACCTTTGGCGTTAATCGTACCGCCAAAAATCTCCCACAGCACTTCCACGGACCCTTTCTCCTGAGCGGTACGATCGCTGCTTGTATCGTTATCTTCGCCAGTACCGCACAGAATCTCTACCGGGTTGCCGCTATCCGGACGGAATACCACACGACCTTCACGCGCCAGAATGATGCTCTTCAGTTCACGGGTAAATTCCGTCAGCACCTGCCAGTAGTCCCAGGTATCAGATACTATCGATACAAATCCTTGCGGGTAGAGATCGGCAATCAGGCGGCGGAAGGTTTCAATCTCATGCTCGCGCTCGCCCATACACATCACGCTGTGTTCAGTAGCTGGAATGCTGGCGCCGATAAAATAGGGCTCGCCGTCGGTGTAGTAATCGCGGGCGTACAACAGAGATGGAATACTGTCGGTCCCTTTAAAGCTCAACAAATGCCCACTGCCCGCCTGCATGGTGTCCTGTAATCCGGACATACCGCGAAATGAAAAGTCATGGCACTGGAAGTCAAGATGCGTCTGGTCGCTACAGGTTTTCTGTGCCCAGCGTGCGCAGATTTTGCGGTAATGGTGAGCAATCGTGGCGTTTGTCGACGCTTTCCACAATTCCGCCGACAGGACGGTCTCCAGGTAATTCACCAGCCAGAAAAATTCGGGTTTGGTGTTGATAATGGTTAAAACCGGCACCGTCATTGGGACTTTGCTACCTTCATCCAGCGCCTTGATGTGCAGCGGCAGATAGCCCAACTGATGCAATGCACGAATATGGTCCACCGCCACTGCATCTTTGCCGAGATAGCTATCCATGACCTGTTTGTATTCACTCACAACCTCATCTTCCGGGCGGGCAAAGAACGCCTCATTAAACAGGTCGACTAAAAACCACTGCATAAACCCCTGCAGGCCGAAAAATACCAGTTTGCCATCCGCCAACGGCGAGGAGAAAAAGCGATCGCTGCGTGGGGTAAAGTTGGAATACACGCGACGGGTGCCCTGCGGATACTGCACGCGGTGAGACACTTTGTAGCCGTCGATAGCTAAAATTGGATTCATTTTCATAACAGGTGTCTCCCTCAGGCGCGGTAAATCGCGTCAATATCGATAAGTTCAAGCTGCGGATGTTCCAGCGTCGGGGCAGCTAAAGAAGTGGTGGTGTAGATGGCGTCAATACCGTTAGCAAACAGGTGTTCAACGCCCTTAGAAAAGATCCCGTGGGTGACGTACAGGCTAACGCTGCGGGCACCGGCATCACGTAGCACCTGCGCAGAACCTATGAAGGTGCCGCCAGCATCACACAGGTCGTCGACAATCAGCAGATCCCTCCCCCTGACGTCTCCGGCCAATAACGCAAATCCCGTCAGGCTGCCGCTTGCCACATCACGTTTTTTGCTCAGGATGGCGTACTGCTCCACACCGGCCGCTCTGGCTACGGCATCAATCTTCTTCAGCGATCCTGCATCGGGAGCAACCAACATCAGCGCGTTTTGCTGAAACAGCCGCGATAATGACGCGCTTTGCATCAGGCAAACCTCCTGGGGGATCGCCACAAAGTTGTCGATTGAAGCCGCCGCCGCGTCACTGTGCGGGTCGAGCACGTTGACCTTGTCAAATTTCAACGTATTGAGCTGACTGGCGAAGACTTTCAGCGCAAAGCTGTCACCCGATACCATATGTCTGTCCTGACGCGCCCACGGCAGCCAGGGAAGGTCGAGATGGCTGACCAGTACATCGGTCTGATGACGGACCGCCTCAACCAGTTGCGCCAGCAGCATAAAATCGTTCATATCGCGCATAGCCGTGGCACGGATGCGCATCAGGCGAGCAAAGGTTGGCAACGCATCGGTGACTTTTAACCAGACAGCACCATCAGGAAAAACACCGCTGGCAACGGCATAGACCTGGTCGTCCAAAGTTAGTGTCAATTTTATGTTCATCGCGCTCACCCCTTAATTGTGTCCCTTCGACACAATTAATAATGTCCCTAAGACACATATTAAGCAAGCAGAAAATGAATTATTTTTAAGCTGTTAGTTAATCCACTGATAAGTAATGAGAAAAAACGAACCTTGCCCCCCGTTGCCGGGCTGGTACACTTATCAGCGTTACAAATCATCGTGAGTACCTTATGACCACCGAAGCCGACTACCTGAATCAGTACGACGCCAGCCGCTTCCCTTCACCTCTGGTGACGGTAGATAGTGTGTTATTTACCCTGCATCAACAGGCGCTGTGCGTATTACTGGTCGAGCGGGCAAAGCAGCCGCAAAAAGGACGTTGGGGATTACCCGGCGGCTTTATTGATATCGAAAACGATGATTCAACCCGTGCCACCGCACTGCGCAAACTCACTGAAAAAACGGGTGTTTCGCCTTCGTGGCTGGAACAACTGGATACCTTTTCCGGGCCTGATCGTGACCCGCGCGGCTGGAGCCTGACGGTCACCTGGTTTGCACTAATCGCCTGGGTAGACTGCGCGCCCCATATCGCCAGCGTCAGCAATGCCCGTTGGGTGCCGGTTGATGAGTTGAAAAACTATTCACTCGCGTTTGATCACGAGAAAATCATTACAGCGGCGCTGCATCGCTTGCGGCAAAAAACGATGTACTCGCTCCTGCCAGTGTACTGCTTGCCGGAAACATTTACCCATGGGCAACTACTCGAAGCCACTGAGGTGATCCTCGGTCAGTCGATCCAGCGTAAAAGTCTGATTCGTCGCTTTGAAGCGTCAGGAATGTTTGAAGATACTGGAGAAAGCGTAGCGACAGGGACGCGTAAAGCCCGCCTGTGGCGACGTAAACCTAACGTCGATTTTCATTTTTTCTCGCGTAACCTGCTGACTGACTAGCGACAAAATCACATATTGGCTAACCCGCACGCGCTGTGCGCGGTATAGTTATTCTTCCCGATTATTAATTGCTCCGGTGTTATGGTTGAAATCACGTCCACAGAAATGACCCCACCTACCGACGATTCGCGAGAATTCCGCCCGATGCGCGGTATCAGTAACCGCCATCTGCAGACGATGCTGCCGCGATTAATTCGCCGTAAGGTGAAGTTCGACGCCCACTGGCAGCGTCTGGAATTGCCCGACGGCGATTTCGTCGATCTGGCGTGGAGTGAAGATCCGCAACAGGCGAAACACAAACCGCGCCTGGTGGTTTTTCACGGTCTGGAAGGTAGTCTGAACAGCCCCTACGCACATGGCCTGATTGAAGCAGCACAAAAGCGCGGCTGGCTGGGCGTGGTAATGCATTTTCGCGGTTGCAGTGGTGAGCCCAATCGTTTGAACCGTATTTATCACTCCGGTGAAACAGAAGATGGCACCTGGTTTTTACACTGGCTGGATCGTGAGTTCGGTCGCGCACCGACCGCCGCGGTAGGTTATTCACTCGGTGGAAACATGCTGGCTTGTCTGCTGGCAAAAGAAGGCAACGATATTCCGATAGATGCAGCGGTTATCGTTTCTGCGCCTTTCGTGCTCGAAGCCTGTAGCTACCATATGGACAAGGGCTTTTCCCGTGTCTATCAGCGCTACCTGCTCAATTTATTGAAAGCCAACGCCTCGCGTAAGCTTGAGGCGTATCCAGGTTCGCTGCCGGTAAGCCTGGCCCAGTTGAAATCTTTGCGCCGCATTCGCGATTTTGACGATCTGATCACCGCCAAAATCCACGGTTTCGCCGATGCTATAGACTATTACCGCCAGTGCAGCGCCATGGCGTTGCTCAATCGGATCGCCAAACCAACGCTGATTATCCATGCTAAAGACGATCCGTTTATGGATCATCACGTGATCCCGAAACCGGAAAATCTGCCTTCACAGGTGGAATATCAGCTGACTGAACATGGCGGCCACGTCGGATTTATTGGTGGCACAGTGCGCCGTCCTGAGATGTGGCTGGAATCAAGAATCCCGGACTGGCTGACAACGTATCTGGAGGCGTCATCATGATTATCCCATGGCAAGATATCTCTCCGGACGCGCTGGACAATCTGATTGAAAGCTTTGTCTTGCGTGAAGGCACCGATTACGGTGAACATGAACGCTCGCTCGAACAAAAAGTCGCCGACGTCAAACGCCAACTACAATCAGGTGAAGCCGTGCTGGTGTGGTCCGAACTGCATGAAACGGTCAACATTATGCCGAGGAAGCAGATTCACGAGTAATCCGTAGCCGCCGGCCGACTTTACTATAATTACAACCATTTCATGGAGTTGTTATGTCTGCCAAACATCCGGTGATTGCGGTAACAGGATCCAGCGGCGCGGGGACCACCACCACCAGCCTCGCGTTTCGTAAAATTTTCGCGCAGTTAAACCTGCGCGCCGCCGAGGTGGAAGGTGACAGTTTTCACCGCTATACCCGTCCGGAAATGGACATGGCGATTCGCAAAGCACGCGATGCCGGGCGGCATATCAGCTATTTCGGCCCCGAAGCTAACGACTTCGGTCTGCTGGAGCAAACCTTCATTGAATACGGCCAGACGGGCAAAGGTCAGTCGCGTAAATACCTGCACACCTACGATGAAGCAGTACCGTGGAATCAGGTTCCGGGGACATTCACGCCCTGGCAGCCGCTGCCTGAACCGACGGATGTCCTGTTCTATGAGGGACTTCACGGCGGCGTTGTCACCCCTCAGCAAAATGTGGCCCGGCATGTCGATCTGCTGGTTGGCGTGGTGCCAATCGTGAACCTGGAGTGGATCCAGAAGCTGATCCGCGATACCAGCGAGCGTGGACACTCGCGTGAAGCGGTGATGGACTCGGTGGTGCGCTCAATGGACGATTACATCAATTACATCACGCCACAGTTTTCCCGTACGCATATCAACTTCCAACGCGTACCAACCGTCGATACCTCTAATCCCTTTGCCGCCAAGAGCATTCCGTCACTCGATGAAAGCTTTGTCGTTATTCATTTTCGTAATCTGGAAGGGATCGACTTCCCGTGGCTACTGGCCATGCTGCAGGGCTCATTCATTTCTCATATCAATACGTTGGTCGTACCGGGCGGAAAAATGGGTCTGGCGATGGAATTGATTATGCTGCCGCTGGTGCAGCGACTGATGGAAGGCAAAAAGATAGAGTGATATGTGGAAAGCGCCCGATGGCGCTTCGCTTATCGGGCCTACGACTCAACATCACCCTGTAGGCCGGATAAGGCAACGCCGCCATCCGGCATCAGCAATTACGCGGCAACCACTTCATAGGAGTGGGTAATGTTCACCGCCTTTTCCAGCATCAGCGCCACGGAGCAGTATTTTTCCGCCGAAAGATCGACCGCACGTGCGACGGACGCATCTTTCAGATCGTTACCCGTTACGATGAAATGCAGGTTGATATGGGTAAACAGGCGCGGCGCTTCATCACGACGCTCGGAGGTCAGCTTCACTTCGCAGTTGGTCACATCCTGACGACCCTTTTGCAGGATCGACACCACATCAATTGCGCTGCAACCACCCGCAGCCATTAAGACCATTTCCATCGGGCTCGGCGCTTTATCACCGGAATTACCGTCCATCAAAATCTGGTGGCCAGAGGCGGACTCACCGAGGAAGGTCAGCCCTTCAACCCACTTAACACGTGCTTGCATATTTTATTACTCCGATGCATCAATTTTCCTGACAGATTACGCGCACACAACAAATCTCGCAACGGAAGGCGACCTGCGTCATGCTGAAGCGAGACACCAGGAGACACACGGCGAAAGCTATGCTAAAACAGTCGGGATGCTACAGTAATACATTGACGTACTGCATGTATGCAGAGGACATCACATTACAGGCCGTCGCACGTATTGACAGCCCCCTTCCCAGGTAGCGGGAAGCACATTTTTGCAAACCCAGAGACAGGATGTTTTTTGGCTCTGGAGACAGCTTATAACAGAGGATAACCGCGCATGGTGCTTGGCAAACCGCAAACAGACCCGACTCTCGAATGGTTCTTGTCTCATTGCCATATTCATAAGTACCCATCGAAGAGCACGCTGATTCACCAGGGTGAAAAAGCGGAAACGTTGTACTACATCGTTAAAGGCTCAGTGGCAGTGCTGATCAAAGATGAAGAAGGGAAAGAAATGATCCTTTCTTATCTGAATCAGGGCGATTTTATTGGTGAATTAGGCCTCTTCGAAGAAGGTCAGGAACGCAGCGCCTGGGTCCGTGCTAAAACTGCATGTGAAGTCGCTGAAATTTCCTACAAAAAATTTCGCCAATTAATCCAGGTCAATCCAGATATTCTGATGCGCCTGTCCTCTCAGATGGCTCGCCGTCTGCAGGTCACGTCTGAAAAAGTGGGCAACCTTGCCTTCCTCGACGTTACCGGTCGTATCGCGCAGACTCTGCTGAATCTGGCGAAACAGCCTGATGCGATGACCCACCCGGACGGCATGCAGATTAAAATCACCCGTCAGGAAATCGGCCAGATCGTTGGCTGCTCCCGTGAGACCGTCGGTCGTATTCTGAAGATGCTGGAAGATCAGAACCTGATCTCCGCACACGGTAAGACCATCGTCGTCTACGGCACACGTTAACCCCATCGAAGTGGCGCGTTACCCCGTAATGCGCCACTTTTGTTTGCTCCGATGTGGCGAAGACTGATATACCACCCAGAGATCAACTACGCACTACGACAAACGCTGGTGCTATGTTTACCTGTGGCCGTCGGCCTGATCATCGGTCAGCTTCATCTGGGACTCCTCTTTTCCCTCGTCCCTGCCTGCTGCAATATTGCCGGTCTTGATACCCCGCATAAGCGCTTTTTCAAACGCTTAGTGATTGGCGCGTCTTTGTTTGCCGGATGCAGTCTGATCATGCAATTACTGCTGGCACAGACTATACCGCTGCCGCTGATCCTCACCGGCCTGACGCTGATTCTTGGTGTAACCGCAGAATTAGGCCCTCTGCATGCGCGACTACTACCTGCCTCGCTTATCGCGGCAATTTTCACACTCAGTCTGGCAGGTAACATGCCCGTCTGGGAGCCGCTGCTAATCTACGCGCTGGGCACATTGTGGTATGGCCTGTTCAACTGGTTCTGGTTCTGGATGTGGCGCGAGCAGCCGCTGCGTGAGTCGCTCAGCTTGTTGTACCGCGAATTAGCCGATTACTGTGAGGCCAAGTACAGCATGCTGACCCAGCATGCCGACCCAGAAAAAGCGCTGCCTCCCCTGCTGGTGCGCCAGCAAAAAGCGGTGGATTTAATTACCCAGTGCTATCAGCAAATGCATATGCTGTCGGCGCATCGCAACAACGATTATAAGCGCCTGCTACGTGCCTTTCAGGAGGCGCTCGATTTACAGGAACATATTTCCGTTAGCCTCCACCAGCCGGAAGAGGTGCAAAAGCTGGTCGAACGTAGCCACGCCGAACAAGTGATTCGCTGGAATGCGCGCACCGTCGCCGAACGCCTTCGCGTACTGGCCGATGATATTTTGTATCACCGCTTACCGACCCGTTTCTCAATGGAAAAGCAGATTGGCACGCTGGAGAAAATCGCCAACCAGCATCCGGACAATCCGGTGGGTCAATTTTGCTACTGGCACTTCAGCCGTATTGCCCGTGTGCTACGCACCCAGCGGCCACTGTATGCCCGTGATTTAATGGCTGACAAGCAGCGTCGGCTGCCGCTGATCCCTGCCCTGAAAAGCTATCTGTCGTTGAAATCCCCGGCGCTGCGTAATGCCGGACGCATCAGCGTCATGTTGAGCATTGCCAGCCTGATGGGCAGC
Organism: Citrobacter sp. MGH103; assembly: GCF_001034475.2. Lineage (NCBI taxonomy): Bacteria > Pseudomonadati > Pseudomonadota > Gammaproteobacteria > Enterobacterales > Enterobacteriaceae > Citrobacter > Citrobacter sp. MGH103. The sequence goes on along the minus strand of NZ_CP073043.1, from coordinate 359,743 downwards.
GCCTTACACCTGCCAAAACCCTACTGGATTTTGATGACAATCCTGTTCGTCACGCAAAATGGCTATGGGGCAACCCGGGTACGTATTTTACACCGTTCAGTAGGGACGCTCGTCGGCCTGGTGATCGCCGGCGTCACGCTGCACTTTCATATTCAGGAAGGTTACACGCTGGCAGGCATGCTGCTGATAACCCTGGTGAGTTATCTGACCATCCGCAAAAACTACGGCTGGGCTACCGTCGGCTTTACAGTCACCGCGGTATATACCCTGCAACTGCTGACGCTGAACGGGGAACAGTTTATCGTGCCGCGGTTTATCGATACGGTCACTGGCTGCCTGATCGCTTTTGGCGGGATGCTCTGGCTGTGGCCGCAGTGGCAGAGCGGTTTACTGCGTAAAAACGCCCACGATGCGTTAGAAGCCGATCAGGAGGCCATTCGCCTGATTCTTAGCAACGATCCCCAGGCCACACCGCTGGCGTATCAACGCATGCGGGTCAACCAGGCGCATAACACGCTGTTCAACTCACTTAACCAGGCGATGCAGGAACCTGGGTTCAACTCGCACTATCTGGCGGACATGAAACTGTGGGTTACGCATAGCCAGTTCATCGTCGAACACATCAACGCAATGACTACGCTGGCAAGGGAACATACGATGCTGACGCCGGATTTGGCGCAGCGATATCTGGAGTCCTGTGAAATTGCGATCCAGCGCTGTCAGCAGCGGCTGGAATATGACGGACCCGGAAGCTCCGGCGATGTGAATATTCTTGAGGCGCCAGAGATGCTGTCCCATGGGCCTTTAAGCACCCTTGAGCAGCATCTGCAGCGGGTTTTGGGGCATCTGAACACCATGCATACCATTTCGTCGGTAGCATGGCGTCAGCGACCGCACCACGGGATCTGGCTGAGCCGCCGGTTGCGGGACATGAAAGGTTAAGGTCGACTGCCGGATGCGCTACGCTTATCCGGCCTACGAATCACACCTTACCCTGTAGGCCGGATAAGGCGCTCGCGCCGCCATCCGGCAATCAGCCCACCACCTTCGCCACGGCCTGCGCGAAGCGCTGCATCCCTTCATCGATATCGGTCTGCTCCACCACCAGCGACGGCGCGAAACGCATCACGTCCGGTCCGGCGTTCAGTACCATCACGCCTTCATTCGCCGCGGCGTACAAGAAATCACGCGCCCGGCCTTTAAACTGCGGCTTCAGTTCGGCGCCAATCAGCAGTCCCATACCGCGAATGTCGCTGAAAATGTCAAACTGCTGGTCAATTTTCTGCAAATGCTGAACAAACGCCTGGCGTTTGGCCTGAATACCTTCCAGCACTTCCGGCGTGTTGATGATATCAAACGCAGCTCCCGCAACCGCGCAGGCCAGCGGGTTACCGCCGTATGTGGAGCCGTGTGAACCCACGTGGAACGCGGAGGCAATCTCCTGGGTGGTCAGCACCGCGCTCACCGGGAAACCGCCACCGAGCGCCTTGGCGCTGGTGAGGATATCAGGCGTCACGCCGTAGTGCATATAGGCAAACAGTGAGCCAGTACGCCCCATCCCGCTCTGTACTTCATCAAATACCAACAGCGCCTGGTGCTGATCACAGAGCTCACGCAAGCCTTGCAGGAATGCCGGCGTTGCCGCAGTAACGCCACCCTCGCCCTGAATAGGCTCGATCACCACCGCGCAGGTGTGATCGTCCATCACCGCTTTGACCGCATGCAGATCGTTAAACGGGACATGGATGATATCTGCCGGCTTTGGTCCAAAGCCGTCGGAATATTTCGGCTGCCCGCCGACGGATACGGTAAACAGCGAGCGGCCGTGAAACGCGTTATGGAAGGCAATGATTTTGGTTTTGAACGGGCTATGACGCACGCAGGCATAGTGGCGCGCCAGCTTAAAGGCGGTTTCGTTAGCTTCGGTACCGGAGTTCATGAACAGTACGCGTTCGGCGAATGTTGCCTCAATGATTTTACGGCCTAAGCGCAACGCAGGTTCGTTGGTGAAAACGTTGCTGGTATGCCACAGGGTTTCACCCTGGGTTTTTAACGCCTCAACCAGTGCAGGATGGCAATGCCCTAACGCGGTAACTGCAATGCCGCCCGCGAAATCAACATACTCTTTACCCTGTTGATCCCATACTCGACTCCCTTTCCCTTTTACCGGGATAAACTCAGCCGGTGCATAAATCGGCAGAATCACTTCATCGAATGTCGCGCGTGTAATTGCAATTTGTTCAGTTGCCATGTCATTACCACCCTGTTAAGCAGAAATGCTAGTGAAATTATAATCACAAAATATGAATAAAAAATCACTGAATAGCAACCACAAATCACCGGTTGAGGAAATTAGCCAGCAGCTGATGCCCCTGTTCGCTGAGAATGCTCTCCGGGTGAAACTGCACCCCTTCCATATCCCACTCCCGGTGGCGAATACCCATGATCTCCTGCGTTTCACTCCAGGCGGTCACCTCAAAGCAGTCAGGAAGGGTTTCGGGAGCAACCACCAGAGAATGGTAGCGCGTTACCGTTAATGGATTGGCGAGCCCCTGAAAAACGCCCTGCCCGTTATGCGTAATCGGCGACGTTTTACCATGCATCACTTTCGCCGCCCGAACCACGGTCGCGCCAAAGGCCTGCGCCATCGCCTGGTGCCCCAGACAAACGCCCAGCAGAGGGATCTTCCCTGCGAAATAGCGAATAACCTCCAGCGAAATACCGGCGTCATCCGGCGTACAGGGTCCCGGGGAAATGACGATTTTTTGCGGGCTCAGCGCGTCAATTTGCGCCAGCGTCAGATCGTCGTTGCGCCTGACAAGGACATCTGCCCCCAGTTCGCAGAAGTATTGGTACAGGTTCCAGGTAAAAGAATCATAGTTATCGATAAGCAGGATCATGGCGGCTCCGGTACATAAGAACCGCGCTATTCTACTCAGTTTCCAGTGCTTCGCTTACCACTTTACGAAATATCGCCCGCAGTGCAGACAGGTCACCCATCGCCCCGCTCTGATTAGCCTGATTCCACTCCTCAACCGGAATGCCATCCCAGCTCAGCACATACCCTGCATGAATCGCTAACTGTTCGAAGAAAATACGCTGCGCCAGACCGCTACCAATGCGAAACGGATGCAGCACATTGATTTCGCAATAATAGTGCGCAAGACGATCGACAAACTTGTCTTCCAGTAATCCCACCAGCCAGGACTCATCTTCCAGGTCCTGCATCAGTGCATTGCCCTCTTTCTCGATATAGGCGAAATGGCAAAAGCGAGTATCGCCCTGGTAAATATCGACTTCGCGCAGGTGTCCCGCCCAGTCAAAAATATCCCGATACAGCTGGCGATGAATGGCGCACAGGTGCGGTAAGCCCCGTTTAAGCGGCCCCAATTCGATAGTCGCCGCACGCAGCGCCGTCAGTTCATAAGCCGCCTGCGCCAAACGCTGCGCCTGATGAATCCCCAGACGGTTACGCATGACATTCAGGCCCGGATATAAATACGGGTCGCGACCATCACCGAATTTATCGCTCATAGTGCCTCCTCAGCTCTTCAAGACGCGCCAGAGCGTCTTCAGCACTCAGAGTAACCCGTAGAATATCTACGCCTTCCAGCCGTCGGCTGGCCTGGAAATTAGCGTTTCGCCGCTGTTCCCACAGCCTGGACTTTTGTTTATCGGTGAGTTTTTTCACGTGACCTCCCTGAATGAGCCGACACTTGCCACAAGTATAAGCAGCAATTTCGGGTTACGCAGAGAGAGGGGGGAACGCGGGCAAGAACTACCCGCGCTAGATGCGATTACGGCAGAACTTTAGCAGAAAGGATAACAATCGGTTTTGACGGAACATTCTGGTATGGACCGACATCATGGGTCTGTACCTGAGAGATCTTATCCGCGACATCCATACCTTTCACAACTTTTCCGAAGACAGCATAGCCAAAGTCGCGCTGGCCGTGATCGAGGAAAGCGTTGTCTGCAATGTTGATAAAGAACTGGCTGGTCGCGCTGTCTTTATCCGCTGTACGCGCCATAGCAATCGTGCCGCGGGTGTTACGCAGTCCGTTATCGGCTTCATTCTTGATTGGCGGGTTAGGTTTCTTCTGCTGCATCTGCTCGGTAAAACCGCCACCCTGCACCATGAAGCCAGGGATCACACGGTGGAACGTAGTGTTGTTATAGAAACCGCTGTTGACATAATCGACAAAGTTTTGCACTGAAACCGGGGCTTTCTGACTGTTCAGCTCCAGCTCAATGTTACCAGCAGAGGTTGTCAGCAGAACATGAGGATCACCTTTTGCTGCCAGTGCTGCGGGAGAGAGAGCAGAAAGAGCGAGAACAGCTGCAACAGCCGCCAGAGTCGATTTGAGCATGAGAATTCCTTAACAAGAGCAGAAATGAAGCAAGTGAATTGATTCTAAAGAGCCTTCAAGGACAAGGCCATCCCTTTACCTAATTTTACGTACTTGAAACAAATGTAACCTTACTGCCGCATGAATCAATGCGATTTAGATCACATACAAAAATGTAATAAACAAACTCATTACCAATAAATATTTAAATACATCACAAAAGCGCCTAAAATCTGCCCGCTCACGGCGCAGTCAATGCGCCTTACACTTCTATACAGGCCAGTCATGACTAACAGCAATCGCATCAAGCTCACATGGATTAGCTTTCTCTCCTACGCCCTGACAGGTGCGTTGGTAATTGTCACCGGGATGGTGATGGGAAACATCGCAGATTACTTCCATTTGCCCGTTTCCAGCATGAGTAACACCTTCACCTTCCTGAATGCCGGCATTCTGATCTCTATCTTTCTAAATGCATGGCTAATGGAAATCGTGCCCCTGAAAACCCAGTTGCGCTTCGGCTTTATCCTGATGGTACTGGCAGTCGCCGGACTGATGCTCAGCCATAGCCTGGCCTTGTTCTCTGCCGCCATGTTTGTATTGGGTCTTGTGAGCGGTATAACCATGTCGATTGGTACGTTCCTGGTAACTCAAATGTACGAAGGTCGCCAGCGCGGTTCACGCCTGCTGTTTACTGACTCCTTCTTCAGCATGGCCGGTATGATTTTCCCGATGGTTGCCGCGTTCCTGTTAGCGCGCAGCATCGAATGGTATTGGGTCTATGCCTGCATCGGCCTGGTATACGTCGCCATTTTCCTGCTGACCTTCGGTTGTGAATTTCCGGCACTGGGTAAACACGCTCAGCAGTCAGATGCGCCGGTAGTAAAAGAAAAATGGGGGATTGGCGTGCTGTTTCTGGCGATCGCCGCACTGTGCTACATCCTCGGTCAGTTGGGCTTTATCTCCTGGGTTCCGGAATACGCCAAAAGCCTGGGTATGAGCCTGAACGACGCAGGTAAACTGGTCAGCGACTTCTGGATGTCTTACATGGTTGGCATGTGGGCGTTTAGCTTCATTCTGCGTTTCTTCGATTTGCAACGCATCCTGACCGTACTGGCGGGTCTGGCCACCGTACTGATGTATCTGTTTATCACGGGTACGCCGGAACATATGCCGTGGTTCATTCTAACGCTGGGCTTCTTCTCCAGCGCGATTTATACCACCATCATTACCCTTGGATCCCAGCAGACGAAGGTCGCCTCACCCAAACTGGTTAACTTCGTTCTGACCTGCGGCACCATCGGTACTATGCTCACCTTCGTGGTAACCGGCCCTATTGTGGCACATAGCGGCCCACAGGCGGCATTGCAGACGGCTAACGGCTTATATGCGGTTGTATTCGTAATGTGCTTTATTCTTGGCTTCGTCACGCGTCATCGCCAGCATAACGCGCCAGCAACGCATTAATTTCAGTGCCGGGGGCGCTTCGCTAGCCCGGCCTACACACTGCCGGATTGTATCCACATCATCCGGCATATTTTCGCCTCCTCTCTTCTTTCTCTGGTCATGTAGGCCAATTCTTACAAAAACCCCTTAATTTGTACGCTATTTGTACAAACACGAAAACTCAAATAATTCCGTCACTTATAAAAATGCTGACAAATCAGTTATATACCTCTTAAGGAGTATATAAGGGCGAATTTGATTTGCATCAATAAGTGCGGTTGCTGAATCGTTAAGGTAGGCAGTAATAGAAAAGAAATCGAGGCAAAAATGAGCAAAGTCAGACTCGCTATTATCGGTAATGGTATGGTCGGCCATCGCTTTATTGAGGATCTTCTTGATAAATCCGACGCTGCCAATTTTGATATTACCGTCTTCTGTGAAGAACCCCGCAAAGCATACGACCGCGTACACCTGTCTTCCTACTTCTCCCACCACACCGCCGAAGAGCTTTCTCTGGTGCGTGAAGGATTCTACGAGAAGCACGGCGTTAAGGTGTTAGTGGGCGAGCGCGCAATTACCATTAACCGCCAGGAGAAAGTAATCCACTCCAGCGCAGGTCGTACGGTTTACTACGATAAGCTAATCATGGCGACGGGCTCTTACCCGTGGATCCCACCGATTAAAGGTTCGGAAACCCAGGACTGCTTCGTTTACCGCACCATCGAAGACCTCAACGCGATTGAGTCTTGCGCGCGCCGTAGCAAACGCGGTGCCGTGGTCGGCGGTGGCCTGCTGGGCCTGGAAGCCGCTGGTGCGCTGAAAAGCCTCGGCGTTGAAACCCACGTGATTGAATTCGCCCCAATGCTGATGGCTGAACAGCTGGATCATATGGGTGGCGAGCAGTTACGTCGCAAAATTGAAAGCATGGGCGTGCGTGTGCACACCAGCAAAAACACCAAAGAGATCGTTCAGGAAGGCACCGAAGCGCGCAAAACCATGCGTTTTGCCGACGGTAGCGAACTGGAAGTCGATTTCATCGTCTTCTCTACCGGTATTCGTCCACGCGACAAACTGGCCACCCAGTGCGGCCTTGACGTCGCGCCACGCGGCGGTATCGTCATTAACGACACCTGCCAGACTTCTGACCCGGACATCTATGCCATCGGCGAATGCGCAAGCTGGAACAACCGCGTGTATGGTCTGGTCGCTCCTGGCTACAAAATGGCGCAGGTTGCCGTTGACCATATTCTCGAAACTGAAAACGCCTTTGAAGGCGCGGACCTGAGCGCCAAGCTGAAGCTGCTCGGCGTTGACGTCGGCGGTATTGGCGACGCGCATGCTCGCACGCCGGGCGCACGTAGCTATGTCTATCTCGACGAAAGCAAAGAAGTCTACAAACGCCTGATCGTTAGCGAAGATAACAAAACCCTGCTCGGCGCGGTTCTGGTTGGCGACACCAGCGATTACGGCAATCTGCTGCAGTTGGTGCTGAACGCCATTGAACTGCCGGAAAATCCAGATTCACTGATTCTGCCAGCACATGCGGGCAGCGGTAAGCCATCTATCGGTGTCGATAAACTGCCGGACAGCGCGCAGATTTGCTCCTGCTTTGACGTCACCAAAGGCATGCTGGTTGCCGCTATCAACAAAGGCTGCCATACCGTTGCGGCGCTGAAAGCGGAAACCAAAGCCGGTACCGGATGTGGCGGGTGTATCCCGCTGGTAACGCAGGTCCTGAACGCCGAACTGGCGAAACAGGGTATCGAAGTTAACAACAACCTGTGCGAACACTTCCCGTATTCACGTCAGGAACTGTTCCACCTGATCCGCGTAGAAGGCATTAAAACTTTCGAAGAGTTGCTGGCTAAACACGGTAAAGGTTACGGCTGCGAAGTGTGTAAACCTACCGTGGGTTCCCTACTGGCGTCCTGCTGGAATGAGTACATCCTCAAACCACAGCACACGCCGCTGCAGGACACCAACGACAACTTCCTGGCTAACATCCAGAAAGACGGTACTTACTCCGTGATCCCGCGCTCTGCGGGCGGTGAAATTACCCCTGAAGGCCTGGTGGCCGTGGGCCGTATCGCGCGTGAGTTTAACCTGTACACCAAAATTACCGGTTCTCAGCGTATCGGTCTGTTCGGCGCGCAGAAAGATGACCTGCCGGAAATCTGGCGTCAGCTGATTGAAGCGGGTTTTGAAACCGGCCACGCGTATGCCAAAGCGCTGCGTATGGCGAAAACCTGCGTAGGTAGCACCTGGTGTCGTTATGGCGTCGGCGATAGCGTCGGCTTCGGCGTGGAGCTGGAAAATCGCTACAAAGGCATTCGTACCCCGCACAAAATGAAATTCGGCGTCTCCGGTTGTACCCGCGAATGTGCGGAAGCTCAGGGCAAAGACGTGGGTATCATCGCCACTGAGAAAGGCTGGAACCTGTACGTTTGCGGTAACGGCGGGATGAAACCTCGCCATGCAGACCTGCTGGCAGCAGATATCGATCGCGAAACGCTGCTCAAGTATCTTGATCGTTTCATGATGTTCTACATCCGTACCGCCGACAAACTGACCCGCACCGCACCGTGGTTAGACAATCTGGAAGGCGGTATCGAGTATCTGAAGTCCGTCATCATCGACGACAAGCTGGGCCTGAACCAGCATCTTGAAGAAGAGATGGCCCGTCTGCGTGAAGCGGTGGTCTGCGAGTGGACAGAAACCGTTAACACTCCATCCGCGCAGGTTCGCTTCAAACACTTTATCAACAGCGATAAACGCGATCCGAATGTCCAGGTTGTGCCTGAACGTGAACAACATCGTCCGGCCACGCCTTATGAGCGTATCCCGGTGACTCTGGTGGAGGAAAACGCATGAGCCAGTGGAAAAACATCTGCAAAATCGATGACATTCTGCCTGCAACAGGCGTCTGCGCCCTGTTAGGTAACGAGCAGGTTGCGATTTTCCGCCCGTATCACAGCGACCAGGTGTTTGCGATCAGCAACATCGACCCGTTCTTTGAGTCCAGCGTGCTTTCTCGTGGGCTGATTGCTGAACACCAGGGCGAATTGTGGGTTGCCAGCCCGCTGAAAAAACAGCGTTTTCGTTTAAGCGACGGACTGTGCATGGAAGACGAACAGTTCTCCGTGAAACATTACGAAGCGCGAGTGAAAGACGGCACGGTGCAACTGCGCGGTTAATTAATTTTTGGGAGGCGCAACGCCTCCCCTTTTTTGACGTATTTGTAGGTCTTTTATTGGTAGGCCTGATAAGCGTAGCGCCATCAGGCAATTGCAAAAGCACATTGCCGGATGGCGGCATAAATGCCTTATCCGGCCTACGGTTACGATTTCTTTTTATTTTTGTACTTCAAGGATAATCAACACATGTTCACAGACACTATCAATAAGTGTGCGGCTAACGCTGCGCGCATCGCACGCCTGTCGGCAAATAACCCGCTCGGGTTCTGGGTCAGTTCGGCAATGGCAGGGGCCTATGTTGGCCTCGGCATCATCCTTATTTTTACCCTCGGTAACCTGCTCGACCCGTCCGTACGTCCGCTGGTGATGGGTGCAACCTTTGGTATCGCCTTAACGCTGGTTATTATTGCCGGTTCAGAACTGTTTACCGGTCACACCATGTTCCTGACGCTTGGCGTCAAAGCGGGCACCATCAGCCACGGCCAAATGTGGGCTATCCTACCGCAAACCTGGCTGGGAAATCTGGTCGGATCCGTGTTTGTCGCCCTGCTTTATAGCTGGGGAGGCGGCAGTCTGCTGCCGGTCGATACCAGCATCGTCCATTCGGTCGCGCTGGCGAAAACCACCGCGCCTGCAACGGTGCTGTTCTTTAAAGGCGTACTGTGTAACTGGTTGGTTTGTCTGGCAATATGGATGGCAATCCGTACCGAAGGCGCGGCAAAATTCCTCGCTATCTGGTGGTGTCTGCTGGCGTTTATCGCTTCCGGCTACGAGCACTCGGTGGCCAACATGACGCTGTTTGCCCTCTCCTGGTTCGGTCATCACAGCGAAGCTTATACCCTGTCAGGAATTGGTCATAACCTGCTGTGGGTGACACTCGGTAATACTTTGTCCGGTGTCGTATTCATGGGATTAGGTTATTGGTATGCTACGCCAAAATCGGAGCGTCCGGCTCCGGCAAAAATCAACCAGCCAGAGGCGGCTGCTAATAATTAATTAAGGGGTAATGTCGTGGACCATTTGCCTATATTTTGTCAACTACGTGACCGCGACTGCTTGATCGTCGGCGGTGGTGATGTCGCAGAACGCAAAGCGCGGTTACTGCTGGAAGCGGGCGCCCGTTTAACGGTTAATGCACTGGCGTTTATTCCGCAGTTCAAAGTATGGGCAGATGAAGGCATGCTGACGCTGGTTGAGGGACCGTTCGATGAGTCCCTGCTCAACACCTGCTGGCTGGCTATTGCCGCCACCGATGACGATGCCGTCAACCAAAGCGTCAGCACCGCCGCGGAGTCACGTCGTATCTTCTGCAACGTGGTCGACGCGCCAAAAGCAGCCAGTTTTATCATGCCCTCCATTATCGACCGCTCGCCGCTGATGGTGGCGGTCTCCTCCGGCGGGACATCGCCGGTGCTTGCCCGTCTGCTGCGTGAAAGGCTTGAATCCGTACTGCCTCAGCATTTGGGCCAGGTCGCACAATATGCCGGCAAGTTGCGCTCCCGGGTGAAGCAACAGTTTGCCAGCATGGGTGAACGTCGCCGCTTCTGGGAAAAATTGTTTGTGAATGACCGCCTGGCGCAGTCGCTGGCTAACAATGACCTAAAAGCCGTCGAGGAAACCACCGAGCAAATGCTCAGCGAACCGCTGGATCACCGTGGTGAAGTGGTGCTGGTTGGCGCCGGTCCTGGCGATGCCGGACTATTGACGCTGAAAGGGTTACAGCAGATCCAGCAAGCGGATGTCGTGGTTTATGACCGCCTGGTTTCCGACGACATCATGAACCTTGTCCGCCGCGATGCAGACCGAGTGTTCGTCGGCAAACGTGCGGGCTATCACTGCGTACCGCAGGAAGAGATCAATCAGATCCTGCTGCGTGAAGCACAACAGGGCAAGCGCGTGGTACGACTGAAAGGTGGCGACCCGTTCATCTTTGGCCGTGGTGGCGAAGAGCTGGAAACGCTGTGCCATGCCGGTATTCCATTCTCTGTAGTGCCTGGTATTACCGCAGCCTCTGGTTGTTCTGCCTATTCCGGCATTCCACTGACCCATCGTGATTACGCTCAGAGCGTGCGTCTGGTTACCGGACACCTGAAAACCGGCGGTGAGCTGGACTGGGAAAACCTGGCGGCCGAGAAACAGACGCTGGTGTTCTACATGGGACTGAATCAGGCAGCCACCATCCAGGAAAAACTGATTGAGTTTGGCATGCAGCCTGATATGACCGTCGCGTTGGTAGAAAACGGGACTTCCGTGAAGCAACGCGTCGTCAACGGGGTTCTGACGCAGCTCGGCGAGCTGGCACAGCAGGTTGAAAGTCCGGCGCTGATTATCGTCGGTCGCGTGGTTGGACTACGCGATAAGCTGAACTGGTTCTCGAATCATTAATTGAATGCTAATAAATGCCCTGATATTCAGGGCATTTATTTATGATTCACAAAAGTTAATATTTAATCTAAATAAAATATCATCCATAGCATTCATCAATTTATTAAAAATAGATACATTTCATAGCATTTTAATTCATTAAAAATATAATTTACCCTAACATTATCATGTCCTTATTCGGACTATTTAAAATCTTCCTTAGTTGATATCTTAATCGCCGAGAAATGGATTTCATCCATTTAATAAATAGATATTTTACAAGGATTTTATCATGTTTAAATTTGCAAAAATCACCATCGTGGCAGGTGTACTGGCTACGCTGACCGCATGTACTGGTCATATTGAAAACACAAAAAACAACTGTAGCTACGATTATTTATTCCATCCGGCGATTTCAATTTCTAAAATTATTGGTGGCTGCGGCCCGGCTGCAAATCAATAATATACGCGATTGCGCAGATACAAAAAAACCGGGAATTTCCCGGTTTTTTCATTTTAGATTTACGCTCACTCACATGCACTCACGCTTTCCCGCAAAATACGCAGCACCGTTTCTTCTCCACTTCGGTTAGGATTAATGCGAATCGCATAATCACCCAGCAACGGATTCGCTTCACGGAAGGTCCCGGAGAGGCGATAAAACAGCGGCGGGATTTCATATTTCGACTCCGCTCCTACCGGATACGGTAGCGCACCTCTCTCTTGCGCCGCTTTCAGCACACGGGCGGCAATCGGCTGGTGAAACTCCACGATCAGCACCTTCGACTGGGCATTAGCAATAACCGCTTTTTTCACCTCAGGTATCACTCCACTATCGAGCAGATTCAGCAGACGCTCAGAAACGCCAGCCTGCACCGCATGCATCACCGGTGCGAAAACCAGACCGCGAAGTACCTCGAGCGCCTGCGCCCCCTGAATCTGGCTGCCGCCGGAATAGAGGGTGCTACGGATTTTAGCGATGACCTCTGCCTTGCCGACAACCGCCCCTACGCCTTCCGGGCCGAAGAGCTTAAAGCAGGAAAAGGTGGACAGCGTCGCCCCACACTCGCAGCCGATACCCTCTACTTTCATCACCGCGTAGTTATCATCGGTTAATGTCGGTACGCCGCATTGTGTTATTTCCGCCAACACATCCGCTAAAACGTAATGGTCCTGCGGTTGCTGCCGCGTATGCTGTACCAGCGCGGCATCAGGGCGATACTGCGTAATAGCCCGCATGATTGCCGAGGGACTGTTGAAATCAGCCCTGACCAGGGTGATGCCCATCTGCTCGATGATCACCTGTGTTGTAGGATACACAGGTGCGTCGTGTACCAGCAGCCGCTGCCCGGGTTTGAGCAGTGCGGCCAGCCCGGCGCGAATAGCCCCGGTGCCAGCCCCCTGAACCAGCACGGCGGCTTCAGCATGAAACGCCTCGGCCAGCACCTTTTCCACACGCTGCGTGACCCGGGGCTGATTCAGCCCCGGGGTCAGCCCGAAATCGCCACCGGCCAGAAAGTCAGCGCCAGGAAAGTGACGGCAGAGCGTATCCACCAGCGCAAACTGCTTTTGTTGTGCTTGCGCGAGCGTCAGACTTTGTAGAGGGAACGTCTTCATGTTTTACGCCTCCTCAGGCCGGAACAAACAGACCAAACCAGTAGAGAATATTCAGCACAATACCCGTAATCATCACCGCCACGACCGGGGCCGCCATCTTCTGCACCGGACGCCCTATCGATTCGTTAAGGAAGTAAATCGCCACCGCAATCGAGAAACCGGTGTAGCCAGCCATCTTAATGGCGGCAAAAATCGAGCCTATCAGCAGCGCCATTTCCATCAGCATATTCATCGCATTACGAATATTGTCCGATGCGTTACGCACTGACGGATAACGCCCCAGCCATTTGCCAATTGAGCGCAGCAGCAACACTTCCGCGGAAATCACGATAGCGCCAAGGATTGCCGCTATCCACGGGTTCGGTGCCAGATAACCAACGGAATAAACAAAGGTGAAGCCCGCTACCGCGTATACACCGGTTGCCAGCGCGGTGGTGGCAATCAACGGCACAAAACCCAACCCACGCATAAATTCCGCCAGCGCCGCCTGGTTAACCAGCGTCTGCGATTGCTCAGGCGTAATCCCCGCTGAATAGGCTTTTTCCAGCGTAAAAATTGAGACCTCGCTACCAGCAAAAATTTTCATACTGGCAACGGCGGCAATCAGCGCGCCTACAATGGCAATATACGGCAGGTTTTTAATAATCCGTGAGGTTCGTTCTTCAAAGACCGATAGCCCGCTGGCATCCATCTCCTCATCACCGCGATGGCGAATATCATGCGTAATAGCGATCGCCAGCAGCATCATCATCCCCACAAAAATCTCAATTGATTCCGGGTTCAGATGCGGGAAGTAACGCACCACCACCACGCGGGTCATCAGTACCACTACTGCCGCGATAATGCTGTGTTTCCAGCCAAACTGGTAGAAAATCGCCACCAGCGGGAAGAGTGCGAATGCAGAAACCACCGGCGAACTTAATTCACCCAAGCTACCCAGCACATCCACCGGCAGCGCCGTGAGCAGATGGTTCACCGGCAGCAGGCAGGTCAGAATCAATACGCCCCAGATAGCGCCCAGACCGAACGCCAACAGGCTGTTCATTGCCAGCACGCCGAGAATATCCGTCGGCAGGAACAGCAGCCAGGCGTTGAGCAAGCCGGTTTTCAGGGTAAAGGAGATCCCCACCGACGCGACAAAGCCGATACTCAGACCAAACGCGATACTTCCCGCCTCCCGGCGGTTCATGTACCCCTCGATCAGTTGCGGCAGAATCGGGCGGATGCCGTCATGAAAGACGGCCGCCGAGCGGTGTGCCAGAAGTGACGTCATGCCGGTCAGGCAGGCCACCACCACAATCTGAATATACAGATCCATAGTCATGCCTTTTATTTCAGGTGGTTAACCAGCATCGGAATCGCATGTTCAACATGTTCGACGGAGAGACCAAACGCCACTTTCCCTTCCGCAACCATTTTTGCGATATGTTCGTCTTTCGCCTTAATACCCGGCTTGGCGATAGTGCAACTCTTGTTGTAGCCAATCACCGCGATGGCAATCGACAGTGCTGCACCCGCACCGGTGTTACAAGCGCCGATGTAGTAATCCAGTTGTCCGGATTTCACCTTCATCGCCGCTTCCATATCGTTATGAATGGAGACTTCAAAGCAGCCCGGTGCTGCGGTTTCGATGGTTTTTTTAATCTGCTCACGCTGTAAGCCAGCAACGCCAATCTTTTTCATGATTCTGTCCTTATTGGAAAAATTTTGAGGGGTTATCACGTAACATCGTGTCCACATCGGCCTGACTGAATCCTGACTGGAGCAGCTGTGGGATAAAGGTGGTTAACAGATAGTCGTAGCCATTGCCGCCATTGGCTTTTAAATGCGAGCGGCGGGTAATGTCCATAGAGAGCATGACGTGGCTAAGCAGTCCGCAATCGCGTATCGCGTGCAGCATGGCGATGCGTTTCTCGTCCGGGTAATAGTTGTTTTTTCCGATGGTATCGAATTGCACATACGCGCCGAGCTCGATCATGCGTAAGATATTGTCGAGATTATCTTTCAGGTCGCAGTGACCAACGGTTACGCGGGAAAGGTCGACGCCGTGCGCCTGTAGCAACACCAGCTGTTCCACTCCCATCGTGCTAAAAGAGGTATGGGTTGAGATGGGGCGTCCGGTTTCGATGTGTGCCCGCGCCGCGGCGATAAACACCTTCTCTTCAAGCGGCGTAATCACGCCTTCACTAGAGCCAATTTCCGCGATAATTCCGGCCTTCAATTCAGTGCCATCAATACCGATGACTATCTCATCGACCATCTCCTGCGCGAGCTGTTCCACGCTGTGCGCCGCAACATGTTCAGGGAAGAACGCATCCTGGTAATAGCCTGTGCAGGCCACGACGTTGATGCCGGTATCGCGCATCAGGTCGAGCATGAATTGCGGATTACGTCCCATATAGCGGTTGGTCATCTCAATAATGTTGCTGACGCCTAACGCCCGGAGATCCTTCATTTCCTGACAAATGAGATCGTACTGATCTAACCGGCAGTCGAGGTTATTCTTAAATCCGGAGAGATCGATATGCAGATGTTCGTGGACCCAGGTGTAGCCCGTCGGATCAAAGTTCATAAGGTGTCTCCTGTAAGGCGCAATGCCGAGAGAAAAGAACAGCCGTTTTGTGGCGCCGCCGCGCCGAAAAATTCACACACCGTAGCGCCAACATCGGATAACGTCGCCCGGATGCCTAATTGCGCAGGCTCAAGCCCCTGTTGATACACCAATACCGGCACAACTTCCCGGGTATGGTGGCTGTGCCCTATGGTCGGATCGTTGCCGTGATCGGCCATGACCACCAGACAGTCATTTGGCTCCATAGCGGTCAGAAGGCGTGAAAGATTAAGATCAACAAGCTGCAGCCGTTCGGCATAACGTGCGACGTCTTCAGCGTGTCCGGCGAGATCGGTTTCCTGAATGTTGGTACAGATAAATACCGTCGATTCCGCGTTAAATTCGTTAAGCGTGATATCCATAATCTGCTGGCTATCTACCAGGTTTTGCCAGCTGCGCCCGTGCGGATTGCCAACGATGTCCGCCACTTTACCGACCAGCACGGTAGGGATTCCGGCGTCATGCAGTTTTTGCGGTACCTGTACCTGCTCATCTACGCCAAAGCCCATATGCCTGACCTGAAAACCGCTTTCATACGCGCCGGAGCGTGGGGCATTAATGCCGACAAAGCGCCCTTCCATCGTTTCGGCGGCATCCAGAATGCGCTGGCTGTTCGCAAGCTGGCCGCCAAAGGTGATGACGCGCCCGACCTGAACCTGTTCACGCACTACGCGGCCAATCTTTAGCACCTCATCAAACGCAATGGCGGACAGGTTGGCAGTGACGTTGTAGACCTGACCTAAATCCGCCTCTAGGTTATCGCCCACTGCAACCGCATCGTTGACCCACAGAAACGCCAGTTCGCCGCCGCGACGTTCCACCTGCCAGCCTGCGGCTTTTAGCGCTTGCTCAACGCGATCAATGACGTCGCTAAATGGCATCCGCAGCGGGGCCTGAGGCCGTGTGCCTAAAATCTCCTGATGGCCCATAAAGGTATCTCCCCCTTCATGCTGCAGTTCCGCAACGCCCCAGACCGCCGATTCCGAAGGTTTCATCACGCCAGGCGCAAAGCCCAGAGCGTTGATCAGCCCCAACTTCTCAAGCGTTGGCAGCCGTAACTGCGGGAGTTCGCCCAGGATATGACCACAGGTATTCGCTCCGGCATCCTGCGGCCTGACCCGCGTGACGTCTTTCATTGCGCCAACGCCAAAACTGTCGATTACCAACACCACGAATCGGGCCATTAGTCCTCCAGAATATTGCCGAGACTGTCGTATCGCGCGACGATTTCAGCTACGCCGCGCTGAATGCCCGACACCAGCACCACGTCGCTACGCGTCACGAAGATCTGGGTGCGAAAACAGAAGATCACCGCGCTGCTCACCGGAAACTCACCGGCCACAGGCAGGTAGTAGTCAATGCTGCTGTCGTCCACGGGTTTTAGCTTCGCTGCGATCGGCGCGTCATTTTCTGGCGTAAAGACCAGCGCATTTTGCGCATGGCCGCGACGATAATAGCCCCCGCCGTAGCAATAACTGTCCCCGCGAAAATTGTGCGATATCTCGCTCAACCACAGCATCGCAATGCGTTCCGGCTGGTCGCCTTTTTGATTGGAAGGAATGGTGCCGGTCAACGCATGACCCGGCTCCGCATGGGTGACACCATATTCCGCCAGCAAAGGGAGTGACGAACAGCTACTGGCTGACGGCGCATTAAGCTGCTCAATGGCAATCCCGGCCTCAACCAACTGACGTCGGGCATTTACCAGCGTATGCAGATTAGGCGTCGGCATCGTCTGCGCGGAGTTTTCATCCCATAACAGGCATGGGAAATGGGTGAGGCCGCTCAGGCGGAGGCCCGGCAGTCTGCGGATTTCATTGACCACATCCGTCAGATACATCAGCGGAAATCCGCTTTCCTGTCCCGGGTAGAGAAAATCATCTTTGTCGTACACCTTCAGCATCACGTTCTGTTCACAACCGGCCTTCACCGCAGCAGCGGAAACTTCGCGCGCTTTCTCCAGTGAGAACAATGTGATGACTTCAGTACCTTGCGCTACAGCTTCATTGACCAGCCGCGACGGGATCTGCACCAGATGTCCCTGATGCGCAACCGGCAACCCGGCACGGCGCATGACGCGACTCTCCTTGTAATCGACAACCACGATGCCTTCATAGCCAAGCTGCAACAGTTTCTCCGCCAGCCACGGGTTACGTCCAACCTGTTTGGTCATCAGATACAGCGAGATACCATGTTGCCCCGCGACATCCAGCAGACGTTTGCCATTCTCAATGACCTGGTCAACATCAATGACCCAACTATCAGGGGCGATCTTTCCCTGCTGCCATAACGCGATAGCGGCGGAGATTAGCGCAGGGTTCTGGCGTTTCAATGCGTCTATAAACATTTCTCGGCCTCGTTTCTAATCCTTCAGTTAAATATTCATTTTTTTGAATATTTAAGATGCAATAAGCTCATTTCCCAGTGATTTCAGACACCTTCGTTCGCCGCCATCCACAATCCATACAAGTTCGCCAACATATAGCCTTCTTCATTCGCGTGCAGCGCCACCGTAAACTCTTTCATCAGCGCCTGATGTACCAGCAAAATAGTTGGCCAGAGATGAGATTGCGCCAACTCCTCCAGCAACTCACCATCCAGCGCTTCAATCACTTCGCCCTGGCGACTGCGCATTAACGCACTCGCCATATGGGTCATCGCCATGGTTCCTTGCTCGCTGTGAATCGGCAAACGCCACTCTTCATCCAACCGCCTGACCACTTGCAGCATGCCGCTACAAATATCCTTGTCGATAACGCCTGCTTCACACAGCAGGTTAAGCCTGTTTTCCATGTCGTTTGCCTTCACTTAATAACTGGGTTCCTGTTCACCGTTCGCCACACGTTGTTGGTGGGCAAGCAGCGCCTCTTTGTTAACAACGGCGCGCAGTAGCTGCTGCATCGCATAATCCTCTGCGCGGGTAAGTACCACGGCCTCCGTGGCCTGCAAAAATCGCGGGTCGTTGGTGAGCGGCGTAGCTTCTAACCCCAAAACCGCCAGCTCGGCCTCGGCAACCACGTTCCAGATAACCGCATCCACATCCCCTTTCGCAATACGCTGCAAGCTTTCGTGATAAGGCATATCGATCAATTCAACGTCACGGTTGCCAAAACAGGCCTCGGTCATGATTTTCTGATCCGCCGAACGGTTATCGAGTCCGACACGTTTTACATCTGCAGATTCGCCCTTGCGACAAATTAGCTGATGCTCGCCAACGTAGGTATGCGGTCCCAGCGCCAACGTGATACGCAGCCCGTCCTGAGCAAGGTAACTTTCCGCCGCCAGACGAGAAACCACCGCCATGTCGTAGACGCCGTTTAGCAGGCATTCCACGCGAATATCAGCCCCACGCATGTGTGCGTAATAAAACGGGATCCCATCGAACTGCGCTTTCAGCCCACTCGCCAGTCCTTCATATAAACGGGTGTAAGGCAGCGGCATCGCACAGACCACGTTATTAATATCCACATGCTTTAGCAGCGTACGGTTATCCATATCCACCAGATAGCTACCGTTACGCCCACGACGCTCAATACGGATTGCCCCAGAGGATTCCAGCGTTTTCAACGCAGCCTGAGTTAACCCTACCGATGAGTGACACTCGGCTGCCAGTTCATCAATAGTTTTCAATCTGTTACCGCACTTCTCACCGAGCAGATAACGGGCCAGGGTTGTCAGCACAACCCCCTCTTTCTTGATAAATGTCCGACGCATTTTATATTTTCAGTAAATTGAATATTTATATCTTCATTAAAGTGAAGATATAACGCAATGAGGAAATATGCAAACGGCGAGGCGCTTCACATTTTTTGAGGTTCACAAACCAACAGGCGAAAAAAAACCGGGCGTAACCCGGTTTCTTCAACAACACAGAGCGCATTACGGCTTGGCGACAAAACCAATCGCTTCGTAAACGGCTTTCAGCGTAACAGAAGCACGTGCGCTGGCTTTTTCCGCACCGTCTTTCATCACTTTCTGCAGGAAAGCTTCATCGTTACGGAAACGGTGATAACGCTCCTGAAGCTCGGTCAGCATACCGGAAACGGCCTCTGCGACTTCACCTTTCAGATGACCATACATTTTGCCTTCGAAGTGCTGTTCCAGCTCCGGAATGCTCTGGCCGGTGACCGCAGAGAGGATATCCAGCAGGTTGGAAACGCCCGCTTTGTTCTGCACGTCGTAGCGTACAACAGGCGGCTCTTCAGAGTCGGTCATCGCGCGTTTGATTTTCTTAACCACAGATTTCGGATCTTCCAGCAGACCGATCACGTTGTTGCGGTTGTCATCCGACTTGGACATTTTCTTCGTCGGCTCCAGCAGCGACATCACGCGCGCACCGGATTTAGGAATGAACGGCTCAGGCACTTTGAAGATCTCGCCATACAGGGCGTTGAAGCGCTGGGCGATATCGCGGCTCAGTTCCAGATGCTGTTTCTGATCTTCGCCAACCGGTACCTGGTTGGTCTGATACAGCAGAATGTCTGCCGCCATCAGTACCGGATAATCAAACAGGCCGGCGTTGATGTTCTCCGCATAGCGTGCGGATTTATCTTTGAACTGGGTCATACGGCTCAGCTCGCCGAAGTAGGTGTAGCAGTTCAGTGCCCAACCTAACTGTGCATGCTCCGGTACGTGAGACTGCACGAAAATTGTACTTTTTTCAGGATCGATACCGCATGCCAGGTACAGCGCCAGCGTATCGAGCGTTGCTTTACGCAACTGCTGAGCATCCTGACGAACGGTGATGGCATGTTGGTCAACGATGCAGTAGATGCAATGGTAGTCATCCTGCATGCTCACCCACTGACGCAGCGCACCCATATAGTTGCCAATGGTCAATTCACCTGAGGGCTGTGCGCCACTAAAAACGATGGGCTTAGTCATTTTTTGATTCCTGATTTTCGCTATGCGGAAGCCCGAGAGCGGGCAGTAGTTCATTAATACGGTCGTAAATAACGTCGGGCTGGCTCAGCGCGATCGACTCACCGTAGTTGTAGCCATAGGTCAGGCCAACGGACGGACAGCCAGCAGCTTTTGCCGCCTGAATATCATTGCGTGAATCCCCTACGAAGAGCATTTGCTCAGGCTTGATGCCAAGCTTGCTTGCCACCAGCAGCAGCGGATCCGGATGCGGTTTTTTATTCTGCACGTCGTCACCACCGATGACCACGCTAAAGTATTTGGCGATATCTAATGCTTCGAGTAATGGCGCGACAAACGGGGTCGGTTTGTTGGTCACCAGACCCAGCGGCAATCCTTTCGCATGCAGCGCGCCCAGCGTGTCGGCAACATCAGGGAACAGGAATGTCCCCTCTTCTGCGACATCACCGTAGTATCTGTCGAACAGCTTACGCAAAATACGTACCTGTTCCTCAGCGGGAATATCATCATCAACGGGCGGTTTACCCATCGTTTTACGTAATGTCGCGCGCTCCTGACGAGACCACGCCAGCGCGCGCTCCATCAGTACGTCTGCACCGTTACCAATCCAGGTGATAACGCGTTCTTCTCCGGCAACCGGCAATTCCAGCGCATACAGCGCCATATCCACCGCTGCGGCTAATCCCGGCGCGCTGTCGACCAGCGTGCCGTCGAGGTCAAATGCAGCGCCCCGAATATCCTGAAACTTATCCATGACTTACCTTCGCCAGTTCATTGCGCATTTCATCAATGACTTTTTTGTAGTCTGGTTGGTCAAAAATAGCGGAGCCTGCGACAAACATATCTGCGCCTGCCGCGGCAATTTCGCCAATGTTGTTCACTTTGACACCGCCGTCCACTTCGAGGCGGATATCGTAGCCAGATTCATCAATGCGACGACGCACTTCGCGCAGCTTATCCAGCGTTTGCGGGATGAAGGACTGCCCGCCAAAGCCTGGGTTAACGGACATCAGCAGGATCACATCGAGCTTATCCATGACGTAGTCCAGATAGCTCAGCGGCGTTGCCGGGTTGAACACCAGGCCCGCTTTACAGCCATGTTCTTTGATCAGCTGTAAAGTACGATCGACATGCTCGGAGGCTTCCGGGTGAAAAGTAATGATGCTGGCACCGGCGGCGGCGAAGTCCGGGACAATACGATCAACCGGTTTCACCATCAGGTGAACATCAATCGGGGCAGTGATGCCATATTTACGCAGCGATTTCAGCACCATCGGTCCGATGGTCAAGTTCGGTACGTAGTGATTGTCCATGACGTCGAAGTGCACAACGTCGGCACCGGCAGTCAGCGCTCTCGCAGTGTCCTCACCCAGGCGGGCAAAATCAGCCGACAGAATTGAGGGGGCGATCAAATACTGTTTCATCCGCTTCTCCTTGAGATTTATTTCTTCGCAGGCGTTACAACTCCTGGTTTATACAGTGCCAGCAGTTCGTTCACCTTTTTACGCGTGCCGCCATTGCTGCTTATGCTGCGCCGCACTTTGACCTGAAAATGTTTCGCCGCTCGGTACCATTCACGGGTATCGGGCGTATCGTGGTTCGAAATTAACACTGGGATCTGCTTACTGACCAGCTTTTCTGCCATCTCGGCCAAATGCGCCTGCTCTTTCGGGCTAAAGCTATTGGTGTGATACGCAGTGAAATTTGCCGTCGCCGAAAGTGGTGCATAAGGCGGGTCACAATAGACCACAGAGTTGCTATCCGCACGGTCCATACACTCTTCATAGGAGAGGCAATGGAACTCCGCATTCTGCGCTTTCTCAGCAAAATGGTACAACTCGGCTTCCGGGAAGTAAGGTTTTTTATAACGCCCAAACGGGACGTTAAACTCGCCGCGCAGGTTATAACGGCATAATCCGTTGTAACCAAAGCGGTTCAGATACAAGAACAGCACTGCTCTGCGGAACGGATCCTGGCTGGCATTAAATTCTTCTCTGAACCGATAGTACACCTCAGCCTGATTGGTTTCAGGCATAAACAGCTCACGAGAAGCCTGCACATACTCATCGGTACGCGTCTTCACGATGTTATAGAGACTGATAAGGTCGCTGTTGATATCGGCAAGAATATAACGAGAAAAGTCGGTGTTGAGAAACACCGACCCGGCACCCACGAAAGGTTCAATCAGGCACTCACCCTGAGGTAAATGCCGTTTAATATCATCAAGCAGGGGGTATTTCCCCCCAGCCCATTTTAAAAAAGCGCGATTTTTTTTCATGCTGACTAACTAATTACACCTTCTCCGGCTGTGGAGAAAGCTCCGACAGCATCCTGCGCTTTAGTCTTTGTCCCGCAATTGGGCGAAACAGCAAACCATTGCAGAACATATCCTATCTTACTTCAAATCGGCCTGAACCTGGTGCAGCGGTTTTGCCCACGGGTTTTTCGCCTGAATATCAGCGGGTAACGTAGACACTGCACGTTTCGCATCTTCTTTAGACGCATACACGCCTGTTACCAGAACATACCACGGTTGACCGTTACGCGTTGTCTGGTACACCACATAGTTCTTCAGGTTTTCTTTCTTCGCCCAACCGTTCAGGTTGTCGTAGTTAGAAGAACTGCTGAGCTGCAGCGTGTAATGGCTGGACGGCGCAGATTTTAACGCTCCAACGTTACCTGCACTTTTCGCTCCGCCAGCAACAGGTGTTGTCGTTGTTGCTGTCGCCGTTGGCGCAGGCGTTGCGGTCTGTGCTGGCGCCGTCGTGGTTGCTTTCGGCTCAACGGTCGCTTTCGGCGTAGCGGTTACCACAGGCGCTTTGGTTGTGGTAGTCGGCGCAGTTGCGGTTGGTTTTGCCTGGGCAACAGGTTTCGGCTCTGTCGGCGTCGCTTTCACCGTAGTTTGCGGTTTGCTCTTCGGCTCAATTACGGCCTGTTTACGTTCCTGATGCGTAGCCGCAGGACGTTCAGTCGTTTCCGTTTTCGCAGTCTGGCGCGCAGCATTACCATTACGCATCGGCGCAACGGTCGCAGGTTCGGTCGGCAGCGTAGAGTTAACCACAGCGTTGTTAACTTGCTCCTGGCCTTGCGGTTGTGTCAGAGCGTTGTTCAAATCGCCCTGCACTTCAACACGCTGCTGCCCTTCAGTTGCCGCAGGTGTCTGACCTTGAGTCGGGGTAGAGGAAATCGGTGGCAGGGAAACATCCTGCTGGGTATTGCCAGCAGTCTGCTCTGCGCCCGTTGCAGGTGTCGTTGCACTCGCCTGATCCGTTGCATTGCTGCCAGAGAGATCGATGCTCTTCTCACCAGATACTGCCTGCTCATTGGAAGAAGATGAGGGGGCTTTCAGCGCAGAACCAATGCCGATAATCAGCAGCAGCAGTACCAGAACACCCACACCCATCATCATATACTGGCGGGAGGCAGGCTTGCTGGCGGCTTTCTTACGCTTGCGCGGACGACGTTCTACACGCTCTTCATCCACGGTATCGTCATCAGATTCATACTCTTCTTCAATGTCCTGCTCTTCATCACGCTCTTTGCGTGCGCGCGCAGGACGGCGATCGTCAGCATCCAGATCAACATCATCAAAATTGATTTGCGGCTCATTATCGCGTTCAGACGATTGACGAGAACGACCAGTACGACGATCGCTGGGATCGGGTTTCAGCTCGTCTTCTGGTTTGAATTCATCCATTTAACACCCCACTCAAAGGTTAATGCTTACGACTTTGCACATAACCTGAAGCTAAAAGACCTACGTTTCGCAACGTAAGCCTGACCTTTCTTGTTGTTACGCCTGCTGGCAATCAGCAATAGCGTTAAGAACCACCTCGTGCGACACTCCGCCGCGCACTTCACTCTTCCCTATCGCTCGCGGAAGCACCAAACGAATCTCTCCCGCTAACACTTTTTTATCTCGCAGCATGTGCGGCAGATAAGCCTCAGTGGACATTTCACGCGGCCCATTCACCGGTAAGCCTGCTCGCTGTAACAGCGTAATGATGCGCTGCGTATCAGCGGAGGTGAACTGACCCAAACGTTCAGACGTACGGGCAGCCATTACCATACCAGCGGCCACCGCTTCACCATGTAACCAATTGCCATAACCCATTTCAGCTTCGATCGCATGGCCAAACGTGTGCCCCAGATTCAGTAAAGCACGTAAGCCCATTTCACGCTCGTCTGCTGCGACAACTTCTGCTTTCAGCTCACAACAACGACGAATACAGTACGCCATCGCCGGGCCGTCCAGACGCAACAACGCATCCAGATTGTCTTCCAACCAGCTGAAAAATTCACCGTCAAGAATGATGCCGTATTTGATCACTTCCGCCAGCCCCGATGCCAGCTCACGCGCAGGAAGCGTTTTCAGACAATCGAGATCCACCACCACGGAGGCCGGTTGGTAAAACGCGCCAATCATGTTTTTACCGAGGGGATGGTTTACGGCGGTTTTACCGCCAACGGAGGAGTCGACCTGCGACAACAGGGTTGTCGGGACTTGAATAAAACGAACACCACGTTGATAGCTGGCTGCCGCAAAACCGGTCAGATCGCCAATCACGCCGCCGCCAAGGGCAACTAACGTGGTATCACGACCGTGCGGTTTTTGCAGTAACGCGGTGAAAACCGTATCCAGAACCGTCAGGCTTTTATGCTGCTCGCCATCGGGAAGGATAACGCTATCAACGTTAACACCCGCCTGTTCAAGTACGCCGCGAACCTTATCGAGATAAAGGGGGGCCAGGGTTTCGTTGGTCACCAACATAACCTGATCGCCCGATTTCAGCGGTAAGAATGAAGCTGGTTCATTGAACAAACCAGCCGCGATGGTGATAGGGTAACTACGTTCCCCGAGAGTGACTGTGATCCTCTCCATTACGCGACATCCACCTTAGTTACTTGTACCCGCAGACGAGTGTGTATTCAGCCAGAATTAGTTGCTTTCCAACATATGAATAATCTGGTTTGCTACGACTTTTGCGCTCTGATCGTCGGTGCGAATGGTCACGTCAGCAATCTCTTCGTACAGAGGATTGCGTTCGTCAGCCAACGCTTCCAGAACTTCACGAGGCGGTGATTCTACCTGCAGCAGCGGGCGTTTCTTGTCACGTTGAGTACGCGCAAGTTGTTTTTCAATTGTCGTTTCAAGATAGACCACGACGCCACGCGCGGAAAGACGGTTACGTGTTTCACGTGATTTTACAGAGCCACCGCCAGTTGCCAGCACAATACCCTGTTTTTCCGTCAACTCGTTGATGACTTTTTCTTCGCGATCACGGAAGCCGTCTTCACCTTCTACATCGAAGACCCAGCCCACATCAGCTCCGGTTCGTTTCTCAATCTCTTGATCAGAATCGTAAAATTCCATATTGAGTTGTTGAGCTAACTGGCGCCCAATAGTGCTTTTTCCGGCACCCATAGGCCCAACCAGAAAGATATTGCGTTTCTCTGCCATTTTTTCGGTACTACTAAGACTATTCGTTAATGGTAAACCCGCTTCGCAGACACCCAGCGCAGCAGGACATGAACTGAAACCTCATAAGATATTGCGAGAGTCAGACTGAAAATTATCTCAATACTCAAGCGGGTTTGGCAACTGAATAAATCACCAAACCTAACGCATTTCTGGTCGTGGCAGGCATGCTACCCTGCAAACATCAGACCTGGCGACGTATCGCGCAGCCAAATGACACCCAATAAGCCTATGGCACACCACCGGAAAGGCAAAGCGTATTCACTGCCGCATAAGTAAAGAAAAGTACCGACGCTCAAATCGGTACTCCTTGTATGCTAAATACACCCTCACGTCAAATCCCTGAAACGTGTTCAGTGCAAAAACAACGGCTTTTCATGCATAAGTTATTCCGTTGAAACCAGTCTGGGCGTAATAAAGACCACTAATTCGCGCCGTTCATCTTCTTTACCATCATGGCGAAAAAGAGAGCCAAGCCAGGGAATGTCGCCTAATAGCGGCACGCTGTCGGCTGCGGATTTATTCTTATGTGAAAAAATCCCGCCAAGCGCAATCGTCTCGCCGCTTCTTACCTCGACCTGCGTTTCAATCTCTTGCTTGTCGATAGCCAGCACTTCGCCATCTGCCTGTTGTAGAACCTGTCCCGGAACATTCTGGCTGATATGCAGTTTCAGCCTGATTCTCCCTTTCTGCAACACCGTTGGCGTCACCTCCATCCCCAGTACCGCTTCCTTGAACTCGACGGATGTCGCACCGCTTTCACCGCTGGAGACCTGATAAGGGATCTCACTGCCCTGCTTAATACTGGCAGGTTGCAGGTGAGATGCCAGTAATCGTGGACTGGCAATGATATCCAGTTGCTGTTTTTGCTCCAGCGCAGACAACTCCAGTTCCAGTAAACGACCGTTAATACGGCCAATGTTAAATCCCACACGGGATGTGGCGGTGGCTACAGAGAGATCGCTGGCAAGCGTTGTGACATTCCCAACCGCCCCCGGTTGTTGTGCGTCAGCCAGTGACCACTTCACCCCCAGCTCACGCAAACTTTTTTCATTAATGGTGACGATATGCGCCGCCAGTTCAACCTGGGCAACCGGCAAATCCATTTGCGCTACCCACGTTTCCAGGGTGTCGAGAACAACACGATTGTCACGCAGCAGTAAGCGGTTGGTTCGTTTATCCACCGTCATGCTTCCTTTGGCACTGAGCAGCTTTTCTCCGGCTTTTACCAGCTCGGTGGCATCAGCATAGTGCAAAATGATGCTGCGATGTTCCAGCGGAAGACTAGCCTGAATCCGCGCCTGCTCGTTTTCCTGACGAGCCGCATTTTCACTCTGCCATTGAACAGAATGCACATGCAGGACGTTGCCTTCCTGACGTAATACCAGCCCAGCACTTTTTACCACCGTCTGCAATGCCTGCTTCCAGGGGACATCCGTCAAATGCAGCGACAGCACACCGCTGACATCCGGCGAAACCACCAGGTTTTTTTGTTCCTGTTCAGCCAGCGCCTGCAATACCTGCGTAACCGGCACATCATCGACCACCAGCGTCACGTTTTGCGGTTTCGTCGCCAGCGCGCTCGTTATCCCGACCGCCAGTGCCATTACTATCAACGCTCTCCATCGCTTCATTTACCGCTCCTTGTCGCTGCCACTGCCACCGCGGCGGTTCGCAGTTTTTTTCTGTGTCGAGGGTTATGTTCTGGGCCGTTATCTGCATAATCGTCCAACCGTTTTTCAGGACGTCATTTCGCTTAACCCGCCGCCATTTTTTCTGGCTATCCTGAACGATGCCGATGGGTCGCGTGCCCTGACTCACCATGCCCTGAAAACGCCATGTCGACAGCTCAGCAATTTGACAACGGTCCTCCGGCGGCAGGAAGGGATTACGCATACCGGTAAGCATCAGTACGCTTATACATGCCAACAACCAGCGTTCAACCATCATTCAGGCGCTCCAGCTGTAGCGTTAGCAGCAGCTCCGTGCCTTCTGCGCTAAGCGAAAATCGGCTGACGTTCATCCCCTGAGCCGCCAACTGGACAAACGTCAGCGGGATAGCATCCCAGGCCGATATCAGCGCCATCTCTCCCCCCTGAGCTGAGGGTTGCCAGTGGATAAGACGGGTAAGTGAATTCTGAAACAGCAGCGGGGAGAACAAGGTCAGTTTCTCTTCAGACTCTGCTGGTGATGCCGCCAGCAGATATATATCTCGCCATTGCATCTGAATAGCCGCACGTTGCTGGACCAGCGACTCGCGTTGCATAGTCCGCTCCCGCGCTACGGGGTAAAGACATAGCGTCACCAGTATGAGTAACCCCAACATCCAGCCGCACCAGCATATGATTCGAAAGCGTGGCGACTGCGCTAACCAGACATCACAGAGCGTCATCATGCGCACCGCTCCGTGTCAGTCGAAAGTGGAATTGCCAGCGTCCCTGCGCATCCTGCTGCGTTTCTCCAGGGCTGTTCAACATAAACAACGGCAACTGGCGTAATTGCGCTTCCAATGCCTTCAATGCGGCAAAGTTCAGCGTGTTTCCCGTCAGTTCCAGCGTGTCCTGCTGCCAGGTCATTTTTGTTAACCACGCCTGCTCCGGCAGTAATTCCGCCAGCCCTTGCAAAGCCCGCTGCCAGCTTCGGGTCTGCTCACGCTGTTTGTTCCGCGCCTGAACCTGCTGCCATCGTTGCTGGCGCTGTTGCACACGCGGCTTCAGCGCCATGAGGGCCTCGGCCCGCGTCTTTTCGGCGTCTGCCAGCAACAATTCAGCCCGATTTTCTACACTCAAAACGCTGTAATAGCGCAACAACACGCCAATACTAAGCAAGAGTGAAGCGCTAAATAAGATGCCCCAGAAGCGCAGGCAAGCGTAACGCCGAGCCTGACGCCAGGGCAGAAGATTAATGGTCGCAATCATCAGTACACGCCCCCCATAGCGAGTCCCAGCGCAATGGCGAAGTGATGGCTTTGCGTTGGAATGGGCGGCTGGCGTACAGACACGGCGCTTAAAGGATCGAAGCCGCCGGGGGAGCATTGCGCAATGGCTGTCGTGGGCAGAGATAATGTCGTGGCAAGCTCCTCGATACGGCCAATATCGCCCGTTGATTTACGTCCCCATGCTGAACGGGTCGCCCATAGCCACTGGGCATCATCACGCCATACCAGACACTGGTGATGCTCCGGCAGGAAGGGAATAAATCGCTGTAACGCGCTGGCGTCCGGGGTAATCGCCGTAACCTGCACCTTAAGGGTTTGGATAAGCGTCAGAAGCGCTGAAATCTCTTTGCTTTGCGCAGCAGTGACGTTAAACGCCGGGCTCAACGTGTCTTCGCTATAATCAAAATGCAGTGCATCCGGCGCCATATCCAGTTCACGCGCCATCGAACCGGACAACCATGCGGTTTGCTCTGGCTCGCGTAACGTCATTGTCGGACGAGGAAACTTTTTTTGTAACGTCCTGTTGGCGGGAAAAGAGAGATGAATATGGTGTCGGCGAGGGAGCTCCCGGCTCCACGACAGTAGCGCGGCGACCAGTTGTTCAGGCTCGCGAATATGACCATCGACGATAACCTGAGGCGTCAGCGGTATACGCCACCAGCGCTGCAGATACCAACCTGATGCTTCGCGAACGATAGCGACAGCCAGCACTTCATGTTGCTGAATATGCAGACCAATTTTCCAGATATTGAAAGCCATTGCTGATGATCTCCTTATCACCCGTCGCTTTAACGGGTATATCAATGCGTCTGGCTTGCCTTTATACTACCGCGCGTTTGTTTATAAACTGCCCAAATGCCACTAAATGGGAAATCTCCAGTGAAGTTCGTAAAGTATTTATTAATCCTTGCAGTATGTTGCATCCTGCTGGGAGCAGGCTCGATTTATGGCCTTTATCGCTATATCGAACCGCAATTACCTGACGTCGCGACGCTCAAAGATGTGCGTTTACAGATCCCGATGCAGGTTTACAGCGCTGACGGCGAGCTAATCGCGCAGTATGGCGAGAAACGTCGAATCCCGGTCACGCTGGATCAGATGCCGCCGGTAATGGTTAAAGCCTTTATCGCCACAGAAGACAGCCGCTTTTATGAGCACCACGGGGTAGACCCGGTGGGGATCTTCCGTGCGGCCAGCGTAGCATTGTTCTCTGGTCACGCGTCGCAAGGGGCGAGTACCATTACCCAGCAGTTGGCGAGAAACTTCTTCCTGAGCCCGGAACGTACGCTGATGCGTAAGATCAAAGAAGTGTTCCTGGCGATCCGCATTGAACAACTGCTGAGTAAAGATGAGATCCTCGAGCTGTATCTGAACAAGATTTACCTGGGGTATCGCGCCTATGGTGTGGGTGCTGCCGCGCAGGTCTATTTCGGTAAAACGGTGGATCAACTCAGCTTAAGTGAAATTGCGGTGATTGCCGGTCTGCCAAAAGCGCCGTCAACCTTCAACCCTCTCTATTCGATGGACCGGGCAACCGCGCGACGTAACGTTGTACTGTCGCGTATGTTGAGCGAAAACTACATCACGCAGGCCCAGTACGATCAGGCGCGCGGCGAGGCCATTGACGCCAACTACCACGCACCGGAAATCGCTTTCTCTGCACCATATCTGTCTGAAATGGTGCGCCAGGAGATGTATAACCGTTATGGTGAGAAAGCCTATGAAGACGGGTATCGCATCACCACCACCATTACACGCAAAGTACAGCAGGCAGCTCAGCAGGCAGTACGTAACAACGTGATGGATTACGACATGCGCCACGGCTACCGCGGCCCATCGAACATACTGTGGAAAGTGGGCGAAAGCAGTTGGGACAGCAAAAAAATCACCGATACGCTGAAAGCGCTGCCGACTTATGGCCCGCTGTTACCGGCGGTTGTTACCAGTGCCAATCCGCAGGAAGCCATTGCCGCGCTGGCGGATGGTACGTCAGTGTCATTACGCATGGATGGTATGCGCTGGGCGCGTCCTTACCGCTCGGATACTCAACAAGGCCCAACGCCGCGTAAAGTGACCGACGTGGTACAGGCCGGCCAGCAAATCTGGGTACGCCAGGTGGGCGATGCCTGGTGGCTGGCGCAAGTGCCGGACGTCAACTCCGCACTGGTCTCCATCAATCCGCAAAACGGCGCGGTGCTGGCACTGGTTGGTGGTTTTGACTTCAACCAGAGCAAGTTTAACCGCGCAACGCAGGCATTACGCCAGGTGGGTTCTAACATCAAGCCATTCCTGTATACCGCCGCGATGGATAAAGGTCTGACGTTGGCGAGCATGCTCAACGACGTACCAATCTCCCGCTGGGATGCCGGTGCTGGTTCCGACTGGCAGCCGAAGAACTCCCCGCCGCAGTATGCCGGTCCTATCCGCTTACGTCAGGGGCTGGGTCAGTCGAAAAACGTGGTGATGGTACGCGCCATGCGCGCCATGGGCGTGGATTACGCGGCAGAGTATCTGCAACGTTTCGGTTTCCCGGCACAGAACATTGTGCATACCGAGTCACTGGCGCTGGGTTCGGCTTCGTTCACACCGTTGCAGGTGGCGCGCGGTTACGCAGTGATGTCTAACGGCGGCTTCCTGGTCGATCCGTATTTCATCAGTAAGATCGAAAGCGATATGGGCGGCGTTATCTTCGAAGCGAAGCCGAAAATTGCCTGCCCGGAATGCGATATTCCGGTGATTTACGGCGATACCCAGAAATCTAACGTGCTGGAAAACAGTAACGTAGAAGATGTCGCCGTCTCGCAGGAACAGCAGAATGCCGCCGTGCCTATGCCGCAGCTTGAGCAGGCTAACCAGGCACTGGTCGCGCAAAGCGGCACACAGGAATACGCTCCGCACGTGATCAACACACCGCTGGCCTTCCTGATTAAAAGCGCGCTGAACACCAATATATTTGGTGAACCAGGCTGGATGGGAACCGGTTGGCGCGCAGGTCGCGATTTACAGCGTCATGATATCGGCGGGAAAACCGGAACCACCAACAGCTCTAAAGATGCGTGGTTCTCCGGTTACGGACCAGGCGTGGTGACGTCAGTATGGATCGGCTTTGATGATCATCGCCGCAACCTTGGTCATACGACAGCTTCCGGCGCGATCAAAGACCAAATCTCCGGCTACGAAGGCGGTGCGAAGAGTGCGCAGCCAGCATGGGATGCCTACATGAAGTCCGTGCTGGAAGGCGTGCCTGAACAGCCGTTGACACCGCCACCGGGTATCGTGACGGTCAATATCGATCGCAGCACAGGACAACTGGCAAGCGGTGGCAATAGCCGCGCAGAGTACTTCATTGAAGGCACTCAGCCGACGCAACAGGCGGTGCATGAAGTGGGGACGACCATTATCGATAATGGTGAGACGCACGAACTGTTCTGATCAAAAAAGGCGCTTAGGCGCCTTTTTTGTTGTTCGTGTATTAGCTGCAGAGAAATTAAAGCCGCCCCTGCCCTTTCAGCCATTCGCGTACGAGGAACAACGCACTGACATTACGCGCTTCGTGAAAATCAGGATCTTCCAGCAGGTCCATCAAATGCGCCAGCGGCCAGCGCACCTGCGGCAATGGCTCAGGTTCATCACCCTCCAGCGATTCAGGATATAAATCTTCTGCCACCACGATGTTCATCTTGCTGGAGAAATAAGATGGTGCCATGCTGAGTTTCTTTAAAAACGTCAGATCTTTTGCGCCAAACCCCACCTCTTCTTTCAGCTCCCGATTCGCCGCCTCAAAAATGCTTTCGCCAGGATCGATTAATCCCTTAGAAAAACCCAGTTCGTAAGATTCGGTCCCGACTGCGTACTCGCGGATGAGGATCATGTGGTCGTCAACAATCGGCACAATCATTACCGCTTCACGCGTGGATGGACGCATACGTTCATAAACGCGGCGTACGCCATTGCTGAACTCAAGGTCCACGCTTTCGACTTTAAACAGCCGGGATTGGGCGACGGTTTCCACTTTCAAAATCGTGGGTTTCTGTAATGATTTGCTCATTGTGAGGATCTTTGCTGTGAAATCTGGGGTTATTGTGCGATATACCGCACGGTTTCGGCAATGTGAATTGCCGTTTATTTACATTTATGTAACGTACTAAAAGTTAATCCCTATTTCAAATTAAAAGTCAATAGGTTGAAATAACTCCAGGAATTTGCTGATATTCCATTTTTAGTGATTTTGCTATGATTCGCTTTTACTGGGCTGTACTTAAAGATGCTCAAGTTCGACTCCACACTTGCCGATAGCCAACCACAGAATCACGAATATTGAACAGGGTGCGACTGACCACGCCTGACAGACTAAGTAAGATGGGGAAAGCATGAGCACCATTCTGATTTTTTTAGCTGCTTTGCTGGCCTGCTCATTGCTTGCAGGATGGCTACTCAAATCAAAATCCAGGCAGAAAAATTTACCCTTGAGCAGCGTTTTCTCAGACGCCTCGAAACGTAAACTCGCGCCTGAAGAACGCACTGCCGTCGAAAACTATCTCGAAAGCCTTAGTCAAATTCAGCAAGTACCAGGTCCAACTGGAGCCAGTTCTGCGCCAGTCTCATTAACGTTGAATGCCCAAAGTAATAGCGTCATCGTGCTTACTCGTTCGATTACACGTTACGGCATCACTACCGACGATCCTAACAAATGGCGCTACTATCTTGATTCCGTTGAGGTACACCTTCCCCCTTTCTGGGAACAATACATCAATGACGAAAATAGCGTTGAGATAATCCATACCAATACAATACCGCTGGTTATCTCGTTGAACGGCCATACGCTGCAGGAATATATGCAGGAAGCGCGTGGCTATGCGTTGCAGCACACCGCTTCTACCCAGGCATCCATTCGTGGTGAAGAAAGTGAGCAGATTGAACTGCTGAATATTCGCCAGGAAACCCATGAAGAATATGCGCTCAGCCGCCCTTCGGGATTGCGCGAGGCGTTGCTGATAACCGCATCATTCCTGCTGTTCTTTTTCTGTTTGGTTATCCCGAATACGTTTGTTCCATGGGCAGTCGGTGGCGCGGTGTTGCTGTTAGCTGCGGGTCTGTGGGGATTATTCGCCCCGCCGTCCAAAACCGCCCTGCGGGAAATTCATTGTCTGCGCGGTACGCCGCGTCGCTGGGGGTTGTTTGGCGAAAACGACCAGGAGCAAATTAATAATATCTCGCTGGGTATTATTGATCTGATCTACCCACCTCACTGGCAACCTTACATCGCCCAAGACCTTGGCCAGCAAACGGATATCGATATTTATCTCGATCGCCACGTTGTCCGCCAGGGGCGTTTTTTATCTCTGCACGATGAAGTCAAAAATTTCCCGTTGCAACATTGGCTGCGCAACGCCGTCATCGCTGGCGGCTCGTTGCTGGTACTGCTGATGCTGCTGTTTTGGATCCCGCTGGATATGCCGATAAAGGTCACGCTTTCCTGGATGAAGGGCGCGCAAACTATCGAAGCCACCAGCGTTAAACAACTCGAAAACGCGGGCGTTCGCGTGGGTGACACGCTGCACCTGAGCGGTACGGGTATGTGTAATATTCATACCCAAGGGAGCTGGAATGCACAGCCCACCACGCCGTTTATGCCTTTCGATTGCTCGCAAATTATCTGGAATGACGCACGCGCATTACCACTGCCCGAATCCGATTTGGTGAATAAGGCCACTGCGCTCACGCAGGCCGTGAACCGCCAGCTGCATCCCAAACCTGACGATGACTCTCGCGTCAGCGCATCGCTACGCTCGGCAATCCAAAAGTCCGGCATGGTGTTACTGGACGATTTTGGTGAGATTGTCCTGAAAACGGCCGATCTGTGTGCAGCCAAAGATGAATGTGTACGCTTAAAGAATGCGCTGGTTAACCTCGGTAACAGCAAAGACTGGGCCGCGCTGGTAAAGCGAGCGAACGCAGGCAAACTGGATGGGGTGAACGTGCTGCTGCGTCCGGTAAGCGCTGAGTCGTTAGATAATCTGGTGAATACCTCTACGGCACCATTTATTTCACGCGAGACTGCGCGAGCGGCCCAGGCGCTGAATAGCCCTGCTCCCGGCGGTTTCCTGATTATCAGCGATGAAGGCAGCGATCTGGTCGATCAGCCGTGGCCGACGACCTCGCTATATGACTATCCTCCCCAGGAACAGTGGAACGCCTTCCAGCGCCTGGCGCAGATGCTGATGCAGACACCGTTTCGCGCAGAGGGGATCGTCACCAATATTTCGACTGACGCCAATGGCACCCAGCACATTGGCCTGCACCGTATCCCGGATCGTTCAGGGTTATGGCGCTACCTTGGCACGACGCTGCTGATGTTCTCCATGCTCGGATGCGCTGTCTACAACAGCGTGCAGGCATTCAGACGCTACCAGCGTCACCGCACCCGCATCGCGGAAATTCAGAGCTACTACGAAAGTTGCCTGAATCCAACGCTGATTGACGACCCGGAAAGCCTGATTCGATAACACGCTTGCACGACAGGATATGCTACTCTGTCGCGCATCATGTTTTCTTGTGGGGAGTTTCCATGCATATCAATATTGCCTGGCAGGATGTCGACACCGTGTTGTTAGATATGGACGGCACGCTGCTCGACCTGGCATTCGATAACTATTTCTGGCAAAAACTGGTGCCGGAAACCTATGGCGCGAAGCAGGGTATCTCTCCCCAGGAAGCCCAGGACTATATTCGTCAGCAGTATCATGCCGTGCAGCATACGCTAAACTGGTACTGCCTGGATTACTGGAGCGAGTGCCTGGATCTGGATATTTGCGCCATGACAACGGAACAGGGACCGCGCGCCGTTTTGCGTGAAGATACCGTACCGTTTCTTGATGCCTTAAAAGCCAGCGGCAAGCGCCGTATTTTGCTCACCAACGCGCATCCGCATAATCTGGCGGTGAAGCTGGAGCATACCGGTCTGGCCTCACACCTTGATTTATTACTTTCCACCCACACATTTGGTTATCCCAAAGAGGATCAGCGGTTATGGCACGCTGTGGCTGAAGAAACGGGAATGAGTGCAGAGAAGACGCTGTTTATTGACGACAGCGAACCCATTCTCGACGCCGCTGCTCTGTACGGT
This sequence comes from Citrobacter sp. MGH103, assembly GCF_001034475.2. Taxonomy (NCBI): domain Bacteria; kingdom Pseudomonadati; phylum Pseudomonadota; class Gammaproteobacteria; order Enterobacterales; family Enterobacteriaceae; genus Citrobacter; species Citrobacter sp. MGH103. The sequence continues at coordinate 323,738 of NZ_CP073043.1, read as the reverse complement.
ATTCGTTACTGCCTCGGCGTGACCAATCCCGACTCCGGCATCGCCGAAAAGCAGTACGCACGCCATCCGTCACTGAATGACTACCGCCGACTGATCCCCTCACTGATGTGAAGGAGACGCCATGAAAGAAAAGCCCTCTACTGAAGTCAGGCTGGATAAATGGCTGTGGGCTGCACGCTTTTACAAAACGCGTGCGCTAGCCCGCGAAATGGTTGAAGGCGGTAAGGTGCACTACAACGGCCAGCGCAGTAAGCCGAGCAAGATTGTCGAGCTGAACGCCACCCTCACCCTTCGCCAGGGAAATGACGAGCGAACGGTCATTATCAAGGCCATTACCGAGCAGCGTCGCCCGGCAACGGAAGCCGTTACGCTGTATGAAGAAACCGCGGAAAGCGTGGAAAAACGCGAAAAAATGGCGCTGGCGCGTAAACTTAACGCGTTAACCATGCCGCACCCGGACAGACGACCGGACAAGAAAGAGCGCCGCGACCTGTTACGATTTAAACATGGCGACAGCGAGTGACTGTCACCTGCAAGAGAGATGATTATGCCGCAACATGACCAATTACATCGTTATCTGTTTGAAAACTTTGCCGTGCGCGGCGAGCTGGTGACCGTTTCGGAAACCCTGCAACAGATCCTCGAAAATCATACTTATCCGCAGCCGGTCAAAAACGTACTGGCTGAGCTGCTGGTTGCCACCAGCCTGCTCACCGCTACGCTGAAGTTTGCCGGTGATATCACTGTGCAGTTGCAGGGTGATGGTCCGCTGAGCCTGGCCGTCATCAACGGCAACAACAATCAGCAGATGCGCGGCGTGGCCCGCATGCAGGGTGATATTCCTGAAGATGCCGATTTGAAAACCCTGGTGGGCAACGGCTACCTGGTGATCACCATTACCCCGGAAGAAGGCGAGCGTTATCAGGGCGTGGTCGGTCTGGAAGGTGACACGCTGGCAGCCTGTCTGGAAGACTACTTCATGCGTTCCGAACAGCTGCCGACACGCCTGTTCATCCGCACTGGCGACGTTGATGGCAAACCCGCTGCTGGCGGAATGCTGCTGCAAGTGATGCCGGCGCAAAACGCACAGGCAGATGATTTCGATCACCTGACCGCCCTGACCGAAACCATCAAGGCCGAAGAGTTGCTGACGCTGCCGGCCAACGAAGTGCTGTGGCGCTTATACCACGAAGAAGAGGTTACTCTCTACGATCCGCAGGACGTTGAGTTCAAATGCACCTGTTCACGCGAACGCTGCGCAGGCGCACTGAAAACGTTGCCGGACGAAGAAGTTGACAGCATTCTGGCGGAAGAAGGCGAGATCGATATGCACTGCGATTACTGCGGTAGCCACTATCTGTTTAACGCCATGGATATTGCAGAGATCCGCAGCAACGCCTCCCCTGCCGATCCACAGGTGCATTAATCACCGTCTTGCCTGAAGGCGCTTATCAGGCCTACGGAAAAACTGTCGTAGGCCGGATAAGGCGTTCGCGCCGCTATCCGGCAAAAACGCTGTCGGCAACACACTCACTCGGTGTAATAAGTCATCGGCAGTCTTTTGCCATCAATAGTGATATCCCGCCAGATTCTGGGGGCTGAACCCAGTTGCTGATTCGCCACCGCCTGCAGCAATTTATCCTTATTGAATCCTTCTGGTAGCCTGGCAACAGCTAACAAATCCCATTTGTTTTTCTGCATGCCGAAGACCAGACTCTCCCCATCGCCAAAAGCATATAGCACCTGCTCAGGATGACCATCCGCATTGAGGTCCTGACTCACCAATACGCACGCATTCTGCTCAGCACAAGAGGTGATACGATACCCCTGTGCTTTGACAAACGTCCAGAACGCATCGTCTGGCTTCTCGCTTCCCGGAGCAATCACAACCTTCGATACTAACTGTGTTGCGGTTAGCTCTTTAACCGGATCCCGGCTCCCTTGCAGCAGAGAATTCAAGTCGCGTCTGCGCTTACTGTCTTGATTAAACGCCACATCTTTTTGTAATGCTTCCAACGCTGCGCGCCCCGGTTTTCCGCTGTGATCCAACATATACAGGCTGACCTGATCCGGTTTAATTTTCCCGCTGTGATACAGCCCCATATGGCTGCTAACGCTGATACGCCAGGCATCAATAACCGGCGACGACAGCAGAACCAACAGCCCCAATGCCAGCAACGAAACGCCAAGAATGACCGGCCCCTGAAGCTCAAGCGGATTGCGCCCGCGGCGTAAAATGCTGGCCAGATAGCCAAACGACCATACCAGCAGTACCACGACCACCAGCACGCCATACAAACGCTCAGGCGTCCAACCGTACTGCTGTATTCGCACCCACAGTGACCAACCGGCAATCAGCATATAGATGGGCGCGACAATCAGAGAGCATTTGATCAGGTAGCGTAACGCGCCAGGATAGGGTAACGCCTCTTTTTGCGGTTCACGCACGATAGCCATCAACAGCAACAGGAGCAGCGTCAGCGTTGACATCAACCCGGCCGCAGACACGCGTTGCGAAATAGCCTCCAGTCCGGTGAAGGGCAAGGTCAGTATGAACATCAGCGCCAACAGCGCGACCAGAGGTAACAGACCGGTGGCAATAAACGTCAGTAATTTTTGTACCGCCGTGACCAAACGCGACTGTGTACGAGCCAGTACCACTGCCAGTGCGGTAATCAGACCAAAGGCCACATAGCCAAACCAGTCGGTATCAAAGAAGAGCGTGCTGAAGAAGGGAGTACCGACCAGCTTAAACATCTCGCTCCATAGCAGGAGCACCAGCCAGAACAGACCGTTGGCGACAAAGACAATCAGCAACGTCAACGCATTAAGCCACAATTGCCGATAAAAATGCGGGTAACGCGCCTGCTCACGAGAGACATGAAGCGAGTACTGAATCCAGGGCAAGGCAAGCATCGCCATCAGCAGTAAGCGCCAACCGTAGAACATAAAAACTTCATGTTGCCGCCACTTATCACTGTCCTCGACTTGCCACTTTAGCCAGACGCTCATCGCCAGCACCACAACAAAGATCAGCGCCATCCAATACCACAGCGCGCGTTGTTTGAAAGAAACGACATTAAGCAAAAGTGCCGAGGTGATCGCAATCGTCGCAGGCATGCCATAGAACAGCCAGCCGTCGTTATGGGGCACCAGATATGTCATCAGCAGGTAGCATAATGCCCCCTGCAGCAGGCCGATAAATATCATGCCCAAACGCGTCGTACGTGAAATTTCAGCACTATCCATGTCAGTTTCCAGAATGAAGGGAAAAGCTAATTATCGCATCAACTTCACAATTTTGAGCATTGGTAGGCTGATTTCAGACTAACGCGACGGGAAGTGAATCGATATTGTATATGTATGAGTTACGTTATTTTCTTACGTGAATGCGATTACACTCACAAGATTCCCGCCAAAAACACTCTTCATTAACGTTTTAAGAACATTTTCCACAACAAAAAAGGGTTTCCTGCCATAATATCCGCCTCTTTGTGACAGGAGTCGCAGCGTATTCGGTAACCCGTGATTTTCCCGGATGCGTAAATCTATGAGCCTTGTCGCGGTTAGCAATCCCTAAAAAACCTTACTATTCCAGGTAATACATATTGGCTAAGGAGCAGTGAAATGCGTGTGAACAACAGTTTAACCCCGCAAGATCTCAAGGCTTATGGTATCAATGACGTTCAGGATATCGTTTACAATCCAGACTACGACACGCTTTTCCAGGAAGAACTTGATCCAAACCTGGAAGGTTATGAACGTGGCGTGTTAACGAATCTGGGCGCCGTTGCCGTTGATACCGGTATCTTTACCGGACGTTCGCCAAAGGATAAGTACATTGTCCGTGACGACACCACGCGCGACACGCTCTGGTGGTCCGACAAAGGTAAAGGTAAGAACGACAACAAACCGCTCTCCCCGGAAACCTGGCAGCATCTGAAAGGATTAGTTACCCAGCAACTTTCCGGCAAGCGCCTGTTTATCATTGATGCATTCTGCGGCGCTAACGCCGATACCCGTCTTTCCGTGCGCTTCATTACCGAAGTTGCCTGGCAGGCGCATTTCGTCAAAAACATGTTCATCCGCCCAAGCGACGAAGAGCTGGTTGATTTTAAACCGGATTTCATCGTGATGAACGGCGCTAAGTGCACCAACCCACAATGGAAAGAGCAGGGTCTGAACTCTGAAAACTTCGTGGCTTTCAACCTGACTGAGCGTATCCAGCTGATTGGCGGCACCTGGTACGGCGGCGAAATGAAGAAAGGTATGTTCTCCGTGATGAACTACCTGCTGCCGCTGAAAGGCATTGCCTCCATGCACTGCTCAGCAAACGTCGGGGAAAAAGGTGATGTGGCAGTCTTCTTTGGCCTGTCCGGTACCGGTAAAACAACTCTGTCCACCGATCCGAAACGTCGCCTGATTGGCGATGACGAACACGGCTGGGATGACGACGGCGTATTTAACTTCGAAGGCGGTTGCTACGCGAAGACCATCAAACTGTCTAAAGATGCCGAGCCAGAAATCTACAACGCAATTCGCCGTGACGCGCTGCTGGAAAACGTCACCGTACGCGAAGACGGTTCCATTGATTTCGATGACGGTTCCAAAACCGAGAACACTCGCGTTTCCTACCCGATTTATCACATCGATAATATCGTTAAGCCAGTGTCAAAAGCGGGTCATGCAACGAAGGTTATCTTCCTGACTGCCGACGCATTTGGCGTGCTGCCGCCGGTTTCTCGCCTGACAGCAGACCAAACTCAGTACCATTTCCTGTCTGGCTTCACCGCCAAACTGGCCGGTACCGAACGCGGCGTTACCGAACCGACCCCAACCTTCTCTGCCTGCTTCGGCGCAGCATTCCTGTCTCTGCACCCAACGCAGTATGCAGAAGTGCTGGTGAAACGTATGCAGGCGGCAGGTGCGCAGGCGTATCTGGTTAACACCGGCTGGAACGGTACTGGCAAACGTATCTCTATCAAAGATACCCGTGCGATTATTGACGCCATCCTGAACGGTTCGCTGGATGACGCAGAAACGTTCCGTCTGCCGATGTTTGACCTGGCTATCCCGACCGAGTTGCCGGGCGTGGATACGCGCATTCTCGATCCGCGTAATACCTACGCGTCTCCAGAGCAGTGGCAGGAAAAAGCCAATGCACTGGCGAAACTGTTTATCGAGAACTTCGAGAAATACACCGACACCCCTGCGGGTGAAGCGCTGGTTAGCGCCGGACCGAAGCTGTAATTTTTGATTCGTTATATAGCCCCTTATCCGAGAGGGTAAGGGGTTTTTTATTGTGTTTATCTTTTAAAATGTACTCCGTACACCTATAATCTGTACTATCAACCCCATGCGCAGGACGCGCTATGTTCACATTTATTGAGCTACAAGGATTTAGTAAACGCCGTCCGTTACTTTTGCCTGACGATGAGTTTCGCGCTTTTCAAGAGGCGCTTATAGAGAACCCTGAGGCTGGAGATACTATCGCTGGTACAGGTGGATTCAGAAAAATTCGCTGGAGTCGCTCTGGTATGGGCAAACGCAGCGGTATTAGGGTTATCTATTACAACGTGACGCGCAAAGGTCGAATCTATCTCGCTTTGCTCTATCCTAAAAATGAACAGGATGATTTAACCGAAGAGCAAAAAAGAGTTTTAATGCACTTATCCAATATGCTGATTTAATCATGGGAATTTTAATCATCAGGACACCGCTATCCGGTGTGGTGAGGCCAAAATGAAAGACGAATTATTTGCCGATTTGCTGGCCAGTGCAGAAGAAATGGTGCGTATAGAGAAAGGTGAAGAAACACCTAAGCCTGAACATGTACATACCTTTAGCGAAATTGATGTTAAAGCCATCCGCGAAGCAACAGGGTTACGCCAACAGGATTTTGCCATAGCTGTTGGCGTGAGTTATGACCTGGTTAAAAGCTGGGAAACGAAACGACGCCAGCCGACTGGTGCACCAAGAAAACTGCTTTTATTAATTCAAAAAAATCCATTTATAATTAATCAATTAAAAGTAATTTAAGCCAGAAGTTTTACTCTGTATCCCGTAAACAAAGGGAGGCATTTCGCCTCCCTTTCTTATACGTCTTTCGTGATACCCTGCGCGCGAGTGAAAGGAACCGGAAGCCATGCACGAATCGACAACCCACCACGTTCACTGGTACCAATCTCCAGCATGCCGTTATGGTTATCGATAATACGTTGCACAATCGCCAGACCCAGCCCCGTGCCGCTGGTACTGCGCGCGCTGTCGCCGCGGACAAATGGCTGGAACAGGTGCTTACGCTGCTCCGGCTTGATGCCCGGACCATCATCTTCTACCTGGAACCAGGCGCGATGCGTCTCCGTACCGCTACTGACCTTAATCCAGCCGTTGCCGTAGCGGGCGGCGTTAACCACCATATTGGCAACCGCACGCTTGATCGACAGCGGGTGCATCTTCACCTGAATGGCGCCAGGCTGCAGCGCAGTTTCGATTTCACGTTCATAGCCGCTTTCTGCCGCAACCACTTCACCCAGCACCGAGTTCAGATCCGCCATCTCCATCGGCATCTCTTGACCGGTACGCAGGTAATCGATGAACTGCTCGATGATGGCGTTACACTCTTCGATGTCCTTATTGATGGACTCCGCAAGATAACCGTCCTCTTCGCCCATCATTTCCGTTGCCAGACGAATACGCGTCAGCGGAGTACGTAAATCGTGGCTCACGCCCGCCATTAACAGCGTACGGTCATCGGCCAACTGCTTCACACCTGCGGCCATATGGTTAAAGGCTCGGGTTACGGAGCGCACCTCTGAAGCGCCATACTCACGCAACGGCGGTGGAATGATACCTTTCCCCACCTGCAGCGCCGCATGTTCAAGATCCACCAACGGTCGGTTCTGGATACGGATAAACAGCCACGCGCCACCGATAGCCAGCAGCATAATCGCCAGCGTATAGCGGAACAGCGGTGAGAAATCGCCTTGATGAATTTCCGTAAGCGGCACACGTACCCAGATGTTGGGCGACAGCCAGGTTTTCAGCCACACAACCGGCGAGCTTTTGTTTACCTCAACGCGGACTTCCGTTGGGCCACCCAACTGCTGCGCCATCTGATGGCTTAAGAATTCATAGTGTTGCGCCCAACGCAGTCCGGCTTCTTCAGCGGCCTCGTTGGAATAGAGGGAAATACCCAGCTCACGATAAATTTCCCGACGGAATGCGGGCGGCACCACCAGTTGCGTACCGTCCTCCAGCTGTAGTTTATCGGTCATCAGCATACGAACTTCGTAGGCCAGGACCTTATTAAACTGCTGGAGGCTCGGCAGAATCGCGAAGTTCAGCACTACCAGGTAAGTCGTCACCAGGCTGGCAAACAGCAAGGTGACGATGAGCAATAACGTGCGGGCAAACGAACTTCGTGGCGAGAAGCGCATTCGCCTCATGCTTTAGAACCGTCCGGAACAAAGACGTAGCCCAGACCCCATACGGTCTGAATGTATCGTGGATGCGCCGGGTCTTCTTCCACCATGCGACGCAAACGGGAAATCTGGACGTCGATAGAACGTTCCATCGCAGAATATTCACGACCACGGGCGAGGTTCATCAACTTGTCGCGGGACAGCGGCTCACGCGGATGGCTAACCAGTGCTTTCAGCACTGCAAACTCACCGCTGGTGAGCGGCATAGGCTCATCTTCACGGAACATTTCACGCGTACCGAGGTTCAGTTTGAACTTACCAAACGCAATGACCGCTTCTTCCTGAGAAGGCGCGCCCGGCAGTTCATTCGCCTGACGGCGCAGGACTGCGCGAATACGTGCCAGTAGCTCACGCGGGTTAAACGGTTTCGGAATGTAATCGTCAGCGCCGATTTCCAGTCCTACAATACGGTCCACTTCTTCGCCCTTCGCCGTAACCATAATGATCGGCATCGGGTTGCTTTGGCTGCGCAGGCGACGGCAAATAGACAGGCCATCTTCTCCCGGCAGCATTAAATCCAGCACCATCAGGTGGAAAGACTCACGGGTCAGCAGACGATCCATCTGCTCAGCGTTTGCGACGCTTCGAACCTGGAAGCCCTGCTCGGTCAGATAACGCTCCAGAAGCGCACGTAAGCGCATGTCGTCATCGACCACCAGAATCTTATAGTTCTCTTGCATTGTTATTACTCCCAAAGGTTCGCAACAATTAAGTGTATATTCTTAAGAAAGCTAACGTGAGTCACCAGCGAATTCTGGTATGAATTCCAGGCTAAATTGTTACAAAGCATATTAAACAGCAGCTTAAGTATACAATGTTTCTCGCAATACATTATTTATTCTGTTGATATGCTCACGTAATACTAATTGTGCGCATCATCACAGAGTCGAAGGTAAAACAATAAGATGAAAACGCCCCTGATAACCCGTGAAGGGTATGAAAAACTCAAACAAGAGCTGAATTATCTCTGGCGTGAAGAGCGCCCGGAAGTCACCAAAAAAGTAACCTGGGCCGCGAGTCTGGGTGACCGCAGCGAAAATGCCGACTACCAGTATAATAAAAAGCGCCTGCGTGAGATCGACCGTCGCGTCCGATATTTGACCAAGTGCATGGAGAATCTGAAAATCGTCGATTACTCCCCGCAGCAGGAGGGCAAAGTCTTCTTTGGCGCATGGGTTGAAATTGAAAATGACGATGGCGACATCCGCAAATTCCGTATTGTTGGCTACGATGAGATCTTCGGTCGTAAAGATTACATCTCTATCGACTCACCAATGGCGCGAGCGCTGCTGAAAAAAGAAGTCGGCGATCTCGCAGTAGTAAACACCCCTGGTGGCGAAGCCAGCTGGTACGTGAACGAGATTGAATACGTTAAGTGAGACCGGAACAATCCGAAGCCCCGGCAGATGGCTGGCATTTTTGTCAGTCAATCCGTATAACTATCCCCTGATTTTTTATCCTATAGACGAAGCTATCCATGATGAATGATTCTTTCTGCCGCATTATCGCAGGTGAAATTCAGGCTCGTGCTGAACAGGTAGAAGCTGCCGTTCGCCTGCTTGACGAAGGGAACACCGTGCCGTTTATCGCACGATATCGTAAGGAAATCACCGGCGGTCTGGACGATACGCAACTGCGTAATCTGGAAACCCGTCTGGGATATCTGCGTGAACTGGAAGACCGCCGTCAGGCAATCCTGAAATCTATCGGCGAGCAAGGCAAACTGACCGACGACCTGGCGAAAGCGATCAACGGCACGTTAAGTAAGACCGAACTCGAAGATCTCTATCTGCCGTACAAACCTAAACGCCGTACCCGTGGACAGATCGCCATTGAAGCAGGCCTTGAGCCTCTGGCAGACCTGCTGTGGAACGAGCCGTCTCACGACCCGGAAACAGAAGCCGCTAAATATCTCAACGCCGACAACGGCGTGGCGGATACCAAAGCGGCCCTCGACGGCGCACGTTACATCCTGATGGAACGCTTCGCTGAAGATGCCGCGCTGCTGGCGAAAGTGCGTGACTACCTGTGGAAGAACGCGCATTTGGTTTCCACCGTGGTAAGCGGTAAAGAAGAGGAAGGCGCGAAATTCCGCGACTACTTCGATCACCACGAACCGATCTCTACCGTGCCATCCCACCGTGCGCTGGCCATGTTCCGTGGCCGTAACGAAGGCGTGCTGCAGCTTTCGCTGAATGCCGATCCGCAGTTCGATGAGCCACCGAAAGAGAGCCACGGCGAACAGATTATCCAGAACCACCTGGGACTGCGCCTGAACAACGCACCGGCAGACAGCTGGCGTAAAGGCGTGGTCAGCTGGACCTGGCGCATCAAAGTGCTGATGCACCTCGAAACCGAACTGATGGGCACCGTGCGCGAACGCGCGGAAGATGAAGCAATCAACGTCTTTGCCCGTAACCTGCATGACCTGCTGATGGCGGCTCCGGCCGGCCTGCGCGCCACCATGGGCCTCGATCCCGGCCTGCGTACCGGCGTGAAGGTGGCGGTTGTTGACGGTACCGGTAAGCTGGTCGCGACCGACACCATTTATCCACACACCGGTCAGGCCGCCAAAGCCGCCGTTGCCGTTGCGGCGCTGTGTGAAAAATACAACGTTGAACTGGTGGCGATTGGTAACGGTACAGCGTCGCGCGAAACCGAGCGCTTCTTCCTCGACGTGCAGAAACAGTTCCCGAAAGTCACCGCGCAGAAAGTGATCGTCAGCGAAGCCGGGGCATCGGTTTACTCGGCTTCCGAGCTGGCGGCGCAGGAGTTCCCGGATCTCGACGTTTCATTGCGTGGCGCAGTGTCTATCGCCCGTCGTCTGCAGGATCCGCTGGCTGAGCTGGTGAAAATCGATCCGAAATCGATCGGTGTGGGCCAGTATCAGCACGACGTTAGTCAGACGCAGCTGGCGCGTAAGCTGGACGCGGTGGTGGAAGACTGTGTGAACGCCGTCGGCGTCGATCTCAATACCGCTTCCGTTCCGCTGTTGACCCGCGTGGCCGGCCTGACACGCATGATGGCGCAAAATATCGTTGCCTGGCGTGATGAGAACGGTCAGTTCCAGAACCGTCAGCAACTGCTGGAAGTCAGCCGTCTGGGGCCAAAAGCCTTTGAACAGTGCGCAGGCTTCCTGCGCATCAACCATGGCGATAACCCACTGGATGCCTCCACCGTTCACCCGGAAGCCTATCCGATTGTGGAACGCATTCTGGCCGCTACCGAGCAATCGCTGCGTGACCTGATGGGCAACAGCAACGAACTGCGCAATCTGAAAGCCGCCGATTTTACTGACGAACGCTTCGGGGTGCCGACCGTCACCGACATCATCAAAGAGCTGGAAAAACCGGGCCGCGATCCGCGTCCTGAATTTAAAACCGCGCAGTTTGCCGATGGTGTCGAAACCATGAACGATCTGCTGCCGGGAATGATCCTGGAAGGGGCGGTCACCAACGTCACCAATTTCGGCGCGTTTGTTGATATCGGCGTTCATCAGGATGGTCTGGTGCATATCTCTTCGCTGTCGAATAAGTTCGTCGACGATCCACACACCGTGGTGAAAGCGGGCGACATTGTGAAGGTGAAAGTGCTGGAAGTGGACCTGCAACGTAAGCGTATCGCGCTGACCATGCGTTTGGACGAGCAGCCGGGTGAAACCAATGCGCGTCGCGGCGGCGGGAATAACGATCGCCCGGCGCCAAAAGCGGCGAAACCGCGTGGCCGTGACGCCCAGCCTGCGGGCAACAGCGCGATGATGGATGCGCTGGCGGCGGCAATGGGTAAAAAGCGCTAAGTTTAAACCGTGTGCCGGATGACGGAATCAATACCTTATCCGGCATATTTAATATATGCCCCGCTTTTCACCACAATATATTTATCACTTTATTAACAGATGAAACCTTAATTAAACATTAAGATTCTCAATAATTACCTCCGCGAACCATTCTTTCCCTACCAGAATAAATATTGAGGAATATCAAAATTGGCTCAAATTATTATCCAATTGTACATTCCGTCACATTTATTCTATTGATGATAGAAACCATTCTCATTATCATTGTTTTGTTGATTATTTACTCTTTCCTTACGTTGGCTAATCATCTGGTCTCATGCCGCCCTGTCGCCCCATGAGGTAATCATCCAGTTAGCGAGATATAAGTAGGTCCCTATGCAATTCACTCCTGACAGTGCGTGGAAAATTACCGGCTTTGCCCGTGAAATCAGCCCGGCTTATCGTCAGAAACTGTTGTCACTTGGCATGCTGCCCGGCTCCTCCTTCAACGTAGTACGCGTCGCCCCGCTCGGCGATCCTATCCATATCGAAACGCGTCGCGTAAGTCTGGTATTGCGTAAAAAGGATTTGGCGTTATTAGAAGTGGAAGCGGTTTCCTGTTAATACAGTGAGTCTATAAAAATGAAAAAACTAACCATTGGTTTAATTGGTAATCCTAATTCCGGCAAGACAACTTTATTCAACCAGCTCACCGGCGCGCGCCAGCGTGTAGGTAACTGGGCTGGCGTTACCGTTGAGCGTAAAGAAGGTCATTTCGCCACAACGGACCATCAGGTCACGCTGGTGGATTTACCCGGCACCTATTCTCTGACGACAATCTCATCCCAGACCTCTCTCGATGAGCAGATTGCCTGCCACTATATTTTAAGCGGCGACGCGGATCTGTTGATCAACGTGGTCGATGCTTCAAACCTTGAACGCAACCTCTACCTGACGTTGCAACTGCTTGAGTTGGGCATCCCCTGCATCGTCGCGTTGAATATGCTGGATATCGCTGAAAAGCAGCAAATCCGTATTGATATCGACGCTCTCTCAGCACGTCTTGGCTGCCCGGTGGTTCCGCTGGTTTCCACCCGCGCCCGCGGCATTGAAGCGCTGAAGCTGGCGATCGATCGCTACAAAGAAAACGACACCGTCGAGCTGGTCCATTATGCCCAGCCGTTGCTGCAGGAAGCGGACTCCCTCGCCGACGCGATGGCCAAAGATATGCCGCTCAAACAGCGCCGCTGGCTTGGCCTGCAGATGCTGGAAGGCGATATCTACAGCCGCGCCTATGCGGGTGATGCCGCGCAAAATCTCGATGCCTCTATCGCACGCCTGAGCGAGACAATGGACGATCCGGCGCTGCATATCGCCGATGCGCGCTATCAGTGCATTGCCGCTATCTGCGATACCGTCAGCAATACTCTGACGGCAGAACCGAGCCGTTTCACCACCGCGGTAGATAAAATCGTTCTCAACCGCTTCCTCGGGCTACCGATTTTCCTGTTCGTGATGTATCTGATGTTCCTGCTCGCCATTAACATCGGCGGCGCACTGCAACCGTTGTTTGACGTTGGCTCCGTAGCACTCTTTATCCATGGTATTCAGTGGATTGGCTACACGCTGCACTTCCCGGACTGGCTAACCATCTTCCTGGCCCAGGGCCTTGGCGGCGGGATTAACACCGTGCTGCCGCTGGTACCACAAATCGGCATGATGTATCTGTTCCTCTCCTTCCTTGAAGACTCCGGCTACATGGCGCGCGCCGCGTTTGTGATGGACCGTCTGATGCAGGCGCTGGGACTGCCGGGCAAATCGTTCGTCCCGCTGATCGTCGGCTTTGGCTGTAACGTACCGTCCGTGATGGGCGCACGTACGCTGGACGCCCCGCGTGAGCGTCTGATGACCATCATGATGGCGCCGTTTATGTCCTGCGGCGCACGTCTGGCGATTTTCGCCGTCTTTGCCGCGGCGTTCTTTGGTCAGAACGGCGCACTGGCGGTCTTCTCGCTGTACGTACTGGGTATCGTGATGGCTGTTTTGACGGGCCTGATGCTCAAACACACCATCATGCGTGGTGAAGCAACACCGTTCGTGATGGAGCTGCCGGTATATCACGTGCCGCACATCAAGAGTCTGATTATTCAGACCTGGCAACGCCTGAAAGGCTTCGTTCTGCGTGCAGGTAAAGTCATCATCATCGTCAGCATTTTCCTCAGCGCGTTTAACAGTTTCTCGCTGAGCGGGAAAATCGTCGATAACATCAACGACTCTGCTCTGGCCTCCGTTAGCCGTGTTATTACTCCTGTGTTTAAACCGATTGGCGTTCACGAAGATAACTGGCAGGCAACCGTAGGTTTGTTCACCGGCGCGATGGCGAAAGAAGTGGTGGTGGGTACGCTGAACACGCTCTATACCGCGGAAAACATTCAGGAAGAAGAGTTCAACCCGGCAGATTTCCACCTCGGTGACGAGCTGATCGGCGCAGTGGATGAAACCTGGCAAAGCCTGAAAGACACCTTCAGCCTGAGCGTACTGGCTAACCCTATCGAAGCCAGCAAGGGCGACGGCGAAATGGCGACGGGCGCAATGGGCGTGATGGGCGAGAAATTTGGCAGCGCCGCAGCCGCGTACAGCTACCTGATCTTTGTTCTGCTGTATGTGCCGTGCATTTCAGTGATGGGCGCTATCGCACGTGAATCCAGCCGTGGCTGGATGAGTTTCTCGATTCTGTGGGGCCTGAATATCGCCTACTCTCTGTCGACGCTGTTTTATCAGACGGTCAGCTACAAAGAGCACCCGACCTACAGCCTGGTGTGCATTTTAGCGGTCATCCTGTTTAACATCGTGTTGCTGGGCCTACTGCGTCGAGCTCGCAGCCGCGTGGACCTCGCACTGCTGGCAACCAACAGAACGGCGAGTTCCTGCTGTTCCAGCACGACTGGCGATTGCCACTAAGGTTATCGACAATGGCATCACTTATTCAGGTTCGTGATTTATTGGCTTTGCGGGGGCGTATGGAGGCAACACAAATTAGCCACACGCTGCATACCCCGCAGCCCATGATTGACGCCATGCTGAATCAGTTAGAAAAGATGGGCAAAGCGGTGCGGATTCAGGAAGATGCCGACGGGTGTCTTTCCGGAAGCTGCAAAAGTTGCCCGGAAGGTAAAGCCTGCCTGCGCGAATGGTGGGCTTTACGCTAATCAGATGCTATTTGCCGGATGGCGCTACGCTTATCCGGCCTACAAATGATGCAAACGTCCAGGCCGGATAATTCGTTTATGCAGATATCCGGCTTTTTTGCGTAATGGATTCCACATAGATTTCATTATTTCAGCAAAAAAGATCTATCCTCCAGCCAGCTACGCATCGTTATTAATTCGTGGATGATTACTGCCGACCATGAAAGTAGAGTCTCGTCATCTTGTTTCTCAGGTGACGGATCGCCATGAATACTGACACGACTGCTACGCCGCATGACGCGATTTTCAAAACGTTCTTAAACCACCCGGCAACCGCACGCGACTTTCTTCAGCTCCATCTTCCAGCCTCTTTACAAAAACTATGCGATCTTAAAACGCTGCAACTGGAATCAGGCAGCTTTATCGAGGACGATTTACGCGCGTACTATTCCGACGTGCTGTGGTCGTTAAAAACTCGCGAAGGTGATGGTTACATTTACACCATTATTGAACATCAAAGCAGCGCCGATGCTCACATGGCATTTCGGCTAATGCGCTATGCCATTGCGGTAATGCAGCGTCATCTGGATGCGGGACATAAGAAGCTGCCTCTGGTAATCCCCCTACTTTTTTATCATGGTGCAGCAAGCCCATACCCCTATTCACTTTGTTGGCTGGACGAGTTTGATGACCCAGAGTCCGCCAGACAGCTTTATAGCACCGCGTTTCCATTGATCGATATCACCGTTATGCCCGATGACGAGATTATGCAGCATCGCCGGATGGCGCTGTTGGAACTCATCCAAAAACATATCCGTAAACGCGATTTAATGGGGCTGGTAGAAAAACTGGCCATCCTGCTTGTTAAAGGACACGCTAATGACAACCAGTTGAAAGCCTTGTTTAATTACCTGATGCAAGCCGGAGACACCATGCATTTTGGGGAATTTATTCATGAAGTCGCCGAACGTTTACCCCAACACAAGGAGAGATTGATGACAATCGCTGAGAGGCTACGGCAGGAAGGACATTTTAATGGTCTTCAGGAAGGCCATAGGAAAGGATTACAACAGGGGTTACAAACAGGTCTACAACAAGGCAAACGAGAGGAAGCTTTGCGCATCGCGACGACCATGCTAGCGGATGGTATCGACAGATTAACAATACTCAGAATTACCGGGCTTAGCGCTAAAGACCTGCCTGCGCAACCGCATTAATTTCAGGCCCGGCAAGCGCGACGCTACCGGGCAAATCAACATTGGCTATAGCTGTTGTTTTAACGCCACCAGCGCTGAGCAGAACTCCGCCGGATGCGAGATAAACGGCGCATGCGCCGCCTTAGCAAACACCAACGACTCGCTCTGCGGCCACAGGGCATCCAGCATCGGGACGACTTTGCGCGGCACCAGGCCATCAAGATAGCCGTATAGCCGCAGGAAAGGCATTTCCACCGTGCACAGCGGTTCTCGCAGATCGACCGTTTTCAGGATCTCCAGCCCGCCATTAAGCACCTCGACTTCCGGCATGGGTAAAGCCAGCACCGTTTTCTTCAACGCTCGCGCATCCTGACGCGCGGTTTCAGTACCCATCGTTTGCAATGCCAGAAAACGCTCCACTGTACGCTGGAAATCTTCGCTCAGCTGCTGCTGGAAGCCTGCCAGCACCTCTGGCTTGATACCCGGCCACTCATCCCGCGCGTTAAAGCAAGGGGAAGACGCGACGGTCACCAGCGCCTGAACACGCTCAGGATGCGTTAGGGCTACCTGACTCGCGACCAACCCGCCCAGACTCCAGCCGAGCCAGATAGCTTTCTCCGGTGCCTGATTCAATACCCGCTCAGCCATCTCTTCCAGCGACATTGCACCGAAACCCTGGCTACGACCAAATCCCGGTAAGTCGACAAGATGCAGCGTAAAATGCGAACTCAGTTCCTCGCTTATGCAATGCCACACTTGCGCATTCAGTCCCCATCCGTGCAGCAGCACAAGATGGCAATTTCCCGAACCCTGGGTCTGCCACCAGATGTCATTCATCAGTTATTGTTCTCTTTTAGCCTGAAAGGATGCATCTATGCTAACAGTACCGGGATTGTGCTGGCTATGCCGAATGCCCCTGACGTTAGGGCATTGGGGGATCTGCTCAGTCTGTACGCGGGCAACGCGCCAACACGCCAGCCTATGCCCCCAATGTGGACTCCCTGCCGCTCATACCGTCATTCCCTGTGGGCGCTGTCTGCAAAAACCGCCGCCGTGGCAGCGGCTGGTCACCGTCAGCGACTATGTTCCGCCGTTGAGCGGACTTATCCACCAGCTCAAGTTTTCACGACGCAGCGAAACAGCCTCCGCTCTTTCGCGTTTGCTGTTGCTGGAGGTACTACAGGCCCGGCGCGCCAGCGCTCTTCCTCTGCCGGACAGGCTGGTCAGCGTCCCGCTCTGGCAACGCCGACACTGGCGCAGAGGGTTTAATCAGAGCGATTTACTGTGCCGTCCGCTTGCACGATGGCTGGGTTGCGACTGGGACAGCCGGACCGTCTCGCGGGTTCGGGCAACCGCCACACAGCACCACCTCAGCGCCCGATTACGTAAACGTAACCTGAAAAATGCCTTTCGCCTTGAATTGCCGGTGCAGGGACTCCATATGGTTATTGTGGATGATGTCGTCACTACCGGAAGTACCGTCGCGGAAATCGCGCAGCTGCTTTTACGCAACGGCGCGGCGACTGTCCAGGTATGGTGCCTGTGTCGAACCTTGTAGAGCCTCGATGATGGGCGTATTATAACCAAGTAAAATAGTCAACTATTAGGCCATTACTATGATCCATATTTCCGATGCTGCACAAGCGCACTTTGCCAAACTGCTGGCAAATCAGGAAGAAGGGACACAAATCCGCGTATTTGTGATTAATCCCGGCACGCCTAACGCTGAATGCGGCGTTTCTTATTGTCCGCCGGACGCCGTGGAAGCAACCGACACCGCCATTAAATTTGACCTGCTGACCGCATATGTTGATGAACTGAGCGCACCGTATCTGGAAGATGCAGAAATCGATTTCGTTACCGACCAGTTAGGCTCCCAGCTGACCCTGAAAGCACCAAACGCCAAAATGCGTAAAGTTGCCGATGATGCGCCGCTGATGGAACGCGTGGAGTACATGCTGCAATCGCAGATCAACCCACAGCTGGCTGGCCACGGTGGTCGCGTATCTCTGATGGAAATCACCGATGAAGGCTACGCCATTCTGCAGTTTGGCGGCGGCTGTAACGGCTGTTCAATGGTCGATGTGACGCTGAAAGAAGGTATCGAGAAGCAGCTGCTGGCTGAATTCCCTGAACTGAAAGGCGTTCGCGATTTAACCGAACACCAGCGCGGCGAGCACTCTTACTACTAACGACCAGACTTGTAGGCCCGGTAAGACGCATCCGCGTCGCCACCGGGCATCGATGCCGGATGGCAGCGTAAACGCTTTATCCGGCCTACGCCCTTACATTTCTCTGCACGTACCCTGTAATAATCCCCTGCATAATTTGACCAGCCTCTCATAATTTAAATTTTGCCTGCCCAGGTGATTTTCAAGCGCCACATGTTACCCGTATCATTCACATCAGCACCTAACACACACATAATAGTCCGCTAAACTGATTAGTTTTGCTGGCAACCAGCATTGGTGCTGAGAATACTCTGTTCCCGGTCGGGACAATCGGAATTTGTCATCTAAACACTGACGTTACCCATAACAAAGTTAAGGCCAGGTAAATCATGCCATTAGTCATCGTTGCTATCGGTGTAATCTTGTTACTCCTCCTGATGATCCGTTTCAAAATGAACGGCTTCATCGCTCTCGTCCTGGTGGCGCTTGCTGTCGGATTGATGCAAGGGATGCCACTGGATAAAGTCATCGGTTCAATTAAAGCCGGCGTCGGCGGAACCCTTGGCAGCCTCGCCCTGATTATGGGTTTTGGCGCCATGCTGGGCAAAATGCTGGCGGACTGCGGCGGCGCACAGCGCATCGCAACCACCCTGATTGCTAAATTCGGCAAAAAACATATTCAATGGGCGGTGGTATTAACCGGCTTCACCGTTGGTTTTGCCCTGTTCTACGAAGTTGGTTTCGTACTGATGCTGCCGCTGGTGTTCACCATTGCCGCTGCTGCCAATATCCCGCTGCTGTACGTTGGCGTGCCAATGGCTGCGGCACTGTCCGTAACGCACGGCTTCCTGCCACCGCACCCGGGTCCAACCGCTATTGCCACCATTTTCCACGCAGATATGGGTAAAACCCTGCTGTTTGGTACGATTCTGGCAATCCCGACCGTTATTCTCGCCGGTCCGGTATACGCACGTTTCCTGAAAGGCATTGATAAGCCAATCCCGGAAGGTCTGTACAGCGCAAAAACCTTCACTGAAGAAGAGATGCCAGGCTTTGGCGTCAGCGTCTGGACCTCTCTGGTCCCGGTTATTCTGATGGCAATGCGCGCCGTGGCGGAGATGATTCTGCCGAAAGGTCATGCTTTCCTGACGGTTGCAGAATTCCTCGGTGACCCGGTCATGGCAACGCTGATTGCAGTGCTGATTGCGATGTTCACGTTTGGTCTGAACCGCGGACGTTCGATGGATCAGATTAACGACACGCTGGTGTCTTCAATCAAAATCATTGCGATGATGCTGTTGATCATCGGCGGCGGCGGTGCCTTCAAACAGGTTCTGGTTGATAGCGGCGTGGACAAATACATCGCCTCAATGATGCACGGCTCTAACGTGTCTCCGCTGCTGATGGCATGGTCTATCGCTGCAGTACTGCGTATCGCATTGGGTTCCGCAACCGTTGCAGCGATCACCGCTGGTGGGATAGTGGCGCCGCTGATTGCAACAACCGGCGTAAGCCCTGAGCTGATGGTTATTGCGGTTGGTTCCGGTTCTGTCATCTTCTCCCACGTGAACGATCCAGGTTTCTGGCTGTTCAAGGAGTACTTCAACCTGACCATCGGTGAAACCATCAAGTCATGGTCAATGCTGGAAACCATTATCTCCGTGTGCGGTCTGGTAGGGTGTCTGCTGTTAAATATGGCAATCTGATGTAAAAAAGCCGGGTGGCGCTAGCGCCAACCCGGCTTGATTTCTTTATTTCTTCTTCGCCGCCGCTTTTCGCCGCTTATCCAAATCCTTAATCAGCTTATTCACTCTCTCATCGGCGAACATCTGCTCCAGCGTGGCGGTGAGCTTACGCCGCCAGTTTTTGTACTGGTCGCTGGTCCCCGGAATGTTAACCGGTTCAGCCATATCCAGCCAGTCTTCCGGTTGTAGGCCCAGCAGCGCACTGTTGCTGTCAGCGATGTAGCGTTGCATGCCGCGATTAAGAATCGGCGTCATCGACATCAGGGATGCCTTGTGACCGGCACGTTTTGGCAGGCAGCCGTATTTGTGCAGCGCGTCCAGCAGCCCCTGTTTCGCCAGTTCTCGGTCCTGATACAACCCGAGCAGCACGACTTCATCCGGATACAGGCCCAGTGCTTTACCCAGCGTCAAATCACCGCTATCCCAATAACCTTTAAGCGTAGGAAGGTCATGCGTCGCCGCGACTGCCATTGATTGTTCCGGGTACGCTTTCGGCGTACGGAAGTTTTTCTCATGGTCATTCTCGAAATAAAGCACTTTGTAGGAGTACACGCCGCTGTCGCGCAGCTTGCTGACGATCTCCACCGGCACAGTACCCAGATCCTCACCAATTACCATGCAGTGATGACGTTTACTCTCCAGCGCCAGAATTGAAAGCAGGTCATCGACCGGATAGTGCACGTAAGCGCCGTGATCGGCAGTTTCACCGTAGGGGATCCACCACAGACGCAGCATCGACATAACATGGTCAATACGCAGCGCACCGCAGTTCTGCATATTGGCGCGCAGCAGTTCGATAAACGGTTCGTAGGCGCGTGCCGTGATGATGTGCGGATCCATCGGCGGCAGCCCCCAGTTTTGTCCGAGCGGACCGAGAATATCCGGCGGCGCACCAACCGAGGCTTTCAGGCAATACAGCTCGCGGTCGCACCAGGTTTCCGCCCCACCTTCGGCCACGCCAACCGCCAGATCGCGATACAGTCCAATCGGCATCGCAAAACTCTGGCTGGTTTTCCAGCAGTCAGCAAACTGGGTATACGCCAGCCACTGTAACCACAGGTAGAAATCCACATCGTCACGATGTTCTTCGCAGAAGCGTTTTACCTCTGGCGAGTCCACTGACTGGAAAGCTTCCGGCCACACCGGCCATCCCCAGCGTAATGCGTCCTCTTTGACCTGATGCGCATGCAGCGCATCAAAGGCTGCCTGCCAGTAGAGGCTGTCCCCTTCCTGAGACACAAACTGGCGAAATGCCGCCATCTGCTCATCATCACGTGCAGAGAAGCTTTTCCACGCCATACGTAGCGCCGTCATCTTCAGTGCAGTAACGGCAGAATAATCAACCCACTCGGCATCGCGCGCACGTTGCAGAGCTTGCTGAGTCGCGGGTTTCTGCCACCACGCCTGCGCCTCTTTACTCAGACGGAAATCGTCTACGGCGTTCACATCAATATAAATCACGTTCAACCAGCGGCGTGAAGACGGGCTGTACGGGCTGGCGCTCTCCGGGTTAGCCGGATACAGCGCGTGAATAGGATTAAGCCCGATAAACGCGCCGCCGCGTTGCGCCACATCTACCAGCATGGCGCGGAGATCGCCAAAGTCGCCAATCCCCCAGTTCTTTTCTGATCGCAGGGTGTAGAGCTGAACGCATGCGCCCCACAGCTTCTGCCCGGCTAACAGCGCCTGCGGTTCATAGCAGCGCTTTGGTGCCACGATGATACGACAATGGGTACGCAGCTCGCCCTGGGTCAGGGTCAACGTGTGATACCCCTCCGGCAGCTTCGCCGGAAGAGTGAAAGATTTACCGCCGACGGCATGCCCTTTGTGCTGCACGCCCTCTTCGGTGGTCAGCAGCCAGTTAAACTCTCCGCTTCCCTCAACCGCCAGCGGCATTTTCTTACCGGCGGTATAGACCATGACATTCGGCACCGGAGTTACCGCCACCTGAGTGGCAGCGGTGGTGCGATGCATGGCGTCAAGCAAACGCCGTTTGGTTTCGGCACCAATAGACTGCGGTTTACCGTGGGCATTAATGTAATTGGGGCTGATCCCCGCCGCCAGCGCGGCATTATCCAGACGTTTGCTTTCCATCGCGATTCCTTAACGTTTCGCCTGCCAGATACGAGCCTGATAATCGCGGATGGAGCGATCCGAGCTGAACATGCCGCAACGTGCGGTATTCAGAATCGCCGCCCGGGTCCAGGCTTCCTGGTCACGATACAACACGTCAACCTGCTTCTGAGCTTCAACGTAGGCCGCGAAGTCCGCCATCACCAGATACGGGTCGCCGCCCTGCTTGCCGATACTGTGCAGCATCTGGTCAAAGGCATGCTTGTCGCCGTCGCTGTATTTCCCGCTTTCCAGCTCTTTCAGGACAGCATCCAGCACTTTGTCTTTTTTACGCCATTTCACCGGGTCGTAGCCTTTGGCTTTGAGCACCTTCACCTCTTCCACGGTATGACCAAAGATAAAGATATTCTCGTCACCCACCTTCTCGGCGATTTCGACGTTTGCGCCATCCAGCGTACCAACGGTTAACGCACCGTTCAGCGCCAGCTTCATGTTACCAGTGCCGGAAGCCTCTTTCCCTGCGGTTGAAATTTGCTCAGAGATATCCGCCGCCGGGATCAGCATTTCCGCCGCCGAGACACAATAATCCGGCAGGAAGACGACCTTCAGCTTGTCGCCAACTTTCGGGTCGTTATTGATAGTTTGTGCAACCTGGTTGATGGCGAAGATGATATTTTTCGCCAGGTAGTAACCTGGAGCAGCTTTTGCGCCAAACAGGAATACGCGCGGCACGCGATCTGCCTGCGGGTTGTCACGGATTTCTTTGTACAACGCCAGAATATGCAGCAGGTTGAGGTGCTGACGCTTGTATTCATGCAGACGTTTAATCTGGATATCAAAGATAGCGTTAGTCGTTATTTCAATACCGGTACGCGCTTTAATAAACTTCACCAGGCGCTCTTTGTTCGCCAGCTTGATGTCGCGATACTGCTGACGGAACTTCGCGTCGTCGGCATATTTTTCCAGGTTAATCAACTGGTCGAGGTCGTTGGCCCACTCTTTTTTCAGCGTTTTATCCAGCAGTGCGGCAAGCGCCGGGTTGCACTGCTTAATCCAGCGACGTGGGGTAATCCCATTGGTGACGTTATGGAATTTGTTCGGCCAGAGCTGGTGGTATTCAGGGAACAGATCTTTCACCACCAGATCGGAGTGCAGCGCCGCCACACCGTTAACAGCAAAGCCGCTGACCACGCACATGTTAGCCATGCGCACCTGTTTGTTGTGCACCACCGCCAGCTTCGCCCAGACTTCAGCATCACCCGGCCAGGTTTTATCAACCAACGTCTTAAAGCGCTCGTTAATCTCTTTGATGATTTGCATATGGCGCGGCAGTAGCGCTTTCACCAGCTCCTCGTCCCAGCACTCCAGCGCTTCTGGCATAAGGGTGTGGTTGGTGTAAGCAAAGGTTTTGCTGGTAATGGCCCACGCATCGTCCCAGCTCATCTGGTGCTCATCAATCAGCACGCGCAGCAGCTCAGGAATGGCAATGGTCGGGTGAGTATCGTTGAGCTGAATAACTTCAAAATCAGCCAGCTCATGCAGTTTACGCCCTGCCAGATGATGGCGGCGCAGAATGTCAGCTACGGAACAGGCACACTGGAAGTATTGCTGCATCAGGCGCAGCTTTTTACCCGCGGTGTGGTTATCGTTCGGGTACAGCACTTTCGTCAGTTTTTCGGCGTCGATGCCCTGCTGCTCTGCGCGCAGGAAATCACCGTCGTTAAATTTGGTCAGGTTAAACGGATGCGCGTGGCTGGCCTGCCACAGAC
Source organism: Citrobacter sp. MGH103 (assembly GCF_001034475.2). Taxonomy (NCBI): domain Bacteria; kingdom Pseudomonadati; phylum Pseudomonadota; class Gammaproteobacteria; order Enterobacterales; family Enterobacteriaceae; genus Citrobacter; species Citrobacter sp. MGH103. The sequence goes on along the minus strand of NZ_CP073043.1, from coordinate 300,337 downwards.
GCAGCGGTTGCGCTACGCCGTTACGGTAGCCGAGAACTGGCAGATCCCAGGCCTGACCGGTGATGGTAAAACCTGGCTCCCAGTGGCCTTCTTTGCTGACCTTACCGCCAATCCCAACCTGCACATCCAGCGCCTCGTTGTGACGGAACCACGGGTAGCTGCCACGATGCCAGTCATCCGGGGCTTCCATCTGTTGCCCATCGGCAAACGACTGACGGAACAGGCCGTACTGGTAGTTGAGGCCATAGCCCGTCGCCGACTGGCCGACAGTCGCCATCGAATCGAGGAAGCAGGCTGCCAGGCGTCCCAATCCACCGTTACCCAACGCCGGATCGGTCTCTTCTTCCAGCAGGTCGGTCAGGTTGACGTCATGTGCTTTCAGCTCATCGCTCACCTCCTGATACCAGCCGAGGTTGAGTAAGTTATTGCCGGTCAGACGGCCAATCAAAAACTCCATCGAGATGTAGTTAACGTGACGCTGATTTTTTGCCGGTTTCGCCGCAGGCTGGGCGCTGAGTAACTCAGCCAACGCCCCACTCACTGCCTGCCACCACTGGCGCGACGTCATTTCTTGAGCCGACAGTAAACCGAAGCGCTGCCACTGACGCGTCAGGGCAGCCTGAAATTGATCTTTGTTGAAAGTAGGCTGTGACATAGGGGTTCCAGATCCTTAGGTAATAAAACAACGTTATCGCTAGTTTGCCTGGCTCGTTGTTGACATTCCTCATCCTGGCACGGATTAGGGAGGGAGGAGGAGCGGGGATGAGCATAAAAGTGTGATCTCCGCCACTTAAAGGGGGCGTAATCACCCGTAAATTCGCGCAAACCGTGCATAACGCTCTTTGGATGACGCATTAATAACAAAGGATTAATCGACAATCTCAAATAATGGAGTGACGATGAGAAACAAAATGTAAATAGAGAAATAGTTTCTAACCTGAAATATCTATGCCGGGTAAGATAATTCACATAAAAATTTTAAGTCGGCCACAAAATTCGTCGATTTTGATTAGCCGCCTGGGTAACCATATAAAAACAGAGGGATTTTTCGACACATTAAAAATTACAACGGATCCAGTCGCCACGCCTGTTGCGACTCTTTAAAACAATTATTGCAATAGATGTATAGATTTGTGACATAGTGCAAAATCAGACACACAAAAAGTCCGCTTAGCTTGCATAAAACACCAATCTGGCCGACCTTATATCTATTAATTACGAAGCGCAAAAAAATCATTCTTCCCTATTTTCACACAGTGAAGTGACTAACTTATGTTGATTCCGTCTAAATTAAGTCGTCCGGTTCGACTCGACCATACGGTGGTTCGTGAGCGCCTGTTGGCTAAACTTTCCGGCGTGAACAATTTCAGGCTTGCCCTGATAACAAGTCCTGCTGGTTATGGAAAAACAACGCTGGTTTCACAATGGGCGGCGGGGAAGAACGACTTAGGTTGGTACTCTCTGGATGAAGGCGATAATCAACAAGAGCGCTTTGCCAGCTATCTGATCGCCGCCATCCAACAGGCAACGGGTGGACATTGCACCACCAGCGAAGCGATGGTGCAAAAGCGCCAGTACGCCAGTCTGACGTCACTGTTTGCCCAGCTATTTATCGAACTGGCCGAGTGGCACCGTCCGCTCTACCTGGTGGTGGATGATTATCATCTGATCTCCCATCCAGCTATTCACGAAGCGATGCGTTTCTTCCTGCGTCACCAGCCTGAAAACCTCACGCTGGTCGTACTGTCGCGCAACCTGCCGCAGTTGGGTATTGCCAATCTGCGGGTGCGCGATCAACTGCTGGAAATAGGCAGCCAACAGCTGGCCTTTAACCATCAGGAAGCCAAACAATTTTTCGACCGACGTTTGTCCTCTCCCATTGAAGCGGCAGAAAGCAGCCGGATGTGCGATGACGTTGCTGGCTGGGCCACAGCGTTACAGCTGATCGCCCTCTCCGCCCGCCAGAACAACCATTCTGCGCACCAGTCCGCACGCCGTCTCGCGGGGATCAACGCCAGCCATTTGTCCGATTATCTGGTTGATGAAGTGCTGGACAGCGTCGACCTCGGCACCCGTCACTTCCTGCTGAAAAGCGCCATTCTGCGTTCCATGAACGATGCGCTGATCGTCCGCGTTACCGGAGAAGAAAATGGCCAGATGCGGCTGGAAGAAATTGAGCGCCAGGGGTTATTCCTGCAGCGGATGGATGACGTTGGCGAGTGGTTCAGCTATCACCCGCTGTTTGGCAGCTTTTTACGCCAGCGCTGCCAATGGGAGTTGGCGAACGAACTGCCCGAAATACACCGCGCCGCCGCCGAAAGCTGGATGGCGCAAGGCTTCCCCAGCGAAGCTATCCACCACGCGCTGGCGGCCGGTGACGCCCATATGCTGCGCGATATCCTGCTTAATCATGCGTGGGGACTGTTTAACCACAGCGAGCTGACGTTACTGGAAGAGTCGCTGAAAGCCCTGCCGTGGGAAAGCCTGCTGGAAAATCCGCGTCTGGTTCTGCTACAGGCCTGGCTGATGCAGAGCCAGCACCGCTACGGAGAGGTTAACACCCTGCTGGCGCGCGCAGAGCAGGAAATAAAAGGCGACATGGAGCCAACGCTGCACGCCGAATTCAACGCTTTACGGGCGCAGGTAGCGATTAACGATGGCAACCCTGACGAAGCCGAACGCCTGGCAAAACTGGCGCTGGATGAATTACCCATCGCCTGGTTCTATAGTCGTATCGTCGCCACCTCGGTGCACGGCGAAGTCCTGCATTGTAAGGGCGATCTCACGCGCTCTCTGGCGTTAATGCAGCAAACCGAGCAAATGGCACGTCATCATGACGTCTGGCATTACGCACTGTGGAGCCTTATCCAGCAAAGCGAAATTTTGTTTGCCCAAGGCTTTTTACAGGCCGCCTGGGAGACTCAGGAAAAAGCGTTCCAACTGATCAAAGAGCAGCACCTGGAACAGCTGCCGATGCACGAGTTCCTGGTGCGCATTCGTGCGCAGCTACTGTGGGCATGGGCGCGTCTGGACGAATCCGAAGCCTCTGCCCGTAGCGGTATTGAACTGCTTTCCACTTTCCAGCCGCAGCAGCAGCTACAGTGTCTGGCGCTGCTGGTTCAGTGTTCACTTGCGCGGGGCGATCTTGATAACGCTCGCAGCCTGCTCAACCGTCTGGAAAACCTGCTGGGCAACGGTCACTATCACAGCGACTGGATCTCCAACGCCGATAAGGTGCGGGTGATTTACTGGCAAATGGTGAGCGACAAAAACTCTGCCGCCAACTGGCTGCGCCACACGCCGAAACCAGAATTCGCCAATAACCACTTCCTGCAAAGCCAGTGGCGCAACATCGCTCGCGCGCAAATCCTGTTGGGTGAGTTTGAACCGGCTGAAATTGTGCTGGAAGAGTTGAATGAAAATGCGCGCAATCTGCGCCTGATGAGCGATCTGAACCGTAACCTGCTGCTGCTTAATCAGCTCTACTGGCAGGCAGGGCGCAAAAATGACGCCCAGCGTGTGTTACTCGAGGCCCTACAGCTGGCGAACCGCACCGGGTTTATCAGCCACTTTGTTATTGAAGGCGAGGCCATGGCGCAACAACTGCGTCAGCTGATTCAGCTCAACACCTTACCGGAACTCGATCAGCACCGCGCCCAGCGCATTTTGCGTGAAATTAACCAGCACCATCGCCATAAATTCGCCCACTTTGATGAAGGGTTCGTTGAGCGTCTGCTGACTCACCCGGAAGTACCAGAGCTTATCCGCACCAGCCCGCTGACCCAGCGCGAATGGCAGGTTCTGGGACTAATTTATTCGGGCTACAGCAACGAGCAGATCGCCGCAGAGCTGGCCGTCGCGGCAACGACCATCAAGACGCACATCCGCAATTTGTACCAAAAGCTCGGCGTCGCACACCGCCAGGATGCGGTGCAACATGCGCAGAAGCTGCTGAAAATGATGGGATACGGCGTTTAGTTAATGCCTGATACGCGACGCTTATCAGGCCTGGAATTACCTTAGCACAGCTCTAACTGAATATGATGGTCAGCAATCACCTGCATCACACCAGCAGGCGGCAGCGTATCGGTATACACCGCATCCACCATGCTGATGCTGCCCATATTCACCATCGCGTTACGCCCAAACTTCGAGTGGTCCACCACCAGCATCACATGACGTGAATTCTCAATGATCGCGCGTTTGGTGCGAACTTCGTGATAATCAAATTCCAGCAGCGAACCATCGCTGTCGATACCGCTGATGCCTAAGATGCCGAAGTCCAGACGGAACTGAGAAATAAAGTCGAGGGTCGCTTCGCCCATAATACCGCCGTCGCGGCTACGCAGTTCGCCACCGGCGAGGATTATGCGGAAATCCTCTTTCGCCATCAGCGTATTCGCCACATTGAGGTTGTTGGTCACAATACGTAAATTGCTGTGATTGAGCAGCGCGTGAGCCACCGCTTCCGGCGTGGTTCCGATATCAATAAACAGCGTAGAACCGTTCGGGATCTGCGTGGCAACTTTGCGGGCAATGCGCTCTTTTTCCGCCGTCTGCGTTGCTTTACGGTCATGCCACGGGGTGTTAACGGAGCTGGATGGCAACGCCGCGCCGCCGTGATGGCGCAAAATCATGTTCTGATCGGCCAGATCGTTAAGATCGCGGCGAATCGTCTGCGGGCTGACGGAGAAATGCTCCACCAGTTCTTCAGTACTGACGTATCCCTGTTTTTTTACCAGCTCGATAATCGCGTCATGTCGTTGTGTTTGCTTCATTATTGTTCCCTGAAATTTTGCCGGATGCGCTGACGCTTATCCGGCCTACAAATTGGTCCAAACGCACACCGCCTTCCGGCACCACAAAACTTGAATCAAGTTCGTTTTCGTACATTTATAGTATCGGCAAACGCCATTGCCAAACCCACGGCCAACCCGGCGATATGAGCGCCATTCGCCATCGACATGCCGAATAGATCAAACCAACCGGCAACAATCCAGATCAAGGCAAAGATAATCAAACCACGCTGCAGGAAAATACCGCTCTGCGGATCGCGCTCGCCGCGCAACCACACGTAGCCCATCAGCGCATATACCACGCCAGACAATCCACCAAACCACGGGCCGCTAAATTTCTGCTGAACATAGCCGCTCAACAGGGCGCTGATCACGGTAATAACAATCAGTTTTCCACTGCCCAGACGCTTTTCAACCGCACCGCCGAGATACCACCACCACAGCAGGTTGAACAGAATATGCATCAGCGAGAAGTGCATAAAAGCGTGGGTGAAATAACGCCAGAATTCAAATTTCAGCGAAGGGTCAAACGGCCATGCCAGCCAGAGCATCACAGCCTGGTCGCCCAGCACGTTCATCGCGATAAACACCAGCACACACGCGGCCATCACCAACCAGGTTACCGGACCTGCGCGTTCGCGCAATGTGGCCAGGAACGGATAACGTTGGTAGCGCAGACCGCTGTCGGTCTGACCCGACTGCCAGCTTGCCGCGAGGTAGCGCGGATCGCCCGGATTTTCCAGAAACCGCACCAGTTCAGCGTGCACGCGCTGAGCCTGGGACTCATCCGCCAGCCAGACATCCGTTTGCTGATGTTGTTGAATCGTCAGGATAACGCCCTGTGTCGCCATATAATCAACGAATGCCTGCGCCACGCGGGGGTTAGCAAAAGAGGTAATCATCAACATGGTTGCTGTCGCTTATTCCACACAAAAGAGGACAGTATATCTATCCTGCCCGTTTCAGGCTGCATCTTTGTTAGCTTACGAACCGTATGCCACTTCTGCCGGAAAATGTCGATGCCAGGCATCGAAGCCGCCGTCAACGCTGTAAACCGCGTCATAGCCCTGCTGCAGAAGATATTGCGCCGCGCCTTTACTGCTGTTGCCGTGATAACACATCACCAACACGGCAGTGTCGAAATCATGCTCGCGCATAAATGATCCCAGCGTGTCGTTCGTCAAATGAAATGCCTGTGGGGCATGGCCCATTGCATAGCTTTGCGGGTCGCGAATATCCACTAACACCGCCGCCCCCTGATGCAGCTTCTGATGCGCTTCTTCGACATTAATACATTCAAACTGATCCATTGCTCTCTCTTCTTTTTATGGCAGGTGACGCTTTTCGGACATGTTACTGCTTAGTGTACGTCCCGACGGCAGTTAAACGCCATAATGTTATATGTATCACTGTAAATTGTTTATCCGATGTTACCAATGGCGCGATTCTTTGCTATTATGCTCGATAACGAACATTAATGAGCTATAACGAAAGTGCGAGAGGCCAGCATGGAAACCAAAGATCTGATTGTGATAGGTGGAGGCATCAACGGTGCCGGTATCGCGGCAGATGCCGCTGGACGCGGTTTATCCGTGCTGATGCTGGAAGCGCAGGATTTAGCCTGCGCCACCTCTTCCGCTAGCTCCAAACTCATCCACGGTGGCCTGCGCTACCTGGAACACTACGAATTTCGTCTGGTGAGCGAAGCGCTGGCCGAACGTGAAGTGCTGTTGAAAATGGCACCACACATCGCCTTCCCGATGCGCTTTCGTCTGCCCCACCGCCCGCACCTGCGTCCGGCGTGGATGATCCGCATTGGTTTGTTTATGTACGATCATCTGGGCAAACGCACCAGTTTGCCAAGTTCTACCGGTTTGCGTTTTGGCGCAGATTCCGTAATGAAACCTGAGATTGTGCGCGGTTTCGAATATTCTGACTGCTGGGTAGACGATGCACGACTGGTTTTGGCAAACGCCCAAATGGTCGTACGCAAAGGCGGAGAAGTATTAACCCGCACTCGCGCCACCTCTGCTCGCCGTGAAAACGGTTTGTGGATTGTTGAAGCTGAAGATATCGATACCGGCAAAAAACACACCTGGCAGGCGCGTGGCCTAGTCAACGCCACCGGTCCGTGGGTGAAAGAGTTCTTCGACGACGGTATGCACCTGCCATCACCGTACGGTATTCGCCTGATTAAAGGCAGCCACATCGTGGTGCCGCGTGTACATACCCAGAAGCAGGCTTATATTCTGCAAAACGAAGATAAACGCATTGTGTTTGTCATCCCATGGATGGACGAATTCTCGATCATCGGGACGACAGACGTTGAATACAAAGGCGATCCGAAAGCCGTGAAAATTGATGAAAGCGAGATCAATTACCTGCTGAAGGTTTACAACGCGCACTTTAAGAAGCAGCTGGGCCGTGATGATATCGTCTGGACTTACTCGGGCGTGCGTCCGCTGTGCGATGACGAGTCTGACTCACCGCAGGCGATCACCCGTGATTACACGCTGGATATCCACGACGAAAACGGCAAAGCGCCGCTGCTGTCGGTCTTTGGCGGTAAGCTGACGACCTATCGTAAGCTGGCTGAACATGCGATGGAAAAACTGGCGTCGTACTATCAGGGCATCGGCCCGGCGTGGACCAAAGAGTGCATTCTGCCCGGCGGTGACATTGGCGGCGATCGCGAAGACTACGCGGCCAAACTGCGCCGTCGCTACCCGTTCCTGACCGAGTCGCTGGCGCGCCATTATTCTCGCACCTACGGCAGCAACACCGAATGGGTCATCGGCGAAGCCACCTCGCTTGCCGAGTTAGGTGAAGACTTTGGCCATGAGTTTTATGAAGCCGAGCTGAAATATCTGGTCGATCACGAATGGGTTCGTCGTGCAGAAGATGCGTTGTGGCGTCGCACGAAAGAAGGTATGTGGCTGAACGCTGAGCAGCAGTCGCGCATGACCCAGTGGCTGGCTGAATACATTGAGAAGCACCAGCTGTCGCTGGCGTCCTGATAAAAATGCCGGATGGCGGCGACGCCTTATCCGGCCTACAAAAGTGCATAAACGTAGGCCGGGCAAGCGAAACGCCCCCGGCCTCGTGTTTTACAACCGCACCGAATCAATATGCCAGATGTTTTCGGCGTACTCTTTGATCGTCCTGTCCGATGAGAAGTAACCCATGTTGGCGATATTAATCATCGACTTGGTAGTCCACTCTTCCGGGTGGCGATACAGTTCATCAACCTTATCCTGACAATCAACGTAACTGCGATAATCCGCCAGCACCTGATAGTGGTCGCCAAAGTTGATCAATGAGTCCACCAGGTCGCGATAGCGTCCCGGCTCCTCTGGGCTGAATACACCGCTGCCGATCTGCGTCAGCACCTGGTGCAACTCCTCGTCTTTCTCGTAATATTCACGCGGCTTATAGCCCTGACTACGCAAGGCTTCAACCTCTTCCGCCGTATTACCAAAGATAAAGATATTTTCTGCGCCCACATGTTCCAGCATCTCGACGTTGGCACCATCCAGCGTACCGATGGTCAACGCGCCATTCAGCGCAAATTTCATGTTACTGGTCCCGGAGGCTTCGGTCCCGGCCAGTGAAATCTGCTCAGACAGGTCGGCAGCAGGAATAATCACCTGCGCCAGGCTGACGCTGTAATTGGGGATAAACACCACTTTCAGTTTGTCGCCAATTTGCGGATCGTTATTGATCACTTTCGCGACATCGTTGATCAGATGAATGATGTGCTTCGCCATGTAATAGGCCGAAGCCGCTTTACCGGCGAAGATATTCACACGCGGCACCCACTCGGCGTCAGGATCGGCCTTAATGCGGTTGTAGCGGGTGATCACATGCAGTACGTTCATCAGCTGACGTTTGTATTCGTGAATACGCTTTATCTGCACATCAAACAGCGATTTCGGATTCACTACCACGTTAAGCTGCTGGGCAATGAGCGTGGCCAGACGTTTTTTGTTCTCCAGCTTCGCCCGGCGTACCGCCTGGTTCACCAACGGGAAATCACAGTGCTGTTCAAGCTCGCTCAACTGGCTGAGATCGGTACGCCAGGTGCGGCCAATATTCTCATCCAGCACCTCAGAGAGCGGCGGGTTAGCCAGCGCCAGCCAGCGACGCGGCGTCACGCCGTTGGTAACGTTGCAGAAGCGGGTTGGGAAGATCTTCGCAAAGTCAGCAAATAGCGACTGCACCATCAGGTTGGAGTGCAGTTCAGACACACCATTAACCTTGTGGCTCACCACGACCGCCAGCCATGCCATACGCACCCGGCGGCCGTTAGATTCATCGATAATCGACGTCCGCCCCAGCAGACCGGTATCGTTCGGATACTGCTCCTGCAGCGTTTTCAGGAAGTAGTCGTTAATCTCAAAAATGATTTGCAGATGGCGCGGCAGAATTTTGCCCAGCATATCCACCGGCCAGGTCTCCAGCGCTTCGCTCATCAAAGTGTGGTTGGTATACGAGAAAACCTGACAGCACACTTCAAACGCATCATCCCAACTGAACTTGTGCTCATCAATCAACAGACGCATCAGCTCAGGGATCGACAGCACCGGATGGGTGTCGTTGAGGTGAATGGCGATTTTATCCGCCAGATTATCGTAGGTTTTGTGCAGTTGATAATGACGATTCAGAATGTCCTGCACCGTGGAGGAGACCAGGAAATACTCCTGGCGCAAGCGCAGCTCGCGTCCTGAATAGGTGGAGTCATCCGGATAGAGCACGCGGGAGACGTTCTCGGAGTGGTTTTTATCTTCCACCGCCGCAAAGTAGTCGCCCTGGTTAAATTTACCGAGGTTGATCTCGCTACTGGCCTGGGCATTCCACAGGCGCAGCGTGTTGGTGGCATCGGTGTCGTAACCGGGGATAATCTGGTCGTAGGCAACCGCGAGGATCTCTTCGGTTTCTATCCAGCGCGTTTTCTTGCCTTCCTGCTGTATACGCCCGCCAAAGCGCACTTTGTAGCGCGTATTGTGGCGTTTGAACTCCCATGGGTTACCGTATTCCAGCCAGTAGTCCGGCGACTCTTTCTGTCGGCCATCAACAATGTTTTGCTTGAACATGCCGTAGTCATAACGAATACCGTAGCCGCGTCCCGGCAGTCCCAGCGTTGCCAGTGAGTCCAGGAAGCAGGCCGCCAGGCGCCCGAGGCCGCCGTTGCCAAGACCCGGGTCATTTTCTTCATCGATCAGATCTTCAAGATCCAACCCCATACCTTCCAGCGCATTTTTGACATCGTCATAAATACCCAACGATAACAGTGCATTGGAAAGCGTGCGGCCAATCAAAAACTCCATAGACAGGTAATAAACCTGGCGAGTTTCCTGGGATAATTGCGCACGATTAGAACGCAGCCAGCGCTCCACGAGACGATCGCGCACCGCGAACAACGTGGCGTTCAGCCACTCATGTTTATTGGCAATGACCGGGTCCTTACCAATCGTGAACATCAGCTTGTAGGCGATAGAATGCTTAAGTGCCTCTACGCTGAGTGTGGGCGATGCATAAGTAAATGGAGCATTCATATAGGTGATTCCTGGATATCTATTTCAAGCGATAGTAAAGCTCACGGTATGACTTCGCCGCGACTTGCCAGCTAAAATCCATGGTCATGGCCTGACGTTGTACAAACCGCCACAGCGAAGGCCGGGACCACAATACGAAAGCACGCCGGATCGCACGTAGTAGCGACCAGGCATTACTATCTTCAAATACAAACCCACTGGCGATACCATCCGCCAGGTTTTCCAGCGAACTGTCAGAGACCGTATCAGCCAGCCCACCGGTGCGCCGCACCAGCGGCAGCGTGCCGTACTTCAGTCCATACAACTGCGTTAAGCCACATGGCTCAAAACGGCTGGGAACCAATATCACATCGGCCCCACCCATGATGCGGTGCGAGAAGGCTTCGTGATAACCAATCTGCACGCCCACTTGCCCCGGATGCTCCGCCGCCGCGGCGAGGAAACCTTCCTGTAATACTGGGTCGCCCGCGCCAAGTAACGCCAGTTGCCCCCCCTGCTCTAACAGACCCGGCAGAGCCTCCAGCACCAGATCCAACCCTTTCTGACTGGTCAGGCGACTGACTACGGCAAACAGCGGCACTTTATCGTTAACCTTAAGTCCCATCGCGATCTGTAGCTGCCGTTTGTTCTCCGCCTTTTCTTCCAGCGTGTCACGCGTATAGCGCGACGCCAGCAGCAGGTCGGTTTCCGGGCTCCAGATTTTTTCATCCACACCGTTCAGCACGCCGGAAAGCCGTCCTTCCCGATGACGCTGCTGCAACAGACCTTCCATACCATAGGCAAACTGCGGCTCGGTAATCTCCCGCGCGTAAGTTGGACTCACCGCTGTAATGTGGTCTGCGTAGTACAACCCGGCCTTCAGGAACGAAATCTGGCCGTTAAACTCCAGCCCGTGCACATTAAAGAACGACCATGGCAATTGGATGTCATCCATATGCTTTGCATAAAACATGCCTTGATACGCCAGGTTGTGTACGGTGAACACCGATTTCGCCGGATGGCCGCGCGCCGCCAGATACGCCGGGGCCAGACCGGCATGCCAGTCGTGCGCATGCACCACATCCGGGCGCCAGAATGGGTCAAGGCCGCAGGCCATTTCACATCCGGCCCAGCCAAGCAACGCAAAACGCAGGACGTTATCGGTATACGCAAACAGGTTGGTGTCGTGATACGGGCTACCGGGACGGTCGTAGAGATGCGGCGCGTCAATCAGGTAAATACCCACACCGTTGAAATGCCCGAAAAGCAGCGTGATACGTCCAGCGAAGGTATCGCGACGCGTCACGACCTGTGCATCGGGAATGCCGCGACGAATATCAGGAAACGCCGGGAGCAACACGCGGGCATCCACGCCGTCCGCAATTTGCGCGGCAGGTAACGCCCCAATAACATCCGCCAGTCCCCCGGTTTTTAACAGGGGGAACATCTCTGAACAAACGTGTAAAACCTGCATTATCGCTCCTGTTTGATCTGCAGTTTGCGCAGCATTTCACGCGTGACCAGCACAATGCCTTCCTCTGAACGGTAGAAACGACGCGCATCTTCTTCCGCGTTTTCACCTATCACCATGCCTTCAGGAATAACGCAGGCGCGGTCGATAATGCAACGACGTAAGCGGCACGAACGTCCCACCCACACTTCAGGTAACAACACTGCCGAATCAATGTTACAGAATGAATTCACCCGCACTCGCGGGAACAGAACCGACTGCACCACCACCGAACCTGAAATTATGCATCCGCCAGAAACCAGCGAGTTCAGCGTCATTCCGTGGCTACCAGAACGGTCCTGCACAAATTTCGCCGGAGGCAGCGATTCCATGTGCGTTCGGATTGGCCAGTCCTGGTCGTACATATCCAGTTCAGGCGTCACCGAAGCCAGATCAAGGTTCGCCTTCCAGTAGGCTTCCAGCGTCCCCACATCGCGCCAGTACGGCTCGGATTCCGGGTCAGACTGCACGCAGGACAACGGGAATGGATGTGCATACGCCATGCCAGCTTCGGTGATTTTTGGAATGATGTCTTTGCCAAAATCGTGACTGGATTTTTCATCGAGATCATCTTCCGCCAGCAGTTCATACAGATAATCGGCGTTGAAAATGTAGATCCCCATACTGGCAAGAGATTTGGTCGGGTCGCCTGGCATCGCTGGCGGGTTGGCGGGTTTTTCAACGAACTCGATAATTTTATCGGTGTCGTCCACGTCCATCACGCCAAACGCGCTGGCCTCTTCAATAGGCACTGGCATACAGGCCACGGTGCAACGCGCGCCCTTCTCGACGTGGTCGATCAGCATGCGTGAGTAGTCCTGCTTATAAATATGATCGCCCGCGAGGATCACCACGTATTCCGCTTTATAGCGTCGAATGATGTCCAGGTTTTGGGTCACCGCATCCGCCGTTCCGCGATACCAGTTTTCACCCTGCATTCTCTGCTGGGCAGGCAGCAAATCGACAAACTCGTTCATCTCTTCGCTAAAGAACGACCAGCCGCGCTGAATATGCTGCACCAGCGTGTGGGACTGGTACTGAGTGATCACGCCGATACGGCGGATCCCGGAGTTAATACAGTTGGATAAGGCAAAATCGATAATGCGGAACTTACCGCCAAAGTGCACAGCAGGTTTGGCACGTTTGTTGGTCAAATCTTTTAAGCGGGTACCGCGGCCACCGGCCAGGATCAGGGCAACAGATTTTAATGGCAGCTGGCGCGCCAACATTACACGATCGTTCTTCTCTAAACTCACCATGACTAACTCCTTTTTTATCTTCTCTGGAACACACACAGTCCGTGCGCAGGTCCCTGCCAGACAGCCGTAAGCACCGGATTATCCTCTCCGGCAAATGGGGGAATGGCATGCCATTCCCCTTCAGGTAAAACGATATCTGTCACCTCAAGCGTGGCGTTTATTGCAATCAGAAAACGGTCTGAAAGCTGGATTTGCATCTGCCTCGGGCCGTTTTGCCACTCATCCGCACTTAAGGGTTGTGCGTACTTATTCAGCCAACGAACATTGCCATCGCCCTCTTCCCACCAGCAATCCCCTGTTAATGCAGGTATTTGCCGGCGCAGATGAATCAGCGCAGCGGTAAATGTGGTTAGCCCACTATTTGCCTGCTGCCAGTCCAGCCACGTTAAGGCGTTATCCTGACAGTAAGCGTTATTGTTGCCGTGCTGGCTATGACCATGCTCATCGCCCGCCAGCAACATCGGCGTCCCCTGAGAGAGCAACAGCGTAGTTAACAGCGCATGAATGCTGTCGCGCCGTCGCTCAATCAGGTCCAGCGTGCCGCCTAATCCTTCTTTACCATGATTGTCGCTGTAGTTATTGCTAGTGCCGTCGCGATTTTCCTCACCATTCGCTTCATTGTGCTTATTTGTGAAGCACACACAGTCGCGTAGCGTAAAACCGTCGTGCGCGGTCACCAGATTGACCGTGGCGCTGGGTTTGCGACCCTGGCGTTTAAACACATCGCTGGATGCGGCAAAACGCCCGGCAAACTCGCCCAACGAGAGATTACGCTGGAGCCAAAAGCGTCGCGTCGCATCGCGGAAATGGTCATTCCACTCGGCAAACGGAGGGGGGAAATTCCCCACCTGATACCCGCCTTCACCAATATCCCACGGTTCCGCAATCAGCTTCACGCGTGAGAGCAGCGGACAGGTTTGGATCGCGGTAAACAGCGGCGCATCCTGACGAAACGCAGGTGTACGCCCCATGACGGAAGCCAAATCAAAACGAAAACCATCTACATGGCAGGTTTCAACCCAATAGCGCAGGCATTCACATGCGTATTCCACAACGCCGGGATGGCTCAAATTGAGGGTGTTCCCACAACCGGTCCAGTTGTAGTAATCACCATCGTCCCTGATCCAATAATAGCTACGGTTATCAATTCCGCGCAGCGAGAAGACAGGCCCTTCGAGATCCAGCTCGGCGCTGTGGTTCAAAACGATATCGAGAATGACCTCAATCCCCGCTTTGTGCAGCGCTTTTACCGCGTCGCGAAACTCATCAAGCGCACTCTCCGGCGAACAGGCATAGGCCGGATGCAGCGCGAACATGGCCACCGGGTTGTAGCCCCAGTAGTTCGACAGGCCCAGCCGCTGAAGTCGCGGTTCGCTGGCAAAATGCGCCACCGGCAGCAGCTCCAGCGCGGTAATGCCGAGACGCTTGAAATAGTCGATCATTACCGGATGACCCAGCGCTTTGTAGGTTCCGCGAATCTCTTCCGGCAGGTCAGGATGCAAATACGTCAACCCTTTGACATGCGCTTCGTAAATCACGGTATTGCCCCACGGCGTGCGCGGCGGGGCATCATCCTCCCAGTCATAATGGTCGGACACCACCACGCCCTTCAGCGCGATGGTGGCATTATCATGGTGATCCGGTTCATTTAGCCCGCCGTGCAGCAGCGGGTTATCTTTTAACTCGCCCTCGACCCTACGGGCGCAAGAGTCGAGCAGCAGCTTGGCTGGGTTAAACCGGTGGCCCTGCTGCGGTTGCCATGGGCCATGGACGCGATAACCATAGCGCAGACCGGGCCGGGCGTTGGCCAGATAGCCGTGCCAGACATCGCCGCTACGCCCCGGCAGGTCGTAGCGGAGTTCGCAACCGTCCTCGTCAAATACGCATAATTCAACGCGTTCAGCGTGGGCTGAGAAGAGAGTAAAATTAACGCCATGGCCGTCATACGTTGCACCATGGGGGGTGGCGTTGCCGGTTGCCAGTTGCGTCATTCCCCCTCCCGAACCAGCCAGATCGTTGCCAACGGCGGTAACGTGAGGCTCAGTGAATGCTGACGACCATGACTGGCGATTTCATCACTGTGCACCGCACCGCCGTTGCCAGTATTGCTGCCGTGGTAATGCATCGAATCGGTATTGAGGATCTCACGCCATTTCCCCGGCTGGTTAATACCGAAGCGATAGCCATGGCGCGGCACTGGCGTAAAGTTGCTGATAACGATGATTTCATTGCCGACCTTGTCACGACGCACGAAAGCCAGCACCGAACGTTCTTTGTCATCCACCACCAGCCACTCAAAGCCATAGGCGTCAAAGTCGAGCTCGTGCAGCGCTTTGTGATGACGATAGGTGAGGTTCAGATCGCGCACCAGACGCTGTACGCCGTGATGCCAGTTATCACCGCCTTCCAGCAGGTGCCAGTCGAGGCTGGCGTCATGGTTCCATTCACGTCCCTGCGCAAACTCGTTGCCCATAAACAGCAGTTTCTTACCGGGGAAGGCCCACATCCAGCCGTAGTAGGCGCGCAGGTTGGCAAACTTCTGCCACGCATCGCCCGGCATGCGGTCGAGAATCGATTTCTTGCCGTGCACCACTTCATCGTGCGACAACGGCAGGACAAAGTTCTCGGTGTAGTTGTACAGCATGCCGAAGGTCAGCTTATCGTGGTGATGTTGGCGATAAACCGGATCCAGTTTCATGTAGTCCAGTGTGTCGTGCATCCAGCCGAGGTTCCACTTATACCAGAACCCTAAACCGCCCATGTCCTGCGGTCTTGAAACGCCGGCAAAGTCAGTGGACTCTTCCGCCATGCTCACCGCACCAGGCACCTGTTCGCCAAGAATACGGTTGGTATTGCGTAAAAACTCAATGGCTTCGAGGTTTTCACGACCACCAAATTCGTTCGGGACCCATTCCCCTTCTTTACGGCTGTAGTCGCGATAAATCATCGATGCCACGGCATCCACGCGCAGCGCGTCGATACCAAAGCGCTCAATCCAGTACAGGGCGTTGCCCACCAGATAGTTGCTGACTTCACGGCGGCCATAGTTGTAGATCAGCGTGTTCCAGTCCTGGTGATACCCTTCTCGCGGGTCGCTGTGCTCATACAGATTAGTGCCATCAAACTCTGCCAGACCAAAATCGTCCGACGGGAAATGGCCCGGCACCCAGTCAAGAATGACGTTCAGCCCCGCCTGATGCGCGGCATTCACAAAATAGCGGAAGTCATCGCGCGTACCAAATCGACGGGTCGGCGCATACATGCCGGTAGGTTGGTAACCCCAGCTACCGTCGAACGGATGCTCGTTAATCGGCAACAGTTCAAGGTGGGTAAAGCCCATCCACTTGGCGTAAGGCACCAGTTGATCCGCCAGCTCGCGGTAGCTCAGCCAGAAGTTGTTATCGGTATGACGACGCCATGAACCCAGGTGCACTTCATAGATAGATATTGGCGCATCAAACTGGTTGGCTTTTTTACGCTCCTCGCTTTGCACCACTTTTTCCGGCAGACCACAGATAAGCGACGCGGTTTCCGGGCGCATTTGCGCTTCGAAGGCGTAAGGGTCCGCTTTGATTCGCAGCTTACCGTTGGCATCGATCATCTCATATTTATACAGCTGGCCATGCTGCGCGCCGGGGATAAACAGCTCCCAGATACCGCTTTCTTTGCGCAGGCGCATCGGGTGGCGACGGCCATCCCAGTAGTTGAACTGCCCAACCACTGACACGCGTTGAGCGTTAGGTGCCCAGACAGAGAAGCGCGTGCCGGTTACGCCATCCATGGTATCCGCATGCGCGCCCAGCGTTTCGTAAGGTCGCAGGTGCGTACCTTCAGATAGCAGCCAGGCATCCATATCCTGGATCAATGGGCCAAAACGATAAGGGTCATCAATCAGATTCTGCTGTCCATGCCAGACAACGGCCAACTGATAGCGAAAGAAATTTTTACGGCGGGGAAGTACTGCACAGAAAAAACCACGAGAGTCGAGGCAATCCAGCTTGCCGACTTTGCGTCCGGTTTTGGGTTCGATCACCCACACTTCGGTGGCGTCAGGTAATAGGGCGCGGACTTCAAGTCCAGCGTCAGTTTGGTGCATACCGAGTACGGAAAAAGGATCCGCAAAATGGCCTGCAATTAGCGCATTAATCACGTCTCTATCGATACGAACGGACATGGTTGTCATCCTGTTTTATGGTGTCACCCCTTCCAACTGATTTTCGACATCAGGTAGCGACACTTTTTTTGACCTGAACGGCGCAGCACAATTGTGCATCCTCTCTGCGTCGTCCCACCTTCAGGCAACAACTTAATACCTCCGGTACTAAGTCACCCTTAAAGAATAGCCAATGCTTTATCTTACTCCCGGTAAAAAATGAAACATCTGCGCTTACTCCTGTATTACGCAAAAAAAAGGGTGACTCAGCACCCTTTGATCATTAACAAACCATTACGCCAGTTGACGTAACATGCGGCGCAATGGCTCCGCAGCACCCCAAAGCAGCTGGTCACCTACGGTAAAGGCTGACAGGAACTCCGGTCCCATATTCAGCTTACGCAGACGACCTACTGGCGTGGTCAACGTGCCGGTAACGGCCGCCGGGGTTAACTCACGCATGGTGATTTCACGATCGTTTGGTACTACTTTCGCCCACGGGTTGTGCGCCGCCAGCAGTTCTTCCACGGTCGGAATAGACACATCTTTTTTCAGTTTGATGGTGAACGCCTGGCTGTGGCAGCGCAACGCGCCGACGCGCACGCACAGACCATCAACCGGGATCACGGAAGAAGTGTTGAGAATTTTGTTGGTTTCCGCCTGTCCCTTCCACTCTTCACGGCTCTGACCGTTATCGAGCTGTTTGTCGATCCACGGAATCAGGCTACCGGCCAGCGGTACGCCGAAGTTATCAACCGGCAGTTCGCCGCTGCGGGACAGCGTCGTTACTTTACGTTCGATATCGAGAATAGCAGAGGATGGGGTCGCCAGTTCATCGGCCACATGGCCATACAGATGACCCATCTGAGACAACAGCTCGCGCATATGACGCGCGCCGCCGCCGGAAGCCGCCTGATAGGTCGCCACGGAGACCCAGTCGACCAGGTCGTTGGCAAACAGGCCACCGAGGGACATCAGCATCAGGCTAACGGTACAGTTACCGCCGACAAAGGTCTTAATCCCTTTATTCAGGCCATCGGTGATGACATCCTGGTTAACCGGATCGAGAATAATGATGGCATCGTCTTTCATACGCAGCGAAGAGGCCGCGTCGATCCAGTAACCCTGCCAACCGCTTTCACGAAGCTTTGGATAGATTTCGTTGGTATAATCGCCGCCCTGACAGGTCACGATGATATCGAGCGCCTTCAGCGCATCCAGATCAAAAGCGTCCTGAAGCGTGCCGGTCGCGGTTCCACCGAATGTCGGTGCCGCCTGCCCGAGCTGGGAAGTAGAAAAGAAAACAGGGCGAATGGCGTCGAAGTCACGCTCCTCAACCATGCGTTGCATGAGAACAGAGCCGACCATACCGCGCCAGCCGATAAAACCAACATTTTTCATAGCGTTTTTTTCCTGCAGAGATGTGTGCTGTGTATGTATGCCAGTGTCCTGGTGGCATATCCTTCACCATACAAAATGCAGCCAAAGTCGCAAGTGAAATTAATCAATGATAGCGAAGCCATCAGTAATGCGACTTATCCCGCTGCGCAAGCAAGCAGAAAGTCCGTGGTAATTATCAGGGAATTTGAGTTATGAATGAAATCATTTCAGCGGCAGTTTTATTGATCCTGATTATGGATCCACTCGGAAATCTGCCCATTTTCATGTCCGTATTGAAACATACCGAACCAAAACGCCGCCGCGCGATTATGATTCGCGAGCTGTTCATTGCGCTGTTGGTGATGCTGATATTCCTGTTTGCGGGCGAGAAAATTCTGGCATTTCTTAACCTGCGCGCGGAAACCGTTTCTATCTCCGGGGGCATCATTTTGTTCCTGATCGCCATTAAGATGATTTTCCCCAGCGCCACCGGGAATAGCACCGGGCTTCCGGCGGGTGAAGAGCCGTTTATCGTTCCGCTGGCGATCCCGCTGGTAGCGGGTCCAACAATCCTGGCTTCACTAATGCTGTTGTCGCATCAGTATCCTAATCAGATGGGGCATCTGGTAATCGCCCTGCTGATCGCCTGGGGCGGTACGTTTGTGATTCTGTTGCAGTCGTCGCTGTTTTTGCGTCTGCTGGGGGAGAAAGGGGTGAACGCGCTGGAGCGCCTGATGGGGCTGATTCTGGTGATGATGGCCACCCAGATGTTCCTCGACGGCGTACGGATGTGGATGAAGGGGTAATGTACTCGTTTCACGCCGGGTGGCGGCTTCGCCTTACCCGGCCTACGATGTGGATGTGTGCTCATTTGTAGGCCCGGTAAGCATAGCGCCACCGAGCAATGGTGTTGAAACTGGAAGAACATGGCATTTCAGAGAACGGTTCCGTTCACGTTATGTTCGTTGCTTCTCTGGAGTTTCTTCATCGGTGAACGTGTTAAGGGGGCTACGCAGCCCCCTTAACAATCCCGGCTCTCCGGCAGGAAAATTGTTGCTGCGCAATACCCTCCGCTTATTCCTCCAGGCTACCGGGCCGGGCGCGAGGAAACGTCCCTGTAAAACGCGCCCTGAGCCAGCATCCATGCTGGCTCCCCCGGCCTTACGGAAACACGTCGGCAATTTTCAGCCGGACCAGCCCACACCTGACCATCTGCGTTTTTATTTGAACAGGTTTGGACAGCAAAACAAATTTAACTGGAAGTCAGAGCGTTGAAGCGATGACACCGGTCCGGCTGAAAATCGATGAGGCGTTGACGGCTGACCGGGTCTGCCCGCAAGGATGCGGGCAAAGGGGACGGCCTGCAGGGACGCAGGCTCGGCCCCGACCCGACAGGCAGACGGAATAAGACGAATAACTCGCGCAGCGACGATTTTCCCGCCGGGAGCCTGGGTTGCAAGGGAGGCGGCGGTGAGCCTCCCTTGCACGTTCACGGGTATCAGCGCTTCAGAGAAATGACACCACTGAGGTGAACGGAAACCTGAGCAATAATCACATGTTCACCCTACATGTTTAACTGAACGGCATTGCGCTGTAATTTCAGGTATTCCTTATGCTTTTAAGTCACTGATATAACGTATTTTCATTTCTGCGAAGCGCCTTCCGGAATGCCCTCTTGTCAGCATCGTGGATTAGCCTTATCTTCTCGCTGCACCTGCAAAATCAGGTGTCAGAATTAGCCTTCTGAAAATCATACTGGCGACATATACTTCTATGTCGTGCGACCGATTTCGTCTCAATGGCGGGTCGAGCGGGGGCGTCGCAAGACGCGCCGGTATCCAGTATGACCGGTAAGGCTAACTCCGCTCGATTCTGCCACCCGCGAGATTAGCCTCTCCGGTGGTGGTTTAAATAAAACATACTGGAGGCTGCCCTATGGCGACTACCCCTCTCTTTTCACACTCTTTATTTACCCTGCCCTTTAGCCATGCCACGGATTTCACCGAACTGGCGGATAACTGCGAGCGTTTTGTCGAAGGACTGGTTGAATGCCATGACCCGGTTGAAAAACTGGCGATTTGTGCACGTCTGTCGGCCTGTCTCGCGTTATTGCAACCGACCTTAACGGAGCCTGTACCGCAGCATCTGCAGGCCAGTCTGACGGTAGAAACATTCCCGACCCGTTTTCCCCTTTTCGAGCCTGAGACAGACCAGATGGGGCGTTACTGCCAGCTTTTGACGCATTTACTGATGAGCAAAACGCTTTCTGATGATATGGAGCGAGTAGCGGGTGATTTGCTGCAGGATTTGGTGGGCTATTTCGCCGACACGCTGAAAGCGCCGCGTTGGTTGAAAACCGAGGATGGGGTGATGGTGCTGTAAAAAAGCCGGGTGACGCTTGCGCTTACCCGGCCTACGATGTGGATGTGTGCTCATTTCCAGGCCCGGTAAGCGCAAGCGCCACCGGGCAACAAGACTCAGCTCAACAGCTGGAAGGCAATCATACCGACAATTGCGCCGACCGTACCGAGGATGGTTTCCATCATCGTCCAGGTCTTCAACGTTTGTGCTTCCGTTGCGCCGGTAAATTTACCGAACAACCAGAAACCGGCGTCGTTAACGTGGCTGACCACGATCGAGCCGCCTGCGATACAAATAGACAGTGCCGCCATCTGTGCGCCGGAGAAGTTTAGCTGTTCAATCACCGGCATCACCAGACCGACCGCCGTTAAGCACGCCACGGTCGCAGAACCCTGAATGATACGCACCGCTGCCGCCAGCACGAAGCAGGTAATGGCAATCGGCAGACCCATTCCGGTTAACGCTTCGCCCAGCGCCGGACCGACGCCGGAATCAACCAGCACTTGTTTAAACACGCCACCTGCACCAATCACCAGCAGGATAATCCCCGCCGGTTGCAGCGCATGACCGCAGATCTCCATCACTTTGTCTTTTGGCATACCCTGGCGAATCGCCAGACCGTAAATCGCCACCAGACAGGCAACCAGAATCGCGGTAAACGGGTGGCCGATAAACTCAAACCATTCGTAAGTTGAAGAACCAACCGGCACAAAGCGCGCGGCGATGGTTTTCAGACCAACCAATACCAGCGGCAGCAGGATCAGCGACAAGCTAAAGCCGAAGGACGGCATTTTACCTTCGCCCAGATGCGGCTCGGTAATGTCATCAGGAATGTTCAGCTCAACGTAACGGCTGATGAAATTACCCCACAGCGGCCCGGCGATAATCATGCCCGGAATCGCGGCACACAGGCCAATCAGGATCATCCAGCCAAAGTCAGCGTGCATCTGCGAAGCCAGCAACATCGGCGCTGGCCCCGGCAGTAAAAACGCCGCAGCCGCCGCTACGCCTGCAAACAACGGAATGACTAATTTAACCAGGTTGGTACCGGTGTGACGCGCCATCGAGAACGCTACGCTAATCAGCAGCACAATCGCCACCTCAAAGAACAGCGGTAGCGCGCAAATCAGACCGGCCAGGCCAATCGCGTAATGTGCGCGGCTGTGGCCGAAGGATTTCAGCATTTTGACGGCAATTTGATCGACTGCGCCGGTCTCATGCAAAATCTTGCCGAACATCGCCCCCAACGCCACAACAATCGCCAGGAAACCGAGCGTGCCTCCCATCCCTTTTTCCATAGTCGCGGCGATTTTATCGAGCGGCATACCGGAAAAGAGACCTGCACCAATAGACACCACCATCAAAGCAAGGAAGGCGTGCATACGCGCCTTCATCACTAAAAACAGCAGTAATAAAACGGACCCTACTGCTGTTAAAACAAGCGTTAATGTACTCACTACTTACTGCCCTGGTTAATAACCTTAATGGTGCTGGCGACCACACCGTCCAGTGGTTGATCGATATCGACCACCAGTACATCGTTTTCATTCGCACCTGGTTCTTCCAGCGCTTCAAACTGGGTCACCAGCATCTGCGTTTTGAAGAAGTGGCCTTTACGCGCTTTCAGACGGCTTTCGATAACGTCAAAATCCCCTTTCAGATAGATGAAAGAGAGGTTCGGGTTACCGTCGCGCAGCTGGTCGCGATAGACTTTTTTCAGAGCGGAACAGACGATCAGCGAAACCTTGTTGGTACGCTGCATCGCAAAGGCGGCGTCATTCAGCGCCTGTAACCACGGTTTACGGTCATCATCGTTGAGTGGCTCACCAGAAGCCATTTTCATGATGTTGCTGCGCGGATGGAGAAAATCGCCATCAAGAAACGCGGCCTGCAGTTGATGCGCCACTTCGCTGGCGACAGCAGATTTACCGCTGCCCGATACGCCCATCAGAACGTAAACGTGGTGATCATGATTAGTCGTGCTCAAAGCGTTGCCCCCACTGGTACAAGAATCTGGAAATTGTTACGGGTAACTGTTATCGGTAACATTGTCCAGCCGGATAAATAGAGAAGCAATATCCATTCGTGCTCGAAGTGTATAAGTGTGAGCTACTTCAAACTTGTTGGCTTAAATAGATCCGCCCGGTGACAAGGTGAAACCTAAATCTAACATTTTAGGTGTGACTGCTTCACCACGGATGCGCGCCAGCAGGCGTTCAGCACCAATGCTGCCCATGCGTTCACGCGGCGTGAGCACGCTCGCCAGACGCGGCTCCATCACCTGTCCGATGTCGTGACCGTGGAATCCGGCAATCGCCATGTCATCCGGGATTTTTAGCCCTAAACGCTGGCATTCGAAGGCCGCCCCTACCGCCAGGTCATCGTTGGTACAGAAAATGCCGTCGAGCTGCGGGTATTCGCGTCGCGCCTGACGGATGAGTTCAATACCGGAGGAGTAGGAAGAAGACTGTTCCATCATCACGCTGTACGGCACCAGGTTGGCATCGCGCATTGCCTGCTCGTAGCCCCTCTGTTTGATGATAGTACGTTCATCAAGACGTGCGCCAAGATAGGCAACATGACGGTGCCCTCTGGCGATGATAGCGGCAGTCATCTGGCGCGCGGCTTCGAAGTTGTCGAAACCGACGGCGATATCCAGACACGGGGACTGGCTGTCCATCAGCTCAACCACCGGGATACCGGCGACCTCAATCATTTTCAGCGTACGAGGCGTATGGCTACGTTCGGTGAGGATCAGGCCATCGATATTCCACGACAGCATCGATTCCAGGCGCTCTTGTTCCATCTCTGGCTTATAGCCGTAGTGCGCAAGCATAGTTTGATAACCATGGGCGTCGGTGACGGCCTCAATGCCGCGTAACACTTCAGCAAAAACCTGGTTAGTGAGAGACGGTAACAACACGCCGATAGCGCGGCTGGTGGCGTTAGAAAGGATATCAGGAGCGCGATTGGGAATATAACCCAGCTCATCAAGTGCAGCGGCAATTTTGCCCCGCAGCGCCACGGAGACCTGCTCCGGGTTACGCAAAAAGCGACTGACCGTCATTTTAGTCACGCCCACGCGGTCGGCTACATCCTGAAGTACGGGTCTTTTCTTTTTCATCGTCCTGAAGCGTTAAAAAGGGATAGATTCCCCCAGTTTACCACGGACGCATGGAATTAATGACAAACGATGAAAAGCCGGATGTCGACGCTTTCGCGTCTTATCCGGCCTACATCAGGTTCCAGCACGTTATACAGGTGGCAAGTCAAACAGCAATACTTCGCTGTCGCTGTCGGCATGAATAGAAATTGCCTGTTCATTCCAGATTGCCAGACCGTCGCTGGTGGTCGCTTTGGTTCCGTTAATGGTGACGTTGCCTTTAACGACCTGGATCCAGACGCGACGTTCAGCGGCAATCTGATGTACCGACTGCTCATCTTTGACCAGCGCCCAACGGTACAGCTCCATATCCTGGTACACTTTCAGTGAGCCATCGCGGGCATCAGGCGACAGCACCAGTTGTTTACCCTGAGCGGCATCGAAACGGCGCTGTTCATAGCGCGGCGTAATACCGTTTTCCTGCGGCATGATCCAGATCTGATACAGATGCAGCTTCTCAGTATTACTCGGGTTGTACTCCGAGTGACGGATCCCCGTCCCGGCGCTCATAATCTGGAACTCACCGGCAGGAACCTGCTCTTTGTTGCCCATGCTGTCCTGATGTTCTACTGCGCCTTCCAGCACGTAGGTCAGGATTTCCATGTCTTTATGGGGGTGAGTGCCAAAGCCCTGGCCTGCGTCAATCACGTCATCGTTAATCACGCGCAGTGCCGAGAACCCCATAAAGTTCGGGTCATAGTAGTTGGCAAAAGAGAAGGTATGCCAGGAATCGAGCCAGCCATGATTCGCATGACCGCGGTCGTTAGCTTTGCGTAAATAGATCATTGTGTTCACCCCCAGATGTTTTCGATGGAGTAAGTGTGGACTCAATCCGCCTGGGATCATAGAGGGTGAAAATTGACTCCTCTGTTCAAAAAATATGAATAAACCCAGAGGAGTCTGTGCAGGCTATTTGGCGAGGGTTATCGTCGCCGGAGATGCCTGTTCGAAGGCGCGTTCGAGGATCTCCAGGTTGGTTAGAACTTCAGATTCCTTGACGTAATTAGGCGTACCGGCGGTCAGCGTCTGGTACAGCGCATCATAGACGCGACCGTAATCCCCCACCTCCGGCTTCACCTCTTCTTTTACTGTGATGCCGTCATCGTTGACATACTCCAGCATTCCGATGGAATCATCAGCAGCGAAACCTGGCTCACCCGGCATGATATTGGCCTTCAGACTGGTTTCCTGCTGGTCGATGCCGTACTTCACAAACGAGCCTTTGGTGCCATGAACGATAAACTTCGGATAGTCGATTTTTACCAGGTGGCTGGTTTTGACGATAGCCTTCAGGTCGCCGTAAAACAGCTGCGCTTCAAAGGTATCGTCCGGGTTCGCTTTATTACGCAGGCTGCGGATGTCATAGGCCACATGATCGGGGCGTCCGAACAACGAGATAATCTGATCCATGGTGTGTACGCCCAGGCCATAAAATGCGCCGTCCTGCGGCAGTCCCGGCTTAGTTTCCGCCTCGGGACGGTAGTAATCGAAATGGCTTTCAACCTCAACAATTTCGCCGAGCTTGCCGCTCTCAATCGCCTTTTTGGCGGTAAGGAAGCAGGAATCAAAACGACGATTCTGATACGGCGTAACGGTCAGCCCTTTGCTTTGCGCCAGTTCGAACAGCACTTTTGCTTCTGCCAGCGTCGGCGTGAACGGTTTCTCAACCAGCACGTTTTTACCCGCCTCCAGCGCACGTTTGGCGTAGTCAAAATGGCTGTCAGCATGGGTACAAACGATCACTAACTTCACCTGCGGATCGTTTAAGATCTCGTCGAGGTCGCTGGTGAAGTGAATATGTGAATACTGCGGCGCCTGCTCTTCCGGCCTGGCGTTACGGCGGAAAATGTGCGCGACATGCCAGCTATTTTTGCGGTTGAGGACGTACGGCAAATGGTAGCGAGTGGTACTTTTACCAAAACCAATAAATGCGCAGTGTAAAGTCATGAGACAGTCCTTTTGAAGGTGATTGTCTACACCATAGCGCAAAGCGGCTGGAGACTGAATGTTGGATTCTTTGCCGGATGCGGCGTTGCCTTATCCGGCCTACAAAACCCAGGCCTCAGCCGTAGGCCGGATAAGCGCAAGCGCCATCCGGCATCATCCCGGGGACAAAATGACAAGTAAGCCAGGCTGAAACAAAACCCCAAAAAAAAAGCCAGCAAAAGCTGGCTAAAGTAATACTGGAAGCAATGTGAGCAATGTCGTGCTTTCAGGTTCTCCGTAGGGGTTCCCCTGAACGCAGAGCAATAATAATCATTCTCATTCGCACTTGTCTACTTCTTTTTGCAAAAAAATGCAGTTGACGGAATTTTCTTTCTCAGCGAGGGTAAAGACTCAATTAACCCTGAAGGAGATAAGGAATGAGTGAGATAGTGATACGCCACGCTGAACCGAAAGATTACGACGCAATTCGTCAGATCCATGCCCAGCCAGAGGTGTATCACAACACGCTACAGGTTCCTCATCCTTCCATGGAGATGTGGCAAGAGCGACTAACCGAACGGGTCGGAATCAAACAACTGGTCGCGTGCATTGATGATATCGTCGTCGGACATCTCTGTATTGAGGTCGCGCAGCGCCCGCGCCGCAGCCACGTGGCCGATTTTGGTATCTGCGTTGATGCCCGCTGGCAGAATCGCGGCGTTGCCAGCGCGCTTCTCCGTACGATGATCGACATGTGCGACAACTGGCTGCGCGTCGACCGTATCGAGTTAACGGTGTTTGTTGATAACGAACCTGCTGTTGCGGTCTATAAAAAGCATGGCTTTGAGATCGAAGGGACAGGTAAGAAATACGGCCTGCGCAACGGCGAGTACGTGGATGCGTATTTTATGGCACGCGTGAAATAAATTTAAGGGCGAGTCTTATCGCCCTGTTTATTGAAAGGACGCAATAGTGAAAAAGTTTGTTCCCCTGGTTTTACTGGCCTCGCTCTCCCCAGCTTTTGCCACTACCGTACAAAATCTCGATGCCGTACCCGGCGTTATTCAACATACTGAAGGTAAACAGATTTTTGCTGAGCAAATGGCAGGGGCAACACCTGCGAAAGGATTTGGTGAACTTCCACAGGGATTATCAGAGAACCAGTGGATTGGCTGGGTTGCGCCGAACGAAAATCCTAATAATCTGATCCTCACCGGCGCCAAAGCATGGGGAAAAGAGGGTAAATATATTGGCATTGCCTGTTTTGCTGACAATCAGGCCGATGCCGGGCAGGCAAAAAAGTACGCGGATAACACCTGTCCGGAAAACTACAACAACGGACGCGCCAATAAATTATATCTCGGCGTTTTCTCCTGGCAGAACCAACAGCTACAACCGATTGCCCGCTTGGAAAAACCATTAAACCAGATCTCAGCGTGGAATAAAGCTGCCGAGAAAGGGAGCGATGATGAGTCCGTCAGACCGCTGGCTTATTATACAAAATTGGATCTGGCACCGTACCGGATCGCTCCCGATACTCTGGCGTTCGGGGTGCGCGGTGGCTACTCCGATGCCTACTCCGGCGGCGGGGCGTTTTATGAAGTGCTGGAACTCTACACCATCAAAGACAGCAAGATAATCAACGTGTTTTCTGACCTTGTTTATTACTATTCGGATATCGCCGGAGACTGGAATAAAGACGGCACAAGACAGCACGACATCAGCGAGAGTAAGTACATCCTGAAATTGCGGTCGGCAAAGACGCAGGGATTTTATGATTTAGAGGTCGTGAACCTGCAGGATAAAAGCAGCCAAATATTTCACTGGTCTGAATCACTGCAACAGTATGTTCCTTAAGGAACTAATAAGACCTGCAACGTTCAGAAGGCTGTAGGTCATTATCCTTAATTTCCCCGTCGTTACATCCAAAAGCGGAATTGCCATCCAATCCTGGCATAAAGTTGTTGATTGCAGTCCATCGCCTCCGCCGTCATCTTCAGGCGTAACAACCACCTGAATCATATGGTTATTTTACTTACTATCTTCATCGCTATTTATCTTAACTTTAATAATATTAATATTACATTTTTGTTTTTTTTTGGTTTCTGCCATCACTTTATGGTGACAATCACAACAATATACTTCCCCTGGGACTAACTTAACCACGGTGAGGTAAAAAATGAAATTTGAACGCCATCATAGAATATTGAAAGAAATCAGTATTTCGGGAGTTGTAAAAGTTTCAAATCTGGCGAAAAGTCTCAAGGTAACAAAGGAAACTATTCGCTCAGATCTCAATGAGCTTGCCGGACAGGGATATCTCACTCGCTGTCATGGTGGTGCATTTATTACCCTTGACTCTCTTGATAACGTTGCAAAAAACGAAATTGCTTATGTGCTGGAAAAATATGAATCAGCGCAGAAAATAAAAAAAGGTCTCTCTGCCATGAAGAATAATGTATGTGTTATTGGCTCGTTCAATGTTGATATTATCAGTTACCTACCGAGGCTCCCCTCGACAGGCGAATCATTACTTGCCGATAAATTTATTTTTTCGCCCGGAGGTAAAGGATGCAATCAGGCATTAGCTGCAAGCTATGCCGATTCTGATGTGCATTTTATTACTAAAGTAGGGTCAGACCATTTCAGTGATTACGCCATTAATTTTATAAACTCATCAAAAATCCATAAAAGCGTTATCTATCAGACCAAAGAAACACAAACAGGTACAGCTACTATTATGGTGAATGGAGATACCGGGGATAACGTCATCGCTATCTACCCCGGTGCTAACATGACAATTTCCCCTGATGAAATCACCATACAAAAAGAAGCCATCGTTCATTCAGATATTGTTCTCGTACAACTGGAGACAAATTACGAAGCGCTTCACCAAACCATTCGTCTCGCACAGAAAAATGATATCCCTGTCATTATAAATCCAGCACCATACAATGAAATGGTCAATACTATTATTGATAATATTGATTATATCACGCCAAATGAAACCGAAGCGGGTCTGTTGGCAAACATGTCCGTCAATGATATTGAGTCGGCAAAAAGTGCGGCAAAGATTATTCATCAGAAAGGCGTCAAAAATACCATTATCACCCTAGGGAGCAAAGGCTCCCTCGCTTATGACGGAACACAATTCATCTATTCTCCGGCATTCCCGGCAGTTGTAAAAAATACCGCAGGAGCGGGTGATGCCTTCAATGGTGCACTCGCATCTGGCCTTGCTAAAGGAAAATCACTGGCATCTGCATTGTGCTACGCCAGTGCATTCGCCTCGCTTGCTGTTGAAACACCCAATGCCTCTGACATGCCAGAAAACGAATCCGTTCTTCATCGCATTCAAGGTTCGCATTACAAACAAACTATCTCGACTCACTAAATCAAGGAGCAGACTATGAATAATACACAGAAAAAACTAAAGGTGCTCTTTATTGGAGAATCCTGGCATATTCACATGATCCATTCAAAAGGCTATGACAGTTTTACCTCCAGTAAATATGAAGAGGGTGCCACATGGTTACTGGAATGCTTAAAGAAAGGCGGAGTAGAAGTTGATTACATGCCTGCTCACACCGTGCAAATCGCATTTCCAGAAAGCATTGATGACCTAAACCGTTACGATGTCATTGTCATTAGCGATATCGGCAGCAATACGTTCCTGTTGCAAAACGAGACGTTCTATCAGCTAAAAATAAAGCCCAATGCTCTGGAATCAATTAAAGAGTATGTCAAAAATGGTGGTGGACTGCTCATGATTGGCGGCTATCTGTCATTTATGGGTATTGAGGCAAAAGCTAATTACAAGAACACCATTCTTGCCGAGGTTTTGCCAGTTATTATGCTTGACGGCGATGACCGGGTAGAAAAACCAGAAGGTATCTACGCTGAGGCTATTTCCCCTGAACATCCTGTCGTTAACGGATTCACCGACTACCCGGCATTTCTTGGATATAACCAGGTTGTCTCCAGAGAAGATGCCGATGTTGTCTTAACAATAAATAATGACCCGCTGTTAGTGTTTGGTGAATACCAACAGGGTAAAACCGCCTGCTTCATGAGCGACTGTTCGCCGCACTGGGGAACACAGCAATTTATGTCCTGGTCGTTTTATACCGACCTGTGGGTTAACACGCTTCAATTCATCGCCAGAAAATAAAAAACAATGGAGTAACGAAAGTTACTCCTTTTATAAAATATAAGGATTGATGTATGAACAAGAATAAGTACTCAACCCCCTTACTGATGCTTGCAACTATCTTAGCCGGTATGCTTTCCCCTATGCAGTCTGCCGTTAATGGGCAATTGGGACACTGGTTGCAGGATGGAAATGCTTGCGCAGTAATCTCGTTCGCCAGTGGTCTGGTCGTCATGTTTTTTATTATTATTGCGCGCAAAGAAACACGCCAGCAATTCGCGTCGATCCCAGCTCTGATAAAAACGCGGAAAATCCCTTTGTGGAATTGGTTTGCCGGATTATGTGGGGCGATGGTTGTATTTTCGGAAGGGGCATCAGCCAGCGCGTTGGGCGTTGCCACGTTTCAAACTGCATTAATTTCCGCCCTCCTCCTTTCCGGCCTGCTGTGCGACCGTTTTGGTGTCGGTGTGGACGAGAAGAAATACTTCACGCCATGGCGCGTTACTGGCGCATTGTTCGCTGTTATTGCCACGATTTTTGTCGTGTCACCACAGTGGCATTCAACCTCCTTTATCCTGCTCGCCATCCTTCCATTTTTGGCAGGATTACTCGCTGGCTGGCAGCCCGCTGGAAATGCCAAAGTTGCCGAGGCAACGGGCTCTATGCTGGTTTCCATTACCTGGAACTTCATCGTCGGCTTTTGTGTGCTGGGCGCTGCGCTGGCGATACGTGTCGCATTAGGTCATGTCACCGTCCAGTTACCCGATACGTGGTGGATGTATCTCGGTGGCCCGCTGGGTCTGCTGTCCATCGGGCTGATGGCGATTCTGGTCAGAGGCTTAGGGCTGTTGATGCTCGGTGTTGCTTCTACCGCGGGTCAATTGCTTGGCTCAGTGTTGATTGATGAACTTATCCCGTCACTGGGTAATACGGTCTATCTGGTCACGATCATTGGGACGCTGTTTGCGCTAATAGGCGCAATTGTTACCACCATCCCCGAATACAGAGCATCCAAAATGGCGCAAAAAATGGAGGTGTCAGGATGAAAGGTTTCCTGCAAACCGTGACAGGCCCAGTGGCGCACACGGATATGGGTCTGACGCTACCGCATGAGCATCTGTTTAACGATTTATCATCGGTTGTTGACGAACCGCATTATGAATTCTCACAGCAACTCGTGGGGAAAAAGGTCAGCGCTGATCTGCAGTGGGGATTGAAACATGATCCCTACTGCTGCGCCGATAACATGGACAGAAAGGAAATTGATGATGTCATCTTTGAAATCAACAACTTTATGTCACTGGGAGGCAGGACGATTGTCGACGCGACAGGTTCTGAATCTATCGGTCGAGATGTCTTGTCATTACGAGAAGTGGCATTAAAAACCGGTTTGAACATCGTAGCTTCATCAGGACCTTATCTGGAGAAGTTTGAAAGTGCCAGGATCCACAAACCTGTCGAGTTGTTAGCCTCACTTATTGATAAGGAACTGAATCAGGGGATAGGCGAGACGGATATTCGCGCCGGCATGATAGGTGAAATTGGCGTATCACCCGCTTTTACGCAGGCGGAACGCAACAGTCTGCGAGCGGCTTCTCTGGCACAACGTAATAATCCTCATACTGCGATGAATATCCATATGCCAGGGTGGCTGCGGCTGGGTGATGAGGTGCTGGATATTGTCCTTGAAGAGATGAACGTCTCTCCGGCAAAAGTCTCGCTGGCGCATTCAGATCCTTCGGGAAAAGATGTTGCCTATCAACGAAAAATGCTCGATCGCGGCGTATGGCTTGAATTTGACATGATTGGCCTGGACATCACTTTCCCAAAAGAAGGTATCGCCCCAGGCGTTCAGGAAACCGCAGATGCGGTAGCACATCTGATTGAATTGGGTTACGCCGATCAGATAGTTTTAAGCCATGATGTTTTTCTCAAACAGATGTGGGCAAAAAATGGGGGGAACGGTTGGGGATTTGTCCCGAATGTTTTCCTCGCCTATCTGGCCGCCCGTGGAGTAGACAACGATACTCTACGCAGGCTCTGTATTGATAACCCAGCGCGGTTGCTCACGGCATAGCCAACAAAACGCCCGGTGCCTGACACCGGGCTATTAATCAAAAATCAGTATCCCGCCGTTAAATCATCCACGGAACGCGGGTCAGATGCGCCATACAGTGCACCATCCGGTCCTACCATAATGCTCTGCGTGCTGCCCATCGCTTCCTTCAGCGCGACTTTCTGCCCTTTCTGCTCCAGCAGCTTAATGGTGTCCGGGCTAAACCCTTTCTCAACGCGCAGTTCATCGGGCAACCACTGATGATGGAAGCGCGGCGCGTTGGTCGCTTCGGCGACGTTCATTCCAAAATCAATGCTGTTGACTACCATTTGCAGCACGGTAGTGATGATTCGGCTCCCGCCAGGGCTGCCGGTAACCAGCCAGGTTTTCCCGTCTTTTACCACGATAGTCGGCGACATTGATGACAGCGGACGCTTCTTCGGCCCAACCGCGTTGGCATCGCCGCCCACCAGCCCATAAACGTTCGGCACGCCCGGCTTGGCGGAGAAATCGTCCATTTCGTTATTAAGCAGAATGCCGGTGTTACCCGCCACAATGCCGGTGCCGAAGGTGGTGTTCAGGGTATACGTCACCGCCACGGCATTACCGTCTTTATCCACCACCGAGAAATGGGTGGTCTGATTGCTTTCATACGGCGCGAGCTTGCCAGGTTTGATCTGGCTGGAAGGCTTAGCCTTGTTGATATCAATTTGATCGGCAAGCGATTTGGCATAGGCTTTGTTGGTCAGCGCCTGCCACGGTACTTTCACAAAATCCGGGTCGCCCAGATACTCCGAGCGGTCGGCGTAGGCATATTTCTCCGCTTCAGCCATTACCTGCATGGCATCAGCGCTGCCAAACCCGTACTTCTTCATATCGAAGTTTTCGAGAATATTGAGGATCTGCACAATGTGAATACCGCCAGAGGACGGCGGTGGCATGGAGAAGACCTGATATCCGCGATAGTCGCCGCTAATCGGCGTACGCTCCACGGCTT
This sequence comes from Citrobacter sp. MGH103, assembly GCF_001034475.2. NCBI lineage: Bacteria > Pseudomonadati > Pseudomonadota > Gammaproteobacteria > Enterobacterales > Enterobacteriaceae > Citrobacter > Citrobacter sp. MGH103. The sequence goes on along the minus strand of NZ_CP073043.1, from coordinate 267,052 downwards.
TATAGCTGGCTAAATCCTCTTTGGTCATCAACCCGCCGTTTTTCTGCATTTCCTCCGCAATCTGATCGGCAATTGCCCCTTTATAAAACGCATCCGGACCGTTCTCGGCAATCATCTCCAGGCTTTTCGCTAGGTTCGTTTGCACCAGCTTGTCACCCTTTTTCAGCGGCTCGCCGTCTTTCCAGAAAATGGCTTTGCTGTTCTCGTGATTAGGGAGCACTTCGCTGCCATAGGTTTTCAGATCGTCAGCCAGCGCGTCGTTAACCACAAAGCCTTCTTCCGCTAGCTTCATTGCTGGGCGCACGACTTTGTTCAGCGGCATCGTGCCGTATTTCTCCAGCGCCAGCGAGAAACCCGCCACGGTACCCGGCGTACCGGATGCCAGATGCGACGTTAGTGACTTTTTCGCATCGGCGTTGCCCTGTTCATCAAGGAACATATCACGGGTCGCGCCAGCGGGAGCCATTTCACGAAAATCGATCGCCGTGGTGTTACCGTCTTTGGTACGCAGCAGCATAAACCCGCCGCCGCCCAGATTGCCCGCCTGCGGATGCGTCACCGCCAGCGCGTAGCCAACGGCTACAGCGGCATCAACGGCATTCCCGCCCTGTTTCAGAATATCCACCCCAACCTGGGTGGCTAAAGCATCTACGGAAGCCACCATCCCCTGTTGCGCGCGAACGGGATGGAACACATCTTCCTCGACACCGTAGGATACCGGCGGTGGCGCAGCCGGCGCGGCAGCAACGCTAAAACAACTTCCTGAGAGCAGAGCAGCAATGGCTACCCGGCGTAAAAACGTCGGTTTTATCATCGTTATTCTCCAGATGTACGGGGGTCTGCCCCCACTAAGCCTGGTGCATAACTCTGAAATAATCATCGTAACGGCGAGAAAGGAGTAAACTTAAATGATCCCCGAGAGGAGAAAAGCGATGAAACGACTCTTACTTTTAGCCATGCTCTTGCCGTTTGCAGGCTTTGCACAGCCCATCAACACCATGAATAACCCGAATCAACCCGGTTATCAGATCCCGAGCCAGCAGCGTATGCAAACCCAAATGCAATCACAGCAGATTCAGCAGAAAGGGATGCTCAACCAGCAGTTGCAAACGCAGACGCGCATGCAGCAACAGCATATGGAAAACCAAATCAACACGAACACCCAGCGCGTGCTGCAGTCTCAGCCGGGCGAGTTGAATCCTGGACAGCAGCAAATGCTGCCTAACAGTAACGGTGGGATGTTGAGTGGAACCCGTAATCCGGACAGCTCGCTCAATAAGCAACATATGCTGTCGGAGAAAAAGAACGGCGACATGCTGAAGCCCTCCAGCACGCCGCAGCCTAACGTTCCGTTAAAAACGATTGGGCCTTAACAGGGTTGGAAATCCGGACCAATCGTATCAATGGCATCGGTACAGATGCAGTCCACCCCCCAGCGCAGCAGTTCCGCCGCGCGCTGGGGTCGGTTGACGGTATACACCAGAATACGTAGCCCCGCATCGCGCAGCACATCCACGCGCGCCTCATCCAGCAGCTTATGATTAAGATGAATAGAGACGCAGCCAAGCCGCGTGGTCAGCTCACGCCAGTCCTCGCGCCATTCATCCAGCAGCAAACCTCTCGGCAGTTCAGGCACCGCCTGCTGCGCCGCTTCTAGCGCATCAATTTCAAAGGATGACAACAGTGGTGGCGTCATTCCCGCCCACAATTCACGCGCGGCCAGCGCCACGACCTTCCCGGTGAGCGCCCCCGTCCCGGTGGTGGGTTTGATCTCAATATTTGCCATCATGCCGTGCTGGCGACAGCGCTCAGCAACTTGCGAGAGCAGCGGCAACGGTTCGCCTTTAAACTCACCGCTAAACCAGCCGCCGGCGTCCACGCGCAATAGATCCTGCCAGTTCAATTCGCCAGCCACGCCCCAGCCGTTGCTGGTGCGTTCCAGGTTGTCGTCATGCAGTAAGAAGATCTCACCGTCTTTCGACAATTTAGCGTCAAACTCAATCATGGTATGCCCGTATCGCGCCCCCACGTCGATCGCCGCCAGGGTATTTTCCGGGGCTAACTTACCGCCGCCGCGATGGGCGACAATATGGGGGTAAGGCCAGTTATTCATACGCGTTGTCCTGTTTCGCCATCAAAAAGATGCAGATGATGTTCTGGCAGATGCAGCCACAGCGTACTGCCTGCCGTCGGGCGATGCTGATGCGCCAACCGCACCACCAGCTTTTGCTCACCCCAACGTCCATGTGCCAGATTATCCGCACCCAGCATTTCCAGCGTGTCGACGACCAGCGGCACGCCGCCTTCGGCCTGCGAGCTTAGCGCAATATGCTCCGGGCGGATACCCAGCGTCATGTTACGCCCAATACACTCCCTGGCGCTTCTGCCAATGGGCAACGTCATGCCGCCCTCCAACTCAAAATGGGTACCCGTAGCGCTGATGCGCCCATCGAGCAGATTCATCGCCGGGCTGCCGATAAAGCTCGCCACAAAGCGGCTGGCGGGTTTTTCATACACCTCAACTGGGGTACCGATTTGCTCGGCAATACCTTTGTTCATTACCATTACCCGTTGGGCGAGGGTCATCGCTTCAACCTGATCGTGCGTCACGTACAGCGAGGTGGTTTTCAGTCGGCGATGCAAATGTTGTAACTCCAGACGCATCTGTACGCGCAGCTTGGCATCAAGGTTAGAAAGCGGCTCATCGAACAGGAATACCGCCGGGTCACGTACAATCGCTCGTCCCATCGCTACACGCTGGCGCTGGCCGCCGGAAAGTTCGCGCGGACGACGTTTGAGCAGCTCACCTAGCTCGAGAATACGCGCCGCCTCATTTACCCGCTCAGCAATGTGTTCCTTGCCCATCCCGCGGATTTTCAGCCCCCAGGCCATGTTTTCTTCCACGCTCATATGCGGGTAGAGAGCATAGTTTTGAAAGACCATCGCAATGCCGCGATCCTTCGGCTCCATCTCGGTGACGCGTTTATTATCAATCCAGATATCGCCGCCGCTTACCCGTTCAAGCCCGGCCACCATCCGCAGCAGCGTAGACTTACCGCAACCGGATGGTCCAACCATCACAATAAATTCCCCGTCCGCGACGTCCAGCGTCAGCGGTTTAATCACCTGGGTTTTACCGTCCCAGCTTTTGGTTACTGCCTGTAGTTTTAAACCAGCCATTTTTATTTCTCACTGTCCACTAAACCACGCACAAACGCGCGCTGCATGGCTAACACGATGATTACCGGAGGGATGAGCGTCAGCAGCATGGCGGCCATTACCTGGTTCCACTGCGTGGTGCCTTCACCGGTGGCAATCATGCCTTTGATACCCGCCACCGCAGTGCCCAAATTGACGTCGGTAATAATTAACAACGGCCACAGATACTGGTTCCAGCCGTAGATAAAGGTAATAACGAACAGCGCCGCCAGATTGGTTTTTGACAGCGGTAGTACGATATCGCGGAAAAAACGCATTGGTGACGCGCCGTCAATACGCGCCGCCTCAACCAGTTCATCCGGCAGGGTCATAAAGAACTGACGGAACAGGAAAGTCGCTGTCGCAGATGCCATCAACGGCAGTGTCAGACCCGCATAGCTGTCGAGCATCTTCAGGTTGGCGATCACTTCTACCGTCGGGAAAATACGCACCTCAACCGGCAGCATCAGGGTGATAAAAATCATCCAGAAGAACAGGTTGCGCAGCGGAAAGCGAAACCAGACGATGGCAAATGCGGAAAGCATAGAGACAGTAATTTTCCCTACCGTAATGCTGAACGCCATGATGAAACTGTTGAGCATCATCAGCCAGAACGGCGCGCTGTTGACGCCCACGCCGTTGACCCAGATGTATTTCATGTTTTCCAGCAGCTGCGTGCCGGGAACCAGCGTCATCGGCGTCTCAAACACCGCTTTGTTGTCCAGCGTCGCCGCGACAAACGCGACGTACAACGGAAACAGGATCACCATGATCCCCATAATCAACATGGCATGGCTGAATATTGTCAGCCCACGACGGTTCTCAATCATTGGTAACGCACCTTACTTTCCACATAGCGGAACTGCACCACCGTCAAAATAATGACCAGGAACATCAGCACCACCGATTGTGCAGCGGAAGAAGCCAGATCCAGCCCGACAAAACCTTCGCGATAGATCTTATAAATCAGCGTCGTGGTCGCCTGTACCGGCCCGCCTGCAGTGGCAGCATCAATCACCGGGAAGGTGTCAAAGAAGGCATACACCAGATTCACCACCAGCAGGAAGAAGCTCACCGGGGCAATGAGCGGCAGCGCCAGTTTAAAGAAGCGGCGAACCGGCCCCGCACCGTCAATCGCGGCGGCTTCGATCAGCGAGCGAGGAATAGACTGCAGTGCGGCAAAGAAGAACAGGAAGTTGTAACTAATCTGCTTCCAGACCGACGCAAACACCACCAGGAACATTGCCTGACCGCTGTTTTGCGCATGGTTCCAGTCATAGCCAAACTCACCGAGAAAATGGGTAATCAGCCCGCGCCCTGGGTTAAACAGGAAGATCCACAATACGGCGGCAACGGCGGGCGCAACGGCGTAAGGCAACAGCATTAGCGTTTGGTAAAAACGGCTGCCGCGCACCACGTAATTCACCAACGCCGCAAAAAATAACGACACCAGCAGACCGCTTAGCGTGACTAACGTACTGAACTTAATGGTGGTCCAGAATGAGTCGAGGTAGTACGGGTCATGAAACAGCGCGACAAAGTTTTCCAGTCCGACAAACTGGCTGGAAAGACCAAACGGATCAACGGATTGTAGCGAGTACCACAGCGCTTCACCGGCAGGCCAGATAAAGAAAATAACGGTGATAACCAGCTGCGGAGCCACCAGTAAATAGGGAAGCCAGCGCGAACGGAACACCGGACGGGATGAGGACATGGAAGTTTGATTCCTGAACAGCGCCGGATGGCGCTACGCTTATCCGGCCTACGCGCATTTGTAGGCCGGGTAAGGCACAGCCGCCACCCGGCATTTCACATTACGATTTGGTCGATTGCTCAAAGCGGCGCAGTAACTGATTGCCACGCTCAACGGCGGCATCCAGCGCCTGCTGCGGGTTTTTCTTCCCGGTCCAGACGCTTTCCAGCTCTTCATCCACAATGGTACGGATCTGCGGCATGTTGCCCAGACGCAGCCCTTTGGTGAACGGCAACGGCGGCTTGTTCAGCATCTGGCGGGTGGCAATATCAGCCCCAGGGTTCTTATCATAGAAGCCCTGCTCACGGGTCAGGTCGTAGGCAGCTGTGGTGATCGGCAGATAGCCGGTCTTCTGATGCCATTCGGCAGCAATTTCAGGCTTCGCCAGGAAGTTGAGGAACTTCGCCACGCCTTCGTAGGTGGCTTTGTCTTTGCCCTGCATCACCCAAAGACTGGCCCCACCGATAATTGCGTTCTGCGGCGCGCCCTTCACATCGGCATCGTACGGCATCATTCCGACGCCATAGTTGAATTTCGCGTAATGGCGGATATCAGCCAGCGAACCGGAAGAGGCGGTGGTAATGGCACAATCCCCGTTATAGAACTTCTCAGTGGATTCGTCCTTACGCCCGAAGTAGCTGAAATCGCCTTTTTTGTTCAGCTCTTCCAGCAGAGCGATATGTTTTACCTGTTCCGGTTTATTGAACTCCAGCACCGCGTCAGTACCGTCAAAACCGTTGTTTTTGGTAGCGACCGGCAGACCGTTCCAGGCACTGAAGTTTTCAATCTGAATCCACCCCTGCCAGCCGCTGGCGTAACCGCACTTCATGCCTGCCGCTTTCAGCTTCGCGGTGTACTCCGCCAGGTCCTGCCAGGTTTTCGGCGGCTGCTCAGGGTCTAAACCAGCTTTTTTAAAGGCATCTTTGTTGTAGTACAGCACCGGAGTGGAGCTGTTAAACGGTTGAGAAAGCAAATGTCCGCTTTTAGAGTCGGTGTAATAACCAGAAACCGTCGGTACGAACTGAGACTCATCGAAGTTGATGCCAGCCTCTTTGAATACTTCATAGACCGGTTTAATGGCTTTCGAAGCCATCATCGTTGCCGTACCCACTTCATAAACCTGTAGCAGCGCAGGCGCGTTTCCGGTACGGAAAGCGGCAATTCCTGCACTCAGGCTCTGCTCGTAGTTGCCTTTGTACTGCGGAACAATTTTGTAGTCGGGATTGGCGGCATTAAAACGTTGCGCCAGAGAATCAACTTCTTTACCCAGTTCGCCTTCCATTGAGTGCCAGAATGGGATGGTGGTGACCGCCAGTGCCTGACCTGCAAACGCCAGGCTAAGTGCCAGTCCTAAAGCTGTATGTCGTAACGATATCATCGGTTATCTCTCTTGTTGTGCCGGATGCGCGATATCACGCGTTTTATGCTCGCGGGGGTAACATGACATGCTCGAATGACAGAAAAATAACTTTTTTATTACAAAAAAAAGATAGTAAGGCGACAAACAGATGGCAAGGCGGTGAAAGCGTAGTGACAGGAAAATGCGGAGTGGTGCACAACAAAGCCGGGTAGCGGTATGCCTTACCCGGCCAGGATGGCGTTATCTGTTGCTGCAGGAGAAAGATTAATCTCTGCGCCAGCGTCGTTCGTACTCATTCTGTAAACGCTGCTGCTCTCGTCGCTCACGTTCACGTTGGATATCTGATTTATCATCTTCCCAGCCCGGGCATACCGAGCTGGTAAACACTTCGCAGGGCGAGTCGGATTGCGCTAACGGGTTGTCCGATTTCTCTTCCCAGATTGCGGGATCGCGCGGGTCAAACGCTGGCGGTGTCGAGGCCAGGGTAGTTAAAGAAAGCGTCAAAAACAAACTGCCAATCATCATGCAGGTACCTGAACGAATCATCCTTTCTCCATGTTCATTTTTTATTATTGATAACTATTCTCAATAATAACATAGCGCAATAAAAAGGGGCCACAGCGGGCCCCTTGTCTATTCAGAGAATGATTAACCACCCAGATACGCACTGCGCACCGCTTCGTTAGCCAGTAGCGCATCGCCGGTGTCTTCCAGCACCACATGACCATTTTCCAGCACGTAGCCGCGATCGGCGAGCTTCAGCGCCTGGTTAGCGTTCTGTTCGACAAGGAAGATGGTCATCCCCTGCTCGCGCAGTTGCTCAATGGTGTTAAAGATCTGCTGGATGATAATCGGCGCCAGACCCAGCGATGGTTCATCAAGCAGTAGCAGCCTCGGCTGGCTCATCAGCGCACGGCCTATCGCCAGCATCTGTTGTTCACCGCCGGACATCGTTCCTGCACGTTGAATACGACGCTCATGCAGGCGAGGAAACAGGTCATACACCCACTTGATGCGTTCCTGAAACTGGTCTTTCTCGGCAAAGAAACCGCCCATCGCCAGGTTCTCTTCCACCGTCATACGGGAAAACACGCGACGCCCTTCCGGCACAATCGCTACCGCTTCGCGCATGATTTTCGCCGTCTGCCAGTCGGTAATGTCTTTACCATCAAAGACGATTCGCCCGCTGGTCGCTCGCGGGTCACCACACAATGTGCCGAGCAGCGTGGTTTTTCCCGCGCCGTTGGCACCAATCAGAGTAACGATTTCACCCTGGTTGATATACAAGCTGACGTCATGCAGCGCCTGTATCTTGCCGTAGTGGGCGTTGACTTTGTCGAACGATAACATCGCCTTATCCATATTAATCCTCGCCCCCATTATGCTTCACCTAAATAGGCGCGGATAACATCCGGGTTATTACGAATCTGTTCCGGCGTCCCATTCGCCAGCGGCGTGCCCTGGTTCACCACGTAAATACGATCGGAAATCCCCATCACCAGCTTCATGTCGTGCTCAATCAACAAAATGGTGGTGTTGTGATGGTTACGCAGTTCAGCAATCAGTTCGTCCAGCTCTTTGGTCTCTTTCGGGTTGAGTCCCGCAGCGGGTTCGTCGAGCATCAGAATTTCCGGCTGGGTCACCATGCAACGGGCAATCTCCAGACGACGTTGATCGCCATAGGCCAGGTTACTCGCCTGACGGTTAGCGTGCTCCAGCAAACCAATACGCTCCAGCCAGGTGGCGGCGCGATCCAACGCTTCACTCTGCGCGCGACGGAACGACGGAGTTTTCAACAGGCCGGAGAAGACGCCGGTTTTCAGTTGCTGATGTTGCGCCACCAGCAGATTTTCAATCACCGTCATTTCGCGAAACAGACGTACGTGCTGGAAAGTACGCACCACGCCCATACGCGCGATTTGCTGACCCGGTAGTCCTTCCAGATGCTGGTCGCGCAGCTTAATCGTCCCGCCGGTCGGCTTATAAAAACCGGTCAGACAGTTAAAGACCGTGGTTTTTCCCGCGCCGTTTGGCCCGATTAACGAAACTATTTCCTGCGGCCGCAGTTCCAGTTCAACGTTGTTTACCGCCAGCAGACCGCCGAAGCGCATCATCAGGCCGTTAACAGATAATAATGGCTGACTCATGCCTGCTCTCCTTTTGCTTCCCCGTTTTTCAGTTTCAACTGTGGACGGGTCATCGGCAACAAGCCCTGCGGACGCCAGATCATCATCAGCACCATCAAACCACCCAGCATTAACATGCTGTATTCATTGAAATCACGCATCAGCTCGCGTGACACTACCAGCAGGATGGCCGCGAGGATCACCGCAAACTGTGAGCCCATTCCGCCCAATACCACAATCGCCAGCACAAAGGCCGACTCGGCAAAGGTGAAGGATTCCGGGCTGACAAACCCCTGGCGCGCGGCAAACAGCGTACCGGCAAAACCGGCAAACGCGGCGCTGATGGTAAAAGCTGTCAGTTTGATGCGCGTAGGGTTTAAGCCCAGCGAGCGACAGGCAATTTCATCTTCACGTAGCGCTTCCCACGCACGGCCCAACGGCATACGCAGCAGACGGTTAATCACAAACAGCGAGAAGACCACCAGCAGCAGCGCCACCAGATAGAGGAAAATGACGCGGTCAGAGGGATCGTACTTGACGTTAAAGAAGTTGCTGAAGGTATCCCAGCCGCCTTCACGGGCGGTACGGCTAAACTCCAGACCGAAAAAGGTCGGTTTCGGGATCTGGCTGATACCGTTCGGGCCACCGGTCACTTCGGTGTTGTTGAGCAGCAGGATACGGACGATTTCACCGAAGCCTAAGGTCACAATAGCCAGATAATCACCGCGCAGGCGCAGTACCGGGAAGCCGAGCAGGAAGCCAGCAGCAGCGGAAACCAGCCCCGCCAGCGGCAGACAGGTCCAGAAGCCGAGTCCGTAATAGTGGTTCAGCAGCGCGAAGGTGTAAGCGCCAATGGCATAAAAGCCGCCGTAGCCCAGCACCAGCAGGCCGGAAAGCCCCACCACCACGTTTAAGCCGAGGCCGAGGATGATATAAATCATCGTCAGCGTGGCGATATCCACCGTACCGCGCGAGACCATAAACGGCCACGCCACGGCAATCACCAGCAACGCCACCAGGAACAGCTTCTGTTTAACGGTGGAGCCGTCAATCGCCGGCAGAATAAACTTCGGTCCGGAGACGCTCTTCAGGCCCTTCTGGAAAGCTGGACGCAGCAACTGAAAGAGGAAGACCACGCCAGTACCAATAAACACCCACTGCCAGCGAATATCCGCCGCGGAATCCACCACCAGTTTGGTGCCGTCAAGCTCTAACTGAACGCCCATAAAGACGCCCGCCAGGACAAAGAACATGGCGGCAGAGAGCAGCGCCATTGCAAAATGCATCGGTTTCATACTTTCTCTACCTCCGGGCGACCCAGAATACCGGTCGGCATCACCAGCAGCACCAGAATCAGCAGCGCGAATGAAACGACGTCTTTGTATTCAGTACTCAGATAAGCAGAGGAGAGCGCTTCCGCGACGCCCAGAATCAGGCCGCCGATCATCGCCCCAGGAATGCTGCCGATGCCGCCAAGCACCGCTGCGGTAAAGGCCTTCATCCCGGCCATAAAGCCGATGTACGGGTTAATTACGCCATAGAATTGACCAAGCAGCACGCCCGCGACCGCCGCCATTGCCGCGCCAATCACAAAGGTCAGCGCAATCACGCGATCGGTGTTGATGCCGAGCAGGCTGGCCATTTTCAGGTCTTCCGCGCAGGCACGGCAGGCGCGACCCATACGGGAGTAACGGATAAACAGCGTCAGCGCCAGCATCGCCAGGAAGGTTACAATCCAGATAACCAACTGCATGGTGGTGATGGAAGCAGAGAAGTTTTCGCTACTGCCAACGGTCCACTGGCCATTAAACAGGCTGGGCAGTGCCACATCGCGCGAACCTTCCGTCAGGCTGACGTAGTTTTGCAGGAAGATGGACATCCCGATAGCGGAAATCAGCGCGATCAGGCGCTTAGAGCTGCGCACGGGTCGATACGCCACGCGTTCAATGCTCCAGCCGTAGGCGCTGGCAATCACAATCGCGCCGACGAAGCCCGCCGCGACCAGTAGCCAACTGGAATCAATGCCCATCATCATTAGCGCAGCGATGATCATAAAGGAGACATAGCTGCCGATCATATACACCTCGCCATGGGCGAAGTTGATCATGCCGATAATGCCGTACACCATCGTGTAACCGATGGCGATCAGCGCGTAGGTGCTTCCCAGCGTGACGCCGTTAAACATCTGCTGCAAGAAATAGAGGAACTGCTCGGACATAAGGTAACCTTTTTATACCCGCCCATTTTACACGGGCGGTGGGATAACTCGTCTTCAGGTATTACTTCGCGACGGTCGATGAACCGTCCGCATGCCACTGGAAGACACCAAACTCAAATCCCTTCAAATCGCCTTTTTCGTCCCATTTCAGCGGCCCAATCACGGTATCAGCCCCGTGTGCTTTCAGATCTTTCACCAGGTCCAGCGGCTCTTTGCTACCGCTGCGATCCATTGCTGTCGCCAATGACTGGACGGCTGCATAAGTGATCCACACGTACGGTCCAGTTGGATCTTTCTTGTCAGCTTTGAGCGCATCGACGATAGCTTTATTCGCCGGATCCTGGTCATAGCGTTTTGGCATGGTCACCAGCATGCCCTCAGCGGCATCACCAGCAATGTTAGACAGCGACGCATTGCCGACGCCCTCTGGTCCCATAAACTGGGTTTTCAGCCCGACGGAACGTGCCTGGCGCAGCATTTGCCCCATTTCCGGGTAGTAGCCGCCGTAATAAACAAAGTCGATATTTTCTTTTTTCAGGCGAGCGATCAGCGCAGAAAAATCTTTTTCCCCGGCGGTGATACCGTCAAAGAAAACGATGTTGGCTTTGCCCGCTTTCAGGCTGTCCTGCACTGAACGCGCCAGGCCTTCACCGTATTGCTGTTTATCGTGAATGATGGCAATGCGCTGCGGCTTCACCTTCTCCAGAATGTATTTCGCGGCGGTCGGCCCTTGAGAGGAGTCCAGGCCCGCTGTACGCATAATGTGAGCGTAACCGCGCTGGGTCAGTTCCGGGTTTGTGGCGCCCGGAGAAATCATCAGAATGCCTTCATCTTCATAGATATCTGATGCGGGCTGCGTGGAAGATGAGCACAGATGTCCAATAACGTACTGAATGCCGTCATTGACGATTTTGTTCGCTACTGCAACGGCCTGTTTCGGATCGCAGGCGTCGTCATATTCCACAGCGACCAGTTTGTCGCCTTTGACCCCGCCTTTGGCATTGATATCTTTAATGGCCTGACGTGCGCCATTAAATTCCATATCACCCCACTGCGCGACCGGACCTGACATCGCGCCGACAACAGCGACCTTGATATCTTCCGCCATGACCGCGTGTGACATTGCCAGTGCTATCACCCCTGCGATGATTGTTTTCGCATTCCGTTTCATTACCTGAATCCCCATTCGTGACGTAATTAATATTTTGTATTTATGTGGTTAAAAAGCAGTCTGTGCTTTTTTTGAACTGCACTATTTTTACCAGTCTCATTAATGGTTTAGAGCAGTCATTTAAGCAAAATCAGGCTAAAATCTCTATTTTTCAGTCGATTAAGAAAAGATAATATTCTGCTTTTCACTATAGATAAACAAAAAAAAGTACGTTTGTCAGCATAAAATAACGGTACAAAGAGCCGAATAAAATGCTGCATTCCAGGGTATTATTCTGCCTGTTTTTCAATCTCTACGGTTTCAAACTGTCATTACTGTTGTTACAAAATTATTAATCTGGTTATTCACATAAAAAAGAGAAAGCATCCGGGCGAATTATTTCGGTACACTCATTCCATCTTTTGTGATTTGGACATGCTGTTAATGAAGCTGACCATCGTTCGTTTAGATAACTTTAGCGACCAGGACCAGATTGATCTGGGCAAAATCTGGCCGGAATATTCCGCCTCATCATTAAGCGTAGATGAAACGCACCGGATCTACGCCGCGCGCTTTAACGAGCGTCTGTTAGGCGCAGTTCGCGTAACCCTGAGCGGCACACAAGGCGCATTGGATTCATTGCGCGTACGCGATATCACCCGCCGCCGCGGCGTCGGGCAGTATTTGATCGAAGAAGTGATCCGGGAAAACTCTGACGTGAGTTCATGGTGGATGGCCGACGTCGGCGTTGAAGACCGCAGCGTGATGGCCGCGTTTATGCAGGCGTTAGGGTTTACGGCCCAGGAAAATGGCTGGGAAAAAAGATAAAAAAGCCGGATGGCGCTGACGCTTATCCGGCCTACATGCTGGGAGAAAAAATAAAAAACCACCTCGCAATTTTCCAAGAATTTCGCGCTGCAGGAAGGCGGCAAGTTATGAAGTCCCCGGGAGCTTACAGAAGTAAGTGACCGGGGTTGAATAACGTAGCCAACGCACCTGCAGCGCGAAAGGCGCCAGGAAAATTACTTGGCGTCTGTCGCCGTACCATTAGCATGCCAGTCAAACACGCCGAATTCGAAGCCTTTCAGATCGCCTTTCGCATCCCATGACAGCGGCCCCATTACGGTTTCCACTGAGTTTGCTTTCAGGTATTTGGCAATTTCAGCCGGGTCGTCAGACTGGTTCAGACCGGCCTGCAAGGATTGCAGCGCGGCGTAGGTGGTCCATACGAATGCACCACTCGGATCCTGTTTCTTGGCTTTGATCGCGTCCACAATCGGTTTGTTCGCCGGAACCTGATCGTAGTTCTTCGGTTTCGTTACCAGTAAGCCTTCTGCAGACTCACCCGCGATGTTAGACAACGACACGTTCGCTACCCCTTCTGGTCCCATAAACTGGGTTTTCAGACCCGCAGCGCGTGCCTGGCGCAGAATCTGCCCCATTTCCGGGTGGTAACCACCGTAGTAAACGAAATCGATATTCTCTTTCTTCAGACGCGCCACCAGAGTAGAGAAATCTTTCTCGCCAGCGGTGATCCCATCGAAGAACACCACGTCAGCGTTGGCTTTCTTGAGGTTGTCCTGCACGGAACGCGCCAGGCCTTCACCATACTGTTGTTTGTCGTGAACGATCGCAATGCGCTTCGGCTTCACTTTTTCAACGATATATTTGGCAGCAGTCGGGCCCTGATCGGAATCCAGACCGGTGGTACGTAACACCAGGTTATAGCCGCGCGCGGTCAGCTCCGGCGCCGTTGCCGCTGGGGTAATCATCAGAATGCCTTCGTCTTCATAGATATCTGACGCAGGCTGAGTGGAAGATGAGCACAGGTGGCCGATAACGTATTTAATCCCGTCGTTGACCACTTTGTTAGCTACCGCTACCGCTTGTTTCGGGTCACAGGCATCGTCATATTTCACCATGACCAGTTTGTCGCCTTTCACGCCGCCTTTGGCATTGATATCTGCAATCGCCTGCTCTGCGCCAGTAAATTCCTGATCGCCATACTGCGCTACCGGACCGGACATCGCGCCGACGACAGCAACTTTAATATCCTTAGCAAACGCCATATTGCTCAAAGACAGGGCGATACATCCTGCCAATAACGCTTTACCCTTCATATTCATCCTGACAATCCCCATTATTGTGGTTATTACGTGTGTTGTGATGTTGTTGTTCAGCACTTTATTTCGATTATTGGATAGCCACCCGTGCTTTAGCAGCATACTCTGCTAAAACATACCCGATTTTTATTATTTTGGAATAGCTAAATTTGACATGCAGATAACAACTTGATGACAAAAAGCATAAACGTCAGGAGAGAGGGTGAGAGATAAAAACAAAAAACCCCGGATTTTCATCCAGGGTTTATCAGCATTTCCAGGTCGGCTGGAAGATTATGCTTCGATCGCCGCGCGCAATTTTTTCATGGCGTTCTTTTCAAGCTGACGAACACGTTCAGCGGAAACGCCATAGCGATCGGCCAGTTCCTGCAACGTCGACTTGTTGTCTTCGTCCAGCCAACGAGCACGAATGATGTCCTGGCTACGCTCGTCCAGACCTTCCATTGCGTGGGTCAGTTTGTTCGCGGCCTGATCTTCCCAGTTATCTTCTTCAATGCCGTCGGCAAAGTTAGAAGATTTATCCTGCAGATACAGCACCGGGGCCATCGGCTGGCTGTCAGACTCATCGTCTGAAGACATGTCAAACGTCATGTCCTGCGCCGCCATACGGGATTCCATTTCGCGCACGTCTTTGCTGGAAACACCCAGCTCGCGAGCAACCATTTCAACTTCGTCCTGGTTAAACCAGCCCAGACGCTGCTTGGTTTTACGCAGGTTAAAGAACAGCTTACGCTGCGCTTTAGTGGTCGCGACTTTAACGATACGCCAGTTACGCAGAACGTATTCGTGGATCTCAGCTTTGATCCAATGCACGGCGAAGGAAACCAGGCGCACACCCACTTCAGGGTTGAAACGGCGCACGGCTTTCATCAGGCCGATATTACCTTCCTGAATCAAATCCGCCTGCGGCAGGCCATAGCCCGCATAATTACGAGCAACATGAACAACAAAGCGCAGGTGAGACAGGATCAGCGTTTTAGCTGCTTCCAGATCGCCCTGGTAATGCAGCTTTTCAGCCAGTGCCCGCTCCTCGTCAGCCGACAACATCGGCCACGCGTTCGCAGCCCGGATGTAAGATTCCAGGTTACCAACAGGGGCTAAAGCTAAATTTTGCATTTCTTTGGTCATTCAAATCCTCTCAATCTTTTCATCTGGCGCATTGGCTAAAACCAATAGCAACAACCATGCCAGAGCTTATGAGCAACGAGAATATCATTCAATCTTTTATCAGACAGTGATTTTATCCACAAGTTCCATGTCGTAATGTGTATAGATTACGCACAAAATGTGACATCACAATGAATACGCCGGGAAGAGATCACAGGGACTCTTTCCCTGCAGAGCGAACTACTCAGTGCAGGGAAAGATTATACCAGAGATTTTTTAATCGGGGGTAAAGTGGCGTAAATGTTGAACCGTGGCAAGCCAGGCTGCCACCCAGCCAATCATCGAGCACACCAGCAGCAATAACAGGCATTCATCGAATGATAAACCATTGATATCAAACTTGGTTCCAAATACCTGTGCCACTTCAGTTACCGCTGACGACAGACGCATCACCAAAATTTCTGACAAAATCAGTGAAAGAAATGCACCGGAAAAACCGAGCAGTGCCCCGCCGTAGAGGAACGGACGCAGGATAAATCCATCCGTCGCGCCAATCAGTTTTTGCACGTTAATGGTATCGCGACGCGCAAAAATACTCAGACGCACGCTGTTACCGATGACGAGGAAGACCGCCGCTACCATCAGCACGCCAATCATCGCGGAAACGCGTCCGACAAGGCCCGTCAGCGCCGCCAGGCGAGCGAACCAGCTGTCATCCATCCGCACTTCATCAATACCGTTGATTTGTGCGATGCGGTCACGCAGCGTGTTTAGCGACTCCGTACCCTGGAAGTCCAGTTTCGGGATCACCACCGCCACGGCCGGCAGCGGGTTCTCTTCCAGCATATCCAGCGCACCGCCAAATCCAGACCAGTTACGGAATTCGCCCAGCGCGTCGTCACGGGAAAGATAATTCACTTTCTCCACGCCCTGCTCGGCCTGCAACTGACCAACCACCCGCGCCGCCGCATCATCATCCAACGTTTTTTGCAGGTAAACGGTGATCTGCGGGGACGGATAATACTGACTTGCTGCATGGTTTACGTTCTTATAAACCATGTAGCACACGCTTGGCAGCGTCAGGGAGATGGCAATAACCATCACCGTCAGGAACGTCGCCAGCGGCTTGCTTTTCAGGTCCTGTAACGCGCCCTGGAACGCATAACGTACCTGCTCATTAAAGACATTGGTTTTACGCGAGTTCGGCTTTGGCGCGGCCTTCGCACGCTTAGGCGCGTTGCGACCGCCATCACCCGGCGCACCGCCCGATTTACGAAAGCGATCCAGTCGGCCACCGAACTGTTTGATTTGGTTAATAGCGTCACGTCTATTCATGCGCCAGGCCTCCATGCAGATGTCCATCGCTCAGAACCATTTGGCGATAGGAGCGACGGGAGATCAGGCCAATATCGTGCGTGGCCATTAATACCGTGACCCCGACGCGGTTAAACTCTTCGAACAGGCGCAGGATCCCTTCCGACAGCGCGTCATCCAGGTTCCCCGTTGGTTCATCCGCCAGCAGCACCGCTGGTTTATTCACCACCGCACGGGCAATGCCGACGCGCTGTTGTTCACCGCCAGAGAGCTGAATCGGGAAGTTTTTCGCTTTGTCCAACAGCCCGACCTTATCCAGCGCCGCTGACACGCGACGACGAATATCGTCCCCGCTGGCGCCCGCGATGATCAGTGGGATTGCCACGTTGTCAAACACGGTTCTATCCATTAGCAGGTGGTGATCCTGAAAAATCATGCCAATCTGACGACGCAGAAACGGCACTTCGCGGTTTTTCAAACGGCTGATGTCATGCCCGCTAAAGTAGATTTTCCCGGCGCTGGGCCGTTCAATTCCACAAATCAGCTTCAGCAGGGTACTTTTCCCCGCGCCGGAGTGGCCGGTCAGAAACGCCATCTCGCCAGGCTGCATATGGAAGGTCACTCCCTGCAGCGCTTGTCTCCCACCGAGATAGGCCTTGCTGACATGTTCAAAGCGAATCATTGTTAATCCTCTCGGGCAAAAAGTGCCTCTATAAAATCGTCCGCTTTAAACGGACGTAAATCCTCGATACGTTCGCCCACACCGATATAGCGGATAGGGATGCCAAACTGATCGGCAACCGAGAAGATAACCCCGCCCTTCGCCGTACCGTCCAGCTTGGTCAGGGTGATACCGGTTAAGCCCACCGCTTCATGGAACAGTTTGGCCTGGCTTATCGCATTCTGCCCGGTGCTGGCATCGATAGTCAGCATAACTTCATGCGGCGCATCTTCGTCCAGCTTCTTCATGACGCGAACGATTTTTTTCAATTCTTCCATCAGGTGCGATTTATTCTGCAAACGCCCTGCGGTATCAGCGATCAGCACGTCTACGTTACGCGCCTTCGCCGCCTGGATGGCATCAAAGATAACGGACGCGGAATCCGCACCGGTATGCTGAGCAATCACCGGGATATTATTACGCTGACCCCAGACCTGCAGCTGTTCTACCGCCGCCGCACGGAAAGTATCGCCCGCCGCCAGCATTACTGATTTACCCTGCTGCTCAAACTGACGCGCCAGCTTACCAATAGTGGTGGTTTTACCCACACCGTTGACGCCAACCATTAAGATAACAAATGGTGTTTTGCCCTCAACATTCAGCGGTTCGTCAACCTTCGCCAGAATCTCGCCCATCTCTTCTTTCAGCAGGCCGTACAGCGCTTCCGCATCTTTAAGCTGCTTGCGGCTGGCACCTTCTGTCAGATTCGCAATGATCTTACGGGTCGTTTCTACGCCCACATCGGCGATCAGCAGCTGCTCTTCCAGCTCTTCAAACAGATCATCGTCGATCTTTTTACCACGGAACAGACTGATAAATCCGGAACCGAGGTTTTCTTTTGTTTTCAGCAGGCTGCGTTTCAGTCGCGCAAAGAAACCTTCTTTGGTTGGTTTTTCCTGCTCCTGGACCGCCTCTTCTTCTACCGCTTCTTCTACAGCAGGTTCTTCTACCGGCGCCACCATAACCGCTTCTTCAGCAGCCTCAGCGGCCAGCGCCTGGGCTTCCAGCTCTTCGTCGGTCAGTTGCGGCTCGTTTTCAGCTTCTTCTTCAGCCGCCTCAACGATTTCCACGGTTTCCGCTTCGGCCTGCCACTCTTCGGCAGAAACTTCTTCGGTTTTCACCTCTTCCGGCAGCGGCAATTCTTCGCGTTCGATAACCACCGCCGCTGGCGTTTCCACTACAGTTTCAGCAACGGGTTCAGCAACCAGCTCAATTTCCGGCTGCGCTTGTTTGGCGACAGGTTCTTCTTCCGGCTGCAGTTTCTCAATTTCCGCAACCTGTTCAGTTACTTCAACGACCTCAGCTGCAAAGGCTTGCGTTTCCGCCTCGCTACGGGTTTCCTCGGCGCGCGGCTGTTCGTCAACGACGGTAGTTTCTTCAGCAACCGGTTGTTGTTCTTCGTTTTTTACTTCTGTCTCGTTTTCCGGTGCCTGCTCTTTTTGACCAAAGCCCAGCCAGGAAAAAAAGCCACGTTTTTTCTCTTTCGCCATTTGCGACTACACTCCCCCGCTGTTGCTTCATGGCACAGCGTCAACGCTATGTACATAGCAGCTAAAAAAATGATGAAATAGTCTATCACTTATACCCAATGAATTTCGAGTTACGTCAAGGCGGCAAGCGCACGAATCCCGATGAGCTTACTTTTAGTAAGTGATTCGGGTGAGTAAGTGCAGCCAACGAAGAGGTAACTTGAAAGGCGACGGGTTAACTTAACTCACATCACCGCCTGGAATGACATGCTATAGGCGGATTGAGCAATAATAGAAATGAAAAAACCGAATCACTCTGGTAGCGGCCAGATCCGCATTATTGGCGGGCAATGGCGTGGCCGTAAACTCCCGGTTCCGGACAGCCCCGGCCTGCGTCCGACCACCGACCGTGTGCGCGAAACGTTGTTTAACTGGCTGGCCCCGGTAATGGTCGATGCTCACTGTCTGGACTGCTTCGCCGGCAGCGGCGCGCTGGGGCTGGAAGCGCTCTCTCGCTATGCGGCAAATGCGACGCTTCTGGAGATGGATCGCGCGGTATCTCAGCAGCTACAAAAGAATCTCGCCACGTTGAAAGCCTCCCATGCCCGCGTCGTCAATACCAATACGCTGGCATTTTTGGCTCAGACGGGTACGCCGCATAACGTGGTATTTGTGGATCCGCCGTTTCGCAAAGGGTTACTGGAAGAAACATTAACGCTTCTGGAAACTCATGGCTGGCTGGCGAACGAAGCGTATATTTACGTGGAAAGCGAAGTAGAAAACGGTTTGCCGCCGGTTCCGGTGAACTGGTCGCTATACCGTGAGAAAGTCGCCGGACAGGTCGCCTATCGCCTGTACCAACGTGAAGCACGAGGAGAACACGATGCTGATTAACCTGGGACGCCTGCTGATGCTGTGCGTCTGGGCATTTTTACTACTGAATATTTTCCAACCCTTTCCACGCCCGCTTAACATCTTCGTTAACGTCGCACTGATATTTATGGTGCTGATGCATGGCATGCAACTGGCGCTACTAAAAAGCACCATGCCTAAAGATGGCCCGCAGATGACCAACGGAGAGAAAATCCGTATTTTTCTGTTCGGCGTCTTTGAGCTACTGGTGTGGCAGAAGAAGATTAAAGATCAGTTGAAGAAGTAACTGCGATCTTTTCGCCCGGAGGCACGTTGCGAGCCGGGGCGAAAAAATCTGTAGGCCGGATAAGGCGTAAGCCGCCATCCGGCATCAGTCAGATGACACCTTAGCGTTCAAGCGTAAAATCAACAAAACGCGAACCTTTG
This sequence comes from Citrobacter sp. MGH103, assembly GCF_001034475.2. Lineage (NCBI taxonomy): Bacteria > Pseudomonadati > Pseudomonadota > Gammaproteobacteria > Enterobacterales > Enterobacteriaceae > Citrobacter > Citrobacter sp. MGH103. Next base: position 247,214 of record NZ_CP073043.1, on the reverse strand, counting down.
TAACTTAGCGTGCCTTTATCCCCGACCGTTAGCGCATGGTACTGCTGAGCATCCAGACGAAACGTCTGCTCCAGGCCGCCGTTTTGTGGCTTAAAGCTGGCTTCATAGCGCATGCTGGTTCCCGCCGGGCTCACTTCCTGTTGACGGGATCGTCGATCGTTAAGCGGTTTTTCCCGTTTGTTACTCACCACCACCTGCTTTTGCACCAGCGGCGCCGCATCATTATCGGCTTTTTCACGCCGCTGCTGAACAAAGCGAAACGACGCGGCGACAACAATTAAGATAATGATAACAATGAAAAAAAGTGGTGGTTTGCTCATAGTATTAACCCATCAGAAAATGCGGAAATAAGCATACATTGCCCGTTATGGTGTTGTCATCTGGCAGTGTCGACCTCTACACTGGACAGTAGAGCCGTAAGCACCCCGCTTACGAAAAAATAACGAATTCAAGGAACTAAGATGCTTTGGTCGTTTATCGCTGTCTGCCTTTCCGCATGGTTGTTCGTGGATGCTTCCTATCGTGGGCCCGCCTGGCAACGCTGGGTCTTTAAACCCCTGACGTTACTCCTGCTGGCGCTGCTGGCCTGGCAGGCGCCAATGTTTAGCGCTATCAGTTACCTGGTGCTGGCTGGTCTGCTGGCCTCGCTGCTGGGCGATGCGCTGACGCTATTGCCGCGCCAACGCCTGCTGTACGCAGTGGGGGCATTCTTCCTGTCGCATCTGCTGTATACCATTTACTTCGCCAGCCAAATGACGCTGTCGTTCTTCTGGCCTTTGCCGCTGGTACTGGTGGTGCTGGGGGCGCTGCTGATTGCCGTGATCTGGACGCGTCTGGAAGAGTTGCGCATCGCTATTTGTACCTTTATTGGCATCACGCTGATGATGGTCTGGATGGCTGGCGAACTATGGTTCTTCCGCCCGACCGCTCCGGCGCTGTCGGCATTTATGGGCGCATCGCTCCTGTTCATTGGCAATATTGTCTGGCTGGGTAGCCATTACCGTCGTCGCTTTCGCGCCGATAACGCCATTGCCGCCGCCTGCTACTTCGCCGGACATTTCCTGATTGTTCGTTCGTTGTATCTTTAAAACGCTTGACTCTGGAGTCGACTCCAGAGTGTATCCTCCGGTTAATACGAAATGATTATCAACCGGAGGATGCCATGTCGACACCTGATACCAGTGGCAAAAAGGCCCCACAATTTTCTTCTTTCAAGCCAGCGCCTGCGCCACAAAAGGCGGATGACTGCTGCTGCGAAGGAAGCTGCTCCACTACACCGCCCGTATCCGATACCGTACTAGGTACCCGCTATTCCTGGAAAGTGGCAGGCATGGACTGCGCAGCCTGCGCCCGCAAAGTAGAGAATGCGGTCCGCCAGGTCAGCGGCGTCAACCAGGTCCAGGTTCTGTTCGCCACTGAAAAACTGGTGGTCGATGCCGGTTCCGATATCCGCCAGCAAGTTGAAAACGCGGTGCAAAAAGCAGGCTATACCCTGCGCGATGAGCACGCGACGGACGCCGCCCCCGAGTCACGTTTTAAAGAAAACCTACCGCTGATTTCGCTGATTATCATGATGGCGATTAGCTGGGGGCTGGAGCAGTTCAATCATCCCTTCGGTCAGATAGCGTTTATCGCCACCACGCTGGTCGGTCTGTATCCCATTGCCCGTCAGGCCCTGCGTCTGATGAAAACCGGCAGCTACTTTGCCATTGAAACATTGATGAGCGTGGCCGCCATTGGTGCACTGTTTATCGGCGCGACGGCGGAAGCCGCCATGGTGCTGCTGCTGTTTTTAATTGGCGAACGCCTGGAAGGATGGGCCGCCAGCCGTGCCCGTAAAGGGGTCAGCGCACTGATGGCGCTCAAACCGGAAACCGCCACGCGCCTGCGTAACGGCGGGCGCGAAGAGGTGGCTATTAATAGCCTCCGCCCTGGCGATGTTATTGAAGTTGCCGCGGGTGGGCGTTTACCTGCCGACGGCAAACTGGTTTCCGGCTTTGCCAGTTTTGATGAAAGCGCACTGACCGGCGAATCGATCCCGGTTGAACGCGCCACCGGCGAGAAAGTCCCGGCAGGTGCTACCAGCGTGGACCGTCTGGTTACGCTGGAAGTGCTCTCCGAACCGGGCGCCAGCGCCATTGATCGTATTCTGAAGCTGATTGAAGAAGCGGAAGAACGTCGCGCCCCCATTGAGCGCTTTATTGACCGTTTCAGTCGAATTTACACTCCAGCCATTATGGCGGTTGCGCTGCTGGTCACCCTCGTACCGCCGCTGCTGTTTGCCGCATCCTGGCAGGAGTGGATTTATAAAGGACTGACGCTGCTGTTGATTGGCTGTCCTTGCGCACTGGTGATTTCAACCCCCGCAGCCATTACCTCTGGTCTTGCCGCCGCGGCGCGTCGTGGGGCGTTAATCAAAGGCGGTGCCGCGCTGGAACAGTTGGGTAGAGTCACACAGGTGGCGTTTGATAAAACCGGCACCCTGACCATCGGTAAACCGCGCGTCACAGCGATTCATCCGGCAAGCGGTATTGGTGAAGCTGAACTGCTGGCACTGGCGGCAGCAGTAGAGCAAGGTGCGACACACCCGCTGGCACAAGCGATTGTCCGGGAAGCACAAACACGCGAACTGACTATTCCTGTCGCAAGAGAGCAACGGGCTCTGGTTGGCTCTGGAATTGAAGCGCTGGTCGACGGCGAGCGCGTGCTGATTTGCGCCGCCGGTAAGCAGCCTGCTGATGCCTTTGCCGGGCAGATAAGCGAGCTGGAAAGCGCGGGCCAAACGGTGGTGCTGGTGCTGCGTAACGATACTGTACTCGGCGTGCTGGCCCTACAGGACACGCTGCGCGACGACGCTCGCAACGCTATCGCCGAGCTTGATCAGATTGGCGTGAAAGGCGTGATCCTGACCGGTGATAACCCGCGTGCAGCGGCCGCCATTGCCGGTGAACTGGGTCTCGAATTTAAAGCAGGACTCTTGCCGGAAGATAAGGTGCAGGCCGTTACCCATCTCAACCGACAATCGCCGCTGGCGATGGTTGGCGACGGTATCAACGATGCTCCGGCAATGAAAGCGGCTACCATTGGCATTGCGATGGGAAGCGGTACCGACGTCGCGCTGGAAACCGCCGATGCCGCCCTGACCCACAACCGCCTGCGCGGTCTGGTGCAAATGATTCAACTGGCGCGGGCCACCCACGCCAATATTCGCCAGAACATTGCGATTGCGCTGGGCCTGAAGGGGATTTTCCTCGTCACCACGCTGCTCGGGATAACCGGATTGTGGCTGGCAGTGCTGGCCGATACGGGGGCAACGGTACTGGTGACCGCTAACGCGCTGCGGTTGTTACGTAAAGGATAGTTTTTTGCCGGATGACGGCGTGGCCTTATCCGGCCTACGGGTTACACGTTCTTTGTAGGCCGGATAAGCGTTAGCACCATCCAGCAAACAAAACTAGTGACCTTTACGCAGCAGATAGCGGTACGGCAGCGAGTCGGTCTCTTTGGCCACCAGCTCATGCTCCATAAAGGTACAGAAGCCAGGAATATCGCGGGTTGTTGCCGGATCGTCGGCGACAATCAGCAGTGTTTCACCGGCCTGCATGCCACGTACGGTTTTACGCACCATCATCACCGGTTCCGGGCAGCGCAGTCCCTGGGCATCAAGAGTATGGTCGGGGGAAGTAAACAGGTCGCTCATCGTCGTCTCATTCATACAAAAACGGCGTTATTTTACGCTCTGTTGTGGCGTAAGCCAATCAGGTTAACGATTGCGTGAAAAACAACCATTGCAATGTGCTCTTAAAGCAGTATCATGCGACGGTTTTTTATTGGGTTCCCTCACCCCATCCAACAAAAAGGTCACAATATGACTCCGTTTACACAAACTCAGCGCGTAAAAGCGTTGTTCTGGCTATCGCTATTTCATCTGCTGGTGATCACCTCCAGCAACTATCTGGTGCAGCTTCCAATCTCCATTTTTGGTTTCCATACCACATGGGGCGCATTTAGCTTTCCGTTTATTTTCCTCGCGACCGACCTGACCGTGCGTATTTTTGGCGCGCCGCTGGCTCGACGTATCATCTTTGCGGTGATGATCCCCGCGTTGCTGATCTCCTATGTCGTTTCGTCCCTGTTTTATATGGGATCGTGGCAGGGATTTGGCGCACTGCTGCACTTTAACCTGTTTGTTGCCCGTATCGCCGCCGCCAGCTTTATGGCTTACGCGCTGGGACAAATTCTGGATGTGCACGTCTTTAACCGCCTGCGCCAGAACCGTCGTTGGTGGCTGGCACCGACAGCGTCCACGCTATTTGGCAATATCAGCGATACGTTGGCCTTCTTCTTTATCGCTTTCTGGCGTAGCCCGGATGCCTTCATGGCCGAGCACTGGATGGAAATCGCGCTGGTCGATTACTGTTTCAAGGTGCTGATCAGCATTATTTTCTTCCTGCCGATGTACGGCGTGCTGCTGAATATGTTGCTGAAAAGGCTGGCAGATAAATCCGAAATCGCTGCATTGCAGACGAGTTAAAGGTTCATTTTCCGAGTTGTGATAAGATGGACGAATGAGCCGTTATGGCCGTTTATCGAAAGGAAGAAGTCAATGCGCAATCTGGTTAAATATGTCGGTATTGGCCTGCTGGTTATGGGGCTTGCAGCCTGTGATAATAGCGATACAAAAGCGCCAGCCGAGGGTGCTGCCGCAGAAAGTAGCGCCAGCGGACAACCGGTCAGCCTGCTGGACGGCAAACTCAGTTTTTCCCTGCCAGCGGATATGACCGATCAGAGCGGCAAGCTGGGCACCCAGGCGAACAATATGCACGTCTATTCTGACGCAACCGGCCAGAAAGCGGTGATTGTGATTGTTGGCGACAACACCAACGAAGACCTGGCTGTGCTGGCAAAACGTCTGGAAGATCAGCAGCGTAGCCGCGACCCACAGCTGCAGGTCGTCACCAATAAATCTATTGAGCTGAAAGGCCATACGTTGCAGCAGTTAGACAGCATCATCTCAGCCAAAGGCCAGACCGCTTACTCTTCCGTAGTGCTGGGTAAAGTGGACAATCAACTGCTGACCCTGCAAATCACGCTGCCTGCTGACGATCAGCAAAAAGCGCAGACTACCGCAGAAAACATCATTAACACGCTGGTTATCCAGTAACGGTTAAGACGATGACGCGGCCTCCGGTGACACCACCTGAGGCCGTTTTTTTAGCCGCCATGTCAGCAATAACGCCACCGCCACCAGCCCAGCTGCCGCCAGATAGATAACCGGCACGCCCGCCCACGTCATTATCAACCCGGCCAGCGGCCCGGTAACCCCCAGCGATAAATCCATAAACACCGTGTAGGTCGCCAGCGCAGCGCCCTGATTTTGCTGCGGGACGGCTTTTACCGCTACCACGCCCAGCGCCGGGAAAACCAGTGAGAACCCAGCCCCAGCCAGCAGAACGCCGATTTTCGCCATCCACGGCATGGAAGCCATCCCGACCAGCAGCAGCCCGACAATCTCGACGCTAAAGCAAATCATCGCCACATTCAGCCCGCCTAAACGGTTGATACCATTTGGGAACAACAGTCGAGTGCCGACAAATGTGCAGCTAAAAAGCGTCAGCGCGAAAGCTGCGCCGTCCCAGCCTTTGGCATCATAAAACAGGGTAATAAACGTGGCGATCACCCCAAATCCAGCGGAGGCCAAGGCCAGCGCCATACCGTACAACCAGACGCGCCCGAGCACCGCGCGAAACGGCAACGGTTTGCCTTTGCTGGCCTTCACCGCAGAACGAGGGAGCGCCAGCAGTATCGCCACCAGCGCCACGCCCATCACGGTCAGCGCCAGCCCCTGTAAGCCCCCCCAGGCATAAAACAGAACGCCCAGCGGCGCGCCTATCGCCATCGCGCCATAGGTCACGATGCCATTCCAGGAAATCACCCGTCCGATGTGCATTGAGCCAACCACCCCCACGCCCCACAGCGTAGAGCCAGTTCCGGCAAAGCTTTGCCCGATCCCGAGAATCACCCGCCCCAGGCACAGCAGCAGCAGACTAGCCAACGGCCAGCCGTTCGTTGATCCCGCCAGCAAATAGCCCAGACCACTTAAAAAGCAGCCACACAGCCCGAATACCACAATCTTCTTTGGCCCCAGCAGATCGGCATAGCGACCGGCATGCGGACGGATCAGCAGCGTAGCGAAATATTGCAGGCTGATAACCAGCCCAGCCCAGAAGGCGCTGAACCCCATCACATCATGAACATAGCCTGGCAAGACCGCGAGCGGCAGGCCGATGGTCAGATAGCTGGCGAAGTTGAACATCACCACAGAGACAATGCGCAGGTTAAGGCGTAAACCGCTCAGCGTCGGTTCAGCGACGGGTTCGGGCATGGAGGGTCACCACATTTTCACAACAGTGTTTCATTTCTACCATGTTGCCGCGCAGAAATCAGCAGTCAGTTTAGGAATCTCAGCCGCAAGCCAGCCGCTACACTTAATGCAAAAACGCAAACAGGAAGAAAATATGACAACCGCTCAGCCCGATAAAACGGGTTTGCACATTTTACTCAAACTGGCTGCTTTGGTGGTGATCCTCGCCGGTATTCATGCCGCGGCGGATATCATTGTGCAACTGCTGCTGGCCCTCTTTTTTGCCATTGTATTGAATCCGCTGGTCGCCTGGTTTATTCGCCGGGGAGTACGTCGCCCGGTTGCCATTACGCTCGTAGTGGTGGTGATGCTGTTCGTCCTCACGGCACTGATCGGCGTCCTCGCGTCTTCGATCACGGAATTCATGGCCATGCTACCCAAATACAACAAGGAGCTGACACGTAAGGTCCTGCATCTGCAAGAGATGGTTCCCTTTTTAAATCTGCATATGTCCCCGGAGCGCATGCTACAACGCATGGACTCCGACAAAATAATGACCTTCACCACCACGCTGATGACAAGTCTTTCCGGCGCCATGGCCAGCGTCGTTCTGCTGGTGATGACGGTCGTCTTTATGCTGTTTGAGGTACGTCATGTTCCTTATAAGCTGCGCTTTTCGCTGAACAACCCACAAATCCATATTGCGGGGCTGCATCGGGCGCTCAAGGGCGTATCTCACTATCTGGCACTGAAAACGTTGCTCAGCTTATGGACCGGTGCCATCATCTGGCTGGGTCTGGCACTGATGGGGATTCAGTTTGCTCTGATGTGGGGCGTGCTGGCCTTCCTGCTAAACTACGTGCCCAACATTGGCTCGGTCATTTCCGCCGTCCCGCCCATGATCCAGGCGCTGCTGTTCAACGGCATTTACGAATGCGTACTGGTTGGTGCGCTGTTCCTGGTGGTGCATATGGTGATTGGCAATATCCTCGAACCCCGCATGATGGGGCATCGGCTGGGATTATCGACGCTTATCGTCTTCCTCTCTTTGCTGGTATGGGGATGGCTGCTCGGCCCGGTAGGCATGCTGCTCTCTGTGCCGTTAACCAGCGTGTGTAAAATCTGGATGGAAACGACCACAGGCGGCAGCAAACTGGCAATTTTGCTTGGACCCGGCAGGCCCAAAAGTCGATTACCGGGATAAACTTGCAAACAGCATGTGAAGAGTGGTACACAACCCCATTATTACTAAAGGTTAGTCCTGATATGTACCGGATCGTTCTTGGGAAAGTTTCTGTTTTAAGCGCTGGCGAACTGCCTGCCGCGATGAAAGAGCAAGCGCCGCAAGGTGTTCGCCGTGCGCGCTGGCTGGCAGGTCGCGTGCTGCTTTCCCATGCACTTTCGCCATTACCGAACATCATCTATGGCGAGCAAGGAAAACCGGCCTTTTCCGCCGATACGCCGCTGTGGTTCAATCTCAGCCACAGCGGCGATGACATCGTCCTGCTGCTCAGCGACGAAGGGGAAGTCGGCTGCGATATTGAAGTTATTCGCCCGCGCGATAACTGGCAAACGCTGGCAAATACGGTATTCAGTCTTGGGGAACACGCTGAAGTTGAAGCCGAACACCCGGAGCAACAGCTGGCGGCGTTCTGGCGCATCTGGACGCGTAAAGAAGCTATCGTGAAACAGCGCGGCGGCAGTGCCTGGCAAATCGTCAGCGTCGACAGTACCGCGCTGACCTCCTCACTCTCCGTCAGCCAGTGCCAGATCGATACCCTGAGCCTGGCGGTTTGCACCCCCACGCCATTTACCCTGACCGCCGACGCCGTACACAGGCTGTAATGTTTTCATTCCCGTGCGCCGCCGCGCAATATCGTAAGGTTGAAATCTGATGCAACGTATCACCATCACACTTGATGACGATTTATTAGAAACGCTCGACGGCCTGAGTCAGCGCCGTGGCTACAACAACCGTTCCGAAGCGATCCGCGATATTCTGCGCAGCGCACTGGCGCAGGAAACCACTCAGGAGCACGGCACTCAGGGCTTCGCGGTACTCTCGTATGTTTATGAGCATGAGAAGCGTGACCTGGCGAGCCGCATTGTTTCTACCCAACACCACCACCACGATTTATCGGTCGCCACGCTGCACGTGCACATCAACCATGACGACTGCCTGGAAATCGCCGTACTAAAAGGCGACATGGGCGATGTACAGCATTTTGCCGATGACGTGATCTCCCAACGCGGCGTGCGCCACGGTCATTTGCAGTGCCTGCCGAAAGAAGAGTAATTGCCTGTTTCGTTGCCGGATGGCGGCTACGCCTTATCCGGCCTACTCCGTTACCGTTTGTAGGCCAGGCAAGCGAAGCCCCCTGGCAATAATGTTTACGCCATCGTGCCAATCGTCTTTCGAAAGCGCAGCAGCGCTATCAGGAAGAACGCGCTGCCAATCGCCAACAGCGTCAGGAACTGCGGCCAGACGATGCCAAACCCTGCACCGCGGTAAAGTATCGCCTGCGCGAGGCTGACAAAATGGGTAGTTGGCATAGTCAGCATTATGTCCTGCACCGCCTGCGGCATGCTTTCACGCGGTGTAGAACCACCAGAGAGCATCTGTAGCGGCAGCAGTACCAGAATCATCAGTAACCCCAGCTGCGGCATAGAGCGCGCCAGCGTGCCCATAAAAATACCGATCGAAGTGGTGGCGAACAGGCTCAGCGCCACGCCCAGCATAAACAGCGGTATCGAACCTTCAATCGGTACGCCGAGCACGCCTTTTACCATCAGCATCAGCGACAGACCGGAAACCACCAGCACCACCAGACCCATCGACCAGATTTTTGCCATCATGATCTCAAACGGCGTCACCGGCATCACCAGCAGATGCTCAATGGTCCCGTGCTCGCGCTCGCGGATCAGCGCCGACCCGGTAAGCACGATCGCCAGCATGGTGATGTTGTTGATAATCGCCATCACCGCGCCAAAGCGGGCAGGTTCCAGATTAGGGTTAAAGCGCATACGCATTTCCAACGCCACCGGCGGCTCACGATTGTCACGGTAACGCGCCACAAAGCTGTTCACCTCGCCGCTGATGATATTCTGGATATAGCTGTTGCCGGTAAAGGCCTGACTCATCCGCGTGGCATCGACGTTAACCTGTATATCCGGCTGCCGACCGGCCAACACATCACGCTGAAAATCAGGTGGAATGTTCACGGCGAAGGTGTAGCGCCCGGCGTCCAGTCCGGCATCCATCTCATCAGCGGTGATCATCTCCGGCGGTAAAAACCACGGGCGATAAAAGCTGTTCACAATCCGGTTCGACAACTGCGACTGGTCCATATCGGCAATAGCAATCGGCGCCAGATGCAGCGAACCCGGCAGGACGGTCGCGGAAGAATAAACCGAAATCGTGAAGGCAAAGACGATCAGCGTCAGCATCGCTTTGTCACCCAGCAGGCTGCGCAACTCCTTGATACCGAGGTTATAAATATTGCGTAATCGGCGCATCACCCCTCCTGTTTTTTCAGCAGTAATACGCTCAGACCAATCACCACCGGAATGGCTACCACCAGCGGAATAAACAGCTGCCAGAGATCGGTCAGATCCAACGCTTTAGAGAACGTCCCACGCGCGATGGTCAGAAAATGGCTGGTCGGGTAAATTTCACCAATCCAGCGTCCAGGCCCTTCGAGCGAGGCGACCGGATCGATCATCCCAGAAAACTGCGTCGCCGGGATCAGCGTAATAATCGCCGTACCAAAAATGGCCGCGATCTGGCTTTTCATAAACGTGGAAATTAACAGACCCAGCCCGGTGGCAATGGTGACGTACAACAGCGCGGCCAGCGTCAGGGTTAAAAAACTCCCCTTATGCGGCACGCCGAACACAAACACCGACAGCGCGCACAGCAGCAGGAAGTTCAGCATCCCCAGCACGATGTACGGCAACTGTTTGCCGAGTAAAAACTCGCTGCGGGTCGTGGGCGTAACGTACAGGTTGATAATCGACCCCAGCTCTTTCTCACGCACTACGCTGAGGGCGCTGAGCATCGAGGGGATCATCATCAGCAGCAGCGGGATCACCGCCGGAACAATCGCCGGCAGACTCTTTACATCCGGGTTGTAACGATAGCGAGTTTCAATGGTCATCAGCCCGTTTTGCCCACTGGAATTGGGTTGACGCGCCATCACATCCTGCAGCCAGGTCTGGTGCATCGCCTGTACGTAGCCTCTGACCGTTTCAGCGCGGCTCGGCATTGCGCCATCGACCCAGACGCCAATCTTCACCGGCGTGCCACGCGCGATATCGCGGCCAAAGTTTGGCGGGATCTCTATTGCTACCGCCACTTCGCCCGAACGCATCCGTTTGTCCAGCTCGTCATAACTGGTGAGCGGCGGCTGTTCGATAAAATAGCGCGATCCCGCCAGATTCAGCGTCCACGCCTGGCTGCTGACGGTCTGGTCACGATCGAGCACCGAAAAACGCAGGTTCTCCACATCCATGCTGATGCCGTAGCCCATGATCAGCATCAGGATCACTGTGCCCATCAGCGCCAGCGTTGAACGTACCGGATCGCGTCGTAGTTCCAGCGCTTCACGGCGGCTGTAGCTGAACAACCGCCGCAGGCTAAAGCCCTGCCGCGGCGGCTGACTATTTTCATGCGCTATCGGAACATTGGCTGGCGGTAACTGAGCTTCCGGAGCCGGGCCTGCCGCTTCCTGTAACCAGGAGATAAACGCCTCTTCCAGACTGGCGGCGCCACGCTGTTTCACCAGTTCCTGCGGCGTGCCGCTGGCCAGTACTTTTCCGGCGTGCATCAGCGACATCCGGTCGCAGCGCTCCGCTTCGTTCATAAAGTGGGTGGAGATAAAAATGGTCACTTTGTCCTGCCGCGACAGATCGACCATCAGTTGCCAGAACATGTCCCTCGCCACCGGATCGACCCCGGAGGTCGGCTCATCAAGAATGAGCATTTCCGGGCGATGAATCACCGCCACCGCCAGCGACAGGCGTTGACGGATCCCCAACGGCAGCGCGCCGGGCAACGCGTCTTCGACATCGGTCAGCGAAAAGCGCTCGCTCATCTCTTGTACCCGCCCGGGGATTTCTGCTTCGGGGATATGGAACAACCGCGCATGTAGTTCGAGGTTTTGCCGGACAGTTAGCTCGCTGTAGAGCGAAAACGCCTGCGACATATAGCCCACCCGGCGGCGGGTATCGATATTCTTCGGGTCAACCGCTTGCCCAAACAACCACGCCTCACCTTCGCTTGCGGGTAGCAGACCGGTGAGCATCTTCATGGTGGTGGATTTACCGCAGCCATTGGAGCCGAGAAAACCGAAGATTTCCCCGCGCGGAATACGAAAGTTAACGTGGTCAACGGCGACAAACTTACCGAAGCGCATAGTCAGGTCTTTCGCCTCGATAGCAATCTCTTCCTGCTCAGCGTGATACGGCGGGATCACCACCGGCTTATGCGCCTGGCGCTGGGCTTCAGGTAGCAGCGCGATAAACGCCTGCTCCAGCGTGTTGCTGTTGGTTTGTTCGCGTAGCTGCTGGGCGCTCCCGGTGGCTAACACCTCCCCGGCGTTCATCGCCACCAGCCAGTCAAAGCGCTCGGCTTCTTCCATGTAAGCGGTCGCAACCAGCACGCTCATGTTAGTCTGCCGCTGGCGAATGCTGTTAATTAGATCCCAGAACTGGGCGCGGGACAGCGGATCGACCCCGGTGGTGGGTTCATCGAGAATTAACAGTTCCGGGTCGTGGATTAACGCACAGCACAGCCCCAGCTTTTGCTTCATCCCGCCCGAGAGTTTCCCGGCGGGACGGTCGCGAAACGGTGCCAGGCCGGTGCTGTTCAGCAGCTCGGTAATCCGCGCTTCGCGTTCCGCTTTATCATGACCAAACAGCCGGGCAAAGAAATCGACGTTCTCATACACCGACAGCGTATGGTACAGGTTTTTCCCTAACCCCTGCGGCATCCAGGCAATGCGCGGGCAGACATCCCGTCGATGTTTTGGGTCGCGCATATCGCCGCCCAGCACCATCACGTTGCCGTGTTCAATGACCCGCGCGCCGGAGATGAGCGACAGCAGGCTCGATTTTCCGACGCCATCCGGGCCAATAAGCCCCACCATACAGCGGGCAGGGATATCCAGCGTGATGTTGTTCAGCGCGACCGTTTTCCCGTAATGCTGACTCACGCCGTCAAGGTGCGCCACGGGAGGAACGGGAACCAGCGCCAGATGCGTCATTGCGGCAACCTCACCACCAGGTCGTCAGGCCAGGGGCGATTTTCATCAACACGCACCCACGCCATGCCCGGCAGACCGGTTTTCACGTACTCCAGATGCTGCTGCAACAGCTCTGGCGGGATACGCGCTTTAACGCGGAACATCAGCTTCAGCCGTTCATCACTGGTTTCGACCGTTTTCGGCGTGAACTGCGCGACGCTAGCCACAAAGCTAATGGTCGCCGGAATACGCAGATCCGGCGCAGCATCCAGCACCAGGCGAGCTTCACCGCCAATCTTCAATAAACCAGCCTGTTCGGTAGGTAAGAAGAACGTCATGTAGACATCGCTGAGATCGACCATGTTCAGTACGCGACCGCCCGCGGAAAGCACCTCGCCCGGTTCGGCGACGCGGTACTGCACACGACCATCGCGCGGGGCTTTCAGCTCGCTGTCATCAATATCAGCGGCAATGCGACGTTCGGTGGCCTGCGCGGCTTCTACACGGGTTTGCGCCTGAATGATGCTGGTACGGGCGGCTTCAATTGCGGCTTTTGCCGCAGAGACCTGCGCCTTGGCGGATTCCAGTGCCGCGCGAGCACTTTCAGCCGCGGCCCTGTCGTCATCCAGCTGTTGCTCGGATACAGCCCCACGCTGGGATAGCGAACGGGAGCGAACGTGACGTTTAGAGACCGACTGCAGTTCCGCCTCGCGCTGTTTTACCACCGACTGCGCGGCGCGCATTTCACTTTGCCGCTGTTCCAGCAGCGCTCGTGCCGCAGCCACCGCGCTTTCAGCTTCTTTGATTTGCGCGACAGCTTCCAGCCGCTGCTCCTGCAGCACGCGGGTATCCATTTTCGCCAGCACCTCGCCCTGACGAACGAACTGCCCTTCCGATACGAGGATTGTGTCAATTCGTCCGGCAATCTTGGTGGCAATATCCACTTCGGTAGCTTCTATTCTGCCGTTGCTGGCCGCGAAACCTTCCGGAATCCCCGCAGGACGCAACATCCACCATGCTATTGCAGCAACCACCACCACAATACCCGCGCCCCACCACACCAGATGACGCTTAATCTTTTCCATATCCGACCCGCCGTAATCCCTGTTATCAAACGATGCGTGTCACAAAGCCCACTGAACAGCTATTCAGCGGGAGATTCCATCCGGGATGAGAAGGAATGAGAAATAATGGCCAGAGTGCGGACAGGCGTTATAGCAACGCACACCGCGAAGGAAGTGAGTGACGAAAATGCTGTGAAATCGGGTAGTAATGTTGTCATCATCAGCGTTCCTGGCCGGAAATGAAACACGCATACTCATAACTGCTGTCTATTGAATACTAACACCTGGATTCAATATGTCTATTCGGTTGTCGTTTCCAGTTCAGCCCTGGCACAAGAAATATTTCGTATATCAACGATTGATAAACAATCGCAACTATAAACATAATCAATGATTAGGCATCCCTATAATAGCGGCTCATTTACCGATCTCGTTATGGCGAGGCTCCTGTACAAATACAAGTTACCGCCCTGCTGGTATCGAGAGAGACCACTCAGGGAAATACAGGCATCCATCGAATCAAGGTGTTGCCAAGGTAACTTCTGACGATTTCACCATCGGACAGATACGTTGTTCAGTGCTAAAACCAGGACGTAGGGATCTGCCTGTGCTAACCCTGTCTTGTTCGCCCCTATGAGAGATTTTTATAGGGAATTACACCATGTCATCTATGCCACTCTGCGCCGCTCATCATCCTATGCCGGATTTCAACGGCGACGCTATCGCCCAATATATGCGCACCGATTTTATTACTCTGCCGGACCATCTCAGCGTGAACGGCGCTCGCGAGTACTTTGTCTCCCAACTCACAACGGATGACATCCCAGGCCAGGTCTTTGTTGTGGCCGGAAAAGCGCTGCGCGGGGTGTTATCCATCAAGCGCTTATTGCAGGAAAAAGATACGTCGCTGAACATCAACCATCTTACGGACAGCTGTTTATTTCATGTAAAGCCTGATGATGAACGGGCGCAGGTCGTTGCCGAGTTAGCCGAACGCGAAGTCGATCTGGTTGCTGTCGTTGAGAGAGGTGAGCTGGTCGGTTGTCTGATGGAAAAAGAGATCGCTCATCTACAGGAAGATGATGTTACTGAAGACGTTCAGCTTCAGGGCGCCACGCTACCGCTGGAAAAACCCTATCTGGAAATTAGTCCGTGGACATTGTGGAAAAAACGTTCGGTCTGGCTCCTGCTGCTGTTTGTCGCAGAAGCCTATACCAGCAGCGTGCTTCAGCATTTTGAAGAGGCGCTGGAATCCGCAATTGCCCTGGCCTTTTTTATTCCGCTATTAATTGGTACTGGCGGCAACAGCGGTACGCAGATCACTTCGACGCTGGTACGTTCAATGGCGCTGGGAGAAGTGCGGCTGCGCGATATGGGCCGGGTGATCCGCAAAGAAGTTTCAACTTCGCTGCTGATCGCTCTGACGCTGGGCCTGGCAGGGTGCTTACGCGCGTGGATGATGGGCATCGGCATGGAAATCACGCTGATCGTCAGCCTGACGCTGGTTTGCATTACGCTGTGGAGCGCCGTGGTGTCATCAGTGATCCCCATGGTGCTCAAGCGTATCGGCATTGATCCCGCCGTGGTTTCGGCCCCGTTTATCGCCACGCTTATCGACGGTACCGGGTTAATTATCTACTTTAAAATCGCCCAGCACTTTCTTGGTCTGAACTAATGATAACGCCCGGCAGCTCAGGTTGTCGGGCGTCACAGTCAGGCTGGCGCTAAATCTTGCGCACACGCCCAGGCGCTCGACCATGCCCACTGGAAGTTATAGCCTCCCAACCAGCCGGTAACGTCCATCACTTCGCCGATAAAATAGAGTCCCGGCACTTTACGTGCTTCCATCGTGCGCGATGAAAGCTCATTGGTATCAACGCCGCCCAGCGTGACTTCAGCGGTACGATACCCTTCCGTACCGTTCGGCTGCACCCGCCAATCGGTCAGCGTATCAACCAGCGTTTGTTGATCGCGCACGTTAAGCTGTTTCAGCGAGACGTCCGGGATTTGCCCTAACTGCTGTAAACATTCCACCAGCCGTTTTGGCAACTGCATAGCAAGCGTATTCTTTAAGCTCTGATTAGGGTGGGCGCTGCGTTGGTCATCGAGGAAGCTCGCAAGGTCAACATCCGGCAACAAATTAATGCTGACAAATTCGCCTGGCTGCCAAAAACTGGAAATCTGCAGTACGGCCGGACCAGAAAGCCCGCGGTGTGTAAAGAGCAGATTTTCACGAAAGACGGTGCCGTCCTCGGCGGTGATAACAGAGGAGACCGACACGCCAGAGAGCACCTGAAGCTGCTCCAGCAGTGGCTTATGCAACGTAAAGGGCACCAGTCCTGCGCGCGTTGGCAATACGTTCAGACCGAACTGTTCGGCAATTTTATAACCAAACGGCGTCGCGCCCAGCCCCGGCATAGAGAGACCACCAGAGGCAATAACCAGCTTTTTCGTGCCCACGATCATCCCGTTCAATTCGAGAATGAAATCATCACCCTCTCGCTCGACGCTCAGAACTTCGCTTCGTAACCGCATAGTTACGTTACCTTTTTCACACTCGTCTACCAGCATATCGACAATTTGTTGGGCGGAATCATCGCAGAACAGCTGACCCAACGTTTTTTCGTGCCAGGCAATACCGTGTTTGCCCACCAGGTCGATAAAATCCCACTGCGTGTAACGCGCCAGCGCCGATTTGCAAAAATGGGGGTTTTGGCTCAAATAGGCGGCAGGCTCGACATAAAGATTGGTAAAGTTGCAGCGTCCCCCGCCAGACATGAGAATCTTACGCCCTGGCTTTTTACCATTATCAATCAGCAGTACGCGACTACCTGCTTGTCCTGCCTGCGCGGCACAAAACATACCCGCTGCGCCAGCGCCTATAATAACGGTATCAAACCTTTCCACGTTGCGATCCTCTCTAAAAAGCGGGTGTGAATTGTAAAGATTCCTCAGTGGTCGCACCAGCACCAAACTACCGATAAAAGGTATTTAACTGAAATATATAGGATAATTCTTTAGTGGTGTAAAACAAAGCAGGAGACAAATCAAAAAAACTCTATATTTCACTTTGCCCGCGCCGCCAAAGTCACTGATAATGCGCCGCGTTCATGTCCTCAAAATGGCGTAACGTCCTATGCTACATTTGTTTGCTGGCCTGGATTTACATACCGGGCTTTTACTATTGCTTGCTCTGGCTTTTGTGCTGTTCTACGAAGCGATTAACGGCTTCCATGATACAGCCAATGCTGTCGCAACCGTGATCTATACCCGTGCAATGCGTTCGCAATTGGCGGTGGTCATGGCTGCGGTGTTCAACTTCTTTGGTGTTTTGCTGGGCGGTCTCAGCGTGGCATATGCCATCGTGCATATGCTGCCAACGGATCTGCTGCTCAATATGGGATCGTCACATGGCCTCGCCATGGTGTTCTCCATGCTGCTGGCGGCAATTATCTGGAACCTGGGTACCTGGTACTTTGGTTTGCCTGCATCCAGCTCCCACACGCTAATTGGCGCCATTATCGGTATTGGTTTAACCAATGCGCTGATGACCGGCACTTCTGTGGTAGATGCACTTAACATTCCGAAAGTTATCGGTATTTTTGCTTCGCTTATCATCTCGCCAATTGTTGGTCTGGTGGTTGCAGGCGGTCTTATCTTCATTCTGCGTCGCTACTGGAGCGGTACAAAAAAACGTGCCCGTATCCACCTGACGCCAGCAGAACGTGAAAAGAAAGATGGCAAGAAAAAGCCGCCGTTCTGGACCCGTATTGCCCTAATCCTCTCCGCTATCGGCGTGGCGTTCTCTCATGGCGCTAACGACGGGCAGAAAGGCATTGGTCTGGTGA
Organism: Citrobacter sp. MGH103; assembly: GCF_001034475.2. NCBI lineage: Bacteria > Pseudomonadati > Pseudomonadota > Gammaproteobacteria > Enterobacterales > Enterobacteriaceae > Citrobacter > Citrobacter sp. MGH103. The sequence continues at coordinate 229,696 of NZ_CP073043.1, read as the reverse complement.
TGCTGGTGCTGATTGGCGTAGCGCCTGCAGGCTTCGTGGTGAATATGAATGCTTCCGGTTACGAGATTACCCGTACCCGTGATGCCATCAATAACGTCGAAGTCTTCTTCCAGCAGCGTCCTGACCTGCTTAAACAGGCCACAGGCGTAGACCAGTTGATTCCGTCCCCGACGGACGCGGCACCAGCGACGACGACAGAGTTCCATTGCCACCCGGCGAATACCATCAACGCGCTGGAACGTGCGAAAGGTATGCTGGCGAACCTGGAAACCTACGACAAGTTAAGCGTCGAACAGCGTGGTCAGCTGCGCCGTATTATGCTGTGCATCTCTGATACCACGGATAAAGTGGTTAAGCTGCCTGGCGTAAGCACTGACGATCAGCGTCTGCTGAAAAAACTGAAAGCTGACATGCTGAGCACCATTGAGTATGCGCCTATCTGGATCATTATGGCCGTCGCACTGGCGCTGGGCATTGGTACCATGATCGGCTGGCGTCGCGTAGCCACCACCATTGGTGAGAAAATCGGTAAGAAAGGCATGACCTATGCCCAGGGGATGTCGGCACAGATGACTGCCGCAGTCTCTATCGGTCTCGCCAGTTACACCGGTATGCCCGTTTCCACCACCCACGTTCTCTCTTCTTCCGTTGCGGGGACGATGGTTGTTGATGGCGGCGGTTTACAGCGTAAAACGGTGACCAGCATTCTGATGGCCTGGGTCTTCACCCTGCCAGCCGCAATTCTTCTTTCCGGCGGGCTTTACTGGCTCTCTCTGAAGCTTATCTAAGCGAATGCACGGTAAAAAAGCGGGTCAGTTTTCTGACCCGCTTTTTTTGTATCTGTCGTTGGCATCAGTGCCAGATAATCAGCGCAACCATGCTGATTAGCACCAGGCCACATAGCGCGCTGGTGAGGATGAACTGACCGCGAACCCGCTCACAGCGGCGAATAAACTCATCATCATGATGATCGCGGTAACGCTGAGCGTAGATATACCACACCAGACGCATCTGCTTGTTCGGTTGCCCATGCGAGGTAAAAAAGCCCCCACCATCTACATACTGGTAAAGCAATGGATCGCAACCACGAAGTACCACTAACAGTGCGCGTAACGAAGAAAAATAGCGCGCCATATTAACAATGCAAACGACACATAAAGCCCAGAACAATGCAATGGTGCTTATCATACCTCCTCCCCGGCGACCCGCCCACGGAACTCCTTTCCGGGACTACCGCTCCCCGATACCCTGCCAAATCATTCAGTGAAGAGTACAGCCGAACCGTTCGTATTAGTATCACGCATCCGAACGCCTCTCTAGATAGTGTAGGAGATTAGTTAATTTTTTTGCCAGAAGGTTAATCGCTATCAATGCAATTAACTAAAAAATTTGTTTAACTGCTTGGCAAGCAAGGCGGATTGACGGATTATCCTGGTCGCTATAATGTAAGGATAGTCCTTATATGGTACGTTTTTACGACTGGGCTAGCCCCGCGCGCAAGGTTCGCAGGATGCGGATGACGCGGCGGCAGGTAAACGCCAGCAGGCTAGTCATCGACAACTTATGGAAGGAGTAACACTATGGCTTATAAACACATTCTTATCGCGGTTGATCTTTCTCCGGAAAGCAAAGTTCTGGTTGAAAAAGCGGTCTCTATGGCGCGGCCTTACAATGCTAAAGTCTCCCTTATCCACGTTGACGTAAACTATTCCGACCTGTACACCGGGCTTATCGACGTGAATCTGGGCGACATGCAGAAACGCATTTCTGAAGAAACCCACCACGCGCTAACCGAGCTTTCCACCAACGCAGGCTACCCTATCACCGAAACCCTGAGCGGTAGCGGCGACCTGGGTCAGGTTCTGGTTGATGCCATCAAAAAATACGACATGGATCTGGTCGTTTGTGGTCATCACCAGGATTTCTGGAGCAAGCTAATGTCCTCCGCGCGCCAACTGATCAACACTGTCCACGTCGACATGCTGATTGTTCCGCTGCGTGACGACGAAGAAGCATAAAATGCTGGCCGTCGGGAGATTACCCGACGCGCTACAAGTCGTTAAGCCTGTAAACGCCCGCCTTTGCGGGCGTTTTTGTTTTTATCATTCAGACACAATTAGTACATCAATCCAACAAATAAATCATAATTAGTGTGATCAACTAATTGGATCGAAAACTATCTCTATAATACTCTACTCCTGCGGCCAATAACCGCAGTCTATAACAAAATAAGACTTTTTCGGCGCGTTTAAGCATACGCGTTCATACTTTTCGGGATGGCTTTGAAAGGCGATGGAATATGAATAAAACTGCACCTACGGGCTTGCTGCAGCAACCTCGTCCGTTCTTCATGATCTTCTTTGTGGAATTATGGGAACGATTTGGCTATTACGGCGTTCAGGGCATCCTGGCGGTATTTTTTGTTAAGCAGCTCGGTTTTTCGCAGGAACAGGCATTTGTCACCTTTGGTGCATTTGCCGCGCTGGTCTATGGCCTGATCTCGATCGGCGGCTACGTCGGCGACCATCTGTTAGGCACTAAGCGCACGCTGGTACTCGGCGCCATTGTGCTGGCAATCGGCTACTTCATGACCGGGATGTCACTGCTTAAGCCCGACCTGATTTTTATTGCTTTGGGTACCATTGCCGTCGGTAACGGGCTGTTTAAAGCCAACCCGGCAAGCCTGCTGTCAAAATGCTATCCACCGAAAGACGCCCGTCTGGACGGTGCTTTCACCCTGTTTTATATGTCGATTAACATCGGTTCACTGCTGTCGTTGTCGCTGGCACCGGTGATTGCCGATAAGTTTGGCTATGCGGTGACCTATAACCTGTGCGGGGCCGGGCTTATTGTCGCGCTGTTGGTCTACTTTGCCTGCCGTGGAATGGTGAAGAATATCGGTTCAGAGCCAGACCATAAGCCGCTGAATTTCCGTAATCTATTCTGCGTGCTGGCCGGAACGGTAGTGATGGTATTTATCTGCGCCTGGCTGATGCACAACGTACAGATTGCCAACCTGGTGCTGATCGTCCTGTCGATTGCCGTGACGATCATCTTCTTCCGTCAGGCCTTCAAACTGGATAAAACCGGGCGCAACAAAATGTTTGTGGCCTTTATCCTGATGCTGGAAGCGGTGGTGTTCTACGTGCTGTACGCGCAGATGCCAACTTCGCTGAACTTCTTTGCTATCAATAACGTGCACCATGAAATTCTTGGTTTCGCCATCAACCCGGTAAGCTTCCAGGCGCTGAACCCGTTCTGGGTGGTACTGGCGAGTCCGGTACTGGCCGCAATCTATACCCGTCTGGGCAACAAAGGTAAAGACCTGACCATGCCGATGAAGTTTACGCTCGGTATGTTCCTGTGCTCGCTGGGTTTCCTGACCGCCGCTGCAGCCGGAATGTGGTTTGCCGATGCGCAGGGGCTGACGTCGCCGTGGTTTATCGTGCTGGTGTATCTGTTCCAGAGCCTGGGTGAACTGCTGATTAGCGCCCTGGGGCTGGCTATGGTCGCCGCTCTCGTGCCACAACACCTGATGGGCTTTATTCTCGGGATGTGGTTCCTGACCCAGGCAGCAGCCTTCCTGATGGGGGGTTATGTCGCGACGTTCACCGCCGTACCAGAGAACATCACCGACCCGCTGCAAACGCTGCCTATCTATACCAACGTCTTCAGTAAGATTGGTCTGGTGACCCTGGCCGTAACGGTGGTGATGGCGATTATGGTGCCATGGCTGAACCGCATGATTAATACGCCGAGCACCGAACAATAACCTTCAGTGCCGGATGGTGGCTATTGCCCTATCCGGCATTTTCACTCACTACCCTTTACGCGCGTCTATCCACTCCTGCACTTCCACCACAAAGGTGTCCGGCGCTTTGCGGTACATTTTGCGCGCCAAGTCCAGAATCGTATGCTGACCGAGCGCTTCTTCCATCCGCTGCTGGGCCATGTCCATTACCGAACGCACACCACAAATGCCTTCACAGGCCCACTCTGGTGGATGCTCCTCAAATACCGCCAACCGCTGGCGAATTTCACGACATTCAAAGATGCGCTTATCACCATCAATAGCATTCACCACATCCAGCACAGTGATGTGTTCAGCAGGTTTAGCTAACTGGAAACCACCGCCCTTGCCTTCAATGCTGCGCACCAGACCCGCTTTGGACAGACGGGTGAAAATTTTTGCCAGATAGTCATATGGCACACTTTGCAGTTCGGCAATTTCCCGCACGCTCATATCCCGCGCGTCGCCCTTACTGTCGACCATACACATCAGGCTATGAATGCCGTACTCAACCCCAGAACTGTAGAATGCCATTCTCTTATCTCAGTCAAAATTAATCTGAGTTTATTGTAGCTTTTTCGTTTCACTCATTCCAGACAGCAAAGTAACCCCTCTTCACAATAAAACTTTAAATACATATTTATCAAACAGATAATAAAAAACCCTCATCCTTTGAGGCAAAAAGGATCTCGATCGCATTGCAATTTTTAACTACGACCAATAAAATCCGAGTAAATAACTCGTAGTCACCAGTGAGAAAACTCCAATGCGTAAACAAATTCTGATCGTGGGCGCCGGCTTTGCCGGTATGTGGGCAGCATTAAGCGCCGCACGACTGGCGGATAAACATCAGCAGGCCATTGATATTACAGTAATTGCGCCACAGCCAGAGCTGCGTATCCGCCCGCGTTTTTATGAAAGCGCCGTTCATACGCTGGTCGCACCACTGCAACCGCTGTTTGACGTTACCGGCGTCAACTTCCTGCAAGGTCACGTCGAGCAAATCCTCCCGGACTCTAAAGAGGTGAGCTGGAAAGATGCCAACGGTGACATTCATCTGCGCCGCTACGACCGCCTGGTGCTTGCCAGCGGAAGTCACGTAAACCGCGACGCCGTCACCGGTGCCGCCGAGCACGCGTTTGACCTCGACCAACTTGAGAGCGCCGCCGTACTGGAGCAGCACATTAACGATCTGGCATTACATCCGGAAAGTGAGGCTCGCAATACGGTAGTGGTCTGCGGCGGCGGCTTTACCGGCATTGAAATGGCGCTGGAATTACCAGGTCGTTTGCGCGAAATATTGGGCGCTGATGCTAAGACCAGAGTTGTCGTAGTTGAACGCGGCGCTCAGCCGGGTGGACGCTGGAGCCAGGAATTACGTGACGTGATTATCGAAGCCTCTGCTGAACTGGGCGTCGAGTGGCTGGTCAATGCGGAAGTAGAGTGCGTGGATGCCTCTGGCGTCACGCTGAAAGATGGACAGGTGATTTCTTCCCAGACAGTTATCTGGACCGTCGGCGTACAGGCTAATAGCCTGACAGCACAGATTAACGCCCCGCGCGATCGCCAGGGCCGTCTGCATGTCAATGCCAATCTACAGGTTGTGGGTCACGATGATATCTACGCCACTGGCGATGTAGCCTACGCCGCCACCGACGACAAAGGCAATCATGCGCTGATGACCTGCCAGCACGCCATCTTGCTGGGTAAATTCGCCGGTAATAATGCCGCGGCAGACCTGTTAAACATAACACCACTGCCATATCGTCAGGAAAACTACGTCACCTGCCTGGATCTTGGTGCCTGGGGTGCGGTGTATAGCGAAGGATGGGATCAGCAGGTGAAACTGACGCGCGCAGAAGCGAAAAAGCTGAAGGTGTCGATTGTCAGCGAGCTGATTTACCCGCCGAAGGCGGACCGCGCGGTAGCGTTTGAGATTGCCGATCCGCTGGCACCGTTTGTTTAACCCGTGATGCCGGATGCGGCTACCGCCTTATCCGGCCTACTAACGGCACCGAACTGTAGACCCGATAAGCGTAGCGCCATCGGGCACTATAGCTGACCATCTGGCCTATGCCGTTCCCGCATAAATATCGAACCGATGCCCTTTTGTAACTACCGCGTTCGGCGTGGCGACATCCGCCAGCGGCGGCGCGTAGTCCGGACGCTTCACCACCACTCGTTTGGTGGCTAACTGACGAGCAGGCTCCAGCAGCCCATCCGCATCCAGATCCGGCCCCACCAGCGACTGAAACACGCGCATCTCTTTTTTCACCAGCGCGCTTTTCTGCTTATGTGGGAACATCGGGTCGAGGTACACCACCTGCGGGCGCGGCGTGATATCGGTTAACGCCGTCAGGCTCGACGCGTGAATCAACTGCAAACGCTCCTGCAGCCACGGACCGATTTCCGGGTCGGCATACCCGCGCGCCAGGCCATCGTCAAGCAGCGCAGCAACCACCGGATTACGTTCCAGCATTCGTACGCGACAGCCTACCGAGGCCAGTACAAACGCATCGCGCCCCAGCCCTGCGGTTGCATCGACCACATCCGGCAGGTAATCGCCTTTAATGCCGACCGCCTTCGCCACCGCTTCACCGCGGCCACCGCCAAATTTGCGCCGATGGGCCATCGCACCGCCCACGAAATCGACGAAGATACCGCCGAGCTTAGGTTCATCGCGTTTGCGCAGTTCCAGATGTGCTGTCGTCATCACCAGCGCCATCAGGTTATCTTCATCGTGTTCCAGTCCCCAGCGGGCGGCCAGAACAGATAAGGCGCCGTCTCCGGCGCCTGTTTCATCGACTAAGCAGATTTTCACGTGAATAATCAGCCTTTAATCCCGTAATGCTCCAGCATCGCATCCAGCTGTGGCTCGCGGCCACGGAAGCGTTTGAACAGTTCCATCGGCTCTTCAGAACCGCCACGGGTGAGGATGTTATCGAGGAACGATTGTCCGGTTTGACGGTTGAAAATCCCTTCATCTTCGAAGCGAGAGAAGGCATCTGCCGCCAGCACGTCGGCCCACAGATAGCTGTAGTAACCCGCCGCGTAGCCACCAGCAAAAATGTGGCTGAAGGCATGCGGGAAGCGGCCCCAGGTTGGGCCCGGCACCACGGCGACCTGTTTCTTGATTTCGGCCAGTGTGTCGAGGATTTTCGCCCCTTGCTGCGGGTTAAATTCCGCGTGCAGACGGAAATCAAACAGACCGAACTCCAGTTGACGCAGAATAAACAGCGCCGCCTGGTAGTTTTTCGCCGCCAGCATTTTATCCAGCAGTTCCTTCGGCAACGGTTCGCCGGTTTCATAATGGCCGGAGATAAACGCCAACGCTTCCGGCTCCCAACACCAGTTTTCCATAAACTGGCTCGGCAGTTCGACCGCATCCCATGGCACACCGTTGATACCGGAAACGCCCGCGGTTTCGATACGAGTCAGCATATGGTGCAGACCGTGGCCGAACTCGTGGAACAGGGTAATCACTTCATCGTGGGTAAACAGCGCGGGTTTGCCGTTCACCGGACGGTTAAAGTTACAGGTCAGGTAGGCAACCGGTTTTTGCAACGTGCCGTCACTTTTACGCATCTGGCCGACGCAGTCATCCATCCACGCCCCGCCGCGTTTATGTTCACGGGCATACAGGTCGAGGTAGAAGCTGCCGCGCAGCTCGTTGTTTTCGTCGTACAGCTCGAAGAAACGAACTTCCGGATGCCAGACGTCAACATCGGTGCGCTCCTTAGCGGTAATGCCGTAAATACGTTTAACCACTTCAAACAGACCGTTAACGGCTTTGTTCTCCGGGAAATAAGGACGCAGTTGCTCGTCGCTGATACTGTAGAGATGCTGTTTTTGTTTCTCGCTGTAGTAAGCGATATCCCACGGCTGCAACTCATCAACACCAAATTCCGCTTTCGCGAAGGCGCGCAGTTGAGCCAGCTCTTTCTCCCCCTGCGGACGGGCGCGTTTCGCCAGATCGGTCAGGAAGTCGAGGACCTGCTGCGGGTTTTCCGCCATTTTGGTCGCCAGAGATTTAAAGGCGTAGCTTTCAAAGCCCAGCAGCTGTGCCAGTTCGTGGCGCAGCGCGAGGATCTCTTCCATTATCGGGCTGTTATCCCATTTGCCAGCGTTCGGCCCCTGGTCAGACGCGCGGGTGGAGTAAGCGCGATACATCTCTTCACGCAGTCCCTGGTTGTCACAGTAGGTCATCACCGGCAAGTAGCTTGGGATATCCAGCGTTAACAGATAGCCTTCCTGCTCTTTGGCTTCCGCCTGGGCCTTCGCCGCAGCCAGCGCGCTTTCCGGCATACCAGCCAGCTCGGCTTCATCGGTGACTAACTTCGTCCAGCCCATCGTGGCATCAAGGACGTTATTGCTGTACAAGTTGCCGAGTTCAGAAAGACGGGTGGCGATTTCACCATAACGCTGCTGTTTTTCCTTCGGCAGACCGATACCAGAAAGCTCAAAATCGCGCAGCGCGTTATCGACCGCTTTTTTCTGCGCGGTACTCAGGGTGGCGTAATGATCGCCATCACGCAGGTCGCGGTACGCTTTGTACAGGCCTTCATGTTGTCCAACCCAGGTGCTGTATTCAGACAGCAGCGGCAGCGTTTGTTCGTAGGCTTCACGCAGTTCCGGGCTGTTTTTCACCGAGTTCAGGTGGCTAACAGGAGAGAAAATACGCCCCAGCACATCGTCAACTTCCGCCAACGGCTGGCAGAGATTTTCCCAGGTGTACGGCGCGCCCTGCGCAACCACACGTTCAACGTTTTCGCGGCAATCGTTCAGCGCCTTAGTGACGGCAGGCACGACATGCTCAGGCTGAATTTTAGAAAACGGCGGCAGTTCGAAGGGAGTCAGCAATGGATTGGTCATTAGCGCGGTCCTGTTGAAAAGAGTGAATGAAGCGCGTATCCGGCGCTGTGCATATTAATTTGTACAATGGGGTTAAGTGTAGAGGATTTCAATGCTAACCGTGACGGAAAGACGCCCGATGGTGCTGCGCTTACCGGGCCTACGGGTAATCTGTGCCGATCTGCTGTAAACTGTGGCAAATCGTCATTTCAGCGGAATTTCATTACCCATGCTCAGTTATCGCCACAGTTATCACGCAGGCAACCACGCCGACGTCTTGAAACACACCGTCCAGAGCCTGATCATTGAATCGCTCAAAGAGAAAGAAAAACCGTTTCTCTATCTGGACACCCATGCTGGTGCTGGCCGTTATCAGCTGAGCAGTGAGCATGCCGAACGTACCGGTGAATATCTGGAAGGGATCGCCCGTATCTGGCAGCAGGACGATTTGCCTGCCGAACTGGAACCCTACATTGGCGTAGTGCAACACTTCAACCGTAGCGGTCAGTTGCGCTACTACCCGGGTTCTCCGTTAATTGCTCGTCAGCTGCTGCGCGAACAGGATAGCCTGCAATTAACTGAACTGCACCCGAGCGACTTTCCCCTGCTGCGCGGCGAATTCCAGAAAGATGAGCGCGCACGCGTGGCCAAAGCCGATGGTTATCAGCAGCTGAAAGCAAAATTGCCACCGGTTTCACGTCGTGGGCTGATCCTTATCGATCCACCCTACGAAATCAAAAGCGACTACCAGGCGGTGGTCACCGGTATTAACGAAGGCTACAAGCGTTTCGCGACCGGCACCTATGCGCTGTGGTATCCGGTGGTTCTGCGCCAACAAATCAAGCGCATGATCCACGATCTCGAAGACACCGGCATCCGCAAAATTCTGCAAATTGAACTGGCAGTGCGCCCGGACAGCGATCAGCGCGGTATGACAGCGTCTGGCATGATTGTGATTAACCCGCCGTGGAAGCTGGAGCAGCAGATGAACAACGTTCTGCCGTGGTTGCACAGCAAACTGGTTCCGGCAGGAACCGGTCATACCTCGGTAAGCTGGATCGTGCCGGAGTAATCGCAGCCATCGGTGGAACCTTTTAATATCAGGTATACAATCGCGAATATTTTGGCGGATGGCGTAACGCTTCTCCGCCCTACAATGAACATGAAGGAGCGGTCATGACCAAGCACTATGATTACATCGCTATTGGCGGCGGCAGCGGCGGTATTGCCTCCATTAACCGTGCAGCAATGTACGGCCAGAAATGCGCACTGATTGAAGCCAAAGAGTTAGGCGGCACCTGCGTTAACGTGGGCTGCGTACCAAAGAAAGTGATGTGGCATGCCGCCCAGGTTCGCGAAGCGATCCACATGTACGGGCCGGATTACGGTTTCGACACCACCATCAATAAGTTCGACTGGGATAAACTGATCGCCACGCGTACCGCTTATATCGATCGTATTCATACCTCGTACGACAATGTGCTGGGCAAAAATAATGTCGATGTGATTAAAGGTTTTGCCCGCTTTGTGGATGCCAAAACCATTGAAGTGAACGGTGAAACCATTACTGCCGATCATATTTTGATTGCTACCGGTGGTCGCCCGAGCCATCCGAACATTCCGGGTGTGGAATACGGGATCGACTCCGATGGCTTCTTTGAGCTGCCCGCGCTGCCGAAGCGCGTTGCGGTCGTCGGCGCAGGTTACATCGCCGTTGAGCTGGCAGGCGTGATTAACGGCCTGGGTGCCCAAACGCATCTGTTCGTGCGTAAACACGCGCCGCTACGCAGCTTCGACCCGATGATCGTCGACACGCTGGTTGAAGTGATGAACGCCGAAGGCCCGACTCTGCATACTCACGCGATTCCGAAAGCGGTCATTAAAAACGCTGACGGCAGCCTGACCCTGCAACTGGAAGATGGTCGTAGCGAAACGGTAGATTGCCTGATTTGGGCAATTGGTCGTGAACCAGCCACTGATAACTTCAACCTGGCAGCGACTGGCGTGAAAACCAATGAAAAAGGCTACATCGTCGTTGATAAATTCCAGAACACCAGCGTGCCGGGTATTTATGCCGTCGGCGATAATACCGGCGCCGTAGAGCTGACGCCGGTTGCCGTCGCCGCGGGCCGTCGCCTGTCCGAGCGTCTGTTTAACAACAAACCGGACGAACATCTGGACTACAGCAACATCCCGACCGTGGTCTTCAGCCATCCGCCAATTGGCACCGTCGGCCTGACCGAGCAGCAGGCTCGCGAACAGCACGGCGATGACCAGGTAAAAGTGTATAAATCATCGTTTACCGCGATGTATACCGCTGTCACCACGCACCGTCAGCCGTGCCGCATGAAGCTGGTTTGCGTCGGTCCGGAAGAGAAGATTGTCGGTATTCACGGTATTGGTTTTGGAATGGATGAAATGCTGCAAGGCTTCGCGGTCGCACTGAAAATGGGCGCAACCAAGAAAGACTTTGATAACACCGTTGCGATTCACCCAACGGCAGCAGAAGAGTTCGTTACCATGCGTTAATCAATAAAATACCGGATGGCGCTTTGCCATCCGGTTTTCTCTTATTTACCCTGCATATACGGCGTATACACCCCGTTCAGACTCTCAAGAAACGCCACGATATCGTCGATATCTTCCTGCGGCAGTTCTTTACCCACCTGATAACGCAGCATCAGTTTTACCGCACCGTCGAGCGTAGGCACATCACCTCGATGGAAATAAGGCGCGGTCAGCGCAACGTTACGCAAGCCAGGGACTTTTTGACGCAGCTTGTCACGTAGTTCATTAGTGACGTTCATGCGGCCAATATCTGCGGCAGTGACCTCGCCGAAATTAAAGTCCTTTTTCAAACCCAATGGCTCAAATGAACGCCCGCCTAAAATAATACCGCCATGACAGGTCGCGCACTTATTATCTTTAAACAACTGATAGCCATGTTTCTGCTGGGCGGTTAACGCCGCTTCATCACCGCGTAGCCATTTATCAAACGGCGAATTTGGCGTAATTAGCGTTTTCTCAAACTCAGCAATCGCATCGGTAATATTATCTCCGCTGAATCCCTGCGGATAAACCGCGATAAACTCTTGTTTGAGTTGCGGATCCTTATCCAGTTTCTGGATAATTTCATCCCAGGATTTAGACGCCATCTCGATAGGGTTCAACGGCGGGCCGCCTGCCTGCGCCTGCAATGTTGGTGCTCGACCATCCCAGAATTGTTCCACGTTGAAGACAGAGTTAAATACCGTCGGCGCGTTGATAGGACCAACCGCGCCGCCTACGCCGATTGACGTTTTGCGACCATCTACGCCCCCCGCATTCAGGGCATGGCAGTGCGCGCAAGAAATCGTGCTGTCACCGGAAATACGCGGGTCGTGGTAAAGCGTAAAGCCCAGCGCCACTTTACGGGCATCGGTCGGAATGCTTTCCGGTATCGGCTGCACAGGCTCGTTACGATGCTGCGCGGCGGTATCGTTACTGGCATAATACTGCTCGCGCTGTTTCGCAATCCAGCCCAGGATCTCTGCTCGCTCCGTATCGCTTACCTTGCCAGCCCAGTGCAGTGCGGTATAACGCGTCGGCGGCATGGTGTCGTACTGCATCACCCATTCAATTTTATTCAGGTCGCTTTGCGAAACGGGTTTATCTGCGACCAGCGCCGCACGAACGGCCTCAAGATTGAATGATTTGTATCCCAGTTGAATATCGTAATTCATCAACTGCTTAGCGACAGGAAAAGAAGAATAGAAAGGTAATTCAGCTGAAGGCGTGTGACAATAATCGCATCCTTTTTCGCGTAAAAAACCTAATACTTTATTATTTTCTTCCAGCGTAGAGGCCTGAACATCTGCCTGTTTACTACGTTGATTATCGTGATACCACACATAACCGGATAATCCAAAATAACAAATCACGACGCCAGCTATGGCTATCGCGGTAAGACGGGTAATGATTTTCATTATTTTACCCTCACCGTTGTGAGTTATTGTGACCCAGAAAAATTAGAATAATGAGTGCATAGTCTTTATCAGACTTAACCATCATAGAAAGTAAGGGATTTATTATTTTGATAAGTATCAAGCAATTACATGGGGGATAACTATCGATAGAATAGCCTGTGCCTATTACGGAGATAAGCCGTTATGGTTTTCCGTTCACAACTCGTTGCAATCGAATGTTCTGAAAATGAAATATCTTCAGGTCACGCAGAATTATGAATTCTTCATTATATTCATTGGGATAGTCTTATTTTCTAAATAATATGCAGCACTAAAATGTGATCAACCGCACGCTTTACTCACCAGACACCGAAGCGAATGTCTACGCTTAACTGACGACCGGGCAATAGCCTTAATCTTTCAACGTCCATCGGAGGTCTTTCTCATTATGCTCAACCAGAAACTACCCCACGCCCCTTCAGAAGAAATGACGATCGATATCGATCTGCTTTATGAAATGGATCCGTGCGAGTTAAAGCTGGATGAAATGATTGAGGCAGAGCCAGAGCCGGAGATGATTGCAGGGTTACCCGCGTCAGATGCGTTAACCCCCGCCGATCGTTACCTCGAGCTGTTTGAACACGTCCAGTCATCCAAACTATTTGCTGATAGCAAAACCTTCCCTGATTGTGCGCCCAAAATGGACCCACTGGACATTTTGATCCGCTATCGCAAAGTTAAACGCCACCGCGACTTTGATCTGCGACGTTTCGTCGAGAACCATTTCTGGCTACCGGAAACGCCCTCCAGTGAATATGTGTCCGATCCGGCAAGCTCGCTGAAAGAGCATATCGATCAATTGTGGCCTGTGCTGACGCGCGAGCCGCAGGATCACATTCCCTGGTCCTCGCTGCTGGCGTTACCGCAGTCATATATTGTGCCCGGCGGACGTTTTAGCGAAACCTACTACTGGGATTCCTACTTTACCATGCTGGGTCTGGCAGAGAGCGGCCGCGAAGATCTGCTGAAGTGTATGGCGGATAACTTTGCCTGGATGATTGAAAACTATGGTCACATCCCCAACGGTAACCGTACCTACTACCTGAGCCGTTCGCAGCCACCGGTCTTTGCGCTGATGGTGGAACTGTTTGAAGAGGATGGCGTACGCGGCGCGCGTCGCTACCTTGAACATCTGAAAATGGAATACGCATTCTGGATGGATGGCGCCGATTCCCTGGTGCTCAACCAGGCCTACCGTCACGTGATCAGAATGTCGGACGGCTCTCTGCTCAACCGCTATTGGGACGATCGTGATACGCCGCGTGATGAATCATGGCTTGAAGACGTCGAGACCGCCAAGCATTCGGGTCGTCCACCCAATGAGGTGTATCGGGATTTGCGCGCGGGCGCGGCCTCCGGCTGGGATTATTCCTCGCGCTGGCTACGCGATGCAGGCCGACTTGCCAGCATACGCACCACGCAGTTCATCCCCATTGATCTGAACGCCTTCCTCTACAAGCTGGAAAGCACTATCGCCAATATTTCCGCGCTGAAAGGCGACAAAGAAACGGAAGCACAGTTTCGCCAGAAAGCCAGTGACCGTCGCGATGCGGTAAACCGCTATCTGTGGGACGATGAAAACGGCTGCTATCGCGATTACGACTGGCGGCGCGAACAAATGGCCCTGTTCTCTGCCGCCAGTATTGTGCCGCTGTATGTCGGTATGGCAACACATGAACAAGCCGACCGGCTTGCTAACGCGGTTCGCAGTCGCCTGCTCACGCCCGGTGGTATTTTAGCCACGGAGCATGAAACTGGGGAACAGTGGGATAAACCGAACGGCTGGGCGCCGCTGCAGTGGATGGCGATCCAGGGCTTCAAACTGTACGGTGACGACCATCTCGGGGATGAAATCGCCCGTAACTGGTTGAAAACGGTGAATCTCTTTTATCAGGAACACCACAAGCTTATCGAAAAATACCACATAGCCGACGCAGCGCCGCGCGAAGGCGGCGGCGGGGAATATCCGTTGCAGGACGGCTTTGGCTGGACCAATGGCGTGGTGCGCCGACTCATCGGTTTGTATGGCGAACCCTAGCGGCTGACGGTCTGAGTCATCAGGATGTCAGTTAATCGCATCGTACAACTCGGCGTGAATTTTCTGCCATTTCTTGTTCTCAGGGCTTGGCTGGGCGCGAACACGCAGCTCGGCCTGCTCAAGATCATATTGCTGACGCGCAACGACCGCAGGCACGGAACAAAAACTTTGCAGATAACTTTTATGCAGCGATGTGAGTGACGCCCCATTCGACATCGCATGGCTGAGCGTAGTCATAAACTGTCGGCATGGTTTGCTTTCATCCATCTGCGAAGGGTAACGCAGCAGCAGTCTCAACACCTCGGTATTGCCCGCTGAGAACGCCTGCTCCGTCCACGCCAGCTTCCAGTCCATCCCACCCTGCAGGAACAGTGACGTCACGCGGGTGTCATTGCGATCGATAGCCGCCCGCATGTTAAAGGCATCCCAGGTGATACCCATTCGGGTCACCGCCTCCCGCGCGCTGGGGGCGTCACGTCGCGGTTCCTCCTGCACAATTTCAACGGATTGTCCGGAGGACGCCTGTGGCGCTGGCGAAGTGAATAACCAGAACGCACCCAGCGAAATCGCCAGCACCATCACGCCGACCGCTACCCACAACATGCCGGAAATCAGCTGTTCACGTTCTTCCGCCGAGCGTTTGGCTCGCTTCTCCGGCGGATCAATACTGTCTGCGATTTCATGCTTATCGCCTCCCGCTTGCTCGTCTTTTTGCTTTGCCGTTTCCCAAAACTGGCGGACCATGGACTCATCAGATTCCAGATACGACGCAGGATTAATGCGCGTACGCCGTTCTTCAAATGCCCGTTGCACAGGATGAGTTATCTGCCGGTACTGGTAGTCCAGCAACAGCAATTGTACTGACGTCAGCGGCTGCTGCGCGATAACGCAGTTACGAGCCAGGCGGCAATCATCCAAAAACATGCGTAGCGTGATGCGCGGCTCAACAAACGACATCAGCACCGAGGTATCGTTAAAAATCTGCGTAAAGTGGCGAACGAATAATTTCTTATCGACGACCATCAGTGCCAGCTCGCTAAACATCATACCGTCCAGCGCATCTCGTCCTTCGCCTAACTTTAGCCAGCGACGCAGACGTTCACCGCCAAAGTGCTGTTTCAGGAAGCTGTTGAGAGGATGCTGATCCGGCCATACCCGCGCAATCAGGGATTTGAGGGTTAATTCTATTGCGCGAAGTTGACGCTGCGCCCGCATCTGAGCATCCGGCTCCACAGGTGCAATTTCGGTTTGATACTTCAGGATGGGCTGTTGCTGGCGCAATTGTTCCAGAGAGGCCACAAAGCGCAGCGCTGAAATCAGCTGGTTTTCACTGACATCCTGGCCATTTTCATATTGGGGTACACTCTGTTGAAGATGGCGTAGCCGCAGAGTGAACTGGCTCAATTGCGCATCATTCATCTGCAACCGTCTGGCGACAGCCCCCCAGCCGCCCAGATTCAGTCGTGCCTGATCCAGTTGTTCGAGAAACCACCGAGGGTCTTTGCCTTCTGTGACATGTACGCCTAACAGCAGTAATATTTCTATCGACGCCTGACGGATAATCCCCAGACAATGTTCAAAGGGTGTACATGTCGCTTGTAACGCGCTATTGGTCATCATCTTCCCTAAAAGGACCCAAAACGTGCGGCCTCATCATGGTATGTAATTATCTTTTTTAAACGCAACGTTGTGCCGATGTAGACTAGAACACATTCATATAGCAAATAAATAAGTTTTACAGTGACTTCCGCACAATCATTGAAAATTATTCTGGAGATAAGCCTGTGCCTGTATTGCAAACATCACGTCTGCTCTGCCGCCCACTGACAGAAAATGACTGGACGTTCTTCTTAACGCTACAGCAGAATCCAGATGTGATGCGCTTTGTCGCTGACACGCGTAGTGAAGAAGAGATACGGACAGCCTTCAACTCCCGCCTGCCTGAATGGTCTCCCGGCAGCCCGCACTGGCTATGTCTGGTCCTGTGCGATAAGGCATCGGGAGCACCGCTTGGAGTGACTGGATATATTCATGAGAACAATGAATGTGCCGAGGTCGGTTTTCTGCTCGCCCCTGAAGCGCAGGGGAAAGGTTATGGTACTGAATCTCTGCATGCAGTTTGCGATTTTGCATTTACCACCGGAGGGCTACGCCGGCTGACGGCCTGTGTCACCGCAAGAAACGAAGCCTCACGGCGTCTGTTGGAAAAGGTCGGGTTCATTCACGAAGGCACGCTGCGGGAAAGCTACTGGCTGCATCAAAACTGGAATGATGACTGGATTTTCGGCCTGTTAAAACACGACTATCAGCCACCCGCAGCATAAGACGTTTTGCTGAAAAAACTGGCTGTATGGCAACTGGCGTAACGAGGGTGGTTTCTTAAAATAGGTCTCTTTGTACAGAGATGAATATGCCACTCCATTCAACGTATTTCACGCCCGCCTGTGTTGCATTTATTAAACAATGGCAAGGCCTGTCACTGGAAAAGTATCAGGACAAAAATGGTGTCTGGGTGATTGGCTACGGGCACGAAATCACATCCGATGAAAACTTTCCTGCGCCTGTTTCGGTAACGCAGGCAGAAACACTACTGCTCGCGGATCTGGAAATCTGCGAGGAATTCATACACCAGAAAATGCCGCAAATAAAAGAAAGGTTTCAACAGGAAGCGTTAATTGCGTGGATGCTCAGCGTGGGGATAAGCCGGTTTTGTGCTGCAGAATTCTGCTTGGGGGTTATTTCACAGCCAGAAACGTTCTGACTGTGAAATATTCGCCCGTTAAATAGCGTCGTTTAACATCATTGCCGCCTGCGTACGGTTTTTTACCTCGAGGCGCTGATACAGCGATTCAAGATGGGCTTTGACCGTTCCGGTGCTGATATTTAACAATCGACCAATTTGTTTATTTGATTCTCCGGCGGCAAGCATAGTCAGAATCTCTCGCTGACGCGCACTAAGCGATCTGATATTTTGCCCGCTGTTCTCGGGGGTTGCCATGCAATCTCTGGGGATAAATATCATTCCCATTGCAATGCTATTGAGAGCCAGCGTGAAGGTTTCCGCGTCAGAGTCGCGTGGAACAATGGCCAGCACATTCAATTGCGTAACCTCCTGCAGCCATTTTTTACGGCAGTCCGTTGCTGTTACCAGCACTTTTACCGTCGAAAAGCGTTGCGCTATCTGCTGTAGCAAGTCACGGCAGAACTCAGCGTCCTGGTCGCCATCCAGCATTATCAGTGCATCAGGGGTGTCTTCCAGTTTCTGCCAAAGGTCATCTGCCTGACTGACACCCTGAACATCCACTCCTGGAATACGCTCTTGTAAACTTACATTCATTCCATGAATAAATATCGACTGCCTGTCAAACATTATTACCTGCATTACTTATCTCCGTCTGAATAAGATACTAGCCTTAACACGCGGAAGGGTATTACCCGAGGGGTAAAATAAGAAGTCACCATTTGGCGGGGGCCATTTTACCGATAGACGGAGAAGAAAAAAGTAGAAATCGCAAATAGTTACAGCTAAAACCAAATAATCACACAAAGGGACAAAAGTGGCGCTAAACATTAAGGAAATCCTTAATATCCAATACTCAAAATCAGCTTATTAATATTAATTTTTCGAAGTTTATATTCTTTGCTAAAAATAAGGAACTCACGATAGCAGACAAATATGTTACAAAACGAAATATCGCATTAAATGATCATCAACTGTAGTTTTCCGCCTAACAGCGTTGCTATATCAATCGACACTGAAGGCTACGGGTGATTGCATCACTGTGATCAGGACTTCAAACAAACTGGTCTTGTAAAAAATCACCGTTCTTTAAGCGCAAATAATGGGCCTGAACCTGAGTCTCAACACCTTCGGCTATCGCCCGCAGATTCATTTTCTTCGCCAGTTCGATAACCCGCTGAACGCTTGCAGGGGCAAGCTTTTGCATAAGCGCCATCGCATCTGACTCAAAGTGCGCTTAGCGAACATTCATTGAAAATAGAAAGCAAAGATAACGATAAAAAAAGCCCCTCGCACTACATGCTCAGGGCAAATACCTGGGTTGACATCACTCACTCAGGTTATCTATTTTCTCCCTTTTTTTGACAGCATGAGTTGGGAGTTCGCTCACTTTGTAATAAACGGGAATGACATCAGGATAATTGATGACATAACCCTGACCTCTTATATTAAGGATAAAATCCCTGGGTAACCCCAGCAGGCCAAGTTTATTATTAAGATTGTGCAGGACTTGCCATAATCTTTGCGCAGAAGGGCTCAGATTATGCGCTTCCCAGATTTTTTCATATAACTCTTCTTTCGGTACCGGCTGGCTCCTGGCATTTATTAATAAATACAGGAAAAGCCTGAGCATTGTTTCATTAAAGTAAATTGACGCAAAAACGATGTTTTTCTCGGTATGGCTACCCGTAAGCCGATACAGTCGGCGATTAGAAATGTCAAAATGAATTTCAGCACCAATCATAAATCCATATAGACGATAGCCCATATCTTATACCCACGTTAAATGAAGACGAACATGCACCTCTACATATAAGCGTTGAGATAATCCATACCGTTTGTATGGTGGATTATATGACTGCTATAAATGCTTTCCAATCTTCATCCCAATCTACTATGAGGAAGCGGTCGTTTAGTATTCGTTTATGGTAGATTTGAGGTTATAAATGAAATTCACGATTTATTATTCTTCCTATGCGAAATTTTTAGCACATAGGCCATGTTTTCACATACGCGATCGAACGCTCAATTTTTAATGTCGAATTTTTAACATTTCAAAGAATTAAATTCTGAATCTGTGGGGGATGGGGAAGTGATCATGGTTTCTTCTGAGACAAATCCGCTGTCGAAGAAAAATGAGTTATTCAGAAAGTTTATCCCGGATTTCTTTCGGCACCGCGATCGCTGAATTAGATTGCAGATAATACCGGTAAACGCCACCAGCTATATTTTTACCTGGAGTGGCGCACCGGTTTTCTATTGCTCAAAAGCTGAATAAGATACGAGCGATTTACAGGAACATTCCGCCCGATACTTCGATACGCTGCGCTGTCATCCAGGCCAGCTCATCACTGAGCAACGCGGCAATCGCGTCGCCAATATCATCCGGCAAGCCCGCGCGTCCCAGCGCCGTTTGCGATGCCACATATGCATTCAGCTCTTTATTATCCCGCAGTCGACCGCCGCCAAAATCGGTTTCAATCGCCCCAGGCGCGATGATATTTACTGAAATACCCCGCTCTCCCAGTTCTTTCGCCTGATAACGCGTCAGTACTTCCATCGCCCCTTTCATTGAGGCATAGGCGGCATACCCTGGCAGTGCAAAACGCGCCAGTCCCGATGAAACATTCAGGATCCTGCCGCCATTCTGGATCAACGGCAACAGACGTTGGGTCAGGAAGAAGGGGCCCTTAAAGTGAATGTTCACTAATTGATCAAACATCGCTTCGGAGGTATCGGCAAAAGCGCCATACAGACCAATTCCGGCATTGTTCACTAAATAATCAAACGCCTCACGATTCCACATGCTCTTCAGCTGCGCTTGTACCTCATGGGTAAAGGACTCAAAGCCAGCCACATCGCTGACATTCAGTTGTATTGCCGCAGCTTTTCTGCCTTTTTGCTCAATTTCAGCAACCACATCCAGCGCCGCCTGCTGCTGGCTGTTGTAGGTAAAGATAATGTCCGTTCCTCTGTCAGCCAGCTTAAGTGCGGCGTTTTTACCGAGCCCACGACTACCACCAGTCACTAATGCGATACGTTGCGTCATAAGAAACCTCATTTCCGACGTTGTGATGATTGAGATAAAGCTTATTAGGTGATAGAAAAACAATAAATGTCGTCTGTTGCGCATTACTGTTTCATTTGGAACAACAATAGGGCATGAGAATGGATAAAATTCACGCAATGCAGTTGTTCATCCGCGTCGCAGAACTGGAGAGCTTTTCGCGTGCGGCAGACACCCTTGGTCTTCCTAAAGGTAGCGTATCGCGCCAAATCCAGGCCCTGGAAAATCATCTGGGCACACAGTTGTTGCACCGCACTACCCGCCGCGTTCAGCTCACACAAGACGGTATGATCTATTACGAACGCGCAAAAGATTTGTTGAGCAATCTGGATGAACTGGATGGACTATTTCATCACGATCCATCCAGCATCAGCGGCAAGCTGCGCGTCGATATGCCGGTTGGCGTGGCGAGAAACCTGGTGATGCCCCGCTTACCCACTTTCTTGCATCAGTATCCCGGCCTTGAGCTCGAACTCAGCAGCAGCGACCGCCTGGTGGATTTGGTCCGCGAAGGTTTCGACTGTGTGGTACGCGTAGGCACGCTGAAAGATTCAGGGCTGATTGCGCGCCCAGTGGGGAAACTCACGCAGATTAACTGCGCCAGCCCACAGTACCTCGCCCGCTTTGGTTATCCGGAAAGCCTGGAGGATTTAGCTTCACATGCAGTGGTGCACTACTCGGTCAATTTGGGAACGCGTGCGCAAGGTTTCGAAGTGGCGACAGAAAACGGCACGCAATGGGTTAAAACCGGCGGTATGCTAACGGTAAACAGTACCGAAACCTATCACGCGGCATGCCTTGCCGGTCTGGGCATTATTCAGGTGCCGCGCGTTGGCGTGCGTGATGCCCTGCGCGCCGGTACGCTGGTCGAAGTGTTGCCGCAATATCGCGCCGAGCCAATGCCGGTCTCTTTGTTATATCCACATCGACGCAACCTCTCTCGCCGGGTACATCTGTTTATGGAATGGCTGACTGGCGTGATGAAAGACTATGTGGATTAGTCCATTTTTCAGGATGCGCTCCTGAGCAGGCTATAATGTCATGAGTGAACAAAATAAGGACAACCGATCGGATGACGCAGGAACAAGACGCAAAACACCCTACGCCAGAACATAAACCAGCCTCCGCCGCGCCGGAGAAAAACGCTAAAGCGAACCAGGCGCTGAAAACGGCTCTGACCTTCGCCGATAAAATTCAACGTCAGCCCATCATCGCCCATCTTATTCGTGCCGCAGAGCGGTTTAACGATCGTATGGGGAATCAGTTTGGCGCCGCCATTACCTACTTCTCGTTTCTGTCGATGATCCCGATCCTGATGGTGTCGTTTGCCGCTGCGGGTTTTATTCTCGCTTCGCACCCTACACTGTTGCAGGATATCTTCAGCAAGATTTTGTTGAACGTCAGCGATCCGACGCTCGCCTCTACGCTGAAAAACACCATTAATACCGCCGTACAGCAACGTACCACTGTAGGTCTGGTAGGGCTTGGCATCGCGCTCTATTCCGGCATTAACTGGATGGGAAACCTGCGCGAAGCGATTCGTGCTCAGTCGCGGGATGTCTGGGAGCGTACCCCACAGGATCAGGAAAAAATTTGGGTCAAATATCTGCGTGATTTTATCTCATTGATTGGCTTACTGGTTGCGCTGATTGTTACCCTGTCCATTACCTCTATCGCCGGTTCCGCCCAGCAGATGATTATCTCTGCGCTGTATCTCGACGGTATCGAATGGCTGAAGCCCGCCTGGCGGCTGATCGGCCTGACCATCTCTATTTTCGCCAACTACTTGCTGTTCTTCTGGATTTTCTGGCGGCTACCGCGTCACCGACCGCGTAAGAAAGCGCTCATACGCGGCACATTTATCGCGGCTCTGGGGTTTGAAGTCATCAAAATGATCATGACATATACCCTGCCGTCACTAGTGCAATCGCCGTCAGGCGCGGCGTTTGGTTCCGTGCTTGGATTGATGGCGTTCTTCTACTTCTTCGCTCGTCTGACTCTGTTTTGCGCTGCCTGGATTGCCACCGCAGAATACAAAGACGACCCACGTATGCCGGGGAAAACGCAGTAGCCACCGCCGGATTAGTTGTGAATTACCGGATGGCGTCGCACGCGTCTTATCCGGCCTACGGGTGAGTTTTGTAGGCCGGATAAGCGCAGCTCCATCCGGCAATTATAATGCCGCCCGAACTCACCGATTTAGTGAATAAATCCAACCCGTAACTTTTATTTAACCAAAAACCAGTTTTATCATCTAAGTTTTAAATTATGTGAAGCATTTCATGGAAGTGAAATCTCAAGCCTAAAAATTATCCCCTTTTTGCTCCATTTTTGACCGATCTCAAAGTTTGTTACAGATTGAAATGTCTCTTTTGCTGTGCGTAATATGGCCTTTCGTTCGGCCAAAAATAAGAAAATATTATGCAAGCAACAGCCACAACACTCGACAACGAACAGGAACACACCCCGGTCAACTCGCGCAATAAAGTCGTCGTTGCCTCGCTCATTGGCACCGCCATTGAGTTCTTCGACTTCTATATTTACGCCACCGCCGCGGTGATCGTGTTCCCGCATATCTTCTTCCCGCAGGGGGATCCGACTGCCGCGACGCTACAGTCCCTGGCGACTTTTGCTATCGCCTTTGTGGCACGACCGATCGGTTCTGCGGTATTCGGGCATTTCGGCGATCGCGTCGGCCGTAAAGTCACGCTGGTTGCCTCACTGCTCACCATGGGGATCTCGACGGTTGTGATTGGCCTGCTGCCGGGCTATGAAACAATCGGCATTTTCGCCCCCTTGCTGCTGGCGCTGGCGCGTTTTGGTCAGGGTTTAGGTCTGGGCGGTGAATGGGGCGGTGCTGCGCTGCTGGCGACGGAAAACGCACCACCGCGCAAACGCGCGCTGTACGGATCATTTCCGCAGTTGGGCGCGCCTATTGGCTTCTTCTTCGCCAATGGTACCTTTCTGCTGCTCTCCTGGCTGCTGACCGACGAGCAGTTCATGAGCTGGGGTTGGCGCGTACCGTTCATCTTCTCTGCGGTACTGGTGATTATCGGGCTGTACGTTCGCGTTTCGCTGCATGAATCCCCGGTCTTCGCCAAAGTAGCCGCGGCGAAAAAGCAGGTGAAAATCCCGCTGGGTACCCTGCTGACCAAACATGTTCGCGTGACGATCCTCGGCACGTTCATCATGCTGGCAACCTATACGCTGTTCTATATCATGACCGTCTATTCGATGACGTTCAGCACCGCAGCCGCGCCTGTAGGACTTGGCCTGCCGCGTAATGAAGTGTTGTGGATGCTGATGATGGCGGTGATTGGCTTTGGCGTCATGGTGCCGGTGGCGGGCCTGCTGGCCGACGCATTTGGTCGTCGCAAGAGCATGCTCATCATCACCACGCTTATCATTCTGTTTGCGCTGTTTGCCTTTAAACCACTGCTCGGCTCTGGCAATCCGGTGCTGGTTTTCGCCTTCCTGTTGCTGGGCTTAAGCCTGATGGGGCTGACATTTGGTCCGATGGGCGCGCTGCTGCCGGAGCTGTTCCCGACCGAAGTGCGCTACACGGGGGCGTCGTTCTCGTACAACGTTTCGTCGATTCTTGGTGCTTCCGTTGCCCCATACATCGCTGCATGGTTGCAGGCGAATTATGGTCTGGCGGCAGTCGGTACGTATCTGGCATCAATGGCGGCGTTAACGCTGATTGCGCTGCTGTTAACCCATGAGACACGGCATCAATCGCTGTAATTTGATTGCCTGATGGCGCTATGCTTATCAGGCCTACAAACTGCAATCCCCCGTAGGCCGGATAAGGTGTTTACACCTCATCCGGCGCTCTCATCACTTCTTCATCTGCGACAGGATTGTCCGGCACTGATTAGCATCCCCTTCAGAAGGTGAAATCAGCGCCAGCAGGGCCGCCGCTGGCGTCACCAGCGTTGCCAGCGCAGCAGCAACCGCACCGCGCGCAATCAGCGGTCCGGCCTTCACGCCTGCCTGCGGATTCTTAAAGGTGCCGCGAACATACAACGGCGAACGCAGAGTAATAATACGAATCCCTTTACTCTCCGGATCGATGGTTAAATCCAGTTGCTCCGACGCAAAGCTTGCCGTACCGGTGACATTAATGACTGCGTTTTCCGTATCAAAAGCAAAAATCTGCGGACGCGCCACGCCGTTAACAATATCCAGATTCGCCGCCGCGCAGTTCACCCGCACTTCGTCATCGCCAAATATCTGCCCGACAAGATAGTTCCCCAGATTCAAGCCCACAATTTCCATCAGATTCCGGCTGATCAAACCGTCATTCATCAGCAGTTTCAGGTTGCCATTGCTGTTACCCAACAGCGCCGCCACCGAGTTTCCGCTCCCACTAAACCTGGCGTCACCGTTCATTTCACCAAGCGTTTTTTGCATCAGTTCCACATCCGGCATCAGCGCTTTAAGCTTCAGGCGGCGAGCCTGGATATCCGCCTGCCCCCGCATCGGCTTTTTATCCCCTTCCAGATGGATGCTGGAAACAATGCTGCCTCCAGCAAGACCAAATTTCAGCGGTTGCAGACGCAGGTCGGCATTTTTCAGGATGATATGAGTGGAGAGATCGCTGATCGGTAGGCTACTGCCATGCTCAATACGCCGTCCTTTGAAACGCACGTCAGCGTCCATTACGTTCCATTTGTCAGTTTCAAAACGGTCATACGGCAACACCTTGTCCGCAGGCTGAACGCTCTTCTCACCTTTGCGCTGTTCAGATTGTTTTGCCCGTTCCGCCCCTTTGCCTGAATCCACCCCGATCAGCGGCCCCAAATCGGCCAGCCTCAGCTGGCGTGATTCCACATCGCCCTTCAGCATGGGTCGCGGCTTGCCGGTGGTGTAGGCCAGCGTTCCGTGAATATCGCTGTCGCCAATGCGGCCATTGAAATCGCGATAATCAAAAACAGAGGATTTTTCCGGGTCAATTTTCGCCACCAGACGTCCGTCGGTTTCAAACGGCGGCGTATCCGGGAGCAGCACGCCGGTCAAATCGTATAAATCCCCTAGCGAATCTCCCGAGAATTTAAGTCGTAGATCCGCCCCACCCATGTTCATCGGATCGTTTATCGTGCCGATAAACGCTACGCGCGTATTGCCCGAACGGAAATCAGCCTGAATCGGGAAAGGCGTATCTTCACCACGCAGCGCCAGCATTCCGCCAATTTTTCCGCTACCGCTTAGCGGTTCGCCGTTATATCGCCCTTGCGCTTTCAGACCAAACACGTAGTCCTCGACGTGGGCGTTGCTCTCTTTACCTTTTGCGCCGGTCACTTCGCTAAAGGGCAACGGTTTGCCCAGCGGATCGACCAGGATCTCAATCTCCGACTTCGTCACCTTATCGTTAATGGCGATGCGTCCCTGGTCAAACAGAATGTTATCCAGCCGGAACGACCACGCGGATGGCGGCGCATTAGGATCGCGGTTTTCGTCCCCAGCTAAGTTAAAGGTCCAGTTATTGTTTTTCTCCGACAGGCGGATCAGCCGCGCATCGGGTTTGACCAGCTTGACCCACGGGAGCCAGACGGTTTTTGTCAGCAGTGCCAGTGGTGCGAGCGTAGCTTCAACACGCGGGAGATGCACCATGGTAACGTCAGGAATGTCTGGCGGGTTGCCGAGGATGATATCTTCAGCATGAACATGCGGCCACGGAACCCAGCTACGCCAGCCGGTTTCCTGCTTCTGGCGTTCCCAAACCACACCCAGGTCACCCCGTATAGCAAAGGGCCGGTTGAGTTCTGTAGAGACTTTCTGGTTGATGGTCGGTTTGAGCCGGTTCCAGTCAAATGTCGCAATCACAATGATGAGTACGACGATCAACAACAAGAAAACCCCTATTACTGAAGTGGTTATTTTACCTGTTTTCGTCATGTCTAACCTCTCTACTTCCTTCCTTGCCTGTCCTAAAGATAGTCCAGCAGGATGAAAAGGAGGTGTTCTACGTCCTCATCAAAGCGACAGGATCACCTCTTCAAGCGTGTCCAGAGGTACTGGACGAGAGAGAAAATAGCCTTGCGCGGCAAAAGCTGGTGAGTTTTGCACATCACGCCACTCTTCCAGCGTTTCAACGCCTTCGACAATCACGCCGCGGCAATAGCGGTTCATCAGCTGTAATAGTAGTGTGAAGAGATTACGTCCCTCCGGCGTCTTACGCAGCATGACGAACAGGTCTCGCGCCACTTTGATATAGTCATAATTCACTTCACTAAGCGCCGAGAAGTTCGCCATTCCGGTACCAAAATCATCCAGCCAGAGCGGGCCAAACTCGCACATTGAGGCGAAGGACGACCCCTTCGGTAAGCGGATATGTTCCACTAGCTCAAAACGCAGCCACGGTAGGCCTTCAATGATTTTCAGGATTTCGGGATCCTGGCGCATCGCTATGAGCGTTGGTCCGTCGACGTTCACGGAAGCCAGCAGGTTGTTGGCTCTGAAAAAGTCCCCTTTCAGCTCAAGTTGAAGAAGTTGCTCTATCACCACATCAACACGATGTCGGACGGTTACTTCGGCAAAATAGCGGTCTGGCGCAATACGTTGGGATGGATTATCAGGATGGCTCACGACAGTCAGCAGTTCAACGGCCATCAGTCGTCCGTTGGTCTGGTAAATTGGCTGGTAGGTGTAAGCACGCTCGCACTGCAGCCAATAGCGTCTCTCCTGCAAGTTTTCAATACTCGCATCGAGCGTAATGAGCTGCTGGGTAACCTGCTTTATCATCTGAGATGTCCTGTAAATAAGAGTGTGACTGACCGGACTCGTCAAAGGTTATCGGCGCTCAGACGCAGAACTTTACGTTCAGCTGTGCGCAAAAATAAAAACTAAGCGGCAAAAACAACGCAGAACACGTGCTGGCTCAAAAAAATAATGGAACGATGTTTTAATATAGTTGACCGCTTAACACCCACAGCGCACACTAACGCTAATTTTTTTCAGAGCAGGTTACGACTATGTCCAGAAAGATTGCCGTGATTGGCGAATGCATGATTGAGCTGTCACAGAAAGGCGCTGACGTTCAGCGCGGATTCGGTGGCGACACGTTGAATACATCCGTTTATATCGCCCGTCAGGTCGATGCTACGGCACTTTCCGTACACTATGTGACTGCACTGGGTACCGACAGTTTTAGCCAACAAATGCTGGAGTCCTGGCAGGGTGAAAACGTGGATACCTCATTAACCCAGCGCATGGAAAACCGCCTGCCGGGTCTCTACTACATTGAGACCGACAGCACTGGCGAGCGCACCTTTTATTACTGGCGTAATGAAGCCGCCGCAAAATTCTGGCTGGAGAGCGAGCAGTCTGCCGCGATTTGCGAAGAGCTGGCGACATTTGATTACTTGTATCTGAGCGGAATCAGCCTGGCGATTTTAAGCCCGGCAAGTCGTGACAAGCTGCTGTCGTTGCTGCGTGAATGCCGTGCCAACGGTGGAAAGGTCATTTTTGATAATAACTACCGCCCGCGTCTGTGGAGCAGCAAAGAAGAAACCCAGCAGGTGTATCAGCAGATGCTGGAATGCACCAATATCGCATTCCTGACGCTGGACGATGAAGACGCGCTGTGGGGTGAAAAACCCGTTGCTGAGGTGATTGCCCGTACTCACGCAGCTGGTGTACAGGAAGTGGTTGTGAAGCGTGGCGCAGACTCTTGCCTGGTTTCCATCGCGGGCGAAGCGCTCATCGACGTTCCGGCCGTTAAATTGCCGAAAGAGAAGGTGATCGATACCACTGCGGCCGGAGACTCCTTCAGCGCCGGATATCTGGCGGTACGTCTGACCGGTGGCGATGCTGCTGAGGCCGCAAAACGCGGCCACCTGACAGCAAGCACCGTGATTCAGCATCGCGGGGCGATTATCCCACGCGACGCTATGCCGCAATAACGTCGATTATCCGGTCTGCATACCGTAGGCCGGGCAAGCGAAGCGCCCCGGCATCTCCAATGCCGGATGGCGGCGTAACCGTCTTATCCGGCCTACAGGTTATTGTACCGGCGGGATATCTGTCACTTCAGGGTGTGATTCATCCGTTTCAACAGATGTTGCCGCTGCGGTAACGGGCGCCATAATGCTATCCCACGTCGCCTGCAGATCCTTCATATTGAATTCAGGTTCACCCTTCGGCTGCAGCAGAATTAACGCCATATCTTGCGACAGCTGCTGTCGCAGGTCCTGATTCAGCATCTCAACACTCAGGCTATTGAGGAAGCTCTGGCGTAAACGCTGATACTGTTCAGGCGCAATATCCACCACCTGATTTTGCAGCGAGCGCAAACGCTGGCTGATCAAAATATCGGTATCGGTACGACCATAGGTGGCAAACAGCTTCTGCAGTTCCAGATTCTTTTGCGCGACCAGCGCATTGAACTCTTCTTCCGGAAGTCCTTTATCACGCACTTTCGCCAGCTCACGCGCAACCGTACCCAGATTGGCGTTCAGCTTATCGTTTGGCGACTCAACGTTAATCGCACACTGCGCGCGCAGGAACAGCACCCGGCAGTCAAATCCGAGGCCAATGTCTTTGGCATTGTTTTTGGTTAGCTCTTGCTGAATGTGCCAAAACAGCGCCTCACGAGCTAAATCAGCGCGCCAGTAACGTAACAACGCGGCAGATTCACGGATCGGTTGCCACGGCATATCCCACATAATAGACAGGCGATCCTGGCGTACCGCATCGGTCATAATGCTTACGGCTTCTGCTCGCAGCGGAGAGAGCGTAGGTACCGGTGCAGGCGTTTCGCGTTTTCCTTTTAACTCGCCAAAGGTTTTATTGATTTGCTCAGCTACGCTGCGTGCATCAACGTTACCGACGATGATCAGCGTCATCGCGTCCGGGGTATACCATTTCTGGTAGAAAGACTGAATTTTCGCCGCATCTACAGGCGTTTTCAGCGGATCGGCGGGATCGTGCCCCAGCAGGGTCGATCCCTTCAGACGGTAACGCCACCACCCTTCTTTGGTATCTGACGGCCAGGTTGCAACCATATCTTCGCTGCTCAGCGCATGATTGACCGTTTCAGAGGTGATGCTCAGATTGCCGGAGATATTCGCCAGGTAAGAAAGTGACTCTTTCAGTAGATCGTTACGGCTGTTTGGCAGACTGAGGTTGTACAACGTGGAATCATAGGAAACGATAACCGGCGGCATGGGACGTTTGGGATCGAACCCCTGCTGCCACAATGAACGGGCTTGCGTGGCATCGAGGCCACCGCTTTGCGTCAGCGCGATACGTGGGATCGCATGGCTGAAACCACTCTGTTGCGTACTTTCGGTGAGTGAACCGGTATTAACCAGCAGGCGGACCTCAATACGGTCGCTGGGGCGCTGGGGAGTGGCTAACACTTGCCACTGTAGACCATTTGCCAGCGTACCCTGTTGCCACGCCGGGTCAGGCTGGAGCGCATCTGCCTGCACATAGCCGGCAGTGGCCATCATCAGCAAGCCGCCCGCTAAAAGTCGAATTTTTGTGCCCTGCATGTGAACCCCTGATCAACTATCCTGGAAATAAAAAGACAGCCCTCGAAAGGACTCTCTGAATATGACGTTAAAAACACTTCGTGTTAGACCGCGAGAACATAAAAATGTCACGGAAGAAGTGAAAAAATCCCGAGCCGACGAATCGACGGTTTCAGGCACAGGGGGTAATTATGCGCAAACGCCCGCAGTCCTGGAAGGGACTACGGGCATAAGTGGAGAGATTAAGAGGATATTTCGTGCGATTTGCCATCCGGCGCACGATTATTCAGCACATCGTCCAGCTTTTTATGGTCCAGTTCTTTGACCCATTTAGCGACGACGACAGTTGCCACACCGTTACCGACCAGGTTAGTCAGCGCACGTGCTTCAGACATAAAGCGGTCAATACCAAGAATCAGTGCCAGACCCGCAACCGGCAAATGGCCCACCGCAGAGATCGTCGCGGCCAGAACAATGAAGCCACTCCCGGTCACACCCGCTGCACCTTTTGAGGAGAGCAGGAGCACCACCAACAGGGTTATCTGATGGAAGATATCCATATGGCTGTTGGTTGCCTGAGCGATAAACACCGCCGCCATCGTCAGATAGATTGATGTCCCATCAAGGTTAAACGAGTAGCCCGTGGGTATAACCAATCCGACAACTGACTTCCGACAGCCCAGTTTCTCCATTTTATCGAGCATACGCGGCAGCGCGGATTCAGAAGAAGACGTACCCAGTACGATCAGCAGTTCTTCACGGATATAGCGGATGAATTTGAAAATGCTGAAGCCGGTTGCGCGAGCAATGGAGCCCAGAACCACAACCACAAACAGAATACAGGTGATGTAGAAGCAGATTATCAGCTGACCCAGTTGCACCAGCGTTCCGACGCCATATTTACCGATGGTAAAGGCCATGGCCCCGAAAGCACCGATCGGCGCCAGGCGCATGATCATATTGATGATGCCGAAAATAACCTGCGAGAAGCTTTCAATCACGTTGAAAATCATCTGGCCTTTGCTGCCCAGACGGTGCAGCGCAAAACCAAACATTACCGCAAACAGTAATACCTGCAGGATGTTACCGCTGGCGAACGCGCCAATGACGCTACCCGGGATAATATCCATCAGGAAGCCTACGATCCCCTGGTCTTTTGCCTGTTCAGCGTAAATGGCAACCGCTTTAGCGTCCAGCGTCGCCGGATCGACGTTCATTCCGGCACCGGGTTGCACCACGTTAACGATGATAAGGCCGATGATCAGCGCAATCGTACTGACAATTTCAAAATAGAGCAGTGCAACCGCACCGGTGCGGCCTACTGCTTTCATACTTTCCATGCCTGCAATGCCGGTCACGACAGTACAGAAGATGACAGGTGCGATGACCATCTTGATGAGCTTAACGAAAGCATCACCAAGCGGCTTCATTTGGGCGCCTAATTCAGGGTAGTAATGGCCAAGGAGAATACCAATGGCAATTGCTGTCAGGACCTGAAAGTAAAGGCTTTTGAATATAGAGGTCTTCATAGGGTGTCCTTAAAGTAAAAACCACAGGTCTTGTAAGGTTTTGTTTAACCTGCGGCCTTAAAGTAACACCCACTCAACATGACAGAAATGCACCTGGATCATAATTGATACAAAAATGTTAAAAATTTTGAGCTGGCTCGCACAAGCGAGACCTTTTTTAACTTTTGTAATCAGCGCTTTCCGGTGCCAGATAACGTTCTTCAAAGATATTTGCCGGAACGGGTCGGGCAAACAGGAAGCCTTGCGCCACTTCCACCCCGGCTTTTGATAACCATTCGCGTTGCGCTTCGGTTTCAACGCCTTCGGCGATCATCTGCAAGTTGAGGCTATGTGCCAGCTGAATGATGGCGGAGATCATGCTGCAATCTTCGGGCACGCCATCGACAAACATCTTATCGATTTTGAGTACATCCACCGGCAGCGACTTCATATGCTGTAGCTGTCGCAGACCCGCATACCCCATGCCAAAGTCGTCCAGGGCGATGCGCACGCCCGCGTTGCGCAGCGGTCGCAAAATGGCCACTGCGGCGTGAGGATCGTCAATATGCCGGCTTTCAGTCACTTCCAGAATCAATGTGCCTGGCTTAATGCGATAGCGCGTCAACAATTCCAGCAGATCAGACACCATACTTGGGTGCATCAACTGGAGAGCTGATAAATTCACCGAGAGCGGCAGCATGAGACCGCGTTCTTGCCAGGCTGACAGCTGGCGGCATGTTTCTTCCAACACCCAATAACCGACGGTCACCATCAGACCACAAGACTCAATTCTGTCGATTAACCCTTCAGGCAGCTCCCAGCTACCGTCCGGCTGCTGCATCCGCAATAATGCTTCTGCGCTCAATACCTTGCCGCTGGACATCTCTACCTGGGGCTGCATCCAGAGCGCAAATTGCTGGTTATCCATGGCGGTTAAAATATCGTTCTCTTGGGTTAAACGCTGCTGCGCCTCTTCCATCTGCAACGGATCAAAGAACTGAATTTGGTTTTTACCTTTATGACGCGACGTTAACACGGCTGACAGGGCGCGGCGGTAGAGCTGCTCTGCGGTTAAATCACCATAAAACATCGCCACCCCAATGTTGCAGGTAGGACGTAGTTGAATACCCTGAATCGGTAACCGCTCATTCACGATAGTGAGTACTTGCTGACCTAGCGTAATAGCGTGCCAGGGTTCTTTTACACCATGGGCGATAATGGCAAAGTCATAGCCACTCACCTGGGTAAGCACCATCCTGGGAGCCAATACCGACTTCAGTTTTTCGACCAGCGTAAGTAACAGGATTTCTCGCTGGGTTTCGGTTAACACCCCCGCGGTGTCACGTAGGGTTTCGCAAGTGACAATCATCAGCGCCGTCGTCTGTTGGCGGGTAACAACCTGCTCCAGCAGCCCCATTAAAAACGACTTATTGGGCAGTTCGGAAACCGGGAAACGCATTGCAAAGTCGCTTTGCTCTTCGCTATGTCGCTGAATCAACTGCTGATTAAGATTGTAGCTACGCACCAGCATACCAATCTCATCATCCTGATGTAGACGCGGCAATGCCAGTTGATAACCAATCAGGTCCTGCTGCTGAATGTCGTTCAGCTCACGGGCAATTTTACGTAAGGGGTGCACAATCAAGCGGTTAATGCACCAGGAGATGGCGACGGTCAGTATTAGCGACAAAAGTAAGTAAATGGTCACTAACGTCGAGAGCGTACTCATCACGAATTTGTACATGCGGTACGAATCCGCCTGCAGCACCAGATACGCCAGCGGTTGTGGGTTAGCGGAACGTTCAAGAGAATAGATCGGCAGCGAAATTTGTACCGGAAGCTCAAACAGGCGGGTCACCGTAACCGGAACCGGACGTTCGGGTATAAAGCTCATCCGCAGCGCCTGAAACTGATTAGGCAGCACCACATCGGCGCGACTTACCACGCCTGCTGGCCGAATACTTCTTAAAATAGCTTCCGCTTCGGGAATATCCCCTTTCAGGATAGTGTTCGACAGAGGTTCACGAACAGAGCGAGCGATACTTTCCAGTTGCGTAGCCGTGTTATAGCGGTTTTGCTGGACCAGATGGAACAACAAAACGGTGCAAAAAATAAAAACGAACACCATAACAACGGCCGCAACCATTGCCATCTGCTTAATTGTTAACGAGCGACTGACACGCAAACTGACTCTCCACGGATAGACGAAACTGCCGTCAGAGTATACCCGATCGTAGCGGTATTAAGAGAGGCGGTATCTGAAAACTTCCCAGCGTGCATTATCGCGACAGGATAGGCACCTGGCGACGAGATTTATCTGCATTTAAGCCGAAAAAGGCCGCAAGGTTAGCCCCTGCGGCCTGGTTCGGGCGCATGTTGCCATTACGGCAGGCAGACGCCCACAAAGTGCATTACTTCCTGTTACGCAGCCAGTTCACAATCAAGCTGGCAATAATGCCAGCGATAATTGGAGCCGCTAAATCGTGCCAGAAAGCCACGCCTAACTGTGCGAGCGTCATATAGCCGCCTGTGTTGCAATGGCAACTGTTCGCGGCTATTCTTAACTTGTCTGGAGTCAAGTTAGCCCCCGTTTTGTTGCCAGGTTTATACCGAACAACGTGCGGGGGTTTTCTCTTTCCAGCAACCTATGCCGCCGGGGATCAAGCCCCCGCAACATCGCGCCTCACCGGGTTAACCCGGCTTGCTGCTGATTCTACGGTAACACTTCCGTCTCATCACCCCAGAGTGATCCAGTCTGCGTAAAGCCTCGCAATTACGGCTTAATAAATCCGCCAATCGCTGGAAAGTTTCTTGCCAACTGGCAACTTTCCTGACGGCCATCCGCACGATAAAACTAATAACATATTGATATCTATTAGTTTATTTTCTGGCACAGCGATTGCTATATGACTGTGAGCTGTTCTGTTCCGAATCAAAGGAGATATCATGTCTGACTGTCGTACTTACGGATTCAACACCCAGATCGTTCACGCGGGGCAACAACCCGACCCTTCAACTGGCGCGCTCAGTACGCCTATTTTCCAGACTTCAACGTTTGTTTTTGACAGCGCCGAACAAGGTGCCGCCCGCTTTGCGCTCGAAGAGTCCGGGTACATTTACACCCGCTTGGGTAACCCTACCACTGATGCGCTGGAGAAAAAGCTGGCGGTACTGGAAAGAGGTGAAGCCGGGCTGGCTACCGCGTCCGGTATTTCTGCTATCACCACAACGCTGTTGACGCTTTGTCAGCAGGGTGACCATATCGTTTCCGCCAGCGCGATTTACGGTTGTACCCACGCGTTTTTGTCGCACAGCATGCCGAAGTTCGGGATTAACGTCAGCTTTGTCGACGCCGCGAAACCGGAAGAAATCCGCGCCGCCATGCGCCCGGAAACCAAAGTTGTGTATATCGAAACGCCCGCTAACCCGACGTTGTCGCTGGTCGACATTGAAACGGTAGCCGGTATCGCCCATCAGCAAGGCGCATTGCTGGTGGTGGATAACACCTTTATGTCGCCGTACTGTCAGCAGCCTTTGCAACTGGGCGCGGATATTGTGGTGCACAGCGTCACCAAATATATCAACGGTCACGGGGATGTGATTGGCGGCATCATTGTTGGTAAGCAGGAGTTTATCGACCAGGCGCGGTTTGTTGGCCTGAAAGATATCACCGGCGGCTGCATGAGTCCTTTCAATGCGTGGTTGACGCTGCGCGGCGTTAAAACGCTGGGCATTCGTATGGAGCGTCACTGTGAAAATGCGCTGAAAATCGCCCGCTTCCTCGAAGGGCATCCGTCCATTACCCGGGTGTATTATCCAGGCCTGTCATCGCATCCGCAGTATGAGCTGGGCCAGCGACAAATGAGCCTGCCAGGTGGAATTATCAGCTTCGAAATCGCCGGCGGCCTCGAGGCTGGCAGACGGATGATCAATTCTGTAGAATTATGCCTCCTCGCGGTCAGTCTCGGTGATACCGAAACCCTCATTCAGCACCCAGCGTCTATGACACATTCGCCCGTTGCGCCAGAGGAACGGCTTAAAGCAGGTATTACCGACGGGCTTATCCGTCTTTCTGTGGGTCTTGAAGATCCAGAAGATATTATTAACGACCTTGAACACGCCATCAGAAAGGCAACATTCTGACCAATATGGCCTGAACCGACGCCGTTCGGTTCAGGTTGTTGAGAATCAAGGCACAACAGTCTGGCAATACGCGCAATCCTCTTTCGGGGAGAACGTGTATTTTGGGCAGGGGGTTCTATGCAGGACAACACATTACAATTAAGCAACAATACAGCAACCGCCGTACCATTCTCAAAAAAAATACCGTTTACGAAATACGATTTTGGCTGGGTATTACTGTGCATAGGCATGGCCATTGGTGCCGGAACGGTACTGATGCCGGTACAAATTGGCTTAACCGGCATTTGGGTATTTATCGTCGCCTTTATTATTGCTTATCCGGCAACTTATATTGTGCAGGATATTTATTTAAAAACATTATCAGAAAGTGAAACCTGTAATGACTACACGGATATTATCAGTCATTATCTGGGAAAAAACTGGGGCGTATTTCTTGGCGTCATCTATTTTCTGATGATTATTCACGGCATATTTATTTATTCCTTATCCGTGGTTTTTGACAGCGCCTCATATATCAAAACCTTCGGCTTGACCGAGTCCGATCTTTCACAGTCGATAATCTACAAAGTGGCCATTTTTGCCGTGCTGGTCGCCATTGCTTCCGGGGGAGAAAAACTGCTATTCAAAATCTCCGGCCCGATGGTAGTGGTCAAAGTGGGTATCATCATCGTATTTGGTTTTGCGATGGTTCCGCACTGGAACTTCGCTAATATCAGCGCCTTCCCTGAAGCCTCGGTGTTCTTTCGCGATGTGCTGCTGACTATCCCGTTCTGCTTCTTCTCCGCGGTGTTTATTCAGGTGTTGAACCCTATGAACATCGCCTACCGCAAACGGGTGGCGGACCGGGTACTGGCCACACGTATGGCTATACGCACGCATCGGATCAGTTACATTACGCTGATAGCGGTCATCCTGTTTTTCTCTTTTTCTTTTACCTTTTCCATTAGCCATGAAGAAGCCGTTTCGGCCTTCGAACAAAATATTTCCGCACTGGCGCTGGCGGCACAGGTCATTCCGGGACAGATTATTCATATCACCTCAACGGTATTAAATATCTTCGCCGTATTAACCGCGTTCTTTGGTATTTATTTGGGATTCCACGAGGCGATCAAAGGAATTATTCTTAACGTACTGAGCCGCGTTATTGACGTGGAAAAAATTAATCCTCTGGTGCTTACGCTGGGTATTTGTACCTTTATTGTTATCACCCTGGTGATTTGGGTATCATTTCGCGTGTCAGTACTGGTGTTCTTCCAGTTAGGCAGCCCGCTGTACGGGATTGTGTCGTGTATTATTCCGTTTTTCCTGATCTATAAAGTCACACAGCTGGAAAAACTACGCGGGCTGAAAACCTGGCTAATCCTGTTGTACGGGATCCTGCTGTGCCTATCGCCATTACTGAAGCTGATTGAATAACCCGCGTAAACTGCGCCGTCAGCTCCTGGCGGCGCTTAGCTCACACTCTCCAGTTGATAGCTGCGAATTTTATTCAGTACCGTGGTATGTGATACCCCCAGCGCTTTGGCGATATGCCGCGACGACACATTCTCTTCCATCATCTGTTCAATAAGCTGGCGTTCCGCATACAAAACCTGCTCTTTAAAAGGACGTTCTGTCGGGCCTTGCTCAGCGGCGGGCAAATTCACCATCCCTAATTCTTCGGGCGTAATGACATCGGATTCCGCCATTAGCATCAGACGAATAATGGTATTTTCCAGTTCGCGCACGTTTCCCGGCCAGCTGTGATGGTGCAAGGCATCAAAACAAGCTTTATCCAGAATGATCCGCCGCTGGAATTCCTTTGCGTATTTCTGCACAAAGTGGCGAATCAACAGACTGATATCCTGCGGACGCTCCCGCAAGGGCGGAATAGTCAGGGAAAGTACATTGATGCGGTAATAGAGATCGGCGCGCAGCAGACGTTGTTCCACCATATCTTCCAGATTGGCGTTGGTTGCCACAATAATGCGTACATTAACCGGAATAATTTGCGCCCCGCCAACGCGACGGATCCCACCATCCTGCAGGACGCGCAATAATTTAGCCTGTAAGCCCAGCGACATTTCACCAAACTCATCGAGAAAAAGGGTGCCTTTATCGGCCATTTCAAACAGCCCTTTTTTGCCTTTACAATCCGCGCCGCTAAAAGCCCCTTTCTCATAGCCAAAGAATTCACTCTCCATAAGCGACTCAGGTAGTGCAGAGCAGTTGACCGGAATAAACGGATAAAAACGTCGCTGCCCGGAATTATGGATAGCCCGGGCCAGCAGCTCTTTGCCGGTACCCGTATCGCCACGGATCAGAACGGTATATTTGCTGTCAGCAATTTTTATCGCCTTTTCGATAAGCGCGTGCATGCTCTGGCTGCTGCAAATAATGTCAGAGAAATAACGCGGGCGTTCCGGCTCCGGCGTTGATAGCTCGCTTATCTCCTCACAGAGGTAGGCGACATTAATAATATCGGCGCGCTGGCTTAAACAGGATTGCACACAGGAAATATCCTGTAGCTGGCGGCACCAGGATTTAATCAGGATCCGTCCAGGTGTGACTTTCATGGAGATGATATTGATATCGCAGCAGGAAAATTCCTTCAGGACATCCTCAACCATCGACAGACGATCAATTGTTTTAATATCCCAGCGTATCGTGACCACATTTGCTCCTGATAGTTAGCAACTGCGAAATAGATATTTCTGTGACGAGAGGAAACCTGACTACATTTTAGACGCTGTGGAATAATGTTCTGCCAGAGGACTCACATTGTGGACGGAAAAACAAAATATAAAAAAACCGGAGCACAAGGCTCCGGTTATCGGGTCATAACCCACGTTTATTGCTGTGGGTTTTCGTCCTGGTCAACGGCGAAACAGGCCACCAGCTGACCGCCATAGTCTTTTAACTGTGGCTGAAGCTGAGTACACGGACCAAAGCGACGGCGGCAACGGGCGTTGAATGCGCAGCCTGGTGGTGGATTCAGTGGGCTTGGCAGCTCACCGGTCAGCTTGATACGCTCGCGGCGATCGTCCGGGTTCAGGCGCGGCGTTGCGGAGAGTAGCGCCTGAGTGTACGGATGCCGTGGATTATTGAAGATCTGATCCTTGGTTCCTTTTTCCACACAGCGGCCTAAATACATCACCATCACTTCATCGGCAATGTGCTCTACCACCGACAGGTCGTGCGAGATAAAGACGTATGACAGCCCCAGTTCCTGTTGCAAGTCCATCATCAGGTTCAGCACCTGCGCACGTACGGAAACGTCCAGCGCCGAGACCGGTTCGTCGGCAATCACCACATCCGGGTCAAGCATCAGACCGCGGGCAATGGCGATACGCTGACGCTGGCCGCCGGAGAACATATGCGGATAGCGGTCGTAGTGCTCGGTTTTCAGCCCCACTTTCGCCATCATCGCCAGCGCTTTTTCACGACGCTCCTCTTTGCTGAGCGTGGAGTTGATCAGCAACGGCTCTTCCAGAATCTGCCCTACTTTTTTACGCGGGTTCAGGGAACCATAGGGGTTCTGGAACACTATCTGGATTTTCTGCCGACGCAGCTTCTGCGCCTGCGGGTCATGCTTGAGTAAATCCTGACCCTGGTAATACAGCTCACCGCCAGTCGGGATTTCAATCATCGTCAGCAGACGGCCAAGGGTGGATTTCCCACAGCCCGACTCACCTACCACCGCCAGCGTTTTACCGCGCTCCAGAGTAAAGGAAACGCCATCCAGCGCTTTCACCAGGCGTTCCGGGGCGAACATGCCCTTCTTCACCGGGTAGTGTTTTTTCAGGTCAATTGCCTGCAACAGCGGCTGTTGCGCGGCGGCCTTTTGCGTACTCATAGCCCAGGCCTCCCGGCATCATCAAGTGGGTAGTGGCATTTCGACTGACGACCGCCTTCCAGCAGGTTCAGTTCAGGTTCTTCAGCGCGGCATTTGTTGGTCGCATAGGGGCAGCGTGGATTCAGCAAACAGCCCGTCGGACGGTCATATTTCCCCGGCACCACGCCCGGCAGTGAGGCCAGACGCGCTTTATCCTGCGCAAACTCCGGCAACGCACGTAGCAATGCCTGGGTATACGGATGACGCGGCGCGCGGAAGATATCCTGCGCGGCCCCGGTTTCCACTACCTGCCCGGCGTACATCACGATGATTTTGTGTGCCGCTTCAGCCACCAGCGCCAGATCGTGCGTGATTAAGACCAGCGCCATGTTCTCTTTTTGCTGCAATTCCAGCAGTAGCTCGATGATCTGCGCCTGAATGGTCACATCCAGCGCCGTTGTCGGTTCATCTGCAATCAGCAGCTTCGGACGACAGGCAATTGCCATCGCGATCATCACGCGCTGACTCATCCCACCGGACAACTGGTGCGGATAGACATCCAGACGCGAGGCCGGATCGGGGATCCCCACCAGCGTCAGCAGGTCAATTGCCCGCTGAATACGCGTTTTTTTGTTGCCGCCCTGGTGCACCTTGATGGCTTCCATAATCTGGTAGCCGACGGTATAGCAGGGGTTAAGACTAGTCATCGGGTCCTGGAAGATCATTGCCACTTCCGCACCCACCAGTTGGCGACGCTCTTTCTCAGAGATGCGCTTCAGGTCGCGACCATTAAACTCCAGATTTTCGGCCATAACGCGGCCAGGGTAGTCAATCAGTCCCATAATCGCCAGCGAGCTGACGGACTTACCAGAACCAGACTCCCCAACAATGCCAACCACTTCACCCTGATTCACACTGTAGCTAATGCGGTCTACGGCGCGGAATTCGGAACCTACGTCGCCGAAATGCACCGATAATTTATCTACATTTAATAACGCCATCTCGAACCTCTTACTGCTTCAGTTTGGGATCGAGCGCGTCACGCAGACCGTCACCCATCAGGTTAAATGCCAGCACCGTCAACAGGATCGCCAGCCCCGGGAAGGTCACG
The DNA here is from genome assembly GCF_001034475.2 of Citrobacter sp. MGH103. NCBI lineage: Bacteria > Pseudomonadati > Pseudomonadota > Gammaproteobacteria > Enterobacterales > Enterobacteriaceae > Citrobacter > Citrobacter sp. MGH103. The sequence continues at coordinate 189,154 of NZ_CP073043.1, read as the reverse complement.
ACCCACCAGGCGCTTTGGGCAAACTGCAGAACGTCAGAGAGCATGGTGCCCCATTCCGGCGTAGGCGGCTGTGCGCCCATCCCCAGGAAGCCGAGGGCAGCCATATCGAGAATGGCGTTAGAGAAGCCAAGCGACGCCTGAACAATCAGCGGCGCAAGACAGTTAGGCAGAATATTGACGAACATTTGGCGCATCGCGCCGGCTCCCGCCACGCGGGATGCGGTGACGTAGTCGCGGTTAACTTCCACCAGCACAGCGGCGCGCGTCAGACGCACATAGTGCGGCAATGCTACAAACGTCAGCGCCAGCGCAGCGTTGCCTATCGAGGGACCAAATACCGCCACCAGCACCAGCGCCAGTAACAGGCTCGGCAATGCCAGCATGATATCGACCACACGCATGATGACGTTATCGACAATTCCACCAAAGTAGCCAGCGATCAGCCCAAGAACCACGCCCATCAGCAGGGAGAGTACAACCACCAGACAGCCAACCAACAGCGACAGACGCGCACCGTACATCAGGCGGGACAGCACGTCGCGGCCCACATCATCAGTACCAAACAGATGCGCCATGGTACCGCCTTCCTGCCACGCAGGCGGAGCTAGTAGCGTATCGCGGAACTGGTCTGCCGGGTTGTAGGGTGCAAGGACGTTGGCAAAGACCGCAATCAGGATCATCACCACAACGTACACCAGCCCAACAACCGCACCTTTGTTGCGTTTAAAATAGTGCCAGAACTCCTGCAGCGGGGTCATGGGCACCGGTGCAGCAATAACTTTATTTTCAGTAACCTGTGACATGATGGCCCCTTACTTCTTATGCCGAATACGCGGGTTCACCACGCCGTACAGCAGGTCTACCAGCAGGTTGACGAGGATAATCATCGTCGCGACCAGCAGTACCCCACCCTGCACTACCGGATAATCACGGCGTTGTAGCGCATCGATCAGCCAACGTCCCAGCCCCGGCCACGAGAAGATAGTCTCGGTCAGGATTGCCCCTGCCAGCAACGTACCAACCTGCAGGCCGATAACGGTGACAACGGGCAGCATCGCGTTACGCAGAGCGTGAATGATGATGACGCGCATACGGGTCAAACCTTTAGCGCGCGCGGTGCGGATGTAATCCTCACCCAGCACTTCCAGCATCGATGAACGGGTCATACGCACAATGACCGCCAGAGGTATAGTGCCCAGCACCATTGCCGGTAGGACCATATGCGCCAACGCATCGATAAAGTTGCCCTCTTCACCCCAGATTGCGGTGTCGATCAGCATAAAACCGGTCAGCGGATTGGAATCATCAAGGAACACCATGTCGCTCACCCGCCCAGAAACTGGCGTCAGGTTCCACTGCACGGAAACCAGCATGATCAGCATCATGCCCCACCAGAAAATCGGCATGGAGTAACCGGTCAGCGCCAGGCCAACGGCGGTATGATCGAAAATGGAGCCGCGCTTAACGGCAGCAAGTACACCCACCGGGATACCCACTGAGACGGCGAAAATCATCGCGCAGACGCCGAGTTCCAGCGTGGCTTTGAATCGAGGTACGAACTCTTCCCACACCGGTAAGCGGCTTTTCAGTGAGATACCTAAATCGCCATGCATAACCCCCCAGATATAGTGGAGGTACTGCTGCCACATCGGCTTATCCAGACCGAGTTCAGCCAGCAGTTGAGCATGACGCTCAGGGGAGATCCCACGTTCACCTGCCATGATCATAACCGGATCGCCGGGGATCATATGGACGAAGGCAAAGGTGAGAAGAGTGATACCGATAAACGTGGGGATGACGAGTCCCAAACGTCGGAGAATGAACTGCAACATAACCCGGATTCTCTCTAATGACGCACGGCCTGGAACCGTGAGTCTGTATTGCTCACAAATCTTATCCCACGCAAACTGCATCGCGGGTAAAGCATTACGCCGGAGGGCGCTGCGCTTATCCGGCCTACACAATACCGGGGCGCAGCGCTTCCTTAATTGCTTTTAATTATTCGACAGAGACGTTTTCGAAGTGGTGTTTGCCTAATGGATCAACCACATAGCCTTTCACTTCTTTACGCACTGGTTCGTACACGGTGGAGTGAGCAACAATCAGAGCCGGGGCCTGATCGTGCATAACAACCTGAGCTTGCTTGTACAGTTCAATACGTTTGTTGTGATCGTCGGTCGCACGCGCCGGTTGGATCAGGTCTTCAAACGGCTTGTAGCACCAGCGAGAGTAGTTGGAGCCGTCTTTCGCTGCCGCACAACTGAACAGGGTGGCGAAGAAGTTGTCCGGATCCCCGTTGTCACCGGTCCAACCCATCATCACCGCCTGATGTTCACCCGCTTTGGCGCGTTTCAGATACTCGCCCCACTCATAGGTCACAATCTTGGCCTGAACGCCAATTTTCGCCCAGTCAGCCTGAACCATTTCCGCCATACGACGGGCGTTCGGGTTGTAAGGACGCTGTACCGGCATGGCCCACAGCTCAACGGTAAAGCCTTTGTCCTGACCGGCTTCCTTCAACAGCGCTTTGGCTTTCTCAGGATCGTAGGTGTAGTCTTTAACGTCGTCGTTATAGCCCCACATGGTCGGTGGGATCAGGTTTTTCGCGGCAACGCCAGCACCCTGATAAACCGCTTTGATGATCGCTTCTTTGTTCACCGCGTAGGTCAGCGCCTGACGGACTTTCACATCATCAAACGGTTTCTTCTCGGTGTTGAAAGAGAGGTAGCCAACGTTCAGACCGGCCTGCTCCATCAGGTTAATATTTTTATCCTGCTTCATGCGCGCGATGTCAGCCGGGTTCGGGTACGGCATCACCTGGCACTCGTTCTTCTGCAGTTTGGCGTAACGCACAGAAGCGTCAGGCGTAATGGAGAAGACCAGACGGTCGATCTGCGGCTTAGTGCCCCAGTAACCTTCGAATGCTTTATACAGAATACGAGAGTCTTTCTGGTACTGCTGCAGCTGGAACGGACCGGTACCGATTGGGTTCAGATCCACTTTCTCCGGGGAACCGGCTTTCAGCATGTTGTCCGCATATTCTTTGGAAAGAATAGAAGCGAAGTCCATCGCCAGGTCAGCCAGGAACGGTGCTTCCGGGCGAGTCAGTACGAACTGAACGGTTTTATCATCCACTTTTTTCACTTCGGAGATCAGGTCTGGCAGACCCATCCCTTCGAAGTATTCATAGCTGCCGCCAGAAACTTTATGGTACGGGTTCTGGGCATTTTTCTGACGATCGAAAGAAAACACCACGTCATCGGCGTTTAAATCGCGCGTCGGTTTGAAATCTTTGTTGTCCTGCCACTTCACGCCAGGGCGAAGGTGGAAGGTATAGGTTTTACCGTCTTCGCTGATTTCCCACTTCTCAGCAAGTCCCGGGATCACTTCAGTTGTGCCGGTTTTGAACTCGACCAGGCGGTTATAGATCGGCACGGAGCTGGCATCATAGGTGGTACCAGAGGTGAAAAGCTGCGGGTTAAAGCCTTCAGGAGATCCTTCTGAACAATAAACCAGAGTTTTAGCCTGTACGCTTGCTGCGACGGTCATAGCCACCAGGCTCAGACCAAGCTTCAGCATCCCTGACTTCTTCAAGGAAATACTCATTCTTCTGCTCCAAATGTGATGTTTGTTGTTTTACCCTTTGCAATGGGTTTGCACCGCCTGGCCTTTTTTGTTTTTTACCCGGCCGGGTCAGCGTTAAGAGGATGGGGATTCCGTTCACATAAGCGACTGAGTTGCAGTGCGGATTCTCCATGAAATGCCCCTCATACCCTACAATCTGTCAACAGAATGTGAAAACGTCAATACAGGTAACCGCGATTTACACCAACGGTGAGAATTGGCAAACAAAGATTAAAAAAAGTGCAAGCGGGTATTTTCAGCAGGGAAATTTGTGCTACGCGCACTATGCCAGAATAAACATCTTCATACTTCGCAACATTTGGAGATTAACATTTATGCAATTTATTCAAATTTTCCCAATGAATGCTGCATATCTGAGCGATTAATGCCATGAACGTTAAAACGCACAGCGGAAAATGCCAGCGCCAGCCATAAGTAGCGCAAAAAAAGTTTCAAGCAAACATAAAAAAAGGCAATGGAATATGTCACAGAATCGTTAACTGTCAGTGGGAAGTGATGCACAATTTTTGCAGATAAAAGGAAGGTCAAAGGTGGGGTTGGAATAACGCCATACACGCTGGGATGAAACTGAGTCTGTAGGCCGGATAAGGCAAAAAACCCTGCTCGTTGAGCAGGGTTTTGAATTTGGTCGGTGATAGAGGATTACTCGCCACTACGTGGCTCGCCCTGCGGGCCGTTGCTGACGCAACGTTCTCTCGCTACGCTCGAGTCGAACCTCTTACCCCCGGAGGTTCTCATCCTCCTGGGCTATAAAGCAAAAAACCCTGCTCGTTGAGCAGGGTTTTAAAATTGGTCGGTGATAGAGGATTCGAACCTCCGACCCCTTCGTCCCGAACGAAGTGCGCTACCAGGCTGCGCCAATCACCGAATGCGGGGCGCATCTTACTGCTCAGCCACGCGCCCGTCAATCCCTTAGTATCAAAATGCCATTTGATCGGCGAGAAAGTCAGCAGCTCTGTTACTGGGCTGTAACCTTCTTCGCGTCCGGGATACGACACCAGTTGTTATTCTCGTTAATCCCCCCATTTGGCGAGGTATAACCAAGGCAACCCAGAACGGTATCGTACAGTTCCACATGACGACGCGGCACCTTCATCTCAGCTTCTTGCTTCAGGTGCGCAAACGCCTTCGCATGGTCAGGGTCTTCCAGATATTTGTCAGACATCCACACCATCATAGGAACGCGGAACTGCTCAGGCGGCGCCATTTTACGCGGCGTTCCGTGCAGGTGCTCACGTTCGTTAATTGACTCACCGTGATCGGCGGCGTAGAACACAATCGCTTTCTTATCGCGCAATTGATCAAACACTTTGGTAATAAAGTGATCAACGTAGGTTACCGAATTATCAAATGAATTAATCATCTCAGCTTTCGAGCAGCCACTATCCACGTTGACACACTCCGGCTTCCACTGTGCATATTCGCGGGTGTAGCGCTGGGTGTAGTTAAAATGCGAGCCCTTGGTGTGCAGAATAATCAGACGCTTTTCGCCATCATCAGTCTTCTGTAAAGATTGCTGCATCTCATTAATCAGCAGCATATCGTCAACGTTTTTGCCACGGTTACGCGGCTCAGCGCCAATCTGCTCACGATAGGCAATGTTCTCTGCCATAGTATTGCTGTAGAACCACATCTCGCTTTGCATCGCGTAAAGATCGGTCTTGAACCCTAACTGGCCGAGCACAGAAAAGACGTTTTGTTCTTTCAGAGTACGCTGCGGGTTTTCTTCCGCCCCGCCCTCGCGCACAAACATACAGCGCAGCGAAAGTTTAGTCGCCGTATCACAGGAATATCCTCGGAACGCGGCCAGATTTTTCTCCTGGGCGAGCCTTGGCGTGGTATTGCGCTCATAGCCAAAAATCCCCATATGATCCCAGCGGGTCGTTTCGCCAATAATAAAGACCACGTAGGTGTCGTCGAGGTTTTTGGGCGCAACATAGGTAAACTTCTTCGCCGGGTTCATCAGCGATTTGTTGTCTGAGGATTCATCCACCTGTGCCCAGGCGTACAAACCCAGCGCAGAGAGCCAGTTTGACGGCAGATAGGAATTCGCCACAACCCCACCATAGCTGGGTAAATCGATTCCTGTTTCTCGCTCAACGCTTCTCTGTTGCATGCTCAGCAAGCGAATCGGCGCCCATACCATCAGGCCAGCCACCAATACCACCGCCACGCTACGCCATCTCATGCCAGGCGTGCGGATCTGTTTCATCAGGGTATAGCGGCAGCGATTACTCCAAATCAGAACCAACGGTAAAATGCTGACCGAAACCAGCCACACGATAAAATGCCAGCCAACAACTTCTTTCGATAAATCAATATCCGTTGTCATTACGGAGGCAATAATACCGTAGCCAATGACCACGTTCAGGAAGGTCATGTAATAGCTGGCGCCAGCAGAGCAGAGCACCACAAACGTTGCCAGTACACGCCAGGCGCGTCGGCCAAATAAAGAGAGAATACGGAGTAAAAAGAAGGTCACCAGCACAGTGCCAGCTAATTCAACAACCGCAGAGAGTCCTTTCCAGACGGTAAACTCGTGCGCATATCCGCTAAAACGACGGAAAAACACAGCGCAATTCATAAAAAGACCGATATAGATCGCCAGCAAGAAACTCAGCTTCTGCTGCGTCATCGATTTGATATATCTCATGCAAACAAACCCTGGAGGAAGGGATAAAAACACCCTGCGCAAAAGCCTGTCAGGCCATACAGGGGAAAAGTGCGACAAATGCAGATAATAAGACAATTCTACAGCGCAGGTAAGTAGACCACAGGAGGGAAGAAAAGTGCTTATAGAGAATGCAAACGGCGCATATATTTTTGTAAATATATGCGCCGGGCATTAATCAGACCACTAATAGATCAGGCGTGTGCCTCGGTATAGACGCTACGCTGCGGCTGACGAATAGTGGTAGAAAGCGCCAGCGAGATAATTAACAGCGCAAAGATAACGCAGAAGGTCACATAGAATCCGCCGAACAGCGAGGCGATAATGGAACCACAAATGCTGCCGATACCGAAACCTAAGTAAATGACACCGTAGTTTTTAGCCAGGTTGTTCAAACCGAAGAACTCACTCACCAGTGACGGGAACACGGTGATGGTGCCGCCAAAGTTAAATGCCACACAGGCAATCGCCGTAAAGAAGGTCACATCATTCAACGGCGCGAACAGCAGTGCCGCCATACCCACCAGCGAAACGACCTGCCCAATGGTGATAACGCGAATACGAGAGATTTTGTCGGACAGAATCCCCAGAACCAGACGACCGGACAGGTTAGCGATAGAAATCACGGTCACCGCGTTTGCCGCCGTTGCCACATCCATATGTGCCAGACTTTGTGCGATATCTTTCGCCACGCCAATTACGTACAGCCCGCTCATACACGCCGTCAGGAACATGACCGCCAGCATCCAGTACTGCGGTTTACGCATGGACTGCGCCAGGGTGTAGTCATTCTCAACCACGCCATTTTTCGTTTTCACTTCCTGATTCGGGGCGTCTTTCATCAGCGTGGAGCCAAAGACGATCATTACCAGCACAATCGCGCCCCAGATCATGAAGGTTTTTTCCAGACCCACGGTGCTCAACAGTTGGCTATCGATGAATTTAAAACCGAGGCTGCCAAGACCGTAAGAACCGATAGCGAAGGCGGAAATCAGCCCTTTACGCTCCGGGAACCATTTTACACAGTTGGAAAGTGTTAACAGGTAGCCTGCACCATCCGCCAGACCAACCAACACACCAGCGCTCAGCCACAGCATAATCAGGCTGTCAGAGTGGGCGGTTAAGAAGAAGCCAACACCGAGTAAAATACCGGAGGCCATGGTGACGCGTTTCACGCCAAAACGTTCCTGCAGTTTCCCGGCGACGGAAGAAGAAATTGCCAGCCCGAGGCTCAGCAGGCCAAAGGAAAAGGCAACCTGACTCACCGGCGCATCAAGCTTAGAAGAAAGCGCACCGTTAAACAGGCTCCAGGTATAAACAGAACCTAAAGCAAATTGGGTAATGATGGTGCCGATCAGTGTCAGCCAGCGGGTACGCTGATAATCAGAAGTTTTCATGGCAGTCTTCCTGCATAAACAAAATGGGAAATTCTCTGCCAACAACCATACCGAAGCGTTTTTATGAGCAGGGGAAAACGGCATGAAATGCCGCCAGGACGGAATGAAATGCCTGGAATGCGGAATGAATGACGAGACAAAAAGTCGGGTTACTGAATTTTATCGCATGAGTTAGTACACGCTATCGCTGGAGTGCGTGTGATTGTTGATCTCAACATGTAATCAAGATGTTTATGTGATGATTGTTTACGTTAAAATTTGGCGCTCACTCCCATGGTGTACATATAGTCGCTGTTGTTGGTGCTATTTTCCGCCTGCGACAGCGCCGCGTAAGCCGCCATATGCGGGTTCAACAGCATATCCGCACCGACGGTAACATCTACCCAGTTACCGTCCTGACCCGCCGCCGTCATGCGACTGAGACCCGACTGCGCCTTCCAGATATTTTCGCCAAACTGCTGGTTATAGCTGATTTGCGCCCACGGTCGCACATCACCGAACTGCGAATTGACTCGCCAGCCCAACGAGCTCACGCTGGCATGCCACAGCGGATCGTTCTGCGTTGCCGACGTCGCGCTATCGCCAAATTCGTTGTAAGTAGATGTGGTGGAACCGTCATAATGCAGCGCGGCAACCGGACCGGTTGTCACCTGCCTTGAAAGCGGGAAGTTCCAGCCCATACTCATGCCGCTGGTGGCATCCATTGGCGTCTCATCCGCCAGATTCACCACGGGCCCCGCCACGTTCTGAGTGGAACGAATACGTTCTTCCAGAATGTCGTTATAACGTGGTTGGTGATCGCTGTCCCATGTATAACGTTCAGCCGTATGCCCTGACAGCGCATCAACGATATATTCTTGTTGCCAGCCATATGCTGTATTGATGGACAGCGCACAAACTATGACGCTCGCCAGAGTTAACCTTTGGCGACCACTACTGTTTCTTATAAGCATCAACGCGACTCCAGAAAAGAGCCGAATTCGGCGATATTATTGTCATTGTGTGAAGTATTTGGGCCAGCAGGCCTTGTATTAAATATTGTCTTTTTAGCTGGCGCGTCAAGGCGGGCCGAATGAAATTTTTACGCCAGTAAAAACAGCGAGGAAGAATATGCAGCGTTGCGGATGGGTCAGTCAGGATCCACTTTACATTGCCTACCACGACAAGGAATGGGGCGTCCCCGAAACCGATGGCAAAAAGCTGTTCGAAATGATCTGCCTCGAAGGCCAGCAGGCCGGGTTATCGTGGATTACCGTACTCAAGAAACGGGAAAATTATCGCCACGCTTTCCACCATTTTGACCCGGAAAAAGTGGCAGCCATGACCGAAGAGGATGTGGAAAGGCTGGTACTGGATGCCGGCATAATTCGCCATCGCGGAAAAATTCAGGCCATTATCGGCAACGCTCGCGCCTTTCTGACGATGGCACAAAACGGAGAGTCGTTTAGCGAGTTCGTCTGGTCATTTGTTGATAACCAACCGCAAGTGACCCGCGCCGCCAACCTGAGCGATATTCCCACCTCCACGCCTGCGTCAGACGCGCTGTCTAAAGCGTTAAAAAAACGCGGATTTAAGTTTGTCGGCACCACCATTTGTTACTCCTTTATGCAGGCATGCGGCCTGGTCAACGATCATGTCACCAGCTGCATCTGTTATCCGGGAGAACAACATGATTCGTGAATCAAAGGCTGAAGATCTACCGGCGATTCTAACGCTGTGGATGGAAAGCACAATCCATGCCCATCCGTTTATCGAAGAGCGCTACTGGCGCGAAAGTGAATCCGTGGTGCGGGATGTTTATCTGCCAGCCGCGCAAACCTGGGTGTGGGAAGAAGAAGGCGAGCTCAAAGGTTTTGTCAGCGTCATTGATGACCGCTTCCTCGGCGCGCTGTTTGTCGCGCCTGCCGCCATCAGAAGCGGGATCGGCAAAGCGCTGGTGCAGCATGTGCAGCAGCGCTTTTCGTTACTCAGCCTGGAGGTCTACCAGAAGAATCAATCAGCGGTGAACTTCTACCATGCGCTGGGTTTTCGCATTGAAGACGGCGCATGGCAGGAAGAGACTCATCATCCTACGTGGATTATGGGCTGGCAGGCGGATCAAACGCCGTAAGCGCCAGGTTCGGTCCGCTGTATTTTTCGAGCCACGCCAGCGCGGTGTTGCCTGCGCAGCCATTCCCCAGCTTCGAGCTGGGGAGATCTTTGGTCAGCACGTTGACGGCGCCATTTTTACAAATACCGTTCGCTGCGAGATCCAAATCAGGCCAGGCGCCTTCATGAATACAGATGACGCCAGGTTTGATGCCCTCCGTCACCACAGCCCCCGCCAGAACGTGTCCACGCTGATTCCACACCCTGACCGTATCGCCATCCGCAATGCCGCGCGCGTGGGCATCCTGCGGATGAATCGTTACCGGCTCACGATCCGCTACCGCATACTGCTCACGCAACGCGCTGTAGTTAAGCTGACTGTGCAAACGGTGCGCCGGATGGGCGGAAAGCAGCTGTAGCTGGCCCGGTTCGGCATTACCGAACCACTCATCCGGCTCCAGCCACATCGGGTGCCCCGCACAGTCCGCGTAGCCGTAACCAGCAATCCTCGCGGAGTAGATTTCAATTTTTCCGCTGTCCGTTTTCAGCGGATGAGCCTGCGGGTCGCGGCGAAAATCCGCAAAACGGATAAACTGCGCGCTGGCGGCATTTTCCGGCATTTCGATCAGGGCGTTGCGCTGCCAAAACTCGGCGAAAGGCGGCAATGTCACCTGCTGACTGGCCCCACGTTGCCCGGCAATATTGTAAAACGTCTCCAGCCATTCCAGCTCGCTTTTGCCTTCGGTGAATCGCTCGTAACCGCCCTCTTCCCAGCGTTCACTCAGCTCAGCAAAAACATCATAATCATTTCGCGCTTCGTCCTGCGGCGGCACAACCTGCTTCATCGGCACCAGGTGCTGGTTGCTGTAGTCGCCGGTCATGGTCAAATCATTGCGCTCAAAGGAGGTGGTCGCTGGCAGTACGATATCGGCATGCTTCGCTGCGGCGGTCCAGAAACACTCCGAGATAACCACCAGCTGCGGTTTTTGCCAGGCGCGAATTAAACGGTTAGTGTCCTGATGATGGGTGAAGTTAGCGCCACCAGCCCACCACAACATGCGGATGTCCGGGAAATGGCGGTCCATGCCGTTGTGCTGGTAAAAACCACCGGGATTTTCCAGCGCTTCAACAATTCGCGCCACCGGGATTTTATCTACCGCGTCGGTACCGCCTTTAACGCTGCCCTGCATTGAAGCCAGCACCGCAGCCCGGCGCGTTGGATTGCCGCCGTTGGCAAAATGGTACGACAGCCCAAAACCGCCGCCTGGCGTCCCGATTTGCCCGAGCATGGCGGCCAGGGTGACGATCATCCAGTGTTTCTGCTCACCATACTGTTGGCGCTGCATCCCCCATCCGGCCATCAGCATGGTGGTATTTTGGTGAAATATCACCGCAAGTTCGCGTATTTTTGTTGCGGGTATACCGCAAATCTCCGCAGCCCACTCTGCCGTTTTCACAACATCATCAGATTTACCCAGCAGATAGTTTGCAAAACGGTCATAGCCGGTGCTACACCGGGCGAGAAAATCCTCGTCATGCCAGCCGTTTTCCACCAGCGTATGCGCGATGCCCAGCATCAGCGCCACGTCGGTCCCCATATGCGGGGCAATCCATTCCATCTTTTCGCCAAAGAATTCGACGCTTTCCGATCGCATCGGATCGATACAGATCAACCGTTTACCGCTGTCGCGCAAAGCCTCAAAGTAAGCAAGCCCCTGCTCATCGGACGCGTTCCAGGCAATCTTCAGTGTATTCAGCGGATTAGCGCTCCATAACACCACCACCTCGCTGTTCTCAAGCACCACAGGCCAGCTGGTTTGCTGCTGGTAAACCTCGTTACCGCCCACCACGTACGGCATGATCGCCTGCGCAGCCCCCGTCGAATAATCCCCCAGATGCCCGGTATAACCGCCTGCCAGCGCCATATAACGCTGTAGCAGAGTTGCCGCTTTGTGTAACACGCCATTAGATCGCCAGCCGTAGGAACCGGCAAAAATCGAGGCCGGGCCGTAGCTGTCACGGATACGTTTATGCTGCGTATGGATAAGATTCAGCGCATCGTCCCAACTGACGCGAACAAATTCATCCTGCCCACGCACGCCCTGGGGATTCTCCGGCGAGGCGAGAAAGCCTTTACGCACCATTGGAAAACGTACCCGCGTTTTACTGTGAACCTGGTCGCGCACCACGGTTTGCAAAGAGTTGGGATGGGAAGTGGGCAACGCGCCACACGAGGAGAAAACCGTCTCACCATCGGTGTCGACGAGAATTGGTCCCCAGTGGGCGGCGGTTAACACCGAGTAATGTGCGGGTGAATTAGCCAAGATGGCGCTCCTGAATGCGATGTGACGGCTTATTTATTATGCCGTTCAATGTTACTTACAAATTTCAGAGTCTTCCCTGGAATTTTCTTCATGTTCACACGTCATAATCAACCGCCACGGTCGCTGTGGCAAAGAAGAAAAAGTCATTAAGGAATTAAGATGAAGAAACGTGTTTTTGTTATTGCTGCCATCGTGAGCGGCGCCCTGGCGGTTTCTGGCTGCACAACAAACCCTTACACCGGCGAACGCGAAGCGGGTAAATCCGGCATTGGCGCGGGTATTGGCTCTCTGGTCGGCGCGGGCATTGGCGCACTCTCTTCTTCGAAGAAAGATCGCGGTAAAGGCGCACTGATTGGCGCGGCGGCGGGTGCGGCCGTTGGTGGTGGTATCGGCTATTACATGGATGTGCAGGAAGCAAAACTGCGCGAAAAAATGCAGGGAACGGGCGTCAGCGTGACGCGTAGTGGCGATAACATCATTCTGAATATGCCGAATAACGTCACCTTCGACAGCAGCAGCGCCAACCTGAAACCTGCTGGTGCCAACACTCTGACCGGCGTGGCAATGGTACTGAAAGAGTACAATAAAACCGCCGTCAACGTGCTGGGCTTCACCGACAGCACCGGCAGCCAGGATCTGAATATGCGTCTGTCTCAACAACGCGCGGACTCCGTGGCCAGCGCCTTGATCACGCAAGGGGTTGCCGCTAATCGTATCCGCACTCAGGGCATGGGTCCGTCAAATCCGATCGCCAGCAACAGCACGGCGGAAGGTAAAGCGCAGAACCGTCGCGTAGAGATTACGTTGAGTCCTGTGCAGTAATCGTTGAGCCGGGTGGCGGCTTCGCCTTACCCGGCCTACGTTCGACATGTAGGCCCGGTAAGCGCAGCGCCACCGGGCAAATTACTTGCTTCGTCAGATTTTCCCGCTAAGGTATTCACACGAAATTCAGGGAAATCAGCGATGAGCAAATCAACACGGGCAACCATCAGCGATGTGGCGAAAGCCGCAAAAACCGGCAAGACCAGCATTTCACGCTATCTCAACGGTGAAAAGCACCTGCTTTCCGACGCGCTACTGGCCCGCATTGAACAAGCCATTGCCGATCTCGACTACCGTCCCAGCCTGATGGCAAGAGGCCTGAAACACGGTCGTACCCGCCTGATTGGCCTGATCATCGCCGATATTACCAATCCCTACTCCGTCAACGTGTTAAGCGGCATTGAAGCCGCCTGCCGCGATAAAGGCTTTACCCCGCTGGTGTGTAACACCAACAACGAAGTGGATCAGGAACTGCATTATCTCGACCTGCTGCGCAGCTACCAGGTCGAAGGGATTGTGGTCAACGCCGTCGGGATGCGCGAAGAGGGGCTGAACCGCCTGCAGCAGTCTGCGCTGCCGATGGTGCTGATTGACCGTAAAATCCCCGATTTCGCCTGTGATATGGTCGGGCTGGATAACACCCAGGCGGCAACGGTTGCCACGGAACATCTGGTCGAACAAGGTTTTGAAGCCATCCTGTTCCTCAGCGAACCGCTCGGCATGGTGAATACCCGCCGCGAGCGCCTGAGCGCTTTTCGCGCCACCCTCGCACAGTACCCCGGCGTTATCGCGCAAAATGCCGAAGTCCCGCTCACGGACAATACGCAACTGGACGACACCCTGCGCCAGTTCCACCAGCAGCACCGGGGAATGCGCAAAGCCGTTATCTCAGCCAATGGCGCTCTCACACTGCAGGTTGCCCGCGCCCTGAAACGCATTGGCCTTAACTGGGGCAGCGATATCGGCCTGCTCGGTTTTGACGAACTGGAATGGGCCGAACTGGCGGGCGTTGGTATTACCACGTTGAAACAACCTACCTGGCAGATTGGCTACACCGCCGTTGAGCAGGTTGTACGCCGGATCGATGGCGGCTCTGCTGCCATTCAGGAACAGGTCTTCTCCGGCGAACTGATCGTTCGCGGCTCTACCGCCCGTTAAATTTCCTTCGTGATGGTGATCATAAATTCAACATCATAAGCTTTTCTTTGGAACCGGTTCCATCTAGCGTTATAGCAAGAACGCTAGTCTGGAGTTTCCATGAAAAGAAAAATTATGGTGGTCACCGCCGCTTACGGCCATGACCAGGTACGGGCCGCTGGCGGGCAAACGGCAATGCTGCCCATTATCGCTGAAGCCGGTGCTGACGGCGTCGAAATCCGCCGCGAATTGCTGACCGACGCCGAGCTGCACACGCTGTCTACGGTGGCATCTGCTATCGAAATTTTCGGCCTGCTGGCCTGTTACTCAGCGCCTGAGCCGTTGTTCCTTGAGGACGGTAGCCTCAATCCCCGACTTCCTGCGCTACTTGAAGAAGCACAGGCTCTGCAGGCGCTGTGGCTAAAAGTCTCCCTCGGTCATTTCTCCCATACCGAACAGTTCAACGTGTTACGCGAATGGCTGGACAACAGCGGAATGGAACTGGTTGTCGAAAACGATCAGACCGCCTGCGGACGCCTGAAGCCGATGCAGCGCTTTAACGAAGCCTGCCAGACGCAGAATCTGCCGATATCTCTGACCTTCGATATGGGCAACTGGCTGTGGGTGGGCGACTCCCCGGAACAGGCGGCGCAGAATCTGGCGTCAACCGTTGGGTATATCCATGTCAAAGCCGCCGTTGCACATCGCGACAGCTACCGTGCCGTACCACCTGATGCAGCCGATCCGCGCTGGCTGACGCTGTTGAAAACGCTGCCGGGCGATGTTCCACGCGGCATTGAGTTTCCCCTGGAAGGGCAGGATTTGGCGGCGGTTACTCGCCGTTACGTCGAGTTGTTACGCGAGGAGTAACGCATGAAAAATTCACTGGATGTGGTCACTATTGGTGAAGCGATGGCGATGTTTGTCGCCACGCAAACCGGCGAACTGGCGGATGTGGAGCAGTTTATCAAGCGCGTTGCTGGCGCTGAACTCAATGTGGCGACCGGTCTTGCCCGGCTGGGCCTGAAGGTCGGTTGGGTAAGCCGTGTAGGCAACGACAGTTTTGGCCGTTTTATCGTTAAGTCGCTGGAAAAAGAAGGGATTGATGCGCAGGGAGTCACCCAGGACGGGCGTTACGCTACTGGCTTTCAGCTTAAATCTAAGGTCGAAAATGGAACCGATCCCATTGTGGAATACTTCCGCAAAGGTTCCGCTGCCAGCCACCTCAGCATTGAGGATTATCACGAAGCCTACTTCGCCAGCGCGCGCCACCTGCACCTGAGCGGCGTAGCGGCAGCGCTTTCAGCCAGCTCTTATGAACTACTGGCGCATACCGCCCGTACCATGAAGGCCCAAGGGAAGACCATCTCGTTCGACCCGAATTTGCGCCCGGTGCTGTGGAAAAGCGAAGCCGAGATGGTGGAAAAACTGAACCGTTTGGCATTCCAGGCCGACTGGGTTTTACCTGGATTAAAAGAGGGCATGATTTTAACCGGTCAGCAGACGCCTGAAGCCATCGCCGACTTTTATCTGCGCCACGGGGTGAAGGCCGTGATCATCAAAACCGGGGCTGATGGCGCCTGGTACAAAACCGCCGGCGGTGAACAAGGCTGCGTTGCACCGGTAAAAGTCGACAACGTGGTTGATACGGTCGGCGCAGGTGATGGTTTTGCCGTGGGCGTTATTAGCGCCCTGCTGGAAGGCCGCTCGCTGCATCAGGCTGTGACCCGCGGCAATAAAATTGGCGCACTGGCCATTCAGGTTCAGGGCGACAGCGAAGGATTACCCACACGTGAACAATTAGGGGAATAAATTCCCGGCCAACTCTGCCTCTGTACCCTACATTCAGAGGCGGCGTATCAGTATAACCAGAGGGCAGTCTATGAATAGCTCAACTAATGCAGCAAAACGCTGGTGGTACATCATGCCAATCGTGTTTATCACGTATAGCCTGGCGTACCTTGACCGCGCGAACTTCAGCTTCGCCTCCGCCGCAGGTATCAACGAGGACCTCGGCATTACCAAAGGGATCTCTTCCCTGCTGGGCGCGCTGTTTTTCCTCGGCTACTTCTTCTTTCAGATCCCAGGCGCAATTTACGCCGAACGCCGCAGCGTACGAAAACTGATTTTTGTCTGTCTGATCCTCTGGGGTGCCTGTGCGTCGTTAACCGGCATGGTCAGCAATATTCCAATGCTTGCCGCCATCCGCTTTATTCTTGGCGTCGTTGAAGCCGCGGTCATGCCCGCAATGCTGATTTATATCAGTAACTGGTTTACGAAGTCCGAGCGTTCGCGCGCAAACACTTTCCTGATCCTCGGTAACCCGGTTACCGTCCTGTGGATGTCCGTGGTTTCCGGGTATCTGATCCAGGCGCTGGGCTGGCGGGAAATGTTCATCATCGAGGGCTTCCCGGCCATCATCTGGGCGTTCTGCTGGTGGGTGCTGGTAAAAGACAAACCGTCTCAGGTCGGTTGGCTGTCAGAATCTGAAAAAGCCGCCCTTCAGGCACAACTGGAAAAAGAGCAGCAAGGCATCAAAGCTGTGCGTAACTATAGCGAAGCCTTCCGCTCACGTAACGTCATCCTGCTGTGTATGCAGTATTTCACCTGGAGTATTGGCGTCTATGGTTTTGTCCTGTGGCTGCCGTCGATTATCCGCAACGGCGGTGCAAATCTGGGGATGGTTGAGGTTGGCTGGCTGTCATCCGTACCTTATCTGGCGGCGACTGCGGCGATGATCCTCGTTTCCTGGGCCTCCGATAAACTGCAAAATCGTAAGCTGTTTGTCTGGCCACTGTTACTGATAGCTGCTTTCGCTTTTATCGGCTCATGGGCCGTGGGCGCAGACCACTTCTGGATTTCTTATACGCTGTTGGTTATTGCGGGTGCGGCAATGTATGCCCCTTATGGTCCTTTCTTTGCCATCATTCCTGAAATGCTGCCGCGTAACGTTGCCGGGGGTGCAATGGCGCTGATTAACAGTATGGGCGCGCTAGGCTCATTCTTTGGTTCATGGTTTGTCGGCTACCTCAATGGCGCTACCGGCAGCCCGTCCGCCTCGTACATTTTTATGGGGGTAGCGCTTTTTGTCTCAGTATGGCTAACTCTCGTTGTTAAGCCTGCTAATAATCAACAGCTACCTATTGGCGCACGCCACGCTTAAATTTTAACTTACGGAGATTCGCATGAAGCCGTCCATTATTCTCTATAAAGCGTTACCTGACGATTTACTGCATCGCCTGGAAGAGCATTTTACTGTGACTCAGGTGCCTAACCTGCGCCCGGAAACGGTCGCACAGCACGCTGAGGCTTTTGCCAATGCGGAAGGTCTGCTGGGCTCCAGTGAAGCCGTCAATACCGCTCTACTGGAGAAAATGCCGAAACTGCGTGCGACCTCCACGATTTCCGTCGGCTATGACAACTTCGACGTCGATGCCCTTAACGCGCGTAAGGTGCTGTTGATGCACACGCCAACCGTACTGACAGAAACCGTCGCCGATACGGTGATGGCGCTGGTGTTAAGTACCGCTCGCCGCATGGTAGAAGTGGCTGAACGCGTGAAGGTCGGTGAATGGACCAAAAGTATCGGGCCGGACTGGTTCGGTACGGATGTGCACCACAAAACGCTGGGGATTGTCGGCATGGGCCGCATTGGGCTGGCGCTGGCACAACGTGCGCATTTCGGCTTTAGCATGCCGATTCTCTATAATGCGCGCCGTCATCATCAGGAAGCAGAAGAACGCTTCAACGCGCGCTACTGCGACCTCGATACGCTGTTACAAGAATCCGATTTTGTCTGCCTGATCCTGCCGTTAACCGACGAAACGCATCATCTGTTCAGCACCGAACAGTTTGCCAAAATGAAGTCTTCCGCCATTTTCATTAACGCCGGACGTGGGCCGGTGGTCGATGAAAAAGCACTGATTGCCGCCCTGCAAAACGGTGAAATTCATGCCGCTGGCCTGGATGTGTTTGAGCAGGAGCCATTACCGGCTGACTCACCGCTGCTGTCGCTGCCAAACGTGGTTGCTGTGCCGCACATTGGTTCAGCCACGCACGAAACGCGCTATAACATGGCGGCCTGTGCGGTGGATAACTTAATCGATGCGCTGCAAGGACGCGTTGAGAAGAACTGCGTAAACCCGCAGGTCGTGCGATAAACAAAAGGCCGGGTAGCGCTTACGCTCACCCGGCCCTTCATATCTTACAGCGGCTTAATTACTGAGCGGCATTCACCGCAGCAGTCCAGGCCTGGTTAAATGCTTGATGTTGAGCAGCCAACGGGCCAATCAGCGTGTTGTACTGACTTGCCTGCTGTGACGTTGGGAACTGGATACCGTTGGCGACAAAGCTCACCTGCGTATCCTGCTGCGCCACAAAATCACCAACCTGCACTAACTGCTGCGTGAAGATTTGCGCTGCAGGGATCAGCGGCTGTAACGCCTCTGCA
Source organism: Citrobacter sp. MGH103 (assembly GCF_001034475.2). Classification (NCBI taxonomy): domain Bacteria; kingdom Pseudomonadati; phylum Pseudomonadota; class Gammaproteobacteria; order Enterobacterales; family Enterobacteriaceae; genus Citrobacter; species Citrobacter sp. MGH103. Next base: position 170,620 of record NZ_CP073043.1, on the reverse strand, counting down.
GGTACAGTGACTACTTTATTGTAAACCTGGTCAAAGACCGGCTTCAGATCTTCGCCCTGCTTCAGCGCGCCATGCGCAGCATCTGCCTGTAGTTTCGCATTCTGCAACTGTTGCCCTAATACACCTAGCGCACCATTTGCCTGACGCAGCGGCTCACGCTGAGTCACATAATCCTGAGGAACACGAATCGCATTTACGCTATCAACCACCGGACGCAGACCGGAGTCCATCGCCTGATTAACCTGCTGCGAATAGCCATACAGAATCGCGTAATCGGACACAAACGGGCCAAACTGTTTTTTCTGATCGGCGGTCAGCGTTGGTAAACGCTCTCCGCTACGCATTGCAGTATTCTGCAGAAAATCGATAAACGCTTTACGTTGATCGCCTTCTTTATCAAAACACCCACTCAGGCCAACTACCATTAAGAGCGCCAAAACAGGCGCAAACCAGCGAGAGCAGGACTTACCTGTCGCCATTTTAATACTCCTTTCACCCAAAAATGCGCACAACGACACCCGCGTGCCTGACGTTAACAAGGATAGTCCAGGTCAGCCCCGCAAGATACCCTTTCCGCATAATCTTGTGGGGGAAAATAACCGTTCCCACCACCGTTCGTTTTGCTAAACAATGCTGCATTTACTACTCGGCGTCATATTTTAGTCATCTTTACAATCGGAATCGATCGTTCGGAGATCCCGACCTTTATCAGTTTGTTAGCCAGCAACAGATTGTCACCTGCGATCTGCTGAAACGAATCCATCTCTCAAACCCCGAATCCGACTTCATTTTTTGCGACTACTCTTAATGAGCTTCGAGAAAATTCACGATCCCGCTGTGTGATTTATAGGAGTTCTCAATGGAATACAAAGATCCTATGTTTGAACTGCTAAGCAGTCTGGAGCAGATTGTTTTTAAAGATGTATCGCAGACGGTCACTCTGACGCAAAAAACCAACCCTTTCACCGAATTTGAACAGTTACGACGAGGGACGGGTTTAAAAACAGATGATTTTGCCCGAGTAATGGGCGTGACAGTCGCGATGGTTCATGAATGGGAGTCTAAACGCGTAAAGCCTTCCACTACCGAATTGAAGTTAATGCGCCTGATCCAGGCAGATCCAAGATTAAGTAAGCAACTGATGGATTGAACTATTTTTCAATTTTGCTTAAGAACGGTCCTGTAACGGGGCCGTTCCCTTACGAAGGTTATCCACAAAAAAGAAAATAGTAGTTGCATCCACATGCGTAAAATGAGTTAATGCCCTCAACGGTTTGACGTACAGACCATTACAGCAGTTAGTAAGGCAAGTCCCTTCAAGAGTTATCGTTGATACCCTTCGTAGTGAGCATTTCCTTTACTGTTAAAAAATCTGTAAAGCACGCCATATCGCCGAAAGGCACACTTATTTTTTAAAAGGTAATACACTATGTCCGGTAAAATGACTGGTATCGTAAAATGGTTCAACGCTGACAAAGGTTTCGGCTTCATCACTCCTGACGATGGCTCTAAAGACGTGTTCGTACACTTCTCTGCTATCCAGAACGATGGCTACAAATCTCTGGACGAAGGTCAGAAAGTTTCCTTCACCATCGAAAGCGGCGCTAAAGGCCCGGCAGCTGGCAACGTAACCAGCCTGTAAGCTTAAAAAGCTCAAGATTCTGAATCCCTGCCAAACGGCGGGGATTTTTTTTATCTGTACTTCTTAAAACGCCTCGCCCACACGCGTCTTTGCATTACTTTACCCGCCGCCCCTTTGACCTTTCCCTAAGGGCAAGCTTTATAGTGAGCCAGTCTGTATTCCACAACGTTCACAAGGAATTGAAGCTATGTCGAAATCCTCATTACTGCTGGTTTTAGGTTTACTCACCACCGGTAGCGCGTTCGCCGCAACCCCTGAAGCCACTTTTTTGGCGGAACACGGGCTCAGCGGAAAATCCGTCGAGCAAATCGTCGAGGCCATTGACCAGTCTCCACAGAGCCGCCCACTGCCCTACTCGGCATCCGTCACCAGCACTGAACTGAAGCTCTCTTCAGGCGATCAGATCTATACCCTGCCGCTCGGTGACAAGTTCTATCTGTCATTTTCCCCTTATGAATGGCAAACACATCCTTGCTTCAACCACAGCCTTTCCGGTTGCCAGGGCGAAATGCCGGAGAAGACATTCAATGTCAAAGTGACGGATAACAAGGGTGATGTAGTGCTACAAAAAGAGATGAAGAGCGGTCGAAATGGCTTCGTCGGGGTTTGGCTACCGCGCAATATGGCAGGCACCATCGCAGTAAGCTACAACGGCAAAAAAGCAGAGTATCCCATTAAGACCATGGAAGACAGCCAGACCTGTCTGACTAAATTACAGCTGCGCTAACAACATAAAAAAATGCCGGATGGCGGCTTCGCCTTATCCGGCCTACGAGATAAACACCAGTAGGCCGGATAAGCATTGCGCCATCCGGCATTTTCTAAGTCAGCTCAGGACCGTTACTGTAGCAGCGAAATATCCGCCACGCGCAGGAACAGTTCGCGCAGTTTTTCGAGCATGGAGAGACGGTTGATACGCAGATCTTTATCTTCTACGTTGACCATCACTTTCTCGAAGAACGCATCAACTGGCTCACGCAGTTCCGCTAACTCAACCAGCGCTTCCTGGTAATGGCCAGCGGCGAAAACTGGCTCCAGCTTATCGCGCAGCACCACAACCTGCATCGCCAGCGCAATTTCTTCCGGCTCTTTCAGCGTTGCCGCATTCACACGGTCATTCAGCGTTTCTTCAGACTTCGCCAGGATGTTCGATACACGTTTGTTCGCGGCAGCCAGCGCGGACGCGGCCTCCAGTGTACGGAAGTGCGAAACCGCCTTCATACGTGCGTCGAAATCAGCCGGACGAGTCGGACGACGCGCCAGCACGGCCTGAATGGTATCGACGGTATAACCTTCGTCCTGATACCAGGCGCGGAAGCGACCAAGCATAAAGTCGATAACGTCATCCACCACGTTGGCGTTGGTCAGCTTGTCGCCATACAGACGAACAGCCTCTTCCGTCAGCGTTTGCAGATCCAGATTCAGGTTCTTCTCAACGATGATACGCAGCACGCCCAGAGCAGCACGACGCAGCGCAAACGGGTCTTTGTCGCCTTTCGGATGCTGACCAATACCGAAGATACCCGCCAGGGTGTCCATCTTGTCAGCAATCGCCACGGCACAAGCCACCGGGTTAGACGGCAGGTCATCACCGGCAAAACGCGGCTGATACTGCTCGTTCAGCGCCACCGCGACATCTTCCGCTTCGCCATCGTGACGCGCGTAGTGCATTCCCATCACGCCCTGGGTGTCGGTGAACTCGAAGACCATGTTGGTCATCAGATCGCACTTGGACAGCAGGCCAGCACGCGTTGCGTGGTTAACGTCAGCGCCAATTTGACCAGCAATCCAGCCCGCCAGCGCCTGGATACGGTCAGTCTTGTCGCGCAGCGTACCCAGTTGCTGTTGGAACAGCACGGTTTGCAGACGCGGCAGATGGTCTTCAAGGCGTTTTTTACGGTCGGTATTGAAGAAGAACTCAGCATCCGCAAGACGCGGACGAACAACCTTCTCGTTACCGGAGATAATCTGGGTCGGATCTTTCGATTCGATGTTGGCAACGAAGATAAAGTTCGGCAGCAATTTGCCGTCGTTCGCATAAACCGGGAAGTACTTCTGGTCACCTTTCATGGTGTGTACCAGCGCTTCAGACGGAACAGCGAGGAATTTCTCTTCGAATTTCGCGGTAAGCACTACCGGCCATTCTACCAGCGAGGTGACTTCTTCCAGCAGGCTTTCGCTCAGGTCAGCGTTACCGCCAATCTTACGCGCCGCTTCTTCAGCATCGGCTTTGATTTTCGCTTTACGCTCAGCGTAATCCGCAATGACTTTGCCTCGCTCACGCAGGATTTCCGGATACTGATCGGCAGAATCGATAGTGAATTCCGGCTCGCCCATAAAGCGGTGTCCACGGATCACACGATCGGACTGAATGCCCAGAATCGTTGCCGGAATAACTTTGTCGCCCAGCAGCAGAGTCACGGTGTGAACCGGACGCACGAAGTGAACGTCAGACGCGCCCCAGCGCATCAGTTTCGGGATCGGCAGCTTCGCCAGCGAAGTGGCAATCATGTTTGGCAGCAGCGTTTCAGCGCTTTCGCCTTTCACATGCGCGCGATACAGCAGCCATTCGCCTTTGTCGGTAGTCAGACGCTCAGCCTGATCAACCGTGATGCCGCAGCCACGTGCCCAACCTTCTGCCGCTTTGCTCGGTTTGCCTTCAGCGTCAAACGCCTGGGCAATGGCCGGACCACGTTTTTCAACTTCACGATCGGGTTGAGATTCCGCCAGATTCGCGACTTTCAGCGCCAGGCGACGCGGTGCAGCAAACCACTCAACGTTGCCGTGCGCGATGCCAGCGTTGTCCAGCTCCGCGGTAAAGTTTGCAGCAAAGGACTCAGCCAGGCTGCGCAGTGCTTTTGGTGGCAGCTCTTCAGTGCCGATTTCCACCAGAAAAGTTTTCTCAGACATGGCCGCCTCTTATTTGTCTTTGTTGCACATCGGGAAGCCAAGGGCTTCACGGGAAGCGTAGTAAGCTTCTGCCACTGCTTTGGTCAGGGTGCGAATGCGCAGGATATAGCGCTGACGCTCGGTGACGGAGATGGCTTTACGCGCATCCAGCAGGTTGAAGCTATGGGCGGCTTTCAGAATACGTTCATACGCAGGCAGCGGCAGCGGATTTTCCAGCGCCAGCAGCTGCTGCGCTTCTTTCTCGTACTGCTCGAAGCAGGTGAACAGGAAGTCCACGTCGGCGTATTCAAAGTTGTAGGTGGATTGCTCCACTTCGTTCTGATGGAACACGTCACCGTAAGTGGTTTTACCCAGCGGGCCGTCGCTCCAGACCAGGTCGTAAACGCTGTCTACGCCCTGAATGTACATGGCCAGACGTTCCAGACCGTAGGTAATTTCCCCGGTTACTGGTTTACATTCCAGACCACCAACCTGCTGGAAGTAGGTGAACTGAGTCACTTCCATGCCGTTCAGCCACACTTCCCAACCCAGACCCCAGGCACCCAGCGTCGGGTTTTCCCAGTTATCTTCCACGAAACGAATATCGTGAATGGTCGGGTCCATACCCAGCTCTTTCAGAGAACCCAGGTACAGCTCCTGAATGTTGTCCGGTGACGGCTTAATCACTACCTGGAACTGATAGTAGTGCTGTAAGCGGTTCGGGTTTTCGCCATAGCGGCCATCGGTCGGACGACGGGAAGGCTGCACATAAGCAGTCGCCATCGGTTCCGGCCCCAGCGCACGCAGGCAGGTCATTGGGTGAGATGTTCCCGCGCCGACTTCCATGTCCAATGGTTGAACAATGGTGCAGCCCTGGCGAGCCCAGTAATCCTGTAAGGTCAGGATCAAGCCCTGGAAGGTCCTGGTATCAAACTTTTGCATATTATTTCGTGCTGGATACGTGTGGATTTAAAGGAAGCGATCAGTATACCCGCTGGCTGCAAGATATACAGTACGAAACGGGAAAAAGGGGGAACTTAGCGCATGGAAAGGTGCAAAAACTGCCCGTCTGCATCAAAAGAACAGACAAAACTCTCTTTACGGAAGGTAGAACCACGCATCTCATAGCTGCCCTGGAATTGCTCCAGGCCGGAGATATCAATTTTCTGCGCGCCAGTGTTGTAGCGTTGCGCCGCCTCATTTTTGCACAATGACTCCATATCCAGCGAACGTGTGGCACTGACCTTAACCTTTTGCGCTTTCTGCGCGGGTGCAGACGGTTGTGTGTCAGCGCACGCTACCAGCAAAAGGGTAGCGATTGTGGGAAAGAAATACTTCATCATCATTTTATTACCGCCTGGTTTGCTGGTCAGTCTTATTATTAGTGTCTGGAAACAGATCCTATTTTGAGAATCTCATCAGACCATCTCAAGCTTTAGCGTAAGAACTCGGATTATTCCAGTGAGCTACGTTCGCAAAATATCGGTCAGACTTTTTTTAATGGACACAGAGGAACTGATGCAGCCCAAAATTTTCTGGATTGATAACCTGCGCGGGATAGCCTGTTTAATGGTCGTGATGATCCACACCACGACCTGGTACATCACCAATGCGCAAAGCGTCAGCCCGTTGAATTGGGATCTGGCTAACGTGCTCAATTCAGCCTCTCGCGTCAGCGTCCCGCTGTTCTTTATGATTTCGGGTTATCTGTTTTTTGGCGAGCGTAGCGCCAAACCGCGCCATTTCCTGCGCATCACGCTCTGCATTCTGTTTTACAGCAGCGTGGCGCTGGCCTATATCCTGCTGTTTACCTCGATCAACGCTGAGCTGTCGCTGAAGAACCTGCTGCAAAAGCCGGTGTTCTATCATCTGTGGTTTTTCTTCGCGATCGCCGTCATCTACCTGGTTTCTCCGCTGATACAGGTGAAAAATATCAGCGGCAAGATGCTGCTGGCGTTGATGGTGGTGATAGGCGTGATTGCCAATCCCAATACCGTCTCGCAAAAAATTGGCGGTTTTGAATGGCTACCCATTAACCTGTACATCAGCGGCGACACCTTCTATTACATCCTGTACGGCATGCTGGGCCGGGCGATTGGCATGATGGATACGCAAAAGCGCGCGCTCAGCTGGCTCTGTGCGGCGTTATTCATTACCGCAGTATTTATTATTTCTCGTGGCACATTGCATGAACTGCGCTGGCGAGGCAATTTTGCCGACACCTGGTACCTCTACTGCGGCCCTGCGGTATTTATTTGCGCCGTCTCACTCCTGACGCTGGTCAAAAATACGCTCAGCACACGTACTCTGCCGCTACTGGGCCTTATTTCTCGCCATTCATTGGGCATTTATGGTTTTCATGCGCTGATCATTCACGCGCTGCGCACCAATGGCATCGAACTCAAGAACTGGCCGCCGCTCGATATGCTGTGGATTTTCAGCGCCACGCTGGCGGGAAGCCTGCTGCTATCCATGCTGCTGCAACGCATCGATACGCGCAGGCTGGTGAGTTAATCCCCCGTATTTTGCAGGCGCAGCAATAAAGCTTGCCCCAGTAAACATACGATGAATGCCATCGGGTAAAGCCCCTTTTCAAGGGGCGATAATGGGGCGTTCCAGACGCCCACCAGCAGCAACCCTACCGTGATGAGTGTGACCATTTGACATACAGAGGTTAAGCGCTCGTCGCTCTGATCGAGATTTTCAGCACGCTGATAAACATATGTCACAAACATTCCCGTCATCAGCACGCCGAAAAAATAGCCTTTGCCACTCAATAACGGGCATGCCCGCCATAAGCCAATACTGTAAGTCAGTATGCCTGAGAGAAATAACATCCATGGCAACAGCCTTGTCGTCTTCATTGGGATCTCCTTATCCATCATGGATACAATATGAATAACCCGCTAAAGACAACACAGAAAAATGGCACTACGCCGGACTTTCAGAATAAATCCATGCGTACTAACTATTTATTGGATTGAAATATACATTTGATAAATCCCCTCTGTTTACCAGAGGGGAACGAGGATCAGGACATCAGCGGTTGCAACTGCTGGTAGATTCGGCGGAAGGTTTCCCGACGTTGTTGGTAAAGCGCGTGGCGCCCGGCGTCAGGATAATGCGCTTGTTCCAGCGTAAGCTGAGGCAGAAGGTCTGATAAAGGCCGCTGCGGATTCATGGCAATTTGCGCCAGTCGCGCTGCACCAAGTGCAGGGCCGACATCACCGCCGGTACGATAATCCAGCTGCAATCCGCTGATGTCAGATAGCATCTGACGCCAGTATTCACTGCGCGCCCCGCCGCCAATCAACGTAATGCTGGCGGGCTGCACGCCGCAGGCATGTACCACGTCCATACCGTCAGCCAGTGCAAACCCCACACCTTCCAGCACCGCCTGCGCCAGTTCTGCCGGACCATGCTGATGCGTCAGACCGAAAAATACGCCCTTGGCCTGCGGATTGTTATGCGGCGTACGTTCACCGGAAAGATAAGGTAAAAACCAGACCGGCTCCGCGAGTTCATCAGCCTGTTGCGCAGCGTCGATCAATGCAGGAACGCTCGCCAGTCCGGTTAATTTTGCCGCCCAGTCCAGACACGATGCCGCACTTAACATCACAGACATCAGATGCCATCGCTCAGGCAAAGCATGGCAAAAACTGTGAACCGCACTTTCCGGTTTGCTAAGGAAACCATCACTCACCGCAAAATAGACACCGGATGTCCCCAGCGAAAGCATCGCCTGACCGGCATTCATCATGCCTACGCCAACCGCCCCCGCCGCGTTATCACCACCTCCGGCAACAACCGCAACCTCCTGCATTCCCCAGGCTTTAGCGACGTCTGGCAACAAGGTTCCGGTAATCTCGCTGCCTTCATAGAGCGCAGGCATATGTGCGCGAGTCAATTTACAGGCAGCAAGCATGACATCGCTCCAGTCACGCTTCGCGACATCCAGCCACATTGTCCCTGCCGCATCAGACATATCGCTGGCAAAATCACCGGTCATGCGCAAACGCAGGTAATCTTTCGGCAGCAGGACTTTATCAATCAGGTTGAAAATCTCCGGCTCGTGGCGTTGCACCCACAGCAGTTTTGGCGCGGTAAAGCCAGGCATCATCAGGTTGCCGGTGATCGCACGAGACTGCGGAACCTGATTCTCCAGCATCACGCACTCTTCACCACAGCGACCATCGTTCCACAGAATAGCCGGACGCAATACCTTCTGTTGCTCATCCAGTAGCGTCGCGCCGTGCATCTGCCCGGCAATTCCCAACGCTTTCACCTCGCGAAGCGAATGCTGCTGACCCAGCGCTTTCACAGCCCGAACCGTTGCCGACCACCACTGCTCAGGGTCTTGTTCAGACCATAACGGATGCGGGCGCGAGACGGTGAGTTTCTCCGTGTGCGAAGCGACCACATCCCCCTGCTCGTTGAGCAGGATGGCCTTTACGCCTGATGTGCCAAGATCTATCCCGATATACATAAGGCATCGTTCCTTAAAGAAAGGCCCGGTAGCGCGAGCTGACCGGGCTTACGGACGTTCTCAGAAACCCGTTATTTGTCGAACAAATAATGGTTCACCAGATTTTCCAGCAATTCCTGATGACCGCTCTGGTGCACCGGCGCCAGGTTATGTTGTTCAGCGTACTGCGCAATTTCCGTCAGCGTCATCTGCCCTTTCAGAATTTGCTGGCCCAGCTCACCATTCCAACCGGCATAACGTTTTGCCACGCGCTGATCCAGACCACCGTCTTCAATCATACGGGCCGCAATTTTCAACGACAGTGCCATGGTATCCATCGCGCCAATATGACCATAGAACAGATCATATTTATCGGTACTCTGACGACGCACCTTGGCATCGAAGTTCAGGCCACCGGTGGTGAAACCGCCCGCCTTCAGGATTTCGTACATCACCAGCGCGTTCTCTTCTACGCTGTTCGGGAACTGATCCGTGTCCCAGCCCAGCTGCGCGTCACCACGGTTGGCATCGACAGAGCCAAACAGACCCAGCGCGATAGCGGTGGCGATTTCGTGATGGAACGAGTGGCCAGCCAGCGTGGCATGGTTAGCTTCGATATTCAGTTTGATCTCTTTTTCCAGACCGAACTGCTTGAGGAAGCCGTAGACGGTCGCCGCATCGTAGTCGTACTGGTGCTTGGTCGGTTCCTGCGGTTTCGGCTCGATAAGCAAAGTGCCCTGGAAACCGGTTTTGTGTTTGTGTTCCACCACCAGTTGCATGAAGCGACCAATTTGCTCACGTTCCTGACGCAGATCGGTATTCAGCAGCGTCTCATAGCCTTCACGACCACCCCACAGAACGTAGTTTTCACCGCCTAACTTGTGCGTGGCATCCATGGCCGTAACCACCTGCGTGGCGGCCCAGCTGAATACTTCCGGATCAGGGTTCGTGGCCGCACCCGCGCCGTAGCGTGGGTTGGTAAAGCAGTTTGCTGTTCCCCACAGCAGCTTCACGCCGCTCTGTTCCTGTTTTGCCGCCAGCACATCAACCATCTGCGCAAAGTTGTTTTTGTACTCTTTCAGTGAAGCCCCTTCAGGCGAGACATCCACATCATGGAAGCAGTAGTAAGGCACGTTCAGCTTGTGGAAGAACTCAAATGCCACGTCCGCCTTGCGTTTCGCCAGCGCCAGTGCTTCACCAGGCTGCTGCCACGGACGATCGAAAGCCCCCATACCGAACATATCCGCACCGTTCCAGCAGAAGGTATGCCAGTAGCAGGCAGCAAAACGCAGATGATCTTCCATACGTTTGCCCAACACGATTTCGTCAGGATTGTAATGGCGAAATGCGAGCGGGTTAGTGGATTGAGTACCTTCAAAACGAACACGATCGAGTTGGTCAAAATAAGCCGGCATAATAAGCTCCATAATCAGGTAATACGGTAAGTAAACTGCGATATGGCTATACTGGAATTTCCTGATTTATTGCTCAATTACGTTATTTCACACCGCTATTAAGAGAATACCCAAACGTGCGCTGGCTCCCAAAAAAACGCGCTGAAAAACGAAATAAAAAAGCGATCGCGATCGAAGGTTAGCCATTAAACAAAAAACCGTAATGCGCAGATGAAAAATGACAATTGTCATCCCGCTGACAGTATGTAAATTTTGCCTGGCCTCAGGCAATCAGGAAATTTGTCACGCTTCATCAAGCAGTCGTACCGGCGGTTTTGCTAGTATCGACAGGCCCACGTTAACCTTTCCAGGACAGGTTCTTATGTTTGATAAACGTCACCGCATCACTCTGTTATTCAATGCCAATAAAGCCTATGACCGTCAGGTGGTAGAAGGAGTGGGTGAATATTTACAGGCATCGCAATCCGAGTGGGATATATTCATTGAGGAAGATTTCCGCGCCCGTATCGATAATATTAAAGACTGGTTAGGCGATGGCGTTATTGCCGATTATGACGATGATGACATTGCGCAATTACTTGCCGATGTCGATGTTCCGATCATCGGCGTTGGGGGTTCCTACCATCGGGAGCAAGATTATCCCCCGGTACATTACATTGCTACCGACAACCACGCGCTGGTAGAAAGCGCTTTTCTGCATCTGAAAGAGAAAGGGGTTAACCGTTTTGCATTTTACGGCCTGCCTTCCTCAAGCGGTAAACGCTGGGCCGCAGAACGTGAATATGCCTTTTGCCAGTTGGTGGCTAAAGAAAAGTACCGCGGCGTCGTCTACCAGGGGCTGGAAACTGCGCCGGAAAACTGGCAGCACGCGCAAAATCGTCTGGCAGACTGGCTACAAACGTTGCCGCCGCAAACCGGCATTATCGCGGTCACCGACGCGCGGGCACGACACGTCCTGCAAGTCTGCGAGCACCTACATATCCCGGTACCGGAAAAGCTATGCGTGATAGGAATAGATAACGAAGAACTGACCCGTTACTTATCACGGGTAGCGCTGTCATCCGTAGCTCAGGGAGCCCGGCAGATGGGCTACCAGGCCGCAAAACTCCTGCACCGCTTGCTGGCGAATGAGGCGCTGCCGCTGCAACGCATTCTGGTTCCTCCGGTGCGCGTGGTTGAGCGGCGCTCAACCGATTACCGCTCCTTGACCGATCCTGCCGTCATTCAGGCGATGCACTTTATCCGCAATCATGCCTGCAAAGGGATTAAGGTTGAGCAAGTTCTTGATTCAGTAGGGATTTCACGTTCAAATCTGGAGAAGCGTTTTAAAGAAGAGGTCGGAGAGACTATCCACGCCGTGATTCATGCCGAAAAGCTGGAAAAAGCGCGCAGTCTGTTGATTTCTACCACGCTTTCAATCAACGAAATTTCACAGATGTGTGGCTATCCGTCTCTGCAGTATTTCTATTCGGTCTTCAAGAAAGAGTACGACACGACGCCAAAAGAGTATCGCGATGTGAACAGCGAAGTGTTGCTGTGAGGATTATTGCCGGATACGGCGAAGCCGCCATCCGGCACACAGAATTACATATGCGCGGCGATTAAACGCTGGTTATCCTGATACATTGCGAACAGATAGTTGTTGTAGCTCTGTCCTTTAGTGGAATAACCCTTCAGCTTATGGATCATCGCGGTAGCGGTGACTTCCTGATCGGCTTTACGCAACTGCGCACGTGATTTACGGAAAGAAGAGTAAGCCGGGTGCGTGTTCAGGTTGATGACGTAAGCATTCACCGACTCTTTCACCGATTCAAACTGTGAGTAGCCTTTCACCTTACCTGGGGCATTGTTACAACGACCTTTGCCACATTTCATGCCAAACAGGTTGTTATTGCTACGCGCCAGCTTCGACGTACCCCAGCCGCTTTCGGCCGCAGCCATGGTTGCCACCATACTGGTCGGGATAATGTCTACGCGCTCAAGCAGCGTATTCCACGGAATTTTACGCGTGTTGCCAGACCAGCTCACCTTGTAGCGCTTCGCGATGTCTTTCATACGCGTACGCTCAGTCGGTGACCAGCGGTTCTGGTACTGTTTTGAAATCAGCCAGTTACGGTCCGCAGTAATGGCAGCATTTTGACTGGTAATATAAGGCATAACCGTCCGGAGAAACGCTTTTTTCCTTGGTGTTCCGGAAGGGTATTTTCGCAAATCAGGAAGTGAACTACTCTTTGCACTATTGCGAGAATACTCTTGTTTACTGCTAACCTGTTTATTACTTGCCTTGGTTATCTGGGGCTTGTGACTCGTTGTCGCCGTGTGTGTCTTTGCCAGCACCTCACCCGAAAATGCAACGGTGAGTAACATAAGAATCATTGCCCCATATCGTCGAATGGGAGTCAATATCATTAGGTCTCCTGGTCGGATTTATACATTCCAACACCTTATATTTTTCACAAAAATGAGAGATGAATCTCAAATCATATCAAAAATAGCCGTCAAGAGCACCCAAAGGAATAGTCCAATTCTGAAACTATGTCACGCATTAACGGTTCAGGGTGCCATTAATTCGAAGAAAATGTGGAGGTTATCGCAAAATAAGTTCATTTTTTGAACGCGATCGCTCACCCTCACTTCTCCTCCTGGCGGAATCGACTCAAAGGATGAGTTTCCAGCCTGATTTCACTGGCAAACTGGCGAAAACAGCAGCACCAAGGACAGCATTATGAAACTTGCCGCCGTTGCGCTGGCGCTCATGCCCGGCATTGCCATCGCCTCATCATGGACTTCTCAGGGACTCCCCAACTTCGAAGCGGAAGGTACGGGTAAATTCGTCAGCCATGCAGCGTTGACGAAGGGTACTCGTCCTTTAATCCTAAATTTTGACCAACAGTGCTGGCAGCCTGCTGATGCGATAAAACTCAACCAGATGCTATCGCTAAAACCGTGTGAAGGCGCGCCGCCGCAGTGGCGTTTATTCAAAGACGGCGATTACACGCTGGAAGTCGATACTCGCTCCGGAACGCCAACGTTGATGCTCTCGGTAAAAAGCGCCGCAGACCCTGTCACGACCCAGATTCGCCAGTGCCCGAAATGGGATGGTTCGCCGTTAACACTGGATGTGAGCCAGACCTTTCCGGAAGGTGCCGTGGTGCGCGATTACTACAGCAAACAAACGGCAACGGTAAAGAATGGGTCGATTACCCTACAGCCTGCCGCAGCCAGTAACGGGCTGTTGCTGCTGGAACGGGCGGAAACCGATGCCCCGGCTGCTTTCGACTGGCATAACGCTACGGTGTATTTCGTTCTGACGGATCGCTTTGTAAATGGTGACCCAGGCAACGACCACAGCTACGGACGTCGCAACGACGGCATGCAGGAAATTGGCACTTTCCACGGTGGCGATTTGCGCGGACTCACCAGTAAACTCGACTACCTGCAACAGTTGGGCGTCAACGCCTTGTGGATCAGCGCACCGTTTGAGCAAATTCACGGTTGGGTCGGCGGTGGCACCAAAGGCGATTTCCCCCACTACGCTTATCACGGCTATTACACTCAGGACTGGACTACGCTCGATGCGAATATGGGTAATGAAGCTGACCTGCGTGCCCTGGTTGACGGTGCGCACCAGCGCGGCATTCGTATCCTGTTCGATGTCGTCATGAATCATACCGGCTACGCCACGCTGGCGGATATGCAGGAGTATCAGTTTGGGGCGCTGTACTTGTCGGGCGATGAACTGAAAAACACGCTCGGTGAACGCTGGACGGACTGGAAGCCAGCCGCCGGGCAAAGCTGGCACAGCTTTAATGATTACATCAACTTCAGCGATAAAACAGGTTGGGAAAAATGGTGGGGGAAAAACTGGATCCGTACCGATATTGGCGATTACGACAATCCTGGCTTTGACGACCTGACCATGTCACTGGCCTTCCTGCCCGATCTGAAAACCGAATCCACCACGCCTTCCGGGCTGCCAAACTTTTATCAGCACAAACCAGATACGCACGCTAAAGCTATCGCCGGTTACACGCCCCGCGATTATCTGACGCACTGGCTCAGCCAGTGGGTGCGTGATTACGGGATTGACGGCTTTCGGGTTGATACCGCCAAACACGTCGAGCTTCCCGCCTGGCAGCAATTAAAAACACAGGCCAGCGCAGCGCTGGCTGAATGGAAGAAAGCCAACCCGGATAAAGCGCTGGATGATAAATCTTTCTGGATGACCGGCGAGGCCTGGGGTCACGGCGTGATGCAAAGCGACTATTACCGACACGGCTTTGATGCGATGATCAATTTCGACTATCAGGAGCAGGCGGCAAAGGCCGTCGATTGTCTGGCAAATATGGATGTCACCTGGCAACAAATGGCTGAAAAACTGCAGGATTTCAACGTCCTGAGCTATCTCTCCTCGCACGATACGCGTCTGTTTCGCGAAGGTGGAGACAAAGCCGCCGAGCTATTGCTGCTGGCGCCTGGCGCGGTACAACTCTTTTACGGCGACGAGTCGGCCCGACCCTTTGGACCAACAGGCTCAGACCCATTGCAGGGCACGCGCTCAGAAATGAACTGGCAGGATGTGAGCGGGAAATCTGCCACCAGCGTCGCACACTGGCAGCGCATCAGTCAGTTCCGAGCCAGACATCCCGCCATCGGCACCGGTAAACAGACTACGCTTACCCTGAAGCAGGGATACGGATTTATCCGCGAGCATGACGACGATAAGGTGATGGTGGTGTGGGCCGGCCAGCCCTGATCCCAACAGGCTTCCCGCTGTGCATACGGCGGGAAGCCCAACACAAAATAAAAAACCAGCCAGGCAAACATCTGCAGCACAAAACATCAATCCGGTCCGCTTCCCCTGATTTGCACCCTGCCATGGGTAGCGCTATGGTTAGCCACTTTACTACTCAGTTCGACAGACCCCCTGCTATGACATTCTCACTTTTTGGCGACAAATTTACCCGCCATTCAGGCATCACCCGCCTGATGGAGGACCTCAACGACGGTTTATGCACCCCAGGTGCCATCATGCTCGGCGGTGGTAATCCGGCGCAAATTCCAGAGATGCAAAATTACTTCCAGTCTCTGCTGACAGATATGCTGGCAAACGGCAAAGCCACTGATGCGCTTTGCAATTATGACGGTCCGCAAGGGAAAACCGAGCTCCTGTCTGAGCTGGCGAAACTGCTACGTGAGAAGCAGGGTTGGGATATCGAGCCACAAAATATTGCACTGACAAATGGCAGTCAGAGCGCGTTTTTCTACTTATTCAATCTGTTCGCCGGACGCCGCGCTGACGGAACAACGCAAAAAGTGTTATTCCCATTAGCCCCGGAATACATTGGCTATGCCGATTCCGGGCTAGAAGAAGATCTTTTCGTCTCCGCGCGTCCGAACATCGAACTGTTACCGGAAGGCCAGTTTAAGTATCACGTTGATTTTGAACACCTGCACATCGGTGAAGAGACGGGGATGATCTGCGTGTCACGCCCGACTAACCCGACAGGCAACGTGATCACAGACGACGAGCTGATGAAGCTGGACCGGCTGGCCAACCTGCATGGGATCCCGCTGGTGATTGATAACGCCTATGGCGTACCATTCCCTGGCATCATCTTTAGCGAAGCGCGTCCGCTGTGGAACCCCAACATTGTGCTGTGCATGAGCCTTTCCAAGCTGGGCCTGCCAGGTTCCCGCTGCGGCATCATTATCGCCAATGAAAAAATCATCACTGCGATTACCAATATGAACGGCATCATCAGCCTTGCTCCAGGCGGAATGGGACCGGCGATGATGTGCGAGATGATTAAACGTAACGATCTACTGCGCCTGTCCGAAACGGTTATTAAACCGTTTTACTATCAGCGCGTTCAGGAGACGATTGCGATTATTCGCCGCTACTTATCAGAAGATCGCTGCCTTATCCATAAACCAGAGGGCGCGATTTTCCTGTGGCTTTGGTTCAAAGATTTGCCCATTACTACTGAACTGCTGTATCAGCGCCTGAAAGCGCGCGGCGTACTGATGGTTCCCGGTGACTACTTCTTCCCGGGGCTGGATAAACCCTGGCCGCATACCCATCAGTGCATGCGGATGAACTACGTGCCAGAACCAGAGAAAATCGAAGCTGGCGTGAAGATTCTGGCTGAAGAGATCGAACGCGCCTGGCTGGAAGGCTAACGCAAACCCGACCCAAGTGCGGGTCGGGCTCACTTCACAGCGGTTGTGAACGCAGACGCTGTCGCTGAATACTGACGGCATCAATACACTGCAACGCGCTGGTCGGGCAGGCTTCTACACACGCTGGCCCCGTCTCACGATGCCAGCACAAATCGCATTTTATCGCCTGCACCCGCGACGAACGGGCAACGACATTCATTGCCCCAAACGGGCAGGCCAGCATACAGCTTTTACAACCAATACAACGTGTCTGTTCAACGAAGATATGCCCATGTTCACGACGAATGGCGTGCGTTGGGCAAACATTCGCACAGGGAGCGTCTTCGCATTGATGGCAGGCGACCGCCGTTGTAAAGGCGTCATCTTTGATTACCCGAATCCGCGGTATAAACGCAGAAGAAGAGACCGACGCACAGTCCTGGTTTTGCTGGTGCGCGACGACGCAGGCAACTTCGCAGGTACGACACCCAATACATTTTGCCGCATCCGCCATAATAAACCCGTTCATTGCCTTCTCCGTCGCCGTTAAAAACCACAGAGTGCCAGAGAGGCTATCCCTGTCGCTTTGATCGGACAGGGGAAACGGTTAAATAGTGTCAGGTGCCTGAATAACTATGGATCTCTGCCTAATCGCGAACGGTAAAACCCAGCTCATTTGAAATCGCCTGCGCGGTTTCCCGTAGTGGCTTGAGTAGATTTTTTTCCCCTATCTGCTTAAGTCGCGAGGTAGAGAGTGAAATTGACACCGCGTACGGCACCCGACCATGAATATCAAACACCGGCACGGCAATACAGGAAACGCCCAGTTCGTTCTCTTCCCGATCCATCGCCATACTGCTTTCGCGTATCTGCGCCAATTCGTCGTACATCGCCGGTAAACCGGTAATGGTATTGCGGGTCAGTGGCTGAATAAGATCCTGATGGCTCTCCCAGTAGGCTTCCACATAATCCGCATGCCCAAACGCCATGTAAATTTTACCCATCGCCGAGCAATACAGCGGCATATGTTGGCCGATATAAGCGCGGGTACGCAGCATGCCCGTCGTCGGTTCCAGCTTATAAATCAGAATCGCGTGGTCATCTTCACGGCTTGAGAAGTTGATGGTTTCACCGGTGGCGATATTCAGCGCTTCGAGGTGCGGCGCAGCAACATGGATGATGTTCAGTGACGACAACGCCTTCTGACCCACGGCAATAAATTTGGTGGTCAGGCGATAACTCCCTGCCGCTGGCGCGGGGGTGACATACCCACAGGATTGCAGCCCTTGCAGGAGTCGATGCACAGTACTTTTGTTCAGCCCTGCCAGTCCAGACAAATGCGCCAACGGGCACCCATTCGGATAGTTACTCAGAATCTCAATCAACATCAAACCACGGAACAGGCTCTGACTTCCGGCTGGCCTCTCTTTGTCTTGCGTCATTTCACTCTCTTTTGTGCCCATCGCTTCCGCTCCCCTTTTCGTCGCGCTCTGATGGTAGCGCAAAGTGTGTTTCAGTTCACGATCTGAACCGAAAAAACACAACTATTTGATTTTGATGATTTTAAAAAATAGACCACCCCGTTGATCTGTCAAAATTTGATCGCTATATTTGAAATCAGATTTCGCATAGTGAAATTTAGAGACAAAAAAGCGATCAAATTTAAACAAGGAAACAGGAATGAAAGTCACTTTTGAGCAGTTGAAAGATGCGTTCAATCGGGTACTGCTGGCACGCGGTATCGCCGTTGAAACCGCCGATGCCTGTGCCGAAATGTTTGCGCGCACCACCGAGTCCGGCGTGTATTCACACGGCGTGAATCGTTTTCCTCGTTTTATTCAGCAATTAGATAACGGCGACATCATTCCTGAGGCCAAACCGCAACGCATTACTAGCCTGGGAGCGATTGAACAATGGGATGCCCAGCGTTCGATCGGAAATCTGACGGCGAAAAAGATGATGGACAGAGCCATTGAGCTGGCCTCCGATCACGGTATTGGCCTGGTCGCACTGCGTAACGCCAACCACTGGATGCGCGGCGGCAGCTATGGCTGGCAGGCGGCGGAGAAAGGTTACATCGGTATCTGCTGGACTAACTCGATTGCCGTCATGCCGCCGTGGGGTTCGAAAGAGTGCCGCATTGGTACTAACCCGTTGATCGTCGCGATCCCCTCATCGCCAATCACCATGGTTGATATGTCGATGTCGATGTTCTCCTACGGCATGCTGGAAGTGAATCGCTTGGCCGGTCGCGAACTGCCGGTAGATGGTGGCTTTGATGATGAAGGCAATCTCACTAAAGAGCCGGGCGTTATCGAAAAAAACCGCCGCATTTTACCAATGGGTTACTGGAAAGGTTCAGGTCTGTCGATTGTGCTGGATATGATCGCCACCCTGCTTTCAGACGGTTCTTCCGTGGCCGAGGTCACCCAGGACAACAGCGATGAATATGGCGTTTCACAGATTTTTATCGCCATTGAAGTGGATAAGCTTATCGACGGCGCCACCCGCGACGCCAAACTGCAGCGCATTATGGATTTCATCACCTCCGCCGAACGCGCCGATGAAAACACACCTGTCCGCCTGCCGGGCCACGAGTTTACAAAGCTGCTGGAAGAAAACCGCCGCAACGGTATCACCGTTGATGACAGCGTCTGGGCCAAAATTCAGGCCCTGTAAGGAGCAACACCATGATCTTCGGACATATTGCTCAGCCTAACCCATGTCGTTTACCCGCGGCGATTGAAAGGGCACTCGACTTTCTGCGCAGCACAGATTTCCGCAATCTGGAACCGGGTGTGGTAGAAATCGACGGTAAAAATATCTTCGCGCAGGTTATCGATTTAACCACGCGTGACGTTGCCGAAAATCGCCCGGAGGTGCATCGCCGCTACCTGGATATTCAATTTCTGGCCTGGGGCGAAGAGAAAATCGGGATCGCGATTGATACCGGGAATAACCAAATCAGCGAATCATTATTAGAACAGCGCGATATTATTTTTTATCACGCCAGCGAACATGAATCTTTCATTGAAATGATTCCGGGAAGTTATGCCATATTTTTCCCGCAGGATGTTCATCGCCCTGCATGTCATAAAACTGTCGCCACGCCGATCCGCAAAATAGTCGTGAAGGTTGCTATTTCAGTTTTATAAAAAGGAGCACAACATGAGCGTTAATAATGCCGGTTATATTATCGGTGCGTACCCCTGTGCACCCTCATTTCACCAAAAGAGTGAAGAGGAAGAGAAGGAATTCTGGCGACAGCTCGCCGATACTCCGGATATTCGCGGTCTGGAGCAGCCCTGCCTTGAACATCTTCACCCGTTAGGCGACGAATGGTTATTACGTCATACGCCGGGCGACTGGCAAATCGTAGTCACCGCCATTATGGAAACCATGCGCCGTCGCGGCGCAAACAGCGCTTTTGGGCTGGCCTCCAGCGACGAAGAACAGCGTAAAGCCTGCGTGGCGTATTACCGTCATCTGCAGCAGAAAATCAACCATATCAATACGGCACACGCCGGAAAAGTGATTGCGTTGGAACTGCATGCCGCCCCCAATGCCAGCAACCCAAATGTTGCACAGGCCACCGACGCGTTTGCCCGTTCGCTGAAAGAAATTACCTCCTGGGACTGGTCCTGCGATCTGGTGCTGGAACATTGCGACGCCATGACCGGCATTGCGCCGCGCAAAGGCTTTCTGCCGTTAGACAATGTGCTGGAGGTCATTGCCGGGTATGACATCAGCGTGTGCATTAACTGGGCGCGATCGACCATTGAAGGGCAGAATCCCGCCCTGGCGCTGGACCACACGCAGCAGGCCAAACGGGCTGGAAAACTGGGCGCGCTGATGTTCTCCGGTACCACGCTTGCGGGGGAATACGGCGAGTGGCAGGACTTACACGCGCCGTTTGCCCCATTCTGCCCACAAAGCCTGATGACCACCGACCATGCCCGCGAATTATTCGCCTGCGCAGAAGCCGAACCATTGCAATTTGCCGGTATTAAATTGCTGGAAATAAACACCAATGCAGATGTGAACCATCGCGTAGCAATATTGCGCGACGGTATCGCCGCATTAAATAAAGCAAAACTATAAAAATAAAATACTACTCTACGAGAATATTAATATGAACATGACCTCTCACCCTACACTCAAAGATATACCCCGTCAGCGCTGGCTGCGGATTATTCCACCTATTCTCATCGCCTGTATTATTTCTTATATGGACCGCGTCAATATCGCTTTCGCGATGCCGGGCGGAATGGATGAGGAATTAGGTATTTCCGCCACCATGGCAGGACTGGCTGGCGGTATTTTCTTTATCGGTTATCTGTTTTTACAGGTTCCCGGCGGAAAAATTGCCGTTCACGGTAGCGGCAAGAAATTTATCGGCTGGTCGCTGGTTGCCTGGGCGGTTATTTCCGTCCTCACGGGGTTAATCACTAATCAGTACCAACTGCTGGTTCTGCGCTTTTTACTCGGCGTTGCCGAAGGCGGCATGCTGCCGGTGGTGCTGACGATGATCAGTAACTGGTTCCCCGACGCCGAGCGTGGTCGCGCCAATGCGATTGTGATTATGTTTGTGCCGATTGCCGGGATCATTACCGCTCCGCTCTCGGGCTGGATTATCACCGTTCTCGACTGGCGCTGGCTGTTCATCATTGAAGGTTTGCTTTCCGTCGTTGTACTGGTGTTGTGGGCCTATACCGTTTACGACCGTCCACAGGAGGCGCGCTGGATCTCTGAGACCGAGAAAAATTACCTGGTCGAAACGCTGGCCGCCGAGCAAAAAGCCATTGCCGGAACGGAAGTCAAAAATGCCTCTCTGGGCGCGGTGCTTTCCGATAAAACCATGTGGCAGCTCATCGCGCTGAACTTCTTCTATCAGACCGGGATTTACGGTTACACCCTGTGGCTGCCGACCATCCTCAAAGAGTTGACGCACAGCAGCATGGGACAGGTCGGTATGCTCGCTATTCTGCCGTACGTCGGGGCCATTGCCGGGATGTTCCTGTTCTCTTCTCTCTCTGACCGCACCGGTAAACGCAAGCTGTTCGTCTGCCTGCCGTTGATTGGCTTTGCCCTGTGCATGTTCCTTTCCGTGGCGCTGAAAAATAACGTCTGGCTGGCTTATGCCGCGCTGGTCGGCTGCGGCTTCTTCCTGCAATCGGCAGCGGGCGTGTTCTGGACCATTCCGGCGCGTTTGTTCAGTGCGGAAATGGCCGGTGGCGCGCGTGGAGTCATCAACGCGCTGGGCAACCTCGGCGGCTTCTGCGGTCCTTATGCGGTCGGCGTACTCATCACCCTGTATAGCAAAGATGCGGGGGTTTACTGCCTGGCTATCTCACTGGCTCTGGCCGCGCTGATGGCGCTGCTGCTGCCAGCCAAATGCGACGCCGGTGCCGCTCCGCTAAAGACACTGAATCCACATAAACGTACAGCGTAAAACAATGCCCGGTGGCGCTTCGTTTACCGGGCCTACAGGTAGCAACCGTCCCAGGCCGGATAAGCGCAGCGCCATCCGGCAAAAATGAGATAACAAGATGAGTGAGAAAGAGACCTTCTGGCTGGGTATTGATTGTGGCGGTACGTATCTGAAAGCCGGGTTGTATGACGCCAAAGGTCATGAACATGGCATTAACCGGCAATCGTTGCAGACCGCATCGCCATTGCCCGGTTACGCCGAACGCGATATGCACCAGTTGTGGCAACAGTGTGTAGCCACGATCGCCGGGCTGTTAGCGCGCACCGGCGTCTGCGGCGATCAAATCAAAGGCGTCGGTATTTCCGCTCAGGGCAAAGGCCTGTTCCTTCTCGATAAGCAGGATAAACCGCTGGGCAATGCCATCCTCTCTTCCGACCGCCGGGCGATGGACATCGTTCAGCGCTGGCAGCAGGATGGGATCCCTGAGCAGCTCTACCCGGTCACCCGCCAGACATTGTGGACCGGGCATCCGGCATCATTGCTGCGCTGGGTGAAAGAGAATCAACCTCACCGTTACGCGCAAATTGGCTGCGTCATGATGGGCCATGACTATCTGCGCTGGTGCTTAACCGGCGTCAAAGGCTGTGAAGAGAGCAATATTTCCGAGTCGAACCTCTACAACATGGCTTCGGGTCAGTACGACTCGCGCCTGACCCAGTGGCTGGGCATCAGTGAGATCGACAATGCGCTACCGCCGATTGTCGGTTCAGCAGAAATATGCGGGGAAATCACCGCTCAGACAGCCGCCATAACCGGTCTGGCAGCGGGCACGCCCGTCGTCGGCGGACTGTTTGATGTGGTTTCCACCGCACTCTGCGCCGGTATCGAAGATGAATACACCCTCAACGCGGTGATGGGTACCTGGGCCGTCACCAGCGGGATCGCTCACGGTCTGCGCGACCACGAGGCCCATCCCTATGTTTATGGGCGCTATGTCAACAACGGGCAGTACATCGTTCACGAAGCCAGCCCGACCTCTTCCGGCAATCTGGAATGGTTTACCGCCCAGTGGGGCGAACTCTCTTTTGCTGAGATCAATCAGGCCGTCGCCAGCTTACCGAAAGCCGGTAGCGAGCTTTTCTTCCTGCCCTTTTTGTACGGCAGCAACGCCGGGCTGGAGATGACCAGCGGCTTTTATGGCATGCAGGCAATACACACTCGCGCCCACTTATTACAGGCCATCTACGAAGGCGTGGTTTTTAGCCACATGACCCACCTCAACCGCATGCGCGAACGTTTTACGAAGGCGCATACCCTGCGCGTCACCGGCGGTCCGGCGCACTCCGACATCTGGATGCAAATGCTGGCAGACGTCAGCGGTTTACGTATCGAATTGCCGCAGATTGAAGAGACCGGTTGCTTTGGCGCTGCGCTCGCCGCCCGCGTCGGCACCGGCGTTTATTCCAACTTCAGCGACGCCCAGCGCAGCCAACAGCACCCGGTGCGCACGCTATTGCCGGACGCCGCCGCGCAGGCGAACTACCAGCGTAAATACCGCCAATACCTGGATTTAATTACCGCACTACAGGGCTACCACGCCCGCATTAAGGAGCACGAATGATGAGTCGACCATTACTGCAACTGGCGCTCGACCACACCAGCCTTGAAGCCGCACAACGCGACGTCGCGCTGCTACAAGAGAACGTCGATATCGTTGAAGCGGGGACGATTCTCTGCTTAACCGAAGGGCTGAGCGCCGTGAAAGCACTGCGTGCCCAGTGCCCGAATAAAATCATCGTCGCCGACTGGAAAGTGGCCGATGCGGGCGAAACCCTCGCGCAGCAAGCCTTTGGAGCAGGTGCCAACTGGATGACCATCATCTGTGCTGCGCCGCTGGCGACGGTAGAGAAAGGTCATGGCATCGCGCAGTCCTGCGGCGGTGAAATTCAGATGGAGCTGTTCGGTAACTGGACGCTGGATGATGCCCGCGACTGGTATCGCGTTGGCGTTCGCCAGGCGATTTACCATCGTGGCCGCGATGCTCAGGCCAGCGGACAACAGTGGGGAGAAGCAGACCTGGCGCGCATGAAGGCGCTTTCTGATATTGGTCTGGAACTGTCGATTACCGGTGGGATCACGCCCGCCGATCTGTCGTTGTTTCGCGATATTAACGTCAAAGCTTTTATTGCCGGGCGCGCGCTGGCGGGAGCGCAAAACCCAGCGCAGGTTGCTGGCGAATTCCATGCGCAAATCGACGCCATCTGGGGAACACAGCATGCGTAATCATCCATTAGGTATCTATGAAAAAGCGCTGGCGAAAGACCTCTCCTGGCCGGAACGGCTGGTGCTGGCAAAAAGCTGCGGTTTTGATTTCGTCGAGATGTCGGTGGATGAAACCGATGAACGTCTGTCGCGTCTCGACTGGAGTCCGGCTCAGCGCGCATCGCTGGTGAGCGCGATGCTGGAAACCGGCGTGGCGATCCCATCAATGTGCTTGTCCGCCCACCGTCGTTTTCCCTTTGGCAGCCGCGATGAAGCCGTGCGTGAGCGGGCGCGAGAAATAATGACCAAAGCCATTCGTCTGGCGCGCGATCTGGGTATCCGCACTATTCAACTGGCAGGCTACGACGTCTATTACGAAGAACATGACGCAGGAACGCAGCAGCGCTTTGCCGAAGGACTGGCATGGGCAGTCGAGCAAGCCGCTGCCGCGCAGGTGATGCTGGCGGTAGAAATCATGGATACCGCATTTATGAACTCGATCAGCAAGTGGAAAAAGTGGGATGAAATGCTGTCATCGCCGTGGTTCACCGTTTATCCGGACGTGGGCAACCTCAGCGCCTGGGGGAATGACGTCACTGCCGAATTGACGCTCGGCATTGACCGCATCGCTGCTATCCACCTGAAAGACACGCTGCCGGTAACCGAAACTCATCCGGGCCAGTTTCGCGATGTGCCGTTTGGCGAAGGGTGCGTGGACTTTGTTGGCATCTTCAAAACGCTGCATCAGCTGAACTATCGCGGGTCGTTTCTGATTGAAATGTGGACTGAAAAAGCGAAAGAGCCGGTACTGGAAATTATCCAGGCACGGCGCTGGATAGAAGCACGCATGCAGGAAGGAGGATTTCCATGTTAGAACAACTGAAAGCCGAGGTGCTGGCGGCAAACCTGGAGCTCCCGGCTCATGGCTTAGTCACCTTTACCTGGGGCAACGTCAGCGCAGTGGATGAAACACGTAAACTGATGGTGATTAAGCCATCCGGCGTGGAATATGAGGTGATGACCGCCGACGACATGGTGGTAGTGGATATTGCCAGCGGCAACGTAGTGGAAGGCAACAAAAAACCGTCGTCCGACACACCAACCCATCTGGCACTGTATCGTCGTTATCCACAGATCGGCGGGATCGTCCATACCCATTCTCGCCACGCGACGATCTGGTCGCAGGCGGGTCTGGATCTCCCGGCATGGGGCACCACGCATGCCGATTATTTCTATGGTTCTATTCCGTGTACGCGTCTGATGACCGCTGAAGAGATCAACGGCGAATATGAATATCAAACCGGAGAGGTGATCATTCAGACCTTCGAGCAGCGCGATCTCAATCCGCTGCAGGTTCCGGCGGTATTGGTGCACTCCCACGGACCGTTCGCCTGGGGTAAAGACGCCGCAGACGCGGTGCATAACGCTGTGGTGCTCGAAGAGTGCGCCTACATGGGGTTGTTCTCTCGCCAGTTAGCCCCGCAGTTGCCGGATATGCAGTCTGAGTTGCTGGATAAACATTATCTGCGCAAACACGGGGCGAATGCGTATTACGGACAATAACAGGTCAGGCGCTATTGATATGTTCTTTGCAATAGCGCCGTTTCCACGCCGCGGGCGTCAGGCTGGTGTGCTTGTGGAATATTTTGCGAAAATACCCCACATCATTAAATCCACATTTCATCGCCACTTCGGTTAGCGACAGCGAATCGCTGATTAACAGTTTTTCTGCCGCCCTTACCCGCTGACGGTGCAACGCTTCGGTTAGCGTCAGCCGGAAAGCCCCACGGAAAACGCGCCCCAGATAGTCCGCATTGCAATGCAGCTCTTTCGCCAGTGTTGAAGCACTAATCGGCAGGTGGAACCGGGTGTGAATGATTTGCTGCGCTTTCCAGGCTAGCGCATTACCGGGGCTTTCGGCGAGGTGCTCGCTGGCAGCCGCAGAAATTTGCTGCAAAATTAGCAGCAGGATCAGTTCCAGCGCCATGCTGCGATGAATATTTTCCTGCTCGCGTAAGAACTGGCGAAACAGCGAAATAATATATTGGGGCTCGCCCACCTGGGTATGCTGAGGTATAGCAAGTAACGATCCTGCTATTGATGGTTCATTTTCTGCTGTCACCTCAAAGTGCAACCAGTAAAATTTCAAATCAGCCGGAAATTGCCCAACGCCAATATGCAAGCGCTGCGGCCACAGCAGCAAACTTTCTCCGGCATTCACGCAAAAAACTGTCTGACCTTCGCGAATTGTTAATGTCCCTTTTTCAACAAAGATAATTTCCCAGGATTGCAATCGTCGCGCAGGATGACTGCCTACGCCCCGGGAAATAAATAGCCCACCATTTTGCACTTTAATCGGAAGAAACATGGATAATTCGAGCATATATATTCAAATTCCCGCTTTCTACATTATTTAAACCGCTCTTTATCATTGATTATTTACGATAAATCCGCTTTCCGCTGGATCGAAATCACATTTTTATAATGAAGTCGGAATTGTCATCTTTTTATACTTTTCTCTTCCCTTGTTGACCCAAACATTTCGTGCAGAATAAATAACGTATTTTGAAAATTACAAACAAATAACCCGCAACGTAGCGGGATACTTTCTGAACATCCTCTCCGGGAGTTATTTATGACTTCGGCTCCGATTACAACATCTGATTTGGCACAGCGCGCCCAGGACGACAAATTATCCCTGCGTGAAAAAATTGGTTATGGGCTAGGCGATGCTGGCGGGACGGTAATTACCTGCCTGATCATGAACTTCCTGACATTTTTCTACACCGATGTCTTCGGGTTAACGCCTGCGCTAGTCGGCACATTATTTATTGCCCTGCGTGTATTTGACGCCATTTCCGACCCCATCATGGGCGTGCTGGCCGACCGTACGCAAAGCCGCTGGGGGCGCTTTCGCCCGTGGCAACTGTGGGTTGCGATTCCGATCGGTATTATTGGCGTGCTCACTTTTACCGTCCCGGACGCCAGCATGGGGGTCAAGATCGCCTGGGCATTCGGCACCTATCTCCTGCTCTCTGTCGGCTATACCGCCATCAACGTACCGTATTGTGCGCTGATCAACACCATGACGACCCGCCATAACGAGGTGATCGCCTGTCAGTCCTGGCGCTTTGTGCTGTGCGGCGTGGCGGGATTCCTGGTTTCCGTTGGTCTGCCGTGGATGGTGGATATTCTGGGTCAGGGCAATGCCGCGCAGGGTTATCAGTTTGGCGTGGGCATCCTGTGTGCCATCGCGGTGGTGATGTTCCTGTGCTGTTTCTTCTGGGTTCGCGAGCGTGTGCCGCTGGCGATGATGGGGAAATTTACCCTGCGTGAACACATTGGCGGGCTGCGCAAAAACGATCAGCTATTGTTGATGCTGGTAATGTCTTTCCTGCTGATCAACGTCTTTAATATTCGCGGCGGCGGGTACATGTATTTTATTACCTACGTGCTGGAAGGCAGCACCGCCTATACGTCGCTGTTTTTCACCATGGTCACTTTCGCGTCCATCATCGGTTCAGTGATCGTCAGCCCCCTGACCCGCCGCATCGATACCGTCCAACTCTATTACTACACCAATCTGGTGCTGACGGCCCTGGCGATACTGATGTGGTTCCTGCCAACCGGCCCGGCTTATCAGACGCTGTGGCTGGCAGTCATCCTCGGTAACGGCATTATTTTAGGCTTCAC
The DNA here is from genome assembly GCF_001034475.2 of Citrobacter sp. MGH103. NCBI lineage: Bacteria > Pseudomonadati > Pseudomonadota > Gammaproteobacteria > Enterobacterales > Enterobacteriaceae > Citrobacter > Citrobacter sp. MGH103. The sequence continues at coordinate 142,661 of NZ_CP073043.1, read as the reverse complement.
GCTGCCGTTGCACTTCTCACTGATGGCCTTCGCCGACGATTACGGCGAGTGGAAAACCGGCGTACGTTCCTCCGGCATGAATTTCGCCTTCAATCTGTTCTTCATCAAGCTGGCCTGGGCCTCAAGTGCGGGGATCATCAGCCTGCTGTTTATTTTTGTCGCCTATCAGCCAGGCGCTGGTAACCAAACCGCCAGCTCGCTGCAAGGAATTACCGCGATGGAGACGCTGCTTCCCGCACTGTTCCACCTGCTGTTGGCGCTGTCCATCCGCATCTGCAAACTCAATAATCCGATGATGTCGCGCATTGCCACCGATCTGCGTCAGCGTCATGTACAGCCTTAAGGAGCACGAAATGAACGTACTGGAAGTCGACCTGCATAAGCTCACCGTCAGCGATCCGTTCCTCGGACAATATCAGCAGTTGGTGCGTGACGTGGTGATCCCCTATCAATGGGATGCGCTCAATGACCGCATTGCAGAGGCGGAACCAAGTCATGCGATAGAGAATTTCCGTATCGCCGCGGGCCTGCAGGATGGCGAATTTTACGGCATGGTTTTTCAGGATAGCGACGTAGCAAAGTGGCTGGAGGCCGTTGCCTGGTCCCTGTGCCAGAAACCCGATGCGGAACTTGAAAAAACGGCCGATGAAGTCATTGAACTGGTGGCGGCCGCCCAGTGTGAAGACGGCTATCTCAATACGTACTTCACAGTGAAAGCACCGGATGAACGCTGGACCAACCTCGCCGAGTGTCATGAGTTGTACTGTGCAGGTCATTTGATCGAAGCAGGCGTCGCGTTCTTTCAGGCTACGGGTAAACGCCGTCTGTTAGAGGTGGTGTGTCGCCTGGCAGATCACATCGACAGCGTGTTTGGACTCAGGGAGAATCAACTGCGCGGCTACCCAGGACACCCGGAAATCGAGCTGGCGTTGATGCGCTTATACGAAGTGACCCAGCAACCACGCTATATGGCGCTGGTAAATTACTTTGTGGAACAGCGCGGCGCACAGCCCCATTTCTATGACGAAGAGTACGAAAAGCGCGGCCAAACCTCTTACTGGCATACTTACGGTCCGGCATGGATGGTGAAGGATAAACCTTATAGCCAGGCTCATCAGCCCATTTCAGAACAGCAAACGGCGATCGGGCATGCGGTGCGCTTTGTCTACCTGATGACCGGCGTCGCTCATCTGGCACGCTTAAGCCAGGACGAAGGCAAGCGTCAGGATTGCCTGCGTCTGTGGAAAAACATGGCCCAGCGCCAGTTGTACATTACCGGCGGGATCGGTTCACAAAGCAGCGGCGAGGCGTTTAGCAGCGATTACGATCTGCCCAACGACTCCGTGTATGCGGAAAGCTGCGCCTCTATCGGCCTGATGATGTTCGCCCGCAGAATGCTGGAAATGGAAGCCGACAGCCAGTATGCCGACGTGATGGAACGCGCCCTGTATAATACCGTATTGGGCGGGATGGCGCTCGATGGCAAGCACTTCTTCTATGTGAACCCGCTGGAAGTACATCCTAAATCATTAAAATTCAATCATATTTATGACCACGTGAAACCTGTTCGTCAGCGCTGGTTTGGCTGTGCCTGTTGCCCGCCGAATATCGCCCGCGTGTTAACCTCAATTGGCCACTACATCTATACACCGCGTCAGGACGCGCTGTATATCAATATGTACGTGGGCAATAGCATGGAGGTCCCTGTTGTAAACGGCTCGCTTAAACTGCGTATTAGCGGAGATTACCCATGGCATGAGCAGGTAAAAATCACCATCGAATCACCGCAGTCGGTTTATCACACCCTGGCTCTGCGCCTGCCAGACTGGTGCTCCGCGCCACAGGTTTTGTTGAATGGTCAGCCGGTTGAGCAGGATATTCGCAAAGGCTATTTGCACATCAGTCGAACCTGGCAGGAAGGCGATACGCTCAGTTTGACCCTGCCAATGCCGGTGCGTCGGGTATACGGAAATCCATTAGTGCGTCATGTTGCCGGTAAGGTCGCCATTCAGCGTGGGCCACTGGTATATTGCCTGGAGCAGGCCGACAACGGCGAGGAATTGCATAATCTGTGGTTGCCAAAAGAGAGTGAGTTCAGAGTATTCGAAGGTAAGGGATTGTTCAGCCATAAAATGTTAATTCAGGCTGAAGGTGTGAAGCAAAGTGCAGCCGATGCAGCACAACAATCGTTGTGGCACTACGATGTTTCCCCAACTTCACGTCAGGCGCATACATTGACGTTTATTCCGTGGTTTAGCTGGGCAAACCGTGGTGAAGGCGAAATGCGTATCTGGATAAACGAGCAGTAATAATAAGGCGGATGGCGGCGGTTAGCCCCCATCCGTCAATGTCTTATGAAAAGATTGCCCTCCTCCCTGAGGACAAACGGGTGAGAATCAGAAACGCCAGGTCAGACCGGACATAAAGGTAAAGCTGTCATCGCGATCAACCATCGGGCTATTTTTAATGTCATCCGGCAGTGCGCTGTAATTGGCGCTTGCCAGCAGCGTCAGGTTAGTGGTCAATGCGTATTTAGCGGACAGGCCAACATACGGTGTCCAGCTATCGCCTGGGGAATAGCTTGATAAGCCACTACGACGGGACTCATTACCCGATATGCCGTAGTAGTATTCATTGAAGTTTTCGTCATAGTAGAGCACGCCAATCGATGGCGTCAGCGTCAGTTTGCCCATCGGCATTGGACGGAACAGTGAAACTTCCCCTACCCAGCCATTACTGTTGTCCAGCACATCCGCAGCGGCGGAGACTTTCACGCTACCCCATCTTTCATGGTGATACCACGCGGCACCCGCCATTGCAGTTGCGTCACGCTTATCCAGCTTTTTCATCGCATGATCGTCATTATCGCCGGGATCAAACTCAAGCGGCATATAAGAGGCAGTAATACTAAATTCATTACTTTCACTCTTAGACAAAATATAACCTAGCGTTGTTTGCCTAAAATAAAATGATTCACTTTCGTAACTGACTAGCGGTACTGCGTGAACATTATCATTATACCCGCGATAAGGTGATTCATTATATACAGCACCAGCGCCAATTGAAAACTCTGCGGCAGTTGCACTCGCCATAAAAGAAAAGGCGAGCAGCGCCACAATATTGTGTTTAATTAACATGCCAACATTCCATTTTAAAATAAGCTACAAAACTGGTGCATAATAATGCTTACAATTTCATCGGTGCAAGGTTCATATTTATATAGTAATATATAAAAAATTATATATATTGGGCTTGGCGATGAATAAATTACAACTTAAACACCGGGAGTTGAAGATTATTTCGGTAATCGCTGCCAGTGAAAATATCAGTCATGCCGCGACTGTTCTCGGCATCGCACAGGCCAACGTCAGTAAATATCTTGCTGATTTTGAATCAAAAGTTGGATTAAAGGTGTTTGACCGCACCACCCGGCAACTGACCCTCACGCCGTTTGGTATAGCGTTACTTCCTTACATCAATGACATGTTAGACAGAAACGAGCAGTTAAATAATTTCATTGCTGATTATAAGCACGAGAAACGTGGAAAAGTAACGGTATATGCACCAACCGGAATTATCGCTTACTTATCGCAACATGTTATTGCAAAAATTATGGATATTGGCGATATCAGTCTGGTGCTAAAAACCTATAACCTGGAACGTAAAGCCTTTTATGAAGGAGTCGAATTTCCAGATGACTGTGATGTTTTAATTACTTATGCACATCCAAAAGATGAATCTTTGGTCGCCAGTTTTATTACCAAATATGTGGTTACCGCTTTCGCCAGTAATCAATACCTGGCCCAACATCCCATCAGCACTCCTGAAGAACTTGAGCATCACTCCTGTATTCTGATTGATTCCATGATGATTGATGATGCTAACATTTGGCGATTCTCCTCCCCCGGAGGTAAAGAGATGCATGACTATCGCGTAACGGGTAATTATGTTTGCGACAATACGCAATCTGCGCTGTCGTTGGCGCGAAACCATCTGGGCATTGTTTTTGCACCGAAGGCGAGCGTACAAAAAGAAAGTCAGCCTAACGGGCTGGTTCCGTGTTTCTCCGGACAGCATGAATGGTGGCTGGATCTGGTGGCGATTTTCCGCAAACGTGAATATCAGCCATGGCGGGTACAGTTTATTCTTGATGAGATGTTGGCGGAGATTCGCCGGCAGCTTGCTCAGTCTCTGGATCAGCAGACTGAGCAAGCAAAATAGCCTGAGTTTAATGATCGAGATACAAGTAATGCACCCAACTGGTCATGCGCAACAAGACTTTGCGCATGACGGACACATGTTCGAAGTGGTCAGAATAAACCGCGACCTGCGCGTAGATCCCGTCAGGTAACGCGCTAACCTCCGCATTATCATTCAGCTCAATCGTGGCGATCACCCCTTCCGAACCGGGCGTAGAATTTAAGGATTGCAGCGCCCCATTCGACTGGTATGTCCCGCCCGGCACTGCCGGACTAATTGCAGCCAGTTTACCGCTGAATACCTTACCCGGCAGCGCGTTAAATACCACTTCCGCTTCATCGCCAGGTTCCAGACGCAGCAGCGAGTTCTGACGGAATTGGGCGATAATTTGCCTTTTTTGATCCGGGATGAATACCATCACCGGACGCATCGGCAGCGCGGCGGCATAGGTTCCCGGGCGCATCAGCACCTGCGTCACATAGCCATCGCTGGGCGCGCGAACCACCGTCTGGTCCAGGTTGAACTCCGCTTCGGCTAACTGCGCTTTCAGGCTGGCAATTTGCGAATTCTCGCCCAGTATCAGGCTGTCTAACTGACTCTGGATTTGCTGCTGCTCCGCGACGGAAGATTTCACCGACGCTTCCTGCGCCAGATAGTTTTGCCGCGCCGCATCGATATCGCGTTCAGAAAAAGGATTCACCTTCGCCTGACTACCCTGTGCATAGCGCTGGTAATCTTTTGCCAGTTTGTCACGCGTGGCCTTTGCCCGCTGCGTGTTGGCTATCATTTCGTCTAACTGCGCAACCAGAGCCTGCTCTTTATGCTGTGCGGTGACAATATCAGCTTTCAGGCGATCGACCCGTGCCTGATAACGCCCTGGATTAAGCTTAAACAGAACCTCACCTTTTTTGATTAGCGTATTCTTCTTATCCGTCACTTCTGTCACTACACCCGTTACCTGCGGCACCACGGGAATAGAAATTACCGCCTTTTGTGCTTTAAAGGTATACGGATGGTTATAATTCATCAGTAATATAAGCCCGCAAACAATGAATATACCGCCTAATGCTGCGGTAGGAACTGTCCATTTATTTACAGGAATTTTAAAAATTTTAAATATTGACCATGCACACGCCACATAGGTCAGAACAATTAGTAAATCCATCGATATTACTCCGCCGGAGAGGTCTTGGCCTCACCCAGTTTCTTTTCCAGATCCGCAACCCTTGCCTGAAGCTGGATCAGGGAAGAATCCGCGCTCTGCATACCCCATCCGCGCTCCGGACGATAAAGCGTTGCCCAGATCCATAAAAAGGGCCAAATAACATGTAAGGTAAACAAACTAACCCAACCCGCAACATGTATTGCGTCGGCATGGGGGTGGTTACGTTTCTTTGCAATTAGATAGGGAATATCATGCAGAATAATAATCCCGTAAAAAATGACCAGGAATACAAAAATAAGCACTCCTAATGCAAAATAATTAAGGAACATATTTGCCTCAGGGATTTAAATTAAGGAATTCAGATGCAATTTGATTTAAACAATAGAGTTGATAATAGTATTGGAATGACCAGACTGGATGCAATTTTCTTATTTATATAACGATATATGGGTTTCTATATATACACGTCGTCTTTCGAGCTGCAGGACATAACTTGATGCCCGGTACGCTAAACGCGACCGGGCAGTAAGAGACGTGAAATTAAAACAGCCCCAGTGGTTTATCAGAGTAGCTCACCAACAGGCACTTGGTTTGCTGATAATGTTCAAGCATCATCTTATGCGTCTCGCGCCCGATGCCCGACTGCTTATAGCCACCAAACGCCGCATGTGCCGGATACGCATGGTAACAGTTGGTCCAAACTCGCCCTGCCTGAATCCCACGTCCCATTTTGTACGCCAGATTTCCATTACGACTCCAGACACCAGCACCAAGCCCATATTGGGTGTCATTAGCGATTTCCAGCGCCTCTTCCATGGTTTTAAACGTTGTGACAGCCAGAACCGGCCCGAAGATCTCCTCCTGGAAAACCCGCATGTTGTTCTTACCAAACAGAATGGTTGGTTCGAGGTAGTACCCCTCTTTTAACTCGCCATCCAGCTGCTTGCGCCGCCCGCCGGTGAGAACATCTGCTCCTTCTTTCTTACCAATGTCGATGTAATTCAGAATAGTTTCCAGTTGACCATGCGACACCTGCGCGCCCATTTGCGTCACGCTGTCTAACGGGTTGCCGCTACGGATACTTTCCACCCGACGAATGGCTCTTTCCATAAAACGTTCATAAATGGATTCCTGAACCAGCGCACGACTCGGACAGGTACACACTTCGCCCTGGTTGAAGGCAAACAATGCAAAACCTTCCAGCGCTTTGTCAAAGAACGCATCTTCTTCATCCATCACGTCCGCGAAGAAGATATTGGGTGATTTCCCGCCCAGTTCCAGCGTGACAGGAATAATGTTCTGCGTAGCGTACTGCATGATCTGCTGCCCAACTTCCGTTGAGCCGGTAAACGCCACTTTCGCAATACGTTTTGACGTCGCCAGATACTCACCGATCTCCCCACCCGCGCCGTTTACCACGTTCACCACGCCAGGCGGGAGCAGATCGCCGATGACTTCCATCAGCAACAGTACGGACAGCGGCGTCAGGCGCGCAGGTTTAAGCACCACGCAGTTACCCGCCGCCAGCGCGGGTGCCATCTTCCAGCTGGCCATCAGCAGCGGGAAGTTCCACGGGATAATTTGCCCTACCACGCCAAGAGGTTCATGGAAGTGATAAGCCACGGTTTCGCTATCAACCTCGCTGATTCCCCCTTCCTGCGCACGAATACAGGAGGCAAAATAGCGGAAATGGTCAATTGCCAGCGGCACATCGGCCGCACTGGTTTCGCGGATGGGTTTACCGTTATCCCAGGTTTCAGCCGTTGCCAGCAGCTCCAGATTTTGCTCCATACGATCGGCAATTTTGAACAAAATCGCCGCCCTGTCCTGCACGGAAGTCTGCGCCCATTTATCTTTTACTTTATGCGCGGCATCCAGTGCCAGATCGATGTCCTTTTTGCCGGAAGAGGCCACTTCGCACAGTAATTGCCCGGTTACCGGCGTCAGGTTTTGGTAATACTCGCCGTCCACGGGGGCGACCCAGTCACCACCGATAAAGTTATCGTATCGGGCTTTTAACTTCAGGGGGTAACCATACTCGCCGGGGTAAATACGCGTTGAAGGGGGGTTATTGGTCATGACCGTCTCCTTGCTGTAGGGGTACTACAAGGGTAGACGGGACTGGCGAATTATTCGCCAGCCTTTTACTGCTTTACGACAGGTATCACGAATTACATGGCAGCACGATAAATCGCCATGATTTCTTCATGTGTCGCCTGAATCGGGTTAGTGAAACCACAGGCATCTTTCAGGGCATTAGTCGCCAGAACGGCAAAATCTTCTTCCTTCACGTTCAGCTCACGCAGACCGGCCGGTATATTCACTTTCTGCGCCAGTTCGCGGATCGCCGCGATGCAGGCTTCTGCCCCTTGCTCTTCGCTCAGACCAGCAACGTTCACACCCATTGCCGAGGCGCAATCGCGCAGGCGGGCGGCAGCAACTTTACTATTAAATACCTGTACATGCGGCAGCAGTACGGCATTACATACTCCGTGTGGCAGATCGTAGAAGCCACCCAGCTGGTGCGCCATTGCATGCACGTAGCCAAGAGAGGCATTGTTAAAGGCCATACCTGCGAGGAACTGCGCATAGGCCATGGCTTCGCGCGCCTGAGCATTACTGCCCTCTTCAACGGCGACCGGCAGGTTTTGCGCAATCATGGTGACCGCTTTCAGCGCACATGCATCGGTAATCGGCGTGGCAGCAATCGACACGTAGGCTTCGATAGCGTGGGTTAACGCATCCATACCGGTAGCCGCCGTCAGAGACTTCGGCATGCCGACCATCAGCGAGGAGTCGTTAACCGACAGCAGCGGCGTAACGTGCTTATCGACAATCGCCATTTTAATGTGGCGTACTTCATCGGTGATGATGCAGAAGCGGGTCATTTCAGATGCCGTACCCGCCGTGGTGTTGATGGCGATCATCGGCAGCTGCGGTTTTGCAGAACGGTCTACACCTTCGTAATCGCGAATATCCCCACCATTAGCCGCCACCAGCGCAATACCTTTTGCACAATCGTGTGGAGAACCGCCACCGAGAGAAATAACGCTATCACAGTCGTTTTCAGTCAACATTTGCAGGCCAGCGGCAACGTTGCTGGTTGTGGGATTAGGATGCGTACCATCGTAAATTACGCTGAAAATATCACGTTCCTGTAATGCCTTTTGAATCTCGCCAGCCATACCTAATTTCGTCAGCATGGCATCCGTGACAATCAGCGTACGGCGAAAACCATATTCCGCCATTGTATTCATTGCGTCTTTTAATGAATCAGCGCCGATTACATTCACGGAAGGAATAAAAAATGTTGAAGCAGCCATTGTACGATCCTTAATTACTCTAAAAGAGTCAGGAAGCATACGAGTGAAATATCCAACAGAATATGATCATGGTTGTTATTTTAATAACAACCACAATTAAAAAGCACATTAGGTTCATAATCTAATGTGCTTATTTCAATCAATATCTATTTTGTATTAATTCATTTAATTCCTGAATTAATTGTTTCATTACTTTTCGGGGAACAGCAATGCATCGCGTAATAAATGATCATTTCCCCGACGGCGAGTAAAACCAATGCGGTCAAAATATTCCAGAATCTGAATAGCCAATTTGCGCCCGATGTTAAGCCTGTCGCGAAAATCAGCGGCACATGTCGATCCCCTTTCCTGATCCAGTTCGCGGATCATATTGGCAAAGGCCACTATCCGATCGTTACGGTAATAACGATCTTTCACGATCGCGGTGATGATGCCTTGCTGCGCCGCTTGTCGTAACACCACACGCATCATTTGCTCATCCGTGCCCGTCTGTTTTGCCAGGTCGCGCACCCACCACGGCTCATCGCCAAAAAGCGGTTCTGCTTTTTGCCAGATAGCCTGCTGCTCATCGCTGAAACCGGCCTTGTGATCGGGCAAATGCAGCCAGCCATGATGACTATGGATGACGCCGCTCTCGCGCATCTTTTCAATCAGCAGCAGGACCAGCGCTTCATCTTCCATCGGCAAAGCCATCCGGCGCAGGCGTTCGCGCCCAGGTCCAGGCTCATCGCGGTGCTGGTCGTGGTAAGTCGCCAGCGTATCGAGGATTTTGCGCTGCCAGCGCGCTGCAACAGTGGCATCCAACAGACTGTATCCTGCCTGAATAAAACCATGCTGCTCGATCAACGGACGCATGCCGTTACCGTTGAGCTGACGCGCCCAGGCGAAGTCGGGAATATTTACCGCTCCACGCGTCAGATGCAACGCCAGAGCGTCACCATCACTCTGTGCGTTTTCCAACGCCGACAGCCACTGCAAATATTCCGGCTTACGCTTCCCGCGACGCGGCGGATTGAGCGTGACCGCGCGCGCACCTGCCAGCGTCGTGCGAGCCGAAATATCGCGCAGCACCAGACGATCGTTATCGGCGAGCCAGAGCGGCGTATCAAACACCAGTTCCGCCAGCGTCCCTTCAAGCAGCGAGATTCTCCCGGTAACGTGGCTGGCAGCGTGGTGAATATGCAACGGTTGCCACTGCATCAGCGGCGCGGCATGTTCTAAAGAGACAATCACGCGGGTAAACGCCTCTGGCGGCGCATCAGCAAGCAGCCAGTCGCCGCGGTTAAGTTCTTCTTTTTGCGCATCACCGGCAATATTTAGCGCAATACGTTGTCCCGCCTGCGCGCGATCGGTGGCCTGATTTTGTGCATGCAGGCTACGTACGCGCATCGGTTTGTTGACGCCCGTGAGCCACAGTGTGTCACCGACATTCACTTCACCGCTGAGCGCCGTCCCGGTCACCACCAGCCCTGCGCCTTTAACCGTAAAGGCACGGTCAATCGCCAGGCGGAAGCTGTGATCGCGGGCATGCTCGCGCGACGTTAATTGCAGCAAATGTTCGCGCAGTTCCTCGATGCCACGGCCTTCACTGGCGGCAGTGACGAAAAGCACCGACTCCGCGAAACCATAATTCCCCAGCGTGGCCTGAATTTCCGCACGCACCTCTTCAATTCTTGCTTCGTCCACGCGGTCGGCTTTCGTAAGCGCCACGGTGATCTGCGGATTACCCGTCAGTTGCAGAATTTGCAAATGCTCACGCGTTTGCGCCATCACGCCGTCATCACACGCCACCACCAGCAGCGCGTGATCAATCCCACCGACACCCGCCAGCATGTTAGACAGAAACTTTTCGTGTCCGGGCACATCGATAAATCCCAGTATCCGCCCGTCCGGCTGCGGCCAGTAGGCATAGCCGAGATCGATGGTCATGCCGCGCTTTTTTTCTTCCGGCAGACGGTCGGCATTCACGCCGGTAATCGCCTGTAATAACGTTGTTTTTCCGTGGTCAACGTGTCCGGCGGTTGCAATAATCATTTCAGCATCATCTCCATAAACCGGGTCTCGTCTTCAAGGCAGCGCAGATCCAGCCACATGCGGCCATCATAAATCCGGCCAATGATCGGCACGGGCAGTGCACGCCAACGGGCGGCCAGTGCTTCGAGGCGGCTACCGCGTCCGTCATGGGGGGTAAAGGTTAATGCCGCGCTGGGCAGCCTATCAACCGGTAGCGAGCCGCTGCCAATTTGCGACAGGCAAGGCATGACGTTCAGGGCGAATTCGTCACCGTAATGCTCGGCAAGCCGTGCCTGTAAGTGTTGGGCCTGCGCGTGGACAGCCTCCTGCGAGCGAGTGAGCTGGCGTAACGTCGGCAACTTCTGCGCCAGCGCTTCCGGGTGCAGGTAGAGTCGCAGCGTCGCTTCCAGCGCAGCCAGTGTCATTTTATCAGCCCGTAATGCGCGTTTCAGCGGATGGCTCTGTAAGCGAGCGATCATCTCTTTTTTACCGACGATAATCCCGGCCTGCGGCCCGCCCAGTAATTTATCGCCAGAGAAGCTCACCAGACTGACGCCAGCGGCAATCAGCTGTTGCGGCATCGGCTCCTGCGGTAATCCATACTGGCTGAGATCGACCAGTGAGCCGCTGCCGAGATCCGCCACCACCGGCACATCCAGTTCCTTGCCAATAGCGGCCAGCTCAGCCTCATCCACCGACTTCGTAAAGCCTTCAATGCTGTAATTACTGGTATGGACTTTCATCAGCAGAGCGGTATTTTCATTCACCGCCTGACGGTAATCTTTCGCATGGGTCCGGTTGGTGGTACCGACTTCGCGCAGAACACATCCGGCCTGGCACATCACGTCCGGAATACGAAACGCGCCGCCAATTTCCACCAGCTCACCGCGCGAAACGACCACCTCTTTGCCGTTGGCCGTGGCGGCCAGCATCAGTAAAACCGCTGCCGCATTGTTATTGACGATACAGGCGTCCTCCGCTCCCGTCAGACGGCAGAGTAAATCCGCCAGCGCCCGATCCCGATGTCCACGTCCGGCATCATCCAGGCTGTATTCCAGCGTCACTGGCGTGCGCATGGCTTGCACCACCGCCTCGATCGCTTCTTCGGCCTGCGACGCTCGCCCAAGGTTGGTATGCAGCACCGTTCCGGTCAGGTTAATCACCGGACGCAGCGCGCTTTGCGATTCTCGTTCCAGCCGGGCGCTGGCTTCTTGCGCCCAGTCCTCACACCATGCCGGGAGCGCGTGCGTGTCGCGAATCGTATCTCTGGCTTCGTCAAGCATATGACGCAGCAGGTCAACCACCCGGGTATGACCGTGAGAATCACGTAAGGCTGGGAAGGCGCTATCGCGCAATAAACGATCGATAGCGGGAAGCTGGCTGTAGAGTGAACGCATGTCGGTTGTCATGAAAGGGCCTGGCTGTTGGTGGCCCTCTCCACCACGGAGAGGGCTATCGATATAGGAAGGATTGTACCGTGACTTTGCTCAGGCAGGTATTATCTGCATCAAGCCTTTGGCGGTTCTGTGCGGGCAAAACTTTCGCGTTGAAAAAGCGTTTCCACCAGTTTGACCAGACGTGGGCGGTCCACACACCAGCCGGGCGCGACCCGACGGAAATTGAGATAACCGACGGCACAGGCAATCGCGATGGTAGCCAGGTTAACCGTATCCGTTTTCAGCGTACCGTCCGCCAGATAGCCTTCCAGCATATCCAGACTGCGGGTGATCTTCTCCCGCTGGCGTAACAATTCAGTTTCTGACTGCTGCGCGGCGGGGCGAGCCTGCTCGCGCACCGAGACTAATCCCGCATCCATAATACCGTCGGCCAGCGCTTCCAGTTGACGAACTTTGAGTGCCGCTAACGGTTCACCCGGTAGCATGGCTGGCGCAATATCCAGCAGCTCGATGTATTCTGCGATAATCGGAGAGTCGAACCAGTACTCGCCCTCATCGGTGACCAACGCAGGTACTTTTCCTAGCGGGTTATAACGCGCCACGCCACTATCCGCGCTATAGGGAAGTTCATTCACAAATTCGAAGGTGATGCCCTTTTCCAGTAACAGAATAGAAATTTTACGCACAAAAGGGCTGGTATAGCTGCCAATAAGTTTCATGCCGGGTCCTTTTTGCCAACAAAAATATCAGTATGGCTCAGGTCACCGTAAATGGCAGGTGATGACGGTCTCAATGATCCAAATAAAGATAATGCATCCAGCTGGTCATGCGCAGCAGCACTTTACGCATCACTGACACGTGAGCGAAATGGTCGGAATAGACCGCCACCTGAGCATAGATACCGTCCGGCAGCGCATCCACATCGGCATTAGGATCCAACTCAATCGTAGCCAGCACGCCATCGGTACCCGGCACCACCGTTAAGGACTGTAATGCCCCCTGCGCCTGATAAGAACCGCCCGGCACAACCGGAAGAATAGAGGTCAACTTGCCGGAGAAAACCTGACCAGGCAGCGCGTTGAAGACCACTTCCGCTTCATCACCCGGTTTAAGACGCAGCAACGAGTTCTGGCGGAACTGCGCCACAATTTGCCGTTTCTGTTCTGGAATAAATACCATCACCGGGCGCAGAGGTAGTGCGGCGGCGTAGGTCCCGGGCCGAATAAGCACCTGCGTAACATAGCCGTTGCTGGGGGCACGGACGATAGTCTGCTCAAGATTGTATTTGGCTTCAGCGAGCTGAGCGCGCAGAGACGCAACCTGAGATTGCTCCCCGTTGACCATACTGTCTAACTGACTCTGAATCTGCGTCTGTTCGGCAACGGAACCTTTTACCAGCGCGTCCTGTGCCAGATAGTTCTGCCGGGCGTTGTCGATATCGCTTTCAGAGAAGGGATTAACCTTCGCCTGGCTGCCCTTCAAATAGCGTTGATAATCTTTATACAGACGATCGCGTTCAGCGGAAACGCGGGTAGTGTTGGCGACGGCTTCAGAAAGTTGGGCTTTCAGATTGTCGATGTTGTGTGTGGCGGTAACAAGATCAGCCTGCAGTCTGTCAACACGTGCCTGATAGCGGCCTGGATCGAGTTTAAATAACACTTCGCCTTTTTTAATCAACTGATTATTTTTATCCGTTACCTCACTAACAATTCCTGTGACTTGCGGAGTGATCGGAATTGAAATAACCGCTTTTTGCGCCGTAAAGGTATACGGGTGGTTATAGTTCATTAATAAGATCAGTCCCGCAACAATGAATACCCCACCTAATGCAGCAGTAGCGAGCGTCCATTGGTTTACCGGAATACGGAATATTTTAAAGATGGCCCAGGCAAAGGCCACATAGGTCAGGACTATCAACAAATCCATGATTAAATCTCCGGAAAGGTGGAGTAATCTGTTTTCTTCTCCCCATCCAGTCTTTTTTCCAACTGGGTGATGCGCGCTGCCAGTGCGGCAATCTCGGGGTCTGGGTCCTTTCCGTTCGACATGATGTGTGATTGCATGCCCCACCCACGTTCAGGCTGGTAGAGCGTCGCCCAAATCCACAGGAACGGCCATATTGCATGGAGTGTAAACAGGCTAATCCAACCCGCCGTATGAATGGCATCAGCATGAGGATGGTTGCGTTTTTTAGCCATGTTATAGGGAATATCGTGAATGGCGATGATTCCGTAAAACAGAACCAGAAAGACGAAGATCAGCACGCCCAGTGCGAAATAATTTAGAAACATACCTGCCTCGAATTCACGCTAATTAGAGTTTTTTTATGCCGGCAGCCGCATGCACCCAGGCTGATGTTTTGAACATAACTGCAGTTTGGGGTTTTCGCCATACCACAAAATAAATATTTTTTCTGGTGAGAAGTTGCTTTCTTTTGCAATAAAAATATCGGGGGGTAGAACCTGCTGTAGATCACATCCGAGCAAATGCAGATGAAAATACTTTGCGATCTGCATCACAAAGATTCAACAAACAGCAAAGGATAAAATGTGAATCAGTTCACATTTACCCCCCATTTTTGGCGAATTCTGATCCAGTGATGTTTTTTTGTACCGATATTTTGTGATTAAGATCACATTAACTAACGCCATACACCCTATATTTACGTGACGAATATCACATAAAAGGTCGTCGACTGGACAGTTGAACGATTCAGTGCCAGATTTCGCAGTATCTACAGGGTCCGGCTACCTCCTGCCGCTACATTAACAAACCTCGGGCTTTCAGCCTGCGCGATAGCAAACATAAGAAGGGGTGTTTTTATGTCATCCGATATTAAGATCAAGGTGCAAAGCTTTGGTCGATTCCTCAGCAACATGGTGATGCCAAATATCGGCGCGTTTATCGCGTGGGGTATTATCACCGCATTATTCATTCCGACAGGGTGGTTGCCGAACGAAACGCTGGCGAAGCTTGTCGGTCCTATGATCACCTATCTGCTGCCGCTGCTGATCGGTTATACCGGTGGTAAGCTGGTTGGCGGCGAACGTGGCGGCGTGGTTGGTGCTATCACCACCATGGGCGTTATCGTCGGTGCAGATATGCCAATGTTCCTCGGCGCGATGATCGCAGGTCCGCTGGGCGGCTGGGCTATCAAACATTTCGACAACTGGGTAGACGGTAAGATCAAGTCCGGTTTTGAGATGCTGGTGAATAACTTCTCCGCAGGCATCATCGGGATGATCCTCGCCATTCTGGCATTCCTTGGCATTGGCCCATTGGTTGAAGCACTGTCCAAAATCCTGGCGGCAGGCGTTAACTTCATGGTTGTCCATGACATGCTGCCGCTGGCGTCTATCTTCGTTGAACCGGCGAAAATCCTGTTCCTCAACAACGCCATCAACCACGGTATTTTCTCACCGCTGGGAATTCAGCAGTCCCATGAGATGGGCAAATCCATCTTCTTCCTGATTGAAGCTAACCCGGGTCCGGGTATGGGCGTTCTGCTGGCATACATGTTCTTCGGTCGCGGCAGCGCTAAGCAGTCTGCGGGCGGCGCGGCAATCATCCACTTCCTGGGTGGTATCCACGAAATTTACTTCCCGTACGTGCTGATGAACCCACGTCTGATCCTGGCCGTTATCCTCGGCGGTATGACTGGCGTATTTACCCTGACTATCCTGAACGGCGGTCTGGTTTCTCCGGCCTCTCCGGGTTCTATCCTGGCCGTGCTGGCCATGACGCCGAAGGGCGCTTACTTCGCTAACATCGCTGCTATCTGTGCTGCTATGGCAGTCTCCTTTGTGGTTTCAGCCATTCTGCTGAAAACCAGCAAAGTGAAAGAAGATGATGACATTGATGCCGCAACCCGTCGTATGCACGACATGAAAGCGGAATCCAAAGGCGCATCTCCGCTGGCGGCTGGCGACGTGACCAACGACCTGAGCCATGTGCGTAAAATCATTGTTGCCTGCGATGCCGGTATGGGTTCCAGCGCCATGGGTGCGGGCGTACTGCGTAAGAAAGTACAGGATGCAGGTCTGTCTCAGATTTCCGTCACTAACAGCGCGATTAACAATCTGCCGCCGGATGTGGATCTGGTCATTACCCACCGTGACCTGACCGAACGCGCGATGCGCCAGGTGCCTCAGGCACAGCACATTTCGCTGACCAACTTCCTCGACAGTGGCCTGTACTCCAACCTGACCGAACGTCTGGTCGCTGCACAGCGCCACAACGTGAACGAAGAGAAAGTCCGCGATCACCTGAAAGACAGCTTTGAAGAGGGTGATACTCACCTGTTCAAACTGGGTGCGGAGAATATCTTCCTCGGTCGTAAAGCCACTAACAAAGAGGAAGCAATTCGCTTTGCTGGTGAGCAACTGGTGAAAGGCGGTTACGTTGAGCCAGAATACGTCGAGGCGATGCTGGACCGCGAAAAACTGACTCCGACTTACCTCGGCGAGTCCATTGCAGTACCGCACGGAACGGTTGAAGCCAAAGACCGTGTGCTGAAAACCGGTGTGGTGTTCTGCCAGTACCCGGAAGGCGTTCGCTTCGGTGAAGAAGAAGACGATATTGCCCGCCTGGTGATTGGTATCGCAGCACGTAACAACGAGCACATCCAGGTGATTACCAGCCTGACCAACGCGCTGGATGACGAATCCGTGATCGAACGTCTGGCCCATACCACCAGCGTGGATGAAGTTCTGGAGCTGCTGGCGGGTAAAAAAGCTTAACGGTTAAGTATCTCCAAAATAGTTCGAGCTGCAGGAAGGCGGCAACGCAGTGAATCCCCAGGAGCGTACATAAGTACGTGACTGGGGTGAGCGAGGAGAGCCAACGCATCTGCAGTTCGAAATATGAAGGCGATATCCTCTCCCTTGTGGAGAGGGTTAGGTTGAGGGAAAAGCCTCACCCCAGCCCTCTTGGGTAAAAACATTGATGAAGGTTAATACTATGAAAGCATTACATTTTGGCGCAGGTAATATCGGTCGTGGCTTTATCGGCAAACTGCTGGCGGACGCGGGGATACAGCTGACGTTCGCGGATGTAAATCAGGTCGTACTCGATGCCCTGAATGCCCGTCATAGCTATCAGGTTCATGTCGTAGGTGAAAACGAACAGGTTGATACCGTCTCCGGCGTCAACGCCGTGAGCAGCATCGGCGATGATGTCGTCGACCTGATTGCCCATGTAGATTTAGTCACTACCGCCGTCGGTCCAGTCGTGCTTGAGCGTATCGCTCCGGCCATCGCCAAAGGGCTGGTTAAACGCAAGGCACAGGGTATAGCTACTCCGCTGAATATCATCGCCTGTGAAAACATGGTGCGCGGAACGACCCAGTTGAAAGGCCATGTAATGAACGCGCTGGCAGATGAAGACAAAGCCTGGGTTGAAGAACATGTTGGCTTCGTCGATTCCGCCGTGGACCGCATTGTTCCGCCTTCGGCTTCAGCAACCAATGACCCGCTGGAAGTTACCGTAGAAACCTTCAGTGAGTGGATTGTCGACAAAACACAGTTCAAAGGTGAACTACCAAATATTCCAGGAATGGAATTAACTGATAACCTAATGGCATTTGTCGAACGTAAACTCTTCACGCTGAACACCGGGCATGCTATAACCGCGTACCTCGGAAAATTGACCGGTCATCAGACCATCCGTGACGCGATTCTCGACGAGAAAATCCGCGCAGTGGTAAAAGGTGCGATGGAAGAGAGCGGCGCGGTACTGATCAAACGCTATGGTTTTGATGCAGCAAAACATGCGGCATACATTCAGAAAATCCTCGGTCGCTTTGAAAACCCGTATCTGAAAGATGACGTTGAGCGCGTGGGTCGTCAGCCGCTGCGTAAGCTGAGCGCGGGAGATCGTCTGATTAAACCGCTGCTGGGTACGCTGGAGTATGGTTTGCCGCATGCGAATCTGGTTATCGGTATTGCGGCAGCGATGCACTATCGCAGCGAAGAAGATCCGCAGGCACAGGAACTGGCCGCGCTGATTGACGAAAAAGGTCCACAGGCCGCGCTGGCGCAAGTTTCCGGGCTGGATGCCAACAGCGATGTCGTGCTTGAGGCTGTTAACGCGTATAACGCAAAGAAATGATGCAGGACCTGGCGCAGGATATCCTGCGCCTAAATAATAGATTGTCAGATATGCAGGCAATAATGGAACAAACGCAGGCCTTTGAAAATCGTGTGCTTGAGCGTCTGAATGCTGGCAAAACCGTACGCAGCTTCCTCATCACCGCCGTAGAACTGCTCACCGAGGCGGTGAATATTCTTGTGCTTCAGGTATTTCGCAAAGACGACTATGCGGTGAAATATGCTGTAGAACCACTGCTTGACGGCGACGGTCCGCTGGGCGATCTTTCCGTTCGCCTGAAGCTCATCTACGGTCTGGGCGTGCTCAGCCGACCGGAGTATGAAGACGCCGAGCTTCTGATGGCGCTGCGGGAAGAGTTAAACCATGACGGCAATGAATATGCGTTCACCGACGACGAAATTCTTGGTCCGTTTGGCGAACTCCACTGCGTGACGGCACTCCCGCCGCCACCGCAGTTTGATACCTCAGACTCAGGTCTGCACGCGATGCAGATCCAGCGCTACCAGCAGATGGTGCGCTCCACGATGGTACTTTCCCTGACCGAGCTGATTTCTAAAATCAGCTTAAAAAAAGCCTTTCAAAAATAAGACGATGCTTGCTTATTTCTCTTCCTGCTGCGGTCGATAAAGCTGCCGATAGTACGCCAGACGTTGCAGATACAACTGCGCATTCTCCTGCGGTATTTCAGAAGGGACAACGTTGCGTGGCGGTGTTTTATTCAGATACTCGCGAAAAGCCTGGCTTGAAGCCATAAAATCGACCGTCTTATCAATTAGAGCCGAAACGTTCTCACCTATTTTCGCCATAATCTTCCCTCCTCCATGTATTAACCGCGCTCAGCCTGCGCGGTTGATCATTTAAGTTTAGGATCGGTTTGGCAAATACATTAAGGAAAACGTGCTTCACTATGAACCCGCCAACAAAATGCGCCATGGTCGATCTTATCGCTTAAAATTCCTTATTAATCAAAATAGTAATATTTTCATTAGCTGAATAATACTTGCAACATTTGATTATTTATCTTCGATTAGTTGTGAATAATCCCGCTCTGCGCGCATACTATAGGATATTCATCCTATTTTTATCAGAAGCTATCCTATGAAAGAAGTCGAAAAAAACGAAATTAAACGCCTGAGCGATCGTCTGGACGCTATCCGCCACCAGCAGGCTGACCTGTCTCTGGTTGAAGCCGCCGACAAATATGCTGAGTTGGAGCAAGAGAAAGAAACTCTGGAAAACGAGATTGCGCGTCTGCGTGAAGTCCATGGTCAGAAGCTGAGCAAAGAAGCGCAAAAGCTGACGAAACTCCCTTTCCGTCGTACCATCACCAAAAAAGAACAGGCCGACATGGGCAAGCTGAAGAAGAGCGTGCGCGGCCTGATTGTCGTTCACCCGATGACCGAGCTTGGCCGTGAAATGGGCCTGAAAGAGATGACGGGCTTCGCGAAGAGCGAGTTCTGATCTCCCACCGGGCAACATCCGCTTGCCCGGTCCTTCACTTCCCCCTCGAAATTGGCCCTACCAATTTTAGCCAGATCATACCAGCACCTCACATTTCATTAAAATGTGCGTACAATACCGTTGCCAATAAATAACATTTGATTAACCATTCATTGTCATTACCCCTACACAACAATATTGGCAGGGCCACTTTTACACATAATGTGACGAAGATTTGAGCAAAGACTCATTCCATTATGTCGGCGGCCCCCAGGAGACCTGCAATGAATCTCTGGCAACAGAACTACGACCCGGCCGGTAACATCTGGCTTTCCAGTCTGATCGCATCGCTCCCCATCCTGTTCTTTTTCTTCGCCCTGATTAAGCTCAAGCTGAAAGGCTACGTTGCGGCGTCATGGACGGTGGTGATCGCTTTGTCGGTCGCCTTGCTGTTTTACAAAATGCCGGTCGATCACGCTCTGGCATCCGTAGTGTACGGTTTCTTCTACGGTCTGTGGCCAATTGCCTGGATCATTATCGCTGCGGTATTCGTCTATAAAATCTCGGTGAAGACTGGGCAGTTCGATATTATCCGCTCCTCGATACTCTCGATTACCCCAGACCAGCGTCTGCAAATGCTGATTGTCGGTTTCTCCTTTGGGGCATTCCTCGAAGGGGCGGCAGGCTTCGGTGCTCCGGTAGCGATTACCGCCGCGCTGCTGGTTGGCCTTGGCTTTAACCCACTGTATGCGGCAGGCTTGTGCTTGATCGTAAACACCGCTCCAGTCGCTTTTGGGGCAATGGGCATTCCGATTCTGGTTGCCGGTCAGGTTACCGGGCTGGACAGCTTCGAGATTGGCCAGATGGTGGGCCGTCAACTGCCGTTCCTGACCATTATCGTGCTGTTCTGGATTATGGCGATTATGGATGGCTGGCGTGGCGTGAAAGAAACCTGGCCTGCGGTGATGGTCGCTGGCGGCTCGTTTGCTATCGCGCAGTATCTCAGCTCTAACTTTATCGGACCGGAACTGCCGGACATCATCTCTTCTCTGGTTTCCCTGGTCTGTCTGACGCTGTTCCTGAAGCGCTGGCAACCGGTACGCATCTTCCGCTTTGGTGATATGGGCGCTTCGCAGGTCGATATGGATCTGTCGCGCACCCGCTACACCGCCGGGCAAATCATCCGCGCCTGGTCGCCGTTCCTGTTCCTGACAGCTACCGTCACGCTGTGGAGTATACCGCCGTTTAAAGCGCTGTTTGCGCCAGGCGGCGCGATGGACCACTGGGTAGTCAATATTCCGGTTCCGTTCCTCGACAAGCTAGTTGCCCGTATGCCGCCGGTCGTACACGAAGCCACAGCCTACGCGGCGGTGTACAAATTTGACTGGTTCTCCGCGACCGGTACCGCAATACTGTTTGCCGCCCTGCTGTCCATCGTCTGGCTGAAGATGAAGCCGTCTGCTGCGCTTCAGACCTTTGGTAGCACGCTGAAAGATCTGGCGCTGCCTATCTACTCCATCGGGATGGTGCTGGCATTCGCCTTTATCTCTAACTACTCCGGGCTTTCATCCACCCTGGCATTGGCCCTGGCGCACACCGGCAGCGCATTTACCTTCTTCTCGCCGTTCCTTGGCTGGCTGGGGGTATTCCTGACTGGATCCGACACCTCATCAAACGCACTGTTTGCCGCCCTACAGGCCACGGCCGCTCAGCAAATCGGTGTTTCGGATGTATTGATGGTGGCTGCAAATACCACCGGCGGCGTGACCGGAAAGATGATCTCTCCGCAATCTATCGCTATCGCCTGTGCGGCAGTGGGATTAGTGGGAAAAGAGTCTGACCTGTTCCGCTTTACCGTGAAGCACAGTCTGATTTTCACCTGCATGGTGGGTGTGATTACCACACTGCAGGCCTATGTCTTAACCTGGATGATTCCATGATAGTGATGCCCAGACGCCTGTCAGACGAAGTCGCATCTCGTGTGCGGGCGCTGATTGAAGAACAACAGCTGGAAGCGGGCATGAAGTTGCCCGCTGAGCGCCAGTTGGCCGTACAGCTCGGCGTATCGCGCAACTCGCTGCGCGAGGCGTTAGCAAAGCTGGTGAGTGAAGGCGTACTGATTAGCCGTCGTGGCGGTGGGACGTTTATCCGCTGGCAGCATGAGGCATGGTCTGAACAAAACATCGTTCAGCCGCTGAAAACCCTGCTGGCGGACGATCCTGATTACAGTTTCGATATTCTGGAAGCCCGCCACGCCATCGAAGCCAGCACCGCCTGGCACGCAGCTATGCGTGCCACTGCTGCCGACAAAGAGAAGATCAGGCTCTGTTTCGAGGCCACACAAAGCGAAGATCCAGATCTCGCCTCGCAGGCAGACGTTCGCTTTCATCTCGCCATTGCAGAGGCCTCACACAACGTGGTGCTGTTACAGACCATGCGCGGTTTCTTCGACGTATTGCAGTCTTCGGTGAAACAGAGCCGCCAGCGTATGTACCTCGTGCCGCCCGTATTTTCACAACTGACGGCACAGCATCAGGCTGTACTGGATGCGATTGTTGCCGGAGATGCCGACGGCGCGCGTAAAGCGATGATGGCGCACCTCAATTTTGTCCACACCACGATTAAACGATTTGATGAAGATCAGGCCCGCCAGGCGCGAATCACCCGCCTGCCCGGTGACCCTGGTGAGAATAGCAGGGAGAACAACACATGATTATTTCAGCAGCCAGCGACTATCGCGCCGCAGCCCAGCGCATCCTACCCCCCTTCTTGTTCCACTATATTGACGGTGGGGCGTATGCAGAGCACACTTTGCGCCGTAACGTGGCAGACCTGTCGGAGGTGGCCCTTCGCCAGCGCGTGCTGAAGAATATGTCCGACCTGAGCCTGGAGACAAAGCTGTTCAACGAAACGCTCTCCATGCCGGTGGCCCTTGCACCTGTCGGTCTGTGCGGCATGTATGCGCGTCGGGGCGAAGTTCAGGCCGCCGCCGCCGCTGATGCCAAAGGCATTCCGTTTACGCTTTCCACAGTATCCGTATGCCCGATTGAAGAAGTCGCCCCGACTATCAAGCGTCCGATGTGGTTTCAGCTGTATGTTCTGCGCGATCGCGGCTTTATGCGTAACGCCCTGGAACGCGCTAAAGCGGCGGGTTGTTCCACGCTGGTCTTTACCGTCGATATGCCAACACCTGGCGCACGCTACCGTGACGCCCATTCCGGGATGAGCGGCCCAAATGCCGCACTGCGCCGCTACTGGCAGGCAGTCACCCATCCACAATGGGCATGGGACGTTGGCCTGAACGGTCGCCCGCATGATTTAGGCAATATCTCGACCTATCTTGGCAAACCCACCGGCCTTGAGGATTACATCGGTTGGCTGGCGAATAACTTCGATCCGTCAATTTCCTGGAAAGACCTCGAGTGGATCCGCGAATTTTGGGATGGTCCGATGGCGATCAAAGGGATCCTCGATCCTGAAGATGCTCGCGACGCCGTACGCTTCGGCGCTGATGGCATCGTTGTCTCTAACCACGGTGGTCGCCAGTTAGACGGCGTGCTGTCTTCAGCCCGCGCGCTGCCCGCTATTGCCGATGCGGTAAAAGGCGATATCGCGATTCTGGCAGACAGCGGGATCCGCAACGGTCTGGACGTCGTACGCATGATTGCGCTGGGTGCGGATAGCGTGCTGCTGGGCCGTGCTTATCTGTACGCGCTGGCAACCCACGGTCAGGCCGGTGTGGCGAATCTGCTGAATCTGATCGAGAAAGAGATGAAGGTGGCAATGACCCTGACCGGTGCAAAATCGATTAGCGAAATCAGTCATGATTCGCTGGTACAAGAACTGGGAAAAAGCCTGCCTGCTGCGCTGGCACCTCTGGTTCAGGGTAGCGCGGCGTAACAATATCCCCATAAAACCCACTTTCTGCATGGTCGGTCTGTTCTCAGTCCGGCCATTTTTCATCCAAAAAATAACGACCAGTTAACATTTATAACCAATATATTTGACAACTTTTTATCCACCTGTCAGATGTATATACAAGCTAATACAAGGGCGAAATATACAGATAACAACCATCATAACGGGCGAGGGTAACATGGCTTATTCCGGAAAAGTGAATATCCAGCAGGCGATAGATGACAGTCCTTTTTCGCGCTTCCACTGGGTCATTATTGTCCTGGGTTTTCTGGTCCTGGCCATCGACGGCTTCGATACGGCGGCGATGGGCTATATTGCGCCCACGCTCTCAGCCGACTGGGGCATCAAGAAACAGGATCTCGGACCGGTGTTAAGCGCCGCGCTATTGGGCCTGTCATTTGGTGCACTGCTGGCCGGACCGATTTCCGATCGTATGGGCCGTAAACGCGTGCTGGTCTTTTCCTGTCTGTTTTTTGGCCTCGCCAGTCTGGGAACTGCCTATGCCCAGACGCTGAATATGCTCACATTTTGGCGCTTTCTCACCGGGCTAGGTCTTGGTGCTGCAATGCCCAATGCCATCACCCTGGTGTCAGAATTTGCACCAAAACGCTGTCGTTCAATGGCGATTAACACCATGTACTGCGGCTTTCCGTTAGGGGCTGCAGGCGGCGGGGTGATCTCCTCCTGGCTTATCCCTAACTACGGCTGGCACAGCGTCCTGCTTGCCGGTGCGATTGCCCCGCTGGCCCTCACCGTATTGTTGGTGCTGTTCCTGCCGGAGTCGGTGAAGTATCTGGTTCACCGCGGTAAAGGGGTTGCACAGGTTAAACGCATTGCTCAACGCTTTATGTCGGGAAGTCTGGAACAGGTTACCCAGTTTTATCTGGATGAAGACCGCGTCACAGTCAAAAAAGGCAGCGTGGCACAGCTATTCAGTATGCCCTGGCTGCCGGGCACGCTGATGCTCTGGATGACCTACTTTATGGGATTGGTTATCTATTACGTGCTGTTGAGCTGGATGCCAACGCTGATGCTGGGAATGGGCTATCCGCTGGCTGAATCCGCCTGGCTGACCTCACTGTTTACCTTCGGCGGTACCGCAGGGATCCTGCTGGCCGGTTGGTTAATGGACCGTTGGGAAGCGCATAAAGTGGTGTCACTCGGCTTTATTCTGACGATGCTGTTTGCCCTCGCTCTCGGGTTTGAACATAACCATATTATCCTGTTCGGCGCACTGATCTTCCTGATGGGGATTACCATGAACGGCGCGCAGTCCGGGCTGCAGACGCTGGCCGCCACGTTTTATCCGACCCACTGTCGCGCGACGGGCATTGCCTGGATGCAGGGCGTGGGCCGCTTCGGTGGCGTAGCCGGAACGATGATGAGCGCCCAGTTGCTTTCCCTGCAATGGCAGGCAGACAGTATATTAATGTTCCTCAGCCTTCCGGCGCTGGTTGCGGCTGCCGCAACGATTTACAAACTGCAACGCTATAAACCGCACGCGCTGACCGTCGCATAGTACCCGCGCTTTCTGCTATTCTGCCCCCCGTTATCAAGGGGGCAGTATGCTTAACATCGTTTTATTTGAACCAGAAATCCCGCCAAATACCGGCAATATTATCCGTCTTTGCGCCAACACCGGCTTTCGTCTGCATATTATTGAGCCAATGGGCTTTACCTGGGACGACAAGCGCCTGCGTCGCGCGGGGCTGGATTACCATGAGTTTACCGCCGTGCTGCGCCACCCTGATTACGCCAGCTTCGTCGCCGCAGAAAATCCGCAACGTCTGTTTGCCCTGACCACCAAAGGTACGCCAGCGCATAGCGCAGTAAGCTATCAGGATGGGGATTATCTGATGTTTGGCCCGGAAACTCGCGGTCTGCCACCCAGCATCCTCGACGCGCTGCCAGCCGAACAAAAAATTCGAATTCCGATGATGCCGGACAGTCGCAGCATGAACCTGTCAAATGCGGTGTCGGTGGTGGTGTATGAGGCCTGGCGCCAGTTAGGTTATCCCGGCGCGGTATTGCGTAGTTGATTTGTGTCGGATGGCGGCTGACGCCTTATCCGACCTACGAGATTTGTAGGCCCGGTAAGCACTGCGCCGCCGGGCATAGCTCGAAATCAGATGCCATCACCGTATTCGAAAGTATGATGAATCCCGTTGAAATGCTGATCCATATCCATAGACGGTTTATCGCTGTCAGGCTTACCGACGATGCGTGCAGGTACGCCTGCCGCAGTGGTATGCGGGGGTACCGGTTGTAAAACCACGGAACCTGCGCCAATCTTCGCGCCGCGCCCGACTTCAATGTTGCCGAGAATTTTTGCTCCCGCGCCAATCATTACACCTTCACGAATTTTCGGATGACGATCGCCGCCGGCTTTACCGGTCCCGCCTAGCGTGACGGATTGCAGAATAGAGACATCATTTTCAATCACTGCCGTTTCACCGACCACAATGCCGGTTGCGTGATCGAGCATAATCCCACGGCCAATTTTTGCCGCCGGATGAATGTCTACCTGGAAGGTAACGGACACCTGATTTTGCAGGAAGATCGCCAGCGCCTGACGCCCCTGATGCCACAGCCAGTGACCGATACGGTAGGCCTGAAGCGCATGAAAACCCTTCAGGTACAGAAGTGGGGTGGAATATTTATCGACAGCCGGGTCACGCGTACGTACCGCCTGAATATCACAGGCCGCTGAGGCAATCATTTCAGGATCGGCGGCATAGGCCTCTTCCACGACTTCGCGAATCGCAATGGCGGGCATGATTGGAGAAGCGAGTTTATTCGCCAGCATATAGCTTAGCGCACTGCCGAGATTTTCATGTTTGAGCAGCGTTGCGTGGTAAAAACTGGCCAACATTGGCTCACATTCCGCCAGTGCCCGGGCTTCCGCTTTAATGTTTTTCCAGACGATATCCAGTTCTTCACACGGCATTGCGTACTCCAGAAGGTAGCAAAACGACCGACCCGTTCTTCGCGGGTCGGGTCGTTAGATTGAAACGGTTCCTTACGGCTAGTGGCTGCTTCGCTCGTCCTTGCGCGCACGACCTAATAACGTCAATGCTGCCTCGCGCGCGTTTTTTCCGCAATACAATACTTGATAAATTTCCTCGGTTATTGGCATCTCGACACCAAAACGGTGCGCCAATTCACGAACTTCTTTCGTATTGCGGTAGCCTTCAACCACCTGACCAATCTTGTCCTGCGCGCCCTGCACGTCCATACCCTGGCCGAGCATCATGCCAAAACGACGGTTACGCGACTGGTTGTCGGTACAGGTCAGCACCAGATCGCCTAAACCCGCCATCCCCATAAAGGTGGCAGGATCGGCACCCAGCGCCGCGCCAAGGCGAGACATTTCGGTCAGTCCACGGGTGATCAATGCGGTACGCGCATTCGCGCCAAAACCGATGCCGTCAGACATCCCCGCACCAATCGCAATGACGTTTTTCACCGCGCCGCCAAGCTGCACGCCAATGAAATCCGGGTTGCTGTAAACGCGAAAGCTTTTGCCGCAGTGCAGCAACTGCTGGAGATCGTCAGCAAAGGCGTCGTCCGTCGAGGCCAGAGAGATCGCCGTCGGCATACCTGCTGCCAGCTCTTTGGCGAACGTCGGGCCGGAAATAACCGCCAGTGGAATTGAGTCCCCCAGCGCTTCACGCGCGACGTCCTGCAGCAGACGCCCCGTTTCCGCCTCCAGACCTTTTGTCGCCCAGACCAGTCGTGCGTCAGGACGCATCAGCGGTTTGATGTTACGCAGCACTTCGCCAAAGACGTGGCTCGGCACCACCACCAGGATATTACGACTGGCGGCCAGCGCAGTGGCTAAATCACTTTCCAGGCGCAGCGTTTCGGGAAAAGGCACATCAGGGAGGAACGCGACGTTGCAGCGATCGTGCTCAAGGGTCGCGATATGTTTCGGATCATGGCCCCACAGGACAACCTGATGGCCATTTCTTGCCAGGGTGATGGCAAGAGCGGTGCCGTACGAGCCGGCACCAATCACAGTCATTGAAGCATTACTTTGGTTCATCAGGCATCCTGATGTTCTTCAGTACCTTCGCCAGCCTGCTGCTGTAAATAGTTCATGAACAGCGCATCAAAGTTGACCGGCGCAAGGTTCAGTTGCGGGAACGTACCGCGTGATACCAGGCTGGTGATGCATTCACGGGCATACGGGAACAGAATGTTCGGGCAGTATGCGCCCAGGCAATGCGCCATCTGAGTCCCTTCGATACCACTGATGGAGAAAATACCGCCCTGCTGAACTTCGCACAGGAACGCAGTTTCTTCACCCAAGGAAGCCGTTACGGTGACACGCAGCACTACTTCATACACGTCATCTGCCAGTTGGGTAGATGCGGTATCAAGATCCAGTTTAACCTCTGGCTGCCAATCTTTCTGGAAAACATGCGGTGCATTTGGCGCTTCGAAAGACACATCCTTGGTATAGATACGTTGGATCTGGAAAGCCATTTCAGTGTTATTTTGTTCTGACATGTTTAGAAAACCCTTAGTGTTGTCCTTTAAATACTTTCAGTACGCCTTATCGCAGCAGGGGATCCAGTCCACCACGCGCATCCAACGCATACAAGTCGTCACAACCGCCAATGTGCTGTGCATCAATAAAAATCTGCGGAACCGTCGTACGGCCACTGCGCTTGATCATCTCTTCACGCTTTACGGCATCGCCGTCAATCGGAAGCTCCTGGAAACTCACACCCTTGCTGTTCAACAGCGCTTTTGCGCGATGGCAAAACGGGCAGGTTGCTTTGGTGTAGATCTCAATATTGGCCATGACTTATCTCCAGTGTTCTTTTTACCCTGCGGCATGAAAGAAGACGGGTAAATTACTTGCCGCGAACCAGTGGCAGATTCTCACCACTCCAGCCCGCTACGCCGTCTTTCAGTACGGATACCTGCTCAAAACCGGCTTTAATCAGCGCAGTTGCTGAATCCTGGCACTGCATGCCTGAACCATCAACCACAATCACAGGTTTGTTTTTGTGTTTTTCAAGTTCGCCAAAATTGTTGGCTTTGATTTCGCTCGGCAGCAGGTTAGTGGAGCCTGCGATATGGCCTTTGCGGAAGTCGTCGCGCTGGCGTAAATCCACAACAACGGCGTCTTCTTTGTTGATGAGACGTGTAGCTTCGCCGCGAGTAATCACCTTCACTTTTGAGGTCAGGCTCTTAAACGTGGTAAATAATACAGCCGCCAGTAACGCAATCCAGGCGATACTCAAGACAGGGTGGCGACTAACAAATTGCATAATTTCTTGCATGGGGGGTAACAACTCCCGACTCAGTGATTAAAAAACCAGGAAAGGAGTATACCTGCGCGTTGGCGCAAATACAGCCAGAGCGTGCATTGGATTGCATTTTTGCGGGGCGCTACGGAAAAAAAAATGTAAATCGGTGTTCCCCTTAGCACGCGATCCCCCATTATTTGATCTTCGGGGGCTACTTTATCGATTCAGCTGTAGTAAAATTACGCAATTATTTTTTATCTCTTGAGTGTGAGGTTGTCGCAATGTCGGTTTCTAAAAAACCTATGGTACTGGTGATTCTGGATGGCTACGGCTATCGCGAAGACAGCCAGGATAACGCCATTTTTAGTGCTAAAACCCCGGTAATGGATGCGCTGTGGGCAAAACGTCCGCATACCCTGATTGATGCGTCCGGTCTGGAAGTCGGCCTGCCCGATCGCCAGATGGGCAACTCCGAAGTGGGTCACGTCAACCTGGGCGCGGGCCGTATCGTGTATCAGGACCTTACCCGTCTGGACGTTGAAATCAAAGAACGTACTTTCTTCGCTAACCCGGTGCTGACCGATGCGGTCGACCAGGCAAAAAATGCCGGGAAAGCGGTACACATCATGGGTCTGCTCTCTGCTGGCGGCGTTCACAGCCACGAAGATCACATCATGGCGATGGTAGAAATGGCCGCTGAACGCGGCGCTGAAAAAATCTATCTGCACGCTTTCCTTGATGGTCGTGATACCCCGCCGCGCAGCGCTGAACATTCACTGCAGAAATTCGAAGAGAAATTTGCCGCGCTGGGCAAAGGCCGCGTAGCGTCCATCATCGGTCGTTACTACGCTATGGACCGCGACAACCGTTGGGATCGCGTTGAACAGGCTTACGATCTGATGACGCTGGCGAAGGGCGAGTTCCAGTTCGCTACGGCGGTTGAAGGTCTGCAGGCTGCTTATGCCCGCGACGAAAACGACGAATTCGTTAAAGCCACCGTGATCCGTGCCGAAGGTCAGGCAGATGCTGCTATGGAAGATGGCGATACGCTGATTTTCATGAACTTCCGTGCTGACCGTGCGCGTGAAATCACCCGTGCGTTTGTTAACGCTGATTTCGACGGCTTCGCCCGTAAGAAAGTCGTTAACCTCAACTTTGTGATGCTGACCGAATACGCGGCAGACATCAAAACTGCGGTTGCTTACCCACCAGCATCTCTGGCCAACACCTTTGGTGAGTGGATGGCGAAGAACGAAAAAACGCAGCTGCGTATTTCCGAAACTGAAAAATATGCGCACGTGACCTTCTTCTTCAACGGCGGCGTAGAAGAGCCGTTCAAAGGCGAAGACCGCATCCTGATCAACTCTCCGAAAGTTGCGACCTACGATCTGCAGCCGGAAATGAGCTCTGCTGAACTGACTGAGAAGCTGGTTGCAGCGATTGAGAGCGGTAAATACGACACCATCATTTGTAACTACCCGAACGGCGACATGGTTGGTCACACCGGGGTGATGGAAGCAGCGGTTAAAGCGGTTGAAGCGCTGGATCACTGCGTTGAGCAGGTGACTAAAGCGGTTGAGTCCGTTGGCGGCCAGTTGCTGATCACCGCAGACCACGGTAACGCAGAGCAGATGCGCGATCCGTCCACCGGTCAGGCACATACTGCACATACCAACCTGCCCGTTCCGCTGATTTATGTCGGTGGTAAGAACGTCAAAGCAGTCGAAGGCGGCAAACTTTCTGATATCGCCCCGACGATGCTGACGCTGATGGGTATGGAAATCCCGCAAGAGATGACTGGTAAGCCGCTGTTCATCGTGGAATAATCCCTCCCCATGAGGGGAAAGGCGATTAATACCATCACTCGGGCCGTGAAACCGCGTAAGTTTTCAGTCAGGCCCTTGTTCTACGCCAGCGCGCTTAGCGCTGGCGTATTGCTGTGCGCCTTTTCCGCCCACGCGGACGAACGCGACCAGCTCAAATCGATTCAGGCCGATATCGCGGCAAAAGAACGCGCGGTACGCCAACAGCAACAACAACGTTCCACTCTCCTCGCTCAGCTTAAAGCTCAGGAACAAGCCATCGCCGTTGCCGCAAGGCAGTTACGCGAAACGCAGAACTCACTGGCACAGCTGAACGCGCAAATCGCAGAGATGAACGCAGCACTCGCGAAGCTGGAAAAGCAACGAGCAGCGCAAGAGCGCAGTCTGGCAGCCCAGTTAGACGCCGCGTTTCGCCAGGGTGAACACACCGGTATTCAGCTCATCCTTAGCGGCGAAGAAAGCCAGCGCGGACAGCGCCTGCAAGCCTATTTCGGCTACCTGAACCAGGCGAGGCAAGAAACTATCGCGCAGCTGAAACAAACCCGCGAAGAGGTCGACTCGCAAAAAGCCGAGCTGGAAGATAAGCAAAGCGAACAGCAGACGCTACTGTACGAACAGCGCGCTCAGCAGGCTAAGCTGGAACAGGCACGTAACGAACGCCAGAAAACGCTTTCGAGTCTGGAATCATCGATTCAACAGGGTCAGCAGCAGCTAGGCGAAATGCGCGCCAACGAATCGCGCCTGCGCAACAGCATTGCTCGCGCCGAAGCCGCAGCCAAAGCACGCGCGGAACGTGAAGCCCGCGAGGCGCAGGCCGTACGCGATAAGCAACAGGATGCATCACGGAAAGGCTCAACCTACAAACCGACCGAAAGTGAAAAATCTCTGATGTCACGTACCGGCGGTTTGGGTTCGCCACGCGGCCAGGCATTCTGGCCCGTTCGGGGTCCAACCCTACATCGTTATGGCGAACAACTGCAGGGTGAGCTACGTTGGAAGGGGATGGTTATTGGTGCATCCGAAGGCACCGAAGTTAAAGCCATTGCCGATGGTCGCGTCATTCTGGCGGACTGGTTGCAGGGCTATGGCCTGGTGGTCGTCGTTGAGCACGGTAAAGGCGATATGAGCCTGTACGGTTATAACCAGAGCGCACTGGTCAGCGTCGGTACGCAGGTTCGCGCCGGGCAGCCTATAGCACTAGTGGGTAGCAGCGGCGGTCAGGGCAGGCCGGCACTCTATTTCGAAATTCGTCGCCAGGGTCAGGCGGTCAATCCACAGCCGTGGTTGGGAAGATAAGTTTTGCCACAACAATTTCGTCGTCTACTACTCTCTCTCGCCAGCCTGCTGGCCTTCGCAACACCTGTTTTTGCTGGCAAACTCGCCATCGTCATTGATGATTTCGGCTATCGCCCACACACTGAAAACCAGGTACTGGCGATGCCTTCTACCATCTCCGTTGCCGTTCTGCCTAACGCCCCACATGCGCGTGAAATGGCAATCAAAGCGCATAACAGCGGGCATGAAGTCTTAATCCATCTGCCAATGGCACCGCTGAGCAAGCAGCCGTTAGAGAAAGATACTTTACGCCCTGAAATGAGCAGCGAAGAGATTGAGCGAATTATTCGCGACGCGGTAAGCAAAGTACCGAATGCGGTCGGTCTGAACAACCATATGGGCAGCGCGATGACCTCCAGCCTGTTTGGCATGCAGAAGGTGATGCAGGCGCTGGAGCGCTACGATCTCTACTTCCTGGACAGCATGACCATTGGTAACAGCCAGGCAATGCGCGCAGCGTCAGGGACCGGTGTGAAAGTCATCAAACGCAAAGTCTTCCTGGATGACACGCAAAACGAAGCCGATATTCGCCGTCAGTTTAATCGTGCAGTCGAGTTGGCGCGCCGCAACGGTTCCGCAATCGCCATTGGCCACCCTCACCCGTCTACGGTTCGTGTCCTGCAGCAGATGCTGTATAGCCTGCCAGCCGACATCACGTTGGTTCGCCCAAGCAGCCTGCTCAATGAACCGCAGGTGGATACCTCCAGACCAAACCTCACGCCACCGAAGAACGGTACACCTGATGCGCCGCGTAATCCTTTCCGCGGGGTGAAATTATGCAAACCGAAGCAGCCGTTAGAGCCAGTGTACGCCAGCCGCTTCTTCAGCGTGCTCGGCGAAAGCATTACCCAAAGCACGCTGGTGCAATATATGCGCCTGCAGTGGCAGGGCTGGCAATAATCACTCTTTGCTATCCAGCGTTAAATGAGCCAGGCGGCGCGGCGTCAGTGCTTTATCGCGCCACTGGCTAAAGCGGATGGCCCACAACAGCACCTGATAGCCCAGCTTAACGCTGCAAATATTGCTTACCATACGCTTGAACATACCCGACACGAATACTTCAGCAATCATGCGCTGGCGGATTTTCTCGTCTGGCTCTTTACGTATGCAATGACAAACGCGCAGCGCTTCGTAAATCACCTGCTGTTTGAATTCCGGGTAAATGGGAATACGCCCGGCGTAGTCGTGATTCATCTTATCCAGCAGACGGGTAATTTTGATGTAGTGGCGCTGGTAAGCGAGGTTTTTCAGCCCGGTGCGCGGCAGACGGCTAACAGATGCGCCGTGCAGGAAGTATTTATACAGAGGGATTTCCGTGTAACGCGCGCGCTTCGCATTAAACATAAACTCCGTCGTCCAGATAATATCCTGGTGATGCAGGCCAGACAGGAAGGTCAGCCCCGCGTCGCGGATAGTCTGATGACGATAAACGCCCATCCAGACAACGTGTCGCCAACGGCGGCTGGCTAACGCTTTGCGTAACCAGTCTGGCCCGGTCATCACGCCGGTAGAACGAATACGATCGGTAGGAATGGATGCCCAAGTGTGGCCGGTTTCCGCAATACACCAATCAGCGTTGCACTGCGCAACATCCAGGTTGTCTTTCAGCGCCATAGTCATCAGCGTTTCATACATTTCCGGGTAGGCAATATCATCGCCGTCTACGTACGCGATGTACTCCCCCCTGGCGACTTTCATACCGGTATTGCGCGCCGCCGAAACGCCCCCATTGCGCTGGTGCAGCAGATGAACGTGCGGATAACGATCCGCATAAGACTGAGCAAGCTCCGCAGAGTTATCCGTAGAGCCATCATTAACAATGATGATCTCCAGGTTCTTCCAGGTTTGCGCAATCAGCGAATCCATACACGCAATGAACGGTTCACCCGTGTTGTAAAGCGGCATAATGACGCTCAGGAGACCAGGGATATAGGTCATATCAAATCCAGCCAGACAATAGAGTAATCGGCACTTTTTAGCATATTAAGCGGTAGATTTTCAGAAAAAATTATTAATTCTTTAGCGGAAAATGCGCCGGGCGGGAGAGATTGTGCAGGCAAAAAACGCCCCGGATGATTAATGATAATCAACATCCGGGGACAACACACAGAATCCACAGGGTGGATACGGTTAATCCCAGCTCAGGATCACTTTCCCTGACTGGCCTGAACGCATCGCGTCAAAGCCCTGCTGGAATTCATCAATGGAGAATCGATGGGTGATGATCGGCGACAAATCCAGACCAGACTGGATCAGTGCAGCCATTTTGTACCATGTCTCAAACATCTCACGACCGTAGATACCTTTAATAAACAGTCCTTTAAAGATAACTTTCGTCCAGTCGATGGACATATCAGATGGCGGAATACCCAGCATAGCAATACGGCCACCGTGATTCATGGTGTCCAGCATAGCGCGAAACGCTGGCGGCGCCCCGGACATCTCCAGGCCCACATCAAACCCCTCGGTCATACCCAGTTCAGCCATCACGTCGGTCAGATTCTCTTTCGATACGTTGACCGCGCGAGTGATACCCATTTTGCGCGCCAGCTCAAGGCGATACTCATTAACGTCGGTGATCACCACGTGGCGTGCGCCAACGTGCTTCGCGACCGCCGCCGCCATAATACCGATTGGACCCGCACCGGACACCAGTACATCTTCCCCAACCAGATCGAACGACAGCGCCGTGTGCACTGCATTACCGAACGGATCGAAGATAGACGCCAGGTCGTCGGAGATATTGTCCGGGATTTTAAATGCGTTAAATGCCGGGATCACCAGGTACTCCGCAAAGCAGCCCGGACGGTTTACACCGACACCGGTGGTATTGCGGCACAGGTGAGTACGTCCACCGCGGCAGTTACGGCAATGTCCGCAGGTGATATGACCCTCACCAGAAACACGATCGCCGATTTTAAAGCCTTTAACTTCCTGGCCGATGCCAACAACTTCGCCGACATATTCATGCCCAACGACCATCGGTACTGGGATGGTTTTTTGCGACCATTCATCCCAGTTATAAATGTGAACGTCAGTCCCGCAGATGGCTGTTTTACGGATTTTAATCAGCAAATCGTTATGACCGACTTCCGGTTCAGGAACGTCTGTCATCCAAATGCCCTCTTCCGCTTTCAGTTTGGATAACGCTTTCATTTCACATCCTCAGGCAATAACGCCCAGTTGTTTACCAATGCGTGTGAACGCCTCAACAGCACGCGTAATCTGCTCAGGGGTATGCGCCGCAGACATCTGGGTACGGATACGCGCCTGGCCTTTTGGAACCACCGGATAGAAGAATCCGGTAACGTAAATCCCCTCTTTTTGCAGCTCGCGGGCGAACGCCTGCGCCACTACTGCATCACCCAACATCACCGGGATGATCGCGTGATCCGCACCGGCTAACGTAAAGCCTGCGGCAGACATTTGCTCGCGGAACTGACGTGCGTTCGCCCACAGGCGGTCGCGCAGGTCGCTGCCAGCCTCAACCATTTCCAGCACTTTAATGGAGGCCGCAACAATCGCTGGCGCCAGTGAGTTGGAGAACAAATAAGGACGGGAACGCTGACGCAGCCACTCAACAACTTCTTTGCGCGCTGCGGTGTAACCACCGGATGCGCCGCCGAGTGCTTTACCCAGCGTACCGGTGATGATGTCCACGCGACCCATCACGTCACAGTATTCATGAGAGCCACGACCATTTTCGCCGACAAAACCGACGGCATGGGAATCATCAACCATGACCAGCGCGTCGTATTTATCCGCCAGATCGCAAACGCCTTTCAGGTTAGCGATCACACCATCCATAGAGAACACGCCATCAGTGGCGATCAGGATATGACGAGCGCCCGCTTCACGTGCTTCTTTCAGGCGAGCTTCCAGTTCCACCATATCGTTGTTGGCGTAACGGAAACGTTTTGCTTTACACAGACGAACGCCATCAATGATAGAAGCGTGGTTCAGGGCATCGGAAATAATTGCGTCTTCTGCGCCCAGCAGCGTTTCAAACAGGCCGCCATTGGCGTCGAAGCAGGAAGAGTAAAGGATGGCATCTTCCATACCGAGGAATGCCGCCAGTTTTTGCTCCAGTTGCTTATGGCTATCCTGGGTACCGCAAATAAAGCGAACCGAAGCCATACCAAATCCGTGAGAATCCATACCCGCTTTTGCCGCTGCAATCAGCTCCGGGTGGTTGGCCAGTCCCAGATAGTTGTTCGCACAAAAGTTAATAACGTGGCTTCCGTCCGCCACGGTGATATCCGCCTGCTGGGCAGATGTAATAATGCGCTCTTCTTTAAACAATCCTTCCGCACGTGCGGTGTCGAGATCGTTGGTTAACTGTTTGTAAAAATCCCCACGCATTTCAATTCTCCAGACTGGGCAAATTTCAGCACATATTACCCAAAGCTATACGTTGATACGAGATGACGCATCATCACTTCTTCAAAATGAAGCATAAATCACGTGTACCCGCACGGCTTATCGGTGAATGGCTGAAGCCTGAGCCATGTAGTGATATGATAGAAAGTATTCGTGTCTGAGATTGTCTCTGACTCCATAATTCGAAGGTTACATTTATGATCATCGTTACCGGCGGCGCGGGCTTTATCGGCAGCAACATCGTTAAGTCCCTGAATGATAAAGGCATCACCGACATCCTGGTGGTGGACAACCTGAAAGACGGCACCAAGTTTGTTAACCTGGTGGATCTGAATATTGCTGACTACATGGACAAGGAAGACTTCCTGATCCAGATTATGGCCGGGGAAGATTTCGGCGATATCGAAGCGATTTTCCACGAAGGCGCATGCTCTTCCACCACCGAGTGGGACGGCAAGTATATGATGGATAACAACTATCAATACTCCAAAGAGCTACTGCACTACTGCCTGGAGCGTGAAATCCCGTTCCTGTACGCATCCTCTGCCGCCACCTATGGCGGTCGCACTTCTGATTTCATCGAATCCCGTGAATATGAGAAACCGCTGAACGTCTATGGCTACTCAAAATTCCTGTTCGACGAGTACGTGCGTCAGATCCTGCCAGAAGCCAACTCACAGATTGTTGGCTTCCGCTATTTCAACGTCTACGGACCGCGTGAAGGCCACAAAGGCAGCATGGCAAGCGTTGCTTTCCACCTCAATACCCAGCTTAACAATGGCGAAACACCAAAACTGTTCGAAGGCAGCGAAAACTTCAAACGTGATTTCGTTTACGTTGGCGATGTGGCTGCGGTAAACCTGTGGTTCCTGGAAAACGGGGTATCAGGCATCTTTAACCTCGGTACCGGTCGCGCAGAATCTTTCCAGGCCGTTGCTGACGCAACGCTGGCGTACCACAAAAAAGGCAGCATTGAGTACATTCCATTCCCGGAAAAACTGAAAGGCCGCTACCAGGCGTTTACTCAGGCAGACCTGACCAACCTGCGCGCCGCGGGCTATGACAAGCCATTTAAGACCGTTGCTGAAGGCGTAACGGAATATATGGCCTGGCTGAACCGCGACGCATAAGGCAGGCAATCTATGAGGATTCTGGTGGTTGGCCCGTCATGGGTGGGCGACATGATGATGTCGCAAAGTCTCTATCGCACGCTCAAGGCGCGCTTTCCCCAGGCGATAATCGACGTGATGGCACCTGCATGGTGCCGTCCGCTGTTATCGCGGATGCCGGAAGTCAATGAAGCGATCGCGATGCCGCTTGGGCATGGCGCTCTGGAAATTGGTGAACGGCGTAAGCTCGGTCATAGCCTGCGTGAGAAGCGCTATGACCGCGCTTATGTGCTGCCTAACTCGTTTAAATCCGCGCTGGTGCCCTTTTTTGCAGGTATTCCGCATCGTACCGGTTGGCGTGGTGAAATGCGCTACGGCCTGCTCAACGATGCGCGTGTGCTGGATAAAGACGCATGGCCGCTGATGGTCGAACGCTATGTGGCCCTGGCCTACGATAAAGGCGTCATGCTGTCGGCTAAAGATTTGCCGCAGCCTCTGCTGTGGCCACAGTTGCAGGTCAGCGAAGGTGAAAAGTCTCTAACCTGTAGCCAGTTCTCCCTTTCTGCCGAACGCCCCATCATCGGTTTTTGCCCAGGTGCGGAATTTGGTCCGGCGAAACGCTGGCCACACTACCATTATGCTGAACTGGCAAAACAGCTGATCGACGAAGGTCATCAGATTGTGCTGTTTGGCTCGGCAAAAGATCATGAAGCCGGAAATGAAATCCTGGCAACGTTAAGCGTTGAGCAGCAGGCCTGGTGTCGTAATCTGGCGGGCGAAACGCAGCTGGAGCAGGCCGTTATTCTGCTCGCCGCCTGCAAAGCGGTCGTCACCAACGACTCTGGATTAATGCACGTTGCCGCAGCGTTGAATCGACCTCTGGTAGCATTGTATGGCCCAAGTAGTCCGGACTTTACCCCGCCGTTGTCGCACAAAGCGCGGGTCATTCGTCTGATTACGGGCTATCACAAAGTGCGCAAGGGCGATGCGGCAGAAGGCTATCACCAGAGCCTGATTGACATCACACCCAAGCGTGTACTGGAAGAACTCAACGACCTGTTGTTACAAGAGGAAGCCTGACGGATGCGGGTTCTGATCGTTAAAACGTCGTCTATGGGCGATGTACTGCATACGTTGCCCGCATTAACCGATGCGCAGCAGGCTATTCCGGGTATTCAATTTGATTGGGTGGTGGAAGAAGGATTCGCGCAGATCCCTTCCTGGCATGCAGCCGTTGACCGGGTCATCCCAGTGGCGATTCGCCGCTGGCGTAAAGCCTGGTTTTCAGCGCCGATTAAAGCCGAGCGTAAAGCATTTCGCGATGCGGTACGTTTGCAGCAGTATGACGCGATAATTGATGCGCAGGGTCTGGTTAAAAGTGCGGCGTTGGTGACGCGTCTGGCACGTGGCGTCAAGCATGGTATGGACTGGAGTACGGCACGCGAGCCGCTGGCTAGCCTGTTTTATAATCGCAAACATCACATTGCTAAACAGCAGCATGCGGTAGAACGTACGCGTGAATTGTTCGCCAAAAGTCTGGGATATGCCAAACCGCAGTCGCAGGGTGATTACGCTATCGCTCAGCATTTTGTGAATGAATGTAATGCTGATACAGGCCAATATGCCGTATTTCTGCATGCCACAACACGTGATGATAAGCACTGGCCAGAAGCCAACTGGCGGGAGCTGATTGAGCTGTTAAATAATACGGGCATCCGTATTAAACTCCCCTGGGGCGCCCCTCATGAAGAAGAGCGCGCCAAAAGGCTGGCGGAAGGTTTTCCCTACGTTGATGTCCTGCCGCGAATGAGTCTGGAAGAGGTTGCTCACATTCTGGCGGGAGCAAAATTTGTGGTGTCGGTTGATACAGGTCTCAGCCATTTAACCGCCGCATTGGATCGCCCCAATATTACGTTGTATGGCCCAACGGATCCCGGACTGATTGGGGGATATGGGAAGAATCAATATACACAGCAGAGCCATTCCGGAAAATTGCAGGATCTGGACGCAAGCTTAGTCAACGTATCGCTAATTGATAATAATTTGCTTTAACTTTAAGAGACGAACCATGCTTCGCCAACACATGTTTTCTCGTTTTGTTTGTAGTATAAAAAATAATCCATTCGATTTTATATACGTCTTATTTTATGCTGGGATCCTGGTAACTCTTGCGATGGTGCTGGTCAATCCAGATGAAGCGCTGAAGGTATTTATTTTCTCCACGGCTCTGTCTCTGCCGCTCATAGGAAAAAATATAAAGCATGTGTGCAGTAACAAACAAAATCTGGTTTTGCCTGTTATGTTGCTGCTCTTTGGTTTACTCCAGATTATTTGGGTAGAAGTATTTAAACAATCTGGCTCAGCCTTTACCGGTGCCTATCGTTCATACCAGAACGGTGGCAAAGTGATGATTTTCACCGCGCTGGTTATGACCGCGCTGGCATCGCGAGAGCCATGTGCCAACAAAACTCGCATTACCAGTCTCTGGACGATTCTTACAGCAATAGGTTTGTATCTTTTCGCAGGCTACGAGGTCGTCGGGGCACCAGATATGATGACCTACCGTGTTGCGCTGGGCTTTGAACACCAAACCGGCACATCCTACGCTCTGACGCTAATTGCATTATTAGCGTCTCAGGCTATTATTAATCTCCGTCTAAAACACACCGTTGCACTCTATCTGTTACATTTTTTGATATCGCTGGCAGTCATCATCACAACGCAAACTCGGGCTGCTATTTTGGTATACCCGATCCTGAGTGTCGGCCTATTCCTGATGTACTATCGTCACAACCGCACCATGCTATTAAGGGCACTGCTGGGTTTTGTAATACTGGTGGGAGTTGCTGCGATTCCCTTAAAACCAATCATTGAAAGCCGCTATCAGAACTTCCTGGTCGATCTGCACTCTTATAATCAAGACAATAGTAATACCTCTATTGGTGCGCGACTGGCGATGCAACGGGCAGGGATTGAATCTGGGAAAGGTCATTACTGGGGGCAGTCACTTGAACAACGCGGAGCAGAAATTCAGCGACTTGCCGTGCAAGATACTTCCTTACAAGGGGCACTTGAGTTCATTAACGTCCACCTGCATAACGAAGTCATTGATACCTTTTCGCTAAAGGGCATCCCTGGGGTTGTTGTGCTACTCTTGCTCTATATCGCCATGTTTTTAACAGCTTACTGGCAACGTAGTCCCTTGTTGTTCGTTATCTCAGGCGCAATCGCTATCTATGGCTTGAGTGATTTATTATTGTATGCCAAAGGTGAAGCCCTGAGCAGCGTACTGGCGTTATGTGTAGCAGCAGTACTGAGCTCGAATCCAACAAGAGAACGATGCCATGGTTAACACTTCCGGTTATTTACTGAGCATTATTATACCTACATACAACAACGCTGAACTCATCACAGCGACGTTGGCGTCTATACATCAGAGCATCACTGATGATGTAGAGGTAATAATTGTTAATGATGGCTCTACAGATTTAACCGAAGAGCGTATAAATGCGTTTTACCGCGAAAAAGATTGCCATAATGTTAAATATATAAGCCAAAAAAATCAGGGCGTTGCAATCACTCGTAACGTTGGGCTTGCCCATGCGACAGGGAAATATATTGGCTTTGTAGACAGTGATGATATTGTCTGCGCAGATTATTTCACTATTCTTCTCCCTAAGTTGAGAGATGAAAAATATGACATTCTCGAATTTAATTTAACCCGAGATATAAAAAATCTGTATCAGAATTCATCTGGTATAGAAAACGACATTAGTCAGCACGAAATTATATTATCAGATGATAATTATACTCCTCTTCTGCCAATATTTCGGGCAGGGCAATGGCATCTCATGACAAAAATCTTCCGTCGTAACGTTATTGGCAACGATCGATTCGAAGAACATCGTCGGTATGAAGACATGATTTTCTGCCCTTTCCAATACTTTAAATGCCATAAAATATTAAAGATTGAAAACAAATTGTATTTTTACCGGAAAAATGAAAAGAGCATTACCGAGAACATTATTGATAGTGATGCGGAAAGTATCTTTTTTGCTATGCGAAAAATGTATAACTATATAAATAAAAATAGCGCAAAAC
Source organism: Citrobacter sp. MGH103 (assembly GCF_001034475.2). Taxonomy (NCBI): domain Bacteria; kingdom Pseudomonadati; phylum Pseudomonadota; class Gammaproteobacteria; order Enterobacterales; family Enterobacteriaceae; genus Citrobacter; species Citrobacter sp. MGH103. The sequence goes on along the minus strand of NZ_CP073043.1, from coordinate 101,088 downwards.
GTACTGTTGCCACACTTATGATCATCAACTGTTTTCTGGAAGGACGTAAACTATTACGCAAGAAAAAAGGTTATTATCGCTACAGCGAAAGTATGCTGAATGACATTCAGAATGCACTAGCATGCTGCGATACGAAAATCGTCAAGAAAAAAATAATTCTTAAGATGAAATATCCCCATATTGATCGTTCTATTTCTGAAATAAGATATAAAACAATATCTGCTTTTAAGAACTTATTTTTTCGAAAGGGATTTTAACATGTTTGAAAAAATTGACCGAGTTCTTATTTGCAAGCTCAAGTTTTATGGGGATGTTCTGCTAACAACACCAGTCATTGCCAGCATTCGGGCTCGTTATCCACATGCTAAGATCGATCTGCTCCTCTATAAAGATACCAAAGCAATCTTAGCCGCCCATAAAGATATTAATAATTTTTATCTGATTGAGAAAAAACAGGGCCTGCTGTCAACAGTGAAAAATTACCTTTCAGTGCGTAAACAACTGAAGAAAAACCACTATGACCTGATTGTTAACCTCACTGAACAATGGCCAATTGGTGCGCTTATCGCCTCTTTACGCCGTCCTTCAATTGCCTTCCAGCGCGAAAAAGATCAGTGGAACCGGCTTTTTACGCGAGTAACACCCTCCATTGGGACGCATATTGTTGAACAAAACCTATCGATTCTAAAAGGCATTGGCTTTAGCGAAACAGAACTGAAGAAAGAGATGTCGCTGAGTTATCGTCAGGACGATTATCAACATCTGGTATCCCTGTTACCCACGTTGCCTACGCAGAAATATGTCGTTATTCAACCCACAGCCAGACAAGAGTTTAAATGCTGGGATGATGAGAAGTTCGCGCATGTTATAGATCACCTGCATCAGCGTGGTTTGCATGTTTATCTTACCTGTGGGCCAGCAACAAGTGAGCAGCAGCAGGTTCAGCGCATTGCTGATCTGTGCCAATCTTCCCCTGACCTGACGCTGGCAGGTAAAACGACCTTCCTGCAACTGGCTGCGTTGATCGACCATGCTGTTTTGTACATTGGTGTCGATTCTGCACCGATGCATATGGCAGCAGCGCTAAAGACACCGCAAGTTTGCCTGTTTGGCGCCACCAATTATCAACAGTGGAAGCCATGGTCGGATAAAGCCGTTTTGATTTGGGCTGGCGATTATCATCCGATGCCTTCTCGGGATGAACTCGACCGGTCAAAAAAATATCTGACATGGATACCGGAACAGGCCGTGATTGACGCTATCGATACGGTACTTCATGATAGTGGCTTTAATAAAGGTAATGAGAAAGCATAAATGGACAACAAAAATAACGTCATTAATATTGCTTACTGCACGGATGCCAATTATCTGGAATATGTAGCAGTGTCCATTATGTCTGTCATAATGAACAACCCGGAACAGGATCTGTCATTTTTTGTCTTTGTCTATGACGTTACTGACGAAGAAATCAATAAACTGCGTTCAACCAGTGATAAAATTCAGGTTATCAATATCGATAAAGAAGAGATTGAAAAGTATAATAATGACTTTGCAATCAAACACTTGAACCGTTCGACCTATATGCGTCTGGCCGTACCGCGCTTACTAAAAGATACCGTTGAGCGTTTTATCTACTTAGATGCCGATACCCTGTGTTTTGATAAGCTAAATGACATTAACAGCATTGATATCAGCAACGTCATTTGTGCTGTCAGTCACGACTCTCTCGATATTCACGATACAAAAAATGCCAAGCGTCTGGGCCTTAGTACTGGTCATTATTTCAATGCTGGTTTTTTGTATATTAACATTGAAAACTGGATCAAGTTTGATATTGAAAACAAAGCAAACACCGTGTTATTTGAACAAGGTAAATCCTTGCCTTACTTTGACCAAGATGCACTCAATATCGCAATAGATGGTAACGTTAAGTTTATTGATAACCGATGGAATTTTTTGTTCAACTGGTTTACCGATCAACAAAAAGAGATATTCTTCTACCAAAAAGATATTCTGCCAAGAATTATCCACTTCACTGGTGGAAGGAAGCCCTGGTATAAAGAACATACTGGGCTTTCACAGCAACTTTATCTCTTCTACCATCATTTCACGCCATGGCGAAATACTGCATTGCGCTCCTATGCTCCACGCATGAGACCTACTGATTATCGGGTCTATTCACGCCAGGAAGCTAAAAAAGGGAATTATTGCGCCTCGATCAAATGGTATTTGAAATACCTTAAGACTAAATTACGTTAATAAAAAACTCCCTTACGGGAGTTTTTTTACTTACTTTTTTAATTTTTCCCGCAAATAACCAATATAGCTTATTATCGAGGCGAAATATTTCCCTTGTAATCTTTCATGCCTTGATTTCTTTTTATATTGTTTTGGCGTTCTGGCGAGTAACAATGGAACATCCGCCCAAGGCGAAGCCTTCCAGGCGTCAACAAAAAACTGTGCTGAAGGATAATTTGCCCATGAATTCCAGGGTTTAGTCACGCCTATATAATGGATAAGGATGGTATCATCTGTTATATATTCTTTATAACTTGAGGTATCCTTACTTTTGAGTTCTTGTTTAATGCCGTAAATTGCATCATAAATTCTTGGTAAAAAAATTGTCTTACCAAAAAACATTATATTTAAGACATCCTGATCCAGAAAAGCGAATTTTCTTGTCTTATCCAGGAGGATCGAAAATGCTTCCGTGAAGAACTTTTGTTTTTTCCATTCTTTTAAATTTGCAAATATAACACCGGCATTGAAATATTGTTCGTTAAATTCCGGAGTATTAAGTCGCTGCGCGGCATACACCCGACTATCTTCAACATCCTGAATAACCGCTGCAACATGATGTTCCAGATTGATTTGTGTTAACTCAATAAGTGATCCTTTACATACAACATCAGCGTCTATATAGAGAAGATTATCGATCTTTTCGCTAAGATACTCAAACGCGATAAATCTGAAGTAGGTCGCGTGTGACCATGCATTCCCACACGGAAGGATCTTTAATCCTTCGGCATCCATCACATATACAGTTATATTGGTAGAAAACTGCTTAGCTAGTTTTTCTAATCTTTTGCGGTAATCTGAGTCAAGATAATCAGTAAAAAGATGAAAATGTATGCTGATATCTTTGTTATGTAGTAAAACGGACGACATCGAAACTGCCGCCCCAAACATAAAGTTTTGATCAACCCCCCAAGCAATATTGAGCTGTGGGGTTTGAGTTTCTGGAGCCCCAAAAACCTCAATGGTGTCTTTAATAGACTGATGACAATCAAAATTCATGTACTACACCTTTTTATAAGCTATCTGAAAATTATCTGCACATCTAAATACTAATGAGACCGTGCACTATGTAGTTTGTTTTTTATATACATCACATGACTAAGTATCGAACGAATATATTTACGCTGCACTCTTTCATGTCGTGATTTACGTTTATACAGTTTTGCTGTGTTTGCATTTAACAAGGATTTTTCCGCCCATGCGGATTTTTTATAGGCATCAATGAAGAATTTAGCCACCGGATATTTAGCCCATGTATGCCATGGCTTAGTAACACCGACATAATGTATTAATACAGTATCATCTGTAATATAATCCTTGTAAATTTTATCATTTTTATTTTTCAGTTCCTGATCAACACCATAAATGCAGTTAAAATCTCGTCTCAGGAAAATGACATTACCGACAAACAATATATTCAGAACATCCTGGTCAAAATACAGAAGTTCCTTTTGGCGTTTATCTAAGATAGAAAATGCCTTTGTCAATAACTGCTGCTCACGCCAAACTTGAAGATTCGCAAATACCACTCCGGAGTTAAAGTACCCATTACTCAGTTCAGGAATACCGAGTCTGTTACCGGATTTAGTACGTACTTCATCAACATCATTGATAACAGCAGCATATTCCCCACAGAAGTTAATCTCGGTAAGTTCTCGTAGAGAACCTTTGCAAATAACATCTGCATCAAGATACAGTACGGAGCTTAACTCTGTGCTTAAATATTCAAATGCGAAATAACGATAGTACATTGCATAAGTCCATGCTTTTGTACTCGGCAGTTCACGAAATGCAGCGTTATCGAACACAAGGACAGTGACTGTCGTACTGTACATCTGCGTCAGGCGTTTTACGCATTCCAGATAATCATCATCTATATAGTCTGTTGCTATATAAAAGTGGATATCAATATCAGGATTATTCACTAATACTGAGGTCATAGAAATGCCAGAACCAAACAAAAAATTACGATCGACACCATACGCAACACTTAATTTTTTACTCTTGTCATGCGAGGAGCTGTCGATAACATGTTTTTGAATGATTAGCTTCTGGAAATCAATGTTCATAATAAAATGGCCTCAAACTTCATGTGTTATTTATAGCGCTTTTCTAATTGTTCTTTGTCTTATTTTTTGCGCTTTTGTGACAGTCTGTTCAAACAACCTGACTTCCTGACGAAAGATTTCACGTAGTGGCTTCGAAAAATAGACACGTAAAAAACGGTAGATATCTCTGGACGTCAACCCGATCTCAAGTGAAGAGAAATAGAGTCCAATCAGATCCTTATCCCGCCAGCGGCGTGGTACATGCTGGCGTATTTGTGCACGATGCAAATCAATTACGGAAAGTTTGATATTCGCAACGTCTTCCGGCATCGGCTGCTGGAGCAGGAAATGGCATATATAGCAATCCCGGTGATTTACCCCGCCCCGATGCATTTTACCCACCATTTCTGCCACCCGGGTAATAATTGTCCGTTTTAATACATAATCAGGGGGCTCAACTTTCCACCTTGCACAAAAATCTTCAAGGCTGATAGCAGGAGAGAGATCTTCAGTGATGATAAATGAGGTGCGCTCTAACGGATTCAGTCCTTTCTGCCCAAATGCCACGCCGGTCATGGTGTCAACACTCAGTTCCTGTAAGCGATGAATTGCCAGCCACTCACGGTCTGCGCCAAGTACAGGCATACGTAAAGAAATAAGGTTCTTCACCACTTCTTTAAGCGTGGTTCCATGATGATATTTAAGAAAATAACCCTTACCCATCATCTCAAAACGTAGGGTACGTCGTGTTTCCAGGGCGCGAAAAACCTCACCGTCCAGCTTAGCGACTTCAGTAAACGGGTCTTTTCCTTGCCACTGCGTGGCAAATGGTTCTTTTAATTCAATCATTCTTAGGACCTAAAATGATATCTGCAGCTTTATCTGCCAGGCTGTAGAGATCTTTTGTATCAGCAAAATGCCGTGCGTTCCCGGCCCAACGACTTCTCTGCTCATTATTTTGCAGCGCATCGAAAAGTGCTGTATTCAGATTTTCCTGCTCAAAAGGTTCAGGGATCACTACCCCGCACTGGGCGGCATCAATATAACCTGCATAGCCGCAAACTTCGGTAGTTAATACCGGCAGTCCGGCAACTACAGCTTCTAGCAAGACAATACCGGCGGCTTCCTGTACAGCTGGATGAAGTAATAAATCAGCAGCAGACATCAATTCTGCGACATCGTCCCGCCCCGAGAAGAACTGCACTTGTTCTTCAACCCCCAATTGACGAGCCTGAGCGCGATAGCGATTGGCCTTATCCTGACCAACAACCATCAATCGTATCCGGTGGCGAATGACATCAGGCAAAGAAGCCAACGCCTGTAATGTTCTTGGCACGCCTTTGCGTTTGAAATCGGAACCTACCTGTAAGAGCAAGATCTGATCGAGACCAATACCATTTTTTTCTCTAACAAGCAGCCGGCTGTTTTCAGGTTGCTGGCTGTACTTTCTGTCAGGGTAGATTCCTGGAGGCAGAATACAAAAGCGCTGGCTCTCAGTTTGGTAATGATGTTTGAAGTCACCAATTTGTTTATCAGTTAACATCAAAAGCGTAGTGCCGACACCCTGCTGAAATACGGCTTTTTCAAATGCAGAGTAGTGTCGGTACCTGCGCGTCAATTTGTAGAAAAAGCCTTTCTCGCGGGCAACCTTCTCCGCATAGCAAACGTCCGCAGCGTAATACACATCCAGGCCAGGCATTTTATTAAAACCAACGACACGATCGACGGGATGTTGAGTTAAATAATTCTGAACCCACTGATAATATTGCTCGTTTTTCCCATGATTCGTTCTGGATGTAACGGGGACGAGTATAATCTCCAGCCCTTCCGGACGCTCGCCCTGCCATGACTGGGTAAATACCTGAACATGATGGCCACGAGAAGCAACCGTCAGCGCTACTCGCAAGAAATCACGCTGTAACCCACCATAGGGAAAATACTTGTACAAACAAAAAGCAATATTCATGCATTAATATCCGCATCGCGTCGCCAGGCATATCAGGTTTGAAGCATCAGAATCGTGTAATCCTTGCCTAAAGCATCCAAAGATGACTTTCTGTGCTTTCGAAACGTTTCTGCCCGCTAGCTACCTGAAATTGCGCAGTAGTATATCATTTATTACCAAGCATTCCGAAATGAATGTTTTTTAAACAAAAAACAAAATAAACCATTAAAAACATACAGATAAATAAGACACCAGTTCATCAGGAAATGCACACCGCACAAGAGGTTAAGACATATAAATGCGGCCATGTGAATTTTTGAAATAGCCATCAGCGAAATCAGTTCCCCACCAATTCCATCGTTTTGATACAACCTGGATAAAAATGATGGTAAAGCCATAGTTAAATACATAGAATCCCCAGCACATTCATAAGTCAGCTACCATTATGCTCGAATTGCTTTACACCGCCCTTTTCTACCTTATTCAGCCTTTGATCTGGATACGGCTTTGGGTGCGCGGACGTAAGGCTCCGGCCTACCGTAAACGCTGGGGCGAACGCTACGGCTTTTATCGCCGCCCGCTAAAACCCGGCGGGATCATGCTTCATTCGGTTTCTGTGGGCGAAACACTGGCTGCAATCCCATTAGTTCGCGCTCTGCGTCACCGTTATCCCGACTTGCCGATCACGGTCACCACTATGACGCCAACCGGTTCCGAACGCGTACAATCTGCTTTTGGCACTGACGTTCAGCATATTTATCTGCCTTACGATTTACCGGATGCCCTGAACCGTTTTCTGAATAAAGTTGACCCCAAACTGGTGTTAATTATGGAAACCGAGCTGTGGCCAAATCTGATCGCGGCACTCCATAAGCGTCACATTCCTCTGGTTATTGCCAACGCACGTCTTTCTGCTCGTTCAGCAGCTGGCTATGCGAAATTAGGTAAATTTGTTGGCAGACTACTGCGTCGAATTACGTTAATTGCCGCACAAAACGAAGAAGATGGCGCACGTTTTATTACACTTGGTGCCAGAAGCAATCAGGTCACCGTTACTGGCAGCCTGAAGTTTGATATATCCGTCACGCCACAACTGGCCGCAAAAGCGGTGACATTACGTCGTCAATGGGCTCCTCACCGTCCGGTATGGATTGCAACCAGCACCCACGACGGCGAAGAAAGCATCATCATTGCCGCCCATCAGGCGTTATTAAATCAGTTCCCGAATCTTTTACTAATTCTGGTTCCCAGACATCCTGAACGGTTCCCGGATGCAATTAACCTCGTACGCCAGGCTGGGCTAAGTTATACCACTCGTTCTTCGGGTGAAGTTCCGTCCTCAGGCACTCAGGTTGTGATCGGCGATACCATGGGTGAGCTGATGTTGCTGTATGGCATTGCCGACCTTGCTTTTGTCGGCGGTTCACTGGTTGAACGTGGTGGGCACAATCCACTGGAAGCCGCGGCACATGCTATTCCAGTGCTGATGGGACCACATACGTTTAATTTTAAAGATATTTGCGCCCGCCTCGAACAGGCAAGCGGATTGATCACCGTCACCGACGCACCTACGCTGGTAAAAGAAGTATCTTCTTTACTGACCGATGCAGATTATCGTAATTTTTATGGCCGTCACGCAGTTGAAGTTCTGTATCAAAATCAGGGCGCGTTACAGCGTCTGCTGCAGCTGCTGGAACCTTATCTGCCACCCAAAACGCATTGAGGCAAGCCATGCAAAAACGGGCGATTTATCCAGGAACCTTTGATCCCATAACTAACGGCCATCTTGATATCGTGACGCGTGCGACCAGCATGTTCGATCACGTGATCCTGGCGATTGCTGCAAGTCCCAGTAAAAAACCGATGTTTACCCTTGAAGAGCGCGTCGAGCTGGCGCAACAGGCAACGGCGCATCTCGGCAATGTGGAAGTTCTGGGATTCAGCGACTTAATGGCAAATTTTGCCCGTGATAATCAGGCTAACATTCTGATCCGAGGCCTACGCGCGGTAGCAGATTTTGAGTATGAAATGCAGCTGGCGCACATGAACCGCCACCTAATGCCGCAACTGGAAAGCGTCTTTCTGATGCCGTCTAAAGAGTGGTCATTTATCTCATCGTCACTGGTGAAAGAAGTCGCCCGCCATCAGGGTGATGTGACGCACTTTCTGCCGGAAAACGTCCATCAGGCGTTAATGAGTAAGTTGAAGTAATGTGCCTGGCCGGATGCTGCATCCGGCCAGCAATGACACTATTTCTGACAGCGACGGCAATAGAACGTTGTACGCTGGGCGTGTTTTGTCGCAACAATCGGTGCGCCACATGCGCGGCAAGGTTCACCTTCTCTCCCATAGACCTGTAGCTCCTGGGCAAAATAGCCCGGCTTACCGTCACTTTGCAGAAAGTCCTTCAGCGTCGTCCCGCCCTGCTCGATAGAACGCAGCAAAACCGCCTTGATAACGCGTACCAGCAGTTCGCACTCATCCTGCGACAGCGATGACGCCAGACGGTCAGGATGGATACCAGCCGCAAACAGCGACTCGCTGGCATAAATGTTTCCCACCCCCACCACCAGCTTGTTATCCATCAGCCAGGGTTTAATCGCCGTTTTCTTCTTTGCACATTTCTGCTGTAGATAACCGGCGTTGAAATCGTCACTCAGCGGCTCAGGGCCAAGATGGGCGAGGACATTATGTCCATCCAGCTCTTTAGTCCACAGCCAGGCACCAAAGCGACGGGGATCGGTATAACGCAGAACTTTGCCATTGCTCATCACTAAGTCAACGTGGTCGTGCTTATCTGCCGGAAGCTCTTCAGGAAGGATACGCAAACTACCCGACATCCCCAGATGAATGATTACCCAGCCATCCGGCAGCTCCAGAAGCAGGTATTTTGCGCGCCGCTGTACGCTCAGGACAGGTTTATCGCTCAGGCGATAGATTTCCTCTGATACCGGCCAACGCAAACGACCGTTACGCACAGTCGCGTGCATAATCGTTGCCCCTACCAGATGCGGCTCAATCCCACGGCGACTGGTTTCGACTTCAGGTAATTCAGGCATAGTATCTCCGGCGGTGTATCAGGTCTCATTAATATGGGGACGGCCAGAAAACAAAAAACCCCGCCGAGGCGAGGTTTTTTGCTACATCGAAACTAAAATTATTTGATTTTAGCTTCTTTGTACAGTACGTGCTGGCGTACAACTGGATCGAATTTTTTCAGTTCCAGTTTTTCCGGCTTAGTACGTTTGTTCTTCGTGGTGGTATAGAAATGACCAGTACCAGCAGAAGAAACCAGCTTGATTTTCTCACGAATACCTTTAGCCATGATTTATTTCCTCTTAGTACTTAGTACTTTTCGCCACGGGCACGCAGTTCAGACAGAACTGTTTCGATGCCTTTCTTATCAATTACACGCATACCTTTAGCAGATACACGCAGGGTGACAAAACGCTTCTCGCTCTCAACCCAGAAACGGTGAGAGTGCAGGTTCGGCAGGAAACGGCGTTTAGTCGCGTTCAGTGCGTGGGAACGGTTGTTACCGGTCACCGGACGCTTGCCAGTAACTTGGCAGACTCGGGACATGTCTATTCTCCAAAAATCAAATTAGCTCGAGCTTCGTATGGGGTATCGGCGCCTCGTCAGGCTTTACAGCCCGGTCATCGCATAGTTCTAAGTGAACTCTCGATTGCCAGGCCCAAATGCCAAACCCGAGATTCTCAAAGGTGGCGTAGTATACGCTGACCCGGCGTTATGCTCAAGTCCCGAACAGACAAAGATCCCGATGGATCGCGTAAAGTGCGTTAAATCCAACCGCGTTCCGCAAAAGAAACGTACTCTCCGCGCCCAATGACCAGATGATCAAGCACCCGGATATCCATGAACTGACAGCATTTCACAACACGCTCGGTGATGAGTTTATCTGCTTTACTCGGCTCTGCACACCCCGAAGGGTGATTATGCGCAAGGATCACAGCGGAAGCATTCATTTTTATCGCTTCGCGGACAATTTCTCGCGGATGTACCTCGACGTGGCTTAGTGTCCCGGAAAAAAGTTTGCTGTGTTTAATCACTTGATATTGAGAATCCATAAAGATCACCAGAAAGATCTCGCGTTCCTCTTGCGAGAGCTGGCTTTGCAGAAATTCACGCGCCATTTCCGGGCTAAGTAGAGCACGCTCCTCTATCACTCGCACGTTATAGTAGCGTCTTGCCAGCTCCGCAATACCCTTCAACTGTGCATACTTCGCGATACCGATTCCCGGAACATAGCTAAAATCCATGTAATCAGCAGACAACAAGCCATACAACGACTCAAAATGCTGAAGCATCTCTTTCGCCAGCGTAAGCACATCTTTACCCTGAATGCCAGTACGTAAAAAAAGCGCCAGTAACTCAACATCGGTCAGCGAACTGGCCCCCTGCGCCAATAGCTTTTCCCGGGGCATCATACTTCCTGTATTTTCCATGTTTCTCCCTCCTCTCGCGTCCGCATAGTGGCATAACACCGACGGTGAATCGACGCGCTGTTTTCACTTCTTCGTAGCGCCTCGCAAAGTAGAAGGCGGTCAAAAGCACGACACATTGCGGATTGTGATAAAATATCCGCCTTCTGGTGAAACCCAACAGGAAAGATCATGATGAGCCTGGCCGGTAAAAAAATCGTACTTGGCGTCAGTGGCGGCATTGCTGCGTACAAAACCCCTGAACTGGTGCGTCGTTTGCGGGAACGCGGCGCTGACGTCCGCGTGGCGATGACCGAAGCGGCAAAAGCGTTTATTACTCCCCTGAGTTTACAGGCAGTTTCAGGTTACCCCGTTTCTGACAGCCTGCTTGACCCCGCTGCCGAAGCCGCGATGGGCCACATTGAGCTGGGGAAATGGGCCGATTTGGTTATCCTGGCCCCTGCGACGGCAGACCTGATTGCCCGCGTTGCCGCCGGTATGGCCAACGATCTGGTGTCTACGATTTGTCTGGCAACACCCGCGCCTGTTGCCGTGCTGCCGGCCATGAACCAGCAGATGTACCGTGCAGCCGCGACCCAGCACAATCTGGGTATTCTTGCCTCACGCGGTTTGCTCATTTGGGGCCCAGACAGCGGTAGCCAGGCATGTGGCGATGTCGGTCCTGGACGTATGCTGGATCCGTTAACGATTGTGGATATGGCGGCAGAACATTTTTCGCCTGTCAACGATCTGCAACATCTCAACATCATGATTACGGCGGGTCCGACGCGTGAACCGCTTGATCCCGTGCGTTATATTTCCAACCATAGCTCCGGGAAGATGGGATTTGCTATCGCGGCAGCTGCAGCAAAGCGCGGGGCAAACGTCACACTGGTATCGGGTCCGGTTTCGTTATCCACACCACCATTTGTTCAGCGGGTTGATGTGATGACCGCGTTGGAAATGGAAGCCGCTGTGCAGTCTGCAGTGCAACAACAGCATATTTTTATCGGCTGCGCTGCAGTCGCTGATTATCGCGCTGAAACTGTCGCCCACGAAAAAATAAAAAAACAAGCGACGCAGGGTGATGAATTAACTGTAAAAATGGTCAAAAACCCGGACATTATCGCCGGTGTTGCCGCACTGGATGCTAACCGTCCTTTTGTCGTTGGGTTTGCCGCCGAAACAAATAATGTGGAAGAATATGCCCGGCAAAAACGCATCCGCAAAAACCTTGATGTGATCTGTGCGAACGACGTTTCGCTGTCAACTCAAGGGTTTAACAGCGATAGCAACGCATTACACCTTTTTTGGCAGGATGGAGACAAAGTCTTACCGCTTGAGCGTAAAGAACTCCTGGGCCAATTATTACTCGACGAGATCGTGACCCGTTATGATGAAAAAAATCGACGTTAAGATTCTGGACCCGCGCGTAGGGCAACAATTTTCGCTCCCGACGTACGCCACTTCTGGTTCTGCCGGACTTGACCTGCGTGCTTGTCTTGATGACGCCGTAGAACTGGCACCGGGCGCAACAACGCTGGTGCCAACCGGGTTAGCTATCCACATTGCCGATCCTTCTCTGGCAGCGGTGATGCTCCCGCGCTCCGGATTGGGCCATAAGCACGGTATCGTGCTGGGCAATCTGGTTGGTTTGATTGATTCCGACTACCAGGGCCAACTGATGGTGTCCATCTGGAACCGTGGTCAGGACAGCTTCACTATTGAGCCGGGCGAACGTATCGCGCAGATGGTATTTGTACCAGTCGTGCAGGCTGAATTTAATCTGGTGGAAGAGTTTGAAGCCACCGATCGTGGCGAAGGTGGCTTCGGCCATTCCGGGCGCAAGTAACCCGCAGAAAAGTATCCCATAGCGTAATAACGCAATAACACACCGCAAACAAAAGTTTGCGGTCGCTGTGTGGATGCCTGCCTGGCAAGAGCTTATTTTCAGGGGTATTTTGTAACATGGTAGAAAAGCAAACTGCGAAAAGGAATCGTCGCGAAGAAATACTTCAGTCTCTGGCACTGATGCTTGAGTCCAGCGATGGTAGCCAACGCATCACCACAGCAAAGCTGGCAGCCTCAGTTGGCGTATCCGAAGCGGCATTGTATCGCCATTTTCCCAGCAAGACTCGCATGTTCGATAGCCTGATTGAGTTTATCGAAGATAGTCTGATTACCCGTATCAATCTGATTTTGAAAGATGAAAAGGACACCAGCGCGCGTCTGCGTCTGATCGTTCTGCTGATTTTAGGGTTTGGTGAGCGTAATCCGGGCCTGACGCGAATTCTGACCGGACACGCGTTGATGTTCGAGCAAGACCGTCTGCAAGGTCGCATTAACCAACTTTTTGAGCGCATTGAAGCGCAGTTGCGCCAGGTTCTGCGAGAAAAAAGAATGCGTGAAGGTGAAGGCTACACCATGGATGAAACGCTTCTGGCCAGCCAGTTACTGGCTTTCTGCGAAGGTATGCTATCCCGGTTTGTACGTAGCGAATTTAAATACCGCCCAACGGATGATTTTGACACCCGCTGGCCGTTGGTTGCCGCTCAATTGCAGTAGCGATTTCGTCTTGTCCGGCCTACGTAAACCGTAGGCCCGGTAAGTGCGTAGGCCGGATCAGCGCAGCGCTATCCGGCTGTCCTTATACACCGTATGCTTCGCGATAGGCTCGTACTGCCGCCAGGTGCTCCGCCATCTCCGGTTTCTCTTCCAGATACGCAATCAGGTCTTTCAGGGTGATAATAGAGATCACTTTGCAACCGTAATCACGTTCCACTTCCTGAATAGCGGAAATCTCGCCGCGACCGCGTTCCTGACGATCGAGAGAAATCAGTACCCCCGCCAGAGTGGCGCCATTCGCCTGGATAATTTCCATCGACTCACGAATCGCCGTACCTGCGGTGATAACATCATCCACCAGCATCACGCGCCCCTCAAGTGCGCTACCGACCAGATTGCCACCTTCACCGTGGGTCTTCGCCTCTTTACGGTTAAAGCAGTACGGCAAATCTTTATCGTGGTGTTCAGCCAGCGCAACGGCCGTTGTAGTCGCAATCGGAATACCTTTGTACGCTGGACCAAACAGCAAATCGAACTCAATACCGGAATCCACCAGCGCTTCGGCGTAAAAACGGCCTAACAGAGCCAGGTCGCGCCCGGTATTAAACAGTCCGGCGTTGAAGAAATAGGGGCTTTTACGCCCGGATTTCAGCGTAAACTCGCCAAACTTTAGTACCTGCTTGCTAAGCGCAAACTCAATAAACTGGCGCTGATACGGTTTCATGGATTCGCTCCTCATCTCACTTTATTACAGACAAAAAAAAGGCGACTCATCAGTCGCCTTTAAAATCAATTTTCTAACGCCGCCTTCTGCGTCGCTACAATGGATTCGATTCCCCCTCGGGCTAACGCCAGTAGGGTGAGAAGTTCTTCATGGCTGAATGGCTCACCTTCCGCCGTGCCCTGAACCTCTATAATGCGACCGTCTTCAGTCATCACTACGTTCATGTCGGTTTCTGCAGCAGAGTCTTCAACGTACTCGAGGTCACAGAGCGCTTCACCGTTAACAATGCCCACGGAAACCGCGGCGACCATCCCTTTCATCGGGTTAGTTTTCAGTTTACCGCTCGCGACCAGCTTGTTCAGCGCATCCGCCAACGCAACGCATGCGCCGGTAATTGATGCGGTGCGGGTACCGCCATCTGCCTGGATAACATCGCAGTCCAGCGTAATGGTGAACTCACCGAGCGTCTTCAGGTCAACGGCAGCGCGCAGCGCACGAGCGATCAGACGCTGGATTTCCATGGTACGACCGCCCTGCTTACCTTTCGCCGCTTCACGGGCGTTACGGGTGTGTGTGGCGCGTGGCAGCATGCCATATTCTGCGGTGATCCAACCCTGGCCCTGACCTTTCAGAAAACGCGGTACGCCTTCATCAATAGAAGCGGTACATAGCACTTTGGTATCACCAAATTCGACCAGCACGGAGCCTTCAGCGTGTTTTGTATAATTACGGGTCAGGGTGACGGGACGCACCTGATTGGCACTACGACCTGCTGGACGCATGATAAAATCTCCGGCTTGAAACGAATGTGGCTGCGCATTATACGGACTTCCGACTGTTATTCCTATCCTGACAAGACGTGGATGGCTATAATCCTCCCATCTCATCTTTAAAAACAGGAACGTCTATGATCCGCAGCATGACCGCTTACGCCCGGCGTGAAATCAAGGGTGAATGGGGTAGCGCTACCTGGGAAATGCGCTCGGTAAACCAGCGTTATCTGGAAACTTATTTTCGCCTGCCGGAGCAGTTCCGTAGTCTCGAACCCGTAGTTCGCGAACGTATTCGCACGCGTCTGACGCGCGGTAAAGTCGAATGTACGCTGCGTTTTGAGCCTGATGCCAGTGCACAAGGCGAGCTGATTCTGAATGAAAAACTCGCTAAACAGCTCGTTAGCGCTGCTAACTGGGTCAAAATGCAGAGTGATGAAGGTGAAATTAACCCAGTTGATATCCTGCGTTGGCCAGGCGTAATGGCAGCCCAGGAGCAAGATCTGGACGCCATTGCCGCCGAAATCCTCGCCGCGCTTGACGGTACGCTGGATGACTTTATCGTTGCGCGTGAAACCGAAGGTCAGGCACTGAAGGCGTTGATCGAGCAGCGTCTGGAAGGCGTCAGCGCTGAAGTCACAAAAGTGCGCGCACATATGCCGGAAATCCTGCAATGGCAGCGCGAGCGTCTGGTAGCCAAACTGGAAGATGCTCAGGTGCAGCTGGAAAATAACCGCCTTGAGCAAGAACTGGTGCTGATGGCACAGCGTATCGACGTGGCTGAAGAACTGGATCGCCTGGAAGCTCACGTCAAAGAAACCTACAACATTCTGAAGAAAAAAGAGGCGGTTGGCCGTCGTCTGGACTTCATGATGCAGGAATTCAACCGTGAGTCGAATACTCTGGCATCGAAGTCTATCAATGCCGAAGTGACTAACTCCGCAATTGAACTAAAGGTATTGATCGAGCAAATGCGCGAGCAAATTCAGAATATCGAGTAAGTCACCATCTCACGTAGCCCGTCAATAAACGGCGGCGCTACGTGCTTTTCCCGACGCTATCAGTTCTCATCTATGCGACAAGAATTATATTTTCTCATCATTTATTGTCACCACTCATATCACAAAGCGCATGCCATAATGTGTTTACAACAATTTCGCATTAGCTGTAGTTATTAGAATCACTTCACCTTAGAAAATCTCAATCGTGACAGTGCGCACAAATCGTTAACCTTAGCCCCCAGCAAATCAGGGGGAATACATGCTGTTACACGTTTTATACTTAATTGGTATTACTGCCGAAGCCATGACCGGTGCGCTTGCGGCTGGGCGTCGTCGTATGGATACATTTGGCGTCATTATCATTGCCACCGCGACAGCCATTGGCGGTGGTTCAGTACGTGATATTCTTCTCGGCCATTATCCGCTCGGCTGGGTAAAGCACCCTGAATACGTCATTATCGTAGCCACTGCCGCGGTACTGACCACTATTATTGCTCCCGTGATGCCCTATCTGCGCAAAATATTCCTCGTACTGGATGCGCTGGGCCTGGTGGTCTTTTCTATTATCGGGGCTCAGGTGGCACTGGATATGGGCCATGGACCGATTATCGCCGTGGTCGCTGCGGTCACTACCGGGGTTTTCGGCGGCGTATTACGCGATATGTTCTGCAAACGCATCCCGCTGGTGTTCCAGAAAGAACTGTATGCCGGCGTATCATTTGCCGCTGCTGTGCTATACATCGTGCTACAGCATTATGTCTCCAGTCATGATGTGGTGGTTATCTCTACCCTGCTCTTCGGCTTTACCGCCCGACTACTGGCACTGCGCCTGAAGTTAGGTCTGCCAGTATTTTACTATCGCCATGAAGGCCATTAAGGCATAAAGCCCGCGATCCGCTGAGCAGCTAACCAGTTGCTCAGCGCTGTGACCTCTCGATCCTCCAGCCACTGAATAACCTGCCGTGCCCGCTGCTCCCCCATGAAAGGAAGCTGCCGCCAGCTTTGTTCATCGCGTTCTTGCAATTGCTGCCACGAACCATCCCGGCTGGCATTCAGCGTTGCCTGTGTTAACGGTATTCCCATGGCAATCACCCAGCGCGTGAACGGAAGATCGCGTGACAGGTTGAATTGATGCCATAACTTCTCCCCTTTGCTTATACCAAATGTCGACTGTAGTTGTTCCTGAGTTAGCCCGAGCCAGGAAAAGATATGCTCAAAGCGATACACCTGGTGGAGCTCCCGCCATCCCGCCTCGCCGATGCCCTCCAGCCCCAGCACCTCATTGGCCCCCAGCCAGACCAGTCTGGCAACAAACTGTTCCTGGCACTCCGCTGTGGCATAAAAACAGGTTAATGAATTGAAGCGCCCCTCAGGTGGCACTGGCTTACTACGCTGGGTACTGCGCCAGACCACCTCATCTATACGGGGGATCCCTTGTCCGGCCAGGCTCACCAGAATCTGATCGCCAGGCGCGATATCCCATTCATTCCAGCGTCGAACGGAGCCAATATTGACGCGCTGTACGCGTTTATCATCCAGCATGACGGGAGTCAGCAATGCTACCACCGCAATTTTCCCGCTTTTACCAACGGAGAACTGAATACCGGTTACCTCAGATACCCTGGCCACGGGAGGATATTTCCACGCAGCCAGCCAGTCTCCCTGTCCGGGTAGCCAGTATCGCGCCTGCGGCTCTTTTCCTGTTCGCACGACCACGCCATCAGTGACAAAAGGTAATGCTGAAGTCCACCACTTTGCTCGCACTTGCTCTACGTCATCCGCACTCTTCACGGCCTTGGTAAAATGTTGCGTGAAACTGAACCCGGCAGCAGTGAGCTGCTCCAGTCTTTCAGACATGACCGCAGGACCATCGGGCCAGGCCCAGATAAAAATAGCCAGCGAGCCTAATAATTCCGGATTGCTCTGGCGCATCATCAATCCAGCAACCTTCGAGCGGGCGTTCATTCCCCCTCTCTGCTTCTGAATATGCCCCTCTTGCTGCAAAAAAATCTCACCCTGCAACGTACTGTTAGCGAGATTCCCCTTGGTCGAATGTGGTACGGAAGGGATCTGAAGAACCTTTTGCGTCCAGTCTTCGCCTTTCAGGCCATTACCACGGCTAATCGCCCGTACCAGATTGCCATTGCGATAGACTAACGTCACTGCCACGCCATCCACCTTCGGTTGCACCCAGAGATCGCTGCGCGCGTGCATCCATTGCTGTAGCGCTTGCTTATCGGCAAGTTTTCGAACTCCCGTGTGGGGAACGGGGTGTGATACTGTGCCACCCATTGGTGGCGCAGACAGATCTGGTGGAACTTCATCGCCAAAACAGCGCTGCCATTGAATTAGTTGCGCATTGAGCTGGTCATAAACGCCGTCATCTACGGCACTTTCACCCTGTTTCCAGTAACTGTCATTCCACTGTGTTATCTGCTGCTGTAGTCGTGAAATTTCCTCGTTTGCCCTGGCAGGCGACCAGACGGGGCATACCGCCCATGCGGGTAGATACCCCATTAGCAAAACCAGCCCTATGCCTTTCCATAATCCCATGTTACCTCCGCTGAGCACTGCATTTCCTGGCAGGTATAGCGCGAAATAATAGGGAAACAGAGCGGCAAAAAAGCATCCTGCGAGCACCGTTCCTGACATTTGCACGTATTGCTGCAAATCATCGATAAAACAGGAAACTGATACGCAAAACGCAATAAACATGCGCAAAAAGTGTGACAAGGGCTACGTCACATAGCGGCTACGTGTATAATAAGCCCGTATGTAGGCTCTCTTTCGACAATCACATACATTAAGATACTCATGGCTCAAGGCACGCTTTATATTGTTTCTGCCCCCAGTGGCGCGGGTAAATCCAGCCTGATTCAGGCTTTATTAAAGACCCAACCGTTGTATGACACCCAGGTTTCTGTTTCGCACACCACGCGCGCACCGCGCCCGGGGGAAGTGCACGGTGAACACTATTTCTTTGTGAACCATGATGAATTCAGAACCATGATTGGCAGAGACGCGTTCCTGGAACACGCGGAGGTTTTCGGTAATTACTACGGCACCTCACGTGAAACCATTGAGCAAGTATTAGCATCCGGCGTAGACGTCTTTTTAGATATCGACTGGCAAGGTGCGCAGCAAATTCGTGAAAAAATGCCGCATGCGCGCAGTATTTTTATTTTGCCGCCATCTAAGATTGAGTTGGATCGCCGTCTGCGTGGCCGCGGTCAGGATAGCGAAGACGTGATCGCAAAACGTATGGCGCAAGCTGTTGCAGAAATGAGCCATTACGCCGAATATGATTATCTTATTGTGAACGATGATTTCGATACCGCCCTGGGCGATTTGAAAACCATCATTCGCGCCGAACGTCTGCGCATGAGCCGCCAAAAGCAGCGTCATGACGCTTTAATCAGCAAACTGTTGGCAGACTGAACCCACATTCAGTATCATGCCCAGTCATTTCTTCACCTGTGGAGCATTTTAAGTATGGCACGCGTAACTGTTCAGGACGCTGTAGAGAAAATTGGTAACCGTTTTGACCTGGTACTGGTCGCCGCGCGTCGCGCTCGTCAGATGCAGGTAGGCGGAAAGGATCCGCTCGTACCGGAAGAAAACGATAAAACTACCGTTATCGCGCTGCGCGAAATCGAAGAAGGTCTGATCAACAACCAGATCCTCGACGTGCGTGAGCGCCAGGAACAGCAAGAGCAGGAAGCCGCTGAATTACAAGCCGTTACCGCTATTGCTGAAGGTCGTCGTTAATCACAAAGCGGGTCGCCCTTGTATCTGTTTGAAAGCCTGAATCAACTGATTCAAAACTACCTGCCGGAAGACCAGATTAAGCGTCTTCGGCAGGCGTATCTCGTTGCACGTGACGCTCACGAGGGCCAGACACGTTCAAGCGGTGAACCCTATATCACGCACCCGGTAGCGGTAGCCTGTATTCTGGCCGAGATGAAACTCGACTACGAAACGCTGATGGCTGCACTGCTGCATGACGTGATTGAAGATACCCCAGCCACCTATCAGGACATGGAACAGCTTTTTGGTAAAAGCGTTGCAGAGCTGGTAGAAGGGGTATCGAAGCTTGATAAGCTTAAGTTTCGCGATAAGAAAGAGGCGCAAGCCGAAAACTTTCGCAAGATGATTATGGCGATGGTGCAGGATATCCGCGTCATTCTCATCAAACTTGCCGACCGTACCCACAATATGCGCACGCTGGGCTCATTACGCCCGGACAAGCGTCGCCGCATCGCCCGTGAAACCCTCGAAATCTATAGTCCGCTGGCACACCGTTTAGGTATTCATCACATTAAAACCGAGCTGGAAGAGCTGGGTTTTGAAGCGCTGTACCCGAACCGCTATCGCGTGATTAAAGAAGTGGTTAAAGCCGCTCGCGGCAACCGCAAAGAGATGATCCAAAAAATCCTCTCGGAAATCGAAGGGCGTTTGCAGGAGGCAGGTATCCCGTGTCGC
The DNA here is from genome assembly GCF_001034475.2 of Citrobacter sp. MGH103. Lineage (NCBI taxonomy): Bacteria > Pseudomonadati > Pseudomonadota > Gammaproteobacteria > Enterobacterales > Enterobacteriaceae > Citrobacter > Citrobacter sp. MGH103. The sequence continues at coordinate 80,813 of NZ_CP073043.1, read as the reverse complement.
GTAAGCGGGCGTGAGAAGCACCTGTACTCTATTTACTGCAAAATGGTGCTCAAAGAGCAGCGTTTTCACTCCATCATGGATATCTACGCATTTCGCGTCATCGTTCATGATTCCGATACCTGCTATCGCGTACTCGGCCAGATGCACAGCCTGTACAAACCACGTCCTGGCCGCGTGAAAGACTATATTGCCATCCCAAAAGCGAACGGATATCAGTCTTTGCACACCTCAATGATCGGCCCTCATGGCGTCCCGGTTGAAGTACAGATTCGTACTGAAGACATGGACCAGATGGCAGAGATGGGTGTCGCAGCGCACTGGGCTTACAAAGAGCACGGCGGCGAAAGCAGCACCACTGCGCAAATCCGCGCTCAGCGCTGGATGCAGAGCCTGCTGGAACTGCAGCAGAGCGCCGGTAGCTCGTTTGAATTTATTGAAAGCGTTAAATCTGATCTCTTCCCGGATGAGATTTATGTTTTCACACCGGAAGGGCGCATTGTCGAACTGCCCGCCGGTGCAACGCCTGTCGACTTCGCCTACGCCGTGCATACAGATATCGGTCACGCCTGCGTCGGCGCGCGCGTCGACAGACAGCCTTACCCGCTTTCACAACCGCTCTTTAGCGGTCAGACAGTTGAGATTATTACCGCCCCGGGTGCGCGTCCGAATGCCGCGTGGCTCAACTTCGTCGTCAGTTCGAAAGCCCGCGCCAAGATTCGCCAACTGCTGAAAAACCTCAAGCGCGATGATTCCGTCAGTCTGGGCCGTCGACTGCTCAACCATGCCCTGGGCGGTAGCCGTAAACTGACTGAGATCCCGCCAGAGAGCATCCAGCGTGAGCTTGAGCGCATGAAGCTCGCCACTCTTGACGATCTGCTCGCAGAAATCGGTCTGGGTAACGCCATGAGCGTGGTGGTAGCGAAAAACCTCCAGCAGGGCGAAGCAACAGCGAACGTACCAGCACAATCTGGCCATGGTCATTTGCCGATCAAAGGCGCTGACGGCGTGCTAATCACCTTCGCGAAATGCTGCCGTCCAATTCCAGGCGATCCTATCATTGCCCACGTCAGTCCGGGTAAAGGTCTGGTGATTCACCATGAGTCCTGCCGTAATATTCGTGGCTACCAGAAAGAGCCAGAGAAGTTTATGGCAGTGGAATGGGATAAAGAAACAGAGCAGGAATTCATCACCGAGATTAAGGTGGATATGTTTAACCACCAGGGTGCTTTGGCGAATCTGACGGCGGCAATCAACACGACCACCTCCAATATTCAAAGCCTGAATACGGAAGAGAAAGATGGTCGCGTCTATAGCGCCTTTATTCGCTTGACCGCTCGCGATCGCGTGCACCTGGCGAATATCATGCGCAAAATTCGCGTCATGCCGGACGTAATAAAAGTCACCCGTAACCGAAACTAGTCTTATGAATGAACAGCGCTATGCACGTATCCGCGAGATGCTCGCACGTCGTCAGCCCGATCTGACCGTCTGCATGGAGCAGGTTCACAAACCTCATAACGTTTCTGCGATTATTCGTACTGCAGATGCGGTCGGCGTGCATGAAGTCCACGCCGTCTGGCCGGGTAGTCGTATGCGCACCATGGCCTCTTCTGCCGCAGGCAGCAACAGTTGGGTGCAGGTGAAAACTCACCTTACTATTGGCGATGCGGTCACACATTTAAAAAACCGCGGCATGCAGGTTCTGGCAACTCATCTGTCAGATAAAGCCGTGGATTTTCGCGATATTGATTACACGCGCCCCACCTGCATCCTGATGGGCCAGGAGAAAACCGGCATCACTCAGGAAGCGTTGGATCTGGCTGATCAGGACATCATCATTCCCATGACTGGCATGGTGCAGTCGCTGAACGTTTCGGTCGCCTCCGCGCTGATTCTGTACGAAGCACAACGCCAGCGGCAAAACGCTGGGATGTACCGACGAGAAAACAGCATGCTGCCACAAGACGAGCAGCAGCGCTTACTGTTTGAAGGCGGTTATCCGGTGCTGGCGAATGTCGCTAAGCGCAAAGGTCTTCCCTACCCTCACGTAAACACGCAGGGCGAAATTGAAGCCGATGCAACGTGGTGGGCCACTATGCAATCTGCGAGATAAACGCGATGAAAGGCCGTTTACTGGATGCCATCCCACTCAACTCTCTGACCGGCGTTGGCGCAGCGCAAAGCAGTAAACTGGCGAAAATTGGCCTGCACACCGTACAGGACCTCCTGCTACACCTCCCCCTGCGTTACGAAGACCGTACCCATCTGTACCCAATTGGCGAACTGCTGCCGGGCGTCTATGCCACCGTTGAAGGCGAAGTGCTGAACTGCAATATCACCTTCGGTGGCCGCCGGATGATGACCTGTCAGATCAGCGATGGCTCCGGCATTCTCACCATGCGCTTTTTCAACTTCAGCGCAGCAATGAAAAACAGCCTCGCCACCGGTCGCCGGGTGCTGGCCTACGGTGAAGCCAAACGCGGGAAATACGGCGCAGAGATGATCCACCCGGAATACCGTGTGCAGGGCGATCTCAGCACGCCGGAATTACAGGAAACGCTTACCCCTGTTTATCCGACTACCGAAGGCGTGAAGCAAGCCACGCTGCGCAAGCTGACCGATCAGGCACTGGATCTGCTCGATACTTGCGCCATTGCCGAACTGCTGCCGCCAGAGCTGTTACAGGGCATGATGAGCCTGCCCGAAGCACTGCGCACGTTGCACCGCCCCCCACCGTCGCTGCAACTCAGCGATCTGGAAACAGGACAACATCCGGCGCAACGACGCCTGATTCTCGAAGAACTGCTGGCGCATAATCTCAGCATGCTGGCATTACGCGCCGGGGCGCAGCGTTTTCATGCCCAGCCGCTGAGCGCAAACAATGCGCTGAAAGATAAGCTGTTGGCGGCGCTACCATTTAAACCGACTGGCGCACAGGCTCGCGTTACCGCTGAGATCGAACGTGATATGGCACTGGATGTCCCAATGATGCGCCTGGTACAGGGTGATGTCGGCTCCGGTAAAACGCTGGTTGCGGCGTTAGCCGCCCTGCGCGCTATCGCACATGGGAAGCAGGTTGCGCTGATGGCCCCCACCGAATTATTGGCTGAACAACATGCGAATAACTTCCGCAGCTGGTTCGCACCGCTGGGCGTTGAAGTGGGCTGGCTGGCGGGCAAGCAGAAAGGCAAAGCGCGTCTGGCGCAACAGGAAGCCATCGCCAGCGGTCAGGTGCAGATGATTGTCGGTACCCATGCAATTTTCCAGGAACAGGTTCAGTTCAACGGTCTGGCACTGGTTATCATCGACGAACAGCACCGCTTCGGGGTGCATCAGCGTCTGGCGCTGTGGGAAAAAGGTCAGCAGCAGGGTTTCCACCCGCACCAGCTCATCATGACTGCCACGCCAATCCCGCGCACGCTGGCGATGACCGCCTATGCCGATCTCGACACCTCAGTAATTGATGAACTCCCACCGGGACGTACGCCGGTCACCACGGTCGCCATTCCGGATACCCGCCGCAGCGACATCATTGATCGCGTGCGCAACGCCTGTACCCACGAAGCGCGCCAGGCATACTGGGTTTGTACGCTGATTGAAGAGTCTGATCTGTTAGAAGCTCAGGCAGCAGAAGCAACGTGGGAAGAGCTTAAGATTGCGCTACCAGAACTCAATATTGGCCTGGTACACGGCCGTATGAAGCCCGCCGAGAAGCAGTCAGTAATGGCGGCCTTTAAGCAGGGTGAACTGCAACTGTTGGTTGCCACCACGGTGATTGAAGTGGGCGTGGACGTGCCAAACGCCAGCCTGATGATTATTGAAAACCCGGAGCGCCTGGGCCTGGCCCAGCTGCATCAGCTACGTGGCCGCGTAGGTCGTGGCGCGGTGGCCTCCCACTGCGTCCTGCTGTACAAATCACCGCTGTCTAAAACCGCGCAGAAACGCTTGCAGGTTCTGCGAGACAGCAACGACGGGTTCGTGATTGCGCAAAAAGATTTAGAGATTCGCGGCCCCGGCGAGCTGTTAGGTACTCGCCAGACCGGAACGGCAGAATTCAAGGTCGCAGATTTACTGCGTGATCAGGCGATTATCCCGGAAGTTCAGCGCATTGCTCGCCATATTAACGAACGCTATCCGCAACAGGCCGTGGCGCTAATAGAGCGCTGGATGCCGGAAACCGAACGCTACTCCAACGCATAGTCGATTCATAGCGGCGGCGGAGGTTACCCCGCCGCACAGCCGTTATTGCGCAAAAATCGGTAACAGCAGATACAGCTTAATCACCAGCGCGTTGACGATATCGATAAAGAATGCCCCCACCATCGGCACCACCAGAAACGCCATATGGGATGGCCCAAAGCGTTCGGTAATCGCCTGCATGTTGGCAATCGCCGTCGGCGTCGCGCCGAGGCCAAAACCGCAGTGTCCGGCAGCCAGCACAGCGGCATCGTAGTTCTTACCCATCATGCGCCAGGTAACGAATATCGCATACAGAGCCATGAAAATGGTCTGCACAACCAGGATTGCCAGCATCGGCAAGGCCAGAGAAGCCAGTTCCCATAGCTTCAGGCTCATCAGCGCCATCGCCAGGAACAGTGACAGACTAACGTTACCCAGCACAGAAACCGCACGTTCGAACACCCGGTAAAAGCCCAGTAGCGCCAGACCATTGCTGAGGATCACCCCAACAAACAGCACGCAAACGAAGGTCGGCAGTTCCAGCACCGTCCCAACCAGCATTTGCGCAACGATTTTACCCACCGTCAGACAGATAGCGATCAGCGCGATGGTTTCAATCAGCACCAGTGAGGTGATCATGCGTCCGACGTCCGGCTTTTCAAATGCGGTCGGCACAGCCTGATCGTCCGGCATACCGTCTGGCGTGGTGGAGTGTTTGACCAGATAGCGTGCCACCGGGCCGCCAATCAGCCCACCCAATACCAGACCAAACGTTGCGCAAGCCATCGCCACTTCAGTCGCATTGGTGAAGCCATAACGTTCAATAAACAGCTTGCTCCATGCGGCCCCGGTTCCGTGTCCACCAGAGAGGGTGATCGAGCCAGCGATCAGACCCATCAGCGGGTCCAGACCCAGCAGGGTCGCCATACCAATACCGATGGCGTTTTGCATCAGCAACAGGCCAACAACCACAATCAGAAAAATACCCACCACGCGGCCGCCAGCACGCAAACTTGCGATATTGGCGTTCAGACCGATAGTGGCGAAGAAGGCCAGCATCAACGGATCGCGCAGGGTCATATCGAAGTTAACTTCCCAACCCATGCTTTTTTTCAGCACCAGCAGCGCAATCGCCACCAGCAGGCCGCCCGCTACGGGTTCGGGAATGGTGTATTTTTTCAGGAAGGAAACAGACTGGACGAGCTTACGTCCCAGCAGCAACACAAGGGTTGCCGCAACCAGCGTTGATAACGTATCGAGATAAAACATTTACAGCTCCATTAGTGCGTTTAGCACAATCACGCACGATGCATTCCAGACCGATTTTTAGCTCTTATTGAGTTTTCGGGGTGGATTTTAAGCAGAAAATGATGAAAAGTTATATAAAAATGTTTGTTTATCCGTTTTAAATATTAAGAATACCTGCTAGCAAACGTTTGCTTTTCCGCCCTAGTCAGATAAAATCACCGCTTTTCCACCATGGGATTGCCTCTGATGTCCGTTAACGCCGTAGAGTCAACAAATGCGCAACCGGTTGCGCAGACTCACAACAGTGAACTGATTTACCGTCTTGAAGATCGCCCCCCGTTAGCCCAGACCTTGTTTGCCGCCTGTCAGCATCTGCTGGCCATGTTCGTCGCGGTAATTACTCCCGCTCTGTTAATTTGCCAGGCGCTTGGTTTACCGGCTCAGGATACTCAACACATTATCAGTATGTCGCTGTTCGCCTCCGGCGTAGCTTCTATCATTCAGATCAAAGCCTGGGGGCCGGTAGGCTCAGGGCTGCTATCCATTCAGGGCACCAGCTTTAACTTTGTTGCGCCACTGATTATGGGCGGTACGGCGCTAAAAACCGGTGGCGCAGATGTCCCAACCATGATGGCGGCGCTGTTCGGTACGTTGATGCTGGCAAGCTGCACCGAGATGGTTATCTCACGCGTACTACATTTGGCGCGGCGGATCATTACCCCATTGGTCTCAGGCGTGGTGGTGATGATTATCGGCCTGTCGCTGATTCAGGTGGGTCTGACATCAATTGGTGGTGGCTATGCCGCAATGAGCGACAACACCTTTGGTGCACCGAAGAATTTACTGTTGGCAGGCGTGGTACTGGCGCTAATCATCCTGCTTAACCGTCAACGCAACCCTTACCTGCGTGTTGCGTCATTGGTGATTGCGATGGCGGCAGGCTATCTGCTGGCCTGGTTTATGGACATGCTGCCGCAAAATACCGCACCGGTAAGTCAGGACCTGCTAATGGTGCCAACGCCGCTGTATTATGGCCTGGGTATCGACTGGAGTTTACTGCTGCCGCTGATGCTGGTCTTTATGATCACCTCACTGGAAACCATCGGCGATATTACGGCCACCTCTGATGTCTCCGAGCAGCCGGTTTCTGGTCCGCTGTATATGAAACGCCTGAAAGGCGGCGTGCTGGCGAACGGCCTGAACTCGTTTGTTTCCGCTGTGTTCAACACCTTCCCGAACTCCTGTTTTGGGCAGAACAACGGGGTTATTCAGTTAACGGGCGTTGCCAGCCGCTACGTCGGTTTTGTGGTGGCGTTGATGTTGATCGCGCTGGGCCTGTTCCCGGCGGTTAGCGGTTTTGTACAGCATATTCCTGAGCCAGTACTGGGCGGGGCAACGCTGGTAATGTTCGGTACTATCGCCGCATCCGGCGTGCGTATTGTGTCCCGCGAGCCACTGAACCGCCGCGCGATTCTGATTATCGCGTTGTCGCTGGCCGTCGGCCTGGGCGTCTCCCAGCAGCCGTTGATCCTGCAGTTCGCCCCGGACTGGGTGAAAAACCTGCTCTCTTCCGGCATTGCCGCAGGCGGTATTACCGCTATCGTTCTGAACCTGGTGTTCCCGCCAGAGAAGCAATAAGCAAAATGCGGCGTTGATTCTGAATCAACGCCGCTGTAACGCTCTTTCACCATTCCCGCCTTGAGCATTGCGTCTAAATCGTGCATAACTTGACTATGTGCACTTCGCGGGATGGAAGACCATGAAATTTATTGGAAAGCTGCTTCTTTACGTGCTGATCGCCCTTGCAGTGGCGATCCTCGGCCTTTATTTTCTACTGCAAACCCGCTGGGGCGCAGAGCACGTCAGTGCCTGGGTTTCACAGAACAGCAGCTACCATCTGGCCTTTGATGCCATCGATCACCGGTTTTCTTCCCCTTCCCATATTCTGCTGGAAAACGTCACCTTTGGCCGGGATGGTCAGCCCGCCACGCTGGTCGCCAAAACGGTCGATATTGGACTCAGTAGCCGCCAAATCACCGACCCGCTGCACGTAGACACCATTTTGTTGCAAAACGGCACGCTGAATCTTTCCCAGCAAACCGCGCCGTTACCGTTTCAGGCCGATCGCCTGCAATTGCAGGATATGGCGCTTAACAGCCCCGGTAGCGAGTGGAACCTCAGCGCCCAGCGCGTTAACGGCGGCGTCATTCCCTGGAGCCCTGAAGCAGGTAAAATTCTCGGCAGCAAAGCGCAAATTCAGCTCAGCGCCAGTTCGTTGACGCTCAACGATGTCCCGACCACCAACGTCTTGATTGAAGGCAGCATTGACCATGACCGGGTGACGCTTAGCAATATTGGCGCAGACGTGGCGCGTGGAGCATTAACCGGCGTAGCGCAACGCAATGCCGACGGGAGCTGGGTAGTGGAGAATCTGCGCCTGAACGATATCCGGCTGCAAAGCGACAAATCGCTGGCCGACTTTTTTGCCCCGTTAAGCACCATTCCTTCCCTGCAAATTGGTCGTCTGGAAGTAACGGATGCCCGTCTGCAAGGCCCTGACTGGGCGGTGACGGATCTCGATCTGAGCTTGCGCAACATGACCTTCAGCAAGGACGACTGGCAAACTCAGGAAGGAAAATTGTCGATGAACGCCAGCGAGTTTATCTACGGCTCTCTGCACTTCTTCGATCCGATTCTGAACGCCGAGTTCTCACCACAGGGCATTGCGCTGCGCCAGTTCACCACCCGCTGGGAAGGCGGTATGGTCAGAACATCCGGAAACTGGCTACGCAGCAACAAAGCGATGGTCCTCGATGATGCCGCTATTGTCGGTCTGGAATACACGCTGCCGGAAAACTGGAAGCAGCAGTGGATGAAACCTCTGCCAACATGGCTAAACAGCCTGACGCTGAAGAAATTCAGCGCCAGCCGCAATCTGGTAATTGATATCGACCCGAGTTTCCCGTGGCAGCTCACCGCGCTTGACGGTTACGGCGCTAACCTCGGGCTGGTACAGAACAATCAGTGGGGGATCTGGAGCGGGAGCGCCACCCTCAACGCCGCTGCTGCTACCTTTAACCGCACGGATGTACGTCGTCCTTCGCTGGCGCTGACGGCGAACAACAGCACCATCAATATCAGCGAACTGAGCGCCTATACGGAAAAAGGGCTGCTGGAGGCCACCGCCAGCATTTCGCAGTTGCCTCAGCGTCAGGCTCAGATCAGCCTGAACGGACGCGGCGTGCCAATGACGATCCTGCAGCAGTGGGGCTGGCCCGCACTGCCGCTTTCCGGCGATGGTAATATTCAGCTTACCGCCAGCGGCAATATTCAGGCCGATGCGCCGCTCAAGCCAACGGTCAGCGGGCAACTGCATGCGGTGAACGTGGAGAAACAGCAGGTCACGCAGACTATGCAGGCGGGTGTGGTTTCAGGGAGTGAAGTCACAGCACCACCACCTGCGCAATAATTTATTGCCCGGTGGCGCTTCGCTTACCGGGCTTACTCACGCTCATAAACGAATATATTCACTGCACAACAGCCACTTCACCGGCTCATCCTCTTCAATCGCCGGGAAGCGACCGCCAGGTTCCAGAAAGTGGTTGTCATGCTGGTCGTCATTGACCATCGAGATTTCCCAGCCCAGCACGAACGCCTTCTCCGCCCAAAAGCGATGATACAAGCGCGGCGGCAGGCACACCCCCTGTCCCGGTTTCAATACCAGCGTCTCGCCAGCGTCAACGGTACGCCGCTGACCATCGACGCTAACTTCAACAATACGCCGTGCGTCATACCCGTCATCAGGCGTGGCCCATGCCAGCTGCATACATAAGTCACCGCCGCCGCGATTCACGATATCTTCCATTTTATGGCGATGAAAATGCCATGGCGTTTGCTGATCCTGCTGAATTTGCAGCATCTTTTCGGCGTACGGTTTGGGGTAATCCGCTGACCCCATCAGACCATTGCGCAACGTCAGTAACGTCAGTCCCGTTTGCGCAAAATCTCCACGCCCAAAGTCGGTAATATCCCAGCCCAGCTGGAGATCGCGCACTTCACGCCACAGAGATTGATCCTGTTGCCGCCAGGCATCGATCGTAAAATACGCAAAATCAGGCAGACAGACCCGAAAAGTCTCGGCGATGGCATGCGCTTTATCGACGGCATAATTAATATGTGAACGCTTCATTCCACTTTTCCTTGTTGCGAAAGAGGCGGGTCGCCCCGCCTGCATGCCGTTAGTAAAGTGATGCTTTGCCGGTTGAACCGAACAATTTCATTTTGTGGCGGATCACGTCCCGCGCGGCGCTAATGGCTTCTGGGTAGATTACGTTCGGGTCCCACCAGGTTTCTTTTGCCAGGATTTCGCGGACTTTCTGGAAGTAGGCATATTTCATATCGCTGGAAATGTTGATTTTGCCAACACCCAGCGTGACGGATTCGGCAATTTCCGCATCCGGGTTCGCGGAACCACCGTGCAGCACCAGCGGAATATCCACACGCCCGGCGATGTCGCGCAGGATATTCATTTGCAGCTCTGGCTGCATCCCTTTCGGGTAGATCCCGTGCGCGGTTCCAATCGCCACCGCCAGCGTGTCTGCACCGGTTCGGGCGATAAAATCCTCTGCCTGAGCAGGATCGGTATAAGTAACCTTCGACACGCCGCCTTCCACTGACGTCCCGGTCTGACCAATCGTACCCAACTCCCCTTCCACAGAAACACCTACCGCATGCGCCAGCTTGACCACTTCGCGGGTCAGCGCCACGTTCTCTTCATACGGCAGCAGCGAGCCATCAATCATCACCGAGGTAAACCCACACTGAATCGCCCGCAGCACATGCTCAACCGAAGCGCCGTGGTCCAGATGCAGAGTAAAGGGAACCGGGCTACGCAGAGTGATATCGCGGACATAGCTAAAAAACGCATCGCCGACAAAATCATGTTCACTGGGGTGAATAGAGATAATCGCCGGGGTATTGGTCGCTTCCGCTTCCTCCACTACTGCACGTACAAAGCAGCTGTCCGCCACGTTGAATGCGCCGATAGCAAAACCGTGCTGACGAGTAGGTTGCAGTAATTCTTTCATCGAAACTAACATGTTAATTCTCCAGTTTCAGGGTGTAGAAAGCCCTGCCAGTGCGTCATCGCAGAGGCATAGAAGGCGTTACAGAAAATGAATCAGGCTTTGCCGATAGCGCCGCTGGCCTGCAGGTACGGAATAATGGCTTCCTCGCAGGCCTGCTCCATCAGGGCCAGGGCATCAACGAGCTCACCGGATGTGTCACGACACAGGGTATGCAGTAGCGCAGCCTTTCCGGCTTCGAAAACCGCCGCACCAACGTTTATCTTGGCGACGCCAAACGTCGGGCAACGCTGTAGCTGATCAAACGGCGTCCCGCTGCCGCCATGCAGCGCCAGAGGTACAGTTGATAACCGGGCTATTTCCTCCAGCCGCAGGAAATCAATAGCAGGTGTGATACCCGGCGCGTACATGCCGTGTGCCGTACCCACCGACACCGCCAGCAAATCGATCCCGGTCTGTTGGATAAAGGGTTCCACGTCGGCGGCCTGAGTCATCAAATCAGCGTTAGCGGCATGGTCATAGCGCGGAGCATCGGCCAGATGGCCCAGCTCGCCTTCCACGCACAGAGAAACGCTGGCTGCGAGCTCGACCACTGCCCGGGTCTGGCGAATGTTCTCCTCCAGCGCAAAGGCGGAGGCATCGATCATTAACCCGCTGAATCCGGCGCGAAAAGCCTGACGAATGCGTACAGGATCCTTTCCATGATCCAGCGCCAGCGCGACCGGTACTGAGGCTTCCTCTGCCAGCGTTTTGACAACCGCAGCCGCTATCGGGGCCGGAAAATGCTCCAGATGCCCCTGATACAGATTCAGAATAATGGGCGCACGGTGTTTCTCTGCCACCCGAACCGCCGCGCGGGCGCTTTCCAGGTTCATGCAGTTAATGGCCAGCAGCGCGTACTGCTCGCGCCAGGCTTTCGTCACCATGCTTTTCATATCGGCAAACATACGGCCTCCGGTTATTCCAGGGTGAAGGTGATCTCTTCGTCTTTCAGTTTTTGATCGCTGAGTTCATCAAACTCTTCGTCACGCTCGGTCACCGGTTTCTTCCACAGCGACAACATGACACCGCAAATCACTGTGCCGATCCCCAGCGCCAGGCAAAACAGCAGCGGATGCGTAAAGAGCGGAACCACAAACATGCCGCCGTGCGGTACCGGGCTTTCGACACCCCACACCATAATCAGGCCGCCCGCAATCGCCGAGGCCACCACGCAGGAGCCCACCACACGCAACAGATCGCGCGCCGCAATCGGAATGACCCCTTCGGTAATCATGCAGATCCCCATCGGGAATGCGGCCTTCAGCGCCTCACGTTCCGCACGGGTGTACTTGTGACGCGTCAGCAGGAAAGAGAGCGTAATGCCGAACGGAGGGATCATCGAACCAACAAACTTCACCGCTTCCGGACCGTACACACCGCTGACCAGCATGCCGTCAGCAAACAGCGACATGGTTTTATTCACCGGTCCGCCGAAGTCGAATGTCGCCATCGCACCGAGGATAGCGCCCATCAGAAAGCGGGATCCGCCCTGCATGGACTCCAGCAGATGAATCAACGCGTCCTGCAGCCAGGCTATCGGCTTGCCAATTAGCGTCATCATCAACAGGCCGCCAATGACGGTACTCAGTACCGGCAACACCATGATGGGCATCAGCCCCTGCATCGACTGTGGCAAACGGATATAGCGCTTAAGTAGCAGTACGGTATAACCGACCAGGAACCCGCCCAGCATCCCGCCGATAAAACCGGTATGAATTTCGCCGCAAACAAAGCCGACAATCAGGCCCGGCGCAAATCCGGGACGATCGGCAATGGAGTACGCAATCGCCGCACTAATCAGCGGTACGATTAACCCCATCCCCCAGCCGCCAATCTGGTTGAGCATCCAGGGTATGGTTCCTGTTTTTTCACCCACGTTAGTGCCGCCAAGTATTTGCCCGAGAGCAATACAGATCCCGGCGGCGACAATTAACGGGATCATCCACGAAATCCCCGTTAATAAATGTCTTTTTATTTCCTGAGATAGCGGAATTTTATTTTCACCCATGTGAAATCCCTCCAGAATGAGGATCGCTACTGGTTATTATTAACTAATGATTTTTCGACCTTTTCAAGAAACTGAATGGGCGATTTTATGACGATTTCGGTTTTCACTCGCACGATGCGTTTATTTGAAAATCGTTCCTCCCCTTTTATTTTGACATCGACAGCAAGAATTACGACATCAGCTGCAGAAATATCCTCTGTCAGCAGTTCGTTCTCCGTGCCGATAGTTCCCTGGGTTTCAACTCTTATATTATGACCAAGCGCTTTAGCACCTTTAATTAGCTTCTCACGGGCAATATAGGTGTGCGCAATACCCGCCGTACAGGCGGCAACACAAACAATATTCATAACATGCTCCACTTTTTATTTAGCAGACATTGGATTCAGCATATTGGCTAAAAAGCTCAATAATTTTCTGTGGACTGCTTTCGACTAACAGTTGTTCAATAATGTCGTCATCCGCCAACGCGCCGGCAACCTGCGAAAGCAGACGAATATGTGTAGTGTTTTGATCTTCAAGACGTACGGCAAACAGAATGATGCAGCGCACGTTGCTGCCATCCAGGGTTTCCCAGGGAATATCCTGGCGGGTACGCCCAATTGCCAGCGTGGTATTGACCACCGCCGAGGATTTCCCGTGCGGGATCGCAATATGATTTTCGAAGCCGGTCGAGCCTTCTGATTCACGCTGCCAGACATCCTGAATAAACGTTTCCCGACAGCTAATTGCCCCATCTTTCTGCAGAATATCCGTCAGTTCCTCAATAGCCTCCGTTTTGTTTGTGGCCTTCATGTCCAAAATAACGCGATTTGTATTGAGTATTTTCGTGATGTCCATCAATCATACCTCATGGAGTTCAGACATTAATTTTCGACGACCAGCGACGTCGCCCGATGTAATTTTTCCGTAATAACCGTTTCTGTTACCCGCTTAATATCTGCATCATTGAAAAAGGCGGTGACATACACGACCGGCATAGCAACAGCAGGTAAATTTATCGTCGATACCACCAGTTCAATATCGTCAGTCATTACGGAGGGCAGGCTGCCTGCCGATACCACGCCGACGATAGTCCAGTCCGGAAAGGCGCGCAGAATACGGCTTTTGAGTAAGTGAGAGGTGCCAATACCGGTTGAGCAGACCAGCAGCACACGCTTACGCGCTATCTGCCGCTCCATTGCGGCTTGAAAATGCACGGTTAAATATCCCACCTCATCATCCGACACGGGCCGCTCGCCCCAACCGCTAAACACCCGATTCACCGCGCACTGGGTCAGACGCCACACGTCCTGCAACTCGCCTTTAATATCCTCCAGCAGCGGATTACGAATGCGGATCTGGTAGTTCAGGCGGTTAATCAGCGGCTTAATGTGGATCAGCAATCCGTCATACAGCGCCGTGTCCTGGCTAAGATCGCTGTCGACCATCTCGGCAAAGGAGGCAATCAACCGATGGGTAATCAAACGCGCTTCGTCGCTAGAGTGCATATGGCCAATCACGCTCACGTCGTTATGCTCTTCAATTACCACGCCGGAAGAGATAATGTATTGATAAATAAACCAGACTTCGTCTTCCGGCAGCGGGTGGGCAATGCGTTTTTCAATATGCTGAATCATCCGGCTGGCAATGGAAAAAATATTCTCGTCACATGAGGTGATATTTTCATCTTTTCTCGGCAGCGCATTGCCCCGCGTGATGCGGTACATCATGATCAAAATATGGGTAAAGATATTGACGTAATAAGGCTCGCCCAGAGACCAGCACAGGTCGTTCTCCATTTCCTGCAATAACGTCTGGACAAATAAAACATCTTCTTCGCCAAAGTAATGCACTAAGGCTTTATAACTGCCCGGGTCAAGGCGTGAATAAACCACGTTACCAGGTTCATTATGGTTAATCACGCCGTTAATCAGCGACGCCATCGCCTGGCGTACACCGCTCTCGCTGCCTTCGATATGCGTGCCGCTCTGACTGCGAATCAACGACAGGCCCAGTGGGGTAATCCAGGATTCAATTACTTTCAGATCATTAACAATCGATGCGCTACTAATGAAATAACGTTCGGATAATTTACTGATCGACGTTTCATGCGGCGTTTCGCTTAATAACTGTGAGGCTATCTTGACTCGCCGTGAATTATTCATCATGCCGTCAGTATCATCACCTTCCGATCCTAATAACTGATCCATATATAAAAGGTCGGTAATATTATCGGAACTTAATATCACCCCAGCACCAGCACGTTTATCGATGGTTATTTTCCATTCTGATAACCAGGGTTCCAGTAAGCGCAGATCGCGCTGCACAGTTTTCTCTGAAACAGATAAATACTCGGCAATTTTCAGCAGCGTGACATATTCCTTCTTAGACAGAAGAAACTTTAATAATCTGTTTTGTCGCGAGGTAATCATTTGCATTATTTACCCTTATCACACACCAGATTAAATAGCTAAAGAAGCGCTTATGCTCCACGTGTAATCCGTGATGATAAATATAAGAGGACTACGATGCGTCAACAATACTAAATCGTGTCCAGTAATCCGGACAGAAATAAGACAAAAAGAGGAAATAGTGAGATATTTACGGCGCAGATCACATTTTTCGCGGGAATCAGAGTGATACCGCTCGCAAATATGCAGAGATAAAAATTTAATTCAGGATGTTTTGGATTTTCAGATCTGGAATGCTGCTCGCAGCGTGGGCCGGATAAAACGCATCCGGCACCACGTCGACACATGCTTACAAGGTAATCGTCAGCTCACTGCCCTGTGGAGTAATAACTACACCCAGCTCACTGCCCATATGCGACCCGCATTTAATGCCGCCAATTTTCTGAATATTTCGCAGGCACAGCGTCCAGTTACGTGCCTCACCGTTCCCTTTCACAGTGATGGTATTACCTACACGCGTCGCCTTCAGCGTGAAGATAACCGAGCCGTCCATCGCAGGCACTTCACACACCGCTTCCCGGCCCTCCTGCAGATGGAACAGCTGGAACGCGGTTCCTTCATGCCAGGCGTAGTCCGGCTTCTGGTTATTGCTGCCCAGCGCCAGCAGGGTGTTCTCGCGCACGTAGACTGGCAGACTCAGGAAGTCATGCTGCTGTTTATACCAGCGACTGCCAGACACCTCGTCGTTACGCCACAGATGCGTCCAGCGTCCTTTCGGCAGGTAAAACTGTACATCGCCCGCCTCGCTAAACACCGGCGCAACCATCACGCTATCGCCCAGCATGTACTGGCGGTCGAGATAATCACACGCCGGGTCGTCCGGGAACTCCAGCATCATTGCGCGCATCATCGGCGTTCCTAGCTCATGGGCGCGCGCCGCTTCGCGATACAGATACGGCATCATGCGGCATTTCTGCTCGGTGAAGTAGCGCACCACATCGCAGGATTCGTCATCGTACGCCCACGGCACGCGGTAGGATTTGCTACCGTGCAGACGGCTGTGGCTGGAGAGCAGCCCGAACGCACACCAGCGCTTGTAGACGTGCGCCGGGGCGGTATTCTCAAAGCCGCCAATATCGTGACTCCAGAAGCCAAAGCCGGACAGACCAATGGACAACCCGCCGCGCAGGCTTTCGGCCATCGATTCATAGTTGGCATAGCAGTCGCCGCCCCAATGCACCGGAAACTGCTGCGCGCCGACCGAAGCTGAACGGGCAAACAGCACCGCCTCTTCTTCACCGACAGTCTCTTTCAGCACGTTCCACACCAGTTCGTTGTAGATGTACGCATAATGGTTATGCATTTTCTGCGGATCGGCACCGTCAACCCACTGAACGTCAGTAGGAATGCGTTCGCCAAAGTCGGTTTTGAAGCAATCCACGCCGATATCCACCAGACCTTTCAGCTTGTTGGCATACCACTCACAGGCTTGAGGATTAGTGAAGTCATAAATCGCCAGGCCCGGCTGCCATTTATCCCATTGCCACAGGGAACCATCCGGCCGCTTGAGCAGGTACCCCTTCTCTTTCAGCTCGTTGAAAATCGGTGATTTTTGCCCGATATACGGGTTGATCCACACGCAGACCTTCAGCCCTTTTTCTTTCAGGCGGCGGATCATGCCTTCCGGATCCGGGAAGGTCACCGGATCCCACTCAAAGTCGCACCACTGGAAGGCTTTCATCCAGAAGCAGTCAAAGTGAAAAACGTGTAGCGGCAGATTGCGCTCGGCCATGCCGTCGATAAAGCTGTTGACCGTCGCTTCGTCATAATTGGTGGTGAACGACGTGGTCAGCCACAGGCCGAACGACCAGGCGGGCGGCAGCGCGGGACGGCCAGTGAACTGGGTATAACGGTTCAACACGTCCTTCGGCGTTGGGCCGTCGATGACGAAATATTCCAGATACTCGCTTTCCACGCTGAACTGCACTTTCGACACCTTTTCAGAGCCGATTTCAAACGACACACACTGCGGATGATTCACCAGCACACCGTAACCGCGGTTGGTGATATAGAACGGGATGTTCTTGTAAGATTGCTCGGTGCTGGTGCCGCCGTCACGGTTCCAGGTTTCTACCGTTTGCCCGTTACGCACCAGCGCGGTGAAGCGTTCGCCCAGTCCGTATACCGTTTCCCCAACACCCAGATCCAGGCGCTCAAACATATAGTTGCGCCCGCTGTGGGTATCCTGCACGTAGCCGTTATTTTTTAGCTGACTGCCGGTAATACGTTCGCCGTTACGCAGGAAGTCCAGCGACCAGAATTCCCCTTTGGTAACGCGCACGCTCAAGTTACCGCTCTTCAGTTCGGCAAACTCAGTGGTGTTGTGCATCTCGACCTTCACATCCTGCAGCACATTTAGCGGGTAATGCGGACCGGTATCAAGCGCGCCCTGGAAGTGCTCCATACGCACACCGACCACGCCTTCCTGCGGCGAGAAGAAGCGCAGGGTAAACAATGGGGTATCCAGTTGCCAGGTACGTTCACGCACGTCACGCGGCGCAACGTAGACAATCATCTCATTGCCCTGCTGTTCAACCTCGAACACCTGAATCGGGTTAATCACGTTCAGACCGGGCTGAATCAGCCAGTTTCCATCGCTAATTTTCATTGTCGGTTCCTTAGTTCTGTAATTCTTTCGTCGTAAAATCCTGCTGATTGCGGCGCGCACCCTGAGCCAATTGATTCATGATTTCAGTCAGATACGGCGTTTTCAGGGTATAGAAGCGTTTGGCAATCACGGCACTCAGCAGGTAGCAAATAGCCGGGACAATAGTGAACAGCCCGATGATGATGCTAATGGTGGCGCTGTTCTGGGTTTTCGCTGCGGCGTCGTAGCCCCCGCCTGCCAGCATCCAGCCGATCAGCGCCCCGCCGAGCGCCAGACCCAGCTTGAGCACGAACAGCGTGCCCGCAAAGCTGATCCCCGTCAGACGTTTTCCGTTGCACCACTCGCCGTAATCCACGGTGTCGGACATCATTACCCACTGAATTGGCGTCACGAGCTGATGCAGTACGCCAATCACGAAGATGAAGACGAACATAGTGATGTTGGCGTGCATCGGTACGAAGAACATCGCCAGACTGACGACCGCCAGCGCGGCGTTGGTCCACCAGAAGACGCTGACTTTGCATTTCCAGTCAGTCAGCGGTTTTGCCAGCGCAGAGCCGATCAGGTTGCCGACGCAATAGGTGGTGAGGAAGGCGACAAACACTTCTGGGGTGCCCAGAATCCAGGTGACGTAATACATCATCGCCCCGCCGCGTACGCAGACGGCCAGGATGTTGAGGATGGTCAGCATGCCGACGATGCGCCATTGATCGTTCTGCCAGATGTCGCGCAGGTCTTCACGCATCGAGGTGGTACTCGGCGGCGCTTCCACGCGTTCTTTGGTGGTGAAAAAGCAAAACGCCAGCATCAGGAACGCCACAACCGAGAGCACGGCAATCCCGCCCTGAAAGCCGAACGCTTTATCCTCGCCGCCAATCAGATCCACCAGCGGCATCATCAGCACGGTGGAGAGCATGCCGCCCGCCGTCGCCAGCACAAAGCGCCATGATTGCAGGGAGATACGCTGCGTGGGGTCATTGGTGATCACGCCGCCCAGCGCACAGTAGGGAATATTCACCACGGTATAAAGCAGGGTCAGCAGCGTGTAGGTGATTGCGGCATAAATCATTTTGCCGTTCAGACTGAGATCTGGCGTACTGTAGGCCAGCACACACACCAGACCAAACGGCAGCGCGCCAAACAGCACCCACGGGCGGAATTTCCCCCAGCGCGAGCGGGTGCGGTCGGCCAGCAGCCCCATACAAGGGTCTGAGATAGCATCCAGCGCGCGGGCCAGCAGGAACATGGTGCCGACAAATCCGGCCGGAATACCAAAAATATCGGTATAGAAGAACATCATATATAACATGACATTATCGAAGATAATGTGGCTGGCAGCATCGCCCATTCCGTAGCCAATCTTCTCTTTAACAGACAGAATCTCACTTTTCATTACGCATCCTTGTTAGCACTTTCACACGCACTGATACCGGTTACAGTTCTTGTAAACCATCCCTGTGAGCGCGGGTATTCCGATATCTCGTTATCAAATTACGATTCTTGTTTTCTGTGATCGGGGTAGCGTCGAAAAAATGTGATGAAATGTAACTAACGGATTTATTGAGGATTTATATGAAACTGGTCATGGTATAGATAAACGGAAGTTAAAAAAGTGAGTGAGGGGGTGTGGAAACGTTTGGAAGTAGCTATAATGCGCCCCGCCTCCATGTAGCAATCGAGGCGCGGAAGATCGTCATCTCCGGTGAGGTGGCTGGACTTCAAATCCAGTTGGGGGCGCCAGCGTTCCCGGGCAGGTTCGACTCCTGTGATCTTCCGCCAAAATTCTCATATCATCCTCAAAGATTTTATTTCATTTCAATTGTCATAACCTTCAGAATTAAGGAAGAGACATGAGTTGGGCACTAGCTATCGCTACTATTTTTGCTACCCTTTTAAGTCCCTTGCTCGCAGTCAGAGTACAAAAGCTTATCGAGAAACATTCAGAAAAAAGAAACATAAAAGTTAATATATTCACCGAACTAATGGCAACAAGATCGGCCGCAGCTCGCCTTTCCAATGAGCACGTTAGAGCGCTGAATATGATCGACTTAGCATTCTATGGTGATTTAAAAGGAAGTATAAACAAAAGAACAAAATCCGAGAAAAAAGTCCTTGATGCCTGGAAAGAATATTTCACTCATTTATGTACTCACTGTCCAGAAAGTGAGAGTGGTAACACGTTGTGGAATCAAACTAGCGATAGACTATTTGTGAATTTACTTTCTGTTATGGCTGAAGATATAGGCTACGATTTTGATCGAGTTCATTTGCAGAACGCTATTTATATACCTGTAGCTCACGGACAAATGAATTTAGATAATCAAAAAATTCGTAAAGGCCTAGCTTCAATTTTCTCTGGTGAAACAGCATTAAAAATGGATGTAGTTTCTTTTCCCGAATCTTCTGACGCTCAAAATTCTCAATTGAACTAGCCTACATTTCTGGCTCAATACCTAATTTACGTAATTCATTTCTCCCCAAGGTTTTGAGCCAATTCCCCAAACTCATCCCCTCAGCCTTTGCTGCAGCCTCGAACTGCGCCTTTAACTCAGGTGTGATACGAATCTGGAAAGTTGGAGCCTTTCCGGATTTGGACTGATTTGGGTCGCGTTTAGCCGTTGACATGTACGTACCTACAAGCGCAAGATATCACCAATCAGGTACGTACCTTTACACCTAACGACCTGATTTATAAACGCCCTCGCCCGGTATTCGCAGTACCCGACGAGAGCTAACCTCACCAACTATCAAGGAGTTGATTATGGCTGATTCGCATTCTACCCCAGACAGCGACCAATTCGGAACCGAACGTTCGGTAATTGTGGGATATCGCCCGAATGTTTTCGACAAATCCACACCAAAAATTATTCTTTCCGGCAAGTGGCTACGCGCAGCGGGGTTTGATACCGGGCAACAGATTAGCGTAAAAGTGATGAACGGTTGTATCGTCCTGATGGTCTATGGCGAGCAGGAGCAACGGCTGCAGGATGAGCTGCAAGAAGCAAATCAGAAGTTAAAAAGAATTGAGAGCACGTTGGCGACTCTCCAGTGAAGTACAGCTGAACCTGCAAGCAGTACTTACAGGTTCACTTGGTGCCGGATGGCGCTTGCGCTTATCCGGCCTACTCTCCTGGAAAATGAAGCCAAAGTGTAACGGGAACCCAAACAAATGAATCACCACGAAAAACCAGACACCATCTTTTCGATTGACGACGATGAAAAAGTCGAAGAAATAAAAATTCAGTTACTGAAAGCCAAGATTCAATGTGCACAATGTGATATTCATTCTGATAATATTGTTAACGGCGATAATTTCTTTGATGAATTAATGGAGCCTGATAAATGAAAAAAGCAATATAAACTTACGGGCAATAATCAATAATTATGATATTTGAAGCAGCAACTCATTATTCATGAATCAGAAACGCATTAGAAATGATTCAATCACTACACTAAAAATCATAATAAAAATACTATCCTGATGGCCTATGCCAAACGATAAACATGACAGCACAATAAACACCATATTATAATCCCGCTAAAAATACACAGGCATCCTTTTTCTTTAATCAGGAAGGGACAGCCTCGTTTCTAATAAATTAGATTATTGGGTTACATATGAAAAACGTATTCATGGCAATGGTTATCGCTCTCGTCACTATCACCGCATCATCCACTGTTTTCGCATGCCCGAAAGGAGAACACCCGCACGGAGGTACAGGCTCGCACCATAAAGGTGGATGGTGTTCATATGATCAGTAAAATTGCCATTCCTGTCTTGTTATTGCTCTGTTTTTCAACACCTGTGCTGGCAAAATCGACATTGAATATCGACGGCAACTCGCTTTATCACGGTTATCAGTTGTATGAGAAAGGTTTTGATTATTTGAATGTTCGGGATGAACAGACAGCAGTGATGTATATGTCTTTTGTTGCCGGTGTAGCGGGGACACTATCAAAAGAAAATATCATCTGTAATGAAAGCATAACCATTGGGCAGGAAGCTGATATTGTTGGTAATTACCTCCAGACCCATCCTAAAGAACGAACAAAATACAGTCCTTCTGAATTGGCCATGATTGCTTTGGGCAAAGAACTTGCTTGTAACAAAAATAGTAATAGCTAGCGCTGCACACAGCTTGTATTGTCGGATGGCGCTAACGCTTATCCGACCTACAATTCCCCCAAAAAATAAAGCCGCTGACCCATTATTCAGCGGCTTTTCTGTTACTTACAATCCCGTCAGAAATTGTATTTCACGCCCAGCATACCGCGGGTATCGCTGTAGCCTTTGTCGCCGATCTGTTGGGCCACGTTGCTCCACACGTTGAGGCGCGGGGTGATTTGCCCTTCTACGCCGACTTTCAGCTCGCCGATGTTCTTCGTGCCGCGCATGTCGTTGCTCACATCATCCATCTTCACGCTGGTCGTCTGCGTGTTGTGGATCCAGTTGGCTTCGACAAACGGCTGGAACTCGCGTGATTTACCGTCGTCGATGGCGTTGTGACCGTTGATAAAGGCCTTCACGCCCAGGCGGGTCATCAGGTTGCCATCGGTGTTGTCTTTCACGCGGGTACCGTTCGCTTCGCGGTGGCTGTCGGCCTGCACGTCCATCCATACCACCTGCGCTTTCGGTTGCAGCCAGTAGCTGTTGCGCTCGTTTTCACCCAGTTTGAAGCTGTAACCGGCTTCTACCGAAGCGGTTATCCCGCTGGATTTGTATTTCTCTGTCGCCTGCTCCTGGCCCATCACCTTGTTATCAAACCAGTTGTACAGCATCCAGGTGTCCACGTAGGTGCCGGTTTTGTCTGCGTCATTGGCATACCATGTGCCGTACAGCCCTACGCTGTAACCGGTGACCTGACCACGTGAATGGTAGCCGGTCAGGCTGGACTGCGTGCGGTTCTGGCTGTTGGCGTAACCTGCCATTGCGCCGATGTGCCAACGGTCTAGACCGTCGCTACTCCACTGCGCCAGATCGCCGCCTAACTGCAACACATAGCTGTTGCTTTGGGTTTTCAACTGCCCGCTACCGTCTTTGAAGCGGGTATGCGCCCCGACGTTACGCATCCACATACTGGTGACTTTTTTCTCGCCCGTCAGCATGTCGATGTACTGCGTCTCTCCCAGACGATCGTGCAGTCGGGTCATAAACAGCGTGTTAGCGGCATAGTTGTTCGCCAGATAACTGCCTGCTTCCGGACGGTATTGCTGCTCAGTAACAGGAGGCGCAACAGGTTCTTCCGGCTCAGGGATGATCGGGTCTACAGGATCGACCGGGTCTGGATCAATGGGGTCAACCGGGTCCGGATCAACAGGGTCTGGGTCATGCGGATCGACCGGGTCCGGTTCTTCCGGATCCGGCGGAGCAGGAATAAAGCTGGTCAGATACCAGTTGCTGCCCTTTTGCACCACGTTATAGTCGTACGCACCGGCAACAATACGACCTGCTTTCTCAAAAGTACCGTCAGAATTACCGGCTACTTCGATGATCTCAATACCTTCAACGGTCTGCGCCCCGGTTCCGCCAATGTTGTTCACCGCCACAAACGCATTACCCGCGGTGTTGCCGAGCACTTTCAGCTTGTCGGTTTCGGAGGTGTCGTCATTCAGGACGGTATTGAAAACCAGTTTGCCGCCGTTGCCGGTGAAATCTTCATTAATGGTAAGCGTCTGCCACGGTTCGCCGTCAGTATGCCCAAAATTCACCACTGACCCGCCGTTCAGCGTCAGGTCGGTGAGCGTTGAGCTGTTGGTCATGTTCCAGGTCGCATCGCTCATTTGCAGCGAGATAACCCCCGTTCCGGCCGTGACGCTGGTGATGTATGACGCCCCACTCCACAGCGAGTTGTCGGTCATGTTGAGCGTAATGGTACTGTTTTGCTGTGGCAGGCTGCTGGTTGCAGCAGTCGCGCCAGCGGCATGAAGATCGCCATCGATGAGGAAGCGCCCGCCAGCAGAGCCATCTACGGAGCCGCCCGTTTCGGTACTGATGGCATAACTTTCATTGCTGTGATTGCCCGCCATGGTAATGGCGGCACCGCCAGCCAGGTTTATTGCCCCGCGTGAAGTCGCATATAGGCCGCGTGGTGCTTTGCTGTAAGACGCCGCTTTCGCCGAATTGTTTACGTTGATCGTCGCGTTTTCGCCGAGATTCACGGTCGCATTGGTGGAATAAACCGCATGTGCGCTAACGCCGTTGACCGTAATCGTAGCATTGTTGCCCAGTTCCGTTTTGGAAGATGAGGCGGCATAGATCCCTGTCGAGGAAGCGCCCGATGTCTCGATAGTGGCGTCATCACCAAGGCGGATCGAGGACCCGCTCTGCCCGGTGCGGAGACCTTCTGAACTGTCACCTATCGTCACAATGTGTGCCCGGTCGCCGACGACAATCGTATTTTTGGCCTGCGTAGCGTCTTTCATCGCGTTTGCAGTGATACCACGCCCCTGATAACCGGTGGTTTGAATATACAGATCGTCGCCGACATATATGTTGGCTGAACCTTTCCAACCCTGGCTATAGGAGTTGTAACCGGCGTTAATACCGTCACCATCCTGACCGTCCACATAAATGCTGGTGCGATCTCCGGTGATGATAAAGACCGGGTTATCCGGCGTATTAGCCCCGTGCGTGCGAATACCATCAACATCCTTACCATTATTAGCGGCATTCTTCGACTGTGTGCGGATCGTCAGGTCATCACCAAAAATAACACCCGGGCTACCCGTCGCACTGTTCTGAATAACGGTAATGGAGTGTTCGAAGGCTTCTGCTCCCGGCCCATTCAGCGTTAATCCATGACCAAAAACGGGAATGGTGCCGGCACTCCACTGATAAACATAATTCGGCGTAGCGCTGGTTTTAGCGAAACTGGCATTCGCCTGTGCAGGAAATAAAGCCTGCAACTCCGGAGGCAGACTACTAACCAGACCGCTGGAAGGAAGACTATCAACATCAATCCAGGCTGCATGGGCCGAAAATACCATAGAAGTTAATGCGGCTGAAACCGCGATGGCAATACGAGAGTAAGATTTGGGATTTGGCATATTAGCCTCCTGCTATTAGGCGTAGAGCGTCCACCACATCGCAAGGATGTGAAATAATAAAAATCAGAAATGCGTTATAAAATATTCGATAGTATTTTATGAATACTATGGCCCAACTTATCTTCAAGCCGGAGCTTATAGACATATATTTTCTTAATATCAATATTATCTATTTGGGTAATTTGCTGAATACTTTTTCCTGAGACAAATCGCTTCAGTAATATCATTTCTGTATAGTTGAGTGTGCGCCCACGTTTACTGTTAGCGAGATGACCGGTAAATAATCGTCTCATTTTCTGATGCTGTACGTCATCATCATCATCAGAATATATAATCCCTTGTATTTTATTGCTTTTCGACAGCCAGTAGTTGGCTAACGGCGCCAGGTTCCGGTCCGCTATTAAAACAATATGCATGCCGCTATAAGCCAGACGATCAACCCATTGCGGGTCGGCAAACAGGCGCAGGTTCGGGAAAGAGAAGTCCACAAAAATAAACCCGCGCGACAAATGGTTTTGATTATTAAGCAGAAGTTTTTCAATAATTCCTTTTTGCAGAAAGCCATTTCCCTCAGGCCAGATAGCAAAAGCGGCACGGTGACAGTAACTGGCGCGAACCGCAGCATCCGGAAATAATTGACAGGATAATTCACAGCTTATGCAACGAACACTCTGTGATGGTGATCTCTTCATCAAAATGACTCCTGTTATTTTTCCATAAATATTTCATTGGTAAATAAATGTGTCAATCCGACACGTACGACATTCCTTGTCAGTTAATAACAGTGGCGCTAATAAAATGTAATAAACTCCTGATGCGCTAATAAGTATGGACTGTGATTAATACGATTGCGCTAAGCTTTTTTGTGCCTTATCTCAGAATAACAGCCTGGGCATTAGGAATTTTATGCATAAATTAAAACCATAGGATAAATCCCAAAAAAGCACTATTTGCTAAAAAACAACCGATGTAAACGATACTCATTAATTACACAATACTGATAACTCAATCACCCTTGAAGTGCTGTGGATAAATATAATGATAATTCAGATAAACCTGTAATGAATTCTCATTATTTAACATTAGTTAATTTTACCTAAGAACTTACTCAGCTAACACATTGTATGTAAAGAATATTTAACTCTTAAATGAAATTCTTATCTGCGATCACGTACAAAGAGTGAGGCATATTATCGATTTGGATGTAAAATTTAAGGTAAGTGTTGGCACATGCGGTGATACGTTTTGGTTACTGAGGGCTGGGCAATTGTACCTTATCAATCAGTTGGTCGAATTTAATCCTGATAACAAAAGCCTGGTCAATCGACAGACAGGGCGAGCAATACAACTTCAGCTCCCAGCCTCGCTCTGTTTTCTCTATTTAATTACTCACGCAAGTGACATTGTTTCTCAGAACACGTTGATTAAAGTGGGCTGGGGTGAGAGAAATAATGTGACCACCACCAACACATTTTACCAGGCTATTCTGACGCTACGTAATGCTCTGGCGGATGTGGGTCTGCCGAGAGATACGGTGAAAACAATTTCCCGGCGCGGGCTTACATTAAATGAAAATACGCAGATTGAGGCGATAACACATCCTCAAAGTGAAGTTTACCAGCCACCGGTTATTGAGGATTACGCGCCCCCAAAGATAATTGCTCCCGCGCCTCAACAAACGACGCGGGGACCCTGGTGGTACATTATATTTAGCACGGGCATCGTTATTGCCACCCTGATTATCTGGCTGGTGTGGTATCAGACGCGCCCTGTTACGCCGTTTAGTAAATTCGTGTCTGTTTCTATGCAAGTTCCCTCTCGGCAAAACTGTAAAATTTATTACTCACCGAATGAGCACGACCAGGAGAATTATTTCAATCTGATGCAACTGCATCCCTATCTCTGTGAAAACAACAAGCATGTCTTCCTTTCCGGCTACCGCAAAGCGGAGAGGATCGTGGCATTTGTCTGTGATAAAGATGCGCGGATAGATGCTAACGCGTTTTGTGCTACCCACTATTACTGGATGCGCGGGTAATGAAAAAAATACATCACCTTATTTTGCTGGTAATCGGTCTGGCGACGTTGCTCGGTTCAGGCGGGTGGCTATGGTATTCACGCTTTGCCGAAAAGCCGCTGAGTTGCATCGGCAACATGGAATGGAATATTGGCAGCAATCGCTTTGCCGGTACGTTATCGTTTCGGATGTACGATAATGCAGGTTTGGCCACCATTACCGGAAAACTTTACGGACGTAATACCTCAGACATCAGCAGGAACATTTATTTCAACTACACCAGACAGCACGAAGCCCGGGTGCTACAGGCGATGCAGGTGGTCAAAACCTTCGCAGACAGCGCCGATGAAACGGATATTAACAACACCTTACCCGGTTTTTACCGCCAAAGCGGACAAACCCTGAGTCTGGTCATGGAAGAGTATAAGGGCGCATGGATCTTTGCCAGCTCCAATGTACCCTCGCTGTATTGCCGCAAGAGGTAACGTCATATCCGGAAACAAAAAGCGCGCCCCCTCAATGGAATTCATATTTGCCATCATCGACTTACGCGACATGGGTCACTGAATCCTCTAATAACCCATTGCTATTCTTCATCCCGAATCAGGAAACATCCTGAATATCACGATATCCATTGCGTAATAATTAAGCGAAATGGGCGTTTTATTTTGCCCAGAAGACTTCAATCTACGGATAGATATTTGGAGAAGGCGTGGGCAGGGGCGTTTATCTCTCTCGCGAGCAATGTCTGAGGGTTCAGACGTTATCGCATTTCAGGAAACGGTATGTTTCCGGTGTATTTTTGGCGTACATATGAGGGATACGTAATGTTTACTTTTAAAAAGTGCCTGATTGCACTTTCTATAAATTTGGCCGTTGTTTCATCAGGTTTTGCTTGTACGACCCTGCTGGTCGGTAACGAAGCATCAGCGGACGGCTCGATGCTGGTTGCCCGTAGCGCTGACAGCGATGCCCTGAAAGCGCAACATTTTGTCATTCACCCGGCAAAACAGAATCAGACCGGGGTATACAGCACCAAAGCACATAACGGTGCGAATGACTTTACCTGGCCGCTCCCCAAAAACTCTCTGCGTTATACCACTGTTCCAAACTGGAAAACCCAACTGCACGGCGCGACCGGATTTAACGAACTGGGCGTTGGCGTGAGCGGCACAGAATCTATTTTTGCCTCACCAAAAGCGCTGGCCGCCGACCCTTACGTTGAGGATAAAGGGATCACCGAAGACGATATTCCGGATATTCTGCTGTCGCAGAGTAAAACCGCGCGTGAAGCCGTGGCGCTACTGGGCCATATCGTTGAGACCGTCGGCGCAGGCGAAGGCTTTGGCGTTGCCGTCGTCGACGATAACGAGATCTGGTATCTGGAAACCGGCAGCGGCCATCAGTGGATGGCGCAGCGTCTGCCAAATAACCAGTATTTTGCCACCGGTAACCAGGGCCGCTTACAGGATTACGATCCGAAAAACCCGGACATGATGGCGTCAAAAAACCTGATTCAATTTGCGACCGAAAAGGGTCTGTACGAACCGGCAAAAGATGGCAAATTCAACTTCTCCAAAGCCTATACCCGTGATGACGAGCGTGACCGCACGTATAACGACCCTCGCGTATGGACCATCCAGAAAGAGTTCAATCCTTCCGTAAACCAGGATATGGCCAAAGGACGTGAATTCCCGGTCTTCATGACGCCAGAGAAGAAAATGACGCTGGACGATGTGAAGGCCGTACTGCGTAACCATTATGAAGGCACCAGCCATGACCCCTACACCAACGGCCTGAACGGCAAAGAGCCATGGCGTCCGGTCAGCGTCTTCCGCACCTATGAAGCGCATGTTATGCAGGTCCGTCCGTGGTTGCCAAAAGAGATCGGTGAAACGACCTACATTGGTTTGGGCATGGCCGATCTCACCGCCTTTGTTCCGTACTACAGCGGCCTGAAAGCGTATCCGGCTAACTATACGATGGGTACCGATAAAGCGGACGATCAGTCTATCTACTGGAAATATCGTAAATTACAAACGCTGACGATGACCGATTATCCGAAGCTCGCGCCAATCGTCAAAAAAGCCTACAAAGCGTGGGAAGACAAAGTGGCGAAGGAGCAAAAAGAGGTCGAAGCAGAGTATCTGAAGATGGCGAAAACTGATAAACCAGCCGCCGATAAGATGCTGAATGACTTCAACCTGCGCATCATGGCCGACGCCGAGAAGCTGACGGAAGATCTGACTAATCAGCTATTTACCATCCGCACCAAAGATATTCAGTCTGATATCTTCTTTGCAAACGCAGCGAAAAAAGACTGAGTAACGACGCGATAGTATTCTGGCGTAAAGCGCTTATTAGCTTTGCGCCAGCATTTCACACCGCGCCTTCACTGCGTCGTGCAGCAGACGGACTGCCGTTGAAAGCTGCTTCCGATGGGGGCAAATCATATTCAGCGGGACTTTCTCCCCCTGATAATCCGGCATCAGCAGTTGTAATCGACCGTCACGCACATCTTCGCTGACATCCAGCCACGACTTGTACGCCACACCTTCCCCGGCAATTGCCAGCCGTCGGATCACTTCCGCATCGTCGCTCATAATGGTGCCGTTAACCTGCACACTACTGACCTCGCCGTTGCGCGTAAACGTCCAGCGATCGTGCAGGCGGCCGCGTAATACGAAGGTCATGGCGTTGAGCTGTGTTAAATCATCCGGGGTTTGCGGCGCGCCGTTTTGCGCAACCCATTCCGGTGATGCCACCAGCACGCGTCGATTACTCGGTGCAACGGGCAGCGCAATGTATGAAGCGTCTTCGGTATTGCCATAGCGAAACGCAACATCGACGGGGTCTTTAAAGACATCCGTCACCTGATCGGAGAAAAAAATCCGCAGGCGCAGCGCGGGATAGCGGCGTCGAAACGACTGAAAGACCGGCAGCAGCAGGTTACGGCCAAGATCGGAAGGCACGGCGATTTGCAGCGTGCCAGAAACTTCATCTTCTGGGGTCTGAATTTTTTGCAGCCCGGCATGCATCACGTCCAGCATCTGGCGGGCATAGGGTAGCCAGACCTCACCCTCCGGCGTCAGGCGTAGGCTGCGCGTGGAGCGGGCGAACAAGCGGATAGCCAACGTAGACTCCAGGCGTTTGATAGCTGAACTGACCTGAGCAGGCTGAACGCCGACTTCTCGCGCGGCATCGCTAAAACTATTCAGCGCCGCGGCGCGGACAAACAACGTGAGATCTTCAAGCCGGAACATTTTCACTCCCCGAGTATAAGTCCTGTCGCCGTAGGGCTATTTTTCCCGTTCTGCTACCGGTTTACCATCGAATTATTCAACTGATTCCTGTGACCGGAGAGACCATGAAAGCCATCGCTATTACCCGCGCCGCGACCGACGGCAATAACATTGAATTTTTACAAGAGATTGACCTGCCCATGCCAGTCGCTACCGGGCACGATCTGCTGGTTGAAGTGAAAGCCATTTCCGTCAATCCCGTTGATACCAAGGTTCGCGAAGGTTTTAACGCCGATGTGCCGCGCGTTCTGGGCTGGGACGCCGTTGGCGTGGTGAAGTCCGTGGGTGAAGCCGTCACCCTGTTCACACCTGGCGATGAAGTCTGGTACGCCGGAGCGCTGGGCCGCGCTGGCAGTAACAGTGAATTTCAGCTGGTTGATGAACGTATTACCGCGCTGAAGCCAAAAACACTGGATAATGCTTCTGCTGCGGCGCTGCCGCTGACCGCCATCACCGCCTGGGAAATGCTGTTCGACCGTCTGGGCGTTGAGGAGAATAGCAATGAAGATGATGTGTTATTGATCGTTGGCGCGGCTGGCGGCGTCGGTTCTATTCTGACGCAACTGGCCAGTAAGCTGACCAAAATGACCGTCATCGGTACGGCATCACGTCCTCAGAGCCAGAAATGGGTTCGTGAAGCGGGCGCTCATCATGTGATTGACCACAGCAAGCCTTTGACGGAAGAGCTGGCACGGATAGGCATTAAAGAGGTGACGCACGTTGCCAGCCTGAACAATACCGAGCAGCACTATTCGCAAATTATTGCCGCCCTGGCACCGCAGGGCAAACTGGCGTTGATTGACGATCCGCACACTCTCGATGCGCGTCCGCTGAAGGCCAAAAGCATTTCGCTGCACTGGGAGTTTATGTTTACCCGTTCGATGTTTACCACCCGCGACATCATTGCGCAGCATCAGTTACTGACCCGCGTGGCACAGCTGATCGACAGCAACACCCTCCGCACCACGCTGGGCGAACATTTTGGCGCGATCACCGCGGCAAATCTGCAAAAAGCCCACGCGCAAATTGAAACCGGTCGTTCGGTCGGCAAGATTGTGCTGGAGGGGTTTTAACATGTCCGATTCAGAAGTGATTTCAATTATTGCGATACTGAAAGCCAAACCAGGGAAAATCGATGCACTGAAACAGGCACTGCAGGCTCTGTTACTGCCTACTCGCCGGGAGCCGGGCAATATTGAATATGCCCTGTTCCAGTTACGCGACACGCCGGATGTGTTTTACGTGCGCGAATCCTGGCGCGGACAGGCCGGTCTGGACGAACATATCGCTCTGCCACATTTCCAGGCGTTCATTCTACAAATGAACGATCTGCTAGCCGAACCGCTACGGCTGGATTATCTGACGCCGATTGCGCCATAAAATAACTACCGAAGCCCCCTGCCGCGTGGGGGGCTACACCAGTCATGTCTCACTCGCTTCGCTATCTCTGCTATGATGCCTGCACACAAATAAAACAAAACAACATGCCGAGGGAAAGATGAGTTCCACCAGAAGAGGGATGATGAACGTCCTGATTGCCGCCGTATTGTGGGGAAGTTCAGGCGTTTGCGCGCAGTACATCATGGAGCAAAGTCAGATGTCGTCGCAGTTTCTGACCATGACACGTCTGATTTTCGCCGGGCTGATTCTGCTGATGCTCTCTTTCGTTCACGGCGACAAAGTGTTCTCCATTATCAAAAACCGCAAAGACGCCATCAGCCTGCTGATTTTTTCCGTAGTTGGAGCGCTCACCGTACAGCTCACCTTTCTGCTGACCATTGAAAAATCCAACGCCGCCACCGCGACGGTGCTGCAATTTTTGTCACCGACCATTATCGTGGCGTGGTTTTCCGTGGTGCGCAAAGCTCGACCGGGGATTTTAGTGCTGACTGCAATCTTCACCTCGCTCATCGGTACCTTCTTACTGGTCACCCACGGTAACCCGACGTCGCTGTCTATCTCACCTGCCGCGCTGTTCTGGGGAATTGCCTCGGCGTTTGCCGCCGCGTTCTACACCACCTACCCCTCAACGCTTATCGCGCGTTACGGCACGCTGCCGGTCGTCGGCTGGAGTATGTTAATCGGCGGCATGATCCTGCTGCCGTTTTATGCCGGACAGGGTACTAATTTTGTGGTGAATGGCAGTTTGATTCTGGCGTTTTTCTATCTGGTGGTCATCGGCACGTCGCTGACGTTTAGCCTGTACCTGAAAGGCGCGCAGATGATTGGCGGACCGAAAGCGAGCATTTTAAGCTGCGCAGAACCGTTGAGCAGCGCGTTGCTGTCACTACTGTTGTTAGGTATTACGTTTACCCTGCCAGACTGGCTGGGCACGCTTTTAATCCTCTCATCGGTAGTACTGATCTCAATGGACTCACGTCGCCGCGCCAGAGCGGTTTAACCCCAACCGGCGCGGCAACGGGTCACGATTACCAACCCGGAACCGCGCCGCCGTTAAAGATAGTTTCTGCCGCCTTTGCCACTTCCGGTGACTGATAAGATTGCAGGAATTCTTTCACATTCTCGGCATCTTTGTTGTCTTCTCGCGCCACCAGGATGTTCACGTACGGTGAGTTTTTGTCTTCGATAAATACGCTGTCATGTACCGGGGAAAGACCGGTTTGCTGGATGTAGGTGGTACTGATAATCGCTACATCCACTTTCTGATCGTCCAATACGCGCGGCAACTGCGCGCCTTCCAGTTCCATAATTTTCAGATGCCGCGGATTATCAGTGATATCCAACGCTGTTGGCAGCAGGCCGGTATCCGCTTTCAGCGTAATTAACTTCTCTTTTTGCAGCAGCAACAGCGCCCGCCCGAGGTTGGTTGGATCGTTAGGTATCGCAATCGTTGAACCGTCTTTAAGTTCAGCGACGGTTTTGATTTTCTTCGAATACCCTGCCATCGGGAACACAAAGGTATTGCCCACCGCAACCAGCTTATAGTCGTGTGCTTTATTATCTTGTTCGAGGAACGGACGATGCTGGAAGACGTTGGCATCCAGCTCACCATGATTGGTGGCATCGTTGGGCAGCAGAGAACCGCTAAAACCCACCAGCTCCACCTCAAGGCCATATTTTTCTTTCGCGACTTTCTTCGCGACCTCCGCCACATCCTGCTCGGCACCGTTAATCACACCCACTTTAATATGCTTTGCATCACTGCTCTGTTGATCGCATCCTGCCAGCAATAATCCCGCCAGTAATACCGCCGCCCCAGCCCCGAAATAAGGTATTTTCAGTTTCACGTTTTATCCTTTTGCAATAACCGCCTGATGAGTAATGAAATGACTATAGCGGCAAGGCCGCTGCGGTTTAAAAAACGAAAAAGCATCAGCAAGAAGAAAAAAGCATAATGGGAAAAAGTAAAATTAGTCGGAATCTGTTGTTAATTCATCAATGGAGAGCCCGGTAATAATCAGCACCAGTTCACGATCGAGCCCCTTCTCAAGCATGGCATGGGCTATCCGCAACGCTTCGTCTTGTTTGCCTTCGCGTTTGCCTTCTAGCAACCCCGTTCTTCGCCCCGACTCACGTAAACATTCTGCAATCGTCATTAATCTCTCCTTGTGTTGGGGAACGCGTAAAGCCACCTCGCGAATAAACGCCTCGAAACGCGGGGCGCTGCCAGACTGCATCAGATAATTAAATAGCGTTTCTACCTGGCTGTCATTAGCGTATCCCTTAACCAGCAGAGCAACCAGGTTATCCACCAGCACCATCAAATCGCGCTCGCGTATATGCTTCTGGACAAGCTCCAGTAGCGCCATCCGCCGATGCTGCATAACCTCATCATCAGACACCACCGTGATGTCTACCAGCGGGAAGGCCGCACCATAAAGCTGCCGCGCAGTTTCTGGATCGTCAAATTCATCCAGCCAACACAGCGAGTACGGATACGGGCTATCGACGCCATGATAAAAAAGTATCGGCACCACCAGCGGCAGCGTTTTGTGTCCTGCATCAAGGTGTTTCTGCATCGCAGCAATGGCATAACGCATCATCCGGAATGCCATATGAGCATCCGGTGAACTCTGGTGTTCAATCAACGCGTAGATATAGCCTTTACCGGTTCTCGTTTTTAGCGACCACAGAATATCGGAATAACTGGCACGCAGGTCTTCCTCAATAAAACTCCCGGATTCCAGCTTCAGTGTATTCAGATCGCAAAGTTCACGTAATGGTGCGGGGAGATAGGTATCAAGAAAATCCCGTGCCGTTTCTGGATGGCTTAAGAATTTTTTAAATACGGCATCATGCGGCGTAGAGGTTGTTGGTTTTTGCATGGCGATCCGTCACCAGAAGAACAAGATGACGGGACATTACTCGCCAGTGATACAGACGACATCAGGGAAATTACCCCTTTGCGAGGCGTTTTCGAGGATAAATAGATGCTGCTGCAATGCATTCATTTTCCATGAATGATGTTCGCAAAAATGCCCGGTAGGCGAGATCACCTTCGGGCATTTTTTGTGTGCCATCCGGCGATAGCAACATCACACCAGGGCTTTGACTATCTCCATCAACCTGATGATATCTGCAGGCCGGGTATTACCGGTCTGTGGGTCGATAATCGAGCTGTAAACATGCGGCATGACGCGCGATACTCCTGCTTCCAGACAGGATTGCAGGATAATGCCGAAGTTATCGAGATCGATACCGCCGGTCGGTTCAATCAACGTCATGCCGTTGCGTGCCGCTGTCGTCGCCAGTGCGTACAACTCAGGCAGGGACTGCTCACCGCCCATTGGGAAGAACTTCGCCGCATGCGCGCCAGAGTCCAGCATCATACGTACCGCTGCATCACAGGAAACGTGGGCTGGCGTGCCCTGGCTGCTGCTGACGCCAGTGGAGATCAACACTTCCCCCGGCGTGCCCGTGGGACTGACTAACGCGTTGATATGGGTCTGTTCACCGCCCGTTGCCGCCAAGGCGCCTGCCGCAAACCCACAACCGGTAAAGGTCTGGTTGACGTGTGCCGGATGGACCTGTGAGGCAATCATTGCCGCTTTGTAATACTGCGCCGGGTCGCCCGCCCCCAGCCCCACGGAAATCGACGGCACGTCGACCATCCAGCGTTTTACTTCCTTAACCCCTTCCTCAACCGAGGAGAACTGCGCCGAAAGAATGCCGATCACCGCGTGACCTTCGGCAGCGTCATAGATTTCCCGGGCGTTGGCGATATCCTTCGCCAGCACGTTAATAGCCACTTTATTGCGATAAAAATTAATGTGCTGCATGGTCTGCAATCTCCTTTAGTCGGGCCACGATCAGTGCCATTTCCCCTTCTGCAACCGTACGCGGGTCAAGACTAAAGACGCCCTGATGAAGGTTGTAACGGCGAGCGTAAATCGCGATATCACCCTCTCGCAGCTGCGCTTCTACGGCGTAAGCATCCATCCCCAGCTCTTGTGCATTCACCCGAATACGAATCCGCCAGATGGCGCGCCCGGCTTCGTCCTGCTCAATATCCGCATCCAGTCCGCGAATCGCTGAAATCGCCTGCGCCACGGGGCGAAGCTCTTCGGCGGTGACCACGGTTTGCCCCTGATGATAGTTTTCCAGGGCATACACCAGCCCGACCATATTCTCTTTGCCGATCTTCATCGCCCGGGCAATTCCGTGGTGCTGCGCTTTACACGCGGCAATCCACTGTTTCTTCCCGGTGATAAACCCGGAGGTCGGCGCGTTAAAGGCTTTTGCTCCGCTGTAGACCACCATATCCGCCCCGCTCGCCACCCAGGCGTGTAAGTCTTCCTCAGCGGCGGCATCGACAATCAGCGGCAGGTTATGAACCTGCGCAACCCGTACGAAGTCTGCAATGCTCAACATGCCTTTCTGCACGCAGTGGTGCGATTTCACGTACAGCAGCGCGGCGGTGTTATCGGTAATCGCGCTCTCCAGCTGCCAGCAGGCCGCCAGATTACTTGAGCCAACCTCCACCACCCGTCCGCCGCCTAAGCGGATCGCGCTGGTGATGGGCGCACCGTAGTCAACGTTATGCCCGCGCAGCATGACCACTTCATTGGCCATACCCGCGCTGTCCGGCATCAGCGTGACACTAGCCTGGTCACCGCGGGTAATGGCGGCGGCAACGGCAATCGCAATACCCGCCGAGGCGCACGAAGTAACATAGCTGTCCTCCGCGCCGGTGTAGCGGGAAACCAATTCACCGGTACGGTCCACCAGCCGGTCAATTTCAACAAAGGCCGAAGCTGCCCGCGCGGTGGCTTGCATCACTTCCGGCGCGACGCTGGAAACGCCCAGAATCGTCATCTTGCCGCAGGCGTTAATGACCTGTTTTAGCCCCAATTGTTGGTAGATATTCTGTGTCATGGCTTACAACACTCCCAGCAGCGAGCAGACCACGCTGAGTGCGACAATCGACAGCAAAATCGTGGTGTAACGCGGCCCTTTCTTCACCAGATAGAAATAAATGGCGAACACCGCCGCCAGCGGCAACAGACCGGGGGCAATAGAGTCGAGGATTTGCTGAACCACCACTTCAGAGCCTTTCAGGGCGCTGAGTTTTAACGGCGTGGTGATCTTGACGTAGCTCGCAGAAAGTGCGCCCATCATGATCAGGCCCAGTACGTTCGCGCCGTAGATCAGTTCCTTAATTCGCCCTCCCTGCAGCAGACCGATAATCGAGTCACGTCCCAGCGTATAGCCTTTGTGCACCATACCGTAGCTGATTGCCAACGTAATGGCCGGGTAGAGGATTAACGGTACAATTCCGCCCATCGCGCTGCCATTGGCGGCGAACGGGATAAAAATGGCAATTAACAGCGGCATCACGGCTGCCCAGATGATGGAGTCCCCCATCCCGGCCAGCGGTCCCATTAGCCCGGTTTTAATCCCGGTAATTGAGGCATCGCTGATCGGCTCGCCGCGGGTTTTCTGTTCCTCCATCGCAATGGAGATCCCCTGAATCACCGCCCCGAACGTCTGCTCTGAGTTGAAGAAGTTCAGATGGCGTTTCAGCGCTTCTACCTGTTCCTCTTTTTGCGGGTAGAGCTTTTTGATGATCGGCGTCATCGAGGCGCAGAAAATCAGGCTCTGCAAACGCTCATAGGAGCTGGAAACTTCCGCGCCCAGCCAGTAGATAAACCAGGCTTTGGTGATGTCTGCTTTGGTCAGCGTGCCGCTTTCACGCGCACGCTCCACCAGTTCATGTTGCATTACGTCGCTGCTCATCATGCTGCTCCTTCATTTTTCGCCAGACCTTTAATCAGGAAAGCCACGCAGGTACCAAAGATTGCCATCGCCATGATGTCCACCTTCAGGTACAGCACTGCGAAGAATCCGCCGATAAACCACGGCAGCAGGCTCTTTTTACCGATCACCATAATGGTGATGGCGAAGCCCAACGCTGGCAGAATGCCGCCCATAATTTCAAAGGAGTGCGTCAGCCAGTGCGGCATCAGCTTGAGGAAGCTTTCCACCACGTCCTGACCAAAATAGTTGGCGGCGAAAACCACCGGGAAACGCAGTACAAGGCCAAGCAACGCCGGGTAGAGGAATGCACAGCGCATGATGCCCGCCATGTTGGCCGTTTCCGCATGTTTGTCGGCCATATGCACCCATGCCGCGTTTAACGTGCGGCGCAGCTGGTCGAGGAACACGCCGATGACGCCAAACGGGATCGCCAGCGCGATAGCCAGGTTCGGGTCCATTCCGGCCTTCACAGCGATAGGAATTGAAATACAGGCGGCCAGCGCCGGATCCGACGGGACGTTACCGCCTGGCGTAGAGGTCACGCCGAGATAAACCAGCTGCATACCGGCACCGATGATCATCGCCGTTTCCATGTTGCCTAACAGCAGGCCAACGAATACGGCAATCACGACCGGTTGCAGCAGCATAGCGGAGAAGGTGTAGCCAAGGCGTAAACGGGCAAACCAGTAATACAGCCCCATCAGGCTTGCAAAGACTAAAGTATCCATAGTTAAGTACCCTGTTATCAAAGAATTAGAATTTTTTCAGGATATCATCCAGCGACTGAGGCTTATCTTCCGGGATAGTCTGGAAGAACACCTGAATCCCACGATTTTTCAGGTCGCTCAGAATGCCGACGTCTTTTTCATCCAGCGTAATGTTCTGGAATACCGCTTTGCGGTTTGGCCCACCGCCCAGCCCACCGACCTGAATGGTAGTGACGTCAAACCCCAACTGGACCGCTTCCTGAACCGCCGCCAGAGAAGGGAACAGCACCAGCACTTTGCCGTCACCAAGCTGGTTTTCTTTCCAGGCGGCCGCAAAACTTTGGTTACCAAAGCAATCCACTTTGATGTTTGGCGGCGCGGCCATCAGGTAGATGTTTTTCATAAACGGATCGGCATCAAGCTCATCGCTAACCACCGCAATCCGGTTGGCCTGAGATTGCCCAACCCATTTGGTCACCACTTGTCCATGAATCAGACGGCTATCGATACGACATAAAACGATGTTTGCCATGATGTTTATTCCTTATTGTGATTGTTGTAATTGACGCACGTGGGCGACAACGTCCAGGCAACTGCTACGCCCGGCGTCGACCAGTTCAGCCACGCAGGTGGTCAACTGGCCATGCTCGCGTTTGTCGAGCGCCTCCAGCAGCAAAGAGGCGTTGAGCCCGGAAATAACAGCCACCGGGTAATCGGCGCTCAGCCGCGCCGCCACGTTGGAGGTGGTGCCGCCAATAAAATCGGTCAGGATCAGTGAGCCTTCCGGCATGGTTTTCACTACGGCTTCGACGCGCTGATAAAACTCGCCGAGCGTATCAACGGGCATCAGCGCAATTTCCGTCACGCCTTTGATTTCACCCATCACCATGCGCAGGCTGTTGCAAAGCTGTTGCCCCCAGCCGCCATGGGTCAGCAGCAGGATCTGGGGCAAGGATTCAGTGGTAGTCAAAATGGCCTCCTGGCTCGATTACATAGACATAGATAAACAGAGCAAAGGCTGTGCCAGAATTTGTGTCACGCGGGGAGGAGAGGAGCGCTGGCGAGGCAGGAAGCCGCGCCAGTAAAGGGATTAGCTATACAGCAGTTCGTAGATATAAAAATATTCCGCGTCCGATAAGCGAATGGCATAGGCCTCTTCGATCGGCAGGAAAGCGGATTTAATGACACTAAACGCGCGATTATCCAGATCCGGCTTGTTCTCCAGCGCCATCTGTAACGGTTTGCGGTTAATCACGATACGCTCGACCATACAGCAGCAGTGGATCAGGAAGCGCAGTGTCACCTGACGGCTCGGTTTGAGCGAAAGCGCGGTGGTCAGATGATTCAGCACGCCTTCCATCTCTTTGAGAATACGCTGCGGGTTGAGCACCGAAATATGGTTAATGATGCTCTCCATAGTCAACGCGCTGATAAAACGCATCGCGCTGCGCTCCATCTCCAGACGGCGTTCGCTGCTGGAGAGATCTGGCGTCAGCAGGCTGAGTACCAGCTCGGGGCCTTGCTCAGAGAACAGCTCCTCGAGCGAGATAAACGGAATATCCGGCAGTCCTGGCTGGAAAGTGCCCACTATTCCCGCCAGGCGTTCACTGGCGTTAATCGCCTGCTGCACGCGCTCCAGGCTGCGAACTTCGTTGTAATCGAGGATCACCATCCGTGTATCCTGCGACATCAACTCACCGAAGCTCTCTTCCAGCACCTTTTTGATTTTTTCTGCCGTTCCCATCCCAGTGATGCAGGAGATAACCAGCACTTTACCGCTATTTTCCTGCTGCGGCGTACAGAGCTGACAGGGAATATTTTTGCTCTGCATCAACGCCGCCAGTTGCGGTAAGTCACTGGTTTCGTAGCTTAAATCCAGCCCGATTTCCAGCAGGCTGGTGAGCGTGATATTGGGCATCAGCAGAACGTCTATCTGGAATAATTTGCTGATCGTACTGCCAAAATGGACCAGCGAGCCAATATCCACCATCAGGATCAATCGGCGATATTGCCGGGTCTGGATCATCTGCGTCAGGGCTTCCAGCGTGTCATGCACCGACTGCTCAAAAGGCATATCGATAGCGCTGAACACCTCGCGCTCCAGCACGCGATTCACGTACTGCGCCTGACTTGTGGCGGTCGTCGCACCGTGGGCAATCAAAATCACCCCGCAGTCAGGACTGGCGTCAATCCGTTGGCGGTAATGGCGACACTCTTTGAGGAACAGGCACAGCCAGACCACCTCCGTCGCCGGACACTGAATATGCAGCAGTTCATTGATTTTTCGGCATAACAGCGTAGCGTTTTCGTATTCATCTTTGCAGCGATCGAGGATCAGGCTGGAAGAATAAAGTTGCGGAATAAGGCCGCGTTGCACATAGCCAATCAGCGCCAGGAAGTGTTTGCGCAGCGGGTTAACCAGATTTTCCGGCAGCGTAAAACCGAGCACCTGTTCAACGCAGCCGATCAGCAGCGTGACTCGCTCTTCAATCTGATCGCCATAGCGCGGAGGATGCGCCACGCTGTCGCGGCTGTAGAGACCATATTCAAATATCGAACTGAGCTTGTTTTTGAGGATTGCCAGCGTTTCGGCTGGCGGCACGTTGCTGTTACGCAGGTTGATATATTCGCGGGTCAGGAAGCTGTAGAAGAGATCGCTCTCTTCTATTTCGGCTCCGGTCGCCAGCGAGTTTTTCAGCGCGGGCAGCGTGCGGGCATCGATGCTTAAATGCTCTTTGCCTTCGAACAGTGCGCCAACCAGCAGACGCTGTTCAGGCGTAGCGTTAAAGGGGATCTCGGTCAGACGTTTATCCAGCTGTAGCGTGTCGCTGTGCTCGGTCATCCCTGAGGCCCAGGCCTGGGCGCAGAGAAACTGAATGTCACTCTTAAGCTGACCAATGTTGCCTTCCAGCGGCTTGTTCAACAGCCAGAGCAGCAGGGTACGGTCGATGCTTATCGTACGCTCGATTTTGCGGCTCTCACGCTGTAAGAAGCCAACGATCAGTTCAACCTGCTCTTCCACCGAACGCTGGCGGATGCCGGGGAGATCGATACATACCTGAATACGTCGCTGGAAAGTGCGCAGCAACGCCGAACTTACCGGTTCGGTGGTCGCACATATCAGGCGAACCGAGATTGACCGCGCCACGGCGCTGGAACCCAGCGGCCGGTATTCGCCTTTGTCGAGAATAGAAAATAGCTTTTCCTGACCTTCATACGGCAGACGATGCACTTCGTCGAGCAGCAGATAGCCACCGTCGGCTTGCTCGACCAGACCGGGTTTATTTTCATTTGCGCCGGTAAATGCCCCCTGTCGATGACCAAACAGGTGCGAAGAAAGCAACTCCGGGTTATGGGCGTATTCCGCGCAGTTAAAGTAAACCAGCGGCGGCGACGCTCCCACTGCGCGTTCGCAGGCGAAACGATGCATCAGTTCGGCAAAAAAGGTTTTGCCGACGCCGGAGGGACCGGTCAGCAGAACGTGCAGCCCGTGGGGATACAGCACCGCCGCGCGGCCTTTTTCCACCGCGTCGCGCAGGCTGCGATCGTAACCAATCAGGCCAGAAAAGGGATCGTCTGTCGCCTGGTTTTCCTGAACAGGCAACAGGTCGGCAACGGTTTGCACTTCACGCTCGGACTCATCCAGTTTGCGCCCCAGCAGCGTTTCAATCGTCTGACGATGCAGAAAGAATACCGGGCGTCCGCGGCTTTTAATCGCCAGGCCGTCGTTCCAGAGCTGATTGAGATCTTTACTGACCGAGTTGCGCGCCAGTCCGAGGTTAAAGCCGATAGCTTCTGCTGTGAACGCCGTTTCCTGCGCCAGATGAGCAAGATTCAGTCCTCGCGTCAGCCGTTCCAGCTCCCCCAGTATTATCTCAATCCGTCTCATCTCTTTACCGCTTAAGAAATAAATGATTGTTCAGAACATACACTATTCTGCTGCGCAAGAAAGTGAGGCGGCGTCCAGACCTTTCGGTCATCAAAACGTTTTCGACAAATAATGCCGCGCGGAGCCGGTTTCCGGAAAGTTATCGAGGGTCATTTGCAGCTGATAGCCATTTTTCTGATAAAACGGCAGCGCCTGGAAACTCATGGTATCCACCAGCGCATGCAGGCATCCTCTCTCACGCGCTGTCTGCTCGGCAGCCTGCATCAATTTTGTGCCGTAACCGCCTTTGCGCAGCGAATCATGCATCCACAGGAAATCAATACACAGCCATTCGCCTTTGATTTTGCCAATCAGCCCGCCCAGAATTTCATTGCTTTCATCGCGCCAGTACACCGCCAGGTCGCCAAAATTGGTGGTTCTCAGGAACTGGCGGTTGTAGGTGCGCAATCCGGCAAGCAGGGCATTTTGATCGTCTTCGGTAATGGTATCTGTAATCTGTATTTGCATCCTATCCTCCTGAAAAACTACAACTTCTGGCTGATTATTTGTTTAGAAATTAACACAGGCTGATGAGTGAGGCGCATGCCGTCTACACTTACTCTTGAGATGATGCGCATCGACAACAAGGATTATTATCATGAAACGAGCCGCTTTACCGCTTATTGCCATTCTTTTCACGCTGTCGGGTTTAGCGCAGGCCGATTCGGCTTACGGCTCTCTACAGTCCGTTCATGAAAAAAATACTGTCTTGAAGGACTTACGCAAGATTTGCACCCCACAGGGGTCGCCATCCGATGACGTGTGGGAAAAAACGATTATGTCTGATACACGTAATCAGCAGCATATCCGCGAGGCTATTCTGGCAATACAAAGAAATAACCAGAACAACTACTGGGAAGCACTTGGCAAAGTTGAATGCCCGGATTTATAAACATCTTGTTGTAAAATGAGCACTGTAACCGGTTTCTGTGTCGCAAAAAAACGTATTGTTGCCAGAACGTATAAATAGCAATGGAGCAATAACAATGCGATACCGTTTTCCAGAAAACTTCTGGTGGGGCAGTGCCTGCTCGGCACTGCAAACCGAAGGGGATAGCCTGAACGGCGGCAAAAGCCAGACCACGTGGGACGTGTGGTTCGACCGCCAGCCAGGTCGTTTCCATCAGGGGGTTGGTCCGGCGGACACCTCAACGTTTTATCAGCACTGGAAACAGGATATCGCACTGCTCAAACAGCTGAAGCACAACAGCTTCCGTACGTCTCTGAGCTGGTCACGCCTGATCCCGGACGGTACCGGCGATGTTAATCCGGAAGCCGTCGATTTCTATAACAACGTCATCGACGAGCTGCTGGCGCAAGGCATTACACCGTTTATCACCCTGTTTCACTTCGACATGCCGATGGTGATGCAGGAGAAAGGCGGCTGGGAAAACCGTGAGGTGGTTGAGGCGTTTGGCCGCTACGCGCAGACCTGTTTTAACTTATTCGGTAACCGGGTTAAGCACTGGTTCACCTTTAACGAGCCGATTGTCCCGGTGGAAGGTGGCTATCTGTATGACTTCCATTACCCTAACGTGGTGGATTTCAAACGCGCGGCCACCGTGGCGTATCACACTGTACTGGCGCATTCCACAGCGGTACGGGCGTATCGCGCCGGAAACTACGGCGGTGAGATCGGTGTGATCCTAAATCTGACGCCCTCTTATCCACGCTCTCAGCACCCGGCGGATGTGAAGGCCGCGCACCATGCGGATCTGCTGTTTAACCGCAGCTTCCTTGACCCGGTACTAAAAGGGGAATATCCGGCGGATCTGGTCGAATTGCTGAA
This sequence comes from Citrobacter sp. MGH103, assembly GCF_001034475.2. Lineage (NCBI taxonomy): Bacteria > Pseudomonadati > Pseudomonadota > Gammaproteobacteria > Enterobacterales > Enterobacteriaceae > Citrobacter > Citrobacter sp. MGH103. The sequence continues at coordinate 37,186 of NZ_CP073043.1, read as the reverse complement.
AGAGTACGATCAGCTACCAACCTGTCAGCCAGGCGACAATCAGCTCATCGCCGAGGGGAAAATCGACCTGCTCGGTATCAATTATTATCAGCCGCGTCGCGTGAAATGTCGTGATACTGCGGTCAATCCAAACGCGCCGTTTATGCCGGAGTGGCTGTTTGATTATTACGAAATGCCGGGGCGTAAAATGAACCCTTACCGTGGCTGGGAAATTTATGAACCTGGTATTTACGATATTATTACTAATCTTCGTGATAATTACGGCAACCCGCGCTGCTTTATTTCTGAAAACGGTATGGGTGTGGAAAATGAGCAGCGTTTCGTTGAGCATGACCAGATCAACGACAGCTACCGCATTGAATTTGTTTCTGAGCATCTTAAATGGCTACATAAAGGCATCAGCGAAGGTTGTAATTGTCTTGGCTACCATATGTGGACTTTTATTGATAACTGGTCCTGGCTCAACGGATATAAAAACCGCTACGGTTTTGTTCAGTTAGATTTAGAAACGCAAAAACGTACGGTGAAAAAGAGCGGCGAATGGTTTGCCCATACTGCCGAAAACAATGGTTTTAATTAAAAATAACCAGGATGCCGGATAGCGATCCGGCATACCGAGCTTTAGTTTATTGCATACCCTTTATGCGAACTTTTGCTGCCACCAGAAGCGCCGTCAGCAGCATCAGACTGCCGGAAAGCATCAGGGGTGACAGCAGTCCGAGAGTATCGAGCGCATAGCCTCCCACCGCAGCCCCACAGGTATTGGCAAGCTGGATCACGGCGACCTGCACCGATCCGGCTTTTTCTGCCTGATCGGCAAGCGAGCGCGTGATCCACGTCGACCAGCCGACCGGTACCAGCGCAAACAACAGTCCCCAGATAATCGCAATACCCGCCGCCACCACTTTGTCACTGCCCCACAGAATCAGGACCAGTGCACTGAGCGCCAGCACCAGTGGCGCACCGGCTAACGCCAGTTTGACCGAACGCTTCAAAATCATCGACGAAAGCGACGTACCAACAAAGCTGGCAATACCGAAGCTCAGCAGCACCAGCGTCAGGCCATCAACGTCAAAGCCCGCCAGATTCATATAGATCGGGCGAATATAGGTAAAGAAGGCGAACTGCCCGGCAAAGGACATGAAGATGGCAATCATCCCGGCCATCACCCCCGGTCGCTGCAACAGGCTGAACATGTTTTGTTTCTGATGCGAAGGCTCGCCAGGCAGCGAAGGCAACGCTCTCACCACCCAAATTGTGCACAGCACGCCCATCACCGCCGCCGCATTAAACACATTACGCCAGCCAATAATGCCGCCTAAAAAGCTCCCCAGCGGCGCGGCAATCACCAGCGCGATGGAGACTGCGCCAAAAATAACCGACAGCGCTTTCGGCACCGTACGAGCTGGAACCAGACGCATGGTCAGCGACGCCGACATCGCCCAGAAGCCACCAAGCGCCAGACCGAGACAGGCGCGGCCAACGAGCAGCAGCGAAAAAGAATTGGCAAAGGAAACCAGCAGACAGGAAAGCGTCAGCAGCACCGAAAACAGGATCACCACATAGCGACGATCGGTCGCCTGAATAATTTGCGTCACAAACAGGCTGGCGAACATGGCGACAAATGCCGTCACGGTCACCGATTGCCCCGCCACACCTTCAGAAATCCCCAGATCCTGCGCCATCGGCGTTAACAGGCTAACGGGCAGAAACTCAACGGTTATCAGGCAGGCAACACAGAACGCCACGGCAAATACCGCCGACCAGTTAGGTCGGGAATTTGCCTCAGCGCGGGATTTTTGTTCAACAGCTTCACTCATTTTGTTACCTGCGTGGGGTTATTGTAGAAAAGTTACGCAGTGTAACATTAAATTTGTGACGTATTTAACGTTTCAGCAACTCTACCGTTTTGCATTGTCACTTGCGTAGAGGCTCGCACATTCCGAACGTGGCTGATTTTTCCCCTTTTTACAGCTAACTAAATGCATAGTATATCACCAGGTGCTATATTTATGGTTACAGGATGTCAACCCGATGCGAGTGTTCAAAACCAAATGGGTTACCAGGGAAGCGAAATCTCATGCGATTAATGACAATGAATTATGTGAAGCAATAGCCGCCACTCTTCAGGGAAGAGCAGACAATCTCGGCGGAGGAGTTTATAAAAAGCGGCTTAATCAAAATCGCGATCGCGCCATCATCCTTGCGAAAGGCGGAGAGCATTGGTTTTATACGTTCTTGTACGCCAAGCAGAACATAGCAAATATTAACAGTAGCGAGTTAAGCGGCTTTCGTGAACTGGCGAAGCATTATGCAAGCCTCGGTGATATGAAAATAGCAGCACTGATTCAGAGTAAAGAACTGGTAGAGGTCTGTCATGACAGCAAAGAATAAATTCAAAAGCCCTGCCTTTGAAGCCATCCATAGCGCAGCTTCTGGATTATTTAGCGTTGGTGCAATTCCACAGGAAACGATGCGCGATTTTGACAAAGCCAGTCTTAGTCACGTGGAAGATCTTCAACCGACTGAGATTAAAGCATTGCGTGAAAAGCTAAATGTAAGCCAACCCGTTTTTGCCCGTTATCTGAACACCAGCGTATCGACAGTGCAAAAATGGGAGAGCGGAGCTAAACGACCTGGTGGGATGTCATTAAAACTACTCAGCATCGTGCAAAAACATGGCCTGGACGTTCTGATGTAATTAGCCACTGCCAGATAGCGACACGTTTTGTCGACCTGAGAACCGTAACGCCATCAGGCATGACTATCAATGCAACCAATGCACACCATCTTCGGGCTGGAAAAAGGCGTTATAGCGCATTTGAAACGCATTAAGCTCCTGCATATCCGGCTCCATTTCGCGCAAAAAACCGAGCGCCAGACGCACCTGCGCGTCGGTAATCGGCGCGGCCAGCCGAGCTTTTTGCAGCCAACGGTGCCACTGCAGCAGATTCGGCTCACTGCCGTCGACAATCACGATTTGCCAGATCAACAGCACCTGGGCCGCATTTTGCAGATGCGATTCGTCAGGCCGGTGGAGGTACTGTAAAAAAGCCTCACCCTGTACTTTTCCCATCTGATCGATCATCGATTCTACTGGCACGACATCAATGTTCAGTCGCTCGCTCAGACGGCGAATTGCCCGCCGCGACCCGGACGTTAGCACCCGAAATCCCACCACAAAAACAACCACCAGGGTGGCCAACATTATCCAAATCATGCGCACATCCATTACCAAACAGGATGCCCATCATAGCGGCAAATTTATCGCTGTCGATGGATGAACGCCACGGCATAAAAAAGCCCGCCATTAAGGCGGGCAAAAGTTACCAATGCACACTTAACTTAAGCGACTTTCAGTTGTTGAATCTTTTTCTCGCGGCGAATTTTACGTTCTTCAAACACGGCCACGATGGCCATCAGACAGATACAACCGATGGCGGCGGTGTCCAGCGCGGCGAAGGTTCCTGCCCAGCCGGTGAGGCCGAAAATCGGCGTGCCGTCGGCAATCATCCCCAGACCAAGCTTGGCGAAGCTGTCACCAATCAGATAAGCAAAGGTGCCTTTAATCCCATCGGCTGCGCCGATCGCTTTTTTCGGTACAAATCCGACTGCCGCAACGCCGATTAACAGCTGCGGACCAAACACCAGGAAGCCCAGCGCAAACAGCGAAGCCAGATAAACGTACTGGTTGCTGGCGTGCTGATAAACGCCCAGGGTGGCGATAATCAACGCCAGCGCCACGCAGGCCACCAGCGCACGGCGACCATTCGCCAGGTCAGAGAGCCAACCCCACAGCAGCGTGCCGACCAGCGCGCCCACTTCAAACAGGGTAAAGCCCTGAATCGCCACTTCTTTGGAGAGCTTTAGCTCCTGGAAAGCGTAGACAGTGGACCACTGGTCAATACCGATACGCACCACGTACAGGAAGATGTTCGAGAAACATAACAGCCAGATCACTTTGTTTTTCAGCACGTACTCAACAAAGATCTGCCATTTCGTCATCTCGTTTTCTTCGGTCTCTTTGTCTTCTTCGCTGATCTCCTCACCGAACAACTCTTCAGCTTTACCAAGACCATAAGATTCCGGGGAGTCACTGCCGTAGCGCAGGCCGATAAAACCAACAATCAGCGCGATAATCGACGGGAAGATAAACATCCCGATGACGTGACCGTCGAACAGATAGTTAGCGCCAAACAGCGCCACGCCTGCCGCACCCGCACCGCCGAGGTTGTGGGAGATGTTCCACATACCGAGGTAAGAACCCCGCTTGCGACGCGGCGTCCATTTGGTGATGGTAGAATAGCTACACGAGCCGCCGGTACTCTGGAAGAAACCACTCAGCGCATAGAAGGCGATCATCAGAAACAGGCTGGTTGAACCCGCGCCCATGCTGGCGCTGAAGCCGAGCATACAGATGGCAGAGAGGATCAGCATAAACGGCAGGAACTGCTTGGTGTTTTTGCCGTCCGCGTAGTAGGAAACCAGCGTTTTTCCCACGCCGTAGGTGATGGAGAAGCCCAGGCCAATCATCCCCAATTGCGTCATGCTCAGCCCGTAGGTGGAGATCATGTCGTTCTGCGCGATGTTGAAGTTTTTGCGGATCAGGTACATGGTCAGGTAGCCGATAAAGACCACCAGATAGGACTGCATGAACGGTTTGAACCACATTTTGCGCCGCACATCGAGCGGCAGATCCAGGGTCGGCTTGCGCACCTGGTTGAGAAAGGCCAGCATTTGACACTCCCGAGCTAATTTTTATACCTGCGAATAGCAGGCATTGTAAAAATCAGCCGGGAGACGTGCCTGAGACAGCGTCCAGGTGAAACCGGGAAAATTTCTTAGTTTTGCCCCACTCAGGGCAAAAAGGTGAGGTGCATCACGCTTCGTTGAGATCGCGCGGAGCCTGGGCGTTTAAAAACGGCAGCAGCAGCAGCGCGGAAATCCCCGCCGCAATGGCGATCACCACAAAAAACCCGGTCCAGTGCCAGACCTCCATCACCTTCGCCAGGGGCCAGCCGGAGAGCGATGCCCCCAGATAGGCAAACAGCCCAACAAAACCGGTTGCTGCACCTGCTGCCTCTTTGTGCGAACACTCCGCTGCCGCCATGCCGATCAGCATCTGCGGGCCGAAGACGAAGAATCCGGTGGTGAAAAAGCACGCTGCCTGCATCACGTAACTGGCGAACGGCATCAGCCACAGCGAGCCAACGGAGAGCAAAATTCCGGCGGCAAAAATCAGGTTCATTGGACCGCGGTTGCCGTTAAACAGCTTGTCCGAGCCCCACCCCGCCACCAGCGCACCGACAAATCCCCCCAGTTCGAACATGGTCACGGCGGTATTTGCAGTCACCAGATCCACGCCGAGCGTCTCAGACATGTACAGATTGCCCCAGTCATTAATCGCTGCACGGACCACGTACACCAGCACATAACACAATGACAGCAGCCAGATATAAGGATTCAGCAGCACATAGCGGGTGAGGATCTCTTTGCGGCTCAGCCCTGCACCTTCCTGCTGCTGAGCAATTTCTAGCTCATCATGCCGCCAGTCGCCAATCGGCGGCAGACCAATCGCCTGCGGTCTATCGCGCAGCCGCCAGCAGAGGAAAACCCCCACCACAATCGCCAGCAGCCCAGCGATCATCATCCCGGCGCGCCAGCCGTAGTGCAGCGCTGTCGCCGCCATCACGATAGGGATCAGCGCCCCGCCGACGTTGTGCGCGGTATTCCACAGCGCCCACCAGCCGCCGCGCTCGGTACGCGAATACCACGCGGTCAATAAACGCGCGCAGACCGGCGACCCCCAGCCCTGGAAAAAGGCGTTCAGCGCCCACAGCACCGCAAAGGCCCACAGTGAGGTAGAGAATCCAAACAGAATGTTCACCACGCCGGTGGCGATCAGCCCGATGCCCATAAAATAGCGGGCGTTGGAGCGGTCGCTGACGATACCGGAAACAAACTTCGACAGGCCGTAGGTGATGTAAAACAGCGTCGCCAGTAGCCCAATATCGCTGCGGGTCAGCACGCCGCTGGTGAGGATATCCGGTACGGCGGCATTGAAGCTTTTGCGTGTGAAATAGAACAGCGCGTAGCCGAGCCAGATAGTGGTCAGGATATGCCGCCGCCAATAGCGATAGCGGGCATCCACTTCCTGCTTGTCGGTGATGAGCGGCGCATTGGCCGGGGCTTTTAAAAACGCAAACATGGCCGCTCCTTACACATAACGTTGAGGCAGTGACACGCTGACCCGCGTGCCGTGCGTACAGGAAATCGACAGCGATCCTCCGAGGGCGCTAATCCGTTCACGCATCCCGGTGAGGCCAAATCCATGCTGATTCGACCCCGGCGGCAGGCCGCTGCCGTCGTCCTCAATCACCAGCATCAGCCGTTCATCCTGTTGCCAGCCCTGAAGCGTCACCGCGCTGGCGTTGGCGTGCTTAACGATGTTGTTCAGTCCTTCCTGACAGACGCGAAACAGTGTCACCCGCTGGCTTTCGCTGAGTGCAGATTCGTCAATTCGCCAGTCGAGATGGCTGACGATGCCGCGGCTTTCCAGTTCCATTTCGCGCATCAATGAGCGGATGGCCTGTTCCAGCGTGAGATCGTCCAACTGGCGTGGTCGCAGGCGGCCTAACAGGCGACGCACCGAATCGTACACGCCGAGAGAAAGTTGTTCGATGTGTGCTCCGCTACGCTTCACCCCTGCGTTTTCCGGCGCCAGGCGCTGGACAATACCCGCCTGGGTACGAATGGCGGTGATGGTCTGGCCGATATCATCATGCAGTTCGCGCGCCACGTCCCGGCGCACGCTCTCTTCGGTCTCCAGCAGGCGTTCAGCCAGACGATGGTTGCGTGCTAATTCGTTTTGCAGCGACTGGTTAAGCTCACGCAGACGCTGAATGCCCGCGCCGAGCAGCAGCCCGGTCAGGCTTTGCACCAGCAGCGAGAGCAACAGGTCGACGGGATGATCGTGCCAGGTCTGGCTGGCAATCAGCGCGATGGCGTTCATCAGCGTCGCAATCAGCGCCCCCTGCCAGCCGTAGTGCCAGGCCAGCGCAATGATCGGCAACGCGAGGCAAAACGGTGTGAAGCGCGAAAGCTCGGCGGGTAAACCGAGCTGTAGCCACAGGCTGACGCTAAACAGCAGCAGGTACCAGACCAGATGCCGCCCGCGCCAGTTCACCGGCTGCGACACCACCGCAGGGCCCAGCGGCAGCCAGGTGGTGCTGGTCAGATAGTGCCAGAACACCAGGCAGATCGGCGCCAGCGTTAATCCGCCGGTGAGCGTCAGCAGCAACGCGTTCCATGCCTCTTCACCCTGCCCAAGCCAGGGCAGCGATTGCAGCAATGCCGCCGCCGTAAGCGCCGCGCCCTGCAACAGCAGCGTACGCCAGTCACGCTGATGGCGGTATCGCGATATCAGCATCACCGGGAGTAACGTGAGGAAGCTGCCGATCATCAAAAGTGGCAAATGGGCCAACACCACTTCCTGTTCCAACCAGAAAAGAAGCAGCCATTCCGCGCCCAACAGCACCGGCCAGTAGTCACGTGGACATTGCAGCATCAGCCCCAGACGCAGGCCAAACGGAAACAGCAGTACTGCCAGCTCCGGGCGCTCAACCAGATGCAGGCTGATGCTCCACAGGCAAAACCACGCGGCAGAGAAGATAAAGAAGCAGGCAACAACGGTGATTAACCGGGAACAGAGCGTGTTCATTGCCAGCCGTCAAACATCCGGCGGGCCAGTTCGACGTCGTTGCTGACGCCCAGCTTTTCCATCAGGTTGGCGCGATGCACGTGCACCGTTTTCGGCGACAGACCCAGTTCAGCAGCAATCTCTTTGACCGCCATACCTTGTGCCAGTTTTTCCGCCACCTGACGTTCGCGTTTGGTGAGCGGATCCTGGCGACCAGCCGCCAGTTTGACGGCGATGTCCGGCGTCAGGTAACAGCCGCCGGTCGCAACGGTATGCACCGCTGCGATCAGCTCATCCGGGCTACAGCGTTTAGAAAGGAAACCACGCGCGCCCGCGTTGAGCGCCTGCTCCACCAGCGCCGGGCTGTCGTGGACGGAGAGCATGATAATCGCCATTCCTTTTGGCAACTGGCTTAACAGTTCAAGACCGGAGATATCTGGCATCGAGATATCACAGATACAGACCTGCACGCCGCGCCCCGGTAATCCCGCCAGCGCCTCACTGCCTGAGCCAAACTCAGCCACCACCTGCAAATCAGGTTCCAGCCCCAGCAGTTGGGCAAAGCCGGAGCGGACGATAAGGTGGTCGTCAATAAGGGCAACGGTAATCATGGATTCATCCTGGCGCTAAGACATGCCTGATGGCGCTGCGCTTATCAGGCCTACGGGCGGGTGCCGTTGTAGGCCGGATAAGGCATTAATACCGCCATCCAGCAAAAGCGCTTACCTTAACGATAAGCGCGTTGCTGTTCAAGCCTTGAGCGATCATGCTATGCCCGTTGTGACGGTAAATGTGCGGGTGTGTTTCGGTTCTATCTGAATCAACGTCCCGTTTCGCTCCGCTGCCAGGAAGCCTTCAGGGCGACAAGTCGCGGGTAGGGCGAAGGCTGCCACCTGCTGATCGCCGTTATAGAGGATCCAACGGGTGACATAATTCAGCTCCGCGCTGGAGAAACGCGTCACGAACGTGGTGCCATCAGGTGCGATCATGCTAAATTCAGGCTTATCTGTGTATCTATCCAGTTGGTCAGCGAAGAAAACGATTTCCGGATCGTAAAAATCGGGTTCATTAAGGCGCATCAGCGAAGTCTCACCCTGAATAATCCGCTGATTAAACGCCAGCCACTGCTCGGTAGGCTTAACATGTGCGGGTACCGATTCACGCAGCGTTATGGCTTCATCCGGGATATTCTGGCTGAAGGTCGCTTCCGGGACGTAGGCATAGTTCATATGGCACATGTACTGCAAAGGCATTGCCACTGAAGCGAGGTTAGTGACCGACATCTGAATATCAAACAGCGCGCTCGCCTTGCGCATGACCACCGCAGGATACGCCTGATAATGATGACCGAACCCCATCACATACTCGTAGCGTCCGCTCACGCGCAAATTCTCGCCTTCCAGCTCCAGCCAGGCCTCATCCATCGCAGCACAGGCCATTTCACCATGCAGCGGGTGAGAATCTTCCGGCGACGGGCAGCCATTAGCCAATAGCCCCGAGTGGAAAGCAAAGCAGCCGTAGGTCGCGACCACTTCTGCAGCCGGTTTTGGCTGACTGAACATGTTGCGCATGGTCAGATCATGCCCGTCAAACTGCGCATCCCAGATCATCTGCCCCATCCAGGGCAGAATAACCAGATGTCCACGACTGTTTTCTATCTTCAGCCCTTCCATACCGCTGGCATAACGAAACGCGGTAACCATGAAATCGCTATTTTTCAGTAAGATTCGCGGATGCTCTGCAAAGAGTTCCCGCCACAGCGTGATACGTGTTGTCATGATCGTTCTCCTCAGGAAACCGTCGCTTCAGCCAGATTGTTGCGTACTTTGCTTTCACGCCAGAAGTAGATACCGACGTACACGAAGCACAGCATGGAGACCAGGAACGAAAGTTGCAGCGAGTGGAACATATCAGCCACATAGCCCTGAATTGCCGGAACTACCGCAGCACCGACAATCGCCATGACAATGACAGCTCCCGCCATTTCAGTATGCTCGTTATCCACAGTATCCAGCGTACCGGCGTAGATTGTCGCCCAGCAGGGTCCAAACAGGACGCTCACCAGCACGGCGACGTACACGGCACTGAAGCTTGGCGCCAGCGCAACATAGACGAGGAACAGCGCGCCAATAATGGAGTATAGGATCAGCACTTTTTCCGGATTGAAGCGCGTCATCAATATGTTGGCGATAAACTTGCCGATAAAGAAGCAGGCAAAGCTATAGACCATGAAGGTTGAGGCGTCACGCTCGTTAATATCACCTAATTCCAGCGCCAGACGGATGGTGAATGACCATACCGCGACCTGCATCCCCACGTACAGGAACTGCGCCACAATTCCACGACGGAAACGGGCATTGCTGGCCAGATAACGCAGCGTGTCCATCGCTGACGGACGCTTATGACTCGCCGTTTGCGCGACTTTGCAGGTCGGGAAGCGGGTCAGCAGGAACAACACCATCACCACAACCAGTACCATAATCATGTACTTGTAAGGCTCAAGGGTATTTTCCAGCATCAACACTTTAAAGTTGTGGATCTGTTCCGCGTTCATCCCAGCCATCTGTTTTTCCAGACTCTCGCCTTCAGAGAAGACCAGATATTTGCCCAGCAGAATACCGGCAGCTGCGCCAATGGGGTAAAAGGTCTGGCTGATGTTCAGGCGTAAAGTGGCATACGCTTTTGGGCCAATCATGGAGCTGTAGGTATTAGCTGCCGTTTCCAGGAAGCTCAGGCCAATCGCAATCGCAAAAATTGCCGCGAGGAACATGGTGTAAGTGGCCATGTGCGATGCCGGGAAAAAGAGCGTACAGCCAACAATATAAAGCGTCAGTCCCATTAAGATGGCGATTTTATAGCTGGTCTTTTTAATCACCAATGATGCTGGAATCGCAATTAAAAAATAACCGCCATAAAAGGCACTCTGCACTAATGCCGAAGCAAAGTTGCTGAGTGAAAATACGCTTTTGAATTGCGTAATCAGAATATCATTTAATGCGGCTGCGCATCCCCATAATGGGAATAAACAGGATAACAAAATAAACTGGAACAGAGGCGTCTTATTCAGATAGCCGTCGGGCATCTGAATGATGTTTTTATCGTTCATAGTGCTACCTTTTACAATGCAGGAGTATTATTCGTTTAAGGTAAGAAACTCATTAAATTGTTCGATGCTTGGATAAGATGATTGAGTGCCTTTCCCGGTAACGCTAAATGCAGCGAAGAGAACGGCTTTTTTCATGGCGGCTTCGACATCACCGCTTTGAACGTAATAATGGGCAAAACAACCGATGAAAGCGTCGCCTGCGCCACTGGTATCGACAGCGTTCACTTTAAACGCCGGAACATGGACTTCCTGGTCACGCGTCATCCACAACGCACCTTTCTCACCCATGGTGACGATAATATTGTTCAGACCTTTATCAACCAGAGAACGTGCCGCTGCGCGAATATGGTCATAAGTATCCACTGGCATACCGGTTAATATTTCCAACTCGGTTTCGTTCGGCACAAAAAAATCACATTTACAGGCATAAGACATATCTAATTCCCGTAATGCAGGGGCGGGATTTAGTAACACTTCAATACCGTGTTTTTTGCCAAATTCAATCGCGTGATAAACGGTTTCCAGCTGCACTTCCAGTTGCAGGACAATAAGCTGACATTTTTTCAGATCTTCCGCCGCACGATCGATATCTTCCGGGGAGAGAAATTTGTTCGCTCCTTTAATAATCAGAATACTGTTGCTGGAGTTCGCATTAACAAAGATCGGTGCGACACCGCTGCTGGTGCAGGGTACCTTTTCGACATAGGTGGTATTAATCCCCCAGGATTCGAGATTGCGAATAGTGTTATCCGCAAAAATATCATCACCGACTTTTGTCAGCATCAGTACTTTGGAATTGAGCTTAGCAGCCGCAACGGCCTGATTTGCGCCTTTGCCCCCGCAGCCAATTTTGAACGCCGGCGCTTCCAGCGTTTCCCCTTCTTTGGGCATCTGGTTGATGTAGGTGATGAGATCCACCATGTTGGAGCCAATAACCGCGATATCCATTTTACTACCTCTCAGAAACAATCACACTACAATGATATTAAAATAACATTATCATGTTACTTTCGTATCATTTGTGACTAGGATCGCGATTGGAAGATCATTTTATTGTTTATTTATTACGCTAAATGTTGCGACCCCATCACACTACAAATAATGAAGTTGCTTACAATTGACTGAAAGTTAACTGGATATAATCAATAAAACGTGAAAAAACACGCTTTTATTTCCGAATAGTCAGACGTATAGTAATGCGGCAATGCCATGTTCTCAGAAACACAAAAATGTTACTGAAGGAACATGGGAACATGATTCGTGGAGAAGCACATGGAAACTAAGCAAAAAGAACGTATTCGACGTCTGATGGAATTGTTGAAGAAGACCGACCGAATCCATCTGAAAGAGGCGGCACGAATGCTGGAAGTTTCCGTGATGACTATTCGTCGGGATCTCAGTCAGGATGACGAGCCGTTACCGCTTACGCTGCTCGGTGGTTACATTGTGATGGTGAACAAGCCCGCCGCCATCGTTAATGCCCCAGTGCCTGCGCAAAAACAGTATCACCGCGACGATTTACCGGTTGCCATTCTGGCCGCGGGACTGGTAAGTGAAAATGATCTGGTCTTTTTTGATAATGGTGCGGAAATGCCGTTGGTGGTCAGCATGATCCCGGATGATATTTCCTTTACCGGAATTTGCTACTCGCACCGGGTATTCGTGGCGCTAAATGAAAAACCCAACGCCACGGTGATTCTTTGCGGAGGCACCTATCGGGCGAAAAGTGACGCCTTTTACGATACCAGCACCCCCTCTCCGCTGGATGCGCTCAACCCACGAAAAGTATTCATCTCCGCTAGCGGCGTCCATGAGCATTTCGGCGTTAGCTGGTTCAATCCGGACGATCTAGCCACAAAACGCAAAGCGATGGAACGCGGATTACGCAAAATTCTGCTGACGCGCCACGCCCTGTTCGATGAGGTCGCCCCCGCCAGCATTGGTCCACTCTCCACCTTTGACGTACTGATAAGCGACCGTCCGTTACCAGCAGATTACGCAACCCACTGCCGGAACGGCTCTGTCAAAGTGATCACCCCGGATTCAGACGGCGACTAACTCACTCAAAGAACACGGTGATTTTGTTAAACATCGACGGATCGGACTGATTGCGGGCCACTTTCTCCACATCTTCAAGCTTGTCGATCTGGCTTATCATCTGCTCAAGACGTTGATCGTCGTTGACCAGTAGCCAGATGCGGCTCTTATCGCTGTCCTGAATCGGTAGACAGAGAATGCCTTCCACGTTGAATGCGCGGCGGGCAAACAGCCCGCAAACGTGAGTCATTACGCCCGGATGGTTGCGTACGGTGAGTTCCAGGATTACGTTGTCATGAGTCTGCTGTTGCATGGCTTATTCCCCCACCATTTCTGTGTTTGCCGCACCCGGCGGCACCATCGGGTACACTTTTTCTTCGGCATCGATGCGCACGTGGATTAGCGCAGGTCCAGGGCGATTAATAATCTCCTGCAACGCTGCCTGTGGGTCCGCTTCGTTATTCAGATCGCAGGTTTCGAGACCAAACCCGGCAGCTATCTGCATAAAGTTAATCATCCCCGGATAGGTCGCGGCAAAAACGCCCTGCTTATAAAACAGACTCTGCTGCTGATATACAAGACCTAACGCTTCGTTATTCATCAGAATGATTTTAATATCCAGCTGATTTTCGCTGGCGGTCGCCATTTCCTGAATATTCATCATCAGGCTGCCATCGCCGGAGAAGCACAGCACTTTTTTGTCTGGGTTGGCCAGGGCCGCACCAATCGCCGCAGGCAGGCCAAAGCCCATGGTTCCCAGACCGCCGGAGGTCAGCCACTGGCGCGGACGGTTCAGCGGGTAAACCTGTGCCGCCCACATCTGATGCTGGCCTACGTCGGTAGTGATAATGGCGCTGTCGTCTACGCAGGCAGCCACGGCGTTGATCAATCCATAGTGGCTGAGCGGATTTTTTTCCTGGGGGATCGTGCACGGAAATTCTTGCTGCAGGTCAGACACCAGTTGATGCCACTCTTCACGCGGCTGCGCTTCAATCTGCGGGATCAATTGTGCCAGAACCTCATCGACATCTGCCTGGATCGCCACGTGCGGCTGTTTGATTTTACCCAGCTCCGCGCGGTCAATATCCACGTGGATGATTTTGGCATTCGGGCAGAACTGTTCGGTTTTACCAATCGCCCGGTCATCAAAACGTGCGCCCAGAACAATCAGTAAATCCGCTTCTTGCAGAATAAAGTTGGTGCTGCGCGCGCCGTGCATGCCCAGCATGCCTAACGACAGCGGATGCGCTTTTGGCAGCATGCCGAGCGCCATCAAGGTCATAGTGGTCGGCAGTTTTGCTTTTTCGGCCAGCTCACGAACACGTTCCGGCGCGTTAATTACGCCGCCACCGAGATACAGCACCGGGCGTTTGGCGGCGTTAATCATAGCTGCAGCATCGCGAATGCTGTCCTGGCCGAACGCTGGTGCCGCCATTTTCTGCGCGGGTTCCGGCATCTCTTCAATTTCAAAAACGGCGGTTTGAATATCCTTAGGAATGTCTATCCACACCGGGCCTGGACGTCCGGACTGCGCAATGCGGAACGCATCGCTCATGACCTGCGGTAATTCACTGATATGGCGGACCAGATAGTTATGCTTAGTGATGGGGATAGAGATGCCGTAGGTGTCGACTTCCTGGAAAGCGTCGGTGCCGATCATTGAGGCCGGAACCTGCCCGGTGATACACACCAGCGGGATGGAATCCAGACGCGCATCGGCAATGGCGGTTACCAGGTTGGTTGCGCCCGGTCCGCTACAGGCCATACAGACAGCGGGTTTGCCATCGGTTCTCGCCATTCCCTGCGCGATAAACCCCGCGCCCTGCTCGTGGCGCGCCAGGATATGACGGATTTGTGTGCTTTGGCTTAAAGCGTCATAGACGGGAAGAATCGAGCCGCCTGGAATACCGGTGACGACCTGAATCCCCTGACGTTCCAGGAAATGAACGATGAATTCTGCGCCCGTAAAACGCGTACGCTTGGATGTTATGCCCGAACTTGCCATGCTCCAGTCCTTTTATTCTGGGCCTTTGCTCCGGGCAGGTCTCTGAAACGAAAAACCCCGCCCGGTTTGCGCCGGCGGGGTTTTGGAATCGTGTGTTGATTCGGACCCTACGGCGCATTGCCGACGACCACCACCACACGCACGACGACCGCTGCGCGAGATGGCGCAGTTTTTAGTAGGGTCGCAGTCAGCATGGAAGGGTTCATTAGGGACCTGTCTGTTTGTTGATTAACTGGATTTATACAAACACAGGTTTTTCAGCGTGACAATGGAAAAATTTTCATCTGCACAAAAATGCTTCAACGATCACATTTCATTGTATGTCGTGCAAAAACAAAAAACCCCGCCGGAGCGAGGTTTTTTCAGCGTTGTGCGGTTGGTAGCCGCCGAACACACTGTGTTATGTCAACGAAAAAAGTATACGCGTTCTACGAAGAACACGCAATTTCGGCACGAATTTTGATGTTTTTGAGTATGGAACATGAATAGCGTAACGTCCATAAAATACTGTTAATTTATACAGTATTTATCTATAATGTCTCGGTACGCAATGTGTTATGCGGGGGCCGCATCGTAAACCGGCGCATCAAAGTCCTGGCTGAAACGGGTGGTGCCGTCAGCGCCTTAACCCCCGCGTGAGCACACTGTGTTATGTCAACAAAGGTGCTGGCAACAGGCAGCGGCGAGGTACGTCAGCACCGTGCTCCTTGTACCAAAAGGAGAGCGTATGAGCCTCGTGGATATCGCTATTCTTATCCTCAAACTCATTGTTGCAGCACTGCAACTCCTTGATGCCGTTCTGAAATACATTAAGTAATTCAGATTCAAGTCGCACCTAAGGGGGGCGGATAACACTCCGCTCCCCTTTCACCTTCTCCCTGGTGCTTGTATCGCGTCAATATGTTACGTTTTTATGACATCCTCAGGGAAGAATTACGCCATGACGCTTTCTGTTTTCTGCATTTTGCTGTTCGCCGCACTGCTGCATGCCAGCTGGAATGCCATCGTAAAAGCGGGAAACGACAAGCTGTACTCGGCGATCAGCGTCAGCGGAACCGCTGCGATTATGGCGCTGATTTGTTTACCCTTTGCGCCGCAACCCTCTGCCGCCAGCCTGCCGTTTTTAGCTGTCTCAACCGCATTACAGGTGGTCTATACCGTCCTGGTCGCTAAAACCTATCAGGTTTCGGATATGAGCCAGACCTATCCTCTGATGCGCGGCACAGCGCCACTGCTGGTCGCGATTATCAGCGTCCTGTTTCTTGGCGATAGCCTTTCGCTACTCGCCTGGGTGGGGATTGCCACCATCTGTCTGGCTATTCTCGGGATGGCATTTAACGGACGCAGCGGTTCGCAACGCGGGATTATCCTGGCGCTCATTAACGCCTGCTTTATCGCCGGTTATACGCTGGTTGATGGCACCGGCGTACGTTTATCAGAAACCGCGCTGGGTTATACGCTGTGGACCTTCTTTCTGAACGGCTCCTGCCTGCTGGGCTGGGCGATGATCGCCAGACGCCGGGAAGCGTCGCGCTATCTTGTACAGCAGTGGAAGAAAGGTATTCTTGGCGGCATTGGCACAATGGGTTCTTACGGCCTGGCGCTGTGGGCCATGACCCAGGCTCCGTTGGCGGTAGTCGCGGCGCTGCGTGAAACCTCAATCCTGTTTGGCGCGCTGCTCGCGTGGCTGCTACTGAAAGAGAAGGTTGCCGGAATACGTCTTGTCGCGGCTACAGGTATTGCCGTAGGCGCAGTTTTACTACGCTTATCATGATCGCGTTGTAAACCCGATGCAATCCGGCAACATTTGTTGCCGCTTTTTGTTTACATTTCCTGCCGTCCATCACATAAACATTCCAGCCCACTATCTGGCCTTCTTTTTCTGTTGTGGTAGATTCCACGCGCATTTACGGGAAAGTGCAGCACCTTATTCTTCTTTTTTCTCTTTTTTAAAAGTAATCAGCGAAATGAAAAGGCATAGAAGCGTCAATTTGTTGTTGATGTTGGTATTACTGGTGGCGGTAGGTCAGATGGCGCAAACCATTTATATCCCCGCGATTGCTGATATGGCGCGTGAACTGAACGTTCGCGAAGGGGCGGTGCAAAGCGTAATGGCCGCCTATCTGTTGACCTATGGTCTATCACAACTGGTTTATGGTCCCCTTTCAGACCGCGTTGGCCGCCGCCCGGTTATCCTCGCCGGGATGTCTATTTTTATGCTGGCCACGCTGGTCGCGATTACCACGCATAGTCTGACGGTACTGATTATCGCCAGTGCCATCCAGGGGATGGGAACGGGCGTCGGCGGTGTGATGGCGCGAACGTTACCGCGCGATCTGTACGAAGGCACGCAACTACGCCACGCCAATAGTCTGTTAAATATGGGGATTCTGGTCAGTCCGCTGTTAGCTCCGCTGATTGGCGGTGTGCTGGATACAGTGTGGAACTGGCGTGCCTGCTATATTTTTCTGTTGATTCTGTGTGCGGGCGTGACGTTTAGCATGGCACGCTGGATGCCGGAAACGCGCCCTGCAGGTGCGCCGCGTCCACGGCTGATCGCCAGCTACAAAACCCTGTTTGGTAATAGCGCTTTCACCTGTTACGTGCTGATGTTGATCGGTGGTCTGGCGGGCGTTGCGGTCTTTGAGGCCTGCTCCGGAGTATTATTGGGCGCACGTCTCGGTCTAAGCAGCATGGTGGTCAGTATCCTGTTTATCCTGCCCATCCCGGCGGCGTTTTTCGGCGCATGGTTCGCCGGTCGCCCGAATAAACGTTTCTCGACGCTAATGTGGCAGTCGGTGACCTGCTGTCTGGTAGCGGGTTTAATGATGTGGATCCCAGGGCTGTTTGACGTGATGAACGTCTGGACGCTGCTGGTTCCTGCCGCACTATTTTTCTTCGGCGCCGGAATGTTGTTTCCGCTGGCAACCAGCGGTGCAATGGAGCCTTTCCCGTTCCTGGCAGGCACTGCTGGCGCGCTGGTTGGGGGATTACAGAACATTGGTTCCGGCGTGCTGGCGTGGTTCTCTGCCATGCTGCCGCAGACCGGGCAAGCCAGTCTGGGCCTGCTGATGACCCTTATGGGGCTGTTGATTTTTGTTTGCTGGCTTCCGCTGGCGTCACGCGTGTCGCATCAGGGACAGGCGGTTTAAGCGTATGATGGCCCGGCTTATCGCCGGGCTTTTCGCATTCTGGCGCGATAATCGTCGTCAGTAACGGCTCCAGCGCCGGACGCCAGGCCCCCTCCTCACCATCATAGAACTGCGCATCCGCATTGATAGCATAGGGAATTTTCGCTTTTTTCAGCTCGCACGCCATAAAGCGGGCAAACGCCATTTGCGAGGCAGAAGGCGCGTTTTTGACGGTTTCTCCCGGCGACCAGCCCCCTACCCAACTGACATGCCCGGTTTTCTGCTGCCAATGAATGGCGGTATTGATACGGGCGCGAATGGCGGCCTTTTCTGCCGCAGTCCCTGAGGTCCACGGATATTTGCCGTTATTTTTCAGCGGTCCCCACGGAAAAATATGCCATTGGGCCAGCACCGTATTCTGACTTTGCGGCGGCAGCTTTAGGTTGGCCAAATCTTCCGGAGCGGCATGCAGTTTCGGCGCGATAAAAATCATTCGCTGTGGATCGATGGCATGGATGATTCGAATGGCTTTGTCATACACGCGATTGAGCGACGACTGATTATGGTTGAGCTTATCAGAGGGGTCGTAGATCAGGTCGAACCCCAGCAACGGCGAGCGTTGACCAAAGTAATGCGCCACCGCCACCCACCAGTTAACCACCTCTTTTTCGTTCCCGGCGCTGGGGTCTTTTTTATATTCGTCTGCCTGATAGGCGATTATCGGGATCACGCCATACTGCTCGCAGGCTTCCACCAGCTTGCGCAGATGAATCAGCCGCGCCTCCGTAGGCTCTCCCGCTACGCGAATGCGTACGTGGGCCAACCCTTTCGCCTTGTAGTCCCGCACTACCAGCGGATCGAATTCACGGATACCCCGATCGGTGCGCGCCCAATCTACGTCCATCCCAACGCCAAGCTGCTGCGCATACTGCGCCGCCGTCAGCGCAGGTTGCGCGGCACATACGGTGGCGCTGGCCAACAGTAAAAGGGAAACAATCGGCTTTAACACGGTCGTCCTTACGCAAATCATCAGGAGTGATATCACGTATTTAGCACGCTTTTTCACTTTCCGTGTAGAGAGAAAGCGTAAAAAATATTCGCGGTCCGCTTATTTTACCTGTTCCTGAAGCCAGCTAATAAACGCCTCGATTTTCGGCCACTGCCTGCCGGGCAGCGTGGTGATGTAGTAATGCTGATGGCATTTCAGCGCCATATCGCCAAAAGGCGCGACCAGTTCTCCGCTGTCGAGACGTTTTTGCACCAGCCGCTTTCGGCCCATCGCCACGCCGATATGGTTCATGGCGGCAATTACCGCTAAATCAGAACGATCGAAACCAATCCCCGATGATGTCGGCAAATTCGCCGTAAAATGCTGCGCCCAGCTGTGCCATTCATCGGTTCCTGAGTCGTTACTCCATGCCTGTCTGTCGTGCAGCAAGGTGCAGTGCGGCAAATTCACTAACGAACCGGTAAGGTCATGGCGGCGAGCGAAGTCCGGGCTGCATACCGGCAGGATCTCTTCATCCATCAGGAAGTGGTGCGTAAGCTGCGCGGAAGGCGCATCGTCAAAATAGATAGCCAGATCGACCCCGGCACGCTGCAGATTGACGTTGTCGTTGCCGGTCAGGATGGTCAGTGAAATTGACGGGTAGCGACGGGTAAAGTCACCGAGCGCCGGAACCAGCCAGCACTGGGCGATAGAAGGTCGAGAGTAGACGGTGAGCGTCCCGGACAACTCCTGATTTTTAATATCGAGGATTTCCTGATTCAGCGTATCCAGCGACGATTTCAGCGCCCAGAATACCCGCTTACCCTCGTGGGTGAGTTCCACTTTACGGTGCGAACGGACAAACAGCTGAATGCCCAGTTCATCTTCCAGTTGATTAATGCGATGGCTGACGGCGCTGGGGCTTAACGACAGCTCATCTGCCGCCAGCGCAAACGACTGATGCCGGGCCGCCACTTCAAAAGTATACAGCTTTGACAGCTGCCAGCCATTGAGCAGCCGGTTTCTGACCTCGCGTAGGGGATCCAAACTCACCTCCAGTCCTCCTGATTCATTCGCCGGAGTGTAAAAAACTTCGCTGCAAAAATCAGCATAAAGATGAATCAAGGTGAACCATATCGCATAAACATAGCGTAATTAGACGTAAATCACTCACTTGATGCAATCTGCCTCATGTGAAAGGAGATTTATATCGTTTGTCAGACGGTGCCTTATTTTTGTCCAATAACCTTATATTAATCACAGGGCAAGGTGAGCTATGCACTCTCAAATCTGGGTTGTGAGCACGCTGCTGATAAGCATCGTGTTAATCGTTTTGACCATCGTGAAGTTCAAATTCCACCCGTTTCTGGCGCTGCTGTTAGCCAGTTTCTTCGTGGGTACGATGATGGGGATGGGGCCGCTGGATATGGTCAATGCCATTGAGAGCGGCATCGGCGGTACGCTGGGCTTCCTCGCGGCGGTTATCGGCCTTGGGACCATTCTGGGCAAAATGATGGAGGTGTCCGGCGCGGCCGAACGCATCGGTCTGACGCTGCAGCGCTGCCGCTGGCTTTCCGCCGACGTCATTATGGTGCTGGTCGGGCTGATTTGCGGGATCACGCTGTTCGTTGAGGTCGGCGTGGTGCTGTTGATTCCACTGGCCTTTTCGATTGCTAAAAAAACCAATACCTCATTACTGAAGCTGGCGATTCCGCTGTGTACGGCGCTGATGGCGGTACACTGCGTCGTACCTCCGCATCCGGCCGCCCTGTTCGTGGCGAATAAGCTGGGCGCAGACATTGGCACCGTGATTGTCTACGGCTTACTGGTGGGTTTAATGGCTTCGCTTGTCGGTGGGCCGCTGTACCTGAAATTCCTCGGTAACCGTCTGCCATTTAAACCGGTACCGGCTGAGTTTTCCGACCTGAAAGTGCGCGAAGAAAGTACGCTGCCATCGCTGGGTGCGACGCTGTTTACTGTACTGCTGCCGATTGGCCTGATGCTGGTCAAAACCGTCGCTGAGCTGAACATGGCGAAAGGCAGTACGCTGTATACGCTATTGGAGTTTATTGGTAACCCGATCACCGCGATGTTTATCGCCGTTTTCGTAGCCTATTACATTCTCGGTCTGCGTCAGCACATCGGTATGGGTGCGCTGCTGACCCACACCGAAAACGGTTTTGGCTCGATTGCTAACATTTTGCTGATTATCGGCGCAGGCGGCGCATTCAACGCTATTCTCAAGAGCAGCGGGCTGGCGGATACTCTGGCGCTGATCCTCTCAAACATGCATATGCACCCGATTCTACTGGCGTGGCTGGTCGCTCTGATTCTGCATGCGGCGGTAGGCTCTGCCACGGTGGCGATGATGGGCGCAACGGCAATCGTGGCACCGATGCTGCCACTCTACCCTAACGTAAGCCCGGAGATCATCGCCATTGCCATCGGTTCCGGCGCTATTGGCTGCACGATCGTCACCGATTCCCTGTTCTGGCTGGTGAAGCAGTATTGCGGCGCCACCCTGAATGAAACGTTCAAATACTATACGACCGCGACATTTATCGCGTCCGTTATTGCACTGGCTTGCACATTCCTGCTTTCCTTTATTATCTAAGCGCGAAGAGACTGACTATGGAAAACATTCAAACACTTATCGCCCAGCATCCTTTAGTGGAAGATCTGGTGGCTCTGAAAGAGACAACCTGGTTTAACCCCGGCACCACCTCTCTTGCGGAAGGTTTACCGTATGTTGGCCTGACAGCACACGACGTTGAGGATGCCCACGCGCGTCTGACGCGCTTCGCACCGTATCTGGCGCTGGCCTTCCCGGAAACTGCCGCCACTGGGGGCATTATCGAATCTGAGCTGGCCGCAATCCCTGCCATGCAAAAACGGTTGGAAAAAGAGTTCGGGCAACACATTAACGGCGAAGTCCTGCTGAAGAAAGACAGCCATTTGCCGATTTCAGGTTCGATTAAAGCGCGTGGCGGCATTTATGAAGTACTGACCCATGCGGAAAAACTGGCGTTGGAAGCCGGTCTGCTGACCACCAAAGACGATTACCGCGTTCTGCTTTCGCCGGAGTTCAAACAGTTTTTCAGCCAGTACAGCATCGCGGTTGGCTCCACCGGCAACCTGGGGATGTCGATTGGCATCATGAGCGCCCGTATCGGCTTCAACGTTACGGTCCATATGTCTGCTGATGCCCGCGCGTGGAAAAAAGCCAAACTGCGCAGCCACGGCGTAACGGTGGTGGAGTACGAAGAAGATTACGGCGTGGCGGTTGAACAGGGTCGCAAAGCGGCAGAGTCCGATCCGAACTGCTTCTTTATCGATGATGAAAATTCCCGCACGCTGTTCTTAGGCTATGCGGTGGCTGGTCAGCGTCTGAAAGCGCAGTTTGCCCAGCAGGGACGCACGGTGGATTCAGACCATCCACTGTTTGTTTACCTGCCTTGCGGCGTCGGCGGCGGCCCTGGCGGCGTGGCGTTTGGCCTTAAGCTGGCGTTTGGCGATAATGTGCACTGCTTCTTCGCTGAACCGACTCATTCACCGTGTATGCTGCTGGGGATTTACACCGGGCTGCACGATACCATTTCCGTACAGGACATCGGCATCGATAACCTGACAGCAGCGGATGGACTGGCGGTGGGTCGCGCATCGGGCTTTGTTGGCCGGTCGATGGAACGTCTGCTCGACGGTCTGTACACCCTGGACGATCAGACAATGTACGATATGCTGGGCTGGCTGGCGCAGGAAGAAGGCATTCGTCTTGAGCCGTCGGCGCTGGCAGGCATGGCTGGCCCTCAGCACGTTTGTGCCTCCACGGATTACCAGCAGATGCATGGCTTCAACGCGGATCAGCTCAATAACGCCACCCATCTGGTGTGGGCGACCGGCGGCGGCATGGTGCCGGAAACCGAGATGGCGCAATACCTGGCGAAAGGGCGCTAATCTCAGCGCAGCATCGCCATCAGCTCCATCGGTGAGCGATGCTGCTTAAGCAGGTCACGCATCACGCGCATATGCGGTGCGGTATGGTTGAAGAAAGCCTGATATCCTGCACACAGCACGCCCTTTCCATTTTCCTCGCAGTACGCAGGACAATCACCATGGTAATATTGAAACAATGAGCATGTTTGGCAACGCGTATTCATTGATGACATGGTCTGTCGTTCAATTTGTGCTGCCAGACCACACCACTGGCGGAGCGTTTTGTCGAAAAGCTGGATAGATATCTGATTAATATCTTCACGTACCCAGATATCAAATATCGTAATTAAAAATCGGCCCCACGCCTCAGACGTAACCGATTCGTCTGTCAGATGACCTGAGCCATCGTGCTTAACCAGCGGAATAAACTGTACCAGGCGAACATTTCCTTGTTGCAAACCACGGTACACTTCAACTGGTTGTAAACACTTCTGGTGGTCAATCACCACGTTTAAAACATCATCACTAACATCCATGTTCTCACATCCTGTCATGCAAAATTCCCGATAAATACGATAAGTTGGCGAACATGCGTTACAGCAAACAGTATTGCGAGGGATAACACCGCGAGGGAGATCATAAATTTGTCACGCACCGCACGAGATTCAGAAAAATCGCTATGTGTAACATCCATCAGATTACGGCTGCGGGTATAGCGCCAAAGTACGATTTCCACCATCGCCAGCACCACAATTGAAACCCAAAACAGGAAGCCCGCCTGATGCCAGTTGTGCTTCAGCGCCAGCGCCATTAACGCACCATAACCCAGCAGGGTACGAAACCAGGCCAGCGATGTTCGCTCCGGTTGTAACCCCGGGTCGGCGATACGTCGCGATTTGCGGCTATCCGGCATACAGCACCAGCGTCATGACAATCACCGCCACAATAGTCAGCATAACGCTGATAATCAGCAGGCTGTGGGTGTAGGGCAAGTCCTCTTTCAGTCGCATCGCCTTTTCGTTACGTAGCCAGCGCAGGTAGCCGTAGATCGCCAGACCGCCGGCAAACAGACACAGCAACAAGGCAAGCGCCTCACGGATGACCGGCGTGGCAAAATCCGGGGCCAGTTGATCAAGGCCAACCCCCGCCGCCAGAAATCCGAGCGCGGTGCGGATCCACGCTAGAAAGGTACGTTCATTTGCCAACGAGAAGCGATAGTCCGGTGCTTCCCCAAGGCGAGAAATCTTCATGACAGCTCCTTAAATATTGTTATCTGATCGTTATACCGGAACAGTTAAGGAGTATGAACCTGATTCTCAAACGAAAGGGCGAGTCTGGTGATGAGACAATGGAAAAGAGAGAGGGTGTTTGTAATGCCGGATGGCGAGTTGCGTTTTATCCGGCCTACAGGAGATGCAGGCCGGATAAGTCAGTTTTAACCTAATCCCCAGAAGAGCACCGCCAGCAGTTGCGGGGTGATAATCCTCAGGAACATGACCAGCGGATAAACGGTGGCGTAGGAGAGCGCAGCCGCCCCGCTGGTGGCATGCAGGTTGTTAGCAAACGCCAGCGCAGGAGGATCGGTCATTGAGCCGGCCAGCATGCCACACAGCGTCAGATAGTTCATTTTGGCGAAGATCCGCGCCAGCAAGCCCACGGTAATGAGCGGAATCGCGGTAATGAAAATACCGTAGCCCACCCAGCTCAAGCCATCGCCTTGCGTCAGGGTATGAACAAAATCACCACCTGACTTCAGACCAACCACCGCGAGAAACAGTACGATACCCAACTCTCGCAGCGCCAGGTTAGCGCTGGGAGGCATAAACCAGTACAGCTTACCGATGCTGCCAATACGTCCAAGAATCAAAGCCATAATCAGCGGCCCACCGGCCAGCCCCAGCTTCAACGCCACCGGGAAACCCGGGATAAACAGCGGGATTGACCCCAGCAGAACACCCAGTCCGATACCGATAAATACCGGCAGCATCTGCACCTGCTGCAGTTTTTGCTGCGCGTTACCGACAACATTAGCAACGGCGTCAATCGACGAAGGGCGCCCAACCAGATTGAGGATGTCCCCGAATTGCAGGCTGGCGTCGCTGCTGGCTACCAGCTCAACCCCCGCACGGTTCAGGCGGGAGATCACCACGTCGTAACGTTCTTTAAAGTGCAGATCGCGGATACGTTTACCCAGCACTTGTTCGTTGGTCACCACCACGCGCTCAACGCGTAAATCAGTCCCGCGCGTCGACAGCGATGTGTCCACCTCCTGACCAATCACCACCTGCGCGTTGTGCAGATCGGCTGGCTGCCCGACCAGGTGTAGCAGGTCGCCCATCTGGATAACTGTCCCTGGCGATGGCACCATCAATGTCTCGTCACGTTTCAGACGCGAGCAGATGATTTTGTCGCTGTTCAGAATCGGGACATCCTGAATTGCCATATTGTTGATGTTTGGGTTTTCCACACGGATGTTCATCGTCTGAATCAGTGCGTGCCCGTTGGTTAGCGTGGATTCATGCTGCTGGGCTTCAGCATCGACGTTAACGCGGAAAATAAGGCGCATCAGCCACATGGTGAGCAAAATTCCGCAAATGCCGAAAGGATAAGCCATGGCATAGCTCATCCCCATCTGGTCTACTACATCGCCAGGGGTACCCAAATCGCGCAGAATTTGCTGCCCGGCTCCCAACGCTGGGGTATTGGTGACCGCCCCGGAGAATATACCCAGTACCACGGGAAGAGGAATGGCAAAAAGTTTATGCAGAATCGCGGTGACCAGGCCACCCATGATGACAATCAGCACGGCAAACAGATTCAGCCGCAGGCCCGAAACGCGCAATGACGCAAAAAAGCCCGGTCCGACCTGGATACCGATGGTGTAGACGAACAGGATCAGGCCAAATTCCTGAATAAAATGCAGCATATCGCCGCTCAGGGTCATCCCTGCCTGATCGACAAAATGCCCGACAATAATACCGCCGAACAGTACACCTCCGATGCCAAAACCCACACCACGTATTTTTACGTTGCCGATCCATAATCCGACAACCGCCACTAATGCCAGAACGCTGACCGTCAATGCTATATCACTCATTATCCTATTCCCTGTGAATAACATCATTAAGTAAATGGATTCTCGCAGAGTACAGTCGCAATGTATGGGTGGTAAAGCACAAAAAAGCCCCGTCATTTCTGGCGGGGCAAAGGCAAGGAGCTATTTAACTATTTAATGCGGGACGTTCGCTGATAGCGATACGTTGTGGAGCAATGGCTTCAGGTTCATTCCGGGTCAAATCGATATGCAGCAAGCCGTTAGTGAAGCTTGCGCCGGAGACCTCCATATTTTCAGCCAGCGTAAAGCTCAGGCTGAACGGCTGAATGACCAGCCCCTGGTGCAACCATTTGGTCTCTTTTTCCGGCTGCTGCGGCGTACCTTTCACGGTCAGGCGCGTACCTTCCAGTTGAATATCCAAATCTTCCTGGCGGAAACCGGCTAACGCAAGGGTAATGCGGTAGTGGTTATCATCGCTCTTTTCGATGTTATAAGGCGGGAAGCTCTGGCTTTCACCGGTGTTTTGCAAAGCATTGGCCAGTTTGTCAAAACCGATCCATTGACGCAGCAGTGGGGATAAATCGTAGTTACGCATAATAATCTCCTTCTAAGAAGCGAGTAGGTACCTTTCGGCTCCCTGACGGCAAGCCGATGACTTAGTAAGGCCGCCTGAAGCGGCCTATAGAATTAGTTGATTTCGATGCGGCGCGGCTTATTCGCTTCAGGAATCACGCGCTCAAGATCGATATACAGCAGACCATTTACCAGGTTTGCGCCGCGAACATGAATGTTCTCCGCTAACTGGAACTTACGTTCGAAGTTGCGCTCGGCAATACCCTGATACAGGTAAGTACGTTCTTTTTGATCGTCCGCATGGGCGCCTTTCACCACCAGCAGATTATCCTGGGCAGTAATTTCCAGTTCGCTTTCAGCAAAACCGGCAACGGCAATTGCAATGCGGTAATGGTTTTCGTCTACCAGCTCAACGTTGTACGGAGGGTAGCCGCCATTGCTTTGGCCCTGATTGTTTTCCAGCAGGTTAAACAGACGGTCAAAACCAATAGCAGAACGGTACAGCGGGGATAAATCAAAGTTACGCATAATTAATAGCTCCTGAAATCAGCGAGAATAATTGACCTTCCATCATGGACAGGTCAGGTAGCCAGGACACCCATCAGGCATGCCCTTCATTTGTCTACACTCTAAAAATGGGTCTTAATACAAACTTTTCAAGCGTATTCATCTGACTTTTTTTGCAGTTTGTTGTCTATTGCATACACTGGGGGGAGCAGTTGTTCTCGTTAAATCGCGATGGCCGCCACAGTGCGACGAAATGGTGATGTTATTTTCGCAACGGATCGCTTTAACTCACCATGCAAACACGATAAATACAGATGAATAAATGATGATTAAAAAAATGTTGGTAACACTGACGATGTGTAGTGGGATGGCGTTTGTAAGCGGCTGTTCCAGCATCATGTCGCATACCGGTGGCAAAGAAGGGACATATCCTGGCACGCGAGCCAGTGCCACAATGATTAGCGAAAGTGATACGAACTGGGGAACCAAGTCACTGGCGATTCTGGATATGCCTTTCACCGCGGTGCTCGATACGGTATTGCTACCGTGGGATCTCTTTCGCAAAGACAACTCGGTGAGATCCCGCGTAGAAAAGAGCGAGGAGAGAACCCAGGCCACGAACGCCGTTATTCCCCCGGCAGAAATGTCCGCTCCATAAGTTAACGCCCGGTTTCAGTCACCCACAGCTGGCGGAAACCCTCGACGTCTTCCATCCACGCAACCTGTCGACCATCAGGGGAGAAGACGATCGCATCGGCCGACGGCGGGTTACCATGCCGTTCCGTTAAAAAATCAATCTTGCCCGTTTGAACATCACAACAAGCAATTCTGTTCTCCAGTACAAATCCCAGCCATTTCCCCGATGGGTGCCAGTTAAAGGCTGACTGAATATTCGTAGTGCATTGGGTAAGCTGACGCGGTGCACCCCCCAGTGGGGAAATCAGCCATAGCTGCACAATACCGCTGTCATCACGCATTAAAAACGCAATCTCAGACGCCTTTGGATTACTGCGTACCCAATGGCGAGGTTGATTCACTAGCCCCGGGAAGACGCGCTCATGGGTAAACGTCAGGCGACGTTGACAAATACCGGATGGCGGCGCAGGCATGGTCATGTCAGTCCCCTCCAGAGGCGCGTCCCCCGGCTGTTTCCAGTCGTTTTCATCCAGTGGCAAATCGACAATAAACAATTCCGGTACTTTTTCGCCATTCACTGACAACGTATCGCCGATAAACGCCAGCCTGTTTTCTCCTACCCAGCCCTCTTCATAGGCACGGTTAATCTCATCGCTACCCGGTTTTGGCGTTGGTGTCGTCTGGCTCACCAGCACGCACCAATGGCTGCCACTGTATTCACGCGGATGCTGCGCGGAGACCTTCACCGGCCCATACGGTGCAGCCACGCCGACGTTGCGTAAATCCAGCGCCGCCGAGCGCTCATGCAAAACATGGTCGTTATAGGTGAAACTGACAAACTCACCGTTTGGGCTAAAGACATGCACATGACTCCCGCCACGCAGCGCGCCTGGCGTGTACGGCGCGGTAATATCCATCGCATCCAGATTCTCCACCCCAGCCTGCGTAACAATCACCCCACGACGATGATGGAAGTCGTAATGCCATGTTTCATCAGGATTTTCAGGCCCATGAATGAATACATATTTTTCCGACTTTGGATGAACGGTCACCACGCCAACGTGCGCTCCCTGAGTAGCCCGGTAAATCACCCCCAGTTCGCCAGTATGGATATTGACGCGCTCAATTGTTTCACCGGTAAAGGAGGCGCCAGAAGGACGCACATCAAAGACCAGCCACTGGCTGTCCGGTGTCCAGGTGTTAATATTGGTAAGCTGATGATTACGCGGCGTAAAGGTGATTTGCTTCATGGGATGCCCTGATACAAGACGATTAAAGCAATCATACTTCACAAGCACTTCACTTTCAGGCTTTAGCGTATCGCCATCTTCATTTTTGCGGACAGAAAGATGGAACATTTTGACGTGGCGATTATCGGATTAGGTCCGGCAGGCGCAGCGCTGGCGCGGCAGTTGAGCGGAAAAATGCGCGTGATTGCGTTGGATAAAAAACGCCAGTGCGGCAACGAAGGTTTCACTAAACCCTGCGGCGGTCTGCTGGCCCCGGACGCCCAGCGTTCGTTTATCCGCGATGGTATAACCTTACCCGTTGATGTCATCGCCAGCCCGCAGATTTTTAGCGTTAAAACGGTTGATGTTGCCGCTTCTTTGACGCGTAACTACCAGCGCAGCTACATTAATATCAACCGCCATGCTTTTGATTTATGGCTTAAATCTCTCATCCCTGATGATGTGCAGGTGTACCACGACAGCCTGTGTCGGAAAATCTGGCGCGAGGGCGATAAATGGCATGTTATCTTCCGCGCCGACGGTTGGGAGCAGCAGATCACCGCGCGTTATCTGGTGGGGGCAGACGGTGCGAATTCACTGGTGCGCCGTCATCTCTATCCCCAGCACCAAATCCGTAAATATGTCGCTATTCAACAATGGTTTGCGGAGAAACATCCTGTGCCGTTCTATTCCTGTATTTTTGATAACGATGCAACTGACTGTTATTCATGGAGTATCAGCAAAGATGGCTATTTTATCTTTGGTGGCGCCTACCCCATGAAGGACGGACAGGCACGCTTTGACGCGCTGAAGGAGAAGCTGAAAGCGTTCCATTTCCAGTTCGGCAAACCGGTGAAAAGTGAAAAATGTACGGTTCTGTTCCCCTCACGCTGGAAAGACTTTGTCTGCGGAGAGGACAACGCATTTTTGATTGGTGAAGCGGCCGGTTTTATTAGCGCCAGCTCGCTGGAAGGGATTAGCTATGCGCTGGACAGCGCGGAGATCCTCAAATCGGTACTGCTGCGGGATACGCCAGATATGAATCACGCTTACCGTAAAGCTACCCGAAAAATACGTCTCAAACTGTATGGCAAAATCCTGAAAAGCCGGGCACTCACGTCAGCATTTTCCCGTAAATGGATTATGCGCAGCGGCGTGGCGCATATTCCCCAGGGAGACCATTCAGCACCACAAATCATGGCTGAAACAGGGCAAATGAAACAAGGCACTTGCCCATAATTTCTTAATTCAGCGCAAACTTCTCAATGGCATACGCGACGCCATCTTCGAGGTTGGATTTGGTCACGAAGTTGGCGATTTCTTTGACTGATGGAATAGCGTTGTCCATGGCAACACCCACGCCTGCGTATTCAATCATCGCGATGTCGTTTTCCTGATCGCCTATCGCCATCACCTCTTCGGCTTTAATACCTAACGCATCGGCCAGCGATTTTACGCCAGTGCCTTTATTGACGCGTTTATCGAGGATTTCGAGGAAATACGGCGCACTTTTCAATACGGTGTACTTCTCTTTTACTTCTGCTGGGATGCGCGAGATGGCTTTATCGAGGATCTCCGGTTCATCAATCATCATCACTTTCAGGAACTGGGTTGCTGGATCCATTTTCTCGGCTTCACAGAACACCAGCGGGATGGTCGCGACAAACGATTCGTGCACCGTGTAATAGCTGATATCACGGTTCGCGGTATACAACGTGTTGCGATCGAGGGCGTGGAAATGTGAGCCAACTTCCCGGGAAAGCTGCTCCAGGTAGCGATAATCGTCATAGCTTAACGCAGTTTGCGCTACGGTACTGCCATCTCCAGCTTTCTGCACCAGCGCACCGTTGTAGGTAATGCAGTAGTCACCGGGCTGTTCCATATGTAGTTCTTTCAGATAGCTGTGAACGCCGGCATACGGGCGTCCCGTGGTCAGCACCACATTCACGCCACGCGCGCGCGCTGCGGCAATCGCCGTTTTGACCGCAGGTGAAATGGTGTGATCGGGCAGCAGAAGTGTGCCATCCATGTCGATAGCAATAAGTTTGATAGCCATGAGTTCCCCGGATTAAATGAGTCCGTCCTCATGCTAACGCGATTCCGCTCAAAAAACAGCTACGAAAAGGGGGATAGAAAGGGGAATCGAGATTCCCCTTTTGACAATCGATGGTAGGCCGGATAAGGCCTGAGCCGGCAAACGTAAACGAACTGCCTGATGACGCTTCGCTTATCAGGCCTACAGGAGCAGGCCTGAGATACATGTTAGATATCGATGTTCGCCGCTTTCAGGGCGTTCTCTTCGATAAACGCGCGACGCGGTTCAACGGCATCACCCATCAGCGTGGTGAACAGCTGGTCGGCAGCAATCGCATCCTTCACGGTAACGCGCAGCATACGACGGCTTTCCGGATCCATGGTGGTTTCCCACAGCTGTTCCGGGTTCATCTCGCCCAGACCTTTATAACGCTGGATAGCGAGACCGCGACGTGACTCTTTCTGCAGCCATTCCAGCGCCTGCTCGAAGCTGGCAACCGGCTGGCGACGTTCGCCACGTTCGATAAACGCATCGTCCTCGATCAGTCCACGCAGCTTCTCGCCGAGCGTACAAATACGACGATATTCGCCACCGGTCACAAATTCATGCTCCAGCGGATAATCGGTATCAACGCCGTGGGTACGCACGCGGATCACCGGCTCGAACAGGTTCAGTTCAGCGTCTTTACGCACAAAGCTGTTCCAGGTGCTGCCGTGAACTTCGTTTTCATTCAGTACGTTAACCAGCTGGGACACCCAGGCAGTGACTTTCGCTTCATCAGCCAGATCGGCTTCAGCCAGCGTCGGCTGATAAACCAGTTCTTTCAGCAGCGCTTTCGGGAAACGACGTTCCATACGGCCAATCATTTTCTGCGTCGCGTTGTATTCAGAAACCAGTTTTTCTAACGCTTCACCCGCCAGGGCTGGTGCGCTGGCATTGGTGTGCAGCGTGGCGCCATCAAGGGCGATAGAGATCTGGTACTGATCCATCGCTTCATCGTCTTTGATGTACTGTTCCTGCTTGCCTTTCTTCACTTTGTACAGCGGCGGCTGTGCAATGTAAACGTGGCCGCGCTCAACGATTTCCGGCATCTGACGATAGAAGAAGGTCAACAGCAGCGTACGGATGTGCGAGCCGTCGACGTCCGCATCGGTCATGATGATGATGCTGTGATAACGCAGTTTGTCCGGGTTGTACTCGTCGCGACCGATGCCGCAGCCCAGCGCGGTGATCAGCGTCGCCACTTCCTGAGAAGAGAGCATCTTGTCGAAACGCGCCTTCTCAACGTTAAGAATTTTACCCTTCAGCGGCAGAATCGCCTGGTTCTTACGGTTACGTCCCTGCTTCGCAGAGCCGCCCGCTGAGTCCCCTTCCACCAGGTACAGTTCAGAGTGAGCCGGGTCGCGTTCCTGACAGTCCGCCAGTTTGCCCGGCAGACCCGCTAAGTCCAGCGCGCCTTTACGACGGGTCATTTCACGCGCGCGACGTGCAGCTTCACGAGCACGCGCAGCATCAATGATTTTGCCGACGACGATTTTCGCGTCAGACGGGTTTTCCAGCAGGTATTCGCTCAGCAGTTCGTTCATCTGCTGTTCTACCGCCGATTTCACCTCAGAGGAGACCAGCTTGTCTTTGGTCTGTGAGGAGAACTTCGGATCCGGTACTTTCACGGAAACAACGGCAATCAGGCCTTCACGGGCATCGTCACCGGTAGCGCTGACTTTCGCTTTTTTGCTGTAGCCTTCTTTGTCCATATAGGCGTTCAGGGTACGGGTCATCGCCGCACGGAAGCCTGCAAGGTGAGTACCGCCGTCACGCTGCGGAATGTTGTTGGTGAAGCAGTAGATGTTTTCCTGGAAACCATCGTTCCACTGCAGCGCAACTTCAACGCCGATACCGTCTTTTTCAGTGGAGAAGTAGAAGATATTCGGGTGGATCGGCGTTTTGTTTTTGTTGAGGTATTCAACAAACGCCTTGATGCCGCCTTCGTAGTGGAAATGATCTTCTTTGCCGTCGCGCTTGTCGCGCAGACGAATAGAGACGCCGGAGTTCAGGAATGACAGCTCACGCAGACGCTTGGCCAGAATGTCGTATTCGAACTCAACGACGTTGGTAAAGGTTTCGTGGCTTGGCCAGAAACGGACCTGAGTCCCCGTCATTTCTGTTTCGCCAGTTACTGCCAGCGGCGCCTGCGGCACACCGTGCACGTAAGTTTGCTGATGCACTTTGCCTTCGCGACGAATCACCAGTTCCAGCTTCTGTGACAGGGCGTTAACGACGGAAACACCCACACCGTGCAGACCGCCGGAAACTTTATAGGAGTTATCATCGAATTTACCGCCTGCGTGCAGAACGGTCATGATAACTTCCGCCGCCGAAACGCCCTCTTCCGGGTGAATACCGGTTGGGATACCACGGCCATCATCGGTAACGGACACGGAGTTATCAGCGTGAATCGTTACCACGATATCTTTACAGTGACCCGCGAGCGCTTCGTCGATAGCGTTATCTACCACCTCGAATACCATGTGGTGCAGACCGGTGCCGTCATCCGTGTCGCCGATATACATACCCGGGCGCTTACGCACCGCATCCAGTCCTTTCAGGACTTTGATACTGGAGGAGTCATAAGAATTCGACATCAACGTTTCTCGCTCATTTTATCTTGGGTTAATCCGTTATTTTACCCTTTTCCACGGTAAACATCTTCGAATTTTCATCGGACATGTCTATAACGTGTTCAGCGCTAATTGCGCTGACAAAGACCTGAGATTGCGTGGCTTTTAAGCGGCTGGCCAGCAGCCCGCGACGCGCATCATCCAGTTCAGAGGCAAAATCATCTATCAGGTACAGGCAGCGCCGTCCGCTTTCGCGGGTCAGGAACTCCCCTTGCGCCAGACGTAAGGCGCACATCAGCAGCTTGAGCTGCCCACGCGACAACGTATCTTCCACCGGCGCACCGTCGGCGCGAATGCGGAAATCCGCCTTATGCGGACCGTGCGCGGTGTAGGTCAACATGCGATCGCGTTCAAAACTACGTTCCAGCACTTCGGCGTAATCTGTCTCTTTCTCCCAGCCGCGCTGGAAAGAGAAGGAGAGAGAAAACTCGGGAAGAAACTGCTGGCAGGTATCCGCCATATCCTGCGCGATACCGGCGCTGTACTCCGCGCGCCAGGTGCTGATTTGTTCCGCCAGTGGGATCAGTTCTTTATCCCACGGGCGCAGTTGCTCATAACGACTCACCTGGCGCAGCGCTGCATTGCGCTGCTTGAGCAGTCGCTTCAGGTTACTCCAGGCGGTGAAAAATCCGGCTTCATTGTGAAAGCATCCCCAGTCAAGGAATGCTCTTCTGTATTTGGGGCCGCCATTGAGTAAAGTAAACCCCTCAGGCGTGATCAACTGCA
Source organism: Citrobacter sp. MGH103 (assembly GCF_001034475.2). Lineage (NCBI taxonomy): Bacteria > Pseudomonadati > Pseudomonadota > Gammaproteobacteria > Enterobacterales > Enterobacteriaceae > Citrobacter > Citrobacter sp. MGH103. Next base: position 2,848 of record NZ_CP073043.1, on the reverse strand, counting down.
TCGGCATCAGGTGCGCCAGTTCCGCGACCTTGTGCCCGTCAGTGCCGTCAATGCGCACTTTGCTGTCACCCAGTTTGTCTTTCGTCAGGCCAATCGACGTCTCACGTTCTTCACCCTGCAAACGCCCGTGTAAAACAAACGACTCCTGCTCGTGGCGAATCACGCGGCCAATCTGCAAACTGCGAAACGCCCGACCATGGCCGAGCGTATAGATAGCTTCCAGCACGCTGGTTTTGCCGCTGCCGTTAGCGCCTACCAGAAAGTTAAAGCCGGGAGATAAAGCGAGATCCGCATTTTCGATATTGCGAAAATCGCGGATCAACAGGCGGGTCAGCGACATTACAGTCTCATTGGCATAACAACGTAAGCCGCGCTCTGGCTGGCTGCATCTTCAATTTGTACACTGGAGACGGAATCGGTCAGCAGAATACGCACGTTTTCGCACTTCAGCGCGTTCAGAACGTCAAGCACGTAGCTAACGTTAAAGCCGATTTCCAGTTCAGTACCAGGATAGGAAACATCCAGAATTTCTTCTGCTTCTTCCTGCTCCGGGTTGTTGGCAGTGATTTTGAGCTGGTTTTCGCTGACATACAGACGCACGCCACGGAATTTCTCGTTGGAGAGAATCGCCGCACGCGCAAACGCCTGTTTGAGGATATCGCAACCGGCTTCCAGATGTTTGTCCGGATTCTTCGGCAATACGCGGCGATAATCCGGGAAACGACCGTCAACCAGCTTGGAAGTAAAGATGAAGTCACCAACGTGCGCACGAATATTGTTGCTGCCAATCTGCACGCGCAGCGGGTTATCGCCGCCGTCGAGCATACGCATCAGTTCAATCACACCTTTACGCGGTACGATCACCGAATGGCTAGGCAACGGCTGACCGACAGGCATTGAACAGACCGCCAGGCGGTGACCGTCGGTCGCCACGGTACGCAACTCTTCCCCTTCGGTTTCAAACAGCATGCCGTTTAAGTAGTAACGCACGTCCTGATGCGCCATCGAAAACTGCGTGGCTTCAATCAGGCGCTTCATTGTCGCCTGTGGCAGGGTGAATTCGACTTCGCTCTGCCAGTCGTCCAGATTCGGGAAGTCGGCGGCAGGCAGCGTAGACAGCGAGAAACGGCTGCGGCCAGAACGCACCAGCATACGGTCGCCTTCCAGTTGAACGGCAATTTCCGCCCCTTCTGGTAATCCACGGCAAATATCGAAGAATTTACGCGCCGGAACGGTGGTCGCACCAGGTTCATGAGGCTGGATCAGCGCCACGCGCGCCACCATCTCCATTTCGAGATCGGTACCGGTAAGCGAAAGGGTGCCGTCAGCAACCTGCAGCAGCAGGTTTCCGAGGATCGGCAGTGTAGGACGTCCACCCAGCGGGCCGCTGACCTGCTGAAGCGGTTTTAATAAATGTTCACGTTCAACGGTAAATTTCATAGCGTCACGAAGATAATGTTCTGATTAAATTGGAGAAATCTTCTTTAATATCATGGCTTTCTTCACGCAACTGCTCAATCTTGCGGCAGGCATGAAGCACGGTAGTATGGTCACGCCCACCAAACGCGTCGCCAATTTCCGGCAGACTGTGGTTAGTGAGCTCTTTTGCCAGCGCCATCGCCATCTGGCGCGGACGAGCTACCGAGCGAGATCGACGCTTAGAAAGCAGATCCGCAATTTTGATTTTGTAATACTCCGCCACCGTCTTCTGGATATTGTCGATGGTGACCAGCTTTTCCTGCAAAGCCAGCAGATCGCGCAGCGCTTCACGCACGAAATCGATAGTAATCGCCCGGCCGGTAAAATTGGCGTTGGCGATCACGCGGTTCAGTGCGCCTTCCAGCTCACGTACGTTAGAGCGTAGACGCTTGGCAATAAAGAACGCTACTTCACCCGGCAGACGAATGTCGTTTTCGTCGGCTTTTTTCATCAGGATCGCAACACGCGTTTCCAGTTCGGGCGGTTCGATCGCGACAGTCAGTCCCCAGCCAAAACGGGATTTCAGACGATCTTCAACGCCGTTGATCTCCTTCGGATAGCGATCCGAGGTCAGGATGATCTGCTGATTGCCTTCCAGCAGGGCGTTAAAGGTGTGGAAAAACTCTTCCTGCGATCGCTCTTTATTCGCGAAGAATTGGATATCGTCAATCAGCAGCGCGTCAACGGAACGGTAGTAGCGTTTAAACTCTTCGATCGCATTGTTTTGCAGGGCTTTGACCATGTCCTGCACAAAACGCTCGGAGTGCATATACACCACTTTGGCGTTTGGCTTACGCGCCATAATGCCGTTACCGACAGCGTGCAGCAGGTGGGTTTTACCCAGACCCGTACCGCCATAAAGGAATAACGGATTGTAGGCGCCGCCAGGATTGTCCGCCACCTGACGTGCCGCCGCGCGCGCCAGTTGGTTAGATTTACCTTCAACGAAGTTATCAAACGTGTGTTTGACGTTGACGTTAGAACGATAGGTTGGTTCTGCCGGAGCCGGGACGTTATCCCAGCCTGGACGCGCCGCCGGAGCAGCACGTTGTGGTTGCACTTGCTGAGTCACGTGGGCGGGCGCAACAACGTTGTTGACCGGCGTTTTCAGCGTTTGCGTGACGGGTTTAGTACCGACTTCAAAGCGCAGCTGTGGGGCATCCGCTCCACAGAAATTATTGAGTAATCCATTAATATTATTAAGGTATTTATCCCTTACCCAATCGAGCACGAAACGGTTTGGCGCGTACAAAGCCAGCGTGTTATCGCTCAGTTCCGCCTGCAACGGGCGTATCCACATACTGAACTCTGTGGCTGGTAACTCATCCTGCAATCGGGCAAGACACTGCTGCCAAAGCGAAAGTGACAC